>NZ_LFND01000001.1 GCF_001045465.1 Chryseobacterium angstadtii
AAATTCATCTAATGGTAACAATGGGGATAAGTGTCGTTATAAAGATCTAATTTAAAACAGATTACACAAAAATTGGACTTATTAACATTGAGCAAAAGATGGAGTAATCAGGGAAGGAATATGTTGGGAATGGGGAAAAGTAGCAAAGGGGGATATAGAATAGGAAGCTGACAGGGGTAAAAAATGTTCATGAGAAAAGGAAAGTACGAGGTCATGATGTTGTATTGACCACAGATGGCACGGATTGACACGGATGTTGATGTGATTATTGTATTCGGGAGGGATTTTATGTTTTAAGATTAGGCTAAAGCCTGGGGAATGGCTAATGTCGGGTAAGTGGGCTAAAGCCCGCTCCTAGTGAATATATAGGATACAAATATGATATGATAGACGATTTATTAGGAAGGTAAAAGGATTCAGCGGTAAAGGTTAAGAATGCTAATAAATATAACCGCAAGGATAGACAAAGATTTTTTACATAATGCCGGATTTAAGGTAAACAAAGGCGTAAACTTATCTGAAGAAATACAAGGGAAGAAGGAAGGAAGAAAGAATTAATTTCATTGATTCTTTTTTAGTGGGTGTGTAAGCCATACGTATTCCTGGCAAGAAGATCAATTTTATTGACCACGGATTGCACAGATTGACACGGATGTTGATGTGATTAGTGGTGCTTTTAAGAGTAATGGAGTTTTAGTTTAGAAAAACCGCTTGATTAATATCTTATATATATAGTATCCGATTAAACATCCTATGGTATCTGCTACAATATCTAAAGATTCCATGGATCTACCCAGCCCCATCTCTTCCTGAAGGATTTCTGTAAGGAAGGCATATATAAGAATGATCTGAAAGAAATATGAAAATTTGATTCTGGGAAAGGCTGCAATAAAGGAGAATCCTAACATCGCGAATATGCTCACATGCAAAACTTTGTCAATACCGCTAAACATAAACCAGTATTCCTTGTTCTCCTCACCGGGTTTGAGGAGCATATAAGTAAGAAATGCCCAATAAATGGGCAAAATCTTACTAAATATTTTTGAAATCTTATCCAATGATTGCCTGGTATTCTTCTGCAGTAAGCAGTTCTGAATGATCTGCACCATCAGCCAGCTCTAATTTAATGATCCATCCGTCTCCATAAGGATCCGTATTTAACAGCTCAGGCTGATCTTCCAACTCTGAATTAAATTCAATAACTTTTCCTGCAATAGGTAAGAATAAATCTGAAACTGTTTTCACCGCTTCTACACTTCCGAAAACAGCCCCACCTTCAAGATCATCATCTACCGTATCTACATCTACGTATACGATATCGCCAAGCTCTCCCTGTGCGAAGTCTGTAATACCGATTGTAGCAACATTCCCTTCAATCTTGATCCATTCGTGATCTTTCGTGTACTTTAACTCTGATGGTGTATTCATTTTAATTTTTATTTTGTACAAATGTATTCAAAATAATACTAGCTTCAAATATCGGATATAAAAAATGTCCTCCAAAATTGAAGGACATTGAAAAGGTTTATTATATTTTTTAGAAACCACCACCTGAGTCACCAAATGTGAAGGTAGCAGACAGTCCGGCTCTAATGGTAGACAACGGGAATGCTGTTGATATTTTATACTTAGAAGTCATTTGCTCATAGAATACTCTTAAATTCAGATTCTCGGAAACATTGTAGTCCGCAGAAAGCTTAATATTCATCAGTTTCTGGCCCCCTGTAATCTGTGAGTCATTTAACAGGATATTCATAATAGAGGTTTTACTGTCTCTTAATGAAATATCACCTCTGATGTTAAGATCAGTTCCTTTTCCTCTTGATCCTCTTGTATTAGCCATACCCAGTCTGAAGTTCTTCACAATATATCCAAGTCTTACCACATATTCTGTATTGGAATCTTCCGTAAGGGTATGATTAACCAATCCAAGAAGCATCATTCTGTTTCTGTTGTACTGAATACCGAACTGCATATTGTTTCTCATGGTAACATCAATACCGATAAGCGGAGAGAAAGATTCTACGTAGCCCACCTGTGAGAATGTGAAAGGATTAATGTAATCATTATTCACATCAAACGCATTTCCACCAGAAATTCTGTTAAAGTAATCAATACTTGACTGGATTCCAGTTGCGGTGTAAGTTGCCGTATATCCGTGTAAGATATCAAATTTCGAGAACTGACCATTAATAATAGGAATGTTTCTTAATCCTGAATAAGTGATTTTCCAGTTCGGAATAGGCATTCCTGCTTTTTTAGCATTTCCGATCTGCTTCACAGATTTCCCTTCAACAGCCGCTCTGAACGCAGGAATCAACACATAAGCATTAGCAATGCTATAATGCTCTGCATATCCCTCACTGTTTAATACTTCCCCTATTCCCAACTGCTGCGAAAGAATTCTTGCATTTTCCCTGATAGCCTGATAGACCACCTGCGTTTCTTTAAATGAAGTTTTAAGAAGCACCACAGAATTGGAATAGGTCACCTGATCGTTGGCAAAAGCATAATCATGGTTTGCTGTCCCCAGATTATTCCTGTTGTTAAACCCTGACTGTGAAAAGTTTCGGTTATAGTTGTGCAACGCACTCAAATCAATCCTGAAATCATTCATCGGAACAATCTGTAAATTGGCCCTTAGTTCCCTTGTGGACATTTTGATGTAAGGATCCGTCATATAAGGCGAATCACTTACCCAGCCATTTTCAAGTACTGTTCTTCTGATATCCGCCTGTGATCCGAAAAGGAATCCGATCGTAGGACCTCCCAATGTCTGGCCGTAACCATACATATTCGGTGCTGACAATAAACCTGGAAGTACTGTTCCATTGTTCTCTGAGTAATTAACATCTAACTGTTTAAATGATGTCAATGCAAAAGCTGCGCTCTGAAGGATCGTAAGCTTATTCTTAAATTTATAGCTCTTGTATCGGTATCTTTTCTTTTCCCACTGCTGCGTATATGCGTTGTTCAGGGAATCTATTTCCTGCTTACGTTTCTGTAGTTTTGCAGAAATATTTTTGAAGTATTTAAACTGTCCGAAGAATTTCGGAATATCTGCTGTAGCCGTAGCCTGAATGATATTGGTATTCTGACCTACAGAACCTAGGCTTCCTTCCGGACTTGCAAGTAGTGCTGTGGATCTTGAGTTCCAGTTATACGTAAGTCCATATCCTACTTCTGCATCAATGAAATCCAAATATGGAAGATACTGGAACGGCAGTTTGTAGTTCAGCTGTACTCTATGATTGTACAGTACCGGTCTCCCCGCTCTGAATACATTTCCAAAGATGGATTTATCATTCATCCCGTTTACATCCACATTATCATTAAGCGTTCTGGTTGCAGAATTGATTTCCAGTTTCAATGCTTTTGTAAAGTTGAATCCTAAACCATACTGCCATCCGAAGAAGAAATTTCTGTTTCTGATTGCCGCAAAGCTGTCACCTGTATTTCCGCTTAGGATTGCTTCTACATTTCTAAATTCAAGTTCGTTGTAATTTCTGTCGATTTCCGTTCTGAAGGATAATCTTGTAGGAATCGGATTGAAATTGAATTCTTTGATCCATCTCAGGTATTTTGTAGATTTTGCCGTATCACTGATCATTTTATTGAACGGCTTAATCACCCACGGCTTGAAAGTATAGTTGTAATCCACATACCCTCTCAGATATTGTCTGTAGTTTTTGGATGTATAAATATCTCTGAAATAATCATCGTTATAAACTGCCGTTACGGAAACGTTTTCAATATCGTAGAATTTAGGTTTTTTATTTGGATTTACTCTTTCCTTACGCATATTCACAACACCGATACTTCTTTGCTGGGTATAGGTTCTTGCAACTTTTTTCAGCTGCTCTTTGTTGGCTGCCTTGTTGAATTCCACATCGGTATCCAGAGGATTGTATTTCGGATCCTCAATGGTTTGCGAATAAGAATAGTTTAAAGGAATTTTCATTCCGCTTTTTTCAGGAAGGAACTTATCTACATTTATGGCTGTATTAATACTAAATGCCGACTGTGTAGACTGAGTTCTTTCTGCCGGTTTTGAATCTATATTCCCAAAGCCTACAGAGGTATAAGAAGCACTGGTATTCACGGTTGCAAAATCTCCAAGATTAAAGTTTAAGCTTGCGTTTCCTGCATAACCTCCGTCATTTTCAATTTCAGAAAGACGGATTTCGTTTACCCAAAGAATCCTCTCAATAGTTGCAGGTCCCGTTCTGTACTGATCATGTCTGATACCAATCATAATGGTTGTGACATTCCCTAAGCTTGGGCGACCTTTAATAAAAATCTTTTTAAGTTCATTCGCTGAACTAAATACTAAGTCCTCTACTCTATTGGTAATATTATTTGGAGAGTTTTTATCTCTTCTGATTTTAGCATCAACAAAATTCTGAATTTCAAAATCTACATCATTCTCTATCGGCCAGATTTCCATAGGTGCCGTAGCTGACTTCTTGGTAAGCTTTAGGGTAGATTCATATTCATAATAGTTATCTGTAGCATCACTTCCAAAACGGATAAAGAATTTCGTTTTAGGGTCAATCATACCATCTAAAGCATCTCTGCTGGTTGGGTCCTGTGCGTGTACAAAAAGTTTAAGTTTCTTATACCTTCTCATGTCGAGTGTGGTATTTTTGAAAACTCCTCTTGCTTCATACCCCAGATCTTTCACTTTCATGTATAGAGAAGCTTCATTTTGTCTTTGTGCACCAGCATTTCCACTTAACACCTGTCTGTCTATACCCGGAGGTAATACATAAGGAGGCTGGTTTAAAGCATTTTCTTCAATATTTACACTTCCAACCTCAAAATTATTGTTAAAATTTAGATCTGTAGGTGCTAGCCCTTCGTTAGGAGAAGTTACAACCTGACTGGCAATCTGGTTAGGATATCTTCTCCAGTCAGATCTTACCAAATCCATGGTCCCGAATCTTAAAGTAGAAGTATTCTCAAACCCGGCAAGCATTAATCTCGCAAATCTTACATTGTTCAGTACAGATGCACTTCTTTCTCCTTCCGCTTCCGTTTCTGCATATTTTGAAACCGGAATTCTGAATAAATACCATTTTACATCTGAAGTCTGCCCGTTCTGGAAAGTTGCTTTTACCGTTTTTACATCTACGATATTGTTATTTCCTAATGTAAGGCTTGGCTTATCCAGTTTTACAATATATTCATTGTAGCTTTCTGTCTGGTCAAGGTTATAATCTTTGTTGATATCTTCTGCATCCGGAGTCTGTGAAGCTACTTCCAGTGAATTAGCCTGCGAGTTTCCTTCCGGGTTTCTGAAGTATTTGTATCGCTGAACAAGAGATGAAGCCTGGCCGCCTGTAAATCTATCTGACATAAAGAATACAAAGTCATCAACGGCAGGGTCTACCAAATTGGTTACCGGGTTTACAAATGTATTCCCGAATCTCATGGATTCCTGATCAGAGCTTAAACCATCATATCCTAAATCCTGAGCTCTTCTGTCGTCTCCTTCACTGGAGAATGCATAAAGAATTGGTGGCTGTTTTGGCTGTACCCCCCAATTAGAAGTGGTCGTAGTTGAAGGTGCTCCCGGAGTCGGAAGACCGTTTTCATACTGCATTTTTCCGTCTTTCAGGATATCTTCGGACACGTTTCCTAAGTGAAGTAAAAGTCGGGCTCTGTCTCCTAAGGTATTTCCGTCCGCATAAGGATCCATCATCCAGAATTCAACATATTCGATATTTGAATTCACGAAGTTGGAAACACTGATAGGTCTCATTATCCCCGCCCATCTTGCAGCCGCTGTTTCAGCACCCGGATTGACGTTGTAAGGCCCTCTTTCCTGAGGATAGTAGGATAAGTCTAACGTATTGGTGAATGTTTGCTCACCTGCAACAAAATCTCTGTTGTTATAAATTTCAGAATACTGAACTCTCCTGGAAGCGTGGTTGGAAACAGACTGCGCTGTAATTCCTGCCGGAGCTCTTCCTCCTACTCCCCAGAATCTAGGGTCGATATTATACCAGGAAAGAAGTCCTCTCCCATAACCGCTTGTTAAAGCATCATCTGCCGGCGGTCCGTTAAACGGTGCTGCCATATTTTTTTCAGGTCTTGAAGCAAGACTCCATGCAGCAGGTTCTTTTAAGGATATTTTAGAAGTCGTCTGCTCGAAGTCATCAACATAAGACTGGTCATTCGTTCCTTTATTAAGTCCAGGAAGCAAATAAGCCGCTTCCATTTTAAAGTTCAGGTTGGATGGTGCCTCGGTATTAACAAACGGGATTTTATCTGTAAGCCTGGTCAGGAATGGAACCTGATTGTTGTACATCATATTGATCCCGGCCATTGTATTATTAACCGCTTCCTGCCCGTAGTTTACTTTCTGTGTAAGCGGAGATTCCGAATAATTGACAACCGTTCCTCCCAATATAAAGTTTTCGCTGAATCTTCTTTCCAGGTTCAATCCTAAGAATCTTTTTCTCTGGGTATTGAATGTAAGCTGATTTTCTAATGAGATATTGATAGCCTGTCCGGACTGCTTAACATTTTCGTTGATCACCGTTACGGTACCCAACATGTAATCTACGGTATAGTCCACCCCTTCCGTCAGCTGAACACCATTGGCAGAAACCTTTACGGAACCCTGAGGCACGTTTACCGCTCCAAGAGAAATCCCCTGCCCCTGTGTTCCTTTATAACGTCCTTCTATGGTATAACGCTGTGCGAGGTTACTGGAAGTGGCTACCTGTTTCTGCTGTCTGTACAGGTCGTTGAAGACAAACTGCGGATCGTTACTTCCTATCTGGCTCTGCATAAAGCTTCCGAAGGGCTGTACTTTCGTAAAGATAATCCTTCCCGTTTCCGGCCGGATGGTAATTCCGTTCACAAAGTCAAAAATACCGTCTCCCAATACACCACTGCTGGCCTGAATATCTCCGTTCATATTAAGGCGGTCCCAGTTGAATAGTTTCAGTAGATTCTTATCCTGAACAGGGGTTCCCGGAAGATAATTTACCTTACCTCCGGTTTTCGGATCTCTGTAGAAAACATTCAGAATGAAACCATCCTGTGCTACCTGCCCTGCATCCAGGGAATAGATGTTCTTCATCATCAGGTCCCACATCGGAGATTCTGTATTCACTTTATTGTTTACTCTAAGGACTTTGGTTACCAGTACCGGGCTTTCTTCAGAGAATTCCCCTACTTTATACACCTTGTTGGTTCCGTCCGTAAAGGAGTATGAAACGGCTAAAAGCTGATTTTCGTTCAGCTTCTGATTTAATGAAATGTATCCTAATTGGGGCTGTAATATATATTCATTCGAATTCAGCCTTCTTGCTTTTGTATTAAAAATAAACTGTTCGCCATTATCATAAGGCTGTGTACTCCCCGGGAACATTTGTCCCTGGAATGTTGTAGCATAGTTTTTACCGGCTTCTCTTGGCCCTATTGCTGCGTTAATGGACGGATAAAGTCCGTTCTGAGAGTTATCCGGAAGCCCGCCAGGTCCTTCTCCCAGGTCTCGGATACCAATAATACTTTTCTGATAAGCGAGGTTACTGTTTCCCTGATCGAGTACCCAGACCTCCAATCTGGTAATGTTAACCGTGGAGTTGATCTGTGGATAATTGGCCAATGCCTGGTCATAACGGTCAAGGAAATAATGTCCCAGGAAGAAGTGCTGATTATCTTCATAATCAATGGCATTAACTTTAAAGTTATTCATCACTCCTCCACCCTGTACAACAATATTACGGGCTTCACCCTGTTGTTGGGAAAGAACTATTGTTCCGTATGTTTTTCCGAGCTGGAATTCTGATTTCACCCCGAACAGGGACTGTGAACCACGGATAAGACTGGTAGAAAGCGGCATATTTACGTTACCGAATTCTATTCTTTTTATGATTTTATCTTCCCCTCCTGCGCTTGGTTTGTCTACATCGCCAAGGCCTTTGGTCTGAAGGTCTTTCCAGCTTCCTTTTGCCTGCCAGACAAGATTCATTCTGTTTTCGAATGCAAAACCGCTCTGGGTATCATAATTGGCTTTCAACTGAAGGTTTTCTCCTACTTTTCCTAAAAGTCCCAGCTGGATTCTCTGATCGATATCAAAGGTAAAGCTGGTTCTGTTTTGCGGCAGAATCAGCGGGTTGTCAATTTTCTGATAAAGTCCTGCAAAATCCAGGGAAGCATATCCTGAAGGAATGATTTCAATCTTGTTGCTTCCGAAAATGGTTTCAAACAATCTGTTGTTGATCATCAGGGAAGGAATAAGTCCCTGTTTCCGTGCATCTGTTCTGTCTCTTCTGAAGAGTAGACTGTATTTATCAGATTTTTCTTTGTAATAGGCTCTTGTCTGTGTAGCGAGCATAAATTCTTTATACTCTTCGGGGGACATGGCGGTAGGAGGTCCGGTAAACGTATTTCCGATCTTAGGATATACGTAATACATTCCGGTCTTTATGTCGTAAAAGGCTTCGTACCTCGTAGGGTCGGCCAGTTGATAGTCTTTCTTGATGATCGCAGTATCACGTACCTGCTGCGCAAAGGCACTTACTGACATACATAGGAACGACAGGAACAAAAATATTTTGAGATGCTTATTATTCGCCACCAAATGTTAAATGTTTTTTAAAATTTGTTTTACCAATTCTTCTACGGAAATCTCCGGATCCTGTTTCATGATTCTGTCTGCAAGCTTCTCGCTCATCCGTTTCGGGATCCCTAAAACTTCTAATGCAGATAACGATTCTTCCTTGACTTTATTATCCACCAAAGCAGAAATATTTTGCTCTGCAATGCCGAATTTTTGGACTTTATCCTTCAAATCCACAATGATTCTTTCTGCAGTTTTGGCACCTATTCCTTTAGCTTTCTGAATGAGGGCACTGTTCTTGGAAAGGATGGCCGAGGCAATCTCTTCAAGACTTAAAGTGGAAAGAAGTATAAGGGCAGAAACCGCTCCTACTCCGTTAACGCTAATTAACAGATTGAACATTTCTTTTTCTGAACGAGTGTTAAATCCAAAGAGAAGATGAGCATCTTCCCGTATGATCTGCTGAGTAAATAAAAATGCCGGCTGATTCAGGGCCAGTACCTGGGAGGTCATCAAACTGATACCTACATAGTAACCAACTCCTTGTACGTTGATCACTGCGTAAGTGGGCGTAAGTTCTTGAACGCTGCCTTGTAAGGAAAATATCATTATTAATTTTTAAAACTCCCAAATATAGCAATTTAAACTAATTAATATTTTCATTTCATGCACGAATACTTTTTAACTTAAATTTTGAGTATCAATTCAATGAATTCAAACAAATATCAAAAAATACAAAAAACCCATCCGTTCGGATAGGTTTTATAGTAAAATGAATGAGTTTGATAAATATTCTATGGATTTATATCCAGACACATACTTACAGCACAAGCACCGTTTACACAAGTTGGAGTACAACCTATTAAACATAGCTGCCCCTGAGACGGAAGACAATAATATCCTCCATCAGGAGATTGAAGAGGCTTATCTCTAACCCCTGCACCGCTTATTTGTCTTAAATGTTCTCTTGATAGTTTTTTGATGTTTTTCATAATAATTTATTTTTTGATCGGCGTAAATATATTTATTTTCCTTTAAAACAACCATGTTTATTGAAAATTTATTAAAAAATTATTCATCTATTTCACATAATAGCAAATAACTCTAATTTTTATTTAAATATTTCCATTCACAGATTTCATACTAATTATTGTCCTGAGTGCGGGAGAAGGCTTTTTTTTATAATGTCAGGAATTTTTTTTAGAAAATATCCTTGTCAAGGTTTTGAACCTTGACAAGGATTTTCACCGTGAAAGAATTTGATAAAAATAAATGGTATAGTGACCTACCAAAAATAAAAAAGCAGTACACAAGATTTAGTGTACTGCTTTTTGTCTGCAAGAATTATAATATTCTTTATTTATTTTTACTCTCTCTTCTTTGGGCATCAAGAACTGCTACGGTAGCAAGGTTGACGATTTCGTCTACGCTTGAACGCATCTGCAACACATGTACAGGTTGCTTTAATCCCATCAGGATTGGCCCGATCACCTGCGCCACTTTCATTCCTCTGATAATCTTATAGGAAAGATTCGCACTTTCAAGATTCGGGAAAACAAATGTATTGGCTGGTGTTGTTCCCAGTTTTGAGAATGGGTAGTCACTTAAATGATCTGAGTTCATCGCAAAATCCGGCTGAATTTCACCATCAACTATCATTTTAGGATATTTCTCATGAAGGATGCTTACTGCTTTCGCTACTTTTTTGGAAGTATCGGAGATGGCCGCAAAGTTTTCGAAACCAAGCATGGCAATTCTAGGTTCTATCGCGAAAGATTTCACTGTAATTTCAGCCATTTTAGCAATATTCACAAGGTCTTCGGCAGTAGGATTCTGATTGATGGAAGTATCGGCAAAGAAAATAGGCTTCTTTTCTGAAAGAATCATCATCATAGCCGCTATTTTATCTACTCCTTTATCTTTTTCAATCACTTCCAGAACAGGACGAAGCACTGAAGTATAGTTTTTAGAAAAACCTACGATAAGCCCATCTGTATCTCCATGTCTCAACATCAAAGGACCGAAATAATCTCTCTGACGCACATATCTTTTGGCTTTGTACTCGTTCATCCCTTTTCTCTGACGAAGCTTCCAAAGTGTTTCTCTGTATCTTTTTCTGTTTTCTTTCTGATCATCATCACTTGGGTCGATAATCGGAATATCCAGATTGATCCCGAATCTTTCCATCTGCTCTTTGATGTATTGCTTGTCTCCTAAAAGACTTGGGAAAGCAATTCCTTCTTCATAAAGGATCTGTGCTGCCTTCAATACATTATATTCTTCGGCATTTCCTAAAGTGATTCTTTTCGGGTTGGATTTCGCACGGCTCTGCATCATTCTTACCAACTTCTCGTCTCTTCCCATTCTGTCCAACAGCTGGTTTTCGTATTCTTCGAAGTCTTCGATGCTTTTTCCTGCAATACCGCTTTCAATAGCTGCTTTTGCTACAGCGCTTGACACTTTGGTGATCAGCCTGTTATCGAATGGTTTCGGAATGAAATATTCTCTACCGAATTGTAGGTTCTGAACATTATAAGCAAGGATTACCGCTTCCGGCACAGGTTCTTTCGCAAGATCTGCGATAGCATGTACAGCAGCCAGCTTCATTTCTTCATTGATTCCGGTTGCCTGAACATCCAATGCTCCACGGAAAATGTAAGGGAATCCCAATACGTTGTTCACCTGGTTAGGGTAATCACTTCTTCCTGTCGCCATGATGACATCTTTACGGGTTTCCACCGCCAGATCATAGGCAATTTCCGGATCCGGATTGGCCAAAGCGAAAACGATAGGATTCTCGTTCATGCTGTTCAGCATTTCAGGAGTCATTACATTTCCTTTAGACAAACCGATGAAAACATCTGAACCTTTTACGGCATCTTCCAGAGTTTCGATATCGGTATTGGCAATAAAATCTATTTTTTCAGGGGTAAGATTTTCTCTTTTATGATTGATCACTCCTTTACTGTCGCACATCAGGACATTTTCTCTTCTCAATCCTAAAGAAATATATAAATTGGTACAGGCAATGGCAGCAGCTCCGGCTCCATTAACTACCATTTTTACTTCTTCAATTTTTTTATTCGCAATCTGAAGAGAGTTGATCAGTGCAGCTGCTGAAATAATGGCTGTTCCGTGCTGATCATCGTGCATTAAAGGAATATCGAGCTCTTCTTTCAGTTTCTGCTCGATATAAAATGCTTCAGGTGCTTTAATATCCTCAAGGTTGATTCCTCCGAATGTAGGAGCAATTCCTTTTACAATCTGAATAAATTTATCCGGATCTTTCTCATTGATTTCAATATCAAAAACATTGATATCTGCAAAGATCTTGAACAAAAGACCTTTCCCTTCCATTACCGGTTTTGAAGCTTCCGCTCCGATATCACCAAGTCCTAATACTGCCGTACCATTGGAAATTACAGCTACAAGGTTTCCTTTTCCTGTGTAGTCGTAAACAGTTTCCGGCTTATCGTGGATCTCCATACAAGGAACTGCCACGCCCGGTGAGTATGCCAATGATAAATCTCTTTGAGAAGAGTGAGGCTTCGAAGGAATAACTTCGATCTTTCCTTTAGGTTCGGCTTTATGATAATCTAACGCGGCCTGATTAAAGTTCTTTTCGTCGCGGTGGGTTTTACTTGACATAGAATTTTGTTTTTTATTAAAGTATATACTTAATATGGTAGTCTACTAAACTTTCGATGGGTTTCTGGACAACGTGTCCTACATTTAACTGGAACTCTTCCGCAACTGAACGGAGAGTATCTTCATAATAATATGCGATGGAGCCGATGAAATTAATCTCGGCTTCTTTTGATTCTTTATAAGGAGTCACCTGGTATTCGAAGAAGTTTTTCATTTCCTCGTATACCATTTCTTTAAAGTAAGGATGATTTTTTCTTTCGATGACAAATTTGTTGAAATCCGCCAGCCAAGCGTTGGGTCTTGGGCTGTGATACATATTTTTCAAAGCATCTTCTATTTTCAGCCCATAGCTTTGCTCAAATTCCGTATGAAGGTCTTCCGGCAGTTTTTTCATAAAATATCTTCTCACCAGCTGTTTTCCAATGGCGCTTCCACTTCCTTCATCACCCATGAGAAACCCAAGTGAAGGAAGCTCTATTTTAATGTTTTTACCGTCAAAATAACATGAATTCGATCCGGTACCCAAAATACATACCACAGCAGGTTTCCCGCTGTATGCAGCATAAGCAGCAGCCATAAGATCTTCCCTCACAACAGCTTCAGCTTTTGTGAATACTTTCTTCAGTTCTTCTTCTATTGTTTCGCAGTTTTTTTTCACACCGCATCCTGAACCATAGAAGAAAATCTTTGTTATGGAATTTTTGACCAATATAAGGCTGCTGTTCTTTTCTATTTCAGGAACAATAAGTTCCCTGTTGATAAAGTTGGGGTTAAAGCCGATGGTTTCTGTTTTTAAAAACACCTTTTTGAAGTCATCAAGAATCACCCAATCAGATTTGGTAGAACCACTATCAACAATAGCAACCATATATTACATTTTAGTTTAAGGATGCTAAATTATGAATTTATCTTCAAATAGCGTTTAAAAACAGGCCGGAAGCTTTTAATGTTTTATATCAGTTTTTTGGCTGTTGAATTTTAAAAGCCAGTCTTCTATTTCGTCTTCAAGATAGGAACTCTGAAGCATGATTGCATTGATAAAATCGTCGGGTACAGGTTTGTCTGTAGAGTTTTCAAGATTCCACAGTTCGTCTGTCATATTTTCATACTCTGAATACACTCTTTTGAAGCGGGAATTTTCTCTCTCAAGAGCCTCAATATTTTTTTGCTGAAGCTGGAATTTTCTGTATTTGTTTTGACTTTTCATACAAATATTGTTATAAGTTGGGGCGTAAAAATTATGGTAGTATGTGCTCAACCACACATTACAAGATAGAAAAAACCATCAACACAAGGAGTTGAAAATGAATTTATTATCAGGTTATAATTACATCATTCTGAATATTAAATTTAGAAATTATTTTGATTCAAAAAAATAATTTAACAACTTTTTTCATTGTTTAACATATGCTTATCACAATATCAACTGCTTTATGATTTCGTATCATCTTCAATCCCTTTTGCCTACAACGATTGTAGTTTTTACTGAGTCTGTGTAGAATGATTATAAAGTAATTTCGCCCTTCATTTCAACCATACCGGAACCGGTTCAAAAGAGTTTATACCTATTTATATTGTGTTCACCTTATTAACCTTACAGAAAAACATATGTACCAAACTACAAATCAATACAATACACTCCTTTTTAATTTTAAAATAATCTTTTATTCTTACATTATTGACATATAATTATAAATTTGCACTTTCATATATATTGAATGAGAGAATTACTAATACGCCAGAAACAGGTTTTGTTCTTCATTATAGCCGGGGGGCTAAGTGCTGTTGTAGAAATCGGAAGCTTCAAAGCATTCAGTACCTATCTGCCTCATTTTTTTGCAGGAGAAACCAATTTTCATGGTATTCATTATCCTTTAAGTAATATTTTCTCTACAAGCTGCGGTATCATTACCAATTATTTTCTGAGCATCTGGTTTGTCTTTGAAAGAGGAAAACATTCCAAGAAAAAAGAATTTGTTTATTTCATGGGCGTTTCTTTTGTTTCAACATTATTGAGCTTAGCATTTTTCCAGATTTTCTACAGCTTTATATTTAAGGATAATATCAATTTAATTTTTTATACCTTGAGCCCTGAAATGATCAGTAAGATTGCAGCAATCCTTCTGGTTTCCATCCTTAATTATTCTGTAAAAAAGAAAGTAATTTTTAACGGTTAAACTGTGACGAAAATTTTAAACTACCTCTGGAGATTCTGGCTGCTTCTATTGGCATTTGTCTTAACTGTCACTTTGGGAATCCCGGTCTATATTCTGTCCTTTAATAAAAAGCATTACAAATACGCCTACAAGTTCATCCGGATCTGGTGTTTCGGGATGTTTTACGGTATGGGACTAAGATATGATCTTGTGAAACTTTCCGATCAGCAAAAAGACAAAAGCAAGCCGTATGTTTTTATTTCCAATCACACTTCTATCATGGATATCATGCTCACCTGCATCCTGATGCCGGACCATCCGATCTGTTTTGTGGGTAAAAAGGAGCTTGTAAAAATCCCGATCTTCGGGACCATATATAAAAGGATATGTGTAATGGTAGACCGTGGCAGTGCGAGAAGCCGTGCAGATGTCTACAGAAGGTGTGCCGAAAAGATGGAAGAAGGCAACAGCATTGCTATATTCCCTGAAGGCGGCGTACCTGATGACACTTCTATTGTTCTTGATGAATTTAAAGACGGCGCATTCACCCTTTCTTCCAAACATCACTCTCCTATTGCCGTTTATACCTTTGTAGGATTGAAGAAAATTTTCCCTTTCGAAAACTCTCAGGGCTATCCCGGACGTGTAAAAGTATATTTCAACGGAATCATTGAACCGTCTGACTCTCCAAAGGACCTAAAAACAGCAGCTTACAATGAGATAAAAAAAACGTTACTGAAGCATACTATATAAAAGAAATAGTTATATTTGTTTGCGAAATTTTTAACAAACATGTCAAATTATTCTAAACAAACCAATTGGGGACAGTTTATTCCTCTGGTTACTGTGTTTTTTTTCTGGGGATTTGTTGCGGCAAGTAATGACATTCTGATCCCGGTTTTCCAAAAGGCCTTTAAATTAACCCAAACCGAAAGCATGCTCGTACAGATCTGTTTTTATGTGGCTTACACGGTGGGGTCTTTAATTTATATGGGCGTTTCAAAAGGCCTGAAACAGGATCTTATCAATAAAATAGGTTACAAAAACGGCCTTATTTTAGGTCTTCTTATTTCTGCCGCAGGAACTTTACTATTCTATCCGGCCGCTAATATGGCTTCGTTTCCGCTGATGATTTCAGGTCTCTTTATTGTGGGTCTGGGATTCTCTTTACAGCAGATTGTTGCCAATCCGCTAGCTATTGAAGTAGGCCCTACCGAAACAGGATCTCAAAGACTTACTATGGCAGGCGGAATCAATAACCTGGGAACAACCATTGGACCTCTAATTGTGTCTTTTGCTATTTTCGGGGCTACATCTAATGCCAATACGGAAGCAAGTATCGAAAGTGTAAAGGTTCCTTACCTTATGCTCGGGGCTGCGTTTGTATTAGTAGCCATCATGCTGAAGTTTTCATCTCTCCCTGCAGTAACACCAACCAATACAGAAGACACGGACGATGTTATTCCGGGAGACCACAAGACCTCTGCTTTCCAGTACCCTCAGCTGGTGATGGGAATGATTGCCATATTTGTGTATGTAGGTGTGGAAGTGTCTACAGCAAGTAACCTTCCTGCTTATATGGAAAAAAGTTTAGGATTTGAAACAAAAGAAGTAGCTCCATACATTTCACTATACTGGGCCTCATTGATGATTGGCCGTTGGACAGGTGCCGTAGAGGCATTTGATCTGAGTGCAGGGTTTAAAAAGATTTTAAGATTCCTTGCGCCTTATCTTGCGTTTGGTGTATTCTTATTGGTAAATGCCATTGCTAAACATGACCTCTCTCATTTCTATGTTTACGGGCTTGTTATCATTGCCATGATTATCTGTGATATTATGAGTAAAGGAAACCCGGCGAGAATGCTTTTAATCTTTTCTGTTGCAGGTATTACTGCTTTACTGATTGGAATGTTTACAACAGGAATGGTTTCTGTTTATGCTTTTACCAGCGTAGGCTTATTCTGCTCCACGCTATGGCCATGTATTTTTGCTCTTGCCATCAACGGACTTGGAAAACATACCAACCAGGGTTCAGGATACCTGATTATGATGATTATGGGTGGTGGAATCGTGAGCTTTATTCAGGGATATATTGCCGATAAAACAAATATCCACTTCAGCTATATCGTAGGTGTTATCTGTTTTGCGTATCTTGCATTCTATGCAATCCGTGTAACCGGGATCTTAAAATCCCAGGGTATTGATCTGGATAAAATCTCAAAAGGCAGTGGTCACTAATACTACAAAAATAACATATAAAAAGAGATTCTGGGCAGGTATATTACTTGCCCAATTTCTTTTGTTTTATGCATTCTCAAAATTGAAAATGATGGTTTCTTTTTTCGAATGGTTCTTTGAATTACAGAAAAAAGTCCATCAGATTCTTTTCAGCTGGATTCCGTTTTCTTTTGGAGATCTGGCCTACCTGTTTCTGGGAGCTTTCCTTTTGTACGGTATTATTTTATGTTTTAAAAAGAAAAGCAGAAATAAGGCGGTCTTACAGCTTTTAGCCGTTATCAATATCTTCTACTTCATCTATCAGATCTTTTGGGGTATGCTGTATTTCCAGACGCCTGTCATCAGAAAACTTTCCAGCCAGAAAGAGCCGGAAATAGGCAAAGCAAAGACACTTGCATTACGGTATCTTGAAAAATGCAAAGCCACCAGACAATCTGTAAAGGAAGACAAGAACGGAATATTCATTATCACGGATCTGAATTCTGTACAGACCGAAATTCTAAGCCGGCAAGCTCAACTGCCCAAATACATTTCAGACAAGGAGGCTCCACAGATTAATGCTTTCAAGCCCAGCCTTTTTAAAACCGTTATGAACTTCACAGGAATATTAGGCTATTATAATCCTTTTACGGCAGAAGCTCAGTACAATTCACAACTTCCGCATACCATGATTCCTTTCACTTCCGCTCATGAAAGCTCGCATCAGCTTGGTTTTGCAAGAGAGCAGGAAGCTAATTTCATAGGCTATCTGATTGGCACCAATTCAACAAATCAGGACCTGAAATACAGTACTGAATATTTTACGTTAAAAAGCCTTTTAAGATTTATTGTTGAAAAAGACCCTGAATTCGTCAAAGGGGTCCTTCATCGTTATTCTCCTGCTATGAAAAGAGACAGATTATATGAGAGAAGTTTCATCTTCAGACATCAGGGTTGGCTGGATGATTTCTTCGGATTTACCAATAATCTGTTTTTAAAAAGCAACCAGCAGGAAGGAGCGGTTACCTATTCTTATTTCATAGATCTTCTTCTGAATTATGAAAAATAAGTAAAATACCGATTGAAAAAGCAATTTTATTTTTCTCTTAATATGGAATTAAACCGCTGGATCATTCCCTATTTCTTGTACCTCCGTTTTATTTTTAAATTATTTATCAGATTCTTCTTTAATTTATTTTCGGAGTGGAAGATGGCTGTTTTTTGCTTTGTATGATCAATCAATATTTCCCTCTCATTTCTCATTGAATATTGATTCATTTTTGTGTGACTATTTGGGATATAAAACAAAAGAATCGTATCAGGCGATACGATTCTAAAAACACAAATGATGAAAAAAAATTTATTACCTTGACTTGTTCCCTCATTCAAGGCGTTGTAAAAGTACAATATATTTTATTAATACAAAAACATTTTTCTCCTTTTTTTAAACTTTAAGAAAACTTTATGATTTTTTAAGTTCTTTTGAGTTCATTGCTGAAAATTAGAATTTTAATAAAATAAAAGTTTAGATAAACATTCAATATTCAAATTTTAATTCACCTAATAAAAGGATAAAAAATCAAACGTTTGTTTAAGAATAAAACATTTGATTTTTGAGCTATTTTTTTCAATTAAAAAATTGGAGTTATTTTCAAAATCAGAGAAAATGAATATAAAAAAAGAAGAAAAATAAAATTTCCGGAGCCCGGTTTTCCTATCCTACTCAATTGATTTTTCCAATTTTTAGTTTTTATCTGTTAAAACTGTATTTAATAATCACAAAAAAAGCCACTTCCCCGATTGTGATAATGAATACAGCTTGATACAAATTTTACAAAAGAAAATACTACTTGATCTTAGATTTTAATTCTTCTATTTCTTTTTTTTGCAGCTCGTTCTGTTCCTTCAATATTTTAATATAATCATGTAAACTGTCTATAATAGAAGTTGGAATACTATAATAATTTACATGATCATTGAAAGTTGAGCCATCAAAATTAAAAGAAAACTTATGATCGTCCTCTTTTATTTCTTCAACAGGAACTTGCAGTGCATCCGCCAGTTTTTTCCATTCGTCCTCATGAATTCTAGTCTCACCACGTTCTTTGCGGGAGTAGTTGGAGGTATCTGTAGCTAATATCTTTGCCATCTTTTCCTGGGATATGCCTTTTTGCTTTCTTAAATTTCTTAATTTTTCTTGTATCATCTCATTTGTGGTTTAAAGCAAGTATACGCAAAATAGGCTCAAGTTTTGACAAAAAATTACCAAAAAATCGCAAATTATTTCTTATATATGTGATGTATTTATTTTTAGTTTTGAGATGTCAATACGGACACAAAATGAAAATAAATTTATTATGAAAAATTAAAAAAAAGTTTCAAGAAAAGAATTGAAAAATCTGAAAGGTTTAGGATCAATAGTTGACGAGGAATATAATGAAGGAGGAAGCACTTATAAATGTTGTTCAGATCTCTATACCTGTGGCGCATGTGGCATTGGCGGCAATTGTTCATCAGGTTATTTTTTAAGAGCTTGTTAAAATCGACAAAATCATAGGGCTGTTGAATAATTATTTGACGGTCTTTTGTTTTAAATAAAGAATATAATGAATACAATTAAAATCATAATTCTTATTTTGACCTCAGTAAACATTTTTGGTCAAAACAAACAATTTTTCTATGAATACAAATTCATTCCTGATTCTAATAACGTGAAAAATTTAGACAAAGAAATAATGGTTTTGAATATTGGTCATGATAAATCGGAATTCTATAGTTTTGAGAAATACAAATCGGACTCAACAATGAATGCAGATTTAAAGAAAGGAATCTTTTCCATGCCCTTTAACAAAAAAATGAATAGTGATAGAGTCGTTAGAGATATTAATACTCAAAAAATTGAATTTATTACATCTCTTGAGCCTTATAGATATTCAGTTAGTCAGAATATAGATTTGAAATGGAATATACTTGCAGAGTTTAATAATATTTTAGGGTATACTGTGCAAAAAGCAACCACAGAGTTTGGAGGCAGAAAGTGGATTGCCTGGTTTGCAAAAGAGATCCCAATACAAAGTGGTCCGTATAAATTTTTTGGACTTCCGGGGTTGATACTTAAAATAGAGGATGTTCACAAAAACCACATTTTTGAATTAAAAGGAATAAAAACCACAAAAGGAGACTTCAATTATCCTTACGTGAATAATTTTAAAGATGTGAAAATTACGTATCCAAAATATGTAAAAATTTATAGAAATTTTAGGAAAAATCCTATGGCAGGTTCAGTTGGGGCTTTTCCAGACCAAACAGATGCTAATGGTGTTTTTCACTCGGGAGATGAAATTTTTCGTCAATTCGAGAAAGCAGCGCTTGAAAACTTGAAGAAAGACAATAATATTATCGAAATTGACTTACTTAAAAATTAATTGTTATCTTCATAATTACTAAATAAGCACAAAATCATCATATGAATTCCGGTCGCCTCATGGACTCCTTCAAACTCAATAAATAAGAATTTTATTTCCAGTTCAATTCTCATTCAAATTATCCTTCAGCTTTGACTTTAAGTCATACTTTTATTTTTTTAGACTAAAAAAATGATGCTTATGAAATGGATAAAAAATATTAGGACGAATGCCTGAAAATTTATTCGTATCATGGAAGATCTTTCCGAAGCCATCCAATATCCTTATTGAGGAATATTGAATGTAGAGTTTCATGATGAAAATATTTATTTTTTTAACTGAATCAATTAAAAAATATAGATTTTTTTACACATAATCAAATATTTAACAATTATATATCACAGTTAAAAGAAAAAAGTTTGTTTTTTTAAAACATCTGCGTATTTTAGTTAAAAATATTACTATGATTTTCGACAAACTAATTAACTATCTAAAACTCGATAAACAGGAATTTTCGTTCCAGTTCAATTCCCATCCGAATTATCCTTCCGCATTAGCTTTTAGTGATACACTTAATTTTATGGGTGTAAAAAATGATGCCTATGAGCTTGATAAGGAATATTGGGATGAGCTGCCGGAAGAATTTATCGCGATTGTAGATAATTCCTTTTCTTTAGTCAAGAAATCGGGAAGCAGTTATTCAGTTTATTCGGAAAAAGCCAAAACACTCAATAAAGAAGAATTACACAAAAAATCTACAGATTTTGTTCTGCTCTTTGAAAAAACCGACCAAGCAGAAAATAGGCTGGCTTTCAACTTCCAACCTCTATTATACCTTGTATTTGCCATTATCCTTATATATTCTTTTTTCAGTCAGAGTCTTTATGAAGCCTTTTTTAATCTTCTTTCCTTAGCGGGTGTTTATATTTCCATGGAAATATTCAATCAGAAGTTCGGGAACAACTCTACAGTAATTGGAAGTATATGTGGAGACACTTCAGCCAAGCAGACAGCCAACTCATGTGATAAGATCATCAAACAGGATAAAACCAGCATTTTAGGCTTAAAATTTTCGGATTTTTCCCTGATTTATTTTGCAGGACTTACCATCCTGGGACTTTTCCTTCCCTCTACAGCTTATATTGTAAAAGGATTTACTATTGTTTCTGTAATTGCTATTGCCTATTCATTATATATTCAGGCTTTTGTAGAAAAAACATTCTGCAGGGTATGTCTTCTGATTATTTCAATTCTGGGCGGCCAGCTTGCCCTTAGAATTCTGTTTTTTGAAAATACTCCGTTCAGCGTAGGAGCACTTCTGCTGACTGCTGTTATGTGGATAGTGACCTTCTCTGCTGTATTGTATTTCAGCACTATTCTTTCTCAGAAAGAAAATCTTCAGAAATCCAATGCCAAGAACCTTAGATTTAAAAGAAATTACGAGCTTTTCAAAAGCCAGATCCTTGAAAATGAAAGAATCCGGTTTCAGGATACCGAGACTTTTTCGCTGGGAAAAAAAGACGCAAAACTTCGTCTTTCTATTGTATCAAATCCTTACTGCGGATTCTGTAAAGACGGGCATAAAATAATGGAAGGACTTCTTGAAAAATATCCTGATGATATTTCCGTACAGATCCGTTTCAACTATTCTCCGGAAAGAGCCGATGAAAAATACACCAAACTGCTTTCTGCATTCAGCTCAATCTATCACAATAAACCTCAGAACGAATTTCTTAAAGCTGTTGAAGAATGGTTTGAGACAAGAGACGAGAACAAAATTGCTGCATTATCCGGATCCACTGCACAGGAAGATCTTACTCCATTCATTGAAATGACAAAAGATAACAGCAGCGCCGGACTGAATTTTACCCCTATTTTTATTCTGAACGGATATCAGTTCCCGGATAAGTACGACCGTGAAGATATTTGGTTCTTCGTTGACGAATTGATGGAAGACGAGGACTTTCAATAAGAATTTATCCACGAATTGAAAAATTCACTATCTTAGGAAAAAATATAAGCGTATTCCGAAAAGCTTTGAAAGAGTAGGAAGCCAAAAACTAAACGACATTATGAAAAATTTAAAAAAAGTATCAAGAGAAAACTTAAAGACAATTAAAGGAGGATTTAGAAGATGTCCTGATAATGGAGAATGCGGTGGAGATCTGTGCTGTGCAAACGGTGCATGCAGACCCATATCCGGCGCAGGTCCTGATACTTATTACTGTACTGCGTACCCTATCAACTAATATGACTTCTTTCCAGAAGTTGTTCATCAAAACAGTAAGCTAAAATGGCACTATTAGTAGCCTATGAACCGTTAAGTACAACAATGAATAAAGCAAAAATGTCGTCCTTTCGTGACGGCATTTTATAATGAGTATTAATTTTGAAGAAATTTCCCTTTTATAAACAGCCGGATGCTAAAGACTGCGGACCTACCTGCCTTAGAATTGTAAGTAAATATTACGGCAGAAGTATCTCTCTGCAGCAGATTCGTACCCTTTCTGAAACTACCCGTGAAGGAAGCAGCCTTTTAGGTCTGAGCGATGCATCAGAAAATTTAGGATTCCGTTCTCTTGGAGTCCAGATCAATTTCAATACCCTTGCAGAAGAAGTTCCCTTCCCCTGCATTGTACACTGGAACAAGAACCATTTCGTTGTTGTTTATAAAATTGATAAAAATAATAAAGTCTATATTTCAGATCCCAGTTATGGACTGATTACGTATAGCCGTGAAGAATTCATCAAATTATGGATCGGAGAAAATGCCAACGAAAATACAGAAGAAGGAATTGCCCTGATTCTCGAAACTACACCTGCATTTTTTCAGACAGAGTTTGATGCGGAGGAAAGCAAAGCCAGCTTCTCTTTCCTTTCAAAATACCTTTTTAAGTATAAATCTCTCGTTATACAGCTGGCTGTAGGGCTTCTGGCAGGAAGTTTACTTTCGCTTATTTTCCCTTTCCTTACCCAAAGTATTGTAGACGTCGGGATACAAAACCAGGATCTCAATTTCATTTACGTAGTTCTTCTCGCGCAGATTATGCTGTTTCTGGGAAGAATGGGAATTGAAGTGATCCGAAGCTGGATTCTTCTCCACCTTTCGGCAAGAATCAACATTTCCATTATTTCCGATTTCTTTATCAAATTAATGAGGCTTCCCATAAGCTTCTTTGATACGAGAATGACGGGAGATATCATGCAGAGAATCAATGACCACCACAGAATCGAACAGCTACTGACGAGTTCATCGCTAAATACCCTGTTCTCTTTGGTGAACCTTATTATATTCAGTATTGTTCTCCTTTTTTATGACTACAGATTATTTATTGTTTATCTGATAGGAGCCGCGTTATATATCGGATGGATCAGCTTTTTCCTTAGCAAAAGAAAGGAACTGGATTACAAAAGATTCTCTCAGGTTTCTCAGGAGCAAAGTAAGGTAATTGAACTTATCAACGGGATGCAGGAGATCAAGATGCACAATGCCGAAAAGCAGAAGCGTTGGGACTGGGAATTCCTGCAGGTAAAATTATTTAAAATCCGTATCAAGTCTCTTTCCCTGGAACAGTGGCAGTCTGTAGGAGGAAATTTCATTAACCAGATGAAAGATATTCTGGTGAGTTTCCTGTCTGCAAAACTTGTGCTTAGCGGAAACCTTACCCTGGGTATGATGCTTTCGGTACAATACATCATCGGGCAGCTGAACAGTCCGCTGTTACAGTTGATCGATTTTATCAAGCAGACTCAGGATGCCAAAATTTCCCTTGAAAGGCTTGGTGAAATTCACGACAAAGAAGATGAAGAAGACAAGAACGAGCAGTATGCGGGAGAAATTCCTCAAAAAGATATTGATGTAAAAAACATATCATTCAGATACATCGGGTCTGATGTTCCGGTATTTGAAGATCTTACCTTAACCATCCCTTATCAGAAAACCACAGCTATTGTAGGGGCCAGCGGAAGTGGAAAAACCACTCTTTTAAAACTTCTGATGAAATTTTACGAGCCCAATTCCGGAGAAATCAAGCTTGGAAGTACCCAGCTGAGTAATATTTCTCCAAGATTCTGGAGAGATCATTGCGGAGTGGTAATGCAGGAAGGCTATGTATTCAATGATACCATAGCCAACAATATTGCGGTTGGAGAAGATCATATAGACAAACAGAAATTAAGACGTGCCGTTGAAATAGCCAACATCAAAGAATTCATTGAGGGTCTTCCTTTAAGTTACAACACAAAGATCGGAAATGAGGGTGTAGGAGTCAGCGGTGGCCAAAAGCAGCGGCTTTTCATTGCCAGAGCCGTTTACAAATCTCCTGAATTCATCTTTTTCGATGAAGCAACTTCTGCTTTGGATGCTAATAATGAAAAAGTAATCATGGAAAATCTGGAGCAGTTCTTCAAAGGAAAAACAGCCATTGTAATTGCCCACAGATTATCAACGGTAAAGCATGCCGACAAAATCATAGTTCTGGACAAAGGCCAGGTAGTAGAGGAAGGAAACCATGCCGAACTGGTTTCTTTAAAAGGAGAATACTACAGACTGGTGAAGAATCAGCTGGAGCTTGGAAATTAATTTCCATACAATTCCGTACAAAAAAACAAATCACTAAAGCGATATCCGAAAAGCTTACAGAGTAGGAAAAAATAAAATTATGTTACTATGAAAAATCTAAAAAAATTAACAAGAACCGATCTTAAATCTCTTGCAGGAGGAGGAAGAGTCTGTGGGGATTATTTTCCGGAAAATCCACCTGAAATAGGAACACCTTTCCAATGTGACTGTGGTTTGGCATGGTGCGAAAAAATGACAGCTTGTGTTCATCCTAGCTTTTTCTCGCCTGCAAACTGTAGAGTATAAAGACAAGGAAGCATTTTATGCTTAACATCTATATATCAGCAGCTTTCTTCAGAGGGTTGCTGATATCTCAAAAATTGTATGATTTACAATAGTTTACAGGCCATCCGTTCTGCAAACTATATAGATTTAATTACTGGAAATGGTATTAGATCTTCATAGATTTAATTTTTTTAATACAATGTCAAAAGATATTTTAGATAACATAGAACTCCGCTCTGAAAGTGTTCAGGACATTCTTACCCAGCCTCCTCATTGGATGATACGCTGGGGAAACAGCGTTATATTAATTATACTTCTGCTTATCCTTGTGATGAGTTATATGATCAAGTATCCGGAATTTGTAGCCGCCCCGGTTATTGTTACCTCACAAAACCCACCTGAGAAAATAGAAGCCAGAACCAGCTCAAAAATCGAGAAAATTTTCATCAAGGATCATCAGGAGGTTAAGAAAAATGATGTCCTTATGGTAATGCAGTCTACTGCCAACTATAAAGATGTTCTGGAACTGAAAAAGCTGGTAGATTCCATATCTCCTCAGCAGCTTCAGAGTTTTCCTATTGCTCAGACTTCAAGATTCAAACTTGGGGAACTGCAAGGAGATTATAACAGTTTTGCAAAGGCTTTTCAGGATGAAGAACTTTTCACAAGACTTCAGCCGTACGCTCCGGAAAATATAGCAGCCAATCAAAGTATCTCGGAATACAGAGTAAGAATCGCTACTCTGAAACAACAGAAAAATCTGGAACTCGCCAAATACGAATTATCCAAAAAAAGTTACCAGAGATCCCAGGAACTTTTCAACCAGGGAGTAATTGCTTCTATGGAACTTGAAAACGAAAAAATAAAATATCTTCAGGCTCAGCAGAATCTTGAAAACCTTAATATTTCTATCTCTCAGATGGATGAAGGAATTTCCAATCTGAATAAAACAAAAAGCGGAACCGCTATTAACACTGAAAAAGACAAAATCACCTACTCTTCCCAGACTTTACAGCTTTTTGAACAGCTTCGTAAATCCTTGAAGCAGTGGGAACAGAATTATCTTGTGATTTCTTCTACAGATGGTATGGCCAGTTTTCAACAGTTCTTCGGTGAAAACCAGTTTGTAAAAATGTCTGAACCTATTCTTTCCATTCTTCCTACCAATAAAGAGAAGCTCGTAGGCAGAATGTCTGTTCCTACCGTGAACTCTGGAAAAGTAGCCAGAGGCCAAAAGGTATTGATCAAACTAGACAACTACCGTTTCCAGGAATATGGTATAGTGGAAGGTCAGGTACAGAATATTTCGCTTATCCCTGATGACAAGGGAAATTATTATG
This sequence comes from Chryseobacterium angstadtii, assembly GCF_001045465.1. Classification (GTDB taxonomy): domain Bacteria; phylum Bacteroidota; class Bacteroidia; order Flavobacteriales; family Weeksellaceae; genus Chryseobacterium; species Chryseobacterium angstadtii. The sequence goes on from NZ_LFND01000001.1 coordinate 26,190, forward strand.
TTGACATCACCCTTCCCAAAGGATTAAAAACAAGCTACAATCAAAAGCTTCCTTTTGACAAAGAGCTTAGAGGTAATGCAGAGATCGTCACTCAGGATCTTCGCCTTATTGAAAGGTTCTTCTACCAAATCAGAAAATTATTGGGATACCAAAGCTAGCGTATTCCTTCAGGATATTGAAATCAAAAACCGCAGCTCAGAACAGCTGCGGTTTTCTTTTATAAAATTAAAATCGTCATGAAAAACCGGGTTTATTTTCCCGGTTTCACCTTTAAAAATATGAAACTGTAGTCTGTCGGGTATTTGTTGGCCCCTACGGAAGCGTTCTTATGACAATCCATACACTGCTTTTCCTGAATGTAGGTTTCCATCGTCACATTGGCTATATTGTTCGGGGTAATACCACCATCCATAAGCGGAGCTGTCTTATTATTGCTAGCATCCTGAACCGGGTTTTCAGGCCACTGTACATTCACCAGCTGATAATACTGCCACACCGATTTCGGATTACTGGCTTTGATTAAATCCCTGATCTGTTTGTTCAGATTCTGTATTTCAGGAGTAATGGCATTATCTGCAATACGGACTACCTGAACAGGTTTATTTAAGCTGTCTTTCCCGGGAACAGGAGACTGATTCGGTTTGTCTTTGCTGTTCGGGTTATAAAAGCAATATTTAATGGAAGGATCTACTTTCCCTTCTGTAGGAGCATTGTTCACATGTTCAAAAGTCATCCATGTAAACTGCGGCGACTGATTGGTTTTACGAATGATATGCAAACCTACCAATCCTAAATATTTCTGGGTGTATTTCCCATAGATAGGCTGGTTGTTTTTATCAAATCCTTTAATCTCGGGAACCATAGCCCTGGAAATCTTGTAAAAGTTTTTAAGTGATTCCAGCTGTGCTTCGGGAATGATTCTCCATGCCGCTTTTATTTCGATAGATTCCATAGGAAGCCATACGCCCTGATTTTTGGCGGCAAAGGCATTTAAGGTTTCGGAATTATACAGTTTGTTGTTCCGGATAAAATCACTTTCAATCGTATTCATTCTGATCTCATACCAGACAATATTTCCGCTCTGATCCGTAAGCCACGCCCCTTTTGCCTGCATGATCTCATCCACATTTCCTCCCAGCATAGTTCTTAGTTTGGGCTTCGGAAGATTTACATTAATATCCGTGAATTTATTAATCTCGTTAATATACTTCATGTAGCTGTTCTGGCTTTTAAGATTCCATTGCTGAAGCTGTGGCTTAGGTGAAAACACTTCATCGCTGCTCAGATAGCTTTCCCAAACAGTGGGTTTGTAATCTCCCGGCATCCCGTAATCAGCAGCTACTGCCGTAGTATCAGGAACTCCTCTCTGATCGGAAGCCAGCCAGTTCAAAGCAAGAAAATTTTTCCAGGCAAAACAGTTCAGTACATTTTGAGAGCTGTGTCCACAGGTAGAATCAGCCGGCAGCTGATAGCCCACCGAAGGCGGATCACAAAACGCACCGCAATCGAAATCTGCCAGTTCTTTAGAAAAACCGACTCCGGAGTTTAATTTTTTGTCCTTTTTTCCGGATTCACATGAAATTGAAATTAAACTCAGTAGAAAAAAGGAAATTAGCAGCGCTCTCATTTCAGTATTTTTTGAACCTGTTTAATCTGCTGATCGGAAAGTAACTTTTGATTAGGTAAAATACCCAGATCAGGAAGAGAACCTGCGGCTACAACTTCCAGAACACCTGATAAAGTATATCTAGCATCTGAAGCAGTATTATACAGAGCCAGAGGTTTTTCTCCCAATGCTACATTGGCATCAGCCGTAATATCTACAATAAACAACTGATTGTCATTTCCAAGATCCTGATAATCTGTTACCGATACACTAAGCCCTTTTCCAAAATCAAAACCGGTTTTCTCATTAGCATCACTGGCCAATACCGCAATTCCTTTTGTTGTAGTTCCCGCTTCAATCTGCGTAATGCAGGATGTGAGATTAGAAAATGTATTCAGTTTGTTGTAAAGACTGGCCTGAAGCAAATGATTATCCAGAAGATACTGCACACTTGGCAATGTAACCTCCGGATCTCCAACCGGAGGATATTCCTGAGGTTTATCTGCTCCTCCCGGAATTCCTGTTCCCGCGAGCTGTACTTTAAAAACATCTGCAATTTGCGAACCCCATTTCAAAGGAAGTCCTTTCACCAGAATCTCGCTGAGTTTGAACTTAGCTCCCGCAGGAACTTCAAACCGCGAATGAAGAATCATATTGAAAGGATAAAAAGTAGCTCCCGGATTGGTATCCGTACCTCTTATAATTTTATAGCAGTCTTTAATTGTATAGCCTTCAGCCGATGCAGGCATTGTAAACTGAGTAAAATCAGGAAGCTGTCCATACAAAGCGATAGGATTGGTTAATGATATTTTTAGTTTTTTATTATAAACCAATGAATTTACATTTTGTCCGATACGGGGATCACTGTTTCTGTAGATTTGTCCGTATTGCGCAGCGCAGATCAGGGTATTGGCATCTGTGATCACTTTTTTGTCAACCACTCTCAAAATAGTCGCTGCAGCTCCAAGATAAATCTCTGCTCCCAATGAGTTCGGCGGGCTTGTAAGATGTACCGCTCCTCCCCCGCTTTCACTTGCAGAAGGCCCGCTGTTCCATTTATTGATAGGATTATAAGCAGGTTTGCCGGTTTCTCTCACAATCACAGGGTTACCCTGCTCATCCAAAAGAAACAGATCTTCCATCCTTACATTGGGATTATTAAGAATTTCCTGATACAGTGAAACTACCGTATCCGGAGAAACTTTCCACATGTGGAACCAGTATTCCGGATTTTCATGGGTAAAATCAACCGCGGTAATATCTCCGTTGGCATCTCTGGTAACTGCCCACTCACAGTATTCATCCTGCCATCCTCTTGGTCCTGAAGGTCCAAATGGCTTGGTATCGGTATTCTTCGGATCACATGGATTCTTAGGAACCACTAATGTAATTCCATATTTTTTGCTGAATGCTCCCGGACCAATATCGGCAAACTCATGCAATTTGTCCTGAGCTTCTTTCTGGAAATGCTGAACGAACAGATTGGTAAAATAATGATTGATCCTGTTCGGAAAAGCTCCCCACTGTATTGGGACCGTATTATCTTTCGTAGGAGTTGCCGGAGTTACAAGGGGATTATAATACCAGCTTCTTGGATGATCATAGCTGCTGGACCATGGATTTCCCATCTGAGAATTTATGGTACAGTATTGTACATAATTGCTCCATGCATTTTCAATCTGGTTTTTCAGATCCGACTGGTCTTTAAAATCTTTTTCTGCCTGATAAGCAGGGGTGTCAAATTTTTTCATGGTTTTAATTTTTTATGGTATGTAGTTTTAAGAAGTTGAGATCATCGTGAATGCATCAGCACCGAAAGTGCAGTGAAGGTCTGATTTCAAAAAAGCACCACCAGAAAGTATTTTTTCTACTGATGCTCATCTGAGAAGTAAATTTGATACTCAAAGCTAGATATTATCCTTCGAAATTCTTTACGTATTTATACGCAATTTCTTTATTCAAAGTTTATACGCACGCCTGAAACACCTTCAATACGAATAAATTACAGACATAAAACTCCTTAAACTGTGATAAAAAAGTTCAATCATAAAAAAACCGCACTCTGAAGTGCGGTAATTTTCACCTTGGTAAGTGAAGTTGATTTGAGAAGAAAACAAAGTATTCAATTTATCTTAAATGCCGATTTCAGATGACTGCTGGTCTGAGCAACGATAATGCGTAAAAGTTTCAGACGAAAGCTAAAATGCCATCTTGGAAATCTGGGATGTTCCATATGCTCGCTGATCATGACGAATGTAACCACGATCATAGCCAGATTATGCCCTGACGGCAGCAGCATCGGGAAAAGCATCAGTGCCCATCCTGCTCCTACACACCAGACTCCATGCATAATTCCGAACATAAAAGCGTCACGGTCTGCCTCAGAACCAAAAGCTGCCAGAGGAACATGATCATGCCCACGGTTCAGACATCGTTGTTTGACCGGGGAAAACTGCCATATTACAGCTATAATCCCGACTCCTATTGCAGGAATATAAGAATTAGGCAACAACAGATTCATTCCCATAATCAAAGCATTCATAAAGAATCCCATGACAATCCATACGGCTGTATAGCCCAAAATGAAGAGCAGCGCAGACCAGAATCTACGGCTTTTAAAGCTTCTCTCATAAATATACTGAACCGGAGAGATCAGTTTGGGCAGCATCATGGCCAGTACCATCAATGTCCAGCCGATCATCAGATCAGAGACCGGGTTCATCTGTATCATCATCTGAAGAGATGCTTTTGATGGTCCTTCAAGGGTAACGTGACAGTGCTTCACCGTCATAATTCCCCCGGGATTAAACAGCAGAACTACCCAGAATAAAAGACTTACTGCCAGAATCGTTATGCTTATTGAATATCGGATTCTTTCCGAGGTTTTCATAACTGCTGTGCTTCACGGTAAATGCTTACGCGGCCTACCGTAACGGTCTCTTCTGCCGTAATTGTATTCTCTGGCAGAATGGTTACATCAAGAGAATTAATATCAAGCTGATTATTAATAAAGAGGTTATCAATAATATCTGTAATATTAAGAATAAAGGTAAGTCCTGTTCCTCCGTTGTGCCCGTCTTTATCAGAAGCATTACGCAATCCGAATAAAGAGACATGTCCGGCAAGCTGATGGTTCACGGAAACGCTTAAAATATTGGCATCTCCGGTTCCTTTTACATTTTCCAGCTGAAGATATACCTGATCCGGTAAATTGGATGCAGAGGCTTTCATCAGGCTGTTAGGTACATTCTTCCAGGAAGAGGCTTCCAGCTTCACTGTAGTCTTCGCTCCTGATCCGTCTAATTGAACCTGTCCTGCATTGGCACCAACAAGTTCTGAGTTGTCTCCTAAGTCCATATTCTGATCCTGTAAATTTTCGGTTTCAATGTTTTGTACCCCTAATTTAGTTAATCTTTGAGAAAGTGTTTTTTCCACTAATGGAGCTGTTGATGGAGCAAGATCATCATAAGTATAATCAAGTTTGCTTAAGCTGGTCATTTCTGCCGGAGTATACACCCATGCCTTATTATTTGGTAAAGGCATGATAAATTCTCTTTCTCCATACAGGGCAGGCCCTCCCAACCAGAATGGATCAATCGGGTTATGATTGTTCACGTTCCATGCGGCCCACATTCTGTCGATATTACAGTGGTGAAGATAAAAGATAGGATCAAGCCCTGCGGAATCCGGATCAGACATCAGTCCGTTTTTCCCTCCTACCTGCACGTGTACCATATTGTGAGGATTGTTTTCAAGGTTTCCGCTCAATGCTCCGTCATGTGAAAATTTTGTTTTCGGACCTCCGTAACCTGGTTTTGGAGTTGCAGAATTGCTTCCCGTATAGATTGTATTTCCCTGGCATGCCTCTGATAATGGTGGAATCTGAACATAAATATTTCCGTCACCTTTAGGACCGTATCTTGCAGTTACAAATAAAGGGTTAGGTGTTATTCCATCTGGAAGGGTTTTCTCTGTAAACGCCGGAGGTATCTTATACTGATCTCCCGGCCCCAAATAGTTCCAATACGGAAGTGACCAGTCTTCAGGGCCTCCTAAGCTGATTACTGCCTGACGAATCTGCTCTTCAAGGGCAATAAGATACCCACGATGCCAGGGAGCAAAATACCAGCTCTGGTGCTGGCACTGTTTCCAGTATTTACCCATCGTAACTGGATCAGGAAGAGGTTTTGTAGGAACTTTCGGTGGATAAGGAAGGGTATTCCAGTTTGGAAATGTACTTCCTCCCATCTGTTCACCGTGTATGGCGGCAAAAAACCACCAGCTGTTTTCGTCATTTAAAGCTCTTGACTGCATCACGCCTACTGCTTTAGCGTACCATAAAAGATCGGGATTATCAAAAGTCCCGCCCTGGTCCCAAGCATTTTTTCTTGTAAACTTTGCCATTGAATTAATTTTTTGTTTTCGGTTATTATAAAGTTTTTATCAAAAGGACTGCTTTTTCCAAAGCAGCTTTCATGTTAACCACAAATCTATGCACACGCATCGAAAAAGTATTACGTATTTATACTTAATTTTCCCTATTGTGTGAATTTATATGTGCGGTTTTCTCCCTTTAAATAATAAAGATGAGTATCGGGTTGATAGCTGGAAGATTAATTTTGCATTGGAGAAGGCTTCTCTTTTTTACGCAAATGATTTTTCTAGATGTATAATTTAAGGAGGCTAAGATGTAATCAATTCCATTGATTCTTTTTAAGCGAATGAATAAAGACCATAAGATTTCTTTGGGGACACTTTAGGTCAAATAAAAGTACAATTGAATTTTTTATTGAGTGAATAACTTTTGGGATAGCTTCATTGCAGTCCCATAAAAGTTACCGGGAGAAACTTTTTGCCATCATTTTAAGATCGGTTATAATGATGATTGAAAATGAAAAAGGGAAAGCAATCTGTAATGCTTTCCCTTTTATTGTAGCGAAGACGGGAATTGAACCCGTGACCTCAGGGTTATGAATCCTGCGCTCTAACCAACTGAGCTACCTCGCCGTTTTGGTGGTGCAAATATAGAAAATATTTGTTTACCACCAAAATTATTTTAACTTAAAATATTCTAAAACATCGCCCACGTGGTCTGGTTTGTTGATTATCTTATTGTTAGCATCTAAAATAAAATACGTCGGAGTTGCATGAACATTGTAGGTATCTACGTAACTGCTGTTCCATCCTCTTAATTCCGAATCATTCACCCAGGGAAATGCGGCAATCTTTTGAGTATAGGAAGTCTTATCTGTATCCAGAGATAATCCTACAATCTGAATATTTTTAGCTTTTAAATCATTGTATTTAGCCAAAAGCTGTGGAAGCTCGGTTTCGCAGTGTGAACAGGTAGATGACCAGAAAACCACCACTTTTTTGTCAGCCTTCACATCGTAAAGAGACTTTGCAGAGGTATTGGAAACCGACTGAAATTTAACGTTAGGGAATGTGGCTCCCATTTCTACATTAGCGTTGGATTTCAGTGTCGTAGCCAATCTGTCGTTAATTGTACATTTGAGATTTTTCGCAAGGGTAAGATATTTGGTTTTAAATTCTTCCATATCGTAGGCATCAAAGATGTCAATAAGTTCTGACAAGACGGTCTGCCCTCTTGGAGTTTCTACCTTCAATCGGTCTAAAAGCGTATCTACAGCCCCTCCTACGTTGGTATTCCCTCCTGAGTTCAGGTATGAAACCAAAACAGGTCTTAAAAGAGAGGAAGACTCAAGCATATCGTTGGATTTATCCAGGAAATTAATGATATCGTCCTGCGTTACTTTTTTGTTCGGATCCGAAGAATTGGATAGAAATTTACTGTAATTGGTATTATAGAAAGATATGAACGGATGCTGTGCAGCATCTACCCCTGTATTTGTGCCGGAAAGCCTGTTTATTTCAGCTTTCAGAGCTTTTCCGAAGTCTGTGTTATCTTTATAGTATTCTTTAATCTGTGCCAGAGCAGGAAGGATGAGTTCTTTTTTCTGTGAGCCCTCCTGTTGCTTGCTCATAATATCATTGACTTCATCAAGATAGGCTACGTCTTTAATCTTATTGTTCTGAACATCCATTTTGATGCTCACATTTTTGTTCTCAGAAACAAAACTTACCGAATTATTTGAAGCGGGAAAGTATACTTTCATCATTCCCATGTAATGGTTGGGATATTTGAAAGTCCATGTTCCGTTCTTGCCTTGTTCTTTAGTAACAATTATATCTTTTGAACCGTTTAATGTGTATAGGATGGCATCCTGGTCTTTAAATTCGGCGGTAGCCTGTACGGTAACCGTAAACTGAGCCTGTAGAGAGAATGCAGCTAGTACTGCAGATAATATATATATCTTTTTCATAAAGTAAAAATAAAAAAACTCTCTGATTAATCAGAGAGTTTAATGTTATTTTAATAAAATTTTAGGCTTTTTGGCTCTTTAATTTCTTTGTGTAGAATACAATAAATGCAACGGCAACAATGGATAACAGATAAACATACATATCAATTGGTGATGCAGCTCCTCCTGGTCCTACCCCTCCGGTACCTCCACCTCCCGGTACTGGTGGAATTTCGTCATTTGCCTTGACTAATAGCGTTCCGAATAAGAAAAGAGCGAATACTAGTTTATTAATAGTTTTCATAATATTTATTTTAAGATTTTAGTGTTAACAGTTTCTCCTTTATCAGAAACAATTTTTACAACATAGGAGTTTTTAACAGCGCCATTAAGCTCTATTACAAAATCTCTAGATGCATCAACTGCTTTTTTGGAGATCACTAGTTTTCCGCTCATATCATAAACTTCAATATCTGCTTTTTTCCAGTTTGGATCGAATCTAACAATGTAGTTGGTAATTTCCGGATTGTATACCACCATTGTTCTTGAAGGTGTGGCTATATTATCTTTTGTTCCTAACACCACATTATTTGGTTCACCATAGTATAAATCATAAGATGAAACAGCACTTGGTGCTACACCTCCTTGTACTGCCTGTTGTACCGTACCGTTTGATGGTTTATAATAGAAACCGATACCAGCAGATAACTGATGTGCTCCTGCAGGAATTAATTCACCGTTTTCTCTTATTTCAAATTTATATGATTTAACTATGTCTGTCTTATAGTTTACAAGTTTAACATTTTTACCGGTGAAGTTGGTTTCATTGGCTTCGTTGATATACAACCAATATTGGCCTGTATAGTTTGGATCATATCCACCATTCAAAGCTTCTTCAAATGTTCCGATCATGTTACCCGTTGTAGATGTAGCCTGCACCGAAGTGGTTGTAGAAGTCTGGTGACCTGTAACAGCATTAGGAGAAACTACATAATAAGTTCTTGCCACTTCATTTCCATTAGCATCTAAACCAATTACTCCAAGTTGCTTTACTGTTCCGTCTATATTCTTACCACCACCGTTTTTAGCAGCAGTAACACTATAATTAGTTGCAGCAGCTCTTACAGTCTGGTTAAATCTTCTAAGGGTATTAAATGTTAGAGATTGTGAGGTATTGTCTCTCAGCTTCAATACAAAAGTCTGCATTGGCTTGATGATCAGACCAATATCTCCCACAGGAACACCACCAGTCGTAAAAGTCTGGATTAATGCTCCGTTACTGTATGTCTGTCCTTGAGATCCTACAGTAACTGTTCCAGGATCGTATCTTACTCCCCAGATATTAGAAACGTTGTTGTTATCAGTTGTTCCTGCGTTTTCTACGTATCCTATTCTTGATAAGTCAAGATTGGTAAGGAAAGGGTTTCCAAACTGGTAAATGTTTTTACCATATGTATTTCCCCAAGGAGTAATTGAATTTTCGAACTGATCCTGAAGATAGGTATTGTATCTTTCGTTGTATCCGTTAATAGCATTACCACCTGCCCCAAAGGTAACATTTCCTCCGTTCTGAAGAGTTGTGTTAGTTGCAAATGTAGCATAAGGACGTCCATTAACAGTACGTAATGAACTACTTGTATCTAGGTTGTTGTTGTTAGATCCCAGCATATAATATCCGGAACCATCACTGGTAGGAACAGTCAGATCAGCAAAATCGGCAACCGCCGCTGTGTTGTTCCATTTTAGAATTTCATTTTGGCTTCTTCTTACAGTACCAAAAGTTTTACCCAATTCCGTAGATAGGGTATTGAGAGGCTTGCCAAAGAAAGGCATTGCCACCTGCTGATAGAAACTTCCGTTACCATGTTTCTTGGTACGGAATTCTTTACTTACAATTCCTGTAATATTGGCCTGGGATAATCCATCCACATATAACTGTCCGTAAGTAGACGCGTCGTCAGTAGCAGTGGGAGTGTTAAGCCTTAAAATAATATTTCCACCGTCGGTTTTATCAGCACCTCCGGTAGTAATTGTCTTAAAAGCGTCTCCAGCAGCCCCTACAACCATAACGTTTCCATGTACGTCCAAAAGGCCATTACCTCTTGTCTGTACACCTCCACCGCTATAAACCAGGGTGCCTTCGCTTACATACATATTAGCATTAGTGTCAACGTGACATAGTACCTGCGCCTGAACAGAGTAACTAATTGCTAAAAGACCTATAGCAAATAAACTTTTTCTCATTGTATAAATTATTTGTGTGTTAATACAATCTTCACCCGCAAAGGTAAGATTTTTTTTTAAAGAAAAAAATATATTTTATTTATTAACAAAAATATTATCCTCCGTTAATATGATTTCTTTCTCCTCGCCTATCGAAAACATGTAATCCTCCAGCACTTTTTCCGTGGTTCCTCTTAATCCTCTGGCCCCCAATCCTTTTTCCATAGTTTCTTCTACGATTTTTTCGATAGCGCCATCTGTAAATATAAGATTCGTACCATCCATTTTGAAGAGCTCCACAAACTGGTTGACGATTGAGTTCTTAGGTTCTTTCATGATTCTTACCATGGTCTCTTTGGTGAGTTTATCAAGGTAAGTAATAATCGGAAATCTTCCTAAAAGTTCAGGAATTAATCCAAAAGAACGAAGATCGATTGCATTAATATTGGTTAATATATATTCTTCTTCGTCTACTTTGTTGATCTTTTCAGAACTGAATCCTATCGCCTGTTTGTTCATTCTTCTTTCGATGATCTCTTTGATCCCGTCAAAAGCTCCTCCGGCAATAAACAGAATATTCTGGGTATTCACCTGAATATATTTCTGATCCGGATGTTTTCTTCCTCCCTGAGGCGGAACATTCACAATACTTCCTTCAAGAAGTTTCAGCAATCCCTGCTGCACTCCTTCTCCGGAAACATCTCTCGTAAGACTCGGATTGTCTGATTTTCTTGCAATTTTATCTATTTCATCAATAAATACAATTCCTCTTTCTGCTTTTTCTACATCAAAGTCGGCTACCATCAGAAGTCTTGAAAGAATACTTTCAACATCCTCTCCTACATAACCGGCTTCGGTAAGAATGGTAGCATCCACGATACAGAAAGGAACATTAAGCTCTCTTGCAATGGTTTTAGCCAGAAGCGTTTTTCCTGTCCCTGTTTCACCAATCATGATGATATTGGATTTCTCCAATTCTACTTCTCTGTTTTCATCTTTTGCATGAAGCAGTCTTTTATAGTGATTGTATACCGCGATAGAAAGCTGCTTCTTCGCCTGGTCCTGCCCAATCACATATTGATTTAGAAATTCTTTAATTTCTTTTGGTTTCTTCAGTTCGTCTATACTTTCTGCCGGAGAAGATGATGCAGTCTTGGAAACACTGTCTTTTACAATAACGTGCGCCTGCTCGATACAGTTCTCACAGATAAAGCCGTTCTGCCCAGAAATAAGCATCTGTACTTCATTTCTTTTTCTGCCGCAGAAAGAACATTGGTTTGAGTTCATACTATATAATAAGGTTAAAGAAAATCGTAAAAAATTTCTTTTTTACGATTTTGTATGATTTTTTAAGAATTAATAATTGAGTTTTGAATCTCTTTATATTCTTCGTCTGTTAATTTCAATCTTTCATTTCTGAAGTTCATGTCTTCCATCCTGTTTAAGGGAATAAGGTGGATGTGAGCATGAGGAACTTCAAGTCCAACTACAGCGACGCCTACTCTTACGCAGGGTACCGCATTTTTTATTTTTTTGGCGACCTGCTGGGCAAATCCCCAAAGATTTTTGTATTCTTCACTTTCCAGATCAAAGATCAGGTCTACTTCTTTTTTAGGAACTACCAGCGTATGTCCTTTCACCAGGGGCATTGCGTCAAGGAATGCGATAAAGTTATCATCCTCAGCAATTTTGTATGAGGGGATTTCGCCGTTGATGATTTTTGTGAATATACTGCTCATAGTGTAGAAGTTAGAAGTTAGATACTAGATATTAGAAGTTAGAAATTAGAAGTTTAATTTTATAAATCGTACTTAGATTACAGAGTGATGTCTAATACTTCGAAAGACAGTTTGTTTCCGTTTGGCAGGGTAATATCTGCAGTTTCCCCTATTACTTTTCCAAGTAATCCTTTTGCAATGGGTGTATTTACAGAAATTCTTCCTGTTTTAAGGTCGCTTTCATTATCCGGTACCAAAGTAAATACCTGCTCCTGCTTGGTCGCATTGTTTTTAAGTCTTACGGTGGTAAGGATAGAAACTTTTGAAGTATCTAATTGACTTTCATCTATGATCTTGGAAGTGGCGATAATATCTTTAAGCTTGGAAATTCTCATTTCAAGCATTCCCTGAGCCTCTTTAGCCGCATCATATTCAGCATTTTCAGATAAATCTCCTTTATCTCTTGCTTCTGCGATTTGCTGGGTAATTTTTGGTCTTTCCACAGTTTCTAACTGTTCCAGCTCAGCTTTCATTTTCTCTTGTCCCTCCTTTGTTACATAGCTTGCCATAATTTTCAAAATTTAGGTTTGGTATAAAAAAATAATCCGACATTTGCCGGACAATGTTTTACGTGTTATAATCGTTTAACTTTTACAAATATATAAAAATTTAAATTGAAATGAAAAAAACTTTTTCAATACTATCGATTTCAACACTACTGATTTTCAGTAATTTAACTATAAACTCATGTGGAAGCAGAGAAGACACTGTCAACTGCTTTCCAAACAATCCTATTAATGTAACTTTAAACCTGAACCTTCCTGCTTACAATGCCCTGAACTATGACGGAGGCTGGATTTATGTAAACGAACAGCAGTCCGGAACAAGAGGATTAATTGTGGTTCGCGCCGGGGAGACTTTTAAAGCTTACGACAGAAACGCTCCTCATATCTGTCCTGATGCCAATACAACTCTTGAAGTAAAAGACAACATCAGCATTCTGTGTCCCAAAGACAACACCCGGTGGATTTTAAGAACAGGGCAGCCTGAAGCCGGAGCCAAAACCTCTCTTCCTCCAAAGACCTATCTTTTCAATTACGATCCTGCGACCAAAAACCTAAATATTTTCTATTAAGATGAAGATTGTTGTACAGAGAGTTTCTGAAGCCAGTGTAAAAGTAGAGGGAAGTATTGTTGGAGAGATCGGAAAAGGCCTTATGCTGCTGGTTGGAATTGATGAAAATGACGAAAAAACAGATGCAGACTGGCTTGTTCAGAAAATTTTAAATCTCAGAATATTTGGCGATGAAGATGATAAACTTAATCTCTCCGTAAAGGACATTTCGGGAGAAATTCTTTGCATCAGCCAGTTTACCCTGATTGCGGATTACAAAAAAGGAAACCGCCCTTCTTTCATCAAAGCCGCCAAACCGGATAAAGCCATTCCTCTTTTCGATTATTTTAAAGAAGAAATAGCCAGGTCAGGATTGAAAACCGAAAGCGGAATTTTCGGCGCAGATATGAAAGTGTCTTTAGTAAATGACGGCCCGGTAACAATTGTTATGGATTCAATCACCAAAAACTAAGCATTTCCCGTCATTCAATTATTCATAAAAACCTAAGTAGAGGTTTGAAATAAAAAACCACCATGCGACTTAATTTTAAATTAATATCCGGACTTTTATTAACCCTAAGCATTCATTTCCTGAGTTTTGCACAGAGCCGGGAAAAGCTTTTAAAATCAAAACTGGACTCTGCGTTTTCAGAACTTTTTAAGGCAGACGAACCTGGTGGCGCTATTTTGATCCAGCAGGGAAATAAGATTCTGTACGAAAATTCTTTCGGGCTGGCAGACTTGAAAACACGTGAAAAATTCACATCTAAAACCGTTTCCAATCTCGGTTCTATTACTAAAACATTTGTGTCTTATGGAATTCTTATGCTTCAACATCGGCAGAAGCTTTCAACGGATGACAATCTGCTTACATTCTTTCCGGGTTTCAAGAATAAGAATTTAGCGTCCTCCATTAAACTTCGCCATATGCTTACCCACAGTTCCGGACTGCCTGATCTCAGAAATGTGGATAAAGACAGTATTTTTTACCTTACGGCTAAAGATGAGGAAAATTTCAGGCCTTTGCAATCTACGGATTCTCTGGAATTTGAACCGGGAACTCAATTCAACTATTCAAATCCTGCATACAATGGATTGGCTTTGGTTATTGAAAAAACAAGCGGTATGAAGTGGCAGCAGTTTATCGGTCAGAATATTTTTAAACCTGCCGGGATGAAAAACAGCCGTATTACCGATGGCAGTTTCCCTGAATCTCATGTTGCCCACGCCTATATTTTAAAGGATAACAGGTATCAGGAATATGATTACGGGGAGTATCCTACTTTTACGGCAGCCGGAAACGGAGGCGTATGGAGCTCTATTGAAGACCTGAAAAAATACATTGCTGCTATTAATCAATGCACATTTACTGACTGTTCTGTTATTAAATCTTCTGAAACCATAACCCATCCTTCTGGCTGGAAAGGTAAAAAAGCACCTTATCATACGGGAACATGGTTTGTACACAATGGATTTTATGCTGATATAAAAACCGAAGAAAATGTAAATGTTATAGAGCATGCCGGTGATCAGGGCGGTTTTAAATCCCACCTCATCATGATTCCGGAGAAAAACATGTCTATTATATGGCTTACCAACAATAATAAGTTCATTACCGGCCACATCCGGAGAATACTTCTTCAGATGAAATATATTGATTAAAAGGCAAAAATATCTTTCAAAATTTCTAAAAAGTTTTCATCAATAGCTTACCTCAAAAAAACAATTCTACAATACTTGCATCATCCGAAACAGCAGTTCATGGATGATTTTGGAGCATAAAAGTGGTTTTTTCTATATTTTTCTTAAAAATTACAATAGTTAAAAATTCTTAAACTATTTGAATCTGATCTACAAAACCAAAAATATAATCACCATTTAGTGAGTAATTTTAAAAATACAATGTAAGTTTTTCGTATTGTATATTTTGTATGTTTTAAATAATATATTTGAAAATACATCAACCAAAATAGAATATAGATGAAAACAAAAATTCACACTTTTATGTTATTGTTTTTTTGCTTTGTCCTTTCCTTTGGACAGGAAAAGGCTAATTCAAAAACAGTTTATGTATGCTTCACTAAAGATTTTCAATCTGAAAAAAACACTCTAAAGAAGAATTCAGACTTTGAAAATTTTGTAAAGACTCACGGGATTTCTTTTGTAAATGACTTTGGTTTCAGCAACGAAAGACTCGACGAAATGGCTGCAGAAAGCCGTAGAATAGGAAATTCTGATGAATCCATTCAAAAATTAAAAAGAATCTTTAAGGTTAAAATCTCCTCTCATGATGAAAACGATGTGCTTAAAATCACTTCCACTCTTAAACGATTTCCTGAAATCGAATATGTTTCAGTGGTAGACAATACCCCTATTAAACCACCTTTTGTGAATATTTATGCAGTAACACCCAATTTGGAGGTTGAGCAGAATTATCTAGTAGATAAACCCGGAATTAATGCAAAATATGCATGGACAAGGGGAATTACAGGACAGAACATTCGAATCAGAGATGTAGAATATGGTTTTTATAAGGAACATGAAATGCTGGCCAACATGAACACCATTCAATTAGAGTCCGGGTACTCTTTGCCAGCAGAAATGAACAATCCCAATAGCCAATACTACAGATGGCCGGATCATGGAACTGGGGTTGTAAGCATTATGGGATCTAAAAAAGATAATGTTGGAATATCCGGAGCTGCTTATGGCGCTGCAGAAATAAAAGGCTATATGGAATGGACCTCAAGTGCGGGGTACAGCAGAGCCAATGCTGTAAGCCGATCAATCAACGCCTCTCATTCAGGAGATATTATCTTGTATGAAATGCAGACAGGCGGAAAGGGTGGAGAATTTTGTCCCGCAGAATACGATGAAGTCATCTGGGATTTAACGAAAGCTGCCACTGATTCCGGAATTATTATTATCGCTGCCGCAGGTAACGGAAACCAAAACCTCAATGATCCTTTCTATTCTTCCTATAATGCAAGAGGAAACAGTGGAGCAATTATGGTAGGAGCCGGTTCATCTAATTCAACGCATTCCAGGTTGTATTTCAGTACTTATGGGAACAGAGTAGATGTACAGGGATGGGGAGAAAATGTACTGGCAGGAGGATACGGAGATTATGCCAAATATGATAATGATCTCAACAGAACCTATACCCGTTTTAGCGGAACAAGCTCTGCCACTCCGGTAGTAGCATCTGCAGCTACATTGATTCAGTCTTATTACTATCAGAGAACTGGTCAATATCTAACTCCTATCGCTATGAAAAACCTTTTGGTTAGTACGGGAATCCCGCAGGGAGGTTCCAATACCAATGAAAAAATAGGTCCGTTTCCCAATGTAAAAGCGGCTATACTTTCTCTTGAATCTCAGCTTGATACTTTCAAAACCAGCTCTGATGAAAAAGCTGTAAATTCCGTAAGCGAGCCTTTAGAGGTGAAGATTTATCCAAATCCTGCCACACAATACATTTCTTTAAAGTGCAATACCGATAAAGTAATTGATATTGAAATCGTCAACATGAACGGGCAATCTCTGATCAAAAAGTCTACAGCATCAAATAAACAGATTGATATATCTCAGCTTCCTGCAGGAAACTATATCATCAATATATATGAAGGCCAGAGAAGAGTTGTAGAGAAATTTACAAAACGATAATTCCATTAAATAAGAAAGAAGATGTTGCAAAAGAATACTCCTGTGAAAATATATTAATAACCTGGTTTTCAAATGGAACCCAAAAAAAAGTATTCTTTTGCAACATTCTTCTTCTTTTAAACAAATAGTATCTAAATTCTCATTATCACAATTTGAAACATATTTCTTACAATAATTAATTATTTTTAGCAAATAAATTATCACAAAAACGTGATTTAAATTAATTTTATAAATATCATCACTTATTGCTCGTTATATATATCACATTTTTAACTAAATGCGTTTATTTTTTTCGTAATTTCTATTATTTCTCATTAATATTATATATTTGATTAACAACCATTTAATACTATATTATGAGAACAAAAATTAGACTTTTCACATTATTTATTTTCAGCTTTTTCCTTTCTTACAGCCAAAATCAGGCTGATAAGAGTTATAAGCAAACCCCTAACATCTATGTATGTTTTTCAAAAAACATCAATTCTGAAAAAGAAGCACTCAGCAGAAATCCGGAACTGGCGGATTTCGTTAAGAGTCATGAAATTTCATTCATTAACGATCTTGGTTTCAGCGACAGAAAGCTTGAAGAAATGATCAAAGACAGCAGAGCCAATGGAAATTCCGGCGAATCTGTTGAGAAACTGAAAAGAATTTTCAGAATGAATGTATCATTACAAAGCGACAAGGAAGCAGAAAATGTTGCCCGTACTCTTGAAAAATTTCCTGAAGTGGAATATGTTTCCGTTATGAGCAGCACTCCTATTGAACCACCGTTCACCAAGGCATTTGTAGCAACTCCTGATCTAGAAAGTCTACAGACTTATCTTAATGACAATCCCGGAATCAATGCAAAGTATGCATGGTCAAGAGGAATTACAGGACAAAACATCCGTATCCGTGATGTAGAATACGGATTTTACAAAACTCATGAAATGCTGTCCAACCAAAATTCTATACAGCTGGAACCCGGATACTCACCTAATTCAGGATTAGCCAATAACAATTACCGTGACCACGGAACGGCTGTAGTAAGTATTTTGGGATCTGTAAAAGATAATATCGGGCTTTCAGGAGGAGCATACAGCGCTTCTCAGATAAGAGGCTATATGGAATGGACCACTGTGGGCTACAACAGAGCTTCCGCAGTAAGCAGATCTATCAATGCTTCTCAGGCAGGAGATATTATTTTATATGAAATGCAGACCGGCGGAAAAGACGGTCAGTACTGCCCTGCCGAATATGACAGCGTGATCTGGGACTTAACGAAAGCAGCTACAGATTCAGGAATTATCATCATTGCAGCAGCAGGAAACGGAAATCAGAATCTGGACGATCCTTTCTATGCCGCATACAGAAACAGAGGAAATAGCGGTGCCATTATTGTAGGAGCCGGTTCTCCCAATACAACCCATTCTAAACTGAGCTTCAGTACTTTTGGGAACCGGGTGGATGTACAGGGCTGGGGAAGCAGCGTTTTAGCAGCCGGTTATGGGTCTTATCAAAAATATGACAATGATAACAACAGAACTTACAATTATTTTAGCGGAACAAGCTCTGCAACTCCGATAGTAGCTTCTGCAGCGACACTGATCCAGGCTTATTATTACCAGAATACAGGCCAGTATCTGACTCCGGCAGCCATGAAGAATCTCTTGATCACGACAGGAATTCCTCAGGGAGGCACCGTTACCAATCAAAAAATAGGACCTCTTCCTAATGTGAAGAATGCCATCCTGAAACTGGAAAGCGGTTTTTCATCTGCCAAAACAAAAGTTCAGCCTCCTTTAGAAATTAAAATCTATCCTAATCCTACCACCAGCGACATTGCAATTCACAGCAATGACAGCAAAAATCTTGATTTTGAAATCATCAATATGCAGGGAAGAACTGTGATAAAAGGTTCTGCCTTGTCTGATGAAAAAATCAATACTTCCAATCTTCCGGCGGGACAATATATCATCAATATTACAGAAGGACAAAGAAGAGTAGTTGAGAAATTCACCAAATTATAATTCAAACCCAAAAGGTTCAATCAAACATAACTTTTGATCTGAAAATTCTCCTCCGGAAATGCAGATCTATCAACATAATGAGGTCGTCTGTTTCGGACGGCCTTATTTATTTTAACCTGAGTTTGGGATGAAGTATCTCTTTTTGATCATGTCAGGCCGATAGAAATTATTGAGGACAGGAAGTAACTACCCTTAAACAAAGCCACTGCGCTTACCAATGGAATACAAAATTAACTGTATCTTGTGCTGTTATTATTTAAATCATCAGAAATGAACGGAGAAAAAGATCTGGAAACACTTATAAAAAGCATGAAACCGAAACATATCAGCGGTGATTATGTTTTCTGCACCCTGAAAAGTATAGAGAATTTTGATTTAAACCATGCTGAAATGTTTTTCAGAGAAGAGGAAGGCATTACGCTTATTCTAAAAAAAGAAATTGCAGATCAATTCAATCTGGACTATTCTGTTGTAATGTCCTGGATTACGCTTACAGTACATTCTTCTCTTGAAGCGGTGGGATTAACAGCAGCTTTTTCAAAAGCGCTTTCAGAGAATGGCATCAGCTGTAATGTAGTGGCAGCCTATTACCATGATCATATTTTCGTCAATAAAAAAGATATTGAAAAAGCGATGGAAGTTTTAACAAAACTATCGGAATAAAAGAAAGGCTGCCTATATCGGGCAGCCTTTTTTATCTTTTACAAAAATTAGTTCGCGGGAACGCTGTTGAAATTAAGAGCAATTTTAAGATTCATATCAGAACTTGTCTGATTTTTCAATTCATAAACTGTTCTTACGGTAAGTCCTGAACTTTTCACAATCTCATCCAGGTATCCGGTATCGTTCAAATCCAGATTCAGACTGGAAGAGTCTGTTGTAATATTCGAACGTGATGCGACCAGCTTCTCCCCTGTTCCGCTGGATGAAACATACACTTTCACTGATTTAATAGCACTCAGATTTCCTCCTGAAGGAGATACTACCGAAATTTTGGCATCTGAAATTCTTACATCTTTAATCTTTGCATTATTATTACCTCCAAACCATGTCTGCACATTGGTAGCAGTAGATGTGGATGAAACTTCTTTATCGGCAGGTACTCCCGTAGACACCAAAACATTGGCAGTATAAGGGAATGTATTCTGAACGAGCGATTGTACAGTTCCACAGCTTACTACTACTGCTGAAACGGCCGCTGTCATTAAAAATATATTTTTCATAATGATAAACTTTTGGTAAGGGTTTGCAGAAATTATACCAAATCGGAACAACTTACTCTACACTTACATTAAAACTTCCTTTTGTATTTCCGGAAGCCATATTACTTTTCCCGATAATCAGCCATACTTCACCGCTTCCTTTTGTTTCGTAGGTGATTTCTCTACCGAAAGGTCCGTCATAATCACCGTTGGGAAGTTTAATCTGGTTGAATCTGATATTAAAGTCTTTTTCATGGGTTGAAATTTGGGCTTTAATATTCGGTTTGTCGTAATGGGTCAGTTTCAAAACCAGTTCCTGACCGTCTTTTGTAAACTCTTCACCCAATGTGAAAGGAAGCTGGGAAGCATCTGCGGTTCTTATGATCTGACCTTCTTTCTCACTTCTCATTACGCCTTTACGGAGTACTTCTTTGGTGACAGGAGCATTGTTAATAATTGAATCTTTCTTTCTCAGTGCTGCTGAATCTGCTTTTGCTGCAGCATCCGGCATTTCTGTAACCACGGCAGAATCTTTGTTTGGCGTCTCTGTGATGTTCGGTTCTTTTTTACAGGAAATAATAATCAATGGAATTAACAATAAGGATTTTCTCATAATAATTAATCTTTTAATGTTTCATAGTAAAGAATTTTGGAAAGGAAAGGTTTGGATGTTTCTCCTTTTACTTTCTCGAGTACTTTCTTTTTAAGCAGCGGATCTTTCTTTTCATCCGCATACTTCAGTAGTCCTCTTTCACTGAAATTAATCTGTTCCAGATGATAGTTTACTACAAAATCTTTACGTTTCATATTCTGGGAGGTAATAATTCCGCCCCAGCTGACATAACTGCAAGCCAAAATTGTTCCATAAAAATACCAGGTCATTGTATTAAACAGGAATGCATTTCTTTTTTTCTTCTGAATTTTAATGAAAGCAAGACTCAGCCCGATGAGCGACAGCAAAAGAAAAGCCCACACACCAAGTCTTTTGTAAGTGAAGCCATAGCTGATGATATACTCGTAGTTTTTTAATGCGGCGGAAAGAATAAGAACGGCATTCAGAATGATCCAGATTCTGGCAAGAATTTTCATCAACTTTGCTTTAGGATCAAAATTGAAACCGGATTTAAAATAAAACATAATCACCAGAACTGCCATTACAATAGACAGAATCACAGCATTTACTCTTTCATGAGTCTCTTCCGAAAGCTGAACCGGAGTTTTTGAAATTTCATAAAACTGTTCATAATTATAGGTGATAATAAAAAATATCAGTAAAATATTCAGGCAAAAAAAGGAAATAACTCCACTCATTCTCTCTGCATCAAGATCCAGGAAAGAATAGGTTGCTTTCTGGACTTTGCTGGTTTCCTGAAAATCGTCATCCAACAAATAATTTGCTTTATAAATAAATCTTTCCACGGCATAATTCCAGTAATTAAATGCAATAAAAAAACCTAGCGCCGACAGGCATATGATCTGCCAGATATTAATATCAAGCTCATAGTCTGTAAAAAGGGATGCAAAATGATTACTTCCTGCAGAATAAATTCCAAGAAATATCGAAATAAATATCAAAGGAATAATAATGAAACCCAGGGTTTTCTGCCATACTCCGGAGACATTTCTCTGGGGCAGCCACTGATCAAAGCTGAAAAATCTGAAAATTGCCGTGATGCTGTTGGTGATGAATACCGGAATGAGGAAAAGGATTTTCAGCCTTCTGTTTCTTGCGCGGTATCCCAGCAGAAGAACGGAACTTACAACCGCTAATAATGATGGAAAATCTCTGTACCACATAAAAGCAATACCTGACAGAATATTGGTAACAAAAAGTATCATAAAAGTTCTTGTTCTGTTGATCTGAGGTGTTTTGACCAAAGTAAGTATCGCGTAAATGATACTCAGGATGCCCAGATTGATTCCAATATCCTGATCATAGAATACGATCACGAATAAGGCGGCTGTAAGGAATATATAATGATGTGTTTTCATGATTTTTTTTTAAGAATTAAAAGATTAAAAAATTCAAGGATTAAAAGATTAGGAGATTAAGAGATTAGGAGTGGGAGAATTTATAGTTTAAAATTAATCAAGATGCCCATGTAAAGGATGGTGATGGGAATATTGACGAGAAGTAACAGGACAGAATTTCCGGAGGATTTCTTATCAGGAATATGGGTCAGAAATTCCATAAGCTCATATAGTAAGACAAGCAAATTGACCACGGCTGCAATGACGACAAAATAAAACCCGAATACCATGAAAAGATCTGCTTTGCTGACCAGGTAACAGATTAAAAGTAAAGTCCCTGATAAAAACGAGATCAGAAAAGTATTCCTGCCAAGCGCACTGCATTTTATTTTTTTCATGATGTATCATTTTTAATTTAATAGAGTACCGCTGTTTCTTTCTGCTGGATATAATCTTTCAGATGATCAAAATTCTGCCACAACAGGCTTTCAAAGTCCCAGTGATAAAAAGGTCTCATACTCTGCCCTTTCCTGTAGGCTTTTATGTAAATTTTTAAATATTCCGGAAGAATAAGGGTTCCCAATACAACGGCAGCCAGAAGATGGGCATTGAGCTTACCGTTTCCAAGAAGAAGATACTGCATGGCAACCTCATCTTCGAAATGGGTTCCGCATTCCGTGATCAGGTGATGTACATCGTGGTTTTCCATTTTGGGGATCATTGAAAATCCATGCTTTTTATAGAACTCGCCCAGTTTTCTACCTAAAGAATCTTCCTGAAACTGCAGCAGCTGTTCTTCATTGAACTGCCATTGCCTTCTTTTCTTTTTAAAATATTTTCTGTACAATTTTTGGGTTTTATCGTATACAAAAAGCAGAAACTGAACACGTATTTTTTTCATAATGTATTATTTAATTAGTTTAGATTAAGTCCTATTACAGCGTAAAGAATAGCTACGGGAATGTTGATCATTAAAAAACCTATGGCTTTGAGACAAGCGTTAAGTTTAGCCTGGACCACCATCCCATAAATCAAAAACCCGATTACAATGACCAGATTGATAAGGGCTCCAAAAATGAGTAGCAGGTAACCGCCAATCGCAAAATCTTCGATTCTGGTAATCAGGTATCCGAAAAGACAGATATTCCCCAGCAGAAAAAACAACCAGAAAGTGTATTTTCCCATGTTTATTATTTCATGATTTTTCATTGATCCAATATTTTAAGCTTGTGTTAAAGTAAAAACCGTTATTTCCGGGCGTACCATAAATCTGATCTGGAAGGAATGGCCGATAGCCCGGTTGATGTACAGCTTTCTTCCATCCTGAAGGTCTATTTCTCCTGATACATATTTTTTATTTTCTACAGGCAGAACAGGCGTGATAATCCCGGGAATTCCACACTGTCCTCCGTGCGTATGGCCGCTTAAAATCCATCCCTGATAACCATTCCAGATATCCCTGTCGCAGGCATCGGGATTATGACAGAGTACAATATTGGCTTTTGATGGATCTACAGTTTTCATCACTTCATCCGGATAAAAATTGGGCGACCATAAGTCTTCAAAGCCGATAAAATTCAGCCCATGGCTTTCTGCACTGTTATTTTTAAGCATCTTGATTTTAAAATCTTTAAGAATATCACAGATGTTTTCCGAACATACTGTATCGTTCCAGCTTCTTCCGTAATCATGGTTTCCAAGAATTCCGAAGGTGGACAGGCTTCCATATACTGCGTGTTCCATTACTTTTTTCA
This sequence comes from Chryseobacterium angstadtii, assembly GCF_001045465.1. Classification (GTDB taxonomy): domain Bacteria; phylum Bacteroidota; class Bacteroidia; order Flavobacteriales; family Weeksellaceae; genus Chryseobacterium; species Chryseobacterium angstadtii. Next base: position 49,782 of record NZ_LFND01000001.1, read on the forward strand.
GGTTTTCGAGGTCTTCTGAACTCCCATGATTAACAAAATCTCCTGTGTAAACCACAAAATCAGGGTTGAATTGCTTAGCTTTTTCAAAGGATTCAATCAGGAAATTCCAGTCGAAACGGTCTCCTACGTGCAGGTCTGAGATTTGCATCAACGTTTTTCCTTTCAATATTTCCGGTAAATTTTTAACCGGAAGCTTTCTTTGTACAAATTCTACCCAGAAAGGCTCTATCTGCCAGGAATACAATGCAGGAAATGCTCCTATCACCGAAAGCTGGGCGAGTCTTTTAATAAACGTTTTTCTTGTCATCATTGCATTTGAAATCTTGTTTTAATTTCCTGCGAACGGGGTTCCGAAAATCCCTACGGCCAATTCGATCCAGATCAGTGCCAAGGCTATCAAGATGAAAATGCAGATCAAGATTCTCCGGCTTTGTGTTTTAATTCTGGTTCTTACTAAATTGATCAGGAAAGCCATACTAAAAAGTAAAATTCCGGCGATCAGGAAATCTGAAGCTGACCAATTGACTTCATCAGATAGTATGTTCCCCAGCAATGGAATACACAATAAGACTAGTGGAAGAGCATAAATAGCGAGTGTTTTTTGTTTTTGTGTCATCATTTTATTTAGTTTTAAAATATAAAGTACTTTGTATTTCAAAGTTTATTTTCAAAAAAATATAAGGTTTATCTGCCTAATAATTTTTCAAGAGCATCCAAATGTTCATTAAAAGCCTGCCTTCCCTTCTGGGTAACACGGTACGAGGTTTTGGGCTTTTTGCCTACAAATTCTTTTTTGACTTCAATATATTCTGATTTTTCCAAAGCTGTGCTGTGGCTGGCAAGGTTACCGTCGGTAATTTCCAGGAGTCCTTTCATTTCTGAAAAATCAACCCAGTCGTTGACCATAAGAACAGACATAATGCCCAATCTTACACGGCTTTCGAATTCTTTATTGAGTTGGCTGATTTTAATCATTTTAATGGCATCTTATCTCTACGGAAAAATCGTAAAGCGCCGGATTTACGGCAATTATTTCTTTTGCTTTCTTATTCCTGAGGATTACGAAATCGTGATCTTAAACAACTTCAAGCTAAAACCCTGCAAAAATAAGCATTAACAGGATGATAAGCTTTTTCATTTTCAGAAAAGAACAGTTTTTATTTATATTTTTTGTGCATAATCAATCCGTATACAATATGCAGGACTCCGAAACCGATAGCCCAGAACACCAATCCCCATCCCAGAAAGAACAGAGAAACGAGTCCCAATACAATCTGGCAGTAGCCCAGGTATTTTATATCCGGTAAAGTATATCTTTCCGCACTCACCAGAGCAATTCCATAAAATATAAGCGTGGCAGGAGCTATCCATACAAAAAGGTGATGAAACAGAAGCGCGAGGCAGAAAACTCCTCCCGTAATGAGCGGAACGGCAAAAGTAGCCAATAAGCGTTTCGTGGTTGCATCCCAGATTTTCAATCCTTTCTTTTTGCTTTTATTAGCCGTGAAAATATAGCCGCTGAGGATAGCCGTGAATAAGATCACAGTTCCAACCGCTACAAGTTCTTTTACCAAAGCAGGGCCGAAAAAATTCCGGTCTCCTTCAAAATAATCAATTCCTTCCCTTTTAAAGACAAAATACACATATCCTGCCCCTAACAAAGCAGCAAGGCCGGCAACAACTCCCGACAGACCGCTTAATGAAATAAATCTGGAAGACCGCTCCATCATGGAACGGATATGGGATAAGTCTTCGTGATAGTTTTTTGAATCCATAAAAAGAACTTTGAATTACAAAGTTAAAATTTATTTTTAATCTTCCAATATTTTTTTTAAAATTTTAAAAGCATTTTTTCAAAAGACAAGATAAAAATTCTGGTTAAAAAGAAATATCATTCGTAGTATAAGCCAGGAAATAAAGTCGTTGTCTTTTATTTAAAGTACAGGAAAACTCCATTTTTCTATTAGAGAATTGTGATGATTTGAATTGGTCCTTTTTAAGGCCTGACTCAGGCTTTCAAATACAAAATTCAAAGCTTTCTCCCTGAAAATCAAACCCTTTTCTCGTTAAAATTGTAGTTACATATACTATATCTGTCAGCAATAATAAACCCTAAACTTAATTATGTTGAAAAATTTACGTTAAAAATACATAATTTAACTAAAATTAATCTATAAATTATTGTAAAAAAAATAACTTATCAATTATTAAACACTAAATACTTAATAATTAACAAAAAATTAATATTAAAGGCGAAAAACCATCATATTTTTAAAAAAAAACAACATATTTGCATAAATTATTTATTAAAATTTGTTAATATGAATGTGAAACTAAAAATCCTATCTACTGCAGTAGTCTTTTTTACGGCTCAGGCTGTAACTGCACAGAAAGATTCGACGAAGACTAAAGACATTGATGAAGTAGTAATTGTTGCCTATGGTAAACAGAAAAAAGGAACGATTACCGGATCAAATATCCAGGTAGATGCAGCTAAAATAGAAAACCGTCCTATTTCCAACGTTTTACAAGCACTGGATGGAGCTGGAGCAGGTATCCAGATTGCTGCAGGTACAGGCCAGCCTGGTGAAGGTTCATCAATAAGAATCAGAGGAACAGGTTCTTATCTTGTTTCAAACGAACCCCTTTTAATTGTTGATGGAGTCCCTTTTCCTGGAAATTTAAATGCATTGAACCCTAATGATATTGAGAGTGTAAATGTGTTGAAAGATGCATCATCAACAGCTCTATACGGTTCAAGTGCTGCTAATGGAGTTATTATGGTAACTACTAAGAGAGGTAAGAAAAATTCATCAAGATTTACCCTTAATTCCAATACAGGTATCGTAAGCAGATTTGTACAGGAATATGACAGGGTAGGAACCGCAGATTACTATGTTCTTGCATGGGAAGCCATGCGTAATGGGAGAAGATTAACGAACCCAACGGAAAGTTTAGCTGCATCAAATTTATGGGCAACTAATAATTTAATTTCCGGAAACTTAAGAACAAACGTTTATGACGTTCCGGATACTCAGTTGGTTGTGGACGGAATGCTTAATCCTTCGGCAAAGCTTCGTTACAATGATTTTGACTGGGCCGCTCCGATCATAGGTGTAGGCTTAAGACAAGACCATAGTATCAGTTTTTCCGGTGGAAGTGATAAAAGTACATTGTTCAGCTCACTAGGCTACACGAACGAAAAGGGATATATCACAAAATCAAGCTTTGAGCGTCTTAATTTAAGGATTAATGCAGATTCTCAAGTTAAAGACTGGTTTAAAATCGGAACCAGCTTAAATGGTGTTATTACCAGTCAAGGTTTAGCCGTTAATGGAGCAGACAATAATTCCGCCTATATAAATCCATATGCATGGACACGTGGTATGGGACCAATCTATAGCCCATATCGACATAACCCTGTTACGGGAGAGAGAATGTACGACGTGAATGGAGATGTTCTTTATGATGATGGTTCTTTACGAGGTGTTGATGCCGCAGCAGGTAGAAATATCATTTGGGAAACATTATTAAATGATGATAAAACCAATTCATATAACCTACAGTCTAATGTATATGCAGAGTTTAAACTTTTACCGGAATTGATGTTCCGAACCAATGCGGCTTATAACTTCAGAGGAACATTAAACAAAACCTATGGAAATAGGCTCATCGGGGATGCTTTGGGAATTGGTTCTGCTTCCAGAACCATGTATCTGACCAGAGATTTTACGTGGAACCAGGTATTAACCTACAATAAAAAATTGGGAGGACATGATGTAACGGTTCTTGCAGGACATGAAAACTTTGATTACAAACAAGACTACTTATATGGGTATAAGCGAAATCAGGTATTAGATAATTTCTACGAATTCGGAAATTTTGTAGATAACAATACGCTTAATTCATATCTTAGAGAAAGAACTAAAGAAAGCTGGTTTACAAGGTTGAACTATAATTACAATGAAAAATACCTTCTAGAGGGTTCTGTAAGATGGGATGGATCTTCCCGTTTTGCTACAGATGTAAGATGGCAGTCATTCTGGTCAGCAGGTGCCGGATGGGTAATTTCAAAAGAAAATTTCCTTCAGGATAGTAAATTTATCAATTTCTTAAAACTGCGAGGTTCTTACGGAGAAGTAGGTAATGACGCTTTAGATACGAATTATGCTTATCAAACCTTATTTTCTTTAGGATACAACAATGGTACAGAACCAGGAATTTTACTTACTAATGTAGGTGATCCATTAATTACCTGGGAAACTAAAGCGCAATCTGATGTTGCCTTAGAATTTGAATTATTTAATAAAAGAGTCCGTGGTACATTAGAATATTATAATTCTGAAACAAAAGGATTGCTTTTCCCATTTCAAACTCCTGTAAATGCAGGTATTCCTGGTAACAGTATCGATAGAAATGTGGGGAATTTGGTCAATAAAGGGTATGAAATCACTTTGAGCGCAGATATTATCAAGAATCAAAACGTGAAATGGACTGTATCAGCCTATGGAACTTCATATAAAAATGAAATTACCACCCTGTCACAAAACGAATTTATCAGTGGTACTAAAAAACTAATGGTAGGTAAGGATTTATACGCGTTCTGGCTGAGATCATGGTACGGAGTAGATCCTTCTGATGGTGCCCCACTATTTGTATTAGATCAGGATGCATTCCCTAGTACTACAGCCACAGATGTAAGAACCGTCAATGGTGTTCTGGTTACTACCAATCAGAATAAAGCAAAATATGAATATCACGGATCTGCAATTCCTGATTTCTTTGGAAACTTTTCAACTACTTTCAATTTCAAAAATTGGGAACTTTCCGCATCCTTTAATTATCAGATGGGAGGAAAAATATATGACTCTAACTATGCAGGTTTAATGGATGCTTTTCCTCAGGGAGGAGCCATACATACCGACATGTATAACCGTTGGACTACTCCCGGGCAGATCACAGATGTACCTGCTCTGAACTCTTCAACAGTGGTAGCTTCAAATTCGGCCTCATCAAGATGGCTGGTGGACGCCAGTTATCTCATGTTGAGAAATGCATCAATAGGCTATAGCTTCAGTTCTGATATTGTGAAAAGCGTAGGAGTAAGCAGCTTAAAATTGTTCGTGAGTGGAGAAAACCTTTGGGTTACCAGCAAAAGAAAAGGCTTAGAGCCCTATTCTACCTTTAATGGTACTGTAACGAACAGATATTCGCCTTCCAGAATTATTACTTTCGGTTTAAGTACAACTTTTTAAAATTATCAAAATGAAATTTCTTACCAATAAAACACTTTTAATTTCCGGTCTCTCTCTATTAAGTATTTTATCATCTTGTGAAAGAGATGATCTGGAAAAAGATCCAACAGAAGCAGCGAGTGAGCTTTTAGTAACCTCAAGTTTGGATAACTTAAATATTGCCATTAACGGGATGCATAGAAATATGTATTACAGACAAAACAGCAGTCAGGGGCAGAATGGAGCTACCGGAGTAATGATTTATATGGATGTAATGGGTGATGATTTAGTTTTCCCTACTACAGGTAACAACTGGTTTATATCAACGCTAAGATGGCTGGACAATGCTAATGCCACTTCTACAAATTTATTTTATCCATACGATTTTTTCTATGGACAGATAAGGATTGCAAACATTATCATAAAAGCAGCTCCAAATGTTACAGGAGATCAGGTACTGAAGGATAAAGTAATGGGCGAAGCTTACGCTTTCAGAGCATATAGCTATTTTATGCTTGCCCAAATCTATGCAAAAAGATATGTGCCGGGAACAACGAATTCGCAACCTGGATTACCGCTTAGGCTGGATGATTCTTTCAACCCTATTCCAAGAGCATCTTTAGAAGAAGTTTATACTTCAATCAATTCAGATTTGGCACAGGCTTACACTTATTTAAACGGTAAAACGAGATCAGATAAATCTCACTTTAATGCAAATGTTGTAAGAGGTCTAATGGCAAGGGTAGCTTTAGTACAAGGAAAATATGCTAACGCTGCTTTATATGCAAAAGAAGCAAGACAGGGGTTTGGATTAATGAGCAATACTCAGTATAAATCAGGTTTCAACAGCTATTCTATCTCTGAATGGGTTTGGGGCTATAAACCAATTGATGCCACAACCGACTTCTTTGGAAATTTTATGGGCTATATGTCCAGAAATTATAATTCAGGACAGATCAGACAGGCTCCTAAAGTTGTCAACAATTTATTATATGCGCAGTTTCCGACAACTGATGTGAGAACACAGGTTATTGATCCTACGGGAGCACATACTACACTTGCATTGCCTTCTACGTACAGTAAATTTCCTTATACATCTCAGAAATTTCTTTCTGTAAATGCATCAGGAACTGTTGATAACAATACAAGCTTAGGTGATATTCCATTTATGAGAGCTGCAGAGATGTATCTTATCGAAGCTGAAGCATTAGCAAAAGACAATAAAGAAGCAGACTCTAAAATTGTATTTAATGAGTTTACAAAAAACAGAAATCCTTCATATGCTGGTGCTACAACTACAGGGCAGGCCTATATTACTGAAATTTTAAACAGCAGAAGATTAGAACTTTGGGGAGAGGGCTTCAGATTCCTTGATCTGAAGAGATTAAATCTTCCTTTAGACAGGACTGGGGCTAACCATGTATCTGCAGTTACTAATAATTTAATGACTGTTCCTGCCGGAGACAAGCGATGGACATGGCTTATTCCTCAGGCAGAGATCAATGCATCTCAAAATTTAGTAGAGCAAAACGAACTTTAATTCAACATTCATATTAACTTCAGAGGTCCGTTTCATAATTGAAGCGGATCTCTTTTTGATTAAAAATCAAATCAATACATCAAAAAAGAGGTTAGCCTTTTCGGCTAACCTCTTCTATTTTAGTCAAAGCAAAATTTATTTTGCCCGTAATTTCTCTTTAATAGCTTCAATATTTTTCTTCGCAGAATCTTCGAGAATCAAGCTGGCACTCATGTGGATTCTTGCAGGCATCAGTTCATTGAAATGATCTGTTCCTTCCCATGATACTTTCTTGATTAAAGCCAAAGCGTCACTGCTTCTGGAAGCTAATATCTGCATGAATTTCTCTAATTTAGCATCCATTTCTTCAATATTTTCAGATACGGAATGATAAACATTATGCTGTTCTGCCCATTCTGCCGATCTGAAATCTGCATCAATAGCCATTGCTGAAAACTGTGATTTTCCGATTTTTCTTTCTACATAAGGTCCGATCACAAAAGGCCCTATTCCTAAATTGATTTCCGTAAGCGCCAAAGCAGAATCTTTAGTAGCGAAACAATAATCTGCTCCACAAGCAATTCCTACGCCACCACCGGTAGTTTTTCCCTGAACTCTTACCACTACTATTTTCCCGCAGTTTCTCATCGCGTTAAGGACTTTGGCAAATCCTCCGAAAAATTTTGTGGAGTTTTCAAGTTCTTCAATGGCTAAAAGCTCATCAAAACTTGCTCCGGCACAGAATGCTTTTTCTCCTTCACTTTTTACTAAAATAGCTTTTACTTCTTCTTTAGCTCCTTCATCTAAGATGGTCTGAGCCAGTTTTTCTAAAATTGCTCCCGGAAGTGAATTGCTTTTGGGGGTTCCGAAAGTAATTTCGGCAATATTATTTTTAATTTCTGATGCTACGAACTCGTTCATTTTTACTTTTATTGGATTCTTACAAAAATACTAAATACCACTGTTCCGGAGAAATTATCCTTTAGAAATTATGGTTTAAAGGTCACCAATTTCATTTCCCTGCTTTCTGTTAGTCCGAGTTCGGGTTAAGAAAGTTACGAGGTACGGGTTTGGGAGTCGGAGGGTTGTAGGGTTTGAGAGTTTCGGGAAGTTATGAGTTACGGGTTATGAATGATGAGTTATTTGAGACGCATCTTAGAGCTGGAGGACTTTCACATTTCACTTGCGTAGCAAAATTGAGTACTGACCATTCTAAATCTCATCCTTAGCCTAGAGACCTGAAATCTTTCTATCGCGAATCTCTGGTAATATTAGGAAGTCCTTTGTTCATAAGGGAAAACAAATATCCGTTACGTATAAATACGCAGTGGTGAATTTGGTATTTTCTACTCTAGTACTGCCTCTTTATATATTGTTCCTTTGACTTAACAAAAAACCAACACCTAAGGCGGAATCTGAAAAGCCTCAAAACAGAGTAAGAAAACTAACAACTGAAAAACTATTATCATGGACGAGTACATTGGAATTGTAAAACTATTTGCAGGAAATTTTGCACCTAGAGGCTGGATGTTTTGTGACGGAAGCTTACTAAGAATTGCATCAAACTCTGCTTTATTCTCAATCTTAGGAACCACTTATGGCGGAAACGGTATCGATACTTTTGCGCTGCCTAACCTAAAAGGACGTATGGCACTGGGAGCAGGAAATGTAAATGCTAACGAATTTTATCCTCTTGGGGTAGTAGCCGGGACTACACAAAACACCATTCTTACGCAGAATCTTCCAAGTATAGGAGCAGGATTCCAGCTAAAAGTAGCCAACGTAAATGCAACGGTTTCAGCTCCTTCCGCAACGACTTCTATCGCCATGTCCGGAACTCAGGTAGGAAGAGATTTCAATGCAGTACCCAGCTTTGCTTCGGTAGATCCTGACACGGCCATTAATGCAAGATCTATTTCATACGTAGGACAAAACCTTCCCATGAATAATATGCCGCCTTATTTAGGATTGAACTATATCATCTGTATAGAGGGAATCTACCCTCCACGCAGCTAAACAATAAACCTTTAAAACCTAAATCATGAAAAGAACTATTTTTTTAACCATCTGCAGTCTGTTCATCTCTTTATTTTCTTTTGGACAGACCAGTAGTGAGCTTTTTGAAACAGAATCTAACGGAAGTTCAAGCTTTACTGACAATGGTGTGATTTTTAACATTATTTCTCATGTTGGAGTATTTGACATTCAGGCTAATTATCCGGGAACAGGCTGGAGCGGAACAGCTAATGACAACAGATACATTGATAATTCCAATGATCCTGCCAATCCGCCTTCTTTCAGTATTAAAACAACTTCCAACCTGTTTAAGGTCAACCGTTTCTGGATATTCCTGTCATCTCTTAATCTGGACCTGACAGTAGCGGGAACTCTTACCGTTACCGGAAGACTGAGTGGTGTTACTAAATTTACGCAAACCAAAACGACAGGTTTTACTACCTCTATAGGTACCAGTAATGGATATACTCTGATTGATCTTACCAATTTAAACGGGCAGAATTATTCCAATATCATTATTGATGAGCTTAGGATTACATTAGGAGGAAGCTACAGATATGCCGGTTTTGATGCCTTCACCTGGGTAAAAGACAGCGGCGTGGTGCTTCGAACTGACGAAACTACTTCTTCAGCAAAAACAATGAGCATCTATCCTAATCCTACCAGCGGAGCTCTTTCTATAGCAACAGAAGAAAATATGCAGGCTGAAATTTACAGTCAGGATGGTAAGCTGCTGAAAAATTTTGAAATGAAAAAGGGAACCAATCAGGCAGATATCACTGAGCTTCCAAGCGGAGTCTATATTCTTAAAACGCCTTCCGGTTCTTCTAAAATAATTAAAAAGTAGAATTCTCATTAGTGATTTGTAACCCAAAAAGATTCTAATGCATAAATGATAAATTCCCTGAGTGTTCAGGGAATTTTTGTTTTTATCGGGTCCATTTATGAAGATGCTCTATATCTGCATTTCTTTTTAACAGTGATTGAAACCTCAGCTGTAGCAGAATTCGGCGTCCTTCAATAGTTCTGGTAAAGATTAATTCAGATTGTTCGATTTTTTCGCTCCAGATTTTCGCGAACAGGTCAGCCCCTTTTTTATTTCTGGCAAAGATTTCTGGTACAGGATAATAAATGTACTTATTTGTAAAGAAACGTTTAGCCTTCTGTTTTAGTAAATAACGTGGATTGTCTATCTTGGAAATCACTTCCTGCAAAACCTGGATAAACTGTGACTTCTCGTAATGGCTGCCACCATCCAGATAACAGTAGCTATCACTTTTAGCTCCGGAGCTTACCACTTCCATTTTTTCCGGAGAAGTTGTAATAATTCTCTCATAGATCAAGCATTTCAGTACTACTTCACCTATTAATCCAATATATCCTGCTGTATACTTATATTTCAGATATTGTCTCAATGCACGGTAAAATTTTAAACCATATGCCATAAGGCCTAATCCTCCAAGCAGAAACAGGATCCAAGAAAAGTTTTTCACAGAATCTATCGCCTGTATATTTTTTAATATTCCTAAAAGAAGATCCTGTCCGAAAAGTAAAACAGTTGAGATCATTACTTTTGAAAGATTTGAGGTCATTTTCCCAAGATAAGTCATCTTCATATTGGTCACTGCCATAAGATCTCCAGACGGTATCTTAATTTCTTCAACAAGAATATTCCCTTTATCTAAAGCCGATTTCCATCTTTGTGCCAGATCTTTTCTATTGTTTGCTAAAGAAAAACTCTCTTGATTGATTAATGGAATCTGATCTTCTCTTTCAATGGTTTTAATATTAAGCCTTTCAAAATTATTCTCTATGGAAGTTTCCTTCTCTGCCGAAATTCCTACAAAAGTTTTGAATCTTTTTTTCAAAATATCCATATCCTGCCCGCCATTATCGCTCTGCGAATCAAAACATACGAGATGCCATATGTTTCCGGTCTTTTGCGGACAGTCTTTATCAACTCGTATAACTCTTCCCCGCATTTGGTTGGAAAGAACAAACGAGCTCACAAAGCTAGCAAGGATTAAGGTATTCATTTTAGGAGCATCCCAACCTTCGCCCAGTAAAGCTTTCGTTCCAATTAAAACCTGAATATAGCCATATTGAAAAATTTCCGTGATGATGTGTACGATATCATGCTTTATCTGCTCCGTAAGATTGATCTGAATATAATTTTTATCATAAGTAACCGGAAGAAATGATATTCCGGATATCCCTTTTTTATAACATAGCTCATCCACCTTATCTTTTGCAGATATCGGAATGATGACAATACTTCCGGTCAGAACACCTATTTTTTTATTTTGAATATTTTCCCGTCTTAGCTTTTCGAAAATCGGGATGGCTCCGATTTTATCAAGATGGAGATTATTTTCGGTATCGGTGGACAGGTATTCTTTTTTTATGAAATCGGTAAGAATCACCATTTTCAGATCTTCTTTAAGGACTGAAAATTCAAATTCCGTAATTTTTTTAATGCCTTCAAGTTTTCCGATGCTGGAATTAAGGATTTGACTTACATTTTTATTGTTGAAAAAACTTATGGCCTTTTTCTCCATAAACCCTTGCCTTTTCAACCTGTTGCCAAGAGCAACACGATGTTCTTCTTCATTTTTAAAATTCACTTCATCCACGATCAGATAAAAATCAAGAAGTTCTTCAAACCAGAAAAAATTAAATTCAGGAATGTATTGATCCTGATCGCCAATAATTTCAAAATGGATCTCAGGGATTTCTTTTTTCCTGAAATGAAGATAAATGAGCCCGGAGGTATAAGAGGAAATATTTTCATATATCCAATCCAGATGCTCCATTGGTTGTTGGTAGACAGGATGATTTTCTAATGCATTGAGAAGAATGTCATCATTCTCAATTTCTTTAAAAAAAGCCGCTGCCTGTGTATGATAGTGTTCTATTTTCCTGTGTTCTTCGTAGGATGGCAACGTAAAATATACCAAATCCTGATGTGGACAAAGATCTCCTTCAATCATTAATTCCGGAACAGAAATCTCTACATCTATGGGACCGTTCAGAGCCATATATTTCTGCCACTCAGAACCGGAAACATCGAAAGGAGGTGTTGCAGTAAGAGATACAACTGTAGGATCCATCGAAGCTTTTAACTCCATCAAACTTCTCCACCATGCATTTTTCAGGTGATGAGCTTCATCAAAAATAAAGGTTTTCACCTTCTGCTTCTGCAGCTTCTTTATAATTTCTGTCAAAGAAACTCGGGACGATTTCCTATTAACTTCTGTATCTTCATCATCAGGAAAGCCCGATGCTGCATGAATACCTTGATAGGTTGTGACTGTAATAAGTCCGGGAGCTTTAATATCAGTGGATATCCAGTCCGGCACTGTTTCTGTATCGAGAAAAAGCTCACAAAACCTCTGTACCCATTGATTTTTGACGGCTAAAGTTGGTGCTACGATGAGTGTGGGTTTATTTAATCTCAACATAACTTCCAGTCCCAGTACTGTTTTTCCGGAGCCCGGAGGTGCTGTAACATGCAGATGCCGATCGGTAAGAAATCCGTCCAGATCATCCAGAAATCTCTTCTGATAAGCACGCCAGCTATATTTAAATTTTGCATGAGCAGGAAAAATAGTCATTGTCAATGGTTATGTGATGCAATTAACAGCTATTTTTTCAATGCTAAAATATATTTGTCAATATACAGCTGTTTTTCTTTTGTTTTATACTGTTGGATATATCTCGGATGCTCAAGAATGGTAATGGTTTCAAACAACCGGGATTCTTTATTGAGCGCTGAAATAAATTCTGCATTCTTTTTACCCAGAACGAATACTTCAGAAGTATCTACGCCCAGGCTGATGTGCTTCTTCAAGGAATCAATCATAAATTTTCTGACTGATTCAAAAAGTTTTTTATCATCATAATAATTGGCGTTCAGCCAACCGTTTTTTGTCTTTCTTACAATCGCCAGAGGAAACGGTGAATTGATATACACATCTTTATAGAATTCTTCTGCGCCACCATATTCGGCCATCATATCATACATAAAAACGGAAGAGACTTCATGGGTATGAGCCGACTCCATTTTAATTCCACACACAGCGTCCAGCCTTTTGGTATCGGTAAACGGGACACCCGTCACTCCTGCTCCATGCCGGCTTGGATTGATTCCAATCATAAATTTTCTCTGCCTGTTGTCATTATAATATTTCTGGTAAAATTCCTGCATGACGGTCATGGTTTCCGGATTGTCCAGATATGGATTCATCGCTTCAAATCCATCGGGAAGATTTCCTGTGAATTGCAGATTTTCGTTAAATTCTATGACTTTATCAGCAAATGTTTTCATACTTTTTAGTTAATAAAATAAATAGTCTTTTTGCTTAAAAAATCATTCACCATCAAACTCATCCTCATCTCTTAATCCTTTTATGAAAGCTTCAAAGTTCTCTGCCAGAAATGTCTTTTTATAATCCGATTCCTGATCTACGTGAATGACTTTCGGCTCGCCATCTTTCCCACAATCGGAATAATCAAGCAAAATCATATCATGCCCTGCCGAAGGACAATCACAGATGTAAATTCCTATTGCGGGATATCCCCATTCATCAATCATAAACTGACTTCCAAGTTCTCCACAGATAGAATAGGTTTTCTCTCTTCCGATGCCCATAATTCCGGTAATGCCAATATGATCTTCGGCCCAGGAAGTACTTTCGGAAGTAGGAAAAGAAGATTTCTCCACCAAACCGCCATTGTGTAGTTTCATAAGTTCAATATATGAAGCGGGAAGTTTGTAGCCCAGCTCTTCTTCTATGGATATAATAAGTTCGTCATCAGGAAATGGCTCTTCATAATCTCTTACGGAATAGCTGCTTTCATTCCAGAAGTCCGTAAAATCGAAGTCTTTGAAAAATTGTGTTTCCATATTCTTTAAATAAATGAGATTCTGATTTTATTGTAAAAGTAATTATCATTTTTAATAAAATTATTTTCTTCCTTAAATTTTTAATTTTTACGATTCTTGATCCTTGTCAAGATTTTGAACCTTGACAAGGATTATTAAAACTCATATTCAAGATCAACAGTCTTTTTATGTGACAGTATAAAATTTTCTCTTGTATCAAATAGTTCAATAATCTCATCTCTTTTCAATAAAGTTTTTGAATGGCTCAAAACGGATTGATAAGAGGAAAAATTATATTTTGAATAGTCATGTATTATAGAATGATTTTGTGGATTTTGATGAATATAAATTATCACATTAATTAAATACTCATCCGAAGCAATCAATTTTCTTTTAAATGGAGATTCAATAAGAGCGCCATGCCTTCTGTTTTCTTTATTAAAAGCTTGGGAATAAGAATTGAAAATCCGGGCAAATTGTTTTGAAAAAATATGATGGGGAGAGTGAAGGCCTTTGTCAGGAGCCTTGTCAAGGTTTTGAACCTTGACAAGGCTATCCAATTCAAAATCAGACTTTACCTTCACTAAAAGATGAAAATGATTAGGCATAAGACAATACGCATAAATATCACAAACAGGAACAAGAAATTCAGATATTTTACCGAGAAAGAAAACGTAATTTCGATTTGACTTAAAAATATTTCCGCCGTTGATTCCACGATTATAAATATGGTAAAAACGATCTGCTTCAATTGAAGTAGTTCTGATATCTATCATCTTATTTTGTGTTTTTTGGTTAACCTTACAAATATTATAAAATCTTTTTAAATTTTGATCCATGTCAAGGTTTGAAACCTTGACATGGATTTTAAGAATTCCAGACTCAATTTATCTCAACATATCCATTTGATTTTCAAGTGATTTTTTTTCGTAATTTGGTTTTCAGGAATACAAACCGATATTTTATTTAAAAACTATTAACCGTATGATTGGAATTATAGCTGAGCTTATGATCTCTTGGCTTCTTCTCTGGCTTTTTGAACGAACAAATCTTTCTGTTTTAGGATTTGAGCTCTCCAAAGAAAGAGCATTGCAAGTGGCCGTTGGACTTTTGCTTGCCGCTTCATGCTGCACTCTTTATCATATTATGGCTGTTAATTTTGCAGACAACAGCTGGACTCTCAATACTACTTTCACTTTTCAAGCTGTCGCTACAAGCCTATGGTTTACACTAAAATCTGTAATATTTGAGGAACTTATTTTCAGAGGAGCTCTGTTGTATATCGCGATCAAAAAAATTGGTACTACAAAAGGATGTATCCTTTCTGCGATCTGCTTTGGCATCTACCATTGGTTTTCTTATAATGCTTTGGGCAATCTGTTTCAAATGGGTATTATTTTTCTCATGACTGCTGTTTTCGGATTAATGCTGGCTTTTGCTTTTGCAAGAACCCGCTCACTATATCTTCCGATAGGGCTTCATCTGGGTTGGAATATATTTAATATCATTATTTTTTCCAATGGGCCTTTAGGTGATCAGATTTTTATTAAATCTAACGACAATAAGCTGGATGGTCTCTTATCGCTATTCGTTTTTATATTTCAGATATTTGCCCTTCCATTTCTTGGTTTTCTATATTTGTGGTATTTAAAAACAAAAGGCTCTCTTAAAGCCAAATAAAAACAGCAGCCTTTTCCAGACTGCTGCTATATGGAGCATAATTTATATCAATTAAATCAAACCAAACTGTTCAAAGTGGTGTGTAAAATGTTTTTTGTGCATCAGTTCCCACATTTCTTTATTCAGTTTTCCGAATACATAATTCATGTGCTCAGCTTGTGGATTTTCTCTGTAATATACCGTAAATCTCTGTAAATTATCCAGGAAAGACTGTTTTGCAGCCTCCAGATTCTTATGCTTTGATTCCAGTAAGGTTTTATCTTCTGCCAGGAATGGAGCAGGGAAATCTTTCGGCATTTTTCTGTGATTATAAAGAGAATCCTGCCACTTTTCCAACTGTTCTTCCGGTGTGAAACATTTTTCAGCTTCCGGTTCACCTAAGCTTACCAAAACTCCGTGTTCAAGATGCTCTACCATTTGTTGTGGAGACATTTTTCCCCAGTTTGCAGGGGTACTGTCTGTTAAGCCATTCAGTATTTTCTGAACATTCTTCACATTAAGATCTATGAAAGGAGAATGTTTCGCCACTAAAGTTAAAATAGTTGCAACACAAACGATTTCATCTCTCTGATTCACTACTTCAACCAACCATTTTACAACGCCGGAAGGAATATTTCTTCCTTTTACGCCTCTGTTTATTTTTTCTTTTGCTGTTAAATAAACCGTGATGGTATCTCCTGCGTAAACCGGTTTAAAAAATGAACAGTTTTCTAAACCGTAGTTTGCAATAACAGGTCCTTTTTTCCCTGAAACAAACAGACCCGCTGCTGCTGAAAGGATGAAATATCCGTGGGCTACCGTTTTATCGAAAATAGTTCCCGTTAAGCTCGTAGCATCAGTATGAGCATAGAAATGATCCCATGAAACATTGGAGAAATTAACGATATCTGCATCGGTAACTGTTCTTCCTGCTGTTTCCAGTGAATCTCCCACTTCCACTTCCTCAAAATATTTCTGGAACGGATGCTTGTCTGAGAATTTTTTCTCCGCACCCTGCTGGTATATTTTTGTAATTGCTTTCAGTACATCAGGAGAACCTTGAATGGCTGTTTTCTGAAGGAAGAAATGAAGACCGTTCAATCCGCCCATTTCTTCACCGCCTCCAGCTCTTCCCGGACCTCCGTGCATCAAAGTAGGAAGCGGCGAACCGTGACCCGTACTTTCTTTGGCGTTATCTCTGTTCAGAACAAAAATTCTTCCGTGCTGAGAGGCCATTTTCCATGAAGTTTCTGCAATAAAGCTTTCGTCATGAGATATAATAGAACCTACCAAGCTTCCTTTCCCTCTTTTTGCCAAAGCTGCGGCTTCTTCTGCATCTCTGTACGGCATCAGGGTTGAAACCGGACCGAAAGCTTCTACATCATGAGATATATTTTTCTCAAAAGGTTTATCGTTCAGGAATAATTTAGGGCTCATAAATGCTCCATTGCTATAATCTGCATCTACAAGCTCATGTTTTCCGTCATAAACCAGCTCTGTTTCTGATTTTAAGATATTGACTTTCCTTACCACCTCATCATACTGCTGCTTTCCTACCAAAGATCCCATTCTGGTTTCCCTGCTTAGCGGGTTTCCTATTTTGGTCTGATCTAAAGCTTTGGATAAAGCATTCTGAACATCTCCAATCAAATGTTCAGGAACAATGATTCTTCTGATTGCGGTACATTTCTGACCTGCTTTGGTGGTCATTTCATTACGGACTTCCTTGATGAACAGATCGAATTCCGGTGTACCCGGCTTTGCATCCAAACCAAGAATAGAACAGTTTAAGGAGTCTGCTTCCATATTAAAACGCACTGCATTTCCGGCAACGGATGGCAATGATTTCAACTTTCTTCCTGTATTGGCAGAACCCGTAAACAAGACAGAGTCTCCATCCTGAACATAATCCAGAATATTTCCCGGTTCTCCGCAAACCAATTGAAGAGCCCCTTCAGGAAGAACTCCGCTTTCTATCATATCCTGAAAAACTGCATTGGTAAGATAAGATCCGTAAGGAGAAGGCTTTACAATAGAAGGAACACCCGCCAACAGTGATGTTGACAATTTCTCCAACATTCCCCAAACCGGAAAATTATACGCATTGATCTGAATAGAAACCCCTTCACTTGGAGTTAAAATGTGAGTTCCCAAAAAGGTTCCGTTAGCCGAAATCTTTTGAGTTTCCCCATCTACCCAAAACGGGGTATTCGGAAGCATTCTTTTTGCTAATCCGGAATAGGTAAAGAAAGTACCAAAACCTCCTTCTATATCTACCCATGAATCAGCATGCGTTGCCCCTGTTTTATATGATAATTCGTAATATTTTTTCTTTCTTTCCAAAAGGTAAAGAGCTACCTTTTTCAACATTTCACCTCTGTCATAAAACGTCATAGAAGAAAGGTTTTTGTAGCCTACTGTTCTTCCGTAGTCAAGAGCCTGCTCGAAATTAAGCCCTTCTGTATCTGAAACAGCAACCTGCTCGCCGGTAACGGCATTGTATAAAGGAACTCCGTTTCCGGTACCTTCTACCCATTCTCCGTAGATGTAATTTTTCAGTTTTTCCATATTATTTTTAACTTTTTATTTCTTTTTAATGTCTTTAAACCTTACTTTTTCTTTAAACCTTATAGGTTTTTGAAACCTATAAGGTTTGTTGGCCGTTTATTCTAAATCCATGAAATCATATTCTACATTAGATTGATGATAACCGAGAAAGTCTTCTTTTGTATCAAAATATTTCTGCATTTCTTTTCTTTCAATACGGCTGGCCTTTTCTACATTCGTATATGAATTATATGAAGAGTATTTCCATTTTTCAGCCTTACTTACAAAACCATGATGCACCGGATTATTGTGGATATAATGCAATAGTTTAAGCAGGTATTTTTCGTCCTGTACTCTTTTACGTCTCAAAAAATCAAGAAAAAGTGCCCCTTTTCTGTTATATCTTTTGTTATATGCTTTAGCATAACTATTCAGAAAATTACTAAATGGTCTCATCAAATATTGATGCTCATCTTCAACACCATTCTCGGCTACATCTTTAAATCTCAATAATAAGTGGAAATGATTTGGCATCAAGCAATAAGCATAAATTTCAGCTACCGGAGTGACATATTTTAATAACCTGTCCAAAAAGTATTGATAATTACTATCCTCCACAAACAGCAAGTCTTTTCCGTTGGCATGCGAGTATACATGATAAATATATCCGGACTCAAAATGCTCTGCGATAGTCATTTATTTTTTATTAAATCTAAACTTTATTTCTTAATAATGAGTTGTACTATTTTCCGTCCAGCGATAAAGAGAAAAAACAGAACAAGGAAAAAATCCAGGATCAGGACTGCATCAATAAACAGCATATACAGAAAATCTTTCTGTTTAAGTTTCCTGATCACCTGTTCAGATTCTACATGTTCCAATGCATCTGAAATACCAATTGATTCCCCCAACAGATGAAATCCTGCGTAATTAATGCCTATAAGAGCAATTAACAGGAAAAACCAATATTTCTTCAGAGTATTGATCATTTCTTTTTCTCAAGGAGTTCCAACGCTTCTTTCAATGTATATTTTTTGTATTCGATGCCTGCCATATCTTTAGCATAATCTTCTATCGTCTTACCAAATCCGGACTTCTTTCTCAGTTCGTTGACATGATCAGGATCTTTTATCGGCCACACAAACGAAAGGGTTGTTGTTTTTCCGCTTTTTGTCGAAAAAACTGAACGGACCTGTGTGCCGTAGATCTGTTCTTTGTTTTCGTACATCAGTTTTCGGTCCAGCATCATCGCATACAATCTGAACGGCAGTTCTTCTTCATCTGTTGCTTTTTTGATGAGAGGAAGATATTTTTCAATTTTTGGGGAATGCTGGATGACATACCATACAGCATAGCTTTCAGGTTCGCCGACCATGGATTTTCCGGGATAACCATATTTCTCAATGATCTTCTCAACTTTAACAAGGTTATTCTGATCCTGCTCATCCATAATTTTGATAAGCCCATTGCCAAGATCTTCCGGGGAAAGGTTTTTCTCTTTTGCAATCTCAGCTTTTCTTTCGGGCGCAATGTTGGGCTGCATCAGCTCACGGTAAATCTGATCGTCTTTATAAATCTGAGCAAGTTCTTTTTTAAGCTCGATATTCTGTGATCTTTCTTCCGTTTTCTGACCGTTCATTACAACAGAAAAGAGTATTGCCATCAATAAATACCTCATCATCCTGTATTATTTTTTTGGTTCCTGGTAAGGAAATAGTTTTACCAATCCGTCATAAAGACTTCTGTGCAGAATCGTAGCATGATTGTCTGTTTCCATCATTTTATATTCCACAGTCCAGTTTTTCTTGCCTGCCTTTTTAAGCACATCATAAAGAGATCCTGCATCTTTTACCATTACCGGATGTTCATCTTTTCCTACAGAGACGTAGATGAATTTTTTGGTATCCGGAGCTTTTGAAAGTAAAGCAGGAGCATCTTTTAACAGAATTTGATCACCCCACCATAAACTTGGGCTGATGATAAAATAATTGTTGAACATTTCCGGTTTCTTCAAAAGGATTTCTGTTGCAAGAAGTCCTCCCAGTGATTGTCCAAATAAATATTTGTCGGTGGTTTTATACTGGCTTCCAATGTAGGGCAGTAATTCTTTTTCCAAAAAGCTGATGAATTTATCGGAATGGCCTGCCATAGGAAATTCTTCTTTAAAGTCTTTCAAACCGGTTTCAAATGTGAAATCTCTTTTCCTGTCGATATTGGCAATTCCCACTATGATAGTTTCCGGCATCGCATACATTAAATTGAAAAACTGTACCAGCCCGGAAACGTGGATGATATCTTCATTCATGGAACCATCCAGAAGATAAATAACCGGATAGGATTTTGTTTTATCAAAACCCTGAGGAAGATAAATGTTTAAAACCCGGTCTTCATTTAAAATTTTTGATTTCAATGTCCGGATTTCTCCAATAGCAAGAGGCTTTACATTTTCAGTCTGGCCTAAAACCAAATACTGAAAAGCAAACAGAATGCTGCAGACAATAAGAATCTTTTTGATCATATTAGTTTTCGTTTTTATCATGTAGCCTTACCTATTCAAGATATAAGGCTGAATCATTTATTTCAAATCTGCCCAGATGCTGTAATCTACGGCTTTGGTAGCAGTCTGTTCTACAAATTCTGTGAATGGCTCGCACGGCAGAATGGCTTCTTTCCCTTCTCTTGCCAACTGCTGATAGAGCTTTGTTCCTTCTGTTTTCCAATGAATCATTTCATCTGAAACATCACGGATAATTTTGGCCGGGCTTCCTACAATCAGTTTTCTGGGTTCGCATGTGAAATTAGCAGGAACAAAAGCCAGAGCACCAATAATGCATTCATCGCCAATCACTGCTTTATCCATCACGACCGAGTTCATTCCTACAAGACAGTTTTTACCGATATGTCCGGAATGGATAATAGCGCCATGCCCGATATGAGCAGATTCTTCCAGAATCGTTTCAATATTCGGGAAAACATGAAGGGTACAGTTTTCCTGAACATTAGCTCCGTCTTTGATGATAATTTTCCCCCAATCGCCACGGATTACTGCATTGGGGCCAATATATACTTCTTCACCGATTTCCACATTCCCGATAATCACCGCCTGCGGATGAATATAGGCAGAGGGCTTGATAATGGGGCGGATACCGTGGTATGAGTAGATGTTCATAAAATTTTTGTTAAAAATTTAATTTAACAATGTATCAATCTAACAGTTTACCAATCTCAAAACTCTGAGGTTACATTGATACTGTTACACTGATACATTATTAGATTGTTACATTATTGAAAAAGTTATACTTTTTCAATGATCATTGCATAGCCTTGTCCGACACCGATACAAAGGGTACACAGTGCATATTTCTTATTCTGCTTTTCAAGTTCAATTGCTGCGGAACCTACGATTCTTGCGCCTGACACTCCCAGCGGATGTCCAATAGCAATAGCACCTCCATTCGGATTCACTCTTGAGTCATCATCTTTTAAGCCTAAACTTCTCGTTACGGCTAAAGCTTGTGCTGCAAATGCTTCATTCAGCTCAATAATATCCATATCTTCCAAAGAAAGGTTTAGTCTTTTTAATAGTTTCTGAGTAGCTTCTACAGGCCCGATTCCCATAATTCTAGGTTCTACACCTGCTACAGCTGATCCCAGGATTTTAGCTTTGGGCTTTAACCCATATTTTTTTACGGCTTCTTCACTTGCAAGGATAAGAGCTGCTGCTCCATCATTCATGCCGGATGCATTTCCAGCCGTCACAGTTCCTTCTTTTCTGAATGCCGGACGAAGTTTTCCCAGACCTTCCATTGAGGAGGTTGGTTTGATAAATTCATCCTGAGCAAAAATTTTAGGATCTCCTTTTTTCTGAGGAATCTCAACGTTGACAATTTCTTCTGCCAATCTTCCGCTTTCCTGGGCTTTTGTCGCTTTCTGCTGAGACCAAAGGGCAAATTTATCCTGATCTTCTCTGCTGATGTTGTGGATATCTGCAAGGTTTTCCGCAGTTTCTCCCATTCCGTCCACACCATATAATTCTTTCATTTTCGGATTGACAAAACGCCATCCGAAAGTGGTATCGAACATCTGGCTGTCTCTTCCGAAGGCAGCCCCCGGTTTAGACATTACATAAGGCGAACGCGTCATATGTTCTACACCCCCGGCAATATAAATTTCACCTTCCCCAGCTGCAATAGAACGGAAAGCATTAGCAACCGCAGACATTCCGGAAGCACAAAGCCTGTTAACTGTTTCACCTCCTATTTTATAAGGAAGTCCCGCTAATAACAGAGCCATTCTGGCTACGTTACGGTTATCTTCTCCTGCCTGGTTGGCACATCCAAAAATAACGTCTTCTATTTCTTCTACGGGCACTTCAGGATTTCTGCCAATAACTTCTTTAATAACTACTGCGGCCAAATCATCGGCTCTTACTTCTGATAATCCTCCCTGTAGTTTTGATATCGGGGTTCTTACGTAGTCTATGATGTATACGTTGTTCATTTTTATTAATTTAACAATGTATCAGTTTAACAATGTAACAATTGGATTGGTAGATTGGTACATTTTCAAATTGGTACATTTTGTTTATAGTTCTGTTACTTTTTTTCCGATTTTATAGACGGTTCCGACAAATTTTGCAATGAGTTCATTGTTTTGGTTGGTGATTTTAATGTCGTAAACGGCTGTTTTTCTGGTGTCATTTACCAGAATGCTTTCTGCTCTGAAAACATCACCTTCTTTTCCTGCTTTGGTAAAATTGATGATGCAGTTCAGGGCTACAGCTGCATCTCCGGTATTGTTGGATGAAAATGCGAGCGCAGAGTCTGCAAAAGCAAATGTAACTCCACCGTGAACGGTTCTAAGCCCATTAATCATTTCTTTTTTGATGGGCATTTCAATTAAACAATAATTTTCTTTTACGTCGATCATTTTGATATTCATCCATTGGGAAAAATAATCCTGTTCGAACATATAATCTGCAACTTGTCTCGGCGTCATTTCTTTTAATTTAACAGTGTATCAATGTAACAGTTTACCAGTAGAAATTCCTCAGTAATCCCGGAATGATCAGTGGATTGTTACATTGTTAGATTTATTATATTGTTACATTTTACGAAGTAAAGGGCTTTGTCTGTATCTTTCTTCCTGATATTCTTCGTAAAGGTTTTGCAGGGTTTGAGAGATTTTTGAATACCCTATTTCTTTTCCCCAGCTTAGTAAACCTTTAGGATAATTAACACCTTTCTGCATGGCCAGTTCAATGTCTTCATCATTGGCTACTCCCAGTCTTTTGGCTTCTACAGCTTCATTGATGAGCATTGAAATGATTCTTAAAAAAATCTGCTCATATAGTGCATCGCCTTTCTGTGCAACGGGTTTTTCTGCTCCTTCCGCATAATCATAGAACCCTTTTCCTGTTTTTCTGCCGTGAAGTTTAGCTTCAGACATTCTTTGCTGGAGTAAAGACGGTTTGTATTTCGGGTCGTAGAAGTAGTCTTTATAAACAGTAGTTGTTACAGCAAAATTGACATCAACACCAATTAAATCCATCAGCTCGAAAGGACCCATTTTAAAGTTCCCAATCGTTCTCATGGCTTCGTCTACCTGTTCCGGGGACGCTATATTTTCTTCAACAATTCGAAGGCCTTCTCCGTAGTACGGACGTGCAATTCTGTTGACAATAAATCCAGGAATATCTTTTGCAATAACAGGAACTTTACCCCAATCTTTCATAAGGCTGTACATGTTCTCTGCCAATGATTTTTCCGTTAATAAGGAAGGAATGATTTCAACCAGCGGCATCAACGGAGCCGGATTGAAAAAGTGAATTCCGATGAAACGCTCCGGTTTCTTTAATTCTGCACCAAGAGAGGTGATAGAAATAGATGATGTATTGGACGCAATGATACAGTTTTCGGAAACATAGGTTTCAAGTTCTGTAAATACTTTGGTCTTTATTTCCTTGTTTTCAATGATGGCTTCTATAACCAGATCGGAATTTTTCAGATCCTGTAAAGCCTCACCTTTAACAATATTATTTTTAATTTCTGTGGCTTTTTCCTGAGAAATTTTGGCTTTCTCAACGAGTTTCTGAAGTGTTTTCTCTAAGCCTGAAAGAGCTTTGTCGATTTGAGGAGCATTGGCATCAAATAAAACAACTTTGCATCCTGCTGTTGCAGCCACCTGGGCAATTCCTACGCCCATAGTTCCTGCCCCAATAATTCCTATATTCATAATTTAAATTTGAAGATTTGAAAATGAGTTAATTTGAAAATTTATTAGTGAGAACAATTATTTAATTTTTGAAGTTGAAATAATTTTAGAGAGAATTAGTAAAATTTCCTTTATTTCAAAAAATAATTTTTCATCGGGAGAATCCAAATGTGGAGACTGTAGGCATAGCAAAAGCCAATACTCAGTCTCGTCCGCTTCTTTGGCAGCTATTTTTATTTTATGAATAAAATCGGCTTTGCTTTCAGCATTTTGGGCCTCTCTCACATTCGCCCCAATAGAAGTTCCAGATTTAAAAATTTGATTGGCAAGTGAAAATCTATGAGTCTTATGTAATATTTCCGAAAACTCAATAATATGTAATGCAAACTCAAAAGTTTTATTTACAATAATATTCTCTTTGTCACTTCTCATTTTTAAATTTTCAAATTAACTCATTTTCAAATTAATTATTTTCCTTTATAATCAGGTTTTCTTTTCTGTAAAAAGGCATTTACACCTTCGATGAAGTCTTCTGTTTCTGCAGCTTCCTGTTGTAGATCACCCTCCAGTTCCAATTGTTCTTTTAATGTGTTGGTATAAGACTGGGCAAATGCTTTCTTGGTTAATTTAAGAGCAGCAGTCGGCATATTTGACATTTTTTCAAGAATCTCCATAGATTTCGGAGCAAATTCTTCCTCAGTGAAAACTTCGGCTACCAAACCGTAAGATTTAGATTCTTCCGCTGATAATTTTTTACCGGTAAATGCTAAATAATTCGCTAACTGTCTTCCTAATAATTTTGGTAAGAAATAAGTTCCTCCCGTATCAGGAATCAATCCGATATTTGAAAAGGCCTGGGAGAAATAGGATTTATCTACCGCCAAAACAAAATCGCAAATGAGGGCCAGCATAGCCCCGGCTCCTACTGCAGGACCGTTTACCAATGCCACAACAGGTTTTTTGCAACGCGTGATTTCCGTTACCAAAGGATTGTAGTAATCCACTACAATTTTTCTGATGATATCGTGATCATGGTGTTCGTTACCCTGCACAAAAGCATCATCCAGATTCTGACCGGAACAGAAAGCTCTTCCTCTTCCGGAAATTGCTACGCATCTTACGATAGGGTCTTCACTACATTCTTTAACAAAATCTTTCAGATCTGATAAAGAAGGCTTGGTAAGCGCATTCATGGTTTCCGGCTGATTGAGATAAGCAATTTTCAGTTTTCCGTCAAAATGCGTTTCAATATCAAGTTGTGTATACATGGTTTTTAAATTTAAAATTAATGGGTTAAAAAATTAGAGAATTACACTGCTCTAATTTAACAATATTAAATAATGTGGCAATCTCTCCGGCATAACAATCTAACAGATTAACAATGCTGCAAATAAATCTAACAATGTATCAGTTTAACAGTGTAGCAATTATTTTGCTGTTGTTAAACTGGTACATTGATTTATTGGTACATTAATTAAGTATTTTTTTTGTCCAAGTTTTATTATTTTCATCCAATATTTTTACAATATAATTTCCTCTGCTTAGAATCTCAAATCTGAATCGATCGGAAAGTACCTTATCATACTCCCTAACCAATTTACCCGAGAAGTCAAATATTTTGACATTCTTCATTTTATTCTTTGATATAATTTCGAAGGAATTGGAATCTTTATATATATTTATTTCAGCAGCATTATCTGTAATAATCCTTTTTAAGGATTTATTTGATGCTACTTCCGGATTGGGTGTCAAATATCGGGGCTGTAAATTAATATCCCCTTCACACTTATTATTCCACCAGTCTATAATTTCATTTAATATAAAATTTTGTGGACTGCTGCTCATCTGATTTTTGAAAACCTGAAGTTTCGAGTCTTTACCTGATACATTATACATTGCAAAAATATGAGATTTACTATCGTTACCTAAATTGAAATCAACAATTTTCCCACTTGTCTTCTTCGGGTTATAGTTCATTGAATTCCAAAAACCAGGAGCACCTAAATAGTTGAAGCCAGATGTATTTCCCTGAAACAGGTGTAATTTTGTCTGGTTCGTATCAGATTCGTAAAGCACTGCAATATCATCAGCATTATTGTCTCCGTCAAAGTCACCTGAAACAATCCTATTGACAAACTGAGCAGAAGGATATCCAGGATCACTCCACCTGTTTTCAAAATCAAATTTCACCCCTGTCCCTTTAAATACATGTATACTGCTCGCATCATTACTATCCTTATAAAAAACAGCAATATCATCATTTTTACCATCACTATCAAAATCTCCGGATACTATATTACTTACAGTTTTATCTGATGAATAATTTTCATTTTTCCAAAATCCTTCGGCTCCTAAATATTTAAATGGCAAATTAGCTCCCTGTCCCTGGAATATGTGTATTCTGGTTTCATTATTACCATATCTGTAAAATGTGGCAATATCATCGTGATTACCATCATTATCAAAATCTCCTGATACTATCTTATCACCTATCAGGTCCGTATAATATCCCGTATCTCCCCAATTCCCTTGAGCTCCAGTATACTCAAAGTCTGTTCCTGTACCTTTGAATAAATGTATTCTGGTTTCTCCATTACCATAATCATACATGACCGCTATATCATCAAACTTTCCATCACTGTCAAAATCTCCGGAAACCACTCTATTTGAAAATGCACTTAAAGGATATCCTGTAGATTTCCATACTTTTTTGACAGAAGATACTGTCCCGGTAGGTGAAATTTTAGCTACGTTTAAAAAAGTCATATCTCCATTCGTTGAAAAGTAGGCAATCTCATTTTTTATACCATCATGATCAAAGTCCAGAGAAACGGGTCTGGAAGTTTTTTCTGAATCAAAGAAGTTGGTATTATCTACTTCAAACACTTTAGTATTATTGGCCATCGCCTTTGTATAATCCAGATAAAAAGCCAGAGAGGGCATATATATTACTGATTTATAATTCCCCTGCCCGTTTGTAATTGGCTTTATCCATTCTCCGGTAGAAGCACTTACTATATTAAGTAATTTTTTTAATTCTTTAGTTTCTGTTTCACTAAAATTATCCGCAGCAAATCGGGAATAGTATGCAAGCAGTGCAATACATTCAACAATATCATCAGAATAATAATATCCATATTTTGGATCAGGTAAAGGATTACAATACTTGTCATTATAAACATAGCTTGTTGCTCCAAAACTACCCCCCGGCCGATAATCCACCCGATACTTTATAATATGATTGGTTGCTTTTTTTATAGAAGAAGATAACATCTCTCTAGTCTGTATATCAGATTTAGGGATACAGTCTAACGCATCTATAAGAGCCCTGAGTGTAATCGTATGATAAACAATTTTAGATTCATGAAATATATTATCCTGCGGCCCTGCTCCTTCTTTCCACGTTCCGTTACAAATATCATTTTCATTGTTACTATTGTAATATTGTCTATTTGCAAACCACTCTCCTAATTCTTTAATTCTTTCGAGATACTTACAATCACCTGTAATTTTATAAGCTTTTGATAATCCCCACAAGCCAAATGCTGTATAGTTAACAGAATTATAATCTGCATTATAACTTGGCGAATTATAATCTGGATCAGTGGGTTGGGTAAGATCATCATTTATAGCTTTTCTCCATATATGCTCTGCACTTTTAACGATTGTCTGATACAAATTTTCAGGCAGTGCAATATTATTTTTTTTCAGATACAGATATCCTTCACATAAAGCTGCTAAAGCATTTCCTGTTTCATAAACAAGAACCCTGTTATAGGCTCCAGTTCTCTGGACATTATCATTCTGTTCGAAACTTGTCTGGGCATTCCCAGGCTGGGTTTCACCTCTCGTCCACCAATAAATATAACCTCCATTGGGCTGAATCTGACTAATTAAATATTTTAATCCCTGCACAATAGTTTGGTAGTTATTTTGATTTCCAAAATAATTATCAAAATGGATCAGTGCCCTGATCTGTTTACCCGTATCCCTGGGCTGTGGATGGCTGCTCCAATATGGTGCTAAATAACCAGGTATTGTAGTATCACTCTCGTAGAACTTTTGGTAACCATTTATATTTGGATTCTGCTGATATTCGTATCCGCTAAAATATCCCCTGAACCAAGAACCTTCGTCCCAGTTTCCATTTGCATACTCTGGCTGATAGTTATTAGCAGGATTTATAGAAGTTAGTTTAGGCTGTGCCATAAATGTTTTACTTAGAGTAATTACATTTTGTATCGCTGTATTATCTACAGCAACTGCACTATTAAAATTTGAGGGAATATTATGTATTAAAGGTTGAGTTTGAGCACTCAACAATGAAGAGAAAAAAAATAAGCTTAAAAAATATTTCATACTATTGGATTTTTTATAAAATTTGATTCTAAATCTTTTATATGTAACAATCTAACAGATTAACAATGCTGCAAATAAATCTAGTAATGTAGCAGTCTAACAATTATTCTAGCATTGTTAGACTGCTGCATTATATCATTCAAATAATTAAATAATTACGTTATTATAAAAATTTTCGTGATAAATTGTCTGGCCAGGAACATCTGCATCACGTATTGGTTCAGTTGCATTATAAATCAAATTATCTTTAACAAATATTTTATTGGTACGTATAAAGAATCCCATACTAAGATTCTCAACGGTATTACCTGCAACAGTAACCTTATTCTCCAGGGTTTTACCAGTATTAATAACGATTCCAGCTCCTGTACTATTCCCGGAAATAAAATTGTCATTAATAAGTACTCTACCCATAAATTTAGATTTTGACTCTAAACCATTTATCTGAATTCCTACAAACCCATTAAAACTGGTTTCTGGTCTTGCATTAAGATGATTATCATTGATATAAATTTTCTCTATTTTTTTTGGTTCAAGCGGAACATTATTAAATCCTGTTTTAAATCCTTCTATATTAATCCCGATTCCTATCAGATTAAAAGCCTGATTATTATTAATTGATACCACACTTACATCACCATGTATTCTGATCCCATATCTCAAATTATACATTTTATTATTTGAGATCTCAATATTTTCAGCTGCACAGAAAGGAGAAAGCCCCTGAATGCTAATTCCATGACTCAATTCTGTTGCTGCATCCAGAATGTTATTATTGATACTTATATTCTTAAATATGGTTTGATTATATTTTTCCGCTTCTCTTGAAGCAGCCATAATCATCCCATCCTGATCAGCAATCAACTGATGAATAACGTTATTGCAAATAATCCCATTTTCTCTGGTTCCATCAAACCTGATAGCTCCCCAAATCATATTCTTGAATATATTATTGGAAATTATAAAATTATTCACATTATCATAAAAATCTATGGCATAAAGTCTGTGCACTCCAGTATGATTTCTTCCACAATATTCAAAGTAGTTATTGTTTATGAATACTGACCCCTTTTCTCCAAGCTCATAAGCATAAATAGCAACTACCCCATGATCCGGATTGTGATTTTCTGCATTTTTGAACGCATTATTTTCTACGATGACCTTTGCATAAGGACATTGCGCGACAACTAAATGCTCCATCACATAAATTTGTTCCTGAACTCCGCTTTCAAAAAGACTGTTATTGATATTTATATCTCCATAACAAGAATAAATACGTACAGCCCGATTATACAAATCAAAAAAATGACAATTTGTAATTTCTATATTACTTGATTCAAAAAAATAGATCCCACTATTAAACTCTTTATGAGCGGCATCGTCTGCAGTACTATAAGTAATTAAATTACTTTTATTCTGATCGAACCTAAGTCCTTCTATGATAACATTATGACAACGAATAAAGCTAAAATAAAATCCTTCAAGACGGCCTTCATTCTTTTTATCCGATTTTACTACTGTATGCTGCTTATCTCCCAACAGCCTGAAACACGTAATGTCCTGAAAAGAAAGTTGTTCATTAACAATATATTCTTTCGCATCAAATCTTAAAGTTGCTCCTAAATATGCTGCAGTATTAATTGCTTTAGTTAGCATGACTTTATCTCCTGTCCCATTTGTTAAATCAGTGGGATAAGTACATCTGTACCATTCTATATTAATGGTATTATCTGTATAAATGGCTTTATAATATTTGCCATTTTCTTGTCTCAGAACAACACCATCTAATAAGCTGTTAATAATAGGGGCTATTTCCTGATAACGGATCACTTCTCCGGTATTGTGAAATGTTTTAATAAGAGTGGATTCCTCACAGGTTGATGGAAATTTTTGGCTGTTGCAATTGGTCATAATAAATGTTTTGTGTTGATTGTTTTATATAAGATCATTAAAAAATGATACTGAAGCAAAACTAAGCGCTGCTAACGACAAAACTTGTCGTATCATTTTATCGTTTACCTAATAAAATCATCTATTTTGACAATGACTTTTTAATATTTAATGACATTTAAAATAATCAAACGGCTCCAGACAGTCCAAGCACTGATAAGAGGCTTTACACAATGTAGACCCGAATCTGCTGATCTGTTTTGAATTCATGGAACCACAACGCGGACATTTTTTCGGTTTCCCGATGTGATGTTCGTCTGCTCCTTTTTCCGGAGGTGTGATTCCGTAAATACGAAGTTTTTCTCTTGCTTCATCCGTTAACCAGTCTGTTGTCCATATCGGAAACATTTTGGTTACCACTTTGGCGTCCCAGCCGTTTTCCTTCATTATTTTCGTAATATCTTCCTCGATGGTGAACATGGCAGGACAGGCAGAATAAGTAGGTGTAATCGTTACCTCGCAAGTATTTTCACCGGTAACTTTTGCCTCTCTTACAATACCTAATTCTACCACATTGATCACCGGAATTTCGGGATCGGGAACCTGGGACAGTATGTTTAATAAAGTATTCATTTTTAATTTGAGAATTTGAGAATTGGATAATTTGAAAATTTGAAAATGCAAAACTCCTTGTCATTTTCAAATTAACTTATTTTCAAATTGTCTCATTATTTTACCACGTACAACCAGGATAAGCTCTCTGCATATACTGTAGCTCGCAAAGAATAAATCCGAAATATTCTGTATGATATCCTGTTCTTGATTTGGGCTGCATAAACGGATTTGAAGGATATTCCAATCCATATTCTGCAAAATCTTTTTGGGTAATCGCTAAGAATTCTTTATATAATTCATCTCCATCCGGAGCAATGTTTAAAGCAACTAAATCATCTTCTCCTTCCACTTTCGCAAATAAACCTTTGGTGTATTCCCAGATATTTTCAAGAGCTTTTACCAAACGTTCACGGCTTTCTTCCGTTCCCTGAGCGAAGATTTTCATCCAGGATGAAGCGTGAGTATAGTGATATTTTACTTCTTTAAAAGATTTCTGAGCCAATGCAGAAAGTTCTTCGTCTGCAGAGTTTGACAATGCCTGAAACATCAGTTTCTGGTATACAGAGAAAACATATACTTTAAGAATAGTCTGCGCATAATCTTCATTAGGAAGTTCAACCCAATGGGCGTTTACATATTCATGCTCGTATCTTAAAAATGCCAGATCATCTTCACTTTTTCCGTTGTCGGCTACTCTTGATGCGTAGACATAAAAGTTGTTGGCCTGGCCAAGTTCGTCCAATGCAATATTGGTTAAGGCAATATCTTCCTCCAAATAAGGGCCTTCACCACACCATGCAGACAGTCTTTGCCCCATGATGAAGCTGTCATCTGCAAACTTTAATAAATAATTATATAATGGGTTCATTTTTATAGAATTTAGAAATTAGAGGTTAGAAATTAGACTAAATTCTAGAATCTAACTTCTAACTTCTTTATTACATATTTTTTACATCATTCGGGATATCGTAGAACGTAGGATGACGGTATAGTTTGTCATCTGCCGGATCAAAGAAAGCTTCCTTATCTACTCCTTCCGAAGTCACAATATATTTACTTGGAACTACCCAAACAGAAGTTCCTTCTTTTCTTCTGGTGTAAACGTCTCTTGCGTTCTGCAAAGCCATTTCTGCTGTTGGTGCCTGTACTATTCCTGCGTGTTTGTGAGATAATCCCGGTTTAGTCTGAATAAACACTTCCCACATATCTAAATTGGCCATAATCAAAATTAATTTAGCAATGTACCAATGTAACAGTTTACCAATAATTAGATTCTTCGCTTTGCTCAGAAATATGGATTGTTACATTTATACATCGGTATATTGTTACATTATTATATTACTTCTTTTTGTTGTTTTTCTGCAAAAGCGGCCGCTGCTTCTTTTACCCAAGCATTTTCCTGCTGCGCTTTTACTTTGGTCTGTAATCTTTTCTTATTACAAGGTCCGTTTCCTTTTAAGATTTCCATGAATTCATCCCACGGAAGTTCTCCGAAATCGTAGTGTTGTCTTTCTTCATTCCACTTCAAGTCTTTATCCGGAACTGTTAATCCTAAGAATTCAGCCTGGGAAACGGTAACGTCAATAAATCTCTGACGAAGGCTATCGTTGCTTTCTCTTTTCACTCTGTAATTCATTGAAATCTTAGAGTTCGGTGAACTGTCGTCATTCGGACCAAACATCATCAAAGCCGGCCACCAGAAACGGTTCAATGAAGCCTGAGCCATTTCTTTCTGTTGCTTTGTACCACGACAAAGTGCCATTAGAATTTCATACCCCTGTCTTTGGTGGAAAGATTCTTCTTTACAGATTTTCACCATCGCTCTTGAATAAGGACCGTAAGAGTTCCCCATCAGCATTACCTGGTTCATGATCGCAGCTCCATCTACCAACCAACCGATGGCACCGATATCTGCCCAGCTCAGTGTAGGATAGTTGAAGATACTCGAGTATTTCGCCTTCCCTTCCAGCATATCTTCATAAGTGGCATCTCTGTCTGCTCTGATGGTTCCGTTTCCTAAAGTTTCGGTTGCAGAATAAAGATATAAACCGTGCCCTGCCTCATCCTGAACTTTAGCCAAAAGAGCCATTTTTCTTCTCAATGAAGGCGCTCTTGAAATCCAGTTGGCTTCCGGCAGCATTCCTACAATTTCAGAATGTGCGTGTTGTGAAATCTGACGAACCAATAGTTTTCTGTAATCATCGGGCATTACATCTTTGGGTTCTACTTTATTTTCTTCGTGAACGTATTGAACAAATTTTTCTAAATCCATAATTTTCAATTTAGCAATGTATCAGTTTAACAATGTACCAATGATTGTTACACTGGCAAATTATCAGTTTGTTACATTAATTTTTAGACATCATAATTAAGCATCACCACATTTGTTGTCGGGTGACATTGACACGTCAGAACGTAACCTCTGGCTACTTCATCTTCGGTAAGCGCGAAATTTTTCTCCATAAAAACTTCTCCTTCCAAAACCTGCGCTTTACACGTACAACAAACTCCTCCTTTGCATGCAAAAGGTACCGGAAGACTGTCTTTCAATGCTTTATCTAAGATACTCTCTTTTTTAGAATTAAGGTGGAACGAATATTCATCATCATCAATAATTACCGTTACCATACTTTCCAGATTGGCAATAGCTTTGAATTCATCACTCATTTCCTCCGAATTTTCTTCGTCCGGTGCAGTAAAATATTCAAACAAAACCTGAATGGCAGGTACTTTTTTATCTTTCTTCAGATAATCTGAAATCCCTTTAATCATTTCTGAAGGTCCGCAGATGAAATAAGTAGATTCTTTTACATCTATATCAGGATATCTTTCAAACAACTGTTCCAGTTTTTCGGCGGAGATTCTTCCTTCGAATACGGGATCTTCATGTTTTTCACGGCTTACCAGATAAATCACCTTTAATCTTCCGTTGAAATGTTCTACCAGCTTATCAATCTCTGCTCTTTTCATCACATGATTCATACTTCTGTTGCTGTAAAACAGATACGCACAGCTGTTCGGTTCCTGGTAAAGGCTTTCCTTGATATTGGATAAAACGGGACTGATACCGCTTCCCGCCGCTAAACCTACATAGGTTTTCACGTTGGTAGGATGATAAGAAGTATTGAAACCACCCATTGGAGGCATTACTTCCAATAACTCATCCATATGAAGGTGTTCATTGAAATAGCCTGACACTTTTCCGCCTTCCAAAAGCTTTACGAGTACTTCCAGCGTGTTGCTTTTTTCACTCGGAGCATTGCAGATAGAATAAGAACGTCTTTCTTCATTCCCGTTGATCATCATACGGAAATTAAGATACTGTCCCTGCTTGAATCTGAATTTATCCTTCAGCTCCTCCGGAATTTCTACCGCAACGTTTACTGCTTCAGAAGTATCTTTCTGAACTTTTACCGTTTTAAGTTTATAAAATGAATTCATTATTTTTTAAGTATTCTATTAATTTTTCCGCCTTCGCACTTCGGCAGGCTGTCCTGGGCATGAATTTTCACTTTCGTGGTGATTCCTACCCTCTTTTTTATTTCGTTTTCTATGTTTTTTCCAAAGCTTCCGACAAAATTAAAATAATCAGCGGTATCCGCATCTATTTTTTGAGCTTTTACCAATTCATCATCAATTTCCACATCAATATCTAAAGCTACGCACATCTGTTCTTTTTCAACAGGAGTAAGATAATAGTTTGGAATTATTCCTTTTACATGGGAAAATACCTCTTCAATCTGGCTCGGATAAACATTTACCCCTCTTACGATCAGCATATCGTCTGCTCTGCCTTTAATGGGGCGCATTTTCACCATAGTTCTTTTGGCATTTTCATCATAATACAGACTTGTAATATCATTGGTCCAGTACCGTAAAAGCGGCATTGCTTTTTTCGTCAAAGTGGTAATTACCAATACACCCTCTTCTCCAAATGGAACCGGTTCTTTCGTTATCGGATCTAAGATTTCAGGATAAAAATGATCTTCCCAAATGTAAGATCCTCCTTTTTCCTCAAAATCTTCCATAGATACTCCGGGACCGATGATCTCGCTTAATCCATAGATATTTGTAGCTTGAAGCCCTAATTTCTCTTCAATATGACCTCTTATAATTTCTGTCCATGGTTCGGAACCTAAAACCGCATATTTCAGACTTATTTCTTCTGCTGAAATGCCTCTGTTGGCAAATTCATCTGCAATGGTGAGTGCATAAGACGGTGAACAGCAGATCACTTCAGGTTTGAAGTCCAGAATAAGATCTACCTGTCTGGCCGTCATTCCTCCTGAAATCGGAAGCACGCTCATTTCTAATTTTTCCGCTCCATAATGAAGTCCTAGTCCTCCGGTAAAAATCCCGTATCCATAAGCATTATGTAGCTGCATTCCCGGTCTTGCTCCTGCTGCATACAATGATCTGGCCACTACTTCACTGAAAAGATCAACATCTTCTTTCGTGTAGCCTACCACCGTTGGTTTTCCGGTAGTACCGCTGGAACAGTGAATTCTCTGCAGTTCATTTTTCGGAACGGTAAAAAGTCCAAACGGATAATTATCCCTCAGGTCCTGTTTGTAAGTAATCGGAAGTTTCGTGATATCTTCAATGGTCCTTATATCCTGCGGAGCGATTCCTGATTCATTAAATTTCCCTCTGTAAAATTCTGATCTCTCTCCAAGATAGCCGACCAAATCTTTCAACCGGTCAGACTGAAGCAGTCTCAACTGGTCGAGCTTTAAATATTCAACTGAAAAATCCATATCCTTACTAACTAACATTTGTTAGGTGTAAATTTAAAAAGAATTTCAATGCTGACAAAATTTTTATGACATTTGTCATATTTTGAATGATTCTAAATAACAAACTGGAGTTATACTGCTAATTTCTCTGGTAAACAGTAGGAATTCCTAGCCTAACTACTTAATATCTGGGGATGTATTTTGAAACATTAAGATTTTTTAAGGAGTGAAGGAGGGTTAAGGAAATATCTGAGATATTTTTTAAGCTTGAATGCTGTAATTTTGTTGATGGACTATTGATTATCTCATAATTTAGAATCTAAATGCTGATTTTTTTCCTCGCGGATAAAGCAGATTGGGCAGATTTTGCCGGAGTGTAGATTTTAAAAATTTTTGAGCTTTTTTGTGGTAAAAAAGCTACTGTTTCTGATTTCCCAATAATCCGTATAAAAGCTTGGCTCTAATTTCATCCGTGATTTCAGAGGTGGACTCTGTATTTCTTTTGAACCAGAAGTAGGAATTATTCAGGGTATGAAGAATGAACCTTGTCGTGAAAGCCGGAGATTTCAGTTCCCAGTTTTCAGCTCTGTAGATCTCAGAAATAAGTTCTTCCACTTCTTCCTGATAATTTTTTCTTAATTCGATGAACTCAGGCAGCCTTTCCTCAAGGTGCCTCCATTCATTGGAATAAATGTGGGTAACATCACGGTTCTGAAGGACAACAGATAAATGTTTGTCGAGAAATAAGTTCAGCTTATCTTTAGGAGCAATATCTGTATTTTTTACTTCCTGGAGTTCATCGAAAAATTCCTGAGCAATTCCGAAACAGATCCATTCCAGGATTTCTTCTTTTGAACGGATATGGGCATACAGCGACGCAGCTTTGATATTAAGCTTTGTAGCCAGGTCTCTCACCGAGCTGCCCATATACCCTTTCTCTTTGAAAAGTTCTACGGCTACATCTAAAATTTTTTTCTGTTTTTCTTTAAGCTCCATCTGATAAAATGCAAAAATAACTATTCTGACGGTAATAAATTAATTTAACATCATGATTTTAAACGGAAAAGCGGGAGTTTTCTAAAACTACCTGTTAAATTTACAATTTGCCACTCCTCCGACAGAGGGGAATTTCCAGTTAAGTTCATATAAAGAAGCCTTTTAATACACAACTTTCCCAGTCTTTTAGTTTTTTAAGCTTTTTCTTAATCTGACGGTTTTTCCATTATTTCAGGTAAAACATCATGGAATCGGAAATTTTGTCAAGTTAATTTTACGTTAAAAATAGATAATTCGGAAATTTTGTCCATATTTTTTATAAATTTAATAATTGAACAGTTTTTGCGGTAAGGTAATCGATTAAATGATTAAATAACTGATGGCATTAGGAAATCAGGCCTTAAAATTTGGTTTCTTAATGTCTTTTCATCACACAACCAACAACAAAATATTACAAAAAACATAAAAAATATGAATTTAAACCAATATACTGTAAAATCACAAGAAGCAATCCAGGCAGCGCAACAGACTGCTTTGGAATTTGGCAATCAAAGCATAGAACCGCAACATATACTTGAAGGTATTTTTCAGGTAGATGAAAATATTTCGCCTTTCTTATTAAAAAAATCTGAAGCAGATGCCACTTTGGTAAGAGAGCGCAACCGTGAAAATATAGAGAAGCTTCCAAAGGTTCAGGGAGGGAATATCTATCTGTCCCAATCCGCCAATAAAGTATTGCTGGATGCTCCCAATGTTGCCAAAAAAATGGGCGACGAATATGTAACTATCGAGCATTTATGGTTAACATTACTGGAAACCGGTTCTGAAGTTTCCAAGATGCTGAAAGATATGGGAGTGACCAAAAGTCTTTTGGAAGGTGCTATTAAAGAATTAAGAAAAGGGAGTAAAGCCACTTCTGCCAGCTCGGAAGAAACTTATCAGTCCTTAAATAAATATGCTAAAAATTTCAACGAATTAGCAGCAGAAGGAAAACTGGATCCTGTGATCGGGCGTGATGAAGAAATCAGGAGAGTGCTTCAGATTCTTTCAAGAAGAACCAAAAACAATCCGATTCTCATCGGAGAGCCGGGTGTCGGTAAAACGGCGATTGCTGAAGGAATTGCACACCGCATTATTTCAGGAGATATTCCGGAAAACCTTATGGATAAAACTTTGTATTCCCTGGATATGGGTGCCTTAATTGCAGGAGCCAAATATAAAGGTGAATTTGAAGAGCGTCTAAAATCCGTTGTGAATGAAGTGATTAAATCTGAAGGACAGATCATTCTGTTTATTGACGAGATCCACACTTTGGTAGGAGCCGGAGGCGGTGAAGGAGCGATGGACGCTGCCAATATTCTCAAACCTGCTTTGGCAAGAGGGGAATTAAGAGCTATCGGTGCTACGACTCTGAATGAATATCAAAAATATTTTGAAAAAGATAAAGCACTGGAAAGACGTTTCCAAAAGGTAATGGTGGAAGAGCCGGATACCGAATCTGCGATTTCGATTTTACGTGGAATCAAGGATAAGTATGAAGCTCACCATAAAGTAAGAATCAAAGATGAAGCGATTATTGCTGCTGTGGAAATGTCTCAGAGGTATATTTCAGACCGTTTTTTACCGGACAAGGCGATTGACCTTATTGATGAGGCTTCTGCCAAACTGAGAATGGAAATCAATTCAAAACCGGAAGAACTGGATGTGCTGGACAGGAGACTTATGCAGCTGGAAATTGAATTGGCTGCCATTTCAAGAGAAGGAAACCAGACGAAGATTGATCATGTGAAAGAAGATATCTCAAGAATTTCTGAAGAAAGAAACGAGATTAATGCAAAATGGCTGAAAGAAAAGCAAAAATCTGAGGACTTAACCCAGATTAAAAAAGATATTGAATCTCTTAAACTGGAAGCTGAAAAGGCTTCAAGAGCTGGAGATTATGCGAAAGTTGCAGAAATTCAGTACGGAAAAATAAAAGAAAAGGAAGATGCTTTGCAGAAACTGGAACTGGAGATGCAAAATCATCAGAATGAATTAATTAAGGAAGAAGTTACTTCTGAAAACATCTCTGAAGTTATTGCAAAATGGACCGGAATTCCTGTAACCAAACTTCTTCAGTCCGAAAGAGAAAAACTGTTGAACCTTGAAGGTGAACTTCACCACCGTGTTGTGGGACAGGATGAAGCCATTGGTGCAGTAGCAGATGCTATCAGAAGAAACAGAGCGGGATTAAGTGATGATAAAAAACCTATCGGATCTTTCTTATTCTTAGGAACTACGGGAGTCGGAAAAACGGAGCTTGCCAAAGCTTTGGCCGAGTATCTGTTTGATGATGAAAACAATATGACGAGGATTGACATGAGTGAATACCAGGAAAGACACAGTGTTTCCAGACTGGTAGGTGCTCCTCCGGGATATGTAGGATATGA
The DNA here is from genome assembly GCF_001045465.1 of Chryseobacterium angstadtii. GTDB lineage: Bacteria > Bacteroidota > Bacteroidia > Flavobacteriales > Weeksellaceae > Chryseobacterium > Chryseobacterium angstadtii. The sequence goes on from NZ_LFND01000001.1 coordinate 88,880, forward strand.
TGAAGGTGGACAGCTGACTGAAGCTGTAAGAAGAAGACCTTATTCTGTTGTACTTCTGGATGAAATTGAAAAAGCGCATCCGGATGTTTTCAACACGCTATTGCAGGTTTTAGATGACGGACGTCTTACAGACAACAAGGGACGTGTGGTGAATTTTAAAAATTCGATTATCATTATGACTTCTAATTTAGGTTCGCATCTGATCCAGGAGAACTTCGAAAACATTACAGATGAAAACCAGGATGAGATTGTAGATAAAACCAAAGACGAAGTTTTTGATCTATTGAAACAGACGCTTCGCCCGGAATTCCTGAACAGAATAGATGAAGTGGTACTCTTCCAGCCTTTGAGCAAAAAAGAGATCGGAAAAATTGTTCAGTACCAGCTGAGAGGCTTTAATGATATGCTTGCCAAACGAAATATTATCATGACGGCTACTCAGGATGCTGTAGATTATCTGATGAATAAAGGTTATGATCCTTCTTTTGGAGCAAGACCGCTGAAAAGAGTAATCCAGCAGGAAGTATTAAATAAATTGTCTAAAGAGATTCTTGCAGGAAGTGTAAATGACGGCGACAGAATCACACTGGATTATTTTGAAGAGACCGGTTTGGTTTTCAGACCGACAGATCAATAAAGTAGTTTTTTTTTCATATATATTATTTTTGTAAGTAAGTGGTGCAGCCCCAATCTGCATCACTTATTTTTTATTATCAAATTTTATCAACAATTAGTGATATAATTAGTATATTTATAAACCAAATAAATTAATAACTAAAACAAAATCAACATGAAAAAGCTAAAAAGAAACGATTTAAAGAAAATCAATGGTGGAATAAGCATCCCTTCCCAAATCGACTGCTCCCTTGATATGGTTTGTCCCACCGGGCAATGTTGCTCCACAGGATATATCTGCAGAGACTGGAGGAGATATCCATGTATTTAAAACACCAACCGGAGAAAAATTCTCCGGTTTTTTTTTGAAATTTATCCTGCTTATAATTTTCCGAGTAACTTAAAAGATATAGTCTATCAATTTTATATATTAATAGAATGGTTAAAATAATAAATCAAAATAAAAAAAATAATGAATAATTTAAACTTTAACAAAATAGCAAATTAACAATAAATAATGTTAAATTATTAGATTATATTCAAACAATGCATATTTTTCATACATTTGTGATACATTCAAACCACAAAACAATAATTTTATGAAAAAAGCAGTATTAGGAGTATTAATTACTCTTTTCGTCTCGTGTAACAACGAAACAGAAAATCTCAACTCAGAAAAAACAACCCCTGAACAGCCTGCCATGGCGAATAAAGGAACAGCCATCTGCGGTTCAGATATTGTGAGACAAAAATTCCTTTCAGAAAATCCCGAAGCGGCTCAGCGTATGAATCAGATAGAAAACGGCACCGCAAAATTTATTGAAGATAAGAAAATGGGCAGGGTTCTTGCCGACGGCACTGTTGAAATCCCTGTAATCTTCAATGTTCTTTACACCAACAGCACAAACAACGTATCGGATGCGAGAATAAACTCTCAGATTGATGTACTGAACAAAGCTTTCGCTTCTACTCACGCTAATGTTTCTAATATTCCGGCAGAATTCCAGCCGGTGAATGCAGGAAATACAAAAATAAAATTCAGACTGATACAAACCAACAGAAAATCTACAACCGTTTCCAACTGGGCTCCTAACGACAATATGAAAAGATCCTCAACAGGAGGTATCAATGCTACAGATCCAAGCAAATACCTAAATATCTGGGTAGTTAATTACATGCCGTATCAGACAGGATACGTTCTTGGGTACGCTACTTTCCCTGAATCTGCAGGACTTTGGAATGACGGTGTAGTAATGATGGACGAATACGTGGGTGAAGGCGGACCTGTTGCCACTCACAACAAAGGAAGAGTAACCGTACACGAAGTAGGACACTATCTGAACCTTAGACACATCTGGGGTGATGCCAACTGTGGAAACGACTTCGTAGATGATACTCCACAGCAGATCACCAACCACAGAGGCGTACCTTCTTATCCTAAAATGGAAACATGTGGAGGCGTATCACGTTCTACCATGTTCATGAATTATATGGATTATTCTGATGAAACCACTCTATTCATGTTTACAAAGAAACAAAACGACAGAATGCAGGCTTCAATTTCCGCAAATGGGCCAAGAGCCGGTCTGAGATTACTATAATCACATCACACTACTATATCCAAAAGTCCCCAGCGTTTTATACGTTGGGGACTTTGTTATTTCAATATTTTATACAATCCGTAAAAACACGGAAAATTAACGGGAAAAAACACATGCTGTTTAACATAAATTTTTACGAAATTTGCGCTACTAACTAACATTCTATTATAAAACTAACGTTATGAAAACAGAACCTACTCCAAAAGGCGGGGCATCTGAAGCTATTCCGGGTAGCAATACCATTGCATCAGAGCTCGTAAAAAAACTGATCAGTAACTACAGAGACAACCAAATGCAGGCCGTCAACAAGGAATTGGGAATTACAGATTCTCAATCTATCTGGTTTGACCTTGCAAAACTTAAAAATTTCATTGCCTGTATAGAAAATGAAGCCAGAAACGCAAATCCTGATGTTTCCGAAGCAGATTTGGGGATCAGATTTTATTATGCAGCCTATCCGAAAGCTGATGACTGGGGCATTATGGAAAGCCATCCTGTAGAAAGAGAATACGCGGAAAGACACACTCTGGTGATGATTCCTACGTTAAAGAAAGAAGACGAAAACGGAGACATGCTTAATTACGATTTCTGCCCTTCCAATAACGGTTCTACACTGGCATTGGCATCAAGAAAACAAGCACTCAACTCCTTAACTCTTGCAGAAAACCACGGAACTTTATCTCCACCCGATAATCCAAAAACCGAGATGTTTCCTTAATCAATAATTTATTTTACCTCACAACAAACATGGCTGATTTTCATATGATACTTCAGAAATCCCTGATCTGGATGGAAGGACTTGCCGCTATCATATCCCTTTTTTACTACAACCGCAGTAAGAAAGACCGATACTGGAATGTCTTTTCCATCTATCTTATAATCATGTTTATCTCTGAAGCCATTGGAAAATGGGGATATTTGTTTATGGATTATAATAAGCCGTACTTTTTCAATTATTTCGTAATCCCACTTGAGTTTCTTTTCTTTTATTGGTTGTATGCAGCAAAGTCACTGGGAAGGCCTAAACTTTTCTACATTTTGTCCCTACTCTATTTATTATCATTCATACCCAGCGAAATATTTTTCACCACTAAAAAGATCATTTTATCTTTCAACTATACGTTTGGTTGTCTTATCCTTATGGTGCTGGTTATCATGGAATATTACAAACAGATTAACTCTGCCGAGATCCTCAACTTCAGCAGGAACAAAATGTTTTACATCAATCTGGGAGTTACCTTATTTTACATAGGAACATTGCCGTTCTGGACATTCTTTACTCTAATTAAGAATTACAGAGAGCTTCATGACATTTATTTTTCTTATTTTCTGATTTCGGGAATTATTATGTATTTATTATTTTCAATTTCATTCATATGGGGGAAACAGAGCTCATCATAACATTAATTTTATTCAATATATTCTTTGTATTGTTTGTAGCTGCTATAATGGTTTATATCAGAAAATACCAGCAACGCAAAAAAGAATATATGAATGAAATTGAAGTAAAGAACGAAATTCATAAGCGGGAGCTGCTGGCTACCCAGCTTGAAATTCAGCAGGCAACGATGCAGCAGATCGGGCGTGAACTTCACGATAATATCGGGCAGAAATTAACCCTGGTCAGCCTGTATACCCAACAGCTTCTTTACGAAAACAGGGTCCCGGAAGTAAGTGAAAGAATTGACCAGGTTTCTCAGATCATCAATCAATCTCTGCAGGATCTGAGGAGCCTTTCAAAAACTCTTACTGATGATAATATTAACCAAAAGGAAATTGTAACTTTAATTCAGGAAGAGGTGGATAACACCAATACTTTCAAAAGGTGTAAGGTAACTTTCGAACATAATTTTAAACAGCTGGATCTGGGATTTGTTCACAAAAATGTATTACTGAGAATTACACAGGAATTCATCCAGAACAGTATCAAGCACGCCAACTGTAAAAATATATTTATCAGTCTGAGCACTTCGGATGAGATCCTTTGGGAACTGAATCTCAGAGACGACGGAATCGGGTTTGATAACAGCAAGATAAAATCCGGAGGAATAGGACTGACGAATATGAAAAACAGGGCAGCAATCATAGGCGCCGAATTCAGTTTTGAAAGCCATAAAAACATCGGAACAACACTCAATATTATTCTAAAAAAACAGTCATGAAAAAAACGATAGTTATTGTAGACGACCATATCCTTATCGCCAAAGCACTTGAAGGAATTATTGGCAATTTTAAAGAATTCGAAGTCATTTACGTGTGTGAGAACGGTAAGGACCTGATTGAGAAATTCGAAAGTGGTGAAAAAATTCCCGATATCATCCTATTGGACATCAGCATGCCTATCATGGATGGCTTTGAAACCGCAGCCTGGCTTTCGCAGAATCATCCGGACATCAAAGCAATGGCACTCAGCATGCAGGGCGATGACAACAGTGTCATAAAAATGATTAAAAACGGCGCGAAAGGATATCTGCTGAAAAACACCCATCCTAAAGATCTGGAAACAGCTTTAACAAAATTAAACTCTGACGGATTCTTTTACCCGGAATGGGCATCCAAAATTATATTTTCCAATCTGAACAAGGACAAGGAAACAGAAAATACCATAAGAATCTCAGACCGTGAAAGAGAGTTCCTGAAATATACCGTAACAGAGCTAAGTTATAAAGAGATTGCAGATAAAATGTGCTGCAGTCCGAGAACCGTAGAAAGCTATCGTGACCAGTTATGTGATAAATTAGACCTGAAAACACGGGTAGGACTTGCCGTTTTTGCTATTAAAAATGGATTTGCAGGCTAACAAAAAATATTAAAATTTTTAATCTTTTTGAATAAAATCAATTAATTATTTTCAATAAAAACAAATTACGTAGTAAAATAATTAAACACACCATAGTGATATGATTAAAATTCAACAAAATACAGAATAAAGTAAATAATATTCAATAACAATAAGGGTTGGGTAGTAAATATTTAAATATTTATCAAAATATTTTGTTTTTTAATTTTTTATAATATAAATTTGGAGACCAAACCATTAACAATATATTATGAAAAAACTATTCTTCGGGGCTCTTGTCCTGAGCTTCATGTCAGCCTGTAACAGCGACAACCTATCCAATCAGGAAGAAATGTCCCAAGATCAAGGGGTTCCTACCGCCAATGCCGCATCAAAGAGAACCTGCCCTTCAGACATCATAAGAGAAAAAGCTCTTAAAAACGATCCGACACTAAGAGCCAGATTTGAGGCTAATGAGCTACAGTCTGAAAACTATCTGAGAGATCTATCCATGGGCAAAGTACTGGCAGACGGAACCGTTGAAATCCCGGTTGTTTTCAATGTGATCTACAACACATCCGCCCAAAATGTTTCTGATGCTAGAATTGCAGAACAAATTGCAGTATTGAATGCAGATTACAGCGCTACCAATTCTGACATCAATAAAATACCTTCAGCATTCCAGTCTTCTGCTGCCGGCAACGTTAAAATCAGTTTCAAACTGGTAGCAACCAACCGTAAGCAAAGTACAAAAACAGGCTGGAGATCTGATCTGGAAGAAATGAAAAAATCAACTACCGGAGGTATTAATGCTACTGATCCTACAAAAAATATGAACGTATGGGTTGTTAATTCTATCCTTGATGAGAACGGAGACCCGGGAACACTAGGATACGCATATTACCCTGAATCTGCAGGATTATGGTATGATGGTCTTGTAATAGGTTACCAATACATTGGAAAAACAGGAGCTTCTGCTCCGTTCAACTTAGGAAGAACCGTTACACACGAAGTAGGTCACTACTTAAACCTGCCTCACCTTTGGGGATCTTCCAATACAGGATGCCAGACGGATTATTCTAATGACACTCCAACTTCTCCTGGTCCTAACTACGGAACACCTTCTTATCCTTTAAACAGAGTTTGCGGAGGAGTGAGCCGTTCTCAGATGTTTATGAACTATATGGATTATGTAGATGACAAAGCCATGTTTATGTTCTCTGCAAATCAGAAAACAAGAATGCAGGCTGTAGTAGCTGCTGCTGGTCCAAGAGCCGGATTAAGATAATAAAAAGTAAATTAATTTTAAATAATGAAAAGCCTGAATGAATGTTCAGGCTTTTTTTGTATAGATTCTCATCAAATAAATTCATACAACAGGGATTTATCCTTATTATCACATGCAATTATTTAAACTACAACCTCAACAAAACATTAAAATATTTAAGACAAAAACAACAAAACACCCAAATACCCGTACAATTTCAAAAATAATTCTCATTTGATTGCATTTTATTTTCGGGGATAATAATTTTATCACACAAACCTAAATATCAAATGTTATGAAAAAACTATTGTTTGGAATCCTGGTAATAGGTGCATTATCTGCTTGTAACAGCGACAACGTGTCCAATCAGGAAGAAATGTCCCAAAACTCAGAGATTCCTACCACCAATGCCACATCAAAGAGAGTCTGCCCTTCTGATCTTCTAAGAGAGAAAGCTCTTAAAAATAATCCTGAACTGAGAGCCAGATATGAAGCCAATGAATTACAGGCTGAAAAATTCTCAAAAGATGTTATGATGGGCAAAGTACTGGCAGACGGAACTGTTGAAATCCCGGTTGTTTTAAATGTGATCTATAACACATCGCCCCAAAACATTTCCGATGCGAGAATTGCAGAACAAATTGCTATATTGAATACAGACTATGGAGCAACCAACTCTGATATTAACAAAATACCATCTGAATTCAAGCCTGCTGCTGCCGGAGATGTGAAAATCCGTTTCAAACTGGTGGCAACCAACCGTAAGCAAAGCTCAAAAACAGGTTGGAAAATTGATCTGGACGAAATGAAGAAATCGAGTACAGGAGGTATTGATACCACTAATCCTACAAAAAACATGAATGTATGGATTGTTAATTCTATCCTTGATGAGAACGGAGTTCCAGGAATATTAGGATATGCAACTTCTCCTGAATCTGTCGGGTTATGGTATGACGGTCTTGTAATAGGTTGCCAATATTTCGGAAAAACAGGCGCTTCGGCTCCATTTAACCTGGGAAGAACCGTTACACACGAAGTAGGTCATTATTTAAACTTACCTCACATCTGGGGGCCTTCAGATGCAGGATGCCTGACTGATTATTCTAATGACACCCCTGATTCTCCCGGTCCTAACTACGGAACACCAACCTATCCTTTATACAAAACTTGTGGAGGAGTAAGCCGTTCTCAAATGTTTATGAATTATATGGATTATGTGGATGACAAAATGATGTTTATGTTCTCCGCCAATCAGAAAACAAGAATGCAGGCTGTAGTAGCCGCAGCAGGTCCAAGAGCCGGATTGAGATAATAAAAGTAAAATGATTTTAAATAATGAAGAGCCTGAATGAATATTCAGGCTTTTTTATTAAACCCTATAAGACACAGAAATGCACAATAGGCAAGCTCCTGAAATCAAATTAACACAATATCATAATTTTCTCTAATTTATTATGACAAACATAATTATTCAAAGAAAAAAATACCAATTAATTACCAAAATACTAAATAAACTATTGCGTAATAATTAACAATTATTTAATTTCATCTTCCAAAACTTGAAAATTTATGAAAAAACTATTATTCGGCGTGATTGCTCTAAGCTTCATAACAGCTTGTAACAGCGACAACATTTCTAATCAAAATGAAAATCCCGCCAACGACAACACTTCTTCATCTGATCTGGCAAAAAGAGGCTGCGCATCTGAAGAGGTAAGACAAGAGGCTTTAAACAGCAATGCAGAACTCAGACAAAGATTAGCTACTCTGGAAACAAACACAGAGAAATTTACTAATGATTTAAAAGCCGGAAAAGTTCTCCCGGACGGAAGTATAGAAATTCCGGTTGTTGTCAATGTACTTTACAAAACAACGGCAGAAAATGTTTCTGATGCGAGAATTGCAGAGCAGATCAGCGTTCTGAATGCAGACTTCGGCGGAACAAACACAGACATTAATAAAATCCCTTCTGAATTCCAGGCTGTAAGCGCAGGCAATACGCAGGTAAAATTCAGATTGGTGAATACCATAAGAAAAGCAACAAGCAAATCAAGCTGGGCAACCAACGATGATATGAAGAAAGCCTCAAAAGGTGGCATTGATGCTACCAGCCCAGCCAATTACTTAAACATTTGGATTGTTGGAAAAATGACCAGCCAGGGAAAAACTATTCTTGGATATGCCACATTCCCTGAATCTGCAGGATTGTGGAATGACGGTGTAGCTATTGCCGCTCCTTATTTTGGAAAAACCGGAGCATCATCACCTTTCAACCTGGGAAGAACCGCAACACACGAGGTGGGGCATTATTTAAACCTGAGACATATCTGGGGAGATGCAAACTGTGGCAATGATCAGGTTTCAGATACACCTACACAAACTACTGCGAATTACGGAAAGCCGTCATACCCGCTATACAATACCTGTAGTGGTGTTCAAAGATCTGTAATGTTTATGAATTATATGGATTATGTAGATGACGCCGCAATGTTCATGTTCTCTGCAGGACAAAAGACAAGAGTGCAGTCGGTATTAGCTTCTAACGGGGCCAGATCCGGATTAAGACTTTATTAATATCTACATTAATTTCAATAAAAAAAGCCTGAATTTATATTCAGGCTTTTGATTTTATAAAGGTTTTGTATTATTTTCCGGCGTGTAATCCATAAAAATATCCCCGTCTAAAGTAACTGATTTTACTTTCTTCTTAATCGGAACCGTAAGATCTGTCTGTTTTTGATTTTTCTCCCAAATACCGGGCGAGAAATGCAATTTTTCTACAGATCCGTCCTCATAATTCAAAACAGCATCAAACGGAATGGCAAATCCTCCTGTATTATCTACATTCACAGTAAGAAGATCGTTTAGCTGTGAAGCACCCGTTATCTTTAAATCGATATAATTATTACTGTAAAACCAGTTTTGAAAGAACCAGTTTAAATTTTTACCGGAACCCGTATTCATAGAATTGAAATAATCCCACGGAACGGGATGCTTGCCGTTCCAGTTATTCATATAGTGCAGCAATGCTTTTTTAAAAAGATCATCACCCAGGTAGTCTTTCAATGCCAGATAAGACAGTGATGCTTTTACATAAGAATTATTTCCGTATCCGGCTCCGCTCACCTGTGTACTCATGGTAATGATTGGCTGGTCCTGTTCAGCAGAGGGATCTTTAATCCATTTTTTAACTCTGAAATTCTTATAAAATTCTTTGGCTGCCGCTTCTCCGTTTTCGTCAATTCCGATCAGATATTCAAGAGTCGTTGCCCAACCTTCATCCATAAAAGCATAACGGGTTTCGTTGATTCCCATATAAAAAGGGAAATATGTGTGTGCAATCTCATGATCTGCTGTAAGTCTTGCATCACGAAGGTCATCAGGAATACTGGTGTCATTAATCATCATAGGATATTCCATGTCTGCATATCCTTGAATAGCAGTCATCACATTATAAGGATATTCTACTCCCGGCCATTTTTTTGAGAACCAGTCCAGATTATAGCGCATCCAGTCTACATACTGTTCAAAATCTTTGGCACCGGCTTTATATCCTGCCTGAACACTGGCTCTTTTTGTTTTCAACTGAACACTTGCCGCATCCCACATATAATGGTTGCTCAATGCAAAACAAAAATCTGTAATATGGCTGGCCTTAAATTTCCAGACATTCCATTTATTCTGTTTCGTTACTTTTCCGGATTTCATTTCCTGTTCAGAAGCAATATGAATCAGTTTATCACTTTTAAGAGAGGATTTATATCTTTTTAAATACTCCGGCTGAAGTACGGCATCAGGATTCAGAAAATCTCCGGTAGCCCAAACCACAAAGTTTTTGGGAGCAGAAATGCTAAAATTATAATCATTAAAATCATTATAAAACTCCTGCCTGTCCGAATGGGGAAGCATATCCCATCCGTTATAATCGTCATAAACTGAAATTCTGGGGAAAGAATAGGCTACATAAAAAGTTTCCGGATCTATCTGCCCTTCTCTTCCACTCTGTACAGAAAGCGGGTATTCCCATTCAATTTTCACTTCAGCTTTTGCTCCGGCCTTGAGTGCTTTATTTAGTTTTACTTTTTCTACAGTTCCCCAATCATCACTATTGACCCCATATTTTTCACCATTAACGATGAAAGATTTGATATGAAGACCTGAAGACAGAAAATCTTTGGATACAAAACCCGATCTTGGGGATTGCGGCTTATGAAGATTGTTCACAAATCTGACAGCCAGTTCCTGAAGTTCATCCGGACTATTGTTGCTGTACGTGATTGTCTCCTTTCCTAAGACCGTTTTAGTGGCAGCATCCACTTTTACCTCTACATTATAAATTCCTTTATTCTGCCAGTAGTTCTTACCCGGAGCACCAGACACATCACGGGTTCCTTTTTCATAGGCTTTTTTAATATTTCTTGGCATATAGAGCTCCTGAGCAGAAAACTGTTGTATAAAAACAGTTGCTATCACTGCACAAAGAAATCGTTTCATATCTCTAATTTTTAAAAATAAGTATCAAAATTAGCAAAAATGTAACAGGACGTGCTTATTTCTTTTATAATAATGTTTTATGGGTGGAAAGAATTTTAGATTTTAGACAGCAGATGTCAGATATCAGACGCCAGATGGGAAATGAGGGATAGAGATAGGGCAAATGTCACTGGTGAAATCTGTTGCGCCTGTAAATGGTGGCTTCGGGAGCCTCAGCCACCAGGTATTTGCCCTATATTCAATATTTTTCAGATCGGTAAACTCTCAAACTCGCCAATTGATAACATTCAAACCCCGTATTCCGAAACCCAAACTAGTAAAACCCGCAACTCTCAAACCCTAAAACGCTCTCACCCCGAAACCCGCATCCCGCAGCGCGATCACAGCCTATCCTGCTCGTCCGTTTTCTTTATCGTTTTCGCATTCTTCACAGACTGATTTCCGAAATTAAATTTAAGAGAAAGAGTAAAGCCCTGATTATCCGAATAATCCAGAAAATAATTATCCTGATTGGCATATTTTGTACTTACCTTCTGCCCCATTGTTCTGAATATATCATTGAAAATAAGAGAAGCTTCCAGCTTTTTATCAAAAAATTTACGGTTCATGACGAAATAGGCGGACCAAGCACTGGAAATTCTGAACGTTCCCTGTATTCCCGGCGAATAATACTTATGCCCCGCTTCCACTTTCCAGTCACTGCTTTTATCCAGCGTAAAACCTGTTGAAATATTGGAAACCCAGTTCCATACTTTGTTTTTATAGAGAAGGCCATCCGTACCTTTAAAATAATTTTCGTTGTGTTCCAGATTTTCAGACAGAATCAATGTCCACCAGGGTTTGATCTGAAAATTTTTGTAGAGACTTCCTCCAAAAGCCTGTCCTTTTTCGATATTGGTAAAATAATAGATCAGACTGTTTGTACTGGGTTCCTGATATGAAATTTCCATGGAAGGATAAATCTCTTTACGGTAATACAGATCCAGATTCCAGCCTTTCCAGGAATAGGTAAGATTCAGATTGTGAATAATAGTTGCCTTCAGTTTTGGATCTCCCTGATAATAAGAGAATAAATTGTAATAGGATTTAGCAGGATTTAACCAGGAATAAGAAGGTCTGCTGATTCTTTTCCCGTAAGACAACCCGAATTCATGCTTACTTTCTGTCGAATATTGAGCATAAAAAGTGGGAAAAAGATTCCAGTAATTATTTTTATTAAGCTCATAAGGTTCAGAAACTATTCCTTCCAGGTCTGTCATTTCTGCACGGAGTCCGCCTTTAAAATTCCATCGGCCAAGATTGTAAGCTAATGAAGAATACACTGCAAAATTGTGTTCTTTATAATCGAAGATACTGCTCTTCTCGGGTCTGTATTGCAGTATCCCATTTTCGTTGTCTGAAAAATCGAGGCCGCTTTGTGTTTTCACGAAACTATACTTTACACCGGATTCAAATTCCAGTTTTTTATCTTTCCACTGATAATCAGCCTGTGTAGAATACAACTTAACATCTGCTTTATTTTGAGTGAGAAAATTATCATTCCGTGGTGCTTCTCCTGCAAAATTCAGGTGGGTAAGTACATTCTGATATTTATCCGCATTATTTCCGGTAAAATAACTGATCCATGAAAGACTGCTCTTTTTATTCAACTTTCTATCCACCTGAAAGCTCAGTGAGTTGTTGATTGTACGGGATCGATGATCATTAATGGTAGTATAATCAGACTCAGGGATATCCTGGTTGTTATAAATCAAAGTAGGTACAACATAGGTTCCATAGGATTTGGGACTGAAAAATCCTGAATAATTAAGACTCAGATTAGTAAGACTGTCTATTTCATATTCCGCATTGAAATTCACGGTATTCTGAGCCTTGTTTTTATCTTTCCGGTTCATGATACTCACCCATCTGGTCTGGCTTTCCTGATAGTTTACATAATCTGTACCTTCACGGTAATACGTCCCTGAACCTCGGTAATAGCTTCCCATCAAAGAAAGCTTGTCTTTTTTATAATATTGAGATATCCCCGCAACCCCTTTCGCATACTGCGTCTGAACATATTTGGAAAATATTGTCCCGCGGTAGCCTTCTATTTTATTTTTCTTCATAATAATATTCAGAACTGCACTACCCGATGCTTCATATTTTGCAGGCGGATTGGTAATGACTTCTACAGATTTAATTTCGTCTCCCTGCGTATTTTCAAGGAAGTTTTTAAGCTCTTCTCCTGTCAGCATTACTTTTTTATCATTAATGGTCACAAGAATTCCTGTACCTCCTTTAATGGCGATCACATCATTATTAATGGTCACATTCGGAGTTTTCTTCAGAATTTCCCATGCATTGAGTGAAGATATATTGCTGTTTTCCACATTAAATTCCAGTCGGTCTACCTTTCTGGTGACCACAGGTTTCTGTTTGGTTATAACAACACCTTCAATTTCCCGGGACTTTTTTTTGAGCATGATTTTTAACAATCCATTTTCCTGTTGAGTGCCTATTATTTCCTCAAAAGGTTCATAACCGTTTTTTTTGATCATGATTTTTACAGAATCCACAGCAATTCCTTCCAGACTGAAATTTCCTTCTGCATCTGTTTTTATCGCTTTGATGAGTTCATTCTTCAAATTATAAGCTTCAATATCAGCAGAAGATATTTTCCCGTTGTCCGCATCCGTTACTGAACCTTTAATGGTCTGATTCTGGGCAGACAGCATCATAGGAAACAGCAGTAAAATAAAAAATTTATACATAATTGATTTTGAAAAGCATGACTATTTTTCTGCTTTACGGTTCAAAATTCAATATTTGCAGAGAAAATTTCGGTTAATGAAAGGTTAATGATGGGTTAATGCTTTCAAGGGGAAAGTCTAAAGCTTTATCTTTGTTTTGATGATATCCAAAAGCAAATATCTTATCGCACTTTTTGCTGCACTGTTCCTGCTTCTGCTGGGAATACAGGTCTTTTTTATGTACAAAACCTATCAGGTGAAGGAACGCGAAATCTACAGAACCGTGCATGAAGGACTTACCAACTACACGGACAGGCTGGAAGATCTGGGAGGCATGAAAAGCAGGAATGATGATACCATTCATAAGATTCTGATCCGATATCACGACAAAAAAATCAGTAAAAAAGATTTCCTGGCCTATTTTGAAAGGAACAGAAAAGATAATGAAAAGCATTTAAGCCAGTATGTGGATCAGCGTTTTAAAAAAGAAGGCTATAAAATAGCTACAAAAACGGAATACATCTCTATTATTTATATTCCGGACAGCACCCGCCTGATTGATGCGCCGATTACCCTGTACGAAACGAAAAATAAAGTCACTAATTCTAAAATTTCCAATACCGGCAAATGGGAAACCTCATCAAAATCCACGACTGACGGTGATGGCCCGGCCAGAGATGATTCATTTTTTGTAAAAAGCAATACCGGTTTTGAAATCTTAAATATCAAAACCATTATATTTAAGGAGCTTGCCTTGCTTACCATTTCCTGCATCGCTATTCTTGCGAGTGTTCTGCTGCTTTATATTTTTACGGTTAAAAATTTAGCACGGCAACAGAAACAGGTAGAAGTTCTCCACACTGTTGTGGATAATATTTCCCATGAATTTAAAACCCCGATCGCCACTTTGAAAATTGCTTCTAAAGCTTTAAAAAAGGAATGGAATCCGGAAACCCTCCCTCTGATTGACCGGCAGATCGGCCGTCTTGAAAATCTGATGCTCCAGCTTCATACCGATGAAACTTCCGCCGAAATGGCTTCAATACAGCCTGAAGACTGGAATTTCTTTATACAGGATCTTGCTTTTACTTACCCTGAAACAGATTTCCAACTCACTAATCAGGTTTCAGAGCCGCTTCCTTTTGATAAAAATCTGATGGAAACGGTCATCAAAAATCTTTGTGAAAACAGTGTAAAATACGGTTCATCCCAGATAATGATCAACCTCAGCACAACTGCTCAGCATCTTAAAATTGAGGTCTCTGACAATGGCTGCGGCATGGAGAAAAAAGAATTCGACTCCATTTTTGAGAAATTTTACAGAATCCAGTCTAATAACATCCACAATACCAAAGGGTTGGGACTTGGACTTTATTTCGTTAAAAAAATTGTGACCAAATATCAAGGCCACATAGATGTTTCCAGCCGTTCCAATTCCGGGACTGCCTTTAAAATATCGTTACCTTATGAAAACTAAGATTCTTTTAGCAGAAGACGATCCGGATTTCGGAATGATCCTGAAACAGTATCTTGAACTGGAAGATTTTGAGGTATCCTGGTTTCAGAATCCGGAAGAAGTTGTCAATATTTTAGGGAATGATTTTCCGTTTCATATTGGTATCCTTGATGTGATGATGCCTTCAATGGATGGGTTTTCCCTGGCTAAACTGATTTTAAAGGAGAAAAGCAGCTTTCCTATACTTTTTCTGACGGCTAAAAATCAGAAAATCGACCGTCTTATGGGGCTGAAGATCGGGGCAGACGATTATATCGCAAAACCCTGCGATCCTGAAGAACTTGTTTTAAGAATCAAAAATATCCTTAAAAGAACGCAACCTGTCCCGTCATCACAGATTAAAATGGGCAGTTATTTTCTGGATACGGAAAAATTACTGCTTTCCCATCCCGAAGGAAATATACGCCTTACCATCCGGGAACAGGAACTTCTTCTGTATCTACTGAAACACAACGGAACGATGATTAAAAGGGACGATATTCTGGACAATCTATGGGAAACCAATGATTATTTTACAGGAAGAAGTCTGGACGTATTCATCAGCAGACTGAGAAAATATTTTCTGAATGATCCCGCAGTAAAAATCCAATCCCTGAGAGGAATTGGATTTGAAGTCGATTTTCCGGAAAACTGATTCCGTATTAAAAAGAAAACTCTGCAAGAACCGGAAAATGATCCGATGGGTAAAGCAGATTTTCTCTTCTGTCATTGATATGTCTCTGGGATTTTATTTTAAAACCTTTCACGAAAATATAATCAATTCTGTCTTTAGGAATTTCATTAACGTTGAAAGCTGTAAAGGTCCCTTTGGGCCCGTAAGGTTTGGTTTCGGAATGATAAAAACTGTCATTCAAATTCTGTGAAAGGATTTTTATCGGCTCAGAATCCTCCGTTAAGTTAAAGTCTCCGGACAGGGTTACCGGAAGATTTTTAGGATTCATTTCTTTAATTTTTTTCAGAATAAGATCGGCGGACTTCACTCTTGCTACATTTCCCACATGATCAAAATGAAGGTTCATCGCTAAGAATTCTTTTTTTGTTTTTTTGTCTTTAAAAAAAGCATAAGTACAGATTCTGTTAAGGGCAGCATCCCATCCTCTGGAGGGTATTTCCGGTGTTTCAGAAAGCCAGAAAGTTCCTGATTTCACTACCTGAAGTCTGTTTGTATCATAAAAAATAGCAGAAAATTCGCCTTTTTCTTTGCCATCATCTCTTCCTACTCCTACATAATCGTAATTTTTAAGTCCTGCTTTAATATCTTTCATCTGCTCGGGAAGGGCTTCCTGAACTCCGAAATAATCGGGGTGATAATAATTTAACAAATCCACCGCATCCTGTTTTCTTTCTGTCCAGGCATTTTCTTTATCTGAAGTTACCTGCAGCCTGATGTTAAAACTCATCACTTTAAGATCCTGAGAAAATCCTAATGCAAAAATCAATAGGGCTACCATTGAAAATCTGAAATTCATAATCATAATTTTAAATTAGTATGACAAAAATAGGATATCCTGACGAGAGGTAGTGAAAGTTTAGGGTACATTATTGTTAATTCGTTTGGAAGAGGGAAGATGGAAGTTAAAGTCGCAGGAAGAACTAATCAGGTTTAATGTTAATAATTTTCAAGGTTTAATATTGGATGTTTCATACAATATTGAACTGAAGGCCGGACAGTACCTCCATCTTCCATCTTCCTCCTCCTTTCCCTTCTCTCAACAAAAAACCGGAACTCCAATCCTGAAGTTCCGGTTTTAATAGTATTGAGAGCTGTACTCTATTCTTTTGTAAATGCGTATTCTCTTCCACCCTGTTTAAAGGTAACTGTCTTCTTGTCTTTGCTGAACAGAAGGACTATAGCAGCTTCTTCGAAAGTGAATTCGTTTCCTCCTGTATATTTCAGAGGAAATTCCTGCTGAGCTCCTGCTTTTAAATAAAGCTGTCCGCTTTTATCGGTAAAGACCAGTTTAATCGGATCACTCTTGATCCCGTAAGTCCCTGCAAAATCTTTTGTATTGATCTTGTCTACCACTTTTTTCTCTGCTGACGGCCATGTATTATTGGTCATATTCACATCAGGAATCATTCCGTTCGGATCCAGTGTCACTGCACCAATTTCTTTATTTGAATCCAGTTTAAGCAGCCATTCTGTATTACGTTTCCAAACCTCAACAGGAATTTTCAGGGTTTGTTTTGTTCCGTCTTTAAATGTCACCTGAACCGTCGTAGGCATTGGAAGCTGTCCAATATTTTCAACGGTGATCTCGGCTCCGTTCTTAAAATCACCATTGGTGTATTTCACTCCTTTAACCGCCTGATCAATTTTCCATTTATTCATAAACCAACCTCTCCAGAACCAGTTCAGCTCCTCACCTGAAACGTTTTCCATCGTGTGGAAGAAATCCCACGGTGTAGGATGTTTGAAAGCCCATCGGTTGATATAGCTTTTAAAGGCCTTGTCAAATTTCTCAGGACCAAGAATAGATTCTCTCAGAATCTGAAGACCGATTCCCGGTTTAAAGTAAGCCAGAACTCCGATGCTTCTTTCTTTCATATTATCCGGACCTACCATAATAGGCTCGATATTATCGCCCATCATAAAGCTTCCGCTTCTGGCAATACTTTTCTTGGTATAGTATTCTCCTTTATTGAAAGCCTGTGTGGATAACTCATTGATAAAGGTATTGAAGCCTTCGTCCATCCACGCAAACAGTCTTTCATTGGAACCTACGATCATCGGGAACCAGTTATGTCCGAATTCATGATCCGTAACGCCCCAAAGGTCTTCTCCCGCAGAATCCATATGACAGAAAACAATTCCCGGATATTCCATTCCGCCTTCATTTCCTGCTACATTGGTGGCTGCCGGATAGGTGTATTCATACCATTTCTGGGAATAATGCTCAATAGCCGCTTTGGTATATTCTGTAGATCTTCCCCAGGCCTTTTCTCCACCGCTCTCCGCAGGGTAAGCCGATATAGCGACAGATTTTTTACCGCTGGGAAGATTAATTTTTGCTGCATCCAGAATAAATGCAGGAGATGAAGCCCATGCAAAATCACGGGTCTGATCTATTTTAAATTTCCATGTTTTCGTTCCGGAAGCCTGGTTTTTTCCAATCTCGGATTCAGGACGGATCATCACCGTTTTATCACTGTTTCTGGCTTGTTCCCAACGGTTATTTTCTTCTTTGCTGTATACTTCTTTATAATTCTGAAGTTCTCCGGATGCCACTACATAATGATTGGCCGGAACGGTAATATTCGCAGTGATATTTCCGTATTCAAGATAAAATTCCGATGCTCCCACGTAAGGAAGTGTATTCCAGCCCATCACATCATCATACACACACATTCTCGGGTACCATTGGGCGATGGTAAATATCTTGCCATTCTTTGTTTTCTGTACTCCCATTCTGTCTGAACCATATTCCGGGGACACGAAGGAATAATCAATCTTGATTTTGGCAACACCTCCTTTAGCTTTCAGTTCTTTCGGAAGATCTATCTGCATTCTGGTATCGGTAATCGTATATTTTACCTCCTTACCATCGAGCATAACAGATTTAATTTTATAACCTCCGTCCAGCTCCTGCCCATGAGCTCCGTTTCTGCTTCCTGACGGCGGAACCACAGCATTTCCTCTGGAGTTTTTTTCAAACAGATTCTGATCCAGCTGCAACCATAAGAAGCCCATCTGATCCGGACTGTTATTGGTGTAAGTAATTTCAGCAGTTCCCGTTAATTCGTTTTTAGCATCATTCAGACTTACATTCAGGTTGTAATCTGCCGAGTTCTGCCAGTAAGCGTGTCCCGGCTGTCCGCTTGCAGAGCGTGTTTCTGTTCCTGTCTGAGGATAAAAGAAGGGTTTAAAAGCCTCTACATAACTGTATTTTGGTGTTTCCTGAGCTAAAGCAGATCCTGACAACAGGAATACTGCCGCTGCGGCAACAAGACTTGGAAGTTTATAATTCATCTGGTCAATTTTATACTATTTCTCTGATAAGTTATAAAAAACCCCGGAATCGTTACAAGTCCGGGGTGATTTTATGAAAATTTTAATTAATTCGATTTTTTCGCTTTGATCATGGCTTCAAGAGCATCCCACATTTCCTGCGGAATATCTTCAAGCATATTGAATTCTCCTGCTCCCTGAAGCCATTCTCCACCGTCTATGGTTACAACTTCTCCGTTCATATAAGCAGAATAATCTGACACAAGATAAGCTGCAAGGTTGGCAAGCTCCTGATGCTCTCCTACTCTTCTCAAAGGAACTTTTTTCCTCATATCAAATTTTTCCTGAAGATCTCCCGGAAGCAATCTGTCCCAAGCTCCTTTTGTAGGGAAAGGTCCCGGCGCAATGGCATTGAAACGGATTCCGTATTTGGCCCATTCCACAGCCAGAGATCTGGTCATGGCCAAAACTCCTGCTTTTGCACATGCTGAAGGGACTACATAAGCAGATCCTGTCCATGCATAAGTGGTAACAATATTTAAAACAGTTCCCGGGCTTTTAGTATCAATCCAGTGTTTTCCGATGGAAAGCGTACAGTTTTTTGTTCCTTTTAAAACAATATCCAAAATAGAATCAAATGCAGAATGGGTTAATCTTTCGGTAGGAGAGATAAAATTTCCGGCTGCATTGTTTAATAAAATATCAATTCTTCCGAATTCTTTCAAAGCAGCTTCCTTCATAGCTTCTACTTCATCCCAGTTTCTTACGTCGCATGCTACACACAGAACTTTTCCTCCGGTTTCCTCTTCCAATTCTTTTGCGGTTCCCTGTAGTTTTTCCAGATTACGGGAAGTGATGACCACTTTCGCACCCAGTTCCAGAAAATATTTTGTCATGGCTTTTCCAAGACCGCTTCCGCCTCCTGTTACAATCGCTACTTTATCTTTTAATGCATCTTCACGAAGCATCGGCTGTGTATATAAATTCATATGATTTTATTTTTTCCTAAAAATACTAAATATTGAATTCATGCCATTTAAAATAATGGGATAAATAATAATGTTATAAATAGTGATTCTCTTTTCCTTCTATATTTTAACGCAAAGTTTTAATGACAAGCTTTTTAGATTGAAGGGTGCTAAGAGGCGTGACTGCGTCACTGAAGAAGTAAATGTTTAATCAGCTGCTAGGATTTCAGGAAAGGACATAAAAAAAACAGCTCGGTAACGAATTACAAAGCTGCTTTTATAAATATATGACAGGAAAAACGATTATGAAACAACCACACCTTTGAACGAAAGCGTCTTAGGTGCTTTGCTATCACTTGTAGTAACGTTTACCGTTTTCATGAAGGCGCCTGCCGCTGCTGCATTGTAACTCGCTTCCACAAATCCTTTCTTCCCAGGAAGAATAGGAGTTTTAGTGTAGTCTGCTGTTGTACATCCACAAGATGGGGCTACGTTTTCAATCACAATTGGTTTTGAAGATGTATTCGTAAATTCAAATCTGATCAATTTAGGTTTTCCCTGAGGAATGTTTCCTACATCAATAGATTCTGATTTCCATTTAATAGCATCTGCTATCATCTTTACTACTGAGTTGCTTTCTACAGGAAATACATTAGCATAAAACGGGGCGAATGCCATAACGGCTAAAAGTGCTGAGATTTTTAATTTTTTCATGAGTATAAATTTTTAATTAGAAAGACCAAAAGAATACTTTGTTCTCTTTTGATATAACAAATGTAAAGGAGTTGATCCTTACAACTTGTTAACCGCTGTCAAACATTTGTTAACGAGTTGTTAATAATAAAAGATTAATAGATATTTTTGGATAATATTGTTTCAGAAATGAAAATCAAAAAGCTCAATATCATTATAACGCTCGGGTTCATTGCTATTATTGGGATTTTAATAGCTCAGCTTCTGTGGGCCCGGCAGGCTTATAATCTTGAAGATAAGAAATTTAACCAAAAAGTAAATCTTGCCTTATCGGAAGTTGCCGAAAAATTGTCAGGAGGAAAAACTTCTTTTACTGAAAATCCGGTGCAGAATATTGCCAATGACTATTACGTAGTGAATACCAATAATGAATTTCATCCCATAGTTCTGGAGCATTACCTGAGAACAGAATTTAACCGCTTTCAGGTCAATACCGATTATGTGTATGCTTTATACAACTGCCACAGCGATAAAATGGTTTATGGAAAATATATGTCGAAAAACCAGGAAAGTCCCAGCGACAAGGTGATTAATTTTCCCAAGCATAAAAACCTGATTTATTACTTTTCCATACGTTTCCCCGATAAAACTACGTATCTGATAAGCTCATTAAGGTTTTGGTACCTGCTTACATTTGCTCTGATTATCATTCTTCTGGTGTATGTATATTCCATATATACGATTATCCAGCAGAAAAAATTCTCGGAGCTGCAGCGCGATTTCATTAATAATATGACTCATGAATTCAAAACGCCATTATCTTCCATCCTTTTAGCTTCGGAGTCTCTCAGCAAGCAGGATATCGTAAAGGAAAATTCCAAACTGCAGACCTATACTTCCATTATCATCAATCAAAGCTATAAGCTCAATAATCATATTGAAAAGATATTGAATATTGCTAAAAATGATTCCTCCGGACTGTCATTAAAACCTCAAAAAATAATACTCCTTCCTTTTATTGAGGAGATTGCAGATACCTTACAACAAAAGAATGAAAATGTTGTTATCCACATAGACCTTGATGGCAATGATTCAATAATGGCGGATCAGTTTCACTTTACCAACATCATCTACAACATCCTGGACAATTCCATTAAATATTGCGAAACAAAACCTGAAATCATTATTTCATCCTATAAAGATTCAAAAGGCTTATATTTAAAGTTTAAAGACAACGGAATGGGAATTCCTGCCAAAAGTATTCCTCATATTTTTGAAAAATTTTACAGGGTAAACACCAAAAAAAGTGAGGAAATCAATGGCTTTGGGCTGGGATTGTTTTATGTAAAAAAAGTAGTCAGGCAGCACAACTGGAAAATTTCGGTTGAAAATAATACAGACCGCGGAATTACCACCACTCTTTTTTTCCCTTTTTAAATTGATAAGACGTAAGTATGGAAAAATCCAAAATTTTATATGCAGAAGATGATAAAACCATAGCTTTCCTCATTCAGGACAGCCTGGAGAGCTATTATGACATCTGCTGCTATTCAGATGGAAGATCCGCACTTGATGCATTCAACAGCCAAAACTTCGATATTTGTCTGCTGGATATTATGATGCCGGAGCTCAACGGATTCGAGCTGGCAGAGCAGATTCGCAATAAGAACTCTGAGATTCCCATTATTTTTATTTCTGCAAAGGCTTTAAAAGAAGACCGGATCAAAGGGTTAAAAATTGGCGCTGATGATTATCTGGTAAAACCATTCAGTATAGAAGAATTAATTCTGAAAATTGAAGTTTTCCTGAGACGCACCAAAAAAACAGATACCACTCTGCTGAAATACAAAGTCGGGAGATATGATTTTGATCCCCAAAACTATACCCTTCAGCATAAAGAAGACCGCGTTACCCTCACTCAAAGAGAATCTGAGCTTCTTTTATATTTTATCTGTCACAAAAACACCGTGCTGAAAAGACAGGATATCCTGAAGGCCATCTGGGGAGACGATGATTATTTTATGGGACGAAGTCTGGATGTATTTATTTCCAGGTTAAGAAAAGTACTTGCTGAGGAACAAAATATTCTGATTGAAAACCTGCATGGAATAGGATTCCGCTTTTCTGAAAAAAAATAAATTCGAGGCAAATTCCGTATTAATTGGAAATGATAAATAGTTATTCTTCGATTTTTAGTTAATTTTAAGGTTTGAAAATTTGCTATTAATGAGAAATCACGGAACCACTGTTTTTTTATTCCTTTTATTTTTTGGTCTGCATCTTAAAGCTCAAAAGTTTGAAAAGTTAATACAATATGTCAATCCGCTCATCGGAACCGAAAAAATGGGACATACGTATCCCGGAGCCACTGTTCCTTTCGGAGCTGTACAGCTGAGCCCGGAAACTGATACCATCGCCTATGAACTCAACGGAAAATACAACGGTGAGGTTTATAAATATTGTGCAGGTTACCGCTACGAAGACAAAACCATCGTAGGTTTCAGCTCTACCCATTTCAGTGGAACCGGGCATTCCGATCTTGGAGATTTTCTCATCATGCCGACTGTAGGGAAATTACAATTGAATCCGGGAACAGCATCACATCCGGAAAGCGGCTACAGAAGCAGATTCTCCCATCAAAACGAAAAAGCTGAAGCAGGATATTATAAAGTAAAACTGGATGATCACAATATTCTCGCGGAACTGACCTCTTCCACCAGAACAGGAGTTCACCGCTATACTTTTCCAAAATCTGATCAGGCCCATATTATTTTAGATCTCACCGCCGGAATCTATAATTATGACGGTAAAAATATCTGGACCTACGTCCGCGTAGAAAACGACGGCACGGTTACAGGATATCGCCAAACGAATGGATGGGCAAGAACCAGAACGGTTTATTTTGCCATGAAATTTTCAAAACCTTTTAAATCATACGGCCAGAAAAATTTTGACGGTCCGCAGGTATACAAAGGATTCTGGAGAAAATTCGATCAGAATAAAAACTTCCCTGAAATCGCTGGCAAAAACCTGAAAATGTATTTTGATTTCGACACCGAAGAAAACGAAGCTATAGAAATAAAGCTGGCCATTTCCCCGGTAAGCCAGGCCAATGCACTGGAAAATCTGGAAAAAGAAACCGGAAAGATGTCTTTTGACCAAGTCAAAGCAAAAGCTCAGGAAGACTGGAACAAGGAACTGAATAAAATCGTGATCAAGGGTTCTGAAACTGAAAAGACCAACTTCTATACAGCCATGTATCATACATTCATCAGCCCTACTACTTATATGGACATCAACGGAGAATATAAAGGTTTAGATCAGAATGTTCATCAGGCAGAAAACTTCACCAACTATACGACATTTTCCATCTGGGACACGTACCGTGCGCTGCATCCTTTCTTTAATATCATCCAGCCCAAACGGAATAATGATATGGTAAAATCCATGATGGCTCATTACAATCAGTTTTCCATGAAAATGCTTCCGATATGGTCACATTATGCCAATGATAACTGGTGTATGAGCGGCTATCACAGTGTAAGCGTTGCGGCTGATGCTGTAATCAAAGGAAATTACAGCGGTGATCCGAAAGAAGTATTAAAAGCCTGCATTGCTACAGCTAATAAAAGAGACTACGAAGGTATCGGTTATTATATCGACATGGGGTATATTCCTGCCGAGAAAAACGGAACTTCAGTTTCGAATACACTGGAATATGCTTACGATGATTGGGCCATTGCTCAGCTCGCCAAACATTTAGGCGAAACAGAAATTTACAATCAGTTCATCAAACGTTCTGAAAACTGGAAAAATAATTTTGATCTGAAAGCAGGTTTTATGCGTCCCCGACTGACAGACGGAACCTTTAAAAAAGAATTTGATGTCCTGAGTACCCACGGACAGGGCTTTATCGAAGGAAATTCCTGGAACTACAGCTTTTTTGTTCCTCAAAATCCGGACGGACTTATTCAAATGATGGGCGGAAAGAAAAAATTCGCTTCTAAACTGGACGAATTGTTCACCATGCATCTTCCCGATGAATTTTTTGCCGATACAGAAGATATTACCCGCGAAGGAATCATTGGCGGCTATGTTCACGGAAACGAACCCGCTCACCATGTCGCCTATTTTTATAATTGGGCAGGACAACCCTGGAAAACGCAATCTCAGGTCCGCAGAATCTTAGAAATGCAATACAAAGCCACACCTGATGGACTGGGCGGAAATGACGATGCAGGACAAATGAGCGCCTGGTATATTTTAAGCTCACTTGGATTCTATCCTGTAGCACCCGGTTCTGAAGATTATGCTATCGGAAGCCCGGCAGTAGATCATGCCGTTCTTAATCTTGAAAACGGAAAATCATTTGAAATTGAAGCTGTAAACCAAAGTCCGAAGAATGTGTATGTGGAAAAAATTCTTCTGAACGGAAAAGAAATTAAAAATTTTACTCTAAAACATTCTGAAATCGTAGCCGGCGGAAAACTTACATTTTATATGAGTGCGAAAGCGAAGAAGTAATCTTTTCAACCACAAAAGACACAAAAGTTTTTAGGCACTTTAGTCATTTTTAAGTTGAATGCTTTTCGTATAATAGTTCACTTAAGTTTTATTTGATTTTTATTTCTATTAAAAGATGTAACAATTCAAATGGCGGAAATTTTCATCATCCGCAGCATGGACAGCAAAAATCCAGAAAACTTTGACAGGACAGTTCTCCGGAATCCATAAAAACAAAAAGGGCAAATAGGTATAAATCTATTTGCCCTTTTGCTATTTAGCTTTTTTGCTTTTTATAATTATTCTTCTACCTCAAAAAGAAGTCTCTCCCCGAATTTTTCGTCGGCGATTTTACCATTGTCATACACAAGATGTCCGTTCACAAAAGTCTGGGTTACTTTAGAATGTAAATTCATTCCTTCCAGCGGGCTCCAGCCGCATTTGTAAAGAAGATTATCTTTCGCAACCGTCCAATCGGAATTTAAATCAACCAAAACAAGATCCGCTTTGTAGCCTTCTCTTACAAAACCTCTTTTCTCAACTCTGAAAAGGATGGCCGGATTGTGGCACATTTTTTCAACAATTTTTTCAAGAGAAATCTTTCCCGTGACATAGTTTTCCAGCATCACAGGTAATGAATGCTGTACCAATGGTGCTCCGGAAGGACATTTTGTATACACGTTCTGTTTTTCTTCAGCGGTGTGCGGCGCATGGTCTGTAGCTACTACATCTATTCTTCCGTCCAGAAGGGCTTCCCAAAGAGCATCTTTGTCTTTCTGCGTTTTTACAGCCGGGTTCCATTTGATCAGAGAGCCTTTGGTCTCATAATCTTCATTGGTAAATGTTAAATGATGAACACATACTTCTGCGGTAATCTTTTTATCTTTCAGCGGAATATCATTTCTGAAAAGTTCCATTTCTTTTGCCGTGGAAAGGTGAAAAACGTGAAGTCTCGCACCCGTCTTTTCTGCCAATTCAATAGCTTTTGAAGATGATTTATAACAAGCTTCCTCACTTCTGATAAGATGATGGAATTTTACAGGAATATCTTCTCCGTATTCATCCAAATATTTCTGGGTATTCGCTCTGATGGTAGCTTCATCTTCACAGTGAACGGCAATCAGCATTTTAGTATTGCTGAAAATGTTTTCAAGTGTTTCAGGATTATCTACAAGCATATTTCCTGTAGAAGAACCTAAGAATAATTTAATCCCCGGAACATTTCTTGGGTTGGTCTTTAAAACTTCCTCCAGATTATCATTTGTTCCTCCCATCATGAAACCATAGTTGGCATAAGCTTTCTGAGCACCGATTTCATATTTATCCGCCAATAATTCCTGAGTAACGGCATTGGGAACGGTGTTCGGCTGATCGATGAAACTGGTTATTCCGCCGGCGATGGCAGCTCTTGATTCGGTTTCAATATCTCCTTTATGTGTCAGTCCGGGATCTCTGAAATGCACCTGATCATCTATGACACCTGGCAGAAGGTATTTCCCGGAACCGTCAATAATCTGGTCTGCATCTTCAGAAATGGAGGGACCTATTTTAGAAATCAGGTCGTTTTCTATTAAAAGATCGCTTTCGAAGATCATTCCTTCGTTAACGATTTTTACATTTTTTATAAGAACTTTCATTTCGATTTATTTCCCGGTAAAATTAAGATTTTATGTTTTAATTAGCTTCAAAATCACAAAACGAATTCTTAAAGTTTTACATTTGTAAAAAATTTCGACTTTGTATAAGAAACTATTAGGACAAACAATCATCTACGGAGTAGGAGCTATAGCACCTAGAATTATTTTGTTCATCCTTAACCCGCTTTTGATCTATAAAATCCCCAATGAAGGGTTTGCGATTTTCACACAGCTTTATGCATGGATTTCGTTTGTCAATATTTTACTTTCTTTTGGTTTTGAAACGGCTTATTTTCGGTTTTCTGCTGAAGAAGGCAATGAAAAAAAGACATTCAACACTTCGTTTTGGTTTTTGTTTTCAACTTCCACTGTTTTTCTGGCATTGTGCTATCTGTTCAATCAGCCTATTGCAGATTATCTGGGGTATCACGACAACCCTGAATATATCAGATGGTTTGCTTTAATTGCCTTTTTTGACAACTTATTGGTCATCCCTTTTGCATGGTTGCGTTTTCACAATAAGCCCATAAAATATTCTGCGGTAAGAGTTGTTCAGGCGATATTTCAGGCCGTTTTTACAGCCGCATTATTCTTTTGGATTCCGGAAAGCATATCAAAAAGCTTTGGTTTGAACCAAAATGTGGATTACCCGTTCTTCAGTAATTTAGCCGGAAGTGCCTTAGGCTTTCTATTATTATTACCTATTCTATTAAAAGTAAGATTTCAGTTTGTGACCTCTTTGTTTAGGCGTATGATCAGATATTCCTTTCCGCTTATGCTGGCCGGGATGGCATTTATGATCAATGAAAACTTTGATAAATCTTTCCAGAGAAATCACATTTCAGATGAGGAAGCCGGAGCGTATGGTGGCTGCTATAAACTTGCTGTATTGATGACACTATTTGTTACTGCATATCGAATGGGTATTGAGCCTTTCTTTTTTAAACAGATGGATAAAGGGGATGCCAAGAAAACCTACGCTAAAGTAGCAGAATACTTTGCTTTTTTTGCCTGTACCGTAGCTTTGGGAATTATCGCTAATATTGCCTGGCTGAAAGACGTTTTTATACCCAACAAATCATACTGGATCGCCATAGATATCATCCCGATTATCGTTATTGCCAATCTTTGTTTCGGAATATATTACAACTTTTCTACCTGGTATAAAGTAACGGACAGAACCAGTGTAGGAACCGTAATTTCATGGTTGGGAGCCATTATAAATATTGCTCTGAATCTTTTAGCATTACGCTACTACCACAGCATGATAGGTTCTGCATGGGCCACTTTCGGAGCTTATGTAATTATGATGATTGTGTCTTATCTATTAGGTCAAAAATATTATCCTATCCCGTACAGGATGAAAAAAATGTCTTTCTTTTTAATCTTACTTGGCGTTTTTAGTTTTATTATTGTAAAATATCTCAACTACAATATCATAACAAGTAATGTCCTGTTTCTGATCTTCGTAGGAATTTTGATCTACTCGGAAAAAGACATGCTTCTGTCAAGGATCAGAAAAAACTGATTCTGGCCTCTAATTTGATACTATTGAGTTCTTTAAAAAAAATTAAAAAGCACTGGATTAAAGATGATAAATATTATAATCAGCAATGATTTAAATGATTACCTTTAGCCAGACCTAAATAAAAAAACTAACAAATAAAAACATTGTCATATACTCTATGAAAATAATTGTTCCTATGGCTGGACGCGGTTCCAGATTACGTCCACATACTCTGACAGTTCCAAAACCTCTTATTCCCATTGCCGGAAAACCTATCGTACAGAGACTGGTAGAAGATATTGCTAAAGTGGCAGGTGAAAACATTGAAGAAGTAGCATTTATCATCGGAGATTTCGGACCGGAGATTGAGAAATCTTTACTTCAGATCGCCGAAAAACTGGGAGCAAAAGGAAGTATTTACTATCAGAATGATCCGCTTGGAACGGCACACGCTATTAAATGTGCAGAAGATTCCATGCAGGGAGATGTAGTGATTGCTTTTGCAGATACGCTTTTCCGTGCAGATTTTCAGCTGGACAAAAATTCGGATGGTGTGATCTGGGTGAAAAGTGTTGAAGATCCTTCTGCTTTCGGAGTTGTGAAATTAGACAATTACGGATTCATTACCGATTTTGTTGAAAAACCTCAAACTTTTGTTTCTGATCTTGCCATCATCGGTATTTATTATTTCAACAGCGCTGAAAAGCTGATGGATGAAATCAATTACATCATCAGTAATGACATTAAAAACGGAGGAGAGTACCAATTGACCATGGCACTGGAAAACCTTAGAGCCAAAGGAGCCAAATTTACTTTAGGAAAAGTAAATGACTGGATGGACTGCGGAAACAAAAATGCTACCGTGGAAACCAACAGTAAGATTCTTGAATACGAAAAAGAAGAAATGCTTAATTATCCGGCATCCGCTGTGATAGAAAACTCATTGATCATCCAGCCGTGCTTCATCGGGGAAAATGTAAAAATCTCCAATTCAAAAGTAGGCCCTGGCGTTTCTTTGGGAAATAACACCACTATCGTCAATTCAAACATTGAAAACTCCCTGATTCAGGAAAATACAAGAATCAACCACGGAAATCTTTCCAATTCCATGATCGGAAATTCCGCACAGTATTTTGGAGTAGCCAGAGAGATCTCATTAGGGGACTACTCTGTTTTAGATTTTTTGTCTAAATAAGCCCAGATATAATTAATATAAAACAACATACAACCCAGACCACACAATACTTTTTGTGTGGTTTGGCGTTAATATTGCAGCGTATTTTTTTAATTGAAAGATAAATACATGAAAAACTGGATCCCGATACTTTTACTATTCCTTACCCTTTCTTCCTGTAAAACCAGAAATGCCGCCAAAAACAATAACGGCAAAACGCAGGACAGCACCGTTGTCGCAGAGGATAACCGTAATCCCAAAGATGCCAATGAACCTGTAAGAGATAAGCTTACATTCTATGAACATGTAGTGATTCCTTTAAAATTTGATCAGGTAAAGATCAACAGTAAAGTAAATGTGGAAACCGGAAGTTTTATTCCAACCCTTGATGCCGTGATCTATATTGAAAATGATAAAAAGGTATGGATGAATCTTCAGGCTCTATTTTTCAATGTGGCCAAAGGTATCGCAACACCGGAAGGAATTAAAGGACAGGATAAAACCAGCAAAACGTACATAGATTCTGATTTTGATTATCTGAACAAACTTCTGAATGTCAATTTTATTGACTACAAATCCCTAGAAAAAATTCTGATGGGCAGAACTTTTGTAAAGATCAGCGATTCCCAGTTTACGCTTACTCAAAATGCACAGGGTTTTAAAATGGTGTCCAACACCAATCAGAAAATCACGACGGATGAAAAAACCAGAGAGTATAAAATTGTACTTAATTATGATACAAATTATGATCTGTTGAGCGTCAATTTAAAGGATGTTTTATCTACTGACGAGCTGGAAATCTCTTACAGCAACTGGGATGAATATAATGGAATCCGTCTTCCAAAAAATGTTAAAATAATTATAAAAGGTTCAAAATCTAGTCAAATTTTACTGGAAAACACGAAATTTGACTTTTCGAGGATGGAAACACCTTATTCTGTACCATCCAGTTATAAGAAAATTGAGATTAAATGATTAAAAAATTTAGCTTTTTAATAGGTATTCTTCTGTTCGGCCTGCATCAGGGACAGCAGAACAAGGAACAGCTTCAGAAACAGAATGCCGATCTTAAAAAACAAATTGTACAGATAAATACAGATTTAGCTAAAACCAGAAGCGATTCCAAGCTTTCGGTGGCTTACCTTACCAACGTTAATAAAAAACTGACTTTAAGAGAAAAGGTGTATACCAATACTCAGAAAGAGAAAAGATTTATTGAAGATGAAATTTATCTTCGTCAGTTGGAAATCAACCGTCAAAACAAAGAACTGGCAGTTCTCAGAAAGAATTATGCTGAAGTTCTCGTGAATGCATACAAAAATAAAGGGGTACAGAACAAAGTAACCTTTATTCTTTCATCCAAAAATCTGGGAGAAGCTATAAGAAGGGTACAATACCTGAAGCAGTACGCAGATTATCAGGATAAAAAAGCAGCAGAGATCAGCAATGCAGCTGCCCAAATCAAAAAATCAATTGCACAGAAGCAGAATTCTGCAAGAGAAAAAGAGAATCTGCTGGTGACCCAACAGAAAGACCTGGCTACCATTAATGCAGAAAGAGCACAGAAAGAGCAATTGCTGGCAGACTTTAAGAAAAATGAAGCCAAACTTACTGTAGAGCTTAAACAAAAGCAGGTTCAGTCTAAAGCTTTGGAAGGACAGATCAGAGCAATTATTGCGGAAGAAATCCGTATAGCCAAAGCAGAAGAAGAGGCCAGAAAAAAAGCGGAGGCAGAAAAAATCCGTATGGCCAAGCTGATTGCTGAAAGAGAAAAAGCAAGAATTGAAGCTGAAGCTAAAGCCAGAGCCGAAGCATTGGAAAGAGAAAGAAAGCTGGCGGAAATCGAAGCTAAAAAAGCAGCCGACCTGGCAGCAAAAAGAGCCGAAGAAGAGAGAAAACGTAACGAAGAAGCAGCCAGAGCCGAAGCCAATGCCAAAGATGAAGCCAGAAGAATAGCCGCTAAAAAGGCATCTGATGAAGCCAATGCCAGAGCAAAAGAAGCTTCAGACAAACTGATTGCAGCAAGAGCAGCTGAAGCCGCTCTGAACAAGAAAAAAGAAGAAGAGAAAAAAGCAGCAGAAACGAAAGCAATGACCAGCTACGGAGTTACCACAGCTACCGGAAGCAGCTTTGCAGACAGCAGAGGAAAATTGGGCTATCCTGCAGACAGAGCAGGCCAGGTAACCCACCGATTTGGAAGACAACCGCACCCGGTTTTCAAAAATATTGTTGAGGAAAATACAGGGATTAAAATAGCCGTACCTTCCGGAACACGCGCAAAATCTGTATATCCCGGCACAGTCTCTTCTGTATTGGCAAACAGCGACGGAACAAAAACCGTTATGGTAAAACACGGAAATTATTTTACGATCTATTCTAACCTTGGAAGCGTAAGCGTATCCAAAGGACAACAGGTTTCTTCAGGAACTCCTGTAGGTTCTGTAGCGCAGGATTTCGATGGTTCTTATACTCTTGATTTCCAGGTATGGAACGGAAATACACCAGTTGACCCATTAGGTTGGATTTCGTATTAAAAAAAGCTTTAACTTTGCAAAAATCTTAAGAGATGAATACACTTACAATACTTGCCTTATCTTGGCAACATATCCTTATCGTAGCGATACTTTTGGTATTGCTTTTTGGAGGAAAGAAAATTCCGGAACTTATGAGAGGTGTAGGTTCAGGAATCAAAGAATTTAAAGATGCAGTGAAGGAAGAAGACAAACCAGGTTCTGAGAACAAAACCTCTTCTACCAACAACAATAATACTCCCGGCAACTAAAAATTCTTCAGAATTAATGAATTTCACTGAAACTGCATGGAAAGTCTTCAATCAATCTATTGAAGATTATCACGTGTTCGATGATGTTAACTCTCTAATTAATAACCCGTTTGAAAAAGACAGTTTGGAACGGATTTTGTATGCAAAGAACTGGATTGATACCGTTCAATGGCATTTGGAAGATATTATTAGAGATGAAAATATAGATCCCGTTGAAGCTCTTCAATTGAAGAGAACGATAGATTCATCCAACCAGAAAAGAACTGATCTGGTAGAATTTATCGATAGCTGGTTCCTTACTAAGTTTGAAAAAATAACTCCGAAACCTGATGCAAAAATCAATACAGAAACTCCCGCTTGGGCTGTAGACAGGTTATCAATTCTTGCATTAAAGGTTTATCATATGTCGTTAGAAGCCAATAGAGAATCTGCTTCTGAAGAGCACCGTGCAAACTGCCAGGCAAAACTGGATGTACTGCTTACTCAGAAAGAAGATCTATCTACTTCTATAGATCAGTTGCTTACTGATATTGAATACGGTAATGTTAAGATGAAGGTATACAAACAAATGAAAATGTATAACGATGACAGTCTTAACCCGATCCTCTATCAAAAGGGGCAACAGAAATGAGAAAACTATTTTTTTTTGGAGTACTACTAATTATAACTTCCTGCGCAACGGAAAAGCTTAACCTTTCCCCGTTGTCTAATAATTTTTATAGCGAAACCAAAGGTTCTGATTCCGACAGAGGGGCAAAAAAAGGCTTTGATATCAATATTAAAGAAAATATAAATGCTTCTGAAATTTCAAATCTGATTTCTACTTTTCCAAAGTTTAAGAATAATGATTTAAATGAAGAAGTCACAAGTCTGAAATACAGTCTTCAAAATTATTTATATGCTATTGATGCCAACAATTCTGCAGGGAAAAACAGAGCCATTAAAAGCTTTGAAAAATCATATAAGAAAATTCAAAAACTCAGACAGCAGCTTGACAAAGATGATGATGAAGTTCTCAACAGATATCTGGTACGCTTAAAAACCAATATTTCTGTAATAGAAGATTCTTTAAAAGGAAATTAAAACTAACCACTATTAATGATTAAAATTCAGGCAGAAGCTAATGTTCCCACAGAACACGGCTCTTTCCGAATGATCGCTTTCTCCGAAAACGAAAACGACTGGATGCCACACATGGCCATCGTTGCAGAAAATACAGATTTTTCAAAACCGGTGAACGTACGTTTCCACTCAGAATGCATTACCGGAGAAGTTTTCCATTCAAAAAAATGCGAATGCGGCCAACAGCTGGATGCCGCAATGAAATATACCCACGAACACGGAGGAATTATTGTTTACCTTCGTCAGGAAGGAAGAAATATCGGGATCATCAATAAGCTGAAAGCATATTCATTACAGGAAAAAGGTCTAGACACTGTTCAGGCCAACCTGGAATTAGGGCTTCCGGCCGACGACAGAAACTTCGGTGTTGCTATTGAAATCCTGAATCTGCTGGGAATAAAAGACATTAATCTTTTAACCAACAATCCTGAAAAGGTAAAATATGTAGTAGACAGCAACATTAATCTCAACTCCAGGGTACCTTTACAGATCCCGGCCAACGAGATCAGCAAAGGCTATCTGAAAACAAAAAAAGATTTCTTCGGTCATTTATTAGATGATAATGACAACTAGATAAAAACAAAAGCTCCCGACTTCTACGGGAGCTTTTCTGTTATATAATCTGTAGGGTTTATTATTGTCTTTTAACGGACCAACTACCGCTCCAGCTCTGCAGTTTCCATGTTCCGGATCCGGTATGCAGACTTCCGTATAAAATAAAACCTTTTGGAGAAGGAGCAGGATTTAAAGCGCCATTTCCGGCCCCCTGAAGGCTGGTGTAATAGGTTTCATCCACATTGTTATTGGCAACTCTTATCACTTCCATACTTCCGCTTTTAGAAACATTCAGGATCAGGGTTCCGCTGATATGATCTCCTGAAAAGGTCCCCACCCATTTTCCCATATAAGGAGAAACATAATTTTCCTCGGCCTTATTACGCTCAATATTATCCGAAATCTCACTAATACATGAAGATAAAAGGAACAATGGAGTCAGTATGAAAAGTTTAAAATATTGATTTTTGATCATTAGTTTTTAGTATTTTATTCAGAGTGCTAAAATTAATGTTTTTAACTTCTTCAACCAATTAAATTAAAAAAGCCCCGCGATTTCTCCCGAAGCTTTAATAATTATAAAAAACTGAAAAGATATTTCTTAATTAGTTCACCTTTGTAGTCTTTACATTGGTGTCATCCAGATTGTAATACTTTACTACTGCATTATAATCGCTGTAATCTACAGAGTTGGCACTTTTGCTTGCCTGTGCAGGAACAAGTACCAATCTGAACCTTTGATTATTCAGATAATCGTTGGTTTCAGCCGCAGTCATTTCTGTTCCTAAATTAAAGTTCTCATCATCAATTCTGATCTGTACGTTTTGAGAATCGAAAACGAAATTATAATCAAATACTCTGTTTGTCGGTAAAGTTCCTGAATTAGGCAAATAAACAGACTTTGGAATCTGCTGCCATGCATTACCTGCTGCTCTATACACTAAAACCACATCGGTCTGGTTGATATTGATTCCCTGTGTGAACGCATATCCGTTTCCATTGGTAAATGATCCGGTAATGTCTCTCATTCTTGAATAGGTGTCGCTATCCGTATTATCATCGTTATTATCACAGCTGAATATAAATAATGATACAAATGCCAGGAATAGAAAAGGAAGAATTTTTTTCATTTTTAGAAATGTTTAGTTATTATTTATAAAGCGTATTCAAATCATATACCAAAAGTTGCAAAAACATTGTTTTCATCATTTTTTTAATTGTATTTTTGTTCTTATTCAAAAGATCATGAAGAAATTGTTATATACTTCCCTCTTTATTTTTTCATTAATAAGCTTTACTGCCAAAGCTCAATACCAGCCTAAAAATAGTTCAAAAGAAGACCTGAAAAAGGCTCAGCACTGGGTAAACAAGACCTACCGTTCACTTTCTCAGGATGAAAAGCTTGGCCAGCTGTTTATTGTAGCGCTTTACACCAATAAGGGTGAAGATTATATTAATCAGATCAGAAACATTGTTATTAATGATAAAATCGGAGGACTGATTTTAATGCAGGATGATGCTGCCAGAGAAATCAATCTGGTGAACGAGTTCCAGCAGAAATCCAGAGTTCCGATGATGATCGGGATGGATGCAGAATGGGGACTTTTCCAAAGAATTGCCACTGCCTACAAATTTCCGTGGGCCATGACACTCGGAGCTATACAGGATAAAAACCTGATTTACCAGATGTCCGCCAAAATAGCCGAAGACTGTCACAGAATGGGGATCAACTGGGATTTCGCACCGGTTGTAGATGTGAATACCAACCCAAGCAATCCTATTATCGGAAACAGAAGTTTCGGTTCAGAGGTAGATAATGTGATCAGTTCTGCTTTGGCTTACTCTAACGGGCTTCAGGATAATACTATTCTTGCAGCTATTAAACATTTCCCTGGGCATGGTGATACCAGTAAAGATTCACATACGGACTTACCTGTAGTTTCACATAATTTAGAAAGACTCAACACCGTTGAACTGGCTCCTTTTAAAGCTTTAATGGATAAAGGAATCGGAGGTGTCATGGTAGCCCATCTGTATGTTCCAAGTCTTGAATCTGAAAAAGGAATACCTGCTTCCGTTTCAAAGAATATCATAACAGGATTGTTAAAAGATAAATTAGGCTACAAAGGCTTAATTATTACGGATGCCCTGAATATGGGAGCTGTAGCCAATAAATACAAACCCGGAGAACTGGATGCGCTTGCATTCAAAGCAGGAAATGATATCATGCTTTTCTCTCAGGGTGTTGCAGAAGGAAAGAAATTAATTCAGAAAAGTATTGATAAAGGTGAAATTTCACAATCGAGAGTGGAAGAAAGTGTTAAAAAGATTTTATTAACCAAATACTTCCTGGGACTTGATCAATACACTCCGAAAAAGCCGGAAAATATCAATAGTGATCTCAATAATGATTCCCATAAAACATTGGTTCAAAATCTTTACGCCAATGCAATTACTTTATTAAAAGATGATCAGAAACTGCTTCCCATTACCGGGAAACAAGTCTATTATGTTCCTCTGGAAGAAGCTCCTTATCAGACTTTTGCCAATCAGCTTGGCTCTAATATTACCATCAAAAAAGCCGGCGAAATCAATAGTATTCCTGCAGGTTCTACTGTGATTGTAGGATTCCACAAGGATAATTCAACAGCGTACAAGCCTTATAAAATCTCGGCAGAGTCTAAAAAGATTCTTGCTGATCTTACGGGCAGACAAAACGTTATTCTCAATGTATTCGGAAGTGCATATGCTTTAAAAGACATTGATATTTCAAAAGTATCCACGGTTCTAGTCTCTTACGAAAACAATGACGATTCAATGACAGCCGCCGCCGCTGCTCTGAACGGAAAAACAAAAATATGGGGCAAACTGCCTGTACTGGTTAACGATCAGTTGAAAGCAGGAATGGGAATCGAAAAAGCTCCCGCTTCCGGCTCGAATGCAAACTCAACAGTTTTTACAACATCAAAACAAAAATAATCTAATGAAAATAGGCATACTTTGCTATCCAACATACGGAGGAAGCGGAATTGTAGCAACAGAACTGGGAATGTCTCTTGCCAACAAAGGATATGAGGTTCACTTTATAAGTTCTGCGCTCCCTGCAAGACTGGACATCACCAACCCGAACATTTTTTTTCACCGGGTGAATGTACAGACCTATCCCCTTTTTCAGTATCAGCCTTATGATATTGCATTAAGCTCAATGATTTACCGTGTCGTAAATCTTTATAAGCTGGATCTTCTGCATGCTCATTATGCTATTCCTTATGCATATGCTGCTTTTACCGCTAAACAAATGCTGAAGGATGACAACAATGATATTCCGTTGGTGACTACTCTTCACGGAACAGATATTACCCTTGTGGGGCAGCATCCAAGCTATAAACATGCTGTAGAATTCTCTATCAACCAGTCAGATGCCATTACATCGGTTTCTGAAAGTCTGAAAAAAGATACCCTGCAGTTTTTCAATATTAAGAAACAGATACAGGTAATCACCAATTTTATTGATAATTCTGAATTTGATGACTGTACGGAATGCCAGAGAACTCAATTCGCCAACCCTGACGAAAAAATTCTGATCCACGTTTCCAACCTTCGTCCTGTAAAAAGAGTGGAGGAAGTTCTTCAGATCTTCAAAAATGTGGAGAAAAAAGTAAAATCCAAGCTGATCATTATTGGTGAAGGGCCGGATATGGAAAAAGTCAATCAGTTCCTGGAAGAAAACCCTGAATTGATTTCAAAAATCCGTCTGTTAGGAAAAGTAAATGATCTTTACAAAATTCTACAGCTTTCCGACGTATTCTTACTTCCTTCCGAACAGGAAAGTTTCGGTTTGGCTGCACTTGAGGCTATGGCTGCTTACACTCCTGTTATCAGTTCCAATGCGGGAGGAATCCCTGAAGTAAACATCCAGGGAGAAACAGGATTCCTGGCCGAAATCGGAAATGTAGAAGCCATGAGTAATTATACAATCAAGCTTTTAAGCAATGAGGAACTTCTAACGACAATGAAGCAAAACGCAAAAGATCAGGCTATCAAATTTGACCTGAAAAATATTCTTCCCATCTATGAAGAAATGTACAGAACCACGATAGAAAATTTCAAAAAGGAACTGACGAAAGCTTAACCGTCAAAACATATTTGAATCAGCTATACTACAAATGCCTTCTGTATAAATTGACAGAAGGCATTTGTATTTTTTCAGCCAAAGCAATAAAAAGCCGAACAGATAAATCAGAAGTTCTTGTTTTAAAAAATATATTTCTATCAATCAGACTTTGTTCAGCACAACGATTGAAAATCTGAAAAAGCAACCTCTAGAAACTTTGTTTTTCCATTATATTTATCCTAACACTTATGACGGAAAGACTGCTTCAATATCTATGGAACTATAAAGTTTTCAAACATTTCAACTTCAGAGATACTGAAGGAAATCCTGTTGAACTCATCCATTCCGGGAAATGGAACAAAGATGCCGGCCCCGATTTCCTTAATGCAAAAATTAAAACAAAAGATCTGATCGTTGCCGGACATATAGAACTGCACGTCCGTACCTCCGACTGGATTTTTCATAACCATTCCCGGGATCCCAATTATCAAAATATTATTCTGCATGTGGTCTATCAAAATGATGCGGAGATTGAAGACCTCATCCGAAAAAATGTTCCTACTCTGGAACTTAAAGATCATATTGACATAAATATTCTCTGGAAATATGAAAAATTAATCAATGGAGAACAGTTTATTCCCTGTGAAAATATTTTCAGGCCGGATGCGGTTCCGTTTCATTTTCATGAGGCTAATGTTCTTAAAAAACTGGATGAAAAGTCGCGGGAACTGGAAAAGAGTTTAGAAGTGTATCAAAATAATTTTGAAGCGGTTTTATTTCACAGCCTCGCCTATTCTTTCGGCTTGAAAGTAAATGCCCAAATTTTCAGAATGATTGCGGAATCTGTAGATTTCAGCATTATCAATAAGATCCGGCAGAATGAATTACAGCTGGAAGCCCTTCTGTTTGGGATTTCAGGCTGGCTAGACAATCCGAAAGACGGACAAATGATGATCTGGAAAAGAGAATTTGAATTCATCAGAAAGAAGTTCAGTATTCCCCCTCTTACATTTCATCCCAAATTTATGAGACTGCGCCCGCCCAGTTTTCCTACAATCCGTCTTTCTCAGCTGGCCAATCTTTATCACAGGCATCAGAATTTATTTTCAAAAATCATAAAAGCCAATACTCCGGATAATCTTTACGAAGTTTTTGAACCCGTAAAAGCTTCGGAATACTGGGATTTTCATTTTAATTTTGGAACCATTTCAAAGTTCCAGCCTAAAATAATAAGCAGGGATTTTATTGAACTGATTATTCTCAATACCGTTCTTCCTTTAAAATATACCTATCACAAATACCATCGTAAGGAAATTACAGATGAAATCCTGAATTTATACAGAAACAGCCCTGCTGAAAAAAATTCTGTAACAGACAGATGGAAAAAGCTTGGGCTGAAAATCAACAATGCATTGGAAAGCCAGAGTCTTATTTATCATTATAAAACCTCGTGTGAAGAAAAAAATTGCTTAAATTGCAGTATTGGATTTAAACTTTTAAAAGAAACTTCAAATGTTTGACAATATCCGCCACAAAATGGAAAGAGAATGGTTTGGCGTTCTTACGAGAACAGGAGCTAAACTGGGGATTCCTGTATCTAAATTAAGGATCTTTTTCATCTATTCTACTTTTGCCACTGCCGGTTTTTTCTTTTTGATTTATCTTGGACTGGCATTTACGCTTTGGATCAAAGATATTTTTATCACCAGAAGGCCCAGCGTTTTTGATTTATAATTATGGAATTTTTACCGATTACTTCTGCAGATGACTATAGAGTTCAGGACATCTATAAGTCATATTCCAGTACATTTCCCGCAGATGAACAAAGGGACTGGAATCAATTTACGGCTTTATTTTCTAATCCTCATGTGAAAGTAATATCTGTATTTCACGAAACACAGGCTATAGGATATCTGATTATCTGGGAACTGAGTTCTTATATTTTTGTAGAACATTTTGAGGTTTTCGAGGCCTTCAGAAGCCAGAAGCTGGGATCACATATTACAGGGTACCTGTTTAAAAATTATCCTAGAATTATTCTGGAAATAGAACCCGATCATTTGGGAGAAGATGCCAAAAGACGTTATTCTTTCTATCAGAAAAACGGGTTCACCCTGATTGACGATATGCATGTACAGCCAAGCTACGGTGAAGGAAAAAAACCGCTGGATCTTTGGCTGCTGGCCAATTATACTCCTGAAAATTTAAAGAGTGTAAAGGACGAAATTTATGATGTAGTGTATCATTAAAATATAGAAACCGCCGGAAAATATCTGGCGGTCTATTTTTATCATATGCTGTGAAGCTTTTCATCTGTATTTTGTTAACCACTGATGGCACAGATTTTCACAGATGATTGTTTAAAACTTATGTGATCTTCCTATTCTCCTGGCATTTAAACTTCAAAATAAATGAAGTCTTAAAACTTTTGTTCTCTTTTGTGGTTAATATTTTCCCCACCAATGATGATCACTTTTAGGAATGATACATATTAGTCAACTTCGTATTCCAGCTTTATGGTGATGTTCGCTTCTTTTTCTTTGGAAGATGTATTGAATGTTCCGCCGTAGGAATAGTCTTCATTGGAATTGGGTTCCGTTATCTGGATCACACCCATTGTGGCTTTTTTAAGGTTCCCCAGACTGCTTCCCGAGTTTTCTGCAATCTTCTCCGCTCTTTCTTTGGCGTCTTTGGTGGCACTGGCAATCATCTCCTGTTTTACTGTGGCTAATTTAGTGTAAAAATAAGATGGTGCTGAAGAGGTGAACTCAATACCGCGATTGATAATTTCTGTAATGTTTCTGGAAAGGTTCTCTATTTTCACCACCTCCTTACTTTCAATAGAGACTTTTTGGGTAAGGTTGTACCCGGAAAATTCGCCCTGTACATAATTTCCGTTTGAATCGTTATAGCTTCTGAACTGCTTCTGAATATCTACGGACGAAAATACAATTTCATTCTGCTTAATTCCTTTGGAAAGAAGATAATCATTAATCACCTTCCTGTCTGTTGCCAGCTCATCGTACGCCGATTTTAAGTCTGAATTGTTTTTAGAAAAGCTTCCTGACCAGGTGATCAGATCAGAGGTGAATTGTTTGGTTCCCAATCCGGTTACGGAAATGGTATTTTCAGATTTATTTCTGTTTTTAATCGCGTTTCCTAAAAACCCGAGCCCGAGAACGAATCCCAGTGCCCCGACAGCTACCGCAATAATATTCTTATTCATAAAAATGGTGATTTAATTGATTATTCGTAGGTTACATCAATTTTCATTCCGATTTTTAAGAATTCATTAACATTATTCATCCTTTCTCCTGCTCAGTTTCAAAACCTGGAGGCAAGGCAAAAAAGAAACATTATAAATATTAAGAAATAAATTAAAGCTTATTGAGGTTAAAAAAATAAGACTTATATTAAACAGACTATTATAGGTTTGATTGTATTTATTTTACTCCTCTGGTTTTGAAATTGATCCGTTTTTGCTTTGCTTCAATCTTTCTAAATAAACCGGCATTGTTTCTTCCATTCTCAGCAGGGTTCCGGATAAGTTTCTTGCTTTTACATAAGTGCGGACCTGAGGTTTAACCTCGAAAGCATACTGTATAAATTCTGAAATACGTTCTACGGGAATTCCTGCATTTACAAAATATTCATTATCCACCCTGTTTCGGACCCACATGATATGCTCCTGCAAATCATCATATCTGTACTGCCGTTTCTGCCTTCTTGCTTTTCCGCTGATCAGATCGTAAGCACCCTGAACATCCAGGCTTCCCAGGAGAATCGGGAGAAGAACTTTTTTCACTTCGGCAGGCTTTTCCCGCATTTTTCCGACAGGTTGAGGAAGACCTACCGCCTGTTCTACGATTTCCCCTTTATCCACTTTTCCGGCCAGCCGGGAATCGGTTTCAAGGTCGCCTGTTGGCTTTTTAACGATTTTCACCTCTCCTACATCTCTTGGTATCGGGGTCATAGTAACCAGTAGTTGAGGATTGTAGCCGCCTGTGAGCACTC
The DNA here is from genome assembly GCF_001045465.1 of Chryseobacterium angstadtii. Taxonomy (GTDB): domain Bacteria; phylum Bacteroidota; class Bacteroidia; order Flavobacteriales; family Weeksellaceae; genus Chryseobacterium; species Chryseobacterium angstadtii. The sequence continues at coordinate 130,902 of NZ_LFND01000001.1, forward strand.
TTGTAGAAACCCTGTAGAAATCTGCCATTACAAATCTGAGTTCGTCGTTGGGAGAAGCTTCTATAGAAAACATTCCCGCAGCATTGGAAGAGGTTTTCTGATCTGTAGACATATTGATGATAAGAACAGCGCTTAAATTCACTCCGTCATCATCTGTGATACGTCCTGTAACCGTTTGCTGTGCAAAGAAACTGTTAAACAGAAAAACGAGAAGAAATGAAACTTTCTTCCAATCCGTCATAAAAATATTGGCCCCTCTACAATTCATTATCCGTTTATTAAAGCTAAATATTGCTCAGCTTGTGCGTTTTCCTGTATTCAGCAAAAGCCACACCTAATTCAGACTCTATTATATTAATTTTAAAGTTTTTTCTGTATTTTTTTGCCAATGTCCGGGTATCATTGGCGTAGATAAGGAATTCATCAATCTGCTCCTCATCCATACCGTATTTTCTCAAAAACTGTAAATTGATTTCTTCTTTTATTCTTCTGAGAAAATCCTCTGTTTCTTTATAATTGGCTTTGGTAATTTTAAGTTCAGTTGCTTTTTTGAACAGCCCTTTTGCAGCATCCAGCACGCCTAAAAGACTTACCTGTCCGACTTTATAATCCGGGCTTGCAAAAGTTTTCGATATCGTATTATCCGGTAAAGCCTCATTCAGAGGGCTTTTCATATACTCATCCAATTCCGATCTTAAAGAAACCACTTTCCGGGATTCATTAAGATTTCTGTTGTCCCTTTCCAGATTGCCGGTGGGCTGAAAGGTAATTTTCACCTCCGGAATTTCTATTTCGTTTTTTTTAAGGCTGATTATTAATGGAGACCCAAAATCTTCCTTTCCTATTTTCTTATCGATCCGGTAATATCCTTCTTTCACAAACCGTAATTCGTCATTCTCTGCTGCTTCAATGATAAAATTTCCTGAAGTATCACTCAAAATACTTTGATGACTGGAAATATTGATGATCAAAACAGAACCCAATCCTTCTTTATCAGTACTTTTTACATTTCCGGTTACTTTCTGTTGGGAAAACAATTCAGCAGACATAAAAAGCGGCACCGTGTAAAAGCTTTGTTTAATATAAGTTCTCATCTGTATTTATCTTTGAGTCTGCGGAGCACGGTAGGAGGAAATTCTCATGAGAACAAATCTTTGAAATCTGTTCAGATCAGCATCGCTGCAGAAGCCGTATTTCAGGATACTTTTCCGTTCAAAACCTCCTGCAAGAACATAGGTGATAAAATGGTCGATCTGAGGTTTCTCAATTTTAAGATCGGTAAAATATTCATCTCCAAGTGCTGAATGCAGGTATTTCATTAAGTCGATATCATCCCATTTATTTTTCACTTTGCCTATAAAGAATCCCTGACCTTTGGGCTGTACAAACTCTCCCGGTTTTGCGGCAAGAATACGCGGATCTGATTTTTGAGCAATGTATTTATCAATATCCTTTATTAATTTTTCCACCTTTTTAGGACGGTTCAGATTTTTTGCATCAATTTTCAGATTTCCGGTAATACCCTGCTTCACTTCTACTTCAGGAATGAGTATTGTGGCTCTGGCCAAAGTAATATTGACTGGAGACGCTATATTTTCGCTGGAAATCTTTCTTCCTAAACGTTCATAGCCTGCTTTTACAAAGCGAAGTTCATCCCCGGCTCTTCCGGAAATCATAAAATGTCCGTCCCTGTTGGTCACAACCATTTCATATGTTCTGATATTGATTACGGTTACATCCTGAATCTCGGCATTATCTTCGGAAATCACTTTTCCGAAAATATAGCTTTGGGCATAGGAATTAATACAAAAAAAGAGGGTTAAAAGAAAGTATAGTTTAAATTTCACAGACAGTTTTTTATGAAGCAAATCTAAAGTTATTTTCAAATTAATTCACAAGTTTAACCACAGTTAACGTGTTTTAGCATTTCTTTTTGATTTTTGCGGAATAAACTGTTAAATCAGCACTTTGATTTGTTAAAATTTCACTTAAAAATTAGCTAACTTGCAGTCTCAATTCTAAATTCAGCAATGCAAAATTCTTACACAGTGATCAATGCTTCAGCAGGATCGGGCAAAACATATGCTCTGGTCCAGAGGCTTTTGATGATCTGTCTCCGCTATCCCAATCAACAGCAATCGATCAGGAATATTCTCGCGCTTACTTTCACGAATAAGGCAGCCAACGAGATGAAGGAAAGGATTTTATCATGGCTGGGAAATTTTTCTTCGGATCAGTTTGCTGAAAACGGAGATTTAAAAAACATCCAGAAAGCCTTTGAAGCGCAGGGCTTAAAAATTACGATTGATGAACTTCATGTCCGTTCCAAAAAAATGCTGGATTATGTTCTCCACAATTATTCCACATTAAATATCGGAACCATTGACCGTTTTAATTCAAGACTGGTAAGAAGTTTTTCCTATGAATTGGGTTTAGCGAAAAATTTTAATCTTGAAATCGAGGCTGAACCGTTTCTTATTGAAGCTGTAGACAAAATGCTTGATCAAATCGGGGAAAATGAAAATATCTCCAATTCTTTCATGGATTATGTGGATTACAGCCTTGAAAACAACGAAAGAATCAACCTTAACAAAAACCTTTATGATTCTGCAAAGGAGTTTGTAAAGGATATTCATTACGAGCATCTGAAGAGCAATAAAAGCTTTGACGATACCAATTATGAAAATATAAAAAACACACTCCGAAAAGAAATCGTTCAGAATAAAAAACAATCTGCAGAGCTGGCTGCACAATCTATTGAACTGTTCCGGTCCAGAAATATTGAGATTGAAGATTTCGCCCAAGGGAAAAACGGAATCGGAGGATTTTTCACCAAAGTTCAGGATTTTTACACCCAGAAAAGGGCAGGTTTTCCATTTCCGACCACACAGGAAGAGTCGGTGATTAATAATTACAGGAAAGGGGCTTCTTCGAAATCCAAAAGTAAGGAAGCTGAGATCTTTGAAATCCTGGACCAGCTTCTTGACAACAGAATGCAGCTGATTCTCCGGTATATTGAGACTCAAAAGAAAGAGAAGATTCTGTCAGCCCTTCTTCCGTTAAAAGTAAATAAAGATATTCAGGATGAATTAAAAAAGATTGAGGAAGAGAATGATCTTGTTCTCCTTTCAAAATTCAATATCCTGATTAATGAAAATCTTAAAAACGAGCCGTCTGCCTTTATTTATGAGAAAGTAGGTTCCCAGTTCCAGCATTATTTTTTTGATGAATTTCAGGATACTTCGGAGCTGCAGTGGCAGAATTTTGTTCCGTTGAGAGATCACAGTGTTTCTACGGAAAATACTTCTTTTACACTTGTGGGCGATCCTAAGCAAAGTATTTACAGATTCCGTGGTGGCGAGAGTAAGCTAATGCTGGATATTATCAATAAAAAAGAATTTTCGCCCAAAGAAGCTGAACTTTTTGTATTAAAAGATAACTGGCGGAGCGCCAAAAATATTGTGCATTTCAACAATGAGCTGTACCGCTATCATTCGGAAGGACTGGAAGAGGAGCACCGGAATATTTTCGGGGAAGATGCGGAACAGAGCCCCCGTTCCCAGATTGAAGGACGTGTAAAAGTAAGCCTGATAGAGAATCTTACGAATGAAGATTTTTATAATGATACTGCTGAAAAAATGCGGAAGGATATTCAGGAAAGTCTAGATAACGGCTTTACGTTTTCTGACATTACGATCTTATGCCGCGGGAACTTTGATATTTTCAGCTATTCTCAAAAACTGGGAAATCTGAAGGTTAATTGCCGTGGAGAAGAAATCAATATCAAAACTATTTCGGATAAGGGACTTACCCTGGAACTTTCCAACACTTTAAGAGCTGTTATTGAATTTTTACGATGGGAAATGAATCCTAAGAACAAACCTAATCTGATCATGATGATGTACTACCTGAATACGCTGGGAAGAATTCACATGGCAGATTTTACGCTTGAGATGGATGAAATTCTGACGATAGAAACGCATGAGGATATTGTTCAGTTTATCCAGAAAAAGTATTCGCTGAAGCTGAAACAGGATAATTTCCCAAGATTTAATCTCTACAATTTTGTGGAGTACTACATCAATGAATTTGCTGTAGAAAACAAGGAAACGGATTTTCTTCTGAACTTTCTGGAAATGCTTTTCAATTTCACGCAGAATGCAGGAGCCAGTACGAAAGAATTTTTGAAATACTGGGACGAAGAAGCTTCGGGCTATACCATTCAGGCATCGGAAAATATTGATGCCGTACAAATTATGACGATTCATAAATCGAAGGGGCTGGAATTCCCTATTGTTTTTATTCCCATGATGAATAAGAACCGGGATAATGAATTTACCAACTGGTTTGATACGAATGAGAATGATGCCTTAAAATCGGTTAATATCAATCAGTTCAGTAAAAATCTTGAGGTTTATGATGAAGAAATTGAGGTCTTCAACAAGAAAAATTCCTATAAAAATCTTATCGACAGGCTGTGTCTTCAGTATGTAGCCACTACCCGACCTGTGGAACAGCTGTTTTTCTATATCCAGAAAGCCAATAAAACCTCCAATAATCTTGAATTACTGGAATTTTTCAACGGAAAAAATACGGAGGAAACGGATGAATTCGATCTGTATGAAGTGCGTCCTGAGATGCTGAAAAAACATTCCGTGGATAAAACGTCTCTGTTTACAACGAAAGATATTCAGAATCTTAAAAATATTAACGAAAACAGATCTTCCATAAAAATTGCCACGCCTTCCAAAAACTACCAGGTGCGTAATGAAAAGGTAAGGATCGGGCTTTTTGTGCATGAGCTACTGTCTAAAATCAATACTGAAAAGGATACGGCGAAGGTTTTGGAAAGTTATGTTCTGGATGGGCAAATCACCCGGGAAGAGAAGGAGGAGATTCAGGAGACTCTTCTTCAGATCATTAAAAAACATGCTGAATTCTTTGATGAGAAATGGGAAGTGATCAATGAAAAAGATATTATGATTTCCGAGAGAGGACAAAGCCGAATTTTCAGGCCGGACCGGATTCTGAAAGGTGAAGAAGGCTATATTATCGTTGATTTTAAAACCGGTGAACAAACGGAAAAAAACGAACGCCAAATCGAGAGGTATAAAAATATACTGGAAAGCCTGGGAAGAAAAGTCATCAAGACTCAGCTTATCTATCTGTAGGTTTAGGGTTTTCCACAAAGTTTTCCACAATCACTTGTTGGTAAGTTGAAAAATCACGCAATAAACAATTGATTATCATTAAAATAAATACCAATCACAAGGATTATTTTATCCACAATCTCTGGGGAATTCCTGAAGTATTCTGTGGATAAAGTAGTAAAGTTATCCACATTACTCCTAATCGTTTTTTGATAAAAATAAACAAGCCCCGCCGTTCTGCGAACGGCGGGGCTTGTCTTGACAATATAGTTTAGTTAAGCTGTTGGATCAGGAGTAAATACTCTCTGAGACAATTCCTGATCAAAAAGATATAATGCAGACGGATTGTCGCAAACCATCTTAATTTTAGTCACGTACTGTGAAGCGCTTGCTTCTTCTTCTACCTGCTCATTGATGAACCACTGAAGGAAAGATGTTGTAGCAAAATCTCCTTCGTCATTGGCATTTTTCACGATATTGAAGATACTTTTGGTTACTTTTTTCTCGTGCTCCAGTGCTTTTTCAAAAATATCGGTTGCATTTTCGAACTCGTGTGGAGGTTTTGCAATTTCTCCGATGATGATTTCTCCTCCTACATCATTTAAAAAATCAAACATTTTGTCTGCGTGCATCAATTCTTCTTTGCTCTGAACTCTGAAATAGTTCGCAATTCCGTCAAGATCTTTTCCTGAAAACCAGGCAGACATTGAAAGATAATATTGTGCGGCATATTGTTCGTGAGCTATCTGTTCGTTAATTAACGTTGCAATTTTTTCGCTGATCATAAGTATAAATTTATATTCAAAAATAAGCAATAAAAGCCCGATATCAAAAGTTTTAATGAAATTTAATACAAAAAGGACAGGAAAAAACCCGTCCTTCATACATTAAAAAATCAAAATTACGAACTGTTATTTTGCTTCAGGAGCCGCCGTGTTCATCGGCTTTTTCATCATTTTTCTATCCTTCATAGCTACCTTTCTCTGCTCCATTTTAGCTTTTCTGTCAGCCTGCCATTTATCATACTGATCAGGTGTAAGAATCTTCTTCATATCCGCATCCATTTGTGCTCTTTTGGCTTTCATATCTTCCATTTTGGCCTGTCTTGCATCTTTATTCTTTTCGAAATCGGCTTTCATTTCAGATTTTCTTTTTTCATGAAGGCTTTTGATCTGCGCTACCTGAGACTGATTCAAATTAAGGTCTTTCTGCATCTGATCTAAATGCTCCTGATGTTTCTGCTGCATTTTTTGCTGCATCTCGGCTCTTCTTGCCTGTTTGTCCTGAGGAGTAGTGGTTTGTTGTGCCATTGCAAAACTTCCTATTCCCATAAATGCTATTGCTAAAACTAATTTTTTCATCTTAAAAAATATTTAATTAATTGTTATACATATCTTTGATTATTAGTTAAAACAGAAGTTAAATAGAAATATTCATAAAAAATGTTAAATTTTAATATCAAAATAATAAAATAAGAAATAAAAAAAAGGACAGATCCTAAAACCTGTCCTTCACACCACTTAAATATAATATATGAAAATTATTGATTGCTTACCAACCGGTTTCTGAAACCTCCGTTGTTGCTGTTCTGAGAATTGGAATTTGAATTTTCAGATCTGGATCCGCCATTGCTTCCCCTGAATCCTCCGCTGTTATTTTCTCTTCGTGGAGCACTGTCTCTTCTCGCCTCACCGCCACCTCTGAATCCTCTGTTATTTCCAAAGCCTTCTCTCGTACCGCTGTTGTTTTCAGAGCGTCCTCTGAACCCGCTGTTATTTCTTTCTCTGTTGTTTTCACTACGGAATCCACCAGATGAATTATCAGATCTTACTGCATTGGAAGACTGGTTTCGGAAACCACCGGAATTGCTTCCGTCTCTTACAGGTCCTCTGAATCCGTTATTCGGTCTGTCGCTGGTTCTGATCACATTGAAAGTCGGGTTATCCGCTCTATTGAATCTTGCTCTGTCTACCCTGTACACATTGATATTTACATTTCTGTATCTAGGCATTACGGCATATCTCGGTGCATAATAGGTTCTTCTGTAGTTTTGGAAGTACACAATCGGGCTTGATCCGTGATAATAATTGTTCTGAAAAGTCACAAACACTCTTGGTCCTAAGATTCTTTCCAATGCATAGAATCTGTCATAATACCATCTGTCCGGATTGTATCTGTAGAAATTATTCCATGTGGAAAAACTAACGTATAAATTATTCAGTCTCAGAATCTCATCTATCTGCCAGCGGTTTAATCTGTTCTGTCTGAAGAATACATTCCAGTTGACATTGGTAACACTGTTTCTGTAGTCATTATAATATCCCTGATAATAATCTCCGGGATAATAATCCTGAGGATAGTTGTAATAATAGTCATCCGGAAAATAATTCCTGTCGTCATCGTCACTATAATAGCCGTTTCCGTTCTGGTTGTACCCATCATCTCCCCAGCCATTATTCGGGTACTGCTGGGCGGAAGACAAAACTGCCAGTCCCAAAGCAAATCCCAAAAGTATTTTTTTCATCTCTATAGTCGTTAATTGGTTAATATATAGCAGAATATCTCTATTCTATCTTTTGGATACAAATAAAAAAAAGAAGTTAAATCCTAAGATTAAACTTCTTTTAAATTATCATTAACTAATTGATAATCAAATGTTAAATTTATATCCTACCGCTATCTTTTACCCAAGATGCAATCTTTTCACTGAAGGTTTTCTTTTCTTTAAGCTCCTCAAGACTTATATGCATTCTGTAGCGCCAGTAGTGAGGGAAGACTGCCGGATTATTAATTCTTTCATCATCCATATCCGGATTGGTAAGCTCCGGATCGGTTGCCATAAATTCCTGGATAGGGAAAATAGCCAGCATCGCATCATTGTAAAGGTGCTGTTTCATAATAATTTCCGCCAGATGAGCCTCCAGTTCTTCAGGTGCTTTTCCGTACTGGATCAGCTGCTGATTAAAATATTTCTGCGTCAAAGCCCGGTCTTCCTTCCACCACTGTCTCAGCGTAGAGCTGTCATGAGAAGAAGCGGTCACTACATTCATATAATCTGCATTTTTAGGATTATAGAACGGAATATTATCTGAAGGCATACGCTGCACTTTGAGAGCGACAATAGCCAGCTCGTTCATCACAACCGGTACACATGCAGGAACCATCCCGAGATCTTCACCACAAATCAGCATTTTGGTGGCATTTAAAATCACAGGAAGCTTTTCCATAGCCTTTTCATACCAAAGATGATCCTGTCTTCTGAAGAAATAATCATGGTAGAGATCGTAGATGGCTTTTTTCTCCCATTCGGAAAGGTAGGCGTAGGAATCCGTATTATACACATTGAATCTCGGGTGATAAACCGCCTCGCCGTTTCTTTCTTCTGTCAGGAATAAAACATTGGCACACAATGAAATCAATTTTTCTTCAATCGGGCCCTGAGGATTCTTTTTGAAAAAATCCGCCAGCTTTCTCTGGGTATCAAACTCATCTTTGAAAGCATAAGTTCCGTCCTGATGATCATTAATAAAGTCGAATGCATTACCGATGTTCTCCCCAAGATACTTTCTTAAAATATGCTCATTAATAAACGGTTTGCAGTAACGATTAAAATCAAAAGGGATATGTTTGGCTTTAAATTCTTCTAAAACAACTGGAACTGCCGGATAGAAATAACCTAAAATCCCCTGTGTTGCAGAGATCGGCATTCTCCATATTCTGAAAAAGCCGAGAATATGATCTATTCTCATCGCGTCAAAATACTGTTCCAAAGCTTTAAACCTGTTTTTCCACCAGCGGTAATCATCCGCTTTCATGGCTTCCCAGTTGTAAGTTGGAAATTCCCAGTTCTGTCCCAGTTCGGTAAACTGATCCGGCGGTGCTCCAGCCTGGAAATTCATGCCGAAAAGTTCCGGTTCTGTCCAGGCTTCTACCGAATGTCTGTAAATACCAATCGGAAGATCTCCTTTCAGAGAAACGCCTAAGCTGTGGGTATAATCTACTGCGTCTTTAAGCTGTAAATGAAGCTGATACTGCACCCAAGCATGAAGCATAGAGGCATCATAATCTTTGCTTTTTGTGCTAAAAAACTGCAGAACTTTTCCGGCGATGTATTTTTTATGAGTTTTCCACTCATTGAAGTTCGGGGTTTTGTATTTATCTCTCAGAACGCAAAACGCGGCATAAGGAGTCAGCCAATGATCATTATCCTTTATAAATTTTTTGAAGCTGCGGTCTTTGTAAATTTTTTCTTTCTCAGCATTGAAAACCGCTTTTAAAAACTTCCATTTACCCGCAATCATCTTTTCATAATCAACCAGATAAAGAGCATTAAGCGCTTCTTTTTCAGACTGATATTCAGAAACTAAATCATTCGGTAAAGCAAAATCGAGATTTTCAAGGGAAATATATTGCGGATGTAATGCATACACAGAAACTGCTGCATAAGGATAAGAATCCGTCCACGAATAATTGGCGGTGGTATCATTGATGGGAAGAATCTGAATAATTCCCAGATTGGTTTCTTTGGTCCAGTCGGCCAGCTTTTTCAAATCTGAAAACTCTCCTACCCCGAACCCACTTTCACTTCTCAAAGAAAATACAGGCACCGCAACACCTGCATCGTGGTACATCTGGTATGACCTGAATTTAAAATAATGATTGGAAACAATCTGGAGTACATCGGTAAGCGGATTGGCAGGAGTAAATCTGTTTTCTCCTGTCTCTACGTCTATCACCCGTTCTTCTTTCTGATCGTAAATGCAATATTTGAATTGTATAAATTCATTTTCCGGAATTTCTACGGAAGCTTCCCATATTCCAAAATCCGTCTGCGAAAGGTGAACGACTTTTTCATAACTCCAGTTTCCCAAAGAAGCTGTACTTCCAAACAATACAATTCTCCAGTCCGGATTATAAACCGGAGCTTCTATCCTGAATAAATGGGTATGTTTCTTCAGAACCGTTGCTTTCTCCGGAACGAACTGATTAAGCTTATTGTAAAGAATTTTATTGTTTAAATAATTTTCCGGGAAGTTTTTACTGTTCCATTCATCGAAAATAATAAACTCTTTGTAGTTATGGGGAAAGTTAAGATGATGCAGGACAAATTCTTCTCTCAGAATATTGCCTTTTTCGTCTGCAAGCTGATATTTATATGAAATTGATTTCGAGAAATAATCCACCTCACATTTCCAGATTCCATTTTCTGCATAAAAAAGAGTATGAGTCTGGGAAGCAACGCCTTTATCATCCACAATCACTAGCTGCAGATTCTGTCCGGCTCTGGCAATATATCCCACATTAAAGTAGAGCTTCATCTATATTTTTTTATAAAAGTACATTTTAATATCGAAAAATAAAACTTATTGAAGATCAAATAATCATTAAAAAACCTTTCCAAAATAAGTTGAAAAGGTTTTAAATTTTCTATAAAGTTAAATGAAATCCATACTGGCGCTATAAGCCATTTTATTCTGTAACCAGAATTTTTTTGCTCAGTATTATTTTACCGGATTCATTAGCAATACTTACGATATAAGCGCCGTTTATCAGACCTTTGAGATCGATCTGCTGATTTAGAGATCCATCTTTAACTGATAAATTCTGTTTCATCACATTCTTTCCGGAAATATCCAAAACAGTCAGGTTAAGCAGTCCTTTTACGGATTTATCATTTACACTCACGTTAATGAAATGTTCATCTACTCTTGTCGGATAAATATCAACGTTCGCCAATGTATTTATTGATGCTGCGCGGTCGTTGGCAAAATATTTACTCGCGAGATCATAAATATGAACTTTTTCTCCGGGAAGCTGCTTTGCCTTTAAAGTCTGAAGATCCACTTCATATAAATAATCTCCTTTTGCACTGGCAATTACTACTTTTCCTGCAGCATTCACAGCAGATCCGTTGACAGAATAATTTTCGGGAATACCTGAAATTTTACCTGCAAATTTCGCTTTCAGATCTTTTCTATTGATCTTAAATACATTACCGGATGCGGAAAAAACGTAAAAATTATTGTCTGCATCAGCAATCATATCTCCTCCAAAACCCGTTTCCATAGCTGTAAATGAATTTTTCCCGTTGGAAGCATCATCTTTAACGATTCCAAGATCGCTCACGGTATACTGCCCTCCTTTTTGGCTGATCTGCAACAGCTGCGTTCCGGCATTGTTGAGGGTATAAATATTTCCGTCGTATCCTGCTGCCATCCTTGTAATATGCGAATTGATATCACAGGACGTTACTCTTGCCACCGTATTTTCTACCAAAGTGATTTCTTTTGTCTTTGCATTTAAAATATAAATGTTGGACGAAAACATAGGCATATACACCAAGTTGTTGTTGGTCTGGTCATAGGCCAAAGCTGCCATGGTAATAGCTTGTGAATGGCCGTAAGAGTTTTTATCTTCAGATACGGCGCCTCTCCTTGCCTGGGAAAATACTTTTGCAGAAGTATCGGCGGAGAAGATTTTTTCTCCGGAGGAGCCATTGGAAGCATCCATCGCCCGGAAATCACTGAAAACAATGCTGGAAGTATCTTTTCCGGCAATTGCAAAAAAATCCTGTTGTGCATGGGCATTCGCACCTAACACTAACAGGAAAATAGGGAATAAAAGTTTTTTCATACTCTGTAGAATTTAGATTCGTAATCATTTTTGTATGACTAAGTTACATAATTTACAAATTGAACCCTTAAAAAAATAACAGTATTTACATAATATTTACAATCAATTAATGCAAAAACTAATATTATGACAATTTCACGATCCCTAAATTCCTTACTTTTTCTATACAAAGTTTTTGATTGAGAAAAAAATGTCAGAACTCTTCAGTCTGCAAAAAATCATTACACCCGAATGTTCACAACAAAAAATTCCCGCTGATTGCATGAATGGCAAAGGATTTCCATAAGATTTCCAGAGCATCCACTTTATCAGCGGGAACTGTATTATTTATTTTTTAAGGTTAATTCAGAACGTAAGTCGTTCCGTCTCTTCCGTCTTTTAATTCGATACCTTCTGCAAGCAGCTTGTCTCTGATCTGATCGGACAGGTCAAAGTTTTTGGATTTTCTTGCCTGATTTCTAAGTTCTATTAAAACTTTCAGCGTCTGATCCAGTTTCTCGTTATTGTTTTCTTCAATATTCTGAAGCCCCAATACATCAAATACAAAAGCATTCAATGTTGATTTCAGGTCTTCAAGATCTTCAGACGAGATAGTTTCCTTACCATCATTCAAAGCGAAAATATATTTTACCGCTTCAAATAAATGGGCAATCAGAACCGGGGAATTAAAATCATCCGTTAAGGCATCATATGCTTTATTCTTCCATTCCTGAAGATTAAATCCTGACTGTTTCCCGTTATCCGGAGTAACAGAATTCAATACTTTAAGAGCTTCCATCAGCCTGACAAATCCTTTTTCACTGGCAATCATAGCGTCATTGGAAATATCCAGGACACTTCTGTAATGTGCCTGCAGGAAGCAAAAACGTACGATAGACGGGTGAAAAGGTTTTTCAAAGAAATCGTTTTCTCCGGTCACCAGCTGCATAGGAAGTATATAATTTCCTGTGGATTTACTCATACGCTGGGAATTCATCGTCAGCATATTAGCGTGCATCCAGTAATTTACCGGAGCAGTATCATTGCAGGCTTTTCCTTGTGCAATTTCACATTCGTGGTGTGGAAACTTAAGATCCATTCCTCCACCGTGGATATCAAATTTTTCACCTAAATATTTCGTGCTCATGGCAGTACATTCAAGGTGCCAACCCGGGAAACCTTCGCCCCACGGGGAGTTCCATCTCATGATGTGCGCCGGAGAGGCTTTTTTCCACAATGCAAAATCCTGAGGATTTTTCTTTTCCCCCTGACCGTCAAGATCACGGGTATTAGCAAAAAGCTCTTCAATATTACGTTTTGAAAGTTCTCCATAGTTCAGTCCTCTTCTGTTGTATTCCAATACATCAAAGTATACGGAACCATTGCTTTCGTAGGCAAAACCTCTTTCAATAAGTTTTTGTGTAAGCTCTATCTGTTCTACAATATGACCTGTGGCCGTAGGTTCAATATTAGGAGGAAGCAGGTTGAACATATCCAGAACTTTGTGGAAATCCACCGTATATTTCTGTACGATCTCCATAGGTTCCAGTTTTTCAAGACGGGTTTGTTTTACGAATCTGTCGTTATCCACATTTCCGTCATCCGTAAGGTGTCCCGCATCGGTAATGTTTCTTACGTATCTTACTTTGTATCCTAAATGTACCAGAGTACGGTAGATAAAGTCGAAAGAAAGAAAAGTTCTTACGTTTCCTAAATGCACATTGCTGTACACGGTAGGTCCGCAGACGTACATCCCGACATTTCCTTCTAAAATAGGTTTAAATATTTCTTTTTCTGCTGTAAGCGAGTTATATAATTTTAATTGCATTTTTTTAAATTAAAAGATTCAATGATTAAGAGATTTAAAATTTAGTTAAAATAACAGCATCCACAACAAATAATTGTTGTGAGAAAGATTTTGTTCGAAACTTTTTTAAATATAACCATATTATAAACTTAATAGTAATATTCTCTCATCCAAGGTATTCCTTATTAATCATTTTCTTATACTTATAAGGAAATAGTTTTCATCAAATTTACTGAAAAAAATCTTCTCAATGCCCTACCAAAAGTACTATAGACAATCAATACTGGAGTTTTATTTTCAACAGATTGTTTTTGATTAACAACAATATTATCATTTCCATTTTAATCAGTATGAAATAATTTCATATCCTACTATGCTTTCGCTTTTTACAATATATCCATCATTATCATAAGTCAATTGATAAGGAATGGTTTCAAACAGAGTTTCTCCCCCATAAAATTTACTGCTGATAATATTATTTTTACTTATAAATCCCAAAGAATTCATATATCTTTCGTAAGCCAGCAATCTAATACCAACTGGGTAATCCGCAAGAATATTTTTCTTATTATCATATGTAAATTCATATTTTGCATCAGCTATTTTTACTTTTATCATATTGCCGTTTTGATACGTAAATTCTTTTTGCAGAGAATATGACGGTCCAAGCCCTTTTCTAAATTCCTGAATGGGTTGTCCCTCATTATTTAAAATATATTTAGTTTTACTCCAACCGTGTTCTATAACAATCTCCTCATCATTGTAATGAAAAAAAGTCGAGTCATAAGCATTTTCCGGAAACGCAATTGAATATTTCATGGCCTTTGCAACCCTGTCATACTGGTCATAGGTAAAAATTGTTTTAATTTTACTTTCTACAATCTCAATAAGCCTTTTTTTATCATCATATAACCATTTTTCATCTTTTTGGGGGAAAGACGAAACATATCTGGTAATTCTTTTTTGGGATTTACTCGTATTATTATCGTTATCGTTGTCATCACTACTACATCCGAAAAATAGCATAAAACATGTAAAAGCCAGGAAGTATTTAAAAAAATTCTTCATAATTTGTTTTTGATTAACATCAATTAAAATTATTTTAGTGATGTTAGTAAGATTTATACTTTTCTAAAATTATTAAATTGCTTTTAAATGATACTGCAGATGATCTATATAATCCTGGATAATATATTCCAGCGTGAAGGTCTGAGGAACCGTTTTTGTGGTATCACAGGTTCTGCTCAGGGCTTCGTCCGGTATATTTTCTACAGTATGAACGATCTGAAAATTCAGGGATTTCCAAAGGGTAATCACTTCCGAAACCGGAATATTCTGATAATTCTGGGCTTTCACCCAAAAATCCTGATCATAAACAATATTATCGTTTTCTTTGTACTGCGTTACCACAAACCTTCTGATATTGGTAAGGGCGCTGTCGCAAAGATGGCCAAGAATTTCTTTTCTGGACCATTTTTCCGGAGAAATCTTATGCGACCATTCTTCTTCAGAGATCTTTTCAAATCTCTGCAGTTCAGTATCCACAATATTTTTTAGAATCCGGTAATTCATTTATTTATTAATAATCAAGTTTGGCGTGGCTTCCCACATAGTGAAGGAATTCCTGTCTGGTGATAGGATTGGTTCTGAAAATACCGCTCAATTCTGCTGTGATGGTAGAACTTGCCGTATCTTTTATTCCTCTGCAGTTGACACACAAATGTTTTGCATCAATGATACACGCTACATCTTTGGTTCCAAGCGCTTCTTTCAAAGCATCTACTATCTGCATCGTCAGTCTTTCCTGAACCTGCGGTCTTTTCGCATAATAATCTACAATCCTGTTGATCTTGGAAAGCCCAATCACTTCGCCATTTGAAATATAGGCTACATGCGCTCTTCCTATGATCGGCAGGAAATGATGTTCACAGAAAGAATATACGGTAATATCTTTTTCCACCAACATCTGACGGTATTTGTATTTATTGGAAAAGGTAGAGATTCCCGGCTTATTTTCCGGAAGAAGTCCACCAAAAATTTCGTTTACATACATTTTGGCAACACGTCTTGGGGAATCTTTCAAAGAATCATCCGTCATATCCATCCCCAGAGTTTCCATAATTTCACCGAAAAGTTCGGTAATTTTTTCTATTTTTTCCTGTGGCGATTTATCAAATGCATCTTTCCTTATAGGCGTATGTTCTTTTCCAGTGAAAATATCATCGTCGTTATCAGTAAAATCAACCATTTTTATTTAATTTGCAACAAAAATACGGATAAAATCTGTTCATCTATTTCAATTTGAACGAAAAACATTATCCATTCTCAACTTAGCCTATGATTATTGTCGAAAAAGTGCAGAACGAAAACCAGCAACAGGAATTTTTAGAATTTCCCGCCAGGCTTTATCAGCACGACAAAAACTATATACGACCTTTGGATAAAACCATCCGGGAAATCTTTGATCCCGAAAAAAATAAATTCTTTCAATGCGGCGAATGTGTCCGTTTTCTGTTTAAAAACAAGCATCAGGAAACAGTAGGAAAAGTGGCTGTTTTCATTCTCTGTGATTATCCGCAGAAGCAGCCTACGGGCGGAATCGGTTTTTTTGACTGTATCGATGATCAGGAAACGGCCAATTTTATTTTTGACCATTGCAAAGCATGGCTTCAGGAAAGAGGGATGGAAGCTATGGACGGCCCCATTAATTTCGGGGAACGGGATAAATTCTGGGGACTTCTCACAGAAGGTTTCTCCGAACCTTTATACGGAATGAATTACAATTCTCCCTACTATAAAGATCTGTTTGAGAATTATGGTTTCCAGGTTTATTTTGAACAGCTTTGTTTTTCGAGGCCTATTTTTGCAGAAGTATCGCGGGTTTTTACAGTAATGCATGCCAAACACAGCCGGAATCCTTCTATCTCGGCAAAACCCATGAAGAAGAACAATCTGGCAAAATTTGCCAAAGATTTTACGGAGATCTACAACCAGGCCTGGGCGGCTCATGGCGAAGGCAAGCAGCTTGAAGAAGCTAAAGTGCTTAAAATGTTCCATACCATGAAACCTATCATCAATGAGCATATTTCGTGGTTTGTCTATGAGAATGAAAAGCCTATTGCGATGTGGATGAATCTTCCTGATGTGAATCAATGGTTCAGATTTCTTCATGGCCGGTTCGGGATTGTGGAAAAACTGAAATTCCTGTGGATAAAAAGATTCAGGAAGAATGAAAAAATGGTGGGCATTGTGTTCGGGGTTATTCCTGAATGGCAGAAAAAGGGAATCGACGGCTATATGATCTGGGAAGGAACTCAGCATTTAAGAAAGCATACGGATTTTAAGACTACGGAACTACAATGGATCGGAGATTTTAATCCCAAAATGATTAAAATAGCGGAGAGTCTTGATACTACTGTGACCAGGAAGCTGGCTACTTACCGTTATTTATTTGACCGTACTCAGGATTTTGAAAGGCATCCTATATTGGCTTAAATAATTGATTTTGAAAATATTTTTATTTATCGCAAAGGTAGACAAAGTTTTTTTTCCTTTTTAAACGTTTTTAAGATAAACAAGGCCACTTCGTTTAGGAAAGTAATACAAGTTAGATACCTTAAAATTATAGAAGGAATAGGGTTAATAATTGATTCTGAAATGATCTTTATTTATCGCAAGGGCAGACAAAGTTTTTTTTCTTTTTGAACGTTTTTAAGATAAACAAGGTCACTTCGTTTAGGAAAGTAATACAAGTTAGATACCTTAAAATTATAGAAGGAATAGGGTTAATAATTGATTCTGAAATGATCTTTATTTATCGCAAGGGCAGACAAATTTTTTTTTCTTTTTGAACGTTTTTAAAGGTAAACAAGGCCACTTCGTTTAGGAAAGTAATACAAAGTAAAAGATTACGTTGATACGTATGTGTCTTTCTTTAAATAAAAAAGGCTTTGCCGTTATGACAAAGCCTTACTTTCAAATTTACTTCTTCATTTAGAATAATTCCCCCGCAACTTTCTTTATATTATCACTTTTACCCATTGAATAAAAGTGCAAAACAGGCACCCCAAAATCCAGCAGTTCTCTGCATTGATTGATGGACCATTCTATTCCGATTTGTTTTACAGCCTCATTGTTTTTGGCATTTTCCACTTCTGTGATCAGCTCTTCAGGAAGATCAATTTTAAATACCTGAGGCAGGATTTTTAAATGTTTTTTAGTGGCAATAGGTTTAATTCCCGGGATAATAGGAACTGTAATTCCCATTTCTCTGGCTTTTGTAACGAATTCGATGTATTTCTTGTTATCAAAAAACATTTGGGTCACAATATAGTCTGCTCCGGCATCCACTTTTTGCTTCAGCCATTTCAGGTCGTAGTTCATGGAAGGTGCTTCCATATGTTTTTCGGGATATCCGGCAACACCAATGCAGAATTTATTGAGATCTTCGCCCACTGTATCTTCATTATGGAGATATTTCCCTCTTCCCAAATCATTGATCTGGTGAACGAGATCCATTGCACTGGCATGTCCTCCCTGTGTAGGTTCGAAATACTGGTGTCCTTTCATGGCATCGCCTCTCAAAGCCATTATATTTTCAATTCCCAGATACATACAGTCTACGAGAAGATATTCTGTTTCTTCTTTGGTGAAACCTCCGCAAAGCAGGTGCGGAACCGTATCTACATTGTATTTATGCTGAATCGCAGCACAGATTCCTAAGGTTCCCGGGCGCATTCTTGTGATGCGGCGCTCCATCAGCCCATTGCCTTTATCAAGGTAAATATATTCTTCTCTGGATGTGGTAACATCAATAAAAGGTGGCTTAAACTCCATAAGAGGATCTATATTGGTATACAGATCTTCAATTCCTATTCCTTTCTGGGGCGGGACGACTTCAAGGGAAAACAGGGTCTTTCCATTTGCGTTTTTAATGTGTTCAGTGATCTTCATTTTATAGTTTAGTTACTTATTTTATCTTTAGTAATATTCGATGATGTATTGAGCTTTATTATCCAAATTCCCGTTGGTCATCGCTATATATTCTATTAAATTGTCTTTGTGATCATATTTAAAATCATACACAGTTTTCATCTTTTCAAAATAAAAAGCAATTGGAAAATAACTGGAATAAGAATCTTTATCACCAGTAACCGTGATTGATTTTACTTTATTATTTTCTCCGTAGTGTATTTCTGCTATACTTTTTTTGCCATCTCTTACCTCAACCACTTTCGTTGCTCTGCGAAGATTATCATAAGTATATTGTATAGTTCCTTCTTTTTTTGTTGTACCCGGGCCAACATCCAGAATATAATTTTCCTGAATCAGATTGTTTTTATCATCATATTTAAAATAATGACTACTGGTTATCTCTCCGAAAGAATGTTTATTCTCAATGGAAATGCAGTTATTATTTTGGTCATACCGGTACACAATATTTTCAAATTCGCGGGTCTGACCGGGCTTTCTATTGGCACTCAAATGGGTACTTATATATTGAGTCAACAGATTTTTTTCGTAGAAAACATCATATTTCTGCTGAATCTTATTGTTAAGAAAGCTTTCTGTTTTAACTACTCTTCCATCTGAATAATATATCTTCATTACCGTTATTTCAGGACTCTCTGAATATTGTTCCCTGATCTCTACCAACCGTCCGCCAGGGTCAAACTGCTGCCATTTGGTAGAAATTTCTCTGTCATTCTGATACGATTTACCGGTTAACAGATCTTTATCTTTCGAAGCTTTAAATCTGGCTCCACTTTTAAATGTGATCTCCGCTTCATTTCCATCTTCCAGATATTGAGTGGTTTGCTCGAGCTCTCCTTTTCTCAGGTAGGAAATCTTTTTTATTTTATTTTTTAAAACCCAGTCTTTATCTGAATCTCCATTGTAGGGAAACAGATACCTAAACCTAACATTCACCAAAGGGATGCTGATATAATTGACAGAGCCTATAAAGTCTTTATCTCTATATTCCTGGGCATATGTTTGAATAAAGGCAAAAACCGTCAGACAAAAAAGAATATGTTTTCTCATTCTCTTAATCTGCTAAATTGGGTGAGAGCCATTTTCTTGCTTCCTGGAGCGTACAACCTCTTCTTTCTGTATAATTCTTGAGCTGATCTTCAGTAATTTTTCCGAGGCCGAAATATTTAGCATGCGGACTTCCGAAATAATATCCGGAAACCGAAGCAGTAGGAAACATGGCAAGGCTTTCGGTAAGGAAAACGCCTGTATTTTCTTCTACTTTTAAAAGGTCCCAGATGGTTTTCTTTTCCAAATGATCCGGGCAGGCAGGATATCCGGGAGCCGGACGGACTCCTTTGTATTTTTCTGCAATCAGCTCTTCATTGCTAAGGTTTTCCTGATTGGCATAGCCCCAATATTCTGTTCTTACTTTTTTATGTAAAAATTCGGCATAGGCTTCTGCAAATCTGTCTGCGAGCGCTTTTACCATGATGGCATTATAATCATCATTGGCTTTTTCATATTCATCAGAAAGTTCGTCTGTTCCGAAACCTGTTGTTACGCAGAAAGCGCCTACATAGTCTGTTTTTCCGGAATCCTGAGGGGCTATGAAATCGCTCAGTGCCAGATAATCTTTTCCTTTTGAGCGCTGAGCCTGCTGTCTTAATGTAAGGAATCTGGCCTGCTCTTTATTATGCTCATCGAAAATGACAATATCATCCGTTTCATTGGAATTGGCTTTGAAAATTCCGAAGATGGCTTTTGCCTGCAGTAATTTTTCATCAAGAATTCTTTTTAAAATCACCTGAGCATCTTTGAACAATTCTTTAGCCTGAGCTCCTACAACCTCATCTTCCAGAATATTCGGGTATTTGCCATGCAAATCCCAGCTTCTGAAAAACGGGGACCAGTCTATATACGGAAGGAGCTCATTCAGATCCTGATTTTCTATTACGGTAACTCCTACATTATTCGGAGTAAAGATCTCTTCGTTTTCCCAATTTATCTTAAAGCGGTTTTCTCTTGCTTCTTCAATGGAAACATAGTCTTTATCAACCTGTCTGTTCAGGAATTTTTCACGGAAATCCGAATATTCGTCTTTCAGATCTGTAACATATTCTTTATTCCGGTCTCCCAGCAGAGAACTTACCACATTCACCGCTCTTGAAGCATCGTTGACATGAACGACTGCATTTTTATATTTTAAATCAATTTTTACTGCTGTATGGGCTTTTGATGTGGTAGCACCCCCAATCAATAGTGGAAAATTGAGGTTCTGTCTTTCTAATTCTGAAGCGATGTACACCATTTCATCAAGACTCGGCGTAATCAAGCCGCTTAATCCGATGACATCTACTTTTTCTTCAATAGCGGTCTGGATGATTTTTTCCGCCGGAACCATCACTCCAAGATCTACAATTTCATAGTTATTACATCCCAATACAACGCTCACGATATTTTTTCCGATATCATGTACATCACCTTTTACAGTAGCCATCAGTATTTTTCCGTTGGCAGGTTTAGCTCCGTCTTTTTCTGCTTCAATGAAAGGCTGCAGATAAGCAACGGCTTTTTTCATTACTCTGGCAGATTTTACCACCTGCGGAAGGAACATTTTTCCACTTCCGAACAGATCTCCTACCACGCCCATTCCGGTCATAAGATTAATTTCAATGACATGGAGCGGTCTTTCAGCCTGCTGTCTTGCCTCTTCAACATCTTCTTCAATAAAACGGTCAATTCCTTTCACCAAAGCATGGGTAATTCTTTCCTGCAAAGGTTTCGTACGCCACTCCAGATCTTCAACTATTTCTTTCTTGACGGATTTATGCTTTTCGGAATAATCCAGAAGTCTTTCTGTGGCATCGTCTCTTTTATCGAGAATAACGTCTTCTACAAGTTCCAGAAGTTCTTTGTTGATTTCGTCATATACTTCCAGTAACGAAGGGTTTACAATTCCCATATTCATCCCGGCCTGGATAGCATGATAAAGGAATACCGAGTGCATGGCTTCTCTTACGGTATCATTTCCACGGAATGAAAAGGAAACGTTGCTCACGCCTCCGCTCACCGATGCATACGGAAGATTTTGTCTTACCCATCTTGTGGCTTCTATAAATTCAACAGCATTTTTGCGGTGTTCTTCCATTCCCGTTGCTACAGGGAAGATGTTAAGATCGAAAATAATGTCTTCAGCCGGAAAACCAATCTGATCAACCAAGATATCATAGGAGCGTTTTGAAATTTCAATTCTTCTATCAAAATTATCAGCCTGCCCTGTTTCGTCAAATGCCATGACAATTACGGCGGCACCATATCTTTTAACCGCTTTTGCCTGCTTAATGAATTCTTCCTCGCCTCCTTTTAAGCTGATTGAATTGACTACGCATTTCCCCTGTGCTACCTGAAGTCCGGCTTCCAGAATCTCCCATTTAGAAGAGTCTATCATAATCGGAATTCTTGCAATATCCGGCTCTGAGGCTATTAAGTTCAGGAATTTAATCATTGAAGCTTTTCCATCAATCAATCCATCATCAAAATTGACATCAAGAATCTGTGCACCACCTTCTACCTGATGGCGGGCAATATCAAGTGCTTCCGAGAATTTCTCTTCCTTGATGAGTCTTAAAAATTTCTTGGAACCGGCAACATTGGTCCTTTCACCAACATTGATGAAATTACTCTCCGGCGTTATGATAAGAGGCTCAAGGCCTGATAATCTTAAATATTTCATTAATTTTTATTCTTCTAAAATATAATAGGCGTTGTTTGCATTCTGTTTCAGCAGATCTACATGCTTGCCCAGTGCGGTAAAAATTGGAAATCTTTTATAGGCAAGATCATGTTCTTTTGCAAATTCTTTGATTTCTTCGGTGATTTCATTATAATACATATAGCTGTAATTCGGAAAGAGATGATGGGCGACATGGAAATTAAAGTTTCCCAAAACATTTCTTACCAGCCAGTTGTTTTCCTGTAAATCGTTGGTCACCTCAAACTGATGACGGAGCCAACTGAACGGAAGACCGTTCTTCGTATCCAATTTCGGAAAGGCATTATCAGGAAGCGGATGCAGAGGCAGCAGCACGAAAAGTGCAAAAATACTCGCTGCAATAACCTGAAGAATCCATGCTCCCAAAGCCAGTCCGATAGATACTTTAAAGAACAAAACAGGAACCGCTATCTGATAAAAGAAATAGAACAGCTTATAGCTTACCATTTTTACTTTTTCAATGACAGGAATAGAACCCTGTGTCTTTAAAATCACTCTTTCTTTATCAAAAAAATCTCTGAAATCTCTGATAAACATCCAATTAAAGAGGTAAAGCGGATACACGAGAAAGAAAAATCTATGCTGAAATTTCTGAACTCCTTTTGCTTTCACCCACGGAACAATTAAAAGCAATCCGCTCTGCTCGATATCCGTATCCCATCCATCCACATTCGGATAGGCATGATGGCTTGCGATATGTCTTTTTTTCCAGATGTAGGAATTAGCTCCTACAAAATCAAAAATGTGCAGCACAAGCTCATTGAGTTTTTTACTTTTATAAATATTGTTGTGAGCCGCTTCATGAATAAGGTTTAAATAAATCAAGACTAAAGAAATTCCCATTAAAACAAAACTTCCCATATAGATCCAGGAGTTATCCGCATTGAATATGGCCAGGAGATACAACGCAAAATAGATCAAAGGCAGAATAACCGCTTTGATCTGAATATAAATATCCCTGTTTCCGGGAATGGCTTCTATACGCTGATTCACCTTCTTTCTTAGTTCATTAAACAGTTTTGTATCCTCTGAGTCTTTTAAGTAACTTGGCTTTTCCATGGTGTTAAATTTTTGTGGCTCACTTAAAGATAACACTTATAATCAAGTACTTAATTCATGTTTTAATTAAAAAAATCTATTAAATCATACAAATTTCTTCAATTCTCTTGGCGAATATTCTGCAACCAGGTCTGCAATGGCTTTGATATGATCCGGTGTTGTTCCACAGCATCCGCCAATAATATTAATCAGTCCCTTTTCAACATATTCTTTAATCTGCCTCGCCATGTCTTCCGGAGTTTCATCATATTTCCCGAAAGCATTGGGAAGTCCCGCATTCGGATAGGCTGAAACATAGAACTCTGAATTGTGCGCCAATGTTTCCAGATAAGGAGTCAGCTGATCTGCACCTAATGCACAGTTGAATCCTACGCTCAGTAAATTCAGGTGTGAAACCGAGATCAGAAAAGCTTCCGCCGTCTGCCCGCTCAATGTTCTTCCCGAGGCATCCGTAATAGTTCCGGAAACCATGATAGGAATTACAATATTTCTTTCGTCCTGAATCTCATCAATAGCAAATAATGCCGCTTTTGCATTCAGCGTATCGAAAATGGTTTCCACAAGAAGAATATCTGAACCGCCATCCAGCAAAGCTTCACACTGTTGTTTGTAGGCTACTCTCAATTCTTCAAAAGTAATCGCTCTGTATCCCGGATCATTTACATCGGGGCTTAAACTTGCCGTTCTGTTGGTAGGCCCTATAGATCCTGCTACAAATCTTGGTTTTTCCGGGTTTTGAGCTGTAAACTGATCACAAACTTTTCTGGCAATTTTTGCAGATTCATAGTTGAGTTCGTACACAAGGTCTTCCATATGATAATCTGCCATTGCAATGGTAGTTCCTGAGAATGTATTGGTCTCAAGGATGTCTGCTCCGGCTTCCAGATACTTTCTGTGCACCTCTTCAATAGCCTGTGGCTGAGTAATAGAAAGGAGGTCGTTATTTCCTTTTACCGGATGCTCCCAATCTTTGAAACGCTCACCACGGTAGTCTTCTTCTTCAAATTTGTAGCGTTGCAGCATGGTTCCCATAGCGCCATCGAGAATTAAAATTCTCTCTGATAATGCTTTGTATAATTGTTCTGAATTGTTCATATGTTTTGTTGTTTAATGACAGGATTTGATCCTATCCTTTGCTAAATCATCCTCTTAAGACTCTTTGATTTATTTCAAACAAATAATTGATATGGATTTAAATTAATCCAATGCCTGCTTTAAATCTGCAATAATATCATCTACATACTCAAGACCTACAGAACATCTCACAAGTCCTGCAGTGATGCCTACTTCATTTCTTTCTTCATCGGTGAGCTTTGAGTGGGTAGTAGATGCCGGATGTGTTACGATGGTTCTGGTATCTCCTAAGTTGGCAGAAAGAGAACACATTTTTATTTTGTCGAGAAATCTTCTGCCTCCGTCAATTCCGCCTTTGATTTCAAACGCAACGATATTTCCGCCCAGCTTCATTTGCTTTTTTGCAATTTCATAACTTGGATGAGAGGGTAAGAATGGATATTTTACCAGTTCTACATTGGGATGGCTTTCTAAGAATTCAGCTACTTTCAATGCATTCTCACAATGTTTATCTACACGAATGGCAAGTGTTTCCAAACTTTTGGATAATACCCATGCATTGAAAGGGGACATGGCAGGTCCCGTATTTCTTGCGAAAAGATAAATTTCTCTGATCAGATCGGCTTTTCCTACTGCTACTCCTCCTAATACTCTTCCCTGTCCATCAATCAATTTTGTAGCTGAATGAACTACAACATCTGCTCCGTATTTTATAGGCTGCTGCAGGTATGGAGTGGCAAAACAGTTATCCACAATAAAGATGAGGTTATGTTTTTTAGCAATCTGGCCGAAAAACTCAAGATCAAGAATTTCAATAGCCGGATTGGTAGGCGTTTCCAGATATAAGATTTTGGTATTGGGTTTAATATACTGTTCTACATTTGCTGCATCTTCTGCCTTGAAATAGGTAGTTTCAATATTCCATTTTGGAAAATACTTGGTAAACAGGGTATGCGTGGATCCAAAAACAGACTGGCAGCTTACAATATGATCTCCCGCATCCAATAAGGTTGCAAATGTGGAATAAATAGCGGCCATCCCAGTTGCAAATGCATATCCGGCTTCTGCGCCTTCCATTTTGACAATCTTATCTGTAAATTCAGTAACATTCGGGTTTGAGAAACGGCTGTACAGGTTTTTAGATTTTTCTTCTGCAAAACTGGCTCTCATATCTTCTGCATCCTGAAAAATAAAACTGGATGTAAGGTATAATGGTGTGGAATGCTCATCAAACTGAGTTCTTTCTGTTTGGGTTCTTATTGCTGAGGTTTCGAAATTTTCCATATAGTTTAATTATCAATGTATGAATGAATCAGTATAACAATGTACCAATGATTGCCAGACCGATACATTGTTATATTGTTACATTATTAATATTATTTAGTTTCACTTACTCTTAAAATATCTCCAAAAACACCTCGTGCCGTTACCTGAGCTCCGGCTCCGGCTCCCATGATCACTATCGGGTTTTCGCCATAACTTTCTGTATAGATCTCAAAGATGGAATCTGAACCTTTCAACTGGCCTAAAGCAGAGCTTCCCGGAACCGAAACCAATTTCACGTCTAACTGTCCCTTATCTTTCTGAAGATCGCCATGAAGGTCTCCCACATATCTCAATACATGACCTGGCTCCTGCCCTTCTTTAATTTTCTGATATTCCTCATCCAATTCTTCCAATCTTGAAATGAATTCATTTTTATCTACCGCCAAAAGATTTTCAGGAATCAGGTTCTGGATGTTGATATCCTGAAACTCATTGATCAGGTCAAGTTCTCTGGCCAGGATCAGAAGTTTTCTTGCCACATCGTTTCCGGAAAGGTCTTCACGCGGATCAGGTTCTGTAAATCCTTTTTCCATTGCTTCTCCGATGATCGTTGAAAACTTATCGTTTCTTACGGAGAAATTGTTGAAAATATAACTTAATGATCCAGAGAATACACCTTTAATTCTTGTAATATTTTCTCCTGAAAGGTGTAGAAGCTTTATGGTATCAATTAACGGAAGGCCCGCTCCCACATTGGTTTCATAAAGATAACGTCTGTTGTTTTTGCTCAACGTATATCTTAGTTTCCGGTATTCTTCAATAGGAAGTGTATTGAAAATTTTGTTGGAAGAGACAAGGTCAAAACCATTCTCAGCAAGAGCATGGTAGTTTTTCACAAAATCTTTGCTTGCAGTATTATCTACTACAATCAGGTTTTCCAGCTGATTTTCTTTTGAAAAATTAATCAGTTCTTCAACATTTGAAGGATGCTCGGCAGTTAATACCTCATCATTCCAGTCTGCATTAAATCCTTTTTTATTAAAGGCTATTTTTCTTGAATTGGCTACTGCCACGACTTTAAGGTCTATCTTTTTTCGTCTTCTGATCTCCTCTGAAGATTCTAAAACCTGATTTATTAATGTTTTCCCTACGTTTCCATGACCTATAATGGCCAGATGAACGGTTTTAGGCTTTTTAAATATTTCGGATTCAATGACATTTTTCGTTTTTTCGTCCTGGGAAGAAGTAACTACAATATTCACTCTGTTTTCACCGGACACCTGGTTTAAAAGAAGTGGAAAAACATTGTTTCTGGCCAGCTCTGCAAGAACTTTATTGAAATCCTCCGCTACAAATCCAAGTACGGATACATTATTGATGCTGTAGATCTGGGATACTTTCCCTGATCTTCTTTCCTCTTCAAATTCATCTATCAGGCAGGCAACTGCTTTTTCCGCATCTGCTTCGTTCACCAGAATAGAGATTCCGTTTTCAATAGCCTGCTGGGAAATTACTCCTACACTGATACGCGCCAAAGTAAGCGCTTTAAAAATTCTTCCGTCGATTCCGATTTCGCCCAGGAAATCTTCTCCTTCAAATTTGATAATCGATCTGTTCTTTAAAAATTTTATTTCGTTAGCATTTTTCATCTGTACTATAAAATATTTTTTATGATTGTATTTAATTGTTGATATTCCATTAGGAAGGCGTCATGCCCGTGTATAGATTGGATCTCATGGTAGAAAACCTCCTGTTTTTTTTCTTTCAGCCTTTCGAAACACATTCGTATTTCAGAAGCGGGGAAAAAGAGGTCTGTATCTACGGAGATCATGTGCATTCGCGCTCCAATCTTCTCCAGTTGCTGCTCATCTGTATTCAGATTCATCAGAAGGTGGTTCATGAGTTTATATGCTTTTAAACTAAATCTATCGTTTAAAGAATTTCCATGATAAATCAGCCAGTCTTCAGATTCTAAATGTTGATTGTCTTTATCATATCTGTTCTGAAACCTGTCATTTAAAGACTGAGGTGTTCTATAACATAACATGGCATGGATTCTGGCTTTCTGCAGTGGTTCTTCGTTGCTGTTCAGTAAAAATTTCTGAACAAGACATTGGGCATGAAGCCAGTCGTGGGTTTTAAAATCACAGGCTATGGGAATGCATATTTCTGCCAGTTGAGGTTTCTTAGCAAGCATTTGCCAGGCTATTCCTCCGCCCAGAGAACCTCCGATAGTGGCATAAAGGTTTTTGATATCTAAGGCTTCAAGCCCTTTCAAAAATATCTCTGCAATATCTGAAGGGGTGAAATCTTCGTAGTTGTCAATTAAAAAATGGTCATACCCATTTCCGGGAATATTGAAACACAGAACTGTATATTTGTTGGTGTCAATCACCTGATTTTCACCAATTAACTGTTTCCACCATCCTTTGTCTCCGGCCACATTGGAATTTCCGGTTAAGGCATGATTGATCAAGATAATGGGAGCTGTAAACAGGTCTTTCCCGAAGATCTGATAGGTCAACGGGATATGGTATTCCTTTTGGGAATGGGTTTGATACGAAAGATTAATATAGTTTAGTTCTGTTTTCAATTCTATTATTTTAATACAATTGAAAATGCCACAGGAAATGGCTGAAAAGAACTTCAGTAAGTTATCTGTCCAAAATAAATTGGTAGAACGTAGCACCTTCTCTGCTTGCGCAAAGGGTTGCTAAGGTTTCACAGGGTCTAATCCCTCAACCTTTCTTGATAACATTTTCAATATTTGAATGATCGAATGGTGCAAAGGTATGTCTTTTATTTTAAATATTTAAAAAAAATTAATTTAATATTTAAAAAGCCCATAAACAGAAGTATTTCACAACTATATTAAGAATTATTCAGATGGAAGGAATTGGAATTATTTTTCAAAAAAACTACCTTCGTATTGAAAAAATGATGAAATATGACTGTTGAAAAAGAAAGATTACAAAATACACAATGGAAAAACTGGGGTCCTTACGTCAGCAACCGGCAATGGGGAAATGTAAGGGAAGACTACAGCCCCAACGGAAATGCCTGGCATTACGCCAATCATAATAATGCCGAAAGCTATGCTTATCGCTGGGGAGAGGAAGGCATTGCAGGAATTTCCGATGTAAAGCAGATTTTCTGTTTTGCTTTTTCCTTTTGGAACAAAAAAGATAAAATAGTAAAGGAACGTTTCTTCGGGCTGAGCAATCCTCAGGGCAATCACGGGGAGGATATCAAAGAGATTTTTTATTATCTGGACAATACGCCTACACACAGCTATATGAAAATGGTTTATAAATACCCTATCCAGGCATTTCCTTATGACGATCTTGTGGCCGAAAACGGAAGACGCAGCAAAAAAGAACCGGAATATGAAATTTTTGACACCGGAATTTTTGACAACGATGAATACTTCGATATTTTTATTGAATACTGTAAAGCCGATCACAATGATATTCTGGCAAGGGTAACGGTACACAACAGAAGTTCCCGGGAAGCCCCGATTGTTGTTGCTCCTACTGCCTGGTTCAGAAACAACTGGAAATGGGGCTACAATACGTATAAAGCACAAATGAATGCTTCTCAGGACGGAAGCATCGATATCAATCACGACAGTATTTCCATCAAGAAGCTGTATTCAAGAAATCAGGCCGCCGAGAGTGCTTTCTGTGAAAACGAAACGAATGCTCCTAAATTGTACGGGACTCCTTACCCTGGAAACACGTATTTCAAAGACGGCATCAATGATCATATCATTTATGGAAGCAATACGGTAAATCCTGAAAAAAGGGGAACTAAAGCTTCTTTTATTATCGAAGAAATGATCGGGGCCGGACAATCCAAGACTTTTGATTTCAGATTATCCCCTGAAGAGATTGATGAACCTTTTGCAAGGTTTGACGAAATTTTTGCTATAAGAGCTTCGGAGGCTAATGAATTTTACCATGAAATTCAGAGTGAAACAACAAACGAGGATGAAAGAAATGTTCAGAGACAGGCTTTTGCAGGACTTCTTTGGAACAAGCAATTCTATCATTATAACGTAGGAAAATGGCTGAAGGGCGATCCGAATCACGCCGCTCCGAGAAACTTCAATGATTATGTAAGAAATACGGAATGGAATCACCTTCACAATAAAGATATTATTTCAATGCCCGATAAATGGGAGTATCCGTGGTATGCCACCTGGGATCTGGCTTTCCATTGTGTCCCTTTTTCGATTATTGACGGGGAATTTGCCAAAGGGCAGCTTCTTCTGTTAACAAAAGAATGGTATATGCATCCGAACGGGCAGCTTCCGGCTTATGAGTGGAATCTGAGCGATGTAAATCCACCTGTACACGCATGGTCCTGCTTCCGGGTATTTAAAATTGATGAAAAGCAAAATGGAAAACCGGATCTCCTGTTTCTTGAAAAAGTTTTTCAGAAACTTCTCCTGAATTTCACGTGGTGGGTGAACAGAAAAGATAAAAGCGGCAATAATATTTTCGGAGGAGGATTCCTGGGGCTTGATAATATCGGAGCTTTTGACCGGAATATGGAGCTGAAAGACGGCCAGCATCTTGAACAGGCAGACGGAACAAGCTGGATGGCTATGTATGCGCTTAATATGATGAGGATTGCAATGGAACTAGCCCAGTATTATCAGGTATATGAGGATATGGCGATCAAGTTTTTTGAACATTATCTGTATATCGCAGAAGCCATGGAAAATTTAGGCGGCGGCACAGAAGGGCTATGGAATGAGGAAGACGGCTTTTTCTATGATGTTCTTCAGCTGGGTAACGGAGAGAGTGTTTCGTTGAAGCTGAGAAGTATTGTAGGGTTGATTCCTATGTTTGCTGTAGAAATTGTAGATCATCAGTTATTGGATAAGATGCCGAATTTTAAGGCAAGAATGGACTGGGTCTTAAAAAACAAACCGGAACTTACCAAGCTGGTTTCCCATTGGGATGAAGAAGGCCAGGGCCGAAAACACCTGATGAGTATTCTCCGAAAGAACAGACTGACGAAAGTTTTAAACAGAATGCTTGATGAAAAGGAATTTCTAAGTTCTTATGGAATCCGCGCAATGTCTAAAGTGTATGAAGAGAATCCTTTTGTATTCTCGGTTCACGGAACTGAAAATGTAGTGTATTATACTCCTGCAGAAAGCGACAGCCGTATGTTCGGAGGCAACAGCAACTGGCGCGGCCCAATCTGGTTCCCGATTAATTTTCTGATTGTAGAAAGTTTACAGCGTTTCCATTTTTATTACGGCAACAGCTTAAAAGTAGAATTCCCAACCGGAAGCGGTGAAAAGAAAAATCTGGATGAAGTGGCACAAAATATCAGCCGCAGACTCTGTTCGTTATTTTTAAAAGATGAAGACGGCCAAAGACCTTTTAACGGAGGAAATATCAAGTTTAATTACGATGAACATTTTAAGGACTATATCACCTTTTTTGAATATTTCCACGGTGATAACGGCCGCGGCGTAGGAGCTTCCCATCAAACGGGATGGACGGCAACTGTGGCGAAACTTATGAAACCGAGATTAACTGTATAAAAGTATCGGCCGGCCCTTTTGGGCCGGCCGATTATCTTTAATTCAAAATTTAAATTTTCTCTCCGTTTACATGAACTTCGTATCCGATTTCTACATTCGGTTCTAAAGTTTTTGATACGGAACAGTATTTTTCAAAAGACAACTGTGCTGCTTTTAATGCTTTTTTAGGATCTATGTCTCCTTCCAAAAGAAATTTCACCTTAATGGATTTAAATGGTTTTGCATCTTCTACAGGAACTCTTTCTCCTTCCACTTCTGCCTGGAAACCAGTGATCTCCTGACGCTGTTTTTTCAAAATAGCCACTACATCTATACCACTGCATCCGGCTACGGCCATCAAAACACTTTCCATAGGAGAAACGCCTTTAGCGCCGGGCTGTGAAGTATTATCCAAAAGGATTGAATTTCCCTGTGAATTGGTGCATTCAAATAAAAAATCGTCGTTGATTCTGTTAAGGGTTATTTTCATTTTCGAAATTATTGTAAGATTTTCCCGGTACCGTTCAGCATAAAAAACTGAACAGATCCGAAATAATCCGGTTTATTATGATGACAAAATTATAAAATTCCTCTCGCTTTTATCTCAAGATATTTATTGATAACGTCAATATTTAAATTTTCAGGCAAAGTATATACGGTATAAATTCCATATTTCCGAAGTTCCTGAATGATCAGTTTCTTTTCAAATTCAAATTTTTCAGCCACAATTTCATCGTAGACTTCCTGCATGTTTTCAGGGTTTTTATGAATGAGGTTCTGAAGTTCTGCATTCTTAAAAAACACGACTACCAGTAAATGGTTTTTAGCGATTCCCCGAAGGTATTTCAGCTGTCGGTTCAATCCGTCAAGGGTTTCAAAATTGGTAAAAAGCAGGACCAGACTCCGCTGATTCAGAGAATATTTCACATCCTGATACAGCCAATTGAAATCGCTTTCAAAAAAATCTGTTTTAATGTTGTACAAGGCTTCTGAGATTTTTTTCAGCTGACCCGATTTATTTTCCGCAGCGATTTTATTTTCTGTTTTCTTCGAGAAAGTCATCATTCCAGCCCGATCTCCTTTCTTCAGAATAATATGGGAAAGCGCCATGGCTGCATTAATGGAATAATCGAGAAGACTGAGCCCGTTGAAAGGCATTTTCATCGTTCTTCCTTTATCAATAAGAATGAAAATACGCTGCGATTTTTCGTCCTGAAACTGATTCACCATCAATCTGTTTGTTTTGGATGTCGCTTTCCAGTTGATTGTTCTGATATCATCTCCCGGAACGTATTCTTTGATCTGTTCAAATTCCATGGTGTGCCCGAGCTTTCTGACTTTTTTGATTCCACCCAGCATGAATTCACTCTGCAAAGCCATCAGTTCATATTTTCTGAGGTGGACAAAAGACGGATAAGCAGGCAGCATCGCGTCTTTCTGGAAATTAAATCTCTTTGAAACGAATCCCAACGGTGAAGAAACATACACATTCAGGTTTCCGAAACTGTACTCTCCCCTTTCTTTAGGCTCCAAACTGTATTGGAAATAGGTATTTCTACCTGGTTCTATGTTTTTTGTAATTAAAAAATCTCTCTTCTGAAACTGAAACGGAATCTCATCAATAATCTTCGTACTGATTTTAAAACTGTACTGATTTTTAATATCAATCTTCACAAAATTTTCATCCCCATTCGACAGCTTCTCCGGAAGTATTCTTTGGGCAAGCACTCCCTCTTTTTGATTAAACAGTAAAAGATAATCTACCATAGCCGCAAGAAAACAAACCAACAGTAGAATATGGGCTGCCCACATCAAAACCGGAAAGAAAAAAGCAAGGACATACACAATCCCCACTCCGATGAGCGAAAAGAAAAATCGTGTATTGATGTATAGGTTTTTCATTTTTTTAAGGGATTAGGGGATAGGATTTAGGGATTAGCGAATCAACTGTGATAAATAATAATTACCTGTTAAACCTAATCCCTAAATCCTAATCCC
Source organism: Chryseobacterium angstadtii (assembly GCF_001045465.1). GTDB lineage: Bacteria > Bacteroidota > Bacteroidia > Flavobacteriales > Weeksellaceae > Chryseobacterium > Chryseobacterium angstadtii. The sequence goes on from NZ_LFND01000001.1 coordinate 164,156, forward strand.
TACAGTCTATCTTGGAATCTCTATTCCCTCCAATATCTGGCGTATAATTTCATCTGCCGTAAGACCTTCCATCTCTCTTTCCGGAGAAATGATCACCCTGTGTCTTAATACAGCATAACTTGCTTCTTTGATGTCTTCAGGCGTTACAAAGTCTCTTCCTCTCATTGCTGCAAAAGCTTTGGAAGCCGTAAGCAATGCCAGGGATGCTCTTGGAGAGGCTCCCAAATACAGGAACTGATTCTCTCTGGTATTCACTATAATTTTAGCGATATACTCCATCAGCTGAGCTTCCACAATAATCTCTTTTACCAGATGCTGATAGTTTTTCAGCTGCTGAGCCGTAATAACATGGTTTACTCCTTCTGTTTTATCTTCTTTTTTGCTTTCGTGCTGATTTCTGATGATGGCAATCTCCTGCTCAAGGTTCGGGTATCCTACATTGATCTTAAACAGAAAACGGTCCAGCTGTGCTTCGGGAAGTCTGTATGTTCCTTCATGCTCTATTGGGTTTTGAGTAGCCACCACGAGGAAAGGCTCATCCATAATGTAACGGATTCCATCCATTGTGATCTGTCTTTCTTCCATTACCTCAAAAAGGGCTGCCTGGGTTTTTGCAGGTGACCTGTTGATCTCATCAATTAATATAAAATTGGAAAAGATGGGTCCTTTTTTAAATTCAAACTCGGAATTTTTCACACTGAAAACAGAGGTTCCCAGAATATCTGAAGGCATCAGGTCCGGTGTAAACTGAATTCTGCTGAATCCTACGTCTATGGTTTTGGCCAAAAGCTTTGCCGTAATGGTTTTAGCAACTCCCGGAACACCTTCAATCAAAACATGTCCGTTTGATAAAAGAGCTGCAATAAGATGCTCAATCATGCTTTCCTGCCCGACAATTACTTTGGCGATTTCGGTTTTTACTTTATCTAAACTGGCACGCAGCTCAATCATATCAATTCTCGACTGAAACTGATCTTCATTTTTATTTAAATTGATAGAACTCTGATTCTCTAAATTTTGATTTTCAAGGTTTTCCATAATTTTCTATCTGTGGTTTTTATTTTTTTAAATCGGACGTTATCCGATTCTTTGTTAAATCGTCCCTTTGGGACTCTTATTCTATTATAATTATGCAGTAATTGATCAATTTACATTGTTATACTGTTACATTGTAATATTGTTACATTACTTTAATATCTCATCAAGAAGGTTGTTCATTCTTGTGAGGTCTTCTTTCATTACGTTTGCGTAAGGGTCCTGCCCTTTTCTGATCAGTTCTATGGCTTCATGGATCATTTCCATTGTTTTCCCTGTTTTCAGATGGAGTTTTTTTGCAAATTCTTCATCCAGATTCTGGGTATCAATCAAAAGATCTATTCTTATTTTATTCAGGAAATATTGGGCTTTTTTGGCCATCATATCATGAAAATCGCCTTCCTGAAGATAAAGATTTCCAATACTTTTTACAAAATCTACCGAAGTATTTCTCAAAGGTTCTAGAACCGGAACGATACGCTGTTTTCTTTTTGCATTAAAAAAGATAAACAATATCAGCCCTCCTAAAAATACCCACCATGCATATTTAAGTGCAGGATTGGAAAGAACGAATCTCATGAAGAAACGGGATACTTTGGTATCGTTTTCTACAAACCAAAGGGTTTCTCTGTCCGGAAGATATGAAAAAACATCCTGTGCATATTTTATATTACCGGGTTTCAAGAGATAATAATTGGTAAGAAAAAGGGGTTCGCTGTGAACGTATATCGTTCCTTTTCCAAAATTAATCTTAATAAAATTGGCCTGATCTGTGTTATCTTTCTCAACCGTTTTTCCTAATACTTCTACTTTAGGCTTGATATATGAAAAACCTCTCCCAGACGGGAACTTATCTAACTGAATAAAATCATTCTGGTATTTTTTATCCGTCAATTTCAGTACATTTTGTTCTGCGAAAGAAATATCTGAACTATGAAACCCTATACTGTCCGAAACATTTTTAGGAACACGGCTCATGATAATCATTGCATCCGAACCACCGGAGACCTGATCCAGGATTTTCTTCCAGGATTCCTTATCCAGCTCTTTCGCTATAACAATGATGTTGTGTGGATCTTTTTCCCGCTGATTGTAATATTCATAAGGCGCTTTTTCTATTTTTCTGAGATTGTTTTTAAACAGATCTTTCGCTTCATTACTGAAAACAAAGAGTCCGAAAGGGGATTTCTCATTGATGTCGAAATTCTTGCGCCAGCTGGTGGTTTCTTTTTTGTTGACTTCAAGCAACGCCAGAATAAGCATCACAACGATGAATATTACAGCATATATTTTGAAGGTCTTTTTCATGGTCTATAATTTAATTACGCTTTAAAAGCCTGATATTGGTTTTTGAATTTCAGATAACTATCCTCATCAATATTGAACTCTCCATACCAGACATAATCAAAGATATAGGAAAGACCGCCGAATTCACTTTTCAGCTGATTGTTTTTCAGTTCTGCGACGTAGTCTTTATTTGTTTTTTCAGGATTCCAGTTAATTTGTTTTTTATCACTCAATTTTTTCAGAATGAATAAAAACTGGTAACGGATTGCCGAGCGATAGTCTTTTTCGCGTTCAAATTTTGCAATGCTTTCAGGAAAATTAATCTCATGGATATTTTCATGCAGTTCTTCTGCATTGATATTTATTTTTTTATTTTTCTTGCCGAAGAAAAGGTTTCCGTCTTTATCCATCAAGAATTTAATGACAAAATACAGAAGAAATCCTACTAAAATAATGGCAAACAAACGGATCAGAACCGTTGTAAATTTTGCTGAATTTCTAAATACGGTTTCTCCAAAAATACTCTGAAGGATCTTATCTATTTTACGCATCAGTTTCTGCAGAAAAGACTCTTTCGGCTTGGAAACAGAATAATCAAATTCATTGCCTTTATATCTGGAATGAAGATTTTCTTTGAACTTTTTCGGGTACACTGTATTTTCTGAAACAGGCTTTAGAATCAATACCGAATCTGCACGCAGCATATTTCTGTAATGCCCTGTACCTAATGAGTCTAGAATGTAATCTTCCTCAGGATCATCTCCACCGTCGTTCTGCGCATGAACGGAACATACGGAAAAAAAGATCAGCAGAAAAAGAAAGAACTTATTCATTAATACCTATGGTTTCAATTTCTTCGAGTTCAATTTTCTTGTGAAGGTCTGTCCTGCTGTCGTAATACATCAGTCCTGCATTGATATACATCAGATTGGAAAGCAGTAGCGATACAATCATGGAAAATCCGTAGAATATAAAAAATACAATTCCAACAGCTCCGGTAAAAGGATTTTCTTCAAAATTTCCGTCCGGATTAGAAGTAAGAACCGATCCGTACACAAATATCATAGGAACAAATGTAAATACCGAAGTAGCAATATACATAATAATAAACATGATGAAAGAAGATCCCCAATATTTCCAGTAAGGCGATTTTTCATTTCCGTTCGGGTAAGAAAACTGGGATCGTATGGAATAACTCAAACTGTCTATAAAGCCTCTTTCCGTATTAAAATAATCATACATCAGAAAAGCCGAAACATTGAATACTGTGGGATAAACGAGTATAATCAGGAAAAAGCCAATTATAATGAGCAACAGGACATACGAAAATCCTACTACAATCATGGTCACCGGAAGTACGATAAACAACATTCCTACGCACATTTTAAAAATTCTTCCGGCATTGGTCCTGAAATCACTTACAATTTCGTCTGTTTTTACGCTCTGGGCTCCTCCGGTTATTCTTTTCATGTAAAAAACAGGATAAAGATAATTGACTATCGCCAAAAGAACAAAAAGCAGAAAAACAAGAACACCTGCAACAATAAGCATTCCTGCATTTTCTGAAAAATATCTTTCAAAATAATAGGTTTCTCCATCCACGTTGGAACCTATCATCTGTCCGAAAATTTCTCTGAATCCCAATATCATCACAACAACGGTGAGTATCAACAGCAGCCCGTTGATCAGGATATAATTTTTAAAATAATTTTTTCCGTATAATTTGAAAAAGTTAAAGCTGTCACTGATGAAAGCTCCAAATTCTCTTTTTTTATAAAACTGCATCATGTGTTGGGTTATTAATTTTTTTATAAACTACCGAAGGATATACAAAATAATAAAATCCTATAATAGCCAGTGAACTGATGATTATAGCCAGGTTCACCACCAGCGGCATTTTCAAGGCATGTCTTGTGACGTAACCTTCAATGATTCCGGCACAGATGGTAAACGGAACGGTACTCAGGAAAATTTTAAAGGAGTCTTTAAAACCTGTTTTAAAGGAATTAAATCTTGAAAATGTCTTCGGAAACAAAATACTTGCCCCAAGAATGAGCCCGCACATGGCTTCCACCACCATGGCAAATATCTCAAAAACACCATGAAGCCAGATCCCTCTTGCACTGTCTTTCAAAGCTCCGTAGTCGTAGAAAAAATATTGAAAAGACCCGAGCATAACACTGTTGGAAAGCAATGCAAACAAAGTTCCCACACCTCCCGTGATACCGTAAATATATAGTTTAGCACCCACTCCGATGTTATTAAAAATAATCCCGATGGTACTTCCCCAGGTAGAACCACTTTGGTAAACTCCTACCGCATTCCCTTTTTTAATATTTTCTATGGTTTCATTCACATAATCTTCTCCAAGAATGATGTTTGCAAAATCTTTATCATAGGCTCCGGAAAGCACTCCGATGGAGGTAAATAAAATGAAGAAAAGAAAAGCATACAGCAGATATCGTCTGTATTGATGGACGAGCAAAGGAACTTCCGTCCTGAAGAAATAAACCAGCCTGTTCTCTTCTACCCTTTTGGTCTTGTAAATTTTCTGAAATATTTGTGAAGAAAGGTGATTGAGATAAACGGTGGTATTACTTTTAGGATAGTAAGTTTGTGCAAATGAAAGATCGTTGATCAGGTTAATGTATAGTGAAGACAGGTCATCCGGATTTTTTTTGACTTTCCCTTGAATAACCTGTTCAATTCCCAACCATTTTTCTTTATTTTGTTTAATGAAATAAACTTCTCTCATAATTGTAAGGCTAAAATAATAAAAAATATGTCTCAAATTGCGATAAATACCTCACAAAATGTAAATATTAACTTTAACATTGCCAGCGTTGGAGAAAGAATGCTTGCCTTCATCATTGATTTCTTAATCAAGGTGGCTTATGTAGTGATTATATTCTATCTTTTCTTCAATATTTTTGATCTGGGGTATTTATTAGACGGGCTGGATCAATGGTCTGTTATGGCTGTTTATATTGTTCTTACATTTCCGGTATACATATATCCTGTAGTATTGGAAAGCCTGATGGAAGGCCAGACTCCGGGAAAAAAACTCATGAAAATCCGGGTTGTAAAAATTGATGGTTACCAGGCCAGCTTTGGAGATTATCTGATCCGTTGGATGTTCCGTATTATTGACACCACTGCCGCGGGAGTTATCGGTCTCATTTCTATGATTGTGTCTAAAAATAATCAGCGTCTGGGCGATATTGCTTCCGGTACAGCTGTAATTTCGTTAAAAAATAACATCAACATTTCCCACACGATCTTAGAGAACATCAACGACAATTACATTCCTACTTTTCCTCAGGTAATCGCATTAAGTGACAATGACATGAGGATTATTAAAGACAACTATATCAAAGCCATCAAGGTAGACGACCGCCAGATTATCACTAAACTTTCCAATAAAATCAAAAGTATTTTAAAACTGGATATAGATCCGGCTAAGATGACGGAAAGACAGTTTATTAATGTTGTTATAAAGGACTATAACTATTATACGGGGAAGGATAGTTGATAAATTATAAATGATGAATGATGAATGATGAATGAAAAATGTGAATGATCAATTTTCGCTTCGCGGGTGAAGCGTCAATTTATTATTTTATAAAAAATAGTCTCGGAATTTATTCAAATTAAAAAATTGGCTGCGAAGTAAATTCACCATTCGCAGGTGACGCATTCCATTACTCATTACCTATTACTCATCACTCATAATCCTGGTCGGTGCAATTTTTGTATCTTTAATAACAAAGTCTAGAATTATGGAATTTGAAAACAATAAATCAGGAAATGGTGGTTTTCTTACGTTGAATAATGAAATAAAAGAAATAGGAAGATTAACCTACACTATTTTTCCTGAAGAAAATAAATTTATTATTTCTTTCGTACTCGTACATCCTGAATTTGAAGGCAGAGGAATGGGAAAATACCTGGTGGAAGAAGCCATCCGATTTGCCAGAGAAAACAACTGGAAAGTATACCCTCATTGTTCTTATGCAAGATCTGTCATGACAAGGATGAATGATGTAGACGATATCTTTTTAAAGAATTAAAACTTCATTCACCAGAATCTCTTCAATATCATCCGGATAATCTACTTTTAAATGATGGTCTGATGCTACCCATTCCATAATTTCCTGAAGGTTCAGTATTTTGCTATTGGGAATTCCCATCAGATCCAGGGCACTGGCATTGCATTCCTGTTCATACTGATTATGAATAGGGATTACAAACAGTTTTTTATCCATGAACAGAGCTTCTGCAGGGGTTTCAAAACCTGCATTACAAAGAATTCCGTCACAGTTTTCAAAGTATTTCAGGTATTGTATTTCATCAATAGGGAAAACTTCAACGTTTTTCACTTTTACATTGAGTTTACTATGCTTGGAAAATACTTTCCACTGTACGGGAATCTGTTTTAAGACCTTAATGATGTTTTCATCTGCAAAACTGGGCAGATACACCAGATAATAGCCTTTTTTATCAGGATTCAGATTTCTGATCTTGTGTCTGATTACAGGCTTTTTGATCTGCGGATGATAATTATCAAAATGAAACCCTATTTTTCTTTCACTGGGAACATAGTATTTGAGGATGAGCTCACCAAGAAAGTCCTTCTTTTCCGGTTTGGGGGTTTCAGGAAAGCTCATGGAAGCCTGATGGCTCAATTCAATCATCGGGAGTTTCTTCAGCTTGCCTGCCCATCCTGTCAGAGGTTCGTAATCGTTAATGATAAGATCGTATTGTGAAAGCTCCAATGCTCTGATGGTTTTTATGGCATCAAGGAATTTATTCTCGGTAAATGTTTTGCGGTAGGATAAACCGCCTGTTTTATTATAGAGCAGGGAAATACCCCTATATTGGAAGTTAATGTCAAAATCAGCCTTTAATTGCGACTGATGACCACTGATGAGTGTATCTACGGAAGCATATTTTTTAAGGATAGGAATAATTTCCTGTGCTCTGGCAACGTGTCCGTTCCCTGTTCCTTGAAATGCATAGAGAATTTTCATTTAGGAAAAATTAGTAACTATTTTCAGAAGTTCGGAGCTGTCCATATCCTGGATCTCTTCTGCTTCGTCATCTTTAAGTGAATCTTTGTGTTCGTCATAATAGAAAATCTTCCATTCTTTATCATGATATTCGAGGGCGGACAGATTTTCTATCCAGTCTCCTGAATTCAGATAAGTACAAGATCCTTTCTTATTAACAACTTCACGAATCTGAGGCTGATGAATATGCCCGCAGATCACATAATCATAATGATTGTCAATAGCAAGCTCAGAAGCTGTCAGTTCAAAATCTCCGATATATTTGACTGCTTTCTTCACGTTGTTTTTGATTTTTTTGGAAAACGAGTATTTCTCTCTGCCCATTTTCTCCAAAAACCAGTTGACTACATTATTGATCATGATCAGAAGGTCGTAGCCTTTTCCGCCAAGTTTTGCGATCCATTTGGAATGCTGGACAGATGCATCGAAAACGTCTCCGTGAAATATCCAGGTTTTCTTTTGATCGATAGTGAGACAGATCTTATTACAGACTTTAAGTTTCCCCAATTCAAAATCCGTAAACTTCCGGAACATTTCATCGTGGTTTCCTGTGATGTAATAAACCTCTGTATTTTTAGTGGCTAATGAAAGAATCTTTTTGATCACTTTCAAATGAGGTTTAGGGAAGTAAGACTTTTTAAACTGCCAGATATCAATAATATCCCCGTTCAAAACTAATGTTTTAGGCTGGATAGAATTGAGATACCGCAACAGCTCTTTAGCCTTACATCCATAAGTTCCCAAATGAACATCCGATATGACAACTAATTCAACGTTTCTTTTCATAGTTTTATGCAAAGAAACTAATTGAAAGTTAACTGTATATGAATGCTATATTATTTTTTTACAGTGAATCCATCAGGTCTTCTGTGATTTCCATGTTGTGATATACGTTCTGTACATCATCATCATCTTCAAAACGTTCAAGCATTTTCATATTGGCTTTGAACTGTTCTTCATTCACTTCTTTCGTGTTGTTCGGAATTCTCTGAAGTTCTGCACTTTTTGCTTCAATACCCAATGCATCCAGTTTATGAGACAGAGAACCGAAGTCTTCGAAAGCAGTAGTAATCATTACTTCTTCTTCGTCTTTATCGATTTCTTCTGCACCGGCATCAATCATTTCCATTTCAAAATCATCCCAGTCCATTTTGATTTGAGATAAATCCAGGTTGAAGATTCCTTTTCTGTCGAAAATAAATGCCAGCTCTCCATTCTTACCAAGATTCCCGTCAAATTTATTGAAGATTGCTCTTACATTGGCAACAGTTCTTGTTGTATTGTTGGTAGTACATTCCACAAAGAAAGCAACACCTCCCTGTCCGTAGCCTTCGTAAGTAATTTCCTCGTAGTTTTCCGCATCAGCACCACTTGCTTTTTTGATGGCTCTTTCTACGTTGTCTTTAGGCATGTTGGCACCTTTTGCATTCTGGATACATCTTCTTAAAGCCGGGTTGGCTTCAGGATCTGTACCACCTGCTTTTACAGCCAATGCGATATCCTTTCCGATCTTGGAGAAAGTTTTGGCCATTTTATCCCATCTGGCCATTTTAGAAGCTTTTCTATATTCAAATGCTCTTCCCATTTTAATTTTTAAATTTTCAACAAAATTAGCTAAAAGTCAACAAAAAAAAAATACCCCCAAAAAATTGGAGGTATTTATTATTTAGAAAAATTAATTATTTTTTCTTTTTAGCTGGAGCTTTTTTAGCAGGAGCTTTTTTAGTTCCTTTTTTAGTTGCTTTTTTAACAACTGGCTTAGCTACAGTCATGTCATTTTTCTTGTAAGTTTCCCACTCAGAACCTGAGATAGCTCTTACGATAACTTTTCTGTCTTTTTGTCTTTCAGCATCAGAAGCTTTTGCAGGAACAGTAGCTTCCTGAGAACCGATACCAATTGATTTAAGAGTGTTAGGGTTGATTCCTCTAGACTCTAAAGCACCAACTACAGCAGCAGCTCTTTGCTTAGATAAGTTCAAGTTGTAAGCAGCAGAACCTTTAGCATCTGTCATACCTACTACTAAGAAGTTAGTTTCTTCAGCATCTTTGATGATTTTAGCAGCTGTATCTAACTTACCGCTAGATTCTGGTCTGATAGTCGCTTTGTTGAAGTCGAATAAGATATCTTTCAATGTCTCGTTAACAACAACTACGTCTACTTTCTTAGGAGGAGGACATCCGTTGTATTCAGGAACACCTGGTACAGTAGGACAAGCATCATCTTTATCTAAGATTCCGTCACCGTCTGTATCTGGCCAAGGACAACCGTTGTTTTCTGCAGGACCTGCAACTGTAGGACAAGCATCATCTTTGTCGATAACACCGTCACCATCTGTATCTGGCCAAGGACAACCGTTGTTTTCAACTGGACCAGCTACTTCTGGACATTGATCGTCTTTATCTGGAACTCCATCACCGTCTGTATCAGGACATCCTTGGAATTCTGGTAGACCTGGAGTATCTGGACAAAGATCGTCTTTATCTAGGATACCATCCTTATCTCTATCTCTGTTACCAAATCTGAATAAGATTGATGCAGAAGCTTGCCAGAAGTTTGCAACTGTAGATTTATCACCTGGAGTTGAAACATAGTCACCTTGTACACCAAGACCGAAGTTTTTAGTTACCCAGAAGTTAACACCAGCACCTGTAGCAACTGCAAAGTGATTAGCTTTACCGTTTTCGTTACCACCGTCTCCGTTAGGAACAGATTCACCTCTGTAATCGTTTCTAGGGAAAGCAAGGGCAGTATAATCATGTCTCAGGTAGTTAGCACCAACTCTTAAATATGGATCGAACCAAGATTCTTCATTCCATAAAAGACCAGCTGCTTTAGCCTGGAAACCAATACCTGTCATTAGGAAAAATTCTTTCCCCATGTTGAATCTCTTATTATCTACGTTACCTACAGTAGTCTGCCAGTCGATAACTAAACCTTTACCGATGTTTCTAGCAACTGTCAATTTAGATAACGGAGGAGTAATAGAGAAGTTGTTCATATTGAACATCGTCTTTGTTAAATTATTAGCAGAGAACGTGTTACTGAATCCTGTCCGTGCTGCCTTGTGATTTTCGGCATGAGCACCAACCCCGATCAACCACGGATTGTTGGTAGTCTGCGCGAAGACAGTAGAGGCAACAGTAAGCGCCAATGCTGAAATTCCTAATTTTAGATTTTTCATAGAATTAAATGATTAAATAATTGATAATGCAAAATAAATATAATTTTTCTTTATATACAAAGTTTTTTGAATGATTTTTAACTTTTCTTTAATATTCTGTCCAGGTTACGTTTATTTTCTCTATCTTTTATCGCTTCCCTTTTATCAAAGAGTTTTTTACCTCTACCAAGCGCTATAAGCACCTTTGCTTTACCCTTATCTGTGATATATAATTTAAGAGGTATAATTGTATTCCCTGCATCCTTTAACTTTTTTTCAAGTTTCTGCAATTCTTTTTTGTGCAACAGCAATTTCCGTTCCCTTTTTGTTTTGTGATTATAAAAAGTTCCCAATTTATACTCATCAATCATCATATTAATAATGTATAACTCCCCATCAATAAACTGACAGAAGGATTCTGTGATAGATGCTTTAGAAGAGCGTAAAGATTTTATTTCTGTTCCCGTTAAAACCATTCCTGCTTCATATTCTTCAAGAATTTCATATTCAAAACGGGCTCTTCTGTTTAATATACTGACTGTTTTTTCGATCTTCATTGTAAAAATTCGTGATTACCGTGATATATTGTTTAATATATTACGTGATTATATTAATTGGCGTTTACCCAATTCTTTATTAAATCGTCCCTTCGGGACTCTTCTCTATTATTTCGTTAATGAAATATAGAAAAAATACCTTATATTTAAAAACTTGACTATTACATTATTACGAAATACCCAAATTCTTTTCGTATTTTTGCGCCAAATTTACAAAACTATATGTTAACAGTATCTAACTTATCTTTACAATTCGGGAAAAGAGTTCTTTTTGACGAGGTAAATATTATGTTTACCAAAGGAAACTGCTACGGGATTATCGGAGCAAACGGTGCGGGGAAATCTACATTCCTTAAAATATTAACGGGCAAGCAGGATCCGACTACAGGGCATGTATCTTTGGAACCGGGAAAAAGAATGTCCGTTTTGGAGCAGGATCACTTTGCTTACGATCAATATACTGTTCTTGAGGCTGTTTTAAGAGGAAACAAAAAATTATTCGAAATAAAAGAGGAGATGGATTCTTTATATGCTAAAGAAGATTTCTCTGACGAAGACGGAATTAAAGCTGGTGAACTAGGTGTAATCTATGATGAAATGGGCGGGTGGACTGCAGAATCTGATGCACAGACCATGCTTTCCAATGTAGGAATCAAAGATGATATGCACTGGCAGATGATGAGCGAACTTGAGAACAAGGACAAAGTAAAGGTTCTTTTGGCTCAGGCTCTTTTCGGAAACCCCGATGTATTGATTCTGGATGAACCTACGAATGACCTTGATATCGAGACGATCTCATGGTTGGAAGACTTCCTTGCAGATTATGAAAACACAGTAATTGTGGTTTCTCACGACCGTCACTTCCTGGATACGGTTTGTACGCATATCGGAGATTTAGATTATGCCAAACTTAACCTTTATACAGGTAACTACTCTTTCTGGTACCAGGCTTCTCAACTTGCTACAAGACAAAGAGCTCAGGCCAACAAGAAAGCGGAAGAAAAGAAAAAGGAACTTCAGGACTTTATCGCGAGATTCAGTTCCAACGTAGCTAAAGCAAAACAGGCTACAGCAAGAAAGAAAATGATCGACAAACTTAATATTGATGATATTAAGCCATCTTCAAGAAGATACCCAGCCATTATTTTCGAAATGGAAAGAGAAGCGGGAGATCAGATTCTGGATGTAAAAGGTCTTGAAAAAACGAAAGACGGAGAATTATTATTCTCAAACATCGACTTAAATCTTAAAAAAGGAGATAAAGTAGCGATTCTTTCTAAAAGCTCTTTAGCCATTACGGAATTTTTTGAAATTCTGGCTGGAAATGTAGAGGCAGATAAAGGAACTGTAGCTTGGGGAGTTACTACCAACCAATCTCACATGCCTTTAGATAACACTAAATTCTTCCAGGAAGACCTAAGCCTGGTAGACTGGTTGAGACAATTTACTAAAAATGATGAAGAGCGTCACGAAGAATTCGTAAGAGGATTCCTGGGAAGAATGCTTTTCTCCGGAGACGAGGCTTTAAAATCTTGTAAAGTACTTTCAGGAGGTGAAAAAATGAGATGTATGTTCAGCAGAATGATGCTTCAGAAAGCCAACATTCTATTATTGGATGAACCTACCAACCACTTAGACCTTGAAAGTATCACCACTTTGAACAACTCATTGTCTAACTTCAAAGGAAATCTTTTATTGGCATCTCATGACCACGAAATGCTTCAGACAGTCTGTAACAGGATCATTGAACTGACTCCTACAGGAATCATCGACAGAGAAATGACTTACGATGAATATCTTGCTGACAAAAAAGTAAAAGAACTTAGAGAAAAAATGTATTCTTAAACTATACATTCAAATAAAAAAAATCCCTCTCAAAGCTATTGAGAGGGATTTTTTTATCATAATAACATTAGTTTTTAACCATTTTTTTCATCAGGACTCCTTTTTCTGTATTTACTTTTAAATAGTATATCCCTGAAGGAATACTTCCTATACGAACCTTTACAGTTTTGGAATTACAAACCTGTTTTTGAATAATTTTCCCTTGTCCATCATAGAGCTCTATTGCATGAACATTGAAAGCAGCTTCTACGGTAACTTCCTCCTTTGCAGGGATTGGATATATTTTGACGGAATTATCATTCATTGGTTTGAATACATCATTATTGGCGAGGACAAGAGCACAGCTGCTGCTGACCACGCAATTAGGATAGGCATAATCATCAACAAGAGCCTGTATAGTGGCCATTTGAGCATCATCACAGCAAACATACTGCAAATCAGGATTACCGGAAAAATCAATCATTTCATTTCTGCCGTTTTTCAATAGCAATGAGGTAAGTAGATTACTCCTACAATATAGCTCCTCAAGATTGGTCTGCGCGCCTACATCCAATCCGGAAAGCTGATTTCCACTGCAATCCAGCGTACGTAAATTGATACAGCCTGCAATATTCAGATTGGTGATCTGATGATTGGAACAGAGCAATTCTTCTAAACTTGTAATTCCCTGTAAGTTTAAAGACATTAGATTACCATGCTCATTAATACTTGGAAAAAAAGGTGGAATATAGCTGATTTCAAGATGTTTTAAATTTTGCAAACCACTATCAGACAAATTCAAAGCAGTTCCCCTGAAACGAAGTGCTTTAATTGAATTCAGATTTACATCGTTAGTTACTGAAAGACTCCTCAGGTTTTTTACATTAATCGTTTCTAAATTCACACAGTCATTCAAAGATAATGACAGGTCGCCATGATTAGACATAAAATGAACCAGCCCCGGACAATTGTTTGAAATAATATGGGTAGAAATATCTGAGTCCTCGCCCACAAAATAATTGACCAAATTCGGGCAGTTACTGGAATTAATGCTTATCACGGGAATAAAATTAAAGGTAAGTGGATCTGCCGGATTCAAAGTTATCGTGTGCAGCGAGGCACAGCCTGATACATCAATATTCGCCAGACTGGTATTTATAATTTTTAAGCTCAGTAAATTAGGGTGACTGCTTAAATTTAATGATAAACCGGATATTAAGTCAACAAAATCCAATAATTCTAAATTTTTCAGATGACTCAGGCTTTCAATGGAATTCATCGTAGCTGAAGACATAGACATACTGCTGATGGATAGATCTTCAATGAGCGGGTTATTACTAAGCGTACTCAGAACAATCCCGTAAATCTTTACCTTTTTAAGCTGCGGACAGCCGCTTAAACTGATACTTCCAGGATCGTAATTTTCAAATTTAACATCTAAATTCTGCAAAGAATTAAGTCCTGAAATAGTAAAGAGATTCGCAGGGACATTCCAGTAATCAATTGTTAAATTTTTAAGATTCGTAAATGATAAAATACCTTCATAATCATGAATGGCAATATCTGTATTCGGATCGATAATCTCTATTTCCCCAACCATAGCGGCTTCATTCAGCTGTATTTCCCCATCGCTGTTGGCATCTATAGAAAAATAATTTCCGGACAGATTTTTGGCAATTGAATTACCCGGAGATGATGTTAATAATTTTGCTTTAAAAGCGGCATCAGGAAAAGATACAACCTGAGCCTGCATTCCCAGTAAGGCTACCAGGAAAACCAGAAATAATAATTTTGTTTTCATTGTGTATGTTTAATGGAACGAACTTAGACATTTCAATCAAAACAAATAATGATCAACTAGTAAGTGTCGCTATTATTTAAGTAAGTGTTGCCCTGGGTGGTTAGTTAGAATTAGGGATAAAAAAAATACCCTCAAAGTCATTGAAGGTATTTTTTATTTTAAATATAAATTATATTATTTCGTAAGCTTCGTTTTTGGAATAGCAACCGTTCCCGGATCTTTCCATAAGCCATCTTTTTCTGCTCTCTTTTTAATAGCCTGAGCTCTTTTTTCGCTGTCAGGGTGAGAGTTAAACATCTTTTCAAAACCGGTCTGAGTACTTCCTTCTGAAAGTAAAGCTAACTTTTTGAATGCAGAATATGCTCCTACAACATTATAGTTATTCGCTTTCATAAAGTCATAAGAATAGGTATCTGCTTCAGATTCCTGCTTTTTGCTGTGGGAAGCATCTAAGAAATCATTAGCCATTTTACCAATCTGGCTTTCATTCAGAGTAGCTACAGTTCCCGATACAGATGATCCGGCATCCAAAGCCGCCGCTTTCATATAAGCTGCTTTCATAGCATCTTTGGTATCCTGATTTTTCACGTGACCTATCTCGTGTCCGATTACTGCTAATATTTCATCATCTGTCATTATATCCATTAAAGAAGAAAATACACGCACACTTCCGTCTGCACAGGCAAAGGCATTGATATCCTTTACTTTATACACCTTATAATTCAGAGCCAGTCCGTCCTGAGATTTGTGTTTTCCGAAAAGCTTGTTCAGTCGTACTGTATAAGGATCTTTAGGCCCTGCAACCGGATTGTTCTTGTCCATCCAGTCAACGGATTCCTTTGACAGTTTAATAGCATCCTCATTGGTAAAAGTAAGGGCTTTTGCTCCTTTCGAAACAACACCGGCAGCTTTTCCAAGATTAATTTTCTGTGCTGATACAGCATTCACTGTGCCTAAGAATAAAAGGCAGACGATAATTCTTTTCATAGTCATTTTAATTTGGACCGCGAAGATAGATATTTTTTTTAACAATCAGTAAGTCAAGTTCATCCTTATTCATTTCAAAATGCTGTTTTTTTTCCTTATTTTTGTGAAATGAGTCAGAAATGGATTTACAAGCCCGAACCCGACGAGGAAGTTGTGGACAGATTAAGTTCGTCACTTGGTTTTGGTACTTTTGAATCTAAACTCCTCGTTCTTAGAGGAATTGACAATTATCAAAAGGCCAGAGAATTTTTCAAACCCAATCTTACCGATATTCACAATCCTTTTCTGATGGCAGACATGCAGAAAGCTGTTGAGCGTATTGCCAATGCCATAGAAAACGGGGAAAAAATACTGGTATACGGAGACTATGACGTAGACGGGACTACGGCAGTTGCCCTGATGTATTTATACCTCAGCAAAATTGTTGAAAAGAAATATCTCGATTATTATATTCCGGACAGAAATTCTGAAGGATACGGAATTTCTACCGAAGGAATTGATTTTGCCAAAGAAAACGGCTTTTCTTTAATCATTGCTTTGGACTGCGGTATCAAGGCTATAGATATGATTAACTATGCTCAGGAAAAGGGAATTGATTTCATTATCTGCGACCATCACCTTCCGGGAGAAGAAATTCCGAATGCTGCTGCTGTTCTGGATCCGAAAAGGGCCGACTGCAGATATCCGTTTAAAGAACTTTCAGGATGTGGTGTAGGCTTTAAGCTTTGCCAGGGACTGAACACCATTTATAAAATTCCGGAAGCCGAATTATTCGAGCTTACCGATCTTCTGGCTATTTCCATTGCCGCAGATATTGTTTCCATGACCGGAGAAAACCGGGTACTGGCAAAAATGGGGCTTAAAACTCTTAGAAAAACCAGAAATCTGGGCTTAAGATTATTGATTCCGGAAGATAAGCTTTCTCACTTTGAAATTTCAAATATTGTGTTTGAAATTGCTCCGAAAATTAATGCTGCAGGGAGAATTTCTCATGGAAAAGCTGCCGTGGAACTGATGGTGTCAGACAACCTTAAACACGCCAATCAGATTGTTGGAGACATTATGAATCTTAATGATGAAAGACGTGAACTGGATATGAATTCCACACTTTCTGCTCTAAACCAGATCATAGAATCTCAACAGCAAACAAAACATTCCACGATTGTTTATCATCCTGAATGGAACAAAGGAGTGATTGGTATTGTGGCTTCAAGACTTATTGAGACGTATTACAAACCTACTCTGGTATTCACAGATGGCAACAATGGAGAAATGGTGGCTTCTGCCCGATCTGTTTCTGATTTTGACGTACATGAGGCTCTGGATATGTGCTCGGAATATTTCCTGAAATTCGGAGGACATCACGCCGCAGCAGGATTGTCTATGGAAAAAGACAAGTTCGAAGCGTTTAAAATAAAATTTGAAAAAATAGTTTCCGAAAGAATTCAGGAACATCAGCAGGAACCTTCCGTAACCATTGATTCTGAAATTAAGGTAGATGAGATCAACCGGGAATTCATCAATTTCCACAGAAAGCTGGGACCTTTCGGGCCTCACAATATGAAACCGATCCTGACCCTTACGGATCAAAAGCTTTCGGGTTATGTAAAAACAATGGGGAAAGACAACAACCACCTCAAATTTTACATCAAACAGGAATCTACGGGAAGGAATATAGAATGTGTAGGTTTCAAACTCGGACAGCACGCAGAAGATTTTAAAAACAAAAATTTCGATCTTGCTTTCACCTTAGAAGAAAATCACTGGAAAGGAAATGTAACCCATTATTTGAACATAAAAGATGTGAAATTCAGGGATTAGAAATAAGGGATAAGGCAATAGGGATAGAGGTTATGGGAAATTTCAAGGAATTATGGGTCTGGCAAAAATCAGTACATCTTGTTACTGAAATCTATTCCTTTACTCAAAGTTTTCCAAAACAAGAAATCTATTCGCTGACAAGCCAAATCCGTCGCTCTTCAGTTTCCATTCCATCTAATATAGCTGAAGGGCATTCAAGAAGATCTACGCTGGATTACATTCAATTTTTAAAAATTGCCCGAGGAAGCTGTGCGGAGTTGGAAACTCAACTTATAATTGCAAGAAATTTAAATTACTTAAATCCGGAAGAATTCCAAAATTTAAGCGAAAAAACAGCTGAAATATCGAAAATGATTAATGCTATTATCACAAAATTACAATCTACACCTAATCCCTAATTCCTTCAACCTAAGCCCTAACAACTCATGAAAAAAATCGGCTTATTTTTCGGCTCTTTCAATCCGATCCATATCGGACATCTCATTCTGGCTAATTACATTCTGGAAAATTCTGACATGGATGAATTGTGGTTTGTGGTAAGCCCGCAGAATCCTTTTAAAGATAAAAAATCGCTGCTGAATGACCACAACCGGCTGGATATGGTACAGCTTGCCGTGAAAAACTATCCAAAAATGAGAGCTTCCAATGTGGAATTTTCTCTTCCGAAACCCAGCTACACCATTGATACTTTAACCTACCTTCATGAAAAGTATCCCGACTACTCCTTCTGCCTGATTATGGGTGAAGATAATCTGAGCAGTCTTCATAAATGGAAAAATGCCGAACTTCTGATTAAAAACCACCACATTATTGTATACCCGAGAGTTTTTGAAGGCGAAAAGAAAGACTCGGAATATCTTCAGCATGATCATATCTCACTGATTCAGGCACCTGTGATAGAGCTTTCTGCCACAGAGATCCGGAATATGATTAAAGAAGGAAAAAATGTACGCCCTATGCTCCCTCCTGAAGTTTTTGAATATTTGGACGGAAGCAGTTTTTATAAGTAATTTTGTAAGTAAGAAATTAGAAGCTAGAAATTAGAAATTAGATTCCAATACAGCCTGCTATTTTTCAATCTATATATCAAGACATGGAATTTATCGAAAAATTTTTCTCAAAATATCCCCAGGAAAAAGTGATCAGATGGTTTAAGCAAGTCTGTTTGGCTGAAGCTATTTCGTGGTTTTTCCTATTCACTGCAATGACCTGGATACGTGTAGATCCGGAAGGTATTTTCCCTATCGTATATATCAGTACTATTGGCAGTATTCACGGATTTTTCTTTACTCTTTATCTTATCTTTCTACCTGCTGTAAGAAAAATATACACCTGGGATGATGAAGACAGCGTTTTCGCTTTAATTGCCGCATTTTTCCCTTTTGCTACGATTTGGATAGATAAATCTTTAGCGAGAAAGGACCGTGAATAATAAAGCAGGACAATCCTGCTTCACTTTTCTTTCATTAATAAACCTCAACCTTTACGGTATTCTTACTTCTATATCCGAATTAATCTGAACAGGTAGTTTTTGCCCCAATTCTCTACAGATAAATCTCCCGAATACTTATCAACGGGTAAGTCATTTATAGTAGAAGAAGATACCGTCAGATTGGTATTGCTGACTACTAAAATATCCACAGGCACTTTATAGCAGCCCGTAAGCCCGTTCTGTACCCAACTTTCATATATAATAATTCCTCCGGAAGATGCTATTTTCAATTTTCCATCCACTACTCTTCAATTATCCGGATTTTGTGAATTTAATTTTATACTGCATAACAATGCGGTGAAAACACAGAATGACAGTGAATTTTCATGATTTACAGTTTAAATTATGATCGTCTTTTTTTATTATTTCAGAAAAACTTCTCTTGAAATGTAATACTTAAGTTTCTTCAATTGTCTAGTTAAATAGAAAAGAAAATTAATTGGTTTTTTCAGGATGAAATTTTAGTCACTGAAAATCAATGAGTTAAAATTAAAATAAAAACATTTTAAGTACTTTGTATTGCATGATACTGTTTTTATTATATATCTTTGCAATGTTAAATAACAATTTATACAAGCTAATAAAACAACTAAAACATATTAATTATGAAAACTCAGATTCTCATTGCCGCCTTATTTTTCAGCGGACTGGCAGCAGCCCAGCAGTCAAAAGACACTCTGAAAGTAAAAAACATTGAAGCTGTCAATATCAAGAAACAGGTTTTCAAAAAACAAAGCGACCGTTTCATTTATGATGTAGCTTCTTCCCCGATTGCAAAGGGAACGAATACTTTCAATCTTTTGAAACAGACTCCAATGATTTCCAGCATTGACGGAAAATCTCTGAAAATCATGGGAAAATCTGATGTGGTTATCTACATCAACAACAAAAAATCCAATATGGATGCTGAAGCGTTAATAGAAATGCTGAAGGGAACTCCATCTGAAGATATCCAGAAAATTGAAGTGATCACAACACCGGGAAGCGAATTCCAGGTTGAGTCTAATGAAGGCGTCATTAATATTGTGATGAAAAAGAATAAAAATGACGGCTACAACGGAACTTTGAAAATGAATAACGAGCAGGCGTATTATAATAATCCTTCTGCCGGAGCTTCATTTAATTTCAGAAAAAACAAATGGTCTGTAAATTCCAATTTCAATACGGGAAGCTGGACAGACAGAGAAAGATATACATTATCCAACGGAGATTCTACTTTCAGAAATGAGTCTTTTGGTTTTAATGATGATCCTAACAAAAATGTGGGAGGTAGCGTGAATATTGACTATGAGATCAATAAGAAACACAGTGTAGGATTCACCTACAACATGAGGTATAACAAAAGTTTCAACTCTATTCTTGATGTAACGAACTGGCAAAACGGTGCTTTAACGAACAGAACGATTAACCATGAAGATGCACAGACCAGAAACCATTCTTTCAATTTGAATTATGAAATAAAAACAGATTCTATCGGAAGTAAGCTTACCTCTAATGTTTCTTATCTATGGTTCAACAGAGATAAAATGAGTACCAACAAAAGCTACCCGATTACCAACAGCTCTGAAATTGATGAAAACAGCCCATACAGTGCACTTAGACAATCGGTTCCACAAATTATCAATAATTACGCAGCCAATATTGATTATCTTAAAAAAACGGCTAAAGGCAGCACATGGCTGATGGGAGTAAGCTACAACCACACCAATACGGATAACGATACCAGACAGGATAATCTTGTGAACAACGTCTTTGTTAACGACATCAATCAAACCAATCATTTTATTTATAAAGAAAGAATTTTCGGGGCTTACCTTACGTATGAGAGAAAGCTGAGCGAAAAACTTTCAGGAAAAGTAGGCGCACGTTATGAAATGACGAGAAGCAGCGGTGAAATTCTGGAAAAGACAAGTTTTGACAGAAACTACAACAATCTGCTGCCTTATCTTAATCTGAATTATACCATCAACTCAGATCATAATTTAAGCTACAGTTTTTCAAGCAGAATCAGAAGACCTAGATTCTGGGAGCTGAATCCGTCCAGAACGTATTTCACCCCTACCAACTACACTCAGAATAATCCTTTTGTACTGGCT
Source organism: Chryseobacterium angstadtii (assembly GCF_001045465.1). Lineage (GTDB taxonomy): Bacteria > Bacteroidota > Bacteroidia > Flavobacteriales > Weeksellaceae > Chryseobacterium > Chryseobacterium angstadtii. Next base: position 185,286 of record NZ_LFND01000001.1, read on the forward strand.
TCCAAATATTACAATCAGGAGATCAGCTATATGTACAAGAATGCATTTTTTGCCAATCTGAGCTTTAATTATGTAGAAGATGCTTCGAATCAGATTCCTCTTCAGGGAAGTATAACGGGCCCGCAGAAAGATGACAAAGGAAACATTATGTATGATACTGCCGGAAACCCGATTATCACTACGACTAAGTTTTTAAGATATATCCGAACCAATTATGGTAACAACAAGCAGTTCGGACTGACATTAGGAATGAACAAATCCTGGTTCAAAGATATCTGGACTACGAATTATTCTGTGAATTTAGGGTACAATATCTACAGCGGAACAGTATCTGAGGACCCTACCACAGTTCCGGATCCCCTTTATACAGAGCAGGTAATTCCTTATGTGATCAATTTCAAAAACTTTAATATATCCGGTAATATCAACAACACCATCCGTCTTTCATCCAATAAAGACTGGTTCCTGGGTCTTAATTACTATTACGGCAGCAAATTAAAAATTGAAAGCGGAACATTGGGTGTAAGACAGAGTTTCGATATCAGTTTAAAGAAAATCATGGGTTCATGGACGTTTGTAGCAGAGGTTTATGATTTATTCAATCAAAATTTCAACACCATCAGAGGGATACAGCCTAACGGAAGCTATAATAACGTAACCAACTTCGAGTATTCAAGAATTCTGAACATCGGGGTCACCTATAATTTCGGAAACCAAAAACTGAAAAAAGCGAGAGAAATGAAATCGGCCAACGACGCGATCAAATCGAGAACCTAAGCCCGAAACAAAAAACAACCACAAACCTACCCGCCTCACAGCGACACTTAAATAAGAATCATTATGAAAAAGATAATTGTAGTGGCAGCAGCCATTTCAGGAAGCTTGGTATTTGCCCAGGAAAAAAAATCCGATACGGTAAAAACAAAGTCTATAGAAGGAATCACTCTTACCAAACAGGTATTTAAAAAGCAAAGCGACCGTTTTGTATATGATGTAGCGGCTTCGCCTGTTGCCAAAGGAAATACCGCTTTTGATCTTTTAAAGCAGACTCCCCTGCTTTCTTCAACGGATGATAAAACTCTGAAGATCGCCGGAAAAAACAATGCCCTGATCTACATCAACGGAAGAAAAACGAATATGGATGCTGAATCTCTGGCTCAGTTCCTTAAAAATACGCCCGCAGAAAATATTCAGAAGATTGAAGTAATTACGGTTCCGGGAAGTGAATTCCAGGTAGAATCTTCAGACGGAATCATCAATATTGTTCTGAAAAAGAAGATGAGCGACGGTACCAGCGGTAATATGAGAATGTCTAATACTCAGAATAAATACAATAACACCCAGGCCAGTTTCTCTGTGAATTACCGAAAAGACAAGCTTGGAATCAGTGCCAATCTGAATGGTGGGGAAAATATTTCACCTCAGTCTTATATTCTGAGAAATGGAACGGATATGCTGAAAAATGAATCGGTAGGTGATATTGATGATCCGAATAAAAACATAGGCGGCTATCTGAATATTGATTATCAGCTTAATGAAAAAAATAATTTAGCGCTATCCTGGAATTCCTGGGCGAATAAAAGCTATAATTCAACGATTGATCTGTATAATTCCCTCACTCAGCCTAATCAGCTGGGAATCATGGAAACTACACATACATGGACAAAAAACAGAGAAGATGCCAGAAATTACAATAACTCGGTTAATTTAAACTATGAAGCAAAACTGGATTCTCTCGGAAGTAAACTGAACGTGAATGCCGCTTATCTTATCTATAAAAGATTTCAGTTCTCAAAAAACAACACGATGATTTCCGGTATAAATAATCCGGAAGATTTTTCAACAACAGGAAAGACGATTATTCAGGATATTCCGCAGATCATCAACAATTTCTCGGGAACAGTAGATTATATCCAGAAATTTAAAAATGATTTCACGCTGTCTGCCGGTGGAAACTTCAACAAAACAAAAACGGATAATGATACCAAAAATCTAACCTACGATTATATTTACAACCCTGCAGGAGGTTTAGAAAAAGTAAATATTACCCCTGAATCCAATCATTTTATATATGACGAAAATATCTACGGACTTTATCTGACTTTTGAAAAGAAATTCTCCGATAAATTTTCCGGAAAGGTAGGTGCAAGATATGAGATCACAAAAAGTCTTGGAACGGCAGACAGCCCTTATCATCCTTTAGAATCTCAAAGACATCAGACCATTGAAAGAAATTACAATAACTTTTTGCCTTATTTAAGTTTCAATTATGCAATTAATGATAAGAATAATATCTCCTATTCATTTTCCAGCAGAATGAGAAGACCCAGTTTCTGGGAACTGAATCCGGTAAGAAATTATATTACAGAATTTAATTATACTCAGAACAATCCTTTTGTAAAAGCTTCGTCTACGTATAATCAGGAACTGACGTATATGTACAAGAACTCTTATTTCCTGATCCTGAACCATTCTTATTTTAAAGATCAGATTACACAGGTTCCTTTACAGGGCTTTATCAAATCGCCGGACGGAAAAATAGGGACTCAGAATGTACTTCGCTACATCAGAACCAATTTTGGGGACAAGCAGGAAATGTCTGCGATGGTGGGTATTCAAAAGACGTTCTTCAAACAGTATTTAACGCTGAACTTCAATGCCGGAATTCAGCATAATATCAACAACGGATCTCTCGCAGGAGATCCTACAACCGGAGAAACTTTCGTAGATAAAGACGGAAATCCGCTGGTGTATACCAATAATGTGAAATCAACAAGTCTGATTGTTACCAGTAATAATACGATCCGTCTGGACAAAAAGAAAACCTGGTTTCTGGGCGTGAATTACTTCTTTGTGGATAAACAGCAGATTGAACTGGGAATGCTGAAAAATCTGATGAGTTTAGATTTAAGCATCAAGAAAAACTGGAACGACTGGACATTTGCTTTGAATCTGAACGATATACTAAGAACAAATGTGGTTGAAATTGAAGACTATCAGGCCAATGGAAATTACAATTACATCAGAAATGATCAGTACAGAAGGAGTATTACCGTAAGCCTTACCTATAATTTCGGAAACCAGAAAGTGAAAAAAGTAAGGGATATCGAAGGTGCATCTGATGATATCAAAAGCAGAACAAGATAAAGAGACTATCTTTCTTCATATTAACTATTTTTGTGGTAAACCCGCCGGAATTTCCGGCGGGTTTTTATTGTTGATTAATCTAATTGATTTGAGTTCGGGATAAGAACTTTTTATTTTACTGATCTTAAGAAAATCTAAAACTACGTGGATCTGAGTAGTTCCGTTAACCATAAACCATGTCAAGGTTCAGAACCTTGACATGGTTTAAATGAATACTCTTTGTCCTTATCGAACTCTGATTAATTGTATTTTTAAAATTTATAAGCAATACTTCCCAGAACCTGTGTAGGGTTTTGTGGGGTTAATCTTACAGACCACGTTTTTTCGTTCGTTAAATTATTCACTTTAATTCCCGCTCTGAAATTTTTATGATCATAAAATAACGTCGCATCTAAAGTAGTATAGGCCGGAATAATCACTTTTGCCGTCGTGGTATTGGTCTGGAAAGAATGGTTTCCTTTATTTCCTCCGAAACCGATTCCCAGTCCTTTCAGCTGTCCGTCCATCATCTGATAACTCATCCAAAGGTTGTATAAATTAGAAGGTCCTGAAAGTGCAGGACGAAGCCCGTCGATCTTAGGATCAGCTTTTGTCATTTTACTGTCGTTGTAAGCATACCCCGCAATAATATTGAATCCTCTTAGAGGGTTCGCTGTGAATTCCACTTCGAAACCTTTACTTCTCTGGCCTCCGTCCTGAACGGAATACAAAGGGTTAACAGGGTCCTGGCGCACCATATTCTTCACATCAATATCATAATAACTGATGGTTCCCACAAGCTTATGTCCGAAAAGATCTCCTTTTACACCAAACTCTTTCTGATTGGCCTGTTCCGGTTTAAAAGTATTTCCTGAAATATCAGATCCTCCTTTATTGGTAAAACCATTCATATAATTTCCGAAAACAGAGACTTTATCTTTAATCACTTCATACACCAATCCGAATTTCGGGGAAAAGTTGGTCTGCCAATACTCTCCCGTGGTTATATTCTGAGCAATATTGGTTACTCCCATATTCTGATAACGGTCTGCACGTAAGCTTACCATAGCCAGAAAACGGTCTGTAATATTGAATACATCCGATACAAACACCGCATAGCTGTTGTCTCCGTTCTTTTCAATTCTCGGAGTTCCCGATGCGGCAAGGTTATCAATCGCATCCTGATTCACTGAGTAAGGTGCCGTTCCAGTAAAATCGAACGGAGCTCCGTTTACAGTTACTCTGTCGAAACTGTTGGCATTGTTATAATAATCCAAGCCGACAATTAATCTGTTGCGGTGTCCCAAAATCTGAAAATCACCGATGAAATTCTGCTGGATATTGGTCGCAATGAAGTTTGTATTTCCTTTCATCACCTGCAGTCTGGCAGTAGTATCTGAGGCTCCGTTAATGGCGGTGATGTATCCGTCGATGGTAGATTTTGCACGGGAAACCAAAGTCTGTGAGGTCCAGCTGTCAGAGATTTTATAATTCATCTGAGCAAAAATATTCATCATTTCTGTTTCGTAAGGAATACCATTGCTTCCGAAAAGTCTGTTGTACGGGAATCCCATATCTGCAATAGACTGTACTTTATTGCTTCCTAAGAAAGGATTGAACCTTACCACAGAAGTCGCCTTTTCATGTCCGTATTCAATATCGAATAAAAGGGAAAGTCTGTCATTGATCTGGTAGGAAATAGACGGCGCTACAGATACAGCATTGCTAAAGCCCAGATCCTGGAAGCTTTTTTGAAACGTAGCGGCCCCATTCAGTCGGAAAAGGACCGTTTTATCTTTATTGACCGGCGTATTTACATCTACTGTAAAACGGTTGTAATTCCAGCTGCCTGCTGTGTAAGATACCTCACCTCCAAAACCGTTAAATGGCTTTTTCGTTACCCTGTTGAATAAACCTCCGTAGGTAGAAAGATTAGATCCGAATAAAGTAGCGGAAGGACCTTTAATGGCTTCAATTTTTTCAAGATTCGCAGGATCTATAGTTGTGTAAGCAAATCCTGAAATTCCGTTTCTTACCATAGGTTCTGTAGTGAATCCGCGGGAAAGAAAAGTCACACGCCCCTGATTGGCAAGCATAGGAATACCGGCACCGGGAATGTTTTTGGAAATACTTCCCAAATTCACCGCAATCTGCTCCTGAATCAGTTCTTTAGGAACGCTGATATAAACCTGCGGCGTTTCTATATTTTTTAGAGGAAGCTTCGATACGTATGGGCTTTCTTTTTTAGAAAATTTGTTGGTTACTGAAGACAGCGTAATTTCCTGTATGGCAGAAATATTTTCCTTTTCCAGCTGATAATTCACTACAGCGGACTCGTTCTGCCCTACTTTCACTTCTATGATTTTTTCTGCAGAACCAATTACCTGGATTTTGATATGGTAATCGCCGTCAGCAAGATGTTCAAAGCTGAATTTTCCATCCTGATCGGTAAGAGTATGCTTATTGATTTCCACCAGTTCCACGGTTGCTTCCCGGAGAACATCTCCGTTGTGCTGCTTCAGAACTCCGGATATATTTCCTGAGCTTTGGGCAAAAGCCCATGCTAGACCTCCAAAAAGGAAGAGTGTTGTAGCTGTAAATTTCATTCAGTAAATTTTTTCAAGTTGCAAATCTATAGTTTTATTTATACTAATTAAAAATAATAATTCACAAAATTGATTTAAATCATATGAAAGAATCACTGAAATAACTCTACAATTTCGATTTTAATTCCTGCCAGAGCACGAAAAATATAACTTCCACACCCTATGAAAATTATGATTTATATTTCTTATCTTGAATCTATAAAAGTCTACTATTTAACTTCTGTCTTCTTATGAGAAATTCCCTGGTTATTTTTTTCAAATGCTTACTGATGATCTTCTTTATTTCCGGATGTAAAGTAAAGAAAGTAACCGTGGGCGAAGGCATCAGTTTTGAGAAAGAAGAAAATCTCCGTTACGGAACCGATCCCGAACAAATCATGGATCTTTATACACCTCATCAGGGCTTTTCAAACAAAAAGAATGTTTTCATCATGATTCACGGCGGGGGCTGGAGAGGAGGAGATAAATCTAATCTTACCTTCTTCACCCTTTCTATGATGCAGCGGTTTCCTGATCAGGTTTTCGCCAATATCAATTACAGACTGGCTTCTTCTACAAGTCCCGGAATTCCCAACCAAACGGATGATATTGCAAGTGTCATTCAATATTTAGATAAAAAACTTAACGGCAGACCTCAATTTATTCTTCTGGGTAACAGTGCCGGAGCTCATTTATCCATGCTGTACGCTTATCATTTTGATCATCAGAAACGAATAAAAGCAGTGGTGAATATTGTAGGACCTACCGATCTGTCTGATCCCGGTTTTGAAAAATATGATGATTATTCTTTTGTGAAAAATTATCTGGTGAGCCCAAAAGCAGTGGTTCCCGGAATATCGAAAACCTTATTTGCAAGTCCGATTACCTGGGTTGATTCTACCTCAGCACCTACCCTTTCGTACTATGGGAATACAGACCGTGTGATTCCTTTATCCCAAATGAGAAGTTTAGATTCTGCTTTCATCCAAAGTAAAGTCAATCATGAAACGTATGAATTCAACGGAGGGCATATGGATTGGGAAAAAGCCCCGAATAATCAATTTCTGATTGAAAAAACAGCCCGTTTTCTGAAACATCTGGACAAAAAATAAACGCTCTGAAAATTTCAAAGCGTTTTAATTTATATCGGTTTATTCAGATTTTGCAATTTCCGTTCTCTCCGAAACTCCATTGGCATTGAAAGCTTCAATCTGGAAATAGTAAGAATCGGTTCTGTCTGCTCCGGTGAAGAAATATTCGTTCTTTCCGTACACCATGATGCTTCCGTAGAGTTTATCTGGAGATTTTCCCCAATAAATTATGTATCCGTCTGCATCCTGGTTCTGCTGCCATTTCATCCAGATGCTTCTTCTTTCACCGAACTTCTTAGGTTCTGATCTTAAAGGAACAAATCCCTGTACTTTCTTGGGTTTTTCCCCGGCTCCTTTTCCAAATACCCTGAAACCGCTCAAAGCAAATTTTCCGGTAGGCATTTTCAGGTTTTCCATTTTCAGAAATCTTGCCTGTGCGGGTTTTTCTAGTTCTACATAGTCGTGGGGAACATCTTTGGTGTTCTTGCTTTTATCCACAATCTCGTTCCATTTTCTTCCGTCGTTGGAACCATAGATTTTATACTGATGCATTTTCCCAAGCGTTTTCCCCATAAATTCTACATCCTGATCAGCATAATTGATCTGAATAGCGTTAATGGTAGAAACCTCGCCAAGATCAGTTTGAAACCACTCTCCGGAATTTCCGGTTTTTGCACTCCAGTAGGTTTTGATATCTTCATCTACCGCTAAATTCGGCTGATAACCACCTAAAGTAGAAGAAACCTGAACCGGTTTGTTATAATTCAGCAGCATCCAACCCGCGAAAAGTCCTTTGCTAAAATCTTTTCCCTGCGCAAACTGCGGAAGAAAGGTAGGATAATCTCCGTAAGCCGTGTTGGTATACATCACATCATCCTTATCAAATCCGGCAGGCCAGATGCCAAGTCTTCTTTCAAAATTGTTTTTAGTGGAGATAAAAATGGTTGAAACATGCCACCAGTTTTTGTAATTGTCTTCAAAAGTGGCTCCATGTCCCGCTCCTCTGGCAAAACCACCCGGTTTATAGGAAAACGGATTGTGCTGCTGGTACTCAAAGCCTTCCAGAGGATTTTTACTGACGTATACTCCATCAGAATATCCGCTGAATTCGGTAGCCGGAGCTCCGTACTGCATATAGTATTTTCCGTTGTGCTTAGTCATCCATGCTCCTTCTACAAATGGCTGAAGAAATACGTTGTCATTGTATTCCCCGAATCTTTCCCAGCCATGCTCTTCAGGTTTCAGCCTGATAATGGGCTTTGTAAATCCTTCGGACTGGAGTGTTTTAACTTTCACTTCGGTTCCCAGGAGCGGCCATTCATTACTGGATCCCCAGTAGAGATACAATTTGTTTTTATCTTCATCATAATGGAATGCAGGATCCCACGCGCCTACTTTTAAGGTATCTACCGCAATTTTCCAGTCATCTTTGGTAGGATTGGTACTTTTCCAGATCGGGAAATCCTGTTCCCAGGTAGATCCGTACACATAGAGAGTATCTTTCATGGCCCAGACTGCAGGAGCATTCAGGTCATGGATGTATTTATTATCTCTCAGGAATTTTCTTTTGACGAATTTCCAGTCCAGCATATCGTCACTGTACCAGTATCCTTCCTGATTGGTAGAAAAAAGGAATAGTTTATTTTTAAAATTAACGATTACGGGATCGGCTGTTGCACGATGTTTCCCCTGTTTGGAAAACACTTCGAAAGGTGTATACCCATAATCGATGTTGATGGGGTTACAGAATGTTTTCTGCTGGGCACCCACGAATATCCCGAACAGAACAGCGAAGGTTAAAAGGTACTGCTGCATCTTCATAATTTTTGCTTAAAGGACAAATTTAAATAACTTTTTTGTCTTTTGTCTCAATTTGAAGAAATGAAAAAAATTAAAAAAATTCCGGCCCTGAGACAGGGCCGGATTCTATTTCAAATAAGCTGTAATTAAGCTTTTAATTTTTAGGCAGAAATACCTCAGCAAGCATACATCTTGCACTTCCTCCACCATTTACTTCAATGGTATTCAAATCGGAGTAAATGATTTCACAGTATTTTTCTATCGCAGAAACCTGATTTTCATTCAAAGACTGATAGGCTGTCTGGCTCATCACCAAGAATTTCTGCCCTTCTTTGTTCTGAACCTGAAGCATATTTCCTGCGAACTGCTGCATCTGCTCTTCTGAAATTTCAATGATTTCCTTACCTGAGTTTTTGATGGTTTCAATTACTTTTTCTCTTTCCAGTTCATCATCAATACAGTCTAAACAAATCACCACAAATTGGTCTGCCACACACATCATCACGTTGGTATGGTAAATAGGAAGCCTTTCCGATCCCACCGTTTGATAAGAATGAAAAACTACCGGTGTGAAGCCATATTTTGCACAAAATTCTCTGAACAGTTTTTCGTCAAGTCTCAAAGAAACTGAACCATAAGCAATTTTGTTATCGTGGTCGAAAATCATGCTCCCCGTTCCTTCCAGAAATTTCCCCTGGGTTTCGGTGAAAGACCAGTCATCAATTTCTTCCACATCAAATCCCTGGCTTTTGATGGTTTCAATAATATCTTCTCTTCTTTCCACTCTTCTGTTGGAAGCGAACATCGGGTACAAAACCACCTTTCCGTCTTTATGGAAACTTACCCAGTTATTCGGGAAAATAGAATCCGGTGTGTGAGGATCCAATGTATCTTTTACGGTGATCACATTCACCCCTTTGCTTCTCAGTTTTCCAACAAAAGTGTTGAATTCTTCCAAAGCTTTAGATTGAATATCAGAACCTTTCTGTTCAATCTGAAAATAATTGTTTTCTGCTGTTTCAGCGTTGTAACCGAATGCAATCGGCTCTATCATTAATACGGTATCTGTTGTTTGCATTTTTTTTGATTTAAAAATTAAAAGATTGAAAAATTGAAAGATTAGAAGATCTGGTCATTATCGAATCAGCCAATCATCACATCTTCACATCAATCTACTCTCTTACCAACGGCATTGTAGAACATCTCAGCAATCCTCCCATTTTAGAGATTTCTCTGTAAGGAATTTCTTCTACGGTCATTCCCCACTCGTTTCTCAGGTGGTTGTTCATTCTTGTGAAAGCTTTGTCCGAAACAATTACTTCGGGAGAAATAGAGAAAATATTCGGGAACATTTCAAACATTTCTTCATCATTAAGATGGAAGCAGTTTTCTTCTCCGAAAATATCCACGATCAGGCGGTAGTCGCTTTCGTCTACAAATCCGTTTTTATAGATAAGACATTTATCTTTTCCTACCGGGTTGAATGTACAGTCAAGATGTAAGATTCCTTCAAAAGGAACTTTATCATTTTTCTTCAATTCAAGGTCGATAATTCTTTTCTTCGGAAAGTACTCTTTCAGAATTTCGATAGCGTATTCGTTGGTTCTTGCCGTTTTATAGTTTCTGTAGTCTTCACTGAAACAAGTTCCGATGAAAAGGAAATCGTCCCATACGATAATGTCTCCTCCTTCAATGTGTGCGGTTTCCGGAAGGTTGATAATTTTTCTCCAGGCTACCTTTTCAAAAACTTTTTTATAGGCATCCTGTTCATCCGCTCTGTCTGCTATTACGTTTGAGATGATCATTTTATCGTCAATCACAAAAGCTACATCTCTTGAAAAAACCTGGTTGTAATCTTTGATAATGCTGGGACGCAATACCTCTACATCATATTTTTTAAGTACTGCTTCAAAAGCATTCATTTCATTGATGATATCCTCTTCTTTAGGATACATATTGTTTTCGATAGAGTAATATGACTTGGCGTCATAGCTCTCTTCCAGTGTGGGAATGCCTCCCATTGAATTAGGCTGGCCTAGAACTACTGATTTCAGCCTGCCCGTTTCGTTTTTAATGTTTAGTCTCATAAAGATTTATGCAATACTACAAATATAAGTAAAGGTCTCTACCTAGAAAACTTTTGAATTGCTTTATCCTTATAATTTTGTCCGATTTTCCGGTTACTCTAAGGAAGGTTTTATTTACAGGTATTTTATCCGCATAATGCAATAAATACAGAAAATACCACCATGTGATACTCACTTACAATTTGGGGGTACGCGCTTATAACTGAGAGGTGCGCACTTACTTGATATCACTAGCTTTATTTTCCTGCCGCCCCTACATTTGCTGTACAAATTTTAAATCTTATTATTATGAAGAAAAATCTTATCTTTTTATTAACTGTTTTATTGACATTAGTATCAGTAACCAGCTTATTTGCACAGAATTCTTTTAGTGTGAAATACATTGCACAATCAGGTTTTGGTGCTCCTCCGCCTGAATTAATAAGAGTAGAAGCGGATTATGACCGTCATAACCACATTATTTCTCCTCCTAACAGTTCTACCCAGACAACACCTATTCTTGAAAGCAAGCATATTGTCAACGGAACAACAGTCACTTATCTTACTGCTCCGACTCCAAGTCCGAACAAAGCTCAGACATTTGAACTGTTTCATTTAAAGGTGATATGGACTGCTTATGACAATGGGGTTCCTTTTTCAAGAGTGTATACCTTCAATGGTGGACAAATAATAGCTGCCAATGGTGGTACTGAAATAAATGAACTAATACCACAAGCCAGAATACGCTTAAAAGCAATTCATTCAGGTACTCATGTACTTTATCAAATCACTCTCCAAACCTTTTAAGCAAGTCAGTCAGTATTCGTAACAAAATAATAAACTCTGTTTTTAAAAACAGGGTTTGTTTTTTATACTTCCAACGAAAAAACGCTGTCTGCTATTGATCTACAACCTTCTATTTTCCATCTACATACAAACATAATTTTTGATTATAATTAAAAATAAATTCCTATATTAGTGATATAATTCCAGCTGAATTATAATTTAAAACTTAACTATTAACACCAAAAATCAAAATCATGAACAAGAAAAATCCAGTGCTGAAAAACGCACAAAAATTAGGAAGAAACGAGCAAAAATTAATCACAGGAGGAGGGATCAACAGACCTAGATACTGCTGTGAATGGAATGACGACGGAAGCTGCAGAATCTGGACTTGCGGAAACTGCGTTTGCCCATAATCAAAATTTATAAACCTGCTTATCACAAGCAGGTTTTCTTTTTATCTGTTTTATCTGGTTCTGTTTTCTTCTTCTGTTTTCTGGGTTTCTCTAACCTGATATTTTGAGCTTCCAAAACTGTAACCCACCGAAACAATCAAACGGCTGCTGTCCCACCAATGGGTAAAACGATTGTCCATAATCTGTTTATGTCTGAATTCCAGCCGCTGGTCATAAGAATCAAAAATATTATTGTAACTGATCTTTGTATTAAGTGTATTGTTAAACCATGACTTCTGTACAGACAGATCAACGGTATATCTTGGTTTTATAATATACAGGCTGTTTCCGGTTTTGGATTCGTATTGGGCAAAGAGATTCACGGTATATCCTTTTGGTAAAGAAAAAACCTGATTCGTTCTGAGCTCGTAATTATATACTTTTAAAGCAAAAACCTCATTAAGATAAGGCCGGAACTCATCATTATAATATCCGGAAATCTGGTTCGTCATATTCCACCATTTTGTAATTCTAACGGGGAAACTGGTTTCTATGGAAGCAAATTTCCGATATGGAAGATTGGTTCCCAGATATTCCAGAACATTGGTAACGGGATTGTAGAGCGGATAGCGTACCATTACATCTTTTTCTTTTCCAACCGTAAAGTTTGTCACCCAGTTTTTATACCGGTAAGTAAGTTTAATCTGACTGGTCAACGAAGGTTGCAGATAAGGATTCCCTATCCAGTAGTTCAGAGGGCTGAAATAAAACCTGAACGGATTGAGCTGTGAAAATACCGGTCTGGTCATCTTTCTGCTGTAAGAAAGTGACAATTCATTGGATTTATTGAAAGTATACGTTGCCCCTGCGGACGGCAGCCATTTCAGATAATTTCTTGAAACTATTGAATCATTGGTGATAGCATTAGAAACGCTCTCTGTATTTTCAATTCTAAGCCCTGAATTGATCAGAAGTTTTCCCAACTTTTGTCTGTACGAAATATATCCCGCCCCTATTTTTTCTCTATACGAAAACCTGTTGCTTCGTCCCGGATCAAATACAAAACTGTTATTTACTGACAATGTATCGTAACGGATGTTATTATTGGTGTTTGAGTGGCTGTATTTTATTCCCGCTTCAAAATCTGCATTATTTATTTTTTGGGAGATATCAATCTGGGCAGTCTGGATATCAATTTTATTAACAAGATCGGATTTCCAGTAAGACAGAAGTTGAGAAGTCGGCTTATCTCTATTGATAAAATCATCTGTCTGCATATTTTTCACGGAAAGATAGTTTCCTAAAAAGTTAAGCTTAAAACCTTTATTTTGGAAGGAATAATCAGCGACGATACCATAATTCTGCTGGGAATAATCTGTCGGGTTATCGCTTTCGGTATTAAAAACAAGCTGGGATTCATCTTTATTGACGGTGTAAAGTGAGCCTGAACGGGTCCGGTCGATATTTCTGAAACTTCCTCTCAAGCCAACTCCCAATCTGTTTTTATCATTAATTCTGAAATCAGCTCCCGCCTGAATGTTGTATACTTTTCCTTCATCTTCCTGATAGGTACTGGTCCGCATCACATTGGTATTGGCCAGTTTTTGTAAGGCGTTATAGCGATAAGTGGAAATTCCGTTATTGTAGCTGGTTTGAAGACTGTACGCTATTTTTTCTGTATTATAGGAAAGATTTAAAGCATTTTCCCGATACGTGAATTTATTGAAATAAGCATTTCCGTTATAGTTTCCTTTCCAGCCGAGATTTCCGTTTCTTTTGAGTCTGATATCAATAATTCCTTTAAACTCGGCATCATATTTCGAAGAAGGATTGGTATTCACTTCAATGGATTCTACCATTTCCGGTGACAGTGAACGAAGATAGGCCTGCAACTCCTGACTGCTCATTGTAATGGGTTTACCATCAATAAAAACAGCCGGTGCAATTCTTCCACCAATAAAAATTCCGCCTTCCTGATCTACAGTTACCCCGGGAGTTTTCCTTAAAACCTCAAAAAGATTAGCAGATGTTTTGAAATCTTTATTCCCGGAAACACTCATTACCATGTTTCCGTCATTGAGTCTGATATTTCTGGCTGATGAGCGGATCACAACTTCTGAGATACTTGCTGCTTCCGGTTTTAACTCAATCAGCAAAGGATCTTCGGCTTTATCCAATGTTTTGGCTTCAAAACCTTTTTTCTGAATGATAAGATAAGTATCTGCCGTATTGTTGTTGAGTTGGAAAAATCCTGTGGAATCTGTCGATGTTTTTAAAATCAAACGTTGGTCTGATTTATTTAACAGAGAAATTTCAGCATTAAAAACTGCTGTCTTCGTTTCCGCATCCAATACTTTTCCTTTTAATGCTTCCTGAGCTTTTGCAAAATAGAGAGATAGGAGCAACAGGAAAATCCATAATCTGGTCGTCATAAATTGTTTATTTTATGAAACCAAAAGTAGACGGATGCCGGAAAAATCAGGTTTTGAAATTGAAATTCCGCAGTACGAAATTATAATTCTGAACTCTGCAACCTCGCCTCAGAAGGGCTTTGCGCCTGTCTGTATAAAAGAGGGGTGGTATTTTTAATTTTTTTGAATGTAGAAAAGAAAGTGGATTTAGAATTAAATCCTACTTCATAACCGATCTCTTCAATCTTGAGGAAAGAGCCTTTTTCAATTTTTTCACAGGCTTCATCAATCCTGTATTCATTGATACAGGTTGCAAAACTTTTACCGAGATTATCATTCAACAGTTGGGAAAGCTGATGGGTAGACATATTCATTTTTGCCGCGAGATCACTTAATTTAAGATTCGGATTTTTGTATAATTCTTCGGAGTTCATAAGCTGTTCAAGTTTTAAAACAAAATTGTCTGCTATTTCTCCTGCAATTTTTTTATTGGTGTATTTCGGAGTTTCTTTTACTGAATTCTGAGAATTCTTTTTGCTAAATAGTATTAAAAAGTTGGCATACAACACAAATGAGAAGACAAGACTTCCCCCTGCGCAGTAAATCTGTATCCAGCCCGTAGAAATTAACTGATAAGACAGGAATATAATGACATTGCTGATGAGTACCGGAAGGATAACCTGATTCGGATTTCTTGCCCTCTGTTTTGAAAATACATAATACTGATATACGGAAAGCAAAACAAATATTGACCAAACGGTATAAATAAAGGTCCCGAAATATCTGTCCCAGGTCACCGGAAAGAATAAATACACCAATCCTACAGTTCCAAGAAATAAGGTGAGAACACCAAAAGAAGTACGACATTGTTTTAAATCAAATTCTTCCTGCTGAAATGATGATCTGATATAGTAATACAAAGCCGGTCCTGTAAAAAATAATGCCGACATTCCGAGGGAAGGAATAATTCGTGCCCAATCCGGATAAAAATACATACCAACCGATATCCCGACTCTGATGCTCAGAGTCAATAGAATTAAGCCCAAAAAGAAATCCGGGATGTACTTCAATTTTCTGACAAACAGAAGATAAATCCCAAGCAGAAGCCCATTAAAAACTCCTATGGCACTGAAAAAAAATAGCATCTGTTCTCCGAAAGTCATTGTTATTGTTTTTTATTTTGATATAAGCTTATCAATAGTAGTTTCACTCATTATTACTGATGATTTTCAATAGGAACGGACTTTAGTCCGTTCAATAAAAAACCTCATCATTTGGCTTTAGCCAAAATCTATTGAAACAGATCAACTTATGAGAGTAAATTTAATAAAATTATCAATTCTAATTTGATTAAAAATAAATAACCTGTAAAATAAAAAATCCCAAAGCAAGCTTTGGGATTTTAGTTATGGTAAAACAGGGATTATCTGTTTGTAATATCGATGTAATCTCTTTTCTGAGCACCTTGGTATACCTGTCTTGGTCTTCCGATCGGGTCTCCTTTGATTCTCATTTCTTTCCACTGAGAAATCCATCCCGGAAGTCTTCCCAATGCAAACATTACTGTAAACATTTCTGTAGGAATTCCTAAAGCTCTGTAGATGATACCAGAGTAGAAATCTACGTTTGGATATAGTTTTCTTTCTACGAAGTATTCGTCTTCAAGCGCTACTTTTTCCAACTGCATTGCAATGTCAAGAGCTTTATCCTGAATACCTAATGCGTTAAGGATGTCATCAGCAGCTTTTTTAATGATTTTCGCTCTTGGGTCGAAGTTTTTGTACACTCTGTGTCCAAAGCCCATTAGACGGAAGCTATCGTTTTTATCTTTAGCTTTTGCTACCCATTTGTTAACGTCTCCACCATCTTTTTCAATTAATTCAAGCATTTCGATAACCGCCTGGTTTGCTCCTCCGTGAAGAGGGCCCCAAAGTGCAGAAACCCCTGCAGAAATAGAAGCAAAAAGACCTGTATGAGCAGAACCTACCATTCTTACTGTAGAAGTAGAACAGTTTTGCTCGTGGTCAGCATGCAGGATTAATAATTTATCTAAAGCTCCAACTACAACCGGATCGATTTCAAACTCCTGATTTGGCATTCTGAACGCCATTTTATAGAAGTTTTCTACATAGTTAAGGCTGTTATCTCCGTGGTTCAATGGTAAACCTAATGTTTTTCTGTAAGTCCATGCGCAAAGGTGAGAGAATTTAGCAATCATCAATTCTGCAGCATGATCCATTTCTTCTTTAGAGTTTACGTTAACCGCTTTTGGATTGAAAGCAGTCAAAGCGGAAGTTAAAGAAGATAAAACTCCCATAGGGTGAGCAGAACGAGGGAAAGCATCGATGATTTTTTTCATCTCCTCTGCTACGAAGTTATATTTTTTAATATTGTTGTCGAAAGATACAAACTGATCCTGAGTAGGCAATTCACCGTGTAGTAAAAGATACATTACCTCTGTGAAGTTAGATTTCTCAGCAATCTGTTCAATAGGATATCCTCTGTAGAATAGTTCTCCTTTATCTCCGTCTAAGTAAGTGATGTCGCTAAGAGTAGCTCCAGTGTTTTTGTACCCTAAATCCAGAGTGATTAAACCTGTCTGGTCTCTTAATTTTGAAATATCAATTCCTCTGTCTCCGATAGTACTGTCCACGATTGGATATTCATATGAATTACCGTCGTAATTCAATATTACTTTGTTGTCTGACATTATTTATTTATTTTGTTTCTAAATATACTACTAATTATAAAATACGGCAAACAAAAATTATCGCTTGCCGTTATTTATAAATTCAATTATCTTTTAATCTTAAATGCTTCTAAACCTGGGAAAATTGCCGTATCGCCCAACGCTTCTTCAATTCTCAACAGCTGGTTGTATTTCGCCATTCTGTCTGATCTTGAAGCAGATCCTGTTTTGATCTGTCCGCAGTTCATAGCTACTGCCAAATCAGCAATCGTAGAGTCTTCTGTTTCCCCCGATCTGTGAGACATTACGGAAGTGAATTTGTTGTTCTGAGCCATCTGTACAGCAGCCATAGTTTCAGAAAGAGAACCAATCTGGTTTACTTTCACAAGGATTGAATTGGCAATACCTTCTTTCACTCCTCTTGATAATCTTTCCACATTGGTTACGAATAAATCGTCACCTACCAGCTGTACTCTGTCTCCAATTTTATCTGTAAGCATTTTCCATCCTTCCCAGTCGTTTTCCTGCATACCGTCTTCAATAGAGATAATCGGGTATTTAGCAGCTAATTCAGCCAGGTAAGAAACCTGCTCACTGCTTGAGAACTGAGCGGCATCCGGAGTCTGGAATTTTCTGTAGTCGTAAATTCCGTCTTTATAAAATTCTGAAGCAGCACAGTCAAGGGCTAACATAATATCGTCTCCCGGTTTGTACCCTGCTTTTTCAATAGCCTGAAGAAGTGTATCCAAAGCATCTTCAGTTCCTTTGAAAGTAGGAGCAAAACCTCCTTCGTCACCTACCGCAGTAGAAAGACCTCTTGAATGAAGAATAGATTTCAGGTTGTGGAAAATTTCAGTTCCTTTTCTCAATGCATCGGAAAAAGACTCTGCTTTTACCGGCATTACCATAAATTCCTGGAATGCAATAGGCGCATCGGAGTGAGATCCTCCGTTGATGACGTTCATCATCGGAACAGGAAGTGTGTTTGCATTTACTCCTCCTACATATTTATAAAGTGGCATTCTCAGTTCTGCAGCTGCAGCTCTTGCAACGGCCAGAGAAACACCTAAAATCGCATTAGCCCCAAGACTTCCCTTGTTCGCAGTTCCGTCAAGATCAATCATTACCTGATCAATAAAGTTTTGTTCAAAAACCGGTAAACCAATCAGATTTTCTGCAATTACTTCTCTTACATTTTCAACTGCCTTCTGAACACCTTTCCCCATATACAGCGAACCTCCGTCACGTAATTCTACAGCTTCATGTTCACCCGTAGATGCCCCTGAAGGTACTGCAGCACGCCCCATGGCTCCGCTTTCCGTAAATACATCCACTTCAATGGTAGGATTACCTCTGGAATCCAAAATTTGTCTCGCTTCTATGAAAGAAATTGCACTCATATTGTTTAGTTTTAACCCATCCGCGATAGCTTCAGGCTGTTTTTGTTAATAATTATACTTGATCACAAATTTAATGAAAAATCTAACCTAATAAAAAAAGTAGGCCTTAATATTTGGTAATAATTCAAAAATTCTCCAATCTTATTGACTGGAGAATAGGCATGAAATAATTATGTTAATTTCTGTATGTTTATTGATCTCTGAAATCTTCAGAAAAGATGGATTTAGCAAAAGAATAATTCGGCCATCAGAGTACTAAAAAATGTTCAATACGGCTACAATCTGGACCATTCCGCCCATCTTTGAAAAAAGTAATCTCTTACTCTTACCGCTTTATTGGGACAGCCTCCATAGCCATGAACCCCTACAACCGAGCGAGCGGGAGAGTTGGTATAAACCGGACTTCCACTTTGCCCTCCTTCTGTATCAATCATGTATTCAATTTTGTAATCTGTGACGTTAGTTGGGGCACCCGCGTTAAACCATTGGGTTCCGGCAGGCTTATCTCCCGGATATCCGGAAGTATTCAGAATAACAGAAGATTTTAATTCAGAATACCCAAAGTATCCGCCGACTCTGTTAAAGAGTGTATTATCAGGAAGAATAATGGCTCCATGATCAAAGTCTGAATTCTCATTGTTGACAAAGTCTTCCATACTTCTGAAATTGGTACTGACCTGGGATCCAAACGGTGCATTTCCTCCATCACGCCCGGGTATCACCTGAACTGAACGAACCCATCCTCCGGCGTCTTTTACAAAAACACAGTGACCGCTTGTTATAATACATCTCTCACTGATAAAGAAACCTGTTCCGATATATTTACCTCCGTTATTGGCCGTAATAATCAGACTGCAAATATATCTGTAAGGCTGGTTCTGGGTGTTGACTAATACTCTGTCGTCATTACCACATGTACTTTCCGGATGCAGCCGGACCGAATCAATGTGCGGAAGCTCCAGAACATCATCCGGTAAGATTTCCAACCAGTCTCTATTACGTAATTTAAATCCCTGAACTTCTTCTAAGGTATTTTGATCAAGCCCTGCAACCTGAGTAAAAGGTGATGGTAAAGTTTTGTTTTCAAACTCTGCCAATTCACCTGTATTTGATACTGAGAAAAAATGATTATCCATTGTGATTAGTTTTTATTTTAGTAAAGTTCTGATTAAAAACAGTTCATGTCAATCACACAAAAGGGTGATTATCCCATCAGAAAATGATGCTCTTTGCCAATTCTTTTCTTTGTTACAGTAAAACCCGGAAAAGGATTTCTGTTCCCAATCCTTCAGAGGAGATATAACATTCGCCGTTCTGCTCCTGCATTCTCCGTTTCATATTCCGCAGGCCGTTTCCTTCTGCGTTTTCCTCGTTGATCCCTATTCCGTTGTCTGATATTTTCATCGTAAATTCTTTATTTTTTTGAACAAACGAGAGTTTTAGGTGACTGGATTGACTGTGTTTGTAAGCATTATTCAGAGCTTCTTTTAAGCATAAAAACATATTTCTCCTCAATTCTGTGGAAATTGGGGTATCCGACAGAATATCTTCGCTTTCAGACCACAATTCAATTTTTGTCTTTTTCAAAAAATTATCCGCATAGTGTACAGCATAATCTATAAAACCTCCTAAGGTATCGTTTCCTGAATTCAGACTCCAGAGCATTTCCCGCATAGAGAGGTTCATTTCAGCCGAGGTTTTCAAAAGTTCATCAATATCATTCTGGAGATCATCATCTTCGGCTTTCTGTTTTAGAAATTCTGCCTGAAGTTTCAGCGCTGAAATACCGGCTCCGAGATCGTCATGCATGTCATGGGAAATACGCTCCCGCTCCTGTTCTATAGATTTTTGTTTTTCCAGTTCTTTTTGGAGGAGCTGGTTTTGATGTTCTGCTTCTTTGAGTTGCTGTTCTTTTAGATATAGAAGCTGTTTTCTATTGTATATTATAACAACAAAAGCAATGAATAAGATGATTAAAATTAATATGCAAAAAAAGATAGCATATGTAAGTTTGACTTCATAAGGCAGGTTTTTCATTTTTATCAGGTGTGTTTTTTGATTTCAGGAGAGCTATGAAAAATAAAATATAAAATACAATATTTACAATATAGAATACATTGCGAAGCATTTTTTGAAACTCTTCATCAATTTTCTCAAAAAGATACATGGGAATTGACCTTAGTATGAAGAAAGAACTCCAAAGTATAAGCCCTACAGATATCCAAAATCTAGGATGTGCCGTAATCTTTCTATTGTCAACATTTATAATCCGGTAACCCATCCAAAACAAAGCTGAACAGATATAAAATAAAGCCAGGACAATACCTATCCTATAATCATATTCAAACTTCAGGAAATTAGTAAAAATGGCAGTACATGCTAAAGCTAAACAGAAAAGACCTAAAAAAATAAATCTGCTTTTTTTCACAAAAGATCCAGAATAAAAGAAGTAAAAAAAACAAAGACAAAACAGGGAATAGCAATTATAAATAATTCCATTGGTAGAAAGATCAAGATATGATCTTCCAATGAAGGACAATAGTTCAATGGCATTCGTAATAAGTAGGTATACAAAAAAATATTTTTGGACGATATTTTTATGTATACCGCCCAAAAATATGCTGTACAGAAATAATAATGTAATTACTATCTGGTAAATAACCGCTAAAGTCCCCATGCTTATGGATACAGGTGCCCCATATTGAAAAAATAATAATGATTTTCAGGAACTTCATAAACTTTTATACCTACACGACTTTCATGAATTTTAAGTATCAAATTTGGTCTGTCAATATTAACTCCATATGGCATGGCACCTATTAAAATTTCAGTATCCTCATCAAAACTATTGAAATTTCTGTTTACTAAATCCATATTATAAATAATATATTTTGTAAACTTATTTTGAGAATAATTATGATTAAAAAAACCTTCAAAATCCCTAACAGCGTTTATAATATCTGGATATTCGGTTTCTGTCTGTAAAATCAATGCGTTATTTCGAAGAACGTATAATTTATCTCCGTTGGTAATATCGAATATATCTCCCATGTAAAAATCATCTTTAAAAAGAAATGCTATATTGACATCATTTCCTTCGTACAGAAAATACACATACATATACTTCACGGTATTTCTATATAAATCAATAACATCTCCTATCTTTTTAATGGTAAATTTGTCAGGAAAAAGGGGGAAAACTTTTTCAGCAGCTATAACCTGACCATTTTTACTTTCAGCCGATATTGGATGATCTCCAAGGGGCTCCAGAAAAAAAATTTCATTAATAAAAAGATTTCTTTCTTTCTCAAAAACGTATAAATCTTTACATTCTAAGCTTTTAATCTTTTCGATTAGCCTTTTTTTAATTTCTTCACAAGCCGAATTTTCTGCAAACAATTGTTTTTCCATGGTTTTTTAGTTTTTAAAATGGTTAAATTTATTTATGGCTTCTACTTTATTGCTGACATGCAGCTTTCTGTAGATGTTTCCTACGTGTTTTTTTACGGTATCAATGCTGATGAATTTCTGATCGGCAATTTCTTTGTAGAGCAATCCCTGTGAAAGAAGTTCAAGGATTTCTTTTTCACGCTCGGTGAGTTCGTCAAGATCTTTAATATCCGGAAGTTTTCTTTCGAAGTGGGTGAGAACTTTCCGGGCAATGGAAAAACTCATGGGTGCTCCTCCATTGTAGACATCGCGGATGGAAGACAGGATTTTGTCCATGCTTTCGCCTTTGATCAGATAGCCCATAGCACCTGCCTTCAGAGAATTAAAGATTTTTTCGTCATCTTCAAAACTGGTACACATGATGAACTGGGTTTTCGGCATTTCCTTTTTGAGCTTCTCGATGATTTCAATCCCCAGCATATCCGGCAGCTGAATATCCATCATCACCACATCCGGAGAAATATCCGAAAGATTTTTAAGGGCATCATTCCCATCGAAAAACTGGGCAACCACTTTCATGTCATCCTGATAATTGATAACTTTCTTCAACGCGTTGTTGTAGTTTTTTTCGTCTTCTACTATGGCTATGGAAATGCTCATTGTTTTTTACTTTGTGTAAGACAAATTTCAACAGAAAACAAAGCAGAAACAATTACACCTTTGTGTAATTTTAAAGTTCTTGAGTTCATGGTTAGAATTACGTTTTAATTCTCTTAAATTTAACTAATTTTTCGTTCCAAAACCAATATAACTCAAATGAATTTTTAATAAAATAGAATTAATATTAAATTAATAACAATATAGCAAGAGAGAAATTATAGAATGCTTATTTCACCAGCTGATCCAGGATAGAATGATCAATACTGTTTATAGAATTGTTGTCTTCAAATATCTGTTCGAAAATCTGAATAACATTTTTTCCTTTTTTCAACCACACTCCCGGAACATACAAAGTTTGCTGCGGTCCTGCTTTACTCCAATACCTTCCCAAATTCTTTCCGTTAATAAAAACAATACCTTTCCCGAATTTTCTCATATCCAGAAAAGTATCTCCCGTTTCAGACAGATTAAATTCAGCTTCATAGATCACCGGCAAATTTCTGGCAATTGTTTTAGGACTATACTTATGTTGGGGAAACTGATCAAAAGTAAAAGGAAACATCTCCCAATTGGATGAAACTTCAGTTCCATTGATGGTTACAGGACTTATAATTCCCTTCAGATTATGGACAATTTCAGCTCCATAGTTGATCCTTCCCATATTTTCTACCCATATTTCGAGTCTGTCTCCCGCTTTGAGATCAATATTGAGATCGTACTTTTTGTGTACTCTGTTCAATTCTCCAATCCATCGTTCATTGATGTAGACATTGGCATAATCCCGCAGACCTTTTATTTCCAATGTTCCTTTTTGATCTTTGTCGAATTTTCTTCTGTACAAAATATAGCCGTTTCCAATATTCAGATCCTCAAATGTCATAGGCTGATTATTCACAATGGCTTTCTGATTTTGTACCACATCAAAAAGAGAATTCATTTTTGTTAATTTAATCTCCGGAATAGTAATCACCTTCATAGGTTTGGGAACTTCAGGAATACTTTGATGATTCAGACTCATGAAAATATTTCTTAAGGCATTGTATTTTGGAGTTGCCCAGCCCGCTTCATTGATAGGAGCATCGTAGTCATAGCTAGTAATATCCGGCTGAATATCGTGGGTTTTATCATAATTGGCTCCACTTGTAAAACCGAAGTTTGTTCCTCCATGAATCATGTAATAATTAAATGAAATTCCGTTTTTAATGTACAGATCCGTCTGCTTTACTACTTCTTCCGTTGAAACTTTTACAAAAGGTTCAGCCCAGTGATCCAGCCAGCCGGGATAATATTCTGCAACCATATAAGGCCCCTTTCCTCCGTTATATTCATTGACCGTCTTTTTAAGAACATCAAGATCACTTTCTCCATTCGCAGTCGGTAATGCTCCATGAATGGATCCTCCTTTGAAAAGAGAGCTTCCGTCTGAAGTAAAAAATGGCACACTCATTCCGGATTTTACCAGAAGGTCCTTAATTTTATGGCTGTATTTTCTGTGCTGTTCCAACGGGATATCTTTACGCTGGGCCACATAAGATCCGAATTCGTTTTCTGCCTGAATCATAATAACCGGTCCGCCATTATTAATCTGCATCGGAACAATTTGTTTGGCCAGCTGATTAATATAATTTTCGCACTGTTCTAAAAAGGCTTTATTATCTGTTCTTATTTCTAAGTCTTTATCTTTCTGCAGCCACCACGGATAACCTCCGAATTCCCATTCTGCACAAACATAGGGGCCCGGACGAATAATCACATAAAGACCAACTTCCTGGGCTGTTTTTATAAATTTCTTTAAATCTTTCTCACCCCTGAAATTCCATTTTCCGGGTGATTCCTCATGATAATTCCAGAAAACATAGGTAGTAACGGTATTGAGCCCCATCGCTTTTATCATTTGTAACCTGTGTTTCCAATATTGTGAAGGAACGCGGGGATAATGCATTTCTCCGGAATAGATATTGAAGGGTTTCCCATTTAATAAAAAAAGGCCTTCTTTAATTTCAAAACTCCCTTTCTGAGAAAGAGCCCTATTACTTGAGAAAACACATAGAAGTATACAGAAAAAATTGATTATTTTTGTCATATTGTGAGGCATGGTTTTTGTAAAATTA
Organism: Chryseobacterium angstadtii; assembly: GCF_001045465.1. Lineage (GTDB taxonomy): Bacteria > Bacteroidota > Bacteroidia > Flavobacteriales > Weeksellaceae > Chryseobacterium > Chryseobacterium angstadtii. The sequence continues at coordinate 209,796 of NZ_LFND01000001.1, forward strand.
AGGAATAAAATCAAGTTAAATATCAAACTTAAACAATCATGAAAAAAAGCATATTAGTACTTAATGCCGTACTAGCATTAACAGTAATCAGCTGTAAAAAATCAACTGAAAGCGGCAACAAAAGTGTAATAAAAACCGACAGTTCGGAAACGGTAATTACAGACAACAACGGAAAAATTGATTCTGTAACCCAAAGCTCTTCCACCATTGAAGTGAACGGGCAAAAAGTAGAAAAGACCGACTTTGTTTACAAGGCTACAGACGGAACCCTTGTAAAAGTGGTTTTCAAAAATGATCCTAAGGAAAGTAATGTAGCCATCACCAGCAATAAAAAAACATTCACACTGCCTAAAACGGAAACCAAAAACGGTGAAACCATCTATAAAAAAGATGATATGACTGCAAGGGTAAAAGGCGACAGCTTACACCTTGAGCAAGGGAATAATGTTATTGAGCTGAAGAGAACTAAGATCTAGATTGAGTTTTCGGGATGCGGGATGCAAGTTTCCTGATCGGGGTTCATTAATATCTGATGAGTAAAAATAAAAAAGCCATCCGGATTCCGGATGGCTTTTTATATATACCTGAGTGAATATTATTCTTCAGTTTTTTCTTCAGTAGAATCTGCTTTAGCTTCTTCTACTTTTTCTTCTACTACAGGAGCTTCAGCTACTACAGCTTCTGCTTTTTTAGTAGTAGCAGTTGATCTTCTGCTTCTTCTTGTAGCTTTTTTCTCTTCAGCATTAGGGTTGTAAAGCTCGTTGAAATCTACCAATTCGATAAGAGCAGTATCAGCAGCATCACCTGGTCTGAATCCTGTCTTGATGATTCTTGTATAACCACCGTTTCTTTCAGCGATTTTAGGAGCTACAGTTCTGAATAATTCAGCAACCGCATATTTATTTTGAAGGTAAGAGAATACTACTCTTCTGTTGTGTGTAGTATCTTCTTTTGCTTTTGTTAATAGAGGCTCAACATATACTCTTAAAGCTTTTGCTTTAGCTACAGTAGTGTTGATTCTTTTATGCTCAATTAGAGAACAAGCCATATTAGAAAGTAAAGCACTTCTGTGAGAAGCTGTTCTTCCTAAGTGATTGAATTTTTTACCGTGTCTCATTATTAATTATTTATCAGCGTCTAACTTATATTTTGCAACGTCGAAACCGAAGTTAAGACCTTTTGAATGCACTAATTCTTCTAGTTCTGTCAAAGATTTTTTACCAAAATTTCTGAATTTCATCAAATCAGACTTACTGTAAGAAACCAGTTCTCCAAGAGTTTCTACTTCAGCTGCTTTCAGACAGTTCAGGGCTCTTACGGAAAGATCCATATCTGCTAATTTAGACTTCAGTAGTTGTCTTGTGTGAAGAGTTTCTTCGTCATATTGGATAGATGCTTTTACAGCTTCAGTTTCAAGCGTGATTCTCTCATCAGAGAACAGCATGAAGTGATAAATTAATATCTTAGAAGCTTCTGTTAAAGCATTTTGAGGACTGATGGAACCATCAGTTTCTATATCTAATACTAGTTTTTCGTAGTCTGTTTTTTGCTCTACACGATAATTTTCAATGCTGTATTGTACTTTCTTAATTGGCGTGAAAATAGAGTCAATAGCAATAGTACCTACCGGTGCATTGTTCGACTTATTTTGTTCTGAAGGAACATACCCTCTACCTTTTTCAATATTGAAAGTAATTTCGAAAGTTACATCACTGTTTAGGTTGCAGATCAAAAGATCCGGGTTCAGCACCTCAAATCCGTTGATAGACTTTCCTAAATCACCAGCAGTAATAACCGTTTGACCTGAAACTTTAGCAACAACCTGCTCATTAGCCTGGCCTTCTGCTGCAGCTTTTAATCTTACCTGCTTAAGGTTAAGAATAATTTCGGTAACATCTTCGATTACTCCTGGAATAGTTGAAAATTCGTGCTCTACACCTTCTATTTTGATAGATGAAATAGCATATCCTTCCAGAGAAGAAAGCAACACTCTTCTCAAAGCATTACCGATTGTAAGCCCGAAACCTGGTTCTAAAGGTCTGAATTCGAATTGACCTTTAAATTCATCAGAGTTAAGTAAAATTACTTTATCGGGTTTTATGAATTGTAAAATTGCCATATTATTGGGTTGAGCAAAAATTTGATTAAAAAATTATTTAGAGTAAAGTTCGACGATAAGCTGTTCCTTGATGTCCTCCGGAATCTGGATTCTTTCAGGAGCAGAAACGAAAGTACCTTCTTTCTTCTCATCGTTGAATTGTAACCACTCATAATTAGCTTTAGAAGCTAATGCATCTGTAACAACTTCAAGAGACTTAGACTTTTCTCTTACAGCAATTACATCACCTGCTTTCACTATATAAGATGGAATGTTAAGGATCTCACCATTTACAGTGATGTGTCTGTGAGAAGTTAACTGTCTAGCAGCAGATCTTGTTTTAGCAAAACCTAATCTGTATACTACGTTATCCAATCTAGATTCGCAAAGTTGTAATAGAACTTCACCTGTTACACCTTTACTTCTGTGTGCTTTTTCGAATAAGTTAGCAAACTGTCTTTCTAAAATACCATAAGTATATTTAGCTTTTTGCTTCTCAGCCAACTGAACTGCGTATTCAGATTTTTTAGCACCTCTTCTTTTGTTAGGACCGTGTTGTCCTGGCGGTTGGTTTTTTCTTTTCTCGAAGTTTTTATCATCTCCGTAGATTGCAGCACCAAACTTTCTAGCAATCTTAGTTTTAGGTCCAATATATCTTGCCATAATGGGTAAATTCTAAAAATTAAACTCTTCTTCTTTTTGGTGGTCTACAACCGTTGTGTGGCATAGGAGTCACATCAATGATTTCGCTAACTTCAATTCCTGAATTGTGGATAGTTCTGATAGCAGATTCTCTACCTGCACCAGGACCTTTCACATACACCTTTACTCTTCTTAAACCAGCTTCGTGAGCTACAGCAGAGCAATTTTCAGCTGCCATTTGAGCAGCAAATGGAGTATTCTTTTTAGAACCTCTGAAACCCATTTTACCGGCAGATGCCCAAGAGATAACTTCTCCGTTTTTATTTGTTAAAGAAATGATGATGTTATTGAAAGAAGCCTGAATATGCGCTTCACCAATAGCCTCAACTTTTACTTTTCTTTTTTTAACTACTTTAGTTTGTTTTGCCATAATTCCTAACGATTATTTACTTGCCTTTTTCTTGTTAGCAACAGTTTTTCTCTTTCCTTTACGGGTTCTAGAGTTGTTTTTCGTTCTCTGGCCTCTTAAAGGTAGTCCTAGTCTGTGACGTATTCCTCGTTGGCATCCTATGTCCATCAATCTCTTGATGTTCAATTGCACTTCAGATCTCAATTCTCCTTCTACTTTAACGTTTTCAGAGATATATGTTCTGATTGCAGCCAATTCATCGTCATTCCATTCGTTGACTTTCTTGTCTTCGCTGATACCGGCAGCTTTAAGGATTTCAGAAGAAGTACTTCTTCCAACTCCGTAGATGTAAGTTAAACCGATAACACCTCTTTTGTTTTTTGGTAAATCAATACCTGCAATTCTCGCCATAATTTAATGTTAGCCTTGTCTTTGTTTAAATTTTGGGTTCTTTTTGTTGATTACAAATAGTACACCTTTTCTGCGTACAATCTTGCAATCAGCACTTCTTTTTTTAATTGATGCTCTAACTTTCATTTGAAATATTTATTTTTTTTACTGTCAAACGGAATCTTACGATTTCATTTGGGGAGTATTTATTTTTCAACAAGAGCCAAATGGAACATAGAATTCCATTTGGCATTTGTTTTTTAATATCTAAATGTGATTCTCCCTTTCGATAAATCATAGGGAGACATTTCTAGTTTTACCTTGTCTCCAGGTAAAAGTTTAATATAATGCATTCTCATTTTACCGGAAATATGAGCAATAAGCATATGCCCATTCTCCAGCTCTACACGGAACTGGGCGTTCGAAAGTGCTTCCGTAATAACGCCGTCTTGTTCAATATGTTTTTGTTTCGCCATAAATTAATATCCAGTCGTTCTTGATAATTTAGACTGCATTAAGCCATCATAGTGATGGTTCAGCAGATAAGTATTAATCTGTTGAACGGTATCTAAAATAACTCCAACCATAATCAATAGTGATGTTCCCCCGAAAAATAGGGCGAACGCATCTGTCTGAACAAAGCTTCCATGCACTATTGCTGGAAGGACTGCAAAGATAGACAAAAATATTGCACCTGGCAAGGTAATTTTTGATAAAATATCATCTAAATAATCAGCTGTTTCTTTACCGGGTCTTACTTTCGGTACTAAACCACCATTTCTCTTCAAATCATCAGCCATTTGGTTTACCGGAATCGTAATAGCAGTATAGAAAAATGAGAAGATAATAATTAATAGCGCGAACAATACGTTGTACTGCCAGCTAAAAACATTCTTGAAACCTGCAAGAAAAGTATTAGACTCATCGAATTTCGTTAATAATCCTGGTACGAACATCAATGCCTGAGCAAAGATAATCGGCATTACACCAGCAGCATTTACTTTCAATGGAATCCACTGTCTTGCTCCCTGCATAAGATTTCTGTTTACACCTCCTCTTGCTTGAGCTCTGCTTACATACTGAATTGGGATTTTTCTAACGGCAACAGATAGTACTACTGCCAAAAGAACAACCAGCATCCAGAATATTACTTCAATCAGGATCATAATAGATCCCATTCCACCTTTTCCGTTCTGCACGGCCATTTCCTGTACGAATGCTTCAGGTAATCTGGATAAGATTCCCACCATGATAAGGATGGAAATACCGTTTCCGATACCTTTGTCGGTGATTTTTTCACCCAACCACATTGCGAATACCGAACCGGCAACCAAGATAACAATACTTGGCAACCAGAACATGATGGAGTTTGGCTCTACATAGTATGCAGACTGGAATTGAGTATAAGGTAAGAATAATTGAGTAATAGAAGTTAAATAAGAAGGAGCCTGTACCAGACACACCCCGATAGTTAACCATCTTGTAATTTGATTCAATGTATTTCTACCTGACTCTCCATCCTTCTGAAGTTTCTGAAGTTGAGGAATAGCCATCCCCATCAACTGAACAATAATAGAAGCAGAAATATAAGGCATGATTCCCAACGCCATTACAGAGGCGTGGCTGAAAGCTCCCCCCGTAAACGACGAAAGCAAGCCAAGGAGACCTGCTCCTTGCTTGTTACCGCCTTGATTTTTATAATGCTCTAAGAGATCTCCCACCTCCGCAAGGTTAATTGCGGGAAGTGAGATATAAGATGCGAATCTATACACAAGGATAATACCTAACGTAAAGAGAATTTTATCTCTTAATTCCTTTAGGCTCCAAATATTTTTTAGGGTTTGTATAAATTCTTTCATTAGTAAGTATTATAAGGTAATTGCTTTTCCACCTGCCTTAGCAATAAGCTCTTCAGCAGATTTAGTGAATTTGTCAGCAGAGATTGAAACCGCAGATTTCAATTCTCCTCTACCCATAATTTTCACTAATTCGTTTTTAGAAACTATCCCGTTTTCTACTAAAACTTCTTTCGTGATCTCTCCAGTGATGGATTTGTTCTCGATTAAAGTTTGAATAGTATCAAGGTTAACTCCTCTAAACTCTTTTCTGTTTACGTTTTTGAAACCAAATTTAGGTAATCTTCTTTGTAAAGGCATCTGACCTCCTTCAAAACCGATCTTCTGAGAATAACCAGCTCTTGCTTTCTGTCCTTTATGTCCTTTCGTAGCAGTACCTCCTTTCCCAGTACCCTGACCTCTACCAATTCTTTTTGAATTGAAAGTAGATCCTGCAGCTGGCTTTATGTTATTTAAATTCATTTTTTTATTGATTTAAAGATTATATAATTTAAAGATTAAAAAATTCCGACTAAGATAGAAAGAATCCTTTAATCTTTTAATCTTTGAATTTTTAATTATTTCTGAACTTCAAGTAAGTGACTAACTGCAGCTATCATTCCTAAGATAGAAGGAGTAGCTTCGTGTTCTACAACTTGGTGAAGTTTCTTAAATCCTAATGCTTCAAGCGTTCTCTTTTGGGTTTTTGTTCTTCCAATAGCGCTTCTTACTTGCTTTACTTTGATTGTTGCCATTGTTTTATATATTAACCGTTAAACACTTTACTTAGAGAAACTCCTCTCATTCTAGCAATTTCTTCAGGTCTTCTGATATCCAATAACGCTTTGAAAGTAGCTTTCACCACGTTGTGAGGGTTAGAAGATCCTTTAGATTTTGAAAGGATGTCATGAATACCAGCAGATTCCAATACCGCTCTTACCGCACCACCGGCGATAAGCCCTGTACCGTGAGAAGCAGGTCTTAAGAAGATATCTGCACCCCCGTATCTAGCAGAAGTTTGGTGAGGAATAGTGTGGTTCATTACAGGAACTTTCACAAGGTTTTTCTTAGCATCTTCAACTGCTTTAGCAATTGCAGAAGCTACTTCCTTAGATTTTCCAAGACCATGACCAATCACTCCGTCTTCATTACCTACTACAACAATAGCAGAAAATCCGAAAGCTCTACCTCCTTTGGTTACTTTTGTTACTCTGTTAACAGCTACGAGACGATCTTTTAATTCTAATCCTCCCGGTTTTACTCTTTCTATATTATCTAGTCCTAACATATTTTCCGAAATTTTTATGATTAGAATTTAAGTCCACCTTCTCTCGCACCGTCAGCTAGAGCTTTCACTCTACCGTGGTATACGAATCCGTTTCTGTCAAATACAATACTTTCAATTCCTGCAGCGATAGCTTTAGCCGCGATAGCTTTACCAACAGCAACAGAAACTTCAGTCTTAGTACCGTTAGCATCTACGCCTTTCTCTCTTGAAGAAGCGGAAACTAAAGTAGTACCATTTTTATCATCGATTAACTGAGCGTAAATTTCCTTATTACTTTTATATACAGATAATCTTGGCAATTCAGAAGAACCAGAGATTTTCCCTCTTACTCTTCTTTTGATTCTTATTCTTTTTTCTAATTTACTTAATGCCATAATACTTATAATTTATTAAGCAGATTTACCAGCTTTACGTCTAACAATTTCCCCTACGAATTTCACACCTTTTCCTTTGTATGGTTCAGGCTTTCTGAAAGAACGGATCTTTGCAGCTACCATTCCTAGAAGTTGGTTGTCGTGAGACGTTAAAGTAATAATTGGGTTTTTACCTTTTTCAGTCAATGTATCTACTTTCACTTCGCTTGGAAGTTCTACTACGATACCGTGAGAGAATCCTAAAGCCAACTCAAGTTTTTGACCTGCGTGTGAAGCTCTGTATCCTACTCCTACTAGTTCTAGTTTCTTTTCGAAACCTTTTTCAACACCAACGATCATGTTGTTGATCAACGCTCTGTATAAACCGTGAAGCGCTTTGTGTTGCTTAGAATCAGATGGTCTGTTAACGTTAAGTTCACCATCTTTCTGTTCTATAGTAATTCCTGCTGTAAGTTCCTGAGAAAGTTCTCCTTTAGGCCCTTTAACTGTTACAACACTGTTGTTTTCAGTGATTGTAATTCCAGCTGGAATTGTTATAATTGCTTTACCAATTCTTGACATTTTCCTCTGATTAAAAATTAATAAACATAGCAGATTACTTCACCGCCTACTTTTTCTTCTCTAGCCTTCTTGTCAGTCATTACTCCTTTAGAAGTAGAGATAACAGCTATACCCAAACCGTTTAGTACTCTTGGAAGTTCTGTAGAACCTTTGTACTGTCTTAAACCTGGTCTAGAAGCTCTCTGGATAGATTTAATAGCCGGTTTGTTAGTTTGCTTGTCATACTTTAAAGCGATTTTGATCGTACCTTGAACAGCGTTATCTTCAAACTTAAAGTTTAAGATATACCCTTGATCAAATAAGATCTTAGTAATCTCCTTTTTGATTTTCGATGCAGGAATTTCCACCACTTTGTGGCCTGCGCTTTGTGCGTTCCTTACTCTTGTTAGGAAATCTGAAATTGGATCTGTTACCATTTTTCTATTTTAAATTATTGGTTAAAGACAATCAGTATTGAAGGGACTTGAAGATTAAAATATCAGACTTCAGAAAATCTTAGGTCTGATATTTTTATTCTTTAGTATCCAGACAACTTAATTGTCCCGATTATTGAGTAATTATTACCAACTGGCTTTTCTTACACCTGGGATAAGACCGTTGTTTGCCATTTCTCTGAAAGTTACTCTGGAAATACCAAACGTTCTCATGTATCCTCTAGGTCTTCCTGTTAGTTTACATCTGTTGTGTAATCTTACAGGAGAAGCATTTTTAGGTAATTTCTGAAGACCTTCATAATCACCAGCTTCTTTTAAAGCTTTTCTTTTGTCAGCGTATTTAGCAACTAGTGCTTCTCTTTTGCGCTCACGCGCTTTCATTGATTCTTTAGCCATTTCTTAGTTCTTTTTAAATGGTAAACCGAAGTGAGTTAATAATGCTTTCGCTTCTTTATCTGTTTTCGCAGTTGTTACGAAAGTGATGTCCATCCCCTGGATTTTTTTCACTTTGTCAATTACGATTTCAGGGAAGATAATCTGCTCAGTAATCCCTAAGTTGTAATTACCTCTACCATCGAACCCGTCTGCTTTGATACCAGAGAAATCTCTGATACGTGGTAAAGCAGAAGAAGTAAGTCTGTCTAAGAATTCATACATTTTATGAGCTCTCAATGTTACTTTTGCTCCTACAGGCATACCTTTTCTCAATTTGAAAGCCGCTTCGTCTTTCTTAGAGATAGTACCTACTGCTTTCTGACCAGTAATCATTGTTAATTCTTCTACAGCATAATCAATGATTTTCTTGTCTGCAGTGGCATCACCTAAACCTTGAGATAGGATGATTTTTTCTAATCTAGGTACCTGCATTACAGATTTGTACCCAAATTCTTCCATCATTGCAGGAACAATTTTCTCTTTGTATATATTTTTGGGTCTTGCTATAAATTCCATGTGTTAATTCAAATTATAAAGTTTCACCCGTTTTTTTATCGATTCTTACTTTCTTATCTCCATCGATTTTGTAACCAATTTTGATAGCTTTTCCGTCTTTACCAACTAAAGCTACGTTTGAGATATGAATAGAAGCTTCTTTTTCAGTGATTCCACCTTGAGGGTTAGAAGCTGAAGGTTTAACGTGTTTTTTAACGATGTTAAGTCCTGCAACGATTACTCTAGGGTCTTTCCCTTCTTTTTTGATCACTTCAATAACTTCACCCGTTTTACCTTTGATATCTTTCTTACCAGTAGTAATGATGACGTTATCTCCTCTTTTTATTTTTAACTTTGACATTTTCTTTTAAAAATTTTTAAAATTAAAGTACTTCAGGAGCTAATGAAATGATTTTCATATATTCTTTGTCTCTCAACTCACGAGCAACCGGTCCGAAAACACGCGTTCCTCTCATTTCTCCCGCTGCGTTTAGTAATACACAAGCATTGTCTTCGAATTTGATGTATGAACCATCTTTTCTTCTCACTGCTTTTTTAGTTCTTACTACTACAGCTTTAGATACCTGACCTTTTTTAGCATTTCCTGATGGCGTAGAATCCTTGATAGTAACAACGATTTTATCACCAACTGAAGCATATCTTCTTCTGGTTCCTCCCAGAACTCTAATAACCAGTACTTCTTTAGCACCTGTGTTATCAGCAACTTTTAATCTTGATTCTGTTTGTAACATTATTACTTAGCTTTTTCAATGATTCTTACTAATCTCCATCTCTTGCTCTTGCTCAAAGGTCTAGTTTCTTGGATAAGAACTGTATCTCCTTCTGTGCATTCGTTGTTCTCGTCGTGTGCAGTATATTTTTTCGTTTTCAATACGAATTTACCGTACATCGGGTGCTTTACTCTCGTAGTCTCACTTACAACAATGGTCTTTTCCATTTTATTGCTGGAAACTATTCCGATTCTTTCTTTTCTTAAGTTTCTTTCCATAATGTATGAAAATCTTATTGTTGTTTAGTGGTTAACTCAGTGTTTAATCTAGCGATTGTTCTTCTCAAATCTCTGATTTGGATCGGGTTTTCAATTGGACTGATTTTGTGAGCCAATTTCAGTTTTGAATATTGAGCTTTCAATTCATCAAGTTTTACTTGAATATCACCCGCGCTTAAATTTTTAATATCAGCTTGTTTCATTGTATCAAAGATTATAGAGGTTTAACAAAATCGTTAGCAACTACGAATTTAGTAACTACCGGTAGTTTCTGTGCAGCAAGTCTTAAAGCTTCCTTAGCGATTTCGTAAGGTACCCCTCCGATTTCGAACATGATCTTACCTGGCTTCACTACAGCTACCCAATATTCCACGGCACCTTTACCTTTACCCATACGTACTTCGGCTGGTTTTTTAGTAATTGGCTTATCCGGGAAGATTTTGATCCATAGCTGACCTTCTCTCTTCATATATCTTGTCGCAGCGATACGAGCAGCTTCGATTTGTCTTGCAGTAATCCAAGCACCTTCTATAGCTTTGATTCCAAAAGTTCCGTAAGCAAGTTGATTACCTCTTTGAGCAATCCCCTTCATCTTCATCTTATGAACTCTACGGAATTTGGTTCTTTTTGGTTGTAACATAATTTCTAAATTTTAGATTTTAGATTTTAGATTTTAGATTTTTTATATTTTAAAAAAGTAACGGTAATTTAAAATTCAAAATTTCTAACCTAAAATTTTTAATTATTATTGTTATTATTGTTATTTTTTCTAGGTCTTCTGTTGTCTCTGTCTCCTCTGTTTCCGCCTCCTGAAGGACCTCCTTTTTTCTGTTGTCCCACTAGTGGAGAAAGTTCTCTTTTACCGTAAACTTCCCCTTTCATGATCCAAACTTTCACTCCTAATCTACCGTAAGTAGTGTGAGCTTCTGCCCAGTGATAATCAATATCAGCTCTGAAAGTAGACAATGGAATTCTTCCTTCTTTGAAAGATTCGCTTCTTGCCATTTCAGCTCCGTTCAATCTACCAGAGATTTGAACTTTGATTCCTTCAGCACCCATTCTCATTGTACTTGCCATCGCCATTTTAACAGCTCTTCTGTAAGAAATTCTGTTTTCAATCTGCTTAGAGATGCTGTCAGCTACTAATACTGCATCAAGTTCAGGTCTTTTGATTTCGAAAATGTTGATTTGAATATCCTTACCTGTAAGTTTCTTCAATTCTTCTTTCAATTTATCAACTTCCTGTCCTCCTTTACCGATAATAAGTCCCGGTCTTGCAGTTGTGATTGTTACTGTTACTAATTTTAGTGTTCTTTCAATAAAAATCTTTGAAATACCACCTTTAGATAATCTAGCCTCAAGGTATCTTCTGATTTTGTAGTCTTCCGCGATTCTGTCTCCATAATCGTTTCCGCCAAACCAGTTAGAATCCCATCCTCTGATGATACCTAGTCTGTTACCAATTGGATTTGTCTTCTGTCCCATACCTTGATTAATTTTCTTTATTACCTAAGATTAATGTAACGTGGTTAGATCTTTTTCTGATTCTGTACCCTCTACCTTGTGGAGCCGGTCTCAGTCTCTTCAATTGTCTTGCACTATCCACGAAGATTTCTTTAACGATAAGGTTTGCTTCTTCAATATCAGCACCTTCGTTTTTAGTCTGCCAGTTTGCCATAGCAGAAAGAAGTAATTTCTCTAATTTGTTAGAGGCTTCTTTTTTAGAATATTTTAGGATATAAAGAGCTTTATCTACCTGCTCTCCTCTAATGATATCAGCAACTAATCTCATTTTTCTTGGAGATGATGGGCAGTCATTTAATGAAGCTTTTACAACGTCTTTGTTAGCTTCTTTTCTTGCGATTGCGCTATCTTGTTTTCTTGATCCCATGATTATCTACTTCCTTTGTTTTTGTTACCACCATGACCTCTGAAAGATCTTGTTGGAGAAAATTCGCCTAACTTGTGACCAACCATGTTTTCTGTTACATAAACAGGAATAAAAGATTTCCCGTTGTGTACAGCAATAGTTTGTCCTACGAAGTCCGGAGAGATCATCGATGCTCTAGACCAAGTTTTAATAACTGTCTTCTTACCAGACTCTATATTTGTCTGAACCTTCTTATCTAAAGTATGATGAATGAATGGTCCTTTTTTAAGTGATCTTGCCATAATTATTTACGTTTAGATATGATATGACGGTTAGACGCTTTGTTTTTCTTTCTGGTTTTGTAACCTTTAGCCGGTTTACCGTTTCTAGATCTTGGGTGACCTCCAGAAGAACGACCTTCACCACCTCCCATTGGGTGATCTACAGGGTTCATTACTACCGGTCTAGTTCTAGGTCTTCTACCTAACCATCTGCTTCTACCAGCCTTACCTGAAACAGTTAACTGATGATCAGAGTTAGAAACAGATCCAATCATTGCATAACACTCAGTAAGGATCATTCTAGATTCTCCTGAAGGCAATTTGATGATTGCATATTTTCCGTCTCTTGAAGTTAATTGAGCTGAAGAACCAGCACTTCTTGCTAAAATAGCACCTTGTCCAGGCTTCATTTCAACACAAGAAATTACAGTACCCAATGGAATATTTTTCAATTTCATTGCGTTACCTACGTTTGGCTCTACGCTTTCACCTGAAACTACTTTCTGATCTACTTTGATACCGTTTGGAGCGATGATATATCTCTTCTCTCCATCTGCGTACTCTAATAAAGCAATAAATGCAGTTCTGTTTGGATCATATTCTACAGTCTTTACGGTAGCTTCAACGTCATGCTTGTTTCTTTTGAAGTCGATAATTCTGTATTTCTTTTTGTGTCCACCTCCGGTGTAACGCATGGTCATTTTACCAGTTTGGTTACGTCCACCTGACTTACTAATACCAACTGTTAGAGACTTCTCTGGTTTGTTGGTAGTAATTTCCTCAAAATTGTTTACAATTCTGAATCTCTGTCCTGGGGTGATAGGTTTTAATTTTCTAACAGACATTACTATTATTTATAATTGATAATTAATTTACAGCAAAAATATCGATAACCTCACCTTCAGCAAGTTTGATTACCGCTTTTTTCAATTTGTTTGTCTTTCCTACTTGAAGACCTTTTTTAGTGTATTTCGAAGAAACCTTCGGAGCATAAATCATTGTGTTAACGTCTGCTACTTTTACACCATAAGCCGCTTCCACAGCTTTCTTAATTTGGATTTTATTCGCCTTAGTATCTACCAAGAAAGAATAAGAACCTCTTAAATCTGTAAGGTAGTTAGCCTTTTCTGAGATTACTGGTTTAATGATAATAGACATGATTTATTTCTTTAAGTTTTCCTGGAATTTTTCAACTGCACCTTCTAAGAATACGATCTCACCTGCGTTGATTAAGTCATATGAGCTGATCTCACTGAAGTTCATCACTTTAGTTTTAGGTAAGTTTCTTGAAGATAAATACACATTCTTGTTAGCTTCAGGAAGAACGAACAAAGATTTTTTATCGTTCAATGCCAAAGCATTTAGGATATTGATAAAATCTTTAGTTTTAGGAGCGTTAAGGCTCAAATCTTCCACTACTTTAATGCTGTTGTCTCTCATTTTCTGAGATAAAACAGATTTCTTAGCTAATCTCTTAAGAGCTTTGTTCAATTTGAATCTGTAGTCTCTTGGTTTTGGTCCGAATACTCTACCTCCACCTCTGAAAGTTGGAGATTTGATATCACCATATCTAGCAGAACCAGATCCTTTTTGCTTCTTAAGCTTTTTAGTAGAAGCAGTAATTTCGCTTCTTTCTTTTGCTTTATGAGTCCCTTGTCTCTGTGCTGCAAGGTACTGTTTAACTTCTAAGTAAACCGCGTGCTGATTTGGCTCAATTCCGAATACTGATTCGTCAAGAGTTACTTTTCTTCCGGTCTCTTTTCCTGATGTATTTAATACTACTAGTTCCATTTTCTGATAATTACATAAGAATTTTTAGCTCCCGGAACAGCACCTTTTACTACTAAAAGATTTTGTTCTTGATCCACTTTTAATACTTGAAGGTTTTGTACAGTTACCTGCTTACCTCCCATTCTACCCGCCATTCTCATTCCTTTGAATACTCTTGAAGGATCCGATCCAGCACCGATAGAACCTGGAGCTCTAAGTCTGTTGTGCTGACCATGAGTAGCTTGCATTACACCTCCAAAGCCATGTCTTTTAACAACACCCTGGAAACCTTTACCTTTTGAAGTTCCTGTTACGTCAACATATTCACCTTCAGCGAATAAATCAACTTTTACTTCTTCTCCTACTTTTACTTCGTCTACGAATTCTCTGTAGAATTCTACCAACTTAGCTTTTGGAGCAGAACCAGCCTTTTTGAAATGGCCAGCTAACGCTTTACCTACGTTCTTTTCACTCTTGTCATCGAAACCTAACTGAACTGACTTATAACCGTCTTTTTCAATGGTTCTGACCTGTAAAACCGAGCATGGACCAGCCTGAATAACTGTACAAGGAATATTTTTCCCCGCTTCGTCAAACAAAGACGTCATACCGATTTTTTTACCAATAATACCTGACATTGTTTATATTAAATAAAATTTATCTTTCTAATTTCCACATTTTTAGATGGTCTGAAGTAATTTCTACTTTTGATATAGGCATACTACGCCCCTAAAATGGAGTGTGCAAATTTATGAATATTTTTATAACTGACAAATATTTTGAGTAAAATATTTTGATTTTTAATCAATTAGATGATTTCAGAAAAATCCGGACGAAATTTTCAGAGAATTTATTTTGATTTTTAAAAAGAAATTAAGAAGAAGGTTATTTAACAATCACAGAAACGCCTATTTCCTCCAAAGCCGCTCTATCTTCATCACAAATACCATGATCCGTGATCAGATAATCGATCTTGTCTAAAGGTGCAATCTTTCCGAACCCTTTTTTATTTAGTTTGGAAGAATCTCCAAGAATAACCACTTTTTCGGAACACGCAATCATCAGCTGATTCAGGTGAGCCTCTGCCGCGTTGGATGTACTGATTCCAAACTCCATATCAATCCCGTCTACTCCAAGGAAAAGCTTGTTGCAGGAAAACTGCCGGAGAATGGTTTCCGAAATAGATCCTACAATAGAGGTAGAACTTTTCCTAACTTCACCACCCAGCTGGATGATATTAATATTAGGATTATTACAAAGCTCCAACGCAACTCTTAGAGAAGAAGTAAGAACAGTAAGCGGACCGAAGTTCACCAGCATCCTTGCCAGATAATGCATCGTAGTTCCGGAAGCCAGAATAATACAGTCATTCTCCTGAATAAGCTGCAAAGCCGCTTTCGCTATATTCTGCTTGGCTTCTACATTAATGCTTTCTTTCTCATCTACATTCCTTTCATAAGCATAGCGTACATGTTTACTGGCTCCCCCGTGATTTCTGAAAAGCAACCCCAGACTTTCGAGATAATTCAGATCCTTTCGAACCGTAACCGACGAAACATTCAGCTTCTCGCACAAATCCTGTACGAGTACGTGACCTTTTTCATCCAACTCTTTAAGTATATCGTTATGCCGTGGTATTAACTTTTCCATTCTATTTCTTTCATCAAAAATACCATTTTTTTTCGAGACCGATAAAATTTCATTTATTTTCTTTTTAGTTTCGTTTTTAATTTATACATTTGAAAACGAAACATAAACGAAACATTTATGAAACGAAACGAAGAACTTAGTAAATTAACCGGCGTTAAGGAATGGGACTTTATCATCATCGGAGGTGGAGCCAGTGGATTGGGTTCCGCATTAGATGCTACCAGCAGAGGATTCAAAACCCTGCTTCTTGAATCCCATGATTTTGCAAAAGCAACATCCAGCCGAAGCACCAAACTGGTACACGGCGGTGTAAGATATCTTGCACAGGGAGATGTAGGACTTGTAAAAGAAGCCCTGAAAGAAAGAGGTCTTCTGGCCCAAAATGCAGCACATGTCGTAAAAAACCAGTCATTTATTATTCCTAATTATACATGGTGGGGAGGCATATATTATAAGATAGGATTATCCATCTACGATTTTCTTGCGGGAAAACTCAGCCTTGGAAAAACAAAATACATCAACAAAGCCAAAACTGTTGAAAAGCTGCCAACTATTGAACAGCACAATCTCGCAAGCGGTGTTGTGTATCAGGACGGGCAGTTTGATGATGCAAGACTAGCCATTAATTTATCCCAGACCATTATAGAAAAAGGAGGCAGCGCTATTAACTATATGAAAGTAACAGGTCTTCTGAAAAATGATTCCGGAAAAATAAACGGAGTTCAGGCAGAAGATCAGTTTTCAAACCAGAAATATGAGCTACGTGCAAAAGCAGTGATCAATGCAACAGGCGTGTTCACCAATGATATTCTGAACATGAACAATCCTAAGCATGGTAAGTTTGTTGTTCCGAGCCAGGGTATTCACCTGGTACTGGATAAATCTTTCCTTAAAAGTGATGATGCCATCATGATTCCTAAAACATCAGACGGCAGAGTTCTTTTTGTTGTTCCGTGGCACGACAGAGCGTTAGTAGGAACCACGGACACACTTCTGGAAAATCCAAGCTTCGAACCGCATGCTTTAGAATCTGAAATTAACTTCGTTTTAAATACAGCCAGACAATATTTAGCCAAGAAACCGACAAGAGAAGATGTAAAGTCGATGTTTGCAGGATTAAGACCACTTGCCGCTCCAAAAGAAGGAGGAAAAAGCACTAAGGAAGTTTCCAGAAGCCACAAAGTCATTACTTCAGATACCGGTCTTGTTTCTATCATCGGTGGAAAATGGACCACTTACCGTAAAATGGCAGAAGACACCATTGATAAGGCTGTAGAAATCCTTCATTTAAACGGAGGACCTTCCCAAACAGAAAATATGTCTATTCATGGTAATATAAAAGCCGAGCTCGTAGACCGTACCAACCATCTTTATGTATACGGATCTGATATCCCTGCCATAAAAGCATTACAAAACAGCGATCCGCAGTATTCGCAAAAGATTCATCCGGATCATGCTTTTACTATTGCAGAAGCAGTTTGGGCCCTGAGACACGAAATGGCAGAAACCATAGAAGATATTCTCGCCAGAAGAGTCCGCCTCTTATTTTTAGATGCCAGAGCTGCTATCGACAGCGCACATACCATTGCACAACTTATTGCCAGAGAAAAAGGATATTCTCAGGAATGGGCAAATGAACAGGAAAAAGAATTTATTGAATTAGCAAAAGGATATTTATTAACGCCTTACTCTCCCAAAACTATTAATTAAAAATTTGCAGTATGAAGGAAAAACTGATTCTCGCTCTGGACCAGGGGACAACATCCTCCAGAGCCATTTTATTCAATCACAGCGGAGCTATAGAATACATCTCCCAGAAAAATTTTGAACAGATCTTCCCTACTCCGGGATGGGTAGAGCACGATCCCAACGAAATCTGGTCTTCCCAGATCTCGGTTGCCGCAGAAATTATTGCCAAAGCAGGTATTTCCGGACTGGAAGTAGCCGCCATCGGGATTACCAATCAGCGTGAAACCACCGTCGTCTGGGACAAAGAAACCGGTGAGCCTATTTATAATGCTATTGTATGGCAGGACAGAAGAACAGCCAAATACTGCGACGAATTAAAAGAGCAGGGCCATGCTGAGATTATCAGAGAGAAAACAGGACTTGTACTGGATGCCTATTTTTCGGCAACCAAATTAAAATGGATCCTGGATAATGTTGAGGGAGCAAGAGAAAAGGCAGCGGAAGGAAAAATATGTTTTGGAACGGTAGACACATGGCTTGTTTGGAAACTGACCCGCGGAAAAATGTTTATTACCGATGTTTCCAATGCCAGCAGAACAATGCTTCTGAATATTCATACTTTAGAATGGGACCAGGATCTTCTGGATTTATTTGATATTCCGAGATCTGTTCTTCCTGAAGTAAAACAAAGCAGTGAAATCTACGGCGAAACGGCCACTACTCTATTTTCAACTAAAATTCCTATTGCGGGAATCGCAGGAGACCAGCAGGCCGCATTATTCGGGCAGATGTGCATCACACCCGGAATGGTAAAAAACACCTACGGAACAGGATGTTTCTTATTAATGAATACAGGAAAAGAAGCCGTATCTTCAAAAAACAACCTGCTGACTACGGTTGCATGGAAAATAAACGGAGAAGTGAATTACGCACTGGAAGGAAGTGTTTTTGTAGGCGGTGCAGCTATACAATGGCTTAGAGACGGACTTAAACTGATCCATTCATCTGAAGAAGTGAATGATCTTGCGGCCAGTGTAGAAGATAACGGAGGCGTTTATTTCGTCCCTGCTCTTACCGGACTGGGTGCTCCGTATTGGGATCAGTATGCCAGAGGAACCATTGTAGGAGTTACCCGCGGAACTACGAACGGCCATATCGCAAGAGCTACTTTGGAAGGAATAGCATTCCAGGTGTATGATATCGTGAAATCTATGGAAGCTGATTCGGGAAGAGCCAGTCTGGAACTGAGAGTAGACGGAGGTGCATCGGCAAGTGATCTTCTGATGCAGATACAATCAGATATTTTCGGATTTAAAATCACCAGACCAAAAACACTTGAAACAACAGCATTAGGAGCAGCCTATCTTGCAGGATTGGCGGTAGGATACTGGAAAGACCTCAATGAAATACAGTCTCAATGGATTGTAGACAAAGACTTTCACCCTAAACTGGATAAAGAGAAAACCGATAAAATGATTCATTTCTGGAACAAAGCCGTAACACGTACTCAAAACTGGATAGAAGACTAAATCCACCTTAAAAAAACTACTCATGAACCCATTTACCGCAGAACTCATAGGCACCATGCTTATGATATTATTAGGCAACGGCGTTGTAGCCAATGTTGTTTTAAAGAATACCAAAGGAAATAATTCAGGTTGGATTGTTATTACCACTGCCTGGGCCCTGGCCGTTTTTGTAGGGGTCACGGTTGCAGGACCGGTAAGCGGTGCCCATCTGAATCCGGCTGTAACGATAGGTCTGGCTGTTGCAGGAAAGTTCTCATGGGATCTTGCTCCTTCTTATATTGCCGCGCAAATGCTTGGGGCAATGCTTGGAGCTTTCCTTGTCTGGCTCTTCAACAAAGATCATTTTGCCATTACGGAAGATGAAGGCGCTAAACTGGCATGTTTCAGCACCGGACCTGCCATCAGAAATACGTTTTCCAATCTTGTCAGTGAGATTATCGGAGCTTTTGTTTTGGTATTCGTTATATTTCACTTTTCAGATCCCAATATTTCTCTGACTACGGATCCGACAGCCAAAGTAGGACTCGGTTCAGTAGGAGCTCTTCCTGTTACTTTATTGGTTTGGGCTATCGGTTTATCGTTAGGCGGAACAACAGGTTATGCCATTAATCCCGCCAGAGATTTAGGTCCAAGAATCATGCATGCTTTACTTCCGGTAAAAGGCAGCAGCGACTGGGGATACGCTTGGATCCCTATTGTTGGACCTATTCTGGGCAGTATCATTGCTGCCGTTCTCTATGGAATCTTAAAATAAAAAGCACCATGAAAGTTGTAAAAATAGCATGCCTGATTATTTTAGGCACAGGGAAACTATTCTCTCAGGAGAACACAGAAGCTAAGGAAAGCAGCAGACTGGATTTCACGGCAAACATTCAGAACAACCACTTGTGGAGAGGCCTGATTATTACAGACAAACCTGTGGTCATGGGAAATCTGTCTTATGCACTGGACTCTGAAAAGAAATGGAAAGCAGGAATCTGGGGAGCCTCTTCCCTCACGGATGATAAAGATGGAACCCATTATAAGGAGATCAATTATTATATTCAATATTCAGACGGCAGGCTTTATATCGGGCTGTGGGATTTGTTCAATTCAAGAAATATCAATACTGCAGTTGCTTCAGAGGATATCTTTAATTACTCGCAGAGGAGAACCGCCCATATCATTGATCTCAGGACCAATTATACTTTCGGACCTTCTTTTCCTTTGAATATTGAAGCTGACATTATGCTTTACGGAGGAGCCAATGCAGGAGAAGTTGTTTTGAAAGAAGACGGAAGCTATAAAAAGAATAAATATTCCACCTATGTTCAGGTAAGCTATCCGGTGATTGCCGGGCAAAAGGTAAACCTGGATGCTTTTGTGGGTGCAGGATTTGCCCTTAATGACCGTTATTTTCTTTATGGGAACGGCAAAAACAGTTTTGATGTGGTGAATGTAGGAGTAAAAGCGGGTAAGACCATTAAAATTACGGAACACTACAGTCTTCCGGTTGCTATGATGGCTATGTGGAATCCTTCGAACAAATATGCAAGAATTCAACTGGCTGCTACGGTTTTCTAATCTGAGTTTTAACTTAATTATATAGAAGCCACTCCAATCCGGGGTGGTTTTTTGCTGATATCTGAATTGTTTTTTAACCATTAAGATGAAGGAAGGAGATAAGGCAAATTAAGAGAAAATCAAATGATTCTTTTCAGCCGCACATCTTAAAGCGGAGCTCACCTTAATATTCTTAAAAACTTAATAAACCTTAATGGTTAAACATTTAGAGCTATCATAAGTTTTTCATCAACAATATTTTTTTTGTCTTCCGAGTTAAAAATACAACCACAAAAGACACAAAAGTTTTCAACGCTTTAGTTTTTAAGTAAATACTTTGCACACAGGAAGTACACCTAAGTTTCATAAAAATCAAAAGATTTTTATAAGTTAATTTCTGAAATCAGCTTTATCTGCAAAATCAGCGAGAGATAAAATAATTAAAGTTGAATTGCAAAGTCTTTCAAAAAGTTTTTATGTCTTTTGTAGATTAAAAAGTGTCCAACAGCCAATAACCGTGTTTTTACGGTTTAATTTTTGCTCAGATATTTCTAATTTTGGAAAAAAAAGATGAAGAAAATTTTCAGCTTACTCGTTTTATGCATCAGCATTTTATCTTTTGCACAGACAAAAGCTCCATTTTCAGGTCACAGAAGTTTTGATATTCTTCAGGGATTCAGCGGATCCGGAACTCCTCATTATTATCTGGACATCAAGAAAAACGGAGATGTCTATTTCGGATTTGTACAGGTGAATCAGGCAGACAGAACTGAAACCACAGAAGAAGTCAATGCAGGAAAATACAATCCAAAAGTCATGAAAGTAGTTTTCAAAAAATACGGTGAAACCTTCTATGTGAAATTCGATAAGGACAATATCTACCTTACGGATAAAGAAGGAAACATTCAGAAGTCCGAAGACTGCTGCTCTTCTATGGAAAGCGCAACCCAGGATATCTGTACCTGCGAAAGTCAACTGTATAAGTAATGAAAATACTCAAGCTTCTATTTATTTTCCTTCTTTTGGCCTCCTGTGGCGGAAAAGAAAATCATCCTTATACTTTTTATTACTGGAAAACCTCTTTAAAGCTTGATCAGGAAGAGAAAAAAGCACTGAACAAAGCTTCCGTACCATTTCTCTACACCCGGTTTTTTGATATTGATAAAGCCGGAGGAAAGTTCCAGCCGGTTGGTGTGATCACGCACAATGCAAGCTTTCAAACGGATAAGACGATTGTACCTACTGTTTTCATTACCAATCAGTCTATGTATCATATTTCTGCAGAGGAAATCAAATTCCTGGCGAAAAACATTGATGATCTGGTGAAAAAGAAAGCAAAGGAGTACGGTTTAAAGATGAATAATGAAATTCAGATCGACTGCGACTGGACAGCGGGAACAAGGGATGATTATTTTAAATTTTTAAAGGAACTGAAAAAGGTTTCCGGAAAAGAAATCACCTGCACGCTGCGTCTTCATCAGGTGAAAGATAAAAACCAAACCGGAATTCCGCCTGTGGAAAAGGTATATCTGATGTGCTACTCTACTTCCTCACCATTGGAAAACTCCAATAAAAATTCAATTCTGGATGTAGCCACCTTAAAAAGTTATCTTTCAAAACTGGAAGATTATCCTGTCAAAAAAATAGAGGTCGCACTTCCTGTTTACTCCTGGGGAATTGTCACCAATCATCTTGAAAAACATAAATTAATTAATGCCCTGTCTAAAAAAGATCTGGAAAATCCCGGATTTAAAAAGATCTCGGACAATGAGGTTGAAATTATTAAAGACGGCTTCTATTTCGGAAGTTTTTTAAGCAAAGGATTCAGGATAAAAGTGGAGGAGATATCAACGGAACAACTGGAAGATGTCATCCGTTTTCTGGAGAAAAAAATACCTGCCTTTAATGTAATTTATTATCAATTAGATAGTAAATTTGTAAGTAACCGAAATTTTTAATGGTTTTCAAGCTTATTAAACAGGTTGTCAACTACGCAGATACAGAAAGACACTATGAGTTTTTTAAATTCTGCTGAAATTTAATTATAAAAATAAAAACACCCATTAACTATATGAAAAAGTATATTCTTTCACTGGCGGTTCTATCGCTGTTTTATACTGAATCTCGCGCCTGCGCGTGGTCAGATCCTGATTATGAATATTTCAACCTGTTTACGCAGAGCATCATTAAGGATAAGTCTTATCTTCCTTTTTTACTCACGTATTCAAACAGGTTTTATGGTGATTATAAAGGCATGACGATTCCTGATGATAATATCGAGACCTGGAAGAAATTCTTCAACAACCAGCTCAACTATGCAGAAACAGAGAATCTGGTGTATAAGATAAGCATGAACGACCTCAATGCTTTAAAAAACGGAAATCCGGGTAATCCTTTGCTGCAAAAACTGGGAACAGGATTCTACCAAAAATATAAAGAAGGCATCGATTATTTAATTGAAGCCAAATACCTGGAGCCGTACATGAGTATTAATTATGTGGAAAGTTCGGACTCTTTTTACAACAGCGGCCCGTCAAAGAGTCTAAACGCCACTTCCATTGATTATGCTAAAACAGTGAATGCACTGACTTCTTTGTACAATGCCACCCGAAATCCGGAAATCAAGCAGCGTTACGGATATCAGTTGGTAAGATTCAATCATTATACAAGAAATTACGATGCTGCTCTTGAAGCGTTCAAAACCTATATAGAGCCCATCAAACAGAAAGGCACGGTGTATTTTATGGCACTGGATCAGCTTGCAGGTGCTCAAAGGGGGAAAGAAATGAACAGTGATGCCAACTGGAACTTTTTCCAGGTTTTCATGAACAGCAAAGACCGTAAAGAATCTGCTTTTGTTTCGATGAAACTTTCGGATACGGCTTCTTTCAGCAACATCATGAAAAGAGCGGGCACCAATGATGAGAAAAATATGGCGTATTTCCTTTTAGGCTATGAAGGTTTCAACAACCCTATTCCTATCATGGAAAAGATGTATGACATCAACCCGGATTCAGAAATTCTGAAAGTGATGGCCGTAAGAAGTATCAATGAACTGGAAAGAAGTTATCTTCCTATTTATTATTACACATCGGACGCTACAGACAGTCCCAACGTAATGAGAGGGAATGCGGATGATCATGACAAAACATCTAAGGATTCAACTGCGGAACCTGCCGAAGCAAAAAAAGAAGAGAAGCTTTCGTTCTGGCAAAAGATTGTAAGGTTCTTTAAAAATCTGTTTGGAGGATCAAAATCGGATGGAGCCAACGGAGATAAAAATAAGCAGAGCGATGATGAACTGCTGAACAACCCGGACAGAATTCCGTTCTACACAAAATCCAGCTACGGCTACGATGAGAAAACAAAAGATTATCTGGACGATCTGGAAAAATTCGCAGAGAAAACCGCCAAAGTCTCTAAGGATGAATACTGGCAGATTGCTGATGCTTACCTGAAATTCCTTAAAAAAGACTATAAGACAAGTACGGAAATCCTGGAAGATATTAAAACCACGAATCCGGAATATCTGGAAGAAATTAAAAGAATGAAGGTTCTGAATGATATTGTGTCTCATCCAAAAATAGATGCAGAATTCGAAGATCATCTGATGAAAGACTATGCTGATTATTTTGTAAAAAAAGAAATAAAGAAAGACAGCACAGCGACTTCTGATTATGATTATTACGGGGAAACACCGTCTACTGCAGATTTCCTTAAAGATGTTCTGGCCAACCGTTATTTCCTTCAGGGAGAAGACGGAAAATCGTTCCTGATGAACAACAAACTGTCGGATCTTCAGTACAACCCAAATTCAAGTTTGGTTAAAAGTGTTGAAGACTTCTACAAAAAACCAAATAAGACTCAGTTTGAGCAGCAGATCATCGCTAAGAATATGGATAATGTAGGAAACATTGATGCCTTCTTCAGTATGATTTACGGTGACAGGGCGATGAAACAGGCCGATTTCGAAAAAGCAAAATCCTATTACGAAAAAGCACAAAGTTTCGCCGGCATCCCGAGAATGAATTACGACTGGACCGATAAAGGAGAAGTAATCACTCCAAAACAATATGCTCCGGGTGAATACAATGGCTTCAAAGACATTTCGAATCTTGTTTTCGGGCACAATATGTGGGAAAGTTTCGGAAGTGCTGAAACGGAAAGTATGGAAGCTGAAGATTATTCGGCATTCCCATTCATTAAAGAAAGCATGAATAAGCTTGAACTGACGGATGCTTTGATTCAGCTTAAAAAGATCAGCGCCGGAACAGATGAAAAGGCAGCCAAAGCCAACCAGCTTATAGGAAACCTTCTCTATAATACTTCAAGCTTGGGGTATTACCGACAGCTTTTCGTAATGGATATCGACAACAGCAACGGAGGAAAGTATGATTTCTGGAATACGGACAGAAAGAATCCTTATAAATATTATTACAAAAACTTCCTGTATACCACTTATATTGAACCTGATAATTTTGATCTTGCCATCAATTATTACCAAAAAACGCTGAAGCTTTCACAAGACAAGGAACAGAGAGCCAGAGTTCTTTTCCAGATGGCGAGTGCAGAACAGGGGAAATATTATCAATATGAAGCGAAAAACCAGGTGAATATCAATTATTCGGATCCTAAATATTCTGAAAAAGAACAGGCTCACCAAAACGAGCTCGACAATATCAGAAATGAAAAATACAGAACTTATTTTGCCCAGCTGAAATCTCAGTATGCCGATACTGAAACTTTGAAAGGACTATCGGGAAGCTGTAGCTATTTCGGATATTTTCTGAGAAGATAATTGAACATACATTGATATAAAAGAAAAAGGAATCGCTATGATTCCTTTTTTTGTTGCTGTTTGGAAAGCCATTCTTCATGTTTCCGTTTAAAGAATTCATGTTTGTAATCCTGATTTCGCTGCGCCGCATCTATGGAGTGCGAGGTATGAATATCTGCATCTTCTTTCGCAAACTTAGCCAGTTCTTCATAATAGCAGTGAAGCTGGTCCAGTTCTTTTTCCGTCAGGTCTTCAATATCTACAATTCTGTTGCTTGCTTTTTCATGGGCCGCAATCAGTTCGTTGAGCTTAATCTGTATTGCTTTCGAATCTTTATTCTGTGCTTTCTGAATTAAAAATACCATCAGAAAAGTGATAATGGTGGTTCCGGTATTAATGACGAGCTGCCAGGTTTCAGAATAATTAAAAACAGGTCCCGATACGGCCCATATCACTACAATCAGTACTGCACCTATGAATGCCATTGAACTTCCTGTAAACTTGGTAGCCCAGTCTGAAAATTTTTCAAAAAGATTATTGTTTTTATGGCTCATGCTGTCAATTCTTTTAATAAATGTATTGAATTAACTTGAATCGGGTGTAAGAAAGTTGGAATATTTGTGGGGATGGGAGTTGGGAGATGGTGTTGCTTTTTTGTCTCTCGCGGATTGAGCGGATGAAGCAGATTGTTTTCTGTATTTATATTAAAAAGTTTATCCTGAGTTCGGTGTTTTTTGTAAATATGTTATAAGTCTTATTATGCTTAACCTGAAACATCCTTGTCAAGGTTTTGAACCTTGACAAGGATAGTTGTGGTCATTCATTCAGGTTAATTAAAAGAAAAACAGTCGTCATTCAGACTTCAATAAACTTCCATCCCCAAGCTTCCATCTTCTTTTCTTCACCACACTTCTCTTCTTACAATCACTTCGTTTTTTTAAACCTGTGCCACCAAATCAGAAATCCGGTTACCGGTAACGAGCAGCCAATTAATGAAACCATAAAGTAGAGAATAATACTTGGAAGCCCCATAATCTCTCCTGTGTGCAGGGGTTTCGCCAGAGCGGTAAATTGTTTATTCAACGGTCTGTCGGAAAAGAGTTCTTTTGTTTTAAAAACTCCTGTTTTATCGAAGGTGACTTCATCCGGAAGCATCATGCCCAGAAAATTTTGGGTATTGGTCTTGATGACTACATATCTCGGGTTTTCTTTGTTGGGAAGTTCAATGCTGGTAACCGCCGTATAAGGAAGCTGCTTGTTGGAAAGCTCCAGGATCTTATCAATCGATGCAGAAGCCGTATTCTTCAGATTCTTTTTTTCATTCTGCTTCTGAAGCATATCTTCCATAAGTACTCCGAAAGGATCATCTTCACTTTTATCTTCAGCAATATGATCAATTGACGAGCCTCCCAAACTTACAATAAGAGCATTTTTCACCCACGGATAGGTAACATATAGACCTGTAACCGCGATGAAGAACAGCATTAAAAAAGTATAAAATCCCAATGTATTGTGCAGATCGTAATTCACACGCTGGAATTTGGCTTTCAATTTTACGGTAAGTCCCTGTTTCAGAAATTTCAGTTTTTTAGGAAGCCACAAAATGAATCCGGAAATGAGGAGCAGACAGAATATAAGGACAGATGCTCCTACAATCTGGCGTCCGACATTTCCCATCATCAGGTTTCTGTGGATATCTAGTACTATTTCGAAAAAACGATTGGCTCCTGTATCCGCCTGCCCCAGGATCTGTCCGGTATACTGATTATAGTATGAGCTTTTATCCAGCTGATTTTCTTTGTAGGAGATCACATAGCTTCTGCTTTTGCTTTCGGGAATTAACAGGGATGTAAGTTCTTTTCCGTTTTTCAATAATTCCGCCTGAATCTGATCCGGATTCCGGGAAGCGGATGAGCCTGGAGAGATGTAAACTTTATCACTGTTGTAAAGGTCTATGATCTGGTTTTTGAAGGCATACAGACATCCCGTAAGGCACATAATCAATACAACTATACTCGACAGAAGCCCCAGCCAAAGATGCATCATCCACATCAGGTATTTGATGAGTGATTCATTTTTTCTTCTTTTCCGGTAAAGGGTTTTAAATAGTGATTTCATTGGGTGCGGGTTTCGGGTTTCGGGATACGAGATTCGGGGTGCCGGGTTGGGAAGCGTATTCATCTTAACAGCAAAAACATTAAGACAGGAATTCTGCCTTAATGTTTTCTAATTAAAATTTGATATGAATGTTTTTAATTCAGGATGAAAATTGAAAGACTGATGATGGAATTGATCTTAGTTTAAAAAAGATTTTTGTCATCTTTAATTAACCGGGCAAAAAGACAGTTACAGACTCATATAACTTTCCTCTTCCCTTATCAAATCTTAATCAAGTCTTAGATCTGATTACTTTCTTCCTTTGAATTTAATGTCTTTTACAATCTCCTCGAATTGGGTATAATGTTCGGGAGTAAGTGCTTTCTGAATGGCTGCTTTTCTTTGAGCATCAAATTTCTCCCAGTATTCTTTAGCAAGATCATTATTTCCGTGGTACACATCGTGAGCATCGTTGAATGCTTTTTCAAATGCATCATTGGCAGCGTTCACTACCGCGAATTCTTCTTCTGAAAGCTGTGCTTCCGTTTTTATTCTTTCCAAAAGAGCATTGTCGTATCTCGGTCTCTTTCTTGAATTTTCATCCACGAATTTGTTGAATTTCTCCATTTGCGGACCATCAAGAACTTTAGCCATTTCTACAGACTGCTGTGCTCTCAGTTCTTCATTTTTAATTCCCAGAGCTACTCGGTCCATATTTCCACCCTGCGCTTTTGCAGCCTGGAAGTTCTGTTCCTGAAGATCCTGGTATTTTTTGGTAATCTCGTCGAAGCTTTTCACCTGATCCGGAGTAAGCTGTATTTCAGTTTTGAACTGAGCATAGTCAATTCCTTTCTTTTTGTCTCCTGAACATGCAACTAAAACTGCACCAAGAGCAAGGGCTAAGAATACTGTTTTTATACTTTTCATAACGAATAATTTTGTTAATTAGAATTTATAGTTTACCTGTACCGCAAAGTTTCTCGGTTGGATCTGATCGATATATCCTCCTCTGAAATAAGAGTTGTACCCTACTGTATTGAAGATATTGTTGAAGAAACCTCTTAATCCCAATCCGTTTTTGAAGCTGTACCCAATCTGAGCATCTACCGTAGTGTATTCCGGCATATTGAAAGGCTTCTCACCCGGCTGTGTTCCGTTCACATGGCCATTATCTAATATAACTTCAAGTTTATAATCATCTACCGGTCTGGTTCCTACGTAATAAATCCCTGCCCCCACGTCAAGTCCGGTAAGAGCTCCGGTATTAAATTTATAATTCAGCCAGCCGTTTGCCGTATGTTTAGGGGTATTGATAGGAGCAGATCCCGTTACAAATGAAGGGCTGTCTTTATACTGAGCATCTACATAAGCCCAACCTGTCATAATCTGAAGGTTTGGAAGGATTTTTCCGATCAATTCCACTTCCATTCCTTTTCTTTTCAGTTCTCCGGCTAAAGCATATTTACCGGTTCCGTTTCCTCCGTTTCCAATAATTTCATATGATAAATTATCGGTATTGATATCAAAGAAAGTAACATTAAATCTCAGTCTTTCGTTAAGCCAATCGGACTTAATCCCTGCTTCCCACTGTTTTGTAGTGGAAGCTCCAACGGTACCTCCTGCTGCCAATGGATTATTAGAATTTCTCAGAGCTGTAGTACTGGTATAAGATCCGAACACATTCATGTTTTCAATAGGAGAAATCATAATTCCTAATGAAGGGTTCCATGCATAGTCTTTTTCTTTATCCGAACCAATCAGCCTGCTGTAACGAAGTCCTAAGTGTGCTTTAATATATTTATTGAAGGTAATGACATCCTGCGCCATTAATCCCATAGTAGGTGCTACTGCATTAACAACTTTAGCGGTTTTTAAATCAATAGCCACTCCTTCAGGAAGAATATTGCTAACGTCATTCAGAACATTAATCCTGTCAATTACTTTTGTAGCATCATATGAAGTGGTGGTCACATTAGATTCTTTCCAGTCGAATCCTACCTGGAAGGTATGTTTCATAAACCCGGTCATCACATCTGCCCCGATAAAGTCAAACTGAAGGACTTTGTTCAAATCTTCCCTGTCTGATCTGGTCAGTGTTCTGTTACGGAATTCATTTGGATTGTTTCTATTCAGAGGAGCTAAAGCGGCACCCACAATTTCAGACTGGTAAGATGAGCTCATGAAAGCTGCTCTTAACTTTAACTTTTCGGTCAGTTTTCTGGTGGCTGTCGTAGAGAAATTGAATGTCTCAATTTCCGCGTTATCTGAAGCGAAGCCCAGGAATTTTCTTCCCGGCATTTTGTATATGGCTTCTACATTTCCTTTAGCAAGATTTACGGTTCCTCTGTCCGGAGTTGTATTGTTGTGCATATAATCCATCTCAACTACAATTTCCGTTTTGTCATCCGGACGGAATGCGATAGATGGGTTTACATAAATACGGTCTGTATGAATAAATCTTCTGAAGCTGTTGTTGTTCTGGTAAGCAGCATTTAATCTAACGGCCACTTTTCCCTGAGAATCCAGCACTCTCTGGAAATCTACGGTAGGTCTGTAAAAATCCCAGCTTCCGTATCTGAACCCTACATTGGTTTGGTTGATAAACTTAGGAACCTTCGTTACTACGTTGATCACTCCCCCTGCAGAGCCAAGTCCGTCACCAATTCCCTGTGTAACGGCCGCAGAACCTTTAATTACCTGAATACTTTCCACACCCTGCATATCAGTAAGCATTGCTCCCGTACGGAAGTCCGAGTCCATCTGAACTCCGTTCTTCAATACCGGTACTCCACGATACCCTCTGATAGACATACTTTCTCTGGTACCACCATAGCTTCCAAACTGGGTAACTCCCGGAATATTTTTAGCTACATCTGTTACGGTAAGTCCTCCAAGATCTTCAATTACTTTATAGGAGATCACGGAAATACTCTGGATCTGGTCTCTGGTTTTTAAAGGAAGTCTGGTAATGACTTCAAGCCCTTCCGGCTGCTTCTTTTTTTCACCAAATAATTCTACTTCATCAATCTCTTTTGATTTTTTAATAGAATCATTCACTTGCTGTGCGTTTACAAAAACCCCACCCAATACAAGCAGAGAAAAGGATACTACTTTATTCATCTGATAATTTTCTGCAAAATTATTATTTTTAATAATTCTAAATAAATAATACCAGGTGATATTTCTCATCACAAAGAATTGCCGGATATGGTATGTTGATTATCTGCAGGAATCTTAAAAAATACCTTTAAGAAAAATGTTAAATGATTAATAAATAAAAAGAGATGCCCCGTATAAGGTAGCATCTCTATAAATTTTTCAAAGTAAAAAAATAACAATCTCCTGTAATTTATCCTAAAACAGGATTATTCTTTTTCTTTAAGTTCAACTTCTTTGATGAGCTCTTCGAATTTTGTATAATGTTCAGGGGTAAGTGCTTTCTGAATAGCTGCTTTTCTCTGCTCATTAAATTTATCCCAGTATTCTTTGGCAAGATCATCATTTCCGTGGTATACATCATGAGCATCATTAAATGCTTTTTCAAATGCATCATTGGCAGCGTTCACTACCGCAAATTCTTCTTCTGAAAGCTGTGCCTCCGTTTTAATTTTCTGAAGAAGAGCGTCATTATATCTCGGCCTTTTTCTGGAATTTTCGTCTACAAACTTATTGAACTTTTCCATTTGTGGAGCATCCAGTACTTTTTCCATTTCAAGCGCCTGTTGTGCTCTAGCTTCTTCCTGTTTGGTGAGAAGTGCTGTACGGTTCATTTTTTTGCCCTGCCCCTGTGCTGCATTGTAGTTATCTTCCTGAATCCTGGTATACTTTGCAATAATTTCATCAAACTGCTTTTCTTTTGAAGGATCCAGCTGTATATCTTTCTTTAAGGATATCCAATCTATTTCTTTACCTTTTTTATCTCCTGAGCAAGAGAGCATCAGTATGGCAAAAGCTATCAGTGATAATTTCTTTAACATTTTCATACTTATTATTTTTTAAAATTTGTAGTTAAGCTGTACGGAAATATTTCTAGGAGCAGTTCTGTTAATAAAACCTCCTCTGAAATAAGAAGTATATCCTATGGTATCAAAAATATTGTTGATGAACAATCTGATATCTGCTTTGCCTTTGTAAGAATAATTAAGCTGAGCATCTACTGTGGTATAACTTGGGAAATCAAAATAATTGGTTCCTGGTACTGTATTGTGGGAAGCCACTATTCTTGTGTATTCGTTAGCTAATCGTTCTCCTACATAGTACACTCCGGCTCCGGCCCCGAATCCTTTCAGTGTTCCTTCACTAAACTGATAATTCATCCACGCATTAGCAGTATGTTTGGGAGCATTCATAGGTCTGGATCCATCCATATAAGCCGGGCTGTTCTGATACTGCGCATCCAGATAAGCCCAACCTGCCATCACCTGCCAGTTATTGGTAATTTTACCTAAAACCTCCAATTCTACTCCTTTTCTTTTCAGATCTCCTGCTAATCCGTACAGGTTTCTATTAACCGAACCATTCGGATTCACAATATTATAAGACAGATTATCGGTTAAAATACTGAAGAGGGTAATATTGGCTCTCAGCCTTTCATTAAACCAGTCAGATTTCACCCCTGCTTCCCATTGTGCGGTAGTAGAAGGTCCTACAATCCCACCTCCTTCAAGATTAAAATTGGCAGATCTGAGCGATGTTGTATTGGTATAAGATCCAAAAATATTCACATTTTTCAGTGGTGACACTATAAGACCAAAAGAAGGATTCCATGCTGAAACTTCCTGTTCTGTTTCGGGTCTACCGTTTAGCTTACTGTAGCGTACGCCCAGATTGGTCTTAAGAAAAGGCAGCCATTCTGTAACCGCCTGTGCCAGGAGACCGTAAGTTGGGGTCTTCACCGTATTGTAAACCGGATTATTGAAATGAATATCATACGGCAAATCATTAGAAATATTCTGAGTAACATCTATCTGATCTACTGTATTTACCACAGTCCCATCATTTCTGTAAGCCGTAAAAGTGGATGTTGTAATGTTACTGTCTTTATAATCCGCCCCAATCTGGAAAGTATGTTTTATACTCCCTGTTTTGATGTCCTGGCCAATGAAATCAAACTGAAGGGTTTTATTTTCATCTACAGTTCCGTACTTTTCCCAGGCTCTGTTTCTTAGATTCGGCGTCACAATGACTCCAGCAGATTTTAAAGGAGTGATGTAAACCCCTTCTGTCATTCTGTCATAAGAAGAAGCCATATACTGGAGGCGAACTGATAATTTATCGGTAAGCTTTCTGTTAACTCTCGTTGAAAAGTTGTAAGATGAAACTTTTGAATAATCTTTGTTAAATCCTAAATATTGATTCAACGGTAAATCGTAAACTTTGTATTCTGTATCCTGCCCCAGGTTTACAGTACCTGGATCCACAACAGAATTATCTTTCATATAATCCATCTCTACTATGATTGAAGTTTTATCATCCGGCTTAATCACGAAAGAAGGGTTGATATAAAATCTGTCGCTTCCGGTAAGTTTCCGGAATCCGTCGGAACTGGTATATGAAGCATTCAGCCTTACTGCCAATCTGTTATTGTTATCAAGTACACGCTGGAAATCCAGAGTAGGTCTGATGGTATTCCAACTGCCATATCTTAGTCCAACATTAGTTTCATTAACGAATTTAGGAATCTTGGTGACTACGTTGATGACACCTCCTGCACTTCCTAACCCATTACCGACTCCCTGAGTGATTGCCGCCGATCCTTTAATAACCTGAATGCTCTCTACCCCCTGCATATCAGTAAGTATAGAAGCCGTACGGAAATCCGAATCCTGCGCTACCCCGTTCTTTAAAACCGGAACCCCACGGTAACCACGGATGGTCATACTTTCTCTGTTCCCTCCATAGCTGCTGAACAGGGTAACTCCGGGTACGTTTTTAGCTACATCGGATAGATTTAAACCTCCAAGCTGCTCTATTACTTTATTGGAAATTATAGAAATACTCTGGATCTGATCTCTGGGTTTAAGAGGAAGCCGGGTAATGGTTTCCAAACCTTGAGGCTGCTTATGTTTTTCGCCAAAAAGCTCAACATCGTCAATCTTTTTATGTTTTATAGTATCCGTTTTTTGCTGTGCGCTCGCCAGTACTCCACCGAGTACAAGCAATGAAAAAGATATTGCTTTATTCATCGTATATTTTTTTGCAAAAATATTATTTTTATTAATTCTAAATAAAATAATAAAAATGACTTATGTCACCCGACAATGAACTTAGCTACGGTCTCTGCTAAAAAATCCCTGTCGGGAAACAGGGATACCATATCAATTGAATAAGATAAAACTAGAAGCCAAGATTCATGTATACTTTTCTACCATTCAGCGGCTGAATTGATCTGAAATTGGGATTCTGATAGATTCCGGTGTAAGTATTAAACTCAGCGTTTGAAATCTGCTGTTTATTTTTAAAAACAAACCATGTAACCGGACCTCCGTTGGTAACAGCAGATGCAGCTCCAAAATTGGGAGTGGTTAAAGACCCGTTGTAGGTAAAATATTCTCTTGTATTTTTAGGAAATAGAGCAGTAAGATCGAAGGTCGTATTAGGAGAATATACTGCATTGGGCATTGTGGGAGATTGGTTGAACAAATTCTGGAGTGATGAATTGGCGTTTCCTTCATCAACCATTACGCTCAAAACCGCATAGGAGTTGTCCGCAGCAATATTTACAAAATGAATTTCCATTTTAGCATACTTCCCATCAATGGTGTGTTCGCTGCTGTAATGGAAATGAAAATTGACAAGGTTGTACTTCTTTCCGCCTACGGTAATAAAATTGTTGAAGCTGTCTGAATTACTCACATTCACCCGCAGGTTTTCACCGGCATTATTCGCTACGGAGTTTAAGGTAACAGCACCATAATGCAGAACCGGATCGCTGCTGTGAAAAACGATTGCTTTGGAAGGTTCAATGTTGATTGGCGACTGAGATTCTGCTACCGCTGAAGGAAAATTGGATGTAAAAATAGCCGTACTGATAATATCCGAAGGATACGCTGTAAGTTCAATATTGGTTTCTTCATCATTTTGGCAGGAGGTAAGAAGAAAGAATAACGACGTGATTAGCAGACCGCCTTTATAAGACCGTCTTGAAATAGATTTGCTTTTCATCTGTTTTTTTGTATTAAATTTTTGTGTGTAACTGAAACAAATGTAATGAGATTTCAAAAGTAGAATCATTACAGCCATTAGTTTTAATTCAAATTTAATAACCTACAAAAACTCACAAATTATTTAAAAATATAAACTCAAAAAAACGCAATCGTTATAAAAATTCATCATTTGAAAAAAGCCCGGTTTTTAAAACCATCAATCGGAATTATGAGTCGAAAATAAAAAAATCCGTCTCTGGAAAAAACGGATTCAATAGTTATTGTAAAGTATAGGATTATGACGCTTGAGCTCTTTAAAATATTTGAAAATTTACTTTATCGGAGTGTTTTATTTTTTAGGCTCGGGATATCGTATTGCTTTATCAATTTCAATGGGATTGTTCTCCCTAATCATCTTTTTTCTCTCTTCATCAGACATCCCTTTCAGCTGGTCCAAACTTTTAACCTGTACTCCGGCAACATAGAATGTATTTTCCGGATTGGTATTGGATCTGAATGCCTCTGCAAGGTCTTTCAAAGGATTATCATAAAGTTCCATTTGTTTTTTTGCTATGATTTTTTCTGTAACAGGAACTGGTTTTCGTCCCTGAAAACTGTCGAGGAATTTAGCTTCATAAGTTTTAGGGAGTTTCATACTTTTTGACAGTTTAAAAATAAAGTTCTTTTTATCGTCTTCAATCTCGAAGATCAATCCGGGAAGTCCCCGAAACTTGTAAGGCCCTTCACTCAGATTAACATTTTTGGAAAACCAGGCGATCCAATTTCTTCCCCCAAAAGTTGTCGTTGCTTTCTGCAATGTATACTGCCCGTCAATTTTGGTCTCATTGAGAAGCTTCCAGTCCATTTTATCTGTTGACTGCAGAGAAAAAAAGTCGTTCAGCAAAATCAATGAGGTATTTTCAAAGGAGTTTTTCTTTCTGATCACTGCAGGGAGATGATCATCCCATCTCGTTCTTCTCTGGCCACGAATAATATTTAAAGAATCAGTTTCAGCATAAGAGTAAGGATAAAATTTGACATCGTCTGTATTGACATCTAAGATCATATTATCCTGAGAAAATTCTTTTGCCAGTGAATCCAATTTGTACTGAAACTTATAAATAAAGCGGTGGGTTTGTGCGGAAAAGAACAACGGAAATAAAAGTAAAATCAGTTTTTTCATGTTCGAATTTTATTCAAAAATATCAATAATGTCTGAATTAGCATGAACTTATCACTAGATATTTAGTTAAAAATATATTTCAAGACTTAAAACAAAAAATCCCTTTTCTTTCGAAAAGGGATTTGTATTAAGATGATAAGCCAAAAGGCTCAATTATCACACTTTAATTTCAACGTCTACACCTGAAGGAAGTTCTAATTTCATTAGAGCATCAACAGTCTTAGAAGAAGAAGAGTAGATATCCATCAATCTCTTGTGAGCTGATAATTGGAACTGCTCTCTAGCCTTCTTGTTTACGTGCGGAGATCTCAACACAGTGAAGATTCTCTTATTCGTTGGCAATGGAATTGGTCCGTTTACAACAGCACCAGTAGCCTTTACCGTTTTTACGATTTTCTCAGCAGACTTGTCTACCAAGTTGTAATCGTAAGATTTTAGTTTTATTCTGATTCTTTGTGACATTTCTTTACTTTAAAAAATTAACCTTTTGCTTTAGCGATGATATCTTCAGCAACGTTTTGAGGAGTTTGTGCGTATTTCTCTAATTCCATAGAAGAAGTAGCTCTTCCTGATGAAAGTGTTCTTAGAGTCGTTACATATCCAAACATCTCAGAAAGTGGAACTGAACCTTTGATTACAACAGCACCGTTCTTTTCTTCCTGACCACTGATAGTACCTCTTCTCTTGTTAAGGTCACCAATGATGTTACCCATATATTCTTCCGGAGTTACAACTTCCAGTTTCATAATAGGCTCCATAATTACTGGCTTAGCAGCACGTCCCGCTTCTTTAAATCCTAATTTAGCAGCTAATTCGAAAGAAAGAGCATCAGAATCCACTGCGTGGAAAGATCCATCTTTAAGAGTAACTTTAATACCTTCAACTTCGAAACCAGCCAATGGACCGTTCTTCATTGCAGCTTTAAATCCTTTTTCAATGGCAGGAACAAATTCTCTAGGAACGTTACCACCTTTGATCTCATTGATGAATTCTAAACCGATTTTACCTTCGTCTGCAGGTCCTAGTTCAAATACAATATCAGCAAATTTACCTTTACCACCAGATTGTTTTTTGTAAACTTCTCTGTGTTGAGCAACTTTTGTTAAGTTTTCTTTGTATTCTACCTGAGGCTGTCCCTGGTTTACTTCTACCTTGAACTCTCTTCTCATACGGTCTACAATGATATCCAAGTGAAGCTCACCCATACCAGAGATGATCGTTTGTCCTGAAGCCTCGTCAGTTCTTACTGTAAACGTAGGATCTTCTTCAGCCAATTTAGCTAGAGCGTTACCCATTTTATCCTGGTCAGCTTTAGTTTTAGGTTCAACAGCGATACCAATTACCGGATCAGGGAAAACCATCGATTCAAGAACGATTGGGTTTTTCTCGTCACACATAGTATCACCAGTTTTGATAGACTTGAATCCTACCGCTGCACCAATATCTCCTGCTTCAATATATTCTACAGGGTTTTGCTTGTTAGCGTGCATCTGATAGATTCTTGAGATTCTTTCTTTATCACCTGAACGGGTGTTCAAGATATAAGAACCTGCATCAAGTCTTCCTGAGTATGCTCTGAAGAATGCTAGTCTTCCCACGAACGGGTCAGTAGCAATCTTAAATGCTAATGCAGAGAAAGGCTCGTCTACAGATGGCTTTCTTGTGATTTCAGCGTCAGTTCTTGGATCAGTACCTTTGATATCGTCTTTATCCAATGGAGAAGGCAAGTATTTACATACTGCATCCAACATAAACTGTACTCCTTTATTTTTGAATGAAGAACCACAAGTCATTGGGATAATAGATAAATCAATAGTAGCTTTTCTAAGAGCTTCGTTGATTTCTTCTTCAGAGATTGAATCCGGATCTTCGAAGAATTTCTCCATCAAAGTCTCATCGTAGTCAGCCACAGCTTCTACTAATTTCTCTCTATATTCAAGAACTTCAGCTTTCATGTCTTCAGGAATTGGCACTACTTCGAAAGTAGCTCCTTGTCCTGCTTCATCCCAGATGATAGCTCTGTTTTTAATTAAGTCTACAACACCTTTGAAATCTTCTTCAGCACCGATTGGTAAAACGATTGGAACTGCATTAGATCCTAACATTTCCTTAACTTGTTTTACAACGTTTAAGAAGTCAGCACCTTGTCTGTCCATTTTGTTTACGAATCCCATTCTAGCAACTTTGTAGTTGTCAGCAAGTCTCCAGTTTGTTTCAGACTGAGGCTCTACTCCATCTACTGCAGAGAATAAGAATACCAATCCATCCAATACTCTTAAAGATCTGTTTACTTCTACTGTGAAGTCAACGTGTCCTGGTGTATCGATGATGTTGAAGTGGTAAGGTTTAGTATCTGCTACAGGTTTTCCCTGATCAGTTGGAAAGTTCCAAGAACAAGTAGTTGCTGCAGAAGTAATTGTAATACCTCTTTCAGCTTCCTGCTCCATCCAGTCCATTGTAGAAGCACCATCGTGAACTTCTCCAATCTTGTGGTTTACCCCTGTATAGAATAAAATCCTTTCTGTAGTGGTAGTTTTACCAGCATCAATGTGCGCAGCAATACCAATATTTCTTGTAAATTTAAGATCTCTTCCCATTTCAGATTAGAATTTAAAGTGTGAAAACGCCTTGTTAGCTTCCGCCATTTTGTGAGTATCACTCTTTTTCTTGTAAGCAGCACCTTCTTCTCTTGAAGCAGCTACTACTTCATTAGCTAATTTCAAAGCCATAGACTTATCATTTCTCTTTTTAGAGTAGCTAATTAACCATTTCATTGCCATAGAAATTTTTCTGTCAGCTCTGATTGGCATTGGGATCTGGAAGTTAGCTCCACCTACTCTTCTAGAACGTACTTCTACGTGAGGCATAACGTTTGTTAATGCATCTTTCCAGATTTCCAGGGCAGTTTTTTCAGTTTCCCCTTTTTTAGTTTCTACGATATCTAATGCATCATAGAAAATTTTGAATGCGATTGACTTCTTACCGTCAAGCATTAAGTTGTTTACGAATCTCGTTACCAATTGATCATTAAATTTAGGATCTGGTAACAACGGTCTTTTTTTCGCTTTTGTCTTTCTCATTGCTTCTGTACCTTATTTAATGATTACTTTTTCTTTCCTTTTGCAGGAGCAGCAGCTGCTTGTCCTGGTTTAGGTCTCTTAGCTCCGTACTTAGATCTTCTCTGAGTTCTTCCATTTACACCAGCGGTGTCTAATGCACCTCTTACGATGTGGTAACGTACTCCCGGTAGGTCTTTCACCCTTCCGCCTCTAACCAATACTATCGAGTGCTCCTGAAGATTGTGTCCTTCGCCCGGGATGTAGGCATTC
The DNA here is from genome assembly GCF_001045465.1 of Chryseobacterium angstadtii. Classification (GTDB taxonomy): domain Bacteria; phylum Bacteroidota; class Bacteroidia; order Flavobacteriales; family Weeksellaceae; genus Chryseobacterium; species Chryseobacterium angstadtii. Next base: position 248,628 of record NZ_LFND01000001.1, read on the forward strand.
ACTTCTTTACCGTTAGAAAGTCTTACCCTTGCTACTTTTCTAAGTGCAGAGTTAGGTTTCTTAGGTGTAGTAGTATATACTCTCGTACATACACCACGTCTTTGTGGACAAGAATCTAGGGCAGCCGATTTGCTCTTCTTGGCAAGCGTGGCTCTTCCTTTTCTTACTAATTGTTGAATAGTAGGCATTTAATTGCTTTTTATTTTAGGGTGCAAAAATAGGAATATTTTTTTAATCTGCAAAACTTATATAAAAATTAAAATCAAACACTTACACATGAAAGACACCGCATCTGAAATGTTCCACAACAGGGGCCCGATATTCATTGAGAAAATATAAAAAACAGAGGAATATTTTTTCTTAATGACTCTATATTAAATAATTGTAAAATCTATTCCATTATTTCAACATCCACATTTTTATTCCAGTCAAAGTTTTTGACATGCTCTTTTAAGGAATTATGAATATGAGGATCTACGGAATAAACAGACACATGATCTACTAGCCGATGTTATCAATAAGCTTTTCATTTGTCTGCAACATTAATACTTCCAAACTATTTTAAGAAATTTTCTTATAGTTATCTTCTATCGGCATCGGGGCCTGTTCGGCACAATATTTTCTAATTTTGTTACTATAAAAAAATAAACATATGAAAAATGCAAGCATTATCGGCCTGAAAGAGGCCGATTGTAAAAACATTTCAGAAAAATTAAATACCCTGTTAGCGAACTATTCCATATTCTATCAGAACACAAGAGGTTCTCACTGGAATATCAAAGGAGACCAGTTTTTCACCCTTCATCCGAAGTTTGAAGAATTGTACAACAGCCTTGTATTGAAGATCGACGAAATTGCGGAAAGAATACTGACATTAGGAGCAACTCCCGCCCACAATTATTCCGATTATCTGAAAGTATCTACTATTAAGGAAAGTAAAGAGGTAAGCGACGGTACAAAAAGTGTAGAAAATATTCTAAGCTCCTTCAAAGTAGTTCTGGATCTGCAAAGAGAACTTCTGGATATTACCGGAGAAGCAGGAGATGAAGGAACCAATTCCCAGATGAGCGACTACATCACAGAACAGGAAAAAGAAGTATGGATGTACAATTCTTATTTAGGAAAGTAACCGACAAAAATCAATTGATTAATAAAAAAATCGTCTTACATTTAGACGATTTTTATTTTAAATAACTATATTTGCGTTAAAATCACACATATTATGTACGACGTTCGATTAAACTCTATACTTGATAACGATTTCTATAAAATAACCATGCAGAATGCGGTGGTAAAGCTATTTCCTAGCTCCATCGTGAAATATGAATTCATCAACAGAGGAAAACATCAGTTTCCGGAAGGTTTTGATACCGCATTAAAAGAAGCTGTCAATAAAATGGCAGAGCTGAAACTGACCAAAGATGAAAAAAAATTCATGGCAAGAACCTGTCCTTATATAGATCTGCCCTATCTTGATTTCCTGGAAGGCTATCATTATGATCCTTCCGAAGTAAAAATTCACCAGGAAGGCAGTGATCTTTCGGTAACCGTAGAAGGACTTTGGTACAGAACCATTCTTTGGGAAGTTCCTTTGCTCGCTTTAATCAGCGAACTTCATTATGAGATGAATCATATGGAAAGAGATTCCAATGAAATTGTAATGAAAAAAACTTTAGAAAAAGCAGATTCACTCGCAAGACTTGGGGTTAATTTTGCCGAATTCGGGACCAGAAGAAGACATTCTTATAAAGTACAGAATCTGGTGATGGAAGCTTTAACGCAAAAGAAAGAATCCACATTCATCGGAAGCTCCAATGTACATTTCGCTATGAAATACGGAGTTAAACCAATTGGTACTCACGCTCATGAATGGTTTATGTTCCATGCTGCCGAATATGGATTTAAAATGGCCAACGAACTGGCACTTGAGCACTGGGTAGATGTCTACAGAGGGGATCTTGGAGTAGCCCTTTCCGACACCTATACCACGGATGTTTTCTTCCAGCAGTTCGATAAAAAATTCGCCAAGCTTTTTGACGGTGTCCGTCATGACAGCGGTGATCCTTTAGAATTTGCAGATAAAACCATCGCACATTACAAAAACAACGGTATTAATCCATTATTCAAATACATTATCTTTTCTGATGCTTTAAATCTGGAAAAAGTAGAAGAAATCACCAATTACTGCAAAGGAAAAATCGGTGTCTCTTTCGGTATCGGAACAAATCTTACCAATGATGTAGGCTTAAAACCAATGAATATCGTCATGAAATTGATCGGTGTACAGGCACCCAATAAAGAATGGATCCCAACAGTGAAACTTTCAGACGAACATGGAAAATATACCGGAGATCCTAAGATGATAGAACTGGCTAAGGAGTTTTTGAGAATAAAAGATTAGGTTTTAGATTTCAGACTTCGGAGACTAGATATTAGACTTATTATTAAAACATTGATTGCTATGAAACTAAAAATTTACGTATCCCTGAGCATCCTGATGGCAACTTTATCTTTTGCACAGGAAAAGAAGGCAGAAAAACCAAAATTCAACCAGGAACTGGCCACTTCTCTTGGTGCAGACCAATACGGAATGAAAGCTTACACCATCGTAATGCTTACAACAGGCAGCACAAAAATTGAAGACAAAGCCAAAATGGGCGAAGTGATGAAAGGCCACATGGCCAATATCGGTAAGCTGGCCGATGAAGGAAAAATTGTGGTAGCCGGACCGTTTTTAGAAAAAAATAAAGAAAACTATCGTGGTATGTTCATTTTCAATACCAAATCTAAAGAAGAGGCCGAGCAATGGGTAAAAACAGATCCCGCTGTGCAGGCCGGCGTTTTCAGCTATGAAATATTTCCGTGGTACGGTTCCGCAGCCTTGCCGCTATATCTGAAACATCACGGAGAGATTTCAAAGGAAAATCCTTAAAAAAATCTTTGACCATATATTGTTTCAAGAGTTTTGTATAATCAAATTCATATAAAAACCAATGAGCATCCTATCCAACATTTTCTGGGCATTTAAGCGCCAGAATTATCCCAGCATTGAAGATTTCAATAATGAAGTTAAAGATTATCAGAAACGTATATTAAAGGACAAAGCCTCCTGGGATCCTGAAAAAATAGTTATTGACGCACCAGAAATTGATGTTTGCTACGAAGCATGGATCAGAGGAAAAGAAAATATCAGTACCAATGAAACACTACTGGAAAGCGAAAAAGATCCTTTCCATCAAGACAACAGCGAAAATGGCATGTTTCAGGTAGAACTGTGTGCAACGCTGAAAGCAGCCAACGGAACCAATTTTACAGCTCTGGACCTTTTGCATCAGTTACAAAATCAGGTTAGCAACAAAGAACTTGGAGATCATCTCTTTTTTGAAGGTCTTACTCCGCAAAGTCCTGGTGAACAAAAACAGGATAAGCCGCTTTATTATATGTACTGCGGTAGCTGATAAAAAAAATTAGACTTCAGCCTGCTTCAGATAACAATTGAATAAAATATAAATAAATCATTATGTAACATCATAGTGATTTATTTTTTTATTATATTAGACATTCGTTTTCAGACGAATACAAATTAATACCATAAACTAAAAAAAATTAATTCATGAAAAAAACTCATTTATCAAAGATCTCAAGAAAAGAACTGAAAGAGGTATTTGGAGGAACATTAGTCCATGCCCTGGAATGTTATTCAGACAGAGAATGCAGTGGACGTGGCGAAGGAATGATCAGATGTCCTGACGGAACCACTTCCATGACCGGCCATATATGTATGGGAGGAACATGTGTTATGGCCACAGGATTCTGCGGACCCCTTGTTCTGGATCCGGGACCACACCCGGGACCAATGCTTCCATAATTATAGTATTCATAACAAATAGAGTGAACCTTTCCGGTTCACTTTTTTTGTGATAATAATTAAATAAGTAAAAAAATAAATCCCACAAAATATGGAACATTTAGTCTAAAAATACACAATTAACAAATTAAATACCACAAAAACATTATTATGAAATAAAAAATCAATATTAACTCATAAATACGTAAAAAATTATTATATTAGGTGAAAATTAATTCTATGAAAAAACTATTACTTTTGAGTTCCATGGCACTCGCAACAATGGGCAGTGCACAGATTTTAGTTACGGAAAGCTTTGAAAATCCAACCTATCCTGGATTTGTAATTAGCGGAGGGTATACAGGTACTGCCGGAGGGTATCTTGCAGGATGTGACGGTACGGTAGCCATAGGTGCTGAAGCTTATGGATCGAGTACAGCCAACAGAACCATTAATCTGATCTACACAAAACCGGCAAGCATAACTGCCAATGGAAAAAAAATAGATATTTCTTTTTCATACAGTACATCCCCTTATGATGGAACAAGCAGCATAGGCGGAACCATTACCGCAGCCTATTCTACAGACTCAGGAGCCACTTATACAACTGTTGGCTCTCCGGTTACTTTAACATCAGCTGCACAAACCTGTGCCACATTTGCGGGTACAATTCCTGAAAGTGCGAATGTCAACGGAAATTTTATGCTTCGTATTCAGACGTTAGGAACAACAGGAACTACCTATGACTTTTACAGTTTTATAGATAATGTTAAAATCAAACAGGAAGTGGTAGCAGCTCCTGCCTGTACTGCACTAACCAGTCCGGCAAACGCCGCCACAGGAGTTCCGGTACGTCCGCCAATGACCTGGGCAGCAGCAGCAGGCGCAGAACTTTATAAAATAAAAGTGGGAACCACTCCGGGAGCTTCCAATGTATATACCGGAACCACATTCGGTACTTCATTTACGCCACCATCTACAAGTGCTTTCCCTCAAAATACACTGCTTTATGCATCAATTACTCCATCCAATGCGATAGGTGATGCAACAGGATGTACGGAAATTTCCTTCACTACAGGAAGCAATCCTTTCACCCCTTATTGCGGACCACTTGTTGCTAAATCAGCAGTGTACCCTATTTCAAATGTTGTATTGAGCGATATGACCAATGCTTCCAGTGCAACTGCCAATACCGGTGATGGACACGAAAACTTTACCAACAAAATAGCAACTCTTACAAGAGGAACGTCACATCCTATAACACTTTCAGGAACAGGTTTAGGAACTAACCGATTCGGATTTACTGTTTTCATAGACTGGAATCAGAACGGAAGCTTTACAGATGCAGGGGAAGCTTATTTCGTGACTTCTGATTTTGCAGGAGGTACAGGCGCTACAGTGACTGCCAATAAGAATATCGTGGTTCCGGCTACTGCAGCTTTAGGAAATACGAGAATGAGAGTAAAATACCAGTTCAATAGTTCAACCACCAGTGTAAGAGCAGAATTATCAAACCCTTGTACAGATCTTAATGAAGGGCAGGCTGAAGATTATATGATTATTGTACAGAAAAATGTATTAGCTACGTCTGATGTAAATGCAGATAACAAAGCAGACATCACTGTTTATCCTAATCCATTCAAAGATATCCTGAAGATCTCTGATATCAAAAATGTACAGACTATTGTTGTAACCGATATTTCAGGCCGTCAGGTAAAAACACTGAAAGCAAGCAATGAAATTAATCTTTCTGACTTGAATTCAGGTCTTTATCTAATCTCTCTTCATATGGAAGACGGAAGCATTAAAACGCTGAAAGCTATCAAAAAATAATCAACTTAAAATTCTATTACATCATGAAGCGGCGGTATTGTACTGCCGCTTTTTATTATTCTGTACATTAATTTAATATATTTAAGTAAAACTAAAATCGTATGAAAACAATACAGGAAGTTCTGAAAAAGCTGGACGAAATCATTATTTGGCGCAAGGAAAACCAAAGCCCGACAGGATATTTTGTATGAAACTCATATCAGATTTGAATTCAACGATTATGTATTTCCAAAAATGATGCACTATGAAAACACAAACTATGACTTTATTTCTATTAATTCCTATTTCATTTTTTTCCCAAAAGACTGAAAAAAATTTTATCATAGACGATGACGGAATTACTGTTGAAAAGTTGAATAAAACACTTTCGTATGATGATAATTATAATAAGGATAACAAGATTTATAAAATTGGGAGACGTTTTATTTACTCCTATTATTATGAAAACCAGGAGGGAAAAAAAATTTTAGTTGGAAAAGGTGAACCCATAAAACAGCAGGATTATTATATACATGATTGGAAGTTCATCCCAATAGATAACCCTACAGACGAGACAGTAAAAAATATAATTTTAAAACCCGTTACTGGCAACATATTCAAACATCACCTTCCTGACTATAACCAAACCGGTATCTCATATGAGTATGTAATGGGCAATAGCCTTGCGCTAAATACGGAAACCACAGGCGTGATAGAAAATGAAATGAATCTTTGGATCCACCCGCCACGCAGCAATTTTTTTGAGATTTTAGAGATAAACCCTTTTCCTTATATTAAAGCTCCCTATAAAACAGGCAACAAATGGAAGTGGAAACTGGAAATCGGAGACGGCTGGTCAGATAAAAGATGGAAGGAATGGACAGGGGGAATAGAAAACAGCTACGAGTATGAAATTACAGACAGAAAAAATATACCAACAAAATTAGGAAATCTGGATTGCTATGTTGTAACTGCAAAAGCCACAAGCAGAATAGGAGAAACGGGACTCATCTCCTATTTCAGTCCCATCTATGGATTTATAAAACTCGAATACAAAAATATTGATGGGACAAAAACGGTCCTTGAACTTGAAAAGGCGGAATAAACAGTACATATTAATTCCAGATTTACCAGAATTACACTCTTACCATTAATACAAATAAAAAAACAAATCATTATGTAACATCATGGTGATTTATTTTTTAATATATTAGTAACTCATTTTCAGAAATATACAAACTAAAACCATCAAAAATTAATTCCATGAAAAAAATGAATCTATCAAAACTTTCAAGAACAGAGCTGAAAGAGGTATTTGGCGGGTATTTATATCCGGCACCATGTCCCGGAGGATGTCCGGGAGAAGCGATGATCAGGTGTCCTGACGGCTCCACAACGATGACTAATTTCATATGCATGGGCGGAGGATGTGTAGCAGCAGCAATGTGCAAACCATTGGTTCTTGAACCTTTTCCAGATCCGGTGATCTTCACTCCATAATCAGATTAACAAAAATAAAGTGAGCTTTCCGGCTCACTTTTTCATTATTAAAAAGATGACTCTACTCGTTTTCAAACCAATACACCAATGATCACAGGTTTTTTTATTATCTTTAAATAAACAAAAACCGCCATGAAAACCATTGAAGAAGTTCTGAAAAAACTGGACGAGATCATTATCCTGTGTAAAGAAAATCAAAGCCCCGCGGGGTATTTTGCATGTACTTACCGCATTATGACCGCTCAGGTCCTGAAAGGCATCCAACAGAAAAAATTTGATGACAATCCAAGAATGATCCAGTTGGATATTGCTTTTGCCCAAAGATATCTTGAAGCATGGGAAAACTACAGTAAAGGAAAAAAGTGCACCCAGTCATGGTACACCGCTTTTGAAGCCGCAAAAAACAAAAATCTTCTGATTTTACAGCATATTTTCTTAGGAATGAATGCACACATCAATCTGGATTTGGGTATTTCCGCTGCTTCTGTAATGCCTTACCGTAAGATCAATCCGTTGAAAAAAGATTTTGAAAACATCAATACCGTTATTGCTTCCATCAACCAGCAGGTTCAAAATTCTCTGAGTACAATCTGCTATCCGGTAGATCTTATCGACAAAATATCTAATGGAAAAGACAATGCCATTCTGGATTTCGCCATTTCAAAAGCAAGGGAAACCTCCTGGGCCACGGCAGTGATTGCCTCAAATACCCCTAACTTTTTAAGAGAATCCGTTATTAATATAGTAGATTATGCGGCAGCAAAAGTGGCATCCCAGATATTAAATCCAAAAATTCTCACACCTGCACTCACCAAAGAGTTTAAAAAATATGAAAGCACCAATATTGTAAAAAATATTGAAATCCTTGAATCGACAAAAACGGTTTAGATTCAGCCTACTTCCTCTTGCTGTCATTAAAACAAAAAAGATCTCTGCACAGGCAAAGATCTCTTTTTATAGTTAAAAACTGAGTTTTAAGGGCACATCAACACGCACTCCAAAACAGTCGCTCTGTATCCGAATAATACTCCGTTACAGTAGCAGGCTATTTGTGCCGGTGGTTGACCACCTCCATCAATAATTTTACCTCCTTGAAGTTCTTTAAGCTCAGTTCTTGTAAGCTTTTTCAATGTTTTTTTCATGTTTAAATTAGTTTTAATTTTATCACAATACTATGATTTATCAAAAATAGCAAATAAATTAAACATTTAAAAATACTATCAAATAAAAAAATCATTTAAAAACACGGATAAACATTACTATATTCTAAAAATGTTTCAGATTAAATTAATGAATGCATTCATGCCCATTTTTATTGAACCCGCCATTAAAAATAATTTTACAAAAACCAATTTTCACAGCATCAAGTTCCTTTAAAAAAGAGTCTTTTGCTTCATGAAAGAATACAGTTTTCCGTATAGTTTTTACAGCCTTTTTTCATAATTTTGAAACATGGAGATGACATATTTAATTATTGGATTGATTGCCGGCGGAATTCTGGGGGCCGTTATTTTGTATTTTGCTTTAAAATCATCAACGGTTTCAAGAAGTTCTTATGATGAACTGAACAATCTGCATATCAGGAACCACTCGGATCTGGAAAACCTGAATCTGAAGGTTCAGGAACTTACCCAAAATATCAACAGAGAAAAAGAACAGAATCAGCAACAAACCGATCTTTTGAATGATCTGAAAAATGAATACGCAAAAATTTCCGCTGAACACGCTTCTCTGAACACTCAGTTCTCAGAGCAGAAACAGCTCAATGCAAAACAGACTTCTCAGATTGAATCCCTGATTTCTGAAAAGCAGCATATTTTTGCTAAAAACTCCGAACTTTCTGCCAAGAATGATGGCCTTCAGCAGTCTATAGATACTCAGAAGGAAGAAATTATAAAGATACAGGAAGAATCTAAGCTTCAGTTTGAAAACCTGGCCAATAAAATTTTAGAAGAAAAAACGGAGAAATTCACCACCTTAAACCAGAATAATTTAAAAACGATCCTGGAGCCTTTTCAGGAAAAAATCGCGGATCTGAAAAACAGAGTTAATGAAGCGTATGAAAAGGAAAATAAAGAACGTTTTTCGCTGGCTGAAAAAGTAAAAGAACTCGCAGAACTGAATCAGCAGATCTCTGAAGACGCAAAAAAACTTACGAGAGCATTGAAAGGGGAAAGCAAGACCCAGGGAAATTGGGGTGAAATGATCCTTGAAAGTATTCTTGAAAAATCCGGGCTTGTAAAAGGCAGGGAATATTTCCTTGAACATGAACTCCGCGATGAAGACAACAAAGCCCTTTTCTCAGAATTTTCCGGTAAAAAAATGCGCCCTGATGCCGTGGTAAAATATCCGGATGAAAGAAATGTAATTATTGATTCCAAAGTATCTCTTACTGCTTTTACCGAACTGGTAGATGAAGCTGATCAGGACGTATACGCCATGAAGCTTAATCAGCATTTAGGATCTATAAAAAACCACATCTTACAACTGAGCCAGAAAGCTTATGATGACTATGGAAAGTCACTGGATTTCGTAATGATGTTTATCCCTAGTGAACCTGCTTATATTGCCGCTATGCAGGCCGATCAAAACCTATGGAACTATGCGTATGAAAGAAGGATTTTACTTCTGAACCCAAGCAATCTCATCACTTCCCTGAAATTGATCGCTGATCTCTGGAAACGTGAATACCAGAACAGAAATTCCATGGAAATTGCTGACCGCGGTGCAAAACTGTATGATAAGTTTGTAGGCTTTGTGGAAAACCTTGAAAAAGTGGGAAAAAATCTGGATCAGGCTAAAAATGTTTACAATGATGCTTACAAACAGCTTTCCACCGGAAATGACAATCTCGTGATACAAACCCAGAAACTGAAATCCCTGGGAATTAAAAATAAAAAAGACCTGCCGCAAAGTCTTATTGACAACAGCAGCTTTTTAGAAACAGAAAATTAAACGCATGAAAAAAAACCATATTATTTTAATTGTAAGCATTGTTTTCTTTATAGCGGCTTTAGCTTTGCCTGCTGTTTTCAGACAAAAGGCCAGTGAGATATATGGTTTTACCTGTTTTTTAATGGGATGGATGGATCTGTACGGAAACGGAATTTCCTGGCTGGCCAATCCTGTTTTGATTTTTTCCTGGATTTTTCTTTTGGTCAAAAAGCCTAAGATTGCGGCCTTTCTAGGATTGATTTCCGTAGGAGCTGCCGTGTACTATCTTACGGAAACAGAAATAACCGTTTATGAATCCGGATCTAATCATAATTACCCTATTTCTTCATACGGAATCGGGTATTATCTTTGGGTGGTAAGCTGCCTCACCATGTTTATAGGCAGCCTGCTTCTTATGAGATCTGAACAGAAAAGCCCGGCAGTTTAAAAAAACCGTTTACCATGTTTTCCTTTGCCGCCTATTCTTATCCAAAATCCGAATCTTTTAAAGAGATTCTGTTTTCATCGGTTATTGCCGGGATTTCAATTTATCTATTTCTGATCGTTTTCCAACCTTTCGGAACAGAGAACTTTCATCATCCTTATAAATATCTCCTTCTTTTCCCTTATTCAATTATTTTCGGAGGTGCTTTTTTTCTGGCAGGCTGCAGCACCATTCATTTTAAAGAGTGGAATATCGGATCTGAGCTGCTGAAAATTACAGCTATTCTTTTTTCCTCATCTATCGTATCTTATTTTTACAACATTCTATTCATAAGCCATGTTACAGCAAGTTTTGAGAATTATCTCTATATGTTTCTTTACTGCCTGGCAGTAGGTATCCCAATTTCCAGCATTTATATTTTGTCAAGGTATATTTATCTGAAGACCATTCATGAAAAAGAAGCTGATCAGATTTCCCGGCATCTGGCAGATCATTCCGTTTCCACTGAAAATAAAGACCAGCAAAAGCTATTCATCTCAGCAAACAACACAAAACTGGAGATTCAGGAAAATCATTTCATCTGTGCCCAGTCTATGGAAAATTATTGTCTGATCTATTTTTCAGAGTATGATCAGGTGAAAAAACTTATGATCAGAACCAGTCTTTCCCATCTGCTGGAACAGGTTCAGACCGATTCTATAAAAAGATGCCATCGTTCTTACATCATCAATTTAAATAGGGTGAAAAGCTTGAAGGGAAATGCACAGGGCTACAAGCTCTCACTTCCTGAAATTGATTTTGAAATTCCGGTTTCGCGAAGTTTTATTTCCACGATTATTCCGAAACTACAATCATAAATTAACTGAGTTCGGGCTAAGACATTTCAGATCTCCAGGCTAAGGCTGAGATTTAGAAAAGCCAAAGGCCAATTTTGCTACGCAAGTGAAATGTGAAACTCTACAATCCCGCACCTCGAAACTTGTATTCCAAAACTCTCAAACCCTCCGACTCTCAAACCCGAATCCCGGACCTCGTAACTTTCAACATCTCAATTTTCTTATCCTGAACTTAGTTTAAATAAGCCTCTCTTTGCCGCCCGTCACTTTAGTTTGCCATTCATCACTTTAATTTGGTATAGCTAACGATAAGCTTCAATTTTGTTCAAAACTTAAAAGCAATGAGCAAAAACATCCGTTTCTTCAGTATTTTTATTCTGGGATTTACCCTCTATTATTTCTTTGATTTTTTCTGTTTTAAAAGTATCCAGACTTTTATAAAAGAGACTTCGGGAAGTAAGGCACTTGCCCATACGGCAGCCTACTCCATTACCCTGATCCCTTTGATCATTACATTGAAAATCTTATTTCCTAAGAAGAATACCTTCTCGTTATTTTCACTGGATAAATCTATTCTAAAAGGATTATTCGTGGCATTTATAGGAACACTTCCCATGCTTATCGGCTATTTTATGTATTTTAAAAGGGTAGAAAGTGTAAATTTTCAATCTTTATTCATCAATACAATATCTTCTCCTTTCTTTGAGGAAGTGATCTTCAGAGCATTTCTTATCGGGATCTTATTCAGATTTACGGGATTGGGCTTTATTTCTTCTATTCTGTTCGGATCTTTGTTATTTGCACAGATGCATTTGTACCAAAGCAGTAATCCCACAGAGCTTATGGAGATATTTCTTATTACTTTTTTAGGATCGGTATTCTTCTCGTGGGTCTATTTTGAGATGGATTTTAATCTTTGGCCGGCTATTTTCCTTCATGTTTTTATGAATCTGTACTGGGAAATCTTTAATATCGCCGAAAATGTATCCGGTAACCTGTATGGAAATATATTCAAAATCTTATCTATTATACTCGTTATCACAGTGGTTATTTATAGAAAACAGAAGCATAAAACTCCGTTTCAGATCACAGGGAAAACCCTTTTCATCAAAACTAAACCGTCTTAGTCCCAATTTTTTGCATAATTTTGCAGCATGTTGATAGAAAGTTTTCAAAACGATAAAATAAAAAATGTCACCAAACTACTGGCAGACAACAGGTTTCGTAAAAAATCAAAAGTTTTTGTAGTAGAAGGACAACAGGAAAATGAAAGGGCTTTGCAGTATGGTTTTGAGCCTGTTGAATTTTTTATCTGTGAAAATATCTTTAAAGGAAAGCTTCCGGAAGGCAGAATTCATCATGTGAGCGAAAAAGTGTATGAGAAAATAGCTTATAGAGGAAGCTCTGAAGGAATTATAGGAATTTATAAAACCAAAGAAAGTTCACTTTCTTCCTTTGTTCCAAAAGAAGATTCCACGGTTATTATTGTGGAAGGTGTTGAAAAGCCGGGAAATCTCGGTGCCATTCTGAGAAGTTGTGAAGCTTTTGGAATTGATGCCCTGATTGTAGCCAACGGAAAAGCTGATTTTTACAATCCCAATGTCATTCGTTCCAGTGTGGGATGCTTATTCGGAATGGATGTTTATGATGCGGGAAATGAAGAGACTCTTGAATTTTTGGAAAAAAATCAGTTCAATATCTACACCACGCTTATGGATGAAACGGCGGAAGATATGTATAAGAGAGATTTTACGCAGCGTTCTGCCGTATTGTTCGGAACAGAGCATTCGGGATTAAGTGATTTCTGGATCGGTAAGGGAAAAAATACATTGATCCCAATGGCCGGCAGTATTGATTCATTGAATTTAAGTAATGCGGTGGCTATTACCTGTTATGAATCTCTGAAACAAAAGAAAGGATAGTGAAGGAAGCCGGCAGATCCTGAAAGTCTGCTTCTGCTGTTGAATAAAAGACATAAAAAAACCGTCTCACTGGGTGAAACGGTTCTTTTATTGTTAAGCTTAAGCTAAAATTATTTCTTAGCAGCGTCTTTAACTTCTTTAGCAGCATCAGCAGCAGCACCTTTAGCAGCGTCAGCAGCACCTTTAGCAGCATCAGCAGCTCCTTTAGCAGCATCTTTAGCAACTTCAGCACCAGCAGCAGTTGTAGCAGCAGCAGCATCTTTAGTAGCGTCAACAGCAGTAGTTGCAGCAGAATCGATTACTTTAGCAGCAGAATCAGTAACTACAGCAGCAGAGTCAGCTACGTTAGCAGCAGCAGAATCAGTAGCTCCTTCAGTAGAAGTAGTTTCAGTTTTTTTACAAGCAACTAGAGAGATTGCAGCGATAGCAGCTACGAATAATGACTTTTTCATAATAAATTAAATTTAATTTTGTTAATATTGTTTTTATAAATTTTCTTCTGTTCTGTTATTTGAACAAGACAAAGGTAGAGCAGATACAAAAGTTGTTTATGAAAAATAATTGTAATACATTTGTAAAATAGTTTTACAAATAAACAAAGCTGATAATCAACAATTTAATTATTTTATAAAAATTGACAGATTTAGATCTATTGCATTTTGAACAGCTCAAAAAAGATGTTCAGGCAGAATATTTAAAAAGATCCACCCCTTCCCATGATGATATTTCAAAATGGAAAGGGATAGATATCATATATTTTCAGGAAGACCTTCGCAAAAAAGCGAAAGGCAACATCAGTGAAAAGTCTTTTTACACCTATTTCAAAACTTCACCGGTTACCAAATTACCAAGAATTGACATGCTCAATTTATTGAGTATTTATGCGGGATACGACTCATGGTACGAGTTCAAGAAACAGCATCTTTTTGCCGGAGAATTACTCTTGGAAAATGAAGAACTGGAAGAAGAAGAAATTGAAGAACTGGAAAAAACGGTTTCTCAGGCTCCTGAAATTCCAAAAACTGAAATTCCGGCGAAGAAAATCGAATATCAATCCCAAGAAAACACTGATTTACAAAAATCAAACAATGATAATCAACCAGTTACCAAAAAAGAAGAATCATTAACCCGAGCAGAAATACAACCTCCTGCGGTAAGAAAAAATTTCTTTAAAAAGAATGCCTGGGCTATTGTTACTTCTATATTAATTGCCATAACCGGAGTTTTAGGGTTTAAAGATGAAATCTTTTCAAAAACCTATAAATACTGCTTTACCGATAAAGACCGTGGTGTTTCCGTCATCAATACCCTTGAAATAAGAGTGATTAAAGAAAACGAATCTCCGCTATTGTATAAAATAAAACCGGGCGAATGTTTTTATTATTCCACAAAAGACAAAAACATCAAAATGCAGATAAGCGCTCCTTTCTATGAGTATCTGGAGGTGAACAGAAACCTTGAAAATGCTCCTGATGAGGAAATGATTGAACTTAAACCTGATGATTACAAAATGGCAGCCTATTATTTCTCCATTAAAGATGTAAAAGGTGGAAATCCTGAGGAACAGATAGCGCTCATCAAACAGAAAAGGAACCAGCTGGAGAATCTGATCAGCAACAGTGCTGTGATTTACCAGGTTTATGACAACAAAACCTATGGTATTGAAAGGCTAGACAAGCAAAAATACATCACTCTGGTGACCACTCCTACTACATCCCTTAAAAATCTAAGTGTAATAGAGATGAAAAAGGACAATAAAGGAAAAATAGTATCTATCAAATTTAAAATTGCATCCACAGATGAAGAAAATAAATAAGTTTTTAATTTTTACCGTACTTTTTTTAGCATTTGTTTCCTGCAATAATAAGAAGACGGAAGTAAGCGACCTGGATAAACTAAGAAACAGCACCAATGTAAAAAGCTATCCTGCTGTACAGATGGACAGCATGCAGGCCATTAATTCCATTACCAAACAGAAAGTACAGGAACTTCTGGATCTTTCTACGCTCTATCTTTCCGGTAACAGAAATACAGAGATAGATACCGTTATCTATTCACAAATGGAAAGCTATTTTCATAAACCGGACTCTCTAACCTTTAAAAGATTATTCCGTGAACTGGACAGTCTGAAAGTAAAATCGGTAAAGGTAAACAGCCTGAATGTCTATAAAGAATTCTATAAAAAAGATACATTAGATTATGCGAAATTCAATCTGGAATATTTTGATGCAAAAAATAAATCCCTAGGAACATTTGAGAAAAATGCGCAATATATTTTGCTCTCCACTCCTATGATCAAAAAGGAATTTAAATTTTACTTTTTAGATTTTTATTCTGCCCCGTTAAAGAAAGACAGTATTTCTACCGGTGTCACGAGATAGTCTAAAGGAATATCATTTTTCCAGACATCATCAATTTTTTCATCGGGACTGAAATAATTAACACCTATTTTTTTACTCGCCGGGGAAATATTCTGGAAAAAGCCGTCATAGAAGCCTTTTCCATAACCTACTCTGTTTCCCTGCTGGTCACAGTAAAGCAGAGGTGTAATGACATAATCAAAATGGTGTATTCCGGAATCTGCATTTGAAATGGGTTCCGAAATGCCCCAGCTGCTGGTTTCATAAACCGTATCTCTATCTATTTCAACAGAAATCAGTTGATCTCCTACAATTTTAGGAACAAAAACACGGATATTTTCAGCTAAAAAAGCATCAATAAAGATTCCGGTATTAATTTCGTTCAGCTTTTCAATCGGAATAAAAATATGGATCTTCTGCCCTGCTTCCGGATTAAAATAGCTCAGAAAGCGTTTCAGAATCTCTTCAGATAACAGGAAAGCCTCATCAGTTGACAAGGCTTTTCTTTTTTGCATATATTTTTTTCTAAGCTCAGCTTTTAACATAATGAGTTATGCATTTTCAGAAGGCTCTATAATTTTATATAATTTATCCGATAAACGAACTCTGAAAGGAAGTTCAAAAGTAATCTGATCTCCGATTTTTGCCGTTTCACAAGGACCTCCGTTAACATGAATTTCTGTAACGGTAAGCTCCTGCTCACCTGTTGTAGGGCCAGAAATCAATATTGTGTCTCCTACTGAAAGTTCTTTATTTTCAATTAAGAACTGGGCAATCTTTGATTTTGAGTAATAATGTTCTGCCTTTCCAACCAAAACTTTTTTAACGGCCAGTTTCTGACGGATATTTTTTGTTGCTGCTTTTGCTAAAGGTTTATCAGACAGATCTCCTGAATTTTTGAATTTCAAAGCATCCGATTTTCCTTTTCTGAACACTTTATTTCCAACCTGCAATCCTTTTCTTAATTTCACCTGCTCTTCTAAGGGTAAATGTATTGTTTCCAGACATTCTGTAGAACAGCAATTTTCCATCACTGCCTTACACTCATCACACTGAATAAACAATAAATGGCAGGCATCGTTGGAACAGTTGGTATGATTATCACAAGGTTTTCCACACTGATGGCACTGTGAAATAATATCGTCCGTAATTCTTTCCCCCAGCCTGTGATCAAACACAAAGTTCTTTCCGATAAATTTACTTTTTATCCCTTCTTCTTTGATCTGACGGGTATATTCTATAATTCCGCCTTCTAACTGGAAAACGTTTTTAAAACCCTGATGTTTAAAATAAGCACTGGCTTTTTCGCAACGGATTCCACCTGTACAGTACATCAAAAGGTTTTTATCTTCTTTAAAATCCTGCAGCTGCTCATTAATGATAGGTAAACTTTCTCTGAAGTTTTCTACATCGGGAGTGATGGCTCCTTCAAAATGACCGACTTCACTTTCGTAGTGATTTCTAAAATCAACCACAATAGTGTTCGGATCTTCAAGCATATTATTGAATTCCTGGGCTTTTAAGTGAATTCCTTTGTTGGTAACATCGAAAGAATCATCATTCAGACCGTCGGCAACAATTTTATGTCTAACCTTTATCGTCAATTTCAAAAAGGAATAATCATCCTGATCAACAGCTACATTTAAGCGAATCCCCTTCATAAAGTCATACACTTCCAGCGTATCCCGAAAAGCCTCAAACTGATCTGCAGGAACACTCATCTGAGCATTAATTCCTTCATGTGCTACATAAATACGGCCTAAAGCATCCAGTGCATTCCAGGCTATAAATAATTCGTCGCGAAATTTTTGGGGATTTTCAATTTTGGCATACGCATAGAAAGACAAAGTAAGACGTTCCTTACCAGCTTCATCAATAAGTTGAGCTCTTTCTTCTGCGCTTAAGGTGTTATACAGTTGCATGCTATAAACGGTTTAAGTGAGAAAAATATTTCTGCAAATATACGCATTTTTAAATTGAGTGATCTGAACCAAGCATTAACACTGCCGATTGGCAGGAAAATAGTCAACAGGAAAACCCCGATGAATGAAGAACTTTCAGATTAATTATCGTATCTTAATCATTATTTTTTTATTGCTTCGGGGTCTACAAAATGTCACATTTTTCCTTTAATTTTTTTTTAAGTTTCGTTAATACCTTATTCAGGATTATGACATAATGTATAAAATGACATAATAGCCGTTAAATTTTAGTTAAAATTGAAACATAGCATACTAATTGCATACTTATTTAGCATTAAATTTGTTTACGATTAAACAAAAAACGATAGAATTAATTAATAAAAAAGAAAGATATACAATGAAGAGTACTTTAAAAAAACTATTACCATTTGCAGTAGTGGGAGTTGTCTCAGGAGCTACTACCGTTGGGACATTACAATACTTCGGTCAGCATTCCAACAATGGTGATCAGTCTTACTTCACCGCAGCAGCCCCAAATGCCTCATTTGTAGGTATGAATACGGGAGTGGTAGGCGATGATTTCGTGAAAGCATCCAAAACTACGGTTCCGGCTGTTGTAACCATCAAAAATTATCAAAGCAGATCTACAAGCAGGGCTTCGGAACAGGATCTGTTTGATTTCTTCTTCGGAGATCCTTTCGGAGGAAGAGGCCAGCAGAGACAGAAGCAGCAGCAGGCTCCGGACAATATGCCGTCGGGAATGGGTTCAGGTGTCATCATTTCACCGGACGGATACATCATCTCCAACAACCACGTTGTGGCGGGTGCCAATAAGCTTGAAGTCGTATTAAGTAACAAAAAATCATACATTGCTACCCTTGTGGGAACAGACCCGAACACGGATATCTCTTTACTGAAGATTGAAGAAAAAGGGCTTCCTTTCCTGAATTTTGCTAATTCAGACAATATTGAAGTGGGACAATGGGTACTGGCGGTAGGAAACCCGCTTGGATTAAATTCCACGGTTACTGCCGGAATCGTTTCTGCTAAAGGCAGAGGAATCGGTATTCTGGGAGGCCAGGGGAAAGCGACCAACCCTATTGAAAGCTTTATTCAGACCGATGCGGCCATTAACCCTGGAAACTCAGGAGGAGCGCTGGTAAACGTGAATGGAGACCTTATCGGGATCAACTCAGCGATTCAGTCTACAACAGGATATTATCAGGGATACGGATTTGCGGTTCCTTCCAATTTAGCAAGAAAGATTGTGGAAGATATCAAGAAATTCGGAATTGTACAGAGAGGATTCTTAGGCGTTTCTTCACTGGATCTTTCCAACGATCAGCAGGTAGCGGCATACAACAAGCAGTTCAAGACTAATATCAAATCCGGTTCCGGAGTTTATGTAACAGGATTCGGAGATAAGAGCGGCGCGGAAGATGCAGGTCTTAAAAAAGGAGATATCATTACTAAAATCGACAGCTATGACATTACGGATTTCGCAGATCTTTCCATGTCTATCGGAAGCAAACGTCCGGGTGATAAAGTTCAGGTAACTTATTCAAGAAACGGTAAGGACAATACCACTACGGTAACGCTTAAAGATCAGAAAGGAGGAACTTCTACAAGAACCAAAGACGATCTTACCATCACGGAAAAAATCGGGGCAGAATTCGAACCGCTTACTGAAAAATTCAAAACAGAATATGGATTGAACAGTGGTGTAGTGGCTAAAGATGTAACCGAAGGAAGCGAAATGGCGAAGATTGGAATCGTAGATAACTATATCATTATTGAAATCAACGGTAAGCCTGTCAATTCACAGAAAGATGTAGAAAAAATCCTGGATAAATGCCAGGGGAATGTACAGGTGAAGTTTGTGGATGACTACGGAAGAATCTACACCAAAGGATTCAAAATGCCTTAAAAACTACAAACAATAAGTCTTTTATATATTAATAAAAACGCCGCAGAAATTTCTGCGGCGTTTTGCTATTTTGATTTATTCATTTTCTCAGCAATCCTTTTTTTCTTGTTCCGTTCGTAAATAATCTCTACAATTTTACCTCCGATCCACGAAAAAGGGAAAAAGGTGAGGAAAATAGAGATCTTATAAAACGTAGGATGATATGGAAATATAATAACATCCAGCATGGCTATAAACAGCATGATGAAACCGATAAGAATAGCATAAGCTACCTTCGCATACTTCACAATAAGAGCAGTGGCAACTCCTCCCACCGTTGTTCCCAGCCCGGAAATAAACAGCAGAAATCCGAAAAATGCTTTATCGCCTCTCATACTGTAAAGGAATCTCTGCCAATGCTCAAAAGGAGCAAAAGCTTCGAAAGTGATCCATTGCGGAAAAACCCTTATACCAAGAGTAATAATAAGCCCTGCTATACCAAGACCTACAAGAACCGCAATTGTATTTCTTATAAAATTCATTAATCCTGATGTGCAATCATAGAAATTTCAATATCAACATTCTTTGGCAGGCATGAAACCTGTACTGTTTCACGCGCCGGATAGCTGTCTGCATCCAGATATGAAGCATAAATATCGTTCATTACTGCAAAATCATCCATACTTTTTAGGAAAATGGTAGCTTTTACTACATTTTTGAAAGTCATCCCAGCTTCTGTAAGAATAGCTTCAAGGTTTTTCATCACCTGATGAGTTTCTTTCTCAATTCCCTCTACCAGCTTACCAGTTGCAGGATCTACAGGGATCTGTCCGGAAATGTATAAAATTCCGTTCGCCATATTAGCTTGTGAATATGGGCCGATAGCTGCAGGTGCATTAACTGTGTTGATTATATTTTTCATTAGATTTTATTTTGGTTGCAAATATAAAATTTATATTTACAATTGTCAATTTGATATTAGAAAGGTGAATTAGGCTGTGTAAAGCTTCTGTCTTTATACTTCAGCGCGTCACTTAATATATTGGCTTTGATCCCGATAAAGAAATCATACACTTTATACTGTCCGAAAGGCACCCAGTTAAAATTAATGGTAAAACTTCTCTGATCTCTTGAAAAACCTATTCTCGTATACGCCAGATCTTTCGTTACAAGGTCGAAATGGGTACTTCCGTTGATATTCCAGTATGGGGTAAGCTTTATACTTCCATCCAGGCCTACGGAAGCAATTTTGGTTCCGAGTGCTGACAAGCCCTTTGAGTAAGCATAGTTGGCATTAATGTTTAATGTCCATGCCTGATCGAAATGAGCATAGTTATCATCATCAAAATAATAATTCTCGTTTCTCACTTCTCCTTTTGCAGGATATTTTTTAGCATAATCTGTTTTTTCTCCAAACAGCTCGCTGGTCAAAGGATAAGAAAGCTGTACGTTGAAGCCCTGCACACTGAAATGTCCGAACTGCTCCGTTCTTACTCCCTGTGTAGCACCCGGTGCAAAAACAATTTTATAAGGATCCAGTGAAAGACTTGTATTGACACTTAACTTGTTATTGAAGAATGAAGACTGTCCGTTGATGCTGAACACAGACCACGGATGAGTCTTTGCAGCAAAGTTATAGTTTCCGGAGAGGTTAAGAGATTCAAAAATCTTGATCTTTTTCACTCCTGTAGAATCGCTTTTAGATTTCACTTTCATTTCAATATTATTTCCAATATTAAAACCAAGTGCTCCCACTACTCCACTTGAAGGGCTGCCCACAATTCCTTTCTCAAATATTGAATAAGGCGTAAGGGCTCCTTCTGCATTGTAATAATTTCTGTAGTATCCAAAGCCCGGGCTGGAGAAATCCGGTGAATAAGTAAAACTAAGACTTGGGGTCATCATATGTCTTACCGCTTCTACAGCTGCTCCTTTTTTAAATTTCAGCATCCCGTAAAGTGTTGTCTGAAGACTGGCAGATGAAGAGAAAGTGGAATATCCCGCTACATTCTTCTGAATTTCGTCCACATCCACATTCTTTACCGGATCATAATATTTTTTAAGAGTTTTGGTCGTTAATGCATTGTCAATATTCGCAGATAAACTGAATGTAAAATATTTAGCAACCGTAGTATTGGTCCCTAAAGCGATATTGTTCTTAAGGCCCGTCTGCATTTTATCCCACATGGCTTTTGTGAAAAGCTCGCTTTCCTGGGTATTGACAAAGTTCGTCAGGTTGAAACCTGTATTCACCGTAATATTTTCAAGAAGTCCCTGTCTTACTCCCGTTTTGGATTTAAAAAGATAAAACTGATTGATCGCTACGTTCATCTGAGGAAGTCGCAGGTCTGCAAGTCCCGTCGCAAAGTTCTGAGCGTATGAAGTAGTTGCCGTAATGGTAGCAGGAAGTTTCAAAAATCTTTTGGTAAGCGTTACGGTTGAATTCTGCTGCGTATTCAGTACGTTTTGGTTGAAAATATAATTGTTGTTCAGCGGGTTGTTGTAAAACTTCGTACTTACAATATCCACAGATGCCGTGAAATTCAGAAAAGGATTCGCTTTCGTATCCTGTGTATGAGTCCAGGCAATTCTGTATGTACTGTTTTTGGTGTAATCATCAAGACCTTTGATCCCACGGACCATTGTTCCGATATCCGCAGTAAAGGTTCCCGAATAGCGGTACTTCTTGAGATAATTCATCTGCGGCCTTACGTTCCAGCTTCCTTTGGTATAAATATCAGCCAGTACTTTAAGGTCAAAATGTTCTCCTATCGGCTGATAATACCCTAGTCCATTCAGGAAAAACCCAACATCTTCCCTTTCCCCGAAGCTTGGAATCAGGATACCTGCAGCCCTTTTGTCTGAAAATGGAAGGATGGCAAACGGAAGAATCAGAGGAGTCGGAACCTTTTCGATGTACATCTGGATAGGTCCTGTAACGATCTGAGATTTATTTTTAGTTTTGATCAGCTTGATGTTCGAAGCACGCATAAAGTAATCGGAAGCGGTATCTTTTTTCTTGATATAATATTCATCCGTTGTATAATCTGCATTTCTCATGGCAAATACGGAGTCATTATATTTTTTGGTTTTCTGAGCGGTAATTACCCCTTCGTTCTCCTCCGTTCTGGCATTAAAAGCAATAGCCTGCCTCGTTTTCGTATTATAGCTGAATTCGTTCGTTTCGTATTTCTTCCCTGCCTGGGTTGTAATTACAGGTTCAATGATCTTTCCGAGAGAGTCTTGTTTACCCCGGGCATAGATCAGGTTTTTATTGTCATCAATAGAAATATAGTCTGCATCAATCTGCATGTCCTGGTATTTTACCTGGGCATTTTTATTGAGGAAAGTCATTTTCTTAGGGACATCTCTTCGCTGATCATCTGCTTTTGTACGCAGAATATCTTCTAAAGCTTCTTTTTTTACTACAATGGTATCCTTTTTGGAAATAGTATCATTAACCACATTTTTAGGCAATTTTTCAGGTGTTTTCTGTGCTAAAAAATTGTTAAAAATTAGGATAATTAAAATTTGTAATATATTTTTGAGGACGGTTTTGGCCAATTTTCTTCTATATAATTAAGGCTCAAAATTAATATAATTTTTAAAACTGTAAGATGCACAAACAAAATTTTAAAATAATTTTATCATTTCTTCTTATTCTTTCCAGCTCTTTAATTTTCTCGCAAAAGAAATTTACGATTGTTTTGGATGCCGGACATGGGGGAAGTGATCACGGAGCAAACAGGTCCTATGCAGACATTGGAAGAGTAGCAGAAAAGGACGTTACGCTTGCCGTTACACTGAAAGTGGGAGCCATGCTGGAAAAAAACAGAGATTTCAAAGTCATATATACCCGTAAAATTGATGAATACCCTTCTCTTTCGGACAGAACCAATCTGGCGAACAGAAGTAAGGCAGATCTTTTCGTATCCATCCACTGTAATTCTTCACAAAGACCTACGGCATACGGAACAGAAACTTATGTACAGGGACCGAACCAAAATGATGAAAATTTGGAAGTAGCCAAAAGAGAAAATGATGTGATCTTTCTTGATGAAAAAGATAAGCAGACCTTCGGTTCTTACAATCCCAGCTCTCCGGAATCTCTGATTGCACTGAAACTCCAGCAGAACAAATATCTGGAATCCAGCTTATTGCTTGGCGGACTTGTGGAAGGTAACTTTGTGAATAAGGATAAAAGATTCTCAAGAGGTGTTTTTCAGAAAAACCTTCACGTTCTGCGTATGAATGCCATGCCTTCTGTACTGATAGAAACCGGATTTATCAATCATCCTGAGGAAAGCCACTATCTGGCGTCTGATAAAGGACAGACTGAAATTGCGGAAAGTATTTACAATGCCATCATTGATTATAAAAAAGCCATCGACCGAAAAACAGGAGGATCTGTTTCCGTGAAAAAACCGGAACCGGAGAAACCTGCAGAATCTCCTCTGAAAAACGATTTCAGAATTTTACTGTTAAGCTCTCCTATCAAATACAACGATGGAGATCCTGCCTTAAAAGGACTGAACTATATTCTTCCTCTTAAAGACAATGGATTGTATAAGTATTATTATGGGGTAACGAATATGGCTTCCGTAAAAGATATCAATTTAAAGACTGCCAAAGATGCAGGGTTCAGGAACGCTTATGCGGTAGGATTTATGCCTAACCAAAAGCTCCTTACCGGCTACTATACTATCGAGGTTTATACCGGTGAAAAGCTGAACGGAAACTCATTTATCTTACAGACACTGAAGGATGTAGAGAGAAATAAAGAGAACGGTGTTTTCTACTATACGTATGGCAAAGTGTTCACTCTGGAGGATGCTGTGAAGCTCCAAAAAGACCTTGAATCCAAAGGAATCAAGAACACGATAATTCAAAAAGTTTTTAAATAATTTTGAAAATAATTTTGAAGTTAAAAAGTTAATCACTACTTTTGCAACCTCAAAATTTGGCCTATTCGTCTAGTGGTTAGGACTCAAGGTTTTCATCCTTGCAACAGGAGTTCGATTCTCCTATAGGCTACCAAATTTGATATCATGCCGGATTTAAAAATACAAGAAGCTAAACTTCTTTTTAAGAAAATCCACTCTAACCCAAAAAGTTACGATTTAAAGATCAATGAAGACGGGATTACAGGCAGGGATGATAAAATAAGTTTCAGACTTTACAGGACTGGAGAAAGGGTCGCCTTTGAAGTAACAATTGATGGACTTACCTTCACCAATACGACTGGAGAATGGAACAATGCGATGATTATGCTAAGCAGCACAATCAAGAAAATAGAAAGAGAACAAGAGAATTTAAAAATAGAACAAGCAATAGATAAACTGAGAAAATACCTGTCCGAAGAAAATTGAAAATTTTTAAAAATAAATTTGGCAGATTGAAAAAAAGTTTATAGTTTTGCACTCACATTTGAACGATATGGCAAATCATAAATCAGCACTAAAGAGAATTAGACAAAACGAAGTTAGAAGAGTTCGTAACAGATACTATCACAAAACTGCTAGAACAGCAATGAAAGTTTTGAGAAATGAGGAAGATAAGGCTGCAGCAACTGAGCAACTTCCAAAAGTTATCGCTTTATTGGATAGATTAGCTAAGAAAAATATCATCCACAAGAACAAAGCTGCTAACTTGAAAAGCAAATTAACAAAGCACGTTAATAAATTAGCGTAATAGCATAGTTGGCCCGTTCGTCTATCGGTTAGGACCTCAGATTTTCATTCTGGTAAGAGGGGTTCGATTCCCCTACGGGCTACAAAACTTAATCATCACTAACCGGGTGGTTAAACTAAGAGTTGAAACTTATAAAAACAAAAAACTAACCCTGTAGATATTTATTTACAGTTTGGTAGATGGCCCGTTCGTCTATCGGTTAGGACCTCAGATTTTCATTCTGGTAAGAGGGGTTCGATTCCCCTACGGGCTACTTAAAAAGAGATTCTAAAATTAGAATCTCTTTTTTTATTGAATTATTTTACCAACACCACCAGGAAATCTTTTTTTTAAGTATCTTTGTATTCATCAGATGATAAGATGTATATGCAAATTCAAAGAAAATCATTAGCTCAGGAGGTCGCAGAAAGATTATTTCAGGGAATTATCCGGGAAGAATACGCAATAGGCGACAAGCTTCCGATAGAACCGGAACTGATGAAGATCTATGGTGTAGGGCGTTCGAGTATTCGTGAAGCTATAAAGATTTTGTCAATACAAGGTGTTCTGAGTGTTCAGCAGGGCGTTGGAACTTTCGTTATTTCTAAGAACATTCAGGAGTCTTTGGAAACCCAGATCAATAAAGCTGAAATCGAGGAAGTTTATGAAGTCCGTTCATTACTTGATTCAAAAATTGCGGCGCGGGCAGCCGTTTTCCGCAGTGAAAAAGAATTAAAGACCATTAAAATGTATCTGGATCTCAGAAACCGGTTTGCAGAAGAAAACCGCGCATTGGAATGCTACCAGGCCGACATCAATTTTCATATTTCTATCGCTGAAGCATGTGGCAATAAACTATTAAAAGAAATTTACAAAATAACAAGCACGCATATTCTCAGAACTTTTGAAAGCAGACACAACAACAATACGGACTCTTTTAAGATTTCACAAAAAATACATACGGATCTTTACCTGTCTATTGAAAAAAGAGATGCTGAAAATGCGGCCCGAATTGCACAGCTGATTGTTGAAAAAGTGTATTAATTTGAATTTGAGACAAAGCTTTAATACTGTTATGCTGTTTGAAGATGGAGGAAGGAAGATGGAGGTTATTGAGACTGAAGCGGAATTGCAGGACAGTTTTATTAGTTTTTGTCTGTTTAGGAACTAGCTAGCCTTGTCAAGGTTTTGAACCTTGACAAGGCTCTAAAAATAACAGAAGTAACTCCCTTCTAGCTTTAGCATATCATAGTAACTTCTTTGCCCGATTGGGTTTTATTAAAATTAAAAGTAATCAGAAAATATTTCATCTAAAAATTCATCAGATGACATGATGAATTAAAATAAAAAATTTATGGAAAACATACAGACTCCAACCATTGATACAACAAAAATTGTTTATCCGATCTTATTCATGATCAGTTTTTCGCATTTTCTGAATGATCTGATCCAATCTACTATTCCTTCGCTCTATCCTATTCTGAAGGGAGAGTTCAGTCTGTCTTTTTCGCAGATTGGTATTATTACACTTGTCTTTCAGCTCACGGCTTCTATTTTACAGCCGTTCGTAGGAATTTATACGGACAAAAAACCAAATCCGAGGTCTTTAGCTATAGGTATGGGATTATCTATGGCCGGTTTATTATTGTTGGCAGCCGCTCATCAGTATTATGTGATTCTTATTGCCGTTGCATTGATCGGTATGGGATCTTCTATTTTTCATCCTGAAGCTTCAAGAGTTGCCCAGCTTGCATCCGGCGGACAGAAAGGGCTCGCGCAGTCTATTTTTCAGGTAGGTGGAAATTCAGGAAGTGCAGTGGGACCTTTACTGGTTGCTCTTATTATACTTCCGCTAGGTCAGGGATATGTGGGTCTTTTTGCAATTGCTGCTTTTATCGGAATTATTGTACTCTGGAGAATCGGGAACTGGTATGCTGAACGATTATCTTACAAAAAAAGGGCTAAGCATTCTGCAGAAACTATTACGATAGAACTGTCCCGGAAAAAAGTAATATTTTCAATCAGTATTCTATTGGCTCTGGTATTTTCAAAATACATCTACTTAGCTTCTATGACGAATTATTTCACTTTCTTTCTTATTGATAAGTTTCATATTTCCGTAAAAGATTCCCAGCTTTATTTATTCATGTTTCTTGCAGCGGTAGCCATAGGTACAATTCTGGGCGGAAAACTGGGAGATCAATACGGACGAAAAAAAATCATCTGGGTATCTATCCTCGGAGCTGCTCCTTTCACTCTTTGCTTACCCTATCTTCCTTTAGTCTGGACCATTATATTTGCGGTTCTGATAGGATTAATCATTGCTTCAGCATTTTCTGCTATCCTTGTGTATGCTACCGATCTTATGCCTAACAAAATCGGATTAATAGCAGGATTGTTCTTTGGGTTTATGTTTGGGATGGGAGGAATCGGATCTGCCATATTGGGAGCAATAGCCGATGATACAGGGATTGAATATGTATTTAAAATCTGTGCCTTCTTGCCGCTTATGGGAATTATCACAGCTTTTCTACCCAATATTAAAGGGCGTAAAAAAGCAGGTTAAGGAAAATCTATTGGTGATTGAAATTTTAACAGTAATCCTATTCAAGATTACGTAATTGTTACATAATTCACATTTACCAGAGATAATATTGTATACATATACTTTTATGCTTAAATTTGATTGAAACATTAACCAAAAAAAATCTATAGCATGAAATCTATTCTCTTTTCCAAAAAACGTTTTTTCCAAGCCGCATTATTTCTGACATTTCTATCTCAATCCGGAAACACGCAGGCTCAAAGCAGAATTTATGCCCATGACCAGCTTTCCAATGTATATGGAGTATGTCTGGGATGCGGTGTACAAAATCCACTGAATGCCGTGGGAGATAACGAAGACAATTATTCCACCATGGTGATGGGAACTGTTTTACTGGGAGGTGTTGAACAAACCCTGAGATTCCCTCAGGTGAGAACCAACACTAAACTGGTAATTGGTATCGGAACCAATAACATTCCTCTTACCGTACAGCTTTTAAGCGGTGTATACATTGAAACGATGAGCGGAACAACTCTGAACAACGACAGCCAGATGGTAACCGGCAGCTTACTGAAACTTGCAGACAATCCTGCCAGAGCCACTATTGAACTTGTTCCTGCCAGCTCCTATGATGCCGTTAAAATAAGGCTGAGCGGAGGCGTATTAAGTCTGGGTGGCGGTTTCAGAATCTATTATGCTTACCAGGACCCTCTTTCCACTATATTGGCTTACAGCAAAGCAGGACAGATTACTCTTGGCGGTACAGTTCCACTGGAAGGGTCTGAAGTGACTCTAAGAAATACTTCCGGAAAAGAAGTACACCGTTCTACCCTGAAATCAAACACTTTCAATCTGTCTACTCCACAGCCTGAAGGAATATATATTCTGACGGTAGAAACAAAAGACAAAAAGACTTATACCCGTAAGATCAGAATTACAAACTAAATAGCGGACATTTTAAATTTTAGCTCCGGCAGGCTTTCAGCCTGCCGGAGCTTTTTTTATCAATCTGTATAAAAAAAATCGGCGGCCCTGCGGGCCGCCGATTCATTGAAATAAATAAATAGACTGTGAAAACTATTATTTCTTAATCAATTTCTGTTGGTAAACTGCCTTGTCAGTTACCGCTTTCAGAATATACACTCCGTTCGGAAGCATACTTACGTTGATTTGTCCGTTATTAACCTGTGTATTCACCACTTTTCCTGAAGCATCATAAAGAGAAACGTTTAAGATTTTTTCCTGGGTTTTTAGGGTAAGAATATCTGTAACAGGGTTTGGATAGATACTGAATTCTATTTTCTTCACTTCTGCGGTAGCTAAAGTAGAAGTTGTGCTGTTTACGGTAAGTGTTTTCTCAACCACTTTTCCGTTTGAATTGAAACTGATTTTAATATCAGCCGTTCCTGAAGACAGTGGAGTCAGAACAAGTTCGTCCTCTCCGTTGATCACAGCAGATACAGCTGTAGGATTGGAATTCGACTTAATTGATTTTACAATTGCAGAAGCCAAATTATCCTCATCAGAAACGATTGTCTTCAGATCAATAGTAGAGGCGCTGTTTACATTCACCTGTGAAGGGAAAGTACTGCTTACAGTCGGAACCGTATTATCCGGGAATACAGCCAGAGCCGGGAACCAGTAATAATCATTCAGGGTCTTTGTATTTGTAAGCGTTCCTGACGTATCGAAAGTATGGATCCAGTTTTTCTGATAATGGGCACCATAGCCACTTTCCGTGGTATTTAAAATTAACTCATCCGTGGTAGGATTCACGCGGAGTGCCGCTCCATAAGGAATTTGTTTAAAAGTACCTGTCTGCCCCGGAATGGTAGCAAAAGTTTCGTTGAATGTCTTGGTAGTAACATCAAATTTTACAATCTGTGTTCCTGAAGCAAAACTGTTCACGGAATTGATCCAATATAAAACATTCTGTTTGCTGCTTGCTGAAAAGCTTCCTGCATTCCATGCTCCCCATGAACCTAAATATTTCGTAGTCGGAATAGTATATGAAGTCGTAGCAAAAGTTGTAGGGTGGATATTCACCACTTTCTGATCCTGAATAGCCCAGATACTTCCGTCTTTTGCCTGTACAATAGAATGATAAGCTCCTGAAATGGTGCTGATCAATGTATCAGTAGCCGGATCAATTACTAAGATTCCTGCGGACTGCTTCACCGCAAATACATACTTTGAAGAACGGATCATATTTCCGATCTGTCCTGCATATTGGCCGCCGCCGCCTGTTCCGGCTATCAAGCTACCAACCTGTAAATTAGCAATATCAAAGATAAAAATACCGTTGGATGCTCCTATATATCCTTTATTTTCATTAACCCCAACGAATGATCTTCCGTCACCGCCGCCAATATTATTGAATCCTGCAATTTTCTGCATCGTCTGTGCATTGGCAATAACAAGTCTTCCGCCAGGAGTGTACTGGGTATCTCCCCCATCTGCGGCCTGCTTGGAAACAAAGTAGAATTTATCTCCATAAATTGTTCCATACTGCGTAGTAGCCCCAAATGCATGATTATTGTTAGCATTGCTGTAAACTCTGTAATTAATCTGTCCATTATTATCTATAAAGTTAACAGAACCATTGGTGTGTCCGAACCATTCTTCATTAACCATATAGTAACCGCTGGTAAAATTGGTAGAAGCGGCAAAAGAAGATACGGGTGTAAATGTGGAAGCAATAGGGAAAGAATTCATTCCCGGATTAAAATTCCAAACATCAAAAGAACCGTTCTGAAGCACACGCGAAGTGGCTCCTACCCCGGAATATCCGAAATCTGCATCAGTAGGGTCCTTTACCCAATAAGACCAGTAGCTGTTGTACCAGCCTGATCCCCAATGATCGCCTGCATCAGCTGCCGTATAATCATCAAAATCATAAGCTGTTGTATTCACAACACCGCTCACCGGATAAAGAGGATAAGTTGTATTGGCATTTTTGTAAAGCGCATTGGTATTTTGTCCGTTCAGGTCAAAACCCAATCCTCCTACTGCCGTTCCGAACTGTGTTCCCGGATAAAGAAGGCTGTAGAATCTTTGATCTGCCTGTGCCACTGCTCTCAGCATATCTTCTCCCGTAGCATTTCCGTTCCATCTGAATCCCCATACCAAGGCATCAGGATTTTTACTGTCGTTCCACTGTACAACAAAAGCCGCTTCATTGGTTCCGGTTCCTACCCAATACTGAATATCAGAAAAACTGATATTGGTAGTTGTTGTTGTATTCTGTTGATTGCTGCTCCCCTGAATGTCATTCCGGGGCACACCCTGAACTTTGATCTGCGCATTCGCGAAGAATGCAAACAGAAACAGGGTCATAAATAGGTAAAACTTTTTCATTTTTCGAATTATATTGATTAAATTTTGTAATCGTTATTAATTGAGGTGCAGGTCATAGGCTCCTGCCACTTCAGTAGAAACCTCTCCCAGCCATCCGGCTTCCTGATTGACTCCGGTATACACTTTTATAAAGTCGATGCCGGGAAGCTTTACATAATTCCCATTTTTATCTACTGCCCAGGAAATATCTATATTGGAAGCTTCATCTGTATTGGGAGCATTATCTGCATACCCATAATCGTAAGAAGTTCCCACCCAATAAGTCCCCGTTCCGCTCTGATCGTAAAAATTATCCTTCAGTTTGGTCCCCGTCAGGCTGTAAGAGCTGCCGGATAACCATAAAGGATAATAACTTTGTGCATGGAAGGTGTTTTTAGTTTTAAATCCAGAATTCCCAAAATTGTCCTGCCATTTGATGTACTCCACATCAGTCTGCCAAAGCTCACTTCCGGGAACGGGGGGCTTATTTTCATTGGGCTTGAAGTAAGTTATACTATAGTTTTTAGTAGTTGTATTTTTAAAATATTCGCTGCCGGCAATTTCATACCATTCATCTTCATCAGGTTTTCCGTTTTTATTTTTATCATAGCCTACCATAATAATTCCCGGTTCACATGATCCGGATCTTGTAGCAGTCGCATTGTTTCCCCAGAATGCATTCCCCAAAATTTTGAAATCTCTTCCTTCAAGGTTGGGAATCGTATGATCGAAACCGAAAGAAACATAACCTCCGAAACCTCCAAGCGTAATCATGGTGGCATTTCCTCCTACCAGTGACTGTTTTGCTTTTTTAATCATATCCGCCTCCATATTTCCGTTCATATATTCCGGAACCTCATTGATAAACTGACCCACAGCAGGACGGAATTCAAAAACGTCTGCAATATATTTGCTGTAAGGTGATGCTTCTTTATTGACGGTAATCGATGATTTGTACGTTTTTACGACACCCTTTATTTCCACTTTTAGTGTTAAAGGATAAGTTTTTGCAAAAGCACTTACAAAATCCAGCTGTTTATGATCAGAAATAACGGAATCATTGATACTCCAGGTTAGCTTCCCTTCAATTTTTGGATCTATATTTAAAAACTTCAGTCGGTCTACCGTGTAGGATTCTTTAAGAACTTCCGTCGGAAAAGTAACTTCCTCCACCACTTCCTCACTATCGCTTTTACATCCTGCTATTCCCAGCAGTACCGAAGAGAGAAAGGCCGTTTTTAAAATCTGTATCGTTTTTCTTTCCATGTTTAGATCTGATTTCATTATTTATATAAAAAAGTAAAGTGAGCCGGAATGTTTCCGCCTTCGGTCTTCCATTTGAATTTTCCGCCTTTATCGAAACAGTATATATATCCCGTGGTTACATAATTCCTTGCATCTGTGAGGTAGATGTCTTCTGTATAAGGGTTTACTGCAATTCCGTATGGCGCTTTGATTTCATCCACATAAGCCTGATCAATAATTTTATTGGAAATGATCTGCTCTGTTTTTACATCAATAATTCCAAAAGTTTTGGTGTAGGAATGGGTATTGTAGTTAAACTCATTTCCATAATAATACAGTTTATCATTAACGATTGTCATACCGCTGACGGCTACATGAAAATCTTTTTTCACCACTCCCGTAGCAGCATCCACCAGAAACAGGCTTGACGGAATATTATAATAATCTCCCCTCGAACTCACGTATAAATCTCCGTAGTTATCTTTTTTGATCCGATGAAGATTAATGGCCACATCTATTTTTTTCGTTTCTGTAAAACTGTTAAGATCAATTACTGAAACCGTTTTATCATAATTCGGGAACATATATCCTCCGGAATTGGCTACAAAAAGCTGATTCCCGATAATTTCTATTTCTTCCGGCTGGTATCCTACCACAACCTGTCTTTCAATCGCCAGCGAAGTAGTGTCAATTTCAACTACTTTCCCCGGCGGGGAATTCGGATTCAGATCAACAGGGCCGGCATAGCTGCTGGCATAGACTTTATTCCCTTTAAAAGACATGTAACGGCAGTTTTGCAGCTGTATAGTTTTGATCCGTTTGGCTGTTTTTGCTTCCAGAACTTCAATTTTATTGGAAACATTCACCACTACATACATTTTGCTTCCGTAGATCATGATATGGTTTCCCACATCACCAAGCTCTTTCACCACGGATGGGTTGATCTCTGCGTAAATATTCTTGTGATAGGTTCCGGTAGCATAATCGAAGTAATCGAGCGTACATTTATTACTGCCCATATTTCCTTCATTCAGAAGATAAAAACCTTTGATAGGCGTATCTTCTCCTGTACTCACCTCCTTTTTCTCTGAGGGAACCACATAATCATCTGTCCGGCACGAGAACAAAAAGAAAAGGGTAAAGGCCAGCAGGCAAAAGTTTAGTTTTTTCATAATGTAAAGCTTACAATAAGTTTAAAATTTCTTCCGGGCATCGGATAATTTCTTACCACGTCATAATATTGATCAAGGACGTTATTGACCTCAAAACCGGCTTTGATCTGATGGGAATGCCAGTTGAATTTTTTCTGAACGGACAGATCATGGGTATACCACGGCTGAAGATAATTTGCCCGGATATTATTCAGCTGTGCGTCATACCGCTCTCCGGTGTACATAAAACTGTAATTGAAACTCCAGTCTCTGTAATCTGCCATCATGGTAAAAGTGACAGCATGCCACGGCACATAAGGAATCTGGTCTCCATAATAATCTTCCTTTTTATCGGTATAATCGCCTGCTCTCTGATAGGTATAGCTTACCAAAGGCTTCAATTTTATAGTATTAATATCGAATTCGGCCTGAACATTGACGTCTGCTCCCAGAATTCTCACATCTCCAAGATTCGTCATCATCCATCTGAAAAGATTGGTGGTAGGAACGGCTACGATTTTATCTTCCACTTCATTATAATATCCGTCCACTTTCACATAAATTCCTTTGAAAACTTGATGGTCATAGAGTTTCTGGTAGGTAAAACCCACATCATATTGATTGGTATATTCCGGTTTCAGCATTACATTTCCGATCATGGTGTAATACAGATCATTGAAAGTCGGCATTCTGAAAACCCTCTTGTAGAAAGCTCTTACGGTAAGATCTTTCGATTCAAAAGGTTGATAGCTGAGGAAGGCGGAAGGAGTCCATTCTGTTTTATCGGGAGATTTTGCATTCTTCCGTACCTCTTCATGCACAAAAGTTCCGAGGATGCTTCCCAAAAATTTAAAGCGTTTCCACTGATAGGTAGTCGCAAAAGCAAGGAGCGAAGTATAGCGCACAGGAAATGAAAAATCGGTGAGGCTTGCGTTCAGGTTATTATACTGAAAATCATAGCTGGCACTCACATCCCAGTCTTTAGTGATTGAATATATATTGGAGGTAGAAAAGTAAAGTTCCCTTTGAACATAGGCATTATCAATAGGTAAAACCGTAGTAGCTACATTCACCGTATCCAGAAACCGGGTGTAATCATACGCAAATTTGGCTTTAACCTGAGTTTCAAATTTGGGGAACAATTTTTTCCTGAAACCGCCCTGAACAAAATAGTTTTCATCCAGCATCTGCTGGCCTTTGGGCCCGAAACTGTTATTAACAACAGCAGTCGGGATTCCGCGGTCGGAAATATAGCCGTACCCGCGCACATTCCAGCTTCCATCATTAATTACCCCGTTCACACTCGCTTCAAAACGTTTAGCACGGATATAAGAATCATATCTTCTGGCAATGGTATCATTGGCAACGGATCCGTCGGAATTTTTCTTTTCGTATTTAAACTTATACAATCCTCTGCTTTGAACAAATTCTGAACTGAAACTTGCCGAAACTCGACCTGAAAGCTTCTGTTCCACACGAAAAGAGGGATTAAATAAGCTGATGGAGCCTAATTTCAGTTTAAGAGCCAGATTGGTTTTCCGGTCTCCTTTAAAAACAGGGGTTTTAGGTTGCAGATAAATAGATCCTGAAGAACCAAAATCCCTCGCAGGCTGAAAAATTTCACTCTTCTGGCCGTTGTACAACGAGATGGATTCCACATCATCCAATGAGAATTTCCCTAAATCTACAATGCCGTTCTGAACATTTCCCAGCTGAATTCCATCATAGAAAACGCCTACATGCTGGCTTCCCATACTCCGGATATTGACCGTCTTCAGTCCGCCCATACCGCCGTAATCTTTGATTTGCACTCCTGAAAAATAACGCAAAGCATCCGCCACCGACTGACTGTTCAGTCTTTCCAGCTGTTCTCCCGAAAGTACCTGTGCCGGAAGGATTTCTTTAAAATCTTTTTTGTAAATATGAATCGGAAGAATAGTTTTCTCCCGGAGAGTATCTGTAGATTGTGAAAATATAAATGGAGAGACTACCACACAGAATGTGATAATTCCTTTTTTAAATTGCGAAGCCGTAAATTTTCTGACCATTAGCTCATCTAGAATAATGCTGATGCTAATGGATATAAGATAGCAACGATAAAGCACAGCTGTCACTGCACAGAATCATTGTTGTCCTAAGCTTTATTCCACGAAAGCATCAAACGTTCATCCTCCGGCAGGTCTTCTGACTTACTCCGTTTTTGAAATCCTTCCCATAAAAAAAACAGTGGATATATTCTTCAAAAACTTTGGTATGGAGCTTACAGCAGCGGGTCTGCTCCGGATTTTCACCGGATTCCCTTTTAAGTGCTTTTTACAGCGCACCAGATTGCGGCAAAGATAGAAAATAATTAATATATACAATACGGGACATAATAAATTAATTCCCAGCGCTATAAAAACGTCTTCCAATTTGTTTTATGATGATTAAAAAACATGAGACTTCGTTTTTTAATGAAAATAGTAAACCCGATGGCTGAAGTTCTCGAAGCCACCGGGTTTTTTAAGCTTTAAACGGTATCAATAGGTGGCTTCGGGAGCCTTAGCCACCTATTGTAATGCTGCAAATAATCAATGTATGAACAAAAATTAACAACAAACATGATACATTTGGTTACCTATAATGCCTAATACCCACATTGGGCGGCTGAGGCACTCGAAGCCACCCTTCATCATCAAATTCCAAAATTGATAAAAACACTGAATCTGGATTTCGCTTCAATGTCTCCTCCCGCCAGATTAGAATAGGTCGGAAGCATAACTTCTCCACCCAAACTGAATTTTTTATAGGAAGCCTCAAAGCCCAGTTTTCCATACAAAGCACTTCCTGCTGTTCTCAGCATTACCTCATCAAACTGTTTGTTGGTATCATATACTTCACCCTGAAGTCCCATCTTGACAGAAACAATGGTCTTTTCTGTCCCGGTAATCTGATAAAAACCTGTAGCGGCATAATTCCACTGGTTACCGAAACGATAATGTTTCCTGTTCTCCGTTTTCACCGTATAATCCGTATTGATGAGCAATGCCAGTTTATTTTTTTGAAATTTGTAGTTCAGAGCAGCCTGATAGTCCCAGCTTCCTGTTCCCAGCTGAAAACTGGGATTAACACCGGAAATTCCTTTTTCATCAAATTTACCCAAAGGAACTTTCACGCCCAATCCTCCATTAAGCTGATGAATGTTATCTTTAGAATTAATGATCCTGTAGATTCCCATTAAGTTCAGATCTCCTATTCCATTGATGTTGATATCTCCCTGTATGGTTCTCTTTTCATGAAAATGAAACGGAAGACTGGCATATACACTCAATTTTTCAGTCAAAGGAATTTTTCCCCAAACCTGCAGCGTATTGAAATACTGATCCTGCGTAAGATCTTTTACAAACAGATTCTCTTTGGCTTTATAATGTTGGGCAAAATATTTAATCCCAATGAATTGTGGATTCAATAAAGATTCAAAACCTGAGGAACCGTTTCCCGCCGCACAGCCGCATGCATCACAATCGTCAAGCATCTCCCTGCTGACAGATTCTGGAATATCAATACTGTCATTAATGGTTTTCGCCTGCCCAACCGATGATACAATCAGGCAGAGTATAAAAATTAGTTTATTCATGTTGATAGCAGAATTATTCTGCAAATTTTGGATTAGAAATAAAGTTTTTATCAGACAGCGTTTTCAGAAAGGCAAGAATAAACTGCTTATCCTGTGTATTCATGGCAATTCCGATATGCCCATTCTGTTTCATCTGAGGATCGAGATTGGGATTATCTTCTACATTATCCGAATAGAAATTAAGAACCGCCTCCAGGGTATAAAATCTACCGTCATGCATGTACGGCGCGGTATATTCTATATTTCGAAGGCTGGGCACACGAAATTTCATCCAGTCCTTCTGCTCAAGGGTCACACGGTAACGCCCGGCATCTTTGAACTGGGTATTGTAATACATCCCCGTATTTCTGAAACTCTCATCCGTAAACAGTTCTCCGCTGTGGCAGGAGGCGCATTTCTGATTAAAAAGAGTCATTCCCTGGGATTCCTCAGCTGTAAAAATTTCTTTTCCCTGCTTGAATCTGTCATACTTAGAATCTGCGGAGATCATACTTGCCATAAACTGTGAAAGGGCTTTCAATATTCTTTCTCCGGTCATATTCTCATCACCGTAAGCAGCCATGAATAATTTTTTATACTTCTGATCGTTCTTTAGCTTAGCAATCACTTCAGGAATAGAACTATCCATTTCATTAACATCGGTGATAGGGCTAATGGGCTGCTCGTTCAGATTGTGAATCACTCCGTCCCACATATACCGCTTCAGGAAAGCCATATTCTG
The DNA here is from genome assembly GCF_001045465.1 of Chryseobacterium angstadtii. Classification (GTDB taxonomy): domain Bacteria; phylum Bacteroidota; class Bacteroidia; order Flavobacteriales; family Weeksellaceae; genus Chryseobacterium; species Chryseobacterium angstadtii. The sequence continues at coordinate 286,396 of NZ_LFND01000001.1, forward strand.
AATAGGCGGTGCATTGCGGATTCCGATCCGGTCATCAACGCCGTGGCTTACATTATGCCCGTGATGGGTAAAAGCATTTTCCTGAATATGACAGAAACCGCATGATATGGTATTATTTCGGGAAAGCCTTCCTTCATAAAATAATTTTCTGCCCAGCTCCACTCCATTTTTCGTAACCGGATTTGCTGATGCATCAAAAGTCATCTCAGGAAAATAAGACGGAAACTGCAGACTGTAGGCTTCATCTTTTTCCAGTGGCTGCATGACTTCATCTGCACAGGATATACAGCTCAAAAAAGTAATGACAATCAGTATCGTTTTCAATAAAATCCTAATCATTATGAACATGATCTACTTTAAACATGGCTGTAAGATTATCCGTAACGTCTACAAGGTGCTGTCCTGAGCCCATCATCATACTATTTCCTGTATTAAGAGAAAGCGTCTTGCTTCCACTCAGAAATTGATTAAGATCGGCAAGGATATGAACAGAAGGTCTTACCTGTGAGGTTACTCTTGCAGTAATGGGTAAATTCAACGTAATTTCCCGGTAAAGATCAGGTGTATTATTAGCGGTTGTATTTCCCATATTTCCGGTATGGTTCATAAATTCGGTATCTGCCGTACCGGCTCCGTACTTTCCTTCCAGCTTTACGAAAACATAGCCTGCCGCCCAGGACCAGGTCATTCCTTTCTGTTTCGCTTTCGTCCAGAATTCTGCCTGTCCGTCCTGCCCCAACAGATATGCCTTCTGGCTGATTCCAAGTCCGAATTTTATTTTTTTGTAATTGTTTTTCGGAATGCCATTCAGGTCAAGATAAACAACTCCTGCCACTGCATCTGCCTGATCTACGATAAAAGCTCCTTTATCCGGATTATTTTCATTGTATTTAAATTCATTTCCGGCCTCATCAATCAGAGTAATATTGCTGATGATGTATTTAAGGGTTGAAAAGTTATGTTTCTGTCCTGCAGCAGACGTCTGAACGGTTTGATTTAATACAATATTCCCGAGATTATTAAATCCGTTTTCAAATTTTATCTGAATGTTCCCCGACTCTTCACTCTGCGGATCATCGTCATCGCTGTTACGACATGATGATAAAGTGAACAGATTAAACGCAATACATAATAATGATAAAAATTTATAAATTTTCATTTTGATTTTTTAAGTTGAATTTTTGAAATAGAAATGTTGATGAATGAGTAAACATTCATTTTTTTACCACAAAAGGCACAAAAGTTTTTGACACTTTAGTTTTCAGTTTAAAATCCTACTGCAAAAAAGTACACTGAGGTTTTATAAAAAATCAAAGATTTTATTTGGTATGATAAAAAAGATCTGCGTAAGCCGCTCAATCTGCGCGAGCTTAAAAAATCATTTGATTTTATCTTCACTCTTCTTATCATCTTCATTCTTCTTAATGGTTCAAAAATATTTGAATAAACATCTGTGTTCCTCTGCGTATTCCGTGGTTAAAAAAGAATATTCTCAACTACAAAAGGCACAAAAGTTTTTTGACACTTTAGTTATTTAAAGTGCATTGAACATTGACATAGAAGGGTACCTGAATTAAACAAGTATATATTCTAGGTATTCTTTATGCTTTTGTAGATTTTTAAAGATTAAAACTGAACTTAAAAAACCGGTGGTTTGAAAATGTGTTTCAGAAACAGAAAAGAATATGCTGTTTCATAGAGAAAATTAAAATTCAGAGAAAGAGGTTTCTCCGTTTTCAGAATAGCCGTAATTTCCGGAAGGGTGCAGTGATCAAGAATCTTCTGTCCGGAACTTTTGGTTTTGTTTAATGGGATGGAATCTGAATCGTTGGTTTTGGCCAGTTCTTTACTCAAATAGCACCTTCCGTTACAGTGAAGCTCGGGTTTTGCTTTATTGACGCAAAGAACGGTAGAAATATAGGTATAATTTACAGCATACTCCATTAATGGAATCAGAGGTCTGAATACCATGTAAATCGTGAGGAATATGCTGCAAATTAAATTCATCTGTTATTTTTTGCTTACCGCTTCATCATATCTTCTGCTTACCTCTTTCCAGTTGAGTACATTCCAGATGGCTGTAAGATAATCTGCTCTCTTGTTCTGATATTTCAGGTAATATGCATGTTCCCAAACATCAATTCCTAAAATCGGGGTTCCTTTTTCTTCTACTACATCCATCAGCGGATTGTCCTGATTAGGGGTAGAAGACACGAACAGCTTTCCGTTTTTATCTACCGAAAGCCATGCCCATCCTGAACCAAAACGGTCTGCTCCTGCTTTACTGATCTTTTCTTTGAACGCGTCCATGCTGCCAAATGTTTCATTGATCGCTTTAGCCAGTTTTTCAGAAGGCTGGGTGTTTTTTACCGGAGTCATTACCGTCCAGAAAAGCTCGTGGTTGTAATGCCCTCCCGCATTGTTTCTCACCGCCGGGCTCAATTTCGAAACTCCTGAAAGAATCTGAAACAGGGTCTGCTTTTCCTGTGGTGTTCCGGCAATGGCTTTATTCAAATTCGCAACATAAGCCGCCGCGTGTTTTGAATAGTGAATTTCCATGGTCTGTGCATCTACTGAACCTTCCAGCGCATTGTATGCATACGGAAGCGGAGTCTGCTTAAACTGTGCAAAAGCAAACTGTGCAGTAAATACCGCGCTTAAAGCTGCTATTTTCAAAATCTTCATAACGTTTTGTTTTTATGGTTTAACAATATTTTTTACTTACAGAAAGGAAGATGGAAGATGGATACAGAAAGTTATTTCAATCTGAAAACCACTCTGCTTCTTTATTACGACTTCATCTGATTTCTTATTTCTTTCAACATAATAACCATCATTCATTATAACCTCATCATTAACTTTCCTCATCCATCTTCAGACTTCCTTACTTTATTTCAATAATTTCTTGATATCCTCAATCAGGATTTCCCGGTCCGGATGGTATTTTCCATTTAACTTCGGGGTCTTTCCTTCCGGATCTTCATAATTCAACCCTGAATAATACAGGATCGGCATATTATCTTTATTGTATCTGCAGCGGATGTTCCCTTCTTTGTCTACAAGGGCAATCATTCCGCTGTGGTTAAGACTTTCGCTTTCGTCTTCCTTATCGCCTACATAAATATTGAACTGGTCGGCCAGCTTTCCGATATAATCTCTGTCTCCGGTAAGAAAATGCCAGTCCGGGGATTTTGCGCCTACCCTTTTAGCATGTTCTTTTAAGGCCGCAGGTGTATCATTTTCCGGATCAATACTTATGGAAACAATCCCGAATTCCGGGCTGTTCACCTCATCTTCAATAAATCTCATATTACGGTTCATTACCGGACAAATAGTAGGACATCTGCTGAAGAAAAACTCTACCAGATATACTTTCCCCAGCATATCTTTATTGGTGATCTTTTTATTATTCTGGTCGGTCAGTTCAAAATCGGGAACCTTCATTACCGTATACAGGTTCTTTTTAAAATATCCCATTCCTATGCCTATCCCCAGAAACAACAAGGCAAAAATCGCAATCGGAATGATTACTTTTTTTTTGGTTTCGGTTTGGGCTTTATTATTTTTGGACATATTTTTCAGGATTTCTTTTGAACTCATCTTTACATAAGCTACTGCAAAAACCGTACGTTTTATTTTTATAAACCACCGTATCCTTCATATCATCTTCTGTTTTCATATGACAGATAGGGTCTTCCGCATTGGCAAATTTGACTTTCTTTACATTCGATTTTGAAGATACAGAGCTCTTTTTATGTTTTACCTTAGGGGTTTCCTGTGCACAGGCGAATAATGAAACTGACAAGAATGCAGTTAAAATAATTTTTGATTTCATTTTAATTTTAAATTGAAATTGATTGTATTATGAATGTGTCAATTAATCTTTAACCCAAAGATAACCGCCGTTTTCATTGCAACCTTGAAAACAAAGTTGAACAACAAAGCGCGAAGACATCTTGAGAAAAAACTAAAAGAATAGTTAAGGAATATTAAACTAAAGGAGGATGAAATATCCTGGAGAAATAGTCTGAAGTATGATGAATGGTATACTCTGAATGCATGATCTGAGCTTCCGCATCAGAATCTTTCAGGATAAAAGATAAAAGAGTATCGCCGGAAACAAAAACATCCAGTACGGATATTTTGATGACCTGGGAATTGTTGGTCTGCTTTTCTGTTTTCGCCAGTTCTTTCCCTATATAACACTTTCCTTTACACGTAGACTGAGGTACATTTCTGTTTTCACAAAGGTTTTTTACAATATAATCATAGTTCACGGCATAATTAACCAATGGCAAAACAGGGCGTAATGCAATGGTGAAGATGATGAATATGGAAATAAAAAATCTCAATGATCAGTTCTGTTGTACAAATATACTACTCAAATTGGGTTTATATCTTATTTTATGATGAATGTCATTGATTATTTTTAATGGGGTGTTTTGTTTTCTTGTGGAGGTTTTTGTTGTGATAAAAGTGGAGAGGTTAGAGTTTATTAATCGCAAGGGCGCAAGAAATATGACAAAAAGCTGTTTTTAAAGCGCCAGGATTTTATCTCCGATAAAATTTTATAGTGCTGAGTATGTGGTGTTTTTTTTATTTCCTTACTGGGTGTTCGAGCTTTGGGGATTTTTCATAAAAAACCTCATAGGTTTAGTCATAATTATTCTAAAACAGGATTATGGTTATTAATCGCAACAGCAAGAAATATGACAAAAAGCTGTTTTTAAGGCGCGAGGATTTTATCTCCGATAAAATTTTATAGTGCTGAGTATGTGGTGTTTTTTTTATTTCCTTACTGGGTGTACAAGCTTGGGGATTTTTCATAAAAAACCTCATAGGTTTTGGAAACCTATGAGGTTGGGTGGGTTGTAATTATTTTAAAACGGATATAATATTAATATTGATTATGTATCACTTTTAGCTGCTACCTAACACCTATCATCTGCAACCTATTTACCTGCTACCTGCTCCCCTATCAAAACTTCATCCTTTGAATCCTCACAGCATTCAGGATAGCCAGCAAAGCAACTCCTACATCAGCAAATACAGCTTCCCACATGGTAGCCAATCCTCCGGCTCCCAGGACTAAAACAACTGCTTTTACAGCAAAGGCCAAAATAATGTTCTGCCATACTATTTTTTTAGTCTGCTTTCCAATATTGATCGCCATTGGTATTTTACTTGGTTTGTCATCCTGGATCACAACGTCTGCCGTTTCAATCGTGGCATCGCTACCGAGACCTCCCATGGCAATTCCTACGTCGCTGAGAGCAACTACAGGAGCATCATTTACACCATCTCCAACAAAGGCTACGGTTTCTTTTTTAGCTTTGATCTCTTTTACTTTATTCACTTTATCTTCCGGCAGTAAGTCCCCGAAAGCACTGTCTATACCCAGCTGGTCTGCCACATATTTCACCACAGTTCCTTTGTCACCGCTCAGCATGGTTGCTTTTACGCCCATTCTGTGAAGATTATCAACGGTTTCTTTGGCATCGCTTTTTATACTGTCTGCAATGGTGATGTAGCCCGCAAATTTCTTATCATACGCCACAGCAATAAGGGTATAAACAATATTGGAATGGTTGGTATCGTAACTGATATTGAATTTATCCATCAGCTTAAAGTTACCGACCAGTAATTCTTTTCCATCAACTGAAGCTTTTAGACCATGTCCGGCAATTTCTTCTACGTCTTCCAATGGAATGGAATGATCTATTTCGCCTGCATAATTGTGGATGGCAGTTGCTACAGGGTGTGTACTTTTACTTTCAAGGGCATTGACCAGCTTCAGAATTTCTTCTTTACTGAATCCCGGCTGAATGTTTACTTCCTGTACTTTGAATACGCCTTCTGTCATGGTTCCGGTTTTATCCATTACCACATTTTGTATTTCTGCAATACTGTCCAGAAAATTACTTCCTTTGAACAGAATTCCGTTCCGGCTTGCGGCTCCAATTCCTCCGAAATATCCCAGCGGAATAGAAATTACCAGTGCACACGGGCATGAAATTACCAGGAAGATTAATGCTCTGTACAGCCAATCTCTAAACTGATAGTCGCTGACAAAGAAATAAGGTAAAAGACAGATTCCTATGGCCAGAAAAACAACAATCGGGGTGTACACTTTTGCAAATTTTCTGATGAACAGTTCAGTCGGAGCTTTTTGGGCGGTCGCATTTTGTACCAGCTCCAAAATTTTACTCAATTTACTGTCTTCATAGGCAGTGTTCACCTTCACAAGGGCAATGCTGTTCATATTGATCATTCCTGCCAGTACGGCTTCGCCTTTTGATTTGGTATCCGGTTTACTTTCTCCGGTGAGCGCTGCGGTATTGAATGAAGCAGATGCTGTGATCAATTCGCCGTCCAGCGCCAATTTTTCTCCCGGTTTAAGCTGGATAATATCACCAATTTTGGCTTCTTTTGCTTTTATGGTTTTGGGCTGGCTTCCATCAATTATCGTTACCTCATCTGGTCGCTGATCCAGCAATGCTTTGATGTTTCCTTTTGCTCTTGAAACAGCCATTCCCTGGAATACTTCACCTACCGAATAGAAAAGCATTACCGCAACTCCTTCCGGATACTCTCCGATTATAAATGCGCCTACCGTAGCAATTCCCATCAGGAAAAATTCGGAAAATACATCTCCTTTTATAATGCTTTCATAGGCTTCTTTTAAAACAGGAAGCCCTACAGGAGCGTATGCCGCCAGATACCAGACTAAACGTACCCAGCCTGTAAACCATTCTGTTTTTATATAATTATCCAGTGCTATTCCTATGAGCAACAGCGCGAAAGATATAAGGGCAGGAAGAAACATCTGGAAAACCGTTTTATCCCCGGCATCATGAGAATGATCGTGATCGTGCCCGTCATTTTCGGAATGAACATGTTTGTCCTGTTCTTTTGGTTTTGTACTACAACATTCTTCCATAACTAATATTTTTATGTAAAATTAGGGTTATACTCAATGCAATGCTATTGCAAACCTTCGAGGCAGTTCTCACAGATTCCTTTGGCGAAGAGCCTTATTTCATCTATCCTGAAATTGGTCTGTATGTTTTCCGGAAAAGAAATATCTTCTCTGCAGGTAGTTTGTTTGCATATTTTACAGTAAAAATGCAGATGCCAGTCTTTATGTGTTTTTTCGTTACAATCGTCCTCGCATAATTTATATTTTGTAGTTGCATTTTCCTGGATGCTGTGTACAATTCCTTTTTCTTCAAAAGTTTTCAGGGTACGGTAGATGGTGGTTCTGTCTGCATTATCAAAATAATTTTCAACTTCTGAAAGAGACAGCGCCGCATCCTGTGTACTTAGAAAATCATACACGAGAATTCTCATGCTCGTAGGTTTGGTGTTTTTGCCTATGAGCTTGTTTTCTATATCTTTTTTCATTTTTAATTACAATTTAAAGATGAACTTCTTTTTCTTCATAGCCTTCTTCTTCTATCTGAAATGTGGTATGATGAATTTTGAAATTTTCCATGCTTGTTTCCGTTAAGGTTTTCAGCAATTGATTCTGAGCTGTTCCCTGTTCTCTGACAACATGCGCGCTCATCGCGTTCACACTGGATGTAAGCGACCACACATGAAGATCATGAACATCTTTCACTCCCGGAATTCCTTCCAAGTATTTACGCAACTCATGAATATCTACATCTTTTGGCGTTCCTTCCAGCAAAACGTTAATAGCCTCTTTCAGTAAACGCCATGTTCTTGGGAAAATCAGAAGGCCAATCGCAGCAGAAATAATCGGATCTGCATAATACCAACCTGTTGTGAGCATAATAACTCCCGCAATCATTACGCCTATTGAAGTAAGCATATCGGAAAGCACTTCGAAGTACGCCCCTTTCATATTGAGACTTCCTTCAGAATCTTTTCTAAGGATCATCATTCCGATAATATTGACGATAAGTCCGATACCGGCTACGATAAGCATAGTTTTACTCTGTACTTCCGGTGGGTTTTTGAACCGTTGAAAAGCTTCATAAAGTACATAAATGGAAATCCCTAACAATATAACGGCATTAATTACTGCTGCCAGGATCTCTGTTCTGTAGTACCCGAATGTTTTTCCGGCATCCGCTTTCCGCTCTCCTATTTTGATGGCGATGAATGCCAAAAGCAACCCGACAACATCGGTGAGCATATGGGCGGCATCTGCGAGAAGTGCGAGGCTCTGCGTGACAATCCCGCCAATCACCTCAGCAATCATATACGTTCCACTTAAAAGAAGGACAAAAAGCAGATTCTTTTTGTGCCTGCTTGCCGGTGAAGCGGTCTGTATTTTTATTTCTTCCATGTTTTTTAAATTTTAATGAATTACATTTCGTAATACAGAGAATTCTCTTTTTTCACAGGGACATTCTCATCTCCCGTCATTTGTTTAATATTAATTTCTATGGTCTGTGCCAACGAGGTCACAGGGGTATCAACAGGGCCGTTTTCAAATGGATCCTGCATAATGATGGATGTTTTTTCTATGGCAAGGAACATCACAGGAACAAGGAAAGTAATGATGATTTCAACTGCCAGCTGTCCATCATCCAATCCAAACGGAAGTATGGCAGCAAACACGTAGATCAATGTATGCAGCAGAATACTGTAAGATCTTGGAAAAACAGTATTTTTCAACCTTTCACATTTTCCCATGCTGTCGCATAGCCTGGTAATGATATCATTCAGCTGCATTTGCTGAAAATCCGTCAGTCCGCATGCTGCTCCCGTATCTCTGAGCTGTCGGGAATGAGCATCCAAAAGTGCATTCGGAATATTGGCGGCTTTGATGTGATGCTCATCCAGATATTTCTGAACCCTGTCTGAGAAAGGCTGCCTTCTTAAAGATTCACCAAGAGCATAGGTCCAGATGATCTGTCTTTCTGCAAATTCCTTTATGATCCTGTCTTCCCCGGCAGGAAAAAACTGTATAACCAATCTGATCAATGTTCTCGAATCATTCACTATGGCTCCCCAAACGGTTCTGGCTTCCCACCATCTTTCATAAGACTGAGACGTTCTGAAAGCCAGCAACAGAGATACCGCTGTTCCTAAAAGTGCCGGAATATTGAGGGGAAGGGAAATTTTCCGGAACCACGGGAGGAGATCTAACAGCCCTATGGACACGGCAAATATTCCCATATACAGGATCTGGGTTTTTATTTCACGGATGAAATACCAGATGGATATTTTTTTGTTTAACAGCATAGCTCGAATTTTTATCAGATTTTACCTGTTATTTTCCAGATAGTTGGTCCTTTTTTTAATTATTTTAAGTACAATGTAAATAATCATAGTCAAGGCACATCCTACTATAAAAAGCATATTGTAATGAGTATGGTTTTTAACCCATTCTCCTATTAAATCGAAAATCATAAAAATTAAAAACACAGCGAAAAGCCCGTTTTTCTCTTTCTTCAGTACCTTTTTCAAGCTGAACGACAGACTGCTCTTTGTAAAAAAATCTAATTTAGGAATAAAAACCGGTACTTTACCGGACCAGTTTCTATAAATATCCCCAAATTTTCTTTCCAAAAACTGTTCTTCAGCATAGATGATTCTTTCGTAATAAATCCAATAAAAAAGGATAAAGGAAATAATGAACCATACATTTTCTGTCATCAGAGCAGGCCCAAGCCACATCAGGAAATTCCCAAGATACAGCGGATGTCTCACCACACTGTATATTCCTGTTGTATTAAGGGTGTCTGCGACTTGCCCGTCTGCCGTATTTCTACCCGAAGTGTTTTTGGGTGTATGGCCTACCGTATATATTCTGACTCCGAGCCCTGCGAGACTTACAAACAGACAGAAAATTTCATAATAAACCATACAGTCCGTGGTTTCTTTCTCCAGATTGGTCTGGATGAAAACAACCAGCCCGATGAACAAAATCCCTATTGGCAGGAAACTCCGATACTTAAACAGCCAGTTTCCCTGATCTTCAAGTTCTTCTTTTAAAGCCATAATTTTTAAATTTCATTGTGTTTGTTAGTGTTCATGTCCTCCAGAATTAGAAAGTTTTGCATTCACAAAAAATGCTCCCTTCACCACAACTCTGGCATCCGGCGGAATTTGTCCTACCGGCGTAATTGCGGTATAACCCATATCTGAAGTTCCTTTCACTACTTCCACTTTTTCGAAATTCACGGTTTTTTCCTGCTCTCCGGCATGTCCGCCTTTTTCTTCTTTTTTCTCCCCACCTTCGGCAGCAGCTTCTTCATGTTCTTCAGCCTTTTTATCTGTCCGAACGAAAACGTAATACTTCCCGTCTGCTTCTACAATGGCTTCATTCGGAACGGCAGGGGTTGTATTTTTATCTAGGCTTACGATTCCGGTGATATTCATTCCGTCTATCAGGCCTGCTTTATTTCCGGTCACGGTTCCATGCACAGAAATGGTTTTGCTTTCATTCTCAAAAGAAGAACCTACGCTATATACCATGGCATCATATTCTGTTTCCGGATTATTGGTCAGTTTAAAATGAACAATCTGCCCTACTTTCATTCTAGGCAGGTCTTTTTCAAAAACCTGAAGATCCAGGTGAATAGAATTGTTGTCTATAATTTCCGCCACAGGAGAAGAAACATCTACATAACTTCCGATCTGAGCGGAAATGCTGCTTACGGTTCCGCTTATAGGTGCTGTAATGACAAGTCCTGATCTCATATTGGAATTACTGACTTTTCCGGGGCTTATACCCATCATCTGAAGCTGTCTTAAAAGAGAAGCTTTCCGGGTTCTTAATGTTCTGAGCTCTGCATCTGAACTTTGCAGGTTTTTCTTAGCCCCTGCATCGTTATCGAAAAGTTCCCGTTGTCTTCTGTATTCCTGTTCTGCATAGGTAATTCTACTGTTCGTTGTGAGATAATCTTCCTGTAAGCGGATAAAATCGGGATTGGCGATGGTTGCAATCACCTGTCCTTTTTTTACGATGCTTCCTACCTGCACGGTAAGGGTTTTGATGACTCCGCCGTACAGAGAGGTGATGGTTGCTTTGTTATTATTGGGAACCCGGAGAATTCCATTGGCTTTGACTGTGGAAGTCAGTTCTTTCATTTCCACAGGCCCTAGAGTTATCCCTACCGATTTCATCTGTTCTGCCGTTAAAGCTGCAATAGTCTGCGGACCTTCTTCATGGGCAGCTTCGGTCTTTTCGGTTTTCGTTTCACTTTTTTCTGCCGGGGTTTCTTTTTTCCCGCAGCTTATGAGTAAAAGAGCCGTGACCGTAAGGTATATGATGTTTTGCTTTATTTTCATGTTATTTATTGATAATTGAATTAATAGTAACTACAGATTGGTTCACCTGCTGGATAGATTCTAAATATTTTAACTGGATATTGGTTGCGGTCTGCAGGGCAAAAAGATATTCTACATAAGAGATTTCTCCTGTTTTGTACCCTAATTGGGCTGCTTTTACAATCTTTTCTGCGTTTGGAATAGCCTGACTTACATAATATTCATATTGTTGTATGTCCTGCTGGTATTGTCCCAAAGCATTTTCCAGCTGTGCAGTAAGCTGTTTCTGCTGCATTTTGGCATTGGTCTCGGCGGCAAGTTTATCATATTCCAAAGCCTGTATCCTTGCTTTTGTAGCTCCAAAAGTCAAAGGAATGGCAACGCCTACTGAAAAAGAGTTAAAACGGTCGCCTGCATTATAGAATTTCTCCTGTCCGTTTTTGGTATGAAAACCAATCAGCGACTGGCTTGTCAATCCGAGGCTGAACTCTGGAAGTCCCTGAGATTTTTCAACCTTCTTATTCTTTTCAGCAATCTCCATTTCCTGATAGAAAGCTTTTATTGTAGGGTTATTGGCTACAGAACCGCTGTCCAGAATATTCTCTGTTTTTAAAGGTTCATACTCTTTTTTAAACGGAACTTCAAAATCTTCTGACGTGTTCAGTAATGTCTTTAAATTTTTATAGGCATTGTTTAAATAGACTTCATTCTGTCTCAGCAGCAGACTGATTTCTCCTTTCTGGGTTTCTGCTGTATTAATTTCAATTTTCTTAATATCTCCTGCTTTAAATCTTACGGTAGCAATCCTGATAAAATCCTGGTAAAGGCTATCGAGATCCTTCAGCTTAAATTTATTGTATTGAAGGTATTCTATCTGATAGTAGTAGCTTCTTACCTGTTTTGTCAGTTCATTCACCGAAACTTCTTTACTGATCTGGCGGCTTTTGATATTTTCTGTAATCAGTTCTCTTCTCGCTTTGAACAGTGTAGGAAAAGGAATGCTTTGAGAAATGGCAAACGACTGGTCGAATTTTGGACTGTTGTACTGCCCCAGCTGCGCTTCAAAATTCAGCTTCGGAAGTTCTTTGGCTGTTCCTTTGAGGGCTTCCGCTGATTTTATACTCAGATCTTTCGATTTTAAAACCAGATTATTTTCCGTCGCCATTTCTACTGCCTGATCTACGGAGATCTGACGGGTTTGGGCTTTAAATGTCTGCCCGAACATCAGAAATCCAAGAACAAGAATTGTAGCGACAGGTTTAATTTTATTAATTCTTCCTTTAATCTTCGTATTAAAAATAATATAAAGCATCGGCAAAACAAATAAGGTAAGGAATGTGGCTGTCACCAGTCCTCCGATTACTACTGTAGCCAAAGGTTTCTGTACTTCTGCTCCGGCTCCCGTGGAAATGGCCATTGGTAAAAATCCTAATGAGGCCACTGTTGCGGTCATGAGAACAGGTCTCAGTCTGGTTTTTGTTCCTTCATAGACTCTTTTCAACACATCGGTTTCACCTTCTTTTTCCAGTTGGTTAAAGGTTCCGATCAAAACAATTCCGTTGAGAACCGCTACCCCGAACAGGGCAATAAACCCAATTCCGGCACTGATACTGAACGGCATGTCTCTTAAAAGAAGTGCAAATACTCCTCCGATCGCACTCATTGGAATGGCAGTAAAAATTAATGCCGCCTGCTTGAATGAATGGAATGTAAAATACAAGAGCATAAAGATGAGAAACAGGGAAACAGGAACAGCTATCATCAAACGTTTGCTGGCTTCCTGAAGGTTTTCGAACTGGCCTCCGTAAGTAAAGTAATATCCGGAAGGCAGTTTTACCTGCTTATCCAGTTTGGCCTGAATATCCTGCACCACACTCTGTACATCCCGTCCTTTTACATTAAACCCAATCACGATTCTCCTTTTTCCTTCTTCACGGCTGATCTGTGCCGGGCCAAGTTTATAGCTTACATTCGCTACTTGGGAAAGAGGGATTTGTGCTCCGGTATTGGTTGCAATCATTAAATTATTCACATCACTGATACTCGTTCTGTGAAGACTGTCGAGACGGACTACAAGGTCGAAACGTCTTTCATTTTCAAAAACCTGTCCGGCTGCTTTTCCAGCAAAGGCCGTACTTACAGCATTGTTCACATCTTCTATATTCAATCCGTAATTGGCCATTCTGGTTCTGTCGTATTCCACATTAATCTGGGGAAGACCGCTTACTCTTTCAATCTGAGGAGCTGTTGCCCCATCCACGGTTTGAATGATCTTTCCTACTTTATCTGCATAAATAGACAGCGAATCCAGGTTTTCACCAAAAATTTTAACGGCAACATCCTGCCTGATCCCTGTCATCAATTCATTAAAACGCATCTGAATCGGTTGATTTTTTTCAAAAAATACGCCCGGAATGGTTTCCAGCTTTTCACTGATTTCATCCGCCAGTTCCGTATAGGATTTTTTGGACTTCCATTCGCTTTGTGGTTTTAATACGACAATCAGGTCGGTGGCTTCCGGAGGCATAGGATCGGTAGGAACCTCAGCGGATCCGGTTTTCCCGACTACCATTTTCACTTCATCAAACTGCTTGATGATTCTGGATGCCTGCATAGAAGTTTCTATACTCTGGCTGAGTGAGCTTCCCTGCGGAAGAATACAGTGGAATGCATAATCTCCTTCCTGAAGCTGAGGAATAAATTCACCTCCCATATTTTTGAAGATAAAAGCACTGATGACAAAAATAAAGACAGTAACCGAAACGATGATATATTTTACTTTCACCGCTTTTTGCAGCATCGGCTGATAGATCTTCTGGAGAAAATCCATCATTTTGTCACTGATGGTTTTTTTATGGGTTATCTTTTTTGAAAGGAACAAGGCGCTTGCTGCCGGAATATAAGTAATAGAAAGGATTGTAGCTCCTATAATGGCAAATCCTACTGTTTTGGCCATCGGTGTAAACATTTTTCCTTCTACTCCTACCAGCGTAAGGATAGGTACATATACAATTAAGATAATAATCTGTCCGAATATGGCACTATTCATCATTTTGGAAGCTGCCGTTCCCACTTCCTGATCCATCTGGATCTGGGTAAGACTGTTTTTATAATTCTTATTGTGTTGCAGTACATGCAGTGTAGCTTCTACAATAATTACGGCACCATCTACAATGAGCCCGAAATCTATAGCTCCAAGACTCATCAAATTGGCACTTACGCCAAAAACATTCATCATTCCTAAAGCAAAAAGCAATGACAGAGGGATCGCTGAAGCCACAATAAGCCCGGCTCTGAAGTTCCCGAGAAAGACCACTAAAACGAAAATAACGATTAAAGCTCCTTCAATAAGGTTTTTCTCTACGGTATTAATAGCTCTGTCCACAAGATCTGTTCTGTCCAGGAAGGGCTCTATGACCACATCGTCAGGAAGCGACTTCTGAATGGTAGGGATCTTAGCTTTGATAAGACTTACCACATCATTACTGTTGGCTCCTTTCAGCATCATTACAACGCCGCCTACTGCATCTACTTTCCCGTTGTAAGTCAGTGCTCCATAACGAACAGCACTTCCCAAACGCACATCTGCAACATCTTTGATAAATATAGGAACGCTTCCGGTCTCATTTTTTACGGAGATATTTCTGATGTCATCCAATGAAGTTACAAAACCGATTCCGCGGATAAAGTAGGCATTTGGTTTTTTATCTATATAGGCTCCTCCGGTATTCTGATTATTTTTTTCTAAAGCTGTAAAAATATCGGAAATACTGACTCCC
This sequence comes from Chryseobacterium angstadtii, assembly GCF_001045465.1. GTDB lineage: Bacteria > Bacteroidota > Bacteroidia > Flavobacteriales > Weeksellaceae > Chryseobacterium > Chryseobacterium angstadtii. The sequence continues at coordinate 301,422 of NZ_LFND01000001.1, forward strand.
ATTGCTTTGAGACGGTCGGGATTCACTCCTACTTCATACTGTTTCAATTCTCCACCGAAGCTGTTGATTTCAGCTACTCCGGGTGTTCCGTTCAACTGTCTTCGGACAATCCAGTCCTGCATGGTACGGAGTTCTTTGGCTGAATATTTTTTTTCGCTTCCTTTTTTAGGGTGAAGAATATACTGATAGACTTCCCCAAGACCTGTACTTACAGGTGCGAGTTCGGGTGTCCCGACTCCTTTGGGAATTTCTTCTACCGCCGTTTTCAACTGTTCGTTAATGAGTTGTCTGGCAAAATAAACGTCTACATTTTCTTTGAATACCACAGTGATTACGGAAAGCCCGAATCTTGAAATACTTCTGGTTTCCTCGATATCCGGGACATTGGCAATACTCTGTTCTATGGGAAAAGTAACCAATTGTTCCACTTCCTGCCCTGCCAGTGTAGGACATGCGGTAATGATCTGAACCTGATTGTTGGTAATATCAGGAACAGCATCTATGGGAAGTTTTGTAGCACTCCAAACTCCCCAGATGATCAGAAGCAAGGTCATAATTCCGACGATCACCTTGTTTTTGATACTGAATTTTATGATTTTATCTAACACGATCTGTATTTAATTTTTATGGGTAATAACTGCATGCGGCGGTAATGCCGATGCAAAAATATCACGAAGATCTCTGCAATGAAATTGCAAAGTTCAACAGAAAGAAAGCCTTAACTTTCTATTAATCAACAAAAATTAAATCTTAGGGGGCTGCCAGATATGGTCGTATACCTGGTATGCAAAGTTGTTTTTCTGAAAAAGAATTTTCTTTGAGAAATAAGCCTGAACATGATTTGGGACCTCAAACAGAGGATCCATTTTGAAAGCCGACACCGTCATCTGGCAACAGCTGCATGCACAAAGCGGAGAACAAATATCTCCTCTGTCTTTTGAATGAGACTCATCCATATTGAATGACAGCTTTGTATCTCCCTGTCCTGAAGGACGGTGCACATCTTCACAAGGCATCAGTGACAATGCCATGAAATAAAATGCAAGTATCCATCTTAACAGATTCATATGAACAAAGGTAGAGTTTTTTTCTAAAACGAAAATATTATATGAGGTATTTAATATATTCTTGACATTGGAGTGGAGGTTTGGGTGGTGTGGTGTATTTTAATCTGCCTCCGAATTTCAAAATTTATCATTAATATTTTTTATTCATTAAAAAGATCAATTAAATATTTTTCTTTTTTTATTCAACTAAAAGCCCAATAGTTCTCTTTTGGATGATATATATTAAGGTTAGATGGATTTAATTCAAATATTATTTAATTTTGCAAAAGCACACAAATCTCCTCGTAAAGTGAAAAAACTATATACTTAATTCTTTACCAACAGAATATATAAAGAGATGTTTATAAAATATAAGATCAAAGGATCTTTATTAAATTAACGGCTACCTCATGTAAACTACAAAAATATTTTTAAGATTTAAAAAGAAACAATTATACCATTTTATGAAAAAAATTTTATCAATTATCGGAATAGCTGTATTTGGAACACTATTTTCTCAAAATATCCCTTTTGACAAATTATATGGAAATTCAGATCCCACAAACTATTACCTAACCCATTATCCTGTAGCGGGTTCAGATGGCTTGGATATCAAGTGGTATGGTGGTATTAAACTCCAAACATCTGAGGCTTTAGTACAATTATTAAACAATGGGAATGTTGGTATTGGAACCAGTGACCCCAATGCAAAACTACATGTCCTTAAAGAGAATACAAATAATCAAAATTTAGTCATTGGTAAATTTGATGCCTCAGGTCCAACCGGAGGTAGTACGATGGTGAGTATAGGATATCATACTACTGCTAACCTAGAACTCAATTCTGCATATACAGGTAGTGGATTCAGATATGGAAGCTATGGTGATTTTAACATCGAAAATGATAACAACAGTACAAGTTTAGGAGCTATAAATTTTGTTTCCAATAAGAAAATACAAATGGCCATCATGCCCAATGGAAATGCATCTCTTCAAGGTAAATTTGAAGCAAAAGAGGTTAAGGTAACGCTTACACCAACAGCCGATTTTGTTTTTGATGAGTATTATGATCTACCAAAACTCGAAGATGTAGAAAAACACATTAAAGAGAAAAAACATCTTCCTGAAATTGCTTCTGCAAAAGTAATGGAAAAAGAAGGGGTAAATGTTGGAGAATTCCAAATTAAACTTTTACAAAAAATTGAAGAATTAACTCTTTATTCCATTGAGCAGAATAAGCAGATAAAAAGTCTTCAGGAAGAGAACAAAACTTTAAAATCTCAATCTGAAGATATAAAAGAATTAAAAAAACAGGTTCAGCAAATCCTTTCCACCAAAAAATAGACACACTGATGAAAAGAAAATTACTTTCGATATTCTCTCTACTTATAAGCATTTTCGGGTTTTCTCAAACCGAGATTTATTTCAAATACGATGAGGCCGGGAACCAAAGATACAGAGGCCCTAATACTGCAGGAAAAAATACTCCGGCAGAAGCAGCAAAAAAAGAGACTAAAACAGTAACTGCATTGCAACAAGCTTCTATCATGGATGAAAAAACTTTCTGGAAACAGATAAGATTATATCCTGTACCTGTCAACGATATTCTTACCATCGACTGGACTGAAGAAGCAGACCAACTTATAGAATCTGTTTCTCTATATCAACACAGTACGGTACATTGGAAATTCCAACAGCAGAATATTCCGGGGCTGAACCGTCAGCTTAAAATCAATATGACAGGATATGACTGGGGAGTATATATTCTGCGTTTTACATTGAAAGACGGAAGAGTATTCGGCAGAAATATTACCAAAAGATAGATTTTTTTGGATTAAAATAGATTAAAGCATTGAAAGATTAAAAAATTTTTCAGTGCTGTATCTTTTACTTATTGATCAACAATTCTCATTGATAATTATACTATAAAAATGAAATTTATTTTATCATTTATACTGTCCTTGTGTTCAGTACTGGGATTTTCACAGACCATACTTTACCAGACAGAAAATACATCAAGAACGGTTCAGGACCCACAAACGGTGATCCTTACTCCTGGATTTAGCGCTTCTTCAACAGTAGCTAATCCTTTTGTGGCAAAGATAGGATCCTCTACGGAAAGCTCTGGAGGCGGGCCTTTGGACTCCAATGCTGGTGTAAATAATCCATCTGGAACATCTGTTGTAGGTGATCAAAAATTCCATGACACAAAGGGAAATATTGAAGTGAGTGGAGCCGGACAGCTTCAGTTTACATTGCCTATTGCTTTACCTCCTGGAGTAAAAAATGTAGCTCCAAATATTAGCTTAATTTATTTAAGCAATTCAGGAAATGGTATTGCTGGCTATGGGTGGGCACTTTCAGGTATTACTACCATTTCAAGAATTGGAAAGAATATTGAAAAAGACGGAGAATTGAACAGTGTTAAATTAGATTATTCAGATTATTTCAGTTTCAATGGACAAAGGTTGCTATTAAAATCAGGAGAATATGGTAAGGACGGAGCTGAATATGTGACTGAAAAATATTCCAATACTAAAATAAAATCCGTCGGATCTATAGCAGGGCAGATTTGGCAGGGCCCTGAATATTGGGAAGTTACTTTTGAAGATGGTTCCCAAGCTTGGTACGGAGCTACTGCTTTAGGAAGTAATCCAGCCAGAACAGCTTTAGAATATAATATTGTAAAATGGAGAGATGCACAAGGTAATTATATAAATTATAATTATGAGTATACCATGATTTCCGGATTTAGAGGTATAGATGGTGGTGTGTCAAGAATATCATCAATTCATTGGGGTGGGAATGAAATTTTAAATAATCCCCACTTTAATACTATTGACTTTACTTATCATGACAGAGATCTTTCAGAAGAATCATATATGCAGGGGCTGAGATATATACAAAATAAATTATTATCTGAAATTAAGGTAAGTTCGAATGGAAACCAATTTAAAAGGTATGCTATTGAATATATAAAAAATGGAAGTAACTATCAATTAGTTAATACAATTACAGAACATAATACTGAAGACAGTGCTGCCAATCCGATAACTTTTAATTATCCTGTTCCTACTCTACAAAATCTGGAATATTCACCAAACAGTATGGATAGTTTTGACAACGTTAAGTTGACAGGTGATTTTAACGGAGATTCTTATGTGGACTTCATTATGAATAATGGAATTGTAAAACTTGGAGCCTTTAATGAAAACTTCACCGATGTTCCAACCTCTAAGATTTTTAACTCTGATGCAAAGATTGTCAATACTTTACTGGATGAAGAAGGTCAAGTATACAATGGAAATGGAATTATTCAATATGAAAATGGATATATCCGCGGATATATCTTTAGAGACAATACTTTCGTTAAAGTATTTGAAAAGCTTGTCTATAACGAATCAGGTTGTACGCAAAGTACTACTGACCCTCATCCTGCAGGATGCAGAATGTTGCTTCCCACATTGAATGAAGGAGATCTTAATGGGGATGGTATCTCAGATATATTTCTAACATTGAAGCAAGAGCTTTGCCAGTGGATTCCGGATCCTAACTGTAACAATCCCAATTCTTCTGGAACTATGAAAGGTCCTGAACCATGTACTATACTACGTTGTAACACGTATACAGTAGGAAACTTTATTGTGGATTTAAAAAATTCTAATAACCCTTTAGCTACTTATACTCTTGATTCGGGAATCAATGAAAACTTCTATTATAATCAACGCTATATGGATGTTGATGGTGATGGAAAAATCGAAACTATTGATGTTTCTACTACAGGCTATACAGTACTTGAGTTTGTAAAAAATGCTCCTAATGAGTATATCAAAAAAATAAAATTCACAGGTAGTTTATTTGAGGCCAGAGACACCGAAGTTCCTATATTATTTGGAGACTTTAATGGTGATGGAAATCTTGATTTTACAGTTCCTATTACAGACACTCAGGAAACAGATAACTGGAGGTTTTATATGGGAACCGAAAAAGGATTCTCCAATTTTTTAAAACCAAATTTTTTGAAATTTAGAAAATCAAGTGCTTCAACGGGAAGTTTCCATATTTACCGTCACTTTTATTCAATTTCAGACACTAATAAAGATGGAAAGTCAGATATTATCCATATACGTTCTTATAATGATATAGGGCAACAAAATTCAAATGGAAATTCAAATTATAGAACTTTCGGCTATGAAATATACACTTATACCTCCGATGGAGTTCAAAACGGTATTCTAAATTTTGCTGTAAGTAATAAACTTGGCGGCCATAATTATGTTATACAAAATCCTCAAGAATATAGTTTATTCGCACCTATCACTTCTCAAATTAAGGTCAATAATAACTATTATAATGTTTTCCTATTCTGGAAAGAGCGACTACATAAACTTAAAGCTCCTTCTTCTATCAGTGAACTCTCTCAGGTTAAATCTATTACTCAAGGAGGAATTACAATGTCTGTAGATTATCTGGAAATAATCCCGAATAATATTACTAATCCGAACTTTTACAAGAAAATAAAGAAAGAATTTTATCCCTATTTTTCCTTAAACCGCTTAGATCAGTCTTATGCTGTGTCCCAGCTTAGGCAGGAAGGGAAGAAGCAGGATTTCCGGTATCGGGGAATGACAGGCAACATGCAAGGAAAAGGAATGCTAGGATACCATCAGACTGTCCGTTCTTCTTGGTATGCAACCGAATTTGAAAATACCAAAATCTGGTCAGGAGCAGAAATAGATCCTCAACTTGACGGAGTTCCTATAAAAGAATGGTCTATCCGAACAAATGATGAGTCAAAAATTTTCCCAACAGATATCTCTGAGAACAATACTCAGTTATTAAGTTTTAAATCTACCTTTTATCAAGCTGACAAATTATTGAATAATCAGTTAGTCACTGCGCCTGTTTCAGATGACAACAAACCTAAGATCGTAACAGCTACCATCGCGAAAAGTACCAAAACTAAAGATTTTCTAACAGGAACTATCACTACAGGCAGTCTTACCTACGGAGATTACTATCTTCCAGCCCAAAGTGTAACCAATGTTAACAATGGCTATGCTCTAACAACTTCTACATTTAAGTATATCCATAATCCTTCAGGATCAGGATCTGCTTATTATATCGGACGTCCAGAATCTAAAATAGATGTTGTTCAGGCTTATGGTGATACAAAATCCGCCAAAGAAGAATATATTTATGACAATAATCTTTTAAAAAACCTTAAAACCTGGAACAGAGACAATACAGGTTATCTTTTGGAAACATATAATTATGATGGTTTTGGAAATATCATTCAAAAAACAATCAGTAACAGTATAGATTCTCAAGTACAAACGAACAAAGCTGTATATGAGCCTAAAGGAAGATTTGTAGAGAAGAAAACCGATAATTTAGGGCTGGAAACCAACATAATCTACACCCAATGGGGACAGATTGAAAAACAAACAGATCCGATAGGCAATACACTTATCAATAAATATGACGAATGGGGCAAACTTCTATCTTCTAAAACCAATTTGGAAGGTACAATAACTTATCAGTATCTAAGAGATGCCAATTCCAACATAACAATTATACAATATAGTCCCAATGGTGATGTATCAAAAAAGCACACCAACAAACTGGGACAGGAATATAAAGTTTCTACTAAGGCATTTGGGCAAGGACAATTTGTTTCGAATGAAACTCAATATGACATACTGGGAAGAAAAACTGCAGAAAGCGAGCCTTTCTTTGAAGGAAGCAATCCTACCCAATGGAATACTATTACTTATGATGATACTATTTTCCCTGCAAAGATAACGGCAAAATCATTTAATGGAAAAGAAGTTGCGACTTCCGTTTCAGGCTTAACAACTACAGTAAAGGAAAACAACGGTAACGCGCGAACAACTACAAAAACGGGAGATGCTATTGGAAATACAATCTCTTCTTCTGATAAAGGAGGATTAATAACATTCTCTTATAACGCGGCTGGAGAGCAAGTTAAAGCGCAATACGCTGAAAATATTGTTACAACAAAATATGATACATGGGGAAGGAAATCAGAATTTAATGATCCATCCAACGGAATCTATAAATACGAATATGATGGTTTCGGCCAGCCTAAAAAAATAATAAGCCCTAAAGGCACTAAAGAATACACTTACAATGCTTCTGGCCAGCTTATTTCCCAGAAAGAACTCTCTACAACAGATGGCGGCCAGGCTACCAATAAAATGATTTCTTATTCATATGATGATAAAGGAAGGGTAATTACCAAATCCGGGATATCAAAAGGAAAAGCATATAGCTCTACTGTTTCTTATGATCCTCAGGGCAGAGTTTTATCATCATCCGAAAGCAGTAATGGTAGGTATTATATCCAAAAAGGGATCACCTATGATGATAAAGCAAGAGTGATCTCTTATGAAAAGCAGCTGTATTCTTCCGGTGTCCTGACAAAAGTACAGATAGAAAATGTTTATAGTGCATGGAATGGAGAGCTTTATCAGATAAAAGATAAAACTTCAGGCAAGCTATTATGGGAACTCAATCAAGTCAATGAAAAAGGACAAGTACTTAAAGCAAAGTTAGGATCTGTGGATATCATCAATGATTATGACACAAACAGTGGTTTCCTTAAAGAAATTAAGCATAATTCAGCAGTAAAGCCGAGTCTTTTAAACATCCGATATCAATTTGATGCCATCAGGAATGAACTGAAAAGCAGAGTTACAGGAGGAGACTTCAACATTACAGAATCATTTGACTATGATGATAACAACAGGCTTGTAAACTGGACCAATCCGGCGACGGGAGTTAAAACATTAAATGCCATCCTTAATGTTTATGATGATAAAGGTAGAATTTTGGAAAACGACCAAGTCGGAAAAATTAAATTTGAAAATCCTGCAAAAGTATACCAGCCTACAGGAATGACTCTGAACGCTGAAGGAACCCAGAATTACAATAATAACCTTATCCAGAGTATTGCTTATAATGAAAATAATGATCCTGTCTTTATTGACGGTGAAAAAGGGAATGTAGCATTTCAGTATGGACTTACCAACATGAGACAAAAAGTAAGCTATGGTGGGAGTTTTGATCCTGATCAGGAAGGAAAATTCACTAAATATTACAGTGAAGACGGAAGCTTTGAAGTTCTTAAAGATAATATAACCGGAAAAGAAAAACACATTCTTTACATTGGTGGGAATCCTTATGAAAGTAATATTGTATATTTAAAGAACTTTACAGAGAGTAGCGGTTCTTACAAATTTTTGCACAAGGATTATTTAGGAAGTATTCTTGCTATAAGTGATGAAGCCGGAAATAAGCTTGAACAAAGGCACTTTGATGCATGGGGAAATTTCACTCATCTTCAGATTGGGAGTGGATCAGTCATTACGGATAAAAATATAATTGATACTACTTCATTATTAATAGACAGAGGATATACCAGCCATGAACATTTTGCAGAGGTGGGAATCATTCATATGAATGGAAGACTGTATGACCCATTGTTGAGACGGTTTTTAAACGCAGATGAATATATCCAGGATCCTTACAATACGCAAAACTACAATAAGTATGGCTATGTGCTGAATAACCCGTTGATGTATAATGATCCAAGCGGAGAAGTACTTCCTTTCTTAATTGGTGTAGGGTTAGGTTATTTTTGGGCAACAGTAATATCCGGTGCCATTATTGGAGCTGCTATAAGTGTAGGTATGTATGCTCTTCAGGCAACATTCAATAATAATTGGTCTTGGGGAGGCTTTGCAAAATCCATACTAATGGGAACAGTTACAGGTGCGGTTTCTGCAGGACTCGGAGAAGTATTCAGTGCCGGAGGTTTTTGGGCTACCGTCGGAAATGGAGCGTTGACTGGTGCAGGTAGTGGAGGTATTGTCTCGTTAATAAATGGAGATAATTTTCTTGAAGGAATAATAAAAGGAGCTGTGATAGGCTCGGCTGTAGCCGCTGTAAGCTTTACGGTTAGTTATTATGCTAATGGACATAATAAGATTAAATATAAAACCACCACTTCGGATGTTAACAGTAATAATTTAGCATATGATGCAAATATACAGCATCAAACAATGCAAGATGATGTGAGTAGTACAAGAAATAAACTATTTACAAAGCCAGAAATTAATGAGTTTGGTGTAGGTAAAGATACTGTTGGGTTTGGTGGAGTAGATGGCTATTTATATCCAGGAGATGGAAGTAAAGTTTATGCCTACACTACACCAAAAAACTTTTGGACAGGTAAGTCCGATATTGTTTATGCCCCTATAACCGCACAAAATAAAGAATTATTAAAAGCGACAATGATTCATGAAACAGGACATGCATATATTCAAAAATTAAACATATTTGATGCTGTTATAGATACTGAAAAATTAGAAATTCATCCAAATCTAGATACAACTGGTCATATTGCCATAAGTAAGTTAGAACATGTTTATGCTGATAAAAATCTCTTGTTCAAAAGACCTCGTTATTTTTATAATAGTAGAAACAATATAAATTTAGCATATTCTAAGTTAAATAGTATCCAAAGATATTGGACTGACAAAACATTTGATAAACTTTATTCAATTTTTGACCGATTAACATTAATGAAATAATGACATGAATTACAAAATATTATTCCCTTTTTTAGCTTTTTTTTTCCTACAATGTAGATCTCAGAAAATAAACGATGTAAACTTTAAGTATGGTAAATTATTTTATCAAGATTCTACAATAATAGAAAGCCATTTATATAACAGTGTAACAGGATTATACGAATATAAGAAGAAAAATTTCGGATTTGGAGAAGACGAAAGTGTAACAGCAACAATAAAACTCACTGAGAAAGAGTTAAACGACATTTATAACTTGTATGTTTCTCTTAAACCCAAACACCTTACTGAGTGCATCTTTAATGATAATAAACTTTTTTATAAATCATATGTTATATTCAATTCAGAAAAAAATAAATTATCACCTGAATGTACTACTGGAAAACAAGAAGAAAATAATAAAATAAAAATCAAAATACTCAAGTTAATAAAGTCTTCTCCTGCATATAAAACTGCATTTTATTGGGAATTCATTCGAAAGTAAGAAATTGACAAGGAAGTTTGCTTCCAATAGTGAATTTAAATAAACAATTACAGGCTATGATTATTCTCAAACCTTCTTCATGTCCAGAGACCTATGCATTATAAAAGATAATAATTATAAAGAAAATAGAATCATATAACAGTAAAACAGGATTATATTACAAAGCTAATTGTGGATCCTATTCTGCACCCTTTGAAGCAGAAATAGTAATTCCTTTAACAAAGCAAGAAAAATCTAAAATTTGGAAGATCAAAAATGAATCAAAGAAATATACTTTAGAAGACTGTACCATGATTGAAGATATTACTATCAAATCAAGCTTTTATTTTCATAATGAAAAGTTAGCGAAAAAATGTACAGAAACACAATCTGAGAAAAGGCTGTTTATAAAACTTAATATGCAATTAAGACTAATCTTAGAATCAAAGCAAGAATACCGAAAAGCATTTTATTGGGAGTTTATAAAGAAATAAAAGCTGAACAAATTGGTTGAGAAAAAGAATTTGGAGTAGAAAATCAACAAACTGATGCATTAAATGAGAGTTAAAAAACAAACAGCAGATTGTAATAGAGGTTGTTCCGCCGGAGAAGAAACAATTTAAGATCAATTGAGTAAATACATTCATGAAAATAGATCATTTAAAACAAAGATTGACCAAATTAATTAATTTTTGGAAAAAACAAGCCATTCCGGTATCCTCAAAGTCAAGACAAGAGATTGATGAATTTCAGAAAAATAATAACATCCATTTACCTGAGGATTTTGTAGAATTTTATTCAGACCTGAATGGCATGGAAACGCTTTATCCTAATGAAACCGATGAAGAAGGTTTTTTGTTTTATCCTTTGGAAGCTGTTATTCCAATAAGCAACAAATTTAAAGACTCTAGATTAATCAATAAAGAACATATTTTCTTATTTGCAGAATATATGCATAAAAGTTGGTGGTACGGTGTAGAAGTAATAAATGCTAATAATTACATCATTGGAATTATTCCTGAAAAAGATTTTTTTAAGCCTATCACTAATTCATTTGCAGATTTTATAAAGTTATATATGGATGACTCTCCAAAACTTTATGATTATTCATCATCACTATTCAACGGTATATGACCCTAAGTATGACTTTTATATTCTAACTTTCGCAAGAATAATACATGTACAAATGCAATTAATAACACAAAACTATGTAAGTACAAATTTTACTGCTTTACTATTTATTTTATTAATGTTATCCTGTGATAATAAATAAAAGAGAGATGAACAAATTGCAACCTCTATAATCAATCAGAATTTTGAAATCCTAATGGATTCCGTTTCATATTTTGATTTATCAAAAATGTCAAAAAATTCTATTAAGGACAATATCGTTGTTACTCTAAATGCTGAAGTGACAACGATGGATGTAAAAGAATCAATAGAATTATTTAATGCCAAGTTTAGCCTTAAAAAGGAAAAAACAGATCCTATCTTTTTTAAAATAAAAAAAATACCTTTAAGTAGAATTGACAATTATCCTATTACCCTGGTTTCTGATTTCCAAAAAAACCAAGAGACAGTTAACGTTAGTTTTACTAACTTTTCACTTGACAAATCTAAAAATTTTGCTTCTGTAACTGTTATTAAAAGCAGAGGAATAGGAGCAAAATTTGAAATTTATTATTTTAAACAGGTAAATGGTAAATGGATTTTTGAAGGTAAAGAACTTATAGCATTGGGATAATGGGTTTACAATTTTTTGAATTGAGAAAATGCATATAACAATACGGGAGCAATTAAAAGCTTTTTGCAGGGAATTGTATCAGGAGGCCTAAGCTCTGCATTTACTGGATCTAATTTCTTGGGAGGAATCATCGGTGGAATATCCTATAAAACTAATATATTTGAAAATAAAGTAACTTCAACACGTCAGTATAAGCAGGCTTTTTAATGATAATAAGTTCATTAAAAATCTCTTCAAACCTTTTCAATACACAAAAAAGCCACCGCACTACACGGTGGCTTAAAAAATCAAATCTAAAATAAATAATTACAGATTAGGATTATTCTCAAACTCCTTCTGCGGAATACTGAACAGATAATACTTACTGTTTGGTGCAAAAGCAGTCTGGTCTGGGAAATTGAAGACGGAATGTCCTCTTCCGTTTACTGTTTTCACCGTTCCATCCGGAGTGGTAATCTGAACTTTTATAGGCTGCCCGTCGGCATCTACAAATGGTTTTCTTTCTACGGTTCCCTGTGTTCTAATAATATCTGAAAGGGAGAAACCTTCTCCGAAAAGCTCTTTTCTTCTTTCAATAAGAATTTCTTTTATGACATCATTCTGGGCGAGAGGTCCTGCATAAGCATTGGCATTTCTGGCTGCTTTCAGCTGGTTTAAAACAGTCACCGCATTGGTCACGTTTCCGATTCTGGCCTCTGCTTCCGCTTCAATCAGATACATTTCAGATGCTCTCATTAATACAATATCTGCGATAAGTCCCGTTTTAAATTTAAACTTGGAATATCTTAGCAGCCCTTCCCTACCCGGAAGTCCATCCCACTGAAAAAGCTGAGATCTGATATCATTGGTATCAAAAAGATCTTTAAAATAAGGATCTGCCATAAAGCTGTAATAATAGCTTCCTGAAGAAGACACATCAAGATAATGGAAGGCATAGCTCGCTCCCGACTGCTCCTGAGTCTGTCCGTGCCCCCAGATCCACTCTCCGTTGCTGATGTCATTGAATCCTTCCTTATATTTTTCAGGAACCATTAAAGGATAACCTGCTCTGGCAATTTTAGCAGCTGCGGCAGCTTTGCTCCACTCCCCTGTATTCAGATACGTTCTTGCTAAAAGTCCGTTGATAACAGCTTTGTTAATTTTATCCTTATTATCTCTTGTGTAACCGGCCAGAAGATTATCAGCCTCCGTTAAATCGCTTTTGATCAGGGTATAAATTTCTTCCAGACTTGCTCTCTTATTCGGAACAGAAGTAATGGTGGAAGGTTCCGTATAAATAGGAGCCGTAAGCGCATTCTTATCTTTCAAATAACTGAACTGATAAAAACTGGCCAGATTCAGATAACAGAAAGCACGCAATGCCTTAGCCTGTCCTTTTACCTGTGCTTTCTTCGCCTGGCTTCCTTCCGTCTGATCAATACGGGTAATCACATTATTCATGTTATTAATAGTGGAATACAATGTTGACCAGATAAACTGAGGACGTGAGATGGTATTATTGATCATCTCTGTGAATGCGTAGGCAGAAGGAAAACCATATTTATTCGTAAGGACTGCCACATCGCTTCCCATCGCATCACTGGTTCTCAAAACCGTTGAGTATCCAATATTCGCATAGGTAGGCCCGTCATCATTAAATTTGGCCCAGGCCCCGTTGATAACCGATTCTGCACTTTCTGCAGTTTTGAAAACCTCTTCACCGCTCGCCTGATTGGTAGGAGCCGTATCCAGCTCATTTTCACAACTTGTCAGAGACCATACTGCGATCAGGGCAAAAGATATATATTTTAATTTTTTCATTGTTTCAATTTTAAAAGTTTAAAGGGTAGCCTGAAGACCGAAAGTGATTGTTCTCATCGCAGGATATCTGTAATACGTGGTTCCGTCCAGAGCCTGCTCAGGATCCATTCCTTTGTGCTTGTAGAACGTCAGAAGGTTTTCCGCCTGCAGATAGATTCTGAATTTTTTCAGTCCAAGCTTCTCAAAATAATCTGATGGAAGGGTATACCCTAGACTTACATTTTTAAGCCTTGCATAGGTTCCGGAATATAAAAATCTTGAAGAAGTTGAATTCCAGTTATTGGTTGTGGTACTCAATGCAGGAACATCTGTATTCGGGTTTTCCGGAGTCCATCTGTTCAGCATTTCTGCACTCCAGGCACGTCCTGCAGAATTTCCGCTGGATAGTAAAGATGTATAATCCGTATCAAGGATTTTTCCACCAATACTGAAAGTCAAAAGACCTGAAAGATCAAAGTTTTTATAGGTCACATTGGTACTAATCCCTCCTGTTAACTTGGGCAATGCAGAACCCTGGAATGTCCTTGTTGCTTTTGCGTATTCAGAAGTGGTTCCGTCTACCGTATTTCCGTTAGCATCCTGATAAATGTATCTCCACAGAGGTTTTCCGTTTGATGGATCTACCCCTTTCCATTCCTGAATATAGAAATCATAAATGGATCCGCCTACATCGAGACGTTTACTTCCTGTAATTACCGATCCTTTCGGAAGTTTTGTAATTTTATTCTGCAAAGTACTCAGGTTTACATCTACATTCCACTGTAAATTGTCGTTCTTGATAGGCGTTGTGAATAATGAAAATTCAAATCCCGTATTCTGGATGGTTCCTACGTTGAACGGGAAATCACTGATTCCCAAAGACGGAGCTACCGGCATATTAAACAAAAGATCCTGGCTTTGTCTCTTAAAATACTCTACATTACCCTTCACTCTGTTATTCAAAATCGCAAACTCAAGACCTACGTTTAGATTAAGGTTGGTTTCCCATTTAACATCATTAGTCTTTACTTTTTCAAGAACGGTTCCCGGCTGGCCAAGGTTGTTGTAAAATCTATACAATTCCTGATAAGCGTAATACAGTGAAGACCCATTCGGTTTTCTCAATTTGTCATTCCCTTGACCTCCGTAACTGGCACGAAGTGTAAGCTGATTGAAGAAATTCAGGTTTTTGATAAATTCTTCATTCGAGACTTTCCACGAACCTCCCACAGACCAGAATTTTCCCCATCTGTTGTCTTCGAAGAATCTTGAAGAACCGTCCGCTCTTCCAGATACCGATAAAAAGTAAGTATTGTTAAAATCATACTCCGCTCTTCCCAGAAAACTCAACAGGGTGAATTTATCGCTGTTTCCGCTGAAACTTCCTAACAAAGCGGCAGCATCCGGCTCATAATAATAAGGAAGAGAAAACTGACTTCTGGAACCTGAAATGGTCTGATAATCATATTTATAAAATTCCTGTCCTCCTAAAACATTGATGTGATGTTTCCCAAATTTCTTATCGAACGTCAAAATATTACTCGTAGTGTAGGAAAGTGTTCTGCTGTTTGATTTTGTGACAGACCCTCCTACTTCACTTCCCTGCCCGATAAGTGGATTTGAATAATAATGACCATTGTAATTCACCAAATCAACGGAAAAACTCGTCTTAAATTTAAGTTCGGGAAGGAAGGTAAAATCTAAGAATCCTTTTCCTGAAAAATTGTCTTCTTTATTTTCATTTTTATCCAAAGGCAGTGTTGCTGCAGCATTCTGATTTTGCAAAGCACTTGTAGGTCTGTATTTCCCAAAATCATAGATTCTGTTTCCGTCTGCATCCAATCTGTAGCTTCCGTCCGCATTCCTTTCATAGTAAGGATAAAAAGAAGGAACTACTCTTGCTGCCTGGATGATATTATCCTGTCTGGAATCTGAAGATGGCGGTGCGTTCTGGATGCTGTTCGTATAGCTTAAATTCACTCCTGCATTCAGCCATTTTTTCACTTCAGAATTAATCTTCAATCTGGTTCCAAATTTTTGAAAGCCTGATTGAATCGCAATTCCTTTATCGTCCAGGTAACCTAATGAAAAGAAATAGTTGCTTTTCTCGCTTCCTCCGCTGATATCGAAATCTACCTGACTTCTGGAAGCCGTTCTTTGAAGGATATCTCTCCAGTCATCATTCCATAAAGGTTTTGCTCCCGGAAGAAGTTTTCCGTCTGTACCGACAGGTTTCGGATAAGCCGTTCCGTAAGGATTTATACCGAGTGCCGTAACAAGGTTGTCGCTGGCCATCTGCCCTGCCTGCTGTAAAGAGATCTTGTCGGATTTGTAACCATTTCTCAAGGCTTCCCAATACAGTTGAAAATATTCGTCTGTACTGACTTGTTTATAATCTTTTACCGCTCTGCTTGAAAATCCCTGACTGATATTGAAATTAACTCTTGATTCTCCTTTCTTACCTGACTTTGTTGTAATGATAATAATTCCGTTAGCTCCTCTTGAACCGTATAATGAGCTTGCAGTAGCATCTTTCAAAACACTGATGGACTCGATGTCGTTAGGGCTTATGGAATTGATGTTTCCGTCAAAAGGAATTCCATCCACCACATACAGAGGGTCACTGGAAGCACTTATTGATCCTACTCCTCTAATTCTCACGGAAGCTGTAGAACCCGGCTGCCCTGAAGCACTCACCGCCTGAATCCCCGGAACCTGTCCTTCAAGAGCTTTTGTAATGTTAGTAACCGGTCTGTTATTGATTTTATCACTGGAAATAGTCGCTACTGAACCTGTATAGCTAGTCCTTTTTGCCTTTCCATAGGCGATCACCACAACTTCATCAATTTCCTTTTCGCTGATTGTATCTTTTTTCTGCCTGCTTTCCTGTGCCTGTACGCTTATAATTCCTAAGAAAAATACCGCTACAGACGGAATCCAGGTTTTAGAATTAATTAATTTTTTACTACTCATAATCAATTTTATTTATCATATATTAAAAAGAATCCCTTTGCAGAAAAGTCAGCAAAGGGCATCGATAAATACGATTAACCAAATGCTTATTTTTCCTTTAAAGGCTGAATGTAACACCACGCACATGGGCAGGTTGTTAAGACTTCACAGGGTCAGTTCCCTCCATCTTTCTTTATAAGCCGATCGAAATATGTCTGCAAATCTAAAAACAATTAGTCTACAAAACAAGTAGACTTTAAAATTTATTATGAAATATTTTCAAAAATTAACTTAATTATTAATCAAAGTCCGCTACAGTAAACAGTTACAGGATTACGAAATAATCAAACATGATAAATATCATTAACAATAATACAATTAAGCAAAACTGTAAAAAAAAGTTCGAAAATAGAACTAAACTATTTAAATTTATAGAATGAAAGTTTTAATAGTAAACGGACCCAATCTGAATCTTTTGGGCACAAGAGAACCTGAGATCTACGGCAGTACTTCCATGGAATCCTGTCTGGAAAAACTGAGATCTGAATTTCCCTCTTATGAACTGGACTATTACCAGTCTAATATTGAAGGGGAAATGATCAACAGGCTTCAGGAGGATGATTTTGATGCTGTGGTGATCAATCCCGGAGCGTATACGCATTATTCGTATGCAATTGCGGACTGTTTAAAGAATATCAGGAAGCCTAAAATTGAGGTTCACATCAGTAATATTTACAAAAGGGAAGAGTTCCGCCAGAAGTCTGTGACGGCAGCGAGTACGGATGCTGTGTTGTCAGGTTTTGGAATGGATGGGTATAGATTGGCTTTATTGAGCTTGAAAAAATAGTTTTGTTTATTTAACCACTGATTTCACAGATTTTCACGGATGATTATGCTTTGTTTTGATAGAAATTCAGGCTGATCTTCTGGAATAAAGTTACAGTTCTAACTAGTAGTTTTATTTTATTAACCACTGATTTCGCAGATTACCACAGATGATTGTGCTTTGTTTTGATAGAAATTCAGACTGATCTTCTGGAATAAAGTAACAGTTCTAACTAGTAGTTTTATTAACCACTGATTTCGCAGATTGACACAGATGATTATGCTTTATTCTGAAAAAACTCAGGTTGATCTTCTCAAATAAAGATTACAATTCTAAAAAATATAATAAAAAAGCCTCATCGGTGATGAGGCTTTTGTTTGTATTAAGTGGTCTGCTGTTGAACTTGAGGTCCGGAAGCGATTAACTTTCTTCCTTCTTCAGTATCGCAGTACTGTTCAAAATTTTTGATATATCTTGCAGCAAGATCTTTTGCTTTTTCTTCCCATTCTGAAGCATTAGCATAGGTTTCTCTAGGATCAAGGATCCCTTCGGAAACATTTGGAAGCTGTGTAGGAATTTCAAGATTCATAATTGGAACTTGAGTTTTAGGAGCATTTTCGATTGACCCGTCAATGATGGCATCAATAATTGCTCTTGTATCTTTCAGAGAGATTCTGTTTCCGGTTCCGTTCCATCCTGTATTTACCAGATAAGCTTTAGCACCGTGCTCTTTCATTTTTCCAATTAATGTTTTAGAATACATTGTTGGATGAAGCGTAAGGAAAGCTTCTCCGAATGCCGGAGAGAAAGATGGTTCCGGTTCAGTGATTCCTCTTTCTGTACCTGCCAGTTTGGAAGTATATCCACAAAGGAAGTGGTACTGAGCCTGGTTTTCATCCAAGATAGAAACCGGAGGCAATACTCCGAATGCATCAGCAGAAAGATAAACAATCTTCTTCGCATGTCCCGCCTTAGAAGGAAGAACAATTTTGTTGATATGGTAAATCGGGTAAGATACTCTTGTATTTTCAGTGATAGATCCGTCAGTGTAGTCGGCAATTCCGTTGTTTACCACTACGTTTTCAAGAAGTGCATCTCTTTTAATAGCTCTGAAAATATCCGGTTCTTTTTCCTCAGAAAGGTCAATTACTTTAGCATAACATCCACCTTCGTAGTTGAATACACCATTGTTGTCCCAACCGTGCTCATCGTCACCGATCAGGTATCTTTTCGGATCTGCAGATAAGGTCGTTTTTCCTGTTCCGGAAAGGCCGAAGAAAAGAGCAACATCTCCTTCTTCCCCTACGTTTGCAGAACAGTGCATAGAAGCCATCCCTTTTAATGGAAGGTAATAGTTCATCATGGCAAACATTCCTTTTTTCATCTCACCGCCGTACCAAGTACCACCAATGATCTGTAATTTTTCAGTAAGGTTGAACATAATGAAGTTTTCAGAGTTCAATCCCTGAGCTTCCCAGTTCGGGTTTGTTGTTTTAGAACCATTAATTACTGTGAAATCCGGCTCTCCGAAGTTTTCCAGCTCGTAGTGAGAAGGACGGATAAACATATTCGTAACGAAATGCGCCTGCCACGCTACCTCAACGATGAACCTTACTTTCAGTCTTGTATCTGTGTTGGTACCACAAAAGGCATCAACTACATAAATTTTCTTAGCCTCAGAAAGCTGGTTCAGCACTAATCCTTTACAAGAATCAAAATTTTCCGCTGTAGTAGGAAGGTTTACTTTCCCATCCCAGAAAATTGTATCTCTTGTAACATCATCCTGAACTATATATCTGTCTTTAGGAGAACGACCTGTGAAAATTCCAGTTTTTACCGATACTGCACCAGATTCCGTAAGCTCAGCTTTCTCAAAGCCTTGATTTTCAGGAGCTACTTCAGCCTGATATAACTCTTCATAAGACGGGTTATAGACTACCTCGTAATTTCCTTTAATCCCTAATTTTTCTAAATCCTGGATGATTTTAGCGTGTTTCATTTTACTTATATTTTCTATTTCTTTATTGGGTTCAACAAAATTAATATTAATTATTTGTTAAAGGTGGTTTAAATATAATGATATAAGTCAGAATGACAAATAAAAAAAAAGGATTGTAAAATATTGATTATAAATTAATTATATCAGACCATTGAAAAACGGTCTTAAAACCTTTTCCCCAAAAATAGTCCTCGTAGCCGTCAAATTTGGCACTCATCACAAAATCTCCGCCCCAAGCTCCCAAACTTTTAACGAAAACAGGGCAGTCTGCGAAAAACTTCTCCTTAACTGTAGGAATTTCAAGGAAATCAGAGATTTTTTGTTCATGAATCACCATCAACTGTGAAAAATTTTCCAATTCACTGCATAACAAAACTTTCTTTGTGATATCCGAAAATTCCTCAACAAGTATTTGAGACCTGGATTTCGACTTATAAAAACTGATCCCTTCCCGGCTGTCCTGTTTTTGATTTAAATGAATAAAGATCAATTCATTTTTGAACGGAGGATTGAAATCTGCTTTTTCATAAAAGATCTCCGGCTTGCTTCTGAAAAGAATAGCTGATTTTTCTTTTGCCACGGCAATATCATAACCGCTTCCGCCTAAACTGATGGTGTTTAAATGAAAAGGATCAATATCTGCCCATTCTGAAAGGTTGTTCATTAATGTTGAACTGCTGCCGAATCCGTAATCAGCGGGAAACTGAAGATTGGTCTTCAGGTGATATGTGTTGTTCTTTTTGAATTTAGTCTGAGAAAGCTGCTGAACATTCTTTAAGGTTTTCAGAATAAATTCAGCGCTTGAAGGAATATTGGTTTCCAGGATCTGCCATTCCTTATAATCTATGGCAGCTTTGAACCATAATTGGTTTTGATGATGGGCTTCCCAGAAGATCAGGGATTTTTCATCGTTTTTTTCTTCAAAAAAAAACTCTTGTCCAAGCTTGGTAGGTACCGCCAGGACAAGAGCTCCGTCTATCGCGAAATATTCAGAAGTAAGCATAAGCTTTCCAGGTGAAAATATTCCGCTCATATTTTTTATTAGATGGCTGAAGCCACTTCTGCAGAAGGATCAATTTTCTTGATCAACCCCTGAAGGGTTTTTCCAGGACCTACTTCTACAAAATTAGTAGCTCCGTCTTTGATCATATTCTGAACAGACTGTGTCCATTTTACAGGACCTGTAAGCTGAGCGATCAGGTTTTGTTTGATCTCTTCAGGATTGGTTACTGCTGTAGTTGTGATATTCTGGTATACCGGAATAGTTGCTTTTCTGAATTTTGTATTTTCAATAGCAGCTGCTAATCTTTCCTGTGCAGGCTGCATCAACGGTGAGTGGAATGCTCCGTTTACAGGAAGTAACAGGGCTCTTTTCGCGCCTGCTTCTTTAAGTTTTACACAGGCTTCTTCTACTGCTGTAGTTTCTCCTGAAATAACCAATTGGCCCGGACAGTTGTAGTTAGCCGGTACAACAATACCGCTGATCTGTGCACAGATCTCTTCAACTACTGCGTCTTCAAGTCCTAAAATGGCAGCCATAGAGCTTGGATTGGCATCACAGGCTTCCTGCATAGCTTTTGCTCTTTCGGATACCAGTTTCAGACCGTCGTCAAAAGATAGAACACCATTGGCTACTAAAGCTGAAAATTCTCCTAAAGAATGTCCGGCAACCATTTCGGCTCCAAGACCGTTCACTGCTTTTAAAGCAGCAACTGAATGTATAAATATGGAAGGCTGGGTAACCTCTGTTTTTTTAAGATCTTCATTCGTCCCATTGAACATCAGGGAAAGAATATCGAAACCTAAAATTTCATTGGCAGATTCCATTAAGTCCTTAATGTCTTTTCTAGAATCGTACAATTCTTTTCCCATTCCTACGAACTGAGAACCCTGCCCAGGAAATACAAGTGCTTTCATGTATTGATTTAAATATTATGCAAATATAAAGATTATGTTAAAAATACTCCTTTAAAAAAGCACAAATTGGTTAAGGAACTAATCTAATTACTCGGTATCCTGTGTTTACATAGGCTCCGTTTGCTTTAGACTTCACAAACTCAAACTTGGTAGCAAGCTGGGTCTGCACTTTATTCATCTGTTTAAAGATCTCTCCTTTTCTGTTTTCTCTGGTCAGCATGTCATTTACAACATCAAACCCAACGATTGCATATTTAGGAGGTGTTTTGCAGTATTTACTTTTATAGGCGGCTAAGATTTCTTTTTCGAAACTACCATCTGTATTGATCTTTCTGTCCATCAGATAGACAAGACTTGCCTGGCTCAGTTCATCTACTTTTTTCTCAAAAACCGGAGAATAGTACATACTGAATGCTTTTACGCCTTGAACTTCTTTGGAAAGAGCTACTATCTTATTGGCAAATGCATCTCCTGCGGTATCATTGTCGCTGGCCAGGATAGCAATAACCGGAGCGGACTGCCCTGTCATCATATTCTGATCCAGTTGAATCTCTGAAGGAGAGTTGACAACAATTATATTTGGATTTTTAACTGCTTTTTCCAGACCACCTTTGATGTAGCTTGCAATTTCTTTTTTGCTGTCTGCCACTACGTAAATTTTCTGATCTGAATAAACTGCTTTTACTTCATCAACAATTTTATCAGCATAGGTCTGATCGTTGGTTTCAACAATAATCAGATTGCCGTAATTATAGAGTTCCGGAGAGTTGGCAAATGGAGCCACCACCGGGATCTTCTGATTTTTGGTAAAATCCAGAACATCTATCACGTTTGATTTGAAGAATGGGCCAATGATGAGATCCGTATTGTCCGGATTAATCTGAGTCATTGAGTTTTTAAATGAAGCTTCGTTTCCGGAATCTACGATTTTAATATCCAGTTTCTGTCCGCCTCTGGCATTTCTTTCAATGGCAAGTTTAGCTCCGGTAAGAAAATCCAGTGCCATAGTTCTGTACTGGGTTTCATTGGTACTGTAGCCGAAAGGAAGCATAAGAACAACGCTTAATGCATCGCCGCTTTTCTTCACATAAGCCGGATCCTGTTTCTTGATCTTCAGAACCATTCCTGATTTAAGTCCTTTTGACAATTCAGGGTTCAGAGCGATCAGCTCATCAATTGAAATTCCAAATTTATTAACGATAGAAAATACAGTATCTCCCTGCTGAACGGTATAGGTTACATAATCATCAGCTGATGATGCAGGTGTTGCCGTTACTGTGGATTTTTCGTTTCCTGAATCTATTTTGGTTTTCGGATTTACCTGTTCAGTTGCTGAACCTGTATCCGTTTTCATTTTTTTTACCAGAATGGTTTCTCCGGGCTTCAGTCCTTTTTCTTCCAGTCCAGGATTTAAAGCATATAATTCCTGCTGACTGATTCCAAACTGTTTTGTAATTCTGTAATAATTATCTTTTGCCTGAATCACATACATAGATGCGTCTACAGATCCATTGATATCAACTCCGCTGTGAGGTTCTGTAGGTCTTGGTTCCACAGTTAGAGGGGCTGTCTGTTGATCACCACCATATTTTTTGATACTGTCGAGCGGCAAAATAATCTCATCCCCTATTTTGGTATGAGTATCGAGTTCCGGGTTTAATTTTCTAAGGTCTGCTTCAGAGATACGGTACTGTTTTGTAATTCCGTAAATAGTCTGTTTTGGCTGCAGAACAATTTTTCCCAGCTGAGCTCCTGTATGAGCAGGTTTTGCTTTTTCGGTAACAGCAGATTTGGATGCAGTATGCTTTTCAGCTTTCACGGTCACTACATCTCCAATAGCCAGCTTACCGTCTTTGTATTTTGGGTTCAGCTTTAACAATTCATCTACAGTTATCCCGTATTTTTTTGCAATATTATAAGGATTATCTCCTTTTACAACGGTGTGCGAGTTCTGGGCAGATGCACCCAAAACCATACATAAACTGGACAAAATAAAAAACCTCTTTATCATACTCGATAATTATAATTTACAAAAATACTTCTTTAAAATTAAATGGCAACAATTATTAATTTGGATTCTTGAACCACCATTTCTTCCCAACAATTTTCAAGCCATGAATAGCTATAATCTGAAAAGAATACACTGAAGTTGAATACTCTTTCCTGCCAGGTTTTGGAAGGATGTACATCCAAAAATAGTTTTTCAAGCCTTTCGAGAAGCTCACCCTGTTTTATTTTTTCTGCATGAAGCAGACGTTTTTTCATTCTTTTGAAAGATTTCAGCTGTCTTACTTCTTCGGCTTTTACCATATTCCCGAAAGACTTCTCTGTAGTTTCCGCTATGGTCTTCAGTTCTGAAAATCCTTTTTCCAAAAGGAGTTCTTTCTCTTCAAGCAAGGATAATACGGAGCTGTCCTTTACAATTTTCTGATTGGTGATCGCTGTAAAGTTTCCAAAAAAATCTTCGATATTCAGATCCAGTTTCTCAATTTTCCCGACTGTTTTTTCTTTGATGAAAAGCATTGAATTTCTAGGAATCAAAACGGGAAAAGGAATATTCACTGATGCAAAATAATCTTTGAGTTCCAGCCAATACATGATTTCTGCATTTCCTCCGATATAGGCTAAATTGGGCAACACCTTTTCCTGATATACCGGACGCATTAAAGCGTTCGGACTGAATCTTTCGGGGTGATTTTCCAGCTCCTGAAGTATTTCTTCTTTCGTAAATCTTTTGTCTGTATCTACTGCGAGGTATTTTTCACCGTCAAAATCAATTCTGTCTCTGGTTTCAGAAAGGTAGAAAAGGTTTATGTCACGTGGATTTACCTGAACTTTCCCATATTTACGGGTCAGAAAATCTACTCTTTCTTTTGAGTGCTTCTGTAAACTGAAATCGGTAAGCTCTTCTTTAAAAATATCTTTGATCTGGTTCTTAAGCTCTCTGGAATCTCCATCTATAATAAGCAGTCCGAATTCAGAGAAAAGTCTGTTCACTAAAATTTTGATAGCCTCCGTCAACGTGTTTCCTGCTTTATAAGCTTCCTTCATCATCAGGATCAGCTCTGTCCCGAATACGGAATCTTTAAATTCCTTTTCGAATTCGGAGATAAAAAAAGTATCGCTGATGGTAATTCTTCCTACCGGGCCTCCGGACTTTTCATTGATCTCATAATAATTGTTTTCGGTCTTAAAATGATTGATCTCTGCAAAGTCATGATCTTCAGAAGCCATCCAATACACGGGAACGAAATTAAAATCTGGGAAATTTTCCTTCAGATACGCACAGGTTTTAATGGTCTGTAAAATTTTATAGACAAAAAAAACGGGTCCGGAAAACAGGTTCAGCTGATGTCCCGTAGTAATGGTAAATGTATCCAGCAGGCATAAGTTTTCCTGGTTTTCTTTCTGTTTTGAAGAAAGGGTAAGACCTGAAAGCTGCTTCTCCAGCACATCGGATAAGATCTGCCTCTGATCCGTTGTAAAGGAATTCTGTTTAAGATGAATCTGATCTTTAAAGTGATCTAAAGAAAAGGTATTGTTTTCAAAGCCCTCAATTTTTTGGTTCAGAAAATCTTTGACCAGCTGAGGAATGCTTTCTATATCGTTAAATGATATCTTATTTATTGTTTTCAACTTGATTTGGCTTTTAGTTGAACAAATACCACACAATCCCGATGTTTAATCTAAAATCATAAACCGGGTAATGTGGAAATGCATAGGCTTTATTATTGGAAATTACGGTTCCTATCTGCTGTCCTTCTACATAAAAGAACATTTTTTTCACCTTCATATTGATATAAAGATCGGCAATAGGCTGTCCCCCGATAGAGAATGAATCTGCATTAGGCAAAATATATTCGTTGAGAATCGGGAAATAATCTCTTGACGCAAATTTTGAAAAATAATAGACTTTCACTCCCATCTGAAGCTCTGCTGCGTCTTTAAAGGCTTTGCTCTGGAAGAAGAAATTGGCTCTTCCGATGAAACTAGGCATTGGAAGAAGTTCTTTATTCGTTAAGGCATTCTGGAAATGAAGTCTTGTATTAAGATGGAATTTTCCGAAACTGAATGTGGCGTCACCCCCGATCTGAGAAATGTTCAGTGAACTGCTGCTCTGCTGCGGCGCTCCGTCTGCATTGAAATAGGTATAGTTATCAATTCTGAAATAATTGGCAAAAAGTTCGGTCTTGAACCACTTCAGATTTACGCTCCCTCCGATTTCCGTTACGGTCTGGTTTTTGGCGTTTTCAAGATAATAATTGTATTTGTTGTACACGGAAGTATTTAAAAGATAGTTGAATGAAGGATAAGCACTCTGGAAGTTCACCTTTGCATTAACGAAATAATCTTTTATAGGTTCAAATTTGATGTTGTTTGCGGTTCTCAGATAGCTTCCGAACTGGCTTCCGTTTGAAAATTCTAAGAATGATTTCAGCTGGAATTTATCCCAAAGTTTAATCTGAAGGTTTCCGACCGCTCCGATTCTGTTTTCTTTAAGCTCGCCCGGAAGAGCAACTCCATTGACCGTAATCAGATCTCTCACTCCAAATTTAAGCATCTGATAGCGCACTCCTCCATCAAGCTTAAATCTGTCATTGTTAAAAACAAGACTTACGGTATTACTGAAATTGTCTGAATATTTTTTTGTGGTAAGTGGAAAACCGTTGATTACTTCCGATACATTGTTGTACCAGTAAGACTCCAGCCCTCCCTGATTGTAATAGTATTTATTGCCCTGATGAGAAAGTGTATGTCTTATGCTGAAAGGAAATTTCTCTGCATTGAACGGGGTAAACTGATGGCTCAGATAATATCTTCTGTAGGAAAACTGAGAGCTGGACGAAGCCAGATTCACCTGAGCATTCTGTCTGTTGCTGTAATCACTGGCACCACTCTGGAAAAGATTGTCTTCTGTGATTCCTCCACTTTCCTGGTTGTTTACGTTCTGATGAAGGTAATGGGTAAACAGTTCATAATTCCCGCTTTTGGAAATATAATGTCCTGAAAATAGCGTATTGTTATTGGAAGCCAGAGAATTTCTGTAAAACCCCTGAGAACGAAGCCCCATATATTCAAGAGCAAAATTGAATCTCTTCCCGATATTCTGCGTATAGGTAGATTTCAGTGCTGCTCCGTTTTTCATCGCGGTATGGTAAATGAAAGTCGCAGTTGGTGTCTTCACATCATAGTACTTCACATCATTGGCACCGATGATCATGTAGGATTTATTGGAAGGCAGCAAAGCCAGGTTCTGCTCCGGGTTTACTTCATATATCAAAGGATTGAAGCCGGCTCCTATATTGGCTACCTGGGCTCTCCCGAAGTTGTCTGTATTATTATATTGTGAAAAGATATTGGTTTTGTCAGCGGTCATTACCGTATCAAAAATTTTCTTTTCCGAAAACTGGGTCTGATACAGATAATCATTAATAGTAGGTTTAAAAATTTTCAGAGAATCTTTTTTCCCGGAATCTATGACAAGGGTGTCTTCTTCTTTTTTTGGATTCTTCTGATCTGTTTTATTAACGACCTGAGCCTTCACGATAAAACCGAAGAAGATGATGATCAAGAGGATGTACTTCATTATTGATTTTTCTACAGCAAATTTAATAAAAAAAGCTGTCCCATTTTTTGAGACAGCTTCTTTACTTAAAAAAAGAGGCTGTCTTTTTAGAACAGCCTCTTGATATTTATTAGAAATTTGGATTATTCAAAATTTCTTCTTGTGGTATTTTTAAAGATACTCTGTCATCCGTGTAAGGGAATGACTGACCTACGAAGAACAAGTGGTTTGTACCTCTTGTAACTGTAGCCTTATTTCTCTTGAATGCAAGATAAGATTTACCTTCACCCCAGAATTCTAAACGAGTATTCTTATAAATTTCATCTTGTAAAGCAGTTCCACTTAATGCATCAATATAAGACACGTCCGTTAATCTGTTTGCAAGGTAATTTTTCAGAATAGTTTTTGCTTCAGCTTCCTGGCCTGATTTAGCAAGTGATTCTGCAGCTAACATGTAGAACTCATCTACTCTCATGTAGATATAATCTGTAGTAATTTGTCTCTGCCCTTGTGCAACTCTATTTGGATCAAAGAATTTGTTACCTGGATAGTTTTGTGCAGGATTCGTTACAACAAACTGATTTCTTCTGATATCATCAGCTCTCATACTGTTATACAAACCTAAGTCAATACCTTTTCTGGTTCCAACTGATGCATAGCTATATGTGAATACATCAATTTGTCCCCACCAGCTTACAAGGTCTAAACCATTCACTACTGCAATATCAAATCCCCACATCCAACTTGGAGTAGCCAAATCATTAAATCCTCCTCCACTCAAAACAGTAGATCCAGGAGTTTGAGCCATTCTTACAGCTTGAGCTTTAGTCGTTACAGGATATCCGTAATTAGCAATAATATCTTTAGACAATGTAGCTGCCTGCGCAGACTGTCCTACAGCAGCATAAGTATAAGCAAGAAGTCCTTTTGCAACCCCTTGATCAATTACTCCTTTATTTGCTCTATCAAAACCTTCTAAATACTCTACAGCTTTGCTTAAATCGTCTATAATTAAAGCATACACTTGCTCTTGAGAAGATTTAGGAGCAGCTGGCATTTGAGACTTCTTATATACCGGAATAGCAGCCTCAGTTGGATTATATCCTTTTGTATACAACTGCATTAGATAAAAATAAGCATAAGCACGTAGGGCCTTTGCCTGTCCCATTGCATATTTATCTTCTTGAGATGCAGGTACATTATCTGTTCCACCTAATCCATCAATAACATCATTTGCTCCTGCAATAACTCTGTAGTAATATCTCCATGGCTTATAATTTACCGTATTGGTAAAATCAACTTGAGCGGCCATGTTAGCAATGTTTACATACCATCCATAGTTTGTTGCTTCAAGTGCCATGTCCTGAGAAAGCAGGTCACTATAAATATCATATCCTTTTTGTCCGAAATCATCATGATCAAGATCTGTTCCACCGGTTCCGGTGTTGATCATCATCAGATACAAACCATTTAGTTTAGTTTGTACGGGTGCATCTCCTACAGTTTCAGTTGGTGCACTTTCAAGAAATTCCTCGCGGCATGAAACAGTTAAAGTTGCAAGCGCTATACTACTTAATAATAATATCTTTTTCATTTTATTTACTTGTTAGAAGTTAATTTTTGCTCCAAATGTAATCGTTGATAGAGGTGCATAAGCATAAGTACTTGTACTTCCTGTTTCTGAAACACTTGGGTTAAATCCTTTTCTCTTACTTGCAATCCATAAGTTATCTCCACTCACGAATATGTTAAATCCTGTAATACCTATCGTTTTTACGAAATCTTGTGGAAGATTGTATCCTAAACGGATGTTATTTAGTGCCAGATAATCTGACTTAACTAAGAATCTGCTTGATCTTGAAGCAGCATTAACGTCCGCTGTATAGTTAGAAGACATTCTAGGGATATCTGTAACATCTCCTGGATTTTGCCATCTGTTCAAGATATCTTTGTGCCAGTTGTTGCTACCGATTACACCGTTCCCCATTAATCCTGCGTAAAGGCCATCATATGCATAACCTCCTATGCTGTATAAGAATTGTACTCCTAATGTGAACGATTTATATCCGAAATCGAAGTTAAATGCACCTCTGATATCAGGAATAGCAGATTTGTCTAAGAATTTCTGAGTTGCCTGGGAATAAACTTCAGTAACTCCAGTTCTAACGTCTGCATTAGGATTCTGAGCTTGGAATTCGTGAAGTGAAGTAATTTGTTCACCTGCATCAAAAACACCATTTCCGTTGTTATCCGTATAATTTACGTACCATTGAGCAGCACCTGTTGCAGAATTCACACCTGCATACTCTCTCATATAGTAATCATAAAGAGATCTTCCTTCAGCTCTACCAAATCCAGCTTCAGACAAGTCAAGAATTTTTCTTTGTCCTGAACCTTGATCAATTGGCATTCTTGTAAGTTTATTACGTAAGAATTCTCCATTTACACCAAAGTCAAGGAACATATCTTTCTTGTTGATGATATGTGCTTTTAAAGTAAATTCAACACCTTGGTTAATAAGGATTCCGTCGTTAACTTTGATAATTGCATTTCCTGTAGAAGGAGCTAATCTGTTATCAAAAATCAGGTTATCCGTAGTTCTGTGATAATAATCAACATCTAATTCAAGAGCTCTGTTTTTAAATAGTCCTAGCTCAATACCTCCCTGGAAAATTTTAGCTTTCTCCCAAGTAAGATCCGGATATCCGTTTCTGTTGTATGTTGCTCCCGGAAGCCCCATAAAGTTTCCTGGGTTATAAGCATTGTATCCAGGATAGAAACCAACCACCTGATCTCCTGAAGGAGCTACCAGAGACTGATCACCTACTGTTCCGTAACTTGCTTTTAATTTTAAGTTGGTAATGGTTTTGTTATCAGAAAGGAAATCTTCTTTTGTCGCTAACCATCCGATACCTGCTGATGCGAAAGTATCCCATTTATTGTTTAAGAATCTTGAAGAACCATCTCTTCTTACTGTACCGTTGAAGAAATATTTCCCTTTGTAGTCATAAGTCAACTGCCCAAAGTAACTCTCAAGAGCATAGTTACTTACATATGAACTTGATAGGGACTCTCCAATACCCTGGTTTAATTCAGGGATCATATCAATAATATTAGGTCTTCCGGCAGATAGGAATTTTTGCTCCCAGCTATTGCTTTCGTGAGCAACAAACGCCATTAAGTTATGATCTCCGAATCTTTTGTTAAATCTTAATAACTGTAACCAGTTATAAGCCATTAATTCGGTTTTTGTTTTATAGATATATCCATTCTGGCTAGCTGCATTACCGTAGAAAGGGTTGTCTACCTGATCATTACTATTGTTGTAGTATTGACCACCTACTCTTGTTTCGAAGCTTAAGAACTTAGTAATATCAGCTTTCAAGAACATATTAGCATTAATCTCATGCTTATAGAACTTGTTGATATTATTTGTAGCATCTGCAATTGCATTGGTTAATGCTCCAAAACCTCTTCCTCCTTCACCGTAATCAAACTGATTTCCTCCGAAGTGTGGATCTGGAATTTTATTTCCTGCTGCATCACGTAAGAATAATGGGTAGATAGAAGGAATATTGTCTACGAACCAGAAGATACTTCCTGAGTCACTAGTTTGTCCGTTTCTATTTGCTTTTGAATAAGCATATCCTAAGTTAAAGTCTCCTTTTAACCAAGGTCTCGCCTGATGACTTAAGTTTAATCTACCAGTATATCTTTCAAAATCAGAGTTGATAGAGTACCCTTTATCACTTAAGTATCCGATGTTAGTATAGTAAGTTGTCTTACCTGTACCTCCACTGATGCTTAGGTTATTTTCTGTTCTTGCAGAAGTTTGGAAAGCATAATCTTCCCAGTTTTCAGGATCATATAATCTTCCTGTCCCTGGTCTTACCATTCCTGTAGCCGGATCGATTAACTGAGCAGCTGAAACTCCCCACATATTATAGTTAGGGTTAATACCTGCAGTTCCGAAAAGGTTGTTATTAGCATAAGCTGTAGGATCAGCCTGTCCTAATAATCTACCACGGTTTCTCATTGCCTGCCAGCTTAATCCGATATACTCTTCAGGAGATTTTATAGTTTCATACCTTGGAAGTAATGCCATGTTGAAACCAACTTTAGATTCAAGCTGGATAACGGATTTGTTAGCTCTACCTTTTTTAGTATTAATAACAACAACACCATTAGCACCTCTTGCACCATAAATAGAAGTTGCACTTGCATCTTTAAGGATGATCAAGTTCTCGATATCCTCAGGGTTGATTGCACTTACGTTACCTGTGTAAGCCATACCATCCACTACATATAGTGGGCTTCTGTTACCGCTTACAGAACCAAATCCTCTAATACGGATAGTAGCATCTGTACCAGGTTGTCCCGAAGTGTTAATAACTCTAACACCTGCTGCTTCTCCTGCAAGCGCCTGACTGACACTGGATACGTTTTTTGCGTCAATGTTCTTTGCATCTACTTTAGATGCTGTACCAACATATGACTCTTTTACAACTTGGGAATAACCAACTAAAACGACTTCTTCAATTTCTTTTTCTTTGGTTAATGTATCTCCAGGTTTTTGCTGTGCAAATGCGACTTGTCCTAAAAAGAATAAAGCCCCCGCACTTAATACACGTAGTTTAACATTCATATTAACAAATTTTAATATATTTAATTCGCAAATATGTTAATAAATATTAACACCCACAAATATTAAATTTGTGGAGGCAAAGGGTTTGTTTTATATGATGCTTTTAACTATTCTGTGAAATAAGGCAGATTAAACAATAACAACCAGCTTTATTTGTATAAATATTTTTTTTTCACGCTTGTTATTTTTTTTAACTAATTATTGTTAATATGCAAAATATTATTTAGAATCATTACAAATTATAATTTTGTTAAAATGTGATTTGTAATTGAAATATTATTAATAAAAGTAAAATGTTTAAGAATACATTCTCACAACACTATTTTATACTTAACAATAAAAACAAAGAATACCGAAATATCCTTTGTTTTTAATGAGAAGCCTTACTTTACGATTACCTCAAGTAAGGCATTATAATCTTCTGATTTTTTTAACTTATTTTTCTTAAAAAAAGTAACCAGATCAGCATCCTTAGATGGGAAGGCATTTTTAAGATCTCCTTCCTTTAGGGGAATCAAGGTCTTATTTTTAGTATCATACAGGAAATAATCAGGTTTCAAAGGTGTAAATTTGGCAGGTTGGTTCTGTCCGTAAGTATTCTCTGAGATTTTACCTTCCGTAAATTTCACCCCTTCTTTTCTTACAATTGTATAATTCCCTTTTTCTGAAGAAGACTGAATATAGTAACCTCCATTTATCAATCTGACAATATATTTATTATTTATATTAAAATAATCTAATTCTTCTTTCGGTATTTTGAAATATTTATCATCATTTTTCAAAATAATCTCATCATTATAAATATTATATCTCAAAAGATAAGTTCCATTTTCACCTTTGATGGCTGACGGCAAAAACGCAGTTTCAAGGAACGGAGATCCTACAAACTCGTTATCAGGAACTCCATTTACACCAATTTTATTGACAGCCTGTGACATTAATCTGTTGTTATTAAGATTATGCAAAACAGAACTTTGGGAAAAATAAAAGCCCATTAAAAACAGAGAAAAAACAATACTTACCTTTTTCATAACATTTATAAAAGATGATTAACTACCTACAATATTATCCACTACTGCAGCAAAATTACCTGCACTTACAAACGGCTGATAACTTAAAACAACTTTTCTAGTACAGAAGTTAATTGTTGAAGCTGTCGCCGCTACCTGTCTGATACTTACCATTCCATAAGTAGAGTGCATATAGCCTGTTTGCTGTGTAGGAATTGTAACAGAACCTGTAGATGGGTCGTATGTTATTTTAATATCATAACCATCAGCATAATAATCCTTCAACAGAAGAGTATTAGCGTCAGTTCCCGCAGCAATTGTAATATCATATGTCCCACCAAAAAACGGCATCGTCGATTTAAAATTACCTGCCAGGAAGTAAGAAACAGGACATTTAAGCGCTACAGTCATTGTATGCACTGGAGTAATGACCCCATTTTTAATGGTTGGCGACGATAATCTGAATACCGCATTTTTTCCTTCAGGACTGGCTCCTGTTTCCAATAGCTTGATCGCTATTTTCCCATCAAAATTACCGGATGGATTACTTGGTCCCATAAACTGAAAGTCTATTCCTTCTTTTAACTGAGACGTAGGATCCACAACCAGACTTACTTCCGCACTTGGCACTTTTACAAGAGTTCCATACTGTACCTCTACAACTTTCGAGCCACTTCCCTGATCAACCAATTGCTGAGAACTGGCAGTGATGAAATTTAAGTTCGGATCACCATCATAATGAATTTCATCATTGGTACAGGAATATACTAATGCCGATAAAAGTGCTATATATAAATAATTAAATGTTTTCATTTTCTAATTTTTAAAAAATTAATATCCAGGATTTTGCTGAATGCTTGGATTCCCCTGAGTTTCTGCCCTAGGAATAGGCAAAGACTTCATACGGTAATCATCAATAGGAATAGTAACAGGAATTGATTTAAGATCATCTGTAGGATCTCTGTCAATAGCCACTCCGGCAATTGCTCCAAGTCTTTTTAAATCCAAATATCTATGTCCTTCAAGATAAAGATCTTTTCTTCTTTCCAAAAGAATATCCTGGTACGCAGCCGCCTTACCTGAATACACCGGCAAAGTAACCGGAGCTACATAATTTCTGGCATCTCTTACATTTTTGATGTACCCGGCAGCAACAGGATAATTAGCCTCCTCCACTGCACATTCAGCCAGAATAAAATACATTTCCGATAATCTGAATACAGGAAGATCGTTCCTCAACGGCGCCTGGGACGCTACTTTTTCTCTGTAAATATCAGTCGCAATAGGATCCGGCAATAGCTTAGGTCTTCCCGGATATTTATCAATAACCAATACATCCGCATCTCGGTAATTGCTAATGGTTGCATACCCTGCATCTATTCTTGAAGTAGGGTCAATGTATGCATATCGTCTGATATCACCATTAACCTGAGCCAACAAATTAAATGTTCTTCTTCCCATATCATACAGAATAGAACCACTTAAACTGGATGTATTTGAAGCTAAAGTACCGCCAATATTCCCCCAAGCCCCAACAATAGGACGGTTCAGTGCAAAAATGATCTCGCCTTGAAGGGTATTATTTAACATTTTTACATATGGATTTCTGGTAAGATAACCATTCAATGCAACGTGCGCTGCATTATTTTGTGCCAAAGTACCAGGAGCAGAACCAGGAATTGTTGCGTTCACCAATGGTGTAAAAACCAATCCTGAAGAGCTCACTACAGTCTGTGCAGCCGTTTTAGCCTGAGGATACATCCCTCTGTACAGATAGTATCTCGCTTTGAAAGCATTTAAAAAGTTAGCTCCGATTCTATAATAATCTCCATTGTTTGCTGCTAAATTCGTCTCAGCATAAGCAATATCTGCATCAATAAAAGAGAAGATAGCCGAATTATTAACTCTTGGCACTGTTTCAGACTGACCGGGAACATGATCAATCAACATTACTCCAAGCGCATTAGGGTTTTTCATATCAGTAGAAAAATAAGACTCTAATGTAAAATAAGAGAATGCCCTGATCAATCTTGCCTGAGCTATTATATTTTTATATTTTGCCTCATCACCGGCCACTGGTGTTATTTTAGATGCTCCTTCCAACAATCTGTTTACTCTGTTGATTGTTGTATAGCTTCCCAACCAGATATTAGCAGCAAATCCATTGGTAACATCTAAATAAAATTGATGTGCGCTCAATGCCAGCTCACTATTCTGTGGCCCCATACCTAATTCATCTGTCATCTGCCCGGAGAAGAACAATCCGTTTGTGATATCTAATCCCGAATAAACAGTTCCGTTAAGGTACTTATTCATATCCTCGGTATTCACAAAGGTATTGTCTGCATTCAATTCTCCGTCCTGAACAATATCTAAAGCATCATTACACGAGGACAATCCTACGGAAACAAATGCGGATAAAATTGCTATTTTAAATATATTTTTCATATTGAAATTCATTAGTAATAAAATTAAAATTCTAAGTTAACCCCAAGCGAGAAAGTTCTCGGGTTAGGATAAATACTTAAAGGAAAAGTTCCCAGTCCCTCAGGATCATACCCTCTCCATTTTGTCCATGTCATAATATTTTCACCCTGAACAAAAATCTTAGCAGATTTAATCACCGAATTTGTATTAAAGAACTGTTTCGGAACATTATATCCTAATGATACATTTTTAAGTCTTAAAAAAGATGCATCAAATAGCAGTCTATCAGTAATACCTGATACCGGTGCACTTAAAGAAGGGATATCGGTTTCACGGTTATCAGGCGTCCATGCATTAAGTAAATCTGCTGACACATTGTATCCGGCTCTCATATAAGCAGGGTTCAATGCCCAAGACAGCTGGTTGTCTGATCTCCAGAATTTAGCCTGGAAAGAGAAAAGTGCATCCAGGAAGAATCCTTTGTATTCACTATTAATACCAAAACCTCCGGTATATTTAGGGAAATAGTTCTTACCTGTTTTTCTTCTGTCCTTATCCAAAGCCTGCTCTGAAACAGCCCCATTAGAATCCAAATAAAGCTCGTTACCTGTATTAGGGTTTACTCCTAAGTAAGGCACCAAATTCCATTCATTGATCGTACCGCCTTCTTCCAGCAATAGTGAACCTGTGGTTACAGGAACCTGAAGTTTAGTAATTTTATTTTCATTATAAGAAGCGTTCGCAAAAACAGTAAGTTTATAATCCTTGTTCATTAAAACATTGTATCTCAACACAAGTTCTACCCCTTCATTTTTAAGACTACCATAATTTCCTCTGTAGTTATACTGTCCAGTAATTGCAGAAGACGGGATATTATAGTACAGCATATCTGTGTTCTTTTGATAGACATCCACATTCCCTTCCAATCTGTTTTTTAGCAATTTAAAATCAAGACCTACGTTAGCTTGCTTTATTTCTTCCCATTGTACAATAGGGTTAGCCATATTATTCAGGAAATAACCCGGTGTATTTCCGTATCCGTTTCCAACAACATTAATTTCTCTACTAATCCCAGTCGCAAGCAACAGCGGGTTGGTATCGTCCCCGGCAGCAACCACATTGGCATTCCCTTGTGTACCATAAGAAGCTCTTAATTTCAACATATCGAAGAAAGAGCCGTCCATGAATCCTTCTTTATCAATATTCCAGCGTCCACCCACAGACCAGAAAGTCCCCCATTTTCTACCAGGAGCAAATCTGTAGTTACCATCTCTTCTGATGGTTCCGCTGAAACCATATTTATCAGCAAAATCATAATCGGCTGTCGCAAAATACGAAAGAGCACCGGCAGTAACTTTATTAGCTGATACGGTTGATACATAAATATCTCTTTCAGGATCAAAAGCTATATATCCCGTACCTGCCCCAATAGCAAAAGTTTTTGGATCCAGTCCGTTCTGAGTCTGAGAGCTGCCATAGAAATGAACTTTATTATATTCCATATAAGCCCCCAACCCAACAGTATGTTCTCCAAAAACCTTATTATAGTTAAGGCTGGTTACTGTAGTAAAGTTTAATTCCCGTGAATTGGAAATTGTTTCAAATCCGCCATATTCAATTCCGGAAGTAGATGCTACAACAATAGACAGATAACCTTTGGGATTTCTTCCCGAAAAGGCATTACCTATTTTCAGATCCGCACCAGTTCTATTGTTTAAGGTGAAATCATCTGTTATTTTATAGGATGTTGTTGCACTTGTGAAAACGGAAGTTTCATTGAATTTCCCAAATACAGACTGGTCCCCTCTCAATACATCCTCTAAAACATAAGCAAAGTTTCCGCCAGCTGAGGAGGCTGTACCAATAGCATTAAACAAATCCCTACCCGAACCGTACTGTCCTGATTTAATATAAGGCAGCGCTATAAATGATCCAAGCAATGGATTCTGAACAACATTCCCGTTGATTCCAGAGTTACCCTCCTGATTCAATTGGCTTCTCTTGGAATATCCTAAACCAATAATAGCTGTATAATTGAATCTTTTATCTTCCGATCTACCGGTAATATTATTTCTGAAAGTAAATCTCTGAAACTTTGTATTAGGCACCAAACCTCCCTGCTCCAAATATCCCAGGGAAGAATATACCGATGTATTCTCGCCTCCAAATGTTGCAGAAATATTATGCTGCTGAGTAACATCTGCTTTAAAGAACACTTTTTCCCAGTCGGTATTTACAGGATAATCTGCAATTTGCTGATCAGTTAAAGTAGCACCAAGCAGAGACGAAGGCCCATTGTTTTTCTGAATTCTAAGTAATTGGTGGGAATCCGCAATATTATACTTGTTCTTAGGCATAATACTCACCCCGGTTAAAGCAGAATAGCTTAGTTTAAGTTTCGCATTAAATTTCCCACCTTTAGTTCTTACAAGTAATACTCCGTTTGCTCCTCTATTCCCATAAATGGAAGTTGCAGCAGCATCTCTCAGAATAGAGACAGACTCTATGTCTTCCGTATTCAGGTTTCTGAACTGATTGGTTCCGGTAGGAATACCATCAATAATCACTAATGGTTCAGTATCTGCCGAAAGAGAGGAAATACCTCTAATAACAAGATCTATCTTTGCAGATCCGGGAGATCCGGAATTGGAAGCAATAGTTACCCCCGGTGCAGATCCCTGTAATGAATTCAGGAAGCTCACGTTCGGCCTATTTTCCATAACCTCTGCACTGATAGTGGTATTCGCACTTACATCTTTAGGCTTCGTTAGGGTTCTATTGTAACCCAGGACCACAACTTCTTCAATATCTTTTGTCTTAGCTGTGTCGGTTTTGGTTTTTTGGGCATTATACATTCCGTTTAAGAAAAACAGAACTCCAACACTCAATACACGTATTTTAACATTCATATTAACAAATTTTAATATATATGTGACAAATATGTTAATAAATCCCAATACCTACAAATACAGCAACGAAAATACCGTTATATTTTTTATCATTATCGTAAAATACACCAATTAATGAATAATTATTAATCAATAAAAGTTAAAATAATTAACTAAAAAATAAATAAAATAAGAATTTTAACAGTTTATACTCATTTAAACGAAATGTTAAAATTATTAATTTAGAATCATTATAAATTAATGTAAATAAAAAAGCCATATTAATTCACAATAGTATGATTTTCATTAACTTACAGATTTAAAAGTAAAAAAATCATCAATATCTAATTGTAACTTTATCCTAAAACAAAGGGTTTCCAAAGATTTTAATGCCCATTCTATGATTCAAAAAAAGACCTTTTTTATAGACTTTTGTAACTACCACAACATCAACCGATAAATGAGTGAAAAATTCAAAATTTTCACCAATTTACACCTTCAACAACTCTTTTTTCAACCTCGAAACCCATCTAATCAAAACAGAAATCATATGAATTTTAACATAAATAGTCTTAATTTTTTGACACAGCTCATTATAAGCATTCTCATATATTGATATAATGTCACGAACCTAAACGCTATTATAAAACGCTTAATCATTATGCATTAATTACAAATACAGATCATAAATCTTAACATTTGGTTAATAAAAAAAACCACCCTTTTTAAGGGTGGTTTTAATGTATAGTTTATCAACTGATTTATTTCAGCTTCTTCTTAACAGCTACCTGTTCGTAAACTTCAAGGATATCTCCGATCTCAATATCATTATAGCCTTTCAGGTTCAGACCACATTCGTAACCTTTGGTCACTTCTCTTACATCATCTTTGAAACGCTTCAAGCTTTCCAGCTCTCCGTCGAATTTAACGATACCGTCTCTCAATACTCTCACTTTTGAGGTTCTGGTTACTTTTCCTGAAAGAACCATACATCCTGCAATTGTTCCTACTTTAGAAATCTTGAATACTTCTCTGATTTCCACGTTACCAATTACCTGCTCTTTGATCTCAGGTGAAAGCATGCCTTCCATAGCTTCTTTCACTTCATCAATCGCAGCATAAATTACAGAATATGTTCTGATCTCAATTTCTTCTTTATCTGCAAGTTCTTTAGCATTAGCACCGGCTCTTACATTAAATCCGATGATAATTGCATCAGAAGCAGTTGCTAAGTTAACATCAGACTCAGTGATCTGTCCAACTCCTTTATGCAGGATATTTACATTGATCTCTGCAGTTGATAATCTCTGTAACTGATCGGATAATGCTTCTACAGAACCATCCACGTCACCTTTAAGGATAATATTCAATTCTTTGAACTCTCCTAAAGCAATTCTTCTACCCAATTCTTCAAGCGTAGTATGCTTCTTGGTTCTTATTGAAAGTTCTCTTTGCAGCTGCTCTCTCTTATTGGCAATGGTCTTAGCTTCACTTTCGTCTGCATATACTTTAAACTTATCACCAGCTGTAGGCGCTCCATCCAGACCTAAAATAGTTACCGGAATAGACGGGCCAGCTTCTTTAAGGTTTCTGCCTCTTTCATCAAGCATTGCTTTTACCTTACCGTGATTTTTACCTGCCACTACATAATCTCCAACTTTAAGGGTTCCGGTCTGTACCAACATGGTAGCAACATATCCTCTTCCTTTATCTAATGAAGCTTCAATAACAACACCTTGAGCGGCTCTGTTTGGATTAGCTTTAAGATCAAGCATTTCTGCCTGAAGCAATACCTTTTCCAATAGAACATCCATATTGTTACCAAATTTCGCAGAAATCTCCTGAGACTGAACGTTTCCTCCCCACTCTTCTACAAGGATATTCATCCCGGAAAGTTGCTGACGGATATTATCAGGATTAGCATTCGGTCTATCTACTTTGTTGAGTGCAATAATCATTGGTACTCCTGCTGCCTGTGCGTGAGAAATAGCTTCTCTCGTTTGCGGCATCACATCATCATCCGCTGCAATTACAATGATTGCAATATCGGTAATCTGAGCACCTCTGGCTCTCATCGCGGTAAACGCTTCGTGACCTGGTGTATCTAAGAATGTAATTCTCTGTCCGTTTTCAAGCTTCACATTATAAGCTCCAATGTGCTGGGTAATACCTCCGGATTCACCTGCGATAACATTTGTTTTTCTAACGTAGTCAAGTAATGACGTTTTACCGTGGTCAACGTGACCCATTACCGTTACGATTGGTGCTCTAGGAGAAAGATCCTCCTCGGAATCCATATCTTCTTCAGATTCTACTTCTTCAAGATCTGCATCTGAGAATTCAATTTTATAACCAAATTCATCGGCAACCAATAATAAGGTATCCGCTTCAAGTCTCTGGTTCATGGTTACCATAACACCAAGAGAGAAACAAGCAGAAATAACTTCTGTAGGAGAAACGTTCATTAAACTCGCCAATTCACCTACTGTGATGAATTCCGTTACTTTTAATGTTCTGTCCTGAGCATCAATTTCCTGCTGACGTTCATCCTGCTCTCTACGGTAAGTTCTTTTATCTTTTCTGTGTTTTGCAGATTTAGATTTACCTCCTTTGTTGGTCAGTTTTTCAAGAGTTTCCTTGATCTGGTTTTTAACCTGCTCGTCAGTAAGCTCAACAGGCATGGTTCTTTGCCCCGGTCTGTTGTTGTTTCCACCCGGACCTTTCTTAAATCCTCCGCCTTGACCCGGTGGACGATTCCCCTGGTTGTTCCCAAAACGGTTTCCTCCCTGGCCACCTTGCCCCTGAGGACGGTTTCCTCCAGGACCTCCCTGACCTTGCGGACGGTTACCCTGACCTCCACCATTTTGAGGACGGTTACCCTGACCTCCCTGGTTGTTATTATTATTTCCAGAGTTTTGGTTATTCCCCTGACCCTGTTGATTATTCGGGCCTCCGGGTTTTTCAATTCTCTTTCTTTTCTTTTTAGCACCAGCACCAGGTTTTGGTGCAAACTGCGTTAAATCTATCTTTTCACCTACGATCTTAGGACCGTCAAGTTTTTGATAAACAGTTTCTATTTTCTGAGGCTCCTGAGATTCAGACTCAGCTGGTTTTTGAGACTCTTCTGTTTTTTCAGCAACAGGTTCTGTCTGTTTTGGAGTTTCTTTCACAGGTTCTACCGGTTTTTCCTCTTCTTTTTTCTCCTCCATTTTTGGTTTATCTTTTTTTACAGGTCTATTTCTAGATTCTATTTGAGACAGATCTATTTTATCCAGAACTTTGAATTCCTGCTTTTCAGGAGCAGCTTTTGCTTCCGGTTCAGCCACAACTTCTTCTTTCTTTTCTTCTACTGGTTTCTCCACAGGAGTCTGTACTGCTACAGGTGCAGCAGGAACTTCTTCCACTTCAGGAGCTTTAGGTTCAAGATCTATTTTACCTAAAATTCTAGTTTCTGGTTTGTTTGCTTTAGCTCTTATTACTTCAGGGGTTTTCTTTTCTTCAATCTCCAGTTTTTCTTCCGGAACCTTAGTGATCACCACCTCATGGGAAGCTTTACGCTGTTCGCCGTCTTTGGCAAACTCAGCCTCCAATGCAGAATATGCCGCTTCTTCTAATTGAGCGTTAGGATTGTTTTCAACTTCGAAATCCTTTGACTGTAAAAATTCTACTAATCTGGACATCGAAATATTGAATTCCTTAACCGCTTTATTTAATCTTATTTTTGGCATCTATATTATTTACTGTTTTTTTAATTCTTAAAATTAAAGTATTTCTTTTTTACTGTTTTATTAAAATTTATCAAAAATCTTAATCTTCAAATTCTTCTCTAAGAATACGCTTCACATCTTCAATTGTTTCCTCTTCAAGATCCACCATATTCAAGAGACTTTCAGTATCTTTATCCAGTACTGATTTTGCAGTAGTAAGGCCTACTTTTCTAAATTCATCCAAAATCCACTGCTCGATATCGTCATTAAATTCTCTTAATTCAACATCGTCATCCTCACTGGATTCTCTGTATACATCAATCTCATATCCTGTAAGCCAAGAAGCCAGTCTGATATTCTGCCCCTGCTTTCCAATCACTTTAGAAATCTCTTCAACCGGTGTATAAACTAAAGCATAGCTTGAATCCTCGTTGATATCAATTTTATTAATGGTAACATTTCCTAAAGCTCTCTTTACCAAAATTTCAGGGTTTTTAGACCACTGAATAACATCGATGTTTTCGTTTCTCAACTCTCTTACAACCCCATGAATTCTGGATCCCTTCACTCCCACACAAGCACCTACAGGATCTATTCTGTCATCATAAGCATCTACTGCAATCTTCGCCTTCTCACCAGGAATTCTTACTACTTTTTTAAGCATAATCGTTCCGTCCTGGATTTCAGGAATTTCCAGCTCTAATAATTTCTCAAGGAATTTAGGTGCAGTTCTGGAAATAATAATCTGAGGTTTTGAACCTTTAAAATCTACTGTCTCAACAATAGCTCTGATATTTTCGCCCTTTTTAAAGAAGTCGGACGGGATCTGGTTTTCTTTCGGCAAAATGAATTCATTCCCTTCATCATCCAGCAAGATCACATGCTTGTGACGGATGTGGTGAATTTCTCCAATAACAATCTCCCCGATCTTATCTCTGAACTGCTCATAAAGCATTGCATTATTGTGCTCCTGAAGTTTTGTAGCCAGGATCTGCTTTAAAGTAAGGATATTTCTTCTTCCCAACTGGGCAACAGGAATTTCCATAGTAAAATCTTCACCCACCTCAAAAGTAGGGTCTATTTTTTTTGCTTCAGAAAGTTCGATTTCCAGATCATCATCTTCAGACATCTCGTCTTCTACAATCGTTTTATTTAAAAATATCTGAAAATCTCCTTTATCAGGGTTCACAATTACATCAAAATGATCATCTGAATCAAATCTCTTTCTCAAAAGAGTTTTCAGTGAATCTTCAATAATTGCCATAAGATCAATCTTACTGATCCCTTTTTCGTCTTTAAAATCACCAAAGGATTCAATCAACGCTATATTATCCATCTATTTTTTTTTCTTTTAAAATTTAATTACTACTAACGCTTTTTTTATCTCAGAGTAAGGAATTTCTTTTTCCTCCTCCACATCCACTTTCCCTTTGCCGATATCTTTCGGTTTCCGGTAGCGTAAAATAAGTGTGATTTTTTCATCATCCACTTTAGCCAGTTCACCTTCAATTTCGGAAGCATCATTCAGCATCACTTCGATATCTCTTCCGATATTTTTTCTGAACTGTCTGGGAGCTGACAATGGCTCGCTAAGTCCGGCAGACATCACCTGAAGGCTAAAGTCGTGCTCCTCACGATCCATATTAAACTCTATCGCGCGACTTGCATCAAGGCAGTCCTGAAGAGTCACTCCATGATCTCCATCCAGGATCACCGTAATATCATCTCCGGCAGAAATTTTCAGATCTACAAGAAACAAATCTTCTCTGGTAACCAGGAATTCGTTTAATAATTCTTCAATTCTTTTTTTAAACTCCATACATTAATTATCTTGATTTACCAGTACGAAAAAAGGCTTTCTTCCGAAGCCTTCCCATTTTTTCCTGTAAATCCACTGCAAATATACGCATTTTTTCCAAAAAAGCAAAATATGCTTCGTTATCAAGTAAATACCCTAAATTTTTCATTGAAGTTACAAGGTATGGGATTCGAGGTTCGGGATACGGGGTTCGTGGTGCGAGGTTTCGGGTTTGAGAGTAAGAGGGTGAGAGTGTTTGAGAGTTGGAGAGCTTAGGAATTTGATTATTCTCAAATATTCATCTTAATATCAGTCTGAGTCTTTGCCTCAACCTCATCCTAAAGTCTGATGTCTGACATCT
Source organism: Chryseobacterium angstadtii (assembly GCF_001045465.1). Classification (GTDB taxonomy): domain Bacteria; phylum Bacteroidota; class Bacteroidia; order Flavobacteriales; family Weeksellaceae; genus Chryseobacterium; species Chryseobacterium angstadtii. Next base: position 345,164 of record NZ_LFND01000001.1, read on the forward strand.
GCTGTCTGAAATCTTGTCTCTTACCTCAAATTCAGGTTAAAGTAAATTAAAGAAGCAGATGACGGTATTTTTATTATTTTTGTCTTTAAATTTAAAAACAGACATTTTGAATATAACAATTGTAGGAACAGGTTATGTAGGGTTGGTTACAGGCACTACCCTGGCAGAACTTGGCAATTCAGTATACTGTGTTGACATTGATGAAAAGAAAGTAGAAGGTATGAAAAACGGCATTGTTCCCATCTATGAGCCGAACCTTGAAGAAATGTTTTTAAGAAACATTCAATCCGAAAGATTATTTTTCACGACCAATCTTAAAGAAGCTTTAGACAAAAGCGAAGTTATTTATCTGGCCCTCCCAACCCCACCGGGTGAAGACGGCTCTGCAGATCTTTCGTACGTTACTCAGGTGGCCAATAATATTGGGGAAATGATGACGGAATACAAAGTCATTGTCAATAAAAGTACGGTTCCCGTAGGTACTGCCGATAAAGTGAGAGAAGTAATTGCCTCTAAAACAGACATCCCTTTTGATGTAGTTTCCAATCCGGAATTCCTGAGAGAAGGTTTTGCGGTGGAAGATTCCATGAACCCTTCGAGAGTGGTAGTAGGAGCAAGCTCTGAAAAAGCAAAAAACGTCATGGCTAAAATTTACCAGCCATTTACCAATACCGGAATTCCGATTATTTTTATGGATGAAAAGTCGTCGGAGCTTACCAAATATGCCTCCAATTCTTTCCTTGCCGTAAAAATCACTTTCATGAACGAAATAGCCAATTACTGTGAAAAAGTAGGAGCTGATGTGGACAAAGTGAGACTGGGAATGGGCAGCGATGACAGAATCGGGCACAGATTTTTGTTTCCGGGAATCGGGTACGGCGGAAGCTGTTTCCCTAAAGATGTAAAAGCACTGATAAAATCCGGAATACAGGAAGATTTCAATTTCCAGATCCTGGAGGCTACAGAAAAAGTAAATACCACCCAAAAGGTAATTTTAGTTTCAGAAATTGAGAAATATTTCGGAGGAGACATCCGCGGAAAGAAAATTGCGATGTGGGGACTGGCTTTTAAGGCCAATACAGACGACATCCGTGAAGCATCATCTTTAGACAACATTGCACTTTTACTTGAAAAAGGCGCAGAAATTGCTGCATACGATGCGGTAGCCGAAAACAATGTACAGAAAATTCTTGGTGACAAAATACAATATGCAAAAGGAATGTATGATGCCCTTGAAGATGCAGATGCCTTGTTTATTGCTACGGAATGGCCTGAATTCAAAAATCCTAATTTTGAACTGATGGCCAAAAAGATGAAAAACAAAGTTATTTTTGACGGAAGAAATATGTATCCGCTGGAAATCCCAGAACAGAACGGGTTCCATTATAAAAGTATAGGAAGAAAGACCATAGAAAATAAATAGATGAAGAATATAATTATTACCGGAGGAGCCGGATTCATAGGTTCTCATGTTGTGAGAGAGTTTGTAAAAAATAATCCTGGCACCACCATCATCAACCTTGACGCTCTTACTTATGCCGGGAATTTAGAAAACCTGAAGGACATTGAAAATGAACCGAATTATGTTTTCGAAAAAGCCGACATCACCCAACCGGAAGAATTAAGAAAGGTTTTCGAAAAATACAATCCGGATGCAGTAGTACACTTAGCAGCAGAAAGCCATGTAGACCGAAGTATTACAGATCCTATGGCATTTATTAATACCAACGTAAACGGTACAGCCAATCTTCTCAACCTATGTAAAGAATTCTGGACCCTGAACCCCGATCATACCCACGGAAGATTCCCGGACGAAAAAAGAACCAACTTATTCTACCATGTTTCTACCGATGAAGTATACGGAAGTCTTGGTGAGACCGGATTTTTCCTTGAAACAACGGCTTACGATCCACAATCTCCATACTCAGCCTCAAAAGCAGCGTCCGATCACCTGGTAAGAGCATACGGAAATACGTACGGAATGCCGTTCATTGTATCTAACTGTTCGAACAACTACGGGCCTAATCATTTCCCTGAAAAGCTGATTCCGCTTTGTATTTCAAATATCATCAATGAGAAGCCATTACCTATTTATGGTGACGGAAAATATACCAGAGACTGGCTGTATGTGATAGATCATGCCCGGGCGATTCATCAGATATTCAATGAAGCGAGAACAGGAGAAACTTACAATATCGGAGGTTTCAACGAATGGCAGAATATAGATCTGGTGAAAGAGCTTATCAAACAAATGGATGCCAAACTTGGGAAACCGGAAGGCTATTCCGAAAAGCTGATCACCTTTGTAAAAGACAGACCGGGACACGACAAGCGTTATGCTATAGATGCAGACAAACTGAATGAAAATTTAGGATGGAAACCATCTGTAACTTTCGAAGAAGGTTTAGGAAAAACCATTGACTGGTATCTTGAGAACAAAGAATGGCTTGAAAACGTAACCAGCGGTGATTACCAGAAATACTACGAAAATCAATATAACTAAGAGCATCATGAAGTGTATTCTTCTGTTGTTTTCCATTGTATTTTTTTCTTTGGCAAAGGCTCAAGTTCCTCCGCCTCCGGCAACGGCGAATTTGGTTCAAAAAGAACTTATCAATGAATTCATAGAGGTTTCCCACTATAAGGAAGCATTGATTAATTATGCCAAAGATTATATCAGCCTCAAGAGGATTGATTACAATGTAGACCCTCCTAAAGAGCTTTTCACCAAAGAACAGGCCCGCTCTATTATAGATCAGTTTGATTTTGAAGAGTTAAGATTTTCACTGCAGAGTGCCCTTTCCTTTATACCGGAAAAAAATTTAAGGGAACTGATTAAGTTTCATAAAAGCTTAGGCGGTACCCTGTCAAAAGACAACACCATACTTTTAATGAGCCCGACTATTGATCTGAATATTAAAAATCAGATAAGTTATGCCATAGAAAACATAAACAAATAATAATGAAAGGAATCATATTAGCCGGAGGATCCGGAACAAGACTTTACCCTCTTACCATCGCCGTAAGCAAGCAGCTGATGCCTGTTTATGACAAACCGATGATCTATTACCCGCTTTCGACTCTGCTTCTGGCAGGAATTAAAGACATTCTGATCATTACTACTCCACACGATCAGCCCGGATTTATCAAACTTTTAGGTGATGGATCCCAGATTGGATGTAATATAGAATATGTTGTACAACCCAGCCCGGACGGACTGGCACAGGCTTTTATTTTGGGAGACTCCTTTATCGGGAATGATCCTGCAGCATTGGTTTTGGGCGATAATATTTTCTACGGTTCAGAAATGGGTACCTTATTAAAGAACAAAACCAACCCGGATGGCGGAGTGGTTTTCGCTTATCACGTTTCTGATCCGGAAAGGTATGGCGTGGTAGAATTTGATGACGACTTTAAAGCTATTTCAATTGAGGAAAAACCTTTAAAGCCGAAATCAAACTATGCAGTTCCCGGTCTGTATTTTTACGATAATGACGTGGTTGAAATTGCAAAGAACATTCAGCCTTCCGCGAGAGGAGAGCTTGAAATTACAGATGTGAATAATGTTTATTTAAGCAAAGGAAAACTTGAAGTAGGCGTTCTGGATAGAGGTACAGCGTGGCTTGATACCGGAACTTTTGATTCTCTGAATGATGCTTCTGAATTTGTAAGTGTCATTGAAAAAAGACAGGGCTTCAAGATAGGGTGTATAGAGGAAATAGCATTCCGAAATAAATTCATCAACGAGGAAAAACTGCTAGAAACAGCAAAAAAATACGGAAAAAGCGGCTACGGGGAATACCTGAAACAGCTGGTGAAAAAGTAATACCGTATCATAATAAATATAAATAACTATTGGCTTTGCGGCTAATAGTTATTTAACATAAAAATCTTACTTATTTTCTTAATCCGAAGCAGATCTCCGGTATATAATTTAACGTATCACCACATAATAATGACAGGGTTCTTTCCGATAGTAATTTTATAATTAACTTTGAAAACTTTAAAGAATTATTTAGAAACATTAATGGAATACAATAAACCACAAATCATCACATTCGATAAAATAGGATCATCTCAATTAGGCTATATCACTATAGCTGAAACCCAGAAAAATGTTCCTTTCGAAATACAGCGTGTCTACTGGACGTACTACACCCCTCACGATGTGACACGAGGCGGACATGCCCATAAAGAGCTGCAGCAGATGATATTCGCCGTTTCCGGCACCATTATTTTTAATACGGAAGATAAGGACGGCAACAAAGAAACTTTCACTTTAGATCACCCTACAAAAGGCTTATACATTCCTAAACTGGTATGGAGAGACATTCAGTTTTCGCACAATGCGGTACTGCTGTGTCTGGCTTCTGAAATATATGATGAGGAAGACTATTTCAGGGATTATGAAAGTTTTAAAGAAACAGTAGGCAAAAAATAAATCTTCCTGTCTCAGTAACCTGGACAATGAAGACATTAATATAAATAACAAAAGATGATAATTGAATACAAAGGAATTAAACTGAGATTCGTTGAAACGGAAGATGCTGCATTTATAGTATCCATCCGGAACAACGAAAAAAAGTCAAGGTTTATTTCAAAAACTTCTCCGGATGTAGAGGCACAAAAACAGTGGATTTTAAATTATAAAGAGCGTGAGCAGCAGCAAAAAGAATACTACTTCATTGCATTTGACGAAAATAATGAAGAGTTTGCTACGTACAGAGTATATAAAATAGATTCCGGACTGCCTGAAATAGGAAGCTGGGTTTCCAAGCCTGACTATTCAAACGTAAAGAATTCAATCAAAGTGGATATGGCTGTGAAGGATTTCGTGTTGAATGAATTAAATTTTGACACCATCCAGTTCGAAGTAAGAAAACAGAACACTTCAGTGAACGGCTATCATAAACTTTTCCAGCCTGAGCTGGTGAGAAGTGATGATGAAAACAATTATTATCTGTTAAAAAAAGAGACCTTTAATACCATCCTTCCGGATATTCTCAAAAAATTTAAAATATAAGATTATGTCAGTAAATGAATTTATCAAAAATTTTCAGTCTCAACTGGAAAATACGGATACAGCAATAGAACCTGAAACTGCATACAGTAAAGAAAGCTACTGGGACTCACTGACCGCAATGGTTATAAAAGTAATGATAGAAGATGAATATGGTGTAGATATTGAGCCGGAGCAAATCACTGCATTTAAAGATATCAACGAGCTTTATTCTTTTATTGTTGAGAAAAAACAGTAAATACTAAACAATGGCTTTTATAAAATATATTTCCACCTATATTCCCGAAAAAGTTATTTCCAATGAGGAGATTTCAAAAAAATTTCCTGACTGGGAAAGTGATAAAATTCTGGAAAAAATAGGGATCAGAAACCGTAATATCACCGGAGACGATGAGTTTACGTCCGATATTGCAGTTAAAGCACTTAATAAACTCGTTGATGAGTATCAGATTGACAAATCTACCATAGATTATCTGATTGTCTGCACCCAAAGCCCGGACTATTTCCTTCCTGCTACAGCCTGTATCGTACAGTCCCAGGCAGGTTTAAATACCAGCTGTGGCGCTATAGATATCAACCAGGGATGTTCGGGGTATATTTACGGATTATCTCTGGCCAATGCCCTTATTGATTCCAAAATGATGAAGAATGTTGTTCTGATAACAGCAGAAACCTATTCTAAACATATTCATGAGGACGACAAAGGAAACATCAGCCTTTTCGGGGATGCTGCTGCAGCTACCCTGATCTCTGAAGACGGAGATTTTGAAATTCTGAAATTCTCTGTAGGAACAGATGGAGAAGGAGCCAAAAACCTCATCGTAAAAAACGGAGCGGTAAGAAATAAAAAAACAGAAGACAAAGAAGACAAAGACAATTACCTTCACATGAACGGTCCGAAAATTTTTGATTTCACCTCTAAAGCCATTCCCGGTCTTGTAGAAGAAAATTTAAAGATCAACGGATTCGAGAAAAGTGATATTGATACTTTTATCTTCCACCAGGCCAATACTTTCATGCTCGATTTTTTGAGAAAAAGAATCAAGATTCCGGAAGAAAACTTCGTTATAGATATGCTGGATTACGGAAATACCGTGTCATCTACCATCCCGATTGCCTTTAAAAACTCAATGGGGTCGCGGGATTCAAAAAATGTAATGCTCGTAGGCTTTGGCGTAGGTTATTCCTGGGGTGCAGTATGTCTGAGAAAAAAATAACTGACCTTTTTAAACCATACTATTATGATAAAATTTCTTGATCTTCAAAAGGTCAATTTACAGCATCAGGAAGAGATCGAAAATAAACTTTTAAGCGTTTTCCGAAGCGGCTGGTATCTGCAGGGAAGCGAACTTAAAAACTTCGAAACCAACCTGGCATCTTATATCGGTTCTGAATATGCTTTAGGGGTAGCCAACGGTTTGGATGCGCTGCGTCTGATCTTCCGCGCCTACATTGAATTGGGTGTTATGAAACCCGGCGACGAGGTTCTTGTTCCGGCCAATACCTATATCGCTTCCGTTCTGGCTTTATCAGACAACGGACTGGTTCCTGTATTTGTAGAACCGGATGCCAATACTTATAATATTGACATTGCAAAAATTGAAGAAAATATAACTCCGAAAACCAAAGCCATCCTGATTGTTCACCTTCAAGGAAGAATTGTATTTTCGGAAGAGCTTAAAAATATCGCACAAAAGCACCAGTTAAAGATTGTAGAAGACAACGCCCAGTCTATCGGAGCGGAATGGAACGGGATCAAATCCGGAAATCTGGGTGATGCTGCCGGATTCAGTTTCTACCCTGGTAAAAATCTTGGAGCTTTGGGAGATGCCGGAGCCGTAACGACGAATGACAAAGAGTTGTTTGAAGCCATCCGTGCAATTGCGAACTATGGTTCAAATCAGAAATACGTTAATATTTACAAAGGATTAAATTCCAGGCTGGATGAAATTCAGGCTGCCGTTTTGGATGTGAAACTGAAATATATCGGCCATGAAAACGGAACCCGAAGAGCGATTGCCAAAAGATTCATTTCTGAAATCAACAATCCAAAAATCATCCTCCCGGAAAATCCTGCTGATGAAAACGAGCATGTATGGCATGTTTTTGTAGTGAGAACGGAAAAGAGAGATGAACTTCAGGCTTATTTAACGGAGAAAGGAATCCATACGATTATCCACTATCCTATCCCGCCTCATAAGCAGGAAGCGTACAAAGAATATGCGGACCTTTCATTCCCTATCACCGAAAAAATGCATGAAGAAGTACTGAGCCTTCCGATATCTTCTGTTTTAGAGGAGGAGGAAATTCAGGCTATCATCAAAGCGGTTAACGGGTTTTAGTTGAGCTACACAATGAAGTAAGAGCAGATACAAACCCTTTATCACAGCGGAAAAAGTTCCTCTGCAATAAATGATCCGGAGACTTCATTACAAACAAAAACAATTATTATAAAATTAAAGAACTATTGGCTTTATGGCTGATAGTTTTTTGCTCATACTAACAAATATTAATATATTAGTTGCTGTTTTTAGTTTTATGTGAATAATTATTCACTAATCAGTAAAGTTAGATAAGAATTAAATATTTTAAATTTGCAAAAACTTACACAAATGAATAACCCACAGCAAAAGTGGACAGAAACGATTGATGCCAACCATTCCTTGTTTGATTTACGGCTTAGAGAAGTTTGGAGATACAAGGATCTGATCTATATGTTTGTAAAAAGAGACTTTATATCAAGTTTTAAGCAGACTATTTTAGGCCCGATATGGTTTTTCATCAATCCTATTTTAACAACAATCGTATACCTGATTGTATTTGGCAGAATCGCCAACCTTCCCACAGACGGAGCTCCGCCTATCCTCTTTTATCTGGCAGGAGTTACCCTTTGGAATTATTTTTCAGGCTCCCTTCTGGGAACATCTTACACGTTTGTAGGAAATTCAAATATATTCGGAAAAGTATATTTCCCCAGATTGGTCACCCCGATTTCCATCGTTATATCCAACCTTATGAGGCTTGGTGTACAAATTTTATTATTTGTAGTCGTATGGGCCTATTACCTTGCCATAGGTGAGATTCACCCCAACATATGGGTACTGGCCACTCCTTTCCTCATTCTACTCATGGTGGTTTTTGCTTTAGGTGCGGGAATGATTTTCTCTTCACTTACGACAAAATACAAAGACCTCGGCATGCTATTAGGTTTCGGGATAAGTTTGTATATGTATGCAACGCCGGTTATTTACCCCGCCTCTGCATTGATCGGACCGTTTAAAAAGCTGTCTTATTATAACCCGTTAACAGGTATTTTTGAATGTTTCAAATATGGCTGGCTGGGTGTAGGAGATTTTTCTCCCCTTATGCTGGGAATAAGTACGATCATCATTTTTGTGATGTTCGCAATAGGCCTTGTTATTTTCAACAAAGTTGAAAAAACATTCATGGATACTGTATAATTTAAACTTAAAAAAAAATGCTGGCTTTAAAAGCGGAAAACATATCAAAACAATATCGTTTAGGACAGGTGGGAACAGGAACCCTTTCTCACGATCTGAACAGATTCTGGCATAAAGTAAGAGGAAAAGAAGATCCTTATCTCAAAATAGGAGAAGCTAATGACAGAGCAAGTAAAGGAGAATCTGAATATGTATGGTCTTTAAGGGATATCAATTTCGAACTTACACAGGGAGATGCCATAGGAATCATAGGAAGAAACGGAGCAGGAAAATCTACCCTTCTGAAACTTTTGAGTAAGGTAACCAAGCCCACAACGGGTAAAATCTATACGCAGGGGAGAATAGCCTCACTGCTGGAAGTAGGAACCGGTTTCCACCCTGAAATGACAGGCCGTGAAAATGTGTACCTCAACGGAGCTATCCTGGGAATGACCAGAAAAGAAATCACAAGGAAATTTGACGAAATAGTAGACTTTTCAGGAGTAGAAAGATATATTGACACCCCTGTAAAAAGATATTCTTCCGGAATGTATGTGCGTCTGGCTTTCGCTGTGGCAGCACACCTGGAATCTGAAATCCTGATCGTAGATGAAGTTCTTGCCGTTGGAGATGCCGAATTTCAAAAGAAATGTCTCGGAAAGATGGGCAGTGTTACCAAAGGCGAAGGCCGTACGGTTCTTTTTGTAAGTCACAATATTACAGCGATAAAGGAATTGTGCAACACTGCACTCCTACTCGACAAAGGTAAACTGATTTCTCAGGGTGACGTTAACAAATGCATCATTGAATATCAGAAAAACAGTGACACAAAACTGTTCTACAACTATCTGGAAGATCCTACAGTTCTCGAAAACGAGAACATTATGGTGAAATCCTACAAAGCAGAACCTATCAACGGAGATATCATCACTACTAAATCCGGTATCCGGATCACGGTAGGTTTTACCTCCAAGATGGAAGGCGTGGATATTGATCTTTCATTCTTCCTGAAAAACAGTCATGATCTTACCATTATGAGTACAGGTTTAATGATCAGCCAGAATAAAGATATAGAGAAAAGAGATTATACGGCAAGTTTTGAAATTCCTCCTTATACCATTAATGAAGATTCTTATTATTTTGATTTCTTCTGGGGTATCAACAGGACGGATGTAGCATTCAGAACAGAGCTGTTCGGTTTCGAAGTACATGGAATACAGAATGAATTTGGTGAAATTGTAAAATCACCGGGAATTCTTTTTCCAAAAATCGTTCATTCAATCGAGAAATTATAATCAGTTTCTCCTGCATGATCTATCGCCAAGTACTGCCAACCCTAAACTCCTATCACTTATGATACTTAATGTAATATTTTCTTTCAACCGGGCCTTACAGCTGGACTATCTGCTCCAGTCTTTTATCCAACGTTTTAAAGCGGATGCCAAGGTTGTTATTTTATACCATACCACCGGAGCCCATCAGCAAGGCTATGACTTGCTGAAGAAAAAATACAGCCAACACTCAAATATATCTTTTGTAGAAAGAAAGCATGTGTTTTTTGATACCTCTTACATCCATGCCCTTCATACAAAAAGAGACTGGGAGTTTTTCAAAGAAAAAAATCTGTTCAAAAAAAACGGCGACAATTTTAAAGGAGCTCTTCAGAGAATCATCAAAACCAGCGGCTGTGAATTTGTTATGTTCTGTACGGACGACAGTGTTTTCTTTGAAGATGTGCATATCCCGGATGAAATTTTAAGCATTATAAGAAACAATCCCGAAAATGCGTCGTATAGACTTTATGTAGGGGAAAACCTGGAAGACTTCCCTAGCTATCTGGAGAAAAAAGACAATTATTATCAATGGGATTATTATGCAGACACCAATATTCACCATTGGTCTTATCCTTTTGCCGTAGACGGAACCATCTATCACTCCGAAGGACTGCTGAAGCACCTGAAACCTATTCCTTACCATAACCCGGTTACCCTGGAAGACAAAGGATTCAGCTACATCAAATACCGTAAGCTTTTCCGCATCGGGATGAGCCCTATCAAGTCAGAATTACTGGCTACCAAACTGAACAGGGTTTCTGTAGACAGCCTCAACCCTACCCTGCATATCAAACCGGATTTTCTTAATGAAAAATTTCTGGAAGGATATACTCTGGAACTTACGATTCCCGAACACGTAGATCAGTCCAGCATTGTTCCACCGGAAATCTTTCTGGTAAAAGGAGATGTGCGTGAAATGATTTATTCGATGGATGAGCAGGGGAAAAAAGTGCAGAGCATGCTCGGCATCGAGGGATCAAAAGAACAAATGGAATAAACAGGTATCAATAGCAATGGAGAATCCTTTAGTAACCGTAGTTGTTGTTTCCTATAATCATTCAAGGTTTATCAGGGAAAATCTGGACAGCATAAAAAACCAGACCTACAAAAACATTCAGCTGATTGTAGGTGATGATGCTTCTCCAGACCACTCGGCCGATGTGATTGAACAATGGCTGCAGGAAAACAGCTTTCCGGCAGAAAAAAACTTCCATACCAAAAACACGGGACTGGCCACCATGCTTAATGAATGTGTGGCGCTTGCCAAAGGAAAATACATCAAGCTGATTGCGGCCGATGATTTTCTTCACCCTGAAGCCATCGAAAAATCGGTTGAAAAACTGGAATATTCGGGAGAAGAATTCGGAATGCTTTTCACCAATACTCATACAATAGATAACGACAGCATTATCATTGACGATATTGCTGATTATGATACGTTAGGAAACGTTGATCCTTATGTTTTCAGAAAAGAACTGGTAAAAGGCAACAGAATAGCAGCCTTAACCGTAATGCTGAGAACGGATGTTTTAAAAGAAACAGGGAAATATGATTCCAGATTTACGGTGGAAGACTACTTTCGCTGGCTGAAAATCAACGAAAAATATTTAACGGCCTATATCCCTGAAAAACTGGCTTATTACCGTTTACATCCTGAAAATATCTCAAAAGTAAAAGCAGAAAAAATAGAAATGGAAACCATTCTTCTTCAAATGATGTTTGATAAGGACGGTACCGTAAAAGAAAGGATTAATGTACAGACGCTGAAATTTTATCTGGAGGGAAGAAAATTTCCACCGGAATACAGATTAGCCTACAGTAAATATCCGTTTCATATCAAAAGACTGAGCCTTGCTGTAAAAAACAGGCTCCCTCTTTCACTTTACAAACTTTTGAATAAATTTATTTAAAAAAATGAGCCCGAAAATTTCTGTCATAATCGCCTGCTACAATCAGGGTATTTACCTCGATGAATGCCTGCAGTCTGTAATGGATCAAACCTTTGCAGATTGGGAATGCATCATCGTGAATGATGGTTCTACAGATGAAACAGAAAAAATAGCCGGAAAATGGACCGGAAAGGATCCAAGATTTCAGTACATCTATAAAGAAAACGGAGGAATCTCTTCCGCAAGAAATGCCGGACTTGAAAAAGCGTCGGGTGCCTACATCCAGTTTCTGGATTCTGATGACCTGCTGGACCGGGAAAAATTCACCAAAAGCCTTTCCGGAGATAAAGAATATCCTTTAATACTAAGCCAGTTCACCATTTACAAAAACAAAACGCATTATCCGGGTTACAACCGTATTGAAAAGGAGTTTGCTGCATTTGAAAGCATCGTATTCGGGTGGAATCTTAAATTTACGATTCCTATCCACTGCGGACTGATTTCCAGGACGCTTCTTGAAGGTTTCAGGTTTGAACCAACGTTAAGCATCAATGAAGACTGGCTGATGTGGATTTATATTACCAGAAACAACCCTGAAGTTCTTCTGATTGATGAGCCGCTGGCCCATTACCGCAAGGAAGACGATAAAACAAGTTTATCATCAGATCCTTATAAAGTGATCCGCCAGAGAACCGCCATACTTCCCCTGTTAAAAAAATTATACGGTGAAGAGCTTCACGACAGGCTTGCCTATCATATGATTGAAGTATACACCACCCAGCTTTCCCAGCTGAAAAATGAATTCAATAAAGCAACAGGCGGAAAAGTAGTTTCCGGATATCTTGCAATGAAGCGATATTACTACAACCTTTTACAGAAAAAACCGAAAAATACATAAACAATGACCTCATCTGTAGCCCTTTGCACCTATAATGGTCAGACTTATATTGCCGAACAGCTGGAGAGTATTCTCAACCAGACCTGTCCGGTGTCTGAGATTATCATCTGTGATGACGGTTCTACGGATGGTACCCTGGAAATTCTTTCCGGCTATGCAGAACGGTATCCCCAAATCATTAAGGTTCATCAAAACCCTGAAAATCTGGGCTATGTAGGAAATTTTGAAAAAGCCATGAGTCTGTGCAGCGGCGATATTGTATTGCTGTGTGACCAGGACGACCGATGGCTTACAAATAAAACCGAAACCATTACGAAAATCTTTGAAAACCGTAATGACATCAATATTATATGCCACAGTATAAGGCTTTTCGGAGATTCATTAAAAAGTTCCGATGAAATGATTTACTGGCATATTGAATCTTTTGATCCGGACGACTTTACACAACCCGAAGATATCATGAAGCGCCTGCTGTACCAGGGAAACCTATTTCCGGGAATGAGCATGGCTGTACGAAACAGCTTTCTAAAAGTCCATCTGCCTTTGAAAAGAATAAATTCTGTGGTTATCCACGATTATGAACTTCTTCTCCTGGCTGCAGATCAAAACGCTATTTGGGTTGAAAAATCCGTTTTAGGAGAATACCGCATACACCCTAAGCAAAATATCGGCTATAAAGCATTTACTGAATTCTCTGTTTCCGGAAAGAAAACCTTTTCCAGAAAAGAACTTTTTACCGTATTCCAAAGATATCCTTTTGTAAAAAAAGTGATTTCCGGTTTACATCTCAATACCCAACTTGATGCAGGATATAAAGAGTACTGCCATCGGAAATACCAGGACTATCTCAAAAATCTCCCTCTTGTGGATCGTCTTGTGAACCGAATCAAAATGAAATACTATTTTCATATATTTGATTATCTGAAATAACAAAACTCTTGACTTTAGGAAACCTTGAAACCCTGCAATTTTATAAGACACAATTAATGAAAACATTTAGCGTATGATTATTGGAAATGGTATTATAGCCAATGCTGTAAAATCTTATGATACAAACGATGTCGTCTTCTTTGCTTCCGGAGTCTCTAATTCCCTGGAAACAAGACCTTCAGAATTTGAAAGAGAATTGTCTCTTCTTAAAACCGTGATGAAAGAGCATCAGGAAAAAAAACTGATTTATTTCTCTACGTTAAGCATCCATGATCAGTCTAAACAGGACAGTCCGTATGTTCTGCACAAAAAAACCATTGAAGAATATATCAAAAACAATACAGAGAATTTTCTGATTCTGAGAATCGGTAATATTGTAGGAAAAGGAGGAAATCCCAACACCCTTTTTAATTTTCTGACTTCGAGGATTAATGAAAACAATACATTCACACTCCATTTAAAGGCCAGAAGGCTTCTTCTGGATATTGAAGATATTTCAAAATTTCTGGGTTCTCACCGTATGAATCCGGAAAACAAAACCATCAACCTTGCTTTTCCTTATTATTATGATCTGAAAGAAATTGTAAAGGGCATCGAGAAAAGAACCGGGAAAAAGGCTTATTTCTCTGAAACAGATGAAGGTGATTTTTACCGGGTGGATTTTGATGAAGATATCGAGAAATTTTTCTCGGGAATACATCCGCAGGATTATCTGGAAACTTTAACCCAAAAGTATATTTAAGAGTACAATGCCTACAATTCACGTTATTATCGTTACATACAATGCCATGAAGTGGGCCGAAAGGTGTTTTACCAGTTTAAGACATTCTTCCGTTCCCGTGAAATGCACGGTTATAGACAACGGATCTACGGACGGAAGCCAGGAATATATTCAAAAGCATTTCCCTGAAGTTGATTTTATACAGTCGGCCGAAAATTTAGGTTTTGGAAAAGCCAATAATCTGGGAATAGAAAAAGCATACCGGGAACAGGCCGATTTCTTTTACCTCATGAATCAGGACGCCTGGATTTTCCCGGACACCTTTCAGCATATGCTGGAAGTGTACAACAATGCTCCGGATCAAAGTACAATCGGTATTTTAAGTCCTATGCATCTGGATGGCAGTGAAAAAAAATTCGACATTCATTTCGAAAATTATCTGGCCAAAGATGTCAGAAACAACAGAATGTTTTCCGATGTGTATTTTGGAGAGGCAAAACCGTCTTACGAAATAAGCTTCGTCAATGCCGCCCACTGGTTTATTCCAAGAAATATCATTGAAAAAGTAGGCGGTTTCAATCCTTACTTTTTTTATGGTGCCGAAGATTATGAGTACGTGAACAGAATTACGTACTTTGGATTAAAAATATGGGTCTGCACAAAGAGTAAAGTGGTACACGATGCTGTACAGTCTTTCCACAAAAAGCAGCCAAAAGATAAGGCCGAATTGCTGGCCAATACACGCCTTTCGATGAGAATGCAGCGGGAAACCAAGTATCTTGACCCGAATTACGATTATAATACCAAGAGAGAAAAAACAGCCATTCTTTCTTATATTTTAAAATTAAGTGCAAAAGGAAACCTCAACGAATCCAGGTTTTATCTGGATCAGTATTCCTACTTTTCAAAAAAATTTAAAGAGATAGAAGCGGCAAGAAAGATCTCAATGACTGGCAAACACCCTTTTCTCAATCTTTAACTGATTCCTATGGAGAAATTACCTATAAGCATCTGCATCCTCTCCTGGAAAACCGGAGGAACGCTGAAAAACACGTTAAAATCTTATAAAAAATACGGTCTTCTGGAGATGACTGATGATATTGTCATCCTTTTTCAGGAAGTAAGTGAGCAGGATAAAAAAACGGCCGGAAAATACGGAATCAGATACATAGGACTGGATGAAAATATCGGGATTGGCAAGGGCATGAAAATGCTGGCCGAAAACGCTTCCTCCGAAAACATTCTCTTTCTGGAACACGACTGGGAACTTATTGAAAACCGCGAGATGACCCTTTCACAGCTTAAAGGCGGTATCAGGCTTCTTAACGAGGGATTTGATGTGGTACGGTACAGAAGCAGACAAAATCCGGGATACCCGCTTATCTCTATCCGGCATAAAGGAAATGAGCTGGATTACTATGACGACTGGCACGAATGCACCTCTCCTCACCTTTTGGAATCTCTCCACTGGCTGGATCCCGCAAAAGAATTTCCCGACAAAATACAGAAGCAGGGTGAATACTTTGTTACGACATCCCGCTGGGCCAACTGGACCAACAACCCTTACCTTGTCCGAAAAGATTTTCTGCTGGGCAAAATCATCCCTTTTTCCGGGGAAACAGCTTCCCTTGAAAGAAATATTGCTCCGTGGTGGGTAAAGCAGAATTTCAAAATTGCACAGGGCGAAGGCCTTTTCAAACACAATGATCTTACGAAGTACCCTAAGAAAAACATTATTCGAAAAATACTTAGTAAATTGAAAAATAAATTTAAATAAGCAGGACACAATGAAAATTCTTTTCCACGAGAATGAACTCAACTACCGCGGAACTTCCATCGCCTTGTATGATTATGCAGATTTCAATGAAAGATATCTTGGGAATGAATCGTTGATTGTATATGATAAAACTTCAAAAACCAATCATCCATTAGGCATTGAAAAATTCTCAAAACGTTTTCAGGTGTTCGGCTATTCCGATTTCAAAGAAGTAGATGATCTTATCCTAAAAAACAATATCGATCTGTTTTATGCCATAAAAAACGGGGATATCGACCAGATAGAGACTAAGGAGTGTAAAACCGTTATTCATAGTGTTTTCAAGCATTTTGAACCTCACGGAGATGTCTATGCCTATGTTTCGGAATGGCTGAGTGAAGAAATGACAGGTTCCAAATATCCCTATGTTCCTCATATGGTCAATTTTGAAACAGGAACAGATCAGGATCTCAGAAAAGATTTACATATTCCTCCTCATGCAAAAGTATTCGGGTACTATGGAGGCCATGCCAGCTTCAACATTCTTTTTGCCCAGCAGACGATAGAAAAAATAGCATCCAGATACAAGGACATCTATTTTATTTTTATGGGTGTAGATCCGTTTGTAAAAAAAAGATGGTGGAAATCTGTTCCTTCCAATATTATTTTTCTGCCGCCCAGTTCAGATGTTCTCATGAAACAGAAGTTCATCAATACCTGTAACGCCTTGCTTCATGCCCGGGAAAGAGGAGAAACCTTCGGAATCACAGTCGCTGAATTTGCCATTAAAGGAAAACCTGTGATCGCATTTGCCAATCCTCCGGAAAAAGCCCATATCAGCCACCTCGGGGATAAAGCCTACTATTACCGCGATGAAAAAGAGCTTAGAAATATCCTTTTGGATGCAGATCTTCATGTATCTGCTGAAGAACTGTTCCGGAAGTTTCTTCCGCATCCTGTGATGGATACGTTTAAAAAAGTTTTTATTGATTAACAGACATGAAAACTAAAATAATTAATTATCTCATTAGCCTTGTACTGATCATTTATTATTATGTCAGTATAACAACTACCTACTCTCTGATTGTCACTAAAAAAGGAGGCTGGTATCTTGGTGAATGGCTGATTAATTATCAGGATGGCGGTTTTAAAAGACGCGGATTTTTCGGGTCCTTATTTGTTTTCATCAATGAAGTTACCAGGGTCAACTTAGAATATATTGTCTTTTCTTTTTTACTTCTGGTGTACACCTGGTTCTTTTACCTGCTCATCAGGCTTTTCCTGAAAGAAAAAAACAATCTTCTTGTACTGGCGCTGGTACTGCTTCCGGCAGGATTCGGTATGATGATAAAGGATCCTACTATTGCGGCCAAAAAGGAAATCCTATTTTTTCTTTTATATCTTATCTATATCATATGCCTTCGTGCTAAAGTCACGATTAAAGATTATGTGCTCACTTTATTTATCCTTATTGCTATTTTAACCCATGAGGCAGCATTTTTTTATCTGCCTTTTGTAGGCTTTGCCTATTTTATGAAGAATGAGGGTTCTGCTTTGGATAAATTAAGAAAGATCTTTTTTTATCAATTTCTTCCGGCTGTCATTACCATGCTCCTTCTGTACAAATTCGGTCTCAGCGTCAATACCGAAAATTCGGTGCTGTTTCTGAAAAACCACGGACTGGTATTTGATGAACTGGGAATTTATGAATACGATACCAATTACAATGTCCGAAGCTTTTATAAAGCTCATATATACTCCTACCAGACTTATGCTATAAGCGTACTGTTCGGATCTCTTACTTTTTTGATATACTGTAAACTGAACAGACTCAAAATCAATCCCGTATTTCTGATTATTCAGACCACCTTTTTAATTCCTTTATTTTATATGGCTTTGGATTGGGGCAGATGGATCAATATATTTTTTATTTTATTAACTCTATATGTGGCTGCAGAAAACAAACTAACCCTGACAAGGAAAGGAGAACTCATTGCCATTATCGTGATCGTATTTAATCTTTCATGGAGAATGATGCTTAAAATAGAAGGCTTTTCCACTTTCCCTGCCTTAGATGCTTTTCTGAAGCAGGTCTATTATTTTGTGTACTATAAAATCATTAATCTGATATAATCTGATCAAAAAATTAAAGTTGAATATGCCTGAGATACATATCATAATCGTTACTTACAACGCCATGAAATGGGCGGAGCGATGCTTCAGCAGTTTAAGAAAGTCTTCTGTTCCTGTGAAGTGCATTGTTGTGGATAACGGTTCTGCAGACGGGACACAGGATTACATCAAAAACAACTTTCCTGAAGTAGAATTCATTCAGTCTCAAACCAATCTCGGTTTTGGAAAAGCCAACAATATCGGTATTGAAAAAGCTTACGAAAACGGAGCCGATTTTTTCTATCTGATGAATCAGGATGCCTGGATCTATGAAAACAGCATGGAAGAAATGCTGAAAGCATACAATTCTTATCCCAATAAAGACGAAATTGGAATTATCAGTCCCATACATATCGACGGGACAGAAAAATACCTGGATATTTTCCTCGATCAGTATATCGCCAAAAATTACGAAAAGACCAGAATGATTTCAGATCTGTATTTTCAGACGCTGAAACCCTGGTACGAAATTCATTTTGTGAATGCCGCACACTGGCTTCTTCCCAAAAAAACAATAGAATCTGTAGGCGGATTTAATCCTTATTTTTTCCATTACGGAGAAGATGACGAATATGTAAACCGGGTTCATTTTCACAGGATGAAAGTATTATTGGTTCCGGGCAGCAAAGTGGTGCATGACGGTGTTCAGCTCCTTCATAAAATAGATTTTACAAAATATGAAGATGTCCGTGTTGAGATTAACGCCATGAATCCCAATTTACCCAACGGTCTTCATTTGGAAAAGAAATCTCTTAAACAGAGTATGTTTAAAAACCTCATCACAGGAAATATCGGCAGCTACAAAAAGTTGTCGGAAAAGTATAAAAAAATAGCATCCGAAAGTACAAGACTCAGCAGTCTGAGAAATCAGGTGATGCAGAAAGGACCGGTTTTTCTTAATCTGTCGTACATTAGCATAGACAAAAATAAATGATGAAAAATAATACAGTATGTGTGGAATAGCAGGAATCATAAGCAGTAATGCCAGAAACTACAGGAACGAGATCCAGAAAATGACGGATTCTCTGATACACCGTGGTCCCGATTCATCACATTTTGAATTTTATGACAATGCGGCTCTGGGCCATCGCAGGCTTTCCATTATAGATCTGTCTGAAAATGGTAAGCAGCCTATGTTTTCAAATACCGGAAATGAATGTATTGTCCTTAATGGTGAGATCTACGGATATCAGGACATTAAAAGAAAATATGCAGATTATCCTTATCACGGAGAATCCGATACGGAAGTGATCCTTGCCATGTACCAGAGAAAACAGGAAAACCTCATCCATGATCTTCCGGGAATGTTTGCATTTGCCGTCTGGGACGATCAGCAGCAGCAGCTTTACTGTGCCAGAGACAGGTTTGGTGAGAAACCGTTTTATTATGCGTTCGGCAGTAATAATGAATTTATTTTTGCTTCTGAAATCAAAGCGATTCTGGCTTCAGGATTAATTCAGCCTAAAGTAAGTCCGGAAGCCCTCTCCCATTATCTTCAGTATGGCTATGTAAGCACTTATCAAAGTATCTACAGTAATATTTTCACCCTTCCGCCAGCTCACCAACTGGTCTGGAAAGACGGAAAAATTACGGTTTCCCGCTACTACAGCCTTCCTGCAAAAGACAGAACCATCAGTTTATCCGAAGCTAAGGAAGAATTTCTTTACCTCCTTAAAAATGCAGTCAAAAAACAGCTTATTGCAGATGTAGAAGTAGGAAGCTTTCTGAGCGGAGGCCTGGATTCTTCTTCGGTAGTGGCTCTGGTGGATGAATTTCTTCCCCATCAGACAACCATCAGCTTTGGATATGACCATAAAGACAATGAGCTGAAATATGCCAAAGAAATTGCCGATAAATACAATACCAATCATATAGAAGTTCATGAGAAAAAAGAAGACCTTGTTGCATCCCTGCTGAAGATCTCCCCTTTTTTTGACGAGCCTTTTGCAGATGCTTCTTTTATTCCCCATTATGAAATATGCAAATATGCCAAAGAAAATCTCACCGTAGTATTATCCGGTGATGTAGGTGATGAGCTTTTCGGCGGCTATCATTTCTATACAGTTGAAAATAAACTGAGAAATCATTTCAGTTATAAAAATATGGTGGCTCAGTTTGGACTGAAGCTCTATAAAAAAGTAAGGCCCACGTCTTATCTCACCCAGAAAAACCTGGAATATTCTTCTGTCATGGATTTCCATCTGAACTCCGTGAGAAATGCATTTAACAGAAAAGAACGGGCTCTTCTAGGCATTACCGCAGATTATCTTCAGTATTACAGTTTTCAGCCTGATCCGGACTCTCTGAACGATATTATGAGAGTGGATCTGGAAAACTATGTCCCTGCCAATATGATGGTAAAATCCGACAGAATGGCTATGGCCAATTCACTGGAAGTAAGGACGCCATTCCTTGATCTTGATTTTGCAGAATTCTGTATTCAACTGCCTGACCAGCTGAAACTGGATGAAAAAAATGACAAGATCATCCTTCGTGAAGCGATGGGATCCTACTGGACGGAAACTATCAGAAAACGTCACAAACAGGGATTCGGGCTGGGTGTTAAAAACTGGTTTGAGGAAGAAAATCTGATGAATCTTTCCAATGATCTGCTTAAAAATTCCAATCATAAGATATTCAATTTCATAGATTATAAAGCCACCCAGCAATTTCTGAATAAGGATGAGAAACACTGGAATTTGCTGCAGCTTACGCTTTGGGCGGAGAATAATCAGATTCACTTTTAGTATAAAATTATTTCTTTATTTTTAATACTAATACAAATCATAAAAACTATTTATATGCCCAGCTATTTAAAATCCATTCAAAGTATTTTTTTTCAGGAGGGATTAATGAGTTTTATCAAAAGAAAGTTCAATATTTCCTATCTTGATAATCGGAAGCTTTTTACTATTAATTATAATAACAGAAAAACGAAAATCTATCTGAATAAAAAATTCGGATATGTTGATTTCTATATTTTTGAAAATGGAATTTATGAAAAGTATATTATTGATGATATAAGATCGGTTCTTACCAAAGACAAGGTTTTATTAGATATCGGAGCCAATATCGGGCAGCACAGTTTGCTTCTTTCCCCTTATTGCAAACAGATTTATGCATTTGAGCCTATTCCTGATGTTTACCATGAGTTTAATGAAAGCATCAAACAAAATAACTTCCGGAATATTAAGCTTTTTAATTGCGCTGTGGGTAATTCTTCAGAAGTAAAATCTTTTAATTATGTAGTTGGGCATGCCGGAATGAGTTCATTTGTCGCAACGAAGAATCCAGGGCAAAAAAAAATAAATGTTCAGATTGAACCTTTAGAAAAAATGATCAATGATGCAAAGTTTGATGTTGTGAAAATGGATGTTGAAGGATACGAAGCTATCGTTATATTGGGAAATAAAGATATTTTCTTAAAAAACAGGCCTGTTTTCTTTTTAGAATTTTGCCCGTCTGCCATTGATGAACTGAAAGAGCATTCTTCCCGTGATTTATTACAGTTCTTCTTTGATCATCATTTTAAAATATACAGCAGAGTGCTTAATAAAGAATTTCACCACATAGAATCTGAGCTTTTTGTTAATGACAATCTAATAATTACACCCATATAACAATGACAATATCTGTCATCATACCTGTTTACAATGCTGCCGGTTTTCTGGAAAAGGCGGTGAATTCTGCGGCACAATTTGAGGAAGTAAGGGAAATTATTCTGGCTGAAGACCGGTCTACAGACGGTTCACTGGAAATCTGCAGGAAATTGGCTTCCGAAATCCCGAAAGTAAAGCTGTTTCAGCATCCCAACGGAGAAAACCGTGGTGCCGGTGCGTCAAGAAATCTAGGGATAGACAAAGCTACAAGTGATTTCATTGCATTTCTGGATGCCGATGATTATTACCTTCCGAATAGATTTGATGCTGAAAAGGAATTATTCAATGAAGCTCATATAGATGGGGTATTTGGTGCTATCGGCACGGAATATTTAACCGAAAAAGGAAAGCAGGAATTTGAGTCTAAATTTAAAGAGGTTTCTTTAAGTACCGTCAACTATCCTGCGGAGGGAGAAGAAGTATTCAGAGGACTTTTAAGTTTAACACCTAAAACTTTCGGTACTTCTTTTCACCTGAATTCACTTACCTTGAGAAGAAGTTCACTGGAATCTCACAAAATCCGTTTCAATGAATCTCTGCGGGTTCATCAGGACACGGAACTGATTATCAGGCTCGCCTATCATTGCTGCTTAAAAACAGGAATTATAGACCGTGCAATTGCTATACGAGGAATTCATGATGACAACAGAATTACAAAAATCATAAGATACAGCCCGCAATATAACCAGAGACAGCACCTTTACTGGGGATCTCTGTACCGTTGGGCGGTGGCCAATAAGATTCCTGATGAGTATAAAAAAAGAATCTATCTGGTATATAAATCGTTTGATCTGTCATTAAAAAAAGGTCTGTCTAAATACGGCAGCATCCTTTTAGAAATCCTCAAAAATCCGGAAATCGCGAAAACCAAGTACCGCTTTACCTATTACAACAGATAATCATGAAGATATCAGTCATCATTCCTGTATACAATGCCGAAAAATATGTTTCTAAAGCTGTGGAATCTGCTCTACAGTTTGAAGAAGTGTATGAAGTGATTCTGATAGAAGATCAATCTCCGGACAATGCACTTATGGTTTGCCGGAAACTTGCAGAAAAAGAGGAAAGGGTGAAACTTTTCCAGCATCCGGATAAAGGAAATCATGGTGCTGGCGCATCAAGAAATTTGGGAATAGAAAAATCTAACGGAGATTTCATCGCTTTTCTGGACGCAGACGATTATTTCCTGCCGAACAGATTTGATGCTGAAAGAACTTTTTTCAAAAGCCCTGAAATAGATGGAGTTTTCAATGCTATCGGTACGGAATTTCTGACTGAAAAAGGGAAAGAAGAATTTTTATCAAATATCAATGACCCGCATCTCCTGACAGTCAATTATGCAGCGGAAGGCAGAGAAGTTTTTAAAGGGCTGTTGGGGCAGACTCCAAGAGTTTTCGGTACATTTTTCACTCTGGATGCACTTACGGTAAGAACATCTGCGCTTGAGAAAAGCGGCCTTACATTCAATGAAGATTTACGGGTTCATCAGGATTCTGATTTCATCATTAAACTCGCTTATCACTGTCATTTAAAATCCGGGATTATAGATGAGGCGGTGGCGGTACGCGGTATGCATGATGACAACAGAATTACCAAAATCTCCAAATATTCTCCTCAATACAACCAGAAGCAATTTCTTTTCTGGAACTCTTTATATGTATGGTCCCAGGAAAACAAACTGGATCCGGATACCAAACGGCACATCACTTTGCAAAAAAGGGCTTTTGAGCTTTCTGTAAAAAAAGGATTCTCTAAAGCTGCACTGCTATTGGCTGCCATTTTTAAAGATCCCAAAATTTTAAAAACCAAGTACCGATTTACCTACCTCCAATCATGAAACTGAACAATCTACAAATATTAAGAGGCATAGCTGCCCTGCTGGTGTGCTGCTTCCATTTCCTTGAATATATCAATTTTAAGGATTTGCGTCTTGGTGATATCTTATTTAAAAGAGGAAGTATCGGGGTCAGTGTTTTCTTTGTGATCAGCGGGTTTATCATGGCTTTTACAACATTAAAAAAAGATTTCAGCATTAATACTTCCAGGGAAGTTATTTTATTTTACAAACGGAGAATTATCAGAATTGTTCCGCTTTATTTTTTGCTCACCGGAGCCTGGATGGTTGTGGGAGGAACTTTGATGGTGTATTTCCAGGGAGAAGGTTTATCCAGACTGATTCATTCCATTTTTTTTCTGCCCCAGAAAAATACTTTCCCTGTACTTTATCTGGGCTGGTCTCTTAATTATGAAATGTTTTTCTACCTGATATTCGGTATCGCTCTGGTATTCAGAAAAGGAAGGTATATTTTTATTGCTGCATTTTTTATTCTTACTTATGTAGCGGGGCTGTTCTACCCCACTGAAAGTTATTATCTGAAAATGATTTCCAGTCCCCTGAACTTATATTTTGTGGCAGGAATTGTTTTTGCTCTTTTACTGGACAAATTTACGATCAGTAAAAAATGGGCAGTTGTTTTATCTGTCATTGGTATTTTGTCGTTTTCAGCCGTTTTATTTAGCTTCATAACGATATCAAACAGTCTACTCATGTTGCTGATTGTATCATCATTTGTATTTACATTTTTACTATTCGATTATACATTTCACTTAAAAGGGAATAAATTCTTAATATTTTTAGGTGATATCTCATATTCATTGTATCTTTCACATCCTTTTGTAGAATTATTCTTCAGAAGATTCAAAGTAGAAGGATACATCAACATTCCTTATTTTGTATTAAAACTCATGATTGTCATTGCTGTTGCCGCATTTTTATATTATTTTGTAGAGAAAAAAATAACTGAATATTTAAAGCACAGATTTAATGCTTAAATGAGGCAGTATCATTTGAATTATAAACACGAATATTATTTTAATTGTTCAAAAATGAAGATGAAAATATCAGTAATTATCCCTGTTTACAATGCAGAAAAATTTGTTTCTCAGGCTGTAGAATCTGCATTGCAATTTGAAGAAGTATATGAAGTTATTCTGATAGAGGACAAATCTCCCGACAATGCATTGCAGGTATGCCAGCAGCTTACCGAAAAGTATGAAAGGGTAAAGCTTTATCAGCATCCGGACAAAGGAAATCATGGAGCCGGGCCCACCAGAAATCTGGGAATGACAAAAGCAACCGGTGATTTTCTGGCATTTCTGGATGCCGACGACTATTATCTGCCTAACCGCTTCGACGCAGAAAAAGTACTCTTCGAAGATTCTGATGTGGAAGGGGTGTATGGAGCGCTTGGTGTACACTACTATTCAGATAAAGCAAAAGAACAGTATTATCATCTGTTTGGAGACAGGCTTACCACAGTGTACAAAAGACATCATCCAAAAGATGTTTTCTTTGGTCAGATGCATATGCTTGGTCCTTTTGGGCTGTTCAGTATTGATGCGCTTACGATCCGCAGAGAACCCTTAGTAAAAAAAATGGATATCTGGTTCAAAGGCCATTTAAGACTTCACGAAGACACTGAATTTCTGTTCCGCTTGTCGTATTATCTGAATCTGTATCCCGGAATTACAGATAAAGCGGTAGCCGTACGGGGTGTACACGAGAACAACAGAATTACAAAAGTAGATACCCGAATTATAAATCCGGCGATTACTAAAGGCCTTCTCTGGCAGGAAGTACACAATTGGGCAGAAAAAGAAGGCACGGTTTCGGAAGATGCCAAAATTCATATCAAAAGAATACTCCGCAGCTTTGAAATTGCAAAAGCTCCCAAAATAAAAAAATGGCGTATGGTCATGAAATATTTAGTGACGGACTATCCCAGTATACGTTCCGGTTTGTACAATGTTAACTTCAAACATTCTTTATTTTTTAACATAAAAAAATAATCCGGAATATGGTATGTCAGAAGACACATTAATTTTTTCCCTTCCTTATATTTGTTATTGCAAACTTTTAATACAACATGAAGATCTCAGTAATCATTCCCGTTTACAATGCTGAAAAATTTGTTTCTCAGGCAGTAGAGTCTGCCCTTCAGTTTGATGAAGTACATGAAGTCATTCTGATAGAGGACAAATCTCCGGACAATGCTTTGGAAGTGTGTCGGCAGCTTGTGGAAAAACATGGCAGAGTAAAGCTTTACCAACATCCGGACAAAGGGAATCATGGAGCCGGGCCCACCAGAAATCTGGGTATAGAAAAATCTACGGGAGATTTTATTGCCTTTTTAGATGCAGATGACTATTATCTTCCCAACCGTTTTGATGCTGAAAAAGAACTTTTTGTAAAATCTGAAGTAGAAGGAGTATATGGAGCACTGGGTGTACATTACTACTCCGAAAAAGCAAAAGAACAATATTATCCGTTATTTGGGGATAAACTAACTACTGTTTATAAAAAACACAGCCCAAAAGATGTTTTTCTCGGGCAGATTTACATGCTGGGAAGTTTCGGCCTTTTCAGTATTGATACCCTGACTATCCGCAAGGAATCCATGATCAAAAAAATGGATCAATTATTCAGAACCAATTTAAGGCTTCATCAGGATAGCGAATTTCTTTTCCGACTTTCTTTCTATCTTGATCTTTATCCCGGAATTTTAGATAAGGCCGTTGCCATGAGAGGTGTTCATGAAAACAACCGGATCACATTGGTAGACTCAAAAAAAATAAAACCCGCCAGTACAAAAGTCCTTTTCTGGAAAGAGGTGGACAGCTGGGCTGCCGATGAAGCAAAAATTCCGAAAAATGTAAAACAGCATATCAGCAGGATGTACAGAAGCTTTCAGATTGCCAATGCACCTGCCCTGAAAAAATGGTCCATGATCCTGAAATACCTGATTGTGGATAATAAAAGTATCCGTTCAGGCCTTTATAATATTAATTTCAGGAACAATCTATTTTAACGTGAGTCCGGGATTCGTGATATGGGATATGGGTTTGAGAGTTGGAGGGTTTGAGGGTTTTAGAGTATGGAAGTTGCTGGTTACTGGTTGACAGTTATTGGTTGCTGGTTGACGGTTGCTTGCTGGATTGAAGAGCTTTACATTTACATTTCACTTGCGTAGCAAAATTGACCAATGATCTTTCTCAATCTCAGCCTTAGCCTGGAGATCTGAAATATTTCTATACAGAACCAGATTATTTTAAATTTTTACGGTCTCTTTTAATAGAATCTGCTATTTGTGAAGTCAGTAATTTGCCAGAGTCTTTATACATATGATTTCCGTCTACGTACACAAAATCATCAGGATGACCGGAGAAATCATAAAATTTCACATTCTGTTTTTTAGCCAGCTCTTTCATCAGTCCATTGAATTCCGGAAACCTTTTATTTTCAAGGGTAAGAATATTTTTAGAAACCGGGATTCTTACCAGATAAACACTTCCTTTAGGCTTCAGATAATCTATAATCCCGTTGATGGCTTTCATACGCTCCTGAGACAGTGAATATCCATACATCATCTCTTTAGTATCTTCGGTTTTCCTTGCTGTTCTGGCGGCTATGGAATCTTTGTTCATATCTACATTTACTTCCATCCATCCGTCTTTATGAAGAAAAGTATTGGATCTTCCTACGGCTTCCCGGTCAAGGTATATTCTGAACCAGCTTTTATGCAGGTTTTTGATCAGATACTCGTAGTTGGGAGACATATCGTAAAAGTACATATTATTGAATGGAGACTCTTCTTCCGGAAAGTCTTCTTTTTTCTTCACATCATTTCTCAGAGCCAGATTCCATGGGTTTACGGTAAGGATAAAGATTCCGTTTTTAGTATCCGGATCCAGTTTTCTTTTTAAAGCTTTAAGATAAATTTCGCCGTAAGGAGAATGGACAATATTCAGTGAAAAATTGTCAAAAGGCATATCCAGCTTATTCTTCAGCACATCAGGAACAACTCCCTGTACGCTTCTGGAATCGCCCAAAATAATATTCTGAGGTTTCGGAACAGCAAAATGCATATAATTATCGTCCGTATTACTGTCTGCGTAGGAACCCAGAAGCAGCAGAACGGCCGCAATACCTATGAAATAAAATGATATTTTAAATAAAAACTTTCCCATATTAAAACTGTTCATAAATAAAACTTCCGTTGGAAAATACACCGTAGTACATGATCAGGAAGATGAGAAAAACATACAAAGCTCTGCGGATTACAGGATGGAATCTTTTGATATCAAGCCCGTGTTCCTGATCTTTGTTGATCCAGTCAATTAAAACAATGATGCCTATTAATCCTAAAATCTTAATTTTAATAAACTGAGGAATTGAAAAAAGTGAAAAGCTGAAAATTTTTCCGTACATCCCAAAAGCCTCTTTTAAGCCAGGAGCCACGAATAAAACCAATGCAAAACAAACCAATGCCATCGTATAGACCATATTCCCCAATTCTTTGAACGTAGGAATGGTTTTGGACAGCTTTTTCTTTTTATTGATCTGATTATTAACAACCAAAGGGACATAATACAAGCCCTGCAATGCCCCATACACAATAAACGTCCAGTTTGCGCCATGCCAGAAGCCTATGATGACGAAATTGAGAAATACGGCAAGCATCAATCCTTTTTTATCATAATCCCTAAAGGCAATAACCAGTGGCGTGAATACATATTCCGTAAGCCATGAGGTAAGGGAAATATGCCATTTTCTCCAGTAGTCTGCAATATTCTGGGCAAAAAGAGGAAAGGCGAAATTTTTG
Organism: Chryseobacterium angstadtii; assembly: GCF_001045465.1. Classification (GTDB taxonomy): domain Bacteria; phylum Bacteroidota; class Bacteroidia; order Flavobacteriales; family Weeksellaceae; genus Chryseobacterium; species Chryseobacterium angstadtii. The sequence continues at coordinate 373,645 of NZ_LFND01000001.1, forward strand.
GTTGTTTTAAAGCCCAAAAGCTTTGCAATTCCTATTGCCATATCAGAGTATCCCGAAAAATCGGCGTACATCTGAAAGAGAAAAAGGATGGCGCCAAAAGCTACAGTACTTCCGGAAAGATGTTCGTAATTCTGGAAAATATTCTGTGTAATAGGAGCAATACTGTTGGAAACCACCAATTTTTTAAAGGCCCCGAATAAAATTTGTCTTGCTGCATCTGAACCGTTTTCTAGTGTAAAAACTCTTTCCTTTTTCAACTGTGGAAGAAGCAGTCCTCCTTTATCAATAGGCCCGGAAGTCATACTTGGGAAAAAAGAAATATAATTAAAAAATGCCAGCGCATCTGTTTCCGCTTTCAGTTTATTATTCTTAATATCAATCAGATAACTGATCATTCTGAAAGTATAAAAACTGATTCCCAGCGGCAGAATGATCTTTAAAGTCAGATTATTTTTAATTCCAAACAAGTCGGTAAAAGACTCAATAAAGAAGTTGAAATATTTAAAATACAGCAATGTTCCGATAGAAAAGATGAGTCCTAAATTAACCCACAGCTTTCTCCTGGAATCATTTTCGGCAATTTTCAGCCCTAAAAAGTATATGATGACAGAGCTTCCGATCAAAAGGATAAGAAATCTCCAGTCCCAATAAGCATAAAAGACATAATTGGCTGCCAGCAAAAAAATATTCTGAGCTTTGAAATTCTTCCCTAAAATCCACCAGTAAACTGCAAAAAAAACGGAGAAGAAAAGAAAAAATACCAGAGATGTAAACTGCATGATCAGTTCTTATTTAAAAGTTCAACAATTCCATAAGAAAGCATTAAAAAAGCTACTTTCCGGTTATTGAAAAGTATAGCTTCTTTAGGTGGTGAGATGAGCAGTCCTCCTTTTTCTGTAAGATTTTCTATAGTTTCATCAATATTTTCCACCTCATAACAGATGTGGTAGTATGAAATTCTCTTTTTCAAAAGGTTTTCTACCGGTTTTCCTGATACAAGTTCGATATTGAGACCATCTTCAACAGTGATCATGCATAGTTCTGCCTGCTGATTAGGATCAAAAACCACCGGAGTTTCTTCTATGATTTTATGTAACTGCCTTATACTTTGGAGTTCTGCCTGTATATCTTTACAGGCAACTCCTACGTGGTGAAATTTCATTATAATTTGGAAGCAACAGAATCTGCCATTTCGCCTACATTGTTCCAGCTTTGAATTTCAGAAGACGTAAAACGGATTCCAAAAGCTTTTTCAACGGCCACAATTAACTGGATGTGAGAAAGTGAGTCCCATTCTTCCACGTCATTTGCAGTAGTTTCAGCAGTTAGCGTAATTTCTTCGTTGTCTAATTCTTCACGGAAGATTTCTGATAGTTTTGTTAAAATTTCGTTCTTATTCATAGTGTTTGATTATTTTTTAATTTTTAAAAATGATGCATACATCGTAGCCACTTTTCTTTTTTCTGCTTTTTCAAGGTCGATATCTTCACTTACAAAATACCTTTCGTTGATGATCTCCAGCCCCGCTTCTTCAATCAGATCCCTGATTTCCTGAATGTTGTTGAAGAGATAAATGTGATCAATAGAAGGCGCATTCGTAGGCGTTGTAATAAAGATGGTTCCTTCAGGTTTGATTAAGTTTTTAATTTTCTTTAATAATGACAGCGGATCTTCTACATGTTCCAGCACTTCGCCCATCGTAATAAAATCTTTCTTTTCATCATCATCGTTGTAATCGAATACATTTTTAAGATGATAAACCACTTTATCGCTTTTAATCAGGCTTTTGGTCAATTCAAGGGAAGATTCGCTGATATCAAGTGCCTCGAAGCTGCAATCCTCTCCAATTTTCTCCATAGCAGCCTCAAAATACAAACCGTGCCCTGCACCAATTTCAAGATACGTTTTTATAGGTGAATAATTCTGAATATTATTTTTAAAATACTGATAAACAGCATAATGATGCTTCCATAAAAACTGGGAAAGCAATAAACCATGCATATGAGATACCATCACATCAGGGTTATTATACATCGCCTTATTTACGGCATCAAATGATGTATTTCTGTATTTTCCGGTTCTCACAAAATCGAGCATTTCTTCATTAAAATCTCCGATCATTTTCAGATAATAATTAATGGAATCGTCTAAAGTAAGATTCTTTTTCTCAAGAATTCCTTTATACTTATTGATGAAAACAGTATAGTCCTCTATAAAATTGTCTTCCTCTTTCAGTAAAGAAAAATTCTTTTGAAGCTTTTTACCGTGAATGGCATTTTTGGCTGCAATATTTTCGATTAAGTGTTCTATTTTCATATTTTGGTGCTTATAAAAACTTCTTTCGTCTGATAATCGCTTACATTCAAAATCCATTGATCTTCTTTCACTGAAAACCCAAGTCTTTCATAATGGTCTTTTACCATCTGGTTTTTGGCTGTCGGAAGATACTCTCCCACCACATATTGGTAACCGTTTTTTCTGGCGGTATCTACAATCGTATTAAGGGTAAAATCTTCCATTCCTCTTTTCAGAACCCTGCAGCTCATCAGCCATGTATCAATGAAAAGGGTTTCCGGAGCTTTCTTTTCCAGGACAATCACACAGATCAGTCCGTTGTCTCCGTATTTATCTTCCAGCGTAAATGAAAGGGTATAATGCTCATCAGAATGAATCAGATGGTCTACATCCTGCTCCGTATATCTTACCGTTCGTAAATTAAACTGGTTGGAACGCTGCGTAAGCTGGGAAACTCTTGGTTTTGAAAAGCTGTCGAAAGACTTCACATCAGATGTCATATTCATACTTTTCAGGAAGTCTTCCACATTCGTAAAGCTGTCCAGATCAACAGCCCGCTGTGCTTCCACCTGATACTGTTTCGTTCTTTCCGCATCATTTTCTGAAAAACTGGCGGTTTCAAAAAGATTCAAACCATACAGATATTCCAGATATTCTGCCGGATCTTCAGGCAGTTTGGGAACACAGACTTCAGGAAGGTTTTCACGGACAATATTTCTTTCGAATGGGTTGTCATCCAGAAATACCATAGAATCAAACCCAATATTCAGGATGCTTTGAATTTTTCTGATATTATCTGCCTTATTTTCCCAATTCGCTACAAAAACGGCAATATCATCCAGTTTAAGGACCATATCGGGATGTTTTTCAAATGGTTCTTTGGCTTTATCTTCATCATTTTTACTACACACCGCCAGGATCACGCCTCTTTTTTGAAGAGCTTTGATCCAGTACTGGAATTCTGTAAACGCCTTTCCGATTCCCAGACTTCCGATCTGAATTTTCTCCAGTCCATCGTCCCCAATAATTCCACCCCATGTGGTATTGTCCAGATCCAGGATAAGACATTTCTTAAATTTTCCTTCCAGAGAAGAAATAATTCCTGTGATATGATGCGCTACGATTGGCAGAGCATCCAGTGAAAGTACCATTTCCGTATTCACATAAATATTGGGCGAAAACATAAAGTTTCTTCCCCATTTATTCTGAATCGAAAGAAGGTCTGCAATAAAGAAATTATCATAAGCTATCGCAAGTTTCGCCGACAGCAGATAATTAAGTTTATTCAGCTGGAAAACAAATGATGATTCTACCTTACCGGAAAAATTTCCAAAAACCTGATTATCAATTCCCGGGAAATTACAGTAAATCACCCGGCTCTTGGTTCTGCTCTGGATGGTGCGGTAAAGGTCTTCTATGTAGGAAATCTTCTGATCTGCAAAACCAGCCTGTGCATCGTAAGATTTATAATACTGGCTCAGCAGTTTATGAGAAGATTCAAAAATAATGGTATAGTCTGCATTGAACTCATAATATTCTGAAGAAGGATCCAAAATTTGGCGTGAAATCTGACCAAAATCGGCTTCGAAAATTTCAAATTCAAAACCTTCATTTACCGCAGTTCCTTTCAATGCAACATTGAGAAACTGGGTAGCGGTATCGCCAAGCAGGGCAATTTTGATCTTCTTTAGATGAGGGACTTCTCTGCGGAGTTCTTTTTTCAGTTCCGAAAACGTTTTGTACATAAATTCTTTTATCGTGTTAAAATATGAATGTACCCGGTCTCAATTCTATGTGTTCTTTTGTATTCTTTTTACAGCCTTCCCCAAGTTCAGGATTCGGGCTGTAAGTAGATTCTGTGTATGTTTGGGGAACATTGATGATCTCTTTCATTGTGTTTGCTTTATTACAAAAATAAAAATTTTATCTGATATTTACTTTTTTAAGATAATCTCTGAGCGGTTTTTCGATAAATTGATAAAATAATATCGACGTGATCACCAGAACCGCTAGGTAAATCCAGAATACACTGTTGATATCCAGCTTAAAGTTTTGCCACTTCAGAACTTCCCTGAGGATATACAAAACCGGGATATGGGTGATATAAACCGCATAACTGGCTTCTCCCAGATATTCCAAAGGTTTTAATGAAAACAGTTTGGTCACAAAACCATTATTCCATGAAATTAAAATGATCAGTGGAATAAAAAGTACCGCCATCAACCCGTTGTGATAAAAAAGCGGAACAAAAATCAGCGAAAGCATAATGGCTGTAAAAATCAGAATCACCGGAATATCATAATTCTTCTGCTTAAAATGATTCACAAAAAACAATCCCGCAAGATTTCCGACCAGAAATTCACTCACATGCATGAGAGGAAAATAGTACAGAAATTCATGACTGTCCGTATGCGGTCCTTTATAAGACGGCGAAGCTTCATAAAGATGAGAAAATACCTGCGTAATAACCCACAAAGCAATACCGAATACCCAGATACTTTTATTCTTTTTGGAATACAGATAATTATACAGCAGCGGAAACATCAGATAAAACAGAAATTCTACGGAAATAGACCATCCCGGAAAATTCAGAATCATCGCTTTGCCCGGAATCCAGCTCTGTACCCCAAACAGGTATAAAAACATATTTCCTATGCTGAAATTTGAATACCGGGTCACCAGATAAAGCAGCAATCCTACGACATACAGCGGATATATTCTTGCAAACCTGTTCTTGTAATATTCAAAATAATTGATTTTCTCTTTTTTATGATACGCCACGATCATAATAAATCCGGACAGAATAAAAAAATAACTGACCCCGACATTGGCTTTTAAAAAGATATTTGAAATATAATCCGTCTTGTAGACAAACATATCTTTATTAAAATGAGAAATCACGATGGCTATGGCAGCAAGAAATCGGGTAAAGGTAATCTGACTTATCTTCATTCAAAAAAGCTGTTCAGCAGCCTCATATAGTTTCACTTCAATATAAATAGCATTCAGGGATTTCAAATAAAAGACAGAGTCCGCCCGTGAAATTCAACAGTATCTAAAAGTGCTGTTAAAATATATGAACGAACATGCCATATTTCAATTTAAAATCTATTTGATAAAGACGCCGATGTATTTTCCTTCGTACTCTACAACCGTAGTTTCTATGCTGTTTTTTTCACAGAAATCCTGATAAGCAGAATTGTCTCCGATATCGTCACTGATAAAAACCCCACCTTTTTTCAGGTGCTTATACAACTCGTCATAAGCCCACATTCTTCCGTTGTAGCTCTTATCCGAATCATAATGAAGGACATCAAAAACCTGATTTTCTTCAAAAATTTTCGGAAGCGATTCTTTATCTGCAAAGCGGAACAGTTTCCAGCTTTTTTTCAGATTTTCCGGAACTACATAGCCCACATACTGATCGCCATCCTGTGCCAGATAAGGCATATCTGAGCTGTACAGCGTTCCGTTTCTTTTGGCAAGAGACAGAAGAGAAGCCAGCGAAGACCATCCGTAAGCTACGCCTGTTTCCACAACATGTTGTGCATTGGCAAATTCACATGCATAATAAATAAGCTCTAAAGCTCCGGGACCACCCATTTTCACTGGACAGGCTTTTTCCTTTTGCTCTGCAATTTTTAAAACATCCGCATAGTCTGTACGAAAAGCATCTATACCCAAACCAAACAATTTTGAAACTGCTTCTGTCTGGGAAATCGATCTTTCAGCAGCCCATGAATTTGTTTTTTCTTTGCCTTTGAAAGCATTTCCTCTGTTGACGGTGTTTTTGATAATTTTCCGGCCAAGCTCCGGATAGAGATCAGGCCTTTTCAAATAGCCGATAAATGTTTTGAGAACCCTTGTTATTTCACTCACTGTGTTGTCTTTAATACCGCAAAAATAAATATTTTTTTCTCATTTATGTAAAAACAGATTATATTTGTGAGACTCAAGTGAAAATGAAAAAAATAAAAGCTTCAATATGTTCTACAATCTTTTTGAGAAAATATACAGAAAACAGCAGCTTTCGTTCCTAAAAAATCACCCCAACGTTTTTTTTGAAAATATCCGTCTGGGAGTAGGCGGCCGCTTTATTCTTGATAAAGACCTGAAAAAGGTAAGCATCGGAAAATCGGTGGAATTCAGGAATTACACCTGTATTCTGGTTACGAAAGAAGCTCAGCTGGAAATCGGCGACCGGTTCTTTATGAACAATTTTTGCTCCATTAATTGCCTGGAACATATCTCAATCGGTGAAAATACTTTGTTTGGTGAAAATGTAAAGCTTTACGATCATAACCATACTTACGAAACCTCTCCGGTATTTAAGCTTCATCCCTCTAAATTTACGAAAGCCCCTATAAAAATCGGCAACAACTGCTGGCTCGGAAGCAATGTAACCGTGCTGAAAGGCGTAACGATAGGCGACAACTGTATCATTGGAGCCGGATGTACCATATACAAAGATGTTCCTGCCAATACGCAAGTCGTAAACAAACAGGATTTAGTATTCAATTCTCTATAAATTTAAATGAAATTCTCCGTACTTATTGCTCACTACAACAATGCTGTATTGTTCAAAGACTGCTACAGCTCACTGCTTGCCCAAACGTACACAAACTGGGAAGCTGTCATTCTGGACGACGCTTCTTCCGACGAAGAAAAAGCTCAGATAAAAGCAATCATTGAAGGAGATCAACGCTTTACGTTTTTTGAAAACGAAAAAAATTCCGGTGTAGGTGTTACGAAAAGTAAACTTATTGAGCTCGCTTCGGGAGAAATCTGCGGTTTTGTAGATCCTGATGATGCCATTCTTCCTGAGGCCATAGAAAAAGCCGTTCATGTATTTACACAGAAAAAAAATGTGGTTCTGGCTTATTCCCGTTTTATGAGCTGCGACCAGAATCTTAAACCCATAGCTCCGTTTAAATCTGCAATGCAGGTTCAGAACAAAGATCCTTATTTTTTCAACTATCCTATTCAGATTGCTCATTTCGTGACATTCAGAAAAGAGGTATACGAAAAGACAGAAAAAATGAATCCTGCTTTGAAGATTTCCGAGGATCAGGATCTGTATTTAAAAATGTATGAAAAAGGAGACGTCCACTTTATAGACGATACCAATTATCTTTACAGAACTCATACAGGAGGAATTTCACAGAACGAGAATAAAGCAAAATCGTACGAATATTTTGCGCAGGTGGTATTTAATGCCATGAAAAGAAGAAATCTCAAAAATATTAACGGAATGAAAGTTCCTGAAACGTATCCCGGCCAGCAGGAAATCTTCAGGCTTCTGGAGTATCAGAATTCCATTCCTTACAGAGTAAAAAGAAAAATATCCATTACTTTACAAAAAATTTTCAGGTAATGTCTTCAGAAAATCAGAAAATAAAAGTTCTTTTCAGGCACCGTTCTATGGAAATGGGTGGTGTGGAAAAAGTAATTCTCAGCATTCTTCATCATCTGAATCCTGAAAAATTCGACATAACAGTCTGCCTGAATCTTAATCAGGGTGAACTGAGGGATGAATTCCCGAAACATGTAAAGAAAATCTATATCACAGACGGTAAAGAGGATTTCTCTACAAATCCGCTGATCCATAAAATTCAGCTGATCCGAAGAAGGCTTAAACTTTCCCGTGCCCTGAAAGACCACAAGGTTTCCGACCGTCTTTTAGGCAATACAAAATTTGACATTGAAATCGCGCCAACGTATTCAGCCTTTAGCTCTGTCATTAACTCCAGCAATACAGCTTCAAAAAAAATAGGATGGTTTCACTCTGAGATCAATGTTCCCACTTTGCAGCCGCTGGTTCCTGATATCCTTAAAAATTTCCCGCAGTTTGATCATATGATTTACTGCTCACAAAAGATCAAGGATCTGATGCACCAATATTATCCTGACCTGGGATATCCTGAGGAAAGTGTTGTCATTAATGCCATCCCGATCGACCAGATCAAAATAAAAGCAGAAGAAAAAATAGAAGATCTTCCGGAAGGACCTCTTTTTGTTTCCGTGGGACGTCTTCACAACCGCAAAGGATATCACAAACTGATTGATGCCCACAAAAGATTAATAGATGAAGGATTTCACCACACAGTTATGGTTTTGGGCAGCGGTGAGGAAATGAAAAACCTTTCAGATCAGATTCGTTCGAATCAGGTTCAGGATACTTTTATTTTAGGGGGCAACAGAATGAATCCTTATCCTTACGTTAAAAATGCGGATTACTTTATTCTGCCTTCAGAATCCGAAGCGTGGCCATTAGTCATTGCTGAAGCATTAATCCTTCAGAAGCCGATTATTGCTACCGATACAGGTGATGTGGGCGTAATGATCAAAGACAGGGAAACCGGATACCTCATCAATTATGAAACTGATGAAATGTATGCTGCCATGAAAACTTTCCTAACCGATCCCGAGCTGATTGCCAGAATCAGAAAAAACCTGGAAACGATAGAGGACCAGTTTGATAATCAGAAAATTTTCGATGCTGTGGAAGGAATTCTTGAAGGCCTTCACTCAAAAAATTAGTGAGCGGAATAACCTCCGTCTACTACCATATTGGATCCTGTAATCCATTTGGAAGCATCTGATAACAGGAAAATACATGCATTGGCTACATCTTCAGGCTGTCCTATTCCCAGCGGATGTTTTTTAAGGATCTCTTCAGCTGCATCTTCACCGATGTTTTCAAACATTTTTTCCAATATCGGAGTGTTCACCATAGCCGGACTTACACTGTTTACCCTTATTCCGCTTCTTGAAAGTTCCATAGCCAGAGAACGGGCTCCGGACACTACAGCGCCTTTACTGGCCGAATAAGCAGCTTTTCCTATTTCACCTACCATTCCGGCTACCGAGGAAATAAAAACAAAACTGGAAATTTCGTTTTTGTATTTTTTAAGGGATAAAATTTTAGCAATTTCGAAACCGGAGATCACATTGACGGCAAAAATATCTGCATACAGCTGTGCATTGTGTTTCTTCAGCGGAAGTGTTTTCTCTATACCTGCACAATGAATAAACCCTGAAATCTTTCCTAAAGTGGTTACTTTTTCAGCAATCAGCTCTTCCAGATTCTCTGTTTGGGTAATATCTGCAATAATGGTTTCAGCTTTGGTATCTGCAGCCAGTAAAGAAAGGGTTTTCTGCAGTTCTTCTTCATTTCTTGCGATAAGAATAAGGCTCGCTCCGCTTTTGCTGCATTCTACAGAACAGCTTCTCCCGATGCCGGAAGAAGCCCCTGTAATAAGAATTGTTTTATCTTTTAAAGAAAACTTATTCATTAATCTTCAAAGTTTTCTTTACCAATCACATTCATCAGATCAGAAACAGTTTCTATATCTTTAAAGTGCTTTGTATCGATTTTCTTATCGAAATTCTCATCCACAAATGCAATCACGGAAAGCAGACTGATAGAGTCATAACTTTCCAGATTTTTTAAATTGGTGTCAAGCGTAAGCGTTTCATCTTCTTCTAATTCTTCCTGTAATTTCTCTAAAAAAACGGATGTCTTCATATATTTTTTATTTTATGACTTTATCTATTATTATTTAAATCTCAAGTACGGTTGCTCCCCAGGAATACCCTACTCCAAAACCTGCCATCAGCACACGGTCTCCTTCTTTCAATCTGCCCTTTTCCATCATGTCTTTCAGAGCAATCGGAATGGTGGCAGAAACGGTATTTCCCGTATTTTCCATATCAATATAAAACTTTTCTGCCGGAATTTTAGTCTTTTTTCTTAGATAATTCAGCATAAAAGAATTGGCCTGGTGAAAAACAAAATGATCAATATCCTCCATGGTCAGACCATTTGTTTCCAAAGTTTCTTTTACAAGCCCGGGAATATTTTCAATGGTGAAATTAAAAATTTCGGGCCCGTTCATGTAAAGATTTTCAGGATCAAAATCATTTTCAGGATTAAGTTCAAAATCGGTTTTGAATGCTCCTTTCTTTACGATCAGGTTTTCGGCACCGCTTCCGTCTGTCCCCAGGCAAAACTGATAGTCTTTAGCGTTTTCGTCTTTCTCTACAATGGCAGAAGCTGATGCATCTCCAAAAATACTACGGTTTCCTTTATCTTTTGGATGAAGATGTTTGGTATAGGTTTCCGAAGTGATCAGTAAAATGCTCTTTGCAATTCCGGACGCTACTAATCCTTTAGCAAAAGCCAGTCCATAAACGAATCCGGAACAGCCAAGATTAAAATCTATAGCTCCGATATTTTTTCTGAGCCCTAATCTGTCCTGAAGGATACAGGCCGTAGTGGGAAGAAAATAATCCGGGCTTTGGGTACAGAAAAGGATAAAATCTACTTTATTTCGGTCATAGTTCTCGAAAAGTTTTTCGGAAGACTTTACGGCAAGTTCCAGTACAGTCTCGCTTTCTGAAGAAATATGACGTTGTCTGATGCCCACTTTTTCATGAATTCTGTCGGAACTCCATTCGGGAAATTCTTTCTCAAGATCCTCATTTGTAAGAATCTGCTGGGGCAAATAATATTCTATTTTGGAAACTTTTATCATATAAATTCTTTTTCTTTGCAAAAGTAAAAAACAAATTTACAAAAATGATCTTCATATTCAGAATCGTATTAAAAATACACTCCGTATATCATGCTTTTCTCAATAAAGCAAGCCTTGAGGCGGCAAAAAACCGCGGCATGAAGGTCGGAAAAAATTTCAATATGCCGGACAAAATCTATTTCGGCACAGAACCTTATCTGATTGAAATAGGCGATGACGTCAATATTGCCGCAGGGGTAAGATTTGTGAACCACGGCGGTACCACTACCCTTCTGAGAAAGCTTCCTGGGTATGAAGATGCCAGGATATTCGGAAGGATAAAAATCGGGAACAACACGACCATCGGAATCAACTGTGTAATTACTCATGAGGTGCAGATCGGAAACAACTGTATTCTTGGAGCCAATTCGGTTTTATCACAATCTATGCCTGACAACACTGTATTTATCGGTAATCCGGCCCAATTTTTATGTACGATTGAGGATTATGGTGATATTGTTTTGAAAAGCAGTCCCGAATATCCGAGGGAACTGGAAAACGACAGAAAAAAACTGGACGAGTATATTAAGGCCAACCTCCCTTATAAATTCAAAAAAGCCAGAAGAATCAAATAAAAACACAGACCAGAAAAAATTTATTCGCGTTATTAATTAACATCTATGCCCCAAAAGAAAAAAATACTGATCAGAATAGGCTCGCTCCGACATGGAGGTGCAGAAAAAGTTCTCGTTAACTTTCTTAAAAACCTTCCTGAGGACAAATATGAAGTTGACCTGCTGATCAACCTGTACACAGGAATGTATATCAAAGAAGTCCCATCCTGGGTTAATTTATATTATCTGTTGAAAGGTGAAATGATCACCACCAACAAACCTCACGAAATTCCTGTAAAAGCATACAGAGTTCTTTATCAGAAAATGTTTTTGTGGTTTCCTTCTCTTCTTTACCGATTTGTTTTAAAAAATAAGAAGTACGACGTAGAAATTGCAGCTATCCACGGTATGTACAGAGAACTGCTTTCCAGCCCGCAAAAGGATTCCAAGAAGATCATCTGGATTCAGAATGATATTTTTAACCTGAAAGAATATACACAGGATGTCATCAGACAGCTTTTTAAATTTGACAGGATCCTGGTGATTTCCAACAAGCTGAAAGAGGAAATGCAGAAGCTGGCACAAAATGATCTGGAGAAACAAGCAGTTGTTAAAATTTTTAATCCAATTGATAAAGAGGACACTTTAAAAAAGGCGAATACAGCTATTGACGATTATCCTTTTTCCAACGATATCCCTACTTTTATCACCATTGGAACGGTTTATCCGCAGAAAGGCTACGACAGGCTTCTTGATGTTCATAAAAAGCTGACGGATGAAGGACTGAAACACCAGATCATCATCATTGGTGACGGTTTCGAGTTTGAGAAAACCCAGGCACAGCTTAACGAATTGGGGCTTCAGGAAACGGTAAAAATGCTGGGCTTCAGAAGCAATCCTTATCCTTATTTGAAAAAGGCAGATTTTTATGTGATGTCTTCCCGACACGAAGGATTTCCTACCATCATTGCAGAAGCGCTGATCCTGAACAAGCCTGTTGTTTCTACAGATGTTTCCGGAATCAAAGATCTTCTTCAGGACGGAAAACTGGGACTGATTACCCCAAATTCAGAAGACGGAATATATGAAGGTATGAAAAAATTCCTTACAGAAAAGGAGCTTGCGGGCCGTTATGAAACTGAAATTAAAGTTGCGGATCTGCCTTTTGTATTGGAAAAATCGGTAGCGCATCTTCAGGAAATTATTGATGAATTATAAATAGTTTAGACATGGGTTATACACAGATACAGAAAGACTTTTACAGGGAAAGCGGAAAATGGCTCTCTTCATTTGAGATCTGGAAAAAATGTATCAATCCTAATCTGCATTTTATTTATATCCTGCGAAAAACCCAGAAGCATGGCAGAAAACCTGTTTTGGGACTATTCTGGAAACTCGTTCTCAGACATTATCAGATCAAATATGGCTATCAGATCTATCCCGAAACAGAAATCGGGGAGGGTTTTTATTTAGGACATTGGGGAAGTCTGGTTATTAATCCCAAAACTAAAATCGGGAGAAACTGCAATATCGCTCAGGGCGTAATTCTTGGCCAGCAAAACCGCGGCAAGCTTCAGGGCGTGCCTGTCATTGGAGATGAAGTCTGGATTGGAGCCAACGCCGTTATTGTAGGAGGCATCAGTATTGGGAACAATGTTTTAATCGCCCCTAATTCCTATGTTAATTTTGATGTCCCGGCCAATTCCGTTGTTGTCGGAAATCCTGGAGTCATCTCTCCAAACGAAAGAGCTACAGAAGCTTATATTAATCATAAAGTATAAAATACGTCGTATAGATTTATATCGATATCGGTTATTTTTTCGTCAGAAAATCAATTTCTCTATTGTGGGAAAAAATTTTTTTGTTGATTTTTGTTATATAAATTTTTAAGAATTAAACTTTTAGTTAAAATTTTTAATCATTGTAAAAAAAACAACATAATTCTGAAACACACACATGAAAAAAAATAACTTTTTAAAGGACTCTGTACTTTTCTATAGTACCCCCTTTCCCACTGGCTCTGAAAATTCCTCATCTGCTGGAACTTCATTTAAATCATTGCTATAGCCTGTTTAAATAGACCGTAGTTACTTTTTCATTGTATAATTTCCTTTTTCTTTTCCCAAGTAGATATTGGAATTTCATGAGTTATCATTGATATTCTTCTGTCATTTACAGGATCTTATACGGACTACTTTCTGATTCATAAAAAAACACTTTTAATTCTATACGTATGAAAAAAAAATCGACATTGAAGATTTTTGCTGCAGTCTTTTGTATTGCATCGACTCATGCTTTTTCGGAAACCATACCGATTCCGAAATCTAATGAGAAACCCGGAAGGACCGGATTTAAAATGCCTACACCACCCGGTGTTTATGATCTGGATCCTCTGATTGTCATTTCACAAAATGTGAACGAAAAAGGATTGGTTGTGATGAACGGACAGCTTTCCAAACCTTTCACCAACAGCAACATCCTTCTCTCCATCAAGTATCAGAATGCACAGGGAGAATGGATTACAGGATGGTGCAAAACACTGTACTCTTATAACCAGTACAACGAAATTTTAAATGCTAATTTTGAACTTCCGGCTTCTGTAAACTCCTCCTACAATCTGAAGGTGGAATTAAGCTCAGACTCCGGAACAGCCAATTTCAGCAGCGTAGTCTGGGGAAAGACAGTGAACCACTACAAACAGGGAGATTATTCCATTGGAAACTGTGAACTGGATGAAAATGAATATACGATGCTTTTAACCCCTAAAAAAGCAGGAACCCTGATTACAGACCTCAACGGAAAAGCAACAGGAATTAAAGACAGGGTAACCTCAGCCCATTCCTGGAACAAACTGAGTAATGTTTTAATGGACAATAAGAAAAATGATGTTGTTTTTTCCCCAACCAATCCGTCAGATATTATTACAGAGTCCAATGATACCAAATCTGTAAAACTGGCCAATACCGGAGCAATTGCCAGCACGCTTGGTTCTACTCCCGAATTTATCTACAATGAAGCAGCCGGGCACCCGATTCCTTATCTGTACAGCTATGATGATCCGGTGTATATGTTTGCCGGTAAATTCTCAGCCAATGGTTTCTTCGTGAAATTCAGCCAGTGGCCGGGAGAGCCAGACGGTCCGGGCTATTTCAATTTCAAGGATCCGGCCCGTTTGGAAAGCAGGTATTTCAATCTTTATAACAGAACATGGAAAGCCTTATCTGAATTTGTTCCGGATCAGCAGCCTTTAGTAATTGTATCAAGTCTTGCTACAGGTTTAAGAGCTTATAAAAGTGACGGTACCTATATTGATTTAAACCCCAACACGACCAGTAATTACGGAGGTCCTTATTTTGGATATACCAATACTCAGGGAATTCGAAGAGGTCCCGGATCTGAAAATCTGATTATTTCCGATACTTCTGAAATGACACTTTATGGCGTGGGAGCATTAAGAAATGATGTGAATACCTCTTATGAAACCAAAAGATCATTACAGGACATTGAACGGGAAATTTCCAAATTCATTAAATATACCGGAGTTTTCGGAAACTCTACAGCTTATAAAAATGAATCATCGGAATGTTCTGTTAACTGTTACACGATCAATCCGGGAGCGCAGCCCACTCTTGTCACAGACTGGACCAAAGCTCCGAACAGTTACATTTTCACTGGAAAAGATAAAAACGGAAGCCCGGTAGACGGCTTATATATTCCCGTAAAAAAAGCTTACGAAATGTGGGCGAAAGGCGGTGAATTCATGAAAAACGATAACGGAGATTACACCAAAATTCCGGACGGCACCGCTAAAGCAGGACTTTACTGGGAAGATGAACCGGGTCTTATAAAATCTGTTACTCTGGAGGGAACGGGTGAAAATGCCAGAATCAAGGTACTCGTTAATAAAATAAAAGAAGGAAATGCTGTGGTATCTTACAAAGTAAACGATCAGATTTACTGGACCTGGCATGTATGGGCTACCGATGATCCAAGTATTAACGGAAGCACTTATCATCACGGTTTTGAAAAAGATAAAGAAGGAAATCTAGTGACCAACTGGAAGTGGATGGACAGAAACCTGGGAGCCACCAATGCCAGTTTTGTAGGAAACGACTGGCACAAATCTGCGGGACTTCAGTATCAATGGGGCAGAAAAGATCCTTTTCCATCGTTTGGACTTAAAGATTTAAGCCTTTATCCAATCAATGGTGAGATCAATTTATCTTATACTGATCCTGCTTTCCAGTCTAAATTCATTAAAGTAAGAGGAAATAAATACTCTGCTCAGCTTAATACGGGAACAGACACCCCGAACGGAAACGTAAGATTTTCTATACAAAACCCGATCAGTTTTATTGCAACTCCGATATTTGTTGCTAAAAAAGGAGAAGCCTTACTCAATGACGGGGAAGACTTTTTAAAACAGAATGATAACAACAGCTGGACTCAGGTGGGGATTACCAACTGGTTTTCAAAACAGAAGTATAAAAAGTACAATCCTCCTTATCGTGAAAATATAGCTGCGTGGGATTTATGGGGAGACACCCGCCAGGGTAATTATTCGGATATAGATGACGCTGCGGTAGGAGAAGCCAGTGCCAGATATGCCATGAAATCGCCATATGACCCGTGTCCTTGTAACTGGAGAGTTCCTTCAAGCTATTTTTCAGGAGGAAGAAATTCCAGTACACCTATGCCGAATGAAAACAGATACAGTCCGTGGGGAAAACATACCGGAAACACTGTTGATCCGGAATTCAATGCCACTGCTTTAAATGCTGATTATCCGGGGATCAAAGTCTATCCACAGTTTGGATTTGATTTTTCAGGCGTTTCAGGAATGAATCTGGGTAAATTCCCTATTAACGGAAATTACGAATCCTATCCGAACGGAACCAGTCCTTTAAAATACGGAACAGGATGGATAACTCCGGTGATTAATTTCCAGGATCAGAGTGCAGACGGCGGTTTACTGACTTCTACATTTATGACAGCTACAGAAGTGATCAATCAGGTAAGATATCCTTCTTTCGGAGCAGCAGGACTGACTTTAATTTCAGATCCATTGAGCGGCAGCAAACCAAGACCGGGATGGCATAGATTCTCAACCAGCGCTTACACCGGAAACGGAGGCGTACGTTGTATATATGATCCTAACAGTGCTTTTATGCCGAAAGCGTTTGAAACTGAATTTGTAGCTTCATCTCCTGAAACTTATTCTACCGAAACTATAAAATCATGGACGAAATTACCTAACAGCTACGTAGAATATACCAATCCGGCTTTAGTAACTCCTAATCCGAACGGAAACAAAGTGGATCCTAACAAAGACAATGACAGGATTATTGAAATTCCGTTAAGAAAGGCCTATGCCATGCACAAACTGCATTTAAGCACCGACTTTTCTTTCCCGGCAGAGAGCACAAAATCTTCATCGGTAGTCTGGACCAACAATACGAATCTGATCCAAAAGATGGAGATCATAGATGGTTCTATAGATACTGCTGTATTAAAAGTTACTCTTAATCCGAACGCTACAGGAAATGCCGTAGTTGCACTCCATGTAGGCAGCGGCACCTGGACGGCCAACAAGCACAACGATCCTGTGCTTTGGAGCTGGCATATCTGGGCACCGAGATCTGTCATCGAAACCTATACTTTTGATCCGGAAAATGCTGCAAATGGCGGAGTTATTCCTGCCAATGATCAATTTGTAGATCCTATGACGAGTGCAGGAGTTCCTATGAAAACTACTTTTATGGACAGGGATTTAGGAGCCAAGCTTCCTTTTATTAACGAACATATTTACGGATACAATACATCTGCCTACACAGGGCCGCTGGGATCTTACAATAACAACAACCCTGCTGCAGTGGCAAGATTGGATCAAATGCGCGACAGCGGAGGCCTTCACTTCCAATGGGGAAGAAAAGATCCTCTACCTGTATTCTATAATCCCGGAATGTTCTATAACCACGTCGTGAGCGGTAAAAGACCATTCAATGACTATTTTGTATACAGACAGAACAATCCTGCCAATGCTACTACAGGAGTTATTCCTTATGCAGGTAATATGCTGGAACCTGAATATTTAACCAATTATACCCAGCCATACAATACCTATTCTGCAACGGCCAATGTTTCTGCCTCTGACTCAAAGGCTGATAAACTGAAGAAAGTCGTTAAATATTCGGTAACCAATCCGCTGAGCTATTTATATCAGTCTGATACGGCAAAAACGGACTGGGTTTCGGATGAGAATGGCAATATGCCGGAAAGATGGGGCCATGCTACAGAAAAGTCGGCCTATGACCCTTGTCCTGCAGGCTGGAGAATTGTAGATATGGAAAGTGTTTCTACAGGTGTTATCCTGGGGAATCTTATTTCAAAAGGAAATACGCCGTGGTTCTATAATGCAAAATTCACGAATTCTTATGGATTGGATCCGGGTAAAGACAACACTTATGTGAACAATGAATCTTATGATATCAATAAGCCGAATTATGTAGGTAGCTTTGTGTATGGAAATGCTTCAGGAATTGGTTCATTCAGATATGGATTTGTTTTAACGAAACCGGAATACAATATCGGAACTTTCCCGAATAACGGAATAAGAGGATTCAATGGCGGAAATACTCTGGATGCTTCCAAACTGGGAGGTAACCCTGATACGTTTATGAAATCCGGAATCTGGACTTCTGCGAATCAGGGAGGTGCCGGATCTTCTCTGGGTATGTTATTTAATGCCGTGATTACGCAAACCGTAGGAGCAACTGACAAGTTGTATTACTTAACACCCACTTTCGGATTCCGTCCGCAGGCTGCTATGTCCTGCCGTTGTGCAGAAATAAAGTACGATGCCAGCGGAAACGAAATCGGAAGATATGAGCCTTTTGCCATTCCGGTTCCTAAGAATGCTTTGGCTAAAGCAAACAATGTTCTTTCAAAATCGGTAATCGAGGAGAAAGTAGCTCAGAACAAACTTGAGTTCTTCCCTAATCCGGTGAAAAACATGCTTTATATCAAAGGAAATGATAAGGCTAAAGAGTATTACTATCAGGTTTACAATCTATCCGGACAGCTGGTAAAATCAGGGAAATTTGAAAATGAGCGCACCGATCTCTCTTCTTTAATTTCCGGAGCTTATCTGGTAAGAATCAACAATTCTGAAACAGTAGTGAAAATTATTAAAGAATAATTTTTATATAATGTAAAATTTAAACCGTCTCAAAACTGAGGCGGTTTTTTTTGCAGAATTAAGAATATTTTAATCTTCAATTTTATTTTTTTCGTTTATAGTTTGTAATTTTAGATAGAGTTTTAGAGTTTGAATTATCAATTTTTCAAATAAATTATCCGGAATTGGGCTGTATAGGGCCATTTAAACATGATTTTAAGCATATTTTAATATTAAATATTGTTAAAAGTGATTGGCTTTTCCGTAAAAATTATATTTTTGCATGATTATTGATTTAATCTATTGAATTTGAAAATAATTTAAACGAAATAAATAATTATATATCTTTTAAAATTATGTCACAATCGTACGAAGTTATTTTTGAAAACAATAGAAAATGGGTAGAATCTAAAATCGCACAGGATCCGGAATTCTTCCATGAACTTTCAAAAACTCAAAACCCTGATTATCTGTACATCGGATGTTCAGACAGCAGGGCCACAGCAGAAGAAATCATGGGTGCAAAACCGGGCGAAGTCTTTGTTCACAGAAACATTGCGAATGTGGTGAATACTTTGGATATGAGTTCAACAGCGGTCATTCAGTATGCTGTAGAACACCTTAAAGTAAAACACATTGTAGTTTGCGGACATTACAACTGCGGTGGCGTAAAAGCTGCGATGACTCCTCAGGATCTGGGATTACTGAATCCCTGGCTGAGAAACATCCGCGACGTTTACAGATTACACCAGGCTGAGCTGGATTCTATAGAAGATGAGGGAAAACGTTATGACAGACTTGTAGAACTGAATGTTCAGGAGCAGTGCATCAACGTGATCAAAATGGCCTGCGTACAGGAAAGATACATCACTGATGAATATCCTATTGTACATGGCTGGGTATTTGACCTGAGAACAGGTAAGATCATAGATTTGGATATTGATTTCGAGCAGATTTTGAAAGACATCCAAAAAATCTACAACCTTACAAGTTCTGATTGGGTAATGAGCAGAAAAACACATTAGTTTTTCTAAAATAAATAAGAGATGAAATTCTGGAGTATTATTGTATTGACTTTTTTCCTGAACTTTACAGCGCTGCCTAGCATTGCTGCTGTTGCGGGCTGGGATCTGGTAAGAACCAATATAATAGTCAATGAAGAGGAACCCCATTCTCACCCATCATCCTTTATCGTGTACGAAAAGACACTACCGAAACCTTTAGATGTATTCGATTATGTCAAGTTTTCCGAACCTGATCTTCAGGGGGTTACTTTTGAGCTGATAGATGATTCCTTTCATCTGTCTCCTTTACTTACCATATTTTCTCCGCCTCCGGAAGCCTAGTTTTTAAGTATAGTTAGATTTTTTTAATAGTATTCATGTCAGAACTGATATCGGATACGTGTGCTTTAAAACTAAATTTCCAATCTTTTATAACTGATGCTCTGAATGCAGATCAGCCGGTTATACTATTTTTCAAAACATTATGAAAAAAACATCATTCGTAGGAGGAATCAAGGAGAATTTCCCTTCCGGACTCGTTGTATTCTTAGTAGCGCTTCCCCTATGTCTTGGGATCGCTTTAGCATCTGGTGCACCACCATTGTCCGGTATTATCGCCGGTATTGTAGGAGGTCTTGTTGTAGGATCTATCAGTAATTCAAATATATCGGTATCTGGTCCTGCTGCAGGACTTACTGCCATTGTTTTAACCGCTATTACAGACTTGGGAGCTTTTGAGCTTTTCCTTTGTGCAGGTATTATTGCGGGACTTATTCAATTGGTTTTAGGATTTATCAGAGCCGGAAGTATATCCAATTATTTCCCGAACAACGTTATTGAGGGAATGCTTGCCGCCATCGGTATCATTATTATTTTAAAACAAATTCCTCATGCCATGGGGTTCGATAAGGATTACGAAGGGCATGAATCTATATTTGACAATGGTATTAATTTCGGATACTTCACAGAACTATTCGGAGCTATACATGTTGGAGCCATCGTAGTAACGCTGGTTTCGGTAGCCATTCTTATTGCATGGGATAAAATTCCAACGCTAAAAAGAATGAAAATGCTTCCCGGAGCATTGGTAGCCGTAGTAGCAGGAATACTTCTGAATGAATTATTCAAACTATCCGGAAGCTCACTGGCCATTGGTACACAGCATTTGGTTTCACTACCCGTTCCTAAGTCATTGGATGATTTCAAAAATCTTGTTACGATGCCTGATTTTGGAGGATTCACCAATCCTAAGGTTTGGATTGTAGGAGCTACAATAGCCATTGTAGCTTCTATTGAAACCCTGCTTTGTATTGAAGCATCAGACAGACTGGACACCCAGAGAAGAATTACCGATACCAACCTTGAGCTTAAAGCACAGGGAATCGGAAATCTGATCAGCTCATTTATCGGAGGGCTTCCTATGACTTCCGTAGTAGTAAGAAGTTCTGCCAATGCCAACGCAGGGGCAACTTCAAAACTTTCTGCGATGATTCATGGTGTACTTTTGCTGGTATGTGTACTTACTATTCCGTTTATATTAAACTTAATTCCGCTTGCCACCCTTGCCGCAGTACTGATTCTGGTTGGATATAAACTGGCAAAACCTGCCACATTCAAGCATTTCTGGCATTTGGGTAAATTCCAGTTTATTCCGTTCGTTGCAACTGTTGTGGCTGTTGTGGCTACAGACCTTCTGAAAGGAGTAGGTATTGGTCTTGCGATCTCGGTATTCTATATCCTTCAGGGAAATATGAAACGGGCATATTATCTGAGCAGAGAAAAGCTGGATGATGCAGACGGAATTACTATTAAGCTTGCCGAAGAAGTTTCTTTCTTAAACAAGGCTGCTATTAAAAAGACCTTAAAAAACATAAAATCTAACTCATCCGTAACCATTGATGCGAGAGGAACTTCGTATATTGCAACGGATGTACTGGAAATGATTCAGGATTTTGCCAATATCAGAGCAAAAGAAGAGGATATTAATGTGGAACTATTAGGCTTCAAAACTTCATACAAAGACTATGAAAGAGATGAAGACTCTCACATCCTGATCACCCACAGAAGAGCAATGTAAGCTCATGACAATAATTATTAATTTTAAAAAGAACAAAACAATCATATGAAAGCACATACACACGAAACTCAATCTACCATTACTCCTGAGAAGGCATTAGATTTTCTGAAAGACGGTAACCAAAGATTTGTTAATAATCTGAAAGCCAACAGAGATCTTTTGGAACAAGTGAACGCAACGCGTGAAGGTCAATGGCCTTTTGCTGTAGTTTTAAGCTGTATAGACAGCCGTACTTCTGCAGAACTTATCTTTGATCAGGGGCTGGGAGATATTTTCAGTATCAGAATTGCCGGTAATTTTATCAATCAGGACATTTTAGGTTCCATGGAATTTGGCTGTAACGTAGCAGGCTCCAAGCTTGTTGTTGTTTTAGGACACACTAAATGCGGTGCATTAAAAGGAGGTCTTGATGCAGCACAGATCCAGGGAATGGGAATGGATAACCTGAACCATTTGATTAATCATTTCGACCCGATCATCAATGAAATTATTGAAGAAGGAGAAGAACGTTCATCAAAAAACGGTGCTCTTTTGGAAAGACTGAATCAGCAAAACGTAAAAAGTGCCATCGAAGATATCCGCCTACAGAGCTCAACACTTAAAAAGCTTGAAGACGAAGGTAAGATTAAAATCGTCGGAGCCAATTATGATGTTGAAACCGGAGTTGTAACCTGGTTGTAAGCAATACAATTTGCACATTTTTATTACACATACATAAAAAATCATGTTATAGTTAGATTGGAAACTGATTTTTTAAAGCACAAAAGAAGACCATCGGAAAATCCGATGGTCTTTATTTTTGAGTAACAGGCCAATCAATAACTATGCTTTTCAACCATAGATTAAAGCACACACAATCATTCACAAAAGAATCTTAAAATCTGAAAGAATAGCTAATATAGGGCAAAAACTTAATGGATTTGGTTTGATATATCCGAGATCTATTATCTTCGGTTTCTGTATTAACGAATAACGGAGCAGGATTGCCAATCACATTATTCATCCCAAAGCGCAGCACTCCCTGCCTGCCGGACCGGTATATTTTTGAATAGGCCGCTCCCAGATCAAGGTTATAATTATCTGAAAGTTTATAATTATTGGGTTCCCGATCATACCCAACAAAATTTTCTACCCTTTTTTTACCACCCAGCCCGTCACTAATATCTTCAAGCGCATACTGTGCTACAGTGATATATCTTCCCGTACTATAATTAAATACACCTGAGATACTCCATCTTTCACCCAGATCAGCTGTTACCATACAGCTTACCTGATTTCTTAAATCGGTCGGGGCTTTGAACGGTTTTCCTTCATTGATCTGCGCAGATGAATACATCGTTTTACTAAGGGTATAATTAGCCTGTAATGTCAGCCAATTTAATTTTTGTTTATATTCTATTTCTAAACCTTTACTATACCCTTTACCGGAAATGATCCTGTCCGGCCAAGGGGCAGTTTCATCAATGGGCATATAGTTTTCATCCAGCCTGTACATTAAAATATTGTTGAAATTCTTACGGTACAATTCAATACTGATCCCTGCTTTAGAAGAAAATGAATGCCGGTAGCCCAATTCAAAAATTACAGACTCTTCAGGTGGCAGATCCTTATTGCTGGGTGCACGAAATTCATTGGGTACAGATATGCCGCTCAAACTGATCTGATGATAAAACTGAGCCATAAAGGAGTAGCCGGCAAAAAATCTGCCGGAGGCATTCAGATCATAAGAAATTGCGGTACGCGGCTGAAAAGAATGATAGGTTTTATTTTTTACAACAAACGATGTGTAATGTAGACCTGCCTTCAATTTCAATTTATCCGAGAGGCTGATATCATTATCCGAATAAAACTTTAAGTGCACCGATTTCTGTGTTTCTACATTCGGTACAGGTTCAGAATAAAATTCTGATGCGGCGGCACTGAATCTTGTAAAATTTACCCTAAAGCCAATAAAACTCTGCAGGTTGTTATTCCACTGATAGGTTAAATCATTATCAATGCCTACATCGGTAATCCTGTTGAACTGTTTAGTGTCTGTTGTCCCGCCATCTTCTACAACGTTGCTGTAATGACTTAATAATAATGTGCTGTTCTGAAAAAGCCTGCTGTTATGAACCTTGTTCCATCGGACAGAAATCAGCTTGTTACCCCAATTGAGTGAAAAAGCCAGACGGTTTTCATCGGACAGCCCTAAACTAAACCGATCGCTGCCCAAATAAGAGGAAAGATAGACCCTGCTGGTTGAATCAATTCTATAATTCAGCTTAACGTTTACATCATAAAGATAATATTTAAAGTCTGAAGATCCTTTATCCAGAAGGCCAATAAGGCCATCAATCCAGCTCCGGCGTGCACTTGCGATAAAAGAAACCTTGTCTTTTACGATTGGTCCTTCAAACATAACCGAATTGGTAAGAAGTCCCAGGTTCGCAGCTCCGTGATATTCACGCATATTACCTTCTTTTGTTCTGACATCTATTACGGATGACAGCCTGCCTTCATAACGTGATGGAAAAGAGCCTTTATAAAAATCGATATGCTTAACTATATCTGTATTAAAAATTGACAGGAGCCCTGTAAAATGATTATAGTTATATACAGGGGCGCCATCCAGCAAAACCAGGTTTTGATCTGAAGTTCCACCCCTGACATTCATGCTGCCACTAGCCATACTCCCCGAAACACCTGCCCTAAGGTGTATTGCTTTTAATGGGTCCTGCTGCCCCAGGATGAAAGGCAGTCCGGAGGCTTCTTTCAAATTTACTGCATGCGGATCCTTAAACTGGTTTTGCCTGCCCAATATCTTTATCTCAGCCAATTTTATTTCCCCTTTTAAATGGAAATCATGCACTTTATCACCTTTTAGGTTAATGGTGTCAATCTGCGGCGGATAACCGATATGACTAGCCTCAATAATATAAGTGCCCGGTTTCAGATCCATACTGTAAAAACCATAATCATTTGCTCTGACAGTCAAATTATTAAGTGGAGATTTTAAAGTTGCATAAGGAAGCGCTTCAAGACTGTTGTCCATATATACAAAACCGCTGAGTTTAAAATTTTGGTTAGGCTTTAGCTGAATGGGATACAGTAAAATTTTATTTCCAAGGTCTTCAAAATTCACCCGTTCTTTAGCCAAGAGTATGGGCAGTAAGGAGGACATTTTGTACCTTCCTTTTTTCATTTTAATTTTTAATGTTAATCTAAGCTGGTTACTGCTGTAGGATAAAGGGATGCCCTGCGCCGCAATTTCGGAAAGATACCCTCCGAGCGTTCCATTTTCGTTTGTAATGTTGACTTCTTTATTTAGCAGACCTTCTTTTACCTGTGCAAACAGGCAGCTGAAGCAGCAAACAATCAGCAGGGAACATAATATGGTAAGTTTGATTATTTTTTTTCGCATATCACTCCGGATACGGTTACCTTTGTGCCAGAAAGTTGATAAGTAAAACCAAAAATACGGCTCATTTCTTCGAGTACTTTGTTAAGAGGCTGACGATCAAACTGTGATGTTAATAAGCATGAACCTTTATAGCCATCCTCAACAACTATTGAAACATGATAATAATCTTCCAGCGTAGTAAAGACCTTCTGTAAAGGCACATCTTTAAAATTGAGTTTTCCGCTTTTCCAGGCAAGGTAATTTTCGTTGGCCGACTCCTTTAGTATGGTACCATTGGAAATAGAAACGGCCTGATTGGCGCTCAAAATGGCAGATTGACCACTCTGTTCATCCTTTACGGACACTTTTCCACTGTTTACATATACATGCTGAGCTTTTCCATAATTTTTAACAAGAAAAGTAGTTCCTAAAACCTGGACCAGCAATTGATTTGACTTCACCTTAAAAGGTTTTCCCGCATCATGTTTTAC
Source organism: Chryseobacterium angstadtii (assembly GCF_001045465.1). Classification (GTDB taxonomy): domain Bacteria; phylum Bacteroidota; class Bacteroidia; order Flavobacteriales; family Weeksellaceae; genus Chryseobacterium; species Chryseobacterium angstadtii. The sequence continues at coordinate 399,201 of NZ_LFND01000001.1, forward strand.
TTCAAAATAAGCTTCTCCGGCAAGCTCAATTTCGCGGTTTGATGAAAAATATCTTGGATAGGTTATTTCGGAGTTACCGTTAAGTGTAACTATTGAGCCATCATGAAGTGAAACTTTTTTAATTTCGTTGGCCAGTGTATTCACAGTTACTGAACTGTTGAAATAATACAGTAATCCTGAAACCATTATCAAAACTATTGATGCAGCAGCAATCCAATAATTAGACTGCTTTTTCCTCACATTGCCTTTTTCTGTTAAAGCTGAACCTATCTGTTGTTCTGTTTTCTCCCAAGCCTTATCCACAGGAAATAATTGAGGACTGGTGATCTCATGGGTATCCGCCCAAAGAATTTTCAAGGCCACATATTCTTCACGATGGTCTACAATCCATTTTTCCAGAACTAATTCCTGTTCTTCGGTAGTTTCGTTGGCAAAATGTCTGGCCAGCAATATATTTATTTGTTCTGTATCCATGTTATTATCTCATTTATAAAACGCATTATCTACAAAACCCCCTACGTATTCATATAAAATATAAAGCATAAACAAAACGAAATATAGTGGGTTCCTGTCAATAAAATCCCGCATATGTTTAATGGCCTTGCCCATTTGGTTTTCAACCGTTTTTATAGATATGCCCAGATGTTCTGCAATTTCAGCATATTTTAATTTCCCAATGCGGCTGAGCTTAAAAACTTCAGCACATTTTGGCGAAAGATCCTCAAAAGCTTTTTCGAGAAGTAAGGATATATCTTCCCCATTATGCTCTTTGTTAGTATCTTCAATACTTTCAAAATTGTGTTCATCAATAGGAACAAATCTGATATTATTTTTTTGACGGAGCATAGAAATACTCTTGTTCCGTACAGCGGCAAAAAGATAGTTCCGCATAGCCTGATCGTTTGGTATTTCTTTTTTTAGCTCCCAAAAGCGGATCAGTACCTCTTGTACCACATCCTCACTCTCATCCCGGTCAGAAAGATATTTAAAAGCGTGGTTACAAAGCGGCTGATAATATTTGTAAAAGAGCGCTTTGAAATTCTGTATCTCTTTTTCCATATTTTAACAGATGCAACAAAGCTACATTTTATAATATAGAAAGATAATTAATATTTCAATGACATTTTAATTTTTTTAGAGATGGCATAGGGGTATTTATTTTTTGTGCGTATTTAAAGAGAAACCAGCTAACAAAATGCTGGAGAATTTAGCAAAAAAAATAAATATTTAAAAAATGAAAAAGTCAATTATTATTATCGCAACCGGTTTAATGTTCTCAGCTACAGTAAAAGCGCAGACGGGCAAACATGAAATACGTATTACCGGTTATAGCGAAGGCAGTTCCATAAGAATAAAGGATGATGTTTCAGACGGTTTTGCAAGAGCACTTGCATCCGCATTAGTGCCTGGCTTAGATATCTATGTTCAAAAAGACTACAAACTGTATGGCTTTTTTGGTCTGGGCTACCGCAATCAAATTACAGAACGTATTAAAGTTGGAGGTGATTTGGGGTATATGAAATCAGAGCAAACATTCGGCCCAAAAACAGCCACTACGAGCAATACCGATGATATTAAAAAAACACGGCATATGTTTATCGCCATGCCTGTAGTGGAATATTCTTATATCAAAACCCCTTGGTTGAATTTTTATGGTTCGGCAGCTGCAGGCATTAACTTTACTTCATCAACAGAGCGTAAAAACCGCCAGACCGAAAAAGACAACAAAGTAGGCTTCGCTTACCAGGTAAGTCCTGCGGGGTTAAGGGTCGGCAAGAAATTGGCAGGATTTGTTGAAGTTGGATATGGGAATAAGGGGATTGTTACCGCAGGTATCAGTTATGGATTCTGATAGAAAGATAACAGATTAAAAATATGGAACGTTTATTAAAGTTAGTTTTTCTATTTGGCTTTATTGCTTCTTTTTTCTTTGGTAAGAAAGACAATGACGAAAAAAAGTAACTTTCCTCAGGAAAGTCCATAATATACTATCATCCATTAAAAATACAAAACAATTATATATTGATTAACCTGAGTCGGGGTCTGAAGCCTGAAGAGGAAAATTATAAAAATCAAAAGGCAGAAATGCAGTCGAATTTTATTCTTTCTACTGTTCAATACATTAAAGGGTAACTATTTAATAGTACATTCTATATTCCAGCCTTTTACTATTTACTTCTTAACCCCGGCTCATATTTTTACTTCCCATTAAATGCGGACATGGTATTTCCAATTCCGGCAAAAACAAAAGACAGGCTGGCTTTAGCAAACTTTTCAATCCGTTCTCCAAGTTTTTCAGATTCTTCTTCATTCCATGTTCCCAATACATAATCTGCCTGGCGGCCTTCAGAAAAGTCTGCAGAAATTCCGAAACGGAGCCTGGCGTAATTTTGGGTGTTTAACATTTCATTGATGCTTTTCAGTCCGTTGTGACCTGCATCAGAGCCTTTCATTTTCATTCTCAGGGTACCGAACGGTAAGGCAAGATCATCGGTAATAATGAGTACGTTTTCCAAAGGAATATTTTCTTTCTGCATCCAGAATCTCACGGCATTTCCGGAAAGATTCATATAGGTATCCGGCTTCAGTATAAAAACCTTTCTTCCTTTATGCTTTCCTTCTGCCATCCATCCGAAATTTGTAGTATTGAATGATGCTTCAAGGGTTTCCGCTATTTTTTCAGCAACTTTGAATCCTATATTGTGACGTGTATTTTCATATTCGGGGCCTTTGTTTCCGAGGCCGACAATTAAATATTTCATTTAGAAATTTTTTGCAAAATTAAGGGATAAAAAATAAAAAAGCCCAATCTTATTCAGATTGAGCCGGTATATTTAAAATATTCTTATTAGAAAGGTTTATAAATATAATTAATACCAAATCCTTTTCTCATATAGGTCTGAGGATCGTAGTTATAATTTGTTGTTCTTATAACCGGAACAGGAATCGGAGGTACAAGATCTGTTACAGATGCTTTTTTAGGATTGTTCGGTGATAAGATATGGCTTTCTCTGTCATTGGCTTCCGTAGATAGAAGTCTTGAAATTTTATAGGCCGTTGGAAGCAGTGTAAACGGACTGATCTGAGTATCATACTCATAGAAGTCGTAACCCAGTCTTGTGATAGGTCTTCCAAATACTCCATTATTATAAGGGCCATATTCTCTTACAACTTTAGAAACATTATCTCCTAAATACGTATACTCTGTCTTAGAGTAATCTGTAAATGCGAAATTAGTTCCTGCAACATCAGGTCCGTTTTGCATAAGGATGGAATTCATCTTAGCTGTAGAAGCATCATATCCTAAGGTATAAAGGGATTTTGCTTTTCTAAGAAGCGCCATTGGACCAGGTGTAGTAGCCGGAGGTACCGGTGGCGGTCTTCTGAACACCGAACGGTTTTCAGAAATTGTGGTAAGCCTGCCCCCTGGACCATAAGTAAACAGCTGAGTATAAGAAATACTGTCTGTATCTATTGTTCCGTCTCCATCCAGATCCAGGAAACCGTTAAAAGTAATCTGGCTCACTTTATCTCCACTGTAAGAGAGATCCGTAACGGATTTCTTAGGAGTCAGGACTCTTGTCATCAAAAGTCCGCTGTAGTGATATTCTGCGATTGTATCTTTGTCTGTAATTTCTCTGTATAATCCTCTAGGCCCTATTAAGCCTCCGGTATCATTAAGATCCAATAGAGGATCCCCATCTTCGTCCAACATATTTTTGCAGGAATGTATTGAAGATAACCCTGCTATTAATAAAATAAAGTAGAAAAGTTGTTTCATTTCCAGGTAATTGTTTATTTTTTGACAAATATAACTTTTTTCTGAACAAAAGTTATGTTTTTATTTATATTCCAATAAAACCGATAATCAAATATGGTTTATAACGTTCTGTATGTATATTTTAGTATCTGATCTTTATCCGAAACAGGATAATTGAAAGCATCATACACATACGTCATCGGAGTGTTTACTCCCGGCGCCGGAGAAGGAGGCATTACAAATAACGATGTAGGGTTGTTCGGAGAAATTCTGTAGAAATTTTCAGGACGCGCCAGACTCCATGCCGTAAAAAACGATTTTGGAATCGTAGAAAAAGGATTGATTTTGGAATCATAGTTCTGGAAGCTGTATACCGTCAGCTTTGCTGTAGCGAGATTAGGATCTCCGGTTGCCGTAAGGGTTCCTTTGGTGCTTTCCACTTTGAAAATATTATCTCCGTTATAGGTAAAAGTATTTTCCGTGAACAGGCTGTATGCCGTATTTCCGGCTACTTTTCTTTTCTCAAGAATTTTCGTCAGTTTTTTTCCTGATGCATCATAGGTGAAAATATAATCACTTACATAGGAGTCCAATGCTGTAGCAGCTGTAGCAGTACAGGTAGCACTGTAAACATTTCCTTTACTGTCTTCACTTACACTGAAGTCATAGGACATACTTCCGCCAATACTGCCCAGAAATTTTATTTTCCCTATTTTATTGTTGATATAAGTTACAGTTCCTGTATAGTAATTGTTGGTATTTCCATCTCTCAGCATTCCCTTCTGGAAAGCTGTTCCATTCATTGTATACTCTTCCTGAACATTGTTGTTCAGTGTAATTTTTTCGATAACCCTGGCTGGCGGCGGCGTTGTATTTCCATTGTTTCCACCATTATTAGCACTCGGTTCAAATTGGTCTGAAGAAGAATTGTCACATGAAACCAGAAGTCCGAAAAACACTCCGGTAATGACTTTAAAAAGGTAGTTTTTTCCCATGAAAAAATATTTTAGTGAGTTCACAAATATAATTCATTTTTTTGATGAAAACATTCATTTATTAAACAAATCAACAACGATCTATATCTTTTTTCAAAAAAAACCTAAAAACATGGAGTTTTTAGGTCTTTTAATATGATTATCCTATGAAAATTAATATGGCTGCAATACGGAGGTCGTTAAAACAGACTGGGACATTTCGCTGTTTAAGAAGGTTGTATTCACAGCTGTACCTATTCCCAGGGTTCCTGAGTTAAGATTTCTTTTGGTACACGCCATCTTTACCGTATAATTATTTTGTGGAGTAAGATTGGTAAGTGTAGCATTCAGATTAAAGATTTTATAACTTCCTTCCGAACCTATCAGAACGTCCGTTCTTACTGCTCTGAGTGTATTGTTTACAAAAACCCCGCAGGCAAAACCTGAGGAAGAGTTTCCATTTCCTGTTTTCTGTGCTGTTGTCTGAAAAGTAAACACTACTTTATTCACACCATTGGTAATTGAAAAAGTATCGTTGGTTCCGGGCAGTACCGTCCAGTCACTCGTAAGAGCTGTTCCTTCTGTGTAAGGATTTGTAGAGCCATTTGGTGAGGAAAATACCGCACCGGTCTGGTCCGCAACCGTATTCAGTGAAAATACAGACATACTTCCCTGCCCGTCCGCTATTTTAATACCCTTCCAGTCATTCGCCGTAAGCTCAGAATTATTGTGAAGAATAGTTCCTGCAGTACCCGCCGAACCTTTAAGAAGGTTGGTTCCTCCTGTTCTTACTTCTTTTCTTACATTCACATCTCCGTTTACATCAAGAATATTAACAGGACTGGGCGTATTTATTCCGACCTGGGCACTTGCAAAAGCAGCCAGTAAAAGAGATTTTATAATAATTATTTTTTTCATGACCTGGTTTAATTGATGATAGGATTGAATACCTGAGGAATTTCGTATACATCTACTTTAAGAGAAGACTGTGCTATGAAATCATTAATATTGGTGGCCGCATTAATTCCTACGGCAAGTACCACATCATTGGCTGTTCTGTAAGATCCCAACCTTGAGCAGGCCACACTTACCATATGTGATCCTTTGGAAAGGTTGGAGACCACTCCAATCTGATTATGTGTAATGAAGGTACTGGTAGCACTACTGGCTTTCAGGTTTCTCTGTCTTAAATTCACCAGTTTGTCATCTACAAAAATCCCGCAGGCATAGTCTATAGAAATATCCGTTGTTCCATTAGCAGGAAGATTAGCCTGTACCACCGTTTCAAACTGAAAATACGTTTTACTTTCTCCACTGTATACACTGATTGGCTGTGACAAACCTGCAATTTTCTTAAACCCCGGAAGGCTGGAAATATCAGCACCTTTTGTAAAAGCTGCACTTTTAGAAGTAATAGAGGACTGCTCAGTGCTGGTGAACTTCACTCCCGCTCTGTCTGAAAAGGAATTATTGAATATCAGATAAAATTTGTTCGGCTCGTATTCCGGAATACGAAGACTTTTCCAGATGGGTGGATAACCTTCTCCCTGAGAAACCAGAATCTGATCATTATTCCCCTGAGAAAGGGTATTATCCGAAGTGTTCAGAACCACAATTTTATTTCTTAAATTAACATCTCCATTGACATCCAGCCTGGCTTTTGGCGAATCGGTGCCTATTCCCACCTGGCCAGAAAGAGACAGTCCTGCCATAAGAAACAGGATTGATATACTATTTTTCATCAATTAATTGCTTTTATAAGTTACGTATTCAATAACATCTATCTTCATGACAGATTCAAGAGTAAATGCATTGGAAACCGTATTGGTATCTGAAACATTCCGCCCTACTGCGAATTGTGAATTTAAATTTGAGGTATCAATTTTACGGCACGCCACTTCAAGTTTCTGTGCCCCCACCGGTACATTCTGCTCGGTATAATTAAGTGTAAAAATATAATCCTGAATACCGGATTTCTCTGTATTATTATTAGAAACAACCTTATCCGGTCGTACCGCCACCAGTTTTCCGTTTCTGAAAACACCACAGGTGAAAGTGATAGACTGGGAAGCAGCCCCGTCCGGAGCCTTCATTTCTATCCCCGTCTGAAATTGGTAGGTAAGTCTGTTTTTTCCGTTTTTTATAATAAAATTGTTTTCAAGGCCGGCAATTTTAGCCCATCTACCCTTTGAGGTATCACCAACATCGTCTCCTACACTGTTTTTGTAAATACCATCTGCAGCTATTCCGTTTGAAAGGTTTGTAATACCCGCCTGATCTGATGACAGATACGAATTGATCAATTTGTACTGCCCTTCTTCCATAAAAGATACATTCAATGATTTCCAGACCGGAGGTAAGCCTTCGCCCTGCGAAACCAAAACCTGGCCGTTCAACCCAGCAGTTCCAACCTGGCTGGAAGTGCCGCCTACTCTGAGTTCTTTTCTCAAGGTGATTTTCCCGTTGACATCGAGAGTAGATTTGGGAGAAGTCGTCCCAATTCCCACCTGCGCTTTGACGTTAAACGACAGAATTCCTGCCGCACAACAATAGATTATTCTTTTCATAATGAGGGCTGCAAAGGTATGAATTTAAATCATAAAAAACCATTTACAACCCCTTAAACAAGTAGAAATAAAGAGATTACGATGTAAAATTAATCGTACAAAAAAGTAGAATTATTACTACAAAGCACAACTTTTTGCTGTGTTTTCACCAAACAACTTCCTCTAAACCCTGATGTAGTGGCAGATAGCGCAAATATTTTTATCATTATATAGTGATTTTCAAGCGCTTTCAAAGTGGTTTCATCTTCTGCTATACTGATAAAAAAAGACCTGAAAAATGAATTTTCAGGTCTTTTTTTAACAATGCACCGAATACAAAATCCGGCCTGCTTCTTATTAATGATGTCCTATAATGGTCTTCAAAAGCACATTAACCTCATCCACGTTTTTCACTTTTTCTTTTCTCATCATCAGCAGATTCCCTTCTTTTCCTACCTTTTCTTTCAACTGCGCTTCTGCCGGATTTTGGGTTAAATAACTGATGATATGTCTGAATCTTTCCGTCTGATAAAACTTATCCTGTGGATTCGCAGGGAAATATCCTAAAAATACCCCGTTTTTCATGACAATCTTTTCAAAACCAATCTCCGAAGCCAACCACTTCAAAGCAACACTCTTCAACAGATTGACAGCTTCTTTCGGAAGTTCCCCAAAACGGTCGATCAGTTCAAGTTCAAACTGATGAAGATCTTTTTCATTGTCGATTTCTGCAATCTTCTGATACAGTAAAAGCCTTTCTTCCGTATTCGAAATATAAAAATCGGGAAGCATCAGCTCCAGATCAGTATCAATATTAACATCTTTCACAGATTTGAAAAGCTTCTGCCTGTCTTCTTCATTATCGAACAGATTTTCAAACTCTTCATCATCTTTCAGCTCTTCCAAAGCTTCCTGCATTAGTTTCTGATAGGTTTCAAAACCCATTTCATTAATAAATCCGCTCTGCTCTGCACCCAAAAGATCTCCCGCACCACGGATTTCCAGATCTTTCATCGCAATCTGAAAACCGCTTCCCAGATCAGAAAACTGTTCAATCGCTTCGAGACGTTTTCTGGCATCGGAAGTTATCATATCATAAGGAGGCGTAATGAGATAACAGAATGCTTTCCGGTTGCTCCGCCCTACTCTACCTCTCATCTGATGCAGATCTGCCATCCCGAATCTGTGGGCATCATTAATGAAAATGGTATTCGCATTAGGAACATCCACTCCACTTTCTACAATGGTGGTTGCCACAAGAACATCATATTTCCCTTCCATAAAATCAAGAACATTCTTTTCCAGCTGCTTTCCTTCCATCTGTCCATGCCCGGTAATAACCCTTGCATCCGGCACCAACCGCTGAATAAGCCCCGCAATATCTTTAAGATTCTCTACTCTGTTATTGATAAAATACACCTGCCCGTCTCTCTGAAGTTCGTAAGACACAGCATCTCTGAGGATTTCCTCGTTGAAACCTATCAGCTGAGTATCCACAGGCTGCCTGTTCGGCGGCGGTGTTTTGATCACAGAAAGATCTCTCGCCGCCATCAGCGAAAACTGAAGCGTTCTCGGAATCGGAGTTGCAGTTAAAGTAAGGGTATCCACATTATTTTTCAAGGTCTTCAGCTTATCTTTAACCGAAACACCGAATTTATGTTCTTCATCAATGATCAGTAATCCAAGATCTTTGAATTTCACAGAAGCACTTACCAGCTGATGAGTTCCTATAATAATATCTACTTTTCCATTTTTAAGTCCGTCCAATGCTTCGGCCTTCTGTTTGGCCGTTCTGAACCGGTTCACATAAGAAACATTTACAGGGAAATCTTTCAGCCTTTCCTTAAAACTTCTGAAATGCTGAAACGCAAGAATAGTAGTAGGAACTAACACCGCCACCTGCTTACCGTCTGTTGCCGCTTTAAATGCAGCACGGATAGCCACTTCCGTTTTTCCGAAACCTACATCTCCGCAAACGAGTCTGTCCATCACCGTATCGGCCTCCATATCACGTTTTACATCAATCGTTGCCTTTTCCTGATCCGGTGTATCTTCATAAATAAAACTTGCCTCCAGCTCATTTTGCAGGTAAGAATCCGGTGTATAGGAAAAACCTTTTGCCGTTTTTCTTTCTGCATAAAGCCTTATAAGATCGAAAGCAATCTGCTTTACTTTTGCTTTTGTTTTCTGTTTCAGAGATTTCCAGGCCGGAGAACCAAGCTTGCTCAGTACAATTTCTTTCCCGTCCGGGCCATTGTATTTCGAAATTTTATGAAGTGAATGGATGCTTACATATAAAAGGTCACCATTTTTATAGGTGAGTTTAAAACATTCCTGAATCTTGCCGTCATTATTCACTTTCACCAATCCCATGAATTTTCCAATTCCATGATCGATATGGGCTATATAATCGCCGATCTTCAGGGACATCAGGTCTTTCAGGGTAAGCTGTTCAGATTTCGCAAAAGTATTTTTTGCTTTGTATCTCTGGTACCGGTCAAAAATCTGATGATCTGTATAAACCAGAATTTTATGGATGTTATCTACAAAACCTTCATGCAGTTCAGACTTAAAACTTTTAAAAGGAAGCTGATGTTCCAGTTCTTCAAATATAGATTCCAGTCTTTCTTTCTGTTTTTCCGTTGAAAAAGAGATCCAGGTATCATATCCCGCATTCTGCTTTTCTTCCAGATCTTCTATCAGCAGTTCAAAATTCTTGTGAAAAGAAGGTTGTGGAAGCTGCTCTGCTTTTATTTCAGTGATTTCTTTCAGTCCTTCCATAGAAGTTCCGGCAAAATCAATGGTTTTAAATTTTTTAAAATCAAACAGAAATTCCTGATCAGAAATAAAAAGTTCCTGTGGTCTTCTGTGTGCGATATCTTTACTTAACGCCTCATATTTCACCAATGACTTTTCATAAAAGGTTTTGATCTTCTGCATACCGACAGCTCCATTTCTGGTGACTACAAAACTATCATCCGGAATCAGCTGCAATAATGAAACCCGGCTTCCTGTTACCGAGAAGTTCATATTGGAAACCAGTTGAAAGTCTTTTACTTTATCTACGGAAAGCTGAGTTTCAATATCAAAGGTTTTAATACTTTCCACTTCATTTCCAAAGAAGGTAAGACGGTATGGTTTTTCATAGGAATAGGAAAACACATCCACAATCCCTCCACGTACCGAAAATTCTCCCGGCTCAGAAACAAAATCCGCCTGCTGGAAGTGGTAATGATTCAGTAATTCATCCACAAAATCAAAATCCAGCTGGTCTCCTACTTTTATATGATGCGAAATGGCTTTAAAATCTTCTTTCTTTAAAACCTTTTCTGATAAAGCCCCTGCGTAAGCCACAATAACTTTGGGAGATTTCTCTGAGTTGATTTTATTTAAAACTTCCGTTCTGAGAACAAGATTGGCATTCTGGGTCTTTTCCACCTGATAAGGTTCAAGATGAGTCGCCGGAAAATACAATACTTTTTCTTTTCCGAGCAGATCTTCCATCTCCGTATTGGCATAAAGAGCATCTTCTTTGTCATCTAGCAGATAAAGAACTGTTTTCTTCTGCGTCAAAAAAAGTTCGGCAACGAAAATAGAAACCGAAGAGCCTGCACTTCCTTTCACGGAAATATGCCGGCTGTTTTCCAACTGAATAAAAATTTCTTTTCCAAATTCTTTCTGAAGCAGATCGGGAAGAAACTTTTCGTGAATAGGTTTTAGCTGCATAAATAGTAATGATATAAACGACAAAAGCGATTTCGGGAGTATTCCGAAACCGTTTAAGCATAACAAAGGTAAGGATATTTTTTCGTTCAGCTGAAGCCTGAAATTATCTAAATAATCAACAAAATCAATTTAAAATATGAAAATCTTAATTTTTCATCAAATTACTTAATTAAAAGTTAAAAAAAAGCAGAAACATCTACATGGCATAATGTTTGGCAATTTCACCCTATCCAAACTTTTAAAGAAATAGAATTATGAAAAAAGCAATCAAAATCTTAGGAATTTTTATGCTGGTGTTGATGACCACGCTATCATTTGCCTCGTGCAGTAAGGATGATGATCCGGCCAACAATGACTTCTTTGCAGGAACATACAAAGGAAAAATTTCGTATAATGACGGGACTACAAGTAACACCAAAGATAACGGAAGCGTATTTGTAACCAAAATTGCCAGCGGCACGAAATATAATTTTGCCTTCTCTGATGGCATCCCGGATCTTAACGGAGTGGAGTTTCAGAAGCAGGGAGACAATACTCTGGTGATGGTAGGTTCCAATGCTACAAGCTATATCAGAATAGACAATAACGAACTGAAAATCCTTTATGGAAAAGACGGTAAAACATGGACCGCCAACTGTACCCGATAAACCAACTATTCATACCTATATCAAAGCCTGTTTTCCTCATGAAAGCAGGCTTATTTTATTCTTTCAACAGCTGCTTTAAGTTTTTTTTAATCAGTAATAAACTTTAGTTAAGGTTGTAAATACCTATTTTCCAGCCCGTTTTTTGTATATCTTTACTCAAGAAAAAATAAACCATACACCCTCATGAAAAAATTATTAACAGCAATGTCTCTAGCATTAGGACTAGGCTTTGCAACTGCTCAACAGACTGCTCCGGCTACTGCCTCAGCTCCTCATCCAACTACAAAAGCTGTAAAAGCTCCGGCAGCTAAAGTAACACAACCTGCTGCTAAAACAGCGCAACCCGCTCAGCCGGCAGCCAAAATGAAAAAGGACGGAACTCCGGACAAAAGATATAAAGAGAACAAAAAGCTGAAAAAAGACGGTACTCCGGATAAGAGGTACAAAGAAAACAAGTAAACTTTAACATATAGTTGTTATTTTCATAATCAAATTTCGAAGAACCGATGAAACTCATTCATCGGTTTTTTTTGTGGCATATCTGAATCAAAATGATTTCATATTCTCTACTTATTTATAAATTTGAGGCATGTTAAACTTCTTCAAGAAAAATGCGGCGCTTGTCTGGGCAAAAAAACATGTTCAGAAAACCGGGGAATTCAAAAAAAACTCAGAAAAGAATCAGGAAACGCTTTTGTTGTCTCTCGTAAAGACAGCCCAGAAAACGCTTTTTGGAAGAGAACATGATTTTGAGAATATTCATTCCATCAAAGAATTTCAGGAAAAAGTACCCGTTGCAGACTATGAAGATCTAAAACCCTACATCGAAAGAGTAAAAAAAGGCCAGGCCAATATTCTCTGGACAGAAACTCCCGAATATTTTGCAAAAACCTCCGGAACAACTTCCGGTTCAAAATACATTCCTATTTCAAAGGAGGGAATGCCTTTTCAGATTGCCGGTGCACAAAGTGCATTGTTCCATTATATAGCACAGAAAAACAATGCTGATTTTGTGAACGGAAAAATGATCTTTCTTCAGGGAAGTCCGGAAATGGAAGAGGTTTTTGGAATAAAAACGGGAAGACTTTCCGGAATTGTGGCCCATCATATCCCTGCCTATCTTCAAAAAAACAGGCTTCCAAGCTGGAAAACAAACATCATGGAAGACTGGGAAGCAAAAGTAGATAAGATCATTGAAGAGACGGAACATGAAAATATGACGCTGATCTCAGGAATTCCGCCATGGCTGATTATGTATTTCGAAAAACTTACCGAAAAACACGGCAAGAAAATCAAACAGCTTTTCCCTAATCTTCAGCTTCTGGTAACCGGAGGTGTGAATTATGAGCCGTACAGGGATAAAATGGAAGATCTGCTCGGTGGAAAAGTAGACATTATTCAAACATTTCCTGCATCTGAAGGCTTTTTTGCTTTCCAGGACGATTATACTAAAGAAGGATTGCTGTTGCTGACCAACCATGGGATTTTCTATGAATTTATTCCTCTTGAAGATTATGGCAAGCCGGGAGCGCGAAGATTAACCTTAAAAGAGGTAGAAATTAATAAAGATTACGCTCTGATTCTTACCACAAACTCAGGTTTATGGGCCTATTCGATAGGAGATGTTGTGCGGTTTATTGATAAAGATCCGTACAAGATTTTGGTAAGCGGAAGAACTAAGCATTTTACATCTGCCTTTGGGGAACACGTAATTGCTTTTGAAGTAGAAGAAGCGATGAAAGCCACTTTGGAAAAATATCCTGCTCAGATCACAGAGTTTCATCTTGCCCCACAGGTGAATCCTGCCGAAGGACTTCCCTATCACGAATGGCTGATTGAGTTTGAAAAGGAACCAGAAAACAGGGAATTGTTCAGACTTCAGCTTGACCGTGAACTCCGGGAGAGAAATACTTACTATGATGATCTTATTTCGGGAAATATTCTTCAGCCTCTCCATATTTCTGTTTTGAAAAAAAATGCTTTTCATGAGTATGCAAAATCTCAGGGCAAGCTTGGAGGACAGAATAAAACACCAAGACTGGCCAATGACAGAAAAATTGCAGATCTATTAGAAATTTATAAACTTTAAAGATATTTTTTCAATTCAAAAAACATATATTCAAAAAAAATTATAAATTTGGGAAAATAAATAATAATAATGAAAGCATCTGTATTCTTAAAATCATCTTTACTAACATCTTTATTTGTCATTTCATCCTGCGCTACCACAAAGTACAGTGAGGATGTTTCAAAAAACAATTATTCCAACCTTCAGGCTGGAAAAATGTATGTTGTTACCATGAAAGATGGTTCTCCAAAACAGAAAATGCTATTTCGAAATATTGACGGTGATAACCTTATAGGAACTGCCGGAAAAAAAGACAGCACAGAGGTGATTATTCCAAAAGCCAATGTAGCAGCCGTAAAAGACAGATCCAAAGCCAGAGTAACAGCAGGAGCTACCGTAATTGGTGCGGCAGGTGTTGCTGCTATCGTCATCAGTTCTTTGAGAGCGGACTAAAATAGATTTTATCTTTCGGAACCTATTTGATTTATCATTTAAAAAACCAGCATATAAACGGCCTTAAATAAATATTTAAGGCTATTTTTGTGCATGATTTCTCTTACGCCGTTAAAAACATTGCAAAATGTTGAATTCAGGAATCTTCTTACCGGAAGATTTTTTATTGTTTTAGCTTTCAGAATGCTCGCAACTTTATTGGGATGGTGGGTATATCAATTAACAAAAGATCCGTTTTCAATAGGCCTGATAGGTCTTTCGGAAGTAATCCCTGCGGTAAGCTGTGCCTTGTATGCGGGACATGTTATTGATATGAATGAAAAGAAAAGGCTTCTTCTGATCTGTAATTACACCTATATTTTCCTGATCGGGCTGTTGCTAATTCCTGCATTTTTTAATGTAGAAATGCATTTCAACGGACATGAAATCACCTACTTTATTTATGGAGTGATATTTTTCACCGGGATAGCAAGGGCTTTCATAGGACCTATTGTTCCTTCTATGATCCCGAAAATTGTAAAAAAGGAAAATCTTCCGAATGCCATTACCCTGAATCAGGCTACGTTTCTGATCTCTTCAGTCTGCGGACATGCTGCCGGAGGACTTCTTATCGGGTTATTCGGCGTAAAATGGACACTTATCGTCATTATTTCATTAATATTTATTGCTTCTTTATTCTTCTGGCAGCTGAAACAACAGCATTCTGAATATAAAAAAGAAGAAGTTAAAGTTATTGAAAGTATGCGCGAGGGAATTTCTTACATCTTTAAAACCAAAGAAATTTTAGGAGCCTTATGTCTTGACATGTTTGCGGTTTTATTCGGAGGAGCAGTGGCTATGATTCCGGTCTTTGCCACCGATATTCTGGATGCCGGAGCTGAAGGTTTCGGTCTTTTGAATGCCGCATCAGATATAGGTTCCATGTGCATCATCACTCTTTTATCTATTGTTCCGTTAAGAAAAAACCAGGGGAAAATTCTTTTGATTGCGGTAACCGGATTCGGGCTTTGTATTATTGGTTTTGGTTTGTCTAAGCTTTACTGGCTTTCCTTTATGTTTCTTGTGATGAGCGGAATGCTTGATGGAATTTCGGTGGTTATCCGGGGAACTATTGTTCAACTGAAGACCCCTGACCACATCAGAGGACGTGTACTGAGCGTTAATTCCATTTTCATCATGTCAAGCAATGAAATGGGACAGTTTGAAAGCGGGCTGATGGCCAAATTACTAGGCGTAGTAAGGTCTGTAGTGTTTGGAGGGAGCATGACTGTACTGGTTGCTCTTCTTGTAGCAAGTACAAATCCCAAGCTGAGAAAAATGAATTATTAAACAATAATATCCTCATTCTATTAAATATATCACAAAAACTTTAATTTAACTTTAATAATTTTTTATATTTGTTTTTTATTAAATCCCCCTTTATGAAAAAAACATTACTCATTTTTCTAATCGTCTGCTCACGCATCTTATATGCTCAGTCAGATTGTATTAGTGCAATATCTGTCTGTGGAAACTCTGACATCTCTTACACTCCTTCCGGGCCGGGAAATATACTGGAAGGCATTGGGGTAAACTCATGCCTGAGTGACACGGAAAATGAACACTTTTCGGTGTGGTATTCTTTTACGGCAGCCACTTCCGGGACATTGGCATTTGTTATCAACCCTGTTATTGACACGGATGACTACGACTTTGCCGTGTATGGCCCTACAACAAACGGCTGTACTTCGTTGAATAACAACAATATTTTTGTGACACCGGTAAGATGTAACTTCAACGGAACAGGTGCCTCTCAGGGGAATACAGGTTTACTTTTGACTATTCCGCCGCCACCACCGCCAAACACCAACGGAAGTGCTGGAAACCAGGCAGAATGGAGCCCGCATATGGTAGTTCAGGCGGGTGAAACTTATTATCTTGTTGTAGATAACTATAGAAGTTCTCCGGATGGGTTTTCATTAACCTGGTCTGGTACTGCAAGTTTAAGTTCTGCATTCAATGATCCTGCTTTGTCTCCGAACCCTTTTACTACGCCTGGGCTTCCTGCAGCTAACCCTGCAAATCCAAACGAGGTAACGGTATGTTCACTGGCTACTCCATTTAACTTTACGTCATTGAGTGTAGGAATCATTAATGGTAACAGTCCAAATTTCAAGGTATCTTACCATAAAAGCACCAATGATGCCATTACAGGAGGGAACCCTGTGACCACTGAACTGGTCAACCTTCCGACTACTTATTTTTACAGAATTGTTTATCAGGATCCTACAAGCCCTAACGACCCGAGGAATGGCTGTTTTATTACAGGAAGATTCAAATTCAGGGATGGCAACTTTGCCTTAACTAATGCCACGCTTACCAGCTGTAGCAATAACGGTTCCGGCACTGCACTGTTTGATCTTACCACGGCAGCAGTAGGAGCAGGACCTACTCATACATTGAAGTATTATCCTACTATGTTTGACCTGAATGCGGGGACAAATGAAATTACAAGCCCTGCCATTTATCAGTTTGTATCGGCAGAAGGAAGAGTATTTGTAAAAGCAACTAATGAATTCGGATGTACGGCAACTGCTGAAATCACGCTAAGATTCCATCCTCTGGTAGTGGTTACGGATGCATCTTTAAGAGCTTGTTTCCTTGAAACCAATCATTCTTTAGGAACATTTAATCTGAGCAATGCGCCTGTAACTGTAGGAAATGCTCCGAAAAAATATTACAAATCTCTGGCTGACGCAGTAAGCGGAACCAATGAAATATTAAACTTCCTTACCTATGATGCTCCAACAGGGGTTGTTTATGTGAAAGTATTCAATGCACAGGGATGTTATTCGATTGCTAAAGTAACATTAACCGTACTTTCGCCTGTTTACTCAAATGTTTTACAGGACAAAATAATCTGTATTGAAGATAAAACAACGCTGGATGCCGGACCTGGATTCAACGGTTACGAATGGAGTACGGGAGCAACTACTCAAGCTATCAACAATGTAGCTGTAGGAACTTACTGGGTTAAGCTAAAGACAGGAGACTGTATTACTTTACAAAATGTAAAAGTATATGCTTCAGACCAGCCGGTTGTTTCAAACATTGACATTTCCAATACAACGATCACCGTAAATGTTATCGGAGGAACTCCGGATTACAAATATTCTATGGACAATATCAACTGGCAGGATTCTAATGTATTCACCAATATTTCCAGAGGAGATCACAAAGTATACGTAAAAGACGCCTATGACTGTGAGCCTATTGAAATCAATGTTGTAGTACCTAATCTTATCAACGTAATTACTCCAAACGGAGACGGCGTGAATGATGTGATAGACTATTCTGCATTATCAGGAAAACAAAGCTTAATATTAAGTATCTTTGACAGATATGGCACAAAAATCCACCAGGCTGATAAGTCTAACGGATATAAGTGGGACGGAACTGTAGCCGGTAAAAAGATTCCAACAGGAACATACTGGTATTCTGTAACATGGAATGAAAATGACAAAAAGAATACGCCATTCAAATTCTCCGGATGGGTAATGGTAAAAAACAGAGAATAATTTATAATCAAAAAACCGCTCTCCGGAGCGGTTTTTCCTCATAAATGCTGATAACTTATTTATTTTCTCAAATCTTGTTTCACAAAAATCATTTTAAACATGAAAAAAACATTACTTTTTTTAATTTTATTCATAACACAGGTGTTTTACGCACAGTCCGATTGTGTTTCGGCTATTCCACTCTGCGGAAACTCTGATATCTCCTATACTCCATCCGGACATGGAACTATTCAGGAAAATTTATCTGCAGCCGGATGTTTGGGTAGAAATGAAAACTTCTCGGTATGGTATACTTTTACGATAGCAACATCAGGTACATTATCATTTACCATTGATCCTAATGTAAATACAGATGATTACGATTTTGCTATATATGGCCCTACCACTAATGGATGCACCTCTTTAAACACCAATGGTACTTTTGTAACACCTATCAGATGTAACTATGCTGGTAGAGTACCTAACGGAGATACCGGACTTAGCCTGAACATTCCACCTCCCGGAGCTCCCAACGGTACCGGAACTGCTGGTAACCAAGGAGAATGGAGTCCTTATATGGATGTTGTAGCGGGACAAACCTACTATCTTATTGTAGACAATTTTGAAAGTTCTCCTGATGGATTTAGATTGATTTGGGGCGGTACAGCTACTTTAAGCTCTGCATTTAATAATCCTACTCTGGCTCCCAATCCATTCATTCCTCCGGGTATACCAGGAGCAGCCCCTACTGATCCAACAACGATTATGGTATGTGGGCTTCCTTCACAATTTAACTTTGATACTCTTACTGCCGGAATTATTAATGGTAACAGTCCTAACTTCAAAGTTACTTACCATGACAACACCAATGATGTAGTTACAGGAGACGATCCTCTAACCATTGCTACGGTAAATGCAACCACCGACTATTACTACAGAATCCGATATCTGGATCCTGTCGATCCTAACAATGTGATCAACAAATGCTTCATAAGCGGTAAGTTTAAATTTGTAAATGCCAGCATCACTGCGAGGAACGCCACTATTTTTGCATGTAACAACAATGGGGAAGGAACCGGAAAATTTGATCTTACAACAGCAGATGTCTTTACCGGAGGTACCAAAAAATACTATCCTACCCTTGCTGACCTAAATGCAGATACCAATGAAATTACAAACCCGACCAACTACATTTCTGCACAGAAAATAGTGTATGCAAAAGTAATTTCTGCGTTCGGATGTACGGCTGTAGGAAACATTACCCTGTCTTTCCACCCTGTTGTAACGTTAAAAGATGCTACTCTACAGGAATGTTATATCGAAAATGATATCACACAGGCTAAATTTGATCTTACCAAAGCAGACGTAGGCATGATAGCAGGCCAAACGCAAAAGTTCTATAAAACACTGAACGATGCTAAAGCGGAAACCAACCCTATTACCAATCCGGATGCTTACGTTACAACCAGCACGGATGTATATGTAAGAGTAACCAATGCCAACCAGTGTTATGCTATTGCTAAAATTACACTGAAAGTTCTTCCTCCTGTAAAATCTGCAGTTCTGAAAGACAAAACCATCTGCGCTGAAGCGAAGACCACACTGGATGCAGGACCTGGATTTGACGGATATGAATGGAGCACAGGTGCTACCACACAAGCGATCAATAATGTAGGTATCGGTGTTTATTGGGTAAAACTGAAAACAGGAAAATGCTTTACACTACAGACTGTAACTGTTTTTGCTTCTCAGCAGCCGGTAATTTCAAGTGTAGAAATCAGTAACAATACCATCACGGTAAATGCTTCAGGCGGAACTCCTCCTTATATGTATTCAACAGACGGTGTTAACTGGCAGGAATCCAATGTTTTCAGCGGGCTTCCTAGAGGAGACAATAAAGTATTCCTGAAAGATTCTTTCAACTGTAACCCAATCCAGATTACCATTACAGTTCCTAATCTTATCAATGCGATTACTCCGAACGGAGATAAGATAAATGACGAGATTGATTATTCTGCACTGGCTTATAAGAAAAATCTGGTCTTCATTGTGTATGACAGATACGGAAACAAACTTTATGAGGCCAACAAAATAAGAAACTATAAGTGGGACGGAATGGCTTCCGGTAAGAAAATCCCTACAGGAACTTACTGGTACACGATCTCATGGAACGAGAATGATAAGAACGGTACCGAAACGAAATATTCAGGCTGGATACTGGTAAAAAATAAAGAATAATTAATTTCTTATAACACATAAAAAAGACTGTCGGTAATGACAGTCTTTTTTTGTGCTTTTATTTTCCAGCTGGCTTATGGCTATCCCCCCAACATTAGAAAAATAAAAAAATATGAATCATTTTCATCATACAGACTGTTACTTATTGAAAAATTTATATTTTTGACCCCCTACATTTTCGCCAACGTCTTTTTGTATTCTGTTCATAACACCTTCAGAGGAATGCTGGTAACTTGTTAGTTATTATTTTTTTAAATAAACTATCTTTGCACCATGGCGCAGAAAGAAACATTATCATCCCTTACACACGGAAACTTTGCAAAAGAGCTGTCTATTGCGGATGGAAAAATGCCTCCCAATGCTGTAGATTTTGAAAGACTGGTTATAGGAACTTTTTTGATAGATAAAAAGGGACTGGACCACTCTATTGACCTCCTTACTCCGGAAGTATTTTACGACCCAAGACATCAGGTTATTTTTTCCACCATCTTAAAGCTTTATGAAGGTAACCATCCTGTAGATCTGATGACGATTATTCAGGAGTTGAAAAAAGAAGATAAATTAAGTTCAGCAGGAGGAGATCATTACATCATAGATCTTACGATGGGAGTAAGTTCATCTGCCCATATAGAATACCATGTACGTGTTATTCTTGAAAAATATATTTTAAGGAGCCTTATTAATGTTTCTGCCAATGTGATTGATTCTTCCTATAAAGAATCTACAGATGTATTTGAACTTCTGGACAAAGCTGAACAATCTTTCTTTGAAATCACCAACGGAACTATCAAAAAAGGATTTGATACAGCCAATTCATTGGTAAAACAAGCCATTGACACTATCAAATCCCTAAAAGATAAAGAAGGTCTTTCCGGAGTTCCTTCAGGATTCAGGGATATTGACAAAGAAACCGGAGGCTGGCAGAATTCCGACCTTATCATTATTGCGGCACGTCCGGCGATGGGGAAAACAGCATTCCTTCTATCCATGGCCAGAAATATTGCCGTAGGACACAAAATCCCTATGGTACTTTTCTCTCTGGAGATGGCATCGGTACAGCTTATCACCAGGATGATTGCTTCCGAAACAAAAATTTCTTCCGAAAAACTGAGAAAAGGAACTTTGGATGATGAAGAATGGCAGAGACTGTTCTCCAATGTATCTGAACTGGAAAATGCTCCACTTTTTATAGACGAAACGCCTTCCCTTTCGATATTCGACTTCCGTGCAAAATGCCGAAGACTGGTGATGCAGCACGGGGTAAGACTCATCATGGTCGACTACCTTCAGCTGATGACTGCCGGAGGCGGAGGAAAAGGAGTCGGAAACCGTGAACAGGAAATCTCCATGATATCACGTTCCTTAAAAGCGATTGCCAAAGAACTTAACGTTCCTGTGATTGCACTTTCCCAGCTGTCGAGAAGTGTGGAAGCCCGTCCGGGAAAAAGACCTCAGCTTTCTGACCTTAGGGAATCAGGAGCGATTGAGCAGGATGCGGATATCGTATCATTCATTTTCAGACCGGAATACTATAAAATTGCCGTTTGGGATAATGATGAAGAAGGTCAGGAAACATCAACGGAAAACCAGGCCGAGCTGATTATTGCCAAGCACAGGAATGGTGCTACCGCTGATGTGAGGCTTTCATTCTTAAAACATTTTGCAAAATTCGGAGATATTGAAGCGGCTTTTGATGGTGGTTTAGGTGGCTATCCTTCCAATTTCGGATCCAATGAGCCAAGCGGTTTTGATAAAATTAAAACTACGATTCAGCCGGGTGCGGCATTTGATCTTCCGGACAGCTCAAAACTATCAGGATCTTCTATGAATGATTTCGATGATGACGATGACTTCCCATTCTAAAACGCACAGCATTTACATTTAATAACAATCCTGTATTCCTTATTATTTTAAACAGAATACTATTTTTACATACAGCTTTTGAGAATAGAAATATATACCGACGGTGCATGCAGCGGAAATCCCGGAAAAGGAGGTTACGGAATTCTCATGCGTGTTCCTGAAAAAAATTATCAGAAAACATTCTCCAAAGGCTTCAGAAAGACCACCAACAACAGAATGGAACTCTTGGCTGTAATTACCGCCATGGAAAAACTAAAGTCTTCGGAAAACGACATCCACATTTATACAGACAGCAAATATGTAGCTGATGCCGTGAATCAAAACTGGATTTCAGGATGGATTAAAAGAGGATGGAAAAATGTAAAAAATCCGGATCTCTGGAAAAGATTCATTGAGATGTATAATAAGCATACCCCAAAAATGCATTGGGTAAAAGGTCATGCCGGACACTTCGAAAATGAACTTTGCGACAAGCTTGCTGTTGCTGCCGCCAATTCATCCGACCTTGAGATTGACTCTTATTTTGAAGGATTAGAAAGCAATTCTCTTTTTTAATCAATATAAATTGATACGCATTACATACGACATTATCTGATTTAAGGTCTTTTTTATTGAAATATTACTATAATTTTAGTGAAATTAACATTAAATACACATTAATTAATTGGGATTTAATATATTTACATCATCTAATATAAAGTAATCCCAATTCAATGAATAAATTTCTCCTACCTTATATTTTTCTCCTTTTGCTCTTTTTATCAGGAGGATTGTTTTCCCAAACCTATCAACTTTCCGGAAATCCAGTGAATACTACCGGATGGACAATGGTAGCTCCTACACAAGTAAACGGAGACTTCGTCCAACTTACCCCGGATACAAATAATCAATCCGGATCCATAAGACTTAACGACCCGATTAACTTAAAATACTGCGACAAATGGAGAGTAGAATTTGATTTCAGAATGGATTCCAACCAGACTTCAAACGGGGACGGAATTGCATTCTGGTATCTTGCCAACCCTCCCGTTGCCAGTGTATTAGGCTCAGGGCTTGGTGTTTCCCAAAACGCTGTTGGCTTTATTGTAGGGTTTGACACGTACAACAATACCACAACGGCTACGATGAGCAAGGTACATGTTGCTTACGGACAGGTTCAGAATACAACCGACAACAACAACGTAGAGTTCTTCAATGTACCGGGAAGTTCCTTTCACTCTCCGGATCTGAATACTACCCAGCCATTTCAGGGAACTACTTTTAAACATGTTGAAGTAACCGCCGAAGTAGATCCTGCTAATCCTGTCAACTGGATTGTAAAAATTACCATTGACGGAACAGTGATCTGCAATCAGTCTTTCGCTCCTTCCGGAACTGCTGCAGCAATGACTGTAGGATATTTTGGGTTTTCGGCTTCTACAGGAGGTGCAAGATCAAGACATTCTATTAAAAATGTAAAAATTTACACAGATAAAGTTCCTATTCTTCAAAATACGGTAACCCAGTCTTTCTGTCCAAACCCCACAACAGGATTCGGCACGGTGAACTTAACGACTTTCAACCCTCAATTTGTAAACAACCCTACCAACTACACATTCACCTATCTGCAAGGGGTGACTCCTATTGCCAACCCTACGAATTTTCAGTTCAATGCCAATACAAATGTTACGGTCATTGTAAAAGATAATGCAGGAATACTATGTGATAATCCGGACGGGAAAATACAGCTTGTCCTCGCTCCTCTTCTGCTGACTGATAAAACGTTAACTACCTGTAATAATAACAGGATAGGAAACGGAGTATTCAACCTCAATGCAGCAGATGTAACCGGCGGGATCAACGCGGTTAAAAAATACTACAGAACTCTGAACGACCTGAATGCAGGAACAAATGAGATACTTAATCCCGGCAGTTACACTTCGGCGGCAGGAAGCGTATATGTAAAAGTGACTACCCCTTTGGGATGTACAGGTAATGCAAAAATTACCCTGGCATTTTATCCGGACACACCGGTACAAGAGGCTACACTGCGTTCATGTTTCCTGCAGAACAATATTACGAACGCTGTGTTTGATCTTACTTCTGCCAATGTAACAACCCTGATAAACGGCTATACCAAGAAATATTATACTTCTATAGCAGATGCTCTCAGCGGAACCAATGAAATTGTAAATCCATTGCAATACATGTCTGTAAGCACGGCAATTTATGTAAAGGTAACTGATTCCAATGCATGTTTTGCTCTGGCCAAAGTGAATCTTATTGTACTTCCTCCTGTAATGTCTACGGTTTTAAAAGATAAAATAATCTGTATAGACGGGAAAACGAACCTGGATGCAGGTCCTGGTTTCAACGCTTACGAATGGAGTACCGGAGGTACCACACCTTCTATCCAAAATGTAGGCGTAGGTCTTTACTGGGTAAAACTAAAAACAGGCGACTGTATTACCCTGCAGACGGTAAAAGTGATTGCGTCTGCGAACCCGGTTGTTACGAGTATTGATATCAATAACACCACCATTACAGTCAATGTATCCGGTGGAACGCCACCTTATCAGTATTCTTTGAATGGTGTCGACTGGCAGGACTCCAATACCTTCTCGGGGCTTCACAGAGGAGAAGCCAGAGTTTACGTTAAAGATTTTTACAACTGTACGCCTGTTGAAGTACAGATCACTGTCCCTAATCTAATCAATGCCATTACTCCTAACGGAGACAACGTAAACGACTTTATTGATTATTCTGCACTGGCTTACAAGAAGAATCTTGTTTTCATAGTGTATGACAGATATGGCAATAAACTTTACGAAGCCAACAAAACAAGAAACTACAAATGGGACGGAACTGCTTTTGGTAAAAAAATCCTTACAGGAACTTACTGGTACTCTATCTCCTGGAACGAAAATGACAAAAACAATACCCCGACTCAATATACAGGCTGGGTATTGGTAAAAAACAGAGAATAATCTGAAATACTAAAAATCACTCCTTAATTGGGGTGATTTTTTTAATAAAATCAATAACAAACAAATTATTAGTTTATTTTTTTATCTAATACACTAAAAAGAGAATATTATTTTATTAGTAATATTATTCCATAAATATTAACTTAAAATTGACAATTTAAACCAAACAATTGACAATTATTCATTATATATAAGAAAACAAAATAAATATATTTATATCGATAACCTTAAACCAACTCGCTTCATGAAAAGAAAACTACTCATTTATTACTTAATCACACTACTTAGTTTTTCAGGACAGCTGTCTGCCCAGACCTATCAGCTTGCAGGAAACCCCGTTAATACCACAGGATGGAACCTTGTTTCAAATGCAGCTGTTGACAACGATTTTATCCGGCTTACTACAGATAACACCGGCTTATTCGGAGCTATAACACTGGCAGACCCTATCACATTAAGTTATTGTGATAAATGGAAGGTGGAATTTGATTTTAGAATTGATGGAAACGGAACCACACAATTCGGCAGGGGAGACGGATTCACTTTCTGGTATCTGGTAAACCCTCCAACAGGTTTTGTATCCGGAGGAGGACTTGGAATTCCGGCAAATGCATCCGGGCTTATGGTAGGATTTGATATCTTCAACAATACCACAGAAGGCCAGATGAGTAAAATACATTTACTGTACGGAACCAATAATACGGCCGGAAATAATATTGAATTCAACAATACACCGAACAGTACTTTTCACTCTCCGGATCTGATCACTACACAGCCTTTCGTAGGCCCGACCTTTAAACATGTTGAAGTAAACGGCGAAACGGATCTTATGAACCCTACGAACTGGATTATAAAAATCAGACTTGACGGCGTTCTTATTGTTGACCAATCATTTGCGCCATCCGGAGGAGCAGTGGGAATGACACAGGGATACTTTGGTTTTTCTGCTGCAACAGGAGGAGCAAGTGCAAGACACTCCATCAAGAATGTGAAAGTATATGTGGATAAAGTTCCTATCCTGAATGCCACCGTTACACCATTTGTATGTACCAATCCGGCTACAGGTACCGGAACAGTGGATCTTACCTCTTTCAACGCACAGTTTGTAAACAATCCTGCAAACTATCTGTTTACTTATTATGTTTTAGGAAGCCCGACACCTATCACCAATCCAACGAGCTTCCCTTATTCAGGCAATACAACCATTAAAGTCGTCATTAAGGACCCAAGCTCTACGCTCTGCGACAATGGGGACGGAGTTATACAGCTTAATCCGACACCATTTGCCGCAACAGATGCAACACTCACGGGATGTAACAATAACAATGCAGGGACAGCAACATTTGACCTTACTACTGCAGCCCTCACCAATGTACCGGGAGCTACCATGCAGTTTTACAACACGATGTTTGATCTGAATGCAGGAATCAACCAGATCCCGAATCCTACTGCATATGCATCAGGAGCAGCTGTACTGTTTGCAAAAGTGACAACCCCACAGGGATGTGTCAGCACAGCAAAAGTGACATTGAACCTGCACCCGGTAGTAGTCGTAACCGATGCTTCTTTAAGAACATGTTTCCTTGAAACCAATCATTCACTAGGAACATTCAATCTGAACAATGCACCGGTAACGGTAGGAAATGCTCCGAAAAAATATTACAAATCTCTGGCTGATGCTGAAAGCGGAACTAATGAAATATTAAATTTCCTAACCTATGATGCTCCATCAGGAGTAGTTTATGCAAAAGTATTCAATGCACAGGGATGTTATTCCATTGCAAAAATTACATTAACGGTTACAGCCCCGGTTCTTTCTAATGTTCTGAAGGATAAAATCATCTGTATTGAAGATAAAACCACACTGGATGCAGGTCCTGGATTCAACAGCTATCTTTGGAGCACCGGCGCCACAACGCAAGCTATCAACAATGTAGGAGTAGGAACGTATTGGGTAAAACTAAAAACCGGAGACTGTACCTCATTACAATCCGTAAAAGTGTATGCTTCTGAACAACCGGTAGTGACCAATATTGACATTTCAGGAAGTACCGTAACCGTATTTGTGAACGGAGGAACCCCGCCATATCAATATTCAATGGATAATATAGGCTGGCAGGATTCCAATATATTCACCAATGTTGCCAGAGGTGAGACGAAAATCTATGTAAAAGATGACTATGATTGTGAGCCTATTGAAATCAACATCACGGTTCCTAATCTTATCAATGTGATCACTCCAAACGGAGACGGTGTAAATGATGCTATTGATTATTCTGCACTGGCTAACAAAAAAAATCTGGAAATCGGAATCTTCGACAGATACGGATATAAACTTTTCCAGGCTGATAAATCCAACAGATACACGTGGGACGGCACTACGAACGGAAGTAAAAAAGTTCCTACCGGAAATTACTGGTATTCTATCACATGGAATGAAAACAACAGTAAAAATACACCAATCAAATTCTCGGGTTGGATTATGGTAAAAAACAGAGACTAAAATTTAAATTGATTATTTTAAATACCCTGAGATCACTCCGAATGTGGAGTGATCTTTTTTTGTTTTTTTGTGAAGGGAGATATTTCATTTTAAGCACCCTTTATTCGCATTCAATTCTTAAATTTGTCCTATGAATTATTTGGAAGCTTTAAGCAGAAGATATTCTGTGAAAAAATTTAATCACGAAATCATTCCTCAGGACACACTGCACAACATTCTTGAGTCAGGAAAACTGTCTGCCAGTTCACTTGGACTTCAGCCCTACAAGATCATTGTGGTTGAAAGTGAGGAAATGAAACAGAAATTAATTCCCGCTTTCTATAATCCGTCTCAAATCTCCACCTGCTCGCATCTTATTGTGATCATTTCGAAGAAAAGTATTGAGGAGAATTATATCCATGGTTATTTCAATCATATTTCTGAAGTACGGGAAACCCCCATTGAGAACCTTGATCTTTTCAGAAAAAGCATTAACCAGCATATTACCCAAAAAACACAGGATGAAATTTTCAACTGGGCTGAAAAGCAGTCTTATATAGTATTGGCCAATCTCATGTATGCCGCCGCTATTGAAAGTATAGACTCGTGCCCTATGGAAGGCTTCCGCCAGGATCTGATAGAAGAAATCCTGAATATAAATCCGGAAACAGAAAAAGTAACCGTTACCCTCGCTTTAGGCTACCGTTCTGAGGAAGATCCTTTCCAGCACATGAAAAAAGTAAGAAAACCAAACGAAAAATTGTTTAAATTTATTTAATATTTAAATGATTGTACCTAAAGCAAGCCTATGATAAAAGCGGATGTATTAGTAATTGGTTCCGGCATCTCGGGACTTTCCTATGCCATTAAAGTGTCTGAACAGCTCCCTGATGCTAAAATCATCATCGTAACCAAATCTGACGAGGACGAAAGCAACACTAAGTATGCGCAAGGCGGGCTGGCCGTAGTCACCGACTTTAAAAATGACAATTTCGAGAAGCATATTGAAGACACCATGCGTGCCGGAGACGGAGAAAACAAACGCGATGTGGTAGAAATGGTGGTAAGGGAAGCTCCGGCAAGATTCAATGAAATTGTAGAATGGGGTGCCAATTTCGATATGAAAAACGGGCAATTTGCTTTGGGAAGAGAAGGCGGACACACCGAAAACAGAATTGTACACCATAAAGATATTACGGGATTTGAAATAGAAAGAGCGCTGCTGGAAACGGCAAAAAACAGCCCGAATATTGAAATCCTTGATCATCATTACGTTATTGATATCATTACCCAGCACCATGTTCCGGGAAAAGAAGTAAGCGAAGGTGATATCAACTGCTATGGCGCTTATATCCTTGATGAAAAATCAAAAATCATCAAAAAAATCACTTCAAAAATTACATTGGCAGCCACCGGAGGTGCAGGCCATGTGTACAAAAATACCACGAATCCTACCATTGCCACCGGAGACGGAATTGCTTTCGTTGCCCGTGCCAAAGGAAAAGTTTCGAATATGCAGTACTACCAGTTTCACCCTACGGCATTATACAGCAAGATCAATGGAATGCTTTTTCTGATTTCTGAGGCTGTAAGAGGGGATGGTGCTAAATTAAGAACTAAGAAAGGCGAAAAATTCATGCACAAATATGATGAGCGTGAAGAATTAGCCTCAAGAGATATTGTAGCGAGAGCCATTGACAACGAAATGAAAATTTCCGGTGATGAATATGCCGGCCTCGATTGCCGTGAAATGAATCACGAAAAGTTTCTTGAACATTTCCCGAATATTTATAAAAAATGCAGAGAAGAAGGAATTGATCCTTTTACCCAACTGATTCCTGTAGTACCTGCCTGCCATTATCTGATGGGAGGAATTGAAGTAGACCGTGATGGACAATCTTCCATCAGAAATCTTTTTGCTGTAGGAGAATGTACCAATTCCGGACTTCACGGAGCGAACAGGCTCGCTTCCAACTCTTTGCTGGAAGGTCTTGTTTTCGGGCATAATGCAGCGATTAAAACAGTGGATCTTCTCAATGAAAACAATTTCAATTTTGATGATCTGAAGGCCGTTCCGGAATGGAATGAAGAAGGGATGAAAATTATGGATGAAATGGTTATCGTAAGCTACCTCAGAAAACAGCTTCAGGAAATGATGAGCGACCTTGTAGGTATCGTAAGAAGCAACAGACGTTTGAATATGGCTTTGCAGAAACATCAGGAGATCGCAGCCGCTGTAGATGAAATTTACCACTACTCTATTCTTTCGCCACAGCTGTCTGAACTAAGAAATCTTACAACCGTTGCCCACCTCATCATTACCCAGTCTATAGAGATGACGGAAAATAAGGGGGCATTTTATAATAAAGATTTGGCTTAAAGGAATTAAAGCAAGTCAATGGAAATATTCAGACTGAAAATTCTTACAATTATTAAACTTTTATATTTTCTAAGAGGTTTAATTATACTCGTAATTTTAGGTATTTTCTGCACTCTTTTTTATGTCGTTAAATTTAACGATTCAAGTGATCTTCTATTCTGGATACTAGGAGTTGTTGCTGTATTATTCGGAAGAAATTTCTTCAATTACCTGAAGAGAGTCATTATTTCAAAGGCAAAGCATCCTCTTCCTTTAAACTTGTTATACAATATCCTGGAATTGGGAAAGCCATATTATTTCGGAAAAGATCAATTTGATCCGGATGAAATTATTGATGACAATCAGCTTCCATTAACATTTTATTATATCAATAATCATCAACATCCTATTCTGCAATTTAATAAAGACAAAGTTCTTTTTCACCATCAGGAATATTACTGGAAAAACCTCAACTGGAAATATTTTTTTTATTCCGAAAATCCATATTCATCTAGACCCCGAGGTAAATATTTAATAGAATTTTCAGCAACCAATCAAAACAA
Source organism: Chryseobacterium angstadtii (assembly GCF_001045465.1). GTDB lineage: Bacteria > Bacteroidota > Bacteroidia > Flavobacteriales > Weeksellaceae > Chryseobacterium > Chryseobacterium angstadtii. Next base: position 429,382 of record NZ_LFND01000001.1, read on the forward strand.
TATTCGAATAAAAAATAAAATCGAGTTTGAAAAAATGAAAGCTAAAGAAAATGAAGTAATTTTGCTTTTTATAATCCACGATTTGTTATTCGGAACAAAAGCATCTTACTATTATTAAAATTAAAAATAATGAAAAGACCAAGCTACGCTACAGATAAAGTATTAAAAACGTTTATAAAAAATGCCCTGGAAGAAGACATTCAGGATGGAGATCACTCTACCCTTTCTACTATTCCGGCTGATCTGAAACAAAGTGCTAAACTTCTGGTAAAACAGAACTGCATTTTAGCAGGTGTTGAACTGGCAGAAATTATTTTTAAAACTTTTGATAAAGATTTAAAAGTTGAGATATTTATTAAAGACGGAGAAGCTGCCAAAGTAGGAGATATCGCTTTAACTGTTACGGGAAGCGCCCGGTCTATTCTTTCCACAGAAAGGCTTATTCTGAACTGCATGCAAAGAATGAGCGGAATAGCTACCCTCACCCACGACTGGGATTCCAGATTGGTAGGAACCAAAACCAAGCTTTTAGACACCCGAAAAACCACTCCTAATTTCAGAGTATGTGAAAAATGGGCAGTTGCCATAGGTGGCGGAACCAATCACAGATACGGTCTTTATGACATGATTATGCTTAAAGATAATCACATCGATTATAACGGAAGCATTACCAATGCGGTAAAAATGGCGAAAGATTATGTTAAAAATTCCAAGAAAAAGTTAAAAATTGAGGTTGAAACAAGAAATCTGGACGAAGTAAAGGAAGCCATCAAAGCCAAAGTAGACAGAATCATGCTTGATAATATGGATGTACCTACGATGAAACAGGCCGTAGAAATGATTAACGGTTCCTGTGAGTCTGAAGCCTCAGGCGGAATTACCCGCGATATGTTAAAAGATATAGCCTCAATAGGGGTCACTTATATCTCTGCGGGAGCCCTTACCCACTCTGCTGAAAATATCGATTTGAGTCTCAAAGCAGTGAAATAGCGTTGTATTTTTAATAAAAACAGCCCCTATTTGTTAAAAACTCAATAATATGATTTTCTTCATGTAAAAAACCAATTTTTATTCATCGTACTGATTTTCAACACATTAATTCTTATTAAGATTGAGTAAAAATTAACATACAGTTAATATTAGTTAAATTTTATTTCGCGAATTTTGCAGAAAATTAAATCTAACTATTACTAACGATTATGAAATTAATCAACAAATCGATGCTATCTGCAGTGATTACGTTATCTACAGCCAGCGTCTATTATGCTCAACAGGTTCAGGATACAGTGAAAGCTAAATCCAACGACATTGAACAAGTTGTACTAACTGGGGTTGCTGATATCGCAAAAGATAGAAAAACACCGGTAGCAGTTTCGACAATCAAAGAAGCACAAATCGTACAAAGATTGGGGAATCAGGAATTCCCTGAGATTTTATCTACAACTCCTTCCATCTATGCTACAAAAGGTGGCGGTGGTTTTGGAGACGGACGTATGAACGTAAGAGGCTTTGATACTTCTAATACCGCAGTAATGATTAATGGGGTTCCCATTAATGACATGGAAGGTGGTACAGTATATTGGTCTAACTGGGCTGGGCTTTCTGATGTAACTTCTGCAATGCAGATACAGAGAGGTCTAGGAGCTTCAAAATTAGCAATTGCTTCTGTTGGAGGTACAGTTAACATTGTTACAAGAGCAGCAGATAAAAAGAGAGAAGGTAATGTAACTGTGGGACTTGGTAATGATGGTTATCTTAAAACTCTATTTTCTTATAATACAGGAAAATCTGCAAAAGGATGGTCTACTTCATTTTTGATGAGCAGAACAGCCGGAGCTATGTATATTGACGGTTCAGATTTTGAAGCGTACAACTATTATTTTGCTCTTGGATGGCAGCCAAACAAAAAGCATGATTTCCAATTTACCTTCACAGGAGCTCCACAATGGCATAATCAAACATTTAATAACACCATCGCAACTGATTTAGATATGGGCGATGGAAGATTAGACGGTGTTTTGTCTGATAAACCAAACAGAAAATACAACTCTAACTGGGGATATTTGAACGGAAGACAATATTCACAAAGTGTAAATTTCTATAGCAAGCCTGTTGCATCCATCAACTGGGACTGGAACATTTCTGAAAAATCAAAATTATCCACGGTAGGATATGCATCTTGGGGTAGAGGTGGTGGAACTGGAATTTTAGGTTCTATCAATGGAAAAGGTATCAATGCATTGCCAAAATCAGCAGACGGTTTAATTCGTTTTGATGATATTTATGCATGGAACACAGGACAAACAGTAGCCGATTTCGGAGCAAATAATAAAACTCCTTTTGTTGGCACAAGTTCCAATGGTATTACCAGAAGAGCTAGTGTAAATTCACACGACTGGTATGGAATCCTATCTAATTTCCAACATAAAGTGAACGAAAACTGGAACTTCTCAGTAGGTCTAGATGCAAGATACTACTACGGTTATCACCCAGGTCTTGTTACTGATTTCTTAGGAAACAAAGAATATCGTGAAGCAGGAAACTTCAACCAATCTCCTTACTATACCGTTACACAATCATATGATGCAGCACCTTCAGCAAACCCGTTTGCAACTGCTGTAAAAGACAAATCACAGATTGTATATAGAAATTACGACGGTAAAGTTCTTTGGGGAGGAGTTTTTGGACAAGTAGAATATACAAACGATAAAATTTCAGCATTCATTCAAGGTTCTGCATCTGAGCAGAGCAACCAAAGAATCGATAAGTGGGTTTGGGATGGAACATCTGCCGTTCCTACTGGTGTATCTACTACACAGCAAGGACAAGCGGTAAGCCAAACAACAGATCAAAAATTCAGATTTGGATATAATGCAAAAGCAGGTGTGAATTATAACATCGATGAGCACCACAATGTTTTCGTAAATATGGGTATTTATTCTAAACAACCAAATCAGAATGCTATTTTCCCATATAATTTACCAACAAAAACATTTGGTTCTTTGTATCAACAAATCGAGAACAAAGATATAAGAAACGAAAAAGTATCTTCTGCTGAGATCGGTTATGGATTCAAAAGTGGAAAATTCAGAGCAAATCTGAATGGATATTATACGGATTGGAAAGATAGATTTGTTCGTGTTACTGGTATTACTTATACTAATGCTGATAATACTATCGGTACAAACGGTACTGCAAGTTTGACAGGTGTAAGAGAAGTGCATATGGGTGCTGAATTAGAAACATTCTACAAACCTTTGGACTGGTTAGAGTTTAACGGAATGCTTTCTATAGGAAACTGGAAATACAAAAACAATCCAACAGGAAGAATAACTGACGTAAACGGTGATCCAATTTCCACAAACGGGAAAGACGAAGTTACTCTAGCTTTGGATGGACTGAAAGTTGGGGACGCTGCACAAACAACAGCTGCATTAGGAGCTACAGTTAGACCTATTAAAAACCTTGATATTTTCGGTACATGGAGATATTATGATAATTTATACGGAACATTTAGCATCAATAATAGCTATATTATTAAAGATGATGGAAGCATTCCTGCTGCCAGAGCAGAAAAAGGATCTTTAAAAGCACCATCTTATAATCTTACTGATGTTGGAGCTTCTTATACATTTAATTTGAAAAATGGTAGCAGACTAATCGTTACAGCGAATATCTATAACTTATTTGATACCACTTACATTTCAGATTTGAGATCATCAGTTAAGAAAACATTCTCAGACTTTAAAGATATTGCAGGTGGGCAAACAGCTCAACAACAGCTGGATGCTTATAATGCCAATCCAAAAAATTTCTACAAAGGTTTAGATGTTAGCAACAACGTTTATTTCGGTTTCGGAAGAACTTGGGCAGCTTCACTTTCATATAGATTCTAATACAATATTAGATTTTATAAATATCTATCCCGGCTTTTCGCCGGGATTTTTGCTATATTTGTGTTTAGAAAAAACAGAAAAAATTGAATATGGATTTTTACAAAATTTTGCTTAGTGCACACAAAGGATTCGGGTATCTTGAGCTTCTTTTGGCCTCATTATTTATTATTGCCCTTTTAGCTACTATGTTTGGCTTCAGTGGTAAAGTGAACAAATTTTTAAAGAAGACAACCCTCTTTACGATGATTTTCTTCCATGTTCAGTTTTTAATCGGAATCATTATGCTCGTGATCAATTTCACTAAAGGATTGGATATGGGATCGGTCATGAAAAATGCTGACCTGAGATTCCAATATGTGGAACACCCGTTCTCTATGCTGATTGCAGCTGTATTGATGACGATCATCAATAAGAAAGTAAAATCTAATGACACAATTTCTCTGGGAATCGTGATCATGGGACTTATTGCTGTAGGTTTATTCGCATTCGCATTCCCCTGGACAAAAGTCTTTGGGGCTTAAAAATAAAGGACTGAGTTATCAACAATGAGTGGATAACCCGGTCAAAGTTTAACCTTAAATTTTTAATTAAATCAATGAAAGTAGCTGTAGTAGGTTCAACAGGAATGGTTGGACAAGTTATGCTGAAAGTTTTGGAGGAGAGAAACTTCCCTGTAACAGAATTAATTCCGGTAGCATCCGAAAGATCTATAGGAAAGAAGGTGAAGTATAAACAGGAAGAATTTACGATTGTAAGCATGAAAGACGCTATAGCTGCCAAACCGGATATCGCCATTTTTTCTGCCGGAGGAGGTACTTCCCTGGAATTTGCTCCCCTTTTTGCAGAAGCCGGCACCACGGTAATTGACAATTCTTCTGCATGGAGAATGGATCCTACCAAAAAACTGGTAGTTCCTGAAATTAATGCCGATGTATTGACCAAAGAAGACAAGATCATTGCCAATCCGAACTGCTCTACCATTCAGCTGGTAATGGTTTTGGGGCCATTGAATAAAAAATATGACCTGAAAAGAGTGATCGTTTCTACGTATCAGTCTGTAACAGGAACAGGAAAAGCTGCTGTAGACCAATTAAACGGTGAAATAAGCGGAAATGAAAATGTTGATAAAGTATATCCTTATCAAATCTTCAAAAACGCCCTTCCTCATTGTGATGTCTTCAGTGATGATGATTACACGAAAGAAGAGATTAAACTGATGAAAGAGCCTAAGAAAATTTTAGGTGACGATACGTTCAACCTTACGGCAACAGCAGTAAGAGTACCGGTTCAGGGTGGACACTCAGAAAGTGTAAATATTGAATTTGAAAATGAATTCGACCTTGATGAAGTAAGAAAAATCTTATCTGAAACACCGGGAGTAATCGTAATGGACAACGTAAAAAACAACGAATATCCAATGCCGCTATATTCCGAAGGGAAAGACGAAGTGTTCGTCGGAAGGATAAGACGCGATCTCTCGCAGCCCAAAACGCTCAACCTCTGGATCGTAGCAGACAATCTGCGAAAAGGAGCCGCAACAAACGCTGTACAGATTGCAGAATATTTAGCAGCCAATAACTTAGTTTAAACTAACAAAATAAAAAAGAGTCTCAGAATTGAGATTCTTTTTTTTATCAAACTATGGAAAATAGAAAGACCATTACCAGCAAAGACAAAATAGGTTTCCAAAAGCTTATTGCCGTTTTCGGAGTTATCTTATTCGTAGGAAAACTCATTGCCTGGAAGCTTACCAATTCCGATGCTGTATTTTCCGATGCCATGGAAAGCGTCGTGAATGTCATCAGTGCATTTATGGGATTGTATTCCCTGCATCTTGCAGCAAAGCCAAAAGATGACGACCACCCTTACGGACACGGAAAAGTAGAATTTGTCACCTCCGGTATTGAAGGAGCATTAATCGCCATCGCAGGCATCATGATCATCTACGAAGGCATCAACAGCCTTATTGTAGGAAAAACCCTGTCCAAAATAGATCTGGGAATATGGATCATCGCTGCCACTGCTGTAGTCAACTATCTTCTGGGATACATTTCCATTAAAAAAGGACAGGCAGAAAACTCACTCGTACTTGTTTCATCAGGGAAGCATCTTCAGTCCGATACCATAACAACACTCGGCGTGGTATTGAGTTTAGTGGTTGTATATTTCACAAAAATCTATTGGCTGGATTCTGTTGTAGCCCTTGTTTTTGGTCTTTATATAATTTTTGTAGGCTATAAAATTGTCAGAAAATCGTTAAGTGGAATCATGGATGAGCAGGATCCGGATCTCCTTAACCAGATCATTAAAGTGCTGGAAGAAAACAGAAGAATAGAATGGATAGATGTCCATAATATGAAAATTCAGCAGTTCGGGGCCAATCTCCATATTGATGCGCATATTACGCTACCCTGGTACTACAGCCTTCGAGAAGCTCACAATGAAATGGAGAAAATGATTATTCTTTTGGCCAAAAATACCAAGAGAAGTGTAGAATTTAATTTCCATATGGACGACTGCAAAACAGTGTCATGTTCTGTCTGCCAGATTAAAGACTGCCCTGTCCGTGAAAAAGATTTTGTGAAGCGTGTAGAATGGACCCCGGAAAATGTAACGAGTGTAGATAAACATACTGTAGATTAGGTTTGAGAGTTGGAGTGTTTTTGAGTTTCGGAGTTGAATTGCTGAGCTACCACGAAACCCGTATCCCGAAACTTTCATAACGTAGATGAAGTTGGAGTGTCTGAGTGTTTTTGAGTTCCGGAGTTGAATGGCTCGGCGACCACGAAACCCGCATCCCGCATCCCGAAACCTTATCAGAAACTAAAATTTACTTCTCCTTACCTATTTCCAACTGCTTCCTGTAATAAAACATCGGCACAATCAGAAGCAGTATTAGCGGCTGGATCACAAATCTTCTCATGTAAAAGGAAAAAAGGTAGCCCACCTCAAACTTATCATAGATGCAGTACAGATAGATCGGAAACGTAATCACAAAAATAATGGCGATCAATAATGCTCCCTGAGCCGTCCATTGCCTGTTTTTAAAGAGACATTGAATAATCAGGCATGAAAATAGAAGGTTCAGAATAAACCGGAAAAGATGCCCTGCAATAAGTTTTCCCCATTCAAATTGTGGAAAAGCAATATTCTTATTAGCCTCGTGAAAATAACCAAGAAAAGGATCATAGAAAATGCTGTCTTCAAGCACACGTACCCCTATAAGACCGCAGATTCCTGCTATGACCAGAAGCCAGTTAAGAATTTTCATTTTTCAGTGCAAACAGTTTAATCCATATTAGCCAAAGAACAACCACGGTTCCATAGATCACAGCCGGAAAAATAAAATCGTGAAACATTTTTCCATACTCTACATAATCTCTCATGACAATATTCAATCCAACAATTCTGAAAAGATTCATAATATACAGCAACAAAAGACCTGCAAAAGCAAAGGCAAATGTTTTGGCTCCTTTATAAAATGCAAATACAAAAGCTACAAAAAGAATCATTACAGAAACAGCATTGCAGCCTTCCACCATTCTTGTTACATATACTTTCTTTACATAAAACCAGACCTGTTCATTTTTCACATCGTCATACTGTAATGTGGCATATCCAATCCCTTTCTGGATAGAGGCAACCTGATCAGCAATCAGTCTGGAAAAAGGATCCAGACCACATGCCTTACTGTCATTCAGATAAAACTGGTACGCAAAAAGAAGCACCAGATAGATGACAATGAACCTCAGCAAAATCTTTAAAACTGGTTTAAAATCCTTTAGCATAATACAAAGATAGAAATTAGACGGAAATGTAAGCTATGAAATGTTTTATTTAGATGCTTAACACCAGATTTCAGACACCAGATATCAGACGTCATACTTCCCCAAACCCGAAACCTCGCAACCCGTATCCCGTATCCCGTATCCCGTATCCCGAAAAAATACTATTTTAGACATCAGATTTCAGATATCAGATGCCAGACTCCCCGAAACTAGCAACCCGTAACTCGTAACTCGTATCCGGAACCCCGAATCCCAAGACTCAAAAAATTAGTATATTTGTTTCCATATGATGACTTCCGAAAACGCAAAACGATTTTTTGAAAATTATCTGGGCGAAACTTCTTCCAAGTTTGTTACGCTGGCTCAAAGCGGTTCTGCAAGGGTCAATTTTCTGGCAGAAACCAATTCCGGGAAATACATTATCACCAGCAATGAAAACATTCCGGAAAACGAAAGCTTCCTTTATTACTCCAATATCTTTTCTGAACTGGATCTCAATACACCCCGTATTTTTGCAGTTTCAGACGACAGAAAGGTTTATGTACAGGAATTTCTTGGAAGCCAGACTCTTTCTGAGATCATTGCCCGGGAAGGTCTTTCCTCCCATGTAAAAGCTTTGGTACAACAAACTTTAGAAAAGCTTTTCAAGCTTCAGATCAGTACTCAGGGGAAAATAGATTTTACAAAAACATTCGAATACGAAAACTATGATGAACTTCCTGTGACCCATGATTTGTATTATTTTAAAAATTTCGTAGCCGATGTTCTGGAAATCGGATACCACAAATCTTCTCTTCTGAAAGAATTTAAACAGATTGTTTCTCTTATAGAAAAGCTTGAACCGAAAGGAATCATGATTCGCGATTTTCAGGCCCGGAATATTATAGTTGATGATGAAAGTAAAGTTTCGTTCATCGATTATCAGTCGGCCATGAAAGGACCTTTGATGTACGATGTAATCTCTTTTCTTTTCCAGGCCAAAGCTGAATTTCCGGAAGATTTTAAAAATAAAATGCTCAACTACTACATCGAACAATTTGATAATGAAAATATTAAATCTCAACTAAAAGATTCGGTAAAACCAATTCAAATGATGAGATTCCTTCAGGTGCTTGGTGCTTACGGCTTCAGAGGGCTGATCCAAAGAAAGCAGCATTTTATGGCAAGCCTGGAAAAGGGAATTCAGAATATTAGCCAATTTGCAGCGTCCTGGGAACAGATGAAAGATTATCCTGAACTAAAAAAAGTAATAGAAAAACTTTCTTCGGAAGAATCGAAATTAAAAATTAATGAGATTTTGAATAACTAACTTTCAACTTCTGTTTTTGGGAGTTACAGTATATTCGGATCCTATTAGAAATGTCAGCCTGAACGAAGTTGAAGGCTAAATATCAATAAAAAACTTAAAAAGCCTTAATGGTTTAATAAAAAATAAAAAGAAGAATGCTACACATCGACATACACAGTTTTTCGTATAAGAAAGGAGGAATTCCAAAGGATCATTCCGGAAACGGCGGAGGTTTTACCTTCGACTGCAGAGGAATTTTAAATCCCGGAAGAATTGAAGAATATAAAATCCAGACGGGAAATGACATCGGGGTTCAGGAATATCTTGAAACCAAAACAGAGATGCCTAAGTTTCTGGAACTTGTAAAATCTATTGTATCCATCAATATCGACAACTATCTGGAAAGAGGATTTGAAAACCTGCAGATCAGTTTCGGATGTACAGGAGGACAACACAGATCTGTATATTCTGCCATCAAAATTGCCGAATTTATCAGAGAAAAATATCCTGAAGGAACAGAAATAACCCTTCATCATGACGAGCAGCCGCAACTGAACGTGAGTAATCCGTAATGAGTAATAAGTAATAATTTTACCAGCTCATCAACTCTTGAAATCACTCATTACCCATAATAAAATATGAAAGCTTTAATTTTTGCTGCCGGAAAAGGCACAAGGCTCAAACCCTTTACAGATTATCATCCGAAAGCATTGGCTAAGGTAAATGGCATCCCGCTTTTGGAAAGAAATATCAATTATCTTAAAGGCTTTGGAATAAAAGATTTTGTGATCAACATTCATCATTTTGGAAATCAGATTGTTGAATTTTTAAATAAAAACAGTAATTTCGGATGCAACATTGAAATCTCAGATGAGACCAATGAACTGCTGGAAACCGGTGGCGGCTTGATTTTTGCTAGAAAATTCCTCGATCACGGGGAAGATTTTCTGATCATGAACGCTGATATTTTAACGAATATCAATATTGATGCTCTGGTTGAGTACCACAAAAATATAAAAGATTTTGCTACTTTAGCAGTTTCAGACAGAGACAGTTCGAGAAAGCTTCTTTTTAATGACGATATGGTTTTAAGAGGCTGGCTGAATGTACAGTCAGGAGAACAGAGGCTGGCAGAGTTCAATAAAGGCTTCAAAGCTCTTGCTTTCAGCGGCGTTCACTGTATCAACCCTGTCATCTTTGAAAAAATAAAGAGAACCGGCAAGTTTTCTGTTATGGAGGAATATCTGGACCTGATGCAGACGGAACATATCCACGGATTTGTACATGACAGCATTCTGGTAGATGTGGGAAGACCCGAATCTGTAATAGAAGCCGAAAAACATTTTAAATAATTTTTGCAATGGAAATGGATGGAACCAAAGATGAAAGTTTAACAAACCCGGCCTTAGATATCAACGAAACAAAGCTTCACAACAGTCTCAGACAGAAGACCTGGGACGAAACCATTACCAAAGACAGCTGGATGGTTTTCAAAGTAATGGCCGAATTTGTAGACGGCTATGAAAAGCTGGCAAAAATAGGTCCGTGTGTGTCAATATTCGGTTCTGCAAGGCTGAAGCCTGAAAGTAAATATTACGAAATGGCTGTAGAAATTGCAGAAAAGATCACCAAGCTTGGCTTCGGAATTATCACCGGAGGCGGCCCTGGAATCATGGAGGCAGGAAACAAAGGGGCATTCAATGCTCAGGGAAGATCTATCGGGTTAAATATCGATCTGCCGTTCGAACAACATTTTAATCCGTATATTAACAAATCCTATTCTATGAACTTCGATTACTTTTTTGTAAGAAAAGTAATGTTTGTAAAATATTCTCAGGGCTTTGTAGTAATGCCGGGAGGTTTTGGTACCCTGGATGAACTTACAGAAGCTATGACACTGATTCAGACCAATAAAATCGGTAAATTCCCGATAGTTTTGGTAGGAAGCGAATTTTGGAGCGGATTATTGGACTGGTTCAAAGCAACACTGTTAAAAGAAGGGATGATCGCAGAAGATGATCTTGACTTATACAGGGTGGTAGACACCGCTGATGAGGCTGTAGCCCACATCAAGGCGTTTTACGATAAATATTCTGTGAATGTAAATTTTTAATTGGCATATTATTTGTGACTTATAACTAGCAAGTATGATTGTAAATCTATTAATTAAGATGAAAAAACTTTTATATATATCAGGAATTTTAACATTTTTTGTGTTAATGAGTTTTATGTATGTAGACTTTTTCTCTTCAATGACGAAAGTTGATTATATAGATGGAAGTAAAACATTGAAGTTTACCACAAAAATGAATACCAACCATATTTCTGATGCTATTAAAATCAATCCGAATACAGCAGGATTTGAAGCAGAGGTTAAAAAATATGTGAATAATAATTTTGATGTGTACATCAATGGTTCTCCGAAAACTATAACATTCACCGGAAGTCAGGTAAGCGGAGAAACGGTATGGGTATATTTTGAAACCGGCGGTGTGTCGGACATCAGTACCATGAAGGTAAAAAATACGATTCTTTTAAGCGCTTTTCCTAAACAGTTCAACATTGTGAGTGTTTCTTACAAAGGAAACCAGAAAGTAATGAATTTCCAGCGAGGAAAAGAAGTGAATGAAGTTTCTTTTTAAAACGGAATAATTTTTAAAATATAACCACTGCTTATGCGGTGGTTTTTTTGTGTTCTTGCCACTTTTGTTTTACCAAAATAATGAATTAATCTCAAAGCTTGGGGAGCAGAATAAATACAATCTGTTTAAAATTGACCTTAATTTCTTTAATCTCAATAAACTTTAGTTTATTTCTTAATTTAAACATTAAGGATGTAAGCAGTATGCTTATTGCTATGAATGAAGAAATCAATAAATTGATTTTTTTTAAGTTCTTTAAGCACCCTATCTTTTAAGATCTTAATGTCTAAATGTTTAAATGTTTAAAAAAGATTGCCCTCCAAGTTTTGAAACTGATCCAAAATAATAGCGATTAAGGTCCTTTCCTAAGAGTAGTATCTATGTCATTACATTTCTCCCATTCATGCGTTATTATGGTATCTTTCTTGTGAATATTAAACGTTAATTCGCCTCTCTTTTTTACCACCGTATCTCCAAACTCTATTTCATCGGCATATAAGTTCCACCACCGGTTGTGTGTTTTGCAAACTTTAGGCTCCTGCGTTATAGGATCATGTCCTTTAATCTCAAACCAGACTGAATTAGCAGGTTCCAGATCTACAATAATGTTACACTCTTCTTTGGAAAGTATCTGGCTGTACTTCAAACAATCATTTTTTTCGCAGGAGAAAAGTATGATAAGTACAAACAGACAGGTCAAGGTTTTGGTTATTTCGTTCATACAGGATGAGTTTAACTTTTATATATTCTAATATACTCATTCTAAAAAAGACAAGGATAAATAAAAAATATCAGGATTCAAATAACTTCAAATATCCTGATCATTATAAAATTCATAACTAAACAAAAAAGGCCGTCTCCTAAAAGACGGCCTGTATTTAAAATATCAGATTGATTATTGAACCTGAATATTATCTAACTGAATAGTAGTAGTAACACCTGTAGATGCTCCCGTATATTCAAACAGGATAAATCCGTTACCCGTTACTGAAGCAGGTAAAGTATAAGTTCCCGCAGGAGCCAATGTCCCGTAACCGGTAGCAGGGGCTTGAGGAATAGTAAACTCAGAGGTAATATCTGTTTTAGTAGCCGTTGTAATATCTCCCAGCGGAGTATAATTCGTGGTGTAATATACTTTTAAAGCATTACCATTCCAGAATCCAACGTTAACGTCAAATTTCACGGTATTAGCTGCTGTAAAGTCAACCGGTACGGCAAAATATGTTAAATAGTTTCCAGAACCTGAATTCGCACCCAATTGGATGTATTTATTGTTGCTGAACGTTTTTAACTGCCAGTATCTGTTTCCTAACACCGCATCGTTTACATATTTAGGATATACTTCAAGGTTAGCCGGCGTCAGAGAATAACTTTCGAAGTTTTCAAGGAAAGATCCTGAATACGTAATATCAGTACCTCCTTTAGGCGGCGTTGAATCTACTCTTGTTCCATCGAATTTGATATCGGATAAACTTCTGATCAGCATCTGCCATGTTGTATTGTATCTGCTTACTACGAAGGTAACTGTTCCGCTTCCTTTTGGTAAAAGCTCTCCTCCACTCTTAAAGAATCCTGAGTTTCTGATTACGGCTGTTCCTCCTAATTTATCTTCAATATTTCTGTCTGTATCCAAACCTTGGTTTCCTGCATCATAATCAAGATATTTTTTCTGAACCGGGAAAATTTCGCCGATGCTGAATTGTACGTCGGATACAGTAACCAAAGTATTGATTAAATTAGCCTGTTTTGCATCATTCAATGAATTAAGTTTTGTAGGAACAAGCGTCTGGATATCCAGGCCGTTTCCGTTACAAACTCCGGAAACATATCTTCCAACAAGAGCCTGAGGAATTCTACCAATGGCAAAATTCGGATCTTCAGAACCAAGCTTAATAGCACCTCTGTCAAGACCTAAACGAAGACCTTTTGCATTAATTCTGATGTGTGCTCCTACCGGAAAATCAGCAAAGTTGCTCGCTTTATCTACTTCGATCTGTAGACCAACTGTAGGGTTAGCTGTTTTATCCTGGAAAGAGATTGTTTTGTAGAAATTCCCCTGAGCATCAGAAGAAACGATATATCCGTCAAAGATCTGATCTGTAGTGATCAATTTATATCCGGTAGCAGGAGCCTGAGCGGCAAAATCAGCCATTGACATCGTAGGCGCCGCGAATTTATTAGAACACGCGATTGGTGGGTTTTCCCAATCATCATTCTTTACACAAGAAGACAATGCCGACAGTACACCTACTGCCACGAATGCCGTTTTGAAAAAGTTAGTGAAATTATTCATTGTTATTTCTTTATTTTTTATTAGAATCTGAATTGTAAATTAACAAAGTAAGAACGTCCCTGAGTATACCAATATTTAGGTCCGAAAGAAGGTGTAGAGCTGTAATAGTCTGCCGCAAAATCTTTAGCTTTCGTTTCTCTTGTCTGTTCAAAACCTCCCGTTATGAATCTTTTGTTGTTTAAGATATTATTCACAGAAGCCGTTAATAATATATAATACTTTCCAATCATGAACGATTTTCCTGCGTTGGCATTTAAGAAAAATGCAGAAGGAAGCTGTACCGGTTTCAACATATCACGTACATCACCTTCGGTAAGACCCAGGTAAGGTGTACTTGAATATGGGTTCTGAATAAAGTTATTCGTTCTTAAAGCCGGAGCCGGATCCAGATAATTATTATCAAAATAATTCCAGTTTGCTCCTACCCACCAATATTTCGGATTGTTGTATCTGAAACCTAATGAGAAGGCTCTCTGAGGAGTACCACCCTGTTTGTAATCTTTCAGATATGCTTTCCCGAAAGAAGTCACGCTGCTTCCAGAAGCATCAGAAACCAGGTATACCTCAGGATTGTTTCTGTAGGTATACTGTCCTAAGCTGGCAAGACCCTGTAAAGATAAAGTAGGAAGAACTTTAAGGTCAACCCCTAGTTCAACTCCCATATTTCTTTTCTCTACATTGGACATTACCTGAGTAACGAATGCACTCTGTACCTGAGAAACAGATCCGTCCGGATTGGTACTGCTCAGCTGAATTCCGTCCGCAAAGAATCTCTGTACGTTTGTTTCATTCTGTGTATCTACAATAAATCCTGATGCTCTTAATTTAAGGAAAGGAGTATTCACTACATAACTTAAATCATTCGCTGTATATACGGTACTTCTGATGTTAGGATTAACAAGTGCATTAATTCTAGGATTGATAAATAAATCTTCCAGGAATGGTGCCTGATTGTAAACTGCCCCGTTGTAGACTAAGAAGTTACGTCCGTTGATACGGTAAACGATCTGCCCTTTCAGACCAAAGTTCCAGAAATTGTAATCTTTACTTTTTCCGTAAGAGTTTTCATATAAATAATGCTTGAAAAGACCTTCTCTGTTTGAAGTAGAATATCCTGCCATAGCAGAAACAAATACATCAAAATTACCTGTAGAGAATTTCAGACCCGGATTTACTTTAGCCTCCTGTCTTCTCAGGATATAGTTGTAAGTCATACGGTCTCCTTCTCTTAACTGAACGTTAGGATCAAGAGTATTGTATAGTCCGGAAGAACCTGGTTTAGCAGATTCTTTGAACGGGTCTACACCAATTGCATAATCGCCTCCTAAAAGATCCTTCATTTCACGATAAAGCTCAGACTTGTAATTCTGATAAGAAACGTTCATAATGAACTTCGTTCTATCGTTGAAATTGTAAGTATAGTGTGTACCTGCGTTGAAGATCTTATCATCACTTACATCATCTACCAGATATATTTTAGAACGTTTTCCGGTTAATCCGTATAAACGTCCCATTTCCGCCTGGTCTACAACATCGTTCTTTTGGTTGTTGGCATAAATCTGATCCCAATTGATCTGTGTCACATTAGGGTCTCCATTTTGCCATGCTGCCTGGCTTGTATTATAAGCATCAATAAGCGTTGCATACTGTGACGGATCAGTTATCCCTGTCCCGTTGGTTGTATTGTAAATAATACTGTTAAGAGAATAACTTGGTAAGTTTCTGTAATAAGTCGGAGACGGGTTGGTAACTCCATTCCAGTCTAAACGCGAACCTTTATCTTTTCCGAACTGGTAAGATGCAGTAGTCCAAAGGCTGGAGTTTTTATTGATCTTCCAGAAGTCCTGGATCTGGAAAAGCGGCTGGAATCCTCTTCGAACTCTTTCACTTCTCTTTTCTCCATCCTGCCATCCCCAGTAAGAGTTGTAATGCACTCCTCTATAGTCATAAACCTCCTGAGTATTCGGGCTGGCCGTAGATCTTCTGTATGGCGCACCAATCGCGTTGAGTATGGCTGTCGCTGAATTTTTTCTCTATCCCAATGTAAGCTCCGTAAGCATCATAGAAAGTTCCTTCCTGGATTCCTTCTTCAGCCCATCTTCTGGCTCCCATTACGGTAAACGCCCATCCTTTCTTGCTCATTCCTGAGGTATAACGCAAAGATGTTCTGTTTCTGTAGTTTCTGTTAGTTAAGGATTGTGTAAACTGGAATCCTTTTCTATACTCACTTGCTTTGGTGTTTTTGTAAACCACAGAGCTGTTTCCACCAAAAGCATATTCAGACGGAGAGTGGTTGGCTGCTATTTCGGGATATCTTGTAATCTCGTTTAGCCCACCCCAGTTGCTGAAGTCTACATTACCATTATCAGATTTCACCATAGAAACACCGTTCAGCATAGATTCGCCTGTTCTTCCGTCGATACCTCTTGGGCGGAACCAGTAAAATCCTAAATCAAACGCAGCAATTCTGCTGAAAACATCCATTGAAGACTGAAGTAAACCTACTGTGGAAGCCTGTCCGCTGCTGTTACTGTCGTCGTCATCTGTGTCTATAATCGCCAAACCTTGATCTGCGCTAGTAAGATTAGAATACAGGGTAATAATTCCCAGATCCTTTCTTTTCTCATCGGCTACGTCAAACTCCATTATTTTGGTTTCGAAGTTTGGTTTCGTAATCATAATTTGATAATGGCCCGGCTGCAGGTCTACAAACTGGAAATATCCAATTTTATCAGCCGTTACATCATTTTCACTCCCTTTAAGATCTACTTCCGCCTTTTCAATAGGCTTGCCTTCTGCATCTTTAAGATACGCAAACACAGTAGTCTGCGCAAAATAAAAGGAAGCAGGCAGTAAAGTAAATAAAGAGACTAATGATAGTTTTTTAATCATGAGTATATTATTTTTTTTAATACTTTTCTTCTTAATTTTCAACGTTTTAAAAGTTGGGGGCACAAATTTAGTCAAAATTTAGAATTATCAACTTTTTTAACATTATTTTTTCTTAACATTGCACCCTTTTATGATTCATTATATAAGAGAAGTATTTGATATTGTTTTAAATTTACAAATATTTAAAATGGGTTGAATTAAAAAAAGGTAAATTTGTCGTTTAATTAATTTTAATACTCTAGAAGGATGAAGAGATTTATGAGTTTTATAGCTGTTGTTTTTTCAATAATGGCTTTTGCACAACAGGGGAAGCTGAGAAAGGTGGCTGCTGTTGGTTTTTTGAATGTAGAAAACCTTTGGGATACCATTCGTTCTGCAGACTATATTGATGGTACGAAAGACATCCACAATCCTGCTTTTCACAGAAGCATCCCTATTGATTCCATCCAGTTTTTAGAAGCCGAAAAACATGACGGACCCTGGAGCGACACTGCTTTGAAAGGTAAAAAGGCTGTAAGATACCAAAGCGGTTCTGAAGAATTCACGCCTAAAAGCGGTAAAAACTATAATACCAAAATATACAAAGCAAAGCTGGCCAACGAAGCAAAGGTAATCTCTGAGCTTGGTGCACAATATACCAAAACAGCTCCTGCCGTGGTAGGACTTATCGAGGTAGAAAACAGACAGGTGATTGAAGATCTTGTAAAGCAGCCTGCCCTTGCCAAATATTACTATGGAATTGTACACTACAATTCTTACGATTACAGAGGTATTGATGTAGCTTTGATCTATCAGAAAAGAAGATTCACCGTAACCAACTCTTTAAAAAAGGAACTAAAGGTATACGGAGATGACGGAAAAAGAGAATATACCAGAGATATTTTGGTGGTAACCGGTTTCCTGGACAACGAAAAAGTAGCCTTCTTCATGAATCACTGGCCTTCAAGAAGAGGAGGTGAAGCCGTTTCATTGCCTAAAAGAAATGCAGCTGCCGCTTTACTGAAACAGCAAATGGACAGCATCAGAACAGCAGATCCTTCTACAAAACTTTTTGCGATGGGTGACTTTAACGACGATCCTGTAAGCTCAAGTTTGAAAAATCATTTAAAAGCTGTTGCAAGCCCTAAAGATTTAAGTGAAACTACGCCTTACCTGAATTTAATGTATCCTTTATATAAGAAAGGTATTGCTTCACTGGCTTATCAGGATGCTCCTAACCTATTCGACCAGATTATTGTTTCTAAAAATTTAATCTCTGATCAGGTGACTAAAGAATATTCTGTATACAAAGCAGAAATCTTTGCTCCGCCTTATTTGGTGAATAAAGAAGGAAACTACAAGGGCTATCCATTCAGATCCTGGAACGGAGATCAGTTTACAGGAGGATACAGTGACCACTTCCCGGCATTTGTCATTCTTCAGAAAGAACCATAAAAAAACAACTTAGGCACTCATTTTGAGTGCTTATTTTTTATATAATCCTTTTATTATGAAAAATATCATCACCATACTTCTCTTCCTGTTTATTCCTTTCAGCTGCTTTTCCCAGGACAGCCCAAAGAAAGACGAAGAGAAGTCTGAAATGAAGCCTTCTAAAAATGACGACGGCGAGTGGGATCTCACTGTAATCGATACTCAGTTCGATTACTTTTTAAATGCAGTAGCAAGACCGATAAGTCAGTATTCGGAATCTTATCTGAAAACTAAAAATACATTTCTGGTTGCTGAATGGAATTCTTACTACAATTCAGGAAAATACCGGAATATTATAGAGTCCGGCATAGACTACGATCCGAGAGAGCAGTACGGAATTAAATTTGAGTACAAGCTGTATCAGGTCTTTGCCTACGTAAAATGGAAATACGGACTGAAAATGAACGGGCTTACGGGAAGTGATGCGACCAGATAGATATTTTGCTGTTTGAAGAAACTACCCTTGTCAAGGTTTTGAGCCTTAACAAGGCTACTAAACTCTCAGTCTGGTTTCGTAAAATATTAATTTCCTTTACCCGGACTCAGGTTCATTTAAAACAATAAAAAAGGTTCAGAATGTCTTCTGAACCTTTTATTTTTATAATAGCTGAAAATTATTTGTTGAATAATTCCTCTACTTTATCCCAGTTTACTACGCTGAAGAAAGCTGAAACATAATCAGGTCTTCTGTTTTGGTAGTTCAGATAATAAGCATGCTCCCAAACGTCTAATCCTAGAACCGGAGTTCCTTTTACGTCTGCAACAGGCATTAATGGGTTATCCTGGTTTGGAGTGGAAGAAACGGAAACAGATCCGTCTGCATTTTTCACCAACCAAGCCCATCCTGAACCGAATCTTGTTTTAGCAGCCTCAGAAAAATCATTTTTAAATTTTTCAAGACCTCCGTAAGCTTCGATAGCAGCTTTTACGTTTCCTACAGGCTCATTGCTTCCGCCCGGAGTTAAAATTTCCCAGAATAAAGAGTGGTTGAAGTGTCCTCCTCCGTTATTTCTTACCGCTGGTTTGTCAGTTCCTGTCTGGCAGATTTCTTCAATAGTCTTACCTGCTAGTTCAGTTCCTTCGATTGCTTTATTTAAATTGTCAATATACGCCTGGTGATGTTTTGTGTGGTGGATTTCCATTGTTCTTGCATCGATAGTAGGCTCCAATGCATCGTATGCATATCCTAATTTAGGTAATTCAAATGACATAATTTTTATTTTTAATGTTATATCCAAATTTAGCCAATATTTAAGCTATAATCAAAAACTGGGGATTACTTTAATAAATCTTTAACATTGATATATTGATTTAGAATGAATTAATTTTTATAAGAGGGAAGCCCGAAGTTGGAAGATGGATGTTGTCTCAGTCCAAAATTAGATCTCAAAGTCTTTCTTTAAATTGATGAAAGAACGATAACTGAACAAAAAATTTACAATCTTCCCTCTTTAAACTCTCCCACACTCCTACTCTCAAAGCCTACTACGCTCCTACTCTCCAGCCTCAATAAAAAAGCACGGAAATCCGCTGATCTCCGTGCTTTTTTTAACAACAATTAAATTAATCTATTTATTCATAGACATCAGGAATTCTTCATTATTTAAAGTTCCTCTGATGTTCTTATTTACAAATTCCATTGCTTCTACAGGATTCATTTCAGAAAGGTATTTTCTGAAGATCCACATTCTCTGAGAAGTCACTTCATCTAAAAGAAGATCATCTCTACGGGTACTTGAAGCTACAAGATCAATTGCCGGATATATTCTTCTGTTGGCAATTTTTCTGTCTAACTGCAGTTCCATGTTACCGGTTCCTTTGAATTCTTCGAAGATTACTTCGTCCATTTTAGAACCTGTATCAATAAGTGCTGTAGCAATAATCGTTAATGAACCACCCCCTTCAATTTTTCTGGCCGCCCCGAAAAATCGTTTAGGCTTGTGAAGTGCATTGGCATCTACCCCACCGGAAAGTACTTTTCCTGACGCAGGAGTCACCGTGTTGTAAGCTCTTGCCAATCTCGTGATAGAGTCAAGCAGGATCACTACATCATGACCGCATTCTACCATTCTCTGGGCTTTTGCCAAAACAAGGTTTGCTACTTTTACGTGCTTATCTGCTGCTTCATCAAATGTAGAGGCAATAACTTCTGCATTCACACTTCTTTCCATATCGGTAACTTCCTCAGGACGTTCGTCGATCAGAAGGACCATCATATATACTTCAGGATGATTGGCTGCAATAGAGTTCGCAATATCTTTAAGCAACATTGTTTTACCCGTTTTAGGCTGGGCTACAATCATTGCTCTTTGTCCTTTTCCGATAGGAGCAAAAAGATCTACAATTCTGGTTGAAAGAGTGGATCCGTTTCCTGTAAGGTTGAATTTCTCTTCAGGGAAAAGCGGCGTTAAATATTCAAATGCTACACGGTCTTTGATGAACGCTAAGTCACGTCCGTTGACTTCGGTAGGTTTCAGCAAAGAAAAATATTTTTCACCTTCTTTCGGAAGTCTTACAATTCCTTTAACGGTATCTCCGGTTTTAAGGCCGAAATTTCTTATCTGTGCCGTAGAAACATACACGTCATCAGGAGAAGAAATATAACTGAAATCTGATGAACGAAGGAATCCGTAGTTATCCGGAAGGATTTCCAGAACACCTTCAATACTTACCATTCCATCAAAACTGAATTCTTTTCTGTGTTCAGAATGATGCTCCTCATTTCTTTCAGCGTGTTGTCTTTGCTGATTTTGATTTGGATTCTGATGTTGATTAGGATTTTGGTTTTGACCCTGGTTTTGGTTTTGATGCTGATTAGGGTTCTTATGCTGGTTTCCGCTGTTTTGCGGGTTGTTGTGACCTTTTTGTTGAGATCTGGCCTGAGGTTGGGAAGCAGCAGGCTTTTCTTCTGAAGGAGCAGATTCCTGAGATTCTGCATTTTTAGGAGCTTCCGCTCTTTCCTGTGGAGTTTCTGTATTGCCTGTGTTGGCCGTTACTCTTTTTCTTTTTTTCTTAGTCTGTGCTGAATTGTTTTCTTCAGGAGCCGGAGCTGTTTCTGCTTTGGGTTCTGCCTGTTTTGTTTCTTCAGCGACTGGTACTTTTTCTTCTACTTTTTCTTCAACCTGAGGTTTCGCTTCTGTTACAGCTGCTTGTGTTTTTGGTTTGGCAGGTTGCCTTTTAGGTGCCGCTTTTTTCACAGGGGCTTTGACAGGTTTTTCTGCCGGTTTTTCTTCAGTATCCATACTGGTTTCTGTGGCGTTGAAATAATCTTTTGCAACTTTAGGGTTAGAAGCCTGAAAGTCAAGAACGGCAAAGATCTTATCATTATCATTGCTGTTTCTAGCAACTTTAACGCCTAAATCTTTTAAGATTTTAGTCAGTTCCGTTACGGATTTTGACCTTAACGTTTCTATGTTAAACATACTTAATGTAAAAATGTAATTAATTGTGAGTAAGAAAAGTAAGTCCGGTGACTTTTGTTTTCAAGTACATATGTATAATGCAAATCTACACTAATTTTTGAATTGTGCAAAATTTATGTTATTTTTGCCAGGTATTTAATAATCAATGTTACAGAGAATACAGACTATATGGACTCTTTTGGCAGTTTTGGCTGCAGTTTTCCTTTTCATCACAGGTCAGGATGTTGACGTTTTCGGCAATATTCCGGTGATTGATATAGGATGTATAGCCCTTGTTTTGGCAGGTGCATTGAGTATTTTTAGTTTTAAAAACAGAAAAAGACAAATTGTGCTGAATACGTTCAGCATCATTATAAACGTTTTGTTGATTGGCGTATTGGCGTACTGGTTACTAAACTTATCCGGAGGAATTCAGATTCCTGAGAAGGGTATTGAGCCGATTTTCCCATTAATTGCGGTGATCTGTCTGCTTATTGCAAACGTAATGATCCGCAGAGATGAGAGGCTCGTGAAATCTGTAGACCGACTACGATAGCCTTACAACGATTTTTTGAGTGAGAACAGTTCCGAAAGGAGCTGTTTTTTTTATTTGGTAAAGCTGTTTAAACTTTTTATTAAATCACAAAAGCCACAAAAATTTTTTGATTGTTTTAGTTTAAAGATGAAAATATATGATGTTATTAAAGTTCATATAAGTATTTTAAAAATCTGCGTAATCTGTTTGACCTGCGAGATAATTTTTAAACATTAAGATCAATGAAGATGGTAAGTAAAGTTAAGATAAAATCCAATGGATTTTTTTAAGCTACAAGGAAATACTTAAAGCAAAGCTTACCTTAATTATTCTTCAATGCTTAAAAAGCTTAATGGTTTATTATTTAACCACAAAAGTTTTATTTTAAACACTTTAAAAGTGATTTTTAAGTTTAAATACTTTGCGCATAGAAGTTCAAATAAGCCTTTAAAAATCTTTGATTTTTATTCTTTTGAGAACTTTTATCATATCTAACAGCTGTGCAAATAGCTTTTGTCTCTTTTGTGGTTAAACTTAAAATGTTTTTAAAGACACCATAAAATTTGATTTCAAATAATTTTAAACCCTACGGTCACAAAATATTTTTCAATTCAACCTGAAAGAAATGTTCGCAAGGGCGTTTCACTCAGCAAAAACAACAATCAGCCACTGCTTAACAGAGTGCCTTTTGCGAACGGAAAATAATAGAATGAGCAGAGCTTTGCGGATATCGCGTTAAAAATAATATAAACGGGAAGGATATTTATAAACAATCTTATCCCGGACTCAGGCTAGTTATAATTAATCTCTTCAACCTTCTTAATGGTTAAAATATATTCTATCTGATTAATTTTTATACCATTTCATGCAACATTTCCGTTAAGAATACGACTGATCTTATAAATTGTATCATACATGAAAAAACTAACCTACCTTGCCCTGTCGTTCTTCTCACTGAGTACGTTTGCGCAGGATGTCTCTAAAGAAAGAGTAAAAACAATCCTTTCAACCCTGGCTTCGGATGAAATGAAAGGCCGCGAGATCGGAACTCCGGAAAACGACAAGGCAGCAGAATATATTGCAACGCTTTTTAAGGAAAACAATCTCGAGTACTGTACCGGAAATTCTTATCTGATCCCGTTTGATTATCAAGGAAAGACCGCTTATAATGTATGTGGTATCAAAAAAGGAAAAACGGATAAATACCTGGGCTTTTCGGGACATTTCGATCATATCGGGACAAGTGATAAAACGGGAGACAATATTTACAACGGCGCAGATGATGATGCGAGCGGAATTACCACTCTGGCTGGTATTGCCGATTATTTCAAAAACAAAAAACCTGAATTCTCGATGGTCTTTATGGCTTTCAACGGTGAAGAAAAGGGAATGCTGGGCTCAAAAGCTATTTCTACAGATTCCAATTTAGATAAAATATACAATAATATGACGGCCCTTTTCAATTTTGAAATGGTGGCCACAGAATCTCAGTTCGGGAAAAATGCTTTGTTTATGACGGGAGATGAGTTTTCGGATTTTGATGAACTTTTTAATAAATATGCAGCCAACGGCCTGAAAGTAAACCCGGATCCTTATGCCGCACAAAAATTATTCTACAGATCGGATAATGTAAGTTTTGTAAAAAAGAAGATCATTGCTCACTCATTTTCTACAGTTGATATGACGAAAGCGTCCCATTATCACAATGAAAATGATGATGTAAACGTAGTGGATTTTGATAATTTAACAACCATCATCAACAACGTTGGAAAAACATTAGACAAACTGAGCCCTAAAAATTTTACTCCGAAATATAATGACAAGGTAAAATTCTAACCGACAATAACAGAAACCGCTGAAATGGCGGTTTTTTCATATCCTATATTTCTGTGAAAAGCCAAAATTAAACAAGCGTTTGTAACAAAATAGGTACAGATGAAACATATTAATTAAAGTAAAAGAGGATTAAGAACGTCTTTTCCTTTAATTTTACGTAATTTTGCTATCCAATTTTTCATTGAATGAAACCATTACAAAGAATACTTTATTTCGCGAAACCCCATCAAAAATACCTTTTCGGAAGTATGTTTTTCAATATTCTGTACTCCTTACTGAATATTCTATCTGTGGGAACAATGCTTCCTATTTTAGGATTGATGTTCGGTACTATTGAAAAACAGGCAAAGGAACCGGTATGGAGCGGTGCTTTCGGTGACTATTTTAATTATATAAAGGATAAAGCGTACTATTTTGTGCAGATTCAGATAGACCAGCATGGTGCTGTGTATGTGCTTGCCGTTCTTTGTGCCATTACCGGAGTTTCATTTTTATTAAGAAATATTTTCAGATACATAGGGTCTTTCCTTTTAGTGAATTACCGTGTAGGGATTACCAGGGATCTTCGTACCGCGATGTACAATAAATTTCTTCAGCTTCCGGTTTCATTCTTTACAGAACAGAGAAAGGGAGATATGATGTCCAGAATTTCTAATGATATTGGTGGTGTAGAAGGAGGAATTATGGGTGTATTGGTGGATATTATCAATGCTCCGTTCATGATTATTTCTTCACTGATTGCTTTATTCTTACTTTCTCCTCAGCTTACCCTTTTCTCATTGCTTGTTTTCCCTATTATGGGCTGGTTGATTTCATGGACTGGAAAAAGTTTAAAGAAACAGGCGCATTATGCTCAGGCTGAACTTGGAAATCTTTTTTCACTGGTAGACGAGACATTAAAATCTTCAAAAGTGATCAAGATCTTCAATGCAGATAAAATCCTTAAAAACAGATTCAACGAAACTACAAACAACTGGCAGAATTTCGCAATCGATATGAGCCGAAGAAGAGAGTTAGCCTCTCCTATGAGCGAATTCCTGGGTTCTATTACCATCCTGATTATTACATGGTATGCGGGAACACAAATTTTAGAGGAGCAGACGATGAAACCTCAGGCGTTCCTGGTTTTCATCGGAATGTTTTTCCAGATCCTGGACCCGGCGAAAAAACTTTCCAGCGCGATTTCTTCTATTCAGGGAGGTATGGCCAGTTTAGAAAGAGTAGCTGAAGTTCTTGATTATGATTTAAAAGTAGAAGAAATTGCAGAACCTGTTTCTATCTCAACCCTTAGTAACCAGATTGAATTCAAAAATATTGGATTCTACTATGATAAAGACAACGTAATCCTTAAAAATTTCTCGCTGATTATTCCGAAAGGAAAAACAATTGCACTTGTAGGACAAAGTGGAAGCGGAAAAACAACAATAGCCAACCTTCTGGCAAGATTTTATGATGTGAACGAAGGCGAAATTTTAATTGACGGCGTAAACATCAAGCATTTAAAATTAAAAGAATACCGCCAGCTTCTTGGAATGGTAACTCAGGAATCTGTATTATTCAATGATTCTGTGTACAACAATATTCTGATGGGTAAACCTGAAGCCACCAAAGAAGAAGTTGTGGAAGCGGCAAAAATCGCTAACGCCGATTCTTTCATTTCCAACCTTCCTGAAGGATACAACTCCAATATTGGTGACGACGGTAATAAACTTTCAGGAGGCCAAAAACAGAGGGTTTCTATTGCCAGAGCAGTATTGAAAAACCCTCCGGTAATGATCCTTGACGAAGCTACTTCAGCACTGGATACGGAATCTGAAAGATTTGTTCAGGATGCTTTGGATAAAATGATGGAAAACAGAACTTCTCTGGTCATTGCCCACAGACTTTCCACCATTCAGAAAGCAGACTGGATTGTAGTAATGGAAAAAGGAATCGTTGTAGAACAGGGAACACACCACGATCTTATCTCCAAGAAAGGCATGTACCACAAACTGGTGGAACTTCAAAATTTTGACTAATCGTTTATTGAATTAAACCTCATTTAAATGAATCCTATACAAGAGTACTTCTACAGAATCGATGAGCCTGAAAGAAGTACTCTTTTGTTTTTACGGAAGATGATTCTGGAATCTGATCCGGAACATATTACTGAAACACTAAGCTTCGGACTTCCTTTCTTTAAGTACAAAAAGAAAATGCTGTGCTATTTTTACTACAGCAAAAAATACAAGCAGCATTACGTAAGTTTTTATCATGGAGACCGCCTTGATCATCCTCTTTTGATTCAGGACGGCAGAAAAAAGTTTAAAATACTTCTTATCGACATGGAAGAAGATTTACCTGTAGAAACTATTTTAAGCCTTACAAAAGAAGTTAAACAGTATATAAAATAAAAGCTTCGGCATGGTTTCACCATGCCGAAGCCCCATTTAAGAATTTCTCTTCATTACTGGGTATTAATTCCGCTGAATTCCGCCTGTTTAACGGCCCAGGCAATCATATTGGCAAATAATATAGAGTTTTGCACCTGCATACCACCTGCCGAATAGCCGTTTCCTGCAGATCCGTAGGTTGCTTTCTGAACAGGGAAATATCCACCTGAACTCGGCGCAACGAAAGGTTCAATGGTATTGCTTGAATAAGGATTTCCGTTAGCATTTTCATTACTTAAAAAACCACCATCCCCAAACCATACAAAGTTCAGACTGCTGTTTCTCAGTCCGGAAATGCCGGTTCTTGCTGTAGTACTGTTAATCGGTTGTGCATAGCTGTAAGGAATAAATCCGCTGGTAAGGCCTGATATATTGATGGTGGTAGAAGCATCTTCGCCCCAGTTCTTTCCTCTTACATCACCGAAAGGGCCATTCAATATAGGATCATCTGTATTGGAAAGTGCATATACCGATCCTGCCCCTGATCCATTGCTTGTCGAAATGGTAGGATCTGAAAAAATAGCTCTGAATAAATTCTGTGCCGTTCCTGTGTCATCGGTAAGCGCAATCACAATTCCTTTCCTATTAAGATAAGAGGCGAGATAACCTGCATCTGTAGCATTCGGTGTATAGCTGTATCCAATGATGACAATATCCGGTTTGGCGTTCAGAGCGGTCTGAAGCGCTGCGGAAGACGGTGAGTTTCCAAGAGAGGTATGGGTAAAACCTTCATATTTTACAATACTGGACGCTGTAGTTCCGAAATTGGTAGGAGAATCCATAAGACTTCTGGAAGGTCCTGTAAAAGCGCTGTATCCGTAAGCGGTTTCCAGACCTATATGAAGCACTGTTTTTTTAGGAATCACTACAATGATATTCACATTACATGTTGTAGGAACACCGCCCTGACTGTCTGAGGTAATGGTAATGGTCTTCACCGCTGTAGAAGAGGGTGTTCCGGTACCGTTCAGAGTTATATTTTGATTTCCTGTCGATGTAAATGTACCTGAACCTCTGAATGAAATCCCATCTACGGTATTTGTGGTAATGGTATAGCTTCCCAATGATGCAACATTAACGGGTAATGTAATGGTATTAGAAGAATTAAGGGCTGTCCCTACTTTATAAACACCATTCGCTATAGCGCTACCACAACTCATGGTATAACTTCCTGCTGGGCTCAGAACATTGACAGAGACCGCAGGTGTACAGGTCACAGCATTTCCGTTAGCAGATAACGACACATCATCAGTCTGAACATTCTGAGGAGTACCCTGTCCGGTAACCTGAATAGTCTGTGTACCTGTATTCAGAAATGTTCCGGTTCCGTAAAAGTTATATCCGTTTATTGTGGTTCCCGAAATAGTGTAGTTTCCTATTTTCGTGACATTAACAGAAATATCCAGGTAATTTGAAGTAGTCAGGTCTCTTCCCTTCACATAGGTTCCCATAGCTTTGGTGTTGGAACAATCGACTGTGAAAACAGCTTTTCCCAACTGCCCGCAGACACTTTTCCATTCATTATCGGCAAGACTCCAGTAATTAAGGCAGTCTTCTGTAATGTTATAAATGGTAAGACCATCATCCTGCGGCCGGTTAATCACAATTGCATTTCTCTGGGTTTCTGTAAGCCTGGGAATAAGTATCCCTTTATTGTTGCTTCCGGAGACCACATCCAGCACTGAATTTACATTAGGTGAAGAAGTATTGATCCCTACTGAACCGTTCTGAATTTGTGAATAGAACTGTCCAAAAACCAAAAGCATCGCAAGAAGCAAAGCCTTGACTTTTGCTGTTGTAGAATTTGTTTTCATCGTTTCGAAATAATTAGGTTTGGTTATGTTTTAAATTGACTTTCTAGTCCACGCAAAAATATCATCCGAAAAGACACTTCAAATAAAAACTGTCTACGCAATTCTACGCGTGAGTAATAAAACTCACAATCAGTCAACGATTTAAAAATAAACACTCAGAAAAGGAAGAAAACAGGTGTGCGTTTAGAATTCTTTTAAAGATCTAAAACCCCAAATTGAAAAACAGAGGAAAAGGCTATAGTTTATAAACCAACTATATTTTAAGAATAAAGCTGTTGATATTCATTTCGGAAGGGATATTCAGTTTTTTCCTGATCCTGTATTTTTTACTTTCCACAGCCCGGATACTGCTGTTTGTACATTGTGCAATTTTTTTCGTATCAAAATCAATTTTCATCAGTGCACAGAAATACAGTTCCGAATGAATAAGATTGGGGTTAATGGCCAAAATCTCAGGAATAAAATGTGGAAAAAACACCTGAAATTTATCGTAGAAAAATGGTGAGTTGCTTTCAGCAAGCTGATAAATTTCTCTGATATTTTCTTCCGTAAGATGATTGATCAGCATCTGCTGTTTCAGGAGCCCGGTATTGGTTTTTTGCAGATCTTCTATTGTAGAATTTTTAATTCTTGTATCTTCAATGAGCCCGTAAATCAGGTCATCTTTTTGGGTAATAAAAGAAATATCCATCACAAACGAAGCAACAGAAAACAAAATATTAAGCAGTTTAACCGTTTTGAAATCTCCAGCTTCAAAAAACCTGCTTTTAGGAAGAAAATCGAAATCAAAATACAGACAGGCAATAAAATTTATACTGATCACAAAAGCAATGGCCAGAATCAGTAGCGGCTCTTCTTTATAACTGAAAAAGAACGGAATAACAAATAAGAGAGAAAAATAGAAATACTCTACCCCTGCATTTTTGAACGTATAAATATGAAAGAAACTGACTATAAAAATCAGCAGGATAAAAACAAAAATAATACCTCCCTTCAGAATTTTACGGTAATGGCTCGTCTTACCTTTGATGGTCATTAAAAAAAACCAGAAAAGTGTAATGATCGTCAGAAATGTAGAGATCAGGGCATCTCCAAAAAAAATCACAATAAATACAGAATAAAACAAGAACAACAAAAAAAGAAAAACCAGGTATTTATTGATGAGATTCAGATAATTACGCTCGTATTCATCATCCACATTTTCAGGTTCTTCACTGATTATTCTGAAGAAAAATTTAAAAATCATCTTATTTGTTTTTATGTTTTTTAATAGTGCCCAGATTGCTTTCGGTACAAATTAAATAATTTCAAATCATATCAATGCTCAATAAAGCATAACAGAGAATTTACAGAACATCTGAATCTGTTGCCGTTTATATTCAATGAAAATAGAGAAAAAGTATGTTTTTTTTAAGCTAAATGGGACTTAATAACTTCGTATAATTTTGAGCATATATACGTAAAAAAACGATATGCTGATCATCACAATTGGCTAACAAATTAAAAACTGTTATGCATTAAGCAGAATTCACTGAAAAATCTCACTCAATATTCCAAACTGTCAGAGACAAAAATACGGGCCCGGGTTAATATGTGCTACAAAAAGCCTACTCAAGAGCTCTCGTGAGTGTAAAAACTCAGGAGCTTTAGAAGTGAAGCCCGGAAATTGTTCTCAAACTTATTTCGGGTTAAGAAAGTTAATATGATGCGGTCCAACCTAAGATTGGTAGCTCCTGTTCTTTTTACTATCCATGTCAAGGTTTAAAACCTTGACATGGATTCTTTTCTGTCTTTCGGAAGTTAGTCAAAACAAAAAAGGAGAAAACTTAATTTCTCCTTTCTTTTGTATGGTAATAGTATGCTTTTAATTTTTCAGTTTGGCAATCACATCCAGCCCTCCTTTCGTAATATCTCCGATCTTACAGATGATCTCCGTATCCAAAGGCAGGAACACGTCCATTCTCGAGCCGAATTTAATAAAACCGAACTCATGTCCGGCCTTTGCCTGATCGCCCTCATTACAGTAGAAAACAATCCTTCTGGCCACATATCCGGCAATCTGTCTGAATACGACCTGGTGATTCGTAGCCGTTTCTACAGCTACCGTGGTTCTTTCGTTCTCTGTAGACGACTTCTCATGCCATGCCACAAGATATTTTCCCGGATGGTATTTTTTGTAGGTCACCTTTCCAGAAGCCGGATATCTGCAGATATGAACATTCAGTGGAGACATAAAGATAGAAACCTGAATGGCTTTTCCTTTCAGAAATTCTGTTTCTTCCACTTCCTTGATCATCACCACTTTTCCGTCTACCGGTGCAATCACATTTTCTATGTGCTCCAGAATATTACGTTCAGGAACTCTGAAAAACCAGAATACTAAACTGTAAATAATTAATATCGGCATAATGATCAGTAACGACCACATTTTAAGAAAATAGATAGCCAGCACACTGATGATGATAAACAGTATTGTTGCTACGGTAATCGTTCCTTTTGACTCCTTATGTAGTTTCATGAGATTAAATAAATTTTTCTAAAATAAAGTACAAATATACGACAGGAACGCAAATTAAAAAACTATCCAGTCTGTCTAGCACTCCTCCATGCCCCGGAATGATGTTTCCACTGTCTTTTACCCCGAAATTTCTTTTAAGCTGGCTTTCCACAAGATCCCCAAGCGGAGCAAATGCAGCCACCAGGAAACCTACCACCATCCAGTTCCCGCGAAGTTCCGGCTGATTATGCTCAATAAAGTAGGATAAAACCAGGGTTAAGACCACTCCTCCTGCATATCCTTCCCAGGTTTTCTTTGGAGAGATTTTCGGGGCCATTTTATGTTTTCCGAAAAATTTTCCGGTAAGATAAGCAAAGGTATCACTGCTCCAAATCAGAATAAACAGGAAAAGGACCTCCAGAGAGAATGTTCCTTCAAAACTGGAAAATTTAGGCAGACCAAGCGCAAAGCTGAAAGGAAGTGCCACATAAATGACCGTGAAAATCAGCTTTCCACTGTCGTAATATAATTCATTGGGATATTTGAATAAAGTCACAACCGCAATCACGATAAGGGCAATCGCCAGTATTTCGTTCAGTCTGAAATCGAAAAAGAAATCGTGGTTAAAATATCTTTTGGAAAAAACGTAGTAAATGAAAATCACCAACGGAAGTACGATCCATTTTTCATAACCTTTACCGAATTTCATGATCTTGATGCATTCCCACGTACCTACCAGCAGTAAAAGACTGATCAGTCCGTGATACAGATATTCCTGCCTGATAAGGTCCGGATGGATCTTGTTAATCAGCTGAGCGCCGAGTGGCGTTGTGCAAAGAATGATAACGGCAACGTAAACAAGTCCGGAAATGGTTCTTTGAATAAGGTTTTTGTCCAAGATGTAAAATTTATAAGTTGATGCTTAATCTTCAAGCAGCAATAAAAACAGTTTTGTATTTGTATTGGAGGAAGTATCTAAACTTGACTGGCCTCCACTGATGGAAGTCAGGTTTTTGATATTACCGTTTCTTTTTATTTTTCCCATGGCGTCATTAAGGTTGTTCACAATCTGTGAAACATTGGCCATGATAATGATTTTACCCGGAAGTCTTGAAGAATGGTAATGCAGGATATTATTGTGCGAAAGCATGATTCTTCCGTCGTAGGCAATAAGATATTCGCAGGTGATAAAGGCAGCATCGTTGGAATGTTCCATATCTGAAGTGTATGGCATTTTCACGACGTTCAAAAAGTTCTGAAGCTCTTTGTCCCAGCAGAAAACGTTATTAATTCCTTCAATTTTGACAATCTGATTCAAAGTCTGTAGAGCTTCCGCTTCATCTGCACAATAATTAAAAAATCCCCCCGAATGCGTAAACAATTGCGCAAACTTATAGTCAAGATCCGCATTTTTCAGCGAATCCCCGAGCTTCTCCAGACTCTGTTTTTCCTCTTCCTCAGGCTGGTTGGTAAGTTTGCTTACAATCCTCTTGAATAAATTCAACTTAATCTATTTTTAGTCAACTTTATACAAAAATAGAAAATAATTACAATAGATTCTAAAAATGTGACTTTAAATATGAAAAAACCTGACAATTCTAAGACTGTCAGGTTTTATATATTCTATTTTAAAGAGTTTTAAAGTTGTGTTGGGCTCTCCGGAGCCTGTATCTCACTTTCCTGTTCTTTCTCTTTAATTTCAGGCATTTGAGGCGCCTCAATATCAGTTTTAGGAATGGTATTCGTAACCGGCTTTTCTGTCAGTTCAGGATCCCAGGCTCTTTTTCCGAAAATATCTTCAAGATCTTCACGGAAGATCACTTCTTTTTCCAGAAGTTTGTTCGCAAGGGCATCCAGTTTATCCTTATTTTCATCCAGAATTCTTACTGCTCTTTCATACTGATTTTCGATAATGGATTTGATCTCTGCATCAATTTTCGTAGCCGTTTCCTCAGAATACGGTTTCCCGAAAGAATATTCAGACTGGCCTGAGCTGTCATAGTAAGAGATGTTTCCGATATTCGGGCTCAAACCATAGATGGTTACCATTGCCTGAGCTCTTTTCGTTACCGTTTCAAGATCAGAAAGTGCTCCGGTTGAAATATTATTGAAAATCACCTGTTCTGCAGCTCTTCCTCCTAAAGTAGCACACATTTCATCAAGCATTTGCTCGGTGGTTGTAAGCTGTCTTTCTTCCGGAAGATACCATGCTGCTCCCAATGAACGTCCTCTAGGAACAATTGTTACTTTCAACAGTGGAGAAGCGTGTTCTACTAACCATGAGATGGTAGCATGTCCTGCTTCGTGGTAAGCCACTCTTCTCTTTTCAGAAGGTTTGATGGCCATATTTTTCTTTTCAAGACCTCCGATGATTCTGTCTACCGCATCAAGGAAATCCTGTTTTGTTACGGAAGTATGGCTGTTTCTGGCTGCAATCAGTGCGGCTTCGTTACATACATTCGCAATATCTGCTCCGCTGAAACCAGGAGTTTGTTTGGCAAGGAAATCTCGGTCAACATTGTCATCCAGTTTGATTTTCTTCAAATGAACATCAAAAATATCTCTTCTTTCGTGTAATTCCGGAAGGTCTACATAGATTGAACGGTCGAAACGTCCGGCTCTCATAAGGGCTTTATCTAAGATATCCGCTCTGTTGGTCGCTGCCATTACAATAACGTTCACATCTGTTCCGAAACCATCCATTTCCGTAAGAAGCTGGTTCAGGGTATTTTCTCTTTCATCGTTTCCGCCTGAGAAATTATTCTTTCCTCTTGCACGTCCGATGGCATCAATCTCATCAATGAAAATAATAGCCGGAGATTTCGCTTTTGCCTGAGCAAAAAGGTCTCTCACTCTTGAAGCTCCTACTCCAACGAACATTTCCACAAAGTCTGAACCTGAAAGTGAGAAGAACGGTACTTTGGCTTCACCTGCAACAGCTTTTGCCAATAGGGTTTTACCTGTTCCCGGAGGGCCTACCAAAAGAACCCCTTTAGGAATCTTACCTCCCAGTTTGGTATATTTTTCAGAGTTTTTAAGGAAATCTACCACTTCCTGTACTTCTTCTTTGGCACCTTCCAGACCTGCAACATCTTTAAATGTTACCTGAATTCTTTCTTTTTCGTCAAAAAGCTTAGCTTTTGATTTTCCGATAGAGAAGATCTGTCCTCCAGGGCCTCCGCCACCGCCCATCTTTCTGAAAAGAAGGAAATAGAAAAGTCCTAAGATGGCAATCCATATCAATGCTGAAACCAGGATATCCATGAACGGGTTTTTACCTGCTCCGTAATCTTTGGTAGTTTTGATATTGGCATTAGCCGCTTTGATCTGATCGAATTTCTGAAGGAAAAGCTGAAGGTCTCCGTATTTCACAGAAAAATCTGCTTTTGGAGCCATATCGAACGCAGAAAGCGGGTTGTTTTGGTTGGCTGTTTTGCTAACCATCGCTGTCTTTGCTGCTTTTGTTAAGAATACATCAGCTTTCTCTGTGTCTTTGTATATGATAACGTTTTGGACCTTTCCTGCCTGCATTTCTCTAAAGAAAGCATCCTCATCAATAGATTTTGCACTGTCGCCTCCTAAAAAATTGGAACCGAAAAATAGCAAAAGAGCTATGATTGCAATTGGAAAAAACCAGTTGAATCCTTTATTGTTCATTTATACTTTTTAAAATTTAAAATTCATATTCTATTTTGGTAATGGCTGCATCTCCCCAAAGTTCCTCAATGTCATAGTATTCACGTACTTCTTTCTGGAAAATATGCACTACCACAGTTACATAATCTACCAAAACCCAAATTGAGTTTTCGGTACCCTCTACATGCCAAGGTCTATCTTTAAGATCGTTTCTTACTTTTTTCTCAACACTTCCTGCCAATGCAGAAACCTGCGTATTGGAGTTTCCGCTACAAATTATAAAAGTTTCCGCTACAGAATTTTCAATTTTCGAAAGATCGAAAATCATAATATCTTCACCCTTTACGTCCTGGATGGCTTCAACAATTTTATCTATTAGTGCCTGCTTTTCTGCTGTTTTATTCATTAAAATATCTATAATCTGCAAATTTATTGTTTTTCTTTTACTTTAGCCTTATTTTTAGCCTTTTAAAGTCTTAAAGTTTTCTTAAATGGATCAATTATTTTACTTAAAAGAGTGCTCTTCTACTAATGACGAAGTTTCGAAGTTTTTACTTTATGAACATTCAGATTTTATAGGAGTCACTACATTCAATCAAACCAAAGGACGCGGGCAATACGGAAATACATGGGCAGCAGCGGCCGAAAAAAATGTTGCGTACACGCTGGCTGTCAAAACTCAAGGCTTTCTGATCTCAGATTTTATATTCAATTACTATACCGCAGTGATCATTCGTGATTTCCTTGCCAATTTGACTGATCATGATGTAAAAATAAAGTGGCCCAATGATATGATTCTTAAAAATAAAAAAATCGTTGGAATTTTAATTGAAAAGAAAAAAATTAATCAAAATAATTATTTCATCATAGGTGCAGGCTTCAATGTCCTTCAGGATACATTTGACGAAATATCGCATGCAGGCTCTCTTCTGACGCTTACCGGGAAGGTTTTCGATTTAAATGATTTTGTATTCAGTCTCCATGAATATCTGTCGGAAAAGTTGAAAAATATTCCTTCTGAACAGGAAATTATTACCCAATTCAATCTGAATTTATTCCGGAAGGATGAAATATCTGTCTTCGAAATTGGAAAAGAAAGACAAAATGGCATTATCCGGAATGCAGATGAAAAAGGAGAGCTGTGGATCGAGCTTGAAAAAGACGGTTTACGATCTTTCTATCACAAGGAGATAAAACTCCTTTACTGATTGGCTCTTTTCAGATAAAGATACAGGGTAAGCGGAAAGAATACCATGTTAGGAAGCCACATGGCTACCGCAGGCGAAAGACTTTTGTTCTCTGATACCACTTTTAATGCTTCAAAAGAGAAAACGAAGAGAAATGCCAGTGAAATCCCTATAGCCAGATTCACCCCAAGACCCCCTCTTTTCTTCTGAGAAGCCAAAGACAGCGCCAGGAACGTAAGGATAATAATAGCAACCGGCATTGCGGTTCTCTGATGAAGTTCATTAAGATAAGAATTCAGGTTGCTGTTCCCTCTTTCTTTTTCTCTGTCAATGAATTTGATGAGTTCCGGAGTGGTTTTATTCTGACCGAGAAGTTCGTTCGGAAAAAGTTCTTCCGGGGAATGCCCGTAATTTTTTCTCAACTCAACCCCGTTTCCGAGTTTCTCAGTATTGTCTTTGTTAATGGTTTTCTCCAGGTAATTGGTAAGAACAAATTGCTTTTTGGCTTTGTCCCAGTACACTTCAGATGCCTTGAGTTCATAGGTCATCTTTCTGTTTTTATCGTATTTCTGATACACAAAACCTGAACCTCTTGTTTCTCTTTTATTCCAGGAATTCACGAAAATATATTCCGTTTTGGTGAACTGGGCAGATGCAGGACCTGTTCCCAGAATTTTTTCTTTGTTGGCAGCATTATAAGTATACGCTTCCAGTTCATTTTTCTTGATATTGGCCCACGGAAGCACCATATGGTTCACCGTAAGCGATATCATGGCAATGAGGATGGAAGTATACAGATAAGGTTTTGCAAAGCGGTGAAAACTTGCTCCACTGCTTATTACGGCAACAATCTCCGTATTATTCGCCATTCGGGATGTGAAATAAATCACCGAAATAAATACCAGAATAGCCAGAAAGGTTACCACAAGATTGATAATCCAGAACGGATAAAAATGAATCAGAAAGTATACAAGATCAAGTTTGGGATCCAGTGCTTTGGCATTTTCTATCCTCGGGATTTTCTGCTGTACATCTATCACGAGCACCACTATAGACAGCAATATCAGCATGAAACTGAATGTTCCAAGGTATTTTTTGATGATATATCTGTCTATAATCTTGATCATGATGTCTTTATTTTAAAGTCTTTGTCTCAGAACGGGCACTACAGATTTTTTCCACTCGTAGAAATCACCTGCTACAATGTGTTCTCTTGCCACTTTTACAAGGTCCAGATAAAACGCAAGGTTATGAACCGAAGCAATCTGTTTGGCCAGATATTCTTTAGATACAAATAAGTGGCGTAAATAAGCCTTAGAATATTCTTTATCAACGAAACTTGTCCCAAATTCATCAAGAGGAGAAAAGTCGTTCTTCCATTTTTCATTTTTAAGATTCATCACACCCTGCCATGTGAAAAGCATTGCATTTCTTGCATTTCTGGTAGGCATTACACAATCCATCATATCAATACCTAAACCGATAGATTCAAGGATATTCCAGGGAGTTCCCACGCCCATCAGATATCTTGGTTTCTCTTTTGGAAGAATATCGGTTACTTCATCCGTGATTCTGTACATTTCTTCTTCCGGTTCGCCTACAGAAAGTCCGCCGATTGCATTTCCTTCTGCACCTGCTTCAGCAATAACTTCAGCAGAAATTTTTCTGAGATCAGAATACGTAGAACCCTGTACGATTGGGAAAAGTCTTTGTTTGTGTCCGTAGATTTCTTTATTTTCTTCAGTCCAGTCGATACATCTTTTCAGCCATCTGTGCGTAAGTTCCATAGATGTTTTGGCCTGATTGTATTCGCACGGATAAGGGGTACATTCATCAAAAGCCATGAAAATATCCGCTCCGATCTGTCTCTGGATTTCCATCGATTTTTCGGGAGTAAATAAGTGATAACTTCCGTCTATGTGAGATTTGAATTTCACTCCTTCTTCAGACATCTTTCTGCTTTTGGAAAGTGAAAACACCTGAAAACCTCCTGAATCGGTAAGAATCGGAAGATCCCAGTTCATAAATTTATGTAATCCTCCTGCCTGCTCCATAATATCCATGGTAGGACGCAGGTACAGGTGATATGTATTTCCCAGAATAATCTGGGCCTTAATGTCTTCTTTTAATTCTCTCTGATGAACCGTTTTTACACTTGCTACAGTTCCTACAGGCATAAAGATAGGTGTCTGGATCTTCCCGTGGTCCGTGGTGATCTCTCCTGCCCTGGCTTTTCCTTCAGAGGTTTTTTCTATATTAAAAAATTTCATTCGTATATTCTTTTAATTCACCGCTACTAACGTTTCTGTTTTTAAAGACAGAATCCGTTTCCGCATCATATTTATTTTTCTAAAATAGGCGCAGGTAAAGTTCCTTTCAATTTATTCTGAATGTACTTATCCGCTTTCGGATCTTTTTGCAGGATAATTTCCTTCGCTTGATCTGCAATATCCTTCATTTTATCTTTCACCACATAATATTTGAAGCTTTCCACAAAATCTTCAGACTTTACTTTATGGGTTTTAAGAACAAATCTTGTTCCTGCCTCTAAATTTTTATTCTGATATATGATAACCGCCTGATCCGTAATAGCCAGATCAGCAAGGATCTCAGCCATAGCATCAGGCTCG
The DNA here is from genome assembly GCF_001045465.1 of Chryseobacterium angstadtii. Lineage (GTDB taxonomy): Bacteria > Bacteroidota > Bacteroidia > Flavobacteriales > Weeksellaceae > Chryseobacterium > Chryseobacterium angstadtii. The sequence continues at coordinate 467,622 of NZ_LFND01000001.1, forward strand.
ATCAAATTCTTGGGTTTGTCTATATAGTCGCCGCATGAGAACATGCACAGCATAACGAAAATGAAGACCAGCTTTTTCATAATCTGTTGATTATTGATTTCCATTTTAAATTTAAAACTCCAAATACAGCTTCATGAATGATTCCTCCATTCATTTTGCTTTCTCCTAAAATTCTGTTGGTAAATATAATAGGAACTTCCACAATTCTGAAACCTTTTTTAAAAGCACGGAATTTCATTTCGATCTGAAAACCGTATCCTTTAAGCTTTACATTATTCAGCCCGATCTCTTCGAGAACTTTTCTTGAAAAGCAGACAAAACCTGCTGTAGTATCATGAATCGGAAGGCCTAAAATAAACCGTACATATTTGGAAGCAAAATAAGAAAGAAGAACTCTCCCCATAGGCCAGTTCACTACATTTACTCCTTTTGAATAACGCGATCCTATGGCCATATCTGCATTCAGGCAGGCTTCAAAAAGTTTGGGAAGATCACTTGGATTGTGCGAAAAATCGGCATCCATTTCAAAAATGTAGTCGTATTTATTTTCGATAGCCCATTGAAAACCATGAATATATGCTTTTCCCAACCCGTCTTTTACATGCCTTACCGACAGATGCAGATAATGCGGAAATCTTTTTTGCAGCTCCCTTACAATCTCTGCCGTTCCATCCGGAGAAGAATCATCCACCACCAAAATATGAAAGTCATCCTCCAATGCAAAAACCGCGGAAATAATATTTTCAATATTTTCCTTTTCGTTATATGTAGGGATAATGACGAGTTTTTTCATTTCAGTTTGCAAAGATAGTTTATTTAACCTTTTTATTTTATACAAAATAATCTATAATTTTGCAAAAAACATTCCTTTGCTGTTATCACAAAATTTCATCAACCATGTAAGAATACCTGAGAACAATGACTGGGTAATCTTTATATTAATAGGCTGCATATTCCTGTATGTTTTCATGATGAATGTCATAGAAAGAGATGCCAGCCTGAAAGATTTTCTTCTTCAGAAATATTTTGACGCAAGCAACAACCTGCCAAGCTGGATGATCACCTCGTGTGTGACAGCTCTTACGCTTTCTGTTTTGCTTTCGCAGTACATCCCTATTGTCCCGAAATATATTGCCGATCTCCAGCTTATGGGGTATCAGCTCAATAAATTCGGATATACTTTACTAGCTGTGGTATTTTTTTATGCCTCAAAATCTACATTAGGCTTTTTATTTTATCAAAGTATAGGTGACGGCAGAAAATGGACTGTTTTTTACTTCACCTCCACCAAATTTTACTTTATTCTATCATTTTTGCTGATAATTTTGTGTGTAACCCACTACTATTTCCCTGTAGACAGAAATAAAATATTTTTCTATTATTTCTGCTTCTTCGCATTTGTCGTGGTTTTCAAGATTTTCTTCTATTTGTTTCACAAAAACAACATACTTCCCGAAAAATGGTATTATAAATTTTTGTATATTTGCACCCTCCAAATCGCGCCTTTATTGCTGCTTTGGAAGTTGTTATTTTTTTAATAAAAGTCAATGATGAGAATAAAGTCTATATTGGTTTCTCAACCAGCGCCTAGTGAGTCTTCTCCATACCTGGATATAGCAAAGAAGGAAAAAATAAAGATTGATTTCCGCCCTTTCATCCACGTCGAAGGAGTTGACAACAAAGAACTCAGAACACAGAAGATAGATCTGACGCAGTTTACTGGAATTATTTTCACCAGCAAAAATGCGATAGATCATTACTTCAGACTTGCCGAAGAACTGCGTTTTGCCGTTCCGGATACGATGAGATACATCTGCCAGTCTGAGGCGATTGCCAACTATCTTCAGAAACATATTGTTTATAGAAAGAGAAAGATCAGCTTTGGGGAGAAAAACTTCTCAGACCTTCTGCCTCTGTTTAAAAAATTTCCGACTGAAAAATACCTTCTTCCGTCTTCAGACGTACTGAGCCCGGATATCGTAAAAACGATGGAAACTGCTAATGTAGACTGGACGAGAGCCATCATGTACAGAACGGTATGCAGCGATCTTACGGACATCAATGCCAAGGATTATGATATGCTGATCTTTTTCAGCCCGCAGGGAATCAAATCTCTTCAGCAGAATTTCCCGGACTTTAAGCAGGAAGAAACCAAAATTGGTGTTTTCGGAAATACCACTTTGGCAGCTGCCGAAGAAGCTGGCCTGAAAGTAGACCTTATGGCGCCTACAAAGGAAACTCCATCTATGACAATGGCACTTGAAAAATATATTAAAGCACTGCATAAATAGTCTTTAATTTTTAAGATAAAAACGGCCGTCTTTTCAATACAGGAAAGATGGCTTTTTTTTAACTAAATTTGAACGAAATTTAATATTGAATGAAATGATGCTTAAAATCATTCTCAAAAATGAGGAAATACATAAGCATCTTTCGTCTCCCAATAAAAACTTAAAATATTCGGATGAAAGCTCCACAGGCAAAAAAAATAGAAAAAATACTAGAAATACACGGCGACAGAAGAACAGACAACTACTTCTGGCTTAATGAAAGAGAAAATCCTGAAGTCATCAAATACCTGGAAGAGGAAAATGCTTATGAAGAGCAGATCATGAAAGATACGGAAGCCTTTCAGGAAGAGCTTTTTGAAGAAATGAAGGCCCGTTACAAAAAAGATGACGAGTCTCTCCCCTATTTTTTCAACGGATACTGGTATATCGTACGTTATGAGGAAGGAAAAGAATATCCTATCTTCTGCAGAAAGCATAAAAGTCTTGACAACGAAGAAGAAATTATTGTTGATGTAAATATTTTAGCAGAAGGTGAAACTTACTTTGAAGTGGGAAGTGTTGCCGTATCTCCCAACAATCAGCTCGTTTCTTTTTCATCGGACAATGTCAGCCGAAGAATTTATACCATCAACTTCAAAAACCTGATAACAGGAGAAATTTTCTCAGATCAGATTCTGAATACAACAGGAAAAGCGGTCTGGGCGAATGACAACGAACACGTTTTCTATATCCGAAAGGATGAAAGTCTGCGTGCTTTTCAGGTATACAGACATAAACTGGGCACAGATGCTTCAGAGGACATCCTGATTTTCCATGAAGAGGATGATACTTTTGACGTGAATGTTTTCAAAACAAAATCAATGGAATATATTTTCATTGCGAGCTCCAGTACAATTTCGGACGAGCACAGATTTATTCCTGCCGACAATGTTGCTGCGGAATGGAAAACTATTCAGCCAAGAATAGATGATCTGGAATATTCGGTAGAACATTATGAAGATGAGTTTTATATCATTACGAATGCAGACGACGCTACCAATTTTAAGATCGTAAAAACGAAGATTGACCACTGCAGTATGGAAAACTGGACAGATGTAATTCCTCACCGCGCCGAAGTTCTGTTGGAAGGATTTGAAATTTTCAGAGATTATCTTGTTCTTGAAGAAAGAGAAGAAGGTCTTCTGCAAATCAAAATTATTGATGAAAAAACTCAGGAGTCTTATTATCTTCCTTTTTCCGATCCTACGTATACCACATATATCGGAATCAATATGGAATTTGATACCGAAGTTCTGCGTTATGGCTACACCTCTCTTACGCAGCCAAGTTCAACGTATGAATATAATATGAAGGAAAAGACCACACAGCTTCTGAAACAACAGGAAGTTCTTGGTGGAAAATTTCATGCTGAAAATTATATTTCGGAAAGAATCTGGGCACCATCCAGAGACGGAGAAACTATGGTTCCTATTTCACTGGTTTACCACAAAGACACTAAAAAATCAGCAGACACTCCATTATTATTATATGGTTATGGAAGCTACGGGCATACGGTAGACGCAAGTTTCTCCAATGTAAGGCTTTCTATCTTAGACAGAGGTTTTATTTATGCCATTGCCCATATCCGGGGTGGAGAATATCTGGGCAGAGAATGGTATGAAGACGGAAAAATGCTGTTTAAGAAAAATACCTTCTTCGATTTCATTGATGCCGGAAAGCATTTGATCAGGGAAAATTATACTTCTTCCAATCACATGTATGCGATGGGTGGAAGTGCCGGCGGACTTCTGGTAGGCGCAGTTGTGAATTACGAACCTGAGCTTTTCAACGGAATTGTAGCACAGGTTCCTTTTGTGGATGTGGTAACGACTATGCTGGACGAAACCATTCCATTGACCACCGGAGAGTATGACGAATGGGGAAATCCTAATGATAAAGAGTATTATCAATATATGAAGGAATATTCTCCTTACGATAATGTGGAGGCGAAAGATTATCCTCATATGCTGATCACCACAGGCTTCCACGATTCTCAGGTACAATACTGGGAACCCGCCAAATGGACCGCAAAACTGAGAGAACTGAAAACTGATAACAACCTTTTACTGTTCAAAACGGATATGAGCTCAGGGCATGGCGGTGCCAGCGGAAGGTTTGAATCTTTGAAAGAAGACGCGCTGGAATATGCGTTTCTTTTAATGATTGACAAAAAATAACTTTAATTTTTTCTTCAACTTTAAAAACAAAATTATGCTGTTGCTAACATTCCTTGCCATAGCCATTATTTATTATCTAATACAAAAGGATAAAATCAGAAAGGCAGAAAAGCGAGAATTTTTTAAAGAAAAGCAAGAAAAAAAACTGCAACAGCTTCTTGAAAAGGCAAGAGAAGAAGATGCAAAAAAAGCTGAAGAAAGTAAATGACAAACATTATGAATGAATCCGAATACTGGAAAAAGATAGAGCAGTTTTTTGAAGACAATTTCGAAACTGAAAAAAATCCCCCGATTGAAACACTCCTGTTTCTGATCGGGCTGCAGGAGCTTGGAAGCGGCCAGCAGAAATATACAAAAGAAGACAAAGTAAATCTGATCCACATTGCAGTATGCAGATTACTGGAACCCTTCGGATACTATAAATTCACCCACTATGAAGACGGATGGCCACAATACGACAGACTGGAAGAACTTCCGGAATTAAGACCCAACGAACAATCTCTTCTGATGAAAAAAGCAATTATACACTATTTTCAGGAAGAAGAACTTATTTGATGTAGTGATGGACTGATGCAATGATTTGTTGATATGATGATGCGATGATTTGCTGATGTGGCACTTTGAAAATATAGGTTTAAAAATTCAATAGAGGCGGGCTTTAGCCCGTCTTTTCTTTAACAAAAATTTCAAAGTGCCACACCATTTTCAAACTAAATCATTTCTTCCAATTGTGAAAGACCCATTTTAAATCCTTCTTCAAAACCCATATCAAGCAGCAGCTTCATCGTTTCCGGAGTCGGAAAGTGAATATTGACTGTTACTTTCGTTCCCTCTTCCACGCCTGTAAATCCAAACAGCCATTTCGATTGTCCGGAATCTGCATTCACATTTCCTTTCTCATCGCAGAAAGAGTCTACTCCATCAAAGCTCCGGTGCTCCATGATTTCTCCATATTGCACTTTTGCGTACATTTTTTCACCTTCAGGGCCTACCATTGCATAATGCCAGACTCCGTCTTCTTTAAAATCCTGACTTACTGTTTCGCATTTCCAGGGTTTTGGAGCCCACCACTGATCCAATAATTCAGATTTTGTAAAATAATCCCACACTTTTGAAACATCAGCATCATAAATCTTCATGACATAGACGCTGTCTGAATCAAAATCTTTGTTAAAAATGATATTAGATTCCATAAGTAATTATTTTTACCAAAGCTACTTATTTTATCAGTTTGCAGGACTTTTCATAGGACAAGTAATTTACAATTCATAAATAATTGTTAAAAAACTCCCTTTTAAGAGAAATTAAACAATTTTTTGGCTCGTTTTTTGTTTATGAAGTCTTAAAATAATTAATTTTAACATTCATTTTTTTCATATATATTAAAATCAAATAATGAATAACAAATTCATCCCAATAATTTCGGTGTTTATGACAATCTCACTGATTGTTTTCGTTACGCTCCAATTTTATTGGCTGAAAGGTTATTATGGTGCTCTGGAGCAGGAATTTTCCAATAAAGTATATTCCGCATTGGAAAATACAGCGAAAAACATTGAAGAAATTGAGGCCGATAAATACCTGAATCAAAACTATAATAATCTAAGAAACAATATTCTTGCCAGCAAAGACAAACCCTCTTTAACGACAATTCAACAGGTTGAAGATTCTGGTACACAGCGGCAGATTGTCTACTCCAAAAATATTATTTCAAAAACACAGCTTCCAATTTCTCCCAAAGGAGATACGGTAAAGCTTACTACTTTGTATACGGATGCAGCGGCTTATAAAGTAAAGAAAGATACGACCAACCGCGAAATTCTTACCACAGAACTTAACAACGATATTGAAAATGGTGATTACGCTGTAAAAGAATTCGTAAAAGTTCTCGGTACCAATCTCCCGATTGCCAAAAGAGTAGATCCCAACATCCTTGATTCTGTGATTGCGAAAGAACTCAAAATAAGGGGGATTACCGCAAAATTCGGGTATGCAGTAATCGACAAAAGCAATAAACTCACCAGCGTCGTCAATAAAGTGTACAAGGAGAAAAAAGACAGCAATACTTACAGCTACCCTCTTTTCACCGATATAAAAGACCGGACTTTATACAGTCTGGCTTTGGTATTTCCGAAAAAGGAATACTCACTGGCCATGAACAACTGGCCGATGCTTTTGGGAACTTTTCTTTCTCTACTGACTATTCTTGGAATCTATATTATCTCCATTAATTATATGATGAGGCAGAAAAAGCTGGCAGAAGTGAAGACAGACTTTATCAATAATATGTCCCACGAGTTTAAAACTCCACTGGCTACCATTTCCGTAGCTACGGACTCGCTGGCCAATGACAAGATTGCGACCAATCCGGATAAGGTAAAATATTATTCGGAGCTCATTAAGCAGGAAAATTTAAGAATGAAGAAGCAGGTAGAAAACGTTCTGAATATGTCTAAGCTTGAAAGAAATGAAGTAGAACTGTTTTTAAAAGAAACCAATGTAAGGGAGCTGATCAAAAAAACAACGGAATCTTTCAATCTTATCGTACAGCAGAGAAATGGTTCTTTGACACAGGAATTCAATGCAACCAATTATACCTTTAAAATAGATGAATTCCATATCTCCAATATGCTTGTGAATCTGCTGGACAACGCCAACAAATATTCCCCCGAAGCACCGGAGATTCATGTAAAAACAAGAAATGAAGGAAATTGGTATGTGATAGAAATTTCCGATAAGGGAATGGGAATGGAGACCCAGAACAAAACAAAAATATTTGAGAAATTCTTCAGGGAAGAAACCGGAAATATTCATAATGTAAAAGGACAGGGACTGGGACTTTCTTATGTGAAGAAAATAGCAGAACTGCACAAAGGACAAATTCTCGTAGACTCACATAAAGACAAAGGAAGTACGTTTACAATAAAATTACCCATGAGCTAAGTTATAAATGATGAATGATAAGTGATGAATGATAAATGATGAGTGATGAGTGATGGGATGTTAAATAAAATTATTGAGTAATAATAAAAACCAACTAAACAAAATATAGGAAGACAGAGTGAGAACGTTCATTCTTAATTTTTAATTATTAATTTTAAAAATCATGAGCAACAGAATATTATTAGTAGAAGACGATCAGAGTTTCGGGGCAGTGCTGAAAGATTATTTGACGATCAATAACTTTGAGGTAACCCTTGCTACAGATGGAGAACAAGGCTTGAAAGAATTTACAGAAAATGAATTTGATATCTGTATTTTTGATGTGATGATGCCTAAAAAAGATGGATTTTCATTAGCCGAAGACGTAAAAAAAATTGATAAAAACACACCTATCATATTCCTTACGGCAAGAAATATGAGAGAAGACATCCTGAAAGGCTACCAATTGGGAGCAGACGACTATATTACAAAGCCGTTTGATACAGAACTTCTTTTATACAAAATCAAAGCAATTCTACAGAGAAGCTCTACTTTGGAAAATGAAGAACAGGAGCAGTTCAAAATCAGCAACATCTTCTTCGACTCTATGCTGAGACAGTTAAAAGTAGGTGATAAAGAGTACAAACTTTCTCCAAAAGAAAACGAATTATTAAAACTTCTTTGCATCCACAGAAATGATTTCATGCCGAGAGATCTGGCTTTAAGAAAAATCTGGAAAAAGGAAAATTACTTTACCGCAAGAAGTATGGACGTATATATTGCCAAGCTTCGTAAGCTGTTGAAAGACGATGAAGGATTGGAAATCATCAACGTTCACGGAGAAGGATTTAGACTTTTAGTTAAAAATTAGTTCTAAATACAGATTATAAATATAAAATTAGCAAAACAATTAAAAATGTTTTGCTAATTTTGTTTCATACCGATAGGATATGAAAAATACAATTTTGGGCGTTATCGCCGTTTCCATCATAAGCGTTTCATGCAATAAAGATGAAAAGCCTACCTACTTAAAAGAAGAAGCTGGTGTTCAGCAGCCCAATATAGCCGTAAATTCAGCCCCAAAAGCCTCTTTAATGGACCAGGCTGGCTTTTCGTCCAAACCGAATCTCACTCCTGTATCTTCACCTTCCGGAGTACTTAATCCTCCCCATGGACAACCCGGTCACAGATGCGACATTCCGGTAGGACAGCCTTTAACCGGAAGCCCGGCACCGGCACAGGCAGCTCCGGGACAGAATATTACGGTAAACCCAAGCAATGCTGTTAAAATTGACCCTAATTCAATGTCTCCCGGAAAAGTAGCGATAGACAACAATGGAAAACAGGTAAAAACAGCGCCAGGTATGAACCCTCCACACGGGCAACCAGGTCACAGATGTGATATTCCGGTAGGACAGCCTTTAAGCAGTAAACCCGCTCCGGCTCCTGCACCTCAACCTGTACAAAATGCGGCACAAAATGTTCCGGGACCTGTAACAGCCGCCCCGCCAACAGGTGAAAAACCAAAACTGAATCCCGCGCACGGAGAGCCGTGGCACAACTGCGCCTTAAAAGTTGGTGATCCTTTGTCATAATTTTTGTACTTTTGCAGAGATGAAGCTGTTTCACCTCCTTACAATGGTATTTTTTCTAGGAATCTTTTTGGTTCCTAAAGACGGCTTCTACTCTCAACCCATGAAGGATACGTGCTGCAAAGCCAAGTCCGAAAAAAGCGACTGCTGCAAAAACCATTCTTCAGAATGCAGCAAAGACCACAAAACAAAATCTTCATGCAATGACGACTGCTGCTCGTCCTGTGCGACATGCTACACCTATATAGAAACTCCGTTTTCAAAAAATTTACACTTCGAACTGTCTTATTATAAAACCAATAAGAATCCTCAGTTCCAATACGTTGCACCTCATTTATCAGACCGTTTAAAAGAAATCTGGCAACCGCCTAAGATAGGTTAATTATCATATACAGAGTTCGTTAAACACTTTAATGGACCGTTTTTAATTAATCTAAACTTTTAAACAAAATGAAATTATATATTTCCAAGTTTATTCTTGGTCTAATGATCCTGTCTGTACAATTTATATCCGCTCAAAACCTTACCAAAAGCCAGTTCAAAGTCAAAGGAAACTGCGAAATGTGCCAATCCAGAATAGAAACTGCGGCCAAAAAAGCAGGAGCAAAAACAGCCGTTTATTCTATTGATCTGCAAACACTGACTTTAGAAACCGATTCCAAAGTTTCTACAGACGAAATTTTAAAGAAAGTAGCTGATGCCGGCCATGACAACGAAAAATTCAAGGCAGCTGATCATACTTACAAAAATCTTCCGGGATGCTGTCATTATGAAAGAAACCTTCAGCCTTCTCCTGCAGAAACGGAAGCTCATCAGCAGCATACTAAAAAAGAAAATGAATTTTATGTAAAAGGAAATTGTGCTTCATGCAAGGCCAGAATTGAAAAAGCAGCTAAAGCAGCCGGTGCAGATGCTGCAGAATGGAGTGCAGAAAAGCAGACAGTAACCCTGGGTTTTGATGCGTCAAAAACTTCATCAGATCAGATTTTAAGAGCTATTGCTGATGCAGGTCATGACAATGAAAAGTATAAAACCTCTGATGCTGTCTACAAAAATCTTCCGGGATGCTGCCTGTATGACAGAGATATTGCTTTTGGTGAGGCGAATCCTAACGTTCACTTCCAGGAAGAAGCAAAGCAGGAAAATCATACTGAGCAGGTCAATACAACTCACACTGAAACCCATGAGCAGAATGAGAAAAAAATTGAAGGCGTAACCCTTACAGCTTCAAAAGCCGCTACTGCATTAAGCAAAAAGGAAGCGGGTCTTGTTTTTAATATTGACAAAAAGGAATTATTAAAAGCCGCCTGTTGTAACCTATCGGAAAGCTTTGAAACCAACGCTACCGTAGATGTCTCTTTCAGTAATGCCGTTACAGGAACCAAACAGCTTAAAATGCTCGGACTGGATCAAAAATACACCAGCCTAACTAAGGAACTTCTTCCAGAAATCAGAGGTCTTGCTTCTGCTTACGGATTGAATTTCATTCCCGGAAGATGGATTGAAAGCATTCAGCTGACGAAAGGAGGAAGCACCGTAACAAACGGCTACGAAAGTATCACGGGACAGATCAATACCGAGCTTTTAAAAAATGCAAAAGAACCGGAAACTTCATTAAATATTTTCGCTGATTTCAATGGAAGAGCGGAAGCCAACATTACAAGTGTCTCCTCAATCAACGAGAAATGGTCACAGACCTTTTTGCTACACGGAAACGGAACGTTCGGAGATACGGATATGAATGACGATACTTTCCTGGACAGACCGAAAGGAACGCAGATGAATGCTGCTTATCTCCTTAATTATAATGATCTTGAGAAATCCGGATTGGGGTCTCATTTCGGAATTAATTTTATCAGGGACGAGAGAACAGCCGGACAGATTGGTTTCGATAAAAACCTGGGTCAGGACAAGCAGGATGCTTATGGTGTAGGGATTGATATTTCAAGATTTCAGGTTTGGAATAAAACAGGATATGTATTCAAAGGAAAGCCTTATCAGAGTTTAGGCTGGATGAACCAGTACGTATACCATCAGCAGGACAGCTTTTTCGGACTGAGAAATTATTCCGGAAAACAGCATACCTATTATTCAAATCTGATTTTTGAAAGCATCATAGGGAACACCAATCATAAGTATAAAGCGGGAGCCAGCTTTTTATATGACGGCTACGAGGAAACTTATCTGAAGGATGATATGAGAAGGAACGAAATTGTTCCGGGAATCTTTGCAGAGTATACCTTAACCGGGTTAAAATATACTTTAGTTGCAGGAGCAAGAGCAGATTTCCACAACCTTGCAGGAACCCAGTTTACCCCAAGAGTGAATTTTAAGTATGATTTCACCCCTCAGACTATTTTAAGACTTTCTGCGGGAAGAGGATTCAGAACGGCTAATGTTTTTGCGGAGAATCAGCAATATTTTGCCTCCAACAGAAGTATTCAGATCTTGCCAAACGGTGGAAACATCTACGGATTAAGACCTGAAATTGCATGGAACTATGGAGCCAGCCTGCAGCAGGAATTCAAGCTTTTCGGAAGAAAATCTTCAATTGTTGCCGATTTTTTCAGAACAGATTTCCAGGATCAGGTACTTGTTGATCTCGACCGTTCTCCACAGCAGCTTACATTTTATAATTTAGAAGGAAAATCTTTCGCCAACTCTTTTCAGACGCAGTGGGACTTTACTCCTTTCAAAAACTTTGATGTAAGACTGGCTTATAAATATTATTATGTTCAGGCAGATTATATAGATGGCCGAAGAGAGGTTCCTTTTATGGCCAAGCACAGAAGCTTTGTTAACCTTGCTTATGCCACTAATAAAAATGACAAAGGCGGATTCTGGAGCTTTGATACTACGCTGAACTGGGTAGGAAAACAAAGACTTCCTGATACATCCAGCAATCCTGATGAATTCAGATTACCTGCTTATTCTAATTCTTATGCAGTCCTGAATGCTCAGATTTCAAGGAATTTCAATAAAAAAATCAGAGCTTATTTAGGAGGTGAAAACCTTACTTCTTACTATCAGAAAAACGCGATTGTGGATTTCAGAAATCCTTTCGGAAATTATTTTGATGGCGGAATGGTATATGCCCCTATTATGAAAGCTAATTTTTATGTGGGTCTTGATGTGACATTTTAAAGAATAGAAGCCGGATGATGGAAACAGGAAGTACTGTTTACCCATTCATTTCCGGAAGTTCAATTAAACATATTGAAGTAATTTAAAAACCTTATAGGTCTGCGAGACCTATAAGGTTTATTTTTTCCATAAGAACATACATTTAATTTTAATATTGATCATTGGGAAATAGAACGGTTTTGAAAACATCGCGTTTAAACTTTATTGGATATGATTCAAACCTTATAGGTTTTAAAAACCTATAAGGTTTATTTTTTCCCATAAGAATATAGGTTTAATATTGATAAGGGGAGAAATAGAAAAGCTCTGAAAACCTTATGTTTAAACTTGAATAGATGTGATTCAAACCTTATAGGTTTTAAAAACCTATAAGGTTAAACAATTTTTATTCTGCATAAAAAAACAGTACCGTAATACGATGCTGTTTTTACTTTTTATATCAGGAAGATTATCTTCCGAAGTCGTCCTGTACTCTCACAATATCATCTTCATCAGAAGGATGGGAAGCATCTGTATGCTGCCAGATCTCTGCGACTACGCCCCAGCCTGCCAGACCTATCAGTCTGTGTCTTTCGCCCTGCTGAAGCTTAATCTGATCTTTCGGATGGTATTCTTTCAATTCGCCTTCTTCATCGGTATTGCTTGTTTTAATTCCAACTGTACCTTCCACTACCTGCCAGATTTCTGCTCTACGGTGGTGATACTGCCAGCTTAAACGGGCTTCCGGAGCTACCAATAGAATCTTAGGACTCAGCTTCCCTCCTATTTTCAGGCTTTCCACATCGATTCCGTCAAAATACTGATTGGCAAAATCCTGGGCCTGATTTTCATCAATGACAAAAAATCCTCCCCACGGTCTTGTCTCATCTTTTGCTGCAATAGTAAAACCCTGGGTTTCCAGCATTTTTCCTACCTTATCGAATATTTCTGTTTTCTCTGCACTCATAATGTATTGCTGTTCTAAAATTATTTCAAATATAAAGTTTGTTAATGACTATTCTTTCGACATTGAATAAGGAAAATCTTTTTCCTGAGATCCTCTTTCTTTGTTGGGCTTACTGTCCATCTGGAATTCCAGAACCGCTCCTTTCATCAGTTCTTTGTGGCTGAGCCAGTTTTTTGAGTAAGGCCGAAGATTTACGTTTAAAGATTTTACATATAAATTTTCTGCACTGTTTTCCGGTGCTTTTATTTCAATTTTCTTACCGTTTTCCAAATGAACCACAGCTTCTCTAAAAAGCGGAGTTCCCAGTACGTACTGATCTGTAGCAGGCGTTACCGGATAAAATCCTAAAGCTGAAAATACATACCAAGCAGAAGTCTGCCCGTTATCTTCATCGCCGCAATAGCCATCCGGAGTCGCATAATACAGCTTATCCATCACCTGTCTTGTCCAGTATTGTGTTTTATAAGGTGCTCCTGCATAATTGTACAGATAAATCATATGCTGAATAGGCTGGTTTCCGTGGGCATACTGTCCCATATTCATGATCTGCATTTCACGGATCTCATGAATAACACTTCCGTAATAGCTGTCATCAAAAACAGGGGGAAGGGAAAATACCTCATCCAGTTTGGCTTCGAATTTCTTTTTGCCGCCCATTAATCCGGAAAGTCCGTCGATATCCTGGAAAACAGACCATGTATAGTGCCAGCTGTTTCCTTCTGTAAAGGCATCTCCCCATTTAAACGGATTGAATGGAGACTGAAATTTTCCGTCTTTATTTTTACCACGCATCAATCCTGTTTCGGGATCGAACAGATTCTTATAGTTATAGGCTCTTTTTTTATAGATCTCAATTTCGGTGGCTGGTTTTCCCAATGCTTTTCCTAACTGATAAATCGCAAAATCATCATAGGCATATTCCAGTGTTCTGGCTGCATTTTCATTGATCTTTACATCGTAAGGAACATAGCCCAATGTGTTGTAATATTCCACGCCTCTACGGCCTACGGCATCTATAGGTCCTTCATGATTGGCTCCATGTTTCACAGCTTCCCAAAGTGTTTCTACATCATAGCCACGGAGACCTTTGATGTAGGCATCGGCTACTACGGAAGCGGAGTTGTTTCCAATCATGATATCAGAATAGCCGGGACTGCTCCACTCCGGAAGAAATCCTCCTTCCTTAAATGTATTCGCCAGACCTTCCTGCATTTCTACATTGATGCTTGGATATACAAGGTTCAGAAAAGGATACAAGGCACGGAAGGTATCCCAAAATCCGGTTCCCGCAAACATTTTTCCATCCAGTATCTTTCCGTTGTAGGGGCTCCAGTGTTTTACTTTGTTCTGGGCATCAATTTCATATAATTTCTGAGGGAAAAACAAGGTCCTGTACAAAGAGGAGTAAAATGTTCTCATCTGCTGATCGGTTCCTCCTTTCACCTCAATACGACCTAAAGTTTTGTTCCAGATATTTTTTGCGTCTGCTTTTACCTGTTCGAAATTTCTGCCTGCTATTTCTCTCTTCAGATTCAGTTCTGCCTGTTCGAAACTGATAAATGAGGAGGCTGTCCGGGCATAAACACTTTCTTTGTTTTTTAATTTAAACCCGACAATCGCGCCGGCATGATCGCTTGTAATTTCCAATTGATTTTTAACGAAAACACTGTCTTTCCAAGTCGTTGTTAAATCAAAGTCTTTATCAAACTGAATGACAAAGTAGTTTTTGAAATTGGTATATTTTCCTCTGGAATATTTGGTAGTATAGCCCAGGATTTTTCTTTCTTTAGGCAGGATTTTGATGTAAGAACCTTTGTTCAAAGCATCGATCACTACATACGCACTGTCTGTTTTAGGAAAATCGAATTTAAAAAAAGCGGCTCTTTCCGTTGGAGTAAGTTCTGTAGTTACGTTAATATCTGCCAGATAAACGCTGTAGCTGTAAGGTTTTGCATTTTCGGCTTTATGACTGAACCAGCTTGCCCTTTCTTCTTCTTTAAATTTCAGTTTACCAACCCCCGGCATAATGGCAAAGGCCCCGTAATCATTCATCCAGGGAGAAGGTTGATGGGTCTGTTTAAAACCTTTTATCTTATCTGCGTCGTAAGTATAGGCCCAGCCATCACCCATCTTCCCGGTTTGAGGAGTCCAGAGGTTCATTCCCCACGGAAGTCCTATAGCAGGATAGGTATTCCCATTGGATAGTGATGGTTTGGACTGGGTTCCCATTAAAGGGTTTACATAATCCGCGGGAGATATTCCCTGGCCCAGCGCAAAGATATTGAGTACAATAAAAAAAGTTGAAAATAAAGACTTCATGATATCGTTTTGTTAATTTATCTGTTGCTTTTTTTCAAAGCGTAACCGGCAGCACCCAGAATGGCTGCATCTTCAAAAATAGCTGAAATTTTAATAGGAAGACTGATTTTATGCTGCGATAAATGCTCATCGAGTCTATTTTTAAAATAAGGATAGACTTTTGCAATATTTCCGCCTATCACCAGAACTTCGGGATCATAATTTTTCACATATTTTACGATGAATTCTGCGAAGGAGTCTGCATAATCGTTAAACATTCTGGTCTGTATCTCTTCAGGTTTGTCTAATAAATCTTTGGTTCCTGAGATTTCTTCTCCGGTTAAAGCAGCATAGTGATTCACAAACCAGCGTGTCGCCAGATAATCTTCACAAATAGAATCTCTGAAAGGCGAATCCCACAGATCTTCATCTGAAGCGACTTCCCCATTATAAAAAGCACTCCCCAGGCCTGTTCCCAGAGTAACTCCAAAGATTCTGCTGTAATCTCTTACACAGCCACCAAATATTTCTCCCTCCAGAAAAGCTCCGGCATCATTAACAAAATGAATCTGGTCCGAAGAAATTGAGAGTCTTTTGGCTATTTCTTCTTTAATATTAACCTTATAAATGTCGATGAATTTTCCCTGCTGCATCAGCGATATTCCGTGTTCGTAATCAAAAGGTCCCGGCATGGCTATACCCATGAGAAGATCCTCCTTTACAAGATTCCGGCTTACTTTTTCGATGGCTGAGATCCAGTCAGAAAAAATAGTTTCCCGTGGCCCGAAAGAGTCTACATGCTCCCTCACATAAGTGGATGTAATGATTTCCCGTTTCTCCGGATCAACCTGTGCCATGGTAATATGCGAACCGCCTATATCTATTCCTACTATATTTTGCATTCTACTTTTGCTTTATTTTTTCTCTGTAAATAATTCTTTGTCTTTAAAAAGGGGACAGACAGGAAAGTAATGCTCTCCCCGTCTGCCCATCCTAAAATCCCCTAATTTATTTTTACTTTTTATTTGCCCATTGAGGATTGAGTCTTTATTCTACAATTACTTTTCCGGAAGATCCGGTTTTAGCATCTTTTGTATTGATCTTATACAGGTAAGTTCCTGCGGATAAGTTCCGGGTATTGATTACCGTATCGTTTTTATCAATTTTCTGACTTATTATTAATTTTCCTGCCGCATCATATAACATGATTTCGCTGGCAGAGCTGTCTTTGATGATGAAATGAATATTATTTCCTTTTTTAACAGGATTCGGATAGATGTCACTGATCTTATTCTTTCCGGAATCAATATCTTTTGTGGAAAGGGTTGTACAGGCCACGTCTGTTTTCCAGTTTGTGGCAGACATATTGATCAGGGTCGCAAAGTGGGTATTTGCTGTTGCATCCAATGCCCCGTTTCCGCTGCCTTCATTCATTCTCCAGTTGGCTTCAAGGCCCGGTGAGCTGGCTGCCACATTACAGTTATTGGCAAGAATCTCTGCCGGAGTCAATGCTCTTTTCCATACTCTGAATTCATCTAAAAAACCGTTAAGTGTACGGGAATTATCATAATTTCTGGCCAGATAAAGAATACCGTTCGCCGTAAAATTACCTGTAGCAGGAACACTGGCATCCAGAACACCATTCACATAGAGCTTCATCGCAGAACCATCATAAGTAGCGGCTACGTGATACCACGTATTGGTATTAAAAGTAGTTGCCGTATTAACCTTTACCTGAGCAGATCCAAAACTTAATATAAACTGCAGTTTATTATTAGCCAGATTCCCATCTCCGAATCTCAGTATGGCAGAATTGCTGTCTCCCACTTCAATACCCATTACGGATGAGATATAAGGAAATCCTGTTTTAAATCCATTCACTTTCACCCATCCCTCGAATGTCAAAGCGTTCCCGCTGAGATTAAACTGTCCGGCATTCAGATAATGAGTACTTCCGTTAAACGAAAGAGATCTTGCCCCAGGGCTTTGTACAGGAGCAAATCCACTGTTGAATGTTGATTCTCCGGAATAAGCGCTGGTACCCGCTCCACCGCATACAGCCTGTACTTTCCATAGGTAGCTGGTATTTTCCGTTAAAGCTGGCAATGTATAAGAATTGGTTGTAATATTTTGAACATCCGTCCAGGTTGTTGCCGCAGCAGTTTTATATTGCAAATTGTAAGAAGCTGCACTGCTTACTGCATCCCAGGATAATTTAGTTGTAGTTCCCAGGTAGCTTCCGGAGGTCAATCCTGACGGAGTTCCGCATGCACTCCCGGAATTAAAGCGGGGAGCAAAAAGGTAAGTACTTTTTAGGGTTGCAGAACAGTTAGACTGTATTCTCCAGTCATAATCCGTATTCAGGTTCAGACCATTAATGATAATATTACTTCCTGAATAGCTGGTCGCTACATTCACCCAAGTCGTTGAATTGGCAGGTTTATAATCAATATTGTAGGTCTGGGTCCCGTTGCCCGTCCAGTTGAGTTTAGCTGTCGTTCCGGTAAGATTTGTTGTTTCAAGCCCCAAAGGCGGATCACAGGCCTCTCCCTGAGCCCATGAATAAAGCTGACCGCTAAGCAATGTATTTTCGTTGTAAAGAATATTTGATCCTGTGCTCAGGTAGCTGGCATTATCCACCCCGTTAAGATCATACCACATAAATACTCCGTAACCGTCATTTTTAGTATTGGTTGCTAAAGTAGAAAGTGTAGCTGCAGAGGTAGACTGAGGGTTGGTATTCTTAATCCAGGTAGCTGCCGCAGAAAGTTTTGCATTGGTAAGCGGCGGTACTACGGGAGCGCTGTAAGTTCCATAATAGGGATTCCAGCTGTAGTTGATATAATTTCCGGCCATATCCCCATTATAACTTTGTCTGGATGTAGCAGGCCCTAAATAATAAAAAGTGATCAGCTTATCCGGCATTGCTGCTTTAAGCTCCTGTAAAAGCATTACAAAAGAACTGTTGTTGGGCTGTCCTGTTCCGTTGTTTCCATATCCTGCATATTCATCATCCAGGTCAATTCCGTCCAAACCGTAAGTATATACTGTATGAGCAAGCTGCAGAGCAAAATCTTTGGCTGCTTCCCTGGTTGGAAAGTTTGATATTCCGGCTCCCTGATGGTTTCCTAAAACATCCAGAAGCACCTTAATCCCTTTTTGCTGTAAAGGGCGTACATAAGTGTTCACATCGTTCAATACTTTGGTTACATTGTTATTGCTCGAAAGATAAGCCCTGCTTTTAGATGCATCATAATTAATATTGGCTGCAAAAATAATAGCCACATCAAAAAGCTGTCTGTTGGTGTTCTGTAATGTATAAGATCCTACATTCAGCATATTGTTATTGTTCACCTCCACATAGCACACCCCTACAGGATTAAGCTGCTGTGCGTTGAGTACAGATGCCGTGTGAATGGCCAATGCGGCTACGGCAGTAAGAATAGATTTTTTTCTCATAGTCAATTCATTGAATGGTTGGTAAAATCATTGGGCCTAAGCCCAATGACTTTTTTTTTATTTTACAATTAGTTTTTCCGTTTGTTTCAGACCTCCGTCCTGAGATTCGAACTGTATGATGTAATTGCCCATTGAAAGGCTAGACAGATCATACGCGTTGGCTCCGGCCTTTAATGTTTTGGTTTCTACAAGGCCTCCATTAAAATTATAAACCGATAATCTTCCTTTATTATATTCTTCAGGAATAGAAATGGTAAGTGGTGAAGATGTGCTTAAAGGATTCGGATATAATTTGATTTGTTTTTTAGCCATTACTTCTTCCTGGCCAACCGCTTTTTGAGCTTTTGAAGACCCTGTTTTCTGAGACCCTGTTGTACAAGGCACATCCGTTCCCCAATTGGAAGCATCAACACCGGTAAGGGTCAACGTAACTCCGTTTCCTGAGGTGTCCTGAACGGATGAACCGCTTCCTTCATTAAATTTCCAATAAGCAGCAAGAGAGGTAGCCGGAAGTGTCACATTACACATATTCTGACTGATCTCTGTCTGGCTCAGTGCCCGTTTCCATACTCTCATTTCATCTACCTTCCCATTGAAGTTTCTGGAGGTATTGTATAAATATCCTACATTGAATGCTCCGTTGGAAACCACATTACCGGTTTGGGACTTGGTGGCATCAAGAACTCCGTTGATATAAATTCTCATATTGGAACCATCATAAGTGGCAGCAACATGGTACCAGGTATTTGCATTTAATGCCGTAACGGATGCCAGTTTTTGCTGAACATTGTTAATGCTTAATACAAACTGAAGTTTGTTATTCGCCAGACTTGCATCGCCCAAACGTAGAAATGCAGAATTACTATCACTCACTTCTGTTCCCATTACGGAAGAAATATAAGGAGATGCGGATTTGAAAGAAGAAGGTTTGATCCAGCCTTCAAAAGATAATGCAGAACCGTTCAGATTAAGGTTTCCGGCTGATCCTGACTCACTGCTTCCGTCCAAAGATAATGCAGCAGATCCTGAAGGATTTGTAGTTCCTGTTCCGCTGTTGAATCTTGGAGCAAAAATATAGGTACTTTTTACGCTGCAGTTTGTTCTGATCCTCCAGTCGTATTCTGTATTGGCTGTTAAACCGGATACCGTAACTGAAGTAGAAGAAGTAGCCGTTGCAGCATTGGTCCAGGCAGTCGCGGAAGCCAGTTTATAATCTACATCATAGGTATTCGTTCCTACGGCAGACCAATTGAGTTTTACACTTGTTCCAGTAAGGTTACTCGTAAACAATCCGATAGGAGCATCACAGTTGGTTCCCTGTGTCCATAATTGCAAAGGTGTGCTTAAAACAGTCTGTTCTCCATACAGCGTCTGTGTTCCCGCAGAAAGCTGTGAAGTTTCATTGGTTCCGTGAAGATCATACCACATAAATACTCCGTACCCACCATTTTTGGTCTGGGTAGCTAAGCTCGTTGTGGTAGAATTGGATGTATTTCCCAACCATACAGCCGCAGGAGAGATCTGTGCATTGGTAAGAGGCGGAACATTAGGGGCAGAAAAAGTTCCGTACGAGGCATTCCAGCTGTGATTCACATAATCGCCCACTCTAAGCCCGTTCCATGAAAGTCTTGAAGCGGCAGGACCATAATAATAGAAGGTAATCATTTTATTCGGCAGCAGGGCTTTTAATTCCTGTACAAGCATCACAAAAGAGCTTGCGTTGGGCTGTCCTGTACCGTTTTGTCCATAATCAGAATACTCATCATCAAAGTCGATCCCATCAAGACCATACGTATTTACAGTGTGTGCCAGCTGCTGGGCAAAATCTCTGGCTGATTCGCGGGTAGGAAAATTACAGAGACCTGCTCCCTGGTGATTTCCCAGAATGGTTAATACCACTTTCATTCCTTTGTCCTGAAGCGGTTTTATGTAGGTACTTGCATTGGTCAGTACTTTCGTAACGTTATTATTACAGTACAGATAAGGTCTTCCGCGGGATGTGTCGTAATTGATATTAGCAGCAAAAATATTGACCACATTGAACAGGTATTTGCCCGAGGTCTGCAGCTTATACGATCCTGCATTCAGGAGGTTGTTGTTGTTTACTTCCACATAGCATATCCCCGTAGGGCTAAGCTGCTGGGCATTAAGCACAGGGATTGCATGAATGATCATTAAGATCAACATAGTAATGGTTTTTTTCATAATGTTTTTTTATTAAATGTTGTGTCGGCAGTATCTAAAATCTCATCATAGAAATTTAAAATTATGGGGTAAAATTCAGACTAGAATGCTCCTTCTGTAGACTTCTCCAGCTCCCTCGCAGATTTCAGGAACTCTTCCACATTCATTTCCTTGAAAAAGAGCAGGCCGTGTGTAGCCCGTAACCGCGGGCTTTCATTATCGTAGAAGTAAGGTTTCCCTAAAACAAGCTGAACATCCTGCAACTGTTCTACCCAGGTCTGAATAGAAAGGTGACTGAATTTCCCATCGTAACGGTAGCTCGGGAAAGACGCATCTACCTGGCTCATATAGCTGTTGGTGAAGCTTTCGTCCATCGTACTCATCGCATTAAGCGATACCGGAAAAATATGAGTCACATCTGCCGCATTAAACTGATACCAAACATTTCTGTAGCCCCAGATTTTAATATTTGAAAGGTCTTTTTCTTTGCCCCACTCTCTTACCGCTTCAGCAATCGCCTGTAAAACTTTATAGTGAGTATCCGGGCCGCTGCCTTCGGGATCAAATGCCAGACTTATGACGGTAGGATCAATATCCCTCAACTGTTTCAGGATGGGAATAACATCTCTTTCCCGGTTGGGTTTTTCTGTAAAAATAGCTCCGGTATAAAAACCCAGTCTTAAATGATGAACATTTTTGGTCCTTACCCCAAAATGGGCCCAAACCAGCTCTTCTTCATATTCACGGATCATTCCTTTTAAAGTCTGGATCTTAGGCTCAGGATTCTGGCCGTCATAACTAAAGTTTACGGCAGCGATAATTTCATGGATCCTTTCTTCCAGATCTTTTTTATTTTTCAGATCCCACAGCTCTACAATATTCCTTACCATTCTGTGCGAAACGGCTCTTGATCTTTCATAAGCATTTCCGGAGGCAATATTGATCAGGTAATGATAAACGTCTTTATCTTTTTTCTTTTTATAGCCTGCTTCAAAGAAATCCGGGTATTCAAGCATTTCAACTTCTTCCTTTTGCACAAAAGAAAGGGTATCGTGAAGGATTTTGATTAAAAATTTATTGGTAACCGCCGTAAATCCTGAGGTAAGCACCGAGTAATGGGACTCATTGGTCTCATTACGCGACTGATAATGAATATAAGGCAGTAGTCCTAAAGAGATATCATCATGATGCGGCCCTGTATGGTAAAAAACTTCATTGCTGAGTCTGTCTGTCCCTTTTGTGATTTTACCGGTAATAGAATCAATGACAGATTGAACCGTATGCTCTCCCAAATCAGGGATGAGCTTTGTGTACTGATCTTCTCTAAGATCGTCCAGCGTAATATGTTCCGCATATTTGTTCAGTTTTCGGGTAAGAGACATCACCGCTTTATCTGTCTTTTCCTGAGACCAGCTGCCTGAGCGGTAATAATCATCGATATAGTCGCTCAGCATTCCTGCTGCTCCCAAAGTGATGTAGAATCTGCCATTTGGAAGTTCTGCGAGGACAGAGGCAGGATAGAGATTGGATGGCGGAAGCTCCAGTGCATTTTTTATCATAGGGGCTTTTGCTTCTCCTGCTGCAAAAATAATGGCTACCGCGTCTTTATTGTAGGTAATGGTTTCCAGGCCAATCGTAATCACGAGTCTTTCCTTTGAAATCTCAATACCTCCCAAGTCTCCTGCTGCTACAGCTTGTGTCTCAAAATTGGTGGAAGTGAGCCGTGTTGTAGAATACGGATCGGAACCTTTGATATTAAATGCAATATGCCCGTCCGGACCAATTCCTCCAAGAAAAAAGCCAATTCCTCCCAATCCGCGTATCTTCTGCTCATATTCCGAGCACCAGTTATCAATAAGAAAAATGGATTCTTTCTGCAGTTTTTCCAGAGGGTTCAGCGCTTCCCTGTATCTGAGCTCCAGATTCACTTTATTTTCAGGGAAAATCTCTTCAAAGCTTTTGCCTTCCGCCAAAGGAATTTCGTTGGAGTTGATCAGCAGGGCATTTTCTCTTTTCAGCCCGAAGCTTTCAATATAATATTTGTTTACGTAATGGTAGAAACTATTCGCCTGTGATGACTGTATCGGATAAAACTCATCAATCTGAACAAAGTAAAGATTGGCCAGTGACGGTTTATCCTGAAAAAACAAACCATGTTTTTTCCTCAGTTCAACAACATTTTCATTTTCCCAGTTTTCAAGGATGTGTTTTGTCCAGAAAATAAAGTATTCCGGAGTTTTTCCCGTAGGAAGACTGATCACTCCGGTTGGGTTTTCGTGTACCCATTCCAGGAAGCGCAGTGCGGTAAGCATTCCTAAATTTGGAAAATTATCTACAACGATATAGGGAACATTCACCTTATTGTTGCGAGGAACATCATTCAGAAATGATTGTTCTACCGGCGTAAAAGTTTTGTTCTTTTCCATTACGTTTTTGTATTTAGTGTTATAAAATCAATAGTCCTAAGTCAACAGGTCCGGATTCTTGTTAAAGGTATCCCACAAGAGTTCGCCAAAGAGTGTATTGGCCCATGCAAACCACTCTCTTGTAAATTTCTTATCGTTGTCTTTGTGGAAGGATTCATGCATAAATCCTGTTCCTCCATGCGTTTTCTGTAAAGTCTCTATACACCATTTGATTTCTTTTCTATCCTGGGTGGTAAGGGCTTTCATAATGATGCTCATCGGCCAGATCATATCAAGACCAATGTGAGGTCCTCCGATTCCTTCTGCCAGTTTTCCTTTGAAGAAGAACGGGTTATCCTGTGACCAAATATATTTTCTGGTATTTATATAAATGGGATCATCTGCTTTCACCGCCCCCAGATAAGGTAATCCCAGTAAACTCGGGCAGTTGGCATCATCCATTAAGTTATAGCTCCCGAATCCGTTGGTTTCAAAAGCGTAGATCTTTCCATATTCAGGGTGATCGTAGATTCCGTATTTCTTGATGGCAGCATCTACCTCATCAGCAAGGCTGTTGAGCTGCTGGGCCAATGCTTTTTCATTTTTAATCTGTGCAACCATTTCTGCTGCCTGACGTAAGCTTACCACCGCAAATAAGTTGGAAGGAATCAGAAAAGCGTAGATGGTAGCATCATCACTCGGACGGAACATAGAATTGATTAATCCTACAGGTTTTGTGGGATAGCCGTAGCCTCCCATCGGGATTCCGTCTGTAGCCCAAGCCGTCGTACGCTCGAACTTATAAGGCCCCAGGTTTGTTTTTCTCTGCTGCTCTATGAAAGTCTGTAAAGTAAGCTTAATTCCTTTCAGCCAGTTGTTATCAAATGGTTTTGTATCTCCGGTGGTTTTCCAGAAATGGTAGGCGAGACGGATAGGATAACACAATGAATCTATCTCCCATTTTCTCTCATGGATGCCGGGTTTCATATCCGTATGATCATATTCTTTCCATTTGCTTATTTTATTTTCATCATTATAAAAAGCATTGGCATAAGGATCTTTAAGGATAAATTCTGTTTGTTTATGGATAACTCCTGCGATAAGCTGATGTAATTTTTCGTCTTTTTTGGAGAACTGCAGATAAGGGAAAACCTGTGCAGAACTGTCACGAAGCCACATGGCATCTATATCTCCAGTAATCACATAGGTATCCGGAGTTCCGTTGGTTTCTTTATAAAAAACGGTAGTATCTAAAGTATTTGGGAAACAGTTTTCAAAAAGCCATGACAGCTCTTTGTTTTTCACTTTCTTTTTAAAAGCCGCAATCGCACTTTCTACCGCCTCACTGGTAAAATTTCTTTTATCTTTCGGAACGCGGACAACAGGAAAATCTTCCACACTCAGCGTTTTAGCAAAAACATTCTGAGTAAACAGTAATCCCGCTCCTGCAAGTGCACTTGTCTTTATAAACTTTCTCCTTTCCATTATACTTTTTGTTTCGTTATTTTTTATTGATTTATTTTACAGGCTTGCTTCCCATTACAAATTTCAGTTCGCCGCCGTTCATAATATCACTGTGATTGATTTCCCAGCTTTTGAATTCCTTCCCGTTCAAAAACATTTTCTGAACATAGATATTTTTATCAGATATCTTATCGGCAATTACGGTGAATGTTTTTCCGTTCTCCAGCTTCAAAGAAACTTTTGGAAATTGCGGTGCTCCAATGGCGTAGACAGGTTTCCCCGGCGTCACAGGATAGAATCCTAATGAGGAAAAAATATACCATGCCGACATCTGGCCGCAGTCTTCATTATTCACAATACCATCCGGTTTTGCTGCATACATATTGTCGCGGATGAATTTTACCATATTTTGGGTTTTGTAAGGCGCTCCTGCATAATTGTACAGATAAGGAACATGATGTCCCGGCTCGTCGCCAAATCCCAGAGAACCGATAAATCCTGAAATATCCACATGCTGCTCACCAATCATTTTAAGTTCTTCGGTGAAAGTTTTATCAAGCTTTTCTTCAAAGCCTTTTTTTCCACCATATAAATTCATCATTTCGTCAATCTGGTGAGGAACGAAGAAATCATAGGCCCAGATATTTCCGGAAACCCAGTGCGGCTGTAGTTTTTTCCAGTCGTTTAAAGGAAAATCCGGGAGAAATTCTCCGTTTTTCTGTCTTGGCCAGAAGTGGTTGTTTTCTTTGTTGAAGGTATTGAGAAAGCTCATTGAACGTTTCTTATACACTTCTGCCTCTTCTTTTTTGCCCAGTTTTTCGGCAAGCTGCTGAATACACCAGTCGTCATACGCATATTCCAGTGTTGCAGAAACAGAAGCTCCGTTTTCTGACGGGGTGTAGCCTAATTTAATATAATCATTAAGACCGCCGCCACCATCGCTGCTGCTCATTTTGTCCGTTAAAGAAGCGTCTTTCATCGCTGCGAATGCTTTTTCCTGGTCAATTCCCGGCACGCCTTTGGAAATAGCATCCCAGATAACCGATACACTGTGATAGCCCAACATACAGAAATTATCATATCCGCACAGCTCCCAGATCGGCATGTGATCTTTACGGTCTGTATACCTGCTGATCAGGGAATTGGCAAATTCTTTGGTATGCTTCTGATCCATAATGGTCAACAGCGGATGGGTTGCTCTGAAACCGTCCCAATATGAATATGTACTGTAGTTCGTAAACCATTTGGTATTCATATTTTCCTGAGCGGCCACATAATCTCCATTGGTGTCCATATACAGATTAGGAGCAATGAATGTATGGTACACTCCGGTATAGAAAATTTTTCTCTGATCGTCTGTACCGCCGGTCACCTGAAATCTGCTGATAAGATCTCTCCACGTATTCTGAGCGGTTTCTTTTGCTTTTGCAAAATCTACATTCTTAGCTTCTGCGTCAAAGTTTTCCTGAGCTCCTTCTGTACTTACCGGAGATAAAGAAACTTTCACTTCAATACTTTCGTTCTCCTGAGTAGAAAACCGTACAAAAGCTTTAGCATCTTTGGCAAGAGCGATCTTTTCGTTCTCTTTTATCTTCCCTTCGGAGTAGGTTCCGTAAGATTTAAACGGTTTTGAAAATTCCATCACAAAATAAGCGAATCTTTTTCCTCCCCAGCCGTTGCTGTAGCAGTAACCTTTGATCTTATTGTTTCCTTCTATACTTACCAACGTATGATAAATATTTCCGAAGATTTTATTTGTTGGATCTATGATGACATTGGCTTCTTCACTTTTTGGAAAAGTATATTTATGAAAACCAACTCTTGGTGAAGCAGTAAGCTCAGCTTTAATTCCATAACTGTCCAGCATCACTGAATAATAACCCGGAGAAGCTGTCTCTCTATCATGACTGAATGTAGAGCGGTAGCCAGTTTCCGGCTTTTCTTCTGAACCCGGAAGCATCTTTATTTTCCCAACTGTCGGCATGACCAGGATATCTCCAAGATCTGCCCAGCCTGTTCCGCTAAGATGATTATGACTGAATCCCATAATGGTTTTGCTGCTGTAATGGTAACCGGAACACCAGTCCCAGTCGCCACTTTTTGTATTCTGATCCGGACTGAGCTGGATCATCCCGAAAGGCGTAGTAGCTCCGGGGAACGTATGGCCGTGTCCTCCTGTTCCAATGAAAGGATCTACCCATGAAAGGACATCATCCTTCCGTTGCTGGGCATTTCCTACTTGAGAAAACAGGATCATTGATAAAAATATAAGCAGTTCTTTTTTCATAATCATAATAAGGAAATCTTAAAAAATCTTCAATATAGCAGTTTATTTAACAATATAAAAACCGTCAGCATGATTTCAATAAGCAGAAAAATAAAGTTAATCAACATATTTCTGATCTTTTGATCGGCTTAAAGTGAGTTATTCTTCATAAACTCAATAATTTCTGAAATATATCCAAACGCAATGGCCACCACAGTATCTGCAGCACCATAATATACCGTAACCTTATCGCCTTCTGAAAGTGCAGCACACGGGAACACTACATTCGGGATGTCTCCTGTAAGCTCGTACAATTCCGCAGGAGCGAGCAGGTAAGGTTTTGTTCTGTACAATACTTTAGACGGATCTTCCAGGTCCAGCAATGCTGCTCCCATAGAATATCTGAATCCTCTGCAGGTATTGATCACACCATGATAAAAAAGAAGCCATCCTTCTTCTGTTTTAATAGGAACGGGTCCTGCTCCTATTTTGGTACACTGCCAGGCACTGTCTTCAAAAGGTGACACTTTCATTACGCAACGGTGCTCGCCCCAGTATTTCATATCCGGGCTGTAGCTGATATAGATATCTCCGAAAGGGGTATGTCCGTTATCACTCGGTCTGCTCAGCATGGCATATTTCCCATCAATCTTTTCAGGAAAAAGAACTCCGTTTCTATTGAAAGGCAGGAATGCATTTTCGCACTGAAAAAATTCTTTAAAATCGAAAGTATAAGCAATTCCGATGGTAGGTCCATGATATCCGTTGCACCAGGTAATCCAGTAACGGTCTTCTATAAAAGCAACCCTCGGGTCGTATTTATAATCTGATTCTATCATTTCAGTATTTCCGGCTTGCATATCAATAGGGTCGTGATTGATTTCCCAATTGATCCCATCCTTACTGAAGCCTGCAAAAATATTCATCTGCACGGCTTTATTGTCGCAACGGAAAACTCCTGCAAAACCATCTTCAAAAGGAACCACGGCACTGTTGAAAATGCTGTTGGATGTAGGTATCGCATATCTGTTGATAATCGGGTTTGCAGAGTAACGCCACATGATATCGCGGCTGTCTTCCGGACGATCCTGCCAAGGGATCTTTGCTGGTTGAAATGTCATAAAGTATTTTTACTTTTTTAAAAGGTTTAATAATTGATTTAGTGTTCTTTTAGTTTTTCAGGATAGGAGAACGGAACCATTAATGTGACAATAAAAGCAGGGATCGTGGCAATAAGTACCCAGATGAAGAATACTTTATATCCTACCCAATCACTGATCATTCCGCTGAACATTCCGGGAATCATGACACCGAGGTTCATAATACCGGTTGCAAAGGCATAGTGAGCTGTTTTATGTTCTCCCGGGGCAATCTGCTGCATAATGTAGAGCATCAGTCCTACAAAGCCGAAACCATAGCCAAAATATTCCACTACAACGGCAACTCCTACCGGAAGCAGTTCTGTCGGCTGAAAATAAGCCAGCAATGCATACACTACAAAAGGAATATTAAAGGCAGAGCACAACCAGATCAGAGATTTTTTCAGGCCTCTTCCGGCAATGAAATAACCAGCCAGCACAGATCCTAAAATAAATGCCGCTGAGCCATAAGTCCCGTAAATAAGACCAATATCTGAGGTAGACAGGCCCAATCCTCCTGAAGTTCTCGGAGCTTTAAAAAACAAAGGGGCAATTTTAATGGCGAATCCTTCTGCAAAACGGTACAGGATAATAAAAAGCACGGCCCACATAATATTTTTCTTTTTGAAAAAAGAGGTAATTACTTCCATTAATTCCTGACGAACATTTCCAGCTTTCCTGACTTGTTTTTGGTTTGCCTGTTTATGTTCTTTCGGTAAAACAATATAATGATAGACCGCTAAAGCCAAAAACAGCAGACCATAAATTCCCATAATGATCATCCATGCATTAACAACGCCTTCTGTTTTTTCTAAAACTCCGGCAAAATAAACCAGAACTCCACTGCTGATGATTTTGGCCAGATTGTAGAAAGCTCCCTGCCAGCCAATGTATTTCGCCTGTTCTTTGTTCGTTAAAAAATTAATATACGTACCATCTGCAGCAATATCATGCGTTGCTCCACAAAATGCAACTACTGCAAAAAGGGCAATGCTATATTTAAAAAAATCGGGCAGAGGCAGCGTTAAAGCGATTAAGGCAAACAAAATTCCTATGGCAAACTGAGCGGCAACAACAAAGAACTTTTTGGTCTTATAAATTTCGAGGAAAGGACTCCAGAGAGGTTTCAATGTCCACGAAAACATAATAAGAGCGGTCCAGAAAGTAATTTTTGAATCTGAAACTCCCATATCCTTATACATAATTCCGGAAACTGCATTTATAGTCACAAAGGGAATTCCCATTGCGAAATATAAGGTAGAGATCCAGAAGATTGGTTTTACCGAGCGGGCTTCAGTATTGTTGTTTCCCATATTCAAACTAAAATATTAAAGATAAAAAGAGGCCTCTCAAAAGTACCATTCCGGGTTGAAACGAAACTAAAATTGAAGAATCCTGAAACTACGCTTTTTAAGAGATTTCTTCTTCCGGAAGGAAAAAAACCAAATTAAATCTAACTTTTGAGGCGGCCTCTGTATCTTTATAACTGACTTGTTTTTAAATGCTTATTTTTTATCCCACCACAGTTTGGTACCTCCTGTATCCGGACCTCCGATATATTGCAGGGCCTGTGCATAGTTCAGGGTATTATTTCTGTATTTGGTTGGGATAGGAATTCTTCTGACCATAGCATCTGTACTGATGGTTCCCTGGCTGTCATTCAGAACATTTTTGAAAATAATCGGATACCCGGTTCTTCTCTGTTCTGCCCATGCTTCGGATCCGTCAGGATAAATGGCAATCCATTTCTGAGTCATGATTCTCTCCAGTTTTCTTTCGAAAGTATCGCCATCGTTCCATTTAATGGTAATGGTACTTAACATCGGGCTTCCTGCAGGAATACTGTTTGAAGAATTCTTAGTATCAATATAGGGTGCTTCTTTTGAAGTGGCATCTGCGATATAGGTTGCATAAGCAGAACTTTTTCCCCATTCTGCAAATGACATTTCAATTCCTTTATTATAGTTTACCCCGGCATCTCCGGCACCTGCATACCCTCTGATTGCTGCTTCTGCTTTCAAAAACCAGATTTCTGCAGCAGTGAACACCTTATTTTTTCCGCTGCTGTTAGAGAAATAATCTCCTGTTGCAGCTGCAGCGATAGGTTGTGAAAAGTCTCCGTAACGGTCTTTACTTCCACCCAAATCTACACCTTGTCTTATTCCTATATATTGACCAGCTACAGTAGGATCGGTAGCAGGTTTGGCATAAGCAGGTCTTCTTGGGTCATTAAATCCGTTCATATATGCCATTAACGGAGCTCCAATTTTACAGTCACCCCATGAATAAATAATATCGCTCAGAGGAGAAGCTCCTCCGTAGTTAATCAAAGCATTGGAAGAATTATCATCAATAAATCCTACAGGTGAAGCTAAAGCCTGCTCTGCATAAAGTCTTGACTTCGCAGGATCTGCATAGCTGATTCTCATAGCAAATCTCAATCTTAAAGAATTCGCAAGTTTGGCCCAGCTAGCCAGGCTGCCTCCGTATATAAGATCTGATTTGCTAATAACCGCCTTATCTTCTACACCCGGGGTTTGCTGAAGATCCGCAATAGCAGACGTAAGATCCGAGATAAAATTATTGTAGGCTTCCTGCTGGGAGTCAAAATCGGTAATTCCGGTTGCTACATCCGGGGTTTCAAATTTACTGTAAATAATAGGTCCGTGTGCATCTGACACTTTGCTGGCAGATATCACTTTAAGAATTTTCACCAGAGCCAGTGATGCTTTAAAATTGATCCCCGGATAGTTTTTTTGAATTACTGTGTTGATGGCTTTTGATTTATCAAAAACGTCTTCCAGCTGTGTCATCATAATTCTTTCATTCCAGCCGTCCATCATGAAATAAGTGGTATTATTTCTTCCTCCATTATAGGGAGTAGCCGTACTGAAAAGACCACTGTACATATCTGCGTTAAGATTGGTCTGCAGCTGGTAAATCCAGTTAGTAGAACTTTCCTGGTTTCTCTGCATCAATTTTAAAGGATTCACAATCTGGGTAAAATCAGCATTAAAATTTTCAGGTCCACCAATATATTCCTGATTATATTTATCAAATTCACTTGTACAGCTTAGGGCAGAAGCCAGCATAAGCGCACTGAATGATACTGTTTTAATATATGATATTTTCATTGTTCTTAAAAATTAGAAGTTAGCTTTTAGTGACAGACCAATTGATCTGGTAATTGGCATTCCAAACATATCTATTCCTACTCCACCAGGATTCACTCCAGACACTTGTTCCGGATCAAATGGAGCATCTTTATACAAGAAAAATAAGTTGCTTCCGATGAGACTCACCGTAGCATTTTCCATATATTTCGAATGAATATCAAATGTATATGAAATTGAAGCCTGTCTCAGACGTACTGCTGTAGCTTTGTACATATAAGGTTCATCAATGGACCCTGATACTTTTGAATAATATTTTTCCGCATCAGTTAATCCGGTATAAGCAGTTCCATTCTCGTAAACAGCATTTGGAATACTTACGCCTCCTCTATCACGGGCATCCGCTGAAGCCTGGCTTACACCAAACTGGTCATTTTTAGCCTGAGTATAGCCCAATACCTTCCCACCAAACTTACCGTCAATCAGGAAGCTAATTCCTAATTTTCCGATGTTAAATGAGTTATTGAAACCAAGAATAAATTTAGGGTTTGGATTTCCAAGATACTGAACCTGATTTTCATCTCTTAATGGAACACCATCTGCATCTACAATAATTCTACCCTGTCCATCTCTTTTGAATACTGATCCGTAAATATCACCAAACGAACCTCCTACCTTCAGTCTGTTATATCCACCACCGGCAAGCACAAAGGTCTTGTCCTCCGGAAGTTTTAAACTGGAAGGGAACAATTCTTTAATTACATTTTTGTTGGCAGATGCGTTAACCGTTGTTGTCCATCCGAATTTTGGTCCCCCAAATACTTTATAGGATAAGCTGGATTCAAAACCTCTATTCTGAATTTTACCGGCATTAATATCAAATCTGCCTGTTCCAAATCCTAAGTTAGAAGAAATTTCAATAGCCTGCAACAACTGGTTGGACACGATTGAGTTATAATACGTAAAATCGAAACTCAAACGGTTATCAAAAAGTCTTAACTCTGTTCCTGCTTCAAAGGTTTCATTAAGTTCCGGTCTTGGAAACAGTTCTGAGAAAGCCGGATTGGTAACAGGAGACGAAGTTGGATTGATAACGGTACCTGCATTCACCTGATAAATCTGCGAGCCTGTCAGGAAGGCCGGAGGTAAGCCCAGACCTACTTTAGCGTAAGAACCTCTTATTTTCCAAAAATTAATGGTTTTTGGAAGAGTAAAAATTTCCGACAGAATGGCATTTATTCCCACAGATTCATAATCAAAAGATTTTTGGCTGGCATTTGCCAAGCTGGAATCCCAATCGTTTCTGAACGTCAAATCAAGATATATGATTTTTTTATATCCGACATTGGCACTTGCAAAGACAGACTGCACCTGTTTTTTCGTACTATACTGCAGGTAGCTTATACCGTTTCCGTTCTGGCCCGGCCACTGCAGGTTATTTTGTGTAAACAGGTTAGGAATCACCAAAAGATTATTTTCAAGACTGCTTGAAGTATATCTTTGAGTGTTGATACTTCCTCCTACTGTAAAATCTAAAGAGATATCATCTGTAATTTTCGGGCTACCGCTTAATAAGGCATCCCCATAAGTGGATGAAGTTTCAATAACATCTTTGTAAAGTTTACCATTATCATTTCCTCCCAATAATACCGGCAGTGAATAAACTGCTACATTACGCTGGCTGTCTGATGTAGTATAACTATAATTTCCTCTTACCCGTGCAGATAACCAAGGATTGATCTGATAGCTCAGGGTAGCAGCACTGTAAAGATTTTTATTTTTTGTGGTTACGGGGTTCTGATTAAGAATCCAATACGGGTTTTGAGATTCTACACTAAAACTTCCGTCCGGTTTTATTGCCCACCAGTTTTGGGCAGGAAGCAACCTGTTGCTATTTAAGTAAGAATAATTTGAACCACTGAATTGATCAAAATCAATTCCTCTTGGTAACCAGTAAAGATTCACCAACGGCGAGTAGTAAGAACCCGGTGTCAGTCTGTTTTTACCGTTTTGCAGAGATCCCATAAAGTTGGCATCCAAAGTCAGTTTATCATCCAAAAATTTACTTGAATTCCTGAAGTTGATATTATACTGATCAAATACGGATGTTGGAATAATCCCTTTATTGGTGGTATTTCCTATAGAGAAGAAGTTGTTGGATTTTTCATTTCCTGACTGAAAAGAAATATTATTAACCCATGTAGCTCCTGTCTGTAAGAAATCTTTAAGATAGTCTTTTGAAGCTCCCTTTACTCCCCAGCTCTGCTGAGAACCTGTTTGTCCGTTTGCAGGATCGTAAGGAATACTCTGCAGATAGCTGTGCTGTAGCTCTGGAAGACTATAAGCCTTATCAAGAGTCAAACTTGTATTATACGATAATCTGCTTCTCCCTGCTTTTCCTTTTTTGGTAACAATCAATACTGCTCCATTTCCTCCTGCACCTCCGTACAAGGCTGCAGCCGAAGCTCCTTTCAGGAAGTTAATACTTTCAATGTCTTCGGGGTTAATGGAACTTAATACATCTCCTGTATCAGGCATGGATGCATAAAAATCAACATTGGGCCCCTTCGTGTTGTTAATAATAGGAATACCATCAATTACATAGAGTGGCTGGCTGTTCCTTGTTGATTTATCTCCCCTCATTACAACCCTCACTGATCCTCCAACACCGCCATTGGTTTTATTAATCTGCACGTTGGAAACCTTTCCGTTGATTGAATTCAAAAGATTGGGTGTTTTTACTTCTGTAAGCTCATCCCCTCCGATCTGCTGACTGGAGTACGTAAGTGAACGCACCTGCCTTTTTATCCCCAAAGAAGTAACAACCACCTCTTCTATTTTGGTTGTTTTAGCAGTATCTGCCTTTTTTGTTTCCTGTGCGTAGGCAGATAAAGAAATAGCTAATAAAACCGGTATAACAGTTTTTCTCATAAGGTTTAGTTTTATTAAGATTTGTTTGAGAATCAACTACATCCCTTTAAATATTGTATACGTTTTAAAAACAAGATTTATCTTCCTATTTCTTTAACATTACATCCTGTTTACATCAAATAATTAAAGTTTTGTTAAGATTTAATTCATATTAACAAATCTAAATTTTGTACCCAGTCTGATATAATGTTATTTTATCATAAAACGATATTATTTATTCAGGTCTTTTTTCAACATATCATTTACGCTCTGATTTGCAGTAAAATAGGTTAATTCCACATATATTCTTTTCAGTTATTAATGTGACATTTTTTTAACACTTTATGATTAAAATGCATCTGATGCCCATAAAAAAATCCGGATAAAAAATATCCGGATCCTGAGAAGATAAAAATGTATTTCCTTAATTTAAAAAACGTTACTCGATTTTTTTCACGCCTTTAAATAATTCTTTAAATTCAGTGGGTGTTGTTTTTTTAATCGATTTAAACACCTTATTAAAATTGGCAATATTATTAAACCCAGCTTCAAAAGCCGTCTCAAAAACGGTCAGATTCTTCTCCATTAACCATCTTGCTGCATAGCTGATCCTTATTTCGTTCAGATAATTCACAAAAGTCTTACCTGTTCTTTTTTTGATAAACCGGTTGAAAGTTACACTGCTCATATTAATCAGCGAGGCAGCATCATGCAGTGTGATTTTGCTTTCAAAGTTTTTATGGACAAAGTCATGCACAATTTTCATTTTATCATTATCT
Organism: Chryseobacterium angstadtii; assembly: GCF_001045465.1. Taxonomy (GTDB): domain Bacteria; phylum Bacteroidota; class Bacteroidia; order Flavobacteriales; family Weeksellaceae; genus Chryseobacterium; species Chryseobacterium angstadtii. The sequence continues at coordinate 502,750 of NZ_LFND01000001.1, forward strand.
GCAAAGGTTTCAAGCTCTATGCTGTAGGAGGATAAAAGTGTTTTATCTTCTGCAATGGCCAGTTCATTAAGAATTTTCATGATCTCGATAAAAGATTCAAAACTGCTCATTTTAGATAAATTGAGAAAGGAGTCTTTTAGCTTTTCAGCAGTTTCCTGCGAAAATAAAATTCCCCGAATCGAGTCCTTCATGAGGTTGCTGATAGGTTTCAGGATGTTTTTATCCATTAATGACTGGTTAAAGAAATCCTGATTAAACTGTACTGTAATCTCGTGTGTTTTCCTAGTTTTACATTTATGATTCGCCCAGCAATGGGGCAGATTGGGGCCTACCAAAACCAGCTCTATATCTCCTATTTCTCCTGTATGATCTCCAATCATCCGGCGGTATCCTTTTCCCTTACTAATAAAATTGATTTCGATTTCCGGGTGATAATGGTACGGAAAATCAAAAGATGCCTTGATCCTGTCGAACACAAGAAAACTGTCCTCAGGAGATAACGGCGTGATTTCTCTCAAAATATTTTCTAGCTTACTCATCTAATCTTTGAAGAAATTAAAATTATCATTCAATACGGTACTTTTTACAAAATTGATAAAAAACCAATCCACTAATATATAATTTTTATTTTTTCTATGATTTTTATATAAAAAAATTAAACCAATAGATAAAATGGATAATAGAAATTCAATTGATTGTATAAAAATATATTAATGCAGTCAGGTTTTATTTATTAATAGGCTGAAAACCTTCTTTTTTGTATCTTTCAACTAAAGTAATTGTATGCCGAAGCAGCTTATTTTTGAAGACCATTATAAAAAACTCGGACTTGAAATATTCTCCGAAGAAAATCTGGAAAGTATCAATGGAACGCCATTCAGGTATACTATTAAAATTCTTTTCGTCCCGGAAGGCTATGAACTTACGGTAGATTTCAATCATTATAAAGTTTCAAAGCCCTCACTCTTTTTTCTCACTACTCAAAATCTTAAAGTAGAAAAAGGAAAAGAAAACGCTATGCTTCTCTACTATAACCGTGATTTCTACTGCATCCAGATCCACGACAAAGAAGTGGCCTGCGACGGGCTCCTTTTCCATAATGTATTTGAAATACCTTTCGTAGAACTTACCGATGCAGAAACTTCCGATATTAAAAATTTATTCCAACATATAAAAGATGAGCTGGAATGGAAAGATTCCTCTGCGGAGGAAATGATCCGGACGTACGTAAAGCAAATCATTATTCGTGCCACCAGAAACTGGAAAAAACAGCATCTGGATAATGATCATATAAAAATACCAGGCAGCGAGCTGGATGTTTTCAGAGATTTCAGCAGGTATCTGGAAATTCACTTCAGGGAAAAACACAATGTGGCAGATTATGCGGAACTTCTTCATATGGCTCCCAAAACTTTAACCCATAAGTTTAAAAACCTGAATATAGATTCTCCGAATCAGTTGATCATCAACAGAATCCTTCTGGAAGCTAAAAGACTGCTTTTTTATACTGACAAACCGGTTAAAGAGGTGGCTTATGATCTTGGTTATGAAGACCCGGCTTATTTTAACAGACTGTTCACTAATAAAACGGGAAGCACCCCTTCTAATTTCAAAAAAAATTACTCTTCGGGAAAAAAGTACAATATATAAGTCTTTTTATCTATTGAATACAGCTTTTAACCACCATATATTTGTAACATCAAAATCAACATATTAAAAACAACAAAAAACAAACATTATGAGACGTAACGCAACAGCCGTTTGGAACGGTAACATCAAAGAAGGTAAAGGACATTTAACCACTCAAAGTACCACTTTAAATGAAACTCAGTATTCTTTCAACAGCCGATTTGCAGACGGAGTGGGAACTAATCCTGAAGAATTGCTGGCTGCAGCGCATGCGGGTTGTTTCACTATGAAGCTAAGTGCAGAGCTTTCCCAGGCAGGTTTTACTCCTGAAGAATTAAAAACCACTTCTGTGATTACTCTTGACCCAAGCATAGGAAAAATTACAAAATCTGAATTGACTTTAACAGCAAAAGTTCCGGGAATTTCCGAAGAAGATTTCCAGAAATATGCGAAAATAGCTGAAGAAGGTTGCCCGGTAAGTGCGGCTTTCAACTTTGAAATTACGCTGAATGCTACTTTAGCTTAATTATATAAAAATTCTTTATCTGAACCATTAAGTTTTTTAGGTACAGCTTTTTACATCCGCTGGCGGATTCTTAACTATTCTTCAATGCTTAAAAAAAACTTAATGGGTTAATTCTTTTCCAGCAGATTATGCGAATCTAGCAGATTTTTCATCAGTTTTTTTTTACGACTCAACAAAAACAGAGGTTTTAAAAAAGCTTCACAATTAAAATATACCGATCGGTATATTTTTTGTATATTTGTAAGGAAATTAAACATTTAAATGTCAAAAGCAGAAAAGACAAAACAGTTCATTATTGAGAAAACAGCTTCTTTGTTCAATACCAAAGGCTATATGGCTACGTCTTTATCAGATATTACAGAAGCTACAGGCCTCACAAAAGGAAGCATATATGGAAACTTTGGAAATAAAAATGAAGTGGCACTTGAAGTCTACAAATATAATTCAAGTCTTTTAGCTAAGAATATGAACCGTTCTTTAGGGGACGAATTTCCAAGCACCATTGATAAACTGAATGCTTTTGTGAATTTCTACAGAAAAAACTGGAAAACGGTATTTGAAAATGGCGGCTGCCCTTTAATGAATGCCGCAACAGAAGCTGACGATACTTTTCCGGGGCTGAAAAAACAGGTGACACAATCTTTTGAAGGCTGGATCAAAAAAATAGCAGACGTTATTGAAGAAGGACAGAAAACCGGAGAAATACAGCCGGATTTAAATGCTGATGAATACGGCTCTCTTTTTATTATGCTGGTAGAAGGCGGAATACTGCTCGCCAAAACCACAGAAGACGAAAGCTATCTGCATCTGGCTTTAGACAGGATATTATTCATGATCAACAAAGAACTCAACATACTTCCTTCCTAAATATTTCAATATGGAAACAAAAAAAGTAGCTATCGTAGGATACAGCCGGATTCCTTTTGCAAGAATCAATACAGCTTATGCAGATCTGGGTAATCAGGAGCTTTTGGAAGCTTCTCTCAACGGGCTCATCAATAAGTATCAACTGCAGGGAAAACTTCTTGGCGAAGTGGCCGGAGGTGCTGTCATCAAACATATTTCAGAAAGTAACCTCATCAGAGAATCTGTTATGAATACTGCTCTTGATCCGGCAACACCGGCTTGTGATCTTCAGCAGGCCTGTGATACCGGAATTGAGGCCGCCGTTTACATCGGAAATAAAATTGCATTAGGCCAAATTGAAAGCGGTATTGCCTGTGGTGTTGAAGCCATGAGTAATATTCCGTTTGAATCTGCACCGGAACTAAGAAAAGCCCTGCTAAAAGCCAATAAAGAAAAATCAGCATTTGGAAAGCTAAAACAGCTGCTCACCCCAAGACTGAAAGACTGGATGCCTATTCCATACAAAGGACAGGAGCCTAAAACAGGTCTGGTCATGGGCGGACACACCGAAATTACAGCAAAATATTATCACATCTCCCGTGAAGAACAGGATGAATTGGCTTTAAAAAGTCATCAGAATATGGCAAAGGCCTATGACGAAGGTTTTTTTGATGATATGATTATTCCTGCTTTCGGTTTACAGCAGGACAACAACCTCCGAAGAGATACAAGTCTTGAAAAGTTATCTCAGCTAAAACCTGCTTTTGATAAGGCAAACGGAACTTTGACGGCCGGAAATTCAACACCATTTACTGATGGAGCTTCATCCATATTATTAGCCAGTGAAGAATGGGCTCAGGCCAATAATCTTCCCATTTTAGCGTACATCACCTTTTCAGAAGTTGCAGGAATTGAATATGTGGAAAATAAGCAAAATTTACTGTTGGCTCCTGTTTTCGCTGCTGACAGAATGCTGAAGAAAGCCGGAATGAGCTTGGAAGACTTTGATTATTATGAAATCCATGAAGCATTTGCCGCTCAGGTCCTCGCTACTATTAAAATTTGGGAAAATGATGAGCTGGCTAAAAAATTCGGACTGGAAAAAGCTTTAGGAAAAATCGACCGGAATAAACTGAATGTAAAAGGCGGAAGTCTTGCAGTAGCCCATCCTTTTGCCGCAACGGGCGGAAGAATTATCGGGACCCTTGCCAAACTGCTCCATGAAAAAGGAAGCGGAAAAGGGTATATCTCTATTTGTGCCGCACGCGGGCAAGGCGTAACTATGATTTTAGAAAAATAAAACAGATATATGGACAGATTAGTACAGCTTCAGCAATTTATCGGAAAGGAATTTGATCAGTCGCCATCGCCGTTTATGAAATGGCTCAACCCGATTGTTCTTTCGGTAGAAGAGGGACATCTGGAGTTTCAGTATAAGGTAAGGGCTGAATGGCTCAATCCCATCGGAAATCTTCATGGTGGTGTAACAGCAGCCATTGTAGACGACATTATTGGAGCCACGATGTTCTCCTTAAATGAAAATTCTTTCATAACAACCATCAATAATGTGATTGATTATTTTTCAACTGCAAAAGAAAATGATAATATTGTAGCCGAAACAAAAATTATAAAAAGAGGCAGGCAGTTTGTCAATGCTCAATGCGAGATATGGAACGCAGACAAAACAAGACTGATTGCCAGGGGAACCTCTAATCTATTCAAAATTAATAACTAGATATGAAAAGAGTTGTCATTACAGGACTGGGCGCAGTGACGCCTTTGGGGAACAATGTCGAAGATTTTTGGCAAAACAGTATTAACGGGATCAGTGGAGCTGGTTTAATTACTCATTTTGATTCGGAAAAATTTAAAGTACATTTCGCCTGTGAGGTGAAAAATTTTGATCCGAAAGTTCATCTTACCCATAACGAAATAAAAAGGAGCGACCTTTTTTCACAATATGCCATGTATGCTTCTACGGAAGCTCTTCAGGATTCCGGACTGGAACTGGAAAAAATGGATCCGTTTGATACCGGAGTGATCTGGGGAACCGGACAGGGAGGTATGGTTACTTTTGAAGGGGAAGTTATGAATTTTGCAGACGGTGACGGAACCCCGAGGTTCAATCCTTTCTTTGTTCCTAAATTCATCGCCAACATGGCGTCGGGTATGATTTCTATGAAATTTGGTCTGCAAGGAATCAATTACACGACCATTTCTGCATGTGCGACCGGAAATACGGCTCTGATGGATGCATTTAATTATATCCGTCTCGGAAAAGCAAAAGTAATTATCAGCGGTGGTTCTGAGGCTGCCATTACTCCTGCTTCTATCGGTGGCTTCTCTATTATGAAAGCCATGTCTACAAGAAATGATGATTTTGCGACTGCAAGCCGTCCTTATGATGTAGACAGAGATGGTTTTGTAATGGGTGAAGGTGCGGGAGCTTTAGTTCTTGAAGAATATGAACACGCCAAAGCAAGAGGTGCCAAAATATATGCAGAACTTGCCGGCGCCGCAATGACTGCTGATGCTTATCACATGACCGCTCCTCATCCGGACGGAGTAAGTGCTATTAAAGCGATGAAGCTTGCGATGAAGGAGGCCGGAGCCAATTTAGAAGATCTTGATTATCTTAACCCTCATGCCACTTCTACTCCGCTTGGAGATCTTATAGAGTTAAAAGCAATCAGCCAATTATTCGGGGGAAGCAAAAAACTTGATATCAGTGCTACCAAGTCTATGACGGGGCATTTATTGGGTGCTGCCGGGGCTGCAGAAGCGATTCTTTCGATTAAGGCTGTAGAAAAGGGAATTATTCCTCCTACGATTAACCTTCATCATATAGACGAAAACATTCCGAAGGACGTGAACATCGTTTTTGGAGAGGCTAAAGAAAAAGAGATCAATTTTGCGCTGAGTAATGCTTTTGGATTCGGAGGGCATAATGCTACTTTGGTTTTCAAGAAATTCAGCTAGTCTTAGAATATACTACTAAAATCCCTGTACCATAAAGCACAGGGATTTTTTATTGTGGAGAATACTTTAACCACGGATTGCACAAATTTTCACAGATGTTTGTGTATATTATTCATTGTAAAAATCTTTGATTTTCTTTTAACCTTATGTGTTCTTTTTTTCGTTAAGCTTTTAACTTCAAATCAATTAAGCATCAATATCTTTTGTGCCTTTTGTGGTTGAAAATATTCTTTTTTAACCATGGATTTTACAGAGAAGCACGGATATTGATATGGAATTTTTAAGCTCTCGCAGATTCTGCGGATTATGCAGATTTCTTTATCATTCTAAATAAAATCTTGGATTTTTTATAAAACTTCAGTGTACTTTTTGCAGAAGGATTTTAAACTTCAAATTAACTGATGGCGTTAAAACTTTTGTGACTTTTGTGGTTGATTTTTTTTACATTGTTCTGTATTCTGCCCTATTTACAATAAAAAAGCAGCCTGGATCAGACTGCTTTTATACTTTATGCTTTCAACCATTCCGAGGAGGAAAGGTATTTTTGATCGGGATAATAGATGAAAAGGCAATTTCTTCCTTTTATCGTATTAATGATAGGCTGTGTCAATGCTCTTGGCACTGCCGGACATCCCCAGCTTCGTCCGATTCTTTTGTGCATGGATGCAAATTCATCACTCACATAATCTGCTCCGTGCATTACAATAGCTCTTCTGTAGGCTGCATCATTAAATCCTTTATCCATTCCCAGCAGTTTCAGAGAATATCCGTTGTCTCCCTGGTAAGTGGCATCCGTGATATAAAATCCAAGACTGCTCTGCAGCGAACTTTCCGTATTAGAAAAATTCGTCGCAAATTCTTCGCCTGTATTTTTTCCGTGTGCTACCAGTGAATTGAACAGTACCTTTTTCTCTTCCGTGTCAATTACCCAGAGTCTTTTTGTATTTGAAGACATAGAAAAATCGCAGATAGTTAATAAATGCGAATCTTGGTTCAGCAATCCTGCTTTTTTTAGATTTTCGAATCCTGTCAGTGCTTTTGAGAATACTTCGTAATTCAATTCATGCTCAGGATCAAATGAAATTGATTTGTACAATTCTTCTGATGAAGATGCAAGAGCTGTAGTCTTCTCAGATTTCGTATCTGCAACTTTTTCAATTTTCGTTGCGTTTCCATTCTCTGCTTTTACGGCCTTTCTCGGCGAAAGATAGAATGAAGTCGTGACCATATAAATCAGGCCTAATACACTATAAATTCCTCTCATTCAATACTATTAAATTCCAAATTAGTGAGGCAAAATTATAAAAACATAATTACCAGCCTGTTATAAATCCGGAAAGTTTAACTGAATTTAAGAAACTTTAACTTCCTGATTTGGTGAATAATTTGGTAATATTTCACTCTAAATCTTTTATATTTGAGAATAACCAAAAACAAAAAAAATATGCCATTACAGCTTTTAAACCCTGCTACACAAGAAACTTTAAATTATTTTCTTACGAATACTTTCCTTCATAATAACAATCCTATTCCCAATAGCATTAACAGTACTGATGGGGTCATTTATTTAGAATATTCCGGAAGTTATTATGTTCTGGAAGATTTTATGGGTGGTAACCCTATTAATGCAAGAAGATTTGGAACCAGTACTGATAAGGGATATAGCTCCGCAGCCATCAATAAAGCAATTAAACTTACAAAAGAATACAACTATAAGTCTTTGTATGTTCCCAGTGGAGATTATAAGATATCTGAGACCATTACTATTGACGTCACGGATGATACAACTATAATCATTGACGGCCAACTGAGTACCATTCCTAGTTTTACCAACACAGAAGGTATTGTGATAGGGCGATCACAAGCTCAAACCGGTGCTTTAAATTCTTTATCCGGACTTAATATCAAAGGCCTTAATTGCTCTGCTGAAAAAAGAGATTATTCTAATCCTGTTGGAATAAAAATAATAAATATTATATTCTCTACTATTGAAATTAAAAGAGTAACCGGGTTTGGTATTGGTACTTTATTTTATTCTGACAATGATGCAGGAGGAATATCCTATAATTCATTTTATCTGAATTATCTGCACAACAATACCACTAATCTCAAATTTGAAAAGGCAAATACATCAGGCTATATCAATGAAAACACTTTTTACGGAGGATCTTTTAATCACACCAGAGATTTTCCAGATGGGATAACTTACAATATAGAGATGAAACACAATCCCTTAAATGATCATCCCTACAACAACAACAGATTTCTTTATCCATCATTTGAGGACAACAATGTCTCTGCTATAGCTGCAATTATGACTGGAGACAGTAACACAATTGTTAGCCCCAGAATGGAGAACTCACAAAATCATCAATATAAAATAATACTGGATGAACACTCTATAAGATGCCAAGTTCTTTCCAAGGGTTTTGTACTTAATGAAAGTTCAATAGACAATCAGGGTAAAGAAAATTCTTATGAAACGAATACAGGAAATTTTTTAAGAACTAATTCTGCTAATCCGGTACTGACCTTACAAAACGGAGCTTCTTCATCTCTTAAACTCTACAGCGGATTGGATGCATCAACACCTACTCCCAATGAGGTATTTTTTGTAACGGGGGAAGGAAAAGGATACTACAGCCATTCCATATATGCAGAGCAGGGAATCAGATGGGTCACATCTGATGGCAGCAGAAATGACAGAGGCCTATTCTCCGGAATTGGGGATCCTACGGTTTCTGCTAATCCGGGAAGTTTATATGTTAATAATAATGGCGGAAATACAATGCTTTGGGTAAAAGCAAGTGGTGGAGGCTCTGCCGGATGGAAGCCTGTAGGAACACAGGCAGCACCTCTCACAGTTCCTGTTCCCCCGTCGCCTGTAAATGCACAGGATGTCTGGGCAAGACTGGAAGACCTCGAAAATAAACTGAAGGCCGCAGGCTTACTTTCCTCTTAAATGAACAGACACCTGTAACTTTTCGTTACAGCTGTCTTTTTTATTTCTCTGAATCTCCAACAAATTCCAGGCTGATCGAATTCATGCAATACCGCAATCCTGTAGGCTTTGGACCGTCATCAAAAACATGTCCCAGATGGGAATCACATCGTTTGCAGAGCACTTCTACCCTTTCCATTCCGTATGCAGTATCTCTTTTGTAATAAACCCCTTCTTTATCGGCTTCAAAAAAACTTGGCCATCCGCAGCTGCTGCTGAATTTTGAAGTAGAGCGGAACAGATGATTCCCGCAAACGGCACAGTAATAGTCTCCGAGCTCATCAAATTCATTATATTTTCCGGTAAAAGCTCTTTCCGTTGCCGCTTCTCTGGATATCGCATATAAGTCGGGAGCAAGGATTTTTTTCCATTCTTCGTTGGAAATATCAAGCTTTGCAGTATCGGTTCTTGAATAGTATGGATTGTTTTTTGCTTCGTTTTCCATAAGAATTATTTAAATATTTTTTGAAATTAAGTTTGAAAGCTAAACTATAAAAGTCACAAAAGTTTTTTGACACTTTAGAATACTTTAGTTAAGAAAGCTTTTGTGACTTTTGTGGTTAAATATTAAATATCAGACTTCACAACCAAATTTACTAAATTTGAGAATATGAATGATGAAGCCAAAAGAAAACAGCTGAGAAAATATAAAATGTTCGCCACCGGATTATTTGTCCTGATGGCCGTTATTTTCATCGCTACAACCCTCCTTCAGAAATCAATGCCTTCTCACTGGATAGGCTATGTACGGGCATTTTCAGAAGCGGCCATGGTAGGAGCTCTGGCAGACTGGTTTGCTGTAACTGCTTTGTTCCGTCATCCGCTGGGCCTTCCGATTCCGCATACCAATCTCATTGAAAACAGCAAACAAAGGTTGGGGGATAACCTCGGCAGTTTTGTGGTGAGCAATTTTCTTTCTCCACAGAATATCCGTCCTTATATCCAAAAGCTTAAAATTTCAAACTTCGTAGGAGAATGGCTTGCGAAAGAAAAAAGCCAGGAGATCCTGATCAGGAATCTTTCAGACATTGTTCTGGATATTCTCAATAAGCTTGATGATACTTCTGTAAGCCAATTCATCAGTAAAAAGGTTTCTGAAATGACGGATGACATTAAGCTTAATAAAGTGGTTGGGAATGGCATCAGCTATATTCTTGAAAAAAACGACCATCAGAGAATTGTTACCAATCTTTCCAAGCAGATCAAAGAATATATTATCGAAAACGATGAAATGATCAAAGAACGTGTTCAGAAAGGAAGTTACTCGTTTATTCCTTCTTTTGTAGATAATAAGATCGCGGATAAAATTGCCAGCGGACTTTCGGACTTTTTCAAAGAAATTGAAGAGGATCCAGAACATGAAATCCGAAATCTGATCACTCAAAAAATCCACGAATTTTCTACAGATCTAAAGGAAGATCCGAAGTGGGATGATGAATTTAAAGCCATTAAAAATGGCCTTCTCAAAAGTGATAAACTGGACGAATATTCCAGTGACATCTGGATTTCTATCAAAAAAACATTGATGAAGGAGCTTCAGGACGAACACTCTTCTTTAAAAGGCTATCTTTCCAAAAACCTGAATGAGTTTTCTCAAAATTTAAAAACCGATGAAAATCTTCAGAATAAAATTGATCATTGGGTAAGAGTGACGGCTTATAAATACATTCTTAAAAACACCCATCAGTTTGGAAACCTCATCAGTTCCACCGTAGGAAACTGGCAGGGTAAAGAACTGAGCGAAAAGCTGGAATTGGAAGTCGGGAAAGACCTTCAGTTTATCCGGGTCAATGGAACACTTGTAGGTGGACTGGTAGGACTTATCATCTACACTATCGCCAATTTTTTCCTTTAAAAACTAACCAAAACCAAACCATGAAAAAACTTTTTATTACATTATTCCTCCCTCTTTTTGTGCTCTGTTTCTGCCAGAAAGTTGAATTAAAGTCCGTGACAGATTCCTCGCAGGTTTTCAAAGGGGAGATTGCAGGAATGCCCGTTACCATACAGCTTTATTTTTCCGGAATTGCAGATTGCAGCCTGTATCAGTATTTTGTGGACGGCTGGTATTATTACGATAAATACCAGAAGAAAATTCCCTTGATTGGTGTTTATGACTACGGGAAACTGTCTTTATATAATTTTGGAAGTAAGCAAAAGCTCAATTCTAATGTATTAAAAGAACAAATCACGTCCCCACAGAAAGTGGAAAAAACGGCTGAAATTGCGGAAGCATTATCTCCAAAAGAATCCATTGTATTTGATAAGGACAATCCCAAAGAAAATACCATCTCAGGAAGTTTTTATCTGGATAAAAAAGTCCAGCCGTCCAAACTATTCACCGGGAATAATATGATTTACCGGTATAATAACTATCTCATTCTGCCGAACAATAAAAGGATCAATACTTTTGATTTCATCAATAAACACGGCGGAAATAAGCTGCTTTCCTATGCTTCCGGGGAAAACGGGAACCGTATCCTGCTGTACTTTGAACATTCATCGAATTTCAATGCATGCGGAAGATGCGGGGCCAGCGAAGGGGAAAAAGGCTATAGAATTCTGTATTTTACCAAAGACTGGAATTATAAAAACTACGAGGAATTCCTTACCGAAAGCTGTCTGGAAAACATTTATGATACCCAGAAGATCAAATCCAAAGATCCCGAAACGGTACAGCTAAAGATTAAAAAAACACAGTCTGCTCCCGGCTACACTTTAACCGTGGATAAAAAGAATGCTTCTGTGACCAAGTCTAAATGATTTGAGGACAAAAGCTGGAAGGAGGAGAATGGAAGTTACTATTGAGTACTAATATGTAACCTCTCCGTGCTTCAAACTTCCCAGCCTCAGATCATTATCTCGGTAATCTACTCGCTCTTTTTAAAAGTTCTTTATTGATTTCATTGATCAGTTCCGGGCCTTCGTAGATAAACCCAGTGTAAAGCTGAACCAGACTTGCTCCTGCATCCAGTTTTTCCATAGCATCTTTAGCAGAATGAATTCCTCCTACTCCGATGATCGGGAACGCTCTGTTGCTTTTATCAGAAAGGTATTTGATCATTTTTGTACTTCTTTCACGGATAGGTTTTCCGCTCAATCCGCCATTTCCAATCTGTTCCAAAACTTCAGGGGAAGTTTTCAGGCCTTCACGGTTCACAGAGGTGTTGGAAACAATCACACCGTCAATTTTTGTTTCTGCAATCAGTTCAACAATTTCGTCTAATTGATTGTTATTAAGATCCGGAGCTATTTTCAGTAGTATCGGTTTTTGTACAGATTTTGACTGGTTGATTTTCTTTACTTCCGTGATCAGCTCACGAAGGTATTCCACATCTTCCAGTTTGGCGTGGCTTCCTACATTCGGGCAGCTTACATTCAGTACAAAATAATCTACATGAGGGTGAAGTCCTTCAAAACAGTCCAGATAATCCTGGGTATAGTTTTCGGGGCTTGTATCTGTATTTTTTCCGATGTTTCCTCCGATGATGATTTTTCCTTTGTTGGATTTCAGTTTTTCGATCGCTGCTTCAAGACCATCATTGTTGAACCCCATTCTGTTGATGATTCCACCATCTTCGATCAGACGGAATAATCTTTTTCTGGGATTTCCAACCTGCGCTCTTGGTGTTACCGTCCCGATTTCTACAAATCCAAAACCTAGATCTCCCAGCTCATTGAACAAAACCGCATTTTTATCGAAACCGGCAGCCAGTCCTACAGGATTTTTAAATTTTAATCCGAAAACTTCTCTTTCCAGACGCTTGTCTTCAATAGGTTTTGGGAAAAATAATTGAGTAAGAAATCCAAAATTCTTTAGCATCGAAAATGTAAAATGATGAACATCTTCGGGGTCAAATTTGAAAAGAATCGGACGAATGAGCGATTTGTACATTGAAAAAAAGTTTTACAAAAATACTCAATTTAAAATTAACCTTTGATTAACCTATGATATTTTATCAAAAAATGTATTATAAATGTCATCTATAACTGTAAAACTAACCGTGTCAAGGTTTAAAACCTTGACACGGTTCTTTCCGGAGACTACATCGCCAACATGGAGGTTTATTAATTAAATTGGTCCTAAATTAAGAATACAAACTCAGATCAAATTTCAGAATATCCCCTACTCTTTTGAACTCATCATCTATAGCTGCATTTATCGTCATTCTTTCGTTAGAAACAGGATGATTAAAAATCAATTGATAGGCGTGAAGCGTCATTTTGTTGATGCCAAATGTTTGAAGCCACAACTTATTCTGTTTATTACAACCGTGTTTTCTACAACCTAAAATAGGATGCAGAATATGTTTAAAATGTTTTCTCAACTGATGAAATCTTCCCGTTTCAGGAATTGCTTCTACCAAAGAATATCTTGAAGTCTGATGCTTTAAAAAAGGTAAATCTATTTCCGAAGTCTGCAAACGGCGGTAGTATGTAACGGCATTTTGTTTGACTTCATTTTCATTAATTAAATCATAATCAATTGTTTCCTCTTCTTTTGTCCAGCCACGAAGAATGGCCAGATATTTCTTATCCACTTCGCGTGATGAAAACTGTTCGCTCATGATTCTAAGGGTATCTTTATCTAAAGTAAACAACAGAACACCTGAAGTTTTCCGGTCTAACCGATGTACAGGATACACTTTTTGTCCAATCTGTTTCTTCAACTCCTGAATAGCGTAGGTATCGGCTTCTCCCGCATAGAAAGATTTATGAACCAATAGTCCGCTTGGTTTATTAATGGCAATAATGTGTTCGTCGCGATAAAGAATTTCTAACATGGGGCAAAAGTAAATATTTTTGTCCGATTTAGCCCTGATGGCAGCGGCATCCTTTTGCGGAGCAAAAGATACAGCGTACAGCAGGTTCCCGGCTCTTTAAATTTGAATGAAGTTTTGCGGTTATCTGTTTTATTTTTCTATTTTCGCGAAAATTTTACCTTATGAAACTATTACTTTCGGCTGTATTCATGGCCTTTTTCTTTATTTCGGGTTCTGCACAAATTTCAGATTCTCTTAAACTGGGAAAGAATAACCGTGAATTTTTTATCAAAGGAGATCAGAAATTCAAATTCTCGGAATACAAAAAGGTATTTACCAATCCTGAAGCTTTGGGCTATATGAAAAAAGCCAATACTAATGGTACTGTAGCGCAGGTTTTTGGAGCTATAGGCGGAGGTCTGGTAGGTTTCGGACTGGCCAAACAAATACTCCGGACAAAAACGGTTTATCAAAACGGTGTTGCCATCAAACAAAAAGACAAAAGCGGCTGGGGACTGGTAGGAATAGGTCTGGGAGCCATCGGAGTTGGGATTCCTTTTGCCATAAGCTCGACAAAAAATCTTAAAAAGGCTATTAATACGCAGAATCAGGCTGAAGGTACGGATGCTGCAAAAACAACTTCGTACAGACTTGATCTTAGCGGAAACAGCGTTGGTGTTACTTATAGTTTCTAAAATTGGCTGAATCTGTTCAACCTGCAAGGGTATATAACATCGTATTTTTATTATTTAAACTTAAATCTTAAGGTAAAAGAAGGAATCAACAGGTTGAATTTTAAGTAATGTTACCTGGCTGAATCCCTGTTTTTTCTGTTAATACACTCTTTTTTTACTGAATTTCATGAATTTGGAATCCAAATTCATATTTTTGCACATCAGACGTTAAAAAAATTATGGCAAAGCAAGAAGATGTTTTCAAGAAAGTGATTTCTCACGCTAAAGAATATGGTTTTATTTTCCCTTCCAGTGAGATCTATGACGGTTTATCCGCTGTTTATGATTATGGACAGAATGGTGCCGAATTAAAAAACAATATCAAGCAGTACTGGTGGAAAGCTATGGTACAGCTTAACGAAAATATTGTCGGCATTGATTCAGCAATCCTTATGCACCCAACTACATGGAAGGCATCGGGCCACGTAGACGCTTTCAACGATCCATTGATTGACAATAAAGATTCTAAAAAACGTTTCAGAGCAGACGTTTTGGTAGAAGATTACTGTGCTAAAATTGAAGATAAAGAGAATAAAGAAATCGAAAAGGCAGCGAAAAGATTCGGTGAGTCTTTCGATAAAGCTCAGTTTGTTGCGACAAATCCAAAAGTTTTGGAATACCGTGCAAAAAGAGAAGCAATCCTTTCAAGACTGGCAAAATCTCTTGAAAATGAAGACCTTGCTGATGTAAAAGCTTTAATTGAAGAATTGGAAATTGCTGATCCTGACACCGGTTCTAAAAACTGGACGGAAGTAAGACAGTTCAACCTGATGTTCGGAACAAAGCTTGGAGCTTCTGCAGACAGCGCGATGGATCTTTATCTGAGACCGGAAACGGCTCAGGGTATCTTCGTTAATTTCCTGAATGTACAAAAGACATCACGTCATAAACTTCCTTTCGGAATTGCACAAATCGGTAAAGCCTTCAGAAATGAAATTGTGGCAAGACAGTTTATCTTCAGAATGCGTGAATTCGAACAAATGGAAATGCAGTTTTTTGTAGCTCCGGGAACTGAACTTGAATTCTACGAGCAGTGGAAAACAAAACGTCTGAACTGGCACCGTGCTTTAGGTTTAGGAGATGACAACTACAGATTCCATGATCATGAGAAATTGGCTCACTATGCGAACGCTGCGGCTGATATTGAATTCAATTTCCCGTTTGGTTTCAAAGAACTGGAAGGTATTCACTCCAGAACAGATTTCGACTTAAAAGCGCATGAAGAGTTTTCAGGAAGAAAACTTCAGTTCTTCGATCCTGAAAGAAATGAGAATTATGTCCCTTATGTGGTGGAAACTTCAGTAGGTTTAGACAGATTGTTCCTTTCTATCTTCTCTCACTGCCTGAAAGACGAAGTACTGGAAGATGGTTCAGAAAGAACAGTTCTATCTTTACCACCAGCATTGGCACCAATCAAGGCGGCTATCCTTCCATTAATGAAGAAAGATGGTTTAGCTGAGTATGCAGAAAAAATCTTCAATGATCTGAAATATGATTTCAACTTATTCTACGAAGAAAAAGATGCCATCGGAAAACGTTACAGAAGACAGGATGCCATTGGTACTCCTTACTGTATCACCATCGACCACGATTCATTAACGGACCACACGGTAACGATAAGAGACAGAGACACGATGCAGCAGGAAAGAGTTCCTGTTTCTGAGCTAAGACGAATCATCGACGAGAAAACAAACTTCAGAAATTTACTTTCTAAACTATAGACTAAGCCCCCATTATCCGGGGCTTTTTTATTGCTTGTTTACAATATAAAATCTGGGCAATCTGCTCAATCAGCGTGCTTTTAAAATTTTCGCGCAGATAAAACAGATAACGCAGATTCTAAACCTTATAGGTCTTTGAGACCTATAAGGTTTTTTTTCTTAGAAAAATTCAGCACAATACCCTTTTCCCCTCAGATAAAATCTTTCCTGGTTTCCGGCTTATTTAAAATATTTATAAAGAAAATGAAACTTATCCGGGGTATTCGTTAATTCATTATTTTTGGTAAAATAATAACTATGAAAAAACTCAGTTTACTGGTATTCGGATTGGTTCAGATGCTGGCTTATTCCCAGACTCAGGACCTTACAGCACTTGCTGCCGGAGACCATGTGGGCATGAACGCCCTGTTTGATGACAAAGACAATCTTTACGGCTATGTATCCATCTATTCTTACGGAAAGTCGGGCGACAGAACCAAGAAATTTGAATATGTAATCCTTGATAAAAACCTCAACCCTGTTGCCAATAAAGAATTTGAAGGTGATATTACAGCAGGTTCCTACCGCGGCTATGTTGATTTTAAGGGACAGATCATTCTAAGGCCTTCCATGATGGATTATTCACTGGTAAAAACAAGAGAGATTTTCACTCCTGTTTCTATGGTAATAGATCCGAAAACCAATACTATTAAGAGAAAAGTATATTACGATTATCTTGAAAACGGAACTTTCCAGGAAATTAATGAACCTAAAAACTGGAAAGCACAGCGTAAGGAAAACCGTGAAGAGAAGAAAGAAAAGGGCTATAACTATGTATCTGCCGTAGGAGAAGTAAAGGAAGGAGGTTATTTTGCCGTAGAGTATAAAGACTACGGTAAATATGTGAACAGCAACAACATCATTAAGTTCGATGATAATAAAAAAGAGCTTTGGAGGTATAAATACAATACAGACGGCAACAAGAAAGTTTTTTCTACCTTATCTGTTCTGGAAAGGGATGAAAACTACATGTACTGCATTATGAAAAAGGCAGATGATGATAAAAAGTCTTTCAGCCTGGTTGTCATTGATATGAAAACCGGAAAAGAAACGGCCAACAAACCGATTACAGGCCTTTCTGATACGACTATTGATCTCATCGACAGTTTTTCTTCAGGCTACGACAGCAGTCTTGACAACGACAAAACATTTGATGACAAGATCGTCCTTCTGGGAAGAAATTTTGCCAAGTACGATTTTATAGGCTATGCGAGAATGATGGTAAACAAATCTGACTTTTCCATCGATACAAAAACGATTAATTTCAAGCCGGATTTTGCTTCCTATCTTCCCAAGATCAATGCCAACGGAATGGTCGAAAGCGGCTATATGCTGCAAACAAAGGATATGTATTTTATGAATGACGGAAGTGTGGGAATTCTCACTGAAAAATACAAACCGGCCGGGCAGTATAATGCCCCCAAAACTACAGATCTCGTTTATGTATATACTGATAAAGATTTCAAGATCAAAAATATCCAGGTTTTTGAGAAGGAAAAAACAAAATGGGTGAACAGCGATTATCTTTTCTCTCAATACCTTAACGGCGGCAAAGATGTGGTATTCTTCTATCGTGATTACCAAAAAGATGAAGCAACCAAGCAGAAAAAGTGGAATCTGTTCATCAACACAGTCATAGATGGGAAATTTAAGCAGGAAATCATTCCAATCTCTGAAAAAGATAATTATGCGGTTACGCCTTACGTAGGAAAAGAAGGGTATATTCTTCTCCGTGAGTATAACGAAAAAGAAAAATTCAATAAGATCCGTTTAGAAAAACTAAACTATTAAAAAGCAAGAATCCTGATGATGTATCAGGATTCTTTTATTTGGTAATTGCTCTGGTAAAAGTCGGCTATATTTTTAATGTCATCCAGGCTCAGGTTCCACATGAAATTCAGGAACTGCTGATAGCTTTCACTTTGGTTCTTGGGTTCAACTCTGTCCAGATAACGGTTCAGGTTGTAATTTTTCCGGGCTTCATATATCTTGGAAAAACATTTACCCAGCCAGCCTTTGTAGTATTTTTCTTCTTCCCCGTCCTGCAGAAACTGCATGGAAGCATAGATTCCCAAGCCATAATCTTCGGAGTGAAAATAATTGGGAAGAATCTCCATACGGGCCATTTTCTTCAGGTCTGTAAAATTTTCAGAAGGTTTTTCAGATTCTACCGAAGGTTTTAGTTCAGGAAATGTTTTTTTCAGTTTTTCAATCCTTCTGGACATTTCCGGGTGTGATGCCAGAGAATCTTTATCCAGTTTTTCTTTGTAAAAGTTATAGTTGTACAGCGAAAAATCTTCCTTCTTCATCCATTTGTCATTAAAAGCTAGTTTTGGGAGATCAAACAACTTTTTATAGGTTTCCATCTTCAATTCCCGTGGCGAGATGGTATCAAAATCCTGCAGGCGCTGAAGAGCGTTTACATACTCGTTTTTCTTGAAATCGCTGTTTTTAAAGATCACATAGCCCAGGGAATCGGCCTGCATTTCCTGTTTTCTTCTTTCCACCCCTTTTTTATAGGCTCTGTTTTTAAGGATATCAAAAGCCTTTTTATTCTGCGTCTGGCTTCGGTTTACCGTTGTTTCCTTCAGATTCTGCACCGTTATTTTATCAAGCTGATTCTGTTCGATGATGTTTAAAAATGTTTTGAGAGAATGCTCATCAATTTTATGACCCAGTTCATGGGTAATCACTGCGGCAATCTGATCATCGTTATTAAACCAGTTGTAGAGGCCCATGTTGATGACGAAAGTTCCGTCTGCTAGGCAATAGGCATTCGGTGTATTATCTCTTGCCACCAGAATTTTCAGGTCCTGAGGAATATTGGGATTATTTTTTTTCAGGCGCTGAATAAGTGTTTTTATTTCAGCTTCAAATTCAGATTTGAAAATAAAATCTTTGTTCTTTACCTGCTTTTCAAAATCGGTTCCGAATTCTTTATAAATTTTAGATAATTCGGAGCCTGTCTTTCCGCTATACTGTGCTTTTAATTTTTTAATAAAAACCTCGTTATTTCCGGCAAAGCTTTTTAAAAATTCTTTTCTCTGCAGATAATCTGCGGTGTCTATCATTTTATAGGTCTGGGCAGTTCCCAGCACCGAAAAAATAAACAACATGAATATTAGGAGTTTTCTGGTCATATTTTTCATCAATAATCGCAAAAATAGTTTATTTACTGTTGCTTTCTCCTTTTCTTATCAAAATTATTTTAAATTTGTTTGAGACTGATATTCACGATCATATGAAGGCATTAAAATATGTAATAGGAGGGGCTGTAGTAGGTGTAGCCGCTGTTTATCTTCTGGGATACGACTATTTATTCAGCGGAATTTCCAAAACGTATCTCAAAGGAAAATCAAGCGCCTATATTGACGACGGAAAGCTCTTCCCGGGAAACCTCATTGCTACGGAAGAGCCCGAATTGTGGACGGAAGATCCGGAATACAATAAAAAGGAGCTGCCTGAGCATGTCGTTGAAAATTTAGAACATTCCAGAACCGCTGCTTTTGTCGTTATCAAAAACGGAAAAATTCTTCATGAGCAGTATTGGGACGGCTATAATCAGCTTTCCCACACGAATTCTTTCTCTATGGCAAAAGCTGTAACCGTAATGCTTTTGGGAAAAGCGCTGGAAGAAGGAATTATTAAAGATATTGATGAAAAACTATCTGACTTTTATCCTGAATTTAAAGAAAAAGAATTCGGAAGTGAGGTTACGCTCAAAAATTTAGCCCAGATGGAAGCAGGCCTCGATTGGGATGAAGATTATAACAATCCTTTTCTTCCCAACGCAAAAGCCTATTACGGAAGAAATCTTATGAAAGCCGTATTTTCCAGAAGATTTAAAGAGCAGCCCGGCATTCGTTACGAATACCAGAGCGGATCTACCCAGCTTTTGGGATTTGCATTAAAAAAAGCGCTCAACCAGACACTTGCCGGCTATTTATCCGAAAAATTCTGGATTCCGATGGGAATGGAACAAAATGCTTCATGGAGCACCGATAACTATGGAATGGAAAAAACCTATTGCTGCATCCATTCGAATGCGAGGGATTATGCGAAACTGGGTCAGCTGTTTTTAAATGACGGAAAGGTCGGGGAACAGCAAATTCTCAATCCCGGCTTTATTGAAGAGATGAGAACACCTACTGAAAAATCTAACCAAATTTACGGAATGGGCCTTTGGATCAATCATGACAATCCCGTTAAACATTATTATTTTCTGGGACTACAAGGCCAGTACATCATTATGGTTCCGGAACATCATATGGTAATTGTACGAACCGGAAGCTACAGCAATAATCCTAAAAATGACAGGGGAAGACCGGATCAGGTAAGATTTCTGGTTAACGAAGCCGTTTCATTATTTCAATAAAAAACTATGGAAAAATACAATATACAGGTCGATGAATACATTGAAAAATCTCCTGATTTTGCCCGGCCAATTTTAAATTATCTCCGCGAAACCGTACACGAAGTCTGCCCTGAAGCAGAAGAAGCTATAAAGTGGAAATTTCCAGCTTTCATGTACAAAGGAAAGATTCTTTGTTCTGTTACTTCTTTTAAACACTATTGCAGCCTCGGGTTTTGGTTGCATGGAGAAATGAAAACTTTAAAGGAACTGGAAACTACAGCCGAAGAAAGTTCTATGTTCAGCTTAGGCAAGCTTACCAAAATGGAGGACCTTCCATCCAAAGTTCAGCTGAAAAAAATGATTAAAGAAGCTATGGAGCTTACAGATATGGGCGTTACCATGAAAAAAGCAACGCCTTCTAAAGTGGAAACTGAAGTTCCGGACTATTTTCAGGCTGCTTTGGATAAAAATAAAGATGCATCAGCTGTTTTTAAGAAAGGATCTCCGTCTTTCAGGAAAGAGTATATCACCTGGATCACCGAAGCCAAAACCGAAGCCACGAGAGACAAACGAATGGAACAGGCTTTGGAATGGATCGCTGAAGGAAAGGCCAGAAACTGGAAATACCAAAAAAAATAAAAAATAGACTTCTTTCATATGATGAGAAACGAAAAACAGCCCAAGCGGGCTGTTTTAAAATAGAATCTGCCAGAGTTTTTAAATGCTCAGGGTTCATATATTTGAACTCCTCTAATTTAAAAAGCTTATTTAGGCCTATATTATTTCTTGATCAGTTTTACATTACTTATACCGTTCTTCGTTTTTAAAGTAACAATATACAAGCCTTTCATCAAGCCCGCCACACTGATTTTACTGTTTTGAACACTGCCCTCCTGCGCAAGTCTTCCCGAAGCATCGTAGATTTTATAGTCTGCATTTCCTTCCAGATTTTTAACCTCAACAAA
This sequence comes from Chryseobacterium angstadtii, assembly GCF_001045465.1. Lineage (GTDB taxonomy): Bacteria > Bacteroidota > Bacteroidia > Flavobacteriales > Weeksellaceae > Chryseobacterium > Chryseobacterium angstadtii. The sequence goes on from NZ_LFND01000001.1 coordinate 524,307, forward strand.
AGTATCGGCAGGATTTGGATAGAAAGATATTTCAGATTTTGGATTCTTTATTCCTATATCCTTTGTAGCAAGCGCATTGTTTTCCGCAATTCTTACGGAGAAATCTCTGAATGATCCCCCTGAAACCACACCGTTTCCGCTAGGAACTGTAGGGATTCCACAAGGGCCGCTCGCAGCATTAAAGAAGGTACTTGCAACTCTCATTCTCAGTGTTTTGTCTCCGGAATATGCTGCATCAGGCACTGTAAATGTTGCATTTCCATCACGAAAATATGTTGAATTGTTCATCAGCCCCGGAAGTGCACTATTGGATATTACCTTTTCTGAATTTTCAAAAACGCCATTTCTATTATAATCTATCCAGATTTCAAACCAATCTGTGTATGGCTGTCCCAGTTGTCTGGTAGCCGCTACGTTTCTAAAGTTAGCCGTGTATTGAACCCCTTTTCGTAAATTAATTAATTTGGTGGCATCTTCACTAAAATCCAGATAAGTTTTGTAAGCATCTGTACCGGCAGCTGCATAATTCAAATTAGATAAAGTCAGACTGACAAGTCCGCTGCTATAAATCCCGTTTCCTCCGGTAGTCATTAAACAGTAATCTGTACCTGTTCTCAATCCTTTTGTTTTAAATGGATAGTTATTCGAGAATGCTCCCGGGACATTGTTTACAACAGCTGCAACCTGCACTTCGTAGTTGGTCTCATCTTCCAGCCCATTCAACACTACAGAGTTGGTAGGACTTGTTACATTGGACCAGTTGGCAGCACCTACTTTTCTATAATTAACAGAATAAGTGGCTCCAGATATTTTATTCCAGGAAATTCTTGATGTTGTTTTGAAAATCTCTGTATTTATTGCTGAAACTCCTGTTGGTGCATTCACTGCGGAAGTAGGTGCTGCTGCAACATTCAGTGCAGGAGAAACGGCATAGAAAATATTTCCAATAGCTGATATTCTCAACTTAACTGCTCCGTTCAGATTCCCCGGCATCTGGGCAGAATAACTTCCTGTATTGGGTGTAGAAGCTACGAGATCATTCCAGGTTGTTCCATTATCGGTTGTATACTCTATTTTTACATTCGCTACATTATAAGGCGCGGCATTGGTATTGGCAGCATCCCAGTAGATGGTATTGGCCAAATCATTATACAATACCGAAGAAGCTGTAAGCCCATTGAATTTGAAAGGCCCATCATTTCCGACTGTCACTACGGTTTCTGCGGTAGAAGTCATTGGTCTTTGGGCATTCTGATCTCTTACCGTTACTGCATAATTCAATACTCTCGGAATATAGGAAACTGTTTCCCACGATTGGGTATCTGTTAAAATACCGTTCATTACACTTGCCAGCTTAGGAAAATATCTTCTGCTGGTTGAAGTTCCCGGCAGCGATCTCGCAATGGCTCCTTCGGCATTATAACCCCAACCGCTGTCTCCTGATATAGAGTTTCTGTCTCCTACACTGTTGTATTGTTCCCAGGTATAATTGAAAGCATCATTCTCTGCATCTACCACAACGGCATCAAGATAATAAGCAGTTCCTTTTGGAATGGAATAATTAGCAAGCGGAGTAATGGCAGGCGCCGTATTATTTACTATTTGTATTCCGGCACCACATGCCGGTTTGCTTTCCAAATTATCCAGGACCTGCGAAATAGATTTGTAATGGAAATATCCGTCCATATTATTCTGAACATTATCCTGAGTGATACCGGGATACCCCATAATGGTTGTTCCTCCCCATGGTTCCACATTAGCCCCGCTGCCTTCTGTTCTCATAGAAAAAGTATGATTGGCTCCCAGCTGGTGCCCCATTTCATGAGCCGCCATTAAGTCAAAAACCTCTCCTATCGGATTCGGGCTCATAGAAAATGCGGATCCTTTAGATTCCTCATCATTATTGTCTAAAGGATTTCTACATACAATCCCTATACCTCCGGCATTTCCGTTTCTTTCTCCACCTGCATTTCTGTGAAATACATGTCCGATATCATAGTTTGCATCTCCTACCTGGGCGGTTAATAGTCTCTGAAGCTGTAAATTAAGTGATGGATCACCCTGAGCCGCCTGAGGAATGTAAAAATCCGCTGCAGGGTCGGTATAGATAATTCCCGGAATATCCTGAACTGTAAAATGGGCTCCGAAATCTTTTTCAAAAATACCGTTGATTCTGGTCATTGTATTATTGATACCTACTAATGCTCCGGCTACATTACCTCCGTGAAAAGCGGTATATTCGCCTGTTACAGCCATTGCCATTCTGAAAGTTCTGTATCTTGTGTTGGTAGGTCTCATTGCAATTCCTACATTGGAAAGTTGTTTCTTCCCGTTTTCAGCCAGCTTTTTAATGTCATTCAGGTTATGTTCTTCCATCCCGCATTCGAAACCGTGTATTCCTCCTTCTCCTTTTGATTTATAGAATACTCCATAGGTTTTCTTATCTGCACTAATAGGTTCAATAAACTGGAATATTCCGTCTTTAATGATCATAGACTGCATTTCGGATGGAGCGGTACTAAATCTAACATATTTAGAAGGATCATCTATTCCAATTCCCACATAGGAACCTAGCTGATATCTATCTGCCAGAGATTTTTCCAGCACAGGATTGCTGTATACAGCAAATTTCTCAACTTTTCCTTCTACGGTAGGTAAAGAGACAATTACAGGTTTTGCATTTTTCCCGGTTTCAACTGCCTCTTTTAAAAGACCTCTAAGCGCATTCAGATCCACTTGATAAGCCTGCTTTACTTCAACTTCCTTTCTTATTTGTGATCCTTTTTGTGATACAGGACTCCATCTCTGAGCAAAGCCGGAAACAGAACCCGCCAATGCACAAATAAGTACAATTTTTCTTTTCATATCAATTCAATTGTTTGATTTAGGTTAATTTTATCGGAAGTCAAAAGTAGAATCTAGGGTAATAAAATCTAAAAAAACCACTTCTACTTAGGTACTACAAATTCATTAAAATCATAAGACGTAGCGGAGTAGTATCCACTATATCCAGCAAAAAAATTGATATAAATCGGGTAAATATCTAATGAAAAGTGTTAGAAATCAATGAAATCTGAAATTCGCTTCGGGTAATGTGTTGTTTTTCAGAAAGGCTTCATATTCCGGAGAGAGCTTTGCCCGGCCAAATGTGTTTTCTCCGCTCATGCTTCCAAGACGCACCTTATCTTTCCCGAATTTTTTATTCATGGCATCCATTGCTTTCATGACAGGAAGGTGCTGGTTTTGGGTATCTTCTTCAAAAAGACTGATCAATCTTTCATTTTCGGGAACAAAATCATTCACAATGACTCCTGCCCTTTTGTAGTGAAAACCATCTCTGTAGATCTCTTCAAAAAGTTCGTTGACCACTCTTCCAATCAGAATAGATGAATTGGTAGGATTATGAAGCAGCCGGGTTATTGCATTTTTATATTCCGGTAAATCTTTTCTGAAACGGTTGGTCTGAACAAAAACGGTAATCATTTTACAACACGTGTTTTGTTTTCTCAGCTTCTCAGAACAGTACATTCCGAAAGTTTCAACCCTTTCCCTTACTTCTTCTTTTGTTGTCAGCATGCTCATGAAACTTCTGGTAACGGCAATGGATTTTTTCGCAGAAGGAGCGTCCAGTTCCAGCTGGCGGATTCCTTTTAATTCGTTAATCATCCTTACTCCATGAATTCCCATAATCTTCCGAACCCATATTTCCGGTTTCTGAAGAAGATCCCAGGCTTTATAAACCCCGCTGTCATGCATTTTTGCAGCCAACTTTCGGCCTATTCCCCAGACATCCCCTATATTGAGCCATTTTAAAGCTTTTTCAATTTTCTCAGGAGTATCCAAAGTATACACGCCATCAAACTGATCCGGAAAATCTTTTACAATCCTGTTCGCTACCTTACAAAGTGTTTTGGTAGGTGCAATACCTATGCTTACGGGAATATTTTCTTTCGCTTGGATCTCGTTCTTTATTTCGAGACAATAGTCCCGGATATTCACATATTTAAATCCTGACAGATCCAGAAACAGCTCATCTATACTATAAATTTCATATTCAAGGACATAGGACTTGGAAATATTGATAACCTGCTGACTTTTATAATTGTACAGCTCAAATTTTGCAGAAAAGCTTTTTACATCGTGCTGCTTAAAAAGGTCTTTATATTTGAATGCAGGCGCCGCCATAGGAATCCCGAGATCTTTGGCTTCTTTGCTTCTGGATACCACGCAACCGTCATTATTGGAAAGGACTACAACAGGTTTTCCCTCGAGAGACGGGTCAAGTGTTCTCTCGCAGGAAACGAAAAAGTTATTGCAATCCACTAAAGCATACATGATAGAAAGATGATAATTTCAATACAAAATTATACCTTTTAAAAATAATTTCCTCTTTTTATTTTAAAATTAACACCACATTTAACACACTGACCAACAGTATATTAATTTATTTCAAACACGTCATGTTTTGTCGCATTAATGATGTAGCTTGCCTGCCCGATGTGCTATTATTTCCACTCCATTTTTGACTTTCGTCAATCCTGTATCATTATTAACAGAATTGCAGAAAGCAGAATCTAAGTATTCTTCTTTTTTAAGGCTTCCAAAAGGTCCAGACCGTTCCATTATAAACGGCAAGCTGTCTTTTTACCGTATCATAAACAAGCATCCCGGCGCTTGGACTGATGATATTCAAATGAGGACTGGCTACTTTGGGCAGAACCATAGCTCTATCATCATCTGCGAGGACTAAAACCCCCTGAGTTGTATTGGTGCCGCCCGATCCCGTACTGATAGAAACTTTTGCTCCAGGTTGCTCTACTCTATCATTGGCCTGCATACCCAGGTTGGCTGTTCCGCTTGTATCTACGCTTAAATCAAACCAGGTATTCGTGTCTTTTAAGTATTTTACTTTATTATCTGTGGTATCAAAAAGCAGGGTTCCGTTTTCTATGATTCCGCTTTTATCTGAAACATAAGGAAGAATAATTCCTTTATTTTCCGTGTTTCCAAATTCCAGGGAAACAGATCCGTTACTTACATTATCCTTGTTTATTCCGATCTGCGCGTGTATGCCTAATGCCGAAAATAATCCCATTACAATCAGTGTGTTTTTCATTTTGTATATTTTAGCTTAATATGATTAATCCGGACAGGTTTGGGTACTGATACAATACCAGCCAAAAGTCGCTCCCGAATCTTGCGAGGTGTACATTTTGAGACATTTATTAGTGAGGTCGTATACCAGCATTCCTTCTACGAAGTTGGCAGGAAGAATATTGACAGGGTTTCCTGAGGCATTAAATGCCATCCGGTTAACAACAAACCCTTTGGTTCTGGCTTCCATCACCAGCCACGCTCCATTTCTCGAGGCAGGCCAGTTATCCTGAATCTGCTGACTGTTGTTCCTCAATAAAGAACTAACTCCTACCTTACTGATTAATGCCGGACTTCCAGCCGTAGCCGGGGCTCCGGGTTTGTAGCAGGAGCAAAGTGTTACGGCTACGGTTCTTGTTGCCGAAGCATTGGAACATCCTCCTGTACCTGTCACGGTGTAAGTAATTGTCGCTGTTCCGGCAGAAACTCCGGTAACAACACCTATTGTACTCACTGTGGCGATTGATGTATTCGAAGAGCTCCAGGTTCCTCCGGTTTGGCCCGTAGTAGTAAAGGTGCTCGCGCTTCCTACACAGATATTCTGAGTTCCGGATAACGTGCCTGCGTTAGGAGCAGCAGTAACGGTTATGGTTCTTGTTGAAGAGGAGTCTGCACATCCACCTGTACCTGTTACGGTGTAAGTAATTGTTGCTGTTCCGGCAGAAACTCCGGTAACGACTCCTGTTGTGCTTACTGTGGCAATTGATGTATTCGAGGAGCTCCACGCTCCTCCGGTTTGGCCAGTAGTAGTAAAGGTGCTCGTGCTTCCTGCACAAATATTCTGAGTTCCGGATAAGGTGCCTGCGCTAGGAGCAGCAGTAACGGTTATGGTTCTTGTTGAAGAGGAGTCTGCACATCCTCCTGTACCTGTTACGGTGTAAGTAATTGTTGCTGTTCCGGCAGAAACTCCGGTAACAACTCCTGTTGTGCTTACTGTGGCAATTGATGTATTCGAGGAGCTCCAAGTCCCTCCGGTTTGGCCCGTGGTAGTAAAAGTACTCGTGCTTCCTGCACAGATATTCTGAGTCCCGGATAAAGTGCCTGCGTTAGGAGCAGCAGTAACCGTTATGGTTCTTGTTGAAGAGGAATCTGCACATCCGCCTGTACCTGCTACGGTATAAGTAATTGTTGTGGTTCCGGCAGAAACTCCGGTAACGACTCCTGTTGTGCTTACTGTGGCAATTGATGTATTCGAGGAGCTCCACGTTCCTCCGGTTTGGCCTGTAGTAGTAAAGGTGCTCTTACTTCCTGCACAGATACTCTGAGTTCCGGATAAGGTTCCTGCGTTAGGAACAGCAGTAATGGTTACTGTTCTTGTTGCAGTTTGTGCGCAGGTTCCATTATATTTATCATAAGTGTAAGTAATCGTTGCTGTTCCGGCAGAAACTCCGGTGACAACTCCTGTTGCACTTACTGTTGCTATTGAAGTATTGGATGAACTCCATGTTCCCCCTGATTGAGTAGATGAAAAAGAGGTTGTACTTCCGGTACAGATATTCTGAGCCCCGGAAAGCGTACCCGCTGTAAAATTGGAACAGCAAACAACCACCCCCGAATTAATGGCTGATGAGTAGGTATAACCTGCCGTATTTTTATAGTCAGCAGCAAAAGTATCATTATTTTCAACGGAAGCAGCGAACCCATTAGTTCCATAAGGTCCGGAAACTACTGATTCAACTACTGTTCTCGTTGATGTAACCGCTCCATTGCTTCCATTTTGTATACTTCCAGACTGCATTGCTGCTGCGCCTGCATAATCTGCAACACCTGCTTCAACGGCATCTGGGCATCCGTCTCCATCACTGTCCAAATCAAAATTATTGGAAATTCCGTCATTATCCTGATCACAAGGTGTGTCAACTCTTCCGATAAAAACTTCCGCTTTTTCATCAAGTTCATAAGAAACCCTAATTGTTTTTACTGTAGCTGAACTATTTCCAACCAATGCAAACGCGCGATTATCATTAGTATCTACTCCCCGCAGCGGAACATTATAACTTATTACGCCTGTAGTGGCATTATAGCCTCCATTATTAGCATTATTAGGATTCGGTAAATCCAGATTTCTTACTTTGTATGCAGCCAAATCTTGTGTAGTAGCTGTACCCCCGCTAACAGTAATCGTAATTGTCGGGGCTCCTCCATTGGTTCTGTAATCTACATCCTGTAATACAATCAGAACCTGGCTTATAGGGATGGGAGTGCTGTAAGTGAACGTCACGGATCCCCGCTGATCCTCAACGCTATCAGCATTCATTAACCAAAAGGATTCTCTGGTAGCCGTGATTTTATAATTATTTGTATAGACCGAGGGGGCGCTTCCGGTTATAATCCTATTAATATCCGTCACGCTCCCTGTGCCATTCTCAGCGGTTATATTAGTGGTATTGCTCCGGGTTGCCGTAATTGTTGTAGCCCCATTCCAGATAGCATTTCCTGTATCATTGTATCTTTTTATTGTAGATACAGGCTGGCATTCAATGTAATCCAGGATTCCATCATTATCATCATCTATATCATCATAATTGGAAATGCCGTCAAGATCAAAATCATCGCTGGCTCCATATTGTGCGGAAAGGTTATGGGATAATATGATTAGTAAAAATATCAGTATCTTACTGCATGGCAAGACACCATGAAACGAGTAATTTTTTTTCATCGATTTGCAAGTTTTGTTGTGTTTTTTTATTAATTAATTTTGATCTTGCTGATATTGATCAATACTAATTAATATTGAAATTGTCATCATTTGTTAAGTGTTTTTATGAACTAAAAAAAGTATTTTACATTTTGTCTTAGTATTTCTACCCAACCATTGTATGTAATTAACTCCTCTTTTTAGTATCGCAACAAATTTATATTGATGCACCAAAAATATCATCATTTACGACCATTAATTAACATTAATAAAATTTATAAAATTTAAGAAAAGCATTAATTAATGAAGTATCAAATAGTTGAATTACAATATTTTACAATTTAATAAGCATTAAATTAAGAAAAACACGTTTTTGCTTCCAAGATTCTTTTTTTTAATGGCTAAAATTGATTTATCAACTACATTATGAGGTGATAAAAGGTGTTAATTTATTATTTAAATTGTTTTATTGCCATGTCCCGTTGCTTTTTTAAAAATACCGGACAGATATTTCCTATTTCAATCTGAACTTAAGTAGGTGTTATGATTGTTTTGTAAACATACCGCGGATATAAAATCTTACGACATCCAGAATGCTCCGATTGCAGTAGTTACCATGAAAACAATAAAAATAGCCTTCCTTCTGAGAAAACCGCTATTGGTCTTTCGGAAGAAAGGCTCTTGTAAATCAAGAAGGTGTATCCAGCTGAATAGTAATCATTCCGGATTGCTAATGAATAGAAATAAGGAATTTATTAAACCATTTATTCCATGAATTATGGAATTCAGAGACCTCAGCTAAACTATATTGAGTGTGTTTTTTATCTACATTTAATTTTAATCTGGGCAGGTTCGTGTGCTGATGCAATACCAGCCGAAAGTAGCTCCTGAATCTTGTGAAGTATACATTTTAAGGCATCTGTTGGTAAGATCATACACCAGCATTCCTTCTATAAAGTTGGAGGGAGGAATATTTACCGGATTTCCTGAAGCGTTAAATGCCAGACGGTTAACAACAAATCCTTTGGTTCTGGCTTCCATAACGAGCCATGCTCCATTTCTTGATGCAGGCCAGTTGTCCTGAATCTCCTGACTGTTGGTCCTTAATAAAGAACTGACCCCCACTTTACTGATTAGTGCCGAATTTCCGCCTGTAGCAGGGGCTCCGGGCTTATAGCAGCCTGTAGAGCAAAGGGATATTGTCACTTTAACTCCTGCAGAAGGAAGGCTATAGCATCCTGACGTTACATTATGGCAATAGGCATAATAGGTTCCTGATGAAGTCACCTGGCTGGGGTTAGCCACTTTCGTAGAAGAACTTGGATTACTGGCAACGGAATGCCATTCCAAAGTGGTTCCTGAAGGGCAGCTGCTCGTTACCAGATTAGATAAATTGGCAAAAAGATCAGGACAGGTATTGTTTACTGATGTTGCTGAAACAGTTGGAGAAGGGAATGGTGTGTTGGTAACTTCGAATACATTAATAACGAGTCTGAAGTTTCTGGCCTGCTCACAACCGGAATAGGCTGCAGCCTGGATGGTTCCCGAAAAACTTATGGTTGTTCTGTTGGTCACCTCAAAATCATAAATAATCTGATTGTTATCATCACTCCCTCCTACAAACGTATTGCTTCCCGTCTTACCTCCCAGATTATAGTTATTGAAAAACATGGATCTTTTGTCTCCTGAGCCTGTAGTACCAAACATATTCACATATACTCTATATGTTTTTGTTGGGCTTAGCCCTGAAACGCTTCTTTGCCAAAAAACGCCCACGGGTGTATCATACCAGGTTTCAAAACCTCTGCTGGACGTATTATTTTCATAAGTAGTGCCTCCTGTATTGTTATTACATCCGGAAGGAGAAGTAGACTGTGGCCCGGATCCGGGACTATGTGCACTCCATCCACTAGTCAATGCTGTGTAAGTCTTTGTCTTACAAGTGTCTGAAACTAAAGAATAATATCCCGTACTTGAATGTTCTCTTTTCAATAGTTTCTCATCTTTCACTGTTTTTGTGGGAAAATTTTCATTCAGTAATCCTGAATATTTAGAATAATTTTTTCCATGTAGGGAACTAAAAACTACCAGAAATGTAAGACACTTCAAAAAATATATTTTCATCATTTGTACTTTTATTTTAAGTGGTTGTTGCCTCTTAAAGATTGTTTTCTTATTGTTGAAATTTTATTAATTATCACTCGCCAAAATTTACCCCGTGCATGCTGAAATCATTCAGCATTGCATATGGGGAATCATTTTGTACGAAAAGAGAGTTGTCTGCAGATATCTTTAAACTGAAGGTTTACAATTATCACCTCAGCAAAAGCGGAAAAAGATTTATATCCTAATCTTTTTTACAAATCGAGCATCAACTCTTTATAATTATTAATGATTATTTATAGGATCAAATGAGCAGATTTTATTACAAATCTGTATATTTTTAGAAGAATATTTTTTAATAACCTTCTTTATTGTGTTTTTAAAAAAGTAAATTTTATACAAAAGTAATCCATTTTTCAAATTACACAAATAGTATTAATTGGCGTAAAAAAATGAAAAATTGAAAATAAAACAACACGAAATAAGTATAAATGATGAAATCAACATAATAATGCCAATTAATTGAAAAATCAATTTAATTAATTATTTATCAATGATTTAATAATTTTCAATAAATTATACATTTTAACATTATTATTTGTAAAATACTTAAATCATCTTTAATCGTTCTTCTTCCAGATCAATCTGATATAAGTGCTGGCGGATCACTTCTTCATTAATGGTAATATCTTTATTAAGCTCCGAAAGATACTGTCTCTGGCTTTCAAGCATTTCAACGAAAATTATTTTATTTTTCTCGTTCATCCAGCCATCATCATTCGCTTTCGATTTTTCTTCCCAGTGTTTCAGCATCCTTTCCACTCCGGCATGTCCTTGAAGTTCGTTTTCATGTTTTGTTTTAAGGAAATGATAAACATGCTGCTTCAGCTCATGTTTTATTTTCTGTCTCGTGAGCTCTTCCTCCTCTTCATTTATAAAATCCTGAAACGCATGACCTTTATTGATAAAATAAGGCAGTGTAAGCCCCTGGACCAGTAATGTAAGAAGAATCACAACAAATGTAATAAAGAGGATCAGATTCCGGTTAGGAAAAGGTTCTCCGTTTCCGAGTGTAATAGGAATCGCCAGTGCAGCAGCGAGGGAAACCACTCCTCTCATCCCTGTCCATCCAAGAAAAAGAGGCAGCAACAGACTTCTTCTTCTCGTAGAAGCTCTTGGTGCCACGCTTGGCCGGAAAATAATGGTAGCCACCATAGCCGCATAAGAGCTTATAATTCTGGCCAGAATCAAAACAAGAGTTACCATTATTCCATATTGTACAGCTGTACCCAGAGGAATTCCTTCGGTACGCAGCCCTCCCACAATTTCAGGAAGCTCCAGCCCGATCAGCAGGAAAACAATTCCGTTCAGAAGAAATACTACACTTTCCCATACACTTTGACCTTTTATACGGCTGGCACTGTCTAAAAATACCAGACGTCTCGTGGACATATACAAACCTCCACATACCACAGCAAGCACGCCGGAACTGTGAAACTGTTCAGCTATCCAATACATAATATAAGGCTCTATAAGGGTAAGGGCAATATCTGAAGGCGCATCCGTAGGTAAACGTTTATGGGCCTGTACAAAGATCCATCCCAATAATAACCCTATTCCCGAGCCACCTATCACCATCCATAAAAAGCTCAGAGAAGCCTCCTGCCATACAAATTGTCCGGTACCTATGGCAATGAGTGCAAAACGAAATATGATAAGAGAGGAAGCGTCGTTTAATAAGCTTTCTCCTTCCAGAATAGCGGAAGTAGTTTTGGGTATTTTGACAAATTTCATAATAGCTCCCGTACTCACAGCATCCGGTGGAGAAACTATTCCTCCCAATAAAAATCCTAACGCAATGGTAAACCCGGGAATAAAATAGTTGGCGGCCACAGCCACCGAAAGAGCCGTAAAAAATACCACCAGAAAGGCAAAACTGCCAATAATCCGCCACCATCTTTTCATCTCTTTAAAAGAAATGTCCCAGGCTGAAGCAAACAAAAGAGGAGGTAAAAAGATAAAGAAAATAAGATCCGGATCTACTTTCACTACCGGAAGCCCCGGAACAAGACTTACCAAAAGCCCGAATATTACCAATAAAATAGGGTAAGCGATTTTAAGTTTGGCAGCCCACATATTAAGTAATACGATAGCCGCTATCATTGCCAGAAAAAAAGGTAAAAGAGTATGCATTGAAATATTGTGTTTTTTTATTTTTTACCCATTGATTTTTTTAATTTCAACGGGTATGTTTTTTACAAATATACAGTCAAATCTCTTTTTTCATATTAATTTTTATGATCCTATTTGAACTTAAACTGAAATCATTGAAAAATCCTTTTGTTTATTATGTTTTCTGTTTAGCATCATGAAAATGTTATGTTAATCTGGGTTCGGGATTAGAATTGATTATAATAATGCTATTATTTATCGCAAGGATAAACAAAGATTCTTTCACCTTTTTGAATGTTTTTAAAGTTAAACTAAGTCACTTCGTTTATCAAAGTAATACAAAATTGGGTATTAATTCACTAGATTTTATTTCCTTGTACATCTTAAATAGTTAATTACAGAAATGCCATTATTTATCGCAAGGATAAACAAAGATTCTTTCACCTTTCTGAATGTTTTTAAAGTTAAACTAAGCCACTTCGTTTATCAAAGTAATACAAAATTGGGTATTAATTCGCTAGATTTTATATCCTTATATAGCTTAAAAAAATCACATTTTTAATTTAAAATTTTAATTAAACACGTCAAGTTTCGTCGTTCACAGCCTGTATTTTTGCCATACAATATAAAAACATCATGGACAAAGTAACTTTACAGAGAATAGGCCTGCTTCACCCCTATGTACGGGAGGAAGTAGAACAAATCATTAAAGAATGTGATGCCGCACTTACAGGAAGGGCAAAGGTCAGAATCACACAGGGACTGAGATCTTTTGAGGAACAGGAAAAACTCTATGCTATCGGAAGAATTACAACGGGAAAAAAAGTCACCAATGCCAAAGCCGGACAAAGCATTCATAATTACGGCCTTGCTGTAGATATCTGCCTGATGATTGACGGAAAAACAGCAAGCTGGGACACGGCAAAAGACTGGGACAATGATCAGGTGGCTGACTGGTATGAGTGCGTCCAGATTTTTGCAAAACACGGCTGGGACTGGGGAGGAAACTGGAAAACTTTTAAAGACCTTCCCCACTTCGAAAAAAAGAATATCAAGACTAAAAAAGGGGTCGTGAAAACAGCCTGGCGAACACTATCCAAGATGCCTAGAGATCAGCAGAATTATATACTATTTTAACCTAAATTCTGATTAATAAAATTGAGACCCTGAAAGTTACGGGATACGGGATTGCGAGTTACCGATTTGCGCCCCGAAACCCGTACCCCGAAACATTATGAGTCGTTGATATTAACTTTGAACCTCCTAAAATCATCATAAAAAAACAGCTTATTTTAATTCTCTATTATTTGAAAATAATTATAATACGACAAGTTCTGTCGCTTCCCCGGCCTATCTTTGTTTTATAAGAAAAATATTAGTTAACTGAGATCTCAACACTAAAACCAGCCTCCGCTTTCACGAGCAGAATGTTGGTTTTAGTTGTCTCAGGACATTAGTTTTTCCTTCGAAAACCATTAAAACATCATATGAAAAAGACAACCATTCTTTCTTTGGACGGGGGCGGAATAAGGGGAATTATTACCTGCATTATTCTGCGCTACATAGAAGAGCAGCTTCAGTATCATGATAACCCGGGAGCCAAACTCGGAGATTATTTTGATCTGGTGGCCGGAAGCAGTACAGGAGGGCTGATTGCATCTATTATTCTATGTCCCGATGAACACCGAAAAGCTAAATATTCTATCCAGAAAGGATTGGAATTATATGCTGAAAAGGGCGGCGACATTTTCCAAGTCTCTTTCTGGGAAAAGCTGGTCAATCCGTTTGGCCTGCTTAACGAAAAAATCTCTCAGGAAGCGCTTGTAAAAAACTTGAATGACTTTTTTGGAAATCTTGAACTTAAAGAATTTATAAAACCATGTTTAATAACCAGTTATGACATCGAAAACAGAAGAGCGAAGCTCTTTAATTCCTGGGAAGCCAATCTGAGCACAGATAATTTTTATGTAAAAGACATCTGCAGAGCTACATCAGCGGCACCCACTTATTTCAGCCCGGTACAGATCAAATCTATGTACGGGCAGATCTTCAGCCTGATAGACGGCGGTATGTTTGCCAACAATCCTGCGCTTTGTGCTTATGCAGAAGCAAGAAAAATTCCTTTTGCAGAAGTATTGAAAAATCATCAGAAAGCGAATCATCCCGGCGTAAATGATATGATTATTGTTTCTATAGGAACCGGTATTGAGGCGAGACCTTATTCTTTCAAAAAACTGCAAAAATCCGGAAAGATAGGCTGGGTAAACCCGATCATTGACATTCTGATGTCTGCCAATGCAGAAACTGTAGATTATCAGCTTTGCCAGATGTTTCAGACATTAGGCCAGCGGAATCAGAAGAATTATTACCGCCTGAATCCATCATTAAAAAATGCGTCTCCAGGTATGGATAATGTAAGAAGATCCAATATTGAAAACCTGATCCAGGCAGGATTGAGCTATATTGATGATAACAGAGAAATTCTGAATCAGATCGTCCAGAAACTGATCAGAAATAAAATATAAGCTTTTTTGCTTATAACTATTCGATATAAGCTTAAAAGATTATATTGAAAATTATAAAAAAGTTTTTAAAACACGTCAAGTTTTGTCGTCTTCGCTCACTACTTTTGGAGTATCAACAAAGACACAAAACAACCATCATTAAAATTTTAAAAAGCCTTTGAATTCAACATTTATCAATGCTGGACAGCCAGAAATATGTTTATCACATCACCAAAAACTTACAACACCCAACATGGAGACACCCAATCACAATCCAGATATACTTTTCGATGAAGATCTCTATACTATTGAATGGAGCGATATCGAACATGCTGAGATGGACTATGAAAACTATCTCAATGACATTGAAAATTTTTTCAGGGAAGATTTTAATGATGATATTCCCGAAGAAAATATCGACTAAATAAATTCTAACACGACGAGTTCTGACGCTGTCCGGAATTATCTTTGAAACACCAATCACAAGATCCGGCACACCATCCCATAATCATTATAAACACCTTTGAATCCATCATTCACAAAATGCCGGACAGCCAGAACTATGTCTGAAATGAACAAAAATGAATCACAACATGTAATGCACAAGTGGGCATAAGTCTTACCACTAAAAAAACTAAAAACCCTTTAAGAGCTTCTGTAAAAAGACTCTTTAAATGATAACCTATTCATTAACCCCAAACAAAATCACATCGTTTTTATTATGAAAACAAAACAAGAATTAAGGCTCAAATTCGAGAACGGAGACAAGCCTACACAGGACCATTTCTGGGAATGGCAGGACTCGTACTGGCACAAGGACGAGAAAATAGACATGGCTAAAATTGCAGGTCTGGAAAACGGTCTTCCCCGCCTGAATGACCTTTATGCAGAAACAGATGAATCCGGCAATGCTTCCTTCGCCTATTTACAGGTCAGAAGAATATTTATCAAACCCGGAACATTACATATTCCCGACCGGTTTGCTGTTGCAATGGGAGTATCGGAGCTGACGCTTGCGGACAGTGTTCTCACAATTGGAGTCGAAGCTTTCAATAGTAATCCGATAAAATCGCTGGTGCTTCCTAAGCAGCTTACAACTATTGGCGAACGGGCATTTATATCTAATGAACTGACTTCACTGGCTATTCCTTCCAACGTCAAAGAAATCAAGGATTCTGCCTTCGCTTATAATAAACTTACGTCATTGTACGTGCCTCCAAGTGTTACTCTGATCAGGCCGAATGCCTTCAATTTTAACCCGGGTTTATCCTCTGTACTGCTGGACAAAGCCACGCAATATTATTCTGATGCATTTGGAGCAAACACAAGAGTTACTGGCGGAACTTTAATCTTCGACATGTAAAAAAACAACGAAAATGAAAACAAAACAGGAAATAAAACAATACTTCGAAAACGGAAATATTCCCAATCAGGAACAGTTCTGGGATTGGCAGGATGCCTACTGGCACAAAGAGGAAAGTATTGCTCAGGATAACATCAGCGGACTGAAAGATGCTTTCAATACGAAAATGAACAGACCACAGGGAGGAACAGGCTTTTATATTATTGCCCAGAATGGAGATATCTCCAATTACTCCAAGCTCAATCTGCAGTCTTACAATATTCCTTACTGGAATGGATCCAGTCTTACCAGCAGCAGTATTTATCACAGTAACGATAAAACAGGTATAGGAACACTGACTCCTTCGGAAACACTTGAAGTAGCAGGAAATATCAAATCTACAGGACTGATTGTTTCTAATCTTCCGGCAGCCAATATCAATTTCAGCAGAAATCTGGTTGCAAAAGATGACGGAACCATCGGATGGGAAGTAAAATCCACCTCATCCGGAACATACATCCCGTTATCAGGAACGGAAGCCGGCAAGCCTATTTCCGGAAACCTGGAGCTGATGACAGAGCTGTCAGAGGAAAACAGTTCGATCTACAGGGATAATAAAGATACAGGCGTAAAAAATGAGATCGGGTTTTATCCTTCCGGAATGACGCTGTCTTCTTTAAACACCGATCAAAATGTGATGATGTCCAGAATAGATCTTTCCAATGATGCGCTTTATGTATCCGGTCCTTCTTCGCAACTTTCTATGGATCAGTGGCAGACTTCTCTGGTGTACCGCAACGGCAGAGATATGAAAGGAATTATTATAGATTCCAATATTGAGCAGCCTATAGTCATCAGCCATATCGCCTCTTTTCAGAAGCCAAGAGGATTAACCGGAGTACAATATTACGGAGATAATGCAGAACCGGATGACTATATCCAGAAGCAGTATGTAGACAAAAAAATGTCCTATACCCGTAAAGAAGAAAGAACGGAAGGAACCTGGATCAACGGCAAACCGGTTTATAGACAATCGCTGTACTTCGATCAGATTCCAGCATCCGGAGAAATTGATCTCGAAAGAGAGATTCCCGCCATCGAAACCATCGTTTCCAATGAAATGTTTACCGAGTGGAGGGCTTTTGATACGGCATTCGCAGGCAATCAATGGAGAAACCAGATCTTCATTACGGTAGACTCCAGGCTCATCAAGATTCAACTCATAAAGGAAGATGGCTACGATTATTCCGGAATCGACTCCTTTAGCATCACTCTGGAATACACAAAAAAATAACTGATTAACAACCCAAACAACAACAAATATTAAAATGGCAACAAACGAAACAACCAACAACGCTTCACAGACTCTTTTCAGATTTGTAAGCCTTAGAAATCCTCAATTAACAGAAACTAAAGCGATCAACTTAGGTTTCATTCACAGACCTCAACAAGGGCTAACCAGCTTTTTCGATTCTTACATCAATCCGGCTGATTCTGCTTTAAACAAATTCCAGGCTATGGAACGTGCTTCCAAGTCTTTCAATCCTGCCGGATTTGAAACGGAGCTTAAAATAGAAGAAGGAGGCTACGCAGAAGTTTTGAAAATAGGAAGAAAAATTTCAAAACAGGAAGCTTTGTCTCCGTCGGACGAAAGTACAGTGATCAATGCTTATGGAATCACGACTAAAGATCAGCTCAGCACTTTATGGGACAATTTGATGTATCAAACCGCATCTCAAAATAATTTTTATGTAAAAGAAGCAGTAGCTCATATTTTAAAAGCCCTTCACTATGGATATGTATGCACACTTCAGTCAACGGACGAACTGGTAAAAGTAAACGGTTCTGATCTCAAGGCAAAAGCACTTGAAGCAAGAATTGTTCTTCCTATGAAGTTTTTCGGAGATGGCTACGAAGGTGAAAATTCCGGAACATCTGTTTCAAGCAAGGCATTCACTGTGGGAGAATCCGCTATCGGAAAAGATGCTATTAATGTCAGTACAAACGTTCTTTCTGTTCCTGCTAAAGAGCAATTAAAAGCTGAAGGAGAAAAAATTCTGGAACTTACGAACCTTAATTTAGAAAAAGACAGCTTAAATATTCTAAAATCTGAACTGGAAAAAACTCAGAAAATTTATCAAAAAGCAAGAAACAAAGCTTATGATGAGGCTTATAAAGAATATCTTGCCGCCAATCAGCCGGCTCTTGACAGATACAGAGCCCAACTGAAAGAAATTCAGGCCAGGATCACAAAGGACATGACAGAGCAGGAGATCAACGCCTTATATGCAGAGCTTGAAGAGCCTTCCATTCCTCCGTTTGTGTTCACCTATAAAGACGAAATCAATTTCGGGGATTTTACACAAATACTTTCATTGAATTCTCTGAAGATCTTCGTTGACAAGTTTACAGCATTAACCAGCGGACAAAAACCTGAAGACGGCTTTGATTTCACAAAAATCAGTGTGGTATCCGACAGAAGGCTTCAGCTTGGAGGAGCAGTAGTTTCCATCACAGATGAGTTTGACACGTATCCTGAAGTTTTTGATAAAATTGATGAGGAGCATGCTGAAAAATCTCAGACTCTGTATAACAAAACGCCAGCTCAGGAGCAGACATTTGCCAGCCTTGGAGGAATCCTTGTTCCTGTAGCCGATTCTTTTACACAATATGCAGCTAAAATAGCACCAAGATCATATTATTTAAAAGCAACTCCTCAGGGAAGTATTTTCGCAGGCAGTCAGGCCTATCTTACGTTCTATTATCAGGCAGAAAGCGCTGCATGGGGATTGGCTTCCGCTAAGTTATCAATCATTTCAGATGTAGGTAATTTTGATGAAAGCTATAACAACATCGAAGTAGTTGACAATAAGGTAACTCTTGCTTCAGTTATGGTCGGTAAGTTCAGCAAATACATCAGAAATGTCAAAATCAAAATCTACTTCAACAACGGTAAAGAAGCTACACTGGATCTTTCCGGAGTAGAGCCTAACCAGGCTTATACCGATGTTTTGTATGTGGAAGACATTAAAGATGAAACCGGAAATCCGGGCGGAGGCATTGAAAATCCAAAACCGGGAACCTTCATTCCTAAACATTTCGGTGTAAAGAGATTGGGTATTGCAGATTATCTTAAAGTGGAGCAAAGCGTACATGCTTACGTTCCGGGAGAAGTCTCCAATATTGAAAATGTGATGGCCAGCGAACTTCGTCATAAGTCTTCCGTAGCCAGAGATTATTCAGAAATCACCGATACTACTTCGGAATCTATTGAAACTGAAAAAATTTCTGACACTACAAAAGCGGACAGAAATGAAATGCAGACAGAAATCGCTCAGGAAATTAAAAAAGAACAGGCAATTACGGCCAGCACCAAATTTACGTATGACACCAAAGTCATGAAGTACGAGATTGGGGGAACTTACGCCAACAATACTTCACAGCAGGACAGTACCAAGCAGGCGGTGAAAAAATCTCAGGAGATTACAGAACGTGCTATGGAACGTGTTCTTACCAAGATCAATAATGAACGTGTGCAGAAAATCATTAAAGAGTTTACCGAAACCAATGTTCATGAATTTGATAACAGAGGCCAGGCCAACCAGGAAAATCCTCAGCACATTACCGGAGTTTACAGATGGGTAGATAAGAAAATGAAAAACCAGATCTACAACTACGGCAAACGTACGATGTTCGAATTCATGATTCCGGAACCGGCAAGACTTCATACTTTGGCGACTGCCGTTTCAAAAGCGGACACGCTTACGGCTCCGGCAGATCCAAGAAGAGCAGAAAAACCATGGGGTATGGCAAGTGCTCAGGTGGCGACCAAAGATCAGATTGAATATTGGGCTAATATTTACAACGTGAAGCTTACTGAATTGCCAAAATCTCCTATCAATCTTATTTTAGGAAAGCAATGGGAGAAAGTAGACGGAAATGAGGAATACAGACACAGAACGATCGACATTCCTGTGAACTACGAAGCCAGCAGCGTAAAAATGTTCTATGGTTTTGAAAGAAACAGAAGAGGAACAAGTACCCTTTATACCAGCAACTTTGCAGGAGGAATGGTGCCTTTCTCAACCGGAGGAAATTCAATAGACGCTACAGCCTTTTTCACACCTCAGAACGTCACAGGCTCTTATGATTTCGTATACAAATGCAGCAACATTGATTCTGTAAACATTGCTTTCGAAATTACGTGTAAACTTTCCCAGGCATTTATGAAATCATGGATTCAGGAGAACTTCACAGCCATTATCAAGGCTTATGACGAAGCGTATGCTGTTTTCCTGGAAAAACAAAAGGAACTGCAGGACAAAGCAAAAGAAGAAGAGGCAGCCAACAAAGAAAAGCTTGGAAATTTCTACCGTGAAATGGAATCTGTTATTCTGAAACACAACTGTATCGCTTACCTTCTTCAGGATTATCTGACTACTTTAGGACAATCATTCACTTCAGGAAGCCAGATGAGTGATTTCAAAGTGATTCTGAGCGAAAATCTTGAGCAGTACACCGCTTTGGCCAAGTTCATGGAACAGGCGTTTGAATGGAGCATCATGGATTATACCTTCTACCCATATTACTGGGCAGACAGAAAGAAATGGCAGGAAATGTATCTGACACAAAGTGCAGATCCATTGTTCAGAAATTTTCTTCAGGCAGGTATGGCCAGAGTGATCGTAACGGTGAAACCAGGATTTGAAGATGCTGT
This sequence comes from Chryseobacterium angstadtii, assembly GCF_001045465.1. Lineage (GTDB taxonomy): Bacteria > Bacteroidota > Bacteroidia > Flavobacteriales > Weeksellaceae > Chryseobacterium > Chryseobacterium angstadtii. The sequence goes on from NZ_LFND01000001.1 coordinate 544,937, forward strand.
ACAGTTCTTTATGAGCACCGGAAAAATCTGGAACGGAGGAGAAGTTCCTGTCATCGGAGATCCTTTGTACATGTCTATCGTAGACGAATTGAGAAAACCAACGGGCGAAGCTCAGGGTAAATTCTGGATCACAAGAATTCCTACTACATTGACCATCCTTCAGGCTAAATCTGTAGGTCTGGAAGTAGAACAGGCCCTTCCGATCTTCCCTGAAGACGATCCTAAGAATTGTGAGAATCCGAAAGAGTTGGAAACTAAGAGTCCGTTTAAACTCGCCGATACACAGCTTCAGCATGGAGGTGCCACCTCAACCTTACCTAAGGAACTGACAACAATTTTTAAATAATTTCAGAATTGGCGGTTGTAAAAGACCGCCAGTTTTTTATAACCAATTAAATTAAAAATCATGTATAATTACAGACCTATAGGAGTTTATGGTGCAAAAACGATGGCAGACGAGGAAAGGCTTGATAAAATGAAACCAGATGAAGAAGATTTGGAGCAGCAGATCAAAAAAACAGGCAAAAATTTACTCATTGTATTAGAGTCTGATGGAAAAGACCAATTTGACGATACTCACAATAACATCTGGCTGGTAAGACATATTCCTTCTTTTGCTAATTATGAGAGTTTTGCAGAACTTGCCAAGAAATATAAATTTAAGAATATTGCCATAGTTCATCATGGTAATACATATTCAGACCATACTGTAAGAGATGCTATAAAAGTAATTCTTCATTATCAGGATTTCCAAATTCTAGGAGAAGCTTTTAAAAAAATGGAAACCAAAGATATTACTGAACTTGACGAGAAATATTTTGAAAGTTTCAGAAAAGAATGTGACAAAATACAAAATGGAGTCTACGAGCTGAGACACGTTAAATCTTACCTAAGCCTGCGCTTATTGTTAAATACGATTCAGGATAATTTCTCTTTCTTTTCCATAGCTTGTAACGAAGCTGATGATAAGGAATATCTATATGAAATGGCAAAAATGACCAATAAAAAAATAAAGATTTTTGCCAATTCCAATTTTACGCAAATTGAAATCAGCAGAAAATTTCCAGTAAACAATCCATTTGTTATAAACTTCGGATCAATTCTGAACTGTTTTCTGACTACAGGAAGCTCATGGATTAATTCCAACGGATGGTCATATATAAATACCTCTTCAAATAAGATTACAGTTACAAAGCAAGATCTTTGGCTCTACAGTATAGGAGCAAAAGTTTATGAGCTTGTTGACAGAACTGCCGTTCTTACTCCTGAACAGACAAAGAAAATAGATGAATACCAGATTTACTATTCAAAAAAATTTAAAATAGGATATAGTAAAGCAAAAGGAAGTGCTGTTTATGACCAGCTCATTAAACAAATCATAAAGGATAATCCAGGAATACCATTAATCCCTAAATAATATTTCATTAATCCCAATTTATAGAGCCGCAACGAAAATTGCGGCTTTTCTTTTCTATAAAAAATTAAAACACGACACGTTTTGTCGCATTAAGCCTATATATTTGTCTTATAAAATTTTACCATGAAACGCAGCCATGCTGCCTTATAAATTATAGACGAATGAAAAAAGATTTTTATCTGACGAGATATGCCTTAATTATTAAAAGATTAGAAAGTTCTCCGGCTACCTATTCCCAGCTGGAGAACTATCTTCTCAACTCTTTCGAATTCCAGGATGCAGAGATCAAAAGCTATTCTATCCGTACGCTGCAAAGGGATATCCGGGAAATTTCCGATCTTTTTAACCTTTCCATTCACAACAAAAAGAAGGGAGACAACCGGTATTATATTGAAAGCCGCCCCATTATGGAAGTGGACGAGTATAATCAGAAGCTTTTGGAATCTTTCCAGGTAAGCAATGCCCTGAATCTTCATCCTGATTTTTCAAATTTTATCTTTTTTGAAAGCAGAAAACCCACCGGAATAGAACATTTTTATGATCTATTCTTCGCCATCCGCAATAAAAGAGTAGTCAGCTTTGAGCATTACAATTACAAAAATAAAATGATGACTTCCCGGAAAGTCCATCCCCTGGCTTTAAAAGAATCTAAGGACAGATGGTACCTCATCGCTATTGATACCAAAGACAAAGTATTGAAGTCTTTCGGTTTGGACAGAGTGAACTATCTGGATGTGAGCGACAACAAATTCCGCGAAAAGTACAATTACAATTTCAGGGAGCATTTTAAAAATGCTTTCGGCGTTATGAATCTTGCAGAGCAAAAGCCTCAGAATATCGTTATGAAATGCAGCAGACATCAGGGTGAATACATCAGAAGTTTTCCGCTTCACCAGTCTCAGAAAGAAACAAAGGAAACACCGGATGAGATCTATTTTGAGTTTTTCCTCCACCCTACCTACGATTTTATGCAGGAAATTCTTTCATATGGAAAAGAAGTGACAGTTCTGGAACCGAAAGCTTTAGTTGACGACATACGCACCCATCTTCAGGAGTCTCTGAACCGTTATATTGAAGATAATACCCAAGCATAAAAAAGCTGATATTTTTTGATTATATTTACATAAATATACTCTTTTGAAAGCTCTATTTCTCTATCTGTTCTGCCTTATTTCTTCATTTTGCTTTTCACAGCAGAAGGAAGAATTCCGGAATGTGAAAAACTATTACAACCAACACCGGAATATGCTGAATACGGAGTTCAAAAAGAAATTTGACCTAGAATCAGATTCCTTCAGAAAAGCCAGTATAAAGCTTGACTATGTTCTTTTTATGAAAAAAATGGACAGCATTGAAAATGTAGCAATGATCGGAGCTTTGTTAAGGGTGAGAAATCTGGAAGATTTACAGGCTTTAAAAAATCCTAAAAGCATCTCTGAAAATAGTACCGAAAAACCTGTTGTTTTTGAGAAAGCCGCTGATTACCCCGGAGGCTTCAATACATTGAGACAGGAAATTGCCAACATCTTTTATACGCCCGCCGTTTACTCTGTGGCCAAAACCGTAAAAACAGATGTGGCTTTTATTGTAGAGAAAGACGGAAGCATCAGCAATGTTCACGCAAATGGTGATAATTTCACATTCAACCGGCAGGCCGAGATTGCAATGTATTCTGTTTCGGAAAAATTTTCTCCGGCAATCATCAATGGAGATCCGGTAAGACACAGCCTGAGACTTCCTTTAACTTTAACAATTGAAGATTAAATGTTTACCGACGAATATTATATGAAAATGGCCCTGCAGGAAGCAGAAGCCGCCTTAGAAAAAGATGAGGTTCCCATCGGATGTGTGATTGTATCCAACAACCGTATTATTGCAAGAGCCCACAACCTTACCGAAACATTAAATGACGTGACAGCCCACGCAGAAATGCAGGCCATCACTTCCGCCGCCAATTTCCTGGGAGGAAAATATTTAATTAACTGTACACTTTATGTTACCCTTGAGCCTTGCGTCATGTGCTCAGGAGCTTTGGCCTGGTCACAGATCTCAAAAGTGGTGATAGGAGCCAGAGACGAACAGAGAGGATTTATCAATAAACACCTTTCTCTGCATCCGAAAACTGAAATGGTAACGGGAATAATGGAGCAGGAATGCTCTGGAATTGTGAAGGCGTTTTTTAAAAGTAAGAGGTAGTGCGGGTTTCGGGATAAGAGGTACGGGTTTGGGAGTCGGAGTGTTTTAGGGTTTGAGAGCTTATGGATGCGTGTTACGGAGTGCTGTATTGGAATGTTTCACATTTACATTTCACTTACGGAGCAAAATTCACCATTCACATTTCCTAATCTTGATCTCTGCCTAATGCCTTCCTTACTCTGCATCTTCAATAGCTGCATGGAAAAGAGGTTGTAAAGCATTCATCTTTCGCCAGTTCAGTTCTTTGCCCGTTATGGTATATTCTCCGAAACGAAGCGTGAGCAGGCTGTCTTTTTTATGATATACATAATCAACCTTTGTCTTTCTGTTCCTGTCATCTTCAAGGATAAGATGGTCTTTTGCATCGAAGGTATAATGAAAATCCGTCATTCTTTCGTTTTTATCCATCAGAATAAGATAACTGTTCCGGTGAAAGAAGACATACTGAATATCTGAATTTTCATCGAGGTTTCTAAAAGCTCCATGAAGGAAAGGTCTTTCCGCCCTATCATCATTATAATTTCCGGTATTGACATAAGGAAAAAGAATAGCAGCCAGTGAAAGTCCTACAAAAGCCGTTTTAAAAAAGACCCAAAAAGGCTGAAGTTTGCTATCAGTTTCCTTGTTTACTTTCAATCTTGTTTCCTGTTTTAGAATGAAAAAGCGGTACAGCGGAATCCATTCATCGTTTAAAGCAAAAAGAACCATGGAAAGCAAGACCGCGGAGAAGAGCTTAACCGAAATATCAAAACCAATATTGATTAAAAATATGTTGATTAAAATTCCCGCAGACAACAGCAGTCCCGGAATTCTGGTGGTACGGAAAAGGATCAGCAGTGCAGCCAAAAGCTCCAAAACTCCTGCAGATATTGAATAAAAACGGGAAGTCCCCATTGTACTCCAGAAGAGGATATCTTTATGCAGATTTCCGAAACGGGAATACAGAATATTGGGCTCAGGAAGATAGAATTGGGCTTTAAAAACCTTATCAAAACCATATTCCATAAGAACTACAGCAAGATATAAAACGATAATTTCTTTAGAATAATAAAGAATCTTCCCTATATATTTCCTTCTTATTAAAACTGTCGTTAAAAGAGATAGTATAAGCAAGACAGCTGTCAGAACAAACATAGAAATACTGTCGGATGAAAAGTCTGTTCTTACATGATTTCTCTTAAAAACATTAGCAACCAGCCATTCCGTAAGATCTCCCCAGAAAAACAGAGTTGTTTCTTTCTGAAAACTTCCCATAAAACTCAACGGAAAGAACAAAATAAAAAGCAGAAAGAAAATCCCGGTTCCCGACAGAATTTTACTTTTCATGATTCTTCTTATTCTTTTTCCAGGTGTAAAACCCTGATGCTCCTGAAATCATCAAAATGCCAACCAGAAGACCTCCAGATACTTTTTTTGATTTCTCTTTCGTCGGCTTAGCTTCTTTTACAGGTTTAATTTCTTTATAGGATTTATTTTTTTGATCATATTCAACGAAAACAACACTGTCCATATCATTGACAAAGTAGTAATATTTCTTCAGCACATTTTTTACGCTGTCAATATTTTTCTTTGAGAAAAGGGTTTGATTCCGAACAATCTCTCTTCCCGGTTCCCATACTCTTTTCTTCCCATCCGTTGCAATTTTCCGTGCAGAACTGGTCACCAGAATACTTTCATTATCGTTAAGAATGATGACGGAATCCAGCTTCGCATCTCTTACATATCTTTGCGGAACTACCCCAAGATTGGATGAGTTGACATCGAAAAGATTTTCAGAAACGGCTGTATTGAAATGGGCAGAATTTCCGCTGTGGCTTTTAAAAGCAATTAATTTAGTCTGTGAGAAAAGAAATGTACAGAGGGTAATCGCAAAAAAAGAATAGATTGTTTTCATGGAAGTATTTACAGATTTGATAACCTATTCCACGAAAAGTTAAATCATTATTTATTTTTAAAGACAGAATACATCATAACATCAAAGTATTCCCCGTCTTTTTTGAGATGCTGTTTCAGCAGTGCTTCTTCTTTCATTCCTGCCTTTTCCATAATTCTTCCGGAAGCAGGATTGTGGAGAAAATAAGTCGCGTAAATTTTATTAACCTCCAGTTCACGGAATCCAAAATCAATCAGGGCGATGGCTGCTTCCGTAATGTAGCCTTTGTTCCAGAAGGGCTTTCCCATCCAGTAGCCCAGCTCGGCTTTATCATCATCTCTATCGTGAAGGCCGATTGCTCCTATCAGCTGTTCTTCTTTATTGCGGACGGCGAAAGTATACCCCGTATTGTTTTCAAAGGCTTCTCTGGAGATTTTCAGCCAAAATTCCGCATGTTCCAGTAGATAAGGATAAGGTATATTAGACGTAAGGTCTGAGAAAATTTTCTCCTGAAGATATACTTTTACCACAGGAATATCTTCCTCTCTCAGCTGAGAAAGGATCAGTCTTTCTGTTTCTATTCTCGGAAATTCTTTTAATTTTCTCATGATCAGTTTTTTAATTGATTCAATTCTAAATCAATGGATTTGAAATGTCTGCTTATTTAAATAGGAATTAACCCTGTAAGTCTTTTCCTAAGAAATAAAGCCCTTTCAGGGTGTGCAGTCTGTCCATGACATGAATTTTTTCTGTCAGAGGTTTGTAAACGTGGGAGACTCCGCCTGTTGCCACCACAAAACAATCATCATTCACCTCATCGTTGATACGGTCTATAAAACCTTCTACCATTCCCAGAAACCCATATACCATACCGCTTTGCATGCAGGTTACCGTATCCAGTCCCAGTACCGATTTGGGCTTTTTCAGTTCAATATCGGGAAGCTGCGCTGTCTGGTTGATCAGTGAATTCAATGAGGTTACAATTCCCGGAGCAATAATTACTCCCATTGTTTCTCCTGTTTCCGCTACACAGCTTGCTGTAAGGGCAGTTCCAAAATCAATGACAATCTTTTTTCGGTTAGGATAAAGATTATGAGCCGCTACAAGATTGGCATAAATATCCGTTCCCATCTGTTTAGATTTGGCAACCACCGCCGAAGGTGTTGTCCTATCAACAATCACAGGTAAAATTCCGTGGATTTTTTTAATAGCCGAACTCATCACTTTGGTAAGCTGAGGCACTACAGATCCTATGATAATTTTACTGATGTCCTGCGGTTCTATTTTATACGTCTGATAAAGCATCAGCATCTGAACATACAGCTCATCTACCGTCCTGTATGGCTTTGTATTAATCACCCATGAAATATCACAGTTGTCTCCATTGAAAAGTCCGAATCTGATGTTGCTGTTTCCTACGTTGATTACAATTGAATTCATTTAATTTTTTAAGCTAGTCTGGGTTAAAAAACAGATGTAAAAATAAGGCTTTATCCTCAAAAATAAGCAATATCCTTGTTATTTAGAGAAAATTACAGCTTTGCACTTATTCTTGTTTATAACGCACTTATTGAATGATGAATAACAGCCTGTTGTTTATCCTGTTAAAGGTATTGGATTACACTCTAATGTCACATCAAAAGACTAAAAATGATGGAGAATGGAGACTCTGAAGCTCTATTTATTATTTCTAGGTCAAAACAGTTTTAAGAATTCATTTCCAGTTTTAAAAACAATTAATTACCTTTAAAACTCAAAATCTTTTAAACCTGCTCCTCCATGAAAAAATTGATCTACACATTTTTCTTTTGTATTGCCCTGAATGTTTCTGCACAGAGCGCAGGCCAGGCTACCAGTGTATTTCAGAAAATAAAAGAAGTAACAAAAATTGACAAGAATGACAGAGCGGTATATGATCTTCTTGATGAATTTTACAATAAAAACCTGCAGGCCGAAAAAGATGAAATGACAGCTGAGACCGTTCAGAGAATTGAAAAACTCGCTTCCAATCCGGACACTAAAAATCTTCATATTCTGATGCTTTTCCTCATGTATCAGCAACATATCAGCCGAACTTCCATGGCAGGAAAAACACCTGATACGGATTTCCAGATTGAAGCAATGACTTTGCTGGAGAAAGAAACACAGGAGATTTACGGAAAAGTTCCCGCCATCATCTATATCTACAAAGCCGAAGCACTGGATGGCGCCGGAAAGAAAAATGAAGCTAAAGCAGCCGTGGATCAGGGACTCAAAGTATATCCGGATTCGGTTCCTTTAAAAGTATACAGCTATCTCAATACTAAAGATGAGGTTTTAAAAAATGATCTTGTGAAGAATCATACTAATCATTGGATGGTGCAGCAGTTTGGGATAAAATAAGGGAAATTTAGATGCCAGATATCAGACGTCAGATTTTAGACTGAAAAATAATCAGTGAAAGACTTTAATTCAAATAAAAATCCCGCGGAAAAGTTCTACGGGATTATTTTTTTATGATTTATCAGATTTCAGACATCAGATGGTCTGAGACAGAGATAAAGATTAGGAAATGCCAATGGTGAATTTTGCTTCGCAAGTGAAATGTGAATGTGAAACACTCCAATGTTGACTCCATAACCCGCACCTCGTACCCCGCATCCCGAAACTCTAAAACACTCCGATTCTCAAACCCGTATCCCGAGTCCCGAACCTCACCTATTGTTTTATCTCGACGATATTATCTGCCGTATTCACATCTGCCAGTCTCTGACTGAAATCTATTCCTAAAACGGAAAGCTGAGATTTTGTGTAAGGTATTGTGAGTGTATATTCTTTCTGTGTCCACGGCCAGTAAGGCATTGTTTTAAAATCACCGTAGATATCTTTTTCCTTCCAGGTATGGGTCATATTTAAAGGAATCTGATAAGTGACTACTTTTTTATCCGTAGTCAGTACACTGAAATCAATCGGCATAGGAACCTGACCGTTGTTAACAAGGGTAATGGTGGTAGATTTAGCATCATACTTCACATCTTTGATTCCGTAATCAATCGTTTTTGTGGTATTGATCCAGTAGTTATTAAACCACTTCAGATCCATTCCAGAAACTTTTTGGGCGATATGAAGAAAATCTCTGTCTGAAGGGTGCTTCATATGCCATTGATCATAATATTGCTTCAGGGTTTCAGCCAGCTTCTGCTCTCCCATGATATAACCAAGCTCTACGAGATACAATTCTCCTTTTACATAAGAGGCATAGGTATAAGATGTCCCGTTATCATGATGGTCTCCAAGCCAGACTGCAGGCTCTTCAATTCCTTTTTTAACGAAATTTCTGTATGCATTTACCGTATTGGCAAAAGGATTCGGAAGTTCCTCCGGAAACAGCTGATACATAACATAACCTTCTGCATAACTGGTAAATCCTTCATCCATCCACGGACGCACAGACTCATTGGTGGCCAACATCTGCTGATACCATGAATGTGCTCCCTCATGAGCCATCAGCCCCATCAAACCTTTAATATTCTGTGCTTCTCCCAAAATCATGGTACACATTCCGTATTCCATTCCGCCATCGCCTCCCTGGATAAATGAATAGGTAGGATAAACGTATTTTCCGAAATGGCTGTTCATGAGCTGGAAATATTTGGTCACATAAGGTTGGGCTTCTTCCCAAACTTTTGTTCTTTCGTTGGGCTGATACACAAGAAATACCTTTGGTCCTTCAGGAACATCGAAACTTTTTACGATATAGTCTCTGTCTGCACTCCAGGCAAAATCCAGAATATTACTGGCTTTCCAATTCCAGACTGCTTTTTTAGTTTTATCTGCCTTTACTTTTGCATTGGCGTCGTAGCCTTTTACATCAGCAGGGTTTTCAAGAATTCCTCCTGCTCCGATTACATAGTCTTTGTTGATTTTAATAGTCACATCAAAATCTGAGAACGGGGCATGGAACTCTCTTCCGATATAATCAAAAGTAGCCCAGCCGTCATAGTCGTATTCTGCAATTTTAGGATACCATTGGGTCATGGTCATATCTACACCTTCCCTGTTGTTTCTCCCGCTTCTTCTAATCTGTTGAGGAATTACAGCATCCCAGTCCATCGTAAAAGTAGTGGAAGAATTAGGCTTAATCGGTTCAGCCAGATAGACTTTCATGATGGTTTCCTGGATCTCAAACTTCAGTTCTTTTCCGTTTTGTTTGATCCAATGAATATTCTGTGCTCCTTCCTGATCTTTTGGAATAGAAGCCAGTCTTGACACGCCGTCTTTCTGAAGTCTCGAGTCTCCGTTCTTTCCTTGTCCGGCCACTCTCTGGTCCATCATCGAATTAGGCTTAAAAGCATTCCAGTACAGATGAAAATACACCACATTCAGCTCATCCGGTGAGTTATTGGTATATTCTAAAGTCTGATTTCCCTGGTAAGTAAATTTTTCAGCATTCACATCAATGTCCATCTTATACTTCGCAGCCTGCTGATAGTAAGCTCCCTGCTGAGCCTGAAATTGTGAAATGATAAACGCAAAAAGGATTGCAGCCGATTTTTTCATTTAAAATTTATTTTTTTTAAAGGTAGGTATTTTATATAAAACCCTCAAATATGAAGATGTATAAAGGATTTTCTTTTTTATTAACCACGGATTACACAAATTTACACAGATGCTTGTGCATATTTTTATTGTTTGAGGTAGTCTTCCAAAATCTTCGGAATTCTAATGGGTCAGCATCTTCTTTATTAAGGTGATTTGTCCCAGATGATAGTAGGCATGCTCAATCATTCCGTCAATATTTCTTAGATAAGTTCCGTATTTTTCATCTACAAACACCTCATTCATTTTTGAATTGGGCATTTTTTCCAGTAGAGTGGCAAACTTCTCAGCATCATTCCAAAGCTTGTTTAAAAGTTCGTTCCATTGCTCTGGAGTTTCAACCGGAGGCAGATCAAAACTGAATTGGTCTTTGATCTCGAGCTCACCGCCTTCAAAAACATTGTTGATTCCAGCAATATAATAGTCAATATGAAAGGTAAGCATCGCAATGGTATTCAGAGAGCCTACTTTGGTGATTGCCTGCTTCCAGCTTACATCAGAAAGCTGATCTTTAAAATTCGTATTGGCGATCCACAAGCCGTCCAGCAAGACTTCCCTGAATCTTTTTGCTAATTGTGAAACTGAACTCATTGTTTGAGATTTTATGATTCTTAAAGATAATTATTTTTTTCTCTGATTTTAAGCCTTGTCAAGGTTTAAAATCTTGACAAGGCTCATTTTCCTCATTTTTTTTCCGTTTTTGATTTCATTATATTTTAGTAATTTCATAGAGCAGAATTAAAAAAAGTTTAAATTCAGGTTACCTTCATGACGCTTTTTCATTAGTAATCAGGTTAAAATTCAACACCCCAATGATAAGAACTTTAATAATTACAGGAATTACAACAGTCTTGACTTTATTTGGCTGTTCGGAACAGAAAAATAAGGATGATGGTAAGCTTTCAAAAAATACACAGGAAAAACTTACATACTCCTCGCCTCAATTTAAAAACCAGGCAATACCTAGAGAAATAGATATTAAAGAATTCAGAGAGAATTGGGGTTCAACAGCCGTTCCGGACGAATTAGAAAAGCTGATTGAGTTTCAAAACCATATTTCATCTGCGGAATTTTACTCACAAGGCTTTGCCGTAACAATTGATGATCGATCAGGCCTTAAAAGCTGGAGCAAAGATCCGTCATTTTTGGAAAAACTATTTCCTTTTGCACAGGCAAACGGTACAGGCTCTTTTTATGTAATCTGGAATGATGGAACCCAAAAACCAATGAATAAAATGCCCGTTGTGGTATTTGGTGATGAAGGAGGAACGCATATCGTGGCTGAAAATATTTTAGAGCTGCTTCATCTGATAACATTTGACGCTGAAATTTCAGTTGATATGAAACAGGCCTATTTTTACAAAAATGAAGGGTATAAAAAAAGCAGAGATCTGAACAGGTTTTTAAAATGGCTTCAGGAAAATTACGGTTTAAACGCAACTCGGAAACCATCCGAAATTATTGCTTCTGCCCAGAAAAAACACAAAGAACAGTTTGACAAATGGTTCGCAGAATATTATAAAATTAAATAGATAATTATTTTTTAAGCTCTCGCGGATTGTGCTGATTTATTTAACCACAAATGACATCAATAAAAGTGCAATTGTTTCCGTGAGCCTTGTCAAGGTTTAAAACCTTGACAAGGCTCCGTTGTATCATTCACGTTTCAAAACAAAAAACCTCAAATGCAATAACATCTGAGGTTCAATATGATTTTTAAATCTAATTATTTTTTAGCAGGAGTTTCCTTCTTTCCACTTCGCAGAATTTCTTCAAGGATTCTTAAAGTGATCAGGTAGGTAGGTTTCACTCCTGTAAGGCCCAAACCTCCTGAAGAAAGGGTACTTCCCGTTTCCAAAGGATTATCCGAAGCATAGTACGCATAGCAGACGAACAGATCCGGTGAAATATGGTGCCTGATCTTAGAGGCTACCTGAATGGCTTTCTGATAATGAGCTCCTTCCATTTCAAGACCAATGGCCTTCCATGATGTGTTCATAAAATAAGAAAGAATATCTCTGTTTTGAAGTGAAGTTCCTAACACAGTGATCATAGGTCCTTCAAATGCTTTCAGTTCATCATCTTTAAAATCCTCCAGCTTCAGGGCGTTTTCAAAAGGATAGTTATCTGCTGTTCCTTCAAAGATATGGGATGTAGGAATCATGATATCTCCTTTTCCACCGGCCAGAATTCCGGCTTTCCCCATGATAGAAACGGATTTTACTTTCATCATGTACACTTCTCCCTGATGCTCGTAAGGTCTCAGTAATTCGTCCATTACTTCATACGCCTGTTCTCCGAAAGCATAGTCGAAAACCATGATAACATCGTCTCCTTCATATTTTATACCGCTGAACGGAGTATTTTTAAGGTTTGTTTTGCTTAAATCAATGATCTGAACATCAATATTACTTCCGCTCTTATCATTAATATAAATCATTCCTTCTTCCAAAGCATATTTTGAAACTTTATCACGAAGTTCTTTTTTATCGGAAATTTCGCCGTAAAGTTTGTAATCTACTTCTTTGTTGTCTTTTTTCTTTAAGGCATCATTTCCGTACAGCATATTCTTCACAGAGTGCATATTGGCAGAAATAATGTGTAGAGGACGCATGTGAAGATTGTTTTCAAATAAAACTTCTTTCACTTTGTTGGCCCATTTTTCACCAAAATAATGATGCCCTACTCTTTCCTTTAATATAGCACTGAAATGAATTTCTCTTTCTCTGGTCTGCTTGGCATCTTCCAGACTTACTTTTCCTAAGTTGTAGATGATTTTAAATAAACGGTCCGGATTATTATCGTCACCGAAAGCATTGTAAGCATTCAGGGTTTCTTCAAAAGTTCTTCCTATTAATGATGATAAGTGGATAAGAGCAACCTCTTTTTCTTTTCTGCTGAATTTCTTTTCACCTTTTACTACTTCTTCAATAATTTTAAAAGCACGTGTAGGTTTCCAGTTTTCGTCCTGAATGAAGGCCAGGTTTCTCACTTTATCTGCTTCTATAAATAAGAAGGTTAAGTGAGTAAGAATATCATAAATTTCAGAACGTCCCAAAAGAACTTCAATATTCATCTGGTGTTCGTCTATTCTGTAACAGTTTCTTCTCCTTTTTTTAGGAACAATGGGTTCGAAACTTCCTTTATCAAAACCCTCATCTGATGTAAGATGAATAAAAGCGCATTCTTCAATACCTTCCGGAAGTCTGTCTAAAACATACATCAAACCATCTAATTCCATTTTATTAGGAATATTCATGGTACCATAAATCTCTGGATTGATCGTCTTTAACAAACTTCTGATACTTTCTCCTGAAACTCCTGCCGGCTTGAAAAATCCTCTATAAAATAGATGTCTCATAGAGATATATAATCTTTCAATTGCTTCTGTTGTTTCTCTAGCTCTAGAATTTGTCATAAAATAAATTTCACACAAATATACAAAATCTCGGCTCAACTTATTTTAAGTATCTTTTAACAAGCGGTTTAAATTTGTATCTTTAGAATTCCAAAGCAGATCCTGCTTCTATGAACTTAGAAAGCTGCTACAGGGGTTCCACTTTGTGTTTGATCTCCTGAACTCCCCCTTGAAAAACATTAAACCATTGTTTAATTTTAAATATTTTCACAACAACCCCTAAATTTTTAAGGGGTAAAATGTTTTCAATTCATTTTTTTTGTAAATTTGCCCCACAAAATACAACCTTGATATGTCAACTTTAAGATTCAAAGCGTTAGAAACTTTACCATTTAAGGACTTCAGAAGAGATAATTCCGTTGAGGTTCCTGGAAAACTGTCAGAATTATTCTGCCAGAATGTTTTCTCAGAAGAGACCATGAGAGAATATTTGACAAAGGAGGCATTCCAGTCTATTATGGATGCTATCAAAAAAGGGACAAAAATCCAGCGACACATTGCAGATCAGGTAGCCGTAGCTATGAAAGACTGGGCAATGAGCAAAGGAGCCACTCACTACACGCACTGGTTTCAGCCATTAACAGGAACTACTGCAGAAAAACATGATTCTTTCTTCACACCCATCGAAGGAGGTAGAGCCATCGAAAGATTCAGCGGGAATCTATTGATCCAGCAGGAGCCTGATGCTTCTTCTTTCCCGAACGGAGGAATCAGAAATACTTTCGAAGCAAGAGGTTATACGGCTTGGGACCCTACTTCACCTGCATTCATCATGGGAACTACTTTATGTATTCCTTCTATTTTTATTTCTTACACAGGAGAAACTTTAGATTATAAAGCACCTCTTTTAAGAGCTTTGAATGCCGTGGATGAAGCTGCAACCAATGTAATGCAGTATTTTGACAAAAATGTAACAAAAGTAACTCCTACTTTAGGTTGGGAGCAAGAATATTTCTTAGTTGATTCTGCCTTATACCAGTCCCGTCCGGATCTTGTATTAACAGGAAAAACTTTATTAGGACATTCTCCTGCTAAAGGGCAGCAGCTGGATGACCACTATTTCGGTTCTATCCCGACAAGGGTAATGAACTTCATGAAAGAGCTTGAAATAGAATGTATGAAACTGGGAATCCCGGTAACAACAAGACATAACGAGGTTGCCCCTAACCAGTTTGAGCTTGCCCCAATGTTTGAGGAAGTTAACGTTGCAGTAGATCACAATTCTTTGCTTATGGACATCATGGCGAGAATTGCTCACAAGCACCATTTCCACATTCTATTCCACGAAAAACCATTTGCAGGCGTAAACGGAAGCGGAAAGCACAACAACTGGTCTTTAGCAACTGATACTGGTGAAAACCTGTTGAGCCCAGGGAAAAATCCTAAGAAAAACTTACAGTTCTTAACTTTCTTCGTTAATACGATTAAAGCAGTTTATGAATACGCTGACCTTTTAAGAGCAAGTATCGCATCCGCAAGCAACGATCACAGATTGGGAGCTAATGAAGCACCTCCTGCTATTATTTCGGTATTCATCGGAAGCCAGTTGTTCAGAGTGTTGGAAGAGCTTGAAAAAGTAACGGAAGGAAAACTTTCTCCGGATGAAAAGACGGATTTAAAACTGAATGTAGTAGGAAAAATTCCTGAAATCCTTTTAGATAATACGGACAGAAACAGAACCTCTCCATTTGCATTTACAGGAAATAAATTTGAGATCAGAGCGGTAGGATCTTCTGCCAACTGTGCAGAGTCTATGACGGTAATGAATACCATTGCAGCCAAGCAGCTTAATGATTTCAAAAAAGAAGTAGATGCTCTTATTGAAACAGGATTGAAGAAAGACGAAGCGATCTTCAACGTATTGAGAGAATACATCAAGCAGTGTAAAAACATTATGTTTGAAGGTGACGGATATTCTGATGACTGGGCAAAAGAAGCTAAAAAGAGAGGTCTAAACAATCTAAAAACCACTCCGGAAGCTCTTAAACAGGAAATGGACAAAAAATTCCTGGCACTTTATGAAGAAATTGGAGTATTTACTCACAGAGAGGTTGAAGCAAGAAACGAAATCAAATTAGAAAAATATTCTACTGTAATTGATATTGAAGCAAGAGTTTTAAGTGATATCGCAAGAAACCACATTATTCCTTCAGCTTTAAATTATCAAAACAGACTGATCGAAAACGTAAAGGGTCTTAAAGAAATTTTCGGGGACAAAGAATTCAAGACTTTAGCTAAAGAGCAAATGAGCCTGATTGCTAATATCTCTGAAAATGTTTCCAAGATCAAATTAGGCGTTGAAGATCTTATTAAGGCAAGAGAAGCAGCGAAAGCTGTATCAGATAGTCAGAAGCAGGCAGAAGCGTACTGCAACAAAGTAAAACCTTTATTCGATGGCATCAGAGAAGCTTCTGATGATCTTGAAATGATGGTTGATGATGAACTTTGGCCAATGACTAAATATAGAGAAATGTTATTCACAAAATAACATCTGTAAAGTTCCATATTAGTTAAGCTCCCCGGTTTTCCGGGGAGTTTTTTTGTTTTATTAACAGTATTGAAAATTAGAGTTTTAAATTACAAAATCCCACAGATAAAGGAATCCGTATTTATTTTGTTAAAGAATCTTAATAAAAAAAACCGCAGACTCACCAAAAACAGGCGGTTGCGGTTTGTTTTTCTTTAACATACTTAAATAATATGTTAAAATGTGTTAAATAAAGAACCTGACAATAATCATATCAGGGGTCTTTTACTCGGAATCTCTACTTTTGTAATGCTTTTGAAAAATAAATATTCCTTTTAACACGGATAATCAAATATATATGAAGAAAAGAGTTTTGTTTTATTTAGTTGCTTTAGTGTCTACAGTATCGGTTCAGTCATGCGCTACAAATTATGTAGTTTCACAACCAGCAACTTATGCTAAAGAATACAAAACAGATGCCAAACTAGCCTCTCTTGAAAACAAGAAAATGGAGCAGGATAAGCAAAGACTTATTGATTCTTTCCTGGCTGAAAAGGCAGCATCTATCGCCAATGCGAAAAAAGCTATTAAGAATTCTGAGATTGCAAAGGCAATCAAATACAATAAAACAATCGATAACATCCTTGAAGAAGCTGAAACATACCTGGGGACTCCTTACAGATACGGAGGAATGACCCGAAGAGGTATTGATTGTTCAGCTTTTGTTCTTTCTGTATTCGGAGCAGCAGCAGGGCTTAGCTTACCAAGAGTAGCAGCTTCTCAGGCTCAGGAAGGAGAAAGCATCGAAAAAGAAAACCTTCAGAAAGGAGATCTTATTTTCTTTTCTCACGGAAGAAGAATTTCACACGTAGGTATCGTAGAAAGTGTAACTGAAGAAGGTGAAATTAAATTCATCCATGCAGCCACTTCCAAAGGAGTAATGATCTCATCGCTGAATGATTCTTATTGGGGACCAAAATTCAGGTTTGCTAAAAGAGTGATCAACGAGAATGGAGAAGCTTATAACAATTTAGCATCTACGACTTCATCCGCAGCGACAAGTTTTTAATTTTAAATAATTGATTTAAATAATGAAGCCATCAGATATCTGATGGTTTTTTATTTGGTGGGTATTTGAAAGCCCATTTTAAGAAAATTGTTATGAATGGTAAGTTTTGGCTAAAGCCTTTCGTGTGAGGATAAATGTAAAGGCGGGTTAAAAGCCACCTCTATTGAATTATTCCGGGATTTGTTTCAGAATAGGTGAATTAATGGAATAATGTTCTGTTCCTAAAACCAGACAAGATAAATGCATAAGGTGGGTTAAAACCCACCTCTATTGAATTATTAGGGGATAAATTCAGATTAGAAAAATCAATGGAAGAATATTTTTTTTAAACACAGACAAGATAAATACAGAAGGCGGGCTAAAGCCCACCTCTATTGAATTATTAGGGGATAAATTCAGATTAGAAAAACCAATGGAAGAATATTTTTTTTAAACACAGACAAGATAAATACAGAAGGCGGGCTAAAGCCCACCTCTATTGAATTATTAGGGGATAAATTCAGATTAGAAAAACCAATGGAAGAATATTTTTTTTAAACACAGACAAAATAAATACAGAAGGCGGGCTAAAGCCCACCTCTATTGAATTTTTAATTAAATAAACAGAAGAAGTTTTCCCGACTTCCACCATCTAACTTCTAACCTCTACCTTCTAATTTCAATCTATCTCAATATCCAGTTTATACAAAAGCCCATGCACTTCAGAACGCGAAAATCTAGCCTTTTTAAGCCTGTTTACTGCCGGATCTATAGAACAACTGAACGAAGTCCTGAAATCTGCTTTTTCAAGGTTTGTACCATCGAATATAGCTCCGGACAAATCACATTCTGAAAATACTGAACCGGAGAGATCACATTCTGCAAAGTCAGTTTCTATTAACCTTGAATTTTTGAATATGGTCTTTTTAACTGAAGTATTGTAAAATACGGCATTATTGAGAGCACATCCTTCAAATGTGAATGAAAGACCAAAGCCATTGCATTCATTAAACTGAAGTCCAAACATTTTGCATTCTTTGAAAGCAACGGTACGGAAAGCTGTTTTAACCAATTTTGCCATGCTCAGATTACAGCTGATGAACTCACAGTCTGTGAAACTGAAATCTGAAAGATCCGCGTATTCAAAGCTGCAATTTTTGAAAGTACAGTGTTCGTATTCGGCTGTTTGTAAGGGTTGCTCTGTAAAATTGGTATTTTGGAAATCCTGATTGGAGACATATCCGTTTTTCATAATCACGAGTCAAGGACTAAAAAAGTCAAAAATTTAATTTTGACTTTTGTAGATGTTTAAATTATATTTTAATGAACTTCTATTGAACTAGACAGCTGTTCCTTTAATTTCTAACTTTTAATGTGGAAACCTTACCGTTCTCAAGAGTAACATTAACCATAAAAACGCCATGATTTCCAATTTCAAAAGAATATTTCTGAGCATTGGCTTTCGCGTTTAAAATCTCTCTTCCTGAGGCATCAAGAACTTCTATTTTTGCAATTTTATTGGTTTTTGATACTACTGAAAAACCATTGTTATCTTTAAATACAGAAACACCAGTCTCTTTAACAGTTTCGTCCGTACTCAAAACAGCAGTTCCATATTTGGCCAATACAACAGTCTTATTGACATTTTCATACGAAAAGTAGAGTTCATTGTTGTAAACTACAAAACTATTGTCCCGAACTCCCAGTCCACCATCCGGATTAGGAAATACCGTAATAGCATTACCATCATATTTTGCAAGATAAGAAGGGATAACATTGGGTGAAACAGCGGAAGTTTTATAGGTAAAATAAAGAGCTCCGTTGAATTCTTTAAATTTTGCACCAATTCCTGTATCACCGGCAGAAGGATTAGAGATTATAGAAAGACCTGTATCTCCAGGTGTATACTTACCTAAAAAATACTTACCTCCGGTGCCCTGATATTGAAAAAAGACATCAGTACCAAATAGCACCGGGTTCCCCACCACTCCATTATCTCCAGATACGGGATTACCTATTTGAGACTGTATTGCCCCATCAAAAACTGAAAGTTTCTTATTTCCGGTAGCTAGGTAAGCTTTTGAATTATGAATAAGCGGTTTATTGTTAACATCAGACATTGGTGGAGGTATCGAAGCTGCCAATAAAAAAGTATTGGATGCAGGAATATAATTTATAATACCTGTAACTGGGCTCATAAACATATTAAAATATAAATTATTAGCCAGATTGAAAATACCTCCATAATAAATAAAATTATCGTCTAATAGAGCTATATTTGTTCCATCAAATTTTGCAATCCTACTTCCATAGGACCCCGTATAAGTGTAACCAAAATACAAATCATTATTATAAACTAAAGCCCAATTTCCTAAATGCGGTCTAAGAGATACATTAATGTATGGATTATTAATAAAATATGGATTATCAATCCTAGTAAGTACTTGTCCATCAAATGACCATAAATGAAAATATGATGATTGACTCGCAGGATAATTTGCATTTGTACTATTTGATCTAAGTATTAATTTTCCATTATACTCAATAGGTTTAAAATCACTTTCACCATCTTCTATAGTTATTCCACCTTCAGCATATACATAATATGGGTTTAATAACACATTGTAGTTTGTGCCATCATAAGTGATAAAATAGTCTTTATTTAAATGGCTAAAAATAGGACTTTCGGGATTATAATAGTCATAACTATAACAAAGTTTATTATTATAGATAATCATACTTCCTCTAAGTTGTCCATTAATTGGTTGATTATTATAAGATGGCTCAGCCGTCCCGGTTACCGACACTCCATCAAATTTTACAAGTTTATAGTTTTTGGAAAAAAATAGAGAATTGTCATAAACAATCCCATTTTCACCATATTTTTCCGTATTGGGTATTACAACTACTGATTGTCCAAACAATCCTAGAGGTAAGATTAAATTAAGGAATAGTTGTTTCTTTTTCATGGCTAAATAATTTCACACAAATATACATATTACAACCTTTTGTAAATACTAAAGATCAATAATTTATACTGATCGATAAGGTTTTAAATTATTAAATAAAAAGGAAATTCAATTCATATCCAGTGAAACTGATAAAATTAATTCTTTATCTCAGACTATGATTGTGCGTTGAAAAAAGAGAAAATTATTTCCTATTAATTCATAAAATCAAGATCGAATAACGATAAACTTACACCAAGCTGTTCTTATCCGAATAATTAAGTTTAAAGAAAATAAAAGTCATGATAGAAAAGGCAAGCAGCGAGCTTCCTCCGTAACTGAAATACGGAAGCGGAATACCAACGGTCGGGAAAAGCCCCATAACCATTCCTAAATTGATGGTAAAGTGCATCATGAGGATGGAAGCAAAGCAATACCCAAATACGCGGTTAAAGGTAGATTTCTGCCTTTCTGCAAGGTAATAGATCCTTCCGATATAGATCATATAGCACAGCACCAGAATTGTGCTTCCTACAAAGCCCCATTCTTCTCCTACCGTACAGAAGATATAATCGGTTTCCTGCTCAGGAACAAATTTCCCCTGCGTTACAGATCCTTCACGATATCCTTTTCCAAGAAGACCTCCGGATCCTATTGCCGTTTTTGAATAGAGTAAGTTGTACCCGGAAGTATCTCTGAATGCTTTTTCTCCTTTGTAAAGAACCTCAATTCTTTCTCTCTGGTGTTTCGGAAGTTTTTCCAGAATGTAGGGCGAACCAAAAGCCAGTCCGCACAAAAGAAGAATCGATCCTGCAATTCCTGAAATAGAGATAACATCCCAGGACATCCTGTGGTAGTTCATTGCGATTAAAACTCCGGCAACCACTACAACTGTCAGCGCCACATACACCGGAGGTATAGCCAGAGAAACCAGAAAGACTCCGGCAAAAATAAATCCTACCCCGAATAAAAGACCGCTTAGTCCTTCTCTGTACAAGGCTATAAAGAATGCAATAAATACGAGCATAGAACCTACATCAGGAATAGCAAGTACTACTGCGGCAGGTATCCCGATAATGGCTAATACAGTCCAGAGTGATTTCTTTACTTTCAGGTTAAAATCCGGTCCGGAAACATAATTGGCCACCATAAGAGCGGTTCCGATTTTTGCAAATTCCACGGGCTGCATGGTAAAGCTTCCGAATTTATACCAGTTTTTCTGGCCTAAAATTTCCTTTCCAAACGGGAAAAGTCCGATCAGCAGTAAAACCCCGCCGATATAGATAATACCCGCCATATTTTCGAAGAATTTACTTCTTCCAACGAATATAATAAGCCCTACAAATAAAGAGATACAGAAGAAAACCAACTGTTTTTCTCCTAACTTCTGGTCAACACTGTAAATATTTGCAATGGCAAAAATACAAAGCAGGAAATACAGCCCCAGACCTAGTTTATCTATTCCTTCTGCCCATTTCATTGCTTTATTTTTTTAGAGTTGTTCTTTGTTTCTTCGTCTATTTTCTTCTGCAGTTTTATTTTCTGCTCTTTGATAAAATTAAGGCTGTCCAGTCTCCTTTTCTGTTTAACAGAATCTTCTTTAGGGTCTTTATACAGGCCTTTACGCTTCAAATCGGCAATCCACTGTCTTTTGTATTCCGGCATAAAGCTGGCACCCGTCATCTTCTTGTACAGATTTTCCCGCTTCAGATCTCCGGTAATATATTTTTCAGCAATCACGGTACAGGCCGGACCTGCCCATGTTGCTCCAAATCCTGCATGTTCCATTACCGCCGCTACTACAATTCTTGGTTTGTCTGCAGGAGCAATCAATACAAAAATGGAGTTATCTTTTCCCTGAGGAACCTGTGCGGTACCTGTTTTGGCTAACTGGGTAAAGTCATTGGATTTTAAACTTCTTGCCGTCCCTCTTAGCACTACGGCTTCCATTCCTTTCAGAACAGGTTCAAAGTGTTTAGGATCTACAAGAGTCTGATGTTTGGTTTTGAATCTTTTATCCGGATTGGGTTTTCCGTCAATAGATTTAACAATATGAGGAGTATAGAACCAGCCTTTATTGGCGATGGCAGCTACATAATTGGCTAACTGAAGAGGTGTTACCAGAACATCTCCCTGCCCCATCCCGTTAAAAATCGAGCCATTCATTGTATAGTCTGCGCTCCAGTTTTTCTTACCGCTTCTTTTTTCGTAGAACTTTCCGGAAGGAATTCTTCCCGGAGAACCTACGGCAATATCATTATTCAAATATTCTCCCACCCCGAAGCTGCTCATGATTTTTTTCCATTCATCTACCCCTTTGGATGGATCGCCCGGATATTTATTCATAATCGCAATAAATGCATGCGAGAAGTAACAGTTACTGGAAACTTGAATAGAAGGAATCAATGGATCTGCCCCACCGTGACCTTTAATCCTTAATCCTTTATAATAAAAGCCTCCACCACATGGAAAAATGGTGTTTTCATCCATTACTCCCATCTGCATTCCTGCCAGAGCGGTAAGCAGTTTAAAGGTAGAACCCGGAGGATAAGCTGCCTGCACAGATCTGTCGAAGGTAGGTTTGTTTTCGTATAAAGTGTCTTTGGAAAGAGCGTATAAGTTTTTAGATTTATAAGGTCCTGTGAATAAGTTCGGATCAATATCCGGTCCTGTGGCCATCGTCAGTATTTCACCATTATTCGGGTCTATGGCTACAATTGCTCCGTGTTTGTCCACAAGCATTTCTTCAGCCATTCTCTGAAGATCGTAATCAATGGTGAGCGTAATATCTTTTCCGGTAACCACATCTTTATCCAGCGTACCGTTTTTATAAGAACCTATATTTCTAAGCCTGATGTCTTTCTGAATATATTTCATTCCTTTCACCCCACGAAGATCTTTTTCGTAAGATTTTTCCACACCCGTTTTCCCGATAAAGTCTCCCGGAAGATAGTAAGCGGAATCTTTCTTGATCTCTCTTTCATTCACTTCACTGGTATACCCGAGAAGGTTTCCGGAAGTTCCCACTTCATACTGGCGCTGAGGTCTGGATACAATACTGAATGCAGGATATTTGAAGATAATCTCCTGTACTCTGGCTATATCTTCTCTGCTGAGGTCCTTCAAAAAGGTCATAGGAGTCAGCTTTGAATAGTATTTTTCTTTTTTGATAATAGCAATTCTATTGATAAAATCAGCCTTACTGATCTGCATCAGATTACAGAATCCCAATGTATCGAAATCAGGCTTCATGAGAGCCTGGGTAAAGGATATTTCATAGGCTGGCTGGTTACCTACCAGAATCTTACCGTTTCTGTCGAAAACTACACCTCGCTGTGGAATAACGTATTCTATTTTAATGGAAGTATTGGCTGCATTTAAGGCATAACGGTCTGTAAACATCTGCAAATAAGCAAGCCTCGCCACAAAAATAAGGGCGATTACTACGAGAATCGAAAAGATTTTTAAATAACGTGTGTTCAAACTTTTTGTTTGATTTTAAATATTAATGCGTAAACAACAATAAATATAAATGAAATTATACTTGTGATCACTACATTAAGTAATATTTCAAAAAAACGGCTAAATTTAAAAAACTCTATGTACTGCACCAAAAGCTGATGCAAAAAGATACTTGTAAAAAGAAACAGCAAAAACTGCGCCCATTGAAGGGACTGGAAAGAGAAGAAATCCGTAGAAGTATCTGTGGAAGTCCTGAAGATCAATGTTCTGAAATAAGCGATGAGCGTGGTCGCAAAAGCATTGATTCCCCATGAATAGAGGAATGCGTCTACAGAAAGTCCTATTAAAAAGCTTAAAGCTAAAAATTGAAATTTATTTCTGAAAAAAGGGTAAAACATGACGAAAACCGGATAAAGAACCGGTGTATATTTCCCGAAAATAGTAATCCTGTTGAGTACAAAAATCTGTAATGCAACCAGGAAGATCATGATCAGTATATCGGTAAATAAAGTCCTGCTAATCATTTTCTTTTTTTATTACGGTTTGCAATGTATCCTGAATTCTCTGTACTTCAGCTTTTTTAAGGTTTTTCACTACGAATACTTTACTTAAAGCACCCATTTTTTCACTCAATTCTACTGAAATATCCCAGAATCCCGTTTTGTTGTCCACAGAATATCCTGCAATGGTTCCTATCATCACTCCTTTAGGGAAAATAGCCGATTTACCGTCTGTCACCACCGTATCTCCTACTTTTAAAGCAACATATTTAGGAATATCTGCAAGATGCATCACCCTGGAATTGTCTCCACCCCATGTTAAAGTTCCGAAATATCCTGAGTTTTTCAGTGACGCATTGATTCGGATTTTATTAACGCTCAGAACAGATTGCACCAAAGCGTAGCTGTCTGTAGAATTAATAACAATTCCGGCTATCCCTTTAGGTGCCATTACTCCCATTTGAGGAAAAACACCATCCCGGCGACCACGGTTGATTGTAAAGTAGTTATTTCTTCTGTTGATACTGTTAAAGACAATTTCACCATCTACAAAAGTGTAGATCTGCCCGCCTCCCAGCGTATCATGTACTTTTCTGAACAAAGGATTTTTCGCTCCTTCTTTTCCGTAAAGCTGGAGCATCAAAGATTTATTCTGGGCTACCAGATCTTCATTGATCTGTTTCAGCTTCAGATAGGAAACCCCTTCGTCAATATATCCTGAAATCCATGAGTTCAACGCAGCCGACTGGCCTGCTACCCAAGATTTCTGCATGGCGTTTTTAGAGAATATCAGAACCAGAGCAACAATCTGCAGGAATATAAAGAAGACAAAAAGAGCATTCTTCGAAAATAATCTCAGCAAAAATCCCATTCAGATATAGAGTCGTAAAAGGTTAAAATTATTTAATTAAGAAATTGAATTTATCCATATTCTTCAAGGCAATCCCGGTTCCGCGAACAACTGCTCTCAACGGATCTTCTGCAACAAATACAGGAAGACCGGTCTTTTTGTGCAATCTGTCTGCAAGACCTCTCAATAAAGCACCTCCTCCGGCAAGATAAATACCTGTTTTATAAATATCGGCAGCCAATTCCGGCGGAGTAAGAGAAAGAGTCTCCATTACGGCATCTTCAATTCTGATAATAGATTTGTCTAATGCGCGGGCAATTTCTTTATATCCCACCATGATTTCTTTCGGTTTCCCAGTGATAAGGTCTCTACCCTGTACCGGGATATCTTCAATATCAACATCAAGATCTTCCACTGCAGAACCTACTTCAATTTTGATTCTTTCAGCAGTTCTTTCTCCAATGTAAAGATTGTGATGAGTTCTAAGATAGTAAGCAATATCGTTGGTAAATACATCCCCTGCAATTTTCACAGACTTGTCACATACGATACCTCCTAAAGCAACCACCGCAATTTCAGTAGTACCCCCACCTATGTCGATGATCATATTTCCTTCCGGCTTCTGTACATCTATTCCAACACCTATTGCCGCTGCCATTGGCTCATAAATAAGCCTTACTTCTTTTGCATTTACTTTCTGAGCAGAATCTCTTACCGCTCTTTTCTCTACTTCAGTAATACCAGAAGGGATACAGATTACAATTCTCAATGCAGGCTGTATGAATCTGCCCTTAATTCCCGGAATTTTTTTGATAAATTCCTTGATCATGTGCTCAGAAGCATGGAAATCCGCAATTACCCCATCTTTCAAAGGACGGATCGTCTTGATATCCTCATGAGTTTTACCCTGCATATGCTTAGCCTGCTCACCGACGGCAATCGGCCTACCCGTAGAACGTTCAATTGCAACAATTGACGGTTGATCTATAACAATTTTATTATTATGGATGATAAGGGTATTGGCAGTACCAAGGTCTATCGCAATTTCTTGCGTAAACATATCGAATAAACTCATATTTTTCTTCTGATTTTAAGTTTACAAAGATATAAATTTAACACTACTAAAGAAATTTAACGTGCATATAATTTGGTTAAAATTTTATTAAAATTTATAATCTTATATTAACTTTTGGGTTAATCATTTAGGGAGCTTGATTTAAACTAAAATTAATGGGATCATCATTGCGAAAGAACTAAAAGGCGAAGGTGGCTGAGATAACGGAGATGCTGGGTTGCTAATTTGATGGGCAAAAACATTGTTTTCTTAGCTTTATCAGCCATCTTTGCCTCATCAGCATTAAAAATCTCACCGCCCAGCCATAGTTTTTCACGATAATTATCATATACATTATCAGAGGGTGATTAATTAAAAAAAACGTAAATTTGCCTTGCTTATGTTACAGTATTCCAACATCCATCAAACGTCGAATTTTGCTGTACTTTCCATCAGCTACGAAAAGGCAGATGTAGAAACGAGAGGAAAATTTGCATTTTTTGATGACAACATTAAAAACTTTGTTACCCGAATTCACAATGTGGATTTAGGGGATGCGTTTGTGGTTTCCACCTGTAACAGAACCGAAATTTATACCACTTCTCCCAATTACCTTTTGGTGGCTGAAGAATATTGCAAAACCATAGGAGTTCATCTTACAGATTTTCTTCAGTTTGCCAATATCCTCACCAAAGAAGAAGCGCTTATCCACCTGTTTCGTGTAGCTGCGGGACTTGAAAGCCAGATCATCGGAGATTTCGAAATTATCGGACAGATAAAAAAAGCATACAGCCGGTTCAAAAAGGAACGACAGAACTCCAATCCTTATCTGGAAAGAGCCATCAATGCAGCCATTCAAATTTCGAAAAGAATTAAAAACGAAACGGGAATTTCCAATGGAGCGGCTTCTGTATCTTATGCCGCTGTTCATTACATTCTAAACAGCCAGAAAAAAATTACCGAGAAAAACATTCTTCTTTTAGGAGTCGGTGAAATCGGACAAAATACGGTTGAAAACCTGGTAAAACATGTTTATCAGCCTAAAATCAAAATTGCCAACAGAACTCAGGAGAAGGCAGAGAAAATTTCCGAGAAATACAATATTCCCCATGTGGACTATTCGGATTTTGACAGGGAATTAAAAGACACCGATATTCTGATTGTAGCAACAGGAGCCAAACATCCTATCATCAACAAGTCTCATTTCCCGAACGGAAAAGAAACACTGGTTATTGATCTTTCTATTCCTCACAACGTGGAAAAAGACGTGACCGAGAATGAGAATGTAACTCTGATAGACGTGGATGAACTTTCCAAACAAATCCAGGAAACGATTCAGCAAAGAGAAAAAGAAATTCCAAAAGCGGAAAAAATCATCAAAGAACTGATGAAAGACTTTCTGGAATGGGAGAAAAAAAGAAAGCTGGCTCCGAATATTCACCATTTCAAAGCGGTTCTGAAGAACATGGAACGCAACGAAATGCATAATTTTTACAGAAAAAATAAATACATAAACATCACGGACATGGAGCTTTCTGATAAAATGATCCAGAAAATCACCAACCGTTTTGCAAAATTTATCATCGATAATCCTTTAAAAGCCGAAGAAATTAGTAAATTAATGCACGAAATATTAGTTGAACAACCAAACAACGAATTCAATGAAAAGCATTAGAATAGGAACAAGAAATTCCGCACTTGCACTTTGGCAGGCAAGGGAGGTTGCGAGGCACCTTCAAAACCGCAATTATTTAACAGAAATTGTTCCTATCGTATCTTCAGGCGATAAGAATCTGAACCAACCGCTTTATTCTTTAGGAATCACCGGGGTTTTCACAAGAGACCTTGATGTCGCGCTTCTGAATGATGAGATTGACATTGCTGTACACTCTTTGAAAGATGTTCCTACGCAGCTTCCTCAAAACACTGAGATTGTCGCTTATCTGGAAAGAGATTTCCCACAGGACGTATTGATCCGAAAAGAATCCGCAAGAAATAAAGAATTCCACGAGCTGAAACTGGCCACCAGCAGTCTGAGAAGAAGAGCATTCTGGCTGAAAAATTATCCAAACGCTGAATTCTCCGATATCCGCGGGAATATCCAAACGCGTCTTCAAAAACTGGAAGAGGGTGATTTTGATGCAACGATTCTTTCTCTGGCAGGAATCAAAAGAATGAAAATGGACATTGATTATGAAATGCTTCCATTAATGATCCCGGCTGCCTCTCAGGGAGTAATAGCCGTTGCCGGACATTCAGACAAAACTGAGATCAATGATATCCTGAAACAGATTAATCACAAGAAAACCCAGATCTGCGTGGAAATCGAAAGAAATTTCCTGAGCACATTGGAAGGTGGATGTACCGCTCCCATTGGTGCTTATGCCGAAATCATTGAAAATCAGATCCGCTTCAAAGCAGCACTTTGTTCTCTGGATGGCAAAAACTGTATTGCTACCGATGAAAATTTCGAGTATAATGAAACGGAGAATTTCGGAGAAAAATTCGCGAAAATTGTTCTTGAAAACGGAGGAAAGGAATTGATGTCTGAAATCAAGAGTTCTTACTAAACACTTCAATCAGTTTATATTTTTATATCCCGGGTATAAAAGGATGAAAAAATCCCTGTTTTTACTGGTATTCATACTCTGTACATTCACAGCCAATGCACAGAGCAAATTTGCGTTTCAATTATCCGATGCGGCTTTAGGGCTTATAGACAGGTCTATTACTTATGATCCTACTTATTTCGTTCTAAAATATCCCAACGGAGATGTTCCGGCAGACAAAGGGGTCTGTACAGATGTCATCATACGGGCTTACAGAAAAACGGGCATTGACCTGCAAAAGGAAGTGCATGAAGATATGGCAAAAAACTTTTCGCAATACCCGAAAACATGGGGATTAAAAAAGCCGGACACCAATATAGACCACCGGAGAGTGCCCAACCTCGCCGTGTTCTTTTCTAAATTCGGGAAGAAAAAATCCATAGAAACCAATCCTGCGTTGTATGTTCCGGGTGATATTGTTACCTGGATCCTGCCCGGTAATTTAACCCACATCGGAATTGTGGTGAATAAAAAATCTGCCGACGGAAAAAGGTTTATGATCGTACATAATATAGGAGGCGGACAGGTACTGGAAGACTGCCTGTTTACCTATACCATTACAGGACACTATCAGTATCAAAAATAACAGTATCATGAAATATCTTTTTTATGCTTTATTGGTATTGATTTCTTACTGCACTAAAGCTCAGACTAACGAATTTAAAATAATTGACAAGCCTATTGATTATTCTCCTGAAAGAGTAAGCCTAAGCCTGGAATACCTCAAAATCCATTATAACATAGTCCAGAAATCCCCTACGATTTCTCCTAAAATCATTGTGCTCCATTATACGGCCGGAGGAACTGTTGAAACCAATTTTAAGTATTTCAATAAAACCCATTTGGAGTCTGCCCGGAATACTTTAAAAAAACAGAGCACCTTGAATGTTTCCTCGCAGTTTATTGTGGACAGAGACGGCACTATCTATAAACTTATGGAACCTAATCTATTTGCAAGACATACCATTGGACTTAATTACTGTGCCATCGGCATTGAAAATATAGGAAGCAAAAGCCAGCCTCTTACCGAAAAGCAGGCCGCAGCAAATGCTCAGCTGATTCGGCAGTTAACTAAAAAATACAATATAGAATATCTCATAGGCCACTCCGAATACGGAGCATTCAGAGGGTCCAAACTCTGGAAAGAAACGGATCCGAATTATTTTACCGGAAAAGATGATCCCGGAAAAGACTTTATGACAAAAGTAAGACTGCTTGTAAGTGATCTGCATTTAAAAGACAAACCTTAAATCAATGAAAATTTTATTTACCAAAATCATAGACGCTGCTTTATTATCCAAAGAGTTAGGATCGGATATCCCGGCGGACTGCATTGAGGTAATTAAAACGGAGGCGATAAAAACAGCTGCTTTCGATTTAAAAAATTATTCTTTGATCTTTACAAGCGTAAACGGGGTGCGATCTTTTTTTGAAAATCAGTTTAAACCCAACGAAGATTTTACTGCAAAAAATTACAACAAAATTTACTGCGTTGGTGAAAAAACAAAACGGGAGCTACGAAAACATGGTTTCGGGACCTTCAAAGTTCTGAAAAATGCGGAGACCCTTTCGAGATTTATCATCGGAAACTGCCAGCACGAACAGTTTGTTCACTTCTGTGGCAATCTGGCTCTTGATGTTCTGGACAAAGATCTTCCCCTACAGAATATCAGCTACAAAAAGGTAACGGTTTACAACACAAAGGAAACCCATCCTCAAGTACCTGAAAAATATCATGCCGCAGTTTTTTTTAGTCCAAGCGGAGTTCGTAGTTTTGCAAAACTCAACTCTTTAGAAGATATGAAGATTTTTTCCATCGGAGAAACTACCTCCGGTGAACTGAGAAAGTATACCCAACAGGAGATCTTTACCTCGGAAGAAAATAATCTGGCTTCTATTTTCGGGCTGATCAAAAAAGAACTTTAAACAGCTGTAAGCTTAGCTGACCAAATAATGAGTGCCGGGAACGGCCGTATTAGTTTAAATAAATTATGATTAAAAACGACTTATATTTAAAAGCTCTCCGCGGAGAAACTGTAGAAAGACCACCGGTATGGATGATGAGACAGGCTGGAAGGTATCTGCCTGAATTCATTGCGCTTCGTGATCAATATGACTTCTTTACGAGATGTCAGACTCCCGAACTGGCTTCTGAAATTACTGTACAGCCTATCCGTAGATTTCCTTTAGATGCAGCCATCCTGTTTTCTGACATTTTGGTAGTTCCCCAGGCTATGGGAATTGATTTTAAAATGAAAGAAAATATAGGTCCGTGGCTGGATAATCCTATCAGAACAATGGAGCAGGTTCAGAATGTAGTGGTTCCGGATGTAAATGATACTTTAGGATACGTTTTTGATGCCATTGAACTTACGTTAATTAAATTAGATAACGAAATTCCATTGATCGGTTTTGCGGGTTCTCCGTGGACTATCTTATGCTACTGTATTGAAGGGAAAGGAAGCAAGGCGTTTGACATTGCAAAATCTTTCTGTTTCCAGCAGCCTGAAGCCGCTCATTTACTGCTTCAGAAAATTACCGATACTACGATTGCTTATCTGAAAAGAAAAGTTGAAAAAGGCGTTTCTGCCGTTCAGGTTTTTGATTCCTGGGGAGGCATGCTTTCTCCTTCAGATTATCAGGAGTTTTCATGGCAGTATATCAACCAGATTGTTGAGGCTTTAAGCCCGCTTACTCACGTTGTGGTATTCGGAAAAGGATGCTGGTTTGCCCTTGAAGATATGACGATGTCTAAAGCTTCGGCTTTGGGTGTGGACTGGACAATTACTCCGGAATTTGCTAGAACTCTTACGAATCATACGATGACTCTTCAGGGAAATTTTGATCCTGCAAGACTTCATTCTACTCCTGAAACAATTAAGAAAATGGTGACTGAAATGATCAACCGTTTTGGAAAGGACCGGTATATTGCAAATCTTGGACACGGAATTCTACCTAATATTCCTGTGGAAAATGCAGAAGCGTTTATCAGGGCTGTTGTGGATTGGAAACCGAATAATTAATTTACAACCACAAAAGAAACAAAAGTTTCAATGCTTTGGAGTTTTTAAGAATATCCTTTATGTATAGAGAGTGCACATAAGTTTTCTTCAAAAGGAATAAGTATAATTTCCAACCTCATAGGTTTTTTGAAACCTATGAGCTTTAGATAGAAATACGATTAAGGATATTAATCAAAAAACAAAATCCCCTTCAATTGTTTTGAAAGGGATTTTTTATAAGAAAAAATTGAGTAATTAATTTACTTCGGTAATAAAGTCTTCTTTGGATTTTCTCACTTTCGCAAGATTCACTAACCAGTCCGACTCTTCATTTCTGTAGCCAATAGGCAATAATAAAACGCTCTTCAGCCCTTTTTCTTTAAGGTTTAAGACTTCATCTACCGCCTCAGGGGAAAACCCTTCCATTGGTGTAGAATCTACTCCTTCAAATGCCGCAGCAATAATAGCTGCACTGAAAGAAATATAAGCTTGTTTTGCAGCATGGGTAAAGTTTTCTTCTGCCGATCTCTGAGGGTAAGTCCCTAAAAGCATCTGTCTGTAATTTTCCCAGCCTTCGTTTTTAAATCCTCTGATATCATTCGTAAGATCGAACATTTTATTGATTCTTTCTTCCGTATAATTATCCCAGGCAGCAAACACAAGAAGGTGCGAACAGTCTGTGATCTGAGGCTGGTTCCATGCATGAGGTTTAATCTGTTCTTTGATTTCCGGGTTGGAGATCACAATCACCTCAAAAGGCTGAAGCCCGCTGGACGTAGGTGCCAGTCTTGCAGCTTCCAATATTTTATCCACTTTCTCCTGTGGTACTTTCTGACCGTTCATTGCTTTAGTCGCAAATCTCCAGTTCAATTTTTCAATTAATTCCATTAAATTAAATTTATACTAAGCAAAATTACACCAAGAAGAGAAATGCACAGACATGAAAATTGCTATTTGAAAGATTGGCAAAGTCTATTATTTATAATGAATTTAAACAATATTATCAATTATATAAAAAAATAAATCCTTCAAAAAACTGAAGGATTTAAGAATATTGTATTTGTATTTTAATTATCTTTATCTCTGCCATTAACAT
Organism: Chryseobacterium angstadtii; assembly: GCF_001045465.1. GTDB lineage: Bacteria > Bacteroidota > Bacteroidia > Flavobacteriales > Weeksellaceae > Chryseobacterium > Chryseobacterium angstadtii. Next base: position 577,455 of record NZ_LFND01000001.1, read on the forward strand.
TTTAAATCATTGAATATGAAAAAATTAAGCAAAGAAAAAATGAAAGAAATCATCGCGGGCGGTGAGATCTGTCTTGAATGTGCAATAGGATACGTTCAGGTCATTGTTGAAGGAAAATGCTATTGCATCCCTGAATACTAAGTTTAACGAAAAGCAGCAGTTGCTGCTTTTTGTATTTTAGCTAAGCATTCTTTGAGCCTTTTTCACTCCTTCCACAAGCAGATCAATTTCCTCGAAGGTGTTATAAACAGCAAAACTGGCTCTCACGGTTCCTGCTATATTAAAGAAATCCATGATAGGCTGCGTACAGTGATGGCCTGTTCTTACAGCAATACCCATTTTATCGAGAATCATTCCTACATCGGAAGAAATTCCCGTTCCTTCCAAATTAAAAGAAACAACACCTGTTCTTTTGGCTTTTTCACCGTATATCTTTATATTTTCCAGCTCCAAAAGCTGTCTCTGTGCATATTCCAGTAAAGCATTTTCATGATTCTGAATATTCTGTCTGCCGGTTTTTTCAATAAAATCTACAGCTGCTCCCAATGCAATATTTCCTCCTACATTAGGAGTGCCTGCTTCATATTTAAAAGGAAGTCCTGCATAAGTAGTTCCGTCGAAAGAACAGGTTGCAATCATCTCTCCACCTCCATGAAACGGCGGCAGTTCTTCTAAAATCGACTGTTTTCCATATAAGATCCCAGTTCCCATCGGTGCATACATTTTATGTCCGGAAAAGACAAAAAAATCACAGTCCATTTTCTGTACATCAATTTCAAAGTGAGGAGCAGACTGCGCCCCATCGATCACGATATAAGCATCTGACTTTTCTCTTGTTTTCGCAATGATCTCTTCTATAGGATTAACAATTCCCAATGCGTTTGAAACCTGGTTAACGGAAACGATTTTTGTTTTTTCACTTAAAAATTCATCCAGATAGTCTAACTGAAGTATTCCGTTTTCATCAATCGGGATTACTCTGAGCTTTGCTCCGGTTCTTTCACAAAGCAGCTGCCATGGAACGATATTGGAGTGATGCTCCAGATAAGAAATAATAATTTCATCATCTTTTTTAAGCTTCTGCGTTAAAATATAAGCGATGAGGTTCAGACCTTCTGTAGTTCCTTTGGTAAAAATAACTTCAAAATCATGCTCAGCATTAATGAATTTCTGAATCTTTCTTCTTGAAAGCTCCATTTCTTCGGTAGCAAGCTGGCTTAATGTATGGATTCCTCTGTGAACATTGGCATTAAGCTGCGTATAATATTCGTTCCAGATTTTCAAAACAGAATCCGGTTTCTGAGAGGTAGCTGCATTATCTAAGTAAACCAGAGGCTTACCATTCACTTCGCGGTTTAATATCGTAAACTGACTTCTTATTTCCTGAATGTCAAACATTTATTAAATTTTTAAATTAGATGGCTCTTATTTAGAACACTTCAAATTTACGGCTTTTTTCTGAGAATAGGGTTTATTGGTGAAGAAAGCGAAGATGGCTGAAAAGCAAATTAGTTTACCACCCTTTAAGCAGTTTTGCTTTTTAACCAAAATAAAAAACCTGCCAATACATTGACAGGTTTTATATGGTTGTAGAATAAACAAATATTATTCTGCAGATTTCTCTTCTGTTGTTGGAACATCAGGAGATTGTGTTGCCACTTCTTCTGCTGCCTCTTCATCTTCATCATCCATTGCTGCTGCACCACCTTTCATTGCATTTCTAGACATCTTAACAGCCACTACAACTGCATTGTCAGGGTGTACGAAAGAATATCCTTCAGCTTTGATTCCTCCTACATAGATTTTGTTACCAATTTTCAAAGGAGTAACATCTACAACTACCTCATCAGGTAAGTTTGCAGGAATAGCTTTTACTTTTAGTTTTCTGAAAGACTGACGTAAAACACCACCAGCTACAACACCTTTAGAACGTCCTGTAATTCTTACCGGAACTTCCATAATTACCGGCTTATCATCTGATAACTGGTAGAAGTCTACGTGTAAAATTTTGTCTGTAATCGGGTGGAACTGAATATCCTGAAGAACAGCAGGAATTGTTTTCCCGTCTAGCTCAATAGATACCGTGTGTGCTTCAGGAGTGTATACTAAACCTTTGAAAGCTCTCTCTTCTGCAGAGAAGTTTAAAGGTGCTTCACCTCCATAAACAACACAAGGAACTAATTCAGCATCACGTAAAGCTTTTGTCGACTTTTTGCCCACGCTTTCTCTTTTTGTACCTTGAATTGTAATAGATTTCATTTATAAAAATTTAAAAAATTGTTTTTGTTTAATTTTGCAAACCGCTAAAAATCAATTAAATAACAAACTTGCTGCTAATTGATTGATGCTCATGAACCATCTTCATAACGTCCGCAAATAATGGGGCGCAAGATAGCACTTTTATTTTACTTGACAAATTATTTTTAACAGGAATTGAGTCAGTTACAATAACTTCCAATAATTTAGAGTTCTCAATATTGTCGTAAGCTTTTCCGGAAAGAACTCCGTGAGTAGCCATTGCTCTTACAGATTTTGCTCCTTTTTCGACAAGGATTTCAGCAGCTTTACAAAGTGTACCCGCAGTATCGATCATATCATCAATAAGGATCACATTTTTACCTACTACATCTCCAATAAGGAACATTTCTTCTACAACATTTGCCTTCTTTCTTTCTTTGTAAGCAATTACTACTTCTGCCCCTAAATGTCCTGCATAGTTTTTTGCTCTTTTTGCACCTCCCATATCCGGAGAAGCAATTGTAAGATTATCTAAATTCAGAGATTTGATGTGATCTACGAAAATAGTAGAAGCATAAAGATGATCTACCGGAATTTCGAAGAATCCTTGAATCTGATCTGCGTGAAGATCCATCGTCATCACTCTCGTTGCCCCGGCAGCGGTTAATAGATTAGCAACCAATTTTGCACCTATCGGAGCTCTTGGCTTGTCTTTTCTGTCTTGTCTGGCAAGCCCGAAATAAGGGATTACCACAGTGATACTTTTTGCGGAAGCTCTTTTTGCTGCATCAATCATTAATAGAAGTTCTAAAAGATTGTCTGCAGGCGGGAAGGTAGATCCTATTAAGAAAACTCTTCCTCCTCTTACGGATTCATCCAGAACAGGCTCGAATTCTCCGTCGCTGAACTCCTGAAAGTTGATTTTCCCTAACTCTTTCCCATAATTCTGGGCAATTTTTTCTGCCAAGTCCCTGCTGGTTCTTGTACAAAATAGATAACTTAACTGATCGGCCATTTTTACTTTTTAAAGATTTTGCAAATTTAAAAAAAAACCACAAGAATTACTCTTGTGGTTTCTAAGTTTTTATTTTACTGTAATATTACGGGAATTTTACACCTGAATATTTATTAGGATCTACCTGTGGTAAAGTGGATCTGTACTTCATATTGATAGATTTGATAAACTCATTGGCAACAATAGCATATCCTCTACCCGTTAAGTGAACTCCGTCCAGCGAGAAAGCTCCTCCGGTAACGAAAGTTGCCGTATATCTTACCCCGTCCCAAATTATTCCGGACTTGGAATCCAGTTCTTTCATTTTGGCATTGGCATCTACAAAAGCCAGGTTATATGAATCTGCCATTGCTTTGATAGAAGCATTATAGGCAGTAACCGCATTCGTGATATTGGCCACTTCATCAGCTGTTAACGAAAGCTGATCTCCAATCGGGAAGCTTGCGCCGTAAATGAACTTGGAAGTTGGAGTTGCCGGCTGATTGGTCAATGCATCAAGTCCGAGAACTTTGCTGGCTGTCAGAAGGATTAATTCTCCCTGCTTAGCCTGGCGAACCTGTCCAAATGCATTTCCAAGGAAAGCTGCTTCTGTAGGCGTAAAACCGTTAGCTGCCAAAGCTGCTGTAAGCTGGACAGAAAGGTCAGCAAGCTTATTATCTTTAATAAGAACAGGGTTGTTTCCTGCTGCTACCAGATTAAGTCTGCTTCCCTGTCCGTAAGCGGTAAGTATTGTTTTTAACGGACCATAAAGAGATGTATTTAATGCCTGAGCTTTTGCAGCATCCAAAGGAACCGCATTATAAGGCACTCTTGTAAAGAACGGAATGCTTGTAACAGACGGAATATTTGCAATGATTCCTTTTGTTGATCCTACACTTTTAAGACCGTCCAAAACATTTTTAATAGCTCCTGCTACAAGATTCGGATCCGAAATATCGTTTGATTTATACGTTAATGGATTTACGTTACCACTTTGAACCGTAGCGGCGCTATATGTTGTAACTCCTCCTACAGTCTGAGAGTTGGTTCCTCCATTGGTAGCATAAGACAATACATCATTGTTTCCGATCCAAAGAGAGAAGAATGTAGGCTTCTGAGCCATGGCATCCTGTAAAACAGAAGTGGTGGCAGAAGTTGCAAATCTCACAAAATATGGATTAGCTGCTCCTAACGCAAGGTTGGCAGCACTTCCGTAACCCGGTGCAATCAAATGGAAAGATTTTGCTCCCGGAACTCCCATGTTCTGGTAAGGTCCACCGGCGGTAACATTGTCTAGTGCTGCGGCAGCAGGGCTTTCAACAGGTCCTAAAGTTCCGTTTGCAGCTACCTGAAGGGTTAATTTTCCCGGAAAGCCAGGAAGCCCGATAAATCCTCCTACATCATTCGGCATCAAAGGCTGCTTGAATGCTCCTCCCCCGGCAAGACGCATCTGAGCTGCAATCATGCTTGGATAAGATTCATTCTGTCCGCTGCTGTAAAGAGCTCCGTCTCTATAACCAGAAGTTAAAGAATTCCCCAAAGCAACATAATTGGCAAAGTTAGCGTCTCCGCTTGTCACCTGAATATCTTTTACATCAGTATCAAAATCATTTTCACAGCTTGTTGTAAAAAGAAGCGCGGAAACGGCAAGTGTTGATATTATAATTTTTTTCATAGTCTTTCAATTAAAAAGGGTTGTACGATAAACCTAAACCAAAGTAGAATGCTTTAGCTTTTGCCTGTCCGTTGAAGCCCAGAGCAGCATTTTTCACGTCTCTGGCCTGAGGCATTGCATATCCTCCTGCTATATCCACTCCAAACTGCTTTAATTTAAAGCCAAGTCCTCCTGTGATAACATAGGTGTTAAATGAAGGAGTTTCCGGAATGAAGTTTTCGTCTGTATACGGAGATTCATCATAGTAAGCCCCTAAACGTCCAAAGATCATATTGGTGAAGGCATACTGAGTTCCTAATCTGAATGTTTTAGAATTTCTGAAGTTTTTAGGAGATACCAAAATCGTAGGATCTGCCTGATTTCCTACCGGAGCATTGGCAAAATCCAATGTCAGCTTGCTGTATCTTTCCCATCCGTGATAGTTAAAGTCAGCTGAAACCAACCATTTTGGTGTTACCTTGTAGGTTAAACCTATGGTATATTCTTCTACTAATGGAAGCGTAGCCGTAAATTTATCCTGTCCTGTGCTTGGATCAAGTCCTAACAGCGGATAAATAGCTGCAGAAGGGAACTGGAATGTAGCAGTTCCTTTTTTAGCTTTCATATCTACAGGAGAACGGTAAGCAATACTTACATCCAGTTTTGGATCTGGTCTGAAATAGAACCCGAATCCATACCCGCTTCCGCTTGCTTTTTCGTCTTTAATATTCAGTTCACCGCCAAATTGGGTTACGGCTTTGTCCCAGTTTACTTTACCTTTTGCATAAATATAGCTTGCTCCGAATGACAACCAAGGAGCTAACTTCACAGAAACCATTGGCTGAAAGTAGAAACTTTTAAGCTCCAGCTTCTGTACCATTTCTCTTCCTTCCCAGTCACTTGGCCACTGAATGGTACTTCCGAAAGGAGTGGTAAAACTGAAACCTATGGAAAGGTTTTCAATCGGCTTATAAGCTACTGCAGCATATAACGGAGTTCCTATAGGGTTATCTGTTTCTGTACTCTGTAAAGTATTTAAGTTTTGAAAAGTAACTTTATTACTTGCACCAAACCCTCCTGCTACTATACTCAATTTAGAAGGAATGAATGACATACCCGCCGGGTTAAAGAATGCCACACTTGCATCTTCGGCATGAGCACTAGTATGCGCCATTGCCAATTGTTTCACTCCCTGCAGAGATACCCTGAAGCCTCCTGCGTAAGATAAAACACCCGCCAATAAAGCAGTTGATACTAATATTTTTTTCATAGACTGTTATTATATAACCCAAATATAAAATTATTTTGAATACACCTGTTAATATTTCTTAATATTTTAAACAATATCCCAAAAGAAAATTATGTTTAAAATAATACTTTAGAAAGCCATCATGGTAAATATAACTTACATAGGAACTTATACAATTTCAGGACAATGTATATTTTTCACGTTTAATGTTAAACAATAACGATATTGAATATTTAAGTATTTTAGAATTGCATAAAGATAAATTTACATAAATTTGCAAGATTATAAAAAATAGTTATATGAGTTGTGGATGCAAAACATCCGGCGATTCTGCCCATTCATGCGGCCCAAAAAAAACCGCGAATGGCTGTGAAAATGTAAATACCTGTGGTAATAGTTATAAATTAAGTGTTTTTGACTGGCTTTCTAACATCAACAATCCCGCATCGAACAGGTGCGACCTTGTAGAAGTTAGATTTAAAAATGACAGAAAATCGTTTTATAAAAATGTAAACAATATCCCTTTACATATAGGTAGCGTAGTAACAGTAGAATCCAGCCCGGGACACGATGTAGGCGTTGTAAGCCTCACCGGAGAATTAGTAAAGATTCAGATGAAAAAGAAAAAAGTTTCTGAAGAATCTGCACTCAAAATATACAGACAGGCTAACCAAAAGGACCTGGAAGTCTGGCAGGAAGCCAGAAAAAAAGAAGACGGCGTAAAGCTTGAAGCACGAAAGATTGCTCACAGAATCGGTCTTGAAATGAAAGTGACCGATGTGGAATACCAGGGAGATTCTTCAAAGATCACCTTTTATTACACCGCTGACAACAGAGTGGATTTCAGACAGCTGATCAAAGAATATGCAGGTGCTTTCAGAACCAAAATCGATATGAAACAAATCGGTTTCAGACAGGAAGCAGCTAAAGTAGGCGGTATAGGATCATGTGGAAGAGAACTTTGCTGTTCAACATGGCTTACCGATTTCAGATCTGTAAACACCAATGTAGCCAGATATCAGCAATTAAGCATCAACCCTCAAAAGCTGGCAGGACAGTGTGGTAAACTGAAATGCTGTCTGAACTATGAGCTGGACAGTTATCTTGATGCCCTAAGTAATTTCCCTTCTTCTTCCACCACTCTGGATACGGAAAAAGGAAGAGCATTCTGCATTAAAATAGACGTTTTCAAAAAGAAAATGTGGTTTGCCTATGTAGACAGCTCTATGGCATGGTATGACTTTGATATTGACCTTGTTAAGAAATTGATTTCAAAAAATAAAAGAGGAGAAAAGATTCTTCCTTTAGAAGATCTGAAACAACCTGATATTCCTAGCCAAAGCATCGATTTGATTCAGGAAAACAATGTAGACCGTTTCGAAAAGAAGAACAGAGGAAACAACAGGAACCGAAATCAAAACCAAAACAGACCGAACAACAACGGACAGGGGCAGCAGGGACAAGGACAGGGACCAAGAAAAAACAGACCGGAAAGGACTGAAAGAACCGAGAGACCTGAGCGATCTGAAAATCCTAATGCCAATTCCGGAAATCAGCCGAGACAGCAGCAAAAGCAACAGCCTAAACCGCAGCAGCCCAAAGCACAGACGGAAAAAGCCGATGCCTCTGCCAATCCGGAGAAAAAACAGCAGAATCCGAACAAGAAGAATTTTAAAAAGAAATTTCCTCCAAAAAAAGATAACAATGCGTAAAATTTTAGGATTATTACCTCTTATCCTTTTCTTTAGCTGCCATTCTTCCTCAGAAGAGAATGTCATCATGAATTCCGTGAACAATAAATGGAATAAGAAAAGCGAACAAAAATTTAATCTTGAAGTTTCAGATCCGCAGAATCCTAAAAATATTATATTTGTCGTAAGAAATAACAATACGTATCCTTACAGTAATATAAGATTTATTGTAAACTTCACCAATCTCCAGAACAAAAAGAAGGAAACAGACACCCTGAATTATGTACTGGCAAAACCAAACGGCGAATGGCTTGGTACAGGTTTTGGTGATACGAAGGAAGCATTATTTCAGTATAGAATGAACTACAAATTTCCGGGAAAGGGAAAGTATGAAATCAGCCTGATTCAGGCGATGAGGAATGATAACCTTCCGGGAATTGAAGATGTTGGAGTAAAACTAGAAACGGCTAAACCGTAACCATCAATGGAAGACAACAGAAAAAACGCAGGAAATAAGGGAAAAACCTTCCCTCTTCCTCCCAAAAAGAACAAAAATACCTCTTGGAAAAGATGGGTTAAATTTATTTGGATTGGACTCATTGCGGTCGTTTTAGGTATTTCAGGACTTTTCTTTGCTGTTTCCCAGGGTTTTCTTGGAGAAATGCCTGATGTAAAAGAGCTTGAAAATCCGGATATCTATGTAGCTTCAGAAATCATTTCATCAGACGGGGTGTTACTCGGAAAATTTGAAAAGGAAAAAACGCAACCCATTACATACAAACAACTTCCACCTTACCTTATCTATGCTCTTCAGGCTAAAGAAGATGAGCGTTTTAAGGAGCATTCCGGGATCGATTTAAAATCTATCCTGAGAGCGGTACGATATGGAGGTGACCGTGGTGGGGGTTCTACCATTACCCAGCAGCTGGCTAAACTTTTGTTTACGAAAGAGCCTTCTAAAAATCCTATCAAAAGGATGATTCAGAAGCTGAAAGAATGGTCTGTTGCCGTAAGCTTGGAAAAGCGTTATACCAAAGAAGAGATCATCACACTTTATTTTAATAAGTTCGATTTTACATATAATGCGAACGGTATTGAAATGGCTTCGAAGATTTATTTTAACAAAACAACGTCTGAACTTACTCTTCCTGAAGCGGCGGTTTTTGTAGCCATGTTAGAAGCGCCTATCGCCAATAACCCTATGAGAAATCCTGAACGTTCCAAACGAAGAAGAGATGTGGTTTTACAGCAAATGCTTGAAACAGGATATATAGATCAGGCAACCTACGAGAAAGCATTCAACACGCCTGTAGAAGTAGATTATCATCCGATTAAAAATATCAACGATGACTACTCTGCTTACTATAAGTTTTATTTAAGAAAAGAAATCGACAAGTATCTTGAAGGTTACGAAAAAGAAACCGGAAAGAAACTTAATCTATACAAAGACGGATTAAAAATTTATGTAACCCTTGATTCAAAAATGCAGAAATATGCAGAAGAGGCCATCAAGGAACATTTAACAGATCTACAAAAGAGGTTTGATGCCGAACAAAGAGGCAGAAAAAACAGACCTTTCTACTATCTGACGGATAAGCAGGTGAACAGTGTCATGACCCAGGCCATGAAGAGAACCGGCCGTTACAAACAGCTGAAAGCAGCAGGCGTTACGGAAGATTCTATTTTACTGGAATTCCACAAACCTATTAAAACTTCCCGTTTTACATGGGCCGGAGAAGAAGAGGTGGAAATGTCTCCGTGGGACTCTATCAGATATCACAAACAGATTGCTCAGGCAGGTTTGATGTCTATGGTTCCGGGAAGTGGAGAGATCAAAGCATGGGTAGGTGGTATAGACTGGCAGCATTTCCAGTACGACCACATCAAGCAGGGTAAAAGACAGGTAGGATCTACCTTCAAACCTTTCGTATATGCCACAGCTATTATGAAGCTTGGAATGACCCCATGTTCAACAGTTTCCAACGGCACTTACGATCACAAAGGATGGCATGTTCCGGGAAGAGGAGGAATGCTGACCTTAAAAGATGCATTGGCCCACTCTCAAAACCCGGTGGCAGCACGTCTTATTGAAATGACCGGAGTAGATGCCGTTATTCAGACCGCAAGAGACTTAGGGGTTACAGAAGATATCCCTAGAAATAATACCATTGCCTTAGGTTCATCAGATATCACTATTTATGAGATGCTAGGTGCCTACAGTACTTTCGCCAACTATGGAAACTATAACAAACCGGAAATGATCTGGAGAATTGAAGATGCCAACGGAAGGGTAATTAAGGAAGTGAATGTAGAACCGAAAGAAGTAATGAACCCAATGTATGCCTACACCATGATTGAACTCATGAAAGGGGTTGCACAATACGGTACTGCTTCAGGAGAATTAGGAAGAAGAGGAATTTCAAAAGGCGTGGAAATCGCAGCCAAAACAGGTACTACACAGAACAACTCAGACGGTTGGTTTATGGGGATCACTCCAAAACTGGCAACAGGAGCCTGGGTAGGATGGGAAGACAGGGCCACCCACTTCTTCGGAACCGGTGAAGGTCAGGGTGCAAAAATGGCACTACCGATCTGGGCCATTTTCATGAAGAAAGTCTGGGCAGATAAATCCCTGGGAATTACGCCAGACGATAAATTCATCAGACCATCGGATTGGAAAGACGGATGTTCCAATCTTAAAGGTTTAGGAGAAGGATACGGAGACGACGGAGGACTTCAAACGATTGACGAGATCAAAAATCCAAAACCTGTAGATAATACTCCTAAAAACAATACAGATAAAAAAGAGGAAAACATCAATGACAATCTGCACTCCACCGATGAGGTAGATTTCAATAAATAAATTCTCTTTTAGAAATACATAAGACCTTTCAATAATTTGAAAGGTCTTTTCTTTTATAATTAATACCTTTGATCTATGAATATTGAACAGATCACACAACCTTTTACCGATATATTTCCAGGGGATATTTCCAACAATCCGATGCAGAGAAACACCCCGAAAGTTTTATTTTCAACCGTAAAGCCTGCCGGGTTTGACGGACCAAAACTGATTGCTTTTAATCAAACACTCTCTGAAGAAATCGGACTTGGATCCTATAAAGAGAAAGATCTGGATTTCCTTGTAGGAAACAATCTTCCCGACAATGTAAAAACGTATGCAACAGCTTATGCAGGACATCAGTTCGGAAACTGGGCCGGGCAGCTGGGAGACGGAAGAGCCATCCTTGCCGGAGAAATCACCAATAAAGAAGGCAAAAGAACGGAAATCCAATGGAAAGGAGCCGGAGCAACCCCTTATTCCAGACATGCAGACGGAAGAGCCGTCCTAAGATCGTCGGTACGCGAATATCTGATGAGTGAAGCCATGCATCATCTTGGTGTTCCTACAACAAGGGCTTTAAGCCTTGCCTTCACAGGGGAAGATGTGGTAAGAGATATCATGTACAATGGCAATCCCCAACTGGAAAAAGGAGCGGTAGTGATAAGAACTGCGGAGAGCTTTCTTCGTTTCGGGCATTTTGAACTGATGTCTGCTCAGCAAGAGTACACAACGCTGCAGGATCTGCTTGATTTTACGATTGAAAATTATTATCCGGAAATCACAACGGACGGTATTCAGAAATACAAAGATTTCTTTAGTACGATTTGTATCAGAACTGCTGATCTGATGACCGAATGGTTCCGTGTAGGTTTTGTACACGGTGTTATGAATACCGACAATATGTCTGTTCTGGGATTAACAATAGATTACGGTCCTTATTCTATGATGGATGAATATGATCTGAATTTCACCCCCAATACCACCGATCTTCCCGGAAGGAGATATGCCTTCGGACAACAAGGACAGATTTCACAATGGAATCTATGGCAGCTGGCGAATGCCCTTCACCCGATCATTAAAGATGAAAAATTTCTGGAAAATACATTGAATCATTACGGAACCTACTTCTGGGAAGCCCATGATAAGATGCTTTGCAGAAAATTTGGTTTTGATGAACTGAGAGATACGGATGAAGAATTTTTCACCAACTGGCAGGGATTGATGCAGGAACTTCAGCTGGATTATACTTTATTTTTCAACCAACTTGAACAATTACAGCCTGAAAGTGATATCAAAGCGCTTTTTGAAAATGTATCGTATGTGATTTTAACCGATCAGAGAATCAAAAAACTGGAAGATTTTGCTAAAACATATCAGGAAAGAGTCTCAACAAATAGGATCTCAAAAGAAGAATCGCTATCCCTGATGAAACAATCTAACCCCAAGTTTACGTTAAGAAATTATCTTCTTTATGAATGCATAGAGGAAATAAGCAACGGAAAGGCGGAAATGTTGCAAAAACTTACTCATGCTTTGGAAAATCCATACGAAGAATTGTATCCTGAATATTCCGTAAAGAGGCCTTCAGCTTATGATGACACCACCGGATGTTCTACACTTTCTTGCAGCTCATAATACATAAAATACAGTATTCGTGTTATTTAGATGGATTATTTTTATCATATTACTGTTTTTTTGTTATTTTTAACAAAAAAATATCTTATGAAAAGAATTCTATTTTCAATTACAGCATTATTAATCAGCTCTGCTGCATTTTCTCAGTATTGGAGTACTCAAAATTCAGGATTTGCAGCCGCTTCAAGAGGAATCAGCGGCATGGAAATGTATGACGCCAATACGATTTGGGCTTTTGCTTACAATGGAGTAACTACAACTGCTAACGTTCAGGAATTTACAAAAACATCTAATGGAGGAACTACCTGGACAGCAGGGACTATTAACGTTGGCAATACCGCTTTGAGAATCACCAATATCTCGGGTGTAAGTGCTACAACAGCATGGGTAGGAGCTTTTGACAATACAAACGGACTGGGAGGTATATGGAAAACTTCGGATGGAGGTACTACATGGACCAACCAGCTTATGCTAACCACGGCAGGACAATCCTGGACCAACTATGTTCATTTTTTTGATGCCAACAATGGTATTATTGGTGGAGATCCGGAGAGCGGCGAGTTTGAAATCTATACAACATCCAACGGAGGAACAACATGGACAAGGGTTCCGGGAGCCAACATTCCTAATCCTCTGACAGATGAATATGGTTATAATGGTGGATATTATGCTGTAGGGAACAATATATTCTTCTATACAGGAAAAGGAAGAATTTACAAATCAACAGATAAAGGTTTAACATGGACCGTACTGGCCACCAACTCTATCATTGGTGATTTTGGAGGAACCACTGAAAGCGGAGATATGGCGTGGAGTGATTCAAATACAGGAATCATTGTCAGAAAAACTTTCACAGGCACCACTCCGACAGGGCTTCAGTTCCACAAAACAACAGATGGAGGAGCTACATGGTCACAAATTACCTACACCGGACTTACTGCTGCCAATAACATCAGTGATATTACCTATGTCCCGGGTACTGACATTTTGCTAGCAGTGAGCTCATCGAATACCAACGGAGGGTCCTGGAAAAGTAAAAACGGTACGAAATGGACTGCCATAGACACCGGAGTACAACATCTAAGTGTAAGATGTTCTGATGTAAACACTTGTTTTTCGGGAGGATTTAATACCTCTGCTACTGTAGGAGGAATGTTCAAATCTACACAAGTACTTGCTACTTCCGAAGCAGTAAATGCAGCAAAACAGACCATAATTTATCCTAATCCGACAAAAGGGGAAATCAACATTAAAACCGATCAAAAAATTAAAATGATTTCTGTAGTGGATATGTCCGGAAAAACGGTCATTAAGACAGATTCAGGAAAAACGGATTTATCTTCTTTACCAAAAGGAACTTATATAATCAAAGCAGAGCTTAGCAACGGTACAGCGGCAACCGAAAAAGTGATCAAGCAATAACGACTATATTTTAAAGATCTATTTAAAACTCATCCTGCGGGATGAGTTTTTCATTTAAAATAGACCGCATCATCTTAAAACAGACAGCCTCACATATAACTTAACTTTATAATTATCTTATTTATTGTGCATCCATAACAAACGCCCCGAGATACTCCAATCAGTTATAAGTTCTTTACAAAATCCTTATGGAAATTGTCCCCAAAAATAGGTTGTAAATAGGTTGTATACCTAAAACGACACAACTAAACACTCTACATTCCCACATGCCAATTGACAGATAAATCACACTATTTTCTTAATTTTATTGAATCTTTTGTACCATTATGTGATTTTTTCACTATTTTTAGAAAAAAAATATTACTATGAAAAAAGCTCTCCTTTCTCTAAGCTTATTGCTTGGAATTACAGCATCGAATGTAAATGCGCAGACATTACTTTCTGAGAATTTTGAAGGTGCAACATTTCCTTCTACTGGATGGACCAGAACTCAAACAGTAACTACCAGACCTTGGCAGCTTACCAGCTCATTTCCTACAAGTACTTCAGGCTTCCTTATTTCAGGTACAAAATCTGCCGGAGTAGACTATATCGCACAAAGTAATGATGCATCGTTGGTAAGCCCTGCATTTTCACTAGCCGGCGCAACAGCACCTGTTCTTAAATTCAAGGTGAAAGTAGGCTGGGCATATATGATCAACCTAAATGCAGGAAACCTATTAGCTCAGATATCAACTGATGGTGGAACAACATGGACCACGCTCTGGAATGAAGATACGGAACCTGGCTTTACTGATGATGGTGATGGCAGTAACAACACAGATAATTATAATACAGTAGCTGTACAAAAAAGCCTTACAACATACATTGGACAGACCAACGTGAAGATCAGATTCCAGTATGTAGCCAATGATGCGGATGCCGTTTCTATAGATGACATTCAGGTTTTAGGAGCTCCTTCACTTGCTACGAACGAAGTGGGCGCCAAAGCTAAAATCAGTGCGGACATCTACCCTAACCCTACGAAGGGAGAAATTAATATCAAAACTGACAAAAAGATCAAATCGACCACCGTTTTTGATATGAGCGGAAAATCCTTATTCGAGAATGAATCGGACAAAGCAGATATTTCTCACCTTTCAAAAGGAACTTATCTGGTGAAAATTAACTTTGCTGACGGAAGCACATCTACCAGAAAAGTAATTAAGGAATAATCACATCACCATAATCTTTAAAACTCACCGGACATGGTGAGTTTTTTTATTTTATTTTTGCAAAAAAACTGAAAGGTGTCTTTTATCAAAACAAAACTCATTCATCTCTTAAAACAGATATTCCCCTCTTCATACACAGAACTGGCCGTATTTCTGTTTTTCCTGATCTGCTACGGAACATTAGGCACTTATATTGCGCTTCATTACCGGATTATTTTTGACAGCAGAATTCCCTGGGATGCTTATTTCAGTTTTGACAACAAAGCTATTGTAATGACGGGTGGAAGTTTTGAGCGACATCCGTTGGCTTACTATTTTTTCAACTGGATCAGGGAATTTTCTCTTATGATTTCAGGAGGAAAAATGGACGCTTCGTTCAGACTTACCCTTGCCTGGCTAAGCAATACAGCCATAAGTCTGTGTATGGTTCAGATCTTCAAATACCTGAAAAACATCATCCGGCTTCCGCTTGCCATCAGTCTGATATTGATTCTTTTCTTTGGCCTTTTTTCTACAAGCATCATTCTTTCTTTCACTCCGGAAAATTTCACTTATACCCTTCTGCTGCTGAGTATTTATAATTATTACGCCGCCATAAAACTGAGGAAAGAAGAAAAAATACCCGGATCTGCTCTTACGCTTGCCGGAATTACAATCGGAGGGCTTACCATCACCAATATTGTGAAGGTTTTCATTCCGATATTGTTTGAAAAAGATCTTTTCAGAAGCTGGAAGAAATTCGGGAATGCCGTTTTCCGTGTGATTCTTGCAACAGTATGTTTTGCATTTCTTTATTTACTGAGAATTGATTTCAAATACCAGAACATCTTTTCAAAAACCAATCAGCAGTACGAAAAGTTTTCCAATGTAGAATCTATTCCTGACTGGGATATGATCCTTTCCTATTTTTTCGGAGGAAGTATTCTGTTTCCAAGCTTCATGACTACGGACAAACACAATATGAAAGGGTTTGATTTCAAAGGTCTTTTAATGGAGCCTTATTCATCAGCGTTTTGCTATGCTTTTGTGATTGTATTGCTGGTATTGATTTTATGGAGTTATTTTAAAAATTTCAGAAATAAACTGGTCCAGATTCTGGTTATCTCCTTTGTAATTGACATTGTAATTCACTGCATCATGCGATTCGGATTGCACACATCTTACATCTACGGAGGACATTTTGTTTTCGTGTATCCGCTGCTTTTGGGATGGTTGTTTTATGCCTACAGATCAGAGCCGCGAACTATATCTTTTTTAACGGTTATAATGGGGATTATGCTCGCTTTTCTCCTTACCAACAATCTTTTCAGAATGTCTGATTTTTTCCAATTTTTAGAGACTTATTACCAATAAAAAAGCCGGAAAAAATCCCGGCTATATATTCTAGTTTGCTATTTTTTATTTTGCTTCGGAACAGAAAATTCTGTACTGTACGGCGATGGCCGATTTAAAGTATTCTCTTATTTTCGAAAGATCCGATGATGCACTCTGCTTCGTAAAGTAACTTCCCGCAAGAATTTTGTAGTTTGGCCTTAAAGAAGCATCCGTTTCCACTTTTAAATTAGGGAATCTTTTTCTGAAGTAAGCTTTCACCTCATTGGCTTCTTCATTGCTTTTTACCGTTGTAATCTGAATCTTAAATCCTAGAATTCTAGGGTTTTTACGGCATATTTCCGCATTGCTCAGCTCTCTGCTCGGTACGTAAATCTTTGGCGGCTTCGTAGGAGTAACAATTCCGCTGTCTGTATTATTTTCCCTTACGATATTACCTCCTGTTGTTTTGGAACATTTATCTTCAATTCCTTCCAAAGCAGCGTTTACTTTGGAATCCATCGTCATAATAAGCTCGGTACCGGACAAAGTATCTCTCTGAACAACCTGTTGGGCTTCAACACTATAAAACCCAAATAAAGATACGATTGAAAATATTTTGATTAAATTTCTCATTTAAACTTGTTTCTGCAAATCTATTAAAATTAAAAAATTATACCAAACAACGCTATTTAGAATCAATACAAATTAAACGGAAATGATATTTTCCCTTTTCCATATACCGTTAAATTCCTGTTAAAAATATTATTTTTGCGGAATTGATTGGTTCAATATTTTACTAACATAAGATAATTTAAATGATTAGTTGGAGAAAGCATTATAAACAAACGTTGATCGCAATAGGCTTATTGCTATCGACAAGTGCTTCAATTTACGGGCAAGACGGCGATCCTAAAAACGGAGAGAAACTTTTCAAAGCGAATTGTACTGCATGTCACGCGCTGGACAAACAGGTAATAGGACCACCTCTAAAGGGTGTTGTAGAACGTGTAAAGACAGAGGGCGGTGTAGACAAAGATTGGCTTCACAAGTGGATCAAAGACAACAAAGCTCTGAGAGCTTCTGGGGACAAATACGCCAATGAAATTTTTGAAAAATACAATAAGACTGAAATGCAGGTCTTTCCAAATCTTACAGATAAGGATATCGACGACATTTTAGCATTCACAACTAATCCGCCTGCTCCTGAGCCGGAACCGGCTGCTACTGCAGGTACGGCTACGGATGCAGCAGCAGCTGCACCAGCAGACAAGACTACTACAAGTGTTGTCATCATTTCACTTCTTGCCATTGCTGCTTTATTGGTTTGGATCTTAATTAAACTAAGACAATTAGTAAAATTAGGTCAATCCGAAGACTTAGCAGGACTTAATGAGACAAGAGTTAAATCTTTCAGCGAAATCTATGAAAAATACCACTATGTAGGTAAAGCAGTATTGGGTATCCTTGCTCTTCTTGCCGCTTATGGTGTTTGGAACTGGATCATGTGGATCGGGGTTTACAAAGGATATAAGCCTGAACAGCCTATCTACTTCTCTCACAAAATTCACGCTGGAGAACAGAAAATCGACTGTCAGCTATGTCACTCCAGTGCTAAATATGGTAAAGTATCTGAGATTCCTTCTATGAACGTTTGTATGAACTGTCACAGAACAATTTCTGAATACAACGCCAAGCATTACATGGAGCCAGGAAAAGATAAAGCATTCTACGATGGTGAGATCCAGAAGATCTATGCCGCTACAGGATGGGATCCTGCAAAACAGCAGTACACTGGAAAAACACAACCGGTTGAATGGACCAGAATCCACAATATGCCAGACTTCGTATACTTCAACCACTCTCAGCACGTAGTAGCAGGTGAGCAGGCTATCATCAATTCTTTCAACAAAAAGAATCCAAACAACAAAATTGATGTTGTATGTAAGGCTTGTCACGGTAAGATTGACACAATGAATGTTGTTCAAATGGCTAACGACTTTACAATGGGATGGTGTATCGAATGCCACAGAACTACTGAGGTTGATATGAACAACGGTTATAATAAAGAATACTTCAAGAATCTACACGACAAGTTGAAAAAACAATATCCTCAGGATGGCGGTAAAATCACAGTAGATGCAATTGGAGGTCTTGAGTGTGGTAAATGTCATTATTAATAACTAAAAAATTAGAAGTATAAATGGCTTCAAACAAAATACAATTTAGAAGTATTCATGAACTTAAAGATCCGGCTTTAAATAATAAGCTGGCTCAGAAAGAGTTTCAGGAAGAAATTCCGGTAGAAGATTTCCTTGGAGATGCTGAACAGAACGGATCCAGTACTTCAAGAAGAGATTTCTTAAAAATATTAGGATTCTCTACAGCAGCCGTAACATTGGCTGCCTGTGAAGCTCCGGTAATCAAAACGATTCCTTATGTGGTAAAGCCACATGATATTATTCCAGGAGTTCCAAATTATTACGCTTCAACATATTTTGATGGTTTCGACTTTGCCAGTGTTTTAGTAAAGACCCGTGAAGGTAGGCCTATCAAAATTGATCCGAACCCGGCAGCTGGTGATTTAGGAACAACCAATGCAAGAGCTCAGGCAAGTGTACTTTCTCTTTATGATAATGATAAAGTAAAGCAGCCTAAACTGGACGGTAAAGATGAGACTTTCGATAAAGTAGACAGTTTTGTTCTTAAAGGTCTGGCAGATGCAAGTGCAGCGGGTAAAAAGATTGTGCTTTTGTCACACTCTTTCCCTTCCCCTACTTTCAAAAAGCTATTTGCTGAATTCAAAGCTAAATATCCTACCGCTGAACTGGTAACTTACGATGCTTATCCTCACTCTGCAGCTTTAGATGCAGCTCAGGAAGTGTTCGGACAGAGAGCATTACCGGTTTACGACCTTAAAGGTTCAGAATTGGTAGTTTCTTTCCAGGCTGATTTCTTAGGAGATTACAACGGAGCAAGCTTAGAAACATCTTATGCAGCAGCAAGAAAGCCAGGTCCAAACATGTTGAGACACATCCAGGTGGAAGCCAATATGTCTTTAACAGGAGCTAATGCTGACTCAAGATACAGATTAAAACCAAGTGCTGTAAACAAGACTTTAGTTGAAGTTTACAATGCAATCGTAGGAGGTGGTACTTCTGATAAGACCGCCGCTGAAATTGCAAACGAACTTAAAGCGAAAGGCAGCAAAGCTGTTGTTTTAGCTGACAGTTCTAAAGGAGCTCAGGTTTTAGCACACTTAATCAACCAAAAATTAGGTTCAGTTGCTTTCACAGGTAAAGCTAACTTCCTTAAAGAATTTGATAAAGCAAGATACCAGGAATTCTTAGGATGGATAAATGCAGGTCAGGTTGGCGTATTGATCGCAAACAATGTAGACCCTATCTACTCTCATCCAAAAGGAGAAGATTTCAAAAAATCTTTAGCAAAAGTTGCTTGTGTAGTAGCGGTAGCTGATAAGAAAAATGAAATGTACAAAGCAGCGAAAGCTGTAATTCCGGTAGCCAACTGGTTGGAGTCTTGGGGAGATATTGAGCCTCAGACAGGAGTATATTCATTAATGCAGCCTACGATCCAGAAGATCTACAAATCAAGACAGATTGAAGAATCTCTATTGGTTTGGAAAAATGGTAAGAACAATGCTGCTAACAATTACTACGATTATCTAAAAGGAAGCGCGGCATCTATCTTAGGCGCTACTTCTTTCAACAAAGCTTTATATAACGGTATCACGACTTCCAATAATGCAACTGCATTATCTTACTCAGGAGGAAATGCTGCTCAGGCTATTGCTGAATTAGGAAACTTCAAGCCTTCTGAATTAGAATTAGTATTGTATACCAAGTCTTCAATGGGTGACGGTACTCAGGCCAACAACCCGTGGCTTCAGGAATTACCGGATCCTATCACAAGAATGTCTTGGGATAACTATCTGACGATTTCTCCAAAAGACGCAGAAAAATTTGCCATAGACAACGACCTTAATGCAAGAATGCAGCTGGACGGTTCTATCGTAAACCTTACTGTAAACGGAGTAACAATAAAAGACGTTCCTGTATTTATTCAACCGGGACAGGCAGAAGGATCTGTAGGTCTGGCGCTTGGATATGGTAAAAAAGACTCAGGAACTACAGCTGATACAGGGGTAAATGCTTATCCATTATTTGACGGTTCAAACCTTACTCTTTCAGGAGTTAAGATTGAAAAAACCGGAGAAGATCATGAATTCGCAGGAATCCAGCTTCAGAATACTCTAATGGGACGTTACGAAATTGCTAAGGAAGTTCCTTTAGCTGAATTCATCAACGTACCTTTCGATGACGAACATAAAGGATGGAACAAGCCTTTGGAATATCACACGATCAGTGGAGCTCTTCCAGCAAGAAAGATTGACCTTTGGGATGCTTTCGATGATACGGACGGACCACACTTCAACTTATCAATCGACTTAAACTCTTGTACTGGTTGTGGAGCATGTATCATTGCTTGCCAGGCAGAAAACAACGTTCCTGTAGTAGGTAAAGAAGAGATCAGAATGTCCAGAGATATGTATTGGTTAAGAATTGACCGTTACTACTCTTCAAGACAAAAAGTAGAAGTATACGAAGGATTGAAAGAAGGAATGGCAGTACCTGAATTGTACGGTACGGCATTCGGAGACGGAGGTGCTTTAAATCACCCTGCAGACAATCCTGATGTAATCTTCCAGCCTGTAATGTGCCAGCACTGTAACCACGCTCCTTGTGAAACTGTATGTCCGGTAGCGGCTACTTCACACGGTAAGCAAGGTCAGAACCACATGGCTTACAACAGATGTATCGGTACCAGATATTGTGCAAACAACTGTCCGTACAAAGTAAGACGTTTCAACTGGTTTACATATAACTTAAATGACAAGTTCGATTTCAACATGAATAACGATCTTGGAAGAATGGTACTAAACCCTGACGTAGTTGTAAGAACAAGAGGGGTGATGGAGAAATGTTCAATGTGTATCCAGGAAACTCAGGCTACTATTTTAGCGGCTAAGAGAGAGAACAGAAAAGTAACAGATACTGAATTCAAGAATTCTTGTGCTTGTGCTGCTGCTTGTTCTACCGGAGCAATGACGTTCGGAGACATGAATGACAAAGAATCTGAAGTGAGAGAATTGTATTCTAGCAACAGAAGATATTATTTACTGGAAGAGATCGGAACAAAACCAAACGTGTTCTATCACACTAAAGTAAGAAACAGAGTAGAAAAATAAAGTTTAAATAATAAATAGGTAAAAAATGTCAGGACATTACGAAGCTCCGATAAGGGAACCTCTAATTATTGGTCACAAAACTTATCACGATATCACAGAAGATATTGCACGACCTATCGAAGAAAGAGCAGGTAAATTATGGTGGATTTCACTATACGCAGCCTTAGTTCTATTTCTATACGGATTCGGCTGTATCGCTTATACTATCGGAACAGGTATTGGAGCATGGGGGCTTAACAGAACTATTAACTGGGGTTGGGATATTACCAACTTCGTATGGTGGGTAGGTATCGGTCACGCCGGAACACTTATCTCCGCAGTATTATTATTATTTAGACAGCGTTGGAGAATGTCTGTAAACAGATCTGCAGAGGCGATGACGATCTTTGCGGTTGTACAGGCAGCCATCTTCCCTGTAATCCACATGGGTAGAGTTTGGGTAGGATACTGGGTATTCCCATTACCTAACCAGTTCGGTTCTCTTTGGGGGAACTTCAACTCTCCTCTACTTTGGGACGTATTTGCTATCTCAACGTATTTCTCAGTATCAACAGTATTCTGGTTCATGGGACTTATCCCTGACTTTGCAATGATCAGAGATAGAGCTAAAACTCCTTGGACTAAGAAAATTTATACATTCCTAGCATTCGGATGGGGTGGTAAAGCAAAACACTGGCAGAGATTCGAAGAACTTTCTTTGGTTCTTGCAGGTTTGGCAACTCCACTTGTATTCTCGGTACACACTACGGTATCATTTGACTTCGCAACTTCAGTTATTAAAGGATGGCACTCTACAATCTACCCTCCTTACTTCGTAGCGGGTGCGATCTTCTCAGGATTCGCAATGGTACAAACACTATTGTTAATTGCTAGAAAAGTATGTCACTTAGAAGAATACATCACAATGTATCATATCGAAATTATGAACATCGTAATCGTTCTTACTGGTGGTATGGTAACTGTAGCTTATGCTACTGAATATTTCATCGGATGGTATTCCGGATCAAGATTTGAAGACTTTACATACCTTTCACCGGGTGCTGCAGTAGGACCTTACTGGTGGGCATTCTGGTCATTGATCATCTGTAACCTTGTGGTTCCTGCTTCTTTCTGGTTCAAAAAAGCGAGAACGAACATTATCTGGACATTCATCGTTGCATTGATCATCAACATCGGTATGTGGTTTGAGCGTTTTGATATCATCGTTATCAACCTTTCCAGAGACTACTTACCAGGATCTTGGACTATGTTTAAACCAACGATCATTGATGTGGGTGTATATTTAGGAACAATCGGATTCTTCTCTGTATTATTCTTATTATACGCAAGAACATTCCCTGTAATTGCACAGGCTGAATTAAAATCGATTCTGAAAATCTCAGGTGAAACTTATAAAGCAAAAGAAGGAGATGAGCACCACTAAAATTGTATACGGACTTTATGCTGACGACGACGATTTAATGAACGGCGTTAAAGCATTCAACGATAAAGGAATCGCAATCAACGAAGTATATACTCCGTTTCCGGTTCACGGACTTGACAAAGCTCTAGGTTTAAAGAAAACCAGAATTTCTGATGCCGCATTCTGCTATGCTCTTTACGGAGTTACCATTGGTGCTACTGTAACATGGTATGTAATGAATCATGACTGGCCTCAAAATATTGGTGGTAAACCAGCTTTCGACTGGGCACACAACATGCCTGCATTCGTAGTTCCAATGTTCGAATTAATGGTATTCTGTGCCGCTCATATGATGTCTTTGACTTTCTTAGTAAGAAATAAAATGTATCCTGGAGCTCCTGCTCAGAACCCGGATCCAAGAACAACCGATGATAAATTCATGATGGAATTTGTAACTGAAGACGTAGAGTCTGTAAAACAGTTGCTTATTGAAACTGGAGTTGAAGAAATAACTGTTAAAGACGCTTAAAATGAAAAAGAATGTATTAAAAATTACAGCAGTTTTAGGTTTAACAACAGTTTTACTTAACTCTTGCGGACCAAAAGAAAATACACCATTAGTATATTTCCCGGATATGTACTTCCCCGTAGCTTACGATCCATTGATGAAAGCTCAGGATGCCTATTCAGATCATGAAAATGAAATCCCTGCATTCGTTAAAAATAGTTTTGCAACAGGTCTTGCTCCAGTAGAAGGTTCAGTTGCTCAGAATAAAGACGGAGTTTTCGAAGAAAGTCTTCTTCCTAAAAATGTAGACGAATACAACGCGGGTTACGAAGCTTCTAAAAAGATCGCAGGTTCTCCTTTGAATCCTGCCAATGCAGCGAAAGATATCGAGAGAGGTAAATTCTTATTTGAGCGTACATGTTCTGCATGTCATGGTGTAGGTGGAGACGGACAAGGGCCAATCGTTCAGAGCGGTGCTTATTCCGGAGTTCCAAACTATGCAGACAGAGAAATTACTGTAGGATCTGTTCATTATGTATTAACTAACGGTAGAAACGCAATGGGATCTTATGCTGGCCAGCTTAGTGCAGGTGACAGATGGAGAGTAGCAATGTATGTGATGAGCGCTTTCAAAAAAGCAGCAGCACCTGCAGCAGCAGCTACAACGGCAGCAGCTACACCAGCCGCAGCAGCAACAGAGACTACTACCGAAACTAAAAAATAAGAAAAGAAATGTATAGTTTTTCACCAAAATTAAAATCAACTTCTATAATCCTTCTTGTTGTAGGTTTAGTTCTATTTGCTATAGGTTTCTTTATGAACAAAGGACTGACCACTGAAAAAATAGAGCACATGATGGAGGCTGTTCATGCTTCCGGTCATACTGCACCTATGCACTCAAGTGAAATGGTAGGGCCTCAGGATCATGCAGCTCACTTAGAGCACGCAGAACTTCAGGTTCACAACCAGCCATTGGCATCTCTACACTTCGTAGCGGTATTTTTCTTTGGAGTGAGTTGTGCTGTATTGTTCTTCTACTGTATTCAGCACGCTGCACACGCAGGTTGGCCTATCATTATTACAAGAGTAATGGAAGCTATTGCTTCTTATATCCCATATGGTGGTGCTATTTTGATTATTATGATGATATTGAACATCACTCACAATGGTCATTTATTCCACTGGATGGATCCTGAATTGACAGATCCTGAATCTGCGCATTTCGATGTGATCCTATTCGAAAAGAAAAGATTCTTAAATATTCCTTTCTACGCGATCAGAACGATCATTTACGTAGCAGGTGCTTCATTCTTCGCTTGGAAACTGAAAGCTCAGTCTAAGAAAGTAGATGAAACTAAATCAAAAGTAGAATATCAGTTCCTTTACAGATGGGCGGTAGGATATATCGTATTCTTTGGATTTGCTTCTGCAGCATGGGCTTGGGACTGGTTGATGTCTATTGACCCTCACTGGTACTCTACCATGTACATCTGGTATTCAATGGTAAGCTGCCTTTCAAGTGGAATCGCTGTGATTATCCTTTTAAGTGTTTACTTAAAGAAAAACGGATTCTTACCTCAGTTCAATGACAACCACTTACACGATTTAGGAGTATTCCTTTTCGCTACAAGTATGCTTTGGACGTATACATGGTTCGCTCAGTTCATGCTTTATTGGTATGCCAACGTTCCGGAAGAGGTGAACTACTTCTTCGGAAGATTCCAGCACTACTCTCCAACGTTCCTTCCAATGCTGATTGTTAACTTCCTATTACCACTATTGGTATTGGTGAGCAGCAGCATCAAGAGAAACTACAAAGTAGTAACTGTTATGGCTGTAGTGGTTATTTTAGGACACATCTTAGACTACTTCAACATGGTAATGCCGGGAACGGTAGGTCCATACTGGAAAACTCCTGAAGTATTCGTATTAGTATTAGGTTCTATCCTTTTTGTAGTTGGATTATTTATGTTTACAGTATTGACTGCATTATCTAAACTGAAACTGATCCCTACAGGTAACCCTTACCTTCACGAATCTGAAATTTATGAGTATCCTTTCTAAGGACTTGTAACAGAGATAAAATAAAAAAGACTGATTGTAATGATCAGTCTTTTTTTGTGCGCTACATCAAAAAAATAAAAATTTCGTGCAACCTTTTTCAGTTTTGGTTGTCTTAATATCAGAACCTGATTTTAGTTTAACTATTAAATCCAAAACAGCTATGAAAAGAAATATTTTTTTATTTTTCTTTGTTTTAATACTAAACATTGCCCATGCACAAAGCATTACTTTTATTTCTGAACGAACCCATAAACCGCTGTCCAAAGTATCCGTTTTTGGAAAAGATGGAAGTATCCTAGCCTTTTCCGATATTGACGGTAAAATTAGTAAGCAGTCCATATCTCCTGACCAGGAAAAGTTCCAGCTGATTTATAACAACTTTTCCGTAGCTACCCTCACCTATGCAGAGCTCAATCAGGATATCATTACAATCAACGATCAGGTAAAGGAAATAGAAACCATCGTCATTAAAAATTCAAAACCTGCGAAATATATTTTCATTAAAGGAAATTTTAATGCCTACGTTACGGTGAACGGTAAGCTGAATAGTTATGCAGACGGAATAGCTACTTACATTTTTGACAATAAAACCAAAAAACTGAAAAGTGCCAACGTTGAACAATACAGGGTATTCAGGCTGGTAAACGCCAAAGATGAAAAGAAGGAAACTTCATCTTGGGATTATGGTAATTCTTTACAGATTCCTAAGCTTAAAAATGTAGGAAATCCTGAAGAATACAAAACAAAAAGAAATACCATCAAAGAATTGAAAGGAGATCACAAAGACCAGATAGAAGTAACCGGAGCAGCCCTTCAGGAAAAAGAGTTTTCCCTGTTCGGATTCCGTTTTTTTGATATCAGAACTATTCTGAACATGTCTTTCGAAAAAGCATCAGAAAAAAGCCTCAAAGATTTCCTTGAATACAACGAAGTAGCTTTTGTAAAACTTAAACATAAAAGTGAACCCAATTACAACCAGATTATTCTTTACAATAACTTTTATCCTACAGAACTGAGCTTCAATAACGACAACGATATTGAAAAAGTAAAATTCAACAAAGATTACAGCAACTACATCACAAAATACTGGGAAGATCCTTCTTTTCCCAATATGCAGACTATTTTCAGTTCCTTCTTCAAAGGCGATCTGAAAGAGCAGGAAATTAAAAAATAAACAGAAGGAAGTTTGAAGATGGAAGAAGGAAACTATTGAAACCGAAAATAGTTCCACAGAAAAGCAGCCGTGTCAAGGTTTAAAACCTTGACACGGCTCTCCATTAGAAAACAATATTTTACAACTTCCATCTCCCTTCCACATTTACATGCAACAATCTCGTAATCAACATCATTCTCTGAGTAAACCTTTCAGAATACCCGCATTAAGAACTCAAAAACACAAAACAAAAATAAAAACTTACTATTATTAAAGGTTTTACTAAATTTGCAACAAACGAAATAAAATGAAAAAGTTTTCTTTTCTACTTGTTCTCAGCTTGTTGCTTTTTACAGCATGCAAGAAAGACCATGTAGATGCTACGAATACTAAAACGCTGCAGTCCAGTATCAATGATATGACTTCCAGCCTTTCAACAATTAAACAAATCAAGTTCAACGAAGCGCTTTATATTCTGAAGACCTTCGGAGTAGAAGCTGATGGTGATGTAGAAGAACTTAAAGCACTTGGAAAGCTTATCGATGGAAAAAAAGTCCCTGAAATTCTGACTCTGGCAGATGAAGTGGCTCAGAAAAACGGAATTGAATGGGCCAGTACTTCGCCTCCTTCTCTTGGAGAAATGAACATCTTCGGAGACGATAAAGCCAAAGAAACAGATGCCAACGATGTAAAAGCAAGCTCCCTGAGCATTGTTACAAGACCTACAGGAGATGACGGAACCGGAGCTCCTACAGCCATCCAGATCGTTCCAAGACTTGTAGATGCCGCAGGAAACCCTGTTTCATTTACAGGAGCAGGTCTTGAAGCTACGCTGGAAGTATTCAGCAACGGTGTAAAACTGGCAACCGCTAAAAACCTTATGCAGGATAATAATTTTAAAGGATTCAATTTAAAATTCTCTTCCATTCCTGCTGCAAAAGTAGTAGACAGCAAAATTGATATTACCGTTTCTGTAAAAACAACTGCCAAGACTTTCAAAATGTCTAAAATAGGACTTGATGTCAATGCAGCTGCTTTAAAAGTTCCTACCGCTCCGAAAACAGATTCAACGGCTGTAAATCAGGATCCTAATGCTGTAATTGATCCAAACAATCCTACTGCAACACCGACGACTCCTACAGATCCAAACGCGACGACAACTTCTCCGGCTACACCGAAGCAACCGACGGCAGACCCGAAAAATACAGTAAGCAAATTCCTTAGCAACGTAAGCTCTCAGAATCTGAAGGCTGCATACGATACATCAAGTAATCCAAGCTGGGGAAGCTACGAATCTTTCTCCAACCCTACTTCAGGATTTGGATCAGTGAAAAACGTAAGCGTAAAAAACATTACAACGAATGCTACCAATGTAGGTGGCGCCAGTGTAAATGCTACTTATGATGTAACGGACAAGAACGGAAAAACAACTTCTTTAAAAGTAACTTTCGGACTTAAAAATGTAAACGGAGACTGGAAAATTTCCAGCTATAAAATAAACCCGTAATGGCTTCACAACAACTGATCAAAAAACTGGAAGAAACCATTGAAAACTTCCCTGACTTTCCTATTCCGGGAATTCAGTTCAAGGATATTTCACCTATTTTCCTGGATCCGAAACTGTATGAGGAAGTCATTGCAGATCTTACGGCTTTCAGTAAAGGAAAAGTAGATGCCGTATGCGGAATAGAAAGCCGTGGTTATTTATTCGGAATCGCCATTGCAGTAGCTCTGGAAGTTCCGTTTATTCTGATTCGTAAAAAAGGAAAACTTCCGCCTCCCATCATCTCAGAACAATATGATCTGGAATACGGAAGCGCCGAAATAGAAACCCGCGAAGGGCAGATTAAAAAAGGACAGAGAATTCTTATTCATGACGATCTTCTGGCAACAGGAGGAACCACCGAAGCGGCAGCCAAACTGGTAGAAAAGCAAGGAGCCACCGTTTCCCAGTTTAGCTTCCTGATCGGACTGAAAGATCTGAAAGGAGAGGAAAGACTGAAAAAATTCGGGGCCGAGATCTATAACATTCTCGAATATTAAATTTCCCGAAATAAAAATATAAGGCTTCGGCTCCGCTCGATGTAAAACGGTTTCTAAACGGTAAAAACAACAGGATTAGAGATGTTGCACTGAGCAGAGTGGAAGCGTTTTTATGATGAAGATTCGACAATTGACAACATTTTCGCAATAATACTTCAAAGTATTTTGTAAATCATTCAGAAACAATTAAATTTGCATTTCAATTTTTAAAAATTTATGGCAAAATTGGGTAAGAATGCTCAGAATGAGCAAGAAGGTAAAGAAACGGTTGAGTTCTTTAAAGACCTTGACAGAGAGGCTTTAAACACTGAAAGATTCCTTGAAAAATATTCAAAACAGTTGGGTATTGTATTCGGAGTATTGGTTTTAGGTGTTTTAGGATTCTTTGGTTACAAACAATTTATTGAAGCTCCTAAGAATATTGAAGCTGTAAAAGGTTTCCTTGCTGCTCAGAAAAACCAGACTGAAGGTAAAGATAAAGAAGCATTAGGCGGAAAATCTGCTGCAAACCCAGGTTTTATTGGAACATCTAACGATTATTCAGGTACAAAAATTGGTGAACTTGCGGCTTATAATGCAGGTCTATTAAAATTCAAAGAAGGAAAGTTTCAGGAAGCTTATGATCTTTTGGATAAATTTTCTTCTGACAACAAAACGTTAGTAGCCATGAAATATGGAGCTATGGCTGATGCAAAATCAGGTCTTAACAAAAATGACGAAGCGTTGTCTTTACTGGATAAAGCATCTACTGCTTCTGACGATCCTTATACAACATACTATTTCACTAGAAAAGCGGGTATCGTAGCATTAGGATTAAAGAAAAATGCTGAGGCTAAGAAATACTTCTCTGCAATTGACGAGAAATATCAGGACTACGATAACGGAATGTCTGATTCTTATATTGAAATGACTAAATACTTTTAAAAAATGGCAACAGTTAATCTTTCCGATTACAAGCCACTTCATATAACCAATGCCGAAGAATTTTCTATCGGCATTGTTTTTTCTGAGTGGAATGATTTTGTAACTTACAATCTTCGTGATGCAGCTTTAGAGATTCTTGAAAAAGAAGGTGTAAAATCAGAAAACATTAAACTATTCCCGGTTCCGGGTGCATTTGAACTGAGCTATGCAAGCATGCAGCTTTGCAAAGAAAGAAAATATGATGCAGTAATCGCTATCGGATGCGTAATTCGCGGGGAAACTCCACATTTCGATTTTGTATGTTCAGCTGTAGCACAGGGAATTAAAGATTGTAATATCTTAACAGACACACCAACTATTTTCTGCGTACTTACAGACGACACCAAAGAGCAGTCTATTGCCAGAAGCGGCGGAGATCTTGGAAATAAAGGAGTGGAAGCAGCCGTAACCGCTTTGAGAATGATTGATTTCAAAAAGAGCCTTTCCAACAAAAAAGGAAATATTGGCTTCGGACACTCTTAATATTTAACCTATTTTAACAATATACAGGACTATTTTTTAATAGTCCTTTTTTATGCATAAAAGCTTTTTAAATATACAGAGTTGCATTAATGCCAATAAAGGAATAAGTTAAATATTCAATAATAATTCAAAAAAATTGATAAGAAACAGGATGTTTATATTTTTTTCATTGAAAGTTATATACAAAAACTATCTTTGCGAAATTAATCCTCACCTAAAGTATATGTTTCCAAACAAAATAAAACCATTCCTATATTTAGGCATTTTCTATCTTATCCTTTCACTGATTGTAAGAATCATATTTTTCTTCCACCCTATCACCACAGCCAGTTTCGGGGTTTTTGAAGTTCTCAGAGTCTTATCTATCGGACTGCTGAATGATATTTTTGTTTTTACTTTAGCGAGCACCATTTTGGCTCTTTACTTCCTGTTTCTATCCGATTCCAAATATAAAAAACCGTACGGCTATATTATTTTCGGTGCTTTGCTAGCATTTTTTCTATACATTCTTCTCGTTCCCAATAATATTTTTGATCAGTATGGAGGGTCTGTCACTGAAATAGTGTTAGCCTTTGTAGGGATCAAGACTTTTCTCTTCGGTCTGATGCTTTTTATCCCTTCAAAAAGAACCGGAATCCGGAATGTATTATATTTCATTACCCTTCTGTTGTATGTTCTTCTGATCATCTTTAATGCGGTAAGTGAATATTTCTTTTACAATGAATTCGGGGTACGCTACAACTTTATTGCAGTAGATTATCTGATCTATACCAACGAAGTGATCGGAAACATCATGGAAAGCTATCCCGTTGTACCTCTATTCTCCGCCATCCTTATCGTGACTTTAGCCATCACATGGTTCATTTATAAAAAAACAAAAGACGAACTTTTAGAACTTCCGAATTTCAAGCAGAAAATGGTATTGCTTGGAACTTTCATGGTTCTTGGTGCTATAAGTCTTTTAGGAATATCTTCTTTGATGGAGATCAGGTCAGACAATGTTTTTGCCGATGAGATTGAAGACAACGGGCTTCCTAAATTTTATTGGGCATTTACCCACAATGAGCTGGATTATTTCCAGTTTTATCCGCAGATTGCCCAGCAGCAGGCAGAAAAGAACTTTCTCAGCCAGTATTCCGATCCTTCATTACCAAGAAATATAATGGCAGAACAGCCGGAAATTAAGAAAAATGTAGTTCTGATCTCCATAGAAAGCTTATCTGCAGATTTTATGGAACATTATGGCGGTACCAAAAAAATTACGCCTTTCCTGGATAGTTTGGCAGACCGTTCCATGATGTTTACCAATCTTTACGCTACCGGAAACAGAACGGTGAGAGGCCTGGAAGCACTTACGCTTTGTATTCCTCCTACTGCAGGAGAAAGTATCATTAAGAGAGACGACAACAAAAATAAATTCACGACAGGAAGTGTATTCAAATCCAAAGGGTATGATGTGAAATTCCTGTACGGAGGCTACAGCTATTTCGATAATATGCAGGACTTTTTCGCAGGAAACGGTTATGATATTGTGGACAGAAATAATTTTAAGCCTGAAGAAATTACATTTGCCAATGTTTGGGGCGTTGCCGATGAAGATATGGCTAAAAAAGCAATTCAGACCATGAATGCGGAAGCGAAATCCGGAAAACCGTTTTTCAACCACTGGATGACCGTTTCCAACCACAGACCTTTTACTTATCCTGACGGAAGAATTGACATTCCCGGAACGGCAAAATCCCGGGACGGAGGTGTAAAATATACAGATTATTCACTGAGAATGTTTTTCAACATGGCTAAAAAACAGGATTGGTATAAAAATACAGTCTTTGTGATCATCGCAGATCACTGTGCTTCCAGCGCCGGAAAAACAGAACTTCCGATGGACAAATACAGAATTCCGGCCATGATCTTCTCAGAAGACTTTATTCAGCCTCAGAAATTCGATAAGCTGATGTCCCAGATCGATGTAATGCCAACGTTATTCGGATTGCTGAATTTCAGTTACCAATCTAAATTCCTGGGCCAGGACGTATTCAAAAAAGAATTCCAGCCTAAAGCCTATGTGGCCACTTATCAGGATCTTGGTTTGGTAAAAGACGGACATTTAACTATCATTTCACCTGTTAAAAAAGTAAAACAATATTCCTTACAGCTGGAATCCAGCAGTCTTGCTCCTGAATTCAAACTGTATTATGATGAAAAACTGATGAAAACCCCTGATCAGAAACTGGTCAACGATGCAATCTCAGCTTATCAGTCAACATCATTCTGGTTAAAAGAAAAGAAGCTTAACCGATAAGGTGAGGAACAAAACGGCTCTGGTTATTGGTGATCAGATGAACACTTTCTCTGATCCCAATGCCTGCAGGCTCCTGTCCTATTACCCAGCTTCCTATGAACGGATAATTTCCGTTAAAATTAGGAAGATCAAACAGCTGCTGATAAATAAAGCCTTCTTTACCGTAAACGCCATCATTTTCCTCTACAGGAACGTTATTTTTATACAGGATAACATTGGCTCCCTCTCTGGAATAGATCGGTTTTTTAGCAAAATCTTTCAGATGTTTAGGTTCAAAATAAGACTCAAGCAGGTAAGGATGATTAGGATACATCTCCCAAAGTACGGGCAGAAGAGCTTTTGAGGAAAGTAATATTTTCCAGGCAGGCTCAATCCATTGAGATCTGAAACCGTTTTTTACCAGCTTCTCTCCAAAACCGTCTGCAAGAATCCATTCGTAAGGGTAAAGTTTAAAAATATATTCCATGATGGAACGGTCACCTGCTACAAATTCCGAAATATCATCAGCCCATCCGATATCCTGAACGGGAATAAACTCCGTATCAAAACCGGCCTGAGAGGCACAGTCACGCATATATTCTACATTCGTAACGTCTTCGATATTCGTAAGCGACGCAAAATAAACATAATGCGGATTCATATAGTTTTTAAGATGCTTCCAATACCCAACCAGTTTTTCATGAATAGAATTAAACTGATCTTTATATGGAAACTGCTCCTGAAGCCAATACCATTGTATAACGGATCCTTCATACAACGAAGTAGGTGTGTCCGCATTGAACTCCAACAGTTTTAAATTCTTACCGTCAAAACCAAAATCAAATCTTCCGTAGATCGATGGATGATCTTCTTCCCAGCTTGTGACAATGTAATTCCGGAACCATTCGGGAATATTAAATTTTTCCCAGAGATTTTTTTCAATAATATAATCAACCGCTTCCAGACACATCTGCCAGAGTTCTGCCGTTGCAGTTTCTATCGTATTGATTTCTTCTGTGTTAAACTGATAATAATGACTTTCGTCCCAGTAAAGGCCATCCAGAGAGTGATACCCGAAGCCCAGGTTTTCAAGTTTATGCTGCCAGTTTTTTCTGAATTGTGACTGAATTCTTTCCATAATCTACGATGATGCACTAAAACCGCTTCTTCCCAGTTCCCCTCTCACAACATTTCCTTTGAAATTATTTCTCCCGATATTGGATTTGGAACTGATAGCATCACTATAATAACCTGCTTTTTGATAAGACCCGTAACTGTAAGCTCCGTACGGTCTGAATGCGTGATACATAAGAACTCCGGCCAGAAAGCCATGCGATCTGGTATACGATGCCGTGGTATCAGACCTCATATAGACTTTCTTTTCACCTTTATCTTTGGGCTTTTCCTGAGAACAGGCAGCCAGTACTCCTGTTACAAAAAGTAATTTTATAGAACTCGACTTTTTCATTATTGAACCGTTATAAAAAATTCGTAGTCTTTTTTCGTTTTGACGATATGATCGTTGCCATCATTATCTTCTCCTCCTACAAGAGTATCTCCAAGGCTCGGAATAGTATCTTTTGTAATAATTTCCTTAAAAAGATTCTTCTGCTTCCAGATTCTGTGTTTAGTGATAAGAACATCTGCATTTTCTAAGTGTTCCACAGAAAGTTCGGTCTCTATAGAACCTGACTTATCTACACTGTTTACTTCATCTTCTTTTTCTTTTTTACATGCCGTAAATGCCAATATTCCAAGCGATAAAAGGCAAAGTTTAATTTTTTTCACGCGGGTCGTAATTTTTCACAAAAGTAGTCATTTAGTAATGATATTATTTTAAATTTACAAGGCAAAAATTTTTATTATGAAATGGACAGACGATAGAGGCGGGAACGTAGACGACCGCCGTGGTTCTGGTGGCAGCGGAGGTATGGTTGTAGGCGGAGGGCTCGGAACTTTAATTATAGCAGCAATTATTTTCTTCCTGGGAGGTGATCCTTCGGGTATTCTGAACTCTGGAAGTGTTCAGTCTTCCGGAAGCGGACAGCAGCGTGAACTTACTGCTGAGGATAAACAAATTGGGGACATGGTTGACATGATGGGTAAATGGAACATTATTACCTGGGACCAAATCTTTAAAGAAAATGGAATGACCTATACGAAGCCGGGGATTGTTCTTTTTGAAAATACTACCCAATCCGGATGCGGTACAGCCCAGTCTGCAATGGGACCATTCTATTGCCCTGCAGATCAGAAAGTCTATATGGATATGAGCTTTTTCAATGAACTTCAGCAAAGATTCGGAGCCAAAGTAACGGAATTTACAGTTGCTTACGTTCTGGCTCATGAAGTAGGCCATCATGTGCAGACCCTTCTCGGAACTACCCAAAAAGTAGATGCATTAAGAAGAAGCGGAAGATATTCCGAAGCTGAGATGAACAAGGTTTCTGTAGCCACAGAACTCCAGGCGGATTTTTATGCCGGAGTATGGGCCAAAAGAACAAATGATACAAAAGGTATTCTGGAGCCAGGCGATATAGAATCTGCCATAGATGCTGCACAGGCTGTAGGTGATGACAATATCCAGAAAAGATCTCAGGGATATGTGAACCAGGAGAGCTTTACACACGGCTCATCTGCACAGCGTAAAGAATGGTTTATGAAAGGTTACAATACAGGAGATATTAAGCAGGGAGATACTTTCAACCAGCTTTTGAGATAACCTTCTTTATATACAGTTAAAAACCCCCGAAGAAAATTCTTCAGGGGTTTATTTTTTATTGCAGTTCTATTGGATTGCTGTTTTTCTTGATCTCTTCTTTTACCCGTTCTTCCATTCTCTTTCTCATATCGGCAGGATTCTGATTTCCTCCTCCTCTGCCTCCTACTCTCACTGTACCGGCAAAACCGCCACCGCCTCCACTCTGCATAAAGGACATTGGATCCGTTTTATATTTTTCCTGCTGTTTCAGATAGTCCGCTCTTTTTACCTTCAGGGTATTTCCGAACTGGTTTAAGGTCGCTATTTCACCAATTTTATAATTCTTCATCAAGTCAAAAGAATATTCCCCTTTATCATCTTCTACTTTAACAATAAGGCCGGGAAGACCTCCGAATTTGTATGGCCCATCCTGATAAGGCAAATCTGTTGTAAACCATGCAGTCCATTTTCTTCCGGCGAAGTCTGTTGTAGCTTTCTGAACTTTATAATCACCTATTTTGGTAGTTTCAGAAGACATTTTCCAGTTGAGAGGACGGTCTTCCTCGTACGAATAAATATCTCTTCCGATTCTGTCCTTAAATGTGGTCTTCTGGCTGGATTTATCTTTTTCAACAGAATAATTGATATTGGTTCTCACTCCTTCCATCTGTTCCCGGCTTACAGAGCCTCTTCCTCCGCCACCCTGAAAAGCTTTCTGCAGTATGGAATCTCTTTTATATCTGTTTTCAGAATAAAAAATTGATTTTTCGGCGGAGATATCTAAATATGCGTTTTCCGTTTTAATATCTGTTTTATTTTCTGCATCAGGCTTCATAGTCACCTGATAAACAAATCTGTTGTTCTGTGCAGAAATGTGCTGCATAAACAACGCTAAAGCAATGATGCCTATTTTTTTCATTTTTGGATTTTTTATTTTAATTCAATTGGATTTTGACTTTCACTATTTCTTAGAGAGCTATCTCCGGAACCTCCATTGGGGACAGAGAAAGTACTGTTATTACCTCCTGCATGAGGCATTCCTCTATCTCCTCCCATTCTGTCGCCCCGCATTCCACCGTGTCTGCTACCATCAAAACCCATCCCCTCTTTTCCAGCTCCTGTTGACAGTCTTCTGTTCTTACCTGCCTCTAATTGCAATGCAGCTTTATCTCCGTTAAACTCAATTCTTGTACTTTGCTTTGCATTAGGATCACTAGGTTTTTCGAAGGCATTCTGAACTTTTATTTTTTTTACAAGATCGAATTTATAATCGCCGTTCTCATCCTCAAGCTTTACAATCAACCCCGGAAGTCCGGAGAATTTATAAGGGCCATCGGAAATATTAATATCTTTCGTGAACCAGGCAGTCCATACCCTTCCTCCAAAATTAGTGACTGCTTTTTGTACGGAATAGCCATTCTGATTTTCTTTTGCATCTGCTATTTCCCACTTCAGAGGCCTGTCTTCCTGGTAGTAAATTTCTCTGCCGGCCACTTTATCGTAATAATAAACTTTCTGTTGAGAAATACTTTTAATAATATAATTTTCAAAAAAAGCAGGTTCCATATCTTTTTTGGTCCCCAGCTTTTTCAGATCCTTCTCTCTTTTTTTATAATCTTCTTTATCTTCAGCCCTGAAAGAGGCCTGTAAAGAATCTCTAATTAATTTATTTTCACTGATAAACGAGGAACGGTCTCCTTTAATATCCAGAAATGTTCTTTCATGTTTCATGCGAACCAGATTAATAGAATCGGGGTTTACCGCTGTGTCATAGATGTATCTCATGGTCTGCCCATAGGTAACAGTGGCCAAAATCAGTAAAAAAAAGACAATTAATTTTCTTTTCATTATAACTCCTTGTGGTTGTTTCATTAGGATAAAAAATATCTTCTAAAGTTAAATCAAAAACAGAATTCCCCCATTTATAAAAGATAATTTACATCATTTTTAACACCCGAATCACGGTCAGCATGTAAAATCATGAAAATAGACACCATCGATTTGAGATTGCGGAAATTAGTTCGTATTTTTGCATCATTAAATCATTCTAAATAAATACAATGATAAAAGTATCAGACCAAGCAAAGGCAAAAGCCATCCAGCTGATGACGGAAGAAGGCTTTAACCCTGCTGAAGATTATATAAGAGTGGGGGTAAAAAGTGGAGGATGCTCTGGTTTAGAGTATGTTTTGAAGTTCGACAACCAAAAAACAGATACTGATCAGCTTTTTGAAGACAACAGTGTAAAAATTGTTGTTGATAAAAAATCTATCCTCTATTTAGCAGGAACAGTTCTTGAATATTCAGGAGGACTGAACGGTAAAGGGTTTGTTTTTAACAATCCTAATGCATCCAGAACATGCGGATGCGGAGAAAGCTTCTCTTTATAGGGAAGACATAAGATACTAGATATCAGACTTCAGACCCATGTCTGAAATCTGAAGTCTACAATCTGAAATCTAAAAAAAAGCAATGAGTAAATACACTGAAGACGATTTAAGAGTCGATCTAGAAAATAAAAAATATGAATTCGGGTGGGAAACGAAGATTGATTATGAAGATTTTCCAACCGGATTAAATGAAGATATCGTCCGTGCGATCTCCGCAAAAAAAGAGGAGCCGGAATGGATGACGGAATGGCGTCTGGAATCTTTCAGAATCTGGCAGAAAATGACGGAGCCTACCTGGGCGAATATTAAATATGAAAAACCTGATTTTCAGGCAATTCGTTATTATGCGGCACCCAAAGCAAAACCGGAACTGGATAGTCTTGATGAAGTAGACCCTGAATTATTGAAAACCTTTGCAAAATTAGGAATCAATATCGAAGAGCAGAAAAGACTTTCAGGAGTTGCTGTAGACATCGTTATAGATTCTGTTTCTGTAAAGACTACTTTTCAGGACACTTTAATGGAAAAAGGAATTATTTTCTGCTCCATTTCTGAGGCTATTAAAAACCATCCGGACTTAGTAAGAAAATATCTTGGAAAAGTCGTTCCGAGAGGAGATAACTTCTATTCCGCACTGAATTCCGCAGTATTCTCTGACGGAAGTTTCTGTTATATTCCAAAAGGAGTAAAATGCCCTATGGAACTTTCCACTTATTTCCGTATCAATCAGGCGGGAACAGGACAGTTCGAAAGAACTCTTGTTATTGCAGATGAAGGAAGCTACGTTTCTTATCTTGAAGGGTGTACAGCTCCATCAAGAGATGAAAACCAACTGCACGCAGCTGTGGTGGAACTGATTGCAATGGACAACGCTGAAATTAAATATTCAACTGTTCAAAACTGGTATCCTGGAAATGAAGAAGGGAAAGGAGGAGTTTTCAACTTCGTAACCAAAAGAGGCTTATGCGAAAGAAATGCAAAAATCTCCTGGACACAGGTGGAAACAGGTTCTGCTGTAACCTGGAAATATCCGTCTTGTATCTTAAAAGGTGACGGATCTATCGGGGAGTTCTACTCTATTGCAGTAACCAACAATCACCAGTATGCAGATACAGGAACAAAAATGATCCACATTGGTAAGAATACCAAATCAACGATTATTTCAAAAGGTATTTCTGCAGGAAAGTCTCAAAATTCTTACAGAGGCCAGGTAAAAGTAATGCCTTCGGCCAAAGGAGCCAGAAACTTTTCCCAGTGTGATTCTTTGTTGATGGGTAATGAATGTGGTGCACATACTTTCCCATACATTGAAATCAAAGATCCTACTGCCCAGCTGGAACATGAAGCAACTACTTCAAAAATTGGAGAAGATCAGATCTTCTACTGCAACCAGAGAGGAATTGATACGGAAAGAGCGATCGCTTTGATCGTTAATGGATTCAGTAAAGAAGTTTTAAATAAACTTCCGATGGAATTTGCTATTGAAGCTCAGAAGTTACTTGAGATTTCTTTAGAGGGAAGTGTTGGATAAGTATAATTTTATCGCAAGGTTAGACTAAGATTTATTATCGCTTACTATTTATTTTTAAGATAAACAAAGGCGCTAACGCTTAGGAAGGTAATACAAGTTTTTAATTGAGTTCCTACAATTAACTTCTGTATATTTGCGAAAAATTACACAAATGACTGAAAATGAAATTTCAAAGATTGTCTTTGAAAGTGGATTAAAGATTCATAGAAAATTAGGAATTGGCTTATATGAAAGCGTTTATGAAGAATGTCTTTTCTATGAGTTTAAAAAAGCAGATGTAAAAGTTGAAAGACAAAAACCTCTGCATATCCAATACGAAGAGCTGTTGCTGGAAAATGCTTTTAAAATGGATTTATTAATTGAAAACAAAGTTGTTTTAGAGATTAAATCCGTTGAAAGTTTGACGAATTTTCATGCTGCACAATTAAAAAATTATTTAAGACTTGGAAACTACAAGCTAGGTATGCTTATCAATTTCAATTCTCAATTGTTTAAAAATGGCGTTATGAGAATAGCAAATGGTCTTGATGGTTTCTTAAATTAAAAAATAAATAGAGAAATAGTATTTCATTGATAAGCGTTAGCGCCTTTGTTTATCTTAAAAAAGCAAAGGAGATTAAAGAAAATCTTAGTCTAACCTTGCGATAAATTAGAATATATGTTAGAGATAAAAAACTTGCACGCCAAAATTGAAGACGGCGCAGAAATTTTAAAAGGTATTAATCTTGAAATAAAGCCGGGAGAAGTTCATGCCATCATGGGACCGAACGGAGCCGGAAAATCTACTCTTTCTTCTGTAATCGCAGGAAAAGAAGATTATGAAGTAACGGACGGTGAAATTCTTTTCCAGGGAGAAGACATCAGCGAAGATGCCCCTGAAGACAGAGCACATAAAGGAATTTTCCTTTCTTTTCAGTATCCGGTAGAAATTCCGGGAGTTTCTGTAACGAACTTTATTAAAGCGGCTTTAAACGAAACCAGAAAAGCAAACGGACTAGAGGAAATGCCTGCAAAAGAAATGCTTGCCCTTATCCGTGAAAAATCTGAACAATTGGGCATCAAAAAAGATTTCCTTTCAAGATCTTTGAACGAAGGGTTTTCAGGAGGTGAAAAGAAGAGAAATGAGATCTTCCAGATGATGATGCTTAATCCGAAATTAGCCATTCTTGATGAAACAGATTCAGGTCTTGACATTGATGCATTAAGAATTGTTGCAGATGGTGTAAATCATTTCAAAAACGAAGGAAATGCAGTGCTTCTGATTACCCACTATCAGAGATTGCTTAACTATATTCAGCCTGACTTTGTTCACGTTCTTGCCAACGGAAAAATCATCAAAACCGGTGATAAGTCCCTTGCTTTGGAACTTGAAGAAAAAGGCTACGACTGGCTTCTTAACTAAGAAGTTGTTTCAGCAGAGATGTTATCAATCCTTGCCGAAAATGCGGAAAAACCGCAGTAATTATTAGTATTTTTAAATATATAAAATAAGGTGTGATGGCCGAAATATCAGTAATGGCTTTATACGATCAGATTATTGACAATCACGGTGAATTTTTGGAGAGTCTTCGTCACAGATTTCTGGATGAAGAAAGAAAAGCTGCTCTTCAAAACTTCGAAAACTTAGGTTTTCCGACAAAAAAAGACGAAGAATATAAATATACCAACCTAAAAGAGATCACAGAGAAAAACTATAATTTTTTCCCTAAAGAAAGTCATAATATCACCAAAGAACAGCTGGATCAGCTGCATTTGGGTGAAGAAAATTTTGACTGGATCGTTTTCGTGAATGGTAAACTTCATAAAGAGCTTTCAAAGGTTTCTATCGAGAATGTAGAATTTCTTTCATTCAACTATGCTTTGAATGATGAGAAACACAAAGAAGTATTTGATACTTATTTCAATACCATTGCTTCTAAGGACACCGCTTTCAGCAACCTGAACCTTGCCTACTGCAAATATGGTTTCTTCCTGAAAGTTCCTAAAAATGTAGTGATCGAAAAACCGATTCACATTTTTTACATCTCTCAAAATCAGGAAGAAAACACATTTTACAACACCAGAAATCTGCTGATTGTAGAAGAAGGTGCGAAGGTAGAAGTTATAGAAAGTCACCACAATTTCGACAGCACTTATGTGCTGACGAACTCTGTAACGGAGATTTTCACTTATCCTAATGCGAAAGCAGACTGGCATAAACTTCAGAATGACAACAATACATCCTATCTTATCGACAATACTTTCGCGAGACAGGAAAAGGACAGCTTAACGACTGTCAACACATTCTCTTTCGGAGGAAAACTGGTAAGAAACAACTTAGATTTTATTCATAACGGAAGCAATATCAATTCGTTTATGAACGGAATCACCATCATTGGGAAAGATCAGCTGGTAGACCACCATACGGCAGTTCACCACAACTTCCCGAACTGTGAAAGCTACCAGAACTACAAAGGTATTTTTGACGGAAATGCTCACGGTGTTTTCAACGGAAAGGTTTTCGTAGATAAAATTGCCCAGAAGACAAATGCTTACCAGCAAAACAACAACGTTCTTTTAAGCGAAGGCGCTACCATTGATACCAAACCTCAGTTGGAGATCTTTGCTGATGATGTAAAATGTTCTCACGGCTGTACGGTAGGACAATTGAATGAAGATGCCCTGTTTTATTTAAGAGCAAGAGGTATTTCTAAAAAAGAGGCTCAGGCATTACTTTTATATGCTTTTGCCAATGATGCGATGCAAAACATCGATATTGAACCGCTTAAAGAAAAAATTTCGAAACTTTTGGCTGAAAAGCTACAGGTGGATTTAGAATTTTAAGACTAATATAAATTGATACCAAAAAAGCACTTCAAATTGAAGTGCTTTTTTATGAATGAAAGTCTGAAACCGGAACAAGGAAGCTATTGAGTCCAAATCAGGACTTTTCTTTTTTCAAGACAGCCTCTTTTACTATTATAACTTATATAGATCATCTGTCTCACAGTAACTTCCAGTCTCCCTCTTCAATCTTCCTTTCTTATCTATTTCATCCAGGACTGATTATCCTTTTTATCTGAACGTTTTTTACCGTTATCAATATTATAGGCAAAACCTACACCCAATGTCTGTTTAAGCTGGGTTTTCTGAATCTGATTATGATCATACAGTAAGTCCAGTGTGACATTCGTAGAAATAAATTTATTAATTTTCATATTTAAGATTCCGCTGTACCCAAGAACAAGGCGTTCAGGATGATCAAGATAGTTTGAAAATACGGAAGCTGTATTCGTTAGATTAATATTGTCCATAATCTTGATCTTATAGATAGCCGTTCCCAGGAAACCGAACTGGAATAAAGAAGAATCTCCATCATTTTTCAGACCGTAAGTTCCCGCCGTCTGAAGCTCTTTATCCAGAACGAAAGTCACTCTGGCGTTGGCCGGACGAAGCGTCGCCGTAAAATTATCATTAGGACGGTAAGTAACACCCACACCTACATTAAGGTATCCCGGAGCCATAAAATTGGAAATCTTTTTAGCATCAGGATTATTGCCATCCTCATAACCTCCTGCAAACTGGGTCTGAAGGCCTATACCTCCTGACAGATACCAGTTTTTCGCAAACTCACGCCCGTAATTGGTAGAAAGATTGATGACGTCCTGAGTCTTTCTGGTTCCGATCCCTTTTGTATTATTCTGTCCGTAGCCCAGAATAATGATGTTTTCCCAAAGATCTTTCCCTTTTTCATAAGTAAGGTTGTAATTAACCCCGGCAAGCCAGCCCACATTATTGGCACCACCGCCTACCCAGTTTGAGAATGCAGCCTGATTGAGCATTAATGTATTCTGCCCCTGAATAGACCAGGCTTTTACAGTGTCTGCTTTCGCAGCATCAGCTTTGGCTTCCTGAGCCATTGTGCTTATTCCAAAAGATATGGAAACGGCAAATAAAAGTTTTTTCATAAAGTAATGATTTTTTCGTTACAAAAATATACATATAATTTTTGGTAAAAACTAATCACTTTTTATTGAAAAATACAAATTGACCTGTATAACATTAAAGATCTAATCAATTTATTTAAAACAAAGTATAAAAAACTATACAATAACTATATACATTTGAAATATTCGTTATGATAAACAAAAAGACACTCCGAATTGAAGTGTCTTTTTTTATGAAAATTTCATTAATTATTTTTTAATCCACCATTGGCTGTCCTTACGTTCCGAACGTTTTACTCCATTATTCAGAGTGTAGGCAAATCCAATTCCCAGGGTCTGTTTAAGCTGGGTCTTCTGAATCTGATTATGATCATAAAGAAGATCTACCGTAACATTGGACGAGATAAACTTATTAACTTTAAAGTTCAGAACAGCTCCGTAAGCAAGAACCAGCCGCTCAGGATGATCCAGATAATTGGAAAATATGGAGGCTGTATTGGTGATATGAACGTTTTCCATCAACTTTACCTTATACAAAGCTGTTGCAAGGAAACCGAACTGTAAGAGTGACGTATCCCCATCATTTTTCAAACCATAACTTCCTGCGAGCTGAAGATCCTTATCTAAAACAAAAGTCCATCTGGCGTTGGTAGGACGAAGTGTTACCGTAAGATTGTCATCAGGTCTGTACGTGATACCCATACCGAGGTTCAGGTAACCGGGAGCCATGAAGTTGGAGATTTTTTTTGCTGCAGGATTGTTTCCGTCTTCATATCCGGCTGCAAATTGGGACTGAAGCCCTACGCCCAGTGAGAAATACCAGCTTTTGGAAAATTTCCGCCCGTAGTTCGTAGAAAGGTTGATAACGTCCTGAGTTTTCCTTACTTCCAAACCTTTGGTATCATTCTGCCCATAATCCAGAACAATAATATTTTCCCAAAGATCATTGTCTTTTTCATAGGTGATATTATAATTCACTCCGGCCAGCCATCCTACATTGTTGGCTCCCCCTCCGACCCAGTTTGAAAAGGCCGCCTGATTGATCATTAAATTGTTTTTTCCTAATACCGACCAGTATCTTACCGTATCTACGACTACTGAATCTTTTTTCAATTCTTCTTGTGCACTTGCATAAATCCCTATAGAAAAGGAAAGAATCAATAAAAACTTCTTCATTATTTTACATGATTTTCATTACAAAAATATTAATATAATTTTTTTTAAAGCAAAATTTAGGGTATAAAAAGCTTTTAATCATTTGAATACTCTTCAATTAACCAAAAACAGGCCAGTTTAATACATTCAATCTCAAATTATTAGGCATTATATCTTAAAATTGAAACCTTTTGTCTTAAAATCAATACGATGAATTGCCTTACATCGCCAATTTTTCCGAAATTTATCATTGGCTTTTGATTTGAGGTAGCAACCCTATGTTTAAAAATATAATTTCCAAAAGAGCTTTTATCCCCCCTTTGCTGATGCTTTCAGCCATGTGGTTCGGATACCTGCTGCAGACGCTCGGCTTTTTTCAAAGCTGTTTTGGGGCCATTATACCCTTATTGCCCGAAGGTTTATTGGGTATTGTAACTTCCCCGCTTTTGCATGGAAATATAGATCATATCATCAGTAATTCTATTCCGGTAGCCGTTCTGATGTTTCTTTTATATCAGTTTTATCCATTGGTGGCCAATAAAGTGTTTATCATCGGCTGGCTGGCTACAGGGC
This sequence comes from Chryseobacterium angstadtii, assembly GCF_001045465.1. Taxonomy (GTDB): domain Bacteria; phylum Bacteroidota; class Bacteroidia; order Flavobacteriales; family Weeksellaceae; genus Chryseobacterium; species Chryseobacterium angstadtii. Next base: position 622,150 of record NZ_LFND01000001.1, read on the forward strand.
TGCTTGTGTGGCTGCTTCCTCCTATAGATATTCTTACGGGTGACTATATGTACACCTGTACCATTGGTGCCAGCGGAGTGGTGTATGTTCTTGCATTCTTCCTGTTTTTCAGTGGTGTTTTCAAGTGGAATATGAAACTTCTTACGATATCCCTGCTTGTAGTTTTGTATTATGGCAGTTTGATTTGGGGAATGTTTCCGGAAGAATTATTCTATAACCTTCCTGAACCGAGTAAAATCTCATGGCAGGCCCATCTTTCCGGAGCAGTGGTAGGCAGCATTATTGCTTTTGCTTTCAAAAATGTGGGCGACCGAAAAAAAAAGTTCATTTGGGAATTTCCCAATTACTACAACGAAAAAGACGATAAACTGTGGCAGGAATATAAAGAAAATCATCCTGATGACTTCATGGAATTGCCTTATAAAAAAAGAGACGATATCTGGGACCATCTGGAGGAATTGAGAAGGAAATAAATTTCCGGGACGCGGGTTTCCTATTTAGGACAAGCAACCCTCCAACCCTCAAACCCTCAAACCCTAAAACCATACCCCGCAACTCCAACTCAGGTTATTTTATTACATTTGGAGAAAAACACACAATGATCTCTGAAGAATATCTCTATGCCATCGCTTTGCGCGAATGCAGCCTGATAGGCGACATTAATTTCCAAAAACTTGTCCGGACCTTCGGAAGTGCTGAAGAAGCCTGGAAAAAAGCAAAAAAGGATTACAGTAAAACCGAAGGTATAGGCCGGAAAACGGTATCTGACATTGGTAATGAAGAATATCTGAAGTTTGCAGAAAAGGAAATAAAGTTCTGCGAAAAAAACAATATCCTGATCAAACTGAGGCACTTCAATGAACTCCCCCATCTTCTTAATGAATGTGATGATGCTCCTGCTGTTCTTTACCAAAAAGGAACTATTGAGAATTCTCTTCAGAAAATCAGTATAGTGGGTACCCGGAATATGACGTCTTACGGCCGGCAATTCATTGGAGAGTTCTTCGAAACCATGAAGCCTTATAAATACATATCTGTCAGCGGATTAGCTCTTGGCGTCGATAAAGAAGTTCATGAGCAGTCAATTCAGCGTAAAGTTCCCACAATAGCAGTTCTGGCCCATGGATTTCACACTCTATATCCTTCCAAAAATAAAAAGCTGTCTGAAAAAATTCTTGAAGAAGGCGGAGCATTGCTTACCGAATTCAATTCTTCCCGAAAACCGGACCGCGAAAACTTCATTCAGCGCAATAGAATTATAGCGGGAATTTCTCCTTCCACGATTGTTGTGGAAACAGGATTTGGAGGCGGATCTGTGAGTACAGCGACATTCGCCAATGAGTACAATCGTGAGGTTTATGCGTTGCCCGGAAAAATTACGGATCCTTACAGTCAGGGATGTAACCAATTGATTTTCCAGAACAAAGCATCTGCTATTTCCACGTTGAAAGATCTTGCAGATTCGCTGGGGTTCAGCCATTCAAAAGAGAAAGTGGCAGAGCTGTTTCCCAGGAGTGAAATAACTATACAACTTACTGACAATCAGGAAAGCGTATATCAAACCATCAAAGCCCATCCTCAGGTCTCTCTGGATGATCTGGCCCAGATGATTTCCATGGCTTCTTATAAAATTCTTCCGATAATTTTGGAATTGGAGCTTTTGGGGAAAATAAAATCATTTTCCGGGAGGCAATTTACGGCAATTTGAGAATTAACGATTTCTTAATATTGCATTATTTGAGACTTAACTTTTAATTTTTAACAAAATTTGATCATAAATTATCAATTTAATAATATTTCGAAACATTATTATTTAATTTTTAACAATGTTGAAATACAGTATTGTGAATCTTGAAAAAAAAATTAAATTTGTTGACAATAATATTCAACCCTAATATATGGAACAATATAATATTGACCAGAAAATCCAGGAGTTTATTGCCAAGATTGAAGCAAAAAATCCTAATGAACCAGAATTTTTACAAGCCGTAAAAGAAGTAGCTGTGACTGTAATTCCGTTTATTATGACCAAGAAGGAATATACAGGAATGAAGCTTCTTGAGAGAATGGCTGAAGCTGAAAGAATTATTATTTTCAGAGTTCCATGGGTTGATGACAAAGGAGAAATTCAGGTAAACAGAGGATTCAGAATCCAGATGAACTCTGCGATTGGACCTTACAAAGGCGGAATCCGTTTCCACCCTACCGTAAACCTTTCTGTTCTTAAATTCTTAGCTTTCGAGCAGGTATTTAAAAACTCATTGACTACTCTTCCGATGGGAGGAGGTAAAGGAGGTTCAGATTTCGATCCGCAAGGAAAATCTGATATGGAAGTAATGCGTTTCTGCCAGGCTTTCATGACTGAATTATGCAAGCATATCGGTCCTGAAACAGATGTACCTGCGGGAGACATTGGTGTAGGAGCAAGAGAAATCGGATATCTTTTCGGACAGTACAAAAAAGTAAGAAACGAATTTACAGGAGTACTTACCGGAAAAGGTCTTGCTTACGGAGGATCACTTATCCGTCCTGAAGCTACAGGATACGGTGTGGTATACTTTGCAGAGCAGATGCTTAAAACTATCGGACAGGATTTCAAAGGTAAGACTGTAACGGTTTCAGGTTTCGGAAACGTGGCTTGGGGAGTTATCAAAAAAGCAACTGAACTTGGGGCTACTGTAGTAACCATTTCAGGTCCGGACGGATACATCTACGATAAAGACGGTATCAGCGGAGAAAAGATTGATTATTTATTAGAACTTAGATCTTCCGGAAACAACAGAGCTGAAGACTATGCTAAAAAATATCCTTCTGCAGAATTCCACGCAGGAAAACGTCCTTGGAATGTAAAATGTGACGTAGCATTCCCATCTGCAACACAAAACGAACTGGATCTTGAAGATGCTAAAGTTTTGGTAGAAAACGGATGTCTGTGTGTTACTGAGGCAGCTAACATGCCTTCTACATTAGACGCAATTAACTATTTCTTAGATAATAAAGTATTATTTTCACCTGGTAAGGCTTCCAATGCTGGAGGTGTTGCCACTTCAGGTCTTGAGATGACGCAGAACTCTATCCGTCTTAACTGGACTTCTGAAGAGGTTGATGCAAGACTGAAGGAGATCATGATTGGTATCCACAAAGCTTGTAGAGACTACGGAAAGGATGAAGATGGCTATGTAAACTATGTGAAAGGAGCTAATATTGCAGGCTTCGTGAAGGTTGCAGAAGCAATGCTGGCACAAGGAGTGGTGTAAAAATATAAAGGTTGGGAAAATTCCCAGCCTTTTTTGATATAGCCTGTTCCCGGGATAATGGGAAAAAAGTAAAAAGTGAAAGGAGAAAGCGTTGTACATGTACAGCGCTTTTTTTTATTTTTATGATATGAAAAACACCTTCAAAAATAGTAATGAATACATTCTTCTGTTCCCTGAAGAGGTTCAGGAGAAACTTATTGAGTTGAGAGAGATTATTCGCAAAGCGATTCCTGATCCGGAGGAATATATTGGGTATCAGATGCCTGCTTTTAAATACAAAGGGAAACCATTGGTGTATTTTGCCGGGTATAAAAACCATATAGGATTCTATCCCGGTCCCGAAGGGATCAGCGCTTTCGAAAAAGATTTTAAGGAAAAAAAGTACAAATTTTCAAAAGGAGCGGTTCAGTTTCCAATAGATGAAGATATTCCTGTGGAGCTGGTGAAGAGAATGGTACAGTTCGGAATCGGGGAAATAGATCAAAAAAAATCCTGAAACCAAATGTTCCAGGATTTCCGTTCTACTCTTTTCAATATTTACTTAGACGACTTTGCTTTTTTCTTTTTCTTATCTTCTTTTTTAGCGTCAGAAGGTTTTACAGCATCTGTGGCCGCTTCTGCATTTACCGTTGCCGTAGCTACCGGAGTAGCAGCATCTACCGTAGCAGTTACTGTGGTATTTTGTTTCTGGGCATCTGTAGAACTGCCCGTCTGTGTATTCTGTTGTTGATTTTGAGTGGTCTGGTTATTAGGAGTATCTGCTGGCTTCTGAGGTTGTGTCTGGGCCTGGGCCGATACTGCGATTACGCCGACTAATGTAAACGCTGCTGTTAAAATTAACTTTTTCATAATGTAATATTTTAAATGGTTGTTTAAATTAAACGCCTCATCTTTTATTAAATTATGTGTAAGAGTCTTATTTAACGGACTTTATAATTATTTAAGAGATTTTACAAACTCAGGTTTACTTTGAAATATTCTTCATCATTTTCTCTACAAATTCAAATGCAGCCGGACAGATCACGGTATTTTTCAGCATCAGATTGTTGATCTGGTAGATCTTCTTGCGGTCTGTGTGAGGGTATTCTCTACAGGCTTTTGGCCTTACTTCATAAATAGAACAGGTATTGTCTTGATTAAGAAAAAAACAGGGAAGATGCTGAAGCACTTTATCATTATCTTCATCTACTCTTAAAAACTTCGATTCAAAATCAGCCTGCTTCATGCGGAGGTGTTTGGAGATCCGCTCAATATCTTTTTCTGTATATAAAGGTCCCGTTGTTTTGCAGCAATTGGCACACTGAAGGCAGTCTATTTCATCAAAAACTTCATCGTGGGTCTCCTGAACTATATAATCGAGGTTCTTGGGCGGCTTCTTTTTCAAACCGTCCAGGAACTTTTTATGTTCTTTCTGCTTCTGTACCGCCTGCTTTTTATAGAGGTCTAAATCCATTTATTCATTATTTCCGGTTGTGGCCGGAAGATCTGTTTTTTGATATTCGTTAATTTTATCCAGATCCAGTATCGTGGTAAGATCCTTTTGATCCGGATAGTACATCGGGGTAAATTTGGCTCCGTACACAATCTCTGCCGAAATATAGGAAGATCTCTGCACCACCGTATTGGAGAAAACCTCATCAAATGCCCGGACCTGAACAATAATTTCAATCCGTGTATTCTTAAAATCATCTTCCGTAAAACCGTAAAACGGTGAATCTTCTTTTATCTCATGAACAACCGTCCAGTTCAGTGCCAGCGTATTGATCTTGCTTAAATGAACCTTTAAAGAATAAAAATTACTCTTCGGAACCCCATTTTCCAACACTTCAATAGCAGTAGAAAGAATGACATCTGCGTCCGTGAGAGCATTATTCTTATAAGGAGCCAATCTGAACATTAAAGCATGGGAATCCTTGAAAGGCGCAATGACTGCAATATCTGAAAACCTGAGATACGCTCTCGGCCTGGAAAATCGTCCATAAAAAAGTCCGGTTGCAATGGCAAAGGTAAGCAATCCCAGAAAAGCTTCAAAAGTAGCGACAAGACTTGCCGTAAAACCTACGGGAGCAATTCTTCCGTAACCTACGGTGGTAAAGGTTTGTGAACTGAAGAAAAATACATCAATGAATTCATTCAGCGGATCACTTTTATCAATTCCGGTAAGATGTTCTACCCCAATCAGGTAATAGATCAATGCGAAGCACAGGTTAATGACAATGTAGGCGACCACAAGATAAGACAGGAACCTGATTGTAGACAGATTCAGCATGGTATGGTACCAGCTCAGCCTGTTGAACACATTCACGCCTTTTCTTTTCACATTCGGAAGCCCGTCTCTATTGATGAACCTTCCGGATGCATTGCTCCCAAAACCGCTGTTTTCAGTATTTTTCTGACGGATCTTTTGTCTGAAGCCTCTTGCCATTATCTTATTATTTTATTGATATCAGTTCCCAAACGCCAATAAATCAATCTTTCATCCCGATGCAAAGATAAAATATTGTTTTCATGAAACTTATCAAAAGCTTCCGATAAAGTATGTTATTTGATTTGATCTGAATTTTTCTCTGAATTGAATTTCCAGAGCGTTCTCCGGTTTACGGACAGAGGTATTTCATTTTTCAGTTTGAAACGGATGGTATACATCACAGAGAAACCAACGGTTAAGAATCTGCAAATATTAGCACCCCATGATCCTATTACCGTATCATCGAAATTAAAGACCATCCAGATCAGGTTCATGAAAGAATGAAGAATAATAGGTACCCAAAGATTGAAGCTCCATTCCGTATAAAGCCAGGCATACAGGATAGACGCAAGGAAAGTGAGGATGAAAATTTCTACAAGATCAATAATCTGCGTTCCCTGATACAGGTGTCCCAATGCAAAAATAAATGAAGCCACCGCCACCGAGGGCACAAACCCCAGTCTGACAAATCTAAACAGGATCCCAAAGATAAAAGCCCTGTAGATGATCTCTTCAAACAGTCCGGCCAGAAAGCTTTTGGCAAAAAGATTGGCAGGGTCTATCTGAGTATTCAGCTTACTGAAAAATATTCCGTACAAAGCCATAGGAAGGATAAACAATAAGGAAAGTCCAATTCCTTTTCCCAAGCCGCGCGGATGCAGCCCGATGGTCTCAAACATATTTTTTCCGGCTATGATGCGCAGTGAAATCAACAACGGGATTACAGACAAAACATACACCAGAAAATAGGACAACAGCTGAAAGTGAATATACCCATCGAAAAACTTCATAACGGCTTCGAAATGATAGGACACCACAGAATAAAGGGCGTACGAAAATACCGGAATAAGAAATAATGTAATGCTGTTTTTCATAGGTCACATTTGAACAAGAAAGATAAAAAGATTATCACAATCATCAACGCATATCAAGAGCCTTTCTCAGGATATCATCATTATTATTTAAGAAACTTTCGATATCGGTTTCCATTTCAAGATCCGGGGTGATCCCCTGTCTTTGTGTGGAGTTTCTGTCTAAGACAATTCTGTACAGCGGAATTTTCACCTCAACTTTGGTTTTTGGCAGTGTTACTGTAGGAAATGCTCCGCCATTGTTACCGTTGTATCCTCCGGAAGGTCTGCTTCCTATGATCTTTACATTCTCCAGTTTTCTTTTTAAAATAGTCACGCACATGGTGGATGATGAAGCGGTACCTTCGTCTGTAAGGATCTTCACCGATTTTATGTTATTGTCTTTTAATGGTCTGTACCGGTACATATACGCTCTTGTATCTGCATCTATTTTTTTTGATGTAAAGATGTTTTCAAAAGTATATTTTACTTTAGACAGGCCGAAATACAGCTTCCCTTTTGTATTTAAATATCTGAACAGACCACTTTTTCTATAGTCAATATCATACCAGATAGGCTCTGATACAAGATTCTGACACAGAAACATGGCAGATCTCATGCTGCCTCCTAAGTTTCCCCTCAAATCGATGATCAGATCTTCTGTATTATTTTCTTTAAAAAATTTAAATACTTTTCTGAAAAATCTTTTTGACGGGCCATCGAAGCCTGAAATTTTAAGTATCCCGGTTTTCCCTGCCATCTGCAGACTGTTAGTCCCCAACGATACCGTCGAAGTAGTTTTCGCTTTTGCGGGTGAGGCGGTATCAGTTCTTTCCGGCAGCGGAACTTTTTGAAGATCAAAAGTTCCCGCCCCGGTCAGAACGGTAATGGTCTCATTTTTCGCAAAGTATTCTTCCAAGAGAACAGAAAAATTTCTTATAAAAAAATAGTCTCCAAAACCATCTCCTCCTCCATCAGTTCCCATCATTTGATTGAGATTACTAAAAATATGGTCGATGGGAATATTGTTAATGCTAATGATTTTGCTGCCTATCCATTTTTTGTCATCTGCCGCCGTAATGAAAAAGCCATTATTTTTCATCACTTCCAAACCCAATTTATTGGCAGGGGCCAGCCGTGGTTTTGTAACTCCGGTATGGATGCAGCCCAGCTTATAAAATATTTTCCCGAGAATAATTCTATACCGGAAAAATGATATCGAATCGGTCTGAATATCCTTTTGCGCAGCAGAAATAATCTCAGAAATTTCTGTGCCATCCAGATGATCACTGTATAAAGGATGAGACTTGATAACAGTTTCAAAATAGTTCAGATCACTAAGGACATCTTTTTTTGAATAGGTTTGCGCTGGAATCATTTGCATAAAAAAAATTAAAAAGCAAAATAAAACGGTATTCCGTACAGAGAAATTCAGCTTTTTTGCAGCCGTGTTACTCATTTTTACAGCTGCAGCTTTGAATGATCTTATTGGCCACTACAGAACCACCCCATGTAGGGTAGATATTCGTCAGTCTTTTTACTTCTCCCAAATCTTCTGCAAAGTATTTATTGGCCAGGAAAAGCTCTTTACACAAATCCGGATATTTGGATTTAAGAAATTGGGCCATTCCTTCTTTGAATAAGGTATTCAGGAATAGTGCTCTGGGATTGTTGTTTATTTTTATAGCCGTTTCAAATGCACTGTTCACTTCTCCGGAATACTGCGGTCCGTTTTTCATAGGATCCATGCTTACAGCCGATAAAAACAGGAACCCTTTTAATGCGTAAGCCTCGCTTTTCTCTTTGTTATTCTTGCTCATATCAATCAGCTGACCGATATTCTGGGAACAGAAACTGAAAATATTATTTTTTTCTTCTTCACTTTTGCTGTCTCTCAGGATCAGCAGTTTAAAATAAATAAGATAATATTTAGCAGCCCAGTCGTTCTTATATTTGCTGCTGAGTCTCTCCATCATCTGCGATTCTTTACGAAGAGATTCCACAGAATATTCTTTTTCCAGATTTTCAAGAGACTTCAGGACTACCTCCTGGGTTTCTTTTTCGATGGATGAATTTTGTGCCTGCACGGCTGTGCCCGCCAAAATTAAAAACAGGATAAGATAAATTCGTGCTTTCATTATTTTAGATTTATTGTTAGTGAGTTGTTGGCTTTCACGGTAAATGAGGCTTCTTCAAATTTCGGAGGGCCGAATGATCCTCTTGCGTTCTGAGAAAATCCGTAAGGTTCAAGAGGTATTCCGAGGAAATTTTTATCCAGTTTTCCATCCGCATTTTCATCAAGGTAGGCAGACACGGAAATAGATTTTCCCTCTTCCAGATCTTTGATCACAAAGCGTTTTTTGCTTCCGTTGTAGTTCGTTTTGAATCTGGCAACCGCAGTCTGAAGAAACTTTTCCGAATTATCATACACAGCAATATACAGGGTCCCTTTTTTAGCTTCAGAAGTGGTAAAAGAAATAGATACATGTTTCTTCTGCTGGGAATGACTGAAATTAAAAATTAAAATACATAAAAAAATGAGCTGTTTCATGTTCTTGTTTTTTTTGATATTATGCGATCGGCGATCGGGTTATTTTTATAAATCTTTCACTTTATCTTTGGTAGATCTGGAACCTCCGATCGTGTAAAACACACCCAGGAAGTAGAATCTGTCGGATACCGGAAGAATCATCTGCTCCTGGCGCATTCCGTTGCTCTGTAAATCTCCGTAGTTATATCCCGCTATATTTTTGAAATTAAATATATTGGAAACCGATCCGTGGATATAAAATTTATTTGAAAACAGATAGGTAAGATTCAGGTTTACAGAATTATAGGGTTTGATTCTGGAGTTCTGAAATCCATCATTGCTGTTCGGATTGGTATAAGGTTCACCGCTGGAAAATAAATAGGATAATCCTACCATACTATTGATGGCATTCAGCCAGAACTGTGTATTGACAGTAAGGTTATGCCTGGAATAAAAAGGCGGCGTAGCCAGGGTTGGATAATTCTGATAGTCTCTTTTGGAGTTCAGATAGGTGTAAGATATTCTGTAATCAAAATTATTGAACGTCTTTTTATCGTAGAAGAACACATCCACTCCTTCTGCATATCCGTACCCGTCATTGTTAAAATTAATAGGCTGTCTTGAATTCGGTGCGTAGACGAATTTCGTCAGATCACTGTATTTTTTCTTAAACGCATCTATAAAAATGGTCCTGTTGTTTTTTTCATAATAAACGTTCACCCCATACTGCTCTGCTCTTTCGCTTTTAAGATTGCTCTTGAAATCGAAGACAAGATCTCCGTTGCGTGGGCTTTGATAGTAATGTCCGTAATAAAGGGAATACTTAATTCCGTTCGGGCTTTTGTATTCACCCCTGATTCTCGGAGAGATTTTCACATCTTTCGTATAGGAATAATAATCCTGTCTGATGCCTGCATTTAAAGAAAATCCTTTTTTGAATTTATAGGAATTTTCAGAAAAGAAGGCTATAACATTGTTGTCGATGGATCTGTCCAGCCTGTTTCTGGTATTATTCCCGTCTGCATAGTCTATAAAATAATGTACGTTAATAAATTCCACTCCAAATGTACTGTTCAGGTTCTTTACAGGCGTGAAAGAAAGCTGGGATTTGATGTGGAGCATATTGTTATCCACCTTCGATTTGTCGTTCTCGGAGAATATTCCCGCAATATTCCTTTTATTGAAATTGTAGGCTATCCCTGAAAAAAACTTCACTTTATCCAGATTCAGGTTAATGGTCTGGTTGGAATAGACGTTTCCTTCGTACAATACGGTATTCACCATATTATTTGAAATGGCAATATCATCTCTCTGATAATCAAAGGTTGTGTAATCAAAACGGTTATATGATTTTATATATCCGTTTTTAATCTTGTAGGTGGCTGCCAGTTCACCGCCAGTCATATTATAGTCTTTATTCCAGTGATATCTTGAAGGAAAGACGGCTCTGTATGGCTTCAGGTTCAGGTATTCCACCTTAGTCATCAGTGTAAGATTGTCATTAATTTTATTGGTCATAGACACATCTGCCCCAACGCTTTTTACAGACAGTTCAAGCTCCTTATCTACGTCATTAGATTTGGTGTTGAGTGATAAAATACTCGACAGTGCCTGTCCATATTCTGAGGAAAATCCGGATGTTGCAAAAGAAACACCGCTGAAAATCATCGGAGAAAAACGGCTTCTCGCAGGAATACTTGGCCCGGCGGTTCCAAACGGGCTGCTCATGAGCATATTGTTGATCATCACCGCAGATTCATTCTGGTCACCTCCTCTTACGAATAACCTTCCGTCATTAGGGTTAAGCTGTACTCCCGGATAGGATTTGATCACGGCAGCCATTACGTCTCCCAGGGAATTCGGGGTCAGGATAAGGTCCAGAGGACTCAGTGCAGACAGCTGCCCGTCGCCGTTTTTTTTACCTTTGATGATGCTTATCCCTTCTATTCCTGTGGTACGGCCTTTATACAAAGTGGTCTTACCCAGATTCATTTCACCCGGTTTCCCTTTGTATTCTTCTTCTCCATGATCGTAACCGTCTTTCTGAAAAATGATTTTGAACTGACCCAGTTTATCTGATTCTGCTTCAAAAGCAAAAACACCTTTCTGATCAGAAGAAGTTCCGAAGAGGGTTCCGTCTATAAAAATATTTACGTTTTCAAGAGGTTTATTGTATTCATCTACAACAACGCCTGAAATATGGGTTTGCGCGTAATAACAGTTTTGTATAAAAACCATTATGATCAATAATTTCTTCAACATATCTACTGATTTTTCAGAAGGGTAAACTGTTCCTGGCTTACAGGATATACATTGTAACGCAGCCTGTCGAACAGGTAAGCATTATCATCAATTTTAAAAACCGCAAAATGGCCGCTTTCAATATCTTTTTTTCCAAGCTGAAGGATATCTATGGTCTGATCCTTATTCAGAAGAACATCGTTTGAAAGGTATTTGTGAAGGTAGAACCAGGCTTCCCACTGATTCGGGTATTTTTTGATATACTTTTCAAAATGAGAATAGATCTGCCGGATTGTTCTGTCTGCAAAATCATCAATATTTGCCGTACTTTCCACAGGAATTTCATCAAAGAAATGAACATGCGGATGAAGCTTATCTTCCGAATAATAAGTGATGAACGGCACTATCGGCGTTTTTGTAAAGTAGGCGATTTTGGCCAGCCCGGTCCGTGAAAACAGATGATCAGCCAGGAAATCTACTTTAATGGTTTTTTCTTTATTGTATACCCCTTTATAACCTGAGTTTCCATCCAGATAGGCATATAATGAATATCCTTTTTTGATCAGCTGGGATATTTCTATCACCGTATTGGCTTTTTCTACATTGATGACTTTAAGGCTGTTGGTAATCTGGAACATTTTACAGAAACGTTCGTTGATTTCCAGGATGGTTTTCGCCTGTTTATTGTAGGTATTTTCATCAACAATCAGGGCAATTTTATCAATTCCGTTCAGAATGAGAACACTGATGGCAGCTTTGCAGAATCCCAGATGGCAGGTAATGTAGATTTTAGGCTCCGGATCCATTTCAGAATCCAGGTTTTTTCCCACCTGATCAGAAAACTGCTGTATTTCTGTAAGATCAAATTCTCTCAGCCTCATGGTCGTTATAATATCCAGATAAAGCTCCCAGTGATCTTCTTTTGGGATTTCGGGCATAAAGCGGCTTAAATTGGCGGACATAAAGTGAAAATCCTTCGTCTGTTCCTCTTCTCTCTTTTTGATTTCTTTTTGTGCGATGACATCTTTTATAGATTTCCTTACTTCGTATACCCGGTTTATATTATTGTTCATGGTGCAGTGTTTTTTTGATTATCTCTATTGCTTTAGGGTTATTGTTGAGTGTAAAATGTCCAAAATCTTCATATTCTTTAAAATGACAGGACGGATATATCCTCAATATTTTTTTTCTGTACTCTTTTTTCAGGGTGACATCCTGCTTTCCCACGATGACCAGGGGATGTAGTCTTTTATTCACGATCTGAGTGGTTTCCGTAAGGTGCTTCAGCTGTTTGATAATCACCTCTCTGAGATTATTTCTCTTCACATAAAACAGAAACATAATCGCCAGAAACGGATTCTCTTTTCTTTCTTTTTCCGTGTAACAGTATTCTATCAGTTTCACCGAAAACTCGTTCAGATCTTTGCGTAAAATTTCCGCAAGGGAACGATAATACCGTAAATCTTCTTCTTCTACGTTGGGTGGTGTACCAATGAGAATCAGGTTTTTGATGTCATAGATCTCAGCCAGATACATGGCGACTTTACCGCCGTAGCTGCAACCGATGAGGAAAGTTTCTTTTTGCTCAAGCTGTTCAAGTTCGGTTTTCAGATTATCTACGAGCGTTGAAAAAAGGTCTTCCGATGCTGTTTTATTATCCAGATATCCGGGATAATCAATTAAAACCAGTTCATATCCTTCAAATTCCTCTTTTACATGTACAGTATCTGTCCAGTAAGAGCTGTCCATTCCCATCGGATTCAGAAAGACAATCCTTTTTGTATGGTGGCTGTTGTATCTTTCTTTAATCAGCATTTTTGCGGATGCTATTAATCAGATCGAACATCATCTGACAAACGATCTGCGGAGACTGGTCGTTGCTGTCCGGATACACCTCAACAATATCACAGCCTACGATGTCCTTATCTGTGAGAATATCACGGATCAGTTTCTGACACTCGTCAAACGTTAACCCGTTAATAACCGGTGTAGACGTATTATTAAAGAAAGTGGGATCCAGCACATCAAAATCAAAGGTCACGTAGAATTTTTTACCTGCCGGTATATTGGCCAGCGGAAGATTATTTTTCAGAGCCTTTTTTATTTCATGGGCCCAGATGATGGTTTGCTTTTCATTTGAACCCTGACGGTTATTTACAAGACCGCGGATCCCGAACTGAAACGCATGCTTTAACCCATCCTCAAAACATTTTGTCATAAAGTTCCCGTGATGGTGTACCGTATCTGTATTTCTGATGGTATCGTAGCTGGAAGTATAGGTATCCGTATGGGCGTCAAAATGCAATACGCAAAGATCGTCTCCATATTTATCTATAGCTCCTTTGATAAGCGGATAGCTTATTGAATGATCTCCTCCGATAAAGAAAGGAACCAAATGATCTTTTTTGAAACAGGTTCTGGAAATTTCATAGATCTTTTCATACATAAAGCCCGGGGATTCATGGGTATTGAAAAATATATTTCCAAAGTCGAAAAGTTCTCCCTCTTGTATGGCGGTCATCAGCTGAAGATAGTCTTCGTGCGTTCCTCCGAAAACATCCGGTTTTACCTGTGAAGTTGCAGACAGATCCACACCGTATTTTTTGGTATATGCCCGTAAGGAATTGGCTAACTGAGAGGACTGAATATTTTCTTTGTTCCCGATTCCAAGAGGCACGCCGATGAAGCCAAATGATTTTTTTGCAAGAGGAGCGGCCATGCTTTTATACGGAAGATTGAACAAATGAGGAGTATGTGGAGTGATTTGGGTAACGATATCCTTATAGTTGTTATCCAGAACAATATAGCTTTTGGCCGTGAGTGTTTTCAGAATACCGCCCAGGTCATCATTGATGTCTTCGAATCTTTCTTCCAGCTCACTATAAGGCTTTGGCTTTTTCAGGAAATCTATAATTTCAAAAATACGGTCTCCGCAAAGAAGCTTTTCGCCGGTAATGGAATTCACCAATTTATTTTCTTCTTTATGAACGTATGGATTGGTATGGAGTGTTTTCATATCAGTATATTTTTGATCTTACGGTTTTGTATAATGTTTTAAGAAGTTTGGTAAAATAAATCATCAGCAGGGTCAGAATGGCAAATTTGTAGACCAGCTTGAGGATAGAACAGGCATCCATATTCCCTACTTTAAGAATACTTCCGAAAGTATTGATGTAAGTTCCCAGGAAATTGAAAATCGCCAGAGCCAGCATTACATTAACGCCCACTTTGAGCACTGAATAAATAATAAGCGGCAGGCTGTAGGGATTCATGTATTTCCGTTCATCTTCAATAAAGAAAGAGGAAAGAGGCCTGATGATTTTTTTCATCCAGAATCTGATGCACATCTGGTATTTTTTACTGAGGTTGGGCAGATTGAACAGGTCACTGTAAAGCCAGTAGCCGTCAAACTTGAAAAACGGAAATAAATTAACAAGCATCGTAATTCCGTTGATAATAAATACATTGTGCAGCACATGCAGGACCTGATCATTAAGATCCAAATAGGTATAAGAGCAAAACAGCAGTACACCCAATATAGACTGGAAAAAAATTCCACCCAGATTCACCACTACTCTTTTGTATCTGCTCAAGGCCCACACATTCGTTACATCCGCATAAAAAACAGGGAATATAAGGTAGAGTCCAAAGCCTATTGAATAGGTTTTCTGCTTAAAGAACTGTGTTGCGGTAACATGCCCCAGCTCATGGATGATAAGGATAAAAAATAAGCAGAGATAGGTAACAAAATATACGCCCAGGGTATTGGTACAGTACTCTCCATTCATATCATGCTGTGGCAAAAATGCCAGTTTATAGAGATTGAAAAGAAGAAAGACTACCAGAACCGGCCAGAATACATAAGGCTTGATCAGGAATCTCAGAGCATCTGCTATTTTCTTATAATGTTTCGGAAAAAGGAGATCTACTTTGTACCACATAAAGGACAGGTTGTTCGCCTTTTCTTTTTTGAGCAACGGTGTTACAATATCCGTTATACTTTTCTGAAGCTCTTCCGGGGTTGAGGTAATTTCATGCTCTTGATGAAGCAGCTCACTGATTTCATCAAAAGTATGGCCTTCCTTCACCTTCAGAAAGATGGTATAGGTTACTTCATTTATTTCGTAGTATTTCTCGTTGATAATCAACAGATATCTCCCGTTATCTTTTATGATATCAAAATCACTTGTATTCATGTAATCAACAACTAAAATTTAAGTCTGAATTTTTATAAGGCTATGTGATCCTGGTGTTATATCAATGATGATCTTATGAATTGCAGGTCACTCAAAACATTCTATCCGAAGTTTTTTTCAATCTTGTTATCTGTATCACCTATTATGACGAGGTAATGATGGTAGAAAATGTAAGGCGGAGCTTCAGCCCCACCTTACAATAGATAGGTCTTAAACAGCTGATACTTCTAGTCTAACATCTGCTCTGTTTCCATTGCATCTGTCAATATCCAAAGAAACAACAGAAGTTTCGAATCTTTCTTCTAGCTCAACGATAGAGATAGAGTTAGTTAAATTCTTGTTTTCCATGAGAATTGAATTTTAAGGGTTAATACTTAATTTTTTTAATTACAAACGACTTTCGTCAGGTCTTCAATTACTTGATAACTGAAGCCTCTAATCTTACATCTGCTCTGTTATCGTTGCATCTGTCCATGTCTAAAGAAACAACCGAAGTTTCGAATCTTTCTTCAAGCTCAACGATAGAGATAGAATTAGTTAAATTCTTGTTTTCCATGAGAATTTAAATTTTAAGGGTTAATACCAGTTTTTTTTAATCAGAAGATTATGCTCATCTTAAATAGCAGAAGCCTCCAATCTTACGTCCGCTGTGTTACGGCTGCATCTTTCAGCATCCAGAGAAACAACAGAAGTTTCGAATCTTTCTTCTAACTCAACGATAGAGATAGAATTAGATAAATTCTTGTTTTCCATGAGAATTTAAATTTTAAGGGTTAGTACCAGTTTTTTTTAATCAGAAGATTATGGTCATCTTAAACAACAGAAGCCTCTAATCTTACGTCTGCTGTGTTACGGCTGCATCTTTCAGCATCCAGAGAAACAACAGAAGTTTCGAATCTTTCTTCCAGCTCAACGATAGAGATAGAATTAGTTAAATTTTTGTTTTTCATAAGAAATTAAATTTAAATGGGGTTAATAATATTTTTAGAACCAAACATGACTTGCAATAAGTCCTTCAATGATTAAATTGATGCATATCTATATCCGTCCCATGCTTCAAAAGCATAGAGAAATACAATTCCTGAAATATAAATGAGGGTCGTTTCTGTCTGCAGAAACATTGAATTTTGAGTTTCCTTCTTCAGCTCAATGAGTACACTGAATCTTTTCCGGAAGGAAAGGGTAAGAAAAGCAGTTCCGGTTTAGTCTTCTACCTTTTCTTCTATCAGATTTCCTTTTTCTATGACCAAATCTGCCAGGGAATTAATGTTCATGAACGTCTGCTCATTAAATTCCGAAGGATCTATATTGTACTTTTCAGACAGCACGGTGGCTATTTCCAGTACAACCAGCGAATCCTGGATGATTCCGCTTTCCGGATCGTCTTCACTTCCAAAAAGGCTTTTTTCGTTGTCTATCTGATCCGGTGTAAGGTCCAGCTTCAACACATCAATGATAATCTCTTTAATTTCTTTTTTGATTAAATCTGTTTCCATATTCTTAATTTTTTTGTAATATTAAACTTGTCATACATCCACCGAATGCAAATGAATTAGAGATGGCTGTATTGATTTTTTCTTTTATAGCTTTGCGGGGGATCATCACATTTTCAGGGGTATCTATGATGACATGATCATCCGGAAGTAAGTTGGGTGGAACAAAGGAATTGTTCATGGCCAATATGGTAAGGGCAGCTTCCATAGCTCCGGCAGCTCCCAGGCAATGCCCGGTCTGGCTTTTTGTAGAACTGATGAACAGGGTATCTTTTTTATCTCCCTCATCCAGCAGCCTGCCGATCCCAAGAAGTTCGCTCCCGTCATTCGTAGGGGTTGCGGTACCGTGAGCATTGATATAATCTACCTCATCGATGGTGATTCCGCCTCTTTGCAGAGCGCCATCCATGCAATTGTACACTGTGCTTCCGTCAGCTTTTAAAGCGGTAGGATGATGCGCCTCATTCATAAAGTAATAAGACAGGACTTCCGCATAGATTTCTTTGTTGTTTTCTACAGCATGATCGTAATCTTCAAGAATCAAAAATACAGACCCGTCCCCCAGCATCAGCCCGTCCCTTGTTTTGGAAAAAGGCGTACAATGCGTTTTAGACAGGGCGTGAAGGCAGTTGAATCCTGAAAAAGCGAGTTCTGAAAAAATATCAACTCCTCCTGCGATCACCGTTTTATATTTTCCGGTTTTGATAAGATCCAGCCCTCTCCCGATGGAATTGGCGCTGGCCGAACAGGCAGTGGAAATGGTAGAAGACTGGCCTCTGATTCCGAAATGCTTGCAGATATCCCCGGTAATAGTCTGTACGGAATGGGATGACAGACTAAGCAGATCATAGGTAAGCTCCCGGGTCGCAATAAATTCTTTATAGTATTCTGTAAAACTATGTCCGGAGCCAATTGATGAGCCGACAACCAGGGCAGCATTCTTCAGATCTTCCTTTGTAAGTCCCGCGTCTTCCACAGCCTCATTGATACTGTGAACAGCACAGCTGAACTGAATGGTCTTATCGTCTTTTGAAATTTCACTCAGGTATTCCTGATCTATACAGAAAGCGGTATCGTTTCTGTAAAACTTATGATTGACATCAAACCTCTCTATATTTCTTGTACAAAGCTCGTTATCCGTCAGAGCATTAATGTGGTCTTCCTTATTCTTTCCTAAAGAACTCAGCATTCCGATCCCTGTAACTACAACTCTTTTTTTATTCATTTCGCTCATATGGTCATAATAAATAGATTACTTACCCGTCTTAATTTTATCCTGTAATTCCTCCATCTACAATGATTTCCTGTCCGGTAAGGTATTCCGGAGAAGAACTTCCCAGATAGTAGGTAACATCCGCAATTTCTTCCGGCATTCCCATTCTTTTATAGATGCTGTTGTCTATTCTCATCTTCAGGTATTTTTCCGGAACATCATCTGTGCTTTCCGTACTTACGAAGCCCGGTGCCACAGAGTTTACAATGATTCCCATGCTTCCCACCTCTTTTACAATGGATTTCGAGAAACCTATGATGGCTCCTTTCGAGGCTGCATAAGGTGAATGTCCCGGGTTGCCCTTTGTTCCCGCAATAGAAGTGATGTTTACAATACGCCCTCCTTTGTTCCGGATAAATATGGGCAGTACTTCTCTCACCGCATTGACTACCGACATGAGGTTCATACCCAATATTTCCTGGAAATAATCATTGCTGCAGAACATAAAAGGTTTCAGTTTTCCGTGGCCGCCTACGTTATTGATTAGGGCTGATACGGAAGAAAAGTCTTCTTTGTTCTCTTTAAAAAGTCTTTTAACATCCGCTGCATCTGCCATATCACATTTGTAGCTTTTAGCCGGTGGGCAGCTGTAGTTCTCATTAATATGATCTACAAGTTCAAGTGCTTCTTTGTCACTGTTCTTATAAGTAAACAACACCTCACATCCTTCCTGCGCAAATTTCAGGGCTATGCTTTTCCCTATTCCTCTGGACCCGCCAGATATCAGTACTTTTTTTGCTGTCATTGGTATTTTTTTAATAGTAAAACTGTATTATTTCCGCCTAAGGAATAGTTGTGAACCAGTGTAAAGCTGCTTTCGTGGTCGGGAGATACACCCAGTGAAATATTATGGGGAATATCTTCTACACTTACATATTCCAACGGTCTGTAAGGTTCGGTAACAAACGGAGCGATAACATTCAGGTTGCTGAAACCTGACATTCCTTCTCCCAAAAGCAATTTGATATTGCTGTAATTGAATTTGTAAGGAAGCGGTTTTAATGCCATAAATTCATATTTTTTTATTTGCCACGGGAGACACGATGTACCCAGTATATTAATGGAGTCTTCTTCTTTGATCTCGTTGTCCTGCAATATCTTCTCTATGTTGAACTCAAGCTGTTCCGCATCTCTTTCGAAAATAGTATACGAAGAGGTCGTATCCATATAAGAATGATAATCCAGTATTTCACCGTATATTTTGGCATTTCTCTTCAGAGCAGATTCCAGGGTTTCTATCACGACAAATCCGGCAGATTCGCTGAAAATATTTTTATTGTCGGCGTTAATGATGTCTTCCTGCATGGAATCACCACCTGCTGCCACCGCTTTCTTTTTCTTTTCGAGATTAAAAAGAGTCAATTCCTTGATCTCATCCACGCCTCCGCAGACTACGATATCACAATGCTCATTTCTGATGAGGTCTATTCCGTACACCACACTTTCTTCTCCGTATACGAAAGAACTTGGTCCTTTTATTTTAAATGCTCTTGAAACATCTCCCAAAACACTGTTGGATGTTGCTTTAGAAAAATTAAACGGACTGAGTCTATCCGGTCCTTTCGTAAAAAGGGTGGTCAGAAAGTTCTGGATCTCGGCACTGGGTCCCAGCGTATTGGTGATGATTAATCCGGTATTTTCCAGCAGCTCACTTTCATACAAATCCGCATCGTGCAGTGCATTGATGCAGGCTTTCATAGCAATACTTGAAAGCTGATTAGGAAACGGGGCCTTCATAGGCAGATATTTACTGATATCTATCGTGGGAATCTGCCCGAAATAAATATCTCCTATGTCATACGTGGACCAGGAATGGCCACCTGAAAACGAGAAAGCCTTATTGGATATGCTGTCTGCAAAATCCTGGTTCTCCAATCCTTTTGGAGTAACGGCTCCCCAACCTGTAATAACGATTCTCTTTTCCAAAATTCTATTATTTTAAAACTAACTCTGCAAGGCAGACTACTTTATCTTCTAAAATCACTTCACATTCAAAGGTGTAAAACCCCATAATGATGGTCTTTAACTTTGCGGAGATCCTTAATCTTTGCTCCGGGTACACTTCATGGTTAAATGTTGTGTTTTTAATTTTGATGGCTCTACCAAGAATGGCGCCCGGAACTTTTGAATATTCAAGATTAAGGCGAATAAATAATCCACAAGTCTGAAACATTGTCTCTACCAGTATAACTCCCGGAGTTATCGGGTTTCCTTCAAAATGCCCTTTAAAAAAATAGCTGTCTTCTTTAAAAAATGCCTCTGAAATCAGATGGGTATTGGGTTCAAATTCAACTATTTTTTCTACCAGCAGCATGGGCGGTCTGTGCGGCAATAGTTGCGAAGGTGAAGGAAAATTTTTCATATATATATAATGGTATTAATTTTTTATGTTTTTATTTTTTATGACAAACTGCACAGGCATACTCATCATCAATATTAATCTCTTCAAAATACACCGATCCGATATCTATTTCACTTTGGTAAGCGTTGATCAGTTTCAGTTGTAACATTTTCACCAGTGCTTCCAGCTTTACCCAGTCGTTCACATGATACACCGGCATGATATGGCCATAAAGTCTGTTTATAAAGGAATAACATTTCTCACCGATTTCTCTTTTCCATTCAATATCTACCCCAATCGGTTTCCGGGAAACAGCACAGATCACCAGGTGACGGGAATGGGAAATACTTATATAATATTCCGAATCTTTAATAAAAGGTTCTCCGTTTTTTCCTTTTTCAATAATGGTTTTCTTTCCGAAAAAAGAATTCGCTAAATCCTCTGCAACCCCATTTTTTGTTTCATCTGCATATGTATATAAGAGGTGAATATCATTTGGTAAACTGATGACTTTCATTGTGCAGCATTACTTCAATATTATTCAGCATCCCGGAATCCATTCGAGGTGATAAAATGGAGCTGAAATCGGTATTGGGAAAATCTCTTTTGGAATTCACTACCAAATTGATGGACAGCCGGTCATTTTTCATCGCCGTATTCACTTTAAGAAGGCTTGGAATGTTATTAAAGAACAGATCCTGTATTTCAAAATCCCAAATCTCAAACGGACTAAAGTAATCCGAGTTCCTTCCGATGATATAAAATTTATCGTTTTCCGTGTATACCAGATCCGAGGTGAGCACTTTGCTCAGGTCTCCGGTATATTCGTTCCCATTCAGATATCCGTTAAATACCGAAGGGGTATTGATCGTAAGACTGTAAATATCTTTCTGATGGTAGGTGGTTACAAAAGCCTCTTTTTCCAGGGAGATATTTTCCAGAGGAACTCCCAGATAATTCGGTTCAAAATCTTCTTTTTCCAAGTAACTTATCTTATAAGTAGCCACTCTTGGTCCCGCTTCCGAAGTTCCATAGGTTTTGTAGTAGGAAGGAACAGGAAAGTTTCCGGTAAATTTCAGAAAACATGTTTTTCCTACATAGCCCCCTCCTATACTTATAAATTCAAGCGTTTTTCCGGCGTTGCCAAGTTTCACATTGTAGGCCAGCAAAGTCCTCAAAAGTGTTGGCGTGATAAAAAAATTGGTCACACTGTATTTTTCGATGTACGAAACCAGATTCAGAGCAATAAATTTATAAGATGACAGAATGAGGTTTCCTCCTGACAGCAGATGCGAAAAGAACTGCGCCACCAAAGCATATGAATAATACAACGGAAGGCATACAATACTGGTGTGGCCGCTGTTTATTCCCAAAGAATTTACATTCGATCTGATATTCTGCAATATACTGTCCGAAGAATGCATAATATATTTCCTGATCTTTGTGGTTCCGGAGCTCGACAATACCACGGAAGTATTTTTAAGCGGCTGATCCATATAATCATTCCTTATTAATATATTCCCGTATGGACTTTTGTGTATATCATGCTCAAAATCAAAGGGAATACAGGAATTGTCCTGTGTAATGATTGCATAAAAGAACGGAATTCCTTCCAGGTTTTCTTTCGTGCATTCAATCAGGAGCGCACAGCCTCCTTTCTTCAGGATCAATAAATAAAGTATAATTAAATTTACTGTATTACCCTGATAATCGATCACAAACAGCTTGTCTTCAAAATCAGTCCCTGAAAAATTCTTTTCCAAAGATTCCACTTCCAATAATATTTCAGAATACGTCATCTTCTTATTATTAAAATCAAGAATCCAGGAACCTGAATGGGTCAGCAGGCTGTTATGAATTTCATTCCACAGAGATCTCATCACCCCAGTTTTTGAAGTACGTTGGTAATAAACTGCTTATACTCGCTGCTGAAAGCTTTCTGTTCAAGAGTTACAGCCTGTTCTTCCAGCTCTTTTTTGTCGTGAAGGATATTTTGGGAAAAACCCAGCCCTTTTGGAATATTACTTTCGATAAGGTATCTCAGAAATACAACTTCATATCTGTTTTCTGCGTCTGCACTTTCTACTGCAGACATGATCTCTTTATTGAAAGTGGCAAGATACTGTATCTTTTTCAGCGGACTGATAACGGTCTTCGCTCTATACGCATTGGCTACAGCATTAAATGAAGCATTTAAGCAGTTACCTTTATCCAGGTTTTCAGCCGAAGCAATAAATTTTTTGATTTCTTTTTTATTGCCTTCTCTACAATTCATTAATAGATCTCTGATCATACGTAGATATTTTAAAATTAGACATCTTTTACTTAAAGCAGGTGATTGGCTATTTGAGATTTTCCTGAAAAAGAACTTTCGTCATTAAAGGAGGCTTTCAAATTTTTCCGGAACTACTGTATTGATTTTTACAGTTTCGGGATCACCTATGCTGAGTTGCATTTTATATTTTTAAGTTTCCGTGTTGTTTCGATTGGAAAAGAAAAAATATTTGTGTGTTTCTCTGAGACAAACTTAGATAAGAATCGAACTCAAAAAAAACAATTGATGTCAGGATTTATAAATTCACGCTATGGATTTATAAATCTTTAAATTTTAAAACGTTGAATTACAGTGCATTATAGAATAAATGCAAAAATTAGGATGCCATTGCGTTTTCAATCTCTTTAATGTAAATTGAAGGTGTTGTACCCGTTTTTTTCTTGAATGCAGTCGCAAAAGCCTGGACATTATTATAGCCTAATTCGTCTGCAATGGCAGGAAGTTTATAAGATCTGAGCTTTTTGTCCTCCAATAACCTCTCTGAAACATAGTCTATACGCAGATCATTGAGGTAAGTGGTGAAGTTTTTTCCCTGTTGGGTATTGATTACTTCAGATAAATAGGCGGTATTGGTCTTTATTGTTTTTGCCAGACTGGCCAGTGTAATGCCTTTTTTAAGGAAATGTCCCTTGGATTCGAATGTATTGAGGTCTTTCAGGATAGATTTTGTAACGTCTTCAGATAAACTATTCCCGGATCTATCCCTCATTTCAACCAATATTTCCTCTGCTTCTTCTGCTTCCACTAATTCTTCTTCTTCCTCTTCTTCCTCTATCTGAGGCAGAATTTCTTCCCTCACAATTTCATGTTTCTGATTTTCAACAGATTCCATATGTTTTTTCTCAATGGAATGAATCAGATCCTGGGCTATTTTTCTATATTCCTTCTCGGTTTTCTTGGATTTATAGTACAGGTAGATAAATAGGATAAGAATTAATCCAAGTACGCTTATAGAGGCATAGAGACCTGTTTTATTATTATTCAGATCCTTAATAATATTTTCTTTTTCACGCAGAAGATTGGGGGTATCGTATTTCTTAGGAAGTTCCGTAGACAGGTATTTAAACTGCTCATCGAGCTTTTTATCCACCTTTAAAAACCGGTCTATATAATAAAGCTGCTTCTGCGTATCATTATTTTCCTTGTAGTAATCAATAAGAAAAGTATATACATCCCTCAGATCCGGGAATGTAATATTGGTTTTCTCTACGTTGGCATCCAGTTTAGTGAAATACTCTACTGTTTTCTTCTTATCGTTCAGCCCTTCATAGGACTTTCCCAGGCTGTAAAGGACATAGTTGGCATTATTATCCTCAATACTGGAGAAATAATCATAGGATTTTGAGAACTCCTGAATGGCCTGTTCGTATTTTTTCTGTTTTAAATAAGAAAATCCTGACAGATATAAATACTGGCTATTACTATATTTATTTTGATTCTTAGCAGAATAGTCCAGCCCTTCTTTAATTAAAACATTCACAGAATCCAGCTGATCACTTTCTATATAACAGTTAATCAGATTAATACGCGTCTGATTATGCTCACTTTCGGAAAGTTCTTTGGAATCATAATAGTGTCTGAACATCTTGGCCGCTTCCACATTTCGCCCGATATGGCTGTTGATATAGGCAATATTAAGGTTGGCATAGGCAATAAGCTTCTGATCTTTTTGCTTCTGAGCATGTTTTAAGCTTATAATATAGTTGTCCAGAGCTGCTTTGAGGTTATCATTTTTATAGTACAAATTCCCCTTCATCCTGTAAGCAATAGCTTCATAGGAGCTTTCTTTAGCATTTTTTGTAACAATAAAAACACTGTCTATATACTTCATGGCCTGTGGAAAATCTTCATTAAAATGAACCAGAATATATCCTTCTGCCATCTGAAGATTATTTCTTTCAAGCTTTGCTTTCAGTAAATAATATTTTGCAATGATTTTAGATTCCTGAATTTTATCATTTTCATCATAATCATTAAACTTCTTTTTCAGCTCAGCATAGCCGAATCTTTTCAAAGAGTCGGGTAATTGTTTCTGAGCGTAAAAAAAATTTGCTGAAAGCAATAAAAAAGTAAATATCAATCTCATCACAGTAGTAGTTTTATGCAAATTTACATATTTCTTCTTCAAAAAACCAGGATTGAAAAAAAAACAAACCAAGCTTGCAATTAATTGAAAATAAATTAATTACAAAACCCAACACCATCATGAATTTATAAATCTATACTACACAGGCATGGTTGGTTTAAAAAAATATTCTTTTATTTGCTACAGATTACTAAAAATAAATTTCTAATGAAAAAACAAGACAAACAAGAGAAAAAATTATCGTTAAAAAAAATGCAAATCATGAAAGTTAACGATATGAGAATCATCAACGGAGGAGCCAGTGCAGGTGTAAATTGTGGAGGTGACGAGCCTCTTCCTACTCCTTTAAGACATACTTTTATAACTTCTTTAAGATAAGGATTTACATGAAGTATTCAATATTTATCATTATCTGTTCTTTTTCTACTTCTCTATCTGCCCAAAAAAACAATCCTGCTCCGTCTAAGCCTTCTACAGACGACTATTTCGGAACCAAGATTGTGGATGCATACAGAAACCTGGAAAATCTGGAAGACCCTCAAACCCTCAACTGGATGAAAACCCAGACGGCCTATACCAATGCCGCTCTGGATCTGATTCCCAAAAGAAATTATTTTTCAGCAAAAATGCTTGAATTTGATCAGAGGCAGGGATACTCCATATCCAATTTGGAAATAACAGATAATGGTAAATATTTTTATTTAAAAAAGAACAGCAACGAAAAAGTTGCAAAACTCTATTATCGCAAAGGAATCTCCGGAAAAGAAGAATTGCTTTACGATCCTTCCCAATATAAGAAGTCGGAAAAAAATCATGAATTTGTTATTAACTACCTGAATCCAAGCTGGGACGGCAGCAAAGTAGCCATTTCATTAGCTGAAAAAGGACAGGAGCTGGCAGAAGCCATCATTATGGATGTTGATAAAAAATACATCCATCCGGAAATTATCACTCAGATTGAACCTGTAAGCGCAGGAGGAATCAAGTGGCTGGATGACAACAGTGGATTTATCTATCTCCATTACCCTACTACAGACTCTAAATCACTCGATTTTTATAAAAATACAAGAACTGTTTTATATAAAATCGGGACTGATCCTAAAAATATAACCGATCTTTTCTCTGCCAAGAACAATCCGGATCTGAACATCACAGAAGATATATTTCCCATGATCCTGGATTTTGATAAAGATGACCGCTACTACATCGGCATGCTGGTAGATTACAATACATACAGAAAAACATACATCATCTCTAAAAAAGATCTGTTAAGCGGAAAAAAGAACTGGAAACCTTTTTCAGACCCTGGAGATAAAACCAAATCATTAGAAGAATCCAACAGTGATGTCTTCTTTTTGTCGAGCTATAACTCTTCCCTTAACAGTCTTTGTAAAACCAGCATCAGTGATCCCCGGTTCAAAAATCCGGAAGTTCTGATCCCTGAAAAAAAGGATGAGATCATTAAAAGCTATAGAATTACCAAAGACGGCATCTACTATACCACCACCAAAAACGGGGTGGAAGCCAAATTACATTTACTGAAGAACGGAAAGGATACGGAAATTCAACTTCCTTATTCATCCGGAAGCGTCGTTCTCCAATCCAAAGGGAAGGGCTTTTCTGATATCTGGGTGATTTGTTCCGGTTGGGCCAATGATAACCAAAGATTCAAATATGATCTGAAAACCAATATTTTTAAGCCGGAAGATCTTACACCGGTTACAGAATATCCTGAGTTCAAAGATATTATTGTAAAAGAGATTACCGTAAAATCAAGAGACGGAGAAGAGATTCCCGTTTCCCTGATCTATAATAAGAACATTAAAAAAGACGGTAAAAATCTCACCATGATAGACAGCTATGGATCTTACGGATATTCCATCAATCCTTTCTTTGCAAAAAAATATCTGTTATGGATCAGCCAGGGAGGAATGGTAGCTGTTGCGCATGTAAGAGGGGGTTCGGAAAAAGGTGAAAAATGGCGCCTGGCAGGCTATAAGGAAACCAAACCCAATACCTGGAGAGATCTGATAGACTGTACCGAGTTCTTAATTAATGAAAAATATACTTCAAAAGATAAAGTCGCACTCTGGGGAGCCAGCGCAGGAGGAATTACCGTAGGAAGAGCCATGACGGAAAGACCGGATCTATTTAAAGTAGTAGTCGCTGAAGTAGGCGTTATGAACCCTCTGAGAGATGAGACCACTCCTAATGCACAGCCGAAAGAATTCGGGACAGTAAAGGATCCTAAAGAATTTAAAGCCCTTCTTGAGATGGACTCTTATCATCATGTGGAAAAAGGGGTAAAATATCCCGCTACTTTTATTACCGGCGGAATCAATGACCAAAGGGTTACCGTATGGGAACCTGTGAAATTTGCGGCTGCATTAACGGCTGCCAGCACTTCCGGACTTCCTGTGATGTTAAAAATAGATTATGAAGGAGGTCATGCAGGGAATGTTCCTGCAGCACATCGCTATGCCAACATAGGAGATATGTTTGCCTTCGCTCTATGGCAGCTGGGCCATCCGGATTATCAGCCAAAACAAAATACAAAAAAGTAAATGTCCCGTTTTCCTTATCTTTTTTTTGACGAATTTGTAGTTCGAACCCCTCTGTTTTCATGTACGGATTTCCGGAGACATATGGGAAAAGATGAGACTCCGGAGACCACATTAAAAGAACTATATGCCAATCCTGTTTTTCAGGAAGCTATTTATCTGGCCTCTCCTTTCCTGCATGGAGAGCTGGTGAAGTGGCTCAGCACAGAACATCAATACGCTGTAAAAGAAGACCAGAAGCTAAAAAATACCCTGCTGAAATATTTTTGCCGTATAAGCACGCGCAGTACTCCGTTCGGATTGTTCTCCGGTGTTGGCCTGGGAAAATTTTCAGCATCACCAGATCCGCTGGATAAGGGAAACCATACCCAAAATTCATTAACTGAAGCCTGGTTAAGAGACACTAAACTGGATATGCATTTTCTGGTGTCCCTTGCTCAGCATTTTGTAAAAACCAGGGAAATAAGAGACCAGTTGCTGTTTTATCCTAATAACAGTATTTATAAAATCGGAAACAGGATCCGTTATATAGAATATCAATACACTCACGGGAAAAGGGATTATATCATCTCATCTGCCCCGCTTTCGGAAGAACTGCAACAGGTTCTGGAATTTTCCCGATCCGGAAAAACCATACACGAGATTGCAGAGATCCTGGTTAATGAAGAAATAACCAAAGAAGAAGCTCTAGAGTTTATTGAAGAGCTCATCGACAATCAATTGCTGGTAAGCCAGCTTGAACCGAATGTATCAGGAGCTGATTTTCTGGACCTGTTAATTTCAGTTTTAACCAAAATAAATGCCGGCGATGCTGCAACCGTTCTGAAGAACATCAAAGATAAGCTGGACAAGCTGGATCTTCATATCGGAAATCCGGCCACTCTTTATGCTGAAACGGAAGATCTGATCAAATCCTTTAATACTGAGTATGACAAGAAATTTCTTTTTCAGACGGATCTCTATTTCAAAAATGAGTTCTGCCTTTCTCCACACTGGAAAAAGGAACTGAAAAAAGCGATCTGCTTTTTAAATAAAATCACATTACCTCAGACCGAAACCACCTTTCAAAAATTTAAACAGGCATTTTCTGAACGATTTGAAGCCGAAGAAGTGCCGCTCCTGTATGTTCTGGACGCCGAAGTAGGAATAGGATACAGACAAGGTGTTTCCTCAAAAGGTCTTCATCCTTATTTGAATGATCTGAAATTTCCGGCTTCTACCAAAAAGCCAACCCGTAGCATTCATTTTAACTCCGTTTTTACCATTCTGAACGAAAAGTTGCAGGATGCCTTGTTGTTTCAGCGTGAAAAAATTGAATTATCTGATCAGGATTTCGAATCCTTTGAGGAAAACTGGAACGATCTGCCTGATACCCAATCTTTTTTAACAGAAATAATTTCAGAAGATCATCAGGAGAAAATATTTATCAACAGCAGTACCACATGCAGCGCTGCTAATTTTTTGGGACGGTTTCATTCGGAAAAATCCGGGATCCGCGATCTGACAAAAGCGATTGCCCGTAAAGAAAATGAGCTGAATTCCGAATGTATTCTTGCGGAAATCATTCACCTGCCGGAAGCCAGAATAGGCAACATCATCCGGAGACCATCATTACGGGAGTATGAAATTCCGTACTTAGCACAGTCTGCTCTGCCCGTGGAAAACCAGATTTCAGTGGACGACCTTTATATTTCGCTGAAAAATGACCAAATTGTTTTGCGTTCCAAAAGGCTGAATAGAGAAGTAAAACCTTATCTGACCAATGCCCATAATTATGCTTTTGAGACGCTTCCTGCCTATCACTTTTTATCTGATCTGTATTCTCAGAATATCAGAACCGGGATGTATTTTGATTGGGGCGGGCTGGAACATATATACCGTTTCTTGCCAAGAGTGGAATACGGAAATATTATCCTTTCAAAGGCCAGATGGAAAATAACGGACAAGGATATTTCGCATCTGCTTCCCTTAATTTCGGATAAAAATCATTTTTTAGCTGAATTAACAAAATGGAGAACCCAAACGAAAATTCCTGCATGGATACAATGGGCGCACTTTGACAATACACTGACTCTGCATCTGGACAATTATGAGATGGCTCAAATGTTCGTACAGATTGTCAAAACTGAAAAATCATTGCCTGTGGAGGAATTTTTATACCATGAAACGAATGATCATAAGCAGGAATTCATCTTTTCGCTGTATAAAGCCGAAACCTTAAAAAAACCGGAAGCATGATGAAGAGAAAATTTATTCCCGGCACCGAATGGCTGTATCTGAAAATATATACCGGTGTAAAAACGGCTGATATTATTCTGGAGGAAGCCATAACTCCTTTAACCGAAGCTCTTCAGGAAAGAAATCTGATTGCAGAATGGTTCTTTATCCGGTATCTGGACCCGAAACCTCACATCCGTTTAAGATTCAGACTCCACAGTGTCACAGACCATAATTCCGTGACTGAACTGATCAACAAAGCCTTGCAGAGCTATCTGGAAAGCGGCGAGATTTCATTAATACTGCATGATACCTATACAAGGGAAATTGAGCGTTATGGAGAAAATACAATAGAAGATGCTGAAAAATTATTTCATAGCAACAGTGAGCTTTCTTCGCAGTGTCTGCATTTTGACGATGAACAAAAAATCATTATCAGTCTTTTTCTGATCGACACCTACTTAACAACACTAGGACTAAATATTCAGGAAAAACTGGACTGGATTAAAGATTTCAACGAAGATTTTAAAGCTGAATTTAATGCAGATAAAGTTCTCAACAGCCAACTTGATAAAAAATACCGGGAATTGAAGCCTCAGTTTCTGAATTTTAACTCCTCTGATGAATATGTAAGCGAAAGAGAATTTATTATTTTAAACATTGAAAAAGACCGGGCTGTATTGGAACATATTCAACATCACGACAAAAACCAATCTCTGGGAATGCCTCTGAGAATATTTTTCCAGAGTATTTTCCACCTGAATATCAACAGGATTTTCGTTTCCAGCCAAAGGACATTTGAAATGATTATCTACGACTATCTGTTGAGGTATTATAAAACGAATTTCTGGATTGGTAAATAAATTACTCATTCGAAGAACTCCAATTACTGAGTCTAAAAAATAAATTTCTCCTTCAAATTCTTCGAAAATAATTTGCTGATTCCTGTGTAAATTATACAATCCGCTTTGGGTTATACTTATCTTTTAATAAAGTCAGTGGCATTTCTTCAAATGTCCCTTCATTTCGCTTGTTTATTGGAAGAATCTAAAGCATCCACTACAAATTGTTGAAAATCAATCCATAAGCAGGATCTAAATAAAGATAATCTGCTGGAAAATATCTTTTAGAAACAGTGGAAATACCGGAATATTTAAGGTGTTTTTCCTTTCCCTGCCTTTTATGTTATATGGATATTTGATAGATGATAAGCCATGAAAATATTTTGATTTTCAAAACCATGTATCCTGACAATTTTGGAACTGAGTAAGCTTTTGCTGAGTTGTCAGAGGTGAAATTGAGATGCAAAATTCTAACAAACTAAAAACAAAAGCCATGTCAGAACTATTAAAAATCTTTACAAAAAGGCCGGTAGAGCTTCTGAGCGCCAGCGATATTCAATCCTTTGGAATACAGTCACATCCCGAAAATTATCAATCGGAAAGGTTTAAAAACTGGAAAAAACTATGCAAAGAAAACAATAAGACTCAGTTAAGTCTGGAAATAAAGGAGTTCTTACAAGGCCGGGAATCTATCAAAAAGATGGAGGATCTGGGGAAAGAATGGACCAAAGCTATAACCGATTTTAGGTTATTGGGAAACAAAATTGATAAAAACAAAGCTTTCAGTATTATTAAGGAAGCAAGACTGGATATTGTTTTTGAAAAAGAGAAAAGCCTCTATTTTTTACAGCGAACGGCCCTTGCTGATACCATTTTATCTTTGGTTCAGGTAAAAAACCTGCGCTACCCTACCAACATAGACTACCTCTCCATTCTTGCACAAATGGACTTTGTGGACAAGTATTACAAAGATAATATGAGCTTGCCTGATAAGAATATCTCCAGATATTTTGAGAGACGCGTCTTAATTCCGTCATGCTTTTCAAAACTGGATCAATGTGATACGGAAAGACATTCTGAATTTCCTTTTCTGGAGGTTGGAAACCCATTACTAGAAACTAAAATCCCAGGATGTATCAATGACAAATGCAGTTGTAAACCCAATAATAATTGTGTTCCGCAAAGCAAGTGTTGCGCCAGGCCAAGAATTGATATTATCGACTTAATGGTCGTGAAAGATTACACCAAATGCTATCAGGCAGGAGATTTATCCTATATAAAAAATGTATTGGAAGGTGAAGAGTTGACAACTAAGCACAGACGTTTTGAAAAAACAGAAGAGTATACCGAAACCGAAGAAGAAATAAAACAGTTTGAAGAAAAATACCTCCAGACTGAGGATAAAGCTTCTCTGCAAAAAGAAGTAGAAAATATAGTGAAGCAGGATTCCGCTTTTGAGGCAGGAGTTACTGCCAATGCAGACTGGGGAACCTATAAAATACAGGCAGACTCCAAATACAGCACCAACCAGTCGAAATCACTGACGAATAAAGAAATCATCAATACTTCAAGAGGAGTTATAGATCAGGCTACTAAAAGGGTAGAAGAAAAAGTAAGAACGCTAACTTTCACCCGAAGAATTTTTGAAACAGAAGAAACCAATGAACATTCTTTTAATAATGTAAATGGAGCCAACATTTCGGGACAATATTTATATGTCAATAAATTATCCAGAGCCCAGGTGTACAACTACGGAAGAAAAGCGGTTATAGAACTTACATTGCCGGAACCTGCAGCTTTGTATAAAAAGCTTTTTGAGTCTGATTTCCAGGGCGTCTTGCCTGTAAAGCCTGCTGCCCTTGATGTAACAGCCCCAATGATCACCCCTGAAAATTATAAATCTTTAATTTCCAAATACAATCTGAAAGATGTTCCCGCTCCACCCAATTTTTTTATAGAAATAACTGTTCCTCTGGAAGGAGAACCGGGAGATCCTAAGGGAAAAAATAATAAATCCGGTTCCTGGACCTCTTCATTTCCGTGTATCATTCCGGCCAACTACGCAGGAATCAGTATGCGGGTGGTAAATATCCGTCTTAATTATAATGAAGGCGGAGGAGTATCTATTAATGCCAGTTTAGGGCCCAACGGAGACAGCATGTGGCATCAGGACGGAGGGCTGAACAATCTGGGGAATGTTGTTTCCCTTCCTGCTATCGAAGGGAATCATTCTGTGAATGTACATGCCTGGGATGTTACCAATTTCAAATGGGACCTGATTGTAAGATGTAAATTAAAAGATGAGGCTAAAGAACAATGGCAAACATCTGTTTTCTCCAAAATTACAGAAGTGTATGATAAGGCAATGGAGAAATACAATAAAGAGTGGGCAGATTACCAGAAAGCCAAAGAAGAATTCGACAAAAAAGAGGAAGAACTGAAAAGGGAACGGTATAACCAAAATCCTTTTATTCACAGAGAAATTGAGAAAATAGAATTGAAAAGAATGGTGATCAGTTATATATCCTGCCAGTTTTTCGACGGATTTGATGCGATGAAAAATAGAGTTGAACCTTGCGGGCATCCTCAAATGAACATCAAAGAAGCAGAACAGCAGGGGAATTTTATTCAGTTTTTTGAACAGGCTTTCAACTGGAACCTGATGATCTATATTTTCTACCCTTATTTTTGGGGCAAGAAATGCAGCTGGGCAGATCAGATGAAAGAAGAATCCAATGATTTGATTTTTAAAAAATTTTTAGAGGCAGGAAGCTGTAGAGTACTGGTTCCGATCAGGGACGGTTATTTTGATTATGTTTCTTATTTTCTGTCTTCAGGAGAAATCTGGGGAGGTACAGGTATTCCGCCATTGCCTAACGATCCGCATTATGTTTCCATTGCTCAGGAAATCAAAGAACAGAAAGAAAATTTCTATTCAGACAGAGAAGGAAGTCTTACCGTAACCAATGCATCCAATACAGTAGTGCTGAACAATAGTGATTATTACTGGGATTATGGTACATCCACGGCAAGCAGCCTCAAGATCAATGCAGATACAGACAGAGAAATCATCATAGACTGTAAAGTATACAGAATCGTAAATATTGTGGAAGATACTTCGGTTTCTGCTCATACTTCATGGATCATTACTCTGGAAAGAAATTATGAAGCCGCTACAGCTACTGATCTGAAATGGTCTACAGGAGCCATTTTTGTAGGAGCACCCTGGGAATTTGTAACGCCAACGACTTTAACTTTCCTAAGGGATAAATCCAAGTGTCTGCCATGCTATCCTTTAAAAGACTGTAAAGAATAAATATCATGGGCTACGAAACATTTGCCAACCCAAAAGGAGGGTATTCTGAACCGCTAAATGCAGCTCCGACGTATCAGACGACGCCTCAACCCAAACCCATGATTCCTCCGCCAAGAGGAACAGAAGGGGAATTTGTAGAGAAAAAAGTATATGAAGGCGTTGGAAAATTTCACGGAAATCATTTCAGAGGCTATTTCAGCTATATTGCCAACCCTTCCCATAGCCAGATTGTTGCGATGAACAAGTATTTATTCGATAATTTTTGTGCCGTATTTGCTCTTGCCAATGTGACGAAAGCAACTTTGGGAAAATATAAGTTTAAATCAAAATCAACTGTAGAATTTCAGATGGGGGGAACCATTACTCTGTTGGAAAAATTCCCCCAGCTGGAATTTATAGGCGGGCTCATTCATTCAGACTGGATTTCTATAGAAAAATCAGCAGATTCTTTAAGTTTTTATGGTTCTACTCTGAAACGGGAATGGATTCATAAACAGGAACGTGAACTGTTTTCAGACTTAGGGAAAATTGCCGCGGCATTGAATATTATTGACGTGAAAAAAGCGTTCGAAATTGTACAAAATTTAATTGAGGCTAATCAACATCATTTTCTGGCAGGCAGAAGATCATGGGCCGTAGGGTTCGACCGTTCTGTCAATCTATGGTTTATTGAGACCGTCGCTTTTGAAAGAAGCTCCGTCTGTGAATACAGTTTGCTGGATAAGTATGGAAATCTAAGGCAGATGATCATGGATATATGGATCTATCAGATCAATAATTATTTCAGGGTTTTAAAAAATACCACAGGAATAATGGCTCATATTACAGGATTTCCGGCAAAAGTAAACGGGAAAGTGATCAGCGAATATGCAGATTACAATTACAGTAAAAATGTGTTGTATAAAATTATCGAAGAAAAATCGGCTCCGGTTTTACTGAATACGCCATGGTATTCGAAATGTCTGAGCAGGCACCCGGGACTTACCAAAGATTTATAAAGATTTTTGTCCCTATGAAGGTGAATAATCATCTTTATGAAATCTTGCACAACATAGATTGAATATCAACAGAGTGTATATTTGAATGGTCAAGAAAATAACGAATAAAGAATACATTTACTTTGGCTTGAGCAAGGTGCATTGCTTTTGAATGCTTTAAAGTGTAATATCCACTACTTGATCTAACACTCAAACTTTCAGATCAAGTAGTGGATATTGCAAACTAATCTAGAATTACTCCGGTATTCTTCACTTTTAGCCTGGAAATATATCAATTTAACTCGGTATTTAATTCCCAATAAGCTTTTTCATTTCTTAACAGAATCTTACTCGGGGTTTGCTAAGGAGTGGGAATGAGATTTGGAGCAACTGTCACAGCACCACTTAAGCCCCCCACCAGCAGCCGTTTGCGCATCTGACATACTAAGGCCGCATTGTGATATTTTCCAATCTGTCGTATGCCAGCAACAAGTACCTCCTCCCTGTATGCTTTTTAATTGCGATCTCGTAAGTACTTCATGTGTACCTAATTGTAATGTTCTTAATTTTTTCATGATTAATAAATTTTATTTGATTATGTAAATTGTTTTACTATTTACAATGAAGTTACTATTCTTTGAGTAGACACATAGCTCCCCTATATATTCCTTCAATTTAAAGCGAGATAGGCAGCAGTTCCGGAATTTCTACAGTAGGTATGTAGATGACATAAGCAATCAATTCTGAGGATGCCTTTGTATTGTTTTTTAGAGATTTTTTTACAAAATGAAACTCTTAAACTTACTGTCAATTCTTGTAAAAATAAACAATTAAAATTCATAATAAAATACCCCATATGGGTTATTTTATGACATTCTGCATCTAAATAAGTTGTAGTATAGAAGAAAATTAATTTTCAGTACTTTATTACAAAACACAATTTTATAAATACAAATGATAAATGAAAAAATATATTATTCTTTTAAGCACCTTGTTAAATATAATTATCAAAACCTAAATATTATCAGCCTGCGGAATGAATTTTTACTATGATTTTGCAGTACATTTGAGATATGAAAAAATTGGAATCAAGAGAGGACATTGAGCATCTCGTCAATTCATTTTATGCGAAAGTAGTTAAAGATGAGACGATTGGATTTTTCTTTAATGATGTTGCGAAAGTAGACTGGGACAAGCACCTTCCTAAAATGTATTCATTCTGGGAATCTGTTCTGTTCGGACAGATGAGCTACAAAGGAAATCCAATGGGTGTTCATTTTCCGATTAACGAAATCAAAGCTATGGAACAGAAACATTTTGACCGATGGCTTGAACTGTGGAGAACCACCATTGAAGAGAATTTTGCCGGAGAAAATGCCGATATGGCCATTTACAAATCCGAGAATATTGCCAAACTAATGGCTTTTAAAATGGAACTGGCCAGAAGACTGTGATTTTTTGTAAAAAGTCGAATAGGCAAAAGGGCAAATTTGCTTTTTAGTGTTTAAGCTTTTCTAAGGAACTATTACCGTAAAGATATAGGCTGCAAGATTCACCAATAAAACGGTTCCATAGAGGATATTGGTTTTTCCGCGGCTGAGAGAAAGCATAACAATAAATACCGACAGGGAAAGCAGGATAATATCTTTTTTATCAAGACCCAATACCAGCGGAATATCGTACATGATGCATACGGTAGACACTGCCGGAATTGTTAAGCCTATACTGGCCAGCGCAGATCCCAATGCGAGATTTAAACTGGATTGAATCTGATTACTTCTTGCAGCACGGATAGCCGCCACCCCTTCAGGAAGAAGCACCACTCCAGCAATGATAACTCCCACCAGAGACTTAGGAGCGCCAATACTCTGTACCATATCTTCAATGGTTCCCGAAAGCCCTTTAGCCATTAATACAACAATGACAAGGCATACGACAAGAAAACCAAAGCTTACCAGGGTTTTTTGCAATGAAGGAATATAATGTTCTTCCGGATGCTCGTCCGGAACGATGAAGTAACTTCTGTGACGCACTGTCTGAACCATCAGGAATACACCATAGATGACAAGACAGGCAATAGAAATAAAGATAAGCTGGGCTTCGTTATAGAAAGGCCCGTTCACACTTGAAGTAAAATTGGGAAGAACCAGGGTAAGCACCAAAATAGAAACAATACTTACCAGATAAGTAGTGGCAGAAGTTCTTGCAAAGAACTGTTCATGGTATTTTACGCCACCTACCAGGATACAAATCCCCAAAATTCCGTTCAGGATAATCATGACGGCAGCAAAAACGGTATCTCTGGCCAGCGTGATCGCCTGATCTCCGCCGGCCACCATGAGCGAGATGATGAGCGCAACTTCAATGATCGTGATACAAAGGGCAAGGATAATGGTTCCGAAAGGCTCCCCTACTTTATGAGCCACCATTTCTGCGTGATGTACTGCGGATAAGACACTTCCGGTGAGCAGAATCCCTGCAATAATATCATAGAAAACCCCGCTTCCCATCAGTCCGGAAAAATAATATCCTACCGCCAGAACAGGAAAAATATACGTATAATGTAAAAGTTCTTTTAATCTCATAAAGTGACTACAAAATACAAAAAATCTATGATGTTTTAAATATCAAAAGAAAATATTAATAATATTTTAATGTCGTAAAGCAGGAAATCAGAAGGGAGAAATTATTCCAGTGATAAAGAATAAATACTACCTTTTTTACTTTTAAATCCTACTCTATTAATTTTTAGGCTGAGGTAAAGGCTAAGACTAAGGAATGTCAATGGTCAATTTTGCTACGCAAGTGAAG
This sequence comes from Chryseobacterium angstadtii, assembly GCF_001045465.1. Taxonomy (GTDB): domain Bacteria; phylum Bacteroidota; class Bacteroidia; order Flavobacteriales; family Weeksellaceae; genus Chryseobacterium; species Chryseobacterium angstadtii. The sequence continues at coordinate 659,944 of NZ_LFND01000001.1, forward strand.
TGTGAAACGTTCCAATCCTGCACCTCGCAATTCGTATCCCGAAACCCTCAAACTCTCCGGCTCTCAAACCCGTATCCCGTACCCTAAAATCCTCCGACTCTCAAACCCTCAAACTCTCAAACCTGTATCTCATAACTTCCCTCTCCCATCTTCCCTTCTCTTAGTGAATCCAAAGGTTAAAATCCAGAAAATCCGTCAGCATATGAAACAAAAGCCCAACGGCAATAATTCTTATGTTTCCTTTAAAAAACAGCAGCAAAAAATACACCGCAATGGCATAATAGGAATGTAAAATATGTAATCCGATGCTATTTCTTGACGGATCGAAAATAGGATTGGCAAAAAGATGATCCAGATCTACAAGCATCGTTGCCAGCATAATGAAGTAAGCTTTTTTCCAGTTTTCGCGAAAAAAGATCAGGGCGATAAAAACCGGAAAAACCAGATGTAAAAAATAATGGGTGCCTGTTTTCAGCAATGCAATTTCGGATGGGCTCATTCAATACATATTTATTTTAGAATTGAAGATTCTACCATCTTAAAATGAGCGGCAGATCTCCTTTCTTAGCTTTAATTTTCACCCAGTAACGGTCTGCTTTGTTTCCATAAAACAGATAGTCTATGTCAGCAAGAACGGCTTTTTCTGTTGGCGTTAAACTACTTAAAGAAGACAACAGCAACGGATTATTTTGGATGAATATATAGTTTGCTTTGAGTTTTGGGGATAATGCAATTGGCTTTCGGGTAGATTTCACGATTAAGCCTTCCTTATTTCCCTCTATTCGATTAGGCTGAAAAGGAATTGCGGTAAACTGTTCCTGGGCGTTGATCCATTTTTTATGCAGAAAATAGTCACGGAGTTGTTCAGGATTCTGGCTTTGCAGCGCTATCACATATCCGGGCTGGATAATTTTCTGAAGAGTCTTTTTCTCAATTTCATTAAATTGGTCATCATACTCATAGCTGATAATGGTATCATTCACCTGTTCAAGATCAGCCGTTGCTTTGAAATGACTGATCTGAGCTGAATCCGCCAGGTTTTTACTGAAAAACCGGGTATAGTTTTTTACTTGATGAGCATTCAGTTCCGCTTCTAAAAAATGATTTCTTTTCCGGATTCCGGCCACAACGGAAGCAAAAGTTCCGGTTTCTGCTGTATTTTTTATTTCTATTTCATCAGCATTCAGATCTATCGCAAAATTCTGAATCTTATCTCCGGAAATAAAGGAAATACTGCCTAAAGATCCATCAATAAACCGATCTGACGTTAAACTATTTTTTTCGGAAGATTGAAAAAGGGATTGATTGATATTCTCAAAAGCTAATGCGGAAGTTCCCAAGATGCATTTTTCACCTTCTATTGTAATGAAAATCTGGTCTTTCTGGAAAATATTCTTCCCTTTGCGGATAAATTGATGATTTTTTAAATACGCTGAAAATTTTTGCGGGTCTTTGAGCTCAACCACGCTGTACCAGTCTGAGAAACGGGTATCTTTAAGGTGAAAAATCTGCAGAAAATCCGGAATCCTAATCCCGGAATCCTGTAATGAGATCTCTTTTTTATCTTTGGTTTTGCTTCCTGACCACTTCGAAGGATGGGCAATCAGGCTTGAAATATATTGTCTCGTTAATTTTTTCACATCAATTAAAACCACGACATCTGCATTTTTAGGAACAAACTTTAAGGTTTTGCTTTTATAAAAAAATACAAAATAGATCGCAGCTGCGAGCAAAAGAATTAACGGGACAATAAGTTTCTTTTTATTCATTTATAATATCTGAGGCTTTTTCTCGGCTTCTTTTATTTTAAAAATCTCATCAAACAGATCAAAGAAATACATCAGACTGTTTTCTGAAGAGTTTTTAATATTATAATCTATTTCTGTTTCTACACTTCCTCCTTTCACTTCAGTTTTATAATAGACTTCGCCTACGTTTTTTCTGAAAAGATCCAGTGTTTTTCTTTCGGAAGGGGTTTTAAATTCTTTTTCCAAACCAATTAAAAGCTTCTGCATATCCAGTCTTCCCGATAAAGGGTATTTCGCTGAATCTTTGGCCCATTGTTTAGAAATATCCGACTGGTTCTGAGGAATAATATTCTCCGTGGCACTTGTAAGATAAACAATCCCGTCTTTTACGGTAAAGTACAGCTGATCCATATATCCATCTCCTTTTTCATCCTTAAAAGAATAAAAATCGCCGGTTTTGGAGAAATTTTTGGCTAATTTTTTATTGCTGGCCAATACATTGAAAACACGGTTCCAATAGCCTTCATTTTCCGTTGCAAATGCGAAGGTAAAATTAGGAACAGCTACATCTTTTGTTTTCTTAACCTCCTTTTCATTATAGTCGTCATCGTATTCGTAGTCGGTGTAATCTACCTTTTTGGACTTTAATTCGTTCAGGACAAAAATTCCGTTTCCTGGTGCTATTTTGGTGATGGCTTCTTCATCCAGAATAATTTTCATGGTTTCCATCATCAGCTCCATCTCTTTTTTATAGTCGCTGTCTCCTGTCTGCTGAAACAGTTCGTATACCATATCAAAAGTTTTGGATCCGTTGATATTCATTACGTAATAGCCAATGCTTTTTTCATTGATAAGCGCTGCCAGCTTTTTGTTTTTCTTTCCTTTATATACAGATTCAACCGTTTTCTGAATGTCCGGAGTTTTATGCTGATAATTATTAACCAGTTTTACCTTGTCTTTGTCAAAATACAGATTGTAATATGAATTGGAATTATATGCATTTTTAAAGAACTGCCCGAATTCAAAACGCATCATCATTTTCCCGTAGATCCCGTCGTTCATCATTTTTCCGTAATCTGTATAGACATAAGCATCAGAATTCGGATCTCTGAAGCTCAGCATTGCTTTGGGAACTTCAATTTCTAAATTTGAGTTGAAATACAGATCAAAACGGTCTTCTGCCAATTTTTTCACGATTTTGAAATTTTCGATACGCATGGAATCCAGTTCCTTCTGGTATGCCGTATCTACTTCTGCTTCTGCATATTCCTCTTCTTTCGGGTATACTTCAGTTTCCCCTTCAGAATGCTGTGTATCTACATTTTCTTGCGGGTATTTATGATTCTTTTCCAGATATTTAATGTCCTTCTGAATTCTGGCGATTTCCTTATTGTTATCTTTGATATTTTCCTTTAAATATTTAATATCATCTTTCAGGCTCAGTATTTCTTCCTTGTAATCAAAAGGCTTTTCCGGCTCTACCGCATACGCACTGTCTACCGCCACTGCGGCACTGTCTGCAACCGCTACAGCACTGTCTACGGCAACTTCATCCCATTCCAGGCTTTTATACGGTTTGGTATAATTTACGAGGCTTAAAACAGCACGGTCGTTGTTCCAGGCAACAAAAATATTATCGTCTATATCAACGTAAGAATAATTCTTTTTCTTTGAAATTTCCTGTCCTTTTTTCTTGGTGGAATTGATAAACTCCTGAAACTTTTCTTTGTTATCTACAATAAAATGAGTCGTGTAAGTCTGTATTGAATCATTAAAACTGGCATAATGATATTGGGTAGCATCGTATTTAATTCCCGTTTTGGAATAATCATTCCAGGAAGATTTCTCTTTGTTCTTTTTGCTTAATTCGTGCAATAACGGATTAAGTTTCTGCCAGTTGATTTTTTGATTGAGCTGTTTCCCGTTGATTTCCATATAAAATACAGCATCGTTGGGAAGCTTCATACTTTTCTGTGCGAAAACAAGCATAAAACCAAAAAGTACGAAGGTAATTGTTTGTGTTTTTAAAAATATAGATTTCATGGTTGAATATTAGAATTTATTGAAATAATATGGTGTTTTGTAGTTGTTTCTTTTGAAAAATAAGGTCCAGAATATCTGCTTCCAGTTTCACCGCTTTTTTATTCGGTGCCAGTACGTAGGAAGTATTGGTCTGGGATTTTACGGTGCTTTCAAACTGCATTACAGAGGTATATCTTGCATTATTGAAGATCTCTTTATCTGCTTTTCCCATCTTGTCGTAATCTGCTTTGAAGGTATTGACCTTATTTCTGGTAAGCGATTTTTTCTCAAGATTCTGGCTGTAAATCTGTGTAGGAATCATTTTCCCCAGGATATTTTTAGCTTTAAGCTGCTCCAGTCCGGCATTAATATTTTCAATTTTTTTAAAATTACAGCTTAATTTGATAATGTAATTGTCAAAATCCATGGACGTTTTTACATTACTGATTCCCGGCGTAGCTTTGAAAATTCTGGCCGCTTCATTAATTTTATTCTCAATTTCGGATTTTTTGGGAACTTTTTTACCGTTAATGGTTTCCATTTTAGAGATAGAAGCCAGTCTTGTTTTGCTTTTACTGGCATTAAGAATAATGGTGTATTCCCCGGTTCCATCGGCTTTTACATTTACTTTATCCAGAATATCAAAACAGCTGGTAAGCCATAATAAAGGAAAAAGCAGTAGTGACAGCCTCAGAAAGTTTTTCATAATTGAGTTTTTAAGAAAGACAAAATTACTTAATTCTGTCCTGAAAATACTCAATACGGTGAGATATTTGTAGACAAAAACCCTTTTTTTAAACTCTTCCCTTCAGATAATCCTGTCTTAGGTCTTCATCCAGCTTTTCTATCGCATACCTCAGGGAAGTTCTCGGCATTTCCTGGTAATGCTGATTCAGAAAAGAGATCAATTCCGCTTCGTTTTTTTCGCCCATTTCCCGAAGCAGCCAGCCGTTTGCTTTGTGCATCAGATCATGGGGATGTTTCAGATTTTTGATCACCAGCTCTTTGGTCAGTTCAAAAGAACCCTTTTTTACATAATGCATGGTTCCTACCACGGCAATTCTTTTGTGCCACATTTCTTCGGAATCAGAAAGGTTTCTGAGCAGCTCCTCCTTATTATTTTCAAAGGCATACCGACCCAGAATTTTATAACAGCTTGAATCCACCAGATCCCAGTTGTTCACATAGGCAAGGTGATCCAGATAAAATTGAACAATTTCCTCTCTGAATGCTTTGTCTTTTGTTTTCTCAAACTTGGAGATCAGCATGAAAAGTGCGGTAAGCCTGTGTTCATGGTATTTTGAAGAAAGCAAAGTGCTAAGTTCCTCTAAACTTATTTTCGGATAATATTCTTTGGCTACCGATCTCTGATCCGGAACTTTTACTCCTAAAAACAAATCTCCTTCTCCATATTCTCCTTTACCTGTTTTGAAGAATCTCGGAAAAAATTCCGCCTTTTCAGGAATGGACAGTACGGCCAGTGCTTCCTGTATTTCTTTGATTATTGTTTTCATCTGGTGTTTTATTAGTCATTAAGCGTGTTCATCCAAAACTACAGTTTCCTTCTCTTCTTCCTCTTTTGCAATCGCTTTAGGGTTGGCTACTTTAGCTATCGTAAGTCCCTGAACGATAATAGAGAATACCACTACACAATAGGTGATACTCAAAATGATTTCGCTGTATTCACTTTTAGGAATAGACATCGCCAATGCAATGGAAACTCCTCCACGAATTCCTCCCCAGACCAGAACTTTTACCGTCTGCGGGCTGAATCTTGTTCTTAAAGACATGAATCTCGTAGGTACCCAGATAGAGATCAGGCGGGCAATCAGAACGACTGCAATGGCTAATAATCCCGGAACCATGAAGTGCTTCAGATCTTTGATCATTAAAAGCTCAAACCCTATAAAAAGGAATAATACGGCATTCAGAATTTCGTCAATAAGTTCCCAGAACTTAATCAGATAATCCTGTGTCACAGATTTCATTTTGAACCTTACATTGAAATTACCCATGAATAAACCTGCTGCTACCATCGTAAGCGGTCCGGAAATATGCATTTGTCTGGCAATAAGATATCCTCCCATCACTACGGAAAGGGTTACCAGAACAGAGATAATATAATCATCCACTTCACGCATCAGTCTGGAAGTTACCCAACCCAATACTACCCCGAGCATAATACCGCCTCCGGCTTCTTTCATGAGGAGCAGGGCAATGCTTTCCACACCCAGATCCACTTCTTTTCCAATGGCCAGCTGCAATACAACGGTGAAAACCACGACAGCCATACCATCATTGAAAAGCGATTCTCCGGCTACTTTGGTTTCCAGTGATTTGGAAACTTTGGCCTGTTTAAGAATACTGAGTACGGCAACAGGATCGGTAGGAGAAATCAATGCTCCAAAAACCAGACAGTAAATGAAGGGAAGATGAATTCCTAAAAATGGAAGTAGGTAAAACATTCCGAAACCTACTACAAAAGTAGAAATAACGACCCCGGCTGTTGAAAATATGACTACAGGCCTGAACTGTTCCTTCAGGTCATTGATATTAATATGAATTCCCCCTGCAAAGAGCAGGAAGTTAAGCATTGCTCCCATCAGAACTTCTGTGAAATCTATACTGTTCATTAACTTATTGAGATGCCCAAAGGTTCTTGGGAGCACCGTTTCGCCAAACATGACCAGAAAAATAGAAACAACGATGGCAATCACCATAATCCCGATGGTACTCGGAAGTTTCAAAAATCTGTAATTAAGATAGGCAAAAATTGATGCTAATACGATTAAGGCTGAAAATGAATAATATAACTCCACTAAGTTCTTTTTGTGATTAATTTAATAGGTCTAAATACAATATTTTAATATAAATTTTATGTCCGTCTTTTTCCCAGATATCAAACATTCCGTCTTTCGCGGCTTTTGATCCTCTTACATAGTCTTTTCCGACATTCAGAATGTTCAGAAGGATGTATTCATCTCCAACAGAATTCACCAGATAAGCTGTTTTCTCCGAGGTTCCGTCTCCGGAATTCTTGATTCCTTCAGTAAGAGCGCGGAACTGGCTCAGATGGTGCATAAAATTGTTCCCGTCTTTCTTGGAATCATAGGCTCTCAAAAGAACCAGAAGAATGTCCAGATTGGTAGGATCTTTATCATAGAGAATTTTCCCCTGTCTGATGCATTCATCAAAATTACTCTCTTTGAAAGCATCTGCCAGGCTTTTGAAACTGTCGTCCGAAGTTGAGATTCTGTCACCTTTGAAGTTTCTGCCATAGTACAGATACTGGGCTTCAATACTGTCCAGAGACTTTGGATATCCTTTGTACTTAAAAATCAGTTTCTCGTAATTGTAAGGAGAATCGGGCTTTTTAAGACTTTTTTCAATAGCTTTTAAATCAATTTTTGATTTCTGGCAGAACCCAAAAACCGAAAATAAAACCAATAACAGAAAAAATTGATATTTCATTAATTGTTGTTTTCTTCTTCCTCATCATTATCGAAATATTCGAAAAGGAAATCGTTGTATGGGAATCTGGAAATATGGATTTTCATTACCTCATCGTAAATCATTTTCTTCATTTCCGGGAAGTTTTCCTTCGTTAAAGCAGAAATGAAAACGGTAGGGTATTTAGATTTACCCATCCAGGTTTTTTTCCATTCTTCCAGAGAAACATTCTTTTTTGTAGAAGGCGTAAGATCATCGTCATCCTTTTTCTCGTAGCTGAAATCATCAATTTTGTTAAAAACCATGATCATTGGCTTCTGATGGGCATTGATCTCCATTAACGTATGATTCACAGATTCTACCTGATCTTCAAAACTTTCATGAGAGATATCCACAACATGAATGAGAAGATCTGCTTCACGCACCTCATCCAAAGTAGACTTAAAGGATTCTACAAGCTGTGTAGGAAGTTTTCTGATAAATCCTACGGTATCTGTAAGCAAAAACGGTAAATTTCCGATAACGACTTTTCTTACCGTAGTATCCAATGTGGCAAACAGTTTGTTTTCTGCGAAAACTTCAGATTTGGACAGCGCATTCATCAGCGTAGACTTTCCTACGTTGGTATAGCCTACCAAAGCGGCACGAACCACTTTTCCACGGTTGTTACGCTGGGTAGCCATTTGTTTATCGATGGTTTTCAGTTTGTCTTTTAACAGGGAAATCCTGTCACGGATGATACGGCGGTCAGTTTCAATTTCTGTTTCCCCGGGACCTCTCATCCCGATTCCCCCTTTCTGACGCTCAAGGTGAGTCCACATTCTGGTAAGACGCGGAAGAAGATACTGGTACTGGGCAAGTTCTACCTGAGTTCTCGCATAAGAAGTCTGGGCTCTCTGAGCGAAAATATCAAGGATAAGATTGGTTCTGTCCAGAATTTTCACTTCTATTTCTCTTTCGAGATTTTTAAGCTGGGAAGGAGATAATTCGTCATCGAAAATGATGGTTCCGATCTCGTTTTCCTTTACATATTCTTTTATTTCCTGTGCCTTTCCGCTTCCTATGAAAGTTTTGGAATCCGGCTGAGTTAATTTTTGAGTAAAACGTTTTTGCACCGTGGCACCTGCCGTGAAGGCCAAAAACTCCAGTTCATCCATATATTCCGTAAGCTTGTCCTCATCCTGATTTTGAGTAATAACCCCCACCAAAACTGCTTTTTCGTAATTATGTTGTTTCTTATCTAGCATTAATTTCTGTCTATGTTTGTGATTTTCACAAGATACCAATTTTCAGGAAAAAAAACAAAATCATTTTTCAATCTTCAGCACATTTTAATGTTAATTTAAGTTTACAATATCTCTTTTTTACAAAAAATTAATAACTTTATAAAGCTGATTTATAATTAATAAACACTAAAAGCCGTAAATCTCATAAAAAAACTAAGATCCAGACCATGATAACCCGTATTAAATGTATGATCATTGATGATGATGAACTGGACAGGCTGGTTCTTCAGCATCATATCAGACAATATGATAATATAGAGATTATTGCGTCTTTCAACTCGGCGGAAAAGGCGGTTCCTTACCTTGAATTTCCAATTGATCTTCTGATCTGTGAAACCCAGCTCAATGGCGTGAGCGGTATGGAATTCAGAAAACTGGCCCACAAGATTCCGGTCTGTATTTTTGTAAGCTCCCATACCGAATCCGCTGCAGAAGCTTTTGAAATCGGTGCACTGGATTTTGTTTTGAAACCCCTTAAAACAGAACGATTTCATCATGCTATGGAGAAAGTTTTCAATTTTTTTGAAATGAAAGAAAAATGCGACTGCTTTGATGCTCTACTTGGCGAAAACTGCATAAAAATAAAGGAAAACGGAAACGTTTCTCAGATCAGGCTTACCGATATCCTTTACCTTGAGGCTTTAAAAGACTACACCAGACTCATCACCTACGACAAAAAGCACTGCATCTTAGATTCACTAGGAAATCTTCTTCATAAAAGCTTTTTCGATTCTTTTGTAAGGATACACCGAAGCTACGCCGTACCCCGGCATTTCATCCGGGGGAAAAGCAGCCACGAGATTGAACTCATCCACCAAATTAAGCTTCCCATAGGCAGAACCTATAAAGAAAACCTCTCTTTTCTTGATCCTTAGCAGCTGAATACCAACATTTTTACCCAAAAAGGCCATTGGTCGATTTTTTCTGCCGTTAGTCTATTTTCCGTTTATCCGGTTGTGATATGTGGTAATTTAGTGTTCTCAAATTTTCGTTTGAAAGTTGGGGTAACCTATTAATAACCACAAAACCATTAACATGAAAAGAACATCTATTCACTGCTTCTTTCTCATTCTGTTTTCCTTTTCCGTCAGTAGTCTGAATGCTCAGTCTGCCGTTCTGGCCACGGGAGCAAATGCATCGGGAAGCAACGGCTCGGCTACCTACAGTGTCGGCCAAACCACCTACCTGTACAAGGGGACTAATGCCCAGGTACTTGAAGGTGTACAGCAGGCTTATGAAATTACAACACTGTCTGTCAGCGAAACCACATCAAAACAGGAAGGCATCCTACTCTATCCCAATCCTGTCCGAGATTATCTGTACATAGATTTCACTTCTACTCCTTACAAAGGATCAGAATATCAGCTGTTTGACGCTCAGGGCAAGCTGATCAAAAAAGACGAGATCTCACAATCCAGGTCTGAGCTCAATTTTTCTTCTCTCCCTTCCGCTGTTTATATCATCCGGATCAATCAGAACGGGGAAAACCTAAAAACATTTAAAATCATAAAAAAATAACACCATGAAAAAAATATTACTCATGCTGGGGATTATGCTAGGCCTCTTCACAGGGCATGCGCAGGCTCCGGAAAAAATGAGCTACCAGGCCGTTATGAGAAACGGATCAGGACAGCTGTTAGTCAATCAAAGCATTGCTGTTAAAGTAAGTGTTCTGCAAGGTTCTCCTGCGGGAACTTTAGTTTATTCTGAACGTTTAACGGGAAACACGAACGCCAATGGGCTCATCAGTATGGAAATAGGAACCGGCACTGTACTCTCCGGAACATTTTCAACCATCAACTGGCCATCAGGAAGCTATTATTTAAAAACAGAGACCGATCCGGCCGGAGGTACCAACTATACGATTGCAGGAACCAGCCAGCTATTAAGTGTTCCTTATGCCATGTATGCTAAATCTGCAGGAGGAACCGGAGGAAACTTCACCATTCCTTATGCCAATACAGTAAACAATGCCACCACTTTATTCTCCCTCATTAATGATGGAGACGGAACTTCTGTGGAAGGTGTAAATAATACAACAACCTCCAGCATTGCTTCAGTTCGCGGAATCGTGAGCAATACAGCACCGGGCGGTTTTTCAAGTGCCGTAAGAGGTATCAATAACGGAACCGGAGGCCTGGGAATCGGGATTTGGGGAAGCCAGGCCGGAAGCGGCTGGGGCGTTTATGGGGTTACACCCAATGGTCTCGGAGTTTACGGGAACTCATCAGCCTCCGGAACAGGAGTTTATGCGAACAGTAATACGGGAACCGGTCTTACAGCGACCAGTAACAATGGTGTTGCAGCCAGTATATCCATCTTCAATAATGCCAACAACAATAGTGTTCTCAATGCCAATACGGTTGGGAACGGAACAGTCATCAATGTTACTTCTTCCGGAAACGGAGCCGGTGTTTTCAGTTCTACAGGAAGCGGTTTTGCGGTACACGGTATCACCAGTGCACAGACCTCTGCGGGAATTATAGGAGATAATAGCGGAGCCGGAGAAGCGGTGGTAGGAAGAACAACCAGCGATATTGCAGGAGCAGTCGTAGGCCGTAATGACGGCGGAGGGTATGGAGTAAGAGGTTTCGTGGCTACCAATACAACGGGGACTTCAGTAGGTGTTTTCGGGCAGGTAGGACTTAATACAGGAAAAGGACGTGCAGGAAGATTTGAAAACGTTAATTCATCAAATGACTTCAATGCTTTTGAAGTGGAAACCAATGGTGCTGGAAATATCCCGGATAATACGGAAGGTAATGCCTCTTCATTTCTCGTGAACAATACCAACAGTGTAGGTGCTGCAGTAAGAGGTGAAGTGAAAACCATTTTTGGAAATTTCGGGGCAGCGGGAATTTTTGGAGTTTCTTCGGGAACCGGAGGTTTTGCCGGTCTGTTTCATGCTTCCAATCCATCCGGAAACGGAGCTGCACTGGTATCAATTACGGACGGAAACGGAAATGCTATCACAGCAAACGCCGGTAAAAACGGAAATGGGGTAGAAACGAATATTGACGGAAACGGAAATGCCTTATACGCCTGGGTTCCTTCTTTTGCCACCGGAAGAGCTGGAAGATTTAACATTTTTAACGATGCTAATACGAGTGACGTAATCACTGTGACCACAATAGGTAACGGAACTGCCGGAAACTTTAAAGTGGACAGAGTAACCGGAACCTCTCCTGCCGTAAAAGGAGAAGTAACTTCTCAGTTTGCCAATTTCGGCACTGCCGGGGTTTATGGTCTGTCGTCCGGAACAGGTGGTTTTGGTGGACTTTTCTATGCCAGTAATCCTGCCGGAAACGGACCTGCATTATTAGCCATAGCAGATGGAAACGGAAACGGGATTACCGCCAACGCTTCTAATGGTGGAGATGGCGTGGAGGCCACTGCAGACGGAACAGGATCTGCAATTTATGGCTGGGTTCCCAATTTCGGGACAGGAAGAGCGGGACGGTTCACAAATTTCAATACAGCCAACGGTCAAACTGTTCTGGATGTCCGTAATGACGGAACGGGTTCAGCAGCCTTAATAGACCACAGAGGTGCTTCAGGAAATATTTTGGTGATGAGAAGCGTAGGAACCAATGTAGCCCGAGTGAATAAATCCGGAACCGGTTTTTTCAACGGAGGAACTCAAAACAGCGGGGCTGACGTTGCAGAAGCATTTGATGTGGAAGGAAACACTTCGGAATATGAGCCGGGAGATATTTTAACAATCTCAACAGATTCAGACCGTACCGTAGAAAAATCATCAAAACCTTACTCAAGCCTCGTGGCAGGAGTATATGCAACGAAACCGGGTGTTCTTTTAACAGAAGAAAATATTGATTCTGATCTTACCGGAAAAGTGCCGATGGGAGTCATTGGGGTCATTCCTACAAAAGTATGTCTTGAAGGCGGAAAAATTAAAAGAGGAGATCTTTTGGTTACTTCATCCAAATCCGGAACTGCCATGAAAGCGAATCCTAAAAAAGTAAAAATAGGTCAGGTGATTGGAAAAGCGCTTCAGGATTACGATCAAGACTCAGTGGGTAAAATTAAAGTATTGGTAAACATAAAATAAAAGATCATGAAATCACTATATATCATTGCATTTTTAGTAGCAAGCATAAGTATTTGTGCCCAGGAAAGTAAAAAAGCCACAGAACCTGAAGACCAGTCACAAGTTGTGAAACAGCTCAGGGAAAAGGAAGCCCAGTATGCAAAAACAGCTCAGGAAAGTACTTCTAAAAAGCAGACCACAACAACGCTGGCTTCAGAACAAGGGCTGGAAGTGAAAAAACAGGAAACAAAAGCCCAGTCTTCACATTCGAATAATTCTTCGGGAAAATTACTTGCTAATACGGCAACTTTAGCTGAAGTTAAAGCTTCTATTCCCAATCGTAAAGCAGCCAATCCTGTTTCTCAAAATAATGCTAAAAGTGTACAGGGACTGCCGAATACGGCCACTCTGGAAGAAATAAAAAAAACAATTCCAAAAAACTGATAACCAAACCAGATTTCAAAAAGAAAGTCCGCCAAGCGCGGACTTTTTATATTTTACGATTCCTTGAAACTGTATTCTCAGTCCCAATCTGCTGCGACAAACTTCATGGAATTTCCGCTGTCATCCGACAAGGTCAGGAAATGGCCTTCCACGGAATATTTTGTCATTTTATTAAATTTTTGGATAAAAGCAGTTTCCAGATCCATATTTTCACAAGCTTTCATGGTACTTCCTACTCCGGAAATATTCACTTTCCCGTCTTTTTTAAATTCCGAACTGAAAAACATATTGTTGCATCCCATATAAGCTCCGCCTTTGATTTTCCCTTTCTCCATTTCCCCCGTCAGGTTGATTTCCGCCTTATTTTTAATCAGTGCATCTTTAGAAAAATTTCCGAAAGAAATCAGCATCCATTGTCTCTGAATATTTGGATTTTTTTCAGGAACAGAAGAGCAATTGATCACGGCTCCCAAAAGCAAAACTGTAAAAAATGATATAAGTATTTTTTTCATGCGGATAATCCTCCCATTTTCGTACCATTCCGGGACAGAATATCGTAAAAATTAGTAAATTAGCGACACAAAAATTATTATATAAAATGAAAAGACTATTTCTACTGTTCACCTTCTTATTGGGCTTTGCTCAAATGAGGGCGGATGAGGGGATGTGGCTGTTAATGCTCATCAAAAGACTTAACGGGGTCGATATGCAAAAAGAAGGATTGCATTTGACACCTGAAGAAATTTATTCGGTAAATAATTCAAGCTTAAAAGATGCTATCGTAAGCTTCGGAGGGTTCTGTACCGGGGAAATTGTTTCTGACAAAGGACTTATTTTCACTAACCACCACTGTGGTTACGGTGCTGTTGCCGCTGCTTCTACTCCGGAAAAAGATTATCTGAAAAACGGATTCTGGGCTATGAAGCAGAAAGACGAATTCAATGCAAAAGATCTTTATGTAAGATTTTTAGTAAGAATGGATGACGCTACGCAGAGAATCAATTCTAAACTGAATAACAATATGACCGGAGCAGAGAGAAAAGCAGTTATTGATGCTGAAACAAAAGCAATCCAGACTGAAAACTCTGAAAACGGAAAATATACTGTTGTGGTAAGAGATTTCTTCAACGGAAATGAGTTTTATTATTTCGTATATCAGGATTACAAAGATATCAGATTGGTAGGTGCACCTCCTTCATCATTAGGAAAATTCGGAGGAGATACAGACAACTGGGAATGGCCAAGACATACTGCTGACTTTACAGTATTCAGAGTTTACGGAGATGCAGCAGGAAACCCTGCAGAGTATGCTCCTGGAAATGTTCCGTTGAAGCCTAAGCACTTCCTTCCTGTTTCTCTTAAAGGAATTAAGCCTGGAGATTTCTCTATGATCCTTGGATATCCTGGAAGAACGAACCGTTACCTTACGTCTTACGGAATCCAGCAGATGGTGAACAAAGACTATCCGGCCTGGGTAGAAGCTTCTAAACTGGCAATGGATGTTATGAAAAAGTATATGGACAAAGATAAAGCGACTCAGCTTAATTATGCGTCTCAATATGCTTCTGTAGCGAACTACTGGAAAAACAGACAGGGAACTATTGATGCCGTGGAAAAAAACGGAACAATCTCTGACAAACAAAAGATCGAGGAAACTTACAGAAAATGGTCTATGATGTCTGAAAATACTGCTTATGATGGGGTATTAGAAAACATTGAAATGTATTACAAGCAGGTTTCCGAAAGAAATGTGGAAAGAAATTATGCTTCCCAGTTCTCGAGAAATGCAAAATATATTTCACTTGCTCTTCAGGTAGGATCTGTACTGAAAGCGTATGCTGCACAGGATATGCAGGGAAGACTTGCTATGAAGGCTAAAACTGAGGCAGCTATTAAAGCGGCTTATGAAAACTTCAACCCATCTCTTGAAGGGGAAATGCTGGCTTCTATGGCTAATCTTTACCAAAGCAGAGTAAAAAATAAGGATGTGGCTTCTGCTACTATCTTAGGATTGGATTCTAAAAACCTTTCTAACGTAGCTTATTCTTCTATCTTCGCGAATAAGACTTCTGCTACGAATTTCTTATTGAATCCTGATGCATTGAAACTTGATGCAGATCCGCTTTGGAAAATTGCCAACGGAATTGTTGCTGATCAGAAAATGAGTGTAGAAAGATATGCTCAGGTTGATGACAACTTCAGCAAAAACAACCGTCTTTTCCTGGCAGGATTGATGAAAGCTATGCCTGAGAAAAAATTCTATCCGGATGCTAACTCTACGATGAGATTAACTTACGGAACAGTAGATAAACTTCCTGTAAGAGATGACAGAAACTACTTCGGAGTTACTGATAACTATTATACAGATATGACCGGCCTTGTTGGAAAATACAAGAAAGGTGATGAGGAATTCGATCTTCCGCAAAGAGTGATTGATCTTTACAACCTTAAAGATTTCGGACAGTATGCTGATGCTGCAGGATATATGCCTGTCAACTTCCTTTCCAACAATGATATTACAGGTGGTAACTCCGGTTCCCCGGTAATTGACGGAGACGGAAACCTTATCGGTATTGCATTCGACGGAAACAGCGAAGCATTAAGCGGTGATATCGTATTTGAGCAGGAGTGGCAGAAAACGATCAACGTAGATGTACGTTTCGTTCTTTGGACTATTGACAAATATGCCGGAGCAAGAAGACTGATCGACGAATTAAAGCTTGTAAGAGGAGAAAACACTCCTGCTGATACCAAGACTAAAAATTCGGGGACTACTGAATTGCCTAAGAAAACAAAAAGCAAAAAATAATCTTTTCTGATCTATTTTTTAAAACCGTGAATATACGTTCACGGTTTTTTTTATTTTTGAATCATCAAATCCTACATCATGAAACCTATAGAATTCACAGCAATTATACAGCAAAATGGTGAAATGAATGCCGCTTTTGTAGATTTTCCTTTCTCTACGGAGGAAGTATTCGGTAAAAAAGGACAGGTAAGAATTAAAGCCACTTTTGACGCTAAAGTAGAATACCGCGGAAGTCTCGTTAAAATGAAATCCGACTGTCATCTTTTAGGCCTTACCCAGGAAGTACGAAAGCAGCTTGGGAAAAGTTTCGGGGAAGAAGTTTTTGTTTCTCTTATGGAAGACAAAGAGGAAAGAACAGTTGAAATTGCGGATGATATTGCTATTGTTTTCAATGAAAACCCTGAAGCGAAATCTCTGTTCGACAAAATGAGTTATACCCACAGAAAGGAATACATCCGCTGGATTGAAGAAGCTAAGAAACCGGAAACAAGGGAAAACAGAAAAATCAGAATGATAGAAATGATTCTGGATGGAAAAAAGGGAATTTAGAACAAAATCTAAACTCCCCTTATTTATACATATTTCCTTATCAATGTATTTTTACTGTATCGGTACAGCGGAAATAATATTCTCACCCCAGTTGGAACCTCCTAAACGATCAAGATATACGGAGTCACTTGGATTTCCTATTACTTCGGAATCTCCTACAATCAGCCAATAGGTTTTGGGATTTGGGGATTGATTGTTGATAACCAGCTGGCCGTTGGCAATATTATACTTTAAGGCTCCGCCGGAAACAGACCCCTGAAGCATCCCGCTTACTTTATCTGCTGTTCCTATAATATCCGGGCTTTTATTCAGCATCCACTGCGAATCTGAAAAAGTAGATCTGAACCAGATATAATCATCTCCATCTAAAACAGCCTGCTGATTGTTTACAGCCAACATATTTACCGTTACCAGCCATTTACCCGGAGGAAGTATGATGTTTGATCCTGTCTGATAATACCTGAGATCTGCTTTAAAAGGAAGATTATATCCATTTCCCATAGTGCCTACAACCAATTCAAGGCTCTGTCTTTTCCATGAACCTACTCCATTCTCATCTGAGGTAAGAACTTTACTTTTTCCCTGTAGCCCATCCGTTATTTTAATTCCTGCAACCGGGGACGCTGGTGTGCCTGATGTAGATATATCAAATTTCACCGATGGTGACAGGGTTCCCACTCCCACATTACCGGTTTTGGTTACGATAAAATCGTCGGAAATCTGATCAGCAGAAGGAATTCCGGACTGAGAATTGTTTTTGTTTCCGTCTACGTGAAAAGTTCCTTGTGGATTAGGAGTATTTATCCCTACCTGAGCTAATACATTTGAACTGATAAAAAAGAAATAAATTCCAAAGTGTTTTAAAAATGTCATGTGTGTCTTTATATTTTTGTTATTAAAAAAATCGGGACAAAAATAGGCTGACATTCAAAAGTACACAATGAACAAATGTTAATAAATTTGTCTCCTGATTCTGCTCAGTGCCTGTGGAGTTATCCCCAGATATGATGCAATATATTTTTGAGGAATTTCCTGGATCAGCGTAGGGTTTTCTTTTAGTAAATTTTCATAACGTTCTTTTGCAGAGAATCTTAGAAAGGTGTATAGTCTGTGAGACCTTTCAAGAAACAGCCTTTCATGGGCAATTCTACCAATGCGGTCTGCGGTACCTGTTTTTTTATAGATATCCTGCAGATCATCATAAGTAAATTGGTAAAGAATTATATCTGACAAAGCTTCTATTCCATAAAGTGAAGGGGTTCTGGTAAGGAATGATTCATCTGCTGAGAAAAACTTTTTTTCAAACATGAAATCGTAAGTAATATCATTGTCTTTGTCTTCTTCTGTGGGAATAAAAAATCTCAGCATTCCTTTAGATAAAAATGAGAGTAGATTTTCCTGTTCTCCCGGCGCAAGGAGAATATCTTTTTTCTTAAACCTTTTTTCAACCATTTTTGAGGCTATAATTTCCCAATCTGCTTCCGTGATTTCGAAATTGGCTCTCAGATATTCATATGCTTCTTCCATATCCTATTTGTGTGGTACAAAATTAAAAAGTATTAATCAATTTTATATCAACTATTCAGATTTTCATAGAAAAAAGACTTAAATATTATTAAAATAAAAACTGCCCCAAGCCAAAAAGCAAGGGGCAGTCTTAAAAGATTTTTTTACATTATTTTGAGAATAACGATGTAGACGGAGCTGTTGTAGTGGTCGTGGTGGTAGTTGTCGTAGTACCCGTACTTACTCCACAAGCGCTAGCGCATGCAGAAACAGAAGTATATTCTCCTTTGTACACGCTACCGCAATAGCATGCAAATCCACCGTTTACAGATCTCATGTTTTCTCTTGTTAATTTTTTCAGATTTTTCATATTTAATTTATTAATTCTTTTGGTCCCTACTCTATTAGCTTTTCGGGATTCGCTTTATTTCCCTAAATATAGAAATAATTTAAAGAAAACCCAAATTATAGATTGATTTTAAACAACTTATCAATTATAATCTGCTATTTTATGCAAACGGAGGATTCATACTGTTGACAATATTGGATGGTAAGCCTGAAACGCCAGCATATTTAACATTATTAACCAGAGACACACTGCCTGCTGAAGGAAAAACATAATTACCGGTAAAAACACAATTTTGAAATAGAGCATGAGTCAGGTGATCAATACTTCCCCCTTTCCATTCTACATTTTTAAACTGAATGTTGCACGAAGAGAACAGAGCATCAGCATTGTCAGTATTAAAATGATTTATATCCCCTCCATCCATAATAAGTGTTTCCAGATTCGCCCCACTGAATACAATTCTTCCATATCCAAAACAATCGGTCAAATATATATTAACCCTGCGGCTATAGACAGTGTGATTTATCGAGCTTAAATATACACATGTGGTAGCAGTGGCATTTGTTGTCAGCCTCCCGCTAATTTCTACATTTGTATTGTATTCCAATTGGTTAATATTATCCTTAATGATCAGTACAGCAGTATAATCGGTTGTTGGTTTGGCATTTAAAATCGTATCTGTGATTTTCAGATTTTTAATGTTAACATACTTTCTATTTAAAACACCTAAGAAAAAGCCGCGCACGATATCAGCATCTGTATTAATAATTGGGTTAATAATATTCAGGCTTTCGGGCAAAGTGAGTTGAGCGGTATATTCCGGAAGGTCAGATTTCCCCCAGGGAGTGGTATATGAAAATAAGTAAATATCTTTTTTGTTGACAGTGCCATCAACATCGTTGGCTGTAAAAACCGGATTATTAATATTAACAATTCCACCTAAGCTTGGAGTATCCAGCCTGATTCCAAAAAATATTCTTGCACTTCCATGAACTACCGGAGAATTCAGGGTAACATCATTTCCTGCAAATTGAAATGCAGCCGCGCTCTTTCCCGTTTTTACAATGGTATTATTTGCTGTAAATCTATCTGTCCAGTGATCATCTATCCCGTCTTCCCAAACGCCTCTGTTGATGGTAACATCCACGCTGTTTCTGCCAGTATATCCGTGCCTGCATTGTATTACATTTCCATCATTAATGACAACACCTATTGATTCATAGTTCGCGATACCGTAGCCAACCCCATCTTTCTTAAATCCTTCTATAAAAGGACTGTTAATAATAATATCAGCGCCTACTTTTATTTCTAATGCAACAAGCCCTACATTATTGGTTTTATTAATAATTCTTGGATTATTAAGAGTAACATTGTCTCTGCTTATCCATAAATAGTGGCTTTCCACATTTAGATTCACATCTGTTTCAATACTCAGGTTGTCGATAGTAATAGAATCTTCCAGGATATATTTAGTAACTGTCAGCTTTGCTTTATCAGTATATTCACAAACCAAAGGAGTCGTTAATTTTCCATCATTACTTCTTACAAACTCTCTTTTGGTGTAGGGATCATTGGGCGCACCATCACGTTCGATCAGGATCTCTTTAGAATCAAAATGGAGATTTGCGAAGCCTTCGTTAATAAAACCAACATCCAAGCTTCCTCTTTTCATATTATTAGTATTCCACGAACTTATATCTACTACTTCCCCTTCATTTTCCCGGGCAATCTTTATAAATACATCTTTGTTCTGATTCCCAAGAATAAACCGTCCGTCACATCTTCCACTGGTTTTAATCTCAAAGGACTGTTTTACAATAATTTTAAACTTATTTGGGATTGTCCAAAACAGATTATTGGCATTAGTGTAATTAAAATAAGATAAAACAAACTGCGTATCATCGTCCGTTCCATTTCCTCTCACTCCAAAATATCTGACATCCAGATCATGAGAGAAATTATGCTCCAGTTTAATTCCTCCGGTTTCAATAATACTTCCTCCATCATCTGTCCCCAATGCAGAAGACAAATGGTAAATAACAGGCCCCGGAGTATCCCTTTTTTCATAATATCCTAAAAGGCAAACCCCTTTATAAATACCATTTTGAAGATCTGCAACTTCTGACACCGACAGGTTTCTCATTTCTGTCATCGTGTTCTTTACTATACATGTAAAACTCATAAAAATATTTTTTTTGGTTAATTTCAGGACAAGAGTTGCCCTTTCACATGTAGCAAAAATCGCACAGTACAGCGACAAAACCCGACGTGTTTTATTTAAAAAATAATTAAAGTTTATCCAGGGTTTATGAAAACCCAGAGACGAGAGAAAACAGAAAATCCGTTAAATAATTGACTTATAAAGGTATTCGTTTCATACCGCGAAAGGATTAAACTCTTTCAACAATATCCAGCAGTCTTTGGTATTTGTAAAGTGATGCCCCATTTCTTTATTAATACTAGCAATTCTATACATATAGCCCCAATGTTCCATGATTTTTTTAATTCCGAAAAAGTAAGAATGCTTGGGATCATATATAAACGTAGGTTCAGATGCTGCTCCGTTTAATTCTATAATTTTAAAATTTTTCCCTGCTTCCAGTTCTTCCCATGTATTGAATTTAATATCAAACCGTCCATAATAAAATCCATCCAGAGACGAACATATTTCGTTAAATACGTCATTCAGCTTTTGTGATGTTTTCTCCGAAGCGTCATAGAATGTTGATCCGCGGGCGTGGTTTCCTATACTGCTTAAAATGATCCGTTCATTATTCTCAGGAATATAGTCTTTGTTGTAAACTCCGTTTTGAAAAATCTCAGGATAAAATTGATGGTAGCGGAGATTGTAAGCTATAAGTTCAGTTAAGGTCTGTCTTCCGTCTCCTCTAACTTCAATTCCTTTTTTCTCTACAATTCCACTGATAAATCCTTTTTTTTCGTTGGGAAATCTCACATAGAAAATGCCAATCTCATTAGGATAATCAATATACTCTTCCAAAAGCAGATCTTCTTTTCTAAAATTCTGAAGATATTTTTTTATGCATTGCCGGCTGTGTATCAATTCCACATTCCTACCCCTGCAGCCATTGTTTGGTTTTAGAATAACCGGATACTTCAGGCCGCCTGCTGACATGATGCTTTCTATTTTCTCCAAATCTATATCATCCTGAAGGAGAAAAGATTTCGCCCTGTACTCTTGCGGTAAGAGCTTATTAATGAAATTTTTATCTTCCAAAGTCATTCCCCCATGAAGAATTCCGGGATTGACGGCGTTAAAGAAACCGAAAGACCTGGATTTTATGCTGATCCAGGCATAATAGAAGATACACGGCAAATAAATAGCCCACATTGGCCAGAATTCCCAATGCGTCAATCGATACCATTTGTATTTCAGTTTAAACCAGATTTTTCTTTCCAATTTCTTGCTTTTGTAAAGTATTGTCTATCAAATCATAATATCTAAGCTCCCTATTCTCTGTAATCACCAGTTGAGTAATGCTTACAGTAACAAACTTCTCTTTTATGATCTCATTAATACCCGGTTCTTTCTCTATCTGATGCTCTTTATGAAAATTGAGCACCTCTTCATATCCCATGTTTCCGACGCTTTGAAAGCGGTTAAAATCCTGGATTCTGTCATATTCAATTTTATCATCATAAAGTGTTTTGGAGGATAATAAATGATTTTTATTTTCGTCCAAAGAGACTTCATACTTTTCATTGCCGTCCCAAAATAATCTGAATAATTTCCGTTCAGAGTACACCAAGAGCTGAAAAGGTTCAATTCCAGATAAATCGTAATTCCGGAAAGCATTTAAAAGATCTTTGGTTTTCATGAGATCCAAAAGCACAATTCCTCTGCTCTTTTTATAAGGAGGTTTACTTTCGTGATTCTTAAAAGCTCCGTTCAAAAGAATAGCCACATTTCCGTACTGATCTGTTACGAACCAGGTACCCGATGCTTTTCTGTCTTTCGGAAAATATAAAATATTCCCTTCTTCCTCCAAAAAATTGGGAAAGACGGCTTTTTCTCTAACCCTTCTTTCATCTCTGTTTGACGTAAAAATTATAGAATCTTCTGTTCTAAAAAAGCTTACTGTGCACATGCTATACGAAATTTTATAGTAGAAGGTGCCACTCCGAAATTTTCAGGAATATCCTGCCATTTAAATTCTTTGAGAGCAACCTTTATTAATGCCTGATGATGGATTCCATGTTCAAAACAATATAATAACTCCCTGAAATAGGTAGTTCTAAGTTGTTGTTCATTATTTTCATTGTCATTTAAGACACAAATTAATTCTCTGTCTTCTTTTCTGATCTCAGAGCTTATCCGGTTGATCGTCGAAAGCATTTCTTCCACACTTTCTTCCAAAATCAGTCTTCTTTTTCTATGATCAAAAGAAAATTTGCCTGAGGAATATCCTGCCAATAAAACCTCATACATTTCCAGGATATGCCTGATATGCTGTCCTATAGAACTGCCAAAAAGGTACTGGCTCTTCCGGGTATACAATTCGGGGGAAACCGGACCTAATATACGGCATAATTCTTTTAGGTTTTCTTCTATGCTATTTATCATTTAGTTGTTAGTTTTACTTTTTAAAAATAAAGAAAAGATCTGCCTTCTGTAGATGACAATCAGTAAAGCACAAAACAGAGCCGTAATTATGGCCAGATAAAACAGTTTTCCACCATCATTCTGTACCTCAATTCCCAGGTCTGTCAAATGACATTTGATAGCCCCAATCATTAATGCCAATCCTAATAAAGCTCCATAAGAGGTGGTTCTTGGTATCAATATAAAGACAGATGCGATGAGTTCCAAAATACCCATTGATATTCTTCCACAGGGTTCCATTCCCAGCTTTGAGAAAATATAAACAGATTCCGGAGCCCCGGAAAATTTGAAATAAAGGGTTTGCAGCATAATGGCTACAGGTACTAGTTTGATAATCCAGCTGATTGTTTTCATACTTTTGATTATTATTACACTGTTGGCAGGCTGCTACAGTGTATTTACATAAACTTAAATCAGATATGGATCCGGCAAAGTGTACACCTGCCGTAGTTTACCTGTTTCAGTCTCCTGATGAAATAAAAAATTATACGGTTATTGTTTGCATATGGGATGCTCCGGGATAATCTCTATCAGATCTTCGTTGAGAATTTTTATCTGATCGTAGGATTTACATTCCGGTCAGTTTTTTCCAGTTTTTGTTTGCTTTAATGATGAGATTTTTCTCATCCTTATTCCAACTCGGTAAGGTATTCGTAAACCATTTATTGTAAAAAAGATAGAGTTTTCCGTCCGTAATTTTGTAGGTTTTGGGATTGATTTCCATCTTTTCGCCGGTGTCTCCCATAGCAAAGGCACAATACCCTCCATACTGGGGAAGGTATTTATTTGGGTCTTTTTGAAACGCGGCTTTGTTTTGAGAACTGGCAAAATAATATTCTGCTCCCATATGCTTTACCTTATTCTTGGAAGAGCCTTCCTGTGGCTTACCGGAAAAATAACTTACTACATCGTATCCGTAATTAGCAATTCCGTTCTTATGATTAAGATGTTGTAAAGATTGAGCAAAAAATAAGCTGTTAACCAGCAAAAGAATGGGGAATAAAATTTTTGTCTTCACTGCCTTTTTTAGGCTTGGACGAAACAAAACGATATTCCTTACAAAATTTTATAAATTTTTTAGATTTTCTTTTATCCTGTTTTTTAAATCAGGAGATGCCTGAATAAATTCATCCGGAGAATCAGAATGAAAATGAAAATGCAGGACTTTATCCATGATTTTCGTTTGTTTTTGAAAATTTCTGCAACATTTACAAAAAACAAGATGGAACTTCATCTTCAACCGGGTTGAAAATGAGAGTGAGATTTCTTCAGATTTAACGATATTGAGAGAAGTCTCTTCGCAGTTATGTAGATAGTTATTTAAAAAATTCATACGTTACAGAGTTATTTCGTTTTTTTCCAGGCAACTTCTTAACAGTGTTTTGGCACGAAAAAGAAGAACCCAATAGTTTGACGAAGTAATATCAAATTCCTTACATATTTTTTCTGCATCTTCATCCAGCATATATTTGGCCACAAAAACCGATTTTAATTTGAAAGGCATTTTTTGAAGACAAAAATCCATGATTTTATAAAATTCTTTGCTTAAAATATACTCATCGGCACTTTCTGAAATGTAGTTTTTATTAATATTTTGTTTCCATCTTCCATAATTGGCTTCATTAAAAAAAGTATTTTCAAATGATGCTTCTGTCTGTCCCAAATACTCATCATAGCTTTGATTGCTGTTCCCTTTCTTTCTATAATAATCTACAATTTTATTTTTCAGGATGCTCGTAAGCCATGTTTTTACAGAAGATCTGTTTTCAAACTTTTCAATATTTTTATAAGCCGCTAAAAAAGTTTCCTGTACCATATCTTCTGCGTCTTCTTTGGAGTTTACTCTCATTATGGCAAAGCGATAAAGGAAATCGGCAAATGCATCAACCCACTGTTCCGGATTTAAACCTGAATCTTCTTTTTTCATTATTTGAAGAATGTATGTGTGCCACAAATATAACAGAAAAAGATGGGTATCATAAAAAAAAATATTAAATCCGGCTGTTGACCCTCTCCGGAAAAACGGAAATTAAACCCTCACTATTTAAATAAAAACTCAACAAATTCCGAGCCGGTAATAGAGCTGTCTTTTTCAATACATACAAAATTCGTCAGATTATTTTTTCTTTCTATTCTTAAACAATATTACCCTGCATAAGAACAGAAACAGATTGAATCCACTTTTAATCACAAATAAAACACACTGTATTTCAATTAATTACACTAAATAAGTAAAGTTTTTGTAAGAATTTCTCCAAAACTCCGACAATGCTTATGTAACAAATAGTAACAACAAAAATTTTATTTATGAAAAAAAGCTTATTCAAAACAGCGTCATTAGCAGCCGGAATAATATCTGTATTTACTCTTGCCTCTTGTAGTGACAATGACGGCGATATGATGGTAAACACTTCGGTTCAAAGAACGATTACTTTTGAAAACGTAGTTACAGTAAAAGACTTTGTAGAAAGCGGAAGCTTTCAGGGAACAGGAACTCCTGTCATTATGCCCGGGCAGTCAGTCTCCTTTACGTTCAGTGCAGGAAAAGCTCAATCCCTTATGTTTGCCACCATGTACGGAGCTTCTAAAGACTGGTTTTTCGCTTCAAAACAACCGGGGATTAAATTGTTTAATGATAATGGAACCGCCGTTACCGGTGATGTTTCTTCACAGGTTTTATTGTGGGACAACGGAACAAAAGACGATACCACAGGCCAGGCAGAAAGCAAACCCATTGCACAGGTTCCAAATGTTACCGCTTCTCAATTGATGAAACTGAACCTTGCCTACAACGACGCTACCTCCGAATTTACGCTGACTATTTCCAACAATTCGGGTGGAACAGCCAATGAAACTCCTTTTTCTCCGGGGACATGGGCCGTTTCAAATTATAACGGTTCTCAGCTTATCAACAGTGCTCCGTTTTTCACACCCAATGCTTTATCCAATCCGGAAATTACAGATATTGCCCAAATGGGAAGCATCACGAAAATGGTAGCCAAACTAAATGCGAATACAGGAATTATGACCGGACTTTCTCCTGCGGTCGTTGTAGTATATACCGGTGATAAAAATCCAATTTATGAATTGGGGCAGATGGATGCAGGAAAAGGATTAAAAGAAATTTCACAGTTTGGAAATGGGGCAATGCTCCAGACCAGTCTGAAATCTCTACCGAATGTAAAAGGGGTTTATATGGCAGGCAGTGCACCTGTAGCTCCGGGAAGTAAAATATCTACCCAATTTATGGCATCTCCGGGAGATAAAATTGCCTACGTAACGATGTTTGGTTTTTCAAACGACTGGTTTTATGCTAATGAACCAAGTCTTGACGCTTATTCAAAAGGAGATCTTACATCCAAAACTACTCTGTTTGATTCTGGAACCGGTGTTGACCAATATCCGGGTGCCGGAAATAAGCAGGCTTTATTCGGAGGAACACCACAGAGCGAAAGCAAAGCTATTTCAAAAGTTGGAAATATTTTCCCTGTTCCTGCTGTACAAAATGTGATAAAAGTAACGATTGATTAGTGATTTAAGAGGCTTTATATTCAAGTAAGTAAGATACCAGGCATTAAAATTGTCTGGTATTTTTATGAATACACATGAGCAAAATGAATGAAAGGAATCTTCTAGGGAAGAGTTTCCTATAGATTTTAAGAATTTAAAAAGGCTGTCAGTATTTGATATTTATCTAAGTTTTTTGTGAAATAAGGTGAAAAAGCAGATTTTCAGGAGCTGCAGGAATTGTCATAAATTTCTGAGGAAATGAGCTTTTTCACCTTTATTTTTTAATTTTTTTTTATTTTAATACAAAATGTTAAGAAAAAAAAACTCTTTCTCTTTTACATCTAATTAAAACGGTCATTGAATAAAAGGGCTCAACTATTTATTCTCTAATGATTTTCTGTGAAATAATCAGGTTTTTGTTTTCTTTTACGTTTAACAGATAAGTCCCTGCCGGAAAGTTTTTGATATCAACCTTTATGGTTTCTGAATCTCTTATTTCAAATTTTCCTGGAATTTTTTTCCCTGACGCATCATATAATTCAACCTGAATATCCTTTGCAAAGTCCTTTTTCCCATGAATATAAAATTCTCCGTCTGTAGGATTCGGGTAAATACTGAAACGCCTTTCCTCCGCTTTCACTTCTGAAAGGCCAAGAGTAGATTTACTCAGCGTCCAGGATACATTGGTAACATGCAGTGTACTGTGGTTATCCACTTTCAAAAGCGGGCTGTCATCTACCACAGAAAGTGTCAACGTATTATTCCCGTTATTGAGCTGCCCCGGAGTAATGGTAACGGAATTTCCCGTTGCTCCCAGCACCGTTCCGTTTAAAGTCCATTTATTGATCAGTGTATTGGGGATAGGAAGAATTTCATTAGCCGTAAAAGTAACATTGGCTGTAGCATCTACCGAAGTATTATTGGCCGGCGTATAGGAATCTACAGGAGACACCAGAGAATGAATTTTCTCAACAATCCCTTCTTTACATACGGAACAAAACTGCTGATTAAGGTATCTCATTTCACAGCTTTCATGAGGCCTGAACCAAGTTGGGCTTTCAGCATGAGGGTACACGCCTACTCCATTCAGTCCAACCCAGTTTTTCCATTTTATGGTAGCCGGGTTTGCATTTTGTGTCTTATTTATCTTCTCTGTCTGCTGATTCGGATCCCAGTATTCATCTGCTAAATCTCCAAAGGAATGCCCCAATTCATGCACCACAAGTTCATTGGCCGCTGTATTTAATGAAGCAAAAGCATATGTCCCGCCGCCGCCGCCATATTCCGGAGAATTACATAGTATATACGTAATATCGTAATCAGGAACATTGGCTGCCAAAACCTGTTCAACCAAATTCGTCGTATAACTGTATATAAGTCTGTGATAATAGAAATCGAAAGTAGATCCAAAATAATTATTAGGATTAGATACAGGAATTAAGGGCTCGGTGACATCCGTTGCAGTTCCCGGATGCTTTACTCCGGATTCCAAAGAAATCACTTTTACAGCGTAAGCATTAAAGTAGTTTTTATATTCCGTGTAAGGACTTTTTGTAAAAAGATAATTGACTGTATTTTGCGCTGAGGTAATAAAATCACCTTGCTGTGCATCGGTAAATCCGTCACCCAATATAGCCATGACAATTCGTTTGCTGTTGTCTCCGTTTTGTAAAACCGGAACTTTTTCGAACACTTGCGAAAAACAGCAGCTACTTATACAAAGGGAAAGTAAAATTTTTTTCATCATTATAATTTTTGAGTGAATAATACTTGTAATCCATCATCAGTTGCCTTTTCAACTTTTACCATCTGAATATTTTCAGAGTAGGAAAACCGGGCACTGAATTCCGCACTCTGAAGAGATATTTTACGTTTTGAAATACCTTCTTTTTCAAACACTTCTAATTCAGGATTAAAAGGATCTTTTACAAGTCGTTTGGCCACTTCTTTACCACCGGATTCTTCCAGTGTGATAATTAAATCTCCTTTCTGGATCTCTTTTCTTTGAAAGATATTGGCACGCT
The DNA here is from genome assembly GCF_001045465.1 of Chryseobacterium angstadtii. Classification (GTDB taxonomy): domain Bacteria; phylum Bacteroidota; class Bacteroidia; order Flavobacteriales; family Weeksellaceae; genus Chryseobacterium; species Chryseobacterium angstadtii. The sequence continues at coordinate 688,313 of NZ_LFND01000001.1, forward strand.
TTAATTTACCTCCCGTAATTTGGGTATTCTGAAGGGCAATTTTGGGATTTGCAGAAGGATCTTTCTCAGCTTTAAAGAATAAGTAAATAATACGATCGTTATTTACCACTGTTTTTTCTGAAGGCGATTGCCTTTTCAAGGTTAATTCATTTTCTGTTTGAAAACTACAGAATAGAAAAATGGGGACAACGAATACATTCAATAGATTTTTCATATACATTTTCTTTGGTGTGATTAAAGTTTTAAAGGTAGATAACACAATTCAGTAACGGGAGTTAAATAATGATCATTAAGCAATACATCAATTTTTCAATTCGAATGCCTTTGTAGATCATTATGTTAAATCTATCATTTAATACGAAATAACATGAAATCATATGCAATTATATGAAAAACACACAATAAAACAATCAAATATTTAACAATATTTAAAACAAAAATCTAAAATACCCATTATTGCTTATGATACAGATGATTTATTTAAACAAAATTCAATAATCGTGTTTTTATATCCGAAATTTCAAAAAAATCTTTGCTGAAGTTCCAAAAATTTGGATGTTATTTTATGAGGAAAATCGAAATAATAAGTAGCTCGTCCAGCTTAGGCATTCCAAAACTCACGGTCCAGGCTTCTGTATTGTATGGCTTCTGAAATATGGTGGGAAAGTATATTTTCGGATCCTTCCAGATCGGCTGCTGTTCTGGCCACTTTAAGGATACGGTCGTAGGCACGTGCGGAAAGATTCAGCTTTTCCATGGCCTGTTTGATGAGGTTAAAAGAAGTTTCATCCAAACTGCAGAAGGCTTCAATTTCTTTGGGTCCAATCTGAGCATTATAACTGATATTCAAATATTTGTAGCGTTCATTCTGAATATTGCGTGCTTTGAGTACACGCGCTCTGATGTCTGAACTTTGCTCTCCTTTTCTTCTTTCGGTGAGCTGATCAAATTCTACTTTCTGAACTTCAATATGAATGTCTATCCTGTCTAACAAAGGGCCTGACAGCTTACTCATATACCGCTGCATTTCGTAAACAGAAGAAGTATTTCCCGGATCATCCGGAAAAAATCCGCTGGGACTGGGGTTCATGGAGGCTATCAGCATAAAGCTTGCGGGATAATTAACGGTAAATCTGGCTCTTGAAATGGTCACTTCGCGGTCTTCAAGCGGCTGTCTCATCACTTCCAGAACGGTTCTTTTAAATTCCGGCATTTCATCGAGGAACAAAACGCCATTGTGGGCCAGTGAAATTTCTCCGGGTTGGGGATAGCTTCCTCCGCCTACCAGAGCTACATCTGAAATGGTATGATGTGGTGAACGAAATGGGCGCACGGTCATAAGGGATGTTTCTGCTCCCATTTTCCCTGCCACAGAATGAATTTTGGTTGTTTCCAGGGCTTCTTTCAATGTTAATGGCGGTAAAATTCCGGGAACTCTTTTAGCCAGCATTGTTTTTCCGCTTCCGGGCGGCCCGATTAAAATGATATTATGTCCTCCTGCTGCGGCCACTTCCATGGCTCTTTTTGCTGTTTCCTGTCCTTTAACTTCAGAAAAATCGAAAGGAAAATCGTTTATTTTTTCCTGAAATTCTTTCCGGGTGTCCAATATTACCCTTTTAATGGGCTTTCCTTCATTAAAGAAATCAATGACTTCTTTTATATTTCCAGCTCCATATACTTCAAGCTGATCTACAATAGCCGCTTCCCGCGTATTCTGTATAGGAAGAATAATGCCTTTGAATCCTTCTTCTCTGGCCTGAATGGCTATGGGAAGCACTCCTTTGATCGGCTGCAGGCTCCCATCCAGCGACAGTTCACCCATAATGATGTAATCCTGAATGTTGTCTGCAAGAATCTGGTCTGAGGCGGCTAAAATTCCTATGGCTATGCTGAGATCGTAAGCAGAGCCTTCTTTCCGCAAATCGGCCGGCGCCATGTTGATGGTGATTTTCTTTCCGGGAATTTTAAATCCTACATTTCTCAGTGCTGCCGAAATTCTGTAACTGCTTTCTTTAATGGCGTTATCGGGCAACCCCACCAGATGATAACCTACTCCACCTGTGTCTACATTGACTTCAATAATGATTGTTTGTGCCGCAACTCCATGGATTGCGCTTCCATAAATTTTTACCAGCATGATTGTGTTTTCCGTAAAAATAGAGAATATATTATTTTAAAAAACCGGCGTTTCAATGGACATAATTCCATTCATCAACAGGTTTGAAAAAAATTATCCCTAAAATGACAAACCGATACAGACTGTCTCTGTACCGGCTTATCGCGATTAAAAAAAACTAACTCGGGATGTGTTCTATTACTTTTTGATGAACTTGTTTTTGTAAGTGTTTCCTTCCGCATCTTTGGAAAGAATGATATAATTTCCGGGAACCAGGCGGCTTACATCTATTGGTTCGCTAAAGTGATGGCTGTTTTTCTGCAGCGCCACTTTTCCGGACATATCCATGATGGTTACCTCTTTATATTTTTTATCTGAATCTTTTCCGATGTAAAGCAGCTGTGTTGTAGGATTCGGATATATTTTAAGGGTATTTTCCTTACGTTTGGTTTCGCCTGTTCCCAGGGTGCAGTATTCAAAGTTTCCGAAATTCAGTTTTACAAAACTTCCTGTCCCTAAAAATTGACACATATCCGGGCAATACTCCGTACAGGCATAAAATCCAAATACTCCGGAATCTGTTGCCGTATAAGAATCTCCCACTACTCCGTTGATCACACATGGATCTCCGGGTGAAGGCGGCGGGCTATTTGGAATACATCTGTACCATACATGATTTCCGTAAAGATCAGGAAATATATCATCAAATCTCACCGATGCTCCGGCACAGACATTATATTCTCCTGCTCCCAGGTCCTCAAAAGTTCCGGGCGTGAAAGTACTCATCATAGCAGGAAGAGAATAAGCAAACCCGTCTGCCATAACTGCCGGACTCTCCGCAGTGCAGTCTCCATCATGAACTTCTACCTTAAAATAATAAAGCTGATCATCATTTCCGTTAATCGTCAATGTCTGTGAAGTCGCCCCGGGAATTGCGGTCCACGGATTGTTATTAGGAGTCTGCCAGGTCCATTGCTGTTTATACCATTGATAACTTCCGAATGCCTGTGTAGAAAGCACCTCTGTTTCGGTTTCACAGAATACAATTTTATCCTGGTATTGCGCGCCCAGTCTGGGACTGGTAATTGTAGGATTACACTGTGCTTTTATGCTCAGGATGCCCATGAGTGTAAAAGCCAAAAAAATTAGTTTGGTTTTCATATTTAAATATTTAATGGTTGGGTTTAGTCTTTTTAAGTGGTCAGTCCAGAAGCAGTCTGATGCCGAACTTCATATTAAAATTTAAAGGTTTTTCTTTATAAATGGTATTGAGCTGGCTGTCATTTTTGAAATGATACCCGATTCCCGGTTCTGCATAAATCCCAATTTTATCCACAACTTTCACCTGCAGCCCAAGAGCTGTATTAAGTGAAACCTGTACCGGTTTGGTATCGAGGCGTTCTTCCTGGGTATCCTGTATTTCATTATTAACGATATAAGTTGTTTTCAACTTTGCGGCGACTGCTTTTTCAGCAAGAACGCCTCCGGTTACATAGCCTGTAAAACGCCCTTTCTGAACTACATTATAATTGATCTGTACAGGAATTCCGATATAATGAACACTCTGATCACCTTTTATATAATCTGAATTGCTCCCTGAATGAAGCTCTGAAGTCAGTTTTGTATAGTTCACACCTGTTCCTATTCCCCATCTTTTTCCGAGACTGTAATACATGGACAGCCCAAAAGTAACCGGAATTTTATGTCTGATCCTCGCTTCAACTTCTTTGCTCTGGTTGGCTAGCAATACTGCCGTAAGCGGATCATCTGTTGTCCCTGCGCTCCAAACATCACTGAAGGCCATCGGAGTTCCGCTGATAGAGGCATATCCAGGAAGCTTTTGTTCGGAAGAACCTGAAGAAAAATTTCCTGTAAGCATACTCAGCATCCATTTTTCAGCCGTCCTTTTCTGATGTTTAGAACGTGTATTATCAGCATATTTTTCAGGAAGTTTCGTTTCTTCCGGATTAATGATTTCTTCTGAATTTTCTTTCTCTTTTAATTTTTCAATATTGAATGGAGAGATCGATAGGATTGGATTTTTTTTCTTTATCAGGTCTAATTTTTTCTCTTTTCCAACAGACTCCAAAATCCCTTGATTATCATTGTCAATTGTCTTTCCAAGAATATTTTTAAAGAAGGCATCAATGCTTGTTTTACCTGTCCGTATATTTTCTGAACTGCTGTATTTTTCATCCCCATTCTTGTCTATTGGATCACTAACAGCTACTATCTCTTCATGCTCTGTTCTGTTTTTTTCTGTAGCTTTAATCGATGTTGGCTTTTCTGTCTCTTTTACAATAGGAGTTCCGGATTTTTCGGCATTCATGTCAAACATGATCTTTCCTGTAAAGAATAAAAGAGCGAGTCCGGCTGCAATGCCTCCAACACGGAACCAAAGGGATTTTCTTTCCGCAGAGATGGCTCTATTTTCAGTATGATCAGCAGCCTCAGTCATCACCACTCCGGCCATTCCCTTTTCCTCATCCTCAGAAAAAAGTTCATTCTTAATATCATCCCACAGCCCATCCGGAACATCCTCTTCGTGGTCTTCCATCTTCCTGTGCAGATCATTTAGCCACCGATTATTCATATTGTGCTTTTTTTGACATTTTATATTCTTTAATTTTCTGGACCAGAAGTCCTTTTGCCCGATGAAACTGAGAAGCTGAGGAGTTCTCTGCAATTCCCAAAAGCCCCGCAATCTCCTTATGACTCTTCTTCTCAAATACAAACAGGTTGAAAACCATTCTGTAACCATCCGGAAGCGACCTGATCATTTTCATAATAACCGTCTGGGGAATTTCTTCCAGATCCGGTTCTTCATCATTGGGAATATCAGGAAACTCGGTCAGGTAAATATCTGCCGCAGGAACGGAATGCTGTTTGATATGTTTCAGCGCTTCATTAACCACAATCCGGATCATCCATGCTTTTAAAGAGCCGCTGCCCCTGTATTCAAAAGTTTCTATGGACCGGAACATTTTGATAAAACTGTTCTGCAGAACATCATTAACATCATCTTTTGCAGGAAGATAACGGGCGCAGACTCCGGCAAGGTTTCCGGAATAGGTTCCGAAAAACTCTTTCCAGGCAGCTTCTTCCTTCGTGAGAAGGCGTCTTACCAAAATCTGCTCGTAGTTTTCTTCCATGTATGGGTAAAATCCGGTTTAACGCCCGGTTAAAATTTTAAAGCAAAAATAGACCGCATTGGGCAAAACACAATCTATTGTTCATATTATCTATCAATTAATTCTTTATACAAAACGGGAAATTATAATAAATGGGTTCAAAAGGATTGAGAACAACATCATTCACCGTAATTTTTTCTGCTGCCAGAACAAACCTCAAGGAATGATCCAGCCCTATGAAATAACCGGTCTGCTTTGCTACAATGGCAACTACCGCTTTCTTAACCGTTCCATCTACCGGAATCTGAAGCTCAAGCTCCTTTGGCGCAAAAGTAAGCTCTACCCAATTTTTATCTGCATTCAAAACGGATGTGTATTTGATATTATATTTCACTTTTCCCATTGCTGTTAAGGCCGCCTGAGTTTTCACAGGATCTTTCACAACTGCCGTTACAATTTCTTTGATCGGAAATTCCTGAAAGGTGAGGGTATCTTTTTTTATTTTAAAGTCTACGATTTTCTCAGATCTGAATTGCCCCTGCACAGTGATCAGCCGTCCTTTGTAATTCCCGTTTACATCTTCAAGTTTTACAGGCGGTACTTCTATCCTGTCCTCATTGATGCATGAGAACAGGGAGAAGATAATGGATATCACCAAAACAGCAGTAATCACAAGTACTATTAAATTTTTCATTTCATTATTTTTTTAACATTAAACATTCATTGGATTGAGTACTCATCTATAAAATCCTGTTTTTGGAAAATCTTGCATAGAATTTTGAAAAAAGAATGAAATAATTTTGTAATGCGCTGATTTTGTGGTGATCTTTTTTTCTTTGAAATAAAAAACAATGAGACTTTTCTAACTATTTGTTTTTATGATAAGCCATCTTATCTATATCCAACTAAAAAAACAGACTCTGCTAATATGATTTTTAATAATCAGAAAAAACCTGCTGCTGAATATTTCCTATATTTATTCCATGCTAGTGCAAATACAATCCTATCCTTCATCTCATTTTCTTTCAGACTTTAGTACTGAGAATTATGGTGTGGTTTTATTAAATGGTTCCGGGATTTTTTCGGTAGATCAGATTAATTATTCTTATGAAAATTCTACGGTTCTTTTTCTTACGCCTTACCAAAAGCTAAAACTGATTGCAGAAAAAGATGAGGAAATTATGATCCTTTTCTTTCACGGAGATTATTACTGCATTGAATATCATAAAGAGGAAGTGGCCTGCAACGGACTTTTGTTCAACAATATTTATTTAAATCCGGGGATACGGCTCCCTGGTGAGCAATACGATTATATTCGTGGAATTTTCAATCATATAGAACGTGAGCTTTCGGAAAAACATCTCTTTTCGGAATCTATCATTAAAACATATATTCAGTTGATTCTTGCGATCTGCAGCAAGCAAAAAAGTGGTAATCCCAACGATCAGATTTCAGGCGGGCGGCTTTCCAACAAAAACGCAGCAGAATTTCAAAAAATGCTGGAGCTTCATTTTAAAGAAGAAAAAGAGCTTTCCTTTTACAGCAGCAAACTTAATATTACCAACAGCACCCTGAGCAAAGCGGTTAAAAAAGAATTTAATAAAACACCAAGTCAGCTTATTAATGAAAGAGTGACTTTAGAAGGCAAAAGGCTTCTTCATTTAACCTATCTTTCTGTAAAAGAAATTGCATCCGGGCTAGGGTTTCACGATGAGTTTTACTTCAGCAGGTATTTTAAAAAATCGGTAGGATGTTCTCCTAAAAAATACAGAGAGAAGGTAGGCATTTCCATTGTGGCAAAAATATCCATGTAATGTCCTGATATCTCTATTTTTAAGCGCCCTGCATCGGTATACCTTTGTAAAAAATAAAAATCCTATGCAGAATAATGCGATACTTAACTGCCTTGTGCTCTTAGATTCTTACTTCCTTAATTTTTTAAGAATTTCAATATTCATCGTTATGGCCTGGATCGGAGGGCTTAAAGCTTTTCAATATGAAGCAGACGGAATTGTTCCTTTCATTGCCAACAGTCCGTTTATGAGCTTTTTTTATAAAAATGCAGACCGTAAAGTGATTAACGAAAATCAAAAATCAGTTTCAGAATACACTTTGTATAAAAATCCGGAAGGTAAGACGGTACAAAAGAATATAGACTGGCAAACGGCCAATGGCACTTATATATTTTCCTATGGATTAGGAACCGTGATTGTCATCATTTCCATTCTGGTTCTGCTGGGAATATGGTTTCCTACAATAGGAGCTGTGGGTGGCGCTTTAACTTTCATTATGTCTTTCGTTACGCTTTCTTTTCTGATCACCACTCCAGAGGTGTATGTTCCGGATTTAGGCGGAGACTTCCCTACACCGCAGTATGGATTTCCTTATCTATCAGGAGCCGGACGTTTGGTGTTAAAAGATATCATCATGATGGCAGCCGGACTGGTATTGTTTTCAGACAGTTTAAAAAAAGTGATAAAAAGCAAAATTGTCTTATCAAATCATTAAAACTAAACATTTAGTTTTCAAATAATTAAACAGACTGAATAATCCTTTTGCTTTAAATCTCTTAATTTTACACTTAAATTAATATCATGAGTAAGGCCCGGAAATTTCCGGGCCTTACTTATTTAAAGAATTAAGATATAAGGAGAATTACGGACAACCATATATAGTCTGTTTAAAGCTTCCGCTCACCCCATCCGAAGTTCCTACTTCATGCTGAACCGTAAAGGAAGACAATGCCGCTGTTGCACGGGTATTGGTATTGTACATTCCCATATGTCTTTCTACCCTTTTCTGATTGGTATTGGATCGGCATTCATAAACATCCGGAAGATAAATAGGATCCATGCAATAACTGGAGTTGAACGAAAGATCATACTGTCCCTGATACAGTGTACCCTGTAAAAATTTGACACAAAGGGTGGTGCTCTTATCTTTTCTTCTGTTCCAGTTTCCATTCTTGTCAATATGATGCAACTCTGTCCATCCGGCCAGGGACGATCTATTTCCTCCTAAACCAAAAGGAAAAGGAGACCAGTTATAATAATCTATTTTTCCACGAAGTACATTGGAAGAATTAATCACCATATCCTGTAATCCACCCTTTGTAGCCATCGAACAGGATTGTCCCCATCCTTTCACGTAGACGTTGTAGGTATGAACCACATTCCATGTGCTTGCATTACTGTATGGACTGATTGATTTTACTTTTACCGTAGGATGGTAAACGGTATTTGCACCCGGATACACATGCTCTACGGTCGGTAAAATGTACTGATTAGGAGCAAGTGTAAATTCAGCAGCAGCATTGGTTCCGTCATTAAATTCAATCCTGTATTTTGCCTGCTGAGGAACTAGCGCACGGCTCAATGTAAAACCTTCAAATTTTACTTTCCCGGGACTAGAGCAGGTAAACTCTTCATAAATGGTTCCGCTTAATCTGAAAAGCTGAACAGGCACCGGAGTTCCTCTTATCCCTTTGGCATTTGCAAAATCAATGGTTCCAAACTCTCTATAAATGTTTTTTGCGGAAGAAACAGAAATAATTTCCCGGACAGGATCCAGTGCTATGATTTGCTCTATTGAAGGATTGCTGCCAAGCAATTCCACTTTTTTCAACATTTCAGCCCGGTCGGCCTTTACGGAAACAATAAATTCGGGATTGAGATATTTTACCACATAATTTCCTACTTTCACCTCTCTGTTTACATTTAAAATGGAGCGTAAAATTGGGGATGTAATCCAGTGTTCCTCCGGAATTTCCTGATAGGAGCTCCAGCCTATAGCATTCTGCTGTTCAAATTTCGCAAAAGCCTCGGCCCGCAACGAATTTAAACCTAAATTTTGTTCTGCTTCCAGAAGAAGATCATCTTCACTTCTTTCATCATCAGGAGCCGCAGCTACTTCAGCCAGATAATCGTAGTAACAATAAAACTGGGCTTCGTCTTTGAAGTCAAGCATTCCATTATTGAGTGTTGGGCTGGAGCAAGACATTGATACCTTTGATGAGGCACTTTTTAAGGGTTGCTCATGATCTGTTTTTTTAGCCTGCTGAAGTTCATCTTCACAACCTGAGAGAAAAAACAATGAACACAGTACAATAAGATACTGCCTTTTTAAAATCTTTTTCATATAAAATATTCTTTTTGCCTGAAATTACTTTTTCGTACAGACAGCCGCAATCAGGAATTATTAAGTGTGTAAAGACTATGGATAAGTGTAAGGAAAATAAGGCTAGCCGTACTTATGCTTTTTTCTATTTTACAACAATAAAGCCTGTGTAAAGAGATTCATTACCCGCTAAAAGATTATTTTTTCACCAGATTTCCAGCAAAGAAGGCCATGAAAGGAGGTTGAACAAAAGAAGATATATCTTACTGAATACCAAAACAAATGTTGTAAATTTATTCAAAGTAAAAACAGTGTTTTCCCCCTTTTACAGAGTTGGACAGTTCCCTAATTTTGCTTTATAAAATTAAAAACTAAAAAAATGAAAACTCCCTTATTATTTAGAAATCTAAGTTCGCTTTTTGTCTTACTTATTTTAAGTTTTTGCATGTTAAGCTGCACACGCTGCTCCGAACCCCCTAAAGAACCCGTAAATGACAGTTATAAAAAGAAACTGATCAGCTACAAGGAAGGTAAAGTACTCTATGATGAATATTCCAGAACGAATAACATTATTCTTACCAAATACAGAAACGGGCAGCCCGATTCAAGATGGTACTGGTTTTCGGTGGATGAACTGGAAGGCTATATTAAATACGTAAAAGAAAACGCCAAAAAACAGAAGCTGAAAAACCCGGGAATCAGAATTTATATGGGAAAATATCCTGTGGACCATCCTAAAAGCAAAATGGCAAAACCCGAATATGCCGGATATCAGACTATATTCTTAGTTCCTACTGCCCAAAATGTAAAAAAAGACAGCACAAGAGTGATGTCCAGAGCAATGAGATCTACAGATGAAAACTCAGATGTAAAGGAGGGTATGCAATCTCTGAATATGACCAATCTGGCACCTCCTCCTAATGTATCCACCGCTTCCATGCAGTAAAAACAGAAAACCATGAACTGGAATATAGAAATCGGGAAACAAATATCCCTGGTCATACCCATTATAGTAATGGTTTTAATGGCTGTTAAATTCAGGAAAATAGGGAAAGAAAATTTCTTTTTCATCATAGGATATACTGTCCTTTCCCTGATTGATATTTTCTGCTATTTCTATTTCAGTTCTACCCATCGGTCTACGGATATCTTTTATGTGATCGGCTTTTTAATGATCGCGTTCTTTTTGTACCTTTTGTATTATTATCAATTGTTACACTGGCCGGTCCTTAAAAAAATACAGTCTGTTCTTCTGGTATTATTTGTAATTAATATCGGGGTGATGTTTTATATTGAGGACGATCTTCTGCATCATTTTTCATTTAATATGCTGTATGTTGATATTCTCCTGCTGATATTTTCCATTATTCTATTTTTATATCAAACCTTTAATTCAGATAAAGTACTGGAAATTACCAATTACCTGCCCTTTTGGATCTCGGTGGCTTTACTGATTCTTTTTATCGGAAGCATTCCGATCTTATATTTCAGAACGAAGGTCTCCCAGCCGATTTATTTCTTCATATTATTTATGTTGAATCTGATCAGTAATACCATACTTATGCTGGGGTTAATCTGGAATAAACAGGATAATCAGAAATAAATACCACTTTAAACTATGGAAGAAGAAAATAATTTAGTCATTACTTTTACCATTACTTTACTTATCGTTGTTTTGACAATGATTTTCATCTACGTGGTTTTTATCAAAAAGAAAACAACCCTTCTGATTGCCCAAAAAGAAAAAGATATGCGGTTCGAAAAAGAGCTCGCCACCTCGCAGGTTGAAATAAAAGAACAGACCCTGAACTATATCGGGCAGGAATTACATGATGATGTGGGCCAGAAGCTGTCTGTAGTCCGTTTACGCCAAAATCAACTCGTTTCCAAGCTGAAAAACTCGGAAAAGGAAGAGCTTAATGAACTGAGTGAATTATTGGGCGAATGCATTCAGGATATCAGAAATCTATCTAAAACACTGATTACCGAACAGATTATTCATTTTGGTCTGGTAGAATCCATTGAGAGGGAAGTACAGCGGATCCGGAAATTAAAGCTGTTAAAAATAGATTTCATCACCCAGAAACAGGATGTAGATATTACGCCCAAACACGGTCTTATTCTTTTCCGGATTATTCAGGAAAGTATCAACAATATACTGAAGCATTCCAGAGCAAAAAATGTATCTATCCGGATAGAAGATGATCATGATATTTTACGCATTCATATTTCCGATAACGGAAAAGGATTCAATACCAGCAAGATACAGGACGGATCTGGGTTAAAAAACATGGAGCTCAGGGCCAAGCTTATCCGTGCAGAATTTTCCATCCAGTCTGAACTCGACAAAGGAACACAAACCTCGATAATTTATTACAAACACTTACTATGAAAACAATTCCCATAGCTATTGTAGATGATCATACTTTAATGTCTAAAGCATTGGAAAACATGATCATGGAGAACCCTCAATACAGTGTGATCATGAATCATCCCAATGGTGAAGATTTCATTGCCGCACTGGAAAAAGCTTCAGAATTACCCGCTGTAGTCCTGATGGATATTAATATGCCTTATAAAAATGGTATAGAAACCACAGAATGGCTCACTGAGCACCACCCTAACATTAAAGTCATTGCCCTCACTATGGAAGATGACGAAAAAGTACTCATCAAAATGCTGAAAGCAGGCGCAAAAGGCTATCTTCTCAAAGATATGCAGCCTTCCATTCTCTTTCAGGCCATAGATACGGTATTTGATAAGGGTAGCTTTTATACGGATTTTGTCGCGCAGAAACTGTTGAAAGTAAAAACAGAAGATCTGAAAACTGCTTCTCTCCTTTCCGAACTAAAAGACAGGGAAAAAGAATTCATCAGACTGGCCTGCAGTGAACTCACCTATAAAGAAATAGCCGATAAAATGTGTCTGAGTCCCAAAACTATAGACGGTTACAGAGATTCCGTTTTCACAAAACTGGAAATAAAAAACAGGGTTGGTCTGGTTCTTTTTGCCCTGAAACATGATCTGTGCTGATCTGATTCTTTTAAAATTATTATAGTCCAAAACCATCATAACTCAATCACTTGTCCGGTAGATTTTTACAATTTACCGGATTTTTTGTTTTTCCTGCCTTAGTCTTTAAAAATAATTACAAAGGCAGAAGAAAAAAGCTTGACTATTTCTTCATGTTTAGCCCCATTCTAAATTAAATTCCGGATAAGAAGCAGCATTCAATAATTCATTTATTAAAACGCTATTATTTATCGCAAGGGCAGACAAAGGTTTTTACTTTTTTGAATGTTTTTTAAAGATAAACAAAGCCACTTCGTTTATTAAAGTAATACGAAATTGAGTATTATTTTAATCCTTAAAACCTGGCCAAGGATATTAAAGAGAACAATAGCTGCTCAGCTTCAGCTTCCACCCGCAATCTATTCATTTTCTTACCCTAAACACATAGAAACATCAACGCAATCATCCGTGTCAATTTGCGGTAATCTATAAAACGCTCTATTCATCAATAGGAGCGGGCTTCAGCCCGCTTACATAAGAATCCGTATTCATCCGGCTTTAGCCAAACCTTAAATTTGATACGAATCTCACAAATAACACAATCATCTGTGAAAATCTGCGTATTCCGTGATTAAAAAATCCATTCAACATCCCACAAAAGGTGTTTTTCCTACCACAGAATTAGGCTTTTGCCTCTGTTTTCATTGTCCTGAATAGCAGAATTTTGTCCTGTAAAAATAACCCATGAAGGCCGAACCCGAAAAGCCAAGAAAAGAGTAGGGAAAACTTAAAAAACTAATAGAAATGAAAAAAGCACTTGTAGTAGGGATTAACGACTATGCTCCTATCGGATCCGGAGGACCGGACTTAAATGGATGTGTAAACGATGCCCGAGATATGGCCAACACGCTGGTAATTTGCGGATTTACACCTGCAAAAATTAGAATCCTTACCAATCAGAATGCCACCAGAGCCAATATATTAAATTATCTGAAAACATTGGTAAACAGTAGTGTAAAAGGAGATTCACTGGTCTTTTATTATTCAGGGCACGGAACAAGAGTGGCCAATATAGGAACAGATCTGGAAATAGACGGCCTGGATGAAGCCATTTGCCCACACGATTATGCAAGCGCAGGCGTGATCCGTGATGACGATTTTAAAGCGGTACTCAGCAAGTTGAAAGCCGGCGTGAACCTGGAAGTGATTTTCGATTGCTGCCATTCAGGTACCGGAACCAGAAAAATGGATCTTGGGCTGGATCTGGAGCTTTCTTACGAAGCTGCCCGTTTCATTCCGCCTATGCTGGAGGATGAATTTTATATGACTTATGCCAGTGAAATGCAGACTTCTAAAAGTGCTAAAAAATCGGCCGCCCTTACGAAAGCGTTGGTTCCCGTTACCGGAATGAATCATACGTTGTGGGCTGCGTCCAAAGACAATCAGGTATCTATGGAAGGAAACATGAATGGCCAGATAAGAGGCTATTTTACCTACCATTTCTGTAAAATCCTTCGGGCAACCAACGGCAATATTGTCAGAAAAACACTCGACAAACAGATTGCGACAGCCTTAGCTGCGATGGGAGCTGCCCAAATCAACCAGACAGAAAGCATGACAGCAGAATTCTCTCAAAAGATATTCTCCTAAACAATACTGGCGGAATCCGAAAAGCCATCCAAAGAGTAGGAAAAACTGACTAAAAACTAATCATCATGTCTAAAACTGAAAGTAATCAACCTATGACGGCAGAAGAAGTATCAAGACTTAAAACCGTTAAAGCAAAATCAACCGAAAAATTGGCAAATGCCGAAAAACAAGCCAGCCAGGGCCCTGCCATGGAAACCATTGACGGACGTTCTTTCCCTAAAGGAATGAAATCCATCGGAATGCCGGCCAACGAAAAATCTGCGGAAGCAAAAGTTCTTCAGACCGATCACTTCTACCCTACCCATTCCGATTTTGAATATCAGCCTAAACTGGAGCCTAAGAAAAACCGTAAACCCAAGTTTATCGAAAGAGACTCTTTTCTGACGACTGAAGGAATAAAAACCATATTCGGAGCAGATCAGAGAAAGGTATATAATTCTACGGCTTACCCGTGGCGATGCGTGGGCAGAGTAGAAAGCGCACTGGGATCCGGAAGCGGAGTTATGATTGGGCCGAGACACCTTCTTACCTGCTCTCACATTGTAGACTGGCAAGCTAATAACAATACAGGATGGCTAAAATTCACGCCTATGTATTATAATGGAAGCGCCCCTTACGGAAGCGCGTGGGGTACCCTGACCTATTATAAATACAAAGTGGCAGGCCCTTCTATAGACTCTACAGAAATTCAATATGACTATGTCGTGATTGTCTTAGACAGACCTATCGGAAACAGCACAGGCTGGATGGGCGCAAAATCATATACAGATTCATGGGATGGAGGAGCTTACTGGACTCACGCAGGATATCCGGGAGATTTAACGGGTACGCAAAGACCAACTTACCAGACCGGAATTGCTTTGGACGGTGATTTCTGGAGTGCCGACGACAACGAAAGCATGAGCCACAAAGCTGATATCTGGCCAGGACAAAGCGGCGGCCCGTTCTGGGGATACTGGGATGGAGCTCCTTATGCTGTAGCAACCCAAAGTGCCCATAACCCAAGTGAAAATTTTGCAAGTGGCGGTTCAGATCTCGTCAATCTCGTTATCAGAGCCCGAAACGAACATCCTTAACCAATTTTATTATATTAAACCGAAGAGCCTGGCTGAAAAGTCGGGCTCTTTTATGTAATCGATAAAGTTAATTGCTTACAAAAAATGGTGGGTAAAAAGAAAAAATATATAGATAACATGTGTAAAACTGAAAAATGTTAACGAAATTGCACATACTTTATGACCAACCTCGAACTAATAACTGATGACAGAGAAATTTCCGGCAATAAACAGTACACTTTCACCCAATAAACTTGGTCAGCTTATTCAACAAAAATATGGACTTACCGACAAAACGGAATGTCATATATTTCGACTTGCCATGAATCATTTATATATTGTTCATGATAACGAAAATAAATACGTTTTTAGAGTTTATACACATCATTGGCGGACTAAATCAGAAATTGAAGAAGAATTAAGACTTTTAATTCTTTTAAAAGAAGCAGGCCGACAAGTTGCTTTTCCAATAGCTGATAAATCAAACAAATTCATTCAAGAAATTGAAGCTCCGGAAGGGACAAGATTCGGTGTTTTATTTTCGTATGCTAAAGGCATAAAGACGGCAAAATTTTCACCCCAAACAAGCTTCTTAATCGGGCAGGCATTAGCAAAAGTTCATCAATCCACAGAAAATATCGGACTGATGAGAATGTCTTACAATGTTGAAAACCTCCTCAAAAAACCTATTTTAAAAACAAAAGAATTTTACCGTAAAAATAGCTGTGAAATTGAATTTCTAGAAACTCTTTCTGCTTTTTTAACGCTAAAAATGGAAAACACAGGCAAACAGAAAATGAGGTATGGAGCTGTTCATCTTGATGTTTGGTTTGACAATTTGCATATTGATAATGAAAAAGAGATAACATTTTTTGACTTTGATTTTTGTGGTAACGGTTATTTATGTCTTGACATTTCTTATTTCCTATTTCAGTTATTTACAACCCATTTGGACGAAGAGGAATTTCAAATAAAAGCAGATAGCTTCATAAAAGGTTACGAAAAAGTAACTAAAATTAATGACGAAGAAAAAAAGTTTTTACCCTACGCATGTTTAGCAATTATGACCTATTACATAAGTGTTCAGTGCGACAGATTTGAATATTGGACCAATATTTTCCTGAATGAAGATCATTTAAAAAGAATGGTTGGCAATTTGAAGCGATGGATGACTTACAACAAAATTGAGATTAGTAACGAACTAAAACCTATTCTCTAGAAAAACAATGAATAATCATTTAAACGATGACAGAAGACTTATTATGATTGAAAGATTTTGCTCCGAAATTCCGGCCATCCTCAAGCCTCAAAACTTCTTATAAAGCTTAAAAATAACCATGAAATTCATTTTAAAAACATTTAAGTTTATTGGTAAACTTATACTGGGAATTCTAATAGTATTGTTGTTCCTGGGCGGATGCTACCGATTATTCAGTTCAAAATCAGTTCCACCGGGTAAATTAGTTAATGTGAATGGCACCAACATTCATGTAAGAGCAGAAGGTGAAAAGAAATCTTTACCTACCATTATTATTGAAGCTGGTGCCCATAGTAATACAGATATGTTGCATTGGCTGGCAGAAGGTTTGAAAAATAAGACAAGAGTTATACGCTATGACAGAGATGGAAAATGGTTTAGTGAATTGAGTAATGGTGATGGCAGATCTCCTGAGTTTTATGCCCGTCAGCTTCATGAATTATTAGAAAAAATAGGAGAAAAACCACCTTACATTTTGGTGGGTCATTCTATGGGAGGGCCTTATACCAGAATATTCAGGGATCTTTATCCAAATGAAGTGGAAGGAATTGTTTTCATAGATTCAAGCCATCCTGAACAATGGAAGCGATTAGCTCAAAAAGAACTGGTTACTAAAGGGCAGGCAAGACTTTTAAAAATAGGATCCGTACTTGCCGATTTAGGTATTTTGGGTATTTATGAGAATACACTTAGTAAGCCAGTGTATCAAGGCGATGGTTTACCCCAAGAAGTACATAGCCGTTCACGATCATTAACTTCCAATTCCGGAGAAGTTTACCGTATGTTTTTAAGAGAGAATGAGTTAACTAATAAAGTACTAATGCGTGCGGGTCAGGCAAAGGACTTGGATTCATTACCTGTCCTGGTATTTACAGCTACTGAACAGTATAAGGAATCCCAAAAAGAGCGATACCGAAAAGATGGAATTGACCCTGAAAAGCAAGTTCAATTATGGTTTGACATGCAAAAAGAACTAAAAGAACTCTCTTCTAATGGAAAGCAAATTATTATGAATGCAAGTCATGGTACTATTATTACGAAAAAAGAAAATGCAAATTTAATAAACAACGAAATTCTTTTACTCTCTGAAAAGATTGGAAAGAAAAATTATAAATAAAAGGTCATACAACATCAGTTTTGCAAGTGATGAAAATAGTATCCTTAGTCTAAAATTCTAACAATAGAAATCAAGCACTACAAATATTTTAATACATTTGTTTAAAACATATTCTGAATGAATTTTGAACAGATCAATCTGCACCTTGAGGCTTATAAAGAACACGATCAGATTCTGGATGCCGCGAAATACCTGATCCATTCATTCGATCTGGAGCATGAGAACTTTGCAGGATTCGGATTCAGGGAAGAGCTTTCTCCCACTTCAATGCTTTTGACCGCAGAAGGGGAACTGGGAGGCCCACAAACGGTAATGATACCCAGAAATCTATTCGATTTTGATCTGAATCTTGTCCTGAACATGGTTGCTCATGAAATGCTCCATGTACGGCAAAAAGCACCCGGACAGGTAGTGGAAGACAAAAACGAGCGGGAATTTCAGGCCTATTATGAAATGCTTTTCCACAAAGTCTTTCCACAGGTTCCGGAAGTGTCGGATTTTCATAAAAAATTCTTTGGAAACAAAGCGTTGGAATATTACAGAAGAATGGGCGAAGGCTCCGATCTTCAACAGAAATACGCGGTAGAAAAAACAGAAGTAGAACAGTTAATCAATTCATTATCATGATTATAAAACCGGAAATAACCTGGACAGACTTTGAAAAAATAGATATGAGATGCGGAACCATTATTGCCGTAAACGATTTTGAGAAAGCCAGAAATCCATCATATCAGCTTGACATAGATTTCGGAGATCTGGGAATCAAAAAATCATCCGCACAGATTACCTCTCTTTACAGTAAAGAAGAACTTATAGGAAAGCAGGTAATGGCTGTCGTTAATTTTCCCAAAAAACAGATCGCCAATTTCTTCAGCGAGTGTCTGGTAATGGGAGTTTATGGAGAAGAAAAAAAAGATGTCACTCTTTTAACACCTACTCTGCCTGTTAAAAACGGAATGCCGATAGGATAAAAAACACAAACACATATGATACAGCACATTCCAATAGAAAAAGTTTTATTCCTTGATATTGAGACGGTTCCGGGATCAGGTTCATGGGATGAGCTTCCTGAAGCAGAACAGAAACTTTGGGACAAAAAGACAAGATTTCAGCGAAAAGAAGAGGTTACGGCCGAAGAATTTTACGACCGGGCAGGTATTATGGCCGAATTCGGAAAGATCATCTGCATTACCATCGGAATGGTGGAAAAGAATGATACTCTGAAGATTAAAAGCTTTTCCGGTCATGATGAAAAGAAAATGCTCACAGAATTCGGAGAAATATTTAACAGCCCAAGACTAAATAATGTAATTCTGTGTGCCCACAACGGAAAGGAATTTGATTTTCCGTGGATCGCCAGAAGATATTTAATCAATGGAATGCAGCCTCCGGTTCCTTTTCAGATGTTTGGAAAAAAACCGTGGGAAATTCCACATATTGATACCATGGAGCTCTGGAAATTCGGGGATTATAAAAGCTTTGTTTCTCTGGAATTACTGGCTCATGTCTTTGGAATTCCCACGCCTAAAGACGATATAGACGGCTCAATGGTTTCATCAATCTACTACATAGAAAAAGACTTGCAGAGAATTGTAGACTATTGTGAAAAAGATGTCTTAACTTTGGCAAATGTTTTCCGGCGGATGCGTCAGGAAGATTTGTTGAAAAGGAATATCAATCTAGATTAAAAAATGAAATTTACAGACGATCAAATTGCTGACATTGGTGAGGAAATCATCAAGGTCTTAAAATCCGTATACGACCCAGAAATTCCGGTAGATATTTACGAATTAGGTCTGATATATGACGTACAGATCTCCGAAGATGGCGATGTAAAAATTATAATGACCCTTACGACTCCTAACTGTCCTGTTGCAGAAACACTTCCACAAGAAGTAAAAGACAAGGTAGGAGATGTAGAAGGTGTAAAAAGTGTAGATTTAGAGCTTACTTTTGAACCAAGCTGGAATAAGGATATGATGAGTGAAGAAGCCAAGTTTGAATTGGGAATGCTTTAAATTCAGGTAAGGAAAAGGGAGAATGGAAGTTTTTAGAGCCATCAATCAATTTCTTACTCTTTTCTTTCATCCATCAGGAATAATATAAAACCCGGAAAGTTTCCGGGTTCTCTTGTTTTAGTCTGTTTTGGTTTTAATAAATACAGATGAAGTTTTTTAAAATTTCACGCAGATGAATCAGATGAGGCAGATTCTTACCTCTTTAATCTGCTCAATCCGCATGATCCGCGAGGGTAAAAAAGAAATCGTCATAAAGTTTAAATGATACGAAGCCTACTTTTAAATTCCAATATATGACAAAATTTTTAAGATAAGTCTAACAGCAATAATAAGCCTCCCTATAATCTAGCCTCCTGCTCCGTCTTCCAGCCTTTAAATCTCTTTCGCAATCTCTTTTTCTTCTCTTCTGCTCCATTCACTCCAGGATCCCACATACAGGTCAGGAATCGGGAAACCTGCATAATTCAAAGCTAGAATGGTATGGCATGCCGTAACTCCTGAACCGCAATGAATGATTAAATGCTGAGGTTTATTGTTTAAAAGTTGAGTATATTTTTCTTTTAAAAGTTCTGGTTTAAGAAAGTTTCCATTTTCGTCAAGGTTTTCAGAAAAGGGAATATTAATCGCTCCCGGAATATGTCCGGCAACCAGATCAATAGGTTCAGATTCTCCTTTATAACGGTAAGCATCTCTCACATCAACCACTGTAGACAAATTGTTTATCAACTCATTTTCAACATCTTCCAGCGGCTTTACCGGAAGAAGCCATTTTTCCTGATGAATCACAGAAGTCTTCTCAAATGTTTCTTCACCGGATGAAAATTCTAGCCCTTCTTTTTCAGCAGCCTGAAATCCGCCGTCAAGAACCTGTACCTTTTTCAATCCAAAAGATTTTAACATCCACCATGCTCTGGCGGCCGCATTGGCTCCATTTTTATCATCATATACAACCACATGAGCATTTTCCGATATGCCAAGATCTGAAAGTGTTTCAGCAAATTTAGCAACATCAGGGAGCGGGTGTCTTCCTCCAAAAGCGGCATCTTCTCCTATTTCAGCCAGATCTTTATCCAGATCTATAAAACGGGCTTCTTTGATGTGTTTTTCAAGATAGGTTTGATAGACCTCTTTCCCTACTCTGGCATCAAGGATGATAAGATTTTCAGTGGGAAGATTTTTTAAATCGGATGGGGAGATTATCGGTGACATTTTTGTTGATTTTGGGTTTAAATGATCTATTTTGGCTAAAGCCGATTGAGTTTTTAATATAGGAAAGCGGGTTAAAACCCGCCCCTATTGATATTTATTCTGCCATTTAGATTTTACAGATTGTATCTATTTTTGTGCTTTTTAAAGCAATTCAATCTGCTTTATCAGCCTGATCTGCGCGAGTATTATTTCTTATTTAAAAATGAAAAATATCCTTCGCTTTATTGTATGAACTTTCAAAATTCAGCAGATTCAGTTTGTGTTCTGCTTTTTCTACACTCATAAAATTGATCACCTGTTCTGTAGGCATATTTCCTACCAGGTCATCTTTGGCCATAGGACATCCTCCGATGCCTTTAATAGCACTGTCGAATCTTCTGCAGCCTTTATCATAAGCAGCTTTCAGTTTTGAATAAGAATCTTCGTAGCGGTTATGAAAGTGTCCTCCGAAATTGATCTCCGGATATTTTGACGGAATTTTTTCGAATAAAAGAGCAATGGTTTCAGGGGTTGCCACCCCTGTGGTATCAGACAGAAGAACATCTTTGATTCCAATCTCTGAAAATCTTTTGGCCCAGAAATCTACATCTTCCCATTTCCACATTTCTCCGTAAGGATTTCCGAAAGCCATGGAAAAATAGATATTCAGCTGTTTTTCTTCACTTTTAACCAGTTCAAGCATTTTGATGATCTCATTAAAAGCCTCTTCCTGGTTTTTGTTGGTATTCCTGTGTTGAAAAGTCTCCGAAATAGAGAACGGAAAGCCTAAAATATCTACACTCTGATGTTTCAGCGCTTTTTCTGCCCCTCTGTAATTTCCGATGATGGCAGAAACTTTGGTATTGGATAAAGATGTATCAATATTTTCAGCCACCTCATCAGAATCGGCCATCTGTGGAATTGCTTTGGGGGAAACAAAACTCAGACAGTCCAGCACATCAAAACCAACCTCCATCAGTGAGTTGATGTAATCTATTTTTTTTGCAGTAGGGATAAATTCTCCCCAACCCTGCATGGCATCTCTAGGACATTCTGTAAGAAACATTTTTACTTTTTGATTTTCTCAAATATAATAAAACTAAATAATTTATATACCAGGCATACAAATCTAACATTATTTTGATTTTCAAAGATTTACAAACGATTTAAAATTTCAATAACTGATATATGCCGCCGGATAAACTATTCAAGAAGTAAAAACGGCTGTTTTGTAAAGTTGGAATCGAGAGTCAAGAACCAAGACTTCAGATTTCTAGATTAGGGCTAAGACTAAGGCTGAGACTGAGACTGAGGAATGTCAATGGTCAATTTTGCTTTGCAAGTGAAATGTGAAACTCTCCAATCCCGCACACCCCTCTAACCTCGTATCCCGAAACCCTCAAACTCTCAAACTCTCCGACTCTCAAACCCGTATCCCACACTTTCCATTCAGCTACGTTAATGACTTTACAATGGTTATCAAACTCATAATAATCACCACAACGCCTACAATGGCAAACATCTTCTTAGCGGGTAGTCTGGATGTAAACATCGCGGAAAAAGGAGCCGTAAAAACCCCACCTAAAAGAAGCCCCAACACAATATTCCAGTGATGGATCCCTATCGTAAAAATAAAGGTGACTGCACTAACTACAGTCAGTAAAAACTTAGCCAGAGTAGAGCTTCCTACCACATACCGTGGTGTTCTTCCTTCTTTGATGAGTGTTCCGGTAACCAAAGGGCCCCAGCCTCCTCCGGCAAAAGAATCAATAAATCCTCCGGCCAGTCCTAATATTCTCAGATTCGTTCTTTTTTTAAACCTGTTTCCGGATCTTTTTTCTTTTCCTTTAAAAGCGTTTCTAAGAATATTCACTCCCAGATACAGCGTATAGCATGCAATGACAGGTTTCACGATATGGGCATAGTATTCTCCGAAATGAGACAGAGCAAATGCCCCGATAAAAGCACCTACAGCAGCCACGGGAAACAGAATCCACACCATTTTTTTATTGACGTTTCCTAATTTGTAATGGCTTATACTTCCTGCCGCGGAGGTAAAAGATTCCGCTGAGTGAATACTTGCACTCACTACCGGAGGCGGAACATTCAACAACAGAAGAATCGTTGTACAGATCACTCCATAGCCCATTCCCATTGATCCCGCTACAATTTCTGCCAGAAAACCCGCCAGCAGCATCCAGTAAAAAATATGTCCGTCTTTGCTCAGGAAATTCTGAATATCTCCTGACAGATCAAACTGGTAAATAATACCTCCCAAAACGCCTACAAGGATGAGAACCCCAATAATTCCAAGATAAATATTAGCTCTTCTCTGTACCGCTTTGGTAATGGTAATCAGTTTTTGTATTTCGGGATTGATTTCTGCCGATTGATTGTTTTTTTCATTCAGATAACTGGTTGTCAATCTGTTTAATTCTTTTACTTTATAGGTAAAATCTCCTTTCAGCTGGTTCCTGATATGTTGCATATTCACCAGGAGGCCATCCATTTCATCCTCCGGAATGGTTTCCGTTAAAATCTCGCGCAACCGTTTGGCAACCGTAGGAGACTTTCCGTTGGTGGAAATACCAATTTTAAGATCTCCTTTTTTTACAATGGATCCTAAGTAGAAATCACACAAATCCGGCTTATCAGCAATATTCACCAGTATATTATGCTCATGGGCCCTGCTGCAGATGCGTTCTGCCAAAGAAATATCATTAACCGCCACAATCGCAACGTCGGCACTGTTAAAATCATTATCGGTATAGGATCTTTCATGCAGGGTAAGATTAGGATAATTCTGCTTCAGATCTTTAATCTGATCACTGATTTCCTTTGCGACCAGTTTAATGCGTGCGGCGGGAGAATTGGCCAGAACAGACTGTAGTTTTTCAAGCGCAATGTTCCCTCCACCAATGATAAGCAGCGACAGTTCTTCCAGTTTTAAAAATATAGGATATAGCGAGTTACTCATTTTTACTTAAAGTTTTAGATCATATGTAAAAGACATGTAGTACAGCCCTCCTATCTCGGGCCCTGCGGCATACTGAAAATAGCGGCGGTTCAGCAGGTTGGTTGCACCTATCTTAACGTTTGCTCTGATTTCAGGGATTCTCCACGTAGCCTGTGCATCAATGGTGTAATAGGCCGGAATTTTTCCTGATGCCAGCGGACTCTCCCATAAAAAGCTATCCTGCCATCTTGCTGCAACGGTAAATCCTACATTTTTAATAATTTCTCTATTACCCAGACTTACATTCACAGCCCATTTCGGTGTGTTGAAAGCCGTGATAAACAGATCTGAAGTATTGGATGAAATAAGATCGTTAAATGACACATTCACATTGACATTATAGTTTTTCACCAGATTATAACGGATGCCCAAAGCAGTCCCGAAACTTTTGTAGGTACTGTTACTGTTGGTATACACCCTGTATCGGTCTTGCTTCGTTCTGTCGAGCATAGCCAAAACAGAATTATCACTTCCTATTTTTTCGTTTTTAGGAACGGCTACTTCCACCTGCCCCAAAAATCCTTCATAAATATTGTAATAAAAATCCCAGTCGATTACAAGTTTGCTGTTCAATAAAGCGGCTTTATATCCTACTTCAAAAGAATTGACCTTTTCAGGCTGAAGTTTCGGAAGATTGGCTGCTGTGAGCAGGTTTCTATTTTTCAGGGCGGCCTGATTTTGGCTTTCTCCTCCATCTACCTCCTTATTTACGGCGGCTACGAACTGATCAATAGAAGCCAGCGTGTACGAATTTTCAAGATAACCCAATCCATCATTCGCTTTTGAAAGCCCTCCTACTCTTCTTACGTTCCCGTTGTTAACGAACGACAAAGCTTCAAACAGAGAAGGAAAACGATATCCATTTTGAAAAGATGCTCTGAAATTATGCTGATTCACTGGAGAATAGACAACGCTCACTCTCGGATTAAATTTCGTATCAAATTCAGGATTCCGGTCTGCACGCAGAGCCAGATTAAGTTTTAATTTATCCTCAAAAAACAGCTTTGTCACCTGAACAAATGCCCCATACTTCTGATAAATGACATCTTTTCCAAAAGTTCCGTCTGCAAGGCGGATATTCCGTTCACTGACCGGTCTGTCGAAATCAACAAAATTATTCCCGTCCGGTGTGATGCTGTACAATCGGTAATCTGCTCCGGCCAGAAGGCTGAATACTTTCACCAGCCTGCTGAAATCATACGTAATTTCCCCCTGGTAAAAACGGGATTTCTGTTCAAGCTTGGCCCCTCCTGTAGCCGGAGCTCCTGCAATTCCTGCATTGGCAGAATCCCAGTTATTGATTCCGATAATTGTATTTTTCAGCTGTTCAAAAGCAGTTGTTCCAGGGCGGACTCTGTTTCTGTCTGCTTCCTGGCGTGCTGCAATAAAAGCATCATTCAGGTTGATCCCCGCATTCAGTCTGTCCTGAAGAACGTTCTGAAAGATATTTTTCCAGTTATTGTTGGAAAGATTGGTAAGATCCAGATTGTCTGCCAACGGTTTCAGATTATAAGAATCTCCCGTATTTTCTATGGACATATACGCTCTGAATGTCAACTCTTTACCTGTGAGCTCTACTTTATGATTCTGGACTGTGGCATTCTGCAGCCGGATCTTATTTCCTCTCTGAAATGTTCCGTCCAAAAGCCCATAGCGGTATACGTAGGAAGTTTTCCACTGGTCTCCGAAACGGTAATACAGCCCTGCATCAAATTTTACATTTTTCACTTCCGGACTGATCAGGTCTTTTTCATAGTATCCTGTTCTGGCTACATTGAAGGTCGTAGGTTTTCCATTATAACTGACTTTCACCGTGGTTCGGTTGTTTCTTTCGTCTCCGTATTTGTTCCAGAGATCTTCCGCAGGATTATTAGTGAGAGAAAAGTTCGGATTGGCCGTAACGAACGAATTGGGGTTTTGATCAGTGTGATTATCAGAGATCCAATCTACTCCGCTGAAGTAAGACGCATTGATCTTAAAAGCCAGATTTTTATTGATCAGTTTAGCAATTCTTACGGCACTTTCGCCTAATGCCGCTGTCTTGTGGCTGATATTGTCTACATGATTAACCCCGCCCCGGAAATAAAGACTCACTCCTTCTGAAGTAAACGGATCTTTAGTCTGAAGGCTGGCGAGCCCGTTGACAGCATTCATCCCGTAAAGAGCAGATGCCGCTCCGGGCGTAATTTCCATCGACTGGATATCGAGTTCTGTAGGGCCAATAGCATTTCCCAAAGGAACTCCCAACGTAGCAGACTGCACATCCACACCGTCTACCAGCTGCATAAACCGGAAGTTGTTCGGAGAATTGAACCCTCTTGAATTGGGCACTTTTAATGTTAAACTTGAAGTCAGCAGCTGCAATCCTTTTACGTTTTCAAGTGTTTCATAAAAAGAGGCGGCGGGGCTTTCCCGGATGGTCTTAATATCAATTTTCTCAATCGCAATGGGTGACCTCATCACTTTCTCGGGCACACGGGAAGCGGAAATCACCACTTCATTGATAATGGTATTCTGAGGATTGAGTTCTATTGCGATTTTATTGGACAGTGAAAGAATTTCTGCGGTATGCTTTGCAAAACCTTCTTTAGCCACTACAATTCTGAAAGGGATTTTCACCCTTGTTCTCAGGCTAAAGTTTCCATTCTCATCGGTAACTGCAGTATCTGTAGTGTTCTCTACATTAATATGCACCTCTGCTAGACCTTTATGCGTATCTGTATGCTGAATGGTCCCGCTTACTTCGATAAGCTGCTGTGCCTGGGCAAAGCCTGCAAACGCTAAGATAAATACAATAAAACTTATTTTTTTCTGAAAATATTTTTTTGGTATGGATTTCACTGGGGTTAAATTTTAGGGTTAATGAATAGGTGATGTATTGATCGTCAATAAACAGCACATACACATTCGTATCCCTAAAAGATGATGGTTATTTTTCCGGACTTTTGCCTTTTGATAAAGGAGATTGATCATATTATTTTATTTTGCGGTTTGTAAATAGCGGTAAGAGAAATCACCAAATGTATCCTCATCCGTTTTTGTTTTGGAATAGATTCCGAAAAGTTCATCAAGTGTCTGCAGGATCTCTTCTTCGTCTATATTTTCTTTAAATTTTGTATTCAGACGCATTCCCAGACGATCTCCTCCGATGTGAAGGTTGTATCTGCCGTACGCCGTACCTACCAAACCAATTTCTGCATTGGGAGACCTTCCGCAGCCATTCGGGCAGCCTGTCATCCGGATGGTGATATCTTCGTTCTGAAGTCCGTATTTTTCCAGAACAGGTTCTATTTTCGTGACCAAAACCGGGAGATAACGCTGTCCTTCTGCTAAAGCCAATGAGCAGGTATTCAAAGCTACACAAGCCACGGAGTTTTTACGCAGAGGACTTGCCTCTTCCGTATATGAGGAAATTCCATGTTCTTTAAGGATGCTTTCGATTTCAGATTTATCTTCTTCCAGAATATCGGACAGAATCAGATTCTGATTACAGGTGAACCTGAAATTCGCTTTTCCGGTCTCTGCAATTTTTAACAATCCTGATTTTAACGGATAATCTTCTGTATCCAGGACTCTTCCATGTTCTACAAAAACGGTAAAGAACCATTTTCCTTCATGATTCTGCACCCAGCCATAGCGGTCTTTTCGCTGTTCAAAAGTAAATTCCCGGGCTTCTTCAAAACTAAAGCCTGTTCTTTTCTCTACTTCTTCACGATAGCCATCAATCCCGAGCTTATCGATCGTATATTTTAATCTCGACAGTTTCCTGTCGCTTCTGTTTCCAAAGTCACGCTGTACCGTAATAATTTCATAGACTGCCTTCAGAGCCTTTTCTTCTGTGTCTACAAAACCCAGAACAGATGCCAGACGGGCGTAGGTGGCATCATTTCCGTGAGTGGCACCCATTCCGCCTCCTGCGGCAATATTATACCCTGAAATCTTACCGTTTTCGATAACAGCAATCAGGGCGATATCATTGATAAAGACATCAACATCGTTGTTGGGAGGAACAGCAATTCCAATTTTCAGTTTACGGGGCAGATATCTGTCCTGATACAGTGGATCTTCTTCCGCTTTACGGTCAATCACCATTTCTTCATCAATCCACAGATCATAATAGGATTTTGTTTTGGGCAGACACATTTCACTAATTTTTCCTGCCAATTCATAGACTTCCTGATGCAGTGGAGATTCGGAAGGATTGGAAGTACAGGTCACATTTCTGTTGACATCCCCACATGCCGCAATAGAATCCAGATGCTGGAGATTGAACTGCTGAATGGTAGGTTTTACATGTGATTTTAAAATCCCGTGCAGCTGAATGGTCTGGCGGGTCGTAATTTTGATAACCCCTGTGGAATGATCTCCTGCAATTTCATGAAGTCCTGCCCATTGTTCAGGCGTTAAAAAACCTCCCGGAAGCCTTAGGCGGATCATGTAGGAATACAGCCATTCCAGTTTTTTCTTTACTCTTTCTTCCCTTCTGTCCCTGTCATCCTGCTGATACATTCCATGGAATTTGATAAGGGTTTGGTCATCTTCTCTGATAGCTCCGGTGAAATCATCCAGAAGGCTTTCCTTCAGGGTTCCTCTGAGCCCGTTGCTGCCGGTTTTTATCCGTTCTACCGGCGAAAGGTTATTCTTATCGGTCATATTTTCTATCCTTTTTCGTTTTTAATACACATCTTTAACATATCTTCCGCTGAGTTCCAGTTCTTCCAGGTAGGCAAGAGCCGATTCCTGACTGTGCTTTCCTTTTTCCTGAATAATGTTCAGAAGGGTTTTCTCCACATCTCTGCTCATAGGATCTCTGGTTCCGCAGACGTAAAGGGATGCTCCTCCTTCAATCCAGTGATAGACTTCCTGGGCTTTCTGCTCCAACCGATGCTGAACATATATTTTTTCGTCAGTATCTCTGGAAAAAGCAAGATCCAGATGGGTTAAAGTTCCTGTCTTGAGAAAATCCTGCAGTTCGGACTGGTACAGAAAATCTGAGACAAAATTCCGGTCTCCGAAAAAGAGCCAGTTTCTTCCTTCAGCCCCCGCAGCATCTCTTTCATAAAGGAAGGATCTGAAAGGAGCAATCCCGGTTCCGGGCCCTATCATGATAATGTCTTTTTCCGGCTCCGGAAGTCTGAAATGTTTGGCTTCCTGAATGTAGAATTCCAGGGTTTCTCCTTCTTTAAATTCAGCCAGAAAACCGCTGCATAATCCGTTCTGTTTTTTATCATTAATGAAAAATTCAGACTTGGCTACGGTAATATGAATTTCAGAATCTCCATGCGCTTCCAGTGATGAAGAAATTGAATATAAACGTGGAGACTGTCCGGTTAAAACAGCAATCACCTGTTCAAAATCGTCCGCATTTTTTACGGGATAGATTTTAAGCAGATCAAGAAGGCCCAGGCGTACTTCAGGAATGTGATGTCCCGTAATTTGTGCATACTGAGCGACTGTTGTTTTCAGCAGATAACTGATATTGAGATGCCTGTACAAAAGTTCTTCTGCACTTGCCGTAATTTTAGCGGTGGTAATCTGTTTTCCGGGATTAATTCCGGTCAGGCTGATAATTTCGTCCACCTCTGCTTTTGAATTGACTGCAATAACGCCTAATGCATCTCCCGGGCTGTAGACCAGCGGATCTTCCGTTTCAATTTCGATGTGATACGTTTCTTTTCCGGAGCCGATATCATTGAGATTAATAATAGAAGCCACAGTTCCTTTGTATTTTCTGCGTCCTGTTGCAGTTTTGGGTGCACTGCTTATTTTCTGACCTATTTCAGCCGTTTTATGAACTACATTGATAATATGTTCTGCCCAGGCATGGGATTCCTGTTCATAATCTATATCACATTTCTTCAAAGGAATAATTCGCTGCGCTCCCAGTAATTCAAATCTGGAATCTACATCTTCCCCCGTTTTACAGAATAGCGGATAACTGCTGTCTCCTAAAGCCAGAACTCCGAATTTCAAGCTAGAAAGATCCGGATCATTTTCATGAAGATAATCGTAGAATTTCTTGGCCAGAATCGGAGGTTCTCCTTCTCCCTGTGTACTTATGATGATAAAGAAAAGCCCTTCTTTGGCAAGATCTTTTGTTTTATATTGGGAAAGATCCGCCAGCTTCACCTGAACGCCTTTCTTTTTGATGATTCCCGCCAGTTCTACCGCCAACTTTTTACTGTTTCCGGTTTCTGTTCCGTAAGCCAGTGTTATTTTGCTTACCGAAATGGCTTCCGGTGCTGCGATGGAAGAAAGAGACGGAGTATTGACGGATGCTCCTGCGATTCCTGCGAGAAAACCGCTTGCCCAGACGGCCTCATCCCGTGAAAAACCGCCGGATATTTCTTTAAGGGCGTTTAATTTTGTTTCAGACAGCATATTCGAATAGATTTTGAATGTTTGACACTAAGCTTCCGTTCGTTACAGATTTAAAGTAAATCCCTTCCTGTATAGGCTCCTGTAACCAGGAAAATTCTTCATGAAGATTAACCACCTTACCCACCACAACAAGCGACGGAGATACAAATTCTTTATGTTCAAAATTTTGGTGAAAATCTTCCAGAGAAGAGGTATAAACTTTCTGGTAAGGTGTCGTTGCCTGTTCAATCACGGCAATTTTTTTACCTTCCGTTTTTCCCAATGCCAGAAACTTGGCTACCAGTCCGTTCAGATTTCCTTTGGACATGTAGAATACCAGCGTATCTTCTGAGGTGCCAAGTTCTTTCCAGTACTCATCACTGAGAATTTCAGTTTTGTAGTAGGTCAGGAATCGTACGGACGTTGCGTAGCCTCTCGCGGTCAAAGGCATTCCTGCATAAGCTGCGGCTCCGGATGCTGCTGTGATTCCGGGAACAATTTCATAAGGAATGCGATATTCTTTCAGAGCTTTCAGTTCATCCAAAACATTGGAGAAGAAGGAAATATCACCTCCTTTAAGTCTTACCACTGTTTTTCCCTGCTCAGCAAGTTCTACAATCAGTGTATTGATATGTGACTGGGGTGTAGATGCATTTTTACTGCATTCTTTTCCCACATAGATAATCTCTGTATTTTTATTGGCATAACGGCTGATGATGTCCGGACTCACAAGGCGGTCACACAAAATGACATCGGCTGCGGCAATGGCTTTTACGGCTTTTACGGTGATGAGATCAGGGTCGCCGGGCCCTGCACCGACAAGATAAACCTGCGGCGTACTGCTATATTTTTTCATTGTAAAATCTTATTTAGTGACGCTTAGAAAAGCCCTTCTACGGAGAGATATCTTTCGCCGGTGTCATAATTAATGGTTAAAACAGTAGATCCGGCAGGTATTTCAGATAATTTGTTGGCCACCGCTGCCAGCGCAGCTCCTGTGGAAATCCCTACAAAAAGTCCTTCTTTTCTTCCTGCTTCTTTGGTATATTCAAAAGCCTGATCTTTTCCGACCTGAACAATTTCATCGAGAATTCCGGTATCAAGAATTGACGGGATAAATCCTGCGCCCAAGCCCTGCAGAGGATGTGGAGAAGGAGATCCGCCACTGAGAACGGGAGAAAGTTCCGGTTCTACAGCAATCACTTTAATATCAGGAAATTTCTCTTTCAGCACCTGTGAGATTCCGGTGATATGGCCTCCGGTTCCTACTCCTGTAATCAGATAGTCCAGGCCGTTGGGAAAATCTTTAAGAATCTCCTGAGCGGTAGTTTCTGTATGTATTTTTACATTGGCAGGATTGTCAAACTGTCTCGGAATCCAGAAATTCGGGGTTTCCTGAGCAAGCTCTTCTGCTTTTTCAATGGCTCCTTTCATTCCTTTTTCTCTTGGGGTCAACACAAATTCGGCTCCATATGATTCCATAATTTTCCGACGCTCCAGACTCATGCTTTCAGGCATGACAAGAATAAGCTTATAGTTTTTTACAGCAGCCACCAAGGCAAGTCCTATTCCCGTATTTCCACTGGTCGGCTCTATAATAACACTGTCTTTGTTTAGCAGCCCTTTAGCTTCAGCATCCTCGATCATTGATAAAGCGATTCTGTCTTTAATGCTTCCGCCGGGGTTGGCTTTTTCGAGTTTGATCCAGACTTCATGCTCGGAACCGAAAAGCTTATTAATTCTGACTATTGGGGTATTTCCAATAGTTTCTAGTGCGTTTTGGAATTTCATACCGATTCAATTTTATGTTGTTTTTTATTTTTATATCACAAATGTTAAAGACTCAGGAAGGATTCCGTTGTCTTTTATTCTTATTTCACTTTTGTTGTACACCAGAGAGTTGGAAGGAACGTTTTGGGTGATCCATACATTTCCACCAATAATACTGTCTCTGCCTATGGTTGTATTGCCTCCTAAAATAGTGGCTCCGGAATAGATGATGACGTGGTCTTCAATATTGGGATGCCTTTTCTCGTTGGCTTTTTCTTTGGAAACGTTCAGTGCCCCAAGCGTAACGCCCTGGTATATTTTCACATGGTTTCCGATTACTGTTGTTTCCCCGATTACAATTCCGGTTCCGTGATCTATAAAGAAATGCTTTCCGATAACGGCTCCCGGATGAATGTCTATGCCTGTTCTGCTGTGTGCATATTCCGAAATCACGCGGGGCAGTGTTTTCACTTTCTGATTCCACAGCTGATGGGAAATTCTGTACACATACGTAGCAAAAAATCCGGGATACGAGAGGAGGATTTCTTCCAGTGATTCTGTAGCGGGATCAAATTTTAAAACAGATTCGGCATCCAGAATCAGATGGCTGTAAATATCCGGTAACACATGAAAAAAACGGTCTGTCTTTTCTAAAGCCGAAACCTCATCTTCCCCTGTGTTTTTAAGCAGATCCAAAAGGATTGTATGCAGTTCTTCAAACTCTTTCTGAAGCTGATCTCCCGTATTGACAGGCTGCTGAAGAAACAGAATATGATAGAGTTCCGTCACAAAAATCTCCATCCGCTCTTTGTCAAAAAAACCTGAAGAGCTGAGTTTTTTCTGATCAATAATCTTTTTAATAAAATGATCTGAGACTTTCATTTTCTATTGAATTATGCAGGCTGCTACGGTTGCGTTTGAGGTTTCATCCACCAAAATTGCCGACCCTGTTTTTTTATTATTGATAAAATCATCAAATACCAGTGGCTGTGCAGTTTTAATAGTCACTTTCGCTACTTCATTAAGTTTGATATCTCCTTCCGCTTCTTCTTTTTCCAGGGTATTGACGTTGATTTTGTACTCCACGTTTCTTACTACTGCTTTCAACAGTCTGCTGTGGTGTTGAAGCAGGTATTTATTTCCCGGCTGCAACGCTTTATGATCAAGCCAGCACAATAAAACCTCGATCTCTTTTTCAACATGCGGAAGGTCTTCTGCCGCCGCAAAAAGATCTCCCCTGCTGATGTCTATATCTTCTATAATCTGAATTAAAACAGGCTGTCCTTCAAACGCTTCCTGAACCTCTGATCCGTTGACTTCAATGGAGGCTATTTCTGTAATAATTCCTGCCGGAAGTACTGCAATCTTATCTCCTTTCTTAAAGCTCCCGCTGATGATCTGACCGGCATAACCTCTGTAATCATGCAGTTCTTCTGTCTGTGGACGGATTACATATTGTACCTGGAAACGGCTTCCGCTGTTCTGTTCCCTGCTTAGTTCCACTCCTTCAAGGTATTCGAGAAGGGAACTTCCTTTGTACCATTCTGTACGGGATGATAATGAAACGATATTATCTCCTTTCAATGCGGAAATAGGGAAATAAGTAACATCATCTAAGCTTAGGCTGTCCGCTATTTTTGAATATTCCTCTTTGATCTCTTCAAAAACATCTTCGGAATAATCTACCATATCCATTTTATTGATGGCCACCGCTACTTTTTTAAGTTTCAGCAGAGATGCGATAATGGAATGTCTTCTTGTCTGCTCAATAACTCCTTTGCGGGCATCAATGAGAATTACCATCAGATCTGAATTGGAGGCTCCGGTAATCATATTCCGCGTATACTGAACATGGCCCGGAGCATCGGCAATAATAAATTTTCTTTTTGATGTAGAAAAATAACGGTAAGCTACATCAATGGTGATTCCCTGCTCTCTTTCCGCACGGAGTCCGTCGGTTAAAAGTGCCAGA
Source organism: Chryseobacterium angstadtii (assembly GCF_001045465.1). Taxonomy (GTDB): domain Bacteria; phylum Bacteroidota; class Bacteroidia; order Flavobacteriales; family Weeksellaceae; genus Chryseobacterium; species Chryseobacterium angstadtii. Next base: position 722,092 of record NZ_LFND01000001.1, read on the forward strand.
TCTACACCGTCTTCATTTTTGTTTTTAGAATGTTTCTCCAGCACTTCCAGCTGGTCCTGCAAAATGCTCTTGCTATCGTAAAGCAGTCTTCCGATAAGGGTACTTTTACCGTCATCTACGCTTCCTGCTGTTATAAATCTTAGTATATCCACGTCGTTTTGTTATAAGTTATAAATGATGAATGATGAGTAATAAGTAATTGGTAATGAGTAATACTCCGTATCGTATAATTGCTTATTACCCATTGCTCATTACCCATTAAAAATAGCCTCCTTTTTTCCGGTCTTCCATAGCGGCTTCCGTTACCCGGTCATCTATTCTGGTTTCACCTCTTTCGGAGATTCTGGTAGCTACAATTTCCTCGATAACCCGGTCTATTGTTGTCGCATCGGATTCTACAGCGGCTGTACAAGTCATATCTCCTACCGTACGATAGCGGATTCTTTTTGTTGTTACAATATCATTTTCTTCCAGAACTGCAAACTCAGAATTCGCGATCCATTGTCCGTTGAGATTTACCACTTCTCTTTCGTGCGAAAAATAGATGGATGGAAGCCCTATGTTTTCTCTGCGGATATAGTTCCAGATATCAAGCTCTGTCCAGTTGCTGATTGGAAAAATTCTTACATTTTCTCCTTTATGGATTTTACCATTGAAAATATTCCAAAGCTCGGGACGCTGAAGTTTTGGGTCCCACTGCCCGAATTCATCACGTACGGAGAATATTCTTTCTTTAGCGCGGGCTTTTTCCTCGTCTCTTCTCGCTCCTCCGATGCAGGCATCAAATTCGAATTCTTCAATGGTATCCAGAAGGGTAAAGGTTTGCAGCCAGTTTCTGCTGGGAAACTTTCCTTTAGGCTCTGTAAGCTTTCTTTTGTTGATGGTGTCTTCCACTTTTCGAACCACCAGATTCGCATCCAGTTCAGCGGCAAGGTGATCTCTAAAGTTCAGAACTTCGGAAAAATTGTGCCCGGTATCAATATGGACAAATGTGAAAGGAATCTTCCCATATGGAAATGCCTTTGCAGCCAGATGAGCCAGTACAATACTGTCTTTTCCTCCACTGAAAAGTAAAGCCGGACGTTCAAACTGTCCTGCCACTTCTCTCAGAATATAAATGGATTCTGACTCTAACTGATCTAAATAATTTAAATGATATACTGACATATTGTTTTTTTTATTGATGAACATGTAAGCCGCATTCTTTTTTATCGGCATCTTCCCACCACCATCTTCCTGCTCTGAAATCTTCTCCTTCTTTTATGGCTCTGGTACAAGGCGCGCATCCGATGCTTACAAATCCTTGTTTATGCAGATAGTTATAGGGTAACTGATTTATTTTAACGTAGTCCGTGACTTCCTGTGTTGTCCAGTGAAGGATGGGATGGTATTTAATGATCTCATGATCCGGATCCCATTCCAGCTGGGGCATATTCTTTCTGTTGACGGAATGTTCTGCCCTTAATCCGGTGATCCATACTTTATATCCCTGAAGCGCTTTTTTCAATGGAATCACTTTTCTGATATTACAGCAGGCTTTTCTCTGCTCTACGGACTGATAAAAGGAATCCGGACCGTTTTCCGAAACAAACTGCTGTAAGGCTTCCGGATCGGGATACCAGGCTTTGATCTCTTTTTTGAAAAACGCTCGGGATGAAGTCCAGGTTTCATAAGTCTGTTCAAAAAGTCGTCCCGTATCCAGGGTGAAAATGTCAATATCAAGGTTTTTTATCAAATGAGTGATCACCTGATCTTCATAACTGAAACTGGTAGAAAAGATCAGTCCGCCCGGAAATCTGTCAGACAGATTCTGCAGAAAATCGGTGCCGGAAGAAGCTTCAGAGGCTTTATCCAGCAGGTTTTTAAATTCTATTTTCAGAGTATTTTCCATTTCAATTTGAAATTAACTTCTGCAAATATATATTAAATTCTATTAATCCTACCAAATTAGTAGGAATTAATAATAAAAAAATTATTCTGCCTTTTTCAGAAAGGAAGTTAATGTAGCTTCCATCATGCTTTTCCTGGTTTTTTCTCTGACAATAATTAATTCATTTCTAAGATTACAGGTGGCTTCATCCACACAATCGTCACAAGGTTCATAGAAATTTAAAGAAATACAGGGCGTTAAAGCGATGGGACCTTCGAAAATACGGTAAATATCCGCAAGAGAAATTTCGTCAGGAGACTTTAAAAGATAATATCCTCCAACTTTTCCTTGTTTGCTGTTGACAAGCCTGGCTCTTTTCAGTTCGAGGAGAATGGCTTCCAAAAACTTTTTAGGAATATGCTCATCCTCTGCAATAATTGCAGTTGACAAAAACCCCTGATTGTAGTTTTTTGCCAGCCTGATCATTGCTTTTAAAGCATATTTGCAGCGTTTGGACATCATAATTGATGCAAGTTATAACAATTTATCCGATTAACGAAATCGCGTATCCATATTAAAAAAAACAAGGATCTTCCCACTACGGAAAGGTGCAGAAAGATGGGCTAAAATCAAATTTTGAAGAATTTACATTGTATCTTTGTTGAAATTTTATGATCAATGAGTACAATTGAATTCAACGAATTGTGGAAAGAGAAATTACTGAACCGTTTTCTCACTTATGTAAAAATATATTCAACCAGCGATGCAGAAAGTGAAACAACTCCTTCTACTTCCAGACAGTGGGACATTGCAAAATATATGGCTGAAGAGCTGAAAACGCTTGGATTATCTGATGTTTCTATTGACGACAACGGGTATATCATGGGGTATGTTCCTTCTAATCTGGAGAATGACGACAGACCTACCATCGGCTTTATCTCTCATTATGATACTTCACCGGATTTCAGCGGTGAAAATGTAAACCCTCAGGTTTGGGAAAACTATGACGGGAGCGATCTTGTTTTAAACCAGACTACAGGATTTACCTTATCTCCTTCAAAATTCGAAAGTTTAAAAAAATATATAGGACAAACACTGATCACCACAGACGGGACTACTCTTCTGGGAGCAGACGACAAAGCGGGATGTGCAGAGATCGTTACGGCAGCAGAATACCTTCTTGCCCACCCTGAGATTAAGCACGGAAGAATTGCTGTAGGATTTACCCCTGATGAAGAAATCGGAAGAGGCGCTCATAAATTTGATGTGGCTAAATTCGGTGCTGAATGGGCTTACACGATGGACGGCGGTGAAGTAGGTGAACTGGAGTACGAAAATTTCAACGCGGCAGGAGCTGTTGTAAAAATCCACGGACTGAGTGTTCACCCGGGCTATGCTTACGGAAAAATGATCAATGCAGCACTTCTTGCTTCTGAATTTGCCCAGATGCTACCTGCTAATGAAACTCCGGCAACTACAAAAGGTTTTGACGGGTTTTATCATTTAATGGATATCAATGCAGATATTTCCGAAGCCAAGCTTCAATACATTATCCGTGATCATGACGCTGAGAAATTTGAAGCCAGAAAAAAATTCATGGAGGAAAAAATTGCTGAATTCAATGCTAAACACGGTGAAGGAACCGCTGAAGTAGAAATCAAGGAGCAATACAGAAATATGAAGCAGCAGTTTGAAGGGAAAATGCATATCGTAGATCTTGCTGCAAAAGCAATGCAGGAAGCGGGTATTGAACCCAAAATCAAAGCGATCAGAGGCGGTACTGATGGTGCCCAGCTTTCTTATATGGGACTTCCATGTCCTAACATTTTTGCAGGAGGAATCAATTTCCATGGTCCTTACGAATATGTAGCTTTGGAAAGCATGGAAAAAGCAACTGAAGTGATTATTAATATCGTAAAAGCTTAATACTGATGAAAAGACTTTCAGCATTAGCCTTTATTCTGGTCTTTGCAATCAGTGGTGCACAGGTTTCTGAGTTTCAGAAAGCGGACTCACGATACGAGAGGAAAATAAAGTCTCTGTACAAAAAATATCCAAAGCCTAATGATGAAAGAACCAAGCAGGAGTGGCTTCTGACGGAAGAAAAAATATCGAAGTATAAAGATGCTTTAGAGAAAATTTCTGAGGAGGAGAAGAAGATGATAACGGATGTTCCCCCACCAATGGCTCCTAAAATCAGTAAAGAAGCGGAATACGAGACGGGAAAAGCCTCTTTTCAGAAGCTTTTGAATGAAGCGGTAGATCTTTCTTTCCTGAATTTTGCCGTGAATCCTTATAAGATTACTTTAAAATTCACTGTAGATTCTAAAGGGAATGTATATAGAGCCCGCGTAAAGGGAAATAACGAAGATGTGAATGCCTTTATAGAAGCCGGTTTTTACCGCATTAAAGATAAAGGGAAATGGAAGCCTGCGGAATCGGGCGGCCGTCCTGTCCTCTCAGTGGTCAGCCTTCCTTTACAATTAAATTTCAGTAAATAAATAGATAAACCGTTGTTTTATACAGCGGTTTGTTTTTTTCACCCATAATAAAATATGATTGTTTAATTAACAAAACTTTAACCATATATTTCCCACAACAATGAAAAGATTTCGTTTTTTTTAGTACATTTACTTAAATATCAAACTTTTAACCTCAAATTATCATGAAAAAAATGAAAAAACTATTGAGAAAAGATCTCACCCACATTCTTGGTGGAATCATCGTTGGCTGCCACATGAATGGAGACTCAGCGCAATGCTGGAGTGACTGCGACTGTACTTTCGGAAGCGGCTGTGAAATGTATGATAGCGGAAGCGCAGGAACCTGCATCGCTTTAGGTGGCGGCGGAGGTGGAACCGGTGGAGGTACCGGCGGCGGAACTGGCGGTGGTGGAACTGGCGGCGGAGGATGTCGTCCATTTCCTTTTTGTGAAGATGAACAACCTTTTTAACGAACATGTATCGGAAGTATTCCTTCCGATTTTTTTGTTTTTCAGTTGAAAACAGATCCTTGTCAACACATCTCTGCCATTCATCAAATAAAGTTTTATTCCGATTATCATAGTTGTTGTTTTGCACCAGATTATTAACAGCAATTTATGAAAAACCAATTTTTAGCACTCAGCTCATTTTTATTATGCATCACCTGTTCTGTTGAGACCAAAGCTCAGCAAACCCCAGCTTTTCACATTGGAATAAAAGCGGGTACGAGTTATACCAAAACCTCTTCGGAATCTTCCTCTCTGGAAGGGAAATACGGCTTCGGTTATCAGGGAGGAATCATGACGAGAATAGATATCGGGAGTCTTTACGTACAGGGAGAAGCTTTATTCAACAAAAGAAAAACATCTTATGACACCCAGAACGGAACCTCAGCAAAACTAAGCTGGAATTCTGTTGATATTCCGGTAGTTATAGGTTATAAATTCATTAACAGCAGTGATTTCAATGTAAGGGCGTTTGCTGGAGGTGTTTACAGCTATGCATTCAAGAATGATCTGTCTGCTTCACAAGCATTTCAGGAAGGATATAAAAAGTTTGATAAATCCAATATTGGAGTCACAGGAGGCATAGGTGTGGATTATAAAAATTTCACCATAGATTTAAGATATGAAAGAGGGCTTTCCGATATCAGTAAGGGCTTTAAATCGAAGCCGCACAGCTTTACCCTCGGAATCGGATATTTCCTATTCTAAAAACTTAAATTACCTTTACTCATTAGAAACTGTGCACCCGCAGTTTCTAATTTTTTATAAACCTACTTTAGTTTTATCCATGACCAAACCCATTATTTTAAGAGAATATATTTTCGTCACTCTGTTTTGGTTTGTTTTTGCAACGGCTGTATACATTAATTTTCAGGCTGGTTCTAACAAACTTACGGCTCTTTTCCAATCTGTCGTGCTTGCTGTAACTTCATTTATTTTCACTCATTTTCTTACAACGAAGCTTCTTCCCAGCGCCTTGCGGGCAAAAAAAATGAAATTGTTTCTTATTCAGGCAACCGGAATGATTCTCCTATTGAGTTTTATTTATTCTTTAATCTTCACTTATATTGAGGTCAACTCAAAAAATCAGCTCCCTCACGATTTTGCTGATCATCTTCCTTTTTTATGGAAAGGTTTTTACCTCGCCCTTCCTGCCTCTTTTCTCATTAACGGTTCTGCATGCGGAATCAAATTTTATCAGGAACACGGAAGAATAGAACGAGATCATATTCTTCTTCAGCAGGCGCATTTGGAAAATCAGCTGAAACTTCTTCAGGATCAGATCAACCCTCATGTGGTTTTCAACATTCTGAACCATATTCATATTCTCATGAAATCTGATACACAGCTTGCCGGTTATCTTTTGCTTAAATTTTCTGATATCCTGCGTTATCAGCTATATCACTGCAACCAGAACCAAGTTCCGCTGACGCAGGATATTGAGCATCTTCAGAATCTTGTGGAAGTGGAAAAACTGCGATGGGGGAATGAACTGGACGTGATTACCGAATGGAAGATCGGGAACAAAAGAACATATATTGCCCCACTCCTTCTGGTTTCATTTATTGAAAATGCATTTAAATACGTCTGCAGGCTTCCGGGACATAAAGGCTATGTAAAGATTTCCTGTGTGGAAAAAAACGGTTCTCTTTTCTTCTATGCAGAAAATTCTTATTCTGATATAACGGTCCACAGCAAGAAAAATGAAACCGGCGGAATTGGTCTTCAGAATGTACAAAAGCGATTGAAGCTCCAGTATCCGGATACCCATCATCTTAAAATTGAGTCCGAAAATAATGTATACAAAGTCACTTTAACCTTAGAATTATCAGACAACCATGAGCAATAACATCCCCAAAATGAAATGTCTTATTATAGACGATGAGCCTCTGGCAAGATTCCACCTTAAAGAAATGGCAGACCAGATTGATTTTTTATCCGTTGAAGGGACCTGTGCCACAGCATTGGAAGCTGACTCTAAAGTCAAGGAAAGTGAAATTGATCTTCTTTTTCTGGACATTAATATGCCTTATTTAACTGGGCTTGAATTTCTGGAACAGCTTGAAAACCCTCCGCTATGTATTCTGACAACGGCTTACTCCGAGTATGCACTGGAAGGATTCCGCCTGCAGGTGGTAGACTATCTCCTGAAACCCATTGCTTTCAACCGTTTTTATCAAGCTGTCAATAAAGCGCAACAACAGTTTATCGTTTCCGAGAAAATAAAAAAGAACTCCCCGTTTGAGGATCCTTTCCTGTATGTAAGGCAGTCTGATACCTTCATAAAGGTTTCCTGGGTAGATATTTTATATATTGAAAGTATGCAGAATTATACGAAGCTTCATTTTAAGGATAAATCCCTGGTGATTCACCAAACCATGAAAGCTATTGAAGAATCTCTGCCGTCTGAACATTTTTTCAGAATTCATAAATCTTTCCTGATCAACATTCTCCATATCGATATGATTTCCGGAGGACGCCTGTTTATCAATAAAACCGAACTTCCTATTTCCCGTATCCGAAAAGAGGAACTTTTGAATCAGGTGGTCTATAAAAAACTGATCAGTAAATAAAAGGAAAGGAAGAAAGATGTAGGAAAGGGCAATTGTATTTTTCCCAAGTCTCTCTTCTTTTCCTTCTGATTTTAAGGTAGATTCCATCGTAATGATACCGCAGCATAAAATGTGCTGGCAAATCTCGGATCCTGTATTTTTTTGTCTTTGAAAATACTTTTAATTTTCCTGTCGTTCTCTGAGAAGCTTCTCAACAGAGCGGTTCCTCCTGTAAGACGCAGGCTGAGTTTATCATTAAGTTTTATTTCCGGTCTTAATCCGGCTGTGATCTGCTGATATCCCAGGAGAAAAGATTTTCCGTCTTTATTTCTTTCCACCGTCATTCCGCTGAGGTTTACCACTGCTTTCAGAGCAAATTTATCTGAAAACAGGTATCCGGCCTCCATTCCTTCCGGGAAATTGATATTAAATTTAATTTTTCCGTTGGTTTTCCAGTCAAAATAAATCCACGGAAGAATCATGGGAACCCCAAAAGCGGTAGTCAGCACAGGCCCTACCCCAAGAGCCAGATTAGGATTAAAGTGTCTGATGAACAACATTCCTCCCTGCCCCAGAACATCATCTGAACTTATTTGCTCCAGATCGGTATAAACTCCTACTGAAGCAGTGATCATCATGCTCCATTTCTTTCCTAAGGGTCTCATATGGAGAATTCCTGCCTGGGCATTCAGCATCTGATCCGGGAAAAGCTGTTTTTCATACTCTTTGTGATTCATTTTTGCATACGATCCACTAAGGAGGAGTGACCAGGCTTTTACTCTTCCGCTGCTGTCTTTTTTCATCGACAACGGAATACTGAAATTAAGATCTGCTCTTTTAAAGTCGCTTTTAGAGTTTGTTTTCGTACTGTCTTCAGGGCGGATGTAGCTGGAAAAAGGGATGTACTCCGTTTTCAGTTCTGCAGATATTCCGGATTGTGCACAAGCCCAATATCCTAATAGAGAGCAGGCAGCGGCCAAAAGATTTCTCTTCATAATTTAAATTTTTACAAAGAGATGCCTTTGAAAGCTGCTTACAAAAAATACTTGATTAAGTGTACGGATTCTATGACCACAAGGGAAAATAGCAGGACAAAATAATTTTCGATGTTATAAGGTTAAATAAAAATTAAAACAAATAATTCACACTAAATAGAATTTTTATTTATTTTTATTCTTCTTATTGATTTCGAAGGCTATAAACTAATATAAAATTCACATCATGAACACAAAACGATTTATTTTTGCACTCATCGCATTTTTTTGCTGCCATAATCTGGCTACGGCATCCATAAATGCTTTTCCTTATTCCTTTTACAAACTGGCCAATGAAGTTCCTTTGGCCGGAAACGCCTTTATTACAACGGCAGCAAGCGGCAGCACAGAAGTGATCAATAATAATGGTCTTGCGAACTGGACAAAGGCCAATACTGTCATCAGCACCTACTTTAAGGTGGGTAATTCCGGAGCCCTTAGTATCAGTCTGAAAGCAAAGGTTCCTTCGGGAAACAGTACCATCAAAGTTACCGTGAACGGAGTTTCTAAAAACATTACGATTACCGGTTCTTCTTTTAACACCCATTCCGTAGGAAACTTCAATGTAAATTCAGGATATGTAAAAGTAGATTTACAGGGCATTTCAAAGACAGGAGGCTATTTTGCAGATGTATCTCACGTGATCTTCGATGGTGCGGCGGCTTCAGGAACCAATATTTTCAGTAATGATCCGAGCTATTACTATTGGGCAAGAAGAGGTCCTTCCTGTCATTTAGGTTATACCATCCCAACCACCGACAATATTTTATATTATTACAACGAGGTTACCGTTCCTACCGGGCAGGATAAAATAGGCTCTTATTTTATGGCCAACGGATTTAAGGAGGGATATTTTGGATTCCAGGTGAATTCAGCAACAGAAAGAAGGATTCTTTTCTCTGTATGGAGTCCGTTTGAAACGGATGACCCCAACAATATTCCGGAAGATCATAAAATCAAGCTGAACTGCAAAGGTGCTAATGTGACTACCGGTGAATTCGGGAATGAAGGATCGGGAGGACAGAGTTATCTGCGCTACAGCTGGAAGGCTGGAGTAACGTATAAGTTTCTTTTAAAAGGAGAGCCAGACGGAACTGGAAAAACAGATTATACCGCATGGTTTTTTGCTCCCGAAACAGGTGCCTGGAAGCTTATTGCCAGCTGGAAAAGACCTCAGACCAATACCTATTTAAAGTCATTTTATAGCTTTGTAGAGAACTTTTCTCCCGAAAATGGTTACCAGGCAAGAAAAGCTGAGTTTGGAAATCAATGGGTAAAAACAGTACAGGGGCAGTGGCTTCCCGTATCACAGGCCAAATTTACGGCAGATGCAACGTATACTGCCAATCAAAGAGTGGATGCTTCCGGAGGCGTTTCTGCCAATAAATTCTTCCTGAGAAACGGAGGTTTTACCAATGAGCAAACTGCATTGAATTCAACGCTTACCGTAACAGCTCCGACGCAGGCTCCTGTTATCAATGCCAGTGATCTTCAGCTATGCGGTACCTCAGCAGCAAAAAGTTCTAAAGCTCAGAGTACATTAAGCCTTTATCCTAATCCTGCCCAAAATTTCATCAAAATAAACGGATTGAAAAATAAACTTATATACAGGATTTTCAACATCAACGGGAAAATGATGAAAGAAGGAGAAACCAATGGTGCAGATATTCAGGTAGACCATTTATTAAAAGGGACCTATGTTTTGAATCTGTATGATTATGATGATAAAATGCAGAATTCTATTAAATTTATCAAAGATTAAAAGAGTCTGAAAACCAAATAACAAAGCCGAAATGTCTTCTATTTCGGCTTTATTTTTATGATATATTATTCTACAGAGAGGTTTTTGCTTTTAAAGGCCTTGTAGGCAAACCACACAGCAATCAGAGCAATTCCGGCGCGCATGGTCACCATCGGAATAATAGAATCTGCCTCTAAAAAACCGGACAATCCGGACAGTAGAAAAGTGACCATCAACTGCATAAACCCCATCAAAGCAGCCGCTGTTCCACGTCCTTCTTTAAAAGGAGAAAGCGCATGAGCTGAAGTGATAGGAAACAGTATTCCTATGGCCAGCAGGGAGAGATACAGCATGGCAATTTCCAATGCAACGGAGAGGTTTTGGGCTGCAATCAGGATATGGAGACTGCATACAACCAGTAAAAGAACCGTTGCCATTAATAAAAGCTTTGTGTCTTTTATTCTTTTGATCAGTTTTGGGGTAAGGTATGCGGCTGTTATTAATGCTAATGAATTGAATCCAAATATAATACTGAATACACCGCCGGAAAACCCGTGGATATTCATGAATAAGAAAGGAGCATTTGAAATGTAAATAATGAGTGAAGCAAAGGCAATACTCCCAATCATAGTATTACTGATAAAATCTTTATTGGACAAAATCATTTTGAGCTGATCTCCAAGTCCCTTTCCGGAAGCGGCACTGTCAGGGTTTATTTTTCTGGAATTGGTTTCAGGGACATACTGATACACCATAAAAAGGGTAAGAAGTCCCATGATGCTCAGGAAAGCGAAAGAACTGTTCCAGCCCCAGAATTTAAGAAATACACTTCCCAAAAGCGGAGCTACAATAGGAGCAATACCACTGATCTGCGACTGCTGGGAAAAAATGGACACCGATTTCTGCTTATCATAAAGGTCGATTACTATAGCCCGCCCAATAACAATTCCGGCACTTCCTCCGAAAGCCTGCAGAAAACGCATGATCCAAAGCACAAAAATATTCTCAGTAAAAAAGATGGCTACCGCTCCAATAATAAAAAGCAGGAGCCCACAGTAAAGCATCGGCTTGCGTCCGGTCTTATCAGATAAAGGTCCCCATAAGAGCTGCCCGAAGGCAAATCCTGCGAAAAACACAGAAATAGAGATCTGGATGTGCCCTATATCGGTCTGAAAAATCCGGGCCATGCTGGGGAAAGCAGGGAGATACAGATCGATACTTAGAGATTCCAAGGTGTTGAGCAGTGCCAGAATAAACACTACAATACTTAAATTTTTCATAAACAAACGTCATTAAATGAAACCGGTTGTGCGGTTTTTTCTCCATGCAAAATTCTTACAAAAAGAAACATCTATCCATACAGCAACTGAAGGAAGACCAGCACAAACTGAGGATTTCTCTTTTTAAGAACATGCTTTGGAACATACTCCCTCCTGTTTAAATGGATATTCCGGAGATAATTCTTTTGTGTTTTTAAATCTGTCCGGATTCTGCCCGGTGTGTTTTTTGAAGAAACGGGAAAAATAGGAGGCATCACTGAATCCTAGCTTAAAGGCAATTTCTTTAACTGTCAAGGCTCCAAAACTAAGTTCTCTTTTGGCTTCCAGAACAAGTCTTTGGGCAATCATCTTTTTCACGGTTGTTCCTCTGGAGAGACGGACAATATCATTAAGGTGATGCGTGCTGATGCCTATCTGTTCTGCATAAAAGCCTGTCTCTCTCTGAACAAGATAGTTTTCTTCAATGAGACTCACCAAATCTTCAATGCGCTGCCTTCCATTAATTGAAGAATCCTGCCTGTTGATCTGGTCTGTAATCATAATACAGAATGCTCTGAGGTATGTTTTTAAAAGCCCGATCCTTGAAGGGCCTTCATATTCTTTTTCTATCAGCGATATGACTGTATTACAAGCTTCTACACTTTGAAGATCTAGCGTAAAAGGAATAGTGCCTGCGGTAAGAATCATCTCGATGTCACAGGCTTCTTTAAAAATTTCCCGGCTCACCGCAAGAACATACCCCTTCTCTCCTTTCAGCTTCATATTGAATACCTGTCCCGGCGCAATGATGCAAATCTGATTATTGTGAAGATGATGATTTTCAAAATCCAGCTCTACCCTGCTATTTTCATGAACCCGGATAAACCATATGATTTCAAAGAAATTATGCCTGTGAATATCATTGAATTTTTCCGGATGCCCGGTCTCCAGTGTCGTGAACTGAAAATTTTCTGAAGTCAGATGATGGATGGGAATTTGTTTCTCGGGAACATTCATTTTTTTTCGATTTTAAATAGGGTATTCTCTTTTACAAAATTAATATCCGAAGCGTCTGTGATGATGTAAACTTCTCCCTGGTCTTCCGTATTTTTTCCTTTGTAGTCAATAATTTGTTTGTCGGATATTAATTTTACATGATCTCCAATCTGTCTTCCCACATAGATCGGTAAATAAATTTCAGCCTTTTTATCTTTAATCCGGTATGGATATATTCCCTGTTTCGGTTGTTCTGAAAATTCTTTAACCGTTGAATGAATTACATTGATTCTCAATATACCAAAGCTATGATTGTTAGATCTTTTGATATCAATGACAGTTCCTTCAAAGACCACTCCATTTTTTAAAATGCTGTTTTCATCAGCATATTCTTTCGCTCCTGTTTTTGTTACATACAGAACCAATCCAATAAAAACAATAAATAAAATGACAAATTTCGCGTATTTCATAGTTATTCTATCAAGGAAATTAAAGGTTGCAATGTATTATATTCAGGCAAATAATAATTGGTTTTTAAAATTTTTTATTTATCGCAAGGACACACAAGGTTTTTTACTTTTTTGAGTGTATTTAAAGATAAACAAGCGCACTTCGTTTATTAAAGTAATACAAACAGGGCATTACTTCTATCAATTTCCATCTCTTTATATATTTAAAATCAGAATATTAAATCTTTTTTATGATAAAAAGACTCTATTTTTCACCTCCTTTGAGTAAACAAAAACCACAGCAAAAAAAGTGCTGCGGTTTTCTACAATATTCAAAATTAAATATAATTTTATCCGTTCTGCTGGTTCCCCAAGAAAGCATCCCAGCCTTGTGCCGTAAGCGGAACAAGCTGATTAGATCCTCTGGCTATCATAAAGTTTCCGTCTTCTTTTTCCACCGCGTGGCCAATGATGGTAAAATCAGGGTGATTTTTAATTTTATCAAAATCGTTCGGGGAAATAGTGAATAGCAATTCATAGTCTTCACCACCACTCAATGCAGTCATAGACGGATTAAGGTTCATTTCATCTGCTGTAGATATGGTAAGGCTGTCCATCGGGATTTTTTCTTCATACAGTCTGAACCCTGTTTGTGACTGATCTGAAAGGTGCAGAATCTCAGAAGCCAAGCCGTCAGAAATATCAATCATTGAAGTAGGTTTGATGTCCAATTCTTTTAAAATTGTTTTAACATCGGTTCTTGCTTCAGGTTTCAATTGTCTTTCCAGAATATAATCATAGCCTTCCATTTCCGGCTGCATATTGGGATCTGCCAGGAAAACAGCGTGCTCTCTTTCAAGAATCTGAAGTCCCATATAAGCCCCTCCAAGATCTCCGGTTACCACTAAAAGGTCATTAGGCTTTGCACCGCTTCTTTTTACAATATTCTCTTCGTCTTCGATTCCTACAGCCGTGATGCTCATTACCAGTCCGGAATTGGAGCTTGTGGTATCTCCTCCGATCAAGTCTACTTTATATCTCGCACATGCCGCCTGAATTCCGGAGTAAATTTCCTCTAATGCTTCTACCGGAAAACGGCTGGAAACGGCAAGGGAAACCAGAATCTGTGTAGGAACAGCATTCATAGCTGCAACATCGCTCAAATTTACGACTACTGCTTTGTAACCCAGATGTTTTAAAGGCACGTAGCCCAAGTTGAAGTGAACCCCTTCTGCCAGAACATCGGTAGTAAGAACCACTTTTTTATTTCCAGGATTAATAACTGCTGCATCATCTCCCACTCCAAGTTCCGAAGATTCGTTGGACAGTGGAAAATATTCTGTCAGGTGTTTTATAAGACCAAATTCTCCTAATTTGGAGATTGGGGTCAGTTCCTGTGATTTATCTTCAAACATAATTTTTTCTTTTTTTTAAAGGCTCAATATAAAATGTATTCATGAATCTGAACATTCAACGCTGAGTCTTATTTTGTGAATTCTGCCGGATCTACATTATCCGGACGGAAAGGAAGCTTTTTGAAATCTTCTCTGGTCATCACAATGGTTTCAGGGCTTTTGTATTTATTCATGGCTTCTATCACATCATCAGGAGGGGTCGTCATTTTTCTCAGCATCATATCAATCCATACTCCTGTAGCTTCCGCAGTAGCGCAGTGTACTCCGTCCGGTGTATAAAATTTATGAACAAATCTGTAGATGGATGAATCTTCTGAACATCCGTCAATTTCCAGGCTTACAATCACGGTCTGGTCTGCATAGATCTCTTTGAAGAAAGAATATCTTTCGTGCATGATCACAGGCCCGATTCCCCATCTGCTTAGCTGGGTAACGCCCATTTTTTCTTTGGTCATAAAGGCCATTCTGGATTGTGCACAGTATTGTACATAGGATGAATTGGCTAAGTGCTTGTTGGCATCAAGATCACTCCAGCGTACTTCGAATTTATGGTAAAAAATCATTTAAATACGTTTTAAATATGTTCTTATAAAGTTTTCATTTTTTTAACCACAACTCTGTTCTGTAAACTCTTTCAACAAGCCTTAAACGCAAGATAATCTTTTGTGACTTTTGTGGTTGATCTTTAAACTTTAAAGTTCAAAAATTATATTCTGCAAAATTACTCAAATAAGATGGTTTATAAAAATTGTACTTTTGAAAAAATAATCTTCCGCATAGGATTACGCATACATGAAACAGATCATTATAATCGGAGGCGGTGCCGCAGGTTTTTTCTGCGCATCGAACCTTGACGAAAAAAAATACAGGATTACCATTCTGGAACAGAATTCGGATGTACTTCAGAAAGTAAAAATTTCCGGCGGCGGGCGCTGCAATGTCACGCATGCCTGCTTCGATCCCAGAGAACTGGTTCAGTTTTATCCGCGGGGAAACAAAGAGCTGTTAAGTGTTTTCACCAAATTTCAGCCGGGAGATACGATGGAATGGTTTGATCAGCGCAATGTTCCTCTGAAAATAGAGAACGACAACCGGGTTTTTCCGGAAAGCAATTCTTCACAGACGATTATCAATACTTTTCTGAATGAGATTCGAAATAAAAAAGCAGAGATTAAAACCAAATGTTCTGTCAAAGAAATTGAAAAACAGGGTGAACAATATCTGGTAAAAACGAGTCTTGGAGATTTTCAGGCTGATTATATTGTTTATACGACAGGAAGTTCTCCAAAATCATTAAAAATCATTGAGAATCTGGGTCATAAGATTGTTGATCTTGTTCCATCGCTTTTTACCTTCAATATAAAAGATCAGCTGTTGCAGGATATTCCGGGAACCAGTTTTGAAAATGCAGAGATATCAATTCCGAAATTAAAAACAGAAGAAAGCGGGCCTTTACTGATTACCCATTGGGGGCTTTCTGGTCCTGCAGTTCTGAAAATTTCTGCCTGGGAAGCTATAAGTCTTGCCCAATCAAAGTATCATTTTGAAATTGAGGTGAATTTCATTTCAAGATCTGTGGATGATGCAGAGGAAATATTTCAGAGTTTCAGACAGGCTCATCCGAAAAAAACCATTGGACAGTCTAAGATTTTTGACATCACAAACAGATTCTGGCAGAAGATCCTGGAGGTTTCAAAAGTTGATCTGAATAAACAGATTTCCAATATTTCAGGGAAAGAAATACAAAATATTCTTGAAAACCTTTGCCGGAAAAAGCTTCAGGTCACAGGAAAGTCAACCTTTAAAGATGAGTTTGTAACCGCGGGAGGCATTGATTTAAAGGAAATTAACTTCAAAAACATGTCTTCCAAAATTTTACCCAATTTCTATATTGCGGGGGAAGTTCTGAATATTGATGCTGTGACGGGAGGGTTCAATTTCCAGGCATGCTGGAGTGAAGGATGGCTTATTTCGCAGGATTTAAATAACTTAGAGATATGAAAAAAATAATAGTCCTTGCCTTTCTTCTCATATCTGTGACTGTTTTTTCACAGACGCAGCCAAAAGAAGATTCAAAAGATCAGAAAGTATCTACTACAGACACACAGAAGCCTATCCAAACTGACGTTGCGGCTGAGTTTCCGGGTGGAATGGATGCCCTCAGAAGGCATATCAGCTCTCAATTTGATTCCTCAAAAATCAATGATTCAGGAGTTTTTAAATCCGTCACTAAGTTTTTGATTCATACTGACGGTAGTATGAGCTCTATTTCAACCACTGGAAATAATCCTGCTATGAATAAAGAAATGACCCGCGTAATTAAAGCAATTAAAAACAAATGGAAACCTGCTACGCGTGATGGTCAGCCTGTTGAAACATGGTACACAATTCCCATGACCATAAATATTTAAAAAAATCAACCAGTTTCGGTTCAATAAAATGCTTACGGCGAAAAAAAATATCCCTTTTCTTTTAAAAGTTCTGCTGATTGCAGGATTTGGATATTTCTTTTGGCTGATGCTAAAAATTACGCTAGAGTATATTCCCTTCAATCCGAATGTAAGCTTTCTGATGATTAAGCAGACTGAAGTTCAGGACAGACCGGAATATCTTTCTTTTTTTTATACGCATGTGTATACCAGTATTTTTGTGTTGCTTTTCGGATTTCTGGCTATTCTCAGAAAAGATTTCGGACTCAAAAATTTTCACAGAAATATGGGTAAGCTTTATATTTTTTTAATTCTGATTCTCGCTGCGCCTTCCGGAATTTATATGGGAATTTTTGCCAACGGAGGTTTTCTTTCCAAAATTTCATTCGTTATTTTGGGTTCTCTCTGGTGGTTTACGACTTATAAAGCTTATCAGCTGGCGAGAAAAAAACACTTCCGGGAGCACAAGCAATGGATGTGGCGAAGTTTTGCACTCAGTGTATCTGCTCTTACCCTTCGTATCTGGAAAGTAATTATTGTATATTTATTCCACCCAAATCCTATGGATGTTTATCAGATCATCGCATGGCTGGGCTGGATTCCCAATATCCTTTTGATAGAATATTTAATCACAAAAAAACTCATATGAAAATTTTAAATTACACCCTTATTTCTTTGCTTGCAGCTTCTTTGCTGAGCTGTAAAAAAGAAGGAAAGACCATCGCGACAGACAAAGATTCTGTGATCGCTAAAAAAGATTCTGTTGTGGTTCCGGAGATTTATAAGGAATATTACGGAATCTATACCGGAGATTTTGCCGGAAAAGAAATGAATAAGTACGAAGATGGCGAGGAATACGAAGATTACGTCAATAAAAAGCTTTCCCTGAAGATTAACAGAATCACTAAAGACAGTGTTTACGGGCAAAGTATTGTGAACGGAAACCAGCGTCCTTTCAGAGGTATTTTTAATGAAAGCACCCGGTCTTTCGTTCTGGATGAGCCTGGAAATGACAAAACAGACGGAAGATTTGAAGTGAAGCTGAACGGCGACAGCATTACCGGAAAATGGAATGCTTTTAATAAATCTGCCGTAAAATCTCCTTTAAAAACCATTAAACTATCTAAAAGGGATTTTGTGTACAATCCGAATTTTATGCTGAATAAGGACTCTGATCTGGTAGATTGGTCTAATCCTAAAGATTTTGTAGAGAAATATACCAATGAAGACACCGGAAAGACGGAAAGCTATACCACATCCAAAAACAGAGTGGCTTCGGAAGCTATTTTCACATTGAATGCCTCCAAGCAGAAACTGACGGAGAAAGAGCTTAAAAATTTACGAAAACTGGACCTTGAAATTATCAAAAATTCCGTTTTTGCCAGACACGGATATTCTTTCAAAAAAGAAACATACCGGTATTTCTTTGAGCAGACGGACTGGTATATTCCGGTTTCCAATAATGTAGATAAAGAACTTTCGCCTATGGAAAAGGAAAATGTAGCTTTGCTTAACCGTTTCATCAAATATGCGGAGGATAAATATGACAGCTTCGGAAGGTAATATTCAGGGTATGAAAAAGTATATTTTCTTTATTTTACTATTTTGGACAGCCACAGTTGCTGCTCAGAAAGATTCTGCAGTGACTCCGGCTCACCAACCATCGGCAGATGTGAAAGCAGGCCCTGTAAAAGACGCCGAGTTTCCGGGCGGACACAAGGCTTTTGTCGCGGAGATCCTGAAATATTTCCGGACCTCTCCATTGGTAAAAGCAGACATCATGAGTGCAAAAGCAATTGCTTCTTTTATAGTAGATACGGAAGGAAACATGGTGAACATCAAAATAGAATCTTATGAACACACATTGGTAAAAGATGAGTTTCTAAGAGCGCTGAAAATGATTAAAACCCGATGGATTCCGGCAGAACAGGATGGCAAAAAAGTCAGAAGCTTTATGAAACAGCCTTTGGTATTCAACCTGTAATGGGTTTTTCCGGATTCAGCTTTACCCAAAAGAAAAGCAGCAAACATCCTGCGGCGTAACACAGAATATCAATCCAGGAGAAAGAATTTCCGATCACAATATACATCAGGCTTCCAGGACGGAAGCCTAATTTTTCGGCTATATTAAAGTATTGCGCCAGCTCTACAAGACAGGAAAAAGCAAAAATTCCAAGAATAAGTTTTTCATTATTCATTGTAACAAAACTCCTGACAAAGGTATATAGCAACATTACGACAATGACATCTCCCAGATAGGCTCTTACAAAGAAGATATCTTCCAGTTTTGTCGCAATCAGAACTTCTATGAGGAAAATGAAGATGGTGAGCAGGAAGTATTTCAGGTTAAATTTCAGTTTCATCTTTAATATTTATGTTTTGGCTAAAGCCTTTTGAGTTTTGGTTATTGTTTAAGCGGGCTAAAGCCCGCTCCTATTGAATTGAATATATTTTCAAATAATCATTTCAACAAGGTCAGTCTCTTTTTAAGCTGCTATTGAATTGAACCCTTTTTCAAACAATCATTTCAAAAGGGCAGGTTCTTTTTAAGCCATAAAAAATCGGTATCCAGAGAATACCGATCGTTTATCAAATTTAAGGCAAATATATTATTTCTTTACTTTAATTGTGCATCCTATAGCCACTGTTTTTGTCATTTTTACGGGTTCGTTTTTAATCAATGCATTTACGGCATCCTGAACATAATATTCGGATACATCATTCGGGTTTTCGTAGTTGTTGTCTATGGCACCGATGTATTTTACGATATTCTTTCCGTTTTCTTTCTGCAACACAAAGACGTGAGGTGTTTTTGTAGCTCCATACAGCGGATAGACTTTTTGTCCTTCATCTACCAGATACGGGAAGGTAAAGCCTTTTTGTTTCGCTCTTTCGATCATTTGTTTATAGCCGTCTTCGGGCTGTACATTCGGATCATTGGGATTAACGGCAATAACCGGATAGCCCTGATTTTTGAATTTTTTATCAAGTTCTACAATTCTGTCTTCATATTTTTTGGCATAGGGGCAGTGGTTGCAGGTGAAAACGACTATAAATCCTTTTGCGCTTTTAAAATCGCTTAAAGACACCATTTTTCCGTCAATATTTTTCAGTTTAAAATCTGCGGCTTCGTCTCCAACCTCGTACCCTTTTGCGGAAGCGGAAGCTGTTGTTTTCGAAGTTTTGTTTTTCTCATGATCTGTGGATGTAAAGCTCAACAGTCCGAGTCCGGCAATAAATGCCGCCAATAAAATTTTCAGGTTTTTCATATTTATATTATTGTAAATTATCTTTAATTGTCTTTTCCAGATCTTCTTTGCTCATTTCACCGTCGTTGAAATGTACTTTTTCGCCGTTTTTATAGAATAGGGTTATGGGAATATTTCCGTCCCAGTTCTTTTCAAATTTCGGAATCCAGGTATTCATTCTTTTTACATCATCCAGCAGAATGACTTCGGCGGTAAGGTTTTTGTTTTTGATGAATTTAATCACTCTTTCTTTGTCTACAAGTCTGTCCAGTGAAACCAGAATCATTTTAAATTTGGGATTATCTTTATACTGATTATTGAGTTCCATAAAATGAGGAAGCTCTTTCACGCAGGGAGCACAGGTGGTTGCCCAGAAGTTGACAATCAACAATTTATCATTTTCCTTCTGAATTCTTTTTTCAAGATCTTCATATTTCATGGAAGGGACTTCTGTTTGTTGGGCATTAAAAGTGGCCAGACAAAGAAATACGGTTAATATACTCAGGATATTCTTCATATTCAAAAATAGTCATTAATTGTCATTCAGATTTTAGGTCTGCTTTTGTCTTTTTGTTTGGATAAAAAGTATCGGAGAAAGTTAATTTTAATGGTAAAAAAAGTCAAAAGAAAATAAAGATCAGAAGTATTGAAAACAATACGGTCTTTGCTGAATATTCACCAATAAAAGCTAAGTATCTTATATTCAATACCAATTTTAACATTATTTTATTAATCACCTCCTATTGAATTATAAAAATTAAATGTAAATTAGCTTAGAATCAAATCAAAATTATCATGAAAAAATCAAACATTCTATCTAAGAAACTGACCAAAAAAGAACTGAAAGAAATCAAAGGAGCAAGACCTTTCTGCTTTATTGTAATGAGCTGCTTTGATCCGAACACTGGTGAAGAGCAATACGGAGTTCCGGGCCACCAGGATGGAAACTGCTGTTAATGACCTGATTTTTCAAAAAAAATTATTCTAAAACTTAATTCAAATTTTATGAAAAAATCAAATTTTCAACCAAGAAAACTTTCTAAGAAAGAACTGAAAGGAATTAAAGGAGGAGCAAGACCTATCTGCTTTATTGTAATTAGCTGTTATGATCCGGCTACCGGTGAAGAGCAATATGGAGTTCCAGGCCATCAGGATGGAAATTGCTGCTAAACAGGGATCACCATTTAACTTAAAATGTATGAAAAACTCAAGCATTCAAAGCAGAAAGCTCATGAAAAAAGAGCTAAAGGAGATCAACGGAGGCGCTTCATGTGCTGAAGAGGTCTGTGTAAACTGAGAGGCGTAAGCAACCACTTCATGATCATTGGGCCGAGAGGCAAAGACGGATACTGCTGTTAATCTTCAGATATAATCAACAAAAAAATGATTGGCTTAACCGCCAATCATTTTTTTTATCGAATTCAGTTTCATTAAAGCCTCAATAGGCGTCAATGTATTGATATCTATTTTTGTGAGTTCTTCGCGGATATTCTCCAGAACAGGGTCGTCCAGCTGGAAAAAAGAGAGCTGCATATTTTCTTCGGTAACTCTTTTGATGCTTTCAGAAGTACTTGTGCTTTGTGTACGGCTTGCTTCAAGGGTTTTGAGAATTTCATTGGCTCTGTTGACCACTTTTGCAGGCATTCCTGCCAGTTTAGCCACATGAATCCCGAAACTGTGCTCGCTGCCTCCGGGAACCAGTTTTCTTAAAAAGATAATATTTCCTTTATTTTCCTGGATGGAAACATGAAAGTTTTTCACTCTTTCAAAATTCACGGTCATCTCATTCAGCTCGTGGTAGTGTGTAGCAAAAAGCGTTTTGGCCTGTGTAGGATGCTGATGAAGGTATTCCGCAATGGCCCAAGCAATAGAAACTCCATCATAGGTAGAAGTTCCTCTTCCAATTTCATCCAGCAGAATAAGGCTTCGTTCTGAAATATTATTGAGAATATTGGCAGCTTCATTCATTTCCACCATAAAAGTAGATTCTCCGGCAGAAATGTTGTCCGTAGCCCCTACCCTTGTGAAAATCTTGTCTAAAACGCCAATTTCAGCGTGTTTAGCAGGCACAAAGCTTCCGATCTGAGCCAATAGACAGACAATTGCCGTCTGGCGAAGAATGGCTGATTTACCGGCCATGTTTGGTCCGGTAACCATAATAATCTGTTGAGAATCTTTATCTAAAAAAATATCGTTTGGAATATATTTTTCTCCTAAAGGAAGAGCGTTTTCTATAATCGGATGTCTTGCTTCTTTAAGATCTATCGCATACCCCTGATTAAGAACGGGCTTTGTATAACTTTCAGAAACAGCCAGTTCCGATAATCCTGCCGCCACATCAAGCTGAGCAATGATATTGGAATTCCCCTGAATCTGATCCATATAAACCATAGTCTCCGCACATATATTTCTGTACAGCTCATTTTCCAGGACTCCTATTTTTTCTTCGGCTCCAAGAATCTGGCTTTCGTACTCTTTCAGTTCTTCCGTAATGTAACGTTCGGCATTCACCAAAGTCTGTTTTCTGAGCCAGTCGCCCGGAACTTTGTCTCTATGAGCGTTTCTTACTTCTATATAGTACCCGAAAACATTATTAAAATCAATTTTAAGACTTGAAATTCCTGTTCTTTCTATTTCTCTCTGGCACATTTCATCCAGAAAACCACGGCCTTTGCTCTGGAGATTTCTCAATCGGTCCAGTTCTTCAGAAATACCTTCTTTAATGATATTTCCTTTTGAAATATTGACAGGAAGCTCTTCATTCAGATGATTTTGTAAAAACTTGATCAGCTCTTCCATATCAAAAAGCGGCTCCAGCCAGGCCAATACATCAGCGTGTGGATGAAGCAGGGCTTTTATCTGATGAATATTGATCATACTCTGGCGCAGATACCCCAATTCTTTTGGAGAAATTTTTTCGGCCGCCAGTTTTCCCATCAATCGGTCAAGATCCGAGATGGATTTCAGCAGCTGGCAGATTTCGTATTTAAGAGGATCATTTTCATTCAGGAAATCAATCAGAGAAAGCCTTCTCATAATTTCATCCACAGATTTTAAAGGAAGAATAATTCTTCTTCTCAATAACCTTCCCCCCATCGGGGTAGAGGTTTTATCAATAATATCCAGCAGCGATTTTCCCTGTGGATTACTTGGATACACAATTTCCAGATTTCTCAACGTAAAATTGTCCATCATCAAATAATCATCCTGCGGAATGATCTGAAGTTTTGTGATATGGGCCAGTAAGTTGTGGTGGGTGTCTTCCACCAGATAAGCGAAAATGGCTCCTGCAGCTGTAATAGCCAGCGGAAGGTTTTCAATCCCGAATCCTTTTAAAGAATTCGTTTTAAAATGAGAGGTCAGTTTCTCATAGGCAAAATTATACTGGAAAGCCCAGTCTTCCAGCTTAAAAGCGCTTTTATTTTTAAGCTGTTCCGGCAGCTGGACACTTCTCTGAAAAACAATTTCACTGGGATCAAAAGTATTGACGATATGAAGAAGTTTTTCCAAATTTCCTTCACTTACCAAAAACTCTCCTGTAGAAACGTCTACCAGAGCTATCCCATATTTTTCTTTTTCTTTATGGAGGGAAAGCAGGAAGTTATTCTTTTTTGAGTTCAGTACCTGATCATTGAATGTAACTCCCGGTGTTACCAATTCTGTAACGCCTCTTTTTACAATTCCCTTCACCATTTTAGGGTCTTCCAGCTGGTCACAGATAGCGACTCTCATTCCGGCTCTTACCAGCTTAGGAAGATAAGAATCCACAGAATGATGTGGAAACCCGGCGAGTTCTATATGCCCTTCTCCATTGGCTCTTTTGGTCAATACAATACCCAGGATCTGGGATGTTCTTACGGCATCCTGCCCGAAAGTTTCATAAAAATCACCAACCCGGAACAACAGCAGTGCATCAGGGTATTTAGCCTTGATGGTATTGTACTGCGTCATAAGCGGGGTTTCCTTCTTCGATTTTGCCATAATAAAAAATGAGCCCCAAATTTAAATAAAATAACCTGAGTTCGGGGTATGAAAATTAAGATTGGGGTGCTGAAAGTTGTGAGGTGGTTTTTTAAGGTGCGGGATTCGAGATGCGGGGTATGGGTTTCGGGTTTGAGAGTCGGAGGGTTTTAAGGGTGGAGAGTTTCACATTTCATTTGCCAAGCAAAATTGATTATTGATATTTCTCAACCTTAGCCTTCACTTCAGCCTAAAAAACTGACATCTTTTAAAAGTTGACCATTTACTTGTGTAGCAAAATTGACCATTGACATTCCTCAACCTTAACCTTCACCTCAGCCTAAAAACCCACCATTCAAGCTTTTTAACTTTAGTTCAGGTAATTTATATATTTTCAGAACAAAATAATTATCGTATTTTTCACTAAAATAAATGATATGATTTATCCGGTTTTAGAAACTGAAAGACTTCTTTTAAGACAGCTGACCCCTCAGGATGCAGAAGACCTTTTCGAATATTTCTCTCTGGATGAAGTCATGGAATATTATGATCTGGATACTTTCAAAACCCTTGAAGATGCTCAAAATATCATCTCTCACTTCAATGGTGAGTTTGAAAAAGGGAAGGGTTTCCGCTGGGCGATAGAGTTAAAATCGGAAAAGAAAGTCATTGGAACCTGTGGTTATCACAACTGGTACCGCGAGCATTCCAGAGCAGAAATCGGCTATGAGCTCAATCCTAAATTCTGGAGAAATTCCTATATGAAAGAAGCGGTTCTTCCTATTCTTATATTCGGATTTGAAACGATGGCGCTTCACCGGGTAGATGCCTTCATAGATCCGTCCAATATCTCTTCTGAGAAACTTTTACTTTCTTTAAACTTTAAGGAGGAAGGAATGCTCCGTGATTATTTCTTTGAAAAAGGAAAGTTTGTAGATGCTAAAATCTTCGGGCTTATTAATGAGTGAAATAGAAGTTATTGAAAACTGAACTTTAGTCTCAACGAATCCTTGTCAAGGTTTTGAACCTTGACAAGGATTGCAAAAGAACTTTCAGTCTTCTTTCTTTAAATCCCCCCTACTTTTTTTTCTTTTCAAATGCTTCCGAACCTTTCTCGTAAGCCCATTTCTGTTTGTAATTCACCCATTTAGCTTTAAAAATTTTACGCAGAAGCTTATCTGTATACCTCATGATAAAGACATGATACAGCATATTGGCAAAAACATTGGGTTTATTGGGAAGTGCTCTGAGCGACAAGGAAAATCCGGGTTCCAGGTATCTGTTAAAATGCCAGAAAGCTCCGGGAATAAAAAGTGCGTCTCCATGTTCCATGAAAATCTCGTAGCCTTTCGCATATTTTAAAGCCGGAAACTTTTCATAATCAGGGTTTTCATAGTCTATATCGTAGACGGTATGTACAGAAAGGGGTACTTTATATAAAAAGGCAGACTGCTTCTGATCGAATAAAAGAATTCTCTTTTTGCCTTCAAAATGGATGTGAAGAAAATCTCCCAAATCCACATCGTAATGCATTAAAACATGCGCCTCACTTCCCCCGAAAAAAAGCGTGGGAAGCCTTTTAAAAAATTTAATTCCCAGATCAGGATAAGTGAAGTTTTTCAGCAGCTCCGGAAGCCTGTCTGTAATGATATAGAAAAAGATTCGCAGGTCTGACGGTCCGCTTTTTATTCTGTCGATATAATCCTTCATTTTCATATTCGTAACGGGAGCATCTGAACTTTTGGAAGCATCTGCCGGTTTATTATCATACAGAGGAACGTCCTGATCGCCTGCTTTTTCTCTGATGTAGGCAAGATTCCACTTGTCGAAAGCATCCCACTGGCTCGCAAAATTTTTAATCAAAAGCGGCTTATGCTTTTTGAAATAATTCTTTTGAAAATCTTCTTTACTAATATCGTTAACTACATCTACGTTTTCGAGGATCATCTTAATTGTATTATGTTAGTGCGAAATAAAAATAGTGTTTTTTTGAAATCTGTGAAAATTAAAAAATGGTTACAGATTGTTGCTGAGGATTATTCTTTGTTTTACTGACTGATTGTGTTGGGGCTTCGGGAGCCCTATTTTTCATTTATTTTAAAATTATTTTAAGGCTTCCGATAAAGCAGAGCTCAACTGAAAAAATTATATTTGTAAGACTAAGTGAATTTATGAGAGCCTACAATACCAAGCATTTTCTGAAAATCCTGTTCAGTATGCACAAAAGCGATACCATGAAGATCCTTTTTCCAACCATGATTCTTGTGGGTCTTTATTCCTGGGGTATTCAGTATCTGGAAGTGGAATACCTTCATCTTACTGCAAAATCAGGAGTGAGTAATGTAGGAATGATTCATTCATTGTTGGGTTTTGTTCTTTCCCTTCTGTTGGTTTTCAGAACCAATACGGCATATGACAGATGGTGGGAAGGCAGAAAACTATGGGGAAAACTGGTAAATGATACGCGAAATTTTGCCGTAAAGATCAATACCATTCTGGAGGATAACCGTCAGGATGCGGAACAGATCGCAAGATATCTCAAATATTTTCCTCATTTTTTAGCTAAACATTTATCCAAAGAATCTACAAGGCTTGCTTTGGATGAAGATTATTCCGAAATTGAAAAATCCCTGAAGCATCATGGCCCCAGCGAAATTGTTATTCTTTTAACCCATAAACTGCATCAGCTGAAAAAAGAAGGCAAGATTTCCGATATTGAAATGGTATACCTGGATACTCAGCTTTCCGGTTTTCTGGATGTCTGCGGAGGCTGCGAGCGGATTAAAAACACGCCTATCCCTTATTCCTATTCTTCTTTCGTAAAAAAATTCATCATTCTGTATGTTCTTGCTTTGCCTGTTGCTTATGTTATTACAATCGGGCTTCTGATGATTCCGCTTACGGTATTTGTATATTATGTCCTGATGAGTCTGGAACTTATCGCAGAAGAAATTGAGGATCCTTTTAATAATGATGAAAATGATATTCCTATGGAGGCATTAGCCCAGAATATTGAAAAAAATGTACATCAGATTATGATCAGAAAATAAAAAATCAACCTTTTAAAGGTTGATTTCTTTTAGTTCGCCGTCTGCTTTGATTTCTACAAACTTGCTTTCCCTGTTGGCAGCATCATATCCGTAAAAAAATGTACTATATATCGGGGTGGAATACAAATAGTTTCCATAACCGTTAAAGGTATTTGTGGTTCCTGTCTGTTCCTGATAACTTGCCGTTGCTGTAAAGTTCACGATGGTTTCAAGATAGTATTTACCCGGTTTCAGCTTTTCAAATTTAAAGCGGCCATGATCGTCGGTTAATGCTTCCACTCTATATTTGAATGCCTCTTCAGACATATATACCGTTGTCTTTCTGTTTTCATATTTCTTTCTCATACTGTAGAACTCCTCAAAGTAAGGGGTTACAGGGAAAAGCATGACAACAGTTCCTTTAGGGGCATAATGTTTAGCGCCAAGCAAAGGTTTGATTCCCCAGTTGTTTTTCTGTTTTGTAGAAGCTACTCCTTCAATGGTAGAGTTTCCAAAGCCAAGCATATCTCTCGCTAATTTCTTATCAAAAAAAGCCTGTGGGTAATAGGTATTTTGTGCCTGTATATATATAAAGGAGAATACCAACAGCAGCAAAATGGATATTTTTTTCATATTATATTTTATTTCAAATATAAGTATTTTGCTATTTTTGAAATAAAAAAATCTATGAAATACTTCTTTTTGCTATTCATCTCAGCATCTTCCTGGATGATAGCACAGAAACCATGTGGATTTAAGGACGGTCTTCAGGAGGGATCCTGCAAAGCTTTCTTTGACAATGGACAGGTAAAACAGATACTTGAATGGAAAAAAGGCAAAGTGGATGGCGAAGCCATTTATTATCACGAAAACGGAAAGGTCCAGGCCAAAGGCGAGTATAAAAAAGACTTCAAGGTAAAAGAATGGGCCTACTATGACAAAAACGGTATCCTTACCTCCAAAGAAGTTTTCAGAAACGGAGACAAAAACATTTATGACAACAGCTTTACCGCTACTTTTTATAACCCATCCGGAACCATCGCAGAAGTTTCCAATTATAAATTCGCTAAATTACACGGCGAAAGCAAACTTTACTATGAAAACGGGAAGTCTGTAAAACAGATCGGGCAATATGAAAACGGACTGGCTGTAGGAAAATGGAAAACACTTTATCCGTCCGGAAAATTACAGCGTGAAACAGAATTCGCGAACGATAAATGGAACGGAAACCGCATCCATTACCGCGAAGACGGAAGCGTTGAAAAAACAGAAGTCTACAGAGACGGAAAATTAATCTCAACAAAATAAAACAATTGGTACAAAAATTAAAACTGGAGGAACTTAACAGAATAGATGTAGAAACATTTAAGAAGGTTGAGAAAATTCCATTGGTCATTATTTTAGACAATCTCAGAAGCATGCATAATGTAGGGGCATCTTTCAGAACGGCAGATGCTTTTCTGATCGAAAAAATTATTTTATGCGGTATTACTCCGCAACCTCCGCACCGTGAAATTCATAAGGCAGCACTCGGGGCTACCGAAAGCGTGGACTGGGGCCATGAAAGCGACATCAATTCTGCCATTCAGGATTATAAAACTAAAGGGTACGAGATTATAGGTATTGAGCAGACTACAGACAGCGTTATGATCAACGATTTCAACATAGATAAATCAAAAAAATACGCTTTAATTCTAGGGAATGAAGTAGAAGGAATCAGTGATGAAGCTCTCCCTCATATTGATACTTTTCTTGAAATTCCTCAGCTGGGAACCAAGCACTCTCTGAATGTAAGTGTATGCGGCGGAATTGTCATGTGGGAATTTGCAAAAGCCCTAAAATAAAAAAACTGCATATGTCCTTAAAAGACAGTGCAGTTTGAAATAAATCTAATAAAAAGTAAAAATGAAAGGCGACAAAGGTACCTTTTTTTTCTTTACAAACAAATTTTAGCATCACTTTTTTTATTTTTCCCGAAAAAAAGTGGTGCTTTGAGAAAAAGTTTCATTTAATTTTTTATAAATTAGCACAATGTTTATCAAGGATTATATCTCAAAAGACTTTCCATGTTTTAGCCTTACTGACTCTATAGAATCAGCAAGGAATACGTTAGAAGATTTTGGATATTCCCATATTTTCATCAAAAAATCCCATCACTTCTACGGAGCTATCGCAGAAGATTTTCTGTATGAAGGAGATGGAACCCTGAAAGATCTTGAGCATCAGATTGAGCGTTTTGCTATTCTGGAGGACAATAATATTATGGACAGCATCCGTCTGTTCTACACCTTCAGTTCCAATGTGATCCCGGTGATCAACAAAAATGAAAAGTATCTGGGGTACATCACCTGCGAGGATATTTTTCAGAATTTTTCCCGATATCCCCTATTTTCAGAGACAGGCGCCATTCTTACCATAGAAACACCGGCCAGAAAATATTCGATGACGGAGATTGCCAATATTGTGGAAAGCAACAACTCGAAATTTTATGGTGGATTCATCACTTTTATGTCTGATGAAGTAGTTCATGTAACCATTAAGATCAGCAATGAAAACTTGTCCTCGATAGACGCTACTTTTGACCGGTATGATTACAGAATTGTTGAGAAATACTATTCTGATGAGAAATCAGACCTCTTTAAGGACCGGTTCGGATTTTTCCAAAAATTCATAGAAATATAACATGAAGGCAGCCATATATTCTCAGAAAAAAGACCTCGACACTTTTTTATATTTAAGCAAGTTTATTTCAGAACTTGAAACCAGAGGCGTAAAATCTGTTCTGTACGACGAAATGGCTGAAGCGCTTCAGTTCTCAAAAATATTTGAAACATTCAACAGCAAACAGGATCTTCTGGATAAGAAAGTAGATCTTTTTTTTACTTTTGGAGGTGACGGAACTATCGTCAACTCTCTTACCTTTATAGAAGATCTTGAAATCCCGATTGTAGGGGTAAATACCGGAAGACTAGGATTTCTGGCCAGTTTTACCAA
Source organism: Chryseobacterium angstadtii (assembly GCF_001045465.1). Taxonomy (GTDB): domain Bacteria; phylum Bacteroidota; class Bacteroidia; order Flavobacteriales; family Weeksellaceae; genus Chryseobacterium; species Chryseobacterium angstadtii. Next base: position 752,057 of record NZ_LFND01000001.1, read on the forward strand.
AGAAGAGGCATTCAAAGAACTGGATGCTATTTTAAAAGGGGATGTAAAAACCAGCCGCCGTGCTGTAATTGAGGTGGTATCTCCCAGGTCAGATGACTTTTTCCCATATGCCCTGAACGATGTTACCGTTTCCCGAAAGGAAACTACGTCCATGATTACGGTAGATTCATATATCAATGATGAGTTTCTGAATGTTTTCTGGGGCGATGGTGTTATTGTTTCCACTCCTACAGGATCTACCGCTTATTCTTTAAGCTGTGGTGGCCCCATTATCTCTCCGAACAACGAAAATTTCGTCATCACACCTATCGCACCTCATAATCTGAATGTGAGACCATTGGTTGTGAACGACAGGGTAGAAATAAAGTTCAAAGTAGAAAGCAGAGTTCCGCAGTATTCTCTTTCGCTGGATTCAAGATTGGTTCATATAGAAACCGACAAAGAAATTATCATCAAAAAGGCAGATTTTCAGATCCTTCTGGTGCAGCCCAATCATTTAAGTTTCTACGAAACGATCCGTCAGAAGCTGCTTTGGGGAAGGGATAAAAGAAATTAGTAATTCCTCAAAAATGATTACCTTTACAGGAATTTTAAAAACGCCTAATAATTTAAAATAAAAAGTAAAACATGAGCAGAATTTTTCCGGCAGGAGTTGCCACAGGTCAATTAGTTACCGATATTTTTCAGTACGCTAAAGAAAACAAATTCGCACTGCCAGCAGTAAACGTAATTGGTTCAAGCAATGTAAATGCTGTTATGGAAACTGCAGCAAAATTAAACTCTCCTGTTATTATCCAGTTTTCAAACGGTGGAGCTGCTTTCAACGCAGGAAAAGGATTAAGCAATGACGGTCAGAAAGCCGCTATTTTAGGATCTATTGCCGGAGCAAAACATATTCATACTCTTGCAGAAGCTTACGGAGCAACTGTGATTTTACATACTGACCACTGTGCAAAGAAATTATTACCGTGGATCGACGGATTATTAGATGCCAGTGAAGAGCACTATAAGCAAACCGGAAAGTCTCTTTATTCTTCTCACATGCTTGACCTTTCTGAAGAATCTTTGGAAGAAAACCTTGAGATTTCAGCAAAATACTTCGAAAGAATGGCTAAAATGCAGATGACTCTTGAAGTGGAGATTGGTGTAACAGGAGGAGAAGAAGATGGTGTAGACAACTCAGACGTAGACAACTCTAAATTATATACTCAACCGGAAGATATCGCTTATACTTACGAAAAATTGAAAGCAATTTCTGACAACTTTACCATTGCTGCCGCTTTCGGTAACGTACACGGAGTTTACAAGCCAGGAAACGTGGTTCTTACCCCGAAAATTCTTGACAACTCTCAAAAATATGTTCAGGAGAAATTCGGAACAGGTGAAAAGCCGGTAAACTTTGTATTCCACGGTGGTTCAGGATCTACTTTAGAAGAGATCAGAGAAGCGATCGACTACGGAGTAATTAAAATGAATATTGACACTGACCTTCAGTTTGCTTACACAGAAGGAGTGAGAGACTACATGATTAACAATATCGATTATTTAAGAGCGCAAATCGGAAACCCTGAAGGAGAAGAAAAGCCTAACAAGAAATTCTACGATCCAAGAGTTTGGGTAAGAAAAGGTGAGGAAACTTTCTCTACAAGACTGGTTAAAGCGTTTGAAGACTTAAATAACGTAAATACTTTAAAATAAGAACTGTACATTTGTATTAATGTAAAAAGTATTCATAACGGATACAGTTTACATTAATACATTTTACATTTATCCCCTAATACAATCAAAATGGCATTCGACTGGTTTAAAAGAAAAACAAAAAACATTACCACCTCTACTGATGAAAAAAAGGATGTTCCCAAAGGTCTTTGGCATCAGACTCCATCAGGAAAAGTAGTGGAGCATGATGAGCTTAGAAGAAACAATTACGTTTCCCCTGAAGACGGATTTCATGTAAGAATTGGAAGTGCAGAATTTTTTGATATCCTTTTTGACGAAGGAAATTTCACTGAACTGGATGCCAATGTTGAAAGTATTGATATCTTGAATTTCAAGGATACAAAACCTTACAAAGACCGTCTGAAAGAAGTAAAAGCCAAAACAAAACTTACAGATTCTATCAGAAACGCAGTAGGAACCGTAAAAGGAACCCAAATGGTTGTTTCATGTATGGATTTCGCCTTTATTGGAGGATCTCTAGGTTCTGTAATGGGTGAAAAAATCAGAAGAGCGATAGATTACTGTATCGCCAACAAACTTCCGTACATGATTATCTGTCAGTCCGGAGGAGCAAGAATGCAGGAAGCCACCTATTCTCTGATGCAGCTGGCTAAAGTACAGGCTAAGCTTGCACAGCTTTCTGAAGCTGGTCTTTTATACATCGCTTATCTTTGTGACCCTACTTTTGGAGGAATTACCGCTTCTTTCGCTATGACTGCTGATATCATCATGGCTGAACCGGGAGCACTGATCGGTTTTGCCGGTCCTAGAGTAATCCGTGAAACCATCGGAAGAGATCTTCCGGAAGGCTTCCAGACCTCTGAATTCTTACAGGAAAAAGGATTTGTAGATTTCATTGTAAAAAGAACTGAAATTAAAGATACAGTAGCCAAAACAGTCAATTTATTAGCTGTAAAAGCATAAAATCTGTAACAAACACTATACAATCTCTCTCTAATTAGGGAGAGATTTTTATTTATGAGGACTTTCAAGATATTTTTTAATACCATCCGAAGCATGAGCCTGAAAAAGATCATGCGTCTTTTATCACTCCTTATCCCCCATCCTCTTTTTGCCCTGTTAAGCTTTCATGCAACGGTTCAGGTCTTTGCAATTGCCCAGAAAAAATTCCCCGAAACCGCATCAAACAACGGTATTGGAAATGCTTTCAGACATGCTTTATGGTGCTGTTTTATCATGATGTACTGCTGTAAGGTCTCATCGCCCCAAAAGGCATTTGATTTCTGCAAAAGAATTACAGATCTGCATGAGGAGCTGTTTCCCAACCAGCCTTTGGAAACCAAAATGGATCTTCACAACAACAAAATCGGCATGGATTATTTTATGGAGCTTCTTCCGGGAATTCACCGCCAGTTTTTTGAGAAGGGATTTTTCATTGATAATCTCATCAAAAAAATGGATGATGCTAAGGTTTTAACAAGTTTGGATGATGATTTTGAAGGGTATCTGGTGTATTTAAACGAATAATATTAAGACGGGGAGTCTGAAGTTTGAAGAAGGAAGTTATTGAAACCCTTAAACAAAATTACAGGGTTATTTATTAGCCTCTAAGATGATCGTTAACTACACTATATTAACAGCCCGGCAGCACTTCCAGCTTCCCTCTTCCGGCTTCTAACCATTTTAATCTAACTTCTTTAACCCCGAAAGCTGATAATATTCTAAAATCAATAACGTTTACAAATAATCTTTTCCTCAATTTCCTTTTTATTTATTATCTTTTCTAAAATTTTAATTTAATCGAATGGTCCTCAGCAGAATTTGGTCGGCTTTCATTATCATTGCCATTGGCATCGCCAGTATTAAATATATTTCGTCAGGCCACTACAAAACCATTTTCAATGATATGGTGGTAGGAAAAGGCGGAGATACGGTTCAGATAGCTTCACAGCCGATGAATACGCTCACTCCCATTGTACGGGACAGCCTGATGAAAAAAAATGATTTTGCAGACAGCAGAATTCATTATAAAACAGATTCTCTGAAACAGAACGTCAAGGTTTACAGGGTTCAGGAAGCAGATGGTGTCATCGGAACCTCAGAAACCGCAGTAAAAATCTGTATCGGACTCATTGGAATTATGACGCTGTTCATGGGATTCATGAGTATTGCTGAAAAAGCAGGAGGAATCAATCTTCTGAGCCGTTTTATTCAACCTTTTTTCTCCAAATTATTTCCGGATATCCCTAAAAACCATCCGGCTTTCGGACATATGCTGATGAATTTCAGCGCCAATCTTCTGGGACTGGACAATGCCGCGACTCCATTCGGTTTAAAAGCTATGGAAAGTCTTCAGACGTTAAATCCCAATAAAGATACGGCCAGCAACTCACAGATTATGTTTCTGTGTCTCCATGCAGGCGGAATGACGCTTATTCCGGTCTCCATCATTGCCATCAGAGCATCAATGGGATCTAAGACCCCTACAGATATTTTCCTCCCGTGTATGATTGCCACTTTTGCAGCAACAATGGCAGCCATGATTATTGTTTCTCTGTATCAGAAGATCAACCTGCTTCGTCCGATAGTGATTGCTTATGTAGGAGGAATTTCAGCGGTTATTGCCCTTCTGGTGGTCTATTTGGTTCAATTGAGCAAAGACGAACTGGATACTTTCAGCAAAGTATTGAGCAACGGACTCATACTCTTTATTTTCCTGGCGATAGTTTTGGGAGCCGTTTATAAAAAAATCAATGTTTTTGATGCTTTTATTGAAGGCGCAAAAGAAGGATTCACCACCTGCGTCAAGATTATCCCTTATTTAGTTGGAATGCTGATTGCCATTTCTCTTTTAAGAACTTCAGGCGTTTTTGATGTTATTATCGACGGAATGAAATGGGTGGCAGCAGCGGCCAATTTTGATCCGCGTTTTGTTGACGGACTTCCAACAGCATTAATAAAACCCTTATCCGGCTCAGGAGCCCGCGGAATGATGGTAGACACCATGGCTACGTTTGGAGCAGACAGCTTTCAGGGTAAACTGGCAGCGGTTCTTCAGGGAAGCTCAGATACGACGTTTTACGTTATCGCAGTCTATTTTGGAGCTGTAGCTGTTAAGAATACAAGATACACGGTAATTGCCATGCTTTTGGCGGATTTAGTGGGGGTTATTACTTCAATTGCACTGGCGTATTTGTTTTTTGCTTAAAAGAAGGTGGCTTCGAATGGTGACTTCGAGAACCTCAGTCACCATTCGAGGGGTCTCAACCACCAAAAGGATTATACCGGAAGAATAAGTATAAAATCACTCCTGCATCTTCTGGGTGGCTGAGGCTCCCGAAGCCACCGCTCCCTCAAAAACACAACTATTAACGATAAGTTTTAACATTATGATTACAGATAAAGAATTCACATTACGATTAATACGTCAGCTCACCCAGGCATTGGAAAAGCTGATCCTGGATAAACCTGAAGAAAGTTTAATGCAGAAAGAATTAGATTTTGAATCTTTGATGAAAGATATTTTCAAATTTGATTTTACGACCCTTTCCTCAAAAACAAAAGAAGAAATTATAGAAATCGTCAACGAAAGACAGGAAAGAGACCATAAAGATTATTATGAAATGTTAGGAAACCTGTTCTATTTTAAAGGCAGAGGAGAAAAAAACAGTCAGTTTTTAGATAAAGCAAAAACCTTCTACGAATTGTATCTTCAAACCAGCGGTATTTTTGCATTACCCGTAATTAATAGGATCAATGAAATAAAAAAAGCACTTGAATAAAGTGCTTTTGTATTTTAGAAAGTAATTTTATACGTTCCGGTGGAGGATGTGCTTGCTTTTTCAGCTTTCACATACTTTTTAACCCATGCTATTCCCGTGGAAGAAATACAAGGATCTGATGTTCCTCCTGATCTTCTCGCGGATACTACATTTCCGGCTTTATCTACGGTATAAGCAATGGTAATCGTTCCGCTTGCAGAGCAACTGTTACTGGGTTGGGCTCCTCCTCTTCCCATTGTTCCTGGGATATATCCTACCAGTTTACGGTCAATTCCCACTTTGCTGTCTCCGTTTCCGTCTCCGCCCAAAGGATCTCCCGCATTTCCGATTCCTTCACCAGTTCCCTGGCTTCCGGCTTTTGTTCCTCTTCCTCTGATCAGATTTCCGATGGCAGCAGTTCCTTTTCCGTCACCGTTTCCGGTTTTAGAGTTGGCTGTTGTGGCTCCGGATTTCTTTGTATTTTTTGAAGCACTCGCACTTGTTGCGGTCTTCTTATCTGTTTTTTTAGACTCTTCTTTTTTAGGAACACTTGTTTTGGAATTGTTCCCGGTAATTACCTTTTCTTTAACTTCTGTTTTCTTGGGTTCCGGTGCAGGCTCAGGTTTTATAACCGTTTTCGTTTCCGGTACGGCTGTTTCAACAGGTTCGGGAGTTACTTCTTCAGTTGCGGCGGCAAGACTTCCCGGCTGATCTGCCGGTTCTTCAATCCCTTTTCCATTTCTGTTATCCCCGAAGTTAACAAGCATGGTTGTAACCACTTCATCAGGTTGTTTATCCAGCTCAGGTTTTAATTTATAAAGAAAAACAAAAAGCAGGATCCCAGACCAGATCAGGATAGAAAGTAAGGCACTTTTTATCCGGTCTTTGTTCTGCTCGCTTTTGTTTATTGGGTAACTTCTCATTTTAATAATTCTTTCCGTTTGTTTCGGAGGTCTTATTTATCTTTAACGGTTGCAATGGCAATATTAAATTTATTCTTTTCGGCAATTTCCATCACAAAAACCACATCTTTATGCATCGTATTTTCATCGGCACGAATGGTGAAAGATTTGTTGGTTTGATTTGTCAGTTTATTGACAATCACAGGCTCAAGCTGTTCTCTTGTCACAGGATTATCATCTACAAAATACGTTCCGTCCGGCTTAATGCTTACCGTCAAAGGATTGGGAATATTATCTTCTACCGCTCCCGCTTTTGGCAACTTCACATCAATAGCACTCTGATTGGCGGCTGATGAAGTAATCATAAAGAATATCAGCATCAGCAAGATAACATCGGTCATCGCAGCCAAACTGAATTCGGGATTTGCTTTATTTCTTCTCTGAATTTTCATCTGTTTACTTTTAACTTTTTAATGGTCAGATGGAATTGCTTAGTTTGCTACTATTTAAAAATAAGGTGTTAAGCAATTTCATAAGAAAGATTTATAAAGGTTTATTGATAAGGTCTAAAAATTCTCCGGACATATTCTGTGCTTTCAGGACAAACTTATCTATTCTTGTCAAAAGGATGTTATAGAAAAAGTTAGCCGGAATAGCTACAGCCAGACCTACTGCTGTTTGTCCCAATGCGGTATAAATACCTTCAGAAAGTGTTTTCGGAGAAAACGAGCCTGTTGCATGGGAAAGGTTGAAAAACGCGATAATCATCCCGATAACCGTTCCTAAAAGCCCCAACATCGGTGCAATACTTGGTACCACGGCCAAAAGGTTAAGATTTTTTTCCATATTGGCAACTTCTACCTGCGCCTGAGATTCCATAGCACTTACAATATCAGAAACAGGGCGTCCCAGTCTTGAAATTCCTTTTTCAAGGATTCTTCCTTCCGGGGAATTCTGTCTTTTACAGTAATCTGCTGCCGAGTCTATCTTCCCTTCTTTGATGAAATCTTCAATATTCTCCATGAAATTGGCGTCTGTTTTTGAAGTAAGCCTTTTAATAAAGAAGAAGCGTTCAAAGAACAGATAGAGTGAAAATACACCTAACGCCAGAACGACAAGCATTACTATTTTAGCGAAAGCCCCGCCGTGGAACATGATTTTCCAAAATGAAAATTCTAAATCGTCTGTTGCAACTGCCGGAGCAGTAATCTGTGCAAATAAAATCTGAGTAAGTTCCGTTAACAGCATTAATGTAAATTTTTATAAAATTTTAACGACAAATGTAGTGGAATATTATGAATCACACTCTTAAAAATTGCTTAAAAACAACTTAAAATTTGTTATGATTTAAAGACAGCAAATTTCTTTCCAAAAGAAATTTTGAAAAGAAATTGGATATAAAAAGGATGAAAAGAGGCTAGTCCTCGTCTATATCGATATCATCCTGCTTAAATTCGCATTTTAAACGGAATGGGATCGGCGTATCAGATCCCGTATAGAAATCGTCTATGGTACCTTTCCAGATCACCTGAAGTTCACCTTCTTCATTTTTCTCAAACAGGAGCTCGTTATCATAAATAAAAGCTTCCTCATCATCGAACAAATCCACTTCGGTATAGGTGTCTTCCTCAGAATCGTTAATCATGATGGCTTTTCCTTCGATATCTTTTGATTCTATAGGAAAATCAAAAATTTCAAGCGAAAGCTGTGGAAAGTTGTACTGTAATGAATCATCATCTACATGATCCAAACTGTCATCCGTTATAATTTCAACCTCTAAAAAATGTTGCTGGTTGCTGTAGACTGCTTTACAATAAGTATTTCTAATATTGTATTTTAAGGTCTCCTCCGGATGGTAAATTTTTAAAATCCCTTTCATTATTTCTTAAAAAAGAGCTGTAATAATATGATTGTTAAACGTTTTAGACAAAGATAAAAAATTGATTCAAAGTTGAAAATATTTTGAAACTTATTTTTTTAAATCGTTGTCATTGATTATTCCGTATAAGCCAATAATACTTATTTTTGCTGCATAAAGATTCCGAAAATGAAAAACATTGTATCAAAAGGTATTTTAGGACTGGGACTGATCATCAGCCTGGCATCCTGTAAAAAATCTGATTCTCCGCTCACCAAGGTAACTCCTACCAATATGGATTCTATTGCTGCCAATTATTACGAGCAGTATTTGAAATTATATCCTTTAGAAGCTACTTCTCAGGGAGATCCGAGGTACAATGACCAGCTTCCTATCAATATTGACAAGGATTTTATTTCCGGAGAAATCGCTTTTTACAATTCCGTACAGAAGCAGTTGGAAAGTGTTGATTATAAAGACCTTTCCGATGAAGAAAAAGTGGTGTACGATGTGCTGGATTATACTTTGAAGGATAAAATTGAAGCCTATGCGTATCATCCTGAGTACATTCCTTTTACCCAGTTTGGAGGTCTTCCTCTTAATTTCCCACTTTATGGAAGCGGAGAAGGAAGCCAGCCTTTCAAAACAGAAAAAGACTACAGTGACTGGTTGAAAAGAATGGAAAAATTTCCGGAATGGATGAATGCTGCTACAGAAAATTTCCGTGAAGGAATCAACAATAAGTTTGTTCTTCCTAAAGAGCTGGTAGTTAAAATGATCCCTCAAATGAAAGCGGAGGAAATTACAACTACCGACATGGAGAAGAATATTTTCTACGGACCTATTAAAAAATTCCCAAAAAGCTTTACACAAGCCCAAAAAGATAAATATTCTGCTTTATATGCGAAGGCTATCACCAAAAAAATCATTCCTGCCTATACCAAGATGGGAGCTTTCCTTGAGAAGGAATATCTTCCGAAAGCAAGAGATACGGATGGCTATAACAGCCTTCCAAACGGAAATGAGATTTACAGATATTACGCCAAAAGCTGGACAACCACCAAAAAAACACCTGAAGAAATCAATAAAATCGGACTGCAGCAAGTGGCTATGCTCCGCGCTGAAATGGAAAAGGTAAAACAGCAGCTCGGTTTTTCCGGAACGTTGGAAGAATTCATCAATTTTGTAAAAACAGATCCTAAAGCAATGCCATACAAGACTTCTAAGGAGGTTCTGAATGGATTTAACGGTATTTTAGCGAAGATCACACCTAAGCTGAAAACCATGTTCAGCGTTACGCCAAAAACGAAATTTGAGATCAGACAGACGGAGAAATTCAGAGAGGCAAGTGCCAGTGCAGAATATATCCAGGGAACTCCGGACGGAAAAAGACCGGGAATATTTTACATGCCACTTCCGGATCCTTCTCAATTCAATGTAACTTCCGGAATGGAGTCTCTTTTCCTTCATGAAGCAATTCCGGGGCATCACTATCAGGTTTCTCTGCAACAGGAGAACGCGAAGCTTCCCAAATTCATGAGATTCGGATGGTTCGGAGCTTATGGGGAAGGCTGGGCGCATTATTGTGAAACGCTGGGACCGGAATTCGGTCTTTATACGGATCCTTACCAAAAGATGGGTTATTTAAGCGATCAGATGCTGAGAGCAGTAAGACTCGTGGTAGATACCGGAATTCATACCGGTTCGATGAGCAGAGAAGAAGCCATAAAATATTTCCTGAGCAATATCTCTTATGACGAAGCCAGTGCGACTGCAGAAGTGGAAAGGTATATGGCGATGCCGGGACAGGCTTTAGGCTATAAAATAGGATCTCTGAGAATCCGTGAGCTTAGAGAAAAGTATCAGAAAGAACTTGGAAATAAGTTTAATCTGGCCAGCTTCCACGATGAGATTTTAAGCCAGGGATGCCTTCCTCTTGATGTCCTGAACAGAAAGATGGAGCTTTGGGCGAAGAAGCAGAAATAAACTGTTGAAAACAGATCAATATAACAGATGGGATAATTAACTTTAATGTCCCATCTTTTTTTTAATTTTGAGTATGATCCTGCGAAAAGCTTTACAATTATTTGAATCATAAACTGAAATCTTATGAAAAGAATAATCGTTTTATTGTCAATTTTATCCATTATCAGCTGTCAAAAAAATCAAAAACAAGCTGAAAATTTGGGTAAAATCACAGTGGATAAAAACATTGTTCAGGATAGTATGATAAAGGATCTTTCAAAATATCCCGAACTAAAGTTATTCAACAGTGAAAATATAGAAGGTAAAAAAAGAACTGCAAATATTATTCAGACCGTTACCTTTTATGATCCTGAAAAAAGGTTAATTCATTTTAATGATTATAAAGCCAAAGCCATCTTTAATGCAGATACACTGGAATTATGGCTAAACAATAATAATGGATATTTTGGAAATGGGGTGAAGATTCAGATATTTGACAATCGCTTTAAAATCAATGATATTAATCCAAAAACGTTGAAAAACGAGGTGAAATTCATTAAAACCAAGCCTTTTCTTCAAAAACTTGTACTTAACAAAAGTCGTTTTAAAAGAAGCGACAGCATTTATGGATTTATAAATTATACCTCCCAAATAGATTCTTTGGTTGAAAAAAACTTTAAAGGGTATTTTAAAACTGTAATACACTAATAAACAATGATCATAGAAAGCCTTAAATCTCTCTACAGCAGAGATCTGAACCAATTAAAAACAGAAATAGAGTCTTACCAAAACGAAAATGCGCTCTGGAAAACAGATCAGAATATTTCAAATTCTGCGGGTAATCTTGTTCTTCATCTGGTTGGAAACCTCAACCATTTCATCGGTGCAGAGCTTGGAAAAACCGGATATATCAGAAACCGAGAACTGGAATTTTCACGGAAAGATGTTCCGAGGACAGAGCTTATTGAAAAGGTAGCTGCCACAATTGCTATGGTAGACCATGTTCTTGATCAGCTCAATCCGGAAGATCTTGAAAAGGAATATCCTCTTGTCGTTTTTGAAAATAAGATGACCACCGGATATTTCCTGATTCATCTGATCACGCATCTGGATTACCATCTGGGACAGATTAATTATCACAGAAGACTGCTGGATAGCTGATCTTTTTTAACTATCCCTTCTTTTTGTGATGCTAACGGTTCAAAGACTATTGTTCAAACATCATTTTCGTAATGAAGTCCTTCTCCCCTTTTCCTCTTGCAGGAGAATATTCCCTTCCGTAGAAAATAATCTGCAGATGCAGCTTGTTCCAGACTTCTTCGGGAAATAATTTCTTGGCATCTTTTTCCGTTTCCACCACATTTTTTCCGGAAGTCAGCTTCCATTGGGTCATCAGTCTATGAATATGTGTATCAACAGGAAAAGCAGCAAATCCGAAGCCCTGGCTCATCACTACAGAGGCTGTTTTGTGTCCTACTCCCGGAAGAGCTTCCAATTCCTCATACGTTTGCGGAACAATCCCGTTGTGCCTTTCCAGTAAAAGTTCAGCCATTCTCTTCAAATTTTTAGCTTTTGTATTGGAAAGTCCTATTTCTTTGATGAGTTCTTTGATTTCAAATTCTTCCAGCTTCGCCATTCTTTGGGGAGTTCCTGCTACTGCAAAAAGATCGGGAGTTACCTGATTTACTTTTTTATCTGTGGTCTGCGCAGAAAGGGCAACTGCTACCATTAGTGTATAAGGATCGGTATGATCCAGAGGAACGGGAGTTTGGGGATACAGTTTTTCTAATTCAAGCTGAACGAGCTCAGCTCTTTGCTTTTTTGTCATTTAACCATTAAATTTGAACAAAATTAATTCATTATGCTGAAAGTTGGAGATAAATTACCTGAATTTGAAGGAACAAATCAGGACCGAGAAATAATCACCTCATCAAAACTGATCGGAAAGAAACTGGTTGTTTTCTTTTATCCTCAGGCCAGTACGCCTACCTGTACCGTGGAGGCCTGCAATCTGAGCGACAATTATTCAAAGCTTAAAAAATCAGGGTTTCAGCTGCTTGGGGTAAGCGGAGACAGCGTAAAAAAACAGAAAAATTTCCATAGCAAATTTGCTTTTCCTTACGACCTTATTGCTGATGAAAGCCATGATGTCATTGAAAAGTTCGGGGTTTGGAAGGAGAAAAAGACATTCGGAAAGACCTATATGGGCATTGTAAGAACCACTTTTATTTTCGATGAAAGCGGAATATGCACAAGAGTTATAGAGAAAGTGACTTCCAAAACAGCTGCTGAACAAATTTTAGCAGAATAAGCTTTCCATTTTTAATAAATTATCGAGAAATAGGCCTGCAGTAGACAAAACTACCCTGTTTTCACTAAAATGTAATTCCTTTGCTTTTATCCAATTCACTGGCAATCACATTATTAAATTGTATTTTTTTTAAATAAATATCAAAACATTGAATCATTTGATTTATATTTGATAAAAACATTTATCTAACCCTTATGAAAAAAATACTATTTTCTAGCCTGATTCTTTTTGGGCTTTATGCGCATGCACAAATTAATGTGACAGCAAGCGCAGGAACAGCTACTGCTACCTATACTACCCTGAAAAATGCGTTTGACGCCATTAATACAGGAGTACATCAGGGAGATATTAACCTAAGTGTTACAGCAAACACCACAGAAACAGCAGTCGCTGTTTTGAATGCCAGTACAACCTATACTTCTATTATCATCAAGCCAACTGCTGCTGTTACGATTGGCGGAGCTGTTGCTTCAAACCCCGTTGTACGTATTTTAGGATCTAACGTTACGATTGACGGATCATCCACTGCAGGTGGAACAACCAGGGATCTTACCTTTAGCAACACCTCCACCACAAGTCCATCGGTCTTTTTTATGGGGTCTGCAACCAGCACCGCTCCTCTTACGAATGTAGTTGTTAAAAATGCCGTTTTTATAAATGGAGGTAATGGCACCACCAATTTTGTAATTGCCAACGGTACAACAACTGCCGGTTTTTTTAATAATATAACCGTACAGAATAATGACGTAAGGACTGGGTTCAATGGTATATTTATTTTAGCAGATACCACCGCAGCAGCCAATGGTAATAATTTATTAATTACCGGGAATACTGTGAACACCAATATTGTTCAAAATGGTATTCTTGTTAGTGGTGTAGGTGGAACCTCTACTGTTAGCAATAACATAATTGGCATAACCCGCACAAGCTCAGGAACCTCTGCTTCTCCGGCAGGGTCTCTTGGTATTAATATCGGAGCCGGTACGAATAATGTATCCATATATGGCAATACAATCAGTGCAAAAAACACAAGTGCAACAGCTACCGGAGTCAGCTATGCTACAGGAATTGCTATTTCTTCCGGGGCCGCAAATGTTTCAACAAAAGTGTATAACAATACCATCTCTGAAATCAGCGGAATATTGGGCTATGTCAATAGTAGTGGAATATATTTAGGTGGTGCTACTCCTAATGTGAGCATCTATTCCAACAAAATATCCGGTCTTAAAAATAACAATACCGTAGGAAATCCAATGCAGGGAATTCTTTTAGGTTCTTCATCAACCGCTGCTAATACAGTTGTTTATAATAATGTTATTTCCGATGTTCTGGGTACCGGAGCATCACAGGTGAGTGGAATTTATGCCTTTGCCGGGGCCGGATATAAGGTTTATAATAATACGGTAAACCTTAATACTTCCAATGCCGAAACCGGAACAACGGCCGCTATGTATGTTCATGCGAATATTACCGCAGCAAGCGCTTTGGACATCAGAAATAATATTTTTGCCAATACAAGAACAGCAGGTAACAGATATTCTATTTATTCTGCAGCAGCCAATACAGTCTTTGGAAATATTAATTATAACGATTACTCTACTACCGGAACTGCTTTAGGCTTTATTGGATCAGACAGAACAACATTGACCGACATCCAGACCGGATTTGGAGGCAATGCCAACTCTCTCAATCTCGCTCCTGTTTTTGTAAGTGCAACTGATCTTCATTTGAGTACTTCTTCCAATTCAGGATTAGACAATAAGGGAACACCTCTGCCTGAAGTAACTGTAGATTTTGGAGGCGCCACAAGAGGGGCTGCCCCTGATATGGGTGCATATGAATTTACTTATTCCGCTCTGGCTGTTTCAGATGTAAACAAAGCAAACCCGGACATCACTGTTTATCCTAATCCTTTCATGGATGTGCTGAAAATTTCAGATGTGAAAGGCATTAAGTCTATCCATATTATTGATCCGTCAGGAAGGAATCTAAAAATGCTAACTCCTGCCAAGGAGCTTGATTTGGGAGACCTGAAAGCAGGATTGTACATGATCTCACTAGAATTTGAGAATGGTACAACAAAGGCTCTTAAAGTCATAAAAAAATAACTTTTTCTAAACCATAAAAGAAGCGGCAGCCAAAGGCTGCCGCTTCTTATTTTTATAAGATCATAAAGAAAAAATCCTATTCCGTTTCATAATACATCAGCTCTTCAGTCTCACCTGGGAGCGTTACGTATTTCTGAAACTTCAATCCTAGTTTTTCAATCAGCTTTTGAGAGGAAAAGTTATCTTTTGAGGTGATGGCAGAGATCTTTTTCAGGCCGAAATCATCCATACCAATAGATTTTACCTTTTGTGCCGCCTCATAAGCATATCCTTTCCCTTCGAATTCTTCCAGTAAGGAAAAACCTATGTCTACAATTTCAAGACCTTCTCTTTCAAAGATTCCTACTCCGCCTATCTTTTCGTTTCCATCTTTGGTCACCATCAGATAGTTCCCGTACCCCAGCTTTTCAAACTGCGGCATGAATCTGTTTTGAATATAATTCTCCGCATCAGAAACCGTTTTAAGATGGCGGTCGCCAATGTATTGGATGAATTTGGGTCTGTTGTACAATTCAAAGATAAAATCACCGTCTTCCAATGACATGGGACGGAGGATCAGTCTTTCTGTCTCAAATGTATTATTTTCGTTTGGCTGGTTGTTTTTTGGGATCATTTTTAGGCTCTTCTTTTTTCTGAATTTTTAAAAGTCTTGGATTATTAGCACACTTCTTATTGTAAAGCTCAATATAAGTTCCGTTGTCTTTTATATTAGAAACGGCTCCTGATGATTTGTTTACCGTTAAAGTATAGTGGGTTTTCTGATAAGGACATTCTTTTGAGGTCAGTTTCCCCATATCCATATAATAATGGGCGGAATCCTCATAATAATTGCCGGCAACATCTTTAAATTCCTCGTCCACCATATAGCCGTCAGCAGTCAGAACAATAGCTGCTTCTTCTGCGTTGTCTATTTTTCCTGTGAATTTCTTCAGTCCTTCAAGATCAGTCACATAATCTGCTTTTCCACCCGTAAAATAAACGATATAATAAAAACTGTCTTCGCTGGGAAACAGATTAAAGCCTGAAGACTGAGGAGTATATTCTTTCTTTCCGCCGGAAGTTTTGATTTCCTGGTTCTTCCCGTAGTTATTATAAACCAGTATCCAGGAATCTATTCTGTCATTCGGAACAATCTGCTGTAAAATATTCGGGATATTAGCAAAGTTTTTCTTGTTCTGAGAATACCCCAGAAATCCTAAAAGCATGAACAGAAGAATGCCAGATCGTGTTGCTGTTTTTATCATAATTCAAAAATAAGTAGAAAATCCCCATATTTTACATGAATTTATCTCCTTTTTTGAAACTTTTCAGATCCAGAACATAATCTTTGATTAGCTGATCATTATCTCTGGGACAGATCAGAAGTGCTTTATCCGTATCTACAACGATGAAATCTTCCAGACCGTCTATAATGACTGCTTTATTGTTGTTTTTAAGACGGATGATATTTCCTTTGGAATTATAGTTCAGGAAATGTTTCAGTTTTACAGCATTTCCGTTCTTATCCTTTTCTGTGTTTTCATATACGGAAGTCCATGTACCCAGGTCGCTCCACCCTAAATTTGATGGAATCACATATACATTTTTTGCTTTTTCAAGAATTCCGTTATCGATGGAAATCTTCTGAACTTTAGGATAGATGGTTTCAATGCAGCTGTTCTCTTTTGCTGAGTTATATTCACAAGCCATAAAATGCTGCATCATTTCCGGAAGATACATTTCAAATGCGTGGTGAATACTTTTTACATTCCAGATAAATATTCCTGCATTCCACAGGAAGTCCCCGCTTTCTAAAAAGCTCTGCGCAATTTCAAGAATAGGCTTCTCCGTAAAGGTTTTTACTTTAAAATAATCGGTATTTTTCTTTTCTACAAACTGAATGTATCCATACCCGGTATCAGGCCTGGTAGGCGTAATTCCTAAGGTTACGAGATAATCATTCTTGGCAGCAAGGTCAAAAGCAAGTTCTACTTTTTCCAGGAAAACATCCTCTTTTAAGATCAGGTGATCCGCCGGAAGTACAATCATGGTTGCCTCCGGATTAATTTCAGCAATTTTATTCGCCATGTACAGATTACAGGCGGCAGTATTTTTCATCAAAGGTTCGCCCACAATATTTTCCTCCGGAATTTCCGGAAGCTGCTGGTGTGAAAGCGCAACATATTCTTTATTCGTGATAACGAATATCTGTTCTTTAGGAATGATACGGCTGATTCTGTCATAAGTCTGCTGAATCATAGTACGCCCGATTCCTAAAATATCCTGAAACTGCTTTGGAAATTTTTGTGTACTCATAGGCCAGAACCGACTTCCGATTCCTCCCGCCATGATAACACAGTATCTATCTGATTTTAACATTCTTGCCTACATTTTTCAACCCTAGCCAGAGGCTTGAAAGAATACTTCCTTCCTGTAGCCAGATTCTTACAAAGATAGTTTTTTTTAATCAGACCTTCTAATAAATACTTTTCGTTCCGGTATATAAAAAATTCTCCTTTTTGAAGCTCTTCAATAAAATGCAGCCTATCATCCTGTTTTTCAGTATGAAAATATCTTACCAGATCGGGGCTTGCCATAAAATTGGCTTTTGGAGATTTTGAAAATCTAATGATGATGGGCTTCAGATCTTCATCGTAGACATCAATACTTTCAAGAAGCATATTTCTGAAGGTCTCCTTCCACTCGTTACCGTGCGGAGATATCCTGCGCCCGTATTTTTCAAAGGCAATCAAATGAGCCAGCTCATGGGTAAGCACAAAGAAAAACAGCGGCGGCGTCAATGTAGAATTGACTGTTATTTCATGAGAATTATCCGGAAGTTTTCTGTAATCTCCGAGTTTCGAGTTTCGGCTGCGTGTCACTTTAATATGAATAAAATAATCTGCAAACCAAACCCTTAGGTATTTCAGTGTATTTTGAGGTAAATATTTTTCTAGTGACTGGATAGACATTTTACAAAGTTAATGGAATTCCCGAATAGAAATTCAGCAATTTAAGACTGAAAAGATAATTATATCTTGCCTGAGCCACAGATCCCTGTGCATTCGCATAATTATTTCTGGCCACATTCACGTCGTAAATTGTAGATCTTCCCGCTGCATAGCTTTTATCGGCAAAATCCAAAGCCAGTTTTGTACTTTTTTCGGTTTCCACTGCCGAAAGGAAAGTTTCATAGTTGGCATCTGCATCAAACTGAGCTTTCTGCACATTCTGTCTTACCGTATTTTTTTGCTGTTCCAGTGTATTTTTCGCGACACTCTGGTTGATTTTAGACTGCTCTACCTGAAGTTTCGTAATTCCTTTGTTGAAAATGGGAACATTCAGTGAAAGTCCTACATTCTGCCCGAAGTTATCTTTATACTGCTGGAAAAAACTTGGCTGACTGGAATTTAAACCATTGTTATTCAAAAGGTTATTATAGAACGAAGAAATTCCCGCATTAGCTGTCAGGGTTGGCCAAAAAGCTGTTCTGGCTACCTCCGTCTGAACTTCCGAAGCCCTGATTCTGCTTTCTGCAGCTTTTATCTGAGGCTGTGTTTCGTAAGCGGTGGCAAGAACATCATCTATCGATTTAAGTTGGGAAGGCAATGCATCCGGAACATTCACATCTTCCACATCAAATCCTTTATAATCAGGAAGCTGCAAAAGCTGAACAATGGCAAACAAAGCTCTTCCAACATTGATTTCAGCTGTCTTCAGGTTTTGTTTTTCTCTTGCAAGCGCAGCTTCGGCCTCGGCCAGAATAGTCTGTGCAGTTGTTCCAACCTGAGTGGTTATTTTTGCCCTGTCATATTGTTTCTGAGCGTTTTCCACAGCACTCTGAGAGATTTTTACGATTTCTTTATTCAGAAGAACGGTAAGATATTGCTGAGCGATTTGCAGAGAAATATCATTTTTAATGGTTTCGATATCATACTGGCTGGCTTCTACATCAAACTGTATTTTTCTGATGTTTTTCTCCAGTCTGCCATTGTTGTACACCAGGATATCTGCACCAAGACCGGCATTATTGCTGTATCTGTCATTTCGGATACTCCCTGTTCCCAGCGATGCCTGCCCGAAACTCACATTATTTCCCATGTTTGCAGATACGGAAGGCAGATATTCTTTTCTCGCCATTTTAAGATTAGAATCCTGGATCTGTTTAGAATATTGATTTTGGATAATCTGAAGATTATGCTCTACCGCATAGTCTACACATTCTTTTAAGGACCATTTTTTCTGAGCACTCATGCCAAGACAGCTTAATCCAAAAACGATAATCCAAAGTTTTTTCATATTAATAATTTTCAATATTAGACGAGCCAAATATAAAAAAGTTACAGTTTTGAAAATTAATATTTTATTTTAAAAAAACTTTTGAGAATTTTGTATCATGACAAACGGACAATATCAGGAAGCTGTGGACTGGCTTTTCGTACAGGCTCCTAACTATCAGATCGACGGTGTGAAGGCCTACAAGCCTGGATTGGATAATATTACAAAGTTGTGCAACTTCTTTGGAAACCCGCAGGAAAAGATACAGTGCATCCATATCGGAGGCACCAACGGAAAGGGATCTTCGAGCAATATGCTGGCTTCAGTTCTGCAGGAAGCAGGTTATAAAGTAGGTTTATACAACTCTCCTCACCTGATAGATTTTACGGAACGTATTAAAGTAAATGGGAAAAACTGCGATAAAGAATTTGTTTTCAATTTTATTCAAAAGCTGAAAACTCTTCCTGAGGATATTCTTCCTTCTTTTTTTGAGTTTACTACCATTATGGCTTTTGAATATTTTTATCAGCAAGGAGTAGATTTTGCCATTATTGAAGTGGGTCTCGGCGGAAGACTGGATTCTACCAATATCATCACACCTCTGGTTTCAGCCATTACCAATGTAAAACTGGATCACCAGAATATTTTAGGAGATACCATTGAACAGATTGCTACAGAAAAAGCAGGCATCATCAAGCATGGTATTCCGATTGTTTCAGGAGACGAAAACGATTCGGTAAAAGATATTATCAGAAAGAAGGCAACCCATGAAAATGCTCCTTTTACAGATGCTACCACAATCCATTCGGATCTGGATTCTGATCTTAAAGGTAATTATCAAAAGAAAAACATCCGTGTTGTTCTCGCTATGATTGAAGAATTAAAGAAACTCAACATTCAGGTTTCGGACGAACATATTGAGCAGGGATTACTTCATGTCCACCAGAACACAGGATTTATAGGCCGCTGGTTCGAATTCTCGAAAAATCCGCTGACCATCTGTGATACCGGACACAACCAGGCCGGACTGGAGTATGTATTTTCTCAGCTAAATACCATTGACCGCCGCAAACATATTATTCTGGGCTTTGTGAATGACAAAAAAATAGATGAAGTAATGAATATTCTTCCGGAAAATTCAGAATTTTATTTTGCAAAACCATCCATCAGCAGAGGAAGACACCCGGAAGATTATGAAAATCTGCTGGTGCAGGCAAAAATTTCTTACAAAATTTTAGATTCTGTACAGGCCGCGTATCTTTCTGCTAAAGAGCGGTGTACAACCGAAGAAATGATTTTTATAGGCGGAAGTAACTTTGTAGTGGGAGAATTTTTAGAAAAAAATTTGGAGATTTCCGAATAAGTCGTATATTTGCACCACTCTAAACGAGGAAACAAGTATAGGGGCTCTTAGCTCAGTTGGTTCAGAGCATCTGGTTTACACCCAGAGGGTCGGGGGTTCGAATCCCTCAGGGCCCACACAAAGGATACTGAAGCCTTTCAAAAAATTTCAGGGCTCTTAGCTCAGTTGGTTCAGAGCATCTGGTTTACACCCAGAGGGTCGGGGGTTCGAATCCCTCAGGGCCCACAAAATCTCTCAGGAAACTGGGAGATTTTTTTTGTTTAAACATCCGGAGAATTCTTTACCTTTGGGAGTTCAAAGCCTTAAATACCCCGTTTTTTGAAGGAAATTCACCTTATATCATTCAATTATCCCTACCCTCCCAGCTATGGTGGAATTATAGATGTTTACTATAAAATCAAAGCTTTGTCGGATCTGGGCATAAAGATTCATCTTCATTGTTTTGTAGACACGGTTCCCGAGACCGTTGATCAGGAGATCAAAGACAGTACAGAAAATGTTTTTTTCTATAAAAAAAAGAAAAACCCGCTTCACTATTTCTCCAAAATTCCTTTTGCGGCAGCTATAAGAACATCTGATGTACTTTTGGACAATCTGGCGGCCATTCATGCTCCTATTTTGTTTGAAGGACTACAGACCACTTCTATCATCTGCAAACTGAAAAACAAAGGCTACAGTCTGTATCTTCGCTACCATAATAATGAAGCCGAGTACTACAAAGGGCTTTCCTCTTCAGAAAAAAACCTGTTTAAAAAGATTATTTACAGGATAGAAGCATTCAAATATGCGGACTATCAAAAGAAACTCTTAAGAGAATTTGAAAAGGTTTTCTGCCTTTCCGGAAAGGAATTTAATGAAGTAGATTCTTATTCAAAAAATGCAGGCTTTATCCCTATTTTTCACGGCAACAGGTCTGTAAAGCATCTTGGTAAGAAAGGTGACTATTTTCTTTTTCATGGGGACCTCACCATTTCGGACAACAAAAAGGCTTTGGATGAAACTATCAGCATGTTTAAAAATCTTCCTGAGCATCAACTTGTAATCGCTTCTGACCGGGCCAGTGATGATGCAAGGAAAAAAATCAGCAGTATAGAAAACATCAGTCTTGTTCCTATTGAAACGACTGAAAATCTTCACTCTCTTTTTGAAAAAGCACACGCCAATATCCTACTCTCCTATCAGAATTCAGGAACAAAGGTGAAACTATTTAACGCACTGTATAACAGCCGGTTTGTGATTGTAAATCAGAATATAACCGATGATGATTCTTTGATCAGTTTATGTCATCAAGGGACTAATCCGGATGAAATTCGCAGGCAGATCATAGAAATAGCCGGCAAGGATTATCTTGAAAATGAATTCAGAAGTGAAGTTCTGGGAAAAAAATATTCTGATGATGCCAAAGCTGAAGAAATGGCAAAAGTGATTTTTAAAGATTGACCGCTTCCACGATTTTCTGTACATTAAGCTCTTCAAGACACGCCCAGTCTCCACGATAACATTCTTTATCACCGAAAACAGAACACGGCCTGCAGGTAAGATCTTTCACCTGAACCACATCTTTTTCGCTCTGCCCAAAACCTAAAAATCCGGCGTACGGATGGGTTGCTCCCCAAATGGAAATACATCGGGTTCCCATAAGGCTTGCAAGATGCATATTAGCTGAATCCATGGAAATCATCAGTTCCAGTTCCGAGATTTTATGAAGTTCCTCTGAAAGGTTTAATTTTCCGGAAAGACTTTTTGTATTGGGAATTTCACGTTCCCATTTTTCAAGGGTTTCCGTTTCTTTTTTCCCGCCTCCGAAGAAGTAAATGGTATGTTTTTGAGCCAAAATCCTGGCCAGTTCGTAAGATTTTTCCAAAGGAAGCATTTTTCCTTTATGCTGGGCAAAAGGAGCCAGACCGATTCCTGATTTTACCCCTGATATTGGCCTTAACTTATGAGACAGCTCCACTTTAAAGCCCATCGCACGGAAAACATCTGCATAGCGCTCTACAGTCTTTTTAAGCTGAACTTTATTCAGGTTCCAGACGTCTGTGAGCTCTTCTTTTTCTTCTTTTCCTTTATTGATTTTGAATACTTTAAGCCCTTTTCTGGAGTAGATTTTATCCAGAATCTTAGTTCTGATCACATCATGAAGATTGGCTATAAAATCAGGATTAAATTCCCAGTTTAATTCATTGGCTAATCTCCTCAGACCAAAGAATCCCTTATAATCATCAAGGTTAACACCTTTGAATATAACATTCGGAATATCAGCAAATAAGCTCTCAAAATTCTTTCTGGAAACCATGACAATTTCAACATCCGGATTCTGCTCCAGAAATTCCCTGAAGACAGGTGCTGTCATGGCGACATCACCGAAAGCTGAAAAACGATATGCTAGAATTCGTGTCACGACTAGGATTTTAGCTGATAGGCAACTGCGTAAAACTTGATTTGTTTGGTCATGGCCATTAAACCGTTGGCTCTGGAAGGAGAAAGAAACTCCTGAAGCCCGATTTCTGCGATAAATTCAAAATCTGAATCTAAGATCTCCTGTGTAGAATGACCGCTGTAAATGCTTACCAAAAGAGATACGATCCCTTTGGGAAGAATCCCGTCTGAGTCAGCATTGAAAAACAGTTTACCGTCTTTGAATTCAGCATCGATCCACACCTTGCTCTGACAGCCTTTAATAAGATTATCCTCTGTCTTTCTGTCCTCAGGCAGACCTTTCAGTTCTTTTCCAAGATCAATAATGTACTCGTATTTCTGCTCCCAGTCATCAAGAAACGCAAATTCTTC
Source organism: Chryseobacterium angstadtii (assembly GCF_001045465.1). Lineage (GTDB taxonomy): Bacteria > Bacteroidota > Bacteroidia > Flavobacteriales > Weeksellaceae > Chryseobacterium > Chryseobacterium angstadtii. The sequence goes on from NZ_LFND01000001.1 coordinate 775,052, forward strand.
AATTATTTCCTGCTGTTTTTCTTTAATGGTCATTTTTTAACAATTATCTTTTGCAAAGATAGCCATTTTTATAAAGATTATTTGTGAGATGCTTTTTCAAAGAGCTGCAAAATTTTCATTTCCTCATTTTCCCAGCAGAATACATCGGCAGCTTTATCCAGTTCATTTCCATAGTCTTTCCTTCCTCTTTTCAAGACTCTGTTAATGGCTTTTTGGATGGTATCCGGTTGATGATCCGTAATAATTTCACCTATATCAAACTGGTTCTTAATCCGTTGCATTTCAGGGAAATTAATCATCACCAGCGGCACTCTGGACTGGATATAGTCACAGACTTTATTGGGAAGAGAATACAAATAGCTTACCCCGTTATTTTCTTCGAGGCTAAAGCCCACATCTGCGGTTTTGGTTACTTCCCTGAGGTTTTCCGGCTTCAGTTTTCCCAGAAAAAACACTTTATCCTGAAGTTTTTCCTGAACAACAAGGTTTTCATATGTTTTTTTCAAAGGTCCGTCTCCTGCAATCTTTAAAACAGCATCCTGAATGAAATGCATAGCTAAAATTGCCCTGTCTATTCCCCGCGATTGGTTTACCGCTCCCTGATACAGTATAATTTTAGGATGATTGTCCGGAATTTCCGGTACAGAAAGAATTTTTCGCGGGATATTCCTTACTACTACAGAATTGACTTTGTATTTTTCATGAAACCATTCTGCATAGCTTTGGCTTTCCGTCATCATAAATTCTATTTTGGGAAGAATATTCCCTTCCAGCAGTCGCCAGAATTTTTGAGAGAATCTGTTTTGTACCGACGGCATTTCCGTAAAAATCTCATGACTGTCGAAAACCAGCGGAATATTCAACTTTTTTGCAATCAGGTAGTTGGGAAGAAGTGCGTCAATATCATTGGCATGAAGAATTGTATTTTGATCTGCTTTTTTCTTCAGAAGCTTATACAGTTTCCAGTTGAATTCAAAATAAGCCGTTTTTAAACTTTTAGACTTCAGTTCTATTCTGGAAAAAGGATATGGGCGTTCCATTTCTTCATTGCCGCCCCAGTCGTTTCCTATAACTTCTACAGGGTACCCGTTGTCAAAAAGCGTTTTACAGACCTTTTCTATTCTCTGATCCGTATAGAGGTTGCTAAAAGCAGAAGTAAGTATTTTTTTCTTCATTAATCCTTCTTTCCAAATAATAAATGATAAATCTGAATAAAGCAAATCAGCCCGTTTGGAATAATAACCGGCCATAATGGTCCACTAAAGAAGCCATAAATGACAAAACACATACAGCCTATCATATTAACGATTCTGATTTTTCTTACATCTTTCAGTATGAAACTCAATACGATAAAAACGGAGGCAGAGTATCCTATGTAAGTAGTAATTTCAGGATTCATGAGAAATATTTAAGGGTAACAAACTTAATCATTTTCAATAAGATAATAAAATTTTTTACTGCCATAAAGTCATTAATTGATTTTTGGTAAAATATTTGTAATTTAGATAATGAATAAATGGCACTGTTGCTATTATTCTAATGAGATATATTATGGATTATAAGTTTTCACAAGGTTTGAGCCAGGTGTTCAAACAAAGCAAAAGCGAAGCTAAAAGGCTGAAAAGTGAATTTCTTAATACAGAACATCTACTTTTAGGTATTATAAAAACGGAAAACTCTGCAAAAGAAATCCTTCAAAACCTTAATGCGGATTTAACACAAATCAGAAGAAAAATTGAAACTTTAAATACAGCAAGTCTTAATCCTATTTCTGAAGAGGTTACCAATATTTCTTTCACCAAAATGGCAGATCATGCCATTAAACGTGCAGAGCTGGAATGCAGACAGTATAAGAGCAATGAAATTAATACCGTTCATCTGCTTTTAGGCATTCTTTATAAATATGAGGACCCTACTTCAAACATTTTAGGCGCTTATGACATCGATTATGAAGGAGTTTCAAAGGAGTACCAGACCATGCTTAAAAATTCAGGGCAGTCACCACAAATGAGTGCTTATGACGATGATGATGAAAGAGAGGAATTTGAGCAGATGAGAAAGCCTACAGGAAATTTAGGATCTGCAAAAAGTAAAACCCCTACCCTGGACAACTTTGGTAGAGATCTTACCTCGTTGGCAAGAGATGGAAAACTGGACCCGGTGATTGGCCGTGAGAAAGAAATTGAGCGTGTTTCTCAGATCTTATCACGAAGAAAGAAAAACAACCCCCTTCTTATTGGTGAACCGGGAGTTGGTAAATCTGCCATTGCAGAAGGACTGGCTTTAAGAATTCAGCAGAAGAAAGTATCGAGAGTTCTTTACGGAAAACGCGTTATTACCTTAGATCTGGCAAGTTTAGTAGCCGGAACCAAGTACAGAGGTCAGTTTGAAGAGAGAATGAAGGCCATCATGACAGAGCTTGAAAAGAACAGAGATGTCATCTTATTCATAGATGAGCTTCATACCATTGTAGGAGCAGGAAGTTCTACGGGAAGTCTTGATGCCTCCAATATGTTCAAACCAGCTTTGGCAAGAGGCGAAATTCAATGCATCGGAGCCACTACACTGGATGAATACCGTCAGTATATAGAAAAAGACGGTGCTTTGGAAAGAAGGTTCCAGAAAGTAATGGTAGAACCTACCAGTATTGATGAAACCATTCAGATCCTGAACCAGATTAAAGACAAATACGAAGAACATCACAATGTTGTATATACTCCGGAAGCGATTCTGGCTTGTGTCAATTTGACATCAAGATATATTACAGACCGTTTCTTACCGGACAAAGCAATTGATGCGATGGACGAAGCAGGATCGCGCGTTTATATTAAAAATATGAAAGTTCCTACTGAGATCATTGATTTTGAAAAGAAAATCGAGGATATCAAAGAAATGAAGCAGAAAGCTGTAAAAGCTCAGGATTATCTTGAGGCCAGAAAGCTTAAAGATGAAGAGGAACGTCTTCAGATGGAACTGAATGCCGCTCAGGATAAATGGGACAAAGATGTAAAAGAGAAAAAAGAAACCGTAACGGAAGAAAATGTAGCGGAAGTGGTTTCTATGATGAGTGGGGTTCCGGTAACGAAAGTAGGCAAAAATGAGCTTGATAAACTGGCTCAGATGGATGAAAAACTGAACGGAAAAGTAATCGGACAGGAAGACGCTGTGAAGAAAGTGGTAAAAGCCATTCAAAGAAACAGAGCAGGTCTGAAAGATCCGAACCGCCCTATCGGTACCTTTATTTTCCTCGGGACTACCGGGGTTGGTAAAACCGAACTTGCCAAAGTAATGGCCAGAGAGCTCTTCGAATCTGACGAATCTCTGATCCGAATAGATATGAGTGAGTACATGGAGAAATTCGCGGTTTCAAGGTTGGTGGGTGCTCCTCCGGGATACGTAGGATACGAAGAAGGCGGACAGTTAACTGAAGCGGTAAGAAGAAAGCCTTATGCTGTGGTTCTTTTGGATGAGATCGAAAAAGCTCACCCGGATGTATTCAATATTCTGTTGCAGATCCTTGATGAAGGACATGTTACAGACAGCTTAGGAAGAAAAATTGATTTTAGAAATACCATCATTATTCTTACTTCGAACATCGGAACAAGAGATCTTAAAGATTTCGGAGATGGTGTAGGATTCGGAACTTCAGCGAAAAAAACAACTTCAGATACAAGAGCAAGAAGTACCATTGAAAACGCGCTTAAAAAAGCATTTGCTCCTGAATTCCTGAACAGAATTGATGATATCGTAATCTTCAACTCTCTGGTACAGGACGATATCAAGAAAATTATTGATATTGAACTTAACAAACTTTATGGCAGACTTGAAAAATTAGGTTATAAAGTAGAGTTAACCGAAGATGCGAAAAACTTTATTTCTGAAAAAGGATGGGATAAAGATTTCGGGGCAAGACCGTTGAAACGGGCTATCCAGAAATACATTGAGGATTTATTGGCAGAAATGCTGGTAAACAAGCAATTGAATGAAGGAGAAACTGTAGTTCTTGATCTTAATGAAGCTAAAGACGGATTAACGGGGAAAACCTCAAAACCGAAAAAGACGACTGAAAAGTCTTCTCAACAGTAAACCAATTTTAGCACTATAATTAAAGCCCCGGAAATTCCGGGGCTTTTTGTTTCTATAATGTTTAGCTAAAGCCTGTTTCTATCTCTATTTTTATATTTAACCACAGATTTGCACAGATGAACACAGATGATTATGGTTAATAAGCCTAATTTCCTGTAGGAATTTTAGTGCAAAATTCTTGAGATAAATATTCGTATAAATAAAATGCAAACATCTGTGCCCATCTGTGCAAATCCGTGGTTAGAAAAACTCAGCAATCCGTAGAAATAAAAAATTAAAGTCCTACCACAAAGCCTATATTCGGCACAAGACCGCTTGAAAAGATGCTTGAGTTTTCTCTCCAAAGCACATTATACATTACACCCAGCTGCATAAAAGAGTTCCCTCCTATCCTTTGCATATAGCCGCCCCCAAGATACAAGGCCGTTTCCTGTTCGTTTACTTTATAGTCGTAATATTTATCTTTATAATTGATGAAATACTGCTGAAGATTCGCTCCTACATAAAAGGATCTTGCGAAATAGTAATTGGCAAAAGGCCCAACCCCAAACATCGTAGATTTATAAAAATCTGAAGTCTGCCAGGAAACACTTCCTACAACTCCCGCCTCAAGATCATCCGTAAGCCCGTATCCTACTCTTGGTGAAGCCTGCAGATAAAAAGCACTGTTGCTTCCGAATCCCAGTCCAATTCCCCCACCGAAAGTCCATCTGTTATTATTCTGTGACTCCGTACCTATTGCAACCTGAGAGAATACTGATCCTGACATTATTACAAATAAAGGAATAATAAGCTTTTTCATATTAATATTGTTTTTGTCGATGCTTAAAATTATGACTTTTTTACGAATTTTTTTAGTTGTATTTTTGCCGGGTCAAACTAAGAACTCCCGTTAAGAGTTTCGTAAAATTGAAATAAAATGAAAGTAGTAGTAGGATTATCTGGAGGAGTAGATTCCAGTGTCACAGCTTATTTGTTGCAACAGCAAGGCCATGAAGTGGTGGCTTTGTTTATGAGAAACTGGAATGATGCTTCGGTAACGCTGGAGGATGAATGTCCGTGGATAGAAGACAGTAATGATGCCCTTATGGTTGCTCAGAAATTAGGAATCCCTTTCCAGGTGATTGATATGAGTGAGCTTTACAAGGAGCGTATTGTAGATTATATGTTCGATGAATATCAGAAAGGAAGAACCCCCAATCCTGATGTTTTATGCAACAGAGAAGTCAAATTTGATGTTTTTATGAAGACTGCCATGTCTTTAGGTGCCGATAAAGTGGCTACAGGACATTACGCACAGGTTAATTCAACGGTTGACGAAAACGGAAAAGAAATTTTTCATCTTTTAGCCGGAAAAGATAACAATAAAGACCAGTCTTATTTTCTGTGTCAGCTGAGCCAGGATCAGCTTTCTAAAGCATTATTTCCTATCGGGGAGCTTACCAAGCCTCAGGTAAGGGAAATTGCTAAAGAAATCGGGCTTGTGACGGCCGACAAAAAGGACTCTCAGGGTCTGTGTTTTATTGGAAAAGTGAGTCTTCCTCAGTTTTTACAGCAACAATTGGTTCCTAAAGAAGGAGAAATTGTAGAAATTTTCAAAGATTCACCTTTATTTTCGGTAGAAAAACCTGAATTTTCTTCAAAAGAGGAAGAACTGGAATTTCTAGTCCGAAAAATCAATTATAAAAAATCAGACGGTAAAGTAATCGGAAAGCACCAGGGAGCCCAGTTTTTCACGATCGGACAAAGCAAGGGACTTGGTATTGGCGGCCACAAAGAAAGCTGCTTTATCATCTCCAGAGACATGGAAAACAATATTATTTTTGTAGGTGAAGGCCACAGTTCTCCGGGACTGCACAAAAAAGCTTTAAAAATTGATAATTCGGAGCTGCATTGGGTGCGTGAGGATATGAAACTTGAAAATGGAGAATCTATGGAAGTGATGGCAAGATTCAGATACAGACAGTCGTTGCAAAAGGCTGTTATTTATCAGTTTGAAAATGCTTTTTACCTAGAGTTTGATGAACCTCAATCGGCTATAGCAGAAGGACAATTTGCCGCATGGTATATCGGTGAAGAACTGATTGGAAGCGGGGTCATCGCATAAAGTGAAAATTTTTTGAAATTTTTCTGTAACGTATTTTGAATTGTCAGACTTACTCAGTAAATAACAATAAAAATATTACTATGAAAACTACTTCAAAAAACCAGTATGCTTTTGTTAATCTACTTTTAATTCCTGTTGTAAGTGCCGTTTTCGGTTACAATTTCTATCAGGTGATTGTACACCAGGAAACATCCAATATTGCTCCTACCCTTATTCTTGCCATGATCACCTCTGTAATGGTGCGCAAATACGGTTATAAGCAGACAAAGGAAAAACAGGACAACAAATAAATTATCTTGATGATACTATAAATCCCGAAGCATTTTTGTTTCGGGTTTCTTTTTTATTAATGTTTTGAGATTGTTATTGCTTGATCTTATGCTTGGATTCGATTGATATAAAAATCATATTCACAATAATTTGAGCAACCAGCATACTGAATAAAATCCCCACCGGACGGTCTAAGCTCAGTCCTCTGAATAATTTGACCACGCCCAGCAGAAAGATCAGGATCATAAAGTAAAAAGAAATATTTGAAAGGTTCTCTCTGAAGAATCTTAAACATAAAATGGAGAGATAAAACCCGATGGTCAGAGTGAAATAGAATTTTAGAAATTCCGGTCCTCTTAAAATAATGGGATTGAATGTATCACAGAATACTACCAGGCCCACAAAACTTACCAAAATTGGTATTGAGTGAATAATTATCTTTTTCATAGCTCTGTAATTTTAACCACCACATCCTCCTCCGCAGCCGCCACAACCACCCCCGCAGCCGCCGCTGCAACCACCTCCGCCACCATCACTACTACTGCATCCGGAAGATCCCCCGTCTCCGCTTCCGCCTACGCTGCCATCATCTTTCTTTTTACCGGTGATATTTTCATGATCACTCTGGAATGATGCTAATACACGAAAGAAGATAAAAATGCCTACAATCGGCAATGTTACGGATGTTAGCGTTCCTATCACTTCGCCCAGACAGGAAGACAGCATGAGTAAGGCAATAAACAAGGGGATAATCCTTAATCTTTTCAGCCAAATTGTACTGCTCCTGACTCTTTCTTTCTCATGCCAGATATCTTTTGGTGCTTCCTGATGAAAGATCTCCTGATAACTTTTCAAGGTGTCTGAAAACCAGTTTCTGTGCTTGGTGTTTTCTTTAAAACCTCCTTTTGAGGGATGATGATGAAGTTTTCTCTTTAGGATATTAGGGCAAAATTCTTCCTAATAATTCTGAGTGTAGATCAGGTGCATATGCCATACTTTGTCTACCGTTTCGCTTGGAGAAGCTCCATTGGGAAGAACGCAGCAGAGATAAACAAATTTCTTATACTCCTGAATGGCTTTCTGAGCAAAATCTAAGCTCCAGCGTTCTTCTTTGGCCAGTTTTTTCGAAAAAGGAAAATCAGCATCCGGAGCATCCAGTGAAAAGCTCTGAATCCGGCTCCAAAGGGGTTCGTCTTTTAATAAGATTGTCGTTTCCATTGTGTTAACTTTTATTTTTCTACTCAAATATCCATTGATTTTAGAATATAAAAGTCTTTTAATCATCTTATTTGGATGTATAAAAATCTTATATTAGTCTTATAAAACTACTCTATGAAAAAAGAAGATATTTTGCACCTCGAGAAGCTGATGAACTTCCTAAGCATGCATTTTTTGAAGAAAAACCATTGGGAAGATGTCACCAAAACGGAATGGGCTTACATCAGTGCCGAACTGAACGATCTGATTACCGCTGATCATTCCGGGAAAGAGATAAAAAAGGAAGCTGATTTTCTGGGAACCAATTATCTTTATGAGCATTTGATTATCAATAAATTAAAAAAATACCGTCAGAATGAAAATTCAGTTTTGAGCAGACCCAATCTTGCGAAACTAAGCCAGATTGTCAAGGTCTTGGGTTATTCTAATTATATTGATTTTATTAATTCCAATACGGAAGCATTTAATTTCAATGATCTTAGGATAGATATGAATAATGTAAGCCAGAATACGGCCCTTTTAGACCGATTGGTGGGCTGCTGGTATTCGTATAACAGAAATCTTCCGGAGAATCCTCTTCAGGCCCGGGATGAGCGTATTTGGCGTTCAGCGATGGAAATCTATAAATCTGAAACCACCGGTGAATATTTCATTGAAAGAAGCGGCGGCGATCATCATAAGTATTTTGGAAAAGTAACGGCCTATTCGGATTATGTGTTCATCATTATGAACAGCAACACCTTCATCCGACAGAGACATTTCATTTCAAGGATAAAAGATATCAAGGAAAAACTTAAAAATCCAGAATATAAGCTCCATGAGGTTCATTTTATAAGTACATGTATCAGTTTTAATCAAGAGCCTATTGCTCTATTTGAAATATTTCAGAAAGCAGACCGAAAAACATTCATATCCGATTCCGTAAGCTTTCCCATAGACAGTGATGAGATTCCCAAGTCTATTATAAAACAGCTTGAGGATACTGAGTCTAACAGGATAGATTATAGGTAGATGGGTTTCGGGGTGAGAGATTCGGGATTATGGTAACGGGATACCAGTTACAACATACCTCTTCAATCTTAGCCTTAGCCTTAACCTAAAATCTAATGTCTAGCATCTACCCCACCAGCCATTCTTTAAAATCTTTCACGCGGTCGCGGCTTACTGTAATTTCTTCCTGCGGCTGAAACTCCAGATCTACTTTATAATAAGGTGATGTATGGATATTTTTTATATAATCGGAATTGATAATAAACTGTCTGTTTGCCCTGAAAAATTTCTTTTCGTCCAGGATGTCTTCAAGCTCATCCAGTGTAAAATCCGATGGATAAACCCGTTCTTCCGTCTGGAGATAGACAATTTTATTTTCACTGAAAAAACAGCTTATTTCATGGGTCTGAACAATTTTAAGATTGTATCCTATTTTAACCAAAACCCTGGATAAGGTTGATTTTTCTTTTCGGATCAGCTGTTTAATATCCTCGGAACCTGTCGTATTGCTGGAAGGAATAAAGGATTTAAATTTTTCTACCGCACCGGAAAGATCTTCCTCCAGAATAGGTTTTAAGAGATAGTCTATGCTGTTCAGCTTAAATGCTTTCAGGGTATATTGATCAAAAGCGGTTGTATAAATGATAAAACCTTTGGTAGGGACCTTTTCAAAAATATCGAAGGACAGGCCATCGCCCAAAACGATGTCTGAGAAAATCAGCTGCGGATGTTCATTTTCAGAAAACCAGGCAAGTCCTTCTTCTACAGATTCTATTTTGGCAACTACTTCTATTTCAGGAAAATTACTCAGCATTCTTTCCAATTTCCTTGAAGCAGGTTTTTCATCTTCAATAATGACAGTTTTGATCATTGAGCTCTCGTTTTTGTTTAATTCGGGAATAAAATTAGATAAAAAATGAACAGCTTAAAAATGGATGTTCTTTTTGTCTTTTCTCATTTCTTTTTCTATAATATCCTTTTCCCATTCTTCATCCAGCAAAAATAATTTTACGGCTTTTATCGTCAGGATAATCCCCCATATCACCAGTATAATGGACCCGTTGAATAAAGAAAAATCAATTCTTCCGGTTTCAATAATATCACTAAAAAATAATATTCCGGCTACTATTCCAAACCACAGAAGGCTTTTGTAGAATTTTTTCAACCGGCTCACTCTTTCGTATGCGCTGTCGTAATCCATGATTGTATTTATTTTTAAAGGTTATTATAATGTTTTTGTATTTTTTCTGTCTTGGTCCATCAGTTCTCTGATCTTCTTTTCTTCCCACTCTTTTCCGATCCCGAAAACACTGAAAGCATGCGCTACAATTCCTATTCCCCAACCCAGCATTGGCCAGTAAAACCAAATATGATCCGGAGAAGTGATAAGATTCAATACAGCAAGGAAAGGAATAACCAGGCAGTAAGAAGTAAGATTACCATAAAATCCTTTTAATTCTTTTACTCTTTTTGCTGCTTTTCTGTAAGCCTGAGTGTCTTTTGAAAATCCTATTGTTTCCATAATTTTTATTTTAAAAAGTTAATTGGTCATTTTTGTTGAATCAAAGGTAGGTCAGAAATGGGTCTTCTATCAACTTTAAATGACTGAGCCGTAGATTATGCTTTCTGAATGGTAAAAAGATGGATTCGCAGGTGAATACTGCTATTCTTAAAAGCCATGTCAAGGTTTAAAACCTTGACATGGCTATGGGAGAGACTTTCCGGTTTCAAACCGTTTATCGTGATTTAAAAAAGAATCAGTAGATAAAAGGAATCAGCTTTTTTGTCTTTTCCTGGTATGCTGCATATTCTTCCCCGAACTTTTCTAAAAGTGCCTGTTCTTCAATTTTAATCCTATAAATGAAAGCAAAAAACGGAGGAAGGAAAGCCAGTAATAATGACAGCCAGTTATTCAGATATAATCCTAACCCTAAAGAAGTTAGCAAGGAAAACGCATACGATGGATGCCTCAGGTATTTATAAAAACCCTCTTTTTTGATCTGATGATCCTCTTTTATCGTTACATCTACCGTAAAATATTTCCCTAAGGATCTGATGATGATAAACCTCAATATAATTCCTATCAGGATAAATGCTTCTCCAACATATAAAATCCATTTTTCTTCAGAGATGGGAAACCTCGTCATATACGAAGCTGCTATGGAAGCTGCTATGGAAAACGGAATGGCCATCCATAAAATATTCAGTGTAGATTTATCTTTGTCTTTTTTGTCTTCCTTCCCGGATTTCAGCATGTTTTTGTAGAGGATTTCCGTGATAAACCAGGCTGCCATGGAAAGATAGAAAAGGGTCTGTAGGGAATTCATATTTTTTTGTTTTTTGGGTTAGTAGAAAGGTGAAAAGCAAAAGGGCTTTTTTAAGCTCATTGTACGATTTTGTCTAGGTTAAATTGTGGTTGGAGAAGGAAATACTTTAATATCAGCCTGAAAAATTTTTGACATTCAGCAGTTTAGCCTTTCCGCCGCATCATCCTTTCTTCTCCTTCTTCTCCATCAGTTTCCTGATCTGCTTTTCCTCCCATTCTCTTATAAAGCCGATATTAGGCAAATAAACAGCGATAGCATGAGCCACCAGTCCAATTCCCCAAAAGGTTGCCGTAAAGAAATTTTTGAACTGAAAATAGCTTTCTCCGGGCTCCAAATGTTTAATATTATACACCACAATCATGGCATTCACTCCGATATAGGCGAATAGGTGTCCGTAAAATCCTCTTAACCGCTCAACCTGCCTTCTCGCCTGTTCATAGCGGATGTTGTTTTCATCGTAGGTTTCCATTATCTCTATTTTTTTGTTTATCCATAATTTCCCGGATTTTCTTTTCTTTCCAGGCTTCCCCGACCCCAAAAACCTGAAACGCATGAGAGGCGACACCAATTCCCCATCCTAACATCGGAAAGTAGAACCAAAGGTTTTTTGGTGAATAAATCAGGTTGATAATAATCAGAAACGGGATTATCGTACAGTAGGAAATAAGGTTACCATAAAAGCTTTTGAGTTCCTTTACCCGTTTTTTTGCTTTTTCGTAAGATTCGTTCTCATCTGTCTCTTTCACATTGACAGTGCTTGGTTTAGATGAAAGTATCGGAACTTTTACTTTAAAATAATCTTCTGATTTTTCAATGAAAACGTTCTTTCTGGTTAATAGAGCATACCGCTGAACAATATTAGCCAGACCTATTCCTGCACTTTCTTTCATCTGTTCTCTTGCCTGAAGGTTGTTTTCAATGCAAAGCGTATCGTTATCCGAAAATATTTTAATGATCAGAGGTTTTGAAGAGGTGGCAAAATTATGTTTGATACAGTTTTCCAGCAAAAGCTGAAGCGATAGCGGAACTACATATCTTCTGTAGTCTTCATTCTTTACATCAAAGATAAAATCTACACTGTCTTCAAATCTTGTTTTTAAAAGCTCACAATATGTTTTTGCAAATTCTATCTCGTCTTCTACCGTCACAAGCTCTTTATCTTTCTGTTCAAGTACATACCGGTAAATCTTTGACATTGAAGCAGTAAACTTCTGTGCCTGGTTCGGATTTTCGTCAATCAGAGAGCTTAATACGTTTAAGGAATTAAAAAGGAAATGCGGGTCCAGCTGATTTTTCAGGCTTTCGAACTGTGCATTAGCAGATTTTGCAATAAGTTTCTGCTCCACTACCTCTTTTCTGGACGTTTTCTTCAGCTCTTCCATAAAGCCTTTTGCATGGAGAAATGCAGAGATCAGAAGTGCTATATTGATCATGAACCAATTGGTAGTTGCATATTCCTTGGAAAAAAAGGATTCGGTGGTTGCTACTTTCTGAATCTGTACATAATTCATGTAGTTGCAGAAATACACCAGAATAAAATTCCCTATGATGATGGAGACAACACTCAGCACCGTTCTTATTCCGGTCGTTTCAGACCATGGAAATCTTTTATTGAGAAAATCATTGATAAAAGCATTTCCAAATCCAAGAATGAAAGAATACATGCTGGAAATCATCAGGGTAATCAAAAAATTGTGGAAGTTCTTCTCCTTAGTAAAAAACAAGAAGAAAAATAGGGATGTTCCCAACGATACCCAAAATAATATAATAAGTCCTTTACGTTTCATGAGTTGTTTTCCTGATTCAAAATTAGTCTTTAATAAAGGTATCAAAAATTATTTTTTACCGAAGGGCGGATTTTCCTTTCCGAATGGAATAAAAAAAGCCTTCCGGGTAAGGAAGGCTTTCATTGTATGTTATATTATTTTATTTAGCCGGCATATTCAAAAAGTACTCTGCTTCTGCCTTACCCCAGTTTGGATCAAGAGCCGTTTTAGGTTTGTAGGTATTAAATTTAGCCACTGCATCTTTAAACATTTCCATTCCTTTGGTTTTGCTTCCACCGTACTGTTCCGGAGTAAAATAAGTGTCTTCAGCCTTGATAAGAGCGATTCTAGGGTTTGAAGGATCAAGCTTTTCCGCAATACCAAGCTCTTCCGTAGCTTTCGCTCCATCCGTCATATAACGCTGAGGCGGGTTCACCATCATTCTTAAAGACGCTGCCATTTTTCTCAGCAGATGGATTTCCGCGTTGTCTGCTCCGGCAAGGTTTTGGGCGCTGCTCAGATATTTATCCGCCAGATTAGCGGTTTCATCCAGACCAGACATATCTCCGTTTCTCATCATCAGTCTTCCTTTTTGGATCTGCGAGAAGGCAGCATAATAAGGAGGAAGCCATTTTGTACTTTCCTTGCTTCCAATTCTCTGGAAATCGTTGGCAAGGGTCTGGAATTCTTCCGCGGTTTTACAGGTTTCTGTTTTCGCGATTTTTTCCTTCATAATTTTTTCGTAATCTGCCTGTGCAAAAGCTGTTAAACTCATAAAAGCTAAAGCAAAACTTAATAGGTATTTTTTCATAATATCAATTTTTTTTAAGTTAGTTAATTGTTAATCTGAAGTTATGTATTTTAAGGTTAATCTAAATGTCCGTTTATATTATTTTATAAATTATTGTTGATGGCGTCCTGCGTTTTATCTACTCCAAAGCTGATGAATGCTCCTACAAAAACAAAGGTATTGACCGGAGGAACTACTGATGAACTTCTTGAGCCGTCTACCGAGAAATTGTACCCGTAAACATTTTTCGTACCCAGAACATTGGAAACACTCAATACAAGCACTGTAAAAGCTTTTGAATCTTTCTTACCCAGATTGGGAAGGTAATTAAAGCTGATGTTAAGAGCATTGTAATCTTTCAGTGTGCCTTCGTTTCTGATGTAATTCACTGAATTCCCGTTTTCACTTTTCACTGCTATATCGTAATAAGGCCGTCCTTTGGAATAGGTATAGGATAAATTCACCCCCAGTTTCCATTCCGGAATAAATCTTTTGGCCACCGCAGAAAGAGTGTGTGCAGAAGCAAAATTGGGTTTTAAACTTACCGGATAATTATTGAAATCTCTTTTTGAATCAAGGAAGGAGTAACTGATCCAGTAGTCTATGTTTTCAAATGTTTTTTTGTCTCTCCAGAATAATTCCAGTCCTTTTGCATAGCCATAACCATTATTGTTCAGGGCAGTCTGTACCTGCTGATTCTGTTCTTTATCCGGCGTAATGTTGAATGTTTTTATCAGCTGATCGTATTTTTTATAAAAAGCTTCAAAACGCAGGCTTCTTCCCTCTGATGATCTCTGAACCTGGAAAATATAATGTTGAGATTTTTGAAAATCCAGATCGGCAGGTCCGTTGATGTATCTGCTTTCGGGATTCTGATAAAACAATCCGTAGGCAAAGGAAGTCGTCCAATCTTTTGCCAGACGGTAAGCCAGCGCAAAACGGGGTGCTATATTGGCTTTTCCTAAAAACGAAGAACTCTCTGCCCTTACCCCAACTTTTGCAGACAATGCATTGCTGAAACCAAGATCTGTCTCCGCAAAAGCAGCAGATATAAGATCTTTGTAATGTTTTCTTACTTCCCCGAAATTCAGTCTTTCGTTTGTATTATTTAATTCAAATCCGGCTCTTACCGCACTTATTTTATTGATTTTTCTTTCAAGAACAGCTTTAAAGTTGATGTAATTCCCATCATTTAAAAGTTGTGTTTTCCCTGATTCCAGATTGTCGGCTTCTGTGGAAAAATTAAGATCGGCCTGATTGTAAGAATAAGAAGTTCCTACATTCAGAAGGTATTTCCCGAATTTCTGCTTAAAAGACAGATTGTGATAGGTATTTTTCCCTTTCAGTCTTATAAGTGCAAAATCATATTCAGGTTCTAAACTTTCTGTTTTTACCCCCATTTTATTGGAATCATACATTCCGTAATATTTGAAGAATCCTCCTGATTTTGTTTTAATTCTGAAGTTAAAATCTCCGTTTAAGCCCTGAGGAGCATCAATAAAATTTGTATTAAAATTAAAAACCTTCTGCATAAGACTTAAAAGAGAATAGCCTAAGGTAGCTCCAAAAGAGTGATTTTTATCCTGACCCAGCTTTTGGAATCCGGCACTCAAAAAGATGGGTGAAATCCCAAAATCATAAGAGCTTTGGTCCGGAAGATCAACACTTTCCAGCATCAATGCTCCTGAAAGAGCCTGCCCGTAAAGCGCTGAATAACCACCGCTCGAAAAGATATTTCCTTTGAAAAGAGAGGTATTGAAACGATCTCTTCCTGCAATCCCCGGGACAGAATTGGAAAAATAATTATTGATAAGACTTCCGTCCATAAAGATTTTGGACTCTGTTCCTGTTCCTCCTCTGATGAAAAGCCCTTCCGTTTCTCCTATTTTCTGAACTCCGGGAAGGTAGTTTAAAGCTGAGGAGATCTGTCCGTCTGCTCCTGCCGTTGTATAGATATCAATCGGGGTTAGTAAGGCTGTTGCTCTTTTTTTGTCACTCGCTTCTATTGAACCGGCAGATACCACCACGGCATCAATCTCGCTGATCTCTTCTTTAAGCTCGGCATTTACAGAAATATCTTGGTTCTCAATAACTAAAGGTTTTTCTACTTCCTGGTATTTAGGATGTGTAAATGTGAGAATATGGTTTCCTTTTTCTGATGTTTCAAAGGAAAAATTTCCCTGCGCATCAGTAGTCGCTCCATCATAGGTATCTTTGAGCGTAACATTGATTTCATTGACCCCTTTATTTTTAAAGGTTACCTTTCCCGAGATCTTTACCTGCGAATATCCTGCAATGAAAGAAAGAAAAGCAATGAGTAGTAAAAGTTTTTTTCCCTGTGTCTTCATGGAGTTAATTTTCGGATCAAAAATAATATGCAATATGCCTTTCTTAAAAAAATATTTTACTGAAAGGCATACTTTGGCTACTGAATGGGAAATCAGTGAATCGGGATACAGAAATCCACAATCATTTTTCCTTCGGGATGTTCTTTAAAGTTGGAATGATAGATTTCAAACGGAAAGGTCTTCCGCATGGTATAACCCCGCTCATTCATCCACAGGAACAGGGATACCCAGCATTGTTCAAAGTCCTGCAGGGTAACTTCTCCGCTTCCTACAATAAACTTTCCGGGATCAATGGTTTCCGGAAAAACAACTCCTTCCTGCTTCTCCAGTCTTTCATCCAGAAGCATACAGGCATGGATTCTTACCTTATCCGGCGGAGTTACTTTAAAACTGTCATGATACACTGAAATCATTTTCACATTTCCTGCGGGGTACAGCTTCTTTTTTTCTGCCCACTCGATAAGAACATGATAGGAAGTTTCTACAGAGGCTATTCCTAAACTCATTACAGCGGCCAGATTCATTTCCGGAAGTTGTTTTACTTCAATTTTTAAATTCATTTTTGTCCAATTTAAGAGGTTTTCTATCTGCCAAATGTACGGGCTGAAAACAACATCCTTTTGTCCGTTCTTGCTCTCTGTCATGAGAATTTTATGGAAGGTTTCGGGAGCATTATTTCGAAAGACAGAGGGTGCAACTCCATAGAATTTCCTGAACGTTTTACTAAAAACGGAATGGCTGGTAAATCCCAGATCAAGATAAATGTCTTTTATGTCTCTATCTTTCTTCACGGCCAGGTAAAAAGCGCTTTTTTCAATTTTCTTTCTGATGATATAGTTCTGGAGGGTTTCTCCTATGATAAGCTTAAATATCCTATGAAAATGGAAGGGAGAATACATCCCGATTTCTGCGATTTTTTCCAGGGATAAATCTGCATCAAGGTTATGATTAATGTATTTTATGGCTTTTATGATTCTTTTTTGGTGTTCTTCCATGGTTGAAATGCTTCTGAGTAAAGATATCAAGATGCTCCCTATTTCATTGGTTAAATATTGCTGTTTTCTAAAAAAGGATTGAAATCATAAACTGGTTCGAAAAATCTTTTTTAAATTTATCGTTAAAATCACTTTAAATCATTGAACAATGAAAGTACAAACATTAGCATTACTGGCGGGTTGTGCATTTTTAGCAGCTTCGTGCTGTACCACAAAAACGTACCCGGTAAACGCCAAGAGCGGAACACAAACGGGAGGAACAGCCAAGTTTACGCAGAAAGGAGACGAAGTGGCCATGAAACTTGAAGTAACAAACCTTACTCCCGGTATTCATGCGGTACATATCCACGAGAAGGGAGACTGCTCTGCTGCTGACGGAACTTCTACCGGAGGACACTGGAATCCGGCTAAGGACGATCACGGAAAGTGGGGAGCTGAACATTTCCACATGGGAGATATCGGAAACCTGACAGCAGACCAAAGCGGAAAGGCTGTCCTTACTTTCAAGACAAATAAATGGTGTCTGGGTTGTACCGATGAGTCTAAGAACATTATTGGAAAAGGCCTTATCATCCATGCTGCGGCAGATGATTTCCATACGCAGCCTACAGGAAATGCAGGAGGAAGAGTTGGGTGCGTAGAGATTAAATAACCTGAGAGTTTGGGTTAAGAAAATTAAGATTGAGATACTTAAAGTTACGAGGTGCGGGATTCGGGTTTGAGGGTTTGAGAGTCGGAGAGTTTTAGGGGTGAAAAGTTTCGGGATACGAGTTGTGAGGTGCGGGATTGGAGAGTTTCACAATTCACTTGCCAGGCAAAATTGACCATTGACATTCCTTAGTCTTAGCCTTTACCTCAGCCTAAAAATTATCCCGAACTCAGCGCTTGATCATAAAAAAACCGCTGATTTTCATCAGCGGTTTTTTTGTTTTATGACTTGGTCTGCATGTCAGCCACAATATTCATAGCTTCTTGCAGATAAGGGTCTTTTTTAAGATTTTTGATCCACATTTCAGATTTTTTCTTGAAAGCTTCATCTTTTTTCTCTCTTTCTATTTCTTTAGGGTACATCATAAATTTAAGTCCGTTTTCAAATTTGCTTAAAGCTTTGAATTTCTCTATCTGAGCTTTTCTCTGCTTCATCAGCTCGTTGAACTTATTGATGTTAAGTGTTATCGTTTCCTCTTTATCCAGTTTTTCTCTCCACTGGGCAGATTCAAGAAGAAGCTGATAATTGCTGTTTTTAGCCATTCTGTCCGCACTTGCTTTTTCCAGCGCCTGAATATTGAAATAGTTCAGTTTCTGGAATTTTGCTCCCGGAATTTTATCCCAGGCCAAAGCAAAATCGTCGTAACGCTCACCTACTTCTGCATAAGTAAAGAAGTCTTTCATCTGAATATCAGAAACAATTCCTTTTCTCTGAGTAGATTCCCCTGTAACTCTGTAGAATTTCTGGATGGTCAGTTTTAAAGATCCGAAATCATCTTCCGTATTCAGGAATCTGTTAAGATCCACAAAAGTTTGTACGGTTCCTTTACCAAAAGACTGTGGAGAACCAATGATCATTGCTCTTCCGTAATCCTGCATTACTCCGGCAAGGATTTCAGATGCTGATGCGGAAAGCTCGTTCTGCATAATCACTAACGGGCCCGTCCAGATTGGAGTTTCATATTTATTTTTTAAGGGCTGAATCTTTCCGTTTCCGTCTTTCACCTGAACATAAGGTCCTGCATCCATGAAAAGCCCCATGATATCGCCTACTTCAGTTAAAGATCCTCCTCCATTGTTTCTAAGGTCAAGAACAATTCCTTCGATGTTCTGTTCTTTAAGTTTAATGATTTCATTTTTGATATCATCAGAAGCATTTCTTCCTTTAGCATCCTCAAAATCAGCATTAAAGCTTGGCAGATTGATGAATCCGTATTTTTTTCCGTTTGGAGAATTCACTACGATACTTCTTGCAAAGGTATCTTCAATAGCTACTTCCTCACGGATCATGGTTACGTCCTTAGTTGTTCCGTCTTTTTTCTGAACAGTTAAAGTTACAGGAGTTCCTTTTTCACCTCTGATTAATCTTACCGCTTCATCGGAAAGCATTCCTACAACATTTACCGCATCATCTTTCGGCTTGGATTTTACTTTTAAAATTTTATCCCCTTCAGAAAGCTGTTTAGACTTCCAGGCAGGAGCTCCAATCGTTAAAGCACCCAGATAAAGGTTTCCTTTTTTCTCCTGAATAATGGCTCCGATTCCTATTACTTTTCCTGTAAACTGGGTATCGAAATCTTCTTTGTCTTTTGGAGAATAATAGTTGGTATGCGGATCAAATACTTCTGTGTAAGCATTCATATACACCGTAAACCAATCCATTTTCTTTCTTTTTTTGAACCTTGTAAAGGTATCTTTTACAAGGTCTTTCACTTCATCGGTCGCTTTTTTGATCTTCTGATCCTGTGTAAGCACCTGAAGTTTGATGGTATCTTTCAGTTTGTATTTCTGAACAGAGTCTTTCTTTTCTTTCTGAGCTTCTTCCTTGCTGTTCATAGATTCAACCTCCTGAAGGATGTTATACTTGATGTATTTTTTCCACTCGTTATACTGTTCCTGCTTGTTGGTAGGTACTTTTTTAAGCTTCGGCTCCAGAGTAAGCGCGTCGTCTTCTTCCAGGCTGATAGGTTTGCTGAAAATATCCTGAGTGATCTTATCTATTTCGTCTACTCTCTGATAAAGCCTGTCGATAGTAAGCTTATAGAAAGTAAGATCTCCCTGGCTGATGTAGTCGTCCAGCTTGGTTTCATGCTTTCCGAATTCGTCCATATCAGATTGGAGGAAATATCTTTTTGCCGGATCTACCAGTTCAAAATAATGTTTATACACATCTTTTGAGTAGGCATCATTGATGGGTTTCGGGCTGTAATGTAAATAAGAAAGTGTATTCTTTACGCTCACCATAATCGTCTGCATCTTTTCATCGTCATTCTTTGGCGAGTTGAAACAAAACATTAGACTTGTCAATGGAATTAGGAGTAAAAATTTATTCAGTTTGAAATTTTTCCACATAAACTGTCTTTATTTATTAATTTTTTAAAAATATATACTACAATTAGTAGCAGCAATTAATTCGCTGTTACAAACTATCAAATTTAATACCTTATTTACAATTATCGGATAGTTTTAAATGTTTTTTATTAAAAGCGGTTTATAAGTATTTCAGTTCTTTTGCAACAAATCACATATAATATTAATAATCAAAGTATTACTTAAAATAGTTATCTGTTTTTTAAAAAATAAATATCTCTATTTTCTATTCTCTTCCTGTTTCCGGTATACCTCTGATCTTTTCTTTTCTCCTTTATTTTATATTTTTCCACCATTGTCTGAAAACCTGCGTATTGTCATCCAGATCAACCATTTCCCCGATCATTGGAGTTGCCAGTCTGTAATTTTTATTCTGAGAATGTTTTGTAATTTCCTTCAAAGGCTCGTCCCAGGGATGTTTAGCCAGCGTAAACTTGGAATGGTGTACCGGTATCAAATTTTTAGCATTGAGTTCCGTAGTTGCCAATGCCACTTCTTCCGGAAGCTCATGGACAGACTGCCATGCTTTATCATACTGGCCGCATTCCATAATGGCCCAATCAATGGCAGGATGTTTTTTAGCGATATCTTTAAAACGGTTGCTGTAGCCGCCATCTCCACTGTAATAAATATTCATGGCCGGAGACTGAATGAAGAAAGAAAGCCACAAAGCCTGTGAGCTTTTAAAACCTCTTCCACCATCATGATGTGTATTTTCCGTATAGATTGTAAAACCTGGTTTCACGTCCACCTTATCTCCCCAATCTTTTTCTAAGATCTGCTTCGAAGTATAACCCCATCTTTCATAATGCGCTCCTGCTCCCAAGCCGCAAATCACATATTTTACTTTCGACTGTAGTGCTTTTACGGTTTCATAATCCAGATGGTCATAATGATCGTGGGAAAGAAGCATATAATCAATTTCCGGCATGTCTTCCACAGAATAAATATCGCTGCCTTTATAGGCACTGGGTTTCCCTGGAAGTGGTGACATTCTCCCGCTGAATACAGGATCTACCAAAATTTTCACTCCATCTGCCTGCAAAAAGAATGATGAATGCCCAAACCAGACCATCACATTGCGGTCCGCCGGAATTGTTTTAAGATTCGTTTTTATTGAAGGCAATGCATCAACAGGTTCTGTGTGTGGAAACTTCACGGTAAGTGCTTTCCAGATTTCGCCTGCAAAGCTGTAGCCTTCAGCGATCGTTGGTTTTTCTGTTAAATTTCTGAATTTTCCATCTTTATAATGGGGAGATTTCTTCATCATTTCCAATCTTTTTCCTTCCGGTAAAGCTCCGAATTGGGGCTGTTTCATATAAAAATAGGTGGCCACTGCCAAAACGATAATTACGCAGAGAAGGAAGATCATGATGCGCTTCAGTATTCTTAAATTTTTTTTCATCGATCAGGTTTTTATTATTTTTTACATCCAATATCTGGATTTGCAACTGCAAATTTCTGGAATGAAATATAATTATACTTTGCTAAAAAGCTCAAATTTATTTGTAGAAAAGTTCAGTATCTGTTTTAGTTACAGATTCGGTTCTCACGGCCAATTTATTTTATTAAAAACAGTTTTGCATGGATTTTGACAAAAATGAATGAGTATGTTATCAAACTTTTGACTAAATTTGATACGTGCGAAATTCATGGGATCTGCCCGCTTTGATTATCCGCACTACACTTTTTTTAAACTCAACTTTTTATGGAAAGACCACTTATTCTGGTAACTAATGATGATGGAATCACCGCTCCGGGTATCAGAAACCTTATACAATTTATGAACGAAATTGGAGAAGTTATTGTTGTAGCCCCTAACTCTCCCCAAAGTGGAAAAGGCCACGCCATTACCATCAACTCTACACTGAGCTACGAAGAAGTAAGCCTTGAAGGTCCTCAAACGGATTTTTCCTGTAGCGGAACTCCGGTAGACTGTGTAAAAATGGCTCTTGATAAAATCCTGACGAGAAGACCGGATATTGTGGTCTCAGGGATTAATCATGGCGCCAACTCTTCAATCAATGTAATTTATTCCGGAACGATGTCTGCTGCTGTAGAAGCGGGAGTAGAAGGAATTCCTGCTATCGGTTTTTCACTGATGGATTTCAGCTGGGAAGCGGATTTTACGCAAGCCAAAGAATATATTCAGAATATTGTAAGAAGAACCCTGGAAAACCCAATGCCGAAAGGAATTGTACTGAACGTCAATATCCCGAAACTTACTGCCGGAGAAATCAAAGGGGTGAAAGTCTGCAAGCAGGCAAATGCCAAATGGGAAGAGAGCTTCGACGAAAGGGTGAATCCTCACGGAAAAAAATACTACTGGCTTACAGGATATTTCAATAATATGGATGAGTCTGAAGATGCGGATGAAACGGCATTGGCCAACGGATATATTTCAATAGTTCCGGTGAAATTTGATCTTACAGCCTATGAATACATGAAGACGCTGGAAGAAGTAATGAATTTTGACTAATGTACGAAAAGCTAGATAATCCTGTTTTTCATTCACTCAATGAATATCATGAAAAGTTCTGCTTTCATTTCGGGGACACGAAGTTTTACAACCCTGAAGTAGCCTCTTTCGGAGGTGCTGCAGAGCGATCAAGAGAACAAGACATCACAGAATACGCAAAAATCTGTGATGATTTTCTGATATTCGGAACCCGGCCTGATTCTGGAAATTTCAAAACAGATCTGTCACTGCTTGTGTGCGATCAGTATGTTCTTGAAAATCCGATTCAGATGGATCTTACTGAAGAAATTATTGAATTGAAAGAAGAAAACCGGAACGAGCTTCTGGCATTTGTCATGAAGTTTTATCCTTATTATTTTAAAGCAAGAACTCCCGAACTGGGACGGTATTTTGGCATCTTTAAAGAAGGAAAATTAGCCGCAGTTACCGGAGAAAGAATGCAGATGAATGATATGACGGAAGTAAGTGCTGTGATCACAGATACGGATCATCTGGGAAAAGGGCTGGCGAAACAGCTGATAACTTTTGTTTCGGGAAAGATCTTTGATGACGGAAAAACTCCTTTTCTTCATGTCGCGGAAAGTAATGCGGGAGCCAAAAAGCTGTATGAAAAGCTGGGCTTTATGCATAGAGGAAAGATAAATTTATGGGGCGTGAAAGGATAACTTTTCCGCCCCTTTTTTATTTTATATCTGTTTTTCTTTTTTAACCACGGATTACACGGATTTGCACAGATGATTGTGTTATTTGTGGAAAAATTGGTGGGATTTGTGGCAAATTTATGGTTTGGCTAAAGCCGGATGAATATTGATTCTTTTGTAAGCGGGCTAAAGCCCGCTCCTATTGATGGATAGAGCGTTTTATAGATTGCTGTAGATTGAGGTAGGTGAATGTGTTTTATTTTTTACAAGGTTAATAATTATATGACTTTGTAAGGGATGTGGTCTATCTATTTCTAAATTCTGTCAGTACTTCCTGCTTCCCTCACCCAACAGGTTCGTCTCTCTTTCAGGTTAAAAAATCTATAAAAACTTCCCTTTTCCATTTTCTCTTAAAAGTTTTCGCTAATTTTATTCTTATTAATTTTTTCCAAATTATGAGAATAGAATATGATATAAAGCTTGGATTCAAGGATGTAATGTTCCGTCCGAAACGTTCTACAT
This sequence comes from Chryseobacterium angstadtii, assembly GCF_001045465.1. GTDB lineage: Bacteria > Bacteroidota > Bacteroidia > Flavobacteriales > Weeksellaceae > Chryseobacterium > Chryseobacterium angstadtii. The sequence continues at coordinate 798,669 of NZ_LFND01000001.1, forward strand.
TAAAATCCCGTTCAGAAGTGGATCTGGAGAGAGAATTCACATTCAAGCATACCAAAAAGAAATGGAGAGGAGTTCCTTTGATTGCCGCTAATATGGATACGGTAGGAACTTTTGAAATGGCGGTAGAACTGGCAAAAGACAAGATTATTACAGCCGTTCACAAACATTATACGCCTGAGGAATGGAGCCAGTTTCTGGACAGTCAGCCGGAAAGTATTCATCAGTATATTGCTTTAAGTACCGGAACCGGAAAAGCAGATGAAGAAAAGCTTAGAATTATCCTCGAAAAGCACCCAAAAATCGAGTTTCTCTGCATAGATGTAGCTAATGGTTATTCTGAGCATTTCGTTGGATTTGTGAAGAGAGCAAGAGCTCAGTTTCCGGACAAGATTATCATGGCAGGAAATGTAGTAACCGGAGAAATGGTCGAAGAACTTCTTTTAGTCGGTGCTGATATCATTAAAGTGGGTATTGGTCCAGGCTCTGTATGTACAACAAGAGTAAAAACGGGAGTCGGTTATCCTCAGCTTTCTGCGATTATTGAATGTTCTGATGCGGCACATGGTCTCGGAGGGCATATCATTGCAGACGGCGGATGTAAAGTTCCGGGAGATGTTGCTAAAGCTTTCGGAGGAGGCGCAGATTTCGTGATGCTTGGCGGTATGTTTGCTGGTCATGACGAAAGCGGCGGCGAAATCATTGAAGAGAACGGAAAAAAATTCCGTTTGTTTTATGGGATGAGCTCCAAAACGGCAATGGACAAGCATTCCGGAGGGGTAGCCGAATACAGAGCATCGGAAGGCAAGACTGTGAAAGCAGCTTATAAAGGTCCTGTTTCAGAGACCGTAAAGGATATTTTGGGTGGTGTACGGTCTACATGTACTTATGTAGGAGCCTCAAAACTGAAAGAACTATCTAAAAGAACCACTTTTATAAGGGTTCAGGAGCAGGAAAATCAGGTTTTTAAGGATTAGTTTTTAAATCCTTTTCAGATAAAAAAATCGGCTGTACGTAAACTGTACAGCCGATTTTTATTATTTTTTAAGTAAGCATTCCGCCATCTACGTTCAGCGTCTGCCCTGTGATGTAAGAAGCCATTTCACTTCCTAAAAATACACATGCATTGGCTACATTTTCAGTTTGTCCCAGTCTCTTCAACGGAATCTGGTCTCTCCATCCCTGGATTGTTTTTTCATCCAGTACCGAAGTCATCTCTGTTTCAATGAATCCCGGAGCTACTGCGTTACATCTGATGTTTCTTGATCCTAATTCCAAAGCAATAGATTTTGTAAATCCAATTACTCCGGCTTTAGAGGCAGCATAGTTGGATTGTCCTGCATTTCCGCTAATTCCAACTACAGAAGTCATATTGATAATAGACCCTGATTTAGCCTTCATCATCGGCTTGATTACCGCTTTTGTAAGGTTAAATACTGAATCCAGGTTGATTCTCATTACTTTGTCCCAGTCTTCCTTAGACATTCTCAACAACAGGTTATCTTTTGTGATTCCTGCATTATTGATGAGAATATCTATCTTCCCAAACTCCTCCATTACATCATCTATTAACTTTTGGGCTGCATCATAATCTGATGCGTCAGACTGATATCCTTTGATCTGTGTTACAGAACTTAAAGCCGCTTCCAATTCTTGAGCTTTTTCTACAGAGCCGGCATAGGTAAATGCTACTTTTGCACCCTGCTCAGCGTACATTTCAGCAATTCTCTTTCCGATTCCTCTTGTAGCTCCCGTAATTAGCGCTACTTTTCCTTCTAATAGTTTCATCATATCTCTTGATAATTATATTCTTAGTAAATACTTGCGTCTTTTTAAAAAACAGCAATTTAGCATATTTAATCCTATACAAATTAAACAGTGCGCAAAGATATTATAAATTGTTATTCAATGCATTCCAAATCATCAAATTAGTGAAATTTTTTCGCTGTTTTTTATCATATCTTAAAGACGGCTGCCACTATTTTTGAATCTTGTAAAATAAAGAATATCCGTTTTTTTGTCTTTATCCAACTTTAAAACCTCTTTCTGCCAGTAATATTTATCATAAATAATATCCTTCAGAGGTTCGTTCTGGAAATTCACGACTCCATATTTTTCCTGCTTTTTTACCACTATTTCGTTCTCAGAATTTTCAAACATAATAATATCATCATAAATGAACGGGATGATCTCCTTCCCTTTTTCATTCATCACTCCATATAAATTACTGCCGTTTCTGCAGACTGCCGGCTTTGAATACAGATTGAAAATATTGAAAAAATCCGGTTCCTGTTCTTTAATAAATACAATATCCTTCAAAGGGGACTCAGCTTTGTTCAGTACGGAGAATGTATAATAGATGTCCTGTTTTTTAATGATCAGCTGATCGGGATAAAATGCTATAATCCGGGTATTTTCCTCCAGAATATTTTTTAGATCCTGATCGAGGAATTTTTCTTCCTCTCCTTTTTTGAGATAAACAAAGTCTTTCCCTGAAATGCTGAAGCTCTGTATAAAATCATATTCCAGAGGAACAATGATATCTCCATTAAGATTTACCATTCCGGTCTTCTTTGATTTATCGCTGTAGACACTGAAAAGATCATTGAATAGCGGCGTTAAATATTTAAAATTACCCGGATAAAGTTTTTTGTCTTTGTTACTGAAAACAGTAGCCTTTCCCTTTTTTCTCAGATAAATATATTCTTTTGCTCCGAAATATTCCGGTGTGGCCTCGTCATACATCTCTTCAGCCAGAATATTTTCTTCAGAGTCTATCAAACCGTATTTTCCGGTTGCTCTGTTCTTCGTGATCAGATAAGGATAAGCCGCTAAACTGTAGATCTGTGCAGAAAACTGATGCAGCGTCTGCCCTTCTTTACCGATAATTTCACTTTGATTATTCTCGTTGAGAATCAATGCTTTTCCGTTTTCAAAATGATAATCTTCTTTGAATTCCCGGCTGCTGATCTGCTTTCCGTCAAAATCATATAAAAACCATTTTTTATCTTTAAGAACAAAAAAACGGTCTTCTTCCGCAAACTGAATCCTGTCCGAATAAGGAATAATCTGCTTTCCGTTAAAGTCATACACCGCTTCTTTCCCGTCTTTGGATGAAATAATCCGTTTTTCGCTGAGCCACGGTGTATTAAAGCTCTGATTATCGAGAGGAAGCAACTGATTTCCCTTTTCGTCAATCACCGCAGATTTTGTCTTGTTTCCTGGTTCTTCAGCGGTAAGAATGAATCTGTTTTTAAAAATATGCGAAATACCGGAAGCCGATTCATAGGTAATATTCCCCAATGAATCTACAATGCCTCTTGTTTTTGTCTTTGAATCGTAAATGGTTCCGTAGCCTCCCGAGTAGGAATTGACTTCCTTTCCGGTCTTTTTTGACAGCAGAATTTTTGTATACTGATTGGTCTGGGCCATACACACTGATGAACACAGTGCGAAAACTAAGTTTTTCAATGAATTTAGATAGAATTATTGACAATAAGAACGATCTCTCCTTTTAAAGTTTTGCTTTTGGAAAATTCAATTAATTCACTGATTGTTCCCCGTTTTGTTTCTTCAAATTTTTTAGAAATCTCCCTACTCAGACTGGCTTTTGTTTCTTCTCCGAAAAACTCTTTGATTTGCTCAAGAGTCGTATTGATTTTGTGCGGGCTTTCGTATAAAACAATCGTTTTCTTTTCTTCTGCCAGCTGTTTCAGTTTGGTTTGTCTTCCTTTTTTCTGAGGCAGGAATCCTGCAAACAGAAATTCGTTATTGGGAAGTCCGGACACCACAAGTGCCGGAATAAGGGCTGTTGCTCCCGGAAGGCATATCATTTCAATCTGATGGTCTGCCCCCGCTTTGGCTAAAAGATAACCCGGATCTGAAATTCCCGGCGTACCAGCATCCGTAATAATGGCTATATTCTGGCCGCTTTTAAGATCATTAATCACCTTTTCTGTGGCCTGATGCTCATTATGAAGATGATAAGATTTTAAAGGTTTGGAAATTTCGTAATGTTTTAACAATATTCCTGAAGTTCTTGTGTCTTCACATAAAATATAGTCAACTTCCTTGAGGACTTTCACTGCCCTGAAGGTCATATCTTCAAGGTTCCCAACGGGTGTGGGAACAAAATATAAGATTCCGCTCAAAATTATAAGAATTTATTTTCTACCAATATCCAGAGTCTCTGCGCATATTCATCTACTTTACTCCACTTTCTTTCGTAATAAAGATCGCTCAGATATTCTTTTGCTTCTTCAAGGTTTCTGAATCCGTTCAGTCGGGAAACGGTTTCATTCAGATCCGACTGGCTTCCTCCGAACAGCATTTTTGAAAAAGCAATTCTGTCATTCAGATCCAGCCTGAATTCCGGTTTCACTTTATCCGCCTCCATAAATTGGGTAGGAATATTTGTTTTCAGGATGCTTCCCTGCTCTTCTTTTACTTCCGGTACCGGTGGTTTTTCCTTTGGTACTTCCCGCTCAAGAGGATCATCGTCAAAAAGAGTCTGTACGGCCTTTAGCCCTTTGATATTGGCCAGTTTTATTTTTTTCTCCTGCTGATAAGCTTCCAAATCTTCGAAACTTTCATCAGAAGCATGTTTTTCTTTTTCTGAAACAGGTTTGTCTATTTCTACAATCTTCCTTCTGTCGTGCACTTCAGCAAGTATGGTTTCTTCTTTCTCTTCTGAAGGAAAATCGTTTTTTATTTCGCTGAGAATACTTTCCACATTGGAAGTTTCTGTAAGCATTTCTCCCTGTTCTATCGTAACATTGGTTACACTGAATTGTTCTTCATTTTCCTCAATCAGTATTTCGTCTTCCAGCATTTCAGTATCAAAAATGCTTGGAATTCTTTCTGCCTGTTCTTTTGTCTGATCTTCAGTATTATGATCAGATTCTTCTTTTATACGCTCATCCGAAGCCTTTGTTTCATGTGAAACGTTGTCTTCATCTTCGTCTATTTCATTAAGCTGATTATTGAAAACGGCTTCTTCTTCCGTAGTTTCATTGATGAATAAATCTTCATTAAGATCTTCATCGTTATCCGGTTTTGCATCGGCAAGAATTCTTTCTTCATCCACAAAACTGAAGACTTTTTCCTGGGCATTGAAAGATTCATTTTCATCAATTTCGTTCAATTGGTTATTGAAAATAGCCTCTTCTTCCGTAACATCGTTGTGAGGAGTGTTTTCCTGAATTTTTTCAGATGAGCCTTCTGCATCATTTTCTTCTGCAAAACTCACAATGTTCTCGTGGAATTTATTTTCCACAATCTCATCGAGCTGATGATTAAATTTCGCCTCTTCATCATCTGATATTGCGGTAAAATTTTCAGCTTCGTTTTCATCGATCTCGTTAAATTCATTATTGAAAATAGCCTCTTCTTCCGTTACTTCATTACTGGAATCATAATCTTCATCTGAACTTAAAGAAACATACTGGTTCTCCGTATTTTGCTTAGAATTGTCATTCACAAAATACTCCATATTTTTTTCCAGCAGTCTTAAAAATGAGATTCTGTTGGCAAGCTCATCCACAAGATCCTGCTTAGAAAGTAATTCGTCTACGTTGTTGATTTTCTCCAAAATATCAATGATATTTTTGGATTCAAAAAAAAATTTTTCCTTTAAATCTTGGATGTTCTGCATAATAAGAATCTTATTAAAATTGCTTACTTTTGATCTTAAAAATATACGGCTAATTTAACAAATGTTTTTAGAAAATACAATTAATCATTCCAAACAAAGTGGTTGGATGGAAGTTATTTGTGGCTCTATGTTTTCGGGAAAAACCGAGGAACTGATCCGAAGATTGCGAAGAGCAGAAATGGCGGGGCAGAACGTGGAAATTTTTAAACCGAGACTGGATACACGATATTCTGAAGAGGACGTAGTTTCTCACAATCAGAATAAAATCCGCAGTACAGCAGTAGATAATCCCAATGAAATTCTTCTGCTGGCCTCAAACTGTGATGTAGTGGGAATAGATGAAGCTCAATTTTTTGATGAAAGCATTGTTGATATTGCCAACCAGCTAGCCAACAGCGGCATAAGGGTTGTAATAGCCGGTCTTGATATGGATTTCCTGGGACGTCCGTTCGGGCCGATGCCGAATTTAATGGCTACGGCAGAATACGTTACAAAAGTGCATGCTATTTGCAAGAGAACTGGTAATCTGGCCAATTATTCCATGAGGATTTCTCAGGGAAACAATCTGGTGGAACTCGGCGAAACAGAAAGCTACGAAGCGGTAAGCCGGCGTGTTTTCATAGACGAAGTACTTTTAAAAAGAAAATAAAATATTCAAAAGACGGATAAGCCTGTTTGCAGACAAGCAAATTGGCTTCTATATAAAAAGCAGAAGGAGGTATTAATGAACTATACAGCACAACAAATTGCAGAGATCACCAATGCACAGGTCATTGGAGACAAAACTTCAGTGATCAGAAATATTGCATTTGACAGCAGAATTATTTATTCAACGAAGAATACAGCATTTATCGCCATCAATACGCATAAAAATTCAGGTGAAAAATTCATTGAATCTTCTGTGGATCGTGGGATTGATGTCATTATTTCTGAGCATCAGTATCCTCAATTTGAACATGTAACATGGATCATTGTCGAAAATTCGGTCGATTTCCTTCAGAAACTGGCCCGATATCATTTCGAAAACTCTCATCTTAAATCCATTGGAATTACAGGAAGTAACGGAAAAACCATCCTAAAAGAATGGCTTTATCAATGTTTATGGAATGAATTCCCTACAGTAAAAAGTCCGAAAAGTTTTAATTCCCAGATCGGGCTCCCCCTTTCTCTGCTCCAGATTAACAATTCTCATGAACTTGGAATTTTTGAAGTAGGAATTTCAAAGCCGCATGAAATGGAGAAACTGGAAAGCATATTTCATCCGCAAATCGGACTGCTTACTCACATCGGAAATGCTCACGCAGCGAATTTTGAATCTGAAGAGCAGCTGGTTGATGAAAAAATAAAGCTTTTTAAGCATTCCGAGGTTGTTATTTACAATGGAGATCATTCTTTGGTCACAAAAAAGGTCAATGAATTATATTCGAATAAAAAATTAATTTCTTACGGTCTTACAGAGCAAAATGATGTCTTTATTAAATCCAACAGCAGTAAAGATGAAAAGATTACGGTTGTTTATTTTGACGAAGAAATCTCCTTCCCTGTTCATCAGAGGGATGAAGCTACGCTGACCAATGCTTTGGCTCTTATCACTGTTTTAAAAGAACTGAATATCGACAATCAGAAGATTATTGAAAAAATCAATTCTTTAAAAGCTGTGGAAATGCGTCTGGAAGCTATTGAAGGAATTAAAAACAATATTATTATCAACGATTCATTTAATCTGGATCTTGATTCTTTGAAAACGGCTCTTCAGTTTCTGAATGAATATAATAAAACCAAAAAATCTCTGGTCTTAACGGATATTGTTGGGGTAAATTCTAATTCAAAAGAACTTTATGAAGAAGTTTCTGAACTGGTGAATGAACAAAAATTTGATTCTGTGCTGCTTATCGGCGATGAAATATCAAAGTTTAGTGAATTATTTAAATCTAAAACATCTACTTTCGTTAGCACTCAGGAATTAATTGACAGCAAGCATCTTACGGAAATTGAAAACCAGATTATCCTTCTCAAAGGAGCGAGAAAGTTTGAAATAGAAAAGCTTAAAGATATTCTTGAACTGAGAAAGCATGATACGGTTCTGGAAATCAATCTGAATGCGATTCTTCATAACATCAATTATCATAAATCCATACTGAAGCCGGAAACAAAAATGATGGCAATGGTAAAAGCCAATGCATATGGATTGGGCAGTTATGAAATTTCAGAATTCCTACAACACCATCATATTGATTATCTGGGTGTTGCTTTTGCTGACGAGGGTGTAGAACTCCGTAAAAAAGGGATCACTACTCCGATTGTCGTGATGAATCCTGAGCAGCACAGCTACGAAACCATTATTGAATATAATCTTGAGCCTGAAATATACAGCTTCAGGGTTTTGGAACTTTTCTATGAAGCGGTTCAAAAATCCGGATATGATAAAAAATATCCTATTCACATAAAGCTGGAAACCGGGATGCACCGTCTTGGTTTCAAAGATTTTGAGCTGGATCTTCTAAGCGAAACTTTAAGCTCAAAAAATGTAAAAGTTCAGAGCTTGTTCAGTCATTTGTCTTCTTCTGATGTACCTGAAGAAAGAGAATTTACTTTGAAACAGCTGGAAACTTTTGAAAAGAATTCCGGTTATCTGATTGAAAAACTGGGCTACGCTCCTATCCGACATATTCTCAATTCTTCCGGAATAACGAGTTATACGGAACATCAGTACGATATGGTAAGAATCGGGATCGGAATGCTAGGAGAATCACCAAGCAGTGAAATACAAAAACAACTGCAGTCTGTTGTAAGTTTTAAAACTGTAATCTCACAGATTTCAACCGTTGAAAATGGAGAATCTGTAGGTTACAGCAGAAGATACAAGCCGGATCATGCTGCCAAAATCGCTACAATTCCTGTGGGCTATGCCGACGGAATTCCGAGACTGATCGGAAACCAGGTAGGAAATGTGGGGGTAAATAAAATACTGGCCCCGATTGTAGGGAATGTCTGTATGGATATGATGATGATCAATGTAGACCAGATCCCGAATGTTAAAGAAGGTGATACCGTTACCGTCTTTAATGCAAAACCAAGTTTAAAAGAATTCGCAGATTACTGCAAAACGATTACCTATGAAGTGTTAACCTCCATTTCGCCCCGGGTGAAACGGATTTATATAAAAGACTAGCTATGAGAAAACTCCTGATTCTTCTCTTCGTATTCCAACTCCTTATGATCCATTCTCAAGTGAAAAAGGATCTGGTGATCCCCAAAAATCCCAAAATAGGTCTTTCCCTTGCAGGTGGCGGAGCTAAAGGATTTTCACACGTCGGAGTACTGAAAGTATTAGATTCATTGGGAGTAAAGGTAGATTATATATCGGGAACCAGTATGGGAGCCATTGTAGGCGGACTGTATGCTTCAGGCTATTCCGGAAAAGAAATAGAGAAAATTGTAATGGATACAGATTTCTATTCTCTGATTATGGATCCCAAATCCAGACAGGAATCGTCTTTCTTCAACAAATCTGTTGATAAATATCTTTTGTCCATTCCTTTAAAAAACGGAAAAATATCCCTTCCCTCTTCTATAAGTTCTGGCCAGAGAAATGTTTATCTGCTTAAAGAACTTTTTAAAAATGTTTCCAATATTGATGATTTCTCGAAATTACCCATTCCTTTTATGTGTGTAGCCACCAATCTGGAAAGCGGAAATATGGAGATTTTCGAAAAGGGAGATCTGGTACAGTCTATTATGGCCAGCTCGGCTTTCCCATCTCTTATGGATCCTGTAAAAATTGGAGACAGCATTTACATAGACGGGGCAATGACGGTCAATTATCCTTCAAAACCATTAAAGGACAAAGGAATCGATATCGTCATTGGAGTGGACCTTAACCAGGATTTATCAAAAAGAGAGGATTTAAACAACATTATTTCAATTCTTAATCAGGTTATAGACTTTGGAATCAAAAGAGATACCCGGAAACAATACAAATACACGGACATCAATATCAAGCCGAACCTTAAAGGAATGACTGCCACCAGCTATGACGACAAGAAGAAAATTCTGGACAGCGGATATGTGGAAGGCATGAAATATACTGCAATATTGGATAAGCTTCCGAAACGGTCCTTTGACCGCCTCAGAGAGCGTGTAAATCCTATATATTCCAATGTGTATAAGATCGATAGTATTTCATTGGAAGGAGGCAGAATTTACGGTAAAAACTACGTTCTGGGGAAAATGGGGCTTCGTCTCCCCTCTATGCAGACTTATGGAAGCATCAACAAAAAAATAGACAAACTGGTTGCTACCAATAATTACCGGTTCATCAATTATGATATCATTCCGGAAAATAATGCCAGCTATCTTAAACTGTATGTCACAGAAGACGAAGCCCGCCATTTCTTAAAAGTAGGGCTCCATTATGACGAAGTTTTCAAAACAGGGCTTCTGCTGAATTACTCAGGAAAGCGTCTCCTATTTAAAAACTCAAATCTTTCACTCGATGTAGTGGTAGGAGATAAACCAAGATACTATCTGAATTATTTTATAGACAACGGTTATATTCCAGGATTTGGTATCTACTCTTCAGGGATGAGCTTTGATCTTAAAAATGTAGATAATAATATCGTTGACAAATGGGAATGGTTCAGAAACGAGGCCTATATACAGTCCGTTTGGAGAGATAAATTTGCAATTGGAGGTGGAATAAGCCACGATTACTTTGGAGCCGAAATAAACGGTGTACACGAGAGATACATGCGTTTTCTGAACCCTTATGTATTCCTGAAGAGCGATACGCAGGATGACAAAGATTTCCCTTCCAGAGGGATTTATATCAATGCCGAAGGTAAGGTCATTGATCTTTTGAAATCTGAGGTTGAAAAAAGGATCATTCAGGTGAAAGCAGATATAAGACTTAATGTTCCGCTTTCGAAACAGTTCACCTACCGACTTAATCTTTACGGCGGTATTACCATCGGGGATGAGCTTCCTGAATTTTACCAGTACAGGCTGGGTGGAATTTTTGAACAGAATTTGATTAATTTCAAAAGCTTCGGTGGATTCTATTTTGCGCAGTTAAATACAAACAATGTGGTACTGGTTTCTAATGATATCCAGTTTAAATTCAACAAAAACTATTTTATCAGCGGAAATTTTAGTTTTGCTAATCTTTCTGATGATATAAAATTTGAGGATGCAGTTAAAGTAAATTTTAGTTCTTTAGGACTTACTGCAGGCTACAAATCTCCTTTCGGGCAGATTAAAGTAAATTTTAGCCACTCACTTAAAAACAATCAAAAAGGCATATTCAGTGTTATTTTAGGACACTGGTTTTAATACGATGATACAATTCTTTTACGAAAACTTACAGGAATCTGTCAATACAGATTATCAAAAATGGCTGGAAGATATTATTCTTTCGGAAGAAAAAAAACTGGGTGAAATCAACTATATATTCTGTGATGACGAATATCTTTTAAAAATCAATCAGGACTATCTTCAGCATGATTATTATACCGACATCATCACTTTCGATTATGTAAAAGGCAAAACAATAAGCGGGGAGATTTTTGTATCTTTGCAGCGAATTTCAGACAACGCTTCTACTCTATCCAAAGATTATGAAGAAGAATTAAAAAGGGTCTTGGCCCATGGCATTCTTCACCTCTCAGGATACAAGGATAAGACGGAAGAAGAAGAGAAAGAGATGCGAAGAATGGAAGATCTTTATCTGGCTAAGTTCAGGAATTTAAATTCTTAACAAATTGAAGAATCACTTAAAGGATAATCCGTAAAGTGTTCAAACATAGTCACAATAAAAGCTCACCTAGAGTGCATTCTCTAAAAATGTTTCACGTGAAACATTCATAGAAAACAGTAATATTAAAGGCTTTAAAAAGCAATATAAAAATGATTTCAGATACATATGACGTAATCGTAGTAGGTGCCGGACATGCAGGTTGTGAAGCTGCAGCTGCGGCCGCGAATTTAGGTTCGAAGACCCTGCTTGTTACAATGAATATGCAGACCATCGGACAGATGAGCTGCAACCCTGCAATGGGAGGAATCGCAAAAGGACAGATCGTAAGAGAGATTGATGCTATGGGAGGATACTCCGGAATTGTAGCAGATAAATCTGCCATCCAGTTCAAAATGCTGAACCTTTCCAAGGGCCCAGCGATGTGGTCTCCAAGAACGCAAAATGACAGAATGCTTTTTGCGGAAGAATGGAGATTGGCATTAGAAAATACACCCAATCTTGACTTCTTTCAGGATATGGTGAAACAGCTTATTGTTGAAAATAATAAAGTAACCGGAGTGGTTACTTCTTTAGGAATTGAAATAAAAGGCAAATCTGTTGTTCTTACCAACGGTACATTTCTTAACGGATTAATTCATGTTGGAGACAAACAATTGGGAGGTGGAAGAATGGGTGAACCCAGAGCTTTCGGAATTACAGAACAATTGGTTTCTTTAGGTTTCGAAGCAGGAAGAATGAAAACAGGAACTCCTCCCCGCGTAGACGGAAGAAGTCTTGATTATTCTAAAATGGAAGAACAGAAAGGAGATGAAAATCCTCAAAAGTTCAGCTATATGGATACGCCTAAACTGACAAAGCAATTAAGCTGTCATATTGTTTACACCAACGAAACAGTACATGATATTTTAAGAGAAGGTTTTGACAGAAGCCCAATGTTTAATGGAACTATTCAGAGTTTGGGACCAAGATACTGCCCGAGTATAGAAGATAAAATCAACCGTTTTGCAGAAAGAACAAGACACCAGCTTTTCGTAGAACCGGAAGGATGGAAAACGGTTGAAATCTACGTAAACGGATTCAGTTCTTCGCTTCCGGAAGATGTACAGATTAAAGCTATGAAGCAGATTCCGGGCTTTGAAAATGTAAAAGTTTTCCGTCCCGGCTATGCCATTGAATACGATTACTTCCCTCCTACCCAGCTAAAACATACTTTAGAAACAAAATTAATTGACAATTTATATTTTGCAGGTCAAATTAACGGGACTACAGGATATGAAGAAGCTGCCGGACAGGGATTAATTGCAGGAATCAATGCCCACAATAAAGTACACGACAAAGAAGATTTTATCCTGAACAGAGACGAAGCGTATATCGGAGTACTTATTGACGACTTGATTACAAAGGGAACTGAAGAACCTTACAGAATGTTCACTTCCCGTGCAGAATACAGACTTTTGCTAAGACAGGATAACGCAGACATCAGACTTACTGAAAAAGCTTACCATTTAGGCCTTGCTAAAGAAGACAGATTAAGAAAAGTTGAAACGAAAGTAACTAAGAGTCAGGAACTTGAAGAGTTTTTAAGAGAAACTTCTTTAAAACCTGGAATCATTAATCCTATTCTGGAAACTATTGAGAGTAATCCTGTAGATCAGGCTTACAGAGCAGCACAATTCCTTACCAGACCAAATATCACGCTTGATAAGCTGGATACAATCGATACTATCAGAGAATTTTCTTCTCAATATGATGATGAAGTGAGAGAACAGGCTGAGATCAATATCAAGTACAAAGGATATATAGAAAAGGAAAAGGAAAACGTAGCTAAACTCAACCGTCTGGAAAATATAAAAATCCCGGAAGATTTTGATTATACAAGCCTTTCAAGCCTTTCTTCAGAAGCAAAACAGAAAATGTCTAATGTAAAACCAAAAACCATCGCCCAGGCTGGTAGAATCAGTGGGGTATCACCTGCTGATATTAACGTTTTACTGGTGTATTTAGGACGTTAAATCAAAAATGTTTCACGTGAAACATTTGTCAATTAAAAGCAAAAATTAAGGCATTTATGTACGTTGAATTTAACTCATAAATGTCTTAATTTTAAAATATCAAGATAACAATTCAATGAGAATAAAAGATCATTTTCTTTCACAGGAAATATTTGAAATAAAAGAAACAGATACAAAAGGGGTTTTCAAAACCTCCCCTATCCCATCCAATATTTCGAAATATTATGAAAGCGAAGATTATATTTCCCACCACCAGGATTCCGGAAGCTTTAAAGAAAAACTGTATAAATTTCTACAGTCTTTCAATCTGCAATACAAAAAAAATATTCTTGCAGACAGAATAAAAAAAGGATCTAAAGTTCTGGATTACGGTTGCGGAGCCGGAGAATTTGTAAAGTATATAGAAGAAGATTTTCAGACTTTCGGATTCGAACCCGATGCGGATGCAAGAAAAGCTGCAACCACTAAAATTACTAAAGCGGATATCATTGACAATATCGAAATTATTCCTGATAATAGCTTAGATGCAATTACTTTATGGCATGTATTCGAGCATGTAGAAAACCAGGATGAAATGCTGAAGATATTTCATGAGAAATTAAAAGACAAAGGACTTCTAATTATTGCTGTTCCCAACCCTACTTCCTATGATGCAAAACATTACAAAGAATATTGGGCAGCTTATGATGTACCGCGACATATTTATCATTTTTCCAAAAATGGTATGGAAAATTTAATTTCTAAGAAACCGGATTGGAAAATGAGAAAAATCAAACCTTTGGTGTTGGACTCCTTTTACATTTCCATGTTGAGCGAAAAATACAAGAAATCGCCTCTTTTTTGGCTAAAAGCGGTCATCTACGGAACGATTTCTAACGTAAAGGCACTTTTTTCAAACGAATTTTCAAGTTTGATATACATTATCGAAAAAAGATAGAAAATCGATTTTTGAGCCATTTCTGAAGGCCAATTTTCATCAATTTTGACCAAAAAAACAAAAACCCTGAGAATTTCCGGGTTTTATTTTTTCATCCTGATTCAAATTCAAAAACTAAATTTGAAAAAAATTTAAACTCCCCTACCCCACTTTTAAAAATCTGTAAAATAAAAAGTATAGACCTTATTAATTTTTAGACAGTTGAAAATAAAAAATCAACTCCATCAAAAAAATTGCATTTAACAAAAACTTTTGAAACTCAGAAAATTTAATTTCACGTTTTCTACAAAAAAGGAGATCAAGTAAAAAAGTAATCACGTGAAAAAAGAGAAATTATAAAAAATTCTGAAATCTGATTTTTCTAAAGATGAAAAATCAAAATTCATAAAATTATCAGATATCCACATCTTTTTAACAAATTATAAAATCAGGCAGTAATTTTTGAACTTTTGAAATTCCGGAACAAAATTTTAAAATTCTGAGGAAATTAAAATGAAAAAATTTTTTATAAAAAAAGACCGCCATTACTGACGGTCTCCATTATGTAAAAAAAATTTAAATTCTATTTATTGATTGCAGCAACACCCGGAAGTTCCAAACCTTCCAGACTTTCAAGCATTGCTCCACCACCGGTAGAAACATAGCTTACTTTGTCACCGTATCCGAACTGTTTTACAAAAGCAACACTATCTCCTCCTCCAACAAGAGAAAACGCTCCTAATTTTGTAGCCTCGGCAATACTGTCTCCAAGAGCAACCGTTCCTCCCGCAAAGTTGGACATTTCGAAAACTCCGATCGGACCGTTCCAAAGAATTGTTCTTGAATTCAGCAATACATCATTGAACTGATCTCTTGATTTGTGACCAGCATCAAGTCCCATCCATCCTTCAGGAATTGCATAGATGTCTGCTTCTTTTCTCTCCGTATCATTGTTGAAAGCTTCGGCAATAATAGCATCCGAAGGAAGATATACCTTTACCTGGTTTTCTTTTGCCTTTCCTAAAATCTCAAGAGCCAAAGGAAGCTTATCCTCTTCTACTAACGAGTTACCGATTTTCCCGCCTAAAGCTTTAATAAAAGTAAACGCCATACCTCCACCAATGATCAAATTATCGATGGCAGGAAGGATATTTTCTATAATGGTAATTTTAGTTGAAACTTTAGAACCACCAAGTATCGCTGTTACAGGTCTTTCCCCTTTTCTTAAAACTTTATCAATAGCCTGAAGTTCCTTAGCCATTAATAAACCGAAAAATTTAGTTGAATTAAAATATTGTGCGATTACAGCTGTAGAAGCATGTGCTCTGTGTGCAGTCCCGAATGCATCGTTTACGAAAGCATCTCCCAACTTGGAAAGCTTTTCAGCGAATCCCTCATCACCTTTTTCTTCTTCACTGTGAAAACGCAGATTCTCCAACAATAAGATCTCTCCCGGTTGAAGCTCAGAAGCAGCCTTTTCAGCCTTATCTCCGATACATTCGTCCACAAACTTCACTTCCTGTCCAAGAACGCTAGAAACTTCGTCTACGATATGTTTAAGAGAGAATTCATCTTTAACCTCCCCTTTCGGTCTTCCAAGGTGCGTCATAAGGATCACAGAACCTCCGTCGTTAAGAATTTTTTCAACCGTTGGTTTTACAGCCGTGATTCTTGTATTGTCTGTCACTTTCAGCTGATCGTCCTGCGGAACATTAAAGTCCACTCTTACCAGAGCCTTCTTGTCTTTAAAATTGAAATCATTGATTGTTTTCATAAGTATCATTGAATTTTCGTTTCACAAATGTAAGCTTTTAAACTTTTTCAACAGATCTCCCAAAACAAAACTTTTGGAAAACTTTCCCCCAACCCAATCACCCATTAATCAACAATTTTTTTCTCTTTAAAAAAAAGAATAATGTAGTTGTTGTTGAGTATTGTTAGTTTCGGGGATAAGTTTTACGAAAATAATTGGTAACAATTAATTTTTATTCAATTCATATTTAATTCACATTGTAATATCTTGTAAATGTGCCTTTTCACAGACTTATTAACAGATGTGAGTAACTTTCCCACAAACCCAGTATTAGTAATTTTTTTATGGAAAAACTTCGGATTAAGTGGAGAAAACATTTTGAAAGTTGTGGTTAAAATTTTCAATTCTATTTTCCATTACGAAATAAATTCATCTTTAAAAATAGAAAGTTCGAAAAAGTTTTCCACAGTTATTCACAGACCTTTTCACAATTTACTCCCGATTAACTAACAGGATTTGTTATTATTCTTACCTTTGTCATGAAATAAAATCTAAAAAGACTTAATACAGGTATTATGAAAAGAAAAATAGCGATTGCTGCAGACCATGCAGGCTATGAATACAAGGAGATTGTTAAAAACTATCTTTCAGAACGATTTGAAGTTCAGGATTTTGGCACGTTTTCCACAGACAGTGTGGATTATCCGGACTTTGTACACCCTGCTGCAACTTCTGTGGAAAACGGGGAAAACGAACTGGGAATTTTGATCTGCGGAAGCGGAAACGGAGTACAGATCACAGCAAACAAACACCAGAAAATAAGATGTGCTCTTTGCTGGATGCCGGAGATTGCAGTGCTTGCGAGACAGCACAACAATGCCAATATGATCTCAATGCCCGCGAGATTTATCTCTAAAGAAGTGGCGATAGAAATTGCAGAGAAATTTCTTTCCACAGACTTTGAAGGTGGCAGACACCAGAACAGAGTTGATAAAATTGCTGTTTGCTAAAAATATAAAGGCCTGTAAATCAAATTACAGGCCTTATTTATTTTTTATTTTATACCTTTGCAATGCATAATAGAAATTACCAGTCTATTATTTCCATACAGAACCTTATCTATTTAAAAGATATTAATCGAAGGTTTTTCTCCCCTCTTCTCCATATTTGTAGTAATTTTATACAAACTAAATTTTCCATTGTAAAAAAATTGGAAGGAAAATTGATGCTGTTGGGTTAATAAAGAAACATAAAGTAGAAAGGTCAAAGTTCTGCGGTTTATAATAAATGCAGACTTAAAAAGATGTAATAATATATTCTCTGAAATGGATAGTTGAGATCCAACCGAGATCTTACAAGCAAATAGAACTCCTGTTGAATACAAGATATTCTTAAAAATAAAAATTCAGGAGTTGTAGAAATTTCAGATTCGGATTATTACAATTATATAACAATTAAACACTATTAAAATGCCAAGAAAAGGTAAATATATAAGCCATAAAAACGAACAGAAACTCATAGAGATCGGAAGACTGATCCTGCGTTTCATGAATGCTAATTCGTCCAAGATTTATAATTATAAGCAGATTGCAGACGGAATAGATTATAAAAATCCCCGCCAGAGAGAGCAGGTGATTCAGGCTCTTCATAAACTTCAGGGTTCTGAAAAGATCAAGGAAGTGGAAAAAGGGAAATACATTGTAAACCTTAAAATTGCCGGAACATTAACCGGAAAAATAGATTTTAATCAATCCGGAAATGCTTACGTAAGTGTGGAAGGTATGGAAGATGATATCTTTATCCATTCCAAAAACGTGAAAGACGCTCTTCAGGGTGATAAAGTACTGATTGTAACTTATCATTTCAAAGGGAAGAAACTGGAAGGTTCCGTACTCGAAGTTCTGGAAAGAACAAGAACCGAGTTTGTAGGAACATTCCAGCTGGTTGCTCACAAAGATTTTGGATTTGTTGTTTGTGATAAAAAAACAATCAACACAGATATTTTCATCCCTAAAACAAAATTCGGAGGAGCCGAAAACGGAGACAAAGTAGTTGTGAAAATGACAGAATGGAAGCCCGGAGATAAGAATCCTGAAGGAGAAATCATCCAGGTATTGGGTGCTCCAGGTGAGCATGAAACAGAGATCCACTCTATCCTTGCCGAATATGGTCTTCCGTACGAATTCCCTCAGGAAGTGGAAATGGATGCCGATAAAATTGACAGAAGAATCACCGATGAAGAGGCTGCAAAACGCTGGGACATGCGTGATATCTGTACCTTCACCATCGACCCTAAAGATGCAAAAGATTTTGATGATGCCCTTTCGATAAGAAAATTAGAAAACGGAAACTGGGAAATCGGTGTACACATTGCAGACGTATCTCATTATGTAATTCCTGGAACCATTCTGGATGATGAAGCGTACAGCAGAGCGACTTCGGTATATCTTGTAGACCGCGTAGTTCCGATGCTTCCGGAAGTTTTAAGTAACGATGTGTGCTCCCTTCGTCCTAATGAAGATAAATATACATTTTCAGCCGTTTTCCAGCTGAATGACAATGCCGAGATTCAGAAACAATGGTTTGGAAGAACGGTCATTCATTCCGACAGAAGATTTACTTATGAAGAAGCTCAGGAACGTATAGAAACGGGTCAGGGAGATCTTGCAGAAGAAATCAATACTCTGGATAAACTCGCTAAAATTATGCGAGATCAGCGTGTGAAAAACGGGGCGATTACATTTGACAGAAGTGAAGTAAGATTCAATCTGGATGAAAATAATTCGCCGATCGGAGTTTACTTTAAAATAAGCAAGGATTCCAATCACCTGATAGAAGAATTCATGCTTTTAGCCAATAAAAAAGTATCTGAATTTGTTTCACTGAACCAGAAAGGAGGCGTAACAAACAATACCTTTATTTACAGAGTTCATGACGATCCGAACCCTACAAAACTGGAAGCATTAAGAGACTTTGTTTCTACTTTCGGATATAAAATGAACCTTGACAATACCAAAAAGGTAGCAGAATCTTTGAATAAACTTCTCGCCGATGTGAAAGGAAAAGGAGAAGAAAATATGATTGAAACGCTTGCGATGAGAAGTATGAGCAAAGCCGTTTATTCTACAGAACCTATAGGTCACTACGGTCTTGGTTTCGAATACTACAGCCACTTTACCTCTCCTATCCGACGTTATCCGGATCTTTTGGCGCACCGACTTTTGCAACATTATCTTGATGGGGGTAAATCTCCAAGCAAGCAAGAGCTGGAAGAAAAAGCCAAACATTGCAGTTCTATGGAAAGACTGGCTGCGGATGCAGAAAGGGATTCCATTAAGTTTATGCAGGTGAAGTTTATGGAAAAACATCTTGGGGAAACCTTTACGGGAGTGATCTCAGGGGTTGCAGAATTTGGTTTCTGGGTAGAAATTCCGGACAACGGAGCTGAAGGTCTGATTAAATTAAGAGATCTTGTAGACGATTCTTATTCTTATGATGCTAAATCTCATGCGGTATACGGAAACAGAACCGGAAAGAAATATCAGTTAGGAGATGAAGTACGAATTAAAGTGGTAAAAGCAAACCTTATTCAAAAGCAGTTGGACTTCAAGATTGTTGATTAATTAAATCATAAAGTCTAACTTTGTATTAATGGGATGAAATTTTTTTTCATTTAAAATACTATTGAATGTTTGAACTCGTACTTTCTGCTATCATCTTAGGATTCATGCTAAGCCTGGTTTTTATAGGACCTATTTTTTTCCTTTTAATTGAAACCAGCTTTTCCAGAGGACCCAGACATGCCCTGGCATTGGATCTTGGAGTTATTACAGCAGATATATTATGTATCGTTGCTGCCTATTATGCAAGTGCGGATATTGTGACTTTAATAGATAAACATCCCGGATTTTACAGGATTACTTCTATACTTATTTTTGTATACGGAATCGTGATGATGGTCACCAAGACCAAAATGCACATGCCTGGTGAAGAAAGAATCATTGGCCAAAACTATTTTAAAACGTTTTTCAATGGTTTTTTCTTTAATCTTTTAAATGTAGGAGTTATTCTTTTCTGGCTGGTGACGGTAATTTCTGTAAGAAACCAATACCCTGATACCAGCAGCTTTATCCTCTATGTGGGTATTGTCATTGGCACCTATCTCTGTATAGACCTGGCCAAAATATTTTTAGCAAAACAATTTCACGATAAACTTACCCAGAAACTCGCCAATCAGATCAGAAGAATCGTAGGCGGGATTCTTATCATTTTCAGCTTCTTTATTTTCCTTCAGAGCTTTAAGAAATTCAATCAGTTCGACAGGCAGCTGGAAGAAGCTGAGAAAAAAGAAATCAAGTATCAAAAAACAAAATGAAAAAAATAATCTTTCCGAAAGCCCTTAAAAAAGGGGCCAAAATAGCTGTTATTTCCCCCGCAGGAGCCGTAGATGTTCCACAGCTGGAAAAGGGAATAGAAATGATTAAGAACAGAGGATTTGAACCCGTTTTGGGCGAGCACCTCTACACTAAATTTTCAAACGGATACAATTACGCCGGAACAGAACAGGAAAGAATTAAAGATATCAACTGGGCCTTGAATGATAAAGAGATTTCTGCTGTCTGGGCTTCAAGAGGAGGCTACGGATGCCAGCATCTCATTCAGCATTTAAAGCTGAAAAACTTTACAGAAAATCCTAAATGGTATATCGGGTATTCAGATAATACCGTTATTCAAAGCTATTTATTAAAGAAAGGGTTTGCTTCGATTCACGGGCAGACTATCAAAACATCCAGTTTTGGAGTAACGGATGAAAGCTATGATCGGATCTTTGATATTTTAAAAGGAAAAGCTCCTAAATATGCTTTACAATCTAATCAATTTAATAAGCCTGGGAATATTGAAGGTGAATTGGTAGGAGGTAATTTAGCCTTGATTTACGCCCTTTTGGGAACTCAATATTCTTTTGATTTTAAAGATAAAATTCTATTTATTGAAGACATCGGAGAAAATTTCTATGCCCTGGACCGCATGATCATGAGTTTGGAACTGGCCGGAGTTTTCAATAAGATTTCAGGATTGATTATCGGTGGAATGACCAATATGGGCGATGAAAAAGAGAATAAACAATACGAAGATAGTTTCGATGGATTTGCTTACCAATTAATCTCCGACAGAATTTCAAAATATAAATTCCCGGCAGTTTTCGGATTTCCAAACGGACATATTAAGGATAACAGACCTTTAATTATTGGTGGAAAAGTGATGATGAAGGTTGGAGATAAGGTTAAGATTGAGTTTTAAAAGGATGATTTCAAATGAAGCTTATTGAGAATTTTGAGCCCATAAAAATCACTCCGGATCTTGTAAAAAGTTCACTTTATATCCTATTTTTAATTACTGTATTATCCTATTTTATTTTCTTTGATAAGAATTTAAAAATTGAATACAAGGAAATCTGCCCCTGTAATACTGAATACACTCTTTCTCAATATGATGAAAGAGAAAAGATTTGGGAAGGAAAGAAATATGCTGCTGACCCTGCCCTTAAAACATTTAAACTCAAGAATAGAATGGGTTTTACAATTGATAAGCTTGAAAATATTGATTTTTATAGATTGAATGATACCCTTTTCAGACCTTCACAAAAAAAAGAGTCTGATTTCTTTTCAAAACGTTTTTACTGGGACTGCAAAAACAAAGAAGTTTGGATATCAACTCACCATAAATTATCTTTTAAATAATGGCAACTCACAATGATTTCGGTAAAATAGCAGAAGACCTTGCAGCTGAATACCTGCAGAAGAATGGCTATAAAGTGCTCATCAGGAATTTCAGGTTTCAGAAAGCTGAGATTGATATCATTGCAGAGAAAGAAGACCTGATTGTCATTGTGGAAGTAAACGCCCGTTCTACGGATGCCTTTATGCTGCCTCAGGAAGCGGTCACCAAATCGAAAATCAAATCAATTGTTTCCGCAGCCAACCATTATCTTGAAGAATTTAACCGGAACAACGAAGTAAGATTTGATATCATTTCTGTCCTTCCTGATGAAAAAAAGAAACTGACGATTGAACATATAACCGATGCTTTTGAAGCATTTGATGCCAACTGATTATTATAATGTACCAATTTGATAATGTAGCAGTGTAACAATGTTGAAATACAGGATCATGTTTATTGTTACATTGGTAGACTGTTACATTGCTACATTGATAAACTGATACATTGTTACATTAAAAAAGAAATTATGAAAACAATACTCATCACCGGAGCCACTTCCGGAATAGGAAAATCCACAGCAGAGCTCCTTGCCGGACAGGGAAACAGAATCATTATTTGTGGAAGGAGAAAAGAAGTTTTGGAATCTCTGAAAGCTGAATTATCGGTTAATACCGAAATATTTAGTTTAGAGTTTGATGTCAGAAATCTTGAGGAAGTTGAAAAAGCAATCAATTCCCTTCCCGAAGAATGGAAGAATATTGATGTGTTAATCAATAATGCAGGAAACGCACACGGTTTGGATCCTCTTTCTGCCGGAAAGACAGATGATTGGGATTCTATGATTGATGGGAATGTAAAAGGACTTTTATATGTTTCCAAAATGATCATCCCTTCTATGAAAGCCCGTAATTCAGGACATATTGTAAACATTAGTTCAGTGGCGGCAAGACAGACCTATGCTAACGGAGTTGTATATTGTGCAACTAAAAAAGCAGTTGATGTGATTTCAGACGGAATGCGCCTTGAACTCACAGAATTTGGGATTAAAGTTACCAATATTCAGCCCGGTGCCGTAGAAACAGATTTCTCTATGGTAAGGTTCAAAGGAGACAGCGAAAGAGCAGCCACCGTATATGCCGGCTATGATGCTTTGAAAGCCGAAGATATTGCGGATGCCATCGCCTATTGCGTCAATGCTCCCAAGCATGTGATGGTTTCGGATATGACCATCTATCCGAGTGCACAGAGCGAGCCGAGAACGATTTACAGAAAATAAGGTGAAAAGAATATCACTTTTTATCCTGCTTTTTTTATTTGTCTTTTGGAAGGGACAAAAAACCGATGCATTTCAAAAAGATGAAAAACTGTTTGAAAATATTCAGCTATTGGACAGATATCTACAGAATAATGATGGAAAGATCATTGATGTTTTGTGTCCTGATGTATCTTTTGGACATTCCAACGGATGGGTACAGAACTTTGAAGACTTCAAAAAAGATTTTTCATCGAAAAAAGTGATCTATAAAGAGATCCAGCAAATTGAACTTTCTGAATTCAAAAGGGATAAAAATACAGCAAGTATCAGACGGAAAATAAAAGTTTCAGGGACGTATAAAAATCAGGATTTTGAAATGAAACTGGCTTTGCTGGAGATCTGGATAAAAAAGAATGCCGTGTGGAAATTGTGGAGCCGGCAGAGTGTCGAAATAAAGCCATAAATTTGCATCAACCTGGAGCAATTTTGCTTTTACCAATCAGTTTAAAACAAAAAAATGAAAATACTATACCTCGAAACCTCTTCCAAAAACTGTTCAGTAGCTGTTTCAGACGATGAAAAGTTATTATGTGTCTGTGAAGAAGTTTCTGATAACTATAAACAATCCGAAAGCCTTCATACCTATGTAGAATGGGCGCTGGAAGGAGCAGGTCTTACGATGAAAGATATTGAAGCCGTTTCACTGGGTAAAGGACCAGGTTCCTATACCGGATTAAGAATCGGGGCTGCATCAGCCAAAGGTTTCTGTTACGGTCTGAAAATTCCTCTAATTGCTGTGAATTCGATGGAAAGTATGATAGAGCCCTTTTTAGACAAGAACTATGATTTTATAGTCCCTTTGATCGACGCAAGGAGAATGGAGGTTTATACGGCTGTTTATGACGGTAAAACGGGCAAGGAGTTATCTTCAACCGAAGCTAAGATTCTGGACGAAACTTCTTTTGAAGAATTTAAAGATAAAAAAGTAATTTTTGTCGGAGACGGAGCGAAGAAAGCTAAAGAAATTATTCATCTTCCCGATGCAGAGTTCAGGGACGATATCTATCCTTCTGCACAGTATCTTATCAAAAAGACCTTAGAAAAGATTGATCAAAAAGAGTTTGAAGATATCGCCTACTTTGAGCCTTTCTATCTCAAAGATTTCCACGGAGTAAAGAAAAAGAAAAGCGAAGAATAAATCTTCGCTTTTTTTTATTTTGGCATGGCAGGAATATCGTTCGGAACTTTTTCTTTCGGTTGTTCCTTTTGTTTCTTAGGTTTCTCTTTCTTGTCCGATTTTTCGGAAAGTCCGGGAATAGATTGCTGCAGAACCATCTGATTATCCTGATTTTGAGGAGCAGCATTGTTTTGATTCTGCTGAGGCTGTGCAGGAACTCCTCCTGGCTGTTGAGGAACAGCATTCCCCTTGTTATCGGTAGCCTGGAAAGAAAGCTCACTTTTCAGATAGTTCAGCATCTCTTTGGCTCTTATTCCTTCAGGAGTTTTGGAATAATTCAGTGCAATCTGCTCAAGTTGCAGGATCATTACTTCTTTTCCACTTGTTTTTCCTGTATTGAATGCGTTTAACAGATGGAATTTAGGAATTAGTGCATCTTTCGGATATTTCTGTATCGTTTGGTCTATGACGTCACGGCTTTCTCCGAATTTCTCCGACTCATAAAGTGCATAAGCCTTTTTGTATTCATTCTCCACTTCTTCTGAAGATTTTACAAAAGAAACATTCTTAGGATTTCTTGCAAATTCTGCGTAAGAGGTATAAGGATAATCCGTCAATAGAATCTGTTTTGCTCTTTCAGCAGCCTGAGGATTCTTCAGATAATTCATGGCGAAGATCTCGTAAAGTGCCTGAAGCATTACCTTTTCCTCCGGTTTTACATCCACAAGGTCGTACAGTGTTTTTGTAGCTAAAGGAGTATTGGTAAAATAATTCTGATACATCACTCCCAGACCTAATGAAGCAGTGTCCCTGTCTTTTTTCAGTTGCCCAAGCTTTTCCTGATCTGTAGGAATTTGTTCAATATAATAAGTCGGTTCAAAACGTCTCGGATTAGGAGCAGAGGTCTGTCCCAATGCTTCGTTTTTCATATCTTCAATAGACGCCATTTTTTTGGAATAACGCCAGTTATCAGCAAGTGCACGGTCGCCCCATACCTGCTTAAACGAAGATGTTCCTTTACTCATCGTTCCGGTATTGCTGAAATAAAAACCTTTGGTAGTGACCCCGAAATCTTCAAAAGAATTGGCATTATTGGCAAATATAGAATTGGCGCTGTAGTCTCCGGTATCAAAACCTTTGCTTCTTTCTGCACGTATTCTCTCCTGCTCTTCTTTTTCTTCTTTGGCTTTCAGCTTGGCTATGTACTTGGAGAAAAAGTCTGTTTTTTGCGCATCGCTCATTTTAGCTAAAGAAAGGATACTATCGTTTTTTTTGATCAGATAATAGTTTTTGGAAATCTTTTTAATGTATTCCGACTGATCTTTTAAAAGGATCTTTGAAGGCTCATAGGTCATCACCGCAAGAGCTGAATCATAATAGGTTCCTGCACCAATATAGTCATTTTTATCAAGGTAGCTCTTCCCTATTTCATAATACGTAAGTCCTCTTATCTGAGGGTCAGAAACCTTTTCGAATAAAGATTTTTTGAAGAACTGTTGAGCTTCGTCTTTCTTTCCTGCTTTATTGGCCATTAAACCTAAAGCATAGTAGAATTCATTTTTTCTGGAACCGTAAGTCCCTTTTTTACTGATGCCTTCCAGATAGTTTTTAGCGCCGTTGTAGTCCCCTTTTCCGTTGAAAGTCTTAGCGATTGCAATTTGGGATTTTACTTCAAATTCAAAATCATTGGCATATTTATAAGCCTGGGTATAGCTTTCACGGGCCTTTTCATTCTGACCGAGATTTTCAGAAACCTGTCCTCTCAGATAAGCTATTCTGCTTTTCAGTTTTCTGTCTGAATTCAGCTCGAAAGCCCTGTCCAGTTCAGTAGCTGCTTCCTGTAATTTTCCCGCATCAAGAAGGGCTTCAGAGTAATAAATACTCAATAGTTTGGAGTAGCTTTTATTGATGTCTTCCCCTTTCAGTTTGGCAAAAGCCTCATTAGCCTTATGATAATCTTTAATCTTCGCATAAGCCACACCCTGATAGATTCTTGCCAGAGGAAGCCTTTTATCGTCCTTCATATGGGTGAAAACATAATTCAGGGCATCCAGGGCCTGTACCGCTTTATTCTGATAGATTCTGGACTGTACCAGGATCATGTAGGCATCAAAGATTTTTTTATTCTTTTCTTCACCGCTTCTGATCACGGAGTATTTTGTAATGGCTTTCTGAGCTTTTGCTTCTGCAATTTCTAAAGTAGTGGCTCCTTTGTTCTGGGCATCATCAGGTCTGTCAGGAACACCTCCCTGAGCTCCGGGCATATCCGGTGGCATTCCGGGAGCGCCTCTTCCGGAAGACGGTCTGTTCACTTCCGCCATTTTCATGGAATTCTCAGCAAATGCAGCAGACTGTCCCAGATCACTTCCCAGAGGTTGATCTTCAAAGGTCAGAATAGGAATATAAGGAGCATAAAAATTATCCTTATGTCCTTTGTCTCTGCTCGTAAATTCACTGTTTAATGCGTCTTTAGCATTAAAAAGGGTATTATAGTAGGTGTTAAATCCTTTCAAAAATCTTGAACGCTGTTCCGGCTTTTTGGTCTTGGTAGCACAGGAAGCAACGAGACATATGATTAAAAGGAATAAAATATTCTTTTTCATTATTCAATATAACTATCTTATCTGCTTTTTATTATCAGAAGTTGATGATTTTGTAAAAATAATAAAATTTTATAATGAATAATATTTATATTTCATTTAGAATTTTGTAAACCAAATGGGTAGGAAGCCCCATGATGGTATAAAAGCTTCCGTTCATTTTCCGGATTTTTGCCATTCCCAGCCATTCCTGGATACCATAGCTCCCCGCTTTATCGAAAGGTTTGTAATTCTGAACGTAATAATCTATCTCACGGTCTGAGATTTCATCGAATTCTACATCGGCAACATCTGTTTCGGTCAACATTTTATCAACGGATTTGATGGTAATTCCCGTATAGACCTGATGTATTTTCCCGGAAAGCATACGCAGCATTTGCCCGGCTTCCTTTTCGTCTTTCGGTTTTCCGAGGATCTGTCCTTCTGCAGCAACTACCGTATCCGCTGTTAATAAGACTTCATCCCCTGTCAGATTTCTGAATGCAGAAGCTTTTAATTCTGATAAATACGCTGCGGACTCTCCTATTTTGATGTCCTCCGGAAGAATTTCTTCACAGTCTATTTTCACGACCTCAAAATCGAAGCCTAAGCTTGAAAGCAGTTCTTTTCTTCTGGGTGACTGGGATGCTAAAAGTAATTTCATAAACTGATTTTATACAGATTGGGTATTATCGTCATGCCAGTTCCCCTGAACCTTCATTACCTGCTCTATGACATCGCGTACAGCACCGCTTCCTCCCCTTTTGGCAGAAATATAATCGGATACTCCTTTCACTTCCGGAACTGCATTTTCAGGGCATGCGGCAATGGCAGATTCCTCCATAATGTGGATATCCGGAAGATCGTCTCCCATCGTGAGAATCTCTTCGTTTTTAAGGTTGTATTTCTTTTTAAAATCTTCAAAATCAGCTAATTTGTCGTGCGATTTCGGATAATAATCATTAATCCCCAAATAATTGATTCTGTGCTTGACCATTTCATCGTTTCCACCGGTAATAACACCAATCAGATAATTGTTTTTTAAGGCCTTAACCACTGCATAGCCATCCAGAACATTCATTACCCTGCACATATTTCCTCCCGGCATCAGATAAACGCTTCCATCGGTAAAAACTCCGTCTACATCAAATACAAATGCTTTAATATCTTTTAATTTCTCTTTATAACTCATACATTTTCTGAATAGAATGATTCATTGTTTTATAAATTTCAAGACTTTCGTCTTTTAATAACTGCTCATGTAATTCCAGTACCCGGACATCATTTCTTACTGCAGGTCCGGTTTGGGCTGCCTTAGGATCTACTTCATGAATTTTCTGAACCGTTTCATCAATAAGAGGCAGAAAATAATCAAACGGAATTTCCTGCGAATCGGAAACCTCTTTGGCTCTTGCGAAGAGATGATTGACAAAATTGCAGGCAAAAACAGCCGTAAGATGAATGTATTTTCTCTTTTCGTGGTTACTTTCCATTACATTTTCTGAAATTTTTGAAGCCAGATCGAAAAGAAGCTGTTGGTCTTCATTATTTTCAGTTTCAATAAAAAACGGAATTTTCTTATAATCCAGTTCTTTTGATTTTGAAAAGGTTTGTAAAGGATAAAAACTTGATTTTCTGTAAGGTCCGGTCAGAGTTTCTTTAGGTAAGGATCCTGAAGTATGGGCAACCAGACAGTTTTCTTTAGTGATCATTTTAGAAACACTTTCTACTGAATTGTCGTTTACACAGATAATGTACAGATCTGCATCCTCAAGATGTTCCGTAGAATAAGGTACACCCGTTTCTTCCGAAATCTTCTTCAGTTCAACTCCGTTTCTTCCAAAAATCTGAGTTAACGGAATGCCATTGAGACGGAAAGCTTTTGCCATATGGTAGGCCACGTTTCCGGAGCCTATAATTACAGTTTGCATCTAACAAAGATAAGATTTTAAAGGAAGATGAATGCAGAGCTCTGTAAGTTTATCATCAATCTCTGCTGCCTAATGTTCAGAACTTTTCGGATTGCGGGTCTTGTGGTTCAAATCAGGAACGGCCTTTTACATCAGTATACTACCGGATCAATTTCAAAGCTTGGAGAGTAGATAAGTTTTTTTTCACGCAAAGAAATTAATTCGATTAAGCGAATGTTGTATAAAGATTGTTTTATCAGTGATACAACCACAGTCTTTGCCTTCCTCAAAACGAAACATTAGTAAGATGAAGATTTGCACGGTAAAAATTTTATCTCTTACCCAAATTCCTTTTACCCTTGAAACTTATCCCTCATAATACGCTCAAACCCGTAACCCGCATCCCGTAACTTTCACGACCTCAATCTTAATTTTCTTAACCCGAACTCAGATTATTTTAAATATTTGGACTGAAAATTGAATAAGTAATTTAACTTTCGGCTATTTTTGTAATCCAAAACAGTGTAAGCATCTTATGAAGATTAAGGACGCGGAAATTATTTCGTTGATGCAGAATCCACGGACCCAGGAAAAAGGAGTCCGTGCCTTGATGGATGCTTATCAAAGCAGATTGTACTGGCACATCAGAAGAATTATTGTAGACGGAGACATTGCTCAGGACACGCTGCAGGAGACTTTTATTAAAGCCTATCAGAATTTTCACCAGTTCAAAAATGACAGCCAGCTGTATACCTGGCTTTACAGGATTGCTACCAACGAAGCATTACAGCAGGTAAACAAGATGAAGAAAATGCAGAAAACGGATGAAGATCCTGAGTATTATATGCAGAATCTGGTGGCGGACAATACAGAAGGAGATGCAGAAGAAATACAGCTGCTGCTCCAGAATGCCATACAAAGCCTGCCCGAAAAGCAGAAACTGGTATTTATGATGCGGTATTATGATGATTTACCCTACGAAGAGATATCAAAAATTGTAGATATGTCCGTAGGAACTTTAAAAACCAATTATCATTATGCCAAACAAAAAATAGAAGAATTTATTAAAGAAAATTACGAAAGATAATTTTTTACAAAACAAAGATGAAAGAGTTCGACATAGAAAAACTAGAACGCAAGAATATTTACAAAGTTCCGGATGATTTGTTCCAAAATATCCAGAACAACGTAATGAACGAAGTGAAAGCGAATAAAAAAGCCCCGGTTTTTAAACTCAACTGGATGTATGCTGCTGCGGCATCACTGGCTTTGATATTCGGAGCAACATATGTTTTTAATTCTGACAACGATCCGGCCAAAGATGTGTTGAATCCAAAAGCATACGCCGCCAATAAAACGGAGGCAAAAACAGAAAGCGAACGTGCCTATGAAACATTGGAGGCGGATTTAACTTCTGTTGAAAATAACAATCAAATAACTAGTAACCAGGGAAGTAAAACAGTGTCTTACATCCCTGAAAACAAGGAGGAAAATGTTACAGCACCACAGCCTGTAAAAAAAGCCACCAAAAAAGAGGAAATTAAAATGAATGAATATCTGGACTCATTCTCCAATTCTGAAATTTCAGAGCTGGCAAGCAATTCAACCCAGGACATTTATTTAGATTTATATAATTAAAAGAAAGATGAAGAAAATATTATTTGCACTTCTTATTATTTACGGTTTTGGTCTGAATGCACAAAATGCCCAGACTTCAGAATACGACTGGAAAAAAATGGATCCTAAGCAAAGAAAAGAGGTAATAAACAATCTTTCTCCGGAAGAAAGAAAAGAGCTTCTCAAGAAGTTCAGAAATAATATGGTGATGGAAAATCTTGATATTGATGCCAGTGATAAAACAGAGTTTACACAGCTCTACAACGAATACCTTGAGAATCAGAAACAGATAAAAAGCCAGTTTGACCCTAATTTCAATCCGGAAACATTGTCGGATGAAGAAGCCAAAGCAAAACTGCAGCAAAGTTTTGAGGTAGGGCAGAGGCTGCTGGATAACCGAAAGAAATATGCTGATAAAATGCAGCTTATAATTCCTTGTCAGAAAGTATTAAAACTATTCCAGAGCGAAGGGATGATGAGAGATAAAATGAATGAAAGAAAACCTCATGGCGGAAATAATAATACGACAAGACCCAAACAGAACCCATAATAGTTTATTTTTTTAATGTTGGACGGCTCTTACAGACATTTGTTTGTGAGAGCCGTTTGGTTTTAAAAGAATCCTTAGTTTTGCGGGAAATACAATTTAGGGTGAGAATACTGTTTTTTTTAATATGTTCAGTTTTATTATCCGCTCAGAAAGTAGAACTTATTGAGCTGGATCAAAATATCAAAGATAAAAGAGAACTCACAAGATCACTTACTTTTACGGACAACCGACCTGATAAGTATATAGGTTTACTTGATTATAAGGGAGAGACTACGGAAATAAAATTTTCAGATGGAAATTTAAGGGACCTCTTCGAAAATTGGTTCTCAGAAGACAATAAAGTAAAGGGAAATAACGACATTACTTTAATTTTGGAAGAGCTAAAGATCTATCAGGAACAAGATCCGGGACAAAAAGAAGCGTTTGGAAAAGCCAAGATTAAAATATCGAGTTTCCTGAAGAGAAATGATAAATATTATTTTATCAACCGCTTTGAAAATGTCATTGTTTCCGATCTCAAAAGTTCTGATAAAGCAGCAAGATTTCTGGCCAGTCAGATATCTGCAATTTTAGCGCAGTTTATTAAAACGTCCTATTCCAATCCTGTTTCCGGGATTATGATTCCTGAAAATGAGCTTAATAATTACAGTCCTTTTCTCAATAAAAATTATAAAGCTTTTAATGAAGTAATATTGCAGGACGGGGTCTATAAAAGCTTTAAAAATTTCTATAACCAGAAGCCGGAAGCAGGCCATTCTATTGTTAAAAATAAAAAAGGGAAACTGGTAAGCGTAAAATTTAATGATTTTTCAGTACCGCTTAGTGAAGTTTTCTGCTACGTAGATTCTGGAAAAGCCTACATAGCTATACCAAGAGGGTTTGTAGAAATGTCAAAAGGGAATAAGGGTTTTTATATTATTTCATCCAGGGCACAGCTTTCAATCCAAAAAATGACTGGAGGCATGATGGTGGGTGCACTTGCAGGAGGCGTTGTAGGAGCACTTGCGGGGAGCGTAATTGATCCTGGAACATCTCATACAGCAATTATTACCGGAGTGAAAACAACAACATCTTCAAAGGTTTATTTAGATTCTTTAACAGGAGCTTATATCTTTGAAAAATAAATTCCGCACAGAAAATAAACAGGGATAATTTCTCGCTTTTTTTTATCTTTGCAAATTACAACGTTCTTAAATGAAAAACATACGAAATTTTTGCATAATTGCTCATATTGACCACGGTAAAAGTACTTTAGCAGACCGTCTTTTGGAGTATACCAATACAGTTACTCAAAGAGAGCTGCAGTCTCAGACCCTGGATGATATGGATTTGGAGAAAGAACGTGGGATTACCATTAAATCTCACGCCATCCAGATGGATTATGAGTATAAAGGAGAAAAATATATCTTAAACCTGATTGATACCCCGGGACACGTAGACTTCTCTTATGAAGTTTCCCGTTCCATTGCTGCCTGTGAAGGAGCGCTTCTTATTGTAGATGCTGCACAGAGTATTCAGGCACAGACCATCAGTAACCTGTATCTTGCATTGGAAAATGATTTAACCATTATTCCGATTCTTAATAAAATAGACCTTCCGTCTGCCAATCCTGAAGAAGTTACAGATGAGATCATGAATCTTATCGGTTGTGATTACGAAGATGTTTTAAGAGTTTCAGGAAAAACAGGTGAAGGGGTTCATGATCTTTTGGAAAAGATTGTTGAAAGAATTCCTGCTCCGGTGGGAGATCCTGATGCACCGCTTCAGGCTTTGGTTTTTGACTCTGTTTACAATCCTTTCAGAGGAATTGAAGCGTACTTCAAGGTAGTCAACGGAAGCATCACCAAAAATGAAAAGATTAAGTTCTTTGCAACCGGAAAAGAATACGGAGCAGATGAAGTAGGGACACTGAAACTGAAGCAGGTTCCGAAAAAAACCATCGGATGCGGAGATGTAGGATATCTGGTTTCCGGAATTAAAGACGCAAGAGAAGTAAAAGTTGGAGATACCATCACTTCTTTTGAAAAACCGGCTGCCGGACCTATTGACGGTTTTGAAGAAGTAAAACCAATGGTTTTCGCAGGTATTTATCCTATCGATTCTGAAGATTTTGAAGAATTGAGATTCTCTCTGGAAAAACTGAGACTGAATGACGCTTCCCTTGTTTTCGAACCGGAAAGTTCTGCCGCTTTAGGATTTGGTTTCCGTTGCGGATTCTTAGGAATGCTTCACATGGAAATCGTTCAGGAACGTTTGGACAGAGAATTTAACATGAATGTGATCACTACGGTACCGAACGTTTCTTACTTTGGATATTCCAAAAAAGATCCTGAAACTCCGATTCTGATCAATAACCCTTCTGAAATGATGGATCCTTCCATTATGGACAGAGTGGAGGAACCGTTCATCAAAGCTTCCATTATTACGAAATCCGATTTCGTAGGGGCTGTAATGACCCTATGTATTGAAAAGAGAGGAGAAATTGTTAACCAGAGCTACCTGACCTCCGAAAGAGTTGAATTAGTATTCAATATGCCACTGGCAGAAGTTGTTTTCGATTTCTATGACCGTTTGAAATCTATCTCCAAAGGATATGCGTCTTTCGATTATCATCCTATCGGATTCAGATCTTCCAAGCTTGTAAAAATGGACATCCTGATCAACGGAGATATGGTAGATGCCCTTTCTTCACTGATCCACGACAGTAATGCTTACTACATCGGTAAAAAGATGTGTGAAAAACTTCGTGAGCTGATCCCGAGACAACAGTTTGACATTGCTGTTCAGGCCGCTTTAGGAACCAAAGTAATTGCCAGAGAAACCATCAAGGCTTTAAGAAAAGATGTTACCGCAAAATGTTACGGAGGAGATATCTCCAGAAAGCGTAAACTTCTTGAAAAGCAGAAAGAAGGGAAGAAGAAAATGAAACAGATCGGAAGGGTAGAAGTCCCTCAGTCTGCATTCATGGCTGTATTAAAACTAAACGATTAATATAAAAAGACCGGTAATTTTTTTACCGGTCTTTTATTTTTCAGAAAGTTCGCTGTTTCTCAGTCAGATTCGCCTGAATCACCAGAGCTCCGAGGCCCAGGATCACTTCAGCAATGCCTAATATTCTGATAAGATTGATGCCGCATACGAGACATTCAGGTTCCGGGAAAGGCTTTTTCCCCACTACGATGATCAAGACTCCTCCAATGATAATAATGACCACGATAAAGGCTTTTAATAATGTTTTCATGATGGTATGAATTAGTTTTTTGTGCCTACTTTTTAAGGTTTTCGGCATTTACCTGTTATTGCGTTTAAACTATTCTTTAAACCTTACAGAAGGATACAAAATCATAGTATGAGCCAAGATTACTGTCCCCGGTAGTCAGCAATGCTGTAGCTGAAATAGAAACAGTATAGGCACAAGCCAGTAAATCGGCTACCGTATCTGTAGGAGGCGTAAATACAAGCTGAGTAGACCCGAATGTTTCCGGAGCCGGCATAAGAACGATAGGATCAAATCCAAAACTTTGTCCGGGTTTGTGAGGTCCTACAATAGAAAGGCTTACACTGCCGAGGTTTTCATTTCTTGCCCCGTATTTGATGTGTAGGTCCGTTGTTATTTTACTGCATCCGCTGCTGCCGGAAACAATTTCCTGAAGATCCACAGACAGGGCAATGTATTGGTTGTCAACTGTTGTATGAGCCCAGCTTCCGTATTTGTTAACATTTTGATATAAAACATTGTAAATAGCGATAGGCTTAGAAGTACCCGATACGGTGGCAGAACCTCCGGCTTGTCTTTGCAGCATGCGAATGGCAAAATACCTGTTTGGCGTATGTGGTCTTGCCGCAGAAACCGTCGCATTTCCAATGCCTGAAGTAGGCATTGCCATATCTATTGAAGTGACTCCTGTAAGCTTTTCGGTATTTAATTTCAATATTTCTGCATCTACATGAGGGGCAAAATTAGAATCCTGTGGCACCTGTATCCAGTTTCCGCTAAACGTCACTGTTTTCTCTGTCCCTGTTCCATTAATGAAGTAAGGTTCATAAGCAATCGGGTTAGAAGGATCGCCTGTAAATGACCATAAATAACCGATCACTGTTTTATCAATCATATTCGGAACAATAGGGCTCCATCCGGAAGGATTTAAGGCATCTCCGGGATTGGCTACTTCCTGATACTCAAAAAGATATTCCATAGGCTGAGCATTGATCTTTTTACTGATGGTACCTACAAGATTCACCGAAGAGAAAAAAGCATAATTCCCTAAAGTTTTCCCGGTTGCCGAATTAATACCCGCTTGAATCGGAATATGCTGGGTAAGGCCAAAATGAGTGAATGAAGGCGGAATAGAAGGCTCTACCGGAATAAGTTCCTTCGAACATAGTTTTACGCATAAACAGTAGCCTACGTTATTGCGTCGGTCCGCTTTTGTTTCCAGGGCAAACCGTTGTCCGCCATATTCCAGCTGGAAATAAACATCAGGGCCGCTTGCAAACGGAAGCGCAACGTCTGTTTCTACGTTAATGATAGGTGATAGGAATGTTTTCTTGAATTCAACAGAAGTATAATAAATTTTAAAATGTCCGTTGCTGTCTGTGGTATTTCTGCCCAATTCATCATCGGTAATAAAATCGGCATCCATTGCAATAACCGAAATTCCTTCAAGAGACTTTCCTGTTTTGCAATCTGTCAATACGCCGCAAATGGTCCATACATCAAAATAACGTCCCTTAATCAGACACCACCATTTATCAGGAATCGCATAAGAGAAATTGGCAATCCAGTTTTCCTGATTTTCAGATGTTTTCCATTGAGGAACGAATGTTGTGATATGAAACTGTCTCTCTTTTCCTTTTTTAGGAGGAAACGGAGGTCGTGGAACGGATCCACAATAAAAGTCTATTTCTAATGCAGAACGGGAATATCTCTCATCAATTTTAATGAAAAAATTCCCTTCCATATCTGTTTCTGCTTCTGCAAGAAGTCTGTCCTGTTTAGATTTGATTTCTTCTTCGGTAACTTCTCTGAAAGTTTCCTTAATCTCTGCAGAAGATACAGCTGCTGTATTAGCATCCGCTAGAGGAAGGTAAATACGTACTTTTACCTGACTAAGGTATTCTGAACAATCTCTGCCGCATAAATAGCCTGCAAGATTTCCTTTGATAGTGTGACTCATGGCTTTGGTGAATTAGATTTTTGCCTACTCTTTTAAGGTTTTCGGCTTCTTCCTTTTAATAGACCAAAGTTGATGAGATCTGTCACAAAATCTGCAAGGAAAATCACGGTTTCACGGCAGAGATTTTCCTGTTTTTTACTTCTTTCTGGTGAATTTTATTTCCATAGTCTTATATTCTTTCCCGGTTTTGGAGTCCTGGCCATACATTTCCATAATATGGTTATTATCATCCGTGAAAGTATAAATTTCCCTGAAACTGCATTCCTCTCCGGGTCTGGCCGGATCTGTCATTGTACCTTTAAATTCAATAGATTTTTTCACAGCATTCCACTCACCTTCCGCATGCATAATACCCGTTCCCATATTATCTATCCAGGTGCTTACAAATTTTTTCTTGGCATTGTCATAGCCCATAAGACTCATTCCCTCAAAAGGCATTCCCATAAAGTCTCCTTTATAAGTACTTTGCTGGTATCGTCCTCCAAAGATCATTTTGTTGGTGCATTCAGACTGGCTGGTGACAGGTTTTCCTCCGGCTTCCATCCACATCGTGGAAGTTCCGATCCAGTTTCCGTCATATCTGGTAAGCCTTTTTTGATAATCTCCCGGAGTGGCATATTCTATCCAGGCCTTCATAGCTGTAGCAGAGTCTACAGGTTTCCAGGTAGCGGAATCCGTTTTCGCTGATTCTTTTTCACTGGCGGTCTTTCCTTTTTCACAGGCTGTTAAAAGAAAAGCAATTGAAAATAATAACAATAGATTTTTCATAATTATTTAATTTTAAGATGGTTATTGTGAAATAAAGGTAATTAATTTTATCATGCGTTCAATAGTTTTCTTGATATCAATTATAAAGCGTACCTTTGTGTATTCATAACGCAAATTAATTATGCAGGCTATAAAAGTTGCGGTAGACGCAGTCATTTTCGGATACTTTGATAAACAGGATCTTCAGCTTCTTTTGATCAAAAGAAAGATTGAACCCTTTAAAGGAGGCTGGGCACTTCCCGGAGGTCTTGTTTTGGATGATGAAAATTTGGATGATGCGGTTAAAAGAGAACTTTATGAAGAAGCTGGCATAAAACCCGATTTTTTAGAACAACTCTATACTTTTGGTAACGTAGGCCGGGATCCCCGGAACAGAGTGGTTTCTGTGGCTTATTTGGGCCTGGTGAACCCTTCTTATCATGAACTCTTTGCCGATTCTGATGCAGAAGATGCACAGTGGTTCAGTGTGAATAAACTTCCTGCATTGGCTTTTGATCATAAAAGCATCATTGATATTGCGTTAAAAAGACTTCGTACTAAAATTCAGTACCAGCCCATCGGCTTTAATCTTCTGAATGAAGAATTTCCTTTTTCAGACCTTGAGAATCTTTACAGAACTATTGTGGGACGTGAAATTGACCGCAGAAATTTCCGTAAAAAAATCATGAGCTACGGTTTGCTCAATGAAACCGATAACGTGAAGAAAGAAGGCAGCGGAAGACCCGGAAAACTATTTACATTCAACCAGGAAAAATATGAGGAGCTGGAAAAAGAAGGCTTTTATTTCGAAATTAAATAGCTCCTTTGCCAGATATTCTCGTATCTGAATCCAAAGTTTAAATCTCTATTTTTCATTAATAAATTAAGCGAACCTGAGCTCGGGTTGTAAGCTGGATATTTCTTAACCAGAATAGAAATATTGAAAATACGCTGTTATCCATGTCAAGGTTTTAAACCTTGACATGGATTCCGGAACTTAGCAAGATAGTTTCAGAAACCTCTCTTCTAATTTCCCGATATCATTAAAAGAAAACACCTCATTTTATATTTAACTAAAACTTTAGTTTAATTCGTATTTGTGCTATTTGTGAAAATATTGGTGACATTCATGTTTCAAATATTCTTCAAAGTATTTAAATTTTATCATTGTAAATCAATAAGTTAAATATTTAGCGTAAAAATAACACAAATAAATTTTGGATGAAAAGCAATATTGTTCTACATTTGTGTAAGAATAACGCAATCATGAATTACACATTACAAAATATTATTGAAAGATTTCAGAATAAAGATCACCTTGAATTTCTATTCTTCTGGGGACATACCGTAAAAGATGAGATCAGCAAATCTTGCTTTAGCCAATGGTTTCCCATTCAGTTTGAAGAAAATGGAACCCTTTATAAAACAGCTGAACATTACATGATGGCGGGTAAGGCAAAACTGTTTAATGATCAGGAAATTTTACAGGAAGTTTTAAAATCTGAAACGCCTAATCAAGCTAAAAGCTTAGGCAGAAAAGTAAAAAGCTTTGATCCGAAACTTTGGGACGAACATAAATTTGAGATTGTAAAAAAAGCCAATTTCCTGAAGTTTTCCCAGAATCCAGAATATAGAGCATTCCTTTTGTCAACAGGTGATAAAATATTAATTGAGGCCAGTCCTTACGACAAAATCTGGGGAATTGGAATGTTGGAAACAGATACAAGAGCTCATGATCCGTCACTCTGGGACGGTGAAAATCTCTTGGGATTTGCTTTGATGGAAGTAAGAGACGAATTAAGAGGGTAAAAACACAACCAAAACACAAAATAAAATCATCGAAAAAACAGAACTTCACCCACAGATATTCCTGATTGAAGATTTTTTAAGCGCAGCTGCCTGCGATGAATATATTGAAATAGCAGAAGGAAAAGAATTTGAAGAAGCCAAAATCACAATGCACGGACGCCAGCTGATGAGCAAAGGAATCCGGAATAATGACAGACTGATGGTTTTTGATAATGCCCTTGCCGATGAGCTTTTCAGTAAAGCGAAAGAATTTCTTCCGGAAAAACATGAAAACCACAGGCTTCTGAACTTTAATGAAATGTTCAGAGTGTACAAATATGCTCCCGGACAGCGGTTCAAAATGCATAGAGACGGAAGCTATATCCGCAATGAAAATGAAAAGAGTTTCTACACCTTTCTGATTTATCTGAATGACGATTTTGAAGGAGGAGAAACAGAATTTGAAGGCTTATTCACAGTAGCCCCGAAGAAAGGATCTGCTTTGGTTTTTTATCATCCTTTGAGACATGAAGGGAAAGTACTGGTCAGCGGATTTAAATATGTTTTGAGAACGGATGTGATGTATTCCAACCCATAAAAAAACCTGTAGAGGATAAGCATTGTTATGCCCTTTTTAATTAGCGTAAAAATAACACAAAATTATAAAAAAGATGGAAGACGAACTAAAACCGAGATTCATCAAGTCATTGCAGAGAAACAATGACCAGATCAGAGAAGACCGCGCACGCACCATTGGTGCAGATTCAGAACTGATTTACAGGCGCAGGGTTGAAGATATTGAACTGAAAATAAAAAGACTGGAAAGAGAGCAGGAAGGGCTCATCGATATCAGTCCTTTAGACAGAAACAGCCTCACATTTGCGGATTTTCAACCGGAAGCGTTTGTGCAGAAAGATATAGAATATTCATTAACCATCCGAAATTTAAATATTCAGTTGGAAGTCGCAGTCAAGAGATTCGAGTATTTATTCGGTAAAACATTTTAATTATGGGAAGTACAAGATACGACATGGATGCTCGTTTCGACAGAGCAAGAAAAGCAGGTTACGGACACAAATCCGCAGGTGAAATTTTCACCCAGAATGCAGAAAGAAGAGCTCATGAATCTATGAATCCGAAAGGAATTTCTTTCAGAGAGTCAAGAGATTCTTCCGTACACCCGAATTCTGTTCCTATTATCTTAGGACTGGATGTGACTGGCAGCATGGGACATATCCCGCACGAACTTATTAAAGAAGGAC
Source organism: Chryseobacterium angstadtii (assembly GCF_001045465.1). Classification (GTDB taxonomy): domain Bacteria; phylum Bacteroidota; class Bacteroidia; order Flavobacteriales; family Weeksellaceae; genus Chryseobacterium; species Chryseobacterium angstadtii. The sequence goes on from NZ_LFND01000001.1 coordinate 838,538, forward strand.
TCCCTAAATTAATGGGAGGAATTATCCAGGGAGGCGTTCCGGATCCGGCTCTTTTATTTTTGGGAATCGGAGATCATGAATGTGACGGTTATCCTCTGCAGGTCGGTCAGTTTGAATCAGGAGACGAAGAGTTGGATATGTAGCTTACCCGTACTTATATAGAATCCGGCGGCGGTGGAAATGCCGGAGAAAGTTATCTTCTGGCGTGGTATTTTGCCGCTTTTCATACCAGAACGGATGCTTTCGAGAAAAGAAACCAGAAAGGAATTTTGTTTACGGTAGGGGATGAACCCTGTCTGAGAAATCTTCCCGCATCCGCAATCAGGGAAATTATGGGATCAGGACAGCAAACGTATACCCATTTTGATTTGCTGGATGAGGTGAAAAAGAGATATGAAGTCTATCACATCAACGTTTTGCATTCAGATCAGGCTTTGAGAGCCAATATGGGCTGGGTAGAACTTTTAGGAGAAAACTGTTTATCCATAAAGGACCACAGAGAAATTCCGAATGTTATTAAAAATGTGATCTGCAATAGATTTAAAAATGAAACTTTCAAATCAGCAGAGGGAGGGGGATTGGATCATATTCAAATGTTTTAAGTCATGAAAAAGGCACAAATAGTCATAGGTCTGGGTTTTGGTGATGAAGGAAAGGGAATCACTACGGATTTTCTTGCACAGCAAAACCCGGACTCTGTGGTGATCAGATTTTCAGGCGGCCAGCAGGCTGCCCATACGGTAATGATGGAAGGTAAAAAGCACATTCATTCCAGTTTTGCGAGTGGATCACTGCGAGGGTTACCGTCTTATTTTTCGGAACACTGTACCATTCATCCTGTATTTTTAATCAATGAAAAGAAGGAATTAATGGCGAAAAACGGAAATACCGAACTTCATATTCACCCTCTGGCTAAAGTCACCACTCCGTTTGATGTCTGGCAAAACAGAACCAATCGGAAGAATCTGGAGCACGGAACCTGTGGAAAAGGAGTAGGAGCCACAATGAAAAGACATGAAAGCCCGTACAAACTATTTGCAGCCGATTTAATAGCTCCAAGAGGAATGCTGATCGAAAAACTGAAAGGAATTTCTTATTACTATGGTTTTACGGATGAAGACCAATTGAAGGAAATGTTGAGCGATTTTTTGGATGCAGTGGATCAGATCGATTGGAAAATAGACAATTATGAATATCTGAATTCATTTGAAAACCTCATTTTTGAAGGCAGCCAGGGAATTCTTCTAGATATGGATCACGGCGTATTTCCAAATGTGACCTACGCCAATACCACCTCAAAAAATGCCTATGAAATCTGTAAGCAGCTGAACATTGAGGATATTGAAATGTATTATGTGACCAGAAATTACTCAACCCGTCATGGAAGCGGCTGGATGAGCAGTGAAAAGGAATTGATGCTGAAAAATAATGAAGAGGAAACCTGTATTTTTAATGAATACCAGAAAGAACTCCGTTTTGGAGAGCTGGATTATGATCTGCTGAATTATGCCCTTGTTTTAGATGGAGCTTATGGAGAAGCCTCCCGAAAAAATCTGGTTATTACCTGCCTTGATCAGTGGGATGAACAATTTAAAATAGAAAATGTAAAAATAAAATTTGATAAAGTCTACGGATCCTATTCTCCGTTTTCAAAAGACTTTAAGCTGATTTTTTAAACCAATAATGGCTTATATTTAGAGATGGAATAAGGCCGGAAAAATAAATAAGATGAAAACAAAAACATTATACCGACCGGTAGGAGAAAAAGAAATGATTCTGATTCTGGAAAACGGATATAAAAAGTTTCCTCCAAGACTTGATTGGCAGCCCATTTTTTATCCGGTTTTGAACGAAAATTATGCTTCAGAAATTGCAGAGAAATGGAACACGAGAGATGAAGCAGGTAATTATCTTGGATTCGTCACAAAATTTGAGGTTCAAGATGACGTAGTGAATTTGTATCCTGCCCAGAATGTAGGCGCAAGAGATCATAACGAATTGTGGGTTCCATCGGAAGAACTGGAAAGCTTGATGTTAAATATTAAAAAATTAACCATGACAAATAAAGGAATGGCAAAAGATACCTTAGAGATCTTAGCCAAAAAATATTATATAAACGAAGAAAACGAAAAAATAACAATAGAAAAAGAACTGGAAATCTGTAAGAAAGAAACGGTTTTGTATTCATCTGAAAAGCTGAATGAAATGTTGGAAAATAAACTTCCGGAAACCAATTTTGAGACTCAGTTTGAAGTATGGAATTTCAGTTCGTTAAAAGCAATTTTAAAGCTGGCTGAAGAAGAGAATCAGGACAAAATCATGTGTCTGAATTTCGCATCAGCCAAAAATCCGGGAGGAGGATTTATTAATGGTGCCGAGGCTCAGGAAGAAAGTCTGGCAAGAACTTCAGCCCTTTACGAAACCCAGCTTCAGGCTTGGGATTATTATAAAACTCATAGAGATATGGAATCCTGTTTCTATACGGACATGATGATTTACAGCCCGAAGGTTCCTGTTTTCAGAAAAGATAAAGGAGAACTATTATTGAAACCTGTTTTTTGTAATTTCATTACTTCTCCGGCCGTAAATGCAGGAGTTGTCAAGCGGCAGGAACCAGATAGAGCAGGTGAAATATATGATGCGATGGATGTTCGGATGGATAAAATGTTCGCCCTTGCTCTGAATAAAGATAATGAAACATTAATTTTAGGAGCTTGGGGATGCGGAGTCTTTAGAAATGACCCCAAAGAAATTGTAGAATTGTTTAAAAAACATCTGCAAGGAAAGTATAAGAATCAATTTAAAAGAGTGGTTTTTGCAGTCTTGACTAAAAATGAAGAGATGCTGAAACTGTTTGAAACAATTAAATAAAAATAAATTTCAAGAGATTATGAAAGTGTATAAATATAGATCTATTGAAAAGGATGTCTTTGAAAGAGATTTTAAAATGATTGAAGACAATTCTTTCTATTCATCCAATTATAGTATGTTAAATGATCCATTTGACATTTATTTTAATGAAGAGATAACCCAATTAATTGAGATTTTAAGGGTGTCATTTCCTATAAAAGAATTGGATAATTTTGAAACTCAGTTTAAAGAAATTTTAAATTTCAAGGAAGAAATTGGAGTTTATTGCTTAAGCACTGATTTTTTGAATGAGCAATTATGGGCTTATTATGCAGGTTCTTATTCAGGATATTGTATAGAGTATGATTTAGATAAATTAATTGATAAGGGGCAAAATTTTGATTTTCAATATAAATTTGAAATTGATTATAAGGATAACATTCCAACTTTAGGGATTGATGATCTTACAAACTTACAAGATGGGTTTATTAAAAAGATGTTTGCCACTAAAAAATCAACTTGGAAGCATGAAGAAGAAATAAGATTGATTTTTGATAAGTATGGAATGAAAAAATTTCATTCATCTGCAATTACTGGGATTTATTTTGGAATTAAAACTCCAGAAACAATTAAAGAATCTTTTTATGGACTCTTCAAAGATATGGACGTAAAATTTTATGAAGTATTTCCATCTAATTTTAAATTGGATTTCAAACTCATTAATGAAACTAAAAGAAAATTAAATTATGATTTAACTAAGTTTGATTTTGAAATACTTAGATATCGAGAAAACCGATTTGAAGAGATTTTTGACGTTTATTTAAAAATGGAAAGTAAAGAAAATGATAAGCTTTTCGAATTTATTCAAGCATTCAGAGAAAAATATTCTATTAAAGAAAACACCCTATACATTTATAATAATAAAGAGATTAAAGATCTTTTAGATGTTTTTCCAAAAAATGATGAACAACATATTAAACTTGCTGATTCTTTAATTACATATTTAAGTAATAATGAACTAGAAATTATTTAGAATCCTTACAAGGATTCTAAATATCATAAAATATTAGAAAACAAATGAAAAAACTAATCATACTAAGCGGCGCCGGAATCAGTGCCGAAAGCGGAATAAAAACATTCAGAGACGGAGATGGTCTCTGGGAAAATCATAATATAACAGACGTTGCCAGCCCTGAAGGATGGCGAAAAGACAGAGGATTGGTGCTGGAATTTTACAACCAGAGAAGAAGACAGCTTCACGAAGTGGAACCTAATGAAGCCCATCATTTGGTAGCAGAACTGGAAAAACATTTTGATGTTCAGATTATTACTCAAAATATAGACGATCTGCATGAAAGAGCCGGATCGACCAATATTCTTCATATTCACGGAGAACTGTTCAAGTCTTGCTCATGCAACAATAAAAACCTGGTTTATGAAGAAAAAGGAGACATTAAAATCGGAGATAAAGCAGAAGACGGAGCACAGCTAAGACCATTTATCGTATGGTTTGGAGAAGATGTTCCGCTTTACCAAAAAGCGCAGGAGAAGGTAAAAGAAGCAGATATTCTCGTGGTGATCGGAACATCTTTGCAGGTATATCCTGCGGCAGGGCTTATTCATGAGATCAAAGATGATTGCTTACTTGTGGTGATCAATCCCAACGAAACAGGATTCGGATACGGGCAAAGAGCCGTGGTGATGAAAGAATCGGCAACCAGGGGAATGAAGCTGCTGTTTGATAAATTAGTCAATCTTGCTTGATGGAAAATAAGGTCAAAGCTGGAATTTTTGGAGTGTGCATCGGTGATGCGCTGGGAGTTCCGGTAGAATTCAGAAGCAGAGAGCAGTTAAAACGTTCACCAGTTACTAAAATGAGAGGCTTGGGAACTCACCATCAGCCCGCAGGAACATGGAGTGACGACGGTTCTCTAACTTTATGTCTCGCAGATAGTCTTTGCAACGGATATAATTTGGAAGATATGGCTCTGAAGTTCCTTCAATGGTATAATGCGGAGATTTGGACACCTCATGGAAGGGTTTTTGACATTGGCATTGCAACTTCGCAAGCCATTTATAGAATTGGCAAAGGTGTATCTCCTGCTTTATGTGGTGGAAGTTCTGAGTTTGATAATGGAAACGGGTCTTTAATGAGAATCATTCCGTTGCTATTTTATATTAAAGATCTTCCTATTGAGAAAAGATTTGACATAACAAAAGAGGTTTCCTCTGTCACACATGGACATATCCGCTCTGCTTTGGCCTGCTTTATTTATTTGGAACTGGCTTTAGAAATTCTGAAAGGAAAGGAAAAATGGAAAGCGTACAGAATAATGCAGGAAAAAGTTAGACATTTTTTGGATCATAATCCAGTCTGCTCTCAAAATGAAATGGATAAATTCCATCGAATTCTAGAATTAAAAGTAGGAGAATATGATATGGCACCATTGTATACTTTACAGGAAGATGAAATAAGTTCCTCCGGCTACGTCCTCCACAGTTTAGAAGCCTCTCTCTGGTGCTTTCTCAACTCTGAAACCTATGCTGAAGCAGTGTTGAAAGCCGTGAATTTAGGAGAAGATACAGACACCACAGGAGCCATTACAGGAGGAATTGCTGGGATTTATTACGGATTTGAAAATATTCCGGAAGAATGGATCTCGGAGTTGGTAAGGAACAAGGATATTGAGGCTTTATGCGAAAAGCTTCAGAAAAAATTAATGAAATAAAAAAAATCATGAACGAAATACAAAACAAAAGAATAAGCAAATTTCTAAGCCTTATTCTGAGACATCAACCCGATATCATCCAGCTCAACCTGGATGAAAACGGATGGGCAGAAGTGAATGAACTGATTACAAAATCTGAAAAAGGAAGAATGTACTTCAGTTTTGAAGAGCTGGAAGAAGTGGTGGAAACCAATAATAAAAAACGATTCGCTTTCAATGAAGATAAAACCAGGATCAGAGCCAGCCAGGGGCATTCCATTGATATAGATCTGGCCCTGAAAGCTGCACAGCCTCCTGATTTCCTGTATCACGGAACAGCAGAGTCCAATAGGTCTTCGATTCTGCAAAACGGAATTGAAAAAAGAACCCGGCAGCACGTTCATCTGAGCGCAGACAAAGAAACGGCTACAAAAGTGGGGATGCGTCACGGAAAACCGGTTATTCTAACCATCAGAACAAAGGAGATGCATGAAGACGGAATCCATTTCTATCTTTCGGCCAACCAGGTTTGGCTGACAGATTTTGTGGATGCCAAATATATTTCAAAATAAGATGGGCAGAACATTAGTAATAGGAGATATTCACGGAGGCTTAAAAGGCTTACAACAGATTTTTGAAAGAGCAGCAGTCACAGAAGATGATCAGCTTATTTTCCTCGGAGATTATGTAGACGGATGGAGCGAATCTTCTCAGGTCATCAGTTTTCTGATGCAGGTTTCCGAAAAGCAGCAATGTATTTTCATCAAGGGAAACCATGATACCTGGTGCGAAGACTGGCTGTCTTTGAGGCAAGGTCCGGATATATGGCTCTCCAATGGCGGAAAAAGTACGGTGGAAAGTTATAAGGACTATTCACCGGAAGATCTGGATCTTCACCTTGAATTTTTTCAAAGGATGAAAAGCTACCACGTAGATGATGAAAACCGCCTGTTTATTCATGCGGGGTATTCGTCTATGCACGGCCCTGAAAAAGAAGTGTATTCCAGCAATTACCGATGGGACAGAACCCTTTGGGAAACGGCAGTAGCAATGGATAAAAAATTAAAGAAAGATTCAAAGCTTTATCCCAAAAGACTGCTTTTGTACAGTGAAATATTTATCGGACATACTCCAACACTGGATATAGGAATTGAACATCCAGCCAACAAAGCGAATGTCTGGAATATGGATACAGGCGCAGCTTTTACAGGTTGTTTGTCTGTAATGGATATCAACACGAAAGAATTCTGGCAAAGCGATCCGCTTCCTGCATTATATCCTTATGAAAAAGGAAGAAACAGCGATATTTTTAGAAAGTAACTCCAATGAAAACAAACCCAGAACCCAAGCACCTTATAGGTTTCCAAAACCTATAAGGTTTTTTATACTTACCCAAACCCGGAATTTGTTTTAACCACATATCAAAACAACTCTCAATAAATCCAAAATTTCCCTTTCCCACCCAAATCAGATTAAGTAATTTTGAAGCTCAAAAACTGCTTCAATGAAACTGAAATACCTCCTGATTTTTCTGAGCACCTCATTGCTTTTGGCTCAAAATTCATTTCAGACCCTTTTTGAAAAAGGAAATAAGAACCAAACGGTTACTTATGAAGAAATGAATGCCTATTACCGGGATCTGGCTAAAAATTTCAACACGATTCAATACCTGGAAAAAGGCGAAGACGATAACGGAAAACCTATTTATGTTGTTATTTATAACCCTTTTCCTGAAAAAGATCTTGAAAAACTGAGAAAAGATAAAGCCGTTCTTTTTGTCAACAATGGAATTCACCCGGGAGAACCGGATGGAATAGATGCCACCATGATGCTGATGCGGGATCTTGCTGCGGGAAAAATTAAAGCACCTCAAAACTTTATCATTGCCGCTATTTCTGCTTACAACGTTAGCGGAATGCTGAACAGAGGTTCTTTTTCCAGAGCCAATCAGAATGGGCCGGAACAGTATGGATTCAGAGGAAATGCCAGAAACTATGATCTGAACAGGGATTTTATTAAAGCAGATTCAAAAAATGCCAGAAGCTTCCAGGAAATTTATCAGTGGCTGCAACCGGATGTTTTTATAGACAATCATGTGAGCAACGGAGCTGATTATCAGTATACTTTTACCTATATTTCTACCTTTAAAGAACGTCTTGGAAACACATTGGGAGCTTACTTTTACAATGATTATCAGGCCAAAAACCTTGAAGCGATGAAGAAACTGGGCTACGAGAGTACACCTTATGTCAATATACACGGAGATGTTCCTGAGGTAGGATTTGCAGCATTTGAAGATTCACCGAGATATTCCACAGGATATACTTCTTTATTTAACTCTTTGGGAACCGTTCCTGAAACGCATATGTTGAAACCTTATGACAAAAGGGTAGATGCCACTTACAAATATATGCTGGTGAACCTTCAGAATCTGGATAAAGAGTATAAAAAGGTAAAACAGCTTCGTCTCGACAATTTGAAACAGTACAAAGCCGGATTACAGTACGGAATCCGTTGGAAAATAGATTCTGCTCAATTTTCTACCATGGATTTCAAAGGATATGAAGGAAGCTATAAACCAAGCGATATTTCAGGGAAACCAAGATTGTATTACGACAGGAAAAAACCGTTTACCAAAAAGATAAAACTCTTTACAACGGCGGTGCCTACAGGCTATATCACCATTCCTAAATACTATGTAATTCCGCAGTCTCAATATCGTGTCATTGAAGAGCTGAAAAGAAATAAGATCCGGATGACTGCTCTTAAAAAAGACAGCACAGCCTCGGTTGAATCTTATAAAATCAAAGACTTTAAAACAGTAAAAAACCCTTATGAAGGGCATTATCTGCACTATGATACAAGCGTGGAAACAGTAAATAAAAGCCGGGTTTTCTATGTGGGAGACTATTTGGTTTCAACAAATCAGCCTGGTGTAAAATACATCATGGAAACACTTGAACCTGAGGCTTTAGACTCCTTTTTTAACTGGAATTTCTTTGATGGAATTCTGGCTCAGAAAGAATATTATTCCGCCTATATTTTTGAAGATACCGCTTCGGAATTACTGAAAACAGATCCGAAATTAAAACAGGCTTTTGAAGCCAAAAAATCATCAGATAAAAAGTTTGCAGACGATGGTACAGCTCAGCTGGACTGGATTTACAGAAATTCGCCCTACTTCGAAGAGAAAACCTTCAGACAATACCCGGTTTACAGAATATTATAAATAGTTAATATTGGCGTTAAATTAATGATAATCAGCATTTAATTTATAGGTTTTTCACCTACGCATTCAGGTGTTTTTCCTGTATGTTTTTGATCACAGTCTCCCGAAATTTGCTTTATAAAACCAATAAAAACGATAGTTATGGCCACTAAAAAGCATTTTTTCGTTTCGCTGGAAGGTGTGGATCTTACAGCCGAACAGTTGAAAAATATTGACAAAGGAATTCAGAATGTCGTTCTTTCTGAATTGTCAAAAATTGATAATACCCAGGCTTTCGGAGCCCACAGAGACTTCAAAGGATTGGTAAGACCCCTGAAAATTAAAGACTGGTTTCCGTGGGGAATCGTGATTTTCAAGCCGGGAATAGATATTCAGAGCCAGGTAAAAGAGATCCAGTCTCAGATAAAAAGTTATGGAGGCTAGTTCTAGGACTTCAAAAAAAATGTGTCCCAGTTATGTTGGAAAAGTTGGGGCACAGCTTTTTGGAGTCGTCAACAATGATGGGAAAGTACAGTTTATTACTCCGCTTACCGTCACAGAGGATTTTCTTGAGCTCAACAAAGATAAAAACAGTCTGGAACAGAGATTCCGTTTCACCGGGAAATGTGTTGAAAAAGGCTGTGCTCAGTGGGATAATTCAGAATCCAAATGTTCATTATCCCGAAAAGTTCAGAATTTAGAGCTGCATAAGGAAGCCGAGCTCTTCTACTGCCCGATCCGGACTCAGTGCAGATGGTTTTCCCAGGATGGAAAAGAAGCTTGCTTTTCCTGCAATGAGGTCACCAGAAATATGGAAGAGCTTCTCGTACAGATTAAACAATAAAAAAAGACGCTTCTCATTGAAACGTCTTTTGTTTTATCTTGGTAAGCCTCTTTTTAGAGCGATTTCGGCTCTTTTAACGGCTACTTTTTCTTTCCAGTCCATGTATTTTTTCTTGAAATTGGACTTCATAATATCATCAAATTTACGCTGCACGGTAAGGTTCCATAAAGAATGAGCCTTCACTGCCCAGGATTTGTCCCATGCTCTCAGGGAGATCGAGAAACTTCCGTCCAGGTATTTCATCCAGTGCCACCATCCGGTAGGCATAAAAAGTGTATCTCCATGCTCCAGGAAACATTCAATACCTTCTATACCGTCAAGAGCAGGAAATTTTTCAAAATCAGGATTGTCTATATCATAATCTTCCAGCGCATAGGTGGCATAAGGGAGCTGATACAGTCTTTCTTTCCATTTGTACTCAAATAGCTTTACATGCTTTCTTCCGTTGAAATGGGTATGGAAAATATGCGCCATATCAATATCAAAGTGAAGGAAAGTTACAGAGCCTTTTCCTCCGAAAAACATAGAGGGGTATTTATCTAAAAATCCGCCCATAAGTTCTTTTGGCGAAATATAATCGTTCAGTAATTTATTGGCATGTTTTATAGGGTCGAAAAAGAAAATTCTCAGATCGGTAGGTTCTCTTTGGATGAGGTCTATATAATCTGCAAATTTCATTTTAGCAGTAGGCGTATTGATGGGAGCAGCAGGATCGGCTTTCGCAGAATCATAAAGAGGAACTTCTACATCACCTACCACTTCCTTTACATAATCCATAGTCCACTTCTGGTAAGCAGGCCATTTTCTTGCCATATTTTTGATGACAACGGGCCTTCTGGGCTTTAGATATTTTTCCATGAACTCTTCCTGAGTAATATCATCTACAACATCTATAGGCTTTAAAATAATTCCCATTCTATAAATTTTATGTTACAAAATTATTAAATAAATATATATGAATCAGTGTTTAAGTTTTTTTTAATCTATGATTCAAATCACTTTTAACTATTTAGAATAAATAAGAATTTAAAAATTGATCCTTTCCTGAGAAGTACCAGGATTTTCCTTCTTATAAGACAATGTTTTCTTCAAAAATGTTACAGCCGGATAAAATGAAATGATAAAATCCGGATTAAAATTATCAATAAGATTTTAAAGAATTAGCATACCAAACGAATTTTAATAATAAAATTGACAGACTGCTGTTCAGAACAAAATAATCTTGATTTTTAATCTAATAAGCTTCTTTAAAAGTCTGAGTTTTTAAAACTTTTTACCGAAAGGTTGAATATATCAAAAATATAACTATGTTTGTAGTGATAATTAATTTAACCTTTATCAATAAAATACATCTTTATAAAAAGTGTAACAAAAAACACAAGCTAAGAACTAATTAGGCAAATAATAAATTATGAAAGGAAAGATTTCTCTACTTCTGATGCTTTTTTTCACCGTGCTCACATTTGCACAGAAAACAGTATCAGGGAAAATTACCGATGAAGACGGATCTGCTATCCCGAGCGCCAGCGTTACCATAGAAGAGCCGGGTAAAGATGCGATTCTGGCATACGGTATTACCAATTCCAAAGGGGAATATAAAGTAACATTTACTTCTTCGGAAGCCAATGTAGATCTGAAAGTAAAAGCATTCAACCAAAAACCCCTTATCAAACAGATCAGCAACAGCGATCAGACGCTTACCTTCAAAATGCAGTCTGAAGCTACAGAAATAAAAGAAGTACAGCTGAAAACCAAAATGATCACCGCTAGAGGAGATACCATTGCTTATGATCTTAAAGCTTTCGAAAATAAAGGCGACAGAACACTGGCCGATGTAATGAGAAAAATTCCGGGGATTGAAGTGAATAAAGACGGAACCATCCTTTATCAGGGAAATGCCATCAATAAATTCTATGTCAATGGAAAAGATCTAATGGAAGGAGGATACGGAACCATCAACAACTCGCTTCCAAAAGATGCGGTGCAGAAAGTGGAAGTGCTTGAAAACCACCAGCCCGTAAAAATTCTTCAGGACAAAGTTCCTTCTGATCAGGCAGCCATCAATATCAAACTGAAAAAAGCCGTTACCATGACCGGAAGAGGAGAAGTAGGATCCGGTTTCGGAGATCCATGGCTGTGGAATGTAAAACTTACCCCAATGTTTTTCGGGCAGAAAAGCCAGTGGGTAGTGAATTACAAGACCAATAATATGGGGGAACAGGTAGAAAATGAAGGAAATATCCTGGCTTTCGGAAACAGATTCGAAGGACGAAGAATTAATGCTTCCCAGAATGACTGGCTGAATGTAGAAAATGCCAGTACGCCCAACCTCCCGGTAAAAAGATATTTAATGAACAACGTTCACTATCTGTCTGCCAACTATCTCACCAATATTGATAAAAAGAAAGAGTGGGAGCTTAAAGCCAATGCCAATTATACCAATAATGCAGTGGAAAGAGAATCTTACAGCCAGACCGATTATTTCGGAGGAAGTTCCAACTTTACCAATATTTTTAATAATTTTTATACAGATAAAGCCAAAGGAGAATTGATATTTACAAAGAATGCAAAAAAAGGATTCTTTAAAAATACCACAAGCTTCTCCCAGTACTGGAATGCAGACAGAGGAATTGTTGACAGAACAGATGCGAAAGACGGTACACAGAGACATGCAGATGAAGCGGTAGAATCTCCTACAACATCATTCCAAAACTCATTGAGTACCATCATCCCGTGGAAAGAAAAAATGGTGAATGTTTTATCTTTCGTGAGTTATCAGACAGACAAACAAAATCTGGAAGTTTCCCCATCCTCTTATCTGGAGATCCCGGGATTTACACCAACACCTGGCAGTGATTTCGTTCGTCAGAATTTAAGACTTAAAACTTTAGAAGCCAACCATTCTGCCAATATCAGTTTTTCAGCGAAAGGATGGACATTTACTCCGGAAGTTGGATTTAATTTCAAAACAACAGACCTGGTTTCAGATTTATCGAATATGACAACTACGGGAGTACTTCCCACACAGTATAGCAACGATCTGAGATACACAACCGCAACCCCTTACGGAAGTGTAGGGCTAAACTATAAGAGCGAATCCTGGATGTTGTATGCAAACTTTCCTGTAAACTCCAATAATATTAAAGCGGACGATCCGTTAAGAAGCGTTTCAAAAACAGTCAATAAAGTTACTTTTGAACCGAATGTTTTTGCACAGTATACTTTTGCTTCTTTCTGGAAAGCTTCGGTAAGTGCTAATATCAATAATAATTTCGGAGAAATAAATACAGCTTATTCCGGATTTCTGATGACTTCACCAAGCGGTATTAATGCAATGGACATCAATAATCCTATTCCTCAGAACAACAATAAATCTGCAGGAACGAGAATAGAGTACAGAAACCCTCTGAATAATTTATTCTTCAATGTGAGTTACAGATTTTCTGATGCCAAAAGAAACCTGATCTCCAACCCAACCATCAACGGGCCGGGATACAGCATCATGCAGTATATAGAAAAAGATAACCACATTCTAAACAATGCATACAGTGCCGAAGTAGGAAAATACTTCCCGAAATTCAAGACCAATGCTTCATTGAGCTACAGCAACAGTACAGCAAAATCTGATGCTTTCTTAAATAATGAAGCTTTTACGAACAACAACAACAGCCAGTCTTACGGCATTAAATTCAACAATACCTATTTCAGCTGGATGAGTGTGGATTATAATGCAAGTATTTCCAGAACAAAACAAACCAGTACAGGAAAGATCAACTCAAGCGCTATCAGAACAGGGTTTACACACAATCTTGGTGTTTTCTTCTATCCTGTTGAAGACCATACGATTGGATTCAATTGGGATCAGGTTAATACCAATGCAGCCGACCAGAAATACCACAACGGGTTCTATGATGTGTCCTATCAGTTTACCTGGGCTAAAAAGAAAATAGATTTCGAAATTAAATGGATGAATATTGCCAATAAAAAAGTATTTGAAACCTATGATATCAATACCACGAATATTACGCTTACAAGATATCAGCTGCGTCCAAGCCAGGTGATGTTTACCGTAAAATTCAACTTTAAGTAATTCTACACAACAATAAATATAAAAACCAATCTCGGCGAGATTGGTTTTTTGTTTGAGAGCTATTTTGTGTTTCTAAAATCCCTGGTTGTCTGCCGATGGGCCGTAACTTCCGGGAAGAGGAATGTCATTCAGTCTGTAATAAACGCCCAGCTGAGCCCTGTGGTGCGTAATCTGATTCAGAGAATGGCGGATAGATCCATACTTCGTCCATTTAGCCACTTCATGGCCATTATTTTTCAAAGCCCAGTATTCATTGAGATCTTCTTCTTTAGCATTTTGAAGAGATTCCTGTGCTGATTTGAAATTCTCATCCAGAGTCTGCAGAAGATCCTCCTTTGTAGATAAATGCTTAGGTTGATAATCACCTTTGGCAAAATCAAGATCAGACGTTTTCAGCATCGTGTCCGGCCATCCGAAAATCTCCGAAATATGGGTGGCAAGCGGCATCATTTTCATGCTTTTCTCATGCGGAGCATAGTCGTTTTTTCCTTCAGGATAAGCTTCGAAAAACTTCCTGGTCGTCTGGTATTCGGCTTCGAACTCGTCTCTGAATTGTGATAAAGTATCCATAAGTTTTTGTTTTTTAAGTACATAAAGTTAAAGCTTTTGTAATGGAAAATATTCTAAAGGAATTATAATTTTATAAACGAAATAAACCAAAGAAATAGAGGAGTCATAAAAAACGGAACTCAAAAAATGGAAAATCAGAGAAATTATATAGTATTGATATTCAGCAATTTATAATAAGGTGAATAATATTTTTAAAAAAACTGTAACATATTTTATCAGTTGCTAACTAATTAGTAAACATTATTACAATGAAAAATTTATTCTCTGTATTCTTTATCGCACTTTTTGCCTTTGCATCTGCGCAGGACTCTAAAGACGCAAAAGAAACCGCCAACCGTTTTTTCTACGAACTTACTTTTAAACCGAAGAAAGATTCGGCTAAACTGGATAAAGTGGTTGCCATCTTAGATATTACAAGTAAAAAATCAATTTACCAGGACTATACAATTCCGGCTCAGGATTCTATAATCAAAATAGCCGTTGAAGAGATGGAAAAGACAAAAACCTGGAAAGATATATCCAAACTCATTAAAATGCCTAAGTTTTCATATAAAATTATTAAAACTTATCCTGATATGAAGGAGCAGTATCTTGATAGAGTGAGTATGAACCTGTTCGGCTTTGACGATGATGTTAAATTTAGCTGGAATATTTTACCGGAAAAAGAAAAAGTAGGAGAATATAATACTCAAAAAGCAACCACTGAATTTGGAGGAAGAAAATGGACTGCCTGGTTCAGTACAGATATTCCTTTTCAGGATGGACCGTACAAATTTTATGGCCTTCCAGGGTTAATTGTTAAAGTTGAAGATTCAGAGAAAAACTATTCCTGGAAGCTTAGCGGAAACAAGAAGATTGCGGATTATGAGGAAATGTCTTACTCGGATAAAATTAATGCTAAATATGGAGTCCCTCATACGGTAACGCCAACAACAAAGGAAAAATTTGAAAAGGCCTATGCAAGCTTTAAGCAGGATCCATTGGCAGAAACGCGCCAGAGAGTTACACCGGAAATGATGAGTATGAAAATGCCGGGCTCAGATATCACCATTGGAGAAATGATGAAGAAGCAGGAAAAAATAGCGAAAGACTTTTTTAACTCGAATGATAATCCAATAGAAATTAAGGCAGCTGCTACAACAGAGAAGAAGAAAAAATAAGCATTCATATCAACTAAATTATATCTTGAATCAACCCGGATACAGCAATGTATTTGGGTTGATTTCTTTCATGCCTGTTGTTATTTAGATTAAATTTAAATAGCGTATATTTGCCTTTACAAAAAATATGGGTTTTGAAACAGAAGGACTTACATACATTAAGCGCATTCCCTAAAAACAAAATGGGGAAGATTTTGGGTTATGATAACGATCACCTGAAAATGCCTAACAAAATCATAGAAATGGGACTGCTTCCGGAAACAATTTTCAGAATATTGTATCAGGCTCCTTTCAATGGTCCTATGTATGTAGAATTTGGAGAAGAAAAAAGCCGTATCGCTCTACGCGAAGAAGAAGGGAATTATATCATTGTTGAAGAATTGAATTAATGCAGGTAAATAAGAAAAAACAGGTCCTTTTAGTAGGGAATCCCAATGTAGGAAAGTCTACGGTTTTCAATGCATTGTGCAACAAAAAACAGAAAACCGGAAATTATGCAGGGGTTACCGTTGCAAGCCATTCCGGAAAATACATCTATAAAGACGAAGAAGTTGAGGTAGTTGACTTACCGGGCTCATACAGCGTCTATCCAAGCTCGGAAGATGAAGCCATTTTTTCCAAATTTCTTATTGACGAGCAAAAAAATTATGAAGGAGTAATTTATATTCTTGAGGCTTTGAGCCTGAAAAGAGGATTACTCTTATTTCAGCAGATACAGGATCTCGGAATTCCGATGATTCTGGTCGTTAACCAGATTGACCAGGCCGAAAGAAGGGGAATCAGCATTGATATTCAGAAGTTTTCTGAAGCGCTCGGCATTAAAATCATTCAGACCAATGCCAAAGAGCAGATCGGAATAGAGGAAATCAAAGAAGCCGTTCTTAAAAATGGTTTTACAAAAACAGAGACGGTATCCTTTGAAACACCGAATGAACATAAAGATTTCATTAAAAAAATAGCGGCTCACAAGGGCCTTGATAACGAATATAAAGCATGGATGAGCCTTTCTTCCGGAACAGATCTCGGAAGAATAGATTCCATAAAAGACCTGCTGAATGAAACGGATTCGAAAAGCCTGGTGCCTAAAAGACTTCAGGTTCAGGAAACGGTAAGAAGATATCAGAATGTAGACCGGATATTAGCGGATGTAATCTCTAAAAAAGCCCAGTTCAAAGAACTTCTGACAGAAAAATTAGATAAAGTACTGGTCCATAAATTCTGGGGCTACGTGATTTTCCTCATGATCCTGTTGGTCATTTTCCAAAGTGTTTTCTTTCTGGCCGAATATCCAATGAACTGGATTGATGATACTTTCTCCTGGCTGGCAGCCTTCACCGGAGAACATTTGCCGGAAGGACCAATCAATTCACTGATTTCAAATGGAATTGTGCCGGGAATCGGAGGAATTGTTGTTTTTGCCCCGCAGATTGGGATTTTACTGTATTTCTTATACTTACTGGAAGATTCAGGATATATGGCGAGAGTGGTTTTCCTGATGGACAGACTGCTTCGTCCGTTCGGACTGAACGGAAAAAGTATCGTTCCTCTGGTATCAGGAACTGCATGTGCTATTCCGGCCGTAATCTCTACGAGAAATATTGAAAATGTAAAGGAAAGACTTCTCACGATATTGGTAACACCTTTCATGACGTGTTCCGCAAGACTTCCGGTTTACAGTATCATTATCGGACTGATTATTTCAGATGGATCATTCCTCGGAATTCAATACAAAGCGCTGGTGCTGATGGGAATGTATCTTTTAGGATTTCTTGTTGCTTTACTTTCAGCAGCAATTCTGAAAAGATTTATCAAAAGCGAAGGCAAAACTTATCTGGTGATGGATCTTCCTACCTATAAAAAGCCACTTTTCGGGTATGATTTTAAAATGGTCCTGGGGAAAGTCTGGGATTTCATTACCGGTGCTGGGAAAATTATTTTTATTGTAAGTATTATCATTTGGTTTCTAAGCTACTTCGGCCCAAAACAGAATCCGGATCAATTTGTGGCAACCAATGTAGAATTGGATCATTCCTATCTGGCTAAAATGGGGAAAGGAATAGAACCTCTTATTGAACCTTTAGGCTACGACTGGAAAATGGGCGTGGGAATTCTGACAAGCTTTGTGGCAAGAGAAGTTTTCGTAGGAACCATGTCTACCCTTTACAGCCTGGAAGATGATGCTCCTGAAGTGAAAGTGATTGATAAAATGAGAAGAGACGTGAAACCGGATGGCGGAAAAGTGTTCAGCTTTGCTACAGGAATTTCCGTACTTTTATTCTATGCATTTGCAATGCAGTGTGTTTCTACACTTGCAGTAGTCTACAGAGAAACCAAAAGCTGGAAATGGACCGGCTTTCAGGTAGTCATGATGACAGGTTTGGCATATTTTGTGTCGTTGATAGCATATCAGATTTTAAAATAATGGATACTTCATTAATTTTTCAATACGTTATTATTGTATTGGTTGTAGCATTTGCGTGTTACTCTTTATTCAAAGTGCTGAAGAAGAATTTTGCACCGAAAAAATTCAGCTCCAAAAGATCAGCCTGCGATAAAGATTGCGGCTGTTCATGATCCTGTTTTTAAGCTTATAATTGAAAAAATTGTAGTAATTTCATTTTTTGAAACTAAAACCTTTTCATTTGAGCCCGAAATCAGCAGTAGCCCTCCTCGTTTCTTTTATAGCGTTTGGGGTAAAGGCCCAGGTCGATTCTTCCAAAATCAAATCCTACTCAGATCAGGTGATGGTCCGGGTAAATTTTGATACCAATATTGAAAAATATGTTTTTACGGAAGGTCCTGAAGATAGTGCAGAAGAAACAATCCTTTCCATTAACAACAAGACCAGAGCTTCTTTTTCTATTGATTACAGAATCATAAGTGCTACCGTATCATTTACGCCCAGTTTTCTTCCGGGTAATAATGATAACGAGCTGAAAGGCAGCAGTTCTTATACTGATTTCAGATTCCGTTTTTTTCCTAAAAGATTCATTCAGACCGTTTATTACAAAAACGTAAAAGGGTTTTATATAGAAAACATGAAAGACCTCTTTCCGGAATGGAGAGAAGGAAAAGATCCGTATTTCCAGTTTCCGGATCTTAGGGTTCAGAGTTTCGGGGGATCTACAGCGTATGTTCTGAAAAAAGATTTCTCTCTGAAAAGCATCTATACACAAGGGGAATGGCAGAAAGAGAGCCGTGGAAGCTGGGTTCCTTTTGTAGATTATGATTTTTCCGTATTCAGAGACATCCTGGAAGGGCAGAAAAGTAAGGAAAAGCAGTACAGTTTCGGAGCCAATATGGGCTATTTTTACAATTGGGTACTCGGAGCCCGGAAAAGGGTGAATATTGCTCCCAATGTCTCTCTGGGATTTGGCGGAATGTTCTCCAGCAGCTGGGATATCCGTGGCGACGGAACAAAGTTCAACAAAGAAAATATGCAGTACCTTACCTTTAGGTTCGCTACGGGGCTTCATATAGGGTACAATACAGACCGGTTTCTGTTCGGAGGAAAATTCAATATGAATGCCTATGCCTATAATGAGAAAGAAAACCGGAGCGTACAAAACAACAATATGTTCGGACTGCTTTACATAGGCTACCGTTTTCCTCCTCCAATTGTTGTAAAAAGGAATTATGACAAGGTTCAGAAAAAGATCCCCATCTTATAACTTATTAGGTCTTTTAAGTATATTTGCCCAGAATAAAACCAACTTAAATAAAAAACAGAATGTCGTTAATAAAATCTATTTCAGGGATCAGAGGGACAATCGGTGGAAAAGTAAATGATAACTTAACACCGCTGGATGTAGTAAAATTTGCATCCGCATTCGGAACCTGGCTTCAGAATACACAGAATAAAAAAAATTTAACCCTTGTTATAGGTAGAGATGCCAGAATTTCAGGAGAAATGGTTTCTTCGCTGGTAACAGCTACTTTGCAGGGATTGGGAATCAATGTCGTGGATTTAGGACTTTCTACAACACCAACGGTAGAAATCATGGTGCCTGAACTGAAGGCAGACGGAGGAATTATCCTTACTGCATCACACAATCCAAAACAATGGAACGCCCTTAAACTGCTCAACGGAAAAGGAGAATTCATCAGCGGTGATGACGGAGCAAAAGTACTTGCACTGGCTGAAAGTGAAGATTTCAACTACGCTGAAGTAGACGATCTTGGAAAATATGAAACAAGAGATGACGCTTTTGATATTCATATCCAGCAGATTTTAGATCTTCCGATGGTAGATGTTGAAGCCATTAAAGCAAAGAATTTCAAGGTAGTTCTCGATGCCGTAAACTCTACAGGAGGAATTGCAATTCCGATGCTGTTGGAGAAATTGGGTTGCGAAACTATTAAATTATACTGTGAACCGAACGGACAGTTTCCACATAACCCGGAGCCTTTAAAAGAGCATTTGGGAGATATCTGTGAGCTGGTAAAAAAAGAAAATGCAGATTTGGGAATCGTAGTAGATCCGGATGTAGACAGACTGGCCCTGATTGATGAAAAAGGAGAAATGTTTGGAGAAGAATATACACTGGTAGCCGTTGCAGATTATCTATTGAAGCATAAAAAAGGAGCCGCTGTATCCAACCTTTCTTCAAGCCGTGCCTTGAGAGATGTGGCCAGAAGCCATGATTCAGAATATTTTGCAAGTGCGGTAGGAGAAGTAAACGTAGTTAACTTAATGAAAGAGAAAAATGCCGTGATCGGAGGAGAAGGAAACGGAGGAATTATCTACCCTGATCTTCACTACGGAAGAGATTCTCTGGTAGGAGCAGCCTTGTTTTTAACTCATCTGGCTAAAGAAGGAAAAACAGTTTCCGAATTAAGAGCAGGATATCCAGGCTACTTTATGGGGAAAAAGAAAATAGAGCTGACGCCGGAGATTAATGTAGACGATATTTTAGCCAAAATGGAAAAAGAATATCAGAATGAAGAAGTTTCTACGGTAGACGGGGTTAAAATAGACTTTGAAAACAATTGGGTTCACCTTAGAAAATCCAATACAGAACCTATTATCAGGATTTATACTGAGGCATACACTCAGGAAGAAGCTGATCAGCTGGGAGATGACATCATCGCTAAAATTAAAAGCTTAATTTAAATAAAACAGGAACGGAACAGCAATGCTCCGTTCTTTTTTTGTTCAGATTCCTGAAATCCTCAAAATTATAAAGGAAAACAGAATGTTTAAACTATTTAATAACAATTCCTGTTTTTTATCCACAATCCTTTTATGGGTTTTCTTTTTTTACTATCTTTAAAATAGAAATTTATGAAAAATTAATTCAAAAAAAAGTTGCAACTTTGCATAAACATTTGAATGTCAGTTTCAGAAGTTATTATTAATTAATAAAGTTTGCCGAGGTTTGTAAGTATATTCAGACATCAGGCTGACAAAGACGACACTATTGGAAGAGTATTTTGGAAATGAACTTGTAAAAAAGTTCGAGGAAATGATGGAAAATAATGATGAATTCTATTTCGACACTGAAGAATTAGAAGATATTATTGTTTATTATTTGGAGCTGGGAGATTTTAATTACGCAGACAATGCTGTTAATTATGGTCTGAAGCTTCATCCTAATTCATTGGATATCAAGATCAAAAGACTTGAAATTCTTCTGGAATGGGAAGATTATAATACCGCAAAAGAACTTATTGACGAACTGAAAGGTTCATCCATGGAAAACACAGACTTCATGGTCTGCTATGCGAAGTATTATTCGAACCTGGGAAACCCCAGAAAAGCCATTGACATTTGCAAAAAAGCCTTAGAACTGAAAGAAGAAGAAAACTTCCTTCACAACTTTATTGCGGATGAATATGTAAACTTGGGAGATCCCTTTAACGCTCTTAAACATTACAGAAAAGCTCTGAAAGAAGACCCTACAGACGAATATTCACTGGAAAACTGTATGATCTGTTTCAGCGACCTGAATAAGAGCGAGGAGGCTATTGCCTTTCTTAATGAATATTTAGATGAATTTGCCTACTCCGAGACCGCATGGTTTGAATACGGGCAGTTTTATTTCAACAGAAAGAATTTTGAAGAAGCCATCAAAGGGTATGATTATCTTTTGGCCATCAATTCAAGTTCTGTAGGAGTATATGCCAACAAAGCAGCGTGCTATGAGGCGTTGGGACAATATCAGAAAGCAGTGGAAGTATATGAGGAAATGCTGGAGCTGGAATATACCAAAGCATTTACTTTTTACAAAATAGGACTATGCTACAAAGCGCAGAAACAGTCGATAATGGCTTTAAATGCGTTTCAGAAATCATTGAGAGAAGACCCGCAGTTTTATCTTGCCATGATGGAGCAGTCTTATCTGTACGAAGAAATGGGAGGAATGAAAGAAGCGCTTCATTTTGCAAAAGAAGCCACCCAGCTGAATGACAGTAATCTTGACTATCAGAAAAGACTGGCATTTCTGTTCATTGATTCCGGAAGATTTGAAGAAAGCCTTACCTGTCTGAAAAAGCTGGTAGACGCAGAACCTTCAAGATTTTATAACTGGTATGCCTATTCCGAAGTTTTGATGCTTCTGGGAGAATATGAAGAAGCTGTAACGATTCTGGACAGAGCTATAAAGGTACATGACAGAGCGGAACTCTATTATCAGCTTAGTAACTGTTATTTCAACCTGAAAAGGCCGGAAAACGGAACAGAATCTCTTCAGAAAGCACTAAGCAAAGATTCATCACTGGCTACGGATATGCAGAAAAAATATCCTTTCATTAAAGATGAGGTTAAGAAAGTCAAAGCTAAAGTGAAAAAGAAGAATTCTTAAAAAAGCGGGAAGAGGGAAGCCGGAAGAAAGAAGTTTCTGAAAGTCTTTAGATCAATGATCTTCCTCATGAGCGGTTTAAGATTCTTAAAAGTTTATCATCAAACAATTCAAATAAATAAATCCTGCAGCAATGCAGGATTTTTATTTTTAGTCAAGGTTGAAAGTAATATAGTATCATTCATCAAATTAGTATGTACATGAGCTAAGAGAAAATGCTTTTTTATCGCAAAGTTTTAATACTATTGCGTTGAACTTTAGGAGGCAAAGAAGGAATCAATGAAATTGATTAGACTAAGCGGACTGTATATCCAGCGGCTTCATCAACGACGTAGTCGAAGCCTTTGCCATTCTCAAAATGATACACTTCGTCAATGAAGCTTTGCGTCAACAAAGATCCAGAGTAAAATTTTTTGCGGTTCCTCATTGCATAAAGAGCCGAATTTACTTTTTAACAACGCCGGATTTAGACCTTAAAAAGACAAGCCCGCCAATAATAACTCCTGCTCCCACAAACTGTAAAAAACTCAGTTTTTCACCATCCAGAAAGCCCCAGATAATAGCAACAATAGGCATCAGCAATGTTACCGTAGAAGCAAAAAGTGGAGTAGATACTTTCAACAATCGATAATTCAGGGTCATAGCCAATCCGGTTCCGAAAATAGACAGCAGACTTACAAACATCAGCCCCATCATATTATCCTCGTTAAAACTGAAAGTTGAAAAAAATCCGGTGAAGGCTAAAGCAATAAGAGAAGGGAAAAATAGAACAAACGAGAAAACAAAAGCCGATAAAATCGTAGAAGAAACACTCATGAGCTTAGATTTTACCGTTGTGGTGCTTAATGCATAACACAAAGTAGCCAATAGTAAAAGCAATATTGGAACTAGCTTAAACTTTCCTCCTTCACCATCTCCTCCGAATGCCAGTAAACAGACCCCGGCAAAGCTGATCATCGTTCCCACAATCTGCCTTTTGGTGGTTTCAAATTTCCATACCAAAGCCCCAACTATGATAACGAAGATGGGCATCATAGAATTGATGATTCCTGCAATACTGCTGCTTACCTCAGTTTCAGCAATCGGAAACAGAAACATAGGAATGAAATTTCCTGTAAAAGCAGCCAGAATTAGCCATTTCAGGTGTTTTTTCGGAAACAGTTTATATTTTGAAATCGCAATTGGCATTAAAATAATTCCTGCAATCAGGACTCTCAATGCACCTACCTGATAAGGGTTGAAATGTTCGAGGGATTTTTTAATTAAAATAAAAGACGATCCCCAGATAATGGTTAATACAATCAGGAGGATCCATTTTTCTTTATCTGCGTTCATTATTTTTGTGTAAGGTTTTTAAAAATTCTTTTTTAGGAATCATTTTGGCACCCAGGCTTTCCAGGTGTTCGGTATGTGATTGGCAGTCAATGAGATCAAGCAGATCTTTGTTGTTTTCTACAAAATGAATGAATCCTGCCTTAGAAGCATTGCTTACCTTCGCAAACATACTTTCGCCACAGAAAACATTTCCGATCTGCAGCCCATAAAATCCGCCCACCAATTCTCCGTTTTGCCATACTTCAATACTTTTTGCCAGTCCGTATTCGTGAAGCTTGATAAAAGATTCCATCAGTTCATCGGAAAGCCAGGTCCCTGTCTGCTCTTTTCTGCTTACCTGCTGGCAGTTTCGGATCACTTCTCTGAAGCTTTTGTTCTCAGAAAATGTAAAAATGCCTTTGTTCAGGATTTTCCGCATGGATTTTGAAACTTTTATTTCATCAGGGTAAAGTACAAATCTCGGATCCGGGCACCACCAGAGTATTTCTTCTCCGGGATTATACCAGGGAAAAATTCCCAGCTGATAGGCAAACCAGATGCGTTCTACCGACAGATCGCCGCCAAAAGCAATCAGTCCTTCATGACCTTCGTAAACCTCAGGATCGGGGAATGAAATTTCGTTTTCGTCTAATCGAACCATTTTTTAGAAAAAAATCCCACTTGATAAAGCAGGATTTATATAGGATCTTATTCTTTTAATTAAAAAGGTAAATCATCATCATCGTCTCCCGCAAAAGGGTTCTCATTGGAAACCGGAGCAGCAGATTGGGAAGGAGAAGCCTGGGTTGGCTCAGATCCGTTATCCATTACTTTTTCAATTTTCCATCCGGTGATAGAATTGAAGTACTTCGTTTCACCTTGTGGAGAAACCCATTCTCTTCCTCTGATATTGATTCCCACCTTTACAGTTTCACCTTCTCTCACGTTATCTAATAAACTGATCTTATCAGACAAAAATTCTATGTTTATCGGCTGTGGATACTGTTCTTGGGTTAAAATAACCATTTCTCTCTTTTGAAAGCCGCTTGCAAATGTCTGAGCATCAAAAAGTTTCTTTACCGTTCCTTGTAATTCCATATTGTAATTATTAACGTTGTAAAAGTAAGAAAATGAAATGTAATAATAGGGGGAGCAGAAAAAAAATGTGTGAATTTTAATTTTTTTCCCCGAAAAGTTTGGAGGTAAAGGAAAATGTCCTATATTTGCACTCACAAAAACGAAGCAAGATCTTTAAAATAAACAAACCAGCGGATGTGGTGTAATTGGTAGCCACGCCAGACTTAGGATCTGGTGCCGTGAGGCGTGGGGGTTCGAGTCCCTTCATCCGCACTATGCGAAAATAGCTCAGCTGGTAGAGCACAACCTTGCCAAGGTTGGGGTCGCGGGTTCGAATCCCGTTTTTCGCTCCACACCAGCCCTGGTGGTGGAACTGGTAGACACGCAGGACTTAAAATCCTGTGCCTCTTTTGGCGTGCGGGTTCAAGTCCCGCCCGGGGTACTAAAACTCTCTGTAGATTTTTTTTCGACAGAGAGTTTTTTAGTTTTTAAAAGGTTTGTAAGACGAAGGTTTCTTTATTCACTTTTTGTGAGTATTTATTTTTTAGTTCTTTTGTAAGGCAAAATGTCTTATATTTGTAGACGCAGAGCACGATAAGCTCTTAAAAAATTAAAATAACTGCGGATGTGGTGTAATTGGTAGCCACGCCAGACTTAGGATCTGGTGCCGCGAGGCGTGGGGGTTCGAGTCCCTTCATCCGCACACGCGAAAAAAACTCTCTGTAATTCATTTACAGAGAGTTTTTTGTTTTTATACTGAACCTAGTTTTCTCCCTTTTTACAGGAAAAGAGCAGAAGTACTGAATAAACTGTTAAAAACGGTTTAAAAAACTGCTCAGATCATTTTCTTTATCAAGATTAAGCCTTGATTTTATTTTAGCTTTATATACTCTTATACTTCCTACACTGAGATTTTCGAGCAGAGAAATCTCTTTTGCCGCTAAATTAAGTTTAAAATATACACAAAGCTTCAGCTCCTGAGCCGTTAAAAAAGGAAATTCTGTGGATAATTTTTCCATGAAAAGCTGGTTTTCAATAGAGCTTTCATTGATAAGATCATTCCCTTTCCTGTCGATAGTAATCAGATTATTGATCTTGAATTGTAGGTCTTTCAGAATTTCTTCAGGCTGGATGTTTTTGGACCTTTTTATTTTTTTTAAATTCTCCAGAAAGGCTCGTTCGGTCTCTGTTTTTAAATTGAGATTCAGATGCAGGTTTCGTATTTTTTCTTTTTGAAGATTGATATTCTGCTCCAGAATCTTTTTATGACTATCTGAAATTTCTTTTTCCTTTCTGATGAGTTCTTCCTTCTTCTGCTTATCCCTGAACAGGACAACAATGATGATCATAAAAATGATAAAGAGGAAAATAACAAAAACAATCAGTCTGATATTGTCTTTTTTTCGATCATTATTTTCATTATTTACACTTTTAATGATGTAGCTGTCTGCAATATCAAAATTTATTTTCAGCTCTTTCTGGATGAGTTCATTGTTTTCTTTATTGGTTTTAAGAAGTTTTTTCGAAGTTGTTATAAAATTCTGGATATCGTTTTTCTCAGAATAATACTCCAGAGCTATTTCGTACAGCTGAATCTTGTCCGCAGGTGCGTTCAGGTTGGGTTCTATAACTTTAAAGGAATTAATGACCGCCTCTGTCTTTGCAAGATCATAGTTTTTGATTTTATATAGTTTTATAAGCTCTTTTGATGCGTAAAGAGCCATCCGGTAGTTCCTGTTATTCAAAGAAAAGTTCAGTTCTGTAGATAAAAGCTCTTCAGCTTTTTTATCATCATTAGCCTGTAAAAAATATTGGGCTAAACTTCCTTTGATATAGTTAATGAAAACTTTTTCAGCATCGCTCAGGACCGTTTTTTTTTCCAGTAGATCAATAGCTTTTCCAGTTTCTGTGATGGCCAGATCAACCTTTTTCATCTTGTCGTAGCACATTCCGATATTGTTGTACATGGAAGCAACATACAGGACCTGTGTTCCGGGGTCATAGGCATGCAGGGCCTTATAAAAAAAATCTAAAGCACTTTTGTAGTCATTATTGTTGTACAACAATCTCCCTTTAAAATGATAAAGGTGAGGCAGATAATAATTTTTCCCGGTCTTTTCATCCAGCTCTATGGCTTTATCAATACATTTTAAAGACCATTCCGGAGAACTTTTTTCGAATTGGGAAGCCAGATTGAAATTACAGGCGATAGAAATATAACTGTATTTGCCGTTATTTAATCTCAGCAGCTCATATACCATGGGAATTTGTTTAAGCCTTTCATCAGCTTTTAATGGCAGTTCTGCATATTTACTGCCCAATAGGAAAAGCCTGTCACCTGTCTGTTGGTATTTCTGCAGTTCCCGGGAGTAGATTTTTTTTATTTCGTTCATCCTTTTACCCCGCAAAGGAGATATTTCTTTGTTTAAGGAATCAAAATATTCGTTGCCTTTCTCCGGGGAATGGCAGGAAATTATTAGGAAGAGGAATAATAAAAAAGGTAAAATTAATTTCATCTGTGGTTGGGGTGATCAAAAAATTATTAATGAGGTAAGCTGAGATACTTAAAATTATAAAATAAAATTAATTTACGCTAATTAATGTTATAAAAATTCAAAATTCTGATTATTAGTGGTTTATTGTTTTTAAATTAATGTTTTTTTTGAATTAAAAGGAATTTTATTAATGAAAATTAACGCCTTGATTTAGCCATATTTGCTTTTTACCAGTATAACTTTGTTGTCCGGACTAGAAGATTAATATTTTATTTGGGTCTTCCGGATGAAAAAAATACAACACAATTAAACATTGAATGGATGAAATTTATTTTGACAACCCTCATTCTTTTTGGGTGCATTCCCCTCCTGTATTCCCAAACAGGAAATGTTGGAATTGACACCAATGTTCCAGGCTCAAAGCTTACCGTTAATGGTTCTTTTGCAGCTGCTTATGGAAATGTAACAGCCAATACATTCGTGATTGGAGAAAATGACTTTTACCTTACATGGTCCGGAACAGCAAATGGAACTATGACTCTTCCGAATTCAACAACAGGCGTAACGAGAACAGGAAGAACCTACTATATTAAGAATGCATCATTGATGTATACAATTACTATTGATGCAGATGGGGCGGAACTTATTGATAATGTTCAGACTGTAGCTTTACAACCGGGAGAATCTGCTTTGATCGTAAAGACAGATGTGAATACTGCTTCCGGAACTACTTATCAGCTGGTTATGTTGGCTAAAACAGATCCAAGTTACATCTATGCGGTTTCTTCATCTACTGCAGAAACCCATGCACAGGGCGTTAATACAAAAGCGAATTTTACCTCTATAGATTTCAGTTCCAACGGGGGAGGAGACTTTAACCTTACTACTGATACCTGGACATGTCCACAATCCGGATCTTACAGAATTGAGTTTATGGAAACCGGTTTTCATAGTAGTACAAACGTAGCAGCGCATCGACTCATGTCAATTGTGAAAAATGGGGCAACACAAACACAGCAATACTACACGATGGTAGTTCTGGGTGTAGCTGCTTCCCAAAGATCCAGTGGATATGATTCTGTTGTTCTTAGTCTTCAACAGGGTGATAGCATCATAGAAAATCTTACGCTTTGCTTTGGCTGCGGAACAGCATCAATGACATCTTCGGTAAGAAGAATGGTGATTACAAGACTTTAATTAAAAAATCTCATCAATAATTTTGTTTTTCATAAAGGTTCTCTGTTATTTATAGCAGGGAACTTTTAATAATAGGAAATGTATTGAGGCTTTGATTACATTCTAAAATCTGACAGAGGGAGATTCCATTACATGATAAGGAAAATAAAAATTATGATCAAAAAGGAGTGAGAAATCTCCTCTGCCTGAAAAGTAATATAAAGAAATATGGTTTTGCTATCTGTTGATATTATATAATGCTTTGATTAAGAGAGTTTTTCAAATCTGATTTTTGTTTTTTTGTGAAATGTTTTGTTGAGAAATCAGCGTATTTAATGATGGATTCAAACTCTGTACGAAACACCATTGTATTTTTTTCCGGATCAAAATAGAAAGAAGTAATATCACTGTATGCAATAGGTGAAAAACGAAGAGGAACTTTTCCGGCTATAGAATATTCTTTGATCGAAATATGATCCTGATACATTCTTATCTCGAAATATTTTGTATTGAAAAATTTAATACTACAATACAAAATAGTAGCAAAGGCAAATAGGATGTAAGGCCAGCCACAATCAAAATAAAATAATAGGTAGGTAGCCATAAAAAGTACCAAAATCCATAAGAAATATTGAAGTAAGATTCTTTTTCTATTATTGATCTTCATTCTTGTCTTTTTTTAGTTAAATCTTTTTTTAAGACTCAAACTATATTTTACTGGCAAAATTAATTTTAGAAAAAGAAATATCTTGGTTTTGGAGGTTAATATTTTGTTAGTATTCAAAGCTTTTCACACATAAATATGTTAGCTCAATCTATTTTAAATCACTGATTTACAAAATATATGTTTGAAAAATATGTTAACTTGTTAGGAAGAAAATATGTATCACATAAAAATAATAAGCAGAATACAGATGTTCGTTTCAATCAGCCTGTACCCATAATAATAGTAACTTCTGTATCTGTATCCAAAATTAAATACTCCATAATTTTGTGTAAGCAAAAGAGAATAGTATGGAAACAATCATTCAACATCGGGAGCAGCTTCAATATGCTGAAGTTTATATTTCAGATATGCTGTTTCTAAAAAACTTCTTTCTTAAGTTACAGAATTATAGTACGTTAAATAAAAGCTTTGGGATCCCTTTTCTGGTCGCTAAAAAGAAAAATGAAATAGTCGCATTTGCCAGCCTGCTGATTAATGAAAAAGGAGAAATCACTTTTAAAATCTACAGCAAAAATAGTTTTGCTGAGACTGAAAATAGAGACTTCAGCCTTTATGCTGAACGTTATTTTAAAAAGAATAATACGCCGAACTTCCGGAATGCAGAGCAGCTGAAAAGCAGCATCAACAGAATGGTCAGCTGGCTGAATATAGGATAAAGCAGTCATAAAGTTGTACATTTACTTAAAACCACAATTGTATGTCCAAAGACGTTCTGTATCTTAAAATAGCAAAATCTGTCACAGAGCAAATCAAGAGTGATACGCTGCAGTTTGGAGACCGGCTTCCTTCGCTGAGAAGTGCTCAGAAACTTTATAATGTAAGCCTCAATACGGTGAAGCAGGCCTATATGGAGCTGGAAAGCCGCTCTTTGGTGGAAAGCCGCCCCAAATATGGATATTTTGTAAGCCAGACTTCTCAGAGAAAGCTGGCTTTGCCTTCTGTAGCTCCCATCCAGGTTACCGGAAAAAAGAATACTCCGGAAGACCTTATTGGTAAAGTGTTCGGGACGATAGATGGAACAGATGTCACCCAGTTTGCCCTGGGAATTCCCGGAAAAAATTTTCTTCCTTTAGCCAAGCTGAAGAAATCGATGATTAATGTAATCAAAAGAAAAAACGACAGCGGAACAGACTATGAACCGGTGCAGGGAAACGAAAGCCTTCGCCGGGAAGTAGCCAAATGGACCATGGTGATGGAAGGAAAAATTTCGGAAGATGATCTCGTAATTACCTCCGGAGCTATGAATGCCGTTTATACCTGCCTGATGGCTGTTACTAAGCCCGGAGATGCTGTTGCCGTGGAAAGTCCAGTTTATTTTGGAGTTCTTCAGGCGATTCAGCAGCTGGGTCTTAAAGTAGTGGAAATTCCTACACATCCTATTTATGGGATAGATCTGGATGAATTGAAAAAAGCACTTCCTACGCTGGCAGCCTGCTGTTTTGTAACGAATTTCAATAATCCGCTGGGCTTTCAGATGCCGGATGAAAACAAAAGGGCACTTGTAAAACTGATCACGGAATACAATGTTCCCCTGATTGAAGATGATATCTACGGCAACCTTTATTTTGGTGCAGAAAGGCCCAAACCGTGTAAGTTTTATGATGAAGCAGGTCTTGTCATGTGGATAGGATCTGTCTCAAAAGCGCTGGCTCCCGGTTATCGTGTGGGGTGGGTAGCTCCCGGAAAGTTTAAAGAGAAAGTAATCCGTCAGAAACTGATACAGACCGTCTGCAGTCCGTCCCTTTATTCCGATGTGATAGCAGATTTTCTTGAACATGGCCGCTACGATCATCACCTGCGGACATTCAGACATAAGCTGTATGCCAATTATCTTCAGATTCAGAAATCTGTGACGCAATATTTTCCGGATAATACCAAAATCTCTGAACCTAAAGGAGGCTTTATGCTTTGGCTGGAGCTGGACAAAAGAATCTGTACCGAAGACCTGTATGATGAAGCCTTCAGCCAGAAGATTACTTTTGCACCGGGAAGGATGTTCTCACAATACAACCAATACCAGAACTGTATGCGTCTGAATTATGCGCTGGAATGGACAGATAGGGTAGAAAGTGATCTGGAAAAACTGGCCAATATGATAAAAAAAAGAATTTAAAATAAACCCTAAAACAATGGATGAAAGTAATAATGAAGTAAAAATCGTTGACTACGAACCTCAATACAAGCAAGCCTTCAAAGCACTGAATGAGGAGTGGATCAGAACATTTTTCACCATGGAGGCAAGTGATTATAAACTGCTGGATAATCCGGAAGAAGAGATCATCAATAAAGGTGGGCACATTGTTTTTGCACTGCTCAATAATGAACCTGTCGGAACCTGTGCACTGGTGAAAATGAAGGATGAGCCGCTGGCTTTTGAGCTGTCAAAAATGGCGGTAAGCCCGAAAGCACAGGGAAAGAAAATTGGCTATCTTGTAGGACAGGCGTTGGTGGATAAAGCCCGTGAACTGAAAGCAGAAAGCATCTTCCTTGAAACCAATTCGGTTTTGGTACCGGCCATCAAACTCTATGAAAAGCTAGGCTTCGAGCATCTGCCGCTTTCAGGCTCTGCTTATGAGCGTTGCGACACTCAAATGTTATTGAAAATCAATGTTTAAACAAAAAAAGATATTAGAACGAGGATATCTCTATCCAAGTTCTAATATCAAAAATTAAATCTAAATCTGTACGTTTTTATTTCTTAATGAAAGTTTTGGTCAGAGACTTTTTGTTTCCTGTAATCTTCATAAAATAAGTCCCCGATGGAAGCCCTTGAAGGCTTATCTTTTCCTCGAAAAATCCGTTTTGGGATTTCAATTGTTTTACAGAAAGAATACTTCCTTTCATATCAATAACTTCGGCTGTAACGGCTCTGTCTTCAGTGGCATAGTGAATATGAATGCTTTCGGAAGCAGGGTTTGGATATACTTTAAAATCTTCAGCAATTTCTTTGGATTCTTTAACGGCCAAAGCTCCGTTTGAGCAGGCAGGCACCCGATTGGTCCCGTCTATTCCCCACGCAGCCTGAACCGGAATACAAAGCCAGTTAAAAACAGTAGGAAGATGGTCTGTTTCTCTCGTGGTTGATGTATAATTATTGATCTTAAAATTATGTACAGTTCCTGCTGCATAAGCCGGAGAACCGGTTACAGCGAGATGATTGGCATTCGGGCTTGAATCGGTCACTGTATTTCCGGAAGTTCCGTTGCATTTCCAGTCTGCCACTAATTGAGAATAGTAAGGATGGGATGAGGTGATATCCTGATTGGCCCAGTTCACAATGACATCATTCGGAAGAGCAGATTTCCATATTCTGATATCTTTATACGAAGCGGCAAGATTTTGTCCGTACACATTCGTTCCATCCTGATTGATGGTAAACGGAAGCCCGGAATCAATATTTCCGATGGTATTCATTTTCGCAAAAGTAACAGGAACTCCGTCTTCATACATCGTAACAAGTCCGTCCCTGTCAAAGCTTACGGCAATATGCTTCCATTTTCCCGTTTCTACTTTTCCGCCCACAAGATCTATTCTTTTACTGCCGTCCCCGATATTCATCTTAAAGGTCTGTCCGGAATACCCTGAAATGACAAAACCTTTATTCAAACCGCTTGCCCAGTTTTTATTGCTGATCATCACCGGATCACTGCTATAAGAAGCATTAGGTTTTACCCAGAATTCAATAGTAAAATCCTGGCTGGTTCCAAAGTTGAAAGGAGTCTGGCTCGTCGGTTTTGCATAGGTTCCCGCCGGAAAACTAAGCTGATTGAAGGTTTTGGAAGACTCAAGAACTGTTTTACTAATCTGCTGAGGAGTGAAACCGGGATTAGAGTATACGGTAAAAATATTACGCTCTGAAAGATTTCCTCCTCCATGAGAACTTTCTATGGCTCCATGATCCGTCGTTAAAACAACCATCCAGTTTTCATTATTGTAGGTAGCTCTGTTTTTCATGGCATTCACAATTTCTCCGATATAGCTGTCTGTGGTCTGAATAGAAGAAACATACTGTGGAACTGCAGATGAGAAGCCATAAGAATGTCCGGCGTGATCTACATCGTCAAAATCTACAAAAAGAATATCAGGATTATCATTTTGAAGAGCGTTCACGGCTGCATTTTTAACCGCAAGATCACTTCCCAGATTACTTTTTACATCGGCATTCTGGATAATTTTATCGTTAATGGGTGCCCAGTTGACTAGCGACATGGTTCTTAAAGCCGGATTGTAAGTTTCAGCCCGAGTCAGAAAATCCGGGTAATTCACATAATTCGGACTGGTGAAGCTATTATCCTGAACATTGTGTTTGGTATGCCAGACTCCTGTCAGCATGGTGCTCCATCCGTTTCCGCTCCAGGTCGTAGCGGCACATAAGCCATCCAGAGAATAGATGGATTGGTTGATCAGGCTCTGGATATTCGGAATGCTGCTGGACATCATCACGTCCGCACGGCATCCGTCAATACCGATAAAAAGAACTTTTTTGGTTTGTGCTCCAAGAAAGCAGCTTATAACCACTGCCGTTGAGAAGAGTTTTGTTTTCATGGGGATAAAGGTTTTAAAAAAGAAATGTTTACAAATAGTAATTTTATTTTAACTTCTGTAAAATTAATTTACTATTTGTAAACAAATGTGAATTTTAGGTTAATTAATTGATAATTAAGTGTTTGTGGGGTTAAAACGCAAACAGCACAAATATCTTCACGAATTTCCACGAATCATAAAGTGGTGTTATTTGTGAAGGTATTTGTGCCATTAGTGTTTCATTGGTTTTTAAATCCAATCCAGCTTAACTTCTTAATGTTTAAAAAAGTAAAACAATGAGGCTGAAAAAAGTAAGTATGATTTGAAAGAAGAGTTTAAATTAAATCTTCAGCCTCAGAAATTGTATTTAAAATATAATCGGGGGCGGCTTTTTCAAGCTCGGTTCTGCTTTGTGCTCCGGAAAGAACAGCCACCGTCATGCCGCAGCCTGCATTTTTACCTTCCTCAATGTCTATCACAGAATCTCCGGCTTTTAATACTTTCCCCGGTTCCTGGATATTGAATTTTTTCATAGCAAGATGGATCATTTCCGGACTTGGCCTGCTCTCCGAAACATCATCAGCCGTGATCAAAGCATCGAAGTGTACATTTTCTTTCCATTGAAGTTTGTCCAAAAGCTGGTGGGCAATTTCTGAAGTATATCCCGTATTAAGAACCACCTTTTTATTTTTAGCCTTCATTTTTAACAGGAAATCCTCAGTCCCGTTGATGGGCTTCACTTCCAGTTTCTGATAAGCTTCTTTCAGCTGATCCGAGAAGTTTTCAAAAATAGCGGGAGCATCGTCTTCATTCCCTTTAATTTCCCTCAGTAAACTTGTAATCGCTTCCAGTTTTTCCATTCCGGCACAGCTTGATAATACTTTGTCTAAAGTCACCTCATATCCGTAATCATTTACGGCATCCGTCAGGGTTTTATACACTACATTGTCTTCGTTAATGGTTGTTCCGGCCATATCCAGAACCAATAATTCTATATTTTTCATTGAAATTTATGCGTAAATTTTGTCTATATTAAATTTTGAAAAGCCTCCGCTTCCCGTCATTCCCTTTCCTCCTATACCGGTTACAATGTGGATATTCTGTGAAGGGCTGTGTTCAAAAATATCTTTTGTTTTGCATTGAGAATATACCCCGAACCATCTTCTCTGGATTTCATAAGTAGGCAGATCAATGATCTTTTTAGCTTCATGAATCATAAATTCATCAATTTCCATATTCAGATCATAGCCCAGATCGTCTGCATGTTTGGCGTCTGCATATTCATGAGAATCTCCTAAAATAATAGAGCCGTCCAAAGCCTGCTTGAATAAAATATGTATTCCGAACTTCTTTTCGAATGACTTTGGATCTTCTAACGATTTGATTTTCTGGAAAGAAGCACATTCACTGAACGATTCATATCTTCTGATGGAAAGTCCGGTCAGGATATTTCCCGGAAGCGAATAGATGCCCTGGGGTTTTGTCTGAAGCATCTGAAGCTTGCTTACTTCTAAGTCGCTTTCATTGAATATATTAGGGTAAAGTGTTTTAAACTCGTGCCCGCCGCAGATGATTATTTTTGAGGCAGTGAATTCATTTCCATCAGTAGCGATAGCCGTACAATGAGTTCCGTTTTCTCCTGTTTCCGTAATCGTGGTGTTATAGAAAATCTGAAGTCCCATTTTTTCCTGCAGAAGCTTATGAAGTTTAACGATCATGTCTGCGGAATCTACCGAGAGTTCCTGCGGGAAAAACAAACCTCCCTTACAGTAATCTGAACGAAGTCCGTCAAATTTCTTGATGCAGTCGTTTTTAGATAACAAAACAGATTCATAGCCGTTATTCCTGTTGATTTCATACAGCTCTTCAATAAGCTGAATTTCTTCGTCATTGGACGCGATATACACGGATCCGTTTTTTCTTATGGTAAGATCTGCCTGAGCATGAAGTTCGTTATAGATGTCCAGACTTTCCCTTCCGAAATTTTGCCACTTGAGATCCATGCCGGAGGGAACTACCTGTCCGAAATTTCTTACGGTAGCCCCTTGAGGAACAGAATTTCTTTCCAGTATAGCGACCCGGAGATTTTTCTTCAGAGCATGGTAGGCATGGAATGTTCCCAAAATACCTCCTCCTACAACGAGTAAATCAAATTTTGCTGTCATTTTTTTACTTTATTTATAAAATTTTCGACGTATCGAAATTGATGAATTGATTAGAATTTGATTTCGGTTTTGCCTTTTTTCTGAATGCCAGAAAAGCAATGACCGAAAGGATAAAAACAGCGGCCGTAATAATATAATTCAGATGAATATAAAAATTGAGCCACGAAGTCTGTGCAGAACCGAAGTTTTTGTACAGAAGGATCAGAACACTTCCCAGATAACCGAAAGAATCTACGGTATAAATCAGGAAACCTACATTGCCTTTAATGTCAAAAGCAGCAATCATCCGGTCAAAGTAAATTCCGTTGAAGGGAATATAACAGATATACATTCCGAAACCTGAAATCACCATCCACATAAAGGGAGAAAGTGAGGCATTCTGAAATAAATAGGTAGAGAATCCCACCGTCAGAATTCCTGCAAAAAGGATGTAATGATAATAGTCGAAAGCTTTTTTATTGTTTTTAACCTTCACCATAAATCCTAAAATCAGGAGAACCATTATTGCAATGGGAATTTCCGTCAGTGTAAAAACAGAACTGTCAAACTTGAAATGCAGGCCGTCCCAGATCTCGCGGTTGAAATTATCCCTGAAATCTCTTAAAACAGTCAAACAGACATACAGAAAAATAATGCAGACCACAGGAACAAAAAACCGACGGATCAGCTCCTTTCTTTCTGCTCTGTTCAAAGGCTCTCTTTTATTTTTAAGCTGAATATCTTCTTCTGTAGGTTGAGGAATCCTTTCCAGCAGAAAAGCGAAAATAACCAAAGGAATAATGAATATCAATCCGGTGCAGAAAGGCATCCAGAATTCTGAAACCGGAAACGTATCCATGATAAACTTTCCGGCAGATTTTGTAAAACCTGAAGAAACGACGAAGCTTGAGCATAAAAACAGCCCGATAATTTCCGTGGTTCTTCTTCCTTCAATATAAGAAAATACAATTCCCCAGATCATGCCCAGCGGAATTCCGTTGATGAACATGAAAACGATATTATAAGGAGCCGGAACTGCTGCAAATCCCAATAAAGCAAGCTCTGCCACACCAATAAACATCAACAGATAAACAATTCTCTTTTCCGGTTTCAGCTCAGAAATAAATTTGATACCGATAAATTTTGAAATAAAATATCCAACGGCCTGAGCAATAATAATCAGAATTTTATAATCTACTCCAAAGTAGGAAAGCCCTTCAAAAGAAGCTACAGTAAAAGGTTTTCTGAAGCCATACATGCAGAAGTAAACACCGAAAGCGGCAAAAGCTGCCTTCAGTGTTACTAATGTTTTTTTATTGATACTTTGAGCCATTATGCAGGTTTAAAAGTTCAGTTTTATTCCGAGGTTACATCTTACTCCGTAATATTCTACCTGCTCCGGGCGGTCTTCATTCTTTCCGAAATGATAGATGAGAGGTTTGTTCAGGATGTTGTTCACATCTGCGTACAGCATAAGGTGTTTGGTCAGTTGATAAGATCCTCCGAAATCCAGACTGCTGTACTTTCCGTAGTAAGAATCATTGAGATCGTCTTCAGCATATTCTACGGCATATTTTCCTTTGTAGTTGTACGCCAGTCTTGCATTAAATCCTTTTTTCTCAAAGAATAATTGTACGTTATAAAGTTCTTTTGCCTGGTAAGGAAGGGCTACTTTTCTTCCGCTTGGCTTTTCCATTTCAGAGGTCATAAAAGTAGCATTCACCTGAGTTCCGAAATATTGAAGGAAACCGGGAAGGAAATCAAACCTTTTGGTCGTTCCAAGCTCTATACCGCCTAGCCATGCTGCTTTCCCGTTGTTGGGTGCTGTAAACTGTACCCCATTCATTCCATTATAATTTCCTATAAAAGAATCCTGGAAAATAGGATCTGTAATCGATTTATAGAAAACACCTCCGCTTAGGATCCCGACATTTGAGAAGTAATATTCTCCCATCAGATCAAAGTTGAGTGAATAGGTAGGATTAAGATCCGGATTTCCACCTTTAAATTCATTATCAGCTTCAATATAGGTTCCGCCTGGTGTAAGATCTCCGAAGTTAGGTCTTGAAAAAGTTCTTGTTGCAGCAAAACGGATATTGGTTTTATCGTTTAAGGTATACTTTACATGAAGCATAGGAAGAACGGCGAGATAGTTTTTTGTTTTTTCAACCGGGGTCAGAACATCGTCTATCACATTGTATCCTTTTACTTTGGTGTTGGTATTGGACAACCGGATTCCTCCTAAAATAATGATCTTGTCATTCAGTTTATAGGTTCCCATTCCGTAGGCGTCCGCATGTTTTTCAAAAACATCAAAATTTCTGCCCAGTGCTTTATTGTATTCCAATGCTTCCGAATCTGCCGGATTGATTTTCAGATTCCCCTGATTCTGAAACCAGAACTGATCCATTCCCGTTGTAGAAAGCACAGGCCCGAAAGTATTTCCGATGTGGGCATTCATTTCACTTAAATATTTAGGACCGTTTGGCTGGGTAGTGATGTAGGGTGAATAATCAGATAGAAGAGGAGCAGTTCCCCCATTCCAGTTGTAGAAAATGTCAGAAAACCGGGCATTACGTTCCTTATCTCTGTATTTGAATCCGTATTTCAGAGTCAGTTTATCAGAAGTATTGATTTCATGATTGAAGGCTGCTACAATTTTATCTTTTTCTTCCACGAAAACTTTGTAGAATTCAAGATCTGTAAACCTCATTTGCGAAGCATCCATTTTAAAACCCGGATCGCTGTAGAAACTAAAAAGGGCATCTGGGTTTTTATAGTCCAGCTTTCCGCCATCTGCTTTCCAGTAAGCTCTTGGACCGTTTCCTCTGTTGGAAATATAATCTGAATTGATTCCTACTCCGGACTGGGTGTACTTGATTACATAATAAGAATTGTTTTGCTTATCGGGAATGTTTCCGTATTTAAATCTGTTGTCATAATACGATAAATCCCAGTCTATTTTTCCTTTGTTTAAAGTATGAACTCCGCCTAAAGAAACAGAAGTAAGCTCCGTGATCAGAAGGTTATGGATGTTCTGAAGCTCCACTCTTGCGGTATTATTGGCCGAACTGAATTTATCAAACCTGATTCTGTGTTTGTAATGCGTCTCATCATCCGAAAGTGTTCCGTACATTCCTTTTAGATAGAATGTATTTTTGGGAGAAAGAACATATTCAAAGGCAGCATTCACACCCGTTGTCTTTCTTACTCCGTTGTAATCGCGGAGTTCCATTCTGAAAACCCCTTCATCACCACTTCTTCTTGCCTCGAAATTATCGGTAGACCAGTTTCTGATAAAGTGCGCCACATTGAATAAATACCCGAATTTTTTATCTTTCGTTCTTCCTCCGTAAAGAAGGCCGAGGTTGTAAACTCCTTTATCTGATTTGGCATTATAACCGCTTCCCACAGTGGCTTTGAATTCCGTTTTCATGGGAGGTGTTTTCGTGATGAAATTCACACCGCCACCAATTCCGTCTGCTTCCATGTCCGGGGTAAATGATTTGTTGACATGTACATAAGAGATCAGCTCAGTAGGAAAGAAATCAAAGGCTGTGGCTCTGGAAGTAGTTTCTTCTTCTGCGGTAGGAAGCCTGTTTCCGTTGATGGTTGTAGATGCCCAAAACGGAGGAAGTCCTCTTAATGAAACAAATCTTCCTTCTCCCTGGTCCCTTTCGATGGAAACACCCTGAACACGCTGTACAGTTTCTGCAGCATTTCTGTCCGGTAGCTTTCCTATTCCGTCCGATGCAATTACGTTGGTAATATTCACTGCATTTTTCTGAAGGTTTAAAGCTCTTGCTTCAGTATTTTTCAAAGTTCCTGTTACGACAACTTCATCAATGTTTTTTCTTGGCTGGGAGAGTTTTACAGCGCCCAGATCCAATGTTTCTCCGGCTTTTATATCTATAGCAATATCAGAGGTTTCATAGCCGATGTAACTTATCTGTAAAGTATAATGGCCTTCTTTGATATCGTTAATGGTGAATTTTCCGTCAACATCTGTAGCTGTATTTTTGGGTAAACCATTTATTTTGACTGAAGCGCCGGGAAGGGGTTGGGCGTCATCAAATACGGTTCCTATAATTAACTGCTTTTGTGCCGAGACAAAAAGAGCAAGACAAACAAAAGCAAGGGTAAGTAATTTCTCTAAATTTGTTTTCATTTTTACATATATTAAATTTTTTATGCAAATCAAGCTAATAATTTTAATATATATAAATATTTTGTATTAAGTATTGTTTAACAAATCAGAGCGGTTTGTTACTTGTATTTTACTCTGTTTCTCCTTTGAAAAACAAGAATGAAAATCGCGAATCATTCTTTTAGTCCTTTGCTTTAAGGACTTATAAGACTTTTTGGAAATTTATTTTTAGTTGAAATTTTGATAAAGAATGTCCCTTTCGGTTAACATAACGTTAATTTTGAATGGAAACAGGAAAATTAAAAGTTTACTATTTGTAAACTTTTGGAATTGATTATAGAAATAAATGCTCGAAAAGAGCAATGAAAAGTGAAGAATTACTATGCCGTATAAAAGTAAAGAACAAGCATAATACAACTCTCATTGCTGATGCTTACCGGAACGTGCGGAAACTTCCCGTTGAAATAAAGAGAATCTCCTTCTTGTAAAATAATTTCCTCGTTGTCTATAATGTATTTTACTTCGCCTTTCAGAATATATTTGAATTCCCAGGCATCTGTAATCACTTTTTCTCTTTTGGAGTTGGGTTCAAGGGTAAGCAGGACTGCTTCGAAACCTAAAGAATGAAGGCTTTTGCTGAAGATGTGCATGTACTTAAAACCTTCGGCCTCTACTTCTTTTTCGATGACCTGCTGGCTGTCTTTGGGAAGATAAATAAACTTGGCGCTGGATTTTTTTTCCACTCCTTCAAAGAAATAGCTGGCATCAATCTCCAGAGACTGGATCATATCCAAAAGTACAGGGAGAGAAGGAATAGTTCTTCCGTTCTCGATCCTGGAAACAAGGCCATTGCTTACATTGGCTTTGGAGGCCAGTTCATTGATGGTTAAATTATTCTTTTTCCTGATATCTTTCAGTCGTTTACCGATACCTATTAAAAAATCATTCATAGTGTTTGCAATTTAACCTCAATTATTTTTTCTCATTATTATATAGAAGGACAAAGTTAGTATTATTCTATATAGGTTTTGTATGATGTGGAGTCAATTCATTGAAAATTGTTATTTGCCATCTTAGCTTTCTCAGCCTATTTGCCCTTGTATCCTTCCTTCATTTTGCCCTTTCACCCTTTTCCCTTACTTTTGTAACATTCCTTATTTCAATGAAAAAAATTATCCTTATTGAAGACGAAACCAGTGTGGTCTCTTTTATAAAAAAAGGGCTTCAGGAGAACGGATACGAAGTTTCCGTGGCTTTTGACGGGCGTACAGGTGTACAGCTGGTGCAGGCCAATGATTTTGATCTGGTGGTTTTGGATATTATGCTGCCGGAAATGAATGGGTTGGATGTCTGCAAAGAGATCAGGAAAACCAATCAGCATGTTCCGATTCTGTTTTTAACGGCATTGGGAACGTCTGAAAATATTGTACTGGGCCTGGAAAGTGGAGGAGATGATTATCTGGTAAAACCGTTTAAATTTATTGAATTGGTTGCCAGGGTGAAATCATTATTGAGAAGAAGCCTGGGAATAAGTGCTCAGGAAGCTATAGAGCCTGAACCTGATAACGAACATGTATTTCAGTTCTCGGATTTGATGGTGAATGATTATACAAAGAAAGTCACCCGCGCCGGCGAAGAAATTTCACTCACCTCTACAGAATATAAACTGCTGCTGTATTTCCTGAATAACCCGGAAAAAGTAATTTCAAGGGCTGAAATTCTGGATGCAGTTTGGGGCGTAAATTATGAACTGGGAACCAATGTAGTAGATGTTTATGTAAATTATCTGAGGAAAAAGCTGGATAGTCAGGATGATAATAAACTGATTCATACTGTGATAGGAATGGGATACGTATTGAAAAAACCTTGATGAATGTTTAATAAAGTTGTTACAAATCAGACCAAAACAATGGTGCTTCTTATGCTGGTGTTTACCGCCATCATACTGCTTTTCAGTGGGTTGGTTTATTTTTCAATTGTCAACTTTTCGCATCAGAGGTTTTATGAACTGCTTAAAATCCGTACCACTACCATTGTTCAGATTGAAAAAGGAAAAGAGCACCTCGATCTTCCGGAAAATTATATCCTCAATAGCCTGAACGATGAGGAACTTCCGATGGAAAGGGACTATGTTTTTGCTGTTCCCACAGATTCCAATTTCAAAAAAATATCGCAGGAAGTGCATATCCCCGATTATTTTTTCAAAAGTATTGTCAAAAAAGGAGAAGCCAATTATAATGATAAAGAGTTTTATTATATCGGGCAGACCTTTAAATATGACGATAAAGACTATATCGCGATTGCTTCGGCCAAAAACCATTATGTAATTTATTATCTCGGGTTTTTAAAAAGAACGCTGATCACGTGTATTGTGCTTTCACTGTTCTTCAGTATGATTTTTTCTTTTTATCTGTCTAAAACCTTATTCAGACCTATCCTGAAAATTACGGGGAAAGTAAAGGAAATCAGTTCCGAAAATCTCCACCTCAGACTGGAAGCCCAGCCGGATAATAAAGAACTGAACGAGCTGGTAGATACCTTCAATGGAATGCTCAACCGTATAGAAACGTCTTTTGAAACCCAGAATCATCTGATTGGAAATGTTTCGCACGAATTAAGAACTCCCTTAACTTCCATTATGGGAGAAGCGGATGTGGCTCTTTCCATCAACAGAACGGCAGACGAATATAAAGATACACTGGAAATTATTCTGGATGAAGCAGAAAAGCTGGATAAGAAAATCAAAGCCTTATTAATGATTGCCCAAACAGGTTTTGACGGGAAGATTCAGAAGATGGATAAGGTAAGAATTGATCAGCTGCTTTGGGATGTGATCGAGACTCTCAGAAAAATTGATGCAAGAAACAATATCTATCTGGATATCAGTATGCTCCCGGATAATCCGAAAAAATTAAAAGTCCAGGGGAACGAGCAGCTGCTGCATCTTGCGGTAGCCAATATCATCAACAATGGCTGTAAATATTCTAATTTTCAGCAGGTAAAAGTGTCGCTTGGCGCTACGGATACCGATGTCTATATTATTGTAAAAGATTTCGGAATCGGGATTCCGGAGGTTGAAATGAACAAAATCTACGATCCTTTCTTCAGGGCTTCTAATACCAAAAACTAC
This sequence comes from Chryseobacterium angstadtii, assembly GCF_001045465.1. Taxonomy (GTDB): domain Bacteria; phylum Bacteroidota; class Bacteroidia; order Flavobacteriales; family Weeksellaceae; genus Chryseobacterium; species Chryseobacterium angstadtii. The sequence goes on from NZ_LFND01000001.1 coordinate 881,502, forward strand.
GAAGGCTACGGAATCGGGCTTCCATTAGCCAGAAACATTGTAAGAATGCATCAGGGCGAATTAATTGTAAGTTCTCACGAAAACCAGGGAACGACCGTACAGATGCGTTTTCCGAATTTTTATAGTATGATGCCGGAGGGTGTTTAGATAATAGCTGCGTTTATTTTGCTGAGGTAGAAACCCGGGTCTGTTCTTTTATAAAATTCAAAAAATAGAACAATTACATAAAAGCCATTAAGATAATGTGGCTCACATGCCCTGTTTATTATCCCGAAAACCTCTTTACAAATTCACAATCCTCGTTTCCTCAGCCTTCTTCGCCATATTAGCCTTCTCAGCTTTCTTTGCCCTTAAACTTCCCATATTAACACCCCTTAACAATATTCTAATCTCATTCTAATCTCTTTAATCACATTTTAATTCCGTTCCAAAGAGCTTCTAATCTTGCCGCTTTAGTTTTGTATCATCAAAATAAGATAACACAAACTAAATCTAAAAGATATGACCAAAACAATCTTAATCGCAACGGATTACTCTCTTGAGTCACTGAACATATTAAAAAAAGTACTAAAAGAGAAAGAAGCTTCTGAAGATCAGAACCAGTATAATATTCTTCTGGTTTCAGGATATGAGGCCGGAGATTCTATCAGAGATCTTCTGTTCAACACAAAAAACACGGTTTTTAATAAAATCAGATCACAGGAGTTCTGCGATGCATACGGAATCATCAAAAATAAATACCCGCACTTAATCAATAAAATTATCTGCGACATTTTCACCGGAAGTTTCCAAAGAACCTTCAACAACTATGTGAAATCGGAGAATATTGAGGAGGCATATTACTCGCCATCTATTAAAAGTAAAGGTAAAGGAAAATTCGATATCGCTCCTTACATCAAAAAATGCAAAGAACTTCAGGTTCAGGAAATTAAGGTTGAGATGCCAGAAAGACTTCCGGAAAGAGGAAGACTGGCTGAGATCTTTGTGGAAGCTTAAAGTACAGTAAACACAATTTAAAAGAATAAAAAAATGTTAAGAAATTATAGTAACAGCAGAACGTTGGGAGACAATATCAGATTGGGGACGCTGACTGCATTCACTGCAGGGACTATAAATATTGCCTCTCTATTAATCTTTCTCTCTTTTACGTCGAACGTAACAGGGCACTACGCCATATTAGCGGCAGAAATCAGCAAAGGAAACTGGACACAGGTAGCTGTGGTAGGAGGATGGATTTTCCTCTTCTTCTTCGGAAGTTTTCTCTCTAATTTTATTGTAATCAATTTCAATAAGAGAAGTAAATACTTTGCCCATTCAATGCCGATTGCACTGGAAATCATCTGTTTGTTGTTTGTAGGAATATATGGACAGTTTTATTACCAGAAAACAGTTGCAGAAACGGAATATCTGGTAGCATTGATGCTTTTTGCAACAGGACTTCAGAACGGGCTTACCGCAAGTATCTCCAATTTCTCGGTGAAAACAACCCACCTTACGGGTACTACTACCGACCTCGGGATTCTGCTTTCCATGTTTACTAAAAAGAAATATAGAAAAAGCGGAGAACTGGTTGCAAGAGCAAAACTGTTGATAAGCATTATGATAGCTTATGTTTTAGGAGCGGTGTTCTCGGGACTTACGTATTATTATCTGGAATTCAGAGTGTTTTATGTGATAAGTCTTTGTCTCTTAATTGTGATTGGGTATGATGCCTATAAGATTCATGTGAGACACTTTAATACCAAATACCGCTACAGCAGGATTTATAAAAAACCGAATGTATTGGCCTTCTTGTACGACAAGATTCATGGTATTCCTAAAAGAAAAGAAAAAAGAACGCTTGTTTTTGATGAATAAGCGACAATATATAAAGTAAATATCAGTATTATTTTTGTGTAAACTAGCTGTGAGGCACCCCTTTTTGATGGTAGAAAAGGGGTGTTCTTTTTCCATCAACTCAGAAACCTAATCTGTTTGTTTAACGCAAAGTTTGATCGTAAAGCCTTTTATTTTTAGGTAGGCAAAGGAGGAATCAATCTCTGATTGATTCGATGAAGCGGATGGATAATGCATACGCTTAGTCAGTGGCGTAGCCACCTATCTTCGCCCACTTAAAACTTAAACAGATTATTTTTAGACTTTGCGATAAAAAGCAACCTGTTTTGTAGTAAAATACCTTTCTTTCAATATACAAATACACCGTCATTTTGTAACTTCAATCCTCAATCGGAGTTCTTTTGATGCCGGGATTAAGAGCAGAGCAAAAAATCAGAATGTGATTAAAATGTTGATAATTAAATTTTAATTCACGGTTTTAATGTTTTAATTACGGTTTCCATTGACTATTTTTGTAAGTTGATTAAACGTTTTATGTCAGATATTATTCAGCTTTTACCGGATCATGTAGCCAACCAAATTGCAGCAGGGGAAGTGGTGCAGAGGCCTGCATCCATTGTGAAAGAACTTTTGGAAAATGCTATTGATGCGGAAGCATCCAAGATAGAACTGATTATCAGGGATGCGGGAAAAAACCTGATTCAGGTGGTAGACGACGGCAAAGGAATGTCTGAAACTGATGCCAGGATGGCATTTGAAAGACATGCAACGTCTAAAATCAAAGGAACCGAAGATATCTTCAGAATCGCCACCAAAGGATTCAGAGGTGAAGCATTGGCTTCTATTGCTGCGGTTTCTCAGGTTGAACTGAGAACGAAACAGAATGATGCCAAAATAGGAACCAATATCTACATTGAAGGCGGAGTATTTCAGTTTCAGGACCCGATACAAACGGCAGACGGATCTAATTTTCTGGTGAAAAACCTTTTTTATAATGTTCCCGCCAGAAGAAAATTCCTTAAAAATAATAATGTTGAATTCAGACATGTGATTGATGAATTCCAGCGTGTCGCTTTGGCTCATGAAAATCTGGAATTTTCCCTGTTTCATGATGATGAAGCCGTTTTCAGACTGAGAAAAGGAAGCCAGATGCAGCGTATCGTGGATGTTTTCGGACGTAAACTTCAGCCACAGCTGATTCCTATCAAAGAAGATATTATCTGGTGTAAACTTCACGGATTTGTTGCTAAGCCTGAAGGCGCTAAAAAATCAAGAGGCGAGCAGTTCCTTTTCGTGAACGGGAGATATTTCAGAAGCCCGTATTTCAATAAAGCGGTTCAGGAAGCTTTTGAAGGACTGCTTCAACCGGGCTATGTTCCTACATTTTTCCTGTATCTGGAAATGGATCCGGAAAAGATAGATGTGAATATCCATCCTCAGAAAACAGAGGTAAAATTTGAAGACGAGCACCTTATTTTTGCCCTTCTCCGTTCTACCATTAAAAGATCTTTGGGAATTTACAACGTTTCTCCAAGTCTTGATTTTGATAAAGATCCTGAAATGGATGCCATGATGAACAAGCCTTTCCCAAGCAAGGGAAACAGCGGTGGCGGCGTGATTAAGATGCCTGAAATTATTGTAGACAAAGATTATAACCCGTTCATCGAAGAGAGAAATGTACGTCCGGAAGAAATTCAGAACCTTACGGAAATGTACCATCAGAATATTACCGCAGAACCTTCAAAAATTAATTTATTTGAAGACGAAGATTTCGATGAAGATCTGATGAGGCTGCCAAACGGTTACTGGCTGTTCAATAAAGGAGATGTAACTTTGATGCTGGATTTGGGGAGAATGCACCGGCTGGTGGTGTCAGAAAACAATAAAACATCGAAGAAAAACAATATCAATACCAACCCAAATAGTCACTCGCTTCTGTTTTCATTGGAGTACCATATGAATGAAATGGAGAAGAATAAATACAATTCTTTCAAAAAATTTCTTCCGGAACTCGGGTTTGACATGAAAATTGCACATGAAAGCGTACTGAGAATAGATGCTCTTCCGGAAGGACTCAAAGAAACACAGGCGATGAAGTTCCTGGAGAACCTTTTTGAGATCCTGGATTATAAAACCGAAGAAGAATTTATGCAGTATTATCTGAGCCAGTGGAATAAAATACAGTCGAAATCCAGGTTTGATTTTATCTACAAAAAAGATGCGGAACAAATGATTAAAGATTTTACGGCATTAGGCTTCCCGGAATTTTTACCGGATGGCAAAAGATGCTTTTATGAAGTTCCGTTTAATGATTTTAAAAACAAATTTTAAAAATGTTTAACAATATACCGCCCATCACAAGAAATATTATCATCATCAATGTTATCGTATTCATTGGTACTTATTTTCTTGGGGATAAGGTGATCGGCTATCTTGCCGGATTTTATCCTTTTTCTCCGTTTTTCCATTCATGGCAGATCATTACCCACATGTTTATGCATGGAAGTATTATGCATATTTTATTTAACATGCTGACGCTGTACAGCTTCGGACCTATTCTTGAGCAGACATTGGGAGACAGAAAATATCTGATCCTGTATTTTCTGAGTGGTTTGGGTGCTTTTTTCTTATTTAATTTGTGGAATTTTGTTGAGGTTCAGCAGATAACCAATGAATTGCAGCAATTCGGCTTTAATGTTAATGCTTATTTATCGGGAGCCAATGTAAACTTTAGTGGAAATGCAGAAGCCATTATTAAGCAGAAAGAGCTTGTTGAAAACCTGAAAGGAATCGTTGCCACACCTATGGTAGGAGCTTCCGGAGCCATTTTCGGAGTGGTAGCAGCTTTTGCTACCCTTTATCCTGATTCAAAGATTATGTTGATGTTTATCCCTGTTCCAATGAAGGTAAAATACCTGATGCCTATTGTAATTGTAGTGTCAGTATATCTGGGGGTTTCCGGAAACGGAGGAGGTATTGCTCACCTGGCACACGTTGGAGGAGCTTTAGTTGGCTGGATTCTTGCAAGGATATGGAAGAAACATCTGTATAGATTCAATTAAAATTCTGTGAAAATTTTCCGTCTTGTCATATTGATCCTGCATGTGGGCGTTTTGCTTATGCTGCTGGGTACTTTAATGAACGCTTATGTTCCGCCTAAAATATTTCCGTGGTTCAATCTGCTTTCTTTAGCATTCCCCGTTCTTATGATCCTGTATGCCGTATTTACGCTTTTCTGGCTCTTCAGCTGGAAAAAAAGAACTTTTGCATTCATGCTGATCGGGCTGGTTTTTATGATTCCTGTGCAGAGATGGGTGAATTTTTCTCCGGATAAAAAGAAAACGGCGGATCTGAAAGTGATTTCTTTTAATATTAAAGGAGGTTCATTAGGAGCTGCTGATATTCAGAATTATTTGAATAAAGCGGATGCTGATGTGGTTATGTTGCAGGAGTCCGGAATTAAAGTTTCTGTTCACGGGATGGAAAAAGCAGGTCAGGAAGGGATGCTTGCCATTTTTTCAAGACATAAAATTCTAAGCTCGAAAGAACTGATCAAAGGAGATTTTGAAAACAATAATGTGTATGCAGATCAGGCAGATATAGAAATTAAGGGAAAAGTTTACCGCTTCATCAATATTTACCTTGAACCTTTCAAATTTGAAAAAGGAATGATTAAAATGGCGGGAGATAAGGAGGAAGACGAGAAGAAACTCAAGAATATTGTTAAAAGGCTGATTCCGGTTTTTAAAAAGCATCAGGATCAGGTGAATATCATCAGGGAAGGAATAGAAAATTCTCCTTATCCTGTTGTTTTGGGTGGAGATTTTAATTCTGTTCCCAATTCTTACGAATATTATCATTTATCCGAAGGTTTGGAAGATGCTTTTGTAGAAGCAGGAAAAGGCAGCGGGACCAGCTTTCATGATTACAAATTTCCTATCAGAATCGACTATATTTTTACCTCAAAAACAATACAGGCCGTTACGTATAATGTAGACCGAATCACCAAGCTTTCAGATCATTATCCTGTAATTGGTGCATTTTCTTTAAAAAATTAATAATCATAAAATTAGTTAAAACTTCCAGGCTTGGTAGGATTTTTGATGAAATGAAAATCGTACCCTACATTGTTATTTCATGAAGCCGAGCCAATTATTGTTATTTATCCATATTGCCGTTTCCGTTTTGCTGCTAAGCACATTGGGAAATGCATGGATTCCCCCTAATTTTTTAGGATCTCTTAATCTCCTTTCGCTTGGTTTTCCTTATCTTATCATAGTGTATGTTCTTCTTACGCTGGTTTGGATCGTTAAAAGAAAGAAAATAGCAATCGCTTTTTTATTGGGATCATTCCTTTTTTATAATCCTGTAAGACGCTGGGTCAATTTTTCACCAAAAACAGAAAGCTTAAAATCCATCAGAGATATCAAAGTACTTACGTTTAATGTAAAGTATGGAGATTTCGGCTGGGATAAAGTTAAAAAATACATCACAGATCAGGATGCCGATATTATTCTGGTTCAGGAGAAGGATACCAACAGAGCCATCAGAAAGGACATGGTAAAATATCCTTCCGTAATTCTGAAGACCAAACATAAAATTTTAAGACAGGAAAAACTGATTGAAGAAAAAGCAAGAGGGAATTCTTTCTATGCAGACGTAGATATCAATGGGAAAATTATAAGAGTTGTCAATGTGTATCTGGAACCCTTCAGATTACACAAATCAATGCTTAAATTTGATGGATTGGCAAAAGAAGGCGGAAAAATTGCGAATCTTTTTTCTCACATGACTCCTACATTTAAAGCACATGAAGACCAGATCAGAAAGATCAGAAAAGTAATTGATTTTTCACCTTATCCTGTGATTTTAGCGGGAGATTTCAACTCTGTGCCCAATTCTTACGAATATTATAATTTGGGAAAAGATCTTCAGGATGCTTTTCTTACTGTAGGAAATGGGGCTTCTACCAGTTTTCATGATTATAAAGTCCCATTGAGAATTGATTATATATTCACTTCAAAATCAATCATTCCTTTAAGCTATAAAGTGGATCACTCTGTAAAATTATCGGATCACTATCCTGTAATTGCGGAATTTCTGCTAAATTAGTTCCATGAAAAATTTACTCTCAGCAGTTTTTGTTATCATTCTTTTGCTGTCCGCCTGTTCTAAAAAGGAAACGCCGGGTTTTGCGGCTGATCAGGATATAAAGATTCATTATGACACAACAGCTGTAGATTCGTTTTCTGCGGGAGCAACTTCAGTAGATATTGTTCGCCAGATCAGAATGTCATCCCAAAAATACCAGGATTCTGTAAAACAGGCTGAAAAACTTCTGAAAGAAGAGCAAAAGCTCAAAGAGGAACTCGAAAAAGAAAATAAAGAGAAGCTGGAAGAGGAGAAGAAAAAGGCAGACGCCGAAAAAGCGCCTAAAACAGCAGAGGTTTCAGCGGCTAAGACAGAATAAAACACCCCATTACAAACATTTAATAAAATATACAATATGAAAAAACAAATTTTAACAGCAGCTGCAGTAGCATTGTTTGCTGTATCATGTACCAAATCGACAACTAAAACAGAGCAGGTTGAAAATGCTGACGGATCTGTAACTACGACTACAACTACCGTTTCGGAATCTCCCGCTTCTATTGTAGACAGTTCTAAAATAGACAAAGCGAAGGAAGATGTAAAAGCCAAAGTAGACGCTGCAGGAAATAAAATTGATGAAGCTGCCCAGAAAACGAAAGAAGACCTTAACAAGGCAGGAAAAGACATCAAAGCCGGAGCCAAAGAAGTAGGGCAGGATGTGAAAGATGCAGCGGCAAAAGGCGCGGCCAAAGTAGAAGAGGGAGCAAAAAAGCTGAAAGAAGACTTAAAGAAATAGTCAATACTTAAATACATAAAAGAATACGCGGCCGGAATTCAGGTTGCGTTTTTTTGTTTTCATATGTCTTTTTGATATAAGCCGGAGGATGGGAGAAGGAAGTTGTTTTTGCCTTTAATTGTAAAATAACCCGATTATCGGAATCTGTTTTTCTAAACGTAAAACCAAATGAAAAAGTTTAATTTTTTGACTTTTAGCTATTAAAATGTGCCGGAGGGTGAAATGCTTCTTTACTTTGTATTACTTTTGATAAACGAAGTGGCTTTGTTTATCCTTGTGATCAATGAAAATATTTAAAATCAAATGATTACTCCTAATCCCGGGAAGGTTTTTTCTCCAACTATTGTTTTTTTTGAGCTATATAACTTCCTTCTTCCGGCATCAGACTTCCTTTCCTCTTTCTATCTGTTTAGCTCCAGCAAAGGATCTATATATTCCCTGTCGTTGCTGAGTCTCGGAACTTTATTCTGCCCGCCAAGCTTTCCTTTGGATTCCAGCCAGTGATAGAAAAGATCCGGTTTTGCAATATGTACAATTGGTCTTTTTAAAGTCAGATTGTTATATCTTTTTGCTTCGTAATCAGAGTTGATTGTTTTCAAATGAAGGTCAAATGCATCAGTAAACCGCTCCAGATCATCCGGATGGTGACTGAATTCGAAGATCCATTCGTGGGCACCGCTTTCGTTTTCTTTCATGAAAACCGGAGCTCCGGTAAAGTCTGTAATGCTTGCTCCTGTGGCTTCGCAGGCTTTTGAAAGAGCAGATTCCACATTGGTGATCATAAGCTCTTCCCCGAATGCATTGATATAATGTTTGGTTCTTCCCGTAATTTTTATTCTGAAAGGATTGATGGATGTAAATACCACGGTATCACCAATCAGATATCTCCAGAGACCGCCGTTGGTGGTGATTACCATAGCGTAGTTTTTTCCTGTTTCAACATCTTCCAGGCTGACTACTTTCGGGTTGGAGAAATGAAACTGATCCATCGGAATGAATTCATAAAAAATACCATAATCCAGCATCAGCAGCATTTCATCACTGTCCGACCTGTCCTGAATGCCGAAAAAGCCTTCGGAAGCATTGTAAATTTCGTAGTAATTGATCTTTTTTCCGATGATCTGTCTGTATTGATCCCTGTAGGGCTTAAAACTTATTCCGCCGTGAAAAAACACCTCTAAATTGGGCCAAAGCTCAGAAATGCTTCCGCTTCCGGTTTCTTTTAAAACCCTCTGAAGAAGGACCAGCATCCAGCTGGGTACGCCAAGGATACTTCCCACATCTTCATTTTTCACTTCTGAAGTAATGGCTTTAAGTTTACTTTCCCATTCAGACATGAGAGAGACTTTTTTGCTGGGGGTTGTGGTGATTTCTACCCAAAAAGGGAGATTATCAATTAAAATAGCGGAGAGATCCCCGAATTTGGTGTTGAAATCTGCATGAAGTTCGGAACTTCCTCCCAGTCTCAGGTTTTTATTGGTGAAAAGCTGGTTTTCGGGGTGGTTGTTGGCATATATGGAAACCATATCCTTTCCTGCTTTCATATGGCAGTATTCCAGGCTTTCTGTGGAAATAGGAATGAATTTACTTTTTGCATTGGTGGTTCCGGATGATTTGGCGAAATGCTTGATATATCCGGGCCAGCTTACATCTTTATGGCCCTGTCTTGCTTTTTCGATGTAGGGTTCAAAATCTTCATAAGTAACAATAGGAACCTTGTTTTTGAAGTCCTGATAGCTGGAAATTGAATTGAAACCATATGCTTTACCATACTCGGTGTCTTCCGCGTGAAACAGCTGCGAAAACAATATACCTTTCTGAGTTTCAATAGGATGATCCATGAAATTCTGAATCTGATCTATCCTTTGGCGGATAAACCAGTTGACGACCGTATTGAAGAGTGCCTTTGTTGCCATTCCAACAAATATAATAATATTTGGATTTTTACAGAATTTTTATTGTGTTAAATGAGAGATGCTCCAATTTGTAAAAGACATTATTAGATATAAATTATTTTTCCCCGAGGAGAAGTAGTAATAAATCTTTACTATTTTGGGTACACAAATTTTATAAATACGGGCTTTTTTATAGGTCTTTTTTGAATATTTTTTTAATAATTTACTCAGTCAGTTTATTTTATTTTTATAGAAATATTTTTTTTGAGTTATTTTGTTTATTTTCTTAATATTTAGCCTGATAAAAAAAATTTTCTATTTTCTTGAATGTTTAGTTTAATATCAATTTTTTGGTTTGATAAAATTGGAGTTATATATTTTTTTTAAATTTTTCACATTTGTGTGATATTTTTGTTTAATATTGCTGCAGTCAAAATTTTTACCGCTTTTTTAGCACGTATTTATTTTGCTATTTGTGATTGATTATTAAAATTAAAAGCAGGATTAGAAGTATGTCACCATACTCAAAACAAACTAATAACATGGCACTGAATCATAAGGGGAATTCGTCTTTAATAACCGCTTTGGCTTCTATCTTGGGCTGGGGAATGGTAGGTGTTTTTATAAGGCTCTCCAGTCTTCAATCACCATTGCTTATCATTTCCATCCGATTTATGATAACTTGTATTGCATTGTTTCTGGTGCTGTTCTTTCAAAGAAAAACCAGACAGGTTTTCAAAGATTTATTTTCGGATAAGGTCATACTTGTTTTAAGCTTAATTTTATTTCTGACTTATTTTTTTGGAACAATGGCTTTTATGCTTGCTCCAATTGGAGAAGTAACATTGCTGATAAGTATCTCCCCGTTTTTTGTTATTTTATTTAGAAGGCTTGCAGGAAATGTTATTTCAAGAAATGAATATATAGGGACTATTGTAGCTGTTTTAGGGGTTGCAACCATTATGTATCCTCACTTAAGTTCTCAACTGCATTTTTCCGGATCTTCCATATTAGGACACATCTTCGCTATATCAGGAGCTTTATTATTTGCCGTTTTTGTGATGATTTCTAACAGGCAAAATGTTTTAAATAAGCAAATAAATACTTTAAGTGTTACCCTGGGAACTTGCTTTTTTGGAATTTTGATATTTCTTTATATCATTCTTTTCAACAAAGTAGAATTTTCTTTAGCCTCTTTAAGTGGAGTAAATATAGCGAGCATTATTGCTTTAGGAGTCTTTTCAACGGCTATTCCCACTTTTGGATTTGCCTATGCATCTAAGAAACTGCCTCCTTTATTATTATCTAATCTGCTGCTGCTGGAGCCTGTTTTTGCTATTATTTTCGCGTATCTGTTCCTGTCCGAAGCACCCAACATTTATATATACCCAGGTATTTTATTAATTTTTATAGGTCTTTCAAAAGTATCAAAAAAGTGACAAACTAAGAATTTATGGAAACAGATTTTTCAATTTTAGATGTTTCTGGAGAAACATGCCCTATTCCAGTACTAAGACTAAAAAAGATATTGAAAACGATGCCAACAGGCGATAGAATTAAGCTGATAGCAACTGATCCTAATACAAAAACAGATGTTCAGAGGTTTTGTCAGAATGGGAAAAGTAATCTTCTGGAATACTCTGAACATGAAGGGATTTACTCTTTTTTAATTTTAAAGGTATAAATATATGATGAGCTTAACTAAAACAGCTTTTAGTGTCATTGAAACGGAACTGGAGCAAATTAAAGGAAAAAACCAATCAATTATTGCAGGCCATTATTGTATTGCAGATGGATTGGAAGATCTTTCTAACGAGGGAGAATCTGAGATTCATTCTTTCGAATTAGGTCTTGAATCATATAAATATCTGAGAAATAAAGGAAATAAAGTTTCTTTTAATTTATGGATCAATGATATAGGTATTGATATCTCTTTTAGAAAAGAATTCAAGGAAAATTATCAAATTCCGGAGAATTATCTGATGATTTTGGATAAATATGAAATAAAAACTTCAGAGATAGAGATTTTCTTTGAAAGCTCGGTCAGAAACAGAGCAATGCTGGAATTTAGGAAAAGATATAAAGTTTCACCGGAAAAATATACTCTGTTTAACAGCAATGATCAATCATTGGTGAGATGTATTAATAATGATCAGTGTGAAATAAGTGAAGCCAAAACAGCTTATACGATTGTAGGCCCGGATGGTAATCCAATAGTAATGAGAGAAGGAGCCAGCGTAAAATGTAATTTAATTTTAGCTACTCTGCTGCATTTGATTTATAATAAATATCAATCAGATGATATTATCCATATATCGAATGACATCTATGTAGATCGTGTCAGACTAGGAGAATTTGTAGCAACAGAGGTTTATCATTTAAAAAGCAACTGTCATAGTTTCTTTTGTGATGAGGATAGCATTTACAAAAAAGACTGGTAGCCGCCAGAGAAAGGAACTGAAACATTACTAAAAGTGTAACAATAGATAAATCTAAAAAATACATTCTTAAATTCTTTACAAAAACTTCTGTCATGAATTACAAAAAATTATTTATCGGAACGGGGTTTTCCATTAAATCAGCAGATCAAAAAGAAACTGAGCGAATTTATTTGGATTCTGCAGCCAGTAATCTGGCTTTAAGATCGTCACAAGAAATCACTCAGGAATATTTGAATTATTATGCCAATGCCCATACGAAAGTACATATGGCCGGCAAGTTTAGCACAGAACTCATTACATGGACAGAAAATACAATTAAAGATTTTTTAGGGGTAGATCATACCTATAGTGTGCTGTTTCTCGGAAATGGAGTAACCTCTCCATTGAACAGGTTGGCTCAGGGACTAAGCGCATTAAGACCGGATAAAGATACTGTTCTGATATCTTCCATGGAGCATCATTCCAACGATCTTCCCCATCGTGTTAACCATAAAAACGTAATGTATATTTCAGGCTTTAATGAGAAAGGGGATTACATAGGTTTTGATTTGGTTAAAATAAAAGAACAGCTGGAAAACTCATCCGGGAAAGTAGATTATATTGCTGTAACGGGAGCAAGTAATGTTTCCGGTGAGATATCTCCCTATCATGAAATTGCTAAACTTGCTCATCAATATGATGCTTATATCATCGTTGATGGAGCGCAATTGGTGGCACACGCACCTGTTTCATTAATGAGAGAGGAGGATCCTTTATCCAATATAGATTTTTTTGTTTTTTCGGGACATAAAATTTATACACCGGGATCACCGGGCGTGTTAGTTGGAAAGAAGGAAATCCTAGCCAGAATGGAGCCTGTATTGTATGGAGGAGGAATGGTAAGTTCTGTTACATTAAGCGATTTCACGGTTGCGGATCATCTCTTTGACAAAGAACATGCCGGGACCTTAAACATTCCCGGAATAATATCTCTAGGCTGTACGATCATGTTTATGCAACATTTAGGAATGGAGAATATTTATAATAAGGAACGAAATCTGACTAATTATTTATATTCGGAACTGAGCCGCATTCCGGAAGTAATCCTTTACCCGAAAGGAGATATAACAAATAAAATAGGAGTTGTGTGCTTTAATCTGCAATCTATACCTCATGAGCTGACCTCTTTAATTTTGAACGATTATTTTGGAATTGCAGTCAGGAATGAATGTTTCTGTTCTCATCCTTTTGTAAAAGATTGTTTAGTAGAGGAACTATGGGATATTGATGATGAATCCGACGTTAATCTTTACAGAGGTATGGTTAGAGCTAGTTTAGGTCTTTATACTACAGAAGAGGACTTAAATTTCTTTTTACAATCCATAAAAAGCATCATAGAAAATATAGATTTTTACAGGATGCAGTATGAGATCATCAATAAGACCCATTACAAGCATAAAACTTTCGATAACAATATCAAGGACTACTTCGATGTTGAAAAGAAAATAAAAAAATATTATGAAAAATCATACTCCTGATCAATAGGTCTGCTGTTTATACATAAAGAGAGATGGCTGAGTGGCTTAAAGCGTATTGTTCGTGTAACAATATATGCGTTCTTCGCATCAAAGGTTCGAATCCTTTTCTCTCTTCATTAATTGGCTTTCGCAGTTGACTATTACTGTTTAAGGTCTATAATTTTTTGATATACCCAGAGAGATGGCTGAGTGGCTTAAAGCGTATTGTTCGTGTAACAATATATGCGTTCTTCGCATCAAAGGTTCGAATCCTTTTCTCTCTTCATTAATTGGCTTTCGCAGTTGACTATTACTGTTTAAGGTCAATTATTTTTGATACATCCAGAGAGATGGCTGAGTGGCTTAAAGCGTATTGTTCATGTAGCAATATATGCGTTCTTCGCATCAAAGGTTCGAATCCTTTTCTCTCTTCATTTTATTGGATTTTTGCCGTTGTATTTTACCGGTAAAATCTGAATCTAAATTATAAATATCAGGATGATGAATCTTTGATTTGAACTATCCAAATTCGGGGGACCATAAAAAAACCGCTACAAATGCTGTAGCGGTTTATTCTTTAGATGTATTGTTTCTTAGCAGTACTCATCAAAAGCTGCCTGAAGATTAGCTGCAATAGCTCCTGCAGGGTTTCCTTCGATGTGATGTCTTTCCAGCATGTGCACAAGCTCACCGTCTTTGAAAAGAGCTACACAAGGAGAACTTGGAGGGAAAGGAGCAAGGTGTTTTCTTGCTTCCGCCACAGCTTCCGTATCAAATCCTGCGAAAACGGTTGTTAAATGATCAGGTTTTTTTTCTCCTGTCAAAGAATATACAACGCCCGGTCTTGCCGCTCCTGCTGCACATCCGCAAACGGAATTAATCACTAATAGGGTAGTTCCCGGCTGCTTTAAAGCCTCTTCTACCTGTGCTGGAGATGTTAAATCTTCGAAACCTTTATCTGTAAGTTCTGCCTTCATAGGCATTACTAAATCTGTTGGATACATATATTTTGTTTTTTATCGATACAAAGTTAATCATTTCTTAGCTTTTCTTCAATATATAAAAACTATCAATGGTTTAGTCAGATAAAATTAATGCAGTGTTAATATTTCAATGATATTGAAAAAAATATATAATAAACCTATTTATAATGAAAAATATTTGTTAAATTTGAAATGATTCTAAAAAACAAACGACCATGAAAAAAACACTAACCGCTTTCCCTCGAGCAATCAAATTGTTTAATACAACGTGATTACTACAGACCACAAACCTTTTTCAGTTTTTAAATTACAAAGAACTGATTTAATAATTATGAATATCCAAAAATGAATCCCGAAACGCTAGCGCTCCGGGATTCTTTAATCAAATCGATATGCAAAGGTTGGATATCCTGTTTTTGGGGTTCGTGTTTCGTGTTCCGGGGTTAGATCCCGGATCTCGCATCACGTATCCCGTTCTACGAAAGAAGCTTCTTCGCCATTTCGGAAATACTTTTTCCGTCTGACTTTCCTGCTAATGCTTTGGAAGCTGCTCCCATTACCTTTCCTAAGTCTTTGGCAGACTCGGCTCCGGTTTGTGCTATAATATTCTTAATTTCAGCTTCCAGTTCTTCCGGACTAAGCTGTTTAGGAAGGAATTGCTCAATCACTTTCATCTGGGCTTCTTCCACTTCCGCAAGGTCATTTCTTCCCTGTGCTGTAAACTGTTCGAAAGAATCTTTACGCTGTTTGATCATTCTCTGCAGAATAGCAATTTCCTGCTCCGGAGAAACTTCAACGCCTCTCGCTTCAGTGTGTAGATTTAAAATTTGAGCTTTTACAGCTCTCAGAGAGTCCAGAGCAACTCTGTCTTTTGCTCTCATGGCTGTTTTAATAGCTTCGCTTATGATATTTTCTAAACTCATGGTATTTAATTTATCAATGTAAAAGTGTATCAATGTACCAATTTGAACAAGCAATTGTTACACTGTTAAATTGATACATTGTTACACTATTTAGTCGACGTCTTTATTCAAAAATCTGTTTTCTCTCACCTGAACAGATCCGTTGTTGTCAGACAGATACGTATTGATATTCTGGTCTGATGCATTGGTTCCGTCAATAGAAATATTCTTTCTTTTGAAAGCCGGTACAGATTCGAATTCACTGGTGCTGTCAAAACTCTGATAGCGTGAATTGAATTCTTTTAATTTATTTCTTCTCTCTACGATTCTCTCCTGATCCACCGCTTTGTTCACAAACGTGAATTCGGATTCTGATGTTTTTGGAGTTTCAATTTCTATTTTTTCTTCAACAGGCTTTACTTCTGCCTTTGGCTCTTCCTGTCTTGTCTGGAAGAACGTTTCAGGAGTCTGAACCGGAATTTCAGTTACCGCACTCACAGGAGTGGTGAACTCAGCTTTCGGCTGCCCAAAATCTGTTTTAGGCTCACCTGAAGAAGGCTGATTGTTTACAAAGAAACTGAACTCCACCGGTTTTTCTTCTGAGAAAGCACTGTTTGTAGGAGAAGACGGAGTTTCCTCTTTTCTGGAATCAAAATCGAATTTAAAAGATTCTATTTCCAGATCATTAGGATCTTCTCCTTCTTCATCATAGGAGAATAAACTGTAAGACTCTTCCTGCGGTTCTTCCTCATTTCTCCAGTCGCGGGAAGCGTTATTTGGGGTATCTTCCTCTTTATCAAAGAATTTTATTTCTGTTTTAATCTCTTCTTCCTCAATAATCATTTTTTTTTCAGAGGAAGTCATGCCAAATTGTGGAGCATCACTGTCTTCATCATCGAGTCTGAAAGTATGCTTACCTCCGAAATCATGCGTTGTTTCAGAAGGTGTTTCTCTTTCTTCTCTTGTTTTAAAAGGAGAGGCTTTTGGAGTCTCAAGACTGTCATTAAGACTGATTCTGATCTTTTCTGTAGGACCTGCGAATTTTTTACTGTCATTAGAAAAACCTGTAGCAATAACAAGAACGCTTACAGAATCTCCTAATTCTTCATCAGCACCTACCCCGAAAATAATATCAGCCGTATTTCCTGCTTCTTTCTGGATATGATCCATAATTACCCCGATTTCATCCATGGTCACTTCTTCCGCGCCACTTCTGATCAATAGAAGAACGTTTTTAGCGCCTGTGATCTTGTTGTCATTCAACAACGGAGAATCCAATGCTTTTTTAACAGCTTCTTCGGCCTTGTTTTCTCCTGAAGCAATACCTGTAGACATCAAGGCGGTACCGGAGTTCTGAAGTACAGATTTGGCATCTCTAAAGTCAATGTTTACATCAAAATAACCGGTAATCACTTCTGCCATTCCTTTAGCGGCATTGGTTAAAACTTCATCGGCTTTTGAGAATCCCTGTTTGAATCCGAGGTTTCCGAACTGCTGTCTCAGTTTATCATTATTGATTACAATAAGTGAATCAACATTATTTCTTAATTTTTCAAGACCTATTTCGGCCTGTTCAAGTCTTCTTTTCCCTTCAAAACTGAAAGGAACGGTAACGATACCCACGGTAAGAATTCCCATGTCTTTGGCTACCTTAGCAATTACAGGGGCTGCTCCGGTACCTGTACCACCACCCATTCCGGCAGTGATGAACACCATTTTGGTATTCTGGCCCATAGAAGCTTTGATCTCTTCGATACTCTCAATAGCAGATTTTTCTCCTACTTCAGGATCTGCACCGGCACCAAGACCTTCTGTGATGGTAGTTCCCAACTGTACTTTGTTGGCAACGGGATTATTGTCTAATGTTTGGGCATCTGTATTGCAGACTACGAAATCTACCCCGTAGATTCCTTTCTCGTACATGTGTTTCAGAGCATTGTTTCCGCCGCCGCCTACACCGATTACTTTTATGATGGATGAATTTCCTTTTGGCAAATCAAATGAAAATCCTTGTGTACCTATATTTTCCATAACTATGCTTTTTATAATTGATAATTGATAAATAATAATTGATAAGGAAAAATCATTTATCGCTTATCATTCATCATTTATGCTTTATTCTACTTCTTCAAAGAATTTTTTTACTTTTTCCATAAGCGACTGCCCGAAAGTCAGTTTCGCTCTTCTGTTTTCCTGCTGCTCACTGACCGCGGACTGCTCCTGAACAACGGCTGCCGGCTGAACGGGCTGAACTGTTTCTGCCTGTGTTACAATAGCTTCTGTTTTTACAGGCTCTTCTTTCACAGGTTCTTCGGTTTCAATGATCTGTTTTTTGTCCCGAATCTTCAAACTCTCCATCAGTAAACCGATTGAGGTAGCAAATTCCGGGCCTTTCAGATACTGATTTTTATCGTTGGCAATGTACTCGTTCGCAAAACCGATTCTGCTGTCGAAACCTGTTGTATAATTAGCCAGCTGTCGAAGATGTTTTAAGTTGGATCCACCACCTGTAAGGACAATTCCGGCAATCAGCTTTTTCTTTTGTTCAAATGCTCCGTAAGCTTTTAGTTCTGTATTCACCATTTCCAGGATTTCTTCTACTCTGGCATTGATAATCTGTGCTAAAGTTTTAAGTGAAATCTCCTTATCCGGTCTTCCATGAAGTCCGGGAATGGTTACAAATGTGCTGTCTTTTTCCAGTTCCGGAACTGCAGATCCGAATTTTACTTTCAGCTGTTCTGCATGTTTCTCGATAATGGAGCAGCCTTCTTTGATGTCTTCCGTAATGATACCACCTCCGTAAGGGATTACGCAGGTATGACGGATGATATTATCTTTGAAGATAGCAATATCTGTAGTACCGCCGCCTATATCTACAATAGCAACGCCGGCTTCTTTTTCTTCTTTGGTTAATACAGCTTCTGAAGACGCTAAAGGTTCCAGGGTAAGGGCTTCCATTTCAAGGCCTGCCTCTCTTACACATCTTGCAATGTTTCTGATGCTTCCCATTTGCCCTACCACCACGTGAAAGTTGGCTTCCAAGCGTTTTCCGTGCATTCCCACAGGCTCCTGAATTTCGCCTTCGGAATCCACTTTATACTCCTGAGGAAGAACATGGATGATTTCTTCTCCGGGAAGCATAACCAGCTTTTTTACCTGATCTTTCAGTGCTTCGATGTCGTCGTCTGTAATAAATTTATCCGGATGCTCACGCATAATATAGTCGGAATGCTGCAGAGAACGGATGTGTTTTCCTGCAATACCTACTGTTACTTTACGGATAGGAACTCCTGCGCTGGACTGTGCTTCAGAAACGGCTGCCTTGATTGAATTAATGGTTTGTGAAATATTATTCACAATACCTTTATGAACTCCAAGACTTTTGGCCTTCCCAACGCCGAGAACTTCTATCTTCCCGTGTGCATTCCTCCTTCCGACTATCGCGACAATCTTCGTTGTCCCGATGTCCAGACCTACTGAATACTCTTGATTTTCCATTTTATGTCGATTTGATTTTTTTTCTTTATTCATTAATAAGACTGTGTCCTATCTTTTGTTAAATCATCCCTTTGGGACTCTTTTTATTCTATTTTTACTTTTGCTTTAGGCTTTGCAGCTGTTGGCTTTTTCTCTGTTTTTTTGGTTTCCTTTGGTTTGGCTGCCGTTTTGGGTTTTGGCTTTTCCTTCGGCTTAGCGGAAGGTGTTTTTGTTTTTTTTGTTTCTGATGCTGCTGTTTTAGGCAGAACATCCGGTTTCTTAACAGCTGCCATAAGCGGGGCTTTTGCCAGTTCTTTATTTCCTGCTTTCAGAATACTGTCGTTTTCTTTGAAATAAGGGTTTAAAGTGGTTACAATCTGGTTCTGGTATTTTACAGAGACCATGCTGTATTTCTGAGGATCCTGAAATACCAGGTATTTTTCCACAAAGGTTTTTAAGCCTTTTACTTTAAATTCGATGTTATCAAGATCTCCTATTTCTACTTTATAATTTCCGTCGCTGGTGAGAAGATTATAATCGTCTTTGCTTTTTGAGATTCCGATAAAGAATTTTTTACTGAAATCATCTTTGTCGATTTTCTTTACCAGTTCTGCCAGCTTCTCATATTCTTCCGGCTTTACATTTCCAGTAACCAGCATACAAGGATGGGAATAGGTTCTGGAAATCGGAAATTCTATTCCTTTTTCGTCTACATAAAAATCTTTTCCGTCTTTATTCAGCCTGAAAGCGGGGACTCTCTGCTTGATATCCAAATAGAGTTTTCCGTTCAGGTTCAAGTATACGTTGGCACTGTCTACCGCGGGAAGTGCATTGATCTTTTTTTCAAGCACAGGGATGTTCAGATCGCCTACTTTTCCGGAAGGGTTTTCTTTTTTTACAATATCCCGGATATCTTTTTCATCAATGAAGTATACGGGTGTTTTTTCATTCATTTTTACAGAAATCTTATTGTCCGTGATCTTCTGGCCGCTGAATCTCTTCAATGAGAAGCTCAGCAGTAATCCAAGGATGATCACAGTCACAACAATTTTTAATATTCTGTATTTATTTTTCATACTTTATTGTATTCATGTATTGATGTACCATGTATTCATGATTTTTTGTGTTTGTCATATCATGAATACTTAAATACATTGCTACTTTTTACAGTTTTTCAATCCATTCGGTAATAGGATCGTACAGGGTGTCAATGTTTCCTGCGCCTACTGTGAGAAGGATGTCAAATTCTTTTTCTTTTATTTTTTCAAAAGCACCGGATAAGTCCGATTTTTCTTTTTTATCTAAATTCACTTTTTCCAGCAGCCAATCTGAAGTTATTCCTTCGAAATTTTCCTGAAGTTCTCTTGCAGGATAAATGTCGAGAAGGATGAGTTCATCCGATTTACTGAGGCTTTCTGCAAATCCGTCTGCAAAATCTCTTGTTCTGCTGAAGAGATGCGGCTGGAAAACCACCAATAATTTTTTATCCGGATAAAATGTTCTTACAGAGCTCACTACCGCATTGATTTCTGTGGGGTGGTGGGCATAATCATCAATATAAATTTTACCGTTCGGATAAATATGTTTGGTATATCTTCTTTTAATTCCTTTAAAATTGGCAATCGCCTTTTTGAGCGTTTCAAAATCTACGCCTAAGTTGTGAAGAATGGCCAACGCTGCCGTCGCATTTTCCACATTATGGATTCCCGGAATTTCCCACACGAAGTCTTTTACGGTTTCGGAAGGGGTATGGAAATCAAAATAGATCTTATCATGATCCATTCGCAGGTTATCAGAATAATAATCTGCTTCTTCATTCACTGCATAAGTTTTGTGAGCTCTTCCCACATCCAGTCCTTTTCTTACAAATAACTGTTTGTCATCAGGAACCAATGCTGCAAACTGTCTGAAACCTTCTTCAATATGGCTTTTATCGCCGTAAATATCCAAATGATCTGCATCGGTAGAGGTTACTACCGCCCAGTCCGGAGAAAGGTTCAGGAAGCTTCTGTCGTATTCATCTGCTTCTACTACGGAATATTCTGTACCGTTATACAGGAAGTTTGATCTGAAATTTTCAGAAATACCTCCTAAAAAGCACGAAAACGGAAGATTGGCTTCTTTGCACAGGTGAGAAACCAATGTGGAAGTTGTTGTTTTTCCGTGGGTTCCTGCTACAGCAATACAGTTTGTATTTTCTGTGATAAGGCCTAAAACTTTAGCACGTTTTAAAACTTCGAATTGATTCTCATTAAAATAATCCCATATTCCCAGTGTTTTAATAGCAGGAGTATAGATCACAAGTGTATTTTCTTTCTGAAGTGAAGTGATTCTTTCGTCAATAAGGTCTTCAAAAACAATATCAATTCCTTCTTTCATCAGTTGGGTCGTAAGCTTGGTGTTGGTCTTGTCGTAGCCCAGCACTTTTTTGCCCGAAGCATTGAAATAGCGAGCCAAAGCACTCATTCCGATCCCTCCGATCCCTATGAAGTAATAATTTTGATATGTTTCCAGAATTTTCATTATTTATTAAAAAATTTAAAGATTAAATGATTAAAGCATTATCTATTATCAAGTTATCTCATTAATACACTAAATATATCGTCTACAATCTCTTTTGCGGCGTGAGGCTTGGCAAAATATTTCAGGTTGTCAGACATTTCTTTTCTTACCTTTTCACTGCTGCAGATCTCTTCCAGAGTGTTCCAGAATTTTTCATGCATTTCGGAGTCTTTTACCATTCTGGCTGCGTTTTTTTCAACCAGATTCATGGCATTTTTGGTCTGATGATCTTCCGCTGCAAAAGGGAAAGGTACCAGAAGAACAGGTTTTTCAGCTACGGCCAATTCCGAAATGGCAATGGCTCCTGCTCTTGAAACAATAATATCTGCTGCAGAATAAGCGAGCTCCATGTCTTTGATGAATTCTTTCAACAGAATCTGAGATCCGAGGTCCGAAATCCGGGATTCGTTGCTTAATTCACTGTAATCCAGTTTTCCGGTTTGCCAGATCAACTGATAGCCTTTTTCTTTAAGGTTTTCCAGGTTTTCTTTCCAACCATTGTTTAAGGTTCTGGAGCCTAAAGATCCGCCTACGGAAAGAATGGTAAGCTTGTCTTTGCTCAATCCCATCTTTTCTTTTGCCAGATCTGTTTCCTGCATTCCTGAAATAATATTCTCACGAATAGGATTTCCCAGGAACTTTATTTTTTCAGCAGGGAAGCCTTCCACTTTTGGATATGCTGTAAAGACTGCTTTGGCTTTTTTGCTCAGGATTTTATTGGTAACCCCGGCGTGGGCATTCTGCTCCTGAATGAAAATCGGGATCCCCAATTTACTTGCTTCATACAAAGCCGGTCCGCTGGCAAAACCTCCTGTTCCTACCGCAAAATCCGGAGCGAAACTTTTAATAATCTTTTTCGACTTCGAAAGGCTTTTCAAAATTTTGAAAGGCAGCCCTAAATTCGATAAGATGTTTCCTCTGTCGATTCCTGCAATGTCAATTCCTTCAATTTTATAACCGGCCTGGGGAACTTTTTCCATTTCCATTTTCCCGTTGGCTCCAATGAACAAAAATTCTGTATCAGGAAATCTTTTTCTGATTTCATCTGCAATAGCGATGGCCGGGAAGATGTGTCCTCCTGTTCCGCCGCCGGATAATAATACTTTTAGTTTTTTGTTCATTTCTTTTTTATATATGACAGAACTGTTTCTGTCTTTTGTTAAATCGTCCAGTTGGAACTCTTTTATGCAATATCATTAATTTCTGCTACGCTTTGTTTTTTGCCCATTCCTTCTTCATCGTATATCTGGATCCTGGAGCTTATATTTAAAATAATGCCAAGCTGGAGGTAGGTGACCAGCATGGAGGTTCCTCCGTAGCTTATCAGGGGAAGCGGCTGCCCTGTTACCGGGATCAGGTTAACTGCTACTGCAATATTGACGGATAGCTGTATAAAAATCATCACCCCGAGACTGAGCACGAGCAATGATCCGAAGAAGGCCGGCATTTTACTGGCGATCATCACAATCCGGATCATCATAATGAGATACAGAGAGATGAGAAAAGCGGCGCCAATGAGTCCGTATTCTTCTACGATTACGGCAAAAATAAAGTCGGAGGCAGACTGTGGAAGCATTTGTTTCAATGCACTTTTTCCTGGCCCCATTCCGGTAATTCCACCGTGAACAATAGCAGCTTTGGCCTGCATTACCTGATAGTTTTTGGCTTTTACACTTTCATCATCTACATCAGCTGTTTTTGCTTTACTGGATGTAAATGTCTCTATACGGCTCATCCATGTATGAACACGGTTTCCGCCTATGAGATTGGTATTTAATGCTATAATCAGGAAGAAAACAATGGCTACAAATGATGCGGAGATGAATCCTGCAATATATTTCCAGTGAAGCTGTCCTATGATGAGAACGATTACGGAAACCATCAGAATCATCAGTGCGGTAGAACCGTTGTCTTTCGCTACTAACACAAATACCAGCAGGATAGGTCCAAAGATGTACATAATGTTCTCTATCGGAAGTCTTTCCCTTGTTATTTTTTTCGTCAGATACCTGCAGAGATAAATGATGAGCATTAAAAAGGCAAATGACGAGGGCTGGAAAGAGATGGGTGTTCCGGGGATTTTCAACCATCTTGAAGCGCTGGCTCCGTCTATGGTTTGTCCTGTGAACATGGTAACAACAAGGAGAACAATCATCAGACCCAGCAAAATACTGCTGAGCTTTCCGATGTATTCATATTTTACCATTCCTACGACTCTCATGATGACCAGACCTAAGACCACAAAGAACATATGCTTAATGACGTGACCTGTTGTAGTCCCGTTATTAACAATATATTCCAGATTTGAACTTGCAGAGTAAACAGGGAAAATAGAGAAAATGGAGATCACAAGGATGACCATCCAAAGTACTTTATCGCCCTTTAGAAATTCAATTCTGCTTTCTGTGTTCTGTTCGTCCATGTTATTTAATGAATAATAAAAAGTGAATAATGAAAATTTTCAATATTATTAACTCTTCATTTTTAACTATTAATTTTTTAAAACCTGCTCTTTAAACTGTTTTCCTCTGTCTTCATAGCTTTTGAAGAGGTCAAAACTTGCACAACATGGGGAAAGTAAAACGGTATCTCCGCTTTTGGCCAGTGATTTTGATATTTTCACGGCTTCTTCCATGCTTGACGTATCATAAATGAATTCTTTTTTGTTTTTAAAGAAGTCTATGATCTTCGTATTGTCTATTCCCAAGCAAACAATTGCTTTTACTTTTCTTTTCACGAGATCCTCAATTTCCGAGTAATCGTTTCCTTTATCTAATCCTCCTACAATCCAGACTGTCGGAGTTTTCATGCTTTCTAAAGCGTAGTAGGTGGCGTTTACATTCGTTGCTTTGCTGTCGTTGATGTATTTCACACCGTTGGTCTCCGTCACGAATTCTAGTCTGTGCTCTACTGCCTGGAAAGTCATTAGTGAATTTCTGATGCTTTCGTTATTGATTTCCAATATTTTACCGGCAATAGATGCAGCTAAGCTGTTGGCAACATTGTGATTTCCAATTAGGGAAAGCTGATCAATTTTCATTGAGAATTCGCCCTTCGTTTTTACTACGATCTCTTCATTATCAACAAAACCCCCTTCCGACAGTTTCTCTTTTGTAGAGAAAGGGATCATTTTCGCTTTTATTTCCAGTTTTTCAAGGATGTTTTTGCTCATTTCGTCATCTTTGTTGTAGATGAAGAAATTATCATTCTCCTGATTTTCTGCAATTCTGAATTTAGCTAAAGCATATTCTTCATAATTGTAGTTGTACTGATCCAGATGATCCTGGGACAGATTCAACAACAGGGAAATGTAAGGTCTGAAGTTCTGAATATCATCCAGCTGGAAAGAACTTACTTCCAGTACATAATATTCATGGTTTTCATCCGCTACCTGTTTGGCGAAGCTGTATCCTATGTTTCCTCCCAATCCTACATTCAGTCCGTCATTTTTCAGGATGTAGTAGATCAGGGAAGTGGTTGTGGTTTTTCCGTTGCTTCCTGTAATGGCGATGATTTTAGCATCTGTAAACTCTGAAGCGAATTCAATTTCAGAAGAAAGTCTTATTCCTTTTTCGTGAATTTTGTGAACAATCTCTGCTTTTTTGGGAATTCCCGGGCTTTTTACAATCCAGTCGGCATTTAAAATTCTTTCTTCGTTGTGGTTTCCTTCTTCAAATTCAATTTCATTTTCGGCTAAAAACTGCTTGTAGTTATCCTTAATAGCTCCTTTGTCTGAAAGAAAAACCTCCAGACCTTGTTTTTTCGCTAAATAAGCAGCTCCGCATCCGCTCTCTCCACCTCCTAAAACAATTATTTTCATATCTATTCTTTTGTAAAATGTGTAATGTAAAATGTATTAATGTAATTTGGTTTTGTATTAATACTTCATACTTTACACAGGTTTTTATCTCATTTTTAATGTGATCAGGCATACAATAGCCAGCATTACTCCGATGATGATCATTCTGTTCACGATCTTACTCTCATGGAAACCTCCTTTCTGATAATGGTGGTGTAATGGTGACATTCTAAAAAATCTGTTATTCTGAGCATATTCCAGCCCGTATTTTCTTTTTCTGTATTTGAAAACCAATACCTGTAACATGACCGATACGTTTTCAATCAGGAAGATTCCGCATAATACCGGAATCAAAAGTTCTTTTCTCAGGATAATTGCTAAAACGGCGATTACTCCTCCGAGCATTAAACTTCCGGTATCACCCATAAAAACCTGGGCAGGATAGGTATTGTACCAGAAGAATCCTATTACAGCTCCCACCATAGCGACTGCAAAAATGGTGGTTTCACCCATATTCGGGAGGAACATGATATTAAGATAGTCTGCAAAAATAATGTTCCCGGAAAGGTAGGCGAACAGGGCGAGGGTAAGCAGTATAATAGCACTGGTTCCAGCCGCAAGGCCATCAATTCCATCTGTAATATTGGCTCCGTTGGACACCGCTGTAACGATGAAAATAACGATAGGGATAAAAACAATCCATGCCCACTCATGGGCATCTTTATCATTCATCCAAAATAGAATTCCGCTATAATCAAACTCGTTGTTCTTAGCAAACGGTACGGTAGAAACGGTAATTTTTTCTGTAGGCATGAAATTCTGTTCTACATTGTTTCTATTGACCACTTTTGCATCCGCATATTTTCTTTTAACCGTAATGTCCGGATGGAAATACATTGTAACTCCGACAATTAGCCCCAAACCAACCTGGCCTACAATTTTGAATTTTCCGCTCAGACCATCTTTGTTTTTCTTTACTTTCTTTAAATAATCATCTACGAAACCTATGGCACCCATCCACAACATGGAAACGAGCAGCAGAACGATATACACATTGGTGATCCTTGTGAAAAGCAGCACCGGAATGATGGTCGCGATGATGATAATCAATCCTCCCATCGTAGGTGTTCCTTCTTTCTGCTTTTGTCCGTCTAATCCCAGGTCACGTACCAATTCGCCCATTTGTTTTGCTCTCAGGTAATTGATGATCCTTTTACCGTAGACCAAAGCAATGACCAAAGAAAACAGCACTGCTATTCCTGCCCGGAAAGAGATGTATTTCAGCATTCCTAATCCCGGGATATGGATTCCCTGACTGGTTAGATATTCGTATAGATAGTATAGCATGTTCTTTTTTAATTTAAAAATTTAATTTATTTAAAGATTTAAAGATGGGGTTTCTCCATATTTTCACTTAAATACTTAATAAAGTTTGAAATATTAGAAGAAACTTCTCGTGAAAGATTAATGATTTCCTCAGCTTTATTTTCTTCTCCCAGTTTTAATCTTTTACTTACAATCATCATACTTCTAACTTCGGCACAACTGCCTTTTGCAATTTTTAAATATTTAATAAATTGTCTGTTATTATTATATTCCGAGCCTTCTGCAATATTGTTGGATATTGAAAATCCGGCTCTTTTTATTTGATTATTAAATTCAAATTCCCGTTCTAAATTTTCACTCTGGAGAAATTGATACACTTTTTCAATTAAATCTAAACTCTTGATGTAAACAGGGAAATTTTCAAAATTTTTGGTCATCATCAAATTTTTAAATCTTTAAATGAATTGAATCTTTTAATCTTTTTTTATTTACTCATTAACTTCCAAAGTTCGTTGATCGTTTCTTTGTCGTCAAAATGGTGTTTTACGCCATTGATGTCCTGATAGTTTTCGTGGCCTTTTCCGGCTACCAAAACAATATCTTTTGGTTCTGCAAACTTAATTGCCATTTTTATCGCTTCTTTTCTGTCCGGAATTGAAGTGTATTTGCTGAAGTTTTGAGGTTCAACGCCTGCTTCAATTTCTTTGATGATCTGTGCAGGATCTTCAGTTCTCGGATTGTCTGATGTGATGATTGCCAGGGTTGATTTTTTTGTGGCAATATTTCCCATTTCAGGTCTTTTGGAGTGATCCCTGTCGCCTCCGCATCCGAAAACGGTGATCAGTCTTTCATTTTTTGTTCTGATATCGTTGATGCTGTCCAGAATATTTTCCAAAGCATCCGGAGTGTGTGCATAATCTACGATGAAGAAAATTCCGCCATCTGATTTGAAGGTCTCAAATCTTCCGGAGACTCTTTTTAATTTACTGATGGCCTGCAAAATTTCATCCTGCTCAAAATCAAGTTCCGTTGCAATACCGAAAACCAGTAATAAATTATACACATTGAATTTTCCTGTCAGTGTTGTCCAGAATTCTTTGCCATTGAAGTTGAGTAGCATTCCGTTGAAATCTATTTCTAGAGATTTTCCGTGGTAATCTGCCATTGTTTTCAGGGCGTAAGACTTTTTCTTTGCTTTTGTATTCTGAAGCATCACCATTCCGTTTTTGTCATCCACATTGGTGATGGCAATAGCGGTATCTTCAAGTCCGTCAAAAAACCTTTTTTTGGTTTTCAGATACTCATCAAAGGTTTTATGATAATCAAGGTGGTCGTGGGTTAGGTTTGTAAATCCTGCTATTTTGAAATGCAGACCTTCGATCCTGTTTTGTGCAATTCCATGAGAACTCACTTCCATGAAGGCGAATTCACAACCTTTTTCAACCGCCTGTGCTAAAATTTTATTGATGGTAATAACATCCGGAGTGGTATGAGTAGCGGGAATGATTTCGTCCGCAATTCTGATTTCAACCGTGGAAAGCAGGGCCGAATCATATCCCAGATTTTTGAAAACATCAAAAAGAAGGGTAGATACAGACGTTTTCCCGTTTGTTCCGGTAACTCCGATTAATTTAAGCTTTTGAGAAGGATTTCCATAAAAGTTGGATGCCAGATGACCTAATGCTTTAGATGAATCTTTCACCTTGATGTAGGTTACGTTTTCATCCATAGTTTCAGGGAATTCTTCGCACACTACAGCTTTTGCACCTTTTTCAACAGATGATGCAATGTATGAATGTCCGTCTGCAACGGTTCCTCTCACGGCTACATAGAGTGAGTTTTCCGTAATCTTTCTGCTGTCGAAAACCAATTCTGAAATGTCACGGGCATCGTTGCCGTGAATTTCTAACACTGGGATTCTTTTTAATAATTCTGTTATTATCATTTTTTATCAATAGGATTTTATCCTATTCTTTGTTAAGTCGTCCATTTAGGACTCTGGTTTCTTATTTTAATTCTGCAGAGACAAATAAATTCTCTGATTCCTGCTGATCACGGTGCCTTCCAATGGGAACTGCTCTTTGATCCTTCCAACTCCTTTGAAGTCTACGCGGTAGCCTAAGTTTTCCAATTGAGGAATTACATTTTTACCGATAAGTCCTACTACGTTGGGCATCTGCTTATTATTAACTGCTACTTTAACGTTGGGCTCTACCATTTTGCTGAGGTTCACCTTTCTGTCTACGAGCATTTCTTTTTCTATGTTCTGAGGTGTTTTGAGGAATGTTTTTCCTGCAATTTCCTTAAATACCGGTGCTGAAACGGATCCTCCATAAAAACCTTTTGCTGTATTGGGTTCGCTGATCATTACATAACATGTATATTTTGGATGATCTGCGGGATAAAAGCCTGCAAATGAAGCCCGGTATTTCATGGGCCCCGGAAGCCAGTATTCAAATCTGGCGGTTCCTGTTTTCCCTGCCATTTTCAGGTTGGGTGTAAAAATGCTTCGTCCGGTTCCTTTTTCTACAGCTTTTGTCAGGGCGCTGGTCATCATTTTGATGGCTTTTTCGGATGCCATTTTGTTGACCATTACTTCCGGTTTTGCACTGTACATTACCTTTCCGTCTTTCATGATTTTATCAATGAAGAGAGGTTTAAGCATTTTACCGCCATTAGCAACTCCGTTGTAGAAGGTTGTTAATTGCAGAAGGTTGATGTTTGAGGAATATCCGTACGAGATTGAGGCTAGTGTTGCGGCATTCCATCTCTTATGTTGTGGAGTTAAGATCTTCGGTTTTGTGATTCCCGGAAGTTCTATGTCCATTTTATCGAATAATTTCCATCTTTTCAGGTGGTCGAGAAATATCTGTGGTTTTTCTGCGTAATACTTTGTGATCAGTTTGGCAGTTCCCACGTTGCTGGATTTTGCTAGAACATCACTTATATCGTATGTTCCTCCGCCGTGGCCGTCAGAAATTCTCTGTTTTGCATAGACCCAGACGCCATTTCCTACGTTTACGGTTGTATTTTCATCTATGAAACCATCGTCCATTGCTGCTAAAAGAGAAATCGTTTTAAAGGTAGAACCGGGTTCGATATTATCTTTTAATGCATAGTTGTAAGAATCTTCATAATCTCCAGATTCTGTTCTTCTTAGATTAACCAGAGCTTTTACTTTTCCGGTTTCCGTTTCCATAACGATTACAGTTCCATGTTTTGCTTCGAAAGTAACGAGCTGTTTCTCTAATGCGGAGTGTGCAATGTCCTGAATTCTAAGGTCTAAGGTGGTGTAAACATCTTCGCCGTCTACAGGTTCTTTTACTTTCCAGTAATCAATAGGTTTCCATTGAGATGAATTGATTCTCTGTTCCAGCCTTTTACCGTCTGTTCCGGTAAGGTACTTAGAGAAAGCGCCTTCCAGTCCGGCTTTTACTTCTCCGTTATCAACGCCAATGGTTCCTGCTCCGATTTCTGAAGTGGCAAGTTCTCTTTTATAGTTTCGGTCTACAATAAATCCTCCTTTGTTTTTCCCTTTTTTAAAGATGGGGAAGTTTCTGATTCTGTCGTACTGATCGAAATCAAGACCTTTTACCAAAGTATAGTATTGGTTTTTCTTTTTCTTCTGCTCATCAAACTTCTGTCTGAATTCTCCTCTGGATTTTCCGAACATTTTGCTTAAAGAATCTGTCAGCGCACCGATATTGTTGCTGTAGATGGTATCTTTCATTGTTTTAAAATCAAGATAGATATCATACCGCATTACAGTTGTGGCCAGAATAGATCCGTCTGAAGCGAAGAGGTTTCCGCGGGCAGCTTTCAGAGTGGCTTCGCGATAGTTTTTATTGATGTAATCGTCTTTAATTTCCTGAACATTAGTGTTTTGCAGGATTACGATCCTTGCAAGAAACATCACAAATACGCACAGAGCTCCCACTGCGAACAGGTAGCCCCATCTTAACGTTTTTTTACGTTTGTTATCGTACTCATTTTGTTTTTGCATCTGTACTGTCTAGTTTTATTAGCAGTTTATGAGGATGGTTTTCCAGGGTCATCAATGAATCCCTGGCTACTTCTTTCCCCAACTCCGATTCCATTTTCACTTTGATCAGCTTACTTTGAGCGTAAGCGTTTCTCGATTTATATTCTTCTGTTTCTTCTTTTAAAGCATTGACAATTTTTATTTTTTTGTTGACGAGGTGATTGCTGTAAATCATCGCCATCATCAGAATGAACAACAGTAAAAAATACTTGTAATGAGTTTTGATCTCATCACGGTTCAGAAAGTTTCCCTTTATAATATCTATAAAAGTGAGTTTTTTCTGAGGGCGATTTGTTGTTCTTTTTGCCAAAATTTTATGTCAATTTGTTTATAGTGAATTGGCTTTGCTTGTCAATGGTCAATTTTTTATGAACCTTCATTCATTTTTCACAATTGACAGTTCACCATCCACTTTTACACCTTTATTCCTGTTCTCATTTTTGCGCTTCGTGCCCTGGAGTTTTCTTCAATTTCCTTATCGTCCGGAATGATGGCTTTACTCTTTAGCAATTCAAATACCTTTTTATAGTTTCCGTAGATATCTCTTTGCTGCTCACCTTCAAACATTCCGTTTTTAAGAAATCTTTTTACCAATCTGTCTTCTAATGAATGGTAAGAGATCACAACCAGTCTTCCTTCCGGTTTCAATATATTCAAAGCCTGAACAAGCATTTCTTTTAATGCTTCAAGCTCCTGGTTCACTTCTATTCTTATCGCCTGAAAAAGTTGGGCGTAGAATTTATTCACTTTGTGAGGCGGAAGGTAGCTGAAAAGCTTCTTAAGATCCTCGGTTGTAGTGATGGTTTTTGTTTTTCTGTGATGAACAATATCTCTTGCCAGCTTTCTTGCTTCTCTTAATTCTCCGTAGTGGTAAAAGATATCGGCAAGTTCAGTTTCCTCATATTCATTGATCACTCTTTTGGCATCAAGATTCTGCATTACGTTCATCCTCATATCCAAAGGAGCATTGTTTCTGGTAGAGAATCCTCTTTCTGCTTCATCAAACTGATGGGACGAAACCCCAAGATCAGCCAATACACCATCTACCTGAGGAATACCATACATCAGCATAGAATTTTCCAAAAACCTGAAATTCTGATTGACGAGGGTAAATCTGGGATCATCAATTGTATTTTTAAGAGCATCCAGGTCCTGGTCAAAACTAAAAAGTTTTCCTTTTTCTGAAAGTCTGCTCAGGATTTCTCTTGAGTGGCCTCCTCCTCCAAAAGTGCAATCCACGTATATTCCGTCAGGATTCGTCACCAAATCATCAACGCTCTGCTTCAATAAAACGGGGTTGTGGTACATACTTAATTGTGTTTTTTACCTTGCCTTTTACAGCAAGCGCGGTTTATTCTTCATCGAAAGCGCCCATCACATCTTCGGCCAGGCTCGCAAAATCGGCTTCATTGGTAGAGATCACCTTTTCATAGGCTTCTTTATCCCAAATTTCAAAAAGCTCTCCTGCGCTGGTAATTACGGTGTCTTTCTGAAGGTTTGCAAAATGAACCAGATCTTTTGAGATCTGAAGTCTTCCTGCATTGTCCAGTTCCACAGTTTTTACCCCTGCCGTAAACATTCGAATGAAATCAGCATTCTTTTTAATGAATCTGTTTAGCTTATTAATTTTGCCCATCAGCTTGTCCCATGCATTCATGGGGTAGACTTCCAGGCAAGGTTGGAACACAGATCTCTTGACTACAAACGCCTTATCGTCGAAGTTTTCCATCTGGTTGATCAGGGAGGAGGGAACTTTTAACCGGCCTTTGTCGTCAATTTTACACTCATATGTTCCAATGAAATTTTTCATTTGGGACAAATTTATATAATAATTTCCAAAATTTCCCACTTTTTCCCACTTTTTGACTTAATGTTAATAAGTTTTATTAAAGATTCAATTTCAGAGGGGTAAGTGTTTGATATGTTGGGTGTTGTAAAAACTATTATTCAGGCCATAATAAAGGGGTTTTGAAAAAAGTCAATAAAAAGGGGAATATTATATTATTTTTACTTTAAATTAGGGTAATCAAAATATTTTTGAGGTTTAATTTGTATTTTTGCAGAGCTTTATTAAGGCATTTTATGATATTTAGTACAAAAAAAGAAAAGAAATATACTTTTGTAGAGGCGGGAGAAGGACATCCATTGGTGCTGTTGCACGGTTTAATGGGTGGTTTGAGTAATTTCGATAAGATGGTAGATTTTTTTTCGGAGAAGGGGTTCAAAGTATACGTTCCTCAATTACCTATCTACGATCTGCCGGTACTCAATACTAATCTTACCACGCTTGCAAAATATATTATCAAGTTTATAGAGAGTCATACTTCCGGACCTGTAACTATTGTAGGAAACTCAATGGGAGGACATGTAGGACTGATTCTGACTCTGGCAAGACCGGATTTGGTAAAGAATCTTGTGTTAACAGGAAGTTCCGGATTATATGAAAGAACTTTCGGAGACAGTTTTCCCAGAAAAAACGACCGTTCCTATATAAGAAAGAAAACTGAAGAAGTTTTCTACGATCCGGCTATTGCTACAGAAGATCTTGTAGACGAGGTTTTTTCTGTAGTGAATGACAGAATGAAAGGAATTAAAACGGTAATGCTGGCCAGAAGTGCCATTAAACACAATATGCTGAATGATCTTCCCAAGATTATGACTCCAACCTGTCTGATCTGGGGAAAACAGGATAATGTAACGCCTCCTGAGGTGGCAGAAGACATGCATAAATTTATTCCCAACTCAGATCTCTTCTGGATTGAGAAATGCGGGCATGCCGCAATGATGGAAAAACCGGATGAATTTAATGAAATTCTCTACAGCTGGTTAAAAGATAAAGTTTAAAACAAATAAAAAACAACCATTAAGAGCTTTTCTTAATGGTTTGTTTTTCTAAAAAATATTCGAAAGATGGTTATTAAAACAGCAAATTTTGTAAAGAGTAGCGGAAAATGGCAGGAATGCCCTGAACCTACGATGCCTGAATATGCTTTTATCGGAAGGTCCAATGTGGGGAAATCATCCCTGATCAATGCGATGATGAATCATAAAGATCTGGCAAAAACCTCCGGAACTCCGGGAAAAACACAGCTGATCAATCATTTTTTAGTGAATGAAGACTGGTATCTTACCGATTTACCGGGGTACGGATATGCAAAAGTTTCAAAGTCTATACGAAAGGATTTTGAGAAACTGATCACCAATTATATTTTAAACAGAAGAAATCTGGTGAATCTTTTTGTTTTGGTAGATTCCCGACACAGCCCGCAAAAGATAGATTTGGAATTTATCCAATGGTGTGGGGAAAGCGGAATTCCTTTTTCGATTGTTTTCACTAAAGCAGATAAGCTGAAACCTAATGTAGCCATTCAAAATATAGAAAATTATAAAAATGAGCTGCATAAAACGTGGGATGATCTTCCTGAACTGTATCTAACTTCTGCGGAAAAGAAAACAGGAGGTGATGAGATCCTGAATTTTATCCAAAAAACAAACGATTTTTTGAAAAATAATAAGGTAAACTTTGATGAGTAATATAATCTGGAAAATTAAAACCTTTGATGAGTTTACGGTTCCTGAATTGTATGCCATCCTGAAAGCCCGTATTGATGTTTTTGTGATTGAACAAAACTGTCCTTATCCCGATCTGGATAATAACGATCAGAAGGGAATTCATATCTGGGCGGAAGAAAACGGAGAGATCCTTGCCTACTGCCGTGTTTTTGATAAAGGAATTAAGTATGATGAAACCTCCTTTGGAAGGGTTCTTACCACAGAACAGGCAAGAGGTAAAAATCTGGGAAAACAGCTTATCAGATATGCTGTAGAAACCATAGAAAACCGTTTTCATACTTCAGAAATCAAAATTTCAGCACAGGATTATCTGCTAAGGTTTTATTCTGAATTTGGATTTATAGATACCGGAAAAAAATATTTAGAAGATGATATTCCCCATACGGAAATGATCAGAAAATAAAAAAGCGAAGACAGATCTTCGCTTTTTTTATGGTGAGTGGTTTTAGTTTTTTTTGATCAGTTACAGCCAGAGCAATAGGATCTGTCTACATATTGTTTGCTGCTTCCTGCATAATAATAACAGCCTCCTCTTGAACCTACATAGAGCTGGTTTCCATTATAAGTGCAACTTTTATTATTAGAGGAGTAAAAAGACCGTGGCTTTTTAGACCCCGAGCTTTTGTTGC
Organism: Chryseobacterium angstadtii; assembly: GCF_001045465.1. GTDB lineage: Bacteria > Bacteroidota > Bacteroidia > Flavobacteriales > Weeksellaceae > Chryseobacterium > Chryseobacterium angstadtii. The sequence continues at coordinate 916,350 of NZ_LFND01000001.1, forward strand.
TCTTCTTTGTTTTTTTCTTCTGCTTTTTGGGCGATAATTCTGTTTTGGAAGGCGAACTGTTTTCTGTTGCTATAAGGCTTGCGGGAAAAAGCAGGCCTGCTGCTAAAAGAGTTGTGAATAGGAGTTTTTTCATGGGATTAAAGTTTTCATGGTTATTAGTTTTATAAGCGGTTATATTTTAAATCAAACTTATTTTGTGACATGAAGATGAAAACAAAAAAATCAATGAATGCAATAAAAGCAGGGATAAAAGTCCAGCAGAAAATCAGATAAAATACGCCCATAACAGTTTGTCCCAAATAAAAACGGTGTATACCGATCCCTCCCAGGAAAAAAGAGAGTATAGCTGCCGTATTTTTTTCTTTTCGGCTTTTTTTCACGGCAGTAACATTTTGTGTCTGAGAAGATTTCAGTTTAATGATTTCATCCGTAGACATGGCTGTCAAGCGGGCTATATAGTTAACGATATTAACAATATGATCATTCGCATGGGTGACCTCATGAGGCTCGTTGAAAGTTCCCATCTTTCTTCTTATTTCTATCGTAATTTCGGTTTTGTTTTCTGATGTTGAATTGAGATTAATATCAATATAAACACCTAAACTGAGAAACTCATAAGATTCGTAGGTATATTGGTTGAAAATTTCATTTGAGCTATGGAGCCTGTACTTGGAGTTCATAAGCGTAATGTTTTTTACACTTTCTTTTACCCGGTCCATAGGGAAGTCGACATTTAATGTCTTTTTGGGGTTTGGGATTGCAAATACGGCCATATTAATAATTATCTAGTGTTTTAATAAGCTGTTCTTTGAAATTGTATATTTCATCAAGATTATTCAGAAGTACCTTTTCTCCTGCATCTTTTCCGTTGTGGAAGGTTTCGATATATTTATTGGCAGTGTTAAAATGAAATCTGCAGAGCGGTTTTCTGTTGTTGTCATCAAGAAGAACCCCAAAGTAAGATAGGGTATCTCTATAGGCAATCCTGTCGGAAGGAACTTTTTCTCTTAAAATGGCTTTTGCGATCTGGAAGGCTTCAAGCTCTTCTTCCGTAGTCACAATTTTAGAGTCATTATTTTCGTCAATAGGATTTGTTTTTACAGCTTCTTCCTGTTTTTCAATCTGTTCATTAATGCTTAATGCAGACTTTAGCCTGAAGCTTATGGATTCGTTGATTGAAAGGGTCAAAGCTTTTTTCGTATACTCTTTAAAAGAGACCATTCTGCTTGCGGTCATAGGTTTTTCGAAGAATCTTCCAACCAAAAGTTTTACCATTTCATCGGACGGATTTTCTATTTCCTTTTCAAATTCTTTTCTGATGGCCTTTATATATTTTAATGCTTCTGCAGAATCCAGGATGCTTTCCAGGTTGTAATCGCTTTTTGTAAAACTTTCCAATATTTTGATAGAGCTGTCTTTCAGATCTTCAATATTGATGGTGAAGAAAGGCTTTTCATCCATAATATTGGGTTTCTCCAGGTCGGTATAAAAATTGTAAACGATTCCGTTCGTCAGGATTCCAAATCTGGATTTCGAAACATGATAATATCTGTGAAGTTGCGAATTGTGGGCATCTGCACTTTCTTTCCAATGTTTACATTCAATAATTAAAATAGGATCATCATTCTTTCGGATCAAATAGTCTACCTTTTCTCCCTTTTTCGTTCCGATGTCACAAGTATGCTCGGGAATTACTTCTGTGGGGTTAAAAATGTCATAGCCTAAAATTTGTATGAATGGCATTACAAAGGCATTTTTTGTGGCTTCTTCAGTATTGATCTGATCTTTCAGTCCCACGACTTTCTGATGCAGCTGTTCTAATTTTAGTTTAAGATCCATAGTTTTGGTTATGTTTTAATTTCTGATTCAAAAGTATCCCTAGAAAAAAGGTTTTCCTTACGGATTCCCGTAAAACAAAAAACCTTTCAAACAATTCGAAAGGTTTACATGATATTTTAAAACAGAATTAAATAATTCCGAGATCTTTGCAGAAAGCCACCAACTGTTCGTTGCTGGATACTTCCAGGTCTTCTTTCAGGCTGCTCAGCTTCTTTTCTACACTGCTCAGGCTATAAGGTTTAATATCTTTTTCCTGAAGGTGTAAAGGAATGTTTTTTTGTAAAATGCCTTTGGAAAGCAAAGAGACCAAGACAATGTCATAGTTAGAAAATTCATAACTATTCAGTCTTTTAACATCCTTTTTCAAATCAAGAGATAAATAATTTTCATTGATGAAAACAGAAGCAATTGATTTCTTTAATTCTTTGGAGTCGTTTCTTGCTTTACGCACATAACCGTTGATTTTTAACTTATTAAACAGAGAATCAATAATTCCTGATTTATGTTCTGCAGAAAAGACAATTACTTTTAAGGAAGGCTGTAGCTCCTTCACCTGCTGTATTAAATCTCTGCCGTCTTTAAGCTTTTGCTGTCGATGATCTTCTTCATAGTAAAGGTCTGTGATCAGCAGGTCATAAGGAGCTTCCTCCCGGATGGCTTTTTGAATCTTGGCTAATGCATCATCACAATAATATACGTAATCAACATTGGGAATGTTGAGCTCTTCTAATGTCTTCTGGATAGAGATGCTGACGCTTTCGTGGTCTTCGGCTATTAAAATTTTTTTGAACATTCTTTTGGGGCTTTTAAGAAATAGGAAAAGAAATATAAATTTTCAGTCCCGTTTCAGATTTATTGTCAAAAGTAATTTCTCCATGGATAGCTGCAATACGGGTTCCCGTATTTGTAAGTCCGTTCTTATAGATCATATCTCCGGGAATACCTATTCCGTTGTCGGTGTATTGGATTTTAACAAGATGATCAGTTCGTTCAAATTTTAAAATAACCCGGGATGCCTGGCTGTGCTTTTTCATATTCACCATCAGCTCCCTAACGATATGATGTACTTCATCGAAAACAAACGGAGAAATACCACTCCAAATTTCTGCTTCGTTTCCTACAGTATAGGTTTCTGTACCTTCGTGCTTAAAAGAAGCAATTAGACCAGATATTTTGTCTTTGTACTCTTTTTTATCATTTCCGGACTCCGGTTTTTCATAGGAAATATCTCTGGATTTTTCATAGACGAATTCCAGTTCATCAAGTGCTGTTTCCTTATCAAAATCTTCCTGATTTTCTATTTTGGTCATTACCTGGTAAATACCGTTGGCTACAACATCATGAACTCTTTTGGAAAGTCTTAGCTGATCATTTTTGATCTTTATTTCGTTTTCCTGTTTCAATGTTGTTTGTCTTTTTCGATACCAAATAATAACCATGAAAGCCAAAATTAAAGCGACCAAAAGAATTAAAATATTAATTCCTTTCTGTGAATTATCTGCTTTTAATTTCTGATTGTCAGCATTTTTTTTCTCTACATCGTATCTAATAGCAGCGAATTGATTTTTTGCTTTAGTTCGGGAGACCTGTACACTGTCGTTAAGAGCCTGAAACTTTTCAAAATATTGTAAATAGTGTCCCGGATTAAGATTTATTATTTTTTGCAGTGCCTGTAACTGATCTTCGATGCTATTGTTTTTTTCTGCAGTGTTCAGCATTTTATTGGCAAAGAACAGTGCTTTCTTTTTATCAGAATAGAAAAAATAATTAGCTAAAGCGGAATAGCTGGAATTCTCGTCTCTCCCATTTCTTTCCCGTATTTCCAAAGCTTTGTAAAATTCAGGAAGAGGATTGTAATTCTGATTATCATAATGTTTTGCCCGGGCCATGTTATTGATGAACATAGCATAATTTAAACTGTCTTTGGTTTGTAGCGCAAGATTAATATTTTTTTGAGCTTCCTTATATTTTTTTAATGTTATCAATGCCGAACCCAGATTGTTGTAATACATATATCTGTTTTCTTCGTTATTAGAGTATTGAAGAGCTTTTTTGTAGTAATTAATAGATGCCTCAAAACTATAGAGATAAGACGAACAGATTGCCATATTGTTGAAATTGGAAGCAAGGATCAGTCTGCTTATACTGTCTGATTTTTTTTCCAGACAGCGATTGGCTTCCAGAGAAGTTTCTATACTCCCATAATAATCCCCTTTACTCTCCTGAATAATTGCCATATTAACTAATGACCTGGCAGCTTCTATAGAATCATTACCTTCGAAATAGGCATTTTTGGCTAGATTAAAATAATAGAATGAAGAGCCGGTGGTATCTACCTTTGCTTTGTCAAAATACGCTTTTGCAACGGCTATTTTTTCTGCCTTTTTATCATTACACGAAAAAAGTAGAACAGATAAAATGATGAAAAAAAATTTTTTCATGGAGATTGGTTTTTTTCATACAAAATAAAAAAAAAGAACAGATTATACAATCTGCCCTTTTTAAAATTAATAATTCCGATTATGGTTGAGGAGAAGGAGGTGTTTGGCCGGTATTTCCTCCGGTATTTCCTCCGTTTCCATGTCCGTTCCCATTTCCACCCCCGTCTTCCAGATTGGTCTGTTGAACGATTGTCTGAGGTTGAGGGTTATTATCTGTTGTCGTGTTTGCATTGTTATTTGAAAATGCTAATCCCAGTAGCATCAATATTAATTCTAACATTGGTTTAAAAATTTAAAAAATTGGCACTGGTGTTCTTCCCTGCGAAACAGATCGCAAGCAGTGTACACGGATAAAAATTTCGAAGCGCTTCTTAAATTTTTGGGAAGTAAACCTTCAAAAACGGAGAAGAAACATCTGCTTCCCAACCCGGAGTTTTCCTCCGTTTTATCAGGTGATTTTTGAAATCAGTTTTGTATTTTTGTTTTTGTAATGTTTTGTTTATCACTGATTTCTGAAGCAAAGGTGCGACAGATGTTGACGCATGTGTTAGACAAAGCATGGACACCGATGGACAGAAAAATGGACAGGAATTCCATTGCGGAAACCCGTAATGCGACATAGTCGAAAATCACCTATTTTGTAATTGCCGTTAAAAACTAACTATGTCCAAGAAAAAATTATTAATTCAGGAGGTGTTTGAAAAAGGTAAACGTGAGTCTGGAAAGGAAACGAAAAGTGCTGTAGCCGTTTATTTATGGTCTTATTTTGATGACCATTTTTCACCGAGTATTTCAGATAAAACATTTATCCGATATCACGATGCATTTATTCGTGACGATAGAGAAATCAATATAGACAGTGATACACTCAATAAAATGAGCCAATATCTGGGTTATAAAGATTTTCCGGACTTTTCCGGAACCTTTATTAAGAAGGATGAAGCGACTGACAAAACAACCGTTAAAATAAGTGTAGATAGGGATGAGGAAACGCTAAGTGAAAAGCTCTCTAATATTATCATCAATATTACCAACGAGCAGCACTTTAAAATGCCCGATTTTCTAAAACAAAATGGATTGGGAATTATGGAAATAGCTTTCCTTGCATGTCTTGTCACCGGAAATGTTGTTTTCTCTAATAATAAGAAAGTAGCTGATGGATTTTCTTCTCCATTAGGCTTTGTCTCCAATATGGAATCGGGTGCGGACAAAAAATATATGTATTGGAATGGGGAAAGGTATATTGCTACAGACAGCAGCTTCATAAGACCAGGGCTTGAAATAAAGGCAATGAATGTACATCAATGGCGAAACTTCAGAAAGGTGATGAGAAAGGACACCCTTACGGATGTAAATGCCCTTGGAAGAACCTGGTATTCGAAATATAATAATGAGGTGGAGTTTTTTACAGATGACGGTACAGACCCGGATAACGGAAGAGAATTGAGGAAATCCACTTCGCTTATTATCTACAAGTACGCTGGCAAACAGAAAGATTCAATAGGTGCTGAGGAATAATTTTGCACAAAAAAAAGCGAACATCTAACAGACATTCGCTTTTATTCTATGCTTCATTCAGCATGCCGAGCTCTCCAAAATATTTTTTAAACTTCTGAATCTTCGGGCCTACTACGGCGCTGCAGTAGGGCTGTGTAGGGTTTTCATTATAGTAACCCTGGTGATATTGTTCAGCGGGCCAGAATTTCTCAAGTTGTGTGATTTCGGTTACGTATTTTCCGGGCCATTTTCCTGATGCTTCAGATTTTTTAAGAGCTTCTTCAGCATTATGCTTTTCTGCTTCGTCTTTGTAATAAATTACGGAGCGGTATTGGGTGCCGATATCATTGCCTTGTCTGTTCAGCTGGGTTGGGTCGTGAAGGAAGAAAAAAACGTCCATCAGCTGTTCATAAGAGATGATGGACGGATCAAACGTGATCTGCACCACTTCGGCATGTCCGGTTTCTCCGGTACATACTTCCTGATAAGTAGGATTATCTTTATGACCACCGGAATATCCTGATATGGCGGAATGTACTCCTTTAAGCATATTGAAACAGCTCTCCACACACCAGAAGCATCCGCCTCCGAAAGTGATCTGCTCTAAATTATTATTATCCATTGTTTTTTGATTATTGTATTAGCGGCTTTTACGGTTCAATAATGATATAAAATCAGTAAAAAGCCAGTCAAAAGTATGAAAAACTTTTTCATTTCGGGTTAGAAATCCTATGATTTAAAACAGAATTGATATGCTGTTTTTCTGATTGTTGAGAAATATTATAGTCTGATTTAACCACAGATTTTCACAGATGATTACGTTAATGAGAAAGTTATTATAAAGAGGACATAAACATAATGCTGGAAAGAGGTAATGCGCAAACATCTGTGAAAATCTGTGTCATCCGTGGTAATATAAAATCATATAAACAGGATAAATGTAAAAGTGCATGGCAACCAAATGCTTCTGGCTAATTAAACAGCATAAAATAAGCATCATCCAATTTTATCGAAGATAAAATCCTAGCGCCTTAAAAAAATTCGAATCATAAAAAAACTAACGCCTTTGCGATAAACAAAAAGATATTAAAACTTTTCTACAATATAAATTTTAACATCAAAGAGAAACCAATCCACACCTACAACCCGGTTCAAACAAAAAAGCACCCCAAAGGATGCTTTATTTATATTTTAAAAAGAATTTTTCAGTTATTTCTCCCAAACTAAGGCGCTTGCTCCAAGAATAGCAGCATCAGCTTCGTCCAGTTCACTGAAAACCAGTTTTACTTTATTTCTAAAGATAGGAAGAAGATTTCTTTCCATATGTAGCTTTGCAGGCTTCAATATAAAGTCTCCCGCCTTGATAACGCCTCCAAATAAAAGAATGGCTTCAGGGGAGGAAAACATTACAAAATTGGCCAAAGCTTCACCCAGTTTCTGTCCGGTATATCTGAATACCTCGATAGCAATTGGATCTTCTTTCAACGCACATTCGTGTACCGTTTTTGAGTTGATGGCTTCTTCCGGATATTGATTAAGCATAGATTCAGGAAACTCGGCTCTCATTTTTTTGGCGGTAATGGCAATTCCTGTAGCAGAAGCATAAGCCTCAAGACTTCCTTCAGATCCTGTACTCCAGTGTTTTCTTCCGCCCGGTTTTACAATGGTGTGTCCCAGTTCTCCAGCGAATCCGTCATGCCCGTAAATGAGGCTTCCGTTAGAAATAATTCCGCTGCCTACGCCTGTTCCCAAAGTGATCATGATGAAATCTTTCATCCCTCTTGCTGCTCCGAAAAGCATTTCTCCAAGAGCTGCTGCATTGGCATCATTGGTAATGGTACACGGCAGGTTGAATTTAGCCTTCATCAAATCGCTGAAAGGGACTAATCCCTTCCATGGAAGATTGGGAGCCTGCTCTATAGTTCCTTTATAATAGTTGGCATTAGGGGCACCTACACCGATTCCGTCAAAGTTCTGTTCCGTCCCGTGTCTGTCGATCAGGGGTTTTAGCTTCTCGTATAGGGCATCGATAAAGTCTTCCACTCTTTCGTACTCATCTGTTCTGAGGCTCCCTTTTTCCAGAACTTCACCGCGGTGGTTTACTACTCCGAACTTGGTATTCGTTCCGCCGATATCAATTCCGAGAGCAACTTGTTTTGATAAATCTATTAATGACATTTCTATTTATAAATTCTAAAGGGTTAAAATTATAAAAAAGATTGTATTAATAGATTATTAACAAAACTTTTATTTAAAAAACTTTTAAGCTGTTTTTGCGGGTTTCTTTTTTCTTCTTCCCCACCAGATCATGAATCCTGTTACAGGAAGTGATGCACAGATGAGACTGACTATAAAAGCAATGATTTTTGTAGGAAGTCCTAAAATGGCTCCCACGTGGATATCATAATTGGCATTCACGGCTTTTTCACCAAAGTTCTTGTCCTTAGGATCATGCGTATGAAGAAGCTCCCCGGAATTCTCGTCAAAGATCAGGCTGCTGCTTTTGTGGTAAGAATAGGAAAGGTGTTTTACATACACTTCAAAATTCGGGTGCTCATGATCATCCATATGCTCATGGCCAAGATCGATGGCGAATCCGAATGCGTCTGGGTATTTTTGAATCACTGTATTAATGACTTTGTCAAGCGTTCCTTCTGTTCTCAGTTCTATCGGAGCTTTTGTTTTGATATGGGAAAAATCCGGATATTTTGTTTCCCCACCGGAAAATATCACATAGATCATGGCCTGCACCACAAAGTAAGCATAAAATAAACCTGTGATCGTAAAAACCAAAGCAAAGATGGATGCATAGAAGCCCAGCACGTTGTGCAGGTCATAATTTTTTCTTTTCCAGCTTTTTACATTTTTCCACTTGAAAGAGAAACGCTGTTTTCTTGCCGCCTTGTTTTTAGGCCACCATAGCACAATTCCGGTAATGAGCATGATCAGGAAAATAATAACCGGTATTCCTACAACATAAGGACCCCAGTCCTGCTTCAACAGGAAGCTCCAGTGAATCATTTTTACGATGTTGAAAAAACCGTTCTTTTCATCATAAACCCTTAGAACCTTTCCTGTGTAAGGATTTACATAGGCCGCTTTATAAACCGGAAGCTCTTCAAAGTAATTCCAGGCTTTCGTATTGTGTTCATACCAGTAAAATACGTACGATCTCTTTTTATCAATCGGAACGTTTACCCAATGAACCGGATATTTTTCTTTTACCTGCTCCACAACAGTTTTTTCCATCAGCCGGATAGGAAGAACTTTTTTCTGTTCTATATTCTGCTCATTGTGAAAGATCACATCTTTTCGGGTAAGATTTTCTATTTCGTCCTTAAAAACATAGAGTGCTCCCGTAATGGAAATGATAAAGATCAATGACCCAATCCCCAGACCAAACCACAGGTGCAGCTTGGCAGACCATTTTTTGAAGAAGCCCGGTTTGTTTTTATGATGATGTTTTTTCTTCATATCTCAGTTCAAAGTACCGCAAAGATAGGATTTACTTTTTATTTAGTTTAATTAAAATTTATATTCAAGCATCAGGGTTCCTCTTGCTCCTAATGAATTGACGAATTCACTGTCTCGCGCAGACCACCATGCAATAGCCGGCTGGTACATTTTGTTGAATACATTCTCAACTCCTAATGATACTCTCCAGTTTTTATTGACTTCGTAGCTTGATTTGAAATTAAAAACAGTGTATTCAGGGACGTAACCTTCTCCGTATACAAACATTCCTGTTTTTACATTGGGCTGGAATCTGTCCTGCTGGAAGGCATGCAGCATATCAAGACCGATAGATAACGTAGGAATCGGTTTAAACTGAACATAGGCCAGCACTTTAGGTGCAGAAATTCTGCTGTTGTTGATTTTTGCTGAATAATCTCCGTCATCTTTTAGAGAAGTAATGCCTTCCATCCAGCTGTAGCTTCCTCCGAAATTAACCCATTTTGCAGGAGTAATATGCAGGAATCCTTCAACTCCGTAAACAATTTCCGGTGATCTTTGTATGGTTAATGCTCTGTCCGGGCTCTGTACAAAAGAAGCACCGAGTTTTGAGGTACTTACATAAGAAGTGATCTCATAATTCACCCATTTGGAAATCTGTCCTGTTGCTCCGAATTCATAGTTGTTGACAATGATGGGTTTTGTTTCAAGATTCTGGATGGTTCCCTGCGTTGAGGTTCTCAGGATTCTTCCCAGCTCGTTGATAGAGTAGGACTGGGAAAAGCTACCGAACAGATTGATGAAAGGTTCAATATTATAACGCAGTCCTAAATTGGCTACTAATGCATTGTATTTTAGCTCTCCTCCGGTAACGAAAATACTGGTAGTAAACGTTCCGTCGCTTTTAATAGATGAAAGGGTATTGAAATCTCCGACTTTTACCTTCATGTTTTCATATCGAAGCCCTCCTTTGATCGTTAATTTTTTTAATAAATCAATTTTTACCAATAGGAAAGGCGCCAGGTTGGTCATATTCATATCGGGAGTCCAGTAACGGCCGTCTTCCAGTTTCTGAACGGTCTGGTCGTTCAGAATATCCATTCCGTACATCACTTCGGCCTGTGAATTTTGAGCATTCCAAAGCTTAGTATCAAAGTTGATTCTGGCACCATATTTTTTGGAAATCACATTAGACTGTCCTCCTCCGTAGAAAGTATCGCTGTAACCGTATACCGTTTTGAAATCCTGCATATAAGCATTGAAATTCAACGAAGTGGTTCCCCAGAAAAGGTTCTGGTTGTCATAGTTGATTCTGATATTGTGATTTTTCGGAGTTCCCTGAGGCGTTGTTTCAAGGTTTTTTCCCACTCCTTCTCCGATGGTAGGTTTTATGCCGTATTTTCCTGTTTTTAGTCCTAAGCTGAGGTCAGATCTGGATGAGTATCCGATGTAAGAAGCTTCAATTCTTTGATCTTTGTCAATGGTGTAGCCTACTTTTAGCATTCCGTTGTAATTGTCCATTTTTGCGGTGCTGTAAGTAGGGGTAAGGCTTACTCCGTCTGCATCTTTTATGTAGCCTGTTCTTTCGTAAGCAAGGGAGAAAACATAATCAAATCTGTTGATTTTTCCGGATAGAAGCTGGCTGGCTCTTACCCCCAGAGTTCCGCCATACGGCTGTCCTGTAAAGCCCACCTGAGAAATCCCGGAAATCTTTTTATCTGATTTGTTTGTTCTGGTAATATAATTGATAATTCCTCCATCAGCTCCGTTTCCGTAGATGGAAGATGCTCCTTTGATGACTTCAATTCTTTCAATAACGGATGGATCAATACTTCTGATATCTCTTGCTCCGTTTCTTAGCGGGGTAGACTGTGGAATTCCGTCAATTAAGACAAGAACCTGTCTTCCTCTTAACGTTTGCCCCGAATTGGAAGTTTGTCCTGTATTGGTTCCTAAACTGGGAACGGTATACTGAAGAATACTGGTGATATCGGAATTCACAGTCAGCTGAGACTGGATCTGCTTCTCTGCAACAACAGTTATTGAGCTTGGTATTTCTTTGATGCTTTCTTTTTTTCTGGAAGCAGTCATCACTACTTCATCCACATTATTGGTTTGGATGCTGTCTTTAACCTGTGCAAAAACGGCTGCCGATCCCAGGCATGCTGCTGATATAAGAGCTTTTTTCATTATATTTTCTTTCCTTGTTTTTTTTGTTTTCCCCACCATACCAAAAATCCTGTGACAGGAAGAGAGGTACAGATGAGCCCGGTAATGAACCAGAGAATTTTTCCGAACAGTCCGAAATAGGAACCTGTATGGATATCGTAATTGGCATTGGCATATTTTTCCGCATTGCTCAGTTTCTGATGAGGTTTTTCTGCCAATAATTTTCCTGAGTATTTGTCAAATATCAGGGTGTTCCTTTCGCTGAAACGCCCTTCTTCACCGTATATGGTGACCGGGATATTTTTCAGCTCCTTGCCTTTTTTATTTTTCCCGCTGAGTGGGATTCTGAAGCTTGAAGATGTAGGATATAATTTTTGGGTTTCCCGGACCGTAAGATCATAGATGGATGGATTTTTAGCGATTAAAGAGTCCGGGGATTTCATGTCTTTTTCTTTCGGAAGCTCCAGAGAACCGGAAAGGGTAAGGTTGAAGGTATTTTTTACATACGGATACGCAAAATAGATTCCTGTAACGCTCATCAGCAAAGCCAGAAATGAGGCATAAAAGCCAAGTACGTTGTGAAGATCGTAGTTTTTACGTTTCCAGGTTTTTACATTTTCCCAGCTGAACCAGAAGCGTCCTTTTCTTGCTTTTTTGTTTTTTGGCCACCACAAAACAATTCCTGTGATGAGCATGAAGATAAACAGGACCGTAGGAATTCCCACCACATATTTTCCCCACTCGGAATTCAGAAGAAGACTCCAGTGAATGTATTTTAAGATGTTGAAGAAACTGTATTTTTCGTTGTAAACAGCCAAGACTTTTCCCGTATACTGATCTACATACACGAGTTTATTGATCTTGACTTCTTCAAAGTAATTCCAGCCTTTTTTGTTCTTTTCGTAGTATGAAAAACGGTAAGACCTGTTTTTATCCAGTGAGATTTCTACTGCATTTAGCGGATACTTTTCATTGAGTTCCAAATTGACTTTTTCCTTCAGTACAGCGATAGAAAGAGGAGATGTAGCTGTTTTCTCTACATACATCGCTTCTTTCCGGAGGCTGTTCTGTATTTCGTCTTTAAAAACATACAGAGTTCCGGTAAGCGAAACGATAAAAACAATGATACCAACGGACAAACCAAACCACAAATGCAGCTTGGCAGACCATTTTTTTGTAAATGAAATTTTCTTCTTTGGGTGATGTTTCTTCTTCATAGCAAAAAGTTAACCTCCAAAGAGGCTAACTTTTGATTATTTAAAATTTATATCCTATTGAAAGTCTGAAGTTTGTTGGTGCTTCTGCCTGATAATAGTAATAATTAGCATAAGGAGAACCTGAATAAAGGTATCTGTTAAATATATTAAATACATTTAGTCCAACTCTGAATTTAGTATTTTCCCAAGACGCACCTGCATCAAATTTTACATAGTCGTTCATTTGTTTGGTATTGGTACCTCCCCAGTCCCAGCTGCTTCTATCTCCAAGATAGGTTCCTCCAAAGCTTAATCCAAACCCTTCTAATAATCCGTCAGTAAATGTGTAGTTCAGCCACCCATTTACCGTATGTTTTGCATAGCCGGGAACTCTTTTTCCTTCAGGATTGTTTTGAGGGTCGTTAGATTCTACAATTTTATTTTCAGTAAATGCATAGTTGAAGATAGTATTGAACCCTCTCGTAATTTCTCCTTTAAGGTCGAATTCTACTCCCTGAACCCTTGTTTTCCCAAGTAAAATTGAGAATTGCTCACTTGGGCTATTGGCAGGGTCATTTACCGTAGCGTTATTTTTTATGATGTTATAGGCAGAGATTGTTGTGTTCCATTTTCCTCCAAGCCAATCTTTCTTTACCCCAATTTCCATATTGTTCCCGGTGATGGGCTTTACAGTGCTTCCATCTCTGAAAATAGCAGCCTGTGGAACGAATGCCTGATCGTATAGACCATATACAGACATACTCTCATCAATAGAGTAACTGATGCCAATACGCGGAGTTACTTTATCAGCTACAGATTTGGTTCCATAGTTATTTTCCTTTACGTTGGTGTAACGTGCAGCAATGGTAAGCCTCAATTTATCATCTAAAAATCCTAATTCATCCTGTAAATATAAACCGGTATAATTTTGCTCAATAGTGCTTCCTGCTCCTGCTCTTACAGAAAGAGGTTTACTGGTTCCATCAAATGCTTTATACTCTCCGTTTGGACCGAAGTAAGCATTTGTGCCATTGATTCCATAGTTTTTTGTTTCTAAATTATACCAATAGTTGTGATCAGCAGGTGCATTGTAATCATCATTAGCATTATATTTATCAAGATTATAGCCTTGAGACCAGTCAGCCATATATTTTTTGCTTCCTAAATCCAGGCCTGCTAAAATCTTGTGAGAAACAAAGCCTGTTTTTGCATAACCATTTAAGAATACCTGTCCAAATTTCATTGTGTTATCAGCTTCCCAGTAATTAACGCGGCGGATCATATAGTTTCCTTCAAAATTACTTGGCCAGATGTCACTTCCCATAGTATATTCATTTACATACGTTAACTGGGAAGTTAACTTCCAATTTTCATTGAAGTTATGCTGTAAATTGATGTTTACCGTGTTATTGTCAACTTTTGTTGGATCAATGCTCGGGTCAGTGTGGGTATAACTTGCCGGCCTAGTTGCATATCCATCAAAACTGAAAACATAAGCAGAACCTACTTCAGACATTTTAGCTTTCTGATAAATATATTCTGCCGTTAAAGTAGTTTTATCAGTCAGGTTTACTTTTAGGGAAGGATTGATAATATATCTGTCATTGAATTCATAGTCTCTGAAACTGTTTCTGTTCTGAGCCATTAAATTTAATCTGAAAGCTACTTTTTCAGTAATTTTAGTGTCAACGTCAGCTTCTCCCCGGTACATATTATAGCTTCCAAGAGTTACTCTTGCCGTTCCGTTTAATGCATTCCCTGTAGGCTTCTTAGTGACAATATTATAAATACCGCTTGGTTCACCATTTGACATCAAGAAACCTGAAGGACCTTTGATGAACTCAATGTGATCTACAAAGCTCATATCCTCGCTTAATGGCCCCCAGTTAGAAGTTACGTTTACTCCGTTCATAAATGCAGCAGCTCTTGAACCTCTCATGTTTACTCTCGTATACATATCGCCCCAGTGCTCCAGTCTTTGTGCTCCGGCAACGTTTCTCAAAACACCGTCGCTTAAAGTGGTAACCTGTTGGTCTTCCAATGCACGGGCAGTAATAATGGAAATGTTTTGTGGAATCTTAATAAGGTCTTCATTCAGACGGAGAGAAGATGATCCCTGTTTTTCTACATATTTTTTATAATATCTTCCGTTGACAACCACTTCCTCAATATCATTCGATTTAAGGGTGTCTTTTTCCTGAGCTATAGCCAAAACAGATGTTAGTAATGCGGCTCCTATAGTTATTTTTTTCATTGTAAATCTAGCTGAAAACTTTTGAAATAATGAGTCTTTAGAATTTGTAGGTTACACTTCCCAAAGCATTGATAAGCGTCTGAGGATTCGCTGTTGTAAACCCTACCCAATAATGCTGGTTGGTAAAATTATCAACCTTTACACCGATTCTGAATTTCTTGGTGTCATAAAAAGCACTTGCATTGAGTACCAAATAGCTTGGAAGGATAAACACATCTCTTCCCGTAACATTTTTATTTACATCCAGAATATTATTATTTAAAATGGCATTCGCATTCGCATAGTTTCCGCCTAAACCAAATCCAAATCCTTTTAAGCTTCCTTCAAGAATCTGATAACTTGCATAGATGCTTGCTAACCATGGTGAGCCTGCAGTACCTGGCCTTCTTCCTTTTGTTGCCGCATCAGATTCCATATATTTTGAATCATTATAGCTAACACCTCCTACTAATGATAATCCTTTTAATAAATAGGCATTTACTTCCAATTCCACACCTTCACTTTTCAGTTGGCCTGCCTGGGTTTGAAGAGCATTTGCTCCTGAATATCCTGTTGTAACTAAAGAATTTTTTACTCGGATATTGTAATAGCTTAATGTTGCGTTTACTCTTCCTTTGAAGATACTTCCTTTAAAACCTCCTTCAAACTGATTGGCTCTTTCCGGATCTGATAGAACAGGATCTGTTCCGGCAGCTGTAAATATGTAGCCATTACTTTTGAAACTGTTCTGATAATTTCCGAAAACAGAGAATTTATCTTTTATAATCTGATAGGTTACCCCAAATTTTGGTGAAAATGCAGATTGATTGTATGCTTTGATATCATTTACCCAAAGTTTTCCTCCTTTGAAGTCATTGCTTTCATATCGAACGGAAGCCATAATATTTAATCCAGCAGTAGGAGTAAATACGTTGGAAATATAACCGCTGTAGGTATTCTGGTCATCTATCTGATCATAAACACTTTTAGGTAAATTTTGGTATGCCTGACTTAATGTATCAGAATTAAATGTTCCTGCATAATCATAACCACTTGTCGGAACATCAGGAGTTAAAAATCCTTGGGTAAAATAGACATAATGCAGCCTGTTTTTGATGGACATAAAATCAAAACCAACGACAGTTCTGTTACGCATATCATTTCCAAACTTATAGTCGAAATTAAAATTTTGCTGAACCTGGAAATATGTTTTTTTACTGTTATCTGTAGACTGATCCGCTCTTTTCACGTATAAGTTATTATCTGACGGATTTACAGTTATTGCAAAATACGGGTTATAACCGTTTGAAAAAGTATAAGCCGTGCTTACATTGGTTGAAGATCGGATATGCTCATCAATCTGATAATTAATTTGTCCTAAAATGTTTCTTACTTTTGACGTGGTATAAAGACCTTTTCCGGTGTACGATTGCTTGTAATCTAATCCTAATTTTTCCACATCTTTCATGTTCTCAACGTTAGTATATGGATCTCCCGGATAACCTGGATTTTTTTTAAGATAGAAGAAGGATTGCTCAGGATTTGCTCTTGTATCAAACATTTCATAATCCAGACTTAGGCTCAGTTTATCATTGACTTTATATAGCAATGAAGGAGCAAAAGCTGTAAATGAATTTTTAGCATCTGTTTTCTGGAAAGTTCCACTGTTTGTATAAGCGGTGTTTAATCGGAACATTAATTTTTTATCATTAGTCACGGGAGTATTAATATCCGCCTGTGCTCTGTAATAATTGTAGCTTCCACCAATCAATGAAACATTTCCTTCGAATTTATCATAGGGCTTTTTTGTAACTCTGTTAATTACTCCTCCGTAAGAGGTTACATTACTACCAAATAATGTTCCCGATGGTCCTTTCAGTACTTCCAGCTTTTCTACATTCACAGCATCAATAGAAGTGGTAACCGGAGCAACCAGACCATTTCTTAAAGAATTATTGGAAGTAAATCCTCTTAAAGATATATAAGCTCCACCATCTCCGGCTCTGTTGGTAGCACTCCACATTTTCTGAATACCCGTTACATTTCTGTAAGCATCGTCTACCGAATATATCATTTGATTTTCAAAAAATATTTTATCTACGGTAGAATAAGACTGTGGGTTTTCAATAGCCTTTAAAGGCATTTTATTGGTATACTCCGAATCTTTTTTAAGAATAGAGTTGATGATAACTTCTTCTATATTTTTAGAATTGACGCTGTCTTTTTCCTGCGCCAAAGCAAAGGCTCCTGATAGGATAGCGATGCTTAAAACTAATTTCTTCATTCAGTAGTAGTTTATTTTAAGTAATGTTTTATAATTAAAAATAGAGGGATGGATAATGTTAACCATCCTAATAGGTCCCATATGCCGTCACCCAGCAATGCTGCAATCAATCCGAATAAAGAGAGAAACGCCAGAACAAGAGGCATCCCCCAAAGTTTTAAGAATGTGTTTTTCATCTCTCTTCGTCTTTTGAAATGGTTTTCCACTGCTGCTTTTCCGCTCTTCTTCTCGCAATCCACAAATACAAACCTGTAATAAGTACAAGAATCGTAAAGACATCAAAAACTGTCCAGATAATTTTAAGTGCCAGACCACCGTAGTTTCCAAAATGAAGCGGCTCCGAAATAAAAAGGGCATTTACATACCACGGCATATCCCGTGAATCTGTAACATCTCCTGTTTTGGCATCTATCAGAACAGGTTTTAGTAATTTAGAAGTCAGTTCCGTATTGCCGTGCATAAAAACGGCATAGTGATGCTTACTCGTAAAAGGGGTCCCGGGAAAAACAATAATAGATACTTTCATATCCGTAATGGTTTTCTCGGCAGATTTTTTTGCTTCTTCAAGAGAGCTGAAATCTCCAGTAAGCGGTTTCTGGTTTTTATAAGGAGCAGTCATTTCTGCCAGCTGACCCTGCTGCCAAAGCCCTAAGATTACATCTGAAAGTGTATTGATTACCCCTGTAAATCCTACAACAGCCATCCATGCTGTAATGGCAATTCCCAATAAATTGTGGGTATCCAGCCATTTAAGTCTTTTAGAACGGTTTTTGCGGACCATTCCAAAATCAAATTTTTTCATAATAGGACCATATAAAACAATCCCTGAAAGAATGGAGATCATAAAGAGCATTCCCATCAGACCTAAAAACAGTTTTCCCGGAATTCCGAGAAACATATCTGTGTGAAGCTTTAGAATAATGTTCATAAGGCCATCTGTTTTAGGAGCACCTAAAACTTCGCCGGTATATTCATTTAAAACTAAATATTTGCTTTTTTCGTAAGGAGCATCAGGCTTATCGACAACGTCAAAAAGAACTTTATTTTTATCATTTTCGTCCCAGAAAACATATCTTACCTTTTCTCCTGGATATTTTGATTCTGCAATTGAGGCCAGTTTATCGAGACTTAATTTCTGCTGACCTGTAGTCACAGCTGTTTTGTTGTCTTCCAGAAGATGTTCAATTTCTTCATGGAAAATCAGCGGTAATCCTGTGATGCAGAGATATAGCAAAAAAACGGTACAGATAAGGCTTGTCCATTTATGCCAATTAAACCAACGCTTTGCAGTTTTTAGCTTCATGAAGCAGTCAAATTTTTTGCAAATATATTGTTTTTAATTGTTCTAAATAAATAACAAGATTGATATTTATCATGAAATTATTAAGTACTAAATAGCAAAACCCCGCTTCAGTCTGTGCTGAAGCGGGGTTTTTATGAGATTTTAATATTAATTCCTTAAGCGGGGATTTCTCCTTTGTATAAGAAAGAAATAATTTCTTTGTTCATTTTGTCTACCATTTCACTGAATAAGTGGAAGGATTCCTGTTTGTAAATTACCAAAGGATCTTTCTGTTCGTAAACGGCACCTTGAGAAGATCTTCTCAGATCATCCATTTCACGAAGGTGAAGTTTCCAGTTTTCATCAATGATGGATAAAGTAATGTTCTTTTCAAAATCATTGATCAGGCTTTCACACTGCGTATCATAAGCTTCTTTAAGATCTGCTACAATCGTCATGGTTTTGTGCCCGTCTGAGAAAGGAACCTGGATCATTTTGAACATGGATCCCTGATTTTGGAATACATTTTCGATAATAGGGAATGATTTTTCTTTCAACAGGTTCAGTTTCATTTTGTAATCTTCCTGAGCTGCCTTGAAAACAAGATCTGTCAGTTCCGGAATCTGCTTGCTCTTGAAATCGCTTTCAGAAACAGGAGCTTCCATGGTGAAATACTTAATGATATCAAATTCGAAATCTTTATAGTTTCCTGTAGCTTTTCCTTTAGCCACAATTGAATTGGAAACATCGAAGATCATATTCGTAATGTCATACTTCAGGTGATCACCGAAAAGAGCATTCTTTCTTCTCTTATAGATTACGTCCCGCTGTTTGTTCATCACGTCATCATATTCAAGAAGTCTCTTTCTGATACCGAAGTTATTTTCTTCTACTTTTTTCTGAGCTCTTTCGATAGACTTGCTGATCATGGAATGCTGAATCACTTCACCTTCCTTATGACCCATTCTGTCCATCATTTTTGCGATTCTCTCAGAACCGAAAAGACGCATCAGGTTATCTTCAAGAGATACATAGAACTGAGAGCTACCAGGGTCTCCCTGACGTCCCGCTCTACCTCTAAGCTGTCTGTCAACACGTCTTGAATCGTGTCTTTCAGTACCGATAATCGCTAAACCTCCGGCTTCTTTTACTTCTTTGGAAAGCTTGATATCAGTACCACGACCCGCCATGTTGGTTGCGATCGTTACAACGCCCGGCTGTCCGGCTCCGGCAACAATTTCCGCTTCTTTTTTGTGAAGTTTCGCGTTCAGTACTTGGTGTGGTATTTTTCTTAACTGAAGGGCTTTGGAAAGCAATTGAGAGATCTCAACAGAAGTAGTTCCCACAAGTACAGGTCTTTTCGCTTCCGTTAATTTTTCAATTTCTTCTATTACAGCATTGTATTTTTCACGGTTAGTTTTGAAAACTAAATCCTGTCTGTCATGTCTTAAAATAGGACGGTTGGTAGGAATTACCACTACATCCAGTTTGTAGATTTCCCAAAGTTCGCCCGCTTCTGTTTCAGCAGTACCCGTCATCCCCGCAAGTTTATTGTACATACGGAAATAGTTCTGAAGCGTTACCGTAGCAAAAGTTTGTGTGGCAGCTTCAATTTTTACGTTTTCTTTAGCTTCGATAGCCTGGTGAAGTCCGTCTGAATAACGTCTTCCTTCCATGATACGGCCTGTCTGCTCATCAACGATTTTTACTTCCCCGTCGATAACCACATACTCATCATCTTTTTCAAATAATGTGTAGGCTTTCAACAGCTGGCTCATGGTATGTACACGCTCAGATTTTTCTGCAAAATCAGAGAAAAGTCTTTCTTTAGCTTCGAATTCTTCTTCTTTGCTTAAGTTTTTAGCTTCTACTTCAGCAATTTCAGTTCCGATATCCGGAAGAACGAAGAAGTTAGCATCAGAATTCCCCTGAGACATATATTCCACTCCTTTATCCGTAAGATCAACCTGATTGTTTTTTTCCTCGATAACGAAGTAAAGATCTTTATCTACAATCGGCATATCACGGTTGTTGTCCTGCATGTATTGAGCTTCAACTTTCTGAAGCAATGCACGGTTCCCGCTTTCCGATAAGAATTTGATTAACTGTCTGTTTTTAGGAAGACCTCTGTATGCCTGAAGCAATTTGAAGCCTCCTTCTTTTGTGTTTCCTGCGCCAATTAATTTTTTGGCTTCATTAAAGATAGCAGAAACGGCTTTCTTTTGAACTTCAACAATTCTGTCGATAGAAGGTTTAAGAACATCAAATTCCTGTCTGTCTCCCTGAGGAACCGGACCTGAAATAATCAATGGTGTTCTGGCGTCATCTACCAATACAGAGTCAACTTCATCCACGATAGCAAAGTTTAATTCTCTCTGCACCAATTCTGAAGGAGATGTTACCATGTTGTCTCTCAGATAATCGAATCCGAATTCGTTATTCGTTCCGTAAGTAATATCTGAATTGTATGCTTTTCTTCTTCCGTCTGAATTCGGCTGGTGGTTGTCGATACAGTCGATAGACATTCCGTGGAACTGATAAAGAGGGCCCATCCAAGCGGAGTCTCTTTTCGCAAGGTAATCATTCACGGTTACTACGTGAACTCCTCTTTCAGGAAGTGAATTTAAGTAAATAGGTAATGTTCCTACCAAAGTTTTACCTTCACCGGTTGCCATTTCGGCAATTTTACCGCTGTGAAGAATAACCCCTCCGATAAACTGAACATCATAGTGGACCATATCCCAAACTACAGGAGTTCCGGCTGCGTCCCATGAGTTTTTCCAGATTGCAGTATCTCCCTGAACCTCTACGAAATCTTTACCGGCAGCAGCAAGCTGTCTGTCCCAGTCTGTTGCTTTGATACGGATTTCACCGTTCTGAGCCCATCTTCTGGCTGTTTCTTTTACCAGGGCAAAAGCTTCAGGAAGGATTTGGGCAAGAACTTTTTCTTCAATGTCGTATGATTCTTTCTTCAGAGATTCAATCTTTGAGAAAAGAGCTTCTTTTTCATCTACATTAGTTGAATTTTTTATCTGCTCTTTTACCTGTTCTATCTGCGCTGTAATTTTGCTGGTTGAAGATTTTATATTCTCTTTAAATTCAGCAGTTTTTTCTCTCAGTCCATCATCAGTCAACTGTTGAATGGCTGGTTCTACAGCTTTGATTTTTGTTACAACTTTTTTTACTTCTTTTAGGTCCTGCGCTTTTTTGTCTCCCAAAAACCCTTTAAGAACTTTGTTTAAAAAACTCATAAATTTTTTGCTTTATGCTTAAAACAATATGCTTTAAGCGTTTTACTGACACGCTTATCGTGTGAATTTTATATATAAAAAAGGGCAAAAAAGCTCTAAGCATGGGGCTCAAAGCTTATTGCTTTCATTAATATTCGTCTTCGTTCCAAAGGAAATCCTCGTCGGTAGGATAATCACTCCAAACCTCTTCGATAGATTCATAGATTTCTCCTTCGTCTTCAATTGCCTGAAGGTTTTCAACAACTTCCATTGGTGCACCAGTTCTGATGGCATAGTCAATAAGCTCTGCTTTTGTCATTGGCCAAGGTGCGTCACTTAGGTATGAGGCTAATTCTAATGTCCAGTACATAATTTTCTAATTTTTTTGCAAAAGTATAAAAATAGCTTATATTATACGCTTTTTTATCCTTGATTTTCAATTCTTTTTGATTAATTTTTGTTCATTGTCCGTCATAGACCGCCTTACAGCTGTGCTGGCAACTTACATGATGTCATTTTCTCAAAAACCATTCCACAAATTTTTTTATGCCATTTTGGAAGTTCGTGTCTGGTTTGTACCCTATTAATGTCTTGGCTTTTGTGATATCTGCATTGGTTTTCAGGACATCTCCCGGCTGCATTGGCAGAATTTTTTTAGTGGCAGAAATTCCGAGGGCATTTTCTATGGTCGCCAGCATTTCAGATAACGTCACTACTTCACTTTCCCCGAGATTAATAATTTCATACACCTGAGAATGAGCTTCTAAATAGACAATGGATTTCATGATTCCATCAATAATGTCATCAATATAGGTATAGTCTCTGGCCGTATTTCCGTCTCCATAGAACGGAATTTCCATGCCGTTGGAAATCAGTTTTGTAAATTTATGAATAGCCAGGTCAGGGCGCTGTCTTGGGCCGTAAACGGTGAAAAACCGGAGCTGGATCATGTCTATATGGTATAGCTTATGATAAACATGTCCTAAGATTTCACCACTTTTTTTGGTGGCGGCATAAGGGGAAATAGGGTTGTCTACATTATCCGTTTCCGTAAAAGGAGTTTTTTCATTGTTTCCGTAAACGCTTGATGAAGAGGCACATATGAATTTCTGAACGTTGAAATCTTTGCAGAGTTCCCAGAGATTCATCGTTCCACGTACATTTACTTCTTCGTATTCCAATGGTCTTTCAATGGAGGGACGAACGCCTGCCAATGCCGCAAGATGAATAACGAGATCAATGGTATGGGTTTTAAAAATGGCTTCAAGGCCCTTTTTATCCCGGATATCCTGATTATATAGTTGATAGGTTTCTGATTGGGAAATAGTAATTAAACGACTGATATCGGTCTCTTTGTCCGAAAATTCAAAATCCGAATTTTGATCAATAGACTCTAAAGTATTTTTAATTTTGATCTGATAGTTATAAAAATCATCAAAATTGTCAACGTTTATGACAGAATGTCCATTTCTTAATAATCGTTCAATTAAATGAGAGCCGATAAATCCGCTACCTCCAGTTACGAGATAAATCATTTGTTAAATTTGTTTTACAAATATATTCATAAACTGAAAAGAATCTCAGCTTTTTAATTGAGACTCTTTTTCAGTTTAAGTTTATTATTTTATTACTACTTTTTGAGATACGGTAGCTTTATTTTCTTCAACATTCAGAATATAAATGCCTTTGGGTAAGTTAGAAACATTTAATTCGTTTTTAATTGTCTTGTTGATAAGTAATCTTCCTGTCTTGTCGAAGACTTTCACTTTTTTATCAGAGTTTTTAACTGAAGTAATGAAAATTTTGCCTTCAGTTACCGAAGTAGGATAAATATTAAATTCTTTTTTATGGGTTTCTTGGGTTCCCAGACTGGTAGCGGTTCCGGTTAGTTTTATATCGTCGACCCTGAAACCTACATTAGAATCTATGACATTGGTCAATCTGATTCTCAAATTAGAAGTTGCGGGTATTGTTCCGGCCGGGCTTATCAAAATCCAGGTAGATGTTCCTGTCCCTGTAGGTCTGGTATAAGTTAACGGTGTCCATAGTGTTCCATCTGCACTTACCTCGATGGTAAGTTCGTTGCTTGAAGCATTGGTCCCTTTTTGATGACCTAAAGTCATTGCAATACCCGTGTAGTTGGTCGTATTGATTCCCTGGATTATCAATGTTTTTGCAGGATTTCCCGAGGCTGTCGTAACTGCCCCCAAAAATACACATCCATTTCCGCTGGATCCGGCGTATCCTTCTGATGGAGTAGATGTTCTTACATCTGCAGTTCCTGAATAAGCAACGGGGCTGGTGTTTTGATATCCCGAATAAGCTGTTAACAAAGTTGTTGTTGCTGGAGTTCCGAAATTTTCTGAATAGATAGTGGTTTGCGAAAAAAGGAACGTTGTCAATAAAATTGACAAAAAAGAGTGGATTTTTTTCATTTGAATGGGTTTTTAATTAAAGGTGAAATTATGAATTTGTTTTTAAATACCTGAAAAAAGGTTACATTTATATCTTTAATAATTAAATTTTTTTGAAATGTATTTTTCCGGGCAAATTTTAAAAATGACAAGCTACGACGCTAAGCCAATCCAATACTATCTCAATCTTTCCGGAGACCTTATCCATATGAATGAATTGTTTGGAAAAGAATTGAGTATAAAGCATACAGGATTTCAGTGTGTTAACTGCGGAGAGAATAAGCCCATCTACAGAATGGGATTCTGTAAAAGCTGCTTCTTTGAAAGTCCGTATGCAAGTGACACCATCATCCGTCCGGAACTTTCCACGGCACATTTGGGAGTCGCTGAACGCGATCTTGAAGTGGAAAAGCAAATCCAACTGCAACCTCACATCGTATATCTTGCTTACACAGGTGACGTAAAAGTGGGCGTAACGAGAAATACCCAGATTCCTACAAGATGGATTGATCAGGGAGCTACTTTTGCATTACCGATTGCCAGAACCGAAAACCGTTATGAAGCAGGAATGATAGAAGTTGCCTTAAAAGAACACCTTCCCGATAAAACCAACTGGAAAAAAATGCTGCAGGATGATTTTGAGGGCGAAATAGATCTTGCCGATTTTCAGCAGAAGATCAAGGCTTATTTTCCGGAAGACTTCCAGCAATTCTACAGTGAAGGGGAAGAGCTCTGGAAATTCGACTATCCTTTTGAAAAGCCTGCAAAAGTATCTTCATTCACACTGGATAAAAAGCCTGAATTTACAGGAAAGCTTACAGGAATTAAAGGACAGTATCTTAGTTTTGATGGGGGAGATTTTATGAACGTCAGAGGCCATGAAGGGTATGTGATAGAATTGGAAATAAAAAATTAATCTTACTTTAAGATAGTAAACACCAACCACAAATATGAGAAAATGGGTCAAAAAGTTATTAATAAGCTTTGGAATTCTGCTGCTTATCCTTCTTGCAGCGAATTTCGGACTTAATGTATGGCTTAAAACCCAGCTTCCGGATTATATCAGGAAAAACACAGATTATAAGGTTTCTTACAAAACATTGGATGTAGATCTGGGCTCAGGAAATATTTTTGCTGCAGGAATTACCGTCAACGCTAAAGATCCGCAGAATACAAATATTATTGGCCTTCAGGGAACAATAGACACCTTAAAGATCAGCCGTTTCGGGATTTTTGATGCTATTTTTAATAAAAGAATAAGTTCAACCGACCTTTTACTGGCCAAGCCTAATTTAAATATAAGCCTTGCTCAACCTGCAGACCGGAAAACCGGAAAGAAAAAAAATCCCGTTCTTTTTGAGAATATAAGAATCAATAAAGGAACCATTAATATCTTTAAGTATACGAAACAGAAATTTCTGTCTGTCCGTCAACTGGATCTTTTTGTAGAAAATCTTCAGATGACGGAAGATTTGGTAGAAGATAAGCTTCCTGTGGCATTTGATCGTTACAATATCAAAGGAAAAGATTTTTTCTTCCGCCCCAATAACGTATATGCAATCACTATCAATGAGATAAATACGACGGAAGCGCAGATGTCGGTTAAGAATCTCAAACTGATTCCGCTTCTGTCTTTTGAGCAGTTTAAACGGTTTTATCCCCAAAAGCCTAAGCTTTTTGAATTGTCTATTCCTCAAATGGATTTTAAGGATGTGGTTTTATCTAAAAATAAAATTTCACTGACCCATGCTGATTTTCAAAATCCTGTGCTTACGGTTTACAATACCGGAGTAAAACCTAAAAAAGCAGACAAAAAACTGAATTTTGAAGTTAATTTAGAAAATATTAAACTTATTAATGCGGGAGTACAGATTAACAAACCGGATGGAAGTACACTGCTTTCTGCCAAAACCCTGAATTTAAAAGTCAATCAGCTGAAATTTGACAAGGTGACGGCAGAAGAAGTAATTCCCGTTGGCTATGAAGATTTTCAGTTTTCAGGGAAAGATATAGAATACTCAAATCACCAGAGTTTTAAAGCAGAAAATATTGCCTTAACCCCAAAAAGCGGCGAGATCAGAAATCTTACTCTGTTTCCGGGAGCTCCGGCAGCGGGAAAAGGATCTATGGATCTGAAGAACGGACATATTGCTTTTAACATCAATCAATTTGAATTTGTTGATAAAAAACTTAATCTGGATATTAAGGATCTTCTCGTTGAAAATGTAAGCGGAACCATCAAGACAGGTGCTGGTGCTCCTAAGAAAAAATCCGGTCCGGGAATTATCAATTCGGTCATCGTCCGGAAAATGTCTCTTAAAAATTCTGACCTTGTTTATGATAAAGGAATGCAGCCACTGGCTTTTCATGATCTGAATGCAACGGTTAATACCATTGAAATTGCTCCAAAACCAAATAATGAGGGACTTTCTTTCAAGGTGAAGGATTATTTTCTTACCACAAGAAATTTCGCGTACAAAACGCAGTTTTATCATTTAAATGCAGGGCTTTTAAAACTGAATAAAAATAAGGTTCAGATTAATGATTTTGCCATGAAACCTCTCGTTTCGAGAGCACAGTTTATCAAAATGATACCGGTTGAAAGAGATTTGTATGATATCAAAGTTTCTCAGATTACGGCAGGTGGAAACTGGGATCTTTTTTCAAATAACAAATCAATTAATGCCTCTAATGTAACGGTTCTTAATGCGGATGCCAATATTTTCAGGAGTAAAATCCCGAATGACGATCCGAAAGTGAAGCCGCTCTATTCCAGGTTGCTGCGTTCTATAAAAATTCCTTTGACAGTCAATAATCTTGATCTGAAGAACTCTGTTCTGATCTATGAGGAAGATACTCCGGAAAGTGCAGGACCCGGCAAACTGACCTTCAGTAATTTCAATATGAATGTGAAAAACCTGAATTCAGCAAAAACAAAAGGCAAGCCTACAAAAGTTGATATCAGAATCAATTGTTCGTTTATGAATCTGGCTCCTCTTTCCGTCAACTGGAATTTTGATGTGGCAGATCACAATGACGGATTTGCCATTTCAGGGAAAACATCAAACCTTCCGGCCAATGGGATTAATCCGTTTATCAGACCTTATCTTCATGTAACGGCTACTTCGGGAACAATTCAGGAAATGCTGTTCAATTTTAAAGGAAATCCTTCAGGTTTGCACGGGACATTTAATCTGAAGCATAAAGACCTTAAAATTGCCGTTCTGGACAAGCATAACCATGAGAAAAAGGGAATGCTTACTGCGGTTGCTAATCTTTTTATCAGATCAGATTCCGGACGGTTTCCTGAGGCTGTTGCTGTTGAAAATGTTGAACGGGATCCTACAAAATCATTTTTCAATCTTTTCTGGAAGGGAATTGAACAAGGCTTGAAGAAAACGTTAATCGGAAAGAATATCGATAAGACAGAGAAAACGGTAAAGAGTGCCGTTTCTTCCGTAAAAGATGCAAAACAGACGGTGAAAGATATTAAACAGGAATTAAAAGGAAATAAAGAAGCTCCTAAACCGGAAGAAGAGAAAAAAGAAAAAAAGGGTTTTCTGAAGAACGTCTTCAGGAAAAAAGAAAAAACCGAAACTGAATAGTCCCGGAATATATGGTAATGTTCTGACGGATCAGGGGTCAGAAATTATATTCGTCACTCTCCTGAACAGGAATATCTCTTAAAAATTCATCAAATTTTTCACCCGGATAATTACTGTCTGCTCCGTAGGCGTCAATGATCATTCCACGGTTTCCCGCATTGTCTTTTACGACGTACAAAACGGCATTGTCATCAGGATTGCTGTCCCCTTCGAAGCGGTAGGTCTTTAGAATGGTAAGCTCAGAAGGCTGGTATATTTTTTCTGAATTTTCAAACTTCATCTCACACTTTTCATTCATTCTGAACTCTCTGTGTATCCCTCTTTCTGAAAGTGTATTCATCACCTGGCTTAAAGTGGTCATTTTGTCGGTATATTCTGAATTGTCCATAATCAATTATTTTTTTAATTTAATACAATAATTAAACCATTAGTCAGTCAAATTTAATAAAAAAGGCAATTGCATTTTTCATTGAAATAAAGTTTAATGTTAACAAAATTTATAATTAGAAACAGAAAAATAGGTATACTTTTTGCAATAGCTATTTTAATAAATCGGACAAAATATGAAAAAAGAAGTTGGAGTTTTACTGGCAGGGGGAGTTGGCCTTTTGGCAGTTTTAAGTTTTATTGGAATAAAAAAGATTTTAACTAAAAAAGATAAAAAATATAGTGATACCTATTCGGATTATCACAGACATTTTGATGGAAAAAATCACGACGACGAATATCACGGCGTGGAATTTTATGCACTGAAGTAGTAAAAGAATATATTTTAATTATGTTGAAATCCGGTTCCTTTGAAGGGGCCGGATTTTTTGTGGATAACTTTAGTGTTAAAACTCATTATTTTATAAGAAATGAATTCTAATTTTACATCAGGATGCAGAATGAAAACTTTAAAAAAGGACAAGGAGCGCAGCGGAACGTGATCAATCGTTTCGACAGGTATACCTATGAGCCTGAGGAAGAAGATTTCGAAACCATAAAGACTTCTTTTACGGAAGTTTTCCCCAAAACCATTGTCAATCAGGTGAAAAGTGAAGACCTTCCGATGGAGTATTCCATGAACCCGTATCAGGGTTGCGAGCATGGCTGTTCCTATTGTTTTGCAAGACCTACTCATGAATACTGGGGCTACAGCGCCGGAATTGATTTTGAAAGAAAGATCATGGTCAAGAAAAATGCTCCTGAACTTTTAGAGAAGTTTTTTCAGAAAAGAGGCTACCGGCCTGCACCCATTCTTCTCTCCGGAAATACCGACTGCTATCAGCCTGCGGAAAGACAGTTTGAGATCACCAGAAAGCTTCTTCAGGTCTGTCTGGATTACAGACATCCGGTTAATATTCTGACCAAAAATGCACTTGTCCTTAGAGATCTGGATATTTTAAAGCCAATGGCAGAACAGAACCTGGTCTCTGTTTCACTGAGCATACCTACTATTAATGAAGATCTTAGACGAAAGATGGAACCCAGAACAAGTTCAGCTCCCAATAAGATAAAAGCAATAGAAATTCTTACGGAAAATAAAATTCCGGTCCATGTTATGGTAGCACCTATTATTCCCGGTTTGAACAGTGAGGAGCCATTGAATATTTTGAAAACGATCTCGGATGCAGGTGCTCTGAGCTTTGGATATACTCTCGTAAGACTGAATGATACGGTAGAGCCTGTTTTTGTCAACTGGATTGAGGCTCATTTTCCGGACCGGGCACAAAAGGTTCTGAATCTCATCCGTTCTATGCGGGGCGGGAAACTTGGCGATAAAAGATATTTTCAACGGCAGAGAGGAGAAGGAAACGTGGCGGAAATGATTCACAATACTTTTAAGATCGGAAGAAAGAAGTTTTTTGAAGGCAAAGAATTTCCTAAACTTTCTAGTGCTAATTTTACGGGAACGAAAGATCAGCAGCTGAGGTTGTTTGATTAATAATAAGTATTGATTTTGAATAAAATAACGATATAAAAACAGAAAACCGCTCCAAAAAAGGAACGGTTTTCTTATTTGTTCTGATTTTCAATCTTACATAGTGTTATCCGGACATTTGAAATCATCGCTGCATGTTGCACAAACTACGGTGCCATTACAGTAATACATACAAAATTCTGGTTCCGGAACTTTAATTCCTCCTGCTCCGGAGATGCTTTTTAACTGGCTGTTGTTTAGTTTTTTTAAATTTTTCATATAGTTTTAATTAAAAATTTGATAGTAAAGTAAATATAATTAAAATTTTTTTAATTAAAATAAAATGTGGGATGTTTTAATTTTAATTTTTTATGAATCAGAAGATCAGGGTTCTGTTGTTTTAACAAATCCGCATCTTAAAATTCATTATGCGGTGAATAAATTGGTTTAAAAGTTTGATTATTAAATTAAAAGGAGTATTTTTAAAAAAAAACAAAGCGTTATCCGAAAAGCTTATAGAGTAGGAAATACCAAAATCAACAACCATGAAAAATTTCAGAAGACTATCAAGAGAAGACAAAAAGAAAATCTCAGCGGGAGACCTTGGTCCGGCTTCCTGTTTTGAAGGCGAAGGTCCGGGAACAGGAGGATGTAGAACGGGGCAAATCTGCTCAGGCGGAAGATGTGTACCTTATGTAGAACCGGGACCGGGAACCGGAGGACCTGGAGGTGGTGATACGTATACGTGTATCTGCCCTTGGGGAACCGTTACACAAACAACTCCTTGTCCGGAATTTTATTGCATTACAGGATAATTTTATAAAGTAAGGAAGATAGAAGTTATTGAGGCTATAAAGGTTTCTGATGTCTTCCGTAATTAATACAAACTAAAGACTATGAAAAATCTAAAGAAAATTGAAAGAAAAAATCTGAAAGAGATTATTGGAGGATCAAAAAAATGTTATGAAATAAGAGATACGCATGAAGATCCGTGTGCAGAGTTAAATAGTACGGGAATGGCATGTTACCGGTTTAACAGCTGTAGTCTTTCGTGTGAGCTGACACGCTGTGGAAGCGGTTTTTAACCAGTTTCCGATATAAAAATAAAAGTCAATAATTAATCTGAGGGCTACCAATAATGGGTAACCGGAATACAGATTAATTATTGACTTTCTTATGTTACTTTTTAATAAGTCCTAACTCTATAAGTCTTTCATGTAAAAACTCTCCTGCAGTTGTATCTTCATACAGTTTCGGATTGTTTTCGTCAATACAGTTTTCAAGAGCATTCAGAGACATTTCGCTTACCGGGTGCATAAAGAACGGGATAGAATATCTTGAAGTTCCCCATAGTTCTCTTGGCGGGTTTACCACTCTGTGAATTGTAGATTTCAGTTTGTTGTTCGTATGTCTTGATAACATATCTCCAACATTGATCATTAATTCGTCCGGTTCTGCAATAGCATCAATCCAGTCTCCTTTGTGATTCTGAACCTGAAGCCCTTTCCCCTGAGATCCCATCAAAAGGGTAATCAGGTTGATGTCTCCATGAGCGGCAGCTCTTACAGCATCATCCGGCTCCTGAGTGATTGGCGGGTAGTGGATAGGTCTCAGAATAGAGTTTCCTTCAGCGATCTTATCGTCAAAATAAAACTCATTCAAGCCGAGGTACAGCGCTAAAGCTCTCAGTACATACTGACCTGTTTTTTCAAGCATCTGGTAGGCTTCTTTACCTACTTCGTTGAATTTTGGAAGCTCATCTACGATTACGTTGTCAGGATACTCGGCTTTGTATTTTGAATCATCAGAGACATACTGTCCGAAATGCCAAAATTCTTTTAAATCACCTTTTTTGAAACCTTTAGCGGTTTCTTTACCGAATCCTACGTAACCTCTCTGGCCACCGATTCCTGGAATTTCATACTTCTGCTTCGTTTCTACAGGCTGGTCAAAAAAGTTTTTAACCTCTCCGTAGAGTTCATCTACTAGTTTGTCATCAAGAAAATGGCCTTTTAAGGCAACAAAACCAATTTCTTCATAAGCTTTTCCGATTTCATTTACAAATTTCTGTTTGCGTTCCGGGTTGTCCGAAAGGAAATCACGCAGGTCTACACTAGGTATTTTATCCATTTTTAGAAATTTACGAATTACAAAATTACATTTTTTTTAAATGAAATGATTTTAAAATAAGTATTTATCAATTAAATTTGCTGTATGAAAAAATATTCTTCTAAGAGAAGTATTCAGATACTTGCCCATCTCCTTCAGCAGTACGGAATTTCAGATATCATCATTTCCCCGGGATCCAGAAATGCACCTCTGGCGATTCATCTTTCAGAGATTGATGCTTTCAACTGCTACAGTATTGTAGACGAAAGAAGTGCAGCTTTTGTAGGAATCGGAATGGCTATTAGTGAGAAAAAACCTGTGGCAATCACCTGTACAAGCGGTTCTGCGGTAGCCAATTATTATCCGGCAGTAACAGAAGCTTTTTATCAGAATGTTCCGCTTTTAAT
Source organism: Chryseobacterium angstadtii (assembly GCF_001045465.1). Classification (GTDB taxonomy): domain Bacteria; phylum Bacteroidota; class Bacteroidia; order Flavobacteriales; family Weeksellaceae; genus Chryseobacterium; species Chryseobacterium angstadtii. The sequence continues at coordinate 948,412 of NZ_LFND01000001.1, forward strand.
CCTTACGGCAGACCGCCCTACGGATTATGTTGATATTTTTGACGGGCAGACGATCAGGCAGAAAGATATTTTTCATCAGCATTCTTACGGAGATTTCGAACTTTTGGAAGACAGTAAAGAGAATGCGGAAGACCTTAATTTTGATATCATTAAAAAGGCGATTGAGCTTTGTTTTGAAAAGCAAGGCCCTGTACATATCAATATTCCTTTAGAAGAACCTCTATATGATCTCGTTTCGGAACTTCCTTCCTTTCCTACGGTTGAAAAAACCATCAGACATAAAGAATATGAAATTCCTTCCAACCTGATTGCAGACTGGCATACTTCCCAAAGAATCATGCTTTTGGTAGGAACCAGAGATTACAGTCCTGAACTTGAAAATCAATTGACGCAGCTTGTAAAAAACCACTCTGTCGTTGTATTGAGTGAAGCGAATTCCAATCTGTATCATGAGAAGTTTTTCAGACATATTGACCGCTATATCTTTAATTTTACGGAAGAAGACTACAAAACCTATGCTCCTGATCTTTTGATTACGATAGGGCAGAATGTAGTATCCAAAAAAGTAAAGCAGTTCCTGAGAAATGCAAGACCAAAGCAGCACTGGCACCTGGATGAAGTATGGCAGCCGGATACCTATTTCTCTCTGACGGAAAAAATTGAGGTAAAACCTGAAGTTTTCTTTTCTAAGCTTTTGAAATTTATCAACCTTGAGCCAAGACCTTATTTCAACCTTTGGGATGTTTTAAGAGATAAAAAGGATGCCAGACATGAGCTTTTTCTGAATAAAGCAGAATTTTCAGATTTCTATTTCTTCAATAAAGCGTCGCAGACCATTCCTGAGAACTACAACATACATTTCAGTAATTCTTCAGCTATCAGATATGCGCAGCTGTTTGATTTCGGGAGGAAGAAAGTGTACTGTAACAGAGGAACAAGCGGGATAGACGGTTCTACTTCCACGGCTATGGGATTTGCGATTAAAAATGCCAATCCAACCCTGCTCATCACGGGAGACCTTAGTTTCTTCTATGACATTAATGGGCTTTGGAATCAATACATTCCTCCGTTTGTACGAATTATAATTTTCAATAACGGGGAAGGAAATATCTTTAAAATCATTCCGGGACCGGGCAATGCCAATCCCAATACACTGGATGAGTTTATAGCCACCAAGCACCGCAAACATGCCGAGCATCTGGCGAAACATTTTGGCTTTTCCTACATCAAAGTGGAAGACGAGCCAACGCTGGACAGGGTCTTGGAGAATTTCTTCAAACCGGATCTGCAGCCTAAAATCCTGGAAGTGAATACTTACGGAAAGAACAGTGCAGATGTGCAGAAGGCTTACTTCGAATTCATGAAAGGAAACTAAAGATCCAGATATTCTTCATTCCCCGGCAGATTGTTAATTCTGTCAATGGGATAAATAAACATATCATCAAAGTCATTCAGGGCATTAATCAGTTGAAAATGAGTAAACTGCTTAATGTTCTGAAGAGTGACTTCCGTTTCTTTTATCTTCTTGTTTTTCAGTAGATTCTGTCGCTGTACTCCGTTCAGAAGATAGGTGTTGGGGGTAAACCAGTCTTTCCCTTTAAGAAAGAGGATATTGGAAAAAGAAGTGTCGGTAATATGATTGTTCTTCACAATAATGATTTCCTCTGCCTTCGATTTCATCTTCATTTTTTCTAGTTCTTTACGGTCTTCAAATTTAAATGAATAATCGAAGCTGTTGTTTTCAATCAGCTGGAAACTCTGTATTTCAGGAATGGCATACGGAATCATCTGGGTACGCACCCTTTTATCGAGGTCGTAGGAAAGTCTCAGTTTGAAAAGGCCGTCCTCATCGTGTTCGAGGTTTTTGAAAATCTTGGCCAGATCAATAGAACCCTCTTTTCCGAAGTGGGCAAATGTCTGATTAACGCGTTTCTGATGTAGCTCCAAAAGGAAAATTTCCTGGTCTTCTACCTTTATGCTTTCAATGAATTGGGACATAGATTTTATTTTTCATTTCCTGATATTCGTCTTCTAACCTGCTCATATGCGTTATACCGCCGCCACTTTTGAAATAAAGACGGTCTTCCTCTTTTTCAATATAGCGTATCATGACGCAGCTGTCCAGGTTTTCACCATCAAACCAGCCGCATACACCGGTATAGTACCCTCTGTCATATCCTTCTGCGTCTAAGATGATTTCCAGCGTTTTAGGCTTTGGAGCTCCGAGAATAGATCCGGCGGGAAGCAGTTTTTTCATGATGCTGCCAATTTTTCTTTTAAATTCAGGCTTTATGGTTCCTGAAATTTCAGAACTCATGGCATATAGATCTTTCTGTCGGGTTCTGATGAGGTCTATCTGCTGGAACTGATCTACTTTTACATGATCTGCTACCATGCTGAGGTCATTCCGGAGAAGATCTACGACGGTATAATGCTCCGCTTTCTCTTTTTTATCATTTTTCAAAACTTCAGCCGCATTTTCCAAAGAGGCATCAATAGTGCCTTTCATGGGATAGGTTGAAATTTTGCTGTCTATAATCTTTACAAAAGTTTCAGGAGAAAAAAATACAAAAAAATCTTTATAAAAAACTTTATACTTCGCAATTGAGTGATAAAAAATTTCTTCAAGGCTTAAATTCGTCTGAACTTCAGTTTTTCTTGTATAATTTACTAAATAAGAATTTCCAAAATGAATATTTTTCTGCACTTTGTCAAATCCTTTTTTGAAGCTCTCCAGGGTTTCAGGAAAGGCTTTCCATTCCAGTTTTTTATGGAGATCATGCTTTTCTTTTGTGTTTGAAAAGCTTTGAAAATCAATTAATAAACCTGATTTTTTAATTTCATTTTCTTTATATATTTCTACATTCTCCCCCAGGAAATCGACTATGAAAAAATAGGGAACCTTCTGAAGAGAAAGTTCGTCCATTTCCATAAATTTTTGATGATTCATTGAAAACATTCTGCAAAAATAATTATTGATGATTACTTTTGTATAAATTTTTTTTGATGCAGAGCAGATATCCTCAGAAACCGGGAATAGATTTTATACTGAAGCAGGCTTTTTTCTACTGGAATAAGACACTTTTCTTTCAACTTATATTTTCAATTTTTTATTTTGGAATTTTTTTCACCGTGCTTTTCTTCTTTGATGGGAAGTATGGTATTTTAGAACAATATGCAGAAGCGGCAAAATATGCAAAAGATGGTTTGGAAGCCTATTCTGCACAGGTTATAAAAATGCAGTCTACTCCGGAATTTCAGTATTTTTCATGGGCTGTTTTAGGAACGTCTATCTTCCTGTACCCATTGAATATTGGTTTTTTCCAGATTTACAGAAAAATTGATCTGAATGAGAAGCTGGAACTGGGAGACTTGCTCGTCGGATACAATGGATTTAATTTTTTCAAATACATCGGCTATTATATTTTCTGGTCGTTTGTTTATTTGTACACCTTTCAGACTATTATTCTTGCCGTGATCTGGGTTTTTGTTACTGTCTTTGTAGCTCCGCTTATGTTTTTTACTAATAAGAGGATTTTTGAAGCCGTTTCATTGAATGTTCAAGCCTTGAGAAAGTATTTTCTGGAGATATTGGTATGCGCTATAGTCGCCGTTTTCTTTAAATATATTGGTTTTATGCTGTTTTTTGTAGGTGGCCTTTTTACATTCCCTTTTTGGAATGCAATGATTTATTCATTATACAAAACAGTTTTCTCTGAAAAAAGTTAAATTTTAAAGATGTTTAATATGTTTTTTTGTCAAAAAAAGTTAATTTTGGTGAAATCATTAAATATTAAACTATGTCAGAATTTAACGAATTTGACCAGCAGGGGTCCGTTCCGAACAGAGATACCGGATCTATCATTTCGCATTCCTTTGAAATGTATAAAGGAGTTTTCCTTTACGGGATTGTAGCGATGATCATTTATATTGTTGGAGGCTTTTTAATTCAGCTTGTCAGCGGTTTCAACTCTGCTTCCATGATGGAGGAGATGAGGGATGCCGGAGGAGATTATTCTACCTTTAGCTACTGGAATGTTCCGGGGTTTTCACTTTATCTTTCATTATCAGGTCTTTTGGGAATTTTACTGGCTCCTCTATATGTAGGTCTTATCTACATTGTTAATAAATACAATACGAAAAGCCAGATAGATTTTGCAGATCTTTTTATCGGATATAAGCAGAATTTTGTGAATATTCTGATCTACGGGATTATTTCGGGGATTATTTCCACTGTTGCTATGAGTCTGTGTTTCTTCCCTATTATCTTCGTTTATCCTTTCCTTTTATTGGGATATCCTATTTTATTATTCGAAAATGCATCAGCTACTGAGGCGTTAGGTAAATCTTTCAATATTGCAAAAGAAAATTATGGAACATTTCTTGGAGCTACCGTTGTAGGCGGGCTGGTTTCTATTGCAGGAGTTATTTTGTGTGGTATCGGTATTATTTTAACGGCACCATTTATGATGATCGTTATGTATTCTACCTACTGTGCTTTTTTAGGGAAGCCAAGACAGATTGCATTTAAAAACTAAAAATTAAATAAAGACGAATGATAAATAAGGATAAACAGATCAGCAGTGTTGCGATAAAACAGGTTGCGCTGATAACCATAATTCTGGTGCTTGCAGGTTTAATCTGCTTCAACCTTTCCCTGTTTATACCTTCTGTACTTGGAGCCATTACAATTTATGTAGTCTGCAGAAGATACAATTTCTACCTGCAGGAAGAGAAAAAATGGAAGCCGTGGCTTTCTTCTCTTGTGCTGATGCTGGCCAGTCTTATCATCCTTATTCTTCCCGTCTATTTTATTGCTGATCTGCTGATTGACAAATTAGGAAATGCCCAGGTGTACATGGCCAAGTTTAATGTATTTCTGGACAAAATCCATTCTTATATCTATTCCAAAACGAATTTTGATATTCTCAGCAAAGAAAATATGGATAAAGTAAAAAGTTCTGCCGGAAGGTTTTCCACTTCTGCACTCAGCGGAACTTTTAACACACTTACCGTAGTGATGTCCATGTATTTCATACTCTATTTTATGCTGGCGAGTCCAAGACTGTTTGAGCGGATTCTGAGTTCATCGGCACCGCTGAAAAGAGCCAATATTTCGTTGATTGGCGAGAAACTGAGAAAGCTGATTATGGCCAATGCAATAGGAATTCCTGTTGTAGCTCTGGGACAAGGGATTGTTGGGCTTATCGGGTACTTCATATTCGGAGCTCCCAGCCCGGTTCTTCTTTTTGCACTCACAGCAGCAGCATCCATGATTCCGGTTGTAGGAGCGGCCATTATTTATGTTCCGGTTTGTATCTTTATGATTGCAGAAGGGAATACAGGTCAGGGACTTGGTCTTGCGGCTTATTGTATAGTTGTGGTAGGACTTACAGATAATTTGTTGCGTTTTACACTCTTAAAAAAGCTGGAAAATATTCACCCGCTGAATACCGTATTCGGAATTATTATGGGGATGAATTTATTCGGTTTTATGGGGCTTATTTTCGGCCCGATTCTGATCTCGTTTACCCTGCTTCTTATTCAGGTTTACAGAAACGAATTTTCGGACGAAGACACGCCTCCTGAGCTCGAATTACCCAATAAAGATAAAGATCAGGGAAATAAAGTAGATTTAATTATATAAATGTGGAAGGACTCAATTCAGAAATACTAAAAGAAATATGCATCGTTAAGATGCCTTTTGGAAAATACAAAGGAATCGTACTCGCAGATCTCCCGATAAGCTATCTGGAATGGTTTAACAGAAAAGGAATGCCGCCCGGAAAACTGGGAATGCAACTTTCAACCGTTTACGAAATCAAACTGAATGGTTTAATGGAGCTTCTGATACCGATTAGAGCTTCAATAAAACGATAAAGAATTAGCGCTTGATTATTTTGATCAAGCGCTAATTTTTTATTTAAATATTTTCTAATCTACTTTCTTTTAGCTTTTAATTGCAAAAAATACGTTCAATAAAAATGAAGCTCCCCATTCACTGACAAAATTGTCTACCCGGGAAATACTAACAGTAAGCCTGGTCTTTCCGGATACATTCTGTAATGAGACAAAAGAAACGGCAAATAAATCTGAATATCCGGAATTATTCCCGGCTGTCATTGTCGGGAAAATTTTGGAGGTATCTGAAAATGGAGCTCCCTGATATTCATAAGTTATGGTCATACGCGCTGGAGACCTGTTAGAAACGGGAACAAATGATGTCTTTTGTATCACCCACCAATTGTCTGAGTCATAGGCCGTATTGGTATGATTATTAAAATCCGCTACAAAAGTATTATGTACGGGAATTATTAACTGAAAACTTTGGAGTGATATATTGGAAGCTTTAGTATAACCTAATGTACCATCTGTTCTCATTACAACTGCATTGGGAAAGTTTGTTACATTGCTTCCGTCCAAAGCGCTCCGTACCCTGATATTTCCTTGTATATCAATTTTCTCCGAAGGTGTATTTGTCCCAATCCCTACATTGCCAGAGGAAGTCACAACAAAATCATTGAGTTGTTGAGCAGTTGTGGGTGTTCCTGTGCTGGGGTTATCCTTTGCAGCATCCACATGTAGCACGCCTTGCGGGTTTGGGGTGTTGATTCCGACTTGAGAATACACTGACCCCGATAAAATAATAGAAAGAATAAGAATAATTTTTTTTTTCATCACGTAGTTTTTTTTATTGATTTATAGCTGTTTACAGTGTGTTAAAGTTATTTAACTAAGGCAAACTTATAAAGTTTGTCATTTTTTTCAAATTTAAAATGGGCAATTCATAGATTTGGCCTTTAAATGGTTCTTTTCCCGTATTTTAAATTGATTTTTTTTATAAAAAATTTGTAAAAATGAAAATTTTATAAATAGCTATTGCATTATTATTACAGGTTTTCAGTTTAATTCAACTAAAAACCAGAGCTTTATACCAAAATTATTTTTGAGTTATGCTAAAAATGGTTTATGTTAGCCTATGAAAGGCATTCTAGGACTATTTAATAGAGAAGTTAAAGTTTAATGGAAAACAGGGATATTATTTTCTGCCGTGTATAATATGAAATTACGAAGTTTAGCAGCTATAGAGAACATAACTGCTAGGTTATATATTGTATTGATAGGGCACGGGACTCTTCCTTTCCAATACTTGCGGAATAAGAGAGTCAGGGATTAAATAATGACTACAAAGTTTGGAATAATCCTTATGAGTTGATAAAAGTTTTGTGAAAAAACAGTTTCGGGCGGCATCTTCGATGCCGCCCGAAACTATTCTTATCAATAATTATTCTTTTAAAGCTGCAATCTCATCTCTGAGTTGGGCCGCTTTTATAAAGTCAAGGTTTTTGGCAGCTGCTTCCATTTCTTTCTGTTTCTGGCCAATCATTTTCTCAATATCTGCATCTCCGTAGTTGGCTTTTGTTTCCGCCACTTTTTGAAGGATTTCTTTCTGCGTATATTTTGGATCCGGGAAATCTTTGCTTCTTCCGACAAGGTTTTCAGAAATCTTTTTATTTAAGGCCTGAGGAACGAGTCCGTTGGCTTCATTGTGCTGCATTTGTTTGTTGCGTCGGTATTCTGTTTCATCAAGGGCTGCCTGCATAGATTTTGTAATTTTATCGGCGTACATGATGGCTTTTCCGTTGACGTTCCTTGCGGCACGTCCAACCGTCTGTATCATGGATCTTCTGCTTCTCAGCATCCCTTCTTTGTCGGCATCCAGAATCGCGACCAGAGATACTTCCGGAAGGTCCAATCCTTCCCTTAAAAGATTGACTCCAATCAGCACATCAAACAGTCCCAGACGAAGATCCTGCATAATCTGAATACGTTCAAGCGTTTCCACATCAGAGTGAATATATCTTGTTCTGATTCCAAATTTCATAAAATATTTCGTAAGCTCCTCCGCCATTTTCTTAGTCAATGTTGTTACCAGAACCCTTTCATCAGCATCAGCCCTTTTCCGGATTTCCTCCATTAAATCATCAATCTGATTTAAACTTGGTCTTACTTCGATGATAGGATCCAGAAGGCCTGTCGGACGGATAATCTGCTCAATATAAGCTCCTCCCGTTTTCTCCAGTTCATAATCTGCAGGGGTTGCAGAAACATAAATCACCTGGTTTTGCATACTCTCAAACTCTTCAAATTTAAGAGGTCTGTTGTCCATAGCGGCAGGAAGTCTGAACCCATATTCCACGAGCGATTCCTTTCGGCTTCGGTCGCCTCCGTACATCGCATGTACCTGCGGAACAGTTACGTGGCTTTCGTCAATAACCATCAAGAAATCCTTTGGGAAATAGTCGATAAGGCAGAAAGGTCTTGAACCGGGAAGTCTTCCATCCAGATATCTTGAATAGTTCTCAATTCCTGAACAATAACCTAGTTCCTTGATCATCTCAAGATCGAGCTCGGTTCTTTCCTGAAGTCTTTTGGCTTCCAGAGGTTTTTCAATAGAATGAAAGAAATCTACCTGCTTTACCATATCATCCTGAATACTTCTGATCGCTCCGTTTAAGGTTTCTTTTGAAGTAACGAAGAGATTGGCCGGATAAATTTGGATATGATCGAAATTAGACTCTACATTTCCGCTTACCGGATCAAAGCTTTGGATTTTTTCAATCTCATCACCAAAAAACTGAATTCTTACCGCATTGTCAGCATAAGCCGGGAAAACATCAATAACATCTCCTTTTACGCGGAAAGTTCCTCTTTGAAAATCTCCCAGTGTTCTGGCATACAATGCATTCACCAAAGAATGGAGCAGAGCAGTTCTTGTTACCTTCTCTCCGATGGCTAATGTAATCAACGATTTATGGAATTCAGAAGGGTTTCCGATACCGTAAATACATGAAACAGAGGCTACAATCAATACATCTCTTCTTCCCGAAAGCAGGCTGGCTGTTGCGGAAAGACGAAGTTTTTCCACTTCCTCATTAATGCTCAGATCTTTTTCGATATAAGTTCCGGTAGTGGCAATATAGGCTTCCGGCTGGTAATAGTCATAATAACTGACAAAATATTCAACAGCATTATCCGGAAAGAATTCTTTGAACTCCATGAATAGCTGAGCCGCAAGTGTTTTATTGTGAGCAAGAACCAGTGTTGGTCTTTGCACATTCTGTACGACATTGGCCACGGTAAAAGTCTTTCCGGATCCGGTTACACCGAGAAGGGTCTGATATTTTTCGCCGATCTCGATGCCTTCTGTAAGTTTCTCGATCGCCTGTGGCTGGTCGCCGGTAGGTTTATATTCTGATTGAAGATTAAAGTTCATAGGAGATGATGTATACAACAAAAATACGAAAGAAATTTTTAGCCTTCATAAAGTATTTGAAGATGACTGTTTTGGCTGTAAATTTTTCACCTCTTTGGAATGTATACAAAATAAAAAGCGCTAAAATAATAGCGCTCTTACGATATAACTTACTGAAAAGTCATGGTTGCAGGTAATTTGTATATGGTTGCTACTGCTTTTCCATCTTTTGTTGCAGGCTTCCAGCTGGCTTCACTGCTTATTGCTTTGGCAGTTCTTAAAAGCTCATTGGTAAATGCTTCATTATCGCCTGTAGCGGTTACTTGTGTTATTTTTCCGGTCTCATCAATATGGATATAAGCCGTTGATTTGAGCGTTCCTTTTTTGAAATCAAATATGCTTGTATCCATAGTGTTGACTACTTTTTTTCTTAATTCAAGTTGTCCGCCTGGATATTCTGCATCTGTAAAATTCTTATCCGTGTTGGTATTTGTGTTCTTACCTTCGTTACTTACTGTTTTCTTTGGTGGAATGGTATCTGCAATAGCTTTGATACTTTCCTTTTTAATTCCCATTGCGGTATGGGGTTGCTCATCCTTTATCTTTTTGAAATAATCATGAGTCATTAAACTTACCTGATAAGGCTGAGGATTTTTTCCTGTTCTGGCATTCTTACTCACTCCGCTTACCGTGATACGGGCAAAGTCCGACGCTTTATAATTGTTGAGACTGTTGTTTTCGATCTTTTTTGAGTCAATCCAAACGGCATAATTATTTTTGTTTAAATATAATTTCAATTCATCTTCCGTTGGAGTCTGTTTTTTTAAATCAGGGACATTGATGAAAGTCACCTTTTGCTCATTTCTCTGAGCATCGGTCAATTGTGGATACAATTCTTCCAGTCTTTTCTTATCACTGTCAGAGATTTTTTTAGAGAATTCTGCATATTTTCCGCTGTTTAAAAGATCAGCATATTTGCTTAAAATATCTTTGAATTCCTGATACGGATCAGATGTTGATAAACCGGTTGGCCGTTCGCTCTTGCTCAGTTGCGTATCTTTAAATTGTGCAGAATTGTCTGTATATGTTTTTTGAGCAAACAAAGCAGCAGCTGCAACGAGCGTCGTAATGCCGACTGCTTTTTTAAAGACAATGAATTTAGATTTTTTGGTGGTCATCATAATAAAACGTTTTTTGGTGTTGGTAAAATTAAATGAATGGGTAAAAGGCAGGTTTTGTGTGTTGATAATCTCCTCAAGAATCAGATTCTGATAGTCTTTCACATTATATCTGCTCTTCAAAACAGCTTCATCTGCAAGAAATTCATGATTGGTAACGATCGCTTTTTTATAAAGAAAAAGTAACGGATTAAACCATGTGAAAACCTTTAGAATATCCATTAGAATAAGGTCTGTGCTGTGCTTTTGATCCAAATGGCTCTTTTCATGGAGAAAAATCCTCGGATCTATTGTATTGCCGTTCATATAGCCTGTACCTAAGTAAATGGTGTTCCAGAAGCTAAAAGGCGACAGATTTTCCTTAGTAACGATCACATTGTAATTCTGATAAATAAGCCTTTCTCCCTCTATTTTTTTTATGGATCTGATAGCCAGAATACTTCTTATCAGTAAAACAAGGGTAATAGTTCCATAGAGGACCCATAACATATTGGTCCAATCGAAAGTTTCCTGCTCCGGCTGGGTAAGAATAATTTGCTGTGCAGCTTCTTCAAAGATAATCTGTGGCTTGTTTTCCGGTTTTGAAAGCTGTACCGGAATAGAAATAAACGGTATCACGTAAGAAAAAACCAGAGAAAATAACAGGTAAAACCGGTTGAATCGGTACATTTTCTCTCTTTGCAGCAATAGATAATATAGGGCAATAAATACAGAAGAGCACAAAATGATTTTTAAAATAACCGTCAACATCGCTATTCTTCTATTTGCTGATCTATAATGTCACGGAGTTCTTTCAGCTGTTTCTGACTTAATTTGGCATTAGAAGTAAAAAAAGAAGCAAACTGAGTCACAGAACTGTTGAAAAAACGGTCAATCATGGAGGTCATCTCCTCGTTGAAATATTCCCCTTTCTCTACTTTCGGATAGTATTCACGGGAATTTCCATATAGTTTGTATCCTACCAGATCCTTGTTTTGCATTCTTTTCAGCAGAGTAGCGATGGTAGTTGCTGCGGGTTTGGGCTCCGGATAAGAATCAAGGATATCTTTCATGAAGATGCGCTTCTTTTCCCAAAGGATTTCCATCAATTTTTTTTCGGAATCAGTTAATTTTATATCTTTCATTCTACAATGTTGTAATTTATTCTACAAATGTAGAATAAAAATTTATTTGTGCAAACTTTTATGGCATTATTTTTCTATTTATCTTTTTACACTAATCACAACCCTATGAAATTCAATTACCTTTATGTATCCGCAATCAGTTTTATTTTGTTTTTATCATCCTGCAATAAGAATAATGCTAACGCCCAGCAAACAGGAGCTGATGGCAGTGTAGAAACTGAAAAACCCAATACAGATTACAAGCCTGCCTTCAAAGGACAAACCAGAATCAAAGCTGTAAAGACTGCGGTGGCGTACAAAGTGGAGATCCTGAGAAAAGATCTTGGAAGACCCTGGGGAATCATCAATCTTCCGGACGGACAGTTTCTTGTTACCGATAAGAACGGCCATATGAATGTAATTTCTGCAGACGGAAAACAGATTTCCAAATTGGAAGGATTTCCGAAAATAGATTCAAAAGGGCAGGGAGGAATGCTGGATGTAGCGCTTGATCCCGATTTTAAATCTAACAATATCATCTATTTCAGCTTTTCGGAACCTTTTGGAAAAGGAAATCTCACTTCTGTAGCCAAAGGAAAACTTTCATCAGACCTGAAAAATATTTCAGAAGTAAAAGTGATTTTCCGTGCAGAACCTTCTTATGATGGGGATAAACATTACGGCAGCAGATTGGTATTTGACAAGGACGGAAACTTATTTGTAAGTACGGGAGAAAGATCTGACAAAGAAACAAGAGTTTACGCCCAGAAAACAGATAATTATTTAGGGAAAATACTGAAAATTACAAAAGACGGAAAACCAGCTCCGGGAAATCCTTTTATTGGAAAACCTGGATATAAGCCTGAAATTTACGCTTACGGAATAAGAAATCCACAGGGAATGGCGATAGATCCGAACGGAACGCTATGGGATGTTGAAATGGGCCCGAGAGGAGGGGATGAAATCAATCTGATACAGCCCGGAAAAAATTATGGCTGGGGTGATGTTACCTACGGAATTGAATATTCAGGAGCCAAAATCGCAAACGGAACTACCCGGAAAGACGGAACCGAACAGCCTGTTTACTATTGGGATCCCGTAATTTCTCCAAGCGGAATAACATTTTACACCGGAAATATGGAAGAATGGAAGGGAAATCTTATCATCGGATGCCTGAGCGGCGAACATATCAACAGAATCGTGATGAAAGATAATAAAGTGGTTGGGGAAGAGCGTCTTCTTGCCGATCAGAAAGAACGGTTCAGAGACGTTCTGAATGGAATGGACGGAAATCTTTACGCCGTAACCGATAGCGGAAAATTATATAAAATTTCTAAAAAATAAAAAAGAGACTGTTTCGATAGTGTATTTAATTTTAACGCAAAGTTTAATCTAATTATACATAGTGTAGGAGGCAAAGAAGGAATCAATGAAATTGATTCGATGAAGCGTAAGTATAAAACGTTCGCTTATTCTGTGGCGCAGCCACGTCTCTTAACCCACCTTAAAACTAGTACGTAATTAGATTAAACTTTGCGTTAAAATTAAACCCGTTATTCTATCAATGTTTTAAAACTTAAAATTAAGTCTTGCAAAAGCCTGTCTTCCCGCAAATCCCATCTGTACCGGATCAAAAATTCCTCCGGATTCAGTATTGCCATCTACAGAAGCGGTTTGCAGAGTCGGATAACGGTTAAATAAGTTCTTGCTTCCAATCGTAAGGTTGAAGTTTTTAGTAAACTCATAACCGAAAGAAATATCAGTGGTTACTTTTGCTCCATAAAGCTGATAGTCGTCTGCGCCATTGTATCCGATTAATTTCACTTTGTCAAATCTTACGAGCTGCACATTCGCGTTAAACTTATTGATTTTATAGTTTAAATTCAGGTTGATTTTTGTTTTTGGAGCTGAGGCCAGGATGAAAGCTCTTTCTCTAGGACTCAAATAGATTTCTTCTTTTCCTTGCAGCTTATCGGAAGTATTTACTTTAGTGATCTCCATTTCATTATAGTTTCCGGCTAAGGTAGCAGTCAGTTTTCCCATACCAATATTGTCTGCGTAGCTCACAATTACATCTACACCCTTTGTTCTGGTATCTATCGCATTCGTGAAAAACTGGGCTTGGTCAATATGATTGGCCACGAGAATGTCGCCAATTGCATCATCGTCCTGAGAGAAATTTCCGGTCAGTACAATTCTGTCTTTTACTTTAATATAATATCCGTCTACTGTTGCTGTAAATTTTCCCGTATTAAAAGTAAAGCCGGCACTTCCATTCAATGAAGTCTCTTGTTTTAGCTGTGGAATTCCCACTGTTTTTGCAAGGTCACTGTCATTAGAGGCAAGCTGAATAGTTACCAGATTTCCTCCTTGGAAATTGGTAAACTGCAGACTGTAATATTTCTGAGCCAGAGAAGGTGCTCTGAATCCTGTAGAAACCGATCCTCTGAATGCAAACTGCGGAGTAATGGCATATCGCGTAGCAAATTTACCATTGATCGTACTTCCGAAATCACTGTAGTTTTCAAATCTTCCCGCAACGCTGATCATCCATTTCTTCGTAATATCAAGTTCTGTGTCTATGTAAGCGGCAAAATTGTTTCTGTTTTTGTCCACAGTCTGAGAATAGCCCGGGAACCCCTGTGAACCGCCAGGTCTTATATCGCCGGAAATAGGATTGGTGACAAGCTGGCTTTGAGGAGTGTCTGCCGTTACAATATTTCCGTTAATGTCATACATGGCATAAGAAGCTTCCTCTCCTTTAATAATTTCAAATTTTTCATATCTGAATTCAGATCCAAAGGCAATATTCAACCCTTCCAGTACTTTAAATTGCTTGGTCGCATTGAATCCTGTTGTATTCTGAAGAAGAGAATGTCCTCCGGCATTAAAACGTCTCGGAGAGTTTGCTCCCAAAGTTGCGTTGATGGTATTGTCGATTTCATAGGTGAATCTGTTGCTTCCGAAAGCATTGTAGAAATCTACGTCCCATTCGGCAACTTTAAACTTCAGCCCATTATCAAAGGTAAAATCCGTAATGCTGGTATTCTGCAACGGATTGAATCCATTAGGGTATACTTCCGGGATATTTCCGTCTGCATCTGCAGATCTTGTCCAGGCATAGGCATTGGTTTTACGGTGAGAAAATCCTTGACGGGAATAAAATTTCAGTCCGTCAGACAAAGGAAGTTCTACATTTCCGAAGAAATAGACATTCTGAGACTTGGCATCGCCGAACTTTTCCCGCGGCGTAGAATACTTCTCCGGATTGGCATTTCGGATGGTACGTTCTTTATTGATAAATTCTACAGTGAAATTTCCAAAACCTCCTTTATTACCGATTTTTGTTCCCAGATTTCCACTGAAATCGAATAGGGTTCCGTCTATTTTACGTTCAGATACCACATCATTGTTTCCCGGACTTTTAAAAAGGTTCATTCCGTAAAATGCATTTCCTTCAAAACCCTGATTACGGTCATTCAGAATAACGTTAATGACCCCGGCAATTGCGTCCGAACCATATTGGGCAGAAGCTCCGTCACGCAAAACTTCAATTCTTTTGATCGCTCCGATAGGAATGGTATTCATATCAGATCCTGTGTTTCCACGCCCTTTTGTCCCAAAAAGATTGATGAGCGAAGATTGATGATATCTTTTTCCGTTGAGTAGAAGAAGGGTCTGATCCGGACCCAGACCACGAAGCGTAGCCGGATCTACCGCATCAGCTCCATCAGAACCGGACTGTTTATTAGAGTTAAAAGAAGGTGCTGCGAATTGTAAAAGTTGGTTGACCTCTATCTGTCCTGTAGACTGACTTACCTGCTTAATGTCAATAACGTCCACAGGAACAGGAGTATTAATGACCGTTCTCTTTTTGTTGCGGCTCCCGGTAACGGATATTTCGTCTATTTTTGATTCTTTTGAAATAGTATCATTGGTGCTTTGTGAATAAAACATAGATACGGCCCCTAAAAAAAGAACACTTGTGTATATTATTTTCATATTCCATATTGGATTTGGTGATTGTTTCAAAAATATTGAATTTTATTCTCAAATCAATATGAAAATATGTTATTGTGTATTAATTATTTAAATTAAGATTGTTTTTTGTTGGTTTTAGTAAAATATTAATTAATTTGATTAAAAATGTGAAAAATTTTAACTTAAAAACTTTTGATTATTCGCTCCAATCCTTCCTGTAAAATTTCCTGAGAAGTTGAAAAGCAAATTCTGATATGCCCTTCGGCTCCTTTTCCGAACCATCTTTCGGAACCGGGTACTACAGCTACTTTCCCGTACTTCAAAACATGTTGGGCGAATTCGTCACTGGTGAGGCTGTTGTTGATCTTGGGAAATAGGACAAAAGTCGCTTCCGGCAGATTAGGACTTAAAATTTCCGAGTTGTTCAGAATATTGAATGCAAGATCTCTGTTGTGCTGTAAGTGGTTGAGAAATTCTCTGTACCAGGGTTTTGCTCTTTCCAATGCTACACTGGCTGCAATTTGAGACAGCGTAGAAACACCTTCTATCGTTGAATTAAAATTCGATTTCTCTGTAAAATCATCCAGAATCTCCTGATCATTGCATAAAACAGCACCAATTCTCAAGCCCGCAATTCCAAATGATTTTGAAAAACCGTAAACCGTGAAGCTTTTTTTCTTTGCCTCCTCCGAAACAGAGGAATAGGTATGAAAATCTTTATGATCGTAAACAATGTCACTCCATATTTCATCACTCATGACCCAAAGATCATGGGCAGCAGCGATTTCTGAAATCTTCTTTAAAACCTCCTTCGGATATACTTTTCCAAGAGGGTTATGAGGATTGCAGATGCTGATCAGTTTTGTTTTCGGATTGATAAGTTGAACCAGCTTTTCAAAGTCAATGGCAGCTGTTGTATGGTCTACAGGACATAATTGTACCGTGCCGCCTGCAGCTTCTACCGATCTTTTGAACAGAAAATCCACAGGATCTAAAATAATGGCTTCGTCTCCCGGCTTCAGAACGTATGAAGCGATGAGGAACATTCCCTGAGCAGCACTGTTGACGGCCAGAATGTTTTCAGGGGTAAAGCTGCCGTGTTTATTCGTATTGAAATGCTCTGCAACATTTTTTTTGAATTCCGGAAGTCCGGAGAACGGACCATAGCTTAGGTAGCCGTCCTTTATATATTCAATGATTCCCTGCTCAATTTCCGGAGCGGTTCTGAAATCCGGATCTGCCGCGGTAAGAGGGATGATGCCTTCCTCAATGGTGGCCCATCTTCCGTTGTACGCTTTTCTTTTTAAGGCTTCAAAATTAATGTCGTTATTGCTGAACATAGCTTTTATTTATAAGATATGGGGATAATATTTTCTGTCTGCAGATGAAGAGGTTTTAGAAACTGATCCAGCAGGATTCTTCCGTTTCTGATGTGGATTTCTATTTCCGGTTTTCTTTCTGCTTCGTATTTTCTGAAAGCATCAGTTCTGTTTTTTTCTGATTTTAAATACCGGGTCAGAGTGGCAGAGTCCTTTAATGCTGAGGTGACTCCCTGGCTGGTAAAAGGAATGAGAGGATGGGCAGCATCGCCTATGAAAACAATGTGGTCTTTATAAAAAGGATTGAGCTGTTCCAGTTCATACACCTTCCACAGATGAATATTATCATAATTTGATCCTTTCACAATAGAAGAAACCATGGGGTCCCAGTCTTCAAAAATCTCAAACATATACTTTTTCAGATTTTCGGTGGTAGGTTCTTCGAAGATCCTGTATTTTTCGTTGTCAAACTGGGAATACCACAGAACGGTATCTTCAGAAATTTTAAGAATTCCAAACGTAAGACCTCCGTCTTCATGATGGTATTTCATGAAATTGCTTTCCAAACGGGCCGCAATATCCTTGCATTTGATGATATTCACGATTTCATTTTCTCTTACGGTTCTCATCGTCTCATCTTTGAACATCTCCCTTCTGATACGGCTTTTGGAGCCGTCTGAAACTATGGCCATATCAGCATCTATATAGGTTCCGTCCTGTTTTTTCAGTTTTCCTTTTTGAGTGGTGCATGGCACTACGGTTTCCCCATATGAGATTTTTTCCGGCGGAATATTTTGAGAAAGAATTCTGATCAGAGTGCTTCTTGAAATCACGAAAACATTTTGAAGGTCTTTTTCAGCCAGTATTTTTCCCTTGTGTGAATACCGGATGTATTTCTTTAAAAAATTACCCTGTTCAAAGAGTACAGACGGATCAATGATTTGTGAAAGATGTTCTATACCTTCTTTTGGAAGTAAAAATCCGTGGCCTGTAAGATCATCTTTTTTTCGTCTTTCATAAATGTGGTAATCCAGTTGGTATTTTTCTAAGTAATTCGCCATGCTTAGGCCGGAGATGCCGGCACCCACTACAGCAATTTTGTTCATTTCGGAATAATGGATTTTTTCAGTTAGTGTTTAAGCTTACGTTTTGTAAGTTGTTATTTTGATAAGTGCAAATGTAAATTAAAAACACTAACTATATGAAAAAAATAAATGAATTTAATTTGGAATTAATTAAACATAAAATAAAAAGAGATATGGTTGTGTTATTTTTAACGAACTGGATGGGTGTATTTTAAGTCAAAAAAACCGGGAAATAAATCCCGGTTGATTATTTATGCTTCTTCAAGCTGTACTGTAAAATGCCTTAGCAGATCAGGCTCCCAGGTGATTTTATATCCTGTGGAGATCTCCTCACGTCTTTCGTATACATTTTTAATTGCGGCTGCAATATAGTCCATATGGTTATTGGTATACGTTCTTCTTGGAATGGCAAGACGTACCAGTTCCAGTTTCGGATAGCGGTTTTCTCTGGTTTCAGGATCTCTGTCTGCCAGTAAGGTTCCGATTTCTACGGTTCTGATTCCTGCTTCCTTGTAAATTTCAAGGCCTAAGGTTTGTGCAGGATACTCCGCACGGGATACTTTAGGGAGGAAATTCAGAGAGTCAATGAAAACGGCATGTCCTCCGATAGGTTTTTGAACAGGGATTCCATATTCAATCAGTTTATTTCCAAGATATTCCACCTGTGAAATTCTGCTTTCCAGATAGGCGAATTCCGTAGCTTCGTCAAGACCTACAGCCAGAGCTGCCATATCTCTTCCGGCCATTCCTCCATACGTGATAAAGCCTTCGTAAATAATGGTAAAATTAGATGCTTTTCTGAAAATATCTTCACTGTTCAAAGCAATAAATCCTCCGATATTCACAAGACCGTCTTTCTTGGAACTCATGGTCATTCCATCTCCGTAAGAAAAAATTTCTTTACAGATCTCTTTGATGGTTCTGTTTTCCTGGCCCTGCTCTCTTTTCTTAATGAAATAAGCATTTTCCGCGAATCTTGCCGAATCAAAGAAAACAGGAATTCCATAACGGTTGGAAAGTTCTCTTATCGCTTTCATGTTTTCCAAAGAAACGGGTTGACCTCCTGAAGAATTACAGGTAATTGTAATCAGACAGAATGGAATGTTTTCTTTAGGGTGGCTTTTATAAACTTCTTCCAGTTTTTCAAGATTGATATTTCCTTTAAAAGGATGAAGGTCATTAATGTCAAAAGCTTCATCAATAGTACAGTCGATAGCGTGAGCTTTTCTGAACTCAATGTGTCCTTTTGTGGTATCGAAATGAGAGTTTCCAGGGACTACATCACCTTCTTTAACCAAAACCGAGAAAAGAACATTTTCAGCAGCTCTTCCCTGGTGGGTAGGCAATAAATATTTAAAACCGGTAATTTTTTCAACACTGTTCTGAAGCTGCTCAAAAGAACGGGATCCTGCGTAGCTTTCATCTCCGGTCATCAATGCGCCCCATTGTCTGTCAGACATTGCGCCCGTCCCTGAATCGGTAAGAAGGTCAATGAAAACCTGTGACGATTTCAGGTTGAAAAGGTTATAATTAGCTTCTTTAAGCCATTGTTCTCTTTCTTCTCTCGTCGATTGGCGGATTTCTTCCACCATTTTGATACGAAACGGTTCTGCGTATGGTAATTTCATGCGTTAAAATATTTTTTTAGATTGTTTGTAAAGAAAATTTGTTTGAAATAATTTCAAATTCATCAATGTATATTCAAAAGAAAGCAGAAGGAACTACTCAGGAGCTTTAAATATATTGTCGTCTGAGTGGAACCCGGCTACACCGCCGCTTACCGCAAACTTCATGGCAGAAGCAGCAGTCATTCCCACTACAGGTTTGATGTTTTTTTCTTCAGTAACAATTACCCATCCTGAAATAGCATAGGAGTGGGGAAGATATACCGCAACGTAATTATGTTTTTCGACGTCTGACATTTCCTTTTGAGTCAGGAAACCAATTCTCCAGATTTCAGGATTTTCGTTGGTTTTTACCCAGACAGGATCGTTAAATTTCTTTTTATCGCCCACAAAAGATGACATGACATCTTTTGTAGGGGTGTAAATATGCTTCACCCCCGGAGTTTTCTCCAGAAGGCTGTCCATCGTATCGAAAAAGAACCGTCCTACTACGAATTTATTTCCGAGATAGCCCAGAATCGCAGTGATCAGAATTGTTGAAACAAAAACCAATCCCGGAATTTCTTTGGCAACGGAAGGAATGATATTGTCAATAGCACTCACAATATACCAGATCACAAAGATAGTAAGCCCGATTGGCCCAATAATAACCAGCCCCTGAAAGAAATTTTTCAGGAAAAAGTTGGCTATATTTTCGAAGGTCGGTTTTTTCAACGTGGATTTTTTACTTTTTTTATTTTAACCGTGAATAGATTGTTTGTTTCCGTAAGATTTTATGATATTGGCTTCATATTCCAGCCATTCTTCCCAGCGCTTGTTTACCTTTTCCGGTTCGCCAAGCTGTCTTGCAAATCCTATAAAAGTGGTGTAATGATTGGCTTCTGAGATCATCAGTTCCTTATAGAATATTTTGAGTTCTTCGTCTTTAATATTTTCGGTAAGCACTTTAAATCTTTCGCAGCTTCTGGCTTCAATCATTGCTGCAAAAAGCATTTTGTCTACAATAAGATCTTCTCTGCTTCCCTGAACGACAAATTTGGCAAGTTCGTTTACATAGTCATCTTTTCTTGCTCTTCCGAAAGTATAGCCTCTTTTCTTGATGATATCATGAACCTGGCTGAAGTGATCCAGTTCTTCTTTTGCAATAACAAGAAGTTCGGTCACAATTTCAGTTTCTTCAGGCAGCATGGTGATCAAAGAAATGGCATTGGTTAAAGCTTTTTGCTCACACCAGGCATGGTCCGTTAAAATTTCTTCTATGTTTTCCTCCGCAATATTTGCCCACCTTGGATCGGTAGGAAGTTTCAACTTAAACATGTTTTGAATTTTCTGTAAAATTAAAATAAATTGCAATAAGAAATGGTTATTTTATTTCAAATTGTCTGCTAAAGTATTAAGTCGCTGTTTTTTTTCTTAAAAACTCCAAAACTTTCCAACCCATATCATCTACTTTTTTTAAGCCCGCGGCAATAATAAAAGCCAGAATAATATTAATGATATAAATGAGAATCATCAATGTCCACCAGGGCATATGGTCTTTTAAAGGAACCACAATAAAATAGACCAGAGAAGAGCTTAATCCCTGGGCGAAATAAAAGAATATGGCATTTTTCCCGATATAAGTCACAAAATTTTCTTTTGAGATCTTTAAACGGTTGTAAAGCACAAACAAAGTGGTAAGTGAAAACAGGCACCAGATAATGTATGGAATTCTTGGTGGGAATTTATTTTTATTGATTTTATAAAAGATCTCGCTTCCGTAATACCAGAACATCCAGATCAATGCTCCTGCAACGAGTGCATATAAAACAGGAATGATCTTTGTTGGGATTTTTTTGCCACGCATTCTGTTGGCAATCAAAAAAACGGCCAGATAAAATGCAACATAGCCTACCTGTCCCGTCGGATAGATTTCCGGAAAAAGATTAAAGATTAAAGTCAGTGAAAGACAGATTCCTATAAACCAGTTGACATGTTTGGGAAAGAATCTTAGAATCAATACCCCGAAAACAGCCAGAATAAAATACACTTTCAGATACCAGAAGCTTCCCATTACTACAGGGAAGGTGTCTGCATTGGTATATTGGTGAAGGTACCAGTTTCCGAGATTCTGCCATTGGGGAATATCTGAAACACTGGTTGCCGCATACTTTGAACCAAAAGTGGAATAAAAGCTCTGAAGCCATTCCATAGAGAAAAATGTTAAGCCAAAAACTTTGAAAAAGTAATCCATAAAGAACAGGAATGTTACAAAGATCATGTAGGTGATCTGAAGTTTCAACAGCCTGTAGAATGTTTTTTCTATGTTTGATCCGGAGGTGATTCCGCTCAGGGCGTAAAAAAGAGCCACATCAAATACGAGAGAAAATACTCGGACCTCTGCTGGAATATAAAATTGTCCGGACCAGAAAGCGGTGTGGATGAAGATGATGGAAAGAGTTGCCATTCCTTTGGCAAAATCAATGTAGAGATCTCTGTTCATTGTTGATGGATATAGTTCAAAAATAAATAAACTTTGGGATATGTATGAAATAAACTGAAAAGAGACAGAACATTGCTGCCTGCCTCCTTTGTTAAATATGCTAAAAATGAATGTTTACTTAAGCTGCTTGAATTCTTCTTCAGAAATTTCTCCGGTCTGGATTTTTCTGAGTTCATCCATGTACTGGCTCATATAGGCATCAATCTCCGGATTGACAGAGTTTTTACCCATTTTATAAGTTCCGTTTAATACACCCTGATAATAATAGAAGAAATTATAATCGAAATTGGCTGCATTAAGATCGTATTGACCCAGAAGGAATCCTAAACGTACCGCAGATCTTCTTTGCGGAGGAGTTCCGTGGTGATTGTAGCTGTTGGTCTGATAGTCTCCGATGCTTTGTGCAAACTCGTAAGCCGCTGCAATTTCAGAGAAATTTGTTTTGTTGTATCCGTTGGGTCTTCTTAGGTAATATCCTGCAAATCCGTCTGCTTCCAGTTCGTTTGGTCTTGCAGTAGATTCATTTACGGAAGGAAGGCCAAAAATATACTGAAGCTGATGTCCATATTCGTGGGCAAGGATCATGGCATTTACGATATCTCCGCCTTTGTTTTTTGCGTCAGCGTAGATGGCGTATCCGTAGTAAATTTTTCCTGAGGAATAAGAGATGGCATTGTATGTTGAATTGAAATTAGAAGGATCATCTACAAAACGAAGTGTAGGATTGCTTCTTCCCCAAAGACTTGCGATCTTGGTCATTTGCCCATTCATGAAGTTGGTATCTGCTGTGTTCTGAAGTCCGGTTTTCAGGACGGCTGTAGAGCTCCAGTTCTGATCTACGTAAGAACAGCTTTTTTCAAGGTCTCCCGGTTGATCAAGCTTGGCGCTTTCAGACTGAGATTCAGGAAGAACAGATTCTTCCATTTTGTCATCACGGCACGCTGACAGTGAGAAAGCGGCAATGGCTCCTGCCAGTAAGCAGAATTTGAAGTTTCTTTTCATATAAAATATTTTTGGTGGATACGAAGGTATAAAATTATCTCTTATATATGAGTACTTTAATGTTAAAAATTATTCAAAACATAGTGAAATGATTTTTATTAAAAAAATACAGATCTGATAGTAAGGTATTTAGAAATTTATTCATATATTTGCACCTCGAAATAACTAAAAATTTATAAACAATGTTTGCAATTGTAGAAATAGCAGGGCTTCAATACAAAGTTGAGCAAGACCAGAAGTTGTTTGTAAACCGTTTAAAAGGAGAAAAAGGAGACAAAGTTTCTTTTGACAAAATTCTTCTTACTGTAAACGGTTCAATCACTGTTGGCGCCCCAGCTGTAAGCGGTATCACTGTAGATGCAGAGATCCTAGACCACGTAAAAGCTGATAAAGTAATCGTTTTCAAAAAGAAAAGAAGAAAAGGTTATCAGGTGAAAAACGGTCACAGACAATCTTTAACTCAAATTAAAATCACTGGTATCACTGGTTTTGAAGGAGGATCTAAGAAAGCTGCTAAAAAAGAAACTGTGAAAGCTGAAGTTCTTTCAGACAACGCAACTGTTAACTTTGGTGAAGATCACGAACTGAACTATCACTTGAAGAAAAACAACTTGTCTCAGTCTAAAGAAAACAGAGAGACTTTAATTACTTTAGGTAAAGCAGTTAAAGTTGAATTAGAGAAAAAAATTCTTACTCACGAAGAAGTAGATGCTGCTATCGTTAAGAATATTGATCAATTTAAAGCACTTAACAAATAATCCAGTAATAAAATGGCACACAAGAAAGGAGTCGGTAGTTCCAAGAACGGTAGAGAGTCTCACTCTAAAAGATTAGGTGTGAAGATTTTCGGAGGACAAGAAGCTATTGCCGGAAATATTATTATCAGACAGAGAGGTACACAGCACCACCCGGGTGAAAACGTGGGAATGGGTAAAGACCACACTTTGTTTGCATTAGTAGACGGTAAAGTAGTTTTCAGAAAGAAAGCAAACAACAGATCTTTCGTATCTGTAGAAGCAAACGCATAATTTTAAGCGTTTTATAAAATTTAAACCTCGGCATTAGCTGAGGTTTTTTTTGTTTTTAATGCTACATAATAAAAATATTTTCATTAATATTCTAATTATTGTGAATTATTTATATATTTGTTATAACCAACTAACAAATCATTTGCGAATGCTGAAAAATAAATAAGTAAGTTTCGCATTAAAAACAAAAACTATTATGAAAAACCTGAAAAAACTTTCAAAGAAAGAATTAAAAACAATTGAAGGCGGTGCTTTGGCATGTCCGGTTCCTGCAACTACATGTGGTGAATGGTGCTCATGGACGGCGCAGCAAAGACTCCGTTGTCCTAATTTGGTTTCCGATCCCGAACCATGTGGATGTTAACATAAATAAAATAGTTATTGAAAATCCCCGGCATTGTCGGGGATATTTTATATAAGTTGGTCAGTAATTTAACCTGAGTGTGGGATTCGTGATATGGGTTTGAGAGTCGGAGGGTTTGAGGGTTTGAGGGTTTTAGCGTTTGAGAGTTTTAGTGTTTGAGAGTTTCGGGAAGTGATGAGTGATTTTATGCGTATCTTGGAGTTAGAGGATTTTTATATTTCACTTGCGTAGCAAAATTGGCCTTTGACTTTTCTAAATCTCAGCCTTAGCCTGGAGACCAGAAATCCTACTATCCCGAACTGAGGTTAATTTATGATATTGTGGAAAATTAAACAAGATTTCACACGACATGAAGCCGGTTAAAAAAAGCTCCCTGTTTCTGAGAACAAAGAGCTGATGTATTTTAAAATCCTACCTGGAATCCTGCTTTGACTCCAAATGTGGAAATGTCCGGCCGGTCGAGATAATTTCCTCTCCAGTTGAAATCTACCCTGAATATTCTGAGGTTTCCGATTCCGATGTTTTCAATTCCGAATCCGTATTCAAAATAGATCTGCTCACTTGGTGCAGAGTATTTAAATCCATCTACATTGATGGCTTTGGAAGCATCGCTTAAAGTTCCGTAAGCACTTCTGATAAATGCAATTTCACGAAGTTTAAGCTTTTTGATCAACGGAATAAATGAAAGGATCTTTCCGTTAAAATGATGCTCAAGGTGAAGCGTAGAGTAGGTATCCGCTACAAACTCATAATAATTAAGCTGAGCGAATGTATTTTGTGCCAAACTGTAAGACTGGTTTCCCGGAACTACGTTTTGTAAGGCCAGAGGAACAGTGTCAAAAGTTTTTCCAGCTTCAAAGCTTACAAGGGTTTTCCCCCAGCTTCCGATCAGTACAGGTTTGTAGAACATAAACTGAAGTCTGTTGTAGTTGAAATCTCCGTTAAACAGGCCTTCAATACCTCTTGTGTATTTCAATATGATGGTAGGTGCAAGAGTTCCGTGCTCATAACGGTCAACTCCGGTCTGAGAGAATTTGGCGCCCGGTCGTGCGATTAAACTAAGAGTTACGTGTGAATCATTCAGGGTTTTTCTCAAGTCACCGTTTCGATAATACATCAGACTGAATTTTTCGGGATTGGCAGATTTTATACTCTGTAAAGTTCCGTCTACTCTGATCTGGAAGTTTTTCCATGGTTCAAAAGAAGCGAAAATATTCGTTTTGTTAATTGAACTCAGTGACGCGTTTTCCCCTCTTGCAAAAAGGGTGGATGAGGCGAAAGTACGGGCCATAATACCATCATCGGTGGTAAGCTGCACCCCAAGCTGTTCTATATCTCTTTTGGTTCCTGCTCCGATCATAAATCGGCTGGCTCTGTTAAACATATAGCGTGCCTCGGCTCCATATTTTACCTGTTGATCTTTGAAGCCATAAGCTGTATAAAACTGAACCCTCCACGGATCGTTCTGTCCAAAGTAAGTTCTTGCGCCAAGTCTTATTCTGTCTCCTTCCACTTCATTTTTCCCATAAATAGAGAAGATCGGGCCGATGTCTATACCTTTAAATGCATTATAATAGCCGGAAGCAAGGGTTTCGTATAACTTAACAATACGGTTGAATTTTGGGGTCTGCTGAAGTCTGTCAAGCATTTCATAAACGCCCTGTTCAGATTTCGATAATGAGTCCGGTCTTGCTTTTACCCAGTAAGCATCATCTTTGTCTACGAATTTGTCGTCATATTCTTCCTCCTTCCTTGTAAATATCTTCGCATCCAGAGGTTTATTGAATTCATATTGTGAATAGTCAACGGATCGTTTGGCGATAATGCTTTTAGAGGTTCTCTTTTTGGCAAAAGGAGTAAGCTCTATCTCGGTGATGAATTTTTTGGGAAGGAATGTATTTTCATCAGGATTGTCATATTCAAGCTCTGTGGAAATACTGTTGATAAAGTTGACATTGATCTTCTGCGTGGATTTTAAAGTGGCGCCCAAAACGGCATAGCTGTCTGTGTCTATATAAAGATAGCCTTGGAAAGCTAAAACCTCCTTTCTTTTAGGTTGATACCTTATCTTATAAGCGCTTTCTCCACGAATCGAGATAGTGTCTGTTAAATTATAATCATAAGTACTGAACCCGCTTGAACCTACAGGACTCGGAAATCCGATGTCGAAATAGTTGAGCGTGTTGTCATAAATATTAATATCGCGGTATAAGTTTTTCGCTGTAATGGTAATCACCTGGTTGTCCTGAAATCCGGAAGTTTTCTGAGCTACCAGCATTCTTTTGGTCTTTTTTCCGGGTTTGTTTTCGCCGAAATTTTCATAAATAGATTCGTTCAGGAAGATCGGAAGTCCTATTTTTCCGCTTGCTGTGGAATCTGCATATTCAAAGATGAAATCCAGCTTATTGAAAATCTTTTTGCTCATAAAGGCGCTGTCCAGATTGTTGGCATCAAACTGAATTTTTTCGTACTCTTTGTAAGTATAAGTGTCGAATTTTTCTAAACCGTTGTTTCTTTTCCTTTTCCATACTTCCTGCATAATGGCATAGGCAGGATTTTCCTTCTTGTTTTTATATTTAGGTTTTTCGTTATGAATTACAATCTCATCAATGGTGCTTACTTTTTCCTGTGAAAGTTTTACAAAAATATTTTGCGCCGTTTCCGGAGTGATAGTTACCGTTTCGGTAGAGTAGTTCTTTTTGGAGAATCTTAATTTGTAGATAATGCTGTCCGACTGAACGCTGAAGCTTCCCTGTGAAGTTTTCAGAAGAGGTTCAGTATTGTCATTGATGAATATATCTACACCCGTAATTTCTTTGCTGGTTTTAGCATCAGTAATTCTTCCGTTGGCTGTATTTTGGGCGAACGTCAGACAAGAAATAAAGAGCAGAAAAAAGAGGTTATAATATTTAGAGTTGTTGTTTAACATCATTTGGTTCTTCAGGCAGTTAGCATAAACAAAAAGCGTGCAGTTTATTTAAAAAAGATCATAATTTTTAACGTTTTCTATGAAAAATCACAAAACTACAAATGTAACGAAAATAACAGTAAAAGATTGTGATAATTAATCGTTTAATCTTTATGAATTTCAGTAGTAAATAATCGCTTTTAATTCATCTGATTAAAAGAATAGTGAGCTTGATGAAATATAAGGTAAAATTTTACTATCCACAGTTTTTCCACAATCTATCCATAGGCTTTATAGGGATTGTTAATACGTTTTTAAGAGGTTTTCAAGGGGTTATTCACATGTTTTCCCTTAATTTATTGGGATTTACCAATAGCTTAATTACACCTTCCTGATATTCTATCCACAGGTTATTAACAATTGTATTTCATTGTATTATAGAATTTTATATTTATGATAGGATCTTTATCCACAAATTATAGTGATGATTTAATAGAATTGTAAAAAGGGTTGTTGACAATAGTTGTAATACTGTCCTTTATCTGTGGAAAACGATAAGATTGATGTTGATAAATAAACTGGAAATTCCAGACAATAAGGATAAGTTTTGAAATAGTTGTTTATGTTTATTGTAAAAACTGAGTAATGTTTAATTGATGACAGTGATATATTTGGAGTAAGCCCATAAAAAAAGACCTACATTTCTGTAAGTCTTTTTGCTCCTCCTGCTGGGCTCGAACCAGCGACCCTCTGATTAACAGTCAGATGCTCTAACCAACTGAGCTAAGGAGGAATTTTCCTTTGTTTAAGGTGTTGCAAATATAAAAGGAATATTCATATCAGGCAAGTTTTATCCTTAATTAACAGTGGATTTTGGCCAAAAATATTGACTTTCAGGAGGAAATATTTTTATTGTTTTAGATGATATTTGCTGAAAAGCCGTTTTGTGCCATGTTTCTCCATTTGTATTTACTGAAGAAAGTAGACAAATTAAAGTATAAAAGCAGGGATTTGTGAGTTAAACAGTAAAACCGGACGTAGAATTTGTGTCTCGTTAGGTCTAATGTAGGGTCTTTGTTTATTTATTCAATTGGTTTTTTTTAAAGGTTCTTCTTTTGCTTTTGAGGATTGTAGCAAACTCATGAGATGTAGTTTTTATTCTCTTATGCTAATTAGAGAGATGATTTTATCCTTTGTTTGATAAATGGCGTCTTTTTTCTATTTTAAATTGCTTTTAAAAACTATTTCTGCCGGATGCTGAAGCCTGTCATCTTATTTATCAAAAGCTATAAACAAAAAAAAGACCTACATTTCTGTAAGTCTTTTTGGCTCCTCCTGCTGGGCTCGAACCAGCGACCCTCTGATTAACAGTCAGATGCTCTAACCAACTGAGCTAAGGAGGAATGTCCTTTGTTTTAAGTGGTGCAAATATAGGACGAATATTTATACCCTACAAATATTTTTTAGAAAATTTTCAAAAAAATTATAAACTTCCCGTAAGTGCTTTAAAGATATCACTTCCGAAGATCAGTAACATCAATCCTAACAGGAAGATAACCCCGATCATCTGTGCGTTTTCCAGTACTTTCTGAGGAACAGGTTTTCCCGTAATCACTTCCCATAAGGTAAATAATACGTGACCACCGTCAAGACCAGGAATAGGAATAAGGTTAAGGAATGCCAACCATACAGAGAACATCGCCGTAAAGCTCCAGAACATGCTCCAGTTAATGGATACAGCTCCGTCCTTAGACTTCTCTACAGGCATGTTTTTGATGATCGCTAAAGGACCTCCCACTTTCTTATACCCCTGAACTTTTTTGTTGAATACCAGCTTAAACTGTTTTACCTGATATGTTAAGCTTTCAATACTTCTGGTAAACCCACGACCGATAGACTGGATTACAGTGAAATTCTGAGTGTTGGCATATTTTTGAAGCTGCTTGTAAGAAGCAATACCTAGCGTCCCTTCTTTAGATACCTCAAGGCTTAATGGCTGTAATGCACCGTCTCTTAGTACTTCTACACTGATCGGTTTTCCTGCATTTTTTACAACAGCACCCTGAAATTCGTCATAATAACTGATCTTCTGTCCATTCACAGAAACCACCTGATCGCCTATTTTTAAGCCGGCTGCAGCTGTTTTAGGATTTACAATCGTATCAATAACAGGGGCGTATCTCGGTGTAAGGAATGCTCTTGGGTTTTCATCTTTGAAAGCCAGTGCTTTTCCATCATCATTCGTATTGAAAGTGACATCTTTTCCGTTTCTTAGAACCGTTACCTGGTCACTTAATAAAATATCCAGAGAAAGCTTGTCCAGGTTGTTCTGAACCTTTCCGTCTACTTTTAAGATCTTGTCACCATCTTCAAATCCCATTGCTTTTGCAACCTGGGTATAATGCATTGGCGCTTCCACTTTTGTCGTGTCGAAAGAAGTTTCGCCATTAAAATAAGACAGACATCCGAAGATAATCCACGCCAGGAAAAAGTTAACTGTAACCCCTCCAAGCATGATAATAAGCCTCTGCCATGCCGGTTTTGATCTGAATTCCCATGGTTCGGCAGGTTTTTTCATCTGCTCGGTATCCATGCTTTCGTCTATCATTCCGGCAATTTTTACATAACCGCCGAAAGGAAGCCATCCGATTCCGTATTTCGTTTGCTCCGGATGTTTTCTCCAGTCGCTGTCTGAAAGTTTTGATATATCGATAGGAACTTCTTTCTCTTTTCCGTCTACTACAATAGTTTCTGTGTCCGGAAGGTTTTTGGAAAGAAATTTATACTGCCATTTTCCGTTGATCTTCTTCATAGAAAAGATCGAAAACCATGGATCGAAAAACAGGAAGAATTTCTCAGCTCTGGTCTTAAACCATTTTGCCGGTAAAAAGTGTCCAAGCTCATGAAGAACCACTAAAATAGAAATACTTAGTATGAACTGGAAAATCTTGATTGCTAATTCCATTAATAAATTTTAGATTTTAATTTGCAAAGGTAACAATTATCAAAACTATGCCAAATAAAAAAGCCTCTCTAAATGAGAAGCTTTGTCATATTTTGAAGGGATTTTACAGATTGAAAGAAACTCCGATACTGCCGTTGTTGCCAACTTCTGCGAAAACACCCACTTTCTCCGTGAAAAAGTAACGGGCTCCGATATGTGCCCCGATTCCGAAATCTTTGCCCAGAACGCCCACGTCTACACCCGGATAGATATCCCATTTAGAAGGAAGATCAAGCGCTTCCTGAAGATGGAAATTTACTCTTCCGAAAACAAAAACACGATTATCTTTGTCATGATCTTTATAATTTCCAAAATAGGCATTAAGACCTGCTCCTACCGATACCAGTTTGTTCAGTCCGTAATCATAGGTTCCGGTAACTCCCGTTCCGTATCCCCAGGCACTCAGTCCCAGCTGGATTTTATGATCTCCTTTTCCTGTGTAAGCCTGTGCATTTGCAGCGGTTCCCATAAAAGCGACCATCAGCACCAAAAACAATTTCTTCATAAACTTTACTTTTTAAATCATATTAATGAAAAATATCCTCATCAAAAATAGAACCGAAATCATTGGAAAATCGTATTTTTATTGAAGTTTTTTAACAAAGTTTATGAGAATTGCAGGACTTAATTTAGATATTGTCTGGAAAAATAAAGACAAAAATTTTCAATTGATCGAAGACCAGCTGAAAAATACGCAAGCAGATATTTTCCTACTTCCGGAGATGTTTTCTACGGGTTTTTGCATGGATGCAGCCGAAGTTTCCGATAGAAATAAAGAATCTCTGGAATTTCTGAAAAAGATGGCGAAAGAAAAGAATGCAGCTTTCTGCGGAAGTGCTCCTGTGGAAGATGAAGGAAATTTTTATAACAGAATGTATTTTGTTCAGCCGGATGGAGAAACGGTTTTCTATGATAAAAGACACCTCTTTTCCTTTTCGGGAGAAGATAAGGTATATACCCCCGGAAATAAGAGAGTGATTGTCAATTATAAAGGTTTCAGAATTTTATTGCAGGTTTGCTATGATCTTCGTTTTCCTGTTTTTGCAAGGAATAATGATGATTATGATGCTGTTTTATATATTGCCAACTGGCCGGAAAAAAGGGTAGGAGCCTGGGAACATCTTTTAAAAGCCAGAGCGATAGAGAATCTGTCTTTTGTATTCGGACTGAATAGAATCGGGACAGACGGGAATAGTCTTTTTTACCAGGAAAGTTCACACTGCTTCTTTGCAGACGGAAAGGAAATTTCCCAAAAGAACGGAAATATGGTGCTCGCAGAACTGAATAGGGATGAATTAAATGATTTCAGACAGCATTTTCAATTTCTGAATGACAGAGACCAGTTTTCCATTGAATTATAATAAATAGGTTGAGGCTAAGGTTTAGATTTAGTATGAGTCTAAACCTTAGTCTCAGTCTAATTAAGCATATTGTTTCAACAATTCGGTGAGGGTATTCACATCATGCACACCGCTTTCTTTCCAAAGAAGTTCTCCATTTTTGAAAACAGCTAATGTAGGTACACCGCGAACACCATATTCGGCAGCAAGTGCAGGATATTGGTCTACATCTACTTTGATGATTCTTGCTCCTTCCCCTATATTTTCTTTTACGGTATTCAAAACGGATGACTGTACTTTGCACGGCTGGCACCAGGTTGCAAAAAAGTCTATAAGTACCGGCCTTTCCGAATTAATGATTTCCTGAAATTTTTGTGACATAATTTTATTTTTATTTCCCGGGCTGATTATAAAGTTTTAGACTGGCATACAAAATCAGTAGTGGGCAGCTTTTCGGTCTTTTTGATTCCGTTGAAGCCTCCTTCTATTTCCGAGAAATTTCTAATACCGTGAGAGTTAAGTATACTTGCAGCAATCATGCTTCTGTATCCTCCGGCACAGTGTAGGAAGAAATGTTCGGAATCATCAATCGTATTTACCCAGTCGCTGATGGTATCAAGAGGTTTGTTAAACGCGTTATCCACATGTTCTGCAGAATATTCGCTCAGTTTTCTGACATCAATCACTCTGGCATTTTCCGTAAACTGTTCTGCAAACTCGGCAGGAGAAATTCTTTTGATTTCGTCAGTTTCTTTTCCTGCAGATTTCCATGCAGCAAAACTACCGTCAAGATATCCTAAAACATTATCGAAACCTACACGGCTTAGTCGGGTGATCACTTCTTCCTCCGTTCCCTCATCGGTCACAAGTAAAATCGGGTGTTTTACATCTACGATCATATTTCCAACCCAGGGTGCAAAATCTCCTTTCAGACCTATATTTACAGAATTTGGAATAAATCCTTTGTGAAATTCTGCCGGGCTTCTGGTATCTAAAATTAAAGCTCCTGTTTCTTCTGCGAAAGCTTCAAAGTCTTCTGCAGAAACAGGGTTTAAACCTTTGTTCATTACCACATCAAGACTCTCATATCCGCCTTTGTTCATTGCTACATTCATCCCGAAATATTTAGGTGGAGCGGTAAGGCCGTCGAGAACCTCCCGGATAAATGACTCTTTGTCCGGCTGGTTAAGGGCGTAATTCGTCTTTTTCTGATTACCTAAAATGTCCACCGTTTCCTTCTGCATATTCTTTCCGCAGGCAGAACCTGCACCATGCGCAGGATAAACCGTAATGCTGTCATCTAAAGGAAGGATTTTATTCTGAAGGCTGTCATACAGAATTCCGGCAAGATCTTCCTGAGTAAGATTGGTGGCTTTCTGTGCAAGATCCGGTCTGCCGACATCACCAAGAAATAAGGTGTCTCCCGTAAAAATTGCGGTTTCGGTTCCGTTTTCATCGATGAGCAGATAAGTTGTACTCTCCATCGTATGTCCCGGAGTATGAAGGACTTTTATTTTAATCTTTCCGATTTCGAAAATCTGGTTATCTTCGGCAATAATAGCTTCAAATGCAGGTTGGGCAGTAGGTCCGTAAACAATAGGAGCTCCTGTTTTTTTACTTAGATCCAAATGTCCTGAAACGAAATCAGCGTGGAAATGGGTTTCAAAAATATATTTTAAACTAACATGGTCTTTTTCAAGGCGATCCAGATAAGGTTTTACTTCTCTGAGAGGATCAATAATGGCTGCTTCATTTTCTGATACAATATAGTATGCTCCTTGCGCTAGGCATCCGGTATATATTTGTTCAACTTTCATCTTATTTATAAACAATTTTGTTATTGATATTAATCTACAAAAATCGGGTTTTATTTTTAAAACAGGTCAAAAATAGGAAAACTATAACGATAGAATAAATCTATATACTCTTTATTTATTCTAATTTACAATACGTTTTGTCAAGAATCTGATTCCTGGTTTGTCTATTTTGAATTCAATATAATTTTCTAGCCGACTCTGTTCATAATTTGATCAGCCAAACCGATTAATGTTAAATATGACCTTTAATTCTTCCGTTATCAGTTCTAAAAGGATCATTGACTAAGTTAAGTATTATTTAACAGAATGTAAAACTAAATTTAATCATGTAATATGACTTTAATGACCGAATATTTTACAAAAACTTTTATATTTATCAGTTAAAAAAAGATCAGATGGCAGATAAAACACAATTTATTGAAGAACTGAATGCAAGATATACTCCAAAGGGAGAACACATTATATTAGGAAAAGGAATGCTGGACGGAGAAGTGGTACCGGAAGTAAATGTTACAATTCCTTTGAAAACAATCAACCGTCACGGTCTTATTGCAGGAGCAACGGGAACAGGTAAAACAAAAACACTTCAGGTTTTTGCCGAGCAGCTTTCCCATGCAGGAGTTCCTTCTTTGGTGCTGGATATCAAAGGTGACTTTTCAGGAATAGCCGAAGCCGGGCAGATGAACCCTATTATTGAAGAAAGATATGCTAAAACCCAGCTTCCTTATAATCCGCAGGCATTTCCTGTAGAGCTGATGAGTATTTCAGGAGGAAAAGGAGTGAAATTAAGAGCTACTGTTACAGAATTCGGGCCGGTTTTATTAAGCAAAATCCTTGAGTTGAATGATACCCAGCAGAGTATTATGTCCATTGTCTTTAAATACTGTGACGATAAAGGGCTTCCTCTTATTGATCTGAACGACCTGAAGAAAGTTCTTCAGTATGTCACCGACAATGCTCAGGGGAAAGCTGAACTGGCTGCTAACTACGGATCTATAGCTTCCGCTTCTTTGGGAACGATCCTGAGATCTATTGTAGCATTGGAACAGCAGGGAGCATCTGATTTTTTTGGTGAACTTAGCTTTGATGTCCATGATCTTCTTGAAACCAGAGATGGAAAAGGGGTGGTGAATATTTTGAGAGTTGCCGAAATTCAGAGTAAGCCGCAGCTGTTTTCCACATTTATGCTTTCGCTGTTTGCTGAAATCTATATGACATTCCCTGAAGAAGGAGACAGTGGAAAACCCAAATTGGTTCTGTTTATAGATGAGGCTCACCTTATTTTCGATGAATCATCAAAAGCGTTGCTCTCACAGATAGAGACAATGGTGAAGCTGATCCGTTCCAAAGGAGTCGGGATCTATTTTATTACCCAGATTCCAGGGGATGTTCCGGAAAATGTTTTATCTCAGCTGGGACTGAAGATTCAGCATGCACTAAGAGGGTTCACCGCAAAAGATAAAAAAGAAATTACCAAAGCTGTAGAAAATTATCCTACAACGGAATTTTACAATGCATCAAGCCTGATTCAGAATCTGGGTATTGGAGAAGCATTTGTAACGGCTTTGGATGAAAAAGGAATTCCTACACCGCTGGTTCATACCTATCTGATTTCTCCAGAATCAAGAATGGACGTTTTAACTGACGCAGAAATTTCTGAATTAACAGGAAATTCTGCTTTAGTCGCTAAATATGAAGAGCCTGTTGACAAAGAATCAGCCTATGAAATACTGACCAACAGAATGGAGCAGGCCGCGCAGAATCCGGCCCCTACCCAAAGAGCAAAACCCGTAAAAGAAGAGCCAGGAATGTTTGAACAGGTCCTTCAGAGTAAAGCCGGAAGAACTTTTACAAGCACCTTAATGAGGGAAGGAGCCAAAGCCATTCTGGGAATGTTTGGTCTGGGCGGAAGAAAAAGATAGTACCATTTTAAATTGTATTTCATAAAAAAATCCTGCTATGAAAATAGGATCAGCTTTTTATTGATATATTTTTTATTATTTTAGCAGGATTGCCTTTATTGCTGTATAAAATCAACGGAAGAGAGTTGTTTTGTAAAAGAATCTGAATGTTTTTTTATAGTCCGATTTTTCCTGATTAAAGATTTTCAGCAGATGCAGCGCCAGCCGTTATGGGTCTATGGCATGGGTTATGTACTGAAATGATTGTACCTGACTTTAGGAATAAAGGCGCAGAAATTTAATAGTAATAAAAAAACAGCAGTATAACTACAACTCAATGTATTCAATTATAGATATAGAAAGTAATGGTGCAGGTTATAGAAATGAATGCATTATAGACATAGCCATCTACAGATATGATGGCCAGAAAATTACTGACCAGTTTATATCTCTCGTCAATCCCGAAAGTGACATCACTCCTTTTGTACAAAAACTGACAAGTATTACCCCTAAAATGGTAAAAACTGCCCCGAAATTTCATGAAATTGCGAAAAGAGTCATTGAAATCACAGAAAATACAACATTGGTAGGGCACAATATTGATTTTGATTACAGAATGCTCCGCCAGTCTTTCAAAAGGCTTGGCTATGAGTTTCAAATCAGTACTTTAGATACGATTCCTTTAGCGAAAAAAATGATTCCTGACGAAGTAAGCTATTCGTTGGGAAAACTCGTAAAATCATTGGGAATTCCGTTAACGAACCATCACAGGGCAGATGGTGATGCAAGGGCAACATTGGAACTGTTTAAACTTTTAATTTCAAAAGACACCGAAAATGAAATTATACAGAAGCAGCACGATGAAACCAATGCCAAAACTTACATCAATAAAATAAAAATCCTCACCCAGGATCTGCCTAATGAAAAAGGCTTTGTTTATTTTCAAAATGAGGACGGGAAAATCATTCTGTCCGATTATGTACAGGATATCAATAAGTTTTCAAAAAAAGTTTTTAATTCAAAATCTAAAAAATGGGAACACATCCAGAAGGAAGTGGAACAGATTAATTATGAACTTACAGGAACCGATATTATTGCTAAACTGATTCTCAATTCAAAAAATATCAAAAAGAGGGAAGTATTTCCTTTCGGACTTTATTTTAGGAATAATAAATACATCGTTGAAAAGAATAAGCTGAACAAAACGGAAAGACCGATTTTGAAATTTAAATCGTTTACGCAGGGTACAAAAGCTGTTCAGTTTATCAGTCAGCAGGAAGAGTTTAATGATGTGAATGTTTTCCTGAAAAAGATAGATTTTAGAAAAAGAAATGAACTTTGGCTCGGACAGGGAAGAAAACTAGGCGAAAAGATGTTCCTGATCATTGATAACGGGAAAGTAATTTCTTACGGTTTCTACGATCTGTTTACCCAGATTCAGACCATGAGCAAGCTTACAAAACTGAAAATCGATCTTCCTTTATCTTCTGTAGATCTGCATAATGACCTGCAGCTGGCGCTCCTTCGTGGAGATTTTGAGACATTGCCCTTACCGAAATAGATAGAATGACCAAAACTGGTTATTTTAAATTGATTTAAGACATAAAAATCACAAAACTATGATCAGTAAAAGACTGCTTACGACGCTGATGTTAAGTGTTTTCGCTGTTGTACTTCCAAAAGCGCAGAAAATATCTTTAAAATCCACAGATGTTATTCCATCTCAGGTAACAGCCAAAGAAGGGAATTATAAAGGCAAAAATGCTCTGGTTCTTGAAATTCAGGGAGAAGTAACCAATGAAAAGACATTGGCTTTAATCAAAAACATAGATTTTCATAACGGAACTATTGAAGCAACCATTTCGGGACAAACCAATTCAACAGCGAGTGAGACGGCCCGGGGTTTTGTAGGAATTGCTTTCCGCGTGGCCGGCGATATTTCTAAAATGGAAGTGTTTTACCTGCGTCCTACCAACGGACGTGCGAATGATCAGGTACGCAGAAACCATTCTACCCAATACATTTCCTGGCCCGGATATCCGTGGGAAAAATTAAGAAAAGAGACCCCGGAAAAGTATGAGGCTTATGCTGATATGGTTCCCGGTGAATGGATCAAAGTAAAAATAGAAGTTAAAGGGGAAACAGCCAAACTTTATGTAAACGGAGCCTCCCAGCCCACACTGATCGTTAATGACCTGAAACAGGGCGGAAAACTTCGTGGAGGAATAGGGCTTTGGATTGGCCCAGGAACACTGGGACATTTTACAGATCTTAAAATAATGAAAGAAGATTAATGACTTATTTTCTGAATTTATAAAAGAAATATCATATTATATACATTATACTCATTTCCTGAAATAAAAAATAAATAGTATTTTTGTAAAAAATAAAACGAAGCAATGCAAAATTTTAAACAAATTAAGACTGGAAAAAAGGGAGCTGTAAAGTTCTCTAAGGTTTGGAATATTTAAAAGAGTTGTCTTGCATAAAAAATAATTAATGTGGCAGACTCTTTTGGTAAGAATCTGCCTTTTTTTATGTTAAAATGAAATTATGAATTCAAAAGAATTATTAAAGATTGCCAATGAGTTTGGCACACCGGTGTACGTTTACGATGCGGAATCTATTAAAACTCAATACGAGAAACTTACATCTTCTTTTTTAAAACACACCAAGTTCTTTTATGCTGCTAAGGCATTGACAAATATTAACATCTTAAAGTACGTCAAGAACTTGGGTGCTTCTTTGGATTGTGTATCAATAAATGAAGTCAAATTAGGGCTGAAAGCAGGATTCCCTAAAGAAAAAATCCTTTTCACACCCAACTGTGTAGACCTTGCAGAAATTGAAGAAGCAATGGTGCTGGGGGTACACATTAATATTGACAATATCTCAATTCTTGAGCAGTTCGGGAATAAATTCGGAAACTCTTACCCTATTCTTGTAAGAATCAACCCACATATTTTCGCCGGCGGAAATTATAAAATTTCAACAGGCCATATCGACAGTAAGTTTGGTATTTCTATTCATCAGGTTCGTCATATCGAAAGAGTGATGAAAAGCACCAATCTTAATGTAGAAGGGCTTCACATGCATACGGGAAGCGAGATCAAAGATCCGGATGTTTTCCTTCAGGCACTGGATATCATGCTGGAACTGTCTGAGCATTTCCCTAATCTTAAATACCTGGATATGGGAAGCGGTTTCAAAATTCCTTACCAGGATAGTGAAGAAGAAACCGATGTAAAAACTTTAGGCAAGAAAGTAGAAAAAGTACTGTCCGAGTTTACAAAATCTACAGGAAGAAAGTTTGAATTGTGGTTCGAGCCGGGGAAATTCTTAGTAGGAAAAAGCGGTTATCTTTTAGTAAAAGCGAATGTAATCAAACAAACAACGGCGACTGTTTTTGTAGGGGTCAATTCAGGATTTAACCACCTGATCCGTCCGATGTTCTACGATTCTTACCACCTGATCGAAAACCTTTCCAATCCAAAAGGAGCAGAAAGAATTTATACCGTTGTAGGAAACATCTGTGAAACCGATACTTTTGCATGGGACAGAAAACTGAATGAAGTAAGAGAGGGAGACATTTTAGCCTTCCACAATGCAGGAGCTTACGGTTTTGAAATGAGCTCCAATTTCAATTCAAGATTAAAGCCTGCTGAAGTATTATTCTTAGACGGTAAAGCACACCTGATCCGTAAAAGAGATGAATTTGAAGACCTGTTGAGAAATCAGATAGAAGTAATTTAGTCTGAGCTCAGGTTTGAGAGTCGGAGGGTTTTAGGGGTGAAAAGTTTCGGGATACGAGATACCGGGTTTCGGGATGCGAAGTGCGGGATTGGAATGTTTCACATTTCACTTGCGTAGCAAAATTGACCATTGACCTTTCTAAATCTCAGCCTTAGCCTAAAAATCTGAAATCTTTCTATCCCGAACTCAAGTTAATCCAGATTCAGATATTAATAATAAAAAAGACTCCGTGGTAATCCCCGGAGTTTTTTTGTTTTGGCCACATTGGGACCTTAATTCATTGAAATTTTAATATTTTATTGACATAGAAAGTATAATTTATTAGCTAAATTTGAGAGAGATAAGATTTTTTAATACTAAAATTACCATTCATTTCTTATCCGGTTCAGTATTCTATAACCTAAACAAACACCAAAAAAATAGTAATTATGGCTAAAAATATTGCAGAGCAGATTGTTGAAATGCTCGAAAATGCCAATGTGAAAAGAATTTATGCAGTAACCGGCGACAGCCTTAATCATCTTAATATTGCCGTTAAAAAAAGCAGCATCCAGTGGATTCATGTCCGGCATGAAGAAGTAGGGGCTTATGCCGCCGCCGCTGAGGCTGAACTTGATGGTTTTGCCGTATGCGCAGGAAGCTGTGGACCGGGACATGTTCATCTCATCAACGGAGTCTATGAGGCACATAAATCCCATGTTCCGATGCTGGTGATAGCCTCCACCATTCCAAGCGATGAAATGGGGATGGACTATTTTCAGGAAACCAATACCATAAAGCTGTTTGACGATTGCAGCTATTATAATCAGATGATCACAAGGCCCGAGCAGGTACAGAGAACTTTGCAGACCGCCATTCAGCACGCGATTTCAAAAAAAGGAGTGGCTGTAATAGGACTTCCCGGAGATGTTTCGGAACTGGATGCCGAAGAAGGATCTACATCTGCACAGATATTCAGGACCAACCCCGTCATCAGGCCTTCTGATGATGAGCTGAAAAGTTTAGCCCATCTTATTAATGAAAGCAAAAAAGTGACCCTTTATTGTGGAATAGGAGCCGGAGAAGCCAATGCTGAGGTCATTGAACTGTCTCAATTTTTAAAAGCTCCCGTAGGATATTCTTTCCGTGGCAAAATGGCCATCCAGCCTAATAATCCCAATGAAGTGGGACTTACGGGATTGCTGGGTTTTCCTTCCGCTTATCATGCCATGCACGAAGCTGATCTTGTCATTCTCCTCGGAACCGATTTTCCTTACCAGAAATTTATGCCCGTAAAAAATAAAATTGTTCAGATCGACGAAAGCCCCGAAAGACTGGGAAGAAGAGCGAAACTGGATCTTGGACTGGCTGGAGACGTGAAAGAAACCATTAAAGCCCTGCTCCCGCTGCTTCAGGAGAAAACAGATGTTCACTTCCTGAATGAGCAGCTGGCATTTTATGAAAAGGTAAAAGAAAACCAGCTGGCCTATGTGAAAGATTTTGGTAAAGAAGATGCTATTCAGCCCGAATATGTGGCTCATACCTTAGACCGCTTAGCGAAGAAAGACGCTATTTTTACCGTAGATACGGGAATGTGCTGTGTCTGGGGCGCCAGATTTATAACAGGAACAGGAGAACGGAAAATGCTGGGTTCTTTCAACCACGGATCTATGGCCAATGCGATGCCGATGGCTATTGGAGCGGCTCTGGCTCATCCGGGCAGGGAAGTTATTGCCATGTGTGGCGACGGTGGCCTTTCGATGCTTCTGGGGGATATGGCGACTATCTTTCAGTATAAACTTCCGGTAAAACTGATAGTGTTCAACAACAGAACCCTCGGAATGGTAAAACTGGAAATGGAAGTGGGCGGCATGCCGGATAATGAAACCGATATGATCAACCCGGATTTTGCGATGGTGGCACAGGCAATGGGCTATCCCGGTAAAAATGTGCATCAGCCTGAAGAAGTAGAAGCTGCCATTAAAGAATGTCTCACTTACAACGGGCCTTATCTCCTGAATATCTTTACCAATCCCAATGCACTGGCGCTTCCGCCGAAGATCGACTTTGATCAGGTTCTGGGAATGACCAAATCTATGACTCAGCTCATGCTTGGCGGCAAGATGGAAGAAGTTCTGGAGACCGTAAAAACCAATTATAAACATATCAAAGGACTGCTATAGTGGTTTTGTTTTAAAAAAAATGTTTTGCAGCTCTGTTCCAGAGTGTATAATGGATATTGTTCATTAAAAATAATCACAATACTTAATTCTGCTTCAGGTGAAAACCTGAAGTTTTTGTTTTTACTAAAACGTTTAAATAATTAACTTTGTTAAAGTAATTTTAATAATTAATGAATTCATTTCTATGAAAGTTTTTACATTATTTATAGCACTCTTTACCGCCAATTTCATGTGGGCACAGCAGGACGTTGAAGACAGAGATGATAATCCGATCACGGAAATCAATAAGAATCTTTTGAAAATAGACATCAAAGAACCGCTTTTACAGGTAGCTGTGAAGAACTGTAATGATTTTAAACCTGCCGCATTTGAAGGAGGTGTGAAGGTTTATAAAGAAACTTTACAGAAATATATGTATGATTATCTGAATTCAGATTTTTATGTACTGAACGGAGATTTCACATTTACGCTTACCATCGATCAGACCGGAAAAGTAACCAATATTGAAGGAACGCCGAAAGTTTCCAACAGTAATTACTTTTTTGATGATATGAAATATGTGGTGAGGCGCATCAAAAAGAGCTGGACTCCTGCATCGTGCAATGGGCAGCCGGTTACCTCACAGATCAAACTTAAAATGAATTTTTCCTCTATAGCAACAGATCTGTAGGGAATTTATATGACCTGAGCGTAACCCAAATGGATGACGAAAACATTCAGAAAAAAAACGATTACTCCCAGTTATCAGATATCTTTAGGCCTTTAGTTTTCCTAAAATAATCTCCTGCCATTCTGTCACAATATTTTGTATCTTTGCAGACTAAACTGTTCAGACGTTAAATTCAGGAAATAAAATCCCGAACATGGAGTTCTGAACCTCAAATTGATTACTGTGCAGGAAAAATATATAGACGAAACAAAACAGGGAGAAGCTTTTGCCATCGCTGAAAGACCTGAAAATTCTAAAAAACTTTTTTTAGAAAGCTATGGCTGTCAGATGAACTTTTCTGATTCTGAAATTGTTGCATCTATCCTTAATGATCAGGGATACAATACCACCCTGAAAGTAGAAGAAGCAGACCTTATCCTTTTAAATACCTGTTCCATCCGTGAAAAGGCAGAGCAAACCGTAAGAATGCGTCTTGCCCAGTTCAAAAGGCTGAAGAAGGAAAAGCCAAGCATGACGGTCGGAGTGCTGGGATGTATGGCGGAACGTTTGAAAACCAAATTTTTGGAAGAAGAACAGCTGGTAGATCTTGTAGTAGGCCCCGATGCCTATAGAGATCTTCCCAACCTTCTGCAGGAAACCGAAGACGGAAGAGATGCCATCAATGTAATTCTTTCAAAAGAAGAGACCTATGCAGATATCAACCCGGTCCGTTTAGGCGGAAATGGGGTTACAGCTTTTGTAACCATTACCAGAGGTTGTGATAATATGTGTACATTCTGTGTAGTTCCATTTACAAGAGGAAGAGAAAGAAGCCGTGACCCGCATTCCATCATTGAAGAATGTAAGTCGCTTATGGACAACGGGTACAAGGAGATTACCCTTCTGGGCCAGAATGTAGACTCTTACTTATGGTACGGAGGAGGTCCTAAAAAAGACTTCGTTAAAGCTTCTGAAATGCAGAAAGCAACAGCCGTGAACTTTGCACAGCTCCTTGATTTGGTGGCGAAGGCTGTTCCGGAAATGAGAATCAGATTCTCTACCTCCAATCCTCAGGACATGAGCCTGGAGGTATTCAAAATGATTGCAAAACACGACAATATCTGCAAATATGTTCACCTTCCCGTACAAAGCGGAAGCAACAATATGCTTCTGGCGATGAACAGACAACATACCCGCGAAGAATATCTGGATTTAATTAAAAAAGCGAAGGAAATTGTTCCTGATATTGCTTTTTCTCAGGATATGATCATTGGTTTCTGCAATGAAACGGATCAGGATCATGAGGATACTTTAAGCCTGATGAAAGAAGTGGAATACGACTACGGATACATGTTCGCTTATTCCGAAAGACCGGGAACTCCTGCCCATAAGAAAATGGAAGACAATATTCCGGCTGATGTAAAACAGAAACGTCTTGCTGAGGTTATTGCCCTTCAGGGAGAGCTTTCCAGAAAAAGGATGCAATCTTATGTAGGAAGAAACCACCAGGTACTGATAGAAGGAACATCAAAAAAGAACAAAAAGCAGTGGAAAGGAAGAAATTCCCAGAATGCCGTATGTGTATTTGATGTGCTGGAAGGGCAGAAAATAGGTGACATTGTGGATGTTTTTGTTTATGACAACACGCAGGGCACACTTTTGGGGAGAACTGCGGAATAATTGAAAGTTTTGATAAGAGGAGCCTGTTTACTTGCCTTGCTTTCTTTTGTGCTGATGTCTTGTCAGACAGAGAAAAACGCCGGTAAATACCCTGTAACAGTCGGAGATATTGAATTCGATGAAAAACTGGATGATCCTGCATTTAAAAAATGTAATCCGGAGAAACTGATGAGTTTTCAGTATTACCAGGGATCAAAAGGATTTGATTACAAAGGGGAGAAAAGTGCGATCTTAGAAAAACTGGAAAAAGAAAAAATATCTTCCGAAAATAAAGTAAACGGTTATATTACCGTAAGATTTTTAGTAAATTGTGAAGGAAAAACAGGGCTGTTCAGAGTTCAGCAGATGAATGCGGAACTTAAAGAGGCTGTTTTGGATAAAGAACTGGAAAACAGATTGCTGCGGTTTGCAAAATCGCTGGACGGCTGGATTCCGAAAGAGATAAAAGGTTTCAAAGTAGGCTATTATCAATATTTAACCTATAAAATTGAAAATGGAAAAGTTTCAGAGGTATTACCTTAGCTTTTTGTTGCTTATCGTTTACACCAATACTATTGCACAGGTCAACTGTAATGCAGTAGAGGGTGAGAACTGCAAAAAAGCCTGCGAGTTATACAACTGGGCTTCAGACAGACAGGGCAGCCACGAATCTCAGGAAGCGTTTGACAAAGCCATTGGCCTCTGCCCCGATTTCTCGAACTCCTATATGGAAAAAGCCGTTCCATATCTTAAAAATGGAGACTTCGTAACCTGGAAAATTCTTATTGACAAAGCGGTAACTGCGGATCCTAAAATGCATTTGGGTTACAGAGGCTGGTGCAAATTCCAGTTTCTGAGGGATTACAGCGGCGCAGTCCGGGATTTAGAAGAATTAAAAAAATACTATCCCGAAGATCTTGGGAGATCCTTAAACGGAGATTATCATTTGGATGTGGTGAAAGCCATGTCCTACAGTGCTTTAGGTCAGAAAGAAAAAGCAGCCGCCATTATTGAAAAAGCTCTTGCTACAAAAGGCTATTTTAAAGGGATGTATGACCACTACCAGCTGGGAGTAACCTATTTCGAGCTGGGCAGATACGACAAAGCCTCAGAAAATTTTGAAAAACAGAGCAAAGAATATGACTTTGCGGAGAATATATATTTTAAAAGTAAAGTTTCTAAAATCAGAAACAAAGATTATTTGGATTTAAAGATGCTGGCATTAAGGACTTATGATGAAGGAAAGACCATGAAAGATGTCTACACCCATC
Source organism: Chryseobacterium angstadtii (assembly GCF_001045465.1). GTDB lineage: Bacteria > Bacteroidota > Bacteroidia > Flavobacteriales > Weeksellaceae > Chryseobacterium > Chryseobacterium angstadtii. The sequence continues at coordinate 993,299 of NZ_LFND01000001.1, forward strand.
ACTTTAACAAAGTCTACAGGAATCAGATTGAAGCACTGTAGATTATTATTAGATCAATAATCAAAAATTTACTTATGAGCAACGACTTACAAAACATAAAAAACCGCTTTGGCATCATCGGAAACTTTCCTGCACTGAACAGGGCTCTGGAAAAAGCCATCCAGGTGGCACCTACAGATATCTCTGTACTCGTGATCGGGGAAAGTGGTGTGGGAAAAGAATTTATCCCGAAAATCATCCATTCAGAATCAAAAAGAAAACATCAGCCCTATATTGTGGTGAACTGCGGAGCGATTCCGGAAGGAACCATAGATTCCGAACTGTTTGGTCACGAAAAAGGAGCATTTACAGGAGCTACAGCGACCAGAAAAGGATATTTTGAAGTAGCGGATGGCGGAACCATTTTCCTTGATGAGGTAGGAGAACTTCCCCTGCAGACCCAGGTTCGTCTTTTGAGAGTATTGGAAAGCGGTGAATTTATGAAAGTAGGGTCTTCACAGGTTCAGAAAACCAATGTAAGAATTGTAGCGGCTACCAACGTGAATATGATGAAAGCGATTCATGACGGCCGTTTCCGTGAAGATTTATACTACCGTCTGAATACGGTTCAGATAGATATGCCTCCTTTAAGAGAAAGAAAAGGAGATATTCACTTACTGTTCAGAAAGTTTTCCATAGATTTTGCAGAAAAATACAGAATGCCGGAACTGGAGCTGGATCCAAGTGCAGTGCATTACATTGAAAATTATACCTTTCCGGGAAATGTACGTCAGCTGAGAAATCTGGTGGAACAAATGACCGTAGTGGAAAGAAACCGCGAGATCACCGTAGAAAAACTCGCAGAATATATTCCTATGGAAACCCATCTTCCAATGGTGGTAAACAACCAGACAGGAAATAAACAGAGTGATTTCGGAAGTGAAAGAGAAATTATGTATAAAATCCTCTTTGACATGAGAAGTGATATCAACGATTTAAAATCATTGACCTCGGAACTCATTAAAAACAGAGGAACCGCAGATCTCAGCAATCAGGAGAAAAATCTGATCAACAGAATCTATTCTGCGGAACAGGCCCAGCCCGTAGCTCAAAATTCACTGCTCTATTTTGAAGACCAGTCTCCGGTGGTACAGAATGCACCTACCATCATTTCAAATGCGGATGATAGCTATGAAGATATAGAAGATATCGAAATAGAAGAAAACAGACCGGAATCCTTATCCCTTCAGAATAATGAAAAGGATTTGATTATTAAAGCTTTAGAAAAGCATAAAGGAAGGAGAAACAGAGCCGCAGATGAGCTTGGAATTTCACAGAGAACCCTATACAGAAAAATAAAACAATATAACCTGGAAGACTAAAAAACACCATGAATAATTTAGAAATACAAAAGATAAAAGATTACGATTTCAATATCGGGAAATACCTTTCCCAGGGAACTGAGCTTTTCAAAAAAGACATCGGAGGCTTCATTGTAGCCACGCTGCTTCTGTTTGTGATGAGTTTTATTCCTTTTTGTAGCATTCTTGGACTTGGAAATTTCTATAAAATATGTAAAAAAGTAGATGAGGGTGAACAGGTTTCAGCAGGAGATATTTTCGACTTTACAGATTTTGTGGTGTATCTGAAATTGTTTCTGCTTATTTTCGCCATATGTATCGTTCTGATGATTCCAGTACAAATTTCACTTATTCCCCTGATTTTGGCTGCGGGAAATGAAGACGGGAATATGTCAGATACCGGGACTGCTTTATTTGCAGGCGGAATGGGACTTTGGATGATACTGCTATTTGTATTGCTTACCGTTCTTTCCATATCCATGTATTTCGTACAGCCTTTGATTTCGCTGCACAGAATGACCAGTGTAACGGAAGCTTTCAAACTTTCCTGGAAAATAGCCAGAAAAAACTTTTTTAAAATCTTATTATTCTCTATTGTGGTAGGATTTATTTCTCAACTCGGAATAATAGTATGCGGAATAGGAGTGCTGTTTTCAATACCTTTAGGCATCTGCATGAAGTATGCAGCCTATAAAGATACTTTAGGATCTATAAATCAAAAAATGGTATGAGTAAATTAAAAATAATATTCGGGTTTGTCATTCTTTCGCTGTTTCATCAGTGTTATTCCTTTACGGGATCATCACTCACGGATGAAAAGACCGTTCAGATCAATGAATTTCCGAACAATGCAGCGCTTGTGAATCCAACCCTTTCCCAGCAGTTTTCTACAGATATTCAGAACAGGTTTTTACAGAGAACTACATTAAAAGGGACAAAATCAAATCCTGATATTTTGATTGAAGGGGAAATTTCCGACTATGGTTTTTCACCTACTACAATCAGCTCCAATACAACCACAAACCCTTCGGGAGGTGTAGTACAGCAGGCTCAGAGCAAACTGACCATTTCTGTGAAAGTACATTATGAAAACAAAGTACATCCGGATTCCAGCTTTGACAGAACCTATACAGATGAAGCTGTTTTCAACAGTAACCTGACCCAAAGTGAGATCGAAGCTTCCCAAGTGAAGCTTGTGACAGACAGAATTATTAACAAGATATTTAACGATATTGTAGCCAATTGGTAAGATGAATCCCAGAGTTTTAGAATTATTAAAGAACCCCAAAAATATTCAGTCAGACGACCTCGGTCTTTTGAAAGAAGAAATTCATGCCTTTCCTTATGTTCAGAACATCAGGGCACTTCATTTGTTTGGGGTACACCTTTATGATAAAGAAAACTATCAGAAAGAACTCTCTACAACGGCGGCATATACCACAGATAAAAAACTCCTTTATCAGCTGATCAACGGGAAGATACAGCGCGAACCTAAGCCTGTTGCAGAAGAGAAAAAGCCTTCTAAACCGGCCGAAAAAGAAGTAAAACAATCTTCCTACACCCATAAAGCCTTCCCGATAAAAAGAGAAGAGTCTTCAGAAAAGCAGAAGGATAAATATGAAGAGGCAGCATGCATGATACCGCCTGCCCAGGAAATCAAGCCAGTGTATGTAAACGGGGAAAGAAACAGAATTTTATTTGAAGGAGAAGAAAACTTCCTGGATGAAACAAATTCTGAAGTAATAGACCTTGAATCTACCCTGGAATCCGGAGTACTGGTAACCCAGAAAACAGAGACCGTTACAGAAGAACCTAAAGAAGAAATCATACACGAAGCTGAAACAGCTAACGATCTTTCCGAAGATTCCGAAGCTGGTGCAGCATTCACTCCTGAATTGATTGTTGATGAAAATATCGACAGCCAGACAGAGAAAGAAGAGATCAATAAAGAAGAAGACCTAAGTTTCCATGAAGTGGAACCTATTATTCCGGAAGTAGAAGTTGTTGAAGAAAAGGAACAGGAGGAAACATTGAAGGATGAAGCCGTTTCTGATCAGGAAATAATCAATGAAGATGGAAGTGATGCTGAGGAGCCGGATGCGGAAATCAGTTTCCACGGAATGGATGAATTTCTTCCGGATGTTAAGATTCAGAGTAATACTGATGATGAAGTTGTAGCTCCGGATGTCTCTAAACCGAATGTGAATAAACATGAGGAAGAAATGAGACGCCTGATTGAAGAGGTGGAGAAGAAGATGAAAGAAGCGCAGTCAGCTCCTAAGATTGAAGATGAGGAGCCTGAAGCAGCCGATCACGAGATCAGCTTTGCAGAAACGCAGAACTTCCACTTCTGGTCCACGGAAAAAGAAGAACCAAAAGCCGAAGAATCCATCCCTGTAAAAGAAGAAGAGACAACCAGTCAGACCATTCAGCAGGAAGAACCTGTAAAGATTGAAGAAAAAGAGGAAGAACAGGAAACGGCTTCAGAAGAGATTTCCGCATGGAAACCAATGAGTCTGGAATCTAATCTTCCGGATTCTATGATCAGCAAGGAAAATGCAGCTCCGGTACCGCAAAAAGAAGCTCCGAAACAGGAAGAAGCTCCTGTTGCAGAAGAAAAAGCTCCTCCGGTTGTACAGGAATCTGAAAAAGAAGCTGAAACAGCCGCAGAAGATCATCCTGTTATTGAAGAAACGGTTGTCATTGCTGAAGAAAAAAATAAAGAAATGAATGCTTCAAACGAAACGGCCGAAATACATGCAGCCAAAGAAGAAGCACCTGTCATGAATGTTTCTTTCTTCGGTTCAGATATCTCAAGTTTGTCTGTAGAAAGAGAAGAGAAAGAAAAAGCAGCTCAGGAACCTGTACAGGAAATAAAATCGGAAAGCATTCCTCAGGCGAAGGCAGATAGCAATGTACCCGGATTTATCAATACATGGCAGAGCTGGCTTAAAATAGACAGGCCCGCAGAAATAGTTCCTGAAAAGGAGAAAACTGAAATTAAAGAAAAAGCAATTGAGACTTTCATCGAAAATAATCCGAGAATAAGCCAGTTGAAAGAAGAAAGCACGTATGTAGTCAAAGAGAAGAATGATGATATTTCACATCTTATGACAGAAACCCTTGCCAATCTTTATTTTGAACAGAAACTCTACACGAAAGCCATTAAAGCATTCGAAACTCTGATTAAGAAAACCCCGGAGAAAAAAGAGTATTTCCAATCTAAAATTCAGGAAATAAAAGACTTCAGAAGCAAAAACTAAACGGGTAAAAATAAAATAAAAAGGCTGAACATTTGCGTTCAGCCTTTCGTTTTTTATTCAGTAGGGGAAGCATTCTTGTTCCCACGGAGTTTACGCCATGCTTTCCGCCCGAAAACAATTACAAGGATAATCAGAACCACAGCGCAGATAGCTGCAATAACAGGAGCTGCCATAGCGAGGATGGACATAATTCCGGCTCCTGCCGTTTCAGTAGTCCCTACCACAGAATTTCCGAGGCCGCCCGTTGTCGCGGTAGAAGCTGCCCGGATTCCTGCAAAGCCAGAGCTGATCGTAGCTGCAGTGCCACCTCCTGCAATCAGTGCAAGTGCCCACTGCGGAAAAGTTCCCAGGTCGGCAAACTGGCTGGCAAATAAAACGGATCCTGCTACAGTAGCCAAAGGGACAGAAATCGTATCCAGCAGGTGATCTACAAAAGGGATGTAATAGGTTAAAATTTCAGCAATAGTGGCAATACCTGTCGTAATAAGTGCCGGAAGCCCTGAAAGCCATTCAAAATGTTCATTCATGGGGATCCAGTTAAAATAAGAAGCCAGGCTTACGGCAAACATAGGCAGGAAAACCCTGAAGCCTGTAGCGGCTGCCAGACCGATGCCGATAAAGGCACTCAGTACATAAGAGAAATAGGGAATATGATCTAACATTTTAATTTTCAGATTTATTGTTTTCCCTAAAATTACAAAAACTATGCAAGATTTTGTAAAAAATTACCGCTCTTATCCAAACGGAGTCTTTTTTATAATATCACACATTTTAAAACCGGAAGTAAGAAGGTGTTGAGATCGGGAACAGGGTGGAAAAAATAATCCTTGTCAAGGCTCTGAACCTTGACAAGGATATTAGTATAAATTCTTGCAGCGCCACGTATCCACAATCATCTGCGAAAATCCGTGTCAATCCGTGGTTAAAAATCCACTATTGTTACACTGCTACACTGCTTTATTGTTACATTATTAGGGTCTTTTCTGCATCTGGCAAAGCTTAATAAACTGGTCTTCTACCTCCTGAAACTTAGCAGGAATTTCAGATGAAACCCAGAACATCATGGCCAGTGTTTTTTCTCCGAAAGCATCCTTGAATAAATCTTTGTTCAGGCGGTAGCATTCCCTCAGAAGCCTTTTTACGCGGTTTCTGTGTACTGCCTTCTTGAAATATCTTTTAGAAACAGAAACTCCGAATTTGTGATGCTCCACCGGAAGATTCGGTTTGTCTTTCAGAATAATGATTCTCAGATTTCCACAACTCCTCCATTTACCTTTGTCAAAAAGTAAAGCAATCTCAGTGTTTTTCTTGAGTTTTTCTTCTCTGGAGTAGGTAAAATTCTGCATTAATCCTGTTTCACTAAATAATTAATCACTTCAGCTGCCGCATACAATCCGAAAATAGCGGGAATATAGCTGATGGTGCCGTAGAAAGATCTTTTGTAGTTCGCTCCATCTGTCATTTTAAGGCTTTCCTCCTGTTGAAGTTCATTAGAGAAAACACATCTGAAGCCTTTATTGATCTTTTCTTTTTTAAGTCTTTTTCTGATCTGTCTGGCAAGGAAACAGTTCTGTGTTTTGCTGATATCTCTTACCATAACCTTACTCGGATCGGTTTTTCCGCCGGCTCCCATAGAGCTTACGAGTTTTATTTTTCTTCGTTTTGCCGCTCTGATTAGAAACAGTTTAGGTGTAACACTGTCTATGCAGTCCAGAATGTAATCAAACTTATCCGCATCCAGAACTTCCTCCATTCTTTCAGGATTAAGAAATTCATTGATTTTGATCAGATTGATTTTTGGATTGATGTCCAGAAGTCTTTCCGCGACTACTTCTACCTTGTGTTTTCCTACGGTGGAATGCAATGCAGGAAGCTGCCTGTTGATATTGGTGATATCTACCGTATCTCCGTCTACAATAGTCATATTTCCTACACCCGCTCTGGCTAAAAACTCTGCAGCGAAAGAACCTACGCCTCCTAAACCTATTACCAGAACCTTTGCTTTATTAAGCTTTTCCAGTCCTTCTTCTTTTATCAGGAGCTCCGTTCTCTCCAGCCAGTACTTATCCATTCCTTATCGTATCTAAATTTTCTAAAATCTGTTCGTTCAGTTCTCCCAGGGAAATTCCTTTTATTTCAGCAACTTTTAAGTACAATTCTTCAATATTAAAAGATTCATTATCAGTCTCTAAAAAGATTCTGTTTAAGGGAGCATTCCTTACAATTTCCTGCAAAGATAATTGATACAAAACCGCTTTTCCAAAACTCAAATAAAAATTATTTTTCAGAAGGTCTTCCGCGATGCGCTGCTTTTTATTAAAACCATGAATGATAATGGCCTGTTCAGCTTTCTTTTTAAACGAAATCACCTCATAAAATTTTCTTACGCAGTGAACAATTATAGGTTTTTGGATTTCGTTGGAAATCATGATCTGTCTTAAAAAAAACTGTTCCTGGATTTTCTGAGGAACCGGAACCATAGAATCAAGCCCGCATTCTCCGATTGCCATACATTTTTCTGAAATATGAGACTCCAGCCAGCTGAACTGCTCTTCCTTAGAACCCACGAGGATATCTTTCGGATGTATACCAATAGAATAAGGCGATTCCGGTGGAACCGTTCCAAAATCTATATTGTAAATTCCAAACAGACTGTTCTTCTTATGATGGTGAAAATCAAAAAAATCCATTAACAAAAGTACGATTATCCAGAAAATTAATTTAAAATTATTAAACGAACGTTTATAAATGTGTTAAAAATTTCTTAACTTTACTCAAAGTGCACATTCATGAGAAAAAAATTTACAGAAAAACAGATCCATATATTGGATATTGCTGAGGAGCTTATAGCCAAAAAAGGATACGAGGGAACTTCTGTAAGAGATATCTGTTCCAAGGCCAATATCAATGTGGCCATGATTTCCTATTACTTCGGTTCCAAAGAAAAAATGATGTCTTACCTCTATCAGTACCGGGTTCTGAAAACCAGAGAGAACTTTTCAGAGTTTGCAGATACCATTAAAGATGGCAAGCCGGAAATGCAGCTGAGAGAAATCATCAAATATATTGTTTCCCAACTTTTCAAATACAACTATTTCCACGGGTTTGTTACCCAGGAACTCAGACATACAGAGAACCTAAAAGATGAGCTGCTGGACTTCTATCAGCTGTTTGTAAAGAAACTGGACGATGTTATTAAAAAAGGGGTGGCTTCAGGCGTATTTACCTTTACACCGAAACCGGAGGATATCCTTACCATGATTATCGGTTCCACATTATTTGTCATCAGAAATAAAAATTTCTATGAGCTCTATGTACCCAGCAAAAATGAGGAAGCATACACCAAAGAAGCAGAGAAAAAAGTAAGAATGAATCTTTTACTCAGTGTTTTTGCTATTTTGGGATACGCTGCAGACTAAATTTACGTTAAATATTCATAAAAAAAAATCTATTGGCAAAAAAGTTATATTTTTGCAAATTAGTAAATCGGCTGTATAATCCGAAAACTGTTGAACTTTTTATATGAAAAAATATATTTTAGGTCTTTTTGCCGTAGCAGTTATTTCCTCATGCGTAAGCCAGCAGGAAAAAGCAATGAAGAGTGCTGACAAGAATTTTATCTTAAAGGCAGCTAATGAAAATTTTGCCAAAAAGAAATGGAAAAATGCATTGGCTCTTTATGACAGGCTTACCAACCTTGTGGCAGGAACAGATGATTTTCCAAACGTAGGGTTTAACACAGCTTATGCCAATTACTATGACAAAAGTTATAAACTGGCGGGACATCAGTTTAAAAACTTTGCCGTAAACTTCTCTAAGGACCCGAGAGCTGAAGAAGCTGCATACATGTCCGCACTATGCTACTACGAAGGTTCTATGGATTATAACCTGGATCAGTCTACCACAGAAACCGCGATCAATGAACTTCAGGATTTCCTGACCAATTATCCGAATTCTGAAAGATCTAAAAATATTGGTCAGCTGGTTGATGAACTGTCCTATAAATTAGAATTTAAAGCCTATGAAAATGCAAGGCAGTATTTCAAAATGGGTGAATATAAAGCAGCCAACGTAGCTTTGGAAAATGTATTGGAAGATTTTCCGGGAACAAAACTTCGTCCGAAGATCTATGATTTTATCATGAAATCCCGTTACGAATTAGCGACAAAATCTATCTATGACCTTAAAGACGAGCGCCTTGAAAGCGCTTTATCTTATACAAAAATGGTAGAAAAAGAGTTTCCTAATACAGAATACGCGAAAACAGCAGCAGATCTTAAAGGAAAACTGGAAAAAGAAAAGCAGAACTTTGTTGTTGTTAAAAAACAGACAGAAGCAAGAATCGCATTGCTAACCGCAAAGCAAAAAAAGCAGGTTGAAAAGATGGAGGCGCAAAATAAAACGGATCAGCAGGTCAAAGATCAGATCAGCAATGAAAAGAAAGCAATGCAGATGCAGAGGGATAGTGCAGCGCTTCAGACCCCTCCTCCGGCAGCCACTTTCAAAATTCAAAGATAATTCGTAAATTTGCCATCTTAAAATAAAATAATTTTCTCAAAATGAGTGTAAAAGATACAAAAGCAGAAGTAAATACTATTACTTACGATAAAGACAAGATTGAAGATAAAGTAGGTTCAATCTATGAAGCTATTGTTATCATGGGAAAGAGAGCAGAGCAGGTAAATGCGGAGATCCGTACGGAACTTCACAATAAACTGGATGAATTTGCTGTGCACAATTCCACATTGGAAGAAGTTTTCGAAAACAGAGAACAGATTGAAATTTCTAAACATTACGAAAAACTTCCGAAGCCTACTTCTATTGCTATTGAAGAATGGCTGAATGAAGATATTTATTTCAGAAAGACAGAAGACAGAAAATAATTATTTGTGTTTTTTATATATGAGGGTCATAAAGGAAATCAGTTCTTTTATGACCTTTGTCTGTTTGTGTCCGTCTTTGTGCGAAAAAATAAGTAATTTAGTGTTTCAAAAATTAAAACTAAATGAGTGTTTCCGGTAAAAAGATACTTATCGCTGTTTCAGGAGGAATTGCGGCTTATAAAATTCATTTCCTGATCCGGGATTTTGTAAAAAAAGGAGCCGAGGTACAGGTCATTATGACGCCTGATACAGAGCAGTTTGTTACCAAATTAAGCCTGTCAACCCTTTCAAAAAAACCGGTCTATTCAGAATTCTATGGTGATAATGGTACCTGGAACAGCCATGTAGAGCTTGCCTTGTGGGCAGATGTAATGATTGTAGCTCCATGTACGGCAAATACCTTAGCTAAAATGACTCACGGGATGTGTGACAATCTCGTTATAGCCACCTATATGTCCGCCAAATGTCCGGTATTTATTGCTCCGGCAATGGATCTTGATATGTATGCGCATCCTTCCACCAAACAAAACCTGGAAATGGCTGAAGATTACGGTCATTTTATCATTCCGGCAGAAAGCGGGGAACTGGCCAGCGGCTTGATAGGGCAGGGAAGAATGGCAGAGCCTGAAACGGTTTTTAGAGCTGTTGAAAACTTCTTTGGAAATATTAATCCTGTCAAAAGTCTTGAAGGAAAAACAGTACTGATCACAGCCGGACCTACTTATGAAGCCATTGATCCCGTAAGATTTATCGGGAATCATTCCTCAGGGAAAATGGGGTTCTCTCTGGCTGAAGAAGCTTCAAAAAGAGGCGCAAAAGTGATTCTCATTTCCGGACCGAGTACTCAGACAACCGACGATAAAAATATTGAACTTCATAAAGTAATCTCTGCCAAAGAAATGCTGAATAAAGTGTTTGAATTTTATGACCGTGTAGATATTGGAATTGCCAGTGCGGCAGTCGCAGATTATGCACCAAAAGAAGTCGCCAGAGAGAAAATCAAGAAGAATGATGATAATTTAACCATTGAACTGGTTAAAAATCCGGATATTCTTAAAACCATGGGCGAAAAGAAAACCCATCAGTTTCTGGTAGGTTTTGCCCTGGAAACCCAAAATGAAGAAGAAAATGCCAAAGGAAAACTGGAAAAGAAAAATCTGGATATGATCGTATTGAATTCCCTGCGTGATGAAGGAGCCGGGTTTAAAAATGATACCAATAAAATCAAGATATTTACCAAAACCGGAAAGAAAGAATTCGACCTTAAATCAAAAGATAAAGTAGCCGTTGATATTCTGAATTTTGTTGAGTCTCAACTTTTAAAATAATTTTAATAAATTTCCGTTCTCAATTTTTAATAGATAATGAAAAAAATCATAAGCCTATTCTTACTGCTTTTTATATACAATCTGAGTTTTTCCCAGGAACTGCTTGCTACCGTACAGATCAACTCCCAACAATTGGGAGGAAGTAACCAGCAGGCCTATAAAGCACTGGAGAAAAGCCTTAGAGACTTTATCAATAATACCAGTTGGACCGGAAAGAAACTGCAGAATTTTGAAAAGATCAAGTGTAATTTCGCTGTTGTAATTGCAGAAAGAGACGGAAACAGATTCAAAGGAAGCATTGTGATTCAGGCGGTGCGTCCGGTGTATAATACCAATTATGAATCACCGTTAATCAACCTTCAGGACCAGAGATTTGCATTCGAGTATGTGGAAAACGAAAACCTTGTATTTAATGAAAGACAGTTTTCGGGAAAAAACCTCATTGATGTAGTCAGTTTTTATGTATACGTGATTTTAGGCTACGATGCAGACAGCTTCCAGTCTATGGGCGGAACACCGTGGTTTTCAAAAGCGCAGCAGATTGCTCAGAATTCACAGAACAGAAATTATGAAGGATGGAATGTGATCAATGAACCAAGAAGCCGCACCATACTGATCAATGAGATCATCAATCCGAACTGGAGCCAATTGCGTTCTACCATATATACCTACCACAGAGCGGGACTGGATAATCTTTTTAACCAGGACCAAACGGCGGCCAAAAAAGTAATTTTTGATGCCCTGATGCAGCTGAAAATGTATGAAAACTCTTTCCAGCAATCCTATTTTTTCAACCTGTTTCTGGATAATAAAAGCGATGAGATCTTCAATGTTTTCAACTCCGGAAACAATGGCGGACTTGTCATGAACGATCTTAAACAGCTGATGATGATCCTGTCTCCAAAAAATTCGGAGAATAAATGGAATAAGTGGAAATAAATATCTGCTGCTTTCCGGTATTGAATACTTAAATCTAAATTCTATATTTGCATTACTTAAAGTAATCCGCTATTATCAATGCTTTCGAGAATCTATATTAAAAACTTTGCCCTGATTGATACTCTTGAAGTATCATTACATAATGGTTTACAGGTGATTACCGGAGAAACCGGAGCCGGAAAATCCATTATTTTAGGAGCTTTAAGGCTGATTCTTGGTGAGCGGGCAGAAACAAAATCCATTTCTAAATCTGAAGAAAAAAGCATTGTAGAAACCGAATTTGCTTTAAATAATCAGTTCAAAAAATTCTTTATTGAAAATGATCTGGACTACGAGCATCAGACCATTATCAGAAGAGAAATTCTCCCTTCAGGAAAATCAAGGGCGTTCATCAATGATGTGCCTGTAACCCTTGACGTTCTTAAAGAGCTCTCTTCAAAACTGATTGATATTCACTCACAGTTCGAAACTTCCAATCTTTTTACCTCAGAATATCAGTTTAAAATTATCGACGGGCTTTCTGAAAACAAAACAGGAATTGAAGAGTACCAGAATGAATTTTCAGATTTTCAAAGCTTAAAAATACAGCTTAAAAGACTCCAGACCGAGCTTTCTGAAAACAGAAAAGAAAGTGATTACAAAGAATTTCTTTTAAACGAACTGGAAGAGCTGAAACTGGATGATGTAGATTATGAAGATCTTCAGAACCAACTTTCTATTCAGGAAAATGCCGAAATGATCTCAGAAAATCTGGTGCAGATTCTTTCAAGATTCCATCAGGAAGAAGTGGGAATTCTGTCTTTCTTTCATGAGGCGAAAAATAAACTATCCAGAATATCAGAAGTTTCAAATCGTTTTTCTGAGCTTGATGAAAGGCTGGAGACTTCTTTTGTAGAGCTTAAAGACATCATTTCCGAACTTGAAAACGAGTCGGAAAAAATAGAGATCAACCCCGCAAACCTGGCGATCCTTGTTGATCTTAATAATAAAATAAATGCATTGTTTCTGAAGCATAATGTTTCTGATATCAACGAACTGAGACAGCTCAGAGATGAGCTGGCCGGAGAACAGAAAGGAGCTTCGGAGCTTGAAAACCAGATTGCTGAGATCCAGGACAGTATTTCCAAAAAAGAAAAAACACTTCAGACCCTTGCGGAAAAACTGTCGAAAAACAGAAAAAAATCGGTTCCCGTATTTATCAAAAAAGCAGAAGAGCTTCTTAAAAAACTAGGCCTTGAAAAAGCTAAAGTAGATATTGAACTGGCAGATACCGCAGAATTTAATGCCTTCGGTAAAGAAAATATACAGTTACTTTTCCAGGCCAATTCCGGTTTTCCTTTAAAACCTATTCAAACCGCTATTTCCGGAGGAGAAAGATCCAGGGTAATGCTTGCCGTAAAGAAAATTATTGCGGAAAGTGATGAGCTTCCTACTCTTATTCTCGATGAAATTGATACCGGAGTTTCAGGAAAAGTAGCCGAGGAAATTGGAAATCTGATGCGGGAAATGTCTGCAGATATGCAGCTCATCGTTATTTCCCATCTCGCGCAGGTGGCGGCAAAAGGAAACAACAATTACAAAGTAGTGAAACATGATGTTTCCGGCAAGACACAATCTACCATCATCCCTCTGAATGATGATGAAAAACTGAATGAAATCGCTCAGCTTCTTTCCGGAAGTAAAATTACCGAGGCTGCGCTGGCACAGGCCAAAGAACTAATTGGCTAAAAATCTGTAACATATTTTACATTACACTGACTAATGTAAAAAACTAACATATGTTTCTAAAGTTCCTCAGACTGGAAATCAAAAGCTTTTTCCGCGGTACTTCTGTAGGGATGAATCTTGCTATGAAGATTCTTCGTCTTATAGGAATTGTTTATTTTATGGCCTGTCTGGCAGGTGGCGCATTTGCTGCATTTTTTTATATACACAAGGAAATGCACCAGGATCCTTTAAAAGTAGTCTCGAAATTTTTAATCATTGCCTGGGCGTTGGATCTGATCCTCAAATACATCTGGCAGGAAATGCCTACACAAAACATCAAACCTTTTCTTACACAAAACATCCGGAAGAATACGCTTGTAAACTATATGCTGGCCAAAACCTTTCTTTCGGCATTAAGCTGGCTGAATTCTATATTTTTTATTACATTTTCGGCCATTGCCCTATTCAAAGGATACAGTATTGTAGGAGTTCTGGCTTGGCTGATCGGTGTTTCTTTACTGTTCTATCTGAACAATTTCATCAATATTCTGTTTAACGATAAAGAAACGGTTGCCATTATTATTGCCGGCATTTTTGCTGTGGTGGCCGGACTTGGCTATTATAACTGGATACCCGTTCTCTCTTACTCGGAAAAACTCTTTTACGGATTTTATGAAAGTCCTTATTTAATTATTATTCCCATTATCCTGTTTTTCGGATTATGGAAGTTCTGTTTTAACTATGTTCGCCATGAATTTTATCTCGATCAGGGGCTGGAAGCGAAGAAACAGATCGGGAAAACAGAAAATATTGCTTTCCTTAACAAATACGGGGTCATTGGAACATTTATCAATAATGACATTAAAATGCTGAGACGAAATAAAGTAACAAAAGGAATTCTGATCGGAAGCTTTTTTTTCCTTTTCTACGGCTTATTGATGTTCACATCACCGGTTTACAAAACCCCTGCTATGATGATGTTCATGGGCTTGTTTGTTACAGGCGGGTTTCAGTTTCTCTTCGGGCAGAGGGTTCCGGCTTTCGACAGCTCCTATTATCCTCTCATGATGACGCTGAATGTTCCGTACAAAGAATACCTGAAAGCCAAATGGTGGCTCATCAACATCGTAACGGCAGCTTCCATTGTGGTGGCTTTGTTCTACGTGTATTTCGGCTGGAATCTTTACATCACTTTTTTTGCAGCCGGGCTCTATAATATCGGGGTCAATTCTCAGTTTACACTTTGGTCAGGAGCTTTCAATAAGACTCAGATCGATCTTAATTCAAAAGAAAAGAGAATAGGCCAGAAAAACAGTTTCAATATTAAAGCAATTCTTCTTCTGATTCCTAAAATGCTTCTGCCGATGGGTGTTTTTGCCGTATCAAAATACTTCTTCGGAATGACGGCAGGAGTTGTAAGCATTGCCGTTTTGGGGCTTATAGGATTTCTGTTTAGAGAAAAAATATTCGACATCATCGTTAAACAATATAAAAGCGAAAAATACAGTACGCTGGACGCATTTAAAAACAAAGATTAAACTATGATTACCATTAATAATTTATCCAAAACATATGGAACGGCTACGGTTCTTAATATTGAGCATCTTGAAATTCCTAACGGAGAAACATTTGGCCTTGTAGGAAACAACGGAGCAGGAAAAACCACGCTTTTCAGCCTGATGCTCGACCTTATTCAGCCTACTACAGGTTTTGTAAGCATCGGCGATATAAAAGTGAATGAATCTGAAGCCTGGAAAAATAAAGTCTCTGCTTTCGTAGATGATACCTTTCTGATTGGCTATCTCACTCCGGAAGAATATTTTTACTTCATTGGGGAATTGCGAGGACAGAACAAAGCTTCCGTAGATGAGTTTTTGAAACCATTCCATGATCTTTTCAACGGGGAAATTCTAAACTCAGGAAAATACATCCGCGATTTATCAAAAGGAAACCAGAAAAAAGTAGGAATTGTAGGAGCCATGATCGGAAATCCGGAAATCATTATTTTAGATGAACCATTTGCCAATCTGGACCCTTCTACCCAGATCAAACTTAAAAATCTGATCAAAGAGCTTTCAAAACAGGACGGAGTTACTTTTCTCATCTCCAGTCACGACCTTTCCCATACCACAGAGGTCTGCAATAGAATTGTTGTGGTAAATAAAGGCGTGCTTGTAAAAGATATCAAGACCAATCCCGAAACATTGAGAGACCTTGAACAGTATTTTGCAGATCAGGTGTCCACATCTCCTGCCGTTTAATTCAAATCCGGAATATAATAATGAGCATAGAATCACAAAACGTAACAGACTATCCCAACAGCAACACCATTTTTATGGTGTGGAAACTGAATGACAGCCCACAGCTTAAAGATATCTTTCAGCAGCTTTGTGCTTTGGTGCTGAACCTTAATAATTCAGCTTTCAACAGATTTCCGGACAGCAGAGTGAGCTGCGTTATGGGAATTGGCTATGAAGCCTGGAAAAAGCTGGAACTTCCTGTACCACTGCCTAAAGAACTCGTTCATTTCGAAGAGATCAAAGGAACAAAACATACTGCCGTTTCTACACCGGGAGATCTTCATTTTCATCTGAGAGCGGATAATAAAAGCTTAATCTTTGATATGGCAGTAGAAATATCAAAACTATTGGGCTCCGTTGCGGAAAGTATCCTTGAAATTCATGGATTTAAATATTGGGATGCCCGCTCTATTCTCGGTTTTGTAGACGGAACCGAAAATCCGCATGGCGAAGACCGGGATTATTTTGCGAAAATAGGAGACGAAGATCCTCAGTACAAAGGCGGAAGCTATTTATTTGTACAAAAATACCTTCACGATATGAATGCCTGGAAAAGCCTTTCTATGGAAGAGCAGGAAAAAGTAATCGGAAGATCAAAAGAAAATGATATTGAAATGTCAGACGATGTAAAACCTGCCAATTCCCATATTGCTTTAGCCAATATTGAAGGCGAAAATGGCGAGGAACTTAAAATCGTAAGAGATAATATGCCTTTCGGGAGCCCGTCTTCCAATGAATTCGGTACTTATTTTATTGCCTATGCAAGTACATTCGGAACAACGAAAAAAATGCTGACGAATATGTTCATAGGAAATCCGCCGGGTAATTACGACCGGATTTTAGATTTCAGTACAGCAGTCACAGGAACTCTTTTCTTTGTTCCCACCAGAAATATGCTGGATGAATTCTCGGGATAACAGCTCATAGACAGGAATTATTTCTGTCTTTTTTTATAATCACTTATCTTTTTTAGAAAAAAAATATTTTTTTGTGTAACCTTTTTTAATGTTCGTTGTCTTTAAAGTAGAAACAGATTGATCATGAAACTTTTGTTCGGAAATAAAAAAGAAGATTTGCTAAGCCGCCTGAAAAAACAGGATCCGGCTGCTCAGAAAATTTTTTATGAGCAAAATGTCAGGAAATATCTGAGCATTGCCAAAAGTTATGTAAGCGACTTGTATCAGGCGGAAGACTGTGTCATCAAAGCTTTCTGTAAAATTTTCAAACATATTGAAAGCTTTCGGAATGAAGGAAATTTTGAAGGCTGGGCCAGGAGAATTGTAGTCAATGAATGTCTCAACTTCATAAAAAGCCATAAGACTGTTTTTTATATTGACGATATCAATCCTTCTTTCTTAGTAGAAGTTCATGAAGAAGAAGTAGCCTTTGATTTCAATGCCCAGGAGCTTTTAGATCAACTTCCGGATGCCTACAGAATGGTTTTCAACTTATATGTTTTGGAAGGCCTCTCGCATCAGGAAATTTCTGATACGCTGCAGATTTCCGTCTCGGTAAGCAAGACTCAGCTGTTTCGTGCGAAAGAAAAGTTAAGAACACTTTATCTTCAACAAAAAAAGACAATGAAAAATGAACACATTCAGAGATAATTTTGAAAACGGCATAAAAAAGCAGATTGAGGAAAGAGAGATCGCTCCTTCAAGGGATCTCTGGGCCGATATTGCATTGCAGACAAGAAACCGCTCCTCAAAATATAATGTGAACTGGATTCTGGCAGCAGCCTGCCTGGTTCTTGTATGCGGATTAGGATTTGTACTCTTTTTTAATACCGAAAAAGAGAATACCAAAGATATAGACATTGCCGTAGTAAAAAAAGAAACACCTCAGACAGAGACTTCTACGGATGTAAAGCAAGAAACAAACCCGGTTTTGACAGATCGAAAGCAGCATATTGCACAGGAAAATAGCAGCAAAGCAGCTGAGGTTTCTGCTCCCAAAGCTTTGACAGAAGAGATTCAGAAACTTTCCATTAAAGAAAAAGGACCTTTGATTGCACCCGTCATTCCCAAGATGAATGCAGAAAAAATCATGGCACAATCTATAGATTCATCAAAGAGTCCGGTGAAAAGCAAAAAATATGTAGATCCTTCCACACTGCTCTTTTCTGTAGAGCATAAAGATATGATTCAGAAAACAAAAGAAAGCAATGTGGCTTCTGTAGATCTGAACGAAAGATAATCCTTTTTTTAACAATTAAAATTAATAATATGATCAAGAAATTTATCCTGATGGGATTCCTATGCCTGTTATCCAACTCGGTATATTCACAGAGAAAACCTCTTACATTGAACTTCCCTTCAAAAGAAGATAGCCAGGTAAGTCCTGTTGTAAAAGAAAAAGTAGATGAATATGCTAAACAGATAGATCTCATCATCCAGGAAGAAAAAAAGCAAATGGAAGTAGAGCTTCTTGAGTTACAAGGGAAAAACCTTGATAAAGCTGAATTTGATAAACAGAAAACAGCAGTGGCATCCAAATACGCAGAAAAGATTGATCAAAGAATTGAAGCGTTGGGATTTGATTTGGATACCGTCATTCAGAAACAGGTAAAATATTCACTTCTTAATTCTGATGTGACGTCAAAAGAAGAGCTTAAAGAAAAACTTCTGAAGAAATTCCGTCCTACAAAAAATGTGGGAGGATATATCTCATACGGAATTATGAATCTTACCAATTCCAAAGCAGACAACAGCCTGGATAAAAATATAGGCTATGCAGGAAATTTCGAATTCGGGCTTAAACTCAATTATCAGTTCAGCAGAACCAGCCCTTGGGGATTGATTTCAGGGATCGGGTTTTCCTGGAGAACCCTGAACATTGATAATAATATGTTCTTTGCTAAAGATGGAAATGCAGATGTGTTTCTGGACAATTACGGGAAAGATTTAAGCAAAAGTAAATTGAGAACCGGATACATTATGGTTCCGCTCGGACTGCAGTATAATTTTTCCAAACTGAAAAATGCCGGAATGGATGTTCAGTACAGAGACTATGACAAAGGATTTAAAGTAGGAGCCAATGTATATGGCGGGGTAAAAATGTCTACCAATAATATCATCAAAGGAGACGGGATCAGCCAGAGAGAAAGAGGGAATTATCAGGTTAATCCTTTTATTTATGGAGCTCAGTTCACCGTTTCTTACAACGATTTCAGCATTTTCGTGAAAAAAGACTTTGGTAATTTCTTTAAAGACAATCGTTTTGAAAATGACAAAGCTCTGGTTTTCGGAGTAGGGCTTTGGTGGTAAAAACACAGATACACATTCATATATTAACACGAAGAATCCGTCTCATTTTTGATGAGGCGGATTTTTTTGGACTATTTTTAATACACACAGAGACATTAGCCTATCCCTGTCAAGGTTCAAAACCTTGACAGGGATAACAGGGCGTTAATTCCCTTACCCCAAGATTAAATTAAATAGGATCTTCTTCTACCGGAACATTACACATATCCACATGCACCATACACATCGCCTGGTTACATGGATTATCTGTAGGAGCCTGGCAGCAGGCATAATAACCGTTGTATGGAATAAGATACCAGTTCGTAGGACAGCGAGGAGCAACCACTCCGCCAAAGAATTCTCTCAGGCTTTCCCGCGTGATTTTTTTCAGATTTTTCATAAAATTAGTTTTTAATTAGGTGTATCACGAATATAAGAAATTATCGTATAAAAAATTGAATATCATGGCTTTAAATACAAAAAACCTCAGGATAACTGAGGTTTTCTATTATTTAATCTGATGAGGTTTTATTTCAGACTTCCCACCATATCTTCAGGCTTCACCCACTCGTCAAACTGTTCAGCAGTTAAAAGACCAAGATTAACGGCTTCTTCTTTTAAAGTTGTTCCGTTTTTATGAGCGGTTTTGGCAATTTTTGCAGCATTTTCATAACCGATGTGTGTATTTAAAGCAGTAACAAGCATTAATGATTTGTCTACCAGTTCTTTGATTCTCTCATGATTTGGTTCAATACCTTCTGCACAGTGATCGTTGAATGAAATACATGCATCTGCAATAAGCTGGGCAGACTGAAGGAAATTGTAGGCCATCACAGGTTTAAAAACATTCAGTTCATAATTTCCCTGTGTTCCCGCAAAAGAAATCGTGGTATCATTTCCAAGAACCTGAGCGCAAACCATGGTCATCGCTTCATTCTGTGTAGGATTTACTTTGCCCGGCATAATAGAAGATCCCGGCTCGTTTTCAGGAATATGAATTTCCCCGATTCCGGAACGCGGCCCGGAAGCCAGCAATCTGATGTCCTGAGCAATTTTGAATAAAGAAACGGCCAGTTGCTTTAAAGCTCCGTGAGATTCTACAATCGCATCGTGAGCGGCTAAAGCTTCAAATTTATTCTCTGCCGTAACGAAAGGATGATTGGTAAACTGGGCAATATATTCCGCCACTTTTACATCATAACCACTTGGAGTATTCAGACCTGTTCCTACAGCTGTACCTCCCAGCGCAAGCTCGGAAAGATGAGGAAGGGTATTTTTTAAAGCTCTCAATCCGAATTCAAGCTGAGCTTTATATCCTGAAAACTCCTGCCCAAGCGTAAGAGGAGTGGCATCCATTAGATGGGTTCTCCCGATTTTTACAATATCTTTGAATGCTTCCGCTTTGACAGCAATCGTATTTTTTAGTTTTTCTACAGCAGGAATGGTTACTTCCACTACTTTTTTATAGGCAGCAACGTGCATGGCTGTAGGGTAAGTATCGTTGGAAGACTGGGATTTATTAACATCATCATTCGGGTGAATTTCAGATTTATCGCCCAAAGTCCCGCCATTGTTTACATGAGCTCTGTTGGAAACCACCTCATTGATATTCATATTCGACTGTGTTCCGGAACCTGTCTGCCAGATAACCAGTGGGAACTGATCGTTCAGCTTTCCTTCCAGGATTTCGTCGCATACTTTGGCAATCATATCTCTTTTTTCGGCCGGAAGAACGCCAAGATCTGTATTCGTATAAGCTGCTGCTTTCTTTAAATAAGCAAAAGCCTCAATGATTTCGTGAGGCATAGAACCCTCAGGCCCGATCTTAAAATTATTTCTTGAACGCTCAGTCTGTGCTCCCCAAAACTTGTCAGCAGGCACCTGAACCTCTCCCATAGTATCCTTTTCGATTCTGTAATTCATTGTGATTGAAATTTTTATAAAGTTAATCATAAACGCAGAATCCCGCAATTTATAACCATTATAAATATCGATATGGATGACTGATTTTACTCATGTTTTTTTAAGGATGACGTATTTTTGCACAAACAAAAATTGAATGGATTTTAGATATCAGGATCCGTATCCGATCCAGAAAGATGATACGGTGTATAAAAAGCTTACATCAGACTATGTAAAGGTTGAAAAATTAGGAGACAGGGAAATTTTAACCATTGACCCGAAAGGACTTGAGCTTTTGGCTGAAGAAGCGATGGCAGATGTTTCTTTTATGCTTCGTTCTTCACATCTTGAAAGTCTGAGAAGAATCATCGACGATCCGGAAGCTACGGATAATGACAGATTTGTGGCCTATAACCTGTTACAGAATGCTGCTGTTGCGGTGGAAGGTGCACTTCCTTCATGTCAGGATACGGGAACCGCTATCGTGATGGGGAAAAAAGGAGAAAATGTTTACACCGGAGTTGATGACGGAGAAGCCCTGAGCAAAGGAATTTACAATACCTATCAGAAAAGAAACCTTAGATATTCTCAAGTCGTTCCTTTAACGATGTTCGACGAAAAAAATTCAGGTTCAAATCTTCCGGCGCAGATTGATATTTATGCTAAAAAAGGAGATTACTACGAATTTTTATTTTTAACGAAAGGAGGAGGTTCTGCCAATAAAACATTCTTATACCAAAAGACAAAATCATTGCTGAATGAAAAGTCTCTTGAAGCCTTTGTAAAAGAAAGAATCTCTGATCTTGGAACTGCTGCATGCCCGCCTTATCACCTGGCTCTTGTGATTGGAGGAACTTCTGCTGAAGCCAATCTTGCCGCCGTGAAAAAAGCCTCTGCAAAATATTATGACAATCTTCCGACAGAAGGAAATGAAGGCGGACAGGCTTTCAGAGATCTTGAATGGGAAGCTAAAGTTCAGAAAATCTGCCAGGAAAGTGCTATCGGAGCACAGTTCGGAGGAAAATACCTTACCCACGATGTAAGAGTCATCAGACTTCCGCGTCATGCAGCGTCTTGCCCTGTAGGAATGGGAGTTTCTTGTTCTGCAGACAGAAATATCAAAGGGAAAATTACCAAAGAAGGGATCTTCCTTGAGCAGCTTGAACAGGATCCGAAAAGGTTTTTACCGGATACCCCTCCACACTTGGAAGAAGCTGTAGAAATCGATTTAAATAAACCAATGCCTGAAATACTGGCTGAACTTTCAAAATATCCAATCAAGACAAGATTGAAGTTGAACGGAACGCTGATCGTGGCCAGAGATATTGCCCATGCGAAGATCAAAGAAATTATCGACAGCGGACAACCGATGCCTGAATACTTTAAAAATCACCCGATTTACTACGCAGGACCTGCAAAAACTCCGGAAGGAATGGCTTCAGGAAGTTTCGGACCTACCACTGCCGGAAGAATGGATGTATATGTAGACGAATTTCAGAGCCATGGCGGAAGTATGATTATGCTCGCTAAAGGAAACAGAAGCAAAGATGTTACGAATGCATGTGGCAAATACGGAGGATTCTACCTGGGATCTATCGGAGGGCCGGCTGCCATTCTTGCCAAAGACAATATTGTATCGGTAGACGTAGTGGATTTCCCGGAATTAGGGATGGAAGCCGTAAGAAAAATCGAAGTGAAAGACTTCCCTGCATTCATTATTACCGATGATAAAGGAAACGATTTCTTCGCAGATCTTGCCCATTAATTAGTTTAAAATCAAAATAAATTATAAAATAGGGCTTGTATCTTTTGTATACACCACAAAAAAGTCCTATTTTTGCCTAAAATCTTTAAGAGAATGATAACGATTTTATCAGCATTTTGGCCGTTCTACCAGTTCCTTTGGACTGTATTCTTTATAATTATGTTCTTAGTGGGGTTCTGGTGTATCTTCATGTTCTTCGGTTTGGTAATCCCAATGTGGCTTACTGAAGGTCTGAAAGAATATTTTGGAAAAGTAAAACCTTTTGACCCTGAGGATATCAGAAGAAAAGAGCTTAACGAGCAGGAAGGTGTAGAAGTAATCTTCAGCAATCCTAAAGGGAACGGACCTTTCATTCACGATCACGGACATCACCATTAATGGATTGTCATTGCTTTTTCACCTGAATTCTGAAAAAGTAATATCAAAGCAAAACAACATATATAAACCGCTTAATTTTTTAGGCGGTTTTTTTATGATCCGTTTCTCAGTTTTTCCGGAGACATTCCGAACTTCTTTTTGAACGCCCGCGTGAAATTCTGTACATATTCATATCCGCATTCAATCGCAATTTCCTTGATCATAATCTCCTGGTCTACAATCATTTTCTTCGCTTTCAGCATTCTCAGCTCAGAAATATAATCTTTCACGGTCATCTGATACTGTGCTTTAAATTCTTTCCGGATCTTATTCTGATTAATTCCCGTAAGTTTTCCGATATCTTCTGCCCGGATATTCATGTGATAATTCTCATCAATGAACTTTTTTACCGCCAAAGGAATTTCGGGTTCCTGATGTACTGTATTTTTTTCGTTGAACTGTTCAAAAATAAGGATCAGGAGCTTAATGATCTTGGCCTCTACGAAAAGTCTCTGCATCATTCCCTTTTTAGAATAGTTGATGAGCTCTTTTAAAATCATATGCATTTCCACCGTCATATAAGGAGGCGTTCTTTGATGAAGAAAAATATAATTGTTCCTGATCATATTTTCCAGAATATCTGCATTTTCTTTACTCGACTCAGGATCAATGAGGTTGAAAATATATTTATAATTGATCTGGATCTGCAAATACTTTAACGCTTCGCTGCTTTCCGTCCATAATTCTGCGGTACTTTCCTTTGAGGAGTAATGCAGGATGTATTGATTTTTTCTGAACATGAATTTTGTTTCACAGTCATTAGCCTCAAGTCTGATATTGGAACTGAGAAGAAAAAGCAGGCTGAAACTCGCTTTGCTTTCAATCATATGTAATCTTGAAAACTTTTCAGGCTGGGGGGCTTCCTGCATGACGATCCTGATATTGTCGGAACTGAATAGCAATCCGCTCCTGGAGAGATTCTTCATAGGAAATGGTTTTACTGGCATGGTACAATTTGAGACAAAAGCCTTACATCGGATAACAAAAAGTTTGGAAATGATAACTCAGGGTTAAGAATGAAAGGTAATTTTGCGCAAAATTAAATTAAATTTAGAATAATTAAAAATAATATCTGATATGTTTCAAAATTTACATTTTGCGATCCGTAAAATAGGAGCTGGTTTGGCATTGCTAACCATCGCAGGAAGTTATCTATATGCCCAGCAATGGGAGGATGTAGGAGGTGTACCGGGAGTTTCGGCAGCGGGAAGCAGTTATAATAATTTAGTGGTAGATCAGTCAGGAAATTATTATCTTTCTTATTATGACACCTCGGTTTCTAAAGGTTCTGTACAGAAATTCAATGGAAATTCATGGTCATATGTAGGAGGAACCGCTGGAATTACAGAAGGAACCGCGACTTTTAATTCATTGTCTCTTGACGGCTCAGGAAATATTTTTTATACCAATCAGGTAGGGTATCCGGGATCAGGAATTGCAGTCCGACAGTTTAACGGAACTTCATGGACACAGCTTCCAAAAGTAACGGAATCTTCAGCCAACTATCATGCTTCTGCGGTTTCTCCGTCTAATGTACTCTTTACATTTGCGGGGCATAACTCAGGAACGGTACAGCGTTTTGTAAACGGAGTATGGGAACAGGTAGGAAATACAGGATTTTCTAACGGAGCTTCATTTGCCGAAATGGTGATAGGCTCCAATCAGAAAGTGTATACCTGCAATGTAGCAGGAGGAGTGAGAGTCTATGAAAACAGTACTTCTGCAACGGCTACAGATGCCTGGATGCTGGTGGGAGGAAGTATCGTAGATGCGGCGGCTTCTTCAGAGCAATATACCTCGGATATTGCTATAGATGGCAATAATAACCTGTATGTGGCCTATGTTTCAAGTTCAGCAAACGGACAGAAATTAAATGTTAAAAAATTTGACGGAAATGCTTGGGTACAGCTCGGTCAGGCTAATTTTTCAGACGGAAAGGTACAGCATGTAGCGATAACGGTAACTCCGTCCGGACAGCCTTTCGTAGCAGCAAGCCGTTTTGAGAATAATGATTTATTGAGAAACACGGTATATAAATTTGATACCTATGCACAGAACTGGACAACTTTCGGAGGAGATTTTATTTCTTCAGGAGAAGCTAAATTTAATGATCTGGCAGTAGACAGAGCCAACAATTATTTGGTACTGGCTTATTCAGAAGACGTTACTAAAGTTAAAAGAATCCCGTTAAACGGAACTCCACCGGGATGCAGCAATACAGACCCGGGCGCCAACGCAGGGGACACAGGCTGTGTTACCTTTACTTATCAGGGGCAACAGGTTACTTATTCCACAGTGAGAGGAAGGGACGGAAATATCTGGATGCAGCAAAACCTGGGAAGTTCTCAGGTGGCATCAGCAATGGGCGATGAGGCTTCCTACGGAGATCTTTTCCAGTGGGGAAGATGGGATGATGGTCATCAGCTGAGAAATTCAGCTACGGCGGCGCCTACTTCACCCAATTCACCGGATGGATTAGCAGGTGTAAATGCCTTTATCATTGGATCTACTTCATGGTGGGGCGTTTTCGCAGCAACGGATAAATGGACAGCTTCAAATCCCGCCAACGTATCCAATACTACCGGAGCAGATCCTTGTAAAGCAGTAGGCCCAGGCTGGAAAATGCCTTCTCAGGCAGAATGGGGCGGTATTGTAGGGGCAGAAAACATTGCTAATCCTGGAACAGCATATGACAGTTACTTAAAGCTTCCTGCATCAGGTTACAGAAGTTCTTCAAGCGGTGCGCTTACTTTTGCAGGGCAGAGAGGATACTTCTGGAGTTCGGATACTTCAAATTCAGGAGGAAAATATCTGTATGTAGGCTCTACTATTGCTAATCCTTCTTCAGGAGCTATGCGGGGACAGGGTTCTGCAGTAAGATGTATTAAGACAGGTTCTGCATTGGGAACATCAGACATCATCAGAAATACGGAAACTGTAGGTTTATATCCAAATCCTACCAACGGGATCCTTAATATCAAAGCAGATTCATTGATTGAAAGCGTGAATGTGATCAATATGGTAGGACAGAGACTGAACAATATACAGTTCTCGAACAACCAGATCAATCTGAACGGACTTCCGAATGGAATTTATATTGTAGAATTAAAGTTAAAGAACGGACAGGTTTTTTCTAAAAAAGTGATTAAAAACTAAGTCCAAATACGTTTGATTGATCGGCAGGGGGCTTTTTTAGGAAAGCCCTTTGTTGTAAAGACAAGAATCCATTTATTTTAAAGATAGTTCATTACAATTACTTTTATCGTAAGGGCTCATGAAATTTTTCATGGGTCTTTTTTATTCTGCCTTTTTTCAAATAAGAATAAATAAGTTAAAAGAAAATTAATCCTATATTCGATAAAAATAAAGAAATGAGAAAATTTTATTCCCTTGTTTGTCTTCTTATTGTAATGGCTGTTTCCGGGCAGATTAATTATACAATTACTCCGAATCCTTTCGGTGAAACAGATGTAATTACTTTAACGGTTCCCGGAAATCAGATTGATGAAACGGCCTGGGGAATTCCCGATAATTCCGTGTATATCTGGTCCTGGTCATTTGATACCAATTATCAGAACAGTCAGAACTGTCCTACCAACGGAAGCTGGAACAATTCCGATGACCTGAATAAGCTTACCTACAATGCTGCTACAGATACTTATTCCTTAACAATGACTCCCACTGTTTTCTTCGGAAGAACAGGAATCGGGAGGTTCGGGTTTCTGCTAAAAGATAAAACGGGAGCACATCAGACTTCGCCGGATATCTTTGTGAATGTCGGGATTTTAAATCTGACCCTGACCAATCCTGCTGCGAATAGCCTGACTACTGTTCCTGCGGGAACTGCCGTCAATATTACAGCGACAACAAATGAAAATGCTGCCTTTCAGTTAAAGGCAAACGGAACCGTTGTGAATACCGCATCCACACTTTCCCAGTCTTACAGCTATAGCTATACAGTGACTCAGGATTCCAATATGGAGCTGATAGCCACGGATGCCGGTTCCAATTCAAAAAATGCGACATTCACACTGCAGACTTCCAGAACGGTAATTTCAGAAGCGATTCCGGGCTGGATCAGACAGGGAATCAATTATCATGCAGCAGACCAGACCAGAGTGGGACTTGCCCTGTATGCTCCTCATAAAGATTTCGTACATGTGATCGGAAGTTTTAACAACTGGGCAGTCAATGATACTTATCTGATGAAAAGAGATACCGCCAATCCGGATCTTTACTGGATAGAATTAAATGGTCTTACTCCGCAGCAGCTCTATACTTTCCAATACAGAACCAATGATCTGAAGAAAGTAGCGGATCCTTACTCTCCTCAGATCTTATCTTCCTATGATGATCAGTGGATATCAAGCTCAACGTATCCGAATCTTCCTCCGTTCCCGGCAGGACAAAACTTTGAAGTATCCATGTTTAAAACGGGACAGGCTCCTTACAACTGGCAGATCACCAATTTTCAGAGACCAGCCAAAGAAGATCTGATGGTTTATGAATTATTACTGAGAGATTTTACTCAGGAAAAAAACTGGCAGTCACTCATCAATAAAATCTCCTATTTAAAAAATTTAAATATCAACGCCATTGAGCTGCTTCCTATTATGGAATTTGAAGGAAACCTTTCCTGGGGTTATAATACTTCTTTTCATTATGCTTTAGACAAAGCTTACGGAACACCGGAAAAGTTCAAAGAATTTGTTGATTTATGCCATCAGAACGGGATTGCGGTTATTTTAGATATTGCTTTTAACCATGCTACAGGCCGTTCTCCTTTGGCAAGACTATGGAATATTGATCCTGATGGTGACGGATTTGGAGACATTGCAGCTAATAATCCTTATTTCAATCAGGTTCCTAAACATGCTTATAATGTATTTAATGATTTTAACCATACCAGCCCGTCAACGCAATATTACGTTGAAAGAAGCCTTCAGCAGTGGCTTACTGAATATCGCATAGACGGATTCCGTTGGGATTTAACAAAAGGGTTTACCCAGAACTGCTCCGAAAGTGATGAAACCTGTACCAACGCCTACCAGCAGGATAGAGTAGATATCATGAAACAGTACGCGGACAAGCAGTGGGCTCTGGACCCGAATTCTTATATGATTTTTGAACATTTGGGAACAGATGCCGAAGAACAGCAATGGGCAAACTACAGAGTTGCTGAAGGAAAAGGAGTTTTACTTTGGAACAAACAGACCGATCCTTACAACCAAAATACAATGGGCTATGTAGAAAACAGTAATTATGATAGAATGAACCATACCCTTCACGGCTTTACCAATATGCGTGCTGTGGGATACGGGGAAAGTCATGATGAAGAGAGACTCATGTTTAAAAACCTCGCCTACGGAGCGGTTAATGGAGCTTACAATGTGACCAATCTGAATACAGCTCTTGAGAGAATGAAAACCTTCGGGGCTACATTTTTCACGATTCCGGGGCCCAAAATGATCTGGCAGTTTGGAGAATTAGGCTATGAATTCAGCATCAACAGATGTGCAGACGGAAGCATCAACAGCGGATGCAGAACAGATGAAAAACCTATTGCCTTTACATTAGGATACGATACCAATGCCAACAGAAAAGCAGTATACGATACCTGGGCAAAGATCATCGGTATCAGAAATGCCCACCAGGTTTTCAAATCAAAAACATACTCCATAGAATCTAACAATCTTACCAATGATCCGGATGGGCTTATCACAAGAATTTATGTGTATGACACTGCGATTAACGGAATGAAAAATATAGTGGTTCTGGCCAATTATGGCACTTCAGCCCGAAATGTTGTCCCTTATTTTCCTTATACAGGTCAATGGCAGAATCTGATGGACAACACCATTTCAAATATAGCTTCTACCACAGCTCCTATTACCCTTCAGCCGGGAGAATTCAGGATTTTCGGGAATTATGCAGGGGCACTTTCAACGGTTGATGTGAATGCAGAGCACAAACTCTCACTTCAGATTGCAGATAACCCTGTAAAAAACGGTTCAGCAAAATTCATTTACCATAAAGTAAAAAAAGGCGAGATCGTTATCTTCGATATGAGCGGGAAAAAACTGGATTCATTTAAACTCAATAAAGAAAACGGAGTGTATGAATTCAAAGCAGATTATCCGGCAGGAACTTATCTGGTGCATCTCCGCTCCGAAACAGGAGTGGCAGTACAAAAAATGATCATTAAATAAACCGGGTCTAGAGTAAGAAAAAGAGCAGAGCCGGAATAAGAAAGTTGAAAACTACTGTTATCCTTGTTAAGATTCAAAATCTTGGCAAGGATATTTTACATTCACCAATAAATCATACCATACAGAATCAACAGCTTTATTCAAAACAATCATCTGTGCCAATCCGTGAAATCCGTGGTTAATCAAGATTATTTCCGGATCATTACTAAGCCATTTCCTTTTTGGTCAATTAAAAATATTAGTCTACTTTTGCACTAGATTTATCAAGAAAGGTGGAGGGATTTGGCCCTATGAAACCTTAGCAACCTGCACGTCTCTAAAAAGTGTAAAGGTGCTAATTCCAACCCGTTGCGGGGAAGATGAGCAAAGTCGATATTCTGACAGCAATTCCATTTCTTGAAGTCTTTTATCTCTGCGGATGAGGTCCGTAGAAAGTATGTAGTATTAATTTATAAAACAAAGGATGAAAAAATTAAGCCTGTCTGTTATACTGCTTGGAGCTGTTTTAGTCAATGCACAGGAGCAGGAAAAAGGAACTCAGATTGAAGACGTAGTCATTGTAGGAAACCGGAATGCTAAAAGAACAAAACTGGAAACCCCGGTTCCTGTGGACATTATCAATATCGAAAAATTACAGAAATCTGCACCGCAGACTACCGTTCAGGATCTTCTGAACTATGTTATCCCTTCATTTAATGCGGTGAGACAGTCGGCATCAGATGGTACGGAACACATTGATCCCGTGACTTTACGGGGAATGGGCCCGGATCAGGTGCTGGTTTTGGTGAACGGAAAAAGAAGGCATACCACCTCACTGGTCAATTATCAGAATACAGTAGGAAACGGATCCGTAGGAACGGATCTCAGTACAATTCCTGTGATTGCTATTGACAGGATAGAAGTGCTGAGAGACGGAGCAGCAGCTCAGTATGGCTCAGATGCTATTGCCGGAGTCGTGAATATTATTCTTAAAAAAGATATCGGAGCAACGGCATCGGCATCCTATGGAATTAGTGGAAGAAATGACGGAGAAACTTATCAGGCGGGAATCAACTACGGATCTTCTTTAGGAAAAAAAGACGGCTATGTGAACCTTTCACTACAGCTGAGCCACAGAGGAAAAACCACAAGAACCCAAAATCATGATCTCGATATTTTCGGGAATAATTTTGCCTATGAATTTGCCGATGATCCCGCAGCAGCCAGAGAAGCCGATGATCAGGAATTAAGAGCAAGAGGATTGACCCGTGATGATTTTAATTTTCAGATCGGAGATGCACAAATCAGACAGGCTCAGTTGTTTTTTAATTCTGAATATCCTTTGAGTGAAAATTTCAGACTCTATTCTTTTGGTGGATTCAGTATTAAAGAGGGAAAGGGTTTTGGATTCAGAAGGCTGCCGAGTGAAACTTCCAATGTGGTGTCTTCCATTTATCCGAACGGATTTCAGGCTTCCCTGGGATCGCAGGTTTATGATTTTTCCTATGCCGTAGGCGCTAAATATAAGGAGAATAATTGGCTGGTTGATTTAAGCAATACCTTCGGGAGCAATACCTTCAACTACAATGTAAACAATACCAATAATGCTTCGCTGGGAGCAAAATCTCCCACAAGTTTTTATGCGGGAGCACACAGTTTCCTACAGAATACGATTAATCTTGATGTTTCTAAAAATATAGATAAGTTTAACGTTGCTTTTGGAGGAGAATTCCGTTTTGAACAATATGAAATCAAACCGGGAGACGAAGCTTCTTATACCAGATATGATATTAACGGAAATCCGGCTGGTCCCGGTTCTACCGTCATTGGAAATGGAGGTTCACAGTCGTTTATAGGTTTTTCTCCGGATAATGCTTTGAAAAAATCCAGACATTCAACAGCGGTGTATGCAGATGTTTCCTACGATCTTGCCAAAAAGCTGAATATTGATCTGGCAGGAAGATTTGAAAACTATTCAGATTTCGGAAATACCCTGAATGGAAAGCTGGCCGTACGGTATGAGTTTATAAAAGATTATGCAATAAGAGCGGCTGTGGGAACAGGCTTCAGGGCTCCGTCTCTTCAACAGCAGTATTTTAATAATTCTTATGCAGATATTTCCACTTCCGGATCAGGAATTGTAACCAAAGGAATTTTCAGAAATGATAGTGACGCCGCCAGAGCATTAGGATTTGATAAGTTAAAACAGGAAACCTCAGTAAATGCGAGTGCCGGATTTACGCTGAAACCTGCCAACAGATTGTTCATTACCGTAGACGGCTATTGGATCAGGGTAAAAGACAGAATTGTGATCACCAGCAATATTACCGATTCAAGACTGGCTGAATATAATGTAGAAAGCGGAAGGTTTTTCGCCAATGCCATTGATACCGAAACAAAAGGAGTGGATGTAGTCGTTACTTACGACTGGAAACTGGGCGGTGGAAACCTAAATATCAATCTGGCAGGAAATTATACGGAAACCAAAATCACAGATTTCCACTTTCCAGAAAAGCTGGTGCCTACGCAGGATCAGTTTTTCGGACCGGATCAGATCAATATCATAGAAACCCTTTCTCCCAAAACAAAAGCATCTTTAGGATTGAATTATACCACCGGAAAATTCAATTTCATGGTAAGAAATACGTATTTTGGCCAGGTGATACGCGACGGTTATCCTTTTGGAAAAGTTCAGACTTTTTCTCCGAAAGTAGTAACAGATGTGAGTGTAGGATATGATATAACAAAAAATATCAATCTGACGGTGGGGGCTAATAATGTTTTTGATGTTTTCCCGGACCTTCAGATTTACGAGAATTCATATTTCGGAGTCTTTAAATATGCACCTGTTCAGATGGGAACACTGGGGAATTATTTCTTCGGAAGGCTTAATTTTAATTTTTAACTGCTAAATGAGTACTGCTACACACCAGATAGGCTGGAAAACCGCCGCTGCCATTGTTGTTTCCAACATGATCGGGACGGGAATATTTACAACTTTAGGTTTTCAGCTGTCTGATATTACCAATACCTACAGCATTTTCCTGCTGTGGAGTATAGGAGGAATTCTGGCTTTGTTCGGAGCGTTTTGCTATGCCGAGCTGGGATCTTATTTTAAAGGAAATGGAGGAGATTATATTTATCTTAAAGAAACCTATCATCCCGTATTTGGATATCTGGTAAGCTGGATCTCCCTGATTATAGGGTTTTCGGCACCGGTGGCATTGGCTGCACTGGCTATGTCAAAATACCTTTCAGCCTTTCATTACACCTTTGGAAACGGTTTTGCCATCGGGATCATCTTCCTTGTGGCGGCTACATTGTCCTTCAGTCTTAAAACCTCGAGCAGGTTTCATAATTTTTTCACCTTCATCAAGATCGCTTTTATCATTGTTTTAGTGATTTTGGGAGTTGTACTTCCGGGATCCGAAGCAGGAAACAGTCTGGAATTTACTGATAGCTGGCAGAACGAGATCATGCTTCCTGCCTTCGCTACATCACTGGTTTTTGTTACTTATTCCTATACCGGATGGAATTCGGCATCTTATATCGCAGGAGAAATAAAGGATGTTAAGAAAAACCTTCCCAAAGCATTAATTGTAGGAACTGTTTTTGTGACGGTGAGCTATCTGCTGGTCAATTTTATCATGCTGAAACATGCTCCTGTAAGCCAGATGGCAGGAAAAGAAGATGTGATGGGTGAAGCGGCGAAGAATATGCTGGGCAGCAACTTTGGAAAAATTGTGAATATTTTCATAGCCTTACAGCTCATTGCCACCATCAGCGGGTATTTATGGGTGGGTTCCAGGCTCACACAGGCTTTTGCGAAAGAAAATCATTTGTGGAAATCCCTTGCGGTCAATAATAAAAAAGGAATTCCGGTACGGGCTATTTTTGCCCATGCGGTGATTGCTTCAGTGATTATTCTGACGGGAAGTTTTAAAGAAATTTTTGTCTATACGGCCTTTATTCTTCAGCTTTTTGCCAGCCTTGCCATTTCCACGGTTTTCTTTCTTAAAAAAGATCAGAGAACCATATTTAAATCCAATGCATTCTACATTTTTCCCGTAGTTTTTCTGCTTTTTAGCATCTATATTCTGTATTTTACCCTTATTCATAATCCTAAAGAGAGCATTATAGGACTGGGAATTGTCGCATTTGGATTGATTTTATATAGGATTGATAAGAGGTTTTTTAAGAATACAGGCTAGCGAAGAGAGATTTCCGGATCTTGAATTTTCCACTCTTTTGTTTCAGGACAAAAGAATACATGCCAAATACTTATGCTTTATAAAAATGGCATTGAGATTTGAATTAATAATTCTTATCTTTGCACTCTCAAAAATTGCAGAATGTCTAAATCATTAATTCCAAAACTAGAAGCTATTAAACAAAGATATAATGAGGTTGCAGATCTTATTATACAGCCTGATATTATTTCAGATCAAAAAAAATATTCTTCTCTGAACAAAGAATACAGTGATTTAGGGAAGATTGTAAAAGTCTACGACCAGTATAAAGGAGCTTTGGATGCTATTGAAGAATCCGAAGAAATCATTGCTGATGGTTCAGACAGAGATCTTGTAGACCTTGCCAAAGAGGAAAAACTGGAAGCTCAGGCTAAAATTCCGGGCTTTGAAGAAGAATTGAAAGTCCTGTTGATCCCTAAAGATCCTGCAGACGACAAAAACGTTATTGTTGAATTACGCGCAGGAACCGGTGGTGATGAAGCGGCTATTTTCGTAGAAGATGTCTACAGAATGTATACCATGTACTTCAAAACAAAAGGCTGGAGACATGAGGTGACAGATTCCAACGAAGCTGCCAAAGGATACAAAGAACTCATCATGAAAGTGGAAGGGGAAGGTGTTTACGGAATTATGAAATTCGAATCAGGAGTTCACCGTGTACAGCGTGTTCCTGAAACAGAATCCCAGGGAAGAGTTCATACCTCTGCCATTACCATTGCCGTTTTACCGGAAGCTGAAGAAGTAGATTTTGAACTGAATCCTGCAGATATTGAAATGCAGACATCCCGTTCAGGGGGAGCCGGAGGTCAGAACGTAAACAAGGTTGAAACAAAAGTTCAGCTGACGCACAAGCCTTCAGGGATGGTGGTGGTTTGTCAGCAGGCCCGTTCTCAGCTGGCTAACCGTGAACTGGCTATGGAAATGCTTAGAACCAAACTATACGATATCGAATTGCAAAAGGTTCAGGGTGATATTGCGGCACAGCGTAAATCAATGGTTTCCACAGGAGACCGTTCCGCAAAAATCAAAACCTACAACTATCCTCAGGGAAGGGTGACAGATCATAGAATCAACAAGTCTATGTACAATCTGGATGCCTATATGAACGGAGATATCTCTGAAATGATTGATGCCGTAATCATGGCGGAAAATGCAGAGAAGATGAAGGGAGAAGAAGACAACTATTAAAAGCAGATATAATCAATCAGGCTCTTGAATTTCAAGAGCCTTTTTTTGCTGTATGAAGCAGCAGACCTAAAATAATAAACTACACTATGAAAAGAACGATGAGAATTTTATTTCTGATAATGATCCTTTGTGTTCAAAACCTATGGGCACAGACGGAATCATTAAAGCCCGAGGCCGTATTCGGGATGTATTTTGATACTTTTGTAAAACAGGATGAGCGGGCTCTTCAGCAGCTTAACGACTATCTTACCCCATTTCTTGGCGCAGAAAATACCTATACCATAGATTTGAATAAATCTTTCAAAGATGAGGTGAAGAATCTTACCGGAAACTTCCTTGCCAACCTTCCAAAGGAAACTGCTGCAGGGTGTGAGGCTGAAACAGAAGAATATTTCAGAGCGCTTCTGTCCAATTTAAAGAATACACAGTACGCGGTGAAAAGCATGAAAGAAGTCAAAAATGAATATGCAGATCATAGTTTTGTGGCAGAACTCAATGTAGATCTCAGCTTTCCGGTTCCGGCAAAGATTGCTGAAATAAAGCTTGAAGAGGTGAAGAAAATGAAAGATCTTAGAAACTATTTAAAAAGCAAAACGAAGGCTTTTAGACAATCGGAAAAACAGACTACGGTTCAACAGAAATTTAAGCTTTACCAGGTTAAAAAAGACGGAAACATCTATTATTGGAACGGAGGTCCGCAGGAGCTGGTATGGAAGTTGAATGAATTGTATTTCAATAATTTAAGTCGCTAAAAATCAAAATAAAAGAATGAAGAATTTTAAAATAATTTTCCTTGTTATATTGGCCATATTCGGACAGAATCTAAGTGCTCAGACTGAAGTAAAGAAACCTTCGGAAGTTTTTGAAATGTATTTTGGAACCTTTGTGAATAACAATAGCGCTGTACTGGATAAGCTGAATGATTATCTGAGACCTACGGTAGAAGGTGAAACCGCCTATCAGGTAGATTTTAATGTCGTTTCGAAGGATATGATGAAAGAAAGTACGGATAATTTTTTATCGGTTTTTCCCAAAGCAACTGCAGATGCCTGCAGAAAAGAAGCTGAAGAATATTTTACAGCGATGATGGAGAATTTTAAAAATGGAAAACTCACCGTTAAAGAAGTAAAAGTAGTGCAGAATGAACACATAGAAGACCAGAAAATTGCTCATATCACCTATTCTGTAAGCTTCAAAGTTCCTGCAAAATTTTCCGATATTCCGCCCGGAGATATTAAAAATGTAAAGCCTGAAGAGCTTAAAAAATACCTGGTTCAGAGTGTAAAGGATTTTAAAGCGGCAGATAAAACAGTGGTTACAGAGCAGAAATTCAGTCTTTATCAACTCAATGAAGGAGGTAAAATATACTATTGGAATGGCAGTCCTGATGAAATTGTTTCTGGATTAACGGATTTTTACTTTGAAAGTTTCGGATCTAAATAATAATTCGTAGAAAATATTTTTTATTAAAAGCTCTGGTATCAGGGCTTTTTTTATGTCGTATACTTTGTGTATTTTTGATAAAACCCTTGATTATGAATTTCAAACCTATCTTATTAACCGCTGGAGTCTTATTTTCAGCGACTTTTTATTCTCAAAAAATGAATTATCCTAAAGCATTAAAAGGAAATCAGACAGATACTTATTTCGGAAACGCTGTTGCAGACCCATTCAGAGATCTGGAAAATGATTCTGACGCTACAAAAAAATGGGTAGACGATGAAGTAGCCTACAGCCAGAACTATCTTTCAAAAATTCCGTTCAGAAACAAAATCAAGGATCAGCTGAGAGATATCTGGAATTATGAGAAAATTTCAGCCCCTTTTAAAGAAGGAGATTACACCTACTATTATAAAAATGACGGCCTTCAGGCACAATCCATCCTTTACAGAACCAACAACAAAACCAAAGCAACGGAAATATTTTTGGATCCAAACAAGTTTTCAGATAAAGGAACAACTTCACTGTCTAATTTATCTTTCAATAAAAAAGGAAACCTGGCTGCCTATTCTATTTCTGAAGGGGGAAGCGACTGGAATAAAATCATCATTATTGATGCAATTACTAAAAAACAGATCGACGAAACGCTATTGGATGTAAAATTCAGCGGAATTTCGTGGCAGGGAGACGAAGGATTCTACTACTCAAGCTACGATAAACCAAAAGAAGGAACCGTTCTTTCCGGAATGACCGATAAACATAAAGTGTATTTCCATAAATTAGGAACAAAACAGTCTGAAGACAAGTTGATCTTCGGAGGAGATAAAACACCAAGAAGATATCTTGGAGCCGGAGTTTCTGAAGATCAGAGATACCTGATTATTTCTGCAGCGAATGCTACAAATGGGAACGAGTTGTATATCAAAGATTTAAAGAAAGGCGGAGATTTTGTTCAGATCAATAAAGGGTTTGATATTAATGTCAATATCGTAGATACACAAGGTGATGATCTGTTTATTTTTACAGATAAAGATGCCCCGAATATGCGTCTTGTAAAAACAACGATCGCGAATCCTTCACCGGAAACCTGGAAAGATGTGATTCCACAGACAGAAAATGTTCTGGGAGTATCTTCAGGAGGAGGTTATTTCTTTGCAACCTATATGATTGATGCTATAGATCAGGTAAAACAGTTTGACAAAACCGGAAAACTGGTAAGAGAAATTACACTTCCGGGAAAAGGAAATATCGGCGGTTTTGGCGGTAAGGAAGAGGAAAAAGAACTTTATTACTCTTTCAGTAACTACATTACACCGGGAACTACCTATAAATTTAATGCAGATTCAGGGAAATCAGAAGTGTACCAGAAACCGAAAGTGAAATTTAATCCGGATGATTATGTTTCCGAGCAGGTATTCTACACTTCAAAAGACGGAACCAAAGTTCCTATGATGATCAATTACAAGAAAGGAACCAAACTGAATGGTAAAAATCCTACGATCCTTTATTCTTACGGAGGTTTCAACATCAGCCTTCAGCCTTCATTCTCTGTAGTGAATGCCATCTGGATGGAAAACGGTGGAATTTACGCTGTTCCGAACATCCGTGGCGGTGGCGAATATGGTAAAAAGTGGCACGATGCAGGAACGAAAACGCAGAAGAAAAATGTTTTCGAAGACTTTATTGCTGCTGGAGAATATCTTCAAAGCAAAGGCTATACTTCAAAAGAATATATGGCATTGTCCGGAAGATCAAACGGAGGGCTTCTTGTAGGAGCTACCATGACCATGCGTCCTGATCTTGCGAAAGTAGCATTCCCGGGCGTAGGTGTTCTGGATATGCTGAGATACAATAAGTTTACGGCAGGTGCAGGATGGTCTTACGACTACGGAACTGCAGAAGACAGTAAAGAGATGTTTGAATATCTTAAATCTTATTCCCCGGTACATAACGTGAAAAAAGGAACATGCTATCCTTCTACCATGATTATTACCAGTGATCATGATGACAGAGTAGTTCCGGCACACTCTTTCAAATTCGGGGCTGAACTTCAGGAAAAACAGGGCTGTAAAAACCCGATTTTGTTAAGAATTGAGAAAAATGCAGGTCACGGCGCAGGAAGATCAACCGAACAGGTAATCAGTGAAAATGCGGACCTTATTTCTTTTGCTTTATATGAGATGGGAATTAATAAATAGTTATTAATAACAAAAAAAGAACCAAAATGGCTAATTTTATTGAAATTAGCCATTTTTTTTGATTGTACTATGCATTAAATTATTACTTTTGTCCTGGATATTTAAAATTTATTAATTCTATTCATGTAGTTCAGTTATGAAAAAAAGAATTTTACTAGTTTGTGCATTGGCAGGTAGTGTGGCCAGTGTAAATGCACAGAGGTGGGTACCTGCCTCCCAAAAAACTTCTGAAATTAGAAAAGAAGTTGAAGTTCAGTATTCTTACAAAGTAGATCTTGCATCGCTTAGAAATCTTTTAAAAGATGCGGTAGAAACGGGTAAAGGAGCAAAAGCTGTTATTGTTTCCCTTCCTACAGCAGAAGGAAAAGTTGAGAAATTTGCTGTATACAGCGATCCTGTTGTAGAGAAATCTATGGCAGACAGACACCAATTAGGATCATATGTTGGAGTAGGGGTAGACGATCCTTCCAAATATGTAAGATTCAGTACGGCTCCAACAGAATTGCAGTCTATGATCATCAAAGACGGCGTATTCCAGTTTATAGAGCCTATTACGACAGATAAGCAGACTTACGGAGTATTCTATAAAACGAAGAGAACGGCAAGTGATAACGGATTTGAGTGTTCTACGGAAGAAAAAGAGATTATTAAGGATATCAAGGCATTGGAGGCTAACGGTAAGAAGAATCTTTCTAACCTGGGAATTACCAACAGACCTGCTATTACAAAATACAGAACATACAGACTGGCACTTTCTACTACTGGAGAATACACAAAGAAATTTGACCCTTCAGGAGGAACTGCAAACACAGTGATCCAGATGAATGCTACCATGACCCGTGTAAACGGTATTTTTGAAAAAGAATTTGGTATTAAAGCAATCATTCAGGATCTTCCGGCTATCAT
Source organism: Chryseobacterium angstadtii (assembly GCF_001045465.1). GTDB lineage: Bacteria > Bacteroidota > Bacteroidia > Flavobacteriales > Weeksellaceae > Chryseobacterium > Chryseobacterium angstadtii. The sequence continues at coordinate 1,032,558 of NZ_LFND01000001.1, forward strand.
ATATACAGATCCTACATCAGATCCATATACTGGAAACTTAAACCTGAATCTTCAGCAGACTTTAACTAATATCGTAGGGAATGCTAATTACGATATGGGGCACGTATTCAATGCTGCAGGAGGAAACGGAAATGCCGGATCTATTGCATCAACATGTGTAGACCCCGCAACGACAACTACCTTAGCGAAAGGATCTGCATTTACTCAGAATACAAACCCTACGGGAGATCTTTTTGATATTGATTATGCTGCTCACGAAATGGGTCACCAGCTGGGAGCTAACCATACATTCTCTCACGTTTCAGAAGGATCCGGAGTAAATATTGAACCTGGTGGTGGTACAACTATCATGGGATATGCCGGAATTACAGGGGATAACGTACAGGCTACTACTGACGCTTATTTCCACTATTCTTCAATCAATCAGATCTTGAACAGTCTGGATGGTAAAGTCACTTGTGGAACTTCAGAAAATATTACAACAAACACAGCGCCTGTAATTACAGCGCTTACACCTTACAGCATTCCTAAAGGAACAGCTTATTATTTGGATGCATCTGCTACAGATACAGATCCTATTAAATATGCATGGGAACAGTATGACAGCGTTGACTCTTACAACTCTATTTCCGGAGACAGCGGATGGGGATATAGCGCACAGGGAGCATTATCAAGATCTTATTTCGGTACAGCAAGCGGAAGAAGATATTTCCCAAGTTTACCATTGGTAATGAGCGGAGTTTTAACTAACAAAACAGCTCCGGGTGCTACTACAACGCCAAACTGGGAAACGGTATCTTATGTTCCTAGAGTATTAAAGTATGCAGTAACAGTAAGAGATGAGAATGTAGGAAGACCAATGCTTTCTTCTGCTGAAACTACAGTAACAGTTGGAAACGACGGGCCTTTTAAATTTTCAGGAATTACAGCTTCTACAGTATTATATAACAATGCTGCGAATACAATAACCTGGGATGTTGCCAATACCACTGGAGCTCCTTATAACGTACCTAACGTAAAAATTGAGTATACTACAGATCTTACCAACGGTGCAACATGGACAGAACTAGTAGCTACTACTCCAAATACAGGAAGCTATACGGCACAAATGCCTGCCAGCTTAACAGGAGCAGTTAAACTTAAAATTTCTGCTATTGGAAACATATTCTATGCAGTATCTCCGCAAATAACTATTGGAACAGCGCCTACTTCTACTACAGCAGCGCCAACAGGTGTTTCTGCATTAAATGCTGAAATCTTTAAAACAACAGCAAGACTGTCTTGGAACAGTGTACCAGGTGCTACTTATTCCATCAACTATAGAAAAGTAGGACAAACTAACTGGTCAAACGCAACAAGCCCTACAAGCTCTGTTGTATTAAGCGGCCTTGAAGATGAATCTAATTACGAAGCTCAGGTAGCGGCAGTAGTAAATTCAGTTCCGGGAGCATTCTCCAATAACTATGCTTTCAAGACGAAAGGATTGAGAACAGGAGTAGATTACTGTTTAATGACTACCGGAGGAAACAGCTTTGCTAGTTTTTCTTATAACAGTGGTATGGCTGAAATGAATATCGCAAATCTTGCTTATTCAGAATTAACCTATAAGACTATTTTCAGTACTTATCGGGATTTCACTGAAGATGCAACTAAAGTGATTAACTTAACCAAAGGAACACAGTACACATTGTCTTATTTTAATGTAGGTACAACAGCTTCTACTTATAATGACAATATGGAAGTGTGGATAGATTATAACAGAAACGGTGTTTTTGAAACTTCTGAAAAAGTGGGTTCTGTAAGTACTGATCCACCTGCTAATGGTCAGTATACAGGAAACTTTACATTTACAGTTCCTGCTACAGCCTATGCTGGAGATAAGCTTTTAAGAATGAGAGTAGCAAACACTTTCTTTAACAAAGCTACCGGGCCATGTGGTAGTCCATCGGTGGGTGTAACCGGAGGAGGAGTTATTTCTCAGGGATCATTTAAAGATTTCTCTGTGAAAATCACAAGCGGATTGGCAGTAAATGATGTAAACGGTCCAAGCGCAACTGAAGTATCTATTTATCCAAACCCTGCAGATACTTTCGTAGAAGTGAAGAATCTGAAAGGAAAAGCTGATTACAGCATCTTCAGTGCAGACGGAAGATTGGTTCAGCAAGGTCAGCTAGATGGTAACAACAGAATTAATGTGGCATCATTGATCAAAGGTATGTATGTAGTTACTCTTAAAGATGACAAAAACACATACAATACGAAACTTATCAAAAAATAAGAAGTAAGTATATCTATAACTGAGACCGGGCATTTGTCCGGTCTTTTTTATGCCTTAAAATTCATTAAAACTGGATGTTAACATAAGTTTCATGTTTCGTTCAAAAAAATTAACTTTACGCAGACAAAAATTATTGGAATGCGAAAGACAATTTCTGTGAAAAAACCGGATTTTAGTATAGAACCTCAGAACAGAGAGATCTATAATTTTGAAAAAGACGGATTAGAGTTAAAATCATCATACACCCCAGCAGATGTTAAAAATGAATCTTTAACACAGACTTCTCCAGGAATTGTTCCTTATCTCAGAGGCCCGTATTCTACTATGTATGTACAGAAACCGTGGACGGTGAGACAGTATGCAGGTTTCTCCACAGCAGAAGAATCCAATGCGTTTTACAGAAGAAACCTGGCCGCAGGGCAAAAAGGACTATCCGTAGCATTCGATCTTGCGACCCACAGAGGATATGATTCAGATCATTCAAGAGTAGTGGGAGACGTAGGAAAAGCTGGTGTAGCCATAGATTCTGTGGAAGATATGAAGATCCTTTTCAATGAGATTCCTTTGGATCAGATTTCCGTATCTATGACAATGAACGGAGCCGTACTTCCCATTTTGTCTTTTTATATTGTAGCAGCCGAAGAACAGGGCGTAAAACAGGAATTACTTTCCGGAACCATCCAGAATGATATTTTGAAAGAGTTCATGGTAAGGAATACCTACATCTATCCGCCGGCTCCTTCCATGAAAATTATTGCCGATATCTTTGAATATACAGCCCAAAATATACCCAAATTCAACTCTATTTCCATCTCAGGATACCATATGCAGGAAGCGGGCGCAACACCCGTACTGGAAATGGCTTATACCCTTGCAGACGGTCTGGAATATGTAAGAACAGGGATTAAAGCAGGAATGAATGTAGATGATTTCGCCCCAAGACTCTCATTTTTCTGGGCAATCGGGATGAATCACTTTATGGAAATTGCAAAAATGAGAGCCGCAAGATACATCTGGGCTACCCTTTTACAGCAGTTCAATCCGCAGAATCCAAAATCTCTGGCTTTAAGAACCCACTCCCAGACATCCGGATGGTCACTTACAGAACAGGAACCATTTAATAATATTACGAGAACAGCTATTGAAGCCCTTTCTTCTGCTTTGGGCGGAACCCAGTCGCTGCATACCAACGCTCTGGACGAAGCCATTGCTCTTCCTACGGATTACTCTGCAAAAATCGCCAGAAATACCCAGATTATCCTTCAGCAGGAAAGCGGGATTTGTGATGTGGTAGATCCTATGGGAGGAAGCAGCCTCGTGGAAAGCCTTACCCAGCAGATGATTGAAGAAGCCATGAAATACATTGATGAGGTAGAGCAGGAAGGAGGAATGACAAAAGCCATTGAAGCCGGAATTCCGAAAATGAGGATTGAAGAAGCGGCCGCTAAAAAGCAGGCTAAAATTGACAGTGGTGAAGAATTCATCATTGGAGTCAATTCATTCAGAACAGCCCTGAAACAGGACGGAATTGAGATTCTGGACATCGATAATACGGAAGTGCGCAGAAAGCAGATCGAAAGACTGGAAAAAATAAAAGCAGAAAGAAACCCTGAAGCCGTTGCACAAATCCTGAATAAAATCCGCGAAAGTGCAAAATCAGGAAAAGGAAACCTTCTTGCCCTATGCATTGAAGCCGCAAGAAGAAGAGTTACCCTTGGTGAAATGAGCGATGCCATGGAAGAAACTTTCGGAAGATATAAAGCCAATATTAAAACCATCTCAGGAGTGTACGCTATGAATGCCGGGAAAAACGAATATTTTGAAAAAGCCCTTCATCTGACTCAGCAGTTTGAAGAAGCAGAAGGCCGCCGTCCGAGACTTATGGTCGCCAAAATGGGACAGGATGGGCACGACAGAGGAGCCAAAGTAGTCGCAACGGCATTTGCAGATATGGGATTTGATGTCGATGTGGCACCATTGTTCCAAACCCCTGAAGAAGTAGCCAAACAGGCCGTAGAAAACGATATTCACATCCTGGGTGTATCTTCTCTGGCGGCAGGACATAAAACCCTGGTTCCGCAGGTGGTGGAAGAACTGAAAAAATTAGGAGCAGATGATGTCACGATTGTAGTAGGAGGCGTTATTCCGCAGCAGGATTATGAATTCCTGTATGCGAATGGAGCCGACTTTATTTTCGGCCCGGGAACCAACCTTCCGAAATGTGCGGTGGAAATCTTACAGAAATTCTTAGAAAATTAAAATTAAACCTCACTCACTGTGTAGATTGACTGAAAAGTATTAATTTCAGTTCTTCAACCCTAAGTATACTGTGAGATGAATTTTAAAAATATAACAAAGCCTGCAGCCAATAAGATCATTATTGTTGCAGGCTTAATTTTTATAGCTGTGTTTTGTTTCGCAGCAGATTCAGAAAACCGTCCGGTTCAGAAATCTCCGGTACCGGCAGATATCAATTCGGTTAAAAAACATCTCACGGCCCTTACCCAAACGCCCGAATTCAGAAATCATAAAAATATAGACCAGTTGAATGCTGTGGCAGACTATATTAAAGAAGATTTCAGTAAATATGGGGACAGTACAACCTTTCAGGAATATAACGTTGATAGTAAAATCTATAAAAATATAATCACTTCTTTCGGAACAGAACATAAAAAAAGAATTATTATCGGAGCTCACTACGATGTTTGCGGCGACCAGCAGGGAGCAGACGATAATGCCACGGGAGTTACCGCTCTTCTGGAGCTTGCCAGAATGCTCAAAAACCAGAAACTTAACTACAGAATAGATCTTGTGGCATATACACTGGAAGAACCACCTTATTTCCGGACAGAAAATATGGGAAGTTATATTCACGCCAGGTACCTGAAAGATCATAAAATAGACGTGTACGGTATGGCTAGCGTGGAAATGATAGGATATTTCAAAGACGAGAAAAACTCACAAAGCTATCCGTTAGGAATTTTATCCTGGGTTTATGGAAATAAAGGAGATTTTATTACCCTCGTTAAAAAGTTTGGAGCAGGAGATTTTGTCAATAATTTCAGCGATCATTTTAAAGAAGCCAACCAGATAAAAACAGAAACCTTTACAGCTCCGAAATTTGTAAAGGGCACCGATTTTTCAGACCATCTTAATTATTGGAATTTGGGCTACTCTGCCCTGATGATCACAGATACATCATTCTTCAGAAACAAAAATTACCATGAATCCACAGATACTTTGGAAACGCTGGATCTCGGTAGAATGACCAAAGTAATAGACGGTATTTTTCTGAGCCTGATTCACTTGAAATAAAAAAAATAATTTTGATATTCAGAAAAAATATTATATTTGCACCTGAAAATCAAGTTTAACCCATTAAAAAACAACGAAGCAATGTTCAAAATGATACAGAATTCTACAGCTGGAGTACCCCTTATGGTGGTAAGGCTTCGTGGTTTGGTATACTCTTAGAATAATAGTACAACGAAATATCAAAACCCGGAGTCGTAAGATTTCGGGTTTTTTATTGCGCAATACAAAACTCCAGTTTCCCCGAAATTTTTTAGTGTTATCAGGAACAACATGAAAAGGTCTTTTGATGATCTGTTTCAGGCTGTTCATTATCGTAAACAAATCAACTTAAATTTTAGTTGAGTAAGAGAAGATGTAAACAGTCCAAGTCATTGGATTTTGTACCCTACATCTTGTGTCTTATCATTAATGGAAAATAATAACCTTCTGTTTCACCGCCTTAGAAGCGTAAGAAGCAGACAAAGAACAGGTAAAAAAGATGTAGAAAAACAGATAAGAAAAAAGTATAAACGTAGTAAGGAGCTTTGGCATCTCAGGAGGAATATTCCGTGGATTCCATTGGAAAAACCCTATCAGAGAGGTTTTGTAAGATTTTTTGTGCTGAATGATGATGTGAAAAGATCTGAAGATGCAGATTTCTTTGAAGGAATTCTGAAGAAGATCAACACATTTATGTATTCCGAAAGCCGGCTGTTTCTGAAAAAAAGAAAAAAGTTTGGGAGAAGGATCTATGTAGAAAAACCACAGAAACTCAACACCATTTCCTTTTATGCATGGACAGATCCAAAGTTTGGGCTAATCCCCAGAGAAAGACAGTATTTTCTTAGAAAAGAAGAATACAATCCGTTCCGAAAAAGAAGTGAAACTTACTACGAATTCCTCGAACCCTGGAGATTTGCTCTACGGATAAGACCCAATATGATCACGCACTACAAGCCTGTAGATCTGGATCTAGAAAATGAATATGCTGAATTGAAAGCCTATGTGGAACAGCATAAAATTGCGGGAATCATCCGGAAAAAAATCTATGGTAAATCAAATGCCTGGAAAAGAGAATATGAAACTGATCTTATCAAAAGCAGGAAATATGCGAACTGCATCAGGTCTGCAACAGAGATTGCAGACTATTTTGAGGACTTATAAGGTCCAATATCATTTAAAACAAAAACAATGGGAAATTTAAAACTAAAAGGAAAAGATATATTAAAACTCGGCTATCCAAACAATCAAAGTGTGAATGTGGCTCTGGAGGTTATGAAAAGAAATTTTGCAACGAAGAATATTCATCATGTAAAATCTATTTTAAAAGAAATCCTCGTGAATCCGGAACATTTTGAAAAAGACCTCACTTTCGGGCAGATTGCAGAATCGCTGCTGTCATCCAGAAAAACAGAAAAAAGAATGCTCAATACCCAGCGTGCTTCATTCCAGATCTTTGGAAACAATATTTCTGAAGAAGCAAAAAACCAGCTGTATACCGCATTAAAACTGCCAATTTCTGTACAGGGAGCCTTAATGCCGGATGCTCACAGTGGTTACGGACTCCCGATAGGTGGAGTTCTGGCTGTAGAAAATGCTGTAATCCCTTACGGAGTAGGAATGGATATCGGCTGCAGAATGAGTCTCAGTATTTTGGATATTCCGGTTTCATATCTTGACGGAGCAAGAGACAAATACGAAAAAGCACTTGCCGAGCACACAAAATTCGGGATGTACGAAACCCACAAATCTCATGTAGATCATGAAATCTTTGAACGGGATACTTTCGATATGATTCCAATTTTAAGAAGATTAAAGGGAAAAGCCATCAAGCAGATGGGATCATCCGGGGGCGGAAATCATTTCGTGGAATTCGGAGAAGTGGAGATCACGGAAGAAGATGTTCAGATCGGTCTGCCGAAAGGAAAATACCTGGGAATTCTTTCTCACAGCGGTTCCAGAGGTCTTGGGGCAGAAATTGCCCAGTATTATTCGAGAGTGGCGGCAGATCAATGCCCGTTGCCGAAAGAAGCGCAACAGTTTGCGTGGCTGGATCTGAGTACTCACCTCGGTCTGGAATACTGGACAGCGATGAACCTGGCCGGAGATTATGCTTCCGCCTGTCACGACGATATCCACAGAAGGCTGATAAAAGCGGTTGGCGGAAGAGTGAAGGCAAGAATTGAAAATCACCACAATTTCGCGTGGAAAGAAATTCACAACGGAAAAGAAGTGATTGTCCACAGAAAAGGAGCCACTCCTGCCAATGAAAATGAACTGGGAATGATTCCGGGCTCTATGACGGCAAAAGGTTTCATCGTAAGAGGAAAAGGAAATCCCGATGCGCTGAACTCAGCATCGCACGGAGCAGGAAGAGCCCATTCAAGAGGAGAATGCAGAAGCCTTTTCACTCAGAATGATATCAAAAAAGAGCTCAAACTGAAGAAAGTTACATTAATGGGTGGAAATACAGAAGAAGCACCAATGGCTTACAAAGACATTCATGAAGTGATGAATGCCCAAAGCGAACTGGTAGATATTCTCGGAACATTCCAGCCAAGAATTGTGAGAATGGATAAATAATAAACCTGCCCATTCAACCTTATAGGTTTCAAAAACCTATAAGGTTTTATAAAAAATCAGATGAATAGATAATTATCAATTCATTATTAATCAACAAAAAACAAAAAAATGGGAGCACCTCATAATATAAAAAGATACGGAGAAGTCTGGCCGGAATTTAGAATCCGCTATGGTCTCGAAATTTTAGATAAATTAAAAGACAAAGTCATTATATCTGGTGGCTGGGCATGGCATTTTATGTCAGAAAAAGGGCATACGGAACACAAACATGCTCATGACCACAAGGATATTGATGTTTTTGTAAAGAAAGAAAACGCAGCAGAAGTAGTGATCATTCTTCAGCAGGAAGGTTTCCTGAAAGTATGGACCCGCTACGACCATCTGCAGAGTGAAGAAAACTTCCGCAGGTATGAAAAAACAATAGAACTCGAAAACGGAAAGTCTAACAGAATTACCATAGATTTTTTTGAGAGAAATGATCTGGAAACTGTTGAAATTGATGGATTTACGATTGTTAAACCTTCAGTTTTACTGACTTTTTACAGAAACATCCATTCCAGTGACAAATGCTGGGCTGTAATGGCTGCTAAAGATTTACTGGAAAAAGGAATTGACCCTGTTGGTCATCCGAAATTAAGTGAAATTCCTAAAGTGAATTAAAAATGGAAAAAATCATACAAATAACCTCAGGAAGAGGACCTTTAGAATGCCAGTGGGTTACCGCTAAAATACTGAAGGTCTTCCTTGAGGAAGTTAAAAATAGCAACATAGATTACGAAATAATTCACCGCGAAAATGGTGATGAAAACCTGACTTTAAAATCCGTCACCCTGCTTTTAAAAGCAAAAGAACTGGATGGATTTTTAAAAACATGGCTGGGAAGTATATGCTGGACCGGGAAAAGCACGTTCAGGAAACTCCATAAAAGAAGCAACTGGTTTATTGGGGTTTTCGAACTCGAAGGTTTGGAGACAATCAATTTCAATGAAAAAGATATTCAGTTTCAGACTACCAGAAGCCAGGGAAGCGGAGGCCAGAACGTTAATAAAGTGAATACGGCGGTTCGTGCGATTCATCTGCCTACGGGAGAAAGTGTGTTTGCGCAGGATTCAAGGTCGCAGCTGGAGAATAAAAAGCTCGCCGTGATGCGCCTGAAAGAAAAAGTAGCAGGGCTGTATATCAAACAGCTTGAAAAAAGAATGCAGGACACTTGGAACAATCACCTGCAGGTACAGAGAGGAAATCCGGTCCGCACCTTTTCCGGAACAGATTTTAAAAAGAATCATCAGGATAAATCATTTAAAAAACAACGGAATATCCTGAAAAAAGAATTAAAAAACGAGAGACATGACCTTAACTAAAAGTAAATATTATTTTGAAGCACTGGATAATTATCCTTACAGTCTTCCGGATTGTCTGGAGGCTCTGAATTATACCCTGTCTTACGATCCCGAAGATGCAGACAGCCTTTGTCTGATGGGAAGAATCTACAGCGAAATGCTCACAGACTATGAAAAAGCCAAGCTCTATTTCGAAGAAGCGATGCAGTGCAATGTGGCCAATCTCAATACCCCACAGTATTATATCAAATGTCTTTTGGATAATGAAGATCTTGATGAAGCTGAAAAACTCATCAATTATGCGCTAAAGATCAAAGGAATTGATAAAGCCAGGATTTTGATCCAAAAATCACTGCTGTTGGAGATCAGACTGGAATATAAAAAATCGCTGGAGCCTTTAAAGGAGGCGAAAAAATACAGCTATAACCAGCCTATGATTGATTATCTGGATAATAGGGCAAAGCTGATCAAAGGTAAAATGACTAAAAACAAAAAGGAGAAGAAAAAAGAAAAAAAATAAATCTCCTTTGTTTGAAAATTTTCAGATTAAATATCTTTTATTGTTGAAAAAAACATAACTTTATTGCGGAAAAAACAAGTTTATGGATCAAAAATTATTTTTATTACCGGTATCGGTGGCTGTATTCTTTGCTTTTGGCAAAATGAATGCGCAAAATTCAAACACACTTATTCAGAATTACTATCAGAAAAGTGGACAGTTAACACAAAAGAACGGGACAAGTAATAACACAGGAGTTATTATTTTAAATGAAGACCCTTCCAAAAGCCTGGGAGCAAATATTGTGAATGTTCAGCAGACGTTTAACGGGCTAAGAGTCTACAATGCGCTGGGTAAAGTAATGATCAGGGAAGATAAAGTCGTCTCTGAAAAAAATGATTTTAAAAAAGATATTTCTGCAGCCGTTCAGGGCAAGTCCAAAGAACGGTTTTCAGAAGACCTTCTTAAACAAAACCTGAATCTGAACGAAATTTCCAAAGTGGATTATCTTCCCAACGTCTATTTCGAAAAGAACGGAGCTTATGTTTTAGCAAAAGAACTCTTTGTTTCGGATAAAAACTCCTCCGATGTATGGCATGTGATTGCCAATGCAGAAACAGGTGAAGTTCTTACAAAGGATAATTTAACGCTGGACTGTAATTTTACCCATGAAGATCACTTAGATAATGAATCAGAAGAACATATGGAACAACATGCAGGATTCGGATCTGACGTTACGGCTTTTGCGGGAGCTTTGAACAAAACTTCCGGAGCCAGCCTGCTGGTTCCTACGAATGCCTCTTATAATGTTTTTCCGCTTCCTACCGAAGCACCTACATTCGGAGGCCGTGCTGTACTTAATAATCCGTGGGATATCGCATTCTCTCCGGAAGGATGGCATTCTGACGGAACCAACAGCTATACCAATACAAGAGGGAACAACGTATACGCCTATTCCGATCAGAACAATGCCAATACGCCGGGATATTCGCCTGACGGAGGAAGTACGCTGAATTTTAATTTTCCTTTCGATGAAGGAAGGTACATCAGCCCTTTTACACACAGAGATGCAGCGATCACGAATCTGTTCTATATGAACAATAAGATGCATGATATTTTCTATAAATTCGGTTTTACAGAATCAGCAAGAAATTATCAGACTACCAATTTTACCAATTTGGGAATGGGAGGTGATGCTGTAAGGGCAGAAGCTTACGATGGCAGCGGTCTGAATAATGCCAATTTCAGCTCAGGTTATGAAACCACAATCAATGGGCAGGTTTATCTGGCGGCTCCAAGAATGCAGATGTATATTTACGACAGAATACAAACTGCTGCAGATCCTATTTCCAGATATCAGTATAATTCCCCGGCAATCGCTGTAAGCAGAGCTAAAGTAATGACAGGAAGCGCATCTTTTGGCCCTCTTTTGTTTGATGGACAAACGGTAACCGGAGATCTAGCTGTTTCGGCACCTGCAGATGCATGTACCCAGCCTGCGTTGGGAAGTCTTACCGGTAAGATCGCCATTATTACAAGTACAGGCTGTGAATATGGACTTAAAGTGTTAAACGCACAGAAAGCTGGCGCAGTGGGAGCTATTGTCTACAGGCCGACTACGGATACTCCTGCCACTATGGGAGGAGGAGCTTCAGGAGATCAGGTAACCATTCCTTCCATTAATATTGGAAAAACTGAAGGGCTGTATATCGTAGGAGAGCTTGGTAACGGAAATACAATCAATGCTACCTTAGGAAATGATTTTAACGGATTCAGACATTCAAGTTTAGATAACGGAATCATCGCCCATGAATACGGACACGGAATTTCAAACAGACTTACAGGCCAGGGCTACAGCTGTCTTTCTGCAACAAACAGTGCAGAGCAGATGGGTGAAGGATGGTCTGATTATTTTGCATTAATGCTGACAACAAGACCCGGCGATACTTCTGCTCTGGCAAGAGGAATGGGAACGTATGTAAAATGGCAGCCTACAACAGGAGTGGGAATCAGACCTGCAAAATACTCTCCGGATTTTGGCGTAAATAATTATACTTACGGAAATACAAATACGGTAACAGGCTCTCATGCCATAGGATTTATATGGGCGACCATGCTTTGGGATCTTACCTGGAAATACATCGAGAAATATGGGTATAACAGTGATGTGCTGGCAAGTACAACTTCTGGAAATGCAAAAGCACTGCAGATTGTTGTGGACGGCCTTAAACTACAGGCCTGCAGCCCGACATTTATTGATGGAAGAGACGCGATCCTTCAGGCTGATGCTACAGGAAACGCCGGACTTGATAAATGTATGATCTGGAATGCTTTTGCCAAGAGAGGATTAGGAGTTAATGCTTCTGCAGGAGTAAGAGCAACGGCCAATGATCAGGTGGAGAATTTTGATGTTCCTCAGGAATGTAAAACGTCTTTAGCAACTCAGGATGTGAAAACAGCAGATCATAAATTTATTGTATTCCCTAATCCTACTTATGACGAATTCTTTGTTGGTAATTTAGAAACATCCTCTAAAGAAGTTCAGATTAAAATGTTTGATATGTCCGGAAAACTGGTATTCTCAGACACCAGAGATGCACAGTCCAAAAAAGCAATTTCTACAAAGGGCTTTCAAAAAGGAGTGTATATGGTACACATCAAGCAGGGTGATAAAATTCAGACTGAAAAACTGATTGTACGATAAGCAAACCATTTAATCAATAAATAAAAGGGCCTGAAAAGGTCCTTTTTTTGTAGCTTTAAGATATGGAACTGTATTTTGAACTTAAAACACTTCAGCTGAAAGAAACGTTTTCAATTGCTTATGGGAATTACAACACAAGAGAAGCGCTGCTGGTGGAATTATCTTATTTAAACTCCAAAGGCTATGGAGAATGTGTTGCCATCGATTATTATCAGATTGATCTGAAAAAGTTCGTCATCAGGTTAAAAGAAATACAACCGCTACTGGAAAGCCTGTCCATTATCCATCCGACAGAATTTTTCAGCATTCTTTCCGGGATGAATCTGCATCCGTTTTTACTGTCAGCTTTAGATTGCGCTTATTGGGATCTCTTCGGAAAACTTGAAAATAAAAGTTTTATTGAACTGAATCATCTTCCTTCCCAAAACTTAGCTGAAAGTTCAATCACCATTTCTGTGGCGGATATTGAAGATCAGATCCGGAAAATAGAAAACAGCCGCTGGAACAAATTCAAAGTAAAATGCAAAGGACTCAATAAAGACAATATCGAAAAACTCTTGAGATTAGACCGGAATATAGCCATAGATTCCAATGCCAGCTTTACAGATGAAGATTGTATTTGGCTTCAGGAAAATGAAAAAATAAGTCGGTTCTCTTATCTGGAGCAGCCAAGACCTGTAGGAAACTACAAAATACTTCACAAAGAAAGCCTGGCCAACTGGATGGCAGATGAAGACTGTCAAGACCTTAATGCCCTTGAAAAACTGCTGCCTTATTATAAAAGCGTAAATATCAAGCTGATGAAATGTGGAGGTTTGACTCCTGCACTTACCATGATCAGAAAAGCAAAAGAATTAGGCTATAAAGTCATGATAGGCTGTATGACAGAATCTACCGTGGGTATTTCTGCCGGATGCGTATTGGCCGGAATGGTAGATTTTGCAGATCTGGACGGAGCCAACCTGATCTCCAATGACCAAGCCATCGGAAACTTTGTAGAAAACGGCAGAATAATCCTGTCCGGAAAAGCCGGATTGGGAATCAGTTTGAAATAAACCACAGGAAATGAAGAAGCATCAGCATTGAAAACTCCAACACCCAAAACCTCATACTCTCCAACACTCGAACTCTCAAACTCTCAAACCCTCCAACTCTACTTCTTATTCACCGAAATCAGATAATCATAAACCATCTGATGCTGGTCATCACTTAATTTCGCTTTAGGAGCCATTCTGCTCAGAGTTTTTATCCATCCCTGATCATCATGCTTGGCAGGGTCCGGAAGCTTGTGACATCGGGAGCATGAGTTTTCAAAAATAGTTTTACCCTGAACCAGCTGTTCAGAAGCAGTATATTTCGGACCTGTTACGGCTACACTTTTAGGCCCGCAGGATACCAGAAATGCAGCACCTGCAGCCATACTTAGAATTACCTTTTTCATATCCTTATCTTTGATTGGTTGATTATTTTTTGACCGAAACAATATAGTCGTAAACCCACTGATGCTGCTCGTCATTCAGTTTCGCTTTAGGCGCCATTGAATTCATGATTCCAACCCATTGTACAGAAGTATGTGCGGTAGGATCGGGCAGTTTGTGGCATCTTCCGCAGGCATTTTCAAAGATTGTTTTTCCCTGTGCAATCTGTTCTGCAGTAGAAACGGCAGGTCCAATTGGGGCAGCAGTAGATGCCTTTGGAGTACAAGAGGCCAGTAAAATACAGGTAAATAATGCCGCAGCGGATATTTTTTTCATGATCATTAATTTTGATTCATAACAAATGTAGGAATTTAGCCCTGCCGTTGATAAAGCAGCCTCTAGTTTTAATTTAGAAGAAATAAAATTAATGCCCGTTTATTGGGGAGTTTGAAGGTTATTTTTATACTTTTGAATCAATGAAATTTTCTACAGAAGAACTAATCGAAGGAATACGGTCAGGAAATAAACGCCTGATCGCAAAAGCTATTACATTAGTTGAAAGTAAAAAAGCCGAACACCGGATTGAGGCTGAGGAACTTCTGAAAAAAATAATGCCTTTCACGGGAAATTCCATCAGAGTAGGAATCACCGGGGTTCCGGGTGCGGGAAAATCTACATTTATTGAAAATTTTGGAAGGCTGATCATTGCGAACGGCAATAAAGTGGCTGTTCTGGCCATAGATCCAAGCTCCTCTATTAATAAAGGAAGTATTTTGGGCGACAAAACCAGAATGGAAGAACTGGCCAGAGAAGAGAATGCCTTTATCCGTCCTTCCCCAAGCTCCGGATTTTTAGGTGGTGTAGCCAATACCACTTTTGAAACCATGATGATCTGCGAAGCGGCCGGATACGACTATATTCTCATCGAAACGGTTGGAGTAGGACAGTCTGAAGTCCTTGTTGCTGATATTACCGACGTATTTCTGTTTCTGAAGATCATCGGCGGAGGAGACGAATTGCAAGGTATCAAACGGGGCATCATGGAAATGGTGGATCTTATCTTTATCAATAAAGTAGATCAGGACAATCTGCAGAAAGCCAAAAACACAAGACTGGAACTGAAGCGAGCACTGGATTTTATTCCTCCGAAAGAAAAAGGCTGGAAAATACCCGTACTTTTGGGCTCTGCTTTGAATAATGAAGGCTTGGGTGATATTTACACCAAAATAAATGAATTCATTGATCTTAAAAAGAAGGCAGGACGGTTTACGGAAGTTCGTACCCAGCAGGCAGAAAAGCGTTTTGAATATTGGGTTCAGGAATATATCCTGGCGATGATGAAAAGAAGCGGTTCTATGGAAGAAGCTTACCTGCAGCACAAAAAAAATGCTTCAGAAATGGTTTCTAATCCCAGCACTGAAGCAAAACTGTTTGTTGAAAAATTTTTATCTAAAGACTAAAGTTTATCCTTTTCTTTTGCGGTTTCCTCGTTTTTGGAAACATAGCCGTCATACGTGATCGGCTGTCTGTCGTTACTTCTCATGGAAACAAAAGCTTTCCCGTTTTTAAAGACTTCTATATTGATTTCATCAACATTTCTTACATCGTTCGGTTTGATTTTTAACGTCCAGTTTCCTTTTTTATTCTGAGATTTTTTGATGGTAAAGTCTTTTGAGGTAAAGCGATAACTGTTATCTGCGGTATTGTAGGAAGCATTGAACAGTCTTCCGAAGTAAGGAAGAGCCACGTCTAAATTATTTTTTTTAAGTTCAATAGTATAGCTTCCGTCCAGCTGTAGCATTCTGGCTGCCGGAGCGTTCGGAAGAGAGCCCATTACATTAATCACATCATAGTTCATGGGATTGGCTCGTTGGGCATAAAAAGTAAATTCGTCGGAATTTACCAGTGCATCTACTGTTTTGGAATCCAAAGAGGTCTGTGAGGAGCAGCTTTGGAAGAAAAAAAGAAATCCAAAAATAAATATAAATGAAATATACTTTTTCATAACCGTAATAATTGTTAAATTTAAATAGCAAAATGTATGCAAATATATTCCTTCTCAATCATTTTGGAACAAAAATTGTAAATGTTGAATTATTAACCACTCGAACTATGAAAATAACACATCTATTAGGAATGGGAGCAGTTGCTCTAACGATTGCAGCTTGTACCACCAACCCTATTACGGGCAGATCTTCATTACAGATTGCAAATAATTCTGAAATATTAACGATGTCTGCTCAGGAGTATAAGACCACGCTGTCTAAATCTAAGATTATCTCAGGAACTGCAGATGCCAAAAGAGTAGTGAGTGTAGGAAGCAGAATAAAAAGTGCAGCAGAAAGATATTATCAAAGCATTGGAAGATCTGCGGATCTTGCCAATTACAGCTGGGAATTTAACCTTATTCAGAGCAATGAGCTGAATGCATGGTGTATGCCCGGAGGAAAAGTAGCTGTGTATACTGGAATTCTTCCTGTGACAAAAAATGATAACGGACTTGCAGTGGTTCTGGGACATGAGGTTTCACATGCGCTTGCGGGACACGGAAATGAAAGAATTTCTCAGGCTATGGTAGCTCAATACGGAGGTTCTATTTTGGGTGGAACTATTTCCAACTCACAATGGGCCGGAATTTTTGAAAAAGTATATCCGATAGGCTCACAGGTAGCTCTATTGAAATATGGCAGAAATCAGGAATCTGAAGCAGATGAAATGGGACTTTACCTGATGTCTATGGCAGGTTATGACCCAAGAGAAGCTATTCCTTTCTGGAACAGGATGGAGGGAGCCTCTTCAGGAGCAAGACAACCGGAATTCTTATCTACCCACCCGAATCCGGAAACCAGAATTTCAGATATCAATAAAGACCTTCCTAAAGCTTTGGAATACTATAAAGCTGCCGGAGGGAAGATCTAAATATTCAGAATTTTAATCTTGTATAAAGCCTTATTTAATTTTTCACTAAATTGGGTAAGGCTTTTTTATGTAAACCACAAACACAATAATTTATGAAAAGTTTATCAATCACCGGACTTATATTGCTTGCCGTTTCAGCATTGCTTTTTTATCTGACCACCGATTTTACGGTTGAAAAAATTACAATGTCCCACGTAATGGGCGTAATGGCCGGAGTAGGAATAGGTCTTATTTTCGGAGGAATGGTAGGATACGTAAGCAAGGGAAGTGCAATAAAGGCTGAAGAGAAAAGAAAAGAATTCAAACAGCTGCAGAAAGATAAAGAAGAACTGGAAAAGCAGGCGGCAGAAATTGCCAAGCGTGAAGCAGAACTTCAGCAAAAAAATCAAAACCCTCAAATTTAAAATTTTGAGGGTTTTTTTATAGCTGTATTTTCAAATTTTGTTTAGAACTTGTAGCCTA
Organism: Chryseobacterium angstadtii; assembly: GCF_001045465.1. Classification (GTDB taxonomy): domain Bacteria; phylum Bacteroidota; class Bacteroidia; order Flavobacteriales; family Weeksellaceae; genus Chryseobacterium; species Chryseobacterium angstadtii. Next base: position 1,050,055 of record NZ_LFND01000001.1, read on the forward strand.
AACCTACCATAAACAGGTTAGGTCTGTTATCATATCTTACTTCAGCACCGGAAACTTTGTTGATGAAGTTTCTCTCGTCCTTACTGAATGCTCCTTCATATCTTGCGTTGATAAGGAACTTTTTGATTTCCACCTGAGCCCCGAACTGGTAACCTACTGTGAAATTGTTTTTTGCATTTTCTTTAAAATCGTTGTACGTATTGTCTGTGCTCAGATTATAGCTTGCCACAGGGCCCACATACACACTCAGCATATTTCCCAAAACATTGTGTCCTAAAAGAACCGGAACATCAATACGGTTGCTTTTCACATCAAAAGTAGTATTCTCCGTAGTGAATTCATTTTTGAAGTGGGTGTAGTATACTTCGGGCATTACATAAAATGAAGCGGGAAGTGATACTTTTAAGGAAAGTCCTACATTGAAACCTGCATTGTTTTTTCCGGTTCCTTCAATAGCGTCATTTACTGTTCCTTTGATGTTTTTCCATGAAGGAGAGCCTGTAGGGAATATTAGGTTGGCCTTTCCTGCCAGTGAAATCTGTGCAGAAGCGAACATAGAAAACCCGATTAATGCTATACTAAATACCTTTTTCATTATCGTCTATTTTAGTGATTGTATTTTCAATCGTTTTATTATTTTCAAGTAAATATTCTCTCAGTTCTTTAAACAGTTCTGAAGAATAAACGAAGTCAATAAGATTTTTATTGCCTGCGGTGATCAGAACATCTTTATTTCCTTCCCATTCTTTGATCCCCAGTCTCAGGTATACAATTTTCTCGCCAATAGTCATCACAGAGTTCATATCGTGTGTATTGATAATGGTGGTGGTGTTGTATTCCTTCGTGATTTCAAGGAGAAGATCATCTATGATGTTGGAAGTGTAAGGGTCAAGACCAGAATTGGGTTCGTCACAAAACAGGTATTTAGGATTGTTGACAATGGCTCTCGCAATGGCAACACGCTTCTGCATTCCTCCTGAAATCTCAGAGGGGAATTTTCGGCCTGCCTTATCCAGATGCACCCTGCCTATTACTTCAAAAACCCTTTTCTTTTTTTCTCTGAACGTAAGATTCGTAAACATGTCCAGCGGAAACATAATATTTTCTTCCACAGTAAGTGAGTCGAAAAGAGCACTCCCCTGGAATACCGTTCCGATCTCAGAACGCAGATGTTGTTTCTGGTCTCTGCTCATGGTATTAATATCCGTACCGTCAAAAAGGATTTCTCCGGAAGACGGCTGGTATACATTCAGTAAGCTTTTCAGGAAAACAGTTTTCCCTGAACCACTCTGCCCGATGATGAGGTTTACCTTTCCCTTGTCAAAAGAAGTGGAAATTCCTTTGAGTACTTCAACATCGTCAAAACTCTTTTTAAGATTTTTAACTTCAATCATCAGCTTAATATTAATTGGGTTAAAATTAATTCAGAAATGATAATAAATACCATTGTCCATACTACTGCCTGAGTACTGGCTCTACCTACTTCCAGCGATCCGCCTTTTACATTATATCCGAAATAAGAAGGAACGGTAGCAATAATGAAAGCAAAGACCGTAGTTTTTGCAAATGCATAATAGATGAACAGATTCGGCATATACATCTGTATTCCGACAATATAGTCGTTCTCCGTCCAGTTTCCTGTAAGGATTCCCGCAATATATCCACCACCGATACCAAATACAATACTGATGGCAATCAGAAGAGGGTTGAAGATTACACAAGCTATAATTTTAGGGAATATCAGAAAATTGGGAGAGTTTACCCCCATGATATCCAGTGCGTCAATTTGTTCGGAAACCCTCATGGTCCCAATACTGGAAGCAATATAAGAACCTACTTTTCCGGCCAGAATCAGACTTATAATGGTAGGCGCAAATTCCAAAACAAGTACCGCTTTGGTAGCATATCCTACAAATGCAGGTGGGATTGGAAAAGAAGAAGCATCAAAGTTGTTGAACATCTGAATCGCAACAACCGCTCCCACGAAGATGGAAGTAAAGATGACAAGCCCGAAAGAATTGACTCCTAAATCATTAATCTCTCTCATAAACAGCTTCCAAAAAACCCTCATTTTCTGAGGCTTCTGTAAGGATTTGCCGAGGAGCATTATGTATTCTCCTACTGCTGTAAAAAACTTTTTTAACATGCTGCTAAATTAGACTTTTTTTATTTAATTAAAGTTAAGGCTCAAGGGAATACCTGAGGTTTATTTAACCTTAGAAGCAAATATGATTCCTCAATCTTAATCTTAACGTTTTCTTTGATTTATTTTGCGTTTTTATCGCCGCCGATCACCAATAAGACGGTTTTTAAAATAATAACAAGATCCAGAACAAAACTCCAGTTTCTTACATAGAACGTGTCTGCAAGGATCCTTTTTTTCATTTCTACCTCTACATCGCCGTAATCACCGCGCAGGCCACTTACCTGAGCAAGCCCTGTAATACCGGGAGAAACCATACTTCTTAAACTGTACCTTCCTATTTTAGGCTTGTAATAATTGTCAACAGCCAGCATATGAGGACGGGGCCCTACGATGGACATTTCCCCATTCAGTACATTGATAAACTGTGGAAGCTCATCAAGGCTGGTCTTTCTCAGGAATTTCCCGATTTTGGTGATTCTGGAGTCATTTTCAGCCGTGGTTTTGGTTGAAGATTCCTCATTCACAACCATGGTTCTGAATTTCAGACAGGAAAATACCTCTTCATGGAAACCATATCTTTTCTGAACAAAAAAAACAGGTCCTTTAGAGGTTGCTTTTATCAGAAGAGCAATGATGGGAAAGAGCCATGAGCAAAGTAAAACAAGTATGGTGATGGAAAAAGCAATATCAAAAGTTCTCTTCACCAGAAAATTGGAGTAATAGTCCAAAGGATATTTGGCCTGGCTCAGAATAGGCTGAGTCTGAATGTAGCCCAGATCATACAGGAAAAAATCACTTTGCGTGATGCTGGGAATCAGGGATACATGCACTTTATTGTCTTCAGCCAGTTTGAAAATTTCCTTTTCAACATCGTCACTATAAGGATTTTCTGTAGACAGAAACAGGGTGTGAATTCCGTTGTTTTTCCAAAAACCTACCAATTCATGTGGGTGAATATCAGAATTTTCGTACTCAAATATTCTATATCCGTAATCCCTTCTGTCTTTAAATATATTCTTTAATATCTCAGTAGAGCCTGTTTCCCCGAGAAACATTACATTTCTGTAGTTGATCCCCAATGAACGGAAATATTTGATGCTAAAATAAATGACCGATTTAGCGAAGAAAATAAAGAAAAAAAGATAGAACGAAAGCCAGTAAATATCTGAATTGAAAAATACGTTTCTGCTCACCTTTCCAATAAGGAGTACTCCCAGGATGAAAAAGAGAAAATGGATCAGAAGACGTTCCAGAAACAGCGTATAGGTAAGATTTCTCTGAATATTGTAAATTTTTGTTCTGCCACTTAAAAGGATCCAGAACAAAAACAGCAGAACCAGGGAAAAAATATTCTGATACCAGGTCTCCTGATGATATCTTAAACTTTCGTTTCTGCTTATAAAAAAGAATATAAAGATAGATGCTATAACCATAAGGTCAAGCAAAATGATAATCGATTTCACATATCTAGAGTATCGAATTCTCTGCATCTATCGGTGTTTATAAACGGGTACTGAAAGCTAAGGTACGTTTTTTTATGGTATGTTCAGATATTTATGAGTCTGAACCGATGCCTGCCATTCCGGATGGGCCAGAATAAAATCAGTGATCTTAGGATACATTTCATCGCGCTTGCTCCATTCGCTCTGCATATACAGTTTGCAGTTGGCGGAAACTTTCGCAGCCTGTTCCTGTGCAAACGTAAAATCATGCTGATTGAATATAATCACTTTAAGCTCACTGGCCTTCTCGTAAATTTCTTCTTTCGGAAGTCCTGTTTTCTTTGGTGAAAGTGTGATCCAGTCGATATGTCCGCTCATCGGATAAGCTCCGGATGTTTCTATATGTATGGTACATCCCAACTCCTTTAATTTAGATGTAAGGATATCAAGATTCCACATCAGCGGTTCTCCGCCGGTAAGAACGATTGTTTTGCAATGTTTTGCAGCTGTTTCTGCAATTTCCTCTGCATTCATCAATGGATGGAGGTTTGGGTCCCAGCTTTCTTTTACGTCACACCAGTGACATCCGACGTCGCATCCTCCCAATCTGATGAAATAGGATGCTTTTCCGGTGTGGGCTCCTTCTCCCTGCAAAGTGTAAAAATGCTCCATTACGGGGAGCATTTTACCTTCTTTTAATAAAATATCTTCTTCTTTGTTCATTATAAAATTAGTCGTTATAGACCGAAGTTTTGTATGCGATGATGGTGTTTTTCATCAGCATGGCTCTGGTCATAGGGCCTACACCTCCCGGTACAGGAGTGATCCAGCTTGCTTTGGCAGCACAGCTGTCAAAATCTACGTCACCAGCCAGGTAGTATCCTTTTGGAGAGTCGTCATCTACTCTTGTGATACCTACATCCACAATTACTGCTCCATCTTTAATCATATCGCCTTTTAAGAAATGAGGATCTCCTAAGGCTGTGATCACGATGTCTGCTTTTTTAGTATATTCTTCGATGTCTTTTGTGTACGAGTGAGTAAGAGTCACGGTAGAGTTACCCGGGAAATCTTTTCTTCCCATAAGAATACTCATCGGTCTTCCTACAATTTTACTTCTTCCGATAATTACACAGTCTTTTCCTTTGGTTTCAATATTGTATCTTTCCAGTAAAGTCAGAATTCCGAAAGGAGTAGCCGGCAGGAAAGTGTCCATTTCAAGAGCCATTTTCCCAAAATTTTCAGGGTGGAAACCATCTACATCTTTTCTTGGATCAATAGCCAGGATAATTTTTTCCTGATCAATCTGGTCCGGCAACGGAAGCTGTACGATAAAACCGTCTACGGCTTTTGATTTATTCAGCTCGTCAATTTTTTCCAATAATTCAGATTCAGAAACGGTGCTTGGGAATTTCAACAGGGTAGAACGGAATCCAACTTCTTCACAGTCTTTTACTTTACTGTTTACATAAGCTTTGCTCGCTCCGTTGTTTCCTACAAGAATTGCTACCAGATGTGGTGCTCTTTTCTTGTTTTCCAGAATTTTTTCTACTTCAAGCTTGATTTCTGCTTTTATTTCTTTGGATACTTTAAGTCCGTCAAGAATTTCTGCCATTTTTACTTTATTTACTTTTATTTAGATTTTATCGAATACAACAATATCCTGGAATTCATCGGCTCCTTCTTTCTCTACATCTGTTCTCCAGAATCCTCCTTTTATGGTGGTTACTTTTAATCCTGCTTCGGCGGCCATTTGGTTCAGCAGCGGAATGCTTACTGCAATATTGGCTGCAGTCACTTTATCATCCATAAGCCTGTATCCTTCATATTGATGCGGGAAAGGCATGGTACCATATTCCGTTTTGGAGTCATCATACAGGAAGAAGGTGGCTAAACACTGTCCGCCTCCGTTCAGAACCCTGCTGATCTCATTCAGGTATCTTTTGATTTCCGGAATCTGCATATGGGTGAAAACGGAAAACAGAAATACTTTATCAAACTGGGCATCCGCATAAGGAAATGTAAAATTTTCTGCTTTTTGGCTGAAAGTATTGTACAGATCATTATAAATTGGAGTAAACTTGAATTTAAAATTCGGATGCTTTTTACCGATATTTTTATTACACCAGTTGATTCCCTTTTCTACGGCATCAAAGCCATCGTAAGTTCCCTGATTCAAAACCTCCGTTAGAGCTACGGCCGTTCTTCCGATTCCGCATCCTACATCCAGTACGCGGTCTGTATTTTTTAAGGCAATGTATTTTTTAAGGGCGTTTACCTGACGGATCCCGTGAGGAATAAAATCGCTGCCTCCTACATAGATGTCCCCTTTTTTAGGTTCGTTTTTAGCTCTTTTTCCGGTAAGTCCGTCATAGAGATCTATTGGGAAATAATAAATCTTTCTCCCTAAAAGCCTGAGCCCGGGAGGAAGTTTATAATAATATGACCTTAATGCAGACATTCGTTATTTGTTTCCTTTATAATAATTGATCAATCCGTTGGTAGAACTGTCGTGAGAGCTGATTGCTTCACTGTTTTCAAGTTCCGGAAGGATCTTATTGGCTAATACTTTTCCTAATTCCACACCGAACTGGTCGAAGCTGAAAATATTCCAGATCACTCCCTGAACGAATATTTTGTGTTCATACATCGCGATTAACTGACCTAGTGAAAAAGGAGTTAATTCTTTGAATAATATGGAGTTAGTAGGTGTGTTTCCGTGGAAGACCTTAAAGTTTAACAATCTGTCGATTTCCTCATCAGATTTTCCTTCGTTTCTTAATTCTGCTTCTACTTCTTCTTCCGATTTTCCGAAAGCAAGAGCTTCTGTCTGTGCAAAGAAGTTAGCCAGAAGTTTGGGCTGGTGATCAGAAACGCTGTTGCTGCTCTTGGCATAGGCAATAAAATCAGCAGGAATAAGTTCCGTTCCCTGGTGAATCAGCTGATAGAAAGCATGTTGTCCGTTTGTTCCTGGTTCGCCCCAGATGATAGGTCCCGTTTCATACTCTACAAACTCTCCGTTTCTGTCCACACATTTTCCGTTACTTTCCATATCACCCTGCTGAAGATAAGCGGCAAATCTGTCCAGATACTGTGAATAAGGAAGAATCGCATAAGTGGTAGCTGCATAGAAATTGCGGTACCAGATTCCTAAAAGTCCCATAAGAACAGGAATGTTTTCTGAGAAATCTGCCGTCTGGAAATGAAGATCTGTATGCTGTGCTCCTTTTAAAAGCTCTTCAAAATGATCATATCCTACTGCCAGAACAATGCTGAGGCCAATAGCGCTCCAAAGAGAATATCTTCCGCCTACCCAGTCCCAGAACTCAAAAATATTTTCTTCTGCAATTCCGAACTTCTTAACAGCCTCAACGTTAGTGGATAAAGCCACGAAATGTTTAGCTACATCTTCTTCTTTTCCTGCTTTCAGGAACCAGTCTTTTGCAGAGTTGGCATTCGTCATCGTTTCCTGAGTGGTAAAAGTCTTGGATGCGATGATGAATAAAGTAGTTTCCGGATTCAGCTTTTTTACCGTTTCCGCAATATGATTTCCGTCCACATTAGAAACGAAGTGAACGTTTAATCTTGTTTTAAAATGCTTCAAAGCCGAACAAACCATTACCGGACCAAGATCTGAACCTCCGATTCCGATATTCACCACATCGGTGATTTCTTTTCCGCTGAAACCTTTGTGCTCTCCCGAAATAATTTTTTCGGAGAACGCTTTCATGTGGTCAAGAACTCTTCTGATCTGAGGTTTGATGTTTTCACCGTCTACAATGATTTCTTTATCGGAAAAATCCCTCAAAGCCGTATGAAGCACTGCTCTTCCTTCCGTTTCGTTGATCTTATCTCCCGAAAACATTTTGGAAATAGCGTCTTTCAGCTGGCATTCTTCTGCTAACTGAAGCAAAAGGCTTTTCGTTCTTGAATCAATCAGGTTTTTAGAATAATCAAAAAGGAAATTGTCCTGTTGCAGAGAAAATTCTCTAAAACGGTCAGGATTGTACTGAAAAAGACTTCTCATATCAAAGTCATTTCCTGCAAAATGTTCATCAAGGGCTTTCCAGGCGTTGGTTTGTATAGGATTTATTTTTGATAGCATATGGTAAGAATTTATAGGTTCAGAAGGGTGAAGGAGTGGATCTAATATGTCCAAAATCCATGTTATTTTATTTCTGATTTGCAAATTTAAGGAAAAATAAAACCTCAGATAAATTTGAGGCTGTTAAATAACATTTTTTTAAACAACAAACCCCAGAAATAATCTGAGGTTTCATGGTTATTGTCTTTTTTTAAGATGATAAAAGAATATTATTCGTCTGTTTCATTCAGTATACTTTCCAGTTGCTTCGCCTGGCGTCCGTAAATATATTTTGTCCATAAGACAATGCTGACTACGATGGCTAGGGTTCCAAAAAGCACAACCAGAATCAGAGTCTGCTGATAAGAATCTGCAATATTTCCTAAAGATTTTCCTTTTTCCTGTAATACATTATAAAATTCTAAGCCTAAAGTGATCATAAAATGCGGAAGGAGTAAAAATCCAAACGACTGGTATCGTTCCATGTTAAGTTTTAGTTCATGGTATATTTTCCAGAGGCTGTTTTTGGTATTTCCTGTGTACAGTCCTGTCTGCTTATAAAATTTGTAGAAGCCGTACAGATAATAGGAAGATATCACAACAAGCATGGCATAAGAGGTATAATAAATAACATACTGAGAGGAAGGGAATTTTAACTGCAAAGGGAAGAATGCAATCAGTATGACGGCTATAACCTGCATTGGAAATTCGGCCTTCATACTTTTCCGGATTTTTTCAATAGGATGCTTGCTTTTCTTTAACTGTTCTATGGTGTTGGGAATATGAACGCTGCTGCCATCTTCATTATTCCACTGTTCTTTTAATTGATCAAAATTCATAGCCTGATTTTTTTATGATTTGTTGTATTTTTTCTTTTGTTCTGTTGAGTTTTACACGGGCATTGCCTTCGCTAAGCCCCAGGTTTTCCCCGATTTCTTTGTGGGACATACCTTCCATGAAATAAAATATGACGGCCTTTTCAATAGCTTTAAGCTCCTGAACAGCGTTGTAAAAAATTTCCAGCTGTTTGTCTTTTACAGGATTATAGTCTTCCTGCTGAACTTCAAAATGAGTAGGGACATCCGCCTGATTGTGGGTGCGCCGTTTTTCTTTTTTTAAATAAGTAATAGCGGTGTTGATCGCCACACGGTACATCCAGGTGGAAAATTCACTGTTCCCCTGGAAGTTTTGATAAGATTTCCAAAGCTGGATCAGTATTTCCTGCTGGAGATCCTCCCGGTCTTCCACAGAATCGGCATAAATACGGGAGGCCTTGTACAGAATCCCTTTGTGCTGGTTGATGAGCTTTAAAAAAGCGGTTTCAGTTGGACTGCTCACGATAGTTTCATGGTTTGTTTATAGATTATAAGCTGGATATAGGTTTTACAGTGTATCCTTTTGATCTTAAAAGTTGGATAACCCCGTTTTCTCCCATAAGATGTGCTCCCCCGACTGCAAAGAAAGAACTTTCTTTTTTCATCATGTCCGGCATTTTTTCAATCCAGTTTTTATTTCTGTCTGTGAGCATGGCTTTTTCCTGTCTGGCATTCATTATTTTATCATCTTTAAAGAGCGTGTAGACCGATTGCAGATCTTCTTTTTTAAAGGCAGTAATCATTTTTTTAAGAAGAATTTCATATTCTTTTCCCATCTTCAGCTGGCCGATGACTGCTTTAAGATCGTATGCTGCATTAATGGATGTGAGCTGCTCTTGTACTTTCTCAAGCCCGGAGACTTTCTTTTTATTTTTAAGAGCATTTTGAAGAAGCTCTATTTCGTATAATTTGATTTCAGTTGGCGGGCATGGAATAGCTTTCGTTGAAATAAGTGCATACAGAGCCTGTGAACTGGAATGATCCATTTTCTTTAAATCGGTGCCATAATCTGCAAGAACTTTATCCAGTTCTTTTGCATCCTCAGGACTAAGCTGATCTGATATTTTTTGATCTGCCTGATACATTTTCTGCATGGCAGCCATTTCTGCCGGATCTGTATAATTGATTTCCATAACAAAATGATCAGATTTTTCGAGAGCCTTCATGACTTTTGGTTTAATCTCAAAATCCTGACTGCACATGATGTGAAATGTTCCCGCAAGATAAGAAGGTTTTGAAAGCCCGTTTCCGGAAACTTCCCAAAGTGTACTGTTTTCTGTGTTTTTGTTTTGTGCTTTTGCAGTTGCAACATTCAGGGTTAATAATACTGCGAACCCAAGTTTGATTACATTTTTCATATGATTAAGTTTTTGATTTCTTTATTATTTAAACAGTAGGTAAGGGCAGTATAATGATCGTTACAGTTTTTTTTCAAAAAAAATAAAAACCTCCCGGAAAGGAGGTCTGTAAAATCTAAAATTATGATGATAACCAGCTGGTTAGGATTGCTTTTGTCTTATTCCTGGATTTTGGTGTGCTCCGGTTTTGTAAGTTTTCTTTTTCTCAAAAAATAAATAACAGCAGCCAGGATTAATAATAGAGGCCATACGGTAATAAGCCCTACCGCTATCTTTTGGATCAGATAAAACCCTTCTACGAATGCATTTTTGGCGTCATAGATAAAATTGAATTTATATTTATTGTCAATATTCTGGGTATTGGTTACGGCAATTTCTGCAATGCGGAGTTTCGGTTCCTTAATGTAAATGTCTACCGTGCTGTATTTAATGTTGTCCGTAGTGTCCATATTGGCAAGCTGCTGCAGATTTCCTTCCGCCATGTTGTCGTTATCCAGCTTTACCTTGTCTTTGTTGCTTTTCAGCTGACTGATGTTTTCTCCTGTTTTTTTAATTCTTTTTCCTTCCATTTCCGCATACTTGATGTTTGAAGTCACATCTTCAGCATTGATTATTCTGGAATTCAGAAACAGCTTTTTATCATTAATTATGAACAGAAGGTCACCCAATTTTTCAGTAGGGACGCGTACCTGCATCGTATTTTCTGTCTGGTATTTTTTGATCAGCATCGCTTCATTCCCCGAAGTATTGTAAGTATCCTGCGAAACGACATTGCTCTGCAGATTGCTGTGAGTAACAAACCCTCCCAGATCCTGAACTGTTTTTTCAATAGAAATCGTAGCTTCATAAACATCCTTCACTTCCATATTCACATCTGCCGTTTTAATGAACTGTTTGTCTTTTACTTTCATGGTGGCGGCAGAAGAGATGCTGTCTGAAGTAATCACTGCGGCAGAATCTGCAACCGAATCTGCACGTTCATTATAAGAAGCGGTTGCCTCTCCTTTTTTACAGGAATAAATACCTAATAAAAGTACTGCGGATAGAGATAATTGAATGTAGGTCGTTTTCATAGCGTTGATTTTTATGGTTTTGCTTAGGTCAAAGTTCAGTCAGGATCCTTTGTAATATTTGAAAATCTGCCGTAAAAAGTTTGTAAAGAAATATTTCTGTTTTAATTTATTGTAAATGAGTGTTTTGTAAAATAGATTGCTGTTTTCAAAATTGTTTTCGGAGCAGTTTTTGCTTCACTTTTACAAACCAACCTACAAAACATTACTATGTCAAATACTTTTTCCAAAATCAGAAACGCAATAGAATTATTCAGATCCATAGATTTCGACCAGCTGAGTGCTATTTCTCAAAAAGTTGATCTGCCAAAACTGATGCAGAATTTCTCAAAACTGGATGATAAACAGCTGAACGGCATGATGAAAATGCTTGATCCTAACAAGAAGAAAAAGGAACTTCCCCCGATTGACGGAGACTTTTATGATATCTACCATACCCTTACTCCGGAACAGAGGGAAATTCAGCTTAAAGTAAGAGCGTTCATGGAAAAAGAAGTGAAACCTCTCGTAAATCATTACTGGCTCAGAGATGAATTCCCTTTTGAACTTATTCCGAAATTCCAGAAACTGGATATCTGTGGCGTCACCTATGAAGGCTATGGCTGTCCGGGAATGCCTTTTCTGATGGAAGGAGTTATTGCTATGGAAATGGCAAGAATAGATGCTTCCATTGCTACATTCTTTGGAGTACAGTCCGGTCTGGCTATGGGATCTATTTATATCTGCGGATCTGAAGAGCAGAAGCAGAAATGGCTTCCCCAGATGCAGAAATTTGAAAAAATTGGAGCGTTCGGCCTCACGGAGCCCGAAGTAGGATCAGGAGCAGCCGGCGGGCTTACTGTAACCTGTAAAAAAACACCGGAAGGATGGGTCTTGAACGGACAGAAAAAATGGATCGGGAATGCAACGTTTGCCGACCTGGTCATTATCTGGGCCAGAGATCTGGACAGCGGCGAAGTGAAAGGCTTTATCGTAGAAAAGGACAATCCGGGCTATTCCGTAGAGAAAATCAAAGGAAAAATGGCATTGAGGATTGTACAGAACGGACTGATCACTTTAAAAGACTGTTTAATAACCGAAGAAAACCGTCTCCAGCATGCAGATTCATTCAAGGACACCGGAAAAGTGTTGCGTATGACCCGTGCAGGAGTAGCGTGGATGGCTACGGGCTGCGCGAGAGGAGCCTATGAAAGTGCATTGCAGTATACCAGAACCAGAGAACAGTTTGGAAAACCTATTGCTTCATTCCAGATGATTCAGGGGCATCTGGTGGAAATGCTTTCAAACCTTACGGCTATGCAGACGATGGTATTCAGATTATCCGAAATGCAGGATGAAGGAATATTAAAAGACGAACATGCCTCGCTGGCCAAAGTATTCTGTACTCTGAGAACCAGAGATATTGTTTCCAGAGCAAGAGAAGTGATGGGTGGGAACGGTATTTTGCTGGAATATGATGTGGCAAGATTTGTGGCAGACTCCGAAGCTATTTATTCTTATGAAGGCACCAAAGAAATCAATTCCCTGATTGTGGGAAGATCTATCACAGGATTCAGTGCATTTGTATGATTTAGCAGGTTGCAGGTAGGAGATTATAGGTAGCAGGTTATCTATCTGCACTAGGTTACCTACTACCTGCAACCTATAATCTGCCACCTCTTAGCTGATCAAAGCTTTATACTTTTCCCGGTTATCAATAATGATCCAGATATTAATCAGGAACAGCACTACAGACATGATAATTCCTACCTGGCTTGGATCTCTGTATACATTGTGAATAAGAATTCCTGCCATCACGGGAAGGATAATGATAGCTCCCAAAGCTCTCGTCTTTGGAAATATAAACAATACACCTCCCAGAACTTCTACGGCACCCACCAGAGGCATGAGCCAGCCGATTTCTGCAAAAGCGGCAAAAAGTTTTTCCTGTGCTGCCGTCATTTTAGGCATTGGGGAGTAGTTGAAAAATTTGTTCAGCCCTGCATTGATGAAAACCAGTCCAAACAAAAGGCAAAAGATAAATTTTACGATTTTCATGATTGATGATTTTATATCAAATGTAAAACAAAAATGATATTCGTTTATTTATTTTGAATAAAATTTAAATAAGTTTTTCTGTTTATTTTATTTTTAATGTAATTTTTTAATTTGAATTAATATATTTGTTGTACAAATCAAACTAAACAATTGTATTATGCTGAAAAATATTCAGAAACTTGATCGCGAAAATTTAAAAAAAATTAATGGAGGAGGAAGAGAGCCTATCTGTGATATCGGACCGGTAGGTTGTCCTTGTATAATTCCAGCGGGAGATCCTTGTCTTGGCGGAGGCGGTGGAGGCACCAATCCGGGCACAGATTTAGGGTATTGTCCGGATAATCAGAGCTACATTCCTTGTGACCAGACCTGTCCAAGTGGAATGAGTCCATTCTGTGCATTATAAAATAACTATAGGAGCTGCTTCAACTGAAGCGGCTTTTTTTATGAGTAATAAGCAATGAACAATAAATAATAGTCCTCATTACTCATTGCTTATTACCCATTACTCATGATCAGTCCATTTCCTTCAGGGTAATATTCTTCGAAATCTTGTAGCTTTTCTTCTTTTTATTGGGTTTTTCCTCTTCTCCGAGCAGTTTTCCCCAGGGTTTTAAGCCATCTACTCTTTCAAAAATAATTTTAATGATGGCAATGGCCGGAATACACAGGAACATTCCTGCAATTCCCCAAAGGTGTTCTCCTAAAATAATTCCGATGAAAGAAAATAAAGCATTGATCTTTACTTTTGAGCCTACTACAAAAGGAAGTACGATATTTCCGTCAATAATATGTACGGCAATATACCCGATAGCTACATAAACACAGGTAGACGGAGTTCCGGTAGCAAATGCAATGAAACATGATATTAAGAGTGAAATGCAGATTCCAAGATAAGGAATCACATTTAAAAGACCTGTTAAGACGGCAAGCAATACCGCATATTTTACGCCCAAAACAGTAAGCACAATCGAGGAAAGAATAGAAACAATCAAAACCTGAAGACAAAGCCCGAAAATATATTTTTTCGTCATGACCCGGATTTCGGTAACCACTTCCTGTACGCTCGCTTTATGTTTTTCATTGAAAACAGTGACGATGAAATTATTAAGGATTCTTCTGTAATTTAAAATAAAGATAAAAAACAGGGTGAAAAATACAATAAAACCAAAACCGCTTGAGAATATACCGAATGTGAAGCCGAGAATTACACCGGAAGAAGATAAAAGTTTGTTTAATCCCTGGTTAATATAATCCAGCTGCTCATCAATCTTTACATTGAAAGTTTTTGATATCCAATGCTGAAGATTGTTAAAAACGGTAGTCATCTGGTCTCTCAGATGCGGAAGATCTTTGCTGAAGTCCGAAAGCTGTGATCCGAAAAAATAGATCAGTCCGGATAAAATAGCCAGCATGATAAACACCGATGTCATTGTGGATATAGATCTGGGAAATCTCAGTTTTTTTTCCATGAAAGTAGCAGCCGGAAGAAACAACATCGCCATTAAAAAAGCCAGGAAAAAAGGAGCTAAAATGCTCTGTCCCAATGCCAGTAAATAGCCAAGACCTATAATGGAAATAACTACAAGGGTAAGTTTCACAAGAAAAGGGAGTCTAAGAAAATTCATAATTTTTCAAATCTGTTGGATAAAAATAAGAAAACCCATCTAATTATGAACTCATTTTGACTTAATTAACATAATTCTTTTGATAAGTAATACTGATGGATAGGGAAATGTAGTATGTGCTTTCAAATTTGAGTTTTTGAGTTTGAAATGCTTTAAAATTCAATTTTAATTATTTTTATCTCCCGCTGATTTTGCAGATAAAGCAGATCTCAGAAATTAACTCATAAAATTTTTTTGATTTTTATAAAACTTAGGTGTACTTGCTGTGCATAAAGTATTTACTTAAAAGAACTAAGGTTTTCAAAAGCTTTTGTGGTTGATTTCTTTTTTTAACCACAGATTACACGAATTTTCACAGATGTTTAATGTATACTATTAAGTAAATAATCTTTGATTTTTTAAATACTTATGTGAGCTTTTCATTATACAATATTCAACTTTAGAATCACTGAAGTGTTCAAAAACTTTTGTGCCTTTTGTGGTTCAATAAAAAACGCATCCCAAATATAATCTGAGACGCGTTTCCTTATTGAGAGTTGATATGTTATGAATTATTTTTCTATTGCAAAATCAATCACTTCTTCCATTCTGTTCACATAATGTACAGTCAGGTTTTTCAGATAGTCCTTTTTGATCTCTTCCACATCCTTTCTGTTAGCCTCGCAGAGAATTACCTCTTTTATTCCGGCTCTGGTAGCTGCAAGGAGCTTTTCTTTAATTCCGCCTACAGGAAGTACTTTTCCTCTTAACGTTATTTCTCCTGTCATGGCAAGATGAGGTTTTACTTTCTTGTTTTTGAATGAAGAAACCATTGAGGTCAGCATGGCAATACCGGCAGAAGGTCCGTCTTTCGGGGTAGCACCTTCTGGAACGTGAACGTGGATGTTTTTCTTATCCAGATTTTCCTGAGCAATTCCCAGCTCATTATGCTTGGCTTTGATATATTCCAGAGCGATGGTGGCAGATTCTTTCATTACCGTACCGAGGTTTCCGGTCATGGTAAGGCTTCCTTTACCGTTGCTTAAAATACTTTCAATGTATAAAATATCTCCACCGACACTGGTCCACGCCAAACCGGTAACAACACCGGGTACTCCCGTGATTTCGGAAAGGCTTTTAGGTCTTGGAACCCCCAGAATTTCATCTACTTTATCAATAGTGATCTTTGGATCGTATTCTTTTGCCAGAGCAGTCTGAAGAGCTACCCATCTTGCAATGGATGCAATTCTTTTTTCCAGTGTTCTTACACCGCTTTCTGAAGTATGGGCTTCAATAATATGTTTAAGCTCGGGATTCCCTAATTTAAATGACTTGGCATCCAGACCGTTTTCTTCCTGTTGTTTTTTGATGAGGTGTCTTTTGGCAATCTCAGTTTTCTCTTCCATCGTGTAGCCGGCTATCTGAATGATTTCCGTTCTATCCAAAAGAGGTGTCTGGATGGTGGAAAGTGAATTGGCTGTCGCAATAAACATCACTTTAGACAAATCATAACCCATTTCCAGGAAATTATCATAGAAGGATTTATTTTGCTCAGGATCAAGAACTTCAAGAAGAGCAGAACTTGGATCGCCGTGAAGTCCCTGGCCTATTTTATCAATTTCATCAAGAACAATGACCGGATTAGAAGTTCCGGATTTCTTGATAGATTGCAGAATTCTTCCCGCCATAGCCCCGATATAGGTTTTTCTGTGTCCGCGGATCTCGCTTTCGTCGTGAAGGCCGCCCAGAGATAATCTTACATACTTTCTTCCGAGAGCATCAGCAACGGATTTTCCTAAAGAGGTTTTTCCTACTCCCGGAGGTCCTACAAGTAGTAGAATAGGGGATTTCATGTTGTTTTTTAACTTTAAAACAGCCATGTGCTCCAGGATTCTTTTCTTGATATCTTCCAATCCGAAATGCGCTTTATCTAAAGTTTTTTCAGCTTTGGCGATATCAAAAATATCCTTTGTGTAGGTTTCCCACGGAAGATCTGTAAAGAAATCAAGGTAATTTCTCTGTACATTATAATCCGGAGAATTAGGGTTCTGACGCTGCAGTCTGCTGATCTCCTTCTGGAAATGCTCTTCCACTTCCTGATTCCATTTTTTACTTTTTGCTTTGCGGATAAGGTCTTCCACATCACTTTCAGGTCCGCCGCCCAGTTCATCCTGGATGGTTCTGATCTGTTGGTTCAGGAAATATTCCCTCTGCTGTTTATCAAGATCCTTAGAGGTTTTCTGATGAATCTGGTTTCTTAATTCCAGTTTTCTGAAGTCCTCATGCATCATTTCATAGCATTTATTGGCTCTTTCTACAAGGCTTTTCTCCTCAAGCAGCTTCTGTTTTTCAGAAGAAGGGAAGCTGGCGTTGGTGCATATGAAATTAAGAAGATCATCATTGTTGTTGATGTTCTTAATCGCAAAATTGGCGGCATTCGGAATATTCGGGTCCAGTTCAATGATCTTTAAGGCGAGATCTTTGATGTTTTCCAGAAGAGCTTCATATTCTTCCTTGTTTTTAGGTCTGGAATCTTTCAGCTTGGTGATTTCAGCTTTGAAATAAGGCTGGCTTTCCACAATTTTTTTAATCTTAAAACGGTGGAAACCTTTGGTAATCGCTGTAATATTGCCTTCAGGCAGTTTGATGATTTTAATAATCTTGGCAAGCGTACCGGTCTGGTACATATCTTTTTCGGATGGCTGTTCCAGATCTGAATTTTTCTGGCTCACAATCCCGACGAAATCACCATTTTTCTGGGCTTCTTCAAGAAGCTGTATCGATGTTTTTCTTCCGGCGGTAATAGGAATTACTACGTTGGGAAACATGACCATATTTCTTACGGGAAGTATAGGGAATATTCTCTGTTCGGAATTCTTATCAGTCTCCGAGAAGTCTGAAAGATTGATCTCTTCGGCTACAATGTCAAATCCATCGCTGATCATTTCCTCTAAACTAATATCTTCAAATTCTGTCATACTTAATCAAATGACAAATTGTCATCTTCGTTTTAAATCGTTAAAATGATATTTTACAATATGCGCTGAAAACGTGCCGCGTATTATGGTCCGTTAAATTGCACAATACCTATGCCATTTGTTTTTTGCTTAAAAATATGGTCAAAATTTCCTTTTTTCAATAATCTTTCATTTTAAAAATTAAAATAAAGGAGTTCTGCTTCTCTAATTTCTTAAAAATGTGTATTTTCGCAAACTGATAAAAAACTATAATATATAAAATGGCAATTTTAGGACAGATTAGGAGTAAGCCTTGGCTTTTGATGGGAGTGATCGCATTGGCGCTTTTAGCGTTTTTGGTAAACCCGGAGAGTATCGACAAGGTTTTTGGAAAAAATCCTGACGTTTTAGGAAAAGTAAATGGTGAGAAAATCACCCGCGAAGAGTTCAATGATCAGCTTTTCGTGCTGCAGCAACAGGCTGAACAACAGGGTCGTCCGAAATCGGGACTTGAAGAGCAGGCTTGGCAGTTACTTGTACAATCTAAACTTATCAAGCAGCAGTTTGAGAAATTGGGCTTTGAGATGACTGATGATTATTTCTGGAACCAGATCCAGTACGATCAGATGTTTGCCCAGCAGCAGCAGTTCTTTGATGAGAAAGGTAATTTTAAAACTCAAGAGCTTAAAAAAGAAATTGAAACATTAAAAAACACCAACCCTGAAGGGTACAACCAATGGTTGAAAACCAGAAAATCTGTTGAATACAGACTGATGGCAAGACAGGTGTTTACTAATATTTCAGCAGGAATCACTACTGGTAAAAAAGAAGCTGAAGAGCTTATGAAACAGAGAGATCAGCTTGCTGACATCGATTTCGTGAAAGTAGACTATGCAGCATATCTTCAGAAAACGAAGATCAATGTTACTACGGCAGATCTTGAAAACTATATCAAGAAGCACCCTGTAATGTTTAAAGCAGACCCTAGCAGAAATATCGGAATTGTATATTTCCCTTCAAAGCCTAGTGCAGCAGATGATGCAGCCGCTCAGAAGGAGATCAACAAACTTTATTCCGGAGGCACGGATGCTAGCGGAGGTGTTGAAAACTTCCAGAATACAAAGAATGACTCTATGTTTGTAATGGCCAACTCAGATATGCCATTTAACAACCAATATGTAAAGCCGAATCAATTGCCTCAGACTATTCAGGCACAGATCCCATCGGCTGCTATCGGACAGGTTTTTGGTCCTTACAAGGAGCAGAACTTCTATGTAGTTTCAAAACTTCTGGATAAAAAGACTTCTGATTCTACCTTATCAAGACACATCCTTATTGCTTTCAAAGGAAGTCCTGCAGGAGAAGGAGTAACTAGATCCAAAGAACAAGCTAAGAAATTGGCAGATTCTATCGGAGCTATCGTAAAAGCGACCCCGGCTAAATTTACAGAGTTTATTAAACTTTCTAATGACCCGAATTCAGCAGCACAAGGAGGAAGCTTAGGATGGACAACTCCTGAGACGCCTTTCGTTCCTGAATTCCTTACTTACCTGGCAAACAATCCAAAAGGTGCTACAGGTGTTGTAGAAACTCAGTTTGGATACCATATCATCAATATTGAAGATAAGAAACCGGGAGCAATGAGCTATAAAATAGCTAATCTTGTGAAAGAAGTGAAAGCTTCTGATGCAACGGAAGCTGAGTCTGATAAAAAAGCAAGAAGATTTATCCAGCAGGTACAAGGGAAATCTTTCAACGATTTTGTGAATATTGCTAAAAAAGGAAACTACCAGTTCTCCAATCCTAAAACGGCAAAGAGATTTGACGGACAGCTTCAGGGACTTGGGACTGACAAAGACGGAGAAATCCTGGCTTGGGCTTTCGATAAGAAAAGATCAAAAGGAGATACGGAGTTCTTTACAGTAGAAGGGACTGGCGATAAAATTGTAGTATATCTTAACGGAAAACAGGAAGCAGGCCTTGCTGATCCTGAATCTGTAAGAGAGCAGATAGAAATGGTTGTTAAAAATAAATTGGCAGCAAAACAGATCTCTGATAAAATTGCTGGAGCTAAAGCTTCAAACCTGGATCAGATTGCTAAATTATTTGCTTCTACAAAACAAACTGCTCAGGTTAATATGCTTAACCCTTCAGTAGCAGGTTCTATGGAGCCTAAAGTAGCCGGAGCAGCATTCGGTGTTGCGAAAGGTAAGCTTTCTAACCCTATCGAAGGTGGAACAGGTGTTTATGTCCTGATCAAAAAATCAGAAACGGTAAACAAACAGCCTGGCGATCTTAAACAGTTTACAGAATCTATCAGTCAGAGAAATGCAGGAATGTTCGGACAGGCTTGGATGAAGAGCCTTCAGGATAATGCAGATATCAAAGATTACAGAATTGAGATCTGGAACAAGGTTGGAAATCAACAATAGTAAGAAATCAATTTTTACAGATATAAAAGCGGCAGAATTTTCTGCCGCTTTTTTTGTATTTAACGCAGAACAATAAAGAAAAAGATTAATTTAAAATGTGCTATATTTGCTCATTAGAAAAAATTTAGCAAGTGAAGTTCAGTAAAGAATTAAAAGCTGGTGTGATTGCACTTTTGGCTATTGTAGGCTTTGTGGTGTTGTTTCAATTCATGAAAGGCAGAAGTCTTTTTACTACCGATAATATATTTTACGCAAAATACGATAATGTAGAAGGGCTGGCACAGTCGTCTGCAGTTTCCATCAATGGTCTGAAAGTAGGGCAGGTTGATAAGATTATCCCGAGAACAACAAAAGACGGAAAAATCAGTTTTATCGTAAAAATTACGGTGGATGACAAATTCGAGTTTTCGAAAAATTCAACCCTTGAAATCTTTGAACCGGGGCTTATGTCCGGAAAAGAAATGAGGGTAAACCTGATGTACGGAGGCCCAACTGCAAAAGACGGTGATACACTTCAGGGAGCTTTCAAACTGGGAACTTTGGGAAGTCTTTCTTCTCAGGTAGGTCCGGTGAAAGATCAGCTGCAAACTGTTTTACACCGTGTAGACTCTCTGATGGCCAACGCCAATCAGTTGGTAGACGGACAAAACAGAGCAGAAATCAAAGCATTGCTTGCCAATCTTAATAAAACGGTAGGCGCTTTACAAACAACTGCAGGAAGTGTAAATAATCTTGTAGGTCATAATGATCCAAAACTTCAGAAAGTTCTGGATAATGCAGCTGTTACTATGCAGAGCGGTAAAGCAACATTAGATAAATACGGAAATCTTGCAGAAAGCATTGATACCAAAAAGCTGAATGCAACCATCGCCAATTTAGACGCTACCGTAGGAAAACTGAATCAGGTAATTGCCGGAGTTGATAACGGACAGGGAAGTTTAGGAAAACTAATGAAGGATGAACAGCTTTACAATAATCTGAATTCTGCATCTACGAATCTGAATTCATTGATTGAAGATATGAAAGCCAACCCTAAGAGATATATTAATTTCTCGGTTTTCGGTAAGAACAATAAAGACTAATCACCGTATGCAGTACATCGATAACATCATTTTTCTGATCTTATTAGTGGCAGGATTTGGTTTGTTTGCCAAAAGTCTGCAAAAGATCTACAGAAATATCAGGTTAGGAAGAGAAATAAACAGGAGCGACAGGAAATCTGAACGCTGGGAAACCATGGCCACAGTGGCGATGGGCCAGAGCAAGATGGGGAAACGCCCTGTAGCCGGTATTCTTCACCTTTTTGTCTATGTAGGTTTTGTTATTATCAATATCGAATTGATAGAAATTATTGTTGATGGAATCTTTGGAACGCACCGTTTCTTAGCTTCCATTTTCGGACATACTTTCTACAACTTCTTCACAGCCACACTGGAAATTCTGGCGTTGCTTGTTGTAATTGGAGTTGTTGTATTTTTCATCAGAAGAAACTTTTACGGGGTTAAAAGACTTACGATGAAAGAACTTTTCGGATGGCCGAAAAATGATGCCAACTGGATTCTTATCATTGAATTTGCCCTGATGATGGCATTCTTCAAAATGAACTCGGCAGATTATATTCTGCAGATGAGAGGAGCTCTTCCGGAACATGGAAGTTTTCCGATCAGCGAAATGACACTGGTTCCGTTTTTAGAGGTTTTCAGTTTTGATAACGGTTTCCTGATGTTCGTTGAAAAAGGAGCCTGGTGGTTCCACTTTGTGGGGATTCTTTTCTTCATGAACTATCTTTATTATTCAAAACATTTACATATTATTCTTGCGTTTCCAAGCACCTGGTATTCAAATCTTGATAAAAAAGGGAAATTCAATAACCTTGATTCTGTTACCAAAGAAATTAAACTCATGATGGATCCTAATGCAGACCCTTATGCCGCTCCGGCTGAAGGTGCAGAAGCAGATGTTCCGTCCAAGTTTGGTGCTGAAGATGTATTTGATCTGAATCAGGTACAGCTGCTTAATGCCTATTCCTGTACAGAGTGTGGAAGATGTACTTCCGTTTGTCCTGCCAATATCACCGGAAAAAAACTGTCTCCGAGACTGATTTTGATGAAAACTAGAGACAGACTGGAAGAAGTAGGCCGAAATATCGACAAGAACGGAAAGTTCGAAGACGATGGCAAGAAACTTCTGAATGATTATATTACCAAAGAAGAACTTTGGGCATGTACCACATGTAATGCATGTACAGAGGCATGTCCCGTACTGCTGGATCCGCTTTCTATTATTTTCGAAATGAGAAGATTCCTCGTGATGGAACAGTCTGCTGCTCCTCAGGAACTCAATCTGATGATGACGAATGTAGAAAACAATGCTGCTCCGTGGCAGTATAACCAGGCAGACCGTCTGAATTGGGCAAATGATTAATTAATGTAACAATGTAAAATAATGTAGCAATGTAGCAATCATTGGTAAACTGGTACATTGACATATTGGTAAATTTGAAAAAATGGATTTCAATATAAAAACAATGGCAGAATATGCTGCCGAAGGAAAATCCCCGGAAGTTTTGTTTTGGGTAGGGTGTGCAGGAAGTTTTGACGACCGCGCCAAAAAAATTACGAAAGCATTTTGCAAGATATTAAATAAAATAAACGTTGAATTTGCAGTTCTGGGACAGGAAGAAAGCTGTACCGGAGATCCTGCGAAAAGAGCCGGAAACGAATTTGTTTTTCAGATGATGGCCCTTACCAACATTGAAGTCCTGAATGCTTACGAAGTAAAAAAAATCGTGACGGCTTGTCCTCACTGCTTCAATACTCTTAAAAATGAGTATCCAAGTCTGGGAGGTCGCTATGAAGTAATTCACCATACCCAGTTCCTTAAAACATTAATGGAAGAAGGAAGACTGAAGATTGAAGGCGGTGCTTTTAAAGGGAAAAAGATCACTTTCCATGATCCTTGCTATCTGGGAAGAGCCAACGATGAATATGAAGCTCCGAGACTTCTTCTTGAAAAACTGGATGCCGAGCTTGTAGAAATGAAGCGTTGCAAAACCAACGGTCTATGCTGTGGAGCAGGAGGCGCGCAGATGTTTAAAGAGCCTGAAAAAGGAAATAAAGACATCAATATCGAAAGAACAGAAGAAGCATTATCTTTCCAGCCTAAAGTTATCGCCACAGGATGCCCTTTCTGTAATACGATGATGACAGACGGAGTAAAACACTTCAACAAAAACGAAGAAGTAGCCGTAAAAGATATTGTGGAACTTCTTGCAGAAGCAGAAGATTTGTAAGAATTACAATAAAAAATACATAAAAACTCAGGCTCAGGCTTGGGTTTTTCTTTATGAGAAACTCAGGAATATTTCTTAATTTTATACTTTAAAATTGACAGGATATGAAAATTGAAGAATCCAGTATAGTAGAAACCAACGACTACAGAGTCATTATATACCCCGCATCAAGACCTTTTGAAACCAAAGAGGCCAAAGCCATTACCGAAAAGCTATTCGATTTTCTGGCCACCTGGGCTGCACACGGAAAACCACTTGCTTCATCATTTAAAATTGAAAAAAATCAATTTATCATCGTATGTGTGGATGAAGAGAAAGAAATGGCTTCAGGATGCAGTATTGATGCCTTAGGGAAGATTATGCGTGAAATAGATGAGCAGTATCAGCTAGGTCTTTTCGACAGGATGAAGGCCAGCTTCGTGCAGAATGAAGAAGTAAAGACTCTGAAACTTCAGGAATTTAAATCTCAGCTGAGAAGCGGTGAGCTGCCGAAAGACATTCAGGTATTTGATTTTTCTAAAAATACGTATCTGGACTTTTTAAGCCATTTCCTTCTGCCATTGGAGAAAAGCTGGGCAGCAGGGATCGCTTAACAGAATAAAAAAATAATCAATCAGAACTTTAAATTGAGGCCTTCAGGCAATTTTCTGTTGAAAATAGTCTTCGTAAAGTCTTCAATATAAGGTTCTTTTTGTTTGATTACCTTACATGGATTTCCAACCGCTATGGAATTGGAAGGAATATCTTTGGCCACAATAGAACCGGCTCCTATCACTACATTATCCCCGATATTCACTCCCGGAAGAATGACAGAGTTAGTCCCTACAAAAACATTATTCCCTATAACAATTGGGCCGCATTCGTCATGAATACTGTGGTCGTTGTGATTATGGTTGGCAGATATCAGTGAAGTCCCTGCCCCGAAACCTACATTATTTCCAATGATAATCCCGTTATTTGCCTGAATGTAGATGTTGGGATTGTCTCCCGGATCGCACATAATTCCCTTCTTAATTTTTGTATGATTTCTTACTTCTGAGGTAAAATGAACCGGCCAGGGAACATTTCCGTTAATTCTCAGTATTTTTTGAGGAACCAGATAATGGAAAAAGAGAACATGCGGAAGCATATACTCATATTTCTGGCGGTAATACTGCGGATAGAAAAAATTATTAATTCTATGGAAAATCTGGTATTCAATAAACTTTTTAATCGGATTCATTTTTCTTCAGAATAAACATGATGTAAAAATACAAAAATCCGTAGCCTAAAAACAAAAACAGGGAAAAAACACCCACCAGATAAGATATTCCTTTTTCTCTTCCGATGAAGATCGCCGCGATATTGGCCAGAAAAAGATAGATGTTAAAAACCAGAGCTACATTGTTTCGCTTTAAGATGGTAAGAATATCTGCAATGGGATTGATAAGACTGCGGGTAAGATATCCGAAGGACATCAGGAAGATAAACAACCCCAGATGCTCCCAGTTTTTATTGAAAAACATTTTCAGGAGAGGAATCCCGGCTACATTCACCAGGATGTACAAGGCGAAAATAATGTAAAAATTCATTAAGCTCATCTTTTTGGTATATGCAAACAGTTCGCTTCTGCTTCGGCCTCTGTTGTTAAGCTCTGCAGCTCTCGGATAATAGACCGTAGCGATGGAAGAGGAGATCAGGAGAAGCGGTACAGACATGATTTTTACGGTTAAAGAATATTCTCCCAGCAGCGAATCTGCAAAATAAAGAGAAATCAGAATCGGCATGATATTATTGCCTAAAGCATTGATGAGCGTAGAAGGATAAGAATATTTAAAAAGCTCCGGACGTGTTTTTGCATGGGCTATATAACGCTTCATATCCGGTTTTACAAAATATTTTCTGGAATAATACAGTGCAGCAAGAAAAGCCACAATATAGCCAATAAAACTGCCGATTACCAGCCCGTTTTCAACCTTAATGAAGACAAACAGGACCTGAAAAAGAAAGCTGACCACAGAATCGATGATGGTAAGTACCGAAACCAGTTTGAACAGCTTTTTTTTGGCCAACAGAAATTTAGCATTATTGGTGATCAAATAAATAAAGCCTGTGAAAATTCCGAGGAACAAAATATCCTTCGGCACATGAAAAGGAATGAATACCAGAAATAAGGCTAAAACCGTAACTCCTGCTGAAATAATAAGGGCTGCACTGAAATTGTTATTCACATCCTTATCGTTGCCTTCCAGCATGATCATATGTTCCTGTGCAAGGCTCAGTACAACAGTAAATATGCTCATAATACTCAGATAGATACTGAAGATGCCGTATTCTGAAGAACCGTAATATTTAGCCAGCAAAAGACCTCCGATCACCAAAACAAACTTGGAAATAAAGTTTCCTTTAAAGATGGTGGTGATGTGGCTGCCGTTTAATCTTCTGAGTTTGTTTAAAAACATGGTAAAATATTACGAGAACAAATATATAATTATACATTTGCATAAAAAAGATTATTGAAAATTAACGAAAGATGAAAGGCAAGCTAAATCATATTTTCATACTTAAACTGATAGCGGTTCTTTTTATAACCGTTTCATGCGGAAGTGATGAAGATTCTTTACAGAGAATTGATCAGATCACGAATTTCTACATGAAAAATACAGCGGGACAGGATCTTCTGAACGCGAAAAAAGCCGGATCTTTTACCAGCTATTCCGTAAATGATAATAATGGATTGACAGATTCAGCGCCGGTATCTATTCCTCTTAAAATGACTACGGATTCTCTATACTATTTTGAATATATCAGAGGAGCAAGAAGAGTGATTCTGGATTCTGTAAGTCCGGAGAATAAAACCTATCGTTCGAATTTAACGTTCTCTCTTAACAGAACGGTCAATGGCCAGGCTGTTACAGTTACAGATGTTATGGAAATCCGCTACCGATGGACCCCTTCATTATTTCAGGTTTCTGAGGTTCTTTACAATAATCAGGTCGTATTTACCAAAGGCGCAGATGAACCCAATGCGATAAATACCTTTACTATCATAAAATAATTCTAAATTTGTAAAACTGTTAGCTTAGTATTTAAGTTTAACATCTAATATTTAACATCTAAATAAAATGTTACAAGTCAATTTTTTACGCGACAATAAAGAACGCGTTTTAGAAGGTCTTCAGAAAAGACAATTCAAGAATCTTGGGTTGGTAGACGACGCTGTTGCTGCCGACGACGAAAGAAAAAGAATTCAGTTTGAATTAGATTCCCAGCTTTCCGAAATCAACAAAATCTCCAAAGAAATCGGACTTTTGATGAAAGAAGGAAAAAAAGAGGAAGCGGAATCTGCAAAATCTAAAACAGCACAATTCAAAGAATCGAGTAAAGAACTGCAGTCCCAATTAGATGTAACGGAAAAAGCTTTACTGGATATTCTATACCAGATTCCAAATGTGCCTTACGAATTGGTAAAAAGCGGATCTTCTGCGGAAGACAACGAAAATATTTACCAGTCTCACGATGTGGCAGGACTTGGAGAAGGAGCTATTCCTCACTGGGAATTGGCCAAAAAATATAATTTGATTGATTTTGAACTTGGCGTGAAGATCGCCGGTGCCGGATTCCCTGTTTATCTGGGTAAAGGGGCAAGACTTCAGAGAGCTTTGGTTCAGTATTTCTTAGACAAAAACGTTGAGAAAGGGTATATGGAAGTAAATCCTCCTCACGTTGTGAATGAAGCTTCAGGATATGGAACCGGGCAGCTTCCGGATAAAGAAGGGCAGATGTATCATATTGGTTTAGATGATCTGTATCTGATTCCTACGGCAGAAGTTCCGGTAACCAACCTATACCGTGATGTATTGCTGGAAGAAAGAGATCTTCCTATTAAAAATACGGCATTCTCTCAGTGCTACAGAAGAGAAGCGGGAAGCTACGGAGCTCACGTAAGAGGATTGAACCGTCTTCACCAGTTTGAAAAAGTAGAGATTGTAAGACTTGAAAAGCCTGAAAACTCTTATGTTGCTTTAGAAGAAATGGTAGAACACATCAAGGAAATTCTTACAGATCTTGAACTTCCGTTCAGAGTATTGAGACTTTGCGGTGGAGATATGGGATTCACTTCAGCCATGACTTATGACTTTGAAGTATGGAGTGCAGCTCAGGAAATGTGGCTGGAAGTAAGCTCTGTATCTAACTTTGAAACTTTCCAGGCCAACCGTCTGAAATGCCGTTTCAAAACGGATGGAAAATCTCAGCTGGTGCATACCTTGAATGGTTCTGCAATGGCTCTTCCAAGAATTATGGCGGCGTTGCTTGAAAACAACCAGACTGCGGAAGGAATTAAACTTCCTAAGAAAATTGCAGAATATGCGAGATTCGATCTGATTAGCTAGAATAGATTTCTCTATCATAAATAATCCCCTTCCAGAACTGGAAGGGGATTTTTGTATGTTAAACGTAACAGGAATTCTATTCAGTGACGATCACAATGGTTTTATCAGCATTTTTAAACTTGGTTTCCGGATCGTACAGGGCTTTAATATCGTAGCTGATTCTTATGGTGTAATTGTCAATCTGCTTTACCCAGTCGTGTTTTCCGGTGATGGATTTGATTTTGTTTTCAAACTTCAGCGTGGTTCCGACGCTTTTGAAAAACATACTGATCATGCCTTCTATCTTTTCGGCTTCGTCTTTTGAGGTTTTGCTTCTCAGGGTTTCCTCAATATTTTTAAGATTTAAATTTTCTGTGTTTACGGTTAATGTTTTTCCGTCCCAGTTATTAAAAATATTCTGGTCCAGCGGAAGTTTTTCCTTTTTGTTGTAGCTGCTTAGAAATTGATAGTCAGCTTGTGTGAAATGATCCATTTTAAAAGAAAATCCTGCGAGTTCATTATTTTCTTTATTGGTTCTTACAAGAAATTTTTTCATGATTCTTACGGAGTCCGGATCTTTAGTCTCCTTTTTTCCTTGCTGTTTCTGGAAATCAAACAGACTTGTCCAGGTTGTCGGGAGCTGATCCAATTCACCTAATCCTTTCTGCTGTTCCAGAGAATCAGGAGTCATGGCTTTCATTTCGGCTATAAATTGCTTCATATCGATATCTGTCACAGAGGTAGAGGCAGAATCTTTGTGGTATACAATTTCAGAATTAATAGAACACGACTGCAATACAAAGAGAGCAGCAGTGAATAAAAAAAGTATTTTTTTCATGGAATTAGTTAGTTGTATTAATGACAGTTTGTAGAACTGTGATCGTGTCCTTCAATATGACAGTTGGCGCCATTATGATCTTTGGAAATGGTCATGGCTTCAGCTCTCGGAGAAATGTAAGGAATTCCCAGTTCAAGACCTCTGAGGATGAACAATCCTCCCAGAATAATCATAATTACCGGGACTGCTTTTAAAACCTTTACCCTGAAAGCCTGATTCATGAGGTTTCCGGCCAGAACTACAGCAAACATGAATGGAAGGGTTCCCAATCCGAATAAAGCCATATATGAAGCTCCCTGCCATATTCCTCCGCTTGCCAGGCTGGCGGTAAGAGCCATATACACCATTCCGCAAGGCAGAAAACCATTAAGGATTCCGGTTGTAAATCTAGAGCGGTAATCCGCTTTCTGCAAAAGTCTTCCCAAATTCGATTTTACGGAAAACAGAAATTTAGAAAGAAAAGGAATTCTGGAAGCGAAATCTTTTCCGCCAAATGAAAACAAAGCCATAATGATCAGAAGAACTCCTGCGATAATCGTAAGATACTGCTGAAAACCTGCCATCTCAAAACCTTCGCCCACAATCCCCAGAATCGCTCCCAATAAAGAATAGGTGAAAATCCTACCGAACTGATACGTGAGATTCTGAAGATAGAAATTAGTCGCCTGTTTTTTTGTCAATCCCATCGATAAAGCAATAGGTCCACACATTCCGATACAGTGAAAACCGGAAGCGAATCCTAATGCAATTGCCGATAAAATGAGTCCTATTTCCATATCACATCATAATCCATTCTATAGTCTGCCTTATCTTTTGTCCACATCAGTCTAAGGGTATAGTTTCCTACTTTCAACACCTGTGCAGGTATCACGAAAGTCTGATCGGCGCTAAGCTGTACAGATTTTTTTATGTCTAAATTCTGGTCGTCGGTTCTGTTTAAAACAAATTTTACCGTAGTATTGGTATTGTTATAGTCTTTTGGAAAAGTGATCTTGATTCCGCTTTTTTCCTGACTGTATGCAGGTTTTTCCTGTAAATCATCAGCTCTTTTTTTAGCATCAATAACGTCCTGGTATTTCAGCTCCTCTTCATAATAATTATCGGTTACCATTTCTGAATTCTTCTGCCCGTTCGGGAAAAGAAAAAGCATGGATAATATAAAAACAATGAATGCAAATAATGCAATTACAACACCGTGTCCCCAACTAAAGTTTTTCATTTCTTCCGGATTTTTATTTTTTATGGTTGTAAGACGACTTCATGATTTTTTAATGATGAAGTCGTCTTAAGATTAGAATTGTAGTTTGAAAGGTCCTTCGAAGTACGTCTGATAAGAATCGACAAGCTTGCCTTTCATATCATAAACTCCGATGGTAATATTTTGTTTGGAAAGTTTCATATCATTTTCAGGGAAGCTGATATTGATGGTTCCTTTCGAGATTTTATCCCTGTCTACCTGAATCTTGCTGGAAGCACTGTAGGTAATTTCTCCGTGTGCAGGCTCCAGTACTTTGATGGTAACGATTTTCTTATCGTTGGTCTTATTAAGGAAAGTGTAATTGTAAGTGTTGGTGATTTTTCCGTCTCTTACAAAGAAGGTACTTCCTGCAGGCTTAATGAATTTGGCTTCCATTTCACCTCTGCTGTAAAGAAGGAATCCTAAAAATCCTACCAATAAAACAAGAACCACAGCAAAACCTTTCATTCTTCCTGTAAACTTGAACTCAGTTTGATTTTCAATTTCGTTCTCAGAAGCATATCTTACCAATCCTTTTGGAAGGCCTACTTTTTCCATTACCTCGTCGCAGGCATCAATACAGGCTGTACAGTTTACACATTCCAGCTGCTGCCCGTCACGGATATCAATTCCTGTAGGACATACCACTACACACTGCTGACAGTCTATACAGTCGCCCTTTCCTGCTGCCTTACGGTCTTCGCCTTTTCTCCATTTGGATCTGTTTTCCCCTCTTTTGAAATCGTAGAAAACATTGATGGTGTCTTTATCAATTAAAACGCCCTGCAATCTTCCGTATGGACAAACCAATGTACAAACCTGCTCTCTGAACCAGGCAAATACAAAGTAGAATGCAGAAGTAAAGAGCACCATAATGATGAAATTGGTAGGATGGGCAAACGGTCCTTCAGAAATAATTCTGAATATTTCCTGGTACCCGACAATATACATCAGCATAAAATGGGTAATAATTAGGGAAATAACAACGTAAACTGTCCATTTAAGGCTTCTTTTCCAGATTTTCTCGCTATTCCATTCCTGTCTGTCCAGCTTCATCTGCTTGTTTCGGTCACCTTCAATAAGATATTCAATTTTACGAAAGATAGATTCCATAAAAATTGTCTGAGGGCATATCCACCCGCAGAAAATTCTTCCGAATGCAATCGTAAAAATGATAATAAAAATTAAAGACGCGATAGCACCTAAAGTAAGGATAAAAAAGTCCTGTGGATAGAAAGGCTGTCCGATAATGAAAAACTCCCTATCAATAACGTTGAATAAAAAGAAAGGATTTCCATTGACCTTGATGAAAGGAACAACGAAATAAATAATCAATAAAACATAACTTACAATGTTTCTATAGTTGGTGTATTTCCCTTTTGGTTTCCTCGGAAATACCCATTTTCTTTTACCGGATTGCTCCATTGTCCCTATAGAATCTCTGTAAGTCTCAGGGTCCAGAACCTGTCCCTGTCCGCCGCGTACTTCTATTTCTTCTATGTCTGACATTTGTACTATGTTTTAAAAAAGAAAAAACATAATTCGTTACTATTTTAATCTAATAACAAATTATGTTTTTTCATATGTTTCTAATCTTTTAAAATTATTCTTTTTCCCAATGCGCTTCGGTTCCCTGAGGAGCTGCTCCTCCCTGAGCCTGCGTCACCGGTGGTTTTTCCTGATTGATGTGATATACATACGCTGCAATCTTCTCAATTTCTGCTCCGGAAACTTCTCCGTTCTTACCAAATGCTCTCATCGCAGGGTTAGTAGGAGAACCATTCCAGTCCATGTGGAAAACAGTTTTAAATAGAGTCTTCTCCGGCTGGTTGATCCAATAGTTATCCGTAAGGTTTGGACCTATACCACCACTACCGTCTTCTTTGTGACAAGATGCACAGTTGGTTTTGAATAGTTCTTTTCCATCTGCAATATTGTCAGCAGAGTATTTTGCAGTTTCTATCGTTACAGGAGGCTGGTTCTTTTCATATTCAGCAATGCTTGCCATCTGTTCTTTATATTCCTGCTCATACTCGCTCAACGGGTGTGCGAAATCTGTGAAAGAGTAAGCTGCGATATATACAATACAAAAAGCAGTCCCAAAATAGAATAATCCTACCCACCATTTCGGAAGCTGATTATCCAA
This sequence comes from Chryseobacterium angstadtii, assembly GCF_001045465.1. Classification (GTDB taxonomy): domain Bacteria; phylum Bacteroidota; class Bacteroidia; order Flavobacteriales; family Weeksellaceae; genus Chryseobacterium; species Chryseobacterium angstadtii. The sequence continues at coordinate 1,081,928 of NZ_LFND01000001.1, forward strand.
TTCCATAATCCCGTCGAAACCGTGGTCGATAAGGATGTCTTTTTCCTCTGTAGCAGACTGTTTTTTGAAAGCACTGTCGTACATTCTTCTAAGGAAAGGAATTTTCTTTTCCGCAAGATAAGCTGCCTTTTCTTCCGGAGATAATTTTTTGAATTTATTGTTTTCAATCAAATCTCCGATAGCGCTGTGGATGTAGGCTAAAATACCACTGATTACCACAGTTCCCCAGAAATAAGGTGAAGCTAGGAACGAGTAGCTTTGTACAAACAAATAATAAAAAACTATTAGAAGTCCAGTTATTATTAAGATGTTTACAACAACAGGTGTTCTTTGTTTCATAATAAATAGTTTAATTTTTTAAATTAAAATCGTCATCCCCATCATCCCCAAGCGGTGCTTCTTCTTCCTCTTTGTAATATTTTTTAGGCCTGCTAAAAACATAGATTACCAGAGCTATGAAGAACAGCATAAAGAAAATCAGAGCCAGCGTCTGGTAAAGACCAGCGTTTTCTGTATTGGATAATATATCTTTAAAGTTCTGAGGAATCATGTGAACCTTTTAATGTTTAGTTAGTACTTGCTGTTTTTATTTCTGTAGTCTTGATATCTGTTCCTAATCTCTGAAGATAAGAGATAAGAGCTACAATCTCTTTTTTCTCCAATTCTCCCTGAGGTCTCTTGGCATATGCTACTTTAAGGTCATTCGCTTCAGAGAAAATATCTTTTACAATCTTTGTTGCCTGGTTATTCGCCCAAGTGTTGGCAGAATCTATTTCAGCTTTCGTATAAGGAACGTCAAATGCATTCTTCATAAGCTTCATTTTGTCCACCATTTTAGATCTGTCTAAGTTATTAGCAATCAACCAAGGGTAACGCGGCATGATAGAACCTGCAGAGGTAGATCTTGGGTTGTACATGTGCTTATAGTGCCAAGAACTTGGGTTTTTCCCTCCTTCTCTATGTAAATCCGGTCCTGTTCTCTTAGAACCCCATAAGAATGGTCTGTCATAAACGAATTCTCCTGCTTTGGAATACTGTCCGTTCTTACCGTTGAATCTGGTGATCTCATCTCTGAACGGTCTGATCATCTGAGAGTGACAAGCGTTACATCCTTCACGGATATAAAGATCTCTACCTTCTAATTCAAGTGGTGAATAGGGTTTTACAGCTGAAATCGTAGGTACACTTTTCTTTAAAGACAGTGTAGGAATAATTTCAATTGAACTACCGATGGAAATCGTGAAGAAAGATAAAATACCTAATAATAAAGGCATTCTTTCAAGCCATAGGTGAGTTCCTTCTCCTTCTTTACGTTTGTTTCCGATATTAGCCAATGCAGGTGCTTCAGCAGGTACTTCTTTCTGGAATGAACCTTGTCTTACCGTAGCAATTACGTTAACGATCATCAAGATAGATCCTGAAATATAGAACAGACCTCCAACGAATCTCATTTTGAAATAAGGGATAATCGCAGTTACGGTATCCAACCAGTTTTTCCATAATAGAGTTCCGTCCGGGTTGAACTGCTTCCACATTAATCCTTGTGTAAATCCGGAAATATACATTGGTACTGCATAGAAAATAATTCCTAATGTCCCTAACCAGAAGTGCCAGTTAGCTAATTTTACAGACCATATTTTTGTTCTCCACATAATTGGTACCAGATAGTAGATAACCCCGAATGCCATGAAACCATTCCATCCTAGAGCTCCTAAGTGTACGTGACCGATAACCCAGTCTGTAAAGTGACCAATTTTGTTGATGTTTTTTGTTGCCAATAGCGGACCTTCAAATGTCGCCATACCGTAACATGTTACAGCTACTACGAAGAATTTCAGGATAGGGTTTTCCCTTACTTTATCCCATGCTCCTCTCAGCGTAAGAAGACCGTTTAGCATTCCTCCCCAGGATGGTGCGATAAGCATGATAGAGAAACCTGTTCCCACAGCCTGTGCCCATGCAGGAAGTGCTGTATACTGAAGGTGGTGAGGACCAGCCCAGATATATACGAAAATTAATGACCAGAAGTGAATAATAGACAGTTTATAAGAGAAAACCGGTCTGTCTGCTGCCTTCGGAAGGAAGTAATACATCAAACCAAGAACCGGAGTTGTCAATACGAATGCTACCGCATTGTGTCCGTACCACCATTGTACAATAGCGTCTTTTACCCCTGCGTAAGCCGAATAAGATTTCCAGCCTGTGAAAGATAAAGGAACTTCAAGATTGTTGAAGATGTGAAGCATTGCTACTGCAATCCATGTTCCGATGTAGAACCAGATCGCTACATAAAGGTGTCTTACTCTTCTTTTTGAAATCGTCAGGAACATGTTGATCCCGAAAATAATCCATGAGAACGCAATCAATATGTCGATCGGCCACTCGTGTTCAGCATATTCTTTAGAGGTATTGATCCCCATAAAGAAGGTAACGAACGTAGCAACGATCATAAACTGCCAAGTCCAGAAATGTAACCATGACAATGTATCACTGTACATTCTTGTTTTTAATAATCTCTGTAATGAGTAATAAATACCGGTATAAACGATATTACATACAAATGCAAAGATCACGGTATTGGTATGAAGCATTCTGATTCTACCAAAACCAAATGCACCATGAGTGTTTATTAACCCTTGAATATTGCCTGATGCAAGACTCTTGATGGTTGTATCATCAGTACCGAATAAAAATTCCGGCAATTCCGGGTAGAAAAGCATTAATGCCGCCGTAAGCCCGAACGTAAATCCTATAAGACCGAAAACTAAGGTCGCATAAAGGAACGCACGGACAATACTGTTGTCATAACTAAACTTTTGTGTTTCCATATCAACTATTCACTTTTTTCTTCAATTTTATTATTCTCTCCTATTTTTTTCTCGTCTTTATCTTTGTTGCCTGATTCATCCTTTTCCTTGATTTCTCCATTATCAAAAAGGATTCTGACAGCCGGAGATTCATCATCTTCAAACTGTCCTTTTCGGGCATACACTATAAATACGACCAAGAAAATCGCAGCTAAGGAAACACTGCAGAGGATCATTAAATATAGAATATCCATTGGACAACAAAATTAACCTATTTTCGGGGTTCAAATTTAGTGAAAAATAATGACATTCATCACGAAATGCCGATTTCAGCTAATTTAAAATCAGTCTAAATAAGGGCTTCTACGCCTGTTTTTTAAAATGTTTTCTGCCCAAAATCCAGGTGGAAAGAGTAGTGAATGTAACCACAGTGATGGAACTGATTGGCATGATGATTGCTGCGAAGAGCGGATGCATATGGCCTGTAACTGCGTAACTTAAACCGACAATATTGTAGAGAAAACTGATTATGAATGTCATTTTTACAATGGTAATCGACCCTTTGCAGACATTCAGGTACTTGTCTAAAGTAACGACTTTATCACCGTTCATAATCACATCCGAAGAAGGCGTAAAGCTGTTTGTATCATCGGCAATAGCAATCCCCACATTGCTCTGTTTAAGGGCTCCGGCATCATTAAGACCATCTCCCAGCATCGCTACTTTCATGTGCTGATCCTGAAGGTTTTTGATGTAATTAAGCTTGTCTTCAGGGCTTTGGTTGAAAGCCATTCCATGGTAGTTAGGGATAAGTTCTTTAAGCTGGTTTTCCTCAGAAGAATTATCACCGCTCAGGATAAATATCTTGTATGTGCTGAGTTTGGTAAACAGTTCTTTTAATTTCGGACGGTATTCGTTTTTGAAAATGAATTTCCCGACAAACTCGTCATTTTTGCTGATGTAAACTGCTGTTTCAAGATTCTTAGGTTCCTGATTATTATAGCGTGCAGAGCCAATTTTATAAAGGTTTCCTCTTACGTTCGCCTCATATCCTTTTCCTGAAATTTCCTGGAAATTCTCAACCGTGAAATAGTCGTCATTTACCTCAATGAATTCATATAAAGACTTCGAAAGAGGGTGGTTGGAGTTCTTCAGCAGGGTTTTGATGTTCAACTGATCAAAATTATTGATTTCAGTTCCCTCGTATCTGATATTGGATTTTTTTCTGTGCGTGATGGTTCCTGTCTTATCAAAAACAATAGTATCCAGTTTTGCGATCTTCTCAATCGTTAAAGTATCTTTTACGTAAAATTTATTACGGCCCAGAATCCTCATAATATGCCCGAATGTAAACGGAGCAGACAATGCCAGTGCACATGGACACGCGATAATCAGAATTGCTGAAATAACCTGGAACATCACATTCAGATCAATAAATGCCCAATAAGTTCCTGAAACTGCAGCGATGCCTAAAATGATGAATGTGAAATACTTGCTGACGTTGTTGGTCAATGTGTCAAGACCTGTTTCATGTTTTTTGAAGGCTTCCTTGTTCCAAAGCTGTGTCAGATAACTTTGATCAACATCTTTAATGACTTCAAGCTCCAGAGAGGAGCCAATCTGCTTTCCACCTGCAAAAATTTTATCGCCGGGCTGCTTGCTGATGCTTTCGCTTTCTCCCGTAATAAAACTGTTGTCGATATTTCCTTCCCCGTTGATCAGAATAGCATCTACCGGAATGATTTCCTGATTTCTCACAAGAATTCGGTCACCCACTTTAATTTCAGAAAGAAGGATGTTGTCCTGTTTTCCATCGAAATCTACTTTCGTAACGGCAATAGGATAGAAGGATTTGTAATCTCTGTCGTAAGATAATGCGCTGTAGGTTCTTTTCTGGAAGATTTTCCCCATCAGCATGAAGAACAGAAGACCGCATAATGTATCAAAATAACCCGGTCCGTAGTCTGTGACCACTTCATAAATACTTCGTCCGAAAAGAACAAAGATTCCGAGAACAATAGGAACGTCAATGTTAACGATCTTGTTTTTCAGACCATACCATGCCGATTTATAATAATCCGAGGCAGAGTAAAATACAACAGGGCAGGCCAGCAGGAACATTAAAGTCCTGAAAAGCCCCTTGTAATGCTCCATCCAATAGTCTTCACCACCCACATATTCAGGGAAAGCCAGGAACATTCCGTTTCCGAAGGCAAAGCCTGCAATGGCAAATTTGATCAGAAGAGATTTGTCGAGATGATCTACATTTTTATCGGCTGTTTCAAGGCTGATAACGGGTTTGTAACCGAGATTGGTTAAAAAATTAGCGAGTTCGCTTAATTTCAGGTCATTATGATTGAATGAAATCTGTAGGGTCTTTCTGGTGAAATTCACCTGGGAATAATGGATGTGATCGTTCAGCGTATGAAGACTCTCTAGAAGCCAGATGCATGATGAACAGTGAATTACAGGGATCTTAAATGTGACAAGACTGGTGTTTCCTTCTGAGAAATCCGTGATCTTTTCGAAGATTTCCGGAGTATCAAGGTATTCGAACTGGGAAGAACTTTCATCACTGGGACGGATTCCGGCCCTTTTATTAAGCTCGTAAAAATTAGTTAAATTATTGATATTCAGAATTTCGTAGACAGACTTACATCCGTTGCAACAGAAAGTCTTTTCATCAAACAAAATTCTCTCTTTTTCTATCCCTTGACCACAATGAAAACAGTTCTCGCTCACCACATAATATATTGAACTACAAAATTATAACAATTTTTTTTGTTTATCGTGTTAAAAAGTTCTATTTTTGTGATAAATGTCATATAAAATGTCGCAGGAACAACAGATTGCAATTGAAGAGAGGTTCGCCAGAGTTTTTAATGATAAATCATTTAAGGAAAGACTTTCTAGCACTGATTTTGAAAAATATATTAACGGCAAGAAAAAATTGAGTTTTCAAAAGCACGACACTATTTTTGAAGACGGAGAAACTCCAAAAGGGGTGTTCGTCCTGGAAAAAGGGGCAGCTAAACTTTCAAAGTCCGGAGCTTTTGGAAAGGACCAGATTTTGAGATTTATCAAAGAGGGGGACATCATCGGCTATCGTTCATTGCTTTGCGGGGAAAATTTCCAGGCAAAGGCTGAGGCTATGACGGATATTGAATGCATTTTCCTTCCCGCAGACATCTTCATGTATCTTTTGGAAGTAGATCCGCAGCTTTCTTTTGCCATGCTTCAGAAAATCTCCTATGAATTGGGTGAATCATCCAATACCATTACCTTCCTGGCACAGAAAACAGTAAGAGAGAGACTGGCAGAAATTCTGATCCTTCTGGAACAGAAACTGGGAGTAGATCCTGAAGGGTTTATCAAAATCTCGCTTACCCGCGAAGAAATTGCCAACATCATCGGTACTGCTACAGAAAGTGCCATCCGTCTGATTTCCGAGTTCAAACAGGACAGTCTTATTGAAGTAGACGGAAGAAATATCAAAATTCTCAACCACGACAAGCTCATGAAACTGGGCCACGTAGTTTTATAAAAATCATACCAAAATTTAAGTCGGCGAAAGCCGACTTTTTAACTTTTAAACAATAGATACATTATGTCTGTTCATTCTGAAATTAAAAAAGTTACCACTGAAACCTTGCGTAAAATGAAATTCGACAAGGAAAAGATAACCATGCTTACGGCATACGATTTTACCACCGCTAAAATGGTAGATGCAGGAGGAGTTGATGCCATCTTAATAGGAGATTCCGCAGCTAATGTTATGGCGGGTTTTGAGACCACTTTGCCTATTACTTTAGATCAGATGATTTATCATGCTCAAAGCGTTGTTCGTGGAGTAGACAGAGCTTTGGTTATTGCCGATCTGCCTTTTGGTTCTTATCAGAGCAATCCGGAAAAGGCACTGGAATCTGCTGTAAGAATGATGAAAGAAGGAGGTGCACATGCCGTGAAAATTGAAGGAGGTAAGGAAATTTCAAAATCTATTAAAAAAATTGTGAATGCCGGAATTCCTGTGATGGGACATTTGGGATTAACCCCACAGTCCATCTATAAATTCGGAACCTATAAAGTAAGAGCGAAAGAAGAAGCCGAAGCTGAAAAATTGATCAGCGATGCACAGCTTTTGGAAGAACTTGGATGTTTCTCAGTTGTTTTGGAAAAAATTCCTGCTGATTTAGCCAAAAAAGTATCAGAAAGTATTTCCATTCCTACAATAGGTATTGGAGCGGGTGCAAACTGTGACGGGCAGGTTCTTGTATATCACGATATGGTTGGTATGAACCAGGGATTCAGCCCGAAATTCCTTAGAAGATACCTTGACCTTTACACAGAAATTACAGGAGCTGTGGCTCAATATGTAAAAGATGTGAAAAGTGTGGACTTCCCTAATGAAAATGAAAGCTATTAATCCATGAAAGGACAACAACAATCTATCCAGGGAATTTTATCCATAGCGGCTCTGATCTGCATGGCAATAGGGTGGTTTAACGTATTTTCGCCTGAGATCAACCATCTACTTTCCGGAAAAGTTTTTTACATACTGATAGGAGCGAGTTTCTTTATTCAGGCGCCTTTGCTTACCAATAAAAATTTCATGTACGCGATGTATGCGGCGGCTGGAGCCTGTGTATTGGGAGCATTCCTTCCCGCGGACTCTAAGCTTTCCGCACTTAAAACCATAGGACTTTTGGCCGGAGTTATCCTTTCGATATCCAACAGACGTCAATAATGAATTATGGAGGAACAGATTGTATATGAAGACAACCATCTGCTGGTCGTCAACAAAAAGGTAGGGCAGCTTGTTCAGGGTGATAAAACCGGAGACGAGTCCTTACTGGAATCCATTAAGAATTTTATAAAGAAAAGAGATGCTAAGCAGGGAAATGTTTTTCTCGGCTTAGTTCACCGTATAGACCGTCCAACTTCGGGTCTGGTTATTTATGCTAAAACTTCCAAAGCGCTTTCCCGCCTTACTCAGATGGTGAAAAATAGAGAAGTCAAGAAAACCTATTGGGCTGTGGTCGGAAAAGAAATGATTCCTCAGAGCCAAAGACTTATTCATTATTTAAAGAAAAACGAAAAAACCAATAAGGCCATCGTTTTCCCGAAAGTTACAGAAGGAGCAAAAGAAGCAATCCTGACGTATCATGTCATCAAGACTCTGGATAATTATATGCTTTTGGAAATTGATCTTGAAACGGGAAGACATCACCAGATCCGCGCGCAGCTATCCAAAACCGGAATTCCGATAAAAGGAGATCTGAAATACGGGGCCCCGAGGTCCAATCCTGATGGAGGAATCAATCTGCATGCAAGAAAACTGGAATTTATCCATCCGGTTACCAAAGAAGAAATGTTGATTACAGCCCCGGTTCCACAGAATGATGCGATTTGGAGAGCCTGTGAAGAGCAATAGAATTTTAAACTTCATCTTTACAGCTGACTTTCAGCAAATTTTAAATAGAAATAACGATCAAAATAATTAAGGCCTTTTCAATACTGAGAAGGTCTTTTTTGTTTCTGATAAAATTCAGATTTTGCGTATTTCAAAAAAATACCTACCTTCGTCACAACTTTAGGGGTGTCTGTAAAACTACAGACTGAGACTTTACCCTTTGAACCTGATCTGGATGATACCAGCGTAGGGAAAAGTAAATGACTTTTGCTGTACATTCTATTGTACAATAAGAGCCATTCCTAAAGTATATAAAAAACAATTAGGAATGGAGCTTACAATCAACCACACAACGAAAACATTTGAAGTACTTCCCGACAATCTGGAAGCACTCATGGCTATGGAGATACCCGATAAGAAAAAAGGAATTGCCGTAGCGGTCAACAACCGTATTATTCCACTGTCCGCCTGGGCAGAAACTTCTCTCAAAGACAAAGATTCAGTTTTAATTATTACCGCCACTCAGGGTGGATAGTCCTCATTTAATTTAATCATAAAAAATACTTATGGCTCATTCAATCACATGTTCGCCATTTCCGAACGCCAAAAAAATTTATGTTGAAGGGAAAATACACCCGATCAGCGTAGCAATGCGTGAAATTCATCTCAGCCCTACACGCCTTACCAATGGGACACTGGAAGAAAATCTGCCGGTAACCATTTATGATACTTCGGGGCCTTATACGGATGAAAACGCATCAATAGATATTATGAAAGGCCTTCCCAGAATCCGTGAACAGTGGATTCTGGATAGAAAAGATGTAGAAATCCTGACTGGAATTACCTCAGAATACGGAAAAGCCCGCCTTGCAGATTCCCGCCTCGATGAACTGCGTTTTGCTTACGACCACAAACCCAAAGTAGCCAAAGAAGGATTGGAGCTTACCCAGCTTTATTATGCAAAACAGGGAATCATCACCCCTGAAATGGAATACGTAGCCATTCGTGAGAACCAAAGGATTGAACAATTGGACACCGCTCCAAAAGAAATGGCATTTCAGCATCCGGGAAACAGTTTTGGTGCCCTTACCCCAAAAGGAAAGATCACTCCGGAATTTGTAAGAGACGAAATTGCCGCCGGAAGAGCAATCATTCCGAACAACATCAATCATCCTGAAAGCGAACCCATGATTATCGGCCGTAATTTCCTGGTTAAAATTAATGCCAACATCGGCAACAGTGCAGTATCCTCAAGCATTGAAGAAGAAGTGGAAAAAGCCGTTTGGGCCTGCCGTTGGGGGGCAGATACCATTATGGATCTCTCCACGGGAAAAAATATCCACGAAACCAGAGAATGGATCATCAGAAACAGCCCGGTTCCCATTGGGACGGTTCCTATTTATCAGGCACTGGAAAAGGTGAAGGGAGTTCCTGAAGACCTTACCTGGGAAGTATTTAAAGATACACTTATCGAGCAGGCAGAACAGGGAGTTTCTTATTTTACCATCCATGCAGGGGTATTATTAAGATACATTCATCTTACCGTGAAAAGAGTAACGGGAATTGTGTCCAGAGGAGGCTCTATTATGGCAAAATGGTGTCTGTATCATCATAAAGAAAACTTTTTGTACACGCATTTTGAGGAGATCTGCGAGATTATGAAAAAATATGATGTGGCTTTCTCCCTGGGAGACGGTCTTCGTCCGGGATCTATTGCAGATGCCAATGATGCCGCACAGTTTGCAGAACTGGAAACTTTAGGTGAACTCACCAAGATCGCATGGAAACATAATGTACAGGTCATGATCGAAGGGCCGGGCCACGTACCGATGCATATGATCAAAGAAAATATGGACAAGCAGCTGGAAGAATGCCATGAAGCACCGTTTTATACTTTAGGGCCGTTAACAACAGATATCGCACCGGGTTATGATCATATTACTTCCGGAATCGGAGCAGCCATGATTGGATGGTTCGGATGCGCCATGCTTTGCTACGTAACCCCGAAAGAACATTTGGGTCTTCCGAACAAAGAAGATGTAAAAGTGGGGGTGATTACTTACAAACTTGCTGCCCATGCTGCCGATTTGGCTAAAGGACATCCCGGAGCTCAGTACAGAGATAATGCATTAAGTAAAGCAAGATTTGAATTCAGATGGGAAGATCAGTTTAACCTGTCTTTGGATCCGGATACGGCAAGAGCTTATCACGACGAGACACTTCCCGCAGAAGGAGCTAAAATTGCCCATTTCTGTTCTATGTGCGGTCCAAAATTCTGTTCCATGAAAATTACTCAGGAGATCCGGTATTCCGCAGAAAAAGGAATGCTGGACAAATCGCAGGAATTTATCGAAAAAGGAAAAGAGATTTATATATGATCCTGGTGATTACTCCCGAAACACTCCTGAAAAATGAAACAGACATCATCAATGAGATGTTTCGTGAAGGATTGGATCTGCTTCATATAAGAAAACCTGTAATCAACCGGGAGGAAATGAAAACCTTTCTGGATGGTATTCACAGCGAATTTTACGATCAGCTAGTTTTACACGGATATTATGATCTGGGGACAGATTATACAGTTGCCAGACTTCATTTTAGGGAAGCAGATCGTTTAGCAGGAAATTATAAGCCTTATGCGGATAAAAATATCATATCTACTTCAGTACATGATATTGAAACTTTTAACGAGCTGGGAAAAGAGTGGGAGTATGCATTTATAAGTCCCTTTTTTCCAAGTATTTCCAAAAAAGGCTACGGTCTGGATTCTTCCATTATGGAGGATGTCAAACGAAATGCTAATCCGGATGTTAAGCTAGTTGCTTTGGGAGGAATCAACGAAAATAATATTGACAAGGTTTTTGAGAACGGAGCAGATGGAGCCGCTCTTCTAGGAGGAATATGGGAAAGTGATGAGCCGCTCAATGCGTTCAAAAAATGCAGAAAGAAAGTCCTTTTATCATAGAAAAAATCAAAGATCATTCAGTTGAATTAATAATGGAAAAATTACAATACATATCACAGGGACAGACAAGACATGAACAGGAACTGAATATTCGTGCTGCGCTGGATAATGGAATACAATGGATACAGGTTCGCTGGAAAAATGCCTCGGAAAAAGAATTGACGGAGCTCTGTACAATTTCACAGCAGCTTTGTTCAGAATATGGCGCAGTTTGCATCATCAACGATCATGTTCAGATCGCCAAAGAGATAGATGCGGATGGTGTTCATCTGGGGTTAGGCGACTTGTCAATCAGCATTGCCAGAGATATTCTGGGGAAAGATAAGATCATAGGAGGAACTGCCAACACCCTGACACATGTGATCCAAAGAATAGACGAGCAGTGCGATTATATTGGTCTTGGTCCATTGAGATATACAGCAACAAAGGAAAAACTAAGTCCGGTCTTAGGATGGGAAGGCTATCAGAATATCATTACATCTTTAAATGAAAAATCCATAGCCATTCCGAAAATATTTGCCATAGGAGGTGTTAAGCTTCAGGATATAGAACAGCTCCAGCAGATCGGGATATACGGAGTTGCGGTATCCGGTGAAATTACAAACCAGCCCTCTGTAATCAGTGAATTTAGAAAAACAATGATATGAATAATCAAAAATTAAAAATAGCGGACAGAATATTCGAATCCAGACTCTTCCTCGGAACCGGAAAATTCGGAAACCTTAATGAAATGGCTACCTCTGTAACCGCTTCAGGAACAGATATGGTGACTATGGCACTGAAAAGAATAGATTCCGGTGCAGCAGAAGACGGATTACTGGATTCGTTAAAAGAAACAAACGTTCATCTTCTTCCCAACACTTCCGGAGCCAGAACGGCAAAAGAAGCGGTATTGGCCGCCCAGCTAGCAAGGGAAGCACTGGAAACCAACTGGGTAAAACTGGAGATCCATCCCGATCCCAAATACCTTCTTCCCGATCCTATTGAAACATTATATGCTACGGAAGAACTGGCTAAACTTGGTTTTATCGTGATGCCTTACATTCATGCGGATCCTGTTTTGTGCAAACGCCTTGAAGATGCCGGAACAGCCGTAGTAATGCCTTTAGGAGCTCCCATTGGAACAAACAAAGGCCTGAGAACATTAGATTTTCTGGAAATCATTATCAGCCAGAGCAATGTTCCGGTTGTGGTAGATGCCGGAATCGGGGCTCCTTCAGATGCTGCAAAAGCAATGGAAATGGGGGCTGATGCTGTTCTTGTAAATACGGCGATTGCGGTGGCACAAAACCCGGTGAATATGGCTTTGGCCTTTAAAGAAGGAGTGATTGCAGGAAGAAGAGCTTTCGAATCAGGCTTGGGAGCCATTGCAAATCATGCCGAAGCATCAAGTCCGCTGACGTCTTTCTTGTTTGAATAATTGGTGAATAAATGAAGAGCTTTAAAGATATTTTCGAACGCTATCATTGGGATGAGATAAAAGCCAGACTCGGTGAAATCACCCATGCAGACGTACTTGCCAGCCTGCATAAGAAAAATAAAACGCTGGATGATTTCCTGAATTTACTTTCCCCCGCAGCAGCACAGGAACTGGAACTAATGGCCAGAATGACCCGCCAGCTCACCCAGAAGCGTTTCGGGAAAACTATTCAGCTTTACGCACCCATGTATCTCAGCAACGAATGCCAGAATATCTGTACCTATTGCGGTTTCAGCCTGGATAACAGTGTAAGACGGAAAACCCTTTCCGATACAGAAGTGATGGTGGAAGCCTCCGTTCTGAAATCTATGGGTGTGAATCATGTACTTCTGGTGAGTGGTGAAGCCAATAAAACAGTTGGAACTTCCTACTTTCTGAATGCGGTTCGTCTCTTGAGACCTCATTTTGCCAATATTTCAATAGAAGTACAGCCTTTATCGGAAGAAGAATATCTGCAGCTGCATCAGGAAGGCGTTTATTCGGTTTTGGTCTATCAGGAAACCTACCATCAGGAAGTCTATAAAGAATACCATCCCAAAGGAAAAAAATCAAACTTTCATTTCAGGATGGATACACCGGATAGGATTGGAAGAGCAGGTATTCATAAAATCGGACTTGGAGTTCTTCTTGGGCTTGAAGACTGGCGCGTAGACAGCTTTTTTAATGCTCTTCATATTGATTATCTCCAGAAACACTACTGGAAGAGCCGTTTTTCAGTATCGTTTCCCAGACTGAGACCTGCGGAAGGGATCATTGAACCCAACTTTATTATGGAAGATAGAGATCTGCTTCAGCTTATCTGTGCTTACAGAATATGGAATGAAGACCTGGAAATCTCAATATCCACCAGAGAAAACGAAAAATTCAGAGATCATATTATATCATTGGGAGCCACGTCGATGAGTGCTGCTTCCAAAACAAATCCCGGAGGTTATGCGGTAGATGTTGAATCTTTGGAACAGTTTGAAACCAGCGACGAGCGCAGCATGGAAGAGGTGAAAAACAGCATCAGAAAAGCAGGCTACGATCCTGTGATGAAGGACTGGGATCCTGCGTACAGTGGTTTTTTTAAACATTAAGCCATTAAGGATATATCTTAATATTCCTTCATAGCTTAAAAAAACTTAATGGTTAAAAGCATATAATTTAGAATGAAAAGCGAAGATATTTTTGCAAGATACAGCCGGCAGATATTCATCGAAGAAATTGGGTTGGAGGGACAGAAGAAAATCAGGTCGTCCAAAGTATTGGTCATTGGAGCAGGTGGCTTAGGAAGTCCCGTCATTCAATACCTTGCCGCTGCAGGAGTAGGAACTTTGGGAATAGCAGATTTTGATGAGGTGGAGCTTCACAACTTAAACCGCCAGATTATTCACAATGAAAATACAGTCGGGGCTTCTAAGATAAACAGTGCCGAACTTTTTGTGAAAAACCTGAACCATCATGTCGATGTGATAGGGATTAATCAAAAAATAGATCATTCAAATGCGGAAGAAATACTTTCGCAATACGATATTATTGCAGATGGTTCCGATAATTTTACGTCCAGATATTTAATTAATGATACCTGTGTGAAACTGGGAAAACCTTTAGTTTACGGAAGTATTTTGGCCTTTTCGGGACAAACCACCGTATTTAATTATAAAGGAAGTAAAAACCTGAGAGATCTCTTTCCGGAACCTCCTTTTGATGAAGACATCCCTGATTGTGACAGTCTTGGAGTATTGGGAGCATTGCCGGGTATTGTAGGAAGCATGATGGCGATGCAGACTTTAAAGATCATCACCGGACTTCCGGTACCTTCAGATCAGCTCACCCTCATCGACACCCTGAACTGGAGATTCCAGACCCTGGATTTTTAACTGTTTAATCATCAAATCCCCAAATACACTTCATTTTTCCAGCTTGTATTTCCTTGTTAAGCGTCAGCGCCCTTGTTTACCTTAAATCCGGGATTATATCAAAAAACCTTTGTGTATCCTTGCGATAAATAAAAAAATAAGGCCGTAAAATATCTTCACGGCCTTACTCTATAACTTTTGATTCTAAAAAATTACTGTCCCTGCTGCATCACACCAGTATCCTCTTTTTTAGTCTGATTCAGGATATTTGGATCTTCCTTCGCCAGTTTATTTCTTGTTGGAATTTTATAATTGATAGAAATACCAAAATTTCGGGTATCATACTTACTTCGGATCATTACAGGCTGTCCTTCAGGCGGATTGGAATACACCTGCATCACCTGTCCATTGAAAATATCATTTGCAAATACGGAAACCGTAAGGCGGTTATTCATAAACTTCTTCGTAAGTGTAATATCCAGATTATTGTTGAATGGTTTATCTGCGGTGAAGTAGAAATATCCTGCCTTTGGAGTCAGGTAGCTGTAGTTGGCTGTTAATTTAATATCTTTCGGTAGAAGTAACTGCGTCATGATATTAAAAATCCAGAAACCTTTGTTGTTTAAATTATCAATTTCATGCTTTTGATATCCTGCATACAGATACATGAAATTAATTTTATCAGGATTAAAATCAAACTTCATGATCTCACTCATCGGCTTACTGAAAATCATAAACGGAACCGGAAGACCAAAGTTGAAATTGTGAATTTTCATATTCGAAATATTCACCTGTCTGTTGAAAAGGTTCTTACCGTCTTTCATCACGATCTGCGCAACCTGATCTTTAGCCGAACTTACACTGTATCCGATAAAAGCATAATCAAAAGCTGAAACTTTTAATTCATAGTTATCAAATATTGTAGGCTGAAGATCCGGATTCCCCGTTACCTGTGTATTCGGGCTGCCGAATGTTACGTTATTCGGGTTAAGGGCGGAAATACTCGGAAGGCTGATCTTTTTGTTGTAGTTTGCTGCTACGTAAACCTGGTTCATCAGGTTGTACTGTACACTTGCATTAGGAAAAAGCTTAAACCTGTTAAAAGGAGTAAGATCTCTTTCTGTAACCACACCATCCTTTACCTGTCTTGTGATACCGGAAATATCATAATTTTCAGCTCTTGCCCCAAGAATAAAGTCGAATTTCTTCAACTTGGCCTGAAATTCAAGGTAAGTTGAAGCCGTTTGTCTCTGATACTCTAGATTCGTAAGACCTTTACTTTCCGTATCATAATTTTGTTTTTCGTACAAACCTCCTAAACTTACTTTTCCACCATCCATAAGCTTGATCGGCTGCGAGTAATCTATCTTGAAGTTGGCTATCCTCATATCCGACTCATTATTAAGTACTCCATTAATCCCCGGATTACGGAAAAACTGCCCGTTATCAGTATAATTTCCTTGCTGGAAAAAATTGTCCTGAGAGAATTTAGAATTGGATTTTGTATATCCAAACTGGAAATCCAGCTTTTGAGACTTGTCGCTGAAACGCTTCTGATAAGTTACAACAGCTTCCTGTCTCAGGTTATTGGTATGTGCAACATCTGATGCTTCATAATCCGCTTCTCTGTATTGGATAGGATTAACGTTGACAAGGATATCGGCAAGTCCTCTACTCGCAGTATAATTGTCGTTATTGTTGTGATAAATATCGTAGTTCAGCAATAATCGGTCCTGACCAAGATCAAATGTTACCCCGGATTTTGCAAAATATCCACGTCCAATTCTGTCCGTGTTATTGTGAAGAAGGACATCCTGATCCCCGTTCAGCATACTTTCACGGTAGTTTTGCCCTACATTCAGCTGCCAGCCGAAAAGTTTATTTCTTGCATTCAGATTGAGAGAGTGTGTGGTTCTGTTTCTGAACTTATCGTAATTGGTGAAAGAATAATTCCCTGAATAAGTAGCCGTTAAATACTTATTGGCATTTTTATTCGTGATGATATTCATGATGGCACCACCTGAAGTTGCAGGAAATTCAGCGCCTGGCTGAGTGATCACTTCAATTCTGTCTACCGAGTTGGCAGGCATCCCTTCAAGGAAAGAATTTAATTCATTCGAAGTAATATTTAAAGGCCTTCCGTTCAGATAAACATCCAGGATTTTCCCCTGATACATCATTCCGGCAATATCCGTAGAAACCAGCCCCGGAAGTTTTTTTATCCCTTCCAGAACATTCCCGTTATTAAGCTGTGGCTGTTCCGAAAAATCAAAAATAGTACGGTCGGCTTTTTGTTCAACGGCTTTTTTAGTTTTAGTAATAACTACGCCTTCAATTTGCTTTTCCTTCTCCGGGCCGTTGTTGCTTTTTTCCTGTGAATAGACGAAAAAAGATCCCAGCAGAGATAAAGTTAATATAGTTTTTCTCATAATGTTTTTTACTACTGTTCAGTTAGACGTAAAAAAAAGCAGTTTGTTACGGGAAAATTTGCGAAAAGTTAAAATTTTATGCATTTATTTTTTTATTTCCGAAATAATCATATCTTTGCCATGTAATTATCAAGAATCTCATAGATGGGATAGCAACCTGCAAAAACAAGCAAGGTGCTGAAATAGATAAGCCGGCCTGCCCGGAAAAAATGTTTATTTTCTATTTTTCTTCCCATCTTGAAATTTTTGTTTTAAAAAAATAAAATCAATGTTTAAAGACAAGGGAAACCACTTGACCCATTTTAATTTTCGTTTTTCAGATCATGAAGGAGCACTTCGTTATTCTGATCTCTTTTCATGCCATTTCTACATGCGCATGTGTTGTTGTTTCTAGACCTCGGATCAACTTCAAAACTTATGGGAGCGTATAAAGTTTTTTGACGCAAAGAAATTAATTATTCTATTGATAAAGGAGAAAATAAAGACAGAATCAATGAAATTGATTCGATTAAGCGGATGTTTTATACGATAGCTTAATCAGTGACGCAGTCACAGTCTTTGCCTTCCTCAAAAATTAAGCATTAATAAGATGAAACTTTGCGTTAAAAACCGTTTTCTCTTCCCCAGGTTTTGCCTGTGATCCCAATCTTTTTAAAAAAAATAATACAAATTCATTCCGGCTTTTACCGTAACCTTAAAATAAAGGTTGCAGGATAACTATGGCCTGAAATCAAATCAACAATCAGTAATAAAAAATAGAAAACACATGCGCAATTTCGAGAAAAAAACAATCATAGCTTCAGCAGCACTTATTTCAGCATTCTACTTCGGACAGTCAGATTCTACATCATCCAAAAAGATAGACGATGTGGTGATTCTGGGCTCAAGAGGGGCTGGAAGATCACTTACGGAAACTCCGGTTCCTGTGGATATCATCAATATATCAAAGATTTTAAGACAAAGTCCGGTTAATAATATAAGCCAGGCACTTAATTATGTGGTGCCTTCATTTTCTTCTACATCTCATACCGTTAATGACGGAACTGATTTTGTGGATCCTGCTCTTCTCAGAGGGCTTGGTCCGGATCAGGTTCTGGTGTTGCTCAACGGTAAAAGAAGATACCAGTCTTCACTCATCAATGTTACCTTAACGCCCGGAAGAGGCTCGGTAGGAACGGACCTTAATGCAATTCCTGCATTTGCATTGGAAAAAATAGAAGTATTAAGAGACGGTGCTTCTGCCCAGTATGGTTCAGATGCGATAGCCGGAGTCGTCAACTTAGGTCTTAAAAAGAGATTAGGTCTTTCGGGACAGGTATTTTTAGGAGGATATGCATCACCGGCCACGAATAATTTTTCTGGAGGAATAGATGGACAGACTATTTCTGCAGACCTTAATTATGGTGCTAAAATTGGAGATAAAGGTTTCGTAAATGTCACCGGATCCGTGCAGTACAGAGATCCGTATTCCAGAGCAGGAGTACGCCAGGGAAATATCTTTAATGCCTATAATGCCATTAATTACCGGGCATTACAAAGTGGAGTTAATATCGACGGGCTTTATAAGAACATCACCAATACCTCCAATACTCAGCAGATTATCAACACCGTAAAGCAGTACGCTTCTCAGGTTGATTATTTTTCACCGACTTTTCAGTCTCAGATATCCAATGCGGGAAGCATCTCTGAGTTGCAAGGATTATTAGGACAAGATTTTACAAATCAGGAGCTTAATTATAGAGGTCTGGAGAGGAAAGATTTCAGCCTCAGAGCGGGACAGTCTAAACTCCAGTCTGCCCAGCTTTTCTTTAATTCTGAAATTCCGGTGAATGAAGACTGGAAAGTGTATTCTTTCGGGGGATACAGTTATCGTCTCGGAAATGCAGGAGGTTTTTTCCGTTTACCGAATACAGAAAGAAATATCAATGCTGTCACACCGAACGGATATTTACCGCAGATTGAAGCGAGTGTGAATGATTATTCCTTAGCCGGAGGAATCAAAGGGAAATGGAACGGCTGGAATGTAGATCTCAGCAATACTTTTGGAAAGAACACCTTTAATTTCGGAGTGGTGAACACGTTCAACGCGTCGTTGGGAGATCTTTCACCACGAACCTTTGAAGCAGGAGGCTCAGAATTCCTACAAAATACCCTGAATCTGGATTTTTCCAAAAAATATGATGTGCTGCACGGCTTGAACCTGGCTTTTGGAGGGGAATACAGATACGAAAACTATAAAGTAAATGCAGGTAACGAAAACTCTTATGTATCCTACGATATTTATGGACGTGTCGTAACTGCTGCTACTCCTGAAAACGAAAAGGTTACCGATTTTTTTGGAAATGTAAGACCGGCAGGTTCTCAGGTATTTCCGGGCTTCAGTCCTGATAATGCCGTTTCCGGAAGCAGAAACAGCATTGCCGCCTACGCGGATGTTGAAATAGAGCCTACAGACTGGTGGTTATTGGAAGGAGCCGTTCGCTTCGAAAATTATTCAGATTTCGGGTCTACTTTTAACTATAAACTGGCAACCAATGTAAAGCTGGCCAATAATTTTAACTGGAGAGGGGCGGTTTCTACAGGATTCAGAGCTCCTTCACTTGCTCAGATTTACTACAGCTCAACATCTACATTAATTCAGCAGGGAAAAACCACACAGGTGGGAACCTTTAGAAATAATTCCGAGGCAGCTCAGGCATTAGGAATTCCAAAACTGAAACAGGAAACCTCCCAATCCTACAGTACAGGAATTACATGGAAGATTCCTTCTTTAAGCTTGGTATTTACGGCTGATGCTTATCTGATAAAAATTAAAGACAGAGTGGTGCTTACAGATTTGTTCTTTCGTCCGGAAGGAAGTTTTGAACCGGGATCAGATCAGGCAGTTCTTCAGGGAGCATTTGATTTAGCGAGAGCCAGTGCTGCCAATTTCTTTGCGAATGCGGTAGATTCCGAGACAAAAGGGTTAGATATTACCGTTTCCCAGACTTCGAGAATCTCTGAGGGAATCTCGTTGGAAAATAACCTGGGACTTAATCTTAATCAGACCAGAAGAGTCGGTGAAATTCACGCTTCACCTAAGTTGGTAAGTCAGATCAATAATTATTTTTCTGAACCCAACAGAGTATATTTTGAAGAAGCTGTGCCCCGTATAAAGGCGACTCTTGCCAATACCCTGAAGTTCTCATCTCTTACAATTGCTCTCAGAAATTCATACTTTGGAAAAGTGACGGATGCTGATGTACTGGATGCCAATTTTGATGGCGTTACCGAAAGCAGAGAACATTTCGTTTTAAATGACCGTTTTGTTACCGATCTTTCCGTAGGCTACGATTTCAACAAAAATATTTCAGCTACGATAGGGACGAACAATCTGTTCAATGTGCTTCCTTCCAAAAGCCCGAACATCAGTTCATTGACAGCAGATAATCAGTTTGTGTATTCCAGACAGGTTTCTCAATATGGTATAGGAGGACGTTTCGTTTTCGCGAGGGTAGAATTTAAATTTTAAAAACGGATAAGAATAAAACAAAAAAACAGAGAATCATTCTCTGTTTTTTTGTTTGGGTGGATAACATAAAGGATCAATTGCAAAAAGTAGGAACGGGTAGAGATCATATGATTTTAAAATTTCACGCAGATTAATCAGATGATGCAGATTTTTATTTTTGCTCATCTGCTATCTGCGAGAGAAAAAATTCAAGCCATTAAGATTCTGTTAAGCTTTTAAGAATATTAAGTTTTAGCTGCGCTTTAAGACCTACAACTAAAAAAATCAATATATATTTTAGAGAACGAAATCTTATAGGTTTTCAAAACCTATAAGATTTGATTGCATTTATTTTACTAACAAAGTTTTGAAACTGAGCCAGTAAAGCCTGCTATTACACTCTTTCTTTTTCTTCAAAATTGATATTTTTCTTACTAATTTTCTTTTTGCCGCTTCCAAAAGTATAATTAACACTTAAACGGAAACTTCTGCCATCCCAGTAGTTGTTCATGTATTGGGTGTTATCAGAGAAATACAGCTCTCCACGGTATCTTTGGGAAAAAATATTGGTAACCGTTGCATTGATCTGAAGTTTCTTTTCCATGAGTGAAACCTTTAATCCTGAAGTCAGTTCCGGGAAAGCATAGAAATAGGAATTTACATTTTTGTAAGGCAGACTGTGGCTGTAATTCAGGAAAAATACAAGCGTCTTATTTTTGTTTAAAGCCAACGTATTGTTGATGGAATAGGTGAATGAGCTTCCTTTCTGAGGTGTTGCATCAATATTAAATACGGATGAATTCTGAAGCGATGCATTCATCGAGATACTGGTTTCCCAAAATTTAAAAAAAGTATCCGTATAAGAGGCGTTCAGTCCCCAGAAATTATTGTTGTAATAGTTCAGGTAGGTTGAGATCTGGGAAAGATCATCAAGAGAAGAAATCTGGCCAAATGCATTCTTCATTCTCAGATAATATACACTGGCCGAAAATTTATTGTTAAACGTATAACCCAATTCCCAATTGTTGATATAAGCCGGAGTAAGCAGCGGATTTCCTGAATAATAGGAATAAGGGTTTGAATACCAGCGGAAAGGATTCAGATTGCCCATACTCGGTCTGTTAATTCTTCTGGAATAAGAAAAACTGAATACATTTTTATCTTCTTTGTAAGAAACATAGGCAGAAGGAAACCACTGTCCGTACTGGTATTTATTCCCGGAATTGGTGGCCGGGGTAAAGCTTTCTGCATTCGTATTTTCGTACCGGATACCTGCTTTTGTTTCCCAATGCTTTCCAAAATTTTTTGCAAAACTAAAGTAAGCAGCATAATTTTCCTCTCTGTACTCGAAAATATTGGCTCTGGAATAATCCGGAGTATATTGTCCACCGCTCAGATTATAATACTGAAGATCCGAATTGTTTTTAAACTGATTAAACTTCACTCCGGTTTCAATGGTTCCGAAAGAAAAAGGCAGCTCCAGGTCTCCCTGCACCGAAAAGATTTGAGGGGAAACCAGTGAAATGGTTTTCACGTCCTGTACAGAGTTGTCCGAGAGTTTGCGGGTAGAAAAATTAACCTCAGTATCAGAATTGTTTTTATAAAAATTTCCTGCTATACTCAGCTTTTTTCCCAGTGAGTCGAGTTTGAGATCATAATAGGCGCTTAAAGTGTGCGTCGGAAGCTTTTCACGGTGAAAAGTATGGGTCAGCAGGTTTTCTTCCTGAAGAGCTGAGGTTATATTTTTAGTGGTATTCACGATATCCATCCCGGATTTTTGATGAGCATAGATGTATTCCATTCCTATCTCAGCGTTCTTGCTGATTTTATAAGACAGATTAAGAGTTGGAGTCAGTTCCTTCCACATATCCCTGCGGATGGAATTGCTGTAGTTTTGAGTGGCCCCGATAATCGAATAATTTTCATCCGTACGCTTGGCTGAATCATAATACGTCAGTTTCAGGCTGCTGCTGAATTTTTCGGTCTGATAATTAAGCGAGCCATTGGAACTGAAGCCGGAGTAAGTTCGCTGGATGAGGTTGGAATTGATGTTTCCGCTGAAGCCTAAATTCGGATTCTTTTTCAGAATAATATTAATGAGGCCGCTGTTTCCCTGAGCTTCATATTTGGAAGGAGGTGTGGTGATCACCTCAATTTTTGAAATGTTTTCCGAACGGATGGACTTCAGATAATTTAAAAGTGCATTTCCTGAAAGATTCAGCATTCTCCCATTGATCATAACATTTACAGTACTTTTTCCGGCAATGGAAATAGAGCCCATATTATCATCTACTTTAAGCATCGGGACATTAGAAAGGGTTTCTGAGGCGTCCATACCCTGTGAAGCGATGGATGCCTCAACATTGAAGATCAGGCGGTCTGCTTTTCTTTCAATCAATTTTTTTTTCACCAGAAGATTGATCTGTTCCACATGCTGAATGCTGTCCTTGTTAACCTGTGCAGATAGTGAAACGGAAAAAAGACTGATGATGAATATATATTTTAGTTTCATGGTTTAAAATCTTGGGTCAAAGGTATGATCCGGAGCTTTCTGCTGAAACAGCATTTAGATTTGAGCGGGATTTCTTCCGTTCAAAATATTTTCATCGGAAAAAAACCGGGTTTCGTCGGAAATGTTTAGGAATGTCGGTGGGTCTATCCTTACATTTGGGCATGAAGCAAAAACAGATTTTTTTACTCCATTTTTCATATTGGCTGATTTTTATCGTCAACGCTTTCATTTCAAAGATGGTGTACGGTAAGGATAGTTTCGGGGTTTTGAATGTCACCATATTGATAGCTAATTTTCTGGGTTTTTATGTTAATTATTTTCTTTTGGCACCCAGGTTTTTCAATCCGAAGAAATTCTATTTGATGATCATTGGCTTTTTTATTGGTGTTTTCTTTTTTGTACTGTTCAGATATTCTATAGAAGAAATGTTGTTGCCGAGTCTGATGGGTTTTAGAAACTATGCTGAAGGAACCACTTTGGGTTTCTATTTTTATGATAACATTTATTACTCAAGCTTAACGATTTTCGTAAGTACGAATCTCTGGTTTTTCCAATATTATTTCACTGCCGAAGCAGAGCGAATCAAACTTATTGAAGAGAATAAACATGCCCAGCTTCAGGCCCTTAAAACCCAGATCAATCCTCATTTTATTTTTAATTCTTTAAATAATATCTATTCTCTGGTGTATCAGAATTCGGATAAGGCGCTTCCGGCCATTGAAAAACTGAGTGAATTGCTGAGGTACAGCACCAAAGATCTGGAAAAAGATGTGATCAGTCTGGACAAGGAGATAGGATACATTGAAAGCTTGATTGGCCTGGAAAAACTCAGAATTAAAAATCCGGAGATGCTGGTGATTGAAAAAAATATCAGTTATCCCAAGATCAATATTTCACCTATGTTGTTGGTGCCGTTTGTAGAAAATGCTTTTAAACATGGAGATTTTCGTGAAAAAGGATTTGTCTTAAAAGTTTCGGATGACAATAAAGTTCTTCATTTCTACCTTCACAATTATAAGAATCAGAAGACAAAAGATAAAGCGTCCGGAATTGGGATCGACAATGTGAAAAAGAGGCTGGAAATTCTGTACCCCAAGAAACATGAATTGTATATAAAAGACCTCGAATCTGAATTTATCGTAGATTTAAGAATTATTTTCCCTTATGAGAACGATTAAATGCATTATTGTAGATGACGAGCCGCTGGCCATATCGCTACTGGAAAACTATGTGAGGAAAATCCCTTTTCTGGAACTTGTTTTTTCTTCAGAAAATCCTATCTCCGCACTGGAATACATACAGCATCATGAGGCAGATCTGATCTTTCTGGATATTCAGATGCCTGAACTTACGGGAATCAATTTTATGAAGATTGTAGGGGATAAGAAAAAGTATATACTCACCACAGCGTACTCGGAATATGCACTGGAAGGCTATGAACATAATATTGTTGACTATCTTTTAAAACCTGTTTCCTTTGAAAGGTTTTACAAAAGTGCAGTAAAAGTACAGGAACGTTTTCCTTCCTCTGAAAACAGTGAAGATTCTTATTTCTTCGTGAAATCCTCAGGGCAGCAGCACCGGATTAATTTTAACGATATTCTGTATGTGGAAAGTATTAAAGACTATGTGAATATCCGCACGGAAACCGAAGAATATATTGTCCTGGATACTTTAAAATCTTTGGAAACCCAGCTTTCGGCAAGGTTTATCAGGATTCATAAATCATTTATCATCAATCTTGATAAAGCTAAAAATATAGGAGCCAGGAAAGTAGTTCTGTTCTCAGAAGATGAAGTCCCGATCGGGGATAGCTACCGCAGTGGTCTTCTGGATAAAATAAAATAAGAATCGGCGCCCAAAGGGCGCCGATTCTTTATGATTAATTCAATCTAACAATTAATTAATTTTCTTGTTGCTTAATCAGGTTAAGAGCGGAACCGGCTTTGAACCATTCGATCTGCTGATCGTTGTAAGTATGATTAGCCATGATAATATCCTTAGTTCCGTCCGCGTGAACGAATTCTAAAGTTAACTGCTTACCCGGAGCGAATTGATCAAGATCTAAGAAGTTAACGGTGTCATCTTCCTGGATTTTGTCATAATCAGCTTCATTGGCAAAAGTTAATCCCAGCATTCCTTGTTTTTTAAGGTTGGTTTCATGAATTCTTGCAAATGATTTTACCAGTACAGCTTTTACACCAAGATGTCTTGGTTCCATGGCAGCGTGCTCTCTTGAAGAACCTTCACCGTAGTTTTGGTCTCCTACAACAATCGTAGGAACGCCAGCGGCTTTATAAGCTCTCTGTACAGCCGGAACTTCACCATATTCTCCGGTAAGTTCGTTTTTAACCTTATTGGTTTCCATGTTGTAAGCATTTACAGCTCCTATCAACATATTGTTTGAAATATTATCAAGGTGACCTCTGTATTTCAACCATGGACCCGCCATAGAAATATGGTCGGTAGTACATTTTCCGAAGGCTTTGATCAGTACTTTAGCTCCAACAATGTTTTTACCGTCCCAGGCAGGGAATTCTTCTAAGAGTTGAAGCCTGTCTGAAGTAGGGCTTACATTAACAACAACGCTGGAACCGTCCTCAGATGGAGCCTGGTATCCGTTGTCGTCTACTGCAAATCCTTTGGCAGGTAATTCAAATCCTTTTGGTTCATCCAATTTTACCTGGTCACCGTTTTCAGCGGTTAAAGTATCTGTAATCGGGTTAAAATCAAGTCTTCCTGAGATCGCTACAGCAGCTACCATTTCCGGAGAAGCTACGAATGCGTGCGTATTCGGGTTACCGTCAGCTCTTTTTGCAAAGTTTCTGTTGAAAGAGTGAATGATGGAGTTTTTCTCTCCTTTTTCGGCACCTTCTCTGTCCCATTGTCCGATACAAGGTCCACAGGCATTGGTAAAGATTCTTGCATTTTCAAATTTTCTGAAAGAATTTAAGAATCCGTCCCTTTCTGCTGTGAATTTTACCTGCTCGGAGCCAGGGTTGATTCCTAATATTGCTTTTGGTTTTACTCCTTTTGCTACTGCATCTTCAACGATAGAGGCAGCTCTTGACAAATCTTCGTATGAAGAGTTGGTACATGAACCGATAAGAGCCCATTCTACTTCCAGCGGCCATCCGTTAGCTTCAGCTTTAGCTTTGAATTCTGCTACTGGTGTTGCCAGATCCGGAGTGAAAGGTCCGTTTAGGTGTGGCGTAAGTTCTGAAAGATTGATTTCAATCAGTTGATCAAAATACTGCTCTGGATTAGCATATACCTCTGCGTCTCCTGTTAAATGTTCTGCAATTTTGTCGGCAGCATCTACTACATCCTGTCTTCCTGTTGCCGCTAAGTATCTTCTCATGGAATCATCATATCCGAAAGTAGAAGTTGTAGCTCCGATTTCAGCGCCCATGTTACAGATGGTTCCTTTACCGGTTGCCGAAAGAGACTCAGCTCCTTCACCAAAATATTCTACGATGCATCCTGTTCCGCCTTTTACGGTAAGAATTCCGGCTACTTTCAGGATTACGTCTTTGGCAGAAGTCCATCCGTTCATTCTTCCGGTTAGTTTTACTCCGATAAGCTTAGGCATTTTAAGTTCCCAGGCCATTCCGGCCATAACGTCTACTGCATCGGCACCTCCTACCCCAATGGCTACCATTCCTAAACCTCCGGCATTTACTGTGTGAGAGTCGGTACCTATCATCATTCCACCTGGAAATGCATAATTTTCCAATACTACCTGGTGGATAATTCCTGCTCCCGGCTTCCAGAATCCTATCCCGTATTTATCACATACGGAACTCAGGAAATTGAATACCTCAGAGTTTTTATTGATACCTTCCTGTAAATCTGATTCAGCACCTATTCTCGCCTGGATCAGGTGATCTGCATGAGCTGTTGAAGGAACAGCCACTTTGGCTTTTCCGGCCTGCATAAACTGTAAAAGCGCCATCTGTGCGGTTGCATCTTGCATAGCCACTCTGTCCGGTGCGAAATCTACATAAGAGTTTCCTCTTTCGTGTGCCTGTGTAGCATTCCCTTCCCAAAGATGGGTGTAGAGAATTTTTTCTGAAAGTGTAAGCGGTTTTCCCACAATTTGTCTTGCCGCAGCAATTCTTTCAGGGTAACGCTCGTACACTTTTTTGATCATATCAATATCAAAAGTCATATCTTAATTTAATTTTTCTTTTTTTCAAATCAGTTTTTCCGTCATCAATTGGATAGTTAAAAAACGGAAAATATTCTTTTGTTACTACAATTCATCAAATTCTATTCCTTCGATCTATAAAAAGGATAATTCTTATAAATGATCAGAATGTTTTGTTTCTATCAAGTTAAGGAAAAAATGGAATTTTTTTCTTCTATTTCATTTAAAATAATTCTTAACGGGCCTTAAATGGAAAGGTTCTAAACAAAAAAAGAAAGATTTCAGATCCCGCAGGACTAAAATCTTTCAATCATATTATTTTTAAAAGTCCTGAGACTTTCGTTACATTGTATTAATGCCCAACCTGAACTAACTCCTTGATAGGCGGAGCAAATTTAGTAAGGTCGATACCTTCTACAGCTGCTTTGTATTCGTCTATGTTAGGAATTCTTCCGATAATGGCAGATAAAACAACAACCGGAGTTGAAGCCAGTAAAGATTCTCCTTTTTTACGTTCGGAATCTTCAACTACTCTTCCCTGGAAAAGACGGGTAGAAGTAGCTAATACCGTATCACCTTTTGCTGCTTTTTCCTGGTTACCCATACAAAGGTTACAGCCGGGACGCTCTAGATACATCATGTTTTTGTATTCTACACGAGCCTCGCCTTTAGGAGCATTATCGTCAAATTCAAAACCGGAATATTTCTCTAAAAATTCCCAGTCTCCTTCAGCTTTTAATTCATCAATGATATTATAAGTAGGAGCTGCTACTACAAGTGGTGCGTTGAATTCTACTTTCCCTTGTTGCTTTTCGATATTTCTAAGCATTTGAGAGACAATTTTTAAATCTCCTTTGTGAACCATACAAGATCCTACGAAACCAAGGTCTACTTTTTTCTCACCTCCATAGTAAGAAAGAGCTCTGATGGTATCATGGGTATATCTCTTGGAAACATCATCATTATTTACATCCGGGTCTGCAATCATTGGTTCTACAATCACATCAAGATCTACAACCACTTCAGCATAATATTTTGCATTGGAATCCGGAGTTAAAGCAGGTTTCTCACCAGATCTGATTTCTGCAATTCTCTTATTGGCTTTGTCAATCAGTCCCTGAAGAACCTGATTTTTATTGTCCATACCCTTTTCGATCATAATCTGGATTCTGCCTTTTGCAATTTCCAGTGATTCAATCAGCGTATTGTCTTCAGAAATATTGATAGACGCTTTTGCCTTCATTTCGGCTGTCCAGTCTGTAAATGTAAATGCCTGGTCAGCAGGAAGTGTTCCGATGTGAACCTCAATGATTCTTCCCTGGAATACGTTTTCTCCTCCGAACTGTTTAAGCATTTGAGCCTGGGTAGCATGAACCACATCACGGAAATCCATGTGTTCTTTCATATCTCCTTTGAAGGTCACTTTTACAGATTCCGGAATTGGCATAGATGCTTCACCAGTTGCCAGTGCAAGAGCTACTGTTCCTGAGTCTGCTCCAAAAGCCACCCCTTTAGACATTCTTGTGTGAGAGTCACCACCAATGATGATAGCCCACTCGTCTATGGTAATATCGTTAAGAACTTTGTGAATTACGTCTGTCATAGCGTGGTATTCACCTTTCGGGTCACGTGCTGTGATCAAACCGAAATCGTTCATGAACTTCATCAGTTTAGGAATATTCGCCTGAGCTTTTTTATCCCATACGGAAGCGGTGTGACATCCTGACTGGTATGCACCGTCTACAATTGGAGAAATGACAGTTGCCGCCATTGATTCAAGCTCCTGAGAAGTCATAAGACCTGTTGTGTCCTGAGAACCAACAATATTTACCTTCACACGAACGTCTGAACCTGCATGTAATACTTTCCCAGGTGTAGAACCTACCGCATTTCTGTTGAAGATTTTTTCTACCGCCGTAAGACCCTGTCCTTCGTGAGAAATCTCTTTAGACGGAGCAAAAACAAGAGGCGTTTCTATTCCTAAAAGCTCAGCAGCAAATGTCTGCAGCTTTTTACCGAATACGATAGCGTAAGATCCTCCGGCTTTGATGAATTCCATCTTCTGCGGAGTGAAAGATTTGGTAAGGTCAATTAATTCCTGATCTCCGTTATATAATTTCTTTTCTTTTGTATTAATCGTTAAAACAGTTCCTGTAGCGACTGAATAAGCTTCTTCAAGAACTACGTCACCGTTTTCGTTACGAACAGGATTTCCGTTTTCATCCAGTTTCTTTACCCAGTTTTTAAGGTCGATACCAATTCCTCCTGTAACGTCTACAGTCGTAAGGAAAATAGGAGAGATACCATTGGTTCCTCCCACAATCGGAGCGAAATTAACGAATGGTACATATGGGCTTGCCTGCTTACCTGTCCAAAGAGCCACATTGTTTACTCCTGACATTCTTGATGAACCAACCCCCATTGTTCCTTTTTCAGCAATAAGCATCACGCTTTTGTCAGGATGCTGTGCCTGAAGTGCTTTGATTTCTTCCTGTGCTTCAGGAGTAATCATACATTTTCCGTGAAGTTCACGGTCAGAACGGGAGTGAGCCTGGTTACCGGGAGAAAGTAAATCGGTGGAGATATCTCCTTCACCGGCAATAAAAGTAACTACTTTTATTTCTTCTGCAACTTCCGGTAGTTTTGTGAAAAACTCAGCCTGTGCATAGCTTTCAAGAATTTCTTTGGCAATTTCGTTACCGCTGTTGTAAGCCTCTTTCAGACGATTGGTATCAGCTTCGTAAAGGAAAACCTGTGTTTTAAGAACTTTTGCAGCTTCTTTAGCAACAGAAATATCATTACCTAAAGCAAGACCCAATAGTACCTCAATAGAAGGACCTCCTTTCATGTGAGATAATAATTCGAATGCATAAGCCTGTGATATTTCTTCTACTACGGATTCACCAAGGATGATCTCCTTTAAAAATTTAGCTTTTACACCTGCTGCACTTGTAGTTCCCGGCAATGTGTTGTAAATGAAAAATTGAAGAGAATCTGATCGGTCTGCATTACCTGAATCTTTAATTTGTGCGATGATTTCGCTTAGTAATTCAGCACCATCAATTGGCTTTGGATGAAGCCCCTGGGTTTTTCTTTCTTCAATCTCTTTGATGTAATCCTTATAAATGCTCATAATAATAGAAGTCTTTCAATTTTAAGGTAGATTAATAAATGTTTGTTTAGTACTGCAGCCTCCTTTTTCAGTCTGTATAAGTACAATAATGCCCATTTTGAGCTGTTGTATCCTGACACACAACACGGAATAAAGTAAAGCCAGCATAATCTACACCTTTTTTAAAACGTAAGATGATATTTTATTCCAAAACAGTTTTAAAAGATTTTTCCGAAAGAATTGGTGAAGTGTTTATCTACCATCCGTCTTGTCTTAAAACCTTTTTTTGGATAACGTTCTCATGTTTTTTTGACCATCAATGTCAAAAATCACATCTCAGAACGTTTTAAAATGATCATACAGTTCAAAATGTTCCCAAAATTACGAAATTTTACTATTTTATCAGAATGAAATTATTTAGATTCTTTATAAATATGAATTTGATAATTTCTATTTTTGGTCGTAATTTTGCAGACAAATGGTGAATATGAAAAATATCCTGAATTTTTTGTGCGTATTTATTTCGATTTTCGTTTTTTCCCAAACGAAATCCGTGAAAAAACTTCCGGTAAAGAAGGGAAAGAAAACTGTGGTAAATAAGCCATCTGCGGGAATTAAGAAGAATCCGGATCTTGTGATTATTAATCCTGATCTTCCGGTTCTGATCCCGAAAAAGGAAAACGGAAACTTCGGATATGTTAATCAGAAAGGAAAATTTATTATTCAGCCTGAATATCATATTGCCGTCTTTTTTTATGAAGACTGTAACCTTTTGAATTCACCCAACGAAAAAGCAAGAAAATTCGGATCAAAGGAATATGCTACCGTAGAAAAAGATATGATCTCTTACCGTGTTGATAAAACCGGAAAAAGAGTATATCAGTTCAAAGAATCGGATCTTGGAAAATGTAAATTTGAAGAGTATAAACAACAGCTCTACCAGGCTTATGTACTGAACGGATTCTATGGAATTATTGAAAAAGCAAAATTTGTAAATGCAGCCGATTACAGGGATTATCAGATCTATCCGCAGTATCAGTATTTGTATATCATGGAAGGGGATGATGTTGCCCATCCTATGATTGTTG
Organism: Chryseobacterium angstadtii; assembly: GCF_001045465.1. Lineage (GTDB taxonomy): Bacteria > Bacteroidota > Bacteroidia > Flavobacteriales > Weeksellaceae > Chryseobacterium > Chryseobacterium angstadtii. The sequence goes on from NZ_LFND01000001.1 coordinate 1,113,212, forward strand.
CTTCCCACAATGACAAATTCGGAGTAATTGATGTGAATAATAAAGTGATTGTTCCTTTTGAATATTCCAATATCAAAAGAAATTTCAGCTGGAAATTGGGGAAAATGTTTGAAGTAACGAAAGACGGAGCTAACTATTACTATATTGATGCTGGAAATAAGACGTATTGATGCGATAGGCTATAAGCAGTAAGCTTCTGGCGGCTAGCTTTTGGCTTTTGGCTTTTTGAAATGGGGGATAAAATGAATTTTTTCATGTTTAAAGCCTCACTCCGATTTGGCTAATTACACTATTTTTATCATCCAATGGAGCATTGTAACTCGAAATCCTTTATCTCGTATTTCAAAACCCCGCATCCCGAAACCGTTACCCCGAACCTGCATCAACATCTCACATTTTTTTTGTAATTTCGCGGCTGAAATAAAGGGGTGCTTTAACAGGCTGAGATTATACCCAATGAACCTGGAACGGATAATGCTGTTTAGGGAAATTTGAAAATGTATCAATGGAATAGTATGATAATATACCAATCTCATTGCTAGACTGTTAAATTAGTAAATTGTTACATTATTTAATCCGCCCCTTTTATTCATTAAATTTTAAAGATTTATAGAATGAAAGGATTATTTTTTTTAGGCCTTACCGTAGGCGCTGCTGCCTTTGTCCAGGCGCAAAATAAAGATTCCCTGAAAACAAGGGAAATTGAGGCTGTCAGTTTTACAAAAAGACTTCCTGTTGCTAAGGAGATCATCAATGTACAGAAAGATTTAGACAGCAGAAATCTGGGTCAGGATCTTCCGATTCTCTTAAAAAATCAAACTTCTGTTATTTCTACTTCCGATGCTGGAAACGGAGTCGGGTATACCGGATTCAGAATTCGTGGGGTAGCTGGAAAAGGAATTAATGTGATGATGAACGGAGTTCCGTACAATGATTCTGAAAGTCAGGGGACATTTTTTGTTAATGTTCCGGATCTTACCAGCTCTGCGTCCCAGATTGTTATTCAAAGAGGAGTAGGGACTTCCAATAACGGAGTTTCTGCGTTTGGAGCAAGCATTAATGTGATTTCTAAAGAACCGGATGAGAAAATGTATTTTAAAACCGATGATAGTTACGGTTCATTTAATACCTATAAATATTCAGCGGAAGTAGGATCAGGGAAATTCTGGAAAAACAGGCTTTCTGTGATGGGAAGATATACGCGTATTCATTCCGATGGTTATATAGACAGGGCTTCATCTAATTTAGATTCCTATAATTTCACGGCATTGTTTGAGGAAGGTAAAACAAGGCTTCGTCTGATGGCTTTCGGAGGAAAAGAAAAAACCTACCAGGCGTGGAACGGGATAGACAGGGCAACCTGGGAAACCAATCCCAGATATAACTATGCAGGACAGTATACGGACCTTTTTACGGGAGAAGTAAAATTCTATGATAATGAAACGGATAATTACAGACAGAATCATTATCAGCTTTTATGGGAGCAGAAATTCAGTGATAGCTGGAGTCTGGAAACAACACTGCATTATACCAAAGGAAGAGGATATTATGAAAACTACAGAAGAGTTGATGAAACGGATCCGGAAGCAGAACATTATTCCAATTATAATTTACCGGTACCTATTGTCAATGGATCTCCTGTGGAAATAACCGATTTTATCAGAAAAAAATGGCTGGATAATGATTTTTACGGGGCTGTTTCCACTTTGTATGGAAAACTGGATAACGTAGATCTTAACTTTGGAGTGGTTGCCAACCAGTATTACGGAAGACATTTTGGAAATGTCACCGGAGTCTATTTTCCACAGATCAATGAGTATGAATATTACAGAAACCGTTCGGTGAAAACTGAACTGGCAGGTTTTGCAAAAGCTTTATGGAGAGCCGGGGAGCATTTTGAATTTTTCGGAGATCTTCAGATCAGAAATATTGATTATGATACTAAAATCCTTACTGCCGGAGACGGTGAAGGCGGAAACCTCGATAAAAACTGGCTGTTCTTCAATCCGAAAGCGGGAGTAAACTATAAAATCGGAAACGGAAAGGTTTTCCTTTCCTATGCACATGCCCATCGCGAGCCTAACAGAGACGATCTGATGAGTGACAATGAAGTGAAAGCTGAAAAGCTTCATGATTTTGAAGCGGGAATTGAAAAGCAGTTTGGTCTTTTATCTGTAACTGCTAACCTTTACTATATGTATTATGTGAATCAGTTGGTGCTGAACGGGCAGCTGAACAATGTAGGTGCATTTATCAGAACCAACTCCGGAGAGAGCTACAGAAGAGGAGTGGAAATCGGATTATTGGCAAAACTGTCCAAACAATGGGAAGTGAACGGGAATCTTAGTTTGAGCCAGAACAAGAATATTGATTTTCATATTAAAAACAATGGAAATCTTCAAAATCTTGGCGATACGGAGATCTCATTCTCGCCGAACATTATTGCCAATATCGGCCTGCAATTTAATCCAGTTAAGAGTTTCCAGTTTGCATTAACGAATCAGTATGTCGGTAAACAGTATCTGGATAATACGGACAATAAAAACCTGCAGCTTAAAGACTATTTCCTGACAGATTTTAATGCTCAGTATCAGTTTACGATAGCTAATAATGATATTGCTCTGAAACTGCTGGTGAATAATCTTTTTAACAAAAAATATGTGAATAATGGTGCCGTTTACAGTGGTGATCCTTATTATTTTGCCCAGGCAGGCACTAATTTTATGTTTGGGATTAGCTGGAAGATTCAATAGGATTTTGAGAAGAGGAGAAAGCTAAGATGGCAAAGAAAGCTGAGAAGGCTGAAGAGGCTGAGAAGTGAAAGGGTAAAAATGCAAAATAGCGGATTTTTAATTTTGTCTTTCAGTATTTTAACCTTTTTGTGTCTGTTTTAAATACTTAAATAATAGTATTCCTGTTTTATTGCAGAATATTCAAAAGACTGTTTCGGCAGTCTTTTTTTATATCCTACAAATCTCTTCAAAAAGTCATGAAAAAATTATAAATTTGCTGCTAAATGAATATTTCAGCTTACATTTTAGAATATCTGAAACAATTTGGAACTGTGACGGTTCCGGGTTTTGGCGTGTTTTCGCTTAAAAATTCCAAAGCAATTATTAATTCGGAGAACGGAAGTATCCTTCCCCCTGCAAGCGAAATCGTTTTTGCTGCGGATTATGAAATGCAGTCCGATGAACTGGCCGCCTTTATTGCGGAACAGAAGCAGATGTCTCTGGAAGCTTCCAAAAGTGACCTGAAAATTCAGACTGATTTTTGGAAGAAAAAACTTCAGGCAGATCAGGTTCTGGACATTCAAAATCTTGGAACCATCAATATTGAAGAAGATAAAACCTATTTCAAAGGGAAAAGAATAGAATCCGGGCACCCTGATTTTTATGGATTGGAAGAGATCAGAATCTCAGATATCAATAACGGAGAGAAAATCATCAGTACAGAGAACAGGGAAAAAGATTATCAATTTAAAAAAACGATCCTCTGGACTTTCCTGATTGCTGTTCCTGTAGCGGGAATTGCTTATCTGGCGTTTACCCAGCAAGAGCTTCTTTTCGGGAAAAAATCTTTCGAAAAAGTTTCCGTACAGACTTCTACCCACAGAATTGTGAAAGATACCATAAAAGTAATGGTTCATACTCCGGAAGCAGCAGTTTCAGATTCCCTGAAAAAAGATTCATTATCAAAACCGGCCGGAAAAAACATTCAACCGGCTCCGGCAGCTCAAAACAACACTAAGACTCAATGGCAAAAATAAAAAAAGCGTCAGAATCCCTGACCATTATGACCAATATTGTTCTTCCGAACGAAACCAATTCTTTAAGAAACCTTTTCGGAGGTGAACTTCTTGCAAAAATGGATCGTTGTGCTTCTATTTCCGCGGCAAGACATTGCGAAAGAAGAGTAGTAACAGCATCGGTAAACCACGTTTCTTTCAATCACCCGATTCCCGAAGGAGGAGTAGTGGTATTGGAATCTAAGGTTTCAAGAGCGTTTTCTACTTCTATGGAAATATATGTTGATGTTTGGTTGGATGATCCAATCAATCAGAAAAAAATCCATACGAATGCAGGGATTTATACTTTCGTGGCAGTTGATGAATTTAACCGTCCGATTCCTATCCCGGAAATGATCCCGGAAACAGATGAAGAAAAAGAAAGATTTGCAGCGGCATTCCGTAGAAAAGAACTTTCACTAATCCTTTCCGGAAGAATGAAGCCTCTGGAGTCTGTAGAGCTTAAAAAGCTTTTCCAGGAACCGGAAGAAACAAAGGAAGGTAAAAAAGAGAAGAAATAACCCGAACTTTTTTAACTCAAAATTTACTATACCTCATTTTAAATGCGGAGTAAAAAGAGTAATCAATGGTACACTATAAAACAAAATTCACATTAGTGTCATTTGTGAAATAATTAGTGTCATTAGTGTTTAAATTATTCGTGTTTAAAAAATGAAAATTCTCCTTTTAGATAAAAATCATCCCCTCATCACAGAACAGCTTTTAGCTAAAAATTTTGTGCTGGAAGAGGATTTTACGTCCTCTTATGATGAGGTTTGTAGTAAGATTTCAAATTACGACGGTATTATTATCAGAAGCCGTATTCCTTTGGATAAAAACTTCCTGGAAAATGGGAAAAATCTGAAATTTATTGCCAGAGTTGGTGCCGGAATGGAAAATATTGATATTCCGGTTGCTGAAAAGCTGGGTATTCAACTGATTAATTCTCCGGAAGGCAACAGAGATTCTGTAGCAGAACATGTTGTGGGAATGCTGTTGATCCTGATGAACCGCCTTTTTATCGCCTCTCAGGAAGTAAAAAACGGAATCTGGAAACGCGAAGAGAATAGAGGTGATGAGCTTCTGGGAAAGACGATAGGCCTTATCGGGTACGGAAATATGGGAAAAGCTACGGCAAAAAGATTTTCCGGCTTTGGATGTAAAGTCGTTTTTCATGATATCCTTCCAGGACTTGCAGATGAGTACGCTTCACAGGTTAGTCTGGAAGAACTGCAGCAGTCTGCAGATGTTTTAAGCCTGCATATCCCGCTTACTCCTGAAACCCATTACCTTATTGATGAAAAGTTTATTTCCGGAATGAAAAAAGACTTTTATTTCGTCAATACCGCAAGAGGAAAAAATGTAGAAACTGAATATTTAGTTGATGCTTTGAAATCCGGGAAAGTAAAAGGCGCGTGTCTCGATGTTCTGGAATACGAAAAATCTTCCTTCGAAAATCTTGAAACAGAAAATGAAGATCTCCGGTATCTCCTGGAATCTGAGAAAACCATCGTAACGCCGCATATTGCAGGTTGGACTCATCAAAGTAAGGAGAAGCTGGCACAGGTGATTGTAGATAAAATTGTGGAGAGGTTTGCAAGATAGTTAATCATCCTTGCTGAAGTTACTAATCGGTGTTAGAATATAGTTACAAATCTATTTTTGACGTAACCTTTCCAAATGATTTTCAGTAAATGATATTTTTAAATTATAAAAAAGCACAGATCCTACGATCTGTGCTTTTCCATTTATTGCCGGAAGCTGGTATATTTACATAGCAAAAGGCAACTTTTACTTATTGTTTATTTTTTTATGAGTTTGTGTATACTCTCAGATCCATCGGCTGTTGCAATTTTAATAAAATAGGTTCCGGTAGGAATTTGTTGTAGGTTTAATTGATTTGTTTCCCCAACTTTGTTCAATAATGCTTTTCCTGAAGCATCTAAAACTTGTACCGATTTAGTGATGTATTCTGATTTTATAAAGATCATTTCTGTGGCAGGATTTGGGTACAGCAGTAATTTTGTCTTGCCTGATTTTATTTCTTCAACAAGTAAAAAAGGCTCTGAGCAGTTTGGAGAAAAAATATCTCCAACAAATGTCCAGCCTTTGTTGTTAATTAATTGATTACGAAATGTTTGGCCGCCATTTCCATAAGTTCTTCCAACTGCTCCGACGAGTCTTCCAAGTGGAGAATTAGGATTTTCAGCCCAGCCTTTTAATGTAGCCCCATAATTTCCACAATCTAAGCCACTATAGCCAAAAATTTCTGTCAAATTGACTATTGGAGAAAGTGTCCAATTGCCTAAATTTTTATTAAAGTTATTGTTAGACCAAAACATACGAGACATATTGGTAACATTAGATACGTCCCAAGAGGAAATGTCCTGGTTAAAACTTGGATAAGAAAACATTTGAGACATATTTGTGACATTGGAAGTATTCCAGTTGTTTAATGGTTGGTTAAACGCTTGAGATGCTTCGAACATCAGTGACATATTCTGAACATTTGACACGTTCCAATTATTAATATTCTGGTTGAATGCCTTCGCACGATTAAACATTGAACTCATATTAGTCACATTTGAAACATTCCAATTGCCAATATCCTGATTGAATGCATCAGCATAAAAGAACATCTGGTTCATATCAGTAACTTTTGATGTATTCCAATTACCAATTGGCTTATTAAAAGCCTTGGCATTAAAGAATAAATTATTCATATTGGTCACGTTGCCCACATCCCAATTGTTAATATTGTTTACAATTGATAAGTTGGTGCAGCCTGAAAAAAACGAGCTGAGATTAGTAACTTGTGAAAAATCGGGAATATCAGTTGCTGTAATTTGAATATTCGCATATCCAGAAAACATTCCTGATAAATTAGTATTCCAGGTAATTTGCCCCCATTGTGTTAGTTCTACAACTTTATCTGCATCAGTTCCGGAACCAAGTCTAAAAGTGCCTGTAGGTGTAATTGAAATAGTATATGTTCCTATTGAAGGAACGCTTATTTCTGTTAAACCCGTGTATCCAGTTCCATTACCTGTAATAGCAGAGTTGTTGGTCTTTACATATGAGTAGTTGTAGATGCCTTGAGTATTTAATTTTATTTTTAGGTTGTTAACATCGGTCACCAAAAATTTTAATATAAGTGGCGTCTGTGCTCTTAGAGCAGTAATAACCAAAAAGAAGAAAGAGAAAAAGTAAATTTTTTTCAACATATTTTTATTTTTTATTGAGTGCAAAAATACATATTTCCCGCAAACAAGACATAAATGCAAAAAATAAAAATGCAAATAATCGCCTAAATTCAGTATAAATTATCTTTTTTATGATTAATTTGTTTAAAATATGTATTTCTAAAAAACTTTCTTAGTAAGTTTTACACTTTGAAAAATAAGTACTTAATCTAAATTATAAGAAAGTTTCTCCACATTGAGAAGATGTACGTCATATAATTTTATATTTTTCAAAAGTGTATTTAATAATGTTAAATAATTCATAATGTAGGTTGCAGATTGAAGATTTATTTTGAGTTTTATTAAATTGCTGCTCATTTTTTGATACTCATGACGACGCGTAATTTTGTACTTATTGTAACTGTTTTTTTATCCCTTATTTCCTGTAAAAAAGATGCTGAATCCAAAAAGGCTTCTGCTGAAAACACAACCAATCTTCCTAATTACGGAAACGTAGATCTGGGAACTGTATTTACCAAAGAGGACAGCCAGCTTGGGGATAAAGGATTACTCACGGGATACATTGATCAGTACTACAAAAAGATTTGGGAAGGAGGAGACCTGAGCGGAGGAATACTCGTGGCAAAAGGAGATGAAATTCTGTACGAAAATTACAGAGGTTTCGGAAGAGAAGGTAACCAGATGCCCATTGATAAAAATACGCCGCTGCATGTAGCTTCCGTATCTAAGACGCTTACCGCTATGGCCATGTTGAAATTGGTGGAAGCCGGAAAAATAAAACTTACCGATCATCTTACTCAATATTTTCCGGGATTTCCTTATCCGGACGTTACGGTACAAACCTTACTGGATCAAAGAAGCGGCCTTCCAAAATACGAATACTTCATTGCCAAAATACCACAGACTGCTGAGGAACTTTCAAAATCTTTCATTACCAATCAGGATGTGCTGAATATGATTATCAAATATAAGCCGGATCTGGCAAGAGATACGGATACAGGTTTTATGTACTGTAATACGAATTTCGCGATGCTGGCTTTGCTGATAGAAAAAGTTACGGGAACTCCTTTCCCTCAGGCAATGAAAGAAATGGTATTTCAGCCTTTGAAGATGGAGCATAGCTATATTTTCCAGGAGAAAGATATTCCTACGGCGGCACAGTCTTTCTACTATGGCGGAAACAGACTGTATCCTCTGGACAGGCTGGATCTTATTTATGGAGACAAAAATGTGTACACAACGCCAAGAGATCTTTATAATTTCTCAAAAGCTATGTTTTCTAAAGATTTCTTAAAGCCGGATCTGATGCAGATGGTTTTCACACCTTACAGCAATGAAAAAGCGGGAATGAATAATTATGGGCTAGGTTTCAGAATGAAAATCTTTGATAACGGGGAGAAGCTTACCTATCATAACGGCTGGTGGCATGGAACCAATTCCGTGTTTGCCCATCTTCTGAAATCAAAAGTAACGATTGTAGCCATTGGAAACAGATATTCAAACAAAGTATATACGGCATTGGCTCTCTCCGGATTATTCGAAAACTTTCCTGCCCAGAAAGATAAGCTGCACAGTGTAATGAACGACAATAAAGATACTTTGAACACAGGACATGAAGTTTTTGGAGAATAATGTTTAATTTTGCTTAAACATATATGAAAAGACTTCTTCTATTATTCGTTATCTGTTTTCTTGTACACTCATGTGCAAGAGTAGGAGCTCCTGTAGGCGGCCCTAAAGATACCCTGGCTCCAAAGTTTTTAAGTTCAAATATTGACACCACTAGAGTCAATGTGAAAAGAGATATTCATGAGCTCAGACTTGATTTTGACGAATATATTACTCTGAAAGACATCAATAAAAACCTGATTATTTCTCCGCCCATCAAAAACATAAAGCGGATTCTCCCTTCCAATATCGCCAATAAATTTGTGATGATTCAGTGGGAAGACACCCTTCAGGCCAATACAACCTATAATTTCAACTTTGGAAATTCAATTGTAGATAATAACGAAGCCAATATTCTCCGTTATTTTAATTTTGCTTTTTCTACTGGTGACAAGCTGGATGATCTTTATGTAAGTGGTGAAATCTCAGATGCCGTAGCGCTTAAAAAGAAGCAGGGAGAAAATAAACTGGTTGTAGGTCTTTATCAGGCAAAAGATACCATCAATTACAAACAGAAGCCTTACTATATCACAAAAGTGGATGAAGACGGGTATTATGAGCTTAATTACCTTACTCCGGGAAAATACAAAATTATTGCATTTGAAGATGAGAATGGAAATTCCATTTATGATCCGGGGAAAGAAAAAATTGGTTTCCAAAAAGAACCGTTAGATGTTGAAAAGTCGGTTTCAGGATTGAATTTAAAAGTATATCCTTCGAAAAAGCCGTTGAAATATATTGAAATGAAAGATAGCCCGGGTGGGGTTATTATGGCATTCGAAGGGAATCCGGAGACTGTGAAAGTAGCTTCCGTTAATGATAAGCTTCAGGATATTAAATTTACCCACAAACCAAAATCGGATACCGTACAGATCTGGTTCGATCCGATAAAAAGTGATGTTGGACAGACAGCCACCGAGAACCTGAAATTCAGTTACGATACCGGGAAAAAACAGGATACCGTATCCGTTTTCTATAAGTACAATAAGAAAAATGTGATGGATATTGAGAATGATAACGGAGGTCCGGGATTAGCTCCCAATTCAGATTTTAAGATAAGATCCAGCTATATCATCGACAAGATAAATCCTGAAAAGTGGGTGCTGAAAAGTGATAGCTTAACCACTCAGGAGTTTACGGCAAAAATTTCAGAAACCAATCCTTACCAGATTCTGATTCATTCGGATTTTGTACCGGGGAAAAAATACCAGCTTACCGTTCCTAAAGAAACCGTATCATCTTATTATGCTAAAAATGTTCAGTCGAAACGTTTCGATTTTGAGGCGGAAAAGGTAGATCAGTTCGGAAGCCTTGCATTTGTTATTCAGAATGCACCTGAGGCCAGTTACTGGATTCAGCTTCTGGACGCTTCGGATAAGGTGGTCTATTCAAGATATACAAAAGGAAATAACGTGAAATTTGATATCCTGAAGCCCGGTGAGTATATTGTAAGAATACTGGTAGACAACAACGGGAATAAATTCTGGGATGAAGCCGATTTTGAAACAGAAACCTTTGCGGAAGATTCTTATGTATTCTACAAGAAAGCTATTGTAAGGCCTTTATGGGAAACGAAAGAAGAATGGGACCTGAAAGATACCAGAACACTTGACAACCCTAAAGGAACCCTTCCTAAACCTGTTGTGCCTGGCGATGAGACTCCGGCAGGAACTGTTCCCACAGAAATCAAAAAAGAAGTGAAGTCAGATTCCGGAAATGCGGTATTGACTCCTGTAAAATAGAGGAATGAAAACAGTAAAAAAAGTATTGTTCTGGACGCTGGTGGTTTTTGCACTGATCCAGTTTATTCCTGTTGATAAAACGAATCAGCCTGTTGATGCTAAAGTTAATTTTGTGGATTCCAAAAAAACACCGGAAAAGATCAGCGGCCTTTTGAAAGGAGCATGTTACGACTGCCATTCCAATGAAACGGTATATCCTAAATATGCACATCTGGCGCCGGTTTCATGGTCGATAAAAAGCCATGTGAATGAAGGAAGAGAGCATCTTAACTTTTCTGTTTGGGGAACTTACAACAAAGAACTCAAGGAGAATATGCTGAACAAATCTATCCAGACCATTCAAAGCAAAACGATGCCTATGCCAGGCTATATCGTTTATCATAAAGAAGCCAATCTTTCCAATGCAGAAAGGGCGCTTCTGGTTCAGTATTTTGAAGAGATGCTGAAATCAAAATCTTACTGATATCCCCATAAAAATATCTCCCGCAGATCATGCAAAAGAGTATGATCTGCGGGAGAAAATTTTTTATAATAATTACTGACTATTCTTCAGATAATCCTCAAAAAACCTCTTCTGGGAATCAAAAGCAATATCATCAAGATCCAATGTATTCAAAGAGATCCACAATGCTTCTGATATTTCAGAGAGTTCAAGATTAACCTCGAATTTTTCCTGAACATTATATTCGTAAAAGAGATCAATGGTATTGTAATCAATATCTTTATACTGATAAATGTTGGGAAGACTGGTTAAGTATTTTAAATTTGAAATATCCACATCAAGCTGCAACTCTTCAAAAAGCTCTCTTTTGCATGTTTCCTCGGCGCTTTCCTTTGGATCTACAAAACCTCCTGCCAGATCGAGTTTTCCTTTTTTAGGATCCCGGTTTCTTCTGGTCAGATAAATTTCGTTACCACATCGGATAACAACAGCTACCGCACCGGCAACATTATTATAGAGAGTGAAACCACACTCGGGACAGCTCCATTTCTTTTCACCGTCCCAATGAAGGGTTTCTTTGCCGCAGTTGGGGCAGTATTTCAATAATTTCATTGAGTAATGTTAATATTTCTCGGGTGATAACTCAAAATCACATCCCGAAGTTCTTCTGTCTTCAGATGGGTATAGATCTCCGTGGTGGTAATACTGGAATGTCCCAGCATTTCCTGGATGTAGCGAAGGTCTGCTCCATTCTGTAACAGGTGTGTTGCAAAAGAATGTCTGAACGTATGTGGAGATATCTTTTTGCTTACGCCTGCTTTGTCCGTAAGTTCCTTGATGATCAGAAATACGATCACCCTGGACATAGATGTTCCGCGGCTGTTAAGAAACAGCGTATCCTCATATTTTTTATTGATCTTGTTGTTTGAACGTACTTCTTTGATGTAAGTTTCCAAAAGGTCAGCAGTATAATCTGCCAAAGGAACGAAGCGGGTTTTGTTTCCTTTTCCGTTTACTTTGATATACTGTTCTTTGAAATTAATGTTCGAAATTTTAAGGTCAATAAGTTCTGAGACACGTAACCCGCATCCGTAAAGAACTTCAATGATACAATGATTTCTCTTTCCGAGGTCAGAATTTGCCTCGATGGCTGCGATAATCTTATTGATATCAGGCAGGCTCAAGGTGTCAGGAAGATATAGTCCCAGTTTTGGTCCTTCAAGCAAAGCCGCAGGATTGTCTTCCCTGAACTCATCTTCAAGAAGAAACTTGAAGAAGGCTTTTATAGAAGAAATCCATCTTGCCTGAGATCTTTCACTGAACTTTTGTTTGGAAAGATTGAATATATACTCCTGTAAGTTTTCGTAGCCGATAGCGTCTGGACCGACGTTTTCCAGATCCACTTCTGCATAATCTTTTAATTTCCTGATGTCCCGAATATAGGCATCAAGGGTGTTTTCTGAAAAATTTCTTTCGAAACGAAGAAATATTTCAAAATCTTTGATCTTTTCATCCCAAGTCATTTGTGCTTATTTTTTTAGTTCACAGTCCGATATTTGTTCTATTTCAATGTTATGGTTCCTCAGGAACGATATCCCGTCGTCATCCGAATATTCATTAATAAACACCAATCTTGTAATTCCTGCCTGCAGAATCAGTTTGCTGCATTCTTTGCAGGGAGACAGCGTTAAATATAACGTGGCTCCTTTTGCAGACTGAGTGGAAGCGGCCAGCTTTAATATCGCATTGGCTTCCGCATGAAGTACATACCAGTGTGTTTTCCCCTCTTCATCTTCACAGCAGTTTTCGAACCCCGAAGGAGTTCCGTTGTAACCATCTGAAATAATCATCCTATCTTTTACGATAAGTGCTCCTACCTGTTTTCTCTTACAGTAGGATAGTTTTGCCCACTCTTGGGCCATTTTTAGATAAGCTTTGTCAAACTTATTCATACCGCAACATTAGTTTTTTCGAAATAATTTGGATTAAAAATCTTAGAAGCTAGGCTTTCTTTTCTCTATGAAAGCTGTAACTCCTTCTTTCTTGTCTGCCATGTCAAAAAGCTCTCCGAAATATTTGATTTCAGATTCAAAACCTTTATCCGTATCAGACAAGTTTACGGCTTGGATTGCCTTTGATATAGCCATCGGTGAGTTGTTGGCTATGATACTCGCTAATTCTTTTGTTTTGGTTAATAATTCTTCAATAGGGTATACTTCATTTACCAATCCTATTTCCTTTGCTTTTTGAGCAGGAATCATTTTGGCAGAGAAGATCATTTCGTTGGCGATGCCTTTTCCTACAAGTTTAGGAAGTCTTTGGGTTCCTCCGTAACCGGGAATTAATCCTAGTGTTACTTCCGGAAGCCCCAGTCTGGCATTCTCTGATGCATATCTGATATGACACGCCATAGCAAGCTCTAAACCTCCTCCTAGTGCAAATCCGTTTACGGCTGCAATAACAGGTTTAGACATATTTTCAATTTTGTTGAACAGGATGTTGTGTCCGTTTCTGGCCAATTCTTCGGCTTTTTCCTGTCCAAAATCACTGAATTCTTTTATATCAGCTCCGGCTACGAATGATTTTTCACCGCTTCCTGTAATAATGATTACTCTACAGGCTTGGTCCGCGGCAAGCTCATCCATCACTGAGCTGATCTCTTGAATCGTTTTTGCATTTAAAGCATTTAAGCTTTGTGGTCTGTTTATAATAACGACAGCCTGGCTGCCTTCCTTTTCTAATAATATATTTTCGTAACTCATTTTTCCACTTTAAAATATTATTTTCTGCAAATTATAAATTTTTTACAAAAAAAAGGAAAAAATATTGATTTTTTTTCCTTTTAATTGATTTATCTTTCAAAATACTATTTCGAATGATTCATCATATTTGCATCTATATTGATATTTAGCTGAGATGCTACTTTCATGCCAAGTTCAATATTAGCCCTGAAAAAGTGACATAGCTGCCGGTTAATAATCTCATCTTTTTTTGGTCCGGATATCCCTTTCATGCTTCCTACGATGTTGCTGATTAAGTGTTCTCTATCTTCAGCAGTCATGGATTTGGTATACAGTAAGCCGGGTTGGGTGTAATGGTCATCGTCATTTTCATTCCTGTTGTAGCTCGCCACATGGGCGCTGTCCAGTTCGTATTCATACCCTTTGTAAGCCGGGTCCGGTTTAATATCATCAAAGCTGTTTGGGTAATAATTCGGCTTGTCCTGATATTCACTGGAATCTGCCATAAAGCCATCTCTCTGATAGTTGTTGACTGCAAATGGACATCTGTTTACTTCCAGCTGATGAGCATTCACCCCAACTCTGTATCGGTGAGCATCCGGATAAGAGAACAGTCTTCCCTGAAGCATTTTATCCGGAGAAAAGCTGATTCCGTTGATCAGATTGCTTGGAGAGAACGTAGATTGTTCAACATGAGCAAAATAATTGACTGGAATTTCGTTCAGTTCCATTTCTCCCACTTCAATCAATGGAAAGTCATCATGGAACCACACTTTTGTAATGTCAAAAGGATTCCATCTGAAAGCTTTGGCTTGTTCCTCAGTCATTACCTGGATATACATCGTCCATTTTGGAAAATCTCCGTTTTCAATGGCATTGCAAAGATCTTCCTGAGCAAAATCCGGATTCTCTCCCGCCATTTTTGCCGCTTCAGCATCCGTAAAGTTTTTAATTCCCTGCTTTGTTTTGAAATGGAATTTTACCCATACTCTTTCATTTTTATCATTGATCATGGCAAAAGTATGAGACCCGAATCCATGCATATGTCTGTATCCGTGAGGTGTTCCTCTATCGGACATCAAAATAAGAACCTGGTGAAGAGATTCAGGGTTCAGGCTCCAGAAATCCCACATCATGGCTGCACTTTTCAAATTGGTTTTCGGAACCCTTTTCTGGGTATGAATAAAGTCCGGGAATTTTTTGGCATCCTTGATGAAAAATATCGGAGTATTGTTTCCTACCAGATCCCAGTTTCCTTCTTCCGTATAAAATTTTAAAGCAAAACCTCTTGGATCTCTTGCCGTGTCCGCACTTCCTTTTTCTCCTCCTACGGTAGAAAAGCGGGCAAACATTCTGCATGAGTTTCCTACTTTTGAAAATAATCCGGCTTTGGTATACTGGCTGATGTCATGGGTAACGGTAAATGTTCCATAAGCACCGCTTCCTTTAGCGTGTACAATTCTTTCAGGGATTCTTTCCCTAACAAAGTGCGCAAGATTTTCCTGAAGGATAAAATCCTGTAGCAGCACAGGGCCTCTTGGTCCTACGGTTTGTGAGTCCTGATGCTCAAAATAAGGAGCGCCATTGCTCAGCGTTAATTTTTTAGAATCCATATAGTTATGATTTGTTTGGTTGATTTCCCTTGTAAACTGTCTTATGCAGACGTATGAATTATCAAATTTACTTGAATTTTTGATTACAAATAGCAAAAACATTTTATCTTTGTAATAGATAATATTAATCAGATGAACATTCAGCAACTGGAGTATCTTATCGCTGTAGATAAGTACAAACATTTTGGTAAAGCGGCTCAGGCGTGCTTTATTACGCAGCCCACGTTAAGTGCGATGATACAAAAATTTGAGGATGAACTGGATGTGAAGGTGTTCGACAGAACTACACACCCGATCCGTACTACAGATGTGGGGCTTCAAATCATTGATCAGGCTAAGGTAATTATAGAATCTGTCAATGAGCTGAAAAATAAGGCTAATCTTTTGAATAATATTTTGGGCGGAACAATCAATTTAGGGATTATTCCTACCGTTTCTTCTTTCATTTTACCAACGGAAATCTTTAAATTTTTGGAAGAGAATCCTAAAATTCAGATGAACGTAAAAGAAATGACCACGGATAATATCATCAAAGCTTTAAAAGCGGGTGAGCTGGATGCGGGAATCATTTCAACGCCTTATGATACGGCGGACGAGTTTTATCAGGATTTCCTTTTCAATGAAGAACTGATGATCTACAGCTCCAATACGGAAGCCAATAAAAAGAACTCCTATATCATTCCTGAAGAGCTTAATGTTGAAAAAGTATGGCTTCTGGAAGAAGGAAACTGTTTGAGAAATCAGTTTGAGAATATCTGCCACCTGAAAGAAAATACACTGAAGCCAAAAAACCTGGATTTCCTGGCTTCCAATATTCAGACTTTGGTACATATGGTAGATAAGGTAGGAGGAATCAGCATTCTGCCGGAATTGGCATTGAGCCAGCTTTCTGAAGATCAGAAGGAGAATGTATTCAGATTCAAAAAACCTTTCCCTTACAGAGAAATTAAAATCATTTATTATAAGCCTACCTTCAAGCAGAAAATTATAGATGAATTATCCCATTCTATAAAAAGTTCTTTAGAGCTGAAGCTTAATTACCACATCAATCCTAAGGAATTTGTGAGCATTAAGCCGCAATGAACGAAGAAGGCAGCAAAGTGATATAAATCATTAATTTTAAGAATTTTATAATTTATAAGCGAAATTTTTGAGTATTAAAAAAATACTCCTTAAATTTGCAGACGTTTATAAACGAGGAAAAATTTGACCTGATTGCAACCTCTCTAAAAAAATGCTAAAACAGTATTCTTTTTCTGGGCAATTTATTCTTATTTTTCTTCACTTATTTTAATCTAAAAAAACAAAGAATAATATGTCTTATCTATTTACATCTGAATCCGTTTCAGAAGGACATCCGGATAAAATTGCCGATCAGATTTCCGATGCACTAATCGACCATTTCTTAGCATACGATAAAAATTCAAAAGTAGCGTGTGAAACTTTGGTAACTACCGGACAGGTTGTACTTGCCGGAGAAGTAAAGTCCGATGCTTACCTTGATGTTCAGACCATTGCAAGAGACGTGATCAACGGAATTGGCTATACCAAAGGAGAATATATGTTCAACGGTGATTCTTGCGGGGTAATCTCTGCGATTCATGAGCAGTCTCCGGATATCAATCAGGGAGTGGACAGAGCTGTAAACGACGAATCTTTCGAAGCGAAGGCTAACGCACAGGGTGCCGGTGACCAGGGAATGATGTTTGGATATGCAACCAACGAGACGGCTAATTATATGCCTCTTGCTTTGGATCTTGCCCACACGATCCTTAAAGAACTTTCTGTATTGAGAAGAGATGGAAGCGAAATTGCTTACCTTCGTCCGGATGCGAAAAGCCAGGTAACGATTGAGTATTCTGATGACCACAAGCCGGTAAGAATTGACTCTATCGTTGTATCTACACAGCATGATGACTTCGGAACTGAAGAAGAGATGCTGAACAAAATTCGTGAAGACATCAAAAATATTCTGGTTCCTAGAGTAATTGCTCAGCAGACTGAAGAAATCAAAGCGTTATTCAACGATCAGATCAAATACCACATCAACCCTACTGGGAAGTTTGTAATCGGTGGTCCTCACGGAGATACAGGTCTTACGGGAAGAAAAATTATTGTAGATACTTACGGAGGAAAAGGAGCTCACGGTGGTGGTGCTTTCTCAGGAAAAGATCCTTCTAAAGTAGACAGAAGTGCTGCGTATGCTACAAGACATATCGCCAAGAACTTAGTAGCTGCAGGAGTAGCAGACGAGGTTTTGGTACAGGTTTCTTACGCTATTGGTGTTGCTGAGCCTTGCGGTTTATACATCAATACTTACGGAACTTCAAAAGTGGCTCTTAACGACGGGGAAATTGCTAAGAAAGTTTCTACGATTTTCGATTTGAGACCTTATGCTATCGAGCAGAACCTGAAATTAAGAAACCCTATCTATCTGGAGACGGCTTCTTACGGGCACATGGGGAAAGAACACTATACCGCTGACAAAACATTTAATAAAGGTCAGAAAAATGAAATTACCCTTACAGGTCTTGAGTTCTTTACCTGGGAAAAACTAGACAAAGTAGACGAAATTAAAGCCGCTTTCGGTATTTAATTCTTCTGCGGAAATAATAAAATGGACTGCTTTATCTTTGGATAAGGCAGTTTTTTTTAATTTTACACCTTAAATAATTTAGAGATGATGAATTTTAGATCAGCAGTCACTGTACTTTTTATCTTTTTCCTGAGCATAGCGGCTAAGGCGCAGTACACCATGCACAAAATGGTGAGTGTAGGATATACCTACCAGAATCAGAGCTTTGGAGAGGTAGGAGGGAAGTTGCTTTTCCTGAAGAATGACGATGTGATCTACAGGCTTGGAGGATCTGCTTTAATGGGATCTGCCGGCTCTAAATTTGCCATCATGCCCAAACTGCAGGCAGATGTCATGCTGAATTTTGAAAAAAATGTAGATTTTTACCATGCTTATTATCTTTTATTAGGTGCTGAAGGAACCAATAAGTATATTGCTCCCAAAGTAGGAGTTACTCTTTTTGGTCTTTTAGACCTTACGGGAGGTTATGCTTTTCCCATTGGAGATGCCCGTCTGAACGGAAAGGAACTGAAAGGTTTAAATGTTAATTTAACATTAAATATCCCTACCGTATTTATTCATGATATGTTTAAATGATTTTTTTTATATTTTTCTCGTAAAAATTTAATAAAAGGTTAACAGTTATTAAAAAATTATTATATTTACACCCATAATAATTGTACCGCCTATTGATTTTACTTTACTCTAAAGAACTGTTTTGTATTTACAGCTAGGGCCAGATAAAATATCTGGAGAATTGCTGGTCTGCAAATTTTTTTATTATTGAGAAGAGTTATGAAATCAAAAACGGACAGCCTACTAATTTCCCTTTACCAAAAAGGAGACGAAGAAGCCCTATCGGCTCTTATTCATCGTCATCAGAGAGAACTGTTTACATTCATTTTTTACAAAATTAATGATGAAGACCTTGCCAACGATGTTTTCCAGGATACCTTTGTGAAAATCATCCTGATGCTGAAAGAAGGACGGTATAACGAAGAAGGCAAATTTATTCTTTGGGCCAAGAGAATTGCACACAACCTTATCATCGATCATTTCAGACTGAAATCGAAAAACGTAAAAGTTTCTGAAACCACTTTTGAAACAGACGAGTATTCTATTTTTGATCTGATCAGAGAGCCTTCTGAAAATATTGAAGATCAGCTGGTAAGCCTTCAGATCCAGGAAGATCTTTTGAAAATGCTTCAGTTTCTGCCACAGAACCAGCAGGAAGTCATTAAACTAAGATTTTTTGACGGGCTGAGCTTCAAGGAAATTGCAGATCATACCAATATGAGCATCAATACCACCCTGGGAAGAGTGCGTTATGCGCTCATTAACCTGAGAAAAATCATGGACGAAAATAATATTGTATTGACACGGTAGGATAATAAATTCAAAAAATTCACGTTTAAAGGAAAACATACTAGCCTATGAAAAAAAATGATTCCTTAAAAGTGAAAACTTTGAAACCTAAGAAACAAACAATTGATTTTTTACTGAATTTCTCAAAAAGTGTTGAAGTTGTAAAGACTAAAAGCAAGAATTTCCCGATTTCCAAAAATTAAAAAGAGTAATTTTGTGCTGTATGAAAATTCAGCACATTTTTTTTGATCTGGACAATACGCTCTGGGATCATCGTAAGAACGCCTATCTTACCATAAAAGACCTTTTTGAAAAGCAGGAAATTACCTTACATTATAACATCGACTTTGAAAGCTTCCATACGGTTTACCATGAGATCAATGAAAGGCTCTGGGAGCAGATCCGTGATGGCCTTATTGATAAAGAGTATCTGAGAAAGCATCGTTTCTATGATACTTTTAAACATTTTGGAGTAGATGATGAAGAACTTTCCCAGTATTTTGAAGAACATTTTCTGGATAAAATCCTTAACCACAACGAGCTGGTAGAAGGAGCGGAATACATTCTGGAATATCTGAAATCCAAACACTACACGCTGCACGTGATTTCCAACGGATTCCAGGAAGTTACGGAAAGAAAATGCATCTTATCCGGTATTGACAAGTATTTTAAAACCATTACCAGCGCAGATTCTGTAGGAGTGAGAAAACCCAATCCAAAAATCTTTGAATATTCATTAGGGCTTGCAGAAGCTCATAAGGAAGAAAGTATCCTGATTGGTGACGACTGGATTGCAGATGTGGTAGGTTCCCAAAATTTTGGACTGGATGTCATCTTCTTCGATGTTTATAAGGAAAACAGACAGGAAGAAGGATTGAAAGTCATTACCCATCTTTTACAGATCAAAGAATACCTATAAAATATTCTTACTACCCTTATCCTTGTCAAGGTTCAAAACCTTGACAAGGATAATAAAAACTATCCGGTAATTCAACAACTTCCGCCTTCTTGCTCGCATTTTCCTTTCATTATTGAAAACTCAGGCTAAAGTATTTTCTTAAACTCTTACCAGATCTTAAAGCTTCAATTATTTTTCACTATTCACTATTCACTATTCACTATTCACTTGTTCCTAATTCTTTCCTAAATTGATTCTGAACTTTGCTCCATCATAAAGACAGAAAAAATTTACATTATGAAAAATTTAAAAAAAATTACCGGAGCATTTGTTTTATTCTTTTTATTCGCAGGCGGATTTATTTTTGCACAGGACAGAGCGATTAATGCCAATCAGTTGCCTAAAACAGCCAAGAACTTCCTTGCCTTACATTTTAAAGGAATTGACGTGGGGTCGGCTACGGAAGACCGCGAGATCTATGGCGTTGATGAATACAAAGTATATCTGGCGAATGGAGTAAAAGTGGAATTCGACAGCAAAGGAAACTGGAAAGAGGTAGACGGAAAACATCAGAAACTTCCCTATGGATTTATTCCTGCTTCCATCAGAAACTATGCCGCTAAAAACTTCCCGAATACCTATGTGATCAAAATAGAAAAAGAAAGATGGTCTTATAAAGCTGAACTTTCTAACGGACTGGATCTTGAATTCGACAGAGATGGAAATTTCAAAAGAATTGATGATTAATTCAACAAAAAAATAGAGTTGAGGAAGTTGGAGAGTGGAAGTTTTTAAAGTGATAATATCTATTGTAAAAATAGCTATAAGAAGGAAGCCAAACGCGTTTTTTCCTGAAATAACTTCCACGCTCCGGTTTTTCTTCCTGCTTTGTATTCCCTATATTTGATAAGCCAATACTGCAGAATGAAGATATTAATAGTAGAAGATGAGCCGGAACTGAAAAATACAGTCCAGACTTTTTTGGAAGCAGAGCATTTTATTGTGGAATTTGCCCTTACCTATCATGCCGGACTTGAAAAAATTATTTCTTATGAATACGACTGTATTCTTCTGGATATTATGCTGCCGGACGGAAGCGGAATGGATCTGCTGAGAGAAATTAAAAAACTTCATAAAAAGGATCCCGTTATTATTTTGTCCGCAAAGGATTCCGTAGATGATAAAGTTGCCGGACTTGAGATAGGTGCGGATGATTATCTGGCGAAACCATTTCACCTTGCAGAGCTGATGGCCAGAATACGGTCTGTCATCAGAAGAAAAAACCAGGACGGTGAAAACACGATCTCTTATAAAAATATTGTCATTGATCCGGAAAACAGAACCGTTAAAGTAGGTAACGAAGATCTGATCCTAAACCGTAAAGAATATGATCTTCTCTACTATTTTGTGATTCATCCGGAGAAAACACTGCAGAAAACAACCCTGGCTGAAGCGATCTGGGGAGATTATATAGATCAGGCGGACAGTCTGGATTTTATTTACTCACAAATTAAAAATCTTCGTAAAAAGCTGAAAACACTCCATGCAGAAGCCGATTTTCAGGCGGTTTACGGAATAGGATATAAATTAGTCTGAATGAAAGTTTCGTTAAAATACTACACCATCAAATACCTGATCGTTATCCTGCTGCTTATTATTGCAGTGTGGGCGGCTCTGTTCTACGCCTATATTCTGGATGAGGTCTATGATAATGTAGATGATGGGCTTAAAGACAGAAAAATACAGATTATTAAAGCGGTATATCACGATCCTAAGCTCCTGGACAGCAAAGATTTCGGATTTAATGAGTTTACAATCAAAGCTGTTTCTGAAGCTGAGTATAAAGAAAAGAACAGATTATACAATAAGATGTTCTATATGGAATATGATGACAAGGACCAGCCTTACCGCGTATTGGAGACTGATTTTATCGACCAGTTCGGAAAACGCCAGCGCCTTGAAATACGAACATCCACCGTAGAGCAGGACGAGCTGGTGTATGATCTTACAACGGCTCTTATTGTGCTCTATATTCTGCTTGTCATAAGTATTGTAGCGGTTAATGGTTATCTCCTGAATAAAGCCATGCGTCCTTTTTATGTCATCTTGAATCGCCTCAAAAAATACCAGTTTGGCGCTTCATCTTCTTCACCGGAAATTCAGAATTATTCCATCAAAGAGTTTGAAGAGCTCAACGTAGAGATCGAAGAGATGATAGAGCGGAACGAACTTGTTTTTCATCAACAGAAACAGTTTATAGAAAATGCTTCTCATGAACTTCAGACACCTCTGGCTATCGTTACCAATAAAATTGATCTGGCCATTCAGAACAGCGATCTGGATGAAAGGAATATGAATTTCCTTACCGAAGTGAAAGGAGATCTGAGACGGATGGCAGGATTGAATAAATCCCTTCTGATGCTTTCAAAAATAGAGAACAGCCAGTTTAATAAAACCTCAAAAGTGGATTTCAATGAAATGATTACGGAGCTGGTTAAAAACTATGAAGATTTTATTGAATTCAAAAAAATAAAAGTCAGTATTATCGAAAAAGGATTCTTCGGTGCTGACTTTAACCGGGATCTTGCGGAAATTCTGCTTTCCAATCTGCTTAAAAATGCAGTCAGATATAATCGCCAGGAAGGCAGTGTGAAAATTATTATAGAAGAGAGCAGACTGATCTTTCAGAATAGCGGTAGTAGCGTTCCATTGGACAAAACACAGATCTTCAATCGTTTTTACAAACAGGGTTCAGATCACAGTTCTACCGGGCTGGGGCTGTCTATTATCAGGACTATAACAAAACAATATCCCGGTTGGGGTATCGTCTATGATTTTGAAGATGGGATGCACTGTTTTATTCTTTCTAAAAATCAAATGTAATTTATTTTTCCTGAATTAAAATATTGGGAAATGAAGCGGGATGATCTTTAAACAGATACCGGTATCTGGAATCTTCATAGATACTCATAATAAACCTGTCCCCATCATTGTTCTTAACTTGATGAAAGCTTTTAAGATCAATAAAATCTTTTAATTCAAAAACCTGGTCTTTGTATAGAACGTAGTTGAAAAAGCGGGTAACTTTTCCTGAGTCTTCGGGATTTCTGCTTTTAAGAATGATGGTATGTTTTAAGAACAAATCATTTTTATTTTTATAAATCAATTCGTCCTTAATATTCATGTAATGAGGTTCTTTTTTGCATGAAGTCAAAACAAGAAGAATAAGTAACCCTATATTTTTCATTACAATAAAATTACAAAAAAATAAAAGCCTTTCGATAGGAAAGGCTTTTTTTATATTTAAATAGCAGGGATTAAATTCCCAGGCTTGCTCTTACTCTTTTAATGGTTTCAGTAGCAACCACTCTTGTTTTTGATGCACCTTCCTGAAGTTTAGCTTCAAGCTCATCCAGGTTGTTCATATAGTAAGCGAACATTTCTCTTTCTTTGGCAAAACGGGTTAAAATCAGATTGAGCAGCTCAAGTTTAGCGTGTCCGTAACCGAAGTTTCCGGCCAGATATTTAGCTCTTAATTCTTCCGTTTGTTCAGGAGTGGCAATCAGTTCGTAAATCGCGAAAATCTTATCTGTTTCAGGATCTTTTGGTTCTTCCAGAGCTTTAGAATCGGTTTCTATGCTCATTACCTGCTTTTTCAGTTCCTTTTCCGGTAAGAAAATGTTGATGATATTTCCCATGGATTTAGACATTTTACGGCCATCTGTTCCGGGAACATATTTCGTGTCTTCCTGAAGCTCAGACTGAGGCAGTACAAAAACTTCCCCCATCTGATTGTTGAACCTTGAAGCTACATCACGCGCGATTTCCAAATGCTGAAGCTGATCTTTTCCAACGGGAACAATTTCCGCGTCATACAGTAAAATATCTGCTGCCATCAGAATAGGGTAAGTAAACAGTCCGGCGTTCACATCCTGAAGCCTGTCTGCCTTATCCTTAAATGAATGAGCAAGCGTTAATCTTTGATACGGAAAGAAACATGATAAATGCCAAGATAGTTCACAGGTTTCAGGGATATCACTCTGTCTGTAAAAATATGTTTTTTCTGTATCCAGTCCACAAGCAAGCCAAGCCGCAGCAATCTCGTAGGTATTCTGTTTTAAGACCTTCGCATCTTTAATCTGGGTAAGAGAGTGAAGATTCGCAATAAATAAAAATGATTCATTTCCTTCCTGCTTGGAAAGTTCAATAGCAGGAATAATCGCCCCAAGCAGATTTCCAAGATGGGGTGTTCCGGTGGCTTGAATGCCGGTAAGAATTCTTGACATTTGTTTTTTGTTTATTAAAAATTAATGAATAGCAAATTTACGAGGTTTTGCGGAATAAATCTGAAAAATTCAAGGATTAAAAAATGGTATGCAGAAAAAGAAAAAATTACCAAATCATCACATCGCCACATTAACACATCATCACATCCTATGAAGGAATCATAATCTTTTCCCCTCCGAATTTCGGCTGCACCCCGAAAAGCAGATCCCAGTACACCTTCGCCTTCGCAAGGTATTCTCTCAGGTTGGTTTTTAAGCCGGCATATTTGTTCACATCTGCCGCATTGAATCCGAAAGCTTCCATCCCGTTTTCTCTTGCCAGGAAAACAGCTCTCTCGTTGTGAAACTTCTGCGAAATGATCACCAGTTGATGCTGCCCGAAAATATCTTTAGCTCTGATAACAGAATCCAGGGTTCTGAATCCGGCATGATCCATTACAATTCTGTTCTGAGAGATACCGCGCTGCATCAGTGCAAGCTGCATATCTTCAGGTTCATTGTAGTCCTTGCGGCTGTTGTCTCCGCTTACGATGATGTATTCTATTTTTCCGCTTTTATAAAGATCTGCGGCAGCCTGTATTCTGTTATCAAAATAAGCGTTGGGCATTCCGTTGCTTAATGTTTTTCCGGTTCCGAGGAGTAGGGCCACTTTTGTTTTGGGAATATCAGCCATTTTGTAAGAAACAAATGTGCTGCTTTCTTTTTTGATGCTGTAGTTGGCCCAGACTATAAAAATAATTCCCGCCACAAGAAGAAGCAGGAAAAATTTAAAAATATTTTTGATTACTCTTTTCATTCGGAATACTGTTCTAAAACTCAAGTCCGTTCGGGAAAGCTTTTTTTCTGAATATTAATAAAAATGCAGCGCCTATCGTAATGGCAGAATCAGCTACATTGAAGATGTATTTAAAAAATTCAATATGCTTGCCCCCGATTAATGGGATGTTTTCAGGAACATACCAGTCTACCAGAGGAAAGTGAAGCATATCTACCACACATCCTTTCATGAAAGCAGAATAGCCCTGTCCTACAGGAACAAATTTTGAAATACCGCCGTATCCTATCCATCGGTCGATACTTGGGTCATAAACTGTTCCGCTGTCGAAAATAAGCCCGTAAAACATGCCGTCGATAATATTTCCGATAGCTCCGGCAAAAATAATAGCCATTGGAATCAGAAGATAATTGGAAGCCCCCTGTTTCAGCCATTTTTTGAACATATAAACCATTCCTCCAATCAGAAAAAGTCTCAGGATGACCAGGAAATATTTTCCGATAATTCCTCCGAAATGAAGCCCGTAAGCCATTCCCGGATTCTCTACGAAAGTCAGCTTAAAGCCCGGAAGAACAGAAACGCTGTCGTCCAGGTTGAAATGGGTTTTGATGTAAATTTTCGAAGCCTGATCAATTAACAATACCAGAAATGTTATAGCTAAGATCTTTTTCATTACAATCCTTTTGGTTTAGATGGTTTTTCAGGGTTTTTCTTATCGAAAACTTTCTTGGCCACCTTTTCTGTATGGAACGTGTTTTTGGTATGAGCCTTTTCAAATTTAATGTTCATTTCTTTTAAAACACTTTTCAGTGCGCTCAGTTCCATAGGATTTTTAGGATGTACTATGATAGATTCCATTTTCTTTTCTGTTTTAATATTACATTTTGGACAATTCGTCAAGTCTTTTCCTGTCTTTTTCCGAAAGGTCCCGAACTCCGTTTTTGCCCATCTTACTCAATAGTCTGTCAATTTCTTTTTCCCTTTCACGTTTGTCTGAATTAAACTGA
This sequence comes from Chryseobacterium angstadtii, assembly GCF_001045465.1. Lineage (GTDB taxonomy): Bacteria > Bacteroidota > Bacteroidia > Flavobacteriales > Weeksellaceae > Chryseobacterium > Chryseobacterium angstadtii. Next base: position 1,139,314 of record NZ_LFND01000001.1, read on the forward strand.
TCGTCTATGGTGTAGTTTCTGTGCTGTTCCGGAAAAAATCTGTTTTTGATTTTTGCCCAGTTAACAAATAGTAAAACTGCAGCAACGATGATCACTAAAATTAATACTTCGTTCATGGGTATACATTAAAAATTAGGTTTATAAAGTATCCGTGAATACGATATAAACCCAATATTATCTTTACAAACCTTTACGGCTTATTTCTGCATATTTTTTGCTTCAATGCTCAATGTAGCATGAGGAACGGCCAACAGTCTTTCTTTTGGAATCAGTTTTCCTGTTACTCTGCATACACCATAGGTTTTATTTTCGATTCTGATCAAGGCATTTTTAAGATCACGCACGAATTTTTCCTGGCGTCCTGCCAATATAGAGTTTTGCTCCTTGCTCAGTGTTTCTGCTCCTTCTTCAAAAGCTTTGAAGGTAGGGGAAGTATCATCGGTACCGTTGTTCTGGTCATTGATGAAGCTTTCTCTGATCAGCTGAAGATCTCTTTCTGCCTTTTCTATTTTTTCTCTTATAATCGCCTTAAATTCCTGTAAATCAGCATCGCTGTATCTAACTCTTTCGTCTGACATGTTCTTTTCTCTTTTTTAATAAAATTATGAAATGGAATTTGAAATACAATAACTATATGTTAATTCTTTTCGATATTTATCTTAAAATTAACCTCATCTATTTCGATTTCGTTAAAATTTGAAAGTGAAGATACAATTTCTATTTTATTTGACAAGACCTCCGAAGAAATATATTCCTCATTTTTCTTAACATCTTCAATGAAAGGTGAATTTTCTTCAATGAAGATTTTGATTCTGTCTGTCAGTTCAAAGTCCTTGTCTTTTCGCAGGTTCTGAATTCTGTTGATGAACTCTCTTGCGATCCCTTCAGATTTTAATTCTTCTGTTAACGTCAAATCTAATGCCACAGTTGTTTTCCCATCGGAAGTTACGGTCCATCCCGGGATATCTTTTGTAGAGATTTCCACATCTTCAAGGGTAATCTCATAGCCCTGGATGTCTGTTTTTCCTTCTTTTTCAAGAACGGCAATCTGTTCTGTATTAAGATTAGCGATCTCTCCTCCTACCGTTTTCATGTCTTTTCCTAATTTAGGACCCAGCGCTTTGAAATTCGGCTTGATCTGTTTGATGATAAGGTGAGAAGCTTCTTCTGCATTAATTAACTGTAATTCTTTAACGTTTACTTCCTGTTTGATAAGGTCTGCAACCGCTAATAACTGTTCTTCAGTTTTGGCATCCAGAACCGGAACCAAAACTTTCTGTAAAGGCTGGCGAACTTTTACGTTTTCCTTCTTTCTCAATGAGAAAACCATACTGGTGATATTCTGTGCCAGGTGGGTTTTTTCCACAAGATCCTGATCGATCAGGTTTTCGTCAGCAACCGGGAAATCTGTTAAATGTACAGACTCACAGTTTTCTTTTCCTGTTACTTTATTTAAATCCTGATACAATTGATCCATAAAGAACGGAGCAATAGGCGCGGATAATTTCGCCACTGTTTCAAGACATGTATATAGAGTCTGGTAAGCAGAGATCTTGTCATCACTGTAATCTCCTTTCCAGAAACGTCTTCTGCACAGTCTTACGTACCAGTTGCTCAGGTTATCATTTACAAATGTACTGATCGCTCTGGCTACTCTTGTTGGTTCGTAATCTTCGTAGAATGCTTTTACTTCTTTAATTAAAAGATTAAGCTCAGAAAGGATCCATCGGTCTATTTCCGGACGGTTTTCCACTTCTTTTTCTGTATAATTGAAGCCATCCACATTCGCATACAGGGCAAAGAATGAGTAAGTGTTGTAAAGTGTTCCGAAGAACTTTCTTCTCACTTCGTCTATTCCTTCGATGTCAAACTTCAGGTTTTCCCACGGATTGGCATTCGAGATCATGTACCATCTGGTAGCATCCGGACCGTATACGGAAAGGGTTTCGAACGGATCTACCGCATTTCCTAAACGTTTTGACATTTTTTGGCCGTTTTTATCCAGAACCAGTCCGTTACTCATTACATTTTTATAAGCAACAGAATCAAATACAGCCGTTCCGATTGCATGAAGTGTATAGAACCATCCACGAGTCTGGTCAACACCTTCTGCAATGAAATCAGCAGGGAATGCCTTATTATTGTCGATCATTTCTTTGTTCTCGAACGGATAATGCAGTTGTGCATAAGGCATAGATCCTGAATCGAACCAAACGTCAATAAGGTCGCTCTCACGGCTCATTGCTTTTCCTGAATCCGAAACAAGCACCACTTTGTCCACCACATTTTTGTGAAGATCTACCAGTGAATAATTCTGCTCAGACATATTCCCGATCACAAAACCTTTGAACGGATTTTCTTTCATGAATCCGGCCTCAATAGATTTTTCTATTTCGTTGTACAGTTCCTCTACAGATCCCATGATCTTTTCTTCTTTAAGATCTTCCGTTCTCCAGATCGGCAACGGAATACCCCAATATCTTGAACGGGATAAATTCCAGTCGTTCACATTTTCAAGCCAGTTCGCAAAACGTCCTTCTCCGGTCGCTTTCGGCTTCCAGTTGATTTCTTTGTTTAAATTAACCAGTCTGTCTTTTACAGCAGTCATTTTCACAAACCATGAATCAAGCGGATAATACAGTACAGGCTTGTCTGTTCTCCAGCAGTGTGGATAGCTGTGTACGTATTTCTCTACTTTGAAAGCTTTGTTTTCTGTTTTCAGAACGATAGCCAGTTCTACATCCCATGATTTCTCAGGAGCAGTTCCCTCATCATAATATTCGTTCTTGATATATTTTCCTGAAAATACTTCAGGTACATTTTCTCCTTTGATGAATTTACCCTGTAAGTCCACAAGAGGAACAAGGTTGTCATTTTCATCCTTCACCAACATCGGCGGGATTCCGTTTTCTTTTCCGACTCTGGCATCATCTGCACCAAACGTAGGAGCAATGTGAACGATACCTGTACCGTCCTCAGTCGTTACGAAATCTCCTATGATCACTCTGAATGCTTTCTCAGGCGAATCATTAGGGGTAAACCACGGGATGAGTTGTTCGTATTGAGTTCCGGCTAGCTTTTCTCCGGTGAATTCTTTTATAACTTTGAAAGGAATTACTTTACTTTCTGCAGTATACGCTGTGAAATCTTCATCCGTTCCTTCAGCATATTTTTTACCGAATACTTTAGGTACAAGCACTCTGGATAGAACAATCGTTATTGGTTCAAAAGTATATTGGTTGAATGTTTTTACCAAAACATATTCAATATCTCTTCCTACAGCAAGCGCTGTGTTGGATGGTAAAGTCCATGGAGTTGTTGTCCAGGCTAGAATGTGTACGTCTCCGTCTACATCAGTAAACAGTTCAGACGTTTCTTTCTTGGCTTTGAATTGTGCCACAACCGTTGTATCCGAAACATCACGGTACGTTCCCGGCTGATTAAGCTCGTGGGAAGAAAGTCCCGTTCCTGCTTTCGGAGAGTAAGGCTGGATCGTGTAACCTTTGTACAGCAAATCTTTTGTGTACAACTGCTTCAGCAACCACCAAACGGTTTCCATGTATTTTGACTTGTACGTGATGTAAGGATCATCCAGGTCTACCCAGTAACCAATCTTTTCCGTAAGGTCATTCCAAACATCTGTATATCTCATTACCGCTTCACGGCATGCTTTGTTGTAGTCTTCAATAGAGATCTTTTTGCCAATATCTTCTTTAGTAATTCCTAATTCTTTCTCTACGCCCAGTTCCACAGGAAGTCCATGTGTATCCCAGCCCGCTTTACGGAAAACCTGCTTTCCGTTCTGAGTCTGGAAACGACAAAAAATATCCTTTAATGCTCTGGCCATAACGTGGTGAATTCCGGGCATACCGTTTGCTGAAGGCGGACCCTCATAAAAAACAAACTCGGCATTACCCTCGCGAATCTCAACACTTTTACTGAACGTTTTATTCTGTTTCCAAAATTCCGCTACATTGTCGGCTATGTCAATAAGGTTGAGGTTTTTGTATTCTTTAAATTGGCTCATTGTAAATATCTCAATATCGTTGATTAATTAAGTCTGCAAATTTAGTGATTTTTGTCGGTTTATAAGATATGTTTTATTTAGCTTATATCTATTAAAAAGTTCAATTTCAGAAATATAAATGAGGGAGGCGATAAAAAGTGAATGGGGAATGGTGAATACTTCAATTTTTATTGAGGGTTTTATTATGTTTTTCTTATACTTCATTCAGTCTGTCATTCAATAGGAGCGGGCTTTAGCCCGCTTAAAAAATAGCCAAACTGCATTAGGGCTTTAGCCAAATCTTATCTTACAGAATATTCAGCTAATAAACCCCGATAATTTTTCCCGCAATCATCTGTGTACATCTGTGAAATCTGTGGTCAATAATAAAATTCACAGTTTTTAAAGAATATTATAGATTTTTGAATCCACAGCTCCATAAATAAAAATCCACAGCCTGTTGTATTCAATAGTAGCGGGCTTTAGCCAAATCTTATCTTACAGAATATTCAGCTAATAAACTCCGATAATTTTTCCCGCAATCATCTGTGTACATCCGTGCAATCCGTGGTTAAAAATAAAATACTCCATTTAGAAACCCAATAGAAACCCTAAAAACCCACGCAGAGTAATTAAAATTTTGTAAATTTAAGTAACCCACAAACCCAACCGCTTCATGAAAATCCTTTGCAAAGCTATATTCATCATTTGTTTCATCAGTACGATAGCCCTACCGGCTCAGAAAAACTATCCGCAAAACTATTTCCGGAATCCTCTGAATATTCCCATGCAGCTGGCCGCCAACTTTGGAGCTGTCCGTTCCAATCATTTTCACATGGGACTGGATTTACGGACCAACAGCCAGGAAAATTTGTCGGTTCTTGCAGCAGCAGATGGTTATGTGAGCAGGATAAAAGTAGAGCGTTACGGTTTCGGAAATGCAGTTTATATTACCCATCCGAACGGATATACCACGCTGTATGCCCATCTGAATACATATTATGACAAACTGGATGAATTCGTAAAAGAAAGACAATATAAAGAAGAAAAATGGGAACAGGATATCACCTTTTCTCCCGGGCAGTTTCCTGTAGCGAAAGGGCAGCTTATTGCTTTGAGTGGAAATACCGGAGGTTCTGCCGGGCCCCATTTGCATTTTGAAATCAGAGATACGAAAACGGAGGAATGCATCAATCCTTTGCTTTTCGGGTTTAATATTCCGGATAGTATATCACCCACTATCAGCGGATTTTATTGGTATGACCGACGTTTCAGTACGTATGAACCGGGAGCCAACGGTGTTGCTGTTAAAAAAGCAGGCGGGCTGTATACAACCGATGTGGTACAGGTGAGTTCGCCAACAATAAGCTTGGCTATAAAAGCTGTGGATAAGGCCAATCAGGGATTTAATCTGGGGATTTATCATGCAGAATTATTAATGGATGACCGTTTGATTTATAGTTTTTCCATTGATCAGGTAAGCTATGATGATACCAGGGATATCAATGGCTGTATAGATTATACCAGGTTTACAAGAGATAAAATGAGCATTCAGCACCTATCTTCTTTGCCGGGAATGACTTTGAAAAATTACAGCCAGCCGGATTTAAATGGATTGATCACACTTCAGGACGAAGATATTCACAATATTGAAATTGTATTGAAAGATGTCAATGGAAATACAAGCCGTTTGAAAACAAAAATTCGATTAAATAAAACTTCAGATAAAGTTTCACCTTCCGGAAAAGTAGTCATGCCAAACGAAGGGAAAACGATTACAACTGAAAATGCAGAGATCAGTTTCAGTAAAAATGCAGTGTACGATGCTGTGAATTTTCAGATGTCTGAAAAATCAAGTCCCAATGCAGACGGAATTTCAAATACAATTATTTTGCAGTCTCCCTACATTCCGGTGCGGGATGATTACACTTTAAAAATAAAACCCAACAGAAAATTAACCGGTGAAGAAAAAGGAAAAGCAATTGTTCTCTTTGATTATGCAAGTGATACAAAAGTGATCAAAGGAAAATGGGACGGGGACAGAATGGAGGTGCAGTTCAACAGATTGGGCACAGCAACATTACTATTGGATCAGAGTTTACCGTCTGTTTCTCAGGGTTGGAAGGATGGAACTCTGGTCAACAGCAGTACTTTACGATTGAGTGGGAAGACTAAAATTGGAGATATTGTATCATTCCGTGCGGAACTGGATGGGAAATGGCTCCGTTTTGCCCGTGTAAAAGATGATTTCGTATATGTTTTTGACGAGAAATGCCCAAAAGCTTCCGGCCTGCATACGTTAAAAGTAACTACCATTAACACAGCCGGAAATACAAATACCCAGACGTTCACCTTTCAGCGTTAAAATAATTAAGGGTCAGAATTTTTTAATCTTTTAATCATTGAATCTTTTAATTTTAAATAAATTTGCTCCATAAAATTAAAATCATTGGAATTCTATCCGGCCATCGAAAAATCAGATCTTCAGGAAATAAAAACATTTCAGGAGCAAAAACTCCGGGAACTTCTTGTTTATCTTGAAAATAATTCACCTTTTTATCAGAAACTGTTTCAGGAGAACAGGATCAATATCTCGGATATTCAGACACTGGAAGACCTGCAGAAAATTCCGACCACCACAAAAAACGATCTGCAACAGTATAACGACGATTTTTTCTGTATTACAACAGATAAAATTGTGGATTACAGCACTACGTCGGGAACATTAGGAGATCCGGTTACTTTTGGGCTGTCCGATGCTGATCTTGAAAGATTAGCCTATAATGAAGCCATTTCTTTTGCCTGTGCAGGAATTCAAAAAGGAGATGTGGTACAGATGATCACCACCATAGATAAAAGATTTATGGCTGGGTTGGCTTACTTTTTAGGATTAAGGAAAATGGGAGCCAGTGTGGTGAGAATGGGACCAGGGATTCCGGAGCTTCAATGGGACTCTATTTTCAGATATAAACCCAAATATCTTATCACAGTTCCGTCTTTTCTTTTAAAAATGATTGATTATGCCGAAAAACAGGGATTAGATTATAAAAACTCCAGTGTGTATGGCGCAGTCTGCATTGGGGAAAGTATCAAAAATCAGGATTTTACAGACAATATTCTATCCCAGAAGATTAAAGAAAAGTGGAATATTAAATTATTCTCAACCTACGCTTCCACAGAAATGAGTACAGCATTTACAGAATGCGAATTTCAGATAGGAGGGCATCATCACCCTGAATTAATTATTGCCGAAATTCTCGATGATAATGAAAAACCTGTTCAACAAGGTGAAAACGGAGAGTTAACCATCACTACTTTAGGCGTTGAAGCCATTCCTTTGCTGCGTTTTAAAACAGGAGATATCGTAAAAGCACATTATGAAGCTTGTGGTTGCGGAAGAAATACGATGAGGTTGGGCCCGGTTGTAGGAAGGAAGCAGCAGATGATCAAATATAAAGGGACAACACTGTATCCGCCGGCCATGAATGATATTTTAAATGATTTCAGTACCATTTTATGCTACCAGATCGTTATTCAGTCTAATGAAATCGGGCTGGATGAAATCATCATTAAACTAAGTACAGATCAGGAACATGAAAGCTTCGTGAATGAAGTCCGTGACCACTTCCGTGCAAAACTGAGAGTGAGCCCGAAAATTGAGATCATAGATTTTGAGGTTTTGTCTAAAACAGTATTCAATCCAAACAGCAGAAAACCGATTACATTTATAGATTTGAGGTAACTGTTTTTACATAATGGCAGAGTGTAGAATGCTAAACCAAAATTTTAAAAATGTTAGCCCTGAAAGCTATTATAAAGAAAAAAATAAAGTGAGATTGGTTTTTTATAATATATTTACAAAACTAAATTTAAAAACTAATTAAACGATGAAAAAGCTATTTTTTCTGGTACTGATTGCAGTTTCTACACTGGCAATGGCTCAAAAATTTAAAATTAAAAGCGGGGATACCAAATTCTTAAAAGGAACGGAAACGGTGAATGTTGTTTTTGACTACGCAAATATGAAACTGCTGAAAGAAAATTACACCGAAGCAGAATATATTCCAAGAAGAATTGAAGAACTGAACAAAAAAACGGAAGGAAGCGGAGAAATCTGGAAAAAACAGTGGGAACGTAGTAAAGAAGAACTTTGGAACCCGAAATTCATTACTATATTCAATAAAACGTTGTCGAAAGAAAATATCAATACAAAACTTAAAGAAAATGCCCAGAGTCCATACACCCTGATCGTTAAAGTAAAGTGGGTATATCCGGGTTGGGATGCAGGAATTATGAAACAGCCTGCAAAAGTAACCACAGAGCTTACATTTGTAGAAACAGCTTCTAAAAAAGTATTATGTGAAATAGAAAGCGTGGATGCACCGGGAGACCAGTGGGGAAGCAATTTTAACAACGAAACCCGTGTGGGGGAAGGATTTGCTAAAACAGGTAAAACACTAGCCCAGAGAATGGAAAGAGATTTAAAATAAAACAGAAAGCGGTCTGAAATTCAGACCGCTTTTTTTATGATTGTTCCTGTTGTTTTTCAAGTTTGATAAGAGTTGCCAGATTTTTGATCACCGAATCATGCTTCTTTACAAAAGGATTGTCTTTATTCCAGACATATCCCGCTAAAACAGCACATATTTTTTTCTTGACATCTGGATTTTCAGGTTGATGAAAAAATAATTCCTGAAGATTTCCCGTATACCATTCCTTTACATACGTAGTGAAAACATCTACACCATAAAGAATATAATCCGTGTATTCTGTCTGCCAGTCGATTTTTTCGCCGTTCAGCTGTCTTAAAGCCAGTTTAGCAGCAAGCATTCCGGATTCCGTGGCAAAGGCCATTCCTGAAGAAAAAACGGGATCTAAGAATTCAGAAGCATTTCCTGTCAGTGCATATCCGTCTCCGAATAGCTGTTTTACTGAACATGAGTAATCTTTCAGATGTCTCGGTTCAAAAAGAAAATCTACATTTCCGAAACGCTGTACATAATAATCAGAAAGAGAAATCGCTTTTCTTAGGGCTTCTGCAGTATCTCCATTTTCAGAAAGACGATCAATATAGTCTGTAGGACCTACAATTCCTACACTCGTATTTCCGTTGGAAAAAGGAATTACCCAAAGCCAGACTTCCGTTTCAATAATATCAAAAGAGATCAGTGTTCCTTCCTCACCTTCCTCTCTGTTAATATCTTCAACATGGGAAAATATGGCGGAATGAGGAGATAGTTTTGAAGGTTTTTCAAGATCAAGAAGTCTAGGCAGAACCCTTCCGTATCCACTTGAATCGATGACGAATTTAGAATGAATTTCTTTTATTTCTCCGTCTTTGGTTCTTACCGTAGTGATAGAATCTGTACCGTTAAACTGAATATCAAGCACCTCAGTTTCGAACTCAAGATCAATACCTTTGTTGATTACTTCCTGAGCCAGAGTGTTATCAAAATCTGCTCTTGGAACCTGCCAGGTCCAGTCCCAGCCTTCTCCGAATTTGTCGCTGAAATCAAAAATACAGACTTCTTCACCGCGAAGAAAACGGGCTCCCAGCTTTTTTTCAAAGCCCATTTTATCCAAAGCAGGAAAAAGTCCGGCCTCGTCAAAATGATCCATTACTCTGGGAATTAAGCTTTCGCCTACTACAAGTCTTGGGAATTTAGTCTTCTCAACAACTTTTACGTTGACATTGTTCTTCTTTAAGTATGAAGAAGATACGCATCCGGAAGGTCCAGCCCCGATTACGAGAACGTCAACAAATTCTTTGCTCATCTTGATTTTTTATTTTAATAATAACTTCTATCTTTGCCGCAAAATTAGTGACAATTAATTAATATTTTACAAAATTATCAACTATTACTTTTAATTGATGAAAATAAGCAACTTTTTAGAACTGAAGGATTTTCAAAAAATTATCATTGAGAATGAACAAATTGAACTGGACAAAGCACTTTTAGACAGAGTGGAAACAAGTTTTCAGTTTTTAAAAGAATTTTCGAAAAACAAAGTAATATATGGGGTGAATACCGGTTTTGGGCCTATGGCTCAGTTTAAAATCAGTGATGAAGATACCCATCAGCTTCAGTATAACCTTATTAGAAGTCATTCTTCAGGAATCGGAAATCCATTGCCTGCTCAGGAAGTAAAAGCCTGTATGCTGGCAAGAATGAATACCCTTTCGTTGGGACATTCAGGAGTTCACCAGTCTGTTGTTCATTTGCTTAAGGAATTGATCAACAGAGATATTACGCCTTTGATCTTTGAACACGGCGGAGTAGGTGCCAGCGGAGATTTAGTGCAGCTTGCTCATCTCGCTTTGGTTTTAATCGGAGAAGGAGAAGTTTTTTATAAAGGAGAAAGAACATCAACAAAAAAGGTTTTTGAGACAGAAGGATTGGAACCTATTAAAGTAGAAATCCGTGAAGGGCTTGCTTTAATGAACGGAACTTCCACAATGTCCGGAATCGGGATTGTTAATGCTTATAAAGCCAATCAGCTGACGGATATTTCCATCAGGCTTTCATGTGCCATCAACGAGATTGTTCAGGCGTATGATGATCATTTTTCCGAAGTTTTGAATGGGACGAAAAAACATCACGGTCAACAGAAAGTAGCAGAAAAGATGCGTGCCCATTTATCTGACAGCAAATTGATCAGAAAAAGAGAAGACCACCTTTATACACACTTTGAAGAGCAGGAAAAAGTATTTAAGGAAAAAGTTCAGGAATATTACTCTTTAAGATGTGTTCCGCAGATCTTGGGTGCTGTTTTAGATACTCTGGAATACACAGAGAATGTCCTTGAAAATGAAATTAATTCAGCCAATGACAATCCGATTATCAATGTAGAAGACAAACATGTATATCACGGAGGAAATTTCCACGGAGACTATATTTCGCTGGAAATGGATAAGCTGAAAATTGTTGTTACTAAACTTACCATGTTAGCTGAAAGGCAGTTGAACTACCTTTTAAATGCAAAGATCAACGAAATCTTACCTCCTTTTGTAAATTTAGGTAAATTAGGGTTCAATTTCGGAATGCAGGGAGTTCAGTTTACGGCTACTTCCACTACGGCGGAAAGCCAGATGCTGTCCAATTCCATGTATGTACACAGTATACCTAATAATAATGATAATCAGGATATTGTAAGCATGGGAACCAATGCCGCAGTGATCTGCAGAAAGGTGATTGAGAATGCGTTTGAAGTATTGGCTATTGAAGCAATAACCATTATCCAGGCAGTTGAATACCTCGGATTTCAGGATAAAGTTTCGTCCTCTACTAAAGAACTTTATGACGAAATAAGAAAGATTATTCCTGCATTCTCAGATGATATGGTGATGTATCCGTATCTGGAGGAAGTAAAAAAATACTTAAAGACAATGTAACTATCAGCAATGATAAATTGTCTTATAACTAAGGGATTAAAATATAACTTAAAAAAAACTAACTAAACACTAACACATGAAATGTGCAATTGTAACAGGCGGCTCCAGGGGAATTGGAAGAGCTGTCTGTCTAAAACTGGCAGAAGAAAAAAATTATCATATTCTGATTAACTACGCTTCAAATGAGGCTGCAGCAAAAGAAACTTTGTCTAAAATAGAAGAATTGGGAGCTACAGGAGAGATCCTTAAATTCGATGTAGCGAATGCCGAAGAAAGTCAGAATGTTTTAACGGAATGGCAGGACAGAAACCCCGATGCCATCGTTGAAGTGATTGTCAATAATGCCGGTATCACAAGAGACGGATTATTCATGTGGATGCAGAGCGAAGACTGGAACAGTGTGATCAATACAAGTCTGAACGGCTTTTTCAATGTCACCAATTTCTTTATCCAGAAACTTCTGCGCAATAAATACGGAAGAATTATCAATATGGTGTCTGTATCCGGAGTAAAAGGAACAGCCGGACAAACCAATTATTCCGCTGCAAAAGGAGCTTTAGTCGGGGCTACAAAAGCTTTGGCTCAGGAAGTGGCCAAAAGAAATATCACCGTAAATGCTGTGGCTCCCGGATTTATCAGAACAGATATGACTCAGGATTTTAACGAAGACGAACTTAAAGCCATGATTCCTGCCAACAGATTCGGAGAAGCGGAAGAAGTGGCTGATCTGGTTGCATTTTTAGCCTCCAGAAAAGCTTCATATATTACCGGTGAAGTCATCAATATTAACGGAGGAATTTACTCTTAAAGAATAGTGTAACAATATAACAATGTACCAGTGTAACAATGCGGCTGTGGTCTCAATATTGTTGTTACATTGCTAAACTGATACATTGTTAAATTAATAAAACAAATGGAAAATAGGGTTGTAATTACCGGAATGGGAATTTATTCTTGCATCGGGACCTCTCTGGAAGAAGTCAGAGAATCCCTATATCAAGGAAAATCCGGTATTGCTTTAGTGCAGGAAAGAAAAGAATTCGGATTCAGATCAGGCCTTACGGGCGTGGTTCCGAAACCGGATCTGAAAAACCTGCTCAACAGACGCCAGCGTATCAGCATGGGTGAGGAAAGTGAGTACGCTTACATCGCCACTACCGATGCCCTGAAACAGGCAGGAATAGACCAGGATTTTCTGGATGCTCATGAAGTGGGTATTTTATATGGAAACGACAGTGTTTCTCAGGCGGTTGTAGAATCTATAGACATCGCCAGAGAAAAAAAAGATACTACATTGATGGGATCCGGAGCGATCTTTAAATCAATGAACTCTACAGTGACCATGAACCTTTCAACAATTTTTAAACTGAAAGGGATCAATCTTACCATCAGTGCAGCCTGCGCAAGCGGTTCGCATTCTTTGGGACTGGCTTATATGATGATTAAAAACGGTTTTCAGGAGATGATCATCTGCGGAGGAGCTCAGGAAACCAATAAATATTCTATGGCAAGCTTTGACGGATTAGGAGTTTTCTCAGTAAGAGAAGACGAACCTACAAAAGCATCAAGACCTTTTGATTCCGGAAGAGACGGATTAATTCCGAGTGGAGGAGCAGCCAGCCTTATTGTAGAGAGTTTAGAATCTGCACAGAAAAGAGGGGCGAATATTCTCGCAGAAATTGTGGGCTACGGTTTCTCTTCAAACGGGGGACACATTTCAACGCCTAATGTTGACGGTCCGGCAATGGCGATGGACAGAGCTTTGAAACAGTCAGGATTAAAAGCTTCAGATATTGACTATATCAACGCACATGCTACTTCTACGCCTATCGGAGATGCCAATGAAGCCAAAGCGATTTATGAAATCTTCGGAAGTGAAGTTCCGGTAAGCTCCACCAAATCCATGACGGGGCATGAATGCTGGATGGCAGGCGCAAGTGAAGTGGTTTACTCTATTCTGATGATGCAGAATGATTTCGTAGCTCCCAATATCAATCTGGAAAACCCTGATGATGAGGCGAAAAAGATAAATTTAGTCGCAAAAACGAAAACTCAAAAAATTGACGTATTTTTGTCGAATTCTTTCGGATTTGGGGGAACCAACTCCGCATTAATAGTTAAAAAATTTGATTAAAAACATGGAAAGGGAAAAAATTGTTGACATCGTTAATGATTTCTTAGTAAACGAATTCGAAGTAGATGGTGATGAGATCAGCAATGATGCCAACCTGAAAAAAACGCTCGGACTGGACAGTCTGGACTATATTGACATGGTGGTAGTGATTGAATCTAATTTTGGAGTGAAATTAGGAGAAGCTGATTTTAAAAAAATGATCACGTTCGATGATTTCTACACGACAATTGAACAGAAAATTGCAGAAAAAAACGCATAACTATCGATTTAGCTTTATTCTTTTTAATAATGTAACGATAAAATAATGTACCAGTGTAACAATAACTTCAACAGAAATATTGTTACACTGGTATATTGATAAATTGGTAAATTGAAATATGAACAAGTGGAAAGGTAAATCTAAAGGAACCATAACAGGATATAAAATATTCGTCTGGTGTATTAGAAATATCGGGATCCGGAGTTCTTATTTTGTCCTTTATTTTGTAGCTTCCTACTACTTTTTATTCCTGAAAAAAAGCAACCGCTACATCTCCTATTATTTTCAGAAAAGACTTGAGTACGGATACTGGAAATCAAAAATGGCAGTCTTTAAAAGCTATTTCACCTTTGGAAAAGTACTTATCGACAAAACAGCTATTTCTGCAGGTCTGCGTGAAAAATATACCTACGAATTCGACGGTATTGAGAATCTGAGAAACCTTTTGGCAGAGAAAAGAGGTGGGGTTCTTATCAGTGCACATATCGGAAATTTTGAAATTGCAGAACATTTCTTTGCAGATATTGATTTAGACTGCCGGATCAATCTGGTGACTACTGATCAGGAAGTTACCGTTATTAAAGAATACCTTGAAAGCGTATCCGTTAAGCAGAGCTCTATCAAATTCATCTACGTGAAAGAAGATATGTCTCATATTTTTGAGATCAATCAAGCCCTTTCCGACAACGAACTCATCTGCTTCACCGGAGATCGTTATTTTGAAGGCTCCAAATATCTGGAAGCCGATCTGCTGGGCAAAAGTGCAAAATTTCCGGCGGGCCCGTTCCTGATTGCTTCCCGTCTTGGGGTTCCCGTGATATATGTATACGTAATGAAAGAAAAAAATCTGCATTACCATTTATACGCAAGAGTAGCGAAAAATATTAAAAACCGTGATTCTCAGGGACTTCTCAATTCCTATGTGCAGAATCTGGAATCCATGATCAGAAAATATCCCCTTCAGTGGTTCAATTATTTTGATTTTTGGGATGATATTGATTAATTTTTCTAATTTTATCCCTGAAAACTAATAAATAAATTCAAAATTAAAACCGATTTGAGAATTTGATCTATTTTAAATCAGACCCAATATTGATCTTTTTATTGACTGTTAAGCCTTTTGTATCTTTAAAACAGTCAGTGATCCGAAAAATTGAATGGGGTTTGCATTTAATCTTACCTTAATTCTGAAATCATACAAAACATAGCTTTTCTTCTTTTGAAAAAAGAATACGACATACTTGTGATCGGCAGCGGTTTGGGAGGTCTTGTTTCGGCTCTTATTTTGGCGAAAGAAGGTCTGAAAGTCTGTGTTCTGGAAAAAAATAATCAATATGGAGGAAATCTCCAGACCTTTTCACGAGATAAACTGATTTTTGATACAGGCGTTCATTATCTGGGCGGTCTTTCGGAAGGGCAGAATCTGCATCAGTTCTTTTCCTATCTTGGGATTATGGATGAGCTGGAACTTCAGAAAATGGACGAAGACGGCTATGATAAGATCTCTTTCGGAGATGAAAACATAGAATATCCCCACGCACAGGGCTACGAAAACTTTGTGGAACAGCTAAGCAGTTATTTCCCCGGCGAAAAACAGAACCTGGAAAGCTATTGTGAAGAAATTCAGTACGTTTGTGCCCAGTTTCCGCGTTATCAGGTTGTAGGAAAAGACAGTTACAACGAGGAGATCCTCCATCTTAATACCAAAAGATTCATAGAATCCGTTACCCAGAACAAAAAATTGCAGGCCGTATTGCTGGGCTCCAATTTTTTATATGCAGGAGATTCTGAAAATATTCCGTTTTACGTTCATGCGCTTACCGTGAATTCTTATATTCAGAGTGCTTACAAATGTGTCAGAGGAGGAAGTCAGATTACCAAACTCCTCATCAAAAAACTCAGAGAATACGGAGCGGAAGTACACAAACATGCGGAAGTTTCGGAATTTATCTTTAATGAAAATAATGCACTGTCTTCTGTTAAAATCAAATCCGGAAAAGAATATGCTGCCGGGAAATTTATTTCCAATATAGAAATCCGTTCAGCTATGAAGTTGATTGGGGAAGAGAGACTCAGGAAATCCTTTCTGAACCGATTGATGAGCTGGGAACCTGTTCCATCGTGTTTCAGTGTTTATCTGGTATTAAAACCACAGTCTTTTCCGAATTTTAACTATAATATTTACCACTTTTCATCAGAAGAAATGATCTGGAATGCCTCCCGTTACAGCAAAGATAGCTGGCCGGAAACGTATATGCTTTCTTCTACCTGTTCAAAACATCATCCTGATTATGCAGAAAGCCTTACCGCAATTTCGTATATGGATTTTGATGAGGTTAAAGCCTGGGAGAAAACGGTAAATACAGTAGCGGAAGAACACGAAAGAGGGCTGAAGTATGAACAGTTCAAACTGGAAAAAGCAGAAAAGATGATCACTGCATTGGAAAAGAAAATCCCGAATCTCAGACATTTCATAAAAAATATCTATACTTCATCACCTTTATCTTACAGAGATTATATCGGCAGTTTTGAAGGTAATATGTACGGATATATGAAAAACTCGGATAACCCTCTTAAAACAATGGTCTCGCCCCGTACAAAAACCGATAATCTGTTTCTTACAGGGCAGTCTGTAAATATGCACGGAATTCTGGGGGTGACAATTGGTGCTTTTAATACCTGCGCGGAAATTCTTGGAAAAGAGCTTATAGATGAACGTTTGAAACCAATGACGAATACCCATGAGAACAAATAGCAGGCTGGCATTACTATTTCGGGGAATTCAGTTATTAGTGTTCCTTTTCTTTATTTCATGCGGAATCTCAAAATCCGTTCATCATATTCCTGATATCAGCGGATATTCCCTGGAAACTCCTAAGGTTACTAAGGTCAATGATTCTACCTTCAGTTTCAACAAAAATTATTTAACCAAAAATAAACAGCAGCTGTGGGAACTTTATATCAAAGGAAATCCTCTGCAGCTGGGATACAACAATGGCGCTTTAACGCAAAACCTTATGCAGCAGCAGGAAGAAATTTTCTTTTCAAAAGTAGAAGGTTTTGTTCCGTCCCATTTTAAACAGAAACTGCTCAGAGGATTCCTGAAATGGTACAACAGAAAAATGTACCTGAATGTAAGAGAAGACTATCTGGCAGAATTGTACGGCCTTTCGCAATATTCTTCTGATAAATACAACTTTATTGCCCCGAAATACCTTCGTAACCTCTATCTTCACGGCGCTCACGACATCGGGCATGCCATGCAGGATCTGGCTATGGTAGGATGTACTTCTCTGGCGGTATGGAATGAAAATACTGAAGACGGAGAACTGCTCATCGGAAGAAATTTTGATTTTTATGTAGGTGATGATTTTGCGAAAAACAAACTGATAGAATTTGTAGAACCGGAAGCCGGAATACCTTATATGTCCGTAAGCTGGCCGGGAATGATAGGCGTAGTATCCGGAATGAATAAAGAAGGCATTACAGTAACCATCAATGCAGGAAAATCTAAAATTCCTCTGACGGCTAAAACACCGATCTCACTGGTGACAAGGGAAATTCTGCAGTATGCAAAAAATATTGATGAAGCGATTGCCATTGCAAAAAAAAGAAAGGTTTTTGTTTCCGAATCTATTCTTGTAGGCAGTGCCCATGATAAAAGTGCAGTGATCATAGAAGTTTCACCTGACAATTTCGGGATATATAAAGTAGAAAATACCAGCAGGGTTCTCTGTACCAATCATTTTCAGTCAGATGCTTATAAAAATGATAAGAGAAATCAAAAACATATTATAGAAAGCCATTCCGAATACCGTTACGAAAAACTTCAGGAGCTTCTTGAAGAAAAGAAAAAACTCAATCCTGAGAAAATGGCTGCCATTTTAAGAGAGAAATCTGGCCTTAAAAATAAAAAAATAGGGTATGGTAATGAGAAAGCAATTAATCAGCTGCTGGCCCATCATGCCGTGATATTTTCCCCTGAAAAAAGATTGGTTTGGGTTTCATCAAATCCTTATCAGCTGGGAGAATTTGTCTGCTATGATCTGAATGAAATCTTTTCCGGTAAAAAGCCGGAGGAAAGCCTGCTGGCCAAAACAACGCTGAATATTGCAAGAGATCCCTTTGCAGATTCTCAGGAATTCGAAAACTACCAGATATCTAAAATGCTTGGAGCAGAGGTAAGTGATGCTGCAGAAAACAAAGATATAGCGCTTACAGATGATTTCATTCCTTATTATCAGTCTATGAATCCGGATTTTTGGCAGGTTTATTACATGGCAGGAAAATATTATTTCAGTAATAATGAATTTTCAAAAGCAAAAACCGAATTTGAAAAGGCACTCACCAAAGAAATTACAACTGTTCCGGACAGACAGAATGTAGAAAAATACCTGAAAAAAACTTTAAAAAAGCTAAAATGATTCCTAAACATATCAAGCTGCTGTTCTGCATTCCTTTTGTAATTATCATTAGCTATACGGTCTATTTATTGACCAGATACGCGGCTCTTCCGGAGATAATCCCTATTCATGGATACGGAGGGAAAAATGACGGCTATGGAAGCAAACTCTTTCTTTTTGCCCCTATTATCCTGAATCTGGCCATTCTGTATTTCATCTGGCTGATCATCAGAAAACCGGATACCATCAAATTTACTTTTGAAGTGAAGGAGGAAGATCAGGAAAAGACCTATCACCAGTATCAATTGGTTTTAATCATTTTGGCCTTATTTGTAACCATCATAATGAGCCCGCTATCCTTTTCTGATATTGTCTTTAAATAAAAGGATAAAAAGCAGCCAAACTTCTTGCTATACCTATTTTATTCTTATGATTCTGAAATTCTCTTACGCGAGAGAATGTTTTGTTCTGTTTTATTACGATATGATGCTAATCTTTTGGATATTAATTGTTTATGAGGGTTGTCGATAGGCATAATGAGATATTCGGATAAGTGGGGCTATTTTAATTTTTTCATACATTAAAATGTTTTTTTTTAATACTTATTTAATTTAATATGTAAATTTTGTAACATTTTCTGCTTTTTTCTACTAACTGAGCAATCAAACCAATTTCTCGTTAAAAAGTAAAAAATATGAAAAGAATTCGACTTAGTGTAAAGCTTTTACTATTTTGTTCTTTTTTCGGTTTTGGCGTACTTTCTGCTCAAAAACATGAACAGACGATAAAAGATTACGTTAATTCTGAAAAAACATTCCAAAGGATAAATCCTGAGCTGAAAGCATTTACCATTGTAAACGTAGATCCTTCAACAAGTTTGAAAGGTGATGTTGTAGGAATACAGCAGACCATCAATGGAGTTCCGGTATTTGGAAGTTCAGCTAATGTTCTGATCAGAGATGGCAAAGTGTTGAGTTTTGCAGATACTTTTATTAAAACTTATCCGTCCCTTGTAAAAGGAAAGCAAAATGCCATGAAAAATTCTTTGGTAGCGGAAGCAGCCAAGAAATTTAACGGTTCAGCCACTTTTAAAAACAGTGAAGGAAAAGAAGAGCCTTTAAAAACCAATCTGGTTTATTTTGCAAAAGGCGGAGAATTGATTCTGGGCTATCATTTCAATATTCAAGAAAAAGGAACAAGCAATGTCTGGAGTCTGATCATCAGTTCAGATGACGGTTCTGTTTTGTATCAGGAAAATACGACACTTTCGTGTAATTTCCATGATGATGCTTATGAACACCTTCCTACGGAGCTGCCTGAATTGAAACAAGATACACCGGCTGCAATACTTCCGGCTTACATACAGAAACAAAATAGCACGATTAACAAGAATTTTGTTCTGGCACCGGATAACGCTTCTTACAATGTTTTTGCGTTTCCTGTTGAAGCTCCTACATTTGGAAACAGAACCCTTATTAACAATCCGTGGGATTTAACAGCTTCTCCGGAAGGATGGCATTCTGACGGAACCAATCACTATACCAATACCAGAGGAAATAATGCCTTTGCCTATACTGATGAGGCAGCCTCCGACACCCCTCAGTTTTCCCCTGACGGAGGAGCGGGAAGAGCATTTGATTTTCCATTGGATTTAACATTGGCTCACCAAAACTATACTTCTGCTGCAGTAACCAATTTGTTTTATACAACAAACAAAATGCATGATGTATTCTATAAATTTGGATTCACTGAGTCTGCAAGAAATTACCAGACCAATAACTTTACCAACGGAGGTGCCGGAAACGACCCTGTATTGGCCGAAGCCAGAGACGGGAGTGGTCTTGGAAATGCTAATTTTAATCCAGGTGCAGATGGAACCAGCGGAAGAATGCAGATGTTCCTTTTTTCACCTGCCAGTGCAAGATATCTTTACTACAATTCCCCTACAAGCTATGTATCCAGAACTCCGGTAGCAGCTACAGCAGCTTTCGGTCCTCAGATTATGGGTAACCCTGCTGTTACGGGAGACCTTGCTCTCTCAACACCGGCAGATGCCTGTACAGCTGTTGCAGCAGGAAGTCTGACAGGTAAGATAGCAGTGGTAACCGCAGCAACCTGTGGTTTTGCCGTTAAAACCAAAAATCTTCAAAATGCAGGAGCAATTGGAGTAATACAATATCACCCGACGAGTGATCAGCCCGTAGGAATGGGGGGAACAGACAATACCATCACCATTCCTACAATCATGGTAGGAAAAACAGAAGGTGAATTTTTAGTGAGTGAACTGACCAACGGTGTTGCAAGCAATGCTTCATTAAAAACAGATGCTGTTTATAAAGATGCAAGCTTGGATAACGGTGTTATATCCCACGAATACGGGCACGGAATTTCTAATCGTCTTACAGGTACGGGAAGTGGCTGTTTATCATTTTCTACATCCAACGAGCAAATGGGAGAAGGATGGTCTGATTTCTTCGCCTTGATGATTACCAACCGACCTGGAGATAATGCTTCGGTTCCAAGAGGAATTGGGACCTTTGTTAGTGACCAGCCGGTGAATGGTGGCGGTATACGCCCTGCGAGATATTCCCCGGATTTCACAGTTAATAATTATACCTATGGAAGAACAAACGGTATGAAAGTGAATAGCAGTATAATCGGAATTGCTATTACAGTACCAAATGTTCACAGTATTGGTTTTGTTTGGGCATCAATGCTTTGGGATCTTAACTGGAAATACGTAGACAAATATGGTTATAACAGCAATGTGCTGGCAGACCCGAACAGTGGTAGCGCCAGAGTACTGCAGCTTGTTATGGATGCTCTTAAACTTCAGCCATGTAATCCAAATTTTATACAGGGTAGAGATGCTATTCTTGCTGCTGATCAGGCTAGAACAGGAGGAGAAGATAAATGTATGATCTGGAGAACCTTTGCCAGAAGAGGATTGGGAGTAAATGCTGCTCCTGGTGGACTTAACGGTCTTTATATTGGTGCCAATCAGCCGGCTCCGGATTTAAGCGATCAGGTTGAAGATTTTACCATCCCTGCAGAATGTGGTGTATTGGCTGTAAATGAAGTGGCTTCAAATTCTAAAGGAATATCCATCTATCCGAATCCTGTGAAAACGGAATTTACAATCAAGACGCCTTCAGGAATGGATTTATCAGGAATTACTACGGTTTCTATCTATGATTTTACCGGAAAACTGGTTTCTTCAGAGAAAATCAATCTTAATAAGCAGAATACGGTGAATGTTAATACACTGTTGAAAGGTGTTTATATGGTGAAAATCAGCAGTAATTCAATTGATTACAGCCAGAAAATAATTGTTTCAAAATAAATTGTAAAAAGACTGAATTGTTTATGTCCCGGAGCTGATGCTTCGGGACTTTTTTTTGATATTATTTTAACGATACCTATTGCGTTTCAGATAAAAGTGATGTTTTTTGGATTATAAGTGATTGATTAATTGGTTATCCTAATCATTCTTTGCGCACATTTTCCCATGTTGAGGTTTATAAAAAGAGGTATTTTTTACATTTTTGATTGAATTTTTAAATTATTTTAATGTTAATTTCAATTTATCTGTCAATTGTTTGAATTTAATGCTTTTTTATTGTGTTTTTAAATTTCATAAATATATCTTACTCTGCAAAAATAAAATATGAAAAGAATTCGACTTAGTGTTAAATTTTTATTGCTTTGTTCTGTTTTCAGTTTTGGAGTATGGTCTGCTCAGAAACATGAGCAGGTGATCAGAGATTACGTTAATTCTGAAAAAACATTTCAAAGAATAAATCCTGAACTGAAAGCATTTGCCATAGTGAATGTAGATCCTTCAAAAAGTTTGAACGGAGATATAGTAGGTATACAGCAGATCATTAATAATATCCCTGTTTTTGGAAGTTCAGCAAACGTTCTGATTAGAGAAGGTAAAGTTCTTAGTTTTTCGGATACATTTATGAAAACTTATCCTTCCGTAGTAAAAGGAAAACAAAATGTTGGAAAAGAAAAACTGATACCTGAAGCCGCCCAAAGGCTTAATGCATTCCCAACTCAAAAGAACAGTGAAGGAAAACAGGTATCTTTAAAAAGTAATCTGGTTTATTTCGCGAAAGGAGGAGAGCTCATTCTCGGTTATCAGTTCAATATTGAAGAAAGGGAAACCGGTAATATGTGGAATGCGATCATCAGTACAGATGACGGTTCCGTTCTATATACAGAAAAACTCACACTTTCCTGCAGTTTTCATGATCATGCTTATGATCATGATTCAGAAGCATCCCATTCAATGCCGGATATCCAGCCTGTTCTGTTTCCTTCTAATATAAATTCAGCAGACAGTAAGCAGAATAAAAACTTTGTTCTGGTACCGGATAATGCATCATATAATGTTTTGCCTTTCCCTGTGGAAGCTCCTACCTTTGGAAGCAGAGCTCTAATTAATAATCCCTGGGATATTACCGCATCTCCGGAAGGATGGCATTCTGACGGGACCAACCATTATACCAATACCAGAGGAAATAATGTCTATGCTTATACCGATGAGAACGGAACCAATGCGCCTCAGTTTTCTCCCGATGGCGGAGCTGCCAGAGCTTTTGATTTTCCAATGGATATAAACTTGCCACCGCAGAACTATACATCCGCGTCGGTAACCAATTTATTTTATCTCAACAATAAGATACATGATGTATTTTATAAACTTGGATTTACAGAAACCGCAAGAAATTTTCAGGCCAGCAATTTTGGTAAAGGAGGAAACGAAAATGATGCTGTACGGGCAGAAGCAAGAGATGGAGGCGGATATAACAATGCTAATTTTGGTACCCCTTCAGATGGTAATGCACCAAGGATGCAAATGTATCTCTGGGAGCCTAAAGATATGCAGAACCTTTTCTATAATTCTCCAGCTAATTATGTGAATAGAGTATTTAAAAGTGCAACGGCCGGATTTGGTCCCAGACTGGAGGGAAATCCTCCGGTTACGGGGAATTTAGCTCTTACAACCCCTATTGATGGCTGTGCAGCCATTTCTCAGGATTTAACAGGGAAAATTGCCGTTATACAGAGAGGAGGATGTAACTTCACGGCTAAAGTTAAAAATGCCCAACTGAAAGGCGCTATAGGGGCTGTTATTTACAATGCACCTAATTCAGCAGCTATTGGGACAATGGGTGGAACAGATAATACAATTACAATTCCGTCTGTTTTGATTGAAAACCAGGAAGGTGCATTTTTGACAGGAGAAATAAACAATGGAGCTACTGTAAATGCCACACTGAAATATGATAAACTGAATTATGTTTACAAAGACGGAAGCCTGGATAACGGAATTGTTATACATGAATACGGGCATGGTATTTCCAACCGTTTGACAGGAACAGGAAACGGATGTCTTTCTACCTTCGCATCGAATGAGCAGATGGGTGAAGGATGGTCAGATTTCTTTGCCCTTATGCTCACCAACAGACCCGGAGATAACGCTGCAGTGGCCAGAGGAATGGGAACCTTTGCAGCAGAACAGCCTGTGACCGGAAGTGGAATCAGGCCTGCAAAATATTCACCGGATTTCAGTATCAATAATTATACGTACGGAAGAACCAACGGGATGCAGATAAATGAGACATCGTCTACAGGAGTACAATATACCACAGTAAGTGTACATAGCATCGGGTTTATTTGGGCTACCATGCTGTGGGATCTGCACTGGAAATATGTGGAGAAATATGGCTATAACAGCAATGTTTTAGCAGATCCGAACAGTGGAAGTGCCAGAGTTCTTCAGCTTGTGGTAGATGCGCTGAAACTACAGCCTTGTAATCCTAGTTTTATAGCGGGTAGAGATGCTATTATAGCTGCAGATCAGGCAAAAACCGGAGGCCAGGATAAATGCATGATCTGGAAAGCTTTTGCGAAAAGAGGATTGGGAGTAAATGCAGCTCCAGGCGGACTTTTAGGAGAGTGGTCCGGACATAATAATCCTGCTCCTGAAATCAATGATCAGGTAGAGGACTTTACAGTTCCTGCAGAATGTAATACGCTCTCAGTAGATGAGGTTACTGCATCCAAAGGAATATCCATCTATCCGAATCCTGTAAAAACTGAGTTTACCATCAAAACCCCTTCGGGAATGGATGTATCAGGAATTACTACGGTTTCTATTTATGATTTTACCGGGAAACTGGTTTCTTCAGAGAAAATTAATCTTAATAAACAGAATACAGTCAGTGTTAATAAGCTGCTGAATGGAGTATACATGGTAAAAATTAATGGAACTGCTATTGATTACAGCCAGAAAATAATTGTTTCAAAATAAGAATTAGGATCAACGACTTATTTTGCAGTCCCGGAGCTTATGTTTCGGGACTTTTTTTGTCTTGGAAATTAACACAGAATCTCAGGTTAATTAGCTATTCTCCGGATTCAGTTTGTTCAGAAGAAAGAATGAAGCAATTCCGGAAATAGCAGACATAGAGGTGGCAAGAATAGCACTTCCTATCACATACTGAAGCAGATTGTTTTTAATCAGTTCAAAATTCAGTTCGCTGTTCAGAATATTACTGTCGCCCGGTACGAAAGGAGATCCCAGAAACAGGGAAGCGGCAATTACAAAAGGAATAAAGGGCGGAAGACTCACGTTGGAAGCTACAAAGGCCAGTACTTTATTCAGTTTAAAAAGAACTGCCAGTGAGATCACAAGTAGCGTATGAAATCCCCAGAAAGGAGAAAATCCTATAAATACACCCAGAGCAATGGAAAATGCCTTAGTCCGGTTGCTGCCGTCACTTTCCAGAACATCTTCCTTTATGAACCTTTTAAAGCTTTTTTTTTTGAAATTATTCACGAAATTTCTTGGAATAATGTAAAGAAGGGTAATCGTCACCAAAATAGTATTCAGAATACTGATCCGGGTAAAATCTCTGAACGGCCTGAAATGAGAAACCCTTTCCGCCGGATCATACAAAACCTTAATCGGAACATTTTTTACAGGAACATGCCTCCATGCCGTTCTTACAATGATTTCGATCTCAAATTCAAATTTGGGAGTGAAATATTTTTTAGGAATTTTATGCAACGGATAGAGTCTGTAGCCGGATTGTGTATCTTCCAGCTTAATTCCTGTCTCAAACCAGAACCAGAAATTCGAAAAACGGTTCCCGAAGCTGCTTTTTTTCGGAATACCATCCTGGGACATATTTCTATTCCCGATCAGTAAAACATCTTGTTTTTCCCGAAGAACGGCCTGTATGAAAACGGGAATGTCATCTGGATAATGCTGCCCGTCTGAATCAATGGTGATAGTATGATGAAATCCCAGTTCTTTTGCCTTTCTGAAGCCTATTTTCAGTCCGTTTCCTTTTCCTTTGTTCTCGGGCAGTGAAATAACCGTAATCTGCGGATATTGTGCTAAGATCTGGGGAGTAGAGTCTGTAGAACCGTCATTGACCACAATAATATTTTCGGTATAGTCTAAAACACCGTCTATCACTCTTTTCAGAGTATTTTCGTTATTGTAGGTAGGTATTAAAACACAAATCTTTTTTAGAGAAATTGTATTTCGTACTTCAGGAAGGGTCATTGTTTTATTTTAAAGTAGCTCTTTCCGGATCTGTAAATGATTTGGACTGCATGGCAAACTTTTTAACATAGCTTTTCATGACTGTGTTTTGTTTACTGTAATTATTAATCAAAAAAGCCTTGTCATCTTTAATACTTCCGCGATAACCTACAATTTTAGGAATGTTTTCCTGTACGCTTAAACGGATCAGGCGCAGTTCGATATTATTGGGATTGGCTTTAATAATGCTCTCAAGATTGGTAGCGCCCGTTTTTACCAGCGCTTTTCTGTTTTGCTTCACGACTTTGGCTTCCATGATTTTCGCAGCCGCTTTATAGCCGCTGGTTACTGCATCAGAGCCGCTCTGCTTTTCAGCAAGATTGATAAAAGCTTCTGTGTTGTCATTGGAAAGATTGGCTTTCGCATAGCTGTTTCTTAACGCTTCCAGATCTGTCTGAAAGAAAAAGATAAAAGCTGTTATGAGGGACAGGAAAAGTTTCATGATGTTAATTTTTTATAGCTTACAGACATTTTCAATGCAATAGTCTCGCCAAAAGACGTTGTATTTTTTACTTTAACATCTTGTTCATTTTCAGTAATATCCAGTTGAAGTTTCAGATCCGGAGTTTCAAAAGGATTAATGATGGCCATAAACTTTACATTCGAGGCGCTTTTTAAAAATAATTTCGAAGCGGTGAATTCCTCCGTCAGTTCTTTTACGATCTGCATCATACAGACTCCCGGCGTTACCGGATTACCCGGAAAATGACCTTTGAAAATATCATGATCTTTATTCAGATGAATGTTTGCGGTGAAACTTCCATTTTCTCCTTTTTCGTAGGATTCTAAAGCATAAAAGTCTGTAAGAATGGTCTGCATAAGATTATTTTTTCATGTTAAAGGTATAATAAACCCCTGTCTGGAAGGTTACATTCGTATGGTCATTGTTAATATGTACAAAACCTTTTTTGATCCGGGCTTCTACCCCGAAGTTTTTCGTAATATCATATCCGGCTCCAAACAGCAGTCCTAAATCTGCGTCTGTAGGAGACTGAATATTTTTATGATCCGTAAGAAGCTCCAAAGTAGGTCCGAAATGAATATTGAACTGATCAAAATAGAATTTATTCACAATAGCACCTCCTACGTAAGAAAGGCTTACTGTTTTAGAGGCAACTGCAGGATTCTGGCTTTCAAATTTCGCTCCCTGTCTGGTATAATAAATTTCAGGTTGAAGAGCATAGAATTTAGCAAACCGGATATTCGCCTGGAAACCGATGTAAAAATCTACTTTCGACTTTATATCATAGGTATTCGTTCCGTTGTAATAATAATTTTGGCTGTCAGTATAATACCAATATTCGCGGGCAGGTCCATCAGAAAGATGGGAAATATTAGCTCCCACGCGTATTCCCGGGTTAAAAGTGACTTGGGCAAAAGACAAGCCTGAAATAAAAGCAATGGCTAAAAATAGAAGTTTCTTCATGTTAATTTTCTCCGGTTTCAGTTATTTGAAATAGTTTAATATTAATCTTAAAATCCTTGTGTTGCAGGTTTAAACTGTCCGAGAAGATATGTTTTTTTGCTTCAAAAGTAAAATCAATTTTTTCCTTCCTGTTCTTTGTGTAAATGATCTGTTGAAGCAGATTGCTGTTCTTATTGAAAAATAAATAGTAAGCTTTATTGTCCACTTTTGAAAGGTAGATCCTTGAGTGGTCATTTTCAAATGATTCACTTACAGGATAATTTTTTTTCAGAAGCTGCTGGAAATCGTTTTTTAGAAAATTGATGACTATTTTTTTATCCAGATCAGGAAGAACATAATTAAGTTTAAAATCATTCTCCGAAATCTCAAAATCTATTAATTTATTTCCAAAATCTGAAGTCATTGCCACGCGGTGTGTCTTTTCATTGAGCTTTTTAATGATCAGAATACCGCTGACATGGTTTTTATAAATATCCATCTGGCATTTATACACATAGTCTTCACCCGATGAAAAATATAAATTTTCAACAGTTTGAGCGGTGTTTTCAACAGGTTTTACATCTGCGAGGGTATACGTCTTGCAGGAGACAGCCAGTATAAGAATCAGACTATAAAGTAAACTCTGAAGCAGGAATCGTGGCATTGACCTTTGTATTTTTGAAAACTATATTCGTTGTATCACCGGAAGCTTCCGTCATATTCACTTGTGAAACCGTAGATTGGTTTTTAGGAAAATAAAGTTCAATCTGTTTGATGTATTTCAGCAGTTGGGCAGATTTAGGAATAAATTTAGCAACATTGCTGTTTCCGGTCTTAAAATAACTTACCGTAAACTCAGGATCATTGAACATTTTTCCGTTTGAACTTCCTACAATCAGCTTATTGATCTTTTCAAAAGTTTTACTCTTGGCATCTACCGAAGATTTTTTCCCCTGATCGTTGATGAAGATTTTATTATCCTTGAAAATAATGCTGTACTGATAAGGCTTTGTATATTTCCAGCTTAATGTGTTGGGCGTTTTTAATGACATTTTGCCGTACGTTACAATGCTTTTATCCAGAAAATCCATTTTTTTGGTCTGGGTAAAATCGCTTTGTAAAGTTTTGATTTCCTGGGTCTCAGAAGAAACTTTGGTCACAAATGCTTTTGCTTCTGCTCCGGACATCGCCGTCAGCTGTGCAGAGATGAAGCCGGAAACTAATAAAAATGCTCCAAAAGCAATATTTTTAATCATTTTTCTTTGATTTTGTAATTGAATCGACTGTAAATGTCGAATATTCTTTATTCTTTAAAAATAGCAATAAGTCTACCAACACATGAAAGGTCTTTTCTGAAGTGTCGTGAAGAAGGATAATGCTTCCTTTCTTCAGGTTTCCCGTTACTCTTTTGTAAATTTTCTTCTCGTTGTCAGTCACCGTATCCAGAGAACGTACATTCCAGCCGATGCTTTTTTTATGAGTTCTTTTAATCGCTTTAGCAATATTCGGATTGGTCACCCCGAAAGGAGGGCGGTACAGATCTGTTTTTATATGTCCTATCCGTTCTATGATTTCATCGCACTGCTCAATTTCCTCAATCATTTTGACTGTAGATAAAAATCCGGTGGTATTGGAATGGGATAGCGTATGATTTCCAACGGTATGGCCTTCAGAGATAATCCTTTGAAACGTTTCCGGGTATTTCTCAATCTGTTTTCCAATGCAGAAAAAAGTAGCTTTCACCTGATGTTCCTTCAATAGATCGAGAAATTGAGGTGTAAATTCGGTAGGGCCGTCATCAAAAGTCAGAGCCACTTCCTTAATTCTGGTTCTTTTATGAGTAATGCTGTTCACAAAATAGCCCAGCCCGATATCGAAAGAGCCCCATACCACAACCATTGAAAAAGCAATAAAACAAGCCAGATATACCCATAAACCTCCGTGAAACGCATAAATAAATACATTACAGAAAAGATAAAATAGAATGAATGGATAATGTTTCATCTCTTGTTTTTTATTGCAAAAGGGCAGGATTACCTTTTCGCAGTTTTACCCTTTAAGCTTTTTCCAGCAGGACTAAACTGTGATCATTTCCTGCCAGATGATTGTAAAGAAGAATATTTTTAATTTTTTCTTTTTTCACGTTATTGATCATCATGATCTCCGGAATATGCTGGTCTTTCAGAATATGGCAGGCCATAAAAGTTGAAAAACTGCTTGCCGTGTTGAATTCACCACTAAGATGTTTATAATACAACAGTGCAGATTCTTCGAAAAGATCCATAGCCTGAGTATAATACCCATCCGATTGAGCATCTCCACTGAATCCTAGAATCACAGCATCAATATCTTTATTGTTCAGATTATTTTTATCTAAAAAGTGGGTGATGAATTCCTGAACTTTTTCAGGATCTAATCTGTTGATGATCTGAATATCTTTTAGCTGAGCATAAGAATTTTCCGTTTTTTCCTTTCCTAAAACAAAGAAACCGGCTCCTTCTCCCCAAATAACTCCGTTAGTCACAGATTTCAGATAATCTGCAGGAAGATCACCTTCCGTTTTAATGGTATGATTAAGTCTGTACATCTCCATAGTACGGTCGGTCTGTTCATCTGCCGCACCTACAAGAACATGTTCAGCTTCTCCGTCGTTGATCTGAAGTTGAGCATCCAGAAGTGAAAACTCTAAGGATGAAGAGGTATTAACGTAGGTAAAATTATAGGCATGACACTGCAGACCCAGAGCAATCTGCCCCGCCACGGTGTTGTGGGTAGACTGGATGAAAAAAGTAGGCGTAAGAAACTCCTCCTGATTGTCGATTACATTTTTCAGAAACTTTTCAGAGTCCTGTGAGCAGCCCATTCCTGTCCCGACGATAATAGCATCCGGCTTTTCAATTCCGGCTTCTTTCAAAGCATAATGTGAAGCTACAGAGCTCATTTTTACCGTTTTAGACATTCTTCTGATCATGGCCGGAGGAATGAATTCTTTATAGTTCGGTTCTACCGCTTTTAAGATCTGAACAGTGTTTTCAGGAGCAAGGTCCCGGGAAAAATTGTCTTTTAAAGTGTCCTGAACGGAGATGCAGGATGCACTGTTGATGTATACCGTGCTCATGATCTTGAGAAAATTAAAGTGGAACAGTTTCCTCCAAACCCGAAAGAATTGGAAAGAACATGATGAATCTCTTTTTCTTTCAGCTCAGTTACCGGAGTTAAGTCGAATTCCTGCATTTTTGTTTTAAAATTCAGATTCGGGAAAATCATACGGTGCTGCATGGCAAGAATAGAAAAAACAGCTTCAATTCCTGCTGCTGCTGCCAGTGTATGGCCTGTAAAAGCTTTGGTAGAACTGAATTCAGGAACCTGTCCTTCACCAAATATTCGGATCATGGCAATTCCTTCCGAAAGATCATTATTAGGAGTTGCCGTTCCGTGAACGTTGATATAGTCTATATCTTCTTTATTTAAACCTGAGACATTTAAAGCCTTTTGCATGGCTAAGAACGCTCCCTGTCCATTTTCGGATGATGCAGTCTGATGGTGGGCATCATTCGCGTTCCCATAACCGGAAAGATAAGCCAGTACTTTTTTATTTTCCTTTTTTACCACTTCCTCAGATTCAAGAACGATGAAAGCTGCCGCTTCACCAAGATTTAACCCTTTTCTATCGTTATCAAATGGTGTGTTGTAAGAATCGGTAAGAATCATCAGCGTATTGAATCCGTTCAGTGTAAATTTCGAGAGAGAATCTGTTCCTCCTACAATAACACGGTCCAGTACTCCGTTTTTAATAAGTTTAGCCCCCATCATAATGGCATTGGCTGCCGAAGAACACGCAGTACTGATGGTGGATACCAAACCCTGCAGTCCCAAATAATCAGCAATGGCTAATGATGAGTTCCCTGCATCATGTGAATCAATATATTTTTGCTTTTCAGGAAAGTCTTCGTAAGAGTAGAAATACTTTTCAGTAATATCCATCCCGCCTACACTGGTAGAAGAGATCAGTCCGGTTCTGTATTGGTTGATATCTGAAATTCCTGCAGTTTCTACGGCTTCTTTTGCAGCGATCATTCCTAATAAAGAAGTTCTGGTGGCATTGTTGTCTTCAGGCAGCTGAAGTTTTTGTACCAGTTCTTCATTAGAAAATTTTATTTCGCCTGTTTTTATGGTCCCGGCGTGTCGGGTTTCAAACATCTCAATGTCTGAAATTCCATGTTTTCCGGATTGCAGCGAAACAAAATTTTCCTCCACATTGTTTCCGATGGAGGAAATGATACCCATTCCTGTGATGGCAATTTTTTTGTCCATTTATTATGTAATGTAACAGTATACCAATTTAACAATGTACCAATTATTGGTAAACTGGTACATTGTTAGATTGTTACATTGATTTTATTTTGTTCTGTTGGCCTCAACAAACTCAGCCATTGTATCAATAGACTGGAAAATTTCCTTTCCTTTTTTAGGATCGGCTAATTTTATTCCGTAGTCTTTGTCAAGAAGAACGATCAGTTCAAGGGCATCAATAGAATCCAGTCCAAGACCGCCTCCGAATAATGGATCTCCGTCTTTGATTTCCTCTACAGAAACGTCTTCAAGGTTAAGAACTTCAATAATTTTGTGCTTCAATTCTGTTTTTAAGTTTTCCATAAGATAGATTAATAGTGTATCAATGTATTTAATGTACCAGTGTAACAATGCATAAGTGTATCTATTATTGTTACATTGCTAAACTGTTACATTGTTACATTTATGTTATTACATTTTTATAAGGTTAGCAAATATACAAAAGCTTTGTAATTTTCCTGATATAGTTCTGTCCAGCCGCAGAGTACTTTTTCTGCTTTTCCGGACTGAAGGATCTGCTCTGCATAATCGTTTAAAAAATTTTCATCAAATTCATCCAAAACGAAAAAAGCATTCTCCGTCTGCATTTGATGTCTGATGCTGATTTCCCCCACGCAAATGTTGGGAAGCGTATAGACAAATACGGCAGGACTGGGGAAATAATTTTCCTGTGAATTGATGCTTTCCTGATATTTGAAATCCGTATCAAGACTGGATGATCTGTTGGCAAAAACCACTGCTGTTCTGCTTTGATCTTCATCTTTAAGAATCATTTCCGAGGCCAGAAAAGCGAGCTTGCTCAGGTTATCCATTTTGTGAAATTTAGGATAATTGAGTTCCAGTTTTTTATACGCTTCTTTCGCAAAATCATGAAAGTTTTCGCTCAGGCTTTCAAAAACAAGGTTTTCATTCACCGTTATTTTTGAATCTTCTATGATACAGTTGTCTGTTTTCTTCATCATCTTCCTATTAACATTTTTCCAGGACAATTGCGGCATTGCATCCGCCAAATCCTGAAGCGGTTTTCAAAATATACTGAATTTCCGCAGACTGGTTTTCAGTAATGATATGTAAGGGCTGGGAAACTCCCATCTCTTCAAAGTTTTTAGATGGAATCAACGTTCCGTGAAGAGCGCTTTCCATAGAAATAATGCTTTCCAGTAATCCGGATGCTCCCAGACAATGACCATAGTAACCTTTCATACTGTTCAAAGGAACATGTTGAAGGCTCATTCTGTTGAAAGCGATGGCTTCCATTTCGTCATTGTACAGAGTAGCGGTTCCGTGTGCCGAGATAAAATCAATCTGCTCAGACCTGACTTCAGCTTCTTTCATAGCATTGCGTATGCTGGCAAAAAGCCCGTCTCCGGTTCTTGAAGGTCCTGAAATATGATTGGCGTCGTTAACGGCAGATTCTCCCAATATCTTAAACCTAAACTTTTCGTTTTCAGTTGGAGCTGAAGTGATGTAAACCGCCGCTGCAGCTTCTCCGATATTGATTCCGTTTCTGTTTTGGTCATAAGGTTTACAGGGCTCCGTTCCAATAGCCTGGAAAGAATTGAATCCGGAGATTACAAATTCGGAAACCTCATCACCTGCGATTACGAAGGCGTTTTTATATTTTCCTGTCCCGATCATATTTTTGGCAACGGCAATCGCCATTACTCCCGAAACACAGGCATTGGAAACTACAATTGGTTTTGTTTTAAACCCGAAATGATCTGCTATTTTTTGAGCCAGAGCCGAAAGATAGACCCCTTCCGGTAATGCAGCCTGATTTTTTAATAAACTGATATTTCCTTTTGTTGT
The DNA here is from genome assembly GCF_001045465.1 of Chryseobacterium angstadtii. Classification (GTDB taxonomy): domain Bacteria; phylum Bacteroidota; class Bacteroidia; order Flavobacteriales; family Weeksellaceae; genus Chryseobacterium; species Chryseobacterium angstadtii. Next base: position 1,172,700 of record NZ_LFND01000001.1, read on the forward strand.
AGATAAAATAAAGGCTGTTTCATCTGTGATTTCATGTCTTTCTATCAATGGTTTTAAACTCAGAAGAAACATCTTTTCAAGTCTTGTGAAATCCTGAGGGCCAAAACGGCTGTTGAACTCTTCTTCCAGTTTGTCCGTATCAATGACAGATGCATAGAATGCGTCCTGATTTTCTATAACCTGATGAAGGGCCACACCTGACTTTCCTTCCACCAGATGATTCCAGTTGGAAGCAGCATCAAATCCTAAAGGAGTAACGCAGCTGTAGTCTGTAATATAAATTTCTTTCTTCATTATAATCCCATTTTATCTTTCCATGCCTGAAAAAAATCAGGATTATAGAGGCATAATCCTCCGTTGTTGTCCAGAAAAACCTGAATGGTTTCTCCGCTGCATACCAGCTGATCTTCCTGATTGAAAAGTTCATATCTGTAGATCAGTTTTGCAGAAACAGAATTGATAAACGTGGTAACAATTCTGAAGGTTTCTCCATATTTTAAAGGAAGAAAATGTTCACACGTACTTTTTACAATAGGCGTTACATATCCTGCTTTCTGAATATCGAGATAAGTAAGGCCGTGCTCACGTCCGAAAGCTTCTCTTCCGTCTTCAAAATACACGATATAATGTCCGTGCCAGACAATTCCCAGCGGATCTGTCTCGTTGAATCTTACACGGACCTGTTCTGTACAGGATAATATATTTTCGTTAGACTGCATTTTGTTTTCTTTCGTAAAAAATAGAGATAGTTACCATAGCAATATAAAATGCCAGCAAAAATGCCAGTTCTTTGGCAATTCCTCCGATACCGCTGTTTCTTAAAATAATATCGTAATACGCGTTCAGTCCCCAGTTCATAGGGGAGAATTTCGCGACGGTCTGCATAAATTCCGGCATCAAAAATACGGGAACCCAGATCCCTCCGATAGCGGCAAGCACCACCACCGAGGTAGCACCAAAAGGAGCAGACTGTTCCTGAGTGTCAGCTATTGTTCCCAATAAAACACCGAACCCGATGGCCGCAAGCCCCGAAAACAAGGTAACCACAATAAGCTGGAACATCTTTCCGGAAACATCAAACGCCGGAAGATCCATGTACGGGAAAAGGTAAATTCCTACTGCAACCATCAGCAAAAACTGAATAATACAGATGATAAGATAGGTAAATGTTTTCCCTAAAATATGTACAAAGTATGGTGTGGGGCTGATTCTGGCTCTTACGCTGGTGCCCTGACTTTTTTCTTTTACTAAATTGATGGAAAGTGGAACTACAATGAAGAAAATTGCAAAAAGAGTCCATGCAGGGACGTTGTGCTGAACGGAATTCGGCATAACATCCATTTCTCCTTTTTTGGGTGTGATCTCTTTGAAACTGATGAGGTTTTTATTTTCATCCAGATTTTCTGTAGTTCCCAGCTGATCCTGAAAAGCTTTGTAGATCTTTTTGTTTTCGATCTCAAAAACCATTTTATTCACAGAATTCATCACTGAGTTTTTAAATCCGGCATTGGTGGCAGGATCAAAATACAGGTGGATCTCTTTTGCTTTGGGAGCTGATTTTTTCGCAGCGGTTGTGTCACCTTCCAGCCCGAACGAACTTACGATCGTCTGAACTTTGGAATCAATATTTGAATTTAAATCTTTCGTTAAATTTTCAGGAATGACGATGGCCATCTGGTAATCTCCGGAAAACACGGCTTCCTGCGCTGACTTTTCGTTATAATTGGTCAGTAGCTGGAATGTTTTGCTGGTTTCCAGTTCCTGTTTTATATTTTTTGATACTTCGGATTTATCATTGTCAATAAAAATGATAGGGATTTTTGAGCCTTCAAGATTTTTAAAGGTAGAATCCTGAATCAGGGTGATCGTTACAATTAACAGTAACGGCATGACGAAAATAATGACAATTCCTCCGATGTCTCTTTTCAATAAGAGAATTTCCTTTACAAAGCTTCTCCAAAGTTTATACAACAACATCTCTTAATTCTTTTCCTGTTAATGAAATGAAAACATCTTCCAAGTTTTCGGCATTGGAAATCTGGGCTACCAGCTCTTCCGGTGTTCCTACGGCATGAATTCTTCCTCTGTCGATAATAGCGATTTTCGTACAGAACTCTTCTGCTTCGGAAAGGTGATGGGAAGTGTAAATGATGCACGTTCCGTTTTTATTCAGTTCCTGTAAGAAATCAATGATCACTTTTTTGGACTGTACATCAACCCCTACGGTAGGTTCATCCAGAAACAAAACCTTCGGATTATGAAGAGTGCCTGCAATCAGGTTACAGCGGCGTTTCATCCCTCCTGAAAATTGCTCTACCTTTTTGTCTGCAAATTTTGCAAGCCCCATGATCTCTAAAGATTCATCAATGGCTTTGCTGAGCTGTCTGTGCTTTAATCCGTACAGACTCCCGAAGAACATTAAGTTTTCTTTAGCGGTAAGCGTAGGATAAAGCGCATATTCCTGGGGAACGATTCCAATGATCTGTCTCAGTTTAAAACCATCTTTCTGAGGAGACAATCCATTGATTTTAAATTGCCCTGAAGTAGGTTTGATTAATCCTGAAAGCATAGAAATCAAAGTGGTTTTTCCGGCGCCGTTGGGTCCCAGAATTCCATAGATTTCTTGTTTGTCTATATTCAGCGAGATATCATTTACAGAAAATTCATCTGCATTTTTATATTTCTTGTATAAATTTTTAATCTCAATAATATGCTCTGCCATGATTAGATCGCTTTTCTCAGTTTTTTATAAAAAGCTTCTTCCAGATCAGCAATATGAAGCATCGACTTTGAAAGAGTGTTGTAGATGTCGCTTTTCGAATTCCTGTTCTTGTAAACACGGGCAATATCCACCGCAAAATCTCTCCACAGATCACCGATGGCGGTAATTTCTTTGGAAAGCTCTTTTAATTCGTCATTTTTAAGAATCACTGCGGCTTCCTGAAGAAAAGCACCGTAAATAAAGCGGAATCCACCTCCTCCGGTGCCAATTTCTTCCTGCATTCTGATAAGCTGTCCCAGATAATGATTGGTGACTTTGGTGCCTTTCTTCTCGGCCCATTTCGGAATGCTTCTGGCCACCCATCGCATGGCTTTTACCCCAATAAGCGGAACGGGAGCCAGCATATTCTTGCAGGTATCCTTGATTCCTTTTTTGATGGCTTCTTCTATATTTACATGGTCAGGAATGTAAGTTGGGTAGTACATATGCCCTTTCGGAGGAAGTGCTCCTTTGGCATATCTTACTTTTTCCAGCTCAGCTTCTGAAAGTGAGGTTGTATAATCCATCACCGGATCGCTGATCAGGAATTTCCCGTCTTCTTTTCCATACACCACAAGATTATGGGCATTGAAATGGAATTTATATTCTTCAGGAAAATAAGTAAGGTTAAAAACCCCTACCTGAAGTCCTGTAGGAATGTTCTGTTGTAGGTTTCTTTCCAGCGCGGACTGAGCGTCTTTAGGGTTGGAAAATTTTTCTCTTTTGATTTTAATTCCCAATCTTTTGGCTGCCTTGCTGAAAATAGCACCGGGCATCGGACGATAGCTGAAGCCGGGAGCGAAATTCACTTTCAAAAAGGGCAGGTAGACAAAAAACAGTCCCGAGCCGATCCCGAAGATCATGGGCTCACTGAGTTTTAGTCCTTTATTAAGTAACAGATTGGAGGCAACACCGTTTTCGCAATGTGCGGTCTGATGGTGTTCAAAGTTAAGTTTCATTTGCAGCTTTTATCTTTTTCATTGGCGAAAAGAAATTGGGCATAGCGTGTATGCTTTATTTCATGACTATTTTCCGTCAAAGTTTTTTAATTCATCCACTGAAATTCCAAATGCATCGGCATATTTTTTCAGTGTGTTTTCGTTGAGTGTTTTAAATATTTTCGGTTTTGCGTGTCTTTTCACTCTCCATTGCCACATTCCGACATAAGAGGAGAGAACGCTGAGGTCCATTTTATTCAGTTCCATGAAATAAATAATGGGACTTACCCTGTTGGCGGCCACCTCTTTTCTGGCCTCTTCAATTCTTTCATGAATAAGGTCCATAGATTCTTCCAGGGCTGCTTTTTTGGCTTCCCATCCGATGCTGTTGGCGGTCGTATAATTATCGTTTTCATCCGTCACATACAAGACTTCGGTCATGTTGGCGGACTTCAGATTGCTTTCATCCTGAGGGAGGTCTTGTTTTTTCATGTAAATACAGTTATTATTAAAATTTAAGATGGAAAAACGCTTTACCTTTCTGATTCTTTTTAATCAGTTGGCTAAAATAGTGAAAATACATTATATGTAAATCATATTAAAAAAGGATCTGTTTTTACAGGTCTGGTGAAGGGCTGTAAGGCTTTTTCTGTCAGTAAAGATATTGAAATGAATTAATGTGAAAACCAGATGATTCTTCTGAATAAGGTATGCTGTATTTTAAAAACAGGATAACTGGAAAAATTTCAATTATTTTCGATAAAATATGAAATATATTAATGTGTGGTAGATAGTAATGTCGCTGTCCATTGACAGTACTGTATTTTTATAGTAGATCTGATGTAACAAGTGCATAATAAATAGAGACTAATGAAGTTTAGAAATTAAGATTAAAATAAATAAGACTTATGAAGAAATTTTTTATTTCTGTATCACTTTTCTGTATGCTGCATGCAATGGCACAGAAATTTGAAACACAAAAGATGACAGACAGTCAGGGATTCACTTACGAAATGGTGAAGAATGATAAATCCGGAGTACGCGTATACACGCTGAAAAACGGACTGAAGGTTTATCTGGCAAAAAATGAGGATGCACCAAGAATCCAGACTTACATTCCGGTAAGAACAGGATCCAACAACGACCCAAGTGATAATACAGGTCTGGCTCACTATCTGGAGCATATGGTTTTTAAAGGAACCTCACATCTGGGAACACAGGACTGGGCAAAAGAAAAAGCTATTTTACAGCAGATTTCTGATCTTTACGAACAACATAAAGCAGAAAAAGATCCAGCCAAGAAAAAAGAACTGTATAAAAAAATTGATGAAGTTTCCCAGGAAGCTTCCAAATATGCTATTGCGAATGAGTACGACAAAGCGATCTCTTCATTGGGAGCAACTGGTACCAACGCGCATACATGGCTTGATGAAACGGTTTATAAAAACAACATTCCTTCCAACGAGCTTGAAAAATGGCTTAAAGTAGAAAAAGAACGTTTCTCTGAACTGGTTTTACGTCTTTTCCATACCGAACTGGAAGCAGTGTATGAGGAGTATAACAGAGCACAGGATAACGACGGACGTCTCGTGAACTATGCGATGATGGAAGCACTTTTCCCTAAGCATCCAAACGGGCAGCAAACCACAATCGGGACTTCGGAACACCTGAAAAGCCCTTCTATGGTAGCGATTCATAAATATTTCGATACCTACTATGTTCCTAATAATATGGCCGTAGTACTGGTAGGAGATATTGATTATGATAAAACCATCAAATTGGTTGACCAATATTTCGGAGCATTTAAGTACAAAGAACTTCCGATGAAAAAAATGGTGTCGGAAACTCCAATGACGCAGATTGTTTCCAGAACTGTAAAAAGTCCGAGTACTCCAAGAATGACTTTGGCATGGAGATCCGATTCTAATGGAAGTCAGAATGCAAGATTAGCGGATGTAGTTGCAGAAATTTTAAGTAACAGGGGAGATGCCGGTCTTATAGATCTTAACATGAACCAAACACAAAAAGTACTGGGTGCAGGCGCTTACGAATCTGCCTTTAAAACCTATGGTGCTTTTACGATGTCTGTAACTCCAAAAGAAGGACAGAGCTTTGATGATGCTAAGAAATTATTGTTAGATCAGTTGGATCTTGTAAAAAAAGGTCAGTTTCCGGATTGGATGCTGAAAGCGATCGTTAATGATAAGAAAGTACAGCGCATGAAGTCGTGGGAAACTGCGGACGGATTGGCTACTACATTGTACAGTACTTATATCAACGAGCAAACCTGGGAGCAGGAATTGGATGATATCAATCAGTACGAAAAGATCACGAAAGCAGATGTTGTAAAATTTGCCAATGAATTCTTTAAAGACAACTATGTGGTAGTCTACAAGGAAAAAGGGGTGAATGATAAATTAGTTCGTGTGGAAAACCCGGGAATTACCCCGATTAAACTGAACAGAGAAGCTCAGTCACCTTTCCTTAAAGATATTATCGGCACGAAGGTAGCAGAGATCAAACCGGAATTCGTTGATTATAAAACGGCTATTCAAACGTCTCAGATTAAAGACAAAAAGGTAAGCTTTGTAAAAAACATATACAATGAGGTAGCTCAGGTAAGTTATATTTTCCCTTTCGGAACAGATAATGATAAAGAGCTTCCGATTGCAATGACTCTTTTCGAATATCTTGGAACAGATAAATATACGCCGGAGCAGCTGAAAGAAGAGTTCTATAAATTAGGAATCTCTTACAGCTTCAGAGCAGGGAATGACCAGACTATGGTAACATTAAGCGGTCTTGAAGGTAATATGAAGAAGGGAACAGAGCTGATGAATCACTGGTTGACCAATGTAAAGGCAGACAAGGATATCTACGCCAAAACAGTAAAGACTATGCTTGAAGCAAGAGCTGCTGTTAAAAAAGATAAAAGCAGAATTATGGGAGCTCTTTCCAACTATGCTAAATTTGGGAAAAACTCCAGAATGTCTGATGTAGTGTCCAAAGAACGTCTTGAGAGCATTGATGCAGCAGAGCTGACGAAGAAAATCAAAGAACTGAGCCAATATCCTTATGAAGTTTTCCTTTACGGGCAGGATCAGTCCGGATTGGAGAAAGCAGTTAAGCCTTATATTTCCAATGCAAGTCTTCAACCGGCAAAAGCAAAAGAGTATCCTGAACAGGCTACTACAGGAAAAGTATACTTCACCAACTACGATATGGTACAAATGGAAATGTCTAAAGTAGCAAAAGGAGGTGAGGTAAATCTGACTAACTTCGGAAAAGCTAATGTTTTCAACGGTTATTTCGGATCAGGGCTTTCTTCTATTGTGTTCCAGGAAATCAGAGAAAGTAAGTCACTGGCCTATTCAGCTTATGTATACTATGCGAATGCTTCTGAAAAAGGACATGCCAACTATATAACGAATTATATTGGTACACAATCTAACAAACTTCCTTCTGCAGTGAATGCAATGAACGATTTGATGGCTTCCCTGCCACAGATTCCGGCACAGTTTGACAATTCAAAAGGTTCTGCACTGAAGCAGATTGCCTCCAACAGAATCAACAGAACCAATATTTTCTTCAGCCAGCTGGCTCTGAAAAAACTGGGGGTAGATTATGACATCAGAAAAAATACTTATGCTGAAATTCAGGGGCTGACATTACCACAGCTTACCAGCTTCTACAATACTGAAATCAAGCCTATGAAATACAATACGGCCATTATCGGTAAGAAAGAAAACCTGAATATGGAATCTATCAATAAAATGGGTGAGTTCCAGGAAGTGTCTCTTGAAGAGATCTTCGGATACTAATCTTTTATGATACCAATTTTTTGAACGGAGCAGAAATGCTCCGTTTTTTTATATCAGATTATCAAAAATCTACCTCCATCATCAGTCTATTTGTGGTAAATAAAAAATATAAACCACAAAAGTCACAAAAGTTTTTGAGCACTTCGATGATTCTAAAGTTGAATATTTTATGATGAAAAGCTCACATAAGTATTTAAAAAAATCAAAGATTATTTACTTAATAATATACTTCATAAGCATCTGTGAAAATCCGTGCAATCAGTGGTTAAAAAAGAAAAAAAAACAGGACTTTTCAGCTACATGCAATACTTCCATCAATAGAAACGGACTTTAGTCCATTCAATAAAAACATCAAAATCCAATCTGGCTTCAGCCAAAATAATAAAAAGAAAAACCGCACATCACTGTACGGTTTTATAGGGTTAAACTGAAATCCTTAGGTTAAGATTTCACCTCCTGAATAAACAGGTTGATCTCTGCCCTGATCAGCAGATCATCATTATTAAAAGTCTCACAAAAGATATTACAGATATTTTCATACTGCGAGATCAGCGAAGCCTTAGAAATGATTGTATCTCCTGTTTTAGGAAGCGCAAACAGTTCAATTTTTTTAATATTCGTAATAAAGCCGATTACTTTCGTATTCGCTTCGGGATTTTCGAAGAAGCTCTGTCCAAGAATAGAAGAACAGGTTTGAGCCAGATTCTCAATAAGGCCGGCCTCTGAAAGTTCATTGTTGTGGACAAATACATTGTCTTCTTTTATTTCAAAGGAAGTTACAACCTTTTCCTGGGTCAATTCCAGGATATAATCTGCCATCAGCATTGGTTCGCGGTGCGGCAGAAAGTTGTGTATATTGATGAGGTTGTTTTCCTTGATTTCCATGATACTTATTTTACAGCAGTTTTCATTTGGGATTTTGCGATAACGTTTCCGTTCAGTTTGGTAACGATGTCCACAAGAGTTACTCCCATCACTTCATTCAGAATGGTTACTTCTGAGGTGAGGCGGTCTCCGGTCTTTGGCAATACTTCGGCTTCAAAAGATTTAATAGCTCCGATATATCCTGTTGGTGCATCTTTTCCCAGAAGATAATACTTGTAGCCCGTATGCAAAGCCACGCTCTGTGCCTGATGCTCTATAAGTCCCGAGGCCTGAAAAGTTCCCTCCTGGATAAAAAGAGTATCATCTTTGATCTCAAATCCTGATACCAGATGGTTTTCAGAATACTCTGTAAGCTCATGAACCATGACAAACGGAAAACGCTGCGGAATAAGGCTTCCCACGAAATTCGGATCTGTTGTTGGCAGTTGGTTCTCCATTAGCAAACGGTTAATAAGGCACAAGAATAGGCAAATCTTCCGCTTTCAGGGACGCACAGCAATACTTTTTCTCCTTTTTTCAATGTTCCGGAATTCATTAATTCCTCCAGAGCAACAAAGATAGATCCAGCACCGATATTTCCAATGTCGGAAAGATTATAAAACCATTTTTCTGCCGGAAAATTCATTCCTTTTTTGGCAAATTCATCTTTTAAGCCTTCTTTGAAATAACCTGATGAAATGTGAGCCAGTACGTGATCTATCTTTTCCGGATCAAGTTGATGCTTGTCAAAAGAAGCCCTCAAACTTTCAGCTCCTTTTACCAGAATATATTTGTCCAGGATTTTTGTGTCCTGCTTTATTGCAAAAATAGACTGCTTCAGCCATTCATCAGAAGGATAATCTGCCCATGATTTAAGGCTTCCGTCTTCCAGCTTGTCACATCCGGCATACATACACGCTTCAATCTCATGAGCGTAGGAATAGAAATCGATGAACTCTATTTTTAAAGAAATACTGTTCTCTCTTGGTTTATTTTCAAGAAGAAACGATCCGGCACCATCAGAAAGCATCCATCTGAGGAATTCTCTCTTGAAGGCAACGATAGGTCTTTCTTCCAGCGCTTTTAAATTTTCAGCTTCATGGTTAAATTTATCCGCAGTCATCCACGCAGACATTCTTTCTGATCCTGCACACACGGCATTCTCATTCACCCCGGCTTTTACGGAAAGAAAACCATAATTCAGGGCATTCATCCCCGAGTTACAGAGACCTGTTGCGGTATTAATTTCAATAGATTTACCGATATTCAGCTCACCATGAACCATAGAAGCGTGCGAAGGCTGCATCTGATCCGGAGAAGTAGTTCCTACGGATAACAGCTTCATATCTTCCTTTCTGAAATGTTCATCGAAAAGTCCTTCAACTGCTTTTGCGGTCAGCTGCGCATTGGTATGAGTAGGATTTCCTTCTTTGTCCAAAGCATAATATCTTGTGGTGATCTTGTTGTTTCTTAAAATCAGTGATTTTGCTTTAGAAGGAGCGTCATTTATCAGACCAAGATAAGTCTCCATTTCATCATTTGCTACCGGGTTGTTAGGTAAGTATGTTGATGCTTTTGTTATAAATACGTCGTACATTCTATTTTAAATTAATTCCTTGTAAATATGTTTTTTGTTTTTGTCTTTTAGACCAAAATATAGGGGTTGTCAGCAGGTGTAAAACCAATACGACAGGAGAGATAATCCATATCGCAGCCATCAAATATACCTTAAAGAATTTTATCAGCAATGGACGTTTCTCTTTTTTCTTTATAATCAGATTAGACCATATCGTGAAAATTTTGTTGCCCACTTTTTCTACCCTTACTAAAAAAGGACGGATTTCTATGGCTCCGTTCTGTACCAGATCGGGTTGAAGGTCTGAAATATTTCCGGTACTGAAATGTTTTTCAATAATGTTGCCATACTTTACAGATCCGGAAATTTCCTCATCTGAAACCCCGGCGGCAGGCAGCATCCCCGCTTTTTCTTTTTGACCTGTAGTCAGCCAGCGTAAGATGGTAAGTACGCTTGTATAATTGTCATGTCGGTCTACTAAGGCAATATTACCCACCAGTTTTGCGCCAAGATCTTTTAAATATACCTTCAGTTTTTCCTGAGAAAGCATCCACATATTCCGCGTTCCGGAGATAGTCACTACATCTGTTCCCTTCAGTATTTTTTCGGCAAAACCACTCTTTAAAAAAGAAATGATGGGAATAGACGGGGTGAGGTACCACACCTGATAACCGAATAAGATGAGGTCATACTTTTTATTCAGAATGTCTTCAGAAGGTGGAAAAATCTCTTTCGGGATCTGAAGATAAGACTCCGGGAAAGTATTGAAGAAAACATCTTCAGGCCACGGGAAAGGAAAATCCTCTTTGAGCTGAATATTATAGTACGTAACATCATATTCCTCCTTTTTGGCTTCAAAAGGTTGGGCTACATTCTTCACAATATCTTCCAGCTGGCCGGTTTGTGAATAATAGATGACGAGTATATTTTTTTTCATTAATATTCTTTAGCGGTTACAAAAATATGCTTTTCATATTTATTTAGTGTTTTTTGAATATTTTTATTCCTTTTGAATTAAATTCTTCATAATAATCTGAATGATTTACATCTGAATGAATTGTATTCAGAAATATAATCGTTTCCGGAAGCCTTTCAAACGAAGAAATATTGAAATTTTGATCTGAAACCAGAAGGATATCAATATTCTTATTAACTTCAGAAAGACTTTTTATATAATGAATTTTCCTTCTTTTTACCAGATAAGTCTGCATGGCGGTCTGCCTTCTTTCATCGTTTTCAATATAGGAAAAAATTCTTCTTTCTGCCTGATAAAGCGTAAGAAGAACATCTTTCTGCCCATAATCATCAGACATATGCAGTATAGAGGCATCTTTAGAAATATGTTTATTCAGTTCAAAATAAACCGATCGGTTGGTATTGAAATCGTTTTTTACTTCCTGAACCACCTCGCTGTCTTTGAATAAATAGCTTAAAAAAAGTTTTTTTCTGAAATAGTTTTCATCTTCCAGTTCATTTCTCAGTGCTGCAAACTTTTCTCTGAAGTAAGCATTGATCTTTTTGGTTCTTTCGGAATAGTTTTTACCGAAATTCAGATCATCCTTGCTGATTCTTTCCCCTACTTTTACCGTAATGCTGCCGTCGTAGATAATGAAATCTCCCTTTGGCAGTACTTCGGAATTCCCGTGAATATAAATCGGGAGAATATCCAGTCCGAATTGCTCCGCAAGATAGAATGCCCCTTTGTGGAATCTTTTCACATCATTCGTGTAAGAACGCTCTGCTTCCGGAAAAACAACCAGAGAATATCCCTGATCAATTTTTTCCTTCAACTTTTCCATCCCGTTTTCTATTCCCTGCGAAACAGGATAAAACCCAAGTGCTTTTACCAGCTTTCCGAAAACCGGCGACTCATACACCCAGTCATTCACCAGATAAATAATTTTATGGGTAGCCATAGCAATGGCAAGTGTATCCAGAAAAGAAGTATGATTGGCAATAATGACAGCCGGTCTGCTGAAATCTTCTGCGGGATTTCTAATTACTCTTTTTCTCACAGATGGACTTGAGTACAATACAGATGTTAAAAATTTAGCTAAAATCAGCTTAATGATATCCAGTGTATTTCCTTTTGCCTTTTTGATGAAGAAGCTTCCTATTAATGAAAAGACAAGTCCTCCAAGCCCGTAATATAAAAATGAAATAACCGAGCGTAAGAACAGTCTGAAAGTGATAGGAGAAAGTCCTTTTTTAGCCCTGTTCGTAATCAGTAATCTAAACCAGAAAGGATAAAGGGTTGAAGTAATAATAATAACGGAGAACATCCCGATAAGAGCCACCAAAGCCAGCGAATGTAATGCGGGATGCTTAGCAAAGATCAGAGAACCAATAGATAAGATTGTAGTGAAAACCGCCAGAATAATAGACGTTCTGTAAGTAGGAAGTTCATTCTTTCCGGTGGTATGTTCCTTTTGCATGGCCTTTGTGAGGAAAATACTAAAATCATCTCCCACTCCGAAAACCAGCGTACAGACTACCGTGCTGAAAATATTCAGTTCCAGTCCTAAGAAATAAAGAATACCGGCCGTTACGACTCCAGTTAATACAATCGGAAACATCGTAAGAACCGTTAATTCAAAATTTCTGAAGAAAACAATAATCGTCAGAATAATAGCCAGAAGAGAATAGTTGATCAGTGTGCTGAAATCTCTTTTCAGCAGTCCCAAAAAGTTTTCATTCATCTGCTGGCGGTCGATAGCCAGTGCATCATGATTCTTTTCAACATCCTTGATGAAGGCGTCTCTTTTCTTTTCATCCACTTTCACCACATTGGAAACCGTGTAAAATCCGTTTTCATGGCTAAGGAATTCAGAGATTTGTAATGCTTTTACTTTCTCGTAGTCTTTTAGGCTTAGTTCAGTATAGTTTTTATTTAAAATTGTATTGAAATTGTCAAATGCGCTGCTGTTGAAACCAAATTGGGTTCCACTGTTCACCAGTTCAGAAATGGTTTTGTTTTTTTTATCCGTGTCCCAGAATTTTTTCCATGTTTCAATCCTCTGCTTCTGATCTTTTTCGGAAAGGACAACATTTCCAAGTGAATTGTAGCTCAGAATTTTCCCCTCCTGTTTTTCTTTGTCCAGGAAGCTGCTCAGGCGGGAATTTCTCGTTAAGGCTTCGTTTTCAGAATCTCCGTAAGAAATTGTATAAATAGATTTTGACGTGATGTCAGACAGCTTTTGCAGCTTCGCTTCACTTATTTTTAAATCCTTAGGAATATAGTTCAGATCACCGATATCTTCATTAAACCCAACATGTCTGAACCCGAAAAGGCAGGCAATAATAATGATGGAACAACCTATAATTAAAGGTTTGTTCTTTTCATAAGGATAGGAACCAATTTTATCTATAAAATTAGAATGATGCTTTTCTTCCGTTTTCTTAGGATGATAGAGCTGCGGAACAATAATCAATGCTGTAACTGAAGAAAGAATCACCGTGATCGCGGCAAAAAGCCCAAGATCCTTCAAAGCCTCGGAACGCACGAAGACCAGACAGAGAAAAGACACAGCTGTTGTAGCGCTGCTCAAAACGATAGGCTGAGTGATCTCTTTGTACAGTTCTTCTATATTGTTGTTGTGCTTATAATGGGTAAGGATATGAAGGGCATAATCTATGGTAATTCCAATAAGAATGGCACCTACACTCAAGGAAATGGCAGAGATCTTATCCTTGATGAAATAGAGAATCAGTAAAGCAAGCAGAACCGAAAATACAGTTGGCAGAAATACAATAATCGGGGTGAAAAAATTCCGGAAATAATAGATCAGCAGAATCAAAAGAACCGTCATTGATATGATAACGGTATTCTGAATGTCCTTTTTTATCTGTTGCGCATTGGCCACGGCAATTACCGGAGATCCGAAATAGCTGAGTTCAGTCTTTCCTTTAAACTGTTTGTTGATGCCGTCTTTTATTTCATTAAGGCGGTTGATGAAGACTTCATTGCCTTTCGTATCATTGCTTTTGTTTTTAGGATCAATGAAAAGGAGAAGATTTTTTCCGTCTTTGGTTACAATATAGTTGTCTTCAAGTTTGAAATCTTTACTGATGTTCAGGGCATTTAATTTCTTAATCCCTAAATATGTAATTCCAAGAGGGTCCTTCTTGATAAATTCTTTCGTTACGAGACTCGTAGGCGATACCAAAGAAACGTAATTGCTTTCTACCTGCTTCGAAATACTGTCTTTCTGCAGTTTCCTTTCAATTTCCTTATAATCATTTTCGTTGAGGAAAAGCGGGAGATTCTGATTGACAAAATCAAAGGTTTCCGAGATTTCACTGTCGTTTACCTTGCCCTGTACAGAACCGATATACTTTTTCAGAGATTCTGTTTTCTGAAGAAAGAGGTCTGCCGTTTCGGAAAGCTGAAAACTGTCTTCACGGGATTTGTTCTCTATAATGACAATGATTTTGTCCGAAAAGTTCAGCTGTTTAAGAACTTTTGCAGTAAGATCGGATTTTTCATTTTTAGGAATTATCTGGTTGATATCTTCTTCAAAATTAATTTTTGAAGCAAAAAAAGCGCATAAAACAGCTATTCCGGCAGCAATAAGTACGGAAAGGATCCTGTTTTTAGAAATAAGATAATATAGAAATATAAAAAAACGATGCATTACATTGTGAAATCAAGTCTGCAAATTTAATTTTTTCAGTATTAGTTCAAAACATTTAGGCTATAAGTTTTGTCTGAAAATCAACAAAATATTCTAGGCAGAATAAAAAAATATTCTACTTTTGCAAAAGTTCCCTTTCAATACATATATTTTAAATCCATATTATTATTAAAAAAAATAAGAATCTGTTTTAGATATGTTGAAAAATAATGATGAAAAATTAAACGGATTCCTATTCGCAATAGAATTCCCTTTTCTACTGTACTTCCTGTCTTTTTACAGACCTGGATCTTGTTTATATTGGATGTTCAAAAAAAACGATAGACGAGGATGAGCATATTACACCCTTATTTTATAGTGGCCATTGTCTATATGCTTTTTTTTAGTGTACAGGAAGTTTTCGGCAAAAAAGTAGACAAAAAGTGGTTTTGGTTTTTGGGAGTCTACCTTATTATCCTGGTAGGATTCCGGGACAATGTAGGTCCCGATTACGGAAGTTACAAAGGGCTTTATATTTATTCGGATACCAAGAGCTACAGCAGTATCTTTATGAAGATGCTTCATATGGAAGGTTCGGATCATCTGGATGTAGAATGGCTTTATACATTAATCAATAAGCTGTTGCTGAATGTTTTCAATGCCCCCTTTTATGTTCTGACCTTAGTTATTGCCATCTGTGCCATTTTTTTCAAAATAGAATATACTGAAGACAATACTTTTTATCCCTTTACATTTACCCTGTTCATGTTTGTTCCTTACTTTTTTGTAGGGGAGAGTGGACAAATCAGGCAGAATCTTGCGACATTTATTGTTTATTTTGCCATCCGGTATATCAAACGGCGGGAATTGTGGCATTACCTGTTCTTTATATTTCTGGCATCAGGGATACATACGGTAAGTTATCTTTTTCTTCCTATGTATTGGCTGGCCCGTGTTCCGCTCAACAAGACCATGATGCTGCTTCTCATCATATTCTCGATATTTCTTTCACCATTTGAGATTTATAGAGTATTTGGAGACTTCCTGAGTGGAATGGCCTCTGATAATATCTTGGTAGAAGGACTAAACGGCTACATGGACGAATCCATTGAAAGATTAAACGGAGGCTTTGGAATTCCTGAAGCCATGATGATGATTCTTACATTCTTCCTCTTCGCTTTTGATACCAAAATGAAAGAACTTTATCCCTATTATGAATACCACAGGAACTATGCAGTTGTAGGAATTTGTTTCTATTTTATTTTCAGAAACAACCCCGTGTTCTCATCCCGTCTTGTAGGTGCGTTTATCGGTTTTTCCTATGTAATAGTCCCGAATGCGATGTATGTGGTGTCAAGCGGAATGAAAAAAGCAATTTATTCTTTTATCATAGCGCTTGTTATTTTCAATATTGTGGTTTTCTCCTCATTCAACAACATCAAAATCGGAAGATTTACCATCGAGCTTTATAAAAATCATATTCTTCCATAAAAAAGAAACCGTGATCTATAATACAGAAGGCAGCTTTTCAGGCTGTCTTTTTTTTTTGTTTGCCCTTGCGATAAAATAATAGTGTTTTACCAATCTGTTGTTTAATATTTTTCTGCCTTTACATAATCACCTTATTAAGATTCATTCAATTTACACTTTCCGGTAAAATATATAAATCGAAAAAATTACTTTTGCAATTGAAAACGAATTGTGCCGTTTTTGTATCTATAAACTTTTAATGTTAAGTTATTGATAATGTAATTAATATATGATATTGTAATTTGTATTATTAATGAATTATTTACGGCAAAGGCTTAAAAGTTGTATTTCCTTTAATGGCACACAAGCCTAAGGATATGAAAAATTTAGTTAAAAATTTTGCGGCAATTTTTTGCTTAGTGTCGATTTGTACCTATTCCAGGAATAGCAGGGAATTAAATGAAATTCCACCTTCGTACAGATATACGGAGAGAGTAATACCGGCGGAAGATACATTACGTAAACCCGCAGGAAGACTGGCAGCGAAAGCGCCGGACTGGAAAAAAGCCCCCAACAGCTATATTTTCGATCCCGCTCAAAGCAGTGAAGGCCTTCTGGTTCCGGTGAGAAAGGCTTATGCGATGTGGAAAGACGATCAATACATTCAAAATGGAGGAATCCCTTCGGGGAATATGACGGCAGATGTGCTTTGGGAAGACGCACATGGGCTGATCAGGTCAGGAGCAGGATACTCATTGGAAATTCTGGATTCGGATCAGAATGCCAAAATAAAAGTACCGATTAATAAAGCTAAAAAAGGAAATGCTGTTATTGCGCTCAGAATAAATGGGGAGGTATACTGGAGCTGGCATATCTGGGTTACAGATGATCCCGGCAACGGATCAACCTACAAAAGTTTTGATAACATAACAAGAATGAAGAGCGACGGAACCACTGAGTCTATTCCGGATTCCGACTGGAAATGGATGGACCGTAATCTTGGCGCTCTGAATAGTTCCATTACTTCCTCAGATTGGAACAGAAGCATCGGGTTACTATACCAATGGGGAAGGAAAGACCCGATTCCGCCTTTGGTCACAAGAGGGAATGACTTCTATGAAGTGTCCGGCTCCATAGGAAGAGTGAGGCACAGAGGAGCCAAGAACTTCACAGGTGCAATGGCTATTGACAATCTTACAAAATACGTTCTGCTTGCCAATGCAGAAGTGGTCAATAACATAAGGCTTTCTGTGAAAAATCCGTTAAGTCTCATCTATGTAAACAAAGACGATAACAGCGGACAAGCCTATTACAATAACAACGTAAGCCTTCCGGTCAACTGGTTCGGGCGTGCCAATGGCCTGACAGACAACCGGCCTTCGGAGCTCAATCTTTGGTCCGATAATTCTCAGGGAATCATCAATACAGACTATAACAGTGACAACAGCGCACAGCCTTACAGGGATAAATCTCCTTATGATCCATGCCCGAACGGATGGAGAATGCCTTCAATGCTTGTCGCTAATTTAGGTTCACAGGCCTATGCAGACGATATCAGGATAGACTTTTCGCCTTTTGGCGTGAGAACCAATATGGCTAAAAATCTTTTTGAATCCAGTTCCTATCATCTCATAAAGCCTACTGATGCGGGCGTTCCTTCATTTATGACAGGATTTAAAGCATATCCCAATCTGGGGTTTGATCTGTCGGATGCCGGAGGAAACAATATGGGAATTTTTCCCGGAACAGGGCAGCTGATCAGAAGTGCACACTTGGGACAGTATACCGATCAGCATCATATAGCGCTTTGGACAGCTACTATGGCGAGGCATTTTGATGCTTCTCCGGCAGTAACAATCCGGGGACTTTATATGATTCCGGATAAAGATCAGCCGGATATCCAGGATCCCGCTTATCCCAACATCAAAGGAAGGTTTTTTTATATGCCGATGTCCGGAATGTACACTTCAGAAGCCAATGGATGCCGATGTATCAAAGATCCGCTTTATATCGTAAACAACTACGATTTTCCTTCTGAATATTTAGCTCCTGCAACAGAATACAGAGAAGGAATTGACAATCCCAATACGTATCAGGCGGTTAAAAATGCACAGCTTTTCACCATGGAAATTCCTGTGAGTAAAGCCTTTTCCGTTCAGAGCCAGCTTTTGAACAATCAGACCATTCTCAATCCTTCCGGTTTTAATAATTTAAAAGCAAACGTTCTATGGACTACCAATACTGCTTTGATCAATACAATTAAGGTCATTAACCCTTCTCCTTCTTCACTGCAGGACATCAGTAATACTTCAATTTCAGTTGAAATCAGGCCGAATCAGAGCGGAAACGCTGTAGTTACCCTTCATAATGGAAGTGTTTCTTCTCCGGTGTATTGGAGCTGGCATATCTGGATCACCGATTCTCCCTTGGGCTCTTCTGTTTACACCACAGAACTTCCGGTGTCTGATGCAGTCAACTATGTGAATTATGTCAATAAGGCGGATGAAGTTCTTCAGACTGAATTTATGGATAGAAACCTCGGAGCAACAGATGCATTCCCGATCGTAGCTAACAGTCTTACCCCTACAGCAGCAGAGCTGGCGAAGATAAGAGCATCCACAGGAATGCATTATCAGTGGGGAAGAAAAGATCCTATTCCCACATTCCAATACGCGGATAATAAAGCATCTTTTAATATATTTTTAGGAACAGCATCCGATAACGGGACTGTTGCTTACACAACACTCACTCCTGCGGTATACAACAATATGTCAGGAAATTATATGATTCCTTATAACAGCTATGCTTTGGCTTCCAATGTGCAGAGTACGGACAGACCTGCGGATAAAATTGCGAAGGTATTGTCTTACTCCGTAAAGAATCCGCTTGTATATATGATCCCAAGTTCTTTTGCACCTTTTAACAGTACAGTTCCTAATTATACGAATGGAACAGACTGGCTCGCCAATGAACCGAACCTGGCCGCAGACCGATGGGGAAGAGGAGGAAAGAAATCTCCTTTTGATCCGTGCCCTGCAGGTTGGAGAATTCCGGACCTTACCAGTGTGGCTTTAATTGCTAATCAGGATTTTGGACAGTCGCCCTGGTACAGAAAAGATAAAAATGCAGCCACTTTTTACAGTGCCATTGTGGATTATTCGGGAATCAGGGTGAGAAACCCTTCTACAACGTCTACTATAGGGTATATGTTTTTAAATGCAACATATGGAATTGGGAATTTTCCGGATTCGGGTTTACGGGGATACAGAAGTGTTCTGGCTAATCAATCGCCACAAGGGACATTCAATACCGTTAATTTTCAGTATCCGGGAGTCTGGACGGGAGCTTTGGCTGCCAATTATCTGGGAAGATCCATTAATGTTTTATTTGATGCAGCATCTACAGCCAACCGTTTTATTGCTTTTAATGATAATAATGATCCTTATTTCGGAGCGAGCTGCAGATGTGTGAAAATTAAATATGATGCGGAAGGAAATGAAGCGGGACCTATTGCAGAACTTCAGGTTACCACACCGGCTTTGGTTAAAGGAACTGCTGTTTTGAGTACAGCTGAAGTGAAAGAAAAAGTCAGTGAAAACCAATTTTCTTTATTTCCGAATCCTGTAAAAGACATGCTGTACATCAATGCACCGGAAAGAGACGGGTATTTTTATCAGATTTATAATATGTCCGGCCAGCTCATGAAGTCCGGGAAGTTTGAAAATGGAAAGACCAACCTTTCTGCTCTTATTTCAGGAATCTATCTCATAAGAATTAATAATTCAGAGAAAATGGTAAAAATAATCAAACAATAAAGTTTAAAAAGATCAATAACAAAGCAGAATAGGGTTTCCTGTTCTGCTTTTTTTATGGAGATATATATTCTGCATCTATCACTCCCGATGAAAAATTCTATAGCATCTATTTTATTAAGATGAAATTTACCGCTAAACCATACTCTTTAAAGGACTTGATAAGCCTTGAAATGCCCTCGGGAACGCTTGTTAAACCTATCTAAAAATTAAATTAAACCGTTTTAACAAAATGTATATAATAAAAAAGCTTTACTTTTGCAAAAAATTTTTAGAATGTCGAAAAATTTAGTAATCGTAGAGTCACCGGCAAAAGCAAAAACTATTCAGAAATATTTAGGGAAGGATTTTGAAGTGAAATCAAGTTTCGGACACATCCGTGATCTTCCAAAAAAAGGTATGGGAATAGATCTTGCCACATTCAGCCCTGATTACGAAGTTTCGGCGGATAAAAAGAAGTTGGTAACAGAATTGAAAGCTGCCGTAAAGAAAGCTGAAATGGTATGGCTGGCTTCCGATGAAGACCGCGAAGGGGAAGCTATTGCATGGCACCTGGCGGACGAATTGAAATTAAAGCCCGAAAACAGAAAAAGAATTGTTTTTCACGAGATTACTAAGAATGCTATTCTGAAAGCCATTGAAAATCCAAGAGATATTGATCAGAATCTGGTCAATGCCCAGCAGGCAAGAAGGGTTCTGGACAGAATTGTAGGTTTTGAAATGTCTCCGGTTCTCTGGAAAAAAGTAAAACCGGGTCTTTCTGCCGGAAGAGTACAGTCGGTAGCCGTAAGATTAATTGTTGAAAGAGAAAAAGAAATCCGTGAATTTGTTCCGAAAGCCAGCTTTAAACTGGATGGAATTTTCCTGAACAATACTGAGCAGGAAATTGCAGCTAAACTTAAAAAAGACTTCGAAAAAGAAGAAGAGGCAGAAAAATTCCTTGAAAAAGCAAAAACTACAGAATTCAAAGTTCTGAATGTTGAAACAAGACCGGGAACCCGCTCTGCATCTGCTCCGTTTACAACTTCTACACTGCAGCAGGAAGCATCTTCCAGATTAGGATATAATGTGACGAATACCATGCGTCTTGCCCAGAGACTGTATGAAGAAGGGTATATTACCTATATGAGAACGGACTCGGTAAACCTTTCTCAGGAAGCTATCGAAGGAGCGAAAAAACAGATCACTTCAGAATACGGAGCCGAATATTCTTCACCAAGAAACTATACAACGAAATCCGCATCTGCACAGGAAGCTCACGAAGCAATCCGTCCGACTGATTTTGCCGTAAAAAGTATCGGAGATGCTCAGTTAAACAGATTATATCAATTAATATACAGAAGAACGCTGGCTTCTCAGATGGCCAATGCCAAAATTGAAAAGACAGTCATTGAAATAGGGAATGCATCATTGCCACAGCACTTTGAAGCACAGGGTGAAGTGATTATCTTTGACGGTTTCCTGAAAGCTTACGGAATTGTAAAAACAGAAGATGATGATGAAGACAACAACGAAAAGCTTCTGCCTAAAGTAAAAGTAGGAGAAATCCTGAGCTATAAAAAAATCACAGCTTCAGAAAAATTCACCAGACCAAGCGCCAGATATACGGAAGCAGGATTGGTGAAAAAACTGGAAGAACTGGGAATTGGGCGTCCGTCTACTTATGCGCCTACCATTCAGACCATTCAGAACAGAGAGTATGTAGACAAAAGAGAGCTTGAGTCTCAGACCCGTGAGGTGATTAAAATGTCTCTTACAAAAGATAAAATCAAGAAAGAAGTCCTTGAAGAAAAATTCGGGGGCGATAAAAATAAATTTGTCCCTACAGATATAGGAGAGGTTGTTAATGATTTCCTGACAGATAATTTTAAAGAAATCCTGGACTACGGATTTACCGCAAGAGTGGAAGAAAGTTTTGACGAAATTGCGAACGGAGACCAGAAGTGGAAAGAAATGATGACCAATTTCTACTCGAAATTCCACCCGAGAATTGAAGACGTAGAAGAAAATGCAGACAGAGCCACCGGAGACAGACTTCTGGGAGTAGATCCTAAAACAGGGAAGAATGTTCACGCAAGAATCGGAAGATTCGGAGCTATGATCCAGATTGGAGAAACCGAAGATGAAGAAAAACCAATTTTCGCTTCGTTAATGGCAGGGCA
Organism: Chryseobacterium angstadtii; assembly: GCF_001045465.1. GTDB lineage: Bacteria > Bacteroidota > Bacteroidia > Flavobacteriales > Weeksellaceae > Chryseobacterium > Chryseobacterium angstadtii. The sequence continues at coordinate 1,194,717 of NZ_LFND01000001.1, forward strand.
GAATATTGCTACCATTTCTTTAGCTGAAGCACTTGAGCTTTTCAAATTACCGTTTGAACTTAACGAATTTGAAGGACAGCCTGTTTCTGTGGGAGTAGGAAGATTCGGACCTTATGTAAAGTGGGGAGAAACATTCATCAGCATTCCGAAAGGAGAAGATCCTCTTTCCGTAAGTCAGGCGCGTGCGGAAGAAATCATTGGGGAAAAGAAAAAAGCTGATGCTCCTATTGCTTCTTATAAAGGGGAGCCTGTAACGAAAGGATCTGGAAGATTTGGACCGTTTATCAAATACAAAGATCTGTTTATCAATGTTCCGAAAAGATATAATTTCGAGAATCTTTCACAAAGTGATATTGATGAGCTGATTGATGCTAAACTGGAAAAAGAGGCCAACCGATATATCCAGCAGTGGGAAAAAGAAAAAATTTCTATTGAAAACGGAAGATGGGGCCCATTCGTGAAATTCGGAAAAGCCATGTTCAAAATCCCGAAGAAAAAAGACGAGACGAAGTATGAAGCTGAAGAACTGAAGGAAGTGTCTCTGGATGAAGTGAAGAAATGGATCACAGATCAGGATAAAAATGCTTTTGCTGAAAAAAAGAAGCCGGCCGCTAAAAAAACAGCCGCCAAGAAAACAACAGCTGTGAAAAAAACAGCTGCTAAAAAGAAGTAGCAATAGAGCAAACGATATAAAAGCCGTTAACAATAGGTGTTGACGGCTTTTTTTATGAAGAAAAACACCACAGCATATGCACTTGCTGTGGTTTTTTTGTATGTTTGTTCGCTAAAGGAATTAATCAATTAACCCATTCTCAAGTTTTCAGATTAAAAATATGGATTTTGAAGATTTTATCATTTCACCAAGAAATTTCAAAGCAGAGAGCTGGCAGATCGGCAGCAGAATCACGAAAAATATAAAAGAAGACAGTATTGTTCTTCTCTTTGTTTCGGATTACAGAGGAGCAGGCGGAGATGCGGAAGTGCAGGATTTTACAGCGGTGAGAAAAGAGTTTTATAAACTTTCACAGCTGGATTTTGAAATTCCTGTGGTAGATCTTGGAGACCTTGTTTCCGGGAAATCTGTTCAGGATTCCCATTATATTTTGCAGGAAGTTTTGTCGGCATGTCATTACAAAAGAGCGCTTCCCGTAATTATCGGAGGCTCCAACGATTTTGCGTTCTCCTTATTTTCCACTTTGAATTTTCATAAAAAAAATATCAATTATACCCAGATCAGTAACATTATTTCCCTGAAACAGGGCGAAACCATTAATGAACATACTTTTTTAGGAAAAATTTTAGGATCAAAGAATTTTTCAATCAAGAATTATCACCATTTAGGCTATCAGAAACATTTGAACGAAACAGACTCAGTAAGGCTGATTAAAGAAGTAGAGTTTGATATTGTCCGTCTTGCTGAAATGATGAATTCCACTGAAAAAACAGAACCTTTTTTCAGAAAAGCAGATTTGGTAACCCTCAATTGTGATGCTGTTGAAAGTTTCAGCGAGCCTTTCTCGATGAATCCGCAGGTCAATGGATTAAACAGGAGAGAGATCTGTGCCTACATGAAAGAAATAGGATTAAGCGAAAACCTGAAATCTGTCGGTATTTTTAATTATAACATTTACTCGGAAAATCAGCTGAACAACCAACTCCTGGCCCAGATGATCTGGTATCTGATTGAAGGAATCAATATTCAGCGTTCCCATCCGAAAGAAAGACATTATGAGCTGTTCTATGTTTTGATAGATGAAGAACAGTATGCTTTTAAAAGAGATACATTCAGCAACTTATGGTATTTTGGGGACGATGACAATATAGATAACTGTATTCCGTGTTCCAGGAAAGATTTTGAAGAAGCAAAAAGAGGTTGGCTGAATCCCAGGCTTACCTTCTAAAAAAATACACAGATGAAAAAAAAGATTATAGTAAGTATTGTTCTGCTGGCCGGGCTTTTCTGCTTTTTGTATTTCTGGAACAAATATTCCTATGCAGGAGAAGAGAATTACTTTTCTTCGAATACAAAGCCGGAACCGGGATTGCAGATAGGCATCATCGGAGACAGCTGGGTAGTACGGCAGAATCTGGATTCCCTTGTAGAGAAGAAACTTTCTGATAAAGGAGTTCATGCGGAAATCTACTCATCCGGAAATCCGGGAGCTAAGACCAGCAGAATCTATGAAAACCTTTTTAAAGAAGATGCAGAAGAGTTTTCTTCCAGAAAAGTTATTGAAAAAAAGCCTGACTACTGCATTGTAACGGCAGGAGTGAATGATGCAGCCATGCATATGGGGCCAGATTTTTACAGCCATCACATGATGATGATCATTAAAACACTTTTACATTATAACATCAAACCGGTTGTAGTTTCCCTGCCGGAATTTGGAGTGGAAGAAGATTTTAAAAATAAAAATTTGATAAGCAGCCTCAGCAACAGAGGTGCAGAGTTGTTTTTAAATGGAGGAACTGCATTTACAATACAGGATTACAGAAATGCCTTGCAGGAAGAATTAAAAAACAGCGGACTTGATCAAAAAGTAGTGATCTTAAATTTTGATGAAGTAAGCAAAGATTTCGATAAAGACCGTAATCTCTACGCAGATCCGTTACATTTAAATAAACAGGGATATCAGAAATTCAGTGAGTTTCTGGCCAATGGAATCGTTAATTTAACAGAGACAAAATGAGGGTTTCGGTTATAGTTCCTGTATACAATGTAGAAAATTATCTGGCCAAATGTCTGGATTCACTGGTGGGGCAGACTCTTCAGGATATCGAGATTGTGGTGGTGAATGATGGTAGTAAAGATAATTCAGGATTGATTATCGAAGAATATGTGCAGAAGTTTCCGGAGAAGATAAAAGCTTTTACCAAAGAAAACGGAGGTCTGAGCGATGCCCGGAACTTCGGATTAGAAAAGGCTTCAGGGGAATATATAGGTTTTGTAGATAGTGATGACTACGTGAAAGAAACCATGTTTGAAGAAATGGTGCAGCTGGCAGAAAAACACCAGGCTAAAATGGTGATCTGTAATATCCAGAAAGTAGATCAGAACGGAGAAGTTACACAAAAGTTGACCCAAATTCCCAATATGCCTGAAAAGATAGAGCTGGATGATTATTTTTCTGTATTTTCGGATCTGAGTTATTTCGCCTGCAATAAGCTTTTTAAAAAAGAACTTTTTGACAGCAAAAGATTTAAGAAAGGCGTTCATTTTGAAGATATTCAGCTGATACCGCAGCTGCTTTTGGAGTGTAAAGTACTGGCGCAGACCCAGAATTTTCACTACCAGTATCTGGAACGTACGGATTCTATCACAAAAACCCACACCGAAAAAGGATTAGACATCCTGAAAGCGGTAAAAGATGTGGAAGCTGCATTTGAAAAATCCGGATATGCCCTCAAAAAAAAGGAACTGAAAAATTTTCAGATCTTTGAAGGCGTATACTCTTTTCTGGCTTATGTAGCCTTTGTGAAGAACGAAGATCTTTTTAATAAAATGGCGGCCGAACTGGCTGATTTTATTAAAGAAAGGGGAATAAAAATTCAAGATATATTGAACTATAGTCGTTTTGGTAAGAATTATCTTTTATCTTTGCCAGTGAAAAAAAAGATTTTTTATCTGTTATTTTTTGCCGGACAAAAGAAACTGATAAGAAAATTAATCTAACACAAATGATAAGTGCAATTATTTCCGTCATCACTAAAACTTTGACAGAAGGCTTCCTGTGAAGCATCCTGGTAGGTTTTACTACAGGCATTGATGATTGCTTGATTAAAAAAAATGAAGAATTTTGAATTGTTCTTAAGCGAATCAGGTATTTCTATTTTTTACGTGAAAATAGGATTGGGTTTTCTATTCGCTTTTTTAATTACCTTTTTCTCCATACCAACCATCATCAAGATATCCAGAAGGAAGAATCTGATGGATGAGCCCGGAGTAAGAAGTTCCCATCTCAGAAAAATTCCCAACCTGGGCGGTATTGCCATCTTTTATTCTATCGGGATCTGTGCATCTATTTTTGCTTACGAGCTTTTTGATCTGTATAAATTTCTGTTCGCATCCCTGATTATCCTATTGTATATCGGGGTGATGGATGATATTGTTGTGATGAGAGCTTATAAGAAACTCGTGGCACAGATTGTAGTGTCTTCTTTGGTGGTGATAGGTTCAGATATCAGGATCAGAAGCCTTTTCGGGATTTTCGGGATCTATGAGCTGGGTTATATTGTAAGTGTACTGTTCAGCATTATTACGTTTATTGTTCTTATCAATGCATTCAATCTTATAGATGGTATAGACGGTCTTGCGGGAGGTTACTCAGTGATTTGCAGCGCCCTGTTTGGGATTAGTTACTACAGACTTGGGGAGTATAATTTTCCTCTCGTTGTTTTGTCCGTGATTATTATAGGAACCGTACTGGCTTTCCTCTATTACAACCTATCCAATTACAGAACCAATAAAATATTCATGGGAGATACTGGGTCTATGCTTCTTGGCTTTCTGCTGGCATTTACCTCCATCTGTTTCATTGATATTTTTATAGATAAGGAGCTTCCCAATGTTCCGAGATACCACCTTCAGTCGGCTCCTGTAGTCGCGGTAGCTATTCTTATTCTGCCTATTGTGGATACCTTAAATGTAATTATTATAAGGCTTTGCAATAAAAAATCGCCTTTCGATGCCGATAAAAACCATATCCATCATAAACTTCTGAAACTGGATCTTACACACAGACGTTCCACATTTTATATTATTGTATATTACCTGATGATTGTAGCTGTAGCTTACTATCTGAGGCATATCAATATAAATCTGCTGTTGTTGATTGTCATTTTATTAGGATTTTTTGGGGCGTATTTGCCGGATTTGATTTATCGTTTACGAAATAATAAGAAAATAACAATTTAATTTTTACTTTTGCAATACATTCAAATATGATGAAGAACTTAAAGTATTTATTTTTAATATTCCCATTTTTTATTACATCCTGCATCACCAAAAACGATGTGAGGTATATGCAGCCCAGCGAAAGTCTGGTCATTAATGAAGAAGGATTGATTCCATACAACATCCCTACGTATAGAATTACCAAAAACGACATCCTCAATCTTAATATTGTAACCACTCCCAAAGGAGATGCGGCACAATTCTATTCTTCTCTGAACACTTCAGGCGGAGTAGGAGGCGGAGCAAACAATGCAGCAACACAAGGTGGAAGAGGCGCTTCTGGAGCAGGAGGAGGATCTTCCGTAGGGGGAAATATGAATTTTTATTTCAACGGACTGAAGGTAGACTCCAAAGGAGATATCAACGTATTCGGAATAGGATATGTGAAAGCGGAAGGAAGAACAGTGGAAGATGTTACCCAGGAGCTTCAGGAAAAAGTAAACGAAAATTTCCAGGAAGGAAAAGCTGAAGTAAGGCTGAATACAGACGGAATTACCTATTATATTCTGGGAGACGTAGAAACGACAGGTCTTTCAGGTGAAAAAGTAGCCCACAAAAATACACTCACGATCACCGAAGCATTAGCGATTAACGGAGGTTTGAACAGAACGATAGACCGTAGAAATATAGTGATTCACAGAAAATTGCCGGAAGGAATCAAAGTGGCTAAAATAGATCTTACCCGTGAAGATATCATGAACTCTCCTTTCTATTATGTACAGAATGGTGACGAGATCTACCTGAACACAAGAGGAAAGAGCCTGAACGGATTCGGAAAAGATCCGGTACAGACTTTAACTACCGGTGTATCCGTAATTACTACAGCACTATCCATTTATCTGCTTCTTAAAAACCTTTAACCATGATTCCAGAAAGAGACGCTAAAGCCGGCAAAAACGAATCACAGAAGGATAAGTACGGATCGTTTGCATTATTTGATATTGAACATTTCCTGAGAAGAATACTCAAAAACTGGTATTGGTTTGTATTCATGCTGTTTATAGGCTATATTATTTCCTGGGTATACAGTAAATATTATGCTCAGAGTATCTATGCCTCAGAATTGTCATTGAGTATATCCAACAATACCTCAAGCTATTTTACACCTACCCAGTCTATCAATTTTATCTGGGGACAAACCGGAAATCAGGACGGAGTTTATCTTAAAAAAATGCTTTTATCCAGATCTCATAACGAGTTTTTGGTGAAAGAGCTGGATCTTTTTGTGAACTACTCTACTAAAGGAGTGATCAAGTCTACTTATATCGATAAAACCGATTCACCTATATTCCTGCAGATTGATAAAAGCCATCTTCAGCAGATCAATTACCCGATTACCCTGATTCCGAAAGGAAATGATTCTTATGAAGTGATTCTTCCTGAAGAAGGGCAGTCTACCAACTTATACAGCTATGAATCGGAAGGTTTTCAGTCTATTAACGGCTACAGCAGACCTGCAAATAAAATTTTAAAAGTTAACGAATGGTATACTTCTCCGAATTTAAGATTCAGACTGATAAAAAATACAGAGACTCCTAAAATAAAAGTAGATAACATTATTGTAAGACTTAATTCTGTAAATCAGAGTGTAGGTGAGATTGTTTCTACGATAGGAGTGGACTTTGACAAGGAGATCGGGACCATTATGATTATCAATAAAAGAGGATTTAATCTTAACAGTACAGTCAATTTCCTAAATAAATCGGTTGCCGAGCTTCAGAAAAAAAGACTGGCCGACAAAAACATCGTTAATAAGAATACTGACCTTTATCTTCAGACCAATGTAGATAATATCCGTAAAAAACTGGATTCGAGTGCGGCTGTTCTGAACTATCTGAAAACATCGGAAAAATTGTACAACATTAAAGACAGAGATGAGAAATCTTTGGATAAAATAAAGGACCTTGAAGCGAAAAAAGCAGATATTGTAAGCAAAATCAGCTCATTGAACAATATTAAAGCAACCCTTCAGACACAGGATTTCGACAGAATGATCAGCACCAACGCTGCCGGTTTTGAAGACGGTTTCTTTTCTGCTACAGTTACAGAACTTAAAGCCCTGTATGCGAAGAGAAGAGAAATGGCTGCTATTTATAAGCCCAACTCTGAGCCTATGAAGGAAATAAACAGGCTGATCAATGAAGCAAGAACAGGTTCTTCAGGTGCTCTGACGAACTATTATACAAAATATTATGATGAGATCAATAAAATTGACAGACAGGTAGCAGAAGCCAATTCAGATCTTACCTCATATCCTGAAAAAGAAAGAAAATATCTGGACGCAGAAAGAGGCTACAATATGATTGAAGCCACTTATAACAGTCTTTTATCCAGACAGAACGAAGCACAGATGAAAGTGGCCACCAACCAGTCCGATATTACAGTAATTGACCCTGCCAAAAATCTGGGACAGTCTCCTATCGGGCCTAACGTAAAAGCAATAAAGCTTGCTATTATGAGCGGACTATTGCTGTTGCCTTTACTCTTCATACTGATTGGTGAAGTTCTGGACAATAAGATCAGAAACATCAAAGAACTCCTGAGCGCAACCAAAATCCCGCTTCTTGGTGTGATTGGAAACAACAGCAACGAAAGTATGCTTACTGTTTTGGAACAGCCTAAGTCTTCCGTATCGGAATCATTCAGAGGTATAAGAGCCAGCATAAGATTCCTGATGGAGAATAACAGAGAAGACGGAAAAGGAAAAACCATTCTGGTAACCTCTTCCATTGGAGGAGAAGGAAAAACCTATATTTCCATCAACCTGGCATCTGTAATTGGATTGAGTGACAAAAAAACCATTCTTCTCGGAATGGACCTTAGAAAACCTAAAATCTTCGGGGATTTTAAAATTGATAATAAATATGGAATCTCCAACTATCTTACAGGAGAAGTGGAAATAGATCAGATCATCAACAAGACTAAAATACCGAATCTTGATGTAGCGACTTCCGGGCCTATTCCACCAAACCCTTCCGAACTCTTGATGAGTGAAAGGAATATAAAATTCCTGGAAGAACTGAAAGAAAAATATGATTTCATCGTCATAGATTCTCCGCCGGTAGGTCTGGTAGCAGATTCCTATGAATTAATGAAATATTCCGATACCAATATTTATGTGGTACGTCATGAATATACCGAGAAATATATGCTGAAGATGATTACCGAGAAATATCATAATGAAGAGGTGGCTCATTTAGGACTTATTTATAATGATTATAATACGAAACAAGGGTATGGCTATGGATACGGTTATGGATACGGATACGGCTATTTTGATGAAGATAAAAATTATAAAGAACCGCTGCTGATTAGAATACGAAATAAGGTACAAACAATATTTAATAAAAAATAACGTTTTAAACCCTCAGCCAATGGGGGTTTTTTTATACAGCCCGTATTTGTAATCTAAGGAAAAAAGAATATTTTTGGCACTTTGCCGTTTACTTTATAACAAATTATGTTTTTTTGTTTATTTTTAACTATACATTAAGAATATCATTAATATAAAAATGTTTTATATTTGCAAAAATTAAATTTTAAAATAACCATAAATCCATATTCTTTTATGAATAAAAAATTATTGTTTAGCTTCCTTGCCTTCCTTGGAGTGGTAAGTGTTAAAGCACAAAGAAACGAATTGGGAGTTCGTCTAGGGATGAGTAACCTAGTGGGTGATGTAGGGAGGACCAATTATATTTTACAAAGGCCGTTGGATTTGGACAGGGTATCAGATTGGGGATTCCCGTTTTATGGAGGTTTATTATATAGATTTAATTTTAACCCGCACCAAACCGTGAGATTGGACTTAGGGTACAACCAGGTTCAGTTTAGCGATAAAGCTGCGAAAGAAGAATACAGAGTGAACAGAAACTCGTACGGAAAAAACAACGTATACGAAGCAAGCTTAATGTTCGAATACAATCTTTTCCCTGTGAATAATGAGCAGGTAAGCATGGTGAGCCCATACATCTTCGGTGGTATCGGGGCATTAATGTTTGATGCTCCTAAAGCCAATATGGTCAACGACTTTAGAAGAGATGCAGACGGAGTAGCACAGGCTCCTATTAATGAGCTGGACTTTAAAAGCACACCGGTATATTCATTAGGTAAAAAAGTAACGATGCATATCCCTTTCGGGGTAGGTTTAAAGTATAAGTTCAATCATAATTGGGCTATATTTGCAGAAGCTACATTTAGATATACCCTGACGGATCAGCTTGATCACAGCAGATTGCTTTCAAAAGATCTGACCTCCAGCTATAATGCAGATATCCTGGACCCTGCTACAGGGGCATCATTGCTGCAGTCAGGAAACTATTATGCAGTTTCAAAAGAAAGAGAACAAGAACTTCTTAACAAAAGAAACATAGGCGACGAAAGGTCTAAGGACTGGATGAATACTTTTAGTTTAGGACTTACCTATTCATTCGGAAGACCTCCGTGCTATTGTGATTAATGAATATGTCGTTGATTAAAGATAAAATAAATTCTGAGAATTTACCGAAACACGTAGCCATCATTATGGATGGCAATGGAAGATGGGCAAAAACTCGTGGAGAAGAAAGAACATTCGGCCACAAGAATGCCATTGATGCTGTAAGAAATGCTATTAATGCCTGTAATGAGATTAATATACCTTATTTAACGCTGTATACATTTTCTTCTGAAAACTGGAGCCGTCCGGCAGAAGAAGTAAGTACACTGATGAATCTGCTGGTAGAAACCCTTTTACTGGAAGCTGAAGAAATCTTTAGCAAAGGCCTTAGAATGCATGTAATAGGAAACCTTGAAAAACTGCCTCTTCTTGTGAGAGAACAGCTGGAACGTGTGGTAGAGCTTACAAAAGAAAATACAAAAGGAAACTTAGTACTGGCAATAAGCTACGGTTCGCAGAATGAAATATTGGAAGCTGTAAAAAGCATCAGTTCTGATGTGAAAGAAGGAAAAGTTGATGTTGAGAATATTGATGAAAAGCTATTCGAAAACTACCTTTATACAAAAGACTTTCCACCTGTAGACCTGTTGATAAGAACCAGCGGAGAAATAAGAATAAGCAACTTCCTTCTCTGGCAGATTGCGTATGCGGAACTACAGTTTTTAAATGTCCTATGGCCGGATTTTACAAAAGATATCTTCTTCCAGTGTATTGTGGATTATCAGAATAAAGAAAGAAGATACGGATTGACTGGCGATCAGATAAAAGCCCAATAAATTTAAAGAAAAGAAAGACTCGATAAAATGAAGTTTAGACTATTACCCATCATAATGTTTGCTGCTTCTGCACATTTTTATGGACAAGTAACTCCTCAGGACAGCACTAAAGTGAATAATGCTGTACATGCAGAAAATGAAACAGGAACTTACACGCTTAAAGACATCGTTGTAGATGGGGTAAAAAAATATACGCCGGCTCAGATCTTACGATTTACAGGCTTAACTAAAGGCGAGGTGGTAGATATTCCGGGACAGAAAATCAGCAACGCTGTTAAAAAACTTTGGGATACCCAGTCTTTTTCAGAAGTTGAAGTATACGTTCAGAGTATCGAAGGCCAAACCATCGTTTTAAGATTCTACCTGGAAGACCTTAAAGAACTTGGAGAAGTAAAATTCGCAGGTAAAGGGATCGGTAAATCTAAAAACGAAAAACTAATAAAAGACAACAATCTGAAACCGGGAACAAAGATCACTCAGAACCTGATCTCCGGTCTTAAAACCAAAGTTCCTAAAGATTACGTAAAGAAAGGTTTTGCAGATGCTAAAATTACCATCCAGGATAAAGTAAATGCCAACGATCCTTCTATGGTAGACTGGACCATCAATGTAGATAAAGGCAAAAGAATAAAAATTGACCATATCGAATTTGAAGGAAACCAAAGCGTTACCGATGCAAAACTTAGAAATAAAGCATTCAAAGAAACCAAGCAGAAAAGATTTGGGATCGGCGGAATTCTGAAATCTTCAAAATTCATTGAAGAAAAATACCAGGAAGACAAGCAGAGCCTTATCAGCTATTACAACTCTTTGGGCTACAGAGATGCTTCAATTGTTTCAGATTCCGTATGGAGAAACAAAAAAAATAACTACGAAATCAATGTAAAACTTAACGAAGGGAAGAAGTATTATATCGGAGATGTTACATTCACCGGAAATACCGTATACTCTACAGAATATTTACAGAGATTATTAGGATATAAAAAAGGAGATATCTACGATGCCGTAGGTTTCAACAAAAAAGTAGGGGAAGACGGTGGTAAAGAAGATGACTCGGATATCAAATCCGTGTACATGAACAACGGTTACCTGTTCTCTAATGTAACTCCGGTAGAAAAATCGGTGTCTGGAGATGCCGTGAACCTGGAAATCAGAATTAATGAAGGTGAGCAGGCTACCTGGAATAAAGTAACATGGCAGGGGAATACAACTACCCATGACCACGTTGTACTCAGAGCATTGAGAACGAAACCGGGAGAGCTTTTCAAGAAAACAGAAATCAAAAGAACTTACTTTGATCTGGCGGGAATGTCTTTCTTCGATCCTCAGCAGGTAGGCCAGGATATCCAGCCAAACCAGCAGGATAATACGGTAGACATCAACTGGAAACTGGTTGAAAAAGGATCTTCTCAGGTTCAGCTTCAGGCAGGTTACGGGGGTAACAGCTTTATCGGGACATTAGGACTTACGTTCAATAACTTCTCGTTGAAAAACTTCCTTAAATTTAAAGACTTTAAGCCGGTACCTCAGGGTGATGGTCAAACATTGTCTATCCAGGCACAGGCAGGTCAGTACTTCCAGAACTATGGAATTTCATTTACTGAGCCATGGTTATTCGGAACAAGACCGACTGCTCTTTCTGTAAGTTTAAATACATCCAGAGTAAAATATAACGACAGCAGCGGGAATGACCAGAAGCTTAATATCTTCTCGGCTTCAGTAGGTCTGAACAGACTATTAAACTGGCCGGATGACTATTTCTCTTTATACACAGGAATTCAGTTCCAGAAATATAAATTCAGCAACTATCCGTTCCAGTTTGGAGATACTACAGAATACTATGGGGATGCCAATAACCTGAGTCTTAACTTAGGATTAAGCAGAAACTCCGCAGGTATCGACCCTATTTTCCCGACAATGGGTTCAAATATTGAGCTTTCTGCAAAACTGACTGCTCCTTACTCATTGTTCAGCAATAAAGATTATTCCACCATGTCTCCTGTAGACAAATACAAATGGATGGAATTCTACAAAATCAAGTTCAAGGCCGATGTATACAACGAGGTAGCCGGAAAACTGGTATTGAGATCTTCTGCTGAAATGGGCTTCATGGACGGTTATAACAAACAGCTTGGGGCTCCGCCATTCGAAAGATTCTATGTAGGAGGTACCGGTTTATTTGGAGGTAGATATGATGGTCGTGAATTGATTCCGTTAAGAGGATATGAAAATGCTTCTACATACGGAGGAGAAATAGATGATATTACCCAGAGAGGGGGAGGTACTATCTACAACAGATTTACATTAGAATTGAGATACCCGATCTCTATGAGCCAGACTGCAAAGATCTATGCACTTACATTTGCTGAAGGAGGTAACGTATGGAACTCATGGAGTAGCTACAACCCATTCCAGCTGAAAAGATCCGTTGGGGTTGGGGTAAGAGTATACATGGGTGCTTTCGGTTTGATCGGATTTGACTTTGCTTATGGATTTGATAAAACGGTTTCCGGTACAGAACCATCTGGATGGAAAACACACTTCTTGATGAACCAATCATTATAATTCATACTTATGAAGAATTTTAAAATCATTTTCACATCAATATTATTCCTGCTTTTCGGGTTTTCAAATGCTCAGAAAATCGGAATAGTAGATACTGAATATATTTTAAATAAATTGCCTCAGTACAAAGAAGCCGAAGCAAGATTAAATGCTCAGATTGATACCTGGCAGTCGGAACTTCAGAACCTGCAGTCCGAATACGAAAGAAAAAAAGCAGCTTTCGAAAGCGAAAAAGTATTATTAATCGGAGATCAGCTGAAACTGAGAGAAAAAGAAGTAGTAGATCTCGATAAGAATATAAAAACTACTACCAGCTTACGTTTTGGAGCCAATGGCGAAATTACAAAGCTGAGAACAAATCTCGTTGTTCCTTTTCAGGATCAGATCTGGGGAGCTGTTAAAACTGTATTCGAAAAGAATGGCTTAGGCATAGTTATTGATAAAAGCAACACTAATGTGATTATCCATCAGCCAAGATACGATTACACAGAAAAAGTATTGGATGTCTTATTAAAAGGATCAAAAGGATCAGACAAAAAAGAAAAAACTAAAAGTAAAAAGTAACATAATTAACTTTTACTTAAATTTACAATCTAAAAACAAATTAAATTATTTATTCTACCAATTATGAAAAAATTAAGTGTATTATTTGCCGCGGTAATAATGGTTGTATCAGTAGGTATGGCAAAAGCTCAAAAAATCGCTACTGTCGATGTAATGGGGGTTCTTAATGCAATGCCTGAAAAGAAAAAAGCAGACGCTGATATAAAAACTTTCTTAGATTCAAAACAAGCTGAAATTAAGAAAAAAGCAGACGCTGGGCAGGCTAAATTGAAGCAGTACAGTGAGGAAGCTCCTAAGAAAACAGCTGACGAAAACAAAGCTAGAGAAACAGAACTTCAGAAACTTCAGGAAGAAATTGCTCAAATGCAGGACAAAGCTCAGAAAGATCTTCAGGCTAAGCAGGATGTTGCTTTCGGTCCAATTGAGAAAAAACTGAACGATGCTATCGAAAAAGTAGCAAAAGCTAACGGATACGAATTCATCATGGATGCAAACTCTGCAGCATTTGTTTACAAATCTGGTGCAGACGCTACAGCTGCTGTTAAGAAAGAATTAGGAATCAACTAATAAATTAACAAAGTTTTATAAATTAACCGCCTCTTTTAGGGGCGGTTTTTTTATTTTTGCCATATGGAAAGAGAAGTATCAACCACTGTAAAAGTAAGGTTCAGCGATTGTGATCCGATTGGACATTTGAACAACGTGAAATATCTGGAATATATGTTCAACGCCAGAGAAGATCATGTAGAAACCTTTTATGGATTCACCTATGAAGAATATACAAAAAAGACCGGATGTACGTGGATTGCCATTCAAAATGAAATTGCTTATTTGAAAGAAGTAAGGTACAATACTCAGGTTGTAATCAGCAGCAAAACCATAGAAGTACAGGACAGAACTGCCAAAGTGGAAATACTGATGAAAAGCCTGGACGAAAAAACCGTACATGCCGTATTATGGGTGACGGTGATTTATTTCAATGTGAAAACCAGAAAATCAGAAATTCATCCGGAAGATATAAAAGAGACTTTCCAGAAATTCTATGTAGACCTTGAGCAGAAAGAATTCCAGCCAAGAGTGAAATTTTTAAGATCTCAGAACGCAAAAAACTCATAACCATAATCCATAACGAAAAGAAAATAACCGCTTATGATTGATTAATGCATATTTTCTTACATATCGTTAAATAATAAAATTACAGATGAAAAAAATAGCTGTATTAGGAAGCAACGGACAGTTGGGGAACTGCATCAGAAAAATTGCTCCTGATTTTGAAAATTCATACGAAGTCATATTTACAGATTCAAAAACCTTAGATATTACAGATGAAGATCAGGTTAATGATTTCTTTTATGATAACAAACCGGACTATTGTATCAATGCTTCAGCCTATACTGCGGTTGATTTAGCCGAAAAAGAAAAAGATAAAGCATTTGCAGTAAATGCAGATGGAGTTGCCTACCTGGCTCAGGCCTGTGCAGACCATAAGACCATTCTTATTCATATCTCTACAGATTATGTATTCGATGGAGATACAAATCTTCCGTACTCAGAAGACGATTTTACAAGTCCTACCGGAGTTTATGGCGAATCCAAAAGGAAAGGAGAAGAGCTGGCTCTGGAAATTAATCCAAAGACTATTATTTTGAGAACCTCCTGGCTGTATTCAGAGTTTAATAAAAACTTTGTTAAAACAATGCTCAGCCTATTTTCCCAGAAAGACCAGCTTGGAATTGTAGCAGATCAGTTCGGCCAGCCTACCAATGCCAATGACCTTGCTGAAGCTATTATGGATATTATTCAGGCTCCCGGAAAAACCTTTGGGATCTTTCATTTTTCAAACTACCCGGAAACAACTTGGTTTGAGTTTGCGAAAAAAATTGCAGAATTTTCAAAATCTTCTATCCAGCTGAATGCTCTTACTACAGAGCAGTATCCTACTCCTGCAAAAAGGCCCGCGAGAAGCACAATGTCTTTGGATAAAATAGAAGAAATATATAAAATAGAACCGAAGCACTGGGAAAACAGCCTGGAAGAATCCGTAAAAATACTAATACAGAAATAATATGATAAAGAACCTCACAGTTGCCCTTTCCCTTTTCTGTGCACATCTCTTCTCTGCGCAGAATGTATACCTTTCGAAAGTTGAGAAAACCAATGACAATACAGATAAATTCCTGTATAAAAAAAGTGAGGCGGCTGTCGGGGCTGAATATTTAGGAGAGATTGAAGTTCAGGGATTCTCAAATGATGATGCCGCTGTCTTTTCTTTAATATATAAAAAGGCAAAAGAAATTGGGGCCAATACATTTGCATTTAAACCCTTTGAAAATATAGACGGAACTCCACAGCCTCTCAATCCTGCCAACTACAGAATTGCCCTTTATTACACACCAAAAGAAAAAGAAGAAGGAAAAAAAGGGAAATTATACGTTTTTGCTTCCTCAGATAAAGATCAGAAGATTAATATCAATAAAAAAGACTATTTGCTGGCTCCGAGATCTTATCTCACCCTGGATATTATAGCAGGAGAGGTCTATACGATATCAACAAAGAAACTTTTAGGCTCTACTATAAAGGTACAACCCAAAACCAGTGACGAAAACCTCTATTTCCAGGTTTCTTCATTAAAAGTAAAATCAGATACCTCCGGAACAGGCGGTTTGAATCTGAAATCCGGTGATATCATCGGACTGGAAAAGTCTTATGCAGAATTTCTAAGCCTTATTTATCTAAAGAATAAGCCATAAATATTCTGTAAAGAATGGTGAACTGCCATTTTTAGAATCGTACCATCCTGATTCAATCATGATTGAGCCTATTAAACAATCCTCTGCATCTTCATTAAAATTCACTAGGAGCGGGCTTTAGCCCGCTTACTAATACGATCCATTCCCCAGGCTTTAGCCAAACCCTAAAACCTTAAAAACATAAAATCCTCCCGAATACGATAATCATATCAACATCTGTGTCAATCTGTGCCATCTGTGGTCAATAAAATTAATCTTCTTGTCAAGAATAGGTATGACTTATCCATCAGCTTATAAAGAATCAATGAAATTAATTCTTTCCTTCTTCCCTTGTCTTCCTTTAGATAAGTTTACGCCTTTGTTTATCTTAAATCCGGCATTATATAAAAAATCTTTGACTATCCTTGCGATAATATTTTTTCACCTTGCTAAAAACAATCTTTACTATAAAGGTACAACCCCAAACGAACAACGAAAGCCTCTATTTCCAGGTTTCTTCATTAAAATTAAAATCAGATACCTCCGGAACAGGCGGTTTGACTCTTAAATCCCGAGATATTATCGGCCTGTAAAAGCCCTGCGCAGCATTTCTCAGCTTTATTTATAAAGAAAATAACCACTAAAGCATCGATTCAGAATGCAGCAATCAAAAAATTAAACAAAAGTTTAAAATTTTTCTCATTGCATACCAGTGCTTTACCCTTTTATAAGCCCGGAATATGAATTTTATGTTAAATAAATTTGTTTTGCGTTATTTAAAGG
>NZ_LFND01000002.1 GCF_001045465.1 Chryseobacterium angstadtii
TGGTTCTTGGCTCTTGAATCTTGGCTCTGAATCACACTCATTCCCATCAGAATATCCCTGTTTCCGAAACTGAAAGACTTCTGCCAGATTTCTTCACCTCTTTCATTCAAAGAAAGCAGCCAAAGATCTGTACCTTCTTCAATTCCAACTGTTTTATTCCCTGATCTTTCGGATCTTGATTCACCACCGATTAAATAGCCTGTTGATGTTAAGGCTAATGTTCTGATATGATCATCCCCTTTTCCTCCATAATTCTTCTCCCATTCTACTTTTCCGGTTTTGTCGAGCTTGACGATCCAATAATCGCTTTCGCCGGAGTTTTCGGAATTCTTTGAATAATTGATGATTGATAAATGATCATTGATACTGGAAGACGCCCCATTTCTATTAGGCTGCTTTACATCATTGATCATTGATCTTTTATCATTGATGCTTGTGGAACTTCTGGAGTAAATCCCTAACAGTGCTCCTCCATCTTTCGTAGGAATTATTTTCTCCACTTCATCCAGGCCTTTTCCACCGAGAATGGTTTCAGAAAGTACTTTTCCATTTTTATCCAATCTTGAAATCAAGACATCTTTGGAACCGTAACCATTAGTTCCCTGAGGCTCTCGAAGGGAACTTTGTCTGTTACCGGCTACAAAAAATCCCAAATCCGTCGTCTGAATAACAGATCTCGCTTCCTCATCCGAAGAGCTGCCCAAAGTTTTCTGCCATAGTTCATCTCCAAATTCATTGAGTCTTACGAGCCAGATGTCAGATCCGCCTTTGGAATCTTCTTTTTTATCGAAACCTTTTCCGGAATAAGAAGTTCCTGCCAGAAGAAATCCCCCTTCCTGAGTGGCTACAGAAGCCGACAAATAGTCGTGATTATTCCCGGAGAGGTATTTTTCCCATACCTGCTCACCTTGCTGATTGAGTTTTATCAAATGAAAATCATAACCATTGTTTTGCTTTTGGCTATTAGCTGCTGGCGTCTGGCTTTTTGACTGGATTGAACTCCCTGAAATAAGATACTGCTGGTCAATAGTCGTCGTAACCTGGCTTAAAAAATCCTGCGAAGAAGATTGGATATCTTTCTGCCACAATACTTCCTGGGCAGATAACCCAAGAACGGTGCATAAAGTGCATGCACCCAAGTAGAATTTCTTCATCTTTTGTGTATTTAATATTAGTTTTTATAATTTCGAATCAAATTTAACATTTTTTAACATGTGAAAAATACTATTATTAAGATTTAACATAAATAATATCAATTTTGAGTATTTTTCTATGAACACCACCTCCTTAGAATACAAAAATATCTCAGCAAAGCGACAGAACCTGACGTATTTTATACCAATAATTTATTAATAGAAATATCCCAACCGGACGAGTTTTTGAAACAGAATTCTGTTCATTTGAAATAAAAACATAAAAAAATTAAGTTGAAAGATAATTAGTCACTACCCTTCAATTTTTTTCATTTTCAAATTGTCCGTCAGGAGATTCACATTTTCTCACTAAATTTGCAGTGTGTATATAAATAAAGAAGATTTAAACGAATTAGAGTTTCCGCAATTGCTCGCGGAAATCTCTCCATTTGCGTATTCTCCGAAAACGAGAGAAAAAATTCTTCAACTTCGTCCCATGGAAATTGACGAGGCGGAGCTTTCACTGAAAAAAACGTCGGAATATCTTTCGAGTTTTGAAAGCTCAAATGCAATTCCGTTCGATGAATATGAAGATATCGAAAGTGAGCTGAAATTAATGCTGATTGAGAATTACCGTCTGGAAAACAGTGCTTTCATTAAAATAAAAACCTTAACAGAACAGATAGGAAAGCTTCAGAAGTTTTTCCCAACCATGCCGGAAACCTTCCCTACTTTAATTGAAGATGTTTCTGTGCTGGAGTTTAAAAAAGAGATTATTGATAAGGTAGATAAAGTTTTTAACCGTTTCGGGGAAGTGAAAAGTGATGCTTCTCCTGTTTTAAAAGAGCTCAGAACTGAAATTCAGCATGCCAAAAAGGCGATTCAGGAAAACTTTAACCGGGCACTTTTCAATTACGGGCAAAGCGATTTTCTGGACGATATCCGTGAAACGATTATTGAGGATATGAGGGTTTTAGCTGTAAAATCCGGGTTCAAGAAAAGGGTTGCAGGAAGGGTTTTGGGAATTTCAAAAACAGGTTCTATTACCTACATTCAACCGGACAGCGTAGTAAAACACTATTTTAAGCTTCGTGAAAGTGAAGAGGAAGAGAAGAAAGAAATAGACAAAATCCTCAGAAAACTTACCGGTGAACTGGCAGAATTTCAACCACAGCTTTGGAAATATCAGGTATATATTTTTGATCTTGATCTTACGAGAGCAAAAGCAAAATTTGCAGAACTGGTGAATGGAGTTCTTCCCAAGATCAACCGCCACAAGACATTAAAATTAAAAGATGCTTTCCATCCGTTGTTATGGCTGAGAAATAAAGCGGAAAATAAAACTATTTTCCCTCAAACACTTTCATTAACGGAACATAACCGGATTATCTGTATTTCCGGTCCGAATGCCGGAGGAAAATCCATTACGCTGAAAACAGTGGGACTCCTCCAGCTGATGATCCAGAGCGGAATTCTGGTTCCTGTACATCCAAGATCTGAAATGTTTTTCTTTGAAAAGATCATGACGGATATTGGTGATAATCAATCGATAGAGAATCATCTGTCTACTTATTCATCCAGGCTTAAAAAAATGTCCGGGATTATTCGTGAGGCCGATGCCAATACACTTTTGCTTATTGATGAATTCGGGACAGGATCTGATCCTGAACTTGGTGGGGCACTGGCAGAAAGTTTCATGGAGTATTTCTATGATAAAAAGAGTTTTGCCATTATTACCACACACTATACCAATATTAAACTGGTGATAGAGCAGCTTCCGAATGCTGAAAATGCAGCCATGCTTTTCAATGAAGAGACTCTTGAACCCATGTACAAACTGGAAGTAGGGCAGGCAGGAAGTTCGTTCACTTTTGAAGTAGCAGAGAAGAACAGGATCCCAAGATTCATTATTCATGCGGCGAAAAAGAAGGTAGAACATGATATTGTTAACCTGGATAAAACGATTGTAAAGCTTCAGCAGGAAAAGTTCGAAGTTGAAAAACTGAAAACAGATCTTGCCGAAAGAAAAGAGTCTGTGGAAGACAAACGTGATAATCTGCAAAAACTGAATGACCAGTTGCAGCAGAAGCTTTTTAATTTCCAAAAACTGTATGAAGAGGAACACCGCAAACTTCAATTCGGGAATAAAATTGAAGCTTTTATCGACAGCTATGTAAAAGGAAGGTCACGAAAAGATGTGGTGAAAGATTTCGTGAAGATTCTTGAACAAGAAAAATTCAGAAAAATAGGGGCTGATAAAGATGAATCAAAACGTCTTCAGGTGGTTAAAAGAAAGATCACACAGCAGCTTAAAAAAGAAGAGGTCATTGAAAAAATTGCGGAAACCAACGAAAAACTGGAAGAAAAACGTAAAATAGACCGTGCCGTGTGGATGAAGGAAGGACAACGCGTCCGTATTCCGGGAAGTACCAGCGTAGGAACCATTGAAAAAATTTCCAAGAATAAAGTGACTGTGAATTATGGTACTTTCAAGACGACGATTAATGCGGATGAATTGGAGAGGATTTGATGATGTGATAATGCGAAGACGTGGTGATTTGATGATGTGATGATGTGGCAATTATGATTACGATTTACTTATTGGTAGTTTTACAACTTTTAAATTTATAAAAAATAGCGCTGGATTTTTCAGCGCTATTTTAGTTTATTTATTTTTATGAAGCTCAGAAGGGTTGCATTTTCCTTATTTCTAAAACATTTAATTTATATATTTGGGGGATCAAAAAATTTCATCCCATGATTTTCATAAACAGAGCATTGTACCTATCCGCTTTCAGTCTTTTTTCTTTAGCATTTGTCAAAGGGCAGAATAAAGTTCCTTTCGGTGTTGTAAAAGCTGAGGAAGGCTACGCCAATGTACGTGTACACAAGGATAACTACAGAAAAATAGTAGACAAGATCCGTATGCGTAAAGGGGATGTATTCGTTTATGTAAAACCTGCTCCCGGAGAAACGGAATGGATCTGGATTAAATATCCGGAAAAACAGGACGATGAGAAGCCTTTTGTACGATATGAAAATCTTGAGAAAGAAGGTATGGTGAACAAAGAGCGTATTGCTTACATCGATCAGCTGCCTCAGTTTACTCCTTCTAAATCCAAGAACGGGAAATCACTTATTTTTACTGATAACAGCAACCCTAAAATTCCTACATCTCAAAGAACCAAAGTGGTGATTGATGTTTATCCATCGAATGCCGGCTACAGAAAGCAGGAAAAAGATGCCGATGGAAAAATCCTTACCATAGATAAAATTAAACCGTGGGGAATCAAAGATGCACTTCCTGAAGGCATGACGGAGATCAAATCTATTCGTGTGCAACAGCCGGGAAGAGGCTCTGTGTTTGTAAGGGAAGCTATTAAAAACATGTTCCAGCCTACCATGGATTTCAACAATGTTGGGGTAACTGCTCTTGACAATGATCACATCTATCTTTATATGATCAATGGATCCGGTGAGAACCGATATGTCACACTTTGGGCAATCAAGGAAGGAAGAGTAATGAGCCAGATTATTTACAATAGTCCGGAATAATTGCCTTTTTTCTCTGTAATATTCTTATTTTTGCACTGAAAAAGTTTAGCGCTTATTCATCACAGAAACTGGTTCTGCTTAACGCAGATTAAAAGGGAACCGTGTGAAAATCACGGACTGTCGCGCAACTGTAAGTAACTGAAGTCTTTATCAAAGAGCCACTGTGCAGGGCACGGGAAGGGGATAAAAGATGTTACAAGTCAGGAGACCTGCCTATTTCTTTAAACAAGAAACTTTCGCGATTTGAAGTTGATTGATCTGATGGACTGCTTCAGGAATTCCTATGGTTCCTGGTATTGTTCTGTTATTTTAATCTATTTCATTTCGCATTAATTAATAATGAAATATGACTACAGAAGAAAGAATTGCAGCATCCGAAACCAGAATTTTTAAAGCGGTTTTCCCAAACACGACCAATCATTATGATACCCTTTTCGGAGGTACTGCCATGCAGCTGATGGATGAAGTAGCTTTTATCACCGCAACCCGTTTTGCCAGAAAAAGAGTGGTAACCGTAAGCAGCGATAAAATTGACTTCAAAAAGCCAATTCCCGCAGGAACCATTGTGGAACTGATCGGAAAAGTTTCCTACGTTGGAAAAACCAGTATGAAGGTAAATGTAGAAATCTATACGGAGCAGATGTATTCTTATGAAAGAGAACGAGCTATTGTAGGTGATTTTACTTTTGTGGCTATTGACGAATTCAAGAAGCCTATCAGAATACTTTAGATAAATGGTTTCGGGCGGCCTGCGGCCGCCCGAAACCTCATCTATAATCATATTAAAATATTCCCAGGTTGATATCGCTACTCTATCTGAAACACCTTTGTCTATCTTAAAAAAGCTACAGTTTAAAAAATCTTTGTCTTCCCTTGCGAGAAATAAATTCACATAAAAAAATAATATCCCCAGACTTGTATTACTTCCCTAAGTGAAACGCCTTTGTCTATCTTAAAAAAGCTGCGGTTTAAAAAACCTTTGTCTCGCCTTGCGAGAAATAAATTCACATAAAAAATATCCCCAGACTTGTATTACTTCCCTAAGTGAAACGCCTTTGTCTATCAAAAGAAAGCTACAGTTTAAAAAATCTTTGTCTTACCTTGCGAGAAATAAAATTATCTAAAAAATAATATCCTCAAACTTATATTACTTCCCTAAGTGAAACGCCTTTGTTTATCCTAAAAGAAAGCATAACTTAAAAATCTTTGTTTCGCTTTGCGATAAATCTATCTTACAACCTTATCCGTCTCCAGACTTCTGCTCAACAATGTTTCAAAAGCCTCTCCCATCTCATCCGATGCTCTTGTAATAGCATTTTCCAGCATATTTCTGATTTGTTTTTCAGTAACGCCTGCCTCTGTCCAGCTTTTTCCAGACGTATGTGAGTTAAGAATAAATGGCATAATCCGGTCAATGGAGCATGCAAAAATAGCATCCGGTGTTTTTTCTTCCTCAAATTCAAGCCATAATTCAAAAAATTCGCTGCGTAAAGGTTCATCCAGGATTCCGAAAATCTTTTGTGCAGAAATCTTTTCCCGCTCAAATTTCCCAACCATTGCTTTTTCATCAAAAAGAAAGGTATCTCCGGCTTCTATTTCCACCAGATCATGAATGGACAGCATTCTGATGACCCTTAAAAGATCAATATCTGCACGGTTTTTAGCGTATGGATAAAGGATCTGGGCCAGGATAATAATCTGCCATGAATGTTCAGCCGTGTTTTCCCTTCTGGAATCGTCTGCATTGTAATTTCTTCTCTGTACATTTTTCAGGGCATCTACTGCCAGGATAAAATCGATCTCCTTCTGTATCTTCATTTTGTTCTGATATTAATATTTGGATGTCTTTTTAACGACCCATTTGTTATTTATTTTTTCTCTTATTGTTACTTTGAAAGGTTCTTCACTCAGATCTCCTATTTTTTCATAAACCAGATCAATTCCTTTATGGGGAATCACCTGATATTCGTAAGTGTAGTGAAGAGATGCCCCTGACCTTGCATAAGTGATTAACCGTTTACGTTTGGGATCTACTTCAAACATTCCCTGATATGCGCTGGCTATTTCTGTTAATTCTGCGCTGGGAACGAATTGTTTTTTCGTTGAATTAAAGACATACACATCATAAGAAGCACTTCCGTAATTTCCTCCACTGCCGTTTCTTACAGCAATATCTTCTGTTCCGTCAAAATTAAAATCTCCGAAAACAATAGGTCCGTCATCTACCATTTCTGAAGTAAGCGTGACTGTACTCGTTGTAGAAGGTTTTAAATATTCCTTGTAATAGAAAACAAGATCGTTGGAAGTAAGTGTCTGTAATTTTTCGTTGTTCTTATTGAAGATGATGACTTCCGCCCTATTCCCGCAACGGTCTGTTATGCATTCTTCCACATTCACTTCTACATTATATTTTTTTGAAGCCCCATCAATCTTAAAGTGATATTGACTGAAGCAAAAAGGTCCCAGCAAAACAAATACAGATAAACATCTATGAAAAAATAATGTATTGATCATTTGAATGAATAAAAAATTGAGAACAAAAATACGAATCACCAGTCATAATTTGAAGTTTTTTAGCTTGATTTTACAAAATTTGAACAAAACCCAATTTTTCATATAAAATTTATTTCACTGATTATCAATAATTTAAATTATTTATTTTAAAAATTTTACTACTTTGTATTGCATATTACCATTTTATTTACATATCTTTGTAATGTAAAATCGGAATAGGCTCAATCTAGCTAGGGGTATTATTCCGAAACTATAACTAATTAACAAAACTTATTAAAGATGAATACTGAAAATACCAAAGCGCAAATGCGTAAAGGAATTCTGGAATTCTGTATTTTAAGTCTCATCAATTATCGTGAAATGTATGTTTCCGACCTTATCGATGAACTTAAAAAAGGAAAACTGGATGTAGTGGAAGGAACCCTCTATCCTCTCCTTACAAGACTGAAAAACGGCGAGTTCCTTTCCTACAGATGGGAAGAATCTACAGGAGGACCTCCAAGAAAATACTACCAGATCACAGAAAAAGGAAAACTTTTCTTGGATGAACTTCAAAACACATGGGCTGAACTGACAGCGTCGGTAAACCAAATCACTCAAAAAAATTAAAAAAAAAGCTATGAACAAGACACTCTCAATAGGACTCGCAGGTTTTTCTTTCACAATAGAAGAACACGCATATATAAAGCTTAGCGATTACCTGAATGCACTGAGAAGCTCATTGGACGCTTCAGAGGAAGAGGAGGTAATGCACGATATAGAAATAAGAATGGTAGAAATCTTCAGAGATTCTTTAGGAAAACGTGAAGTGATCAACGATACAGATGTAGAAAAAGTGATTGCACAAATCGGGACTCCTGAAAAAATCGAAGAACAGGAAGAAGCTTACTATTCTGAAAAAAATACCAAAAGAACATACCAGACAGGTACTGAATATACAGACAAGAAACAACTGTTCCGTGATCCGGAAAGACAAAAAGTAGCAGGGGTATGTGCAGGTCTTGCCCACTATGTAGGAATGGATATTACCGCTATGAGAGCCATCTGGCTGGGAATATTTGTACTGGGTATTTTCACTGCAGCTATTTCTTCTTCACTGATTGGCCTTCTTTACGTCATTCTTTGGATTGTACTTCCAAAAGCAGAAACGGCAGCAGATTTCCTGAAAATGCAGGGAAAGCCTATGAACTTCGACAATCTTAAAAATGAGTCTAACAAACTGGTTCAGTTTGCCAACGAATCTACTCAGAGGGTCGGAGAAATTTACAACGAAAACAAGCCTTACATCAACAATGCAGGAAGCGGAGTTTGGAATGTATTCAAGTATATTGTGGGAGGATTCTTTGCATTGATGGCCATAGGAAGCATTATCGGAGTATTTGTACTATTTGGACTTTTCGGAATGGATACGGATTTCCCTGGTGCTAATGAGATCAGGTTCTATATGGATGACAATGGGCTTGATAAAATATTGGCTGCCATGATGGTGATCGGAAGTTTAATTCCTGCAATCCTTTTCAGTTTATTAAGCATCAAGATTTTCTCACCAAAAACCAAACTGAGAAATATCGGCTGGGTAATCGGAGGCCTGTTTCTTTTACTGATAGGACTTGGAACCTACTTCGGAATAAGTATGGCTAAGAAAAACCTGATCTACAAAGGAAGCAAGGAAGACACGGAAAACATTGCGATCAATACTACATCAGACACACTTTATGTAGATGTGAAGCAGGTAAATATTCCTCAGAATTTCACAGCCTACAACGATGATATTTATTCTGATAAAAAAACGGTTTATGAAGAAGATTATATCTCTGTAGAAGTAACGAGAAAGCCTGAAGTGAAAACGCCTTACCTGATTATTAAAAAAGAAGGAAACGGCTACAACGTTCCGGTTCAGATCAATGTTCCGGTAGAAATCATAGACAACAAGGTAATACTTCCGAACTACATCAAGTATCCTTACGAGCACAGATTCAGACATTACAGAGTAAATTATGAACTGGTAATTCCTCAAAACGCAGTAGTAATTCCTGTGAAAAAAGACGGAATTGATTTTGACGGAGATCTTAACGGAGACGGCATCAACGATGATGACCAGGACAAAGATGAAAACGGAAAAATCAGAATTGAAAAGAATAAGATTTCTGTAAACGGTTCTACTATTGAATATAATTCTGACGATAAAGACAGTCTTATTATCAACGGAAAAAAAGTTCCGAAAAATCAGGCTGATGTAGTGATTGACTCTATGAAATCCAGCATCAAAAAGATGAATAAAAATGTAGACATCAAAATCAAAGACGGGAAAGACGAAATCTCCATACAAACTAAATAATTAACTTCAGAGAGTGCAGAAGGTGTGAATCTAAGGCAACCGTTTGAAATTCACACTCTTCTTCTCTCAGAAAACGAAAAAAATATTATTATTTAGTTCACTATGTTAAAAAAATGTCATAAATTCGTGTAGTTAAAAAAATATTTAACCAAATCATTAAAAACACCTTAGCCATGGTACAAATTGCATTAGAAATTGTAATGAAGATCGCAGATTTAATCAGCGGTTTGTTTTAAGAGCGATAATATTTCAATATATTTGTAAAGTATAACCAGTTTGGTTATACTTTTTTGTTTTTAATCTAAAGAATATATGAGAAAACTGATAGGCAAGCTGATGTTAAAAATACTGGGTTGGAAGGTCGTTCTGCAGGGCGATGCAAACAGCCTGAACCGTTGTATCCTTGTGGTAGCACCCCATACGCACAACATGGAATACTTACTGGGAAATCTTGCCTACTGGTCTTTAGAAAAACCTCTTAAAATCATCATCAAAGATGCCCATACCAAAGCCTGGTACGGAAGTGTTGTAAGAGGGCTTGGAGGAATAGGCATAGACAGAAGCCAGAAAAACGATCTGGTAAATTTTGTAGCCAAACAGTTTGAAAAGGAAGATTTCAGCCTTGTCATCACCCCTGAAGGGACCAGAAGTTGGGTTCCGAAGTGGAGAAAAGGCTTCTATCATATGGCCTTAGCGGCAAAAGTACCTATTGTTCTTGCTGCCGGCGATTTCAAAAGAAAAATAGTGTATCTGGGCTATACCATTCCTTATGAGAGAATTGCTTCTGCTCCTTTTTCCGAAATTATGGCAGAAATCCAAGATTACTACATTAAAAACGATATCGTACCTAAAATTCCGGCCAACTGGAACCCGAATATTATGGGAACCGGCACAGAGGACGATGCCAAAAGCTAGAAGCCAGAAGCCATCATCATTTATCAATCATCACTTATCAATTATAAAAAATGAAAGGTCAGACTAAAGAAGAACTCCTTATATTCTTAAACAATTGGGGAAACGGTGTAACATTAGCCAAAACACTTGAAATACAATTCACCGATGTTGACGTTGAAAATGAAACCCTTACTGCCACTATGCCGGTACAGCCTAAGGTACATCAGCCTTTTGGTATCCTGCACGGCGGAGCAAGCTGTGTTCTTGCAGAAACTTTAGGGTCAAGCCTGTCTAATCTTTTTATCGACGGCAATAAATATTACGGGGTAGGAACCAATATCAATTCCAATCACCTTAAAAGTAAGAAAGACGGTATTGTAACAGCTACAGCACGTTTTATCAGGAAGGGAAAAACGATGCATGTCTCAGAAATCGAGATCAGAGATGAGAAAGGAACACTCATCAACCATACTACGATGACCAACAACATTATTCTGCGATAAAGAAAACATCAATAAAGAATATAAGACTCAAAAAAAATTGAGTCTTTTTTTATATACTTGCTGCAACCTTTTTCTTTTTTGTCATCTTATAATTGTAACCAAGAAAATGATCAATTATGAAAAAATTACTTTTATCTTTTGTTTTGGTGATTGTAGCACTGTCATCTTGCTCAAGAACTATTGTAGATCCACCGGAAGACAAACTTACCAACGCAGTTGATGTATACGTAGCCGGAAAAGAAAACAACCAGGTTTGCTATTGGAAGAATACTGTAAAAACAAACTTAGTCAATGGAAATAATCTGGAACCCATATCTGTTTATGCAGAAAATAATGACATTTATTTTTTAGCACGTTCCCCCTATAATCCTGCAAATCCACAAAATTATGACTATTATTTTTGGAAGAACAATTCGAGACAGGAAGTAAAACAATATCTGAATATTCCTGCAAGTTCATATTTTTCTTTCCAGCAATTTCAGGTCAAAAACGGGGATGTCTATATTACAGGTGTCATTGAAAATTTAAATCCTCCTACTCCAATGGATAAATACGAGGTCTGTTATTGGAAAAACGGAGTAAAAACCATTGTTTTTAAACATAATGTCCAGTCAATCGAAGTTAATTTATCAATAATTAATTCAGATTTTTACATGATCAGCCATAAATACAATACGGCAACAGCAAAATTTGAACATGGATATTATAAAAACAGCACCTATACTTCCTTAACCTCTCAAAGCAGTTCTTTTGTGGGTAATGGTATATTTGCAGACTCAAATGATGCATTACTTTTCTATTCGGACGGAGCCAGTAATTCTAATAATCTGAAGAACTTATCTAACAATGCCCTCACCACGGTTCCTTTTGAATACAGAACTTTTACACTTGATCAGGTTAGCAATGCAAAATATTTTGTAGCCTCTACCAAATACTGTAAAAATACGATCAATAACATGACCGATTTTTCGAACGATCCCGGTAATTTTAAATTTATAACTGACATTAAGTTTTTAAATGATAATTCTTATATGATCAGGCAACGTGACAATAATCAAGGGGTTGCTCAGAAAGTATTTATTAATGGGGTCGAATCGCAGAGTATGGCTGATCCCAATGGTAAATTTGTCTCCTTATTCGTCATAGAAAACTAATATGAATAACAAAGACTGGAATCATATCTACACGCAATTATCCCCAAAACTCTTGGGGATTTGCCGAAGATATATCCCGGATATCTATGCTGCGGAAGATATTCTTCAGGACAGCTTTATCACAGCCATGCAAAAAGAACATCAGCTTAAAGATGAAAAATTACTTTTCGCCTGGCTGAAGAAAATTGTGGTGAACAATACCCTGCAGTATCTCCGGAAAAGTAGCCGGGAAACTCATTTTGACACAGAAACTTCAGAAATACCCGAAATACCATCAACGATGAGTGAAAACATGGAAGAAAAAACATCTGTTCTAGCCTACGATTTTACGCGTGAAGAGCTGCTCTCCTCTATCGACAGTCTTCCGTCCCATCATAAATCGGTATTTAATTTATTTTATCTCGAAAATCATTCTCATGCTGAAATTGCAGGCATGCTTGGGATTTCCGTGAATACTTCGAAATCACACCTTTTGAGGGCAAAAAAATCTATCCAGACTTATCTTGTCAGCCATGTCTTGAAACCCGATACACAAAAAAAGAAAAAGAAAATCATCCCGCTCCTTATTTTCTTTGGTTTCGGAAATAGGTTGTGGGCACAGAGCTTCCGGAGCCGGTTTTCAGACTTTTCGGTCACCCCGACCAAATCTTTTGAAATTCCGGAGACTGTTCAAAGTAAAAAGATTAATTTTCAGTCCGGTTCAACCATCAACCTTAAAACAAAAATTATTGCAGCAGCATGTCTTCTTATTATTATTGCAGTCTATGTTATGATTTTCCGTCCCTACAATCAAAATCAGGTACGAAATAACAGCACAAGCATGCAAACCTTAGAAAGCAAGACAGAGAGAACAGAAGAAGGAACAAAAACGGAAATTTCAAACCGAACCGTTAAAGATTCCAATACCGGATCTATGCCCAATAAAGAAAGTACAAAAGGTCATCATAATGAAAGTGCAGAGATCAGAGAAAAAAGTAGCAAAATAACTTCCAATAAAACAAAAATCACCGTAAAAGATTCTGTAGAAACGGCTCCTAAAAAAGTCATCGTTGTCAAAAAAATCATCCAGAGAGATACCATTTACGTTGAGAGATAATACCCGTTATGCCTATAAAAAAACTCCTTTACCTTTTATCCACCCTTATTTTCTACCCTATCTGTGCCCAGAGAAAAAAAACAGATACGGTATACGTGTATGAAAAAGTGGTTGTTTATGACACGGTTTACTTAGAAAAGCCCTTGAAAATAAAACCTTCCGGTCTCAATTTCAAGCCTGCCGTCATTGACAATCTTATTCCTGTGACAACACAATATGAGTTTATTTTAATTAAGGATACAACTAAAGGTTTAATCATTAGTCCTAAAAAATTTGATTGGGGTACAGGGGCCGGGATTGGTTTAAAAAGCAGCAGCTGGGCGAGAGAATCATCCAAAAACAGGCAACAGCCCGGGTTCAATGCAGGATTATGGATATCAAGAAATATGTATAAACGGTTTTCAATGATGCTGTCCGCTCATGTTTACTACTGGAATTCTACATTTAATCTTGATGCCAATCGGGAAGAAACCTGGCTGAACGGCTATTATTTTACAGATGACCGCCAGCCTCTCCTTTTTCAGAAATTCAGTGATAAACACTTCGAATATGCAGCCCAGCTGAAAATTTTCTATGAGTGGAAAAGGATACGCCCTTTTGTTGGATTTTTAGCCAACCGGAATATCTATAAAATGCAGTTTATGGTTCCTGAGAATAATATCATCAACAAACTGGATGATTTTAAGTCAAAAAACATCAACATAGGATATTCTATGGGTATACAATACAGAATCATGCAAAAAATTCTAGTTTCATTAGAATATCAGGCCTATACAATGAAAAATATTTCCTTAAAAAACAGCTCTTTTAATTTTGACATTTTTAAGACTAATAATACCTTTGCTGAAAGGAAAATCAACCTGGGAATTTCCTATACTATTTCCAGCTGGTGATTTTCAAAACCTACCCATAATTAATGATTTATTTCAAACTTCCTTTCGACGAAACATTATATTCCACTGATCAAAAACAAAACACGGAATCCGTCAGTTTTCACTCTTTTGATGTATTAAGACAGATTGATTTTAAAGGAAGCATCACAGAAGCCTCCGGACAGTTTGAAAAAACGGATATTATGAGTGAAGATCTGTTGAAAGACGGGAGCCGTTTCAAAGCTGAGACGAAAGAGGAATATACAGATACACTTCACCAAATTATTGAAGTCATTAAAGACTATCAGCTTCCTAAACTGGTTTATTCAAGGAGAAAGATATTCAAAGACTTTAACAGCATTGATTTTAAGGAAAGTTTTGTAAAACTCTGCGCATCTTACCCCAACGCA
The DNA here is from genome assembly GCF_001045465.1 of Chryseobacterium angstadtii. Taxonomy (GTDB): domain Bacteria; phylum Bacteroidota; class Bacteroidia; order Flavobacteriales; family Weeksellaceae; genus Chryseobacterium; species Chryseobacterium angstadtii. Next base: position 14,470 of record NZ_LFND01000002.1, read on the forward strand.
TTCAGATATATTTTCAACAACGGAGAAAACGCCTGGATGGGGGCTTTTTCCGAAACACTTGGAAAATTCAATAAAAAGACCCATCAGTTCGAAACAATGAGCCTGGCAGGAACCCTTCCTGTATCTGAAGAATGGACAGAAAAAGAAATTGAAGAGCAGAAACCGGTTACTTCATACATTCAAAATATCCTCAGAAACTATTCCGGATCCATAGAGATGTCTGAAACCTACGATCATATTTCCGGAAACATCAAACACCTCCGAACTGACTTCAAGGCTCAGATAAACCCGGAAGATCTGGACAACCTGATCAGCGACTTACACCCTACTCCTGCAGTCTGCGGTATTCCAAAAGATTTCTGTAAGCAGAATATTCAGAAATTTGAAAAATTTCCCCGCGAGCTGTATGCCGGATTTATTAAAGTGGAAACCGATGAGAATGTGATGTTTTTTGTAAATCTAAGGTGCGCGAAACTATACAAAGACTCCGTTCATGTATTTGTAGGGGGAGGAATTACATCGCAAAGCAATCCGGAAAAAGAATGGCAGGAAACAGAACTGAAATCGGAAGCGGTGTTGAAAAATCTTGTGGTTTCTTAGGAAATGGTGGCTTTGGGAGCCTCAGTCACAATTGGAATAAAGTTTTTTTATGACTGGAGGAGACCGTTTTTTATTAAAAGATTTAAAAATTCAAAGATTAAAAGATTACAGGAAATGTTCTTCTGTAGCAAATATAAGGTGGCTTCGGGTGCCTCAGCCACCTCCCCAAAAAACAAAAAACCTCCTTCCAATGAAAGAGGTTTTTATTATTTAGAATAATGTAATTCCGAGATTATTTCTTCACTCCGATTCTGCTCCAGGTATCTAATACAAAAAGTAAAATCAGACCAAGAACTGCTGAAGCAATTGAAAATACAAACTTCAGGTTATCTTCTGATAAAAGATCCGTCTGCCAGTCTAATGCATAAAGATTGATGGCAATGAAAACGATAAACACAACTAGAAATACTTTATAAAACTTCTGCATGATTCTTAAAAATTAATATAATTCTGCACCAATTGGGCAAAGTTTGCGGTGAATAATTTTATTGAAATCGCTAAAAGAATAATCCCGAAAACCTTCTGAAGAATAGACAGGGTAGCCTCCCCCATTTTGTTTTCCAGCCACTTCGCTGATTTCAGCACCAAATATACGAAAATTGTATTGAGAACAATTCCTAAAATAATATTAATATCATGAAATTCAGCTCTGAGAGATAGCGTTGTGGTAAGAGTTCCAGCTCCTGCAACCAGCGGAAATGCAATAGGGACAATGGATGCAGCCTTTGCTTCTGTAGTTTTGTTGATCTCAATTCCAAGAATCATTTCAAGGGCTATGATAAAAATCACAAAAGCTCCTGCAATCGCAAAAGAGTTTACATCTACTCCGATAAGTTTAAGAATTTTATTTCCTACGAACAGAAAAACAATCATGATAACTCCCGCAGTAATAGATGCCTTTCCGGCTTCAATCTGCCCAAATTTCTGCTGAAGACCTACCACAATCGGAACAGACCCAATGATATCGATTACGGCAAAAAGAACCATAAAGCAGGTAAAGATTTCCTTAATAGAGAAATCATTAAATATTTCCATCTCTTTGTAATTAATAATTTCGCAAAAATATGAAAAAAAAATAATTATTTGCTAATTTGTGAATACAAATTAACAACCGCTTTCAAAAGTTCCTCCATTCCTTCCGGTGATTTAAGGGGCGAGTATTTCTCCATCTGAATCCTTTGGATCAGGTTTCTGTATTGCTCCGCCACGGAAGATCCTTTATGAGTTTCTAAAAATAGTCTGAAATCCTCCGGAGAGCTCTGAAAATACTGCTTTCTGACATCAAGATCCATTTCTTCCAGAGTATCGAAAAACTTCGGATAATCTGCCTGATCTTTAAGATTTTCAAGATAGCTGAAATAATCGTTTATGTCTGTTTTTAATGTTTCTCTGATCTCGCTTTCTGTTTCTGCCACAGAACCAAGAGGTTTGGAAGATGTAGTTTCTCTAACTAACGCTCGTTTTTTTTGCCAAGTCTTAAATAAAAGATAGATCACAAACAATCCTACAAGAATGGCAATATTGGTAAAGAGAATGTTCCAGTGAAACTTACTCTTCTCTTTCACTTTTAATGTAGTGGTCTTCAGAACGGGTGTATTCACCGTTTCCAAAAGGGTATTGGTATACTCGTTTACTTTTTCAACCGTTGTACGGGACTCAAGGATCTGCTCATGTGAAAAAGCATTCAGAGCAAGGGTTTTCTGCCCAAGATCTACATACTCGCGGTTCGCAGGATCGAAGAAAGCAAATTGCTCCGTCTGGATAGAAATAGGACCCGGTTTTTTAGGAATAACCACATAATTGGCTAAAATTTCACCTTTCATTCCGGTAGTTCCCGGTGCAACTTTGGATGTAATTTTAGGACTGAATACTTCATAATCCGGAGAAGCAATGATCTTAGGAAGATACATATCTGGAAGATTCCCCTCTCCTGAAACTTTTACAATGACATTAATGGGTTTCTCAACCTCTATTTTATCTTTAGATGCATTATAAACACTCACGTTGAAATTACCGACTGCATTTTTAAAACACTCAGGTGATCCTTCCGGCAGTTTTTTCACATTAAGTTTAACCTTATTGGAGACAATCTTATTTTTATTCGAATAAGAGCTTACCGAAGCCGATACAGACGGAACCTCTACATAGCCGGACTCATTCGGGAATACCATAAATACGGCAACAATCTGAGAAGCCATATTTCCGGATGCCGAAGGATCTATTTCGGATTTGCTGAAGCTTACAGGATGTACATTGATATTATCCTGATGTGGAAGATGAACATCTTTCACCTTTCTGAAATTGTCCATGTTTTTAGAATACACTCTCAGAACAGCTACCGTGGCCTGATCCTGATAAATGTCACGGTCTTCAATTTCCATGTTCATATACATCTCCGCGGACATATTCCCGGCAAGAGACCTTCTGTCGAGAATCTCTTTTATATTAACATCGAAAGGTTCGGTCTTATAAATTTTATTATTAACGGTTACCAGTACGGAACCGATCTTAATTTTCCCTTTTTTCTTAGGCTCAAGGGCAATCCTTGATACTTTTTGGGTAATAAGGGTATTCGTAGCCGGATCTATGAAGGTATTGGTTACGGAGCCACTTCCTATAATATTGAATTTGGAAAGGTCAGGAAGCTGGAAACCGGTCTGCTGTACAAGCTCGCTTCCGTTAAGTTCAAGAATGATGGTAAGGTTAACGATGTCTTTGCCATTGTACTCGGCTTTATCTGTTTCCAGGGAAAGATTTACCTGTCCGTAAGAAATTACGGAAGCAAGAATAAATAATATGTAAATCAGTCTTTTCTGCATCACCAATCTTTTTCGTTGCTTTGAGGCATCGAATAAGAGTTCTTGTTTAAGATTCTTCTGGCGGTTTCTTTTTCTTTTTCGCTTACTTTATCTAAAATGGCATTTTCAAGGTTCTTTGGCATTTTTCCTTCATTGTTCTGGTCCTGCTTAGGGGCATCTCCCTGTTCGCTTTTCCCTTCATTTTTCTGGCCACTTCCCTGATCCTGTTTTTGATCTTTTTTGTCGCCCTTCTGATCATCATTTTTATTCTGATCATTTCCTCCTCCGCCTTTTCCTGAATTATTCTGTTCGTTTTTTTGCTGTTGCTGCTTTTCTTTTTCTTTCAGCTTGGCAATTTCATAATTTTTTCTGGTTGCTTCATTATAAGGATCCTGTTTCAGGGCCTGCTTATAATAGTCTGCTGCTTTCTCCGGCTGGTTCATCTGCATATAGCTATTCCCCAGGTTATGAAGAGCCGCTGCTTTATCGGGCAGAGTCTGCGAAAGCTTCTGAGCTTTGTCAAATTCTGCTTTGGCCTCTTCATACTTCTTACTTTTATACAAAGCATTTCCCAGATTATAATGGGCAGTAAAGTCCTTTTCGTTCACTTTTACAGCTTCCATATACTTAGAAGACGCTCCATCATAGTCTTTACCGTTGAATTTCTGATTGCCTTCATACACTAATGTTCTGTAATTTTCCTGCCCAAACATGATACCTGAGAAAGAAAAAGCAATAAAAAACGATAAAAAAATGATTTTAGTATTCATTACCTGCAAAATTATTCGTTTATATGTTAATAAACAGACTTGTATTTGTTAAAGTTCGGTTAAAGTATTTATTTAAAATCCTGATCAGCAATGCATAGAATATTATATGTTGAAATCTTTTTTCGGGTTCAATATATAAATTAAAAAGAAGAAGAAAATGGAAACTATTAAAAAATACTGATAATAGTGATTGGCATTTTGAGATCTTACTAAAGTTTGTGCAGATGAGGCTTTTTTATTCATGGCATCCATGATTTTATCGGGAGCTTCATTGATGTTATTTCCGTCGATATAATCACCTCCGGTAGACTCCGCCATTTTCTTCAGGGCTTCCGTCTGTCTTTTGGAAATCACCGTTCCGCCGTCCATATCCGTTTTATATCCCATCAGCTGTCCGAAAACATATTCAGGGACCGGAGCTCCTTCCTCTGTTCCTATTCCTACCGATGTTATGGAAATGCCTTCTTTATTGGCTAATCTGATCGCTGCATTGTCATTCCCTTCATTATCTTCACCATCACTCAGCAGAATTACTTTTCTCGATCCTTTGCTGACATTTTTAAATTTTTCAGCAGCCACCTGCATGCCTTTCAGGAAATCGGTCCCCTGAATCTTCATAGAACTGGTCTCCAAAGCACTTATATACGTTTCTGCAGATCCGTAATCTGTCGTAAGCGGCATTATGGAAACAGCTTCTCCTGCAAAAATCACAATCCCGATTTTATCATTATTCATCTTCTTCATGGTGCCCAGCATAAGATTTTTTGCTTCTGCCAGACGGCTGGGATCAATATCTTCCGCATTCATGGAATTGGAAACATCCAGCATGAAAATAACATTATTAAGCCTCTGATTGGTTTTTACTTCTTCCGAACCGTTCAGCAGATCAATAATGGAAAATATCAGAAACAGGGTTCCTAAAAGATATAAAGCCGGAAAGAATTTTGTAAATCCCGATCTTTTTTCAAATAAATTATCATGAAACTGACTGTCTGCAAAAATCTCTCTTCTCTTCTTTTTCCATTTCAGAAAACGGACAAGAAAGGAAGAAAGCAGCGGCAGAAGCAACAGCAGCAATAAATACCAGTAATTTCCTAACGACCAATTCATCAGCTTAAAAATTTATATAATACCCATCGCAGCAGTGCATCAAAGAACAGCATTCCCAATGCTATCCAAAGGAAGATTTTAAAATACTCGTCATAGTTGTACAGCTTGGAAACTTTAATATCTGTTTTCTCCAGCTGATTGATCTCGTCATACACTTCTTCCAGACTGCTGTTGGAAGTGGCTCTGAAATATTTCCCGCCTGTAGTCTGCGCTACTTCTCTCAACGTATTTTCATCAATGGTGACTTCTGTTTCCGTAAAAATCAGATCCCCGAAAATATCCTGTGAAGTGGGCATCAGGGCAAAACCGTTGGTTCCTATCCCGATAGAGTATACTTTTATATTATTGTTCTTGGCCAGTTCTGCGGCAAGCTGTGGAGGTATTGCATTCTGAATATTGCTAACCCCGTCTGTCATCAGAATAACCACTTTACTTTTGGCTTTGCTTTTAATAAGATGATTTACGGCTACAGAAAGCCCTTCTCCGATAGCTGTTCCGGGTTCAAGGCCTGCAGAATTGAGGTTTTTGATTTCGTCAATAACTACCTGATGATCCGAAGTTACCGGAACTTTTGTAAATGCTTCCGCAGCATAAGCCACAACGCCTATTCTGTCATTCGGGCGTTTCTGGACAAATTTTACGGCAATATCTTTCAGAGCTGTGATACGGTCCGGGCTAAGGTCTTTGGCCAGCATACTCAAAGAAACGTCTATGGAAAGTATGATGTCTACGCCTTTGGTATCATCCCTGTCCTGAGAAACGGTAAAAGTTCTCGGTCTGGCCATCGCAATGATGAGTGCAGAAAGAATAATGTATTTGGAGAATTTAAGCAAAAAAAGCACGGCACGGATTCCTCCGCTGTCGCCCATATTCTGAACGGTAGGCACTTTGATTCCTTTCTTTTTCTTTCCACCTGCATCCTTAACGAGTAGCGGAATAAACAGCAGAAAAAGCAGCAGAAACCAGGGACTGTAAAATTCAAAATTAAACATCCTTTCTTAAATTTTCAAATTCTAAATCTTTTGATGATCTCTTCACAAAATCCCGTATGTCCGCAAAATCTTTTTCCATAGTAGCCTGATCAGGGAAGGTCTTGGCAAATTTCACCAGATCTCCTCTTAAAAACACATCTTCCACAATTTTTTCATTTTCCTGCGAAATGGTGTTGTTCTTTTTCATCACCTCGATAAGGTCATCCGTAAGAAGAACATCTGCCGGAAGATGGTATTGTTTGGCAATGAATGTTCTTGAAATTTCTATTAATTCAACATAGAAAGAGCGGAAATTACCTCCTTCAATGTATTTTTTCTTTTTTAAGGATTCCAGTTCTTTTAAAGTCTGATTGGTAGCTACCACCGGCGAGCTTTTGGATTTTCTGCCCCATTTAATGAACATAATTACAGCAATAATCAGGGCAATCACCGCCAAAGCAGCCAAAATGTAAAATTTATAAAGCTCCCAATAATCTTTGGTCTCCAGTTTCACTTCCTTATTCTTCATGATATCATTGATCTGATCTGCCTTTTGAGCGGTATTGATCACATCAATTTCATAAGGAATGGTTTTTAAAATCTTACCTCCCACATTGAATTCAAGTTCGGGAATGGTGAATTTTCCTTCGTCGTATACTGAAAATTCAATTTTTCTTTCGTAGGAATTCTGATTCTGCCCGATACTGTCCTTTATTTCCTCAAAGTGAAAAGGCAACAATTCATTCTTAGGTGCAGAAATCACCTGCATCTCATGAATATCATCAATTTTAATAACTAAACGGTTGACTTCCCCCAAAGCGATCGTCTTCTTTTCAAGCTGGGAAGACAGGATCTGCGAAAAAGCATTTCCACAGATTAAAAAAGAAAGTATGAATAGTATTTTTTTCAATTTCAAATAATTGTAATGGAGGCCGGAGCCTTTATTTATTTTTAATTTATTTTTTCTGGAAATAATTATACAGCATTTTCGAATAATCAGCTCCTGTGTTCATGTTCATAAAACTGGCCGAGCTGTTGGCAAAATCTTCTTCCAGAGCGCGGACTTTCTGTTTCTGAGCTTCCGCAAACGTATACCTCCATCTTGCACTGGAAGTATTGGCCCATACTTCTTTTCCCGTTTCAGCATCGTACAGAAGGGCATAGCCTACATCCGGAATTTCATTGTCTTTTTCATCGTAAATTCTCATTCCCAGCAGCTGATGTTTTTTTGAAGCCACCCGAAGCATTTTGGAATCATATGCATCTTCAAAATCCGAGAACAGGAAAACCAGAGATTTCCTTTTAAAAATCCCCATCATGTATTCCATTGCCTTATCAATTTTCGATACGGCGGGCACATAATCTGCCGTCAGAATATTACTGATGATGGAAAGAATATGTTTTCTGCCTTTTTGAGGCGGAATCACTTTATATACTTTATCGGCGAACAGTATCAGCCCTACTTTATCATTGTTTCCGGCAGCGGAAAACCCGAGGCTGGCTGCAATTTCGGCCACATACTCTCTTTTCAGCTGACCTTTTGTTCCATAATCCATAGAAGCGGAAATATCTACCAGAATCATCATGGTAAGTTCTCTTTCTTCTTCCATTACTTTTACAAACGGTTCGCGGAATCTGGCTGTTTTATTCCAGTCGATTCTGCGGATCTCGTCACCAAACTGATACGGGCGCACTTCGGAGAACGTCATCCCCTGTCCTTTAAAAGCACTGTGATACTGACCCATAAGCGAAGCTTCCGTCTTCTTTCTGGTACGGATTTCTATCTGCTTTACTTTTTTTACAATATCTTTTATTTCCATTGTTGTGTTGCGGGGTTCGGGTTGCGGGATATGTGCGACGCTCCATTCTTCATTCTTCATTCTTCATTCTTCATTCTTCATTCTTCATTTTTCATTCTTCACCTTCCTCTAACTTCTCAATTCAATCGAAACATTCAGCCATTCGTTATCAAAACTCGGGCTGTATTTCTTATAAAAATTAATAGCCGGTTCATTCCAGTTTAACACCTGAAAAACCATTCCGCTGTATTCGTTTGATTTTCCATATTCCAGGGTAGCGTCAAACAGAAGTTTACCGATCTTCTTTCCTCTCATTCTTTCGGTCACTACCAGATCTTCAAGATACAATCTTCTTCCTTTCCAGGTTGAAAATCTGTCATAGTATAACGAAATTCCAACGATCTCATCATTAAGTTCAGCTACAAAAGCGCCCCATACCGGAGATTTCCCGAAGCCATCCTCGATAAATTCATCTAAAGTCAGGGTTACTTCGTGAAGCGCCTTTTCATATTCTGCCAATTCTCTGATTAGCTCCAGCATAGGAGGGCAATCTTCGCGGACTGCCTTTCTGATAATCACTTCACTCATTAGGGTGCCTGTATTTTTGCTAAAATTCTGTTGATAATTTCTTCTGAAGAGATTTCTTCTGCTTCTGCCTCAAAAGTAAGACCTATTCTGTGTCTCAATACATCCTGTGCCAATGCTTTTACATCTTCAGGAATTACAAAAGCTCTTCCCTTCAGAAATGCGTAGGTTCTTGATGCAATGGCAAGGTTAATGGATGCTCTCGGAGAAGCCCCGAAACCAATATAATTTTTAAGTTCAGAAAGTCCGTAGTTCTCAGGATAACGTGTTGCAAAAACCATATCCAGAATATATTTCTCAATTTTTTCGTCAAGATAAATCTGATTGATCAGTTCTTTGGCATCTACAATATCCTGCAGCGAAATAACAGGTTTAATAACCGGCTGATGCGAGGTAGAAACCATTCTCATCACCGTTCTTTCATCCTCAAAATTAGGATAGTCTATTTTACATTTCAGCATAAAACGGTCACTTTGCGCTTCCGGAAGCAGATACGTTCCTTCCTGGTCTATCGGGTTTTGAGTAGCCAGTACCAGAAAAGGTTTAGGCAGCTTCATGGTTTCATCACCAATAGTCACCTGTTTTTCCTGCATCACTTCTAAAAGAGCCGACTGCACCTTTGCCGGAGCACGGTTGATCTCATCCGCCAGTACAAAATTGGCAAAAACAGGGCCTTTTTTTATAGAAAAATCGTTGTCTTTAATATTGAAGATCATGGTTCCCACTACATCCGCAGGAAGCAGATCCGGTGTAAACTGTATCCTTGAAAATTCGCCGTGAACAGCTTCCGACAAAGTTTTGATGGCCAAAGTTTTTGCCAGCCCCGGAACCCCTTCCAGAAGAACGTGTCCATTCCCAAGAAGTCCCACCAAAAGGCGGTCTATCATATATTCCTGCCCAATAATCACTTTGTTGATTTCCTTTCGCAGAAGGGAAAATAAGTAGTTCTTTTCTTTTACTTTTTCCGTCAACTGGCGGATATCCTCGGCTTGATATGTATCTGACATAACTTTAATTAAAAATAAGTGGTAAATTTCTGATAAATACTGGCATTAATCAACATAATGAATGCCATTTTTGAGTTAAAGTTTGTTAAATATTCCGGGATCTATAAAGTAAAGAGTACCACATCATAAGAATTCCCCTGCATAAAATTCGTTTACGCAGGGGAATTTATAGTAATAATTTCTTATAAAACAGAAGGTTAAACCGAAGATTTTTGTGGGTGAATGGTTCCGTGCCAGTAAAATTCACTATTCACTATTCATTATTCCCTCTCTTAAAGTTTAGTAATTTTAATTGTAAAGGTATTTTCCGGCATATCTACCGTTTCTTCGTAAGCGCCTACATTGATAAAATAATCAGTGCCTGCCGTAGTGGTAAATGTATAGGTTTCCGCAGCGCCACCACCGCCGGCATCTACCGCTCTCACACATGTGAAACTACCACATGCACCGCTATATATATCCATTTGAGGATCATAAGTACTTCCTGCAGGCATGGTAATTCCTACTTTAAACTGACCTCCGTCTCCTGTGAATTTAAACCAAGTACCATCATTCATTGCATCAGCGCAAGCGGTTATGAATCCATTGTTATTAGTAGCGGATATAGCATCATTTTGCGTATATTCATAAGGAAAAGCAGATGCTACAAATGCTCCTGAACATGCATCATTTGCAGGAATAGGAGGAATAGTCTTGAAGGTAATATCTGTACAACCAACAGACTCAAGGCCCGCTGATACAGCAGTAACTTTAAAATAATAATTCGTATCTCTGTTAAGCGCTGTTGATGGAGTAAAATTAGTTCCAGACACCACTTGCTGATTAATCACATCTGTTCCTCCCGGAGTGGTTCCCAATGAAATTTTATAGGAATCAGCTCCTGAAACGGCAAGCCATGTGATGTTCGGAAGTATGGAAACAGACTGAGCATCGTTTACAGGATAATTCACAAAAGGACATGACGGACCGGGTTTTGGAGTCAACCCGGAAATTGTAATGGCAGACTTATAATTCGCTCTTATTCCTCCGGGTGGAGAAGCAGGATCCACTACCATACGGTCTCCTTTGTAATAAAGGGTGGAATAAGGAATATGCGGATAGACTCTAAAAGCCTCATCGAAGTTATTAATGTCGATACTTGGAGCATTTTCCTTTGCAGCAATGACTAAATTATCTGTATTGTTATAGGCAAAAGGTGTTGCCAAAGTCACTTCAACTTTTCCATTCGTTTTGGTTACGGCTCCGGCAAATACCTGTGTCAATTGCGAAGCAGGAATCCAATCTGTACCGGATGCAAATGCTGTCTTTGTGGTATGTCCCAGGTAAACAGTCCAGTCTGAAGAATCAGCAATGGTGGCCGAAGGATCCAGATAGAATGTAAGGCCTGTGATATTCCCTGCTGCATTCACATTCAGCTCCTGTTTAGGATAAATCTGCTGAACATAGGAATAGGAAAAAAAACTGCTTACGGGAGCGGTTCCCACATTTGTACTTCCGATATTTATATTAACTTGAGCATTAAATACCGAGGCAGTCAATAAAAGAGATAAAAGTAAAATTCTTTTCATAATTAATAAAAAATCAACATTTACAATTTTGCTAATTTAGCAATAATGTTTTGATTTCGATAATAAATATAATTATTAGACCATGAAAAATAATAATTTTAATTAAAATCAATAAAAAAAATACATAAAATAATGAATTTAAACCAATAATATAAAAAAAATACATAAACCTACTTGGGAGTTTTAAATAATAAATAATAAAACAGTTGTTATTTTAAAATAAAACCAATGAAACGCATCATTATGTGTATATTTTAATATATTTGCATTAAATACCAGTCGCATGTATAAAAAGCTATTTTTTTTGAGTATTTTCTTTACGGGGCTTTATCAGTCACAGACAACCGACAGAATGAATCTGATTTCCGATGCAGTTTATTATGACGGGTATGCAGCCACAGTATCCGATCCGGTTCCTGCCGGTCTCACCAGGCTCTCCAACACCCGATACACCAGAAAACTTACGGATGCAGAGCTGAATTCCTTCAAAACAAAAATTGCCATGAGAGTAACCATTGGTGCTCTATGTGATAATTATGACAGACTTGGAAGCGTTTACCTGGCAATGGTTCCTAAAAATCAGCCGAGCTACACCACAAATGATGCCAATGTAAAAAGAATTGAGGTAGGAAGATACATTACTCCGTTTATGAGTAAAAACCGCTCTCCGTTGGAGGTTCCTTATACTTATGACCTGAGCAATATGTACAGCGTCTTTCACAACAGCACATTACGTGCTGCTTATGACCTATACATGGAACTGGATGTTTTTGGCGTTCCTTATGCAGCACAAAATGAAGTAGCAGGATGCGCAGGGAGAATTGATGTTTTCTCAGGAACTTTGACTTTCTTCTCATCGGATGCAGGAATTACACCACCGGATGATAACACCCTTGTTCCTATATTAAGCTACAACAAATTAAATAATTACAATAGCACCGATGTTACAGGTGAAACGGTTAGAATTGTAAGTTTCAACCTTCCCAACCAGGTTACCAATGCCCGCTTCTCTGTAATATCCACTCCTCACGGAGCGAACTCTGGCGGTGAAGAATATGTAAGAAGACAGAACTACACCTATATAGATGATGTACAGATGCTTACTTATACTCCCGGAGGTATTTCCTGTGAACCATTCAGAGTATACAATACGCAAGGCAACGGAATTTACGGATCCAGTCCCAGATCATTTGCAGAATGGACTTCATGGAACAATTGGTGCCCGGGCAACTCAGTACCCATCAGAGGCTTTACCATTCCTACTATGACTGCGGGAAATCATACCCTGAAACACACGATACCAACCGCTGTTTTCAATCAGCAGCAGGGAGACGTTTATTTATCTGTTTATATGCAGGGCAAGAGTAATGGAGCTTTGAGCGTAACAGACGTTAAAACTGTGGATGTAAGCATTTACCCCAATCCTACTTCTGATTTCGTAAATATCAAATCCAAGAGTGATGTGGTTTCCATAAGCCTTTTTGGGATCGACGGAAGAAAACTGGCTGAAAACCGTGGCGAGAACAGGATAGATCTTTCCGCTTACACTGCAGGAGTCTATTTTTTAAATATTGTTATGAAAGACGGAATTACTTTTAAACATAAAATCATTAAAAAGTAATGATCTGTAAAATACAGTTCACATAACTGAAAACCAACCCATTCACGATGAAATATTTTTCAGATCGTGTACAACAGAAAGCTCCTTTGAATACTTTTCAGAGGAGTTTTTTAGTGATAAACAATAAATATTCTTTCTGTGTGCCTTGACAGAAAAAACAAAACATTTAACCATTTTTTTCAGAATTTAAGAACATTTAATTCAATCCTTCATTCAAAAAATTGTCATTTCCAGTTTATTAAACTATTTTTGGAGATTAAAATTTTTGCAAAATGAATTATCATTTTCAAGCACACAGACAAGTGAGAAAGAACCTTTTAGGCATGCTTCAGAATACTTCCCACGAAGATCTTCTGCTGATTCCGGATGGTTTCAACAACAATATCTATTGGAATATTGCCCATACCGTTGCTACCCAGCAGCTTTTGCACTATTACCTGAGCGGAAATCCGTTCAGAATAGATAAATATTGGATTGAAACTTACAAAAAAGGCACTCTTCCGAACTTGAATGTACAGAAATCTGAAGTGGAAGATCTTGAGTTTTTGCTCACCGAAACTTCAAAAATTCTGATGAAAGACTACGACAGCGATTTCTTTTCAGATTATACGCCTTACACCACGAGTTTCGGTATGGATCTGAAAAGTATTCAGGATGCTATTATCTTCAACAATATGCATGAAAGCCTTCATTATGGCTACATCATGGCACAAAAAAGAGCCATATTGGGCGAGAAAGGCAGGTAGTGAATTTCGCTGCGCGGGTCAATGTCAGATGTGAATTTTATTCTTCTTAAAAATTGAATGACAGGGTGAGATTCACAATTGACAATTTACTATATAATTAATAATATATTTTCAATGAAAGACGATTTTATTTTCGGGCTACGTCCCGTGCTTGAAGCTATTGAAGCGGGAAAAACGATTGACAAGATCTTTGTGCAAAATGCACTTCAAGGTCCTATTTATGCTGAGCTGAAAACCATTTTAGCTAAAAATAAAATTCGTCCCAACTATGTTCCAATTGAAAAACTGAACCGTTTTACCAGAAAAAACCACCAGGGTGTGGTTGCTTTTATTTCAGACGTTCCGTTTCACAGAGTGGAAGATATTGTTCCACAGTTATTTGAAGAAGGAAAAACACCATTCTTATTGATTCTGGATAGACTTACAGACGTAAGAAACTTCGGAGCTATCTGCAGAACCGCCGAATGTGTGGGTGTAGATGCTATTGTACTTCCTGAAAAAGGAGCGGCGCCTATCAATTCAGACGCTATTAAAACATCTGCGGGAGCTCTTTATAATATCAAAATATGTAAGGAACCTAATCTTGCCCATGCAGTAGATTTCCTTCAGCAGAGCGGTATCTCCGTATTTGCAGCCACAGAAAAAGCTCAGAAACTGATCTATGATGTGAATTTCACAGAGCCTTGCGCGATTGTAATGGGTAATGAAGAAACAGGAATTTCTAAGGAAGTCATGCATCATTCAGACGAAAAAATAAAACTTCCTATTGAAGGAAAAACACAGTCTCTAAACGTTTCTGTAGCATGCGGAGCCATCTTATATGAAGCAGTAAGACAGAAAATGATAGCTGCCTCCAATCTTTAATCGGATTAGGATATAAGCTTCTGTCATGGGGTTTTATGGTATCGTTATTGATACACAGAACAAAAATATCAGTACAATTTTAATTTAAAAAAATTCAAATGAAAAACGTAGCAGCATTAATGCTCATCTCATCTATAGCTCTTGTATCTTGTAAGAAGGAAACAACCACCATCACTAAAGTAGATCCTAAAACGGGGAAAACAGTTACCGTAGAGGTTCCTGCCGATTCTGTGGCGAAAGTAGCAGAAAACCCTGCTATCAAGGATTCTGCCGGAGTATTCACACAAACCTTTAAGCTGGAAAAAGGAAAAACGTATCCTCTTACTACCTACCAGAGAGATGTGAAAACAATGGAAGATCCTCAGGGAAAAACCATCACGGCAACAAGCGAATCTACGGATGAAATGAATTTCACGGTAAACGATATTAAAGGGAATGTGTATGACATGACCCTTAATCTTGTGGCTAAAAGAAATTCGCAAAGTGCACAGGGCAAAACAGTAATTGTAGATACCAAACAGGCTATTCCTAAAGAAGATGATCTGAAAATGATCTGGAATATCAACAGAGCACTTACCGGAAACAAGCTGAATATGAAAATGGACACTCAAGGAAATGTGATCTCCATTACAGGTTTTGATGCTGTTTACACTAAAGTTGCCACTGCTGTTGGTACCCTGATTAAAGATGCCAACCAGAAAGCAAGTGTTGTAGCCAGTCTTAAAGAAACTTTCAATGAAAAAGTATTGAAAGACCAGCTGAGCAAAAACTTAACGGTAATTCCTAAAAAAGGAGCAAAAATCGGAGGAAAATGGACGACTTCCGAAAGTGCCGACGGAGCCGAAAACATGAAAGTAACTTCCAACTATCTATTAAAAAGTGTAGGAAACGGAGTTGCAGAAATCGGTATAACAGGAGGAATTCCTAAGAAAACAGAAAAGAAAACCCAGGGACCTATCACACACAGTCTGAGCAGTGAACTTGTTCAGAACGGAACCATTAAGTTTGACCAAAGTACAGGATGGATTACCAACCAGAATATTGATGTAAAAGTAACGCAGATTGAAACCATTTCAGACGGAAAACAGTCTCAGTCTATGAAAAGCATCTCCAAATCTTCTGTGATGATTAATCCTTCTTCAAAATAATTGAATTAAAGACGTTTTAGAGTCAGAGGGTTTTAGAGTGAGAGAGTTTGAGGGTTGAGAGTTTGAGAGAAAATTTTTATCGTTGATCATTACTTTCAGGATACCTTATAACCTTTACATTTTAAACCCTGGATTTTAAACCGTACACTTTGAATTTAAATTAGAAATTATGAAGTACATTCTTGAGTTAGTACTCGCAGCCATCATTATTTTCTTTGTCTGGAATATCCTGAGAAGGGTATTTTTCAAGACTTTTTACAGTTATAGATTCAATAACCATAAGGAGAATAATAAGCAGGATCTACACGGCGCTCATAAGAATAATCAGAACCTCAACTGGGATGCGGAAACAGTTGACTATGAAGAGGTAAAAGAAAGTAAAGACAAAAGGTAAAAATTCCAAGAAATAAAAGATAATAACCAGCATGGCCAAAAATAAAAACTTAATTTATATTGCAATTTCATTAATTGTATTTATAGTTTTAGCATTTTTATACTCCACCCCTGTTTTTTCAGGAAAACAGCTTTTTCAGCATGATATCGTACAGTACAGAGGAGGTGCAAAAGAACTCCTGGACTACAGAGCCGATACCGGAAACGAAACCTACTGGAGTGATTCCATGTTCGGAGGAATGCCTACCTATCAGATGGGAAGCCAGTTCAAAGGCGATATCATCAAAAAGATAGACAGTAACCTGAACTTCCTGCCAAGACCGGTCAATTACCTGTTCCTTCTTTTTGCAGGATTCTTTTTCCTCGGAATGGTAGCCGTAAGAAACTGGAAATACGCTTTATTGGGCGCCACTTTCTTTGGACTTTCCACTTATTTTTATATCATTATTGCTGCCGGGCACAACGGTAAAGTAAATACCATAGAGTATTTCGCACCGCTTTTGGCCGGGATTATATTGGTTTATATCCGGAAACAGTACATCTGGGGATTCATCGCAACAACCCTATTTATGGGCCTTCAGATTGCGGCCAACCATCCGCAGATGACGTATTACCTGTTTCTGGCCTTAGGATTTTTATTCCTTTCTGAACTGGTGAGAGCCATTCAGAAAAAGATCCCGATGAAGCATTTTCTTATTTCTTCGGGGATAATTGCCGCCTCATGTGCAATAGGCGTCGGAATGAATTCACAAAGGATTATGGCCAACTCCGAATACATCAAAGAGACGGTTCGTGGCAAGCAGATCCTTACCAACGACAGCCATACTTCAGGAAAATCAGGAATGGATAAAACCAGCATTCTGATGTGGAGCTACGGAAAACTGGAAACTTTGAATCTTTTCATCCCAAGATTAATGGGCGGCGGAAGCCAGGAACCTGAGGCTAAAGAGATGATGAACAGGGTTCAGGAACTTATTCAGGAAAATGTAGGCTCACAGGCTGAAATGGACAGGATTTCAAAAGGATTTAACGGAGTAACCTACTGGGGAGACCAACCGGGAACTTCAGGTCCGGCCTATCAGGGAGCCGTTGTATGTTTCCTTGCCGTGTTGGGATTCTTCTTTGCCTGGAAAAAATACCGTTACTGGATTTTAGGAGCTTCCATCCTGACTATTTTACTGGCATGGGGAAGCAATTTTATGCCGTTGTCTGATTTCTTTATAGACTATGTTCCTTTTTACAGCAAATTCAGAGCTCCATCTTCCATATTAGTGGTTGTAGAACTGTTGTTCCCTTTGATTGCCATCATTGGAATTTACAGATTCTTTACCGATGAAAAACTGACTGAAGAATACAAAAAGAAAATCCTGATGTATGTAAGCGGCGGAACATTGGGACTGCTTCTTATCCTTCTGATTTTCGGAAAATCACTGCTAGGTTTTTATACGGATGGTGAAAAGACCTACTTCCCTCCTTTCCTGCTGGATTATCTTGCTGATGAGAGATTCAAACTCTTCAGAATTGATGCTATCAAAGCGCTTATCTACGTTGTCATAACGGCTGCTGTTCTTTTTATGACCATGAAGAAAAAGCTGAGCCAGAATATTGCTTTGATAATCATTGGGGCTGTAAGTTTATTTGATCTCTGGACGGTCAACAAACGTTATCTTAATGATGAAAATTATGTAGACAAAGTTTTTGCTGAAAATCCTTTCCAGACGGAAAGCTCAGATCTTTTGGCAGAAAAAGTTCAGGGAAATCCGAATTTAGAATCTATTTTAGCCAATGTAAATGTGAATAAAACCCTTGAAACAATTGCTGAAAAGGATAAAACGCATTACAGAATTTTCAACAATATTTTAGGAACATTCAGTGAGACCAATACCTCTTATTTCAAATCTTCCATCGGTGGTTACCATGCGGTGAAACTGAGAAGATATGATGACGTTATCAATGAGTATTTCCAGATCATGGACTCTGTAAAAGTACCGAACGTCCTGAATCTCCTTAACGCAAAATACTGGGTAGTTGGCGGACCGGAACAGCCTCAGGCAATGCCGAATCCGAAGGCCAACGGAAACGCATGGTTTGTAAGCGATCTTAAATTCGTGAATACCCCGGATGAAGAAATTAAATCTATCGGAGTGATCGACAGTAAGAAAACTGCGGTTATTGCTTCATCAGACAAATCTTATTTCAACAGCAAACCGGTTCAGGCAGACTCTTCTGCATTCATCAACCTGACGAAATACCAACCTAATGAGCTGGAATTCAAATCTCAGTCGAAAACACCTCAGCTGGCTGTATTTTCTGAGATCTACTATCCTCACGGCTGGAAAATGTTTGTAGACGAAAAAGAAGTTCCTTACATTAAGGCAGACTATCTTCTGCGTGCCGTACATGTACCTGCAGGAAATCACACCATCAGAATGGTCTTTGAACCTGAAGTGATTGAAAAAGGTAAATGGGTATCCCTTTTCTGCTTCGGATTGTTCATTGCACTGAGTGGATTCGGAATTTTCTGGATGAATAAAAATAAGAAAAAGATCACTTTAACTGAAGAAAAAGCTTAAAACGAAAGTGTCATTTAATCATCTTAATTCAAAACTTAATCGTTAAATTTTAAAACATTAAGAATTAGTTTAAACCGTTAAGATGATTAAGATCTAGATTCAAATCTTCAATTAATGGAACAGAAAAAAATACTGATTATCACCTATTACTGGCCTCCTGCGGGAGGTCCTGGTGTTCAGAGATGGCTGAAGTTCGCCAAATATCTCCCTGAATTCGGGTGGAATCCCGTGGTTTACACTCCTGAAAATCCAAGTTATCCTTTACTCGATGAAAGTCTTCTGAAAGACGTTCCGCAAAATATAGAGATGGTAAAAACCAGGATCTGGGAACCTTATCAGCTGGCCGAAAAACTCAATAAAAGCAATAAGAAATTTAAAGCCGGACAGTTTGATGTCGGAAAGAATCAAAGCTGGAAATCCAGGCTTTCCATCTGGGTAAGAGGAAACTTTTTCATCCCGGATGCCCGCGTCTTTTGGGTAAAACCATCCATTAAATTCTTAGAACAGTATTTAAAAGAAAATAAAATAGATGTTGTAGTTACTTCCGGACCACCCCATTCTCTTCACATGATTGGTCTCGGACTGAAAAAGAAATTCCCGGAACTGAAATGGATTGCAGATTTCCGCGATCCCTGGACGGAAATATCTTACTACAAACATTTAAAACTTACCAAAAGCTCGGACAGGAAACACCGCCAGCTTGAAAGCGCTGTTTTTAAAACGGCAGACATTACTTTAGCGACAAGCTACACGGATGCTGAAAATTTCAGGAAAGCAGGAGCTAATGCCGTTTGTATTACGAATGGATTTGATGAGGAAGTGAAGGGACTGAAAGGCGAAGAAGAGCATCACCCAATTCGTGAAAGCTTTACTCTGAGTTATATTGGTGTGCTTGAACAGCTTCGGAATCCGGAAAGCCTTTGGAAAGTACTGAATGAACTGATTACGGAAAACACGGAGTTCTCTGAAAGTTTCTCTCTGAAATTTGCAGGCAGAATTGACGACAAAATTCTTCAGTCCATTGAAAGTACCCATCTTAAAAATCATATCCTGAATCTCGGTTATATTTCTCATGATAAAGCCGTAGAAGAAATGGCCAGCTCAGATCTTTTACTGATCACCAATTTCCCGAACGAATCATCCAAAGGAATTATTCCGGGGAAGATATTTGAATATCTGGCCACCGGAAAACAGATCATTTCATTTGGTCCTGATGAAGCAGATGTTTCAAGGATTCTGGAAGAAACGGGTGCCGGAAAACATTTTGGCTATGAGAATTCTGAGGAAGTGAAAAATTTCATCCTCGATCAGTTTGAACTCTGGAAAAAAGGAAACGCACTAGGGAATACTCAGAATATTGGACAGTTTTCAAGAAGAAATCTGACTAAAAAACTGGCTGAGATTTTAGGGTAATTTATCCTTGTCAAGGTTCAAAATCTTGACAAGGATGGGTGTTAGTACACTAAATCGTCCACTGATCATTAACAACGGCAATCAGATATTGTTTTCCCTGAAACTCTTCAAAAACAAAACGAAGGGTTTTCCAATCCATTTCGCCATTCTTCTCCGTTCCTTTTATATAGTTTTCGGTAAAATCTTTTCCGGGATAGATTTCCTTTAAATTATTAAGTGAATTCCCTGCTGCCTGGAATTTATTTAATGAATATTGTGATGCCGTAAAATCTTTGGAGAAGACCCATTTTGTAAAATAGTCGTTGATGCTTGCCTTATAAGGATCTCCTGAGCCATCCTGAGCGCCCCATGTAAACAAAGTCTTCGCAGGTTGGGATTTTTCAAAATCTTCCTTCGAAAAATGCATGTCTTCTTTTGGATTCACAAGTGCATACATGGAAAAGCTGATTCCTTTTTCAGGATGAATAAATGCTGCAAAACCTTTATAGTCTTTATTTTTCAAAGCCAGCAGGATTTCATCATTTGTTTTCCTGATGGCTTCTTCGTCTGTTTTTTTCTTCTGCGCGGTGTTCTCAATATTTTTTTCTTTGGCCTGAGCCATAGAATCAATAACATTGGGAACAGGTTTTTCCGGATTTTTTTTACATGCCGTTACCAATGTCAGCATCAATATTGGGATAATGATTTTTTTCATTTTTTTATTTTTTTAATGCGGAGAAAACACCAAAACTAATGCCAATACTATGCACACAATAGATAAGTTCTGTCATCTATTTTCTGCTTAATATAATGGTTTTAAGTAAATTTGTGTTATGGAAATTTTAGATATCCTCATCATCGGAGGCGGTCCCATTGGTCTCAACTGTGCCCTTGAAGCCCGGAAAAACAACCTGACCCATCTGATTATAGAAAAAGGTACCATCGTTAATTCACTATACCATTATCCTTTATATATGCGTTTTTTTTCAACAGCGGAAAAGCTGGAAATAGACGGCATTCCTTTTATCTCAACAGCTCCCAAGCCCGGCAGACAGGAAGCTCTGGAATATTATCAGGGAATTGCAAGACAGAGAGATATCAATATAAATCTTTATGAAAGGGTAATCAAAGTTTCCAAAACCGGATCTATTTTTGAAATTGAAACCTCAAAAGCAGTGTATAAAGCCAAAAACGTCATTATTTCCACAGGCTTTTATGATATTCCGAATCTGATGAATATCCCGGGAGAAAACCTTCCGAAAGTAAAACATTATTACACGGAACCCTACCCTTACGCCCAACAGAAAGTGGTGGTCGTGGGATCAAGCAATTCAGCAGTGGATGCAGCCTTAGAAACCTATAGAAAAGGAGCTGATGTGACTATGATTATCCGTCATTCTGAAATTTCAAAAAGTGTGAAATATTGGGTAAAACCGGACATTGAAAACCGGATTGCAGAAGGAAGTATCAAAGCTTATTTTAATTCTGAAATAACGGAGATCACTGAAAGAACCGTTATTTTTAAAGAAGAAACGGGGCAAATCCATGAAATTGAAAATGATTTTGTACTGGCACTTACCGGATATCTCCCTGATTTTGATTTCTTAAAAAACTCCGGAATAGAATTACAGGGCGACTGCCTTAAACCTCTATACCATCCCGAAACCATGGAAACCAACATCCCGAATCTCTATCTGGCAGGTGTTGTCTGCGGAGGAAAGGATACGCATCTCTGGTTTATAGAAAACTCGCGTGTTCATGCGGAAATGATTGTGAGGAATATTGTTTTTGTGAAGGGATGATTAGATGTAAGATGTCAGATTTCAGACTTTCTTTCTATACCTAAGATAGTTGGTTGGTTACAAAGATATTTAGTATTCGAAATCTGCTTCATCAGCTCAATCTGCGAGAAAAAAGCCTCACGCAGATTGAGCTGATGAAGCAGATGAATAATTATCTTAAACTTTAATTTTTAATATCGGAATTGTATTTGGCTTCTGGAAAAGTAACTTGATACACTTCAACAACTTCCATCTTCAGGCTTCCCTCTTCCATCCAAAAACATTAAAGAATTACTTATTCTCAACCCTCTTGTTTAGCATCCACGGGATTACAAAATAGAATCCGACAGCAATAATTAAACTCGATGCCCCGGTTGCAATCCATAAGATATTGAAGCCTAATTTATCCGCCATCATAGTACCTACATAAGGAGTAATGATAAATGCCAGTGCTACGGATATTCCATTCATTCCCATATACGCTCCTTTGTTGTTGTCTCCTGAGCGCAGAGCTGTTATCGTAGACATAAACGGAAGCGTCCAGATCTCACCGACGCATAAGAGTGTCATAGAAACCACAAGCGTAACAATAGAATAATCAAACGCAAGCATGGCGTAAGAAATACCGCACAATACAGTTCCCAACAAAAGGGTAAGGGCAAGACTAAAGTATTTCTCGGCAATCTGTACCAGACCCATTTCAAGCAATACAATTAAAAATCCGCTGTAACCGAGAATATAACCGATGTTCTGTTGGCTTAAATGCACCGTATCCTTATAAAAAATAGTAAGGGTACTGAACAGCTGGAAAAAACAGATCGCAAACAGCATACAGAAGAAACTGTAAAGCAGAAATTTTCCGTCGCGGTATGGAGAATTCTCTTTTTTAATAACAACTGATTCTTTTGCTTTTTTCGGTTTCAGTAAGGCCTGTTTATTTCTCTTTCCGAAGAACCGGATATACATAAGACCAGCCAGCAGTGCTGCCAACGCATTACTGAAGAATAAAAATTCATATGAAATTGCCGAAAGGATTCCTCCCAATGCCGGACCGATAGAAAACCCAAGATTCACCGCCATTCGGTTTAATGAAAAGGCGCGGGTAATATTTTCCGGTCTCGCATATTTCGTAATAGCCACCGAGTTGGCAGGACGGAAAGTTTCGCTTACAATACTCTGAATAAGGATAATAGCAGCCAGTCCCACTTCTGTTTTAAAAAGCGGAATCAGGCAGAACAGAGGAACACTCAGAAGCAGGCTCAGACTCTGAACCCGGTATTCTCCGATTTTATCTGTAATAAGCCCTCCCAGCCATGAACCCAGCACAGAGCCTATTCCAAAAAAGCTGAGAATAATTCCTGAATTTTCAATGCTAAAATGAAGGTGAGCCGTCATATAGACTCCCAAAAACGGAAGTACCATAGAACCCGCCCGGTTGATCAACATCACCAGCGCCAACATCCAGCTCTCTTCTGAGAGTCCTTTAAAAGAACTCGTATATACGCTAATTAATTTCACAATATTGTTTTTGGGAGAAAATTGAGTGAGTTACAAAATTAGAAAAATTCGCACAGAAGCCCCTTTAAAAGACTATTTTTTTATCAATCATTTTGATAGAGGCAGAAATATACCCCATCTTTGGGAAATAATGTGAACCAATTATGAAAAGTTGTATTTCACTTTAAAAATAAAAAAAGCAGGACCTGTTGAAAGTCCTGCCCTATATTAATCATTAAAAAGATACTAAGGTTTAAAAGAATCCTTTAATGTTACTGTACGGTTGAAGACTAAATCAGAATCCGTAGAATCCTGATCTTTTGTAAAGTATCCGATTCTCTGGAACTGAAGCGGCTCTCCCACTTCAACGTCTTTTAAGCTTGGCTCAGCATATCCTTTAATTGTAGTTACTGAATCCGGATTGATGAAATTCAGGAAATCTACATCTTTCTCCGCATCCGGCTGCTCTACAGTAAAGAGGTTTTCATAAATTCTGATATCTACCGGAATCGCATGAATAGCAGATACCCAGTGAAGCGTGCCTTTTACTTTTCTTAAACTTTCCTCGGTTCCGCTTCCAGACTTACTTTTCTCGTCGTAGGTAGCATAGATGGTCGTGATTTCTCCGTTTTCATCTTTCTCTACTCTTTCCGCCTTGATGATGTAAGCTGATTTTAAACGTACTTCACCACCTAATTTCAGTCTGAAGAACTTATTATTAGCTTCTTCTTTAAAATCTTCTCTTTCGATATATAATTCTCTTGAGAACGGAACTTCTCTTGTCCCTGCGTCTTCCTGTTCCGGATTATTTTCAGTTTCAAGCCATTCTTCCTGTCCTTCAGGGTAATTTTCAATAATCAGTTTTACAGGGTCTACTACAGCCATTACACGCTTTGCTACCTTGTTCAGGTCTTCACGTACACTGAAATCCAAAAGCTGGATCTCGATCAGGTTTTCTCTCTTGGCAACTCCTACTCTTTCAATGAAATTTCTGATGGATGCCGGAGTGAAGCCTTTTCTTCTCATTCCTGAGATCGTAGGCATTCTTGGATCGTCCCAGCCTGTCACTGCTTTTTCAGCAACCAGTCTCTGTAGTTTTCTCTTGGACGTGATCATATAAGAGACATTCATTCTCGCGAATTCTCTCTGTTTCGGTGCTACTTTAGCTTCGTCGTATACCTGCTCCAGATACCAGTTGTAAAGAGGTCTGTGGTTTTCGAATTCCAATGAACACAATGAGTGCGACACCTGCTCCAGATAATCGGATTCACCATGCGCCCAGTCGTACATAGGATAAATCTTCCATGCGGTACCTGTTCTGTGGTGAGGTCTTTTAAGAATTCTGTACATCACAGGATCACGAAGGTTCATGTTAGGAGAAACCATATCGATCTGAGCACGAAGAGACATTGAGCCTTCCTCGAATTCTCCGTTCTTCATTCTTTCAAACAGGTCCAGAGATTCTTCTACCGGACGATTTCTATACGGCGACTCTATTCCAGGCTCTGTAGGGTTCTTTCTCTGTTCCGTAATCACTTCAGATGGCTGCTCATCTACATAAGCTTTTCCTTCTTTAATCATCTGTACGGCCCATTCGTAAAGCTGCTGGAAGTAGTCGGATGCATACAGCTCTTTATCCCATTTAAAACCTAGCCATTCAACATCTTTCTTGATAGAATCCACAAATTCCTGCTCTTCTTTTTCAGGATTTGTATCGTCGAAACGAAGGTTTACGGGAGCGTTGTACTTTTCACCAAGACCAAAGTTGATGCAAATGGCTTTGGTATGGCCAATATGCAGGTACCCATTAGGTTCAGGTGGAAAACGGAAACGGATCTGGTCTTTTTTCAGACCGTTTTCGATATCATCTTCAATAATTTGCTCAATAAAATTGAGTGATTTTTTTTCTTCTTCCATTATTAAATTAGCTTTTATTGTATGCAAAAAAAGTTTGACAAAGTTACGGAAAATTTGGGGCTTACGAAAATGATAATTTAAAAGCTAAACTGATGATAATTCAATATTTTTGATTACATTAGATGAAACTAAAAACCGTTTCCAAAACTACTGACTATGGCTGTTTATATTTTAAGCAATCGTAAGATCGTCCGCCACAAGGGCGAAAAACTAGACTCATTTTCCAATGATGAGTACTCTATTCCCAATTTCAGGATTGCAAAATGTGATTTCGACAACTATAAAGAGCCCACCGCAGCCGCAAAAAAAAAGAAAGATTATACCAACCGGGCTATCTTAAATTACAGACTATTTTCCGAACCTGAAAAACAGGGTTATCAGGATGTCCTGGAAGTTCTACAAAATGAAAAAGGCATTAAAAAATCTACGCTCACCGCAAATAATCTAGGCGGTACGCAGAGAATGTTCTATGAGCTTTACAAAAATATGTCTTCCACAAAAGACCGGAGCGATGTTCTGATTTTTATTCATGGATATGCTTACGATTTTGATGATGAACTCAAAGCCATCATTGATCTGAAAAAGTTGTTTATCGACAATCCCGCTTCACCTGTAGAGCACATTCTTTTTGTAAGCTGGCCTGCATCAAGCAGCATTGTTCCATTGACGTATTTTGATGACAAAGCATCGAGTATCAACTCAGGATCGTCGCTGATGAGGCTGTTTTATTTTTACACTCAGTTTTTAAAGGATATTTTTTCAAACCGCGATCTGGCTCCCTGCAATCAAAGAATACATATCATGGCTCATTCCATGGGGAACAGAGTGCTGCAAAGTATGCTGTACAGCCTCAAAAAAGAGAATATCCTGCGTGTGATAGATCAGGTTCTTCTTTTGAATGCGGATGTAACGTACAAGGTTTTTGAGGATGCGGAGGATTCATTCAATAAGCTGCCTTTATTGGCCAACCGTGTTTCTATTTATATGAACAGAAAAGATACGATATTGGGGATCTCACAATTCACAAAAAATATTCTGACTCCAAGATTAGGTAAAAACGGACCCGGAGACATTGAAAGGTTTAAAGATATTGTATCTGTTATCGACTGTACTTTTGTAAAGGATGATGTGTTGAACAGCTTTAAATATGAAGTGGGAAATCACTGGGGATACCTGTCCAGTTCGATGGTACAGAAGGATATTTTCCAGAATCTGTATGGTGTAGACCGAAACTTAATCACCGGGAGATCAAAAGATAACGAAAATACATTCACAATTATTTCTTAACAATACATTAAAAAAGCGCCTATGAAATGAATCATATGTTAAACTTTAAACTTACGTTTAAATTGGCACAAAGATTGTAAATTTTCATTAAACAGAGAAATAAAAATTTTATCATGAGAAGAATTAAAAACAAGTTTTCTTATCTATTGAATTATATTAAGAAAGCAATTTTCGTAAAAGACGTGATTTAATTGAATATTATTAACCCATAAAAAAATAAATTATCCGACCCTAATACTACTTTATCCAAACCTTGTTTCTACCTGTATCTTCCGTTGTTCTCTACGGAGGAATATGTTATTTAATATTTTCTCAATTTTCTTTTGTAAAAGTAAATTTATTACACAATTTAAAAGTCTCAGGTTAGTGAATTTAGTTAAATTCAGTTAAAATCTTGTGCAATAAAAAAAAGAGATTGATATTTACTTTACCAATCAAATTAAAATTTTGCTATGAAAAACATGAGAAAACTTCAAAAAGGAGAACTGAAAACCATTAAAGGAGGAATAATTCCTATAGGCTGCAACAATTGGGATCCCAGAAAAAGATGTTGCAGAGAATGGGACGCTGAACATTCCGGGAATGCAACGTGCGCAGATTCTCCTCCTTCATTTTAATCTAGCTCGTTAATTCCTTATTCTTTTTTGAACCACAGCAACTCATTTCTGAGTTCCAGACTGGATTCAAAATTATTGACAAATAGAGATCCGGTGCCCAAACCTTGCGGCATCGGATTTTTTTTGGTAAAGGTATACTGAGCAATAGCGTTCAGGCCTATATTACTTTCAAGGGCAGATGTAATCCACCAGCCTATATTCAGTTCTTCTGCAAGAGAAATCCATTCATCAGAACTCGCAAAACCACCTACCAAAGCCGGTTTTAGAATGATGTACTGGGGTTTGATGGTTTCTAAAAGCTTCTTCTTTTCAAGGGAATCTGTAATTCCGATCAGTTCTTCATCCAGTGCAATAGGAGTCGGTGTTTCGGAACATAATTCAGCCATATCTTTCCAATTTCCTGCTTTGATTGGTTGTTCAATAGAATGAATATGAAGGTCTGCAAGCTGCTTCAACACCGTTTTTGCTTCATCTTTACTGAAACCTCCGTTGGCATCTACACGAAGCTCGAGCTGGTCTTTTGAAAATTTAGCTCTTAATTTTCTGAGGATTTCATGTTCAGAATTCCAGTCTACACCTATCTTCAGTTTGATGCAGTGAAAGCCTTTATCAAGCTTTTCCTGAATCTGTTCTTCCATGTAGCCGATATCTCCCATCCAGATCAGTCCGTTAATCGTGATAGCAGATTTTCCTTCTGTAAACTCACCAGGAAAATACAGATGATTTCCGTGTTTCAGATTCAGAACAGCCTGTTCATAACCGAACCATATGGATGGAAATTCTTTTAACTCCTCTTTTAAATAGATTGGATCTTCATTGATATGTTCGCACAACCATTGAAGCTTTTCTTCATAATCCGGTCTGTCATCAAAACTCAATCCTCTGAATAAGGCGCACTCCCCGATTCCTTTATTTCCATTGTCTTCAACTTCAAGAAAAAAGGTCTCTTTTTCATGCAAAACGCCGCGAGACGTTCCGCTCGGGCGTTTAAATTCTAATAAATATCTGGAATATTTTGCTTTCATTATTTTACACTGTCGATCCGCATAAATTCCTCTGCTTTTTCCACCATCTGAATGCTTCCACAGAAAAACGGAATTCTCTGATGAAGTTCCGTAGGTTCTACTTCAAGAATTCTTCTGAATCCGTCAGTAGCTTTACCACCAGCCTGTTCAGCCAGAAACGCCATAGGATTACACTCGTACAACAGTCTCAGTTTTCCGTTGGGAGCCTGAGAATAAGAAGGGTAAATATAAATTCCTCCTTTCAGCATATTTCTGTGAAAATCAGCTACTAAAGATCCAATATATCTCGATGTATAAGGACGGTCTCCTTCTTCCATCTGACAGTATTTAAGGTAGTTCTTTACTCCCTGAGGGAATTTGATGTAATTTCCTTCGTTAATGGAATAGATTTTCCCGGTTTTTGGGAAAGTCATATTAGGATGGGAAAGATAATAGGTTCCCAGAGAAGGATCCAAAGTAAATCCGTTTACGCCGTTTCCGGTAGTATAAACAATCATGGTAGAAGAACCGTAAATTACGTAACCTGCTGCAATCTGATTAATTCCCTTCTGAAGAAAATCCTCCAGCTGAACCGGAGTTCCCGGTTCTGTAACTCTTCTATAAATAGAGAAAATAGTTCCTACGGAAACATTCACGTCAATATTGGAAGATCCGTCTAAAGGATCAATAAGTACTACATATTTACTAAGATGCCCGTTTTCTCCACATTTAATGTCTATAAAATCATCATTTTCCTCAGATGCAATACCGCAAACCACCTCTCTCTGAGACAAAGCTGTAATAAAGATTTCATTGGCAATCACATCCAGTTTCTGCTGTTCTTCCCCCTGAACATTCTGATTTCCGGCAGCTCCTGTAATATCTACGATCCCGGCTTTATTTACTTCTCTGTTTACCACTTTCGAAGCCAATCTTATTGCACTTAGAAGACGGGAAAATTCACCTGTAGAGTATTGAAAATCATCCTGTTTATCTATAAGAAATTCTCCTAAAGTCTGTAATGGTTGATTTGACATATTTTTCTTTTTACGTTTTCGCCAAATTTCGGAAAATTTATCGGAGAAAGAAAGCTTTTATCAGAAAAGACCTTATCATTTGTTTTTCAATACGATACAAGACTCACCCTCCTATACACTTAAAATTCCGGGTACAATATTAATCCCCATTTGATGACAATAAATCAATGAAATTCTGATAATATTCATCAAGTCTCAATTTTAATAAAATCTTAATTCCTTCAAGGCCCGGGACACTTTCATATCTCATTGTAAATTTATAATTTTGACATCCGTAAAAAACTCATGTAATTTTTAATCTAACAAATTTATTTTAAACAAATTAATGAAAATTTTCAAGTTTGGTGGAGCATCAGTAAAGGATGCTGAAAGTGTGAAAAATGTGTCTATGGTTTTAAAAAGCCAGGGATTTTCCAAATGTCTGCTGGTGATTTCAGCAATGGGCAAAACGACGAATGAGTTGGAAAAAGTTGTAGAACTTTATTTCAAGAAGGATAACTATCAAACTGAGATTGAAAAGATAAAACGAAAACACATTGAGATTGCGGAAGGTCTTTTTCCTGAAAATCATGCCGTTTTTGCGGAGATCAATGTATTTTTTGATGATATCGATTCATTTTTAAGAAGAAACAAGTCGCCCAACTACAATTTTGTCTATGACCAGGTGGTAAGCTGCGGGGAAATGATCTCTACAAAAATCCTCAGCGAATATCTGAACGAGATTCAGTTTACGAATCAGTGGCTGGATGCAAGAGATTATATCAAAACAGACAATTCATATAGAGAAGGTGCTGTAGACTGGGCAAGAACAGAAGAGTTCATTTCAACGCTGAATACGGAAATCTGCTATGTAACGCAAGGTTTCATAGGTTCTGATGACAATAATTTCACGGTGACTTTAGGAAGAGAAGGATCTGACTATTCTGCTGCTATTTTTGCTTACTGCCTGAATGCAGAAGCTATGACCATCTGGAAAGATGTTCCGGGTGTAATGACGGGAGATCCAAGAAAATTCAGTGATGTTTCGCTGCTTTCCAATATTTCTTACGAAGAAGCTATTGAGATGGCTTATTACGGAGCAAGTGTCATTCATCCAAAAACATTACAGCCTCTACAGCAGAAAAGCATTCCGTTCTATGTAAAATCTTTTGTAGATCCTACTAAAGAAGGAACCAAAGTGGGTGCATCAGATAAGAACCAGCAGGAAGAATCTTATATTCTGAAAGAGGATCAGGTACTGTTGAAAATTTCTACCAGAGATTTTTCATTCATTGCTGAAGATCATATGAGCCTTATTTTCGGATATCTGTCGAAATATAAGATTAAAGTATCTCTGATGCAGAATTCTGCTATTTCATTAGCCCTGTGTCTTGAAGATAAATTCAATCAGGTGGATGAGCTTAATGATGAACTTCAAAAAATATTTAAAACTAAAGCAGTTAAAAATGTATCTTTATTCACAGTAAGAAATGCGAATATGGATCATATTGATCAATTTTACCAGGAAAAAAATGTATTATTGGAACAAATTTCCAAAAATACGGTTCAAATGGTAACACAATAATTTTAACTGCGACTAAACACATATGAGTTTAATTTCGAAAAACGATCTTATCACAGCTTCCGGCTTAAGCAAAATCGGGTTCCTCAAAAACCCGGTGGCTTCTGCCGTGATGAGCATTGCCAAAATAAATGAAGTTAATAGGTTATACGATAAATTAAAGGACAAGGAAGGCAAAGACTTTTTCGACTCATTTGTAAGAGAAAGAAATTTAAGCTACATCGCTTTTGAGGAAGACCTGGCGAAAGTTCCCAAAACAGGACCTTTCATTCTGGTTTCAAACCATCCGCTGGGTGCGATTGACGGTATTTTAATGTGCAAAATTCTTACGGAAGTACGACCGGATTTTAAAGTAATGGGTAATTTCCTTTTGGAAAAAATCAAGCCCATGGAACCGTATGTAATTTCTGTAAACCCTTTTGAGAACAGAAAAGAAGCTTACAGCAGTACCTCAGGCATGCGTGAAACCCTGAAACACCTTCAGAACGGAGGCTGTGTAGGGATTTTTCCTGCAGGAGAAGTATCCAATAAAAACAATCCATATGGTGAAATTCTGGACAGAGAGTGGGAAAAACCAGCCCTTAAACTGATCAGAATGGCCAAAGTTCCGGTAGTTCCACTGTATTTTCATGCTAAAAACAGCCGCCTGTTTTATCAGGTAGCCAAGCTCCATCCGAGTTTACAGACGCTTATGCTTCCTGCCGAAATGATGAATGACCGGGAAAAACCAATCAGAATCAGGATAGGAAAACCAATCACCGTAAAAGCAATGGATGAAAGCGAAACCATTGAAGAACTGGGAGAGTTTCTGAAACGTAAAGTGTACATGATGAAATCTTACTACGAGAAGAGAAAATCATTGGCACAAACCATCAATTTAAAAAATTTAACGGTAAAATTTCCTCTCTTAAAAGAAGAAAATATCGTTCAGAATATTATTGACGAAACACCTAAGGAAGATATCCTGAAGGACATCAACCGTCTGAAGGGTACTGATAAGATGCTTTTCAGTAATGGAAACTATGAGATTTATTTCACGACTTACGAGGAAATCCCTTCTGTCATGAGAGAAATCGGGCGTCAGAGAGAACTTACTTTCCGTGCTGTGGGTGAAGGAAGCAACCTGCCTTTTGACCTGGATGAATATGATAAGCATTACCATCATCTTTTTCTATGGGACAGCAGCGCAGAGAAGCTTGCAGGAGCTTACAGAATGGCTTTAGGGAAGGAAGTCATGAAAAAATACGGCATCAAAGGATTCTATACAAGCTCTTTATTTGAGTTTGAACAGGACATTCACCCGTTTTTCAAAAAAGTCATTGAAATGGGCCGTGCCTATATCTGTGAGGAGTATCAGCAGAAGCCACTTCCCCTTTTCCTTTTATGGAGAGGGATTGTACATGTATGTTTGAGAAATTCCGATCATAAATTCCTGATGGGCGGTGTAAGTATTTCCAATAAATTTTCGGAGTTTTCCAAGTCTCTGATGATTGAATTTATGCGTTCGAATTATTTTGATTCCGCAGTGGCTCAATATATCACTCCGAGAAATGAATACAAAGTAAAGCTGCGCGACAGGGATAAAAATATCTTTTTTGAAGAAATGGAATCGGATCTGAATAAGCTTGACAAGATTATTGACGATCTTGAACCTGAGCTTAGGCTTCCTGTTCTGATCAAAAAATACATCAAACAGAATGCTAAAGTAATTGCTTTTAATGTAGACCCGAACTTCAATGATGCCATAGACGGACTGATGTATATCCGCATCAGCGATCTTCCGGAAAGTACGATAAAGCCTGTACTGGAGGAGATGAGCGACCACATCAGAAAAGAACAGGAAAATAATTCAGCTGAAAATCAGTAAGTTTTATTTTTATTGAAAAAAAGTCCCGTTAATACTTGCTTCATATAAGAAAACTTACTACTTTTGCATCACTTTAAAACAACGAAGTAAGACAAACAAAAATATAATGGTTTCTTAGCTCAGTTGGTAGAGCAATGGATTGAAAATCCATGTGTCCCTGGTTCGATTCCTGGAGAAACCACAAGAAATAGGACTATTTCTCTCCCCTCAAATTGTATAATTTGAGGGGTTTTTTATTTTTAATGGCTTATCAAAATAAGCTACTTTCTCTTAATTTGAAGGTAATCTTTTCTGTGACCTGCATATTCTGACTTTTCAGGTAACCGAATTTCTTCGAAAGTCCCATCAAAAGGGTTGTTCATTTGGTCCGGATCTTCCAAAACCATATTGAAAAAATTTAGCAAAGATTCTCAAAACTTGCAGTCACAACAATTGGATTGAAAAATATAGCAACTCCAATCAACTGGTGGTGCCTATTCAAAAACAGGTAGGTACCAGTTTGTACAACTATTTTAATTCTTAATTTAGAAAAGAAAATTTTTATTACAGGTATACCGAAGTGTTTATATTATTACTAATCAAAAATTTAACCCAACAAGATGAGAAACAAATATTTTATTTTTTTATTTCTGTTCTTTTTACAGACAGCTTTTGCTCAGCAGTATAAAATGCCAGTAGCATATGCAAACTCATTACAGCCACCACAACCTGGATTTGAGGCAGGCATGTGTAATGATAATAATACGAATACACTTTACCATTCCCGGTATAATTTGAGTACAGCGATGCCGGATCAATTAAATTTCAATTTTTCCAATCGCGTAAAAAGTGTAAATAAACTGATATACAAGCCCAGACCTTCCGGACCCAACGGAATCTGGACAAGTGTAAAGGTTTCCTATTCCACACAATCTGATCCAACCATTTTTACGGCAGCAACCGGAGTTATTTCCTGGGCAGCGGATAATACGGCTAAAACAATAGACTTGCCAACAGCAATTATTCATCCTGCCGTTATAAGAGTAGATATTTTGGAGGCTAAGAATAATTTCTCAAGCTGTGCAGAAATGGAATTTTATTCTTCAGAACCAATGGATCCTGTACAAACAGAATGTTCGCTTGCAACCAATGAGTTCTCGGCTTATACTGATATCGCAGTGCTACCTCAGGTTTCAGGATCATCAGCTTCAAGCTTCCAATCGGGTGAAAACATTGAGATGTCTTTTGATGGTGATGTAAACACACTTTATCATTGTAGTTGGGATGCTACAGCAGCCACCTTTCCTATTTCTCTGATTTATAAGTTTGATGGACAGACCGCTATGAATTATTTAAAGTATATACCAAGACAGGATGGCGGGCCAAACGGGCTTTTTGGAAATATAAAAATAAGTTATAATACAGTTTCCAATCCTGTTTACGTAGATATTTCCACTCAGAATTTTGGGCAAACAGGTACTATTAAAACTGTAGTTTTTCCTTCTACAATTATTCCATTAAATATTAAGATTGAAGTGCTGGATGGAAAAAACAATTTTGCCAGCTGTGCTGAAATGGAGTTTTTCCAAACAAACCCAAATAGTTTTAATTCTTCTCAGTATGCTAATATATTTAATGATAGTATTTTTAGTACGCTAAAACCTTCTGTTACCCAGCAGGATATTGATGCGATTGCCTCTCCGTTCATAAAAGGCTTAGCTCAATGTCTGTTTAACAATACATATAATAAAAAATACAGAGTTCAGACGTTTACTGCTTATAAAACAATTGAATCAATAAACAGTCAATATAAAATAGCAAATTACAACGGATTTGAAAATCCTACAGGAATTGCGTTTCAGAACAATACCACAGCAATTGTTTTTGCAAAAGATATTACCAATACAAGCAACGTTTATTTAAAAATTAGAGATTTCGCTACTGAAGGATCGTCTCCTGAAAAATCTTATGAATTGAAAAATGGGCTGAACATTCTTACTATTACCAATGCCGGACTTGGATATATTTCCTATTACACTGATGATGCAAATGCTGCACCTATATCGGTAAATATCACAGCTGGTATTGTAAATGGTAAATATAAAAAGGATACAACATCTGCAGAATGGGTAGAAATGCTAACTAATGATGTCTATCCAAAAATTGATGTAGAAGGTTATTACACAAAACTACTGATTGATAAGTCTGCCATAAGCAATTTCCATTTCACAACCGCTCAGCCTTTAATTGATAAATACGATGCAATTGCTAAATCTGAAAGAGAAATGATGGGCTTTTTCAAATTCAATAAAAATTTTAAAAACAGACAGCTTGTTTACACCGAATCTTCAGGAGGCTGGTATGCAGGAGGCATGGGTGCTCATCTAGACCTTACCTGGGGACTTTCAAATTCTGCTTCGGCAACCGGGCTTGACATTTGGGGAGTAGCTCATGAATTAGGTCATATCAACCAGGTACGTCCCGGCTTAAGATGGATTGGAACAACAGAAATTACAAATAATTTGTATTCATTGTGGGCCTATTATAATTTGTATTCACCTACAGGAGCTAACAGGTTTACAAGACTGGAAGGTGAAATTGCGGATAAAACTGTTTTTCCTAAAGTTACCGGAAACCGGTTTGGAGAAATTATTATTCAGACACAAATTAACGGGAAGAATATTATGGATCAGTTCAGAACAGACTATGTGAATCCTGCTGACGCGAATTTCAGAAGCCTTGTTCCGTTTTGGCAGTTAGAATTGTATTATCAGTTAGCGGGTGCTTCAAAAGGTGCTTCAACCCTTGCATTTGATTCAGATATGTCGGATGAAGATACACAATCTCCATCAGGTCCGGTTACAGGGGTAGATTATGCCCATTGGCTTGCTGTAGTGGCTGAGAAAGTAAGAAATACGGATGAATCTCAGCTTACACAAGGACAACTGGTAATGAATTTTGTGAAAAATACGTGCGACGCCGTACAAGAAGATCTTATTGATTTCTTTACAAATACAGGGTTTTTAAAACCTATTAATGCTACAATTTCAGATTATTCAAACGGTCAGCTTACGATTACACAAAGTATGATTGATGATGTGAAAGCCTATGTTTTAATGAAGGGATATACAAAACCAATCTCTCCGGTGATTAATTATATTTCGGCAAACAGCGTGAATGCATATAAAAATCTTCTGCCTGTTTCTGGTATTACGGGAATTGGGGCTCAAATTGTGAACAATACGCAAGGCCAATTTTTATTGGTAAATAATTCTCAGTGGAGTAATGCTGTTGCGTTTGAAACTTATAATGCAAGTGACCAGCTAATCAGTGTTTCTATTACAGGAACAGGAGATACTACATTGGCAAATACCTATGTTGATTTCCCTTCTGGTGCCGTGAAAGTATATGCAGTAGGATATAATGGACAAAAAATTCTCGTTTTCCCGGCAAATACGTTAGCTGTTGATGATATTAAGACCAATAATAACGACCTTGTTGTTTATCCGAATCCTTTAAAAAATGGACAAAAATTAGTGATTAATATTAAAAATCCAAAAGAAAATCTGAAAGCAGAATTATATGATATGGCAGGAAAATTATATATTTCTACAAAAGGTTCTTTATATGAGATAAATAAGGAACTTAACAATAAAATACAAGATTTGAGAACTGGAATTTATGTTATTTTAATCAATGACGGAACCCATCAATATAAATCTAAAATTATTAAAGAATAATATTTGTACAAGTCTTGCATGTTAGGTTTGCAGCCATCGCTCAAATCTGTCAGCAATACTTTTAGATACAAGAAAAGGAGGTCCAAAAAGGGCCTCCTCTTTTTATTTCATGAAATCATCTTCTACGGATGGGAAAACTCTCTCTTATTTTGCAGTGCATCTATTGTGACAGCACACATTCAATCTAATTATTTGATGTCAATAATTGAGAATTTATAAATAGTTGAATGTTCATATACATTTTCAGGAGTGAGTATTGGTGATGGAAAATGAGATTGATTAATGGCATCGGGAAAATTTTGCGTTTCTAAACAAAATGCCTCTCTTTCCCGGTATATATGATCCTCTTTTCCTTTTTCATTTTTAATCCAATTGGCTGTATATAATTGTAAGCCCGGCATCGTGGTCAAAACTTCCATTTTTCTACCTGACTGCGGCTCTATGGCCGTGGCTACCAAATCTAAACTATGTATATGGTGTTTCAAAACAAAATTATGATCATATCCATTTCCAATAGCAAGTTGATCGTGATCAGTATCAATCCGGTCTCCAATACATGTGAAGGAGGTAAAATCAAACGGGGTATTTTTTACATTTAAAATCTCACCTGTTGGTTCATGGTTTTTTGTAAGAGGGGTGTAAAAATCAGCCTCAATCTGCAATTGATGGTTATTTATTGTTCCGCAACCTTCTCCCGCCAAATTAAAATAAGAATGATTCACAAGATTGAGTATCGTTTCCTGATCTGTTGTCCCTGAATAATCTAACCGCAATTCATTATTTTCATTAATAGAATAGGTTACTGTTACAGTTACTGTACCCGGGTATCCTTCTTCCCCGTCAGGAGAAGTGTATTGAAAAGCTACTTTCGAGACAGAAGATTCTTTAACCTCCCATATTTTTTTATCAAAACCAATCCAACCACCATGCAAATGATTGCCCTCATCGTTCACTGCTAATGAATATTCTTTTCTGTTTAATGTAAATTTTCCTTTTTTGATACGATTAGCATATCTGCCACAAATAGCTCCCTGATAAAGTTTATTATTATCAATATATTCCTGTGCTGTATCATATCCCTGTACTACATCTGCCAGTTTCCCCTCTTTATCCTTAACATTAATACTCACTATGATTGCGCCATAATTAGTTACCTGCACAATCATCCCATTCTTATTTTTCAGAGTAAATAATTCTACTTTTTGATTGTTGTGAACTGTGTTAAAAGCCACTTCATTGATGATACCCATTATTTTAAAAATCTAATTTAACGGCTCCTTTTTGTCGGATAAATAAAGGATGACAAGAACCGGCACCAAATAAATGATTTAAAGTTGTTGTATATTTTTCAAGCAAATTTTCAGGAACAAAGGCTTGTATCGTTCCTGCAAATCCTCCTCCATGCACACGCCAGGCTCCGGCGCCTTTCAGTACTACCTCACTATAAGCCAATCCCAATGAAACGGCCTGTTCTTTTATGTTGCTTGATACATAAACATTTTGATTGTACATATATGAACTATGTCCTGAATCTATTACCAATTGTAAAAATTTTTTAAAATCATTCTTCTCTAATGCATTTACTTCATCTACTACCCGATCATTTTCGCATTCAAAATGAATTGCCCTTAAAATAGCCCGGTCTCCCACTTTCTGACGGATAGAAGGTGCCATATCCATTACTTTTTCCAGAGTAGTTTCTCTCAGCACACTACATCCTAAATGGGCTGCAACTTCTTTCATCTCTTTAGGTAAAACAGCATATTCATTATTCAGATTGGTATGATCTCCCCGGGTATCTGTAATGACTAAAGAAAAACCCGTAGATTCAAAATCAAAATCTATTTTTTTAACGACAGGATTTTTTACATCGGCAAAATCAATGGTTACCAATCCTCCTACCGAACAAGCGACCTGATCCATTAATCCACAAGGTTTTCCAAAGAAAACATTTTCTGCATATTGCCCTATACGAGCATTTAATATAGGATCTAATTTACCTTTATTAAATAAATGACTAACAATTACTCCAATTAATACTTCAAATGATGCTGATGAACTTAATCCGGAACCTTTAGGAACACATCCGTCAATTACGGCATCGAATCCTCCTATTTCATATCCCAATTCATTTAATCGGGCATTAATCCCCCGGACAAGAGCATTTGGAGTTAAAAATTCATTTTCGTTGGGAATAAGATGATTTAAATCTACTTCAAATGTTTGATAACCTGAAGATTCAATCCGAATTATATCTGAATTATTTTTAGCAGCAATGGCAATATTATCCAGGTTTACTGCGCCTGCTAATACGCGACCATGATTATGGTCTGTATGATTACCTCCAATTTCGGTTCTTCCCGGGGAACTGAAAACAGAAACCTCTTTATCTCCAAAAACGTCTTTGAAACGGGATAATGTTTTGGTATACCGGGTTGCCTGCTGACGTAATAATTCTGAATCTCGCCCATATAACGCTCTAAAAAGAGGGATATCACCTTCTTTAACTAAAGAATCAATATATTTAATATCTGACATTTATTTATATTTGATTTATAAAACAATATACGTTAATTAAGAGCCTATTTAAATTTTATCAAAATTAACTTTTCTACCCTTTTAAAAGGTCTAACTTCATTGACGAATATTTTTTAACCTAGTATAATATTAATAGCATAACCTATAAAAAATGAAAAATTTTCTAATTTATTTTTTTCATTTTTTCCTTTAGCTATATGAAGTAAAAGTCCTACATAATGACAATATATGGCCTTTACAATTTTATCTATTTTTATAATGAATTATTGAACTTTTTTTAAGAATTTCGGCACTTTGTTCCGGCGTAATATCTCTTTGAGCCTCTGCTAACATTTCATATCCCACCATAAATTTCTTCACACTGGCTGAGCGAAGCAAAGGGGGATAAAAATGCATATGAAAATGCCATTCTTCATGGGATTCTGAATCTGTAGGAGCCTGGTGTATTCCTGCAGAATAGGGAAAAGAAACGGAGAAAATATTATCGTATTTCGTAGTTAAATCTTTCAATATTTGAGCCAATAAAGCTTGATCTTCATGTGAAAAAGCCAATAGGTTATTTAAGGGCTTTTTACTGATAATCATTGTTTCAAACGGCCAGGTTGCCCAAAATGGGACCAAAGCCACAAAACCTTTATTTTCCAGTATAATTCGTTCATTAATTTCTATTTCTCTTTGAAGATAATCAGACAGAAGGGTTGTTCCATGTTTATCATAATAGTTCTTCAGATTTTGCTGTGTTCTGGCCACCTGTGAAGGAATGGATGACTGTGCCCAAATCTGCCCGTGAGGATGGGGATTACTACACCCCATAATGGCCCCTTTATTTTCAAAAATCTGAACATGATTAATGTAATCCAGTTCTCCCAGATTCTGATATTCTTCTTTCCAGACAGACACCACGTTTGTGATTGCTTCTACGGACATTTCAGGAAGAGTCAATGAATGGTCATGTGAAAAGCAAATTACCCGGTTAATTCCTCTTTCAGGTTTCATTTGAAATAACTCATCCTCAGTTTTATCAAAGGATACTCCTTCGCTCAATAAAGATCCAAAATCATTATCGAATACATATACACCTTCATACCGGGGGTTTTGGACTCCGTTAATTCTTAAATTTCCCGGACATAAATAGCATTCGGGGTCATACTGATTTTGAACGCTTGTTAATGGTTCCTCCTGCTGTCCCTGCCATGGCCGTTTTGCTCTTTGTGGTGATACCAAAACCCATTCATCCAATAAAGGATTATATCTTCTATGTGGATGATCTTTACTGTTAAATGAATTACTCATACTGAGTTTATTATTTATATCAGTTTGACCCGTTTTCAGGGATTAATTTGTCTAAAATAGGTTCGGGTAATGTGTTTAATTCTTTATTAATTTTATTATTCTTCTGTTCAAAAATAATAATCTCATTATTACCCTTTTTTAAATAGCATCCCGGTAAATATAATGTCTGC
Organism: Chryseobacterium angstadtii; assembly: GCF_001045465.1. Classification (GTDB taxonomy): domain Bacteria; phylum Bacteroidota; class Bacteroidia; order Flavobacteriales; family Weeksellaceae; genus Chryseobacterium; species Chryseobacterium angstadtii. The sequence goes on from NZ_LFND01000002.1 coordinate 54,703, forward strand.
TGTGGCCCTACTGACCAATATCTTCCTAAATTAATACCGTTAACAAATACAATTCCCTTCCCAAAAGGTCGCATATCTAAGAAAGTGTCTCCCACTTTCGATACATTAAAATTTCCTTTGTAGATGGTGGGTCTGTTCTCTTTTAAATCAGATTTTTGTTTGGCATCAATTACCGGAGCCTTTTCAAAAGGGAGCCCGTACATTTCCCAATCTCCGGTTATTTTTCGGTCATTAATAAAGACAGGAGAAATAATTCCTTTTGTATTCTTATTAATAGCAGCACCATAGTTAATTCTTCCCATGTTTTCTACCAGAATGTCTAGTTTTCCATTGAAGGGTATATTCACTTCACATTCATATTTTTTATAGTAACGGTTAAGCTCTCCTACTTTTTCCCCATTCACATAAACAATCGCATAATCTCTTAATCCATCAAGTTTTAAAGTTCCTTTAATGGGCTGATTAAAATTTTTGCTGTACCAAACATAGCCATACCCTTGATTTAATTGCTCAAAAGTTAAAGGGTCATCATTAATTACGGGTTTTACCTTATTTTTTAAGTTTTCCAAATCAATTGCCTGAGACAATTGAATACCCTGAATCTGAATGACTGGAATTTTGGAAGGAATAGGAGGCGTAGAGGAATTTTTTAATAACTCTCTTAATTTCAAATACTTTTCGGTTTCCCAACCTGCCTCAGTAATGGGAGCATCATAATCATAACTGGTCATACTCGGCTGTATATCATGATCTTTATCATAATTGGCTCCAGAGGTAAACCCAAAGTTAGTTCCTCCATGCACCATGTAAATATTAAAAGAAATATCATTATTCATGAATTTTTCAATGTGGCCTTTTACTCTTTCCGCTGCTTTACGAGGGAAAGGTTCTGCCCAATGATCTAACCACCCGGGATAGTATTCTGCCACCATAAAAGGCCCTTCTCCATTATGGAATTTCTTTACTTCTTTCTTAATATTTTCTGGATTCTCGTCTCCATTTGCAGTTGGCAGAGCGCCAGGCAAAGCGCCTCCTTCAAATAACCAGTCACCATCTGAAGTAAAAAACTCCATACCTTTGAAACCCACTTCTTTTAACTGATCAAATACAGATGAACTGTATTTTTTATGATCCTCCATTTTAATATCTTCCCGTTGAGCAACAAAAGATCCGAATTCATTTTCTCCCTGCACCATAACAATAGGACCTCCATTAACAACCAGATAAGGTTTTACCACCTTGTAAAGCTCTGTGAAATAGGCTTTTGTCGAATTTAAAAAAGGAGTATTGTATTCTCTGATTTTCATATCCTTATCGTTTTGCAAAAACCAAGGATAACCACCGAATTCCCATTCTGCACATACATAAGGGCCCGGACGAAGAATGACCATTAAGCCTTCTTCTTTTGCAATTTTTAAGAATTCGGATAAGTTTCGGTTTCCGGTTTGAAAATCCCATTTTCCGGGAGCTATTTCATGATAGTTCCAAAATACATAAGTAGCTATTGTATTTAGCCCCATGGCTTTAACCATTTTTAAGCGATGTCTCCAATACTCATGAGGAATTCTAGCGTAATGAATCTCACCTGAATGCAATTTAACAGCCTGTCCGTTAAATTTAAATTCTCCGCCTTCGATTTTGAAAGATTCGTATTTAATAGGTTTCTGCTGTGCATTGATCAAATTGACACCTATTAAGGACAGGGCTAAAATTATATTTTTAATAAGCTTCATAGTATATTATAAATCTAGTTTAGTTAATAAAATAAATTTATAAAATTACCCAATACCACCATACTAGCTCCTACCGGTTTTTGTAGATTGACCACCAGTTTAAAAATTTGGAAATATGATGAGACTTGTTAAAATAATTCTTTACTCGTTGTAGCCAATTACCAACAGATCATCAATTCCACGGAACGAGTTCTTACTAAAGAACTGCTAAAAAAATCACCATTTCTTATTTTCTCAACTGCAAAACTCAAAATTATTCCTATTACCAAAAACGAACATAAATAGCAGTTAGAAGCAATACAATAATGACAATCAGGAATAATGTTCTATTGTCCACTTTGAACATATTTTTGTCTATGGTAAAAGCTTTTGGATTTACTTTTGGCCCAAAAAAACTTAAAAGAACCATTACAGCTACAGTAATGAAAAATGACCAACCCATATTGATCAGGAAAGGAATTTCTGTAATGGTTTTCACCGCGCCATTTTCCAATTTTTCATAGGTGAATGCCGTATAAATCCATGTTTCTTTTCCAAATAGTTCAACGGCAAAGCTGTTAAAGAATATAGATAATAAAAAACCAAGAATAACGCCAACTATAGCAGCGGTTCCGGTAGTTATCTTCCAAAACATCCCTAAAATAAACATAGCAAATACCCCCGGACTAATAAAACCTGTATATTTTTGTATAAATGTAAAACCTCCTTCTCCACCGATTCCCAAAATATCTGTCCATGTAAATACCAAAGCAATCAACATCGCCACTATAATTGCCCAACGTCCTGTTCTTACCATTTGTATTTCAGAGGTGTTGGTTTTTAAATATTTTTTATAAATATCTAAAGTAAAAATGGTGGATATACTGTTTACTTTTCCGGCAAGTGATGCTACTATTGCAGCTGTTAAAGCAGCCACCGCAAGACCTTTAAGCCCAGATGGAAGCAACCCCAACATTGCAGAATAAGCACTATCTTTTACTCCATTAAAATTTGACAAATGACCTTTTGTATAGAGTACGTAAGCTGCAATCCCGGGAAGCACAACAATTACAGGCATAAAAAGTTTTAAAAATCCTGCAAATAAAATTCCTATTCTTGCTGTTTTTAAATCTGCTCCTAACGCTCTTTGGGTAATGTATTGGTTACACCCCCAATAATTAAGCTGTACAATCCATTGTCCGGCAAAATACATGGCTAAGCCTGGCAAAGCTATATATTTCTGTGCCGCTAAATTTTCTGGCATTGATAAAGTGGTGGTGGTAACTTGTGGCTTATCCAGAATGAGTTTGAAATGTCCCGGAGCTTCTTTCAAAAGGGTATCTAAACCCGTTAAGGCATTTCCCACAGCAGCACCATTAATTCTTTGATCCACAACCTGTAATGCCATATACACTGTAGCAAAACCACCAATAATAAGAACGGTTACCTGAATAACATCCGTGTAGCCAATAACTTTCATCCCTCCCAATCCAATAAACAAAGCCATCAGTAAAAGTACAACCATAATGATATGCAGATGACCTCCGCCAAGTAACGAATCAATAGCTACAGCTCCTAAATAAAGAATGGAAGTAAGATTAACGATTACATACAAAAACAGCCAAAAAATAGCCATAATAAGAGAAACAGACTTATTATATCGTGTTTCCAAAAACTGGGGCATCGTATAAATTTTATTTTTGAGATAAATAGGAATAAACCATACTGCAATAATGATAAGTGCAATGGCAGCCAGCCACTCGTAGACAGCTACGGCTACTCCTATGAAGAAGCCTTCCCCACTCATTCCAATAAATTGTTCTGCCGAAATATTAGATGCAATCAAACTCGCTCCAATTGCCCACCATGTAAGTGAGCCTTCTGCAAGGAAATAATCTTTGCTTCCTGTAGTTTTTGATTTTTTCCGCTTGTATATCCATAAGCCGTATACCGTTACAACCAAAAAATAAATTAGAAATATAACAAAATCAGATGTCGATAGTTTTCCCACGCTTAAAAATTTTTATAGTAAGTTTTTCATAGATTTTTATACTTTTCAGCACTTTCATGTAGTCTAGGGTATTCAACAGTTTAGGGATCCTAATAAATCATTGAGAATAAAATTGAATCTTTCACACCACAATTACATAAAATAAGCCTATATGTTATCAAATGTATAAATTTAAGAAGCACTTCCATACTTGTTCCTACCAGTTTTTGTATATTTACTACTAGTTTAAAAAATATTGGAAATATTATGAGGCTTATAAAAATAATCCCCGACTCTTTTGTGCCTAAATACCAGCAGATTATAAACTCCATTGAACAAGCTCTTGCTCAACAGCTGCTAAAAAAAAATGACAAACTACCTTCCATCAATAAGGTCTGTATGGAATTTGGTATTTCCAGAGACACCGTCCTATATGCCTACGAAACACTGAAAAAAAGAGGAATAGTAAATGCTATTTTAGGTAAAGGATATTATATAAAAAGTACCGATTGGGATTTTGAAGAGCGAATTTTTCTACTATTTGATGAACTGAATGCTTTCAAGGAAACCCTTTATAATTCATTTTTGGAAGAGCTGCAGCAAAGATCTAATATCCATGTTTTTTTCCACTATTTCAATATAGATGTCTTCAAGAAGTTAATTGAAGAAAATAATGGAAACTACACAAAATACATCATTATGCCGGGCAATATGAATGATACGGCACCCATTATTAAGATGCTTCCAAAGAAGGACGTTTATATATTAGATCAAACCAATTTACATTTAAGAGAATATTCATCAGTACATCAGAATTTCGCAAAAGACATGTATAATGGTCTGTCAAAAGCGAAAACTTTGCTCGAAGCCTACCAAAGACTGATTCTTATTTTCCCCGGAAAAAAAGAGCCTATAGGCATGGTAGAAGGATTTACGAGTTTTTGTGAGCAGTATAAAAAGAAACATACCATTATCAGTAATTTTACCGATGAAGAAATACAGAATGGAGACGTATTCATCATTCCTGATGATAAACATTTAGTCAACGTTATTAAGCAGTCTAAAAAGCAGAAGCTGAAGATTAAAAAGGATTTCGGAATTATCTCCTACAACGAAACGCCACTCAAAGGGATTGTAGAAAATGGCATTACTACGATTTCTACAGATTTTTGGCAGATGGGAAAGATTTTAGCGGAGATGATTCTTAATGCCAAACAACAAAGAATTGAAAATGCTTCGGATTTAATTATCAGGAATTCCCTGTAATAGATTTGAATTAAATTTTTTATCTGAAGCTGCTTTCATAACAACACAAATAAAAGTTAAAAAAAGGCTCAGATTATACAATCCAAGCCTTTGACTTTTTAACTTACTCACATCGTGAGATTAGTGTCAAAAAATGTAAATTCTTTCTTTTGTTTTTAAACAGCCTCGTAATTAAAAGCCAATAGAATTCAGTGTTTTATCAACCAGCAATCCATTAGTAGCTTTTATATTAAATGATCCGTTTCGTTTTGCCTTAAATTTAATAATGAATAAATCCGCTGTGCCTTCTAAAGGACGTTTTTGTCCTACACTAACCAGCGTAGGATATAATACCTTCTCTTTGTTGGAATGCAGTCTATCATAAGTCAGGTTTTCCATTTGTGCGATATTTAATGGCGTAATTCCTATATATTCCAATTCCTGTTGGTTATATGGAATAGCAAAACTCAATGCATTTACAGATTGCAGATTACTCCCTTTTACTACAACTTCAATGATATCATTCTTAGCATATTGCTGTTTTGAAGCAGAGACTGTAATGCTGCCTTGCAATGGTTTCAATTCTTCATCGCTTACTCCTCCATCTATTTTTGTCGCAACGTTAGAAATATCATATGCATCAATGAAACCGTTCTTATTTATATCTCCATTGCTGATATAGCCTTCAAAATCAGAATCTCCTTTTCTCAAACCTGTATAATTCATATAGGAAGTAAAGTCATTCCTGTCAATTTTCTGATCATTGTTGATATCGCCAGGAAGCAAACTTGAAGACCCTGGAACTTTGAATACATATAATTCGTTTCCACTGCCAAAGTTTTTGAAAGCATTGCTTACTTCAATCTTCATAAATCTTGTGGTAGGATGTGTGGCGAAATCTAAAGATTTACTTTTGTTATTTCTATCCCATGTAAAAGAGCCAAGTTCTGTCCAATCTTTTTTATTATCACTATACGAAATTTTACCGTTCATCAATATTCCGTTGTAACCACTGCTTCTGGGAATATATTCTAATTTGCTTATGGTATTAATAGAGCCTAAATCTAAAATTATTTCAAAAGGGACTTTGCTTTTTTCATAATCTGAATGCCAGCCCGTGCTCACATCCTGATCAAAAAGATTTTCTAAACCTTCTCCTTCCTGACTTGGAATTGTGGCTGTGGCTTTTATGCCTTTAATGGCGAATTCATAAGGGTTTTTATTGGTTTGAGCTGAAAAAGGAACCCAATCGGAGGTATTGGCTTTATTTACGGCTCTTAATTTGAAATCATATTTCGTTTCAGGAGTTAATCCTTCAAATAAGAAAGAGGTGTCTTTTATATTACTGTATACCATATTGTTATATAGTATTTCGTAATAATCAGCATTAGGAATTGTATTCCATGACGGCAATATAGAATATGCGGTGTTTGTGTTTTCTGAAGTGATTGGTTTTAAAACTTCTGCAAATACTCCGGAATTATTTTTTAATTGATTGGCATTAATAAACTGGTAGTCTTTAATGACAAGCTCTACTTTGTTTTTGCTTACATCGGTGATTTCTGATTTTATCCAAACTTGTGGATTTCGGGAAATTGAAACCTTTGCAAATTCAGAATCTTTTGTAGAGAAATTATTGAATTCCGGTTTGCTGTTGTAAAAATATACGTTCGTAGCATTATTGAATTCATCTAAGGTATTTACGGCATTCAGTTTTATATTTTTACCCCCAATAGAAAGTTTTACAGCAGATGGTTTTTTAGTAACATTAATTCTAAATTCTGTCATTTTTTCTTTTTCAAAACCATTAAAATTACCTTGAGTAGGAGAAATGCTTATTGTTGCCGTATTTTTCACCACATTACTTTCTATAAGGGTGCTTACAGATTCTTTTTTCCTGTAATTTTCGGTTACGCCATCGTCATCATATTCTGTAAAACTGGATTTGTCTGAAGGATACACTTCATACATTCTTAATTTTTTATTGATTTGATGAATGTTGTTATTGGCATTTACCATCGGAATAATAGCGCCCGGCTTTACAAATAGAGGGAGTTTCCAAACTGGAGCATCGAAATGATTTAAAACAATGCCTCCTTCATAAGTCTGGCCTGTAAAGTAATCAATCCAATTTCCTTTAGGAAGGTAAATATTATTTCTAATGTCATTTCCTGCTTTATCCATTTTTGTAGCCTGATATACCGGAGCTACTAAGAAATAGGGTCCATACTGATATTGGTACTGGGTAGATTTTCCTAAGGTATATTCATTAGCTTCATCTAAAAACATGGCTCTGATCATTGGCAATCCCTCTACAGCTTCCTTCGCGATACTATAGGTATAAGGAAGCAGATTGGATTTCAATTTTAAATAGTTCCTGTTAATAGAAGCAGCTGATTCACCCAAAGCATGGGGATACTTTTCATTGGTTCCCCAGCCATCCATGTTGAGTTGCATAGGAGTAAAGGTTTTCCATTGGAAATCCCTTGTATTGATAATCGGGTTTTTCCCTCCGAAAATACCATCCATATCCGAGGTAATGTTAGGTTGGCCAGACAAACCAGAACCTATATAGGTAGGAATGTGGAATCTGATATATTCCCACTCTCCACCGGTTTGGTCTCCTGTCCAAATACCTGCATATCGTTGCGAACCAGCCCAGCCGTCTAATGAAATGATAAAAGGACGACTTCCGTTACCATAGCGTGGCATTATTTGAGCTACCTCTGAAATACCGTTCAGCCCGAATGAATAACCAGGGCCTACCCAGGCAACATCGGTTTTTAATACTCTTACGCCTGCGTCACCTACTTCCTTTATGATATCTCTTTGCAAAAGGGCGCTTATCCCATCTTTAGGATGCAAATCTGATTGCGTCCACAATCCTATTTCTACTCCGTTTTGTCTGGCATAATTTCCGAGAGATTTTAGGTTAGCGATATTGCCATCCAGGGTTTCTGTCTGTCCGTATCCTGCACTGTAGCCATCATTGGGTAAAATCCAGCCCAAAGGCATATCTGTATTTTTATAACGGTCTATCACTGCTCTGGCAGAAAACTGATAGTTATTTTTTTCTCCATTTAAAGATTCTTTAACGCCACCGTTATCTTTCTGGCTCTCTTTATATCTTTTTCCGTCTTCAAATAGAATTCCTTTCTCATCTTCTTTCCAATAATCTCTATTGTAGGCATTAAGATGTCCTTCATAAAAACCAAACTTGGGTAAAAGTACAGGGTTTCCCGTGAGCTGGTAAAAATCGTTCAATAAAGATTCAGGATGATCATTTACCATAAAGAAAACATCCAGATAATTGGTCTCATGAGCCAGTTTCACTTCATTTTTATTCTGTTTACCGAAATCATAATATCCTTTCTTGAAAGTATGCCACATAAAACCATATCCGTTGGTAGACCAATAATAAGGATTGGGTGATGCCACGCCACCATCAGTCCAGTTGTTTTGATTCACGATGAAAATAGTATTTCCTTTATGAGAAAATCGACCGTTTTGTACACCACCTCCATAGAAATATTCATCTTTTCCCTGAGATAAAGTGAGCACGGCTTCTTTAGAATTAAATTCAATGGGAGCAATAAAAGAACATACCTGTTTATTAAGGCTCAGGTTGAATACTTTAAATAAAGAAGTTGTTTTTTCTATTTCTATTTTAATTTTACCGGTGGAGATAGAAACAGTCTGTGGTAAATTGTTGACAGCAATTTCTTTTACTTTTTTTCTAGGCTGATCTACCAAAATTTGAGCAGGAGGTACCGCTTCGGGATTTCTTACGTCTCCGCCTTTTGGATCTAAAAATAACCGAAAAATATTTTCTCCATAAAAATCTATTAGTATTTTTTTGTTGTCGGAAAGCAAAACTTCTACTGAAGTTTCTCCTTTCTTAGAAACATTTTCAATTTTTTGAGCCTGAATTTTTCCAATGAAGAAAAAAAGAAAAGCGCTCAGTAGTAAAATCTTTTGAATTTTTGAATTTAAAACTGCATCCATTTACCTTGTTGATTTTATTTATTTATTACATTTTACACTACTCTAAGAAAGTAAGATCAATATTGAAGATAAAATTAACTGTAATATTTGTGATATTAAGACTTTCAAGAATAGTTTTTTATCAAATACCCACTATAATTGGCTTTTACTAAATGGTTATTTATATAAAATTAATATCCCTTTGCTGCCTGAGCTTCTTGTAATTTCGGATTTAAATCCACCGCAGTTTGAGGGTAAGGGAATCTGTAAAACTTATCATTCCAAACCCTTGCTGCCACTTGTGTATTGGTAATATCATAGACTGTTTTCATTACATTTGGAGCAATTTTCCATCTTCTGATATCATAGAATCTATGCCCTTCATTTGCCAGTTCTATTCTTCTTTCATTTCTGATAATCTCTCTTAAGGTTTCTTTTGTTTGTACGTTGTTAACCCCTACCATACCTGCTCTACTTCTAATTTGATTTAATGCATCATAAATAGTAGCATCCGGGCCAAAAAATTCATTTCTTGCTTCGGCATATATGAGTAATACCTCTGCATAACGGATAAGCATAAAGTTGTTGCTCATATTTAAGTTCTCATCTAATGAGCCATAATCTGCCATTTTTTTATAATTATAACCTATCTTAGACGTATTGTTCGCACCTTGATTCCATTTGAACAGTGTACTTGTCCCAAAACCTTTTAAGTAAGACCAGGGTCCGTTTGGATGCATTATACTCGCATATAAACGGGTGTCTCTGTTTTTAAATTCATCCAGATAGGCATTATTTGGATTACCATGATTATAATTTGAAGCTCTTGTAGCATTAGAAGGAGGTGTAAATGCCGTTCCATCTTTATTCCAATAGGCATTTACCAAATCAATGGTTGGGGTTACAGAACTCCATCCACTCTCTTCATTTGGCAATAGGAAAAGAGCCATGCTATTACTAAATACTCCTTTAGAATCCGGTACAAATTGAGCTTCTAAAATTGATTCTTTGTTGCCATTATTTTTGGCCCAGAACAACGACTGATAATTACTTAAGCCTTTATAAAAATTGTCCTTATCTGCGGCAGAAGTAAAGGTAACAAAGCTGTCATAATTTGTACTTGTGTCTACTGAAGATGTATTGAAAAGATCGTAAGCTCCGGAATTCATTACTAGCTGAGCAGCTTCATAAGCTTCTTTATATTTTCCTGTGTATAAGTATACCCTTGCCTTAAATGCGGATACAGCTCCTTTTGTTATTCTACCTTTATCCTGGCCAGAGGAGTAAGCAACTGGTAAATCATTTTCAATAGCATTTAATTCACTGATTACAAAATCATCAATTTGAGTTTCAGAAATAGGGGTAAGAGTAGCCCCATCCAATTCACCTGTTTTTTGCACGAGTGGAAGAGCTCCAAAGCGTTGAGATAAATCAAAATAATTAAAAGCTCTTATAAATCTGGCTTCTGCTTTATATCTGCCAGCCAAATTTTTATCCATTGGGATTTCATCAATTTTTTCCAAAAAAGTATTTGCTCTTCTAATGGTAGTAAAATTGTATCCGAAATCTATAGAAGGAAGTATGTTTCCTGCAGAAGCATCTACTGCGGTTGTTTCCCAGGGATATTGAGCATATGAATTATCGGTAAAACTATCGTTATACAAACTGCTGTAAGCAGCGCTAGACATGTATGTATAAATACCATTTAATGCCAAGGTAGCGTCTTTTTCAGTTTTCCAGAATGTTTCTTCTGATACTTTGTCTTCCGGAAACCTGTCTAAATTACAAGAACTGGTCACTATTGTCAAGGAAACTGATAGTACTATAGTTTTTATTTTTTTCATTTTCAGAGGTTTAATAAATTAAAAAGTTGCATTGATACCAAACGATATGGTTTTTAAGTTGGGATATGCTGAACGAGCACTAGCCATTTCAGGATCAAAATCTTTCATTCGCTTGTCTCCTCTCAACGTAAAGTAATTTTCCAAGTTTGCATATATTCTGAATTTTTTCAATCCTATGAGGCTACATGTTTCCTGAGGAATGGAATATCCCAAAGTAATAGACTTAATTCTAAAGTAACTTGCATCAAAAAGCCAAAAATCTGAAGTAACCCCTATATTTTGAGTTCCTCCTCCAGACGGCAAAACCCTATGATACAAAGCATTAGGATTTTGATTCTCCGGAGTCCATCTGTTATCTGAAACATATTGTTTTACACCGGCACCATTGAAAAATGCCTGAGAAGATTCTTTATCCAGATATACCTCAACATTAGCCACTCCCTGCCCTACTACACTAAGATCAAAATTTTTATACCTGCCTCCTATACTTAAACCATAGGTAAGGCTTGGAACATCATTTCCTATTACCGTTCTATCGTTTTCATCAACAACTCCATCACCATTAATATCTACATACTTTATATCGCCAGCTTGAGAAGTACTGTATAATTTAGGATAATTATTGTTAATATCTTCCTGGGTTAAGAGCCCAGCAGTCTTGTATCCGTAGAAATCACCAATTGAACCTCCTACTTGTGTTATCCAATAATCATTGTATAGGGGCTTGCTGTTTATAAGTGAACGAATATTATTTCGGTTTTTAGCAAAATTAGCATTGATGTAAAAGTCTCCATTTTCAAAATTTTTATTATACCCCAAAGTAATTTCTATTCCTTTATTTTCTACATCACCTGCATTAATTGGTGGTGTTTGGTTTATGTTTGGATCATTGTCTATGAGTACACCTGTTTCATATGGTAATTGATTGTTCATTAATGCACCCTTTGTAAGACGGCTATATACATCTACCGAGAAAGTAAAAGTATTGCTGAATAAAGATCCATCCAGCCCTATATTTTTGGTAACAATTGTTTCCCACCCTATACCCGAAAAGCCAAGCTTACCTGGTACCATTGCCCCTACTATTGCATTCCCCAGAACTACAGAAGTATTATCTATATAGGTTTGATTGTCATAATAACCAATGGTATTGATAGATCCGGTGCTACCATAAGAACCTCTGAATTTCAGTGTATTGATAAAACTCAGATTTTTAATGAAATTCTCCTTGTCTAACCTCCAGGAAGCCATAACTGCAGGAAAATATCCCCATCTGTTTTCTTTAGCAAAACGCGAAGATGCATCTGCCCTTATAATACCTTCTAAAAAATATTTTTCCTGATAATTATAATTGATACGAGCGAAAACAGACTGGAAAGCATATTGCCCGGTATTGGATTTTAATTCATCTAAGGTTCCGTCCAGGGTACTAAGAGCACTTAAAGAATGTAATCCATCTTTTGGAATATTAGATTTTTTACCAGATATAGATCTGGTTGTATAGTCTTCATAGGAAGCACCTCCCAACACTTTAAAATAATGTGATGATATGTTTTTTTCATAACTTATCAAGGCCTGAGTATTAAGTAATTCATCAGAATTCCAGGACTCAGAATAGTTATTAATCGCTCTCGCAGTTGAACCAATTGGAGCGTTGGTTAAAAAGTTGTAAACAGGGTTTAGTGTATTTACAAAGGTCCCTAAACGATAGTTCCAATTTGAATAGTTGATTTGAGCATTTACATTTAATCCTTTTACAGGAGTGTAGTTGGCAGATAATCCTCCCATAAATTTTTGATCATTTGACTTAGAATCTCCTCCCTCAGTGTTATTTCTTACAGGATTGGTATTTGCAAATGTGTTATCTACTTTACCGGCATTAACAGATCCCCACCATCCATTCGACTGTCTTACTACCATAGTAGGCGTTATTCTTGCTAATTCTGCGGTATTAATACTACCTCCCTGATCATTGATCATTTGTTTGATAAACGATATATTAGAATTTACGGTAAGTTTATCACTTAATTTAGAGGAGGTATTGGTCCTAAAAGAATATCTATCCATCCCTTTTGTAGGGGATAGAGACTCCTGCTTCAAATACCCTAAACTTGCGAAATAACGGGTTTTATCTCCACCTGACACATTGATCTCATTATTAAGCACATTGGCCATTTTTCTATAAGTTGCTTTATACCAGTCTGTATTTGGGTATCTGTCCGGGTCTGTACCTGAAGCGGTAAGATCTATTTGCCCCTGATTATATTGAGAAAAATGACCAACATTATTATTAGCGTTATAATATGCTTCATTTTTCAGCTTCATATATTCAACAGCATCTACATACTTAGGCAGATAGGTGGGCGTCTGATAGCCATTATACATATTATAACCTATACTCATCTTACCTCCACCGCCTTTTTTGGTCTCGACAAGAACCACCCCATAACCAGCTCTTGCACCATAGATAGCTGCCGAAGCATCTTTTAATATGCTTATATTTTCAATATCAGCCGGGCTTAGCCTGGAAAAATCTGCAGCACTAGAGGGAATACCATCTATAATATAGAGGGGTGAATTCCCTGCAACACTTCTTCCCCTTACATTCAAGGTGGGTACAGAACCTACATCTCCCAAAGAAGACTTAATGGTAACTCCTGGTAAAGCACCTTGTATACTCGCTGTTAAGCTTGTTGTTGGCCGATCCTGTAGTATCTTTTTATCAACAGAAGCTATAGATCCGGAAACAGTTCCTTTTTTCTGTTTTCCGAATCCTACTAAAACAACTTCTTCCACCTCTTTTACTTTTTTAGGGATAGAGTCCGAAGGTTTGTTTTTAGTTTCCTGTGCATCCACTAATGTGATAGATGACATTAGAATGGCACTCAAAATACAAATTGTAGTTTTCTTCATCTTTTATTGATTTTTATAACAATATTATTCTATCGAGGATAAGGGTAGTTCTCTTCTTATTTTTCCGTTTCTGAGTATGAACTAACTATTACTATAACATTAACCCTGTGTAACTCAAATGTATAGTTTTACATCATACCTCCATACTGGTAGCTACCAGTTTTTGTACCTTTACCACCAGTTAGAAAATCATTTGAATATGCCTTATCAGAAAGCCCTTAAAGATTGATTATGGTTGGCAGACACGCCTTTTTCTTCTCTATTTTCCAAGAGAAAAAAACATTTAACCTATTGATTTTTTTGTATTATAAAAGCGTTTTCACCTTGTTATTCATGGATCATCAACCCAATAGTAAGTCGGGTTTTTAAAGGTTAAAATAATAATGGGCGGAAAAAATCCGCCCAAAACTACCTTCTGTACTGGTCAAAAATTGGTAACAGTAAAAAAGTAAAATATATTAAATTTGATTTATAGAATATCCTTAAAAAACAGGCATATTACTTCCCCTGCAAACCTTTAGGAAGTGAAATTTCTTCTACAGAAAGACATTATTCAACTTTTTAGAATTCCCACCTTACAAAAGCTTCCATGGCAGCATAAGTGGCAAGTCCCATTTTATGATACGTTTCTGCTGTTTCTCTGTTCCTTTCTTCTGCTCTTTGCCAGAATTCTCTCATGTCTGTCCCCTGGAATACTACCCCATCTTTTTGAGATTGATGTTTGAAAACTCCATAGCGTTTTTCCAAAATTTGATCCGGGCTTAGCGGAACTGCCATTTCTATTTCTTCTATAGACCATTCTTTCCATGCTCCTCTATATAGCCATAGCCAACAATCTTTCATATATTCATTTGGTCTCAAATTTTTAACAGATTCAAAAATAGCATCCAAACACACTTTATGCGTTCCATGAGGATCTGCTAAGTCACCAGCTGCAAATATCTGATGTGGTTTTACTTTATCTATGATATCCGTTACAATTTCTATGTCTTCTTTGCTCAATGGTTTTTTCTCTATTCTGCCTGTTTCATAGAATGGCATTTCCAGAAAATGAATCTGGCTGTCCGGTATTCCCACGTAATAGCAGGTAGATCTTGCTTCTCCTTTTCTTATTAAGCCCTTTATATGTCTTACTTCAGGAATGTCTATATCGCTATTTTTCTTATTTTGTAAAAATTTGACTGCTTTATCAAAAATCTTTTTCGCCGGGCCATTTTCTATGCCAAACATTTCGTTGTAATCACACACAAAATTGGCAAATCGCAATGCTTCAGAATCTGCTACTGCTATATTTCCGGAGGTTTGATAGGCTACATGAACTTCATGCCCCTGTTGGTGCAACCTTATGAAAGTTCCGCCCATACTAATAATATCATCGTCTGGATGCGGACTGAATATAAGGACTCTTTTCTTAGCCGGAGTTTTTCTTTCTGGTCTATTACTGTCATCCGCTCCTGGCTTACCTCCAGGCCAACCGGTTATGGTATGCTGTAGTTTATTGAAAATCTGGATATTGATATCGTAAGCCGGTCCTTTGTCTGCCAGCAAATCGCTCATTCCGTTTTCTATATAATCAGAATCGGTAAGTTTTAGTATAGGTTTTTTTATTTTTTGGGCTAATCCCAAAACTGCTTTTCGGATTAACACATCAGTCCACTCTATTTTTTCTACCAACCATGGAGTATTAATCCGGGTAAGTTTATGAGCAGCTCCCTGATCCAATACAAAAGTAACGTTTTTGTGTTCCTGCAAATAGGAAGCTGGCACCAGATTGGTAACAGGACCTTCTACAGACTCTTTTATAATATTTGATTTAGATTCGCCCCAAGCCAATAATATGACTCTTTTCGCTTCCATTATTTTCTTTACCCCTAATGTAATAGCTGTTCTGGGCGTATTTGACAGTCCTAAAAATTCATTGCTTGCGGCTACTCTTGTGATATGATCTAATGCCACAAGGCGGGTTTTGGAATTTTGTAAGGAGCCCGATTCATTAAACCCGATATGACCATTACCACCAATACCCAGAACCTGTAAATCTATTCCGCCTAAAGCTTCTATTTTAAGTTCGTAGTCAGTACAATAATCAGCTATTTCTTCTTTAGATAATGTTCCGTCAGGAATATGGTAGTTTTCAGGAAGAATATCTACTTTATCCAACAATAATTCTTTCATAAAACGCACATAACTATGTATGGAATCTGGTTCCATAGGATAATATTCGTCAAGATTAAAAGTGACTACATTTTTGAAACTCAAACCTTCTTCTTTGTGCATGCGTACCAATTCAGCGTATAAACTTTTGGGCGAGGAACCTGTTGCCAGTCCTAAAATACAAGGTTGTTTTTGAGACTGCTTTACGCGTATAAGGTCTGAAATTTCTTTTGCTACGGATTTTGAAGCTGAAAGCGAATCCGTGAAAATAACTGTCTCTATCTTTTCAAATCTTTTTTCAAATCCTGTAGAGAAATCTATTGTACTCTTTAACATATTAATTGGGTTTTGGAGAGGGCTAAAATTGAACTTATAGTATATAGAGAATTTGTGTTTCTAAATTTTTAATTATTTTTTTTCAGTTATAAGGATATTATTTCTTTCGTTTCCCTATTTCTTTTGTCATAGTATTCTATTGTTTCTAGTAATGCCTGGTCTAATGAATAAAGAGGTTTAAATCCTAATTGTTGAAATTTAGAGGTATCTGCTGTTGAATGCTTAATATCTCCTGCCCGTTCTTCTAAAAAAACAATTGGTGATTTTGAATTCGTAATTTCAATAATTTTTTTTGCAAGCTCAATAATAGAAGTGCTGTGCCCTAAAGCAATATTATAGATAGAGTCTCCTTTTTCTGAGGCAAAAATATTGGCACGAACTATATCTTTTACATAAATAAAATCTCTGGTCTGATTTCCATCTCCATAAATAGTAATCGGTTCATTTTTTAGTGCTTTATTTATAAAAATGGGAACGGCAGCGGCATAGGCAGAATCAGGATTTTGTCTCGAACCAAAAACATTAAAATATCTCAATGAGGCAGTGGGTATTTGCCATTGTTTCTGATACATATTCAGGTAATATTCACCATCCAATTTACTGATGGCATAAGGAGTCATGGGTTTTGGAGCCATGCTTTCTATTTTAGGAAGAATAGGATCATCTCCATAATTGGCAGCAGAGCTTGATAAAATAACCTTACAGCCATAATTACGCTTAGCAGCTTCTAAAACATTGATGGTTCCATGTGTATTAATATCTATACACTCCGAAATATTGATTAAAGACTCCGGTACACTTACTAATGCTGCAAGGTGAAAAATAGTTGAGGCTTCCTGCGCATATTTAAAAAGAAGGTTTTTATCCCTTATATCTCCATTGATAAATTCCACATCTAATCCTTCCAGATTTTTTTTAAATCCTGTCCTTAAATTATCTAATACGATAACATGATGCCCATTTTTTGACAGTTCTTCAGCGATATGGCTTCCGATGAATCCTGCGCCTCCGGTAATAAGATATTTTTTCATAGATCAATAATCATTTCGTTAAACTGTTGCTCTAAACTATGTATAAGTTTAAACTGATTTTTGGTACGATCAAGATTGTGCTCAGGGTATTTGGTTTTGAAATAAACATCATTATTGAGATAATCTGTAAGAAATCTTAGTACAATAATAAATATCATAGTTTTTGCAGCTAAGGGTAAATATTGTATTTCAATTGGCGTTAAAACACCTCCCATTTTTTCCAAAAATCCTTTAGTATAGCTTTTATAGAACTCTAAATTAAACTCTACTTTTGATAAATCGGTTTCATCTTCTGTAGCCGTATTGCAAATGGTACGAATAGCATCTCCGAAATCGTAATGTATAATACCTGGCATTACGGTATCTGTGTCTAATACACATATTCCCCTGTTTTTTTCATCAAAAAGCATGTTTGATATCTTAGTATCATTATGAGTAACCCTTATGGGGATTTTTCCTGTTTCTTTGAGATGCTGAAGAATCAGCATTTCGTCTCTTAATTTTGAAACCCAGTTGATATAAGGTTCTGCTTTTTTAAGACGGTCAACTCTGGCACTTTGAATGGCAAGTTTATATTGCTGAAAACGGAAAGACATATCATGAAATTTTGGAATCACCTCTATTAGCTTTGAATGATCTAAATCTGATGTGAGATTTAAAAATTCGCCCATTAATTTACCTCCTTCGTATGCAATTTCATTATGAGTTACTACTTCATGTATTTTTCCCGCTTCAATATAAGGCATCAGATTCCAATAACTAATTCCATCCGTATAATAAAAGTTTTCGCTGTTTTTTGCTTTAGTAAAGCAAAGCACTTTTTTTCCGATTTCTTTTGGGGATAAATCATTTAATTTCTTTAATAGATGATTGCTGACAGTAACTTTATTACTTATAAGACCGGGAACATTTTTAAAAACATGATGATTAATGCACTGTAAAACATAATGTTCACAAGAATCTGTAATAATAAGAAAAGTATTATTGATGTGCCCTGAGGTGAGTTCACTATACGATTGAAAATTAAACTTATGTTCAAACTGATCAAAAATTGAATGAATTTCTTTTTCTCTCATGGGCTTTGATTCTGATTTATTTACATACAGGATACAGTAGAAAATTTTTAATAGGCATTATTTGAGGAAACAGGATAAATTTACCAGTTGTAATGTTAGATTATTCCCATAAATTCTCCGGATAAAGTTTCTTCATTCTTAATTCTGAAATGGCTTTTTGTACCATTTTTTTATCTTCAGGATAGGTAACTCCAAACCACCTGTCATCAGATTTCAGTAATTTTACGTTAACCTTTCCGGATGCTATACTGTCGGCAACCAAAGTGGGCAAATAGTACTCTGCTTTTAAACTCTCTTTGTTTTTTTCTAAAAAACGATTAAAAGAATCACTGCCAAATTCAAAACACCTGGGTGTGAACCCCCAAAAATTCATAGATACTGTTACTTCTTCTTCAATGGGTGTAAAACTCTCATCTTCTTCTTTGTACCTTAATCCGTTTTCGCTTTTCTCTATATATGTTCTTTCTGTTACATTTAATAAGTTTCCATTAAAATCTACATCACATACACCCCGGGAAACATAGCCATGGTCTGAAACCGTATTCTTCAGTAAATAGCCTATCATACTAAAATTATAAGAGTTCATATCTGTATTTTTCAGAAAATCATACATCACCATAAAAGCATCTCTTCCATAAAAATCATCCGCGTTAATAATGGCGAAGTTTTCGTGTATCACATCTTTAGTAAGCAGTAAGGCATGCCCCGTACCCCAGGGTTTGGTACGTTCTGCATTTAGATATTTTAGAGGAACACGATCAATCTCCTGATACACATACTCAATTTCAGCTTTTCCTTTTATTTTTTTCTCTATTAATGACTTAAACTCATTTTCAAAACTTTTACGAATAATGAAAACAAACTTCTTAAAACCAGCCTGCAATGCATCATATAAAGAAAAATCTATGATTGTATCTCCCTGTGGAGTAAATATATCTATCTGCTTAAGACCTCCGTATCTGCTGCCCATTCCGGCTGCTAAAACTATTAATGTAGGGTGGTGATTTGTATTCATTTCTTTAATGAAGTCATTTAAACTTTTTTTGTTTAATAAAATTAAGAATTAAAACAATCGTACAAACCAGTACCTACCGGTTTTTGAGTATTCACCACCAGTTGATTTGTCTTGTCCCTTTACATTAAGAGGATATAAATTTTGTCTAAAAAAACTTAATTATAAATTATAAGGAATAAGAAAGATAAAATATACCCCTGGAAAATAAAAAACCGCCTCAATTATGGCGGTTTTTATTTTCAGTCAATTCTAGAAGATTATAAACTGTTGACACAGCTAACAGAGTCTTATTTCCAAAAGCTCCACACTTTTCCATCAAACATGGCAAAACTTTTACTGTTCTGATCATAGCAAATGGTTCCCGGATACGGATTCGGCATATTGACAACATTGGAGACTACAGGCAGGATTAAGGCTTTATCTGAAGATTCAAATACCAGGGCTCCACCGGAAGCCGTTGATGTGTCAGATCCTATAATAATACTGTTTACGCCTACCGGCTGAGGCGTGGAAGTGTTAAATGATACTGCACTGGTATCTCCCTCATCTGTAAAATTTATACTTCCCGAATCTGTAAATCCTATTATTCTGTTTTGATACATCATAATTGTTCCGGGAGAAGGATTAGGATTTCTATTTGAATTAAGAATAGGTATGATAATTCCTTTATCCAGACCTGCTGGAAAGTCCATAATACCACTCCCTCTTATTGTTTCTGTTTCCACTCCTATTTGAGCACTCAGAATACCTGAACAAATAACAGCCAAGACACAAATAATGCTTTTTATTTTTTTATTTTTCATTGATCTTTTTTTAATTATTACAGGCTCTTACCATACATTTCCACGCACTTCCATTATACAAACTAAAGCAGTTGGCAGAAGTATCATAAATAATCATTCCTTCTACCGGAACAGGAATATTTGCCGGAGTGGTTCTCGTAATTACCATCCCTTCAGATCCGGACTCCAGTGCTATAAAACCATTGGGAATATTTTCAGGCCAGTTATTCTGTTTTGTACTATATCCGGTGATTCCTATCTTCGTAAATGCAGTAGCAGGTGTTGTATTCGGTTCTCTTGTACAAAATGCATTACCTGCACCAAAGGAAATATATTTATCACTTGGAAATTCGTAATCGAAAACAGCTGTACCTCCCAAAAAACTTAATGCCGGTATGTACTGCAGATTTGTACCAAAAGCCGGATCATTAGCCACTATCATATACACCTTGTTCAATGCTGTAGCCGCAGGAATATCAGGATAAGAGGATAAATCAACTTGAAGATATGTTTTCCCGGTGTCATTGGTTCTTTGCACCCGCCAGATCCTCTGTATTCTGCTGAAAGTAGAAGGATTACCCATGGCGACTAAGCTTATATCAGTAACATTATTATCTCCCAATACAAGAAAAGTTTTATCCTGGGCAAAAGGAGTTCTCGTAGCCGCTGTATTTGCAGAGATAAAATCATTATCATTGGCAACAGTAAGAATCGTATTTGAATTGATACTGTTTGAAACTTTCTGATTCAGGACCGAATTATTATCTAATGCCAGCCCAAAAATATTGTTATTAAAAGTTGTATCTGCAGCTGAATTCCAGGAAACAGAACCATCTGAAGTTAAATAATCCTGTGGCTGCTCCAGCGTAATCCCATACTTAATGGCCAAATATGAATTCACCCTTTGCCTTTCAGCAGCCGTTTGTGTTTCAGAATAGAGGATAAACTCTCCAATTCTGTCGCCCGCTAAAGAAGTACTTCCGTTTCCTCCGTCATTATCCATTAAAAGTACCATTCCCGGATAATTGGCTGTAGAAGATACATTATTGGAAGGGCCTCCGTATGATAAACCGTTATTATCAAAAAAATAACCCATGCTCCCACCGGAAATGCTGTTATAATAAGACTGTATACTTGGAATATCGGTTCCCACAGTACTGATTGTATTACTTCCAAAAAAGACATCCCCGAATTCTTTCTCATTATAGAATTCAGGGCGGTTCCCATAGGTTCCAAAAAAAGGAGACTGCCACACCCCTGCAATATCTGAAATGTTCGAGCTTCTTGCTGTTCCGTTCATTACAAAAACAGTTCTGTAGTTGGTTGATCCTGTTCTCGACAAATGAGTATAGGACGTTATAGCATTGGTTGTATTATCAGGAAAACCCAGGGGAAATTTATAACCGGCCCGATACCCATTCGTGCTTACGATTTCAATCGCAGGATTAAAGTTGAAATTCGGGATAGAAGTGGCAGCTCTATAAACAGGTCTTACTCCGATTCCCGGGTCTGCGTAATTTCCGGGAATTCCCTGATTGGCAATTCCATCTACACCACCTATTCTCTGATTGCTCCAGATAGCAACCTGAGCATTGTCAATACTTGTACCGGTTCCTTCGTCGGCTTTTACCCAAATTTGTAAATTATTTGAAACACCTCCCGGAAATTGAGCCCAAGAGATACCATTCATTACTAGCAAAAGGATTATAATAAATTTGGGGAATACTTTCATTGGTGTTTAATTTTAAATCAAAGTTATAAAATAATATTCCACTAACTGTGATTTTTTTACTTCCTAAACACATGACAAATACATCCTAATTTTCACATGGAAAACACTGGTTTTCTGATTATTGAACACTACAATTCCTTCAGTAATCTTTCAGAATCCCATACGGTAGCAAACTCTTCATTTAAATTGGCAAGAGCAGTAAGGTGAATCAGTTCAGCGTCATATTTCTCCCCATTGATCCCTACTCTGTCAAAAGCTGCGGTTGCATCTGAAATAACATAGGTTTCATACCCAAAATTCCCGGCCATTCTCGTTGTCGTTGAAACGCAGTGATTGGTTGTAATCCCTACAATCACCAGAGTATGTATACCCAACTGATCTATCCTTTCTTTTAAATCCGTTCCGATAAATGCACTGTTTACATTTTTTGTAATCACCGGCTCACCCTCTTGTGGCAGAACATACTCATTAAACTGAAAACTAGGATCAGATCCATGCAGTCTTGATTTTGTATTAACAGAACTGTGTCTGATATGAAAAACAGGCAGATCAAGTTCCCGCCATTTTTTCAGGATAGTGCCGCTGATCTTTTCCGCATCTCTGTTATTCCTTTTTCCACCCCAATAATGATCATCCAAAAAACCTTTCTGAATATCAATCAGAAGAAGTCCCGGTCTGTTGTCTCTTAAATTCATCTTTTATCTTATGCTTATTGTAAATTAAAAATTCTGCTGTATAAAAATTGTTTATATTCTTCCGTTAACGGGGAATCGAAAAGATCAAACACATGTACGGCACCCGGTATGACCCAAAGTTCAGTTTTAACCCCAGCCTGGTATAAAAACTGAGCAAATTCTATAGCTTCATCCCTCAAAGGATCAAGTTCACAGGCAACAATTGTTGTTCTCGGCAGCCCCGGAAAATCAGAATAATGGGTAAGATCGGAATAGATTAAACTTTTATCCTTATCATTCCCAAGAAAATGGAGCCATGCCGTTTCAGCATATCTTTTATTCCAGAGGGGAGCATCTGTAAACTCGTTCATGGAAGGCGTATTCAGTTTATTGTGAATCACAGGATATAATAAGAACTGATGCTTTATATTTTGGAAACCGCTATCATTAGCCATCTGTGTAACTGCTGCCGCCAAATGCCCTCCGGCACTCGCTCCAAATACAGAAATACGATCCGTATCAATTCCCAGATACTCATTTCCATGCATAATTACCCATTTCAATGCATCAAAGCCGTCCAGTACCGGAACCGGAAATTTATATTGTGGGGAAAGTCTGTAATCAACAGAAATAATAGTTGCCTTAAGATGATCTGCTATTTCAAACATCTGATGATCCACCTGCTCAGGTAAGCCAAAAACATATCCTCCCCCGTGAAAGTATACGATTGTTTTCTGCCGATCAAATTCCTCCGGCTGATAGATATGCAGCCTGATCTGAGAATGATCAACGGAGCTCGTTATGAAAATATCTTTTACCTTAATATGATCGGGACCTTTGAAGGGATTATTCCTTACCAGTTCTTCTCTTTCTTTCTGAATAATTTCCGGGTTGTCCAAAAATATCTTCTGATCTATATCTAACGAAAACGGAAAGTTCTCAATGCTTACTCTAAGGTCTTTGTCAATTCTGTTGAAATCCATTGCCAATTGGTATAAATGATTATATATGTCTTCAGTGAATGAAGTTTCCCCATACAGACAGGAAGTATGACTTTATTTTGTAAATTTAACTGATGAATATCGCTTTCCAAAATTCTCAATAAATTGTATGGAACGAACAAAAATGTTAGTATGAGTATTAAAGAATCATCCACCAATCACGAAAATAAAAAAGGTCTGGAGCTTAGCTGCTCTGAAATATATGCTGTGAATCTCATCAGCGGCCGATGGATCCTTTCTATCTGCTATTGCCTCAGAACAGGAAAAATGAGATTCTCTGAGCTCAGAAGAAAGATCCCGAATATCAGTGAAAGAATGCTGACCATGCAGCTCAAAAAAATGGAGGAAGAAAAACTGGTTTTAAAGACGGTGTATGCAGAAGTTCCTCCCAGGGTAGAATATGAATTAACGGAAATCGGCAGAAATCTTATTCCCGTTTTAGATCAGTTAGAAATCTGGGGTGAAGATCACAAAAAAATAAAAAAAGGCTTGTAGCAAAGGACTCGCTGATTTTTAAGCGGATACCTGCTCTAAAAAACCATCGTCAAAAATACTTTTCAAATTAATCATAAAAAAACTTGCGCGGTATTGGAAAATATTATACTTTTGCACCCACAATAAACAACGAAACAAATGGTTTCTTAGCTCAGTTGGTAGAGCAATGGATTGAAAATCCATGTGTCCCTGGTTCGATTCCTGGAGAAACCACAAACCGCCTTAATCAAGGCGGTTTTTTTATGGTTGTATATCAAAAATTCTACAGTTTAAAGTTATATCCAATCTGAGCATAAAAAGGAAGCAGAGGCTTGGTTTTAAAATCCTGCGACACTATATTTCCGCCTTTCAGATAAATTTCCTGGTTCCGGAACGTATATCCGCATTGCAAACCATAATAAAAGTTTCCACCTGTTGCCGGTTCATACCAACCGTTTTTAACATCAGGATAAATCTCCTTATATTTCTCCGAATGTTTAAAGTGGGTTACAATAGCTTTATCAAAGCCTACTTCCACCCCTCCAAACCATTTCGGTCTGTAATATCCGATCACTCCTGCCATATCCAGTCCGAAATTCACAATGGCAGCATTTTCATTCTCAATCAGTCTAAAAAGCCCCTGAACCCTTGTAGACAGCTGAAAATCGTGAACCTTTATCCATCTTACATTCACCCCGGCTTTGGCCTTATAATCATCCAGTAAATCATTTCCGGACGGAGTAGAAAATTCTGCACCAAGCATCATCGGAAAAAGCCTGCTATTTAATTTATAACTGTATCCAAGCCCGAAAATAACTCCGTACTCCGCTCCGATATTGGCATTAAGGATATGTTTTTCTTTATTTTCAGAACCCCAGTTGATGGTCTGAGCATTGGTCATACCGATCATCAACACAAACAATGCAGTCTTATATATCATTTTTTTCATGGTTGTGAATTAAAGGGAATTAATAAAGGCGGTTATTTTAGGTTTCGTTTGGTTGTTCCATGCGCCGGAATTGGTAACGATACCGTCGTGCCCTACTCCTGATACTTTCACAACGGAAGGATTATGATAACTTGATGTAATTTTCTGTGCCCAGGAATCCGGATATGCTTTATTTCTTTCGCTGTAAAAGAATAAGGATGGGCCGTTATAATTCTGCAGTCCCTTTGAAAAATCAATGGTATACTGATCCCCAATATCAAAAAGAGCATCCATAATAACTGCTCCGCTCCGCCAGCTTGCACTGCTGTCAAAATCACCTTCACCGGTAATGTCATTTTTGGATGCCAGCATCGACATTTTATAATCCAAAATCTCATGCTGATCCTCTTTCCCTGAAATAAACTGATCCATATAAGCCGAATCATTAAGAATCTCACTCCATAATTTGAATGACCGGGACTTTTTAACGTAATCTTCGATATCATTCCATTTCAGGCCGCCAGGTTCACACAAAACAAGCCCCTGAATGTCATTCGGGTATTTCCCTGCATATCCTGAAGCCAATATTGCTCCCCAGGAATGCCCGAAAAGAACCACTTTCTGCCCCGGATTTTTGCGGTAATGAGCAATCACGGCATGAAGTTCATCATACATCACATCTATAGCCCCTGCCCCCAGATTGGTGTAGGACTTTTTGGGGAACCGCTGGGAAAGCCCGGAACCTCTCTGGTCATAAAATACAACACGAAATCCTTCTGCCGCAAGATCTTTCCCATTGAGAAGATATCGGTAATCTCCTCCCGGACCGCCGTGGATGGCAATAACAAGGGTTCCGTTTTCCGGACCGAAAGCCTCGGAATGAAGCATAGCGCCGTTCGCAAACAGGGAAGGCAGTGAAGAATCCTGATCTACCGTTTTAGGAACCAGATTTCCGGGACCGTCAATTGTACGTCCATCCGTACAGGAAAACAATAAAGTAAAAATAGTAAAGGTAGCCAGAGCGGCATTCCTTTTTTTAAAAGCTTTCATGCTCATAATTTTGGGTTTAAAATCATGAGGCAAAGATTCATTATTCCCGAAAGCCAATCGCCCCAATAGGCAAGTTGACACACATTTACCGTCAAAATCAACAATCTGATTTAAAGCAACTTATGAAACCTGAACCCTTTTCCCTGAAACTTGAAACCAGAGATCAGGAAGTTTTCTGATACTCGCTGGGAGTTACGCCTGTATATTTCTTGAAATTTCTGTTAAAAGATGTTTTAGAATTGAACCCACATTCAAATGCTATAGAAAGCAGCGTGTACTGTTTGCTTTCAGGAAGTGAAATCCTGTTTAAAAATTCTTCTATTCTTTTTTCATTAATCAGTTCATAGAAGTTTTTTTCTTCTTTGGAATTAATGACCTGAGACAGATAATTCGGATGAATATCCAGTTTTGCCGCCAGTTCATTCAAAGTAAGATTAGGATTGATAAACGGTTTATCTTCGCTCAAAAGCTGCATCAGCCTTGAATGTATGTCATCAATATTTTCTTCGGATAAAGTAGATTTCTGGTATTTCTTTTCCACAGAAATCATGGATTCTTCATCATTTTTATTTTCAAAAACAAGACTTGCCTCTTCTGTATTGCCAGCAAAAACTGGTACCGGCTGATTAAAAACCTGAACCTGCTTGATTCCAAAATAACCCAGCCAAAGGATAAATATGGTAACAGCTCCGTAAATAATATTCACCTGTTCCGTAAAAAGAACCAGTCCCCAGATCAATGCAATCCATATAATAAGATACAGCAGCCAGTTAAAATTGATTTTTTCCGTATTGGAAAACTGCTGAACCATATTTTTCCTGAATCTATAAAGGGCAGAAAACGAAAGAACCACATAAATAACTCCGGAAATATAGATGGAATACAGTTTCAGAAACATTTCTGTCTCAAATTCCCTTCCATGGTGCTTGAAAATCTCGACTCTCTCTTCAAATGGAGCTGCATAAAAAGACAGAAACATCAGATTGCATATCAGCAACGGCACAAAATGCAGCAGATGCTTCCATGAAAACTGCTCCGAAGAAGTCTGTCTTTTGATATAAAGATATAAAAACGGACCATAAACCAAAGGCAGTGAAAATCCAAAAAAAACAAAAGAAGGATAGAGAACGTACTGATCGGTAAGAAGCATGTAATGCCCTGCCAGATTTAACCCGATTGCGATAAGCCAAGCTGCGAGAATAAAATCTGCTATGCTCTTATTTCTTTTGGTAATTAAAAGAAAAGCTAAGAAAAAGGCTAAAAAAACTCCGGATAGGAAAAGCATAAAAAAGCTTCAATATTTTGTTAAGTGAATTATGATCAATAGTTTCAACGCAAAAATAGATATAATTTTAAAGCAAATTTAAACAGACTTCAATTTCTTGTACAGATCTCAATTTTAAGAGAACTCTTATTTAAAAAATCATAAAACCAATGTTTCATATAATTGTGTTAAAGCTATCCGCTTTCCATTATGCGTTCCTCTATTTATTCTATTTTTATTTCCATTAATTTTTAATAATTTAGTTGTCAGTTATTATTTTCCATTAACCCATTTAAGCCCGCTTATCATTCCTTCAAATTGATATGTATGAAAAAAATTCTTGATGAGTATTCGAAATACGGTCCATTATTTCTGGTAGACGAAGAGCATTATGAAGAATTCTGCAGCTATCTTAAAGAAACCAATTATAAAAAATCCGATTTTTTCCTGAGAGAAGGTGAAGAATGCCAGTATTTAGGTTTTCTGAAAACCGGTTTCATGAGAACGTTCTACATCAATGAAGGAGGTGAGGATGTGAACTTCAATTTTCATTATGACAATTATTTTTTCACCGATTATGAGAGCATTCTTTGTCATACCCGTTCCAAAATGAACATCAAAGCTGTCAAAGAATCGGAAGTTTTGCTTCTTCATAAAGATGATCTTCAGAAACTTTATAAAAAAAATGCGTACTGGCAGGAATTCGGAAGAAAAATGACGGAAATTATTTATCTGAATGCCAAAAAAAGAATTGAGGAACTGCTCTATTATTCCCCAGAAAGGCGCTACCATAACCTATTAACAGAAAATCCTAAAATATTTCAGCTGGTTGCCCAAAAACATATTGCAAGTTATCTTGGAGTAAAACCACAGTCATTAAGCAGAATCCGCAACAGAACTTTAAAACGTTAACTAAAGTGAACATTTTTTAGAAAATGTACCACTAAATTTGTGTTACAAAATGTAAAGAATAAAAATATGGAAAACAAAAATGTAACAATTATTTTAGTTCACGGAGCCTGGGGAGACGGTTCTCACTGGAGACACGTTATTGAAAATCTTCACAGCGAAGGCTACAAAGTACGAAGTGTTCAGAATCCATTGACTTCTATGGATGAGGATATCCAAAAAACAAAAGATCTGATTGACTTACAGGATGGAAAAGTACTGTTGGTAGGACATTCCTACGGAGGTGCTGTAATTTCTGGAGCCGGAAATCACGATAAAGTGGTAGGACTGGTTTATGTTGCTGCTTTCGCACCGGACAAGGGAGAAAGTCTGGGAGGAATCTTCGGACGCAGAGAACAGCCTGCAGGCGGAGCTAATATTGTTCCGGATGAGAAAGGATTTCTTTGGATTAAATATGACAAATTCCATGAAAGCTTTGCGCAGGACCTAAACCCTGAAGATTCGGTGGTGATGTCTTTATCACAAAAACCTATCCACGGAAGTATTTTCGCTGCTGAAGCCGGAGAACCTGCATGGAAAACAAAACCAAGCTGGTATCAGGTTTCTGACAACGACAGGATGATTCCTCCTGCCACAGAAAAGGAAATGGCAGAAAGAATGAACGCTAAAAAGATTATTCATCTTGATGCAAGCCATGCTTCATTAGCCACTCATCCTAGAGAAATTACAGAATTGATCAAAGAAGCCGTAGAAGCTGTTTCTTAATCAGTTACAAACTAAAAAAATTATAAAAGACAGTAAACAGGTTTCGGCCTGTTTATTTTGTTTTAAGGAATCGGCTGCAGTCTTAAAATTCGTTAATATAGAGGCTGAGCGTATAAATTCATCGTCTATATTTTGGAAAATAACTATCTTCGCCTACAAATCTAATTTGAAAATGAAGAAGATCATCTCCGGGGTATTTGTTTTCTGCTCTGTTGTAATATGGGCTCAGGAAGCCATACAGTTTCAGGAACTGCCATTCAAAGATATTCTTGCCAAGGCTAAGAAGGAAAAAAAGCTGGTTTTTCTGGATGCTTATACCTCTTGGTGTGGGCCATGTAAGATGATGGAAAAGAATGTGTTTACCCAGAAAACAGTCGGAGATTATTTCAACCCCAATTTCGTGAATGCCAGATTTGACATGGAAAAAGGTGAAGGAAGGGAAATTGCAGCTAAATACGGAGTACGCTCCTATCCTACTTATCTTTTTCTGAATGGTGAAGGTGAACTGGTTTCGCAAAACTCAGGCTACATGGAGGCAAGTATGTTTATAGCCATGGCTCAGGACATCAACGCTCCGGGAAACCAAAAAGGATCTCTCAAAGAGCGTTTTGCTAAAGGAGAAAAAGATCCGGAATTCCTGATTAATATTATGAGACTGAACTCTTCTTCAGATTACGATTTCGCTAAAAAAGCTTCCGAAAGATATTTTGAAAACAAAAAGAAAACCGAAGAAATCTCAAAAGAAGAAATTGGGTTCCTTCTGTTTTTTGTAAAGTCTACGGAAGACAGCAACTACAAAATATTTACCTCAAGAAAGGCAGAGATTCTTAAATATCTTCCTGAACAAACTTACAATGAATTTGACAGCCAACTCAAACTTTCAAAGATTGTAGAGCAGGCTATTGATGATAAAAATAAAAGAATCAACGAGGAGTATTTCATGAAAACGGCCGAGCCGCTAGTAGGAAAACAGCTTGCACAATCAAAACTAAACCAGACGAAACTCAGTTACTACGAGCAAAATGCCAATTTCCCTGAATTTGAAAAAGCAGCGTTAGAGTATTATAACAATTCCGATGCATTCGAACCTAATGAACTGCTGAGAGCGGCATGGGTATTCGGTGATCACATTAAAAATCCCGCATCATTAAAGAAAGCAGCAGAATGGGCTGAAAAATCTGTAATGCGTGGAGAAACACCGGAAAACACTTATATTCTTGCGAAACTTTATTTTCTGACCGGGAACAAGGAAATGGCGAAAAACTATGCTGAAATGTCCAAAAACATGGCCGTTCAGACTGGTAAAGATTACCAACTCGCAGACGAATTACTGAAACAAATAAAATAAATGCTAAAACACAAATTTCTTACCGCATCTATAGCCATCCTTTCTGTAGGAAGTCTTACAGCTCAGGAGCAGGAAAAAAGCCTATACATAAAAGGCAATGCACTTCTGGCTCCAATTGGAGTGATTAATGTCGGTCTGGAAAAACAACTGACTCCAAAAATTACCATACAAGGCGACGTTCTGGTATCACCCTGGAAGTCTTTTGCAGGACATGAAATGCAGTATTATTCTCTTTCTGTGGAAGGAAGATATTATTTTAACCAGGCATTCAGCCGTTGGTATGTGGGAGCAAACATAGCAGTAGCTGCCTTTAATGCTCAAAAATGGAGCTATTGGTCCGATGCTCCGATCACTGATGAAAGAGGAAAAACTTTTATTACTTCGAATTTGTATCAAAAGGGATATTCTCTCATATTGGGCATTACAGGAGGATATCAGTTTAAATTATCCGATCGATTGAATATGGACATTTATGCATCAATAGGCTCTTCACAAGATTTCTATAAAGGATATGACCGCTCCACAGGGGAACGGTACGATTATGCACAAAAGCTCAACAAAAGCGGAGAGATTATCCCTTACAGAGGTGGTGTCATGATTTCTTACAAACTAAAATAACAGCATGAAACTGTTCGGAAAAAACCATATTATTATTTCACTGATTACTTTTGTGATCCTTTTTTTAATGAATTATATCGGAAACGATCTTCCCGACAAGCTGGAGAGAGCCCTTATGACTGCTTTTGCCGGTGTCATAGGATTGTCTCTGGGACTTTTCATTCTTAATAAAGGGAAAAACGATAAAAACCCACCTCAGAATTTCGACTGATTAAAAAGTGAATGGTTAATTATGAATTAGGCTTCGCCTGTGAATTTTTCTATGATCAATAGATTCACTATTAACCGGCGAAGCCTAATTTACAATTGACTTTCAGAAACTAGTCCTGGTACATAACATACTTCGTACGAATCTTTTCAAATTTTTCCAGATCACCTTTCCACGAAGCTTTAATTTCCTGAATTGATTTTCCTGCAATGATTTGTTTTCTGAACTCATCTGTCCCGGCCAGTTTATCGAAGAACAGGTTCTCAAGAAAGAATCCCTGTTGCGGGTTTTTATAGCTTTTATAGGATTTAATCAGCCATTCAAGATTCAGCTCCCTCAAATCCTTTGAATACGTTGAAAGATCTTCACCGTAGCATAATTTACCATTCAGGAAGGGATCTTTCGCTCCAAAATTCGGTTTTGGGGTAAACTGGTAAGGTAATCCCTGCGTCCATGGAGATCCGTAAATCTGAAACGGAAGACTGGTTCCTCTTCCTACAGAAACCTGAGTTCCTTCGAAAAAGCACAGACTCGGATATAAATTAATTGATTTATCGTTGGGCAGATTCGGAGAAGGTTTATCCAAAATTGGATACCGTTGTTTTTTATGATAGTTTTTCATCGGGATCAGCGTGTATTTTGCCTGAACTCCATTTTTAAGCCACTTTTCGCCATTCACCATCTTCCCATACTCACCTATCGTTAATCCGTAAACAACCGGAACTTCATGCATTCCTACAAAGCTTGACCATTTTTTCTTCAAAACCGGACCATCTGTATATCCGTCATGAGGATTTGGACGGTCAAGGACCATTATTTCTACATTATTTTCCGCTCCGGCCTCCATCAAATAAGCTAAAGTTGAAATATAAGTATAGAATCTCACTCCTACATCCTGGATGTCAAAAACGACAATATCAATACCTTTAAGCTGCTCAGGTTTAGGCTTTTTATTGTTTCCGTATAAAGAAATAATAGGAATTCCTGTTTTGGTATCTACCCCGTTTTTCACTTTTTCACCAGCATCAGCATCACCTCTGAACCCGTGCTCCGGAGCAAAAATAGCTTTGATCTTAATATTGTTTTTTACTAAAAAATCTACCACATGGTTTTTATCACTCATCAACCCGGTTTGGTTCGTCACCACTCCTATTGTTTTATTTTTCAGCAACGGAAGATAGAGTTCAGACTGGTCTGCCCCGTTCTTAAAACCCCGTTGATCTTGACTCTGAGAATAATATTGGTTGAATACTCCTAAAAAAATTAGGCAAATAAGAAGTAAATTTTTAATTTTGAAATCTAAATTCATAAGCTTGAAATTTCCTTTATATTTCTCTAGAAAAATAGCGTTTTCCAAAGATAACAAAAATAACCTTTCAAGAGTTATCATCTTCATCGGCAGGCTTTCCGTAGCTTTGGGAATCATTGTTTCCTTAATTACGGTAGCTACAGGGTTCGGTTCCAAAAAAGCCATTAAGGAAAGACTGGCAGATTTCAGCGGACACATTACCGTACGGTCTACAAGATCAAATTCTTCTTACAATACTTCCGTACTGGATAATCAGGGGCTCAATATTCAAAGAATCAAGGAACTTCCGGATGTAGAAAGTGTTCAGAAATATGCTACGGTAACTGGAATCATGCGTAATGAACATAATTTTTCAGGAATTATATTTAAAGGAATCGGAAAGGATTTCGACAGCCTGAGATTCAAAAAATTTCTTGTAGCCGGAACAACTCCGAAGGTAACAGAGAAAGGGTACAATAACGATGTGACTATTTCACAAAAGGTGGCTAATGATCTTCACCTTAAAGTTAATGACAGTATAGTTACCGTATTTTCAAAAGCAGACCAGAAACCTATTTACCGTAAGTTCAGGGTTATCGGAATTTATAAAACCGATATTAAAATGATTGATGATCAGTTTGTTATCGGCGGAATCAATCATGTAAGAAAAATTCAGGAAATGAAGCCGGATGAAATCGGAGGTCTTGATATTTTCCTTAAAAATGTAAACGATATCGATAAAGATTTTCCGGAGATTGAAAAACTGATAGGCTACAAAAATTACGCTGAAAAAGCAACGGAAAAATTTCCGCAGATCACCGACTGGATCAGTATTTTTGACACCAATATTGCACTGATCATTATCATTATGCTCATCGTAGTGGTTATCAATATCATTATGGTTCTTTTAATTCTGATCATTGAGCGAACCAATTCTATCGGGCTTTTAAAAACATTGGGAGCCAGCAATTCACAGATTAGGGCTACTTTCATCAATTATACTTTAATCATTATGATCCCCGGGCTTTTGTATGGAAATGCCATTGGCTTAGGTTTGATTTTACTTCAGAAATTTTTCGGAATCATCAAACTAAATCCTGAGAACTATTATGTAAGTACGGTTCCTGTAGATCTTAATCCGGTAGCGATTATATCTATTTCATTGGGAATTCTTCTTATTTCCGGTCTCGCTTTGATTATTCCGAGCTACCTGATCAGCAAGATTTCTCCGGTGAAAGTGATTAAATATAACTAAGAGAAATCGTATGCCTTTAAAGATCAATGGTGAATTGTGAATATTGCTTCGCAAGTCAATTGTTAATGACCAACTTTCAGTAAAATTCACAATTGATCATTCACTATTCACGATAATTGCAAGGTGAAAAGTCAATTTTGCTTCGCAAGTCAATTGTCAATAAACGCACATTAATAAAATTCGCAATTGACCTTTCATTATTCATTACAAATCATAATCTTTAAATTACGCAGCTAATTTTTAAAGCATTATCTTTGCACCGCTTATAAAACATTTATGAAATACGCAAAAAATATTCTTGAAACGATAGGAAATACACCGCTTGTAAAACTTAATAAAGTTTTAGGGGAAGACTTTCCTGCATTAGTTTTAGCAAAAGTAGAGACCTTCAATCCAGGAAATTCCGTAAAGGACAGAATGGCTCTGAAAATGATAGAAGATGCCGAAAAAGACGGCAGATTAAAGCCGGGAGGCACCATTATTGAGGGAACTTCAGGAAATACCGGAATGGGGCTTGCTCTTGCCGCCATCATCAAAGGCTACAAATGTATTTTTGTAACCAACTCCAAACAGTCTAAAGAAAAATGTGATATCCTTCGTGCTGTAGGAGCAGAAGTTATTGTTTGCCCTACTGATGTAAAACCTACCGATCCGCGTTCTTATTATTCAGTTTCAAAAAGACTGGCTAAAGAAACAGAAAACGGATGGTATGTGAACCAATATGATAATTTATCCAACAGAACGGCTCATTATGAGTCTACAGCACCTGAAATCTGGGAACAGACGGAGGGTAATCTGACTCACTTTGTAGTAGGTGCCGGAACAGGAGGTACTATTACAGGCTGCGGTACATTCTTCAAGGAGAAAAATCCAAACATCAAAGTAATCGGAGTGGATACTTACGGTTCTATTCTGAAGGAATTCCATGAAACAGGTGAGCTTCATTATGACCATGCTTATACATATATTACGGAAGGAATCGGGGAAGATATTATTCCTGAGAATTATGATATGTCCGTAATTGATCATTTTGAAAAGGTTACTGATAAAGACGGAGCTATCTATGCCAGAAAACTGGCTAAAGAGGAAGGAATTTTCTGTGGATATTCTGCAGGAAGTGCAATAGCTTCTCTTATTCAGATGAAAGACCAGTTCACTAAAGACGATGTAATTGTTGTTCTTCTTCATGACCACGGCTCAAGGTATGTAGGAAAAATCTACAACGATGAGTGGATGAAGGAAATGGGGTGGCTGGAATAAAAACAGAAAGGCGAATAGGCGAAGAAAGCTGAGGAGGCTAATTATGAAGAGGTGAATTTACTTGTTAGTCGCCTACAAAATAAAAAAATCAGAGTAGTGCCACTCTGATTTTTTTATTTTTATTAATAGGCAAACTTATAGATATGCTTATTTGCCCTTTCAGCCTTTCTTAGCTTTATTTGCCATCTCAGCTTTCTTCACCTATTCGTGCCTTTTCAACCTCCTCCTACATCTTAATATTCTTCTTCAAAGCCTGTTTTAAAGCTTCATAATCTCCTTTACTCATAGATTTTCTAGGAAACATATAATTGAATTTTCCTTCTAAAGAAATAAATTCGTCATTGACATCAAAGTCCTTAAAGTCGCCCCATTTACTTAATTCTTCCTGATGATTGAGATTGACATTAAAAATTTCATTATTTAATCTGATTTCGTAGATTTCGGAATCTTCCAGGGATTTCAGGTATTTGTTCACCTCTTTTTTCCATCGGGAAACCTTGTTGATGCTTAAAGAAAGATAGACGGTACACAACAGAAATAAAAAGCTTACAAAATATAAAATGCCAAACTTCTCTTTGCTTAAATCATCTTTGAAAAAAAATAAAATCAAAAGAATTCCTCCTACAACTGCGGTGGTTACCGTTTTACCCTTCGTAGCAGACGAAAAAAACAGGCTTCCCTGCTGACCGCTGAAATAAATTTCTTCAAAATCTTTTCTGTTTACATTTAATCGGATGACTTTCTCGGCATTCATTTCTTAGAACTGTTTAATTTGTTTTTAAAGATGTACAAAACTAAATTAAATATCTTCATATTGGTCATTCATGGCAGAAAGTTTATTCATCAGTTCACGGTTTTTCTGCTTTAAAGCTTCCATTTTCCGAAGCATATCACTGATCACCTCCAGACCTGGAAGATTGATTTCCAGATCGTAATGCCAGTTGGTAAACCTTTCGAAAACCGGAAGATCTTCATATAATAAATACCGGATTTCATTCTCTGTTTCTATGTTCAGTAAACCCACATCCACCAATTCGTCAAAAAAAGTGATCTCTATATTGTATATTCTTACGAGTTCTTCCCGCGATATTCTTTCAGTCATGGCTTAGGAATTTTTAAGTTGTTCAAAAAGTTCTTTTTGTCGATCGGTAAGATCCGTTGGCAATTTCACTTCATATGTCACAAAAAGATCACCGGACTGGCCTTCTTTTTTGTACACCGGAAAGCCTTTTCCCTTCAGTCTTACGGTTGTACCGTTCTGCGTTTCAGGTTTTACTTTGAGATTCACACTTCCATCCAGTGTGTTTACTTTTACGTCACCACCCAAAACAGCGGTATACAGGTCAATTGACACTTTGGTTTTCAGATCGTCCCCGATTCTTTCAAAATCAGGGTCCATCGCAATATTGAATGTGATGTACAGATCTCCGTTCGGGCCTCCATTAAATCCCGGACTGCCATGTCCTTTCAGTTTGATTTGCTGCCCGTCATAGACTCCGGCCGGAATGGTAATTCTTACTTTTTTACCATTGATTTCAAAAGTCTGCGGATGGGTTTGTGCCGCGTCTTTCAGGTTTAAATTCAATTCAGCATGAACATCCTGCCCTTTGAACTTTCCTGAAGAGGTTCCTCTCGAACTTTTCCCGAAACCACTGCCGGAACCGCCAAACATACTTTGGAAAAAATCTGAAAAATCTTCACCTTCACCGAAATCTGCTCCGGAAAATCCGCCTCCGCCATAATTCTGCTGCTGATATTGCCTTTGCTGTTGCTGGGCTTTTTCATATTCTTCGCCATGTTTCCAGTTCTCTCCGTACTTATCATATTTAGAACGGTTTTCAGGGTTACTGAGTACCTCATTGGCCTCATTCAGTTCTTTGAATTTTCTCTCCGCTTCTTTGTCGTCGGGATTAAGATCAGGATGCAGTTTTCTGGCCAGTTTTCGATAGGCCTTTTTGATATCATCCTGGGTTGCGCTTTTATCTACGCCTAAAATTTTATAGTAATCTATATAAGCCATAGAAATCTGGTTTACTCAAATTTATGAAATTTGCAACTGAAAATTGTATAAGAGAATGTTAAAAATAAAGCTATCTTTGATAAAAAGCGCTGCATGAACGAGGTACTGAAAAACTACTCAGGAATTATACTTTTACTCTTAGGAATTGTTGCCGGAAGCATTATCGGAATTACGGCTCCCGGTGTTGTGGAATATATTAAACCGCTTGGAGATATTTTCCTGAACCTCCTTTTCGTAAGTGTGGTTCCTCTGGTGTTTTTTGCCGTTTCCAATTCTATTGCTTCCCTGGAACAGCAGTCTAAGTTTGGAAAAATCATTTTGGTGATGTCTTTCACTTTTCTGTTTTTTATTCTGACGGCAGCCGTTTTTACTATTTGCGCCGTGTATTTGTTTCCTGTTTCGGGAGTTTCAGGCAGCTCTGAAATTGTTTCTGAAGCGGCTAATGAAGACAGCTGGGGCAACAGGATCGTGAGTTTCTTCACCGTTGGAGAATTTACCCAACTTTTTTCAAGGCAAAATATGCTGGCTCTTCTTATCTTCTCTTTCATGACCGGTTTTGCGGCCCGAAAGTCCGGAGAAAAAGGCCAACCTTTCAGGGTTTTTATTGCTTCCGGATATGAAGTGATGAAGGAGCTTCTTTTATTGATTATGAAACTGGCTCCCATTGGTCTGGGTGCTTATTTTGCTTATCAGGTAGCTACTTTGGGACCTCAGCTTTTTGGGTTTTACGCTAAGCCTTTAGGACTTTATTATATTGCTGGAATTGTTTACTTTTTTGTATTCTTTTCACTGTATGCTTTTATGGCAAACGGTCAAAAAGGGATTAAAAGTTTCTGGGGCAATGCGGTATACCCTACTCTAACAGCTTTGAGTACCTGCAGCAGTTTTGCCACTATGCCTGCGAACCTTCAGGCTGCCTCAAAAATCGGAATTCCGAATTCTATTGCCAATCTGGTGATTCCTATCGGTACTACGCTTCATAAGAACGGGTCTTCCATGTCATCTATTATCAAAATATATGTGGCTTTTCTGATTATCGGGAAAGATTTTTTCGATCCTGCCAATTTACTTCTTGCCTTAGGAATCACGGTTTTTGTAAGTATTGTAGCAGGCGGAATTCCCAATGGCGGTTATATTGGTGAAATGCTGATGATTTCTGTCTATAAATTACCACAGGAAGCCATTCCGGCTGTAATGATTATCGGAACACTGGTAGATCCGCTGGCTACAGTTCTGAATGCTGTAGGAGATATTGTGGCTGCGATGTTTGTGAACCGGTTTGTGAAGGTCTGACTCATATAATAAAAATTATAATTTTCTATAATATTTTCTAAGTATCCGCTAAATAAAAAGTCCTACGGATCGCATAAACTTCAAAAATTAACTTGAAATTTAATATGAGCTCTTTTTATAAAAGTATCGGCCTCTATGATAGGTTTAATATTGATATTGAAATGCATAAACCTGATTTCATAGAAAGTTTGAAGAAAATTACATATAAAACAAATACTACCTTCATTTCATTAGTTCCCGATAATGGGATTCCCACAAGATTTGAATATCGGGGAGAAATTAAAGAAGATTATTTTCTGATAAAAAGAAGATTGTATTTTTTTGACACAAATGTTATAGTTCCGGTTATAAAAGGTAGATTTTCACAACAGGAAAGTAAAAAGACATTGATCAATATTGAATTATTTCCTTCAAAGATTCATATGATTAGTCTTACTTTCTTATCCATACTTCTCCTGATCATAATTTTAAATATTAATTATCTTCTTCAAGAAAATGCAGAACTGATGTTTTCATCATTCATCCCTTTAATTCTTGTAATTTCTCATTATTTCACTTTAAAAGCCTGTATAAAAAGAGGCAGATATGACTTTGAAAGAGAAATTCATTTTCTTGCCCAAAATAATAATCAGTTTAAATTATAAATTTAATTCATTCACTTCGTTTTACAGGCTCCAGGTTTTCATATTCTTCCGGAGTGAAAAGTCTGTAATGAACTTTGAAAGTTTTGCCTAAAGGGGTTTCTAGGGAAAAGCCGCCCGGTCCGAATCCATCTGTAACATCCAGTGTAAAGTGAGAATATTTCCAGTATTCGAATAAATCGCGGTCTATCCAGAATTCATGTCCATTGATCGTTCCAATCATGGCATCATTCATGCGGGGGAAAAATCCTCCTTTCTCAAAACATTGCGGCTGAGTACCTTCACAGCACCCGCCTGCCTGATAAAACATGAGGGCTCCGTATTTTTTTTCGAGTTCGAAAATAATGTCCAGTGCAGCTTCTGTAGCGGATAGTCTTGATATTGTGGTTTCCATTTTTTTCTTTTTATTAAACAAGTTTGTCTGTATTAAGGTACGAAGATTTAATTGATGATAGAATTCAGCATTTCTTTTTGAAAAGCATTTTTGATTAAGTGATTTTGTTTCTTTTAGCTGTATATTATTAATCGCAAAGGGCGCAAAAGGTATTTCTTAGATTATGTTTTAAGGCGCGAGGATTTTATCTCCGATAAAATAATCATGTTGATAGTTAGAATTATTAAGATTAACTCATCAATTTTAAATTCTACCATAAAAAAAGCAGTATTAAAATTTGACAAAGTCAAATCCCTGGCGCCTTAAAACTCTATTTTTATAAAAAATTGCGCCTTTGCGATTAACAACAATAAGGACATTCTTCTATTTTCTTTTTTAATAAATGAATATATTAGTTAATCGCAAAGGCGCGATTTTTTTTATCTTTATTCTGTTGTAAGGCGCGAGGATTTTATCTTCGATAAAATAACAGACTGCTGAAATTCATCCAAACAAGATACTCTGTATTGCAAAATGTATTTGTATTCTTCATCTTCTTTTACTAAAAAACCCGGCAAAAAAATCTGCCGGGCCCATTAACTCATAACAACTTAATTTGAGCCGGCAATATCTAATACGATCCTGCCGTCAATCTGTCCTTTCTTCATTTTATCAAAAACGTCATTGATATCTTCCAGTTTTGCCGAGGTTACCGTTGCTTTTACAAGGCCTTCATTAGCAAAATCGAGTGCTTCCTGAAGGTCTTTCCTTGTTCCGACAATAGAACCTCTCACGGTTATTCTCTTTAATACGGTTTCGAAGATAGGAAGCTCAAAAGAACCCGGAGGAAGCCCGTTAAGCGCAATGGTTCCTTTTCTTCTGAGTACATCTATCCCCTGTTTGAAAGCAATCGGAGAAACGGCGGTAATAAGTGCACCATGCATTCCTCCGACTTCTTTATGCAGGTATTCTCCAGGGTCTGTATTTTTTGCATTCACGACGAGGTCTGCTCCCAGTTTTTTCGCGAGTTCCAGTTTGTCATCTGCTACATCAATAGCTGCCACATGCATTCCCATAGCTTTTGCATACTGAACAGCCACATGTCCCAGTCCTCCTATTCCTGAAATAGCCACCCATTCTCCAGGTTTTGTTTCAGTTTCTTTTAAACCTTTATAAACGGTAACTCCTGCACACAAAATAGGGGCAATTTCCAGAAAATTGACATCCGATTTTAGGTGTCCCACATATCTTGAATCAGCAATTACATATTCTGCAAAGCCCCCATCTACACTGTATCCGCCATTTTTCTGAGCTTCACAAAGGGTTTCCCATCCGGTAATACAATAATCACAGCATCCACAGGCACTGTACAGCCACGGAACTCCTACCGCATCTCCTTCTTTTACCTGTGCTTCCGGTCCGCAAGCCACTACAATACCTACTCCTTCATGTCCTGGAATCAGAGGCATTTTCGGTTTGGCAGGCCAATCTCCGTCTACAGCATGTAAATCTGTGTGACATACTCCGCAGGCTATTACTTTTACCAATACTTCATATCTTCCGGGCTCTCTCACCGGAACTTCTTCTATTTTAAGCGGCTGTCCGTAGCCTTGAACTATGGCGGCTTTCATTGTTTTTGGGATCATATTTTTTTGAGTTTGGATTTGGATTAATGGTGAATGATAAATGATGAGTGATGAATGGTCAATTGTGAATTTTACTATTGACTGGTCATTCACTATTGACTTGCGTAGCAAAATTGACTTTTCACATTGAAAAAATCCTCTTCGTCTGTTTTCGCGTGAGGGATGGGAGGGGCGGCGAGGAACGAGCCGGTACGGAATGAAATGGAGCACCGAAACGAAGTGAAGCCCCGGACAAGCCCGACCGTTTTGCCCCGGCTTCTGCAGGGGCAAACGGGCACGCCCTAATATTTAAAAATTAAAAGAAACCTAATTTGTTTTTGTTATAGGAGATCAGCATATTTTTGGTCTGACGGTAATGGTCAAGCATCATTTTATGGTTTTCTCTGCCAATTCCCGACTGCTTGTATCCTCCAAAAGGTGCTCCTGCCGGATAAGAATGGTACTGATTTACCCAAACTCTTCCCGCCTGGATCTGACGCGGAACATTGTACAGCTGGTGTGCATCTCTGGTCCATACGCCTGCCCCAAGTCCATAGATGGTGTCATTGGCTATTTTGATTGCTTCTTCCTCATTTTTAAAAGTGGTGAAAGCCAGTACCGGACCGAAGATCTCTTCCTGGAAAATTCTCATCCTGTTGTTGCCTTTGAAAATCGTAGGCTGGATATAAAACCCATCCTGTAAATCTTCACCCACATTATTTACATCTCCTCCAATAAGCACTTCCGCTCCTTCTTCTTTTCCTAACTGAATGTAGGAAAGAATCTTATCTTTCTGGATCTGGGATGCCTGAGCTCCCATCATTACTGTTTTGTCCAGAGGGTTTCCTACTTTTATGGCTTTTACTCTTTCGATGACCTTTTCAATGAATGCATCCGCAATATCTTCCTGAACCAGAAGTCTTGAAGGACATGTACAGATTTCTCCCTGATTCAGGGCAAAAAGAACTGCTCCTTCAATGGCTTTATCAAGGAATTCATCATCAGCATCCATCACTGAGCTGAAGAAAACGTTTGGAGATTTCCCTCCTAGTTCAAGGGTTACAGGAATAATATTTTCTGTTGCGTATTGCATTACGAGGCGCCCCGTGGCTGTAGAACCCGTAAATGCGGCTTTTGATACTTTCGGGTTGGTCACTAAAGCTCTTCCCAGCTCGGCTCCAAAACCATTAACGATATTCATCACTCCCGGAGGCAGCAAATCACCAATAATTTCCATTAAAACCATGATAGAAACGGGTGTACTTTCTGCCGGCTTCAATACTACACAGTTTCCTGCAGCCAGGGCCGGAGCCAGCTTCCAAACCGCCATCAGTATCGGAAAGTTCCAGGGGATGATCTGAGCAATAACTCCCAGTGGTTCGTGTACGATCAGGGAAACGGTGTCTTTATCAAGTTCGTTGTGGGAACCTTCTTCTGCTCTGACTACGGAAGCAAAATACCTGAAATGGTCTATTGCAAGGGGTAAATCAGCAGCTAAGGTTT
The DNA here is from genome assembly GCF_001045465.1 of Chryseobacterium angstadtii. Taxonomy (GTDB): domain Bacteria; phylum Bacteroidota; class Bacteroidia; order Flavobacteriales; family Weeksellaceae; genus Chryseobacterium; species Chryseobacterium angstadtii. Next base: position 97,014 of record NZ_LFND01000002.1, read on the forward strand.
CTCTTACCGCTTTTCCGTTATCGATGGTTTCAACGATGGCAAGGTACTCAAGGTTTTGTTCTATCCTGTCTGCTATTTTATTCAGAATAATACTTCTTTCTGTAGAGGATGTATTTTTCCATGTCTGGAATGCTTTATCAGCCGCATTTACCGCCAGCTCCAGATCTTCTTTGGAAGAATGGGCTACCTGAGTGAAATTCTGCCCGTTAACCGGTGAAACTACATTGAAATACTGTCCGTTAACCGGAGGAGTAAATTTACCGTCAATATAGTTATCGTATTTGTTTTTGAATTCAGGCCACTGGAAAGCAGTCTCTGATTTCGGTTCTGTCATTGTGCTCATATTAATGTAATTTTAATTTTTTCCTACCACCAAATTACATTTACCCATGAAAAAGAGATAGCACAATCGTATAAAAAAGCTTCAAAATAGTGCAGATGTTCAATTTTATAATTTTATTAACAACAGTGTAGGGCTAAAATTTATATATTTGAGTTATTGGGTTTTACAAAATGTTTAGAAATGAATAACGATAATAAATTTTTATTAAACACTCCTGAATTAAAGAAAGAGAGCCAGTTATTGAACCTTGTTGAAAACCAGACAAAATTCAATCTAAACAACTGTGAATTTAGCATTTACGAGACTCACAAAGCAGCTTTCGGGGTCAAACTTCATTTTGAAAATATTGCTTTTACTGCCATGTTAAGGGGTAAAAAACATATGAAGCTGGATAATAAAACCAATTACTTTGATTATTTTCCCGGAGAAAGTGTTCTTGTTGCTCCCGGAGAAACGATGGTCATCGACTTTCCCGAAGCAGATGAAGCCCCTACCCAATGTATTTCTTTAAGCCTGAATCCTGACTTTATAGAGGATTCTCTCAATTATTTAAATTACAGTCTTCCTAAAGTGGATGAAACTTCGCAATGGAATATTCAGCTGGATGAGTTTTTTCTTTTTAATAATAAATCTTTGGCTTCTGCAACGAATAACATCATGAGAATAGCCATGGATGATAATACTCAAAAGGATATTATGGCAGATTTTGCATTGAAGGAACTTCTGATCCGCCTGATGCAGACTCAGGCAAGAAGCATGGTAGAAAAGAATATTGCAAAAAACAAATCCAGAATAGGATTCGCGGTAGACTATATCCGTAAAAACCTTCACCAAAAGCTGTCCATCGACAGTATTGCAAAACTGGCTTATGTAAGCAAATCCAATTTCTTTAAAATGTTCAAGGATGAATTGGGAACTTCTCCGAATGATTTTATCCTGCAGGAAAGAATCAACAAGGCAAAGGAATTGCTAGCCGGACAGAACAGCATTAAAGAAACGGCCTATCAAACAGGGTTTTCAGACACCAATTATTTCACCCGGGTTTTCAAACAGCTGGTAGGAGTTACTCCAAAAAGCTATCAGACAAGGGCTGTATTTTCTAAGGAATATCTGTAGTCCGGATTAAAAAATAAATGGGACTGTCTCACTTTTGAGACAGCCCCATTCTTTAAATATTGGTGGCAGTATTTTTTTAGTATCCCGTATTCTGAACAATATTCGGATTTGCATTCAATTCGTTTTGAGGAATTGGTAAAGCAAACTTATAACTATTGTTTGGCAAGTTAGCAGGATTTGCTGCAGGGTAGTTGGAAGAACTGGAAGAGTAATCAGCCGGATCTCTATTAATCGTAACATTAGCTTTCGTTGCTAATCTTTTGATGTCTATAAAACGATGTCCTTCATAGGCTAACTCTAATCTTCTTTCTTTTAAAATTCCAGCCCAAGCAGCTGTTGCATTTGCATATACAGGAGGAACTTGTGTAACTCCAAATCTTGCATCTAAAACAGATTTTAATGCTAATCCTACTCCAACTAAATCTCCAGCTTCTGCTCTTGCTTCCGCTTTGATTAAATACATTTCAGAAATTCTCATGATTTTAAAATCATTGTTGAATCCATTAGTAGCCGTAACCGCTGCTGTAACACTACCCGTCTCGGTGCCCCCATGTTTCTGAATAATTAATTTATCCGTATTTCTGTAATCAGCAGAAGTTGCATAATTAGGATCAATAATAGAAGATGGAGCTACAATCACATTTCTTCTTACATCACCTGGATTTTGATCCAGTATATTAAAAAGTGATCTACCCACTTCATAGAGCGGGGAACCATTTAAGTTCGGTGCTACAGAACACCATCCATTATGCAAATTAGTACCCTGGGCATTTTGCTGAACAGTTCTTTTTAATCTGAAAATAACTTCTTTATTTGCAGGTTCATTATCCGTAAAGAATACTTTTCGGTAATCTGCCGGATTTGCTAAAGTAACACCTGAGTTATTAATTACATCATCCGCCCATTTTTCTGCATTAATGTAATCTTCTTTATAAGCATAAGCCCGAGCTTTTAAGCCTTTTGCAAAGTTTTTATTCGCAAAATTATTATTTGCAGTATAATTACTCAGGCTATTATAAATTGCTAATGCTGCATCTAAATCGTTATGAATTTGTGCATAAAATTCACCATTCTTCACTCTGGGATTTTCTTTTTCTTCCGGCTCAAATACTCTATTGGCAAGTATTCCAGCCAATGCATTATCATCTTTTAGATTGGGTGAAAAATATGATAATATTTTCAAATGTCCATAAGCTCTAACAGTCAAAGCTTCTGCTTTCAATCTGGAAATCAGCTCAGCATCGGTTGGGTTAATTGGCACTACAGTATCTGCATATTTAATGACTCTGTTAGCTCTTGCTAAAGCAAAATAAGTGTTAACCCAGATATTAGACGAAAGCTCTGAAGAAGGAATCACTAAAAATATATATTCTGAAGAGATACCCTGCCCTCCATTTGCATAACCAATTCCAACCTCATCTGTAAAAACAGAAGAAAAAACAAACTCTGATCTATTGGAAAGTATATTGTATGTTGAGTTAATAAGCTTTTGTAAATCTGAAGATTGTGTGATGGCAGTCTCTTCCGTTAAAGATCCCGGAGTAAATGGTGCTATAAGCTCATTACTACAAGAAGTAAATAATATTCCTGATGCTGCTATTATATATTTAAATATTTTTTTCATTGTTGTTTATCTTAATTTAATTAGAACTTAATATCAAAACCTAATGTTACAACTCTAGGTGTTGGATATCTTTGTTGATCAGATGCGTTTGGATTTTCCACATCATATCCTTTCCATTTTGTAAATGTGAGTAAATTTTCTCCCTGTAACGTGATTGCCATATCACTGATAAAGGTATCTGCTAAGAGTTTTTTAGGAATTCGATATCCCACCTGCACATTTCTAAGTCTAACATAAGAAGCATCTACCAGGAATCTATCAGAATTACCCTGTAACCCCAGATTAGCTGCTTTAAGAGAAGGAACATTTGTATTGGTATTAGTAGACGTCCAAGCATTTAAAAGATCTCTCTCCACATTAAACTGTGCTATATTATTAGGGTTATATAAACTAGACATATCATAATCAAAGCGCTTTACTTTTGCAACAAAAGTGAAAGTAGATGAAACAAAGAAACTTTTGTAGCCAAAATCAAACCCAAAACCTCCCTGGTATTTTGGCAGTCTATTTACCCCCATAAGCTTTCTATCCGCATCTGTAGGATTTTCCGTTGAATTACCATTAGCATCCTCAAACAAAAGATTACCATTCGCTGGGTTTACACCTAAATATTTATATAGAAAATACTCTCTAAGCAATCCATCATTAGCAGTAACTACTAGCCCATCTGCAATCCTGCCACCCCCAGATTTGATACCACTTATCTTTTGATTATTTATTGATCCATTTACTCTAAAGGTTAGCGAAACACCGTTTCCATTGCTCCTTAACATATCATAAGCTAAGCTTAATTCAATACCTTTATTTTCTAAAATGACATCGGTATTTCTTACGATACTCAAGGTTCCCAACACCGGAGCTGTAGGATCCGGCATATATAAATCATGCGTTTTTTTCACATAATAATCGAAAGATCCTTTTAATCTTCTTTTAAAAAATTCAAAATCAGATCCGATATTATACTGTTTGGTAGTTTCCCATCTCAAATTTTTATCACCGAAGTTAATTGCATAACCTTGAGTTCCGTTATATGTATTATTGGTTACACTGTAAACATTGGTATAGCCCGGAGGGTTTAATCCTGCATAAATGGTTCCGTCTACAATTCTCTGATTTCCTTGTGTACCATAAGATGCCCTAATCTTGAATGCATCTACAAACTTTATATTCTCCATAAATGTTTCTTCATCAAGATTCCATCTTCCTCCGACAGACCAAAAAGTACCCCATTGTTTATCATCAAAGAATCTATTGGTTCCATCTCTTCTAAGAACACCCGTAATTCCATATTTTTTATTAAAATCATAATCAACTGATCCAAAATATGATATCATGGCCCACTTTAACTTTGACGTACTAGTTGTTGGTACATAAAAATCATTGCTTGATGTATCTGCCACATAGCCGGCTCCTGTTCCGGGAACAAATGTTTTGGGATCAAGTCCTCTTTGTCTTGTATTATTAATATTGAGCTGCGAATAGTTATATTCAGCATTTCCCTGGAGTGTAAAAGTATGGTTACCTATTGTTTTAGAGTACTCCAATTGCCAAAGATTATTAAATAAAAATTCCCTTCTCAAATTCATATCTTCAAAACCGGAAAATTCCTGTGCTCCTTTGAATAAAAATGCATTAAAGGAAAGTGGATATTCTGATTGAACAAATCTATTATTCAGGTATTGTCCTGAAGTTCTCATCTTTGCTGTTAAATCATTGGTAAGCTTGTATGATACATTAGCAGCCATATCCATTCTAATTTCTTCCGTAAGATTGCCATAGTTCACTAATTTATCCATTAGCATTAATGGAGTGTACAACAATGTTCCATCTTTGGAGTATAAATCAAATAACTGTTGCCCACTTTGATACAGATCAGGAGATAAATAAGGTGCAGATTGATAGGCTCCTAAAACATAATTTCTATTAACTGCTCCACCATCCAGTATTGCTTCATTATTTTTAGAGAATCCAAAACCTGTAACTAATGAATATTTGAATCGCTCGTTCTCGCTCCTGCCATTAATATTGTTTCTTACAGTAAATCTTTTTAATCCCGTTGTTTTTAAAATTCCTTCATTATCAAGGTAACCTACTGACGTATATGAATTAATGTTCTGCCCTCCGGATTCTATTGCCAGGTCATGGCTCTGGGTAATTGCAGGTCTGAAGAAAATTTTCCTCCAGTCTGTATTTATAGTATAATTAGCAATTTGCTCATCAGTCATTTTAGCTCCCATACCTACACCAAACCCTTTTTGCATGGTTAGTAATTCTTTGGCATTGGAAAAGTTGTATTTTGGATCCTGTAAAACAGACACTCCAAACTGAGTACTATACCGAACACGCATTTTTTGGTTGTACTTCCCATTCTTTGTGGTAATTATTATGACCCCGTTGGATCCTCTCGATCCAAATTCTGCAATTGCCGCAGCATCCTTTAGTACAGAAAAAGAATCAATATCATTCGGATTTATTGATCTAAAATTATCACTATTGGAAGGAAAGCCATCAATAACATACAATGGATCAGAATTTCCATTATATGTACCTACTCCTCTAATGATAACCGTAGGCTTAGCGCCCGGTTGTCCAGTACTTGCAGTAACATTTACTCCGGCCAATTGCCCCTGAATAATATTCATGACATTTGCATTAGGCCTGTTTTCAATCGTTTTACTATCAACTGTTGCAACTGAAGTTGCTGATGTTTTCTTGGTTGTATTTCTATAACCAATAACTAAAACTTCATCAATTTCTTTTGAGGAGATTGTATCTTTTTTGACCTTCTGTGCTGACACAGCCTGCCCCATAAAGAATAAAGCTCCGACACTTAACACACATAATTTTACATTCATGTTTTTAATTTTAGCATTATAGACAGCAAATATGTTAATAAAGCTTAACAAATTCAAAACACAAAACACTGTAAAACAACGAATTAAAGCGTATTAATTTAGTTAAAAACAAAAAAACAACCTATTTAAAAAACATGGTTTATCAAAATACTTTAAAAAATTCTTTGAAATAGAAATTAAATGGAATTTTTATGACAGAAAAAAAAATAACTCTAATAAAACGAAATCAAAAAATTTTAAAATAAAATTAACAATAACTTAAATTATCATTAATAAAATAAAGATTCATTTTTATCAATATGTAAACAAAATAAAGATTTCACCTCTAAATTCATCAAAAAAAATAAACAATAAATCATTAAAAAAGAAAAAGCATTTCAAAGAAAGAAGTGTTTTTTATAAGTTATTAAGAAATTAATTAGAAGGATGCACTTGGCATAATCAACAGATTATTTTAATTTTAAGATCAAATACATCTATGAGAACACTTACGGTCTTCACTATTGTACTGCTTATTTCCGGTATCCGATGCGAAGCACAAATTCGGGAGAAGACAGATCATACCTTATCAGTTCAGGGACAGATTCCTTTGTGGAACCATAATATGCCTGAAGGTCCGGGTCCTCAAGATGCAGAAGTTATAACCGATAAAGGATCTGTCACCCATATTTCAAATCCACGGCTGATTGTTCATCAACCCTCCAATCCCAACGGAACTGCTATTCTGGTGATCAGCGGTGGTGGATATGCCCATATTGAGATGGGTAAAGAAAGTACTCCTGCAGCTCAATGGCTCCAGTCTGAAGGAATTACAGCGTTCGAACTTATTTACAGGCTTCCGCAGGAGAACTGGAAAACGTACAATGTCCCATTTGAAGATGCCCAAAGAGCCATGCGTTTGATTCGAAGTGTGGCTAAAAAATATAATATTGACCCCCATAAAGTAGGAATTCTGGGGTTTTCTGCGGGAGGACATTTGGCAGGTTTTACATCGGCTCTGCCTCATAAAAAGCTTTATCAGCCCGTTGATGAAACAGACTCTTTATCTGCCAGACCTGATTTTACAGGATTAATATATCCGGTTATTTCCATGCTGCCTCCCAATAATAATACCCATTCACGGAAAAGTATTATCGGAAACAAACCTGCTCTTTCGGTGGAAACCGCATTTTCGGTGGAAAAACAGGTAACTTCTGATATGCCTTTTACTTTCCTGGCACAGGCACAGGATGACCCTATTTCTTCTGTAAATAACAGCATACTTCTCTATTCTGCTTTAAGAAAAGTGAATGTTCCGGCTGAAATGCATCTTTTCCAAACCGGAGGACATGGCTGGGGAATGGGTAAAAAAGAAAGCCCAACTGCCTCATGGCCGGAACTTTTTAAAGCTTGGGCTGAGAATAATGGTTTCTGGAAATAGAGAGGAAGGAAGTTTGAAGCTGGGAGAGGGAAGCTGTTCTATTCTGAAAGTATTGAGGAGTATCATCCTTGTCAAGGTTTTTGAACCTTGACAAGGATGATAATTCACTGGGATAGAGATTCAGATCCAGATCCTTTACCCCGCTGATATTTTTTAATCCTGACTATGATAATATCTGGCTCCGTTCAAAACAGGATTTCCCGATTCTACAGATACAAGACCAAAACCGCTGTAATCTTTATTAACGGACTGATTCAGCTGTTTTCTGTGGAGTTTTTCATAGGTTTCAAAATCAATAGCCGTTCTATTTTTTAAATTTTCAAATAAATTCCATTTTGAAACTACTGTTTTCCAATCTTTAGAAACTTTTCCTGCAAAAACTTTCGATTTTGAACCACTTCCATATCCTAAAAACCCAATTTCTTGACCATCCAACTCTTCGTTTTCATTAAAGGAAACCTGCAATGCAGAAAGCAAAGCCATGAATATAGAAGCCGTATACATATTTCCGATTTCTGAAGACGCACGCTGTGATTTTTCAATCTTTTCGTTAATAAAACCCAAATAATTTTCTGATTTTGCTACGGCCTTCTGTTCCTCCGGCGTTTGGTAAGAGATTCCATTTTCGAGACTGTAAATTTCTGTAAATACTCTTTTTCCGTGGAAGGCATAAGGAAGATGGAAAATAAGGTATCTCCAGTCCTCATAAGGTTTATCTTTTCCTGTAATTTCTTTATAATGCTGATAAGCTTCTCTTATTCTGTCCTGGTAACACTGATTTGAATATTGTCCGTCAAAAACAGGTTCATCCGTAAAAACTTCAATTTTATCAGGGAAAGTATCTGGTGCCGCATTGAGATCTTCTTTATGATAGTGTCTTCGGGGTTTAAAAAAGTCGAAAACACTTTCTGTAGCCACTCCCCAGTTGTTTTCTATTTCCAGGAGATCAGGTTTTGATGAAACCAACAGTGCTACTGCGCCTCCACCCTGAGTGTATTCTCCGGAAGATGCCAGTTCATATTTAGCATAATCGCTGGCAATAACCACTGCTTTTTTATCAGGATTCACTCTTACAAAATCAAGAGAATTATGCAGGGCATCTACTGCTCCGATGCAGGCAAAGGTCATATCTACCACATCACAGTTTCTGAAACATCTTTCTCCAAACTCTTTTTCCAGTTGCTTTTCAACCATCTGCATCGCATAAGAAGCTGTTGGTTTAGCAGCATCCAGAGCACTTTCGGTTCCCAAATAAATTCTTGCTATATCTTTCGGATCAAGATCATAATCCTTAATCAGTTTTAATAAAGCTTCAGCTGCAAATGTTGCCGCATCTTCATGAACATCCGGAAAACCCATCTTATGCAGCCCCAGGCCTTTTTCCAGTTTTGCCGATTCAATCCCTCTTTTCTCCGCCAGATCTTTAATTTCTAAATATAAAGACGGCACATAATAGCCCGCAGCCTCAATTCCAAAAGTCATTCTATTTTAAATTTTTATACGAATTTATAAAATGATGTTTGAATACACCTCCAATTTTGGGGTCTAATTTCTCTTTTCAATGCAAAAATCATAAAAAAACCGCTGTTTATTGCAGCGGTTTTATATGATTATAAATTTTAAAGGTCTGTTTACTTAAAATCTTCAATGGCTTTGTTCAGCGCATCAATCTGCTTGTTAATGCTTGCTGCATTCTGAGGATTCTGTCTCAGCAATTCCATTTTCTTACTTAAACCATCTTTCAGCATCTGGGAAATCATCATTTTTACCTGAGGATTGTCTCCCATTTCGCCTTTCGCATGGCTTAGGATTTTGGTTACATTTTCAGTTGCTTTCAGGTTATCTGAGCTCATAATCCAGTTATACCCTTCTTCTGCAGACTTTCCTAATTCCGGATTCTGGAATTTAATAAATGGATAGAATGCCACAAGTGGAGTAATATTAGACATCTGAGACGTCACTTTATTCTTTACAATAACAGGAAGAAGCTGGCCCAGCATTTCATCTGAAACGCCTTCAAGATCAATTTTATCAGCCAGTGTACTTGCTTTTGACGGATCTATCGCTACAACACCACTTAACGAATTAGCTTTTACTGCATTAGAAACTGCATTAATTCCTTTTTCAAAAACCGGAAGGTATTTTTTATCCTTCGTTTTCGTCAGGGCACCAATTGCAGCAGCCTGAACAAGGGTTTTCGGATCATTGGATGCTAATTTCTCAACATCTGCTGCCAAAGCTTTTGCCTGCTCAGGATTGGAAAGATCCATCAGCTGAAGGGCTTTGATTCTTGTTCTGAAATACGGATCTTTTAATGCTGCCGCCAATAATTTTGTCGCTGCAGGATTTTTTCCTACCTGGTCTTTTATAGCTGTCAAAGCCGTGTATCTGCTCTTAAATTCCTTAGAATTGGTGAACTGCATCAGGTTCTGCTCCGGAGTTTTCGTATCGGTGATATCTGCCAGCAAAATACCGTCTGCATTGATATTGACAAGATCAGGCGTTTTAGAAACATCAAAATTAAAGGTATTCTTCGCTTCTGCATTTACCCAAACGTTGTATCTTTTCGGCTTTCCATTGTCGTATACATCAATGGCAAGAGGGAATTCAAAAGGCTGCTCCTGAGTCTGGTTGATTGTTACCGCCACCTGTTTTTTTACCGGTTCAAAGGTAAACGAGTAGTTGATTTTAGGATTTCCGCTTCCGAAATACCATTGGTTGAAAAACCAGTTCAGGTCTTTTCCGGAAACTTTTTCGAAAGACAGTCTTAGCTGGTGAGCTTCTCCATTCTGATATTCATAGCTTTTCAGATAATCATTCATTCCGGCAAAGAAGGCATCATCACCCAGATAATTTCTCAGCATATGAAGGATACCTCCACCCTTTTGATAGGTTACAAGATCGAAAACATCTTCTCTGGAATCATAATTGAATCTTACCAGATCTTTCTTGAAATCTTTGGGATTGTGGATGTACATGTTGACATCAGACATTTGGTGGTAATCTGCCTGATCTTTTCCGTATTTATACTCATTCCAAAGGTATTCGGAATAATTGGCGAAAGATTCGTTTACGGTAAGGTTACTCCAGCTTTCCGCAGTTACAAGATCTCCGAACCAATGATGGAACAGTTCATGAGCAATAGTATCTTCCCATTTGTTTTCATCAATTAACTGTCCCGGTTTCTGAAGAATATCGCTTCCGTGAAGAGTGGCTGTCGTATTTTCCATGGCGCCACTTACATAATCTCTTCCTGAAATTTGTGCATATTTTGCCCATGGATAGTCATATCCCAGCTTTTTGGAGAAAAACTCGATCATTTCCGGGGTATTTCCGTAGATCTGTTTTGCATAAGGTTCATATTCTTTTTCGATGTAATAATCTACCGGAATATTTTTCCATTTGTCTTTAACGATGGCATACTCGCCTACCCCCATAAAGAACAGATAAGTGGCATGTCTTTTATCCATTACCCAATGATCGGTTCTCAGGTTGTTCCCTTCTTTCTGCGAATCTTTTAAAATTCCGTTGGAAAGGGTAACATATTTGTCAGGAACGGTCATGTAGATTTCCTGAGTAGTCTTCTGATTGGGTTTATCAATGGTTGGGAACCATGCAGAAGAGGATTCCGTTTCACCCTGCGTCCAGATCTGAGTAGGCATATCCGGATCCTGTCCCTGTGCATTGATGAAATAAAGTCCTTTGGCATCATTGATGGCCATGCTTCCTTTTTGTTTCACTTCATTCGGGCGGGCGGTATACTTGATATATACGGTATATTCCTGATTTTTCTGATAGGTTTTATCCAGTGTGATTTTTAGGATTTCGTCTTTGTATTCATACTTCAGGGGAGATCTCTTTCCGTTGTTGTCCAGAGCTACTTCATGAATCAGCATTCCTTTTGCGTCAAGGGTTAATTCATTGGTAGGATAAAAATAAGGAGAGGCCGTCAACCATTCTTCCCCGCCCATCTGCTCTTTCTGATAATCAAAATTGACTTTAAGCTTTGTATGTTTAAGCTCCGTTACTTTGGTATGTGTAGCTCTGTACACTTTTTCTCTTCCTGAAGTTTCGGTTTGTGCTGATACATTCGCGGAAAAGAAAATTCCGAGTATAGCAATGGACAAAATCGCCTTTTTCATCTGTTACTTTATTAATTATTTTTTAGAATTATTTTTTGTTATTATATCGAAAATATCATTCACGAGGGTTTCATAATCACCTGTTTTCAGCTGTTCTTTTGTTTTGGCAAATGCTTTTTTCAACTCGCTTTCGGGATTTTCATCATCAATAATTTCTGCAGAAGCCACGCCTTTCAGCTGTAATACTGCATTTTTTAATGCTTCCAGATCTGCTCCTTCTTCGGTATTTATCTTCAAATATTTCATTTTACTGTTTTTTAAATGTAAACTTATTGGCTCCCTGTGAGAAATCCATCGTTCCTTTTTCAGCGTTGAATTTCATATTGATTCCTGCCATTTCAAACTTAAATTCACTCTCAGAGACTGCTTCCAGTGGGAATGTGCCCTGTCCTGTAGCCTGCCCTTTCAGTTTTCCGTCTTCTAAAAATATTTTGATGTCCAGCGGGAATCCTTCTGCCTTGTACAATCCTTCATATTTTTTCAGAATTTCTGCGGCTACAGAAACTTCTCTAAAATTAGGCATTTTAAAGTCTTTGCCAATGGATGTCTGCAGCATTTTAATAGAAATATCATTATTGTTATAATCGGACTGATTGGTCATAAAGCTGACAGCCGTTTTCAATTCAGGGAAATAATACAGTACGGAAAGGAACTGATCAATTCCACCATTGTGCCCATATCCGGAATATTTTTCGAAAGGTACTTGTGCAATTCCGTAGCCATATCCGTCTTTAAAGTTTTTCATCCGGGCCAGACTTTCTTTACTGACCAATTTTCCATTTTCCAGGGCAATGATAAATTTCAGAAGCTCGGCAGGTGTAGAAATAATATTTCCTGCGCCTGTCGGAACACTCATATCAGTTTCCTGCCACGGCTGGTAACTTCCATTGGAATACGTATAGGAAAGTGCCTGGTTTTGGGAGGGATCAATTTTTCCGCCTACTTTTGTCAGTTTTAATTTCAAAGGTTCGGTTATTTTTCTCTGAAGCAGCTCTGCATAGGTCTTTTTGTATACTTTTTCCAATATAAAGGCCAGCAGAATGTAGTTTGAATTGCTGTATTCATATTTGGTTTCCGGAGAAAAGTCACTTTTATATTTTTTAATGATAGTAAGCAGCGACTGTTCCGTCTGCGGCTTTGTGTTATAAGTCCAGTATTCTTCCTCATCAGTCAGATTGTGGATTCCGCTTCTGTGCTGCAGAAGATTTTCAATGGTGATTTTATCTGCATTCTCAATTTCCGGATACCAGGTGGAAAGTTTGGCGTCAAGGGCTAACTTTTTCTCTTCAACAGCTTTCATCACAAGTACTGCGGTGAATGTTTTCGAAATAGAACCAATGCGGTATTGGGTATTTATATTGGCTTTCTGCTGTTTTGAGGCATCGGAAAAACCAATAACTTTCTGAAAAGTGGGCTGGTCATTTTCCGTCATGGCAAAACTTCCCATTACTTTATGATGTACAGAAAGTGAATCGAGATAATCCATGAGTTTCTGTTTGTTCACACTTTGCGAAAACGCAGTACAGGAAATGCCTGCTGCCGCAACAAAAAACAGTTTTTTAAGAATCATATTATCGTTTTACAATCAGTAGTAAAATCGCAGAATCTGTTACAAACAAAATGGGAAATATTACCGGTAATCTTCAGCAGAAATCCCGTTATTTTCCAGCTGTGACATGATTTGGGGCTCATTTCTCCAAAGGCTGTCTTTTTTGAGATAATTCAGAATTATTTTTTTGTTTCCGGTATTATTAAAGGAAAGAAGCATTGATACATAATCCCTTTTACGGCTTTCTCCAATAGAATCGTTTTCGATAAGTTTTATAAACTCTTTCTGCAACGGGCCAGCATATTCTTTTTTGTGCCAGGAATCGAGGTAAAGCAATGCGGGCAGTCTATGATTGTCAAAGGCTAGTCTGACAATCTGCTGTTTTAGACCGTCGGAATAGGTTCTGTTTCTCAAAGCTGTGGCAAGGATCAGTTCAGAAGCATCCGGCATAAAAAGAAGCATGCTGTCGAGCTGTTTCAAATTGACATCAGACTTCAGTTTTTCCGGTTTTAATGTGTAATAATAATTCCAGTACACAGGTTCTGCAGGATGATCTTCACCGATGATACAGCCATTCTGAATATGAATCTTCCCTTTTCTGTGGAGCATTTTCTGAAAACCCGACACATCGTATTTCCCTTTTCTTTCTAAAAGTCCAATAACTGCATATACAGCTACTACACTATTTTTATTATCCGTAAGGGCAAACAGTTCCTGTTCTGAAGCAGCGTCATATAATTTTCTGAAATTTTTGAAATTGGGAGGGTTACCTTCCGAACCTTTTCCTCCATAAGCCGTTTCATAGACATTTAAAGCAGAAATATCTTTCACGGTTTTTCTTAAATGCTGAGGCACATTCAACGTATCAAAGACAACATCTTTTGTGAAGTCAAATTCTTCAATCAGCGGATTGGATGCAACTTTCTTTTCTTTCTGCTGATGTTTCTGACAGCCCGAAAGAATAAGGATGGCAACTCCCGCAAAAATTGTCGGAAATTTCATTGATTAGATGGCTACAGGAGCTTTAATTCCCGGGTGTGGGTCGTAATTTTCAAGGGTAAAATCTTCAAAATTAAAATCAAATATATCTTTTATCTCAGGATTCAGCTTCATGACCGGAAGCAGTCTCGGTTCTCTGGAAAGCTGTTTTTTCACCTGCTCAAAATGGTTGTTGTAGATATGAACATCTCCGAAGCTGTGAACATAGTCTCCTACTTCAAGATCACACACCTGCGCTACCATCATCAATAAAAGTGCGTAGCTCGCAATATTGAAAGGAACTCCCAGAAATACATCGGCACTTCTCTGATACAGCTGCAACGAAAGTTTTCCGTCTGCTACATAGAACTGAAATAAGGCATGACATGGTGCAAGGGCCATGTTGGGAATTTCTGCAGCATTCCATGCGGAAACGATCAGTCTTCTGGAATCCGGATTTTTTTTGATCTGATCAACTACCTCGGTAATCTGATCTACTATTTTTCCGTTGGCTCCCTGCCAGCTTCTCCACTGAGCTCCGTAAACAGGTCCCAGATCTCCGTTTTCATCTGCCCATTCGTCCCAAATGCTCACTCCGTTGTCATTCAGATATTTGACATTGGTATCGCCTTTTAAAAACCACAACAGTTCATAAATGATGGATTTCAGATGTACTTTTTTGGTGGTTACCATTGGAAAACCTTTAGACAGATCATATCTCAGCTGGTACCCGAAAACACTTCTGGTTCCGGTTCCGGTTCTGTCGGTCTTATCTGTTCCATTGTCTAGGATATGCTGTAAAAGGTCTAGGTAGTTCTGCATTTTTAAAGGCGGGTTTTAATGGTTCAAATTTAGAAAAAACTAACCGATTTTGAGTTATCATAGATCATAAAAAAACAGCTGTGAAAATTATTTCCACAGCTGTTTACTATTATTATTTTCTTATTGAATCCCTTAGAATCCGTTAAAAATCAATGATTAATTTTTAATAATTTTCTGGGTTACTTTCTCTTTTCCATTGTCCAATGACAGTACATATACTCCCTGAAGCAATGATTCAACGTTGATAGATTGAGATTTTGTTTCTCCGGAAAGCACTACACTTCCACGGGCATCGGTAAGCTGATACTTGAATTCTGCCCCGGAGCCGGATTTAATCTTAATCACATCTTTTACAGGATTCGGATACACGCTGATTGCATTATTTCCATTTACTGAAGATTCAGCAAAGATGGAGTTGATAGTACCTGCGGAAGCTATTCTCAGGGTATAGTCTTCAACCTGTCCGTAGCTAAATGTTCCACAAGATGAGGAAGGCACCGCGTTGTATTTCATTATGACTCTCATTCTTGTATCTCCCGTAACAGCAGTACTTGGAATGGTTATATTACCGGATACAGGAGAGGTTGTACTTGCCGTTTTTGACCAGGCCAGTTCTCCGGTGTCTGTGAAATCGCCATCGCCATTATAATCAATATAAACAGCATATCCTTCACTGTATTTTGTAGAAGTCCAGGAAGGAGTTATAGTCACTGTGTAAGAAGTTCCTTTTGTGACATTTCCAATAACAGAAGTGAAATTCTCATATCCCGTGGTTCCTGTTGAAGCTTTATTGATATCTGCAAATTTCACATTACTGATTCGTTCATCCGCAGTAGAGTTTGCAGAAGCCGAACAATAAGTAACAGCCGTACCCGATTGAGTTGTTACACTCACTGCATTACTTGCCGCTGAAATATTTCCTGCCGCATCTTTTGCTTTAACCGTGAAGCTGTACGCAGTTGCCGGAGTCAGTCCTGTTACTGTATAAGTGGTAGCTGTCGTAGATCCAAGAAGGCTTGTTCCTCTATACACGTCATAGCCTGTTACCGCTACATTATCTGTGGATCCGCTCCATGAAAGTGACGTAGAGTTCTGGGTTGTCCCTGACGCTGCCAATTGAGGTGCTGTAGGTGCCTGAGTATCGGTAACCGGAGTCCCTGAGTAGGCGGTTCCTAAACCTACTGCATAAAATGCATTCTGAGTAGCCTTATGTTCCGCAGAATCTGCACCGAAAAGATCTTTTGCCGTTTGAATTCCATAGGTCATGGCATTCGTATAATTAGAATTGGCTGTAAGATAAGAGGTTTCTAGTCTGTAAGCTATTTTTGCTGCTTTTTCAAATCCTATTCCTGTAACGTTATAATTATTTCCTATATCATTCGTTCCGGTACCTCCTGTTACTAAAAGATAGAACCAGAAGTTTAAAACACCGCTGTTGGTATGAACGCCACAATAGTCGTTCTGTTGCTGACTAGGCGTAACACATCCTGTAGTGGTTGCATCTTTCCAGTAGGTTCCTTTATAAGTATCCGGCTGTTTGGACAGACCTGAGTTTGGATTACTCAAAGATCTCAGATAGTTGGGGGATACTTTTGTAATCTCCTCCCCAATTAAAAAGTTTTGTTTTTCCGGGGCATATGCATTTTCAACCACCGCTCCCCAAATATCGGAAAAACCTTCATTCATAGCTCCGGATTCTCTCTGATAGGCCAGCTGAGCTGTAGATCCGCACACGGCATGTCCTAACTCATGGGCTGTAACGTCAAAGGCTGCAAGCGGTTTAAAAGTGGTTGCTCCATCACCATACACCATTGCAGTTCCGATCCAGGCTGCATTTTCCCAGGAAGTTGATACATGGATATAGCTATTGAGAACAGCTCCCTGATTATCATAACTATTTCTGTTGAATGTATTTTTGAAATAATCATATGTTTTTTCCACTCCCCAATGAACATCAAGTCCTACATCGTTACCACTGGCATTATGTTCTGCCGCTGTCCAGTTGTTATCAGTGTCTGTAATATCGGTCTTTACAAGGTTGGTATATGCTCTATTTCCGTTGTTGTATGTATTGACACCTCCTCCTCTTGTATTGTCTCTTAAAACATATTTTCCGTTGAGAAGGGTGGTTTCAATAGATTTTGTTCCGCTGTACCTTGTTTCGGCATTTGCAGTAACAAAAATAGATCTAAAGTCTTCTTTTGATTTATTTTCTGCTCCTATCACAGAATGATTATGTGTTTCATTTCCATGGACATTCTCATTAGCATGCTTCATGATAGGATCATTAAGCAGCACCGCCCCTGATTTCGCATCTACATATACATTGGATCTTAAAAAAGGTTCTGCTGAAAAAATGTCGAATTTATAGGATAAGAGAAGTCTGAACTTTCCGTTGGCAGCCTCAACCGGAATTAAAACCAATTCTCCTTTAGGCTGATATCCAATTTCTCTTCCATATTCGGTATTGGTCATCAGGGTTTTTGCGCCTATATATTTCATGGCTTTCTGAAGGGCTTCAGATTCGGAAACATCGGCCTGGGTATTGATATCAGAAGTATCGTACATTTCGCCATTCATACTTACCAGGCTGCCTTTTATGTAATGCAGGGTATATCTGGCAAATTCAACTTTAATTCCGTTGTGATAAAGCTGGTACCTTTCATCGGAAAAATCGCTGAAAAGTTTGGCAGATTCGGTTTTCACCATTTTCGATCCGGCCGGCAGGTTTAAAACCTCTGAAAAGAATCTTTCATTATCAGACAAGGCTACCTCTTTAGCAGCAGCTCCGGGATTAAAGATAATCAGTGATGATCTTCCGTCTTCACTGTTTATTCTTTGCCCAACATATTTTTGGGCCTGAAGAGAAATCCCACTTATTAAAAGCGGAATAAAAATCGCAGAAGTCAATTTTTTTTTCATAAATAAAAATTTATATTGTTTTATTGGAGTGTTACCAAATTTAATAATAATACCTATGCAAAAACAATAAAATTTCATTTATTTTAAATTAAAATTCATAATTATAGTTAAATAATTAAATATAACATAATAATAGAAAACAAATATTTAACAAAAAATATCAATTCAATTGAATCAAAATACTAAATAAAATTTCATAACCATTTCATTTGATTAAATATTTTAAACATGAAATCCTATAAAAAATTAATCGTTTAATCAGGAATTCTGAAATATTTCTTTATCAACAGTTTTTTTAATTAAAAAAGAGGATACAGTATAAACTGCAACCTCTTTTTATTACCGGATTCCGGCTGGACAACTATTTATTTATTTTATATGCCAGCAAACACCTCAATCTATTTCATTAAGAATCTGGCCTATAAAAAACTAAACACCAGTTTACCATATATTCAGAATGGTTTGAGTTATATTATTAATTGTAAATTCTTCACCTGCTTTTTTTCCGTACATCGCCTTCACCAAAGGAGACTCTGCAGAAACAGTCATAATTTTCTGATTTTCTGATACAATTTCACCCAAAGATGCTGCAATATAAAACAGTCCTTTATCTGTTTTTACAAGGGCTCCGTTTTGGACTTTCTCCGATGGTTCAGTATTTATTTTCTGAATAACTGACTGCTGATTTAGAGATTCGTTTAACTGTCTCTGGAGGTTATTGATCTCCTGCTGAAGCATTTCGCGGCCGGTTTCGTATTTATCTCCCATCGAACTTTTTGTATCGTTACTGGAAGCACGGGTTTCGGCAATAAGCGTTTCGAAATACCGGATCTTCTCTGCAATTTTTGTTTTTATTATATTTAGTAATTCCTGTTTGTTCATGTTGTGACAGTTTTCGTGTAGAAACTCCCGTATTAATTTCCCGGGAAGATGATGGGCAAAAATATGAATTTTGGCTAAAGCCGGCTGCAGATTTTGGATAAAATAAGCGGGCTAAAGCCCGCCCCTATTGAATATTTATAATAAGCTGAATATATTTCAACTTCTATTTATGAGTATTTATTTTTCAAAAACGGCATAGTCCGAAACATTCAAAACGAAATATTTTCCGCTGTCAAAGTCCCTTTTTGTTCTGTCAAAAACATTTTTAAAAGTACCTGAAAGATTTTCATCTTCAATAGTAAAGTTGACGGGTTCTTTTGACATATTCAGAACAACAAGCACCTCGTCTGCTCCATTTTTTCTTACATAGGCCAGAATTTTATCATTAGCCGTCGTATTCAGCAAATAAGTGGAAACGTTGCTGTCTCCTCCTCTTAATGCGGGATTGGAGGCTTTTAACTCCAGTAAGGTTTTATAAAAATCAGCCATCTGGTAAGTAGTGCTCCATTTAATAACATCTTTTTCGAAGAATTCCAGTCTTTTCATATTGGGAAGTTCCTGACCGGAATACAACAAAGGAACGCCGTTCCAGGTAGCAGAAAATACAGCCATGGGCTTTGTGATCACGCCATATTTTTCATATTCCGTTCCGTTCCATGAGTTTTCGTCATGGTTTGACGTAAACCACGCCCGCATTGAGGCGTCCCCGATGTTTGAATATTGTCTCAGTAAGTCTTTGAGTTCCTGAAGAGGTTCGTTTTTCTTATAATAATCTGCAGATTTGTGCATCCATTTCCATGAATAACTGGCATCGAATACTTTTCCATAGGCAGGACTTTCCAGTTCATCAAATTCTCCTAACCAGAAAAGTGGCTTTATTTTTTCCACTTCCGGGCGAGCCTGTTCCCAAAAATCTACTTCTACCCACGAGGCAAGATCGCATCTGAAACCATCGATACCGGTTTCTTTTACCCAGAATTTCATGGCATCAATCATTGCCTGCCTCATCTCCTGATTTTTGTAGTCCAGTTCTATGATATCATCCATTCCGGAAGCGATGTGAAATTTCCCATCCGGGTCTTTCAGATAAAATTCAGGGTGAGTTTTCGTCCAGATATGATCCCATCCTGTATGATTGGCTACCCAATCTATAATGACTTTGAAACCTAATCTGTGTGCTTCATTCACCATATGTTTGAAATCATTCATGGTTCCGAATTCCGGATTGATGGAAGTATAGTCGGATGCAGCATAAGGACTTCCCATACTTCCTTTTTTGTTTTGCTGGGCAATGGGAGTTATGGGCATAAACCAAAGTGTTTTGACGCCCATTTTCTTCAGGCGGGGCATTTCTTTTTCAAATGCTTTGAATGTTCCTTCGGGGGTATATTGTCTTATGTTTACTTCATATATATTAGTGGTGTGCTTCCATTCTTTCGGCAGATTCATAGTGTTTGTTGTATTTTGAGTGGTACAGGAAACAATTCCCAGACCAATTACTGATAGTAGAATTAATTTCTTCATGCATTTATTTTTAACAAAAGTAAGGAAAAATGAACTGTGTAAAGGTGAATTGTGAATTTTGCTTAGCAAGTGAATGATTAATCGTCAATAATAAATATATGGTCATAAAATTCACTATTGACTTGGCAGCAAATATTGAGTCAATTGTGAATCGTCAATGGTGAATTTTATATCTGTGAAAAACTGACCATTCACTTGCGAAGCAAAATCCTACTTTCACAAAAAAAACCCCGGATAAAAAATCCAGGGCCTTCTTATATTATTTTCAGATATTATCTTTCATCGTCGTTGTCTTCTTCATCTTCGAAAACATCGTCGTCGTAGTTTTCTTCTTCTTCATCATCAAAATTATCGTCATCTTCATCTTCGAAGTTACTATTTCCTCCAAAGTCATCATCAAAGCTGAAATCATCATCCATTAAAGGCATTGCAGATTTTTTCTTAGATCCTCCGCTACCACTTTTGCTTGGTGCTTTTAAAGGAACGTTTCCAAATCTGTAAACAGTGATAGGATAATTAACTCCTTTTGTCTCTTCAATGATCTCCACAAGCTCACAGAAAAACTCCCAAAGATCAAGAAGTCCATACTGGAACTGGGCTTTGTCACCTACATTTCCAAAAGCTTCATCAATATATACATCCGACATAATTTCGCCATCACCATCGTCACTCATATCTTCTAGGGGAACACTTTTAACAATTGTTCCGTCATCTTCCAACATATTAAAAGTAGAAAGTTCGTCTCCCTGCAGACTGAACGCACTTTTAATTCCCAAATGTAAGTTCCATAGTGATTGCTTTCCTTTTACTTCAATATCACGGAAAATATCCTCTTTCGCATCTAATATTACGCGGATCTTGTAAACCATATCAGTTTCTTAAATTACTTTTTTTGCCTTAATTATTATGATAAATCTCTGTTGCAAATATATAATAAATGACATGTGACAAAAAAATATTTCAGGATTTTTTAAAATATTTTTTTTTCTTACATTTTACCAAAATTATTTACTTTTTTCAAGCATAAAACTAAATTTGGTTCCTTCCAGATAAACACTTTCTACTGTAATATTTTCGTTGTGGGCTTCCAGTATGTGTTTTACAATGGCAAGTCCAAGTCCTGAGCCCCCTTCCCTTCTGCTTCTGCTGGTTTCCACACGGTAAAATCTTTCGAAGATTCTTGGAAGAATTTCGGCCTTAATTCCCATCCCGTTATCAATAACTTCAATTAAAACTTTATTTTTGAGAACGCTGGTTTTCACCACTACTTTTGCTTCCTGTCTGTTGGCATAATGAATGGCATTGGAAATTAAATTAATAAAGACCTGTGAAATCTTCTGTTTATCGGCATCCACAAAAATCTGGGGATGAAGGGTCTGAATCTGCAGGGTGGTATTGTGCTTTTCCGCTTCAAATTCAAGCAGCTCAAAAATTTCTTTAATCAGCAGATTCACATCAAATTTTGAGGAAGTAATGCTGATTTCTCCCGCTTCAAGCCTGTTGATCATATCAAGATCTGTAACGATCGCAATGAGTCTTTCTACAGATTTATCAATTCTTTCCAGATATTTATCGCGAATAGTAAGATTGTCTACTCCGCCATCCCTAAGGGTTTCCACATATCCCTGAATAGAAAACAAAGGGGTTTTAAGTTCGTGGGAAACGTTTCCGATGTATTCTTTACGGTAGCTTTCCATTTCCTTCATCATATCGATCTCCGTTACCTGTTGCTGATTGAGATCCGAAAATCTTTCTCCAAGTTCTTTGATGGTGATATTTTCGTTATTGTCGTTCACAATTTCCTGAGGAAGCATTTGTGAAAGCCCGCGAACCTGCTTTTTTCCGTAATAGTTGAAAAGAAGTTCAAGAACTACATAATTGATGATAAAAATAAGGACCAGACAAATAAAAAGCCCCATTTTAAAAAAAGGGGTCTGGTAATAGATATCCTTCAGTGAATCAAAAATGATTACTAAAAGAAACATCACCAGTGTCAGGAGACACGAGGCGACGAGTGTAAGTCTGTAAAATTTCAATTTTACAAGTTTTTATTGGTTATGTAAAAGTAGGAATTTAAGGTCTTAAACGATAAGCTTATAACCGATTCCTTTTAATGTCTGGATGGTATTGATTCCCAGTTTTTCTCTTAATCTTCTGATGTGAACATCAATGGTTCTCTCTCCTACAATCACATCATTGCCCCATACTTTTTCAAGGATTTCTTCTCTTTTGAATACTTTTTCGGTATTGGAAGCCAGAAGATACAATAAATCGAATTCTTTTTTAGGAAGAAGGAACTGCTGCCCGCTTTTTGAAACCCTGAAGTTGTCTTTATCAATCACCAGATCTCCGATTTCGATTAATTTAGCATTATCAGAAACCTGTGAAGTAAGCTGTAATAGAGCATTTACCTTAGAGATAAGAATTTTTGGTTTGATCAGCTTTACGATATAATCATTGGCACCTGCCTGGAATCCTGCCAATTGGGAGAATTCTTCACTTCTTGCAGAAAGGAAAACTATCAGTGATTTCTGAAGTTCTTTTACTTTACGAAGCTCCTGACAGGTTTCGATACCGTCTTTTTCCGGCATCATGACATCGAGCAGGATAAGGTCCGGAATGATTTCTTTGGCTTTATCTATACCTTCGTTACCATTTGTAGCAGTATAGATATCATAACCTTCTTTTTCTAAGTTGTAAGACAGAATCTCTAAAATATCCAGTTCGTCGTCTATTAAGAGTATTTTCTTTTGGTTCATTTTAAATTTTTACTGAGTCAAAGTTAATAAATTTTAAAGCACAGATGAACACATCTATTATCGTTCACATAAAGTTAACAATAATATCCTTTTCTTAATGTTTAGTTAAAAAAAAATTAAAATTCGCTAAACCACTTACCCCACTAATCTTTTATTCCTTTGCACCGAAAGAATCTAGTTAACAAAGTAAGTAAAATAATGAGAATTAATAAACTTAGCATCGCGGTCATATTTCTATCCGGATCCATGTTTTACGCTCAAGAAACGAAGCAGGACACGATCATTAAGGAAAAAAAGATTGACGGCGTAGTAATCCAAGGAAGCAGCAACAAGAAAACGGAAACTGCAGTATTAGGAGAACAAAAAAAAGCGATTATTCAAAAGCAGGCCGTAAGTGCTGAAGAGATTTCCAGAAAAGGAATTTCCAACGTAGAACAAGGCCTTACCAAAGTAACGGGAATTACTACAGTAGAGGGAAGAGGACTTTTCGTAAGAGGTCTTGAAGAACGATACAATTACTTATTGATCAACGGTCTTGGATCTCCATCCAACAACCCATTCCAAAAGATTATTGCCCTGAAACAGTTCCCTACGGACGTAGTAGGAAAACTGAATATCTATAAGACTTTCAACTCCAACCTTTACGGAGATTTTGCGGGAGCTACTTTTGATATTGAAACCCTTACGATTGACAAACCATTTACGAAGGTGGAATTCAGTGTGGGAGTGAATACTTTGAGTACTTTCAGAGATAATTTTAAGGTAGCTGAGGGAGCAGATGGAATAAAGGGATACTTAGGACTCAACTCAAGAGACAGAAGATTACCTAACGAGGTTAGAGATTTCAGACCCAATACCCATAACTTTACAAAAGACGAATCCCTTAATTCTTTTAAAGATTCATGGAATGTTGACAATGTTAAGTCTCTTCCAAATACAAGTATAGGTTTCACAACGGTACAAAAAGTAAAAGCAGGTGAAACAGGAAATATCGGATTCCTTTTCTCTTTAAACCAAGGTTCAAAATATTCATATAGAGAAGGAGCCAGTAACCAGTTCAGAGATAACGGGCAAATCATAGAATTAAGTAACTTACTGAACAAGAAGAGTTATGTTTATGAACTTGAATCATCTGTATTGTTAGGGGCTGCTTATAAAAATAAAGGAACAAATATCAGCCTTAATGCTATCTATTTACAAAACTCTGAAAATATAATTGAAGATTTTACAGGATACAAAAACTTCAGTGTTGAAGACAAGCGTTTTTTCAGAACAAATCAACAGGATATTTCAAGATTTTTAAATCTACAACTAACGGCTTCTCAAAAGCTTGGAGAACGTCATTTATTCAAAGCCGGAGGTAGTTATGTAATCAATAATTATAGCCAACCAGATAGAAAAATTTTCGAACTTACCTTACCTAGTGACTACAGTAATGCTGCATTTTCCTATGGAGGAAGTAACCTCATCAGACAATATCTGGATGTTAATGGCAGATTTTATGGTTCAGCTTTCGGAGAATATTCCGTTTTCTTAGGAAATAAGGGTGACCGAAAGGATTATCCAATACAATTATCTGTTGGATATAATGGCTTTTCTGATATAAGAAAAAATTCGTACCGATTTATTTTTGGTACTCCAAAAGGAATTAATACTCCTGTTCAAATTAATGTGGATCAGCCTCAATCTACTTTTAACAGCTCTATTCAAAATGATAAGCTTTTCTATAAAGAAGAAAGTAACCCTAACGGATATTTGTCAAATATTTATCAGTTCGTGAACGCAGGCTATCTTAACTTTAATTATAAGCCTAATGAAACTTGGGACATTTTAATTGGTGGAAGGTTTGAAAATGACATGCGTGTAATCAGATATTCAAATGGAGAAGAAGGGGTTAAAGATATAACACCAAACAAAAATTATATTTTACCATCCCTTTCCATCAAAAAAGCATTAAATAATAAAAATAATTTAAGACTTTCATTAAGTAAGACCATTACACGTCCGATCCTTATTGAAACAATGCCAATTGAGTATATCAACCCTGATAACACAACTGTCCGAGGAAATCAGTTTATTCAGAACAGTGAAAACTATAATATTGATTTGAAATGGGAATACTTCCCAACAAACAAAGAGATGTTTGCTGTGAACCTTTTTGCAAAGAGAATCGATAATGCTATCGAAAAATCTATTGCGCCATCCGGAAATGCAAGTGGTGTTGTTATTACCTACTATAATGCAGACAAAGCGACTCTTGCCGGAGTAGAATTAGAAGGTATTCTAAATTTAGGTAGATTTTCAGAAGCTTTAGACAAGTTTACATTGGGAGCAAATGCTACATTCATGTATTCGGATGTTAAAAGAGGTACTGATCAACTTAAAACAGAAAAACCTAACCTTCCTGGATTTACTGATGATCAACTACGCAGAAGAGGATTACAAGGAGCCGCTCCTTATACAATCAATGCTGATTTAAAATATGAGTATAAAAACTCAAGAAATTTAAGCAGTACATTCTCAATTGTTTATAATGTTTCAGGATCAAAAATATATGCCGTAGGAGGTTCAGGAACAGACAATTACTATGAAAAACCATTTAATCAGTTGGATTTTGTATACCAAAATCAAATCACTAAAAACTGGAATGTTAAACTGGGAGTTCAAAATATCCTGAACAGTAAATATCGTGTAGAATTGGGAGACAACAGTTATTATGCTGTAAAAACAAATGGCAATTATGCCCTTAACAATTATTTCACAGGAGTCAACTTCAACTTTACGGTTGGCTATACTTTCTAAATTCGTAAAAATTAAATCTTAGTATAAAAATGAAAAAGAATCTTTTATCCTTATTTTCCTTAGCTCTAGCATTGAGCTTAACATTGTCTTCATGCTCTATTGAAATTAATGACGGAGACAATGGTAGTGGAACTGTAACTACTCCAGGTACCACGGAAAGTGTACTTAGCGGTAGTGGAACGCTTTCTGGTACAATCACAAAAGATATTTTAATCAAAAAAGGGAATTATACTCTTGATGGTGTTGTAAAAGTAACAAACGGGGCAACAATTACTATTGAAGCTGGTGCTGTATTTAATGCTGTAACAACAAAATCAAGCAGCTTAGTTATATTACAAGACGGAAAAATAAATGCTGTAGGAACTGCAAGCGAGCCTATCGTTTTCACGACAGCTAACAAACAACCTGGAGATTGGGGTGGAATTACGTTATACGGTAAGGCCCCTATCAAAGCGGTAAATGGATTACCACAGGCTTTATCTGAAGATGGAAACAGCGTTTATTACGGAGGTGATGATGCTAACCATAATTCAGGAACAATGAAATTCGTTCGTGTTGAATATGGTGGAAAGAAAATTAATGATGGTACTTCTGAAACCAATTCTATGACATTCTATTCTGTAGGAGCAGGAACTACTCTTGAAAACCTGGTATCTTACAAAGGAACTGATGATGGTTTTGAGTTTTTTGGAGGAACCGTTAGTGCTAAAAACCTTGTAGCCTATGGAAACTATGATGATTCATTTGACTGGCAGGATGCCTGGAGCGGACAAAATAACACCAACTGGTACGCTTTCCAGACAGGAACAGGAAACTTTGGGATGGAGATTGAAGCTTCTGCGAATGTAGACAATACAGCTCCAAAAATTTCCAATATCACATTGATCAGAGATGCCAATACAAATCCTGAAGTTGCAGGTTCAGTGGAAATTTCTGCAATCCAGTTCAAAAGACAAGGTACAGGTATTTTCTCTAATGTATACATCAGCGGATATAAAAATATGGGTGGAAAAAGTGCTTACGCAGTTTTAATCCAGGATGCTGCTACAGAAACAAGCCAAGTGAATACCGGAAAAGTGGTTGTAGCTCCTCTTACTTACTTAAACTCTGATAACGCAGGAGTTTGGGGATATGCATTTACTCCAAACGGTGCTAAAACATTCACCAATACAGCTACAGTTACCAAAGTAACCCTTACTCCCGGAGCATGGGCTACAGTAGATGGAGTAAACCTTTTAGCTGCTTTACAGTAATAACTAGTTTCTTCATATCAAATTTTAAAAGCCATCAGGATTTCTTCTGATGGCTTTTTTGATTTTATAAAAACATGCGGATCACTCTTTTGGAAGCTCTCTATCCAATACTATTTCACCACTTCATTATAATAAACCGGCATATAGCTATTTTTATCATACCCCATAATGATGATCCTGTAATTTCTGGCTTCATCATTGTTATAAAACTGCACTTTTGCAGGCTCCCGCTGAATTTCCAGAAAAGGATTCCAATACAGTACAGAACGGGCATCTTTTGGAATTTTTCTAAACTCTTCATTGCTGTAATCCGGGTTGATGAACGGAGTATCTTTCGGATATCCTTTTAATGAAATTTTCTTTAGCATGCTGGGTTGATTAGAATTGGCAGAACCCGTCATTCCGCCTCTGCGCGTATAAATGGCAATAGCCCCATTACCGCCGCCAAAACCGCCTGCAAAATAGCCCTTGATGACTTTCACCATAGCAATATCTGCCACAGAAATAGATGAAATATAACCCGCATCTGCAGGCATTTCATCTACATAAATTCCCACGCGGGATCCCCTCAGCATGGGAACATAATTGCCTCCCTGCGACTGTATGTCCAGCCCAGCCACTCTTCCCTGCAGCCACTGAAGAATATTGACACTGGCCACATTATTATTATCGTTTACAAAATCAAAAACAACTTCATTTCCACTTCTGAATAAAGAACTGCTTAATGTGGCATTAAGCGTTTTGGTTAAATTTTTCTTCTGTCCTGTTAACTTAACCTCTTCAATATCCGTCACTTTTTCTCTGAGGGTCTTCTGAATATTTTTATTGGTCACATATCCTGCAATTTCATCAGGCAGCTTTTCATTGGCATCACGTTTTGTCAGGAGATACCGGCTTTCCGGCATATTGCCTTTATAAGGGATAAAATCAAAATTAGGCTGAAAGATCACCTGAACCTGTTCTTTGGGAATCTTCTGTTCGCTGTTTAGCTGATAAGATACTTTCAAAACATCTTCGAATACCAATCCGTTTAAACTGAAAAAGCCTTTATCATCTGTTTTTACCTGATGAAATGCGGTGGACGGGCTTTTATCCGTAGTTGAAAAAACAAGGTTAAGATCTGCGTTAGGAGCCGGATTTCCCAGAACTGAAACTTTTCCTTTGTAAGAAATATAGTTTTCAGGTTTATTTTTAATCATAGGAAAGTTTCCCAGAGTCAGCATTTTCCAGTCGAAGCGTTTCCATTTTTCGGAAATTAACAAGGCATCCAATGCTTCTCCATTACTGTTTTTATCGAAATAGCGGGCAGGAGAACTGATGTTTGATTTGATATCACCTGTAAGCCATAAAGTACTTAAAAGGTTGTTATCATCTTCAGAGCTTTGGGCATTTCCGTCCATAACAAGTACGGAATAATCAGACTCGCTGTCGTCTTTTGTAATACTGAAGGAGTTGGAAGCACGCGGACTTTCACTAAGCGATAAGGACTGAAGTTCAGGTTTCTTAATTTTCAATAATTCATGCTGCACAAAACAAAGCCTTTGTACAAGCAAGTTCTCATGATCATCAAAAATACTGATCTGCAAAATACCATTTACGAGTCTATCAGCTGGAATGGATAATGTTTGGCCGGATATTTTTGCAGCAATGGCTTTATAAACCAGCTGATTATCCATAGTTCCGATGATTTTATATCCTTGAGATGCCGACAGGTTTTTTCCGGTTAACGTAAAAGCTACCGCCTCTGAATTACTTTTTACCTGTAGATGAACACCAGATACAGCTACATCGGGAAGATCTATACTTTGTTTAGCTCCATTAGAATCAAAAACAATCACCCTGTATTTCTTCCCATTTTGAGGCGTGAGTTCAAATGCTCCTACATTTTCATCAAAACCGTCGAAGCTTATCATTTTGGTATCCGGTTTTTCAGTATCAACAACATAGCCACTCCATTTTGAAGGGGTAAAACCTTTGGAACGAAGTCTTACGGCAAATTTTGTGGGAATTCCTTCAATAAAAGTTCCGCTTTCAGGATAAGCTTCAGCGTGCCATGCCGAAAGACTATCTTTCACAAGCTTTTCCGGAGAAGAAGGATTGTAGACTTCAATAGGACGTATCAGTTGAAAATCCTCACTGAAATTAGTCATCCATGTTGTATAAGCTCTTATATAATAGACATTTTCTTTCAATGTTTCCGGAAGGCTGATGCTTCCGCCACCTTTTCCATTCAGGAGAGGAACGAATGTTTTTGTAATCTGGGTTTTGTTCTGGTCATACAATTCTACAAAAAGATTGGTAGAAATTGTAGAAGGATTGTACCCTTCAAATACAATGGCTTTAAACCATATATTTTCCCCTGTCAGATAATTTTTTTTATCAAAAAGCAGATGTATTTTTTCCTGAGGATATTTTTCTTTAAATGTTTTTAATGCTTCTTCAACTTTAATTTGTGAATTAAATTCATTAACCATACCCAGCACAAGTATGAATATCAGTTTTCTCATCATAGTATGAATTTGGTTTTATTTTTTCAAGATTAAATAATAAAAATAAACTTTTTACAAACAATAAAAAACTAAATCAAATTTAAGCTTTTATATTTTTATTTATTTCAATGAAAATATAAAAATACCTCAAAAACAGACACAAAAAAAGCCATCGGAATAACCCAATGGCTTTTATTTACAAAGAACAAGTATATAAAAAATATATATTTCAATTATGATCTCCAGAACAGATTCCCATCATTCATAAGGGCTTCTACTGTGGAGATTCTGGAAACGGCTTCTGCAGAACAGGAAGCATCGGTAAGGATAACGGATGCATCGTCTCCCGGTTTCGGCCATTGCTGTTTTCCTTCATCATTTAAAGGAATGGTGGTCTGAGTAGCAAACTGAAGGGCTCTGGATAAGTCGAACTCCGTTTCATATCCATATAATTCTGCCATAAGATTCGCCTTCTGAAGCATATTCCCGGATCCGAAAGTACTCCAGTAATCCTGCACATTATCATTTCCAATCAAAACATTCACTCCATGTTTTTTCAATACAGGAATTGGCATAATGGTTCCTCTGAACGGTACTGAAGAAGCAATTCCTACCTTTCCTGCTGCCAGTCTTTCCGCAATATGTTCTGTTTCTTTCTGGGAAAGATGTCCTAAAGCAAAAGCATGACTTACAAATGTTTTCCCCTGCAGTTCCGGATTTTCAATCGCCTTATCAATCAGATAATGAATTGTTTTCATTCCGGACTCTCCTGCTTCATGCAGATGAATATCAATTCCTTTTTTATGGTCTAAAGCCAGCTGAACTGTAAAATCGAGTACTTTTTCTATATTTCCGTCAATGCTGAAAGGATCAAGCCCTCCGATAAAACCTACACTTTTCAGCTTTGCTGCCTCTTTCATTAAAGGAAGAGTATCCGTATAATACAAACCATGTTGTGGAAATGCAACAAGTTCAGCTTTAAAAGAATCCTTCTTATTTTCTAATGCCGTTTCCAGATGTTCAAGCGATTGTAAACCTGACGTAGGATCAATATTAAAATGTGCTCTCGAATAATGAGTTCCGTAATGCTGGAGAAGACTGATCAGCTGTTCTGCCCTTTCCACGGATGTTTTCAGAAGTTCGGGAATGATTTCCTGCTCGTAAGCAATCATGTCCTTCACCGTTCTCCGTTTGGGCGAAAGTGCCTGCCAGGGAAGTCCATACAGGGTCTTGTCCAGGTGGATATGCATATCTCTGAACGCAGGAAGCATCAGAAACCCTTTGGCATCCCAAACATCAGAAGCAGGATCATTCGCTTTTACCATTTTGATTTTTCCTTCTTCAATTTCAATACTGAAAAGATCAGTTTCTGTACGGACCACTTCTCCTTCATTGTATTCGAATCCCGTTTCGAGACGGACATTTTTGAGTGAATATTTTCCTTTTGCTGCCAACTGGTAGGGAAACTGCATGACTTTTATTTTAACATGACAAAGGTACAACCGCTTCATTTCAGGAGCGATGTATCAATTATGCTTTGTTTTGTATGGATTATTATTTAACCTGAGTCGGGATAAGGAGTAGCATTAAATAATTAATTATTAAAGCTATCATTTATCGCAATGATAAACAAGGAATTCTTTACCTTTTAAATGTCTTAAAGCGAGACAAAGCCACTTCGTTTATTAAAGTAATACAAAGTTGGGTATTACTTCGATAGGCTTTATTTCTTTGTACATCTTAAAAAATGAAAAATCATCGTATTAAACCTTTCTGTTCAGTTTTTCATTTAGAAAGCATTATCCCAAACCCAAGTTATTTAAACTGAGACGGAGTCATTCCCGTCTGTATTTTGAAAAATTTGGAAAAGCTGGCATGATCGTAAAAGCCTAATTCATAAACAATATCTTTTACAGACATTTCCGACACTTTTAAAAGGCGTTTTGCTTCCAGCAGAATACGGTCCTGAATAAGGGAAGATGCCGAAGCATTGAGATTTTTTTTACAGACAATATTCAGATAATTGGCAGAAATATGAAGCTTCTCCGCATAAAAAGAAACTGATCTCTGCGTTTTGAAATGTTCATCAATAAGATGCAGAAATTTGGAAATAATAGGATTGGAATGATATTTTTCAAAATCTTTGAAAGTTCCTTCCACGGATTTACTGACCAGCAGTCCGATAAGCTCACTTCGTTTCTGTATGACTTCCCAAAATACATTCTCCGCACTCACCTCTTTCTGAATGGCCTGAAATTCA
Source organism: Chryseobacterium angstadtii (assembly GCF_001045465.1). Lineage (GTDB taxonomy): Bacteria > Bacteroidota > Bacteroidia > Flavobacteriales > Weeksellaceae > Chryseobacterium > Chryseobacterium angstadtii. The sequence continues at coordinate 128,754 of NZ_LFND01000002.1, forward strand.
TACAGAAAAGTTTTAAAAATTTCTTTGGAAAGATGAATAACCGGATGATTCTGATAATAAGAAGCTGAAAATCTCAGGGAAGGCAGAAAACTTTCAAACCAGTCTCTGCTGATCATCAATTGATAACCCACCGTCTCCTTTTCTATCACCCACTGATGCACCTGATCCGGAAAAACAAGATGAATCTGGCTGTTTCCTACCTCGTATTCCGTAAAATCTATGGTATGGCTGCCTTTCCCGCGTTCGAATAGATTAATGATAAAAAAATCGTGCTTATGAGGCTCATCAATAGAACGTTCCCCATGCAGCTCATTAAACAGCAAATGACAGCCCTGAAGCTGGTTTTCACTGAATTCCTGAATTCCCAAAACCGGAAAATGATCTGTATGATAAGCCACGTGCCCTGATTTTCTCCTAAAATTAGTAAAATTTATGCAGGAAATCTTCGGGGCAGAGGAAATTTTCATTCTTAAACAGGTTTGATAAGTTTTTGAAACATTAAGAACGGTGAAGGAGGTAAGAATGGTTCAATTACGCACGTTTATATTTCTTGAAGTAAAATTTTAATACACTACATTCCCCTGATACACCAACGATTCCACATTGGAAATTCTTGAAACTGCTTCTGCAGAACAACTTGCATTCACCAGCACGAAATCTGCCTGATCTCCTGTTTTGGGCCATTGCTGTTTTCCCTGATCATCCAGTGGAAGAACATTTGCTGTTGCCAGTTTCAGACTTCTCGATAATAAAAACTCTGTGGAATATCCATACAGCTGAGCCATTAAATTGGCTTTCTGAAGCACACTTCCCGTTCCAAAAGTATTCCAGTGATCTACAATACTGTCATTACCTGTCAATACATTTACATGATGCTTATACAGCGTAGGAATCGGCATGATGAGACTTCCGAACGGAATGGTAGAAACAATTCCGATCTGAGCTTCCGCCAATTTTTCAGCGATCTCTTCCTGCTTGGCTTTATCCAATTTGGCCAGAACAAAACAATGGCTAAGGAATGTTTTTCCTTTCAGTGAAGGGTTTTCATTCACTTTTTTAATAAGATATTCAACAGTATTCAGGCCGGATTCTCCTGTTTCATGAAGATGGATATCAATTCCTTTTTTGTGGTCTAAAGCCAATTGAACGGTGAAATCAATTGTTTTTTCAATCGCTCCATCTATGGTAAAAGGATCTACACCGCCAATAAAATCAATATCCATCTGTGCTGCTTCTTTCAGGTAAGGCGCTGAATCTGTATAAAATACGCCATGTTGAGGAAAAGCCACAAGTTCAGCTCCGAAAGTCTTTTTCTTATTATCCAGCGCTTTCTGAAGTTTTTTTAATGAATTCAATTGGGATGTCGGCTCGATATTGACATGGCTCCTTGCGAAAGAAGTTCCTTTGGACTGCAGCAGTTCAATCATTTTTTCTGCTTTGAATGTTGAGTTTTTCAGCATTTCAGGGAGCATTTGCTTCTCCAGTTCAATCATTCCTTTTACGCCTCCTTTTCTTTTTCTTACTGCCTGCCATTGGTCTCCGTAAAAGGTTTTATCAAGATGAATATGCATGTCTTTAAAAGCAGGAAGCATCAGCATTCCTCGGGCATCAACAGCTTTTGCGTTGGGCTGGTTCGGACTGATGGTTTTTATCTTTCCGTTTTCTGTTTCTACATAAAAAAGATCGGTTTTGGTAGCTATTACTTCTCCTTCCTCATATTCGAAGCCGGTTTCCAGACGGACATTTTTAAAGGCTGTTTTTCCTTTTGCCAGGTGATTCTGTTCATCGAAAAAAGGAGATGCTGCCATGATATTGGGTATTAAAGTAAGTCCGGCGGCGGCCAGTGCTGAGTTTCTTATAAAATCTTTACGCGAAATAGGGTTGTCAGAGATATTCATTCCAATCTGTTTATGACAAAATTAAAAAGAAGCGGAATGATCGGGATGTATGGTTTATTACAATATCTGTACGATTTATTGAAGCATTGTGTTTTTTGGTTTTGAAAAGGTGTAATTATTTTTTTTTGACCATTCTCCAAAGGATAAGGATTGGGATCCGATGAATATTATTCTTCGTTAAAACTCTCCTATTTCAAAATAATAATGTCATAAAAAAGACCGGATTTAGTCGTCCGGTCTTTGTATAATGTATGGGTTAGCTGTTAAGAATATTCAAATTTTCTTACCGCTTCCAATGTCATGTCAATTTCTCTGTCTTTGATTGCGTCACTTATGAAATAGGTTTCATAGCCGCTTGGTGGAAGATATACTCCATTTTGAAGCATCTGATGGAAGAAATTATTGAACAAAGGATGGTTTGCTGCCTGCGCTTCATCAAAATTGGAAACTCTGTTCGTATGGAAAAATACGGACATCATGGATCCTTTTCTGTTGATCTTATGTGCAATTCCTTTTTCATTCAGAATTTTACCGATTCCGAAATCCAGGGTTTCCGTTGTTTTATTGATTCTGTTGAAGAATTCCGGATCATTTTTGATAAGCTGTAATGTTTTCAATCCGGCTCTCATAGCCAATGGATTTCCGCTTAAAGTTCCGGCCTGGTAAACGCCTCCTTTAGGGGCAAGGTGGTCCATAATTTCGTTTCTTCCTGCAAAAGCTCCTACTGGAAGACCTCCACCGATTACTTTACCGTAAGTCACAAGGTCAGCCTTTACATTATAAAGTTCCTGCGCTCCTCCGAATGCCAGTCTGAATCCTGTCATTACTTCATCAAAGATTAATAACGCTCCGTTTTCGTCACAGATTTTTCTTAAATTCTGAAGAAAATCATTTTCAGGAAGTACGCAACCCATATTCCCGGCAACCGGTTCAATGATAACGGCAGCAATTTCCCCTTGATTGTGACGGAAAAGGTCTTCTACCTGTTCAAAATCGTTGTAACGGGCTAGCAGAGTGTCTTTAGCTGTTCCTTCCGTAACTCCGGGAGAATTAGGGTTTCCGAAAGTAGCAGCACCACTTCCGGCTTTGATTAAAAATGAATCTGAATGGCCGTGATAGCAGCCTTCAAACTTCACAATTTTATCTCTTTTCGTAAAACCTCTTGCCAGTCTTACGGCACTCATACATGCTTCTGTCCCTGAAGAAACCATTCTGATCTGGTCAATATTCGGGACATTTTCTATGATAAATTTTGCAATTTCTGTTTCCAGTTCAGTGGGTGCACCGAAAGAGAAGCCTTTTTCAGCCTGCATTTTCAGTTCTTCCAGTACTTCAGGATGGGTATGTCCTAAAATGGCCGGCCCCCAGGAATTGATGTAGTCAATATAAGTATTGTCATCTGCATCGGTAAGGTAAGCTCCTTTTGCGGATTTCATAAATACGGGAACCCCTCCTACCGATTTGAATGCGCGCACAGGAGAATTTACGCCGCCCGGAATGTATTTGTAGGCTTCATCGAATAAAGCCGAACTTCTTTGGTATTTCATATTTTAGTGGATAGTTGACCATTTATATTGGGTCGTTCACTGAAAACTGACCCTTAAAAAACGTCAACAAAAAATTAGTTTCTAGGTTTTTTATCAATTAAATAAATCAACTGTCCTGCGGAAGGTTTTTGTCCTTCATCCATTCTGTTTTTTGCGTATAATTTATTTAATTTGATTCCGAATTTCTGTGCGATATCGTGCATATCCTCGCCTGACTCGGCTTTGTAGATGGCAGTAGTTCCTGCGGAGTTTTTAGATTCAAGGAACACAATATCATTTTTCTTTAAAATATTGCTGTCCAGTTCATTCCATTTAGCCAGTCTGCTTTCGCTTACTTTGAATTTATCTGCAATGAATTTTACGGTGGTATCTTCAGGAATAACGATATATTTTAAGCCTTCATTCGGGTGGCTTTTAATCAGGATTGAGTTAAGAATTTCGGCTTTTGTTTTGATTTTTTCCACTCTTTTCTGCTGCTGGGCATAAGAGGTCTGCTTGTATGGAACTTCTACGGTAACGGGTTCTTTAGCTTTCTTAACATTCATTTTTGATGGTTCCAGCTGAGCCATAAATGTTCTGTCGTCTTTCAGATCCGGATACATTTTCAACACGGCATACAGCACTTCTCTGGAATTGGTATCATCGTACTCGTAAAGTCTGTATCTTTCAATTTTGCCGATCAGGATTGAGGCATAACGAGGGTTTGTAGCATACCCTGCTTTTTTCAGTCCATGTGCCCATGCCTTGTAATCTTTCATGTTCAGATTGAAAAGGTTGGCGTAGTATTTTCTTGTGGACAGGAATATGGAGTGATCTTCATAAGACTGTCGCGGATCATCATAAACACGGAAACATTCATTGGGAGCATCATCCGTATGCTTCATGGTTTTTCCTGTCCAGTCTTCTTTACATTTTATTCCGAAATGATTTTTGCCTTCCTGTGCCAGTCTGCTCTGCCCTCCTCCGGTCTCCAAGAGTCCCTGGGCCAATGTAATAGAAGCCGGAATTTTGTATTTTTCCATTTCTTCTACCGCATATTTAGCGAATTTTTGAATATACTGGTCTTCAGTAGCCCAAGTCTGAGCTGAGAATTTTGATAAAACTAAAAGGCTTATGAGTAAGAAAAGTCTTTTCATGTTTTTCAATTTTTACTTATATAATTAAATTTCTATTCTGTTTTTCTAAAAGCAGATTAGCTCCTTCAATACCCTGCAATCCGCCGGTATGAAAACACAAAACCCTGCTGTTCTCAGGAAAATAGCCTTCATGAATGAGTTCGAAAACTTTCTGCATCATTTTTCCTGTATATACCGGTTCCAACGGAATCCCGTATTTCTCTTTAAAATCATTGATAAAACGGATCGTTTCATCTTTTATTTTACCATAACCTCCGAAACATGAATCTATTAGATTAAGATTCCGCATTGAAGTTAATTCTAAAATTTTATTCTCAAGTGAAGCATCGTCAACTACTTTAAAACCTATAACTTTCTGATTTTCTTCACAAAATTCTGCAATTCCGGAAACCGTTCCTCCGGTTCCGACTGCGGTGCAAAGATAGTCAAAATCTTTTGTTTGGTCATTCAGCATCATTTTTACGCCTGCAACGGCTTCTTTATTGGTACCACCCTCAGGAATAATCAGGGCATGAGGAAATTCGTTCTGTAAAAATTCGGTTAATTTTTCTTTATGTCTGTATTCTTCACGGCTCACGAATTTAAGATTCATTCCGTTTCTTTTCGCAAACAGCAGTGTAGGATTGTCCCGCCATTTATTGGCAAGCTCTTCTCCTCTTATCAGGCCTAATGTAGGGATTCCCGCTAAATTTCCGACCGCAGAAACTGCTGCAATATGATTGGAATATGCTCCTCCAAAAGTAATCAGGTAAGGGCTTTCCGGATGGTTTTCCAGATAATTGTTGACGTTGTAAAAAAGTTTCCAGTATTTATTTCCGGAAATCTGAGGATGAATAAGATCTTCTCTTTTTATAAAGAGTTTTATATTGTAATCAGTAGGTATTTCCTGAATGGGAACAGTTTCTGCCGGGAATTTTAATAGCATTTCTAAAGTTTAACTATTATTGCAAAATTACTAAAAGATTTGGATTTGTTTTTTTGTTTTGAAATTTAGGTTTTGGCTAAAGCCAATGGGTGTGTTATTTTTTGAGCGAGCGGGCTAAAGCCCGCCCCTATTGAATTTTAATAAGACCTATTAAATCATTAAATCATTAAATCATTAAATCATTAAATCATTAAATCATTAAATCATTAAATCTTTTAATCTTTTAATCTTTTAATCTTTTAATAATTCCCCCTCCAATACTTCCTGAAATTCCAGAATTTTCTTTTCCTCAGATAATTGAGATCATGCTCCATAGTATAGGCTTCCCTTTCAAATGAGATTCTTTTATAGGCAAGGAAGCTGTTTTTTAATTTGAAAAACCAGTAGTAATATTCGATGACATAAAAAATATAGAAGAAAATGACAAGCATTTCCAACTGCTGTCTTAAATGGATTTTTTCGTGATTGATAAGTACTTTATTTTCCTTATCTTCGGGTTTCCTAATGAAGATAAAGGGAAAAAGAGCGATGCCGTTAATTTTTAATTTTTTTAGAGGCTTTTGGCATATAATTATCATACAAACAAATATAAAGTTTTTTTGACTTAGAGATTTAACTTATGGCCCATTATGACATCAAAGAAGGTGAAGACTTCTACTACAATGAACAGGGGTACAAGGTTTTTACGGAAAAATTCCATCTGAAAAGGGGATATTGCTGTAAAAGCGGCTGCAGACACTGTCCTTACGGGTACGATAAAAAGACTGATACATTCATTAAAAACGATAAAAAAAATAAATAAAATGAAAAAATATATTTTTATTTTGTTAGCAGCGGCTGCATTAGGCCTTACATCGTGCAGTCCATTTCAGGTGCGTTCAGATTATGCGGAATCTGCTAATTTCACGACTTATAAAACCTATAAGATAAGAATTGACGATCTGAAACTGAATGATATTGATAAAGACAGAGTGTTAAACGAATTATCGAGACAGCTTCAGAGCAAAGGTCTTCAGTCCGGCGAAAATCCTGATCTGATCGTTAATGTAAAAGCCAATCATAAAAAAGTAACGGATATCACCAGCAGTTCTCCATACGGAATGTGGGGATGGGGCGGTCCTTTCGGATGGGGCGTTGGAATGAACAGAACATGGACCAGCAATTATAATGAAGGGGCACTCATCGTGGATCTTATAGATTCCAGAACGAACAAACTGGTTTGGCAGGGTATCGGAAGCGGAATTTCCGTAGATTCTCCAAAAGCTAAACAGAGACAGATTCCTGAGATCATGGCTGAGATCATGAAAAACTATCCTCCTCAGAGAAAATAACAGATATTTAAATCAATTATCATATAAAAACGCCGGTACAATATTTTTGTACCGGCGTTTATTATTTTAGCAAAACCTTACTTTTTAATTTAAATTGTTCAAGTAATAGATCAGTTTATCATTCCTGTTTGTGACAAACTCTTTTCCGTCTTTATTGATCCTGTATACTAAAACTCCCTGGTTATAAGTGTCCCAGATTTTAAACTTATATATTCTTTGTTTGGTATATATACTGACAAAATATTCTTTTCTTTTTATGGGATGATTAACCCATGAAAATTCATCAGACTTTAGTTCCTGGAAAAGTTGATTATATTTCTCCGCATTATAGGTTTGATTATTGATAACTACTCCTGTGACATTTGAAAATACTTCGTGGTTATACGTATTGTATTCTTTTAAATCATACCCTACTTTGATCAAATATCCCATCAATAAGATCACATATATTGTGAATGGAATGTATAAATTGATTTTTTTCTGTTTTACAACAGCAATAAGAATGATGGTCAAAAACGAAAAAACAAAAATAATTCCTATATAAATACTCCCCATAATTTACTTTAATCCTGGCATATAGTTTCTGTGTTATAAAAGTAGCGCTTTTAAAAATAGGATGGCCATTATTAATTTCTCATCAATTTCCCTTCATTGCAATGGTATGCATAAAACTCCATGCAGTACATTTTAAAATTAACAATAATGTAATTTCTTATTCGTGAAAATATAGTATTCTTACAAAAATTTTATTAGTATGAAAAAAATTATCTTATGTACTGTAATAGCGGGGTTTGCCAATGCCCAGGCTCCTGCAGGTTATTACAATTCTGCAAATGGATTGAGCGGTGCCCCGCTGAAAACGGCATTAAGTAACATTATTTCAAACGGACATCAGGACAAAGGATACGGAGGTCTCTGGACGGCTTATAAAACGACTGACATTGATAAGAATTATGAAAATGACGGTTCGATTATGGATATCTATTCAGAAAAACCTTCAGGAGCCGATCCTTACAAATATACACCGGGAACCAACCAATGTGGGACCTATTCTACGGAAGGTAACTGCTACAACAGAGAGCATATTGTTCCTCAAAGTTTATTCAGCGAAGCTTCTCCTATGGTTTCGGATATCCACTTCATCAGGGCTACAGACGGAAAGGTAAACGGGATGAGAAGCAATTATCCTTTCGGAAAAGTAGGGTCTGCAACATTCACTTCGAAAAACGGATCTAAACTGGGGAGTTCTTCTTCTTCAGGATATGCAGGGACGGTTTTTGAACCGATTGATGAGTTTAAAGGAGACGTGGCAAGGATGATCTTCTATTTCGTAACCCGTTATCAGAGTAAACTTTCTTCTTTTTCTTCGGGTAATATGCTGGGAAGTTCAGCGTTTCCGGGATTACAGACCTGGGAACTGAATGTTCTTCTTGCGTGGCACAACCAGGATCCGGTTTCTCCTGCCGAAGTTGCCCGAAACAATGCTTCTTACACCTATCAGGGTAATAGAAATCCGTTTATAGACAATCCTAATTATGTCAATCAGATCTGGGGTTCTTCCACGCCGGGAACTACCGACCCGGGAACGCCTACTCCTAATCCGGGCACCAACTGTGTGAACGAATCGTTTGAAACAATTCCGGCAGCCAATGCTTCTTACACGACCAGAACATGGACAGGAAGCGGGATTTCATGGACTGCAACCGATGCCAGAACCGACCAGACGATCAATACCAAAGCGATTACGGTAAGAGATGGTTCTCTGACTTCAGGAAGTTCCGCAAACGGAATCGGATCTTTAACGGTGACCACTCAGCTTAAATTTTCAGGAAGCAACGGAACTTTTGATGTAAAAGTAAACGGAACAACCGTAGGAACAATACCTTACAGCGCTACTGCAACCACTACAACGATCAATAATATCAATATTTCAGGAAATGTAACGGTAAGCCTTATCAATAGCTCATCCAGCAACAGAGTAGCTATTGATGACCTTAAATGGACTTGCTATTCGGGAACAGCCAGGATCGCTCAAAAATCGTCTGCAGAAACAGCAGCGGTTCAGGAACTTCAGGTATACCCTAACCCAATCTCCGGACAGGAAATTTTTGTAAAAGGAAATACGCAGAACATTAAAAAGGCTGAAATCTTTAATCTTCAGGGGAAAACTTTACAGACTATCAACAGTCCTTTTAAAAATGGAAATTCCATTAAGATCAGAAATCTTGAGCAGGGAATCTATATTTTAAAACTGGATCAGACTACGCTGAAATTTATTGTGAAATAAATGATTAAATAGAAACAGATGACCGGTTCAGTAATCCTGAACCGGTTTTTTTATTTTTGATACAAAGCCTAAATTTAACCTGAATTCGGGTTAAAACATTTCAGTTTTTATCATTTGGAAAGGAAGTCAGAAGCTCGAAGAGGGAAGTTATTGAAGTCCAAAAATAGAAATACAGGGATATTTTTATTAATTTCTTTAAAACTACTTCAATAGATCATAAAAGAAATTGTTAAATGCTTACCGTCCAATAGTAACTTCCATCCCCCATCTTCCATCTTTTAATCTTAATTTCTTATCCCGAATACAGGTTAAATTTATCTTTGGGAATCGTCTTTTTCCTTAATGATCTTAGACCAGTCGGTGAACATTTTGGTGATGGTATTTGTATTCATCACGCTGAAAAAGAACATTCCGGCTAGGATAGTCAGCCAGCAGTACGCCAGCTTAATTCCGTTTCTGTCTGTGATGAAAAAAAGGATGAGCATGGCAACGGATCCCAATAAAAATGTAAACATAAGTGTATACAGCAAGGTGTGGATCACATACATATTCAGTTTAAGTTTTCTGAATATCCAGCCTAGAATAGCCATTGGAATCATGAGTAACAACGGTATAAAGAGGGCCCCGAATATGACAATTTCCGGATGAGCCGTAAGATCATTTTCAAATCCGAAAAATGTATTAAAGCTGAATTCCATCATATTGTTTTTCTGAATTGGTAACTTCCAGTAAGGTTTTATCCTGATAGGCCAGCATTTTCGCCAGTATTACATTAGGAAACTCATGAATTCCAATATTATACAGGTTGACACTGTCATTAAAAAATTCTCTGCGGTCTGCAATTTTATTTTCCAGTTCCGTGATTCTTTTCTGAAGTTCCAGGAAGTTATTATTGGATTTGAGTTCCGGATAGTTCTCCGATACGGCAAAAAATGATTTCAAAGTCCTTGAAGTTTCATTGGCAAGCTCTGTTTTCCGGTCGGAGCCTGTCGCACTGTTGTAAGAGGACCTCAGCTCTGTAAGCCGGGTAAGGATTTCTTTTTCATAATTCATGAAATGTTTGGCCACGCTTACAAGATTGGGAATTTCATCTGCTCTCTGTTTAAGGACAACGTCTATATTGCTGTACGATTTTTCTACATTGAATTTCAGCAAGACCAGTTTGTTGTACAAATTGATCAGGAAGCTGATGACTGCTACTCCCAGCAATCCGAGTAATATGAAGGCGACCGTCCGGTTCATTATTGTAAAAGTAGGTATATGATGATTAAAAGAATAATGGAACAGGTAAATAAGAATGACCTCAGCAGCGGCTGGTAGGTATTCCACACATTGATTCCGGAAGCAGAAGTGATTCCCAGAACTTTATAATGTTCGTCTTTTCTGATAAAAGGAACTCCGTCTTTACCATCTGCATATCCTACAAGCAGCATTTTCTGCCCGTCTTTTAGAAGGGTTTCCGTATATCTTTTGTTACCATTACTGCTGATGTTTGTTTTTTCTAAAAAGATCAATTCAATTCCCTCGGGCTGTACTTCTATCATTCCGGTATCGTCCTTCATCTGAAAGACTTTACACCGGGTTTCCCTGTGAGTGGTGGTGTATGATTCCCTGTTGTTATCATCTTTTTCAATATCTTCAATGGTGTAGTAATATCCGATACATATTTCATGATTAACCGGAGAAATCATCTGGTCTTTCATAATGAGTGTTCCTTCTATTTCTACAAGTCCTTTGGCAAGGGATTTTATTTTTGATGTAGGAATAGAGTTCTGCAATCTTAAAAACCGTTTAGCGGGAGTAGGACGCATCAAAAGCAGCGCTGTCACAACCACCAGGGCGAGAGGAAGCAGAATAATGACCCGTTCCGCGTAACTGTCATAATTTTTATAAATATGATCCAAATGCTCATGCAGCGGCATTTTTTCTTTAAAAATCCGCCACAGAATAAAATAGAGAAAACAAAATACAACAGTTCCTATGAGTGCGTATTCCAATTTTGATATTTTTCTGCTATTCTCCATTTATTATCTGAAATTAACCCTATTTTATTTCATGTAGTTATACCACGGAGATCCCTGAGGAGTCGGGTATTGTAATCCGAAAACAGCATTATTTCTGTAGGCTTCTTTGGTTACAGTCACATATTTATTTCTGATTCTTCCCCCCTCTTCAATGGCTATACTCAGGATAGAATAGTTTTTCCCGTCATCCCAGAAAAAAGAAGTGGGATAGGTAAATGAATTTTTCTCTCCCTGATTCCATGAGACGTTCTCAGGTGAGATTTTTTTAAGCTTTTCAAAAATCGGTTGTACAGATTTTGCCTCTACCGTGGCTTGATCTTTTACGGTAGCGGTAGGTTTTCCATTTTTACCGACTATCTTTTCAACGAATTCTAAAGCATATTTTTCATCGGCATTGGTATCCACGGCACCTATCTTTCCTTTGTAAACCGTAATCCTGGTTCCCATTGTTTTTTCGAGAGGAATTTTATCGTACGTTAAATCTTTGTTTTCATCTGCGTAATACTGTACGATATTCTTTTCAGGGGTTTCATCTTTCAGAAAAAGACCTGTGCTTTCGAAGTTATATTTTTTTGCATCTTCGCCCGGAGAAACGGACGCTACATCGAAAGTTTTGCTTTCGCAGCAGATATTGAATAATGCTGTTACAATCAAAAATCCAAAAAGTCTTGTTTTCATATTGTTTAAACCTATTTTAATATTTATAAATTTTCTACTGTTACATCTTGAGATAGAGTAAACCTATACATACTCCATTTACAATCATTATTCCTAAAGCAAAATATATAGAAATCCTGATTCGTTTTTTTAAAGCAAAAACTGTAATATAAGTAGACAGCAAAGAGGTAAAAAAAGCAGCTACTCCGGTAAAAACACCAGCAAACAATAGCATAATCGGGTCAATATCCAAAGCGTTTGCACTGGTCCTGGAAGAAGTATCGGTAATTTTAACTTTCTCTCCGGTCTTTAAAGGTGTATTGGTTGTAAAATCCAGTGTCTTGAATACTTTCACGCCATTCTCATCAGTATAGACTACTTTTGGAAAGTAAACCGGCCGATCATAATAGGAAGATTTTCCAAAACTTTGTGTTTTCACCAGTTCTTTCTTATAGCCGATGACAGTGGCTTCATAACGGGGTTCATAATAGGCCCTGTAAGTCTTTTCCCATATAAAAGTATAGGAAGATACAAAAGTCATGATATTAATACCGGTCATCAGAAGAGAAACAAAAAACAGGACAACTATTTTTTCTGCTATGCTTTCCCTTTTTTTATCCTCCGATTTATTTAATACTTTCTCATAAATCTTATATCCTGTGAATATAGAGATTAAGGTGATAAAAGCCACAAAAAATCCAAAAAAAGTCATTCTGTCAGATTATCGTTAATCCTTTCTCTCTACTTCTCATGTGTAATTTTACTTCCAGTTCTATATTACTCTGTTCAAAAGAATCCGGGCTTTTAAACTGCAAAGGCTGGGAACCATCGTTCCTGATTAATCTTACCAGTTTCCCGTATCCCATTATTTCCATTTTAACCTCTTCCCGTTTTAATTCTATAACCGGTAATTTCTGGGAAAATAGCTGCCGGGCACCATTTAAGAAATCGTTTTTTCTTTCTTCACTGAAATAAAATGCCTGCTCCTGAAGGTTCTTTTTGTCTTCGGACATTTTCAGGAAGGTTTCCAGATCGTGTTGTTCCAGAACATTCCGGATTTGGTGATAGTAATTATAAACCTGATCGAACAGTTCGTTTTCCGGAATCGTATTAAGATCTACAGAATTCTGCCAACCGTCCAGTACAAAAGGAAGCTCTACTTCTATCTCTGTGGCAATCTCAAATTGGGGAAACTGAATGCCTGAACTGAGGCCGTTCCAGGGCGATTCTATCTTGGGCTGAAATGGTGCTCTTGTTTCTTTCATGCGCGCTGCTTCAGAAACAAGAAACTCAATTCCTAAGTAAGAGCTTTCTTCCGTCAACAGTTTTTCTCCATATTTAGGTGACATTTTCCCGACCACTTTATACTTTCCGCTTTGAAGGATCGCGTGGTTAATGGGTGCCACTACAATATTTCTTTCATTGCCTTGCGTCTGCAATCCTTTCCATTCGTCTATAATCACATCATTTACATATACTTCAGTCTGGCAAAATGAGTTAATATTTAAGTGATAATATGGATTTTCCAATTTTTTCATTTCTGTTAAATATAATGTTTTTCAAAATAGTATTCTGATTTATCCAAAGCTTTTTCCTCCATTCTAAAGCTGCTTTTCCACCATCCTACTTCTCCTTCTACGGAACCGGTAATTATGATTCCGGAAAACTTCAATACCGGTTGGAAGTAAAGTCCTTTATCATCTGTATTAATGATAAAGTCTCCGCCAAAAAATGCTTCTCCTTCCAATCTGGCCTCCGCTCTGAAATCTATAATTCTCCTCTGTCTGCTGGCGTTAAATTTCCCGCCTATTTCAATGGCCAGTACTACTTTTACGCCCATTTTTCCGCCAATCGTTGTTTTACCGTCTATTTTTACTTTACCACCAATGATCTTCAGTGCTTCCATTTCTATTTCCAGCTCTCCGTAAAATGTTGCCGAAAAAGTGACAGCTCCTCCTATTTTCTCCAGCCCTTTTCTAAACTTGTCAATTAATTTGGCGGCGGCAGGATTTCCCGTTAAACCGTAAGATAGTGCAGTAACCGCACATGCTAAAATATCTATTTCAACGGAAGCTCCAATAACAGGCTTCAGCCCTATATTAATTTCACCTGTGGTTCCTAAAAGATTGGTTTCAGGATTTCTTTCAAGATACCATTTTCCAACAAAAGTAAGTTTGGGATACCTAATATCAAAACTTGCCGGAATTGAAGCTGTTTTTGCTGTACTTTGTGCAAAATTGATTACATCTTGTAACACCCCGATAAAGCGGGCTATAAAACGTACGGCCAACCCTATTCTGTCTGCAAATTCATTGGTAAACGATCTTTTCGTAAGACCATTATCCCATTCAGCGGTAAGCCCTACTCCTACGGAAATAGGAACCTTTCCGGATTCATTCATCCGCCATCTTTTATACCCTGCCTGTCTTGATTTTTCCTGATGTTTGGCATAGATATTTCCGGGCGGCATATTGACTGCCTTGTAATTTGAAACATTAATTAAAAACTCAAAAGCAAGCTCCCATTTAATATCAGGATACACTTTGAGTAAGACGGCTGTTCTTCTCTCATTGCTGAGATACCTGCAACTGTGAATGTGCAGATGAAACTGGTTGGGATTCGTGGCCATAGGCCAGATATACTGTAACGGAAGAACAGTAACCCTTGAAATATCTGAGTAAACATTATAATCAAAAGAAGGGGTTGTAAAAGTCTGCATGGTATCTCCCTTATCTACCGCCTGTCCTACATCTATAATCTGAACCTGCTTTTTATGCTTTTTCTTGCTGTCTCTAAAACATTCCTTGGTATCAAATCCTGTAATATCTATGGTAAGCTTCTTTTTGGTTGAAACGCTTGGAGCCACTACTTCATAGTTAATGGTCTGGGCATCATGAGCATTAAACACAAAGGAAATATCAACTCTTCTGTTGTTTTCATAATCCTTTTCATTTTTATATTTGATATTGTCCTGTCCCATTTTATCATCCGTGGGATCCACCTCTCCTTTTCCTACCGAAATTATTCTTGTGGGATCCAGGCCTCCTTCTGCAAAAAATTTCTTTACAACATCTGCCCTTCTTTGGGACAGTCCTTTGTTATAGTTTTGCTTTCCTATGACGCAAGCATACCCACTCAGGTTCATGGTAGAATCTTTGTGTTCCAGAAGGAATTTAAGGACATTATTCAATATGGCTTCTCCATCTTTATCTATGATTGTAGAATCATATTTATAGTAAATGGTTCTTTGAATCCGTTCCTGAAGTGCTGCAGACGACAGTTTTTTGATTCCTTTTCCATTATCAAAAACTTTTACTGTAGTATTATTGGCTTTCCCTTCCTTTACTTCAGTTTCCGTTATCTTAATAACTTCAAACTTACAGGGCTCGTACCGGGCTGCGTTTACGTCGGGTTTATATACTTTGGTAGGGGTCTGGTTTTTACTAACGTTGGCATTGGTGGTAATTACTTTGTTTTTCACATTGAGATAGATGGCATGAAGATCATCACCCAGATTATCTTTAATGTACTGCTTTGATCCTGAATCTTTTACTTTAATATAAAATTCCTCTACATTCTGGATATTATCTACATAGGCCATCCATGAGTAAGTATTTTCTATTTTTAAATTCACCTCTCCGTCGATTACCTGTACATTGCTGTATACGTGTACCAGCTTATCTTTTTTGGCTGTCTGCTGATTCCAGAGTTCTATGATAAGTGTATTTCCATTAAGCCCTTCCGTTGTCAGATTAAGATAAACGATGTGGCCATAGGAAATATAGTTGTTTTTGCTTTGGTTTTTTATGCTGGTTTTGCTTCCTCTCTGAGTCGTCCATTTACTGCTGATAATTTTAGGTTCGCACCAGCCTCTTACATAAAGTCCTACATTATTTTTGGTATCTCTTTTACCGGAAAAGCTAGCCTCAATATAAAATTGATAACTCCCGGAAAATTGTTTGTCAATACTGAATTTATAACCTGTAGAAGACGGGACCTGATAGATAATAATTTTACGGTCATTGGTTTGTCTCATCCAGATTACAGGCTTCTTTTTATCTTCGGCTGTTGTACCCGGCAGCCATTCATCTACCTGAAAAGTGACATCCTGATTGGGCACAATAGTAACTCTCTGCCCTGGAACAGACATTTTCGGATAAAAATTCCCTTTTGTAATCTTTATTTTTTTTACACCTTTTGCCATTTCTTTATGATTTAGATTACACCATCCTGCCCTCCGTATTTGGGCTGCTCATTATACATTTCCTCAGAATCCACCAGCGGATTGATCTGCTGCTGTACATCCTGATCCGCATTTTTAAAGTTCTGCGGGCTGCCTTCCGTTCTCTGTCCGTGATCTATGATTTCAATGCAGGGTGTTCCGGCAATAGCGCAGACGGCTTTGCTATCTTCTAAAATGATATATCCGTTGTTGTTGAGCTGTACTTTTTCATAAAAATTCTGCCATTCCGTGACCATAATTTTGCAGGGCGGAGGCGGACTTCCCATTTTGAGACAGTTCCCGAAAGTATTTTTCTCAAATGTAGCGGCTCCTATTTCTTTCGTGGTAACGATCAGTTTTTTAGAAGCATTTTTATCGTTTGCGTATTCTTTCTGGTGCGAGAGTACTTTAAGTTTGTCCGGAGCTTGTCCGAACTGGCATTTGCACATAGCACCCTGTACTACAATATGTTTTTCTGCCATGGCTAAAATTCTTTATTTGAAATTACTAATCTGCTTAAATATTCATTCCCGAATTCCGGATCAAATTTAGATGCCCCGTCATATTTCAGGTTATAAAGATCGACCGTTGTTGAGAATTGATGATTTGGTTTGATTCTCATGTTGTTACGTTTTTTTTCTCAATTAGTCTGCCAGGGCAGCTACTACTACTGATATCTTCTTTTTCTTTTCGAGCTGTATATCACATTCCAGATACATTGATTCTGAAAGTGAGGTTTCTCCGTTCAGATGATAAGTGATCCTGAAATCTCCCTCATGATTCATCACCGGATCGTCATCAATAATCATGGAAAACGGGGCTTTATTCATAAAATCATACACCGTTCTTTCGTCATTCAGCTTTCCTTCGCCTTCTATATGAATCAGGTTGTATTCATCTTTCAGAGGATCTATTTCCAGCTGCACTTTATATCTGGGTTCCACCGGATTATTGACAATCGGGAAACTTTCCGCTGTTTCCGTCTGATAGTTCTGTCCGAAACTCTGGTATATCCCGAAAAATAATGTTCTGATGAAATAATCATTTTTGAGGTAAAGATCTATTGCATCGGGCTCATATATTACCTTTTCTATTTTTTCGCAATAATGGTCTACCGTTTCACCATCAAATTCTTTATAGACTTCTTCTTTTACAGCGGGCCATCTTTCTTTAAACACCGAAAGATTTTCTACCGCGCTGAATTTCCCCTGCTCATCTACACTGATCTGCAACGGATAGAGCACCTGAGAGGTTTTATACGCCAGCAGATCGGCTATTTCGTTTACTTCTTCTTCATTCAGATAAAGGGCGGAAGTCCTGTCTATATCAAAATAATGCAATTTGTTCTCTGTTTTCAGCCAACGTACAGACATTTCATATTTCAGTTCATTCTTATGATCATCATTTTCAATGGTAATGGTAACCCCATATTTTTTGAATGAATTCTGCGGCTGAAAAACTACTTTGTTTCCCCTACCGAATTCCACCAGTCTTTTTTTATCCGTAACAGCCGTTCTGGGAAGAAATATTTCCTTCTGGCCGGTAAGCTCTATCAGGATCATATCTTTTACGCCACAGTGGTTATTGTGAAACTGTTTTAAAGCATCTGCATCCAAATGATACAATGTGGCTATACTTTTTAAGCTTTCCTCTTTCCGGATGGTATGTATATTAAATTTCTGCATACAGTATTCTGCATCAATATTCTTTATTTTATTTAATGCTCAGGATGTAAATAATTAATAAGGCAATCCCTGAGAGCATCAATATGAAGTTCGTCATTCTGTTCGTCTCATTTTTGGTGAAAAAACTGACTATAATTTCAACCAAATTCCAGAAACACCACAAAAGGATCCAGCAGACATTCAGAACAAGATTCATAGGAATGGACATCCCGCTGTTTCCTCCTATCGACTGAACGGGAGCTCCAAACCAGGAATCCCAGTTATCATAGATATAAATCAGCAGAAATCCCAATACTAAGACCCCGATTCTTATGCCCAGATGTTTATTCATATCATTAAGCTTTATGCTTTACCCTTTCTCTGTCTGATGTAGGATCCATTCCGATTCCTTCTCTTCTGGCAGACCAGTGAAGGTATTTATTTCTGAGTATCCTCAAATCATCCTGTTCTTTCATCTCTTTCTGATAATCCGCATATTTCTGTTCCGGTATAGAGGCGCCTCCATAAGCGGTTTCCACGTCTTTATACCTTTTAAAGATGTATTGTTTTCCGTCTGCCATTGCATAGGGCCTCAGACGGTTTTTCACTCTTACCAGCAGCTGATCATCCGAAATGGAATAAGTTTCGTCGGTAAGCTTTTTTATAGTCAGGGGAACTGTTTTCTGAACTCCGTATTCTGCCATAAAATGTAAGGGAATATAGCTATACGTTTTTTTCAAAAATGCACGGGACCCTTTTAATGCCAGATAAAATCCGGGAGTAATGGTCAGTTCATTTTCCTTGTACCAGGCTTCCGCAATAAGTTTGGCTTTTAATGTTTCCAATTTTGCACTGGTTGTCCATGAGGTTTCAACTTCTTCCCAGGTCTCGGGACCATCTTCGTACGCTCCTCCTACATCACAGTGCACACCGGGAAATATTTTCTCAATGCCTACAGGTACATTGGTAAGGTCAAAGTTTTCTCTGTGCTCGTTTTCCGCTACAAAATGAATAATAGTCTGTGCTCTTCCGATGTCATTCAGACCTAATTCCGCAACATCATTATGAAAATTAGGCATTGCAGAAAAATTTTTGGAATAGGAAGAAACGGTATCATAAATACCAAGAAATCTTACCCTCAATACATCGACGGTAATTCCAGCTTCCTGCAGCTTCAGTCCCAAATGTCCCCATTTTGGCAGCTCCTCGGATTCTACAGTACTTCCGTCACTGTCAGAATGAGAAGTAACGGTCATTCCCTCATATGAAACAGTGGTTGTTTTGGCTTTGTATTTTGATTTTCCTATCTCGTGTAAGAAATTACGGGCTGCCGCTGCACCACGGCTGAAACCGAAAACATCAAAAGTAAGAACAGCAATTTTATCCGCTTTTTTTGAACTCTTGATGGTTTTTACTTTTTTTACGATCTCCTCACAACCTTTTCTCACTTTTCCGCGGATTCCGGTATCCCCCGTTCCAAAAGCATAACCCAGCATAGAGTCTTCCTTTTTGTCTTCCGTCCCGATTCCTTCTATATAAATTCCAAAATTTTTGTCGTAATTATCCCATAAGCGCGCTACATTGCTCCAGTCGTTGTTATAACTGTTATTATCACCGGGTTTTCCTCCGTTTTTCTTATAATCGGCTGTTTTTTCCCTTCTTTCGGTGGTATTGGTTTTATTATTCAAAGTTCCGTCATAAAATATCCCAAGAGTAATGTCTAACACTTCCTCTTTGGCTATTTCCGGGGTATAATCTCCAAATTTATTATTGTGCATCGTTCTTATTTTAATATTAATGACAGAAGCATCAGTTTACAAAGATGTGTGGCTGACGATCATTACTCTATTTTACGGGATAATCTGATCTTCGCTTTGGTAATCGGCAGTTCTTCTTTTTCACTTTTTAATGAAAGGGCAGCACCTGTATTATCTGCGTTTACCTTTATCGTAAAGGCTATGTTCTTTTCTTTTCCCAGCTTTTGGAACAGGTCAAAAATTTCTTTTTCGTCAAAAGAATCTACCCATACCGCGTATCTGTTTTTATTCTGATCTCTCCAGTAAAAACCGCAGAATTTGGGAACCGCTCTTTTTTTATAGGTATCTGCCGTTAAGGTTTCACCAAAAAGATTTTCCTGTTCGCCGTTATAGCTGGTCAATCCAAAATCTATCCATTCACTACCTTCGGGCAATATTACGGAAGGTTTCCAGTTGTATCTTTCTCTGTATACATCATAGATATCCGGAGCCGGATACCCTTCTTTTTCTATTTTGGCTCTAATTTCCGGTTTGAATGTTTCATAAGAAGGGTCTTTCACCATTCTGTCTGCAAAACCTTCTTTGAGCATGTACTTGGCATTCTCATAGGCTTTTTCCTGGGTAATAATCGTATCATGAGCCTGAAAAACACCTACTTCTTTCTGATTCCCCGGACCGTTGATCCATAAAACGACTCTCCCTTTCGGGGCAAGTCCTACAATAAAATTGGTGTAGGTTGCCTTCTTGCCGTTGTCCTGATCTATAAAGCCTTTTTCAAAAAGTTCTTTTATTTTTTCGTGATCCAGATTCCACTTTCCGGTGTAAAATGTTTTTTCCACGAGAGAATACCAGGTAAATTCCAGGGTGGTGGGAATATCCATCTGCTGGGTTTCCACACTCATGGTTCCGCCTTCATTTCCCCAGCCTGTATTCTGAGTACCCCAGATGGCATCGAAACCATAGGTGAAATCATCTGCAATGATGGCTCCTTTGTAAACCTCCATCGGATATTCCTGTGGTGCCGAAACGGTTCCCAGCCAACTGTATTTTTGTTCCATTTTTTTATTTTGACAATTGATTAATGAGAAACTACCTGCAATAAAAAGAATCAGAATTCTTAATTTACTTGTTTCCATGGGACATTATTTTCTTATTGCTTGCCAAAACGAGGTTGTTTTTCTGAGCTTCCACATTAATTTTCTGTGCAATCTTTTCAACCTTTTTGCCGACATTCAGATGGTAGGTATCGTTCACCTTTATCTGTATATTTTTTGCTGTTTTGATGATCGCCATATCAGAAAAGTTTTGATTTTTCAGCACTGTTGAATTCTACAATCTTGCCACTCTGCATCGTCATATTTTCCAGTTCGCTGAACATGGATATCTCTCCGGCAATTTCATTAGAGGTCTCCGACTGTCTTTTGAATTCTTTTTCTACCATTTCCGTTCTGGTATCCGAAGATTCCCGGATATCTCCTGAAGCCGTCTGAACGATATCTTTCCCTGCTGTGGAAATAATGCTTTCATTGGCGCTGCTGTTGATTCCTTCTCCTGCGCTGATGGAAATTTCTTTTCCGGCCGTCATCGTAATGTTATCGCCCGCATTCAGGGTGAAATTTTTAGGAGCTTTCATGCTGATGTTTCCTGCTCCGTCCATAAAATAGATGTTTCCGCTTGGATCCATAATCTTTACGCTTCCTTCTTCATCATTCATCAGAATTCTGATTCCGCTTCGGGTCTGAATAGATTTCAGGTGGTTGTTGACTCCGCCGCCTAAACCTATTCCTCCATGGAACATTCCTCCCATTACAAAGGGTCTGTCCGGATGGCTGTGAACAAAATTCACCATCACCTGATCTCCTACTTCGGGAATGGCTACATAACCTCTGTTTTGGGTGATCTGGTCTGTTCCTCCGGCATCCGGGCTCATCATTCTGATAAAGTGGGTATTGTCGCTGGTCTGCCAGTCGAACTGTACCTGTATTCTGCCCTGTCCTTCGGGATCTGTATTGGATATGACGACTGCGGTCTGTGGTTCGGCTTTAGGAATTCTATATTCCGGTCTAGGAATAAATCCTGTATCTGCCGCAATCCCTACAAAGCTTCCGTGGTAATGCCCGATGGTATCAATTTCATGTTCTGCTTCCGTGATCATGATTCTTGTGAAATAAGAGGTCTCATTGGAGTCCTGTTTCCGCATCTGAACATCGGCAATACATCCCGGGTGCAGAAACGGAACCGTCGTATTCCCTGATATGGAAAAAACATTCACCGCTTCGCTTCCTGAGGCACTTTTCTGGGAATATTCAACATCCAGATGGGTTGATGCTTTGATAGGAGCAATCTGAAGTGAAGGGGTTTTGTAAATATTATTGTTGTGGTCGTAAGCTGTTTTTGCGATATCACTTACATGCTGAATAGGCGTGGCACCTGAAGTAAGCTTTTCGTTTTTATTGCTGTTGTAGCCATAAAACTGGGGTTTGGTGTGTACGGCCTTCAGTTCCACCTTAATGTCGTTGGCACTGCTTCCGTAAGTAAGGATTATAGGCTTGTTCTGAGGCGGAAGTTTTCCGAAATGAAGAACTTCACCGTCATAAAAGAACTGTTCCCCATAGGCTTCAGCCATTCTTGCCAGATAATTATAATGGGTCTCGTCATACTGGCTGCTGTAGATGATCTGGGAAAAATTATTGGCATCAACTCTGATATCAAAACGGCCTTTATCAATCCCCTGTTTAATAACTTCTTCAGCGATAATTCCCATATTAACAGGCTGATTTCCGCCAAAACTCTGGATATGGGAAGCCCCGTCCAAAAGGATTGTAGGACTGCATCCGGTGAGCACGATATTTCCAAGACTCATTTTTTCCTGGCTGAATGCCACTCCGGTAATAATCCCTACAAAGGTTCTTTCCGGACTGTTGTCTATATCTTTATATGAAATAACCGCGGTGAGACGTTTACCCAGAAACTTATTGGCGTCTTCCAGGGAATGGGTCTGGCGGTCTCCCAGGGTATCATGAGCAAGTGTAAGCGTGAATTCATGATGACGCTGGGTGCTTTGTTTAAGCTTAAAATGTTTATAAAATTTGATGATTTTTCCTTCTATGACTAAGGAAAGCTTTACCAGACGGTTGATTCCGGTATGATGATTCTCGGACACTCCGTCTGCATTTTGTGTCGGGCGGAATGACGTTCCCTTTGGTTGTTCAGGTATAGTAGCCATATTTTATAAAGTGATTTGTGTTAAAAAGGTGTATATTATTCATCGAATCGGGAATTTTTGAAAATAAACAAAGATTCCCGGCCGGAAAACAGCATTCACAACAGGTAAAAAAAGACCGTCTTGAGGGACAGTCTCTTTATATATTGTACTACTCGGGACTTAGCTTAATGGCCAAAGTCCGTCATAAAATGAGTTTCCGTATGTTATGCTTTCTGCACTTACTACGAAGCTTACCAGCATATTATTGCTGTCAATTGCATCAAAATCCACTTCATGCTGGATTACGTATCCGTTTTCCCACTTCAGTGTAATCAGCGTTCCTTCTTCATGAGATTTATTGAACATGATTTCTCCGCTCGTCGGTTTATACTTGCTGTTTAATAAACTTTCCAGAACATCTGATTTTTCCGTAGCCTCGATCGTTACTTTGATTAACGCATTAGACGGATCTGATGCTACGCGTCCTGAAACGTCTGTAGATCTTGATACGCTGTAATTAAGTTTTAAAAGCTTCTGCCCTTCTCCTCCATTGAATTTTAATATTCCTCTTGAATTTCCTGCCATATTCTTACATTTTTAATCATTAATGATTATACTGTTCATAAAGTTTGCCTAACAAAGATAGACTTCGGGTTCTAATTTAAAAAGTTTTTATTTAAGAGATTTATATTTTGTAGTAATTCTACGACTTTTCATTTTTTTGTTCATACACGTCAAACAGAGCGATTACAACCGATCTTTTATTAATGGGAATGCATATAAAAGTGTTTATAATAGTAAGACACAATCATAATGATCAGATTGATTACAACCAAAGTCATCAGCAGACTACCATACTTTCTTTTTTTGTCTACAAAACTCAGACCTAATGTTGCAAAAAATATCAACAGTGTGTATACCGTCGGATACAGATGAAATGCTTCTGAAAACCTTCCTTCGAAAACCAGTACAATGGCTCTCTGTGCTCCACATCCCAAGCATTCCACACCCAGAAACTTTTTACTGGGGCAAGTCAGCATAAAGTCTTCAATACTCATGATTATGATGAAATTTTGGCTCTGGTATACTGGTGCGGAAAGAAACAGTTTTCTTTCATCTCAAACGATCCCTGAACGGCAATGTAAGGGTTTCGTAAGATTTCTCTGGCTACAAATATAAGATCAGCCTCTCCTTTCTGCAGGATATCTTCAGCCTGTTCTACCTTCGTAATCAATCCTACAGCACCAGTTTTCACTCCTGTCTCGCGTCTGATCTGAGAAGAAAACGGAACCTGATAGCCATTAAATACAGATATTTTCGCTCCATGGATATTTCCTCCGCTTGAAACATCTACAAGGTCTACGGCATGTTCTTTTAATATTTTGGCCAATTCCACACTGTCGTGGATGTTCCATCCGTTATCCGCATATTCGGTTCCGGAAATCCTTACAAAAAGGGCTGTATTTTCATCCAGTTCTTCGTTTACAGCTTTTACAATTTCCAGCAGAAACCTGATTCTGTTTTCAAAACTTCCTCCGTACTCATCGGTCCTGATATTGGAAAGCGGCGACAAAAACTGATGAATAAGATATCCGTGCGCTCCATGAATTTCTATAACATCAAAACCTGCTTTTATGGCTCTTTTTGCCGCTTCTTTAAAATTCTGTACCTGTTCTCTGATCTCCTCAATGCTGAGAACATGCGGAATTCTTTCTGAAGGATGATAAGGAACCGGGCTCGGTGCTACTGTTTCCCAGCCTTCTTCAACAGGGATCTGCAGATTGTTCCAGGTAGATCCTTTTCTTCCGGCATGAGCCAGCTGTATCCCGATTTTACTTTCTGAACGGGTATGAACAAAATCAACAATTTTTTTAAGTGCTTCCGCTTGCTCATCATTCCAGATTCCCATACAGTGGTTGGTGATCCTTCCTCTGGGTTCCACTCCCGTAGCTTCTACCATAATAAGACCTGTTCCTCCCTGGGCTCTGCTTCCGTAATGTACGAAGTGAAAATCATTAGCCACTCCGTTTTCGCATGAATACATGCACATGGGAGACATTACCCATCTGTTCTTCAACTCTATATTCCTGAATTGTATGGATATATATAGCATTTTATTTTTTTGAATTTTAATTTAACCGTGAATAAAAAAGATTGTCCACCTGATAAAAAATGGCTAAATTTAGCCCCCATTTTTTAGTGTTACTAATATATGAAAAAAGACGTGCAGATCAGTTACGAGCATTTTAAAAACAGCAGTGAACTGAATGATATAGAGAAAACATTATTCGCCAGAGCGATTCAGGCCCGTGAAAATGCCTATGCTCCTTATTCGAATTTTCTTGTAGGGTGTGCTGTTTTGCTGGAAAACGGTGAAATTTATTCGGGTAATAACCAGGAGAATGCAGCTTATCCATCGGGGTTGTGTGCAGAAAGAACTACTCTTTTCTGGGTAGCAGCCAATTTTCCGGATATGAAAGTGAAGAAAATTTTCGTGGTGGGAGGTCCTAAGGAATTCCATGAAAAGAATCCGCCAATCCCTCCTTGCGGAGCCTGCAGACAAAGTTTAATAGAATACGAAACGAAGCAGAAAGAAAATATAGATCTTTATTTTTCAAGTATGAATGATGAAGTGGTAAAGGTGCATTCTATTAAAGATCTGCTGCCGTTTTATTTTGATTCTACGTTTTTGTAGGGAAAGGGCGAAGAAGGCTGATGTGGTGATGTGGCGAAGATATAAAATAGGGATGAAGGGGGATTTCTAATGTTCTATTTTTTCATCTTTATTTTTTAATGGACAAACGGTTATCTTGTATAGACTTTTCAGGTTTATGGATTTCATTTGGTATAAATTACATCATTTCTATAGTTTTAGCATTTTGCAAATTTGCCCTTCCGTCTTTTAGCTTTTCAGCCTCTTTGTACAATACATTTAAAAGATTATCTTTGCAAAAATTTTGGTTTCCAGTCTATTGGAAATAATAGGGAATTGGGTGAAACTCCCAAGCTGTCCCCGCAACTGTAAATCGCAATAAAAGTTTCTGTAAAAAACCACTGTTCAAACGGGAAGGTACAGAAAGCGAAAGTCAGGAGACCTGCCAAAATCATAACAAAAAATACAGATTGCTTTCGGAGGAAAAGTAAAACAGCATGGATATAAAAAGATCTTTATTATTGCTTTGTTCGTCTTATGGCGGTTTTCTTTTTGGACAAGAGAAGGCCATTGACACCATTTATATTTTCGACAGCCAGATGAATAAGGCTAAACTTTTTCATCCGGTACGTACCATTTCACCTCGGGATATTGAGAAAAACTCGACGAATCTTTCTGAACTTTTACGTTTTCAACCTTCTATTTATATAAAAGAAAATGGACGTGGCGCGGTTTCTTCTCCGTCTTTCCGGGGAACTACGGCCCAACAGACGGCTTTTGTATGGAACGGAATCAATATCAACTCCAGTTTTCTGGGCCAGGGCGATGTGAATAATATTCCTCTTTTCGGGTATGATCAGATCGGTATTAAAGCCGGTGGAGGAAGTGTTGTTTACGGCAGCGGCGCGATCGGGGGAAGTATTCACCTGAATAATATTTTAGATTTCAATAAGGGTTTTAAAGGTTCTGTTTACTCGGAAGCTGCTTCTTTTGATACTTATAATAATTTTGCACAGGCTTCTTTCAGCAATGAGAAATTAAGTGTAAAGGTTTCGGGAAGCTATTTCACCAGCCAGAATGATTACAAGGTCCCTGAATTTGTAGTGGGAAGTACAGGTTACAGCAATATCAACGGAAAATACTACAATACTTCGGTTAATATCGGGGTATCCTATAAAATTGTACCTCAACAGACTATTTCCTGGCAGAATCAAATCTTTGATGCTTCACAGCATTATCCGATTTTTGAACAAAATGGAAACAAAACAAAATATAACGCGCAGACTTTAAGGAGCCTGATTTCGTGGGATATTCAAAAAGCCAATCTTTCCAACAGTCTAAAAGCGGCTTATACGGAAGATAATTTTCAGTATTTTTCAGACCTTAATCTTCCCAAAACCAGCGGAGCGGAAGGAAAGAATTATATTTTTAAGAATGATTTCAATTATTTCATCACCCCGAAAATCAATATTAATGTTATTGGCGAATTTCAGGTAAATAAAGGAGAAGGCTATCAATCAGGAATTGGAGTTATCAGTAGAAACGTAGGCTCCCTGGCTGGTCTTGTAAGGTATTTTGCGACAGATCAGCTTCGTTTTGAAGCAGGAATTAAGAAAGATTTTGTGGAAGGAATCTCTTCACCTCTTTTATATTCTTTTTCCGGAAAGTGGAATGCTGTTCCATGGTATCATGCGGGAATCAACTTTTCAAGGAACTTCAGATTTCCATCATTTAACGATCTTTACTGGCAGCCCGGCGGCAACCTGAATTTACTCCCGGAAACTTCCACGAATATCGATATGGACCACGAATTTATGTTCGGAGATTTTAAAATAACATTAAGTCCGTATTATATGGACATTAAAAATCTGATCAACTGGCTTCCTACTCCCAACGGATACTGGGCCCCTTTCAATACATCGAGAGCTGAGTCTTATGGTCTTGAATCGCAAATTACATGGAGTAAAGACTTCGGGAAACATCACTTTAAATTCGATACGGGCTATACGTATTCAAAATCCATCAACAAGAATACCCAGATGCAGATGATATATGTGCCAATTCACAAAGCTGTCGGGAATGTTGAGTACGGATATTCTTTCCTGAAAATTTATGCGCAAGGACTTTTCAACGGCCTCACCTATACGACTACGGACGAAAAAAGAGCTACGGCCATTGATCCTTATTTTCTATTAAATACGGGAATCTCCGCTTCTCTTTTCAAAAAATACACTTTAGGATTTAAAGTGAACAATATAACCAATACTGTTTATCAGACGGTGTCTTACTATCCGATGCCTAAGCGAAATTACAGTGTTTATGCAACCATTAATTTTTAAACTAAAAGTATTATGAAACTGAACAAACTACTCCATCTTCTTTTTGCCTTTACGCTTCTTCTGGGCGTTGCATCTTGTAGCAATGATAACAATGATGAGCTGGTAATCAATTACGGAAACGGTATTTTTATTTCCAATGAGGGAAATTTCGGGAAGCCTAATGCGGAGGTCACTTTCGTTACTGCAGATCTGAACTTTAAACAGGATAATCTTTTCTCAACCAATAACGGAGGTGCCAAATTGGGTGATGTGCTACAGATGATGGCTTTTAACGGCCAAAATGCTTACCTGCTGCTGAATAACTCGAATAAAATCCAGATCGTTGACCGTTCTAATTTTAAAGCCAACGGTGAAATTACCGCAGAGCTTAATCAACCGCGTTATATGGCTTTTGCGAACAACAATATCTATGTAACCAATGATAAATACGGAGGTGATAAGTTTGTAAGCATTTACAAAGTAGCGGACCGCTCTTTCGTTAAGAAAATTCCATTCACGGATGCTGCCGAGAGAATTGTAGAAGCGGGAAATAATATCTTCGTACAGAATGCTTCATTTGGTTTTGGGAACAAGATTACTTATATCAATACTTCTACCAATGATATTCAGTCTGTCATTACTTTACCGAACGGAAATATCAATAAGATCGTTTCAAGCAACCAAAATGTATATGCTATTGCTGCCGGAACTGCAGATTCTTATATCTATCAGATCTCAAGCGCAGGAAGCATTACAAAAACAACTACTTTAACAGGTATCGCCAATGCTAAAAATCTTGAAATTTCAAACGGTAAATTCTATTTTACTTCAGGAAAAAATGTGTACACCATGGATATGAGTGCTACAACCACTCCTACTGCTCCTCTGTTCACAGTAGCCAGCAGTATCGATCAGTATTCTGATCTTTACGGATTCAGCGTGGTAGGCGACAAGATTTTCACTTCAGATGCCAATGGATTTACCCAAGACAGTAAAATTGTTGTTTATTCAACTTCAGGATCTATCATCCGATCTTTTGCTGCCGGTATATCTTCCAACGGAGCTTACTGGAACTAAGAAATTAATACTTCGGTATTATTTATAAATTTTTATTTTTTTTCATCATTTGTGTTTTTTATCCGGGCTCTTTTTTAAGAAAGAGCCCGGATTTTGTTTTATAAAACGGGCTCAGGCTGGACTTCGTCCAGCCTGAGCTTATTATTTTTACTGATTGACAGTTTAATTATATTTCAATCCCAGCTTCTCAGCTTCAGCAATCACAAATTTGGCTGCTTCTTCCCTGTCGTTGGGTATCTCTCCTTCCAGAATAGCTTCTTTTACTTTTTCCTTCAGAATTCCGATTTCTTTTCCGGGTTTAAGATCAAACATCTGCATGATTTCCTCTCCGGTGATTGGCGGCTGGAAATTACGTACCTGATCTTTTTCTTCAACTTCTTTAATCTTCACGGCAACGTATTCAAAATTCTTTTTGAATCTCTCCTGCTTTTTGGAATTTTTGGTCGTAATATCTGCTTTGCACAAGGTAAAAAGGTCTTCCAGATTTTCTCCGGCATCAAATAAAAGTCTTCTTAAAGCAGAGTCTGAAGCATCATCTGTAATCAGAGCAATAGGACGTGATGAAAGTTTAACCATTTTCTGAACATATTTCATATCGCTTCCCAATGGCTGCTTCAATCTGTGGAAAAGGGTTTTCACCATTTTTGATCCCAGAAACTCGTGTCCATGGAACGTCCAGCCTGTTCCTTCTACAAATTTTTTGGTCGGCGCTTTGCCCACATCATGTAAAAGAGCTGACCATCGCAGCCACAGATTGTCCGTATTTTCAGAAATATTATCAACCACTTCCAGCGTATGGTAGAAATTATCTTTATGGGTTTGTCCTTCTACTTCTTCTACTCCTTTCAGTTCAATCAGTTCAGGTATGATAAGCTTTAAAAGTCCCGTTTCTTCCATTAATCCCAATCCTACAGAAGGTTTTGCAGACATCATAATCTTGTTGAATTCCACCATGATTCTTTCCATAGAAACAATTTTGATTCTTTCCGCTTCCTGTTTGATAGCATTCAAAGATTCTTTTTCAATGGTAAAGTTTAATGTGGAAGCAAAACGAACTGCTCTCATCATTCTCAACGGATCATCAGAGTAAGTTTGCGCTGGTTCCAAAGGAGTTCTTAAAATACCTTTTTCAAGATCTTCAACCCCATTAAAAGGGTCTATTAATTCCCCGAAATTGGCTTTATTCAAAGAAATTGCCATGGCATTGATGGTAAAATCTCTTCTCTTCTGATCATCTTCAAGAGTTCCTCCTTCTACTTCAGGTTTCCGGCTGTTTTCGGTGTAGCTTTCTTTTCTGGCTCCTACAAATTCCAGTTCAAGATCTTTATATCTGATCATGGCGGTCCCGTACGTTTTAAAGACCGAAACTTTTAATTTGGGATCAATATCTTTGGCCACGGTCTGGGCAAGCTCAATACCGCTCTGTTCCGTTACAAAATCAATATCCGTAGATGCTTTTCTCTTCATCAGAAGATCACGGACATACCCCCCGACAATGTACACCGACTGGTTATTTTTCTCCGCGGCATCCGCAATGATTTTGAATAGTTTTAAATTTTTATTTTGGGTAAGATTAATTTTCATCGTTAATAAATAGATCGTCTTTTTCCAGCAATATATATTGTACCCTTAATCATAATGGGCATACATTTTATTAATTTTTCCTTCTTCATCAAAAAACATGACTTCCACAGCATATTTATCCATGATAGACTGATAGAACAAAGCCACCGAATCTACTCCTGCCGTAGATTGTATCAGTTCGAAATGCAAATCAGGGAATTTATCCAATACTTTTCTCCAATATTCACGGACCGCTTTCTTTCCTTTGAGCGTGCTTTCTGTTCCTCCTGCAGCCAGCTTAATCATAGGTGTTGTAATCTCAATATCCTCTGCATAATGGGAAAGTATCTCTTCAAGATCGTGAGAATTCCAGGCATTCATCCATTCTTCAGCAAACTTTTGATGGTTCATGGCATGTCTTTTATAGGTTGAAGAATGCAAAGATAGAAATTTAAAAAAAGAAATCCTGCCAGTATAGATTGACAAGATTTTAAAATGAAGGAGTTATTTTAGAATTTTATTCACGAAGAACCTTAATCCTGTTGTCACTCCAGATTTTTATCACGGAAGATCCTGAATATTTTGAGACCTTTTCCCGGTCTTCTTCTACCGCATAATCTACCAGCTTAATCATTTCCGGTGAAATATCCGAAAATTTCATGGGGCTTTTATCACCACTAAAATTGGCAGAGGTAGAAACAAGCGGACGATTCAGTTTGGTAATAAGCTTTTTGCAGAAGTCTGTTTTTATCAGTCGGATTCCTATGCTGCCATCTTCAGCAAGCAGTTCTTTAGGAAGCCCGCGGGGATTTTCATAGACAATCGTTACAGGTTTTTCGCTTAGATCAATAATTTCCCAGGCCATTTCCGGAACATCTACCAATTCCTGGAGTCTCTTCTCTGATTCTACAAGGATGATCATTGATTTGTTCTTTTCTCTTTTTTTGATGTCAAAAATTTTATTGACAGCTTCTATATTGGTGGCATCACAACCGATTCCCCAGATGGTATCTGTAGGGTAAAGAATAGTTCCGCCTGATTTGAGTATTTCTACAATATTTTCCATAATTAAACGGGTCATAAAACCTGAGGATAAAGGTAAAAAAACGGGAAGGGATTACCAAAAAATACGAAAATAAATGTTTTTTATTGGTGAATTTCCTAAGTTTTGGCTAAAGCCATAATTGACCTTATTTCAATTATGATTCCGACACAAGAAACAATATTAAGTAATTGATTATTAAAATACTATCATTTATCGCAAAGGCAAACAAAGGATTTTTTTACATTTTGAATGTCTTTAAAGTTAAACAAAGCCACTTCGTTTATTAAAGTAATACAAAGCAGGATTAATCTCCATGTAGAAAATTCAGGTTGTTTCAATAAAAAAACGGGCTAAAGCCCGTCTATCAAATTTGATAAAATATTGTTTAACATCCGTTATTCCTCTTCTCAAATCTTGACTCTTGGTTCTTGATTCTTGCCTCCAAACCCTATTCCAATACCGGCAAATACCTCTCCTTAATCACCGTTAAATGATGGTAATTATGTCCTGCAATCAGCTTTCCAATAGTTTCTACAGCTATTTCATTGCCGTTGGCAATACCTTTATTGCTTAAAACTGAAGGTTCAAGGGTTTCAAGAAGAATCTGAGAAGATTTTCTTACCAGCTTATACTCTTCCAGCAGTGAATCTAGGGATCTTTTATCGGCAAAAGAAGAAGCGGCATATTTTTCTTCATCAAAACCCGGCAGTTCCGCTGTTTCTCCTCTTGCGAACGCCAGAATCCTGTACTGAAATATTCTTTCGGTATCTGATAAATGGAGCAAAAGTTCTTTAAATGTCCATTTTCCTTCCGCATAGGCAAATCCGGCCTGCTCTTCGGTAAGGTTGGTGAATATTTCGATGGTTTGTTCTCCGGATTTTTTGAGTTCTCCCTTCCAGTCCTCAGAAGGAATCTGGTCCAGATATCTTTGTATGTATTTTTGAAAATCAGACATGCTTTTTGGTTATAAGTAATGAGTGATGAATGATGAGTGATGAGTGATAAATGATGCCACAAATTGACTATTGACTATTCACAATTGACCATTCCCATTTTTAATTCTTAGTTCTTAATTTTTCATTTTTAATCTCCTTTGTTCGTCCATTCATAAAAATTCACAGAGTCATAAAGTTCGAAACCGCAGGCGGGATATAATTGGTTTCCGACATCATTGCTTTTACCTGTTTCCAGGAGAACTCCGCAGGCATCTGATGATCTGCACAGCTCTTTGGATTCTTCAATCAATTCTTTGGAATATCCTTTTCCTCTATGGTTTTCGTTCACGTAAAGATCATTCAGCAGCCAGTAGCGCTGCATTCTGGTGGATGAAAATATAGGATACAACTGGACAAATCCTGTTAGTTTACCTCCTTCTTCCGCCACAAAAATTTCTGAATCTTTATTCTCCATTCTTTTTCTGAGAAAATTCTCGGCAGAAGGGATATCTGATTCTTTGTGATAAAAAACCCTGTACTGGTCAAATAGCTCTGCCAGTTGATTCAGATCATGGGTGGTTGCTTTTCTGGTATTTTTCATATTAGTTATAAATGGTGATCGTAGCTTAATACCCGTTTCATTTTCCACTGCTTATCTTCAAGAATCCACAGAATAGTAAATTTTGCGCGGCTTCCCTGCGTCCATTTTCCATTGGAAAATTCGAAGAAATCATGTTCACCTTCTTCAATAAAAGCGTATAAAACATTATTGCTATATAACGGATATACTTTTATACTGTTGGGAACCAGATCCCTTCTTATTTTATTGGGACCGCCACAGATGTTATTTTTAATGGAAGCGGTAAAAGCTTTTTCTCCGAAAGTGATTCCCCCTTTATCATGGTAAAATTCCAGATCGTTGCTTACGATAGATTGGTAATGAGAAAGATCACATTTATTAAATCCTATATCAAATATCAGACTGTCCAGCTTTTTGGCTGTTTTATACAATTCATCGGTGGTTTTTACCTGAGAATATGTAATCTGACTGAAAAGACTCAGGATTAAAATACATGTGATCTTTTTCATTGTATGTTATGTTAAAGTATTAAGAAAATGCTTTCTCAAGATCTGCGATAAGGTCTTCCGCATCTTCGATCCCTACACTTAAACGAACCAAGTCGTCTGTAATACCTAATTCTTCACGTTTATCCGCAGGAATAGAAGCATGAGTCATTAATGCCGGATGATTGGCTAAAGATTCCACACCGCCCAGAGATTCTGCCAGAGTGAAAACTCTTACTCTTTCCAAAAACTTAACCGCATCTTCTTTTTTTCCTGATTTGAAAGTAAAAGAGACCATTCCTCCGGATTCTTTCATCTGAGATTTTGCAAGCTCGTACTGAGGGTGAGATTCCAATCCCGGATAGATCACTTTGTCTACGGCAGGATGTGTTTCAAGATATTTGGCTACTGCAAGTCCGTTGTCTGAGTGACGCTGCATTCTTAATGCCAATGTTTTGATTCCTCTTAAAACCAGATAAGAATCGTGAGGGCCTAAAATACCACCGCTTGCAAACTGAATGAAGTGAAGTTTCTCCCCCAATTCAGCATCTTTTGCGATCAATGCTCCGGCAATGACATCTGAATGTCCGCCCAAGTATTTTGTAGCTGAATGCATTACGATATCTGCCCCAAGATCAATTGGTCTCTGAATATAAGGAGTCGCAAAAGTATTATCTACGGCTACGAGGATATCTTTTCCTTTGGCTATTTCTACTACCGCTTTGATGTCTACCAGTTTCATCAAAGGATTGGTTGGAGTTTCTACCCAGATCAGTTTTGTTTTATCTGTAATAACGTCAGCAATTTTAGAAACATCATCAAAATTCACGAACGTAAATTTTAACTGGTATTTTTCAAAAAGCCTTGTGAACATTCTGTAAGTTCCTCCGTAAAGATCGTCTACTGCAATTACCTCATCTCCCGGATTCAATAATTTCAAAACACAGTCGATGGCTGCCAGTCCGGAACCGAAAGCCAAACCTCTTGCTCCGTTTTCAATACTTGCCAGAGAGTCTTCCAATGCCTGTCTTGTAGGATTGGCTGCTCTTGAATATTCATATCCGGAATGTACTCCGGGACTTTTCTGTGCAAAGGTAGAAGTTAAAAATACAGGAACATTTACAGAACCTGTTGCAGACTCGTGGTGCTGCCCTCCGTGAATTACTTTTGTATTAAAATTCATAATATTTTATTTTTTATAAGCCTCCCATGAAAAAGTCGAGGCTTTTCGAAACATTGTCAGATTTTCTTTTCACATCCAGCTTTCCGTTGAAGGCATAAGCCAGAACCTCTATATCTTCGGGAACTTTATCCGGAACAGTTGTGGTGAAAGACACTTTATACTCACTGTTTTCATATTGGTCCTCCCCTGTTTCTTTAAGTTCTTCAAATTTTCCGTTGATTTTGAGAATGATTTTTTTCAGGGAATGATCTATATAAGCAATATCCAAGCCGTTTCCTTTTCGGAAGTCCTCCATATTTGGAACAAGCTCAATAATAGATTCGCCTTCCATATCATGAGGATGCAGGCTTCCTTTTAACATCGCGGCAGGAATATCTTTCTCTTTGAATAAAGCGATATCCAAATTTTTATTTTCAGAAACTTTCTCCGTTTCGGAAACCGGAGTGTTTTCAGTGGCCGGAAGCTTCTCTGAAGTTACCGCAGAATCCAGTGTTTTCGTTTCTTTGGACTCCGTTTTTTTACTGCAAGCGGCCAACAATACCGCTGTACTGATGATTAAAAGTGTTTTTTTCATGATATTTTGTGATTGGTGGAGTTTCTATCTTACATTTTGATGGCTGATTTTATCGCAAATTCTTCAGCGATCTGCTCTATCCACTGGGCAACATCTTCTTCTCCTGTTGCTCTCTGATAAGTGCTTCCTAAAGATACCAAAATCTGGTGGATAAACATCTTCATCTGATCTACAGGCATTTCTTTCGTCCAAAGATCAATTCTTAAAGCTTCCATCGCTTTGTCGTCCCAAACAGAAATCATAGTGGCTTTTGTCTGTTCTTTTTCTACACCGCCATCCTGAGCATTCCACGTTATATTTTCCGGAATGTGGTTCTCATCCAACTCTACATCTATTGTAATCTGAGTTTTTCTCATATCAATCTAAAATTTTTCCGCAAAGTTACTACTTCTTCAGCTTATCTAAAATTTCTAAGAAGTTATCTTCATCAGGAAATGGCATATTAAAATTATAAATTTTCCCATCCGGATCTATAATGACAAATCTCGGAATACTCTGAATTCTGTATTTATTCATAAACGGCTCTGCATTGGCCAGCCAAAACTGCGGAATATTGGAAGGCTTTGTTTTCAGATAATTCTTCCATTTAGACTGATCCTGATCCAGACTTACCGATATAAACTGAATATTGTCGTAATATCTGTACTGGTAGCTTCTGGTTTCAAATACCGGACGGATCTGCTTGCATGGCCCGCACCAGCTTGCCCAGAAATCAATTACCACATATTTTCCTTTATATTTTGAAAACTGACTTTTTTTACCCTGTTCATTCAGAAGGACAAGATCCGGAAATACTGAACCTTTCTGCGAACTGTTGATCAGATCAATTTTCGAATACAACATTCCTTTATAATCTGCATTATCTACTTTTCCTATTTCAGCGGCAAAAAGTCGGTTTCTTGCTAAACTGTCCGTCTGAAGTTCAATAGCTTTTCCTAAATGTTTTGCCATCAGCTGATCTCTTGAAATTCCTTTAGGCATTGCATTAATCTTTACAAAAAGAATACTGTCCGGATTAGACGTCTGGTCTTTATCTGAAAGCATCTGATCCAATTTATACTGAAGATAGCTGTTATCCTTACTTAAAAGAGGTCCCGGTTTCTGAATATTTTCATTAAGCTCCTTAACAAATGAAGCAGGAGGTGCGAATTTCGGATCGTTCCAGGAAGTCATTTTTCTGTAGTTATTGATTTCGTTCAGATATTCAATAGCCATCTGCTGTCTTCTGTACATTTTATAATCTTCAGAAAGTGCATCATTTTCCGGGTCTGCAAAAACATTCAGGATTCTTTTATTGTCTTTCCAGTCAGATACTGCCAGTTCATAAAATTTCTTCGGATCGTTATTACAATTCTGCTGTTCAAGAGCATAACCAAACTCATAGCCAAAAGAATTTTCTGTATTTTTATATTCCTGATCGGCTTTTCGATTAGATTTTAAGTAGCTTACCATATTGGCTCCATTGAGTTTAATATCAAAATCAAACCAGTCGCCGCTTTTCATGACAATATCCAGTTTTTTACCTCCAAATTCAAGCACATACTCATCTAATGGAACAGGTTGCGTGGCTACCCAACTGAAAGTATTGTTTTTAACAGCTACCGCACCTATCTTTTTATGAAAATCTTTGGAATAGATACGCACTGAATCTATTTTTAAATCCGTTTCCAGTTTTCCTGTAATCGAAACTCCGGTTCCGTCACTTTGATAAGGTTTAGGTTTCTGGAATATGTATAGAAATCCGGCTCCGAAAATCACTGTGGCAGCTGAGATCAGGATATGCTTTTTATTTTTAAGGAAAGCATTTTTAAATCCTTTTCTGCTGTACCAGAAATACCCCAGTACAAGGAAAACAAACATCCAGAAAAGACTCATATATTCCGAATGTGAAATAAAATTGTTCAGGTTTCTTACCTCGGGAGCCTTCCAGAAAGTATATAATGAACTGTAAGGATTAAAGAAAAAAGACTGTTTCTGTACCAGCGATGTAATATTGGAAGCTATTCCCAAAGCACCGATAAGAAACGACCAGATGAATCCCTGAAATATCACCGAAACGCAAAGCTGAAGAGCTGCGATTCCCAGAACCGTTACACAGACTCTGATCAGGGTCTTCACCATCCAGACTGCATCAAAAGTAAGTAGTTTGGCTGGATCCGGATGAATATAATAATCTGCCAACGCCAAAGTAATGTTGAAACCAAAATAAGAGATCACACATATAAAACTCAGCAACAGCAAAATAATATATTTAGAAAAATACAGATCGAATCTGCTTATCGGCTGCGTTTCCATGAGCTGCCAGCCATTATTTTTATGATCGGTCTGCGCAATTCTGTTGGCTGCAATAATAATGAACAGAAGCAGAATGAAAAACGTAAAATATTTAATCGCTTCACCACCTATTCCATCTTCGAAAACGGAGTATGGAAGTGTTCCTTCTTTGGCCAGATAAGACTTGAAAAAGTAAGGAACGTAGTTAATTAAAGGAACCAATGCTCCCAGAACTATAGCAATATAAGACAGTCCAAGTCCTTTTGTTTTCAGCCATTCTACATTGACTGCTGTTAATAATTTTTTCATCCGTGTTAATTTTTAGTGATTTCCATAAACCAGTCTTCAAGACCCGCACTGTTTTTAATTTCGAAGATTTCAGCATCCTCCAAAACGAGCTTTCTCACAAGAGCGGCGATATTGTCTTTTGATTCAGCGGTAATTTCAATGCTTGCAGAATCAATTAATTTTGGGGAATAAGTCTCCGGAATTTTGTCCATGAACTGTTCTGCATTGGCCAATCCTATTCTGATATGATCATATCGGTACAGTTCATTCAGATCTTTTATACTTCCTGTAAAACGTATTTCACCATGAGAAATAATGGCAAGATGGGTGATCATTTTTTCAATTTCCTGAAGCAGGTGGCTTGAAATAAATATGGTTACGCCTTCTTCCCTGTTGAGTTTAACCAAAAGTTCACGGATTTCCAGCATCCCGTTCGGATCAAGTCCGTTGACAGGTTCATCCAGAATCAGCAGGTCTGGTTTCCCCAGTAGAGTCATGGCAATGGAAAGTCGCTGTTTCATCCCAAGAGAATATCTTTTCATCTTCATATTTCGGCTCTCCCACAGTTCTACAAGATATAATACCCTCACACATTCCGATTCCGGAAGATTTCTGAGTCTGGAAATCACAAGCAGGTTTTCCCACCCTGAAAGATGGTCGTAAAAAGCAGCGGTATCAATGAGGCTTCCGATTTTATTAAATCCCTGCGGATAAAGCTCTGACAGGTTTTTATCAAATATGCGAATCGCTCCGGACTCATCCGGAATACTGCCGATCAGCATTTTCATGGTGGTAGATTTACCAGCCCCGTTAGCGCCAAGAAAGCCAAAAATACTCCCTTTCGGAACCGAAAGACTGATATTCTTCAGAATGGGCTTTTCCCGGGTAAATTCAAAATTTAGATTCTGGATCTGTATGACATTTTTCATTTGGTGTATTTCAATTGAAGCAAAAGTACAATTAAAATAGTAATATGCAATACAAAGTAGTAAAATTTTAAAAACAATTACAAAAAAAGCCTCCAAATTACTTTGAAGGCTATCTTTTATCTTGACTACTAGGGCGTTTTTGGCTTGTAAACTGCTTCGTTAAAAATTTTTGTGGCATCAAGCTTCAGAAAATCTACCAGTTTGGTTTCCGGCTTCTGCCTGAAGTAAGCTTTGCAGATCTGCCATCCGGTAAAAATTCCGATCTGGGGAGAAGATTCATTATCAATTTCTGTATAAAATTTCGAGAAAGGCCCTGGCGAAATAAAACGCTCAACCAGTCTTGGATCGTCACCGAAAATCAGGTTACTTTCCACAAAATAGTTCCAGATGTTGGCTTCGTTAGCTATTGCCCAGTCATATTGCTTTTTGGCATAATTCATTTTAAGATACTCCGGTGTATCCGGAAGAAAAGCATCCTGAAGGATCATGATTTTTCCGTTCAGAATAACTTTATCGATGAATTTCTGATGATCGGGAGATTCTGTTACAATACTTTCTGCAAAGATCTGCGAAACTTTCGGTACGATATTCTGCGGGTTCATCGATTTCTGGAAATACAGCTCAAGTCCTTTGTAATTAGCATTACCATCCCCCATAAATCCTGTAATATCTATGAACAGAAGATTTCCTTTTGAATCATAAAAAATAGGATCCTGAACCATTTGCAATGCCGATGAAAACAGATATACTTTAGGCGTTTTGAATTGCGGAAAATAATATTTCATATGGGCAAACAAATCCTGAAGCTCCTTCTTAAGCTTGGCCTGATCTATTTTTCCGGCAGCTTCTTTGTAAATCTTAATTTCTTCTGCATCTACTCTTCTTTTCCCGAAATCGGCATCAGAAACGGTTCCCTGAAACCAGGGAAATTTCGCTTTAAACTGATCAAGAGGGGTATTCTGATTATAAAATTCACTGGAAATGTCCGTAAGTTCTACTTTTTCGGCGGTATCTTTCACTTCTACTTTCCACTGGTTCTCAGGTTCTCTTTTACAGGAATCCATAGCGAGAACTAAAACGGAAGAAAGGGCAATAATTCTAAAAATCTTCATTATTTTTACATGAAATTTAAGTCCACAAAAATAAGGATTAAAAACACAATGGATGATGAAAATTAAAATATTTGTAACTATGGGCCTGATTATTTCAGGAATATCTCTTTTTCGGGCTCAAAAACTCAATTTTAAAGATCAAAACTTTGAAAAAGCTGTTCTCGAAAATTTCGATCTCAATAAAAACGGTTCGTTAGAGCCACTGGAAGCCGATTTGGTTACCAATTTATTTCTGGTTCAGAAAGGCATTACTTCCACAGATGATCTGAAGCTTTTTACGAAGGTTAAAATGATTGTACTTGATGACAACACCATTTACAGTGCTTCTATTACAGGATTTCCCCAACTTGAACTATTTTCCTGTACAGGATGCAAAATGACTTCCTTCAAGGCAGAAAATCTCAAAAACCTGACTTCATTGTATCTCGACAACAATCTTCTGGAAAATATTTTGCTGAAGGAGACTCCAAGAATTGATCAATTAACATTATCTTTAAATCAATTAAAAACAATAAACATCAACTCACTCAAAAATCTAAGAAAGCTGAACGTTGAACACAATACAATCCAAAAACTGGATATTTCTGAAAATACATCCCTTCAAACCCTGAATGTGGGTGGAAATACCATGAAAGAATCCGATATTAAAATGGGTATGAAAACCGACGTTACAATTTTTGGAACTGAGCCTTAAATCACTGCTATGAAAATAGAAACCCAAAGACTGATTTTAAGAAAACTCGAAGAAACGGATATGGAACGGATGTTTCTTCTGGATTCTGATCCGGAAGTCATGAAGTACATTGGTGTTCCGCCACTCACAGAACGTCATGAATCATTGAATGTCATCAACATGATCAGGAAACAATATGAAGATAACGGGACGGGAAGACTTGCCGTGATTGAAAAGGAAACCGGATTACTGATCGGCTGGAGCGGTCTTAAACTCCTTACCGAAGAGATCAACGGTTATAAAAACGTTTTAGATTTAGGCTACCGTTTTGTCCCTGAATCCTGGGGAAAAGGCTATGCATTAGAAGCTGCAAAAGCCTCTCTTGACCTGGGTTTTAATGAAATGAATGCTTCAACGATTTATGCTCATGCGCATTCCGAAAATGCAGGATCCAATCATATTTTAAAAAAATTAGGCTTTGAAAAAACCGGTGAATTCGTAGAACCTGACGGGATCTGCAACTGGTACGAGCTGAAACGCGAAAAATATTTATCATAAAATGCTTACAATAAGACAGGAAGAAGAAAAAGACCATCAAGAGGTTTTTCAGCTTACGGAACAAGCTTTCCGGGATATGGAACACAGTGATCATCAGGAACATTTTCTGGTGGAAAAACTGAGAAAATCCGAAGCCTTTATTCCGGAACTTTCTCTGGTTGCAGAAACTAAAAATGGAGAAATTGCCGGTCATATCCTTTTCACAAAACTAAAAATAGTAAACGGCTCTGAAACCTTTGAATCTCTGGCTTTAGCTCCTGTTTCCGTAAAACCGACATTTCAGAACCAGGGAATCGGAGAACAGTTGATTCTTCGCGGGCACGCCATTGCCAAAGCATTAGGCTTTCACTCGGTTATTCTGATCGGGCACGAAAATTATTATCCAAAGTTTGGTTACGAAAAAACGAGTAATTTTGGAATTTCATTTCCGTTTGACATTCCTGAAGTGAATGGAATGGCTGTAGAGCTTACAAAAGACGGATTGAAAAATGTAAAAGGAATGGTAGAATATCCTAAAGAATTTGGAATATCTTAACTGTTTTTCATTAACATTAAGAAGTTTAGTTGCTTGCAAAAACTATGAATCTGAATGCCTTAATGTTTGAAAATTAATAATTTTGAACGTTTTTTCAACATGAAGGAGTTAAGATGACTATTTTCGTGTTGAAAAAATACATTTAAACACACTAAAAAATAAACAATGCAGACTCAAAAAGTAATAGATCATATTGTCAAGTGGTTAAAAGATTATGCTGTAAAAGCTAAAGTAAACGGATATGTCATTGGAGTTTCCGGAGGTGTAGATTCCGGTGTAGTGTCTACTTTAGCAGCCATGACCGGATTAAAAACCCTTCTGATTGAAATGCCGATACGCCAGAAAACGGATCAGATAGACCGTGCCTGGGAACATATGAATGATCTGAAATCAAAGTTTCCAAACGTAGAAGCTATGTCTGTAAACCTGACTCCTGCTTTTGAAGAACTTTATAAAACATTTGACGTAAAAGACGATCTGTATCCTAATGAAAAGCTGGCTTTTGCCAATACAAGATCTCGCCTGAGAATGCTTACTTTGTACTATTACGGCCAGATCAACGGGCTTCTGGTATGCGGAACAGGAAATAAAGTGGAAGATTTCGGCATCGGGTTTTATACCAAGTATGGTGACGGCGGTGTAGATGTCTCTCCTATCGCAGATCTTTACAAAACAGAGGTGTACACTCTTGCCAGAGCATTAAATCTGGTGAAAAATATACAGGAAGCTATTCCTACGGATGGTCTTTGGGATGTAGACAGAACAGATGAGCAACAGATCGGAGCCACTTATCCTGAGCTGGAAAAGATCCAGAAAGAATACGGAACTAAAACAGCCGACGATTATGAAGGCCGTGATAAAGAAGTCTTTTTAATTTTTGACAGAATGCACAAAGCAGCCAGACATAAAATAGACCCTATTCCGGTTTGTGATATTCCGGAGGAATGGAGAGAGAGCTAATTGTGAATGATGAATGATAAATGATGAATGATGAATGATAAGTTATAAATTATGAATTATGAATGGTAAAATAAGATCGGTCTTTTTTATTTGTCTGGGACTTCTTTTTGGAATGTCTGTCATGTATATTTACAATAATTTCATCGCAGACAAAAAGGAAAATACGGAGGCCGCAAAACCGGAAACTGAACGTTACGGAAGCGCTTCCACGGAGTACCAAAGCACTGCAGGAAATACCTCATCACAGTCTATTGATCAGCTGACAGAGGAAAAAACAGTAATTAATTATGTAAAGCAGAATCACAGGCTTCCTGAATATTACATCACTAAAAACCAGGCAAAAAAGCAGGGATGGAATCCTTCTAAAGGGAATCTCTGCGAAGTACTGCCCGGAAAAGCTATTGGAGGTGATTCATTCGGGAACCGGGAGAAAAGACTTCCCGGAAATGAAAGATATTATGAAGCAGATGTGAATTACAACTGCGGAAACCGAAATGCAGACCGGATAATTTTTACAGAAAAAGGTGATGTTTATCTGACTAAAAACCATTATAAAAGTTTTGAAAAGC
This sequence comes from Chryseobacterium angstadtii, assembly GCF_001045465.1. Taxonomy (GTDB): domain Bacteria; phylum Bacteroidota; class Bacteroidia; order Flavobacteriales; family Weeksellaceae; genus Chryseobacterium; species Chryseobacterium angstadtii. The sequence continues at coordinate 171,718 of NZ_LFND01000002.1, forward strand.
AGTAGTTAAATAGGGTCATTGCGAGGAGCGTAGCGACGAAGCAATCTTTAATCATAAAAATAAACCTAAACCTAAAAAATATGAAACCAGGCTTTGTTTACATTATGACCAATAAGAACCATACAACACTTTACACAGGTGTCACTTCGAATTTGCCCAAACGTGTCCAACAGCATAAAGAAACCTATTACGAGCAAAGCTTCACATCAAGATACAAATTATACATACTTGTGTATTGGGAGTCATTTCAAGAAATTGGAGATGCTATTTTTAGAGAGAAACAAATCAAGGCAGGTTCAAGACAGAAAAAACTGGATCTCATTAATTCCATAAATCCGGAATGGAGAGATCTGACCGGGGATATAGAGAATATCATGGATCCTTTTTGAGATTGCTTCGTCGCTACGCTCCTCGCAATGACAAGATTAAAAAAATAAATGAATAGTAAATAAAGAATATGAAGACAATATATATCGATTTTACAGACATAGGTGATTATGAAGATTTCTATGCCCAATTAAAGGAAAAGATCACTCTTCCTGAATATTTCGGAGACAATTTGGATGCCCTGTCAGACGTTATTACCGGTGAACTGGAAATGCCGCTTCACCTTGAGTTCGTTAATATGACGGTAGACCAGCTTGAAATCTTTGAAGACCTGCTGACCACTCTTGAAGACGCGGAAGATGAAACAGAAGATTTCAGCTTCACCTACTATCTTGAACAGTATGAAGATGATGAGGAAGAAAACGAAGAATAATTTCAATAAGATCATTGAATAATAAAAATGAGCCCGATCAAGTAACGGGCTCATTTCTTTTATGTTATAAGGATAAATTTATTGCCCAATTTAAAATCAGCTGATCATAAAAATTTAAATAAGTATGAGCTGATTATTTTTTAAAATTCAGACTGATTCAATCGTAAAAGCAGAAATAATTCATATTAATAATCACAAACATCTAATTCTTAGTATAATATTCATTTATTTTCTTCCATTTTTCAAAAAAAAAGGTTAATATTTGCATAATTATTACTTTGATAAACATACAAAAGGTAAACACATGAAAAAAAAATCACTTTCTCTCATTGCATTATTAGGGGTTTTCGCTCTCAATAATGCGCAGATTGGCATTGGGATAAACAATCTATCCCCCGCAGCTACGCTGGATATTTTAGCGAGCAATGCTACGGGAACCAGTACTAATATTGACGGGTTGCTAATTCCTAGAGTAGACAGACAAAGAGCACAAAGTATGTCTGCCGTTCCTGTTTCCACCCTTATTTATGTAAACAGTATTGCCACAGGAACATTAGCGGGTACAGCAGTCAATATAGATGCTGCCGGCTATTATTACTTCAACGGAACAGCATGGACTAAGCTGGTGCCTTCCCTCAATATTTATAATTCCAATGGTTCCATTACATCCGGTACCAGAACTGTAAGTACGGGCGGTAACCTTTTAAACTTCGTAAATGGCGGCAACAGTGTAAGAATAAATACTGCCGGAACGGAAGGATCATTGATAGCAGCAGGCTCATCAAGAGGAGGCCTTTCTTTGGCTGGTGGTTCCGGAAATATCGACTATTTTGTGGATAATGCGGGGGCTGCACAGTTCAATTCTTCAGGAAATGCTACAAAACTTTCAATCGGCTCCACAACTGCCACTCCAATTGCTTTCAAAGCTAACGGTACTGAAAGGATCACCATACTAAGCGGAGGAAATGTAGGAGTAGGAAATGCCGCGCCTAATACAAAACTGGAAATTACTTCGGGTACAGCCAATACCTCTGGTACAATTCTTACCAACCTCAACTCTGCATCTCCTATCGGTGCGGGTCAAACTCTGGGAGTAGATGCCACAGGAAACGTGATAACAGTAGCCAATCCAACGCCTGCCAATGTAACAACAGCCTCGGTAAACAGTACCACTGGAGCCAGTTATAATGTGAACGACACCACGGTAACTTTAATCCCGGGAACCACGCAGTCTATAACTATTCCGGCAGGTGGAAAAGCTTTATTCATCAATTTTATGCTGGGGATAGATTATGGCAACAACCCTGCGGGAAGCGGGGCTTCTTACTATGAAGCCCGATTATATATAGACGGTGCTGCAACAGACTGCTATATGCGTACCCAGGAATATGGGCCGGGGGGACTAAGTGCTCAGTTCAGTTTTAACACAGTAAAATTTCTTACGGCAGGAAACCATACTGTAGATGTAAGAATGACAAGGACTTTCAATAACGGAATTGCTTCGGGAACTAACATGGTTTGTGCACCGATTTCTATGTCATTTAATGCCACTTACCTGAATTAATTGAGGTAAAAAAGTAAACATTTTACAGTTTTTTATTGTGAAACAATGAATTATTATCTTAAAAACATTTCCTATGAAAAGAATTCAACTCTCCATCATACTTGCAATTACCGGTTACTCATTATTTACAGCTCAGGTTGGTATTAATAACAGTAATCCTCTTTCCACATTGGATATCACGGCAGCTAATTCTACGGGAACCACTTCCAATGTAGACGGCATGGTAATTCCCAGAGTAGACAGACAAAGAGCTCAAAGTATGAGCGGTACTCCTGTTTCCACGATGATATACGTTAACAGTATTGCCACGGGAACTCAAACAGGAACAGCAGCCAATATAGATGCTGCAGGATATTATTATTATAACGGAACAGCATGGATAAAATTAAATCCTCTGGTGAATATTTATACTGCAGATGGTACTTTAAGCGGTGTAAGAACCGTAACGACGAATGGAAATTTCCTCAATTTTACCAGCGGAGCCAATAATATAGGTATTACTACAAGCGCAACGGAAGGAAGAATTTCTGCCACCGGCTCTACAAGAGGGACATTATCCCTGTCCGGCGGTACTTCCTTAGTAGATTCCTTTGTAGACGATGCCAGCGCGGCACAGATCAATTCTTCAGGTACTTCTACAAGATTAAGTATGGGAACTACAAATGCTGCGCCTATAGGGCTTAAAACAAACGGAACAGACAAAATGACTATGCTTAGTAACGGAAATATAGGAATAGGTGTAACTGCTCCCAATACAGCTCTGGAACTAAGTTCAGGAACGGCAAACACATCAGGTTTAAGATTCACCAACCTTACTTCTGCGTCACCCATAAACATGGGCCAGGCTTTGGGCGTGGATTCCAGCGGAAATATAATAACGGTTGCTAACCCGAGTCCTACCAATGTAAGTACATCTTCAGTGAACAGCACATCTGCTGCCAACTTTAACGTGAACGATCTTGCTGCGACTATCGTAACCGGAACATCACAGACCATTAATATTCCAACCGGAGGAAAAGCCTTATTCATTAATTTCATGCTTGGTGTAGATTATACAACCAATCCTGCCGGAGGCGGACAGGCTTATTATGAAGCAAGATTGTATATAGACGGTGTGGCAACAGACTGCTACATGCGTACTCAGGAAATCGGAGTGAGTGCCAATGCTTTTTTCAGCATCAGTACCATTAAATTTCTTACCGCAGGAAACCATACCATTGATGTAAGAATGCAGAGAACATTCAACAACGGAACCACTTCCGGGGCCAATATAACCTGTTCTCCGCTTTCAATTTCGTTTAATGCCTCTTATCTTAACTAAATATAGAACAGATAAGATATGGCAATGGTGAAAATTAATCATTATCTTAAATCACTACTCATGAAAAAAATTCAAATCTCAATCATACTTTTAGCCGCAAATATTTCGCTTGCTATGGCGCAAGTTGGTATAAACACTACTACGCCTGCTTCTACACTGGATATTATTGCAAAAAATGCAACAGGCACCACCACCAATGTGGACGGCTTATTAATTCCTCGAGTGGACAGAGAAAGAGCACAAAGCATGACAGGTGTTCCCAATTCCACAATGGTTTATATCAATAGCATTGCTACGGGTACATTGGCTGGGACTGCTGTAAACATAGACGCTACCGGATACTATTATTTCAATGGAACCGTTTGGGCGAAAATAGATCCTTCTATCAATATCTATACTTCTGACGGGACTTTACCGACAGCAAGAACGGTAACCACGAACGGAAATACGCTGAGTTTCGTAAACTCAACAAGTACCATAGGAATTGCAACAGGCACCACCCAGGCGATACTTTCTGCAGCCGGATCTGCAAGAGGGTCCAACACTCTATTAGGAGGATCTGCCAGACTTGACATGTTTGTAGATAATGCCAGTGTAGCTCAGATTAATTCCTTTGGAAATTCAACCAAACTGAGCGTCGGAACGGTTAATGCTACTCCATTTGCCTTAAAAACAAACGGAACAGACAGGATGACGGTATTAAGCAACGGAAATCTTGGCATAGGAACCACAACCCCCAATGCAAGATTTGAAGTGGCTTCAGGTACTGCCAACGTTTCGGGAGTACGTTTAACCAATCTTACTTCTGCTGCTCCCATCGGTACAGGACAGTCTATCGGAGTGGATGCTACCGGGAATATAATTACGGTTGCCAATCCGGCTCCTGCCAGTATCAATACAGCAACAGTAAACAGTACTACCGGTGCCGATTATAACGTAAACGACCTTGGAGCAACAATAGTAACGGGAACATCCCAATCTATTACAATTCCTGCAGGTGGTAAAGCTTTATTTATCAATTTTATGCTGGGAATAGATTATGTGGGTACCCCTGCCGGAGGTGGTGCGGCTACTTATGAAGCAAGACTCTATATCGACGGGGTTGCAACGGACTGCTATCTCCGTGTTCAAGAAGCTTCAGCCGGAGCCAATACACAATTTACCATCAATACGGTAAAGTTCCTTACGGCGGGCAATCATACTTTAGATGTAAGAATGACCAGACCTATCAACAACGGAACAACTTCCGGTGCCAATATGCCTTGCCGTCCGATTTCAATGTCTTTTAATGCTTCGTATATCAATTAAACGATTCATTTTTTATTACATACAAAACTCGCAGAAAATCTGCGAGTTTTTTTGGTCAGGTCTTTCAAGTGCGTCTAATTTTATTTTACTCTTTTATGAATTTGAAACTCTGTGAAATTTCCCCTTTCACGAAAATCTGCAGAATATAATTCCCTTTTGATAAAGAAGAAACATCCATTCTGTCTACCACAACACTGTCTGTTTTTACTTTCTGACCTGCCATATTGTATATTTCCACCTTCTCTATTTTTTTGGATCCTTTGAAATAAAGAACCTCTTTTACAGGGTTTGGATAAATGGAAAACTGAGTATTATCTTTTGTACTTTCATTCGTAGAAAGCTGTATTTTCGAAAGATCCAGATAAAATGCAACAATCTGGTTGGATGCATTCGTTCCTATTCCGGCAATTCTTCTTCCATCCTGAGAAATGGCAAGAGGAAGAGACATGGTAACTCCCTGCGTATTGATCCCCATATTTACGGCATAGTCATTCAGATTCACACGCCCTCCTCCGGAAGTCCATATAAAGCCTTCTCCAGACATCGGAGGTGCCGCAAACGCTCTGAAAAACCCGACTACTTTATTACCGTCGGCAGAGATTCCGGTTGCTCCCCCTCTGAAGAAGGCTGAGGAATTTGGATGAGTGATGTATGTAAGACCGTTTACACTGTTCCATACGTATGGATTAGGCATTGCGGATCCTATAATTGTTGTTCCATCGGCAGATACATCTCCTGCTTCTCCTACGTATCCGCCATTATTGTCTGTAATATAACTTTCAGTTCCGTTTACCCACTTGGCACCGCTTCTGGTTCCGTTGTCCTGATCCTGCCACCCGACAATCACTGAACCGTCTCCATTAATGGCATTTGCTCTGGAACTTCTCCCTGAAACCATACTCCCAAGATCGGTCACTCCGTTTACGGCATCCCATTTTACGGCATGAGCGTTTCCCGCAGTCAGCCATCCCAGCCCTACGATTGTATTTCCGTCTGAGGTCATTCCCCATGTAGAACTTACATGTCCGTCCCAGCCCGTAGGAACAAGCCCTCCATGATTGCTCCAGGAAGAGGAAGCTGTATTGTAAGTAGAGATTTCATTAAACCCTGTTCCGACATTGGTGGTGGAAGAACCTATTTTGGTACCATCGGCTGTAATGAGAGTTCTTCCTGCAGCGGGATATCCATTAGAAATAGAGCCTATCTGAACGAGGCCGTTGATCTCATCCCATTTGAAAATCTGCCCGGCACTGGTATGCATGCTTACAATTCCCCCATCAGAAATACCTCCTACGGTATAGTTTCCGACAGCCATCACAGTCAGTTGAGCTTTTGAAAATAAAAATCCAACTACACAACAAGCATATAAAGCTTTTATTGAAATTTTGTAAATCTTTTTCATAATTATTTATGGTTAACATTTTGAATTGGCTGAAACAATATTAATATTATATTTGTGTTTTTTAAAAAGTTTGGCTTACATAATTCATGAAATTCAAAAGAATTAAAAATATAAATCATTAAAAATCAACCTTATAACCATCATCTATTTTGAGGACCCATCAGCAGGAAATTGTAAGAAAAAATGAAAAAAAATTATTCCCCTGCCAGAGCAATCTGGTCCAAACCATCCGGTTTCTGCTCATTATTTTCTGTTCGGTTTTAATGAAAGGACAGTCTGGTCCGGATTTCAGTATTTTGGCAGACAAAGCTTTTCAAAAACTCTATCAGAATCCTGATGACTGCATCAGCTATTCGCAAAGCCTTCTCATCAGCGATCAGAATCCTGAGCACCGGGTAGTATTGCAGAATATCATTTCTCAGGCTTATGCTATGAAAGGAGATTATGTGCAGTCTGTTAATATCTATAGTCAGAAGGACGATACTAAGGAAAAAGAAAATCAGTCTTTTTTTATACAGGCCGCCGGCGATTACAATCTTGCCGATCAGTATCAGAATCTGGATCTCTACAGCCAGTCCCAGCGAATCATTACCGGAATTTTGGCAGATAACAAACTGCTAAAAGGTGACAATCCGAGAATGAACGCCATTACTGCCAAGCTTTATCAGCTCCAGGCCATTAATTTCGGGATTAACAGGAATCTCAACGAAGCTCTTGAAAGCCTCGGCAAAAGTGACCGGTATCTCGGGCCTCATAATCAGGAAAATCAGATCCTGGAGATAGAAAACAGGATTTTCAAGGCTTCTTATTTATTAAGGCAAAATAAACAGGAGGAAGCCAAACATCTTCTGGAATCTACCCTTCTCCTTGCAGAAAAGAATACGGATTATTACTTTTTACAGGCATTAGTCTATGAAAATTTATCACGTTATTATTTTTTAAAAGAAGATTATGACAAAGCCTCCGAAATTCTTGAAAAAGGACTTTCCAGGATTGAAAGCCTGCCTTATAACCAGCTTAAAGCAAGGATTTATGAATCTCTTTCCAGAAATTTTTTTGCGCTTCATCATGATGAAAAATACCATCAGTACAACAAGCTTTATACAGAGCTCCGAACCCAACTGGATTCCAATACCAAAGAAGGTATCCGCTATATTGTAAAACTGGTGGAAACCAATCAGATTAATAATTTAGAATTTCAGAAGCAAAAGCAGACAAAGAAGGTTCTTTTGATATCTGCGGGTATTATCACTATTATTTTAAGCCTTCTCATTTATTTTTTAATGTTAAGAAGCAGTCATAAAGATCTAAAAAAGCAGTCGGAGTTTTTTCAAAAACAAAAGGAACAGGAGCTGAAAACAGGACCAAAGCCATCTGAGGAGATTAATTCCGGAAATAAAACCTCCGAAAAAGATCCGAATAAAATTTCAAAGGAAAAAGAGGACGAAATTCTCCAAAAACTGGAAGAATGGGAAAAACAGCAACGGTATCTGGATAAAAGCATGAGTCTTTCGGTACTATCTTCTCAAATGGGTGTCAATACAAAATATCTTTCCGAAGTCATCAACAGCAGTAAGGGTAAAAACTTCAACAGTTATATCAATGAATTAAGAATCAATCATATTGCGCGTCTTCTGAGAACAGATCCCGTTTATCTTAATTACAAGGTGAGTTATCTGGCTGAATATTCAGGGTTTTCTTCGCACAGTGCATTTACAACGGTCTTTAAATCTGTGACGGGTATGTCGCCCAATATTTATATCCGCGAAATCAGTAAAAACAGTGCATCATGAAAATTATCTCAAAAATTATTACAGGATTTTTCCTGGGTCTCTGTCTTTCAGCTTCCGCACAACCGGTTTCTTTTGATTCACTGATGAAAAAAGCCCGTCTTGAAATCTACGACAATCCAGCCCACACGATCCACATAGGGAAAAATCTGCTTCAACAAGAAAAAGACATTCACCGGAAAATCAGTATTTATCAGCTTCTTTCTACGGCCTATATTGCGAAAAGAGATTTCGACCAGTCTCTGCAGTATCTTTTAAAAGCTAAGGAGACAGCAGAAAAAACAAATGATCCGAAAATACGGACCAGCGTCCTGATTTCTGCTGCCATTCAGTACCAGCAGATGGAACTTTTCAGTAAAAGCCTTGAAACTCTTAACGAAGCCGATCAGTATCTTGACCAGCTTCCGGATCATCTTCAGGAAAAACACATCGAAAAAGCAAGGAGCTTTGCGATCCGGGGGATGATTTATAAAAGCCAGTCGAATTCTGAGATTGCCCTTGAAAAATTCCTGATTTCTATTGAGAATTTTGATAAAACCCAACATAAACATCTTACGTATTCCAATATGAGCGTGGTTTATTATAATATCGGTTATTGCTATCTTAATCTCAATCAGCCGGAAAAAGCGCATGAAGCATTCGTACAATCTGCAAATTATGCCCGAAAGAACAAAGCGAAAAGCCTGGAAGCCTTTGCTTTAAAAGGTATGGCAGAAATGTACAAACAGAAAAAGGAGAATGAGACAGCTCTCCATTTGCTTATCAGAGCTGAAGATCTCAGCAGAAATACGGGTGACCTTATCCTCAACGAAGGTATTTATAAAGAAATGTCTGAAAATTATCTGGCTATGGGAAAACCTCATCTTTATCAAATCTACAGCCGGAAATATTTTGAAATGCGTTTTCAGAGAGAGCAGAATGAGCTGAGCTCCATCAACCATTCTATTAACGAACACAATAAGGAAACTCTGAAAAAAAGTACTGCAATGAAAACCCGGTATCATTATTTTACGGGAATTATTTCAGGTATTGGCTGTCTTATCATTGTTCTACTGCTTTTTTTAGTTCTGAAGCTCAGAAAACGGAACCTTCTGTATAAAAAAGAGATCCATGAACTGATCCAATCGAAGACAACAGATTAACTGGTCCGGGAGCAGCATCCAATAATCCATAGAAAAATCTACAATACAATCATCTACAATTCACAAAACCAAGCATTTAAACAAAGGTATAAATACAGAAACAAGTATGTTTAAACTTTTTTAAAAAAAACAAAAACCAAATGATGATTGATCTCGTATATGCCTAAAAGATCCTTACTTAAAAAATTAAATAAACATCATAAAATCATTTAAAGTGATTTTTATTCAAAATAATTAAAAAAATTAAGTAAAAAATCAATCATCGGAATATTTTTTGATAAATTTAAATAAAATTAGAACCAATGAAGAACACGAATTTTATTACACCTTTTTTATTCGCAGGATTTTTATTTGTTGAGGCACAGGTAGGAATTGGAATAACTTCTCCTGACGTGAATGCCGGTTTAGATGTGACAAGCTCCAATAAAGGAGTCCTCCTGCCTCGAGTAGCTCTTATTTCAACCAACAATGCTTCTCCGCTTTCCGCTCATGTAGCGGGAATGAGCGTGTACAATACGGCTACGAATACTACAGTGGCGGCCAGTCCGGTATATCCCGGGGAGTATTATAATGACGGGACTCAATGGCTCAGAAAATCCACATGGAATGATGTAAGAATGGTTACCGGAGGAGGTATAACCGATGCTATTTCTCTGACCACAGCAGATGTTGTTGCCCAGACTGCATCAACCACTATCCTGAGTACTATTTCTTTTACGCTGGACAGACCGTCAACTGTGGAATTTAACGCCAATGTCTCTACACGGTATACTGCTTCCGGAAGTAATACGACGCCAATATCAGACGGAGCTGTAAAACTGTGTACAGCCAATTTTCAGTTTACCACAGCCCCGACCGATGTATCTACTACGGCTTTTTTTGGGGATCATTCCACCTCTTATACCAATTCTCTTTCTTCTGCCAGTACTTCTACGGGAGACATCTATCTGAGTCCATTTGCAATCGTTACACTGCCCGCAGGAAGCTATGTCCTGAATTTAAGGGGAATTGTTTTAAGCGGAACGGCTTTCAGGATAGGTTTTGGCGGAGGTACGCGTGATTTGATTCAGATCAGAGCCACTCCTTTACAGTAACCGGAAGGCACTCTATTTTTTAACACCATTACAATATTAAGATATGAGAAAAATTAAATATACCATTCCTTTTTTTCTGGTTTGCATTTCATCCTATAATGCTCAGGTAGCCGTAGGATCTGCGAATGCCAATGCCGATGCCCAATTAGATATCACCAATACCAACAAAGGTTTTTTACTGCCCCGCTTAGCATTAACCGCCACCAATAATCCAGCTCCTTTAACAGCTCATGTTGCAGGAATGATGGTCTATAATACAGCTACCAATACTTCTGTTGCTGCCAATCCGGTATATCCCGGTGAATATTATAATGACGGAACTCAGTGGCAGAGAAAATCTGCGCTGAATGATATAAGAATGATCGCGGGAGGTTCTATTACCGATTTACTTTCTCCTACCGCTGTAGATATTGCAGCAGGCGCTTCGGTTACCACTACTTTAAGTACCTTTTCATTTACATTGGACAGGCCTTCTTCCGTAGAATTCGGTGGAAATATTTCAATGTCTTTCAATGTGAATGGTGACAGTACCACTCCCCTGGGAGATTCTTCTGTAAAACTTGTTACCGTGAATTTCGTATTTACAACGGCACCAAGCGGAATTGCTGTGAATTCTCCATTTGGAGACGCTACTATGAATTATATGAATACCACAACCGCCAATATAACAACTATTTTAGGGAATTTTTATACGGCTCCTCATGCTACCCTTCTGCTGCCGGCAGGAAACTATGTCGTTAATTTAAACGGAACAGCTACCAGCAGTAATGCTTTCAGAGTTACCTATGGCTCCGGTGTGCGGGATATGGCCATGATTAAAGCAACCCCTACAAAATAACAGAAATATTGAATATCAACTATTAAAAAATAATCCATGAAAAATATACTTCCTACAATGATTACCTTTCTGGGGATTTCCTCAACAATGACGGCACAAGTGGGAATAGGCCTGGCATCGCCCAATACCAATGCTATGCTGGAAGTAAGCAGCACCAATAAAGGAGTATTACTTCCGAGAGTTGCCCTTACCGCCACCAATAATCCTTCTCCACTTTCGGCCCATGTTGCAGGAATGACCGTATATAACACTGCCACCAACAGTTCAGTGGCAGCCAATCCTGTCTATCCGGGAGAATATTACAACGACGGTACCCAATGGCAGAGAAAATCTGCCTGGTTTGAGAAAACAATGATTTCCGGCGGAACAATAGGCGGAGATGCTCTTGCTTCAATCCCTCTGGATGTTCCGGCCTCTACTACCACCGGAACCATTACTTCTATTACCCTGACTACCCTTTCTTTTACATTAACCAGAACTTCATTAGTAGAATTCAACTCCAATATCTCTGCGGTTTTCACCAATACAGGTATTGCTCCGGGTGCTACCGGAGCGGGAATAACGGACAATTCGGTAAAGCTTTGTAATACTTACTATTCGTTTACCGCTGCACCTGCCAGTATTCCAATCAATACGATATTTGGATTGTCTTCAATGTCATATATCAACAGTTTCACGACTTTTATCACTACCGGAAACTTCTACCTTGTTCCCCGTTCTACTCTTTTGTTACCTGCCGGAAACTATACGGTAACTTTAAATGGTTCCGGAGCCAGCGGTACTGCTTTCAGAATAACATTTGGAGTCAGTAACCGCGATACCATCAATATAAGGGCAACTCCGGTGAAATAAGTTTTTACCAAAACCAGTTAGTTTTTAATGGTACAAAAAAAGAGATGCAGTTTTGCATCTCTTTTTTATAATAGGGTAAAAAATATCCCCCGATATTTTATTACTTCGTTTACGCCTGGAAACTGAAATCTCAAAATGAATAAGATACCAAAGCTGTCATTATTATATTTCCTCACAATTTGGCAGGTGTACTATCTCAGTAACCTTCAAACATACCTGATTACAGCAGATATTAAGAGGTGGACATTTACGGTCAACTGAACATGCCATATTGCCGCTGCCTTTGATGATTTTCAAATCTTCTCTTGATAATTTTTTCATGGTTATAATTTTTTTTATTAATTTTTCAAATATAAAAATATATCCCTGAAGTTAGAATTAATATTCAAACAAAATTTTCAGAATGTTCATGGCCTTAAAACTTCGGTTTCATTTTTTTATGCATCAGGAGAGATGTAACAAAAAAACATTCCCCGAAAGGAATGTTTTGTATACTATTAATATAAGGTTTTAACTTATCTTCCAATAACTTCTGTGATCGGGTTTCCTACATTTCCGCTTGGGAACTGAATTTTCAATAAAGATGAAACGGTAGGAGCAATATCAGTCATGTTATAGGCTTTGTTGCTTTCTCCTTTCTGAATTCCCCAGCCCATAAAAATCAATGGAATGTGGGAATCATAAGAATTCCATACGCTGTGTGTGGTTCCGGTTTTAGAATATGGAGGCAGCATAGAATCGTGTGAGATCAGCTGGATATCACCGCTTCTCTGTCTGTTGATTCCGTTGATAATTCTTTGTTTGATAGGTTCCGGAATCGTAGCTTCCTGTACTTCGTCTACAGATACGGCATAAAGAACGGTAGGGTCTTTCTGAAGTTCTTTGATGGTAAAGTCTCTCAGATCATCCAATTCAATTTTGTTGTCCTGCATCAGCTTTCTGTCGAAATAAATCTGATAATTGTCTACGGCATTAATAAGCTTGTCTACTCCGAATTTATCTTTCAGTTTCTGATTGATATCTTTTTCCATTCCTTCCCCGAAGAATCCTGTTGCAATCTTATGTTCTTTCAGGAAGCCTACTGAATGAGCTCCTCCATGATCTGCAGAAAGGAAAACGGTATATTCTCCTTTTCCTACTTTGGAATCCAGATAATTGAAAAATTCAGCCAGATCTTTGTCCAGTCTTATATAAACATCTTCCACTTCAATAGAATTCGGGCCAAATTTATGACCTGCATAATCGGTAGAAGCTAAATTGATTGCCAGGAAATCCGTCACCGGATCACTTCCCAGTTTTTCACCTTCCACAGAAGCTTCAGCAAGTTTCAGAGTCAATGTATTTCCAAAAGGAGTATAACGGATATTGTCTTTTTTGGTCTGATAATCCTGAGCTAAATTACTGTAAGGGAAAACCGGCGTTTTTGCACTTCCCAGTAATCCTTCCCATGGAGAATTATCCGGCGAGCTTTCTGTGTATTGATTGATAGGAAGTAATGTGTTCCATCCGTTGGCCACTAATTTTTCAGGCAGGTTCTGAGAATTGAAGGATTTTACCCATTGAGGCAGATCATTCATATACCAGCTGCTCGTAATGAAATTTCCGGTACTGTCATCAAACCAGAAAGCTCCGTTGGGTGTATGCCCCGCAGGAAGAATAGAAGCACGGTCTTTCAGTGAAACCCCGATCACTTTTCCCTGGAAATTGGTAGCCAGTCTTAATTCATCGGTTACGGTTGTAGACCAAAGGTTTTTAGGAGAATGACTTCCTATTTTAGCGTTGGTGGTGCCTACAGGCTGAACAGTCTCATCTGTGGTACAATATACATTTTTTCCGGTTTCTTTATCCGTCCAGTCGTTTCCGGCAATCCCGTGGATCGCAGGTACAGAACCCGTATAGATGCAGGTATGTCCCAAAGCCGTAATGGTAGGTACGTAAGGGATGTGCACGTTATTTAAAGAATATCCGGTATTCAGAAGCCTCTTGAAGCCATCATTTCCATATTTTCCGTAAAAACGGTACAGATAATCCCACCTCATCTGGTCTACGACCAATCCTACTACTAATTTTGGTCTTTCTACCTGAGAATTTTTACTCTTCTGAGCATTGATTGTAATTACAGACAGTAAAGCCGCTGCTGCAATTGAAATTTTCCTAAGCATCTAGTACATTTTTGTTGACCACAAATTTACGGGTTTTGAAAGTTTTGGCGTGTGAAATTTTATTAAATTTAAATTAATCCATTTTGTCTTCTGCTGTCATTCTTTTTTACGGTAAAAAAATACTTTTTTAAAGCTGACATATAATCTAACCGGCTAATAACAGATGCCCTGCAATAAAATTTACTTATTTTTACATCTAATAATTAATGACCAAACTTATGTTTAAATACATTTCTTTCTTTCTAATTTTTATTATCGTTAAAACAAGTGCACAAATCAATAAACAGCAATTAATTGATAATTGGGCACTGTCAAAATCCTGTATGCTTGATGGAAGCAGGGATCTTTCACAAAACTCTGAAAGATTTTTAATATGGAAACTCTCAGATAACAAACTTTGCGAGTATTCTAATCCTATATTTGAAGATCAGAAAGTATGTTATGACATAAAAATAGAAAATAAAGATATCAGAACCTCACCAAAAACATCCTATGAAATTGAAAGACTAACCGGTGACACTTTGATTGTTATTAATAGAATAGAAGGAGTTACCGCAAATGATAAAATAAAAAAGATGTCATTCATACGAACATCAAAATTCCAAAAAGAGTATCTCAAGACCGTAAGTAATGATAGCACCGCAATGGCTACTACATATTTTACACCTTCGCTAAAAAAGAATATTTTCTCTGATATTTTAGAACGCTCTATGACGAATAATGATCGTGATCTTAATATCAAAGGAAGCATTATAATTTATCCAAAGAAACAAAAAGTAGAGTTTCAGTATGAAAATGTAACTGGATCTAAAAACAATGTAAAAGGCATAGAATTTTTAAAATCAAATATTGAAAGTAGTTATCATCTATGGAATTTAAAAGGTTTTGAAAAATTTGAGCAGGTAATAATTCCATATCATATAGAAACACAAATTAAATATGTGGATACATTTAAAGGTTCTACAATGAAATTCGCTTTTTTTAATAATGCTCGTAAAGACTTGAATAAAGTCCCTGTAACAATAAAAGATAAAATATTGTCTGATGAAACCTACAATAAAGCTATGGATCCTATTGATAAACAAAAATTAGATAAAGCCATAGAATTATTTAATAAAGCATTTGACCTAGATAATACAAATGTAGATGCCTTGTATAATGTGACATCTATAAGTCTGAATAAAAAAGATATGACTACAGCGTGCACTGCTTTGAAAAGACTGAAGAATCTTGAACAGGTTGAAGGAACAAAACTTTTTAATGATTTATGTTCAAAAAACTGATTCGTTTTGACATGTAATTATCTGATTTACCAATATTATGATTTTAGTAATATACTGATCACTTAAATCTCCGAAAACCTCATTAAAAAATTATATTATGATTCAATTCAAATACGTTATTCTCTACGTAGAAGATGTTGAAAAATCAATGAAATTTTATCAGGATACGTTTGATATTCCGGTTAAATTCATCACTCCGGAAAGGGATTACGGAGAACTTCTTACAGGAGAAACCAGCCTTTCTTTCGCTTCAATAGCTCTGGCAGAATCCAATATAAAAAAAGGATTCTCACTTCCCCAATCCGTGGAAAAACCTTTTGGAATCGAATTGGGATTTACGACCGATGATGTTGAAAAGCTTGTAGAAAAAGCGATTAAAAATGGGGCTGTTCTTTATGAAGATGTTGCCGTAAAACCATGGGGTCAGAAAGTGGCGTATATTCAGGATCCCGACAAGTATTTAGTAGAAATCTGTACAGAAATTCAATAAAATCCACTATATCTACCTTTCCATGAACATTAAAAAACTTGAAAAACTGACTGAAAATCCTACA
Source organism: Chryseobacterium angstadtii (assembly GCF_001045465.1). GTDB lineage: Bacteria > Bacteroidota > Bacteroidia > Flavobacteriales > Weeksellaceae > Chryseobacterium > Chryseobacterium angstadtii. Next base: position 187,788 of record NZ_LFND01000002.1, read on the forward strand.
TCCGACTGGGGAATTAACGGATATACGACCAACACGATATTATCCGTCTCTTTTGTTGAGTTTGGAGGTTCTTTTGAATTTATTTTAAAAGAAAAATCTCTTCCCTACACCAAAGTCTGGAAAACCGGTTCCGATGATATTGATGAGCTTAATGAAATGATTGAAAAGGGACATTCTTTCGGAGCTTTTGAAGAAAATAAGCTTACAGGCTGGATTATTTGTGAACACAGAACCTGGAACAAGAGCTTTTACATTGACAATATTCTGATCAGTGAAGAATTCAGAAGGGGCGGAATCGGGGTCCAGCTGATTAAAAATGCAGTCCGTGAAGCCCGGAATTTAAACTGCAGAGTCATTGAGCTTGAAACCCAAAATACGAATTATCCGGCGATACAGTTTTACAGAAGAATGGGCTTCGGTATTACAGGACTGAATACAAGATTATACGAAAATCCTGAAGAAACAGCTGTTTTTATGACATTAGATTTATAGGAGAATATACCGAAATACTGAGCAGTTTCTTTTCAAACCCGGAAAGTGCTTTCATTCCATTGAACCCATAAACGATTTTTTGTAGCTGGAATGGCAAATATATTTTTCATTATCAATTCTATTTACGCCACTCTATTTAAACCATATAATCAATAAATTATTAAATATTTACAATATTTTGTTTAAATCACAATCAAGTGTGTTAATATTTTTTATATATTAGTAATCAACAAATTAAAATATTAACTGCTATGAAAAACTTAAAGAAATTAACAAGAAAGCAGCTGGAATTGATCAGCGGAGGTGATGTAGCGTATGGACTTTGTGACGCAGACGGAAACTGCCCTCCTACTTTCGGCTCTTATTACTGCAGTGGAGGAACATGCTACAGATCTACCGGAGGCGGAAATCCGGGCGGAGGCTGCGATGAACCATTACGTTTATGCCAGCCCTGGGAAACCGGATGCGGATGCGTTTATTTTTAAAGAAAATATTGTTAGATAAATTTTTGGAGGGCGGTCTTTTTACCGCTCTTTTTTATTGACCAGCTTTTGGGGCAGATCATATAAATATAATTATATTAGTCGCATGAAATATTTAGAAAAAATTCAAGGATTACTTCCGTTAGGATATATATACTTAATTATTCTTGGACTTTTAAAAGAAGCCCTCCTCTTTTATCCATTGGGAATCAATATCCTGAAATACTCATCGATTACCGACATTCTGATCAGTCCGATATCTGATATGGTTGCTAATCCGATCCTCATCCTTGTTATTGTTTCCGTGGTACTTCTTTTCTTTTTATTTCAGACTTTCCTTGTCAGATACAGTCATAAGGGCTGGGTCAGGAAAATATTGATAAGTTATAAAATGAATCCGGAGCTGAACAAACAGGAATTAAGAAAAGCCATGATTCCGGTATTTATTATTCTGGCGGGTTTTGAGCTTCTGGCATTATTCATAGGGTTAGGAATCGGTCATGGTGAAAAAATTAAAAAGAAGCTGGACAGCCAGACTTTACAGCCCAATTACATACTGACTTCAGATTCTGGAGAACCTTCTCCTATTCATTTGATAGACATCAACAGTGCTTATTACTTTTATGTAAAAAAGGGCGAAAAACAAATTAAAATTGCTCCGGTAGGAAGCATCGAAACCCTTGAGGTAATTCCTAAAAAATAATATGCGAAATAAACCATTCACGGAGTATATAGATGAAAAACTCATCGGCCATGAAAAAAGATGAAACTTGTAGGAACCAACGACAAAAGTTACCCAATAGGCTGCCTGCCTATTCTCGAAGGGTATTCTGCAACTCCGTTAGCACCTTCAGCAATGGTTGCTTATTGATAACATTCAGGATTTCGAAAGTCAAAACAAACATCTACTCTTAAAGTAATAAAATCAGTATTCCGGTTGTTATTATACTATGAAAGCAATCCATACTCTACTGTTCATTTTATTTTCCGCAGCTATTCTGAGCGCTCAGAAAACCAGTCCTGAAGGTTCTTTTGAAACTTCCGACCATGTGAAAATCAGTTATAGAGTTTCAGGAAAGGGAGAAGCCTGCATTTATGTTCCGGGAGGTCCGGGACAGGGATATCCTTCTTTTGAACTTTTGGGTGGGAATACCCTTGAAAAAAAGATGAAGATGATCTATATGGATCAGCGTGGATCCGGCACCTCAGGAAAATCGGAGAATTATCATCTGGACGCAATGGTTCAGGATATTGAGGAGCTTAGACAGCATCTGAAAATTGACCGGGTTTTTCTTCTGGCTCATTCTTTCGGAGGCATCATTGCGGTTAATTATGCAAAAAAATACCCTCAGCATACAAAAGGACTCATTCTGGCCAATATCACCCTGCATTTTCTCAATCATGAAACTCTAAAAGAACAGATCGAATATGGAAAATCTCTTCTTCAGCAGCCTGATAAAACCATCTCCGAAGACAGTCTTTCCACAGAGCTTTCAAAAGTCAGCAGCGCATTGAGAAAGAAAAGAATAGGGTACAAATTTCTCACGGAAGATATTGAAACAATTAAAAAGACAGACGAAATAGATTCCTTACATCCACGGATTATTGATTTCGGAATGGCCGTCATTTCAAAACCCAAAGAATTCCCGGAATACTATGCCGATTATGCTTCCATTACAAAAGACATTCGTCTTCCTGTACTTATTATCACCGGAACAAAGGATAAAGCAGTAGGGACACAACATTACAAAACATTTCATTTCCCTGATCAGAAAGTGGTTCCCATAGAAGGAGGACATCTTTTGTATTACGAGAAAAACAGGGAATTTGTAGATGCGGTCTGGAGTTTTATCAATCTCCGGAAGTAGTTTCAATATCTGTCAAAATAGTAAATAATCAACGTGCCTTTCGGTGCGTTTTTTTTATTTTATATTGAACCTGAAGTTTTTACAAAAAAAACTTATCTTTTCCATCTACATATCTGATAAGAAAATGAAAAAACTCAATCTATTTTTTTTCCTGATCATGGCCTTTTCGTTGGCCTACGGTCAAAAAGATCAATATAATTTCTATTTCAAAACCTGGAATTTTTTAAAATATTACCATCCCGATCTTGCAAGCGGAAAGACAGATCCCGACAGTTTATTCTTAGCAACGATTGAAAAAATGAATGATCAGTCGGATGCTGATTTTGTTATCCGAGTTTTAACGGAAAAACTTAACAATCAATTTCCCGGAGCTCCTGTAAAAGATGAAGCGAAAGATGTATTATCAGTCAATCAGAATTTCAACTGGTATCAGAGAAATAAAAGCATCAGTGCTGAACATAAAACATTACTCGACAACATTTATGGTCACAGATTCATAGCCTCTTCTACAAAGAAAGATCAACAGGAAGCAGATAAAAGTAAAAATCAGTTTCCGAAAGACCAAAATCTCCCTTTGCCCTACCGTTTATTGATTATGGCGAAGTTTCAGGGTTCTATAGATTATCTTTATCCGCATAAATACCTGATGGGCAAAGACTCTGATTCTTATTTTCTGGAACTACTGAATAAGGCCATTAAATGTACATCCCGCAAAGATTTTGAAATTATTCTTGCCAAAGCTGCTGCTAAAATGGAGGACACTCATGCATTCAAATTTTATGATCAGCTGCAATACAAGAATGAAATATACCACCGATTGTATTATCCTCCTTTTGATTATGTCGTTTTCGATGATCATCTTCTGGTCACACGCATTGTTCTTCCCGAAAAGATATCTAAATCCCATATCCGGATCGGAGATAAAATAACTGAAATTAATGGTAAAAGCATTCGTCAGATTGTTAAAGAAAAGCAGGAACTTATCTCTGCTTCGAATAAGGAAACGCTTCTCTACATGATCTCCGATTATCAGAAAAACCTGATCTGGCCGGATAATCTTGCCCAAAAAGAGTTGAAAATACAGTCGGAGGATCATAAAAATCATACCGAAAAAGTAGATTTTACAGATTTTAAAAACAAAGAAGATCTGGCAAAAGTCACGGAATATATAAAAGAAAAATTCCGTAAGAATGACAACTATAAAATGGATCACAAAGATATCGCCTATTTTAAAATCCATGATGTAATTCGTCTTGCTGATAACATTTCCGATGATCAGCAAGACGCTCATATGGAGCAGATTTTTAAAGAGGCTACATCCAAAAAAGCCATTGTTTTTGATATGCGGGGTTATCCGGACTGGGGCGGATTCGTATTTCATTACGTTTATAAATATTTCTCGCCTGTAGAAAATCATTTTGGCCTGTATTACGAACCCAACATTAAAAATAGAGGGACTTATACTCCCATCAGCTACGCTATATTCGGCCATTACTACCCTAATATTGAAAATAAAAAAGTCCATCCTTATAACGGAAAAGTCTTTATCATCGTTAATCCTGAAACATTAAGTATGAGTGAATGGAATACCATGAACCTTCAGAATGTTTTCCCTCAGGCGATCACTATGGGTCAGAAAACAGCCGGTGCCGATGGAGATATCGTGACAGAGCCATTGGCTGCCGGATATAATTTAGTCTTTACCGGAAACGGTATTTTTTACTATGATAAGACACAAACGCAGAAAGTAGGCGTTAAAATCAATGAGGTCATCCGGTATAAAGATGAGGATATTATCCAGAAGAGAGATCTGGAACTGGAGAGGATTTTAAAGGCTTTGAAATAAACGGGATTTTGAGAATTAGTCTCGGCGCGGCCTCCGGCCGCGCCGAGATAAATTCCATAAGCATTCAGGACTCACTATAAAAAAGTTCAGCGCGGCCGGAGGCCGCGCTGAACTGCTATATAAAGCTTAAATCAATTAAAATTTAAGATCTCCGTTCACTTCTCTTACAGCATTAGCTGCTTCAGCAAACTTCAATTGTTCGTCTGCTGTAAGCGTTACGTTAACGATCTTTTCTACTCCGTTTGCTCCGATAATAGCCGGAACTCCTAAGCAGATATCATTTTGTCCGTACTCACCTTCAAGCATTAGAGAACAAGGGATCATTTTTTTCTGATCGCAAGCAATCGCCTGAACCATTACAGAAACAGCTGCACCTGGTGCATACCAGGCAGAAGTTCCTAATAATTTGGTAAGAGTAGCTCCTCCTACTTTAGTTTCTTCGATTACGTATTTTTGTTGCTCATCACTAAGGAATTCAGTTACAGGAACTCCGTTTCTTGTCGCTTTACTCAATAATGGAAGCATTCCTGTATCACTGTGTGCTGCAATTACCATTCCGTTAACATCAGAAATCGGGCTTTCCAATGCTTCAGCCAATCTGTACTGGAATCTTGCAGAATCCAGAGCACCACCCATTCCGATGATTTTGTGCTTAGGAAGACCTGAAGTTTTGTGTACAAGATAAGCCATAGTATCCATTGGGTTAGAAACCACGATAATGATTACTTCCGGAGAATGTTTTACAAGGTTTGCAGTAACGTCTTTCACGATACCTGCATTGATACCGATCAGTTCTTCTCTAGTCATTCCAGGTTTTCTTGGAATCCCTGAAGTAATCACTGCTACATGAGAACCTGCAGTTTTGCTGTAATCTCCCGTTGTTCCTGTAATTTTTGTATCGAATCCGTTAAGTGATGCTGTCTGCATCAAATCCATGGCTTTACCTTCAGCAAATCCTTCTTTAATGTCTACTAAAACTACTTCAGAACAGAAGTTTTTCATTGCGATGTATTCCGCACAGCTTGCACCTACAGCGCCTGCACCTACAACAGTTACTTTCATATTGTATACTTTTTTTAAAATTATTTTTTAAGTTGAGTCTAAAAATTGAAACTCCCAAATTTAACAATTCCTGAAAAAGTGAGCAATTTTTCAGAAATTTAATTAGGCTTCAAAGAAATTAATTCACGTTCAGTAAAAACGTATATAGTTTTTTGGCCCCGGAAAGGACTTCATTATAGTTATCTTCAGTCACTTCAGTATCCAGAACCTCTTTGAAATTTTTCCACATCGGTCCTGTATTTTCCTGATAGCATCCGAAGAAATTAAAGGTTACCTGATCAAAACCTTCTGTTTTGGAAAGCTGTTTTGCAATCACATTTCCACCCAAAGTAGAACCTTCAATCACGTACATAGCACCCAAAGCTTCATGCTCGTTCTCAAAATGAAGACCGTGGGAAACGGTTTGATTTTCCAGAGAAAGACTTTCAAGATCCTTTTCAATAAGAGAAAGTTTCTTTCTGTCCTTCAGCTGAAGTTTTTCAGAATATTTATCGGAAAGGCTTCCGAATATTTTATCTTCACTGTGAAGAAGCATCAGATAGTTGGTATTGATGATCTTTTTGTAATCTTCTAACGTGAAAGTTTTATTAAAAATTTTTTCAGAATTGAAAAGTTTCTCCGCAGCATCGTGATATTCTGCCGTGTTTTGTTTAAGATACTCTGATACCATAAATAAGGTTTTTAAAGTTTCCCAAATTTACGGTTTTTTGAACGTTAAAATGAAACAAGTCCCTTCTTTATTACTCTCATAATCCACATTTCCTCCTATCCGCATCATAATTCTGTATACAATAGACAGCCCTACCCCATTTCCTTTAAACTTTTTAGCATTGTCCATCCGGTTGAAAATCTTGAACATTTTGTGCTTCTCTTCCTCCGGAATTCCGATTCCGTTGTCTGAGATTCTGTATACAATGGCTCCTTCTTCTTCCGTACCCCGGATTTTCACCTTAGGTTCTTCCTGATGAGAAGAATATTTTACAGCATTGTTGATGATATTTAAAAATACCTGATGAAGCAATGTCTTATCAGCAAGAACATCCGGACATTCCTCAATAGTAATCTCACTTTTCGGACTTTCAAAAGTGATCTTTGCATTTTCAGAAATCTTTGTAATGGTATGAAAGGGCCGTAGACGTTCCAATTCTATTTCACTGTGTTTGGCGCGGCTCAGCTGTAAAACATCATGCATCATTTCCGCCATATTATCAATTTCTTCGATAATGGAGGTCAGTTTATTTTTATTCCTTTCTGTTTCTTCAAAATTAGAAAGAAGCATCTGTGCATTCAGCTTCATTACTGTGAGAGGCGTTCCCAGGTCATGCGAGATCGTGTAGGAAAAACTGTCCAGCTCCTCATTTACTTTTCTCAGCTCGTTATTCAGTGCTTTGATTGCGTTGTATTGTTTATGTGAAGTTTCCAGGATTACATCCCGAACGGCCTGTACGGCACTGATATTTTTGGAATCCCATCTTTTTGAATTCCCTTTAATGTTTTCCGTGAAAATATGAAAAGATGTTCTTGGGGAAACCATCTGCTTTTCTTCACCGTTCTGAAGAAATACTTCAACTTTTTTCTCAGGATTTCCTGCCCAGCTGATATGCTCATCAAATTCTTTACGGAACCAGATCAACATTTCTTTTTTGTTTCTCTCAATAAAATAAATGATGATTCCGGCTGCCTTTTCATCCAGCCCCAATTCCTGTCCGTAATCTTTAAGAAAGCTTCTGCTCACAAAAATACTTTCTGTGGTATTTTCAAGCGCCCAATGGGCAATAGCATCAATCGTTTCCCGCTCCGGAACCACTCCTGTTGTTATCGTATCACCTTCTGAAATAATGACAAGACCGTCGGCATCAGGCAGTTTTCTGATCTTTCCTTTGTTGTCTGCCAGAGAATCAAAAAGATGATTATGCTTTAAAAACTCAGCCTTTAACTGTGACGATTTTTCATTCAGTTCCAAACGGTATTTCAATTCATTTTTGGATTTGAATGAAGAGTAGGCATTCGAAGCCAAAGCCGTAAAAATTCCGGCCTGCACCCTGTCTTCAAGGTCAATATGCTTAGGTTCCGAATTCTGGCAGGTAACCAGCCCCCACAAATGATCATCAATAATAATCGAAACACTGAAGCTGGAAGAAGCCCCCGAGTTTTTGATATATTTTCCATGAATTGGTGACATGCCTCTCGCAGCAGAAAAACTAAGATCAATATGACCTTCCGTTCTGCTCAAAAGCGGAACCGTTTCTGCATATACATTACTGAAAATTCTTTTTCTTTTCTTTAAGTAGAGTTCCCTTGCCTGTCTTGGGATATCAGATTCCGGATAATGTAGACCGAGGTAGCTCTCCATTGCCTCATCTCTTCGTTCCGCAATAACTTTTCCCGAACCGTCCATCATAAATTTATACACCATCATCCGGTCATAATTGACAATTTTGGAAAGCGTGTTCAGCAATTGTTCCCAGATCTCCTTCTCACTGTCAATCACATAAAAATTATCATATTTATTGGAAATCCTTTTATAACGGTTTTCCAATACGGCTTCAAATTCAAGGAAAATATTCTTTCCGCTTCTGAAAACAGAAAAATGATATTCTTTGTCACCAATGAATACCTTATCAAAATGAGTTTCGTTTTCTCTTTTTGTAAAATCCTGTAGAGAAGCATACAGATCGGAATCCAGAACAGACCGGAAAATTTCCGGAAAATCTATAAGTTTTCTGTCAAAAAGCTGCTCAGCATTTTCGATTCTGAATATATCCGCAATATTCCCGCTGAAAAAAGTAATGGAAAGGGATTCTGCATCAAGGCCAATCAGGTATCCAAAACTTTGTATATACCCAGGAATATGGATGGGCTCCTCATGACACTCTACAAAATTCATATATTTCTTTGATCAATCAAATATAACGATTTTTTTAACGAGATATTACTTTGTGGTATCAAATCACGGAAGTCCTTAAAATACCATTATCCCGATAATCTGTGAGTTTAAACTCCCTGAATTCCATGACAGAAAGGCTTACTTTTTCAATACGGATATAAGCTTATCATTTATAATATACTAAAAATTTCGGAACAGATCAAGTCTAATCTTCTGATTATGATTCATCACATGAATTTTACATTAACTCTTAGAATTATTATGTTAAGTAAACAAAATTCATTAAATTTATATCACCAAATAATGAATACGTTTAAATATTATTGATTTTTATTGCATTATTTCCAATAAGGTCTTTATTTAAATTCAAATAATACAACTATGAAAAAGTTCCCTTTAATTATTCCCACATCAGAAAAAAGAATCCATTGCGAAGTCTGTACAGGAAAGACCTGTAAATCCCTGGAAAAAACGATGAATACGATAAGTTCCATGAATTGGAGCAAGTCTCTTTCAAACTTCCCGGCAATTCAATAATAATTCATTAAACACAAATACTATGACCCTTTTTTCACCAAAAAAGAGAAGTCTGATCCTTTGTGCTCTATTGGCAGGTTTTTCTGCTACCGCACAGATCCAGGACTCACTCCGCCCCAATAAACCGGAGGAAGACCCCGTGAAATATCCCGTACTCCAGATCAAAGGTCTTTTTCAGGCCCGTTACCTTGTTGGTATGGCCAAAGATGTAGATGTGAACGGCCTGCATCACGCAGACGGATCGGGAACCAGCAATAATTTCATGCTTAAATACATGAGGGTTCAGGTACGTGCGCAGATCAGTAAAAGAACAGAAGTTGTGGCACTCGCCAATCTGGCAGATTTCAAAAATGATCCTAAAAGCAGGGTTCTTGAAAATGCTTATCTGAAATACACCTTTAATCCCAAATTAGCCTTTACTGTAGGACAGTTCAGACCATGGTTCGGAATTGAAGAAACCTATCCAATTGACATTATTAAATCTCTGGACTGGTCCAATCAGTATACAGAATTTGGAAAACTGGGCTGGACAAGCTTCCAGATCGGGCTTTCTGCAACAGGACAGCTTCAGTTGGGCGAAATACCTTTTCAATACGCAGTTTCAGTTGTGAATGGGAATGGAAAAAATCAGATCAATGATAATGACAACGGAAAACAATATTCCACAAGACTGGTTTTCGGACTGTCAAAAAAATACAATTTCAATGTGGGTCTTAATGGAGGGATCGGTGAAGTTTTCAGCAAAAAAGTCTACGCTGTAGGAATCGATCTGAGTTCACTCATCCAGTTTGATTCCAAATGGAGTCTTGATATGCAGCTGGAAGCCAAACAGGCAACTAACCACGTTCTGTACAATTCCGTTGATCCGGAACTCAGACCCTTCAATCCGGACGAGTACCTGATCCGGGGAGCCTATTTTCTCCCGAACGTAAGGTATGAGATCAACCATAAAAACCTAAGTGCTTTTGAACTTTCCTGCCGGTATGAATATCTGGACACCAATTTCAGACTGAATTCAAATCCCCGGCAGACCATCACCCCGATGTTCGGGCTGGAATTCCTGAAAAACTACGGAGCCCGGATTCAGCTGGGTGTACAGTTTGACCGATACAAACATCAGATAGAAAATACTACCCAATACAACAACAACCTGTTCATTGTTCAGGTACAAAGCAGATTTTAACCGCTTAAATAGTAGAGATCATGAAAGAAATTAACATCAAAAATATCGCGATAACGTTTGCCGTTGCGCTGATTATATGGTTTATTCCGGCTCCGGAAGGTGTTGCTGAGAATGCCTGGCATCTGTTTGCCATTTTCGCGGCCACCATTTTAGGAATTATTCTTAAAGCCGCCCCAATGGGTACCATGTGTATGATGGCCATTGGATTTACCGCTCTTACGCAGGTAGTAGCTCCCGGAGATGCCGGGAAATCCATCACCAAAGCACTTTCCGGATTCGGGGATAAAGTGATCTGGCTGATCGGGATTTCCTTTTTTATCGCCAGAGGATTTATCAAAACAGGATTAGGAAACAGAATTGCTTTTATATTCATCAGAATTTTTGGGAAAAGCTCATTAGGCTTGGCTTATGGACTTGGGCTGGCTGATGTATGCCTTGCCCCTGCTATTCCCAGTAATACGGCCCGTGGTGGCGGAATCATCTACCCGATCATGAAATCCATGGCCATCAGCTTCGATTCTGTTCCTGAAAAACCGGAAACCCACAGAAAACTGGGATCTTTCCTCACGCTGAACAGTTATTATATGAACCTCATCGCTTCGTCTATGTTCCTTACCGGAACTGCAAGTAACCCGATGTGTCAGAAATTCGCAGCTAACTTAGGCATCAATATCACATGGATGTCGTGGGCTGCGGCAGGTTTCGTTCCGGGATTGGTAGCGTTCTTCGTTGTACCGCTGGTTTTATACAAATTATATCCGCCGGAATTGAAAAAAACAGGAGATGCCCCTAAAATGGCAGCCCAGAAATTAAAAGAAATGGGACCTATTTCAAGAAATGAATGGCTTATGCTACTCGCCTTCTTCATTCTTCTGGCGCTTTGGATCTTTGGAGGTGCACTTTCTATTGACGCTACTACCACGGCTTTCATAGGTCTTACCCTTCTTCTCCTCACCTCTGTATTAACCTGGGAGGATGTAAAAGGTGAAAAAGGAGCCTGGGACACCATCGTATGGTTTGCGGTTCTCGTTATGATGGCCAGTTCTTTGAACGAATTGGGATTCATTGGTTGGTTCAGTGATCTTATTAAAGTAAAAATAGGAGGATTAAGCTGGCAGGTAGCCTTTCCGGTCATTATTGTCGTTTACTTCTTCAGTCATTATATTTTCGCCAGTGCTACGGCCCATGTTGCTGCTATGTATGCCGCTTTACTGGGTGTTGGTGTTTCTTTGGGAATCCCGCCTATGTTATTGGCGATGATGCTTGGGTTCTTAGGGTCTATTTACGGAGTACTTACCCATTACGGACACGGTCCGGCTCCGGTATTTTACGGAAGCGGCTATGTAGAACTGAAAGCCTGGTGGCTGAGAGGCCTTGAAATCGGTATTGTACTGCTGATTATCTATATGGTAGTCGGAGGACTGTGGATGAAAATTTTAGGATATTATTAATGATTAAATCAAAACTATGCTGTCAACCTTGTCAAGAAAAATGCTGATGTGTCTTACAGGACTTTTCCTGAGCTTCTTTCTGCTGATCCATTTCTTGGGAAACCTCCAGCTGTTTCTTCCGCAGGAGCAGGCCCATCTTCAGTTTAATGCCTATTCGCACTTTCTGTCCGGAAATATTCTGATCAAAATGGTCTCATATGTTCTGTACGCAAGTATTATCCTCCATGCTCTGGATGGATTGGTTATTACGTTAAAAAATAATAAATCAGGAGGCGGATATCAGTCTGAAGGACGGGGAAGAGCCAGTAAATGGTATTCCCGAAATATGGGAATTCTAGGAACCCTGATTCTGATCTTTCTGGTGATCCATTTTCAGAATTTCTGGTATGTCTACAAATTCGGAACTACGCCGCTGGACGAAAACGGAAATAAAGACCTGTATATCTTGGTTGTGACTGTTTTTAAAGAATGGTGGTATGTCATCATCTATGTTATTTCCATGGCTGCTTTATGCTATCATTTGATTCATGGGATTCACAGTGCGGCCAGAACGCTGGGGCTTTATCATCCCAAATTTGTCAGATGGTTTAAAACTGCCGGAATTGTTTATTCAGTCATTATCAGTGTAGGTTTTGCGCTTATGCCGGTGTATGTATTTTTCACAGCCAATTAAACACAAAAGTCATGATTTTAGATTCAAAAATACCACAAGGCCCATTAGAACATAAATGGGATTATTATAAAAAGAAAGCAAAACTCGTGAACCCCGCCAACCGTAAAAAACTGGATGTGATTGTCGTAGGAACAGGACTTGCAGGAAGCTCAATTGCGGCTTCACTGGGGGAAATGGGTTATAATGTAAAATCATTCTGTTTTCAGGACAGCCCGAGAAGAGCCCATTCCGTAGCGGCACAGGGAGGAGTGAATGCTGCAAAAAAATATAAAAATGATGGAGACAGTGTTTACAGAATGTTTGTAGATACGCTGAAGGGTGGAGATTTCAGAGCCCGGGAGGCCAATGTTTACCGTATGGCAGAATGTTCTTTACATCTTATTGATCAGGCTGTTGCGCAAGGTGTTCCGTTTGGTCGTGAATATGGCGGTTACCTCAACAACCGTTCATTCGGTGGGGTTCAGGTGAGCCGGACGTTTTATGCAAGAGGACAGACTGGCCAGCAGCTGCTTTTAGGAGCTTATCAGGCGCTGATGAGACAGGTCGGAAAAGGAACGGTACAGCTATATTCAAGACATGAAATGCTTGATCTTGTGATGATCGACGGTAAAGCAAGAGGAATTATCGTCAGAAATTTAGATACCGGAGAAATTGAAAGACATGCAGCACATGCTGTTGTGCTCGCAACCGGAGGTTACGGAAAAATCTATTATCTGTCTACCTTAGCGATGGGTTGCAACGGTTCCGCGATCTGGAGGGCTCACAAAAAAGGGGCTTTAATGGCCTCTCCGAGCTGGATTCAGGTTCATCCTACTTCCTTGCCCCAATCCGGAGATTATCAGTCTAAACTTACATTGATGTCAGAATCATTACGAAATGACGGAAGAATATGGGTTCCTTTAAAAGCGGATGAAACCAGAGCAGCCAATGATATTCCTGAAAATGAAAGAGACTATTATCTGGAACGAAGATATCCTGCTTTCGGAAATCTTGCGCCCAGAGATATTTCTTCCCGTGCCGCCAAAGAAAGAATTGATGCCGGCTATGGAATCGGCCCGCTGAAGAATGCTGTTTATCTCGATTTTTCCAAAGCCATACGGGAACAGGGAAAAGAAAAAATACAGGAGAAATACGGGAATTTATTTGATATGTACCTTAAAATCACCGGATATGATGCCTATAATGAGCCCATGATGATCTCTCCTTCCGCGCACTTCTCAATGGGTGGTTTATGGGTAGATTATGAACTGATGACTACCATTCCGGGGCTTTTTGCTTTAGGAGAAGCTAATTTTGCTGATCATGGAGCTAACAGATTAGGGGCCAATTCTCTTTTACAGGCTTCTGTAGACGGGTATTTTATTGCTCCTTACACAATTGCCAATTATTTGGCTGATGAAATTCATACCGGAAAAATTTCGCCGGACATGCCTGAATTTGAAAAGGCTGAACAAGCTGTTAAACAACAGATTCAGGATTTTATCAGTATCCGGGGGACGAAAACGGTTGACTATTTTCATAAAACATTGGGAAAACTTTTATATGATTACTGCGGACTTGCGAGAAATGAAAAAGGCCTGAAATTCGCCATCGAAGAAATAAGAAAACTAAAACAGGAATTTTATAAAGACGTGAGGGTTTCCGGACTGGGAGACAAAATGAATACGGAACTTGAAAAAGCAGGCCGCGTAGCCGACTATTTTGAAATCGGAGAACTGATGTGCTATGATGCTTTAACCCGAAATGAATCCTGCGGCGCTCATTTTCGGGAAGAATTTCAGACTCCGGACGGAGAAGCGCTGAGAAATGATAAGGAATATCAATTTATTTCGGCATGGGCATGGACTGGTGAAAATAATGAACCGGAACTGATCCGGGAGCCTTTGGTTTTTGAAGAGATACAGCCGACGGTAAGGAGTTATAAATAATGTAAAAAGTGAAGAAAGCTGATAAAGCGAAGAAGGCGAAGAAAGTATTGAAAATAAAGAGGTTTTATGCAAATAGTCTCACATGATAAGCCTTCTTTGCCCTATTTGCCTCAACTAAAAAACAAAAATTATGGATTTACATCTTAAAATATGGAGACAGAAGGACAGACAAAGTGAAGGAAAATTAGTCAGTTATGATTTGAAAGAATTGAATCCTCACATGTCTTTTCTGGAAATGCTGGATACGTTAAACGAAAAACTGATTACCGAAGGCGATGAGCCTGTAGAATTCGATCACGACTGCCGGGAAGGAATTTGTGGCCAATGCGGCATGATGATCAACGGAATCGCTCACGGTCCTTTAAAAAATACAACTACCTGCCAGCTCCACCTACGTTCTTTTAAAGATGGCGAAACAGTACTGATAGAACCTTTCCGGGCAGAAGCTTTTCCGGTAAAGAAAGACCTTAAAATAGACCGTTCTGCTTTTGACAGGATTATTTCATCCGGAGGATTTGTATCCGTTAATACAGGACAGGCGCCTGATGCAACGGCTATTGCAGTTACCCATCAGACTGCTGAAGAAGCCTTTGATTCCGCTGCATGTATAGGTTGCGGAGCCTGTGTGGCCACCTGTAAAAATGGCAGTGCTGCGTTATTTACTTCTGCGAAAATCACTCATATGGTCCTTCTCCCTCAAGGTAAGGAAGAAAGAAGCGCACGGGTCCTGAATATGGTTGCCCAAATGGACACCGAATTATTCGGGCATTGTTCCAATACGGAGGCCTGTGAAGTGGAATGTCCTCAGGGAATTTCTGTGCTGAATATTGCCAGAATGAATTATGAGTATGGAAGGGCGTTGTTCTTCAGGAAAAAGTAGTTTTGAAGAATACCCTTGTCAAGGTTCAGAACCTTGACAAGGGTAACTTTCAGCCTAAGGATTGATAATGGCCACTACTCTGGCCGGTGCTGCTGAGCCCCCAACAATCTTCAATGGAAATACACTTACTTTAAATCCTGAAGGTGGAAGTGAGCTGAGATTAGTCAGCTGTTCGATATGTAAATATTCTTTTTCAAGACCAACGCGATGCCCTTCCCAGAAATATTCCGGGTCGTTGAGTTCTCTTGCTTTTTTGGCCATATATTTTAGTGGAAGATCCCATCCCCACTGATCAATTCCCATTACTTTCACGCCCTGGTCAATCAGCCATTCGGTGGCTTCTTTGCTCATTCCGGTTCCTTTTTCTACAAAGTCTGCGGTTCCCATCATTTTGTCGCGGTCCGTTCTGATCAGGACAATATTTCCTTTCTGAATGGTGATTCCGTTTTTATCCAGATCTTTTTTGAGATCATCAACGGTAATGGCTACAAAGTCTTCTTTGTGGGTACAGTCGATTACAATGCCGTCACCATAGCACCAATCAAGAGGAATCTGATCAATGGTCTTCGCAGGTTTTCCTTCAACCACAGGGCCATAATGCCATGGCGCATCAATATGGGTCGTGGCGTGAAGTCCCATATTTTTAATGGAATCATCTGCCCAGCCTGTCCAGTTTTTAGGAAAAAGTCTGAATGGAAGGTTTAATGCCAGTCGAATAAGCCAATGTGATTTTTTGTGTGACTTGTGCTTAATCTTTACCCTCATAAACCAGGGATCTCCGGCATTATACTGAATCGGTTTGGATAAATCTATAATAGTTGTTTGCATACGACAAAGTAAGAAAAAAGGGGCGAAATAGCCAATATGAAAAGAGGACCAATTTAAAAATTAGCCCTCTTTGATTCTTTATATTTAGAATGTCAGTGATGGATTTTGCTTTGCAAGTGAATGGTTAATGCTAGAATCAAGATTTCAGATATCAGATTTTATACAGAGGAAATTGCTGCTGGTGACTTCGGGAGCCTCAGCCACCAGATATGGGTCGGTCTATTCAATATTTCTGGATTTTTTGACATCAACTTTCTAACCTCGAATCCCGCATAGCAAAACTCATAATTTATAACGCTAAAACTCTCAAACTCGTCCCCCGAAACTCGAATCTCTAAAACCCTCTCACTCTATCTCTCTCCGACTCTCTCACTCTCGTTTGATTACACTTCTTTTTCGAAATAAAGTCTGTAATATTTTCCTTTATCATCCTCGCCCATTTCCAGCTTCTGTCTGTCGCCGTGGATATAGATGTGGAAGTTTTTGTCCAGTTTGATGATACTTTTAAAATGACGCTGGGTTTTCTTTACAGCCGCTTCACTGATCGGGAATTCTTCTGCAATATTTACCTGCATATCCTGCTCATAATCGGTCTTGAAATTCACAAAACTTTCGATAACATGCTCGTCTCCTAAAACTTCTGTAGCAAACTCATCCAGTTTAAATTCTTCTTTTTCTTTGAAAAAATTAATGGATTTATTTAAGAAATCTGCCTGATCTGCTTTTGAAACTTCAAATTCCTGTGGAAGCTGCTTGGTGATATAATCTTTGTAAACCATTAAGGCTTCCTGTGTATGGAAATATTCGTCGTCACGTTGTTTTACTTTCAGGAAGTCTTCAAACCAGTAATACATATCTCCGTTTTTGTTGTTATCAACTACAGAAAGTACGTATCCGGTTTCTTTGTTATTGTTGTAAATCAGAGCAGCTTTGTCAATTTTAGACAAACCGATTCCCTGGTCTTTTTCAATATCGAAAGTTTCTTCCTGAGGAGAAATTTTAAGGAAGGATTCTCTTTTTTCTGTTTTAAAAATTCCGATTTTATCTACTTTATCCGGACGGTCGCTTTCCTCTTCAAAAAATACAATAAACAGTTCTCCTCCCTGAACTCTTGGGTTTTCGGCAGCTTCGAAAAGATGCTTGGCGATATTCTCAGACTCCCAAAGGAATTTTGCTTTGTCTTCAAAAATCTCAGATACTGAACTGTATACCGGATTATTGACCAAATACGTGTCACTGTAAAAATGAAAGGTCTCTTCTGATTTAAAAGAACCTAAAAAGTAATCTTCAAGCAGCTCTGCCATTCCTTCTTCCAGCTTCAGCTCTTCCTGGGACAGCGTTAAAGATTCTCCGTTGATTTTATTTCCTACTCTATGTACTATAATTTTTGAAAACATGTCCTGAATAATTTGGAGTGCAAAGATATTCATTCTATTCTTTCCATCATACAAATAAATAAGCCGTCTGAAGTTTGTGAGGAATTCCTGCAGACTAAGAAAATGGCGCAGATTGCCTTTCAAATGTATATTTAAACCATTAAGATTGATGAAGGAGGAAAGGAAAGTTAAGGGAAAATCATATGATTTTTTTTCAGAGGATAGATTGTAAAGCAGGATTTTCTTCATACTCTTAAAACCTTACTCATTCTTAATGGTTTAAAATTAAAGAAACAGGTTCTCTTCATTTCGTTTTGATAAAAACCTTATCATTTTGACAGGCTTTTTCCGGCTTGGGCAGCTTTCAATATTCAAACAAAACCATGATTATCAACTAATTAAACAAAACTATTCATCAAAGGAATACGGTTGGCATCATGATCTTCAAAACAAATCATATGGACTTAAAGACCTTAAACCGCATTGACAAGTTAAGAAGATTAAAAAGCAGAGGACCCAGAACTCCAAAGTGGCTGAAACCTTATCACCTGCTTTTCATGGCTTTTCTGACCGTTTTCATCTTTGGAGCCATCATTAAACTTTTAGAACAAAAACCTTAATCATATGAACTATTCAGAAGCCGTGCAGGAAATCACAGAAATTATTCCTGACTTTGAAAATGAATTAACGAAAACCACGCCTCAGAATTCTTACAGCGTAATCCGAACCTTCACAGAGCGTATCAAAAATATGATCCGACAGAATGACAGAAATATTTTGTTCAAAAGCCTCCAAAAGATGGACAAAATTTACACAGACGGAGATGCTGCTTTAAAAAATGCAGTAGAAGGTGTTTTTATTTATTCTCTGGACAATTTTACAACATTTTGCAGTGGAGAATACAGAAAAGTGATCTTTAGTCACATATCAAAAGAGCTGCAACTCACCTATTCGAGACAGATTTACAGCCATGGCATTTAAAGTTTTATTACATTTCTCGTCTGTTTCGTTACAAAATCAAGTTTTACTTAAAAACAGAAATCACTCAAATTCAATATATTATGAAAACAAAGATCAGAAGAATTTCCGACTGGAAAACATGGAAAACCACGACTAACAGGCACAATACAGAGGTATTGGTTACTCACATTGCCGTGATTATAGGTGTTTTTATTTTTGCTGCCTTGCTGTAAATTTTGGTACACATTTCGCTGCAAGATAAATACTGAAAAATATTAATTATGATGAAAGTACAAATGCAAACTATTAATAAAAAGATAGCTGTTGAATACTTAAAATTTTTCTATCCGCCACTTCGAAAGGAAATCACACAATTATCTGTGCAGGAAAACTTTGCCGGTGTTATTCAGGCTACGATTAACTATTTAAAGAATATGCTTCAGGAATCCAAGATTTATATCATAGCCCATCACATGAAGCTTATGGACCTGATTTACAGAAAAGGGGATTCTTATGTGAGAACCATGATTGAAAACCTGTTTGTAAGATCTTTGGAAAGTTTTAAGAAACACACCAAGATTCAGCACTGGAATCTTCTTTATCATTATATGCCTGAAAATTTTCAGGTGATTTATAATGAGCAACAGAAACAGGATCAGATTTTTTTCGGTAAGTAAGAAATAATTTAATTTGTAAATAGGCTCCTCCGGCATTTTTGTTGGAGGAGCTTTTTTTGGAATTGAAGGAGATATTTTTTAAGCAATTGATGATTTTTTTGACGCAAAGTTGAAAGGTGCATGCTTGATTTTAGGGAGCTAAGAAGGTGACTGCGTCACTGATGAAGTGCGTGGAGAATGGGATGTGTTTAGTTGGGCGAATTAATTAAAAATAAAGGGTGGTTTCAGTTATTTGGGTACTTTAATTATGCTTAGCAGATATTTTTTGAAATAATATTTCACCACATGGTGTAAAATATATATTTTTGCAAAAATTAATTAAATGAAATGCTCTTTCTTACTTGTTCTGGCCGTTTTGCCCATGATGTCGTGCAGTGGAAATGATGATCCGGCGGTTGAGAATATTAAGCCTGTTGAGAAAGAAGTTTACAGTTTAGTATACCAAAATTACAGTGTTCAGAGTATTTCTGCTTACAAAGGTCCTGCAGGCCAGAAAACAGCTCCTTCAGAATCTTATCTGAACAGTTACTGGAGCACTTATCAGGAGCCTGCATGGAAAAAAATAACACTGGATCTTAAAAACAGTACCATACAACTGATTTCGGGAACATCTGCCGATATTTCGTACAGCATAAAAGTGGAAAAGGACTCTGTATTTATAAACGAAAATAACAGCCAGAGTTTTATTGGGATTTTCAGCAAAAATTACTCTCAATTTATGCTTAAAAGATCATTCCGCTACATTAAAAAGATGCCCAGGGCAAATACTGATGCCTTAGTCATTTCTCAGAAAGCTGTTTTTGGAACTACGCTTTATGAGGATATTTTTGGAAAAAACATTTTCAATACTCCTTCAGAAATGACGACTACCGGAGATGATGTTCTCTGGACCAATATCGATTATCACTATAAAAACTTATAACAAATTTTGACGATGTGTAATCAGATCTTAGAAATATCCTTTCATACATTTATTTGATCTGAAAACAGCCTCCCCCGATTCATTACCGGGGGAGTTTCTTATTATTTTTTATTTCCAATTTATATGATTTTTATCACTATTAAGAGAATTACAAACAATCATATCAATTACTTACATTTTATTAACCATCTGTTAATAATGCTTAACAAAGATTTAATCAAAAGATATTTCACCAGTATGTGTAAAAATAATACATTTGGGATCTCAAATTAAATTTATGAAAAGAATCATTTTACCCATTGTATTGCTGGTTGCAGCCAGTATTTCAACCATCTCCTGTCGTCAGGATATCAACGAAGATGCACAGACTGTTGCAGAAGCAGGAAAAGCTTCAAAAGGAATCAATCCTGTGGTAACACTGCCTTCAAAATATTTAAATTATGATGAAGTTTCCGTTGGAGGAAAAGAAGTAGCATCAAAAACCACCACAGTTACTCTTAACAGTGACCAGATGGTAGTAACGTCGCCTAACAAGACATTCATTGGAGGGGTTTACAATTCTACTACTTTGGATAACCTTTCTTACACGCCAATCAGTTATCCGGTGAAGCCCATTACGGTTTCTTACTCATTTCCTTCTGATTTTATCGTGGACACTATTGAAAAGCCAACGCTTTCAAGCATGAGATCTTCTATATTCAAAGCGATGCAGAGTGCTAATTTCAGCGGTCAGCAGTCTTTGGCTTTTGACTATAACATTAAGCAGTTCTCTTACTACAGTGAACTTAAAATTGCATTCGGTGCTAATGTCAATATCGGAAGTATTTTCAGTATTGATATCAGCGGAAGCAACAATAAAGTGAAGAAGAACACAGGGATTTTTGCCAAGTTTACTCAGAAAAACTTCACAATTGATATGGATCTTCCGGATAACGGAAACATTTTCAAAAACGAATCTGATCTGAATCTGGCAGCTTCTAAAAATCCGGTTTACATCAACTCTATCACTTACGGAAGACTGGGAATTATCTCTCTGGAATCTGATTATTCTTACAACGAAACTGCTTTTGCTTTAAAGGCAGCTTTAAATGCTAAAATGGTCAATGGATCTATCAGTATTGATGTGCAGAGTAAAAAAATTCTTGAAGAATCTGACCTGAAGGTTTACATTCTTGGAGGTATAGGTTCTGATGCGGTACAGGTAGTACAGGGTTACCAGGGATTCATCAACTTTGTGGTGAACGGAGGCCAGTTTACAGCCAGCGCACCGGGAGTTCCTATTAACTTTACAGCAGCTCATGCAGGAGACAATTCTGTATACTATACAACGTTTACTGTAGAAAAATAATCATGAAAAAACTGATTTATATAATGGCAGCCATCTCTATGGCTGCTTTATCAAGTTGTACGAATGAGCTGGACAAAGCTGAGAATCAGGAAATGGTCCGTACTCCTCAACAGGTGGTAAACATTACATCATTCGGAACTTATCCGTCTGCATTATCGGGAAAAAGCAGAAGCATGCTGGCTAAAGGCGGCAATGCAGAAGAATTTACGGAAACAAAAGAGTTCGAATCTTCTGAATCTATCGTGCTTCCTCACCTTCAGATGTATATTTTCCCGGGATCTCTGCTGAAAGGCAATTCTATACAGGATATGAATTTTAAACCGATTACGGCTTCGGTAAAACCTGTTACTGTTTCCATGTCGATTCCTGCACTGAATAAAAAAACAGCATTTACGATTGACCAACCTTCTTTATCCAAAACAAGACAGCTTGTACAGGATTATATTCAGTCTGCGGATTTCACGCAAAACGGAACATTAAGCTACAGTGTTGAGCAATTCACTTCTTATGACGAACTTAAAGTGGCCTTCGGATCTAATGTGAATACAAGATCACTGTTCGGAAAAAGTTCTTCCACTACGAATATTGAAGAAGGAATGATCGCTAAAAGAACAGGATTCTATGTGAAATTTTACCAGACCTCTTTCACGCTGGATATGGATATTCCTGCGGGATCACTGGTGAATGATACGAACCTTGACACAGGCGGTATAGAACCTGTTTATGTGAATTCTATTTCTTACGGAAGAATGGGTGTTTTAACGATTGAAACCAATGAATTGGCAGAAACGGCAAGAACGACCATTAATGAATCTTTCAGTAAATTATTTGTAAAAGGGGAAAGCTATCTGACACAGGATGAAAAGAACTTCCTGAACGGAGCAGATTTCAATCTGTATTTAATCGGCGGAAGCGGAGTAACTGCAGCCCAGTCTTTCAAAGGATATGAAGCTTTTGTGAATCATATTTCAAAAGGGACGTTCTCAAAAAGTCAGCCTGGAGTTCCAATTTTCTGCTCTTATTCTTACCTGAAGGATAATTCTCCTGTGAAAACAACGTTCAAGTTTGATATTAAAAATCCACCGGTCTATGTAAAGCTTGTGAAAGAGAATGTGACGAGCGGCCGTAACAGAAATGTAGACTTAAAGCTTTATTTCTATTCGAGCAAGAGCCAGACCAACACAATTGCTCATCCAAGCATTCGCTTTGTGATCAATAAAATATCAAAAGTAGGTAGAAAAAATGGCGGCATGAACGGACCATGGACCTACACCACCACAAATGAACCTATTATTCTTCAAAATGCCGGAATGAATATTAATATGAGTATTCCCAATCAGGTACTTTCCCGTGAGAACGGGCCTTGTGTGCCACGGGGAAGATTCGGGTGTGAAGTAGTACCTATTTACAC
Organism: Chryseobacterium angstadtii; assembly: GCF_001045465.1. Classification (GTDB taxonomy): domain Bacteria; phylum Bacteroidota; class Bacteroidia; order Flavobacteriales; family Weeksellaceae; genus Chryseobacterium; species Chryseobacterium angstadtii. The sequence continues at coordinate 210,599 of NZ_LFND01000002.1, forward strand.
GGAAGAAGTGGAATACAGTATTGCCCCAAGTGACAAGTACAACTATCTTGTTATAGATTAAAAATATACTTTACAGATGTATGATCTGGTTACCTTATTGGTTTCTCTGGTCTAAAAAAATCTCCTCTGGCGAATTGCCGGGGGAGATTTTCTTTTAAATGCTTCATTTATCGCAAGGCTAAACAAAGTTTCTTTCTTCCTTGAATATTTTTAAAGATAAACAAAGCCACTTCGTTTAGGAACGTAATACAAACTTAAAAGATGTCAATCTTTTCTGTCTGGTAATTACTCTATCCCTAATTCAGGTTATTTAAGCTGATTAATATTAAAACGCATGTAAGGATTATCTTTTCTGTCGACTCTGTATAACTGACGGTGTTTCAATGAATCTTCCACCAGAATTTCAACGGAAAAACCTTCATTGGGTTTTAGGTTTTCTGCTTTCAGATAAATATTCCCATCGGTCTGCGGATTTTTGATTTCAACCGGAAAATGATCGGTCCATTTTACTTCCCCTTCAAGATTTTTTACAGAAAGTATTTTCCCGCTTTTGCCATAATTCCGGAAAATAATTCCGATGGAGGTTCTGCGGAACTCATCTTCTGACCAGAAATTAGGTTCTTCCAGAACGGGAGAACTTAGAGTGTAGATATTACTGATTTCATATCTTTTGCCGTTTTTAAAGAAATCTACCGCATTTCTGAGGTGATCATCCATCTCATTAAGATTTTTTGGGGCAGCGTTCAGAAAGTCCTTTTTATCCAGAATGTAAGTCTGTGCAGTATCTTTTTGCTGTTGATATGCTTCTCTGACACTCAGAAAACTTGCGGTATATGTTTTAGGCTGAATAATCTTTTTACAGATCACTTCGTTGCCATTTACCTTTTCCACTTTTAAAATAACCACTTCGTACTCATGATATCCCAAATCTCTCAAAACATAAGCCTGATCTGAATTGATATTCTGAATACTGTTTGCATTAAAGCTGTAAATAAAATCCTGGGTCAGTTGATTTTCTTTCTTGGCTTCATAATTTTCAATCAACTTATCTCCGAAGTAATAAAACGCGATATAAGGAATAAAAACCAGTAATATAAGCAGAAGATAAGAGGTTTTGAATCCCGTTCTCTTTTCTTTTACCACATGGGTATTGGATAAGGAATCATGCCATCCTGTTTTCCAGAAAAATGATACCGGATTAAAAGGAATACTTCTGCATAATGTTCTCTGAAAAATATTTGAACCGGACGGATGCTTGGCCAGATAGTTAACGACTCTGGATTCTGTAAGGAATTTTGCCGGCGTAGATCCGAAAACAATTTCAAAGAAAGGATAATAGATCATTCTCAGAATAAAAATAAATACCAGTAAAGCGAATTCATTTTTAAGAAAAATTTTTAAAAAATGACTTTTCGAGGAAGCATCCAAAATAACCATCAATAAAGGAAAAAACACCAAAAGCATAATCAGGGTATCAATGATGAAATGGAAAAACCGCTGGACTTTCGGAGTGTCTTTTATTGTCGTTCCGGTTTCTGTAGTAACGGCCTCCAGCGTTTTCGCTTTTTTTATGGTTTTCAGTATATAAAAACTAAGAACCACATAAGCCAATGAAAGTACTGCATTGATAAAAACAAAATAATGCAGTTTTACCCCGTCTCCAATTTTTAAAATACTTCTTATGATATAAATGATATAACTGGGAACACTTACAAGATTTGAAATTAAGATGACAGAAAAAGCAAATGCAATGAGTCTTGTATCTTTCCCTTTTTTGATAAAGAAAATAATGCTGCCTAAAAACAACATACCGAGAATAAAAAACTCCCATACATCAAAAGCTGTTTTTGTAGTCCCCAATAGAAGATACAATGGTTTGAAAAGCCAGAATATACTTTCTGATTCCTGTGTTTCCGCACCATAAACAGTAGCATTTTTGATCACATAATAGGTCTTTCCTATGGCAATCATGCCCAATAATGAAAGAAAAAAAGAAGAAAAACCTATAATGTAGGATTGCTTTTTTGAGTAAATATGATTCATGTAATGTTATTTATTTTTCGCAAAAATAGAAAAATTTGTTAACTGCTGTTTTTTTACAAGATTATATAAATAAAAAAAAGACGACTTCAATAATAGAAGTCGTCTTTTTATATTGTCACTGAAAAATTATTTTTTTAAATCAGCTTTTACATCTTTATAGCCGTCTGCCACTGCATCTGCTCCTTTTACAGCAGTCTTTTCAACGCTTTTCGCACCTTTGGTTGCTGTTTTACCTACCCATTTTGTGCCACTTTTAACTCCTTTTTTCGTTGCTTTTGCTCCTTTGGTTGCTGTTTTACCAACCCAATTTGCCCCATCTTTAACTCCTTTTTCTGTTGCTTTTGCACCTTTATCAATAGCAGTGCCTACATTTTTTGCTTCTTGTTTTACTGTTTCCTGAGCATGCACGGCTGTTGCAAATAAACCGAAAGCTAATATGGCTAATACATTCTTTTTCATTGTCTTTTTTTTAAGTTAGTATGATAGATATAACATAAAACAAGCCAAACCTATATGACAAAAAAAGATTAATAAATAATTTAATCAAATTGGGAAAAATTAATAACTATCATTTTTCGTTCCTGCTTCTTTATGATCCCCTTCAATAGGTTCAAAATGATTATTTCATGACGGCTTCGTCCACTGAAATAGGCTGTTCAAGAACAATCACCGGTTTTTTCTTTTTCTTCAGAATAAGATCCAGCAATTTCTGAACTGAGAATGTCAGAACTATATAAAGCAGGATAAGCATCAGGACAAAGCCTATTCCATGTTGTCTGTATCCGAAAATACCTTTACCCCAGGAGATTAAAATCCATTGGATCATGTACATTGAGGTTAGATTTCTGCTGCAGTATTTTAACGTTTCGGTGAATTTATTTTCTTTAATTTTTGAAGTGATCCGGAAAATGGCCCAAAGGAAAATCAATGTCCATCCGGCAAAATAAATAACGCCACCCGGTCCCATATGATAAAAACCATTGTAGTTATAATCGCCGTATAGAAAGACCAAAGGAGCGCCAAGTGCTATAAACAAAAGCCCGATATACAGCATGTTTCTGAATAATTTTCTACTGTCATAGTTCAGCTCCTGATACCATTTACCAAAAAACATCCCGATGATGATAAATGATATCCAGGGAAACACAGGAAAATAAATATAAGCAGGATAATCGTTGCTGAAAAAAAGATCGGAGATATAATTCAGAACAGGATAATCAATATGAATTCCGCTTACTTCTCTGGATACAGCTGCAATCAATAGTCCTATCGCTAAAATACCATACTTGTTCTTCACATATTTTCTGATAAAGCCAACAAATAATAAAGAGATCCCCGCTAGCTGTAAAATATCTCCCAACATCACTAAATACATATACTGCTGCTCTATCGGGCCGTGCCATCCATATTTCTGAATAAAATTATCCGGGGCAAATCCGAGAACTGCAGGAACAATAAATTTCATAAAATTCATGAAGAAAGCGGCTAGTAAAAGCAGTCCGCCACGCTTTATTGAACTTTTAAGGCTTTGATGACTGGAGGTCATAAAAGTAAGTCCCATGCAGATCATAAAAATGGAAGTTCCTCTGCCCAAAAAGACAATAAAGCTTCCGATAACCGATTCTGATTGTGATTTTACATTGGCGTAGATGAGTAAGGTATGGATAATGATCATCCCGATTACACTCATCCCTTTTATTAAATCCAGCGCCGCAATTCTTGTGATTGGCTGTTTCATAGTTTTTTTAGTTTTTAAAAATACTGCAAACCGTACCATGAAATAATTGATTGAGATTATCCGGTAACCGTTTTACAAGGAGTAAAGTTATTTTTTTTCTTAAAATTTTATTTATTCTAAATAAAAACAAATATACAAGTTAAAAGTAAATAACAATTCATTTTATTTATAAATTATCATGAATATTATTTAGTCACCTTAAATTATCCTTCTGTATATGAATGGATTACTTTCAACATTTATAAATTATTTTTTAAAAACCTGATATCCAAACAATAAAAAAACCGCAACAGACAATGCCTGTTGCGGTTTTATATGTAATGTAAGCGTTCTGCTTACCGTGATTACTTATTTTACTTCTTCGAAGTCTGCATCCTGTACATCATCAGCTGCACCTGCATTACCTCCAGGGTTTTGAGCCCCTGCTCCGGCTTCTGCCTGCTGTCCTGCTGCATACAGTTCTTCTGAAGCGGCCATCCATGCTGCGTCTAAAGCTTCAGTTTTAGCTTTTACATCGTCTGCATTTTTAGCTTCGAAAGCTGTCTTTAATTCTCCGTGAGCTGCTTCGATAGCTGCTTTTTTGTCAGCTGAAAGTTTTTCACCGAATTCTTTTAACTGCTTTTCAGTCTGGAAGATCAATCCGTCTGCTTTGTTGAAGATTTCAACTTCTTCTTTTCTCTTCGCATCAGCTGCAGAGTTTTCCTGAGCTTCTTTCTTCATTCTTTCGATTTCTTCGTCAGAAAGACCTGAAGAAGCCTGAATCTTGATGGTTTGCTCTTTTCCTGTTCCTTTATCTTTAGCAGAAACGTTCAGGATACCGTTCGCATCAATATCGAAAGTTACTTCAATCTGAGGAACTCCTCTTGGTGCCGGTGGAATATCAGAAAGATCAAATCTTCCGATTTCCTTATTATCGTTGAACATTGGTCTTTCACCCTGTCCTACTCTGATGCTTACTGCCGGCTGGTTGTCAGAAGCTGTAGAGAATACTTCAGATTTTTTGGTTGGGATCGTAGTGTTCGCTTCAATTAATTTAGTGAATACAGATCCCATAGTCTCGATACCTAAAGAAAGAGGGGTAACGTCAAGAAGTAATACATCTTTTACGTCTCCTGTTAATACTCCTCCTTGAATAGCAGCACCAATAGCTACCACCTCATCCGGGTTCACTCCTTTTGAAGGTTTTTTCCCGAAGAATTTTTCTACTTCTTCCTGGATAATCGGGATTCTTGTAGAACCACCTACTAAGATTACTTCGTCAATTTCAGAAGTTGACAGACCTGCATCTTTCAATGCTTTTGCAACAGGCTCCATAGATCTTCTTACCAAGTCAGAAGCTAACTGCTCGAATTTCGCTTTAGTTAAACTCTTCACTAAGTGTTTAGGACCTGTAGCTGTAGCTGTAATATATGGTAGGTTGATCTCAGTCTGAGGAGAAGAAGATAATTCAATTTTCGCTTTTTCAGCAGCTTCTTTCAATCTTTGAAGTGCAATAGCGTCAGATTTTAAATCTACCCCTTCTTCAGCTTTGAATTCGTCAGCCATCCAGTTGATGATCACATCATCAAAGTCATCACCTCCTAAGTGAGTATCTCCATTTGTAGACAATACTTCGAATACACCGTCTCCTAAATCAAGGATAGAGATATCGAAAGTACCCCCTCCAAGGTCATATACTGCGATTTTCTGATCTTTATGGTTTTTATCTAAACCGTACGCTAATGCTGCAGCTGTAGGCTCATTGATGATTCTTTCGACTTTAAGACCAGCAATTTCTCCGGCTTCTTTTGTAGCCTGTCTCTGAGCATCGTTAAAGTAAGCCGGAACAGTGATTACTGCTCTTGTTACTTCCTGTCCAAGATAATCTTCAGCAGTTTTCTTCATTTTCTGAAGCGTCATTGCAGAAATTTCCTGTGGTGTATATTCTCTGTCGTCGATTTTTACTTTTACGGTATCATTTGGTCCTGCTACTACTTCATAAGGCACTCTTGAGATTTCTTTAGCATCTTCCTTAAAATGAGTCCCGATAAATCTTTTGATAGAGTATACAGTTTTCTTTGGATTCGTTACAGCCTGTCTTTTTGCAGGATCCCCTACTTTTCTTTCACCATCTTCAGTAAATGCTACAATAGACGGAGTTGTTCTTTTACCTTCCGCGTTCGGGATAACAACAGGGTCTTTTCCCTCCATTACAGCAACACAAGAGTTGGTTGTTCCTAAGTCAATTCCAATTATTTTACTCATAATATTTATATTTTTTCTAATTTTTATAGGTTAATTTACACTCTCAATTTCTCAATATCTGTACCATTCAAAAAATTATGACAAAATGACACAATAAAAATAAAAACCTCGTCTTGATCAAACTTTCTGTAAATTAATCTGGAAATATTTTCAGGAAAAACTACTATAAATTAAAAAAACAGAGCAGGTGTAGAACCATTTAAAAAAAGCATTAGATATTGATGACAGAGAATGAAGATATAATTTAATTATCATTGGGAATACTATCAGCTATATGGAAAAATATGCTACCAACGGACAGTTTTGCCTCATAAATTATTATGCAGAACACTCTTAATATTTTTTATATTTTTATAAAAAATTACACACATCACATGAAAAAAGTTGGCTTACTTATTATGTGTTATGTCTCCCTCTGTTTTGGAACATTACAAGCGCAAAAAAAAGATCCTGTTATAATAATTTCTACAGAAAACACTACACTTGCATACACAATAAATACTAAAAACCAGCTGACCCAATTATACTTTGGACAAGCTTTAAAAACAATTCCGGATTATTTACTCATCAATTCCCCTTCCTTTCCTGCGCTCATCACACAAGGAACCGCCCCTGTTCGCGAGCCTTCGCTGGGAGTCGTTCATGCTGACAACAACCCGTCATTAGAACTTCAATACTTTAATCATCACACAGAGGTAAAAGGAAATATACAATCTACTGAAATCCAACTCAAGGATCCTCAATATCCGTTTTTTGTATCATTACATTTTAAAGCATATAGGAATGAAAATGTTATTGAACAGTGGATTGAAATAAAACATCAAGAAAAGAAACCTGTCCTATTAAAATATTATTCTACTGCATTTCTTCAGCTGCAAGAACAAAACTATTATCTCACTCACTTTTTTGGAGACTGGGCAAATGAAATGCGTATGCAGGAAAGTCTTCTTCCGGAAGGCATTTATAATATAGAATCTAAATTAGGAACACGGGCAACCAACTTTGATCTGCCTTCTTTCATGCTTTCAATAAATACTCCGGCCAATGAAGAGGATGGAAAAGTATTGGCGGGAACACTGGCATGGAGCGGTAATTTCAAATTAGCTTTTGAAAATATTCGTTATAGTGAAGATGTTGGACATCTCTTGCAGATTTTACCAGGTATTAACAATTATGCGTCCGATTATACTTTACCTCCCGATACTCTTTTTACAACCCCTTCTTTTATTTACACTTATTCTTATACCGGAAAAGGGCAGGCTTCCCGAAACCTTCATCAATGGGCTGTCAACTATGGAATTTATAAAGGAAAAGAAAATAAATCAACTCTTTTAAACAATTGGGAATCAACTTATTTTAATTTTGATGAGCAAAAGCTCTCCGGTTTGCTGAATGAAGCACAAAATTTAGGGGTAAACGTTTTCCTTTTGGATGATGGCTGGTTTGGAAATAAATATCCAAGAAATAATGACAATGCCGGATTGGGAGACTGGGAAGTTGATCGTAAAAAACTGCCCAATGGTCTGCCATTTCTGGTAAATGAAGCTAAAAAGAATAATGTAAAGTTGGGCATATGGGTAGAACCGGAAATGGTGAATCCCAAAAGTGAATTGTATGAAAAACATCCTGAGTGGATCTTAAAATTGTCCAACAGATCGGAAGACCTACGCAGATCCCAGTTAGTACTAGATCTTACAAATCCTAAAGTTCAGGAGCATGTTTTCAAAGTTGTAGACAATATTCTTCAGGAGAATACCGATATTGCTTATATAAAATGGGACTGTAACCGGTATATGACCAATAGCTTTTCCAATTACCTGAAAAACAATCAAAACAACCTGTTTATTGATTACACTTTAGGTCTTTATAAAGTGTTGCAACGCATTCGCCAGAAATACCCGGATGTGGAGCTAATGTGGTGTAGCGGCGGTGGCGGTAGGGCTGAATATGGAGGCTTAAAATACAGCAACGAATTCTGGCCTAGTGATAATACTGATCCTTTACAGCGAATATTCATTCAATACGGATACTCTTATTTTTTTCCTATGGGAATCCAGTGTGCCCATGTAACTAACTGGGGAAAACAATCTCTGAAATTTAAACTGGATGTTGCCATGAGTGGCAAACTCGGATTTGATATTAGGGTAAATGAAATGAGCAGCCAGGAACTCAAACTGTCCCAAAATGCACTGAACAATTATAAGAATTTCCAAGAAGTTATCAATATAGGTGAAATGTACCGGCTAATAGCTCCTTACAACAACCATTATGCAGCATGGATGCTGATTGATCAATCCAAAAACAAAGCATTGCTATATACTTATAATCTTCAAACTCAATTAGGGGATCATTTTACTCCGATATACTGCAGGGGACTTGATCCTGATAAAAAATACCAGCTCAGAGAACTCAATCTTGAAGATGAAGACCATCCTCAACTCCCTCAAAACAAAAAAATATTCTCAGGAGATTTTCTAATGAAAGTAGGGCTCCAATGGTTTTTAAAAGGAAGCTTAAAAAGCAGCATTATTGAACTGAAAGCTGTAAATTAAGTATAGCTCAAGCTCATTATCAGATAAAATTAATCAAAGTTTAACTTTAGAAAGTTAAATTAAACTTTACGAATGCCTATTTTTGATAAAATATACACTTTAGAATGTCAATACACTTTAATCCGCGAGATATCACATGGCTTGCTTTCAATGAAAGAGTTCTGCAGGAAGCTATGGACGAAAATGTCCCTTTACATTTAAGAATACGTTTCCTGGGAATTTTCTCCAACAATTTAGATGAATTTTTCAGAGTACGTGTAGCCGGATTAAAGCGTGCTATGGATTTTAAAGAAAAAGTAATTGCCGAGTCTTTTTATCAGCCGCCGTCAAAAATCCTTCAGCGGATCAATGAAATAGTAATCAGGCAGCAGCAAAATTTTGATAAAACCTGGAAGCACATTCAGACTGAAATGGCAACCCACAAGGTTTCTATCAAAACTTCTAAAAATCTCACCGCCAAACAGAAAGAATTTGTAAGACAATACTTTGATGAAGTGGTGGAATCTAATGTGATTCCCATCCTTCTTCACGAAAATACGCCTATGCCTTATCTGAGAGACAAGAGTCTGTATCTTGGGGTGGCCATGAGAAAAAAAGACTGGCAGTATTCCAGTAATTATGCGATTATTGAAATTCCGTCCCGTTTTGTAGGAAGGTTTGTCCTGCTGCCAACGGAAGATCCGGAAGAAAAAAATGTGATGCTGCTGGAAGATGTCATTACTTTCAACCTTCCGCATATTTTCTCTTATTTCGGTTATGACGAATTTGCAGCCAATGCCTTTAAAGTAACCAAAGATGCCGAACTGGAGCTGGATAATGATATCCGCACCAATTTCGCAGAAAAGATAGAAAAGGGACTTAAAAACAGAAGAAAAGGAAAACCTACCCGTTTTGTTTTTGATAAAGATATGGATAAGGCTCTGCTTGAACTCCTGATCCGAAAATTAAATTTAACGAAAAAAGACAGCATTATTCCCGGTGGGAAAATTCACAATTTTAAACATTTTATGGATTTCCCTGATGTTTTTGAGGCCTACGAAAGACCTGTGGAAAGAACTTCTTTCACGCATCAGGCTTTTGAAAACGGAGAGAGGGTAACGGATGTTATTTTAAAGGAAGATGTTCTTCTAACCTTCCCTTATCATAAATACAATCCGGTGATTGACCTTCTGCGTGAAGCCGCCATGGACCCGGATGTAAAGTCTATACAGATCACCGCTTACCGCCTTGCCAGCAGTTCAAAAATAAGCAACGCACTGATCTATGCCGCCAGAAATGGTAAGGAAGTAACTGTTATGCTGGAACTTCAGGCCAGATTTGACGAAGAATCCAACCTCAATTGGAAAGAAATGCTTGAACCTGAAGGCATCACTGTGCTCATTGGTCTTCCGAATAAAAAAGTACATGCTAAACTTTGTGTAATCAAGAAAAGATCACACAACAAGACTATTCAATATGGTTTTGTAAGTACCGGAAACTTCAATGAAAAAACAGCAAGAATCTATGGAGATCATTTGCTGATGACTTCGGACAGAGGTATCATGGCAGATATCAATAAGGTATTCAATGTTCTGAAAAAGCCTAAAGATGATTTCCTGCCTATTTTGAAGACCTGTAAAAATTTAATGATCTGCCCGCAGTTTATGCGTGAAAAGATTGTTCACCATATTGATAAGGAAATTGAAGAAGCTAAAGCAGGAAGAAAAGCGGAGATTATTGTCAAGGTGAATTCTATGAGTGATAGAGCTTTGATTGAAAAACTGTACGAAGCCGCTAACGCCGGAGTGGTTACCAAAGCCATTGTAAGAGGAATCTACTGTCCTGTTAATCAGAAAGAGTTTAAAGAAAAAATAAAAGCCATAAGCATTGTAGATGAATATCTGGAACATGCAAGGGTAATGTACTTCTACAACAAAGGTGCGGAAGATATGTACATCTCTTCTGCCGACTGGATGACCCGTAATCTCGACTACAGAATTGAAGCAGCTGCAAAGATCACCGATAAGGAACTGAAGAAAGAATTAAAAGATATTCTCGACATTCAGTTGAGAGATAACGTAAAAGCTCGTATTTTAGACAAAAAATTGAGCAACGAGTATGTCCGCAACGAAAAAAAGGAATGCCGTTCTCAAATAGAAACCTATAAATATTTAAAAGCTAAAACAAGCAAGAAATGAAGATCGCAGCGATAGACATAGGAAGCAACGCCGCCAGACTTCTGATCAATGAAGTAAAGATCAGCAACAGAAAACCAGAATTTATAAAACTTAATCTTTTAAGAATCCCTCTGAGGCTGGGCATGGATGTTTTCACCATGGGAATGATTGGTGAGGAAAGAGAAAAAATGGTCATTGATTCCATGAAGATTTTCAGCGACCTGATGAAGATCTATAAGGTAGACCACTACCGGGCCTGCGCCACAAGTGCTATGCGCGATGCCTCGAACGGGAATGAAATCATAGAAAAAGTTCAGGAAACTTCAGGAATCAATATAGAAATTATTTCCGGTGACGAAGAAGCTACATTAATCTACGAAAACCATGTTGCAGAAGGTCTTGATAAGGAATTCGCCTATCTGTACATTGATGTGGGAGGAGGTTCCACAGAGCTTACTTTTTATGAAAATGGAAAAATGGTGTATGAAAAATCCTTCAATATAGGAACCATCCGTCTTCTGAATAATCTGGTGACTCCAGAAAACTGGCAGGAGATGAAGGAAGAGATCAAGCACAATATCGTCAGTAAAAAACCTATTGTAGCGATTGGTTCCGGTGGAAACATCAATAAGGTTTTCTCTATGAGTAAAACTAAAGACGGAAAACCAATGACCCTTGCTCATCTTAAAAAAGTATATAAAGAATTTAATGCACTTTCTGTGGAGGAAAGAATGACAAAACATACGCTCAGAGAAGACAGAGCTGATGTTCTGGTTCATGCTTTGAGGATTTTCAACAATGTAATGTCCTGGTCTGATATCAACAGGATTTTTGTTCCTAAAATTTCTGTTGCAGACGGACTGATTCACAATATTTACAGCAACCTGCACAAAAAAAAATAAATTTACGACACGCTATATCATAAAACCCGGCCAGCTTTTGACCGGGTTTTGTTGTATAAAAAATCACTCTCTTTTAATTGGTTTGCCATAATAATAAGATTACAGATGTTATTTTATTTACTGTATTATGCAATCATTTCATATTATTCTTCAGAAATGTAAAATTTTTGCTGTAAATTTAAAGTAATACTAAATCTTAATACGTCATACATCATATCAACAGAGAAAAAATGAATCCGATCAAAATAATTCTTACAGGAGCAACCGGTATGGTAGGTGAAGGGGTATTAATGGAATGCCTTGAAAACCCGAATGTGTCTGAAATATTGAGTGTAAGCAGAAAGCCCTCAGGAAAAACCCATCCGAAACTCAAAGAATATCTCGTTCCTGATTTTTTATCCATCAGTCCGGATGACGAAAATCTTAAAGGCTATGATGCGTGCTTTTTCTGTGCGGGAGTCAGCAGTGTGGGCATGAATGAAGAAGATTACACCAGGATTACTTATGATACTACCCTTCATTTTGCTCAAGTGGTTTTAAAACAAAATCCGGAAATGGTTTTCAACTACGTTTCAGGGGCTTCTACAGACAGCACAGAAAGTGGAAAACTGATGTGGGCCAGGGTAAAAGGCAGAACGGAAAACGCTTTGAAAAAATTAGGATTCAGAAATGCGTTCAATTTCCGTCCGGGATTCATGAAACCGGTTGAGGGTCAGATCAATGTAAAATGGTTCTTTAAACCATTTATTTGGTTTTTTCCTGTTTTTTTTCCTTCAAAATCATTAACTTTACACGAAGTGGGCAGAGCGATGATTAATGGGGTGCACAAAGGCTATCCTACATCCGTTTTAGAAATTAGGGACATTAAAAATTTAGCAATATGAGAGATATGGTAAAAAGAATCGTTCTCGTTATTTTTGTACTCCTGGTTCTCACTGCAGTTTCAGGGTATTTTTATATGCAGAAACATCCACTTGAAGGAAAAACAGCGGTAGAGAAAACATTGAATTTTTCGGGAAGCAAAGTGAGTAAATAGTGAATAGTGAATAGCGAAGAAAGCAAAAAGGCAAAATCGCTGATTTGCTAATTAGCTTATTAACCGACTTGCTTGTACTATTCTTTTTGCTGTTTTGCCATTTCGCTAATTCATCTAATTAACCCGCTTACCTGCAATATCCTTTTTGCAATTTCGCCTTCCCTGCTATTTTGCCTTTCGCCTTAAAAAAATCCAATAAGTAAATACACTAATTTGTATATTAACCAACCCACTTGTATTATTCTTTTCGCTAATTTGCTTTCTTAGCCTTCTTAGCCATTTACCTTTTCACTCATTCCCCATTCATATTTTCCACCTTTCCACAACATCTGTTACCTTTTTATTAAACATTTATTAAAATTCCATTAAAATACTTGCGATGTATAAAGTTCATTTTTGCATAAATCTAATGCACGTAAAAAATGACCAACAACTATCTATTAAAAGGATCTGTCATTGCCGCATTCTTCCTTCAGGGCGGGCTTTTCGGACAGACGCTTATCCATTACTGGAATTTTAACAATAATACTTCTGCAGCATCCATTACAACCCCTTCTTCCACATTGGTCGGAGGATCTCTTGCCGCCATAGCCGGAGGAACCAGCGAAATAGATTTTGCAGGCGGTACCGGACAAAATTTTAATGTAGATAATTTCAATACAAGAAATGGAGATCCTTCCGGAACCCATTTAAGATTCAACAATCCGATTGGAGGAGCATTACAATTCAACCTTCCTACAACCGGTTACCAAAATGCCATTGTAAAGTTTACCACCAGAAGATCCGGACAGGGTGCAGGAACTCAGACATGGTCTTATTCAACGAACGGAACCACTTTTGTGCCGTACCAGACCGTGAGCCCACAGGATGCAAATCCTCAGCTGATCACTTTCGATTTTTCCGCTGTTTCAGGTGTTTCCAATAATCCTAATTTTAAATTAAAAGTGGAGTTCTCAGCAACTGGAGGAGGAACGGGAGGAAATAACCGTTTTGACAATTTCACCATGGATGCCACTGCTTCCGGAGGAACAGACACTACTCCGCCCACAGCAGCTTACCTTCCCGCCAACAACACAAATAATGCTTCCATCTCTGTAAATCCAACTATTTCCTTCAATGAAAATGTAAGACTTACAGACAATTCCGCGATCACCGATTCTAATGCACAAAACCTGGTAGAATTCCGTTTGGGAAATGCTTCAGGTACTCAGGTTCCCTTTACAACAACTTTCAGCAACAATAAAATCACAGTAATTCCTGCAGCCACATTGACTGCCGGACAGACTTATTATCTTGCTCTTAAACCTAATACAGTTGAAGACTTTAGCGATAACGGTATTACGACGGTAACTTCCACCAGCTTCACGACCGCAGGAACCACAGTTTCACTGGATAAAAATTTCATTAAGGTGAATGAAAATGCAGGGACGCTGGCTTTCAAAATCAATGTGACCAATCCTTCGGCGGCAACGGTAAATCTTGTCGTAAAACCTGCCCCGTTCAGTACTGCGGATAATAATGATTTCACACTGGCCAATCAGACCATCAATATTACTCCATCCACAACAAGCTATACCGTCAATATTCCCATTATTGATGATACACTGGAAGAACAGCAGGCAGAATATTTCGTACTGAGCCTTGAAAATCCAACCGGAGCAACCATTTCCGGAGACAATACGGCCACTGTTTATATTGTGGATAACGACAAACCTGCTCCGGTTCCTTCCGGGCAGATTCAGTTGAATTATGTAGGCAGCTTTGATCCTTCAGGAAACAATAACAGTTCTACCGAAATTGTAGTTCATGATCCTGCTACTCAAAAGCTATTCACGATCAGCTCATTGACAGACGTTTTTGATATTATTGATTTCACTAATCCTACGGCTCTGTCGGTCGTTAGAACAGTCAATATGGCTCCATACGGAGGAATTACAAGCATTGCGGTTAAAAACGGTATTATTGCAACCGCTTCTCCGAATGCAGATCCTCAACAAAATGGCTCTGTTGTGTTTTTTGATATCAACGGAAATTTCCTGAAACAGGTAAGTGTGGGAGCTCTTCCGGATATGGTGGCTTTCACTCCGGACGGAACGAAAGTGATTACAGCAAACGAAGGTGAACCCAATGATGCCTACACCGTAGATCCTGAAGGAACCATCAGCATTATTGATATTTCAGGAGGGATCGGAAATCTTACGCAGAGCAATGTCACCACTCTGAATTTTAACAGTTTCGATTCTCAGGTAGCCGCTTTAACAGCGACAGGACTTAGAAAAATAAGAACGAATAATACGCTTTCGCAGGATTTAGAACCTGAATATATTACTGTAAGTGCAGACAGCCAAAAAGCCTGGGTAACGCTTCAGGAAAACAATGCAGTCGCCGAAATTAATTTAGCCACAAAAACCATTTCCGGCATCTGGGGATTAGGTAAAAAAGATATGAGTCTTCCGGGTAACGGTTTTGATGCTTCGGATAACAATGGTGAAATCTTAATCGCCAACTGGCCTGTAAAAGCTTATTATATTCCGGATGCGGTTCAGAATTACAAAATAGGAAACACCAACTATATCGTAACCGCTAATGAAGGTGACGAAAAAGATCTTTCAGGATACAGCGAAAGAACAACGGTGGGAGCCAATACTTATACACTGGATCCGGCCCTGTTTCCTCAGGCCTCAGTTTTAAAAGCCTCTCATAATCTGGGAAGATTCAGAGTTTCCAGCGCAACAGGAAATACGGATGCAGATGCTGACTTTGAAGAAATTACCGCTTTAGGAGCACGTTCATTCTCTATTTTCAATGCTGATACCAAACAATTGGTTTATGACAGCGGAGACCGTTTCGAAAGGTATATCGCAGCCAATCATCCCCTGATTTTCAATGCTGACAATGAAAGCAACGGAGCGAAAAACAGAAGCCGTGCGAAAGGTCCGGAGCCGGAAGGAGTTGCTTTGGCCACTATCAGCGGGCAAACATATGCTTTCATTACTCTGGAAAGAACCGGAGGGGTAATGGTTTACAATATCTCTGATCCCAACAATCCTACATTCACAGATTATAAGCATTCGCGCTCAACATCTGCTTATGGTGGCGATAATGGACCTGAAGGTATTACCTACATCGCTCCGACGAATACCACCACCGGAAAAGGTTATATTATTGTTGCCAATGAGATCAGCGGAACATTATCAACCTATGAGGTGGCCACTCCTATTACTTTAGGGACAGGTGAAGTAAAAACTGAGAAGGCAACATTCACGGTATTTCCAAATCCTGTAACGAAAGGGAATACACTGTATTTCAACAGAGCACAGGATTATGAATTGTTTGATATGTCCGGGAAAATGCTCGGAAAAGAGAAAAATGCTTTAACGATAGACACTTCAAAACTTTCCACAGGAGTTTATCTTGTGAAAACATCTGAAGGAGATGTGAAGAGAGTGATTGTGAAGTAGCCCGAGGTTGCGGGGTACGAGTTTTTTAGTTTCGGGATGCGGGTTTCGAGATACGGGATATGGGTTGCGGGGTTAGAAAGTTGCGTCAGTACATCAATCCAAAAATATTGAATGAACCGACCAATATCTGGTGGCTGAGGCCCTCGAAGCCACCAGCAGTAATCTCTTCTCTCTAAAATCTTACCTCTTCATTCGCCCTTTCTAACAATAGAAATGTCTTAAAAATATAGTTCAGTTGATAAGGTCCCGGATTTTCCGGGGCTTTTTTGTATATTCATAACGGGACTTAAATATATTAATATGGATATGGAAAAGATAGAAAGAGCAAAATCTACTATCTGGGATTTTGGAAATGAAATTCTTTATAACTTATGCAAAGAGCATTTTGAACATTTAAACGAGGAAGTTATTATCACAAAGACATTATTTATAGGAAGAATCTATGCTGCTGCAATTGAAAGAAGAAAAATAAAAATTGATCAAATTAACAACGATAATTTTTACATTACTAAAGTTGCACCAGCTTTTAAAAACTCAAATTTGGATAGTAATCTAAAAATCCTAAAAAATTCATCATTAAATAATATATGGGAAATCCTTACAACGCATAAGGAATTACAAAATATATTAAAGAAAATAACTAACCTTGATAAAAGATCTTTTTCATCTAAATATCTGCACTTTCATCTTCCGGATTTATTTTTTATTTATGATACCAGAGCTGTAAATTCTATGAATGAAAATTACCCACAAAAAATCCCTAATAAATATCGCGAGATAATAAACAGTGAACATGTGGATAGAGAATATGCTAAATTTTTCTGCAAATGTCTATTATTAAAAGAGCAATTGGAATCAGAAAGTACAGAAACCATCACACCTCGGATTCTTGATAATATTTTAATCCACCCATAAAAAATCCCTGAAAATAAAATTTTCAGGGATTTTTCTTATCCTTCTTTTGAAGAGTTATCCTTCGATGGTTCCGGATTCATATCATCAAAATTCTTTTTTTCTTTCTTTTCCGGAACAGTGATAATTTCTTTTTTCACCTCATCCGGTTTTCCTTTCAAATAATCGGGTAAATTAAGACCTGCCATATTAAACAGATCGTTCAGCGGAGGGACGGTTTTCATCATCCCTGAAACGAAATTGGCCGTAGAGCTATTTCCGTCCTGTCCATTTCCGCTATCCCAAACGGTTACTTTATCGATCTTGATATTTTTAACTGCTTCCACCTGGGTTTTAACCAATTCAGGAAGTTTTTCAATTAACAATAACTGGAAGGCGCTGTTGGTATCGCCTCCTGCAGCCTGTACTACTTTGTCATAACCTTCAGCCTGCTTCGTCAGAATCTCATAAAGACCTTTCGCTTCGGCTTCCATTTTAGCGAAAATAGCATCTGCTTCTCCTTTTGCCTGTAATCTGATTTTTTCAGCTTCGGCCTGGGCGTCAATGATGGCTTTCTGTTTTGCAATTTCTGCGTGGACTACAATATTGGCCTGTTGTGTAGAACGTTCTCTTTCTGCTCTTGCCGCTTCGGCTTTTTGTTCAGCAAGATAAGATTCTTCAAGAGATTTTGCAGCCTGTACCTTTTCTGCAGCCGTTGCGATTCTTAATGCTTCCGCTTCTTTTTCCCTTCTTTCGGCATCTGAGTTCGCAATGGTAATTTTTGCTTCGTTTTCCCCTTTTACCGCGATAGAGTTCGCTAAAGAAGTGGCAATTCTCGATTCTTTTTCAGCTTCTGCTTTACCGATAGATTCATCTTTTATAGCAGCGGCAATACTGATTTCTTTATCTTTTTGCGTGATGGCAATCTTTACATCTCTGTCTCTTTGCGTCTCGGCAATCTGAGTATCTTTTTCCCTGTCGGCAATTGCTTTTCCGGTTTCCCCGATTTTCGTTTGTTCAGCAACACTGATGATGGCTTCGTTAATCGCTTTTGCAGCCGCTTCTTTCCCCAAAGCTTCAATGTATCCGGATTCATCCCGGATATCCGTAACGTTTACGTTGATCAGTTTTAAACCGATTTTCTTCAATTCCGTATCTACGTTTTTAGAAATATTATCCAGGAACTTATCTCTGTCAGAGTTGATCTCTTCAATCGTCATCGTGGCAATCACCAAACGAAGCTGTCCGAAAAGAATATCTTTGGAAAGCTCCTGAATCTGCTCCTGTGACAATCCTAATAATCTTTCTGCTGCATTCCCCATAGAATCCGGTTCTGTAGAAATAGCAATGGTAAATCTACACGGTACGTCTACACGAATGTTCTGTCTGGATAGCGCATTGGTAAGATTAGCCTCAATAGAGATCGGTTTCAAATCAAGATAGGCAAAATCCTGAATCACGGGCCATACAAAAGCACCTCCCCCATGAATACATTTCGCAGAGCTGCCTCCTGTTTTTCCGTAAATAACTAAAATTTTATCCGACGGACATCTTTTATACCTCGAAATAAGGGCTAAAAATGTGACGAATAGTACAAATACAATAACTAGTATAAGAATAAGACTTCCTGGTATGGCCATAAATAGTTTTTATAAAATGGTTATAATGATTTAAATTTTTGATACAACAAGGATCTTGTCATAAATATAAACAACTCTCACCGAGTCTCCTGACTGAATTTTTTCTTTTTCTTCTGTCATAGCCTGAAGTTCGTGGCTGGTGCCGTTTAAAGAAATCGTAATTTTTCCTTTTCCGCTCATGTTTTCAGGAATGGTAAGATAGACTTCTCCGGCCCTTCCGATCAGATTTTCAAGTTTAAACGTATTGTCTTCCGTAAGTTTCATAATCTGAAGAATAAGGATAAAGAACAGGAATATAAATCCTGCCCCGACAAGGACTGCAATAAAGATCAGTAAAGCTTTACTTCCTATAGCATTATAAAAAGCAACGCCACTCCATCCAAACCCTAAAAGAAAGTTGATTAAATTTCTGAAAGAAAATAACTGAAACGGACTGTCCGCATGACTGTCTCCGCTAAAATCTGCGTGCGCAACCTCTCCATGACCTCCTCCGATAAAAGTAAGAACCGTTTGAATTAAAAAGATAAAGCTGGCTGCTATAGCCGTATACCAGAAGCCCTGATGCAGCGGCTCCAAATTTTGCAGAAATTCAAACATAAGATGCGTTTTTCACAAATATAATTAAAAAAAGCCACCAAACCAAGCTAAAATCCTATAAAAAGCAGTGATAAAGCAGGAAATTATCTGCTTTTAAACTGAGTTCAGATTAAGAGAGATATTAAAAGTTACGAGGTACGGGATTCGGGTTTGAGCGTGGGAGGGTTTTAGGGTTTGAGAGTTTCGGGAAGTGATGAGTTATAAATTATGAGTTTTGCTACGCGGCATTCGAGGTTAGAAAGTTGATGTCAAAAAATCCAGAAATATTGAATGGACCGACCCATATCTGGTGGCTGGGGCTCCCGAAGTCACCAGAAGCAATTTCCTCTGTCTAAAATCTGATGTCTGAAATCTGAAATCTTGGCTCTTGATTCTTGATTCTTGATTCTTTAATTTCCATTCACCATTCATTTGCGTAGCAAAATTGACTATTGATCTTCCTTTGACCATTGATCTTTCTAAACCTCAGCCTTAGCCTAGAGATTTGAAATCTTTCTATCCCGAGCTCAGTTTAAATTCCCTTTAAGTATAAACATCTACCACAATTTTATAACAGTGCCATCAGGATTAGATCTAATTTTATCCCGCGAAATGAAAAGAGTATTCCACCTATTTTTCCTTCTTCTTTATGTAGTAATTTCTTCAGGATTTACCACAAGTAAACATATATGCAAAGGAAATTTAAGTGAAATCCATGTAGGACTGAAAAATCTCTCCGATATGGACTGCACGAAATGCAGTACCAATAAAGAGAAAAACCACGGAAAATGCTGCAAATTAGAAGTAAAAAAGGTCTACAGAGCAGATAATCTTACGGCGTCCCACAAAAATCTGCCTGTTAAGTTTTTATCGGCTTCCATTCCTTACCATAATTTAGGAACCGTATTTGAAATTTCAGGGACTTATTCAGAACAGCCACCTACCCTTTTCGACTTCACCGAAGATCGCTCAAACTATCCTTCCCTATACATTCTCCATTGCGTTTACAGAATTTAGAATAACATTGAATCTTGTCGTCCCAAATCCGGGATCCTAATGTTCAATATTCATTCTAAATCAATCTTATGAATTCAAAATATAATGCCCTCATCATACTGTTGGGCTGCCCCGCCATTTTCTTTGGGCAGCATACCAGCCTGGAAGATGTATTGACGAGAGCCGGGAAAAACTATCAGTCTATCCAGAAAAAAGAAGTCTATATCAAAGCTTCCCATGAACGGCTGAATCTTCAGAAAACCTATTATTTGCCGGAAGTCACCCTGATGGCCCAGCAAAGTTTCGGAACCATCAACGCACAAAACGGCCCTATGTACAGCCAGGGTGGACTGGGAGTAGCTTCCACTTCAATGCCTCTTGCAGATCAAAACTGGAATGCTGCATTCGGAAGTTTATATCTCGCCAATATCAACTGGAACGTCTACTCTTTCGGAAGGCTTAAAACCAAAGAACAAATTGAAACCTCCGATATTGAAGTACAGAAATCTGATCTCAATCAGGAGATTTTCCAGCATCAGATCAAAGCAGCCGGAGCATATTTTAATTTACTGGTAAGTCAGCGACTGGAAAATGTACAGTTTGAAAACCATAAACGCTCAGAAGTCATTTACACCATTGCAAAAGCAAGAGCCGAAAGCGGATTAATTCCCGAAGTGGATGCTTCACTGGCGAAAGCAGAAATGTCTAATGCCCAGACTGCCATTATCAATGCCAATGATCATGTTCTGGAATACAATAAAAAACTCGCCGATCTTTTGGCTGAAAACTTCACCAGCTATCAACTGGATCATTATTTCAGTGAAAATACGCCCTTAATGATGGCCGAAACCTCTTCATTGGAGAAACACCCAAGTATCCTTTTTATTAACCAAAAAATTAATAAAAGTAAATTTCAGGAAGCTCATCTGGCCACCACAAGACTCCCTTCACTTTCTCTCTTCGGAGTTTTCCAGGGACGGGGATCCGGTTTTGGATGGAATTATGTTCAGGACAATTCGGCCTACACTTCGTCTTATTTAAAAGGAGCCGGTGTAGACCGGATGAATTACATCTTCGGGTTTAATTTAAGCTGGAATCTTACAGACTTTTACAGAAACAGCTCAAAGGTTAATGAACAGAAACTGATGACTAAAGCTTTGGATTATGACCATCAGCTGCTTCATCAGGAACTGACCAATCAGCAGAGTCTCGCAGAATCGAAATTCAAAAATGCACTGTCCAAAGTAACTGAAGCCAAAGTACAGATGGAAGCCGCCACTGATGCTTTTCACCAGCAGAAAGCTTTGTACGAAAACGGATTGACTACTATTGTGGATTTTACGCAGGCATTGTATCTGCTGAACCGCGCAGAAATCAATTATGAAATTGCGAAAAACAATTCCTGGCAGGCCGTCGTACTGATTGCGGCTTCCACGGGAGACATTTCAACGATTACCAGAGCCATTATCCATTAACCTAAAAACAGACTCATGAATCTTATAAAGTTTGCATTACGCAGACCGATATCTGTAATGGTATTGGTACTCGGCCTGCTGTTCTTCGGAATCAAGGCAGCCAAAGATGTAAAAGTAGATATTCTTCCGGAGATGGATCTTCCGGTAGTTTATATAGCCCATTCCTTCAACGGATATACTCCGCAGCAGATGGAAGGGTATTTTACCAAAATGTATGTGAATATGCTTTTGTTCACGAACGGAATCAGAAGCATAGAATCCAAAAATACACAGGGACTCACCCTGATGAAAGTTAATTTTTATGAAGGAACCAATATGGGGGAAGCCATTGCACAGATCAATGCGCTTTCTACCCGTTCACAGGTATTTTTACCACCCGGCGCACCGCCTCCATTTATTATTCGCTTCGACTCGTCTTCGCAGCCTGTAGGACAACTGGTATTCCGAAGCAGTACACAGACGAATAATCAGCTGCAGGATATTGCCAATTTCAATGCGCGTCCCTTCCTGATTGCTATTCCGGGACTTACTACTGCGCCACCGTTTGGAGGAAGCCCACGAACCATAGAAGTGAATGTAGATCCGTACAAACTCCGCGCGCACAGCTTATCTCCGGAACAGGTGGTTGAAGCCATAAGCCGTAACAATATCACGTCTCCGTCCGGAAATGTATATATTGGTGATACGAACTATTTAACTCCAACCAACAATACGGTAAAAAAGGTTGAGGAACTGGGAGATATTCCTCTTTTCAAAGGAACAGCAGATAACGTGTATATCCGTGATGTGGCAACAGTAAAAGACGGGGCGGATATCGCTACAGGTTATGCTTTAATTGATGGAAAACGCTCCGTTTATATCAATATTGCAAAAGCCAGTAACGCTTCTACCCTTGATGTGGTCAATAAACTGAAGGAAGCGTTGCCAAAGATTCAGAGGAATATGCCTGAAGGCGTACAGATCTCCTATGAATTTGACCAGTCAGTATATATTTCCAGTGCTCTGAAAAGTTTGATTGTTGAAGGAATTCTTGGAGCCTTACTTACAGGACTGATGGTGATGCTGTTTCTCAATGACAGACGTGCCGCTCTGATCGTTATTCTCACCATTCCGATTTCTGTTATTTCCGGAGTTTTATTTTTAAAATTATTCGGGCAGTCCATCAATATCATGTCGTTATCCGGACTGGCATTGGCCATCGGAATTCTGGTAGACGAAAGCACGGTAACCATCGAGAATATTCACCAGCATTTTGCCATGGGCAAAACCAGAGCTCAGGCCATTTGGGATGCCTGTAAAGAAATTGCCTTTCCAAAATTACTGATCATGCTCTGTATCCTGGCTGTATTTGCTCCTGCCCTGATGATGAGCGGAATCCCGGGATCTCTGTTTATGCCTCTGGCCATGGCGATCGGGTTTTCTATGATTGCTTCTTTCATCCTGTCGCAGACTTTTGTTCCTGTGATGGCTAACTGGATGATGAAACATGATCCTAAGACCTGTGAAAATCACAAGCCGGATTGGTTCAGTGGTTTCCGTGACCGTTTTGTTGGCTTTTTATCTTCATTGATGAAACGAAGAAAAATCATGGTCAGCATCAGTCTTGCAGCTGCATTATGTGCAGGACTGGCACTTTATCAGATTACGGGAAAAGATGTCCTTCCGACAGTTAATTCACGACAGTTTCAGGTCAGAATAAAAGCTGCCGAAGGAACCAGAATTGAAGTTACGGAAGTCAAAGTGAAAAAGTTTTTAGAGCATCTTAAAAATAAGGTAGGAAAAGACAATATTGCCATTTCTTCGGTATTTATCGGGCAACACCCTTCTACATTCGCTGTAAGTCCGATTTATTTATACAATGCCGGACCTCATGAAGCGTTAATGCAGGTCGCCATGAAAGAATTCAAAGGAAATTCAGATGAGCTGAAAGATGAGCTCCGTGCCTACTACAAAGAAAAAATGCCTGATCTGCAGATTTCTTTTGAACCAATAGAACTCACGGAAAAGATTCTAAGCCAGGGTGCCAACAATCCAATCGAGATCAGAGTTTCGGGAATGATGAAAAAAATGAACAGGATGTATGCGGAAAAGCTTTTAACCAAACTGAAAGAGATTGAATATCTGCGCGACCAGCAAATTCCACAGTCTATGAGCTATCCTGCCCTACAGATCAATATAGACAGGGTACGTGCAGCACAGCTTGGACTGGATGCTCAGGATATTGCCAAATCACTGGTTGCTGCAACCGCTTCCACCCGCTATACCAACAAAAACTTCTGGGTTGGCGGTATGATGGGAATTGCCTATGATGTACAAGTACAGACGCCTCAAAATATTCTTAACAGCAAAGAGGAACTGGCTAATCTACCTCTGTCTAAAAATGCGGACCGTCCTGTTTTAGGTGATGTTGCTTCTATAACCTCAGCCAAAGAACTTGGAGAAAGCTACAATCTCGGGACTATGGGTTACACCACGGTAACTGCAAATACCCATAAAAAGGATCTGGAACAGGCTTCCAAAGATGTAAAAAAAGCCATCGAATCTTTGGGTGAACTACCTAAAGGAGTGAATATTGAACTCGCCGGAATGACTCCTGTGCTGGATGAAACACTGAGCAGTCTGGCTTCGGGACTTCTCGTTGCTATTGTGGTGATATTTCTGATGCTTGCTGCTACTTTCCAGTCTTTCCGGGTATCGCTGGTTATTTTAACGACTGTTCCGTTCGTTGTTGTAGGATCACTTGCTTTGCTTAAACTTACCGGTTCTACGCTGAATCTACAGTCTTATATGGGACTGATCATGTCAATCGGAGTATCTATTGCCAATGCGGTCCTGCTGATCAGTAATGCCGAAACCATCAGAAAATCAACGGACAATGCTCCGGAGGCAGGAATTGAAGCGGCCAAACTCCGTATTCGTCCTATCATCATGACGACTCTGGCTATGGCTGCAGGAATGCTTCCTATGGCTATAGGATTCGGAGAAGGAAGTGACCAGGTTGCCCCTTTGGGTAGAGCCGTGATTGGAGGACTGATCTTCTCTACGTTCTCTGTACTCGTTATTCTTCCGTTAGTATTCGGATGGATGCAGAAAAATGCAGGAATCGTTTCACCATCGCTGGATCCTGAAGATAAGGAAAGCATTCATTATTTAAATCCCAACCCATAAATTTTTACATCAATGAAAAACATTATAATATATACAGCCATTACTATAGGTCTCATGAGTATTCAGGTTTCCTGTAAAGAAGAAAAAACCTCTGCTCCACCTGCAGAAATGAAACCTATGATGATGCACAGCATGGAAACTGTGGAGATCAAAAAGAGCAATCCCAAAGTGGAATTAAAACTTCCCGGTGAACTGATTCCGGATCAGGAAACTGCTTTATTCGCGAAAATACCGGGTTATGTAAAAAAGATCAACGCAGATATTGGTTCTTATGTGAGTGCAGGACAGGTTTTAATGGTTCTGGAAGCTCCTGAAATTCAGTCACAGGCTGCTAATGCCAAAGCCAGATGGCAGGCACAGGAGGCGATTTACGTTGCCACCAAATCTAATTATGACAGAATGTACAGAGCCAATGAAACCAAAGGAGCTATTGCGAAAGATGCATTAGATCAGATTACGGCAAGAAAACTCTCGGATCAGGCTCAGGTAAATGCGGCGAAATCAGCGTACCGGGAAGTACAGGACATTAACCAATATTTGGTTATCCGTGCTCCTTTCAGTGGAATTATTACGGAAAGAAATGTAGATCTGGGAGCTTATGTAGGTCCGAATGGCGGCGCTCCGCTGATGGTGATTCAAAATACCTCAAAGCTGCGTTTGAGCCTTTCGGTTCCTGAAGCTAATGTTCAGTATCTGCAGACCGGAGATACTATTTCATTCCGAATCAGCGCCATTCCGGAGAAAAACTTCAAAGCGACTATTTCCAGAAAATCAGGATCGTTGGATGTAAAGTTGCGTTCAGAGAAAATTGAGGCAGATTTTATTAATCATTCAAGAGAATTAAAACCTTTTATGATTGCAGAATCCGTTATTCCTCTACAAAACCGGGAAGCTACGTTCTTTATCCCGAGATCTGCCCTGGTAGAAAGTAATATGGGGATTTATATCATCAGAAATGAAGGAGGCAAGACCAAGTTTGTTCCTGTAAAAAAAGGAAGGATACTGAACGATATGATCGAAGTTTTCGGAGAACTGTCTGAAGGTGATAAGATCATTAAAAAAGGAAATGAAGAAATTTTAGAAGGAGTAAACATCAAATAATATCAATAATGAAAACAATATTCAGAAACACAGCCCTTATTATTTTTGGAGCGACTATTCTATATGCCTGCGGCAATGAAAAAAGTAAAAGTACTCCACAACCTGAACCTGTGCAAAAAGTACAGCCTGTAGCCTCTTCAGGGAAGTATAAAAAAGGAGATCAGGTCCCGAATGAAACCGTCTGCATGGTTAATAATGCCTACATGGGCAAAAAGCAGATAGAAGTTCCGCATGACGGAAAGATCTATTATGGCTGCTGCGAAATGTGTGTGGAAAAGATCCCCAACGACAAAAGTGTACGGGAAGCCATAGATCCTTTTAATGGAAAAAAAGTGGATAAAGCTACAGCTTATATCGTAATGATCAGTGATGAGGGAGAAGTGGCTTATTTTGAAAACGAAGAGAACTACAAACAGTTTTTAGCACAAAACTCATAATCTATATTTTTCTAATCTTGTTTTTGAGGCCTGGTGAATTTTTTCATCGGGTCTCTTTTATTTAGGGTGATAAAAAGTTTTTTGGTTAAACGCAATGGCGCAAGGAGTGATGAATAGGGCTCTTTTAAGGCGCGAGGATTTTATCTGTGATAAAATGGTATAGTGTGATTATAACTGAAAAAAGAGGATTGGGTGATTTGTTTTTTTATACAAAGTTTTAATTTAATCATGCATAGCTTAGAGTACAAAAAGAGGGAATCAATTTCATTGATTCGATGAAGTGGATGGATTCATAATGCTGTAAAAATCTGTAGAATTGGTGGGATCTTTTATACAAAATCTGAAATCAGAACAAAAAAAGACAGGCTTAAAAAACCTGTCTTAAAAAATATTTCGTGTAATTTTTTACTCTACATTGATTACTTTTTCAATTTCCGGAGCATGTTGCTTAATGGTATTCTCCACCCCTAGTTTCAGGGTAGAAAAATTCAGCGAACATCCGGAACAGTTCCCCAAAAGTTTTACAAAAACCTGGTTGTCCTTCACGTCAATAAGCTCAATATCACCTCCGTCCTTATTCAGGAACGGTCTGATGCTTTCCAGAGCTTCCATTACTCTCGTTACAGTATCTTCGTGTGTTATATTTGTTTCCATATTTCTTTTATTCAATTCGGCTTTTTTCAAACTTGAGTTGAAAATAATTATTTTTTTGCTTTCGGTGAGCATCCTGCCATCGTTGTAATCTTTACAGCTTCTGTAGGAGGAAGACTTTTGTTTCTTTCTACCAGGCTTTCCACCATATTTCTTGCTGTTTCAGTGTAGATTTCTCCTATTTTAGAGCCTTCCTGAAGCGCAGCTGGTCTTCCAACGTCTCCGGCTTCTCTGATGCTCTGGATCAACGGAATCTCTCCCAATACCGGAATCCCCAGATCTTCAGCAAGATACTGAGCTCCCTGCTTTCCAAAAATATAGTACTTGTTATCAGGAAGTTCTTCCGGCGTAAAATACGCCATATTTTCGATTAATCCAAGAACCGGGATGTTAATACTTTCCATCTGGAACATCGCAATCCCTTTTCTTACGTCTGCCAATGCCACATGTTGAGGGGTACTTACAATCACAGCACCCGTAACAGGTACTTCCTGAATAATGGATAAATGAATATCACCAGTTCCCGGAGGAAGGTCTATCAAAAGGAAATCCAATTCACCCCAGGCAGCATCTCTGATCATCTGATTCAAAGCTTTTGATGCCATAGGACCTCTCCATACCACAGCCTGATTGGCTCCTGAGAAATACCCTATTGAGAGCATTTTCACCCCATAATTCTCTACAGGCTTCATCATGCTTTTTCCGTTCACTTCTACAGAGATTGGTTTTTCACCTTCGGTATCAAGCATGGTAGGAACGGAAGGACCATAAATATCGGCATCCAGCAATCCTACTTTAAAGCCCATTTTAGCTAAAGTAACCGCCATATTTGCAGAAACCGTAGATTTTCCTACGCCCCCTTTTCCGGAAGCAATAGCAATAATATTCTGAATTCCCGGGATCTGTTTACCTTTGATCTGACTCTGCTGAATCTCACTTGGTTCCGGAGAAACAATTTTAAGTTTTAAGTGAATATCTTCTCCAAATTCACTGGCAAAGGCCTGCTTCATAGCTGCCTCCAGCTTTTTCTTTTCGTGCATTGCCGGTGAATGGGCAGTCATGTCTATATACACATCGTTACCCATTATTTGAAAATTACTCACCAAATCGTCTACTTCTATCTCTTTAAGGAAATCTTGAACCTTTTCTTTCGTCAACATACTAAATATAAATTGTTCACAAATTTACGGTTTTTTTTGACAATTTAGAATCAATAAAATCTATAACCTCATGTGATAAATAAGATGACAAAACAGACTTGCCACATATTTCTTATCTTCACAGGCAGAATAGAATTTCACCATCACAAAATACACGTATGAACCCTACCGCTTATCCTTCTAAATATGCTTCTCCCAAAGGTATCTTCACTGTTGGAAATACCCGATTCAAATGGTATGATCTTGCCGAAGACCCTGCCGTTATTTCCTCTCAGGATATCAATAATGCCAAAATATGCATTGAAAATGCTGACGAAAATTTCCAGAACAAAGATGATCTGGGATTTGTGATTATGCACAGATGCGGCGAAAAATATCTGCTGCTGGTCTGTACATGGAGAAGCGAAAACGAACTCTGGGAAAGTGTGTATTACGATGGTTCCGGAACGTTTGAAGTCTGGGACAGAAATCAGGTTCATCTTCCCACCTATTGTGTATGGGAAATGGGAATTGTATATCATGAATCCCAATCCTGGAAAAGGTTTCTGGGCACGGACCGAACAGAATCTCACAAGCAAAATTATTTAAATGACAGGTTCGAAGGAGAAGTTTAAATGATATTAATCAGCTTTTCATTTTTTTGATTGTAAATTTTTCTACCACAAAAGGCACAAAAGTTTTTTACTACTGTTCTGCCTTTAGGTGTAGATTGAGATTAAATGTATTAAAGCCCACATAAGAAAAAATAAAAAATCCGCAGCTATCTCTTAGAATAAAATCTCCGTTTCATCAATAGGAACGGGCTTTAGCCCGTTCAACCAATAGATCCCCATTCATCCGGCTTCAGCCAAAACCTAAATTCCCAAATTCAAATTCCACATCTGTGTCAATCCGTGCAATCTGTGGTAAAAAAAACAAAAAATCCGCTGCCATCTCTTGAATAAAACTTTCGTTTCATCAATAGGAACGGGCTTTAGCCCGTTCAATCAATAGATCCCCATTCATCCGGCTTCAGCCAAAACCTAAATTCCCAAATTCAAATTCCACATCTGTGTCAATCCGTGCAATCTGTGGTAAAAAACACAACAAACTCCCCATCACTCCCACTTCAGCCAAAATTAATTCGCCCTGTTCTTCTCATCAAACTTAACATTACGATCTGCTCCTTTCACCTTTTTATTCCCAAATGTATAAGTTACAGACAAAGTAAGCCTTCTCGCATCATAATAATTATTGTAATAATGCGTCCCGGTAGTATAAAAAATCTTGCCTTTGCTCTTCGCTTCTTTAAAAATATCTGAAACAAACAGATTCATCTGCAGACTTTTCTCCATTAAGTTCAGTTTCAAACCTGTTGCTAAACTTCCCGCATAATCCATATACACATTCCCGGAATTGGAAGGTAGTCTGAACCAGTAATTAAGAATAATCTGTACCGTTTTACTTTTGTTAAGTGAAATATTATTCTGAAAGTCAAAATTATAGCTGCTTCCTTTTCTTGAGGCAGCATCTGTCGCAAACACTTTGGTTTCCATATAAGAAAGATCCGCTGAATAATTAGCTTCCCAGCATGAAAAGAAAGTATCGTAATAATTGAACGTTACTCCCATACTGTTCTGATTGTAATAATTTTCGAAAGTACTGATTCTGTTCTCTCCTTTCAGATTGGCCAACTGGCCAAACGCTTCTACCGTTCTCTGGAAATAAGCGGATGTGGATAGTTTTCCTTTATAGATATGAGAAAATTCAAAATTATGATTAACAGAAGGCTTCAGAAGAGGATTTCCTGTAAAATAGGAATTGATATTAATGTACCATCGGTAAGGATTGATGGCACGAAATCCCGGCCTGTTGATTCTCTTGGAATAATTCAAACTGAATGTATGGTTCTCGTTACTTTTATAGCTAACATAGGCTGTGGGGAAAAACTTTCCATAAGAATTTTCCGTTAGCTGCCCCGAGGTCAGAGAATTTCCGTTCACTGTGGAATACTCATACCGGATTCCTGCTTTGGCAGACCATTTTTCACTGAAACTTTTTTCAAAGCTGAGGTAAGCAGCATAATTCTTTTCATTGTATTCAAATACATTGCTTTTCAGAGGATCTGTAATGAAGTTTCCGTTATTCAAATTCTGATACGAAATATCTGAATTGTTATCAAAATTCGTAAACTTTATTCCTGTTTCCATTTTAGCAAACTGATAAGGCAAAGTAAGATCTGCCTGTCCGGAATAGATTTTATAATCGACTCTGGACGGTGTTTTTACTACAAAGCTGTCCCCGTCGCTTTCCGTTGTGGTAAAATCAATTAAACTTTCCGGAATATTAGAGAAATAGTTTCCGGTAATACTCAGTTTATGATCCAGTTTTCCAAATTTAAGATCATAATAAGCACTTGCCGTCTGCTGCCGGTTTTTAGCTCTGTGTTCCGCATAGGTAGAAAGATTGTTCGTAAAATTTCCATTCTGAAAATACCTTGACGTATTTTCGATATCCATATTGGAGTGCCCGAATCCGTAATCATAAATAAAACCTATATTGGATTTTGCTCCTATCTGATAATCAACACTTAAATTTGCACCAAGTCCATCCCCGAAATCCCTCCTGTTATCCGAACTTTTAAGACCGTCTGCTCCTTCTATTGTATAATTTTCGTAAGATCTTTTCTGGTAGTCGTAATGTCGCAGCTTCAGCGAAGATCGCAGTTTTTCATTTTGATAATTGACCGTTGCACTGTTTGAGAAACCTGTATACGTCTGCTGCTGAAGACTTGTAGTAAGGCTTCCGCTCCAGCCCAGATTCTGGTTTTTCTTTAAAACGATATTAATTAACCCGCTGTTTCCCTGGGCTTCATATTTTGCAGGAGGGGTTGTAATCACCTCTATTTTTTCGATATTTTCAGATCTCAAACTTTTAAGATAAGTGACCAGCTCACTTCCGGAAATATTGACTATTCTTTCATTAATCATTACGGCTACTCCGTTTTTTCCTGCAATGGAGACTCCCGAATTATCATCCACTTTAAGCAGCGGCGTTGCTGCCAATGCTTCTGCACCGTCCATCCCCTGTGAGGCGACAGAATTAGACACATTAAAAATAAGACGGTCTGCTTTTCTTTCAATCATCTTTTTCTTAGCGGTGAGCGTGACTCCTTCAATCTGTTTTTCCTTTTTTTTCTCGATGAAAAAATCCTGTTTTGTATCTCCGTTTACCAGGATATCCGCTGAAGATATTTCTGTCCCGTCCTGGATAAGCTGGATATGATAATGACCATTCTCAGGAAGTTTCAGGCTGAAATTTCCTTTCTCGTCCGAAATAGCGGTCTGTTTCTTCTGATCTTTAACAGCTATGATCTCAATGTATGAAAGAGAGGTTCCTGTCTGCATTATTTTTCCTGTAATGCTTTGTGAGAAGGCTATGATAGGTAAAAGCAGCATTAACGGAAGTAGTATTTTCTTCATGTGTTTTTTGTAATCGTTTTTAATAAGACAATCCCTGTCTTTCTTTTATTACATGCTGTTCTGTTGATTTTCAATATATTCGTGGGTATAAAATCATCCTATGAAAAAAAGACTGGCCATTTTCTCACTGTTCATTGCCCAGATCATATATTCCCAGAATTATTCCCAATATGTAAACCCTTTTATTGGAACCGGAGGGCACGGGCATACCTTTCCCGGAGCTATTGTTCCGTTCGGAATGGTACAGCTTTCACCTGATACGAGGATAGATGGAAGCTGGGACGGCTGCAGCGGCTATCATTATTCAGATTCTGTGATCTATGGATTTTCTCATACCCATCTGAACGGAACGGGAGTTTCAGATTATGGGGATATTATGCTGATGCCTACTATGGGAAATGCAAGCTTAAACTCCAAAGACTATTCTTCAAAATTTTCGCATAAAAATGAAAAAGCTTCGGCCGGATTTTATTCTGTTAAACTGGATAAAAATAATATTGATGTACGTCTGACCACGACAAAAAGAGTCGGCTATCATGAATATACTTTTAACAAAGCAGGAGATGCCCATATTATTTTAGACTTAAATCACCGGGATAAACTCCTTGAAGGAGAAGTAAAAATCATTGATGACAAAACCGTTGAGGTTTTCAGAAGAAGTGAAGCCTGGGCAACCAATCAGTATATCTATGCCAGAATTGAATTCTCAAAACCTATGTTTGAAACAAACGCATATGAAGAACATGCTGTGTTACCAAAAGGTAGTATACAAAAAAACAATTTCTACTATGGAACCCAAGTAAAAATCGCTTTTTCAAATAAAGTCAAAAAGGGTGAGAAAATTCTTGTAAAAGTTGCTATTTCTCCCACAGGTTATGAAGGAACGGAGAAAAATATGCTGGCAGAGGGAAAATCCAATGATTTTGAAACCATAAAAAAACAGGCTGAATCTGACTGGGACAAAGAACTTTCGAAAATTGAAGTGAAATCTGATAATAAAGACCAACTTTCTGTCTTTTACACCGCTTTGTACCATGTTTTTACCCAACCAAACATCAATATGGATGTGGACGGAGGCTACAGAGGCCGGGACAATAAACTTTATACCGCAAAAGGCTTTGATTATTATTCCGTTTTTTCACTTTGGGATACCTTCAGAGCAGCTCATCCGCTAATGACCCTGATCGACAGAAAAAGAACGGCAGATTTCATCAATACCTTTATCAAACAATATGAACAGGGTGGAAAACTTCCGGTTTGGGAACTGGCTTCCAACGAAACGGAATGCATGATCGGCTATCACGCTGTTTCGGTGATTGCAGATGCGATGGCGAAGGGAATTAAGGGTTTTGACTATGAAAAAGCATTTGAGGCCTCTAAAAATTCTGCTATGCTGGATATTTTCGGGTTAAATGCATACAAACAGAACAATTATATCAGCATTGATGATGAGCATGAAAGTGTTTCAAAAACTGTGGAATATGCTTATGATGACTGGTGTATTGCCCAAATGGCCAAGATTTTAGAAAAAAAAGAAGATTATCAGTATTTCATGAAGCGTTCTCAAAACTGGAAAAATCTTTACAATCCAAACAATGGCTTTATGCAGCCCCGAAAGAACGGCAACTGGTATGAGCCTTTCGATCCAAGAGAAGTGAACAATAATTATACGGAAGGAAACTCATGGCATTATTCCTACTCGGTACAGCAGGATATTCCCGGACTGATTGCTGCGCACGGCGGAAAGGAAAAATTTGAACAGTTCATTGATGCTATTTTCGCTGCACCGGATAAAACAACCGGCAGAGAGCAGGTAGATATCACAGGACTAATGGGACAGTATGCTCAGGGAAATGAGCCGAGCCATCACATTGCTTACCTGTACAATTACGTAGGAAAACCGGAAAAGACAGATGCCAAAATCAAATATATTCTTGATCATTTCTATAAAAATACGCCAGACGGACTGATCGGAAATGAGGACTGCGGCCAGATGAGCGCCTGGTATATTCTAAGTTCAATGGGTGTTTATTCTGTCACTCCGGGACTTCCTGAATGGCAAACGACCACTCCTTATTTCGATGAGGTTAAAATTCATCTGGAAGACGGAACCACAAAAATAATTACAAAGAATACAGGAAAAGCAGAACTTCAGAAGCTGGGGTTTGAAAATATTAAGCCTGCAAAAGATTTTAAGTATACACAATTGACAGCTTCCCCGGTGATTGCCTCTGACAGAATCTTCGATTTTTCTGCAAAAGTAGAAATCACTCCGCTCAATGCAGGTGATAAAGTATATTATATGACCCTGAGTGACAGCGATGCCAATGTCAGAAAGACTTTTACAGCTTACAAAGGGCCTTTTACAATCAGCAAAACGACTCAGGTTCATGCCTACTCAGAGAGAAATGGTGAAAAGAGTTCAGTAACGATGGCTCGATTCAACAGAAGGCCTAATTATTGGGACATCGATATCCATTCAAAAGCAACCCAGCAATATACCGCTAATGGAAAACTGGCACTCATCGACGGAATCAAGGGGGATATCAACTGGAGAAAAGGAGAATGGCATGGCTATCAGGGGCAGGATTTTGAAGCGGTTATTGATTTTAAATCACCTCAGCAGATTACCAGTCTGTCCTCAACTTATCTTCAGGACAGCAGAGCCTGGATCTTACTCCCTAAAAAAGTGGACTATTATGCTTCCATGAACGGAAAAGATTTTATCCTCCTGAAAAGCATCGACAATACGATTGATGCTAAAGATGAAAAAGTACAGATTCAAAATTTCAGTACGGAGATTCTTCCTACTGAAGCCCGCTACATCAAGGTAAAAGCCTATTATTACGGAAAGCTTCCAGAATGGCATCAGGGAGCTGGCGGTGAGGCATATATTTTTATTGATGAGATTTCTGTGAAATAGATGATATGAAGCTGGAAGTCTGAAGAGGGAAGTTAATGGAGGTCTGAATAATGACTGAACCTCAATTTTATTGACTTTTTGGAGATTCACCTGATTAAATATTAAAAAAATAACTGCAAAAGCAGATCTACGGACAGGAAGTAACTTCCCTCCTCCCTCTTCCTGACTAAAAACAAAGCCCTTCGAAAAATTCAAAGGGCTTTGTTTTGTTATGGATGTTTATCAATCTCTATCTAGCTTATACAAATCAAAAATACCGGGGGAAATTTTCAAGTCGGGTCTGAAAAAAGTAATCCCTTTTATGAAATGCTTTTTTAATAAATTTCCATTAGTAATGATAGATTCTGCTTCTATGAATAATGCTTTTATTACGATTTTATCTGACGCATCATCAAATATATAAAAACACAAATCCATATCGGTATCGGTCTGATCAAGATTGATAAAAACGTCATATTTTCCGTCCTCAGGATGTGGCATCAGTTGATTGTACTGTATTGATTTTACTAAACCCTGATTAGTGTAATAATGAATTCCCGCTCTGTCAACCGTTGTCCTGATTATTTTCGTGCCTGATTTTTCTTTTAATTTTACAATCAGAAGCCATATAAATCCCGCAGCAACGAGTATCGCCAACACAACCATTAAAATTTTCAGTTCAATCTGAATATTTGAGGTTATGGTAATCCATGCCATCAAAATTGTCATCAGCGGTGTCAATACGGCGAATATTGAAAAAAATATTTTAACGGCTAAAGTCCAGCCTTTAGATATTTTTGAGTCAATAGCCGGAAATTGATTTTCCTCTGATACCATTTGATGTAGGATTTTAATTCATTCTCTCGGACCATTGCAGTTCCTGTGGCAGTTCCAGATCAGAAAATTCTATATGGATAACTCTTCTTCTCCTTCCGTCTGTTGTTCTGTTCGAACCGTGAAGCGTAAGGGGTTTCATAATCATAATTCCACCTTTCTCTACGTTACAGATTTCTTCTGTTTCCGTATTCCAGTCGATGGTTTCCGGTCTGTAGATTCCTTTGGCATGCGATCCCGGAACTACTTTTAAAGCTCCGTTATTTTCATCGGTATCATCCAGATGGATTCTGATGGTACAGATATTTTCAAGGATAGGCAAAGGAGGCTGTACCGCAAACTGATTCTTCTTGGTAGTCCATGGTCCAAAACCCTGCATATCCAGTTTTTTGTCTACTGAAATTGTCAAGTCCTGGTGATAGGCAACATACCAGTTTGAGGTTTCCGGCTTATCAAAATAAATACTTTTTACAGCAACATATTTTTCTCCGAAAAGCACTCTGACAATGGTTTTAACAGTATCATTAAATACCAGCTCTTTTACTTCAGGAATTTCTTTTAAGAATTGTCTTACTGCAAAAAGATCATCGGATTTTCTGAAATTCCCTCCTGACGTATCCGCATTTTGAATGGTCTCCGTAATTTTTTCAATCTCTTCCTCAGAAAAAACGGAAGGAATTACGGTAAAACCTTTATCAAAAATATTGGCTTTGTGGATTTCTAAATACTGCTCCGTCATATTCTACTAAACTTTCTGAGGGGTATTTTCAAGCTGACCTTCCCATTTGGAAACAGCTGAAGTAGCCAGTGCATTTCCTAATACGTTGGTCATACTTCTTCCCATGTCACAGAAATGGTCAATTGGCAGGATCAATGCGATACCTTCCGGCGGAATTCCAAACATGGAACAGGTTGCTACAATAATCACCAGTGATGCTCTCGGAACTCCGGCAATTCCTTTTGAAGTAAGCATTAATACCAAAAGCATGGTAATTTGCTGCCCTAAGGACATTTCAATACCGTAGATCTGTGCAATAAAGATGGAAGCAAACGTCATATACATCATACTTCCGTCCAGATTAAACGAATATCCCAAAGGCAGAATAAAAGATACGACTCTATTATTACATCCGAATTTTTCAAGCTCTTCCACAAGTTTCGGGAAAACAGCTTCAGAACTCGTTGTAGAGAAAGCAATCAGCAAAGGTGCCTTGATTCTTCTCAACAGTTCGAAAAGGCGGTTTCCTAAGACCATATACCCTACCAGGAGAAGTACTACCCAAAGCACAGCCAGGGCGAAGAAAAAGTCTCTCAGATAAACGGCATAGACTTCAAATATTTTAAACCCGTTCATAGCCACTACAGCAGCAATAGAACCTAAAACACCAAGCGGAGCAAACCACATGATGTAGCCTACCATTTTAAGAATAGCGTGGGCAATAATGTCAAAAAGTTTAACGACCGGTTTTGAATATTCCTCTCCTAAATTAGCGAGAGCAACTCCAAACATGATAGAGAAAATAACGATCTGAAGTACCTCGTTGGTAGCAAAAGCTTCAAATAAACTTTTAGGGATCATATGTTTTACAAAGTCTTCCAGAGAAAAACTTTTACTGCTTTTCAGAAGGTCTTCCGCGGCTGCAGCATCCTGGATCGGGAGTTTGGTCACATGCCCCGGTTCAAGCCAGTTAACAAGCATCAGCCCGATAAAAAGAGAAACCAGTGAAGCCGAGATAAACCACAGCATTGCTTTTGTTCCTACCCTTCCGATCATTTTAATATCGCTCATTTTGGCAATTCCCACGACCAGCGTGGTGAAAACCAATGGCGCAATGATCATCTGTACCAATCTGATAAAAACAGTTCCCAGCAGTTTAATATTCTTGGAAAAAGGTTCCGCACTTTCAGGGTATTGCGTGTGTACCACCCCTCCAATTGCTACTCCCAGAAGCAGTGCAACGATAATGGCAATAAAAAGTTTATTTTGTCCTTTCATATATATAGTTCAATTCCCACAAATATAATAGTTTTTCAATTGGTACAAGATTTTGTCATAATCCTGTTAAGTCGAGATTAAGTTTATAATACATTAAAATTAAATCGCTGATTCAGAAAATATTGCAAAAAATTTCTAAAACATTTATTGAGTTTTTATTCTTTTGGTACAAATTTTATTATTACATTTGATTGTATTAACAACCTTAAATAAATATACAACTATGAAAAAAACTATCGCAATGGCTGCATTAGCTGTAGCTATATCTTTTGGAGCGGTTTCTTGTAAAAAGAAAATTTCTGATGCCGATCTTCAGACTCAGGCTACAACTGTCGTAACTTCTAATCCCAATGCTTCTGTTGAAGTAAAAGAAGGAGTTGCTCATTTAAGCGGAACTTTCGCTGATCAGCAGTCTAAAGATGCCATGATCACAAAACTAAAAGCTATTACCGGAGTAAAAGACGTTATGGATATGTCTACTATCGCAGCACCGGCTCCTGTAGCCCCTGTAGAAACAGCTTCTGCTGTAGATCCTGCGGTTCAGAAAAAAGTTCAGGATGCTGTTAAAGATTTCCCTTCTGTAAAAGTAGAGGTTGTAAACGGACAGCTTACGCTTACAGGAAATGTTTCAGGCCTTCAGGCAAGAAAAATCAAAGAATCTGTAGATGCTTTGAAAATCGGAAAGTATAACAATAACCTAGTGGTAAAATAATTTTAAAATGAGCACATTACAAGATAAATATTCAAGCGTAGTTTCAGCAGCACAATCTGCAGGAATTTCCAATCTTCAGGTTCAGGAACAGGATGGTATCCTTTATGTTTCAGGAAATGCATCCAATACTGCTGCAAAAGATGCCGTATGGAATGCTTTGGGAGCTATTGATTCTACCTATTCTGCTTCGGATATCAATATTGACGTACAGGTTGCAGGATTAGCTTCAGGTGCTGCTTTAACGGTAGCTACTGAGGATTCTAACCTTAACATCAGACAGGAGCCTTCTACTGAAGCTGCTGTAGTAGGAAAAGCTGCAAAAGGTTCTTCAGTAACTTTGATTGAGCAGACTTCTGATGACTGGTGGAAAGTGAAAACTGATGACGGTCAGGAAGGATATGCTTATTCAAGATATCTAAAAGCGTAATTTTTTTTGAAATATTGAATTTTCAATAAAAATAAATATAAACATCTCCGCAAGGGGGTGTTTTTTTTATATTTTTACGCCTCTAAATAAGCATTAATGAAGAAAATCTTATTGTTGCTGTTATTGGCATTCAATAGTATGGTGCTGCATGCCCAACATTTATACATCAATGGAAAAGTAACCGATTCCGATAAAAAAACCATAGAAAATGCCACCGTATATCTTCTTAAAGAAAAAGACTCTTCCATCGTCAATTATACATCCACCAATAAAGAAGGTAAATTTTCCCTGAAAACAGATGCTCTGAATGAGCCTTCGATTTTAAAAATTGATGCGGAGAAATTATCCATCTATTCCAAAAGGATTGAGAAAATCAGCCAATCTATTTCACTGGGAGATATTGAACTGGAAAAAAATAAGGTTCAGAATATTGAGGAAATCAAGATTACGGTATCACCGGTAAAGATCAAGAAAGACACGATTGAATTTAATGCTTCAGCCATCAAA
Organism: Chryseobacterium angstadtii; assembly: GCF_001045465.1. Classification (GTDB taxonomy): domain Bacteria; phylum Bacteroidota; class Bacteroidia; order Flavobacteriales; family Weeksellaceae; genus Chryseobacterium; species Chryseobacterium angstadtii. The sequence goes on from NZ_LFND01000002.1 coordinate 249,665, forward strand.
GTAAAACCGGACAGCAAAATCGAGGAACTTTTGAAACAGATTCCCGGCGTGGAGGTTGATAATGACGGAAAGATCACGGTTGGCGGAAAGGATGTAGACCAGATTATGATCAATGGAAAACCTTTCTTTGATAAGGACGGAAAAATTGCCCTGAAAAACCTTCCCGCCGATATCATCAAAAATATCCAGTTTACGACCACCAAAACAAAAGAGGAGGAGCTCAGCGGAAAATCTTCAAAATCCAATACAGCTACCATCAATTTTAATATTGACGAGAAAAAGAATAAAGGACTTATTTCAAGACTTACGCTGGGATATGGCTCTGACAAACGTTATGAAGGAAGTACATTACTCAGCTATTTTAAAAATGACACCAAAATAAGCCTTATTGCCTCTTCCAACAACATTAATTCTCAGGGGTTTTCCAATGATGATGTTTTTGACAGTATGGAACGCGGCAGAGGCTCTTCTATGATGTCCGGAAGTTCTGGTAAGGGAATTCAGAGGTCTACGACCGTAGGAATCAATTACAATGATCAACTTGGAAAACACATTGATCTGGATAATTTCAGCCTTACCCGTTCCAATTCTGATTCGGAGACAGGATCTAAGGTATCCAGAACTACCCTTCTTCCGGAATATACGCTCAATACCCGTTCTGAGAATAAGAGTGAAAGTGAAAACCAGCAATATAATTTCGATACTTCGGCAAGAATCAGACTGGATTCTCTTTCCAGTATTTATTTTTCACCCAAATTCAACAGTACACGCAGTTCCAGTTTTAGTAATTCTACCTCTGTAACATCAAGAGATCAGACACTGCTGAATGAGAACAGTTCTTACTCCACCACGGATTCAGAAAGCAATACTTTTACCCCTTATATTTATTTTTTAAAGCAGTTCAGAAAGAAAAAACGTTCTTTCAATGCAAAAATGAGCAGTACCATCTCGGAGTCCAAAAATGCCAATCTCAACAAGTCTCAGACTGTATTTTATTCCGGAGCTGATCAAAATGACAACAGAAATCAATTATCCAGGAGTAAAAATCAGAATAATATTTATGGTTTCAGTGCCGGATATACGGAACCTGTCTCCGATTCTGCTATGGTAAGTTTTGAGATATCATATAACTCAAAGATGTCTAAGAATGCCAGAGATGTTAATGATTTTAATATGGGTTCGGGCGATTATTCGGATTACAATACACCTTTATCCAATAGCCTAAGACAAACAATAAACCAGATCACACCTCAGCTGTCTTTTGAAATCAATAAAAAGAAATTCAGTCTGTGGGGATCCATGAATATTGATCTTTCAGACATGAACGTGAATTCGGTCTATAACGGACAGCAATACAGCCTGCAGAAAAACTTTGCTCTTCCTGCATACAGTTTTAATTTCCGGTATAGTTTCTCGGACAATAAAATGCTGAGTATTTACAACTATTCGGGTTTTACCATTCCCGGTGCAGAGCAGCTGACTCCTTACGAAGATACCTCAAACCCTCTGATCACCTACATGGGGAACCCTAATCTTAAAAATGCCTGGGCCAACAACAGTTCCCTGTTTTTCAACAATTACAACATTGTGAAAAATATGAATTATTATGTCAGCATCAATTTTACGTACAGGAATAACGATGTTGTTAATTATTCACGCTACGATAATTCGGGGAAACAGCTTATCACCTACGATAATATAAGCGGTAACAAAACAATGAGTGTAAGCGGAGGTTTAAGCAAAAGTTTTAAATGGAATGACAGTAAACTCAGTATAAACCCAAGATTTAATTTGCAGTACAGCTATAATAAGGGATTTATCAACGGACAATTGTTTACTACGAATTCATACAGTCTGAATCCCGGCCTGAATCTGACTTATGATCTGAAGGATAAACTGACTATAAAACCTTCCTACAGAATTGGGTACAATTTTTCCAAATATACCAACTACAGCATTGACAATGTGAATACTGCGAACCAGTCTTTAAAACTGGAGCTGACCAATTATCTTTTCAACAGCCGGCTTGTTTTCGGAAATGATTTTGAATATAATACCAATTCCAATATTGCCCCGGGTTTCAAAAGAGATTTCTACTTCTGGAATACCAGCTTAGGCTACTCGTTCTTTAAAAAACAGCTTACCGCAAAAATGAAGATTTATGATGTTCTGAATCAAAACCAAAGTGTCCGTAGAACCTTATCCACCTCTTATATTGAAGACCGGGAAGATCTTATCCTGAGACGTTACATCATGTTCTCTCTGAGTATGAAATTGAATAGATTTGCAGGAAAAAAGATGCAATAGCCGTGAAAAAGCAGTTTTCTCATCGCAATAAAAGAATCTGCTTAATCTGCAAAATCAGCGAACCTGAAAAATATTCCGCAGCTCAAACAGATAAACCTGACTCTTTATTTTTCATATTCTTCTATACTTTCTGTTGAAAGATTGAGCACAGTTAGTATATCGGAGCTATTTTATTTCTAAATTAGCGACAAATTTTATTTATGAAGATCCATATTTCAATTTTATTTATTTTCTTTTTTATCCTCGGAAGCGCACAGCCTTCCAACCAGAAGGATAGTTTCGTAAAAGATAATTTTACAAAAAAGGAATTCTATATTACGATGCGTGACGGAGTAAAACTTTTCACATCCGTTTATATTCCTAAGGATATTTCCAACAAAAACAAATATCCGTTTCTGATGCAGAGAACCTGTTACAGCATTGCTCCATACGGTGAAAACGAATACAGAGCGAAACTGGGCCCGAACCAGTATCTGATGAAAGACAAATATATTTTTGTATTCCAGGATGTACGCGGAAGGTATATGAGTGAAGGAACTTTCACCAATATGACTCCACAGGTAGACCGTAAAACAAAAAAGGATGTAGACGAGAGCACCGATACTTATGATACGATAGACTGGTTATTGAAAAATATTAAAGATAATAATGGTAAAGTAGGACAATACGGAACTTCGTATCCCGGGTTTTATACCGCAGTAGGAATTCTGGCGCAGCATCCTGCATTGGTTGCTTCTTCACCACAGGCTCCTATTTCGGATTTCTGGAATGATGATTTCCTTCACAACGGCAGATTTATGCTCGGTTATTTCAGAACTTTTCCTGTTTTCGGAATTCAGAAAACAAAACCTGAAAACAAAGCATGGTATATGGATACTTTTGTGAAGCAGACTTCAGAAGACGGTCTTAAATTTTACAGAGACATGGGAACTTTAAAGGATGGCTATGAAAAATACTACAAGAACAATTTTTTCATGACTGAGATTATGAATCATCCCAACTATGATGAATTTTGGCAGAAAAGAAACCTTCTTCCTCATTTAAAAAATGTAAATCATGCCGTAATGACTGTTGGCGGATGGTTTGATGCAGAAGATCTTTCAGGGCCTTTAAATATCTATAAAACGATTGAAAAGACAAGCCCGAAAGCAAAAAACACTATTGTAATGGGACCTTTCTCACATGGCGCCTGGGCGCAGGAACAGGGGAAGCATTTCCACAATCAGATTTATTTCGGTGACAGTATTGCTACCTACTATCAGAAAAATATAGAGACAAAATTCTTTAACCATTATTTAAAAGGCAACACGAAAGAAGATGCGGGACTTCCTGAAGCATTAATGTATGACACTGGTGCTAAAGAATGGAGAGAATTTGCTTCTTACCCACCGAAAAATGCTCAGAAAATTAATTTCTATCTGGCCAACGGAACTTTAAAGAACGCCTCTGGACAAGGTTTTTCTGAATACTACAGCGACCCTAACAATCCTGTATTAAGCTCAGACAACCTGAAAGATTTCAACGGATTTACGCCTAAGAATTATATGTCGGAAGACCAGAGATTTGCCGTTGGAAGACCGGATGTTCTGACATTCACAACGGATGTTCTGACTGATGATATTACTTTCGCAGGGGAAATTATGGCCAAACTGAATATCGCGTCCTCTTCCACTGATGCCGATTTTGCTGTAAAACTAATTGATGTATATCCTGAAGATTTTAAACCTGCAGAAAAGAAAGACGGGGTAATTTACCCTAACTATCACCAGATGGTAAGAAGTGAAATCATGCCTGCAAGATTCAGGAATTCAAGAGAAAAAGGAGAAGCTTTGGTGGCCAATCAAAAAACGGCTGTCAATTTCAGATTGCAGGATGTAATGCATACTTTCAAAAAGGGACATAAGATTCAGATTCAGATCAGCAGTACATGGTGGCCGCTGTTTGCTGTGAATCCTCAGAAATTTATGGAAAACCCGAATTTTGCTACAAAAGAAGATTATACAAAAGCTTTTATCAAGATTTTCAATGACAGCTCTATTGAGGCTGAGGTATTGAAATAAAGATAGAGGTGGTGGCTTCAAGAGCCTCCAAAGGTAGTATTGATAATAGTTTACAAAAACATAAAATCCGGTCGCTTTGAGAATTCAGCGGTCGGATTTTTTTATTATAGGGAATGGTGTGGCTTCGAGGGGCTCAGCCACCAATCGGAATCTCTCTCTTAACCTAAAAAGGTGACTGAGGTTCTCGAAGTCACCTTTTTTTTCACTCCTCAATCGTTCTGAAAGTAAGGTTCACTCTCGGTGTTTTTACTTTCGTTGTAGGAGGAAGCCTGTGCAGCCAGTTTTCCTGTGTGGTTCCTTTCATGATCAGTAAACTTCCGTCTTCCAGGAATATTTCTACTTTTTCTTTGGTTGTTTTATGCTTGAAAAGAAACTTTCTTTCTGCTCCGAAAGTCAGGGAAGCGATGGCTCCGTGTTTTTTAAGATCCTTTTCACCGTCGCTGTGATATGCCATTCCTTCGCTTCCGTCATGATACAGGTTAAGCAGGCATGAATTATAGGTTTCTCCGGATACTTCCTCGCATTTTTTCTTCAGTTCGAGCAGTTCTGGAGTCCAGAATCTGGCATGTTTTGTCCGTTTTGAATAAGTGTATTCAAAAGCTCTTTCTCCAAACCAGGCTACTTTTCTTTTGGTTAAAATTAATTTCCCAAAGATAACTGCCTCGTCATTTTCCCAGGGAATCTGATTGAGCAGATAATCGTAAAAGAAATGTGACTTCTCTTTTCCGAAAACCTTCCCGTAATAATGTACTGTTCCATCGTTAGGAAGAATATTTAAAGGATATTCTGATATTTCTTCAAACAGACTGTTCATGATTTTTAATTGGTAAGAATATTATAATGAGTTGATGTTTTTTAAATAATTTTATTAACCACAAAAGTCACAAAAGTTTTTTAAGTGATGATTAAAACACAGAATAAAGGGCACAATTAAGCTTTAAAAAAAATCAAAGATTTTTATATTGTACTAGGTCTCCAGGTATACATATTTGCTGTGTTTACATCAATAGGAACGGACTTTAGTCCGTTTTAATATGATAACAATATTCAATCCGGCTTTAGCCAAAATCTATATTTTATGAACTTTAATGGGTTCCTCAAGCTTTTAAACTTCTGAAAATTAAGTATTAAAAACCTTTGTGATTTTTGTGGTAAAATAATATGCTAAGGTAAAACAGAATTTCCGGAATAGACCTGTGAACTTTCCCAGCCCACCATCAGCTGTTTTCTGTCGCTTCCCCATCGGTACCCTCCAAGATTCCCTGTAGACTGAATCACCCGGTGACACGGAATAAGAAATGCCACAGGATTGCTTCCAATTGCTGTTCCTACAGCCCTGGATGCGCCCGGATTCCCTATTTTTTCTGCCAGATTTCCGTAAGTAGAAAGTTTCCCCATTGGAATGGTAAGCAAAGTTTCCCAGACTTTCAGCTGAAAATCGGTGCCTTTAAGGTGTAATTTAATCGTGTTGAGTTTGGTCCAGTCTTTATCGAATATAGATAGTGCGTTTTTCTGAAGGCTGTCCTGTTTTTCAAAAAAAGAAGCATTGGGGAATTTATGTTTCAAATTTCCCAATGCTGTTTCTTTATCGTCTTCAAAAGCCATATAGCAAATCCCTTTTTCTGTGGATGCCGACATTACATATCCAAAAGGGCTTTTGGAGAAGCTGTAATAAATCGTGAGGCTCTTTCCGCCGTTTTTATATTCCGCCGGAGACATTCCTTCTATTTTCACGAAAAGGTCATGAAGCCTGCTCGTGCTGGAAAGTCCCGTCTCGTAAGCGGTATCAAATAAACTCGCTTTTTCTTCTTTCAGTAAGTTTTTGGCATGTTCAAGACTGATGAACTGCAAAAACTTCTTCGGACTTGTTCCCGCCCATTCCGTAAATATCTTCTGAAAATGAGCCGGACTCAAATGAATTTTCTCTGCCACTTCCTCCAAACTTGGCTGAAGTCTGAAATTGCTCTGGATATATTCTATCGCTTTGGCAATTCTGTTATAATCTATCTGACTTTGTGCGGACATAATATTTCTTTTTTACCTCACAAATTTCCGAAGAATATACAGCAGAAAAAATCTGATTCTTGCGGAATTTTAGTTGTTGTTATAGATGTGGTTGTAAGCAAGCATTTTGTAATATAGCTTAGCCGCTAAGAAAGCAGTTGGTTTAGCCATAGGAGAATCCATTAATTCTACAATATCAAAGGCTACCACATTACATTTTTCAAATACTCTTCTTAATAATTCTAATGTAGGATACCACTGTAAACCGCCTGGCTCCGGTGTTCCCGTAGAAGGAGCAATGGATGGATCAAAAGCATCAAGGTCAATTGTAATATAAACGTTTCCTGAAACTTTTTCTAAAACATCCTCAATCCAGTTATCGTTCGTGGCGATCTCGTGAGCAAAAAACACTCTTCCTTCCGGCAGGTATTCAGCTTCTTCAGCATCCATAGAACGGATTCCCACCTGAACCAGATTATGCTTCTGATTGGCTTCAAAAACCGCACATGCATGGTTGGAAGTAGAGCCATGAAATTCAGGGCGTAAATCTGTATGCGCATCCAGCTGAAGAACGGTAAGGTTTTCAAACTTCTCTCCTACCGCACGGATAGAACCGATAGACACAGAGTGCTCACCTCCGAAAAGGGTAAATACTTTTCCCTCGTTGTTCAGAAGTTCTTTTGTTTTTTGATAAACCGCTTCTGTCATTGCTTCAGGAGTAGAATTTTCAGACACTTCTCCGGCAAGATACACACCGTCAAGGAAAGGCTCAGTTCCTGTTTCAATATCATAAAGCTCCATATTTTCAGAAGCATTTAAGAATAATTCAGGGCCTTTATCAGCTCCTTTTCCCCATGTTGAAGTTCCATCGTAAGGAACGGTTACCAACATTACTTTAGAATTTTCTAACGTTGCATTTTCTTCAGGAATTCCTGCGTATGTTCTCATGTTTTATTTAAAAATTTAAATGATAGATTGATTCCACAAAGATACAAAGAGTTTGTGAGTTTGAGGGTAAGTGGGTTATAGGATTTTGGAGTGCGGGAATACGAGTTTCGGGATTCGGGTTTATGAGTAAGAGAGTTTGAGGGTTTGAGCGTTATAAATTATGAGTTATTAGTTTTGGGATGCGGGGTGCGAGTTTGAGAGTTGCGGGATTCGGGGTGAGAAAGTTTACATCAGGAAATCCGAAAATATTGAATGAGCCACCAGAAGCAATCTTCTCTGTCTAAAATCTGATGTCTGATATCTGAAATCTTGGTTCTTGGCTCTTGATTCTTGATTCCTGATCCCCTTTCCCCTTTCAAAGCAAATCCCTACTTTTGTAAAAAACAAAATATGTCCTTAAAAGCTGTTCTTTTCGATATGGACGGGGTTATTGTAGATACGGAACCACTTCACAGAAAAGCTTATTTCAAAACATTTGACGAACTGGAAATTGCTGTTTCCGAAGAACTTTATTCCTCCTTTACCGGAGCTTCCACGAAAAGAGTCTTTGAAACACTCATCGGGAAATATAGTCTGTCTCATACCCACGAAGACCTTTCTGCAACCAAAAGAGCCTATTTCAAAGATTATTTTGACAACGATGAAGAATTTGATCTGATTCCCGGAGTACGAGAATTAATTAAGCATTATCATGAAAGCGGTATCAAACTTATTCTGGCTTCTTCAGCAACAATGGTCACCATCAATATGGTTTTTGAAAAGTTCGGGCTTGAAAAATATTTCAGCGGAAAAATAAGCGGGGCAGATCTGAAGGAATCTAAACCTCATCCCGAAGTATTTCTTCTGGCCGCAAAAATGGCGGAAGAACCTGTAGAAAACAGTATGGTGATTGAGGATTCTACGAATGGAATACTGGCTGCCCACAGAGCTGAAATTTTCTGTGCTGCCTATAGAAGTCCGCATTCAAAAAATCAGGATTATACTTTAGCTGATATTGTGGTTTCAGATTATGAAGAACTGGAACTGGATAAGCTTTCAAAATATTTTTAAATGAAAAAGCTCTCAAAATTTGAGAGCTTTTGTTTTTATATTGGTCTTATCATCTGAAGCGAAGATTCTTAATCGTTCTTAATTCTTAATAGTTAAAAATTAAAATATTAAGAAATAATTGAGCTGTTAAGAGTATTAAGGTGAGATTGCTTCGTCACTTCGTTCCTCGCAATGACAGTCCTGTTATTTGTAGCCTAAGATTTTCAAAATATCTTCAGGTTCCTGCTTCTCACGGAAGATTTCATACTGCAGTTCGCCGTTTTCATCTTTCTGGATCAGGACGTGTCTCGGCTGAGGCATCAGACAGTGGTGAACACCGCCATATCCTCCGATTGTTTCCTGATATGCTCCTGTATGGAAAAATCCGATATACAGAGGTTTTGTATCGCTGAAAACAGGTAAATAGATGGCGTTGGTATGCTGTTCGGAGTTATAATAATCATCCGAATCACAGGTCAGTCCTCCTAAAAATACTCTTTCATAAGTATCTTCCCATCTGTTCAATGGAAGCATGATAAAGTGTCTTGAGATGGCCCAGGTATCAGGAAGTGTAGTCATGAATGAAGAATCAATCATATTCCACTTCTCTCTGTCGTTCTGACGTTTCTGAGAAATGATTTTATAAAGGTTTGCACCGCTCTCTCCTACCGTAAAGCTTCCGAATTCAGTATAAATATTAGGTTCTTCCACTCCTTCCTCTTCACAGAATTTTTTGATCTGAGAAACGATTTCTTCCACCATATACTGATAATCGTATTCGAAGTTTAAAGAAGTCTTAATTGGGAAACCTCCACCGATGTTCAGTGAATCCACTTCCGGTGCAATTTTCTTCAGACGTGCATACACACGAAGACATTTGTACAATTCATTCCAGTAATAAGCCGTGTCTTTGATCCCTGTATTAATGAAGAAGTGAAGCATTTTCAGTCTTGCATTCGGGTGTTCGGCAATTTTCTGGCTGTAATAAGGAATAATATCTCTGTATCCTATCCCCAGTCTTGAGGTATAAAATTCGAATTTAGGTTCTTCTTCGGAAGCAATTCTGATTCCGATATCGAAAGTGGTATCAATGCTTTCGGTAAGTTTATCCAGCTCGCGGTAGTTATCCAGAATAGGAGTAATGTTTTCGAAACCGCTGTTGATCATCTCGGAAATTTTAGCCAGATAATCATCGGTCTTGAATCCATTACAGATCACCTCGATATTTTTATCTACTTTACCTTTCCCATAAAGAGATTTTACAATATCCATGTCATATGCCGATGACGTTTCGATAGAAATATCATTTTGCAGAGCTTCTTCAAGCACAAAGTTGAAATGACTGGATTTTGTACAGTAACAATAGGTATAATTCTTTTTATATTCGGTTTTCTCAAAAGCTTCCCTAAACCAGCTTTTCGCCTTTTGGATATTTTGAGAAATTCTCGGCAGATAGCTAATTTTTAGCGGAGTGCCGAATTTTTCAACGACTTCCATTAAAGGAACATCGTGAAATAACAAATTGTTCTCAGAAACATTAAATTCCTCTGTAGGAAAATACAATGTCTGATCAATAAGTTCCGAGTACTTTATTTTCATTTCTTGACAAGTGAATTACGAAATGCAAAATTGCTAAAAAAGTTTGATTTTTAAGCGTTAAATTTATTATAAATTTAAAAACAGCCTCATTCAAAAACCATTATCGATTATTAATTTGTAAACTTCTTAATATATTCTTCCCTCTTATCTTCCGAAATCCCCAAGACCTGTTGAATATAAACATCAATTGAACCATATTTCTTATTGATTTCATCAAAAGCGGCATCCAGGTAAGCGCTTTCAACCCAGCTTAGTTTTTCAAGAACTTTTACATCCATCTTAGGATACATAAAATGCAGATTATCAGCCAGATGAAGTCTTTTGAAAACAAGTTTTTGTCTGTAATTATTGGATAAAAGATAGTCGTTGTAAATGGTTTCTTTATCAAACTTTAAAATCGTCAGAATTAAAGCCGTTGTAATTCCTGTTCTGTCTTTTCCTGCGGTACAGTGATAAAGAACAGGCTGTTGGGATTCCAGAATTCCGGTGATTATCTTTCTGATCACTTCAGGATTTTCTGTCACATATTCACGGTAGAAATCAATCATCCTTTTATCTGCATCGGAACCGTTTACTTTTCCTTTTAAGACCAGTTTTTTTGCCTGGGTAAGCTGATCTCCCTGATCTTCAAAAGCGGAATATTGATGGTAAACAATATCCGTAGGAAGATGGTCCGGCTTGTCTGATATTTCTTTCGAATTTCTAAGGTCTATTATTTCCTTGATTCCCAGTTTCTCTAATTCTTTGAATGATTTTTTCTTCAGCTTATGAAGATGTCCGCTTCGGTAAAATTTTCCTTCTTTTAAAACTTTTCCTTCTGTATTTTTAATATTCCCTACCGTTCTGAAATTATATACCTTTTTGATTTTAATGGTATTTTCTGTTTCACGCTGACCATATTCCGGCTGCGTAAAGTTCTGTGTCTTGCAGGAAAACACACAAAACATGCCTATAAACAGAACTGATATTTGTATTAACTGTTTCAATATATTCCGGGGTATTCTATTTCATTGATTCCTACAAAAAATAACAGATCTCCGGATTCATACTGAATGGAAACCTCATCTTCAACGGCAAAATTTCTTGTCCCAATTCTTGACGTAATGCTTAAACTTCCATTAGTTAAAGGCCAGTTCAATCCGGTAGTTGTTATATTGTCTACGAATGGAAAGGGATAAAGTGAAATCATTTTATTTTTAGCCCCTTTCAGTTTAAAATTGTTCGGGACAAAATAATATTCGGAAAACTCATCATAAAATTTGATGTTTAACCGATCTTTAAAAGCATAAGCAACAGTAAGGTTTCCTAAAAAATGATCCTGTTCACCGCCACTTCCTCCAAAAACATCTACAGAAAGAAAACCTCTTTCCAAAATGATTTCCAGGGCTTTGTGAAAATCTGTTTTATCCTGATCCAGTGTAAGAATAAATTTCCCTTCATAAACACTTTCATCTGCTCCTGAATGAGAATCGAAATCTCCGGAAATAAAATCCAGTTTATCTAATGGAAAACCAAGCTTTTTCAGATAGTGAAAGGCTCCGTCCGTACAGGCTATTAAACCGTATGGATCTAAGTCCGGAAAGGATTTCGGATGATCTCCGTTGATGAAAAGTAATGCTTTATCTTTCATTCGGATTCCAGTATTCTTCCGGTTCGTTGTTGATTTTTGAAATATATCTTGCCAGAACAAAAAGATAATCGGAAAGTCTGTTCAGGTATTTAATAAGTTCTGGACGTACTTCCTCAGATTCATTTAAGAAAACCAGGGAACGTTCTGCTCTTCTGCAAATGGTTCTTGCCGCATGTAAAAATGTAGCGGGTTTTCCACCACCGGGAAGAATAAAATACTGAAGCGGCTCCAGCTTTTCTTCAAAAGCATCCATCCACTGCTCCAGCTCTTCGATTTCTGTTTCTGAAATAATAAGAGGCAAGCGGGATTTTCCATTGGCAAGCATTAATTTATCCACTGGTGTTGCAGCTTCTGAACCTACTGTAAACAGATCAAACTGAATTTTTTTCAGCTGTTTCAAAACCTCTTCATCCTCAATATGGCTTTTGGAAATTCCTATAAATGAATTAAGCTCATCTATATTTCCGTAGCTGTCTACTCTGGCGCTGGCTTTTGAAACTCTGGTTCCGCCGTATAAAGCGGTCTGTCCTTTATCTCCTGTTTTTGTATAAATTTTCATACTACTAAAATACTTTATTTTGCACAATGAGAAAAGTAAAATACAGGAATGTCTGTAAGAATTATGTTTTGGCTAAAGCCATATGGATTATACCTATTTTTTAAACGGGCTAAAGCCCGTTCCTATTGAATATTGAAATTTCCGTAGCACTGACTTTTGAAACTCTGGTTCCACCGTATAAAACTGACATTAGAAATTAATGTCAGTTAATAGTTACGTAAACGGGGTTTTATATCTTTTGGATTACTTTCCCTTTGTTAAGTATGAGAAAGCAATGCTAATTTTTTTATTTACAGATTAAAAAGTATAATTAACATTTAGCTGGAAAGTTGTTCCGTTAAACCCAAACTGATTTACCTCCCAGGGATATTTGAACCTTCCTCCAAGATCTGTTACTACATCTCCTTTACTGTCTATTACATTCGGATAAATATTAAATAAATTATTTACGACTCCGGAAACTTTAAGATCTTTGGTGATTTTATATGTTAAAACGATGTCTGTAATCACCTTACCGGAAAATGTCTGATCTTTGGCAGGATCAGTTGCATGTTGCCATGTAACAGAACCAAAATAAGTATTATTAAGGTTAAAGTTAAACTTTGAAATGTCATACGAAAGACTAAGAATGGTTTTTGTTTTTGGCCTAGCAGAGATAATTCTGGATTGTTCTTTTCTATCAAAAAAGTTTTCTGAGTATCCATTTTCAGCCAAAATAGACGGAACGGCAATATTATCTACTATCTTAGTTTCGTTATAATTGAAAGCAGCAATAACTCCCAATCTTCCTTTGCCAATAGCGGAAGTATAATAATTAGCTACGAAATCTACCCCTTCAGTAACTGTATTTACAGCATTCGTGAAAAACTTCAGAGAGGTAATTTTATTATTGTCTAATATCACTTCCACAGGGTTTGTTGTATCCGGACTACCCGGAGCACCGGTCTTGTAACCAATATCTCCTGAGAAAAGCACCCGGTCTTTAATTTTTATTCTATAATAATCTGCTGTAATCGTCAGGTTCTTAAAAGGTTTTAAGGCAAATCCCCCGGTAATGTTAAAGGCTTTTTCAGCATTTAATTTTTGTACCCCAAGATCAGATCTTACAATTTGAGAGTCATTGTTAAAAGTACCCTGATTAGCTACAGTATTCCCTGTAATTTTGGTTTGAACATTGGAATAATAAATCTGGTGTAATGAAGGTGCCCGAAATCCTGTAGAAACAGACCCGCGGAAAACTAATTTATCATCCAACAATTTATATCTTGCATTTCCTTTCCAGGAAACATTATTTCCAAAATCACTAAAGTTTTCATATCTCACAGTTCCACCAACTAACAAGTTTTTCGTAACATCCCATTCAGAATTTATATAAGCTCCCATATTCTGACGGTTTTTATTGATTTCATTTTGAGGCTGCAGTCCTGGAAACGATTCTGCACCACTTCCTATATAAGAAGCCTCCTCTCCTGCCCTTGCCTGATAGTTCTCATTGCGTACTTCAACGCCAGCTCCTAAAACAAACGCACCAAAATTCCGGTTGATGTCTATGTTTCCTATAATATTACTAAACTGATGACCACCTGCTTTAAAACGGGTTGGTGAATTTCCACCCAAAGATGTATTAATGGTGTTTCCTACAACATAATCTACCGCATTAGAGCCAAAGGTAGCACTACCATCAAAATTCCATTTTCCAAATAGGCCCTTCCACCCGGAGGTTAAATTATAATCATAAACATCTGTTTTAAATTCCGGTTGAAATCCATTGTAAGGTTGCCCTTCCGGAGTTAATAAACCAAAATCTGAACTTACCCAATAGGGTGTTCTATACAAACCATAACTAGTCCCATTCCTGTAAGTAGTACCACCAAAAGCATAAAACTTGCCTGTTTCACCTGTTGGCAATTCAAAATTGACAAACATATTGGCAACTTTTGTCTCCGGCTGTCCTATAATCATTCCTAAACCAGGATTAGCCTGCGTCCAGGCATTATCAACACCAAAAAGTTCATCTTTGGTAACAGAACCTGCACGGTTAGTTCTATTTTGGGAAGAATATCCCAATGTAAGGTTCAAACTTCCATTTTTTGCCACTTTGATTCCTGTATTAAAATCTGCTCCGATATTAAAGCCGTCTCCTTTTGAAGTAATACCTGAAAAAAGATTGACGGTACTTTTTCCAACGCTGTTCTTAAGAATAATATTGATCACTCCAGCAATAGCATCAGAGCCATATTGTGCAGATGCACCATCTCTTAAAACCTCTACATTCTGTAAGGCAGCAGATGGAATACTCTTCAGATCCGTACCTACCTCACCTTTTCCCGGCGTATCATTTACATAAATTAAAGCACTTTGATTTTTTCTTTTACCATTAACCAAAACTAATGTTCTGGAAGGGCCTAATCCCCTTAAATCTGCCGGATCAAAATGAGCCGTTGCATCAGAAACGGTTTGCTGTGACGAATTAAAAGAGGGTACCGAGTACGTCAAAGCTTTATCAAAAGTAACTTGTCCTGTGGATTTTAGCTGTACTGCCGAAATATTATCAATAGGAATTGCTGATGTAATGATGGTTCTAGGCTTAGTTCTACCTGTAGTAACCACAACTTCATCTATACTATTTTCTTTTACACCTTCCTGAGCATATACCATAGTACCCGCTCCGCTTAATACCAATACACAAATTTTCTTATTGAATGATTTTCTTTTCATATGTTGTTAATAATTCAATAAATCTAGTGAAAATATAAATATTAAACACTAAAAACGGAAATATAATATAAATACATTTCCCAACTTATGCAATGAATATTATTATTATTCTATAAAAAACGAGAATTGATTTACAAAATACGAAGTGGCTTATTAATAATCGGAAAAGAAATAATAATAACTGAATAAAATGATCTCATCCATTCCCAAACGTATTTTTCAACAGATTGAGCCTGCTTAGCCAGTGTCTCTCAATGACTGTGTATAAAAAATGGCCGGATAAATCCGGCCACTCACAAATTATTTATTTACCTCTACATATTGTATGATGGTCTGGTTTTTGGGATTATAGATTATGGTACTGTTGTTTGGAAACCTTTTCAGTCTGTAATATTCTATATTCTTATCGTTTTTGATGTCTTCCAGAAAACTGGTATCAAAAGTATTTTCAGGCAGGAATTTGGAGACAAAGGTAATTTTGTCTATAATGCTTTGCCCATCTATTTTACGGGCTGTTTTCTCTGATTTATTTTCATCGGAAGTAGGCTGCTTTTCCAGAAAAGGAAGCAGTACGGCAATGTCCGATTTGTATTTAAAGATATATCCTTCGGAACCGTTTGGAAATTTAAATTTCTTTCCGGTGTCTTCTGAAACTACAGGTTTTCCTCCATCCGGAAATACCTGATTAAATTTTACGTCTTCAGAGTTGGTTAGAGAGTTAATAGATTCACTTACCGTTTTCTTTACTGTTTCTTCTACTGCCTGTTGTGCTTTCTGTTGCACGGTCTCTGTAGTTTTCTGAACAGTCTGGTCTATCTTCTCTTCGATTTTATTACATGAGATTAATAAAAAAACAGGAATAACAGGCAAAATATACTTCTTCATTACGTGATTTTAATAACTGGTACTTTTTTATCAATGCAATTTACATCTAAACGGCAAAACATACCCATATATTTTAATAAAGAAATAAAATATTTTTTCACCCACAAAAACACTACTGACAAACTGTTGTCATAACCCTGTCTTACCTTTGTATCAACAACAAACAAAATAATACCATTATGACAACTACAGCAACAGCAACAAAACAGTTTATGAATTCTCAGCAATTACTTGAAGATTGGCAGGGACACAGAAATCTTACCCGAAGAGTGATTGAAGCTTTCCCTGAAAAAGAATTATTCGAATTTTCTGTAGGAGGAATGAGACCGTTCGCTAAACTGGCGGTAGAACTTATCAGCATCGCGGGACCTGCTCTGAAAGGAATTGTAGATAGAAACATGGAGGCCTATAATGAGGAAGGATTTGCACCATCCACCAAAGAAGATATTCTAAAGAAATGGGATGAGGAAACGGAAGTGATCAATCATTATTTTAATCAGATTACTGAAGAACGTTTTCAGGAAACCTTCAATTTATTCGGTCAGTACGAATTTCCGGTATACCAGAACATCCTTTACTTCGTAGACAATGAAGTTCACCACAGAGGTCAGGGATACGTTTATCTGAGAGCATTAGGAATTGAGCCTCCTTTTTTTTGGGAGAGATTTTAGGATCACTTATTCCTTTGCTTAGACTGAAAATGATGATTCAATTCAGACAAAAAGACGGAACTTCAAAATCACAAAACCAATCATTCAGATTATCCATACCTTAAATTAGACACCCCGGTTTTGTTGTTCCTGATTTTTGTTCTCAGCTGAAGTAGAGCTTCTTTATTCAAATTATTATAAATTTCCAAAGCTCCGGCTGCCCGAATGGGCAGCCGGAGTTTATATTTTTATTCAGAAAATTATTCTTATTCTTCCAGGTTTCTGGAAATATCTGCAGCCAGGTTTCTGAGTTTTGTCTTTAAAGATTCCGGCTCTAAGACGGTGGCATAATCGGCAAAAGTAATCAGCCAGCGCGGGAAGCCTTCTTCTATCCATTCTGTATCGAAAATCATTTCCATTCCGTTTTCTGTCTCCCTTTCTTCAATAAATCCGTAATATCTTCTGGAATTAACGATATGCCCCATTATTTTTTTCTCTACTAAAAGTCTGACCTTTGTTTTCTCACCGTCCGAATATTTTCTGTAATCATTAATCTGGCCGTATTCCTGAGAAAAAGTATTTTGCGTTTTAAAGATCTGTAGAATTCTGTCTACCCGGAACTGCCTGAAATCTTTTCTCAATGTACAAAAAGCCATGATGTACCAGTAATTGAATTCAAAAAAAACGCCTACCGCTTCCACTGTTCTGTTCGTCACTCTTGAATCCACCGTTTTATACTCAATGATCAGCTGGGTTTTGTCAGCAATACTTTCAAGAATGGTGGGAATGACGTTTTTGAGTTCGTTTCCGGTCTGGGCATGGTAATTAAAAACATCGATCTGTTTTTCAATATTCTCTATCAGATTTTTATCCGAATGCCGAAGCACTGAACGCACTTTTTCCATGGCAGTCTGATAATGATTTCCCAGACTTTGATGAGAAAATTTCTGCATCAGTTTTTCCGCAGTAATGAAACTCAGGACTTCTTCTTTTGTGAACATCACCGGAGGAAGTTTATAACCGTCCATCAGTGAATATCCGTTACCGGCTTCTCCGATAATAGGAATCCCTGCATTTTCCAGAGTTTTCACATCACGGTAAATCGTCCGGATGCTGACATCGAATTTTGTGGCAAGGTCCTGTGCCCTTACTATAGGTTTCGACTGCAGCTGGGTGAGAATAGCCGTTACTCTGTCTATTTTTTTAAGATAGTGATCGTTCATATTGGTAGAACAAATCTATCAATCTTTTTTGAATTAACGCAGAACAAAAGGATTACAGGGAAGGTTTGTTTAAATTGATGAAGGATGAATTTGGCAAAACGCTAAGACGCTATCTTTTTTAAATACATGCTGCTTTAAGGCGCAAAGGATTTTATCTCCGATAAAAATGTACACCGCCATTACAGCCTAGAACGGGATTTACAGTTTACAGGAAAAAAAGTGTGTTGCTTTATGTTAAAGACCATATATCAAATCAATTATCTTTAAAAGAATTCACCAGTTTATCCAAATTTAAACTCCTCGCAGAAGCATCAAAAATTTCACGGTATGTACCATTAAGCTGAACCAGCTCATTGTGGGTTCCGTTTTCTACAACTCTCCCCTTTTTCATTACATAAATGGTATCTGAATCCAGAATCTGTGACAGAGAATGGGAAATAATCACTACAGTACGCCCTTCCTTGATGGCATCCAGTGAATTTTTAATCTGTTCCGTAGCAATAGCATCCAGGCTGGCAGTAGGTTCGTCCAGAAAAATAATCGGTGGATTTTTGAGAAATAATCTGGCGATGGCAATTCTCTGCTGCTGCCCTCCCGATAACTGAGTCGCATCATGCTGATAACCGTCCGGAAGATCCAGAATTTGCTCATGCAGGTATGCTTTTCTTGAAGCTTCCTCGATTTCCTCAAAACTGGCATTCATATCACCATAGCGGATATTGTCTTCAATACTTCCCTGAAAAATATGATTTCTCTGAAGGACCAGCCCAAGATCGTTCCTCAGAAAAGTATTATCAAAATCATTTAAATCAACATCATCCAGCAGGATCTCTCCCGAATCGGGCAGATAGAATTTACAGAGAAGATTGATTACCGTGGATTTTCCGGCTCCGCTCAATCCTACCAAAGCCGTTGTTTTCCCATTTTCGATTTTCATGGAAACATTGTGCAAAGCTTTTGTTCCGTTGGGATAAGTGAAATCTACATTTTTCAATTCAAAATTACCTTTGATCTGATTTTCTGTAAAAGTTCCGTTCTGTTCTTTTTCATCGTCTGCATTCAGAATTTCAAAATAACCTTCGGCATAGATCATGGCATCGTTCATATCATCATAAATTCTGTGCAGTTGGCGGATAGGAGCCGAAATATTGTTAAACAGCATAATATGAAGCATAATAGCACCAATGGTCATTTGCTGGTCAAGAACGAGATAAACTGTCAAAAGAATGATTAAGACTACTCCAAACTGTTCTATAAAAGTTTTTAAGCCGTCATAAATAAAGTTGGTTTTTCTGGTGTACATCTGGCTTTCCATAAGCTCCATCTGCAAATCGTACTGCTTTTTACCTTCGAATTTTTCCCGGACAAAACTTTTAATAACCATAATGGAATTGATCAGATTCAGCAGTCCCGAAGTTTTCCTTTCCCTCTGATTTCTGAGCTGGCGGCGTACTCCACTCAGCTTCCTGGCCTGCAGTGAGCTTATATAAAAATAAATAGGAACAATAATCGTGGAAACCATTCCTACATATACATTCTGCATGTACATAATGATAAGAGCGATAATGGCATTGGAAAAAAGCGGCAGAATATCTATGAAAAAATTCTGTACCAGCTTTGTCAGGCTTTCAATACCACGGTCTATTCTGATCTGCAATTTTCCCGACTCATGATTTTCATCATTAAAATACGCTACTCTGTACATCAGAATTTTGTCGATGGCAGATTGGGCCAGGACAGAGCTTACGTTGATTCTTATTTTTTCACCATAAAATTTCTGTCCGAAGTTGATAAAAATATTAAGGAGTTCTTTTCCGAGTAAAATAATGGAAATTACTACCAGAATATGGATGCCTTCAGACATCGGATGCGGAAGATGTGTTAATGTCGTCACCTCATCTACCGTATATTTCAGGACAATGGGGTTCACCTGTGCTGCAAGAGCTCCTAAAAAGGTAAGAAACAGCGTCCCGTAAATCATTAAACGGTACGGTCTGATAAATGGAACAAGCTGTTTATAGATTCCAAATAAGGTGACGGTTCTGTTAAAAGGTTTTGCCATGAGAATTCGTTAAACAAAATTTATGCATTTTTTACGAGAAACAGATCTTTCTTTTTAATAAAGTTTCAAAATCATATTGTTGTATTTTAAATACAACAATTAAAAATATTTTTGTAGCTTTGTCTCAATATTAAATAAAACAGAATGAATTCTAATCAAAAAAAATTAGTCAAATCTACCGTTCCGGTATTACAGACAAACGGTACAGATCTTACCAGACACTTTTATACAAGAATGTTTAAGCACCATCCTGAACTGAAAAACTTATTCAATATGAGTAATCAAGCCAGCGGAAAGCAGCAGCATGCTCTCGCAGGAGCCGTATTGGCCTATGCCGAACATATTGAAAATCCCGAGGTTCTCATCAATGTTTTAAAATCTATCGGGAACAAGCATGTAAGTCTTAATATCACTCCGGAACAATACGATATTGTGGGACATCATCTGGTTTCTTCCATCAAAGAAGTATTGGAAGAAGCAGCCACCGATGATTTAATAGAAGCCTGGACAGAAGCTTATAATGAACTGGCTCAGATCATGATTTCTATTGAAGCAGATCTCTATGAATCGAATGTAAAGAAAGAAGGCGGATGGAAAGGCTGGAGAACCTTCATTATTTCTGAAATTATCGAAGAAAGCAGTGAGGTGAAATCTTTCTATCTGAAACCAAAAGATCAGAGACCGATTGCAGATTATCTTCCGGGACAATACCTTTCCGTAAAATTATTTATTCCCGGTTTGGGGCATGAACAGGCCAGACAATACAGTCTCTCCTCCGCTTTTAATCCGGAATATTACAGAATATCTGTGAAAAGAGAGAACAATGGTAATGCTCCTGATGGTGTGGTTTCCAATGTACTGCATCGTAAAAAAGCAGGTGATGAGATATGGGTAAGTGCACCTTCAGGAGTATTCCATGCCGGTGTTGAAAGCAATCAGCCTTTGGTACTCATCAGCGGAGGGATAGGTGTAACGCCGCTTCTGAGCATGCTTGAAACCAATAAAAAAAGACTTCAGGAAAATACTACCGTCTGGCTTCACAGCTGCAGAAATGAAAAGGTTCATGCCTTTAAAGAGCAGATTGATCTTCTGAATCGGGACAATGAATGGCTTACGACCCATATTTTTTATGAAACATTAGCTCAAAACGGCAATGATTCCGTAAAAGAAGGCAGAATAGATTTAGCTGAACTGAAAGACGAAGTACTGATTGATGATGCAAAGTATTATATTTGTGGACCGGAAGTCTTTATCAAAGTACAGTACAATTCCCTGATCAAACTTGGAGTTGCACAGGAAGACATTCTTTATGAGGAGTTTGGTCCTCAATTACTTCATTTTAATTAAACACCCATGAAACTGAACCATTTTACCGATTACAGCCTGCGTGTATTGATTTATTTAAATAAAAAAGGCAATACAGCTTCATCTTCACTGGACGAATTGTCCGGCGAGCTGGATATCCTGCGTAATCATCTCATTAAAGTGGTTCAGTTTTTATCTAAAGAAGAGCTTGTTCTCACAAAAAGAGGCAAAAACGGAGGAATTTTCATCTCCGAAAAAGCCCTCAATACCGGATTGGGAACCCTCATTCATTTATTGGAACAGGACGACTCTCCTATCATTAACTGCCATTCAAAGCCCTGTGTTTTCATGCCTTTCAACTGCCGGTTGAAATTTTTCTTAGATACCGCTTATCAGGCTTTTATAGACAGCATGAACCAGCACCGTTTATCTGATCTGGTTTTTAATAACTGGGAAAGTATTTTCTCAGGCCGCCAGAACAAAGGAAACAATGCTTAATTACAAAAAGTTTTAGGCTGAGGCTAAGAATTGAGGCTAAGTGACGTGAATGGTGAATGGAAATTAAAGAATCAAGAACCAAGAGCCAAGATTTCAGACATCAGATTTTAGATGGAAGAGATTGCTTCTGGTGATTTTGGGAGCCTCAGCCACTAGATATTGGTTGGCTCATTCAATATTTCCGGATTTACTAACATAAACTTTCAAACCCCGCATCCCAAAACTCATAACACTCAAACCCTCCTACTCTCAAACCCGAATCCCGTACCCCGAATTCAGGCTCGCACAATTTACCCTTCGTAAAAATACGTTGTAAGATAATGAAGTTCCGGCTGGCTGGCCGCTTTAGATTCAGCTTCTGCCTGCTCCAGAGAATATTGTGATGTCAATTCTTTTCTTTGGAAAACAAAAGAATTATTGGCATTCTTGTCTACGACTTCACTGAAAATATGTTCAATTTCCGAATTAGCCATGGATGCAAAACTGGTATCTTCAATACCGTACATCAGTCGTAGATCGTCAAACTGACTGAATTTTTCATCTACAAACCCCTGCAGCTGTGCTTTTGAATCAAAATTCCCGGCCCACATGTTGTAAATATATTTTTTCTTTTTTGGTTTGTCTAAGATACTTTGGTAGACGAAGTTTTCTCCAAGATAAGCCTCTCTTACCTGAGGATCGTTGGCAAGATCTTCCGGAAGTCCTTCTTTCAGGATATTCCCTTCAAACATGATGTATGTTTTGTTGGTAATGGCCAAAGTCTGCTGTACATTGTGGTCAGTAATCAGAATCCCGATATTTTTATCTACCAGACTTCTTACAATCTTCTGGATATCTTCTACGGCAATAGGGTCTACCCCTGCAAAAGGTTCATCAAGGAGGATAAAGTTCGGGCTTGTTGCCAGGCATCGTGCGATTTCTGTTCTACGTCTTTCCCCACCGGAAAGAAGGTCACCTCTGTTTTTACGTACATGCTGCAGCGAAAATTCTTCAATCAGTTCATCACACTTAATCTGCTGCTCACGTTTTGACAATTTGGTCAGCTGTAAAACACCCATGATATTTTCTTCTACAGACAGCTTTCTGAAAATGGAAGCTTCCTGAGCCAGATATCCGATTCCTTTTTGCGCACGGCGGTACATGGCATCTGTAGTAATCTCCTGCTTATCGAGAAAAATTTTTCCGGAAGTAGGCTTAACCAATCCCACGATCATATAAAACGAAGTGGTCTTTCCTGCTCCGTTCGGACCAAGCAAACCCACAATTTCTCCCTGTTCCACTTGTACAGAAACCCCTTTTACTACTTTTTTAGGACCGTATTCTTTGATTAAGTTTTCTCCTCGTAAAATCATAGGAGCAAAGATAAAGTTTTTTTGAATTCAAATTTTAGATTATAAAACTGTATCCAAGGTTTTTTGAATGAGTTTTTTTATTCTTATGGTTTGCTGCCTCAATATTTCTGGTCTTCAGCTACTTTTTACAGAAAAAGAAAGCAGTTTACCTCCTTATTTTGTAACTCCGGGGAGTTTTATTCGACATATTAATCAATTATTTTAATCATCACACAAAAAAAAATTAACAATGGAAAATTACGGCTATACTAAAACAGAAGATGCTCAGAACCAAAATCAGCAAACGAATGTACCTTACCGTTCGGAAAAGAAAATTCCGGCTGCCATATTAGGAATTCTTGTAGGCTGGCTGGCTTTAAATAAATTCTATCTGGGTTATACCAAAGAGGGAGTGATTCAGCTTGTTCTTAATATCATTACGTTCGGAGCAGCTTCTATTATTCCTTTTATTGAAGGGATCTTGTATTTATTTATGAGCGATAAGCAGTTTGATGATACCTATGTGTATGGGAAGAAGGGATGGTTGTAGAGTGGGAAGGATAAATTGAAAAAGGCGAAAGGGTAAAGGAGGCTATTCACCCTTCCTAACTTCTCGCCTATTTATTTTATTTCCTTATTTTTATACACCAAATCAAAAAATCAAATACTATGGAAAGTAATCAAGACCTGACGGATCTGCTTGCGCTGGATCTGGGGATAAATATTGTAGACAGAAGGCCCTATGCGAAGGAAGTTTTCAAATGGCAGGATATGGATCTGCTTCCCCACTCTTCCACAGACACCCTGCTGTGCGAAATATTTGAATGGAATGGAAGAAACTGGAGAACTACAGGCAACAATCTTATAGGATATCTTTTTTCCGGCGACCAACTCAATACCGTAAAAGAACAGCTGATTAATTCTCCCAAACATCCTGCTCTGATTCCGGATTTTGAATTCACAAAAGACAGCATGGTTGAATATGGCCTTTCTCTTCCTTCTTTATTCAATATCGGGGTCAACGGAAATATCAAAAATGCCAAAAGTTTTTCGGTAAGGGTCAACGGAGTTACCAAATCCAGAATTACCAATATTGATAATCCGGGAATTGAAATTCTGAAAAATTATTCGCTGTTTACCCAGAGTAAATCTAAAACGTACAGAAAAAATATTAAGTTCAATTATCTGAGTACTTCCCTGTTCTATGCTGAAAGTGTGGAAATTTTTCTGGAAAAGGAGTCAGGTGTAGGCCTGGATGTAAGTTTTCAGACTACCAATGTGGAAGTGGATGCTAAAATTGATACAGAAACAAAGAAGCATTTTGTTTTAAAATATTCCGGAAATCAGGCTCCTTTTGCAGCTAAATTTACGAAAGGAAAAGATTTCAACATTATGTGATAAATTTTCATTATTTTAGTTTTTACTAATTTATAAAATATTTGTCATGAAAAAATTAACAAAAAAAGATTTAAAGAACATTAATGGTGGAAGTTTAAGATTCCCGGATGCTAACGGAAATTGTCCGGCAGGATGGTACCTTTGCCCTACTAACGTTTGTGTGGATGATAACGGAGGAGAAAACCCTATCCAGCCTGGACATCGCCACTACAGAGCATGTTTCGGAAACAATTAAGAATATTTTTTACTTCATATAATTGAACTGCCCCTGAAAATTACTTTTCAGGGGCAGTTTATTTTTAGCTGATAGTTTTAATTATTTATTCAGAATCATGGCTGCTTCTTTGGCAAAATAGGTAAAAATCATATCTGCTCCGGCTCTTTTGAAGCAAGTAAGGCTTTCAATAATTGTTTTATCATTATCCAGCCATCCGTTTTGTGCAGCGGCTTTTACCATAGCATACTCTCCGCTTACATTATACACTGCGATAGGAAGATCAATAGCTTCACGTACCTTAGCAACGATATCCAGATAAGGAAGTCCCGGTTTGATCATGATAATATCGGCTCCTTCATCAACATCTTTGAATACTTCGTTTAACGCTTCGCGGGAATTGTGAAAATCCATCTGATAGGTCTTTTTATCTTTCGGAATTTCCATATTGTCTTTCGGCGCGCTATCTAAAGCACTTCTGAAAGGTCCGTAGAAAGAACTTGCATATTTTGCGGAATAGCTCAGAATTCCCACATCTGTAAATCCACTTTCTTCTAAAGCTTCACGAATAGCCAGTACTCTTCCATCCATCATATCGCTTGGGGCTACAATGTCAGCTCCTGCTTCGGCATGTGATACAGACATTCTGGCCAGTGCATCATTGGTAGCATCATTCATAATCTTACCATTTTCAATAATCCCGTCGTGACCATAGATTGAATAAGGATCTAAAGCAACATCCGGCATTACAATCATCCCGGGAACCGCATCTTTGATAGCTTTAATCGTCTGCTGCATGAGCCCGTCTTTGTTCCAGGCTTCTTTTCCGGTATTGTCTTTCAGATGTTCTGACACTTTCATGTACAGATTGACAGATTTTATGCCTAAAGAAAATAATTCTTTACATTCTTTCACCGTCAGATCTATGCTCCTCCTGAAAATTCCCGGCATCGACGGGATTGCTTCCTGCTGGTTTTCGCCCTCCATTACGAAGATAGGCATTACAAAATCATCAGTTGTAAGGGTATTTTCTCTTACTAAACTTCTGATAGATTCATTAACTCTAAGCCTTCTATTTCTTGAATGCATCATTTTGGAATACTTTTTGAATAAGTTTCTACAAATTTACTACAACTTATATAAAAAAACTATTGTATAGAATTGTAGAATTGCTTATTTTTGTTTTAATACATTCGAGAAATTATAATTTGATGAAAAAACTTTTACTTTTATTCTTATTCACAGGCGCTTTCGTTGGATTTTCCAACAATATGCAGGCACAGCTGAGAGAGCCGGGTTCCACTACTCAGAAATCTGATGACGGTGTTTTGGTGGCCTATCCCAATCCTGCCAAAGACTTTCTTTTGATCAAAGCAAAAGATTCCGCTTTAAAAATCAAAAGTGTCACTTTTTATTCCATTTTAGGAACGCAGGTAGCCAACTATTCTGTCAACATGAATTCCGGAGAAATTAATATTGAAAAACTGAAACCCGGAAAGTATCTGATTCGCTATATTTTAAGCGATAACACCCAAAAGGTAACGCAAATTGTAAAACAATAAAATTAAATCCTGATAATCATCAGGATTTTTTCTTTTACATCTGTTCTCGCCTAATATTTCCGTAACTTTCAGAACTTTTTTGTACTCATTATAAAAACAATTTAATGCTTAAAGCTGAACATATCAGAAAGACCTATAGTGCCGGGAAGAAAGTAGCACTGGATGATTTCAGCATCCATGTACCCCAGGGCAGTATTTATGGTCTTCTAGGCCCAAACGGAGCCGGAAAAACATCTTTTATCCGTATCATCAACCAGATTACCCAGGCAGATTCCGGCGAGGTACTGATCAATGGAAACAAACTTAATCCCAGCCACATCAGAGATATCGGTTATATGCCTGAAGAAAGAGGGCTTTATAAAAATATGAGCGTGGGCGATCAGATCCTTTATTTTGGAGAGCTTAAAGGAATGAGTAAGAACGACGCTTTAAATGAAGCCAAAAAATGGTTTGAAAAACTGAATATCGATCAGTGGTGGAAGAAAAAACTATCGGAACTTTCAAAAGGGATGGCCCAAAAGATCCAGTTTGTGGTAACGGTTCTTCACCGACCTCATCTTCTGATTCTGGATGAGCCTTTTTCCGGTTTTGATCCTGTAAATGCCAACTTAATCAAAGATCAGATTATTGATCTTAAAAATAACGGAACCACAATTATTCTTTCTACCCACAGAATGGAAAGTGTTGAAGAAATGTGTGATTATGTAGCACTGATCAACAATTCAAAAAAAATCATTGACGGAAGGGTTTTTGACGTAAGGGAAAAGTTTAAGAAAAATATCTTTGGGGTTACCCTTTCTGAAGTGGATGAAACTCAGTTTGAGCATTTTAAAAACAGACATGATATTTTTAATTTCTCCAACGAGAACAATCTGATTTCATTCGATCTGAAAAATGAGAGCAGCCAAAACGAAATCCTTCTGGATCTTGTGAATATTGGAAAGGTGAGATCATTCGACGAAAGAATTCCAAGTATGAACGAAGTGTTTATTAATGCGGTAAGTAATCATTCTTAATTTTATGAATAATATTTTTTTAATTACGAAAAGGGAATTTCTTACCCAGGTTAAGAAAAAATCCTTCATTATATTAACGCTGCTTGCCCCTCTTCTTCTGGTTGGTTTTGGTGCCATAATCGGGCTGATGTTTAAAGCTAATGAATCGCACAGCATCATTGAAGTTGTGGATAAAAGCGGACTTTTCACCAATCAGCTGAAATCTAATGACAAACTGAATTATGTATTTGTTTCCGCTGCAGACGAAAAATCCAAGATCAATAATCTGAAAGACAACGAATCTCTGGATGGTATACTTATTCTTCCCGAACTGAAGAATCATGATTATACAAGTCTGGAAAACAGTACAAGACTTATCGTAAATTCTAAGATGGGCTTTGATACGAAGCAGAAGATTGTTTCCGATATCAGCGATGTTATCAAAAAAGAAAAAATCAAACAGCTCGGTATTGAAGAATCCCAACTGAACAGCCTTGATAAGGGATTTATTTTAAAAACCATTAATGTATCCGATAACAACAAAGAAGATTCAGATCTTGCTTTTGGGGTAAAAAGCGGTTTAAGTATTCTCCTTATGTATGTTACGTTTATGTTTATTATTATTTACGGAGTAAGGGTAATGAGAAGTGTACTTGAGGAAAAAAACAACCGTGTGGTGGAAATCATTATTTCTTCTGTGAAACCTTTTGAACTGATGATGGGCAAGATTTTAGGGGTGACCCTGGTCGCTTTGACTCAGTTTCTGATTTGGATCTCGATGTCCGTTGTAGGAGCATTGGTTTTAAATACTGGATTTTCATCTTTTCAAAAGAATATTCCGGGCGGTAATGAAGAACTGGCCAGCAAACTGGATATTACACAGATTGCTACCCAGGTTTCACATAGCCTCCTTGAACTGAATTTCCCGCTGATTATCTTTGTATTTATTGTGTTCTTTCTTTTAGGATATATTTTCTACAGTTCCATCTATGCTGCCATAGGTTCTGCTGTAGATAATGAAACAGAGACTCAGCAGTTCACTTTATTTGCCATTTTACCCCTTACATTAGGGATGTACGGAAGTTTCTCCCTGATGAACAACCCTGACGGACCGCTTGGTTTCTGGCTGTCTATTATTCCTTTTACCTCTCCGGTTGCCATGATCGCAAGAATTCCTTTTGGTGTTCCTGCATGGCAGATTGCTTTGTCTATCGTGCTGTTGCTGGGAACTACCATTTTCATGATATTCCTGGCTGGAAAAATCTACCGCGTGGGGATTTTAATGTATGGGAATAAAGCGACCCTGAAGGAGATCTGGAAGTGGATCAGAGGATAATGAATTTAGGGCTGGAAGCCTGAAAATGGAGAATGGAAGTACTGAAATGGATTACTGTTGCTCTTCATAACATTATATAAAACAAAAATCCTGGAAATTACTTTCCGGGATTTTTTATGTCTGAATAACTTGTTATTATATCTTGAGATATAAAGAGATCTGAAAATGGATCAAAGGATAAGTCTAAAAGTTCTTTTGTCTTGAAACAAAGTGAACCAAAAATTCAAGGCTGGAATCTTCCGCTAAAAATAAAAATCCCGGGAATTAAAATTCCCGGGATTCTTTTATCTGAATACTGAATATTCTATTTGAAGATATAGCTCAAACTTAAGCTAAGAACCTGCTCCGATTTTCCTTTATCAGTACCTCCTTTTTCTTTGGCAAGATCAGGATAAGTATCGGAAAGACCTAAATCATATTTAAGAGCTAATTCAAGCTGTCTCTTGTAGCTATAGCCTACTCCTAATCCTAAAGCAAAGTTGAAGCTTGCTGCTTTCCCGCTTACAGAAGGATATAAAGGATCGGTAACATCCGGATCATAGTAAGATCTGTCTGCCGGCGCATTTTTAACATTCTGGCTCATCAAGAAGTTAAATCTTGGTCCTATCATTCCAAAGAATTCTGATTCTGCTTCAGAAAAATATCCTTTGAAATAAACAGGTACGCTCAGGTAGTTGTTTGCATACACGGCATTATAACCATCTTTTCCTTTAGCATCTTTATCTTTTCCGGTTTCTCCTGCACCATAATACACCACTTCCGGCTGTAAATAAAACTGGTTTGCTTTTCCAATCGGGATAAGAGCCAAAGCTCCACCCTGAAACGCATATCTTGGACCAGAAGGGTTATGAGCATTTCTTACTCTGGAATAGTTACCTCCTGCCGTAAGACCAAATCTGGTATTAGCAAAGTCGATTTGGGCGAAAGACAGTGTTGAAAGGGCCAATGCTGAGGTTAATAAAAGTTTTTTCATATGTTTTGTTTTGTATAGCTATTATCCTAGAATTTTCGCCACAGTAGCACCAATGTCAGCAGGAGAATCTACAACGTTGATTCCGTTTTCTCTCATGATTTCCATTTTTGCCTGAGCAGTATCTTCATCACCTCCTACAATAGCACCAGCGTGTCCCATAGTTCTTCCTTTAGGAGCAGTTTGTCCGGCGATAAATCCTACAACCGGTTTAGTAGATCCGCTAGCTTTATACCATCTTGCAGCTTCAGCTTCCAATCCACCACCAATTTCACCGATCATTACTACGGCTTCAGTTTCAGGATCGTTGATGAATAATTCAAGCGCTTCTCTTGTAGTAGTTCCGATGATTGGGTCACCACCGATACCGATTGCAGTAGAAACACCGTAACCAGCTTTTACTACCTGATCAGCTGCTTCATAAGTAAGAGTACCTGATTTTGAAACGATACCTACTTTACCTTTTTTGAAAACGAATCCTGGCATAATACCAATTTTAGCTTCTTCAGAAGTAATGATTCCTGGGCAGTTCGGACCGATTAATCTACAGTCTCTGTCAGCGATGTAAGATTTTACTTTTACCATATCTGCTACAGGAATACCTTCAGTAATACATACGATAACTTTGATACCAGCTTCAGCAGCTTCCATGATAGCGTCAGCAGCGAATGCAGGTGGTACGAAAATGATACTTACGTTCGCTCCGGCTTTTTCAACAGCGTCAGCTACTGTATTAAACACAGGTTTTCCCAAGTGCTCGGATCCTCCTTTTCCTGGAGTAACACCTCCTACTACGTTGGTTCCGTATTCAATCATCTGGCCCGCGTGGAAAGTACCTTCGTTCCCTGTAAATCCTTGTACAATTACTTTAGAATCTTTGTTTACTAAAATTGACATTTTATTGATGTTTTAATTTATTTAAATATTTTATTAATGCTCACAAATTTACTTATTTTTCTTTGATTTTGGACAAAACCAAGAGAATAGTTTATTTGAGATTTCTCAGCTTTACTTCTTTTTTCAGATAAGTTTTGAAATCTTCTGCAAACATCCCGATGTAGGTTCCTTTTTCGAGATCTCTATTTACTCCGGTTTTACCCAACAGAACAGATCCTGCCTCAATTTTATTACCTGAAGCAATTCCCACCTGTCCCCAAAGGGTCACCTCATCACCAATCACACAGCATCCTGCAATTCCCACCTGTGAAGCAATCAGACATTTTTTCCCGATCACAGTATCGTGCCCGATCTGAATCTGATTATCCAAAACCGAACCTTCTCCAATCACCGTAGAATCTGTCACACCTCTGTCAATGGTACATCCGTTCCCTATTTCTACATTGTTTTCAATGATTACATTTCCCACCGAGATCAGACGGTCGAAATTTCCGTTCAGTTTTCTGTAATAAAAAGCGTCTCCGCCTAAAACCGTATTGGCCTGGATAATCACATTATCCCCGATTTCAGTTCTGTCACCAATAACCACATTAGGAAAGATCAGAGTGTTTTTCCCGATCTTCACATTGTTTCCAATCACTGCTGAAGAATGAATTTTTGTTCCTTCTCCGATTTCAACATCATGAAGTTCTTCCGTGAAATTATATATTCTTGTGAAGTGGGTATTAATTTTATTGAAATCTCTGAAAGGATCATCAGAGACTAAAAGAGCTTTTCCTTCCGGACAGTCCACTTTTTTATCAATCAGAATAATGGTTGCAGCAGAATTGAGTGCTTTATCATAATATTTCGGATGGTTCACGAAAACAATATCACCCGGTTTTACCATATGAATTTCATTGGTCCCTAAAATCTCAAAGTCCTCGGGGCCAACAAATTCTGAGCCTATTAAATCTGCGATTGTTTTCAGCTTTTGCGGAGAATGGAATCTCATAACAATTAATTTTCTTATAAAAACAAAATTCGGACTGCCTGCGCAAACCGAATTTATGTAAATTTCAATATTATTTTACTCTTTCTAAGTAGCTACCGTCTTCTGTGCTTACTTTAATTTTGTCTCCCGGCTCTATGAACAAAGGAACCATTACTCTTGCTCCTGTTTCAACGATTGAGTTTTTAAGAGCGTTGGTAGCTGTATTTCCTTTTACACCCGGATCAGCTTCTATTACTTCAAGATAAACCGACTGAGGAAGTTCAGCAGAAAGCGGAGTTTCGTCAACTTCTTTCAAAATGATGGTTACTTCTTCACCTGCTTTCATAAACTGAGCGTTTTCAATCATCTCTTTATTCAGATATAGCTGAGAGAAATCATCATTGTTCATGAAGTGGAAACCATTCTCATCATCGTAAAGATACTGGAACTTTCTGGTGATTACTTTTACTTCTTCAATTTTGTGTCCTGCAGAGAAAGTATTATCAATCACTTTCCCGTTGGTTACGGACTTCAATTTTGTTCTTACGAAAGCAGGACCTTTCCCTGGTTTTACGTGAAGAAATTCGATTACTTTAAAAATATCGTTACTGTACTCAATGCAAAGTCCCTTTCTGATATCGTTACTTGTTGCCATTAATTTATTTTACTGTTTTATTTTGTTTTAAAAACGGGTACCCCAACTGAAGCAGATCCCTGAACTCTCTGATTGCCCAGCGGAAGCGTATTTACCACAGTTCCTGATGGCGAAATATATGAACCATTGTTTGTATTATTAAAGTTCATATTATTCTGCTGAAGCTGATTGACATTATACTGCACGGCCGAACTATTCTGAGAGCTTTTGATGTATGATTCGCTATACTTGTTTTTCTGCATAAAGCTCCCTACATTTTTTTTAGCAATACTATCATTCTGTTCCCTGTTTGTTCTTTCAATAAGAGGTCTTGAAGGTTTTTTTTCAGCTTTTGAATCTGAACTTACTACCTGCTGTCCCCATACTGATGCCGAAGCTAAAAATGCCAGGGTTAGAAATAAATTTTTCATTGTGTTTTTTTTATGGAATTACGAATTACTGTCTTTTCCGGTTCCGTATCCTTTTACAATACCTCTCGGTGAGTTCTGGATAAACTGAAGGATCTCATCTCTTTCAGCAGTCGGAAGCATTTCTTTTTCTATGTGGGAAATAGCCTGGGAAACATTCATCTTCATCTGGAAAATAGCTCTGTAGATTTTTTGAATCTCAAAAATCTTTTCATTCGTAAATCCTCTTCTTCTCAATCCTACGGAATTGATCCCAGCATAAGACATCGGCTCTCTTGCTACTTTTACGTAAGGCGGAATATCCTTTCTTACCAGAGTACCTCCGGAAATCATCACATGTTTTCCGATTTTACCAAACTGATGTACAGCACTAAGACCTCCCATCACCGTATAATCACCAATTTCTACGTGCCCGGCAATACCGCAGCCGTTTACAATGATCACGTGATCTCCGATAACACAGTCGTGTGCAATGTGAGAAGTAGCCATAATCAGGCAATTCTTCCCTATTTTAGTATACCCAAGAGCTTTTGTTCCCCTGTTTACCGTTACACATTCCCTGATGGTAGTGTCGTCTCCAATGATTGTCTGTGTATCTTCACCATCAAATTTAAGATCCTGAGGAATTGCAGAAATTACGGTTCCGGGAAAAATTCTACAGTTCTTCCCGATTCTTGCTCCATCCATAATGGTAACATTTGAACCGATCCATGTTCCTTCTCCGATTTCCACGTCTCCTGCAATTGTAGTAAATGGTTCTACAATAACATTTTTGCTGATTTTTGCACGTTTATCTACGGCGGCTAATTGATGAATCATTTAATCAACTTTATTTTTTGCAACTTGAGCCATTAACTCTGCTTCTACAGCCACAGTATCTCCTACATATCCGTACCCCTGCATGTGTACAATTCCTCTTCTGATAGGCTCTATCAATTCAATTTTGAAAATCATAGTATCACCAGGAACTACTTTTCTCTTGAATTTCACTTTATCAATTTTAATGAAGTAGGTAGAATAATTTTCAGGATCCGGAACGCTCGCCAATACCAGGATACCTCCTGTCTGTGCCAAAGCTTCTACCTGAAGTACTCCAGGCATTACAGGCTCTTTAGGGAAATGTCCTACGAAGAAAGGCTCGTTCATCGTTACATTTTTCAGACCAACCACATGAGAATCTGAAAGTTCAAGAACTTTATCAATCAATAAGAACGGTGGTCTGTGCGGCATAAGACGCATAATTCCGTTGATATCGAAAACCGGTTCTTTGGTAAGATCAAAATCAGGTACGTTTTTCTTTTTCTGAAGTTTCCACTGACGGTTCAATTTTTTGGCAAACTGGGTATTTACATAATGCCCAGGCTTGTTGGCAATTACTTTACCTTTTATTTTTACACCAGCCAGAGCAAGGTCACCAATTACATCCAGTAATTTATGTCTTGCCGCTTCATTAGGATAATTTAAGGTAAGGTTGTCCAGGATTCCGTTGGGTCTGATAGAAACATCATCTTTTCCAAACGCTTTCTTTAGTTTTTCAGTGGTATCAGGGGTAAGATCCTTGTCTACATAAACAATAGCATTGGAAATATCTCCACCTCTGATCAATCCGTGATCTAAAAGCATTTCCAGCTCATGTAAAAAGCTGAATGTTCTTGCAGAAGAGATCTCGTCTTTAAATTCTGAAATATTTTTAAGGGTAGCATTTTGGGTTCCCAATACTTTGGTTCCAAAATCTACCATAGTTGTCACTTCGTAAGTATCTGAAGGAATAATTGTGATTTCTGATCCGGAAGCAGGATCTACATAGTTCAGAACTTCTTTGATTACCAGATATTCTCTGGCTATATTCTGCTCTACTATTCCAACGCTTTCAATAGCTTCTACAAAGAATTTTGAAGAACCGTCCAGGATCGGAGGTTCAGAAGCATCCATTTCCAGAATAGCGTTATCAACGTCACATCCTACCAAAGCAGCCAAAAGGTGCTCACAGGTCGTAATTTTTACGCCTAATTTTTCTAATGTTGTTCCTCTTTCTGTAGCTACTACATAATTAACATCAGCTTCAACCTGAGGATTTCCCTCAAGGTCTGTTCTTACAAACACAAAACCTGTATTTTCTTTAGCAGGTTTGATGGTTAGTTTTACTTCTTTACCAGTATGAAGGCCAATTCCGGAAAGTGTTATTTCTTTCTGGAGTGTTTTTTGCATATCACTCATTAGTTTTATCTTTTGAGGTATTCTCAAGATTATTTATTCTTCGTACAATTTCAGTAAAATTCCTGAAATGAACATAGTTTCTAAGATAGTCGTTATAACTTATCGCCGGAGATCCGTAGAGTGTTTCTTTATCATTAACACTTGAATTCACGCCACTCTGAGCCTGAATTTTAACCTGATTTCCGATTTTGATATGTCCTACTACTCCTACCTGTCCGCCAATCTGGTTCCAGTCTCCAATGGTAGTAGAGCCTGCAATTCCTGCCTGAGCTGCAATCACATTGTTCTGTCCGATTTTCACATTATGGGCAATCTGGATCAGGTTGTCGATCTTCGTTCCTTTTCCAATGATGGTAGAACCAATAGTAGCTCTGTCGATACTGCAGTTTGATCCGATTTCCACATCGTCTTCGATGATCACATTTCCAAGCTGAGGAATTTTTTTGAATCCTTCAGCGGTAGGCTGAAATCCGAATCCATCGCCACCCACTACGGTATTGGAATGAATCACACAGTTGTCACCGATAATACAGTAGTCGTAGATTCTGGCGCCACTGTCTATTTTACAGTTTTTACCGATCTTTACTCCTTTACCGATGTACACATGCGGATAAATCTGCGAACCTTCCCCGATCCTGGCTTTTTCCGAAACATAAGTAAATGCTCCGATGTAAGCCTTTTCACCGATCACTGCAGTATCATGAATAGAAGAACCGGTTTCGATTCCTTCTTTTCTGCCCTGCATTTCCTGGTACAGATTCATTAAGATCTGAAAAGAAAGGTATGCATCCTTTACCACAATTAAGGTAGGATTATAAGTAACTTTATCAATAAGTTTTTCCGAAACAATAATAACGGAGCATTTTGAGGTATCTAAAAAATGAGAAAACCGATCCTGTGCAATAAAAGAAAGATGCCCTGATTCACCATTCTCAATTGGTGAAACCCCTGTAATAACCGTACTTTCGTCGCCTATTATCTGTCCGTCAATAAAACTTGCAATTTGCGAAGCTGTAAATTCCATATTCTGCAAAGATAAGAAATTCTGTAATTCGCAAACATTTTTTGGTTTTCGGAACGTGAATTTTAATATTATTTAAGAAATTATCTGGGAAATATCTCTTGGAAAAGTAAGAATATATCTGGCTGTCTTATGAACCATAAGCCCCGACAGCAGCTGGTCCTGCGACTCTTCCAACCTTATTTTTTTACCGCCTTTCTGAAGCAGATAAATTGGCTGTCTTTCGGTATCGTACGGCAATAATTTTCTTTTTATTTCATGTACAAGCTCCTTTCCATTATCAATTCCAAAAAAATCATTGGTATTTTTTATTTTTTCTTCAATAAATTCTTTTTCAAAAGGATGGGTTGAGATAACGGTTTTCGGAAGGTTTCTCTGGATCACACACCGGCACCAGTAAGAGAGAATAAAGTCTTCCGAATTCTGCCAGGATTTCATGGCATGAATTATATCATTATCGTCAAGTTGGGTAAAACGGTAAATATCTTCATCGGTGGCTGAAGTTTTTGCGCGGTGTAGGAAATAGGTCAGGTTTTCGCCTGCCGGAAGCTCCATACCCTGGGAAACCAGATATTTTGCTCTTTCCAAAATCTTCACCAAAAGAAATTCTGCCAGTGCAGAGGTTTTATGATAATACACCTGCCAGTACATGAACATTCTTGCGGTGAGGAAATTTTCAATGGAATAGACTCCTTTGGCATCTATGACCAGTTCGCCTTCACTGCAAACATTCATCATGGAAATAATTCTCTGGGTATTAATATTTCCTTCAGAAACGCCTGTAAAAAAACTGTCTCTGTTCAGATAATCCAGTCTGTCTACATCCAGCTGAGACGAAATAAGCTGATTGAAAAACTTGCGGTGGTATTTTCCCTGAAACATTTCAATAGCTACGGAAAGCTGCCCGTTGAATTCTTCATTCAATTTATTCATCAGGAGCAGCGAAAGTTTTTCATGATGCCAGTCGTCCATCAGCATATTTTCAAGAGCATGGGAAAATGGTCCGTGCCCGATATCGTGCATCAATATGGCAAGCATGGCTCCTTTTTCTTCTTCTTCAGAGATCTTAAT
Organism: Chryseobacterium angstadtii; assembly: GCF_001045465.1. GTDB lineage: Bacteria > Bacteroidota > Bacteroidia > Flavobacteriales > Weeksellaceae > Chryseobacterium > Chryseobacterium angstadtii. The sequence continues at coordinate 286,189 of NZ_LFND01000002.1, forward strand.
CCCTTTCTGGCGCAATGTTTCAAGTGCCGTGAACATAAGATGCATGGCTCCCAAAGCATGGTGAAATCTTGTATGGGTTGCTCCCGGGAAGATTAGATTCAGAAGTCCGGTCTGCCCAATTCTTCGGAGTCTCTGAAAATAAGGATGTTCTATAACGTCAAATAAAATTTCGTGTGGGATTCTGATGAAACCATGAACAGGGTCGTTGATGATCTTTAGCTTGTTCTGCATTGAAACGTCGGTATTAGTAAACAAAGTTAGGGATTTTAAATTTTAGCATAATTATAATTTTCGTTCATAATCATCTTACAATTAATTGAAAATCTAAAAAATATTCCGATTGAATCGGCCTGTTTCATTAAATTTAAGTATATTAATCTTTATAAATTACTATAGTGATTAATTGATTAATACAGAGCTTAATTACTTTTCATACAACACCCGAACTTATGAGTGACAAAAAATTCAATATCGCTATTCTTATTGACGGTGATAATGCCCAGGCAAAATTATTAAAAGAAACGATTGAAGAGGTTTCAAAATATGGCAAAGCTACAATCAGAAGAATTTATGGAGACTGGACTTCTCAAGGGATGAATTCCTGGAAAGACCTTGTGAATCTCTATTCCATCAATCCTATTCAAAAATTCTCGTATACCAGCGGAAAAAATTCAACGGATGGCGCTATGATTATTGACGCCATGGATATTCTGCACGGGAAAAGTGTGGAGGGATTCTGTATTGTTTCTAGTGACAGCGATTATACCGGATTGGCCAAAAGGATTCGTGAGGAAGGGCTTTTCGTGATGGGTATAGGCGAGAAAAAAACACCGGAAGCTTTTGTAAAGTCATGTGATATATTTACCTATACTGAAAACATTACACCTAAAGCAAAAAAAGAAGGAAAAACCGAGACCAAGAAAGTCAAGGAAAATAAAACTGAAGGTGCTGCCAAAAAAGAAGTTCCAAGTCCTAAAACTCCTGATCCTGAAACTTTTCTTTCCAAAAAAGATGAGGAAACGATTTCAAAAGCATTTGAAATTTCTGCGAATGAAAATGACATGGCCTTTATTTCAACACTGGGTACGAATATCAGAAAGATAGATCCCAGCTTTGATTCAAGAACGTATGGATACTCTACTCTATCCAAATTATTTGATGATCTGCCTCACTTTGAAGTGGTGAGAAATGAAACCAATCATCCTTTATTGAAAAGGAAATAAAATATCATGTATCAATCCTGTTCCATTATCTGTAAAGCTTACATAGTTCTAAGCTTTGCGTGATATTGGTTTTACATTTACCTTTGATCACTTTAATCAACTCAGTCCCTTAATGAAAAGTTTATTCGTTTTCATCATTACCTTTTTAAGCATTAATTTTTCTGCACAGGCTCTATCCGAAACTCAAAAACTGGAATCGCTGTGTAAAGTCTGGGGATTTTTAAAGTATTACCATCCAAATGTTGCCAATGGAGATTTTGACTGGGACCAGCAGCTGTTTCAAAAAATAAACAGTCTTGACAAAATTCACGATAAAGACCAGCTTAACAGATTATATTCTGACTGGATTCAGAGTCTCGGGAAGGTAAGTGAATGTAAAAAATGTTCAAAAACAGATAAGGAAAAGACTTATTTTCTCCGGAATTTTGATCTCAACTGGATGAATGATCCTCTTTTATTTACGGAACAGGTCAGCCAACAGCTTCATTTTATTGAAAGTAACAGAAATCTCGGAAGCAGCCATTATTTTGGAAAGGGAGGGAAAAAGGTTTATTTCAGGAATGAAAATTCATATGGTGCAACATTCACTTCGAAACAGGTCAGCCTTCTGGAACTCTTCAGATACTGGAATCTGGTTGAATATTTCTTTCCGTATAAATATCAGACTGATCAGAACTGGAATGATGTTTTAAAAGAAATGATTCCGAAATTTCTTGCAGTCACTGATGATGAAAGTTATCATCTTACTCTTGCCGAGCTGGTGACAAAAGTTGATGATTCTCATGCATTTTTATATTCACCATTAATCAATTCCAGCCAATACGGAAGGAGAAAGGTTCCGATAGAATATATGTATGCAGAAGGGAAACTGGTTGTCACTACAATCATCAACAACAGATTCAATGAAGAAACTCCTTTAAAAACGGGTGATATTATTTATGATGTCAATGGCAGAACGATTCCTCAAATGGTCAACAGCCTGGGCAAATATGTTCCGGCTTCCAATTCCTGGGGAAAGATTAACAAGGTAAAAAATCTTCTCCTTTTCAGCAATCAAGATTCTATCAGCATAAAAATTGAACGAAACGGTGAGAATCTGAGTATGATGGCTAAAACTTATCTGCTTAAAGATATTCTATGGGAAAAGCCTGCTGTTCAGGAAAAGTGGAAATTTCTGGATGCGGCTCAAAAAACGGGTTATGTCAATATGGGAATTATTGAAAAGAGTGATCTGGATGATATGTATGAGGATTTAAAATCTACCGAATCTATTATTTTTGACCTCAGAAACTATCCCAAAATGACTATTTTTCCGCTTAGCAGAATGATTCTCCCTGACCAATCTATTTATTATCAGTTTAATTTTCCGGAGACAGATTATCCAGGTAAATTTTACAGCTCAAAAAACAGTATCGGTAAAAAGAATCCGGAGTATTACAAAGGGAATGTCATTGTTCTGGCAGACGAAAATACCCAGAGCCAAGCAGAAACCACCACCATGATGTTCAAGCAGCATCCGAGGGCAAAAGTAATCGGGAGCAATACTTCAGGGGCGAATGGTGATATTATCCGTTTTAAAATTGCAGATCTGGACACTTGCTTTACGGGGCTTGGCGCTTATTATCCTGACGGAAGGGAAACCCAAAGGATAGGAATTGTCCCGGATATTCTGATAAAACCTACTGTAAAAGGTATAAAGGAAGGAAAAGATGAAGTTCTGGAAAGAGCTTTACAATACATTAAAGAAGGAAACTGATTGATTTAAAGAAATCCCATAAAACAAACACACTAACACACAGCTACTTGAGATAAAATTTCATTCATTTTTCATACCTGTTGTAAGGATTGTACCTGGGTTACGACTACGTTTTAAAGAATTAACATTAAAGTTCTTTATCCAGTTTAACCAATAAAGCAATATTTATGAAAAATTATTATTTTACTCAATCTGCGAATTTAAAAGCCCTGTTTCTGTTTCTAGGCTTGACATCCATCTATTCATGTAGTAATGACAATGAAAGTAACATGTCTGACACCTCAAAAAAAATTGAGGAAAAGGTGGTTATTGCCAATCGAAATGCCGGCAGCCTAAGTTTTATAGATGCCAACACGAATGTCATTACAAAAACGCTGTCTATTCCGAACTCTAATCCTATGTATGTAGTGTATGTTCCCAAAACTGACAGAATTTATGCAGGTGACCGAGGGGGAAAGAAAATTCATGTCATCCATCCAAAAACCCAGGAAGTCGAAAGTTCAATCAATGTTGGGGACGGGGTTTTTCACATGTGGGCAGACGGACAGGGAAAAGAACTTTGGGTAATGAATGACATTGACAATACAATCTCAGTCATCAATCTTAGTACAAACTCCGTTACCAAGACCATCAACGTAGATCTGAAGCCTCATGATGTATTTTTAACGCAAGACGGATCCACAGCTTATGTTTCCGTATTTACCGACAGTCCTACTTCTGACAAGATTTACAAATATTCTACCTCTACTTATACAAAGACAGGAGAAGCCAGTGTAGGAAAAGATCCTCATTTATTCCATGCCAATAACAGGTTGTTTGTTGCCTGCCAGTCAGGAAAATTATATACGCTCGACTCCAATACTTTAAACTCAATTTCAGAAAAAGATTATACGGGTGCTCACGGAATTTATCCTTCTCCTGATTACAGTAAGCTTTTCGTGAGTAATATAACAGGAGGTCAGTTGTATTCGATCACTTCTTCAACGGGTGATCCGATAAGCGGCCCAACAACTTCTCCCACTGCAACACCTCATAATATTGTCATCAATGATAAAGGAAGTAAAATGTTTGTTACCCATTCGGGAGCTGCTGCCAATACTGTTTCAATTTATGATATCAATCCACTTGGCGGAATAACTTATTCCACATCTGTTACGGCAGGAACAAATCCTTTTGGACTGACTTATTACAAAAGAGAAATCAACTAACCTTTAAAAGTCACTGTTATGTTTAAAGCCTATTGGGAAAAGGGTATTTCATTTAATGCCTATGTTGATACGATAAAGCAAAAAAAGGAATTTTCAGAAAAACATTTACTTTCTCATCAAAGGATACATCATGCACTGGAAAATTATGGTCCTTCAACTGACCAGCAGCAACATCTGCAAAAGAAAAATTTTTCAGGAAAGATATTGATTATTGCAGAAGGCTGGTGTGGAGACTGTAACCAGGCAATTCCAGTGATACATAAGTCTTTCGGTACCCAAAACTCTGTAAAAATACTTTACCGGGATGAAAACCCGGATTTGATGCAGCAGTTTCTAACCAACGGAAACATGGCGATCCCTATTGTGATTTTTCTGAATGACCAGAATAGGCCCGTATTTCATTGGGGACCCAGGCCAAAACATGGTATCGAAATCTTATCAAAACATAAAAACAATAATGAAAATTTCTCAAAGGAACTTTTCCTTTCCGAACTTCATGCTTATTATGAAAGCAATAAAGGGAATGATATTATTGATGAAATCATTTCTCTTTTATAGCAATCTGTAACCTCTTTTCCGATATAATTAATACCCGTTTTTCAAATAATTATTTTCTTTATAAAAAATGATTATTTAATCCTCTAAAAATTATATATTCATTGTTGATTATTATTAGTGAAACCGCAAGAATTCGTTTTAACTAATATTTAACTTTTATTGTCTCTAATTTGTGAGATTTTAAAAGGAATTGGTCAACATTTTGATGCAATAACCATGTAAAAAAATAAATTATGTCGGAAAAGATATTATGGATAGATGATGAAATAGATTTACTCAAACCCCATATCGTATTTTTAGAAAAAAAAGGCTACCAGGTAACGCCTGTTAATAATGTGAACGAGGCTCTGGAGCTTATGGATTCCGAGAAATTTGCATTAACGCTTATTGATGAAAATATGCCCGGCATTTCCGGATTGGAAGCTATTCCTATGATCAAAGACAAAGATAACTCTTTGAAGATCGTTATGGTAACCAAAAGTGAGGAAGAGCATATTATGGAAGAAGCCATCGGATCCCAGATCGCGGACTACATCCTTAAACCTGTAAATCCCAACCAGATTTTATTATCGCTTAAAAAGAATCTACAACAGGATAATCTTGTAGAACAGAAAACGATTCTCCAGTACCAGCAGGAATTCAGAAACCTGTCGATGGAACTTTCCTATATCAGAACGTATCAGGAATGGGCGGAGTATTATAAGAAGATCCTAAGCTGGGAGATTAAATTTGATAAAGTAGCGGATAATGAGTTTTCCGATCTTTTGCAGTCGCAGAAAGAGGAAGCGAATATTCAATTTGCCAAGTTCATTGAAAAAAATTACGAAGACTGGCTGACGGATTCTGACAAACCGTTGATGAGCCATACTCTATTCAAAGAAAAAGTAAAACCTGAAGTAGAAAAAGAAAAAGTACTGCTTCTTATGGTGGACAATCTCCGCTACGACCAGTGGAAAGTGATTGAGCCTTTATTTACAAAATATTACAATAAGGTTTCGGAAGACTATTATTACAGTATTCTTCCTACGGCTACGCAATATGCGAGAAACTCTTTCTTTGCAGGTTTAATGCCTTCCGAGATTGAAAAACGTTTTCCGGATAAGTGGTTCAATGATAATGAAGAGGGGAATAAAAATGAATTTGAGCGCGACTTCCTGGAAGATCAGATGAAGAGAATCGGATTAGGGTCCAAATCAATGAAGTATCTTAAAGTCCTGAATGCAGATTTTGAGCGAAAGATTTACGATGACTTTAATCAACACAAAAACAATGACCTTCTTGTGATTGTTTACAACTTTATTGATATCCTGTCGCATGCTAAAACGGACAATCATATTGTAGATCAGCTTATCCGTGATGATAAGACTTTCAGATCTCTTACTTTTAACTGGTTTGAAAATTCGTCGCTTCTTAAAATCATCAAGACCGCAGCTGAAAACGGCTACAAACTTGTGATCACGACAGACCACGGAACTGTTTATGTAAAAAAACCGAGTAAAGTAGTAGGAGACCGTGAAACGTCTACGAATATCCGTTATAAAACAGGAAAAAGTTTAACTTATGACGACAGTGATGTTTGGGCGATTACCAATCCTGAAAAGCTGTTTTTACCTAAAGGGAATTTAAGTTCCAAGTATATTTTTGCGAAGAACAATATTTTCCTGGCTTATCCTAAAAATTATAATCACTTTGTGAATTACTATAAAGAGACTTACCAACATGGAGGAATTTCACTGGAAGAATGTATTATTCCTATCAGCATTTTAGAACCCAAGTAGTTTTTTTCATAGTTTATTAAATGCTGGGTTCAAAGCGGCAAAAATCTTTCGATTTTTGCCGCTTCTTTTTTCAGTTGCTTTTAAGAGTCTCAAAGAGTTCATATCTTAGCTAAAAGAATATTCATTATATCGTTGACCTATTATATTTGTCAGATATCGGATGATGTTATCACTGAATTTATTCCTTCAAAACACAACGAACAATTTAAAATATTTATAAAGAACTCATGAAGTTAATCACCTATAATGTTAACGGGATCAGAGCTGCCTTTACAAAAGATTTTTTAGGCTGGCTGAAGACCGCTGATCCGGATATTGCCTGTATCCAGGAGAGCAAGGCGGGAAACGATCAGATTGATATTGAAAGTCTTGAAAAAATAGGCTACCACAGTTATTGGCACTCTGCTGTAAGAAAAGGCTACAGCGGGGTTGGAATTGCCTCAAAAATCAAACCTAATCATGTAGAGTACGGATGTGGTATTGAAAGCTATGATAACGAAGGCAGGATCATCCGTGCGGATTTTGACGATTACTCAGTAATTTCGGTATATGTTCCTTCTGCGAGTAATATTGAAAGACTGGAATTTAAAATGCAGTTTTGCCATGATTTCCTGGCTTACATCAAGGAGTTAAGAAAAACGATTCCTAACCTTATTATTTCCGGGGATTTCAATATTTGCCATCAGGCTATAGATATTCATGATCCGATCCGTTTAAAGAACGTTTCCGGCTTCCTGCCGATGGAACGGGAATGGATGACGAGTTTTATCGAAGAATGTGAACTGATTGACAGTTTCCGTTTTTTTAATAATGAACCTGACAATTATACGTGGTGGAGCTACAGACAAAATTCCAGGGCTAACAACAAAGGCTGGAGACTGGATTATAATTTTGCGACCTACACCCTGAAAGATAAATTGTCCAGAGCGGTCATCCTGAAGGAGGCTATGCACTCTGACCACTGCCCTGCTTTGCTGGAACTGAACGTTTAGGAAAGAAAAGCAAAAAGCCAGCTGAATCAGCTGGCTTTTTTAGTTTAAATCATAAATTTTAATCGACAATTTCATATTCCACCGGAATTGTACCATGACTGATATCTCCGATTTCATCGAACGCAGCTTTAGAAATATCTAAGGCTCTTGATGCATGGAAAGGTCCTCTATCATTAATCTTCACTATCACCTGTTTTCCATTGTTCAGATTGGTAACTTTAATATTAGTCCCAAAAGGAAGCGTTCTGTTTGCAGCGGTGAACTTTGAGTTACTAAAGATCTCTCCGCTAGCTGTTTTTCTACCATTAAATTTATCGTGGTAGTACGATGCATAACTTGTTTTCTTCGCATCTAAGGTATTTGCTGTAAAAGAGTAAACACCCAGGGTTGAAATCATCATTATGATTACGAGAATGAATCTTTTCATCATCTTGAATTTTATTGGTTTTGACGGAGCAAAAGTATAAGGAATGTTCTAAAGTCCCTACTCCATATGTTAAAAACCGTTAACAAAAACCCAATTATATGTTAACAAACCCTGTAAGATCCTATTAATAGGGGTTTTAGGTAGTACTGTTAAAAAACGTTAAAAAAACAAGCTAAAAGTTAACATAATTAACTTATTCATTAAAAATATCAAAATTCAATTTATTCAATATTTTGATAATCAACACATTAAGTAAAAGCTAAAATATTAAATATAAGGGCCTGATCTGTTTTAAAAATTAAAAATTTTAAGATCTAAAAAGTCTTGAATGATTTTATCAGAGCATAGTAAAGGCTATTTACCTATTACACTAATCCTTATTTTAACAAAGCTATTTAACACTACAGCTTATTATACATTAAATCTGATTGATTAAAATTACTTTTAAATGATAACTTCTCTACTTTACCATCAAATTGAATACCAAAGAAATCTGTGGCATTTATTAATTTATGATCTGAAGACTATTAATTAATTGTTATCCTATCCTATCCTATCCTATCCTATCCTATCCTATCCTATCCTATCCTATCGTTCATTACTAAAAAAGAAAAACCAATGAGAAGCTCATTGGTTTTATTTTATATAATAAGAGTAGTCTTATTTTAAGTATTCAATTACATAGTCATATGTTCCTGAAGGGTAAACAACAGACATGCTTGGAGATCCTGTAATTGCATTTCCAGCAGAAGTTGCAATGGTATAAGAATATAAGCTTCTATCGTAAACTGTGTTTGTACCTGCTTTATAGATAGTGATACCGTATAAGGCTGTCATTCCAGTTGGAGCCGGAACGTTTACTGCAGTAGAAGTACCGTTAGCTGTAAACTGTCCTTTCATTGCATAGATAGGAGCGTTGTTTACTAAATTATTGGTAGCCACTTCAGTAGAGGTAAAGTTAGTTTTAGGAGAACCTCCTATTGGTAACCACTGTCCTGATGCAGAAGAGAATGCAGGAGTTGGAGTTGGGTTACTAAAATAGTAAAAACCAACAGCAACCGTTTGATTACCAATACCTGAACCTGTAGCAGGAGTAGTACCAGCAACAGAGTTGTAAACAATCATACCATCATACGCAGTAGGAAAGTTAAGAGCACTGGTTACAGGTGTAGCAAATGTAAACGTAGTTAAATTTGTTCTAGGAAAAGCGATTCCTTTTCCATTATTAGCAGATGTTGTAAATCCATTTGCTGAAGCATCTAAAAATGCAGACTGAGTAGCTATGGTAGCACTTACTGTACCGTTTGATCTTACTTGAGCAAAAGTAGTGCTAGATGCCGCTACAAGGGCTAACAACACTGATTTTAAATATATTTTCATAACTGTGTTTTTGTATTAGAATGAACTATAACTATACCAATTTGTCCCATCACAAATGTAAGACAATGAACCTCCAGATTGAAGAGGAGTAGTTTGAGCAGTACTATGAGCTCCACTCACACTGAAAAAAGCTCCATTGGTAGCATCTATAAATGTAATAACTTTACCATTCGTTTTAGTTAATGTAGCCAGGTTAAATGTAACATTGGATGTTACAAGAACTGCATTATTCAAATCTGCATCTGATATTGTAGCAGCAGTTTGTGGTCTTACAGTCATACCAGCTGGTGCAGCACCTCCACCGAATGGTTTCCATTCAGGAACTGTGTTATCAAAGTAGTAAAATCCAGCACCAGTAATTTTAGCTTTTCTTGGACCGGCTCCAACTCCAGAAGTAATGTAAACTATAGCACCATTTTGTGGAGCGCCATAGGTACCTGCGGTGTCATCTTTAGCAGTAAGATCTGCTGCGGTCATTCGAGGGACTAGTAAAGCATCAGGTCTTGAATTGTCTGTTGTAGTAGCTACTACGTCTAACGTTGCGGAAGGTGTAGTTGTGTTTATACCTACACGTCCTTGCTGAGCCTTGGAAACTGCCGAAAGGCCAACGAGCATCGTCGCTGTTAATAAAATTTTTTTCATAAGTTTTTAAAGATTTTAATTACACTATTTTCCATCAATATTTCCAAAACGGAAAATGCATCCCAACTTGTGCCTACCACAAAGCCTATTAAATTAAAGCTCATTTAAGATAGGCAACTGCCTGAAGCATTTGATTTTAAAACATTGCTTATTGCGCAAATTTAAGACATAATTTTCGAATTTATTCATTTTATATAAAAAAAATAAAACACTTTCTATCACTAAAATACTAAACTACTAATAATCAATATTATACACGATTTACTAATACTATAAACAGCGTTAATTTTTATTAATATTTTGATTTAACTCTAAAAAAAATAGCATTATAATAATTATGATAAATACTAAGATTATAAACAGCGTTAATTTTTATTAGTATTTGATTTAACTCTAAAAAAATAGCTTTGTAATAATTATGATAAATACCAAGTTGTTATATCAACTCACCATATAAATCAAACTCTTCTGCCGAAGTAATTTTTACCTCTGCAAATTCCCCGATTGAGATATAGGTATTATCTGCGGAAACCAATACTGTATTATCTACATCCGGAGAATCGTATTCTGTTCTTCCGATAAAATAATTTCCTTCTTTTCTGTCAAATATACATTTAAAGACTTTTCCGATCTTTTCCTGATTTTTCTCCCACGAAATCTGAGACTGCAGCTCCATAATCTCTTCCACTCTTGCCTCTTTCACTTCCTGAGGGATATCATCTTCCAGTACATAAGCGCCTGTATTTTCTTCATGAGAGTAGGTAAAGCATCCCAATCTGTCAAATTTCTGTTCTTTTACCCAGTCTTTAAGCTCCTGAAATCTTTCCTGAGTTTCTCCCGGATACCCTACAATAAGAGTAGTTCTCACTGCCATATCCGGAACTTTTTCACGGAATTTAGCCAACAAAGCATCTGTTTTCTCATGAGTTGTTCCACGTTTCATGGATTTCAAAAGATCGGAATTGATATGTTGAAGGGGAATATCTATATAGTTGCAGACTTTAGGCTCTTCACGGATGATGTCCAGAACATCTTCAGGGAAACCACTCGGGAATGCATAATGAAGACGGATCCATTCGATGCCTTCAACTTTTACTAATTCTTTCAGCAGTTCTCCAAGAGCACGCTTCTTATAAATATCAAGACCATAATAGGTAAGATCCTGTGCAATAAGAATAATTTCTTTTGTCCCTTTTTTTGCCAGCTTCTGAGCTTCCAAAACCAGTTTCTCGATAGGGGTGGAAACATGCCCTCCTCTCATCAAAGGAATCGCGCAGAATGAACAAGGTCTGTCGCAACCTTCAGAAATTTTAAGGTAAGCATAATGTTTAGGGGTCGTGGTAAGTCTCTCTCCTACCAGCTCATGTTTGTAGTCTGCACCAAGATGCTTCAAAAGAACCGGAAGATCTCTTGTCCCGAAGTACTGATCTACATCCGGAATTTCTTTAATAAGATCCGGCTTGTATCTTTCGGAAAGGCAACCTGTAACAAAAACTTTTTCGACTTCACCTCTGTTTTTGGCATCTACATAATCCAAGATGGTATTGATGGATTCTTCTTTAGCATTATCAATAAAACCACATGTATTGATCACTACGATATCTCCGCGGTCTTCATGAACTACTTCTTTCCCATTGGCTTTCAGCTGGCTCATTAATACTTCAGAATCATATACATTCTTGGAACATCCAAGTGTAACCACATTGATTTTCTTCTTCCCTACAGATTTTGTGCGCATCGTTTTGATTTTGAGTGTGCAAAGATACAAAATAATAAAGAGTAAAGATCAAAAAATAAAAACCACTCTATAGAAGTGGTTTTCAGTATTTTATTTAAAAGTTTTTCTCGTGGAAGCCGGGTGCATTCAGATCTTTTTCGGAAAGTATCATTTTGTGATCCTCCACCTTCCAGTCTATATTAAGATCCGGATCATTGAACTTTACGCTTCCTTCAGACTCTTTGTTGTAAAAATTATCACATTTATAAGAAAAAATTGCGGTTTCACTCAGTACAGAAAATCCGTGTCCGAATCCTCTGGGAACATACATCTGTACCTTATTTTCTGCTGTAAGTTCTATCCCGAACCATTTTCCGAAAGTGGGGGAATCTTCTCTAAGATCCACTGCTACATCCCATACTCTTCCTTCCAGACAGGAAACTAATTTTGCCTGAGCATGTTCTCCTTTCTGTAAGTGAAGTCCTCTGAGAACTCCCTGGGAAGACTTTGAAATATTGTCCTGAACAAAATGTCCGTTCATTCCGGTAAGTTCTTCAAATTTTTTTTCATTGAACTTTTCGAAGAAATAGCCTCTGTCATCTTCAAATATAGTGGGCTCTATAATGTAACAATCCTTGAGTGGGGTTTCTTTTATTTTCATTTTTTATTAGTTTAGGAAAGCTTTGGACAGTTTTTATTTAAAAATTACAACTAATGTTTTCCACATAATCTTCATATCATTTTTGAAGGATCTATTGTTCAGATAGATTAAATTCATTTTTACTTTGTGAGGAAAAAGTACTTCATCATTGTATTTCAGAGGATTTTCCTGATTTTTAAGAAGATTTTCCTCATTTCTGTATGTTATACTTGCCTCACATGTCAATCCGGGTTTCAATTCCAACACCTGTCTGTCCGTCCCTTCCAATTGGTCATAATATCCCTCAACATCCGGTCTTGGTCCTACAAAGCTCATTTCTCCTTTCAGAATATTGAAAAGCTGAGGCAGTTCATCCAACTTCAGTTTTCTCAACACTATTCCGGTTTGGGAGCAGGTATTTTTATTTTGATGGATGGTTCTGAGTTTATAAATCATAAACGGTTTTCCGTACTGCCCTATCCTTTTTTGGACAAAAAGCCCATTTGAGGCAGTATCAATTCCGGCTACAATCAATAAAACAATGAATAGCGGCGTCAGAAAAACAATGAGAATGAATGCAAAAACAGCATCAAAAACATTTTTCCAATATGCATACTGACCCATCTGCCGCCCAGAAATATTTAAGATTGGAAATAAGAAGTAATTACCTGAGCAATTCTTACTCTTTCCTCATCAGACAGGTTAGATCCGGATGGCAGGCACAGTCCATTATCAAAAAGTTTTTCTGAAACATTGGTTCCATAATAAGGGGCTTTTTCAAAAACAGGCTGCAGGTGCATTGGCTTCCATAAAGGTCTTGATTCTATATTGTCTTCCAAGAAGGCCAATCTCAGACTCTCACGGTCTTTTCCGGTAATTTCAGGATCTACAATAATGGCAGACAACCAGTGATTCGAATAATAATCATTACCCGGTTCCGTAAATACTGTTACTCCGTTTATATTTTTGAAAATTTCTACGTAGAAATCATGCATTGCTCTGCGCGCAGAAACCCTGTCTTTAAGAACTTCCATCTGCCCTCTTCCGATTCCGGCTACAATATTGCTCATTCTATAATTGAATCCAATATGGGAATGCTGGTAATGCGGAGCATTGTCTCTTGCCTGAGTAGACAGAAATACTGCTTTATCTTTGTCTTCCCGAGTATGGCATACTAAAGCACCACCTCCTGAAGTTGTGATAATTTTATTTCCGTTAAAGCTCAAAATTCCGAATCGGCCAAATGTTCCGCAGCCTCTTCCTTTATAAGATGAGCCTAAAGCTTCAGCAGCGTCTTCAATCACAGGGATTTGATATTCTTCAGCAATGGCTGAAATTTCATCCATTTTTGCAGGCATCCCATACAGGTGGACTACAATAATGGCTTTCGGTTTCTTTCCATTTTTTATCCTGTCTTCTATTGCTTCTTTCAACGCCTTAGGGCACATGTTCCATGTATCCGGCTCGCTGTCTATAAATACGGGCTTAGCTCCACAATAGGCTATAGGATTGGCAGAAGCAGAGAATGTCATTGACTGGCAGATTACCTCATCATCATGCTGTACTCCACATTCTATAAGAGCAAGGTGAAGGGCTGCTGTTCCTGCAGACAGTGCAGCAACTTTTACATTGCTTCCCAGGAACTGCTCCAGATCATCTTCAAATCCGTTTACATTGGGGCCTAAAGGTGCTACCCAGTTTTCTGCGAAAGCTTCGTTGATATATTTTAATTCGTTTCCGCCCATGTGGGGTGAGGAAAGCCATATTTTATTTTCCATATTAATCATTGAATTTTATTGGTTTTGCCGGAATTCCAACTGCTGTACAGTTGGCGGGAAGGCTCTTATATACTACTGCGCCCGCCCCAACTATGGTATTTTCTCCTATTTCAAGAAGGTTTATAATTTTCGCGCCGGTTCCTACATATACGGCTTCATTGATCACAACTTCTCCGGAAATATTTACAGTCGGCATAAATGAACTGTATTTTTTTATTCTGGTATCATGGCCTACGGTACAGGAAAGATTAAGGATAACAAAATCTTCAATTTCAATATCTATCGTAATGATAACCCCTGCACAGATAATATTTCCTTTTCCAAATTTGACGTTATCCTGGCCAATAATAACAGACGGATGAACCAGATTGGGGAATTCAATATTGGAATTGATGATACTTTGTATAATTTTTTTCTTTGTTTTTGGGTCTCCTATGGCTACTGCAATACATAAAGATTCTTCTACATCATTAATCTTTTCGATCTTTCCCAAATAAGGAATTCCATTAATAGGATGGTCATAATGTTTATCATCATAAAAACCTATCAATTCAAATTGTCTTTCTTTCTGGTTAATATGATCGATTAACATTTTTACTTCACGCCCAAATCCTCCTGCTCCAATAATTGCTATTTTTTTCATATTTATTTCTTTTAAAACGGATGTACCGATTTATATTTTTCGTAAAATTAATAGTATTCTATCTTAAAACATGGTTACACTTTATAATTTCTTTTTAAAATACTAAAATCAAAGAAATTTTCTATCCGATAGAATATTATTTAATATCATCTCCGGTAAAATACTCCATAGTTGATTCTCCCTGTTGGTTGATTCCTTCTCTTATCAATACTTTTTTTATTGTAAGAAAGATAATTTTAAGGTCTAGTAAAAAAGAAATATGGTCTACATACCAAACATCAAAATCAAATTTCTGCTTCCATGAAATTGCATTTCTTCCATTTACTTGTGCCCATCCGGTAATTCCTGGTTTTACTTCGTGTCTTCGTGCCTGATGTTTGTTGTAAATTGTCAGATATTGTACTAAAAGCGGACGTGGGCCAATAAGTGACATATCACCTTTTATCACATTTATAAGTTGTGGGATTTCATCTAAAGAAGTTTTTCTTACAAATAAGCCTACAGTTGTTAATCTTTCAGCGTCTGATAAAAGTTTTCCGTTTTCATCTTTTTTATCATTCATTGTTTTAAACTTGATAATACTGAAGATTTTCCCATTTTTCCCGGGTCTTTTTTGAAAGAAGAAGGGTTTACCATTATTGGCAAAAACAAGACCTATCATGACAAGGATAAAAATTGGGCTCAATAGGAGCAAACCAATAGCCGATAAAAAAAAATCAATGACTCTTTTAAAAAAAAATCTGTACACTTTTTATTTTATTAATTATTAATAGTTTTTACAAATATCGAATCAGTCTTTTGAAAGGTTCTTAGCGTTTCCATCAAACTTGTTGAGCTTTGTATTGACTGTATTTTCTCTTAAATAAAGTCCTGTTGCAAAATTAAGGATATTATTCTGTTCAATATTTATCTTTCCTTTCATTCCAAGATTTACTATAATACCATATCCTTTGAAAGATTTATTGGTGGTGTTTACTTCATTATTTCTGATGGTAAACCCATTATTATTAGCTTTATTATCGGTTGAATTTAAAGAAATACCGGTATTGAAAGTATGAATTATATTATCATTAATGTATATCTGTTTGCCTGCGGATTTATTTTTAAGCATAAAAGAGATGCCCACAGCAGCCCCGGAGCCTTTTATCACATTCTGACTGACAGTAACATCGTCAAAGTACCCTACTAAAGAAATGTTATTGTATGAATTATTAATTTTGTTATTCTTTATTGAAATATTTTCTGTCTTTATATTTTCAAACTGATTTTGAAGCATAATGGCAGAATTGAGGCCGGATATTGCTGTAATGGTATTATTATTAATGCTGATATTTCTGAAATATTGGCTCCCTGCCGTAGTGGAACTGGTTATTGAAGATGAATCATCAGGATTTTTTATCGTAATGATGTTATCTGATATTACCGTATTTACAGAACTTCCGTTAAATCTCACAGCTCCCCACATCACATTGCTTATGGTATTTCCTTTCACCGTAATATTATCGCAGTCATCATAAAAATCAATGGCAAAAAGACGGTGAAGACCAGAATTACTTCTTCCGGCATTATTGATATAGTTATCGATGATATCAACTTTCCCCTCTCCTTTTCCCAGTCCGTAACCGGAAATTGCAGAAATTCCAAAATCCGGATTATCATAAGATTCATTGTCAAATCTATTTTTGAGAATTGATACTACCCCATTAGGACTTGAACCTACCACTACATGTTCCATTAAATATTTCTGGTTCTGTTTTTTTGAACTGAAAAAATTATCATGAACAGATATTTTACCATAGCTTTCAGTAATCTGAACTGAACGGTTGTATAAATTTAAAAATTTAGAATTTTTAATCTCTATATTCTGACATCCTTTAAAACCCAGTGCGCTATTGTACACATTAGGATAATCTTTTTCAGTATAAACCGGCAGAGCAGTTCTATACATCTCAACATTCATCCCGTCAATAACAATATTTTTAGAGTTGACAAAGTTTAAAAAAAATCCTGAAAACCTCTTATTTGAATATAAAACAGAGTTTTTAAAAGATAATTCTATATTATTCAGATTTTTAATACTGATTTCTTTATTGAATTCAATAGTATAGCCATCAATTATTCCCACAGCGTTTTTTTTTGAAACGTCCTGCAGAAACCTGGTCAATGACGCAGTATGATCTTTTTGAGATTTCTGTGCATATGCCGAATAGCTCACTACCGGCTTTTGTGCCCACATAAAACTGCAAAAAAATAAAAATATGAGAACAATCTTTTGTTTATCCATCTCTATGATTCTATTATGGTGTGATACGATTTCTTTGCCTGAAACTCTCTCTCAAGAAATTTCCAGCTGTTTTGTCTCATTGCTTCAAATTCAGTACCATCCATGCTGATAAATGCATCAACTGCATTAGTCATTGCTTTCAGGTCTCCTGAATACACAGCTAATCCACAACCATTTTCCACAATATCCGTTCCAATATCCGTATTTGGATCTGTAGCAGCTAAAACCGGCATTTTATACTCAAGATAAGAAAGCAGCCTTGATGGATAATTCGGAATTGTAAAATCCTTGTGTAAGAAGATCAAGCCTACATCACAGGTCTGTACCAGCAGATCATAATCTGCTTTAGGAACGGCAGAAAGAAGTAATGCATTTTTAGGTTTAAAAGAGTCAAACCAGTCTTTTATTTTATCATATTCCGTTCCTGAACCTACCACGACAAAGAAAGTACGGTCATCTTCGGCTTTCGCTTTCAAAGTTTCTATCAGGAAATCAATTCCCTGAGGTTTCCCTAAGTTTCCTCCGTAGATAAAGATTTTTTTATCCGTTGGAATTCCGTATTTTGTTCTTACCGTATTCTTTTGTTCATCCGAAGGACTTTTAAAAGGCTGCAGCTGAATAGAATTTGCGTTGATCTCTACTTTTTCTGGTGAAATACCCGGATTATGATCCAGTACAAATTTCACGTTTGCCCGGGACATGCATCCTATCTTATCTGAAATGGCATACAACTCTTTTTCTTTTTTCAGAAAGTATTTGTACAATACGCTTTTATCAGACATTAGTTTCATATCTACTGCGTTTTGCGGAAAGATGTCTTTCAGCAGCAGGTATGTTTTTGCATGGTCTTTATTTTTTATGTACTTAACAAGACTTGTGAATGTAATGGGAGGTGTAGAATAAATAACCAGATCAAACTTTACATCAGAAAAATTTTTCTTGATAGCCTTTAAAAACAGTTTCTCAATAGTAAGGGTAGAAATTCCTTTTTCTATAAAGTTGGTTTTCTGAATATTCAGGGTTTTCACATTCAAAAAAACAGCATTTCCTTCTTTTCTTACTGTCGTGCTCTGATTTTCCCTTCTTTCCACAGGTGATACGATATAAACATGATGCTGATGGTCGGAAAACTCCCGCATCAGATCATGATAAATACCACGTTCCTGTAATGTATTTATTTTTGCTAAAGTAAGAAATAGTATATTCATTGATTAGCTCTTTCTCCACACCACTCTGTTGACGTAGTCGGTATAGCTTAAAATTATTCTGACAACTTTCTGTGAAACATTCGGCATTGAGTAATCCGATACCGGTCTGTAGTTTCTCTCTTTTCCTATTTTTTGCTCTTCAAGCTGCACAAGCCCCTGAAGAATTCTCTCAGGAGAGAGACCGACCATCATTACGGATGCTTCTTCCATAGCTTCCGGTCTTTCATGAGCATCTCTGATATTAAGCGCTCTGAAATTCAGAATGGAAGACTCTTCCGAAATGGTTCCTGAATCAGAAAGTACAGCATAACTTCTCATCTGAAGGGCATTGTAATCATGAAAACCGAGTGGTTTCAGGAATTGGATTTCCGGTCTTACTTCCAATTGCATCTTGTCTATCATATTCCTTGTTCTAGGATGTGTAGATACAATAATAGGATATTGGAATTTTTCTGCAATTGCATTAAGACTGTCTATGAGGCCTCTGAAGTTTTTTTCAGAATTGATATTTTCTTCCCTGTGAGATGAAACGACGAAATACTTCCCTTCTTCAAGATTGAGCCTAGACAGAACGTCGGAGCTTTCAATCCGTGGAAGATAGTGATTTAACACTTCAAACATCGGAGAGCCTGTTTTAATAATTCTGTCTGCAGGAAGACCTTCTCTTAAAAGGTATTCACGGGCAATATCAGAATACGTTAAATTTATATCTGAGGTATGATCTACAATCTTACGGTTAGTTTCTTCCGGCACACGCTGGTCAAAACATCTGTTTCCTGCTTCCATATGGAAAATAGGAATCTGTCTTTTCTTAGCAGGGATAGCACACAGGCAAGAGTTGGTATCTCCCAGCACCAAAAATGCATCCGGCTGCAACTCTTCAAGAAGCGGATCTATTTTAATTAAAATATTTCCAACCGTCTCGGTAGCTGTTTTTCCGGCAGCTTCTAAGAAAAAGTCAGGTTTTCTAAGTCCTAAATCTTCAAAAAAGATCTGATTAAGTTCATAATCATAATTTTGCCCGGTGTGGACAATAATATGTTCAACGGCTTGGGACGCATCCAAAGCAGATAATACTCTCGACAATCTAATAATTTCCGGCCGCGTACCCACGACTGTCATTACTTTTAATTTTTTCATCATAACAAAATAATATTATAGATATAATTACTGCTGCAAAGCACCAGAATTCTACATTATCAAAAATACAGTACGAAGTCTGTACCAATACCAGATACTGGATAAAAAATAAAAAATAAGGCAGATAATATCTGTTCTGCTTTATATATTCCGGTTTGAACTTCCACAGGTCTTTAAAATAAAGAACAAACAAAATTATCCCGGTTACTCCCATCGTCATAGGTACTTCTACAAAAATATTATGGGGATACATTCCATTTTCAAATAAGGTACGGCCCCCAAAAGGGATATTATTCATAAAAATCTCCCAGCCTTTTGCTAAATAATGAGATCTTCCATAAGCGTTTCCTTCAAAAATAGCGTCATAAAGCCTTATAATATACTCTGTAGCATAGGAACTGTGCCTAAGTCCATAGATACCGGCCACAAAAATAAGTATAAAAAGTGCCATTCCAAGCCAATATTTCAGCTTATTAATATAGAGCAACAATACCAGTATAATTACGGCTACAGCCAGAATAGGGCTTCTGGCGGATGATATATACAAGGCAAAAAAACCCAGAAAAACCCCTAAAGCGGGTTTTAGTTTTTTTGATGGGTTTAAAAAATAATAAAACACAGACAATATGATCAAAGAAAGCCCATAATGCCCGGTACTGATATAATACCGGGAAAAAATTCCCGGTGATCTTGAAAAATGTTGTGTTGTAAGAATCTCATAAAGAAAGCTAATCCCCATTATGATTAATAAAAAATGAAAGATAAAATAGGTAAGCTTTTCTGATATTTCTTTGGTGATATTGATGCATAAAATAGCTATCAGCGGAACTAGATTTCTACAAATGGATTTAATATACACCCAGTATTCCATATTCTTCACTTCCGGCTCGAAAGCATAATTTTGGAAGCTGTAATAAGATTTAAATGTGTAAAAAAGCCAAAATAGTGTTGTGAAAATGATGGTCCATTTTCTTTTACTGACATTCTCAAAATTCAAAAAAATAACATAGAGGCTTATCAGAAACAATACGCCTCTAAAAGGAATTGAAAAATATTCATTGGGAATCTTAGCCGGCAACGCAAATGAATAAAAAAAAATATATCCAAAGGTTACCAGAAACAGAAACAGAAGTTCCAGATTATTTTTCTTCAATAAGATCATAGGCTATACTTCCACAAAGTAGGTATCTGCATCTTCAGGATTAAAAGGTTCATTGATCCAGAAAATGGTATAAAGCTCCTCTTCACCGATATTTTTAATATTGTGCGTGTACCATATTGGCATGTCTACATAGGCGGGCTCTGTTCCGTCCAGATAAAAATCCAGCACTTCATCGGTATCTATTTTGCGCAGCTGAATCAGAGCTTTTCCTTTGATAACAGCAAATCTTTCAATTTTTCTTGTGTGAAAGTGATTTCCGCGCGTAATTCCCGGCACTGTAGTTGAAAAGGAACACTGACCTCCGATTCCCAATCTTATCACTTCAACGAAAGCTCCTCTTGGATCTGTATGCTGGGTAAATTTAACTGGGTAATGATTTTTAATATCAAAATAGCAACGGAAAGTATTGAACAGGTTTAAATCAAATTTTGACTCCAATACCGGAACCTCACCATTCTCAAAGTATAATTCTTTATAATTCTCAAGTTTTGCCAATACCTCCGAAACTTTATTTACTGAGGTATGCGGTACTTCATATAGGTCTTTGCTTACGCCTGCATCTACCTGGCTGATGATGTTTTGTACCAATTCTCCTACATAGATCAGCTTTACTTCTCCGTCATTATCAATCACAGGAGTTTCACCATGGGTAAGTTTATGGCAGAAGGTAGCAACAAATGAGTTGTAATTGGGTTTTCCAAAGGGACCAAAAACATTCGGAATAATCATACCTGTAAACTTTCCTCCTGCTTTTTCCGCCCAGGCTGCAAGGATCTCGCGGCCTTCTTTTTTGGATTTCCCATACAAGTTGTCTCTTTCTTCCTGTGATGAAGATGAAAACAGAATATGTGCTTTAGATTCTGTTCTGTCTAATGAGGCTGCCAATTTTTTTACCAGCTCTACATTACTGTTATAAATGATTTCAGGATCCGGATGGCGGTTCATGGCGGCAAGATGAACAATCACATCACATTGCTTCACAAATTCGTCCATTTTCTCTGGACTGTCAAAGTATTCCTTTTGAAAGTCTACTCTTTTAAAATCCTCAGGTCTCAGACCTAAAGTATTGTATAAATGTGAACCGACAAAGCCATTCTGCCCGGTAATTCCTATTCTTTTCATTATGATATTCTTTTAAAATAATCTATTGGAAACCTGTAGTCATCATTAACTTCTCCTAAAGCATGATCTACCATTACCAATAGTTTCGCTCCGCGGGTTTTAGCCTGTATGGCACTTACATATCCTTTGGGCATATGCAAAACATCGAGGGTATCTGATTGTATTTCGTAATCAATAATTTCAGATTCTGGTGATGGGTTTTCCCAGCTATCTATCTTTATTAATTTTATACTAAAACTTCCTGCCACTGCAGAAAACCAACGCTGTTCAATCTTATGACCTGTCCAGCCTCTGATTAATTCAGTATCTGCATTTTCGATGCAGTAAATTCTTTTTATATGGCCTGCATTGAAGGTGTTGTTGAAAAACAGACTTCCTCTTTCATCTGAATGTTTTCCCCCTTTAATAAATTCAGGTGTTTCCATAAGGTTTAAATCGTTTTTTTAATATTTTCTGATATTAGTTATTTTGAATATTATTAATCCCATTCATATACTTTTTATACCAATGTACCGTCAGTTTAATCCCGTCTTCAATATCTACGGCTGGAGACCAGTTGAGCTGTTGTTTTGCTTTTTCCGGGCTTACTGCTCTTCTCTTTATATTATCAATTTCTCTTTCGGGATGTTCTTCCACCATTAAATCCGGAAGATGTAGTTTCAAAATCGAAATAAGCTTATTAATAGAAACCTCATGGCCTGTGCTAATATTAAATATTTCGTTTACAGCTTCATCTGAGATTGAAGATAAAATAGTGGCATTTACTGCATCTTCGATAAATGTGTAGTCCCTTGTCTGCCTTCCATTTCCAAAAACCTCCAAACTGCTTCCTGTAAGTGCTCTATGTATAAATCTACCTAAAACGCCACAGTGTTCTTTATCAAAGGACTGGCCATAACCATACACATTTGAGTATCTTAAAATAGTTACAGGTATTTTATATTTTTCTGCATACATCAGGGTATAATGCTCACTTAATAGTTTTGTTGCGGCATAATTACTTACGATTTTTGGAGAGACTTCTTCATTAAATGGAATATCACAGCCATCCATATTTCCATATACAGAGGAAGAGGAAGCAACTACAAATCTTTTAAGCTTGGCTGGATTATTATCTTTCAGGTAATTCAATATTCTCAGCGTACTGAGTGCATTTACATTAAGGTCATGTTCAGGATTTTCTCCGGATACGGTGATAGGAGAACATGCAAAATGAAAAATATAATCAGAGTCGTCCATATGCTCTGAATAATCTTCAATATTTAATACATCGGTATTAAAAAAGACAATTTTATGCATATAATCTGACAGTACATCAGAACTGCTGTTACAGCAATCATCAACAACAACTACAGAGCAATCAAAACGTTCAATCAGGGATTTCACTAAATTGTGTCCTATGAATCCCATTCCTCCCGTTATCATAACTTTTTTACTATTCAGAGCAGTCGAAAGCATACATTATTTGTATTTTTAAATTATATAAATCAGGGAATAAATAAGACCACCAATTGCTTTTTTTGCAATAATTTCGTAGCTTAGGTTTTCCCTTGCTGTTTTTTCAGCACCTTTTTTCATTTTGTCCAGCTTTCCAGGAACAGAAATTATCTGTTCAATGGTTTCAGCAAATTTAATAGGTATAATATTATCTTTATTAATCTTAATAATATTTTCATTAAAATTAAGATATGACATATCCTGCTCTCCTGCATCTCCTGCCACTAAGGGCAAACGCATTCCTATTGCCTGTTGCCATAAAACGGACTGACTTGCCGGAAAAACAGCGACGTCTGAAATTGCCATAAATTCATAAAACATATCCGAAGTCAGCCATCCTGTAAAATGTATCTGATGCCCGTCTGCGCTTTTTTCAAGCTCTTTAAAATATTCCTCAGAGCCGCTGGCAGGAGCTCCGAAAACAATCAAATGAACATCTTTTCTGTTTAAAACTTTTACAGCTTCAATTGCAATTTCGGTCATTTTCCTGATTTCCAGTTTACCTCCTGTAATCAAGACATAATCATCATTATTTATATTTAGTTTTTTTCTGACAACACCTCTGTCTATTGTGTTTATAATATCATCTGAAATACTGCAGTCACATCCCAAAGGAAGTAATTCTGCCTCATTAAGAGGTAAATCATATACTTCGTTCAAAAATTTTGAACTTGCCGGTGTTGCAAAAAATATTTTATAAATATTCTTTTTATACCGATTTAATATTCCTTTCCATACTATCTTATGAAGAATATTCAACGATAGCCAATTTTGCGCAGAGTTACTGTAATCAGCTTCAGAATACAGAATAATCTTACATTCTTTTTCTTTTTTAAATCGAACAGCATCTTTGAGGTTCAAATGAACTCCATTAAAAAAAATGAAGTCGGGCTTTTCAGAAGAAAGGATGCTGTAAACATCTTTAAAACTTTTAATCCTCTTTTTTATATTCAACTTATAAGGCTGCCTGTATATTTTTATGCCATTATGAACTTCAACTGAAGCCTTTTTAGTGTAATAATTATGGCTGTAAAAATCAAACGGATTATCGGTAACGGAACAGATTACGAAAACTTCAAATCCAAATTTTATATACTGTTTCGCTAATTCATTTTCAATATAAGTCAAATCATTTCCATAAAAATCCGTTATTATTGATATTTTCATTTTACATCATGATTTTTATACATTAAAAAATAACTTGAAAACAGACTAATCAGGGTACTGCATTATATCTTCACCAAAAACTTCTTTTCTTATTAACGGAAGTTTCATCAAAAGATTTTTCATCCCTTCTACATTTTGTTGTTCGGTATTATGTGAATGATAGTCTTCTATTTTGGAAATATCACTCATTCCTTCAGAAAAATACTGAGCATAATTCAGATCCCTGTTATCTGCAGGAATTCTGTAAAAATCACCCATATCTTCCGCTTTAATCATTTCCTCGCGGGTACAAAGTGTCTCATAGAGTTTTTCACCATGCCTGGTTCCGATAATTTTTATCGGGTTATCTACCTTAAACATCTCTTTTAATGCCTGAGCAAGTTCGCCAATAGTTCCCGCAGGAGCTTTATTCACAAATAAATCACCCGGATTTCCATGTTCGAAGGCAAATAATACCAAATCTACGGCTTCTTCTAAAGACATCAGGAACCTGGTCATATTAGGATCCGTAATCGTCAATTCTTCTCCATTCTTTATCTGTTTGATAAACAATGGAATAACTGACCCTCTGGATGCCATTACATTTCCGTATCTTGTAAGACACACTACGGTTTCATCCAGATTTCGGGCTGCGGCAACTGCTACTTTTTCCATCATCGCTTTGGAAATCCCCATAGCGTTGATAGGATATGCAGCTTTATCTGTACTTAAACAGATCACTTTTTTCACCTTATTTATGGCGGCGGCATCAATCACATTTTGTGTGCCTTCAACGTTTGTTTTTACCGCCTGCATTGGGAAAAATTCACAAGATGGAACCTGTTTCAGTGCTGCTGCGTGAAAAACGTAATCTACCCCTCTCATGGCAGGCTCTACACTTTTATAATCTCTAACATCTCCGATATAAAATTTCAGTTTATCATTTTTAAACTGATTTCTCATATCATCCTGCTTCTTTTCATCGCGGGAAAAGATACGAATTTCTTTAAAATGGTCTGTATTTATAAATTTTCTCAGTACAGCGGTTCCAAATGAACCTGTTCCTCCTGTAATAAGAAGTATTTTATCTTTTATCTGCATATGCGTTTTTAATATTTCTGTTTCCGTGATGTTTATTTTTTCTATTTCTGTATTAATTTTTCCTTTTCCTCAAAAGTAGGATAATTTATTAAAACAGCCTTATAAACTCCTTTAAATACAAACAGACTTCCTGCTGCAACTCCTATTATTCCATGTTTATCAATTACCTGCTTCACATCGTTCAAAGTCCCGGCGCCTCCCAAAACGGTAAGCGGAAGTGATATTTTTTCTCTTACCTTATTAATTAAAGCCATATCATAGCCTTTCATAACGCCATCCTGATCTATAGAATTGATGACTATTTCACCAGCCCCGAGCTTTTGTGCTTCTTCTACAAACTTAAACGGGTCTATTCCCGTAGATTTTTTACCATTGTGAGTATACACTTCGTATCCTCCAAAAAGTTTTTTCTTTACATCTAAAACTACAATTACACTTTGTGAACCTACACGTTCAGCAATTTGGGTAATAAGCTGCGGGTTTTGAAGTACAGCAGAAGAGAGTGCTATTTTTTCTATTCCAAGTCCAAAAATCCTCTGGGCCTGTTCTACAGTTTTCACACCACCGCCATAGCAAAGCGGCATTCTGGACTGATTGGCTATTCTTTCAATCAGGCTGTAATTTGGCTCAAGACCTTTTGCTGTTGCATCGATATCAAAAATGGCAAGTTCATCGACTTCCTTTTCGTTAAATATCCTCACTGCATTGATAGGATCTCCAACGTATTTTGGATTTTTAAAATTGACAGTTTTTACAAGTCCATTATCCTGGATCAAAAGACTTGGTATAATTCTAGGCCTCAGCATTTTAATTATAATTTTGCAAAGTTGTGTAATAAAATTTCACCATAATGGTGGCTTTTTTCGGGATGAAACTGTATTCCGTACTTATTGTCATGGTGAGCCGCCGAAGCAAATTCACCTCCATAGTCCGTAATAGCCATAATATCTTCCTGATTGTTACAGTGGAAATAATAGGTATGCAGAAAATAAAAGATGGAATCATTTTCCAATCCTTTAAACAGTTCAAGATCTTTAACCGGTTTTACATCATTCCATCCCATATGAGGAAGTCTTGTTATCTGATGAATTTTTGTTTCGTCGAATTTTTTAACAGAAGCATCAATCCATTTTAAACCATCTAATTTTCCCTCATCACTATTATTGGCCATCATCTGCATTCCTACACATATTCCGATAACGGGAATGTTTTGGCCAAGCACAAGATCATCCAACTTATCTCTCATTCCAGAATTATTCAGCTGGGTCATAGCGTGATCGAAGTGCCCTACCCCTGGAAGTATAAGCTTTTGTGCTCCTTCCAGATCTTCCCTAGTTTTGGCTATTTTTACCGGAACATCAACTCTTTTGTATACATTAACAAAGGCATTGATATTTCCAACACCATAATCAATAATCGTTATCATCTGAATAATCTTTTTTCAAGACCTAATTTTCTCATGGTCTGGGCCCCAATTCCAATTAATGATCTTTTATTTTTATAGTCCTTGTAGGTTTTGTTTTCACCTTCAAATATTTTCTGAAGCTCATCTGTAGTAAGATCCAACTTATTGGCTACATATTCGAACTCTTTTAGTAAAAATTCTTCAGAAAGTTCAGGTTTAGAAACTCTTTCCAAAGCTTCTTCTCTTGTCATCTGCCCCGTAAGAATTAAACTGGAAAAATGAGCTTTTCTTTTCTGGTATCCGAACTTTCTAGGCATCCAATAATCCTCAAAGAATCTGGTAAATCTTGATTCATGATGCTTGTGCTGAAAACTCTCCCACCCGTATTTGTCCAACAATAACTGCTCAACATCTTTTTTGATATATGGCAAACAGTTCAAAGGCTTATACACCTGCATTCCCAAAATATATTTGTAATACAGCTTATAGCTCATAATATCCACAATCGGGAATGTTTTAAGGTCTTTTTTTCCGAATTTCTTGTGAATATCCAAAATTAAAGTTTTGTCTATTCCCGGATAGGCCCCCCATTCTTCAGGTTCCCGACAGCATTCGGTAGAAAAGTTCCCACCGGTAAGAACGTATTTTATTTTATTTTTTTTGGCAAATTTATAAAGCCCTGAAAAGAACGCAATATCCTGTGGCATATCCTGATCTGCAATCTGAGATTTCAAAAATGCTACCTGAAGATCTTTCATTTCTTCCCAGTTGATTACTTCGGTATACAGATCCAAGTTAAGTCCATTTACCAGTTTTTCAATATTGCTTACCGCTCGGTCTGTATTCCATCCGGCATCTACGTGAAAAATAAGCGGACGTAAACCCATCACTTCTTTGGCAACATACGCTGCATAAGAACTGTCCAGCCCTCCACTCAATCCAATAATACAGTCAAAGTCTCTATTTTTACCGTCTTTTTTAATTTTTTCAGCTTCCTGCTCTAATTCTTTCAGTCCTCTTTCATCGGTATGCCAAGTGGGTAATATGCTTTCAATATAGTTGACATAATAATCACTTTCTCCTTTTTCATTGAAAACAATATTAGGATCTGTAGTATCCATTATTGTTTTCGTGCAAATCTGGTATGAATTATCTTTTTTTTCCATTTAAATTTATGATCTTTATTTTACGTATAAAATTATACAAAAGTGCGATTAATTAAATAATTCCAGTCTAAATATTTATCTCTTGTTTTTACTGAGGCTTCTTTCATCCTGTTATAGGCCTGGTTATCTAATGTTATGCTTTTTATATGATTAATTAAATTTTCTTTAGTAATCTCGTTGGGTTTCATTTCAAGTACCGCACCAAACTCATTAATATAATCGAGAGATTGTCCTCCGAAATCTCCGATAATCAAAGGGAGCTCGGATGCTATAGCCTGTAACCAAACAATTGACTGACTGGCAGGAAATACAGCTAAATCTGATGCGGATAGATATTCGTATACTTCACTATTACTAATCCATCCTGTAAAATGAATATTGGGATTATTGCCAGCAAGAGCTAATAATACTTCCTTATATTTCTGGTTGGCGGCATCTGCATCTCCTACAATAATAAGATGAAGATCCGGATCATTAATTTCATTAAAGGCTTTCAGAAGAAGATCAATTCTTTTTAATTCGGTGAATTTACCTCCGGAAAATATTAGTTTCTGGTGATCCTTCATTCCATACCGTTCTCTAATTTCTGTTCTCTTACCACTTTTCTTCACTTCCTGAACACGGTCTACATCAGCACCTAACGGAAGGACTTCCATCTGATCTTCACGAACGCCATACAGTTCTGTTAAAAAAGTTCCACTTCCAGGTATGATGGGGAAGAACTTCGTAATATGCTTTCTTACAGGGTCCAGATATACTTTCCTTCTTATAATTTTATGGAGAACATTAACAGATAACCAACTTCCGCCAGAATTACTGTAGTCCGCATGATAATCCATAATCATTTTTACATGAGGATTTCTTTTTTTGTAATCCAGCATCTCCAACATATTAGGCATAATATCATGAACATACAGCAAATCCGGTTTGAATTCTTCCACAATAGGGGTGATATTCTTGTATTTCTTTATTTTGCCTCCGAAATTAAACTTAAAAGGCAGTTTTATAATTTTCGCTCCATGATCATAGTATACCTTTTCCGGCTTCGAATTATCATGGATATTATTGTAGTAATCAAATACATTTTCATAGGTAGAAGTGATTACAGTGACCTCATGCCCATGCTTCATATAATATTTCACTAAAAGATTTTCCTGATACTCTAAATTTTCTATATAGAGCTCACACAACATAAGAATCTTCATTATTTTTTAATTATATTATTATTATTAAGTAAAAACATGAAAAATAATAACCCTCCGGAGAGTAAAGTTGTAAACATGGATACATTCATTAAGGCAACACAAGAAACGGTAATAAGCAAAACGCCTAAAATTTTGCTACTATTGGATGAAAATGAATCAAATAAATAGAATACAAATGATCCGAAAATCCCAATGATAATAACTCCCAAATATCCTACCGAAGACAAACCATCTGTAATAAAGAAATTAGCATTCGCATTGAATTTATCAATATCAATAAAATAGGTTCCCACTTCAACTCCCAGCTGATCTTTGTATGGGTATTCCACCAATTTATTAATAATAGAGATATGACTAAAATAGGTATGTGGGTGGTTTTCAAAAAACACATTATAATACACAGACATTAAGGTACTGGTATATAATGTTCTAAACAGGAAAATACCTGAAATGGCAAAAATAATATCATTAACTATTTTAACATCCACAAACTCATTACAAAATAATAAAAAGGCCGTAGGTATAATAAGAAATTTTAAAAATTTGAAAATCTTCCTTTTATCCGGTGATGCAAATAATCTATAAATCAGGTATATTAATATAATAGAAAAAATATACTGTTTGTTTGCCATAGTCATATATAAAATAATAAGACCTCCAATGCCTATTATTTTTTTTGATTTATCGTTCTGAATAAGGCCTACACTTAAAATAAACGGGAAAAAAGCATTACTCAGCCATAATATGATATGCCCTGCAAAAGCAGACTGTTCCTGGATTTCCTGTCCTGCAAAACGGGTTTCATATACTTCATCGGATGAGAATATATTCACAAATGTTAAACTGTTCCTGTACAGAAAAACAATATAGATAAGCATTGAAAAAACCACAAAATAAAAAAGAGTCCAAAAAAGACGATGTGGAATATTGAACGGCTTGGGTTTAAAAAGTTTCACTGCATAAAAAAGACACAAACACATGAATCCTATACAATAGCTTAAACAGATGATAAGTTTTTGATCAAAGAGTATTTTTTTGTCAAAAAAGGCACCTGTAATCATAGGTATATAGGTAAGTATATAAAGTATCCAAAGGCCAAACATACTTGGTCTCACAATTTCTTTCGGAAGAAAAACAGAAGGCAGCACTGCAAAAAAAATGTAAAAACCCCACAGCTTTATAGTAGGTTCATCTTCATCCAAACCAAAATATCCCCAAGTGGGTACCAGATATGAAAGAAATCCGATTCCCAGCAATACACTGAAAATCAAAGAAGAGATAATTAAATTAAATCTAAGTTCGGGTTTTAAACTTTTTTCCTTCATTAATTAAAATTAAACGTTTTTTGTTTGGCGATTCTGTATGATAATACTATAAAAATAATATTAAAAAGTAGTGAATTTAAGGTAAATAAAATAAGAGATACCGAAGCATCATTAAAAACTTTAAATCCTAAAAAGATCATAATACCGCCTGAAACTGCATTCAGAAACTGAAGCCTCATCAAAATTTTCTGCTTTTCTCTGATATTGAACAATACATTAAGTGGAGTAGAAATAAATTCTACGAGTAAGAGAACTGATAAAATCCTTGCAAATACTCCGGCATCATACCATTTTTGCCCAAATACAATGACAAAAAGGTAAGGTGACACTATAAACAAGAACAGGTAAATAGGAAAAGACATTGCTATCAATTTTTTAAATGTAGACCTATAGAGGTCTTCGCAATTTCCATTTTTCCTGATTTCGTCGATAGCATCATTTCTGAATACATTTCCAATAGCTGTTGTTATAACAATATTGGGAAGTCTCAACATTCTGTTGGCCATAGAAAAAAAGCCTACAACAGTAGTACTGTAAAGAGCAGAAAATAAAATAGGAATAAATTGCTGGCTGGCAGTTAATGATAAATCTGAAAACAGCATGTATCTGGGAAAAGAGCTGTATTGCTTGGCAACCGATTTAATCCCTGTAAATACAAACAAATCTTTTTTCAGATCTTTTTCAGTGAATACAATATAACAGCTTGAAATCACAGCTCCTAATATCAGTGAAATGATCATTCCTTCTGTCCGGTGAAAAAAGCCAAAAACTATACTGCACAATGCTGTAAAAATAACCTGGATAGCATTGGCAATAGTGATTTTCTTATACATCTTTTTTCTCTGCAGCCAATAAATAGCTCCGGAAAAAACAGCAATAAAAAATATATAGAATGGTGCAAGATAAATCCACCAATACTTAATAATCTGAAGATCAATATACTGAATTAAAAACTCTTTCAGTACTGTAATTATCCCCAAGTATATTGCCGAAACAAAAAAACCAATGTATAATATAAGTTGAAATATTTTTTTAGCATCAGTATCTTTTTCCGGCAGTCCTATGGCAAGTTCAAATCTTCCCGTAGAAACTACTGCAGAAATCACCATATAACTTGTAAAAAGAGAAAGCAGGCCAAAAGCCTCTACAGAATATAATCTGGAGAGGAGCGGCGAAGAAGCAACCACAATTGCCTGGCTAATAATGGTACCACTAGCCAGTATTGCCACATTTTTAAAGAATGCATTGGATTGTATCCTGCTTATAATATTTCTAAAACTCAAAATTATTTAAACAATTTTTCATTCATAATCTTCTTCTTAGCCAAAACCTGAGAAATTTCTTCTGCCGGGCTTCCTATAACTGTCTGCCCATCTTCAACGTTTTTCACTACTACTGCAGACAAGCCAATAGTAACGTCATTTCCTATTTTTTTCTGATTGAGGATGGATGATGAAGGAGCTACCCATGTATTTTCTCCAATCTGTACGCTTCCGGCTACCATTGCATTGGCAATAATAAGACTGTTCTTCCCTATTTTTACGCCGTGTGCAATATGTACCAGATTATCCACCTTTACATTATCCATAAGAATAGTACTTCCCAGTACAGCTCTGTCTATACAGGTATTATTTCCTATTTCTACATTATTTCCAATAATTACATTCCCAATGTGTGGAATGAAAACATACTCACCAGTTTCATCTTTTTCATATCCGAACCCTACTCCACCGATCGTATTATTGGCTCCGATAATAACATTTTCCCCTACAATCGTATCACTTTTAAGAGTGGTATGATGATCTATTACTGTATGATCTCCGATGGCACAGTTATCTTCTATTACAACATACTCTCCAATATAGGTATTCTGTCCTATAGTAACATTATCTCCAATAATTGCCGTTTTCGCAATACCCACTTTTTTAGCAGGCATAAAAAACTCAGTCAATGCTTTTTGAAAAGCCAGTCTTGGGTTTTCGAATAAGAGATAAGTACAACCTTCACTGATATATTCTTCGGGAAACTCACCACATAAAATAATACCTTTAGAAATATTTTTCAGTCTGTCGCCAAATTTAGGAGATACCCACATCAACACATCATCTCTTTGATTGTCTGCATCTAACTGAATAGCATTGATAACATTCTTTTCAGTATTTCCTATTACCCGTAAAGGATTAAGTTTTCCAATTATTTCTGTAAGTATTGCCATCGTTTATTATTTTATTGAAAGTCTTACTACCTCAAAAGTCTCGGCATATTTTACTCCGAACTGCACTCCTCTCGCTACTGCCAGAGAACGGATAAAATCAGCACTTAAATAATCTCTGAATCCTTGAGATTTATATTCTTTCAATGCATCTATTTTTTTATTGATATGCTTTTCTTCCAGGGAAATATAGCTCTGTGTATTAAATGAAAGGTTGTTCCAAATCAGTTCATAGCTGAAGATTGACTTCGTTTTAAATGCTCTGATTCCTTCATTGGCTATCGTGGAATGATCCTGGTGAATATCGTTGATACTTGGTAACAGCACCAGATCAATATCCTGATGTATTCTCTTAAAACGGATAAGCTCTTCTAATATTTCCTGTCTTGCATAGTTAAGTTTTCTTACCTGATAGTTAAAGATGATAACGTTTTCATCCTTTACCCCCAATACTTTGGTAGCGGCTCTAACTTCAGTTTTCAGAATATCTTTTGGAAAACCTTCCGGTACAGATTCCTCAGCTGTGGAAAAAGCCATATAATAAACTTCTGCTCCTTCCTCAATCAATTTAGAAATAAATCCTCCGGCTCCTAATTCACCATCATCTGTGTGGGGAGCCAAAACTAAAACTTTCTTAAAGCTCATAATGATCGTTTTTTTTCAATGCATAAATTCTTTCAATGATATCCACCACTTTCAATCCTTCAAGAGCATTGGTGGTAATGGTATTTCTGCCTTTCAATACATCTACAACGTTTTCGATGATGTAATGGTGGTTCGCAGCAGATCCTTTATAGGCACCATAGTCGTTACCCGGATTGGTAGGTGCCAGTTCAGGCATTTCGTAATCTTTTACATTACAAACTTCCACTTTATCCATATACTGCCCTCCGATTTTTACGGCACCATTCTCTGCAATGATCGTCATTGAACTTTCAAGGTTCTGATTCCAAACTGAAGTGGAATAATTTAAAGATCCCATTCCGCCATTGACGAAGTCGAAACTGATGAAGCCTGAATCTTCAAAATCTGTAAGGTTCTTATGATTGAAATCTGCAAATTTCCCCTGGATATTGGTAATATCTCCGAAAAGCCAGTACATAATATCTATAAAATGCGAGAACTGAGTAAACAGAGTTCCGCCGTCCAGATCTTTCTTTCCATGCCATGATTCCGGCTTGTAGTATCTGTCGTCACGGTTCCAGTAGCAGTTCAGCTGTACCATATATATTTTTCCAAGCTTTCCGCTTTCTACCATTTCTTTGATCCAGGCAGAAGGTGGTGAATAACGGTTCTGCATTACTGCAAATACCTGCTTGTGCTTGTGAAGCGCCTGAAAAATAAGTTGTTCGGCGTCTTGCTTATTAAGGGTCATTGGTTTTTCTACCACGACATGTTTTCCGGAAGCTACCACTTTATGGGCCTGCTCAAAGTGAAATCCATTAGGAGAAGCAATATTGATAATATCTGCTTCTATTCCTGAATTAAGAAACTCATCCAGCGATGCAAAAAAAGGAACATTATAGCTTTCTATTCCCAACGCGGATTTATCTTTTACGTCAATCAGAGCTACCAATTCGCACTCTGAATTTCTTGAAATCATTTCGGCATGCCTTTTTCCGATATGCCCGCAGCCTACCACCGCAAATCTTATTTTATCAGACATCTGTATCTTTTTTAAATTTTCGAAACTTTATTATTTTCTAATTTGTATTGTTCTCCACTTTCTTCGCAAACCGCAATCCCTTCATTATTAAAATGAAGTCGCTGTCCGAATTCACTCATCCATCCCATATGTCTTGCCGGATTTCCTACTACTAGAGCATAATCCGGAACTTCTTTTGTAACCACGGCTCCGGCACCAATGAATGCATACTGCCCTATATTATGACCACATACAATGGTTGCATTGGCCCCTATTGAAGCTCCTTTTCCTACATGTGTTTTCAGGTATTCATTTTTCCTATTGACAGCACTTCTCGGGTTGATTACATTGGTAAAAACCATTGAAGGCCCGAGGAAAACATCATCATCACAGGTAACTCCTTCGTAGATGGATACGTTATTCTGAACTTTTACATTGTTACCTAAAACTACTTTTGGGGAAACCACCACATTCTGTCCAATATTACATTTCTCTCCCAAAATACAACCCGGCATAATATGTGAAAAGTGCCAAATTTTACTTCCGGCTCCTATCTGACAACCTTCGTCAATAACAGCTGTTTCATGTGCAAAAAAATCCGACATATTTATTTTTTATGAATTAAAATAGTTTTTAATCTCTGAGATGATATAATCTAAAACCTGTTGGTCAAATTCAGTATGAACAGGAAGTGAAATAACCTCTGAACACAGCTTTTCTGTAACCGGAAGGCTGAATCCGTTCTCTACATACTGCTGGAAAGCTTCCTGTTTGTAAAGCGGTAACGGATAATAAACCATACTTGGAATATTTTTTTCTGCTAAATACTTCTGTAATTCATTCCTTTTACCGTTTTTCACTTTAAGCGTGTACTGATGGAAAACATGGGTAGAATTTTTGGCTCTTTCCGGAACTGTAATTTCAGAAATACCAGCTAAATGTTCGTCATAATAATCCGCCATTTTATTTCTTGCTGCAGAATATTCATCCAGACGGGTAAGTTTTACTTTTAAAACGGCTGCCTGAATAGTATCCAGTCTTGAATTACATCCTAAAACCTTATGATGGTATTTTTTTTCCTGCCCGTGGTTGGCAATCATTCTTATTTTCAGGGCTATTTCATCATCATTTGTCATCAAAGCTCCTCCATCTCCATAGCATCCAAGATTTTTTGAAGGGAAGAATGAAGTACATCCGATATGTCCTATCGTTCCTGTTTTTTTAACGGTTCCATCTGAAAAGGTATAGTCGGAACCAATAGCCTGGGCATTATCCTCAATCACAAAGAGGTTGTGTTTCTCTGCAAATTCAAGGATCTTCTCCATATCTGCACTCTGTCCGTATAAATGAACAGGAACAATGGCTTTGGTATTGGGAGTAAGGTATTGTTCTAAATTATCAAGCTGAATATCAAAAGTATCTTCATTCACGTCTACCATGACAGGTACCAGTCCAAGAAGGCCTATTACTTCGGCAGTAGCAACATAAGTAAACGCAGGGCAGATCACTTCATCCCCCGGTTTCAGATCCAGAGCCATCATAGCTATCTGCAGCGCATCTGTTCCGTTGGCACAGGGAATAACATGTTTTACATTCAGGTATTTTTCGAAGTCCTGCTGAAATTCTTTTACTGCAGGCCCATTAATAAATGCCGTATTATTGATACAATCCTGTATACCGGCATCTACTTCCGTTTTTATTTTCTCGTATTGACCTTTAAGATCAACCATTTGAATTTTCATATCTAATTTTTGGTGTTGGATTTCCACATCTAAAGTGGAAATTAATTTTCTATCAGTCCGCTAATTTTATTTCCTATGGCAAGGCATGAAGTTGCAGCAGGAGAAGGAGCATTTCTTACGTGAATAATATTTCCGTTTTTCACAATATCGAAATCATCTATCAAACCTCCGTTTCGGTCACATGCCTGAGCTCTTACTCCGGAACCTCCGGGAATAAGGTCGCTTTCCTGTATTTCTGGCATCAGCTTTTGCAATGCTTTGGTAAATGCAGATTTGGAAAGAGAACGGTGCATTTCTCCCATACCTGTCTTTCCGTATTTTGCTACGATTTTTCTGAAACCAGGCCACATCAATGTCTGCATAGTTTCTTCAAAATTAAAATCAAAAAAGTTATAGCCTTCTTTTTTAAAGGCTAAAACAGCATTAGGGCCTGCCTCAATATTACCATCAATCATTCGGGTAAAATGAACGCCCAAAAATGGGAAACTGGGATCCGGAACCGGGTAAATAAGGTGTTTTACCAGGTATTTTTTTTCATCTTTTATTTTATAGTATTCTCCTCTGAAGGGGATAATGACCACATCGTTTTCCTTATTGGTCATTTTGGTGATCTTATCGGAATATAATCCTGCACAGGAAACCAATTTCTTAGCTTTAAATTCAGAAACTCCAGCTTTTACAATGATTTCTGAACCACTGTCAATAATGCCTTTTACTTCATGATTAAATTTAACTTCTCCGCCAAGTTCTTCAAAAAGTTCCTTTATTTTAGCAGCAATTCCCGGATAATCTATAATTCCTGTCTGAGGAACTTTAATCGCTTTAATTCCTTCGCAATGCGGCTCTATTTCTCTGAATTCATCTCTTGAAAGATACTGCAAATTCTGAAGTCCGTTCTCAACCCCTCTTTTGTAGATGTTATCCAGCAGAGGAAGTTCTTCCTGTGATGAAGCCACAATTATTTTCCCACAGAGATCATATTTGATTCCATATTTCTCGGCAAAATTAATTACGGTATTGTATCCTTCAATACAGTTTTTAGCCTTTAAGCTTCCCGGCTTATAGTATATTCCACTATGAATCACTCCACTGTTGTGACCGGATTGGTGCAGCGCCACATCTTGTTCTTTTTCCAGAACCAGAATCCTGGATCCCGGATTTTTAAGTTTAGCCTGGTACGCTGTGGCAAGTCCTACGAGACCTGCACCAACAATAATGATGTCATAGTTCATATTTGATTATAATCTTGCGTCTACCAAATTTCTGTCTAAACATGCTTTGGTATCAAAAACCACTGCATTATCATTCTTCAAAGTGTTGAGATCCATTTCAAGGAATTCGTTGTGAGAAACGGCAATGATAAGTGAATCATATTTTTTTCCTTCCTGAAGAGTATCCAGAATATCAATTCCGTATTCATGTTTTACTTCTTCTTTGCTTGCCCACGGATCATAGATATCTACATTGATCCCGTAATCTTTAAGCTCGTTATAAATATCTACAACTTTGGTGTTTCTTACATCCGGACAGTTTTCTTTAAAGGTAACTCCTAATATAAGTGCCTTTGAATCTTTAATGATACTTCCCTTAGCAATAAGAAGCTTTACCACTTTAGATGCCACAAATTTTGCAATAGAGTCATTAACGCGTCTTCCCGATAAGATTACATCAGGATGATATCCAAGCTGTTCTGCTTTATGAGCAAGGTAATAAGGATCTACTGAAATACAGTGTCCTCCTACCAATCCCGGTTTATATTTAAGGAAATTATATTTTGTTCCGGCAGCTTCCAGCACGTCATTAGTATCAATACCAACCCTGTCAAAAATTAAAGCAAGTTCGTTCACAAAAGAGATGTTAACGTCACGTTGTGCATTTTCAATTGCTTTTGAAGCTTCTGCCACTTTAAGGCTTGGTGCTTTATGGGTTCCGGCCGTGATAATCTTTTTATATAACTGATCTACTTCTTCGGCGATTTCTTCGGTGGATCCTGAAGTTACTTTTTTCACACTGGTGAGTGTGTTTACTTTGTCTCCCGGATTGATTCTTTCCGGAGAGTAGCCCACGAAAAAGTCTTTATTAAACGTAAGCCCTGAATATTTTTCAAGAATAGGAACACATTCTTCTTCCGTACAGCCAGGGAAAACTGTAGATTCATAAATAACAATGTCATCTTTCTTAATGATCTCACCCAACATTTTAGATGCAGAGATCAGAGGATTAAGATCCGGAGCATTGTATTTGTCAATAGGAGTAGGAACTGTTACTATAAAAACATTGGCATCACCAATCTCAGATAACTGGCTGGTTGCTTTATATCCTAATACTCCATTGGATTCTTTATATTTTTTAAGTCCGTCATTAAGCTTGTCAAGATCTGCTTCCAGTGTGATATCTTCTCCATCATTCAGTTGGTCTACACGAAGTGCATTGATATCAAATCCTAATACAGGATAATGACTTGCAAATTCAAGGGATAATGGAAGGCCAACATAGCCCTGACCAATAACGGCTATTTTATATGTTTTCATCATTAACTAAGTTTATTTTTAAGTTTTTCAAACCATGTTTGTTCTTTGTGGTGTGTATATCCGTAACCATATTTGTTGTTGTACCCTAAGTTTTCATTGCTTACATCATTAAGGACAAAACCAACATTTTTGATTTTATTGGCATCAATATTATTATTAGCAAACTCCAGAAGTTCCTTCTCTGTATATTTCGATCTGGATACATAAATAGTAACATCCGCAAGTTCTGAAATCAGGAATGTATCTGTTACAAGAAGTAATGGGGCCGTATCTAAAATAACATAATCATACTTTGTTTTTAACTCTTCAAGAAGCACTTCATAACGTCCATTAGAAATTAATTCTGTAGGATTAGGAGGAATCATTCCTGAATAAATAACATCCAAATTGGGATTAAATGAAGATACGTGGATAATATCCCCAGTTTTCGTATCATCAGAATAAAGAAACTCTGTAAGTCCCTTTAAGCCTTTTCTTGCAGGATTATATCTCTGAAGCTGCGGATTTCTGATATCCGACCCAATAATAATTGCTTTTTTCTTAGGATTAGCTAGTGTTAAAGCTAAATTAACGGATGCAAAAGTCTTTCCTTCCCCTTTTACCGTGGAAGTAACAAATACCACTTTTCCTTGTTTATTTTTAGGAAGCATGAAATTCATATTGGTAATAAGAATTCTGAAGGCTTCTGCCATTGGCGTAATATCATTCACCTGAACAATATCCGGATCTCCTTTTTCTAAGCTAGGCAGTTCTGCAATAACCGGCGCATGTACTAGCTTCTCAAGATCATGCTTAGTAACTACTTTATTATTAAGAAGTTGTGATAAGTATATAAAAACAAAAGGTAACAGTAAGCCTATCGCAAGTGCAGCAATAAGGATCACGCTGCTTTTAGGAGATACAGGTCCGGGAGATGCATATGCTGCATCTATCACTTTTGCCTTAGGAGCCACAATAGACTGAGAAATAGCTGTTTCTTCTCTTTTCTGAAGTAGGAGCAAATAAAGATTTTCCTTAATTTGCTGCTGTCTTTCAATGCTTCTGAACATCTTTTCGATAGAAGGAAGTTTGGAAATTTTTCCAGACACCTTATTCTGCTCACCCAAATATTCATTTCTAGCCAATTCAAGTCCTACCTTATTTCTTTGCAGACTCTGCATAATGGATGAACGCATGGAAGTAATCTGTTTGGTAACATCTACTACAGCCGGGTTTTCAGGAGTTGCAGATTCCAAAAGCCTGTTTCTTTGTAATACTAACTGGTTATAGGTAGAGATTCCAGATACTGCTTCAGGGCTGTTTAATCCTATATTGGCAGGCAGCACCTGATATTGCCCTTGCTTGGAAACATATCCGATAAGGGCATCTGTTAATTCCAACTGGGCGTCAACATCCATCTGTTTTGCTCTTGCAGCTGCTGAGCTTTCCAAATTGATTTTGGCTTCAGTTTCAAGATCTGTAAGATTGTTTTTTGATTTAAAACTTTCTTTTTGATTTTCTACCTCACCTAGTTCCCCTGATAGTTTTTTGATTCTGTCTTCAATAAAATCCAATGTTTTTTTCGACTCTGAGTTTTTATCAGAAATTGCATCGTTATTATAAGACATAACCAGATTATCCAATATGTCTTTCGCTTTCGAAATTTGTGGATATTTATAACCAAGCTTTAATACTGTAGCGTCTTTAGTTGCTAAAGCCACATTAAGGGGCCCTTGAAGACTGTTTACTTTGGCAGCTACGGTAGAAATATAAAGTTCTAGATTTTTAATATCAATTCCTTTAACCGCAGAAGGGTCAAATTTTGGATTTTTGGTAATTATAATATTAGCATATGGCAGACTAATCGTTCTGCCGTATGTGGTAACAATCTCTTTAGGAAGTTTCTCAGAACTCAAAGTAAGTTTTTCTCCATCTATGGCTAATTGCAACCCATTATTCAAAGATTTACTCGGCTTTTCAGAAATAACTTTCACTTCAATGGGAGAAGTTTCTTTGTATAATTCCACAGTAGTAAGCTTTCCTTTTGCAGAAATATTGGTCTGAAGATTCTGATTAACGACTACTTCCCGCATCATTTTCTTAGACTTCAGGATTTCTATTTCATTAGCAATACTGTTCGTCTTGAGTCCTCCAATACCTGATAGATCGGGTAAAACGCCTAAATCAGTGCCTACAGGAGAAGAAGAAGAGTTCTTGGCATCTTTTATAAGTATAGTAGACTGTATGTCATATACAGGAACCATAAATCTCAATGAAATATAGCCTATTACAAGTGCAATAAAGGCACTTACAACAAACCAAGGCCACTTTCGCAGATATGGTTTTATAATTTCATTAATATTTACATTTGAGCTGTTATCTGCTTCTGAAAGTGTGGAAGA
Source organism: Chryseobacterium angstadtii (assembly GCF_001045465.1). Lineage (GTDB taxonomy): Bacteria > Bacteroidota > Bacteroidia > Flavobacteriales > Weeksellaceae > Chryseobacterium > Chryseobacterium angstadtii. Next base: position 327,203 of record NZ_LFND01000002.1, read on the forward strand.
TTGCTGGTGGTCCATCAATTTTTTTTATTTCTTATTAAATAAACTTACTACTACAGCAATAGCTGTCACCCCGATAGAAACGGCAGTTAAGATAAGTCCTGTGTTTGGATTTTGTTTTGCGATAAGGTCTTTTGTATTGTTTGAAGAAACAATAATGGCATCGCCCTGTTTAAGATAATAATACGGAGAGTTGATAAGATCTGCATCCTGCAGATTCACACGTCCATGCGAAACCACTCCGTTATCTGTTCTAATTACCAGGATTTCATCTCTTTTACCATACATCGTAAGATCTCCGGCAAGTCCCAAAGCGTTTAAGATAGTTGCCTGCCCATTGGCAATAACATAGTCTCCCTGCCTGTTCACTTCTCCTAATACAGTCACTTTAAAATTGGCAAGCCTAACATTCACTGAAGGATTAATAACAAATTTAGTCATTCTCTCTCTCAATTCATCTTTAAACTCTACGAGAGTTTTATTGGCTGTATTAAGTTTTCCCAGCACAGGAAAGTCTACATCTCCATTTGCATCTACAATATAGGTAGGTCCTGTGATAAGTGTAGCTCCCTGATTAGGTGTATTGCTCCCAGCTAAAGTATTACTCTGAACAAGTTCAGAAGATGAGTAATTTTGGTTAAATGGTTTCACCACATCCATATCTTTTGCTGTAATCAGAATAACCAGCTGATCACCAGCCTGTATTGTAGATTTAGAGTTTTTTGCAGATGCTTCTAGGGCTACCTTCTCTATATTCTGCATATAATTAAGGTCATTATGTGCATTCTGATTGGTCTTACACGAGACCAACGATAATGCCAGAGATATTGCCAATAATTTACTCTTCATATTTTAAAATTGTACAAATATACATTTATATTTTTCTATTTATCTAATACTTCGTAGACCGAATTATTACTCTTAAATTCCGGAACAATCGTTTTTAAAATCTTTACAACCTCTACTTTATCTTTGAGTAGTGAGGCATCTGTAATCAAATTAGTGAGACCCTCTATTTCAGAGAACGACATGGCAGGATCTTTAGAAATCATGATCTTTTCATTATGAGTAGGAAGTGTTTTAGCATTGTCGCTCAACAGTTCCTCATATAACTTCTCACCTGGCCTTAATCCTGTGTAAATAATTTTAATATCAATATTAGGTTCAAATCCAGATAATTTAATCATCCTTCTGGCAAGATCAAGTATTTTCACAGGTTCCCCCATATCAAAAACAAAAATCTCACCTCCTTTTCCCATAGTTCCGGCCTGAAGAACAAGCTCACAGGCTTCCGGAATGGTCATAAAATACCTTACAATATCCGGATGGGTAATGGTAACCGGTCCACCGGCTTCAATCTGTCTTTTAAAATGAGGAATAACTGATCCGTTGGATCCCAAAACGTTTCCGAATCTGGTTGTAATAAACTTCGTTGTATTTCCTTCAACATATTGCAGAGACTGTACAAATAGTTCAGCAGCTCTTTTAGAAGCTCCCATCACGTTCGTAGGATTTACCGCTTTATCCGTAGAGATCATTACAAACCTGTTCACCTTATACCGGCTTGATAAAACAGCAATATTTTTTGATCCCAAAACATTCACCCGAATTGCTTCATTAGGGTTTTCTTCTACTAAAGGAACATGCTTATAAGCAGCAGCATGATAAACCATTGCAAAGTTGTAAGTTTGAAAAAGCGGTTCGACTCTATGTATATTAGACACGTCTGCTAAAACAAATTTAAACCGGATATGAGGAAATTTATTCTTCATTTCAAGTTCAATATCATAAAGAGGAGTTTCTGCCTGGTCCAGAACAACAATTAATGCCGGGTTAAACTGTGCAACCTGTCTTACAATTTCGCTACCAATAGAACCTGCCCCACCTGTTACCAGTATATTTTTATTGAAATGTCTGCTTTTTACTTCCTCACTTTCAATTTTTATAGGTTTTCTATTGAGTAAATCCTCAATCTGAAGGTTTCTGATAGCCACTCCCAAATCGCTGTCTCTCAGTTTTTGTACGGAAGGTGCTTTAAATATGTTTAAGTCTTTTTCTAAAAACAAATTCACCCATGAGTTCATTTCATCTTTAGACATCATTTCTTTAACAATAATAACTCCGTCAATAATAAGCTCATCTTTAGTAGCCTCTTCTATTCTTCTTTTTTCATAAATCGGCTTCCCCAATAAGGAAGCTCTTTTGGAATCGGTTCTTTGAGTCAGGAAACCTACCACCTGATAAGGAAGGCTTGGGTTATCCAAAATAGCCCGGGCTATAGCAATAGACTGCTCATCTATCCCAAGTACCAAAATTCTTTTTTTCAGGGAACTTCTTCTGTATTCTCTTACGATGTGAAAAAACTCTTTCACATATAATCTGAAGAGAAACAACCCCATGAAAGAAATAATAAAATACAGAATCAGAAATGCAGTCAGGATGAATTTTCCTCCTGTCATCCAAAAATAGATCAGATTTACCATCCCCACCACAGTCATTGTACAGAAGCAGGAAATCAATAATTTAAAAAGATCTATAAAAGTAGAGTGCCTGATAATCCCAGCATAGGTTTTGAAAAAATACATAAACATGGTATTCACCAGAATAATAAAAGCAAATACAGTACTTTTGTCTTCATGATAAATAAACTCTTTCTGAGTAATTTTTTCAATAGTGTAGGTTGAAAGAAATAGTGACATGACCAGAATAATAATATCTATTACAAGTATTATCCATCTGGGAAGGTATCTTACGTCTGAGAGATTGACAACATTATCCCCTCCGAATATTTTTTTTCTAAGAGAGCTGTACATTGTCTGTATTTGTGTTCATATTTTTTATAATAAGGTATAAGATCTGATTATCCAATATTAAAGATAATTCTAATACAATCATGCAAAAATAAAATAAAATTCGAACAGTCAATTTAAAATTCAAAATAATTTGACTTATTCTTTTTGCGCATGCCTATTCACTTGCGAAACTAATAATTCTATTCTACTAAACAAAAACCTTTGACAAAAATCATACCATAAAAAAACTTCATAAAAACAGAAATTAGCAATTAAAGAATCCATTCCCCTTATAAAACACAGAAATTATACCCTAAAGAATCTTCAAATTAACGATTTTTTATCAAAATATTGAAAAATAATTAATTCCCCGCCAATTGAAATGATAAAATCCCTATTCAAAAATATCTGTTATTTTCTCATATTCAAAACCCCTGCTCATCAAATATTTTATTGTTTTCGATTTTTTCTGATATTCTTGTCCTTTTTGCCTGGAATGATAATCTTCATAGATCTTCCTGATCATTTTTATATAATCATCTTCGTCTATTTCATCAAAACAGCTGCTTATCAGCTTATCCGTAATCTGTTTCTGTTTCAGATGCATTTTGATCTTGGCTCTGCCCCAGTGCTTGATATAAAACTTCCCTCTGATATAACTTCTTGTAAAGCGCTCTTCATTGAGATAGTTTTCTTTCATAAGATAGAGGATAATCTCATCTTTTGCCTCGTCTATCAGTAAAAATTCACGCATCTTCTGTTCCACTTCCGCGTGGCAGCGATCCTGATAAACACAATAGTTCACCAGTTTCAGTTTAATTTCATCAAAAGTGAAAGACTTCTTCTCCATAGCAGACATAAAAAAGAATGGACAGATGCCCATTCTTTATGTTATATTTTAAGTAATATTAATAGTTGAATAAAGCTCTGCCTTCCATCAGTTCATTCACTTTCTTTCTTACAGAACCAATCACTTCTTCATTCTTGATATTGTCCACCACTTCAGAAATAAGTCCTGCAATAGTATCCATATCATTTTCTTTAAGACCTCTTGTAGTGATCGCAGCAGTTCCCAGTCTGATACCGGATGTAGTGAACGGTGATTTGTCATCAAAAGGAACCATATTTTTGTTACATGTAATATCGGCAAGTACCAAAGCTTTTTCAGTTTCTTTTCCGTTTACATTTTTATTTCTAAGGTCTACCAGCATTAAGTGGTTGTCTGTACCTCCGCTTACAATATCAAAACCTCTGTCGATCATAGCTTTTGAAAGAGCCTGCGCGTTGGATCTTACCTGCTTGGCATACGTTTCGAACTGCCCGTCAATTGCTTCAGCAAATGCTACCGCTTTACCAGCGATAACGTGCTCCAAAGGTCCACCCTGAATTCCAGGGAAAACAGCTCCGTCCAGCACCTGGCTCATCATTTTCGTTTCTCCTTTCGGAGTTTTATGGCCGTATGTATTTTCGAAATCTTTCCCCATCATGATCATTCCTCCTCTAGGACCTCTTAAAGTTTTGTGGGTAGTAGTGGTTACTACGTGGCAGTGTTCAAATGGAGAATTCAATAGTCCTTTAGCTACCAAACCAGCCGGGTGAGCAATATCTGCCCAAAGCGTTGCGTCTACTTCATCTGCAATTTCTCTGAATTTTGCATAATCAAGATCTCTTGAATAAGCAGAGAAACCAGCGATCAGCATTTTTGGTCTTTCTCTAAGGGCAACCTCTCTCATTTGGTTGTAATCAATAAGTCCGGTTTCTTTTTCAACACCGTAAGAAACTACCTGATACTGGATTCCGGAGAAGTTCACTCCTGAACCGTGAGTAAGGTGACCTCCCATGGAAAGATCCATTCCCATGATTTTATCTCCTGCTTTCAAAACGGCAAGATAAACGGCAGCATTAGCCTGAGATCCGGAATGCGGCTGTACGTTCACGTAGTCTACACCGAAAAGTTCCTTTGCTCTGTTGATGGCTAATGTTTCAACCTCATCTACTACTTCACAACCTCCGTAATATCTTTTTCCGGGATATCCTTCAGCATATTTGTTGGTCAGTACACTTCCCATTGCTTTCATCACGTTCTCAGAAACAAAGTTTTCTGACGCAATAAGCTCTAATCCATGGGCTTGTCTTTGTCTTTCTTTTTCAATCAGGTCGAAAATAATGTCCATTTTACTTTTAGTTTTTGAAATTTTTCACCCCAAATGTACGGAATTTCCTGCAAGGTTCCGGTATGAGAAAATATGATTTTAGCCTTAAAATTTTATAAAATTTCTTTATTATGCTTCATCACCGTTTTTCTTCTATCAATTTTTTACAATAGCTTTTAATCTGATTTCTGGTTTTTGCAAATTCCTGATTGACTTCATCTTCTGTTCCCACAAATTTTGAAGGATCCTGGAAGTTTTGATGAAAAATATTTGTTTTAAAAGGAAAGTAAGGACAGCTTTCTTTTGCATGATCGCAGACCGTAATCACCATATCAAATTCCATATCTTCATATTCATCAATAGAATTGGAAGTCTGGCCGGATATGTCTATCCCGTCGTCTTTCATGGTTTGAACAGCTTTTGGATTCAGTCCGTGGATTTCAATACCTGCGCTGTACACTTCCGCTCTATCTCCTGCAAAATATCTTAAATACCCTTCTGCTATCTGGCTTCTGCAGCTGTTTCCCGTACAAAGAACAAGGATTTTTTTCTTCATGATATGTAGCAGATATTAGCAGCATCCTGCTCCCGGAGCACAGCATGTATCGGAGTTGTTTTCTTCGTTTTGTTTTACAGGTTCTATTCCGCAGGCATCTTCAGCCAGGCAGACCGTACGTTTATTTTTCAGGACAAAGTGCTTTCCGTTAAACTCCAGATCATATTTTCCAATGGTCTGGCTTTGGTATTCCACTTCAATTTCAAAATCTCCGATTCCCAGTTTTTCTTCCGATAAATTAATAATGTGCAGCAACTTTCCGGGTTTGAGACGATGCTCGTAGTCGTCTGCATCCCATAGCTGAAAATTTACCCTTTCTTCTTTTCTGATGGTTCCCCCGCAGTCGATAAAGCTTTTGGAAACCATTCCTATCTCCGTTACATGGAAATGTTCCGGTACATATGTTCCGTTTTCCAGCTGAAATTCTACATTTTCCAATACAGGTAAAATGGTTTTAATTTCTGATAATTTCATAATTTAATAGTTAATTGTTATAATGCAATATTACGATAATAAAAGGCAAAAAATTTTAACAGCAATTTTGTTTTTTGACTGTAGAAATAATGTTTGAGAAAAAAGCATTCAAAATTTCAAAAACCTTTTCATCAATACAGTAGCACACCGAATTACCTTCAATATTTCCTTTGATGAGTCCTGCATTTTTTAATTCTTTCAAGTGCTGCGAAACGGTAGGCTGCGCAAGAGGAAGCTCATTCACAATATCACCGCAGATGCATTCATTTACTTTAAGAAGGTATTCTATGATTGCAATTCTGGCAGGATGTCCTAAAGCTTTGGCAATGACAGCCACTCTATTCTGCTCGTCCGTAAAGAAATCTGTTTTTGTAGCTCCCATTGATATTTAATTATATCGCAATATTACGATAATGTTTTTAAACAGCAAAATAATATAAAAAAATCCCTGCAGAAATTTCCGCAGGGATCACCACATTTTACAATATAAATTAGAAATCTTCTTCAGTAAGTTCTTTATTCACCACTGCTCCGGTAAAATTTCCCTGAGCAACAGCATTTGCAACGGATCTCATCATCGTCACATTATCTCCGCAGGCAAAAACACCCGGGATATTGGTTTTCTGCATACCATCTGTTTTCACAAAGCCCTGTTCGGTAAGTTCTACGTCCAGATTTCCCGAAGCATTGATACTCTGTTCAAAAGATACTTTAGCATATAAAACTTTCATGGAAATTTCCTTTCCGGATTTAAAGATCATTTTCCGGATATTTCCGTTTTCATGTTCTATCTTTTCAATTTCGTCCTCAACTAAACTGATATTGTTCTGAGCAAGCTTTTGTTTCTGCTCTTTGGAAAGAACAGACTGTCCGTTGGTAAACAAAAAGAGATCTTTCGTAAGGTTGTACACCAGCTTTGAAAAGTCATAAGCCATATCTCCATCCGAGAGTATTCCGGTGACTTCATTTCTCACTTCATACCCATGACAGTATGGGCAGTGCAATACGGAAATCCCCCAACATTCAGCAAATCCGGGAATATCCGGCATGATGTCTTTAATTCCGGAGGCAAGAATCAGCTTTTTAGCATGAAATATTTCACCTGCTGAAGTTTCAACATCAAATCCGGGATCTGTATTTTTCAACTTAATGGCTGATCCCTCATAAAAGTTCACGGTACTGTATGCTGCAACCTGCTCACGGGCCAGGCCGGAGATTTCCTTCGGGGTCTTTCCGTCATGGGTAATAAAATTATGGGAATGCGGAGTTTGTCTATTGCACGGTTTCCCGCTGTCGATAATTAAAGTATTTCTCAGAGATCTCCCTAAAGACATACCGGCTGATAATCCGGCGTAGCTCCCACCTATAATAATAACGTCGTAATTTTTCATTTTTTAACTGATAAATGATGATTGATGTATGATGAAAGATAGCAAGTATTGAAATAAACCATCAGGCTCTCCAATTCATCTCTTTAATTTATACAAAGTTAAAATAAAAAACCATTAAAGACACATTGTTGCATTAATATTTTCTATCATGTTTAATTGATAAAAGGGAAAATAAAAAAGCAGCTGATTTAATCCCTCTTAAATCAGCTGCTGTAAATATCGCTTTAACGTCAATATCAGTTATCTTTAAATAATTTGATGGTATAGTCCAAAAGCTCCTGCCCTCCTACTTCTCCATGGCCCGGCATCACTATTTTAACATCCGGATATTGATTTTTCACTTTTGTAACGGTTTGAGACCATGCATGAACATTAGCATCTCCGAGGTAACCTTTCGTAGCCTCCATTTCTTTAATCAAGCATCCGCCGAACATGGCTTTCTCATCCGGAACATAGGCCACTACATTGTCTTTTGTGTGCCCTTCACCAAAATACTTCACCAAAATTTTATGCTTTCCGGCGTTGAGTGTGATGCTGTCATTAAATCCGTTTCCGGGAACATTTGCTCCGGCTTTCTTTGACAATTCTATGGTTTGATTATTAGCGTAAGACGGAATTTTATTTTTGTCGAATTCTTTAAGACCTCCCAGACAGTCATCATGGAAGTGGGTTGCCACAACGGCATTCACTTTCGAATGAAGGCTGCTCTTGATCCAGGCAATCAATTCTTCAGAGCTTTTATCATTAGTCGGTGTATCCAGAATAACGGTCTCGTTTCCGTCTTTTACAATCATTCCGTTGCATTCCACTTTTCCGAAAGACTCTGTATTTAAATAAGAGATATGCTGATAAATACCATCCGACAGCTGAATTACAGACAGATTATCTGTTTTGTACACCACTTTAGCTTTCTCCTGATTTTTCTGAGAGGTACAGCTAAAAGCCAACAATGCTGAGGATAATAATATAATTTTAGATCGTGATTTCATAGGTTCATTACATTCCAGCGAAATTAGAAAATAATTGAGGTTCTGAAGCCAACTTGCATAGTTAATTAAGTGTTAATGTTACCACTTCATTTCATCAATTTCGTTCTGGATTCTTTTATTGATATTAATCCTGGCTCCTTCGAAACTAAAGACCGCAGTTCCTTTTTCTCTTGCAAATTTATTGTCTATTGAACCTGCTTTCTTCGAACTTTTAAAATAAGGACCTGTTTCTTTAATTTCTTTTTCTTCCGTAGGGAATTCTTTCACCCGGATCAGGTTATCATATTTTTTAGTAAGATCAAACCAATAGATATAATCCGCATTAAATGACACCGCTTTTATTCCTTTCTTTGAATAATAATTGATGGCTCCTGCCTGACCATAATTGTCGCACAGCACCAAAGTAGTCCCGGATGCAGACAGCTTTGAATATTCTTCATCTACTTTTTGAGCAAGTTCTTTCCAGCCCTGCATATCTGCAAAATCCTGAGGAAGGGGATGATTTTTACCATCCTCCCAACGAAGCAGTCCCATTTTTTCATACTTTTCCGGGTGGTTTACAATATATTCAGGACTTTTATTGGGAAAAGCAAGGTTGTACAAAGGCAGAAATAAAAGAACAGGAATGAAGATCAACACGGGTTTCAGAAATCTCCCCCATCTTTTTTCGAAAATATTTCCCAGAAAAACGGCACCGAATGCTATCAAAACAGGATAAAGACCGATGGCATAATAATCTTTAGCTCTGAACAGCAAAAACAGCCCGATGGTAATGATATACATCCAGAAGAAAGATCTGAATTTCTCAAACGGTTTATAGAAAAGCAAGGCGTATAATCCGGCAACGACCACCAATATTGAGCCTATGAAGAAAAGAATCTGGGATTTAAAGAAATTCAGTCTGTCCACATGTACCAGTTGTCTTTCGGAAAGTTCTTTCATATGATGGATGACCGGAAACCCATTATTGTACTGCCATAAAAGATTGGGAAGCATAATGAGCAAAGCCAATAATCCAGCGCCGTACAGATGAGCCTGAAGAAAAATCTTTCTTTGCTTCGTTAAAAGAACGGCCGGAACTATTCCCAGCACTGCAAAGACAATATTATATTTATTCAGGATTCCTATTCCGAAGACCACGCCAGCAGCATAAAGCCATTTTATTTTTTCAGAATTAAAGTACCTGATCAGAATATAATAAATAAGTGTCCACAGTAAAACTTCCAGCGAGGTAGGCTGAAAAAGCATATTGAGACGAAGAAGTACTGAAAGCAAAATACCAGTTGCCGCCAGAATTTTAGCATATAAATTTCCATGAAGTTCTTCAACTATTTTCCATACTACAACAATAGTCAATGCTCCGAAGAGCGCCGGAAAAAATTTAACCCAAAACACGGAATTACCAAGCGATTTGATCAGCCATGCCAGCCAGGAATTAACAGGTGGTACAGAAAGATATCCCCAGGCAAGATGATTGCCCTGATCAAGATGCAGATATTCGTCTCTATGGAGTTCATATTCCGGGCTGATCAGGGAATATTGGAGAATGAATTTTGCGACGATAAAGAAAAAGAGAATGAGGTAATTTTTCTTCATAGCTTCATGACTATTTATTGTTACTATTTTCTTTAAGACAACTGATTAAAATAATCCATTACAATGATTAAAAATAAAAAAATCCCGGGAAAAATTCCCCGGGATCTTACAGTTTAAATATATAGTGGTCGTTTACTATTTTTTCTTTTCTTTAAGCTCTTCTTTGTCTTTGTCTGAAGGGTTCCATACTTTCACTTCCGAATCTTTGGTAATTCCGGAAAGGATCTGAACATTGATTCCGTCGCTGGCTCCTAGTTTCACATAGACTTTTTTGAACTTTCCGTCTTTTTGTTTTACTTCTACAAAAGGCATATCCTTGCCGTTTTTCTTCTCGTACTGGATAAGTGATTCATCCAACAGCAAAGCATTCTTTTCGGATTTCAGAACAATTTCTCCGTTTGCAGAAAATCCGGCTCTGATGTATTCGTTATTAGGATTGGTCACATCACCTTCCACCGGGAATTTAATGGTTCCCAAATTGTCTTTTCCTTTAGGAGCAATCATCGTTAGTTTTCCCGGGAACGTTTTGTTCTGTAGGGCACCGATTACGATTTTCATATCCATTCCCTGCTTCAGTTTTCCTGCCTGGGCCTCGTCTATTTCTCCCTGGAAGATCAAAGAATTAAGATCTGCAATAGAACAGATGGTGGTACCTGCATTGAAAGAGTTGGCCTCAATTACCTGGCTTCCTACTTTTACAGGAACTTCAAGAACAGTCCCTGATGCTTTGGAACGGATCTGCGTTGTAGCCAGTCCCTGAAGTTCAGGAGTTGCTCCGGTTTTTACAATCTGCAATCTTTTCTGAGCGGTAGCCAGCTGCTGATTCGCATTTCTAAGAGCCTGCTGTTGGGAAAACAACTGTTGTTGTGAGTTTAAGTAATCCTGCTTGGAAACCACCCCTTGTTTATATAGACTTTCCTGCATGGAAAATTGCTTCTGCATGTTATCAACATTCAATTTAGCATTACTGATCTGCAGCTGTGAGTTCACCACTTCCTGCTGTGCGTTGTTCACGTCAGCGATGTTGGGAATAATTCTCACGGTAGCAATCAGCTGTCCGGCTGTTACTTTGTCTCCTTCATCTACTAAAATTTTGTCAATGATTCCAGCAATATTCGGCTTGATCTCAATTTCTTCTTTCGGAACTATTTTTCCCGTTGCCATTACCTTGTCTTCCATGTTTTGATAAGTAGGTTTTCTGGTCAGGAAAGCTTCACTCTGTTTAGAATTTGATTTCACGAGATACCCGATCCCGGAGAACAATGCCACTGCAAATAAAAGCCCCACTACAATATAAATGGCTTTTTTCCAAGTGAATTTCTTTTTCATATATCTAGTTTATTTTTTTTATTAAAAGATTGAAGGATTAAAGGATTTAAATATTAAAGAAATCATTTATCATTTTCAAATTATTTTATTTTCAAATTAACACATCATCAAATCAACCCATCATCACATCAGCATTATTCTGATCTCAAAGCTTCAATCGGTCTGATCTTTACAGCCCGCTGCGCCGGAATCATTCCGATAATAAGACCCAGAACGACCATAACGGCCATGGCTCCAAATACATTTCCGTAATTTACCGTAGGATTGTAGAATGGAAATTCGTCCTGATTCTGGGTGACTGCATTTAAAATAATGAGCACGAATATTCCGCACATAAACCCGAGAATCCCCGAGGACAAGGTAATCACCACACTTTCAAGCAGGATCTGGTTTCTCACTTCGGCAGGTTTTGCTCCCAAAGCTCTGCGGATCCCGATTTCTTTCGTTCTTTCTTTTACGGTAATCAAAAGGATATTTGAGATAGCAATAACTCCGGCAAGAATAGTAAGTGTTCCCACAATAATGGTCAGAAGCTGCATTCCGGTAAGGAAACCTGTCAGTTTTTTAAATTCTTTTCCCAAATTGAAGCTCCCAAAGGCATTGGTATCTTCCGGTGATACTTTATTTTTGGTTTTCAGTACCTGTTTTACATCTTCTTCTACGCCGCCTACGTTGGCGTTAGGTTTACTTACAATGGCAAACATGTCTATCTGGTCTCCTGCATTGTACATCTTGGTATAGGTGGAAAGAGGAATAAATGCAGTCCGGTCATTTTCAAAACCGCCTCCTTTTTTCACTCTGAACACACCGATCACGTTAAAAAACAGACCTTTGATATTCACCTGTTTTCCAACCGGATCTTCTTTTTTCTTGGCATCAAAGAAGTTTTTGTAGATCTCTTCTCCAATCACCACTACATTTTTATTTCCAAGAACATCAGCATCATTAATATAGCGACCGAAAATAAGTTTCTTTTCAGAAATTTTATTTCCCACCGAATAATCTCCCGTAAGAGAATAGGTTCCGTTTTTGCCGTTTCTCGACATAGATTCCCCCGCTGTTCCGGTGAAGCTTCCTCTGGCATTCTGCGGAGAGATATAATCAATGGCAGTCACTTTTCTTTTCAGCATATCCATATCGGATAAATTAAGATGAACTTCTCTTCCTTTCGGGAATCCATCATAAGGAATAGATGTTTTCTGAGCCCAAAGAAAGATGGAGTTGGTAGCAAATCCTGAAAACAGTTTATCGAAACCATTTTCCATTCCTTTTGCTGCCCCCAGAAGACTCACATACAAAAACATTCCCCATCCTACTCCAATCATGGTAAGGAACGTACGAAGCTTATTATTCCTCAGTGAATAATAAATTTCCTGCCAAGTATCTTTTTTAAATAAAATGTTCACTTCTTTGAGTTATAAGTTTATAATAATATATGAATGATGAATGATTATTAATAAATGATAATACACTGAAAATCATCCCATCTCCACATCAACAAATCATCACATCATCTAAATTACCGCATCATTATTCCGTTCTTAACGCCTCTATCGGTTTAATTCTGGAAGCTCTGTACGCAGGAACAAACCCTGCAATAAGTCCTGAAAATACCAATGCGATAAACGCCATAAAAATGGTGATCCACCCTACACTAGGACTTTTGATGAAATATTCTTCAAGACTGTCCCCTATTAAACTGAGGGCCAATACGCCTATTGCCACTCCTACAATCCCTGAAACTACTGTGATCACAACACTTTCCTGTACGATAAGCGCCACAATACTTCTCGGCTTCGCTCCGATGGCCTTACGGACACCTATTTCTTTGGTTCTTTCTTTTACGATATAAACCATAATATTACTGATCCCGATAATTCCTGCCAGCAATGTTCCCATGCCGATAAATCCTACAATAAGGGTAAGTACTGCCATAAACTGAAAGGTTTCATTCATGTTTTTGGCATTGTTCCAGATACGGACTCCGTTTTCATCATCGGGAGCAACATTTTTTCTGGATTTTAACCGGTCTTTAAGTTCATCACCATATTTAATTGCCTCTGCGGGAGTCAGTTTTTCATTATAAGCAATAAATACCGTAGATACTGTATCAGAGCCTTTTTTCATCTGCTGAAGGGTTGTAATAGGAACGGCAATATGCCTTTCGTCCCAGTCGCCTCCATCATCGGAAAAAACACCTACCACTTTGAACATGGTTCCGTTGATGTTCAGATCTTTTCCTATCGGGCTTCCGTTTTTGATCAAATCACGCTGAACCATTCTACCTATGACGGCTACATTCTGCTTTCTTTCAAGATCCATAGGCGTAAGATAGCGCCCATCCAGCATTTTTCTGTTTTCAATAACCTTTTCTCCGGGCTCACCACCGTTCACCTGATAAGTCCCGCTTTCTTTGCCGTACTTTACCATTAAACTGGTGCTGTATCTTGGGTTGGCATCGCCTACTTTGTCTTTATCTGTATTGATCAGGAAATCGTAGTCGTCATTATTCATCGTGACCGTTCTGTCCGACTGCAGCCCTTTATAAGCCATAGTGGTTTTACCCGTGTAGATCGTGATAAGGTTCTGGGCATCTCTTGCAAAACCTTCGGTAAAGGCATTCTGAAGCCCCTTTCCTATTCCGAAAAGAACAACAAAGATGAACAGCCCCAAAGCCACCGTAAACCCCGAAAGCACCGTCCGCAATACATTACTGCGGATAGAACTGAATATTTCCTGCCAACGATCTAGGTCAAACATTTCTTATTGGTATTTAAAGATTGAAAAATTTAAAGATTAAAAAATTGGATTTTAAATTTTCAAATCAACACATTATCAAATTTTCAAATCAGCACATTCTACAAAACAACCTGCTTAATAAACTCATCACTTTCAATGATGCCATCTTTCAGGATTACGTTTCTTTTGGTTTGTGCAGCTACATCCGGTTCGTGGGTTACAACGATGATGGTTCTTCCCTCATTATTGATATCCTGAAGAAGTTTCATAATATCATGCGTTGTTTTGGAATCCAGTGCTCCGGTTGGCTCATCTGCCAGCACTACTTTAGGATCTGTAATCAGAGCTCTTGCAATAGCCACTCTCTGTTTTTGTCCTCCGGAAAGCTCGTTGGGAAGGTGATCTGCCCATTGTGCAAGACCTACTTTCTTCAGATATTCCATCGCTTTCTTGTTACGCTCTTTTCTCGGAACATTCTGATAATATAAAGGAAGCGCTACATTTTCCAGAGCCGTTTTATAGCTGATCAGGTTGAAAGACTGAAAAATAAAACCAAGAAATTTACTTCTGTATTCCGCAGCTTTTACCTCAGACAAATGCTCGATCGGGACCGTGTCCAGTTCGTAAGTTCCTGAATCTTTTTCATCCAGAATACCGATGATATTAAGAAGGGTAGATTTTCCGGAACCGGAGCTTCCCATAATAGAAACAAACTCGCCTTCGGAAATATTAAGATTAATTCCTTTAAGAACGTGCAGCTTGCTTTTTCCTGTATCGTATGATTTATGTAAATCCTGAATTACTAACATTAAGTGATGCTTGTTTTATACCCAATAAGTAGATGATATTTTCAATTTGTTACAAGAACAAAAATTTATTCGAATATTTTATTGTTTAATGGTTTTATCCTTTGTTTATAGGCAATTACATTAAATCGTTTAACCGTAACTGTAATTTTTCATTTATTTTCCACGAATAACCCCGTCTAAGCCATTATTCGTGCTGGTTTCATGTAAATGTGGAAAACTTTTAGAGTTAAAACTCAGCCAATTAGTATTTACCCCTTTTAAAATCAGTTCTTTTTTTCGAACTTTGTCATTAGTTCTTTACAAGAAACCGACACTTTTGAATGTGAATATGTTTCAAGTGTAAATACCAAAGATACAAGAAGTTAAATATTACTTCAAAGTTATCCACAGTGATGCAAATTATTTAATTTAAAGATATTTTAATATGGGAATTTTCGATAAAAGAGTAAGTTACAAGCCATTTGAATACCCTGAGGTTCTTCAGTTTGTAGAGGCGATCAACAAATCGTTCTGGGTACATTCGGAAGTGGATTTTACTGCAGATGTTCAGGATTTTCATTCGCAGTTAGAGCCGCACGAAAAACATGCTGTGAAAAATGCACTTTTAGCTATTGCACAGATCGAGGTGTCCGTAAAGACATTCTGGGGAAACCTATACAATCATTTACCAAAACCGGAACTTAATGGCCTGGGAGCTACTTTTGCCGAATGCGAATTCCGTCATTCCGAAGCGTATTCCAGATTGGTAGAAGTATTGGGATACAACGAAGAATTTGCCAACGTTATAGAAATTCCTGCCGTAAAAAAGAGAATAGATTTCCTTTCAAACGTGCTGAAACACGCCAATTCTACAACACCTAAGGAATATGTATCTTCTCTTCTGTTATTCAGTATCCTGATTGAAAACGTATCACTTTTCTCCCAATTTGCGATCATCCTTTCTTTCACCAGATTCAAAGGATACATGAAAAATGTTTCCAATATCATTGCATGGACATCCGTTGATGAGCAAATCCACGCCAATGCAGGAATCTATCTGATCAACAAGATCCGTGAAGAACAACCTAACCTGTTGACAGATTCAGATATCGAAGACATCTATACATTGGTAGATCAGTCTATAGACCTGGAAAGTGAAATCCTTGACTGGATCTTCGAACTTGGAGAGCTAAGTGTTTTCTCAAAAGAAGATCTTCTTAATTTCATGAAATACCGTGTAGACGACAGCTTAAAGAAAATCAATATGGAAACCCGTTACAACGTATCTCCGGAACAATACCGCCCAATGGTATGGTTTGAAGAGGAAGTTTTCGCGAACTCCATGGATGATTTCTTTGCTAAAAGACCTGTAGATTATACGAAACACGATAAGAGTATTACAGCGAACGATTTGTTTTAATTAATATTTACATGGAACTTAAATTAGAAAATATTAGTGTAATGTATCCTGACGAAGACTCTAGTATTGATAGAGATTTAGTCTTAAGAGTTGACCTTGATGAAGAATCATTACATTTCGATTTGATTGATAAAGTAAAACCTACTGGTGGGTTTGCTTTAAATAAGAAAGAGGTGGGGATTTTAAGGGACTATCTAACTTCTATTCTCAAGAATAAAATTATTAATTAATTAAATAGAGCGCAAGCGAAGCGAGCGTCAAAGCAGATAGTATTAGCAATATTACACTTCATCTAAATAAAATTCCACCGTTCCCGGGAATAGTCAGATAATTCAAAGCACAAAAAATGATCAATGTAATCGTAACCTATACCGTAAACCCTGAATACGTTTCAGAAAACAAGACCCACATTCAAACGTTTCTGGAGGATTTTAAAAATCTGGATCAGGAAACATTTGAGTACAAGGTATATTTAAAAGAAGACGGCGTTACCTTTTTACATTATTCAAATTACATCAATGAAGAAGTTCAGCATGCAGTTTTGAATGTTCCGTCTTTTAAGGAGTTTCAAAGATTAAGAGACGAAAGCGGTCTGAACAATACACACAAAGTAGAAATTTTACAATCAATATAAAAAACAACAAAATTCCGGAGCACCCAACCTGTTCCGGAATTCGAAAATATAACATCTATGGAAGAGCAAAATTCAAATATATGGTGGCTCAATGAAGAGTCTGAGCAGATGCTGAACAGAGGGTATCTGTTAAAAGGGGAAACTGTAGACGGAGCCATCGACAGAATTACCACTGCAGCAGCAAAAAAATTATACAAGCCGGAGCTACAGCCCGCTTTCAAAGAAATGATCACCAAAGGATGGATCAGTTTCTCTTCTCCTGTCTGGGCCAATATGGGAACACAGAGAGGGCTTCCTATTTCCTGTTTCAACGTTCACATTCCGGACAGTATTGAAGGAATTACCCACAAAATGGGTGAGGTGATCATGCAGACGAAAATCGGAGGTGGAACTTCAGGATACTTCGGAGAATTGAGAAACAGAGGAACTGCTGTAACAGACAACGGAAAATCTTCAGGAGCGGTATCGTTCATGAAATTATTCGATACAGCTATGGATGTGGTTTCTCAGGGAGGCGTAAGAAGAGGTGCTTTTGCTGCCTATTTGGATATTGACCATGGTGATATTGAAGAATTTTTGTCCATCAAAGATATCGGAAGCCCGATTCAGAACCTGTTTACGGGAATCTGCGTTCCTGATTACTGGATGCAGGATATGATTGATGGTGATATGGATAAACGTAAAATCTGGGCAAGAGTTCTTGAAAGCCGTCAGCAGAAAGGCCTTCCTTATATTTTCTTTACCGATAACGTTAACAGAAACAAACCTCAGGTGTATAAAGATCTTGGAATGCCTGTTAATGCAAGTAACCTTTGCTCTGAAATCATGCTTCCTTCCACAAGAGAAGAATCTTTCATCTGCTGTTTATCTTCCATGAACCTTGAGTTATACGACGAGTGGAAAGATACCGACGCCGTAAAACTGGCTGTTTATTTCCTGGATGCCGTTTTAACTGAATTCATCGAAAAAACAGAAGGTAACTACTATCTGCAGGGAGCAAGAAACTTTGCTCTACGTCACAGAGCTCTTGGATTGGGAGTTTTAGGATACCATTCTTATTTACAGAAAAATATGATTCCGTTTGAAAGTTTTGAGGCGACTCAGTTCAACGCAAGAGCTTTCAGACATATTAAAGAACAGGCGGAAACCGCATCTAGAGAATTAGCCAATATTTATGGAGAGCCGGAACTACTGAAAGGCTACGGATTGAGAAATACCACCACTATGGCTATTGCTCCTACCACTTCAAGTTCTGCCATACTGGGACAGACTTCTCCGGGAATAGAACCGTTTGCTTCCAACTATTATAAAGCCGGTCTTGCTAAAGGAAACTTTATGCGTAAGAACAAGTATCTGGCGAAATTATTAGAAGAAAAAGGTCTTGATAATGAAGAAACATGGAGAACAATTATGTTGAACCACGGTTCTGTTCAGCATTTGAAAGAACTTACAGAGGAAGAGAAAGCCGTATTTAAAACGTTCAAAGAGATTTCTCCGATGGAAATTATCTCTCAGGCTGCTCAAAGACAACAATATATTGATCAGGCTCAGTCTCTGAATTTACAGATTCCTTCCACCATGCCGGTAAAAGATGTGAACTATCTTTACATTGAGGCCTGGAAAAAAGGAGTAAAAACGCTTTACTATCAGAGAAGCTCTTCAGTTTCTAAAGAAATGATGGTGAACTTTGTTACATGCTCCGCTTGTGAAGCATAAAATAGGCAAATAATAAACATCTGCATAGATAAAAAGCACGCTTTTCAGCGTGCTTTTTTGTTGTTTTCAAATTTTAACAAAATTTTAACAATTGTTTTTAAAAAAAATATTTTATCCAAATCATTCATTAATGCTAAAAATATTAACCTCTTATTCTCTAAATAGTGACAATAATCATTATATGTTTGATTCTCAATCTAAATTCTGGTTTTAAATTTGATATCTTTGTAAAAAATTATTTCAAACCAAACCTTATGATAAAAAAAATAGGCGGTAGCACCATGCTTACCTTGTTGCTATGCTTATCCGCCATAAACACAAATGCCCAGGTTAAAATTTCGAATTCATCAGGAATAATCAATTCAGAAAGTTTATTACACCTGGAAAGTGCAGGGAATGATAAAGGATTTCTGCTTACAAGAATTGCTCTACAGGCAACCAATACCGCAGCTCCTCTTTCTTCCCATGTTGCAGGAATGGTTGTTTTCAATACGGCAACCGCAGGAACAGCTCCCAATAATGTAAGCCCGGGTTTATATTACAATAACGGTACACAATGGGTTAAACTTTCTACCAAAGCTCCGCAGACAGGAGATATTAAAAATGGTTTTCAAAGTGCCGATCATAACGGATGGTATCTTCTTAACGGAAGAGCTGTAAGCACACTCGCCGTTAATCCAAGAGCTAGAGCCACAGCATTAGGTTTTAGTACCAACCTTCCGGACGCTTCAGACCGATATCTAAAAAATACAAGCGGGACAGACAGTATGGGAACCTCAGCAGGAGTCAATTCATTTACCCTTACCCAGGCCAATCTCCCTAATGTTACTTTCTCCGGAACAACAAATACTACAGGAAGTCATACGCACACCTACACAGACAACCCTGTGAATTCGGCAGCAAACGGAGTAGCCAGTGGAACGAATAACCCTGTATCGGACACGTCGAGTGTTAATGATACCACAAGCAGCAATGGGGCCCACACACATACCCTGAGCTTTTCCCTGGGAGGCAGCAGCCAGCCTGTCAACTTTGTACCAGACAATATTATCACTAATGTATTCATCTATCTAGGAAACTAATTATGAAAAAAAATACTTTTTACACCTTGATAGGATTACTTTTTTTCTCTATCATAAAATCACAAGTTGGTATAGGTACATCGAACCCATCCACTTCAGCAGTATTGGAACTAAGCAGTACAAACAAAGGCTTTTTAATGAATACCGTATCGTTAACTTCTACATTGTCTGCCAGCCCTCTCAGCAGCCATACGGAAGGAATATGGGTTTACAATACCGCCACTGCAGGAACTTCACCCAATGACGTAATTCCGGGACTGTATTATAACGACGGCGCAAAATGGGTATTGATGTCTATTAACACGGATATTCCTAAAATCGGAGATATTAAATCCAGTATGGTGAATACGGATCATAATGGCTGGTACCTGATGAATGGAAGAAATACTTCCACTCTTTCGGCAACGGCTCAGGCAAGTGCTTCATCAATTGGTTTTGCAACGGTTCTTCCCAATACTGCGGACAGAATTCTGAAGGGTAAAAATGCTTCTGAAGCGGTAACAGCAACAGGAGGAGCCAGCTCTTATACGCTTTCACAGGCCAATCTTCCGAATCTTACCTTCACAGGAAATACCAGTACAGATGGAGCTCACACACATAGCTACACCAACAGAGGGGTCAATTACTGGAATTTCAACGCAGGAAGTCTTAATACGACAAGAACTGTAAACACAGAAACAAGAACAACCGGTGCATCCGGTGATCATAACCATACTTTTTCTGTATCCAGCGGAGGAAGTAATACTGCTGTTTCGCAATATCCGAAACATATGGTGGTACAGTACTTTATTTATCTAGGAAAATAAAAAGACAGAAATGAAAAAAATTAATTACATTATAGTGCTACTTGCCATTTTTAATACATTGAATGCGCAGGTACTCGTGACGGCAGGAAACGCTCCGTCTCCCAATCCAAATAGCCAAGCTGTTCTGGAACTATACGCTCAAAACAATAACAAAGGGCTTCTGATGCCTAAAGTTTCTCTTACCGCGACAAACGCTGCAACTCCTTTTCCCAGCCATCTGGCAGGAATGACTGTATACAATACCAATACGACAACAACAGTACTGACAGGTGTGACACCCGGTTTTTATTATAATGACGGAACTTCATGGAACAGACTGGAAGTACAGCTTCCCAACATAGGAGATATAAAATACAGCAGCATTCCCGGCGATCAGAACGGATGGTATCTACTGGACGGAAGAGCCATCTCTACCTTGCCGGCAGCAGTACAGACAAGGGCTACTTCTCTTGGATTTTCTACCACGCTGCCGAACAGTACAGACAGATATCTGAAGTCTAAATCGGGGGCTGAAACCTTAGGAGCCACCGGAGGAAGCACCTCTGTAGCTATTACCCAGGCGAACCTTCCCAATGTAACCTACAATGCTACCACCACAAGTGACGGAGCACACACTCATTCTTACAATGACAGAGCAAGCGGAACTACCATAAGTGTGGAAGGAGGAAGCAACAGAACAGTAGTTGATAATGATTTTACTACCTCTACCACTTCAAGCGCAGGAGCTCATGCTCATACTTTCTCAGTGTCCACAGGAGGAACAAACACCGCTGTAAGTTTACAACCCAAGTACCTTTCAGCGTATATTTTTGTTTATCTTGGACAGTAAGAATCTCCGATTTAATAAAAATCAATATGCTTTAAGCATAATTAAATATGATAAAAACCACAGGCAATTTCTGTGGTTTTTTTGTTTACAATGATACTTAAAAACAAGAAATAAAGGTATAAATGTAAAAAATGAGGTATAAAAAACAAAGGAAACAAAAATTTAACAAAATTTAACATTTCCATATTTTTAAACTGATCTCTCTTTAATCGTTCATTAATACAGAAAACATGAGCTTTCCGGTCCCTTAACAGTGAATCAAATACCGCTATTACTGGCTTTCTAATTGTTATTATAAATCAATTTTACATACATTTGTTTAAAATTTACTAATCAAAAGCTTTATTAGTTAAAATATTCATCAATCATAACCTGTATTGATAATTAAGCAACATACAATACAGCTTTAGTTTTTAGTGAATATTGATCTTGTAAAAAGGCCTACAAAACACACTCATTATTAATGATGAATTAAACAAAACACAATCTTTAAAAACAAAAAAACACTCACCGACAACTCTTATTAACAACATAAAAAAAACACACAAATATTTAGATTAAAAATCTAGTTTTCTATCGCTTAAAATCTGGCAGATAGAAACAAGAAACACACAAAAAAAATTATTTCGACTATGAACAGATTTATTACCTTCATCTCGGTAATGGCTTTTTGTACCATTACTGCTCAGGTGGGCATTAATACTACCACACCTGATCCCAGCTCAGCTTTGGATATTCTAAGTACTTCTAAAGGAGTTCTTCTCCCACGAATCAGCAATCTTTCTTCAGTGACGAATCCTGCAACAGGACTGGTTATTTTTGATTCCAATAAAAAATGCATCAGCCAGAATGTAGGAACTCCTGCAGCTCCGGACTGGATATGCCTTTCTCCGTATGCAACTAAGTTTTTCTACATGCCGAGCGTAGTTTTCGATACCACAACCACCGGCGCGGGACAGACGAAAGACCTGTACACACTGTATAAGAACCAGTTCTCGAATGTACCTTCGAATGCCAGAAGTGCTTCGGCTCCGGCTTCGATTCCGTTCTTTCCTAATGCAACAGATCTTTATTATTATGTAACCGGCTTCGATTCTTCTGTTTTCAAGATCAACAGCATCAGCAGTACGGGTGTATTAAATTATGATGTTATATCCAATGCTACTTCAGCATCTTTCATCAACATCGTATTTGTAGTAAAATAAGCAGTTATGAAAAAGAATGGTAAAAGGCTGTCTTTGATAAGCCTTGTTTTCACGCTGCTTACTCACTTGATGTATGCACAGACAGACAGCACCGAAGTAGCCAGTATTTACGGGTTTTATTCCTATTCAAGTTCGCTGATGAATGCATCGTCAGCATCAGAGCTTACGATACAGGGAAATGCATCCCATACGGCTACCGGAGTACAGCTTACCCCTGCCAGCTCAGGACAGTTTGGAGGGCTGTTTATCAACGGAAGAACTTTTACCTCTGTAAACGGACTTCACGTAGAATTCGAATATGACATGAAAAACGGAACCCCACTGGGCGGAACTTATGGAGACGGTTTATCTTTCTTCCTTTATGACGGAGCAGTAACAAGCCCTACCATCGGAGCTCCCGGTGCAGGTCTTGGGTATTCCTACAACAGAACAAAAGATACTTATGCTTCCCAAAGAAAACCCGGGCTAACCGGTGCCTATCTGGGGATTGCTCTGGATGAATTCGGAAATTTTAAATCCAAGCGTTTTCAGGGAGAATCCAGAATTAATGGAATTTCCGGTGTTACCTGGAGCCAGGCGACAAGCCATATTACTTTAAGAGGAGCAAGAGGGGCTGCCATCAATACCACAGGATTAGGATTGGGATATACCGGATATCCGGTTTTGGTAACCCGTTCTACCCTGAGCAATACCGGAACAGTAGGGAGAATCCTGCAGACTGACAGAAGCTATGCAGCTACTTCCAATACACTTTCTTCTCAATTTGATCTCAGAAATAATGCAGGAGAATTCAGAAAGGTATATCTGGATCTTATCCCTCACTTTACCTCGCCTACCACAACAGACGGATTTGACATCAAAGTGGATATGCAGACCGACCAGAACGGAACTCCCGTGAATATTATCAATTATTATCACTATAAAACTTCAGTTCCTTATACTGAAAATGCCAATCCGCAGACCACTGATTTTAATACCTCGGATACCGAAGGAGCTGCAACTTCCCAAACACTGGACGCAACTGTTCCGGCAGTTTTAAAACTGGGCTTTGCAGCAGCTACAGGAGCAGCATTTCAGCAGCACATTATCAGAAATGTAAAACTGACTCTTCCTTACGCGGCAGTTGCCAACGACGACGTAACTTCTACCTGTAAATTTCAACCTGTGGCTATTCCTGTATTCAATAACGATATAGCATACAAAGGCCCGATCAGCATTACCACTCCGCCTACAGGAAGCAATATGAATATAGATTATTCAACGTTCAGCTTTACAAAAAGCAGTGAAACAGATCTTACTTTGTATCGTAAAAAAGTGACGACAGAGGGAACATGGACGTACAATAAATCGACAGGTATTGTCACTTTTAATCCATCAAGCGGATTTACGGGAACTGCGACTATGACGTATACCATCAAAGGAAGAACGGTAAAGGATTCCAACGGCAAAATTGTGGAACCTTACGGAGATACGGCTTACCGGTCTGTTCCGGCAACCATTACGGTTAATTTAAAAACTTCCGGCTGTATTTATTCTGTTATTTCCAACATAATGGTAACGCAAGAGGTAAAATAAAACCAGAAAACACAAATTCTATTATAAAGTACTGTAAAACCATAGAGATTTCTATTGTTTTTATTGATCCATGAATCACTCCCAAGATATTGTAACCGTTCTTTAAACCTAATAAAAACAGCCCGGAAAGAATATCCGGGCTGCTGAAAAAATTATAAGTAAAAAAATGAAAGACTAGTGATTAAAAGTTATATCTCACTCCAAGTTGTGCCTGGAATCTCGATGCAAACTGATCAATGGTGTAAGGCAGTCCCGGTGTTTTAAAATTATAGGTAGGATCACCTGCTGAAGGTTGACCAGCTGCTATATTTCCAACTTTTGTAAGTCCCACGCTTGCTGTGGAATTAAAGGTATTGGGCACAAAATAAACTTTACCCCAGTTTTTATTCAGCATATTGGTAAGATTGATAATGCTTAGTGAGATCTGAATATTGTTCTTCGATTTTTCGCTAATCCTGATCTCATCCATAATTCTGAAATCGGCCTGAATATTCCATGGGGTGAAATCTCCGTTTCTTTCCGTAAACTTTCCTCTTCTGGAGTTCAGATATTTATTACCGCCTACGAAACTTTCGTAATCTGCAATCTGCTGCTGGGCTGTAACCAGAACATTTCCTGAAGCATCTTTTATAGGAACAATATATTTGGCCGCTTCTGCTGCATCTTTAAAGATATAAGAAAGCCCTGCCGCCTGTCCCGTATTGGCAATGGTACTGTTCACAAATCCCCAGCTGAAAGGGTTTCCGGACTGTGCATTGAAGTATACGTTGGCAGATAACCTGTTGGATTTTGAAATATCAAGCGCATAGCCCAGATTGGCAACCACTCTGTTTTTGATAGCAAAATTAGAAGTGGTAAGTTTTGGATCATTAGGCGTCAGGGACTGATTCATCTGCCAGTTACTCTCCATAGAATTTCTGATTCCGTTGGTAATATCTTTTGCATCTCCATAAGTATACGCTACGAAGAAATTAAACCCGAAATTATAAGACTTTGCAATCTGTGCAGTCAGGTTATAACGGTAGCCTTCTTTGGTATTGGATAAAAGATAGGCATTGGAAAAATTACTGTTGATATTGGTAGTATAAACCGGCATTTCATGATTGGTATCATAGCTGAAATACGTTACATTATCCGTTTTGTTTACCTGCTGGAATTTCAGATCATAAAGGACTTTGGTATAAATTCCTTCAAGGGTAATTTTATATCCTGCCAGTGTATAATCATAGGCTAAGGAGCTTCTCCATACCCTCGGCATTTTAAAATTGTTGTCAATAAGATCGACCTGAACTTTGGAAGAATTCTGCCATTTCGGGAAATTACCGCTTACCAGAGGATCTCCGTTAGCAGCCAGCTGAGCGGCTGTTGGTGCATTATAATCATAGCTTCCGAAACCTACTCCGTCGTTATAGTAAGCATATCCCAGCCAGGCAAAAGGAATTCTTCCCACAAATATTCCGGAACCTCCTCTTAAAACCATAGATCTGTTTTCTGTAAGATCAAGGGTAAATCCTAATCTCGGAGAAATGGTAGGTTTGTTGAGATAATCATTGGAAAGCTGGCTCAGCGGTGTATAAGTATAGGTATTTCCGAAATTCGGATCCTGAGGTGAATTCTGTACCAGCGGGCTCAGTCTTGGTTTATCCGGCAGATCTGTATAATCTACTCTTACTCCCGGTGACAATCTCAGCCTTCCCCAGTTGATTTCATCCTGAAAATAAAGGGATAAAAGATTGACTTTATACTGAGCATAAGGGTTATCAAAAAGTGTTTCCCTGCTATCTCCGTTAAAAGGGTAGGTTCCTCTGATTCTCGAAGGATTGGAATTGTAAAAATCAGCAAGGCTTTTATAAGATATTCTCCCGTTCAGCGCATTTACAAAACCATAGTTGATGTTATACAATTCATTGTGTGTTCCCAATAAGAAAGTATGGTGTCCGGCTTTATAGGTGAGGTTGTCTGTGATTTCAAAGGTTTTCTGTCTCATATTGAAAACAGTTGCTTCCCGGTCGTTGCCCAACAGAAGAGTTCCTCCGTTGTAAGCAATTTCCACCTGCGGGAACATGGCATTTCCTGAGGTAGGATCTCTGTAATCGTGGATGGAGGAATAGCCTAAGACTAAGTTGTTATTCCATTTATCATTAAATCGGCTTTTCAGCTCCAGTGTTGTTGTGGAAGCGTTATTTTTCTGAACAAAATCCATGCTGGCGAACCTGAAATTAGCCCCATCTCTTTCAAGGTTTGATGCCTGTGAGAATACCGTATTGTTTTTAATCGATAATGTATGTTTATCGTTGATCTTCCAGTCCAGCTTATTGAAAAGCTTGGCACTTTCCGAAAAGTTGTTATACCCGTCGAAGCTTCCTACATTAAATCCGTATTTATTCTTTACAAAACTGGATATCTGTTGTGCTACGGCATCATTCACCAGTGCATTGGGATCGTTGGCGTTATAGAATACAGGATCTCTTCTTTTGGTATATTCCAGATTCGTAAACAGGAATACTTTGTCTTTTACTACCGGAAGGCCTACTCTTCCACCATAAATCATGTCTTCAAAAGCTTTAGGCATTTTTGAATTGTCTCCTACCCTGTTGTTTCCGGTAATCGCAGCATTTCTTCCGTATGCATAGATTGATCCTGTTACTTCATTGCTTCCGCTTCGGGTAACTGCATTGATACTTCCTCCCAGGAAATTCCCAAGCTTCACGTCATAAGGAGCAATATACACCTGAACATCCTGAATGGCATCCAAACTTATCGAATTGGAACGGGTACTGCTTCCCGGCATTCCTGAAGTTCCTGTCTGACCGCCCAGAGAAGGGCTGAAACCGATTGCATCATTGTTGATGGAACCGTCAATGGTAACGTTGTTGTATCTGAAATTGGTTCCGTTAAAAGAGTTATTCGCACTCTGCGGGACGAGCTTTGTTACATCCTGAATTCCCCTGTTGATATTGGGAAGTCCCGATATCTGTGCCTGGCTGATTCCTACTCCATATTTTGCCACGGTCTTTTTAGACGTAATTTTTACTTCATCAATCGTTTTCTCGCCGGTATTGGCTTCCACAACGGGCAGATCATTGTTTCCCAGGGAAAGCTGCAGGTTCGTATTGGTATAAATAATCTGTTTTCCATCAGATATTTCGATGGAATAAGGTCCTCCGGGCTGAAGGTTGTCTAAACTGAACTGCCCTTTACTGTTGGTTTTGGTTTCGAAAGTACTGTTGGTAGGGATGTGTGTCACTTTCACAGTAACTTCGGAAGAGGCTCCTTTCAGTCTCCCAAAAATTTTAGAGGTGGTTTCCTGTGAAAAAGCAAAACCAAATGACAGTAAAGCAAAAGCACAGATTATTTTATTCTTCATGACTTTTTTTGTTAGAAATTCTGGGACAAAATTAGATCACAGAAATATCAAGTATGGTCACATAGAATTAACATTACATAAATGAATGTTTAATATTTCCTTAAAAAAAACTTAATAAGATTAAAATATGAACTACTTTGACAACCCATTAATCCAATGGAAAATCCAGATATTGTTTATATCAGAGATTTATAGCTGTATGAACGAAATATAAACAGACGGAATATTCAAGGTATTGTTTAAGAGATGCTTTTCTCATTTTGGAATAGTCCTAAAAATACAATCTCCGTCAGTTCATCAATAGCAAAACGTCCCATTCTTTTTATTGTTCAACAACTATCTATATTTTAAATAATGAATAAAAATTAGAATAAAATTCAAAAAAAAGTTATTTTTGCATGATTAGTTATGGTTTACAAGAACCAAAAGCTTTAAAAAAAACACTCATGAAAAAAATTATTCTTACTCTCTCAGTAAGCTGTTTCTCTATGGCTTACTCTCAAAACTTAAATTTTGCAGATTCAAAGTTTAAAGCTTTAATCCTAAGCTCCAGCGCGAGCAATGATATTGCTAAAGATATCAGCGGAAGTTCTATCGCCGTAGATGCAAACGGAGATGGTGAAATTCAGATTTCGGAAGCACAGCAAGTGAAAATACTTTCGGTGAACCAGGATCCCAATCAAATGTATATTAATCCTAACGGTAACCCGGCCGATATAAATAACATTAATCTTGCCTATTACAACAGCCATCTACCCGACGGAATTACTGATGCATTACTTTTCCCCAACGTTGAAGAATTATATTTTGGGACAACAAAATCAGCCGCCATCAGCTTTATTAACAACAGTAAAATAAAAAAAGTAAAGGGAAGACCTTATTATTATGACACGAACCAACAGGGGCAGTACGTTGCATCTTCAATTAATCTTTCGTTTAATAATTGTTCAGGGATTCAGGATATTGCCAATGTCATAGCTTATCAAAGTACTCTTAATTCCTGGTCTGCAGATGAAAATGTTTTAAAAATAAAAAATTGCACACAGATCAATAGCAATGCAATCATTGATTTAGCGGAACTGACGGAACTGTACATTGAAAACTCAAGCATAAGTACTTTAACGTTCAACTCCTGTAAGCGTCTAAAAAAAATATCTGTTCCTAATCTGAGTACTCTGACTAAAGTATCTGTTTCAGGAGAAAACGGATTATCTGCCCCAGGCTACAGTAACCAGAATATCGAACTGATCGCCAGTAACTGTATCAATCTTCAAGAAATAACTGCTGATACGGATCATTACAATACCTCAGGAGCTTATTTTTCATCCGTGGACTTAAATGGCTGTACTTCTTTAAAAAAAATAAAAGGACTGAACTCAGCCTCCATTAATTTTTCAACAGCCGGACTGATTAATTTGGAAGAACTTGATTGTTCATTTTATAACAGAAATATCTATTCTACCACTTCAGGGGTCTATTTTGGAGATGTGACTTCTCTCGATCTCACAGGTCTTCCAAAGCTTAAAATATTAAAAGCTTTTAATCAAAAAATCACTAATAATGTAAACTTCAGTGCCGCCGCTACTCTTCAAAATATTGATATTACCAGCTCTGCCGGTTACATGAGTTGGGTCAATGTGAATAATCTTGCGAATTTACATACTTTAAAAACGGATAGATTTGAAACATCGAATACGCAGGGGAATGATGATCTTCAAAAGATTAGCGCTAAAAACTGTGTCGCTTTAACCAACTTTATTTTTAGGAATAATAATCAATTAAAAGAATTGGATATACAAAACTGTCCAGGTCTGCAAAAAATATCAATTGGGTATTACGCCATGATGAATGATGGTGTGTTTCCGGAACTCAATACAATCAACCTTCAACAGTGCACGGGAATGAAAGATATTACCATACAGCATACCAAAATAACCCATTTGAATACTTCCGACTGTATAGCTTTAACTTCATTGGATTTGTATGGAAACGATCTTCTGCCTTCCATAAACCTTGCCAATAATACAAAACTGGAATATATTGGTCTTAAAAATATGGCATTAATTTCACAGGTCAATACTTCAACTAATCATAAGCTAAAAAGTGCTCATTTTAGTAATTGTCCCCAAATTACTGAACTCAACCTTTCTTATTCTCCTGATTTACAATATATAACACTATGGAATATGCCTAATCTGGCTTCTGCTAATATAAAAAACGGCTCTATTGAAGAAGGAGTGGATTTTATGAATTATAAAGATAATTTCTCCGTTTGTGTGGATAATGACCAGTTAAGTGATTTGCAGGCTTTGTATTCTGATATTACATTTACCACAGGTTGTGGCAGTTTTTTAACAACAACTGATTCAAAAATCAAAAATAGCGGTATCAAAATCGCACCTAATCCTGTAAAAGATTTTGTTACGGTAAGCTCTGAAGAAAGTATCAAAAATGTAACAGTTTTCGATGCACAGGGAAGAATAATTTTCAATGAGAATTTCAATAATGAAATGGCCAGAATCAATCTTTCAGCTTATCCTGGCGGGGTTTACAATATGAGAATTAAAACCGATAAAACAGAATTTTCCAAAAAAATAATAAAGGAATAATCATTTTTTTAAATAATACTTTGAACAAAAACCGTAGAATCATCTATGGTTTTTGTTTTATATTTGTTACACTAGTTTAATCCTAAAAATATCAGATATGAAATTCGGACAAGTAGAAGACCCGTCAAAAATAGATTTTACCCTTCCTAAGGACCATTCCAGAACCAAAGAAATTTTAAATCAAAACAAGAAAGGACTGGAAAATATTTCTATTGGATGTGCCAAATGGAACAAAACTGATCTGAAAGGGTTTTATCCGAAAGGAACCAAAGACGAACTTACCTATTATGCAAAACAATTCAATTCTATTGAGCTGAATGCTACTTTCTACGGAATGCCTACTCCTGAACAGGTGGCGGTATGGAAAGAAAAAACACCTGAAAATTTTAAATTTTTCCCTAAAATAACCAATACGGTTTCCCATTTCAGAAGACTGATAGACGTTACCGAACCTGTGACAGCCTTTGCTTCGGCAGTGATGAATTTTGACGAAAAAATGGGGATGGCATTTCTCCAGCTTCATGATAATTTCAAGCCTAAAGATTATGACAGGCTGGAAAAGTTTGTAAAAGACTGGCCCAAAGAAGTTCCTCTTGCGATTGAACTCCG
The DNA here is from genome assembly GCF_001045465.1 of Chryseobacterium angstadtii. Lineage (GTDB taxonomy): Bacteria > Bacteroidota > Bacteroidia > Flavobacteriales > Weeksellaceae > Chryseobacterium > Chryseobacterium angstadtii. The sequence continues at coordinate 357,859 of NZ_LFND01000002.1, forward strand.
AAATACGGAATGGTTTACTGATGAAGATATTTTCAATACTACCTGTGAACTGTTTGAAGCTCACAATATCACCAATATTATCGTAGACACGGCAGGAAGAAGAGATATGCTTCATATGCGCCTTACAACTCCGAACGCATTCATCCGGTATGTAGGTGCCAATGCCGAAAGTGATTATGAAAGACTGGATGACTGGATGAAACATTTAACAAAGTGGAAAAAAGAAGGTCTTCAAAACGTGTATTTCTTTGTTCACCAGAATATTGAAAAAGCCTCTCCGCTGCTGTCCGCCTATTTTATCAAAAAGATGAATGAAGAGTGGAAAACCGATATTCACATTCCGCAAATGGCTACTGATAACAACGGTACCCTGTTTTAATATTTACAAAAGCCAACAGCTTTTCTATTCTTGATGAAAATAAATATGGGCTGGGAACAATTGTTCACTCAATGACCCGGGTATTAGTCTATAATAATTAATCTGAGTTCGGGCTAAAAAATTAATTGGCAGCAAATGGAAGCCGGAAGTTAGCAGCTGCAATTCTCCTTAAAAGCCTTGTCAAGGTTTCGAACCTTGACAAGGCTTATTTCTTTAGTGGATAAAAATTAATAAAACGATCATTCTATTATGCTTTTTCCCAATACCTTCTATTTCCCCGTTTCCAACAACCTGACATTATAAAAAATTTGAATGGAGAAAACAAAAACAGATGACAAAGTGCACTTTTCTTAGTCTGATAATGATAGACGAACAGCATGTACTGTCTACGGAATCTGCTGAGAATAGGGTCAATTTTCAATAAAATCCAAACAAGTTTCTACAAAAAGCAGTCTGAAAAGCCTTTTTTATTCAAAAAAAATTAGTAATTTAGGGTGTACCGCTATTGAAAAAGAATAACTGTATACTTAAAAATACAAAATGCCATGGAAAAGGAAATTTGCACCATAAGCATTACCAGCAACTGGCTCGGTGATGAATACACATTTTACGAAGATCATAAAATAAAAAGAGTTTATGACAATCACAGTCTGAGCGCCAACCGTATGGAGTGGCTTGAACCGGACGATATTAGTAAACAAAACAAAGATAAACTGATTAAAAACTGTCCTGAAGAATTCAAGGAACAGGTGATGCATATCTTGGACTATCCTTAATAGATATATGAGTAATGAGTAATGAGTAATAGGTAATGGAGTCTCTTTGATGAGGTCTTTAAAATTACGTATTGCTCATTGATTTTTTTAATCTTTATTATTTTTTCTAAGCAGAAGAACGAGATTCAGAAACAGCAGAAGAAAATCCAAAGACACCCAGATTCCCAACTTTGCATTTTCATAGTTGTATGAATCTACCTGCTTTCTGGCTGCATCGGAGAGTTTCACACTCTGATTGATATAATTCCGAACCTCTACAATCTGATCTATATTTTTGTTGGGAACCGCATGCTGGGAAAAATAAACCATATTCTTTTTGCCCAGATATCCTACCACCCAGTATTCATCAGACTTATCCATTTTAAGGTATTCTATTCTGTAATATTCCGGACGGATTTTCCCGATGTGTTTAGGTTCCAGATTTCCACTTTTGCCGCTGTCTACTTCAATCAGGTAAAAATCCAGGGTCTGGGGAAGTTTGTTCACTACCTGCAGCCCCACAGAATTGTCTACAAAACCTACCGCACTTTTTTTGATGAACCAATAGGTAAAAATAGATATTGAAAAAACGACCGTAAGGATACGGAAGAGTTTTGCCCATTTTGCCAACCTTCCCGATCTTACTTTAAATAAAATCAGAGAAAGCACACAAGCCCAGAAGATCACAAAAATGATAAATACCATACTGCAAAGATACTGATTTAAGATTTTGCGGGAAAAGTGTTAATCAACATTCCATTCTTTGAAAAACTGATCGAGAAATCCCAGCATATAATCATGTCTTTCCTGAGCGATTTCCTTTCCTTTTCCAGTATTCATAAGATCTTTCAGAAGCAGAAGCTTTTCATAGAAATGATTAATTGTGGTCCCGTTAGATTTTTTGTATTCATCTTTAGACATATTCAGGCTCGGCTGAATTTCCGGATCATACATCGGATTGTTTTTAAAGCCTCCAAAATTAAATGTTCTGCCGATTCCGATAGCACCAATGGCATCAATACGGTCTGCATCCTGAACAATTTTAAGTTCTATTGGCAATTCTGCGGGAGCCTCACCTCTGTTTTTAAATGAAATATTTTTAATGATGAATAAAACCTTTTCTATAACGTCTTCCGGAACCTGCTGCCCTTCAAGAAATTCCCGGGCTATTTTGGGTGCAATGGTTTCGTCCCCGTTATGAAATTTAGGGTCTGCAATATCGTGCAGCAATGCGGAAAGCTCCACCACATCCTGATTACAGTTTTCTGTTTGCGCAATTTTTTTAGACAGTTTCCATACTCTTTCAATATGATACCAGTCATGACCAGCTTCAGCGCCTTCCAGTTTTTCTTTTACAAATGCTACGGTGTTTTCAATCGTACTTTTCATGTATCTGCCAATTCGTTTAAAATAATATTCCAGAGTTTTTGATTATAGCTTCTAAAAAAATTGATGTGTCCTATTTCTTTTTTATCAGATTCAGAGGTTTTTACAAGTCTGTAGGAAGGTTTAAGATTGGGATAGGTATTATTCAAAAGACTCAGAACTCCTTTTTCAGTCAGCCATACATCATCTTCTGCCCGGATCACAAACACTTCTTGCGTCAAATTTTTAGAATAGTCATCAATTTTTTCCAACAGTCTGTTGGTAGATTTCCTGTTTAAAATTAAGGTTCTCCAGTCATATGCGCAATTTTTTGGAAGACTTTCTCCGAGCCCGAACCAGTTCGCCGGAAAATAGCCTAAAAATCTGGTGGTTAGAGGCTGAACAATTCCGAATCCGAGATAGGCTTCAATCTTTGTTTTAAACTTCAGGTTTCCAACAAAGGCATTCTGAGTTCCTACAAAGATAAACTCCTCAAACATTTCAGAATCTTTATTCATTCCCAGAATCAGTGCCCCTACCGAATGTCCCAGAGCATACTTTCTATAATCCGGAAATTCCGTTTTAATATATTGGGTAAGCGTTTTATAATCTTCGGAACCCCAGATTCTCATAGAAGCTTTGAAACCTTTCATATTTTGGGGTTTTGACAGCCCTATTCCCCTGTAATCATAGGTGATGACCGTAAAGCCGTGTTCCGAGAAAAATCGGGCAAATGAAAAATAAACCTGCTGCTTCACGCCTGTTGCCGAATTGATCAGCAATAGTTTTCCGTTGCTTTTTTCAGGTCTGAAAAGATGAACCGCCAGAGCTGTCTTATCTTTTGTAATAAGTTCCAGTTTTTCCATAGTGTAAAAGAAAAAATCCACTATAAAAGTGGAGATTTTACTTATATTTTTATGTTAAGTTTCCGATTTTCGATATGTGGCAAATAGTTTTAGCCAAAGAAGTCTGACATTCTCGGAAGTCCCGTCTGCGAACCTTTCCCTCCGGAAACCCTTGAAGACACTTCATTTCCAAATTTCACGCATTCTTCAATGGTATTGTTGTGGCAGAGCGCTACGGCAAATCCTGAGGTAAATGCGTCTCCCATTCCCATTTTATAAACGGTTTTGTCTTTGTCGTTTCTGTAATACTTCATTTCCGTTCCGTCAAAATAGATGGTAGAATTGGTATCGTCTCTTACGAAAACCTTATTGACATATTTTTTAAGAATTTCTTCTCTCTGCTCTTCCCCGAATACGGTATGCAGTTCGCTGCTTTTCGCTACAATAAAATCTACGTTGTCTATAATCCCTTCACTTATCCTCATAGCAGGAGAAGCGTAAAGTCCTACTTTTTTTCCGCACTTTTTAGCTTTTCTTACGGTGTACTCCACCACTTCCATCGCTACTTCAAGCTGCACCAAAACAAGATCTACTGTATGAAAATACCGGTCCGCCTCTTCAATATGCTGTATGCTCAGACGTTTATTGGCTGCCGGAACCACTACAATAGCTGCATTTCCGTGGCTGGTGGTTACATATGCGGTTCCTGTAGATTCGGCATCTGTTTCATGAACAAAGCCTACATTCACTCCTTCACCCACCAGATTTCTCATGATCTGCTGCCCCAGAGGATCCATCCCAACACATCCTATAAAATACACGCTGGCTCCCAGTCTTGCCGTTCCTACTGCCTGATTGGCTCCCTTTCCTCCAAAATAGCTGTCCGACTTCACGGCTAAAACAGTTTCATTGGGTTGGGGAATTTTTTCGGTTTCTAAAACAAGATCGATTGAAGAGCTGCCTACAACTATAATTTTGGGTTGTTCTGATGAGAAGTTCATTGGTGTTTTATTGTTAGCTTAATATAATGTGTTCAAAAAACTAAGATTCAAAAGTAACTAATTTAATTAACTTATCTCAATAAATTCTGTAATTATCTTCACAGGCTTGTGATCTTTGTCATATGCGATATAGCTGGCATAAAAACCTTCACCATATCCAGTCTCGAAGGCGAAAATAGTTCCCGGATGTTCTTCAGCCGGCTTTAAGAATGCATACTGATCTATTGCTCCTTTTTCATCAAAGAAATAGCCATGGAAAAATTCTTCATAGATGCCCATGAAGTCTCCGCCTTTGTTGTCATAAAGTCTTCTTTCCAGCTCATTCAGGCTGTTTTGGGTATCTACATCCATCAGGCATCCCATTCCACTTTCTACAGGATATCCAAATATTTCTTCTTCTCCCAGGTCTTTTACGTCCTGTCCTGCCGTGACCGCCATTTTCCATTCTGCAATTTCCGCAGTGCTGAAAATAACTTCTGCATACGCGACACAGTTGCTTTCTCTCTCTTTATGGATCAAAACAGGAAAATCTCCTTTGGGAAACTCTGTTGTAAAAGGCTGCATATCATTCGTAATCAAAGGATCACAAGCGACCAGCTTTCCACTTGACAGGTATATTTTTCCCACTTCAAAGCTCTCCAGTAAAGGGCTTTCCACGAAGTTCCTTGAGAATAGTTTTTTTATGTTTTCTAGGTGTGTCATTTATTTTTGTTGTTTAAACTGTCAGGCTGAGTATGAACTTACAGTTTATACCCAGCCTGACATTCCGATAAACTTAGTGTCTATCTTTTAAATTTACAAACTTTTCAGTTTCTCTTCCAAAATAGCAATTTTATCCTGGGCATCTTTCTGTTTCTGACGCTCTATCTCTACGATCTCAGGTTTTGCATTGGCTACAAACTTTTCGTTGGAAAGCTTTTTGTCCACAGAAATCAGGAATCCTTTTAAATAGGCTACTTCTTCTTCTGTTTTCTTTTTCTCTTCTCCTAAGTCCAGATTTTCGCTCAAAGGAATGGAAACTTCAGTTGCTCCTACCAGGAACGTAAAGCTTGGTTTATCTGTTTTTTCTCCGAAATGAATTTCAGTAACATTGGCCAGTTTTCTGATCACTGCTTCATTAGGAAATTCTGAAGCACCTGTATAAAGTTCTACAGCTTCTCTCGGAGAAATTCCTTTAGTCTGGCGGTAGTTTCTGATTCCGGAGATGATATCTTCTGCCGTTTCGAAGTTTTTAATAATACCTTCATTAAATGCTTCTTCTTTTTTCTGCTGAGCAACAATCAAGGCATCTTCAATACTTCTTTCCGAGATAGTCTGCCATAATTCTTCTGTAAGGAAAGGCATAAACGGATGAAGTAGTTTCATTAATTCTTCAAAGAAATATATTGTTTTGTGGTATACTTCTTTGGAAATTCCTTCTCCGTAGCTAGGCTTGATAGCCTCCAGATACCAACCGCAGAAATCATCCCAAATTAACTTATAAATTAAATGAAGTGCGTCTGAAATTCTGAACTTTTCAAACTGATCACTGATCTCAGCAACTGTTTTATTAAGTTTATTCTCAAACCATTCAATAGTCTGCTGATCTGCAATATTGGCTGGTTTGTCTTCATGATTCCACATATTGATCAATCGGAAAGCATTCCAGATTTTCGTCATAAAGTTTCTTCCCTGAAGCATCAGATCTTCATCGAAAAGAAGGTCGTTTCCTGCAGCAGAGCTCAATAGAATTCCTACACGAACACCGTCTGCACCATATTTATCGATCAGTTCAAGCGGATCCGGAGAGTTTCCTAAAGATTTAGACATCTTTCTTCTCTGCTTATCTCTTACAATTCCTGTGAAATATACATTTTTGAACGGAACCTCTTTTCTGTACTCCAATCCGGCCATAATCATTCTGGCTACCCAAAAGAAAATAATATCCGGACCTGTAACCAGATCAGCGGTTGGATAATAGTAGTTGATATCTTTATTTTCCGGATCAAGCAATCCATCGAAAACAGACATTGGCCACAACCATGATGAGAACCAGGTATCCAAAGCATCCTCGTCTTGTCTTAGATTCGATGTTTCGAGATTTGAGTTTCCGGTTTTTTCTTTAGCCAAAACTAAAGCGTCTTCGATATTTTCTGCAACTACAAAATCATTTTCTCCGTCTCCATAATAGAACGCAGGAATCTGCTGTCCCCACCAAAGCTGGCGGGAAATATTCCAGTCACGGATGTTTTCCATCCAGTGTTTGTAGGTGTTTTTGAATTTTTCAGGATAAAATTTAATCTCATCATCCATTACTACATCCAAAGCAGGTTTAGCAATTTCAGACATTTTCAGGAACCACTGAACTGAAACTTTAGGTTCAATAACAGCTCCCGTTCTTTCTGAAGTTCCTACTTTATTTACATAGTCTTCTGCTTTTAGCAAAAGATCTTTCTCCTTTAATTCTTTGGCAATTTCCTTTCTTACCTCAAATCTGTTTTTGCCGGCATAATGTAAACCGTGCTCGTTAAGATTTCCGTCATCATCCAAAGCATCAATCATTTTTAAATGGTGCTTCTGTCCGATTTCATAGTCATTGGTATCGTGAGCAGGTGTAATTTTCAGGGCTCCCGTACCAAATTCAATATCTACATATTCGTCTTCAATGATCGGAACCACTCTGTTGACGATAGGAACAATTACGTTTTTACCTTTCAGGTGAGCGTATCTTTCATCATTAGGATTGATACATACCGCAGTATCCCCGAAAATAGTTTCAGGACGCGTGGTAGCCACAGAAAGGAATTCTTCTGATCCTTCAATTTTATATTTCAGGAAATATAGTTTTCCGTTCTGCTCTTTGAAAATAACCTCTTCATCAGAGATATTGGTTTTGGCTTCCGGATCCCAGTTAACCATTCTGTATCCTCTGTAGATCAATCCTTTATTGTATAGGTCTACAAAGCTTTTGATTACCTGCTGGGAAAGCTTTTCTTCCATGGTGAAACGGGTTCTGTCCCAATCGCATGAACAGCCCAGTTTTTTCAGCTGCTCAAGGATAGTTCCTCCGTATTTATCTGTCCATTCCCATGCATGTTTCAAGAACACTTCACGGGTAATATCAGATTTACTGACCCCTTCAGACTTCAGTTTAGCAACAACTTTGGCTTCAGTGGCAATTGAAGCATGATCTGTGCCCGGAATCCAGCAGGCATTGAAGCCCTGCATTCTTGCACGGCGGACGAGAACATCTTGAATGGTATTGTTCAGCATATGTCCCATGTGTAATATCCCCGTCACGTTTGGAGGAGGAATTACCACAGTATATGGTGGTTTGTCATTAGGCTCTGAATGGAAGTATTTGTTTTCCATCCAGAAGTTGTACCATTTCTGTTCAGTTTCCTGTGGATTGTACTTTTCTGAAATCTGCATAAATTCTATTTCTTTTGCTTACAATTTGCAAAAATAGGCTAAAGAAAAAAAATTTTAAGTATGAATTAAAATAATTTTTAACTTTGTTTCTGAAAATTTATCTAACAAACGTATTAACATTCAAGAATATGAAAAAATTAATTGCAGGAATTGCATTATTTGGAACATTTGCATTGGCATCTGCACAGACGATTACATTTGATAAAACTACCTTTGACTACGGTACTATCAAACCAAGTGCTGACGGTACAAGATTCTTTACAGTAACGAACACAGGTGACAAGCCTTTGATTCTTTCCAACGTAAAACCTTCTTGCGGGTGTACAACTCCTGAGTTCAGCCAAGACCCTATCATGCCAGGAAAATCTGCTAAGATTAAAGTAGGATACAACACTGCTCTTAACGGACCTTTCAACAAAATGATTGAAGTTTTCTCTAATGACCCTGCTAACAGCAGAAGCGTAATTTACATCAAAGGTAATGTAGATGCTAACGCTCCTGAACCAAAACCACTGACAGCTGAAGAGCAAAAAGCAGCAGCTAAGGCAGAAAAAAAAGCAGCTAAACTTGCTAAAAAGGCAGCCGCGAAGTAATCTCTACTCAAAAAAATAAAGGAACCGCTTTCTGTGAAGGCGGTTTTTTTATTACATTTAAGTTAGATTTTAGAAATTAGAGGTTAGAAGTTAGATTTTAGATACTAGATTTCAGACATCAGAAGTCAGCTTTAGAAGCTAAAAATTACTTGTTAACTAGATATTTTTTCTTAATTCCTGAATCTCACCATTTTTAAATCTTTACATTTCTCAATCATTAAATATTAAAAAAATATGGACACCAATTTCTCAGATGGCTTTCAGGTAAAAGGAAAATTTTCAATAGAAAAGGCTTTAACGGAATATAAAGGAAAACTCACCAAAGAAGACGGAGAGCAATTACTGATTAAAGAAAAAGAAAAGCTGCGCGAATTGCAGGAAAAGCTATATGCAGACGGCAGCCAGTCCCTGCTCGTCATCCTTCAGGCAATGGATGCGGCGGGAAAAGACAGTCTGATAGAGCATGTTTTCGGAGGTGTGAATCCACAGGGCTGTAATGTGACCAGCTTTAAAACACCAAGTTCCAAAGAATATTCCCACGACTTTTTGTGGAGAAATTATCTGGCGCTTCCCCAGAAAGGAATGATTGGTATTTTCAACCGTTCTCATTATGAAAGTGTGCTGGTGTGCAAAGTTCATCCTGAATACAACCTCAGCGAAAAAACCTGGTCTTCTGTAAAGGACTTCGACCATACTTTCTGGGAAAACAGGTATGAAAGCATAAGAAACTTCGAAAAACATCTTTCACAGAACGGAACCACTATTGTCAAAATATTTCTGAATGTTTCTAAAAGTGAACAAAAGAAAAGACTGCTGGACAGAATTAACGAGCAGGATAAAAACTGGAAATTTTCGGCAGCAGATCTTCCTGAGAGAGCTCTTTTTCCTCAATATATGGAAGCTTACGAAACGGCGATCAACGAAACCTCAAAAAGCTATGCTCCGTGGTATGTACTTCCTGCGGACAATAAATGGTTTGCAAGGGTAGCCGCTATACAGATCATCATTGATACTCTGGAAAAGATGGATCTTAAATATCCCAAACTGGGAGAAAAAGAAAAAGCGGGACTTGAAGCCGCTAAAAAGACCCTCGAAAACGAATAACAGAAACCTCAACAATACACCGCCCCTAAAAGCCTAGTTCTTTTCAGGGGCTTTTTTGTGGTCTTTTCTTTCGGTTTCGGTGAAATGATAAGCTTTTCATCACTCAAAAAAACACATGACAAGGTATTTAAATTCAGATAAAAAGAAAAAACAATATTCTTCCCAATACAAAAAACACTTAACCGTGAATAACCTATAAGTGTAATTTATTATTCAATAAGCAAATACATGTAAATAAATTTACTTAAAAAACACCAAATCGTGAATAATTTATTGTTTGTATCAGTTTTTTTTATATTTTTATCAAAAATTAAATTTTCACCACAAATCATTAAATTTTAATTATGAATAAGCATTTATTGTTATCAGCTTTCGCTGCGTTAACACTTATTTCCTGTAACAATGAGGGAACCGCTGTCAATACTGTAGAAAGCATGAAAACTCCGCAAATGGAGAAATTCGACAAAGCTTTTAAAAGTCTGGGAGATCCGGAAAACAGGCCTACAGAAGAGGAAAAGAAAAGAAATACTTCCGAACTGAGCGACCGAAGAAAAGCACTTTTGGTTCCGGCATCTAAAGAACTGATCATTTCCACAGGCGTTACAGAAGCTGAACTGACGAGAAAAACAGGCGGCGACATGAGCCAGATCATTGTTTGGGCTACCGAAATCTACATCCAGAAAAGTGACGAAATCCGCAAGAACATTAAATCCGAGAAATAGTAGTGCCTATGAAAAAGTTTTTACTGCTGCTTGGACTTTGTTCCGTTTCGTCAGCCTATGCTCAGGGAGGAGTTTTGATTATTCAAAATCTTACCACCAATTATGATTACCGGGGAACGATCTTCGCTAATAATTTCGTAGGAGGGTGTTATCCTATAGTGACTTCCAATGTACCGGATCCTATTCTTGTTCCGGCAGGGGTTACCGCCAAATATGAAAATTACAAAGATCAGTTTCTCACTTCTGCTTCTCCCGTATCCAATTGGAACGTTCTGCTTGGTGCCGGTTCTTCGCCTATCCCCAGACCTTATAACCATCTAAGCCTGGCTCCCGGCGGCGTCATTTCCAATAACACCAAATGGTCCATGTCTAAATTCCAGATGTTTCATGCGGGAACAATGACTCCTGAGACTTATTTTAACGGAAATATCGGGGATGCTGCCAATACCTGCGTTTCCAACCCGGATTATATAGATGCAACGCCATGGGGCAGTGCCAAATGGTTCACCATCACTTCCGGTGGAACTGTATATACGTATTTAGTTATCCAATAACCTGATTTATTATGAAAAAAATATCATTACTTTTATCTGCAATGGCGGGTGTACTTGCTTTTGCACAAACTTCTCCGTTAGTTATACAAAATTTCAATACGTCTGACGCTGTCGGAAGACTGCGCACCGGAATGCCCGGCGGTGTACCGGGACCTTATATGTATGCGGCTCCCAATGCCCCTTACGGTACTTATACCATACCGGCAGGAGCTATGACGACGTACAATACCTTCAGTACATCAGGTATGGCTTCTCTCCCTATCACTACGTGGTATGTTACGGATTATACCAATCCTGCCAACAACGGAACTTATCCTTATAACGACCCTTTCATTTCATCTGTAATGAATTCTTCCAATGTATGGGGCGGATTCCATTTCTGGCTGACAGATCCTTCAACAGGTGCTACTGACACGTATCAGCTGGGTGATCCCGCTATATATTCGGGATTCACGAATACAGGGACAGGTACTTTTTCCAGCGCAGACTGGTTTACCATCACCACCCCTAGCGGCCCGACTACTTACCTGCAGATTTTTTAGCAAAAAGGCGGCTATTCTGTAGCTGCCTCTTTTATTGAACATCTCAATCCGGGAAGCATCTGTTTTGCTTTCTGAGGATTTTTCATGTCTAAAATTCAATATGATTTAATTCTAATTCTAATATCATTTAATTATGAAACAAGCTTTTTTATCGGCTGTGATAGCCTTATTAACTTTAATATCATGCAACAATGAAAGTGCTGCCACTGCTTCTGTGGAAAGTATGAAAACTCCGCAAATGGAGAAATTCGACAAAGCCTTCAAAAGCCTCGGTGATCCGGAGAACAGACCTACAGAAGAGGAAAAGAAGAGAAACACTTCCGAACTGAGTGACCGAAGAAAGGCTCTTTTGGTTCCGGCATCCAAAGAACTGATCCTTTCCACAGGCGTTACGGAAGCTGAACTCACCAGAAAAACAGGTAACGACATGAGCCAGATTATTGTTTGGGCTACCGAGATCTATATCCAGAAAAGTGACGAAATCCGTAAAAATATTAAACTTTAAAAATAATTATCATGAAAAAAATCTTAGCATTATTAGGTATAGCAGCTTTTTCTCTTGCCTATTCACAGGGAGGTACTCTTATTCTCAACAACTATTCTGCATATGACTTTTCAGGATATATTGTGGCTAATAATTTTGCCGGAGGATGCTATCCATACATCACTTCCAATGATCCGGAAATGGTAAAAGTTCCGGCCGATTCACACATGGGCAACGGGAACGAACTGAGGTATACCGATTTCAGAAATCAATATACAACTTCTTTGTATCCGATGGCTGCATGGCATGTATCTACCTCATCTGCACTTGGAATATCAAGACCATGGAACCATGGATCTCTGATGCCAGGAGGAACTTTTTCCAACAACACCAAGTGGGCTACAACCAAATTTGTTATGTATTATCCGGGAACAACCAACCTTGCTCCTGACAATTTCAACGGTGCTCTGACCCTTCCTGGTAATATCAGCTGTTATAATGCTCCAAATTATTTCAGTACTCCTTCCGGCAGCAACAGTGCTGAAATATTTACCATCACCAGCGGAGCCAGCACTACCACTTATATTCAACTCTACTAAAATCCTCTTGTACATTATGAAAAAACTTATTTTATCGGCTGTTTTTGCCTCTCTGACACTGATTTCATGTAATAATGAAGGAAGTGCTGTGAATACTGTAGAAAGTATGAAGACTCCGCAAATGGAGAAATTTGACAAAGCATTTAAAAGTCTCGGTGATCCGGAGAACAGGCCTACTGAAGAAGAGAAAAAAAGAAATACTTCTGAGCTGAGTGACCGAAGAAAAGCGCTTCTGGTTCCGGCATCCAAAGAACTGATCCTTTCCACAGGCGTTACGGAAGCTGAAATCACCAGAAAAACAGGTAACGACATGAGCCAGATCATTGTTTGGGCTACCGAGATCTACATTCAAAAAAGTGACGAGATCCGTAAAAATATTAAATCTGAGAAATAAATTATGAAAAAGGTTTTAACCATTATTGGGTTGTTATCCATATCATGTGCATTTGCTCAGGGAGGTCCGCTAGTGATCAACAATTATACGGGTTATGATTTCCATACGAGAGTTACTGCTGCCAATCTTACTACTCCTGGATGCTATTTTTATGTCACCCTAGACAATCCTGAACTTGTTATCCCAAGCGGAAGCAGTGTAAGCTACAACAGTTACAATATTCCGGGTACACTCTGGAAGGTGTCTACATCGCCTTCAGGTGGCACTCCGAGGCTGGGAAGTCATCCGAGTCTTGCATTAGGCGGCGTGATTTCCGTTAATACCCAATGGGTTGTTTCTGAATTCCAGTTTTATCAGGCAGGAACCCCTTCGTCTTCAGGAGCTGTAGGTGATCCTTCTTATTCCTGTAATCCTGTTCCTGGTGTCTATTTCACTCCGCAGGCTTCTGTAGAATGGTTTACGGTCTCCAGCGGCGGGACGACTTATACGTACTTACAGGCTTTATAATCCAACCGCTGAGTTTTATTTAAAATTAACACCCAATTTCTATTATGAAAAAACATTTTTTATTAGCAGCTTTTGCCTCTCTGATATTGGTTTCCTGTAATAACGAAGGAAGCGCCGTGAATACTGTGGAAACGATGAAAACTCCGCAAATGGAGAAATTCGACAAAGCTTTTAAGAGTCTGGGAGATCCGCAAAACAGACCTACCGAGGAAGAGAAAAAAAGAAATACTTCTGAACTGAGTGACAGAAGAAAAGCGCTTCTGGTTCCAGCATCCAAAGAACTGATCCTCTCCACAGGCGTTACAGAAGCTGAAATCACCAGAAAAACAGGTAACGACATGAGCCAGATCATTGTTTGGGCTACCGAGATCTATATCCAGAAAAGTGATGAGATCCGTAAAAACATTAAATCTGAGAAATAAACACTAACCCTAAATTACAATATGAAAAAACTAAGCATTATTCTAGGTATTCTGGCAGGAATAAGCATTTACGCGCAATCCTCCACGCTGGTCATTAATAACTACAGCGCTTATGATGCCGCAGGGAGATTTATGACGGTAGGATCAGCTGGTTCCGGATCTTCTCAGCCTTATATGTATGCCAATCCAAATTCGCCTTACAGTGTATATACTATTCCTGCAGGAGGAAATACAAAATATGACAAGTTTGACAATACGGGCGCCAACAACCCTATTCCCATTACCGAATGGTTTTACATTGACCCTTTAAACAGCGCCAATACAGGAAATTATCCCTATAATCACCCCATCATCACTGCAGTGACTGCTGTGGATGAATGGATGGGATTTGCCTTTTCACTGACAGACAGTACAGGATACAGCTATGATAGTTTTGAGGTAGGAGATCCGGTACTTTCGGGAGGATTTCTAAGTTCTACCCAAACGGGACCCAATACGGGTTCTTCTGCGGACTGGTTTACCATAACAACCCCGGGAGGACAGATCACCTATTTTCAGATCTTTTAATTACTCATTGGATTATCAACTGATTTACAATTCATTTAAAAAAATCTAACTATGAAAAAACTATTGCTATCGGCTGTTTTTGCTATGCTCACTTTAACATCATGCAGTAACGAGAGTTCTGCCATAAATACTGTAGAAACAATGAAAACTCCGCAAATGGAGAAATTCGACAAAGCTTTTAAAAGTCTGGGAGACCCACAAAACAGACCTACCGAGGAAGAGAAAAAAAGAAATACATCCGAACTGAGTGACCGAAGAAAGGCTCTTCTGGTTCCAGCCTCTAAAGAACTAATCCTTTCCACAGGCGTTACAGAAGCTGAACTCACCAGAAAAACAGGAGGAGATATGAGCCAGATCATCGTTTGGGCTACCGAGATCTATATCCAGAAAAGTGACGAGATCCGTAAAAATATTAAATCCGAAAAATAAATCTCATGAAAAAATTACTTACCATAATAGGAATGGCTGTTTTTTCTCTGGGATATTCGCAAGGGACAATTATTCTGAATAATTACTCTAAATATGATTATCATGGGTTTCTGGTAGCCACCAATGCTACTGCCGGATGCTATCCCCGCGTAGGAAATGACGGTGTAATTGTAGTTCCCGCCGAATCTCACACGGGCAATAATCAGGCTCTTGTGTATAAAGATTATCAGAACCAGTTTACTTCGTCTCTCTATCCTACTGCTAACTGGGTTGTGACACAAAACCCTACAGGATCTTCTATCATGCCCTGGAATGATGTGAACCTTGCACCCGGAAATACCATCTCCACCTCTACCAAATGGTATGCAACTAAATTTGTAATGATGGAAGCAGGAACATTGACAGCCGCGCCTGATGATTTCCGGGCCAATATCAATATCATAAGCCCCTGTACTCCTGTGGCCAATGATTATTTCGCGACACCTTCAGGAAATAACAGTGCAGAAATGTTTACCATAGGAGCTATCACCTACCTGCAGGTTTACTAAAATATAATGTATCGCAGTATCTAAAATTAATTATATAAATCATGAAAAAGATTTTAACAATACTAAGTTTTGCAGCAGCCATCACTACCTATGCTCAAGGAAGGTTAATTATAAACAATTATACGCCTTATGATTTCCAGGGCCATGTCATTGCTCACGGCACGACTTCGCCCTGCTATCCGAGAGTAGTCAATAACACGATTATTACGGTTCCGGCTGATGCTAATACAGGAAACGGGAATCATCTTCAATATGACAATTACAGGGATCAATTCGGCTCATCTCTCTACCCGATGGCTGACTGGAACGTTTCCACTTCCCCCAACAATAACAGTGTCGTCCCATGGAATGATTTGGGTATGATACCTGGCGGAACTCTTTCAAACACAACAAAATGGGGTGTAGCAAAATTTGGGATGGTGTATGCGGGTACCAATAATAATGTAGTTGGTTTCAGTGCTAATTTAGCCCTGGCAGGAAATGCCTGCTATGCCTCTCCTGACAACTTCACCACTTCTAACGGTCTTAACAGCGGAGAAATTTTTGTAATTACCAGTGGAGGCACTGTTACCACTTACCTTCAGATGTATTAGATGTATTAATAGTGTATTTTCAATTTCCTGAACCTGTGTTCAGGGAGTTAATCTAATCCACAATGAGGCTGTCCCAAAAGGGCAGTCTTTTTTACTGTCATTCAAATCTGTAATAAAGTAAAAATTATAATAGAAATCATATAACAGCTCTATTTAAAAATCTGAAATACTATCCACAGAAAAAGATCAGCTTCAAACTACTATAAATTCTAGTTTTGATAATTTTTTAACAAAAATAAAATGAATTACATTTGGATTTATAATAAATTTTATTAGTTTTATAAAAAAAACATGAAAAAAATATTATTTCCTTCCCTGCTTTTAGCAGGGGTATTCACCTATGCCCAAATTGGTATCAACAACGATCTTCCCCAAGCTACACTGGATATTACAGGCCACCCAACCGATAATTTAAAATACGACGGAATTATTGCACCCCGGATTACAGGAGATTTGTTAAAAACAAAAAATTATACTTCTTCCCAGACAGGCGCTTTACTCTATGCTACAGCTGCAGATTCTAGTCCCGGCGGACAGACTATACGGGTGACGGCTCCGGGCTATTACTATTTTAATGGAACAGTATGGCAGAATTCAAGCGGTAACGACTGGCATACCGATGGAAATTCAGGGACCAATGCCGGAAGTGATTTTTTGGGAACTACGGATTTGAGTGATTTGGTTTTCAAAACAAACAATGTAGAAAAAGGAAGATTCTATACCGCTGTTAATGCTGAAAATATATCATTCGAAACCACCGATGACGCATATATTAACGGAGTCCAGGTTGGAAGAGGAAAAGGAAACCAAAACCAGAATACCGTTGTAGGAAATATAGCCCTACAATCCATAACCACCGGAAATACCAATACTGCGCTTGGTTGGGAATCTATGTATTTCAATACTTCAGGAACCTCAAATACCGCAGTCGGGGGAAATTCTTTATTAAGAAACACTTCAGGATCTTATAATATTGCCATGGGTCTCGATGCTCTTGAAGATTCTTCCACAGGATCTTACAATATCGGGATAGGAAATTTTGCAGGTGACGAACTTCTTTCAGGCTCTAACAATATAGCCATAGGAAATGACACCAAATTCAACAACAATTCAGGAGACGGCCAGATTAATATAGGAAATGTTTTATTCGGAACCGGGGCTTCTAACAATTCCGCGACTAATACCTCTAAAAAAATTGGAATTAATATTTCAGCTGTTCCTAATTCCACATTACAGATAGAAGGCTCATTGTCCACATCATTTGCAGTTGCCAATTCTAACAATATCACATTAGATGAATCTCATCATACCGTAAGAATTTATGGAGGAAATACAGGAATTACACTTCCGGACGCAAGTACCTGTAAAGGGAGGGTTTATATACTGATAGGAAGCAATGGAATTTCTTCAAAACCAATTTCCGTTGCTGCAGGTTTGGGAATCTATGATGATGTAACGAATGCTAATATCACTTCAATTACCCAGAGAGAAAGATACCAGATTCAGAGTGACGGAAGCGGATGGATTGTTATCGGAAGATAGAAATTATTCTTTACCATAAAACAAAAGCGGAGAGCAGTCTCCGCTTTTTTATTAAAACTGTTTAAACTTTTTTATTAAACCACAAATCTACTGAATCTGTGAAATCTGTGAGATAATTTTTAAACATTAAGATCAATGAAGATGATAAGTCAAGTTAAGATAAAATCCAATGGATTTTTTTAAGCTACAAGGAAATACTTAAAGCGAAGCTTACCTTAATTATTCTTCAATGCTTAAAAATCTTAATGGTTTATTATTTAACGATACGAGTCACAAAAGCTTTATTTTAAACACTTTAGGAGTGATTTTTAAATTTAAATACTTTGCGCATAGAAGTTCAAATAAGCCTTTAAAAATCTTTGATTTTTATTCTTTTGAGAGAACTTTTATCATATCTAACAGCTGTGCAAATAGCTTTTGTCTCTTTTGTGGTTAAGCTTAAAATGTGTTTACACAGACCTATTTTATACTTTTAATGTCTTGCTAAAAAGTTTAAACAAGTTTATTGTAAAAGATTTAGTAAGTATATAAAAATCACGAGAAAATCTGTAAGCCGGATTTTGTACTTCCGAAAAAGTGCCTGTTATTTATCTACGTCTTACATTGCTGCAAAACTTGAGCTGATTACCCCTCGGCTTTCAGGACGAGCCGCCCCTATTCTCATTGCTGAAAAGAACCGATATACTTATCATTGCACCACAAAGAGTTTACCTGGTTTCACTACAGCCGAACTGTACTTGCTTTCTGTTGCACTTGTCCTACCCTCACGGGTGACGGATGTTATCCGCTTTGCTGCTCTACGGTGTCCGGACTTTCCTACCCCTGCCGAAACAGGAATCAACAAGCCGATTTTCTCGCGGTTGCAAAGATACGGATTATTTGGTGATTTGACGATGCGGTGATTTGATGATTTGTTGATGCGTTAATTTAATATGATGATGATTTTCCGACATGCTGATTGGGGAATGTGTTGATTTTTTTGTTGATTAATAATATTTGAATTGGTTGAAGCGATTTAATATTCAATAGGAATGGGCATATTTAACAAAAGGAAAAGTACCCTGGCTTTAGCCGAAACCTAAAAGACAATCACCATCTCAACGATTCTTTACCTTGATTCTCCCAGCACATTATCAAATCATCCCATTATCGCATCAACAAATCATCAAATCACCGCATCAACAAATTAACGCATCAACAAATCATCAAATCACCGCATTATTACTATCTTCGTGGCATTATATATCTATGACTTCCAGAGAAAAAGAATTTGCGCAGCTTATCAAAGATAATCAGGGCCTGATTATTAAAGTTTCGCGTCTTTACACTAATTCTCTTGAAGATGAAGAGGACCTGTTTCAGGAGATCGTACTGCAGCTTTGGAGAAGCTACGATTCTTTTAAAGGGAACTCTAAAATTTCTACGTGGATGTACCGCGTAGCCCTTAATACAGCCATTACTCTTTTCAGAAAAAAAAGCAAAAGCCTTCCTACCAACGAGCTGGATATCAACCACAAAGATTTTGTGGAAGATGATGACGAAAAACAGCAGCAGATATCGCTTCTGTATACCGTCATCAAAACCCTGCCCAATGTAGAAAGAGCAATTGTAATGATGTATCTTGACGACCTGCCTTATAAGGATATCGCAGAAAACCTCGGGATTACCGAAGTTAATGCACGTGTGAAAATGAACAGATTAAAGAAGACCCTTAAAGAACAGATGGAAAAATATGCCTGATTTTGATTTAGACAGCTTTAAGAAAACATGGCAGGAGCAACCTGTTCAGCCAAAGTACGACAGCACTGAAATTCTCCAGATGCTGAACAGAAAATCACGCAATTATGTGAAATATATTTTCTGGATCAGTGTCGCTGAATTTTTATTCTTTTCTGTTCTGGGATTATTTTATTTCTTTCAGGACGAAGAATCAGAGAGTTTCCGTAAAATATTGGAGAAGCTGGGAGCTCAGAAATCTCCTGAAATAGAGACGAATTTTGACTATGCTTATCTGGCTATAAAAATATTAAGCCTCCTTATTACCGCTTACTTTGTCCTTAAATTTTATCAGAATTACCGCAAAATAAAAATTGAAGAAAACCTTAAAGGTCTCATCATCAGAATTATTAAATTCAAAAAGACAGTCAATGCTTTCATCCTGATCAGCATTGCTTTGCTGGTAGCGTTTACCTTTGTATTTACGGCATTTATATTTTATGTTTTAAATTCTCAAAATGTACGGCCGGCCCAGTCCAATCTTATTATCGTTATTATCGGGATCATTGTAAGTACCATTTTATGTGTTCTGCTCATATGGCTTTATTACAGACTTGTATACGGAATCATCATCAGAAAACTGGATAGAAATTTAAAGCAGCTTAAAGATATAGATTTACAGGAAAGTTAACGTAAACGGGCATCAGTTCAAGATTTTTCATTAATTTTACGCCACCAAATCTTAAACTATGCCATTATCTTATGTCCATGGAGCCTCCTCAATTCCATTACTGGGACAAACTATCGGAGGAAATCTCAAAAAGACTGTTGAAAAATACCCGAACCAGGATGCTTTAATCTGTGTTCATCAGGGATACAGAGCTACTTATCAGGAATTTTACAATCAAACTACTGCCGTTGCAAAAGCTTTAATTTTTTTAGGAGCCAAAGCCGGAGACCGAATTGGGATCTGGTCTTCAAACCGCTATGAGTGGGTTCTTTTACAGTACGCTACTGCCCGCATAGGAACAATATTGGTGAACATCAATCCGGCTTACAGAACGCATGAGCTTACCTATGTGATCAATCAATCCGGAATCCGGTATATGTTTTCATCTTTAAGCTTTAAAACAAGCAATTATAAGGAAATGGTGGAATATGCAAAGGAAGTCTGCCCCAGCCTTGAACATGAAATTTTCTTTGATGACAACTGGGAATTCTTTCTGAATAATGGCCAGAATATTTCGGATGATACCCTTCACAGTTTTGAAGAACATGTTCAGTTTGATGATCCTGTAAACATTCAGTATACCTCCGGAACCACCGGTTTTCCAAAAGGAGTTACCCTTTCCCATCATAATATTCTGAATAACGGATACTTTATCGGAATACGTCTGAAATATTCCGAGAAAGACCGCGTATGCATTCCCGTTCCCTTCTATCACTGCTTCGGAATGGTCATCGGAAATATATGCTGTACTGCTCACGGCGCCTGTATGGTGATTCCCAATGACAGTTTTGATCCGGATATCACCTTAAAAACGGTTTCCGAAGAAAAATGCACTTCTTTATACGGAGTTCCCACCATGTTTATTGCAGAACTCGCCACAAAAGATTTTGAAACGTATGACTTTTCAAATTTAAGAACCGGAGTAATGGCCGGCTCTGTCTGCCCGCCGGAGATCATGAAAAAAGTGGAAAGCCTCATGAATATTAAAGAAATGAGCATCTGCTACGGAATGACGGAAACGTCCCCCGTTTCTACCCAAACCCTGATAGGAACGCCCCTTGAAAAGCAGGTAAGTACTGTAGGAACCGTTCAAGATCATCTGGAAATCAAAATTATTGATGAGAACGGAAAGACGGTTGAACGCGGCGAGCACGGTGAATTGTGCACCAGAGGATATTCTGTAATGCTGAAATACTGGAATGATCCTGAAAACACCAAAAAGGTACTGGATGATTCCCGATGGATGCACACCGGAGACCTGGCGGTTATGGATGAGGACGGCTATATTACCATTTCAGGAAGAATAAAAGACCTTATCATCCGCGGTGGTGAAAATATCTCACCCAAAGAGATTGAAGACTTTTTATACACTTATTTGAACATTCTGGACGTGCAGATCATCGGAATTCCAAGTGAAAAATACGGAGAAGAGGTGATGGCATGGATCAAAGTCAGAAAAGGTTTTGAAGTAACAGAAGCTGAGCTTTTAGAATACTGCAAAGGAAGAATTGCCCATTATAAAGTTCCGAAATACTGGAAGTTTGTGGATGAATTTCCAATGACAATTTCCGGGAAAATAAGGAAAGTGGAAATGCGGGAGATTTCGATCAAAGAATTGCAACTGGAAACATTCAAGCAGCGCTCTTGATCATGTCTGGAAGATGGAAGCAGGAAGGTTGAAGTGATTGAGACTGAAAACAAAATTGCAGGATCGTTTTTCTTGTTTGCTAACGAAGCTACCCTTGTCAAGGTTTAAAACCTTGACAAGGGTACTTATCTCCAGCTTCCATCTGTATCCTATTAATTTTCCTCAATCCAAACTCAGGCTAATTATAAACAAAACTGCGTCATTAATTAAGCTGTATGAATAAACAGCTGCTTAGTCATATCGATGAAATTGATCACTCTTAGCTCACTTAAAATATAAAAAAAAATAATAATTCTTTGCGTAAAAATATCCCGCAGATTGAGCAGATCCTGCAGATTTATCATTAAAAACAAAAAAGCCCAGAGATTCTGGGCTTTTACTTATTTATAAATCACTTATTAAAGTTCTTTTCTTAATCTTGCTACCGGAATATTAAGCTGTTCACGGTATTTGGCAATTGTTCTTCTGGCGATATTGTAGCCCTGTTCTTTAAGGATCACCACCAAAGCATCATCGGTAAGCGGTTTACGTTTATTTTCTTTCCCGATCACTTCCTGAAGATGGGTTTTAATCTCTTTGGTAGAAACTTCTTCACCGTCATCATTGGTCAGACTGTCTGAGAAAAGGTCTTTCAGATATACAATTCCGTTCGGTGTATCTGCGTATTTACTTTTCACCACTCTTGAAATGGTGGAAATATCAAACCCTGTAATATCTGCAACATCTTTCAGAATCATTGGTTTCAGGGATTTTTCATCTCCTGTGATAAAATAATCTTTCTGGAACTTTACAATAGCCGTAATCGTCTGAAGTAAGGTGTTCTGACGTTGGTTAATGGCATCAATATACCATTTTGCCGCATCCAGTTTCTGTTTGATGAATAAAGCAGCCTGTTTGTGCTCCGAAGAATTTTTATCGTGAGAATAAGTCGTCAGAATGTCTTTATATTCCTCAGAAACTCTTAAAGTCGGGGCATTTTTGCTGTTAAGCATCGGGATAACGACTCCGTCTTTCACCTGAATTACAAAATCCGGGATAATTTCCTGGTTGATGGTGATGGTTTGGGTATCGAAATTACCTCCTACTTTTGGAGAAAGTTTTGAAATTTCATCCAGTGCATCTTTCAGATCATCTTCTTCAATATCGTACTTCTGGATGATTTTATTGTAGTGCTTATTGGTAAGAGCATCGAACTGATGTCTTAAAATATTGGCGGCCAGGGAAACTGCTTTATCAGAGCTCACCTTCTTTTCAATCTGAAGCAACAGACATTCCTGAAGGCCTCTGGCACCCACTCCCGGTGGATCCAGCTTCTGAATGTAATTTTCAAGAATATCTTCTACCTTTTCCTTTGTGGTGTAAATTCCCTGCGAGAAAGCAAGATCATCCACGATGGCTTTGATCTCTCTTCTTAAATATCCGTCTGTATCGAGGTTTCCGATAAGGTATTCCGCAATCTTTTCATCTTCATCACTGATATTCACCAAATGAATCTGTTCCAGCAGATAGTCATACAGCGACTGTCCTTCCGTCAGAAGACTTTCGTTGTCGAATTCTTCATCATCCGGAGAATAGTTGCTGGACGCCGTTTTATAGCTGGGTTCATCATCGTAGATATATTCGTTGACGTCAAAATCTGTTTCAATACTGGAAGTTCCCTCATCCTGATAAGCATCTTCAAGGGAAGAGTAATCATCTTCCTTAGAATCTTCCTTTACAATTTCCAAAGCAGGATTTTCCTCGAGCTCTCTCTCCAGCTCCTCTTCAAATTCCAGGGTATGAAGCTGAATAAGCTTCATCAGCTGGATTTGCTGAGGGGCCAGCTTCTGTCCTAGTTTGAGTTGTAAGTGTTGTTTTAGCATATTAGTCTTTGTGTTTTAACATAACATATTCCACGAATTTAATAAATTTATTCGATAAAAAACGCATTTAGCATGATTTTTGCATTATACATCTTAATATAATAAACTATTAGAAAATAAAAAAGCCTTAATTTTTACATTAAGGCTTTTTTTATCGTTCTAGAATTCAGCGCTTTTCGGTGTTCTAGGGAAAGGAATTACGTCTCTGATGTTCGTCATTCCTGTAACGAAAAGAACCAGTCTTTCCAATCCTAAACCAAAGCCCGCATGCGGTACAGAACCGAATTTCCGGGTATCAAGGTACCACCAAAGTTCATGTTCATCTACATGCATATCTGCCATTTTCTGTTTTAATACATCCAATCTGGCTTCTCTTTCGGATCCACCGATAATTTCTCCGATGCCAGGGAAAAGAACGTCCATTGCTGCAACCGTCTTATTGTCATCGTTCAGCTTCATATAGAAAGCTTTGATCTCTTTCGGATAGTCGAACAATACAACCGGGCTTTCAAAGTGTTTTTCCACCAGGTATCTTTCGTGCTCAGACTGAAGATCTGTTCCCCAGTTTTCAACCGGATACTGGAATTTTCCTTTTTTATTTTCTTTTGAGTTCAATAAAATCTCAATAGCTTCCGTATAACTTACACGCTTGAAACGTTTCGCCACTACATTCTGAAGCTTTTCAATAAGACCTTCTTTCGCTCTTTCTTTTTCTGGTTTTCCTTTCTGTTCTTCTTCAAAACGCTTATCCAGGAATTCAAGATCGTCTTTACAGTTATCAAGAACATACTGAATTACGTATTTCAGGAAGTCCTCTGCAAGATCAATGTTGTCTTCAAGGTTGTTGAATGCTACTTCCGGCTCTATCATCCAGAATTCCGCAAGGTGTCTTGTTGTGTTTGAGTTTTCCGCACGGAAAGTAGGTCCGAATGTATAAATTCTTCCCAATCCCATAGCTGCAGTTTCTCCTTCAAGCTGTCCGGAAACCGTTAAGTTCGTTTTTCTTCCGAAGAAATCCTGTGCAAAATCTATTTCACCGTCTTCAGTTCTCGGGATGTTGTTCAAGTCAAAGTTGGTCACTCCGAACATTTCTCCTGCTCCTTCCGCATCAGCCCCCGTGATTACCGGTGTATTGATGTAAAAGAACTGATTTTTGTTGAAGAATGAATGCACTGCAAAGCTTACCGCGTGACGCACTCTGAAAACAGCCCCGAATAAATTCGTTCTGAATCTTAGATGAGCCTGCTCTCTTAAAACTTCCAGCGAGTGTTTTTTAGGCTGAAGAATGGTTTTGTCCCTGTCTTCTGTGAAGTTATCTCCTAAAATAACAATCTTTTTCGCTACGATTTCAACACTTTGCCCGGCTCCCTGGCTTTCCACCACTTCACCAATTACCTTTAAAGAGGCAGCAGTACTAATTTTACTGATGATTTCCTCATCAAAATTTTCAAAATCAACAACTACCTGCAAATTATTGATCGTAGAACCATCATTAAGCGCTATAAAGCGATTAGCACGGAAGGTTCTTACCCAACCGTAAACCGTAATGTCATGATGTAATACTTTCTTGTAATCCTGTAGGATTTCTTTAATCGTTTGCTTTTTCATTTGTTGATTATAAATTTTCGTTTAAAAATTAACGACTGCAAAGTTACAAAAAACGTTTTAAGACTTAAACAGTTCTATTCGTTTAATTTCATAATTATTGCCAAGAAACCGGGTATTGCATATAATCTAAAAATCCGTTTGTTTCGAAAAGTATATCATATCCCTGATCTGTTAAATAATAATGACAAACCTTTACTTCATTATTTCGTTTCGGGAACGTTAAAACGGCAGGACAAAGCTTTGCTTTATTAAGTTTCAAAGCAAATACTTCGTAGTCTTCATTTATT
The DNA here is from genome assembly GCF_001045465.1 of Chryseobacterium angstadtii. Lineage (GTDB taxonomy): Bacteria > Bacteroidota > Bacteroidia > Flavobacteriales > Weeksellaceae > Chryseobacterium > Chryseobacterium angstadtii. Next base: position 383,066 of record NZ_LFND01000002.1, read on the forward strand.
TTTTTTCTACTGAAAATCCCCAAAGATCTGTCATTGATAAATCGTGCGATCTTTATATCTTTTAAAGAATAGGTAAAAAATTCATATTTTATTCCTTCGTACTTAGCGCAATTTTCATTCATTGTCGAAGAAATTGTGAGAGAATCTTTAGTAATATTTTTAATGACACCAGACCGGAATCTTTTTCCGTCGCTAAATTCTAAGTCATAAATTGCTTCCATTCTGATGGTAAATCCGTCTTTCGCAGGCTTCCAGCTTTTTGCAGGATCAATTAACTTTCCTTTCTTTTGAATAATTAAAACATATCCGGGTTCATATTTGCATTCATAATATTTCTTGTAATTTAACTCATAGTCCAAACTATCTTCAACCGTTTTAAACTGTCCGTTAATAGATATTCCAGACATCGCAACGAGTAAAACATAAATGATTTTTATTCTTAAAGCTTCCATATTTTATTTTTGAATTAGATGGGTCAATATTTAATTAAAAAAAACTGTCTTTTTAACAATTTTTCCTTTTCTGATTTTCCAAGCGTGATAAGAACTCGGAACATCATATTGCCACTTTGGAAGTATAAGAACGATCAGAATAACATCAATATGAGAGATAAATCCCAGTATAATTGTAAGATAAAAAGCCCAGCCTGCCTGTTGAAATCCAATTAAATAGGTAAAAGCAATCAACAGACTCAAGCCCCACATTTTCGATAAAAAAGCATGTGTACAGGTTTCTTTTCCGAATTTCCAGAGACTGATGATGTAGCAGAGTGCCTCCATCACGAAGATTAAAAGTATCCCGTACCATTCGTTTTTAATTAATTCAGGGTTCAGAAAGTAGGCAGCAAATCCCAGTGAAAGCCAGAAAATTAAATCAACCTGACTATCCATTCTCCTCAATTTCTCGGAAGAAACTCCCACTTTTCTTGCGATAATTCCATCGAAGATATCCGTCAATAATCCAAAGTACATTAAAATTAAAATTAAAAACTTCGACTCTTCTCCTTTAAACCAGGCCAAAGAAAGAATAACGGGTGCCAGAATCAATCTGACAGCAATTAAAATATATGGTATTGTTTTCATGATTTCTTAGCTTTAAAGTTCCAGTTGATTAAAGGAAAACTTCTTTTTTCATTTTTATTCCAAAAACCAATCTGTATTCCCCTTGAATCTTGACAGACATTAAACAGGCCAACCTGAGCACCTCTGCATTTTTGGGCTACGTTGGCAAAAGTAGAGACAGCAACTCCTTTTGTCGTATGATGAAAATTATACAATGGTGACAGGGCAACTCCATTGGTCACCGAAGGAGCACTTATATTGCTGGATACATTGATTTCAAGACCATTGGTAACTGTAGGTTCCATATTAATGATAGACAGCTGCATCCCATTAATTTTATTCATTTTTTCCGGCAAAGGTTCCGAAGCAATATCATTAATCGCCCAATTATTAATCGATGGAATGCTTACAAGAAGCAATGCCGGAAAGAAAATCCCCAGGCCATTAAATCCCAATCCAACACCATTAACTTTTTTAGGCCGTATCTCATTATCAACCTCATCATAATACTTAATAAGCATCCCATTAACATTTTTCGTTTTTTTAGAAGGTGAAAAACCAATAAGCCTGGGCTTATTCAATTGGGTATTCAAACTGTCCTGAGCATTGATAATACTCCCTATAAAAAGGCCGATTATCAGTAAAATTTTTGTTTTCATATCTTTTATTTTAAAATCCAATTTTTAATTTTCCGTACGCATTATCATTCCCGCTTAACCTTAGCGTTAAACCAACTGTGAATCCTTTAATTGGCATTTTTTCTTTTCGATAGGGTAAAGAATAGCCAATCCCTAAATCCAGAAAATTAAGGAATGAGATACCTCCCAACAGATAAGCGTTTGAGAATGAGCTTCCTGCTTTCAGAAAACAGCCGGATTCCGTATTGTAATTCAAATGCAAATCCGGCAAAGCATGTAACTTCTCATCATGATAAACTACACCTAATCCGGTCCCTAAAAAAAGCTTATCAGCATCTCCGGAATTGTTCAGAAACCATTCTAATCCTATTTTGATCTGATTTCGGTTTGCATAAGAATAATCTACATAATAAACAGGCTGCCATTTCTGAGCAGACAAAAATCCGCTGCCAAGTACCATGATCAATAATTCAATTTTGATTTTCATCTCTGTAATTTTCATCAAAAGTAATTGGAGTTGATCGCGATATAAATGTGTAAAAACATTAATATTTTTACTAGATTTGTGAAAATCACAAAAACATGTATCAGGAAGCTTTATTAAAGGAAGTCCGTAAAAGAATTGGAGAAAAATCGCTGAATGATGAGATCGCCAATATTCTTAACATCAGCTATGATGCGGCTCACAGAAGAACTTCACTGAAGGCTAAGTTCAGTTTTGAAGAGGCTTTGGAACTGGCCAGATATTATCAGATTTCACTCAATCAGTTCATCACTTCAGACCATCAGATTGTGGTACAGAAGACTTCCGCAGTGACTACAACGGATGATTTACAGTCTTTTTTTCAAAATAACCTCAGTGTTTTTGAAAATCTGCCGCTTTCTGAGGAAATGACTATTTATTATTCTGCGAAAGATATTCCGTTTTTCTATACGCTCTCAGATACATTACTTTCCCGTTTCAAAATTTATGTATGGATGAATTTACTGAATGCCAAACAGGTTTTTATTCCTTTTCTGGAGTTTTCTCCTCCTTTTTTTGAGACGGACACCAAAGAATTAAGACGGAAATATGAGGAACAGAATGTAGTGGAATTATGGAATGAAATGACGATTTCCAGTATTCTACAACAGATTTCTTTTTATGACGATACGGGACTTTTACAAAAGAAAGAAGCGAATATTATTCTGGACGAGCTGAAGGAACTGATCCAATATATTGAACAAAAAACGGAAAGCAATCCCAAATTTCATCTGTATGAAAATGAATTAATGCACCTTTCCAATGATATTTTCTTCTATCATCCACAACAGTCGCTTTTTGCATTGCCCACCAATATGTTTGGGTATATTTTAGTGAATGATGCCAAAACCTGCAGCGAAACCCAGAATTATTTTGAGCACCAAATTAAAAATTCAAAATCGATGAATACTTCCGGAAATCGTGACCGAAAAATATTTTTCAACAGAATGTATCAACAGATTGAAAATTTAAAACAAAAACTATAGAAAGCTTTTACAAAACATCAATAATGAATAGTGAATAGTGAATAATGCTACAGTGAATGTTTAAAATAAAAAATCTGCATATTTTTATTTTTCTAAATATATATTGGAGTTTTTTATACATTTACAGATTAAAACTCCAAATTATGATCTTATTCAAAAAAACAAACCTACTTATTCTATTAGTAGGATTTCTTGTTATTAGCTGTAAACGCAATGACAATACCTCAATTACCTTAAACGGACAGATAAAAGGGATTTCTGCCAAAGAACTTTATCTGGGTTCTTATTATTTAGCTGTACCTGATACAATTACCGTAGACAAAGCCGGTGGTTTCGAAAAAAAATTACCCATAAAAACAGCAGGATTCTTCAGCCTGAGATATAAAAATCAGGAAGACAGGTTCGTTGTATATCTTGAACCGGGAAAAAAAAGCCATATTGCTCTGGATGCCGAGAATAATAAAGTAACAGTAACCGGGGATCTTGCTGAGGAAAATAAACTGTATGAAGAATTAAAAATAGGAAATGACAGCCTTTCTAAACAATTTGAGACCCAATACGCTAAATTAGATGAAGCTGCTTTTTTAAGTAAAATGAAAGCTTTTGAGGATTCACAAAATAAGCTGATTAATACATTTTCCAAAAATAAAAAGCTCAATCCCGATTTCCTAGCCTTATTGCATCAGGATGTTTTCTATACTTCACTTGAATGGAAGCAGCATTATCCTTTCTACCATACTCCTCCTGATGTAGAGGTAGATGTGGATAAGTTAAAAGATTATTATGCTGCATTAGATAAAGGCATTAAGGAAGATACGGCTTTACTTAAACTAAGTTCTTACAGGGAAGCTATCAACAGAAAGATTAATATTGACTTATCCCGAAAAGCAAATAAAGATAAAGACAAGGAGCTGGATCCTGATCTCAGATATATCAATGCTATAAAAACCAACATCAAGTCTCCTCAAATACAGGCCGGAGTTTCTTATGATTTCGTATCAGCACTTTTAAGCATGGTCAAAGACAAGTCTAAAATGCTCGAAATATACAAAAGCTTTGGCATTAAAGACGGAAAATTGAAAGAACTGGAAAGACTGTATGCAGACCTTAAAAAAACAGATCCCGGAAATGCAGCTCCAGCATTCTCTTATAAAGATATTGACGGTAAAGCACACAGCTTAGCAGATTTTAAAGGAAAAGTAGTTTACATTGATGTATGGGCTACCTGGTGTAGCCCCTGTAAAGATGAAATTCCCCATTTAAAAAAGTTAGAACAGGACTTCGCAGGTAAAAACATTGAATTTATAAGCATTTCACTTGATAAGGATCTTGAAAAATGGAAAACCTATGTCACAAAAAACCATCTTGAAGGGGTACAGCTTCATGCTGATGGTGAGTTCGATTCAAAAATAGCTAAGGATTATCAAATCCGTGGAATTCCCCGATTTATTTTGATCGGAAAAGACGGTAAGATCATTAACAGTACCGTAGAAAGGCCATCTGATAAGAAAATAAAAGAAATATTAGATAAAGCATTGGTGTAAGCCAACCTGAATTCAGGTTTTAGGGTCTGGGATTCGTGATGTGGGATACGGGTTTGAGAGTCGGAGAATTTTAGCGTTTGAGAGCTGCTGAAAATGATAAGTTATAAATCATGAGTGATTTTATGCGTAGCTTGGAATTGGAGGACTTTCACATTTTACTTGCGTAGCAAAACTGGCCTTTGACTTTTCTCTAAGTATCTGGTTCAGTATCAAAAAATAAAGCAAAATTCCAGGTTAGAATTTTGCTTTATTTTTTTTTGAATACTTACTCCTTTTTTAAAAAAGAAAAATATGACTTTTCTATGATCCGCCTATTTCTATTTTCCATTATTTACAAATGGATCGATATAAGGATTAGCGTCGATTTCACGTTGTGGAATTTTTAAGAAAAACCTTTTATCATCCGGAGTCAGATTTATAACAACTCTATGGTTGGGTGTTCTATTGATTCCTCTTCTCAATCTTTTAGCATCAAACCACTCAATTCCATTTTCTCCATAGAGTTCTTTTCTTCTTTCTACAAGAATCTCCTCCAATAATGCAGGGCCTGCATTACCAGACAGGATGGCTTCAGGATCTCTGTTTTTTTGTAAGGCAAATAATAAATTGTGAGCCTCACTCATTTTCCCTTGATGGTATAAAGCTTCTGCTTCTATTAAAATCATTTCCGGATATCTTATTAACGGCATATCTGATCCTAATTCATACTTAAATTTGGTTGTTGTATAAGATCTCCAGTCATTTTCAGACATCTTTGTAAATAATTTTCTTACATCGGTGTTAGAAAACAGACTGATAAAATTACTGTTTACATAAGTTGATTTTGAACTTATTGGCGAGACGAAATCCATAAAAGCAAATGGAGCTGCCCCTAGATCTGTGTTCTGTTCATCACTTTGGATTAATCCCCAAAGCCATTCTGTGGCATCGGCATCATTAAATCCCTCCTTATATTGGCTGGCATTTAAAACAGCCGAAGGATCACCTCCATAGGCATTATGAGCTGCCTGTTCTGCTTTAACCCAGTCACCTGTCACCTGATATACCTGTGCCTGAATAGCATAGGCAACAGATTTGTTCAAATAAGATTTATTTATTCTGTTATTGGAGCTTAAATTAACGGCATTATCTAAATCAGAGAGTATAAACTGATACACTTCTTTCATGGTAGATAATGGTCTTCCTGTTAAAGAAGGTTCTTTATAAATAGGAACAGCTCCCAGATCCGGGTTGTATGAGTAAGTATTTTGAAATTCTAAGCTCAACTGGAAGTAGCAGAAAGCTCTAAATGCATAGCCTTGTCCCAGAAAATCATTTCTTTCCTGTTGTGTTAAGTCTGCTTTACTGGTTTTGACTCCTTCAATGAATAGGGTCAACCGGTTCGCTAGCTGATAAAAAAATGTCCAGGTGAAAACAGGTCTTGAATGAGCAGGCTCTCTATCATTATATTGATAATCATCATTAAATAAGCCTCCTGAATTGGCCTGTATAAAATCATTTCCTTTTATTGTTCTTGCAAAGAAAACAGTACTAAGATTGTACACTGAAACGTACTGAAATGGGCCTCTTGCATTTCTTATTATTCCTGACATCACAGCATTGATTGCCTCTTTGGAATCAAATGCCACTTGTTCAGTAATTAAATCTGTAGGTTGTGGAGCGTTCAAAAACTCATTAGAACATCCTGTTATTCCTAAGGATGATATAATTAAAGCGATTATTAAAATTATTTTTTTCATATTAATTTAGTTTTATAAAAATTAAAATCCGGCTTTGAATCCAAATGATATTGTTTTAGGAATGTACCTCATATCTTCTAGTTTGATATAAGACTGTTCAGGATCAATTCCTTTATGAGATTGCCATGTCCAATAATTATCTGCCTGAATATACAGTCTCAAATAACCAATCCCTAGTTATGCAGTAAAGTTTCCAGGAATAGTATACCCTATGGTAATTGCTTTTAGTCTTATATAATCATTCTTAAATAACCATCTGGTTGACTGGCTATTAAAATCATGCTGAGTTGAAAGTAAAATCGGGATATCCGTTACATCTCCCGGTTTCTGCCATCTTCCATCTATATCTGCAGAAATTTGATTTCCTGGATTTTCAGCCACAAGCAGATCGGCATAATTCATATCTAAAATGTATGATCCAAAACTGAAGTTAAACAAGAAATTAAAGTCAAAAGATTTAAATTTAATATTATTAGAAAATCCTCCCTGGATATCTGGTAATGAAGATTTTCCGTTATAATATCTGGTAGCCTCAGCATATTTTTTAGTTGTTTCTTTACCTATAATATTCCCGTTGTTATCCAGCGTATCTTTATACCACATCATGAAGCCGTCATTCGGATCTACCCCGGCATATTCCGGAATCCAAAAGTCATATAAACTCTTTCCAACTTCCCATCTTTTAGAATCGCTGATAAAGCTTCCTCCTTTCAATTCTTTTATCTTATTCCGGTCAAATGAAAAATTCAGATTGGAGGTCCATGTCAGATTATTATTTTTAATATTCGTAGAATTGATTCCAAATTCCCATCCATGATTTTCAATTTTTCCGGTATTAAGAATAATACTTGAAAATCCAACAGAAAGAGGAAGAGGCCCAGGATATAAGAGATCTATAGAGGATCTTTTATAATAATCAACAGTTACATTGATTCTCTTAAAAAGCTCAAAATCAGTCCCTATATCCAAAGATGCTGTTTTTTCCCAGGTTAATCGAGGAAAACGGGTGTTTTCTAAATATATCCCTGGCTGATCCAGATTAGAATACCCGGTATTATACCCATTGATATAGGGAAAATACAATTGAGAGAGTCCAAATGGTCCTAATGTTCCGTTATTTCCCAATTCCCCATAAGAACCTCTGAATTTTAGATATGTGACCCATTTATTTTCAAAAAAATTTTCTTTAGATGCAAGCCAGCTCCCTCCGATCGAATAAAAATCTCCCCATCTGGTTTCAGAAGAAAACCGTGAAGAGCCATCTTTTCTATAAGAGCCTTCAATAAAATATTTATTCTTATAATTATAGGCCAGTCTGCCTAAAGCAGAAACAATTCTGTCTTCAGATAAATTTCCGGAAATCTTATAAGGTTTCGTTGAGCCTGAATGATAATAGACTCCCGGAAGAAATCCTACAGAACTTGATTCGACAAATGAATTGCTCAACTGATAAGACTCAAAAACCGCATCAAGGTTCAGATGGTGGTTTCCAAATGCTTTTTGATAATTTAAAATATTAGATACATTGATAGTTTGCGTTGTAGCTGTGTTGGTAGATACCTGCCCGCCCATACTAGCAGAATATCCATATAAACTATTATAATAAGCATAATCATTATAATTAAAAAGCTGGTACCCTACTTGTAATTTATTTTTAAGTCCTTTAAAAATATCCGCTTCAATATATCCGGTTAGATTAACATCATATCTTTTACTATTGGCTTTGTTGTTATACAGATCACCCACCACGTTACTATTATTCAAAGCAGGTCTGTTCTGGTTTTGACCGCTTCCATTAGCACCATAATCATAAATTGGAGCGCCATTATTGTCTAATATCAAGCCTCCATTTTCGTTTCTTCTGTAAACAGGATAAATATTGGCCAGGCTATAAATCGATAACATAACCCACCCTTTTTGGTCGTCCTGAGAGGTTAATGCAAAAGATGTATTCACCCCGGCTCTTAACCAGTCTTTAATTTTGGATTCCAGATTCAGCCTTGTTGTAAATCTTTTGAAGTTAAAAGTTTTTGTCAAAGTTTCCTGATCTAAGTAATCGGTTGAAAAAAAATAATTTGTACGATCACCTCCTCCTTGTAAGCTCAGGCTATAATTATTTCTTGATGCTGATTGGTTTAAAAGCTCTTTTTTCCAATCTGTGTCCCAGAGAAGCCTGGCTCCCGGAACAACCTTACCATCCAAACCAACAGGATTATTGACATTATAGGGATTGTAATTTAAACTAGAAACCAAATTATTAGTAGCATTAGCAGCAGCAGTGGAAGGGCTGTTTCCCTCAACTATACTTGAATTCTTTAACGCCTCCCAATAGAGTTCCATGTATTTTTCAGCACCCACAAATTTGTGTATTCCCACTGCTGTAGAAGAAAATCCTGTTTGTGCTGAAAATTCCAGTTTAGGAGGTTGTGAATTCTTTCCTTTTTTAGTATTGATTAAAATGACTCCATTTGCAGCCCTCGAACCATATAAAGAGGTAGATGAAGCATCTTTTAATACATTGATAGATTCCACCTGATCCTGGCTTATCGAACTTATATACCCATTATAGGGTACACCATCTAAAATAATTAAAGGATTGGTAGTAGCATTGATTGATCCTGTCCCTCTGATCTTAATTACTGGATTTTCTCCAGGATCCGTAGAATTAATCACTTGCACACCGGGGACGCTTCCTTGAATAGCCGAAGTAACAGCCGTTAACTGCTGGTTTTCCAACACTTTATTGTCAACAACCGAAACAGAACCTACGAGGCTTTCTTTTTTTTGCTTTCCGAATGCCATTACAATCACTTCGTCTATTTTAGTAATTGTGGTGTCTTTCTTAGTTTTTTGAGCGAAAGCAAATTGCTCAAAAAGCACTAAAGTTCCAAGACTTAATACTTTTAATTTCATATTTAAAACAGTATTTTTTATGTAGAAACAAAAGTATCATAAAGCTAAAAAAAACAAAAAATATAATCAGCTGTAAAACAATCATTTATACTATGTTTTTCATAAGAAAAAAAAATTATGTTTAATGAAAAGAAATGAATTATGTTAAATAAATATTAAAAATCACAAAAAAGGGATTTATAAAAATATATTATTCAAAATGAAAATAAAATTCAAAATAAATAAAATTAATACAAAAACATAAAAATATTCATTAAAAATAATAAACATCAATAATATAATAGCTTTTTCAATAAATAATACATATTACATAAATTAATTATTTTAATGCTAAGAATATTAAAAAACAACAAGTATATCGAAGGCTATAACCGGAGAAAAATATACAATAAATCTATAGTCCATGCATGGGCTAAATAGTATAGAATACTTTTTAACAGCCATAAACAATGGTGAATTGAATAGTGAATAGTGAATAGTAAAAGGTAACCCGAGTAGGTAGATTTACTTTTTTATATTCTGCGTTGAGAAAACTATTCGTCTTTTTTGGAGGAAACCAGAAAAACATCAATAAGTCCTTCCGGAAGTTGCATTTTAATGAATCTTTTTTCTCTGTTTACTTCCAGGATCCAATCTTTGATGATAGGAATCACGACTTCTTTTCCGTCCAGATTGGTTACGAAATAGTTTTGGGCGGTCTGATCATTGACAGATCTTATCACGCCACATTCATTATCATTTTCATCAAGAATATCGAAACCGATAATCTCGTGATAATAGAACTGCTTACCGGAAAGTTTCGGAAGTGTAGCCAGCGGCAAATAGACACTTTTCCCTAAAGATTGGTCTACGAGTGCCTCAGAAGAATTTTTAAAAGCAAGGTTCAGAGCATCATTTTTGCTCCATGATGATTTGGCAATAAAAAATGGAACCAATAATCCGTTGATTTCAACGAATATTGATTCCAATTTATTGTAAAGCTCGGGTTGATCGGTATCCAATTTAAGGATAACATTTCCCGCAAGGCCATGTCTGCGTGTGATTTTTCCTAATAAATAGCAATCTTCTTTACGCATCCAGGTATGTTTTAAGCTTCAGTGTTTTCTTCAGTTTCAGCAGCAGGAGCTTCTCCTTCTGTAGCTTCAGCAACAACCTCTTCAGCAGGTGCGTTGGCAGCTTCTTCAGCAGCTTTAGCATCAGCCTCAGCTTGTGCAGCAGCAGCGATTCTAGCTTCGTTTACTTTAACTTCAGCTTCTAAAGCAGCTTTCTTAGCGTCAGCTTGAGCTTTAGATAAACCTTCTACTTTACCTTGTACTTTTTGTTCTTTAGACTCTACCCAAGCATTGAATCTTTTTTCAGCTTCAGCTTCATCAAAAGCTCCTTTAGCTACACCACCTTGTAAGTGTTTTTTGTAAAGGGCACCTTTGTAAGAAAGAATTGCTCTTGCAGTATCAGTTGGCTGAGCACCGTTGTTTAACCACTTTACAGCAGAATCAACGTTCAAATCGATAGTTGCAGGGTTAGTAATTGGGTTGTAAGTTCCTAGTTTTTCGATGAATCTACCATCTCTTCTTGCTCTAGAATCTGCAACCACGATGTGGAAGAAAGGCTTACCTTTTTTACCGTGTCTTTGTAATCTGATTTTTACTGACATAATGTTGTGAATTTTATGGGAACTCGTCCCAGTTAAATATTTAAGAGTGCAAAGATAATACTTTTTCCGATATCTTGAAACGATGATCTGATAATTTGATGTTTTTTTTCATCACTTCTCTCTAAATATTCAGATTCAGCGACTAATCTACTGTTCCCATGTAGAAAAGTCCCAAACATTTTTGGTTTTCTTCAATAGTTAAAGATTCTTTAAGGTGATTCACAATAGCCGGAGAGCTCCAGTATGAGCCTACCTTATTGGCTGTACAGGTAAGATACATATTCTGTACGGCCATAGAAACAGCTGCAATTTCTTCCCATTCAGGGACCATTCCGCTGAAATTGACCACAATAGAAATTACAGCATCTGCTTTATTAATTTTAAAACCGATGTCCTGGTATTTTTTCTCCAGAAAAGTCTGCTCAGATTGTGTTGCTTTATAAATAGCCTGCATTTCCAAAGCTAATGTAGCTTTTTCTTCTCCTCTGAACACTTTAAAACGCCACGGCTTGGTACGTTTATGATTCGGGGCCAGAGTTGCTGAATGCAGTATTTCGTCTATGATTTCAGGAGCTATTTCGTTCTCAGAGTAATCTTTCGGAAAGATGCTCCTTCTCTGTTCTATGATTTCTTTTAAAATTTCCGCTTTATTCATCCTGTAAATTTACAACATGAATCCGAATCGTTTAAATTAATTATTCCTGAATTTTTCATTAAACGCAGAATGTGTTTTTTTGAATTCCTGAGTTTCATGTATCTTTTCCTCACCTCGTATCCCGCAACTCGTATCAAACACCCACACCCCGAATCTCGCATCCGGAACCTCATCATCAAAGCACCTCTACAATCTTCTGATGGATATTATTCAAAGTAAAAGCATCCCCGGATTTCATCCCCATCATTTTTTTGGCCATCGGGCTTTCCGGAGAAATGGCGTAAAAGCGATCATTCTCGAAGAAAAATTCTCCCAATGAAACCGAAATATAAAACCTGGCTTTGTTCGTAATCACCAGAGAACCCAGCTGAATTTTCTCGGTAGGTGTATTGAGCACTTTAGACATATTCCGTTTAAGATCATTCAAAGCACCCAACTGACGCTGCATCTGGTAGATCTCTTCCTGCATCTCTTCTCTCATGCTGTCATATTTCGGAGTCTTTTTAATATCACGGCTTGCTTCCAGGGTAAATTCTATGAAGTTTTTAAGTTTTTCTATTTTCTCAGAAATTACGGTTTTTACATAATCTCTTATGTCACTCTTCACAAATACGGTCTTCTCCATACATCTAATCTTTACATAAAGATAATCATTTTTTAAAATAATAACTGATATTTCATTTCTTCATAAAAACAGACCATACTATCTCTGCACAATTACTTCATGAGTGTATTGACATAGAAACAATAAAAAAGCCTTGCAGCAATACAAGGCTTTTATTTTTTTATTTTTCAGCAACTTTTTTGAGGTCTCCCAGTCCCTGATCAAACATCTTTTTCATATTCATGTCCATCATAGGTTTCATAATCTTCATCATTGTATTCAGTTCATTGTCCAGCGCCCAGGTTACTTTTGTTCCGCTTCCTTCAGGTGTTAAAACAAAAGTGGCCACAGCATCTCCTTCAAACGGCTTGATGAAATGAAGCTTGGTAATCATTTTTTCATTAGGGACAAGTTCTGTTATAGACTGTTCGCCCTCTCCTACTTCGTCATTTCCTTTCCAATGGTAAGAATCGCCCACTTTGTCGCCTGCACCGGAATAGGTGATCACGATATCTTTGTCAGCTTTGGAAAAAGGGTCCCATACATTATAGGCCTTTAAAGAACCTACATTCTGCCATACCTTTTCTTTAGGCGCATTAATGACTACCGACTGTTCAAAATGGTATTTTTTGTCGAAAGCAAACATGGCGATCAGAACGTAAAGTGCAGCTAAAATAATGATGGCTACAAGAATTTTAAAGAATGTTTTCATAGTTTTGATATTTTTGAGTTGTTTGTTTAATTTTTTTTAAGCCATAAAAACCCTGTAAGTAAGATCAATCTTATCTGTCCGATCTTTTATATACCGGCCTTTCGTGACTTTCTGTTTTCAAAAGTAGTCATTCCACCCCCGTTCACTCTTTCCATATGACAAGATTATTAAAGATAAAGCATTTTTGTCACATCTTGATATAGGGGCATTATTTTTGAACATATCAGCTACGATTCCCCGTGAATCCTTACATTTACCTTATTTAAAAATCGAAAAATGAATATTTTAACAGAAAAATTTACGACACCATATCATTCAGCTCCTTTCAACGCTATTAAAAATGAAGATTTTCTTCCTGCATTTAAAGAACTGATTAAAAAATCGGAAGAAGAAATCAATAGCATTGTCAGCAATACTGAAGCCCCTACCTTTCAAAATGTCATTGAGGCATTGGCTTACTCAGGGGAACAACTGGATGTGGTTTCTAATATTTTTTTCAATCTGAATTCTGCGGAAACCAGCGATGAGATTCAAAAAATCGCCCAGGAAGTTTCTCCGCTGCTGACTGAATATTCTTCAAAAATTTCTCAAAACGAAGCTTTATTCAGCAAGATCAAAAAAGTATACGACGAAAAAGAAAAATATACTCTTAATGAAGAGCAGGAAATGCTGTTGAATGAGACTTATAAAGGTTTTGTGAGAAGCGGTGCCCTTCTGAATCAGGAAGAGAAAGAAAAATTACAGAAGATCAATATGGATCTTTCTTTAAAATCTCTGCAATTCGGACAGAATGTGCTAGCCTCAACAAATGCTTATTTCAAATCTATCACCAACAAAGAAGATTTGGCAGGAATTCCGGATGCCATTCTTGACCAGTATGCGGAAGAAGCAAAGGAAAGAGGGCTGGAAGGCTGGGTAATTACACTACAGTACCCAAGCTATATTCCTTTTATGACCTACGCTGAAAACCGTGAACTGAGAAAGGAAATTGCTCTGGCAAGCGGCAGAAAATCTTTTGACGGCGGTGAATTCGATAATCAGGAACTGATCAAAGAGCTTCTGAATCTAAAGCAGCAGAAAGCTGAATTATTGGGCTATCAGAACTATGCGGATTATGTACTGGAAGAAAGAATGGCCAAATCTCCGGTGAAGGTTTTTGACTTCTTAAACGAGCTTTTAACGAAAGCAAAACCTTATGCAGAAAAGGAAATTGAAGAACTTAAATCACTGGCCAAAGCTGACGGAATTGATGAATTGCAGGGCTATGACCATGCTTTCTATGCAGAAAAGCTCCGTAAGCTGAAATATGATTTTAATGATGAAGAGCTGAAACCTTATTTCCCATTGGATCAGGTGCAGGATGCTGTTTTCGGATTGGCAGGAAAACTTTTCGGACTTCGTTTTGAAGAAAGAAATGATATTCCCAAATACCATGAAGATGTAAAAGTGTATGAAGTTTTTGAGTCCGGAAAAGGATCATCAGAAGAACATTTCAAAGCTTTACTGTATGTGGATTATTTCCCTAGAAAAGGCAAAAGAGCGGGTGCCTGGATGACCAGCTACAAAAATCAGTATCAGCAGAACGGTGAAAATTCCCGTCCGCATATTTCTATTGTCTGTAATTTCAGCAAACCTACAAAAGACACACCTAGTTTACTGACTTTCCAAGAGGTAACCACATTATTCCACGAATTCGGGCATGCGCTTCACGGAATGCTGGCTGAAACCCAGTATCCAAGTCTTTCCGGAACTTCTGTAAAGTGGGATTTCGTAGAACTTCCGTCACAGTTTCTTGAAAATTTCTGCTACGAGCCTGAATTTTTAAAAACTTTTGCAAAACATTATAAAACCGGAGAAGTGCTTCCTGATGAAAAGATTGAAAAAATAGAACAGTCTAAAAATTTCATGGAAGGTTACCAGACGATGAGACAGCTTGGCTTCGGACTTCTGGATATGAATTACCATACCAAAGTTGCAGAGCTTGATGGTGAAAGTGTAAAAGGATTTGAGGATAAGTATACAAAAGCAACCTCGCTTTATCCGGTCAATCCTGAAACGGCGATGAGTCCTAGTTTTTCCCATATTTTCCAGGGTGGCTATTCTGCAGGGTATTATTCTTATAAATGGGCGGAGGTTCTGGATGCAGATGCCTTCCAGTATTTTAAGGAAACCGGAATTTTCAATCCTGAAACGGCAGCCAAATACAAAGTCCTGCTTTCTTCAGGCGGAACCAAAGACCCGATGGAGCTGTATAAAAGCTTCAGAGGAAGTGAGCCGAAGGTGGAAAGTTTATTGAAAAGGGCATTCGGATCATAAATATATTAAATGAGGTTAAAAACTATTATTAGCCTCAAGTATCCTTGTCAAGGTTTTGAACCTTGACAAGGATATTTTCTCAGAAACCATAAAAAATAAAACTCAGGTTAATCATATAAAGAACAGTCAGTGGCTGTTCTTTTTTTATTCTGTCGATAATTTCAAAAAAAGCAAACCCTATTTCCTTATTCGAAAATGGGTAAAAAAGCAAGACAGGAAATCGGTTATAAAACTTTTGTAAGCATTGAACAGGGATTAAATAGCATGAAAAAGTAAGCCTGCGGAAAAA
The DNA here is from genome assembly GCF_001045465.1 of Chryseobacterium angstadtii. GTDB lineage: Bacteria > Bacteroidota > Bacteroidia > Flavobacteriales > Weeksellaceae > Chryseobacterium > Chryseobacterium angstadtii. The sequence goes on from NZ_LFND01000002.1 coordinate 398,700, forward strand.
ATACCGAAGTTTTAACGAATAAATCAACGGATTTTCAACGGATCTGATGGATGTAATGCGTACATTTGGGCATCAACACTCCATTGACAAACCCAGTGCTTATGAAAAAACAACGTTCCTTTCTAACATTGATGAATATTAAAGTCTATCTCATTTTAGGTTCACTGATCTTTTCGTCCTGCCAATCGCAGGATAGCCAATTTGTTGATTTGGAAAAAATATCAGACCGCTTCGATGTCTCCGCATTTTTCCGGGACAAACTAAAAAAGACTCAGGAAACCATTTCAAAAGATCCTAAAAAGCTGGATAAGAAAGCGGCCTTAGATCTGCTGAATCAGCCTTTTTTCGAGAAGGATACTTTAGGCTATTATTCATCCGAAGGAAGGTTTCCAACAGAACTGTATTTAGACTCAAATCATGACTGGATGACCAGAAATAAAAAACCTACAGATCTGTTCGGCTACGAATACAGAACGGTAGCATGGAGTGAAGAAAAAGATACCTTAGCCATGCTCAACAAAGTATCTTTTCCGAAAATAAATATGACGGAAGACCGAAATGGAAATCTGGCGTATCTCAAGGTAGAAAAAGCCTCAAAAAATAAAGAGGATTTTAATAGAATACAAGATTACGTCAAAAGAAACTGTAAGGAACTGCATATTGATGAAGACGAGCCCGGCGTGACGTATTGGGAAAATAACACATCCTACTACAGCCTTTCCAAAGTAGAAAGGAAAGAAGAAGAAATTTCATCCTATGATGTGAAGGGAAATAAGGATTCTAAATGGGTGAACATCACTGAAATCAGTCTGATTATTTATCAAAAATCCTACATCAAAGAAATGGAAAAACTGAATATATACTCACCGGGAAAAATATTCTGGAAAAAGCCGCTTTAATTTTGAAACTCAGCCACAGTACTGCAAAAAACCAGTATAAATGGTAATCTCCAATAAAAAATGGTCATCCATTAAGCCCCAGAATTTATACTTCACATGACTACACAGGAACAAATCCAGGAATATATTTCCAGCCAGCCCGAACCCAAGCGTATTGATATGCAGAATCTCCACCAGATCATTCTGGACATGATGCCAGACTGTACATTATGGTTTCTGGACGGCAAAAACGATGAAAACAAAACGGTTTCCAATCCCAATATCGGCTATGGATTTCAAACCATTGAATATGCTGACGGGAAAACCAGAGACTTTTATCAAATTGGTATCAGTGCGAATACTTCCGGAATTTCGGTATACATTCTAAGCATTAAAGATAAGACCTATTTATCTGAAACATATGGAGAAAAAATAGGTAAGGCAAGCGTTACGGGATATTGTATTAAACTCAAAAAACTGAAAGACATCAACACGGATATACTGCAAGCCGCTATACGGGATGGTTTTGAAGCAAAAAATTAAAAATGAGATGATGAACTACCTATTATCAAAGACTTATCCATCAATGAAATTCAAAATTCTGGCACTTACTTTGTCCCTGTTTTTATTGAACTGTTCAAAAGAGAAGAGTAAAAGCAAACGGTTGCCGTTTTCTGTTGATAAAAATCTGAAGAACAATCCGGTTTTCAAAAAAATGGAATCTGAAAACGAAATTCAGATGGGGATTGATTCGGAACCTCCCAAAAGCAAAAAGACAACCCAACTTATTTTCAATATAAGCAGTGAGTACATTTGTGAACCTGTATTCTGGAAGAACACGGATACCCTCAACGTCAATATTGTCAATCATTCCGGATTCTCTTCCGGAGGTTTCAATATACAGATTCATGACGGTACCTATGAAGTTTCTCCTTATCATATAAGTGACGATCTAGCAGATAATGAAAAGTCTTCCACTTTTAAAAATCCAAAACAAAAGCTGATCCTCAATCAAGCAGTATACAGACCTAATGACAGCATTTACGGCTATGTAGAATTTGAAAAAACAGAATATGATTCGTATGGAAACATTATCCCACACAAAGGAAAAGGGTATTTCAGAGGTAAAATTGAATATGTAAAATAACACATTAAAATCTTCCTCAATCTTTAGAAACAAAATAATTTATTGTCCTAAAACCTTTATGAAAATTACCGGAGCATTTAAAAGAATACTCAGCATCATCACTATTATTTTAGCATCTATCTCTATTTATTCCCAAAATACATACGTCTTCGTTGGCTCATTTAACCGGGATAAAGCAACGGAGGGAATTTATGTGTATCAACTGGATACCATCAAAGGAAAATTATCCAAAGTAACTTCTCTGAAAGGGATTCTGAATCCTTCATTTCTGACCCTATCGCCCAATGGACAGTATATTTTTGCGTGTACGGAAAGCAAAACGCCCAATGCCGGAAGTGTCAGCAGTTTTAAATTCAACCCAAAAGATGAGACGCTTACTTTTATCAACAGTCAGAAAAGCGGTGGTGAAAACCCGGTTTATGTAAGTGTTCACCAAAATGGAAAATGGCTGGTGAATGCCAATTATAAGGAAGGCAGTGCTTCCATATACCCTATTGATGATGACGGAACCATACAGCCTGCGGTACAGAATTTCCAGTTTTCAGAAGGAAGCGTCAATAAAGACAGGCAGGACAGATCCCATGTTCATGCTGCTGTTTTTTCACCGGATTCCGATCATTTGTTTCTAACAGATCTTGGGGCGGATAAAATCAGGTCTTATACTTTTGATAGTGATAAGACGGAGCCTGCACAAGCGGCAAAACAACCTTACATCCAGTCTGTTTTAGGAAGCGGTCCACGACATCTTACTTTTCATCCCAATGGAAAATATGCTTATTGTATTGAAGAATTGTCCGGGACGGTTAATGCTTATCAGTATGAAAATGCTACACTGAAAAGCATCCAGAGAGTGAATACCCATACGGACCAATACAAAGATAATTTTGAAAGTTCGGACATTCACATTTCGCCGGACGGGAAGTTTCTTTATGCTGCTAATCGTGGTGGGGAAAATAATATAGCCATTTTCTCAATCCTTGAAGACGGAACTTTAAAGAATGTTGGTTATCAGTCAACTCTTGGGAAACATTCAAGGGTATTTGATATTGATGAGACGGGTAAGTTTTTGATTGTTGCCCATGCAGGCAGCGGAAATCTTGTTGTATTCAAGCGAGATCCTCAAACCGGATTATTAAAAAAGACAGGCAACAAAGTGAAAGTTAAAAGTGCTTCCAGTGTGAAAATCAGGAGATATTGATTTTAAATTATCTGCATAAAACAAAGATTGGCCAAAAGCTATTTATTGTCAATGATATTTTTTAATTTAGATACTATTCGCAAAACGAAACAGAAATAAAAGCCAGAATAGAAATAAATCTCTCCCAATAACCAATCTATTGTTCCTATGACTGAAAAATTCAAGAAAATATCAGACACCTTTTTTACGGTTTTAGGAGGAATTTTGGTTGGAGGAGGGATCATATTTCTCGTCTTTATAGAAAACCCGGTCAGGTATTTTTTCTATACAGTACTTCTGGTAGCGGCCACTAATTTTAAGAACTTCCGGAATTTCAAAATTGATTTTAAAAAAGCAGCGAGAGGTTTTCTGATCACAACCGCTGTGATTTATCTTTCTTTAATTACCGTATTATCTGTTTCTCCATTTCTGAAAATTATGGAATTCAAATGGTCCCATTCGGATTGGAAACCCGTGAATGCTCAAACAATACAGCCATTTACTTCCTGGGACACAGGATATAAGCGGAAAGGAAATTCTTTCGTCAATATTGATTACGAATATCAGTTTAGCGGAACAACGTATAAAAATTCGGAATCTGAAGCTTTATACCAATATTATCCGTTTTGGAACAGAGAAACCAGTCAGGACCTCGTTAAGGAATTTTCAAAATCGGTTTCGGAAAAAATACAGAAAAGGGATTATCTTATCCTTACAAACCCTGATCAGCCGGAAAAAAGTAAATTATTTTTATCTACCGATTTACTTTATTTTCAGGGTTCGTTATTTTATGATGCTGTGACAGGTTTCGCAGCACTCATCCTGATCTTTTTAGCAATTATCGGGGCTGTTTTTATGTGGCCACGGAAAAGAAGGAAGTAAATAAATAACCCGGCTCTAAAAAGCTGACTTTTATCTGACTTGAAACAGTATTTTTAATAATTTTGATCTTGTCATTACAACAATCTGCCACACACCAGATGAAAACGTTGTAACATTTTGGAAAAAGTTGCTGACTTATTGAAAGAATCCAATAAAAACATCATCTAAAAACAATACAATATGCTTTTAGCCATCTTACTTCCTTTTCTGTCTTTTATGGTCCGTGGAAAGATTCTTACCGGAATCGTCTGTCTTATTTTACAGATTACAGTGATAGGCTGGCTTCCTGCTGCCATCTGGGCCGCTTTATCTTTAAACAATGCAAGAGCAGACCGACGTAATGAAAAGCTGATCCGGGCGGTGAAACAAAATCAAAGATAAACCGTTGTTTGCTGCTTTATAAAAACTAATCTATTTATCCGGTTTCCCAATAAAAAATCTCCTCAAGTTATTGGAATGTAACTTTTTGGCAAAAAAAAGAACTCATTATAAGCCATATTATTTCTGCCAAATCGTAAACCTATGAAACATTTAGTCTTTATTTTAATCTTGATTTTTTCAGTAGATCTTTCTGCTCAGAAAAATACCGGAAAACATGCAAAAGAACTGGACAAATATTTTACTGCATTAACGGATCTGGGGAAGTTTAACGGAAATGTGCTTGTGTCACAAGATGGACAAATCCTTTTGGATCAAAGCTATAATATTCTGGGAAAAGCCAACGATTTGAACGTCAACCAAAAAAGTACATTCATTATTGCATCAGTCTCTAAGGTTTTTATAAAATATGGAATCCTGAAGCTGGCAGAACAGGGAAAAATTAAATTATCAGATCATCTCAATACGTTTATTCCTGATTTCCCAGCCGGCAACAAAATTTCAGTGGAAAATTTACTGTATCATCAGTCCGGTCTTCCACGAGAAATTAAGGATTATGAAAAATATGAAAGCCTGAGTCTGGAAAAAACCATTGAACTGGCCAAAGCAGAAAAGCTACAGTTTGAACCCGGGACCAATACACTTTATTCCAATGTAGGGTACTTCATTCTTCATTATATCATTGATAAATCTGCTGAAAAGGGTTACCAACACTTCATTGAAAATGAGATTATAAAAAAATACCAACTCAAAAATACGGGAGAATTCAATTCTGCCCATTCGCTATCCAATTTTGCTTACGGGTTTGATCGTGAGGCAGGAAAAATAATACCGATCTCCCAGACCAGTATTAACAGGTTTGAAACGGGTAATTACTATTCCACAACCGCTGATCTTTATTCTTTCAGTAAAAAGCTTCTTTCAGGGGAAAATATGAAGAAGGAACAGGCGCTGAAAATGTTTAAAGACGGTCTTCTTATTCAGGCTGGCGGAAGGCCGGGCTACAGAGCCTATTATTATCAGAACTTAAAATCTAAAATCACTTTTATTTTTACCAGTAATTTTAGTGACATGCCTTTTCAGAAAGTGACAGAAGATGTAATCAGTCTTTTGGAAGACAAACCCTACACTGTTCCTAAAGAAATTAATAAAAAGGCAATAACAGTTTCTGATGATATTTTGAAAAAGTATACCGGACAGTTTACGCTAGATCTTGATCAATCCCAGACATTCACGGTCACTTTAGAAAATCATTTTCTTTACATTACAGATAAAGGTGGAGAAAAAACAAAAATTTACCCTGAATCAGAAACTTCTTTTTTCGATACTCCGGATTCTGAAGACAGTTATACATTTTCCTTGCAAAGCAACGGAACATATGCTCTCACCATTATTTCAACAGGCATTCCCCTAAAAACTACCCGGACAAAATAAGTCATAAAACATTACCGGAAATTGCAAGACAGACAGTAACTTCCAGCCTCTCTCTTCCATTTCCCTGCCCTTCTTAGATTATTTTTTTTTACCAATCACTACAAAGTATAACATAGTAATAATAAATATTTATATCTTTGCATAACAAAATAATAATTATGATTACTCAAAAAACTTCTGTTGCACTGTTATCTATACTCTTTTTTTGCTGTGTTATCAATGCTCAGTCTTATGAAAAGAAAATGGACAGTTTAATTAAAACCGAATTTAATGATCCCGCCGGACCCGGAGGCGTATTTATGGTTTCTCATAAAGGAAAGAATATGTACCGGAAAGCTTTCGGAAAAGCCAATCTTGAACTGGATGCGGCAATGACTCCTGAAAATGTTTTTCAGATCGGATCCATGACCAAACAATTTACGGCAGTTGCCATCCTTATGCTGGAACAACAGGGAAAGCTCAATGTAAACGATCCTATTTCAAAATACATCAAAGATTATCCCTCTGGCGATAAAATAACGATTCATCAATTGCTGACCCATACTTCGGGGATCAAAGATTTTACAAAAATGAAAACCATATCCACCATCGCCCAGAAAGAAATGAAACCGGAAATGATGGTTGATTTTTTCAAAAATGAGCCTGTCGATTTTTCGCCGGGAGACAAATTTGAATACAATAATTCCGGATATGTGGTATTGGGCTACATCATTGAACTGGCTTCCGGACAGACTTATGAAGATTTCATCAAAAAGAATATATTTGAAAAAGCAGGAATGAGCCACTCTTATTATGCTACTGACCGTCAAATTATTCCCAAGAGAGCCTATGGATACCACCAGAAAGAACATGGATTTGTTAATAAAACAGTGATTAGTTTCAGTGTTCCCTTCTCATCCGGTTCTTTAATGTCAACAGCAGATGATATGTTAAAATGGCAGAAGGCTCTGAACCAAAATACCCTTCTTAATCCGGCGGAAACCCAAAAAGCTTTCCGGAAGTATCCATTAAATAACGGAGAAGAATTCAACTACGGTTACGGATGGCACCTGAAAGACATCAATGGAATTCCGGACAGGGAACATGGCGGAAGTATTTTTGGATTTAAAAGTATGGGTGTTTATATTCCAAGCGAAGATATTTACGTTATAGGATTGAGCAACTGCGACTGCCACTCTCCTACAGAAATTGTCAGAAAGTTGGCGAAGATCACATTGGAATCCGTAAAAAAATAATACAGGGAATGAAAATTATAACGCCAAAGGAACGAGCTTTTGAGTTCAGACCGTATGCCGAAATGTGGCAAAGCCTGGAGAATACATCAGAGGTGGGTCTGTCTGAAACCGACAGAACTCCTGTTTTCGCATTTGAAGATTATTTTTACAAAGAATATTCTGGTTCCATAGATTTTGAAGCGTCTCTCGCGCAATTCATTGATCTTTATATTGATAACCGGCAAAGCATTATTACTGAAACGAAAAAAGCTGTTGATCCTCTTATAGAACATAATCATGACTTCGGCCGTAAAGAAATGAATTACATCAATTATTATGTTGAAATTTCAAATCTTAACTCTTATGAATTCAAAATTCATTTTGTATTTATGCACGGCTATGTTTATTATGAGGTTTCGTATCGTTTCCTGTCACCTGAGAATTATCTTATTACAAAAATAGAACGTATTTTAACCAATTAGTTTTTTAATGTGGAAGTTGCTGAAGCTTTTCAGGAATGTATTTTTGGAAAAACGCAAAGGCGCAATTGATCTAAAAAATACGTTTTTAAGGCGCGAAGATTTTATCTCTGATAAAATTGAATACAGGCTATTTCGGAGTAAACTCTTAGCTGAAAATCTTTGATTTTCTTGCGCCTTAAATAATTATATAGCTTAAAGAAACTCTGGAAACAGTAATAGAACAGCATTTGAAATAGTATTGAATTTCAAAAATTAATAACTTACATCTCTCATCTATTACTCCTAAGATTCAAAAACTTTCCGTTTTGTAATGGGAAGGGTATGCTCCGGAATTTTTGCAATAGAAAATAGCACCACAAAAAGACAGATCATATTGACAGCTAATGCCACAGAAAACGCATGATGATAATTTTGGGGTGAAGGTTTTACTCCCAGAGTGTAATAAAAAACACTTCCTACCAAGATAATTCCAACAATGGCTGCTGCCTGCTGAAACGTATTGTACACTCCGGAAGCATTTCCTGCAAGCGTCTGTGGCAACCCGGAAAGAGCAATATTGGCCAACGAGGGAATAATAGATCCCACTCCTAATCCGTGAAAAAAAAGCAAAAGACACAACACAAAAAAGGGAGTTTCCTTATCAAATAAAATGATCTGCAGAATCAGAACAGTCATAATCAACACTAATCCGGTCATTAAAAAACGTTTACCATATCTCAAAATACACTTCGCAGAAAACACAGAAGCCAGAATAAAACCGATCCCTTGAAAAACAATAATTTCTCCTGCTGCCATTGTGCCAATCTGCAACCCATCCTGGAAAAAAAGGGAGAGAATATAGAAGTAAGAATCCAGCATAATAAAGAAAAAGGAAACAGCCAGTATTCCAACATTGAAATTTTTATGGCTGAATAAAGTGAAATCCATCAGATAAGATTTTCCTCGCTTTACCCTTATCTTTTGATTTTTGACAAAATAGATTAACAGAAGGATTGAAATTATGGTCAATGCTATATTTTTGATTTGAATTCCCTGATGTTCAGACATGGTAAGTGAATAGGTAAAACAGAAAAGTCCGGCAGCCAGAATAATCACTCCAAAGAAGTCAAATCTTTTTTTTTCTGCCGAAACTTTAGATTCATTCAATATTTTTTTACTGAAAAACAACGCTGGCAGACCTATCGGAATATTGATCAGAAAAATAAGCCGCCATGATTCTTCCATCCAGGTTACAGATGAAAAATATCCTCCCAAAAACTGCCCCAAAACAGTTCCTAATCCAATGGTTATTCCGTACCAGCCCATTGCCTTTGCCCGTTCTTCATGGGCTGCAAAGAGAATCTGTATCATCGACAGGACCTGAGGAGACATCATCGCCGCACTGATTCCCTGAATGAACCGGGAAACAACAAGCAGGGCTGCTCCGGATGAAATTCCACAGGCCACTGAACTCAGTATAAAAAAAGTGAGTCCGGTCATGAAAACCTTTTTCCTTCCGTACAGATCTCCCAGCCTTCCGCCGGTAATCAGAAACGAAGCAAATCCAATAAGATAGGAAGCAATCATCAGCTGCATTTTGCCATTGGAAGCCGAAAGATCACGCTGAATGGAAGGAATGGACACATTAATAATGAAAATATCCATGATTGTAAGGAATTGACCGGACAATATCACCATCAATTTCAAGTATTTATCATTCATTTTTATATAGACATATCTATTTTTTAAATTTCAAAAAAAATTAAGACATTTGAGTCTCAATCATTTTTTGGATCCTATCAAAAGAATCTGCATTTTTATTGATTGTGGAAGTAACTACAGCTCCTTCTATCAAAAGAAAAATTTGTTCTGTCATTATTTCCGGATCCATATTTTTTATGTTTCCGGCATGTTCATTCACTAATACTCTGATCATTTCTTTCTGCTTTTCTTTGTGATGCTTTGCAAAATCAGAAACTGCCTGACTACTGTCTCCTACTTCTGCAATAATTTTAATGAAAGGACAGCCCCCAAATTTTAAAGATTGCTGAAGCTTTCTCCGATAACTGATGAGAGAAATTATTTTATTTCCGGGTTCTGAAATTTTGGCAGAATGGTCTTCGAATCCTTTAAACCATTCCTGTTCCTGCTTAATGAGATAAGCCATGAGAAGGTCATTTTTAGATGAAAAATGATTGTACAGCGAACCTATGGCAATATCTGCCTCAGCAATAATCTGATTGATCCCAGTTGAATTGAAACCCTGTCTGTAAAACAAATCAGAAGCTACCCTGATAATCCGGTCTCCTACTTTTTCTTTTTTCACCGTAAATTTTTTTACAAATGTATCAAAAAAATAGATAAGTCTATCTATTTATTGGTTTTTTACTTTGCGTATATTTATTCAAAATTAAATAATCAGATCATGGATGCTCTTCGGGGAAATGTAAAATGTATAACGAAATATGGTTCGGGAATCATTCAGAATGAAACCCGGTATTCAGCAGATGGTAATGTTTCCGAAATTAAATTATACAAAAAAGGAGCACTTGTCAGTATTCAGAAAATGTATGAAAAAGACGGCTGGAATATCCGGGAAATCCGGCGTTTGGGAGGCAATACTCCACAAATGATCATCTATCATTATTCGGATTCTTATGGGAACCGCAACAAAACAGAGTTTTATGACGCTGATCATCATCTTCTGGAAAAAAAAGAATTTGGGAAAACCTCCATGGAATACAATGATAAAGGCAAGCTGATCACCTTTTCAAAAAACGGAATTATTCTTTTTCAAAAACAGTTTAACAAAGATAACCGGGCCATTGAAGAGCTCTCATTTTCAGACTCCGGAGATTTAATATATACTGTTAAATGTATCCATCATGGAAATGTAACGGTAAGAAAATCATTTGATGCAGAAAAGCGGTTAGTCAAACTAAGGCATTTGGTTACCGATGAAAAAAACAGGGTTTTACAGAGCTTCAAATTTTCCAGATATCGTATTGAAAATGATTATGATGACTACCATCAGACATTTGATCTGGAATCCTGTTCAAGAATCAAAGAAGAACATCTGAAGAATATTACTTCCGACAGTCTCCCCGGTATTGAAGATTTTCCGCTGGATGAAAATTTTGCTTATATCAGTGAAATTAAAAACCTCCTCAATGAATTCAGGTATGATGAAAATGGCGATCTGATGCCCGGACATTCGTCGATTGATTTTTTTAATGAACTTACAGAGACAAAATATGATCATGCTGGCCGGGAAATATCTAATGAGAAATATGCGTACCAAAGGGATTTCAATGAAAACCTATTAACCATTTTAGAGTACAGCAGCCATGAATACGACAGTAAAAATCTCTTAATATCACATACCTATGGGAAAACTGAAAGAGATCATGATTTTGGCGGAAGTTACACCTACACGTATGAATTCGATTCGGAAAACAGAATTATAAAAAAAATAACAACCGGAGACAGAGAAAGTATTACCCGTATTTCCTATGAAGATGAAAACCGGACTGAAGTTGAAGAATCTGAAAATGAAGATCAGAAACGGACACACATTTATGACAAATACAATAATTTGATTTATTATGAAGACGCTTCAGACAGCAAAAGCTGGAAATGGTCAGAATCTTATGATATTACCTATTATTAAATAAATCTCCGTAATTTTCATATCCATTATTATATTGAATGATGAAAAAAATACTAATCAAAACCAGGAAAACTCTCTTCATCCATTGCTTTTATTTCTTCCTTATATCATTATTAATCATATCTTGTTCACAACCTGAAAAACCCATGAAAACTTACAATCCCGTAGTCTATTTTGAAATTCCTGTTACTGATATGAAGCGTGCAGAACAGTTTTATACCGGCGTCTTCAATTTCAGTTTTGAAAAAGAGGCGATTGACGGTTATGAAATGGCTCTGTTCCCGTTTGAAGAAAAAAACAGCGGAATTACCGGGGCTTTGGCGAAAGGAGATGTATACAAACCCACGAAAGAAGGAATTATTATTTATTTCAAAACAGATGATATTGATAAAACGCTTGCCAAAGTTCTTCAGTATGGCGGAAAAATACTCTATCCCAAAAAGACAGATCAAAAATACGGCTTTGCAGTCGCGGAATTTGAAGACTCAGAAGGAAACAGAATCGCTCTTCATGAAACATTAAAAGATCAATAATGCCAGTTGCTAAGGTTAAATGCTTATTAATTCTGGTTTTTCTGTGCCCTGCAAATTTCTTTTCACAGGTGAATGATGATAAGATCAGAAGTCAGGTTCTTCAAAGAAATATTGTAGGAAAGGAATATACTTTTGGACAATGGTCTGAAAAAGGAGGAACAGAAACCCATTTAAGGTACCTCGGTAAAGTAATAACCGGCAGCGGGACTTATAAAATACTAAATTCAACCTGGATATGGGGACTTTCGCACCGCGCTACGAACCGGATTCTGGTTTTCGATCATGATAATAAATATCTGGGAAATTATTACGTAACTACGGATATGGATCTTCCTGCTGAGCTGAGAAAAGGTTTCTTAATTTTTAAAAATACAGACCGGGACTGTGATTCTAAAATCGTAACCAAAATAGACATGAAAAACGGAATTCCGGCTCAGTTTTTCCGTAAATGCCGGGCAGACTCCGGAGATATTTACAGTTTCAGTAGAATAAATTAATTATCAGTATCAAATCATGTAAAATTTTTCTTTACCTTCGTTAAGAGAAAAGCCCTCCATTTTCTTAAAACAAAGCGTATACAGAGCATTATGGCAGAAGAACTTTATTTCATTAAAACCAATCCTACTATTGCCAAAATCAATTTGTACAATAAACTCACCCGCGAGGAGGAAAAGGTGATTCCTTTTTTGCAGGAAGATTCCAAAGTAAGTCTGGAAATCATTAAAAATAAAGTAAAAGACTCTGTGGAAGAGCTTTCCAGAGAAGAACTGTCTAGCATTTTCACCTGGTTCAGCAATACGTACCCAACCGATAGTGAAGAAGTGAAAACCCAGCTGTTCATCAACGGACTGGATATTTTTTACGAAATCCCCAAAGAACAGAATATACAGTCTTTCAAGGATATTCTTTCTGACTATGAAAAATATGCTCAGCAGCATCTGGACTTCATGGTGAACGCCCAAAATTTCAATCAGTTTCTGGTGTATGGCCTGTTCTTTACAGATATTGCGCTGGAAGAAAAAGGAAGCTGTACGGTACTTTCCCATTATTTAAAGGCTGATCATGCCTCTTTGTATGATCTTGCTGAAGAACATTTCCGAAATAAGGGTTCGGACAGGAATATTGCCTTCGAATTGCAACATTATTTCGGAGAACTTTATGATCTGACAAAGTTTTATAAAGGATCTATTATTCAGCTGTATAGTTGAACTGTCTTAAAAAATAATAATAACCATGCTTTCACGAAAAATAGTCATCCAAAGTGCGTTAATCTGTTCGGCATTCCTGTTTTTTTCCTGCCACAAAAATAACGATCCCGCTTTCTTCAACGGAGAATGGATTTCCGATTCATTGGTTACCCGGCAAAATGATCACTGGAGAGAATTTCTCTATTTTGAGAATGGGCGTGCAGCCCGTACCACTTCATGGGGTAAGAATTATCTGCTCAATAAAAACCTTAGCATAAAAGGATTGGAAATATATGACCGGGACAGTTTATTGTTCCAGATTAAAGTGATAGATTCCAACAAAATCATGGTAAAAGGAAAAGACTATTATGGAAGCTTTTTCAGAGAAGGTTTTGAAAAAAATGAAATGAAAACAGCTGTTTCTATCGCAGAGAAAACAGAGAAACAAAGAAAAAAACTGATAGGAGCCTGGAAGGTGATTACCCATAAAACCATTCCTTTGTCAGCATCACCTGAATCAAAAATGATGGCAGAATATCTTCAAGATGAAAAAATGGCAAATGTACCCTTACAGGATATTAAGTCTATAAGCTTTAATGATAACGAATTCTCTTTTGATTACAATAATAAAACGATTGCTTTTGGATATACTGCAGAACCTGACAAAATAAGCTTCGGATCCGGATGCATTATTTACTCAATGAATTATTATTTTCAGGATGAGAAACTCTTCATTGAATATCAGAGAACTCCGGGCTTTCTACACCGTCTCATTTTTGAAAAGGCCCGGTAATCCGGTTCTCAAAAAGTAATACATCACACCTCCCGTAGAATAAGCGGCTACATCTAAAATATCTCCTGTAAATCTTTCTGAAAACATAGGACATACTACTTCAAACAGCAACGATATATATAAAACGGAGGATAAAATGAATTTAAAATCCGGTTTCCAATAATATCGCAATACACTATTCATTATATATTCTATCAGATAAGCATACATGGGAATGGTGATAAAGTCTGTAACATGATTGCTGATGACAGGGATGAAAATTCCCTTGTGTCTAAGAATAACCATACCTATCCAGACAGCCAGCCCTGCCAAAAACCATAGTGAAATTTTATTTTTCATTACATATGAAGTATAGCCATCACAAGTCCTATAATAACCTGCAGGATTTTCACTAAAGTTTCCTGTATATCATTTCCCTTTTCAGACTCCTTGTTTCCGGCGGTTTCATAATTAAACATTTTTTTTCCTTCCATCCTGAAAATTTTGATAAAGCAAATATACAAAAATTAGAACAATTGTTCTAATTTTGAAATATGATTTAAGTTCGCTTATATTTGAACCATGAAAACCAAAGATAAAATATTATCAAAAGCATTGGAACTCTTTAATGAAAAGGGCTATAATAATGTCACCACCAGGCATATTGCAGCCGACCTGAAGATCAGTCCGGGAAATCTGCACTATCATTATAAACATTCCGAAGACATCATCAAAATTCTTTTTACCGACCTGATTCTTAAAATGGATGTTTTGCTGAATGATCTCCAAAAAAAAGAAAATAAAACTCTTGAAGACCTCTATCATTTTACTTTTTCAACCTATGAAGTCTTCTATTCTTTCCGGTTTATTTTCGTGAATTTCTTTGATATCTTAAAACATATTCCCGTCATAGAAGCTCAGTATGAATCTATCAATATCACCAGAAAAGATGAATTTCAGATTATTTTTAAAGGTTTTCAGGAAAATCATATTTTCAGAAATGATGTTCCGGATTTTATTCTGGAAAGCCTTACCACCCAGCTATTCATCATTGCAGATAACTGGATTATTCACAACAGTCTCTCTTTTAAACTTCCTAAAGATAAGGCGGTAAAACATTATGCACTGATCCAGATGAACCTGTTCTATCCGCTATTGACAAAGGAACAGCAAAAAATCTATGAATCAAAATACATCCATTCATCATGATCATCAGAAAGGGTAACCTCAATGATGTGGCAGAAATACGCAGACTCTTTGCGGATACCATTACTGAAGTCTGCAAAAATGATTACAGTAGCGATCAGATCAATGTCTGGAAATCCGGCGCCGAAAATGAAGAAAGATGGCTGAAAGTCATAGAAAAACAGATCGTATTGATCGCAGAGATCAATGGAAAAACGGTAGGATTCTGCACGCTTGATCAGGGAAATTATATTGATCTGCTGTTTGTTCATCATGATTTTCAACAACAGGGTATTGCACGGAAATTGTATGTTTTAATTGAACAGGAAGCCAGAAATCAGGGAAAAAAGGGACTGAGTGCCGATGTAAGTAGAACAGCCAGATCTTTCTTTGAAAAAATGGGGTTTACCATCATTCAGGAACAGACCGTGAATGTAAAAGGAACTGATCTCATCAATTACAAAATGGAGAAAAAAATAGTTTAAAAAGCATCCAATGCAGGAATTACATCCGGAATACCGCCAGCTTAAAATTTCAGTTCCTCAGGAATTTGAAAACGTATTCACACATTTCTATTATGCGGAAAACGGTTCTCCCGATCCTGTCACTAAAACGCTGCTCCCTTCTTACCAAACCATTATGCTATTCTGTTTTGGAAACTCTGCTTTTATGACCACTCAGAAAGAAAATACGGTTGAAGTAGATCAGTGCATTGTTTTAGGACCTGTACGCCGGGCATTTGATTACACCCTTCCCGCGGGAACTTCTATTTTGGCAGCCAATTTCAAAGACAATGCCTTTTACCGCTTCTTCGGAAAAGCTATGATTTCCAGTCAGGGAACCCATCCCGATAAGCTTTTACAGGAAAACTGCTTTACGGAACTCTGGCATCAGCTCTCAGACTTCGCTTCTGCGCAGGAAAAAACCGATCACATTCTCAAACTTTGTCAGCCTTATCTTCAGGATCAGGATGAAACAAGCCGCCTGCTAAGCAATTTTGACAATAAAAACCTGAACCCTGTTAAAACCATTGCAGAACAGACCCGACAGAGTGAAAGAAATATTCAGCTTAAACAGAAAGAACAGTTTGGCTATTCTTCCAAAGAACTTGCCCGCTACAGCCGTTTTCTACAAGCAATCACCCTTATTGAAAAAGAAATTGAGAATAACAAAAAAGTGGAATGGTTCAGTATTATTGATGAATGCGGTTATTATGACCAAAGCCAGCTTATTAACGATTTTAAACATTTTATGGCTATTTCTCCTTCCCAATATGTAAAATTTCAGGAGGATATATGCCGCTCAGGATCTGACTAGCCGATTTCGTTTTCTTACAATTTTTGCCTTTTCTGCTACTCTACATTTGTCTTATTAATTTAAACAATAAAAACGATGAGACATTTAATCATTTATGCACATCCTAATGAAAACAGTCTGAATCACCATCTGCTTCAAACTGTTATTGAAAGCCTTCAGAAAGAAAATCATGAAATAGAAATAAGAGATCTTAACAAAATAGGTTTCGATCCTGTTTTTTCACTGGAAGACATGCAGGGACAGTATGCAGGAAAAGTTGCTGAGGAAATACAAACGGAACAGGATTATATCTCCCGGGCTGAACACATCACTTTTATTTACCCGATTTGGTGGACCGGAATGCCGGCCATTATGAAAGGGTATATTGACCGGGTTTTCAGTTACGGTTTTGCCTACCGCTGCGATCAGGGTGTTCAGAAGGGACTTTTAAAAGGAAAAAAAGCGGTTATCATCAATACCCACGGAAAATCTCACGAAGAATATGAACGTATGGGAATGGATAGAGCTCTTAGTCTTACTTCTGACAACGGAATTTTTCTGTACAGCGGTTTTGAAATCATACAGCATTTCTTTTTTGACAAAGCCGACAGAGCTTCCCGGGAAGACGTAGAGATCTGGAAAGAACAGATCAGAAATACTTATTCCCATCCTATTCTTAATCTTAATGCAGAAACCCGATAGATTCCTGAAAAATGGGTGATATATCCCGCCGCCATTACAAGTTATAAAAAGGCAACATATATCCATTATTTATAACAATTCTTTATTAAGCATATAAAAAAAAGTGGCATAGAATTAGCTGCAAGAGTGATAAGTAAAATTGTTTTGAAACCTTTATTTTAAACCATTAAGATTAACAAACTGTTAAGAACAGTAAGTTTTTTTTGATAAATCTTTACTGATGTGGAACTTTACAGCCTGCTTAATGGTTTAAATATCGGAACAGAATTCATTTTTTTATACTTTTATCATCAATGAAACATCTCAACAGCATATTGCGTCTTCCTTTTTTCAATGAATATTACTCCCCGGCGAGCCGTTCGGGAAGACTTTCTATATCTGTAATCTAACAAAGAATAACAAACCTACATATAGAGCCCGGACAGCATTGTCCGGGTTTTTTTGTGCTTAAAATCCAATAATTATGATCAGTACATTACACGAAAATGCAGCCATCATTCTTCCGGAAAACGGTCTGGAGCAAAAACTGAAGCAGGCTGAAGAAGAAAAAAGAACATTAACAATCAAGCTCGGATTTGATCCTACGGCGCCGGATCTGCATCTGGGCCATGCTGTTGTGCTTAAAAAACTGAAACAGTTTCAGGATCTGGGTCATCAGATTGTGATTGTAGTCGGAAGTTTTACCGCAAGAATTGGCGATCCTACCGGAAAAAACAAAGCCAGAAAACCTTTGACAGCGGAAGATGTGAATCATAATGCACAGACTTATATCAATCAGCTTTCAAAAATCATTGATGTGGAAAAGACAAAAATTGTGTTTAATTCTGATTGGCTGGATACTCTCGATTTTTCAGAAGTGATTCAGCTGATGTCTAAAGTCACGGTAGCCCAGCTGATGCACAGAAATGATTTCAACAAAAGGTTTACGGAAAATACACCGATTGCGATGCATGAACTGGTGTACCCTATTCTGCAGGGCTTCGATTCTGTACAGATTGCCTGTGATATTGAGATGGGTGGAACAGATCAGCTTTTCAACTGCACAATGGGAAGACAGCTTCAGGAGGCTCACCAAATGCCGCCTCAAGTCGTGATGTGCATGCCTTTACTGAAAGGGCTGGACGGTAAGGAAAAAATGAGCAAATCTCTGAATAATATTATCGGCTTGACCGATGAACCGGATGAAATGTTCGGAAAAACCATGTCTATTCCGGACAGCCTTATTGATGAATTTATTGAGCTGACCTCTGATTTCTCTATTGAAGAAAAGAATGACTTACAATTTAAATTACAAAATGGTGAAAACCCGATGAATATTAAAAAGCTGATCGCTAAAAACATCATTGTTCAATACCATGATCATGAAGCGGCTGAACTGGCAGAAGCTTTTTTCAGTAATCAGTTTCAGAACAGAAATTCAGGGAACAAGGTTTATGAATCTGTTTCTTTGGAGTCTTTTCTTCACGAGGAAAACCGAATCACCTTATTGGAACTTTGCAGTACATTAAAAAATGACCTCAGCAAATCAGCCGTGCGAAGAATGATCCAAAGCGGAGGCATTCAGATCAACAGCATCAAAATAACAGATCCTGATCAGGAAATTGAACTTTTGAAGGAAACCAAAATCAAAATCGGGAAAAGAGATTTTTTTGAACTTGTATAAAATCCCAAGATCAGATGTGTCAATTTTATTTATCTTCGTTCCATTAAAGAAAACCAATGAGCTATTTTATGGTCGATATCGAGTCGGATGGCCCGATTCCCGGAGATTTTTCGATGATCTGTTTTGGAGCCGTTCTTGTGAATGAAGAGCTGGATACTACGTTTTATGGAAAACTGAAACCTATTTCGGAAAAATTCAATCCGGATGCTCTGGCTGTTTCAGGCTTCAGCAGGGAAGAAACGATGCAGTTCGATGATCCGAAAGAGGTTATGCTTGAATTTAACGAATGGATTGAGAAGAACTCTAAAGGAAGACCTATTTTCATCAGTGACAATAATGGCTTCGACTGGATGTTTATCTGCTGGTATTTTCATCATTTCACAGGAAACAATCCATTCGGGTATTCATCAAGAAGACTGTCTGATCTGTATTGCGGACTGGAAAAGGACACGTTTGCCCAATGGAAACATCTCCGTAAAACAGAACATACACATAATCCCGTAGATGATGCCAAAGGAAATGCGGAAGTGCTGCTTCATATGAAAAAGGAAATGGGACTGAAAATAGGGCTGAAATAGGTTAAAACAGAATTACGTGGGAAGAAATACCGAAATTTATATGTTCAATAAGGAAAAGGCTGCGGTTCGTCTTTATGAGGATCTGCAGCACAAAACATTCCATACCAGAACATTTAAAGTCTATCTTCAGGACCGGAAAAAAGAAATAGGCACCTATGATATCACCTTTGAAAAAGTGTTGGAAAAGGTTAAAAATGACATCAATACCCTAACCGCCGATGAACTGTTTGAAATCAATCTTTTTTTCAGTGAAGAGATCCACTCAGCATTTACGGGACGGGATTATTCTGCAAGGGAAAAATATCTCGAGGATTTATATGACCACTATGGAATTATTCTGCTGTATGAACTTCCTACCTCAACAGTCTGTACCAGCTATATGTTTCAATACGCAAACTATACTCATTATTTCCCCATTTACGAGTTAGAAAACTTTGGATTAGAGCATAGTGATGGCGGCATTAATATAGATTCAAAAGATTTTTTAAGATTTAATGACTACATGATCCTGTTGATGAAAATGATTCTGGATAAAAAAATGGATGGTTATGAGTATGAGTTTACAAAAAGTGAGGAGGACATCATCCGGCATATAACGGCAGACAATGAAAATAATCTGATCCTGTTTAAAGAAATTGAAAGTGAATGTGATTTTATCAAAGAGTCTTCATCTGATGAGAAAGGTCCGTATGCACAAACCATCTATTATGCCTACGCTTTTTTTAAACAGTCCATCGAAATGAAACTGAGAATTGACGTAGAAAAAAATCCAAAAATCGTTATCTTAGATTCCTATTAATCCCAAGTGGTTAAAAACAATCCGGATCTCACCAAGAACCTATGAACACCAGCATCACCTATAAAAAAGCTTCTGAAAACGACATGGATTATCTTCTTGATCTAAGAACAAAAACCATGAATCCGCATTACGCTGAATCACATCTTCCGACGGATAGGGAAACAATGCTTCAGAGAATTCTTTACCAGTTTGATAAAGCCCATATCATTCTTTTAAATGATGAACCGGTCGGATTGCTGAAGATCAACAAAACCGGGGATAAAACTGAAGTTCTCCAACTTCAGATTGATCCCGCTCAGCAAGGAAAAGGGCTGGGAAAAACGATCCTCAATGATATTCTGAAGGAATCCTCTGCTGAAGGAAAAACAGTATCGTTAAGCGTCTTAAAAACCAATAAAGCCCAAAATCTGTATTCGGGTTTAGGTTTTAAAATTGTGGATGAGGATGAGTATTCTTTTTTTATGGAATGGCAAGGTGACTTCGGGAGCCTCAGCCACCTTTAGAGGGCACTTATTTTATTATAGTAAAATTGCCCCGCTAAAATCTTTAAATACAAATTTTCCTGGTGGCTGACGGCCTCGAAGCCACCATTCTTAAAACTCTTTCAACCACAAAAGGCACAAAAGTTTTTGAACACTTTAGTTTTTTAAGTGACCTACTGTGTGAATAGAAGTACACATAAGTTTCTAAAAAAATCTATAGATTTCTACGACTGATTGGCCAAAGTAACAAAGACCAACCTTCCTCCTTCTTCCGCAGAAAGCAGGATTTTCTTACCGTCCGTCAGTTCCACCATAGATCCGGGCGGAATTTCTTTCTGCTCAGTGACATCTTTCATAGAGCTCAGACTCTGATTCACCAGTACCCATCTTCCATCGTGGAAAGTGAAATATCCTACAGGCATTTTATCCTGCATAGTCAGATTTTCATTTCTGATCACTTTTCTGGACACATGCCATTTGAATAAATACTGGTTGTTATACACCATCAGTCTGTGATTTTCCGGTTTCCAGACCTCATCGTCAAATTTATAGTACAGATCCAGAACGGGAGGCGTTCCCCGGTGTGAGGTTCCGCAGAAAGGACATTTCGGATGACTGCTGTTATCGAATACGTACCATTTTTCTGTACACTCGGGATTGTGGCAGGGTTGAATAAGATCGGCCGTTTTCAGCAACGCCGTTTCCCATTCATTTGCCGTGGGACGTCTTATAGGATCGTGAAGCCCGTCTATAAATGCTTTGTTAAAAAGCTCAGACAGATAAGGGCCTGAAGCCGTATACGGTATCTTTTGAGGATCGCCCCAGAAGGTATCCCATTTTCTGAGATGATCGGTTTTCACCTGATTGGAAGGATCCCTGAAATGCTCTATGAACAAAGCCTTTTCTCCCATAGAAATAATTTCATCTTTTTCAGAATCGAGATCCCATATTTTTCCTCCTCTCAACGGATGTCTTCTGAACAGATACATATAGATCAGCACTGCCAAAGCATGAAGATCGGTTTTCTGATTCGGCAGATTTCTCTGTGGATCCTGCATGCTCAGATGTTTGGTTTTCAAAACTTCGGGGGCAATAAAATCTGCTGTTCCAATAACTTCCGGCGGAAACAGTTTGGGAACCACCAATCCGTCTATATCAATGATACAGGCGGATTTCGTAACCGGGTCTATCAGAATATTATTATAGGAAAGATCTGAATGTGCCAGTCCCATCTGATGAAGCTTTTTAACCCCTCGGCTGATGTTGATGGTGATCTGAAAATAGCTCAACCAATCTCCCAGTTCTGAATGATCCAGCCTCAAAGGATACTGCTGGTTTCTGAACATCGGAGCGGTAAACCATTTTCCTACTTTATCCTGACCTTGGATATTATCTGAACCCACATAACCTTTCGCAAAAAAGAATTTATTATGGTAAACAGGAACCACAATGCCTGTCAGTTTATCTTTTTCTACAATATCGTAAGGCCATCTGAATATTTCGTTCAGAAAATAATCTGATGAATTTCCATTCTGTATATTTCCAAGATAAGTAGATACAATTCTCATGACACGTTCTTTCTGCCCGGCTTCCAAAGGAGTCCTGTAAAAGGCAACGACATAAGCTCTGTCCGGCGAAAAATAGACATCCTTCACACCGCCCCGAATCGGGCTTTCATCCACAAATTCATAAGATTTTGCCGGATCCAGAATGGAGGCAACTTTAACGTTTTTTTTCATGTTTAATAAATTATGGCAAGTGTTCTGTCATCATGGTTTCCACGGCTCCAGAAATCGGTCCAGGTAAGAAGCTGCGAGGCAATCTGTGAGTCATTGATAAAGTCTACTTTCGTCCGGTCGTCATTGTTTCCGGCCAGATCATCAAAAAAAGCTTTCCAGCTTTCTATATCTTCAAGTTTATTTTCTGTGATGAATTTAGGATCGTAAATGCCATCCGTCATAAGCACAAGGTAAGAGAAATCATTGACGCAGGTTATTCCGAACCGGGAAGCGGTGTCATCATTAAAAATCTCTTTCAATGTAATAAACCGGGTACCTCCGCTAAATTCGCCCACGTCCATTTGATTCAGAAGCTTCACTTCAGAAAAATCAGGATTGATCAGATTAACCGGACAGTCGCCTACTCCAAAAGTGAGAATGACATAACCGAAATCAAACTTTTTGGTTAAAGCAAAAATCAGTGTGGTATGCAGATCTTTTACAGAAAAAGAGTTTTCCGAAGCTGTTTTATCCAAAACATGATGAACATACAGAGCTCCTTCATTCAAAAGCTGAATGACCTTATCTCCGGCTTCGGACTGTCTGTCTTCTGAAGAATGTGAGACATCATAAATAATTTTAATATTTTCCTCAATTTCATTTAAAACATCCTCGCTATCAAAAAAACTATTTGCAGAAACGGCAGCCAATCTTGAACCTTCTCTGGCCATCATCGCAGAGCCTGCTCCATCTGACACGGAAACAATGCACCAATCCCGGGGAAGGGCATTTACTGCAAAATCATCCTCTCTGAATTTTCCTTCGTGGGCATGAGAACGTCCTCTTTTTGAGGCAACAACTATTTTTTTGTCTAAGAATTCTCCCTGATAGATGGCTTCATCAGGTTTATAATAAGCATCTGCTGTATCGCCCGGAATGTTTTTCCAGAGATCTTTGGGATCAGCATTAACGAGCAGGTGAACTTTCTTTATTTCTGTGCTGTTTTCGTCATGGATATGACAGAATTCGATATCAAGGTCGTGAACACTACTGGCATAAGGAATTCCTGAAATCTTATTATTTTCAAAACTAAGCCCTGTCTCTTCAAGATGGATGATATTTTTAATTCTGATATTCGGAAAGTCCGTCATCTCAAAACTGTATTCATAAAACTGTTTTGAACTGGCGTTTTTAAGGACCAGATGAACTTCTTTAAATTCTTCTTTCTCCCTGTAAATAACTGCTTTTTCCATAATCTTTTATTGAACCTTCAAATAGAAGCTTGCGTTATTATCCCAGAGTTCTGTTAATATCAAATCCTTCACTGGAAAACCCGTAATAATCTGAAGTTCCGCACCACGGGCATTTATTGTATCCCTCTCCTTTCAGACAGTGAATTCCACCGCAGGAACAGGTAGCTAAGGCAATAGGATTGGCACAGTGCGGGCAGGAAGTGCCTCCCTGAAGTTCTTCTATTGAAATTCTAAGGTTGTTTTTTTGGGAAGAAGATAGTCTGAGATACGCTTTTTCATCAATTTTATAAGCTCCATCCAGTCTGTAATATCGGGTAGACATTCCCGGTATGCTGGATTCGGCGAATGTTTTTTTAAATTTCATCAGATAAAGCTTTTCCGTCTCCGAACATTTTCCGTTTAAAACCACGAAATTATTGTCAGGAAATCTCTGTTCCATTTCAGGATTTACCTTTTCGAGGATAATAGAATCAATTTTGGAAAGATTGATACCTTCTTTATTGGCTTCCGTCACACTCTGGCTGGTTGTTTTAATGGAATCTGTTACCCATTTGAAAAATTCTTTATAGGAATTCTCATCAGAATTATTGAACAGTAAAACGTTATCAGATAAAGTTCCCAGCAGTTTGTAGTTGGTATTCTCCCCTATAGATACAGCAATGGTATTGGATTTTCCATGGTACTTATTGTTCCATCTTTCGATAGCTTTTGTGGCATCATCGGTAGGAACACCATCTGTAAAAAGAAAAACGATTGGTTTCCAGTCGCCTTTTCTATCGTAAGTGGTTTTCACAATATCCCGGTCAATGCAGTCCATTACTTTGATGAGTCCCTGAGACAGCGATGTACCGCTTCCGATCGGGATTTTCGGAGGATAGAAACTAATAATATCCTGCATGGGTGTAATGACCTCGGCTTCTCCGGCAAAACCTATAATGGAAATATAAACCGTTTCCAGGGAATACGGGTCTTTTTTTAATTCTCTGATGATATTGGCGATACCTTCCTGCACCTGCTCAATAGGTTCTCCAACCATAGATTCGGAAACATCGACTAAGAAATAAATGGGTAATCTTCTCATGGTCTATCGTAAAGGCAAGTGATTAAATAATAATATTAAGTTCTGAAGGCGGAGGCGGCAAGGGAGTACTTTCTCCCGTTCCCTGAGATTTTCCTCCCATCGTAATGGAAGAACTCACCCATTTGAAAAATGAAGAGAGCGTAATAGCATCTGTAGTGTCCAGCTTTACCACATGATCGGTAAGCTCCTTCAGAAACTGCTCATCTGCTTTAGGGCCTGCAGCACAGCCAACGATAGCACCAAATTCCAGGTCTCTGATCACAGGAATCATCTGTCTGTATTTTTGTATATCCGATGGTTTTCCGTCTGTAAATATGAACAGAAGCGGTCTCCAGTCTCCATTTCCGTCTTCAGAGCCTTTTACCAGCTCTTTTTTCACCAGCTCCGAAACCATTTCCAGCGCGGCTCCGGTATGGGTAGGCCCGCTATCCGGGCAGGTAATTTCCATAGGGTAAAAACTGGCCAGATCTGTCAGTGGGATGATGTTTTTCACCTCACGGTCAAAAGTAATCACACTCAGATGCAGACTGTCCATTGCCTGAGGATCTGCGCGGAGCATGCTTATCAGCCCGTTAAATCCATTATTCAGTGCCTGGATAGGTTCTCCGTTCATGGAACCTGAAGTATCCAGTAAAAAGTATGCTAATAATCTCCTGCTCATGGTAAGATGATAGTATTTCTGAAGCCGGCAGCGAAAGTTGAAAACTTTCCTGCCGGCCATTAATATTTTGATAAAAATTCAGACTTAGTTGCTGTATGCGTATTGTTTCAGAATCTCGATAAAATTATCGGTCTGATGCGGTTCTCCTATGGCACGGAATTTCCAGTCTCCGTTGTGGCGGTAAGCTTCTGCAAAGACCATTGCACATTTTCCGTTCATGCTGGCATCTCCGGAAAGGCTGTATTTTGTAATTTCTTTTCCTTTGGCATCTACGGCTCTGATAAAAGCATTCTCTATCATTCCGAAGTGCTGGTTGTTTTGTTTTCCCTGGTAAATAGTCACCAGAAACAGTATTTTCTGATAGCTTTCGTCCAACTGATCCAGTTTAACGATAATCTGCTCATCGTCTCCGTCTCCAGCTCCGGTTCTGTTGTCTCCGGTAAGCCATATATTTCCGCTGGGATGCTGCATAGAATTGAAGAAAACCACATCGCCCTGATAAAGTGCAATCTGTCTTCCATCGTTCGTCTGAACTGTTTTTCCAAGGTTGGCTACTTTACCGTTTCCATCTAAAAGAAATGCAACGGCATCAAGATCATATTCTGCTTCTTTATTGAACAGTTTCCCAAAGAAACCGCCCTGTTTTCTTACATCCCATCCGAGACCGATCGTTACTTTTGAAAGATCGTAAACACTTTCTCCACGGTCATTCTTTCTTAAATCAATCGTCTGACCTTTTTGTAAATTAATTGCCATAGTTATTGTTTTGTGTATTTGAATATAAAATTATTTAATGATCTGTCCTTTGTAGTATTTTTCAAGGAAGAAAGCCAGGTCTGCTCTGTAGCCGATTCCTGAGGCTTCGAATTTCCAGCTTCCGTTTCTTTTGTATAATCTTCCGAATTCCACTCCGGTTTCTATAGAGAAGTCTTCATCCAGTTCGTATTTAGCAATTTCCTGGTTGGTACTGTTGTCTACAATTCTGATGTATGAATTTCTCACCTGCCCGAAGTTCTGCTTTCTTCTTTCAAAATCTTCTATGGTGACTACGAAAAGAATTTCTTCCGCTCTTGGGTCTACTTTTTCAAGATCAACGATAATGGCTTCATCGTCATCTCCATCGCTGTTTTTACCGTTCGGATCATCTCCTGTGTGAGTCAATGCGCCGTCCGGAGACTGTAAATTATTATAAAAAACAAAACATTCTTCAGTGACTAATTTTCTGTCGGAATCAATCATGATAGCAGAGGCATCAAGATCAAAGTCAAAACCTGTTCCTTCATTCGGGTCCCAGCCCAGTCCTATCGTCATTTTTGTAAGTCCAATATCGATCTTTTGTCCTTTCTGTAAATTAATTGCCATAGTGTTTTAGATTATTAATTATTTTTCGTTTAAGATAAATTTGATTTGTGAATTGACCAAATTTATAGATAAAAAAGTAAATGACGCATGATAACTATAGTAAATATTTCATTTTAATAAGGTTTTAACATAAGTCAACAACCTTTAAAAATCAGTACTCTAAGTTGGATAATCTGCATACTCTGCTTTCTTAATTTTCACTCTTGAGAAAAATAGAAGTTTCAGCTTTCCGTCATTCAATATCAACATTAAAAAAGCCCGATTAAAAAACCGGACTTCATATAGATTAAAAAATTTCTTTAAAATTAATTTTTAATTTCCTGATGAGAAACTGCCTTTTCTCTGGCTTTAGCTAACATCGGAATAGAGATTAACCCCATCACCAACATAATCGTAATCTGAAGGGGAAGTGATATAAAGGAATAGGTCAATCCCATTTCACCACCTAATTCCGCACTTTTTCCCATGGAAATAAAGAGGGCCATAAATCCGAACTTCATCGCCAGATTGAATGCCCCGATACCGCCACTTGCAGGAATAATCATTCCCAAAGTACCCACAACGATGATAAAAAATCCATCAGCAATGGTAAAACTGGAGGTTTCAGGAAGGGCAAAACATACGAGATATGCTGCAAAGTAATAAGAAATCCATATTCCTAATGTGTAAAGAATGAATTTCCCTTTTTCTTTTAATTTGAATATGGTTGCCAGTCCTTCAAGAATTCCGTCAATAAAACCCACGATCTTCCCCAAAAACGGAACATCTGCAAGTCTCTTTCTGAATACAAAAAACAGGACACCTCCTATAGCCAATATCAGAAGAGCAAATATTATCTTGTTTGGATTGATCTGAACATCAGAGTTCTCATAAAAAGATAAGATGGCTTCATATTTAAATAATAAGGTAAGCCCCAGAAAACCAAGCATACATATAAGATCTACTACTCTTTCGAGAATAATGGTCCCGAAAGACTTGTCAACCGGAACTTTTTCCACACCATATAAAGCGGTAGCTCTTGCCAGCTCACCACTTCTGGGAATGGTAAGATTCATCAGATATCCGAAAGATATAGACCAAAGTGAGTTTGAATTGGAAATCCTGTGTCCCATAGGTTCCAGCATCAGATTCCAGCGTACTGCCCTGAACCAATAAGCCAGAATACCGAAAACAGAAGCAAAGAGTACCCAGAGATAGTTGGCTTTCGCCAAAGATGCTTTAATCACTTTAAAATCCAGCCCTTTTAAGGCAAGCCATAAAAAAAAGCCTGCAAAAGCAAGCGATATTACTATTGTTAGTATGGATTTTAAAGGATTTTTTGTTTTTTTCTCCATAGATTAAGTCAGGAGATTAGTTTTTTCATCCGGGAATACGATCTTTGGCTGGAAAACTTTAGCTTCTTCAGGTGTCATTTGCGCATAAGCGATGATAATGATGATATCATCTCTCTGCACTTTTCTTGCTGCAGGCCCGTTCAGACATACTTCTCCTGATTTTCTTTTTCCTTTGATCACATAAGTATCAAAGCGCTCCCCGTTATTCACGTTCACGATATAGACTCTTTCTCCCACTACCAGGCCGGCAGCTTCTATAAGATCTTCGTCGATCGTTATACTCCCAATATAATTAAGGTCAGATGCCGTAACCCGTACCCTATGGATCTTAGACTTAAAAACTTCTATTAACATGCTGCAAATTTATTAATAATAATTAATAAATCGGACTTTTGAAATCAATTTAAAACACGCATACAGAGAGGTATTTAATTTTATATTACACAAGCTTTCAGGCCTTTGCTTATAAAATATGCAAACATATCATTAAAAATATTAATAGTTTATACGAAATTCAGGATTTAATAAATACAGGAAATAATATTACCGTTTTGCTAAAGTCAATACACATAAGCATTTGGCATGATTTTAGTGAGCCGTAACGTAGATTTTACGTGAAAAGTGAAATTATCATATTTTAACTGTTTTCACCGAAAAGCAAAAAAATTTTATAAGTTTTAATAAAATAATTGCACAATTAGAAAATAGTATTATATTTGCTATAATTACGAACTAACTTTAATATTAAAAATTATGAACAAGTCTGAATTAATCGACGCAATCGCAAAAGATGCAGGAATCACTAAAGTTGCAGCTAAAGCTGCTTTAGAATCATTCATTGGTAATGTAACTACTACTCTAAAGAAAAAAGACGGAAAAGTTTCTTTAGTAGGTTTCGGTACTTTCTCAGTAGCTGAGAGAGCTGCAAGACAAGGTATCAACCCTGCAACTAAAAAACCAATCAAAATTGCTGCTAAAAAAGTTGCTAAATTCAAAGCAGGAGCTGATTTATCTAATGCAGTTTCTGGTGCTAAGAAAAAATAATCATTCAGATTAGAAAAATTCAAAGGCCGTTTCTTAGGAAGCGGCCTTTTTTTGGGGTATAGGTGGCTTCGAGGACCTCAGCCACCCACAAGTTGTGTCATCAGTAGAATTTGGAAGGTATTACAGGTTCCGGTAGTGTTTTTATTATTTTAGATTTCGGCTAAAGCCAATGCCGTGTTTACATATTAAAAACGGGCTAAAGCCCGCTCCTATTGAATTTTTTATGCCCCCCATTTTATTCATAAAGAATTAGAATCACCCATGTAATTGATTTGTTTCATTGGAAAATGTAAGTTTTCGGCTAAAGCCAATGTCATGTTTACATATTAAAAACGGGCTAAAGCCCGCTCCTATTGAATTTTAACGATACCGTTTTATTCATAAAATTTAGAATCAATCATATTTTAGTAAGAAACGTGTTAAGCTATGATACTTCTACCAAAACTTCCAGCATCCACCTTCTAACCTCTAATTTCTAGCTTCTAATTTCTAATTTCTAATTTCTACGGTGCCAGTCGCGAAATCTTCCAATCCAGTCCTTCCAGCTGATAAATAATTCTGTCGTGTAGACGATTGGGTCTTCCCTGCCAGAATTCTATTTCATAAGGTTTGGCAATATATCCGCCCCAATTGGCAGGTCTTGGCACTTCGCTGCTTTCATATTCTTTTTCAAGTTCTTTCAGTCTTTCTTCAAGGAATTCTTTATTGGGAATCACTTGACTTTGGGGTGAAACAGCTGCTCCCAACTGGCTTCCTTTTGGTCTTGAATGAAAATATCCGTCACTCAGATTTTCGGCAATTTTTTCAAGATCGGCTTTAATAATGATCTGTCTTTCCAGATTCGGCCAGAAGAAATGAAGGCAGGCTTTATGATTCTTTTCTATTGCCTTTCCTTTTCTGCTGTCGTAGTTGGTGTAGAAAATAAATCCTTCATAAGTATATTCTTTAAGGAGAACCATTCTGCTTCTCGGGCAACCATCTTCTTCCAACGTAGAAACCGCCATAGCATTGGCTTCAGAGACTCCGGGACTTGTACTGGCATCCAAAAACCAGTCTCTGAACTGCTCGATTGGATTTTGTTTTATCTCACTTTCAATAAGTTGGGATTTCTCATACACTTTTCTTTTGTCGTGCAGGTTTTCCATAAATATTTTTTATTAAATTTGAGTATGAATTACTCATACAAAGGTAAAATATTAATTTCCACACCTGACATTTCCGGCGATATTTTTTCGAGATCGGTAGTCCTCATTATCGAGCATAATGAAAATGGAGCATTTGGATTGATATTGAACAAAAAAAACAGCCAGATGAGTAATAAGTTCAAAAACTTTTTTGACTTCAAAATAGAGGTTTATGACGGCGGTCCCGTGGAAAACGATAAGGTATTCTTTATTGTTAAAGAAAAGAAGGTAACCGAGATCTATTCTGAGATCAATAAGGATTTCTACATCACGGAAGATATTGAAAGCATTATCAGTGCTGTCCTTAATAAAGAACTGAGTATTCAGGATGTAAAAATCTTTTCAGGATATTCCGGGTGGTCTGCCGAGCAACTGGATGATGAAGTCATGAGAAAGCTTTGGACTGTGGTAGATGTCTATAATTTAGACTATACTCTTCCCAACGATCAGACCCTTTGGAAATCTATTATGCAGAACCTGGGTGGCGAATATTTACTCTGGGCCAACTCTCCTGAAGATATCTCACTTAACTAGCTGTGTTCCTATTCGATACCCTTTAAAAACATTAACAAATTTTAAGATTACGTTAACCAATTTTAAAGAAAGAATTTCCGTTATTTGAAAAACAAAAAATCACTGAAATGAAAGGAATCAAACTACTTGCTCTATCTGCCTTTTCTGCTGCATTTTTATCATTTAACCCTATCCCTAAAAAATACATCGTTATTGATGCCGGACACGGCGGAAACGACAACGGAGTGGTTTATGGGAAATTTTCAGAAAAAGACATTACGGTAAATATTGCTAAAGAGATTCAGAAACTGAATGCCAATCAGGATCAGTATGAGGTGATTTTAACCCGTGATTCTGATGCTTATCCAACGCTTGGGGAAAGAACAGCCATGATCAACAAGCTGAATCCTGAAATCGTTATTTCTCTTCACATCAACAGCAATCCCGAAAAAGAAACGCCAAAACAAGGGACAGAAGTTTATGTTCAGAACAGTGAAAATTCAAAAAATCTGGCTGAAAAAATTTCCAAGAAATTTAATGTTGCTAAAATTGAAGAGCGCAACCTTCATATGCTGAGAGAAACTAAGGCGCCTGCCGTTCTGGTAGAACTTGGTTTTATCAACAATACGCAGGACCGCGAATATGTTACCAGCGAAAAGGGTCAGAAGGAAATCGCACAAAAATTCACAGAAATTATCCGTGAATACTAAATAAAGAAACAATTTCTGATTTAATCAGAATAAAACCCGGTAAAGGACTTGGGTACTTTGTTGTTTACCGGGTTTGTCAACTTAAAAACTTTTTTTCCAGCTTTCCACCATTTCTATAAAGCGGGAGCTTTCAAAAGTCTTATTTCTTATTTTACCTACAGAAAATATGCCTTTCTCGTCTGAGATCATCAAAATTTCTTCTGCTTTTTGAGATTCAAAGGCTATAATTTCGTGCTCCTGAATATCGGCAAGATTATTTTTATGCAGGAAAGTCACAAAATTCTCCATCAACGGCGAAATGTATGCGCCTTCGGACTGTTTGGGAACTTTAATGACATTTCCTTCCAGAAACAGTAAATTCCCGGACGTAGTACGTGCAATTCTTTTATTCGGATTCAACAGGATCACATCATCCAGATCATTTTCTTCTGCATAAATTCCACCGTAGATATTTTCCGGGCAGTGAACTCTGATATTGCTTAATAAATTGCTGTTTACATTGATCTCTTTGGTAAGATCCATTTCAAGCGGTCTCTGATGAACAGCCAGCACATCATCCGATTCAGTTACTTCGTAAAAGTAGGATACTGAAGATTTTGAAACCGTTACAGCATCATTATTTCTGAACACCTGGAAGTTGATAATTCCGTTTTTTATTCCTTTACCATTAATAACATCTTTATGAAAAAGGGTCTGGAAAAATTCCAGAGTATAGGTAAGGGGAATATTCATTCTCATCTTTCTCATGGAAGCCATTAAGAAAAAATAGCATTCTTCATCCATGATCAGTTCTCCGTTTCTCACGAAGAAAGACACCTTCACTGCGTCGCCCAAAAGGAACGCTCTGTTCTTTACATTTAATCCGTCTGATGTAAAATATTGATTTTCCAATTTTTGATGTGATTTATTTATAAAAAAATAATGAACGATAAATCGTTCATCAGTTTTACCATGTAATTTCGTCCGGCTTATGCCGCACCTAATTTTATTCTAAGGTTTTCTATCAGGTTTTCCCAATATAATGCGTTTTCCTGCTCATCGCCTTCTTCACAGAAATCTGTAATGTTCAGAGCCAGATCTTCAGTAATATCATCTATTACGATAGTCATTTCAAAGAAGTTTTTAGTTCCCTCGTCTTCTTCCCATCTGAAACGCACAAATCCTTCAGGCTTATATCTAATCAAAGTGGCCTTTTCGGCAGGCCCTCCGCCCCAGCTAAAAAAGAAATCATCGCCTTTCTCTGTAACCTCATCCGCAAACCATTCAGATAATCCCTCCGCAGTTGCCAGATACTCATATAAAATCTCTGATAAACAATGCATTGGAAATTCGTAATGGACTTTATGTTTCGCCATATAATCTTTGTTTTTATCGTCCCGCAATATATAAATTAATTTTTTTATTACGCAAAAAAGCAATTTTTTTTTTAAAGAATCTTCATGATATTTATCACTGGTTTTAAATCTGTAAGGAATATCATTTTCAGGTTAAAAACTGCCATGCAAGACATAGAAAAATCTCTCCGTTCCGGAAAGATTTTTGTCTTTAATTTTCATTCAGAATATCTATAATAATCTGACAGCCTTTTTTGATTTCTTCCATTGAAATGGTAAGTGGCGGTGAGATTCTCATGTATTCATTTCTGTAAAGCTGCCAAAACACGATAAGACCCTTTTCCATGCACTTTTTAGCCACTTCAAGGGTATATTCAGGAGTTCCGAGATTAACGGCAAGCATCAGACCTTTTCCATTGATGTTTTTAATCTTCGGATGTACCAGCAATTCTCTGAACAGTTTTTCTTTTTCAGCCGTTTCTTCCATCAGACCGCTTTCCAGAACTTCTTTCAATGTAGCGTGGCTGGCTGCTGCAATCAACGGGTTTCCGCCAAAAGTTGTGATATGTCCCAGTTTTGGTGAATGAGAAAGTGTTTCCATGATTTCCCTGGAACTCATAAAAGCTCCTACCGGAACTCCGCCTCCCATTCCTTTTCCCATCACCAGAATATCCGGAACAATCCCAAAATGCTCAAAAGAAAACAACTTCCCTGTTCTTCCGAAGCCCGGCTGAATTTCGTCAAGAATCAAAAGAGCTCCTACTTCTTCACATCTTTTTTTAAGTTTAATCAGATAGTCGCCTTCTGGGACTAAAAATCCTGCTGCTCCCTGAATGGTTTCCAGGATCACACAAGCTGTTTTCTCTGTAATCTGATCCAGATCGTTTTCGTTATTGAATTCAATAAAACTGACCATCGGAAGCAGCGGACGGAATTCTCTTTTATGAGTTTCGTTCCCCGATACGCTTAATGCTCCGTGAGTGTTTCCATGATATGAGTTTTTAAAGGAAACAATTTCCTCCCTTCCTGTATACCTTTTTGCCAGTTTCAGACTTCCATCAATAGCTTCTGCCCCGCTGTTTACCAGATAGGTGATTTCTAAAGGATCCGGAGTAGATTCTGCCAAAAGTTTACAAAGTGCTATAGGTTTTTCCTGGGCATATTCCCCGTACACCATAACGTGAAGGTATTTGTCTGCCTGCTCTTTGATAGCTTCCACCACCTTAGGATGAGAATGTCCTAAAGTATTGGCTGAAACTCCTGCTACAAAATCCAGATATTTTTTTCCGTCTGTTCCGTAAATATAGCTTCCTTCTGCTTTTTCAACTTCGAAACCTGCTGCAAATTTTGTGGTTTGTGCCTGATATATAAAAAAGTCTTTATGCATCTCCATTGTTGCGAAAATTTTCAGCAAAGCTAAAAAAGATTCGGCACATGCCGAAATTATCTACCGGGAATAAAAAAATTACCCCTGATTATCTCAAGGGGTAATTTGGTATAAATAATAAAAAGTTGAAGATTAATTTAAAGTACTTTTTCCACCGTAACAAAGCTGTTATTAATGACGTTATAGGCAGTTGTCCCTCCAATTTCGGAAATTGCTTCCAGAGTTATATACTGTCCCTGAACAATATACACTGAAAAATCTAAACTGATTTTCCGGATGGTACCATCAAAATTCACGGTACTTTCCAGAAGCTGAAATCTCTTGACATCGTTGACATATAAACTGGCTCCTAATCTGCTGCTGAATGTTCCTGCTGCCCCTGTAAAATTTAAACTTACATTCACTCTGTACAATCCGCTCTGACGGATATAAAGCCTGTTCAGGTCTGCACCTGTTGTTGCTGCATTCGTTTTAAGTTTTAAAGGGTCTGCTAAAAAATTAGTCTTATCAATCAAAGGATTAATAGGAAGCATAACAGCGCCTGTACTTGTACTCACCGGATTTATTGAAAATCTGGAAACGTTATCCGATTCTATTTCAAAGGCTTTACTCCAGACGAGCCCGTCAAATACCATTACCTGGCCTGTGCTCTTTACAAACAGGAGCATTCCGCGCAATGCTTCTATTCTGGTTGAAGGGGTATCTACGCCTGTGTTAGGTAAATCCGTAAGCGTTTCAACTGCGGGTAAGCCAAAACCTTTGACGCCTGTAGCTTCGTTTGCATTCGTGATATACATCATTACCTGATCATTACCATTCGCATTGGAATCAGGATTGGGTATATTGGTAAAATTGACTTGTGCACTGTACATAGTGAATGAAACCATGAACAGGCAGAATATGTATTTTTTCATTGTTAGTAGGCTTTAATTAAACGTGCTCCGATATATGAGTTGATAGAGTTGCTATCTGTCCCGTAAGCAGCCATAGATCCTCCTGAACCTCCAACTGTTGTTATTGTAGGAACAACTCTCAGTTCAGCACCTGTGGGTAAGGATATGGTTTGGGCAAAACTGGATGTTTTACTTCCCTGCGTATCTACAATAAATACGAGAGAATAATTCGTCTTGGTTACAATGGTTTCCCAGTCTGAAGCCGGCGTATACTTGACCTGTAATGTTAATTTAAATTCTGTAACACCCACCTGAGCACCCACACTGCCTCCCGTAAAGCCAAGAGCTGCAGCTACATCGTACATTCCATTTTGTTTAATAGTTACAGAGCTTACATTTTTCAGAAGCAGGTTATCCACAAGCACCTGGCTTTTATTGTCCGGGGCAAGATAAACCGGAGCCCCCAGAGAAAGACATATCCCAAGACCAAAAGCAAAACAAGGGATGGTAATTCCCGAAGAAATGCCCAGTCTTGAACCTTTAGGCTGAAAAATACCCTGAATCTGTCTTGCTGGATTCCAGGCAAAACCGTCATACTTATAATATTGGTCATCCGTTTTATTGTAAATAAGACCTCCTACAAGATTGGGATAGTCGCTAAATACATCTGGAGATGATGCATCATACTTTGGAAAAGCAGTATAGGTCGTAGAAAATGGTAAGATTATCCCTTTTGCTCCATCCTTTACTTTCACGATATTCTGATTGCTTACCACATTATCGCCAATCACTACCTGTGCGTTTAAACCATATTGAAATAAAAGCACTACAATTAATATGAACTTTTTCATTTTATTGCATATTTATTTTTTCAACAATAATTTCTGACACCGCATTTCCGGTGGTATTCATTGAAAAAGACAGTACATTCCCTCCAATAACTCCGGTACAAACGCCGGATCCTATGTTCTGATTACCATAAAACCTAAGACGCAAGTTATCTCCGGCTTCAAAGCTTCCTATATAAGTAAGAACCAATGACTGTCCTACATCAATGGCACCCGGCGATAAACTTCCTAAGGATAAGGCCCCACTGGTAGAGCTCGTCGTATTGTTGGTAATAGGTCTCCAGGTAGTCGGAGCGGCCGCAGTACTTGTTTCCATATCTACTTTTGAGTATAGGTTGATTGTTACACCTGCACAGAGAGAGGGTGTCTTCACGTCAATGGCACCACTTTTAAAGGAGACCTTGTACAATCCTCTTGTTTTAATGTTAATGATATTACTGGTAGCAGCGGCAAGCGAAACATCTGCCGTAATATCATTATAACTTGGACTGGCATTGGTAAAAGGGACATCTATTGCTCCGCCTCCAAGTGGACAAAGCCTGTTTACACCTCCACATCCTAATCCGCAGGTTCCACAATCTGCAGTGATGGCGGCGCTTCTTATAAAACGGGCCATTTTGTTGTTTTTCAAAGTCGTTACGATGGGATCTGATATTTTCCAGGTAGTTCCATCGTTTTGTACAATACTTCCGGTTTCCCTGTTGAAAATAATGGAACTCTGGGTACCATTTCCTGTGGTACCTGAAGCAGAGGCTGGCAATGCTAGAGCGGTATTAGACCGGGGCATTCTGGCTGCCGTGTTGTCTTCTTTTACATGCAATAATACCCTGGAATCGGGCTGAAAACCGGGACTTTTAGCTATCCCTACTTGTGCGTTCATCCCTATACAAAATAGTACAGGGAGTAAACGGAAATAATTGTTTTTCATATTGTAATTTTTTATCAATATTTGCTATTTCCAATTTAAAAAATATTATAAATCAAAACAAAATATTAGTAAAAAATATTTATTAAATAAAAAAACTGAATAAAAATGTAGGTTTTAAAGGGGATTGAGAGGTAAATTAAAAATAGTAAAATTGAAAAAAACAACATAATATTTCACTATATGTTGAATTTATTAAATTTTGGAGCTAAAAAAATCACGATTTTCTGTCTCTGAAATCGTGATTTTATATTTTGTTGAAAATTTCTGATACTATTTGCGTACCCTTTTCGGTTTTTTTGCTTCTTCTTTAGCTTTTTCTTTATCTATAGCATCCTGAGCCTGGTTGAAGAGTTCATTATCCGCAGTATACTTTATTTCCTCATAATTTGGGGTATCCACTAAAATATCCTGCCATTTTCTGATCCGGTCTTTGGTATTCCAGTTGAAATCAGAGAATTTTCTTTTGTCAGGTTCTATCTTACTCATCGGATAGGTGTCTGAATTGGCCCCGATGCTGCAGGAAATAATCTGTAAGGTTCTTTCTTCGAATAGAGCTCCAATGATTCCGCATGTAGAAAGGGTAATTCCTATTCTTTCCGGTTTTTTGGTTTCCTGATCCACATCATCCACATAAACGATAGATTGTGCGTTTCCTACTACCCTGGCTTCTTTGATATCGTTATTCTGATAATAAACGGTCATAAATTTACCTTTCACCTGGTTGAATTCATCTTTAAGGTTTAATGAATCCACTTTACTGATAGCCAAAGCATTTCCAATTACTTTAAGTGAATCTATATTTTCCGTTGTCGTATTAAAGTACGCTTCAATTTTATCACCTGTTACCTGTTTTTCTCCGCTCCAAAGAATCGGTTGGGTATACATATGCATAATTCCGTCGGTCTCATTGAACGCAATGGAATCTGCTCTTCCCTGTGCATTTGATTTAAAGATACGTCCTTTTTTATAGGCTCTTAAAAAGCTTTTTTTCACTTTTATATCTGCAGAATCCGGCCGTTGATAAGAAAGTATCTTTTCTGCTGCAAAATAAATGGAATCTTTTTCCATGATTTTTACGGCATAAGGACTTTTAGTCATCATCGCAGAATCTTTTTTCTGGAAAACTTCTCCGTATCCTCCCTTAATATATCTCCTTTCTATTGGATCATCCAGCGTTACATTTCCGGTTGCTTTACCGAAGCCAGTGATATTATTAAAATACATATCATCTCCGGTAAGGATTTTATCGTTGTAAAAGATCTTGGAGTTTTTGTTAAGGAAAGCTTCCTTGGTTTCCATTCTGTAAGTTCCTCTTTCAGTATAAATTCTGTTTTTGGAATTGGCTCTGTTGGTAATGGTAGTGGGCCCAAAAAACTCGGCCACTCTTGTATTCTGATTTTGTTTGATATTGGCCCCCTCTATAATATATTCCGGATTGTCTATTTTCACATTCCCAACAAAATCAATCATTTTGGTGTTGAGGAAATAGGTCGCGGATTTGGTATACATTACATTCTGAGCATCGGAAATTGTACCTCCCGTATTAAAATAGGCCTGATTAGCCAATCTGTCATAATACAGAATATCCGTTTTAATGGTCTGCTTCGGATCGGTAAGTACAACATCTTTTTTGGCCACCCCTTTCTGGGTAACTCCGTTGTACTCCATTTCGTGGGCTGTAATTACGGAACCGTCTGCATTCTGAAGTTTTGCATTCCCAATAGCCTTTACAAGACTCTGGTCATTATACAGAATCACTTCATCAGCATAAAGGATAGATCCCTGATGCTCTATCTGAACATGCCCTACCATATACTGATTGCCTTCGTACTTGGTATCTTTTTTAAATTCGTCGGAATGGATGATTTTTACCTTGTCTTCAGGTCTTACAGGTACTGAAGGTTTTCCTTTGGATTGAATATAAGGATCCATCTGCGTTGTTTTATTCTCCTGTGCGGAGCTGAACGCAGAAATAAAAATTAACAGAAAAAGGATTATTCTCATTGATTAATCATTCTTGGTACCATAGAAATACAGCGAATGCGAATCAATATTTACGCCAAATGCTTCTTCAATTGCTTCTTTAATTCCCTGGATTCTTGGATCGCAGAATTCTATAATTTCTTCAATTTCTTTATCAGAGCCTTTTTTGTAGATCACCAGGTGATCATGTTGTTTATCAAAATAAGACTTTTCGTAAGAGGAAGAGGTCAATGTTTTTTCTCCGAACTGATGCTTACGGATTAACCCTGCATCAAGGAAAATTTCAATAGTGTTGTAAATCGTTGCTTTTGAAACATGATATTTTTTCTGCATCATCAGAAGATACAGATCATCCACATTGAAGTGGTGATCCATATTATAAATTTCTTCTAATATCGTATATCGTTCAGGGGTGTTTCTGAAACCCTTTTCAAGCAGGTAATTTCTTAACACATCCTTAATCAAAGCAATATTCTTTTCTTTTTGTATTGTATCCATCAAAAAAATTATCTACAAATTTATTGATTTTTATTTAAATAGAAGGTATCCTTTAGCACCGGTAGGTTTAGGAATTATGACGGAAGAAGCCGGACTGCTCAATCTTATTGTCATAAATCGTAAGTTCCGTAATAGGTGCAGATTCCACTTCTACGTTGTGTGAAGACACTCCCCATGCTTTGAAATCATCGCTTCCGATATACTTCACAAAGTTGTAGATATTAAGTGTAATCTTCTGTTTAACAGTTAAAAGTATATCGTTGATATATGTATTATCTATAATCACATACTTCAGATCCGGCGGAATATTATGCGCTCTCAAAGATGGATGACTGCTTCTTGAAGGAATGGTTCCGTCTGCCATAAGATCTTTCAGAACCATGTTGAAATAGTCATTGATTCTGCGGTCTACTTTAAATCCAAGCAGGAAATTCACTTTATAAACGGTTCCCGGAAGAATTTCGTCTACCGTATATTTGAAAGTATACGGATCTTCCTGATTCACAATACTTAAAATAAAATAATGATCGGCTCTTTTCGGCTGTTTTTTGATGATGGAATAGATGATTTTTGATTCTACCTCATCATTTCTTTTAGCTCTGCTCAGGTAGGCAAGATTGGTTGCATATTTCGGAATGCTTTCATCCAGCTTCATGTCTTTTATGATGGAAACGTATTTCTCAATTTTCACATACTGGATAAAGTTAGCTTTAATCAGCCTTCCGTTGTACCATGCGTACATACATACTGCAATGAATCCGCCTAATACCATCGTCAGCCATCCTCCGTCAACAAATTTGATGACATTGGCATAGAAGAATCCTGATTCAAGGAAAAGATAAACGATGGCAAATCCTATGATGAAGATTTTGTTAACCCGTGTACGGCTCAGCCAGAACAACAACAGGATCGTTGTCATCAACATGGTAATTGTAATGGTAAGACCGTAAGCGGCTTCCATACGTTCTGATTTCTGGAAAAATATTACAACCACAAAACAGAATGCCATCAGCCCCCAGTTGATTCTCGGAATATACATCTGCCCTTTGATCCCTGAAGGATATTCAATATGCTGGTTCGGCCAGAAAGAGATAGACATCGCTTCGGAGAACATGGTAAATGAACCTGTAATTACGGCCTGACTGGCAATAATAGCTGCTGCCGTAGCCAGAATTACTCCCGGAAGAACAGCCCATTGCGGCATAATTCCAAAGAAAGGATTTACTCCGTTGAATACCTGATGATAGTTGTCAAGAAGCCATGCTCCCTGTCCTAGATAATTCAGAATAAGCATCAGTTTCACAAAAATCCAGCTTATTCTGATGTTTTTTGCTCCACAATGTCCTAAATCTGAGTATAAAGCTTCCGCTCCTGTAGTACAAAGGAAAACAGCTCCCATAATCACAATAGCACTGGAAGAATGGGTAATCAGGTTATAGGCATACATCGGGTTGAAAGCTCTTAAAATTTCGATATGATCAAAAATATGAACGGAACCGAAAATTCCAAGAACCAGGAACCATGTCACCATAATCGGTCCGAAAAACTTTCCGATAGAGGCCGTTCCAAACTGCTGTACCACAAAAACCACAAATAGGATCACAATGGTAATGATTACTACAGGAGTTTCAGGATTGTATATTTTGAGCCCTTCAATAGCAGACATCACCGTTAAGGAAGGAGTGATTACACTGTCTGCAACGAGTGTGGAAGCCCCAATTATGGCGACCACGTAGAGCCATTTTTTCTTGAGTTTCTTTACTAATGAATACAGGGCAAGAATACCACCTTCCCCTTTGTTATCTGCTCGTAAAGCAATGATCACATATTTCAGGGTGGTCTGAAGCGTAAGCGTCCAGATAATACAGGACAATGCACCTTCAATATATTCGTCGAACGGCATAGAGGCACCGTCTTTTCTTGCGTTAACGATCGCCTTCATTACGTAAAGGGGCGACGTACCAATATCACCGAAAACAATCCCGAGAGATACAATAACGCCTACAAATGAGAGTTTATTAAGATCAAAGTGATGACCACCCTCTGTAACATCTGCCATATCAGCCAATTTAATTTTTAAAAGCGCAAATTTATACTAATTTTATGACGTCAAGAATTTTTCTTCATGAATATAATAAATGAAAAAACTTCCTTTCGGAAGTTTTTTTCTATAATAGTTATTTCACGTACATCGCTTTTTTGATCTCCTCTTTCACTTTTTCAAGTTTAGGGAACCATTCTGCAAATAGTGCAGCAGAATAAGGCGCAGGTGCATCAGGAGTTGTAATTCTCTTGATAGGAGCATCAAGATAATCGAAAGCATGCTGCTGTACCATATAAGTAATTTCAGAAGAAATTGAACCGAACGGCCAAGCTTCTTCAAGAATTACCAGTCTGTTTGTTTTTTTAACGGAAGCTAAAACAGTATCAAAGTCAAGAGGACGAACCGTTCTAAGATCAATCACTTCTACAGAGATTCCTTCTTTAGCCATATCTTCAGCTGCCTGTATAGCCAGCTTCATGATCTTACCAAAAGAAACCAAAGTAACGTCTGTACCTTCTCTCTTGATATCTGCTTTACCTATCGGCAGGTAATATTCTTCTTCAGGGATTTCCATTTTATCACCATACATCTGCTCAGATTCCATGAAGATAACAGGGTCATTATCCTGAATAGCTGTTTTCAACAACCCTTTCGCATCGTAAGGATTCGAAGGAACCACTACTTTAAGACCCGGAACATTGGCAAACCAGTTTTCAAAAGCCTGAGAGTGTGTAGCTCCCAATTGTCCTGCAGAAGCAGTAGGCCCTCTGAAAACGATAGGACAGTTCCACTGGCCACCACTCATCTGACGGATCTTCGCTGCATTATTAATAATCTGATCAATACCTACCAAAGAGAAATTGAACGTCATATACTCTACAATAGGTCTGTTACCATTCATTGCAGCTCCTACAGCAATTCCTGTAAAACCAAGCTCAGCAATAGGGGTATCGATTATTCTTTTAGGACCAAATTCATCCAACATTCCTTTTGAAGCTTTGTATGCACCATTGTATTCTGCAACTTCCTCCCCCATTAAAAAGATGGATTCGTCTTTACGCATTTCCTCGCTCATTGCTTGTGCAATTACCTCACGAAAAGTATATTCTGCCATATTTATTTGAAAAATTTAGACTACAAAAATAGTGTTTTTTTATTAGTAACATAACAAAAAAGGCATCGCATTGAATGAGAGGACTTAATATTCTTTGAACCAAAAAGCTATTTCTTCCGTACTGCTCAGCGATCCGTGGCTTTTCCGGGCTCAGACAGAAGTTTATTGTGGATTCTTTTACCAATCACATCTAAAATATAGAATCCCTGCAATCTTTGATTGGGATTAAAAAAATAGAAAAACGGCATCTCATTGCTGAAATGCCGTCCTATCATTTTATTTAAACCGATTAGTTTACTTTATCCCAAACCTGGGTTCTTCCGAACACAGAAACTCCCATATATCCTCTTACATTCAGTTTGTCACCACTTTTTGTGATGGTACACTTGTATGTTTTTCCTGATTTAGGGTCTGTAATGGTTCCTCCTGTAAACTCATCACCTTCTTTTTTAAGACCTCTGATGATTTCTAATCCTAAGATAGGTTTTCCTTTTCTGTCATCCTTACATCCCGTACAGTTTGGATCTGCAGGCTTGATCAGCAATTGGGAAACTTTCCCATAATACTTCCCGTCTGACTTTTTAAAGATCTCCACAATAGATTTTGCCTGCTTCGTTTCGTCATCTATAGTCTTCCATTTCCCTTCAATCTGTGCAAACGAAAGTACACTGAATAGGCAAAGCGCGAATGTTAATAATACTTTTTTCATATTTCTTATAGTTTTAATTCCGATATACGTTTTTTGTTAGCTATCTATTGTTAAAAATAGAAATTAAATTTCAAACAGGCAAAAACTTTTATTATACAGGGCATATGATAGACCGAAGTTCCAGAATTCGGGGTACGAGTTTCGGGGTTTAAATCAGCAGCTCAACTCTAAAACGCTCTCACTCTCCAACTCTAAAACCCTCCAACTCTCCGACTCTAAAACTCGAAACGCAAACTATTTCAGTTTCCTGTTAATCACCCTATCCATATAATCCTGGAACCAGGCTTTTGCCGTCTGCATTCCCTTTTCAATTTCCGGGTTTTTCAGTTTTCCCATCAGGTTTTTTTCAAAGCCCAGGTCTGTTTTATCGTATACGCCGGTAATTTCTTTTCCGTCAAAGCGGTATATGTAGTTTCCGATGATGAACTGCTCCGAGCTTCCATCTGAATTCACAACAATAGAAGGGTATACTTTATCACTTACGAGACTTCTCCCCCAGCTTCTGATAGGCTTATTGTAACCGATAAGATCTGCCAGTGTAGGATAAATATCAATCTGCTGGGCCACTTCCGGATTCACCCCATTAAGATGATAGTCCGGATTGGGGGAATAAAGAATAAGCGGAACGGCAAACCGGTTCATGGCTTTTTCATATTCTCCGTAAGCGATCTGATTGGTATGATCTCCTGTGAAAACAAAGATGGTATTATTGAACCACGGTTCTTTTTTAGCTGTTTCAAAATATTTTTTAATGGCATAATCCGTATACTGGATCGGTTCATGCATTTCTATGGTTCCTTTTTTAAATTTCCCTTTGTATTTCTCAGGAATTTTAAACGGATGGTGAGAGGAAGCGGTAAATACGGTAGACATAAAAGGCTGCTTCTTTCCTACATTCTTTGCAAAATACTGAAGAAACGGCTCATCCCAGATGGCCCACATCCCATCAAAATCCTCATCGTGATTGTATTCATTTTTCCCGAAATAATGTTTAAAGCCCAATATATTTCCAAATCCGAGAAAACCCATAGATCCATTGGGAGCTCCGTGATAGAAAGAGGTATCGTACCCAAGATCATTACAAACCGAAACAATGGACTGTATTTTCTGATTGGAATAGGGTGAACTGGTAAAAGCATCCGTAAGACTCGGAATTCCGGCCAACACACTGCTCATTCCGTGGATGGATTGTCTGCCATTGGCAAAAGTATTGGGAAAAATCAGACTCTTCCCCGCAAGGCTGTCTATAAAAGGGGTATAGGAAACATATCCGTTGATATTTTTGTCTTTATTAAAAGCTCCCGAATATTCTCTTCCGAAAGATTCAACAATAAAAATAACGATATTGGGACGGTTCTCTACTTTCCGGTCATATTCTTTATAAGGCTGAACATTATCCGCAATATATTTTTCATCTACAAAATGAACTTCTTTAAAGTTATTCGTTCCTAAAGTTCTGAAGAATGAAAATGTACTGTTTAAGACTATATTTCCCTGAAGCGGATTCACAACAAAACGGTTCGCATCTACCAAATTGATAGGTCTTGTACTGTGCTTGAAATCTCCACGAATTCCTCCTACTACCAAAACAGCGGTTCCGCAAAGAACCAACACAGACCATATAAAGTACGGGATAAGTTTTAAAGGCTTCTGCTCCGTAATCTTTACTTTTTTATAAAGGAAAAC
This sequence comes from Chryseobacterium angstadtii, assembly GCF_001045465.1. Lineage (GTDB taxonomy): Bacteria > Bacteroidota > Bacteroidia > Flavobacteriales > Weeksellaceae > Chryseobacterium > Chryseobacterium angstadtii. Next base: position 443,422 of record NZ_LFND01000002.1, read on the forward strand.
CCAAAGTGCCATTAAAACAACAAACCACATCAGAACAAAAGGATGCTGGCCAATGGAAACCGTGAATACTTTAAAGACATTGGACTCGTGTTTTGCCACTTCCAGTGCTGTAGAAGTAAGTCTTGCCTGGGAAAATTTATAATAAACAAAATCCCCGAAATTCATCGCATAGGCAATTCCGTTGGTAATAAAATACAGCCAGAAAAGAATGGTCTGATAAACTTTCTTCGTATTAATGACAATCGGGACAAGACTCAGCAGAATAAATAAGGCATTGACATATAAAATGGCCGTAGTATCAAAGGCTGTTCCATGAAATGCAAGGTTGAAATAATCTGAAACGGAATCTACTTTAATGAGTTCTTTATTGAAATACCAGAACAAAAGCCTGGCTATCTGATAAAAGACATATGCTAAAAAAATCCGGTACAAAAGCACCAGAACTTCTTGTTTTCTAAATTCTTTAAAAAATTTCATCCGGCAAATTTACATCAAAAACCGATTAATGTATTTTTTCCTTCATAATATTTCAGGATAAACTTTGGAAAAACCGTATTTTTGTTGACATGAATTTCATAAAAAATAATCTTGCCAATCTATTGACGCTTGCCAATTTATTTGCAGGCTGTGTAGGTGCAATCCATCTTATTTTAGGAGATTACCAGACGACGGCAATCTGTATCATTCTTTCTTCTATCTTCGATTTCTTTGACGGGTTTGTGGCCCGGGCAGTAAAATCCAATTCCAATCTGGGTCTTCAGCTGGATTCTCTGGCAGATATGGTGAGCTTCGGATTGATTCCCGGTCTTACGATGTATAAAGCACTGGAGCCGTTCGGAAATGAAATTTTAGGGATGCAGCTTCCTTTTGAGATCAGCTATATCGGTCTTTTAGCAACGATTTTCTCCTGCTTGAGACTTGCTATTTTTAATCTCGATGAAGAGCAGCGTTATTATTTTAAAGGACTCAACACACCAACCAATACGGTATTGCTGTTTGGATTGTATTATGCTTTCAAAGAAATGGGAGCTTTCGGATTCTTATTCGAAAATCCTTTACTTTTAATAGCATTAACAGTGATCACATCATGGCTTCTGATCAGTCCGATTAAAATGATAGCCATGAAATTCAAGTCCAGAAAATTACAGGACAATTATCCGAAAGTTATTTTATTAGGCGGTGGAATTGCCATTCTGATTATATTTCAGATTGTGGGTATTCCTATGCTTGTTATTTATTATATCTTAGTATCGTTGATTTTTCAGAGACAGCTGAAGTAGAAGTTAGAGGCAAGAAGTTAGAAATTAGTATAACAGCGCATCCCCGAATCAGCACATTATCACATTAACCTATTTTCAATTGAACAACATGAATTTAAAACTCCATAAACCGCTTTGTATTTTTGATCTTGAAACAACGGGAACCAATATCGGAAAAGACAGAATTGTTGAAATCTGTATTTTAAAAGTAAACCCGGATGCATCCCGCGAAAGCAAAACATGGCGCGTAAATCCTGAAATGCCTATTCCCAATGAATCCAGTGAGATTCACGGAATTTATGATGAAGATGTAAAGGATGCTCCCACTTTCAGAGACATTGCCCCAAAAGTGATGGAAATGCTTTCAGGAAGTGATCTGGGGGGATTCAATTCCAATAGATTTGATGTTCCGCTTCTGGCAGAAGAACTGCTGAGAGTAGAAATAGATTTTGATCTGAGTAAATTCAGGCTTGTAGATGCACAGACCATTTTCCACAAAAAAGAACCGAGAAACTTAGGAGCTGCTTATCAGTTCTACTGTGGCAAAGTTTTGGAAAATGCCCATTCGGCCGAAGCTGATGTGATGGCGACTTTTGAGGTGCTGGATGCACAGGTTGGAAAATATGACGATATCCCGAATGAGATTGCTCCTTTAAGTGAATTCACCTTCCATAATAAGAATGCAGATCTTGCAGGATTTATAGGATACAATGATAAAACGGAAGCTGTTTTCAATTTCGGAAAATATAAAGGGCAAGTGGTAAAAGCTGTGTTCCAAAAGGATCTTGGCTATTACGGATGGCTTCAGAATGCGGATTTCCCGCTGTACACCAAAAAGGTATTTACAAAAATTCAACTTACAGGTAAATTTTAGACAATGTCGAATCTGGTCCGCTTTAAATTTTACGAAACAGCTCTTGAAGCCAACAGGGACAAACAAATTCTTGCAGAAAACGGCGTGAATGGTTTTATTGCCAACGAACAGCTCATTCAGTCGGATTGGCTGCTTTCACAGGCTGTGGGCGGCATCCAATTACAGGTTTTTGAAGAAGATGTAGAAAAAGCTAAACAGATTCTTCAGGATTATAATGACAATGAAGCGTATTCACTGGAAGTAGAACATACCATAAAGGATCCTGCATTTGATTTTGTATGCCCGAAGTGTGGTTCAAATCATATTTACAGGGACGATAGAGCGACGAGCTTTTTTGGAATCTCCATTTTGTCAAGCCAGAAATTTGTCTGTTATTATTGCGGGAACGAGTTTACGCATTGATATCAGTTTTCATAAAGAGAAATAATAAAAAAGCATACGTGATATGAAAATCATTTGTATAGGAAGAAACTACAGCGAGCATGCTAAAGAATTAGGAAACGAAATCCCTGAAAAACCGGTTATTTTCATGAAACCTGACACAGCCGTTTTAAAGGGAAATGATTTTTATATCCCTGAATTCTCCGAAGATATTCATTATGAGCTGGAAGTGGTTCTAAAAATCTCAAAAGGAGGGAAATATATTCAGAAGGAAACAGCGCATAAACATTATGAAGAAATCAGTTTAGGAATAGATTTTACGGCCAGAGATCTTCAGAGCGAACTTAAATCCAAAGGTCTTCCCTGGGAGCTTGCCAAAGGTTTTGACGGTTCTGCAGTGGTAGGAAATTTCTTCAGCAAAGAAAATTTTGATCTTGAAGGACTGCCGTTTTCATTATTACAGAATAAAGAAAAAGTTCAGGACGGAAATACCAAAGACATGATCTTCAGCTTTGATGATATCATTGCTTTCGCTTCTCAATACTTTACTTTAAGAGTAGGTGATCTTATTTTTACAGGGACACCAAAAGGCGTTGGAAAGGTAAATGAAAACGATGTTCTGGAAGCGTATCTGAAAGATGACAAAATCCTTGATATCCGAATATTATAAGTATTTAACATAAAAATCCGGCTTTTTTTTCTTATCTTTAGGATACAAAATTAGAGGTCATGATAAATATTGTACTACCCGTAGATTTTGGGGACAAAACAGAACAGCTTGTAGATGGAGCCGTAAAATTTGCAAAACAGCTCAACGGCAGAATCTTTCTGATTCATGTGGCACCGGCAGATATTGGTTTTGCCATCGGTGATATGGGATATCAATATTTTCCTGAAGTAGAAGCCAATGAGATTAGAAGCGAGCTGGTAGAACTGAATAAGATTGAACAAAGAATCATCGCCCATGATGTAGACTGCGAGCACCTTTTAAAACAAGGAATTGCCAAAGAGATCATTCTGGATTATGCCAAAGCAAAAAATGCAGATTATATTGTAATGGGATCGCATGGAAGAAGCGGAATTTATGATGTATTTGTAGGAAGCTTAACCAAAGGGCTTACTAAAGATTCTCCTGTTCCGGTACTTGTACTTCCGATTCACGAATAGAAATTGAATTTTAATCGTTAATAAAAAAACCGATCAGACTAAAGTCCGATCGGTTTTTTACTATATAACCAATTAATTAACCTTCTTTTTTAAAGATCTTAGGATCGTAGTAAGGGTTTTTACCCTCAGTCGGAGAATAATAGTCTTTGTCTTTATCACCACCAAGTGTTACTACTAATACATAGCACCAATAAGTAAACAGTACACAGCAAACGATAAATAAAATCCAGTTTAAAACATTTCCAAATGTATCAAAAAAACCGAAACTAAATTTGAAAACTTTACTTAAGAATAACCAGAAAGACGTCATTATTTTCCTTTTTTAAATTAACTTTGTACAAATTTATAAAAAATGTTTAAATTACTTTCAAAAGAAAGCAATATTTTTTCAATTCCTGTGTATATTGGTTTTCTTCTATTAGTAGTTATAATATTCAACATCCTGAATTTCAACACTTATGAAGCAATCATTGCCGGAATAACTTTCCTGGGAATTGCTTTGGGATATTTTTGTTTCCACAGCATTGCTCTTAATTATCAGACGCATCTGCCGTTATTTTTATATACCTTCTTTATTTTCGGACTGTATCCCGGAAATCTGGACATTGGAGTTGCGGTAGCTCTGCTTACCAATTCCTTTTTGCTCCTGCTGCTCACCAGTGCAGACGAAGACATCAGAAAAAAATCTTATGTTCTGGTAGGCGCCATTGTTGCCCTGAATTTTATTTTTCTTCCGACAACGTGGCCCATGGCTCTTTTCGTGATTGTTCACGTCATCGCTACCTCTCAAAAAATCAGTTTAAATCTCTTCAGATTTCTTTTGGGAACTATAATGATTGCCTTCAGTTATTTCTCTGTCATGTTTTTTTTCCATTTCACCACCTGGAATCTCGATTATTTTCCTTTTGGAAAAATGAAGCCAATGACAGATTATACGGATCTCGTTCCTTTGGTTCCGATTGTACTGATGCTTATTTATGCTGTATACGACCATTTTACAAACTATAACAAAAAAAGCCCGATCAGCAGATATAAATACACTTTTCTGCTTGTCTTTTCGCTGGCCCAGCTGGTCACTATTATTCTGTATATGAATAAAAGCTACGAATATTTACTGCTTCTGGCATTTCCATCGAGCATTATCCTGAGCAGGATGATGAGATTTTTACCCAAATACTGGATGCAGGAGGTAAGCTTATGGCTTATCATCATAAGTTTGATTACTTTTAAAGCAGGTACGTATTTTGATTTATTTTAAAGATTATGATTCAGATAGACGATAAATTGATTTCAGAGGATATATTTTCCGAAGAATTTGTTTGCAACCTTACGAAATGTAAAGGTGCATGCTGTGTGGAAGGAGATGTAGGCGCTCCGCTAGATAAGGATGAACTTGAAATTTTAGACAGTATTTTTGATAAAATAAAACCTTATCTTACACAGGAAGGCATCAAAGCCCTTGAAGAACAGGGTACATGGACTACCGATCCTCAGGACGGTATGTATGTAACCCCTATGGTAGAAGACCGAGAATGTGCTTACGTCACATTCGACGAGAAAGGAATTACGAAATGTGGTATTGAAAAAGCATATGAAGACGGCGCTGTTGACTGGCAGAAACCTATCTCCTGCCACCTCTACCCAATCCGTATCACCGAATATTCTACATTTACAGCCCTGAACTACCACGAATGGAGCGTGTGCAGCGATGCCTGTGCACTGGGAAAAGAACTGCAGGTTCCTATCTATAAATTCCTGAAAACTCCGCTCACCAGAAAGTACGGTGAAGATTTCTACGGCGTTCTGAGTGAAGCTGCCGACGAATGGAAAAAAGCCTATGGCTCTTAAAACTATAAAACCGTGGAAAACTCTACGGTTTTTTTTATTGATTCCGAGCCTGTTTATTTCTTATTTTTTTAAACGTAAGGGAAAACAAAGAATTGAATTGAATTGAATATTCCTTTATTTTAAGATAAACAAAGGTGTAAACTTATATAAGTAATACCCTATTTTTGCTTTAATTTTTTTTGTCAACAAATATTTTTGATTAATTAAAAACACCTGAAAAGATCATCTGCATCATGATTACAGAGCATTTTTTAAAAACTTGGATAAGGATTTTAAGAATACAATTTAAATTCGCATTTTTGTAAAAAAACCGGCTATGCAAAAAGAAAAATTACGTGCAATAAGAAAACAGAAAGGCTATACCCAACAGCAGATCGCCGACATCATAGCCACTGATGTATCCAACTACAGCAGAAAAGAAAGCGGCGATGTAAGGATTTTCAGGGATGAATGGGAAAAAATCTCCCGTTTTCTGGACCTTCCCATTGAGGAAATTTATGAGGACGATGAAGTGAAAACTATTATCCAGAATCCGGTATTCCACGACAGTCCGGGATCTTATGCCATGGGACATGTCACTAATTTTAACAATGAAATGAGTCTTGCCATTATAAAGAATCTTCAGGAATATATAGAGCTTCTGAAAGATGAAGTGAAAAGGCTGAAGGAAGGGAAGAAATAACACCATAAAAAAACCGCAGACTGCTCTGCGGTTTTTCTTTTATTCATGATTCTGAATACTCTTATTTTACAACGGATGCACTGGTCACAGCTGATTTGGCATCTGTCTTTTTATTATTTTCCCAACCGTCTTCCGGCATTAGTGTCGCTGTAATTTTTCCTTTGCTAAGGTATTTTTTAGCAACATCCTGAAGATCTTTTACCGTTAATGCTTTTACTTTTTCCTGATAATTCAGAATATCATATTTATCGCTTCCGTCCAGTTGGTTTTTAGCAAGAGAACTCAGCCAGAACATATTATCTTTAAGTTCTGTTTTGTTATCGTTGTATTCTCCTTCTTTGTATTTGTCAAGGTCTTTCTGTTCAGGGCCTTTGTCAATTAGCTTCTGAAGTTCCGTCACCGCACTTTTGGTCAGTTTTTCCGCATTTTCAGGACCGCAAGGGAAACTGATGCTGAAATTGTAGTTGCTGTAAGGAATCTTGCTCATACTTCCTCTGGCACCTCCGCCGTAAATACCGCTTTCGTCTTCTCTCAGCTTCTCAATAACCTTGATGGTAGCTACCTCTCCAAGGGCTGCAAGCGCTAAAGCTTCTTTTTCACTGTAAGGCGTTTCTCCGCTGTAGGATATGGTTACCAGACTCTTAGGATCTTTTCCTTTTTTGTATACTTTCGAATAATCTCCGGTCAGCTGTCTGTACCCCGTATCTTTGAATGTCGTGGATTTTCCAGAGGTAGGAAGTCCTCCGATATACTGAAGGACCTGCTCTTTAAGCTTTGCTTCGTCTATATTTCCCACAAAATAAAACTGGAAGTTTCCGGCATTGGCAAATTTCTCTTTGTAGATATCGTATGCTTTTTTATAATCGGTATTGGCCCAGTCTTTTTCCATCGGGAATAATCCGATAAATCTTGGGTTCTTTTGGTTCATGAATTTCGCATGCTCATTGGAGAAATAAGCCTGAGGATTGGACAAAAGATTATCCAGCATCGCAGACTGTTTTTCTTTGTAAGCATTGAATGCTGCAGGATTGTAATTTAAACCTGTAAAATAAGCATAGGTAAGCTCCATAGCTGTTCCTAAATCTTTTTGGGTGGTTCTTCCTGAAATTCCTTCAAAGTAAGGCCCAATCATAGGGTTTACACTCACCTGCTTTCCTGCAAGGTAATTGGTAAGATCTGCTTTTGAGAATCCTCCAACTCCCGCTTCAGATAATGCACCGAAAGCAAATTGAGTTTTAATAAAATCGGCATCAGAGATCAGTGAGTTTCCGCCTAAGCTTCTTGCGGAAAACAAAATTTCGTCATCTTTGAAATCCGTCTTTTTGAAAGTTACTTTCGCTCCGTTGCTTAAAGTCCAGGTTGTGGTTCCCAGTTTGGCATCGGTTTCGGTTTTTGCTATTTTTCCTTCAGATTTGAAAGGTTTTATCAGGTTTTTGATGGTTGCTTTCTCTTCGTAAGGTTTTAGGTCTGCCATTTTTACGGCTTCGAACGTATTCATCACCATAGCTTCCGTAGGCATGGTAACGTTGTCTTTCTTAGGGCCGGTTATCACGACCACTCTGCTGTCGTCTTTCACCATTTTTTTGATGATATCATTGGTTTGCGCCAAAGTAACGGTAGGCAGGAATGATTTTGTATCTTCATATTCCCAGGCAATTCCTGGCATAGGTTCCTGTTCCAGGAAATTTCTTACATATTCGTCTACCAGTCTGTCGCTTTCCGTCTTATCACGGTTGTTGTAAGATCTTTCAAGATTGGAAAGCATTTGAGATTTTGCTCTGTCGAGTTCAGACTGTGTAAACCCGAATCTTTTCGCTCTTTCCACTTCTTCCAGTAAAACTTTCAGTGCATTCAGCTGGTTTCCTTCTTTTACCATAGCAAATCCCTGAAAAGCTTCTTTGGTTCTTGCGTATGTTCCTCCATGATATACCGATCCGAAGGTAAAAGGTGGATTGTTTGAGTTGATCAGCTCTCTAAGTCTGTTGTTCAGCATCGTGGTAGAAAGACTTTCAATAACACTTTGATTGTATTGCTCCACCGTTACATCCGGCTGATACGCTTCAGCATCTTTCATGATAAACTGAACCATAGAATTGGTAGCATCCGGATCTGTTTCAATGGCTACAAGTGTTTCCTTATGATTGGGCAGGTCAAATACTTTTCTTTCTCTTGGTTTGGAAGGATTTTTATATTTGCTGAAATTATCTTTAATTTTTTTCTCAACTTCATCTACGTTGATGTCTCCTACTACCACAATAGCCATCAGATCCGGTCTGTACCACTCCTGATGAAACTTTCTGATAACATCCGGTTTAAAGTTTTCAAGTACTTCTTTTTTCCCGATCGGAAGGCGTTCTGCGTATTGGGATTTGTATAATAGTTTAGGAAGATATTTATCCGCCATTCTTTTGTCTGCTCCAAGACCGAGTCTCAGTTCTTCAAGAACAACTCCTCTTTCTTTGTTGATCTGTTCATCGGAAAGGGTGGCATTAAAGGCCCAGTCTTCCATTACTTTCAGCCCCGCATCCAGATTTCCTGCTTTATCCAATGGAACAGGAAGCATATATACTGTTTCGTCAAAGCTTGTATAAGCATTCAGGTGTTGTCCGAATTTCACACCGATCGACTGCAGGAAGTCTACCAGTTTGTTATCCGGGAAATTCTTGGTTCCGTTGAAGTTCATATGCTCCATAAAGTGAGCTAAACCTCTCTGGTTTTCATCTTCAAGAATAGATCCGGCATTAATAGCCAAACGGAAGTCTACTTTCTTTTCAGGTAATGTGTTTTTTTTGATATAGTACTTCATTCCGTTGGAGAGGGTACCGATTCTCACAGAAGAATCCACAGGGATGTTCTGGCCGAAAACATTTGAGGACATCAGGAAAATGACCGCAAATGAGGATAAAACTTTCTTCATATAATTTGATTTTATTTTCAAACTAAAAATATCAATTATTCATAACCTGAAGAAGGAATAAATTTCACATCATAGTTAAATTTGAGTTAAAATTATAAATACAACAAAAAAGCCGGATATTTTCCGGCTTTTATCTCATAAAATGATTGATTTTTATTTAAAATCGGCATCAGAAACACCTGTATTTAAAACAATTTTAGTGGTTTTAATGGTTACTTTCTGACCCTTACCATCAATCTCTACTTCTGAAGGGAATTTCAATCCTTCTACCGTCATATAATTTTTTACGGTAACCGTTCCTTCTCCTACGGTAGATTTGTAAAGAAGTCCTGTAGCGGCATCAAAATAGAACTTTCCTTTTTCTGAAGCCAATACGTTATAATCTTTATTGTCCACCTTCTCTACAGTGGATGTTTTAAAGCTGGAAGGATCAAAGGCCAAAGCTTCCACCGTGGTTCCTTTTTTCAGTTCAGCAATATTTTCTGCCGGAAAATCGGTTTTCTGTCCTGCTCTTTCTATATATCCTTTTTCGCCGTCAAAAACCTGGCTTATTTTCTGTCCCATAGCAGTCTGTACAGACTTGAATTTATTTCCCTGCTTTATGGTACTCATGGTAATATCCATTCCCTGAACACTAAGGGTATTATCAATCACTGTAGATTTTACGGCTTCCAGTTTAGCTTTTCCTCCTAAGGCCTTGAAATAATTATCAATCACTTCTTTAGGGGTAAGTTTGGATTTTATAACTTCCGTTTTCACAGAAGCGGCACTAGCCTGCTGAGCGGCTGCCGGAGCCGAGAACAGTACAGCACAGAAAAACGGAATGATGATCTTTTTCATATCTATAATAAGTTTAGGGTGTAAATATATGAATAATGACCTCAACAAATAAGCCAAAGAATACTTATCCATGATACATTATAATACCTATAAGAATACTTTAAGCTTTTTTAAGAAAATAAGCTTGTGAAAAGTTGATGCGAAATAGAATCACAGGGTGGCGAAAATTGGAATTTTACTGAAAGCTAGAATGTCCTTTTGTGCCTTGTAGTAACCATGTCAAGGTTTTGAACCTTGACATGGTTAACAGAACCGCTCAAATCCGGATAGCCTCTAACTTTCTTATCCTCATTAAAACAAAAAGCTATTATCCGGCATTCGGGTTAAATAAATAAAAACACCTTTAAACCGGACATAAAAAAAACCTCTGATTTCTCAAAGGTTTTCAAATATTTATATCTTAAATAAATTATTTTTTAAGTTCTTCTAAAAACTCGTCGTGAGAGATTTTAGTTTCCTTTTTAGAAGCTTTTTCAAGAATAACATCTTTCAGTTTAGCCATAGCTACTTCAGAAGAAATTTGTCTTACCTGCTCCTGGTCTTTCAACATCTCAACAGCATATTTCTGGATTTCTTCGTCTCCTAAGTGGTGAATTCCGTAGATAGCCAATTGGTTTCTTACCAACTGCTCAGCCTGTGCCAATACATCAGCATAGTCTAACTGGATTTCGTTATCCGTCATTAATTTACCTTCAATGATCTGGTATCTTAACTGGCTCTTCTCTGCATTAAGGATTTCTTTTGCCTGTTCTTCAGACTGGATATTCTGGTTAGAGAATAATAACCATTTTACTAAGAAATCTTCAGGAAGTTTTACTTCTTCTTTTTCAGTAACCTGCTCCAATACTTTATTCACATAGTGAACGTCTGCATTCTGCTGGAAGTACTCATCCAACTCAGATTTTACTTTTTCTTTAAGCTCTTCTTCAGAAGTAATGGTTCCTTCTCCGTACACTTTGTCGAATAGATCCTGGTTTAGCTCAGCCAAGTTCAGTGAATAGAAGTCTTTTACTTTTACTTCTACTTCAGCATGGTGTAAATGCTCTACTTCTTCTTTAGTGAATCCTAATTCTTTAGCCAATTCTTCATCACCTGCAAGAGTTTCTTTAGATACTTTTACAGAACCGTCCATCTTCAATGCTTTTACCAATTTGAAAGCTTCTTTGTTTTCAGCAGTAATGGTAGCATTTTTTGGGTGGTGGTTGTGCTCTCCTTCAGCATCTTCTTCTACAACCTGAGAAATTTCTAAAGCTACATAAGAATCTTTAGTGATTTTATCCTGAGGAACCTGCTCTGCAAAACGTCTCTGCATGTTCTCAATGCTCTTTGTAATTTCTTTGTCGGAAGCTTCTACTTTATAATGAGGAGCTTCATATTTAGCTAAATCTATAGTGAATTCAGGCTCATATCCTACTTCGAAAGCAACTTCAATTTTATCAGCATTGTAATCCAATTGGTTTACGGGCTGAGGAACAGGCTGACCAACTAATCTTAACTTGTTTTCGTTAACATAGCCGTTCAATGCGTCAGAAACCTGTTTGTTGATTTCTTCGAATGCAATACCTGCTTCATATTGTTTTTTAACCATACTCAAAGGCACTTTCCCTTTTCTGAAACCAGGAACTTGCGCATTTTTAGCATAATTAATCAACTGCTTTTCTACTTTTTCTTTGTAGTCAGATTTTTCCAATGTCACTGTAAGTAATGCACTTACGTCATCATGGTTTTGTGCGGTAACCTTCATTATTGATTAAAATTTTAGGTTGCAAAAATATGAATTTTTTATGAAAATCACCCACTTAAAGTCAACTTATAACGCCAAAAATTGTTAAATAAAAAACCACCGGGAATTCCAGTGGTTTTTTGTCAACAAGATTAAAGGTTCTATTCATTAACCTGATTTCGGGATAAAAAGATTTCAGATCTCCAGGCTAAGGTTGAGATTTAGAAAGATCAATCGTTAATTTTGCTACGCAAGTGAAATGTGAAGGTCCTCCAACTCCAAGATACACCCCAAATAACCCATCACTTCCCAAAACTCTCAAATCCTCCGACTCTCAAACCCGCATCCCGCATCTCGAGTCCCGGACCCTAAAACCCGAACTCCGGTTAATTAATAATGTTATAATTCGCCTGTGCGTCTGTTTCCCCTCCCGTATGAGTTCCATAAATAACGCCGTTTCCACTTACTGCAGAAGCTTCAGAAACTGTTACCGGCTCATGGAATAAGGTAAGCACCAACTGGCTGGTAGCAGCAGGATTTTTTACAGCCGCATTGACTACCCATTTTGTTTTCAGTCCAACACGGTTTCCGTCATCTCTTGTCGAGCCGGCCTCATCTGTACGGGTTAAAGTAATATCAGAGTTTGGAAAGTTATATACCAGGAAATGTTCATTTTTAGCTTCTATAATTTCCTGCGTTGCATCTTCATTCCCATTTTTGAAAATTACTTCTACATTATAGGTATGACCGTTGATCAGTTTAACATTCGGATTCGTGGTACTGTTCACCTGGTAATCATACACTACAGGAGTTCCCGTAGCTTCATCCGTTACTCTTAGAAGGACATCCGAAAGTTCTTCCTGAGGAAGATCGTCCGCTTCATCGTCGCTTCTGTTACATGATGTTAAACTGAAAGAAACGGTTAAGAATAAAAGTCCTAAGATAAGTGTCGTATTTCTAAAGATATTTTTCATTTTTTTGATTTTAAGTAATTAAAACTGATATTTAAGAGTTAAAATAAAGTTTCTTCCCATTTCGCTGGAAAAGAAACGAAGTCTGTTCAGATAATCCCTGTAAGACGTATTGAATACATTGCGGACTGAAAAATCAATTCCGAAATTTTTAGACAGATTTACCCCTGTCTGAAGGTTCCAAAGTGAATATCCATTCGGAGGTGTAGAAATATCTACTTCCTGGTTGTAAGCATTTCCATCTGAATCAAACAATCGGATGGGAACGTTATAAACCGGGAATCTCGTTTGTTTCAGATAAGTATTGTTACTTACTGAAAAATAAAAGTTCTTCCATTCTTTCTTATTGAATTCCAATGAATTATTAAAATTCGGAGGCATCATGAGAATAAGCGGTACATCATGCGTTGTATCCTGCCCATACACGTAGGAACCGCTTCCTTTGTAGGTAAGGTTATTTGTAATTTTAAGCTGAACATCAAGATCTAATCCATACATTTTCGCATTGATCTGCTGATAATTATAGACTACGAAAGCTCCGCCCCACTGTGTATTCTGATATCCCGTAGGAATCTGGTTGATAAAATTCTGAGTATAAAAGAAGTACGGGTTCACTGAAATATTCAATCCTTTTAAAACATTGGCTTTTACATCAGCCACTAAATTAAACTGGTTTCCCGTTTCACTTTTCATTCTCATATCTCCTCTTTCAATAATAGCTGCGGAATGGTGAAGTCCGTCTGCAAAAAGCTCTGCAACGTTCGGAGATCTTGAAACTCTGGCATAATTGAATTTCAAATTAAAGTATTCTGATGGATGATAAACAATTCCTCCGTTTGCTGAAATATTATTATAGCTTAAAGATGGGTTTGTAAGAATTCTGTTTTGGTTGATTCTTACTACAAAATCCGAATAATCCGCGGCATACATCTTATTCCAGTCACTCAGATCATACCATTTTGTGACTTCATAACGGTCATAATCATATCTTCCTCCCAGTTCAAGATCCAATTCGGGTGTAATTTTATATTTGAATACAGAATAAATTCCTGCATAATACCGGTCATAGTTCGGGACAAGACGTCTTGCTTCTGTCTGCGTATTGGAATAATTGTTTTGATACCCTGCATTAATCCCTGTTTCAAGATTCCATTTTGCTCTTTCGATCAGGTGATTTACATTCAGATCATTGGTAATCAGTTCAAGATCCAAGGCCGGTTTTTTGCTGAGTTCTTCCGTACGTCTGATGTCATATTCTTTTCTATGATTGTACTGAAAGCTGTAAGTCGCCGTAATCTTTCCAAAATTTTCAAACCTTTTGTAAGCAGAAACTTTAGCAATATGATGCTCTATTTCCTGTCTCGGGTTATCAATATCATAACTGAAATCCCTTTGGTAAATAGGTTCAGGAGCTGTAAGAGCATTGCGAAGGTCTTCAGAATTTCCTACATGAGAACTTCTGAGAATTCCTATCGTACTCTTCGTCAGATAATAATCAAAAGAAAAACCTTTTTCAAATGTCATCTTCTGAACTCCAAAATTAAATCCGGAGCTTTCCAGTCCTGTATTCATCAAACCATAATCCGGCGCTTCAAGATCACCCAGTTTTTTATAGCTTCCATTGGTTTTCACAGCCCAGCCATTTTCCCAGGTCTTTGCCAGTTTTACATTAAGATCAGCTCCTCTTCCGTTGGAAATTCCGGAAAGAGCAACACTTCCCATTATGGTATCTTTCTTAGGCAAAACCTGAGGCTGTAAAACCACGACTCCCCCAACAGCTCCGCCGCCATATTTCAGGGCAGACGCTCCTTTTATAACATCAATATGTTCAAAATTATTGACATCCACGTTGGGTGCATGCTCTACTCCCCATTCCTGTTCGGCCAGTTTTACCCCATCATTAAGAATAGAAACCCGGCTACCGTAAAGCCCATGAATAATAGGTTTTGTGATATTATTTCCCGTTTTGAGAACGTTAACTCCGGAAATGTTTGTTAATAGATTTCCCAGATTTTCGCTCACGTTTCTTGAAATCATGGATTTATCAATGGTTTTCACAACCATGCTTCCATTGTTCTTGTGACTTCCGTGAACCGTAACTGTCTCAATGTCTTTTATATGATGCTCCAGAGTAATTACCAAGTGTAGGTCCCGATCAACTGCTATATTTTCAGTATAATCGTCACAATCGGGATGCCTGGCAACGAGCACATATTTTCCTGCGGGAATTTTATTGAACGTAAAATTACCTTTAGTATCTGTTTTAGCTGTAAATCCGCCGATATTAACGACAGCATTTTCCAGCAAGGTTTTATCATGAAAATCCTGAACAGTTCCTTGTACTGTAAATGTTTTTTGTGCACTTATCAATGTCAGCCCACAAAGGACCAACATCAGGCTATATATCAATTTCATTGTCTATAGATTGATTGTGTACCGTTTCAGGTACATTTTTTTTGCGTAAAAATGTGGTATGGGTTGTTTCAGATGTCAGATTTTTGTTGGTGTCAGACAGGAGATGGTCTCCGGAAGGGTTGAAACAAAAACAAAACAGTTAATCCTGTTCAGCCCGGCTGTAGAAACTTTTTCTATGCAAGACCAACAGAAACTCCCGGTTTCCATCTTCCCGATCTGAATATGGTAAATATCTGAACCCTGAGCAGTATCTGTAAACCGCAACGTTACATCGTTCATAACGACATCCGTTTTCCGGAACCAGCCACTGCCAACTGCTTACTAAAAACAGCAGTAAAACCCAAATAAAGAATCTATGATTTATGAAACTGCGGGAGGGCCCCGAAGCTGAAAAGTGAATTTGGTCTGAGACCATATTTTTTCCTGAACTGCAATAGTCTGCATGACCTCATGACCGAAATGATCAAAAGTAAAGCTGAATTCTTCAGGAATTAAAGTATTTCCGGTAGCTAAAAAATGACATGCCAGACAGTCGCCCGGCTTTTCTTTAGCGGTAGTTTTAGCAATGGTATTTTCTGTTTTTTTAAGATTGAAGTTCTTAAAATAGTCAACAGTATCGTGATGGTGAAAACTTTGAGAAAACAGCGCAATGAAGTAAATTCCAAACAAAAGCCTGGAAATAAAACGCTTCATAGTTCTGTTGTCTTTAAAAACCATATTTCAAAAGTATGAAAATAATTTAAGTTTTATGATGAAGGATGTAAAAACTATTCAATAGGTCGTTGAAAGGGAGAGCTTGTTACAGGAGTTGATGATAGAACTGAGAGACAAGAATCAAGAGACAAGAACCAAGAACCAAGACATCAGATACCAGACATCAGATTCTAGACATGAGACTTTTTTGGGTAAATTTTAGTTTCCGAATCCGGGTTACGAAGATCGAACCCGCAACTACCAACAATCAAAATCTCTATACTCATATACTCTCCAACCCTAATACTCTCCAACTCCCAAACCCGTAACTCCTAGCTCAGTTGAGAACCCAAATGTTCCCATTCCTGTAAAGCTACTTCCAGTTCTTCTTTCGTTTTATTATATTTTTCTAAAGTTTCTTCAGACGGATTTTCCTTCGTAAAAGAAGCTTCGAATGTTTCGATTTCTGCTTCAAGTTCGGAAATTCTTTCTTCTACTTTCTTTAATTTATTTTGAATATTTTTTTGCTCTTTGCTTACGATGGTTGATGATTTCTCTTCCACCTTCACTTCTTTCGGAGCCAGTTTCACCTCTACTTTCACTTCTTCGCCGTGAAGTTTTGCTTTTTCGGCAGAAATTTCTCTGAGTGTTTCTTTTTGTCTGTATTCCAGATATTCTCCTACACTTCCCAGGAATTCTTTCATTCTTCCGTCGCGGAATTCATAAATTTTATCACAAAGTCCGTCCAGGAATTCTCTGTCGTGAGAAATCACGATCAGTGTTCCTTCAAAATTCTGCAGAGCCAGCTTGATGATCTCCTTAGACTGAATGTCCAAGTGGTTCGTAGGCTCATCCATAATCAACGTGTTGAAAGGACGAAGTAATAATTTACAAAGTGCCAGACGGTTTCTTTCTCCTCCGGAAAGTACTTTTGTCTTTTTGGAAACTGCTTCACCCTGGAAAAGGAAAGATCCTAAAAGATCTCTTACTCTAGGTCTTGTTTCTTCCGTTGCAGCATCTTCCGCTTCTTCTAAAACCGTTTTATTGGGAGTCAGAACTTCTTCCTGGTTTTGGGCGAAGTATCCAATGTTCACATTGTGTCCCAGGTTCCAGGTTCCTGAATAATCTTTAATATCTCCGGCCAGAATTTTTGCCAATGTGGTTTTTCCCTGTCCGTTTTGTCCTAAAAGAGCAATTCTGTCTCCTCTCTGAACAATAAAGTCTACGTCATCAAAAATCTGCTTGTTTCCGTATGCCTTTCCTAAGTGATCTGCCTCAAAAATAACTTTTCCGGGAACCATAGACTGTACAAAACGGATATTGAATTTTGAAACGTCTTCATTATCAATTTCAATACGCTCAATTTTATCCAGTTTTTTAATCAGTGACTGTGCAAAAGATGCTTTGGTAGCACTTGCACGGAACTTATTGATGTTGTCCTCCATCTGCTTGATCTCCGCATCCTGATTCTTTTTAGCATTGATCAGCTTTTCACGGCGCTCTTCACGCATCACCAGATATTTGGAGTAGTTGGCTTTATAATCGTCTACTTTCTTATTATTGATATCAAAAGTTCTGTTGCACACCGCCGTCATGAACTGCTTGTCGTGACTTACCAGAACAATAGCACCGGGATAATCTTTCAGGAAGTTTTCCAGCCAGATGATGGATTCCATATCCAGGTGGTTGGTAGGCTCATCGAGAAGCATGATGTCATTTTTCTGAAGCAGCAGTTTTGCCAGTTCAATTCTCATTCTCCAGCCTCCGGAAAACTCGTCGGTAATTTTGCGGAAATCATCTGCTTTGAATCCTAAACCGAACAGTACTTTCTCCATATCGCCTTCAAGATTGTAGGCATCATGGTTCATCAGAAGATCGTTCAGCTCTGTCATTTTATTGATCAGTTCAGAATAAGCATCACTTTCATAGTCTGTTCTTACAGCCATCTGGTGATTCACCTCTTCCAGTTCATTTTTCCATGCATTGATCTGCTCAAAAGCCTGCATGGTTTCATCCCAAACCGTTCTTCCTTTTACAAAATCAAGATCCTGTTTCAGGAACCCGATAGTAACACTTCCTTCACGGACTACGTTTCCTTCATAGAAATTAATTTCCCCTGAAAGCATTTTTAATAAAGTAGATTTTCCTGCTCCATTTTTTCCTACGAGCCCTACTTTATCATCCTTTTTAATGGTGAAATTGGTGTTTTGAAACAGATAGTTTCCTGAATGATGTAATCCTAAACCTTGAACCGAAAGCATTTGTTTAAATAAAAATTAATGATGAATAATGAATTTCCGGGTGCAAAAGTACGGAAAAAGAAATGAATTGCCGAGAAATAATAACATTCTGGTTCACAATAGATTTATTCATTGACGCAAAAAGGGATGTCCTGCCAGACACCCCTTCGTAACCTAAATTTAAAACTGAAAAGTACTAACGTTTGTATCTAATTCTGTTCTGCCGCCATGGATCTTATCTCAATAGTACGGCTCCAGATATCATTATTCGGAACATTGGTCCCATACAGGAAGTCAGCCACAAAGCTGTCTTCGGGAAGATGCAGATCTGTCACCAGTTTGGTATGGATTCCTCTTTCTATGGATGTACTGCTGGGTACATTCAGACCGTTGTTGATCAATTCTGCCTCAATTTCATCATCTGATTTACCGGAAACATCTCTAATCGTTCCAAAATTGGCTGAAATATGGGTATAATCTGCAAGAGCTGTATAATCATATTTTGGTTTCAAAGCAGGTAAAAAGCTTTCAACATAAGCCGCTAGGTCTGTATAAAAATCTGAGAGGAAAGCATCATTTTCGATATCAAGTCCCACACTGGCAAGGTCTGTACTGAATATTCCAGATACCGCATTATTGGTTTCCTCCAGCATAATTCTTCCGTACACAAACGGAAGGGTATTCAGCACCAAATCTCTGGAAACATAGGCCTGAGACAAGACAACTCCTCTTTCAATCTGAAAACCAGAAAGCAGAGCGTCCCATATCTTATTTCCTTCAGCATCCGTTTTTGCATTTCTTACATCCGAAACATAGTCATTCAGATCTTTGACATTAATAAAATCCGTGGAAATGTATACGGAATGCCCTGCCGGAAGATAACCGCCGCCTACATCAGCATGGGCTCCGGGAACGAAAATTTCTTTCCATACGGAACCGGCAGTCTCGGTTTTGGTATCCTGCATATTTCTTGAATTCTCAAAGAAACCGGTTAATGGAAAAAAGAACCTGCATTCGTTCACAGCACATATATGAAGGGCATTTTCTACCTGCTGCGGCAGTCCCATATCATAGGTATTGAATGGTTTGGATTCCACCGTATCAAAAACACCCAGAAATTTTATGCTTACATTTCCTGAAGGATACTGGGTTGCAAGCAGGTTGCAGAATTCCCTTGCCAGCATACTTCCCCTGCTGAATCCGTATACATAAAAATGGTAGTCTATATTTTTATTATTGATCAGATTCCGGGTAAACGTAACTGCTTTCTGCAATTTGTCATCAGAAGAATATCCTTGTGCATCCGGAGGATTGGCGCATGTTGCCATAGCAAAATTGCTGTCTTCTTCTCCTGTAAATGTACCTATCCCTTCTACGTATATTTTATTACTTCCGTAAAATAAGTTGAATAATTTATAAATATTGGTGGGTGCGCCTTTATAGCTTTCATTGTTCACTGAAGGTCTTTTTCCTGCCGCCGCATTGATCCCATTATTTCCTGTTCCGTCAAAAAAGATCCCGACAGACATGGCTGTATCGTTTTCCATCGCTGTGTTTTATTTTAATTGTTAAAAGTTTTTCCTCAACATTTCCATAATATGATTCTGTTTTAAATCCCGTTAAACTTATTTTTCAAATTAACGGAAGAAGGAAAAGCGATACTAGCGTGAAAAATACCAAATAAAAAATTCCGTATTTCTACGGAATTACATTTTGTCGAGAGAATATATATTGTTCACAACGGCATAAATTACGATACCTACCGTGTTCTTGGCTCCGATTTTTTCAAGAATCCGCTGGCGGTGGCTTTCTACTGTTCTGGGGCTTATGAAGAGTTTTTCACCGATCTCATTATTGGTATACTCCTGACAGATCAGTTTTACGACATCTTTTTCCCGCTCAGAGAGTTCGTCCTCCATTTCAAATAAGGATTTCTTTTTTGCGGAACTGTTCATGTAGGTGAAGAGCATCTGATGGTCTTCTGCCGTAAAGAATACGCCGTTTTTATACACCATTGTAATGGCATCAATAAATGTTTTCTTATCCGAATTTTTGGGTAAAAACGCAGAAACCCCCAATTTGACCATATACCCAAGTATAGAAGTTTTGTAATGCGAAGAGAGGATGATGATTCTGAGCTCAGGGTATTTTTCTTTAAGGATTTCTACCAGTTCAAAACCGTTCATGGGCTGCATCTGTACATCCACCAGTGCAATATGTGGAAATTCTTCTTCCGGAAGACTTCCTAATTTCTCAATAAAATCCGGGCCGTTATTGGATGTAAGACATACGGAAATATTCTTTTCATTCGAAAGCAGCATTTTTACCCCTTCCAGGATCAGCTGTTCGTCATCAATTAAGGCTATTTTGATTTGGGAATTCATTGTTTTTTGGAATTATAATGATTAAACGGGTTCCTTTATTTAAAGTACTTTTCCATTTATGGGCAGCATTCATGGATTTTATCCGGGATTCAATATTTTTGATTCCCATTCCTTTTTTCACCAGATTATAATCAAATCCCTGTCCGTTATCAGTAATGATCACCGACATATTCTGAGGATAATCTTTGATATAGATCCAAATATCCGAGGCCGTAGAATGTTTGATCACATTGGTGGTAAATTCCTGGATAATTCTGTACAGCTGTACTTCTACAAAGATATCTTTTTTCCCATATCCGGGCATTACCTGCATGGAAATATTGATCTTGTGCGAGAGGTTGGCTATCAATTCTTCCACATAAAGAACAAACCCCACCGATTCGAGGTTGACAGGATATAATGAATGGGAAATACTTCTGGCCGCATCAATAAGGGATGCCATCTGGCTGTAAATGTTTTTTTTGATAATCTCATCTCCTTTGGTATCCAGATTGTTCATCCAAAGTGAAAGAATATTCAGGCGGTTTCCTATATCATCATGGATCATGACGGCTATTCTTTTTCGTTCTTCCTCCTGAGCTTTGATATTTTCAAGTACGAGTTTTTTCTGGTGAAGAACTTCCGCTTCATGCTGGACATTCTTTTCCTTAATGATCCGGCTTATAAAAGACCGGTAAGCAAGGAGAATAAAGGACACTATAACGGTTATGGTAACAATTATAAGGACGAGAAGGCTGATATTTAAGGTTACTTCTTTAATTTGATGAAGGTATATAAAAATGAACAGTATAAAATACTCGACAAAATATTATTCACGCTCAGAATAATATAATAATCGTTTTCTGATAAATTGGCCAGCTGATGCTGAATAATAAAAATAAAAACCGAAACGGAATAGTAGAAAAAAATACTGGCATCTACAAGCAGGAAACGGTTTTGTGTGGAAGTATCTCTGATCTCACGGATCAGGGCAAATCCCGAAAGACAGATGATGATAATATTTGAAATCACCTTTACAATATCGCTGTTAGAAGGCCAGTCCACAGTATATTTTGATCCCATGAACCCTAAGGCCAGTATTCCTGTAATCATCAGGATATATTTCGGGAGCTCCAGCTTTCTTATGAATAAAGCGGTGACCAGAAAAAATTCACCTGCTATATAAAGCGGATACAGAAATGAGGTATCATTGAGGTTGAAAACATAAGGCAGAACCAGGTTCAGGAGTTCAATAAAAAAAAGAAAAGCAATACAATGAAAATATTGCTTTTCTTTATGATTTAATATACGGTATTTTGCTGCTCCCAACAGTATGATGGACAGGAGCAGACCATAGTTTAGGAATAAAATAGCTTTAAAAAAATCGGTCATTCCTATCTCTATACGTATTTAATTTTAAGATCCAAGTTCAGGAATACGGCATACAGGCGGACATGGTTTTGCCCAGTCGTAGGTATTTGAAACCATTTCAGTACTTTCTCCCTGCTGTAAAAGTTCATGAGAAGAAATAAAGATCAATGTTACCAGCATTCTCTGGTAGATATCATTGTGTCTTAATCCGAATGAGCATTTAACGCTTGCTACCTTTGGAATAGGGTGGCAAAGGTCTGCCTCAGGAATATAAAATCTTCTGAAGACTCTTTCTCCTTTGAATTCATTACATTCACGGAAGAACCACTCCATCCCTTCGTTTCTCCAACGCTCAATAGCTTCTACGGCTATATCCTGATCAAGAACCGGCTGGCTGGATACCGGGAAATTGGTATTCATATTATCATCTACTTTAGTAAGATTACTGGAAATAACAGCATTCTTAACGATGGTAAACTCTTTTGTTTCCTGCAGTCTTAAATCGTGTTTAAGTGGACCCAGAACTGTGTACTGGTATTCGGTAACTCCTTTTTCTCTATGCCCCTGTTCGTCCAGTGGAACAAAAATAAGATACATTTGGTTATCCAACACCCCTATTTCGGCACACAGATCCACATATTTGTTGGCATCTTTGATTTTTGTAATCTGATCTGAAGACAGATCAAAAACGTAATTGGTAGGGATCAGATTAGAGATCAGGTAATAATTTTGTAAATAACGATTCCATTCAGAGATGGCCGTTAAGTAATCTTTTTCGTTCATAAGTTCATGGTTTGTTTAGTCGCATAAAATTATACAAACTAAACATCCTGCACAAATAATCTCATCATAAATTTATTATTCGTAAAACAAATTTAATTTTCACCTATAAAAGATATTCATCAATGAAAAAAAATCAGTAGTTCCTTACGGTAATATGATAACAGCTTTGCTGTCTTTCTTTGATGTAGTAAATCCGGCCTGCATCCGCATAATATTTTAAAACTTTCTCCAGGGCCACTTCCATTTTCGGATTGTATTTCAGTACATCATTGAAACGTATGTAAGAAATATCAAAAGAATTTCCGTAATTGTGGGAGCTGATTCCCAGTGATGCATTGGAATTCACTCTTCTCAATCTGCACTGATCTTCAAGAGTTCGTGTAATGGATGAAACGGTGAAAGTATGTCCTTTGGTTTCTTTGCTAAATCTGGATCCCATTTTTTCCAGAGTCGCTTTTGCTTTGGAAACCATATAAGCCCGGCTGTAATCCAGTTTCTGAATGCGGTACCCTTTTCCTGTTTTCTTTATTTTGTGAAACTTTCCGCTGCTGATGTATTTCTGTACGGTTTTGGAATCTTTCAGAAGCTTCACCCCAAAACTTTTTGAGGCATCCAGATGTGCTTTGTACAGAGGCGTAGGTTCTACTTTCAGAACAGATTCAAGATCATAACAGGGAAGCGTTTTTTTTGCTTTCTGAGAATAATAAAAGCTATACATAAAAGGCAATAAAGCCACACAAAAAAACTTTCTCATTAACCATGCTTTTAAATTACTAAACGAAAGATAAACATTTATGCCATACCATTCAAGCGCATTATAATGTTACCCTGAAAAGATTCCCAACAAACATCAAACCAAATTATTAAATACATAATTTTAAGTTATAAAAAGTTAATTTTTTTTTACATTTTAACTTTTTATTTTAAAATTTAAATTTTACATTTGAGATACATTTATAAAATAAACAACATGATAAAAAAACTTTTTGCTGAATTTTTCGGCACATTTTGGCTTGTTTTCGGTGGTTGCGGAAGTGCTGTTTTCGCTGCCGGAGTTCCCGACATTGGCATTGGACTTCTAGGCGTATCTTTAGCCTTTGGTCTTACGGTTCTTACCATGGCTTATGCTGTAGGCCATATTTCCGGTGGGCATTTCAATCCCGCTGTATCTTTCGGACTTTTAGCCGGAGGCCGGTTTTCGGCAAAGGATCTTATTCCTTATGTTGTAGCGCAGTGTCTTGGTGCATTGGCTGCTGCAGGATGTCTTTATGTTATCCTTAACGGATCAGGAGCGGTAGATTTCTCAAAACCCGGGGCTTTTGCTACCAATTTCTACGGAGAAGCGGTTTACAACGGAAAAGCATTCAGTATGGGAGCTGCATTCCTTGCCGAGTTTTTACTTACTGCATTCTTCCTGATTGTTATTATGGGAGCAACAGATAAGTGGGCTAACGGAAAATTTGCAGGTATCGCTATTGGTCTGGCTTTAACATTAATTCACCTTATTTCTATTCCAATCACCAATACTTCTGTAAACCCGGCGAGATCACTTTCGCAGGCGGTATTTACGGGCGGACTTGCTATGTCTCAGCTCTGGCTGTTCTGGGCAGCGCCTATTATGGGAGGAGTTGTCGGAGGATTGATCTACAAGTTCTTACTTCAGAGAGATTCAACTGAGGTTGTAGCAGATTAGTACAAATCAATATAAAAAATATAGGCTGTCAGTTTCTGGCGGCCTATATTTTTTGGGTTGAAAGTTACGGGTTTCGAGTTCGAATCACGGAACCCGTATCCCGAAACTCTATTATCCCCATTAATTATTTCACCTTCTTAATATCAAAAGGATTTTTAAAAATAAGCTCTTCCTGTTTTCCTTTGATCTCCATTTTCCGCTGCAATAAGTTCAGAGCCATTTTCCGGATAAAAAGGTCTTTATCGTTCAGTTTCCAATAAGAATCTTCATGTACTTTTTTCGGGCTTCGTATGGGATAAAATTCTGTTTCCCAGGTGTCTTCATTGTGATAGAATTCAATAATTCCGCAATGTCCGGGAATAGCAGTATGCTCTATCATTCCCATCGGAAGCAGAAAGCTGAAGGTATTGCACATATAATCGCCACAGGAGATTTTATCATGTTTCAGGAATTTCTCCCCTGTATCTTTATTTAAGTATGATTTTTTGAAATCGTTTTTAAAATCGCTTTTTGAAAGTTTAATTTCAATTTCATGGCTGAAACCTTCGGCATCTATGAACAGGATATCCGCTTCCCAGTCGGCCTGGAAATAATTCGTGAGTACAATTTCTTTTTCAAAATCGCAGTGGGCATGGATATAAGCGTGAACAAGTTCTTCGATCTTCAACATTTATTGGATTTTAGAAGTTAGAAGTTAGAAGTTAGAGGTTAGAGTTTTAATTTTTTTTGGATTTTTCTCAAAAGTATTTAAAATCAGCTTACCAGCAAACTGCAGCCGCGGATATCGGAGTGATCTATTCTTCCCAAAACCTGAAAGCGTTCTCCCGGAAGGATTTTACCCAAATCCTGTGTTGCAATAAAACAGCAGGAATGGATATTGGCCAAATCAATGATATTAATCGCTCCGGTTCTCCCTTCCTGCTCATAGGAAAAAGGATCTTCCGCATTTCTAACCAATATTTTCATCCAATTGGGACATTCATATTCATTATTTCCAAGTGAATATGCCTGTGAAAGCAGCTCAGTCATTGAATATTCCGAGTAAATCCTATCTGTTTTCAAGCCATTCTGAAGAATTTTTAAAAGCTCGTCCTTTGTCATTTCTTCTTTTCTGCCTTTCATTCCCCCGGTTTCAATAACGGTCAAATTTTGAGACCCTGAAATAGAAAAACCAAGATTTTCAATGGAATCCAGGAAATCCAGCAAGGCAAATGATACTCCGAAAAGAATGACTTTTTTATCTTTCAAGCCATTTAAAAGCTCAAAAAGTTCAGCATGATTATAAAGAAAATAGCCATTTTCCGGCTTTCCGGACTTTTTCATCAGATAGTCTACCATATAGATCAGGGAAGAATTCTGTTTTTCCAGATAGCTTGGAAGGAGCCCTAGAAAAATAAAATCTTCTGGTTTCCCTATAAACTGTTCAAAACTTTTGTAAATGCTTTCTTCATATTTATTGGGATCTGCGATGAAATGTTTGGAAAGATTCATCTGAGTAGTTCCTGAACTTTGAAAAAATAGATCAGCTGATGCATTTTTATCCAGAATCTGATGGTTTTTGAACATCTCAATCGGAAGGAAAGGTATTTTTGCCAGGCTTTTGACTTCTTCAGGACGTATGTTCAGAAAATCTACAAATTTTCTATAGATCTCAACATTCTCATACTGGTAATGAAAAGCAGCTAATGATGCATGGAGAAAATCCTGTTCCGTTTCTATATTGAATATATTTTCCAATTTTTTACAATTATTTTCAAATTTATTATCCACTCACAATGAATGGATTACAAAACAAATTAAAATTTTTGAAATATTTTTTAACAGGAGGATTACACTTTGGTAAACTTCTTGCAATTACGTAATCGGAATATGGATTAAAAACAAGAGTGAGTTTCGATTCATTCGGAAATTACCTCTCTCTCAGGGGTAATTTTTTTTTGTTCCATCCTTAAAAGTTTTCAGCTCAAAATCCTTTTCGAAAACCCCGTAAGTAAAATAGGAGATCCAGTCTCCCAAATTGATGTATTTTGCCTTTTGATCCAGCTCCAGCACCATAGGAAGGTGGCGGTGGCCATAAATAAAGTAATCGAATTTATCTTTTTTTAGTTTTTCCTTCGAATAGATGATCAGGAACTCTTTATCTTCTCCCAGAAAGGCTTTATCTTCTTCTCCGGAAATCATTTTATTTTTCTGAGAAAGATACAAAGCTATTTTCATGGCAATATCCGGATGAAGCCATTTGAAAAACCACTGAGCAACAGGATTTGTAAACAGTTTTTTCATCCTTTTATATCCTTTGTCACCAGGTCCGAGGCCATCTCCATGAGCCAGCAGAAACTGTTTTCCGCCCATCTCAAAATACTGTTTCTGATAAAAAACCGTACACCCAATCTCTTCTTCAAGGTAGTCTTTCATCCACAGGTCGTGGTTTCCCACAAAGAAATAAATATGAATTCCTCTGTCTTTAAGCTCGGCTATTTTTCCGAGAACACGTACATATCCTTTTGGAATTACATGTTTCCACTCATGCCAGAAATCAAAAAGATCTCCCATTAAAAACAAAACCTGAGCATCTTCCTTGATCTCATCCATCCAACGGATAAATTTCTCTTCGCGCACCTTACTTTCTTTAGGGGTAGGTGCACCAAAATGCTGATCTGAAGCAAAATATACTTTTTTTCCAGGTTCTAAATTAATGATTGTTTTTAACACCAGTCTGAGGTTTTAATGAATAAATTACTGTTACTTATTGTCTTCTGCGAACCATTCTCCGTAAGAGTTTTCGGTTTCGTGAAGTTTAAGATAGGCCAGAGAAACCTCAGCCGGAAGTTTTGATTTTATTTTGGCTGCAATAGCATACAGCATATTCTCACAGGTAGGCTGAAAACTGCAATAGATCACTTTATGTCCCTTGCTCTCAAGATCTTCACCCAATTCTTTATGAGGAGACAGTGCATTCACGAGAACGGCATGATCCCATACATCTACAATCTCAGATTTTACGATACTTTTAATATCCCCAAAATCCACTACCATCCCGTTTTTGGAATTTTCCAAATCATTAATCACCTTTCCTTTTACCGTTACAAACAGTTTGTAGGAATGTCCGTGCATATTTTTACATTTCCCATCGTAGTTGTACAGCACGTGAGCTGTCTCGAATGTGAAAATTTTTGTAATACGTATCATACTGCAAAGATATGACAAAACATAATTATAAGCCGTGTATTCAATTTGGAAAAAATAATCTCATTATTATTCTCCGGACATTAAAATTATTTAACATAACCAGGATAATACTCCTCGTCTATTTAAGCTGATCCAGCCACGTATGTTCCAGTCTTTTAATTTTTCTGGTTTCTTTATCAAAAAGCACCCATAAAGTATGTGAATCTACTACCAGCTGTTCATTACAGTAAAATTCAACTTTTCTGGGCTGTCTGATCCCCTCAGGCTCTTTCGGATAGGTCTTAACGATGATTACATCTCCCAGATAAACCTGCTTTTTATACTGAATATGGTGATCTACCAGCATCCATACATCTTCCGGATAATCTGTTTTTTCCTTCACCGTTTCCCAGTGTTCTGCAGCCATTTCTTCTACCCAATGCACATACTGCACATTATTGACATGATTATTCTGGTCTATATGCTCTTTTGTTACTTCTATTTTCTTTTCATATACTAAATTCATAATACCTCATTCTAATTACATTACATCAAAGGTATGAACTTTCTTCAGGGGTCTTTATTTCAAAATCTTTAAATATGCTGATTATTCAAAAAAAGATAAACAAAAAAAGATGAAGCAGGCCAGCACAAAGGCACATACTTCATCAGCATCATTTGTGTTTTTAGAATCTACTTATTCTCTCATTAGATTATTACTGTTTCATATAAAATTTTAATATTAAATTTCTTTTCTGAAATTTTTTTTCATTTTTACATTTGTTTTCAAATATTTCAATCTGCTTATTCGACAATAATCTGTGCCTGGTCTAAAGTGAGAATAATGTGGGTGGCATACATTGCTGTATACACTGTTGTGTTTTTTTAATGGAATGAATTTGTGTTTTTAATAATTAATCGTTCTGTAATTTTTGTCAGTGATCATTCCTGACATTTCAAAACTAATACAATTCGGAAAACACAAAAACAGATTAGTCGGGAGGTTAACAATTTTTTAAATTAACAACCTGATTATCAATTAAAAAATAGAATTAGGTTAACATGTTTTTTTCAGTTATATAATACTTTTTTAACAAAAACACGGCTTCATTTGAGAACAAAAAGATGAAAAATTAAATCAAAATAATCGATTTCATAAAAATGTTATACAAAAAGACATTTAAAAGTGGATATAATTATAGTACCACAAATAGTACAACGTTAATCTTACACAAATGTCCGATTTCAATTTTTATGACAATATTTTCTCATTCTATTTTTTATTTTCTTAATACTTCTAAATCAAAAAAACCTTCTCAAAGCAGAGAAGGTTATATGGAAAAAATAGGAAAAAATGATTAATGAAATTGTGCCGTTTCTGTAGAATCTTTCATAGCCACTGTTGCAGAAGAACCATTAGTTACCACATTCTGAATTTCATCAAAATATCCTGTTCCTACAAAAGACTGATGTTTTACGGCTCTGAATCCTTTTTGCTGTAAAGCAAATTCACGTTCCTGAAGTTCAGAATATCCGGCCATTCCTCTTTCTTTATAAGCCAATGCGAGTTCAAACATAGCGGTATTCAGCGCATGGAAGCCTGCCAGTGTGATAAACTGGAATTTATATCCCATTTTCGCAAGCTCTTCACGGAAATTAGCCATCTCTTCCACACTTAATCTCGCCGCCCAGTTGAAAGATGGCGAACAGTTATAAGCCAGCATTTTTCCGGGAAACTGTGCATGTATTCCTTCTGCAAACTGTCTGGCCTGTTCCAGATCAGGATTAGAAGTTTCCATCCAGATAAGATCTGCATAAGGAGCATAAGATAAGCCACGGTCTATCCCCTGTTCTACTCCGTTTTTCACCACATAAAAACCTTCGGAAGTTCTTTCGCCTGTAACAAATTTCTTATCTCTGTCATCGATATCTGAAGTTAAAAGATCCGCTGCATCTGCATCTGTCCTTGCGATAATAATGCTCGGTACACCCAATACATCTGAAGCCAGACGGGCTGCAACCAGTTTATTGATCGCTTCCTGAGTGGGAACTAAAACCTTGCCTCCCAGATGCCCACATTTTTTTGCTGATGAAAGCTGATCTTCAAAATGAACGGCCGCTGCTCCCGCTTCAATCATCTGTTTCATCAGTTCGAAAGCATTCAGGTTTCCTCCAAATCCCGCTTCTGCATCTGCAATAATAGGAACCAGATATTCTCTATCTCCGCTTCCGCTTACAGACTGAATCTGATCCGCTCTCAGTAAAGCGTTATTAATTTTTTTCACTACAGACGGCACTGAATTCGCCGGATAAAGTGACTGGTCGGGATACATTTCCCCTGAAAGATTGGCATCAGCAGCTACCTGCCAGCCTGAAAGATAGATGGCTTCCAGTCCGGCGTCTACTTCCTGAACAGCCTGATTTCCGGTTAATGCGCCAAGTCCGGCTACATAATCCTGGTTATTCAGCTTATCCCAGAATTTTTTAGACATTTCTGTCGCAATGGTGTAATCTATCTGATAAGAACCGCGAAGTTTTAATACTTCTTCAGCAGTATAGGTTCTTTTTACTCCTTTCCAGCGGGGATTGTTCAGCCAGTCCTGCTCTATCGCATGGATTTGTTCTTGTCTTGTTTTCATAATATTTGGATTTATTGTTTGTTCGGGTTTCGAGGTGCGGGTTTTGTGATTCGGGATCATAGATCTTAACAGGATCACTTCTCTTTTAAAATTCTTAGGTCCAAAAAATATTTATTTAATGAATGGGTAGGCTTTCAGAGTCAGGAATTCTTCGAATTTTTCCGAAAAAACCAGTTCATTGAATAGTTCTTTCGCCAGATTGAATTTACCATTGCTGAATCTTTCCCCACCCACATATTTTTCGATATGATCCATTTCTTCAGTTTCCCACTGCAGAATCATCTCCCGGGTCAATGAAAGGCCGTTATCAAGCTTAGCTTCATTTTTCAGCCATTGCCACAGCTGGGTTCTTGAGATTTCTGCGGTAGCCGCATCTTCCATCAGATTGTAAATAGCCGCTGCGCCAATTCCCATCAGCCAGCTTTCTATATATAAGATACCTACATTGATATTTTTTCTCACTCCTTTTTCAGTGATCTCACCTTTCGGAACTTCCAGAAGATCCGCTGCTGTGATATGATACCCCGGTTTTTTATCAATCTGATTTTTATCCGGCATGTATGTGTCAAAAATAACTTTAGCTACGGAAACTAAGGCAGGGTGAGCTACCCAGGTTCCATCGTGACCGTTTTTAACCTCACGTTCTTTATCTTTTCTTACTTTTTCAAAAGCTGCATGATTGGCTTCATCATCATTTTTTACGGGAATCTGTGCAGCCATTCCTCCAATGGCGTGAACGTTTCTTTTATGACAAATTTCTATCACTCTTTTAGAATAAGCACTCATAAACGGAGACGTCATAGTGACCTGATCTCTGTCCGGAACCATAAATTCAGGCAGGTTTCTGAATTTTTTGATGAATGAGAAAATGTAATCCCATCTTCCGCAATTCAGCCCTGCACTGTGCTCTTTCAGCTCAAATAAAATTTCATCAATTTGAAATGAAGCAGTAATGGTTTCAATCAAAACGGTTGCTTTGATTTTTCCGGCAGGTATTCCCAGATAATTCTGAGCAAAGACAAAAACATCATTCCACCAGCGGGCTTCTTTATAATGCTCTAATTTCGGAAGGTAAAAATAGGGACCGCTTCCGTTTTCCAATAGATACTCTGCATTGTTGAAAAAGTAAATTCCAAAATCAGTCAGTGAACCTGAAGCTTCTTCACCATTGATTTCAATATGCTTTTCCGGTAAATGCAAACCTCTCGGACGCACCTGAAGAACAGCTGTTTTCTCATTCAATTGGTAGGATTTTCCATTGTCAGCAGTAAAATCTATGTTACGTCTTATGGCATCCGATAAATTAATTTGTCCCTGAATACAGTTTTCCCAGGTGGGTGCATTACTATCTTCAAAATCTGCCATAAAAGTCAGCGCTCCTGAATTAAGCGCGTTGATAATCATTTTGCGGTCTACTGGCCCTGTGATCTCCACTCTCCTATCCAGCAGATCAGCGGGAAGCGGTGCACAGATCCAGTCTCCGGTTCTGGTCTCATGGGTTTCCGGCAAAAAATCCGGCAGATTTCCTGAGTCAAAAGACTGCTGTGTTTTTTTCCTTTCTTCTAAAAGCTCTAATCTTTCTGTGTTGAAATTCTGATGAAGTGCAATAAGAAAATCGGTAAGCCCGAGAGTAAAAACCCCTTCAAACTGTTTCTGTGTTTTTATTTTCAATTGAGTTTTAGTTTCCATAACTTATTGATTTTGTGATTTGATGTTACAAACATAAATAAAAATTTTCACAAACAGCGAACGTTCGCTAATTATTTTTAAAATTTATTATGCAGATAATCGCAGCTAATTATTTATATTTGAGTATGAATTCAGAAAGTGATTTTATCAAAACAGTTTTCGGACTGAAGCTTAAACAGCTCAGACAAAAGAAAAACTGGTCTCTGCAGGATCTTGCAGTAAAGACCGGATTGTCTAAATCTTACCTCAACGAAATTGAGAATGGAAAAAAATATCCTAAACATGATAAGATTATTCAGCTTTCGGAATCTCTGAACTCTACATTTGACGAACTGGTCTCTACAAAACTGGATAAAAGCTTAGCTCCGTTCAATGATATCCTGCAATCGGATTTTTTTAAAGAAATACCTCTGGATCTTTTCGGCATCAGCAAAAACAACCTTATCAGTATCATCAGTGATGCGCCCAAAAAAGTAACCGCTTTCATCAATGCCCTTATTGAAATCTCCCAAAATTATAATTTGGGAAAAGAGCGTTTTTATTTTGCAGTCCTCCGATCTTTTCAGGAGCTTTATGATAATTACTTCCCTGAAATTGAAGAAAAAGCTGTGGAATTCAGTAAAGAAAACAAGATGAATATCGGGAAGGATTTAAGAGCTTATGTCCTGGAAAATATACTTACGGACAACTTTCACTACACCATAAGATCGGAGAATTTTGAATCTTTTGGAACTCTTGATAATTTGCGTTCTCTTTTTATTCCAGAACAAAAACTGCTGCTTTTGAACCGTAAACTTGAAAAGGATCAGAAAACATTTATTCTGGCCAAAGAAATAGGATTTAATGTTTTGGAATTAAAAAACCGTCCCAATACTTACTCCTGGCTTGATTTCGGAAGTTTTGAAGAGATTCTGAATAATTTTTACGCTTCTTATTTCGCCGGAGCTTTACTCATCTCAAAAGAACAGACGCTTGAAAGAACTTCAGATTTTTTCCTGCAGCATACATGGGAACCCAAAAGTTTTGAAGAGTTAATTGAAAACTTTACAGATTCTCCGGAAACTTTTTATTACAGACTTACCAATTTGCTGTCTTCCGAATTGGGGATTAAAGACTTGTTTTATCTATGTCTGGTTAAGAAAAAGAATTCAGATAAAATTCAGATCTTAAAGGAACTTCACCTCAATCACCAGCAGGCCCCGCACGCCAATGCGATGAATGAACATTACTGCCGAAGATGGATCGCCGTAAAAAACCTCCATCATTTAAAGGAAAATGAAACGCTTACGGACGCCCAGATTTCGCATTATAAAGATCAGGGAGTAAGTTATCTCGTTATCTCTACATCCCAGAAAAATCCGTTTTCAGATGGCAGCAACAGAAGCTACTGTCTCGGAATTCTGCTGAATTCTCAAACCATTAAAAAAATTGGCTTTATAAAATCCCCAACTTTAAAAACCATCAATGTAGGAGTCACGTGTGAATCCTGCAGCATTGCGGACTGTGAAGTAAGACAGGCACCTCCTCTAAGGCTGGAAAAGGAACAATTCAACCTCAGTATGAAAAACGCGATTGAAAAGATGAGGAAGATATCGATAGCTGATGAATGATGAATGATGAATGATGAATGATGAATGATGAATGATGAATGATGAATGATGAATGATGAATATCAAAATTAAAATTTTCATTTATAATTTTCCATAAAAAAACACATTTCATGATATTAGATTTATTTTTCCCAAACCGATGCATTCATTGCAGCCGGATCATTGATGCAGATCTTTTGGTGTGTGGTTCATGCTTTGAACATATTCATTTTACTCATTTTGAGTATGGCGACAAAAACAGCATTTCAGAAAAATGTAAACTTCTGTTTCCTGTTGAAAATACCTACGCTCTGATGAAATTTGAACAAGACGGTCTAAGTCAGAAAATTATCCATGAACTAAAATACAAAAGCAGAGAAGTTGTGGGCAAAACCTTAGCTGACTGGACTACAGAACGTCTTGATTTCAAGAATGAACAACCTGATTTTCTGGTATCGGTTCCTCTTTATCCCAAAAAACTAAAGGAAAGAGGCTATAATCAACTACATTTATTTACGGAAACTTTGTCGAAATTTTACAGTATCCGGTTTGATCATCAATTAATTCAAAGAAATCAGTATTCAAAAGCTCAGGCTTTCAAAGATAAAAAACACCGTTTGGAAACAGTGAATCCTTTTTCTCTTTCAAAACCTGTTTCCGGAAAGCATATCCTTTTAATTGATGATGTTTTCACAACAGGAAATACGGTAGCCTCTATTGCCTGGGAGATTTTAAATGCAGGAGACAACAGGGTGAGTGTTTTGGTGATGGCGGTGGATGTGTAGTGGGTTTCGGGTTACGTGATGCGAGGTTCGGGGTGTGGGGTTTATGGATTTGAGGAATAGCCTAATGAGGCATACTTGGAGACCTATCATTTAAATTCTCAAAACTCAATTCTTTTTCCTAATTTTCGGGGAAACTATTAGATTATGAAAAATCTGCTTTTACTGCATGGAGCATTGGGACACCGGGATATTTTTAAACCTTATGAAAAGGAACTGTCAAAATATTTCAACATCCATACGCTTTTATTTTCCGGACATGGAAACACAGAACTTCCGGAAAACGGTATCAGCATTGAAAAATATACTGACGAAATAAGAAGTTACTTAGAAAAAGAAGATTTAATAGACGTCTGTATTTTTGGCCACAGCATGGGAGGTTATGCCGCACTTTGCTGTGCTTTACGACATCCGGAAAGGATAAATTCCATCATGACTCTGGGAACCAAATTCAACTGGACAGAAGAACAGGCTTTAAAAGAAAGTAAAATGCTTGATCCTGAATCCATTATTTTGAAAGTTCCGAAATATGCAGAACAGCTGGAAAATCAGCATGCCCCTCAATGGAAACAGTTACTGCCCGCCATTGCAGAAATGATGATTGCACTGGGCAAAAATCCTCCTCTGAATGAAAGCAGCCTCTGGGCTATTGCCATTCCGGTACAAATCATGGTCGGAGACAAGGACAATATGGTGAGCATTGTAGAAAGCGTCAATGCTTACCGCAGTATCCCAAATGCAAAATTGGCCATACTCCCGGATACAAAACATCCTATGGAAAAAGTACGGCCTAATTTATTATTGGATCTGATGAAAGATTTCTGGAATCTTTCTTAGTATTTATCGTTGTAATTTTTCACCATAGCTCAGATCTCCGGCATCCCCGAGTCCTGGCGTGATGTATCCTTTGGAAGTAAGATCTTCATCAATGGCTCCTACCCATATTTTTGCATCAGGGTAAGCTTTCTCGATGGTTTCAACGCCTTGTCTGGAAGCTATTGCAGCCACAATATGCAGCTGGGTTGGAGTTCCATTAGTCAGAAGGTCTTTAATCGCTTCAATTAATGACGCACCTGTTGCCAGCATTGGATCAGCTACAATCAAAGGTCTTCCTTCAATATTCGGGCAGGTAAGATAATCCTGTTTAATCGAGAAGTAGTCGTTGGCATCATGCTTTCTGTAAGCAGCAACGAAACCACAATCTGCTCTATCCAGATAGCTCAAAATTCCTTCAAATAAAGGAACTCCGGCTCTCAAAATAGTTGTAATCACCGGCTGAACTGCAATTTCCTGAACTTTAATTTTATCCAAAGGAGTCTGAATCTCCACTTCTTTATATTCCAGTCCTTTACTGATTTCAAAAGCAGCAATTTCACCTATACGTTCCATATTTCTACGGAATCTCATTCGGTCATGCTGGATATCTACATTCCTAAGCTCGTTGATCCAGGAGTTTATTAAAGAAAATTGTTTTGAAAGTTCTGTTACCATAGTCAATTTGATAATATAATGATGTGATGATTTGGTAATATGATGATGTGTTGATTATTGAGTCTATTCATATTTTCTGGCAGTTGAAATGATTTTAGACAATAATTTCTGAATACTTAATAACTGTATTTTTAAAGCCGGGTCAAAATTATAATTTTCAGAATTTTTCACAAAGCAACAGCCAGTACTCCGTTTCTTTCGCTTCTTTATCTGCAATTTTCAGTTTGTGGATAAAATCAGCTCTGCTTTCAGCACTCTGCGCTTCAAAAATATTAGCTCCAATTGATGTTCCTGATTTCATAAGCTGGTTTGCAATGACAAACTTCCTCCTACTCTCAAGTGACTCAGTATATTTAATGATGTCTAATGAAAACCTGATACTTAAATCTAAAATTTCGTTCTTCTTTTCCATATCTTAATTAACATTAGCACATCAGTAAATTATCTCATCAGCAAATCATCTTATTTTTGTCTGAAATACACTTCAATAGGAACTCCGGTGAAACCGAATTCTTTTCTCAGCTGGTTTTCAGTAAATCTTTTGTAGGGTTCTTTTACATACTGAGGCAGGTTGCAGAAAAATACAAACTGCGGAGACGGCGTCGGAAGCTGTACACAGTATTTAATTTTAATGTATTTTCCTTTGTTGGCCGGTGGCGGAGTCTGCTCGAAAATAGGAAGCATCACTTCATTTAATTTTGAAGTTTTGATCTTCTTCTTACGGTCTTCATATACTTCCATAGCCACCTCCACTGCTTTCAGGATTCTCTGTTTCGTTAGAGCTGATATAAAAAGAATTGGAATATCATGAAACTGCCCGATTTTATCTTTAATGGCTTTCTCAAAATCACGCATGGTGTTGGTTTGCTTGTCTTCCACAAGGTCCCATTTATTCACCAGGATCACAATTCCTTTTCTGTTTTTCTGTGCCAGTCCGAAGATATTCATATCCTGAGATTCCCATCCCAGCGTAGCATCTACCATAACGATTACTACATCAGAATATTCGATGGAACGGATGGATCTCATTACAGAATAGAATTCCAAATCTTCATTTACTTTAGATTTTCTTCTCATTCCTGCGGTATCTACCAACACAAACTCATGACCGAATTTATTGTAAAGCGTCTGAATACTGTCTCTTGTAGTTCCTGCAATATCAGTAACAATATTTCTTTCCACATCCAGCAAGGCATTCGTCAAAGTAGATTTCCCTACATTTGGACGTCCTGCAATGGTAATTTTAGGCAGACCCTCAAACGGATCTTTATATTCTGTTGTTGGAAAATCTTTAACGATATCATCAAGAAGATCCCCGGTTCCTGAACCTGTGGCAGAAGAAAGAGTATAATATTTATCTATTCCTAACTGGTAGAATTCTGTAGCAGGAAGTTCCTCTTTTGAGGAATCCACTTTATTGATGACAATGTAGATCGGCTTATTTGATCTTCTCAGAAGACGGTAAATCTCGTAATCGGTATCGGTAAGACCTTCTTCCACATTCATCATAAAAATAATGGATGTAGCTTCATCTACGGCCAGCTGAACCTGTTTGCGGATCTCTTCTTCAAAAATATCATCCGTTCCTACATCATATCCGCCGGTATCAATAACTGTAAAATCAACACCGTTCCAGTCAGATTTTCCATAATGACGGTCTCTTGTAACACCAGCCGTAGAATCTACGATGGCTTCTCTTCTTTCCAGTAAACGGTTAAAAAGTGTGGATTTTCCTACGTTGGGACGCCCAACGATTGCGACAATATTTGACATAAAAATGTTTAATAAATGAAATTATTAATGGGTATCTCCAACTTTTGGAGCCCAATTTTTTGCAAAGATAAGGTTTTATTATTTAGATATTTAAAAAGTACTCGTTTTAAATAATTTCTGAATCAACAAAAGCCCAACCTATCAAATTAACAATCAAACCATTACAAATAAACGCGGTATTTCTTAATATTGATCTCGAAAAAATATTTTTTCTATTGAATAATTTTTATAATTTTGCACCACCAAAAAATAAGGCAGACCTATAGTGTAACGGTAGCACTCCGGTTTTTGGTACCGTCAGTCGGGGTTCGAATCCCTGTGGGTCTACATAAAAAATAACCGCTTGAATTCAAGCGGTTATTTATTTTTCATCAAATGTGTTTTTAACTCTCCAGAATTTTTTTAAGCTTCCCAACCTGTCATAAAAAATTCTATTGATTTCTAAAAAATATTATCCAGCGCCAAATAAATAATTATCGAAATAAGCGCTACATAAAAAATAAATTCAAATTTTTTCAGCTTTTTTACTAATCTGCAATTTTTGTTAATTTTCTCCAATTCATCTTCCGTGTAATTTTCCATTTGTGTTGTGTTTTATTTTTCGAAATAATTAAGACAAAACTATATTATGCAGCCATAAAAAACATCATCCGAAGCGCTACTTATTGTTAACTACAAATGAATAACACGTTAAAAAATAGTTAACAATAAATTCATAACAACCAACAAACCAGTTTATTATAATTTAAATTCAATATTTTAAATTAAACACGCTTTCATTGCAAAACGATTCAAAAAATAGAAAAGATTTTACAGATTATAGACAAAAACAACTAACAGGAAGTTTAGAAATTAAGAATTTTAATCATTGACATCTGATTTAAATATTTTTTAAATACGTATTCAAATCTGATTCTTTCCCTATATCCATCTTGGTTTTTATTTTCGTTTTATACACCCTTGCACTACCCTCCGTAATATTTTCCAACAACGAAATTTCTTTGGACGACAACTCAAGCTTATAATAAACACAAAACTTCAGCTCATTATTGGTTAAAGAAGGAAATCTTTCAGAGAGCTTTTGAATAAACTGTCTATTCTCCAGAGAACTTTCATTAATAAGGTCATAATTCTTCTTATCAATCTGGATCAGATTATTGATTTTAAGAAAAAGATCAGTAATCATCTGTTCTGCATCAATATTCTTAGATTTTTTCATCTTCCTGATATTTTCCAGAAAGGTTTTTTCGGTTTCTATTTTCAGATTAAGATTAAGATGCAGATTGGTAATCTTTTCTTCCTGACGCTTTAAATCCTGTTCCAGAATCTTCTTATTTTTTGTCAGGATAATCTTCTCTTTCTCTACAATCTCCTTCTCTTTTTTACTGATATTCTTTATAATACAAATGATAATTCCAAAAATGAAAACTACGACACACACCGCGATAAGCATTAATGTGTTTTTTAATTTCTGGCTGGCTATTTTTTCTTTATGCTTCTTGATCAACGCTTTTGATAATAAAGCTATTTAAGGTATCAGAAATGTACATCAGCTTATCATTTGTTTTCTCATTACTCTGGTCTCGTAATAATTTCAATTTTTTACATAACCCCTTCACCCCTGTATTATTATTCATTTTCAATTCATAGGATTGAAGCATCTCATTAATCTGAATTTTATCTTGAATATCAGTTGTTTTACCTTCCAGAAACAGTCCATAATTAATCATTTCTTTCATTTTATCATTCTCATTAGTTTCGTTATAAAGATCAAACTGCCTTTCCATATTCATCACAGCCAAATGATAAAACTCTACTTTCCCTTTATAATAATTCATTTCCTCCTTCATAAGCAACTCTGCCTCAGCATATTTCTTACTCTGATAATAATAAAACCCTAGATTTCCTTTTACACTTACAAAGAAGTCTTCCTCTTCCGCAGTCATATCTTTTATCTGCTCTAGTATCACAATTGCTTTTTTCGTTTCTTCAGTTGCAAGATTAAGGTTTCCCATTTTTTCATATGAAAGACCAAAGTTATTATGCATGGAAGCAATATAAAGAAGGTTTTTACGGTCTTTAGGGAGATTTTGCAAGCATTTATTAAAGTAAAAAAGGGCTTGTTTATATTGTTTTTCATTGTAATAAATCCTTCCCTTCAGGTGATAAAGGTGAGGCAGAAAATATTTCTGACCATCTTTATCATCTAATTTAATAGCTTCATTAAGAAACTGCATCGACAGTTTGGGAGATCTGTGTTCGAACTGATGAGCCAAATTGAAATTACAGGCAATGCTGATATAATCATATTCATTATTATTCAAAATCAGTAATTCATAAACAACTGGGATTGTTTTGATTAAAAGTTCATCATCTTTACTGTCAGCATCATTAAAAAGTTCTACATACTTACTGCTTATCAGAAATTTACGATCATTAGTTTCTCTGTTCTTTTCTAATTCTCTGTTCTTTAAAGCAATAATTTTTTCAGGCCGATGCCTTACTGCAGCAGCCTCATGACCAATTTTATCAAAGTAGTGATTGGCCTCATCTTTAGTCGAACTGCTACAAGAAATAATATTTAATATTAAGAGTAAAACAGCTAAAATTTTAATAACATCTTTTTTCATCAATTCATTTTTTTCATATTATTTCCAATCAAACAACAATAATATTCATATAAATATTTTTTTTTCGCATCATAATTAAATAATATTAACTAATATATAATTGCTCTTTCAAAAATAGCGCCGAATTACCATTCTCTTATGCGTGACATTTTATTTATAAAAAATTAACACTAAAAAACATTATAAGTATTTAATAATCAAATATTTAATACATTCAATTTTAACATTTTTTTTCACAAAAACATATATCACTAACAATCAGTTAACACCAACATTACACATTTTATGCTTCAGAAAACTAATTTTGCCAAAGAATCTAGTTCAAAAACACAAATTTTCAGATTCAATCAAAACCCATATAAAAAAACCTTTTTAACGTATGAAAATTTATTTTACCAATGCAGATCACTGTATCAACATCTATTTCAGATGACAAGCGCTCAGGTGGGAATAAGGACATTTCAATTAACCTTGTTCTGAAAGTATTTTCCTGAAATAAAAATACAGATACCCGATGATGAGAATGTTTTAAGACAGTGTACAGGACATTATTAACCAAGTTATTTTGACATATCCAAACACATCTCATCATTCCAGATTCACAAATGACATAGTCATTTAAAACATATTATTTATTTACTATCAATATTCACCTTTAGCTAAGCACACCTATTTCCCTGTTTAGTTCTACTCTTACGCTTAGTTAAAGGTTTTTAAACCGCAAAACAATAAAAACCTATAATCTATTTTGGTACATAATTTTAAGGAAATAAAAATAGGATCACTGATCAAACAAAAGGTTACGGAACTGGGTATTGAAATGACCCGAATCTGCAATTTCTTCACATGTACTGAAGAGGAAATAAAAAAAATGTATGAATCTGAAAACATTCAGACTGAAGCTCTTCTTCGTTGGAGTAAGCTTCTGGAATATGATTTTTTCAGAATTTACTCACATCATTTGATCTTATATGCTCCCCCGAGCTCTCATATCAAGGAGAAAAAAAAATCTCATCTCCCTGAGTTTAGAAAAAATGTTTATACCATTGAGATTATCAATTTTATCCTTGAATTACTGGAACAGGATAAAAAAACACGGGCCCAGATTATTGAAGAGTACAGAATCCCTAAGACAACCTTATATAAATGGATTAAAAAATATAAAAACAAATAGTCTCTACAATGAATGATTAATACACAAATGATGAAAAAGAACAACCCACACTCAGAGTTGATAGGACTAACCAAAAAAGAACTGATTCTAAGATTCGGAGATGAATTTAATTTTTACCCGGATGATCTCTGGATCTACCTTATCAACAAAAACTTTCTGGGAAAAAAAACTTTTCTTGTTGTCCTGTTTAAGGACAATATGGTAATTAATGTTAATATCACAAAAACATATGGAAAATTTAAAAAAACCGGATTATAAAAGAATATACACTGATCTTCTGAGCCTGAAATTTCCTGAGAAGCAAAATTCCTGCGAACATATTCTATCTAAAACAGAGCTTATGGTAAAAGATGTACTTCTTCTCAACAAGATTATTTTCCCACAGGATGACAAAAAAGATTTCAGTCTTAATCAGAAGCACCGTTCCTACGATAGAATTTCAATTATGGAAATATTGGATTATCAGAAGTGCCACCAGCTTAATAACAGTCAGCTGGCCAATCATTTCAAAATAAGCAGAAACAGTGTCACTAAATGGAAAAAACATTTTCAAAACAATTAGATACCGGAGAAGATACCAAGTGTATTTTCCCTCTTTTTATAAGTTTATTTTATTCTTGTTTATTTTTTTAGTTTAAAGGTCTGAAAAAGTTTTCTCTAAAAGCAGTGTCGATATGTTGGCTATACACTTTTCAAATTCTGTACATCCCCAGAATCGGCACCTATCTGCTTTTCCCTATCAATGACTTTTAAGCAAAACAGTCCCGGCCAAATGGCCGGGACTGTTATTTATTTTATCGGATATTTTTATAACCTTTTTATTTCAGATCAAATCTGTCTAAGTTCATGATCTTAGTCCAAACCCTTATAAAATCCTTTACAAATTTTTCCTGAGCATCACTGCTTGCATACACCTCAGCAATTGCTCTCAATTCAGAATTGGAGCCAAAAACAAGATCAGCACGGGTAGCCGTCCATTTCTTTTCGCCTGTTGAGCGGTTGCTTCCTTCGTACAATTGATTATCCGGTGAAACCGACTTCCATTGGGTATTCATATCCAAAAGATTAACAAAGAAATCATTAGTAAGCACTCCCGGACGATTCGTAAATACACCATGTGCAGATCCGTCGAAATTAGTGTTTAGCGCACGCATTCCACCTATCAGAACAGTTAGTTCGGGAGCGGTAAGCGTTAAAAGCTGTGCTTTATCAATCAGTAAAGATTCCGTAGATACACTGAACTTTCTTTTTTGATAATTTCTAAATCCGTCTGCGGCAGGCTCCATATATCCCATAGATTCTACGTCCGTCTGTTCCTGTGAAGCATCCATTC
This sequence comes from Chryseobacterium angstadtii, assembly GCF_001045465.1. Taxonomy (GTDB): domain Bacteria; phylum Bacteroidota; class Bacteroidia; order Flavobacteriales; family Weeksellaceae; genus Chryseobacterium; species Chryseobacterium angstadtii. The sequence goes on from NZ_LFND01000002.1 coordinate 485,910, forward strand.
TTCCGGGTGCAAATGGCACTTTAAGATTATGTCCGGCTGCATTTGCTGCTTTTTCGACCCCTACATTTCCGGCAAGAACAATTATATCCGCTATTGAGATTTGTTTTCCATTGCTTTGAGAATCATTAAAATCTTTTCTGATTCCTTCCAGTCCGTCCAAAACTTTCTGAAGTTGTGTAGGGTTGTTGACAGCCCAGTATTTTTGCGGAGCCAGTCTGATTCTCGCTCCATTGGCACCACCACGCTTATCACTTCCTCTAAATGTAGAAGCAGAAGCCCAGGCCGTAGATACCAGTTCGGAAATACTCAGTCCGGAGTTAGCTATCTTTTCTTTCAATCCGTCAACATCTGCATCATTCACCAGCTCATGATTCACTTCAGGAATAGGATCCTGCCAGATCAGTTCTTCCTGAGGCACATCCGGTCCTAAATATCTTGCTTTAGGCCCCATATCCCTGTGAGTAAGTTTAAACCATGCTCTTGAAAAGGCATCAGCAAAGGCTTCAGGGTTCTCATAAAAATGTCTTGATATTTTCTCGTATACAGGATCCAATCGTAAAGAAAGATCTGTAGTTAACATTGTAGGTCTGTGTTTTTTGGTAGGATCGAATGCATCAGGAATGATTTCAGCACCGTTTTTGGCTACCCACTGATGAGCTCCGGCAGGGCTTTTCGTAAGCTCCCATTCGTTTTCAAACAGGTTCTTAAAGAAATAGTTGCTCCATTCGGTAGGAGTTTCTGTCCAGGTTACTTCCAGACCGCTGGAAATTGCATCAGTACCTTTCCCTGATTTATAATTACTACTCCATCCTAGTCCCTGAAGTTCTATTCCGGCTGCTTCAGGCTCTTTTCCTACGTGATCAGCAGGTCCTGCACCGTGGGTTTTACCGAAAGTATGTCCTCCCGCAATTAAAGCTACCGTTTCTTCATCATTCATTGCCATACGTCCAAAAGTATCGCGGATATCTTTAGCCGCAGCAATAGGATCAGGATTACCATCCGGACCTTCAGGATTTACGTATATAAGTCCCATTTGTACGGCAGCAAGAGGTTTTTCAAGGTCTCTGGAGTGAATATCTCCGTCTGCATTGTCATCTACAGGAAGTACGCCGTGCTTTTCAGCCACTCCTTCTGAACCGTGAGCATAACGTAAATCGCCCCCCAGCCATGTTTTTTCAGAACCCCAGTAAACATCCATATCGGGTTCCCAGACATCTTCACGCCCTCCTGCAAAACCGAATGTTTTAAAGCCCATAGATTCAAGGGCAATATTTCCGGTAAGGATCAAAAGGTCGGCCCAGGAGATTTTATTTCCATATTTCTGTTTGATAGGCCATAATAATCTTCTGGCTTTATCTAAACTTACATTATCCGGCCAACTGTTTAATGGTGCAAAGCGTTGCTGTCCCGCACCTGCTCCACCTCTTCCGTCTCCTACACGATAGGTTCCGGCACTGTGCCACGCCATTCTGATAAAAAGAGGACCATAATGGCCAAAGTCGGCAGGCCACCAATCCTGGGAATCTGTCATCAATGCATGCAGGTCTTTTTTTACCGCTTCAAGGTCCAGACTTTTAAATGCCTCAGCATAATCAAAATCTTTATCCATAGGATCTGAAAGTGATGAATGCTGGCGCAGGATATCTACTCTCAGCTGTTCCGGCCACCAATCCAGATTCTTGGTTCCTCCGCCTGCTACGGCATCTTTTTTCATTGTTCCGTTATGAAACGGGCATTTACTGATGTCATTCAAATCATTTTCCATTGTCGTTTATATTTATGTTGATTAATACAGTTTGTTTTAAATACATGACAAACTTACAAAGCTTATTAAATAAATACAATCTATTAATTTTAATTAAAACAATAGTTAAAAACTATAACTCGTTTGATTTTACAAATTCATCGACAGCATGTGAGTAAAGGACTTAATAATGCAATTAAGTTAGGAAAAAATCGAGAACATCTATATAAAAAGCAAAGACAAAGCGTCATATTTAGAATGATTCAAATGAGCATCATACAATTTGATAATCAGCTCATTCTATTTGATAAAATTTGATTATTTTTATAATTACCTTAGAAAATTGATATGAAAAAAATAGTGGTTATTCTTCTTGTTGCTTTTATCATTATACAGTTTTTCCCCATCGATAAAACCAATCCTCCCCCAACTCCCGGGATGGATTTTCTGAAGATTAAAAATACCCCGGAACCTATTGCCAAGATCATCAAAACCTCATGTTATGACTGCCATTCCAATGAGACCCGATATCCGTGGTATTCCAGTATTTCACCCGCTTCCTGGTTTGTTAAAAATCATATAGATGAAGGCAGAAAGCATCTTAATTTCTCTACCTTTGCTGTATACGAACCGAAGAGACAGGCTCATAAGCTGGAAGAATGTATAGAAATGATTGAAAAAGAGGAAATGCCTCTGGAATCTTATTATGTAGGGCATCAGGCTGCCAAGCTTACTTCCGCGCAGTGCAAAGAATTGGTTCAGTATTTCAAAAAAGAAAAAGAAGATACCGAAAGGAAAATGTCATTTTAAAAACCAACATGATGCAGGAGAACTGGGAAAATAAGCATATTGTATTTTTTGACGGTGAATGCGGCGTCTGCAATTTCTGGGTACAATGGATTCTGGAACGGGATAAGAATGACCGGTTTCTGTTTGCTTCCCTTCAGTCTGATTTCGGACAGAAATTTTTATCCGAAAGAGGCCTGGAAACAAAAGTTTTCAATACCCTGTACCTATGGAGACCGGGACAATATTATTATGTAAAATCCCGCGCGGTGCTACAGATCGCCAATATACTGGGTGGTGTTTACAAACTGTCCGCGGCAGGAAAAATATTCCCTGCCTTTTTAAGTGACCAGGTGTATGATCTTGTTTCAAGAAACAGAATGAAACTGGCCAATCAGAAGTGTTTTCTTCCGGATCGGGAGCAAAAGAAGAAATTTATTGAGGTCTGAATTTTTAATTTAGATAAACGGGCTGAAGCCGGTTCCTATTGAATACCTTATCTATCATAAATAAAAAGCAAGGACGATTGATCCTTGCTTCTTTTTTACATTATTATCAATTTTATTGGTTCAATGACCATATTGAGTAGCTGTTTGGCGGGCACTGGATTTTCACCCATTTATCTCCCTGTGTTGTAGGATACCAGCTTGAACCGCCTGTAAAATCTTTGATCTGCTTACTGCTCCAATTGGTTTCAACCCATCTTTCCTGCCAGTTTGATGAAGTATTGATATAAACAACAAGTCCCGGATTTCCGTTGTAGCCGTTACGTCTTGCAATATATTCATCATTATCTGTGTACAGGATTGAAGTGGTTCCGGTGGCCTTATTGTTATGAATCCAGATCAGATTGTTCAGTCTTTCTTTGTTCAGCCATTCTTCATAATCACGGTAGAAAATGGTTGGGTAACCTTCATGAGTTAAAATATAGGCATAGGCCGGCATTTTGTTGTAGATCACATCCGTATCATGGTTAGCAACAAAAGTTACTGCTTTATAAGGATTTCTTTTCCACATCATATCGTCGTTCAGGGCATTGAGGTTTCCGTTATCAAAAGCTTCATCCATTTTATAATAGGCTGCAAAATCAAACACGGAGCTGTTGGCATTATTAGCCCACCATTCTAAGGTATTCACGTTGGAATCCCAAAGTTCCCCCACGGAAAATCCTCCTACATTGGAATTCCATGAATTCACGACCCAGGGTCCGAAACCTTTTACATAATCAAACCTCCAACCGTCGAATTTCATGACGTTTTTATAATATTTTCCTACAGAATCATCTCTTCCCCATAACCAGTCCTGTACATAAGGATTAGCATGGCAGAGATCCGGAAATCCTCCGAATGCTCCTTCATCATTATTTCCGTAAGAATTTTTATAAAAGTCATTATAACTTCGCTGGAATTTGCCGGAGGCTACTCCTGAAAAATCAGTCCAGGTATTGGTTCCTGTAAAAGGATTAGCCTGAGACTGTCCGCCACTGTTATGATTGATAACAATATCGGCATACACCTGCATATTTTCGGTGTGAGCTTTGGTGATTAAAGCTTCCAGTTCTGTTCTGGATCCAAAACGGGTTTCTATACTTCCATTCTGATTAAAATTTCCGAAATCATAATAATCTGTAGGATCATATCCCATAGAATAAGCTCCGTTCTGAGCTTTTGATGCGGGAGGAAGCCATACAGCCCCAATTCCTGAATCGGACCACGCCGTCAGTTTATCTTTCACCGTATTCCACCATGTACCTCCTTCAGGAACATCCCAATAAAACCCCTGCATAAGAACACTACCTCCGGGACCGGCTACAAATTTCCCGGCTACGGATCCACTTCCGTTTCCGGTACTGAAAGGGCGGCCGTCATGATTGGTAACATTTACCGTTTTGTTGTGAACTTCCTGCTGGCGAGGAGTTTCATTATCGTTTTCATCATTACTGCGGCAGCCGCTAAAAATGACTAAAGCCAGCATTGAAACTAAGAAATGTGTTTTTTTCATACTAAAATATTAATTATTAATTCATTAACTAAATTACAATTTTATTAAAACAAAGTCTAAAAAACGTGAAATATTTTAATTTTCCACAAAAGATCTATGGAAAAGACTGCATAAAATTTTCATTAAAAAATCATAAACTTTTAATATTTTCAAAACAATTTTTCTTTTAATCCATATATTTGCATACTATGGAATACAATACCCAAAAAACTCAGCTTCATATGCCGGAATACGGCAGAATCATACAACAGCTGGTTGAACGCTGCAAAGAGCTCGCTACCAAAGAGGAAAGGAGCGAAATGGCTATGGCCATTATTGATTTTATGGGTCAGAGAAACCCTCAACTTCGGGACGAAGAAAATTATAAACATAAACTTTGGGATCATCTTTATATTTTATCTGAATATGATCTGGATGTAGACTCACCCTATCCTTTTCCAACCAGAGAACAACTGGCAGAAAAGCCTAAAAAAATGGAGTATCCTAAACTTCAGGGAGATTTCAAATTCTACGGAAAAAGTATTCTTCAACTGATTGAAAAAGCAATAGAACTGGAACCGGGCGACGAAAAAGAAGCACTGATTGAGGTAATTGCGAACAATATGAAGAAGTCGTACAATGTATATAATAAGGAACATGTAACAGATGATGTGATTTTCCGTCACCTGAAAGAACTGTCTGAAAACAGGCTGGATCTTACTGGAATAGAATCTCTTGAAAAAAGTAAGATTTACTACACCGGCAATAACAACAACCGCAATAATAACAACAGCGGAAGAAATAACAACAGTAATAATAACAACAAGAATAACCAGACCAACAAAAGAAGGCACAACAACAACCATAAAAACAGAAAATAATGAGTGGAACATTTCAGATAAGAGGAGGAAAAAGACTGCATGGGGAAATCACTCCACAAGGGGCTAAAAATGAAGCTTTACAAATTTTGTGTGCCGTTTTGTTAACTGATGAGGAAGTAAGAATTAAAAATATTCCGGATATTCATGATGTCAACAGGCTGATTGAAATTCTTGGTGATTTCGGCGTGAAAGTAACCAAGAACGGTCAGGGTGATTTTACATTCAAAGCAGATCAGGTTAATTTTGATTATATAAAATCTAACGAATTCAAAAAAGACGGGGCTAAACTGAGAGGTTCCATTATGCTTATGGGTCCTATGCTTGCCCGCTATGGTGAGGCTTATATGCCAACGCCGGGAGGTGACAAGATCGGAAGAAGAAGACTGGACACCCACTTTCAGGGGCTTGTAGAGCTTGGTGCCGAATTCAATTATGATGAAGATGAGTATTTCTATTCATTAAAAGCCAAAGAACTGAGAGGAAAATTCATTCTCCTTGAAGAAGCTTCTGTAACAGGAACCGCAAACATCGTGATGGCTGCTGCCCTTGCCAAAGGAAAAACAAGAATTTATAACGCTGCATGCGAACCTTACCTTCAGCAGCTTTGTAAAATGCTGAACAGAATGGGAGCCAATATTTCAGGAATAGGTTCCAACCTTCTTACAATTGAAGGGGTAGATTATCTACGCGGTACAGAACATACAATGCTTCCGGATATGGTGGAGATCGGATCATGGATTGGTCTTGCTGCCATGACTAAATCTGAGATCACCATCAAAAATGTAAACTGGAACCAGCTGGGTGTTATTCCCAATACTTTCAGAAAATTAGGAATTGAACTGGAGCAGAGCAATGATGATATTTTTATTCCTGCTCAGGAAAACTATAAGATCCAGAAATTTATCGACGGATCTATTCTTACCATTTCAGATGCTCCATGGCCGGGATTCACACCGGATTTATTATCCATTATTCTGGTAGTGGCTACTCAGGCAAAAGGAAGTCTTTTGGTTCATCAGAAAATGTTTGAATCCAGATTATTCTTTGTAGATAAACTGATCGATATGGGTGCGCAAATTATTCTTTGCGATCCGCACAGAGCTACGGTAATAGGAATGAACCAGGAAACTCCGTTAAGAGGAACCACTATGGTTTCCCCGGATATCAGAGCCGGAAACGCTCTTCTTATTGCTGCTCTTTCTGCAGAAGGAAAATCCATCATCCACAATATTGAGCAAATCGACAGAGGTTACGAAAATATTGACGGAAGACTGAAGGCAATTGGTGCTGACATTGAAAGAATCTAGAAACAGAATTTATTTCCATAAAAAAGCGTTCAAATTAAGTTTTGAACGCTTTTGTTTTTTCAGTGTGAACAGGGCTACCAGCCACCACCACCGCCTCCGCCACCTCCACCGCCGGAGAATCCGCCGCCTCCGGAACCACTGCTGGAGCTGGAAGGCTGCGTAGATGCAGACTGTATGGATTGGGTAAGGCTTGAATTCAATGTACTGGCGAATGCATAATGATTTATTGGTCCGCCATAATACCAGCTGCTGTTATATTCTGTGGCTGTTTTTTTCAGCAAATTATCAAATTTCTCACCCCAGATCTGATCTACTCCCATGACCATTGCGAAAGGAAGTAATGTTTCGAAAACCTGCGGAGTCATCTGAGGAGGATTGTGAAACTTCAGCTGTTCGTTTTCGGCGGCTCCCATATACATTTTGAAACCGTCTATCAGTGATTTTTTTCTCAGTTTTTCTTTTGTCGGCTGCTTGATTAAGTATTGATAAATTACCATTATTAAAAATGCCAGCACATAAAAAATATAGCACGCGCTGAAATTGATTGTTTCAACATTATCTCCATTGGCAACTATGATTCCTCCCAATCCGATCACTACAAAGATGGAAAGCGGAATCAAAATTTTCCAGGAAACATTTTTAAAAAGAAATGTTATTAAAACAAATGCGAGAAAAAGAATAATATATAAAAGACCTCCGACAAATACTCTTTCAAATTCAGGAAGCAGATTATAACTTACAAATAAGCCTAATCCATATACAAGGGTAATGATCAGCCAGGGTAAAACAAGTTTCTTCGTATTGTTTCCTTCGTTTAAAAAGTTATCATGCTGAAAACTTAAAGCTCCTTTGAAACTCTGAACTGCTTTTTCAATTTTTGAATTGTATTTCCCGTCAAATTTAACAGAATCTTCATCCTTAGAAAACAGGCTGTTCATAAGATTGATCTCTTCTTTTGACAAAGTTTCATCTGCCGGTTTCAGTTTTTTCAGAATAAAAACTTTGGTACTGAAAAATCCCAGCACACCGGAATCCTCACTTTCTATGATTTTCACATAGCCTTTTACAGCGAGGTTAACAATGGAAGCCGTCAGGTATTTATTTTTAAAACTTTCAGAATTGATATAGCCTAGGGAAGCGGGTGAAAGATTTTCCGGAGCATTGAACTGCGGATAAACCGTTGGAGTCTCCGGATCTATGCCGTATTTTCTCCATGTAGAATAGAGATACGTGATCAGTCCCAATAATATAATGCACACACTGATCAGAATCCCGTACTTTTCTGAAAAAGTTGGCGGTGGCGGAGGTACCATAACTCCCTTTTGAAAACCTACAGCAATCGTAAGGCCTTCATTAGGTTTAAGCCCCGAAGCACTCCATTCAACCGAATGATCTGAAAGCACTTTTACCGTACAGTTCTGGTTGGTGCTGCCATAAGCTCCTGTATAGCATGAATTTTGAATAATTCCGGCACCTGCGGGAAGAGTTACTCTTGCAGAAATGGTATCTACGTCAAAATCCCAGTAAGTTCCGTTTACATTCCAGTAAAATTCATCATACTTGTCAAAGAACCCGATCTGGTTTCCTGTTTTATATTTTATTTCATAATCATAGGTTCCGGGATTCAGGATCACATCTTTGTTTCCTGCATATATTTTAAGGTATCCGTCTTCTGTTTTTTCGTGATAATCTTCATCTTCTCCGTTCTTTTTTACGGAAAGAATATCATACCTTACTTTCTGCGTTTTATGGTTCAGATCTCTGGACAAAGGGAGAGCCCGGAAAATTCCCCTCTTGATGTTTTCGCCCAGACTGTATACCTTGATATGCTCTGTAACGGTAATCCCGGAATTTTTATCCACTTCAATATCCGAATGAAAGGAAATGATTTTTTCATTTTCGATAGTGAATGACTCTTCTGCCCCTTCATTCTGGGCAAAAGCCATACAAAAAAGCTGAAGAAAGAAAAAAAGCAGCCACTTTTTCATTCCTTAGAATTTTACGGTTGGAACTTCTCTGTCAGCTATATTTTCAAGTTCGAAGAAAGGTGATTTTTCAAACTTGTACATGTTGGCAACGATGTTACTTGGGAAAGATTCAATCAGGGTATTGTTCTCACGAACGGTACCGTTATAATATCTTCTGGACTTTTCCACATCATTTTCTATGGAAGTAAGCTCACTCTGCAACTGTTGAAAGTTGGCATTAGCTTTCAGATCCGGATACTGCTCAGCTACCGCAAAAAGATTCATCATAGCCTGATTCAGATTTTTCTCTGCCGCTTCTTTGGCCTGAACAGAATCCGCCCCTACAGCCTGAGTTCTTGCTCTGATAACACTGTCCAGGGTTTCACGCTCATGCGTTGCGTAGCCTTTTACCGTTTCCACAAGATTGGGAATAAGATCATGTCTTTTTTTGAGCATTACATCAATACTGCTCCAAGCCTCCTGAACTAAATTTTTCAGTTTTACAAGACGGTTATAAATGGATATCCCGTAAAAAATACATGCTGCAATTAAAGCAATAATAACTATGGTCATATTTTCTCGTTTTTTCTTCTTTAAAAATAGTGTTTTTTTGAATCGGAAAGAGAAATTAAGAAAATGTAACAGGGTTATTTGTATAAAACATAAAAAAAGCACCCGGAAATCGGATACTTTCTGTAATTAAACTATATGAATCTCACCTAAAAATACTTCCGGCAGTTATACTCCACCGTGGTACTTAAAAGTTTATTTTTATTCAGATAGAATTCCAGCTGTTGGTAATCTTCTGAAGTGACATTAATGTATAACTGTACCGAACCAAAACTGTTTCCATTTACATATTCCACATTAGCAGACAACACTCTGTGACAGATCCCAAACTGATTGTAAATGGTATTCATTAAATGCTCAAATTTCATTTTGCCATTCAAATCTATTTCCAGTATCAGTTCTTTTTTGTGCAGATTAATTGTGTTATTAGGTATTATCTGCAGTGTAGGATTGGGTGTAATCATCACTAAACAATTTTTTGGTTAAACATTTTCTAGATCATGGTTGCTTTCTTGCGTTAAATCTTTGACAAAAATATAAAAAATTATTAGTCCACCAAATTAGTAGACTAATAATTTTTAATTTTAACATTTATTTTTTTCTTCCTTGAATTTGGTTTAGGTAATTAATATACCCATGCAGCTGAGAAAAGAAAATTAAGAACTATAGCTATCGTTGCAAATCCTTGTCAAGGTTTTGAACCTTGACAAGGATGAAACCTTAACAGATTAAACATAGGATACATATAAAAAAACACCCCTAAAGATTATCCACATCTTTAAGGGTATTATTATTTCTGAAATATGATTTACAACTCTCCTACTCTTTCCAGTTTGTCCGAAGCAGCCAGTCCATTGGGGTTACATCCGGGTTCACCTTCCGGAACTGGCAGATTTTTCTTTTTATAAAACTCCGTCCAGAATTCGTTGGTTTTTCCTGTTTTTGGATCAACAAACGTCATAGGTTCCAGTTTAAAGATACTGCTTTCCCGGAATGACCTTTCTATATAATCTGAGCAATAGTAAGAATTTTCATCTAAAATATAATTGAAGTTATAAGGCTTTCCAAGCATGGATTCTGCTTTTTTGAGTGCCTGTGGAATGGATTTCTGATATTCAGGCTTCAGTCGGTAAATGATTACTTTCTGCCCGTCATCAGACTGATCTTTAAGAAAGGAAGCAAGCTCCTGTTTTTGGGAACCTCCTTTGGGTGCAGCATGCAATACATACCAGTGACTGCCCTGCTTCTCTGTAATTCCGATATGATCAAATGAAGCTTCTTTCTGTTTTTGGGTTACATTATTAATCGCTCCGGAAAGCCCTGTTTCTTTTGCAGTAACAAAAAGCAGGTCACCATTTTTTAATGATGTGGCTCCAGGTTGAGAAGTACAGTTCTGAACCAAAAGTAGCACAACAAATAAAATAATAAAGGTAAAAATTTTTCCGGTGTTCAAAAACAGACTGCTTTTTATTTTAATCATAATTCGTTTATCATTAAGCATCCAAATTTACAAATTGCATTCCTTATATGAATAGGAAAATACTTACTACCTTTGCAGAACAGCAATAAAACCCAACTTCTATGCCTCACATTCTGTTAGTTGAAGATGATAAAAGACTTTCGCAGCTCATTGCGAGGGGACTGATGGAAAATGACATGGAAGTAAACACTGCTGCCGACGGTGAGACGGCCTTAAAACTTACCGGATTACTGAATTTCGACCTCATCATTACAGATATTATCCTTCCGGTGAAAAACGGGCTGGAATTCTGCAAAGAGATCAAAATCCTCAAACCTGAGATTCCGGTCATTATGCTGACAGCACTGGGAACTACCGATGATAAGCTGGAAGGCTTTGATTCCGGAGCTGATGATTATCTCACGAAACCTTTTGAAATGCGGGAACTGATCGCGAGAATTAAGGTTTTGCTTAAAAGATATTCTTCGTATCGTCCGGAAGCACCATCAATACTGCGTTATGAAGACATTGAGATGGATCTGAAACTGAAAACCGTCTCCCGTTCCGGAAATCTGATCAAACTTACCCCAAAAGAATTCAACCTTATGAAGTTTCTGCTTGAAAATCCTGAAAGGGTACTTTCCCGCCATGAAATTGCAGAAAATGTGTGGGAAACTCATTTTGATACGGGTACGAACTTCATTGATGTGTATATTAATTATATCCGGAAAAAAATAGACCGTGATTTTGAAACCAAGCTTATCCATACAAAATCCGGGATGGGTTTTATTTTAAAAAAGGATTACGAAAACAGTTCCAACCCATAAAAAACAAGGATGAAAGTTAGAACCAGGCTTACTTTACTGTTTACCCTCGTGACTGCTATGCTTATTAGTTTTTATGCGGTTGCCATCTATTATTCCTCAAAAGAAGCCAGGGAAATTTCGTTTTATACTGAACTTAAAAGTGAAGCTGTTGCCAAAGCCAATCTTTTTTTCGAAGGTGCATTAACCGAAAAGGAAATGCATCGGCTTTACAAAACCAATACACAAACATTAAGCGAGGTTCAGGTGGCTATTTATGATTCCGGATTTAATCTTGTTTATCATGATGATTCCAAAGTGGATTATGTGAAAGAAAATTCCGAGATGCTTTCAAAGATCTTTAAAAAAAAGCAGCTCTTCTTTTTTCTGGATGATTTTCAGGTGACAGGAATTGTGTATTCTCATAACGGAAAACAGTATGCTGTTACAGCCGCAGCTTATGACCAGTACGGATATAATTCAATTAATCATTTATTGACCATCAGCATTATTTCGTTTATCATTATTCTGGTCCTTATTTATCTGGCCGGTCTTTTCCTTTCGAAAAAAGCACTGAGTCCTGCGGTGAGAATGGTAGAGCAGATCAAAAGAATTAATGCAGGAAAATTACAGCTCAGACTTGATGAATCTGAAGAAAAAGGAGAATTTCATGAACTGGAAAAGAATTTTAACCAGATGCTGGAAAGGCTTGAGCATTCATTTACCACCCAAAAACATTTTGTTTCCAATATTTCGCATGAGCTGAATACGCCGCTGGCCTCTATGACGGCTGAACTGGAACTTGCTCTGCAAAAAAATTATACTCAGAATGAATATCAGACCATTATTCTGAATGCATTAGCTGATGTAAAAAATATGAGCAGGCTTTCCGGAAGTCTGATGGATCTTGCCAAAGCCAGCTATGATCCTACGGAAATAAGTTTTTCTGAGGTCCGGATAGATGAAATCCTGATGGATTCTTATGCTAAAATCAGAAAAGAAAATCCTCAATACAAAATCCAGCTCAATGTAGATCTTGAAATTGAGGAGTCTCAGCTTTTACACAGAGGAAATCCTTATCTTCTTATGGTGGCCTTCAACAATCTGATAGATAATACCTGTAAATATGCATCAGATAACACTTGTTTGGTGAATGCCTCTCTAATCTCCGAACGTCTTTCCATTGAATTTACCAACAAAGGAATCCCTGTTTCGGAAAAAGACCTTCATCATATATTCAAACCTTTCTACAGAGCCGAAAATTCCTTTGATCAAAAAGGATACGGAATAGGTCTGTATCTTACCCAAAAGATTGTTGATCTTCACCATGCACAAATCCATGTTTCTTCCGGGGAAAACACTACCAACTTTCAGATTATTTTTGAATGAAAAATGAAAAGTGAAGAGTGAAAAATAATGAATGATGAATGGTGAACCTTATCTCTACAATTCATCGCGCCACTTCTAACTTCTAACTTCTAACTTCTAACTTCTCTAATAGAATTCTAATCATTTTCTAAAACATCTCTAACGACTTCCCACAGCCGTTACATTTACCTTTGCAGCAAAATAATTCAAACTATGGATTCAGATCCTTCACATTCTTACCAATCATAGGGCTTTTCTGAGCATGCTTATTCTGTATGCCTGATAAAGGCCTGCAAAAAAGAAAAAGTTATGACTACATTAGAATTTGCGATCCGCTTATCTACCGCTCTTGTTTTGGGTACAGCTATTGGTTTTGAAAGACAGTGGCATCAGAAAAATGCGGGCCTAAGAACCAATACACTGGTCTGCTTAGGATCGGCAGCATTTGTTTTATTATCTCTCAAAATCGGGGGCGACGCTACAGGAAGAATAGCATCATACATTGTCAGCGGCATCGGTTTCCTCGGCGGCGGTGTTATTATGAAAGACGGTCTTACTGTTCGCGGGCTGAATACTGCTGCAACTTTATGGTGTTCTGCGTCTGTAGGTTCACTGGCTGCATTGGGTTTTGTAACCGAAGCGGGATTGACAGCAGGGCTTATTATCTTAACCCACACCGTGCTGCGTCCTTTGGGGAAAACATTGGGTTCACCTACCATCCGCACCAGCACTTCCGAATATCTTATCACTATTAAATGCAGGACTGAAATTGAAAATCACGCAAGAGTATTGCTGATGCAGTCTTTCAATTCTACAGACCAGATTCTTTTGAAATCCCTTACCAGCGACGATACTGAAACCCCGGAAAATATTGTGATTTCTGCAGAAGTATATTCCTCTTCACCACAGGACAGCATGATAGAGAAAGCCGTCAGCAGGCTTACCCTTGAAGATAAAATCACTAAGGTAAGCTGGGAAATCATCGGAAGTGAAAACGATTTATAAACTTAAAAATCCAAGTAAAATGACTCTCAAAAACAAACTTATCCTTACTCATATGTGCTGTATGAAAACCTTCTTCATATTACCTTTCTTTTTATCATGTCACGAGAAGAAAACAGAACCTCAGCAGAAAGAGACGTTCATCATCCGGAAAAACCATGTTATCATAGCAGACAACGACCCTGTATTAAAAAAAATCATTACAGAAACCGTTTCGGAGCAGGAATACAGCAACAGCATTATCTCAGCCGGGACCATAGAAACCATTCCCAATAATTATGCGGAAATAGCCAGTCCGTTTTCCGGAAGAGTGATCAGGTCTTTTGTGAATATCGGGCAGAGCGTAAAAGCAGGAAGTCCTGTTTTCGAAATCCTTTCTCCCGGATATTCTTCTGTTCAGAAAGAGTATTCTGATGCTTTAAATGATGCCCGGCTTGCCGAAAAAAACTATAAACGCCAGCAGGATCTCGTAAAACATGGGGTCGGTATTCAAAAAGAGCTGGAAGAAACCGAAACCGAATATAAAAATAAAAAGACCTCTCTCGCCAATGCCGCTTCTACTTTAAATGCTTATAACAGTAAAGGTTCAGGAGGCACCTATATTATTAAAGCGCCAATCAGTGGAGAAATTATTTCCAACAGAATTGTTAGCGGACAATATCTGAAAGAAGATTCGGAGCCGGTAGTCATCATCGCTGAACTTTCAAAAGTCTGGATCACAGGTGCCGTGAAAGAAAAAGACATCCGGTTTATAAGTCCGGGAGATCCTGTATCCGTAAAAGTAAATACCTATCCGGATATGGAAATTACCGGGAAAGTATACCATATCAGTGAGCTTGTGGATGAAGAAACCCGAAGCATAAAAGTTCTTATCCAGTGTGACAATCCGCAAAGAAAATTAAAACCAGGAATGTTTGCTGCCGTTACTTATTCCGCAGGCACAGAAAAAGCAGTGGTTATTCCTTCTGGCGCATTGATGCAGGAAGGAGATCATCAGTATGTCTGGATAAAAACGGGTAGGAATGAATTTGTAAAACAGATCGTCAGCCCCGGCAGTACTTACGAGAAAACAATCAGAATCACTTCAGGGCTCAAACCGGGAGATATCATTATGACCCAGGGTGGAATTTATATGCCTGACACAAAATAATAAGCTTTCAAAAATCCGGAATAGATCAACAGCTAAGAACATTTCCGGACCATTAAATCAATCTTATGAAAAAATTACTCACACTCTCTATACAGAAGAGATGGCTTATGCTTGCCCTTTTCTTACTCTTAGGCATTTTCGGATATTATTCCTGGACAAAACTTTCCGTGGAAGCCTATCCGGATATTGCCGATACCACTTCACAGGTAGTAACTCAGGTTCCGGGACTGGCTACCGAAGAAGTAGAGCAACAAATAACGATTCCTTTGGAAAGATCACTCAACGGCCTTCCGGGAATGCATATTATGCGAAGTAAAAGTACCTTCGGACTCTCCATGATCACTATGGTGTTTGATGATGGTGTTGATGATTACTGGGCAAGACAGCGTATTCAGGAAAGACTTTCAGAAGCTGAGCTTCCTTATAATGCACAGCCCGGCCTCGATCCTTTAACCTCTCCGGTGGGAGAAATCTACCGCTATATCATTGAAGGCAACGGACAAAGCCTGAGAGAACTTACAGATCTGCAGAATTTCGTTATTATCCCAAGAATCAAGCAAGTGACAGGCATTGCGGATGTGACAAACTTTGGAGGAATTACCACCCAGTTTCAGATTGAACTGGATCCTCAAAAGCTGGATCAGTATGGATTGTCTTTATCTGAAGTCACGGAAACCATCACCAAAAACAACAGTAATGCCGGAGGAAGTATGCTCCCACGGGGTGATCTTGCTTACGTAGTGCGTGGAATCGGGTTGATCAAAGATCTGGATGATCTGGGCAAAATTGTGATTAAAACCGAAAAAGGAGTTCCTGTATTTTTACATGATGTAGGTACCCTGAAATACGGAAATCTTGAAAGAAAGGGAATTCTGGGTTATACTGACAGAAACCGGAATTATAATGAAAGCACCGGAGGCATTGTTCTTCTCTTAAAAGGGCAGAATCCTTCTGTGGTTTTAAAGGATGTTCATCAAGCCATTGAAGAACTGAACAGCCACATTCTTCCTGCCGGGGTAAAAATTCATCCTTATCTGGACCGGACCGATCTGGTCAATACAACCCTGACTACGGTAACCCATACTTTAACGGAAGGCATTGTTTTGGTCATTATTATTCTGATTGTATTTCTGGGAAGCTGGAGAGGAGCACTGCTTGTAGCGATCACCATTCCTTTGTCCCTGCTTATTGCATTTATTCTGATGCATTTTACCCATATTCCTGCCAATCTGCTTTCATTAGGAGCCATAGACTTCGGAATTATTGTAGACGGATCCATCGTCATGCTGGAAGGTATTTTAAAAAAGAGAGAAGAGCATCCTGAAAAGGAGCTGGAAGAAAAAAGCATCATTCAGAGAGCCACTGAAATAGCGAAACCTATTTTCTTTTCCACCATTATTATCATTACGGCTTATCTTCCGCTGTTCGCTTTTGAAAGGGTAGAAAAAAAGCTTTTTACGCCAATGGCTTTTACGATCGGGTACGCGCTACTGGGCGCATTGGCTGCGGCATTGATCTTAATTCCCGGGCTGGCTTATGTGATTTATAAAAAGCCTCAGAAAATATTCCATAACCGATGGCTGGAAAGAATAAGTGATTTTTATGGTAAAAGAATTAATAAAATCATTCAAGCTCCCAAGAAAGTACTCCTTCCTGCCGGCATTATTCTTTTTTCTGCCGGATTGTTTTCCTATTTCGTGGGAAAAGATTTCCTGCCGGAGCTGGATGAGGGTTCTATATGGCTTCAGGTACAGCTTCCTCCCGGAATTTCATTAGACAAAGCAAAGGAAATGAGCAATTCTCTGCGTGCACAGACCATGAAACACTCTGAAATCACTTACGTTATGGTGCAGGCCGGAAGAAATGACGACGGTACCGATCCGTGGACCGCTTCCCATTTTGAGGTTTCTGTCGGGATAAAACCTTACAAAGAATGGGCATCCGGAAAAACCAAAGCCGATCTTATCAGAGAGCTTGCCGATGATTATAAAAATATGCCCGGATTTTCGGTAGGGTTTTCCCAGCCGATGATTGACGGAGTGATGGACAAAATCTCGGGAGCTCACAGTGAGCTTGTGGTAAAAGTATACGGCGATGATTTTAAAGGAACCAGAAAAATTGCAGAACAGATTCTTTCCACTTTAAAAACCATTCCGGGATCTACTGATCTTGCCATTGACCAGGAACCGCCTCTTCCTCAACTGCAGATTATTGCAGACCGGGATAAGATCGCCCAGTACGGACTGAATGTTGCCGATGTGGCGGATCTCATTGAAACCGCTTTGGGTGGAAAGGCTATTTCACAGATTTTCATCGGGAATAAGGTGTATGATATTTCCTGCCGGTATGCAGAAAACAGCCGCAATACTCCGGATAAGGTAGGAAATCTAATGCTGACTTCAGCTTCAGGAGCTAAAATACCTCTTTCCCAAGTTGCCGAAATTAAATTGAGTACCGGAGAAAGTACCATTACCCGCGAAATGAATAAAAGACACCTTACCGTAAAACTGAATTTGAGAGACCGGGATCTTTCTTCGTTTCTGAAGGAAGCCCAGGATACGATTGAAAAAGATATCCGCTACGATCATCAAAAATACCAGATTAAATGGGGCGGACAGTTTGAAAATAAAAACAGGGCTTATTCCCGGTTGGCTTTTATCGTTCCTCTGGCATTGTCTGCCATGTTTCTCCTGCTTTACGGAGCCTTCGGAAATTTCAGACAGGCACTGGTTCTGATGAGCATTATTCCTCTTGCTTTATTCGGGGGGATGCTAGCATTGAATGTCCGGGGTATGACTTTAAATGTTTCTTCTGCAGTAGGTTTTATTGCGCTTTTCGGAGTAGCCGTGCAGAACGGAGTCATTATGGTGTCTCATATGAATACACTCAGAAAAGAAGGTTTCGATCTAAAAACTTCGGTGATCAAAGGAGCAGAAGACCGCTTCAGACCTGTACTGATGACTGCTTCTGTTGCCGTGATAGGGTTATTCCCTGCTTCATTAGCCACCGGAATCGGGTCTGATGTACAGAGACCTTTAGCGACTGTAATTGTGTACGGTCTCATGTTCTCTACCCTTCTTACCTTATTTATCCTTCCCGCGATCTATTATCTCGCAGAATATCGTTTTGACCAAAAAAAATTAACATCAGATGAAATTTAAAATCATTTTTATCCTATTCACGGCTGTATCTTTTCATTGTACTTTAAAAGCCCAGGAAAAGGAATCATTAAGTTTTTCCTCCTATCTCAATCAGGTTCGGGAAAAAAATCTCAGTTATACAGCTCAGAAGTATAATGTGAACATGGCTGATGCAGCTATACTTACTGCTGGAATTTTTCCTGATCCGCAAATTGAAATGGAAACTTCCGACAATGGTGTTTCAAAAAAAATGGGGTATACAATAGGAACTTCATTAAGCTGGACTCTCGAACTGGGAAAGAAAAGAAAAGCCAGAATAGGAGTAGCAAAACAACAGGCTGAATACACACAACTTCAGTTGCAGGACTTTCTCAGAAATCTGATTGCAGATGCTTCTCTGAGTTATATTGAGGCTTTAAAAACAAAATCTCTTGCGGAAGTTCAGAGGGATTCTTACCTCAGTATGGATCGGCTCGCCAAATCCGACAGCATCAGATACAGACTGGGAGCTATTTCACTTGTCACTTCCAAACAGAGCAGGCTGGAAGCTTCTTCTTTACTTAATGACCTTTATGTGGCGGAAAGCAGCAGCAGACAAGCATTTTCCGCACTTTCTATTTTTTTGGGAACCGATCCGGAGGAAAGTGATATCAGCGGTGATTTCAAAGCTTTCAACAGAGATTTCAGTTTTGAGGATCTTATTATACAGGCCGTTAACCACAGAACAGATCTTCTTGCCTCAAAGCAAAATATTCATACGGCAGCCAGTCTTGTACAGCTTGAAAAAGCCAAGCGGGTTATAGACCTCGGGCTGAGCGCGGGAGCTGAACACAATACATGGGCCACCAACGAAATTGCACCGTCACCAGCTGTGAATGCCGTAAAATTGGGAGCCAGTATTCCTCTGAAATTTTCGAACCGAAGAAATGCAGATCTGAAAATAGCAGAAATAGGGCGCATGCAGGCCGAAACTGAATATAAACAGATTGAAAACAGCGTCCGGACAGAAGTTACACAAGCCTATCAGCAGTATGAGGCTACACAGAAACAGCTGAAGCAGTTTGACAACGGAATGCTTTCAGAGGCTAAAAGTATTCTTGAGGGCATCAGTTACAGTTATCAAAGAGGGGAAAGTTCTATTCTGGAGGTCTTGAATGCACAGAGAACTTATAATGATATCAGACAGCGTTATATTGAGGTGCTGGCTGACAATGCGGTGGCTCTTGTAGAGCTGGAGAGGAAAACGGGTATGTGGGATATTGATTTCTGATGGAGGTTTTTCTAATTTTTTAATATTTGTGCAAATGATTGTGTATCCTTTTTTGGTTGGATTTTTTTTAACCACGAATTTCACGGATGAGCACAGATGATTGTGGATAATATTATAATGTCTTGATAGAGTCTATTTCTTTTTTGAGGTAGGCTCTTTTTGCTTTTTAAACTGAGATTCATAGATACTGATCCAGTTTTCTACTGTCATTTTTTTACTGACTTCGGCAATAAGTTCAAAAGGAATATCATCTATTTTTTTGAACCGGACACAAGATTTTCCCATATCCAGTTTTCTTTTTGAGTGTTTCGGATATTCTGCAACAAACCATTCCAGTAATTCAGGATCCGCATACATCCCCATATGATAAAGTGCTATAAAGTTCTTTTGTGAAGCCAGCCCCATAAATGGCAGCGGTGATCCCGGCGTACAGTGATAGCCAGCGGGATACGTTTCCAGGGGAACATCCCATCCTACCATGCCATAACTGACACCTTCCTGAAAGCCTTTCGGGAGACTTTTCGTAACGGTATCAAACAGTTTTCTGAATACTTCCTGTCTTTCCTCAGGAATTTTTGAGATATAATCGGCAACGGAGTCAGCTGGAATTTGCATGTTCGGTCAATTTTTATTTCTTCCAAAATAATAAATTTTACGGATATTTTCATTTAAAATTTTATCCATAAAAAAGCAGCAGTACAAAAATGTACTGCCGCCCAACTTTATTGTCGTTAAAAAAATTATTTTTTGACTGTTTTCACAGTAGACTGTGATCCGTCTTTGAAATAAATGGTTACAAAATATAAACCTGCATTCAATGTACTCAGATTAAGTTCTTTCGTATCTCCGGTAAAGGTTTTCACTATTCTGCCGGAAACTTCACTTACAGATACCGATTTCACTTCTCTAGTGTCCGAAATATACAGGATATCTTTGAACGGGTTTGGATGAACGGTTACTTTTTTCGCTTCTTTTTTCACTTCTGAAGTGCTCAACTGAGAACTTTCAACCGTAAAATTGTCTACATAAAAGTTATAATCAGGATCATCGTTTACGGCCCCGTCGCTTCCATAGAAAGCAAATACGGTATTCGCACTGTTGTACCCCGTTAAATTATAAACATATTGGGTGGATGTATTCGTAGGAGCATTGCCCTGATTCCATGTTTGCAGGATGGTCCAGGTAGTTCCTCCGTCATTGGAAACTAAAAAGTGAACAACATCATCAGATCCCATTGCTGAAGCATTGGTGCTCAGATAAGCGGCTACCCCGTAATCAAATTTCACTCTGTATGAACCTGCAGAAAGATTAAATGCGGATGTTTTAAGCCAGCCTGCTCTGTTGGTGGAATATAGGTTGATGGTAGCAGATCCGCTGGATCCGGTTCCTAAAAACCCTCCTGCTCCCCAATAAGCTGTAGTTCCGGAAGGGCCTGTAGCCGGAGTTCCTCCTGAGAGTCCTGCTGCCCAGCATGTACCCGGAAAACTGGCGAAGTTATTGGTGTATGATGGAACTATAGTCCCGCACAAAGTGGTAAATGTTCCGGAGAACGACCAACCGCTCTGAGCCGTTGCCGTACTACAGTTGCTTCTTACCCAATAATAATATACGGTGCTTGGTGATAAACCTGGAATGGTGAATGATGTTCCTGTAACTCCGGGATGGTTGGGAGTTGTTGTAGCTGTAGGTGCCGTATTGCTTGTACTGTAGTAAATATCATAGCTTGCCGCCTGAACACTGGCTGGGACTGTCCATGATACCTGAGCAGAACTTGAAGTCACCGTCCCTACAGGCTGAAGTGTAGGTGCTACACAATCTGTATAAACATCAGCTGAAAAAGCAAAAATATTAGCAATTCCGGTTCCGCTTACTTTGGCTACCGAAATACTTTGAATGGCTTTCGTCTGATTGGCCGCATCAATATTTAAAGCAGTCTGATACAATCTGGGATTGGTAGAATTCGGTTCTAGGGTATTATTCGTTCTATTGATTCTTCCGATTCCCTGAATAGCATAACTACTTCCGCCGTACCAGTCAGAAATACTCACTCCTGAAAACACCTGAGAAGTATTATCTGTAAAATTGACTGTTACATTCACTGTACATGCTCCACTTCCTCCTGTAGAAAGCATATATACTTTAAAAGCAGAAACAGGGGTCACAAAAGACAGAGTTCCTGTATTGCTGCCTGCCGTATTGCTGGAAATTTTTAGAGAGTTGTTTCCATACAGATCTCCCAATTTAAAACTCAGTCCCGGAGTAGAAGCTACTGCAGAATTAATAATTCCGTTAGCCGGAAGACCGTAAGTAAGAGCTGTACTGCTGGCGGTAAGTTTAAAATCCCGAGCTACAAAAGCGAAAGACACGCCGTCAACATCTTCTGTGGTAGATGATAATGCCGAACCTACATCATTAGCAATAACGTCTGCTGTGTATCCGGACTGTACCGGCATGGTCTGAAAATTTTGAGCACCCATTAATGAGGCTGCAAGAAGAGCTATACCAGGTAGAACTCTCAATGGTAATTTTGTTTTCATAATTATTTTCTATTAGCGTCGAAATTTAATAAAAAATACAATATAAAACAGATATTTTTATTAAATAATTAAACATTTATCAAAAACATTAAATTATCAACACATTTATCCATATTGAAAATTTATTTTCTGGCCAAATATTTTATTCACATTTTAATGTATTATTTTAACAATTTCGATCATTTTAACGTATCATCAATCTCGAATAGCTGGTATTCTTCAACAATCTGACGGCCAGAATAAAGCATAAATAAAAATGAATAGGTTTGCCATCAAAAGAATAGTTAACAATCAATTTTAATTTGCTGATTTTCCAAACAATTAAAAAGCACTCAAAATGCATATCAGGTTATTTTATTATTGAGAAATTAAATCCTATTTTTGCCTTACAAATTTTTTGAACAATGCCGAATATTTCAAACAGAGCACAGCATATGCCGCCATCGCCGGTAAGAAAACTGGTTCCTTACGCTTTAAAAGCTAAACAACAGGGAATAAAAGTATATCACCTCAATATCGGACAGCCTGATATTGAAACACCGGAAACCGCTTTAAATGCTTTAAAGAACATTGATCTTAAAGTATTAGAATATGCACTTTCTGAAGGTAATATAGAATACAGAAAGGCCCTTACAGAGTATTATCACACACTGGGTTTCTCAGACTTAACACCTGATAACTTCATTGTAACCAACGGAGGCTCCGAAGCGTTGAACTTTGCGATTTCCACTTTGTGTGACGACGGCGACGAGGTAATTATCCCTGAGCCTTACTATGCAAACTACAACGGGTTCACCAGTACATTCAACGTACATGTGGTAGCGGTTCCGTCTACTATTGATACAGGTTTTGCTCTACCTCCGATTGAAGAATTTGAGAAAAAAATTACAGAAAAAACCAGAGCGATTGTGATCTGTAACCCTGGTAACCCTACCGGATATCTTTATACCCGTGAGGAGCTTCAGCAGCTGGCAGAAATCGCTTTGAAATACGATATCGTTATTATTTCAGACGAAGTATACAGAGAATATGTTTATGACGGAAAGCAGCAGGTATCTATGCTTGACTTCCCTGAACTGAGCAACAACTGTATCATCATTGATTCGGAATCCAAGCGTTATTCTATGTGCGGAGTAAGAATCGGATGTATGGTGACCCGTTCTAAAAAAATTCATGATGCAGCTATGCTTTTTGCACAGGCAAGACTGAGCCCGGTTCTTCTAGGCCAGATTGCAGCAACAGCGGCACACCAGAATGACGGAGCCTACATCAGAGCCGTAAGAGAAGAATATACACACAGAAGAAATATACTGGTAGATCTTCTTAATGCTATTCCGGGGGTAATCTGCCCTAAGCCTAGAGGAGCTTTCTACTGCGTAGCTGAGCTTCCGGTAGATGATACTGAGAAATTTGCACAATGGCTTCTGGAAAAATACGCTCTTAACAAGGAAACGATCATGGTAGCTCCTGCAGGAGGTTTCTACAGCGATCCTGAATTAGGAAAAAAACAGGTAAGAATTGCGTATGTATTGAAAGAGGAAGATTTGAAAAGAAGTACAGAGATTCTTAAGGATGCTCTTAAAAAATACAGAGAAGAATTCAGTCTATAAAATACAACCTATGATGCCGGCAATAAAAAACACTCACCTGAAAATTCTGTTTTCTATGTTTTTGCTGCCGGCATTTTTTTCCTGTGACGGAAAAAAGGAACCCGATCCTAATACCCGTCCCAACTCCAATGAGATCACTTTTATCAGTTTATCGAATATAGGAGGCGAGCAGGGAGATTATAAAATCATCAAAGTCACAAAGGATTCCATCCATGCCGAACAGGGCGTTGCGGATCGCCGGACTCACAAAGAATGGCACTCCGCCATCAGCCCACAAACCTGGAAAAATCTGATCTCTCCGATTAAAATCAAAGATCTTGATGAAATCCAAAGTTCTCCGAGCAAGCAGTCTGTAGATGGCATTGACGAGACTTTCCAGATCAGGACTCCTAAAAAGTCTCATATTTACGTAAATTCATATGCGGACACGCTGCGTTACGGGCAACTGAAGCAGTTTAAAGAACAACTCAACCTTATTCTTCCAACAGAATATCAATAATATTATGCAAGAAAATTTTTCCTTAAAGCCTTACAATACATTTGGTGTTGATGCCAAAGCAAAATATTTTACTGAAGTACAAACGATTGAGGAACTGAAGAATGCCATCAGCTATTCTAAAGAGCACAGTCTTTCGGTTTTATTTTTGGGCGGCGGAAGCAATATCCTTCTGACAAAAGACTTTGACGGACTTGTTATTAAACTCAGCTTAAAAGGAATTGAGGAAAAAGATCTTAATGAAAATGAGGTTCTGGTAACGGCAAAAGCAGGAGAAAACTGGCATGAATTTGTGATGTACAGTCTGCAGAAAAATTATGGCGGACTGGAAAATCTTTCTTTAATTCCGGGAAATGTAGGGACTTCGCCGATGCAGAATATCGGAGCGTACGGAACTGAGATCAAAGATATTTTTGTAAGCTGTATGGTTTTAGACCTTGAAAATCTGGAGATTGGAACATTCAGTCTTGAAGAGTGCCATTTCGGCTATAGGGATTCTATTTTCAAGCAGAAAGGGAAAGGAAGATATGTTATTTTGGAAGTCAGTTTTAAATTGACAAAAAAGGATCACCTCATCAAAACGGAATACGGAGCGATAAAAGCTGAACTGGAAAACTCGGGAATTACCCACCCTACTATTCAGGATGTTTCCAAAGCAGTCATCAGCATCAGACAGAGCAAACTGCCGGATCCCAAAGAAACCGGAAATGCGGGAAGTTTTTTTAAAAACCCTACAATCCCTTTGGTACAGTTTGAAGAATTAAAAAAGAAATTTGAAAATATCCCCGGATATCCCAACGGAGACTGGGTAAAAGTACCTGCGGGATGGCTGATCGAGCAATGCGGATGGAAAGGAAAACAATTGGGCAACGTCGCTTCACATCGACTTCAGGCACTGGTCATCGTGAATGCCACTGGAAATGCCACCGGAAAAGAAATTTTCGATTTTTCCACTGAAATTATTCATTCCGTAAAAGAAAAGTTCGGAATAGAGCTTGAACGGGAAGTGAATATTTTATAAATTTAATAGGACATGGGAAAAGATTTAACTGAAAAAGCATTTAAAAATCTTATTCAAAAACATATCAAGAATACTAGTTTTGTTAAGATCACTCTTGATAACGATTCTGCAATATTCGGATTTCCGGTTAAATTATCTGACGATTTCCTGATGATTGAAGAAACGTATGACTTTTCATTGGCAGGCATCAAAATAGTTCCCTATAAAAAAGTAAGAAGTGTTCGTCACAATAAGTATGACAAGGTTTCCAAAGCCATTTATCTGGATGAGGATCTGGTTCATTTTAATCAGGATATTATTGACAAAACCAGTTTAGAAAGTGCGGAATCTCTTTTTAAATCAATTAAAAAGCAAAACTTCCACTGTATTGTTGAAAGTAAAAAAAATAAAGAAGACTTATTTTCAATTGGCGAGATCTTAGAAGTTAATGAAAAATCGGTGATGATCAACAACTACGATCCCGCGGGCAGAATCAATAAAAAACCCAGAAAAATATCTTTTAAAAATATAGATCTGATCAACTTTAATGATAACTACAGTAAAGTTTTCAGAAAGTACGCGAAATAAAAACTACCAATGCACAAACACAAGCAAATATGAAAATAGCTATTCTCGGAGCCGGTAATATGGGGCTTTCTTTTTCAAAATCATTTTTAAAATATGAGCTGATCAAACCGGAGCATCTTCATCTGATCACACGAAGCGAGTCTAAAATATCCAAAATAGCAGAAGAGTTTCCCAAATCCAGAATTTCTACGTTTGAAGAAACCAAAGAACTGGATGCTGATCTTATCATTATTGCTGTAAAGCCCCAGGACTTCCAGCATTTTACTCAGAATTTCGAATTTACAATCAGGGAAAACCAGATGATTCTGTCTATTATGGCCGGAATTAAGATTGAAAAAATTCAAAACCTCCTGAACCATCCGCTTGTGGTGAGAGCTATGCCGAACTCTCCTACTCTTCTGGGAATGGGAATTACGGGTTACACTGCTGCCGAAGGTATTTCTTTCAGCCAGCTGATCAGTATTGAAAGATTATTGAACAGCACGGGAAGGTCTGTTTATCTTGAAAACGAAGATCTTCTGGACGGCGTTACCGCACTTTCCGGAAGCGGACCGGCCTATTTCTATTATATTGTGGACGCCATGATAAAAGCAGGCGTAGAAATGGGTATCGAAGAAAATCTGTCTAAACTTTTTGTACAGCAGACCATGCTGGGAGCGTATCACCTGATTAACAATTCTGAAAAAAGTCTTGAAGACCTGATCAAGGATGTCGCTTCCAAAGGCGGAACTACGGAAGCTGCCTTAAAAACATTTGAAGACAACCGTTTTAAAGAGATTTTAAAAAGCGGAATTTTAAATGCAGAAAAGCGGGCTAAAGAACTAAATGGCTAAACCTTTTTTCTATAAATCTACGGAACAGCCACCCCAGACAAACCCCGAAGGTATTAAGGAGAATATCGTCTACTTCAAATATGCCCATTCGTGTAAAATACTGAAGAGCTTCAACGATAACAATTGAAGAAACAAAGGTATACAGTAGGATTTTCAACTCTTTAAGCTGAGGAAAAATCCAGCCCAGAAAGCCAAAAGGAATAAACATGATGATGTTTCCCAAAACAATGATTACAATATCTTTCCACCCGATTGTATTATGAATAAACTGTATGGTAGACAAGATGGGTTCTACAGTAATCAGGTTATCTTCATACTGAAACCTGCCCATTCCCAAAAACATTAGGTAAAGCAGAAATAAGGTATACGGGACAATCAGGAGTTTGTATAATTTCTTTAACATCAGCTACAAATTTATTCAAAAACATGAAACCGGACGTTGATTTAATTCAGATATTCAAAAAATTACAGAGCATAAAAAAGAGAGTCATTCCGGCTCTCTTTTTATATATGTATCCTTTGATTATTTCCGGACCATCGGAATCTGCAGGTTTGCAGGTCTGTTTTCTTCCGTATCGAAACCTCTGCCGTCTACATGCCTTGCTCCCCAGAACATCATATCATTAAAAATATAAATCAGATCATATTCTTTAAAAATCTGACCTTCTGCCAAACCAAAAGGAAGGAATTTTTTCTTTAAAATACTTTGTGATTTTCCGGTTTCCCAGTGTTCAAAACCCTCTTTGGCTGCGGTATTCAAAAGATCTGCAAACCCCTGATATAACGGCATCACCTCATAAAATTCATCTGCAATAAAATCTGCCTTATACGCTCCTTCCGCAACAGAATGTGTACCCTGCCACTCTATGCGCCCGCCTATAAGCATTTTAGCTAAAGGAACATTTGCATAAGGATCTGCATAATTGATAATCTCCAGTTCAAATTGGTTTTCCGGAAGAAAAGTAAACGATCTTTTTAAATAAAACGGTTTTAAAGTTCCGTCCTCATTCCTGAAAGAACCCGGTCGAACTTCTACAGCCATACTTTCCCAATTTCCCAGCGAATTTTGTTTGATCTGCTCCAACATACTATTTATTTTATTTTCAACTTATTGAATTGGGAACATGGCATTTCCATTCGCAGAATTTTCAGCAGTCACTTCTTCCTGCATGACATCCCAGTGCTCCGTAATTTTTCCATTCTCTACCTTAAAGATGTCTACTGCAATCATATTTTTGCCGTTCCAGTTTTCATACCTTCCATGAATCATTACAATATTTCCGTTTTCCGTAAGAATTCCGGGTTCATAATTAAAGTTTTCAGGAAGTGTAGGGACAAACTGTTTCAAAACATCAGTCCCATTAGGAATACCTGGGTTATGTTGAATATAATTATCGCTGAAATACTGATCGAATGCGGTAATATCCCGGTTCACAAATACGGCTGTAATAGCCTCTAGTACCAATTCTTTATTGTTCATATTTTGTTGTTTTTATATCCACGAAGTTATTACATTTGTATGATAAACCATACTAGTCTTATTTATTGGATCTAGTATATTTTTTTAGACCAATGGAAAATAAAAGAAAAAATAAAGAATTCAATCCCAACAACTGCCCGGTTACCCATTTTTACAATAAAGTGGGTGGAAAATGGAAAACCGTTATTATGTATGGGATAAGCATTGATGTAAACCGTTTCAGCCTTCTTCAGAAAGCTATCCCGATGATCAGCAAACAAATGCTCGTCAATCAGTTGAGAGAAATGGAAGAAGATGAAATTATCGAAAGAACCATTTACGCAGAAATTCCGCCAAGAGTAGAATACAAACTTACAGAATACGGAAAAACTTTTATGCCTGTACTTATGACGATTCAGGATTGGGGACTCAAGGATATGGCTTTGAAAAATTAACGTTTTAATAATTCTTTTTGCCTTTGAGTTTCTTCTTACAAACCTTATTTTTGCATTATATTTTGTTTCAATGAAATACATCTTACTTACCCTTATTTCAGCAATGCTGCTGTCTGTTTCCTGGCCAACTTACGGAGTTCCGTTCTTCATATTTTTTGCTCTTGTTCCTCTTTTGATGATGGAACACGGAATATCTAAATTTTCCACTTACAAAAGAAAAAGCTGGATGGTTTTTGGGCTTTCCTACCTTTGTTTTGTGATCTGGAATATTGTGACCACCGGATGGCTTTACGGATCTAAAAACCCAGACGGAAGCCACTCTATGATGGCCGTTGTATTCCCCGTACTTGTCAATTCTCTTCTGTATTCACTTGTATTCCAATGTTATCATTGGTACAAAAATGCTCAGGGAACTTATTGGGGCTTAGCATTCCTGATCGCCATATGGATGAGTTTCGAAAAATTCCACCTGAACTGGGAACTCACATGGCCATGGCTGAATCTGGGAAATGTATTTTCAGATTATCCTAAACTTATACAATGGTATGACACCCTGGGAGCTACCGGCGGAAGCTTCTGGATATTGCTCATCAATGTTTTAATTTTCTATACTTTAAGAATCTGGGAAGCCGGAAGAAAAAGGAAAGACCTTATCAAAAACACTTCTATTGTAGCTGCTTTAATCGTTCTTCCGATGATTATTTCATTAGTCAAATACAATAATTTCGATGAAAAACCTTCCGGACAGGTCAATGTTCTGATGCTGCAGCCCGATCTTGATCCATATGCTGAAAAATATTCCAAAGACAGCCTTACCATTGAAAACGATCTTTTAAGTTTAGCAGAAAATAATTCAAAAGGAAAAATTGATTATTATATTGCTCCGGAAACGGCACTTCCGGGAAGAGGATCTATCTCGGAGACCGCTTTTGAAAAAAGTCTGCTTTTAAATAACATCAAAGGATTCTTATCAAAACATCCCGGATCTGTTTTTGCAACAGGAATTTCTTCACACCGTTTCTATAAAAATCAGGAAAATATTCCGAAAGAAGCTTACCAAATCAATCCCGAACTTTGGGTTGAAAGTTACAATACCGCTATTCAGATTGCACCCCAGGAAAAAGTTCAGGTATACCATAAAGGAAAACTGGTTCCCGGTGTAGAAATCTTCCCCTATATGAGTGTTTTAAAACCTCTTTTGGGAGATGCTATGATAAATCTGGGCGGAACGGTTGCTTCTTTAGGAGTTGATAAAGAAAGAAAATCATTTTCAAATCCTTACAACAAAGGCCGCATGGCACCCATCATCTGCTACGAAAGCATCTATGGTGAATTTACTACGGAATACGTAAAAAAAGGAGCTAATTTCTTCGGTATCATGACCAACGATTCCTGGTGGGGCGTAACCGAAGGACACAAACAGCTTCTATCTTATGCAAAACTGAGAGCCATTGAAAGCCGAAGAGAAATTGCCCGTGCTGCCAACAGCGGTATTTCAGCGCACATCAATGCAAAAGGAGAAGTGACCGCCGATACTTTCTACGGTGACCAGACCACTCTGTTTGCAAAAGTGAATCTGTATGAAACCATGACTTTCTACACAAGAGCCGGAGATATTTTATCGAGATTCTCTATTTTCTCACTAGGATTTTTGCTGTTTTACTTTTTAATTGAAAAGTTCAGAAGCAAAATGAAGAAATCATAATTTTTTTTGAGATAAACAACACCCATTATTGACCCCAATACTATCCGCAAACATCTGTGTACACCTGTGAAATCCGTGGTTAAAAAATTTCAACCACAAAAGTCACAAAAGCTTTTTGAGTATTTTAGTTTTTTAAGTTAAATGCTGAATGCGAAAAGACCACACAAGTTTAAAAAAAATCAGAGATTTTTAATGCGTACAATAAGTCTAAGATAATTAGGTACAATTACCAATAGTGATTGGCCCACCAAACATTCCACTCCGCTGGAGGGGGTGGCGAAAATTCAAAGAATTTTTGACGGGGTGGTTCAGCATAAAACAAAGAAAAGCCAGCTGGACGGCTGGCTTTTTCACTAACTAATAGAACGTCTCAGTATTATTTAATCATGAGTTTGTGAGTAGTTATCTCGTTTTTAATTTTCAGTTTCAGCATATAAACTCCTTTCGGAATCTGAGATACATTGACAGACTGGTCGTTATTTAAAACAACATTCAGCTTTCTGCCATCCATAGAATACATTTCAACATCAGACACTTTTTCTCCTTTAATGAATACTTTCTCGGAAGCAGGATTCGGATAAATTGAAATCTGGCTCTTAACAGCTACATCCCGTGTGCTTAATGTATTTTGAACAGAAGCATCAGAAAATGCCTTTGAAGCATCTATTGATTTCACACTCCAATACACATTTTGGATGGAAGGATCAAGATCCAGGAACCATGAAGGTGTTGTTACTACATATTTAGCAATATTGGCTGCTCCGGGAGTAGAACCTACTGTGATTTCGTAGCGTAAAGCATTGACCGGGGTTTTATCATCAGAGGCGCCGCTCCATGAAAATTTAAAACGGTTTCCGGTCTTAGTAACATTAAGGACTGTTGGAGGTACGGGTTTCAGATTAACTTCAGGAGAAGTATTTTTGAAAATTTTGGTAAGTGAAGGTAGGCCCGGATCTGCCCAATCAAATCCGGCCAATAAAACATCCAGACGGTGGTTATTGTCAAAGTCAAATAAATTCACAAAACCCGGACCTCCTAAATTATGCAGTCCTGTAAGTATATTTTCAGTAAAAGTTTGAGTTGAAGGATTGTATAAAAACGCTTTTACAACAGCATCATGATTTTCATCATTTCCGGAAACAATAAAATCATAATAACCGTCATTATTCAAATCACCCGTTGTTACAGCCGGGTCGGCAATCTCGGGAACATTAATCTGCTGTGCATTCAGGTGACCTGTTCCATCATTCATCAGAACAGCGAAGTACCCAACATAGTTATTATCAGCCCCGGAAATAACGATATCCTGGTAACCGTCCGCATTAAAATCTGCAAAATCCATTTTCCCGCTTGTCAGGGAAGCCAGATCCTGCGAAAATGTTAGAGTTCCGCCCTGATTCAGATAGACTTTCCCCGTAGGAACATCATTAGCCGCTACGCCTAAAACAATAAGATCCAAAAGGTTATCATTATTAAGGTCTACCAACTTAAAGCTTCCGTTTTGGGTTCCCGGCATCCATTCTCTGAAATATTCGAAATCGGTTCCGATATTTTTGTAAAAATCCAGATTGTTTACAAAGCCAACTCCATCCACATACTGCGTTCCGTTGATAGCATAATCCAGCTTACCATCGTTATTGAAATCAAAAGCTTCCAGAGATCCGTAAATTTTTCCGGCAAGATCTGCATCCTTTACGAAGCCGGTTCCTGTATTGCGGAATCTGTAGTGTTTATAATTAACTATGTCATTATAGCTTAATCCTGTGGAAATAATATCCAGAAGACCATCATTATTAAAATCCATGAATTTGATATCTCCCAGATGGGTTGCATCAACTCCGAGGTTAGCATAAGGCACCAGAGAAGTCCCGTCATTTTTGTATACTTCGTTAAAAGAGACATCCGAGCTTCCATCTC
Source organism: Chryseobacterium angstadtii (assembly GCF_001045465.1). Taxonomy (GTDB): domain Bacteria; phylum Bacteroidota; class Bacteroidia; order Flavobacteriales; family Weeksellaceae; genus Chryseobacterium; species Chryseobacterium angstadtii. Next base: position 517,937 of record NZ_LFND01000002.1, read on the forward strand.
CATCACTGTCAATCGCTCCGTTGATCACTACATCCAGCTTTCCATCGCCATCCATATCTGCAGCATCAGCGGCACCGTAATAAAAATTTTTCATACCAGTCTGGATTTCAGAATAGTCCTGAGCCATCAGCCCTACAGGAAGCATAGATAAAAGAATACAAATCCTCTTCATTTTATTTTTATTTAGATTAATTAAAAACAAAGATACTGTATTCAGATTTTCTCCGGGCTGAAATTGTACATGAAATATATCAGTCACTTGCCTGAGCCCGTTTTAGGATTTATTTTATTTTAAAAAATCATGATTATTAATCAACCAGTTATTTGCAAATATTTTCCAAAAGATTTGTCTATCTAAAAAATTCTTCGTTATTTTGCACTCTCAAATATTATACAAATAAGAACATCGAGATATGTCAAGAATTTGCCAAATAACAGGAAAGCGTGCAATGGTTGGTAACAACGTTTCTCACGCTAATAACAAAACGAAGCGTCGTTTTGAAATTAACTTATTAGAGAAGAAATTTTACCTTCCGGAGCAAGATAAGCACGTAACACTGAAAGTATCAGCTCATGGATTGAGAGTGATTAACAAGATTGGAATCGAGGAAGCTATTGAAAGAGCTACTAGAAACGGATTGATTAAAAAGAATTAATAAATCATGGCAAAAAAAGGAAATAGAGTTCAAGTAATCCTTGAATGTACAGAGCACAAAGAGAGCGGAATGCCAGGAATGTCAAGATACATTTCTACTAAGAATAAAAAGAACACTACAGAGAGATTAGAGCTTAAAAAGTACAATCCTGTTCTTAAAAGATCTACCCTTCACAAAGAAATCAAGTAATTTATAAATATAATTTACCATGGCAAAGAAAGTAGTAGCAACCCTACAAAGCGGACAGTCAAAAAAAATGACTAAAGTGGTGAAAATGGTTAAGTCATCTAAGTCAGGTGCTTACGTTTTCGAAGAAAAAGTAATGAATGCAGACGAAGTAGACGGTTATTTGAAGAAATAATCTCCGCTTTATTTACAATATAAAAAAAACTACTCATTTTTTGGGTAGTTTTTTTGTATATCTTCGTTTCTTAAAAAATATAAGAAAATGAAACAGATGTTCACTCTGTTGCTGGGTATGATGGTCACCTGCCAGACTTATCAATCACAAACTGTTCAAAATAAAAATTTATCCGCAAAAGGGGTAAAACTTATTGTATTAGGAAACGTGCAGGATGCTGGTTCACCACAGATCGGCTGTACAAAGGAATGTTGTGCAGATCTCTGGAAACATCCTCAACAGGATAGAAAAGTAGCTTCCATAGGCGTAGCAGATTACAACTTACAGAAAACCTATATTTTTGATGCTACCCCGGACTTCACCCAACAGGTTCAGTTGCTGCAGGCAAGTTTAGGCATCCCTGAAAAAACAGCCCCGGATGGTGTATTCATTACCCACGCTCATATTGGTCACTATACAGGATTGATGTATTTAGGAAAAGAAGCTATGAATTCTAAAAACGTTCCGGTATATACAATGCCTAAGCTTAAAGTTTTTTTTGAAACTAACGGACCCTGGTCTCAGCTGGTGAAACTCAACAATATTACTCTACAGGAGATGCAGAATGAAACTCCTGTAAAGCTCAGTACCAATTTAGAAGTAACTCCTGTACAGGTGCCCCACCGCGATGAATACTCAGAAACAGTAGGCTATATCATTAAAGGGCCTCATAAGAAAGCACTCTTTATCCCGGACATTGATAAGTGGAATAAGTGGAAACACAGCATTACAGAATATATTAAAAACGTAGACTATGCTTTTCTGGACGCCACGTTTTACGATGCAGAAGAAATAGGAAACAGAAATATGGCAGACATCCCCCATCCCTTCGTTATAGAAAGTATGGAGCTTTTCAAAAACTTATCCCCGAAAGAAAAGAAAAAAGTTTTCTTTATCCATTTTAATCACACCAATAAAATCCTGCGTACTGACAGTGAACAGAGCCGACAGGTTTTAAAAAACGGTTTTAATATCGCAAGGCTTGGTGATGAAGTGGAACTTTAATCTTCGGGAATACCCATAAAAACACAATGAAAATGCCGGTGTTGATTATAAAAAGGCAGACTCCTATTAAAAATCATTATTCCTTTATAGACAATCTAAAAAACCACTTATATTTTGGGTAGTTTTTTTGTTATCTTTGTTCACCGGATTATTAATCAATCAAATATGTATTAATATGAAAAAGATTTTTATTCTGGTTTTCACAGAACTATTTCTACTGTCATTCGGTCAGAAAAAGATGAGCAATATAGAATATAAAAACTCGCCGGAAGTTTTTACCATTAAAGGGCTTTCACAATCAACCAGTATTGACTGTGGACCTTCCAAAATGATCTTACTCTCCGGGCAGGTTCCGCTGGATGCCGCCGGAAATATTGTTGGAAACGATGTCGAAAAACAGACGGTACAGGTTTTTAAAAACATAGAAAGTATCCTGAAAGCATACGGAGCAACAGGAAAAGATATTATAAAACTGGGAATCTTTATCACCGATATTTCCAAAACACCGGATTTTAGAAAAGTCCGTGATCTGTATATCAACCTTCAAAATCCTCCCGTGAGCAGCCTTGTGGAAGTAAGCCGTCTCTTCAGAGATGATGTACTGATAGAAGTAGAAGCTACGGCAGTTATAAAAAACAAATAAGAATGAACTATGAGTTGGTTTAAAAATATTTTTAAAAAAGAAGAAAAAGAAACTTTAGACAAAGGTCTGGAAAAATCCAGCCAGGGTTTCTTTGAAAAAATGACGAAGGCCGTAGTCGGTAAAAGCAAAGTAGACGATGAAGTACTGGACAACCTGGAAGAAATACTGATTGCATCCGATGTAGGTGCTTCTACAACCATTAAAATCATAGAAAGAATTGAAGAGCGTGTAGCCCGCGATAAATACGTAGGGGTAAGCGAACTTGACGATATTCTACGTGAAGAGATCTCAGGACTGCTTCTTGAAAATCCTCATGCAGGGACAGGAAATATAGATACTTCCAAAAAGCCATACGTTATTATGGTAGTAGGTGTGAATGGTGTAGGAAAGACTACAACCATCGGAAAACTGGCTCACCAGTTCAAATCCGAAGGGAAAAAAGTAGTTTTGGGTGCCGCAGATACCTTCAGGGCCGCAGCGGTAGACCAGCTTACTATATGGAGTGAAAGAGTGGGTGTTCCTATTGTAAAACAGGAGATGGGATCAGACCCGGCTTCTGTAGCTTTTGATACCGTTCAGAGTGCTGCTGCACAAAATGCAGATGTGGTGATTATTGATACGGCTGGAAGGCTTCACAATAAAATCAACCTGATGAATGAGCTTTCCAAGATTAAAAGAGTAATGCAGAAGGTGATTCCTGATGCTCCTCATGAGATCCTTCTGGTTCTGGACGGTTCTACGGGACAGAATGCATTCGAACAGGCCAAACAGTTTACAGCAGCTACGGAAGTAAACGCTTTAGCCGTAACCAAACTGGACGGAACAGCCAAAGGTGGTGTGGTAATAGGTATATCAGATCAGTTCCAGATTCCGGTAAAATATATTGGTGTAGGAGAAAAGATGCAGGACCTTCAGCTTTTCAATGGTACGGAATTTGTTGACTCATTTTTCAAGAAAAGATGATTCATATCATGTTTTCCCTTAACTTAGTAAACAAATCAATATATATTAACATTTAAAAAATTTGCAACTATGGGAATTTTAACATGGATTATTTTCGGACTACTGGCTGGAGCCATCGCAAAAATGATTATGCCGGGTAGCCAGGGAGGCGGCTGGCTGATTACAATCATATTGGGAATTGTAGGAGCTTTCGTGGGTGGTGCAATAGGAGTTTACATCCTGCACTGGGGAGACGTTACTTCATTCTGGAACCCAAGAAGTTGGATTCTGGCTATCGGAGGCGCTTTAATTGTTCTCTGGATCTACGGAATGGCTACAAAGAAAAGCTAACACGGACAGATAAAAAATAAAATCCCGGCGCTGAAATTCAGTCCCGGGATTTTTTGTACAATATAATTTAGTTGAGTTTGTTTAGTCGATCTTAATCTGGTAAGGCATTTCCATCTTCACTTCAGATTTTAGTTTCTCATTCGTAATCTGCTGAAGAATTTCATAATTGGCCTTCCCTATTTTATTTTTAATGATTCTTGCAGAAATATCTTCCTCATTCAGATCTTTGAAAATCTGCTCGAAAGGAGTCATCTTTTTAGGATATCCGGTTACATGATAAGATTTCAAACCTGCTTTCTGAGCGGCAAACTTTACAGCGTCATTCAGCGTTCCCAATTCGTCTACAAGGCCAATCTGCTTGGCACGTACACCACTCCATACTCTTCCTCCTCCTACATTATCTATCTGCTCGAAAGTCTGCTTTCTGTTCTGTGTTACGAAATGCACGAATCTTTTATACGTTCCCTCTACACTTCTTGTAATCAGGTTTACTCCGTAAGGTGTAACTCCGTTCAAAGCAGAATAATACTGTGAATTGGCATTGGTAGCCACAATATCTGAGCGGATCCCGTTTTTATTCGCAATATCTTTATAATAAGGAATTACCCCGAAAACTCCGATTGATCCTGTAAGCGTATTAGGCTCTGAGTAAATTTTATCGGCTGCCATAGCAATATAATAGCCTCCTGAAGCTGCATAATCTCCAAAAGAAACTACAAGGGGCTTTTTCTTTTTCAGCTGCTGAAGTTCAAATAAAATTTCATCTGATGCATTGGCACTTCCACCCGGCGAATTGATTCTGAAAACAACCGCTTTCACTTTATCGTCATCCTGAAGATCTTTGATATATTTTACATATTTTTCAGAATAGATTTCATTATATCCGTCTCCGTTATTAATTCCTCCTGAAGCATACAGTACAGCTACTTTTTCTCCCGATTTGTCTTCGTCTGCATAAGAACTGATATAGCCTGCCAAAGAAACCTTGTTCAGTTTTTCTTTTTCTTTAAGACTCAGTTTAGATTTTATGATTTGGTCATACTCTGTTTTCTGAATCAGTTTATCCGCTAATTTATATTTTAATCCTAGTTCAGGAATCATTCCATACAGGCTGTCTACGACCACTTTAAACTGAGCGGTATCAATTTTTCTGGAAACGGCCATTTTAGTTGAAGTATTTTTCCAGATATCATTAAGGAGCGTACTCAGCTGCTCTTTGTTTTCCGGAGAAATATCATTTCTAAGAAAAGGCTCTACCGCCGATTTGAATTTTCCATGTCTGATTACTTCAATCCCGATACCGTATTTATCTGCAAAATCTTTAAAAAAGGCCACTTCAGTTGCCAGACCTTTCAGCTCTATCATTCCTGAAGGGTTCAAATAATACTGATCTGCTACAGATCCTAAATAATAAGCAGACTGTGATACCCCATTTCCGTAAGCATATACAAATTTTCCACTCTTCTTAAAATCTTCAATTGCATTTCGGATATCATCAATTTGAGTCATTCCGGCATGAAAATCATCAGCTTCAATGCTTATTCCTTTAATATTGTCGTCGGTTTTAGCTTTTTCAATCGCTTCCAGAACGTCATACAAAAGAACGCTTTTACTTTTGTCGCTGATATTAAACAACCCTACTTCCTCTTCAGTGGGACTGTCTATTATATTAGTCTTTAAATTAATCGTCAGAACAGAATTTTTTTTCACGGCAACAGATTGGTTATTCCCCATAGAGCTGAACACCATCATCATAATGAAAAAGACGAAAAATACGGCACATAATAGGACAATAGCCACTATATTTGCCAATACATTTTTAAAGAAACTTCTCATAAATCAATCAATTTTCTAATATGTCGCAACATAGGGTGGTTTTGTTACTCGGAAGTAACCTTGGAGACCAAAAAAAAAATTTAGAGCTCGCTTTACAAAAAATCCGTGAAGGAGGAAATGAAATTTCACTAACCAGCGATTTTTTGATAACTGAACCTGTAGAATTTGTCAGTTCTAATATTTTTTGTAATATTGCATCAATAATATTCACGCATCTTTCTCCTATTCAACTGCTTGATTTTATTAAAAACATAGAAGTTGAGATGGGAAGAATTAATGATTCAAAATCATCTGGAGGCTATAGCGATAGAATAATAGATATTGATATCATTACATATAACGGTTTGAATTTCAAATCAGAAAGATTGGAAATACCTCATCAAAAACATTTGTTTGAAAGAGATTTTTCTAAAATATTATTGAAGGATTTTATCTAAATAAAACATAAAAAACATATATGAAATTAGGTTTATTATTATTGGCTACACTGCCTATCGCGGCTTATGCCCAGGACAGTACCACGGTAAACTCTTCTAGTGAGTATCCTAATACCTTCTCTTCAGGTTCCGCTAATGTACAACGTTTTGACAACAAAGCCAGACGCTTCAATGACTGGTCTATTTCCGTTGGTGGAGGTGCTGCTTTTATGGCGCATTCTGATCTTACCTCTTTTTATGACAAAAAAGTAAACTGGGGGTATAATGCTTACGTAAGTATTGACAAGCAGATTACACACGTTTTCGGATTGAGCCTTATCTATCAGAGAGGAGAAACAAAACAGAAAGCAATGTTGGAAGGAGCAGCAGGAGCTATGGCAGGTGTTGGAACAGCCACTACCAAATATAACCAGCTTGCATTGATGGGAGACGTAAACTTTTCAAATTTATTGAGAAGAGTTGATAATCATTCTCCATACAGATGGGCTTTCCATGGTTATGCAGGACTTGGTTTCCAAGGTTACAACACATCTCTTCATGATGGTAATGAATTCAGATGGAGTGATAGTCCTAAAAGAGTTCCTTTGTTTATCAAACAAGATTTCGACATTAATTCTCTTTTCTACCAATTCGGTGTAGGATTGAAATATAAAGTTTCCAAACTTATTGATATTGAAGCAAGAACCATGTACATCGTGAGTGGTGATGATGAATTTGATGGCGGCGGATGGGCTGATCCAAACGATTACGACCCTGCTACTCCAGGTTCAAAATATAACATGATCAGCGATTCAAGATCTGATAATGCATGGACTGTAAACTTAGGGGTTACTTTCAAACTAGGAAAACATCTATCTCATTTAGCATGGCATGATCCACTTCAGGAAGCCTACTACAGAACAAGCGTCTTAGAAAATGCAACTACAGATCTTGTTGTATGTGAAAAAGGTGATGCTGATAATGACGGAGTTTGTGACGATTGGGACAGACAGCTTGATACTCCTGCAGGCGCAAGAGTAGACGGAGCTGGTGTTGCTTTAGATATGGACCTTGACGGTGTTATAGATTTATATGATAAATGTGTGACTGTTCCGGGACCTGTAGAAAACAACGGATGCCCAACTAAATAATACAATGAAAAGCAGTTGAAAGACTGCTTTCTTCAATTGAAGAAAAAAAATTTTTAATACATAAATACATGATGAAATTAAATTTAGCTGTTGCTGCATTAGCACTGGCGATTCCCTTCGTTAGCTATGCGCAAGACTCAACGGCAGTTTCATCCGGAGAATACCCTAACACATTTTCTTCCGGTTCTGCCAATGTTTCCCCATTTACCAATCAGTCAAAAAGATTCAACGACTGGTCTATTTCAGCAGGTGCTGGTGTACCACTGATTCAGTCTGCAGATTTGACTTCTATCAAGAATGGTAATGGTAAAAACCTTTTCGGATACTCTGCTTATGTAAGTATAAAAAAGACAAAGCAATCACTCACGCTTTCGGTTTAAAATTACAGTATGACAGAGGTGAAACAAGACAGGGGTGGTTCAATACTAAAGATGCTGCTCCCGATGCGAAAGCTGTAGGGGCAAGAACTCAGTATGACGCAATCTCTTTATTGGGAGACATCAACTTCTCTAACCTTTTAAGAAGAGTTGACAATCATTCTCCTTACAGATGGGCAATTCACGGATATGCCGGTATTGGTACCATTGCTTACAGAGCATACCAAAAAGACATCAAAGGACAAATATTAGCTACTGAAGTAAAACCTTTCAAACTTGGTTCTATGTTTATGCAGGCCGGTGCCGGGGTAAAGTATAAAATCAACAGAAGAATTGATCTTGAAGGACGTTTAATGTATGTGGTAACAGGAGATGATGAATTCGATGGCGGTGGTGAAAAGTACAGCGCGATCAACAAACGTGAAGAGCAGGTATCTGACAACTTCTTCAATGCTACTTTAGGTATTTCCCTGAAATTAGGAAAGCACGAATCTCATTTGATGTGGCACGACCCGCTTCAGGAAATCTATTACAAACTTGATGTTCTGGCTAACAAAAAGCAGGATATAGAAGTATGTAAAAAAGGAGATGCTGATAACGACGGAGTTTGTGACGATTGGGACAGACAGCTTGACACTCCTGCAGGAGCAAGAGTGGATGGAGCCGGAGTTGCTCTTGATACAGACCTTGATGGAGTGATTGATCTTAATGATAAATGTGTAACTGTTCCGGGACCTGTAGAAAACAACGGATGTCCGATTGTGAAAAAAGTAGACAACAATCAGACAGCTGTAGAAATAGAACAAAATCTTAAAGATATTTACTTCAACTTCAACAAAGCAACTATCAGACCTGAATCTAATGATAAACTGGATCTGGCAGCAAAAATCATCAAAGAAAAAGGAGGTAACTATTTACTGACAGGCCACACTGATATTAAAGGAAACGCTGCTTACAACTTAAAGCTTTCAAGAGAAAGAGCAGCGGCTGTAGTAGGTGCTCTGGAGAACAGAGGGGTTAGTCTGAATGCATTAAAATCTAAAGGTGTAGGTTCGGCGGAAGCTGTAGTTCCTGCAACAGCATCTGATGCTGAAAGATTAGCAGACAGAAAAGTTACGGTAAGATTTATAGAAAGTTCGGAATGGGATTCTATCAAGAAGAAAGATTACGAAGATTCACCTGTAAAAAAACCAGTAAAAAAAGCATCTTCCCGAAAGAAGAAAAAGTAATTCTTAAACAACTATTAACCGAAAAGAGCATTTCTTTTCGGTTATTTTTTCTACTACCGAATATTTTACCTACCTTTATCTTATTTTTCAGATAGTATGTACGTGAAGGAGTGTTTATATCGGCACTATTTTGAAGAAATTATTAAAAATAAATTATTTAAAAAATAAAATCATTTAAATTAACTTAAAAAAATAACACTATGAAATTAAGTTTAGCAATTGTTGCATTAGCTATGGCAATTCCCGCAGTAAGCTACGCGCAAGACTCAACGGCAGTTTCAAATGGAGAATATCCGAATACATTTTCTTCCGGTTCTGCCAATGTTTCCCCATTTACCAATCAGTCAAAAAGATTCAACGACTGGTCTATTTCAGCAGGTGCTGGTGTACCACTGATTCAGTCTGCAGATTTGACTTCTATCAAGAATGGTAATGGTAAAAACCTTTTCGGATACTCTGCTTATGTAAGTATCGACAAAGCAATCACTCACGCTTTCGGTTTAAAATTACAGTATGACAGAGGTGAAACAAGACAGGGGTGGTTCAATACTAAAGATGCTGCTCCCGATGCGAAAGCTGTAGGGGCAAGAACTCAGTATGACGCAATCTCTTTATTGGGAGACATCAACTTCTCTAACCTTTTAAGAAGAGTTGACAATCATTCTCCTTACAGATGGGCACTTCATGGATATGCAGGTATTGGTACCATTGCTTACAAAGCTTATCAGAAAGATATTAACGGACAAAGACTGGCTACTGAAGTGAAGCCTTTCAAATTAGGATCTCTGTTTATGCAGGCCGGTGCCGGTTTAAAGTATAAAATCAACAGAAGAATTGATCTTGAAGGACGTTTAATGTATGTAGTAACTGGAGATGATGAATTCGATGGTGGTGGAGACAAATACAGTGCAATCAACAAACGTGAAGAGCAGGTATCTGACAACTTCTTCAATGCTACTTTAGGTATTTCCCTGAAATTAGGAAAACACGAGTCTCATTTAATGTGGCACGACCCGCTTCAGGAAATCTATTACAAGCTTGATGTTCTGGCTAACAAAAACCAGGATATAGAAGTATGTAAAAAAGGAGATGCTGATAACGACGGAGTTTGTGACGATTGGGACAGACAGCTTGACACTCCTGCAGGAGCGAGAGTAGATGGTGCCGGAGTCGCTCTTGATACGGATCTTGACGGAGTGATCGATCTTTACGATAAGTGTGTAACTGTTCCGGGACCTGTAGAAAACAACGGATGTCCTACAACAACTACAGGACCTGTAGTAGAAACAGAAACTAAGCTTGAAGGAATTGAGTTTGATTTAAATTCTGACAGAATTTTACCTTCAAACACGCCTATCCTGAACAATGCCGTAAATTACATCAACTCTTCAACTGGTTCTTACAGTGTAATTGGTGCAACAGATACAAGAGGTACTGATGCTTACAACCAAAAACTTTCTGAAAGAAGAGCTAATAACGTTAAGAGCTATTTAATTAAAAACGGAGTTCAGTCTGGAAAAATCAACGCTGTAGGAAAAGGTGAAAAAGACCTTAAATATCCTGAGTGTGAACCAGCTACTAAATGCCCTGAATGGAAAAACAGAGCAAACAGAAGAGTATACTTCGAAGCTAAATAATACAAATTATCAGCTCATATATCAAAGCCGTGCCATGCACGGCTTTTTTTGTTGTAATACTTTTATTATTTTTACCCTATGATTTCTCAGCAGGACTTCCAAAAATTAAAATTCGACACCCTAAAATATTTTTGGGGCTATGATGGTTTCAGAGATTCTCAGGAAGAAATCATTGACGCTGTTATCAATGAAAAAGACACACTCGTTCTTCTTCCAACAGGAGCCGGGAAATCTCTATGCTACCAGCTTCCAGCCCTATTGAAAGAAGGAACATGCCTGATTATCTCTCCTCTTCTTGCTTTGATGAAAGATCAGGTAAGCCAGCTGAAACATCGTGGCATTGAAGCAGAATATTTGTCCTCCGAACTGGATGAATATGATGCAGAAGCCATTTACGACCGTTGCAAAGACGGCCTCACAAAACTTTTATATATTTCTCCGGAAAGACTTACCAATACCCAGTTTTTACAGAACATTGAAGAAATTCAGCTTTCATTTATCGCGGTAGATGAAGCACACTGTATTTCAGAATGGGGCCAGGATTTCCGACCGAGTTACCAGAATATTAAAGAATTCAGGAAAAATCATCCAAAAACTCCATGCCTGGCTTTAACTGCCACCGCCACTCCGAAAGTACTGGAAGAAATCAAAAATAAACTGGAACTGAAAAAACCTTCTGTATTCCAGAAAAGCTTTAAAAGGGAAAATATCAGGATCTTTATGGATGAAGTATCTGATAAGTTTCAACGGGTTTTTGATATTTTAAAGCATAATAATGATTCGGGAATTGTTTATGTAAGAACCCGGAAAGATGCAGAAATGCTGGCAGAATTTCTCAAAAAAAACCAGGTGAAAAATGTAGATTATTTCCACGCTGGTTTAACAACAAAAGAGAAAAATACACGCCAATCTCTCTGGAATACCAGCGACAATCATGTCCTGATATCCACAAATGCATTTGGTATGGGAATAGACAAGGATAATGTACGGTTTGTAATCCATTACTCCCCTGCTCCTTCGCTGGAAAATTATTATCAGGAGATCGGAAGAGCCGGAAGGGATGGCAAGGACAGCTTTGCCTTTCTTCTCTGGAACAAACAGGAATTGCTCAATTTCGATGACATTTTAAAGAACCAAACCCCCAATAAAGCTGAATTCTTAAAAATCATCACCTACCTCTACTCTATTTTTCAGGTTGCTGAATTTGAACTGCCGGAAAAGGTTTTCCAGCTGAATATTCAAGGGATACAGAATTTCACAAGACTTTCGAAAGCAAAGATCAGCAATGTTCTTAACTTTCTGCACAATCAGGAAATCATTTATCATAATGACAATAAGAGCCTTTCTTCACTGGAACTTCTCTTCAATGCAGAGGAAATAGACCAGCTGCCACAGAAAGAGGCTTATTTCATAGAGCTTCTGCTACGTACGGTATCCGGAATTACGACCCACAAAGTGATGTTCAGCGAGCAACAGGTAAGTAATAAAATAGGTGTAAGCATTCCTCTGATTAAAGAACGACTGAAGGAACTTCAGCAGAAAAATTACCTCGAATATGTAGACGGAGCCCTTTCCAGCATTAAATTTTTAAAGCCGCGGGATGAGAGAGCCATCAATTCAGCTTATTGGAAACTGTTTGAACATATTCAGAAAAATAAAATCCAGAAATGGGAAGAGATTAAATTTTTTATAGAAAACAAGGATTACTGTAAAATGAAACTTATTCTCGCTTATTTCGGAGAAAAAAACACGAAGAACTGCGGACAATGTTCTGTCTGCGAAAAAAATAAACAGTCGATTTTCGGAAAAAATATTTCTCAGCAGATCATCAATCTTCTTGCCAAAAAACCGTCTACCATTGAAGATCTTTCTGTTCAGCTTAACTATCATTCTAAAAACAATATTTTAGAAAACCTGATCTTTCTTTTAGATTCAGGAAAGGTAAAAATGCTGAATTTCAGAACGTATACGCTGAATGATGAGTAATGGTAATGAGCAATGGGTAATGAGAGTCAAGAGCCAAGAATCAAGATACTAGATATGCCAGATTTCATATTTCAGACTGAGGCTAAGGCTGAGGTTTAGATAGAGATTAAGAATATTATTGGATTCTCTCAATACACAAACCCTCCCACTCTCAAACTCTCCCACTCTCAAACTCGCATCCGGAAACTCGCACCCCGAAGCCCAAAAACCCTTATCTTTGCACCATGAAATCATTGAAAGTCGTTTTTTTAGGAACCCCGGAGTTTGCAAAAACCTCTCTGGAAGCTATTCATCAGTCCAGCCATGAAGTGGTAGGTGTTGTAACCGTGGCAGACAAAGCCAGTGGCCGTGGCCAAAAGATCAATCAGTCCCCTGTAAAAATATATGCTGCAGAAAACAATATTCCTGTTTTCCAGCCTGAAAAACTGAGAAACCCTGAATTTTTAGAGGAACTGAGAAAGCTGGATGCCGATGTATTTGTTGTGGTTGCTTTCAGAATGATGCCTAAAGTTCTTTTTGAAATGCCAAAAATGGGGACTTTCAACCTTCATGCATCTCTTCTTCCTGATTACAGAGGAGCTGCTCCAATTAATTATGCCGTGATTAACGGTGAAGAAAAAACCGGTGCTACTACCTTCTTCATCAACGAAAAAATAGACGAGGGAAATATTCTTCTTCAGGAGGAAATTCCTGTTCTGCCAGATGAAAATGCAGGAAGCCTTCACGACCGCTTAATGGAAATGGGCTCTCAACTTGTGGTAAAAACCCTTGATGGCCTTGCTCAGAATGCAATTACTGAAAGACCTCAGCCCCACGTTGAACATCCTAAAAATGCGTATAAAATATTTAAAGAAGATACCAGAATCAACTGGAAAGCTCCTTCAAAAACAGTTCATCAGTTTATTCTTGGGATGTCGCCTTATCCTGCTGCTTTCACCACTATAAAAATTGGAGAAGATGAAAAAGGCTTGAAAATATTTGATGGAAAGTTTGAAATTTCCAATCATGGAAAACCTTCCGGAACTCTGGATATCTCGAAAAACGAATTTAAGATCTATACAGAAGACGGAATTTATTTCCCTCAGGAACTTCAGCTGGAAGGCAAGAAAAGAATGAATGTAAGAGACTTTCTGAATGGGTTTAGAAACTTTGAGGAGATAAGTTTGTAGGGAACCGGGTTCTGGGATGCGAATACTAAATGCTGGGAGAGAGTTTAAGAGTAGTAGGGTTTGAGGGTTTGAGAGTAGGAGAGTTGAAGGGAGAGATCCTTAACCTAAATCTAAACCTCAGCCTTAGTCTCAACCTTAACCTCAGTCTGATATCTGAAATCTAGCATCTTGGTTCTTGGTTCTTGACTCTTGGCTCTTGATTCTTGGCTCTTGCGTCTCTCCTCTCAATTCTTACTCACAATCTTCCTCCTGATTCTGCTGATAAATTCCGGGGTAACTCCCAAATAGGCAGCAATCTGAATATTGGTAAGCCGATGGGCTGTTTTGGGGTATTTTTTCAAAAAGTCCTGATAAAGTTCATCGGAAGGCTTGCTTAGATTATCAATGACTCTTCGCTGTAAAGCAATAACAGACATCTGAAATTTAAGCCTCATCAGCTTTTCGATTTCCGGAATTTCCTGGTATAATTTTTCTTTGTCTTCTTTTGAAATAAGAAGAATTTCGCTGTCTTCAATAGCCTGAATATTGAGCTGGGAAGGAATCTTATTAATAAAACTGTCGATATCCGAAATCCACCAGTCTTCTACGGCGAAATACAGAATCTGTTCATCTGCATTACTATCGGTATGGAAAACTTTGAAACAGCCGTTCAATACAAATCCTTCCGCCTCACAAATATCTCCTTCTTTTAAAAGAAAATCTTTTTTCTTTATTTTATGGACACTGAAAGCATTGCAGTATTTCTCCAGTTTTTCGTCTGATATTTCAATGTATTCCCTGATGTGTTTCTTTAGCGAATCTGTCATGGATTAAAAATAAAAAAAGGTTTAGAAAAATCCTAAACCTTTTTATTGATTTTATTTCGAAAAATGACCTGTAGTATTCACTCACTACTTACCATTCACAATTCACATCTACAGCTGAACCAATTCTGTCACCTCAACATCATATCCGCCAACCTGTGGCTTAATGTTAGGATTCTGAGTGATTACTTTGAATTTATTGATCCCCAGGTTTTTCAGAATCTGTGTTCCGATACCGTAGTCTCTGTAATTGAAAGCCAAAGTAGGGTGCTGCTCCTGTCCGTCCTGATAATTCAGAAACTGCTGAAGCTTTCTCAGTGTATTTTCAGAATTGGATACGTTATTAATGAAAATAACAGCTCCTTTTCCTGCTTCATTGATCATATTGGTTACTTTTTCCAATAATGGTTTTTCACCGTTGTTAAGTCTTGTCAGGACATCAAAATAAGAATCTGAAGACTGAACTCTTACCAAAACTGGCTCATCAACCGTCCATGCCCCTTTTGTCAGAGCAAAATGGATCTGGTCATTGGATGTTTCTCTGAAAGCAAAGAAATCAAACTCGCCATAAGCGGTTTTTACTTTTCTTTCTTCCAGTCTTTCGATAAGGTTTCCTTTTTTAAGCTGATAATGAATTAAATCTTCAATGGAAACAATTTTCATATCATGCTTTTGGGCGAAAGCGTGAAGATCCGGCAGACGGGACATGGTACCGTCGTCATTCATAATCTCACAAATTACTCCACCTTCTTTCAAACCTGCAAGGCTGGTAAGATCAATAGCGGCTTCCGTATGTCCTGCTCTTTTTAAAACACCTCCTTTTCTGGCACGAAGCGGGAAAATGTGTCCTGGTCTCATAAAGTCTGTCGGCTTGGATTTCTCATCCATCAGAGCTAAAATAGTTTTGGCTCTGTCTCCTGCAGAAATACCCGTAGAAGTTCCGTTTCCAAGAAGGTCAACAGATACGGTAAAAGCGGTTTCTTTAGGATCGCTGCTTCTGCTTACCATCACTTCCAGACCAAGCTCGTCACATCTTTTTTCAGGAAGCGGCATACAGATCAGCCCTCTTCCGTGGAAAGCCATAAAGTTGATCAGTTCAGGCGTTGTAAGTTCAGCCGCGCAAAGAAAATCTCCTTCATTTTCTCTGTCTTCATCATCTACTACTATGATTATTTTACCATTTTTAAGGTCTTCAATAGCCTCTGGAATAGTATTTAATTTAATATCGGACATGTTTACTTTTTATTTGTGCAAAGATACTTATAAAAATAGGCATCTGCCAATTAATATGGATGGTTTGTTAGGCTTTGGATAAAGAGTTTACTGCGTCTCTGAAAATCTCGTAAGATCTCAGTCTTTTCTGATGATCATAGATATGCGAGTTGATGATCAATTCATCTACATTGAACTTTTCCTGAAAATTTTTCAGTTCGTTTTCAATCTCTGCCTGATTTCCAATAAACGTATATTTAAGTTTCTGAAGCACCATTGATTTTTCCATTGGCGACCAGATATCATCCATATCATCTACCGGCGGAGCAAAAGGCTTTCTGTCGTTTCTTACGATATTGATAAATGCCTGGAATAAGGTAGTGGAAATTTTATGGGCTTCTTCTAAAGTATCTGCCGCAACACCGTTAACACATGCCATCACGTAAGGTTGTGCCAGCTGTTCCGAAGGTTGAAAATGCTCTCTGTAGATTTTAAACGCCATTTCCATCTGTTCTGGAGCAAAGTGCCCTGCAAACGCATACGGCAGACCAAGTTCCGCAGCCAGCCACGCACTGTCTGTGCTGGATCCTAAAATATAAATCGGGATATCCAGGCCTTCTCCGGGAATTGCACGAACCAGTGAATCTGCATTGTCTTTTGAAAAATATCCCTGCAGTTCCAGAATCTGTCTTGGAAACTGTTTGTTGATAATAGCAGGATTTCTTCCCAGTGCCTGTGCTGTAAGGCCATCAGTTCCGGGGGCTCTTCCCACACCAAGATCTATTCTTCCCGGGAAAAGAGATTCCAGAGTCCCGAACTGTTCTGCAATGATCAGTGAGCTGTGATTCGGAAGCATGACACCTCCGGAGCCTACTCTTATTGTTTTTGTTCCGTTGGCGATGAAACCAATGAGAACCGAAGTTGCAGAGCTGGCAATACTTTCCATATTATGGTGCTCGGCAAGCCAGAATCTTTTGTATTCTAAATGTTCAGTATGGTTTGCTAAAGATAAACTGTCCTGAAACGTATCGTGAATTGTCTTACCCTGCTTTACAGGCGCAAGATCAAGCACCGATATTTCAAAATTTTTCATATCAAGATATTTATTTTTTTTAAAGCGATATGGAATCACACGGGGTGATTTCATCATCTTAAATTTTAGGTTTGAAAGACCATACAAATTTAAACCAATAAAACTGCATTAGTTACTTTTTGTAATTGATAAGTCTGATTGCCTAGTTCAGGCAAAAACTATTGAAAATAAAATTTTTGTAACCCACTTTTGTTTATAGGATTAATTTAAACAAACAAAAGCTATTTAGATTTGAAATAAGTCTAAATTAATGTAGTTTAGATTGATACTATAGTTTTTTTCGCTTAATAGTTAAAATCATTCTATACATTAGTGTATTAAAAATAGAACAAATGACAGAACCAGTTCAACTAGTCCCTAACAATTCTTTAATTACCGGAACTCCGGAAGAAGGGCGGCAACTTGCAGTAAAAATGGCAAGGCTTATTATTAAAGTTACACAACCTGATGCTGCTGTAAGAGAAAAATTAAGGCCCATATATGCAGAAAGCCCGGAAATGTTAATTGCAATAGGCAAAGTGGTTGCTATAGAATTTGCCACTATCGCAGCCGCGAATAACTATTGGAGATAGATACAAATATGAAAAGCTGTTCAAAATATGAGCAGCTTTTTTTATATATCAAATCAGGTTCTATTTATTTTCCTTTTTACAGTCCCAATTTTGTTGAATTCAAAGTTACCAGGAAGTACCTTCTTTCATTCCGGTAAAGATTCAGAAGAATTTTACAGCATTCTTCCTCAAATGTCTTATTCTCTTTCTCAAAAAATAAATTTTTCAAAACTTTTTATTGTCTTAATTTTTTAAGTCTAAAAAACTACATCTATCTAAAACTAGCAAATTTTATTCGTTAATTTTTTCAATCAATAATTCACATTGCTTAATTGAGTCAAAAATTATTAAAAAAATTCAAATCATATTATAATCTTTCGCAAGTATACAATGAGTAATTATTCAATAAATCGCTTATTTTAACATTGATAATTCACAAATAATAGAAATAAAATAGTACATTCGTATTAATATTACTAAATAAAACACCACATTTAAAAATAGTATTATGAACAAAAAAATTAAAGATGTACTGCATCAGAAACTGCAGGCAAAGAAGTCTGTGCTTGCAGGTCTTATGATCATTGCTACCTTATCTTCATGTAGCAAAAACAATGAGGAGATTATGGCAGACGCTCAAACGAACGCTCTTCAGAGTAAGAATGTTAAACAGGGAAAACTGGGAGGCCAGACTATTACCTATGAAAAAAAGGATGGATTGAACTTTTTCCAGGGAGATATTGTCCTTACCGACCAACAGCTGACTGAAGATAATTCTGCCAACAAAGGCGGCGCCAGTTTCTCGAGATGGCCGGGAGGTAAAATTTATTACACCGTTGCCGGTAACATGGGATCTATCAATGGTAATAAAATCACCACTGCTGTAAACGAATACAATAACAAAACGAATACGCAATGGATTCCCCGCACCAACCAGACCAATTATGTGGAATTTATTTTCGGAAGTTCATCAGGATCGGACGGATGGGCACATATAGGCTATCAGGGCGGAAGACAAAACATTTCTTTAGATCAGTACATTTCTGTGGGATCTGTTATTCATGAAATGGGTCACACAGTAGGACTTTATCACGAACATGCCCGTAAAGACAGGGACCAGTATGTAAGCATCCAATGGAATAATATCCAGGATGGGCAGGCTTATAATTTCAATATGTATAATTCCGGAACAGACATTGGCCCTTTCAACATTAATTCGGTGATGATGTACTGGCCAACTTCTTATTCTAAAAACGGACAGCCAACGATTAAGAGAGCCAATAACACGAACTTCACTTATAACAGAACCGGATTTACAACCGGAGATATCAACACCATCAATGCGATGTATCCTTAATCTACAGCCCAAAAAGCTTTGTTATATAACTAAGGAAAAGAGTTCTTTATGAATTCTTTTCCTTTTTAAAATTATAATGGTTAATTAAAATCCTGATTTCATTGAATTCAAAATCATTAGGAAGTGCATTCTTCCACTCCGTTAAGGTCTCATGAGGATTTTTATAGAATTCGTCTTCAAATGCTTTGATTTTATCTGAAGTAATGACTCTTGAAATATCCAGTAATCCCTGCTCTGCAAATTTAGCCAGATGACCAATCACGGTTTCTTTTACTAAACCTCTTTCCAAAGCAATTTCACCAATTGTTTTTCCCTGTTCAAATAACTGGAAGGTAAGAACCTGCGAAGGAACTTTTGCAATTTTCAGATTGATTTCTTTATCATTTTTTTCATCTAAAAGCTTCGTTTCCAACAGATGAGCTTCTTTCAGGCTGTTCAGATATTCCTCCGTGTCTTCCAGCCAGTCTCTGAATTCTTCATTGTACTGTTTTAAGCCTTTGGTTCCTTTTATTTCAGCATAAAACTCTTTCAGCGGATTGAAAACTTTATCTCTGATCTCTGTAAAAAAGAAATTAACGGCACCTTTCGTTTTATTTTCAATTTCAGACCATTCTTCTTTATTTTCAATAAAATTATTAACCTTCTGCGAAATAACCCTTTCCAGTTTTTCAAAAATCTTTCCGAGATTAACCACTTCATGTTTGAGCTGAAGATAAAGCTGGTTGGTTTTTACATGATCAATATTTTTGGTGACAATAGAAAGTTTATTCCACTCTTCTACCTCATTCAGGAACCACAGACAGTTGACTGTACGAAGTACTTTTTTAATGCTGTAGTCATATTTTTCACGGTTCAGAATGGCTTCCACATTATCATTGGCAAGCGTGCTGCCCTGAAACTGTAGAATTCTGTTGTCTTTAAAAATAACCTCAGGCGTAATTTTAGATTTTAAAACAATTCCTTCCAGAGTACGGCATCTGGACAAAGCTACATATACCTGTCCGGCCGTAAAGCTTTTACCGGCATCAATGATCACATGATCAAAAGTTAATCCCTGGCTTTTGTGAATGGTAACCGCCCACGCCAGTTTGATCGGAAACTGTTCGAAGCTTCCCAAAACTTCTTCTTTGATATTCTTTTCGGTATCGAGGAAATATTTCTTCTGTTCCCAGACTTCTCTTTTTACGACAATTTCTCTTTCACTTCCTTCCAGAACTACTTTGATTTCATTATCGTCCAAAGCAGAGATTTCGCCCAGTTTTCCGTTAAAATATTTTTTTTCTCCGGTAATATCATTTCTGATGAACATCACTTGCGCACCTACTTTTAATTCCAGAAACTGCTCGTTCGGAAACTGGTTTTCCTTGAAGTCTCCAAAGAGTTTGGCTTCATAGGTTTTAACCGTCAGATCGATTTCTTCCAGTTTTTTCTGGTTGATTTCATCCGCCATCTTATTGTGCGAACAGAGATATACATAGGATTCTGTACCTGCTTTGAAATCGGGATCATATCTTTTATTGAGAATATCAAAGTCGATATTGTCTACATCACCGTCACGGATGGCGTTCAGAATATCAAGAAACTTCTCATCCGACTGCCTGTAAACCTTCGTAAGTTCAATGGTCAACAGCGGAATATCTTTAACAGCATGACTGTCAAAGAAAAATGGTGACTGGTAACAGATTTTTAAGATATGTTCGTCTCTTACCACGGGCGGAAGCTGATAGAGATCCCCAATGAACAACATCTGAACTCCTCCAAACCTCTGGTTATTTCTTCTGATGAATCTGAGTGAAAAATCCATCATGTCCAGAACATCTGCCCTCAACATGGAAACTTCATCAATAATCAGAACTTCTACTTCTCTTAAAAGCTTGAGTTTGTCTTTTCTGTATTTGAAATGGGGCATAAGGTCGGCAATATTATTTGCCAAGCTTCCGTCAATACGATCCGTTGTAGGTAAAAAGGTCCTTAAAGGCAATCCAAACATAGAATGAA
Source organism: Chryseobacterium angstadtii (assembly GCF_001045465.1). Classification (GTDB taxonomy): domain Bacteria; phylum Bacteroidota; class Bacteroidia; order Flavobacteriales; family Weeksellaceae; genus Chryseobacterium; species Chryseobacterium angstadtii. Next base: position 538,749 of record NZ_LFND01000002.1, read on the forward strand.
TGGTAACTCCTCCGGCATTAATGGCGGCAATTCCCGTAGGCGCTACCACAATGTATTTTTTCCTCGTTTTCTTTACAAAATCATTCAGGAAAGTGGTCTTTCCCGTTCCTGCTTTTCCCGTGAGAAAAACACTTCTGTTGGTATGCTCTATTAAGTCAAAAAAATGATTGTTCATCGCTCCAAAATTACGGAAAATGAATTTGAATTTGTTACCTTGGCATAACTTTTGAAAATTCTTTAACAGAAAAGAAATTTATAATGAAAAAATTTTTCATCCACATTCCATTACTAGCATTATGTACTACACTTACTCTTGTTTCATGTAATACATCCAAAAACGTTAATACCAATCTACCCAAAGATATATCCGAAAGACCTGCTGATGAAGACAGCCAGAAATATGAACAGGCTCAACTGGATAAACTAAAAGCATCTATTGAATCACAAGCATCCAAAGAAAAGTGCAGCAATGCTTCAGAATGGACATTTGCCCCAATGGGAGCCAAAGCCTGTGGAGGACCACAACAATACATTGCTTATCCTAAAGAAATAGAAACCAGCATATTGCCACGTATTGAGCAGTATACACAGAAAGTAAAAGCTTTCAATGAAAAATACAATATCACCTCCGACTGTATGATGGTAGCACCGCCTACATCCGTAAAATGTATCGGTGGAAAACCTCAGCTTATAACGGCAGATCAATAAAAAAGAAAAAAATCAAAGCAAAGGTTATATATCCCGTTGAATTATCAACAAAACTCATTCAGGAGTTTATACTAAGGATTGAAAAAAGCTCTATCGGTATGATGGAGCTTTTATTTATTTGTGGTTGAGTAGATTTCAGATGACAGATTTCAGATTTCAGACTGAGATCAAGGCTAAGGCTGAGGTCTAGATAGAGATTAAGGATATTATTTGAAGAAAAACTCTCCAACCCTAAAACTCTCCCACTCTCAAACTCGTATCCCGAAACCCGAAACTAGCTCCCCACCTCAAGATTCTCCTTATACCACGAAGAATATTTCACATAATTATCAGCAATTCTGTTCACTTCTCCTTCCAGTAACTGAGCTGAGATATCTTTAATTTTTCTTGCCGGAACACCGCCCCATACTTCTCCTGATTTGATATGCGTACCCTGCGTTACCACAGAACCGGCTCCTACGATAGAATTTTCTTCTACCAGACAGTCATCCATTACAATCGCTCCCATTCCAATCAGCACATTGTCCTGAATGGTACATCCGTGAACGATGGCATTGTGCCCGATAGACACATTATTCCCGATATTTAAAGGGTATTTCTGGTAAGTACAGTGCAGCATAGCATTGTCCTGAACATTCACTTTATCGCCCATCTTAATGTAGTGTACATCTCCCCGGATCACTGCATTATACCATATACTGCAGTTTTGTCCCATCGTGACGTCCCCGATAATGGTTGCCGTTTCTGCCAAAAATGTGCCCTCTCCTATCTGAGGTGTCTTTCCTAAAAGTTCTTTTACAATTGCCATAATTTTAATTTGAAAATAAGTTAATTTGAAAATGTAAATTCTGATTACATGAAATAACTTTTAATTTTTTTGAAAATAAATTGAATTGAATATTATATTCGCCTACACTCATTTCTACCTTCTCATCCCCAACCTCTAATTTTAAATGAGCGTGATAGCAAAAATCTAATTTCCAATCGGTGACTTCTAATTTCTAATTGCGTATTTTTGTATCTCAAATTTAACGAAAAAATGCGTACGATACTTATAGAACCAACTGAAAACCCAAAAGTGATGAAATTTGTCGCGGATTATAACCTGATCCCGGGATCTTTAGAGTTGGACAGAAGTTCAGATATTTCAGAAATTCCTTTAGCTCAGGAACTTTTCAACTATCCTTTTGTGGAAAGAGTTTTTATAACTGCTAATTTTGTAGCAGTAGCCAAGCAGGACACTATAGAATGGGAACATGTAGCAGAAAGTCTGAAAAATGTAATTGAAGACGAATTATTGGCCAACCCGAGAATTTACCTTCAGAAAAGAAAGGAAATGTATCAGATTTATGCGGAAATGACTCCTAATCCCAATGCGATGAAGTTTGTTTCCAGTAAATTCCTGATAGAAGGTTTTGTAGAAGTAAAATCTAAAGACCAGGCAGAAGGGGTTCCTTTGGCACAGGCTATTTTTAACGAGTTTGATTTTGCTAAGGAAGTTTTTATTTCCGATAACTTTGTTGCCGTTACAAGAGATCAGTCTGTAGAATGGCACCAGGTGATGATGGCTGTTCGTGGTTTTATTGCCGAATATCTTCAGAACGGCGGCGAAATTTCAAATATCGAGCCCCAGAAACATGAAAACCCTGTTGAAAATATCATCAACAGAGAATATACGGACGACGAACAGAAAATTTCAGATATCTTAAATGAATATGTAGCCCCTGCCGTAGAAAACGACGGTGGAAAAATTTCCCTGATGGAATATGATCAGGAAAATAAAACGGCGAAAATGCTTCTACAGGGGGCATGTTCAGGATGTCCAAGCTCTACTGCCACTTTGAAAAACGGAATTGAAAATATTTTAAAACAATTCGTTCCTGATCTGGTGGAAAGAGTGGAAGCGGTGAATGGGTAATGGGTTTCGGGATACGAGTTTGAGAGTGAGAGAGTTTTAGGGTTTTAGGGTTTTAGGGTTTTAGAGTTGAAGGTTTTCTTCAAATAATAACCTTAATCTAGACCTTAACCTCAGTTTGAAATCTTGGCTCTTGTGTCTTGACTCTTGACTCTTGTATCTTTATTCACTTCTCCTATCAATTTAAATTATAATTAAAAAAAGAAAGTTTTGCAGAAAGAATCCCTAAGTTCAAAAAAAGGAATTTTATTAGTCAATCTGGGATCGCCAAGATCAACAGCGGTAAATGATGTAAAGGAATATCTTGACGAATTTTTAATGGATGAAAGGGTAATAGACTACCGATGGATCTTCCGTGCATTGCTGGTTCAGGGAATCATTCTTAAAACAAGGCCTGCAAAATCTGCAGAGGCCTATAAAACCGTCTGGACAGATGAAGGTTCTCCCTTAATTTTCATTACGGAAAGAATTCAAAAGAAACTTCAGAAAATAGTGGATGTTCCCGTTGAAATCGGGATGAGATATGCTCAGCCAAGTATTGAAACCGGAATTCAAAAACTGGTGGATCAGGGAGTTTCAGAAATCGTTCTTTTCCCACTGTACCCTCAATATGCAATGAGTACTACGGAAACCGTTATTGAAAAAGCTGAGGAAGTACGGAAAAAGAAATTTCCAGAGGTTAAGATCAATTATATACAGCCGTTTTACAACAGAGACATTTATATTAATTGTCTGGCAGAAAGTATCAAGGAAAAGCTTCCTGAAAATTTTGATGCTTTACAATTCTCTTATCACGGCGTTCCGGAAAGACATATTTACAAAACAGATCCGTCAAAAACCTGTAAGATTGATGAAGCCAACTGTATCAACAGTCAGGTAGATACCCATAATGCTTACTGTTACAGGCATCAGTGTTATAAAACTACGGAAGCTGTTATTGCTAAAATGGGACTTCCCAAAGAAAAAACCATCGTTTCTTTCCAGTCAAGATTAGGAAAAGACAAATGGATAGAGCCTTACACCGATGAAACTTTAGAAACGATTCCTAAAAAAGGAGTGAAAAACCTAGCTATTGTATGCCCGGCTTTCGTTTCAGACTGTCTTGAAACGCTGGAAGAAATTTCCGTAGAAGGCAAAGAACAGTTTCAGCATGCGGGAGGAGAAAATTTCCATTACATTCCCTGCCTGAATGATGAAGACCGCTGGATTGAAGTCGTAAAGATACTCTGCGAAGAGAAACTGAATGATTTTTATCTGGTTTAAAATATAAAGGAGCTGCATTGAACAGCTCCTTTTTTTATTAATATTATACGCAATCATCTGTGTACATCTGAGAAATCTGTGGTTAAAATTTTTCAACCACAAAAGGCACAAAAGTTTTTTGAACACTTTAATTTTAATATCCATTTTTAATGCTGAGAAGTGCACTCAAGTTTTAAAAAAAATCAAAGATTTTTATTATTCCCGCAGATTCCGCGAATTGAGCAGATTTTTCACAAATAAGAATTCTAAGATCTTTTGGAAATTATTGGATCAAACCTTATAGGTTTTTAATATGCTTAAGCTTTAAAACCTATAAGGTTTAGCCCTTTATAAAATCAGCGTCATCCGTAAAATCGGCGAGAGAAAAGTATCCATAAAATTAGTGGTTAGAAAAAATTATAAACCACAAAAGACAGCAAAAAAAAAGAGACATCCACAATATGAATGCCCCTTTCTATTTATTTTGATATGTATCAATTACTTTCCTATCGGCGTCCTAAACTCCCCATATCCCATCAGTCCATCATAATTACGTCCAAACGGAGCATAATATAAAAACGCCTGATACAGGTTTTCTGTCTGCCAGAAATTACCGTTCACCTCTCCAAAATTTAGAGAACCATTGCTTTCTTTTGTGGCCAGAATATAGTTGTAGAAACCTTGTTTCAGAAATATTTTCGCTACATATCTTTTATTGGCAGCATCGTATTGCATCTGATTTTCTTTGCTGGGCTTAAAGTCATTAAAACCTCCAAGCACATAGATTTCTTTATCTACAGGATCCGAATCCAGAGAAAAATAAACCCATGAATAATCCGCTTCTCTTTCCGCATTTCTTTCCAGTCCTAAATCATTTCTTCTGTAATACCACGCTCCGTTTACATCTGGCTGGTACTGATAATTCAGAGGAAAAGCCCATACCGGATGAAGATAAGTCTGGTTTACGCCATCCTTTAATTCTGTAGCTCTCACCATATCTGCGGCCATGTTCATATTCTTATTATCAAAATAATAGAATTCGTTATTGCCAGGGAATACAAGATTCATCTGTTGAAAAAGAAGCTGATTTCCTAAAGTGGCGCTTGGTTTCAGATTATTAACCACTACATTCGGATTATTGTTCTGCATCACATTCAACGTCATTGAATTCACATTCGAAGAAAGGTCACCTCCTTTTGAAGTCGCTTTTACTTCTACCCTTTGATTGATATTCGGATTTTTGGCGTCTGCAATTCTTGAGATATTCAGAGCAACCGTTGCGGCATCTTCAACCAGATAAAAACGTCTTTTAAAAAGAGGTCTGTCTGCTGAATCTTTGTAGACAATCAGTTCAAAATTCCCTGATATTTTCGGCTGCATCTTATCATTTGGGAACGTAAGCTTATAATGGGTATACGCTTGTAATGTATTAAAAGAATACTCGAACTTATCCAGAAGTCCATTCAGACTTCCGTTAGCAATTTCCGTAAAAAACAGATTATCATCGTTCCAGTTTCTGTCGTAATGTTTGATCGTGTATCGGTAGATTTCGCTGGCATTGGTAAGATCATCGAAGCTTAAAATCAACTGTTCACCAAACTTTATCACCGGCGTTTCATCATTCGTTTGCGGATTAAAAAGCTGGATGCTCTGGATATTCTGTCCAAAAACCAGTCCGCCCAAAGAAAGTAAAAGTATTCGCAAAGTTTTCATTATGACGAAGATAACGAAAAATCGGGATTTTCTTAATAATATCGTATTTTTGAAATAAAAAAATATCAGTTATGCTTCAGATTCAAGGCTTCGTATTCAATTTTGCCAGCGAAAATACCTATATCCTTTACAACGACCATAAAAATGCCTGGCTTATTGATCCGGGAAATATGAATGAGCAGGAAACCAAAGCCATCGAAAACTTTATTTCCGAAAACGGACTGAAGATTCAGAAAATCCTTCTGACCCATGCACACATCGACCACGTTCTTGGTTTGCAATGGGCTTTTGATACGTTCAAAGTACCGGTTCACATGCATCAGGAAGATCAGGAAGTTCTGGATATGCTTCAGGCAAGCGGAATGAGATTTGGCTTCTCCGTTGATCCTGTAAAAGCAGATATTACTTATATCAACGAAGGTGAAGTTCTTGAACTGGATGGCGAGAAATTTAAAATTTACCATGTTCCGGGACATTCTCCGGGCAGTGTTGTTTACCATAATGAAGACCAGAAATTTATGATCTCAGGAGATGTTCTTTTTGAAGGAAGCATCGGAAGAACCGATCTTTACAAAGGAAATCATGAGTTACTAATAAACGGGATTACCAATAAACTATTTATTCTGGACGATGAAACACAGGTTCTTTCCGGACATGGAAATCCTACGACCATTGGTTTTGAGAAGCAATATAATCCGTTTTTTAAGTAGGTATCTTAATTTGAAGCTTCTCAGTATAAGAGTTGTATTCCAATAGAAGGAATTTAAAAAAACAGTACCCCATATTCCATAATAATCAGATCCATAGGATATTATATTTTATTACAAAAGCAATAAGTTCTGATGATGTGGTGGTATCTGTTTTTCTTCTCAGGTTTTTTTTATGATTCTGTACGGTATGATAAGAAATAAATAATTTTTCAGAAATTTGGGGAGTGGTATATCCTTCTGCCATTAACCTTAAAACTTCTTTTTCTCGTTTAGTTATTTGTGGTATTTGGAAATCAATTTTATTAATTTTCTGCTCAAAATGTTTATAATATTGTACTTCTTCATTATTGAAATCAATTACGGAAAGAAGAGGCATATTGGTAATTTGAAGATGGGACAGATCATAAAAAATGTATAAAACACTTTCAATTTCATTGAATGAATTAATATAAAACCACGATTGTATCAATACCCATCTATATTCTTCATTTTTGTTTTTGTATCTGGAATATAAATTAAATCTTAGCTTATCCCGAAATAATTTATCCGTATTCAAATAAACATCTTTTGTAAATGCTGCCGCTGCAACAATATATTCGAGATCGTCCGGATGAAAGGCCGAGGAAAAGAAAGTGAAATCTTTACTAAGCCATTCTTCCCTTGAAAACGGAGTCATATCAGTAATATTCTCGCTTATTTGCCTCATCTTATGATCTACATAACTAGGCATGAAATAAAAAAAAGGACCTATCGCAAAATTTTCTGCGTTCTTTATTATTTCTGAAAATATCTCAGAAAAGTTCTTTTCTGTAAGTGTTTCATGAACTTGAAATTTTTCAATGTATTGTTCAACGTTCATTGGATCTATTTTTTTCATGACAATGTTTTAACGTAAAATTATAAAAAATTCCTTTTAAAATACACCAGAGAAAACATAAGATTAATGGAAGAATACAAAGAAATATCATCAATAAAACAATACTAAAAATCAACAACATACGCCATCTATTTATTTTATTCAATACAGATCATTTAGATCAAATTGATAAAACACACATAAATTACTCTACTTTTTCTATAACAAAAAAACCGCTAAATTAATTTAAGCGGCTTTTCTGGTGATATGAAGAAATAAATATAAGTCTAAAAATCTAATGTAATAGATGCTCTTGCTGCAGCTCCCATAATTGGTCTTGCCATTCTGATATTCGTTCCTGCTGTAGTCTGAGATCTTGGATCTCCTTCTGTAATTCCGATGGTGTTAAAAATATTCGTCCCGTCTACTGCAAAACGTATTTTACCCAACTGATAAGACATTCCCGCTCCTACTTCGGTGAATGAAGGCAGAATATTATCATCTGTATTCCCTTCGTTCTGGAAACGTTTTCCGTAATAATTCATGCTTACATAAGCTCTCCACTGCTTCGTAATATTTACGGCCGGAGAAATATTAAAGTAGAATTTAGGCATTCTTCTTACGGTGTTTCCGTCATAGTCAAAGGTAGTTCCGTCTGCATTCTTTCCTACGAAATCCTTGTATTTCGGACTTTGAATAGTTCCGTTGAATGTTACTTCAAGAATGTTGTTGAACAGTCTGGTATACCCTTCAATTTCTACCCCAAAGTTGGTGGTATTGGCGAACTTATTCTCAGAAGTTCCGTCTGAATATACATCAGTAAATGAAAGGTTGTTAAGGGTAGAATAGAAAGGAATAATTCCGATATCGAAAGTACGGGAATAATACTTGTATCCTACTTCCAGCTGATTGGTCCCTACTGCTTTAATTGCACTCAGATGTGACATATTGTTATAATACGCCTCTTCGTTAGGAGATCTGAATCCGTGTGAAAAACGGGCGTAAACAGCATTCTGCTTATTGATTTTATAGTTGGCAGCCGCAGTATAGGAAACCTTATTGATGTCATAATACCAGTACGTGTACTTATTTCCCAACACGGCCATATTATCATCAGCGGTAGTTGTGGCAAAGCTGTGCGTACCATCTGTTGTTAATCCTGAATTATTCAGATTTCCGGTAGTGGTATTCACTCCATATCCTTTATAATAATCACGGCTGTAACGTATTCCTCCGTTAAAACTAAGAGCATCTGTAATATTATAATCCAGGTTCAGATAAAGATCATTAAGACTTCCCTGGATCTGAGAATCTCTGATCAGGAATGACATATCTGTAACTCCGTTATAAGTTTTAGAATACCCTACATCTGAAGGGCTCATAGAAGGATTCACTAAATTTAAAAGTTCCGGTCTGTCTGAAGCTGTGGTCAAAATATTACTCCAGTTCCAGTATTGGTGTGATTTCCAGTTAGATTTATAGAAACCTGCCGTTACATTTCCTTTGTCGAATTTATAATTGAACTGCAAATCATTCACAAAATTATTCATCTGCTTATCAATAGCCCAGAATCCTAATTTCTGTACATATTGCGGATTCACAATAGAACCGCTACCTACAAGAGAATACTGATAGTTGCTCATTCCCATACCGCTGGCAAAGTCAGAAGCCAGTTGAGGAGCTCCTGCCGGGAACATTCCCGTATATTCCATGTTGATATTGGTGTATCTCGTTTTGTTCAGAACACTGAAGTTATTTCCAAGATCATATTTAAATTCTGCCCCTACCACATCTACTTTGGGATGAATTCCGTTCTCAAGATCTCTTTTGAAAAATCCTCCGCCCGCCTGTGGGATATTAAGCTGGCTGATCGCTCTGTAGCTGTAAGTTCCGTAGTTGGCATCAAAACCCGGGAATTCTTTCAGATCATTTCCATCCTGCAATAAAGGAATCGGAAGGTAGAATGTATTTCTGTCATCCAGTTTTTTGTAATATATTTTAGCATAACCTTTATCGAAGACATATTTAAGATTCATTCTGATCTGTCCTCCGTTATTAGCTCTGAAACCGGTCTTTCTGATTCCGTTATCTGTTCTGTAGAATCCGCCTACATTAAAGAAAAGTTTATCCTGTACCAAAGCTCCGCCTACGTTCATATCCGTACGCATCAATCCGTAAGTACTGGTTTCAAGCTTGGCCGTTCCTTTAAAATCATTACTCCCTTCTTTGGAAATAAAGTTGATGAGTCCCCCAGGAGAATTATTCGCATAAATAGAACCTGAACCTCCTCTCAAAGCTTCCAGGCGGCTTACTGTATTGTCTACACGGAAAAAATTGTCTGCATTGGCAAACTGAAGCGCTCCGTCCTCAAAAACGGGAAGCCCGTCTTCCTGAACCTGCACAAATTCGTAAGCTCCCGCAGAAGGAATACCTCTTGCAAAAAGGTTGTTTCCTACTTCACCTCCTGAAGTTTCCACAGCAAATCCCGGAACTCTCTGCAAAAGAGCCGCAGCACTGATAGGGTTCTGTTTCTGAATTTCTTTTGCCGTAAAAGTGGAAATAGCCGTACTGGATTCTATTTTCTTTTTCGGGCCGGAGTTCCCGGTGATTACAATCTGATCTATCGAAGATGTTTTGATGGAATCCTGAGGAGTTTCCTGGGCATACGCATTGTTAAAATAAAGCGTAGCGGTGGCAGCCATTAAAAATATCGATCTTTTTTTCATAGCATATGATTTTTATAGAGTTAGTTTTGTTTTAATTTGAGATAGACCCCGTTTGTCCATCCGAATCCATCCTGATTCGGGTATTCTCCGCCTCCCGCAATTGTTTCAGTGTCTAACGCGTTGTATTTTTCCATTAATTTTCCGGTATTGCTGTACACCCTTTCCACATTCCCGCACCAGTTGTTTTTTATTTTTTCGGCAAGCTCGTCAAAGCCGTAATTTTTCATGGCTTTAAAGCCTAACCACTGATAAGGAGCCCATGCATTCGGAAGATCCCATTGCTGCCCGCTTTTCTTTGTGGTGGTTACAAGACCTCCCTGATAAAGAAATTTTTCTGCGATTATCTTAGCAACAGATCCTGCCTGTTTGCTGTCTGCCAGTCCTAAAAATAAAGGGTAAAGAGCAGCAATATGTTCAGACGGTGTGTTTTTGTGTTTTTTTAAGTGATAATCTTTATAACATTCAGTGTTTTCATCCCAAAAGTAAGTGTCGATCATCTGTCTGCGTCTTGCTGCTCTTTGAGTAAAATAATTCTCTTTCTCTGTCAGGTTCAGAAGCGCTGAAGATTGGGCCAGTGTTTTTTCCAAATGCCATAAAAGGCTGTTCAGATCCACTTCTGCAATATTCAGTGTTTCTATCGTCTGTATATGTTCTCCGTCCGCAAACCATCTGCTGGAAAAATCCCAGCCGGATTCGCAGGCACTTCTTATATTTCTGTAAAATTCTTCTCCTGCGTTTTCGCTGTCTTCAATATCAATCAGGTAACTTTCAGGACGCGGTGCATTTTCTGCATCATAATAACGGTTCAGAATATCCCCGTTCTTCGTTTTGGCCACTCTTTTCACACAGGAATCATTCTCCAGCCATTCTTCTCCATTCATCCAGAAAGCATATTCTTTCTCTAAAGTATCGTGATATTGAGTGTATATTTTTTCGTCACGGGTGGTTTCGAAAAGAAGATCCAGCATCAGCGAAAAATAAGGAGGCTGTGAGCGGCTCAGGAAATGAGTTCTGCTTGCATTCGGAACAAAACCTACATTCTGAATTAAATAGGAACAGTTTTCCACAATATTCTCCATCATTTCCGTTCTTCCCGAAACCTGAAGCCCAAGCATAATAAAATAGCTGTCCCAGTAGAAAAACTCATTAAAACGGCCTCCCGGTACAATATAAGGCTTCGGAAGTTTAAGAAGAGTTCCTTTTTCTTCATAAGCCGTGCGGGTAAGTTCGTCCCAAAGCTTTTCGATGTGCTCATCAATAGGCAGCTGCCCTTCTCTGTGGATAGAAATTTTCGCTCCCAGGAAGTCGAAATTGGCCATCACAAAGTCTTTCAGATTAAATCCTTTCTCCTTCTTTTTCTTTTCGTATTCCGCATTGATCTCCGAAACAGAAAACATGGGAACGGCATCTGTCATCATCTTCTGATCTTCGAAGATTTCCGCTCTCTGCACATCATCAAAAAGAGCCTGGATTTCGTTTATGTAAAGCTGTTTATTCATTTTTATTTCTTAGGATTTATTTTTAATTTATTCATGAAAATGGCTGAAACAATCAGTAATGAAAGCGGTATCAGTGACAGATAAAATGCCTGCTGCCCGCTGAATTCCTGAAAGACAAACCCCGTGATCATAGAACCTATTGTCCCTCCGATAGCGGAAAAAACCACAATCAGTCCGGACATGGCACTGTGTAAATATTTCGGGATAGATGCCAGAATTACAGAATTGATACTTGGATAAATCGGTGCCAGCAAACCTCCCATCAAAGGAAATAAATACACGACAAGCGGAGCATTCAACCAACCTGTTCCTTCACTGATCTGAATATTGTGAGTTAATGGCAAAACCAAAAGAATACTGGCTGCAAACCCTATTACACAGAAAGAAACTACATAAATCCAGCTGAATTTCTTGGAGAAAAAACCTGATAAAAATCTTCCCAGTGCAAAAGCGCCGGCCAGAACTGCTCCGGCCTGGATACTCATAGAAGTTGGAAGCTTCAAAATTTCTTTATAAAATGTAGGAGTCCATGTCTGGAAACTCTGTTCTACCAACACAAACAGAAAGGCACACAAAAGGAAAAACAGTACTTTTTTATAGCTGAAAAGGCTTATGCTGTTTTTCAAATCTCCCAGTAAATCCGTTTTTTCACTTCTGGCCTCGCTTTCATTTAATTTTGAAAAGAATAAAAACAGAAATGATAATGAAGAAACTGCTCCCAATACCCAATATACATTCAGCCATTGAGTAGATTTCGGATTGTGATCATCTATAAATAAACTGAAAAGTACATTCCCAGCCAAAACCCCGATCATGAAAAAACCTTCCAGAAATCCCATGAAACTTGAATGTTCTTTATCTGTATTGGTCACAAGGCCAATAGAAGTGAACACCGAGATCTTGATTAATGCAAAAGAAACTCCTACTACAGCAAACAACAATTTGAAAAACCAGAAATCATTGGCAAAAGGCATTACAAAACACATACAGCTTACCAAAGAAAGAGCAATAAGCATAGAGTTTTTGATGCCTATCTTCGGTAGAAATGAAGCGAGGATAAAAGAACATATCGCAATGGGAAGATCTTTAAATCCTTCTAAAACACTGGCCGAAGATTTTGAGATTCCAAAGTTTTGCTGTACCTGCAAAATAACCGTTCCCACGGAATTCAAAAGAATCGCGAAAACAAAATAGTTCAAAAACAATACAGCTTTAATGTTGAAATTTTTCATGGAGATCATTTCTTGTCGGCTAAGATAGAAGCATTTCGCTTAACATTAATTTAACACAATAAATCAATATTTGAACTATATTAATATAATTAGTATTTTTATCTAATAAATACGATTAATGAAATGAAAGTTAGTTTTGAGAGAATAATTCCTAGCGAAAAGAGTTCCTTCCGCACGCTGCACAACAACTCGCCTATCAGCGAATTCAAATGGGAGTATCATTATCATCCCGAAATTGAACTCGTCTGCGTTATTTCCGGAAACGGAACCCGACACGTGGGCTATCACAAAAGCAATTATACCAATGGCGATCTGGTATTGATCGGGACTAATATCCCGCATTCCGGATTTGGATTAAATTCTACGGATCCTCATGAAGAAATCGTGCTTCAGTTCAGGGAAGAGATTCTTCAGTTTCCCCAGCAGGAAGTAGAAGCCAGATCCATTAAAAATCTTCTGGAGCTTTCGAAATATGGAATTCATTTTCATCACAAGATTAAAAAAGCCATGCTCCCCAAGCTCAAACTGCTCCTGGAATCAGAGGGTTATAAAAGATATCTGCTTCTGCTTGAAATTTTATTTGAACTTTCAAAATGTAAGGACTACGACCTATTAAACAAGGAAATTATGCCGTATACCATTATCTCGAAAAATAAAACAAGGCTGGAAAATATTTTCACTTATGTAGAACATCATTATGATAAGGAAATTAATATCGAAGATGTAGCCAAGCTCGCCAATCTTACACTTCCGGCTTTCTGTAATTTTTTCAAAAAAGCTACGCAGATTACTTTCACGGAATTTGTGAATCGTTACCGTATAAACAAAGCCTGTCTCCTCATGGCTCAGGATAAGAGTATTTCAGAATGCAGTTACAGCTGCGGGTTTAATAACGTGACTTATTTTAACCGGATGTTTAAAAAATATACAGAAAAAACTCCTTCTGAATTTATTAAGAACTATTCTCATAATAAGGTGAGTGTGTAAGCTAAGGTGACCATTTTTTCATCATCTTGGGCAGAGTCGAAGCATCTCTTTAAAATATGATAAAAAGCTATGGATATTTTTATTTCTCACAGGTTTTGCAGAGTACACGGATGTTGATGCATAAAAAAAGCTGCTCTAAAAAAGAACAGCTTTATACTTATTATATAGATGAAGGTTAAAAATTTTCAACCACTCATTATATCATTATTTCCATTTGATATTGCATCCCATGCTTGGTCTTTGGATCTCTTCCTGAGACTCACCCAACAGAAGGTTTTCAAAAGCAATGATCAGATCTTCTCCGGTTACATCTTTATTATTTCCCGGTCTTGAATCATCCATTTGCCCTCTATAGACCAGGTCCAGCTTATCATCGAAGAAATAGAAATCCGGTGTGCAGGCTGCATCATAAGCTTTGGCTACGGCTTGGCTTTCGTCATACAGATAAGGAAAATCAAATTTTCTTTCAATCTGGAACTCGATCATTTTTTCCGGAGCATCCGCAGGATATTTTTCTACATCATTGGCATTGATTGCAATGAATTCAATCCCTTTTTCATTATAATCTTCATACAGTTCGTTGATTTTATCAATTACATGAAGAACAAACGGACAATGGTTGCACATAAAGATCACCAGTGTTCCTTTCTCACCTTTCAGGTCGTCCAGAGATTGGATTTCATTTGTTTTTGAAGGGTTTGGAAGCTCGAAAAACGGAGCTTTGGTTCCTAGAGCCAGCATATTGGAGGGAGTATTCATATCCTTTAATTTCTTTAACCGCAAAGATAAAGTTTCTTTTAATATAAGCCAATCCGGGAATTTATAAACTTGCGTTAAATGTTAATTATCAAATATTATTTGGAAGATATATCTAAAAGTTTGTAGTTTTGCTAACACTGTTAGTAATTAAATCATGGGCTTACATGAACGCCGTCAACGAGAGAAAGAATCCATCCGTGCAAATATTTTGCAGGCGGCTTTCGGTTTGGCTAAAACAGAGGGCTGGGCGTCACTTTCCATGCGTAAGATAGCAGATGCTATTGAATATAGCGCTCCTGTGGTTTATGATTATTTTGAAAACAAAGAAGCTATTTTGTATGAAATTTCTATCAATGGCTTTCATTGTCTTCATATAGAATTATTAAAAGCCCAGCAGAAATTTGATACTCCGGAAGAGCAGCTTACAGCTATTGTAGATGCATACTGGAACTTTGCTTTTAAAAATAAGGAATACTATCAGCTGATGTTTGGTCTGGGAATGCAATGCAGTGGTAAAGGCCAGATGAAGGAAGAATTTTCTTCATTTCAGGACCTTATCTATGAATGTACCTACAATATTATTAAGAAAAACGGATCAAATCCTGACAATGCCTGCCATATGTCTCATGCTTTGTTTTCAGCGGTACACGGACTAATCTCCATTATGATGATGCGAAATGCAGATATTCCTTCTACAATGAACAAAACGACTCTGGATGAAACAGTTTCGGCATTCATTAAGTCTTTGTAAATTTTTTTTGAATCAAAAATTAACACCGTTAGGAAAAATAACATTGGATTCAGATCCAATTTTCAGTTTAAAAATAAAAAAAGTAACCATGAAAACTATTATTAAAAATTATAGGACACCTTTTACTCTATGATTAACACTGTTAGATAAATTAACACATATTTAATACACCTTCATTATATATATCCAACCAACATTAAAAAAACAGACAGCTATTATGAAAATGACGATCTGACGATTGATTAAAAATTCTGTAATTTTTTTTGAACCAAATATTAACAGCGTTAGGAAAAATAACAGATTTTATTTAAAAGAACACTATTACTTAAATCTAACACTTCATTAAAAAAATTAAACCAACAATGAAAATACCTGGAAAAATAAGGTTTATCGTACTTATATCAAGTATTATCCTTTTGCAGAACTGTACCCAAGCAGCAGAAGGTTCCAATGCAGCACCGTCTGCTCCGGAGCTTCCGGTTTATACCGTGATCACATCTCCAGCGACAACATATCAGGAATTCCCTACCGCACTGGAAGGTAAAAACAATGTAGAAATCAGAGCTCAGGTAGACGGATACCTGGACAGAATCTATGTAGAAGAAGGAGCTTACGTAAGAGCAGGACAACCCCTGTTTAAAATAGATTCAAGAAGCTACGGCGAGCAGATGAACATGGCACAGGCGAATCTTCAGGCTGCCAATGCCAATATCGAGAAAGCGAAAGTAGAAGTTGACAGACTTCAGCCACTAGTTGCTGCGAAAGTAGTTTCCGATGTACAATTAAAAACCGCGAAAGCTAATTATGCAGCCGCTGTTGCCGCTTCGTCACAAGCCAGAGCTTCTGTAGGAAATGCAAGAATCAATGTAGGATTCACAACCATTACTGCACCGGTAAGCGGTTATATCGGAAGAATTCCTTACAAAAAAGGAAGTCTGATTTCAAGAACAGATCCCAATCCATTGACTTTACTCTCTGACATCAGTGAAATTTATGCCTACTTCTCTTTAAGTGAGCTGGATTTTATTGCCTTTCAGAAAAAATATCCGGGAGCAAGCTTAGAAGAAAAACTGAAGAATATGCCGATGGTAGATCTTGTGATCGCAGACAACAGCATTTATCCTGAAAAAGGAAAGATGAGCATTGTAGACGGGCAGTTTGATAAAACAACCGGAGCCATCAGTGTCCGTGCCGTTTTTCCAAATGCTCAGGGTGCTTTGAGAACCGGAAATACAGGAAGAGTACGCATGCCTCAGATGCTTTCCAATGCGTTGGTGATTCCACAGGAGTCTACTTTTGAAATTCAGGATAAAACCTATGTGTATATCTTAGGAAAAGACAACAAAGTAACCAGCAAACCGGTTAAGATCTCAGGAAAAACCGAAAGCTACTACTTTATTTCTGAAGGGGTTTCTGCCGGAGAAAAAATCGTGTACACCGGAATCGGAAACTTAAAAGACGGTGCTTCAATTAAGCCTAAGGTGATTTCATCCGACAGCTTGCTGAGAGCCAAACCTTTGTAAGAATTCTGAGTACGAACTATTGATAAGAACGGTTTAAACTTATTAATTCTGACCACAAAAGTCACAAAAGTTTTTAAACACTTTAGTTTTTTTGGATGAAGATCCGATGGATCAACTAAGAAAATCCAGGTGTTGTATAATCAGATTGATAAAAGTTTAAGCATCTAAAAAATAAACTTCTTATGTTAAAACAATTTATAGAAAGACCGGTACTTTCAACGGTCATCTCCATTATATTGCTATTGCTGGGAGCACTATCGGTTTTTAATCTGCCGATCACGCTGTTTCCGGATATTGCTCCTCCAAGTGTTCAGGTAACCGCATTTTATCCGGGAGCGAACGCCGAAGTAGTGGCAAGATCAGTAGCCACGCCTATTGAAGAGGCGGTAAACGGAGTTGAGAACATGACTTACATGACCTCCAACTCCAGTAACGACGGTACTATGACACTGAGCGTGTTTTTCAAACAGGGGTCAGATCCTGATAATGCGGCCGTAAACGTTCAGAACCGTGTATCAAAAGCTATGAGTCAGCTTCCTCAGGAGGTGGTTCAGGCCGGAATCTCCACCCAAAAGGTTCAGAACAGTATGATCATGTTCATGGGATTATCCAGTGAAGATCCTAAACAATACGACGAGCTGTTCCTTCAAAACTACCTGAAAATCAATATTATCCCTCAGATACAGCGTATTCCGGGAGTAGCGCAGGCGCAGGTTTTCGGAACCATGGATTATTCGATGAGAATATGGTTGAAACCGGACCGTTTGGCAGCCAATAATCTTTCTCCACAGGAAGTGATGGCCGCGATCAAAGATCACAATCTTGAAGCAGCTCCGGGACGTCTTGGGCAGGGAAGTAAGGAAACTTACGAATATATTTTAAAGTATAAAGGTAAATTAAACCAAAACGGAGACTATGAAAACATTGCTATTAAAGCCAATAATGACGGTTCGTTTTTAAGATTAAAAGATGTAGCAAGAGTAGAATTCGGTTCCTATACCTATACGGCAACCAACAGAGTAGACGGTAAGCCGGTAGCAGGTTTCGCTATCCTGCAGACTGCGGGTTCCAATGCCAACGACATTCTTACTGAAATTGAAAAGCAGGTAGATCAGTTTTCCACCACGCTTCCGAAAGGAGTGAAACCTATCATTATGTACAACTCCAAAGACTTCCTGGATGCCTCTATTCATCAGGTAGTAGAAACTTTGGTAATTGCATTTATCCTTGTATTTATTGTCGTATATATTTTCCTTCAGGATTTCAGATCTACATTAATTCCGGCCATTGCCGTTCCGGTTGCCATTATTGGTACTTTCTTCTTCCTGCAGCTGTTTGGTTTCAGTATCAATATGTTGACATTGTTCGCATTGGTACTCGCCATCGGTATTGTAGTGGATGATGCTATTGTAGTGGTAGAAGCCGTCCATTCCAAAATGGAGCACACCGGAATGCCGGTAGAACAGGCTACGACGAATTCCATGAGTGAAATTTCCGGAGCCATTATCTCCATTACTTTGGTGATGTGTGCCGTATTTATTCCGGTTGGATTTATGCAGGGGCCTGCAGGGGTTTTCTACAGACAGTTTGCTTTTACTTTGGTAATTGCGATTATGATCTCGGCGGTAAATGCCTTAACATTGAGTCCTGCTTTATGTGCTTTATTTCTTAATGATCCTCAGGGAGAACATGGAGAGCACGGTCAGAAAACAGGTTTTGGAGCGAGATTTTTCAACGCTTTCAATGTAGCCTTTAATAATATGACCCGAAAATATATCTACAGCCTTAAATTTTTAATCAAAAATAAATGGGTAGCTGTAGGAGGTCTTGCATTGATCGTTGCAGCAAGTATTTTCTTAATTAAAAAAGCACCTACAGGATTTATTCCGACAGAAGACCAGGGATTTGTTTTGTATGCAGTGAATACGCCTCCGGGAAGTTCATTGGAAAGAACCAACAGAGCAACAGAACAGATTGACAAAATCGTAAATGCTGAAAAAGCAAAAAACCACCTTTGGGTAGCAGACGGGATGAACTTCATCAGTAATGCCAACGCTTCTCCATATTCTGCAGGTTTCATTAAACTTAAAGACTATAAAGACCGTGGTGAAATGAAAGATCCGGATCAGATTGCAGCGGCATTGACAGGAAAGGTATCACAGGTGAAAGATGCCAATGCATTCTTCTTCAACTTCCCTACAGTACAGGGATTTGGTAACGTTTCCGGTTTCGAATTTATGCTTCAGGATAAAACCAACGGCTCTTTTGAACAATTGGGAACAACTACCCAGGCCTTTATCGGAGAATTAATGAAACGTCCGGAAATTGCATTCGCTTTTACCACGTATGCCGCCGGAAATCCACAATACACCATTGATGTGGATGCAGATAAAGCCAATCAGCTGGGAGTTTCGGTAACAGAACTGATGCAGACTATGCAGATTTATTACGGAAGTAGCTTTGTATCGGATTTCAACAGATTCGGGAAATATTACAGAGTGATGGCACAGGCAGACGTTCCTTACCGTACGGACGCCAACTCTCTGGAAGGAATTTATGTTAAAAATAATTTAGGCGAAATGGTTCCTGTAAAGACCTTAGTGACTTTAAAAAGAACATTCGGACCTGAAACGGTGACCAGAAATAACCTGTTCAACGCCGTAACCATTAACGGAACTCCAAAACCGGGATACAGTACCGGAGATGCCATTAAAGCAGTAGAAGAAGTGGCTCAGAAATCACTTCCGAGAGGTTTCGGTTATGAATGGACAGGAATTACCCGTGAGGAAATCAAAACCGGAGGCCAGACTGCCTTTGTCTTCCTTCTGAGTATACTATTTGTGTATTTCTTATTGGCAGCTCAGTACGAAAGCTATATTCTTCCTTTTGCCGTTATTCTTACGGTTCCTACAGGGATTTTCGGGGTATTTGCTTTCACGGGATTAGCCGGAATCGACAATAATATTTATGTTCAGGTAGGTCTGATCATGCTTGTCGGGCTCCTCGCGAAAAACGCAATTTTGATTGTAGAGTTTGCTGTTCAGAGAAGAAAAGCAGGAAAAACATTGATTGAATCTGCACTTCAGGCTTCAAGACTTCGTTTAAGACCTATCTTGATGACCTCATTCGCCTTCATCATTGGTATGCTTCCATTAGTCTGGACACAGGGTGCTGCTGCAAAAGGGAATCATTCCATCGGGATCAGTACGGTAGGAGGAATGTTTACTGGAGTGGTATTCGGGATCTTCATTATTCCGGTAATGTATGTGATTTTCCAGTATCTGCATGAAAAAATGCCAAGCAGAAAAAAGAAAAGGCTTCTGAAAAAACAACAGGAAGAACTTTTGGCAGCTGCTCATTCATAAATAAAATGATGTACAAAACTTTGAGAATATAAAAATAAATTTCTGTGAACCATTAAGATATTATTAAGCTGTTAAGAATAATAAGGTAAGCTCCGTTTGAGGCATTACAGTCTTAAAAATCTATTGATTTTCCTTAACTAAACTTCATTTCCTCAATAAGCTAAATGGTTTAAAAAGTAAAGTGTTTCTCCTACTAAAGACCTCTTTGCCGATCAACTTCTCAAAGTTTTTGTACTCAATTAAAAATGTATTCAAAAAAAATCATGAAAAGAATAAAGAATATTTTTCTAACTTTTATATTGGCTGTGGCCTCGGTTTCGTGTGTGTCTAAACTGGCATACACGGAGCCGGACCTTCAGCTTCCGGAAAAATTCCAGTATACCGCTACTGCTGATACCGCCAGCATTGCCAATCTGGAATGGAAACAGTTTTTCAGCGACCCTATTCTACAGGGCCTGATTGAAAAAGGAATAAAAAACAACTACGATCTGCAAATTGCACTAAAACAGGTAGCTTCGTCACAGGAAAAGCTTAAACAGGCTAAATATCTTCAATATCCTGATGTAGGTTTCGGTGTTTCGGCACAAATTTCAAAACCATCCAAAAACAGCATGAACGGGCAGAGCTTAAATTTATTTTTAGGGCAGAGCCATGTTGAAGATTATAATGCCGCTTTCAATCTTTCATGGGAAGCTGATATCTGGGGGAAAATTAAAAACCAGCAGGAAGTTTCAAGAATGCAGTACCTGCAGACTTATGAGGCAACAAAAGCGGTTCAGACACAGGTTGTGGCAGCAATTGCTCAGGGATATTATAATCTTTTAATGCTTGATAAGCAGATTCAGATTGCAAAATCAAATTTGGAACTGAGCACCAATACCCTTTCCATTACAGAGAAAATGTGGCAAAGCGGCGATACAACTTCTCTTGGAGTTCAGCAGGCTACAGCGCAGAAACAGTCTACAGAATTGCTGATTACCCAATTGGAACAGAATATCGCGATCCAGGAAAATGCACTGAGCATTCTTGTAGGTGAGAATCCTACTAAAATCAGCAGAACGATTGAAATGTCTGACACTTCTCTTCCACAGGATATTTCAGCCGGGCTTCCGGCAGCTATGGTAAGCCGTCGTCCCGATGTTCGTCAGCAGGAACTTGTTCTGTTAGAATCCAATTCAATGGTAGGAATTGCTCAGGCTAATATGTATCCTGCATTAAAAATAACAGCCAATGGAGGAGTCAATTCATTTAAAATTGATAACTGGTTTCAGATTCCTGCTTCTTTGTTCGGATCGGTATTGGGAGGAATTACCCAACCTATTTTCCAGAAAAGACAGTTGAAAACAGATCTGAATGTGGCTAAAATCCAGAGAGAGAAAAACGTTTTGGCTTTCCGTCAATCGGTTTTAAATGCAGTGGGAGAAGTTTCTGATGCTTTGGTTTCCAATGAAAGTTTAAAAATTCAGGAGCAAAAAGCTACAGAGCAGGTAACCACCTTGAAAAAAGGAATAAAAAGTGCCGAAATGCTTTACAAAGGCGGGATGGCTAATTACTTAGAAGTGATAACAGCTCAGGGAAATTCTCTACAGGCTGAACTGAATCTTGCGTCTGTAAAAAGACAGAGACTAAGCAGTATTGTGGATCTTTACAGAGCTTTAGGCGGCGGTTGGAAGTAGTAAATTTAATTATATTGTTTTTGGTGCGGTCTCTTTAAGGGGCCGCATTTTATTTTTCCTCTCATGAATCAGATCATTGAAATTGAAAGAAAATAAAAACATCAGCAAAATCTCTTGAATCTATCTGAGATTCAAGATTGTTATCTTTTAGCTCACGCAGATTAATTTGATTGAGCAGATTTAACCTATTATGATTATAATTTAAACCATTAAGTTCATTCAAGAAATGAAGTTTAGTTAAGGAAAATCATAGATTTATTAAGCCTATATCACTTAAAGCGAAGCTCAACTTAATCATCTAAAAACCTTAATAAAATCTTAATGGTTAAAAATCTCTTGAAATTTTAAAATTAGTATACAACTTATTTTTGAAATTCCTCAGAGATCCATTCAAGCAAATCTTCAAAGTCTTTTTGTGAATATCCCAGATTCAGATAGTGAATATCATCCGCTTTTCTGTACCACGTCAGCTGGCGTTTTGCATATCTGCGGCTGTTTTTTTTGATCTCGGAAACGGCAAATTCAAGAGTCCATTCGCCTTCAAAATATTTAAACAGTTCGGAATAGCCTACTGTTTTCAGTGCTGTAAGATCTTTAAATTCCTCCAGACTTTCAGCCTCTGCCAGAAGTCCTTTTTCCATCATGATATCTACCCTTCTGTTAATTCTGTCATACAGATCTTCTCTGGGTGCATCAATTCCGATGCGGATAACGTTAAAATCTCTGGAGTCCTGTGAAATGGCAATCTGTTCGGAGTATTTTTTATCTGTCTGCCAAATGACGTCAATAGCCCGTAAAAGCCTCCTGTGATTGTGAAAATCTACGACTTCAAAATATTCAGGGTCTAACTTCTTTACAATTTCCTGCAGTTTTTCAATTCCTTCGTTTTCAAAAATTTCCTGTAATTTTTTCTGATTATTTTCATCAGCCTCCGGCAGATCATTGAGGCCTTCAATAACTGCTTTTTCATACATCATGCTTCCACCTACCAAAATAACGGTATCATGATCGGCAAAAAGTTCATTGAGTTTTTGTAAAGCATCTTCTTCATACTGCCCGATAGAATAATAATCTTTTACAGAAAGGTTTCCAATAAAATGATGAGGTGCTTCCGCCAGTTCCTCTTCTGAAGGCGATGCTGTACCGATTTTCATTTCTCTAAAAAACTGACGGGAATCACAGGAAACGATTTCCGTATTGAAATGCTTCGCCAGATCGATGGCCAGTCTCGTTTTGCCTATTCCGGTGGGTCCTACAACAGAAATCAAATTTTTCATATGCAGGTTATTTATTTTTATTAAGGGTCATATGGAATCCAAATCTTCAACAATGATTTTACCGATCACTGCGATTTCACAGTGCTAATTTAAATGTTTATCTTTGTACAACAATAAAAAACTATGATTTTATCAATGACCGGATTCGGCAGAGCCGAAGGTGTTTTTGAAGGCAAAAAGATTTCAATCGATATTAAATCATTGAACAGCAAAAGTTTTGATTTAAATATAAAAGTTCCTTTACGTTATAAAGAGAAAGAATTTGAAATCAGAAAAATCCTGAACGACAGAATTATCCGTGGAAAGGTAGACTGCTACATCAATCTGGAAAATCTGGAAGAGTCTAATGACGTGAAAATCAATAAGAGTTTAATTGACTCTTATATGAATGAACTTCGCGCTATTGCTTCCGACGGTCCGGATTTCGAGTACCTTAAAATGGCAGTAAGACTTCCGGATGCCATTACTTCCAGACCAGACGAGCTTACAGAAGGAGAATGGGAATCTCTCGCAAAGATTGTTCACGCAGCTGTAGACCGTTTCAAAGAATTCAGAGAAACGGAAGGTAAGATCTTACATGAAGAACTGGAAAGAAACATCCAGAATATTGATAGATACCTTTCAGAAGTTATTCCTTTTGAAGAAGAAAGAATCATTGCTGTAAAAGAGCGTTATCAGAAATCTTTAAAAGAGTTTGAAAACGTGGATGAAACCCGTTTCTATCAGGAAATGGCTTATTTTACGGAGAAACTTGATATTGCAGAAGAAAAAGTAAGACTTGCCCAGCATTTGAAATACTACAAAGAAGTAATGGATAATGAAGATTTCAACGGGAAAAAATTAGGTTTTATTTCCCAGGAAATCGGAAGAGAAATTAATACGCTGGGTTCAAAAGCCAATCAGGCAGATATTCAGAAGCTGGTAGTGATGATGAAGGACGATTTGGAAAAAATTAAAGAACAGACGTTAAACGTATTATAAGCTACGAGGTACGGGGTTCGTGTTTCGGAATAAAATAATCCAAAACCCGCAACCGGGAACTCGCAGCCCGAAACTAAACAATGAATAAAGTAATTATATTTTCAGCACCATCCGGGAGCGGAAAAACTACATTGGTAAAGCATTCTCTGGAAACATTTTCTGAACTGTCTTTTTCTATTTCATGCACAACAAGACAGCCGAGAGGAAGTGAAACCCACGCCGTGGATTATCATTTTTTAAGCCCGGAGGAGTTCAGACAGAAAATAGCTGAAAATGCTTTTGTAGAATATGAAGAAGTTTATACTGATAAATATTACGGTACTTTAAAATCTGAAGTAGAAAAAATCTGGAACCAGGGAAAAGTGGTGATCTTTGATGTAGACGTAAAAGGAGGAATTTCTTTAAAAAAATATTTTGGAGAAAAAGCCCTTTCCATTTTCATTGAACCGCCTTCCATTGAAGAATTGGAACGAAGATTGATTTCCAGAAATACAGATGATGCTGAAACCATTAAAACCCGTGTAGCAAAGGCAGGAGAAGAAATGACCTATGCGAACGAGTTTGACAGGGTCGTTATTAATACCGATCTTGATGAAGCAAAAAAAGAAATAGAAAGTTTAATAAAAAATTTTATAGAAAGAAACTAGAAGCTAGAAATTAGAAGTTAGTTGTGCCTTTATACATTTAAATCGCACCAAAACCCTAATTTCTGGTTTCTAATCTCTACCTTCTATAATTAAAAAATTGAGGTTGATATGAGTACCGAAACATTAGAAAAAGCTAAATCTGCAATTCCTGTACGAGGATTTCTGGATATAAAAGATATAGCGATTCCTCAAGGAGAAGACTTGGTGAAAGCCATTCTGAAGCTTAAAGAAGAAAAGAATGCAGTGATCCTTGCCCATTATTACCAGCCGGGAGAAATTCAGGATATCGCCGATTTCCTGGGAGATTCTCTTCAGTTGGCAAGACAGGCCAAAGACACCAATGCAGACATGATTGTATTCTGTGGAGTACATTTCATGGCAGAAGCCGCTAAAATTCTGAACCCGACTAAAAAAGTAGTTCTTCCGGATACTATGGCAGGATGCTCTCTGGCAGACGGATGTTCAGGAGAAGGTCTGAGAAAAATGCGCGAACAACACCCCAACGCTCTGATTGCCACCTACATCAACTGTAACGCAGAAACGAAAGCAGAAAGTGACATCATTGTAACCAGCTCCAATGCTGAAACCGTGATTGAAGCGCTTCCTACCGACCGCCCTATTATTTTTGCACCCGACAAAAATCTGGGAAGATATCTATCTAAAAAAACAGGTCGTGATATGATTCTTTGGGACGGAAGCTGTATTGTGCACGAAGCATTTTCTATGGAAAGAATTGCCCAGCAGCTTGCAGATAATCCGGATGCCAAACTCATTGCACATCCTGAAAGTGAAGAAGCCGTTTTAAAACTGGCCCACTTCATCGGATCTACTTCTGCCCTTCTGAATTTTGTAGAAAAAGATGATTGTCAGAAATTCATTATTGCCACAGAAGAAGGAATTCTTCATGAAATGAAAAAACGTGCTCCTCACAAAGAACTGATTCCGGCTCTTGTTTTTGACGAAAGCTGCAACTGTTCCGAATGTTTCTACATGAAGCGCAATACGATGGAGAAACTGTATCTGTGCATGAAATACGAACTTCCGGAAATTCTTATTGACGAAGAACTTCGTTTAAGAGCTCTGAAGCCTATCGAAGCCATGCTGGATCTTTCGAAAAGCATAAAATAATAAAAAACAGGCTGCCTCACATTTGAGACAGCCTGTTTTCATATAGTCCGGGTCGGAAATTATTCGCTATTAACCATAATTTACAGCATCGGAGGGTAACAGGTTCCGCCAGGTTTTCTCCAGCATCCCCATGCACCGCCTCCACGGAAACATACATAAGCCGCTCCACCGCATGTTTCAATCTGAAACTCGGTAAACCCGCCACTGATTTTACTTTTCTGTTCTCTTGAAAGTTTTTTCAAATTTTTCATATTTATTTTATTTTGGTTTATAAATATAATATTTTAAACTGATGATCATGATATGATAGAATAAGATAAACTAAGGGAGAAATAAAGAAAGAGCAAAGACAGATACTACAAAAGCAGGAAAAATAAGTAAGCTCGCCTCCCATCTCTTCTGTTAAAATCCCCCATAGATTATCATCCATCTCTGCACTTTACTCGTCTATAAATTCTTCACACTACATTGATATACTAAACAAATATGAACAGTATAAATTCCAAAACAAAACCTGAACTAGCAGGTGTCGCTGAATATTCGGTAAGTGAACCTTTTTGAATGATTACTGTGATCTGCAATTAAAAAGGTCAGTCTTTAATAAAACATTCAGTATTTACAAATACGTAGTTTTTTTCAGTGTACAAAAAATTTATGATGTACCTACATCAAGTATAAAAACATCAATTATTATAAAATTAATATTGATCTCATCAAATAATTTGTACATTTGTCATGTAAAGAATGAATTTTCTAAGAAACATATCAGATATTTCTGCACCGGAATTACTTATTTCGGGGCTATCTTCTGTTTCTACTTCAACGATTACAACTACAACATCTACCCCGTAGCGGGGTAAATTTTCACATATTATTTCCGGTACCCGTACTCTTTTTTTTAAAGAGTAAGCATTTCGTTTTAGCTTAATTTCAAAAATACATCGTAGATGAAAGTCTTAAAATTCGGCGGTACATCCGTCGCCAATGCCCGAAATATACTTCTGGTAGAAAATATAATTAAAAAAGAATCTGTACAGAACAGAGTTATTGTTGTAGTCTCAGCCCTTCACGGGGTTACCGATAATCTCATCAAAGCAGCAGAATATGCTTCCATAAAAGATGAAAATTACATCCCGCTTATCAAAGATCTGGAAGAAAAACACCTGGAATTGGTCAAAGAACTGATCCCGGTTTTAGAGCAAAGTTCATGGCTGAGCTTCGTTAAAAAACATTTCAATGATATGGAAGATATCTTCAATGGAATCTTTGTACTCGGTGAGTTCACAGATAAAATCAGAGACAGAATTACTTCTTATGGAGAATTTCTTTCTTCTAACATTATTGCTGCCCGGCTACAGTATCAAAACTTAGACTGCCTGTGGATGAATGCTCCAGACCTCATCAGAACAGACAGTAATTTTTCTAATGCTAAAGTCGACTTTGATATCACCGACATCAATTTAAAAAACTATACTGCAGTACATACAAGCCAGATTGCGATTGCACCGGGCTTTATTGCCAAAGATCAGAACGGGAATACCACAACATTGGGAAGAGGCGGATCAGATTATACTGCTGCCATCATTGCGGCTGCCGTTTCCGCTAAAGAATTACAGATCTGGACCGATGTAAGCGGTATGATGACCGCAGATCCGAGATTGGTATCCAATGCTAAACCTATTCCTGAAATATCTTACCATGAAGCTATGGAGCTCTCCCATTTCGGAGCAAAGGTTTTATATCCGCCATCCATACAGCCTGTAATGGTAAAAAATATAAACCTCATCATTAAAAATACTTTTGATCCCAATGCACACGGAACTTTGGTTTCTCACAAAGTAAATACTCAGGCAGATGAAAAACAGCAGACTGCAGCAGGAGTTTCCAATATGAGTCATATCGCTCTTCTTACACTGGAAGGAAGCGGAATGGTCGGCATTCCCGGAATCTCTGCAAAACTGTTCCAGTGTCTCAGCTTTGAAAAAATAAATGTGATTCTTATTACCCAAAGTTCTTCGGAGCATTCCATTACAATAGCTGTTAATGAAAAAGATGTATTTCATGCAGAAAACGCTGTGAATTCTTCTTTCGCAGATGATATAAAACTGCACAGAACCTCTCCTGTACAGATAGAAACAGGTCTTTCCATTGTGGCTCTGGTAGGTGAAAACATGAAAAACCGAAGCGGAATCAGTGCTAAAATGTTTGGGTGTCTGGGCAACAACGGAATCAATATAAGAGCTATTGCACAGGGATCTTCGGAAAGAAACATCAGTATTGTCATTTCAGAAAAAGACACCAGAAAAGCAGTGAACGTCCTTCATGAAGAATTTTTTGAATCGGAAATCAAGCAGGTTCATCTTTATCTTTGCGGAACAGGGAATGTAGGTTCTAAACTGGTACAGCAAATTTATGAACAGAATCAGTATCTGCGGGAAAATCACCTTATCAATCTAAGGATTTCCGGGATTTCCAACAGCCGGAAAATGTTTTTTGCAGATCAGGGAATTTCTGAAAGTGAATTTGCCAACTGGAATGAAAAAGGAGTTGAAGCATCAATACATGGTTTTGCAGAAGAAATTATTTCACGAAATCTAAGAAACTCGGTCTTTATTGATGTTACCGCCAGTTCTGAAGTTCCTGAAGTTTATGAAAGCCTGTTGAAAAGAAGCATTAATATTGTGGCCTGCAACAAGATTGCTGCATCTTCGGATTTTGAACAGTATACATTACTAAAGAATACAGCAAGGAACCACAGCTGTAAATTTTATTTTGAAACCAATGTGGGAGCTGGGCTTCCTGTCATCGGAACGATTAATGATCTCATGAAAAGCGGAGACAAAATCACTTCAATCCAGGCTGTATTAAGCGGAACATTGAATTTTGTCTTTAATAATTATGACGGAAGCAGAACATTCTCGGAAGTAGTTGCCCAGGCACAGAAAGAAGGCTACACAGAACCGGATCCCCGTCTTGATCTTACAGGAACGGATGTGGCCCGCAAGATTTTAATTCTGGCCCGTGAAGCCGGATACCCTCTTCAGTTTGAAGATATCGAAAATGAAAGTTTTCTTCCTGAAGAATGTCTTCTGGGAAGTGTTGAAGACTTCTATCTGAAACTTACCGACTATGAAGAACATTTTAAAAATTTACTGAATAACGCAAAAAAAGAAGGCAATATCTTAAAATACACCGCCGAATTCAAAGATGGAAAAGCCAAAGTCGGGTTGCAGCATGCCGCTCCGGACAGCGATCTTTATCACCTTTACGGTAAGGACAATATCGTCATTTTTAAAACCTTAAGATATTCTGAGCAGCCTCTTGTTGTAAAGGGAGCCGGAGCAGGAGCTGAAGTAACTGCCAGCGGTGTTTTTGCAGATATTATGAGATCCGTTTAAAATAAATTCTATGAAAAAAATAAAAATACAGGTTCCTGCAACCGTAGCTAATCTGGTATGTGGTTTTGACATCCTGGGAATGGCTATTCATGAGCCTTACGATGAAATGGAGCTGAAATTGCTGGACAGCCCGGAAATTATCATCAGGCATACCGATCATTTCGGACTTCCTGAAGAACCTTCAAAAAATGTAGCAGGCGTTGTCCTCCTGAATATTCAACAGCATCTGAAGCTGACAACAGGTTTTGAGGTAATTATTCATAAACACATAAAACCCGGCAGCGGGCTCGGCTCCAGCGCGGCTAGCGCCGCCGGAGCCGCATTAGGGGCCAATATTTTATTGGGAAATATCCTTTCCGATGAAGAGATGGTGCATTTTGCCATGTATGGAGAAGAACTGGCGTCGGGAGTACGTCATGCAGATAATATCGCCCCCTGCATTTATGGAGGTATCACCCTGGTGAAATCTTCCTCCCCTATTGACATTATTCCGCTGAATACTCCGGATCTTTTTGTAACTGCTGTACATCCACAGGTAGAAGTAAAGACTTCCGATGCCCGGCAGATTTTAAAGAAAAATATTCTGCTGAAGGATGCCGTAGAACAATGGGGAAACATCGCAGGATTGGTAGCCGGAATACTCAAAAACGACATTCCTCTGATGGGAAGAAGCCTCAATGATGTACTTATAGAACCTGTCCGCAGTATTTTAATTCCTCAGTTTAATGAGATTAAAACAAAAAGTCTGCAAGCAGGTGCACTGGGTGGCGGAATTTCCGGCTCCGGGCCATCCATTTTTATGCTGGCAGAGAAAAAAGAAACCGCTGAAAGCATCGCCCGGCTGATGAAATCGGCATATAATGAAATTGATATTGAGAGTTTTGTATACGTCTCAAAAATAAACCCTTCAGGAATTAAAATCATTAAAGAAGATGAATGATTAACACCCCAAAATTTAAGACAATGAACTATTATAATTTAAAAGACGAACAGGAAACCGTTGATTTCAAAACAGCTACTATAAAAAGTCAGGGCCACCATAAAGGATTATTTTTCCCGGAAAGCATTCCCCAATTTGATCAAGATTTTATTCAGAATCTTCATCTGTATTCCAATGAGGAAATAGCTTTCAGATGCATGAAAGATTTTATCGGTGATGAAATTCCTGAAGAAGTATTAAAAAAAATCGCCGCTGAAACCATCAGTTTTGATATTCCTTTGAAAAAAATTAATGACAGCATATCAGTTCTGGAGCTTTTTCACGGGCCTACGCTGGCTTTCAAAGATGTGGGAGCCAGATTTATGAGCCGATGCCTTTCTTATTTTTTAAAGGATCAGCATAAAAAAGTCACCGTTCTTGTAGCCACTTCCGGGGACACCGGCGGAGCTGTTGCCCACGGATTTTATAATGTTCCGGGAATTAATGTGGTTATTCTTTATCCTAAAAACAGAGTAAGTCTGGTTCAGGAAAAGCAGCTTACAGCACTTGGCGGAAATATTTACGCCCTGGAAGTCGACGGAAATTTCGATGACTGCCAGCGTCTTGTCAAGCAGGCTTTTTCGGATGAAGGCATTAATTCGGAATTATTTTTAACATCAGCTAATTCTATTAATATTGCAAGATGGCTTCCTCAGCAGATTTATTATTTGCTGGCTTTAAAACAATGGCAGCAAAATGAAAAAACAGACCCTGTGATTTGTGTTCCAAGTGGAAATTTTGGAAATATCTGTGCAGGGCTGCTTGCTTATTTCAGAGGATTATCTGCAGAACATTTTGTCGCTGCCTGCAATGAAAACGATGTGGTTCCTGACTATCTGGAGACCCGGCAATATCATCCTAAAAAAGCTACAGCAACTCTATCCAACGCCATGGACGTGGGAGATCCAAGTAATTTCACAAGAATCATGGAACTTTTTGAACATCAGTTTGAACATCTTAAAACCATGATTTCCGGGTATTCAATAGATGATCAGCTGACACTGCAGACGATACAGGAGGTGTATCAGAAATACGGATATGTTCTTGACCCTCATGCTGCGGTTGCTTTTGCCTCTCTGGAACAGTATTTGAATGAAAATCCGGGTAAAAAGGGGTTTATCCTCGGAACTGCACATCCGGTAAAATTTCCGGAAGCTGTAGAAAAGGCTGCCTCTATCCAAATTGAAATTCCGGAAGAATTAAATGATCTGATGAAAAAGGATAAAAAAACTGTAGAAATACATGCCGATTTTGAAGAATTAAAACGATTTTTGCTGAATAAAAATCAGGAACAATGAGCAAGATCTTTCTTGAAGAAGTAAAAATATATGCCTATCACGGTGTTCTTCCCGAAGAAAATATCATAGGGACTTATTATATTTTAAATGCGGAACTGCACACAGATCTTTGGAAAGCGGCCGAAACGGACGATCTGAACGATACCATAAGCTATGCGGATATCAACGGCATCATTCATCAGGAAATGGCCGTTAAATCTCAGTTATTGGAACATGTAGCGGGAAGAATTGTGATGAAAATTCATGAAAGCTTTCCGCAGATTTCCTATATCAAACTGAAAATAACGAAAACTTCTCCACCCATGCAGGGCGAAATGAAAGGGGCAAGTATTGAGCTGGAAAGGAGCTTTCAACCTGATGGTCATTAAAAATTATTTTCACTAAAAAACATAAAGAATTGAAATCTATTACATTATTATTTCTATTGGGTTTCGCAGTGGTTTTCGGCCAGACTGCAGGTGATAATCCATCCGGTGTTTATAATTTCCCAAAAATCAAATCCAGCATTACCATGCCGGTGACGATTCCACTTTCCGAGATCAGCAATATGATCAATGCTTCGGTAAAGGATCTTATATTTCAGGATGATTCTTATACGGATAACAATAATGATCAGTTCAAAGTAAAAGTCTGGAAAACCCGTGCTATCCGTCTGGTAGGCGGAACTAACCAAAATATTCTGATTGAGGTTCCGTTAAAAATATGGGCTGAGAAAGGAATTGGCACATTGGGGGTTTATTCTTACCAGAATACCACTTTTGAAACGGTGATGTCTTTTAATACAACGCTCAGCTTCAATAATAACTGGACAATCTCTACCAATACTCAGCCCAATGGTTTCAGATGGGTAACCAAACCTGTTCTGGATTATGGAAGAATACAGATCCCGATCACTTCACTGGTAGAAAAAAGTCTGAAGGAGCAGCAGGGAAAATTTGCAAAAACCATTGATCAGCAGATGGCAGCCCAATTGAATTTCCAACAGTATGCGGTAATGGCATGGAATGTTTTTTCACAGCCTTTTAATATTTCTGAAGAATATAATACCTGGCTGAAAATAAGCCCGATAGGTGTAAATATGACTCCCCTGAAATTCTATGGAAACGAAATCACGACCAATATCGGGATGGATATTTATTCGGAGACCTTTACGGGAAGTAAACCTGCATCTTCACCGACTATAAAATCGGTCAGCAATTTCAATATTGTTCCTGTTTTGGCGGATAAATTTCTTCTTCAGACCACAGCTAATGTTCCTTTTTCCGAGGCCACGAATATTGCAAGAAATATGTTCATGAACAAGGAATATGATGTAAGAGGTTCCAAAGTAAAGATTAAAGACATCAAGGTATACGGAGCTGACGGCAGAGTGATCATTGAAGCGGAAACGGAAGGCTACGTAAATGGTAAAGCCCTTATTTCCGGAATTCCGGTATATGATGAGACCAAAAAGAAAATTGTTCTTTCCAATACCAAGTTCAATTTGAGAACCGCCAATATCCTGCAGAAAACCGCTACTCTTCTCTTCAAAGGAAAGATTGTGAAGATGATTGAAGATGAATACGGAATTCCTACCCAGGATCTGGAACTTTCCTCGAAAAAAAGTATTGAAGAAGCTTTCAATAAGGAATATTATAAAGGTTTAAAAATGAACGGAAGGGTCTTCAATCTGAAACCTGGCAAAATTCTCTTAAACGAATCAGGAATCACGGCCGTTATTGAAACCAATGCCACTTTAAAACTTATACTCAACGGAATTTAAATTTTATAAAAACTAATAATCAACTATGAGAAAATATCTTGCTGTCGTTGACAGACACAAGGCTACATCCGGTATACGCTTTATCAACTATTTCCTGGACCAACTTTTTATACAAATCATTTATTATGCTTTCTTTTTTGTTTTCGGAGTAGGATACGCAATCACATACGGAGAGGGATTTGCTACGGAAGATGCTGAAAAAGATACTACTTTCACGCTGATCACATTAACTATTTATCTCGCTATGTCCTTTTCTTATTTCTTTTTTATGGAGTATTATCTGGGGAAAACCATTGCTAAATATATAACAGGAACTGAAGTCATCAGCATAGATGGGAATAAACCCACTACAAAGCAAATAATAGCCCGGACCTTTTCCCGTGCAGTACCTTTCGACGCTCTTTCGTTTTTAGGGAACAATGGCTGGCATGACAGCTGGAGTGATACCCGGGTAATTAATGGTAAAAATTATGTTGCTGAAATACAATCAAAAGCAGAAATAAACAGCATTGGAGCGAAAGAAATAGTTTAAAAACTTTTGTTCATTAAGAATTTTTACTATATTTGCACACCTCAAAAATGGTAAAAATGGTACTTTGGCCGAGCGGCTAGGCAGTGGTCTGCAACACCATCTACAGCGGTTCGAATCCGCTAGGTACCTCTTTAAAACCTCTAATTATCTTATGTAAGATTTTTAGAGGTTTTTTTTTCGTACTTACTTTATTACACTCTATAAAAAATGCTGCTCAAAAGGCAGCATTTATTTTTATTACCAGTGAAAATCTGAGATTCTTACAATCTGAATACAGTCAAAACATAGCTTTTGGCTATATTCCCATTATTGGTAACGCTGTAGGTATTACTGCCAGTCTTCACAATAGTATAATCGAACTGGGTGGCATTTCCGCCGTCTGCACAACCGGTTACATTAGCAAATTTAACACCCCAGGTTGCAGATGATCCTGCAACTCCCGGAGTATTGGTTACGGCTCCTACTTTATCTCTGGCTACTGAGCTCAAATATCCCAGGGCAATATCAGAATACATATACGTAGAGATCATTGTTCTGCCACAAGCATTTCCTGCCCTGATCACCAGCATCCCGCTGGAAATCCCTACCGTGGAAGGGATAGTGACGGTACCGCTTGCCCCCGGTTGTATACTGGCACTGCTTATAGAATAGCTGTATTTGGCAGAAGTTACATCGCCGGTTACTCCATCCCGTACCAATATATTGTGATCTGCGGGAACTTCACGAACAAGATTCTGGATACGAAGACTCTGACTGTCTGCATCTGCATCTAATTTTCTTTGCGGGGTTGTAGTCCCGATTCCCACATTTCCTGATGATGCAACGATAAAATCGTTGGCCTGCTGCGTTGCCGTAGGAGCTCCTGAAACAGCATTATCCTTAGCTCCGTCTATATGCATTACTCCCTGCGGATTTGAGGTATTAATACCAAACTGTGCATAGCCGAATAAGGATAAAAGTATATAAAGTACTGTAAATAATTTTTTCATAATTTTTTTCTTTTGTAAAAATCAAAAAGCTTTCTTTTTATATTTCCGTCAAAATTTTAATACACTTTTTGAAACGGAAACCATTCGATCAGCTACATCCCGGAATGGAATAAATCTTTGTGAAAGCTCGCTATGTATGACATTGAAAAGATTACAAGCGGAAAATCGTAAGCACATAAGTTCGCGCCACATTTCCGTTATTCACAATCAGGTAACTGCTTGAAGTAGGTTTTGAAACAGTATAATCGAACTGGGTACTGTCTCCTGTAGAACAGCTTGCCGTACCCGGAAATTTAACGGACCATACTCCGGAACCTCCTCCACTTCCAGGAATAGGAGCAATGGTAGGAGAACCAGTTTTATCTCCTGCAATAGCGGTAGCATAGCCCAGAGAAATATCCGAATAAATAAAATTGGTGATCATGTTTGTTCCGCATGAATTATTGGTTTTAACAACCAGCATGCCGTTGGGAATAGTAGCAATAGCAGGCACAGTAAGCGTTCCGCTAGCTCCAGGCTGCACCGTAATATTAGAGGTATAAACATACCTTGTAGCTACCATATCACCATTCGCCGTATTGATGGTAAGGAAGTCATGATCACTGGGAAGCTGCTGCGGCAGGTTTCTGATTCTGAGACTGGCATTGTTGGCATCTATATCCAGCTTTTTTTGTGGAGCAATAGTCCCTATTCCAACATTTCCTGCAGAAGTAACGACAACATCATTAAGCTGCTGTGCTGCCGAAGGCGCTCCCGTTGCAGGATTATCTTTTCCTCCGTCTACATGAAGCACAGTCTGTGGATTCGTGTTATTAATACCTACCTGAGCATAGCTTAACGCAGAGATTAAAAAATAGACCATCGAAAAATTCTTTTTCATAATTCAATTATTTAGTAAAAATTTGATCTTTCTATGGGAACATGTACTCTCCGATATCGCATTCAAACGGCTAAGTTATCCTGTATTGATTATCTGGAAAATCGTTTGTGTTTTTATAGTTACAATTGAAAACAAAATGCAGAACAAAAATAACTTATATGAAATAAATATTACACCATATATTGATTAATTTAAAAATTTAACACTTTCGTACTTTGACAACCTACCATAGGAACATCCATAAAAGCAACTTCTTCATTGATTAATAAACTTTTAACTGGCATTTATTTCATGATTAAAAATAAACTGTCTGAAATGAAAAATTCTTCCCGTAAAAGGAAGAATTATAAGTACTAAATAAACTGTATGGAATGAATGATAATAAACAGGGCTAAATTAAAACAGTTTTTCTGCCCGTCTTATGATCAGGATCATAAATAATTATCCCACAGGATTTTTTAATTTTTACTGTTTTGAAGTTCTTTCAACACCTTCTTTCCGTTGTCATTATCAGGATTGAGCTCCACTGATTTTTGATACATCTCAATGGCTTTATTTTTATCTCCTGTCTTCAAAAGTATTTCGCCATAACTATCATACACGTTCCAGCTATCCGGAAATAAGTAGACATTTAGTTTAAAAATATTCAAAGCTTCTTTATTTT
Source organism: Chryseobacterium angstadtii (assembly GCF_001045465.1). GTDB lineage: Bacteria > Bacteroidota > Bacteroidia > Flavobacteriales > Weeksellaceae > Chryseobacterium > Chryseobacterium angstadtii. The sequence continues at coordinate 574,946 of NZ_LFND01000002.1, forward strand.
GCCCGACAGCCAGCATTCTGTAAGCCCAGTTATTAAGCTCAGATTCCTGCAGACTAAAATCAGGGTTTTTCTTTTTTTCTTTATTGACAAAATCTATAGCATTTTCAAATCCTATTTTTTGCAGGTTTTTTCTGAGATAAGTCAGCGGATCTGCTTTGATGATATCCGGAATATAGCATCCCGCAATTTCTTCCACGAAATCTTCCGGTGCACTCCCTCCAAGATTAGTCAGAATAACCACCGCTAAATGATCATCAGGATATACCAATAAAACAGATCTGTTCCCACCGGACATTCCAATCGCTTTATGCTTTTTCCTAAATTTTGCAATTCCCCAGCCGCGCACCCATTCAGTGGCAGTTCCATTGTTAAACTTCCCCTGAGTCCACATCAGATCTAAAGTTGACTGCTTCTGTAACAGCTTCCCATTTTGCAGGGCAATAATCCAGTTACCGAGATCTTCGGCAGTACTGTTAAGGCCTGCACTGGTACGACTGAAATCCGGAAATTCATAATAATCATTCACCAGCTTATCTCTGCTGCTTTTCTTGCCGTCAAAAAAACTTCTGTATCTATAAGAAGGAGCATAATGTGGGATCACATCCCTGGAATCTCCGAACACGGTATGTTTTAGCCCCACAACGTCAAATTGCTTTTCTTTAAAAAAATCTGCAAATGGCTGATGTGTAATTTTCTCAATAATCTTACCCAATAAATAATAATTGGTTTGATTGTAACTGAAGCGTTCCCCTGTTTTAAATTCAAGAGGAGCCGCTTTTAATTTTTCAAAAACAGCATCTTCTGTTCTTGACTGACCTATATTTCCGGTAACAGGATCAAAAAGTTTCAGCATATCCGGCAACCCCGAAATATGAGTCAATAACTGATCAACAGTTATCTTTTGCCATTCCACAGGTAAATTCTGCAGATAGGTGTCAATGGGTGCCTTCAGATCTACTTTCCCCTGTTCAACCAGCTGCATAATGGCAACACCTGTGAAAACTTTTGTATTGGAATTGATCGGAAAGATCGTTTGGTTCGTTACAGCAACCTGATCCTGTATGTTTGAGAGTCCGTATGATTTGCTAGAAACAATTTTGCCATTCTGCACAACTGCTATCTGCACTCCCGGAATACGCCTTGTTTTCATCTCTCTATGAATGATTTCATCTACAGCAGAATTAACATTCTGGGCAAATACGGACCAGGACATCACAAGAAACAAAATCAGAGAACAATTTTTCATAGGTTAACTTTATATATTAAACAACTGTAAACAAAATCTATTACAACCTTTAAAAGATTTAACGTTTTTTTTATCTGTAAAATATTTTTCAAAACTCATTATTCACACCTGCACCAGCACAAAATTATGGCTGTCTTACTATAAAACAGGATATAAATAAAAAATCCCCAGATTGCTCTGGGGATAAAAACTAATAACCATGAAAACTCAAATTAAACATGAGTTGCTTGATACATTGAAAAATCGTGCCAAAGTTGTTTTGAATTTCAATACTTTTTATAATTTCTTTTATTCCGTTATTGATGAAACGATTTCTTTTTCATAAGATTATTCCATTGTGGAAACTTTCTCTCTTTTAGAAATAAAAAAAGCCTCCACAATGGAGGCCTCAAAAACACAAATGATGAAAAAAATTTTTATAATTTATAATTAAAATTATTTGTCGTTTAATTCTGTATGTAAAATTACGTGTTTAAATCCGGTCATTTTATGAGTCCAGTCATAAAGTATTTTTTTTTACAGTTTTTCTGTTCAATGCCACTTAAAAAAGGAACTCATTAAACAGAAACAAAAGTTGAGAATATCAAATGTTTTTTAAATTAACAATAATTCATTGATAAATAATTATTTAAGAATTTTCAACACCATAATTTCATAAAATACAAAAAAATTAACAAATACACCATGATCCAGGTCATATTTTTCAACTATTTAATTTCCTAGTTTTACATCAAAATATTATTCAATATAACGTGATAAAATTCTCTATACTTATAGCCAATTATAATAATGGAAAGTACTTTAGAGACTGTTATAACTCGTTGATCAGCCAGACTTATAAAAACTGGGAAGTTATAATCGTTGATGATGCATCTACAGACGATTCCGTAGAACAAATACAATCCATTATTAAAAATGACTCACGTTTCAGGATATACCAAAACGCCACTAATCAAGGCTGCGGCTATACCAAAAGAGAATGCATGAAATATGCGAAAGGGGAAATATGCGCCTATCTGGATCCCGATGATGCACTTTATACGGATGCTTTAGAAAAAACAGCTGAAGAATTTTCCAAAAGTGACATTACAGCCGCTTACTCGCAGATGATGCTCTGTGACCAGCAGCTTAATCCGGATAAAGTATATGCCAGCACCAAGAAGATTTACAACAACAGGTACTTCTTCAACTGCCCTACCCAGTTCGCTCATTTCTTTACTTTTAAAAAAGAAACTTATCTGAAAACTTCCGGCATCAACCCCAATCTAAAAAGTGCCGTAGACCAGGATCTTTATCTGAAGATCCTGGAGCATGGCAGCGTAAAGTACATAAAAGAACCACTTTACCTGTATCGCCTGCACTCTAATGGAATTTCCCAGCACAGATTCAAACAAAGCGCCAAAGAATCTTTTGCCAAAGTAATTCATGATGCAATGAAAAGAAGGGGAATCAGAAGAATCAACAACCAGCTGGTCCCGGAAGTATATACCAACCCGCAGGAAATCTATGAACTTTTGAATTATCAGACTCAAAAACTCCACAGACTGATCAATAAAGTAAAAGTAACTTTCAATATATAACTAAATTAGAAGCTTCTCAGTAATGGGAAGCTTTTTTACTACCATCCTTCTATCCTAAAAAAGAACCTTATCCTAATCTGTATCTTCCTGTTTATTTCATTCGTCTGTTGAGCCCAAACAAAAGCCCCCAATGAAGGAGGCCTAAAAACACAAATGATGAAAAAATCTATTTAGAAAAATCCAAACAGAATTTGTAGACAATGAATGTCTTAATATTTTCTTTTACTGTATTTCTTCCAGTAAGGAAAGTCATAACTGTAACACCAGAAACCTGATTTGTGGTTAATTTTTTTGAGAAGCAGACAACATCCAAAAATAACAAGCATTGAGAAAGCAAACAGCATCATAAGTTTTAAAATAAACGAATAGTCGTAGATGTCCATAAACAGTAGTTTTTTTCAGTTTTTTTTATAATGTTAAATTTAATATAAATTTCTAAAACAAGTGAATAAAACAGTCTACAATCTATGAATTTATTAAAAAAATCCTCATGCGAGGATCTTTAAAAATGGATGTTCTTGTTTACCACAAATTTACTCGGCCCAGGTTACCGGAATATACACGGTAACATATCCGTCTGCATCCACCTGAGCATCCGATACTGTACCTGTTACAGACCCGTAGCCTGTCCAGCCTCCCTGCCCCTGCATAGCGGAAAATTGGTATGATCCTTCAGGAATTCCTTCATAATATGCAGGAAGCGTCTGAAATCCTCCACTATAATAAGTATCATACACTTCTCCGGTAACCGTATTTTCAGCCAGGAAACTTCCCACATCATGGTTTCCGGATAATGTTTTTGTTCCATCTAAAGAAATAAGTCCAAATCTCACCTTATAGGTTTTTGTTTTGGAGGCCTCCTTAGATGCTGCTGTATTCGTCTGAGGCTTTACATCTGCACTCATGTCATCGGCGGAAGAGCATGAAATACTTATCACCGACAGCCCTGCGAAAGCAATCGTTTTAAAAATTGATATTTTCATATTAAAGTAATTTGGTATTTCAAAAGTAGCCAATTCATATGAACTGAATAAAAACCATTAATTAACTTAAAATTACATTCATGAAGATAATTATCAACCCAAAAGCTTGTTTTGAAATCACCATAAACAGGGCTTTTTAACTTAAAAAACATTATTTTAACATTTATTAACTAAATTTTGGCTTCATAATTGAAAATACATAAAAAGTTGCCGCCGTTTTGGCTCAGACTACTTATTAAAATTTGAATTATGAGAAAGATAGTATTAGCAGGTTTTTTATCCGTCCTTTTAATGACGGCCTGCAAAAAAGACGACAGGACAGCTGAAAAATCACTGGAAGAGCAGAAACTTGAATTTCAGGCAAGACAGCTTGATATAGAAAAACAAAAGCTGGCCATTGAGAAAGAAAAAATAGTGTATGAGGCTCAGAAAAAAGCAGACAGCATTGCGGAAAGTAAAAAATCCCAGGCAGCTGCTGCCAACAATTCAAAACCTCAGATTATAAGAGAGACGAGAACAGTATACAGAGACAGAGGATCCAACTCTAACTCAGGAGGAGGTACCTATGCAGACAACGGAAACACGTCTTCACAGGGAACTACTACCCAGAAAAAAGGATGGAGTAAAGCCGCTAAAGGAACCGTTATCGGTACCGTAGGTGGAGCTGCAGTAGGTGCCATTGTTGCCAAGAAAAACAGAGGTCTTGGTGCTGTAATTGGTGGTGTAGTAGGAGGTGCAACCGGTTATACAATCGGTAGAGCCGGAGATAGAAAAGACGGAAGAGTTCAGCCGCGTAATTAATATTTTCACGATAACATGTAAAGATTGCTTATTTTTAGGCAATCTTTTTTTATGATGTTACTTTTCCTTTCCTCGGCACTCATCCTCTCAGTTCTCGCAGGCTGGGGGAAAATTTTGGAAAGTTTCTTCGGTTCTTTATACCGGGGAGTTTCGGGAAGTATTTTAACCGGAATATTAGGACTCGGTCTTATCTGGACGGTTCTGGCCTTCTTTATTCCTATCAATATATATGTAGAAATTCCTTTTGTAGCAGCCGGAATACTATTCTTCTTCAAAAAGAAACTGTATCTGGAATTCTTTGAGGTTTCAAAAAAAGATGGCCTTTTGACAGGAATAGCTTCCCTGGTTATTTTATATGGCGGTTCTTTTTACCCTTATATACTGGATCATTTCGGATATTATTTTCCTACCATCAAATGGCTCACAGAATTTGGCTTAGTAAAAGGTATTTCCAATCTGGATTTCACACTGGGGCAAATGTCTGTCTGGCATATTTTCCAGGCGGGATTTTCAGGTTTTTCAGATCCTTTTTTAAGAATAAACACAATACTGCTGCTCGTTTACACCCTTTATATTGTTGAACGGAAAAGCTGGATACAGCTCTGTTTTATTCCGGTACTTCTTCTTTTCTCGCAATCTCCGAGCCCCGATCTTCCTGTCATTACTCTCTCCCTGATTATTTTAAATGAAATTATTTCAGGAAATAAAAATACAGCTCTTCTGTTTGCCTGGTCAGTATTTGTATTTTCCATGAAACCTACGATGATATGGCTTCCGGTGCTGGTGTTTTTATGCTCAGTTTTTATTTTTAAATCGAATTACAGACACTGGATCCCGGGAATCGGAATTCTTCTTTTATTTTTCATTAAAAATCTGTGGACATTCGGATACCCTGTATTTCCTGTAGCCGTCGCCGATTTCGAATTGAGCTGGAAACCTAATCCTGAAGTATTAAAAATATCCTCTCAGTATGCCGTTCAGAAAACTTACGATATGCAGTATACTTATGAGGAAATTCAACAATTTTCGTCTTATGATTCGGTCAGAAACTGGTTTTCTCTGGAAGGCATTAAATCAAAGATCAATATTATTTTTATTTTGAGCCTCATTCTATTCACGACATTTGCCTTTATAAAAAGAAAAAAAATCATCAGTCTGATCTGTATTTCTCTGCTGATAAAAAGTGTACTGGTATTAGCATTTTCTGCGCAGTATCGTTTCTTTATGGATGTATTTTTTGTGATATTTTTCATCTTCTTCACTCATATCAGTAAAAGAAATTCAATTGTATTTTTTTCTGTCCTGAGTTTGCTCATAACAGGTATATTAAGTTGTCCTGATTCCATTCAGTATTATTTCCCAAGTTTCAAGCCCGGGAATTTCATGGCAGGATTTAGAAAGGAACAGTTTTACAAACCTTCAGTATATCATTACAACCGGTTTGAAACCTTCAGAACCGGAAATCTAAAGTTCAATATATCAAAAAATTATCCTTTTAATTTCGATACTCCTCTTCCCGCCATTTCATCCGGTTATATTCTTGATGATGCCCAAACAGGAATTTTTCCTCAATCCATTGATGAGAAAAATATAAAAAAAGGCTTTGTCTGGAAGAAAATGACTTCACAGGAAAAAAAGGAGCTGGAGAAGATTATTAATACTATCAAAAACACTAATCAATAGAACAAATCCAGAAACTTTATTATCTGAAGAAAAAAAGGTAATTTTGTAGTATGTTCAACACATTAGGTAATCTTCTCAGTCTTACAACATTTGGAGAGAGTCACGGCGTGGCTTATGGCGGTATCATCAATAATTTTCCGGCAGGTTTAACGGTAGATTTCGATAAAATTCAATATGAATTGGATCGTAGAAAGCCGGGCCAGTCTGCTATTGTAACCCAAAGAAAAGAAAGTGACACGGTAAAGTTCCTTTCCGGAATCTTTGAGGGAAAAACGACGGGTACCCCAATTGGTTTTATCATAGAAAATGAAAATCAGAAGTCTAAGGACTACGATCATATTGCTGATTCGTATCGTCCGAGTCATGCAGATTTCACTTACGACCAGAAATTTGGTATCAGAGACTATCGCGGCGGCGGAAAATCTTCTGCCCGTGAAACGATCAACTGGGTCGTTGCGGGAGCTTTGGCCAAACAGCTTTTATCCGGAATTGAAATCAATGCTTACGTTTCTTCTGTAGGTGACATTTTTTGTGAAAAACCTTATCAGGATCTGGATTTTTCGAAGACGGAAAGCAACGCGGTACGTTGTCCGGATGCTGAAACGGCTGAAAAAATGATCGAAAGGATCAAAGAAATTAAAAAAGAAGGCAATACAATCGGAGGTACGGTAACCTGCGTGATCAAAAACGTTCCTGTGGGAATTGGAGAACCTATATTTTCCAAACTTCAGGCCGAGCTTGGTAAAGCGATGCTGAATATTAATGCATGCAAAGGATTTGAGTATGGAAGCGGGTTCTGCGGAGCCAAGATGACCGGAAAGGAGCACAATGATGCCTTTAATACGGACTTCACTACCCAATCTAATTTATCAGGAGGAATCCAGGGAGGAATTTCCAACGGAATGGATATTTATTTCCGTGCTGCATTCAAACCTGTGGCTACTATTTTAAGACCTCAGGAAAGTGTGGACCGATACGGAAACCCTGTAATCGTAGAAGGAAAAGGACGTCATGATCCATGTGTAGTTCCAAGAGCCGTTCCCGTTGTGGAAAGTCTGGCTGCATTTGTATTGGCCGATTTATTTCTGATCAACAAAACAAGAAACATCAATAATTTTTAATATAAATACTTTAGTAATGAAAAATTACTGGGACCAGGCAATTTCTTTTGAAGAGTATATCCGAATCGGTAAAGAAAGATTGGAGCATCCTTCCAACCCACAGGAAATTGACTATAAACAATACTACGAACTTGGACTTCAGAGAATGGAAAGAACATTGAAAAAATATGTTCCGGATGAAGAGCAGGTAAAAGAACTGGCTAATAAAAATTTTGACGGAAAAATTCTGATTATTTCAGAAGCCTGGTGCGGTGATGCAAGCGCCACGGTTCCTGCATTGGTTACTTTTTTCAAAGAACATAACGAGGTGAAAATCTTTTTAAGAGACAGCGACAAAAGTCTGATCAACCAGTTTATGACAAACGGAACAGAATCTATTCCTAAAGTCATTATTCTGGACAAGGATTTCAATGTTAAAAATTCATGGGGACCACGTCCAAAATACGGATATGAATTACTAATGAAATATAAAGCCGATCCTGAAACGTATCCGAAAGATCAGTTTTATAACGATCTGCAGCTGTATTATGCCAAAAACAGAGGCAAGGACGCAGTTCAGGAAATATTAGAATTATTATAATACAGATTGAATTTCATCTATCTGCCTCTACATAACAGTAAAGATTAACGTATGAAAAAGAATATCATTTATCTTGTCCTTATCATTATTATCGGTGTGATTGCTTTTGTTCCGGGAGTAAAAGAATACCTCCGTGATCAGTTTTTCCCGATCGCTACGATTGAAAATGCAGTACATATAAGTGAAGCGGACTATGACATTGAGCTTAAAGGAATCAATGTTCCGGACACGAATCTTAAAAATTTAAAAGATAAACCTGTTTTCCTTAACTTCTGGGGAACCTGGTGCCCACCATGCAGAAAAGAATGGCCTTCCATCCAGAAATTATATGATTCCCGAAAAGGAAATGTAAATTTCGTTCTGATTGCCATGAATGATAAAGAAGAAGCGGTAAGAAAGTTTTTGAAAGAAAACAATTATAACGTTCCTGTCTATATTGCACAAAGTCCTATTTCTGAAAATATTCTTCCCAAAGTATTCCCTACCACTTTTCTTATAGATCAGCACGGAAGAATCATCATTAAGGAAGATGCATACAGAGATTGGAACACAGAGACTGTGCATCAGTTCATTGACAATATCATCAAGTAATTTTTTTAACTAAATTTTATAGTTTATTGGTATAAAATTTGCGAAATTTACTACGTTGAAAAATTTATTAAAACTAAACACAAAATGAAATATTCAAAATTGAATCTTGCAAAAGAAGCCATCAGCCATAAAGGTTTTGTAAAAAAAATACCTGATATTTTCAGAATGGTCAAATTATGGAGAAAAGGAGTTTATCCTATGAGATCTATTGACATCATCCTTCCTCTTCTGGGAATTTTGTATGTGATCTCTCCTATCGACCTTCTTCCTGAATTTGCAGTTCCGGTATTGGGTGTTATGGATGACTTGGCCGTATTGTCGCTCACGATTCCAAAACTGATTAAGGAAGTAGATAAATTTTTACTGTGGGAAGCCGAACAAAGACTGAACGGCACAAAAGTGATAGACGCAGAAATTGTAAAATAATTTTATTTACAGAAATAACATTGAAGCCACTCTGAAACATTCAGGGTGGTTTTTTAATGACAATTGCCTGATAAATTTTTAAGCCTTATTTCAAATCCTTAAATTTGCACTATCTAATAAAAAATAATGGAAAGTAAAAAAGAATTTTTCTTAGAGTGCTACAAACTGGGCATCATCAAATTCGGAAGATTTACTCTGAAAAGTGGCATTGAAAGTCCGTTCTACGTAGACCTGAGACCTTTGGCTTCAGACCCTAAAATCCTAAAAAATCTGGCTAATTATTTACTGGAAATGCTTCCACTGGATAATTTTGATTTAATCTGCGGAGTGCCTTATGCTGCTCTTCCGATGGCCACTGCAATGTCTCTGGAAAGCTACATTCCATTAATTATTAAAAGAAAAGAGGCTAAAAGCTACGGAACTAAAAAGCTCATTGAAGGAATTTACCAGAAAGGACAGAACTGCCTGTTGGTAGAAGATGTCATTACTTCAGGAAAATCTCTTGTAGAAACCATTGCCGAAGTAGAGCAGGAAGACCTTAAAGTAGCCGATATTGTTGTGGTTCTTGACAGAGAACAGGGCGGAAAACAGTTATTGGAAAGCAAAGGCTACAGAGTTCATACGCTGTTCAATATCTCAGAAGTCTGCGCTATTCTTCAGGAAACCGGAGAACTTTCGGATGAAGAAGTAAAGAGAATCCAGGATTTCCTTCAGGGGAACCACATTCAGTTTGAAGAAAAAATAAGAAGTTCTTACGAGCAGAAGCTTCAACACGCCCAACACTCAGTTTCTAAAAAGCTATTGGAAACCGCTTTGGCTAAAAAATCAAACCTGATTGCCTCTGCAGATGTTACTACTACACAGGAACTTCTTGACCTGGCAGAAAAGGTAGGGCCACACGTGATCGCTTTAAAGACCCATATTGATATCATTTCAGATTTTGAATATGAAAAAACCATTACTCCATTAAAAGCATTGGCTGAAAAGCACAGATTCTTATTGATGGAAGACAGAAAGTTTGCAGATATCGGAAATACGCAGGAACTTCAGTTTACCAGCGGTGTATTTAAAATTACAGACTGGGCAGATTTTGTCACTTCACAGGTGATCGGAGGATTTGAATCCTTAGACTGCTTTAAAAATGTAGGTGTAGTAGCTATTGTGGGGATGTCTTCCAAAGGAGCACTGACTACGGCCAGTTACCGTGAAGAGGCTTTAAAAATAGCATCATCCCACCCGAATGTAATTGGAGGCGTATCACAAAACCCGATTCCTGAAGAGCTTCTTCTTTTCACGCCGGGAGTGAATCTTGCAGATTCAGGAGACGGAAAAGGACAGCAATACAATACGCCTGAACATGTTTTCAAAATGCTTCATACCGACTTCATTATTGTCGGAAGAGGAATCTACAAATCCAATGATCCTGAAACGGCCGCTATTACGTATAAAAACGAGGGCTGGAGCGCGTATATTAATTCTTTGCAAAAAAACGAGATCCACGGCTAAAATCCTGTTGAATATTTTCAAAATAAGTTTATATTTGGGCTTTATCACAGGATATTGAAAAAGATCACCACATGTCTTATTTTGTTTTGGGGAATTATACAGATTTCCGGGCAGAAAGACAGCATATATATTGAAGCAAAATTATCTGCCGACAGGAAGACGCTGGAGGTCAATCAGGAAATGGTGTATTACAATCATTCTGATAAAGACCTGCATTCGGTGAAGCTCCTCAACTGGGTTTCTGCTTACAACAAAAGAGGAACCTCACTGGTATACAGAAAACTGGAAGACCGGAGCAGCGATCTGCATTTTGCAAAACCAGAGCAGCTGGCTAAACTTCTGGATTTACAGATTAAAGATTCGGCTCAGCAGCCTGTTTCTGTGAATTCCACGACAGATGAAAATCTTTTTCTTGCTCTTAAAGAGGCTTTAAAACCTGGCGAAAGCATCAAATTGCAGCTTCAGTACCGGATGATCCTTCCTGATAAAAAATTTACGGGATACGGTACTTCCGATACTACAACAGCTTTAAAATATTTCTTTATTGTTCCGGATCGTTTCGATCCGGACAATATTTCCAAAAGAAATTATCATGATATTGAGGAGTCTGTAAGTTTCAATACTTTCTGGACGATCAACTTTGATCTTCCGCCGAACAGCTTTATCGAAGGGAATCTTCCTCAAACCCAGATGAATTCTTTCAAGGGCTATCTTGATTCTGATCCCGAATTTATTATTTCTCAAAACGGGCTTCCTTCCATCACAGTCAATGTGGATGGAGCAGACACCACCATTAAATTCGGATACAGTCTGAAACCGGAAGAGAAGCAGAATCTTGAATTTTACCTGCCTTTACATTTAAAGTTTATCAAGGAAAAAACGGGTTTCCTTCCGAAAGATCTTTTTATTTCGGATAAGTTCAGATCTGCGGAAGATTTCTTCGGAAACAATGATATCACTTTCTGGAAGTTCAGATTTCAACTGTTCACTGATGCTGAAAAAACAGATCTCGATTATTTCGGAATCATCGCAAAAAAAATCCTTGACGAAGGTATCATTGCCGATAAACAGGACCATCACTGGTTCAAAAACGGATTGAAATCGTATCTGGAAATCCAGTACATCCAAAAGTTCTACAAAGACACCAAATTATTGGGAAATCTTCCCGAAACCCGTATTTTCGGAGTAAAACCTCTGAAACTGTTTCATGCATCGGAAGTAAAACTTATTGACCGTTACGGACTCGCTTATCAATATATTACGTCTCAAAACCTTGATCAGAAGATCAGTGAAAAATTTACGGTTTTGAGCAATTTCAACAATATGGCTGTCAGCAGCTTTGAAACAGGGAGTCTTTTCAATTATACTGCTGATAAAATGGGTTATGACCGTTTTAACAGTATTTTAAAGGATTATATCTCAAAAAATACAGACAGACAGATAAATCCGGAAGATTTTCTTAAAGAGCTGGCCGAAAAAGAAAAAACGTCAGCCTATCTTTCTGATTTTTTAAAACAAAAAAACAGGGTGAACTTCCGATTGAAAACAGTGAGAAAGGAGGATGACTCTTTAAGCATTAAGATCGCAAAAAATACAGACTCTCCTATTCCGGTAAAATTAGAAACCAAAACGAGTGAGGGTGAAAAAAAATCCTACTGGATAGAAACGGAAAGCGACCGGATGACCAATTTTTCTCTTCCGGCTTCTGAAGACATTCATAAAGTTACGCTTAACAGTGATTATATTTTCCCAGAATCTAAATACCGGGACAATTTTTTATATGCAAAAGGAATTTTTTCGAATGCTAAAAAAATAAAGTTTAAGCTTATCAAGGATATTCCCAATCCTGAATATAACGAAATATACATCAGCCCGAGGGTACGTTTTAACAACACATATGATAAATTCCTTCTGGGAGTGAACTTAAAGAATCAGTCTTTCTTCGATCAGAAGTTTCTGTACTCTTTTACCCCAACCTACAGTACCGGAACCGGAAAGCTGACAGGATCGGGAGCGGTCTCCTACTCTTTCCTTCCTGCCGAAAGTATTTTCAGAAGTATCACTTTTGGTGTTTCAGGTTCTTATTTCCACTATGATTACGGATTGGCTTACAGAAAAGGTTCTGTATTTTCCAGTTTCAATTTTAGAAAGAATCCACGAAGCACGGTAAGCAGAAGTATCGGGTTTTCTTATAATTACCTGGAAAGAGATCTGAGCCCCCGAATGGTAGCGAACAGAGATTATGGCAAGTATAATCTGTGGACCGCAGGATATGGCTACAGCGACAGCCAGATGATCCATGAAAAAAGTTTAAGTTTAAGCACTCAGGGAATGGAGGACTTCAACAAAATTACGGCTGAAGGTTTTTACAGATGGGAATTTGCCCCTAAACAAAAACTAAGTCTCCGTCTGTTTGCCGGCTATTTTATAAGAAACGATACCCGAAACAGTACGTTTAACTATGGAATTTCCAGGGTATCCAACTATTCTTTCTCTTATAATCTTTTGGGTGAAAGTGCTAACAGCGGGCTGCTATCTCAACAATTTATATTGGCTGACGGTGGTTTTAAATCTTTCCTTCCCGGATCTGTCAACCAATGGATTACTTCTTTCAATGTAGATTCAAGTGTATGGAAGATATTTCACGTGTATGCTGATGCCGGAATCTATAAAAATAAAAACCGTCCTGCAGAATTTATCTGGGACAGTGGTATTAAAGTGAGGCTAATTCCGGATTTTCTTGAAATATATTTCCCGATACAATCGTCTTTAGGGTTTGAGCCTTCTTTTAAAGATTACGGGAAACGTATCAGATATACTTTGATTCTTAATCTGGGTGCGGTTATCAATGCAGCCCGAAGAGGATGGTATTAAAAATAAAAAAGCAGCTGTAAAAAATACATCTGCTCCTTTTAACATGTTATATTGAAAACTAACTTTTGCTTTTGCAGAAACGGTTCCTACTCATATGATTCAGGTTCTTATTCTACACTAACAAAATATCAAAAACAGTACCACAAAATTAATTATTACTAAAGAATCAGCTCATCCGCAAAATATCAAACACATTTTCTATTCAATTCATTAAGATATTTCAAATAAAATTAATGATTAGGATAGCTTTAGAAAAAAGGCTCCGGCCATTTCTTCGAAATGGCCGGAGCTTATATTTAAAAAAAACTGAAATTAGTCTTTTAAGATCTTCTGAGATACAGGCTCGTTGTTTACCGTTCCTGTTACGATATAATTTCCTTTGGCAAGCTCAGCAACGTTTACGGTTCCGTTTTGTTTAACAGAAGTAGTTTTTACCACCTGTCCGAACATATTGTAAACTTTTACATCCTTCACATCAGCTCCGAAAGTGATCTCGTCGCTTTTTACAAAAGTATTTTTTACGAAGTTGGCTGTTTTTGCATTTTTCACATCAGACACAGCTAGTGAACCTGAAGTATTTTGAGGAGTCGGAGCACCTGCTACGAAATCTGCTGCATTATTATTGGTATCACCTGCTGTTCTTGCTACTGAATTAGCAGCTGACGGAGCCGGAGCAGGCCCTGTTCCTTCGAATTGAGTTGCGGTTGTTCCATACCCTACAAAATCTACCACATTAGCATCTGTAGGAGTTGTAACCTGTACTGAGTTATTGGCTAAAACTACTTTACCGGCACCCGCTGCCATTGCAAACCCCGGGGTTGTGTTTGTTCCTGTACCAAAATTGGTAGGAATCGGAGCGATGTAGTCCGGTGTTGGTAAATTAGTTGTACCTCCAGTACCTGCGCTTTCCTGTATTAAAAACATTTGGCCAGGATTCAAAGTAATGGTAGGTAGAGGATGATACTGGTTGAAAGTACCTGCGGCAGAAGCATATTGTAAAGTAGCTCCTGTTAAAGTAACAACAGTTGAACCTATATTTTTCAATTCAACAAAATCATTTTTATATGTAGATCCAGAGTTTCCACCGCCTCCATATACTTCATTGATCACAATCTGCGCATTCATTGATGCCGCTGCAGAAATTAATCCTAAAACTGTAAAGATTTTTTTCATTATAAAAAGTTTTAAATTTATGATATAAAAGTACAAAAAAACCGTCACTTTATTAAAATGACGGTATATAATTAATGATTAATTAAAATTACCTTTTAATAATTTTCTCTGAAACCGCTTTACCATTAATATTTCCGGTTACAATATAAATTCCTTTCTGAAGATCTGCAACATTTAAAACTCCGTTTTCTTTAACGGAAGCAGTTTTAACCAGCTGTCCACCTGCTGTGAAAACTTTAATATCAGATTTTAATCCGAAATGAATTTCATTCTCAACAGAAGTGTTTTTAACAAATGCTTTATCGGCTACTTTATTATCAATAGTTGCTAATGCAGAACCTTGTGGAGTAAGTGAAAAATCATCAATAGCAAGACCGTCATCTGTTCCGGTAATGTTTACATCAACAAATCTGATCCAGAATGTTTGACCTGCTGCAATATTTAATCCTGAAATAGTAGAATTAAGAGCTGTTCTCAAACTTGCACTATTACCATCTCTTGTTCCGGCTGTTCCTGAAATATCAGTAGTATTATACGTTAAAGCGGATACGCCAGTCCAGGTTCCTGTAGTAAGTGAAGTAGCATTTGTACTGTATTCAAATGTGATCTGATCATTTGTTCCTCTGGTCGCCTGCCCCATTCTCCATTCTTCTCCGGTATATGCAACTGCAAGCTGAGTGATCGGGCTTCCTGTATTGTTGGTAAACTGAGCTCCCCATCTTGATAAAAGGTTACCACTTGCGATAGATCCTAATGCTCTGTCTGTACTCCCTGTAGAACCATAGCTATAAGTATCTCCGGCATTCAAAGCACCTGTATCTGCAGTGTAGGTAGCATTGGCATTGGCTCCTGTTTCGGAAACACTCCAGCCTGCAAGAGTTCCTGATAAGGTTAAAGAACCTGTACTTGTATTGGCAAGACCATCAAAGTTTTGGGTGTAAGCTGTGTTGAGTGCTGTTAAACTGATTTGACCAAATGCAAAACCGGTCAAAGCAAGTAAAGCTAACGAATAAATTTTTTTCATGATTTTTAAATTATATAATTAATAATATCCAGGGCTAAATTACATGATTTTTTTCTTCAAATACAATAATTAGGTTAAATTTTTGTTAATAATGCCAAAACCGTTACTATTAACATTTTTTAGTTATTTTTACGAATTATTTTGAAAGGCTTGCGCAATCTTTTTCTTCTGATCGGTTTGTTTTTCATGGGCATATTTTCATCTTATGCACAAATATTTTCGTGGAAAAACCCCAACAATATTCCGGAAGATACTATTAAAAAAGACAGCATTCTGGCCGCTAAATTTGAACGGGATATTTTTGCAAAGGACACCCTGGATTTTGTAAGAACCAATAACAAAATAATTGTAGACGAAGCGGTACTCGCCAAAAACGATAAGAAAAGATTTTTAGGAGAGCTGAACTCTAAAGGTTCCATTATCCGCGGAATTACATTCGGTAACAATCAGGGGCAGTCTGTACAGAGTTCTATGGATCTTCAGATTTCCGGAAGGTTGTCAAAAGACGTTACCATTCTGGCCAGTATCTCAGATCATAATTTACCTATTCAGGCGGACGGCTATACGCAAACCCTGGAAGAATTCGACAAGATTTATATGCAGCTTAATATTAAGGATAAATCAATCCTTAGAGCAGGGCATCTTGATCTTCTGGAAGCCAAAACTTATTTTGCAAAATACCAGAGACGAAGCATGGGGCTTCAGTTTCAGACCGAATTCGGAAAAGATAATAAAACATTTGTAGATGTATCTATGGGTGTGGCCCGAAGTGAATTTCACAGAGTCCGTTTTCAGGGGGTTGAAGGTAACCAGGGACCTTACCGTCTGACCGGGAAAAACGGGGAACAGTTCATCACCCTTATTTCCGGTTCTGAGCAGGTATTTATTGATGGTATCCTTATGAAGCGTGGAGAAAATCAGGATTATATCATTAATTATAATACCGGAGAGGTGACATTCACCAGTTTCCGACCTATTTTCCAGCAGAATTTTATTACTATTTCCTATAACTATACGAACAGAAATTATTCCAGATATTTGTTTACAGGAAAAGTTGAACATCAAAGAGAAAAATTCAAAGTAGGCTTAAATTGGTTCATGGAAAATGACAATAAAAATGCCCCACTCTCTTTAAATCTTTCCAAAGAAGATGAACAGATCCTGGCCAATGCAGGAAATGATCCGAATCTGATGTACGCCCCATCCGGTGTGGTTACAGCATATGATGTCAACAAAATCCTTTACCGACTGAATCCTGCGGGGAGTTTTTATGAATTTTCTACAGATCAGAACGAAACGCTTTATCAGGTTTCTTTCACTTATTTCGGTCTCAATAAGGGAGATTATAAAATTACGCAGACTACCAATAACGGACGTGTATTTGAGTATGTCGGGAATAATATGGGAGATTATAAAGCAGTAAGAAAGCTTCCTTCCCCTCAGAAATCACAGGTGTACTCTGTGAATTCAGAATATCTTTTAAAGGAAGGAAAAATAGGTGCTGACTTCTCTCTGAGCAATTATGACCTCAATCTTTTTTCATCAAAGGACGCCGCTCAAAACATGGGCTATGCATGGCGCGTTTACGGAAATAAAAGTTTTACAAAAAGCAATTGGAAAGGAACTCCAAGTTTCGAATACCAATACATTGATAAGCAGTTCCATATTCTTGACCGTATTAATGATGTGGAATTCTCAAGAGATTTCAACTTAGCGCAGGAATTCAGCCAAAGAACCCAAAACAGATTTATTTTCAGCTTTTTAAACAAGTGGAATAATAAGTCTACCCTGAACTACAGAATCAATTACCTGGATGAGCAGGACACTTATAAAGGAATAAAAAATGATCTGGATTTTGGCTGGATCACCGGGAAATTCTTTACAAAAGGAAATCTGTCTTATCTGAATACCAATGCTACCCTTCAGGACACTAAATTTATCCGTGGTGGAGTTTCTACCGAGTTTACCGGTAAAAAAGGAAGCTGGGCCATTGGAGGAAGTATGGAACATAATGAGAAAAAGTATAATGATACCCAACTCATGGATGTCACAAGTTTCAGCTGGAAAGAAATTTTCGTACAGAAAAAGATTGGAGACAGTACGCGTACAAAACTCCTGGCAAAGGTTTATATGAGGGATAATGACTCTGTACGCGACAACAGGCTGCAGAGTATGAACAATATTCTGGGCTTCATGGCAGAAAGTCAGTTGATCAAAACAGAAAAAACCACTTTAAACGCTCTTATCCATTATAGAAAATTCTTCTACCAAAACGAGAATGCTGATATGACCCGAAATAACGATTTTGTTGTCGGAAATATTCTTTATAATCAGCAGCTTTTCAGAAACGGGATGAGACTTCAGGCTTTTTATGAACTTGGAAACGGACAGGAGGCGCAGAGAGAGTTCCAATATCTTAAAGTAACGGACGGACAAGGGGTTTATAAATGGACCGATTACAATGGTGACAGCGTTCAACAGCTCGACGAATTCGAAATTGCCGAGTATTCCGATCTGGCGCAGTACATCCGGATTTATACGAATTCGGTGCGTTATATTCCTTCAAATAAAAATAAAATACAGCTGGCATTGTTCGTCAACCCATCTATAGTTTTCAATTCTGAAAATGCATTTTTAAAGCGCTGGAATTTCAATGTCTCGTTAAATTCACAAAACTCTTTCTATAAAAAAGACAAAGTTCTGGTATTGAATCCGTTTGAAAAGAACAGCGACCAGATTCTCAAAAACCAGAACATTCTGGCTTCGGTACAGTTCAACCCTACTGAAAAATCAGGCTGGAATGGAAATTACTGTTTTATAACCAACGACAACCTCATCAATGCTAATTTCAGTAACGAAGAACGTGAGCAGACTTCACATTTCATCAATGTCGGATATTGGTTTAATAAGGAATTCAGAGTTGACTGGGAGAATTCTATTCACGATCTTAAAAACTCTTCACAATTGTTTGCTACGAGAGATTATCGCCTGAACAATGTGGAAACCAAGCCTAAAGCCACCTATAAATTCACGGATGCTATTCAGGCAGAGCTTTCTTCGGCTTACCGTCAGAAGAAAAGAATAGATGGTGAAGAATTACTGAAGGCTTTTGATATTACGGGTACCATTCAGTGGGAGCGCAAGAAAACTTCCATCCGTGGAAATTTCTCTTTTATCAACAATAATTTCACCGGAAACAATTTCAGCATTGTAGGAAATCAGATGCTGGACGGTCTTAAACCTGGGAAAAACCAGGTGTGGAGTGTCTTTATCCAACAGGCCATCAACTCATTCCTTCAGCTTAATTTAAACTATGAAGGAAGAAACTCCGGAGAAAGAACGATTCATATCGGAAGTATGCAGGTAAAGGCAAGTTTCTAATTGAGTTTGAGAGTTTGAGAGTGAGAGAGTTGGAAAGTTTGAGAGTTTGAGAGTTGAAGGGTTTGTGTATAGAGAGAATCAAATAATAGCCTTAATCTCAATCTAAACCTCTGCCTTAACCTTAGCCTCAGTCTGAAATCTAGTGTCTTCTCCCCCTGATTTCCCAATCTATTTTCACAATAGAAATTATCATATTCCCGAATGTTTAGAATTTCGTAAATTTGCGCCATGGTAAAAATAGGCAATATAGAACTGCCGGAATTTCCGCTTTTGCTGGCTCCGATGGAAGATGTAAGTGATCCTCCATTCAGACGTCTATGTAAAATGCATGGGGCAGATCTGATGTATTCAGAATTCATTTCTTCTGAGGGCTTGATTCGTGATGCAATGAAAAGCCGCAAGAAGCTGGATATTTTCGATTATGAAAGACCCGTAGGAATCCAGATTTTTGGTGGAGACGAAGAAGCAATGGCAATGTCTGCAAGAATTGTAGAGACCGTAAACCCGGACCTGGTAGACATTAATTTCGGATGTCCGGTAAAAAAAGTAGTATGTAAAGGAGCCGGAGCCGGTGTTCTTAAAGATATTGATCTTATGGTACGCCTTACCAAAGCTGTTGTAAGCTCTACTCATCTGCCTGTAACGGTGAAAACCCGTTTAGGATGGGACAGCACCAGCATTAATATTGATGAAGTAGCAGAACGTCTGCAGGAAACAGGAATCAAAGCGCTGACGATACATGCAAGAACGCGTGCGCAGATGTATAAAGGTGAAGCGGACTGGGAACATATTTCCAGAATTAAGCAGAATCCTAATATTGAAATTCCTATTTTCGGGAACGGGGATATTGATTCTCCGGAGAAAGCACTTGAATACAAGCAGAAATATGCCTGTGACGGTATCATGATTGGCCGTGCGGCTATTGGATATCCATGGATCTTTAATGAGATCAAACATTTCTTCGAAACAGGTGAACATCTTGCCGAGCCTACTATTTCAGACCGTCTGCTGGCTGTCCGTCAGCATGCAGAATGGAGCGTAGAGTGGAAAGGGGAAAAATTAGGGCTTATTGAAATGAGACAGCACTACAGCAATTATTTCCGCGGTATTCCTCATTTTAAAGAATTCAGAAAAAAATTCCTTGAGGTGTATACATTGGAAGAGATCGATGCCTTAATCAAGGAAACCGAACTTTTCTACGAGGAATATCAGGCACAGATATAAAATAAAAAACCATCAGAATCTGATGGTTTTTTTATGCTTTTTAATAACCTTCGGATGAAGATTCGTCTTTAATTAGTGCCAATGCGGAGGAAGTCCCAATTCTTTTCACTCCCATTCTGATCATTTTCTCAGCATCTTCGGGCGTTCTTACTCCTCCGGCTGCTTTCACAGGAAGTTTCCCTGCATTATCCAGCATAATTTTAATGCCTTCAAAGGTAGCTCCGTTGGGTTTTCCGCCTTCCGTCTGATAAAAGCCTGTAGAAGATTTTACAAAAATATTTTGAAAGTCTTTTTCAGCGAAGTTTTCTTCTGCCCAGACTGCAATATTTTTAGTGAGTGCCGCTATCTGATCATCATTAAGTGCTGCAATTTCAATAATCCATTTTACCACTTTATGATGCTGCAGACCCAGCTGCGTACATTGTATAAATTCTTCTTTTACCAGTTCCTGATCTCCGTGGAGATAGGCTGCATAATTAATAACAAAATCCAGTTCATCTGCTCCGTCTTCAATTGCTTTTGAAGCTTCCGCAAGCTTCTCGTCAATAGAATAGGTTCCTTCATGAAAACCTATCACGGTTCCTACCGCAACATTTGAATTTCTTTCCTGAATATACTTTTTGATCTCTGCTACATAATCCGGTCGGATCATGACGGCAAAAATACCATGCTCTATGGCTTCCTGCGCTAGTTTTTTATCTAATTGTAATGTTTCTTCGTTTGATATTCCCGACTGTGCAGGTGTTTTCAAATAAGTGGAATCCAAATATTGGGCAATGTTCATAATCTTTATACTTTCAGTTGTCTGTAAATACCTTGTTCCAAAGATATGAAAGTTTCTGTTCTTGTCACCCCTTTAAACTTCTGAAGTTTGTTAAGAATCTGCATCAGATGATCGTTGTCTTTACAAAGAACTTTTAAGAAGATGGTGTAATTTCCTGTGGTGTAATGAGCTTCTACTACCTCGTTTACATCATGAAGAGATTTTACAACATCAGGATAATGGCTCGGCTGATCCAAAAATACCCCGATATAAGAAATGACCTTGTATCCTATTTTTTTAGGATTCAGAAAAGAAATGGAGTTTTCGATAACTCCCGCGTGCTCTAGTTTCTTAATTCTTTGATGTACAGCTGTTGTAGAGATTCCAACATTTTTTGAAATGTGGGCTAACGATGTTTTGGCGTTATCCATCAGCATGTAGATGATCTCTTTGTCAATTGAATCTAAATGATAACTTGTGTTGCTTGAATTTTTCATTTTCTACTTTTTTATTATTTATGTTTTTGTTTCTTCAAATTTCACAAAAACCGGAAAGTGGTCGCTGTATCCGCCCAAGTACCGTGTACCGGCATAGGTTCGGAAGGGTCGTCCTTCAAAATTTTTTACTCGGCTGCTTATTTTTTCAGAGTTAAAAATATGGGCACTCTGAAAATTCAAAACCTCATTATCAAAAAGTGATTTTGATAAAATGATTTGATCATAAAGCAGTCCTGACTTGTAATGAAAAGTAGAATAATTTCTTGTTGAAAACAACTCTAGAAAAGGGTTTACTAAAACCTTCTCATGATCGTTGTCGTAGAGAATTTTTACTAAATTTTCATCATCCGGGTTTTCGTTAAAATCACCACACAATATCACATGTTCATTATCATCATGTACAATTTTCAGGATCCGCGAACGGATCTCATTAAGGATAAAGTCTCTTTTGGGCTTGTTAACGTCTTTTTCTCGCTTGGAGGGAAGATGGGCGATAAAAACATTAACAACAGTTCCTTTATATTTAATTTTAGAAAATAGTACGTCTCTGGTTGTGTCGTAATTTTCTGTGTTTTTTTTATTTATAATTTCAAAGAAGAAAGTAATAGTTTCTGAATCTATAATTTCTACTTTGCTTTTATCATACAGCAGGGCTACATCTACCTTTCTTTCATCCATAGAATTGTAATGTACAATTCCGTATTCTGAATTAAAGGGTTCCATTTCAACCAGATCTTCCAAAACTTTCCTTCCGGAAACTTCAGATAACCCGATGAGGAATGGAAGTACACCATTTTCGTCCTTCATCAACTGGAAAACATGTGAAATTTTAAAAAGCTTATTCCTGTATCTCTGCCCGTCCCAATTTTTTAATCCCGATTTCGTTGGGTCTAACCTATGGATTGGCTTGGGATCAGGTAAAAATAAGTTTTCGACATTGTAAAAAGAGAACATCTCCATCTGCACAAATTGCTATCTTAAAAATTATCACTTTCTTTTCCGTTGTAAATTTATTATTTTTTTTCAAATTCCGTTAATTTATTTATAATATTTTTACATTAATGTTATACAATAAATGTAACTTATTGAATAAAAAACATCAAGAAGAAAGCTTTTATATGACTAAATTATTAAGTATTTCAATTTATCAATCGGCAAAACAAAATTAAAATAATGCGTTTTTTTCAACTTAATAAAAATAAAATTCTTTAAATAGATAAAATTAATTAATAATTTCAATCAATATTAACTATTATAACAATTTCTATTCCGTTTTATTTATACTCTGCTAAGAATATGAAAAAAAGTAGCGGTTTAATGAATTTTACTTATCATTTTTAAAGTAAATCCGGACGTTTTTCCTCCGTAATTCTTACCGCCTCATTATGACGCCATTCTTCAATTTGTGCAAAATTTCCGCTTAACAGAACTTTTGGCACCTCTAAACCTTTATAAACTTCAGGCCTTGTATAGATGGGCGGCGAAAGAAGATCATCCTGAAAACTGTCTGTAAGAGCACTCTGCTCATCATTCAGAACTCCGGGAACCAGTCTTATGATAGAATCTGCCAGGACACATGCCGCAAGCTCTCCGCCTGTAAGCACATAGTCGCCGATGGAAATTTCTTTAGTGATATGAAGATCCCGGACTCTCTGATCAATTCCTTTATAGTGGCCGCAGAGAAAGATCAGATTCTTCGTAATGGATAAGGAATTGGCAATTTTCTGATTGAGTGTCACCCCGTCCGGCGTCAGATAAATCACCTCATCATACTCTCTCTGGGATTTAAGCTCTGAAATGCATTTATCCAGAGGTTCTATCATCATTACCATTCCTGCTCCACCTCCGTAAGGTTCGTCATCAATCTGCCTGTGTTTATTGATGGCCCAGTCTCTCAGATGGTGAAAATGAACTTCTACTATCCCTTTATCTATTGCTCTTCTTAAAATAGAAGTCTGAAACGGACTTTCCATCAATTCCGGAAGTACGCTTATTATATCAATTCTCATTGTAATGTACCGTTTTTCTTATTCGGTGAAATAATTAATCTTAAAGAAGAATCTTTGTTGAAATAGCTCCACATCCAGTTGAAAAATACTGCCAGCTTATTTCTTACACTCAGAATGAGCATGAGGTGGAGGAACATCCAGAAGTACCAGGCCAGAAACCCCTGAAACTTGATAAACGGAAGATCTACCACAGCTCTGTGTTTTCCGATAGTTGCCAGTGAACCCTGATCTTTATACTCATACTCCGTCCAGTCACTGCTGTTCTTCTTTAGTAAATTCTTACCTAAATTTTTCGCCTGATTAATGGCTACGTTAGCTACCTGCGGATGGCCCTGTGGATACTTTGGCGTTTCCATGTAGGCAATATCTCCCACCGCATAAATATTATCGTACCCTTTTATTTTATTAAATCTGTCTACTATATATCTGTTTCTTACCAGTTTATCTTCCGGAAAGCCATCTACCACATTTCCTGTAACACCGGCTGCCCAGATCACATTATTGGAAGGAATGTCTTTGCCGCTTTTCATGTACACTTTGTTACCGTCGTAATCTGTAACAATCTCTCCACTCAGGAAAGTAACGCCAAGATCTTTAAGGTATTTTTCTGATTTCTCCTGTGCTTCGCTGCTCATTACAGCCAGTGGCTTTTCTGTAGAACTCACCAGAATAATCTTCAGATGGTCAAAGTTCATGTACGGATAATCTCTGGGAAGAATTTCTTTTTTCATTTCGGCAAATGCTCCTGCCAGCTCTACTCCCGTAGGCCCGCTTCCTACGATAACGATATTCCAGTTACCATCGTCGCTTCTGCTTTTTTCAAGAATCAGTTTTTCAAAGGTCATCAGTACATGGTTTCTGATGCTTATGGCTTCCTGGGTATTTTTCATCCCGAAAGCTCTCGATTCCATGTCTTTGTTTCCGAAGAAATTAGTTTTACACCCTGTAGCAATAATAAGTTTATCATAGGTAAACTCGGCCTCATCCGTAATCACTCTGTTGTGTACAGGATCTATTTCTTTTACTTCGGTAAGACGAAACTGTGTATTTCTGGACTGCTGAAAAATCTTCCGGAAAGGAAAGGAAATATTGGAAGGTTCTATCCTTCCGCATGCAACCTGATAAAAAAGCGGCTGAAACATATGATGATTCACCCGGTCCAGAACGATTACTTTTTTGTTCTTGTTATTTAATGTTTTTGCAAGCTGCAGCCCCGCAAATCCTCCTCCTATAATGATGATTTTTTCGCGTGTTTCCATAATACACAAATTTACTGATTTTATTTAGCATTTAGTAGTGAAAAAAGTTAGTTTTGTAAAACTTTATGACACCCAGAAAGTACACCAAAAAAACTGCCAAAAAAGTACATGAGAACCGTCGGAAGAATTATTTTTTCCGGAGAAAAGTAATATTAGCCATCTTAATTCTTGCTTTAATAGGAACCGGATTTTATCTGAAGCAGTCTATCAGCTATTATTACGCATTATACTTTAATAAATTCAATCACAAAAAACTTCACAACAGCGAGAAAGAAGCGGCAAGAATTCAGAAAATTCTTACAGCCAATCTCGATAAAACTTACGGCTTTGATATTTCCCATTATCAGAACCGGGAAGATATCAAATGGGACAGCCTGAGCATTGGAAACAAAACCATTCCGCTGGAATTTGTAGTGATGCGTGCAACCATGGGAAACCGCAATGCAGACAAACATTTCGATGAATTCTGGGAACAGGCAAAAAAACACGAACTGATCCGCGGTGCCTATCATTTTTACCGGGCCGATGAAGATCCTGTCATTCAGGCCAACAATTTTTTATCCAATGTAAAGCTGGAAAGCGGCGACCTTCCTCCTATCCTTGATATCGAAAAGATTCCAAAACGGAAAACCAATAAAAAACTGATTGAAGATCTTAAAGTATGGTGCAAAATCGTAGAAGAAACCTATGGTGAAAAGCCTATTATTTATACTTATTATCATTACTATAAAGACTTCCTGAAAGGCGAATTTGATGGCTACCCGATCTGGCTTGCCAATTATAACGATGTGCCCACTCCTACTCCGGAAGGCCCGTGGGATTTCTGGCAGTTTACGGAAAATGGGATTGTCCACGGCATCAATTCAAAGATAGACCTTGATATTTACAATGGAAACTTGTGGTCGTTGAGAAGGTTGACACTGGACTAGGAATCATGGGCAATGAGTGATGAATGATGAGTGATGATTTATAAATAATCAACAGCCTATTTGCCTTTACACTCTCCAGCAACTCTGTCTATTTTCCCAAAAACCTCAGAATATCTTCATTAAGCTGATCCGCATGCTCAAAAGGAATCATATGGGTGGCGTCTTTATAAATTTTAAGTTCTGAATTAGGAATCTGCTGCGCCATCATTTCGGTGTGATCATGTTTAATGACATCTCGCTCTCCTGCAATCACCAAAACCGGATTTTTGATACCGGAAAGATCTTTTTTGCTGATATGAGGCTCATCGAGCATAATCTTCACCAGCCTGCGTTCGTTGAATTTTTCAGGCTTGTTTTCTAACTTCAGAACCAGCAACTGATTTTTCATATGGGAAATAAGTCTTTCATCAACCCCTTCAGGAAAAGCATTGGCTCCGATAGCAATGATTTTATTGATATTTTCAGGGTATTTGATTGAAAACTCCAGTCCTGTAATTCCGCCGTCACTCCAGCCTGCAATATTGATCTTTTTCATTCCCAGCTTATTGGCAAGCGCTTTTATATCGTCCGCAAACTGGGTATAAGTAAAGTCTTTTTTTGAAGTATCTGCACTTTTTCCCTGTCCTCTTGTATCTACGGCAATCACTTTGAAATGTTTGGAAAGTACGGGAATCTGCTGGTAAAAATCCTGTATACTTCCGGAGTTTCCGTGAAGAAGAAAAAGAGGTTCTCCTTCGCCATAAACTTCGTAGTAAAGTTTTGTATCCTTTAATTCAAGATAGCTGCCTGCAGACTCGTTCTTCCCGTACACAGAGTTTTCAGATTCTGTTTTGTATCGGGATGTGTCAGAGATCAATCCTTCAAGATCATCCCCTGAAGCAGCGGTTTCGTCATTGGTATTTTTTGCGTTTTTATCCACTTTTACATCTATATTAATGGCTGGCGCCGCCAGTGTGACTTTTTCCCAGTTTCCATAAAATTTTCTGATAAATCCGGTTCTGAAAAGGGCTGCACTGATATTAATCCGCCCTTCAAATTCTTTTAAAAACTGAATACCTATAAAAAATTTTCCCTGTACCCAGATATTATGGTCATTAACATCCAAAGTGTAGGTTCCGTCTTTAATCATATCCTGAGTAAGTTCTACTGTAATGTCTTCGTCCAGGATATTTTGATCCGGAAAGCCGTTTTTTTCGCTGTAAATGCTGTACCTCATCAGTACAGGTTTATCCGATGTATAACTGGCAATGTTCAGATTGATGTTTTTAATCTTGGATCTTTTTCCTGCATTAAATGCCAAAGCCGTTTCACCGAGAAAATCTTCTTTTCTGAACTGTGGATTAACGGAATACAAAACACTCTTCGTTTTTGTATTGACTCCCCAGTTTTTATCAACCAGCTTTTTCAGTTTGATACTGACTTCTTTTATATTTTTAGTTTTCTCTGTTAAAAAGATCTGTTTTCCATCCTGCTTTTTGAAATTCTGCAGTGTTTCCATATAAGGTTCATAGCCGGGAACTTCAATTCTCAGCTTCCGGGTGGAATCCAGCCCTGAAAGATCAATGGAAAAATGTCCTTTTTCATCGGAAACGGTTCCGGTATTTTCTTTTTCTACTCCTATTTTCACATAAGGAACCGGAGTATTTTCATTTTTAGATATAACGGTTGCGGAAACAACCTGTGCACTGAAAGAATAGCTGACTAAAAGAAAGAATAAGACATTTAATTTATTCATGGTATAAGTTTGGTGCAAAATTCCTTATTTCCAGGATTGAATATTCACAATGCCTTATTAAAATTATCGCTGATTTAGTTAAATTTATTTTAAAAACAGGCTATTTAACCTTAATTCGGTAAAGTATTTCTTTTTTAGGAGTGTCGGGAAAGTAGAGGCTATTGGGAACTACCCTTGTCAAGATTTTGAACCTTGACAAGGGTACCAACAGAACATAAGCGACTAAGCTCTACCTTCTTTTCTTAACCTAAGCTCAGAGCATTTAATTTATTTATTCTAAAATTCCGTTCAATTTTCTGCTTACAGAATAGCCATGATTTCTTCCCAGGAGTGTACTCTTTTGTAGCTTTCATTTTCAATCAGTTCATTATGAGGCTGGGTAAAAATGAGTTTTTCACCGGCAAAATGATCCAGATTTTTAGGATAATCATCAATCATTACATCTCCCTGCACTACTTTTTTACTACCGCATAAAACAATCTGCTCCCAGCTTATGAAAGGGAAATGTTCCGCCAACCAGTCGAACTTTTCTCTTAAACTGTTCGGAAACTCCATTCCTGCAGAAACAATATACAGATCATATTTGTTGTTAATATATTCCAGAGCTTTTTGGCTTCCTTCCATTACCGGAAGTGTTCTGAAAAAACCGATTTCATTCACGTGTTTTTTTCCGTTGGGAAAAGACTCCACTTCTGGAAGTCCTTTTGTACTGCTGATCTCTATTTCTTTTCCTGAATCTCTTTTTTCAAATTTTACAAGTTGGTGGTAGACGTCTGCCATTACCCCGTCCATATCTACAATTACTCTTTTCATTATTTCAATCTGATTTGGTATTATTATTTAAACTGAGTTTTAAATCCGTTCAAATTTACTAAATGTGTTTTCAGAAAAACAGCTCTGAAGTATTAAATAAATCTTAAAATAACCTGATTTTGGGGAATTTATGAGTGATAAATTATGAGTGATGAGTTATTTTGAGGCGTATCCTGGAGTTGGAGCACTTTCTCATTTCACTTGCATAGCAAAATTGACCATCGACCTTTCTAAATCTCAGCCTTAGCCTAAAGATCTGAAATCTTTCTATCCCGAACTCAGGTTAAAATAGTATTCATTTTCGTACTTTTGCGGCTCAATTCAAAATCAATATCAAACCATTACATTCCGATGAATTACGTTTCTGCAGAAAATCTTACAAAATCTTACGGCATCAAAGTTCTGTTTAAAGACATCTCTTTTCACATCAATGAAGGAGATAAAATAGCCATTGTTGCCAAAAACGGAAGCGGAAAATCTACCCTTCTTAAAATATTAATGGGGAAAGAAATTGCAGACAGCGGCACCGTAGTCATCAATAAGGATATCCAGGTGGTTTTATTTGACCAGGAAATTGATTATAATCCGGAACTTACGATTGATGAGTTTATGATGACTTTGGACTCGGAACCTATTCTTGCGCTTAAAAACTACCATAAATCTCTTCATTCTACAGATGATGCTTTCATTGAAAAAGCACTGAACGATATGGAAGCTCACAAAGCCTGGGATCTGGAAAATGAGATGAAGCAGATTTTATCTCAGCTTAAAATCACAGATCTGGAGGCCAAAATGGGCACTCTTTCAGGAGGGCAGGTGAAGCGTGTGGCACTGGCAAAACTTTTAACAGAAACCAGAGCAGAACACAAACATACCCTACTGATTATGGATGAGCCTACCAACCACCTTGATGTGGAAATGGTAGAATGGCTTGAAAATTATCTGACAAAAGCAAAAATCACATTACTGCTGGTTACCCACGACCGTTATTTCCTGGACAGTGTCTGCGATATTATCTGGGAAATGGAAGACCAGAATTTATATCTTCACAACGGTTCTTACGCAACCTACCTTGAAAACAAAATGATTCGTGAGGACAATATGAATGCTACGATTGATAAAGCGAATAACCTGTACAGAAAGGAGCTGGAATGGATGCGAAGACAGCCGAAAGCCCGTACTACAAAGTCAAAAAGCAGAATAGATTCTTTCTACGAGACTGAAAAAGTAGCAAAAACCGATACCCGCAAACAAGGTCTGGAACTGGATTTTGAAATGAAACGTCTGGGTAATAAAATTCTTGAACTGAAAAACATTGATAAAAGCTTTGGAGACAAAGTATTGTTGAAAGATTTCAGCTATCAGTTCCAACGTGGAGAAAAAGTGGGAATTGTAGGAAAGAACGGAGCCGGAAAATCTACGTTGTTAAATATTATTCAAGGGTTTGAAAAGTTCGACAAAGGCGAAATTGAAACGGGAGAAACCATTTCTTTCGGGTACTTTTCACAAAAAGGACTTACTTATAAGGAAGACGAACGTGTTATAGACTTTATCAAAGAGATTGCAGAATTCTACCCTCTTGCCAATGGAAAGAGTCTTTCTGCCTCACAGTTTTTAAGATTATTCCTGTTTGATGATCAGACGCAGTATTCTCCAATTTCAAAACTGTCCGGTGGTGAAAAAAGAAGACTTCACCTGATGTACATTCTTTATCAGAATCCTAATTTCCTGATTTTTGATGAACCTACGAATGATCTTGACCTTCCTACCCTTACCGTTCTGGAAAACTTCCTTCAGCAGTTTCAGGGATCGCTGATCATTGTATCTCACGACAGGTATTTTATGGACCGAATTGTAGATCATATCCTTGCATTCGAAGGCAATGGAAAGATCAAAGATTTTGTAGGAAACTTCTCAGAATACAGGGAAGCAAAAAGCCGTGAAGAGGCTATGGAAAAAAATACACCTTCCAAGCCTGAGCCTGTTAAAGAGACCGTTTCAGTAGCTGAGACCGCTCAGTCTACTAAAAAAAGAAAAATGTCCTTCAAGGAACAGCGGGAACTTGAAACTATAGAAAAAGAAATGCCTGAACTTGAGCAGCAGCGCGCCAAAATCATGGATCAGCTTAATAATGAAACAGAATATGAAAAAGTAGCTCAGCTTTCCGCCGAGTTGGAAGCTGTTTCTGAAAAGCTTGAGGAATATGAAATGAGGTGGCTGGAGCTTCAGGAAATTTAATATGTTTGAGGGTTTGAGAGTGAGAGAATTGGAGGGTGGAAGCGTTTTAAGATATTGACTTTTGATATCATTGCACCCGAACACTCTTACTCTCAAACCCTCTCACTCTCAAACCCTCAAACCCTACAACACTCCTACAAATTCACTACTCTCCCGTCTTTTGAGCTTTCCATAGAAGCGTCTATAATTTTCATATTCTGAACCACTTCCCTGCCCTGCGATGGTAATGCATATCCGAAGACTATGTACTCGTAGATCTGCTGGTAATAATCCATATAATTTCCGGGTTCGCTGGAAGTAAGTATTCTTTCTGTTTCTGAATTTTCATTTAAAAAATTGAGAATTCCATCTGTTCCTTTCAATGGCTCGGTCCATTCATTTCCGTAAACAGGTATGGCTCCGGCAACCAGCTCATTCTCCTGATTATCGGTTCTTTCCTGAAGAAAACTTCCTTTTTCACCGTGAATGGTGTAAGCGTAGTGAGCTTCTTTAGTAAAAACAGATGATTTCAGTCTTACTCTCAGGTTGTTTTTATAATACAGCAGGATTTCGAAATAATCATTGGCATATTCCTCACCTTTCATAGAAAATACATCTGCAAAAAGTTTTTCCGGATACCCGAAATACTGTACCGCCTGATCCACCAGATGAGCGCCGAGATCATGCAGAGATCCTGATCCGGTCTGCTGCGGATCTTCTTTATGCTGTTTCCCGCTTGGTGTGGTTCGGAATCTGTCGAACCGGATTTCTGCTTCTTTAATAGTTCCTAATTTTCCTTCGTTTATTATTTTATGAACCTGTAAAAAATCACGATCGAACCTTCTGTTCTGATATACGCTTAAAAAAAGTCCTTTTTCCTCTGCGAGATTCACCAATTGTTCGGCTTCGGAAACACTTACCGTGAATGGTTTTTCCACGATAATATTTTTTCCTGCTTCAAGGGCCATTTTTGCGTATTCAAAATGCGTCTGTACAGGGGTATTGATAATAACCAGTTCTATATCTGCCTCCTGAAGCATTTCTTCTACAGATTTATAAATGGTGGCTTCCGGATATTTTTCTTTAGATTCTTCTTTGCTTCTTTCTACGATAGCAGCTATAAAAAATCCCGGATGTTCTTTCAAAAACGGAGCATGAAATACTTTTCCGCTCATTCCAAAGGCACAAAGTCCTGCTTTTACCAATTGCATATGTATAATTTTTTAACAAAGATATTCAATAATCCTCAGTTTAAGAGCCTTTAACGAAAGTCGTTCTTTTTACAGGATCTTTAAAAGATGACAAAAATCATTTTATTATTTTTATTAATTCTAAATTGAATGTTTCCAATTTCTTATTTTTGCGGCTATTTAAAACTATTCTACATAAAAATAAGAAATGAAAAAACAACTAGCTTCTTTAGGTTTTTTATTGACTGCCTTATCTTTAAGTGCACAGATGAAAAACCCTGAAACTGATACCATCAGGACTCAAACTATAGAAGACATCAATCTTCACAAAACCGGAAACCCGAACCAGGCGAAAACCTTCTCTACGAAGTCTACGCTTACGGTAATGGAAAATCCTCAGCCTATCTCTATTGTAACTCATGAAATCATTGAGCAGCAACAGGCAAAACAGTTGAGCGATGTTCTTCAAAATGTTAACGGGATGTACTTGACTTCTTCCAGAGGTGGTTCTCAGGACAGTTTTGGAGGCCGTGGTTTTATTTTGGGTAATGATAATATCTTTAAAAACGGAGCTAGAATCAACAGCGGAGTATTTCCTGAAGTAAGCGGTTTGGAAAGAGTGGAAGTACTGAAAGGATCTAATGCGATGCTTTATGGTAACACGGCAGCAGGAGGAATCATCAATATGATTACCAAAAAACCTAAATTCAACTTTGGGGGAAGCATAGGACTGAACGGCGGAAGCTGGAATTCTTATAAACCAACAGTAGATATTTATGGACCTCTTTCCAAGAATATTGCCTTCAGAATCAATGGTGCTTATGAATATGCTGAAAGTTTCAGAGATGTAGTAGAGTCTGAAAAATATTACTTCAATCCTTCATTCTTATTTAATTTAAGTCCAAAATCTCAGTTAATTGTTGAAGCAGATTATCTTAAAAACAATTTTACACCGGATTTCGGGATCGGGGCCATTACCAATCCAGACAAAAGCTACGTCATGAATGATATCCTGTCGAGAAACGCGTTTTTAGGAACCGACTGGCAGTATCAAAATGTAGAACAGCTTTCTACTAACGTTACTTTTAACCATCAGTTTAGTGAAAGATGGTCTTTGAATGCTACGGCTTCTTATCAAAACTATACCAAGGATTATTTTTCTACAGAAAGAGTGCAGTGGGAATACGGTACAAACAACCGTCTGGTATGGAAAAGACCTCTAAACAGAACCTATAACGAGCAAAATTATACTTCTTTCCAGGCTAATATCAACGGGGAATTCAATACCGGGAAAATCAACCATAAAGTTTTAATAGGAACAGACGCAGATTATGGTCTTGCTGATTCTTATACTTATTATGATCCTACGACAGATCCTAAAAAACCATCTATTTACGGAACAACTTTCCTGTTCGGAACCAATGGAAATCCAAACGGTCTTGTCTATATGGATGATCCTTCAACTTGGGCAAGCGGTACCATGCCTACTGCGGAGCATGTAGCAAAATATGAAAGAACAAGAATTCCTACCCAAAGAATCGGGGTATATGCACAGGATTTCATCAGTATTTCTAAGGAATTTAAGGTATTGGCAGGTCTAAGATGGTCTTACGTAGAAAACAAAAGCACCAGAAAAGAAAACTTCAAGGACAACACTACGCCTGATGTTCCGAATTCAAGTTCTTCTGATATGGCACTTTCACCAAAAGCAGGAGTTGTGTATATGCCGAACGACAACCTCTCTGTGTTTGCAACCTATACCAATTCATTCTCGAACAATGTAGGTTTCGACAGGGATCAGCAAAGCCTTAGACCTACTTATATTGATCAGTATGAAGTGGGAGCTAAGAAAAACCTTTGGAACAATGCCCTGGCCATCAACCTAACCGTATACCAGATCCTTTACAGAAATTACTATCAGGTTGCTTTAAACGATGCCGGATTACAGATAGATCCTAACGGACTTTTAAAAGATTTCGCCGGAAAAATGAGAAGCCGCGGGGTAGAATTGGACATTACAGGAAATCCTAATGAGAATTTATCCATTATTGGTGGATTCTCTTATAACAACTCTGTCTATCTTGATACTCCTGAAAAATTTGGATACGTGGAAGAGCAAAGACTTGTAAGAACTCCTGCTACCACAGCCAATGCTTCGGTATTCTACAAATTTACACGTTTTGCGAAAGGTCTTAAAGTAGGAGCTGGTGCTTACTATATCGGAGATCGTCTGGCAGGATGGAATGATACAAAAACCGGAAGCAACAGCTTAGCAGCCAGAAATGGAGTAAGCAGAACATTTAAACTGAAAGATTACACCACCGTATCTGTATCTGTAGGCTATGAGTGGAACAAATTTTCTATACAGGGAAGAGTGGGCAACCTGTTTGACGTAGTGAATTATAACGTACACGAAAACTATTCAGTAAACCCGATTACTCCTAGAAACTATTATTTTACTCTGACGTATAAACTTTAGAATTAAATACTATAATAATTTCACCATTTAAAGTGGAAATTGCATTTTTGCAGTTTCCGCTTTTTAAATTATATACAAAACAAACAATACGATATGGATAAGATCAAGGACACAAGAAGTTTCATGAGAATCACGCACCGCTATCTCGGTTATTTTCTGGCGGGAATAATGGCAGTTTACGCCCTGAGCGGAGTTCTGCTTGTTTACAGAGATACGGACTTCCTAAAAAAGGAGAAGAAATATGATAAGACCATCGCTGCTCATCTTTCCGAAAAAGAATTGGGGAAAGAATTAAAAATCAAAGGGCTGGAAGTGGAAAAAACAGAAGGCAATATTCTTCATTTTAAGAGAGGAACTTATGACTCATCAACCGGGCAGGCCAAATACAGCAAGATGGAACTTCCGTTTGTTCTGGATAAAATGGTAAAGCTTCACAAATCGCAGTCAAAAGAAACCTTATCACCACTGAATACATTTTTCGGGATCTCCTTATTTTTCTTCGTGATTTCCAGCTTCTGGATGTTTAATCCTAAGACAAAAGCCTTTAAAAGAGGAATTAAATTCACAATTGCCGGCCTGATTATTTCAGTGATCCTTCTTTTTATTTAAATTGTGGTATCATCAAAAAAATGACCAAATAATTCACATTTCGATTACCTGTAAATTAACAGTTATTCTGAGTTTTTATCTAAAATTAAGAAGTATGGCACATTTCTTGTCTTTTATAAAATCTACAAATGATAACATTTAATTATTAAAATAATAAATTATGAAAAAACTAATTTTTGCAGGAATATTGGCAGTAACAGGTTTGACTGCAACAGCTAATGCTCAGATTCAAAAAGGTAACTGGCTGGTAGGAAGTAAATTGATCTCCAGTAATTTTGGATTAAATACCGGAGGTGGGTACAATATTGGTATCCAGCCACAAGGTGCTTATTTTATTGAGGACAATGTAGCAATCGGGGGATATGTAGATTTAGCG
Organism: Chryseobacterium angstadtii; assembly: GCF_001045465.1. Taxonomy (GTDB): domain Bacteria; phylum Bacteroidota; class Bacteroidia; order Flavobacteriales; family Weeksellaceae; genus Chryseobacterium; species Chryseobacterium angstadtii. Next base: position 610,015 of record NZ_LFND01000002.1, read on the forward strand.
ATCAACAAAGTTACCAACGGAAGCCCAACAGAATTCACTTATGGAGTAGGTGGTTTAGGACGTTATTATCTATCACCGGGAGAAAAAGGTGTTGATAACTTATTACACCACGGTAGATGGTTCCTTGAAGGAAACGTAGGGATCGGAGGTAGATCTGTTGAGAATGGAAGCTCTACTACCGGATTAGACTTTGGAGCAGGTCCTGGGTACTCTTATTTCATTACGCCTAATATAGGTTTGGAAGGTTTAGTGAAATACAAAGGTAGAGCAGGATTTGGTAGCGAAGGTTTGAATTCTAACATTACTTTCAACGTAGGATTCAGTATTTACTTACCTACTTCAAAAGCTAAAGAAGTAGCAAGAGATGTAAGATAATTTATTTTACAGTAATCAGATAAAAATGAAATCGCCCCGGAATATTTTTCGGGGCGATTTTCGTACAAATTAAAACTAAACTATAAAAAATCAAATAAATCATGTATTAGGTTGGGGCGTATATCTCAGATACGGCTTTATTTCTGTAACGCCTTTCGGGAATATTTTCCGGGCATCTTCCGTAGAAATAGCCGGTGGAATAATAACATCCTCACCGTTTTCCCAGTTGACTGGCGTAGCTACTTTATGTGAATCAACCAGCTGAAGAGAATCCAGCACTCTGAGAATCTCATTAAAATTTCTTCCCGTAGAAGCCGGATACGTAATAATAAGTCTTACTTTCTTTTCTGGATCAATGATCAGTAAAGAACGAACGGTTGCCGTAGCCGAAGCATTCGGATGAATAAAATCATAAAGCTCTGAAATTTGTCTGTCCTTATCAGCAATAATCGGAAACTGCACATCTGTATTCTGAGTCTCATTAATGTCCCTGATCCAGTTCTGATGGTCTTCTACTCCATCCACACTCAAAGCAATTACTTTGGTTCCTCTCTGATCAAATTCCGACTTCAGCTTTGAAGTATATCCCAGTTCTGTAGTGCATACCGGCGTATAATCTGCAGGATGTGAGAAAAGGATTCCCCAGGAATTTCCCAGAAACTCATGGAATTTTATATCGCCTAAAGTGGTCTCTGCCTGAAAGTCCGGTGCTGTATCTCCTAGTTTGATTGACATAATATTTCGCTTTATTAGTCTACAAATTTAGTAGACTTTTTGATACTGGCAAAATTTTTGATGAAAATTTATATCTTTAATTAAAAATTTATCCATGCAGAACATTGAACACAGCTACACAAATGTTATTTACAGGGTTTTGGAAAGCTGGTATATGAAGTTTGCCGAACTTACCCCCAAACTTATCGTGGGAATCTTAGTCTTCACTTTTTTCCTGATTACTAGTAAGTATCTCAGTTTGGGAGCTGTAAAATTATTTCATAAATTTTTTCCTAAAAGCAAAAAAGAAAGCTCACTGGTCACCTTAATCAGTATATTCCGGTTTCTGATTATGATGATGGGAACTTTCATTACACTTGAAATCATGGGCTTCAGCGGATTCCTTTGGAAGTTTATCGGAAGTTTAGGAGTGGCAGGGGTAATTGCCGGGGTTGCATTGAAAGATCTTGTCTCCAGTATTTTCTCAGGAATGCTGATCGGAATTGATAAAGCATTTAAAGTGGGCGATTATATTACCATCGGGACTCACTCCGGTACGGTTCAGGAAATTGGATTTCTAACAACCAAAATCATTACTGACGATGGCAAAAAAGCTTATATTCCGAATCAGGTGGTTTTTAATGCCCCTTTCTACAATATCACGGCTTCCCCTCAACGCAGAATTATTCTGAATTTTGAAATTCCTGCAGATGAAGATATCAGCAAAGCACAGAAAGGAATGCTGGATGTTATTAAAAGTCTTGACAATGTAGACAAACTGGATACTTCGGAAGTTATTTTCACGGATTTAAAACAGGGAAATTTCAACCTTCAGGCTAAATTCTGGATGAAAGTAGGGGCCAATATGGTTCAGCTGAAAAGTGAGGCCTACCTGAAGATCAAAGAGCGTCTGGATGCCGATAACATACAGCTGGTAACGCCTACGAGTATCAGTATCACCAACGGAGAAAGCCATCCCGGTGAAAATCAGGATAAGTAAAAATACTAACCGCTTTTTTTAAGCGGTTTTTTTATTTCTCAATTTTTTTCTGATGTTTTGATTTCAGACTGTCCTTCTGATGTATTTTGGCAACGGAATCATTTTCGATCTTCATCTCGCCCATTACATATTGATCATTAGTAAGAAGGCTGTCTTCTTCCATAACTACAACACCTGTGGTGGTTGCGCAGGCTTCTTCTTTCGGCTTAGAGCAGCCTGTCAAAAATAAAATGATGGAAATTATGGACAGAGCTATTCTATTGTTCTGAAAATTCAAAGGAATGGATTTCAAAAACCTCCTTTTCAATTTCTCAGATTTCTCGGTCTTACTACCCAGTTGATAATTATAAAATCTGCCGCAAATATTTTCTTCCTGTCTCTCTTTGAAAATAGATTCAATTTCTTCAGGCTTCTTTTCTGTAAAATCAATGACACATTTGCTGCAGGAAGAGCAGAATCTTCCCTTTTCCTGAGGCAACATATCCGCCCAATTGACCGAACATGGGTCTGAAATGTTTATATTCTTCATCAATTAGTATTTATTCAATTAATAAATCAACAATAAATAAAAGGTTTTAACCAATCCTAATTAATCAAAAAGAAAAAACCGTTCCAAAAATGAAACGGTTTTTATATTTATTTGAATTTTTAGTATTATGCTAAAACTTCTTTTACTTTGTTTGCAGCTTCTTCCAAAGTAATTGCAGAGTGTACCGGAAGACCAGACTCGTCAATTAATTGTTTAGCTTCTACAGCATTAGTTCCCTGTAGTCTTACGATCAAAGGAACCGGAAGGCTTCCCATCGCTCTGTAAGCATCTACAACACCCTGAGCAACTCTGTCACATCTTACAATACCTCCGAAGATGTTGATAAGGATTGCTTTTACATTAGGATCTCTAAGGATGATTCCGAAAGCAGTCTGTACTCTCTGAGCATCTGCAGTACCTCCTACGTCAAGGAAGTTAGCCGGGTTACCACCAGATAATTTGATGATATCCATAGTTGCCATTGCAAGACCAGCACCGTTTACCATACAAGCAACGTTACCATCAAGCTTTACGAAGTTAAGACCAGCTTCACCAGCTTCTACATCCATTGGATCTTCTTCTCTTGTATCTCTAAGTTCAGCTAAGTCTTTGTGACGGAACAGTGAGTTGTCATCCAAAGTTACTTTAGCATCTACAGCGATAATTTTGTTATCAGAAGTTTTCAAAACCGGGTTGATTTCGAAAAGAGAAGCATCAATACCTGTATAAGCATTATAAAGAGATGCAATGAATTTTGTGAATTCTTTGAAAGCATTTCCTTCAAGACCTAAATTGAAAGCAATTTTTCTAGCCTGGAATCCTTGAAGACCTAAAGCAGGATCAATGATTTCTTTGTGGATCAAGTGAGGAGTTACTTCAGCTACGTGCTCAATATCCATTCCTCCTTCAGTAGAATATACGATTGTATTTTTACCTTCAGCTCTGTCTAAAAGAATAGAAACATAAAATTCTTTAGTTTCAGATTCTCCAGGATAATAAACATCTTCTGCAACCAAAACAGAGTGTACTTTTTTACCTTCAGCAGAAGTTTGTGGAGTTACCAACTGCATTCCGATGATGTTCTGAGCGTTTTCTTTAAGCTTATCCATGTTTGGAGAGAACTTTACACCGCCACCTTTACCACGACCACCTGCGTGAATCTGTGCTTTTACAACCCAAGCTTGTGCTCCGGTTTCAGCAGTCAATTTCTCAGCAGCTGCTACAGCCTCATCTACGTTATTCGCTACGAAACCACGTTGGATAGCTACTCCATACTTTGATAAAATCTCTTTTGATTGATACTCGTGAAGATTCATATTATTTTTATTATTTTATTTTAAAATTTAAAGGTTGACAAATTTACTAAAAAGAGTTTAGATTTAAAGAATTACAAAAGAGAAGTTGAAAGCAAATTTTAAATTGTTGACAAAAATCAACTTACATCAGTTGCTCTGTGAAAATATCACCCTGTTTCAAACCTTTCGAAACATTCCATTTCATTCATTCTTCAGTCCCGGAGCAGATGAATAACCTCTGAAGAACAGATTTAAAATAAAACCGTAAGTTCTCCCAATTACACCCTTCTCCTTCTATGCCGCGAATGTAAGAATATCTGATGAATGCAGATACAAAACCTGTCGGAGATGCCCTATTCTAATCACATTTTAATCTCATTCTAATCTGTCTGAGAATCATTAACAGATCCCATCCATTATCTTTGAGGCCCCGAAATAAAACATGGAAACTCATGATTTTTTTAATTCAAAATCATGACCGAAAGAAATTTTCGTACCCGGATTTCGGATTGTTTAAAATATTCAACCTTACTAAGAAAGATGGAAAGTACAGCTAATGAACAGGGTAAAAGGCTCATCCGCTACATTACGAAAGAGAAAAAGGATGTCACCAATATTTATTTTTATGCTATTCTGAACGGTCTCGTGCTGCTGAGCATCCCTTTGGGCATACAGTCTATTGTAAGCTTCGTGATGGGAGCTACGATGGCTACCTCTATTTATATTCTTATATTTTTTGTGGTCATCGGAACATGGCTGGCTGGATATTTCAGATTAAAGGTAATCCAGATCATCGAAAAAATACAGCAGAAAATTTTTGTAGAATTCTCTATGGAAATTGCAGACAAAATTCCAAAGGTAGATCTTTCTTATACCCGGAAATACTATCTTCCGGAGCTTGTCAACCGTTTTTTTGATATTCCGAATCTTCAGAAAGGAGTTTCAAAAATCCTTCTGGAAATTCCTACCGCACTGATTCAGATATTCTTCGGAATTCTTTTGCTATCCTTTTATCATCCGTGGTTTCTGGCATTCGGAGGGTTGGTTGTGATTTCCGTTGTGATTATATTCAGATACACCATGGAAAGCGGGATTAAATCCAGTATTGAAGAGAGCAACAAAAAATATGATACCGCAGCCTGGATAGAAGATATTGCCGGATCTGTGAAAACATTTAAGATGCACTCTGAAAAGGAAGTTCATCTGCACGGAACGGATGAAAGAGTGGTAGAATATCTCGATCACAGAACATCTCATTTTAAGGTTCTTGTTTTCCAGTATAAAACGATTATTGCCTTTAAAGTCATTATTACGTTGGCTATGCTGGCAATCGGGACTTACCTTCTGATTAATCAAAAGCTTAATATCGGGGCTTTTATTGCTACGGAGATTGTTGTTTTAAGCATTATGTCCGCAGTAGAAAAACTGATTGTGAGTCTTGAAAGCTATTATGACCTCATCGCTTCTTTCGCCAAGCTTTCAAAAATTACTGAGCTTAAAGAGGAGAAAAATGGTGAAATCGTCCTGTCTCAGAAAGAAAAAGGGCGGGAAATTGAATTCAAAAACGTCAGCTTTTCATTTAATGACAGCATTCCGATTCTTTCCGACCTGAATTTTAAAATCCCGGAAAACAGCATTACCATTCTAACCGGAAAGCTGGGAACCGGAAAATCTCTTCTTCTCAATATGATTGCCGGTTTCTTTGAACCCAGCTCCGGGACTATACTTTTCGACAGAATTCCGTTACAAAATATAGATAAGAAACAGCTGAGGAATACCATGAGTCTTTATCTTGAAAATATGAAGATCATTCAGGGAACGGTAAAGGAAAATATATTACTTGGCAACAGCCAGAGCAGTACCGAAGATATTCTGGAGCTTTCGGAAAATCTTGGAATAGAAAATATTTCAAGCCTGTTCAGCAACGGATTTTTTACGGAAGTAAGCGAAACGGATTCGGAAATTACCTTCAGTTCAAAGAAAAAAATTCTTCTGCTGCGTGCCCTTTTAGGAGAGAAAAAGCTCATCATTCTGGAAAATCCTTTTGCAGGCATCCGCGAAGAGTATCAGGATAAAATGATTGAATACCTGCAAAAAATCAAAGAAAAAACAACCGTAATTATTGTTTCACAGAATGAAGACCTGCTTCAGCATGCAGATCAGCACCTTCATATGGAAGACGGAACTTTAAAGGTTATATCATAAAAATTGAAACAAAATGGAACTACAGTCCTATCATAAAATATATCATATTCATAAAAAATCCAGGGTCAAAAGATGGTTTCTGTTTATCTTTATTGGCGGTATTATCACGCTATTTCTTCCCTGGACACAGAACATTAAAGTAAAGGGAAATGTAACTTCTCTTTATCAGGAACAGCGTCCGCAGCAGCTTAACTCTCCTATCCCCGGAAAAATCATCAAATGGAATGTAAAAAACGGTGATTATGTAAAAAAAGGCGATACGCTGCTTCAGCTTTCGGAAATAAAAGACGATTATCTGGATCCACTTCTTGTCCAGAGAACCCAGCAGCAGGTACAGGCAAAAAAAGGCGTCAGAGAATATTATGAAGCCAAAGCAGGAACAGCCAAAAACCAGCTTCAGGCGTTAAACACGGCAAGAGATCTTAAACTCAATCAACTGAAAATAAAGATCAGCCAGTTAAATAATAAACTAACAGCTGAAGAAGCTGAACTGACCGCTGCTCTTAATGAACTCAGGCTTTCTGAAGATCAGTTTTCCCGACAGAAAAAAATGTATGATGAAGGCCTGGTCTCTCTTACCCAGTTTCAGCAGAGAAGTATCTCATATCAAAATGCGACGGCCAAGAAAACATCCGCAGAAAATAAAGTAGCGCAAACCCGTCAGGAAATTTTAAATACAGGCATTGAACAGAATTCCGTGATTCAGGATTATACGGAAAAGCTGAGCAAAACAGAAGGCGAACGTTTCCAGAGTATGGGCCAGATTGAAGGCAGTGAAGGGGATATTGCGAAACTGGAAAATCAGGTGGCCAATTACAAGGCAAGACAGGGCTTGTATTTCATTATTGCATCACAGGACGGGCAGGTCGTTCAGCTGAATAAGTCCGGAATCGGAGAAGTGCTGAAAGATGGGGAAAATATCGGAACCATTGTTCCTACTAATGTTAATTATGCCGTAGAGATTTATATCAGGCCGGTAGATCTTCCGCTTGTGAAGGAAGGACAGCGCGTGATGTGTATTTTCGATGGATTTCCGGCCATTGTTTTCTCCGGTTGGCCCAATTCAAGCTACGGGACTTTTGCGGGTAAAATAGTAGCCGTGGAAAGCAATATCAGTGGAAACGGGCTTTTCAAAGCACTTATCATTGAAGATCAAAAAGAGAAAAAATGGCCACCCAAAATTAAAATGGGAGCCGGAGTGCAGGGAATTGCCATTCTGAATGATGTGCCGATTTGGTATGAACTATGGAGAAACATCAATGGATTCCCTCCTGATTATTATGAAGTTAAAAATAATGAAGCCGGTTCGTATGAAAAATCTAAATAAAATTCTTTTCATTATTGTCTTTTGTTTTTTTCAATATGGTCAAGCTCAGGATTCACTTAAAATTTCAGCCCAAGAATTTATTTCTGCGGTAAAGAATTATCATCCGCTGGCTTTAAAATATCAACTTCAGAATAAAATAGCCGGGTCCGAAATTACAAAAGCAAGAGGGAATTTCGATCCGGTTCTGGCGGCAAAACTCGGAGAAAAGAATATTGACGGGACACAGTATTATCAACAAAAAAATATAGAGCTGGGCATTCCCACCTGGTATGGAATTGATCTTACAGCAAGCTACAATGATCTGAATGGCCAAAAACTGAATTCCAGTGATACCAAAGGCGGACTTTATCAGATGGGAATCACCATTCCTCTGGCTAAAAATCTGTTGTACGACAAGCGGAGAGCCTTACTCGACCAAGCTAAATTTGCCCTGAAAATGACGGAAGCAGAACAGGCCGTTTTGACCAATGATCTGCTTTTGGACGCAGAAAATACCTACTGGGAATGGGTGCAGAGTTTTGAAATCTACAGACTCCAAAGCAAAGCCGTAGAAATCAACAAAGCCCGTTTAAATTTAACTCAAAAGACTTTTGAATATGGTGAAAGGGCAGCAATAGATACCGTAGAAGCACTTTCGCAGCTTCAGAGCTTTGAACTCCAGCAGCAGGAAGCTTATCTTAATTTTGTAAAAAACACGCAACAGCTTCAGGTGTTTCTATGGAAGGACCATCAGGAGCTTTATGAAATATCGCAACTGATTTATCCTTCTGATGGTCTTTCGAATCATGCTGCCTATTCGGATTTTGAATTTCTGCTTCAGGAGCTTCAGCATAAAACAACAGACAACCATTTATCCGTACTTTATTACTTGGAAAAAAATAATGTACTCGAAAGCGAACGAAAACTGAAATGGCAAAGCTTCCTTCCAAAACTCGACTTCACTTATAATTTCTTCAACAAAGAAAATTACCGTGCTGATTATCTTCCTCTTTTTGACAATAATTTTCAGTATGGATTAAAACTTGAAATCCCGGTTTTTCAAAGAGAAGCCAGAGCCAGTTATCAGATGGCAAAGTTTAAGATCCTCCAGAATCAACTGGATACTAAACTTAAAAAAAGAGAACTGGATACCAAGATGGAAACGTATAAAAATGAGCTGGTAAATTATCATCTCCAGATTAATCTCTCACAAAACAATCTTGCTAATTATCAAAAACTTCTCATGGCGGAAGAAACAAAATACAGCAATGGTGAAAGTTCACTTTTCCTGATCAATTCCAGGGAAAATAAGGTGATAGATGCTCAGGAAAAATTTATTTCAATCAGAACAAAGTTTTTGAAAAGTTTTAACAAACTCAAGTGGATGAAGGAGAACTTCTCTTTATAAAAAATGGTAAAACATCTTATCCATCCGCTTCATCGAATCAATGAAATTGATTCCCTCTTTGCCACCTAAGCTATGCAAGATTAAATTAAAGCTTTGCGTTAAGAAACAAATCATCTGGTATTTTTTAACGCAAAGAAAACTTTATACTGCAGAATAAAGTAAGCTAAGACGGAATCAATTTCATTGATTCGACGAAGGATGAGGGTTAAATTATCCTGATGATTTTAATTACAGAAAGGTTGCATTGCTTTTATTCTTCAGATAATTTTTCTGATTGTGAACCGATGAATGGAATTTTAGGAGCCAGGAAATAACCTGTTAAGCTGGCGAAAAGTATCGGGACGAAATAGGTAAATCCGGTTAATGTTCCCAGAATAATGGTGGTACTCATAGGTGTTCTTGTCACACAGGCATTGATGGCAGCCATACAACTTACAATAGCCAGTGTAGTATCTACCGCAGGAAATAACTGGTGAATAATCAATCCTAAGGTGGTTCCCACAAAAAACAGCGGAATAATAAAGCCGCCTCTCCATCCGGAAGTAACGGTAACCGCAATGGCGATAATTTTAAAAACCAGAATTACAATCAGGAAATTAAGGGCAAAATTCCCGTTGATCAGTTCATTGATTTCATGGTGTCCAAAATATCTCGTGATAGGAAAATTGTAGGCTATAATTCCTAGAATAATTCCTCCCGTCAATGTTTTGATATAGATAGGAAATGATTTGTATTCGAAAATCTTTTTGAAAAACTTAACCACAAAAATAAAAATCCATCCGAATAAAGTACCCACAACACCAAAAGCTGCCGCGTATGCAAAATCATAAACGCCTGTATAATGATAGGCTTTCAGATCCCATGCAGCTCCTATTCCCAAATGAATGATCAGTGCAAACATCACATAGCTGAAACAGCTGGCCACCAATGCCGGAATAATCGCCCTGTAATATTCTACGGCGTGTTTATGATGAAGAATTTCCAGAGAGAACAAACTTCCACCTAATGGGGCTCCGAAAAGTGCCGTAAAACCTGAGGCCATTCCTGCAATACTCAGAGAACGCAGCTCCTCTCCTTTCAATCTGAAAATCTTCCCGAGCCAAGTTCCGGTAGAACCCGTTACCTGAACCAAAGGTGCTTCCGGCCCAAGACTTCCACCCGATGCTACACAAAACAAAGATGAAAGAATCATGGAAGGATTGTTTTTAGGGTCTAATTTCCCTTTATTAAAACGGATATTGTTAACGATAAGGTGAATTTCTCCCGGATCTCCGATAAAATGAATGACCAAGCCAGCCAGCAAACCACATATAGCCATTGTAGGAATCACCATCCAGCCCTGAAATGCTGCCAGAAATTCAGTGAAATGCTCTAGGACAATCCAGTAAAGTCCGGCAATAGTTCCGCCTACCAGACCCGTTAAAGCCCACATGAAAAAAGTACGGCTGAATACAAAAGGATTAAATCTTATAGGCTGATCAAGAAGATTGAATGTTTTTATTAACCGTCTCCTTCTATTGATTTTCATTTAATTTAATTTAAATATTAAAAGAACCTCATCATTTGTTTTACTGTTTTTGAATATGCACATATACACGACAACTCCTTAATAGTACGTGCTATAATCTATTCAAATCTTACTATAATCGGTTGGGAAAACTGTTGGATAATTGGCTTTTTGTTATAGAGCAAAGGCTTTTCCAAAGATCCGATTGCATACAGGAACAATGCACTGATAATATTGAATTCTGTGCCGGATGACCCGCTGTATTTTATTTTTTTGAATTTACCATCCACATCAATAATAAAATTCAATTTACATTGGTAAAGTTCTTCACCGCTGTCCTCTATCAAATAAACCGGAAAATCAACAGTTAAACGCTTTTTTAAATCGGTAAGCTGCTGATAGTTTTCTATTTGAGCTATATCCACAATTTTACTTTTTGTTTCAGCTTGAGGAGCAGCTTCTTGGGGCGACACTGTGTTTGTCTGTATCTCGTTCGTTGCCTTAAATAAAATACTGGTATCAAACTTTCCGGTAATTACATCTTTTTCATATATACTTTGGTACAAATTTTTCAGATTCTGTATTTTTTCACTGTAAAAAGCTCTATATTTTTCACTGTATAAAACAGAATTCTTTTTGTAGTCATAATGACTTATACTATCCGAAAAACGCTTTTGAATATTCTTCACTTCTGTTAAAATATTTCCATTCAGTAGTTTTCTCTTCTCCTGTGCTTCCATCTTGTGAGCACTTAGAAAAAGGAAAAGGAACGCAATAAGAAAACTTGTAAAACGATTATTCATTTTTAAATTTTTCGGTAAGCCACTATGTAAAGTGAGTATATTTTTCTTTCTGCAGATTGAACCGCAATGATTATATTTTTGTCTTGGCAAAATACCAAATCAGCATTCCCCAGCTTAGAATCATAAACAGACCTCCCAGCGGCGTGATAGGCCCTAAGAATTTCAGGTTGGCTCCAAGATAATCCTGTAAGCTTAAAAAATAGATACTGAAAGAAAACAGCATGGTTCCTGCAATCATGAAAATAGAAATCCATTTTTGCGATGAAGTATCAAATTTTAAGATGTATCCTACAACCAATAAAAAGAAGGCTGCATACATCTGATATCTCACTCCCGTTTCAAAACTTTCCAGCCTTTCCACAGATAATATTTTCTTTAAAGCATGTGCTCCGAATGCCCCCAAAATAACGGACAGCATTCCGTATGCCGCACCAAAAATCAAAGTAATTGTTTTCATTTTATAATTCTTCTAATTCTAGATTTAAATATTTTTTTGTTTTGTAATCCTGCCAGGTTCCTGTGATCCTGCTGCCTTTTCTTACAGCCTGAATTTCAGCCCGCTGAATCCATTCTCCTTTGCCTTCATCATAACGATCATTTTCGGTGATGGAAATCTTATCTCCTTTTATCTTTCCGCTCCACTCGATCAGTTTTTTATTTTTATCATACCAATATACCGCAGAGAAGGAAGTTTCACCATTGTCCTGATACAAATGCTTAATCAGAACAGTGATGGGATACTGATCTATTTTCCCTTTCATCAATTTATTCTGGAAGCCGGTAGTTGCTGTATTTCCTGATCCCGACAATAGATTTTTCGCGTAAGAGCTCCAGTATTTTTCAAGATCTTTATACGGGACTTCTATCGAATGGCTGTCGAGATCATCCAGAGCTCTCATCGCATGATTAGAGCATCGCCCGGCAACAAAAGTCAGAGATGTCTTTCCAAAATAAAATTTAATATATTCCAAAGTATTGTCCGTAGAACAACCTTCGTACAACCCGATCTGTTCCTGAACTTCTTCTGTAGGATTTTTTTCTGATTTTAATTGGGTAAGAAAATCATTAATTCTTTTTCTTACTTTTTTATTGATTATATTTTCAACTGCCTTCACCGCACTGGGTTGAAATAAGTCATAAGCATTAATAGCGTTTCCTGTCCGCAGATCAAAATTCTCCCAATTTGAAAAACCTTCCGGATATGCTCCTGAAGCTTCTCCATCCATCGCTATACTTAAAATATTGTCAGGAGTCTGCAATTTTTTCCAGCTGTAGAAATAGACATAGTTGGAATAAGAATTAGTGGCTGTAGAAACCAGTTTAAAGGGATTCCCACCTGAGTCGGGAATATATTCCAGCTCGCTTACCTGCAAATAGGTATTGATCTTTTTTTCTACTAAGGGATTTTTCGAATAGGAAATCAAAGGGAAAACAGAATCTTCAGTTTTGGGCTGCAGATCTGTTATTTTCACCAACTGCTGCTGTGAAAAACTTAAACCTGAAATAAACAAAAAGAATACTATTTTCCGTTTCATTATTTTGATTTGATGTAGATTAAAATAAGTTTCGCTACCAATGTTGAAATTCCAAGAATAATAAAGACATTGGAAAGTTTTTTAGAATTCCTGAAACCCGGAGATGTCGTTTTCTTTAAAAAGATCCCGAATACAATGAATACAAAAGGTAATATAATCTGCAGCATTACTGGCCTCTCATTCTGTTAAACTCATTGATCACCTCATGATGGCTTACCGTCTTATCTTTAAAATAAGTCACAAAATGCTGTTTTTCTTCTTCCGTAGCACCCAACTGATTTAAAATATTCAACAGGTGCATTTTCATGTGTCCTTTCTGAATTCCTGTAGTTACCAGAGAACGGATGGCTCCAAAGTTCTGTGCCAGTCCGGAAACAGCCAGAATACTCATCAGCTGCTGCGCTGAAGGCTTTCCAAGCAGTGCCAGTGAAAACTTAACCAAAGGATGAAGATTCGTAAGTCCGCCCACAACGCCTACAGAAATCGGAAGATCAATCCAGAATCTGAAAATACCGTTGTCAATTGTGCAATGGGTAAGCGATCTGTATCGTCCGTCTCTTGCTGCATACGCATGAGCACAGGCTTCAGTAGCCCTGAAATCATTTCCTGTTGCAATCACTACTGCATCCACACCATTCATGATTCCTTTGTTATGAGTTGTTGCACGGAAAGGTTCAATTTCTGCAATAGTCACCGCCTGTTTGAATTTCCATGCAAATTCTTCCGGAGCAATTCCGCTGTCGTCTTTCAGGTCTTCAATCTTACAGGATACTTCCGCTCTCACCAGACAATCAGGTGTAAAGTTGGAAAGGATATTCATCACAATCTGCAGGGAATTCTTTTCTTCCTGAGTAAAATCTTCAGAGACCGCAATCTCCTGTTTCATCGTTTTTCCAAACTGCTCCAGACATGAATTGATAAAGTTTGCCCCCATGGAATCTACCGTATCAAAACTTGCTTTAAGCTGATAATAATTGGGCATTTCGGCTGTTTTATCAACCAGTTTGATATCCAGAATCCCTCCGCCTCTCTTTCTCATGTTGGCGGTAATCTCTTCAGTCGTTTCGAAGAGTTTTTTCTTTAAATTAAAATTAAAGAAATGAGACAGTTTATGAGATTCTACATTAAAAATAAAATGAGTGTGTCCTAATTTTTCATTGTTGATAATGGTTGTTTTAAATCCTCCTTTATCAATCCAGAATTTAGCTGCTTTTGAAGCCGCTGCCACTACCGAACTTTCTTCCACCGCCATTGGAAGAGCGAATAATTTCCCGTCTATTAAAAAGTTCGGGGCAATTCCGTACGGCATATAGAAATTGGAAATCGTGTTTTCAGAAAACTCATCGTGAAGCTTCTGAAGATCTGTGTTTTCGTTCCAGTATTGTTTTAATATATTTTGATAATCTTCGTTGCCTTCAAGGTATTCATTGACAAGCCAATCCATTTTCCCCTGCTTGGTAAGTTTAGAGAAACCTTCTACCGGTTTATGATTCATAGCATAAATTTAATATGTGTAAAGATAGTAATTTTGTAAGTCACCATTGTTGATAACTTCCATTGAAAAAGGTTGACATTTATCAATTTTGGAACTAATTTTGAACAGAATTTTGATACAAATCATAACATCCTGAAAAAAATATGAACTTTGACCGCCTGAAAGAAAAGCTTGAAATCCTTGCCGATGCAGCGAAATACGATGTTTCCTGCTCATCCAGCGGCGGGACCCGAAAGAATAAAAAAGGCGCTTTAGGAGACAGTTCCGTAAGTGGGATCTGCCATACCTATACGGAAGACGGACGCTGTGTTTCCCTGCTCAAAATTCTCCTCACCAATCACTGCATCTATGATTGTGCTTATTGTGTATCCAGAAGTTCCAATGATATTAAAAGAGCGGGATTTACCGTGGAAGAAGTCGTGGATCTGACGATTAATTTTTACCGAAGAAATTATATTGAAGGGCTTTTTCTGAGTTCCGGTATTTTCAAAAATGCAGATACCACTATGGAGCGTCTTGTGCGGGTAGCCAAGAAACTGCGTCTGGAAGAGAACTTCAATGGCTATATTCACCTGAAATCTATTCCGGGAGCAAGCGATGAACTGATGGAGGAAGCAGCACTGTATGCGGACCGATTATCCGTTAATCTTGAAATTCCTACAGAAAGCGGACTGAAATTATTGGCTCCGGAAAAAAACCGCCAGGATATGATTGCTCCCATGCGTTACATACAAAAAGGAATTGATCAGTATAAAGACGAAAAGAAAATTTTCAGAAAAGTGCCCAAATTTGCTCCTGCCGGACAATCTACACAGATGATCGTGGGAGCTACGAATGAAAATGATTTACAGATTATCAAAGTAGCCGATCATTTTTATAAAAATTTTAATCTGAAAAGAGTCTATTATTCGGGCTATGTCCCAGTTTTGGAAGATAAGAGACTGCCTTCTCTGACAACGGAAGTTCCAATGCTTCGTGAAAACCGTCTCTATCAATCGGATTGGCTGATGCGTTTTTACGGGTTTAAAGCGGAAGAAATTTTAGATCCGACAATGCCGTTTTTAGATTTGGAAGTTGATCCTAAGCTGAGCTGGGCTTTGAGACATCTTCATCAGTTTCCCGTGAATTTGCAGACTGCAGATTATCAAATGATTTTAAGGATTCCGGGAATTGGGGTAAAAACCGCACAAAAAATTGTGAGTGCAAGACGTTTTCAGGTTTTGAATATGGACCATCTGAAAAAATTGGGAGCTGCCGTCAACCGCGCCAAATATTTCATTGATTTCACTGCGGGAAATGCTTATCTGAAATACCTGACTGATCAGAATTTCAGGCAACTTCTCATCGGCGGAAGTTCTTCCAAATTTCACAACCAGTTTTCGCAGCAGCTGAGTTTGTTTTAAATGGATTGAAAGATTAAAAAATTTAAAAATTAAAATATTGAAGACTGGAAATTATCTATTTAACTGTAACCCAATCAACACATCAACACATTATCAAATCAACACATCCCAATGACTACACTTCTCTACGACGGCAGTTTCGACGGACTTTTAACCGCCATATTCGAAGTTTTTGAATATCGTTATAAGGACGTGGAAATTGTAAGCAGAGAAAGGTTTCATCAGGAAAATATTTTTGCAGAAATTCATGAGGTGATTACACAAAATGACAAATCTGAAAGAGTTTTAAATAAATTAGAACAGAATATCGGGAAATCAGGAATTCATGAATTGTTGAAGGTTTATTTATCGGAAGATCCGGAACTGGAGCAGCTTATTTTTTCAGCCATCCAACAGTCTATCCAACATCCTGATAAAAATATTCTGCAAAATTATGCAGATCATGATATTTTAAAAATTTCTAAAATCTGTAAATCTGTCAGTCGGGAAAGGCATCGAATGACGGCTTTTGTCCGTTTTGAAAAAATGCAGGATGGTGTTTTCTTTGCCAAAATCGATCCTGATTTTAATGTCATTCCTTTGATCCGGAAACATTTTAAAGACCGTTATCAGGATCAAAAATGGATGATTTATGATTTAAGGAGAAATTATGGAATTCTCTATGATCTGGAAACCTGTGATTTTTTTTATC
The DNA here is from genome assembly GCF_001045465.1 of Chryseobacterium angstadtii. GTDB lineage: Bacteria > Bacteroidota > Bacteroidia > Flavobacteriales > Weeksellaceae > Chryseobacterium > Chryseobacterium angstadtii. Next base: position 626,281 of record NZ_LFND01000002.1, read on the forward strand.
CTGAAGAAAAATTAGACCTGCAAAAATATCAGCAAAAATTCCACGATGAGGAAAAGAACTACCAAACCTTATGGCAGCGGTATTTCACAAAAACCAATATTACAGAACGCAAAAACCTGAAGCTTCATGTGCAGCATGTTCCGAAGAGATATTGGAAATATTTGACCGAAAAATGGTAGCCGGAAATCTCATATTGTGGATAACTTTTTATTTCGACGAAAAAAGATCTTATTTCAAATTCTATTTTCGAACTTTTTATTTAAACTATTAATTTTGTAACAGATATAATTCACAAAAATCGATAACTCATATTGTGGATAACTTTTTCCCGTTAACATACAGTTAATATTGGATTTGTTTCAACTTTATTTTTCACCTGAAAATCCAACAAAAAAGTCACTCCTTAGGAAAATAAGACTTTGAAAAGGTCATATAATCATATGTAAATCTGCAATGTATGGGATAAAAAATCAAATCAACATTTTTACTTTGTGGATAACTTTCACTTTTTAATGGTTCTTAAAGCTTTCCTGACAATATATTGAGTCTCTTTTGTAGGATTTTCACGAAGCCATTCATCACAAATCTCTATGACAAACTCGGGTTGTGATTTGCTGGCATCATTCAGCCAATTTCCAACGCTGTCCTGAACATATCGGGATGAATCAGATCGTAAAGGTTCTAAAATTTCAAGTCCCAACCCGGGATTTTGTTTTAAAACATCAATATGTTCACACCAAACTCCTCTCGGTCTGGTAGACTCACTGGAAAAACGTCTGATATATTCATTTTCGTGAGCTGTCCATTTGGATAAAATTGAAAGACTTTCTTCAAGATTACCGGCAATATCCGGTCTCACGGCCATCCAGCAAATTTCCCGCACTCCAAAATGGAAGTCGGAAGCAAATGGCTGAATCTGTTCCAGTTTTTGCTGTATCGTTAAAGCTTCATTTCTACCGATCATGTAGGTTCCCCAACATCTCACAAGATCTGATGTATGACCGGAAACTACAGAAAAAAATCCTTCATCATTATGTTTTAAAATTTCATCCAGGATGCCTGTACCAATAGCTTGATTAACGGTATTAACGGTTTGTTTTTTCAGATTGCTAACCGCACCCAGTATGGGATCCAGGTATTCTTTTCTGCTATTTTGCAGCAGAAAATTCTCCAAAAGCAGTTTCTGATCTACCGCCAGCCATTCTGTGAGATTGACACTTTCAATTTCGCCGCGATTTAACTGATCTAAGATATTGGCAGGAATATCTTTTGTGGAGCGGGCTCCTTTACGCTTTTCAGTCATCTTCTTATTCATGTAAATGGTTAACTTTACAAAAGTCTGAAAGTGGATTAAAATAGGCAATAGCGCATATTTTTCTCCCATAGTGACAAAAAAGTCAATTTTATGAAAACAAAGATAAAAGTTGAAGAAAATAAAATCTGTCCGTTGGAAATGGCCGTCAATACCATCAGTGGAAAATGGAAAATTCCTATTGTGTGGCAGATTCATGAAGGGAAGAAACGTCCGAGTGAATTTCTCCGCGGTATCGTTAAAGTAGACCGCAGAGTTTTGAATCAACAGCTCAATGAGATGGTGCAGGATGGCATTTTGGTTAAACAGTCGTTTAATGAATTGCCTCCCAGAGTTGAATATACTCTAACAGAGCTTGGTGAAAAACTGGTACAGATTCTCTGGCAGCTGAATGACTGGGGAAAGATTTTAATCACTGAAAATGAGGAAGTTTAACAAATTTCATTCATGTAAATTGAACAAAGAACAAAGAATAGAGAACACAGATAAAACGCAAACATATATGTAAATCTGTGAAATCCGTGGTTAAAAAAACATTTCATCTTCAAAAAATCCATCATATTTGTAATTCAATAAAAACCACATGAAAAAAACTATTTCCATATTAATGACTGCATTAATCACATCAGCATGCAGTAATGACAAAGCCATATCAGGAAGTAAGACCAATATTGCAGAGGTCATAACTCAGGAAAATCCTGTTCAAATCGATAAAAATAAAAATACAATCAGAGAGCGATTTTCCGCCCCTGAAGGCTATACATGGATGGAAGAAAAGCCCGGTTCTTTTGGATATTTTATTGAGAATTTTAAACTTAAACCTTATGGGAGCCAGATTATGAAATATGACGGAACGGCCATTGCCACACAGGATCTTCACGAGGCTGTTTTCGATATTGACACCGGGAATAAAGACCTGCAGCAATGTGCTGATGCTGCTATCCGGCTGCGGGCAGAATATCTCTATAAAGCCCAAAAGTATGATGAGATTCAGTTTCATTTTACAAGTGGAGATCTGGTTTCATGGAATAATTATAAAAACGGAATCCGGACATTTGTTAACGGAAATTCGGTGCGTTTCAGAAAGGCAGCAGGTTTTGATAATTCCTATCAGAATTTCAGAAAGTATCTGGACCTGATCTTCAACTATGCAGGAACTATTTCATTAAACAAGGAAACTCAGCCTGTTTTAAAGACTTCAGCCCTGAAAACGGGTGATATTCTGATTACACCGGGAAGTCCCGGACATATTGTTTTCATATCCGGAGTATGCAAAAATAAAGAGGGCGAAAAGTTATTTTTATTAAGCGAGGGCTTTACTCCTGCCCAATCCATTCATACGCTTTCCAATCCTTTTGAAAAAAATATTTCGCCGTGGTACCGTCTTGATGTAAATTCTCCGGAAACGAAAACAGCGAGGTATTTTTTTAAACCTACAAATTTTAGAAGCTTTTAATTATTTATATTCAAAAGTCTTATCAACTTACTGCCATTATCTGAACTTGTTTTTGTAAATTTGTGTTCGAAATTTTTTACTAGATGAAAGAGAGTGCTGTAAAAAAAATTGCGGTTCTTACTTCAGGAGGTGACTCTCCGGGTATGAATGCAGCATTGAGGGCGGTAGTAAGAACCGCCAACTATTATAATATTGAATGCTACGGAGTAAGAGAAGGCTATAATGGGCTTATTCACAACGATTTCCTGAAAATGGGACCTCGTTCCGTAAAAAATATAATCAACCAGGGTGGTACTATTTTGAAATCTGCCCGTTCCGCAGAATTTAGAACCAAAGAAGGCCGTCAGAAAGCTTATGAAAACTGTATAAAGCTTGGTATTGAAGGCTTGGTCTGCATCGGAGGAGACGGAACTTTCACGGGAGCTAAAGTTTTTAATGAAGAATTTGGAATCCGTGTAATTGGTGTTCCCGGAACTATTGATAACGACATTTTCGGAACTGATAACACAATCGGTTACGACACCGCGCTGAATACGGCAATGGATGCGATTGATAAAATCCGTGATACGGCCACGTCTCACAACAGGGTTTTCTTTGTGGAGGTAATGGGTCGTGATGCCGGTTTTATTGCTTTAAACAGTGGATTGGCAACGGGTGCTCTGGATATTTTAATTCCTGAGAAAAAAGACAGTATCGATGAGCTTTTCGCTAATTTCAGAACTGCTGAAAAATCAGGAAAATCATCAAGTATCGTAGTAGTAGCAGAAGGTGAAAAGCTGGCTAACGTTTACGAACTGGCAGAAAAAACAAAACTGGCGTTCCCTGATTATGATATTCGTGTAGCGATTTTGGGCCATATGCAAAGAGGAGGTTCTCCGAGCTGTGCCGACAGAGTTTTGGCGAGCAGACTGGGCTATGGTGCGGTAACAGGATTAATGGAAGGGCAAACCAACGTAATGGCAGGAATGCGTTCCAACGATGTGGTGTATACGCCTATCGAAGAGGCCATCAAAAAACATAATGAAATCAATCAGGATCTTTTACTGATTTCAGAAATTTTAGCAATCTAATATTTTTAATATAATTTAAAACAAACTATTATGTCAACAATTAAAGTAGGTATCAACGGGTTTGGTAGAATTGGACGTCTTGTTTTCAGAGCAATGACTGAAAGAGATAACATCGAAGTAGTAGGAATCAATGACCTTATCGATGCTACATACATGGCTTATATGCTTAAATATGATTCTGTACACGGGATTTTCCCAGGTGAAGTTTCTGTAGAAGGTAATGACCTTGTAGTAAACGGAAAAAGAATCAGAGTAACAGCTGAAAGAGATCCTAGCAACCTTAAATGGAACGAAATCGGTGCTGATTACGTAGTGGAATCTACAGGTTTATTTTTAGATAAAGAAAATGCTGCAAAACACATTACTGCAGGTGCTAAAAAAGTAATCCTTTCTGCTCCATCTAAAGACGATACTCCAATGTTCGTAATGGGTGTGAACCACAAAGAACTTACTGATGATGTTAAAATCCTGTCAAACGCATCTTGTACAACTAACTGTTTAGCTCCTTTAGCTAAAGTAATCCACGATAACTTCGGAATCGTTGAAGGTCTTATGACTACCGTACATGCTACAACAGCAACTCAGAAAACAGTTGACGGTCCTTCTATGAAAGACTGGAGAGGAGGAAGAGCTGCTCTTAACAACATTATCCCTTCTTCTACAGGTGCTGCTAAAGCGGTAGGAAAAGTAATCCCTTCACTTAACGGAAAACTTACCGGTATGTCTTTCAGAGTACCAACTGTAGACGTTTCTGTAGTAGACCTTACCGTAAGATTAGAAAAAGCTACTTCTTACGATGAGATCTGTGCTGCTATCAAAGCTGCTTCTGAAGGTGAATTAAAAGGAATCTTAGGATACACTGAAGATGCAGTGGTTTCTCAGGATTTCGTAGGAGATAAGAGAACTTCTATCTTCGACAAAGATGCTGGTATCATGCTTTCTCCAAACTTCGTAAAACTTGTTTCCTGGTATGACAATGAAATGGGTTACTCAAACAAGTTGGTAGATATGCTTGTACACGCTGCTTCTTTATAATTAGTTATGAGCAATTAGCGATACATAATAAAAGCCTTCCTGATGGGAAGGCTTTTTTAAATTTTTATAATTAAGTTTATAGTGCAAACATAAGAGTAAAATATATAAAAGAAACAAGTAATTCTATTCTTAATAATTGTCTTAACTATAAACTATTTTGCTACAAAAGGATTCTTATCAAATCTAAAGGATATTCCTACAAATGGATTTACCCTGTATTGCATTTTGTTCAAATTATCTGATGTCACTGAACTGTCAATTGACTGCCCTACCGTGTAATCTGTATTTGGGCGGTTCTGCTTATGTACGGCAACTCCTGCTGATAAAATAATATTCTGTCCAATTCCCAGAGCACCACCTGCAAAGATAGACAGTTCTTCAAAATTATATCCTAAACCACCTGTGAATCCGGGAGAAAAGTTCTTTTGATTGTTCATAAATGTAAACATAATACTGGGCATCAGGTCCATCGTTTTACCATCTCTGTTTTGTACAACTACATTATCTACAGACGTAAATCTGGAGTGATTGGTGTGAAAAACAGCATTTCCCCCGAAAGAAGTAGTCCATTTCCAGTCAGATTCACTTTTTATAATATATATTCTTTTTTTGTCTTCTCCTGTAACTCCAATGTGCAGAATATATTTTGTATTGCTTTTAAAATTAAGTTCCGCTACCGCTTCATTGTTAAGGGAAGAGCTTTCTGGAATCCCGTCTTTTTTATCTGTACCTGTTTTTAACGGTTCATATTCAACTGCCTTTTTAAAAATCACCAAACTTTTTAACTGGGAAGATGGTATATAGAGCTTATAATTTCCTTTTTCAACAGGAACTTCAATACTGTCAATTTTAACCGATAAATCTATAGTAATACTTCTATTAATAACAATTTTATTGTTAACAATTTCTTCTGCTTTTTCAACTTTTATTTGTGCAAAAAAGATGATAGGCGTAAAAATTACGAAAGCAAAAATCTTTAATAATAAATAAGTTTTCATGGCTATTAGTTTTGTACAAAGTTTGGAAATCCATGAATACAAGTAAATTACCCGTTCGGGTGATTTTAAGATAACAAGAAAGATAAGTGCATAAAAAAGAAAAAGCCTCTCCAGCAATGAGAGGCCATTAGTTTATCATTTTCAAACAACTAAAAAGAAAAGAGTAAACCGTTTTTATAACATTCATTATTAACTTTAAAATAAAAGCCGTTTTTACTGACGGCAGGTGAATAGATTGATGATCAATATTTCAATAATTAATAAAATAATAGAAAATATTTAATCATTAAACAAATCATAATAGAATACAATGAGATGTCATGGTTATTAGTTAGTACAAAGTTTGGAATTTTATCAAAGTAAAAAAATCCCCCTTTTGTGGTATTTTGTAAGTATTTTAGCTATTTTAGCATAAAACTATTTATCCATGGAGAATTCGGAAAAGAAACACCCTCTCATTGAAGTTTGGAATACTTACCCCGGTATCAGAAGAGACAGAGAAATACTGAACAGACTTCCCGTGGAACGTATTATAGGAGAAATGTTTGCCATTGGTGAATTCTACTATTATGCACTAAATCTTACCAACAGTACACTTTCTCACCATCATGAAAATATTCTGAAACTGCATGGTCTCACCGGCTATCCTGAAAATTTAAAAGAAGTTATCGACCTTACCCATCCTGATGATATTAAATTTGTAATGCAGGCCGAACAAACCCTCATTGACAAAATGAGAGAAATAGGCCTGGAACACCAGCTTTATATTAAATGTAGCTATTGTTTCCGAATGAAAACGGCGGAGGGAAATTATGAACTCTTCCATCATCAATCCGTTATCACTATGGAAGATGAAATGGGTATTCCCGTTCAGGCAATAAACATTCATACCAATATCCATCATATTACAAAAGAAAACCCTTATACAGTCCTGATTTCCGGGATTGGTCCAAGAAATGATTTTCATCAGATCAGACTGGATTGCTTTTCAAAACCTGCCCATTTTTCTGAACACTTAACGAAAAGAGAAATGGAAATTCTTGCTCTTATCACCAAAGGATATTCAGGGCCTGAAATTGCTCAGGCATTGATCCTTTCAGAACATACAGTACGTACACACAGAAAAAATATTTTACGAAAAACAGATTCCAGAAACTGTAAAGAACTTGTGAAAAAAGCTTTTGAGAGTGGACTTGTCTGATCCCCTCCCATTAAACACAAAGCCTGACAAATCTCACCAGGGAATTTCGGTGCAAAACTTGTATTTTTATATACAATGGAAGTAACGATTATACAACCCCGTTTTAATGATGCCCCACACTTCAGAGATTTTTGGGAGAAAGGCAATGGAAAACAGCTTATTGAATTTTCCGGAGCGGAAGTAAATTTTAAAGACTTTCAAAAATTTTCGCCCTATTTTTACCATGTGGATGAAGTGGGTGACGCAGTAGTAAAAGATGTCTATTTTACGAAAAAATTTCACGAAGCATCAAGAGAGATTGAAGAATATATACGAAACGGTGTTTCCGAAGCAGATCCTGTTCCCCAAAGTGTAAAAGAACTTTTTACCCAAACTCAACAAATTCCCGAATGGCTTGATTATCACCTCTTGAAAAGCGGTGCAGAGCTCTGTATGCGAAGCAACCTGGATTCATTGATCTCGTTAAGGGATTACTGTTTGATAGGAGGCTATGATTATGCCTATCTCAACAAGCCTCTAACTGCTACAGAAGCATTGAAAAAAGGGGCTGTGAAACGTCTTTCGGAAACCCTGGATTTTTGGGTAAATGCAACCCGCTATGATGCATTGGAACTTCATGCAAAAGGATATGAGTTTGCCATAAAAACGCGCCTTATTCACTCCTATGCCCGCCTTTCTATAAAAAAACACTATAAACAGTGGGATGCGGAAAACTGGGGAGAACCCATTAATTCCTGGGATATGATGGCCACCTATATCGGCTTCAGCCTTGTTTTTCTTCACAGTCTTCAAAAATTGGGAAATACATTTTCAGTAGAAGAAGAAAAAGGGATCTTCCATTTGTGGAAATATGTAGGATATTTATTGGGGATTCCAGAACCGCTTCTTCCGGACAATAAAAAACAGGCTACGGAATATTTTTATCTGTGGACTTCTATGCAGCCTCCTTCCGATAAAGACTCCATACTTCTGGCTCATTCTCTTCTGAATGAATCGCTGGAAAATCCTATCTTAAAATTCAAATTCCAAAGAAAAAATCTAAGGTATCTCCATATCTGCTGTACATGGTTTTTACTGGATGATGAAGTATGTAAAAGACTGCAGGTTCCGGAAGTTTCTAACAGAAATCTGTTTCCAAAGGCTAAGATCCTGTTCAATAAAATTTATGATCAGCTGGTAAGCCGAAATGCCAGAATAAAAAGAGGAAACAAAGATCAGATGAAGGTTCTGGAAGATTATCTTAGAATAACAAAGACTTCCAATTTTCATTAGAAGAAAGGAAGATATCTGTTTAATGATAGTAAAAAATTGTTCTTTAACTCTGCTGTCATAAAACTTTTACATCCTATTCGTAATGAATAACATCAGGCTAAAATTTTAATTATTTTTTAACTTAAAAAACGGTTTATCACCCTAAATAATATTAGCTTTTGATCTTTAAATTATGTATTTTTGAGAAATTATTTAATAGAGATGAGTAACATTGATGATAAGAAAAAAGCACTGGCACTGGTGCTTGACAAGCTAGATAAAACATACGGAAAAGGAACGGTAATGACTTTGGGAGATGATTCCGTAGATAATACAATAGAGGTAATTCCTTCAGGATCTTTAGGACTGGACATCGCGTTAGGTGTAGGCGGCTATCCAAGAGGAAGAATCATTGAAATATATGGTCCGGAATCTTCAGGTAAAACAACCCTAACCCTTCATGCCATTGCTGAAGCACAGAAAGCCGGTGGTATTGCTGCATTTATTGATGCGGAACATGCATTTGACAGAACTTACGCTGCCAAACTGGGAATTGACCTAGAAAACCTTATTATTTCACAGCCGGATAACGGTGAGCAGGCATTGGAAATTGCTGACAACCTTATCCGTTCAGGAGCAATTGATATCGTGGTTATTGACTCGGTAGCAGCGCTTACTCCAAAAGCAGAAATTGAAGGCGAAATGGGAGACTCTAAAATGGGTCTTCACGCAAGATTAATGTCTCAGGCATTAAGAAAACTGACTGCTACTATTTCAAGAACGAAATGTACGGTAATTTTTATCAACCAGTTGAGAGAAAAAATCGGTGTTATGTTCGGAAATCCTGAAACAACTACCGGTGGTAACGCCCTTAAATTCTACGCTTCTGTAAGAATTGATATCAGAAAGGCAAGTGCTCCAATTAAAAACGGTGATGAAGCTATCGGAAGCCGTGTGAAAGTAAAAATTGTGAAAAATAAAGTAGCCCCTCCTTTCAAACAGGCTGAATTCGACATTATGTATGGTGAAGGAGTCTCTAAAGTAGGTGAAATTCTTGATACAGCTGTTGATAAAGGAATTGTGAAGAAAAGTGGTTCTTGGTTCAGCTATGAAGAGACTAAGTTAGGCCAAGGGCGTGATGCAGTAAAGGATGTTTTAAGAGATAACCCTGAGCTTGCGGAGGAACTTGAAAATAAAATTAAAGAAGAACTGAAGAATAACAAATAGTTTTTCTCAGATTTATGATATTGAAGACAGCTTTTGGGCTGTCTTTTTTTTGTAATTATTAGTTTGTTGTTTTTTTGACCACATATCGACACAGATGTTTGTGTGATTATTGTATTGGGAAGAGTTTTATGTTTTTAAGGTTTTAAGGTTTGGCTAAAGCCTGGGGAATGGGTGATATCGGGTAAGCGGGCTAAAGCCCGCTCCTAGAGAATTAATTTCATTGATTCTTTATAAGCTGATGGATAAGTCATACCTATTCTTGACAAGAAGATTAATTTTATTGACCACGGATGGCACAGATTGACACAGATGTTGATGTGATTATTGTATTGGGGAAGAGTTTTATGTTTTTAAGGTTTTAGGGTTTGGCTAAAGCCTAATGCATAGATGATATCGGATAAGCGGGCTAAAGCCCACTCCTAATGAATATATAGGATACAAATATGATATGATATGATAGACGATTAAGAAGTATTGAGCGGTAAAGATTAGCTATGGCTGCAATATAACCGCAAGGATAAACAAAGAATAGATTACAGACAGACCGTAGAAGTAAGGTAAACAAAGGCGTAAACTTATCTAAAGGAAGACAAGGGGATTGAAGAAAAGAAAAGAAAAGAAAAGAAAAGAAAAGAAAAGAAAGAAAGAAAGAAAGAAAGAAAGAAAGAAAGGCAAAAAATAAGATTCATATATCCTGCTTACCGCTTAGATCATAAGT
>NZ_LFND01000003.1 GCF_001045465.1 Chryseobacterium angstadtii
GGAAACAGGGATATTCTGATGGGAATGAGTGTGATTCAGAGCCAAGATTCAAGAGCCAAGAACCAGGACTTTACAAAAGGAATTTTATTGGGTGGATATACCCAAGCGGAAAACCGCATTGAGACCGATGATGAAACTTTCTGGATGCTTTACTTAAATGAAGAAGGTAATGAGCAGTGGAGAAAACATGTGAAAGGAGAATCCAGAAAACGAGAGGAAAGACTCTCTGATATTAAACTAAACAGAGATGGTTCTATTATTCTAGCCGGAACCAGCGCTGAAGAACTTGGAAAAGAAAACTGGAAGATTGTAAAACTAGGAGACAGCCAGATTAATAAGCTGATTGAAAAGCAGGATATCAAGATTTATCCGAATCCGGTATCTGATTATGCGTATGTGGAAATTGGATATGATTTCAAGGAAGCTGATATTATCCTTTACGATATGGGTGGAAGGCAGTTACAGAGCTTGAAGACGAAGAATAAAGTAACTAAGATCAATACTCAGAATTTAATTCAAGGGGCTTATCTGGTGACAATAAAGACGGATGCGGGTAAAACGGCGAATGCTAAATTGATAAAGAAATAAAAACGATGAAAAAAAATAGAATAAAAATTCTGCTAAAATTGGCAGGAATAATTATCGGGATTATTATACCTGGTACCATAGTGGCTCAACAAACTGAGGTTAATTTTGGAGATTTCTCCCGGCCTGTGCCTTCGGTATCTTCTCTGGCTACTTATAACAATACCCCTGTTTCTCTTTCTACAGGAATGCCCAGCATATCTATTCCTTTGTTTGAGCTTCCCACTAAAACAAAAAACATGTCAGTACCAGTGGCGTTGGCGTATAATTCGGGGAATGTAAAACAACTGGAACCAGCAAGTAATGTAGGAACCGGCTGGTCACTATTGGGTGGAGGTGTTATTTCCAGAGAAATTATAGGAAGCTTAAATGAAGTACAGTACACTAACAGTCCTCCTCATTCAAAGTTTGAGTTTGATGATATATATTACTATAATCTGCCAGGGATTTCAGGTAAGTTCAGGTTTAATCGAAACACATCAACTGGCACTATAGATATTGAAAACCTTTCTACTAACAAGGTGAAGATTTCGTATACTAGGGACAATTCTCCACAGGTTTATACATTTACAGTAGCCAGCTTTACAGTAACAGATGAGAACGGCTATAAATATATCTTTAATGACTACAGTACAAGCAGCGATCTTATTGAAGGTATTTACCAATACAGATCAGCTTTCTTTTTAAGTCAGATAAAATTAGCTGATGATACGGTTGTAGCTAATTTTGAATATAGAAAAGACAGCAAAACTGAAAGTGATAGTCCAACTGCTTCCATTGTGTATATGAGTTGTAAACTTGCTAAGATCAATTCTGATGGGCTGGGCTCTGTGGTTATAGACTATCAGTATGATGATACGAAGGAAAAAACAATGAATGATCCCTACAGCATCTCGCAAATTCTATTGAAAGATTCACGGGAGAATATAATTTCAGGATATAAGTTCAACTATAAATGGGAACAACTTTTTCCTTTCACAGATTCGGATGATACTGAACAAAAAGGGAGAAGGCTTTTGAATAAGCTGATAAAAATTAATAGAAATCTTGCAGAATATGAAAAAACAGGTTTCGTATATAACCCTTATCAGGATATGGGGGCGCTTATGAACGAAAACTATCACCCGGGGCTTTTGAAAAAAATGATTTATCCAACAGGAGGGGTAGCAGAATATAATTTTGAAGCCCATGATTATTTTTTCAATAGAACTTCACCACAGTATCTGGAAAATTTATTGGGGACAGTCAGCATTATTGATCCTTTGGTGCAGGAATGGGGGCCTGAAGCTCCTGTAATCAATGTGGATACCAATCAAAGTTCAGAATATACCTTAACTGTTCAGGGAAATCCAGGCGTGACCCAGAGTGTTGCTCTAAAATTTATTATCAACGAATACTATCCACCGGGTATTTGGGTTCCTGACACCCCAGATCCAGATGATCAGCCTGCTCCAGGAACAGAACCGGGACCTGGTGGTCATTATCACTTTGATTTAACTTATACCCTGAAAAAAGACGGTGTTGTCATTACCAGACACTCCGCTGACATTAATACATTTTTTTACCAATTACAACCGGGTAATTACATTGTAAGCATTTCCGGGACGGGCGGAAAAGCACAGATGTTGAAGTCCCAGATAAGACTGAAAAATGGCCCTTATCCCAATAGGAAGGCCGGACCAGAGTATGGCTCAAGGATCAAAAGCATTAAACATTACAACAGTATTAATGACACACAACCAGTAAAAACGGAACAGTATAGTTACGCTCCATTTACAGATCCAATTAGCTCTAGCGGTTACATTTTCAGGAATGAATCTGAAGATCCAACCCCCTTTTCTAATTACGTACTTTATAAAAACGTATCGGTAACAGATGGCGAAAATGGATTTGTACACTATTATTTCAAAACACCTGATGACTACCCTAAAACAGCATATACGGTGGACGGAACTGCCACAAGTTTCTGGCAATACTACACCATTACTAAATCTGGAGTTATGGCTAAAAAAGAGACCTATAATGAGCTAAATGAATTATTATCGTCTTCGGAATACGAATCGGAATTTGAAACGTTGCAGAATTTTCCAGATCTGAAAATACCGGCATACCAAGGAGTTTCGGAAATATATACCAAACCTGCATACATTAAAAACACCAAAACAATTACGAAAACCTATTCAGGAGGTATATATGCAAAGAGTACAGCTGAAACAACTTATAATGCTAGTAATTTCAACCCTGAATATATAAAAGAGGTTTCGTCTGATGGTATAGTCATGGAAAAACGAATCCGATATGCTATGGATAAAAATAAAGTACAGCTTATCAGCGCCAATATGGTTTCTGTTCCTTTAGAAACCGAAACAAAAGTGAATGATAAGACAATTGAAAAAATAGAAACTCTGTATGCAGATTCCGGAAGATTTGATCCTGCTTCAGTTATTGTAAATAGCCCGGATGACGGAAGTGTCAAGATCCCTGTAAAATACGAATCATATGATTCGTACGGAAATCTACGTCAGTATTCAACTAATGTTAATGAAGCTACAGGAATTGGTTTTCCAACTGTTATTATATGGGGTTATAATCAGGCTATGCCTATTGCAAAAATAGAAGGCGCAAAATTGTCGGATATAGGAAATCTGGCTGATGATATTATTACTAAATCCAATGCAGACAAGGATATTCAAACCGAAACTGATTTGATTAATGTATTAGATCTGTTTAGAACCAATTCTGCTTTAAAAAATTTCCATATCACTACCTTCACTTATGATCCTTTAATTGGAACTACAACAGAGACTTCTCCTGATGGGATTAGGAAAATTTATAAATATGATCAAAATGGTCGTTTGCAATCCTTAACAGATGTAAACGGGAATATTCTTAAAGAATATAAATATAATACTAAGCCACAGCCTTAATATGTAAATCTACAAACATGAAAAAAATAGTCTTAACATTATATATATTTTTCTGTGTTCTAGGCCGGGCACAGAGTTTAACATCTACGGAAAATTACGTATATAGCAGAACCTATATGGAAGCTGTAACATCTGAGCAAGCAAATGCTGCCCAGACCCAGATTGTAAAGTATTTAGACGGTCAGGGAAGGGCTTTTCAAAATATTGGAATAAAGGCTTCCCCATCATCAAAAGATATTGTTGTTCCACTAACTTATGATGGTTCTGGCAAACAGACAAAATCTTTTTTACCAATGCCTTCAGACTCACAGAACGGGGCATATATGCCCGCATTGAACGGAAATTCTGTAAATACATATTATGGTGTTCCTAATGCATATTCTGAAACGGCTTATGAAAAATCTCCGTGGGGAAGGCCAAAGAAACAGGCAATGCCAGGAAGTGACTGGCAGATTGCGGGAACTCATACACAAAAAGCAGAATATGGTTTGAACGGTGAGGGAAAAGTGAAAAGATTTAAAGCTGTAACAATCTGGAACCCATCGGCTGGAATTAACGATGTTTCTTTATCGATCGCTGCAGATGATGATTATACTTCAGGTGGATACTATAAAGCGGGAACATTGTTTGTGACTATCTCAACAGATGAGGATGGAAATGAGACTCACACATTTACCAACTCACGGGGCCAGAATATAATGTTTCGTCAAATTAATAGGAAAACAAATGGAATTTCTGAGAACCTAGATACTTATTATGTTTACAATGAGTCTGGAAATACTGTCTTTGTTATTCCTCCTAAAGCCTCTGTATCAGCAGTATCTCAAAATATTCTCGATAATTTATGCTATCAATATAAATATGACCAATATAACAGGGTAGTCGAAAAAAAGTTGCCAGGAAAAGGCTGGGAGTTTACGGTATACGATAAGCAAAACAGACCCGTATTAAGTCAGGATGGCCTTCTTGCAGGCACTACAAATAACTTTTCAAAGAAGGGATGGGTATTTAAAAAGTATGATGCATTTGGCAGACCTGTGTACAGCGGATTCTTTGCCAATTCTGCTTCAAGGACTGTTATGCAGACGGCTTTAAACAATATGTCGGCCAATGCTCTTAATAATGAAAAGCCTAGCATGACACCATTTACGCAGAATGGGATCAGTGTATATTATACCAAAGAAGCTTTCCCGACAGGAAGTATGACGATTCTTGGAGTGAATTATTATGGTGAATACCCTACAGGATTTTCCCAAAGACCTGAGCAAATACTTGGCAATAATACTCTTTCACCAGTACCCACAAGTATTGCGGTTAATGGACTGTCATCTATAAGAAGCACAAAAACATTTCCTACAGCATCTTTGACGAGAAATATCGAAAATGAAAATTGGACCTCATCAGTGCTTTGGTATGATACTTTGGGACGAATAATTGGGACCTATGAAGGCAATCATCTGGGTGGGTTTACCCGTACAGAGATTTTGTTGGACTTTTCGGGGAAAACAAAAGAACTATATACTTTTCATTCGAAAAATTCAGCATCTGTACAGGTTACAGTAAAAGACAGATTTGTTTACAGTCCGCAGAATTTTCTATTGAAACATTATCAGCAGATTAATGCCAATCCGGAAGAACAATTATCTGAATATGCTTATAATGATTTGGGGCAGGTTGTTAATAAGAAAACAGGTAATGGCCTTCAGAGTATTGATTACACATACAATATCAGAGGATGGCTTACAGGAATCAACCCTTCTGATATAAACGATATGGGAAGTAAGCTTTTTGCTTACAGGATAAAATACAATTCAGTAGAGGGTGCAGAAGTACCTAACAATTCCTTTACCAATCTTAAAGTGAAACCGAGATACAACGGTAGTATTGCAGAAATAGATTGGAAAACAGCCTTTGGAGCTAATGAGCCGCTGAGACGATACGGATATGTATATGATGGTGCAACAAGGCTGCTGGCGGGCTTCTTCCAGATCAGCACCAATCCTTATTCTAAAGAATATAGCGAAGTTGTGGATTATGATCTTGCCGGGAATATTACTTCGCTGCATAGAACTGGAAGTGCTGTCAATGGAAAGGCAGAGGTAATGGATAATCTCACCTACAATTATCTGAATAGAGGTAATCAGCTGGAGTATGTACAGGAATCTGGAAAAGGAAATGCTTTAAGTGGGTATCCTCTGGCTACCGGACAAGGAAGTATTATGCAATATGATGCCAATGGAAATATTACACAACAACTTGACAAGCGTCATGAAAAAATTACTTATAATTTTCTGAATCTTCCTTCTGCTATTTTTTCATCTTCCCAACCAGAAACTCTGAAATATATTTATTCATCGGACGGTACAAAAAAGCAAATGTCAAAAAATATAGAAGTTACAGACTATTTAGGGGCATTTCAGTATACTGTTAATAATTCGTCAGGATTACAGACTTCTTTTGTTCTTGCCAATGAGGAAGGTTACTATGATTTTATCAATAACAGATATGTATACCAGTATAAAGATCATCTGGGAAACATAAGGCTGTCTTACACAAAAGCGAGCGGTGGGCAAGCTGTCATTCTTGAAGAAAACAATTATTATCCCTTTGGGCTAAAACATTCCGGATACAATACAGGCAATACAGGCAACAACCAATTTAAATATCTTTACAATGGCAAGGAGCTGCAAAGCACCGGAAATCTGGATTACGGATGGAGACAGTATATGCCGGATCTTGGTAGATGGAATGGAATGGATCAGTTAGCTGAAAATTACCATTCAGCAAGTCCTTATGCTTATGTGATGAATAACCCAATATCTTATATAGATCCAGATGGAAGAGATATTGAAGAGACTGATAATGGCTGGAGCTTTACAGGTGATGATATAGGTTGGGCTATGAGCTATTTCGGAAATGGTGGGAAAGTAAAGGATCTGGATGGCGCTTTAGCATCGTGGCTAACAGGAGGAAACTCTTTTGGAAGTAATAATGAAAGTTTCTGGCAAGATTTTGAAGGGCTTAGCATATCAATACCGGAAGTTATTATTAATGCAAAAGGAAATTCCAAAACATGGAAATTGGGAAGCAATCTTGATTTTAACAGCTTCCTGATGTACAGTAAATTTACAGGAGCTTTGGGAGAAGCAACCTATGATTTCAACAGTAGTAGAATGGGGTCGGCTATTCTCAATTCTAAGGCATCACAGAGCGTGGCAGGCGTTGAAAATTTCCTGTTTCTTGAACTTCCTGCATCCGTGCTGGGTGGAGAAGTATTAGCTATTGGATGGAGAGCTGCAGGAATGAGTCGTATTATATGTAGACCTCTGGGAAGAATTACCAATGGATTGATAAAGATCTGTTTTACTGAAGGTACTCTTGTTGCCACAGAAAATGGAAACAAAAAGATTGAAGACATCAAAGAAGGTGATCTGGTATGGAGTTATAATGAAAAAACGGGTAAAAAAGAGCTTAAAAAAGTAGTTGAGCTATCCCGAAATACTTCTTCTTCATTAGTGAAAATCTCTGTAAACGGAACGGAAATTACCTGTACACCGGAACACCCTTTTTATGTGAATGAAAATTGGGTTGAAGCTAAAAATCTTACTAAAGGAATGCTTCTAACCACTCTGAACGGAAAAAATTCTCCTGTAGAATCTATAAAGTTTTTGGATGAGAAAGTAAAAGTCTATAACTTTGAAGTAGAGGATAATCATAATTATTATGTTTCTGAGAAAGGGGTTTTGGTACATAATGATTGTGGTGTAACTGCAATTATTGAAGCAATGCCATCATCATTAAAGCAGTTAAACATGTGTAAGGACTTTGCTGCCAGCTTGATGGAGAAGATGACAGCGCAGGGCATGAAAGGAGAATTATTAACATTAAAGTCTGAGACTGATTTTATTTGGTCAAACACATTTAATAGAACTATCACTACAAATGGAGACCATGTTGGGGTAAAAGTAGGTAATACAGTATATGATAATTTGTTTCCAAATGGAATTGAATATTCTAAATGGCTTATGGATTTAGAAGTAGGTTCTCCAATTTTAGGAATGCCAAAAGTAACACCTTTTTAAAGAAAAAAATATGAAATTTGAAGAATTAATGTCTCATATTGAAAGGAGACCACAACAATTTATCGGTGAAAAAGATATATTCTTATTAAATGCCTTTTTAACAGGGTATCTGTGTAATGATGCAATAAGATTAGGGGAAAGCGCTAAATACGATTTTAGATCTGATTTTAATAATTGGTTGCAAAAAAAATTCAATTATCACAATTCATTTTCATGGTCAAATATAATAAATGAAATAAGTAAAAAAGAAAATTTAAATTCAGTCGATGTTTTCTTTAAAGAATATCATTTATATGAAAACGAGAAAAAATCAGTAAGTGAATTCGATTAATTGTGTGATGACTATACACAAAATTTTGCCTCATATTGAACAAAAGCCTCTAATGTATTTAAAAACAAAGAATATTTATCTTTTGGATTCTTTTATCGGAGGATATTTATCCTGTCAGCAAATTCACGATAAAAATTTTGATGATATAAATTTTCAATCTGATTTTCATGAATGGTTAAGGGTTAAATTTAACTTTGAAAGAGGTAGTACTTGGGCTGATTATATTTTTAAAATAAGCCAGAATGAAGGATTAAATTCAGTAGATATTTTTTTTAGAGAATATTATTTATTCAAAGAAGAAAATTTATAGTATTTAAAATATTCCCTTGCTTATTGAGTAAGGGATATTTTTATTTTGGAGGAAAAACTCTAAAACTTTGAAGTAGAACCTAGTCATAATTATTATCTTTCGAATAAAAATATTCTTGTCCACAATGATTGTGGTGTAACTACAATTATTGAAGCAATGCCATCATCATGAAAGCAGTTAAATATGTGTAAGGTCTTTGCTGCTAGTTTGATGGAGAAAGCCACTTTAGCCTCACTTCCGGATAATTTAATGAGAGTGGGAGCTCTTGGTACAAAAATGATTCCGGAGCAAAGGACTGAGTCCATAAAACTAATAGAGCAACAACAACAACAACAACAACAACAACAACAACAACCAAAAACAAGATAATGAAAGTTTTTAATAAAATAATAATTTGTTTTTCATTTGCTGTTATAAGCTGCTCTGCTATAAAGACAACTGAAATATATGGTACAGAGATGGAGGTTGTCGATAATGTAAGATCAAAAGTTATGATTAAAAAGTTTCATGCTCAGAATAAAAACAAGTCTTTTCTAGATTTTACATCTCAGTTTGACAATCTTATTACGGTCAAAAATGGTGATAGTATTGTTCTCAATGAAAAAAGTAAGACATTGCCGATGCTAGGATATACAAACTCTTGTGTAATTTTTAATAATAAAGAGGTTGAAATTATTATTGATAAGAAACATAAAATGAAATTGAATAAAGAACAATTACCAAAGTATAAGTTTATATATATTGAAAAAGATAAAAATCATTATAAAATCGAATATACTAATAAAGCTCGTTCTTTTATGTAAAAAAGAATAATGCAACATAAAACCCTCAATTTTGTGAGGCTTTTATTAATTATATGCTTCGTTTTCCAGTTGAACATTGAAACTGATATTTTAAAATTTTATAAGATCAGTATATTGATCAGTACAAAGATCATTTGAGTAACGTGAGAATAATTTTCACCAGAAACAGCGCAGGTACCCTTGAAATCACCGATTCAAATGATTATTATGTATATTTGAGGGTATTTACAAAATTTTCACCCAGAAATATTCTTAAAATTAGATGGAAAGGATTGACAGGAAAATTTATAATTCAGAAAAATTATTTGCTGTAAATAGTGATATAGTGGATTGGAACTTAGAAAAGCGTCATGGCATGCAGAAGTGGAGAGCACATGATCGGTATGGTTTCATTGAGCTGAATCTTTATGAATTAGACAATTATAAAAGAGAAATAAATAACAGCTTTCCATCTGATTACTGCTCAAATATTGATTGGAAAGTAGATGAAAATGTATTTCCAAAAGAACTTTACGACCTTCATCTGGAAGAAATAAAAAATTATGCTGATTTTATTACCATTTATATTTCGGCCCTCAAAGGGAAGCATTTAAATTTTATTTTTGAAATTACTTTTGCAGGTTTTCACATAATAGACAGTTTCCGGAAAAATACTTACGGAAGAGCTTTAATTGAGGCAGTCATAAGCTGTTTTAACCAGGAAAGCTACAATGCAGGGAAATCCTACAAAGAAAAATACCATTCACCTGAGGAAATAGAGTATCAAATGTCACATTATAGAAAATGATTAAAACCGAACGGCTGCTATTAAAAAACATCAACGAAAGCCACGTTGAAGATATTTTACGAATTCGAAGCAACGAAGTCATTAACCGTTTCGTGAGCAGAAATTCTCCGAAAACGAATTATGATGCATTACAGTTTATCTTAACGATCAAGGAAAACACTCAAAATAATAAAACCGTTTATCTGGGAATTTCTTTAAAAGATGAACCAAATCTTATCGGAACTATTTGTCTGTGGAATTTTTCCGAAGACAGGAAAACCGCTGAGGTGGGCTATGAATTATTACCCGATTACCATAGGACAGGAATTATGTCCGAAGCGTTGGGCGCTGTTTTAGATTTCGGATTTAATGAACTACATTTACAGGAAATTTTAGCTTTTACCCATAAACTGAATGAAGCTTCTAAGAAATTACTTCTGAAACATAATTTTGTTCTGGAAGAAGGAAGAAAAGACGAAGATTTTCCTGATAATTTTGTTTTTAGTTTAAATAAAAAACAATAAACTTTTAGCTCCCGATTATCTCATCATTATCTCAACACATCACCGCATCAACACATCACCAAATTTGGTCATCCAGTAATTAAAGGATATTTTTGTACTATTAACAAACTTTCATATCAGCCTCATGACCTGGACAGACGTTTTAGCCCCGATAAAAAATACAGACTATTTTACCAACCTTTGGGAAAAAGTAAAACAGGAATATGCAACAACCAAAGTTTTTCCACCTAAGAATCAAATCTTCAGAGCATTGGAAATTACGCCTTTTGAAGAGGTTGAAGTGGTGATTATCGGTCAGGATCCTTATCATAATGACTTTCAGGCCAATGGATTGTGTTTTTCTGTTTCCGAACAGGTAACGGCACCACCTTCCCTTAAAAATATTTTTACAGAACTGAAAGATGATCTGGGAATAGACAGAACATCAAAAGAGCTTGACGATTGGGGAAAACAGGGTGTTTTATTACTGAATGCAACATTAACGGTTCGTGCCCATTCTCCTAATTCTCACAAAGATTTAGGATGGGAAAAGTTCACAGACTTTATCATTAAAGAAATTTCAGATAAAAAAGAGAACGTGGTTTTCGTACTTTGGGGTGCTTTCGCCCAGAAAAAAGCCGAACTGATTGATCCGGCTAAGCATTTTATTTTAAAATCGGCACACCCTTCTCCGTTTTCCGTGTACAGAGGTTTTTATGGCAGTAAACCCTTTTCAAAGATTAATGAATATCTGACTTCAAAAGGGAAGAAAACTATTTCCTGGTAGAACCCGGAATGGCAGATCCGTCAGTTTTTGTGATTTTAATGGCCACTTTGTATTTTCCTTCCAAAGCTTTTGTTCCGCCATCAGATTTGGGGAACGGGGTTACTTCCTCCAATGAAATCGTATAACCGTTGAATTCTTCGGACTGGTGATAATTTCTTCCGGCGTTGTCTGTGGTAGCAAGGCTTAAAACAACAGGCCTTGTATAGGTTCCCATGACTTCAATCTGTGCTACAGCAACTCCAGCCCAGATACAGTTAACTCCCTCAGGGCAGCGGCTGTCTTCAGAAATACCACTGAATGTGACATTCATATCATATGCTTTGAGGAATTTATTTTCTCCCAGATTCAGATAAATAATCCCTTTTTGTACCGGAGATTTTGTACCATTGGTTGTTGGTCCGGCAGTTGATTCCTGAGGTTTTGTCTTCTTTTGGGCATTGCATCCGGCTAAGGTTAGCATTCCCAGACTGAATATGATGGCTTTGTGAAACATAATTTATTCTTTTAGAGTTAAACAATACATCCTCTCTTCATCTAAATAACATCAAGCATATCTAAAACGACTACCAAAAACATGGCCACTCCGACAACAAGACTGAAACCGGTCCCATAAATAAACCCGATAAATGCTCCTTTGGTGGACTGAAGGGCCTTATTCATATCCTTACTGTCATGAAGAAGTTCCCCGATAAATACCCCCGCAAA
The DNA here is from genome assembly GCF_001045465.1 of Chryseobacterium angstadtii. GTDB lineage: Bacteria > Bacteroidota > Bacteroidia > Flavobacteriales > Weeksellaceae > Chryseobacterium > Chryseobacterium angstadtii. The sequence goes on from NZ_LFND01000003.1 coordinate 11,800, forward strand.
CATTCCGATCAGAAAACCTAAAGGAATAGGAATAAAAATCCCCACAATGGTTCCGATGATAGAGCCAATGCTTCCCCAGCGGGTTCCTCCGTATTTTCTGTTGGTTTTTGCCGGAATTACATAGCTTAATACCGCGGAAATGGCAGTAAGAATCCCGAATGCCCAGATATAAATCATAGGAAGATCGGCATCTGTCCCGAATTTATAAATCAGAAGACCGCAGATACTTAACAGAAGTCCTGGAAGTACAGGCAGGAAAGTTCCCAGTATTCCGAGAAACAGTAAAATAAGGCAGAGAATATTAATTAACGCTGTATCCATTTTTAAAAATTATCAATGCAAGATAGTAAAAAAGAAGATTTAGAGACCGGTTTTAAATATTTGGGATGAAAATTGATTGTGAATAGCAACATCATCACTCTTAATTTTATAAATTTGCTGTAATGAAAGACGAGATACAGGACACTAAAAACTTTTTACAGGAAATAAGTGATCAGCTTTACATTTATATCAGTCAGGTAACACCCGGCGGAATGGATTGGGTTGTGCATATTATTATCAAGCTGGCATTGCTTTGCGCTGTATTTTTAGTAGTTGATTTTATTTTCAAATTTGTCATTAATTTCGTTTTCCGGTTCTTTCGGAGTGATGAAAAATATCCCGTCATAAGATCCATTTACCAGTCTAAAATCTCAAATTCTGTGGCTCATTTTGCCGCACTTCTGGTAGTAGGAGGAATACATCCTTCCATATTTCCCGCAACAGCATTACCTAAAACCAATATTTTCATCAACAGATCCATCAATTTAGGGTTGGTGCTGATTCTTGCAGGCATGCTGTACAGATCATTGACAGGTTTCCGGTATTATTTTACTATAAAACAGGATTTCTATAAAATCATGGCGCTGAATGCCATTTCCGAAACGGTGAAAATCTTAGGAATATTTGTGTTTTCTGTCGTAGGAATCTGTGTTATATTCGGAATCAAGGGAACTACAATTGTCGGAAGTCTGGGAGCGATTACCGCTGTGTTGGTACTTGTTTTCAGAGATACCATTTTAGGGTTTGTAACAGGAATACATGTGGCGACTTCCAAAAACCTGAAAGTAGGAGACTGGGTCAGCATTCCCAAATACAGCATCGAAGGAAATATTACAGATATAAGCCTTCTTACTACCAAGATCACCAATTTTGATAAAACGGTTTCAACCATTCCTACCTACGACCTTCTTACTACGGAGATCAAAAATCTTCAGGTGATGTCCGAATCCAATACCAGACGAATTAAAAAATCAATTTATTTCAATATCAATTCCTTTAAATTTTTGAATGAAGAAGATATTGAACGTTTAAAAGGAATCAACCTTATCTCCGATTATATTGAAGAAAAAACACGGGAAATTGAACAGGAAAAGCAAGGTCTGGAACATCGGGAAAGAACGATCAACGGAAGACAGCTTACCAATATCGGCGTTTTCAGACATTATGCCCAGAGGTATATAGAAAATGATCCTGATATTGATGAAAACGGAACAAGAATGGTCCGCCAGCTGGAAATTACACCGCAGGGACTTCCTCTTGAGATTTACTGTTTCGCCAATGACTCTCAATGGGAACATTTTGAACAGATACAGGCTGATATTTTTGACCACTTGCTGGTAGCCTCAAAAGAGTTTGATCTTCAGGTGATGCAGGTGAGTGTTAAAGTGTAGAGAAGAAGTTAGAAGCTAGAAATTAGAAGTTAGTGAGATTCGACTGCTTTGTAGTCTGATCTGGTTTTAGAGATATAGAAGTAGCCCCCAAAACTAATTTCTAACCTCTAATTTCTAATTTCTAAAAAAATAATATCTAAATAAAGAAATGACAAAATTAAGCGTAAACATTAATAAAATTGCGACATTAAGAAATGCCAGAGGAGGCGAAACGCCAAGTGTAACGGAAGCTGCCGTGAAGATTCAGGAATTCGGTGGACAGGGGATTACCATCCATCCAAGACCCGATGAAAGACACATCACAAGAAAAGATGTCTACGATCTTAAACCTTTGGTGACTACAGAATTCAATATTGAAGGAAATCCACACCGTTCTTTTATAGATATGGTTCTGGAGGTGAAACCTGAGCAGGTAACACTGGTTCCCGATGCAGATGATGCCATCACATCCAATGCAGGCTGGGATACCAGAAAACATTTGGATTTTCTTACTGAAATTATCGCAGAGTTTAAAAATGCAGGAATTCGTACATCTATTTTTCTTGATCCGCTTCCTGAGCTGGTAGAATATGCTGCAAAAACCGGCGCCGACAGAATTGAACTTTACACGGAAGCTTACGCTAAAGATTATCTGACGAATAAGGAACAAGCTATTAAACCTTATTATGATACAGCAGTTGCTGCTACAGAATTCGGACTTGGAATCAATGCGGGACACGATCTGAGCCTTGAGAATTTAAAATATTTTGCAGATACAATTCCTAATCTTCTGGAAGTATCTATCGGGCATGCTTTGGTTTCTGAAGCGCTTTATATGGGACTTGAAAACACTGTTCAGGCATATTTGAAAAGATTAGCTACCTGGTAAAAAAAGAAATTAAATCGCAGAAAGTAGTATTAAAGTTACATTTTAGTACTCTCTTCTTACATTTTTGTGAGCAAAGCTGAAATCTAAAGCTTTTAAAACGCTCTATCATCTAATTTCTAATCTCTAACTTCTAATTTCTAAAATAAAAATGGAAATCTTAAACTCAAAAATATTTGGCGAAAATCTTACGGTTACGCCGCTTCTTGTATTTCACGGACTGTTTGGTATGCTTGATAACTGGGGAACTTTTGGAAAAGACCTGGGTGAGTATCTTCCCGTACATCTTATTGACCTCCGGAACCACGGGCGAAGCTTTCATTCGGAAAGTATGTCTCATGATGATCTGGCGGATGATATTGCCCGGTATATGGATCATTACGGTATTCAGAAAGCGCATGTCCTGGGACATTCTTTGGGTGGAAAAGCAGTGATGCAGTTCGCACTGAAATACCAGGAAAGAGTAGAGAAACTGATCGTAGTGGATATTTCTCCAAAAGCATATCCACCGCATCATCAGGGAATTATAAAAGCTCTTGAGACGGTAGACTTTAATACGGTTGCTTCCAGAGGCGAAGTAGAAACTGTTTTAAGCCAATATATTCCAGAAAAATCTACAATACAGTTCCTGGCAAAAAATTTATACTGGGACGAAAATAAAAAGCTGAACTGGAGATTCAACCTGAAAACTTTATCTGAAAAATATAATGAATTTGTTTCGAATGCTGTAAAGTTTGGTGTTTTTGAAGGAGATACTTTATTTATTGCAGGGGAGAAGTCAAATTACATCCTTCCTCAGGATGAATACGGAATTAAACAGCAGTTTCCAAAAGCAAAAATTGTAACGGTAAAAAATGCAGGACATTGGGTTCAGGCTGAAAATCCAGTTGATTTTGCGAAAGTAGTGAAGGATTTTTTAGGTTTAGATTGATTTAATACTATGCTTTGAATAATTAAGTTAAAATTTTCTTAAAGTAAGATAATATTTCCCCACGTATTGAAATTTTTGTACTTTAGTTTCACAAAAAACTAAATATATTAACTTATGGAAAAGAAAAACTCAAAAAAACCATTCTTTGCTTCATTTTTAGAGAAACAAATTCAAGATCCTGAGAAAGTTCAGGGAGGTGGAATCACCACACCAACTACGGATGTTCTTACGGTACCAACCAGAGACACCATCACTACATCACCATTTCTTGACAACGCCACATCAACTGTGAGAGATCAGATCGTTACGATGAAGTATCCTTCTGACAGCGATGAATCAGGAGAACTGGAAGTTTTGTAATCGAAACTATAAAGAAAAATTAACAACCAAACTCAATTATTATGAACAACGAAAATTCAAAAAAGAAGCCCTTTTTTGCTTCATTTCTTGAGAAGCAAATCAAAGATCCGGAAACTATTCAGGGAGGAAATATCATTAGCAGTCCTGACTCCGATGTGATTACAGCTCCTTCTATAGACAATGTTACAAGACCTGTTTTTGATAATGTAACTGCGCCAAGCAAGGACCTTTTGGTTACCATGAAATATCCTTCAGACAATGATGAGTCAGGAGAACTGGAAGCTTTCTAATTGAAGTTGTAAAAGAAAATTAACAACCAAACTCAATTATTATGAAAGACCAGAATTCAAAAAAGAAGCCTTTTTTTGCTTCATTCTTAGAGAAGCAAATTAAAGATCCGGAAACCATTCAAGGGGGTGGAGTTATTACCAACACTGATAATGACGTTATTACACTACCTTCAAGAGATAACGCTACAGCACAGATTCTTGATCATGTGACAAGTCCTAACAAAGATCTTCTAGTTACCATGAAGTATCCTTCAGATGGTGATGAAGATATTGTTTAAATTTCTGTACACAAGAAATTGTAAGTATATTTTTAACCAAAACTAAATTATTATGAAAAACAAAAATTCAAAAAAACAGCCTTTTTTTGCGTCATTCCTTGAAAAGCAGCTTAAAGATCCTGAGACCATCAAAGGAGGAGATACCAGTATCATTACGAATATCTTAAAAGACTCAATCACAAAACCAGCTGTTGATGTAGTAACTTCTCCTCAGGATGATATGATGCATACGCTGAAATATCCTTCAGACGGAGATGATGATGCGCCAATCATTCCGCTGGACTAAGAAATGAACTATTAATCGTATTAATACAATCATATCAAAGGAAACTTACCATTAAGTTTCCTTTTTTAATAAAAACAGGCAAATGATTCTCTGCATTACCCACTCAAAGGATTTTTATAATATCGATATCTTTTTTGAATACCTTACTTCGAAGAATATTCCTTATTTCAGACTGAATTCCGATCGTATGAATCATCTTCAAAAGATCAGCTTAACTGAAAATTCATTTGAACTGACTGATGAATTCGGGAATACCGTCCATTCCGGAGATATAAAAGGAGTATGGCACAGAAAAGCTTGGGGAATCAGTATTCCTGAAGAACTGGATGAAGACTATAAAAAAACATTCCTGAACGGATACGGAAATCTACGTTATAATCTGATCACCCTTTTAGAAAGCATTCCGTGGATCAATCCCTATGAAAATGAAAAAAAGATTGACGGAAATAAAATGCTTCAGCTGAAATTGGCCAAAGACAATAATCTGACAGTTCCGGCCACTATTTTTTCTAATGACGAGGAGAAGATCATTTCCTTTTTTCATGAATTCTGCAAAGGAAAAGCAGTTGCAAAACTCCACAGTCTGACTGCAAAAACCATGAACGGAGAAAATCTTATCTCTACGATGATTATTGAAGAGGATACTCTGGAACATATGGCAGATATTGCGTATTGTCCCATGATCTTCCAGCCTTATATCGACAAGGAATATGAACTCAGAATTGTCTATATAGCCGGAGAATTTTTCACCGGAAAAATCAATAACAGTGAGAATGTAGACTGGCGGCTGGCCCAGGGAAACTATGTCTGGTCGGTTTACGAGCTGCCGGAAAATGTAAAAACCGGGCTCGCTTCTATGATGGAAGAAATGGGACTTTACATCGGAGCTATAGACATGATCAGAGGAAAAGATGGAGCGTATTATTTTCTTGAAGTCAATCCGCAGGGAGAATGGGGAATGTTACAGAAAGAGCTTGGGTTTCCTATTGCAGAAAGAATTGCCGATAACCTTATAAAAAGAATCAATATCCATGAATAAAATATTAATCATTACGCATACAGCAGATAATTTCTCCATTGAGAAAGTAACGGAATACATTGAAAAAAACGGATGTGAAGTCATTCGTTTCGATGTAGATCTTTATCCTATACAAAATAAACTGTCAACCGTTTTTCAGGATGGAGAATGGGTGAGTATTCTTGAAACCAAAGAGGCAAAATACCGTCTGGACGATATTGCTGCCGTTTGGTACAGAAGAGCCTACAATATAGGAAACGGTGTGAAGGAAGAAATGGATAAGAAATTTTACGGAGCTGCTATGGGGGAAATCCGTAATACACTTTTCGGATTTATAGAGTCTGTAGATGCTTATGCACTGGGAAAACCTGGAATTTACAGAAGACTGGACAGCAAGGAAGAACAGCTTAAAGTGGCTGTTAAATTAGGACTTAAAATTCCTGAAACCTGCCTGACCAATAATCCTGAAGAAGCCAGACAGTTTATTCTTAAACATCAGAATGTAATTGCTAAAATGCAGACCGGTTTTGCCATTTATGAAGATGGTGTGGAAAGCGTGGTTTTTACCAACGTGGTGGGAGAAGAAAAGCTTGAAGAGCTGGATACACTGGTGTACTGCCCGATGCAGTTCCAGAAAAAAATTGAAAAGAAAAAAGAGCTTCGTGTTACCATTGTAGGACGGGATGTGTATGCTTTTGAAATAGATTCCCAGCAGTCTGAAGATGCGAAGGTAGACTGGAGAAAAGACGGAGTGAACTTACTGACGAAATGGGTAAGAACAGAGCTTCCGGCAGATGTGGAATCAAAACTTCTTGAACTGCTGGATGTTTATAATGTAGATTACGGAGCCATCGATATTATTGTGTCTCCTGAGGATGAATATTATTTTATCGAAATCAATGCAGCAGGCGAGTTTTTCTGGCTGGATAATTTAACGGAAGAAAATCTTATTTCTAAGAGTATTGCAGATGTTCTTTGTGATAAAGCTCCTAGAAGAAATAATATGGTTATGGCGTAACAGTTTATAACTCCTGATTTTAAAAGCCCTTTTGTTTATTCAAAGGGCTTTTTTGTTTGTTAATGTGAAAAAATGAATGGTATGGGAGCCCGCACATTAAAAATTCTATTATTCAGTCAAATTAAATAAGCAGGCATCCAAAGACTCAAATAATGATAATATTGATGAAATTAAGAGGAATTCTGCTTTAAAAATTGCAAATTTGCATAAGCGGTTTTTCATAAGTTCCGAACAGGAAAATGGAGAATTGCCGGATAGAAAATATTGTCATATTTTAGTCAGCAATCAAGTAAATAATTAATGATTTTTGTAACGGGTGCAACCGGAATTCTGGGGAGAATGATCGTTTTGGAACTTCTTAAAAAGGGAAAGAACGTGCGTGCTTCCAAAAGACCGGGCAGTAATTTAAAGGATGTAAGGCATTCTTACGGCTTCTATACGGAGAATCCTGAAGATTTTTTTAACAGGATTGAATGGGTAGATGTAGATTTTGATGATCTGGATTCCCTTCAGAATGCATTGAAAGGTGTAGATGAGGTGTATCACTGTGCCGCCAAAGTAAGTTTCCATCCTCACGATGAAAAAGAAATGTACCATACCAATGTAAAAGGTACGGAAAATCTGCTGTTTTCATGTGAAGGATCGGGAGTTAAAAAATTTCTGCACGTAAGCACCATTGCTGTATTGGATATTTTTAATGAAAAAGGAGAATTAGACGAAAATTCTGAGTTTAATTCCAAAGAAGAACATTCTGCCTATGCCATATCCAAACATCTTGCCGAGATGGAAGTCTGGAAAGCCTCTGCAGAAGGGCTGAATACAATTATTGTCAATCCGGGAATGATTATCGGAAGCGGGAACTGGGGACAGAGCAGCGGAGATATTTTCCCGACCTTTGAAAAGAATGGTTTTACATTTTCCGGCGGAACAAGTTATGTAGACGTAAGAGATGTCGCTGAAATATGCATTGAGCTGATGGAAAAAAATGCTTTCGGAGAACGTTTTATTCTGATCTCAGAAAACAGAAGGTATGCTGAACTTGGAAAACAGATCAGATCACAGCTTGGTTTGAAAGAAGCTAAAATCCTTACCGCATTTCAGCTGAATCTTGGAAGACTGGCCAATATCCTTTTCGGATGGCTGATTCCTAAACTTAGAATAATCACTAAATCCAATATTGAATCCATATCATCACTTAACACCATTTCCAACCAAAAAATTAAAAAAGAGATGGATTATCAGTTTATTCCTGTGAAAGACAGTATAGATTTTCATCTTAAAAATTATATTAACGACAAAAAGCTGAATTCATGAATCTTGCAGCAGCAATTATCCTAAAAAATGTAGAAAAACATCCGGTAAAATCCGCGATAGGCTTTAAAAAGAAAGATGAGGTCTGGAAAGAATTGAGCTGGAAAAAATTCGGTGAGATCGTTTTTAGAACGGCTAATGCACTAAAAGAAGCAGGGATTCAGGAAAATGATAAAGTAGCTATCTACTCAGACAATTCTTCTGAATGGATGATCTTTGATCTGGCTTCAATGGCCATTGGTGCCATTACAGTGCCTATTTATTCTACCAATAATGCTGAGCAGGCGGAATATATCATTAATGACTCCTCTGCGAAAGCGGTGCTTGTTGGGAGTCAGGCTCAGTATGACGCATGCCTGGAGCTTTTGAATAAAGAAGGGAACCAGTTGGAAACCATCGTTGTTTCTAAAAAATCGGTCTGGATCAAGAAAGAATTCAACAGTTTTTACCTTGAAGATTTCATTGCAAAATCCTCTCCGAAACTGGAAATCTGCGAAAAGGAAAACGATGATACAGCCACACTGATTTATACTTCCGGCACTACCGGAACTCCTAAAGGCGTTATGCTTACGCACGGAAATTTCATTAAAGCTTTCGATTCCCACTTTGAGTTTTTTAAATTCAAAAACTTTGAAGAAGAGCTTTCACTGGCATTTCTTCCGCTTAGCCACGTTTTCGAAAGAAGCTGGAGTCTGCTGTGTCTTTATGGCGGAGCGAGGGTTTATTTTCTGGAAGATCCGAAAAATATAGCCAAAGCCCTGGAAGAGGTGAAACCTACCATGATGTGCGCGGTACCGAGGTTTTTCCAGAAAGTCTATGCAGGAGTTTTGGAGAAAGCGGAAGAAGGCTCATCCTTGAAGAAAAAAATATTCAATTGGGCAGTGGCTACAGGTTGGCAGACTGCTGAATTGAGAAGAAATGAACAACCAATTCCTTTTGGATTAAAATTAAAAGAATCCATTGCCAACAGCCTTGTTTTTAGCAAAATCAAAGAAAAAATGGGTGGAAGACTTTGGTTCTTGCCTTGCGGAGGAGCATCCCTGTCGCCGGAAGTTACCCGCTTTTTCGATTCTGTGGGAATTCATGTTACAGTAGGATATGGACTTACGGAAACTACTGCCACACTGACCCTTTTCCCATTGACGCATTTTGAACACGGAACCAGTGGAAAACCTCTGCCGGGTGTAGAAATCCGTATTGGAGAAAGTGACGAAATTCAGGCAAAAGGAAACGGAATCATGAAGGGCTATTACAACAAACCCGAAGAAACCCGGAAAGTTTTCACAGAAGACGGATGGTTCAAAACCGGAGATGCCGGAAAATTTGATGAGAAAGGAAATCTGATCATTACAGACAGGATCAAAGACCTGATGAAAACCTCCAATGGGAAATATATTGCCCCGCAGCAGATTGAGAACCTTCTTACCAATAACAATTTTGTTCAGCAGATTATGCTTGTGGCAGAAGGAAGACAGTTTGTTTCCGCACTAATTGTCCCTAATTTTGAGTTTTTGAAGGACTATATGAGCAAAAACAACATCTCTTTTACCAATTGGGAAGAGGCTGTGAAAAATGACAAGGTTATTGGTCTTTATAAAGAAAAAATTAAAGAACTTCAGATTCATATGGCAGACTACGAGAAAGTGAAAAAGTTCACGCTGATGCCTGCTGAATTCGATATTAATACAGGAGAAATCACCCCTACATTAAAGGTTAAAAGAAATGTGGTTCTTAAAAAATATGCAGACCTTATAGAAAAAATGTATTAAAAATAAAACTTTACTATTTTGAAGACCCGATTGGTTTTTGAATATTCAGTTTTATTTTAACTTAAAAAATAACTAAAATGGAGCAGGTTTTTGTTTCTTTTTGAATGGAAATAACAAAATGCTACCATTTTAAATCAGATTATGACAACACAAGAATTTCTAGGAAAACAGAGTTTTACCATTCATACGCAAACGGTTTCAGAAAGCTGCCCGTCTAATATTGCCCTTATTAAATATTGGGGTAAATATGAAAACCAGATTCCTGCCAATCCAAGCATCAGCTATACTCTGAATCATTGCAAAACCAATACTTCGATGGAGTTTCTGGCAGATGAGCCCTTCTCTGTACAGACTTTCCTGGCAGGGAATGAAGAAGTAAAATTTGCAGAAAAAATAGAAAAATACTTTAGAAATATAGAGCAGTACCTTCCGTGGATACTGAAGGGAAAATACATCATCAGAACAGAGAATACCTTTCCACACAGTTCCGGAATTGCCAGCTCAGCTTCAGGATTTGGAGCCATAGCGAAATGTCTGATGGCATTAGATAGCACTTTTTCAGGAGGAATTTCTGAAGAAGAAGCTACAAGAAAAGCCTCTTTTCTGGCTAGATTAGGAAGCGGAAGTGCATGCAGGAGCCTGTACAACGGATTAATCGTTTGGGGAGTGTCAAATGAAGTGGAAGGAAGTTCAGACTTATTTGCCGTAAAATACCCGGATGATGAGATTCACGAGGTATTCAAACAGTTTAATGACTGGGTTCTCCTGATTCACGAAGGACAGAAAAGTGTTTCTTCAACTGTAGGTCATGGACTGATGAACACCAATCCCTATGCTGAAAGAAGATTTCAGGAAGCAAGAGAGAATTTTGTTCCGATGAAGGAGATTCTGAAAAGCGGTGATATGGAACGTTTCATTACACTGGTCGAACATGAAGCTCTTACGCTGCACGCTATGATGATGATGAGTGATCCTGCTTTTATTCTGATGAAAACAGGAACTTTGGAAGTGATCAATAAAATCTGGGACTTCCGCAGAGAAACCGGGCTCCCGTTATTCTTTACACTGGATGCAGGGGCAAATGTTCACCTTTTGTTCCCGATTAATGAATCTGAAGATAAAATCAAGACCTTCATTGAAGCAGAATTACTCCAGCATACTCAAAAGAATGGAGTAGTGAAGGACGTGATGAGGTTCTAAAAAAATACTGTAGTTCTTTATTGCAGATTAGATTAAATATAGAGATCTGCGTAATCCGTGAAATCTGTGTAGGGAAAACCTCCCGCAGACTTTACGGATTATGTAGATTTTTTTTGGATATAAATTTTAGAATACGAAGGCTGGATTATTGATGAGTTTTAATTCATCTGCTTCATCAAATCAATTTCAATTGATCCCTTCTTTGCTTACTTTGAATATACATTCTTATGATTAAACTTTGCGTGAAAAAATCGCACAATGATATTTATGAGAAATAAAAAATCAGTTAAAACTGATCCTTTATATGAAATACAACCTAAACTTTTAAAGAAAAGGCGTATTCAGGAAATCATTAAAAGGTTTCATCAGTTTAAAAATCTTCGTCAGGTTCTTTACTGCGTTTTTATCCATCACTTCTTCGTCCTTCAGAGAATACACCACAATGAAATTTTTAAGCTTTAAATATTCTCCCATCGGATCTTCTTTCTCAAAACCCTGAGGAATTTTCTTCAACTTATCATCCTGATCAAGCTCCGGGAAATGCTTTTTAAAGTCTTTGTTGTTGATGATCTTCAGAAAATCTTCACCATATAACGAAATTTCTTTTCTTACTTCTTTCAAAACAGAAGATTCGGGCATATAGATTCCGCCGGCCAAAAAAGATTTTCCGGGCTCCATATGAAGATAGTAACCTCCTTTCTGGCTTCCTTTTCCCATTCCTAATGAAGCTCCGAAATTGGTTTTGTAAGGTATTTTATCCTTTGAAAATCGCGTGTCCCTGTAAATTCTGAACAATGCTTTTTTACCGTCAAGTTTACCCAGTTCTTCATCAAATCCGGCCATTTCTTTGATCAGGCTATCCAGAAAAGAAATGACGTTTTCCTGAGATTCCGTATAAAAACTTTTATTTTCGGTGAACCATTCGCGGTTATTATTTTCGGTTAATACTTTCAGGAACTCAAATGTTTTGGGTGAAATGGTGGCTGACATATTTTTTTGTTTTAGTTGTGGGTGCGGGTTTCGGGTTATGGGTTTCGGTTTAAACCGGCAACTGATAACCAGCAACCTTTATTCAAAAATACAGAAAACTATTCATATCTCAAGGCTTCGATAGGATCAAGTTTTGAGGCTTTCAATGCAGGATAATACCCGAAAAATACTCCGGTTACTGCACAGACGATAAAGGATACGATAATGGATGATTCTGTAATAAAAGTGGGCCATGACAAGAAGAACGTAACTAATTTTGAAGAAAGAACACCCAGAAGAACACCTATAATTCCACCTGTAATGCTGATAAGAACAGCTTCTATCAGAAACTGATACAGAATATCTTTTCCCCTTGCTCCAATGGACATTCTCAAACCTATTTCCTTCGTTCTCTCCGTCACGGAAACATACATGATATTCATAATTCCGATTCCGCCTACAATCAGGGATATTCCTGCAATGGCAGATAAAAGTACGGTCAGAAGCTGGCTAGTAGAACTCATGGTAGAGATCAGCTCGGCCTGGGTTCTCACGGAAAAATCGTCATTGCTGCCGTCTGCCGGAAGTTTATGCTGTTTTCTCAAAATTTCCGAAACCTGATCGGTGGCTTGTTGAGACGTATTTTCATTCGTGGATGAAGCATATATGGTCTGTACATAGGTAATTCCGAGGAACCTTCTCTGTACCGTATTAAATGGGGCAATAATTACATCATCCTGATCCTGTCCGAATGCATTTGATCCTTTGGGAGCCAGTATGCCAATCACTTTCATAGGAACTTTGTTGAAGCGGATAATACTGCCTACCGGATCTTCACCGTTGGGAAATAGATTGGAATAAACGGTTTGACCTAAAAGACAGACTTTATTGGAAGAAGTTACATCCTTTTTGGTGAAAAGACTGCCATCTGAAATATTCCAGTCTCTGATTTTGAAATACTCTTCATTCACTCCCTGAAGCTGCGTGGGCCAGTTGTTGGCTCCATTGATGGTTTGTCCGTTGGTTTGTACTGCCGCCGAAACATAGGAAACATCCGGTGCTCCTTTTGAAATAGCATCCGCATCCTGAGCTTTCAGGGTCTGTAGCCCGGAGGCGCCTATTCTTGCTCCTCCTGAAACATTCACATTACTGGATGGCCGGATAGTGATCATATTCGACCCCATGGATGAAAGCTGATCACTGATGCTTTTTTTTGAACCTTCCCCAATGGCGGTCATGGCAATCACGGAGGCCACACCAATAATGATGCCCAACATCGTGAGAAAGGCACGCAACTTATTTCGTAAAAGGGCTTTCCAGGCGATCCGGAAGAGATTGGAGACATTCATTTTATTCAGTTTTTAAGATAAAACTATTTGTAGTCATCATTTACCGGAAGGCTTTCCAGTGCTTCTTTGGCTGATCTTATATTTTCATTTTGGAGATCTTTAATGACTTTTCCGTCCCTTAATGTCACTGTTCTTGTACTGAAGGCGGCAATATCGGGTTCATGAGTCACAAATACGATCGTTCTTCCCTGTTTGTGCAGATCCTGCATCAGAGCCATAATTTCATAAGACGTTCTTGTATCAAGATTTCCCGTAGCTTCATCCGCAAGGATCATAACGGGTTCATTCACTAAAGCTCTGGCAATGGCAACTCTTTGCTGCTGCCCTCCGGACATCTGATTGGGTAGATGATCAATTCTGTTTTCCAGTTTAACGGCTGTCAGTGCATTAATGGCCCGTTGATGCCGTTCCTCACCCGATACTTTGGGATTGTAAAGAAGCGGAAGTTCCACATTTTCTTTAGCAGTGGTTCTTGCCAGAAGATTATACGCCTGAAATACAAAACCGATCTTTTGATTTCTTAAAATGGCTAATTCATCGCGGTCCAGGTTTTTAACATTTACTCCATCCAGAATATAATCTCCGGATGACGGCTTATCCAGGCATCCCAGAATATTCAGCAATGTAGATTTTCCCGAGCCGCTGCTTCCCATGATCGTTACGAATTCTCCCCTTGTTACTGAAAATGTAACGCCTTTCAGTGCATGGACAATTTCTTCACCCATCTTGAATTCTCTTTTAAGATCTATAATGTCCAGAATTTTTTCGGCCATGATTTTCTTTTTTTAGATGTATAATTATCTTGGTCCGCCACCGCCGCCACTTCTGTTATTGCCGCCACCGCCTCTTCTTTGTGGCATAAACGGACTTTTTGCCGCATTTCCGGAAGATTTTTTAGATAAAAGTTTATATCCGGTGACGATATGGTCGTTTTTATTCAGTCCTGAAACCACTTGGATTTCGGTGTCATTATCCATTCCTGTTTTTATTTTTTTACGGGACAAAGTGCTGTCTTTTCCGATAATCCAGACGGCTGCTTCATTCGTTTTATTATCCGGATTCATATTTTGACTCCTGCCTTTTCCTTTCCCCTTTTTTTCATGATTAAAAGGCGAATTGACTTTGTATTTTTTTATAACCAGACTGTCCGGCCTGAAACTGGTGGCAGCAGCAGGAATTTTCATAATATTTTCCAGAATCTCTGTATAAATGGTGATATTGGCCGTCATTCCCGGTTTTAGTTTAAGACTTGAATTGTCCGCATTGATGATGGTGGTGTAATTCACTACGTTCGAAGAGACGGTAGGATGGAGTCTTACTTCAGAAACTTCCCCTTTAAACGTCTCGTCCGGAAAGGCATCCACTGTAAATGTGGCCTTTTGTCCAACTTTTACATTCCCGATATCCGCTTCATCCACGGAAGCACGAACCTGCATTTTGGTGAGATCCTTAGCAATACTGAACAGGGTAGGCGTACTGAAGCTTGATGCTACCGTTTGTCCTTCGCTTACATTTCTGTTCAGAACCGTTCCGTCAATAGGAGAATAGATATTGGTGAGCGAAAGATTTTTGTTTGCCGTAGAAAGCTGTGCATTTACGGAATTTACCTGTGCTTTGGCCGCATTATACTGGTTGGTGGCATTGTCGAAATCCGCTTTGCTTACCGCACCCACTTTGTACAGCTGTGACTGTCTGTTGAAATTGATTTCATTATAGGCGAGGTTGCTTTTTGCATTCTGCAGATTGGCTTTGATCTGTTCAGACTGAAACTGAAGAAGATCAGGATCTAAAGTAGCCAGCAGCTGACCTTTTTTCACGGTAGAATTAAAGTCTACATATGTTTTTTTAATGATCCCGGATACCTGAGTACCCACAGCAACAGTATCTACAGGCTGAACGGTCCCCGTGGCTGTAATGGAATTTGAAATTTCTCCCATTTCAGGCGTGACGGTTTCCAGCTGAATTTTTACTTCTTCTGCTCTGATGAAAAAATACCAGACAGCTCCGAGTACCAAGATACCTCCGATGATCCAGTATAGCCATTTTCTGTTCTTTGTTTTCATACTTACTTGAGAGTTATAGGGTTTCCTGCATAGAATTCATAGATCTGGCTGTTGAGAACGGCAGTATATTTGGCCTGCAGATAATTTTGTACAGACTGAATATAGAGAAGCCGCTGCTGCTGAAGCTGTACATAATCTATACTTCCTAATTTCATTTGTGCGTTCACAATATCATAACTCTGCTGGTTTATATTCATTTGTTTTGATGCAGAATCGTATTGTGAAAGAGCATTTTGGAGATTAATATAAGACTGTTCCACCTGTTGGTTAAGAATCGTTTTGGTGTTTTGAAGATCCAGATTAGCCTGTTCTATGGCTATTTTTGATTTTTCAATTTCTGTTTTATAGATCCGGTTATTGTAGATCGGAATTCCAAGACTTAATCCTACGGGCATATAAAAATTGTTTCCCAGCTGATTAAAATAGCTGCCGTTTCCTGTAGAATAATTGGTTGAAATATTTCCTGTTACATTCAAGGTAGGTTGTATGGAAGCCTGGGCCATTTTTAAATTAGTATTGGAATTTTCGATGTTCAATTCTCCGTATTTCACCTCCGGACGTTGTTTTTGGGCCTGATCCTGGGTTTCCTGTAAAGATTTTAGATGGTCTTCCACAATGATGGTATCAGGTTTTTCAATTTGAAAATCATAAGAGGACGGTAATTGCAGAAGCTGCTTGAGGTTCACAGTTCCTGAACGGAGATTGTTCTGCGCGGCAGTCAGATTATACTCGTCCTGAGCCACCTGAGCCTGGATCTGAAGATAATTCAGCTTTGAAATATTGCCGGCTTTGTAAAACTGGTCGCCCTGTTTAAGTTGGGTCTGGGTAGTTTTCAGAATATTTTCAAGAGAAATAATATTTTCCTGAGCCAGCAGAATATTAAGAAAGGCCTGGGTAATGCTTAAAGTAATATTGTTTTCAGCTTCCTGCACGGAAAGATCCGCCATCTGAACCAGCAGATTTTTTGAAAATTCGTTATTTTTAATGTATCCGGCATGATAGAGCGTCATAGAAGAATTGGCACCGATACTTTGCGACTGTGCTCCGTTGGCATGCAGACCGTTATTTCCGTTTAAAGCAAAAAGACCTTGAGAAACGGTTCCGCTTAGATTGGGGTATTTGGCATCTTTGGCCTGTAAAAGATCCTGATCGGATGAATTTTTTGAAAGTCTTAAAGAGTTGATTGAAATATTGTTTTCTTTCGCAAATTCTATGCAGTTTTCCAGTGTCCATGCCCTTGGATAGGGGGATGTCTGTGCATATATCATAAGTGTATTAAATGAGAATATCAAAAAGAAAAATTTACATTTCATGGTCTTATTCTTGAAAATTCATAAATAATACAGAAAAAATCAATCCAATTTAATAAAAAAAAACAATGTTTAACATGTTTTTAACGTGAAGGCTGTTTTTTTGGATTTAATTTTTTAAAAATTAAAAAAATATTAAAGGATTCTGAATTAAAGTTTACATATTTAAAACTTTATTCAAAAACAAATCAAATATTTATTGTATCTTTGCAAAAATTTTAAAATATTTAATGAATTTATTTACGGAGTCCAATTTAAGTCCTGACATTCTTAAGGCGGTTGGCGAACTGGGTTACGAAAGCCCGACAGAAATCCAAAAACAGACTATCCCTTTCATTCTTTCAGATATTCGCGACTTGATCGCACTTGCGCAGACAGGGACAGGCAAAACAGCAGCATTTTCGCTTCCGATTTTGGATATGATTGACGAAACGAGTCGCAAAATCCAATTATTGGTGCTTTGTCCGACACGGGAATTATGTCTTCAGATTTCTAAAGACATAAAAAATTATTCCAAGTACATGAGAGACATCAAAACCACAGCGGTTTATGGTGGTAGCAGTATTATGGATCAGATTCGCTCTTTAAAGGATAAACCACAGATTATTGTAGGAACTCCCGGAAGAGTAATCGACCTTATCAACAGAAAAGCACTTGATTTTTCTGCCATTCATTGGTTAGTTTTAGACGAAGCTGATGAAATGCTTTCTATGGGTTTCAAAGATGAGTTGGAAACAATTCTTAGCGAAACACCGGACACAAAGCAGACTTTCTTATTCTCGGCAACGATGAATAAAGAAGTAGAGAGAATTTCTAAAAATTATCTTACCAATCCTCACCGTATTTCTGTGGGTTCTATTAACGAGGTTAAGAAGAACATCAAGCATGAATACTATGTAGTAGGATACCGTCAGAAAAAAGAAGCTCTAAAAAGATTAATTGACGCAAACCCTAACCAGTATTCTATTCTTTTCTGCAGAACAAGAATGGAAACTCAGGAGGTTGCCGATTTCTTAATGCAGAACGGTTATGCAGCAGATGCTCTTCACGGAGATCTTTCTCAGGCGCAGAGAGATACGGTAATGAAGAAATTCAGACTGAAAAACATTGATATCCTTGTAGCAACGGATGTAGCGGCAAGAGGTTTGGATGTAAATTCCTTAACGCACGTTATCCATTATTCTTTACCTGATGATCCGGAGGTATTCGTTCACAGAAGCGGAAGAACCGGTAGAGCTGGAAAAGACGGTATTTCAATGGCGTTAATCAAGCCTGAAGAAAGCAGAAAACTGAAACAGATCAGATCTGCTACCAAAATTGAAATTACAGAGAAAACAATCCCGACAGGAGACGATATTATCAAAGCTCAGGTTGGAGGTGTTTTTGAAAAACTATTTACAGAGCACGAAGAAGATGTATTTGAATTCAACGACAGTTTGATTCCTGATCTTAGTGCTTTCACTAAAGAAGAACTGGTACATAAATTATTACAGTTCCAATTGAAAGACCTTGCTCTTTATTACAAAGACAAGCATGATCTTGCTGAACAGAAACTGAGCAGCAGAGATGATGATTACTCAAGAAGAGACAGAGGTCGCGATAGAGACCGTGACAGAGGAAGAGACCGCGACCGTGGCAGCAGAGATGGAAGAGACCGTGGCGGAAAACCTAGAAGAAAAGATGAAAACATGGTAAGATTCTTCTTCAATCTTGGAAAAAAAGATCAGTTGAAAAAGCTTGATGTTCTTGATATCATCAACAAAGCAACAGCCGGAAAAAGCAAAAAAAGAGCAGAAATCGGTGATATTGAAATCCTGGAGAAATTCTCATTCTTCGAAGTGGAAAAATCATTCCAGGAAAATGTGATGAGCAACATTCCTTCAATGAAATTCAGAGGAAAAGAAATGAGAGCTGAAGTAGCAAACTAAAGCATCAAAATTATAGTAAAAAACCGGCCTTTGGTCGGTTTTTTTATTTGATAATCAGGTGTTAATCGAATGTTAACAAAACTTAATGTTATATTGTTTCAGGGCAAATCCTTTTTTAAGAAATTTGCACTCGAATTATAAATACATACAAATGGGAATTGGTAATATTTTCCACGCTTTTCAACCAAAAGATAAAATTTTCTTTGTGCTTTTCGAAAAAGTAACGGAGAACTTAGTTGCAATGTCTGAAGACTTTAACAACGGGATCAGAGATTTCGATCTTAACGACGATACGATGTTAAAAAGAATGAGCGACTATGAGCACAAAAACGATGAACTTACACATGAGATTTTTGTTGAATTAGGAAAAAACTTCATTACACCGTTCGACCGTGAAGACATTCACACCCTGGCAACCGGTCTTGATGATATCGCTGATTACATCTATGCTTCCACAAAATACATTTTCTTATATAAATCGCCTGAAATGAAGGCTTATTCGGATTTTTCATTATTGATTAACAAAGCTTGTCTTGAGATCCAGAATGCCATGAAAAACCTTAAAGGATTCAAAAATATGGATCAGGTGAAAGAAGCATGTATCAAAGTAAATTCTATTGAGAACATTGCTGATGATCTGCTTTCCAATTCAATGGTAGATTTATTTGAAACGAATGATGCGATTAATATCATCAAAGTTTCATCTGTACTTAATTATCTTGAAATAGTAACTGATAAAGCAGAAGATGTTGCCAACACAATTGAGAACATCATGATTAAATACGCTTAAACAATTATAACTCACAGAAATGGAATTTCCGATTTTACTTACGGTTATTATTGCTTTAGCTTTAATTTTCGATTATATTAATGGTTTTCATGATGCAGCCAACTCCATTGCAACCATTGTTTCTACAAAGGTTCTAACCCCTTTTCAGGCTGTACTTTGGGCAGCACTCTGGAATTTTGCCGCTTTTTTCATTGCCGCTTACATTATTGGAGAATTTAAAATTGGTAATACCATTGCCAAAACCGTTAATGAGAATTTTATCAACCTTGAAGTTATATTTTCAGGTCTTATTGCAGCCATTGCGTGGAATCTTTTAACATGGTGGTTTGGAATTCCTTCCTCATCATCCCACACCCTGATCGGTGGGTTTCTGGGAGCGGCGCTGATGCACGCTTTCATGTTGGATTACCATGCTGTAGCAGCGGCACAGCCTACTTTAGGTTTCTTTGAGACTTGTAAACACGCACTTCATCAGGTCACGACACAAAGCGTTGTGAAATTTGATAAAGTAATTCCTATTTTCCTGTTCATTTTTATGGCACCGATAATAGGAATGATTATCTCTATCATCATTACATTAATTATTGTTCACCTTTATAAAAAATCAAACCCACACAAGGCAGATCAGTCTTTCAAAAGACTTCAGCTGGCTTCTTCAGCTTTATTCAGCTTAGGACACGGTTTGAATGATGCTCAGAAAGTAATGGGTATTATTGGAGCAGCATTGATCTACTACCATGTTGAAATGCTACACGATCCTGTATACCTTAATATCCCATCTGCGGGACGTTTTGATTACTTTGCTGAACATTATCTTTGGGTTCCTCTGGTTTCCTTCTTAGCAATTGGTTTAGGAACCATGAGTGGCGGTTGGAAGATCATCAAGACTATGGGAACTAAGATTACAAAGGTAACTTCACTGGAAGGAGTAAGTGCAGAAACTGCAGGAGCAATTACTTTGTTTATTACAGACCACTTCGGTATTCCGGTATCTACAACGCATACGATTACAGGTTCTATCATTGGGGTAGGATTAACGAAAAGAGTTTCTGCGGTAAGATGGGGAATCACGGTAAGCCTTCTTTGGGCTTGGGTATTGACCATCCCTATTTCAGCAATCGTAGCAGGAGTTACTTATCTTGTAGTGACATTCCTGACTTAATTAAAAATGCAAATTCATTATATAAACTTTGTCCAATCGGGCAAAGTTTTTTGTTTTTATACTGAATTTATCTTTGAATTTCTTTAAAAAAATAATTGAAATTTTAATACACGTTATTGTGATTAATTTGTTTTTATTTTGTCTAGTATGAATTACGTATTGTTTTGATTTGTATTGTTTTATGTTTTATTTGTTGTGTACATTCGGAGAAAGTTTTCGCGAAAATACTTTTTGATGAAAAAGAAAATATAATCACAAATTTTAAACTATTATGAAAAAGATATTATTAGCAGCAGCTATCACAGTTAATGCGCTGGTTAGTGCAAAAGGTACTGTTGAAACTAAAACGACAGACAAAATAATAGAATTGAAAACAGATAAAAATTTTGTAGAAGAAATAGAATCTTTAAATACTAAGATGCCAGTAAAAACTTGCTCACAATGGTATATAATAGACTCAGGTTGTGGTAAGGATTATTATTTATGCGGTGATAACTATTCCTCTCCCCAACAAATGCATCAGGCTATGGCAGAAATAAATTAAATTAAATGTGGTGGCTAAAGTTGGAAAAAAATGTTTGAAAGATTAAAAATGAAGATCTTTTATCTGCTTTTAATAGTGGGGTTTGGACTTGCGAAGTCTCAAAAAATTTCTTTGGTAGGGAATTCAATGAAGCCATTTCCTTACAGCGAGAAGATTGTTGGTGAAAGTAATAACAATATTTATTATGATGTACAATTAACAAAGGATACAAAAAGATCAAAAAAGCCGAAGGAAGCCGTTTGCGTTTTAAGATTAGGAGAAAACTTTTCTGTGTTTTCTGATTATAACGGGATAAAAAGTGATTCTTTGTCTGAAAAATACAGTCACAAAACTGAGATTAATGCAAAAGAGTTTAGTCTTTACAATAATTTTATAGAAAATTGGAATATCTACACATTGAAAGACCTTAAAGAAAACAAAATCATTATTCAGGACTATGCTGTTGAAATGTATCAATATGAAGAAAGCCAACCCAAATTTGATTGGAAATTAGAAAAAGAAACCAAAGAAATCTTAGGATACATTTGTCAAAAGGCAACAACAGAATACAGAGGTAGAAAATACATTGCCTGGTATGCTAAAGATATTCCCATTAACAACGGTCCTTACATTTTTCAGGGGCTTCCGGGTTTAATTATGGAAATAGAAGATACTAAAGATCATTATCATTTTAAAGCAATTGCTATGGATAAAAGAAATAGTAAAATTTATTTAAAAACAGAAAAGCATATATTGCATGTCTCTAGAGAAAAATTTCGGGAAGTTCAGAAAAATATCCATGAAAATCCAGGCTTTTACAGTGCCCCGATTTATGATGCGGATGGCAAGGCCATTGATATGGCAAGAAAATCAAAACCCTATAATCCTATTGAACTGGAATAAAATAATTTTTTGAATTTTATATTTAAAATCTTCATCTAACGATGGAGTTTTTTGTTTTATAAAGCCTTGAAAAATTGTATTTTTGTTCAAACTATTAGATTTTATGGAATTTTTAGACAGATACCAGCAGATTGTTGCTGAAGCCATCACTAAGTATACTTTTAAAGACAAGCCTGCGGAACTTTACGACCCGATGAATTACATCATTTCCCACGGCGGAAAGCGTCTTCGCCCTATTATGGTACTGATGGCCTGCGACCTGTTCGGTGGAGATCTCAATCAGGCTATAAAACCGGCACTGGCTATTGAATTCTTCCATAATTTCACCCTGATCCATGATGATATTATGGATGAAGCACCTCTAAGAAGAAATAAACCTACCATACACACCCTTCACGGGATCAATGTCGGAATTCTTTCCGGAGACGGACTGATGCTGAAAGCTTATAAGTTTTTTGAAGATCTTGAACCTGAAATTTTCAAGGCATGTATCAGAATTTTCACCCACACAGGGCTTCTTCTGTGCGAAGGTCAGCAGTATGATATCAATTTTGAAACTCAGGAGGATGTCACTTATGATGACTACATCAGAATGATTACATATAAAACGGGAGTTTTAAGTGCGTCTTCCTTTGAAATAGGAGCGCTTATTGCAAGAGCTAATTTTAAAGATGCCAAAGCGATTTTCAATTTCGGAAAACATATTGGGATTGCATTCCAGATTATGGATGATTATCTGGATGTATTCGGAGATCAGGCCCAGTTTGGGAAAAAACATGCAGGAGATATTTATGAAAACAAGAAAACGGTACTTTATCTTTTAGCTAGAGAGCATGCTACAGACGAAGAAAGAAAAGAACTGGATCACTGGTACAGCAAAAAGACCGATAATATTGATAAAGTATACGGGGTTGAAAAGATCTTCAGAAGAACAAAAGTAGACGAAAAAGCATTGCGCCTGATTCAGAAACACAACGAAATCGGACAAAGCTATCTGGCAAAAATTGATATCCCTGAAGACAAGAAAAAGCCTTTCATTGAACTGGCTAATTATCTGTTGAGAAGAGAGAGCTAATAAGATTGTAGAGGAGAGGTAGCAGGTTGCAGTTCTTATGGACCTACGAATATTTGCCACCCGTCACCTGTTATCTGCCACCTGTTACCTAAAAGATGAAATTCAGAACTGAAGTTGATATTCCGCTGTCGGAGAAAAAAATAGAAGT
Organism: Chryseobacterium angstadtii; assembly: GCF_001045465.1. Taxonomy (GTDB): domain Bacteria; phylum Bacteroidota; class Bacteroidia; order Flavobacteriales; family Weeksellaceae; genus Chryseobacterium; species Chryseobacterium angstadtii. The sequence continues at coordinate 35,058 of NZ_LFND01000003.1, forward strand.
TGAAGATAAAATATTTTCAATAGGATCCTGTTTTGCTTCGGAAATGACGGATCTTTTGGGTGAGGGGCAGCTTCAGACGGTAAATAATCCTTTCGGAACTATTTTCAATCCTTTCTCCATCAGTAATGCGGTTAAAAGGCTTCACGATTCCGAATTTTATAAAGAGGATGAGCTGATTACCTTCAACGATGAATTTATCTCACTGGATCATCACAGCAGTTTTGACAGACGGTACGTTCACCAGTCTTTGGATAAAATCAATGCAGGGATAGAGGTTGGAAACAGGTTTCTGCAGGATACAAGCTGGGTGATTATCACTTACGGAACTTCATTTATCTATGAATTTATTCCGAAGAAAAAACTGGTAGCCAACTGTCATAAGATCCCGCAAAAGTTTTTTGATAAAAGACTGCTTTCCCATCAGGAACTTACAGATTCAATATACAATACGGTTTTAAACCTTAAAGATATCTGCCGGGATGATGTACAGATCCTCTTTACTGTTTCTCCGGTACGCCATACCAAAGACGGGATGATTGAAAATCAACTCAGTAAATCCAAGCTGATCACGGCTGTTCATGAAGCGGTTTCGCAGCTGGAAAACTGTCATTATCTGCCTGTTTATGAAATCCTGATGGATGATCTTCGTGACTATCGTTTTTACAGGGAAGACCTGATTCATCCTACTTCACAGGCCGTATATTATATTTTTGATAAGTTCGGGGAAGCTTATTTTTCCGATGAAACTAAACGTTTTATCAAAGAAAATTTTAAAATCAATAAAGCACTGGAACATAGAACGGAAGATGAAAAAGATCCTAAATATATTGAGTTTAGAGAGAAACTGAAGGAAAGAATTAAAGCACAGCGGGAAAAAGTAAGGCATAAAATATTTTTGAATGATTGATTTCACCAAACTTGATTATCTGAAATCCGGGAACGAAAGACAACAAAGAGCTTATAACGTTCTTACAAAATACCGTGTTCTTGAGAAATTAGAACCTTATTCTCCAATTCTGGCCGGAACCATTCCTATCGGGATTGATATTGAAAGCAGCGATCTGGATATCATTTGTGAGGTAGATCTTAGGTTTGAGGAAGATTTTCTGGATGATATCATGTTTAGCCGGTTAATTCCTTTTGAAGTAGATGTAAAAGTCGAAAATATGGTTGTTAACGGAGAAAAAAGCATTGCACTGAATTTTATGCTGGAAGAGTTTCCCATAGAAATTTTCGGACAGAATAAACCGCCAATTCAGCAGAACGCCTACCGCCATATGATGGCTGAATACAGAATATTAAATGAAAAAGGCGAAAATTTTAAACAAAAAATAGTAGAACTGAAGAAACAGGGAATAAAGACAGAGCCTGCTTTCGGGCTTTTAATGGAGCTGGAAAACCCTTATGAAGATCTGTTAAAATTTTAAAGAAAATGATTGATACACATACCCATTTATACGCAGAAGAATTTGATGAAGATAGAAAAGAAGCCATTCAAAGGGCTATAAACAAAGGAGTCACGAAGTTTTATCTTCCTGCTATTGATTCCGAATCTCATGAAAAAATGCTTCAGCTGGAATCCGATTATCCCGGACAGATTATTTCTATGATGGGACTGCACCCTTGCTATGTAAAACCGGAATCCTGGGAAAAAGAACTTGAAATCGTTAAGAATTATCTTGACCAAAGAGCATTTCCGGCAATAGGAGAGATAGGAATCGACCTTTACTGGGATAAAACAACGCTTGATATCCAGGTGAAAGCTTTTGAGCAGCAAATCGACTGGGCGATTGAAAAAGACCTTCCTATCGTGATCCATACAAGAGAAAGTTTTAATGAAACGTTTGAAGTGCTGGAAAGAAAAAAACATCCGAAACTTCGTGGTATTTTTCACTGTTTTTCGGGAGACCTCGATCAGGCGAAACATGCTATAGACCTTAATTTTCTGCTGGGAATAGGAGGTGTGGTAACGTTTAAAAACGGAAAAATTGATCAGTTCCTTCATGAAATTCCTTTGGATAAAATTGTTCTGGAAACAGATTCTCCATATCTGGCTCCCGTTCCGCACAGAGGCAAGAGAAATGAAAGCTCCTATCTCGATCTGGTAGCCGGGAAACTGGTGAATATTTACGGAAAAGACTTTTCAGAAATAGACAGAATAACCACCGAAAATGCGAAAAAAATTTATAATTAATCTTTATGAAACTTGTAAAAGAAAACATTCATTATCTGCTTTTGCTTTCCTCGGTTTTTTTCTTGTGGAATCCATCTAAATTTGGGGTAGATGATGGATATTTTTATCCGCAGATAGCTTATAATATAGTGAATCATGGGTTTATGGGCTTTAATGATTTATATCTTACGAATGGCTTTCATCCGTTATGGATGCTTTTTTGCGTCATTGCAGAAGGGATCAATTTTTTGGGTAAAGGGCTTTTAATATATATATTATGGTTTTTTCAGGTTATATTTATCGTATTAGGATATAGGCTCTTTGAGAAAACAATGTTTAAAGATTCGGGTATAGGAAAAGTGCTGAGCTTAGCCGCTTACTGTTTACTGTTTTTTAGTCTAGGAACATTATATTTAACTGAAGCACACCTTGTTTTCTTTACAATAGCTTTATTGCTTTATTTTCTTTGTAAAAAGTACACCAATGATTTTATTTTCGGTTTTATCTGCAGTCTTGTTTTTTTAGGAAGGTTAGATCATATTTTTATTATTATTCCATTGGGGTTTTTCTATTGGAAAGAACGTGCCTGGAGCTTTACAAGCATACTGAAAATACTTCTGGGCTTTCTATTCCTTACAGGACCTTATTTGCTGTCAAATCTATATTTGTTTGGAGATATTGTTCCTATCAGCGGAAAGATTAAGAGTTCGTTTCCTGTTATGAAATTTGATCCTCCTTTTGGTTTCATTCCAAATGTTTGTATAGTTTTAGGCTGTCTTTATTTGTTATTTTTAACATTTGCTAAAAACGTATCTTATCGATGGATTAAGATTTTATATGTGGTCGGAAGTTTCATGCATTTATTTTATAACCTGTTTTTTCAAGCACAGATTGGACAATGGTATTTCGTTTCACAGTACATCTTTTTCGGAATCTTTATTTATGATCTTGCTGAGAAAATCCAATTTAGAATAGTAAAAAAGGCAGTTCCATATATTGCTTTCTCTGTAGTACTAATACTCTTTGTTTGTTTAGTAGGAGGGTTAAAGCTTACCACGAACTTAAGCCTTGCTTATAATGTCTTTAATAGTGAATCAAAATTTGAAAAGAAGCCAAAAGAATTATTGCAGGGGCTTGCAGAAGACCTGGTTCATGTGATTCCGAAAGAATCCAGAATTTATGTTTATGATTTTCCGGGAAGATTTGCCTATTATTCTGATTTTAATTTCGTTCCGGCTGATGCTTTAGTTGCGAATCCAGTTTTTTTTAATGAAATAAACAGCTTTCGTTTTAAGGATTATCTTCAAAAGAATAAGATACACTATTTGCTTTTACCTACCCATATTAGCCCAAAAAGAAAGTCAGTTGATTTTATGGGAGTAGAAGTTAAAAGAAGTGAAAATAAGGAAAATGTATTTTACTTTAAAAATACAATGAGCAAAAAGATTGTAGATAGTATGGATGAAAACGATTTAATTAAAGTAAAGGCCTATTTAAATCCGGGTAAAAGCTGGCAGCCTTTTTATGATTCTGTAACTGTTTATAAATTAAAGATAAATAAGTAAGAATTGTATTCTGCTAAAAAAAGCTTTCAAGAAATGACCTTGAAAGCTTTTTTATTATTTTTTTCTGGTGAAGTTCTTATTCTTGGGCTTCTTAAACCCGGTAGGAGTGCTTCCAGAAGGCTTGTTGTTGTTATTCTGAGGTTTTGGAGATCTTGAAGGTCTTCTTTCACCACCACCGCCGGCTGCCATAGGTTTGTTGTTAGAATCTCTTTTCTGAGCGACCAGATTATCAGTATGGAACGGGTGATCTTTCACCACAGGAATTTTTTTCCCGATCAGTTTCTCCGTGTTTCTTAGATTTAAAAGATCAAGACCGTCTACAAAAGAGATCGATGATCCTTCAGCTCCGGCTCTTCCTGTTCTTCCAATTCGGTGAACATACGTCTCCGAAACATCGGAAAGTTCAAAATTGATTACATATTTAAGCTCATCAATATCAATACCTCTTGCAGCAATGTCTGTAGCCACCAGAACTCTTGTTTTTCCGGACTTAAAATTATTCAGGGCATTCTGTCTTGCATTCTGGGATTTGTTTCCGTGAATGGCTTCTGCAGAGATATGATCCTTCTGAAGTTTTCTTGCAATCTTGTCGGCACCGTGTTTCGTTCTGGAAAATACCAGTACAGAATCAGCGATATCATTTTTTAAAATATGGGAAAGAAGGTTCAGTTTATTATCTTTCTCTACAAAATAAACCGACTGTTTAATGGTTTCTGCAGTGGAAGAAACCGGAGTAACTTCTACTTTTACAGGATTATTCAGAATAGAATCTGCCAGTTTCTGAATCTCAGAAGGCATTGTTGCAGAAAAGAATAATGTCTGTCTTCTTTGTGGAAGAAGTTTAATGATTCTTTTTACATCATGTACAAAACCCATATCGAGCATTCTGTCCGCTTCATCAAGAACAAAGATTTCAAGGTTCTTTAAGCTGATAATTCCCTGTGCGATAAAATCCAGAAGTCTTCCGGGAGTGGCTACCAGGATATCTACGCCTCTTCTCAGGGCAGTTTCCTGATTTCCCTGTTTTACCCCTCCGAAGATAACGAGCTCTTTTAAAGGAAGGTATTTTCCGTATGCGTTGATGTTTTCCTCGATCTGGATGGCAAGTTCTCTTGTCGGCGTTAAGATCAGGGCCTTTATATGATTGTTTTTGGTCTTATTGTTTGATAAATTCTGCAGAATAGGGATTGCAAACGCCGCTGTTTTTCCTGTTCCTGTCTGTGCACATCCTAAAAAGTCTCTGCCTTTTAAGATTTCAGGGATAGATTTCTCCTGAATGGGCGTTGGGTTGGTGTATCCCTGCTCCTGAATTGCTTTTGCAATAGGGTCTATTAAGTTTAGGTCTGTAAAATTCAAATGAACTGTTTTTTTAATTTAGAATAAAATTCCCTCAATGTGAAGGAATTATATGGTACAAAGGTAGTTTAAATATTTTTAAGCAGATTATTTTACTTTTGTCCACTTTTGATTGTGCCTCAGGCCTTCAATGAAGAGATAGGTTTCCTTGAGCTTTTCACTTCCCTGTTTGCCGTAATCTTCTATATTTTTAGAAGTCCCGTCCGCAAAATTAATTCTGAGATAAGAGGTGGGAAGATCTGTAATATTTCTTGTTCCGTAATGGTCCTTCAGATTTTTAATGTCAAGGTCATTCAGCAGAGATGCCAGTTTGTTGTAGTCCGTTTCTTTGAGGACCGTTTTAAAAGTACCTTCCCGTGGTTTTGAAAATTCACCTTTTGAAAAATCCTTAGAGAAATTAAAATGCTCCGCTTCCAATACCGCAGTCCTGTCGGGATTAACGGTTAATTTGAAAATGGGGCAGGAACCAAAACAAGCTCCGGCTTCATATTCAATTTGAGTATACTTTGAATTGATTGTAGACGTTGTACACGAAAATAAAAAAATAAATGCGCCAAGACTGAGTATATATTTCATAACGGATGATTTCTCTGGATCATTCCAATAATTATTCCAAAGAAAGCCGGGTCACGTATTTATACTATTCCAGAGAAGAAACACAGCATCCTTTGGTGAAAGAAAGCCTCAGAAGTACAGGATAAATATCCAGTGATTCATAGTACTTTGTTCTTCTTTTTTCCTTGTTGTAATAAGAATAACTTTTTATTTCCCCTTTGTTGAACAGGATCTTATTTTTGAAAAATAAAGGTTCCATATCATATAGGATATTGTTGTTGAAGGCCTTTTCCGTATTCGCGATATCCAGTTCTATGACAGCTATATTCGTTTTTCTTTTACGATTAAGAATAAGGTTGTATTTATAATGGATAAGATCGTTTTCCGCCTTCTTTTCAACCAATTCCAGAACCTGATCGGTTTTAGGCTTTTTTCTTTTCTTGATGTCCGCAATTTCAGACTCCAAAGGAATATCTCCTTTAAAATAATCGAAATTGCCAGGTTTTATTTCCTTGCTTTCGTCTTTAATCAAAACCGGAAGAACAGGGTTGGTATCCTTCTTTAAGTTATAGATAAAGCCGTTTCTGCTGTTATTGAAAGCCAGTACAGACTGATCTGTCTCATTGGTGTAATACTCAATAATATCACTCACTTCATTGTTCGTACTTTGATTGACGATTTTATCGTTGGTAAACCTATACTTTATTTTTGTATCGAATTCAAACCTGAAAAATGCTTTATCATTAAAAGGCGCAGGTTCTTCTAATCTGGGTGTTTCCACAAAAGAATCACCACCCTGAGCAGAAGTTTCAGAGGGCAGAAGAAATGAAACAAAAATAACAGCGGGTGCTGTTATTTTTTTTATTGAGTGTATCATCTTTTATCCGTGAAGTTTTTTCCAGATGGCATCTTTAAGTTCTACAAGGCCTTCCCCCGTTACACCGGAGAAGAATAGAGGCCGTCTGTTTTCCGGGAATTCGGCGGCGATTTCTTTTTTCAGTTCTTCATCAAGGAGATCTGATTTTGAAATGGAAACAATAAAATCTTTATCCAGAAGTTCAGAGTTGTACTCCTTCAATTCATTTTCCAGAATTTTAAATTCCTGGAAGTGATCTTCAGAATCGGCCGGAATTAAGAATAAAAGGATAGAGTTTCTTTCAATATGTCTTAAAAACCGGTGTCCTAAACCTTTTCCTTCAGCTGCTCCTTCAATGATCCCCGGAATATCAGCCATTACAAAAGATTTGTAATTTCTGTAGTCCACAATACCAAGATTGGGAGTCAGAGTGGTAAATGCGTAATTGGCAATTTTAGGTTTTGCTGCAGAAACAGAAGAAAGAAGTGTAGATTTTCCGGCATTTGGGAACCCAACTAAACCTACATCGGCTAAGATTTTGAGTTCGAAAACCACAAAGCCTTCCTCACCATCCATTCCCGGCTGTGCGTATCTTGGAGTTTGGTTGGTAGAAGATTTAAAAAACTCATTTCCTTTTCCTCCCTTTCCTCCCTGCATTAAGGTGATTTCCTGTTTGTCTTCAAGAATTTCACCGATAATTTCTCCATCCTCATTTTTAGCGATAGTCCCGATGGGAACATCAATATAAATATCAGCACCATCAGCGCCGGTAAGCTGGTTTTTCGCTCCGTTTTCACCACGTTCCGCTTTTACGTGACGGGTGTATCGAAGTGGAAGTAAAGTCCATTCCTGAGCATTTCCCCTCATGATGATGTGTCCTCCACGACCTCCGTCGCCTCCATCCGGACCTCCTTTAGGGATATATTTTTCACGGCGGAGGTGGGCAGAACCTGCGCCTCCGTGACCGCTTTTACAATGGATCTTTACGTAATCTACAAAGTTAGACATATAGTTTGTGTTGCGGGTTGCGGAAACGGGATTCGAATTTTCCAATCCCGTACCCTTATCCCGATTATTTAATTTTTTCTACTTCAGCAAAAAGTTTTTGAGAAATCTCTTCAATTTCTCCTACGCCGTTTACTTCAACATATTTTCCCTGTTGCTTGTAAAGTTCAGCTACTTCTGCTGTTTTAGTATAGTATTCTTTAATTCTGTTTTCAATGATTTCCACATTGCTGTCGTCTGATCTTCCACTGGTTTCTCCTCTTTTCAGAAGTCTTTCCACCAATATTTTATCTTCTACCACCAATGACAGGCAGATATCAATTTTGTCGTTCAGTTCCTCTTTTACAATGGTTTCCAACGCTTCAGTCTGAGCTGTAGTTCTCGGATAGCCGTCGAAAATAAATCCGTTGGTATCTGTAGGTTTTTTAAGCTCATCAATCAGCATATCTGTTGTCACCTGATCCGGAACCAATTCTCCCTTATCGATGTAAGACTTAGCCAGTTTTCCAAGTTCGGTGTCGTTTTTCATGTTATATCTGAAAAGATCACCTGTTGAAACCTGTTTTAAATTGAATTTTTCGATCAGGTTTTGGGCTTGAGTTCCTTTTCCACTTCCTGGAGGGCCGAACAGAACAATGTTTATCATAATGTTAAAGGGCTTCTGGCGATTGGCAGCTAGCTTTTGGTTTTTATCTGCTTTTAGCCTTTAGCGTTTTTAAGTTATTATTAAATTAATTTCTTTATTTTACTTTTTTAGGCTAAAAGCTATCAGCTAATAGCCAACAGCATTTAATGGTTGATTTGTCCTTCTTCCAGTTGATACAGATTTGAAAGGTTTCTTCCTAACTCATCATAATCAAGTCCGTAGCCCAGTACAAATTTATTGGGAATCTCTTTTCCAATATAATCCAGCTTGAAATCCTTTTTGTATACATCCGGTTTCAATAAGAATGAAGCCAGTTTTACAGATTTCGGACGCTGCGTTTCTGTGAAATATTTGAATAAACTTTCAACCGTGTTTCCCGTATCTACAATATCTTCTACAAGGATGATATGACGGTCTCTCACATCTTTAGTCAATTCCATTTTCTGATAAACAATTCCTGTAGATTCCGTACCCACATAAGAGCTCATTTGGATGAAAGCAATCTCGCATTCGCCCGGGTAGTATTTTAAAAGATCTGAGAAGAACATGATCACTCCGTTCAGAACCCCGATGAAAACAGGAACCTCGTCCTTGTAGTCTTCATAAATCTTTAAAGCTGTTTCTTTTACAATTTCCTGAATCTCGGCGTCCTTCAAATAAGGAACGAAAGTTTTGTCGTGAACTTTAATGCTTTCCATAAAAAATTTTAGTAGGCGGCAAAGTTACGGATTTTTGATTAAAATCTTTTCTACTTTTGCCTCCGATTTTATAATAGGCTGTTTAAGAAGGGCAGATTAAAAATATTACGGATATAAAATTCGAGACTCTATTAAACCACCCCGTCAAATCTTCGATTTTCCACCTCTCCGGAGAATGAGAATTCTGGACGGAGAAATCAAGGTAAGCTTTTAGATAGAGAAAAAAGCAATGTTTTTAATCAGAAAAATAATAATTTAAAATTGATTATCTTTGCTGTTCCAAAAACCCAATTATACAGACATGTAGGATTTAATTTCTTTTCGATATGATCAAACAGTAACCTTGCGTTGCTGATGTTTAATTATTACTAAGAAATAAATCATGATTTTACTACAAAATATGTCCTACGGGTTTCCGGGAGGAGATCTCCTTTTTAATTCTACCCATTTAACGATACAGTCTCATACAAAATCAGCATTAGTTGGAAGCAACGGTGTTGGAAAGTCAACGCTCCTGAAAATGATGGCTCAGGAAATTCAGCCTTTAGACGGGAATATAATGATCAAAGGGGATTGGTACTATGTTCCGCAGATGTTTGGGAGCTTTGATCATCTTACCATTGCGGAATGTCTTACCATTGATAAAAAACTCGATGCACTTCAAAAGATCACTGCCGGAGAAGTGGATGAAGAATATTTTGAAATTTTAAATGACGACTGGGATATTGAAGAACGATGTCAAAATGCACTGCAACATTGGAAACTTGAAGATCTGGAACTCAGTCAAAAGTTGGAAAGCCTGAGTGGAGGGCAGAAGACAAAAGTTTTTCTGGCCGGAATTCAGATTAATCATCCTGATATTATTTTACTTGATGAACCTACGAACCATCTTGATATGGAAGGCAGAACACTATTGTATGACTTTATCAAACAGACAAATTCTACCGTGGTTATGGTCAGCCACGACAGGAAGCTGTTGAATCTTGCTGATACTATATTTGAATTAACGAATCAGGGAATTTCTACGTATGGCGGGAATTATGATTTCTATGCTGAACAGAAAATGATTGAGCAGGAAGCCCTGAACAACGATATTCATTCCAAAGAACGGGCCTTGAAAAAAGCAAAAGAAAAGGAACGCGAAACCATGGAAAGGAAGCAGAAACTCGATGCCAGAGGAAAACAGAAGCAGGAAAAATCAGGAGTTGCGAGGATTATGATGAATACTCTCAAAAATAATGCTGAGAAAAATGCATCTAAGTTGAAAGGTATTCATGCGGAAAAGATCAGTGGGATTTCCGGCGATCTCAGGAGTCTGCGTTCTTCACTGAAAAATTCGGATCAGATGAAAGTGAATTTCAGTGATTCCCATCTGCATTCCGGAAAAATTTTAGTCAATGCTGAAGATCTTAATTTCAAATATGGCAGTGAAAATCTCTGGAAAAACCATATCAATCTTGAAATACACAGTGGAGAAAGAATTTCAGTTAAAGGGACCAATGGATCCGGAAAAACAACTTTAATACAACTCTTGCTGGGAAATATCCGTCCCTCGAATGGAAAAATAATAAGTTCGGTATTCAATACAATTTATGTTGATCAGGAATATTCTCTGATAGGTCAACAGATCAATATCTATGATTTTGTACAACAGTTTAACGACAGTGCGAAACCGGAATCTGAAGTGAAAACCCTGTTGTCCAGATTCTTGTTCGGGAAGGAAACATGGGATAAAAAATGTGGGGTTTTAAGTGGAGGTGAGCGGTTGAGACTACTTCTATGTGCACTTTCAATCAGTAATAAAGCTCCTGATATGATTATTCTGGATGAACCTACCAACAATCTGGATCTACAGAACGTGGAAATTTTAACGGAGTCTATCAAGGATTATCAAGGAACATTGCTGGTGATTTCCCATGATGAGACTTTTCTGGAAGAGATAGGAGTGGAGAGAGAGATTGTTCTGGGCTAAATGAAGTGATCTTTTTAGGTTCTGATGATAATTTTTATCGCGCAGATGTTGCATATATCGCGCATGTCTGTGTTCTATTTCAGTGGCTACTGATTTATTGGCTGCTGCTGTAAACCTTATAGGTTTTTAAAACCTATAAGGTTTGATAGTCATGATTATAAAAAGATTTTTTTGGTTTATCGCAATGGCGCAAGAATTTAAATGAAGTACGTTTTTAAGGCGCAAGAAAATCGAAGATTTTCAGCAAAGTATGAATGTTTAGATATTCGCAGCGTTGTTCAATTTTATCGGAGATAAAATCCCTTGCGCCTTAAAAACATAAAGCATGTAAGAAAAGCTTAGCGCCTTCGCGATAAACCAAAAAGTAAAAAAATTGAAGATGTTTAATAAGCCTCTCTCTTATCTTTTATAAATGCTTTGACATCCACTGAAATATATCATTGAAAACTTCTTCCCTGATTTCCTCGTTGAGTATTTCGTGGCGCATTTCGGGATAAATAGTATAACTGATATCTTTAAATTTATCCTTCTTTAAATTATGTATGGTCTGCATCACGCCTTTCCCAAAATCTCCTATCGGATCGTTCTGCCCGCTGATAAACAGAATAGGAAAGTACTTAGGAATAGAAGCCGCCCAGTTTCTGGCTGTGGCTTTTTTATAGATGCTGAACAAAGCGTAAAAGGCATTGTGGGTAAAAGGAACTCCGCAGAGTTCATCTTCTGTAAAAGCTTTTCTGTTCGACGGATTTACGCTGAGCCAGCTTGTATCATTGAAATCGGGATCTTTCCTGAAAGGTTTATTGTTAACCGTATTAAAAAGCTTATTGAGATAGGTGGGATAACGAGGCGCTATGGTGTTGGTTATTGACAGATAGCTTTTTATCAGATTGATGCCTGCTAAAGGTCCTCCGGTTCCTACAATAACAGCTCCTTTTAGTTTTCCGCTTGCTCTCTGGAGCAGACAACGCGTAACAAATGAACCCATGGAGTGTCCCAAAACGAAATGAGGAACAGCCGGATATTGTTTGGTCAGATAGTCACTCATGGCTTCAGCATCTGAGATCAGTTTTTCATCCGGCTGATTCAGTTGGAAAAACCCAATGTCTTTTTTGTATTTCACGGATTTTCCATGTCCCAGATGGTCATAGGTGAGTACGGCTATTCCCCGGTCTGCAAAATAGCTGGCGATTTCAGTATATCTTCCGCTGTGTTCCTGCATCCCGTGAATGATTAGTAAAGTAGCTTTTACGGGAACTGTATCGGGAGTAAACAGAGTGTGGAAGAGCTTGACTTCGCTGGTGGGAGATGGAGAGAAATAGGATGTTTTTTGTGATGAGCTCATGGTGCGGAGGATTTTGGAATACTTAGCAAGAATACCAAAGATACTGAATAAATAGACTGGCTTTCTTGTCATTTAAAATTTTTAGTCTACTCATCCAATCTTGTTGAAATATCCATCTGTTGATGAAGAATTCTGATGATTTTAATTTCTTCATTCCTGATATTGACTTTATAAAATATGAAGTGTGATTTTACTCTTGACCGGAAATATCCTTTTCTGATTTTACTGTAATCCTTTCCAGACTGATGATTTTCAGATAGATATTCAATTTCATTCATCAGCAAAGCAAAATAATGGTCTGCTTGTTTTAATGACCAATTTTCAAAAGTATATAGCCAAATCTTCTCTAAATCAGTTAAAGCCTCTTTGCTTATTTTGTAATTCATGAGTCGGCAGAATGTTTTTGATGAAGACTCTGCAGAAATTCCTTACGGTCAAAATTCTCAACAAATCCAGATTTTTCTCCTTTTTTTAATTCATTGATCAATTCTGTTTTCTTAGATTCTTCATATTCAAACAATCTTAATGCATTTCTTATCACCTCACTTGCTGAAGAGTATTTCCCGGATTTTATTTGTTCGCTGATGAAATTATCAAAATAATCTCCTAATAAGATGGATGTGTTTTTTGCCATTGTGTTGATTTTAATCAAAGATACCAATTTTTGGTATTTAATCCAACGATACATTCGAAGATGGTTTAATATATAGATTACACAAACGGGTAATTGACTCACTAGTTATTTCACTCTAATTTAGTATCAATAAAAATAGAGTGGTAGAAAATTATTTGTCAGATATAATATGAAAAATAATTCATGTTTTACATTAAAAAACTAACGATTAAAAATTATTACCCATGAAAAAACCAATTTTAGGAGAACAGACTTTTCCTACAGAGAATATGGATAGTATCCAGGCGTATGAAAAATTTGAGGGCGGAGATGTAATCTATGATTTTGATCCCCGTCCGTTATATACTGGGCGTTATTTCATAATTATGGATGAGAAACAGCCTTTTAAGAATGTCTCAGAATTATTAAAAAACGATTTGGGACTTAAAATTGCAAGCTCGGGTGATTTCAAAAATGAAGCTATTACTGAAGAAAAACTGAAAGATGCTGATGTTTTATTTTATAGTGAACTGGGAATTGCTTTGGTTGGCGGAGATCAGGATCAAATGAAAATATTGGAAGAAACATCGGATAGAGGGTTCTATATGGAGCCAGAGAAAATTGTATACGTTCCTGATGATATTTCATCAATTGCTTTGTCTTCTCAGGCTACCTGGGGTATTTTACAGACAAGAAGCGATATCTCAAATTACACAGGAAGAGATGTTAAAGTGGCCATATTAGATACAGGATTTGATGCCGCACATCCGGATTTTAATGGCCGTAATGTACAAACTTATTCATTTGTTCCCGGCGAACAGGTGAATGATATGCACGGACACGGAACCCATTGTATAGGAACGGCATGTGGTAATGTTAGCACTAGCGGAATCAGATATGGTGTTGCCAAAGATGCCATTATTTGTGCAGGGAAGGTTTTAAGCAATCAGGGAAGTGGGGCACAGGGATGGATTATTAACGGGATGGATTGGGCTGCCAATAACGGCTGCAAAGTGATCTCTATGTCTTTAGGGTCAAAAGTATTTCCGGGGCAGGGATTTGATGTGGCCTATGAAAGAGCCGGTGTAAATGCTCTGTCGAAAGGAGCGGTTGTAGTAGCCGCAGCAGGAAATGAGAGTAAGCGGTCCTTGAGCCAGTTCAATCCGGTGGGAAGTCCTGCTAATTGCCCATCTGTTCTTGCAGTAGCTGCTTTGGATTCAGGGAATAATTTGGCCAATTTCTCCAACAGACATATTAATCCGTATGGTGAAATAGATATTGCCTGTGCAGGAGTTGATGTATATTCTTCCTGGCCTACACCCACTTATTACAGAACTATTTCTGGAACGAGTATGGCAACGCCGCATGTGGCAGGGATTCTTGCACTTCTGTGGGAGAAATATCCATCGGCTTCTCCTCACCAGATCATTAATGAAATGAAAAAGATTTCCCAAAAGCTGCCACTGCCCACAATGGATGTTGGTTCTGGCTTTGCAATAGCACCTTAGAATATCACATGAAATCAAATATTGTTTTAACGATCAATGAAATGAGTATTCATAAATTGGATACCATTGTAGACAAACTGGAAGAATTAGGCATGTCCGTTGACAATGTTTTTGAGTTTGGAGTCATTATAGGGACTATGGAAAGCAACGATGTGGGAGAATTAAAAACAATCAAAGAAGTAGATTCATTTACCGTTGATGCACAAATTTCTTTACCTCCTTCAGATGAGAATGTGCAATAAGCATTATTTGTAATACATCATTCTTCAATATTTATTACAAATAAAAACTAAGGACTCTATGGCGATCAATAGTCATACGGTCCTTAGTTTTAGTATAATTATAATCTTCTTAAATACTCCACCCAAAAATAAAATCTCCTCATAATTTGCTCACCCTATTTTTTAAAAGTAATTTTGCATGAATCTAAAATAATAGTAAAATATGTCAACTTACGTAGTTGTAGGTCTTCAATACGGAGATGAAGGTAAAGGAAAAATCACGGATGTTTTATCGGCTAAATCGGATTATGTAGTTCGTTTCCAGGGTGGAGACAACGCTGGTCACACGGTTTATGTAGGTGAAGAGAAATTTGTTTTGCACCTTCTTCCTTCTGGAGTTCTGCAGTGCAAAGGGAAGTGTATCATTGCGAACGGAGTAGTGGTAAACCCAAAATCTTTCATTAAAGAGGTTGGACAGATTGAAAGCAAAGGCTTGAGAACTGACCACATTTTTATCAGCAGAAGAGCGCATGTGATCATGCCTTACCACATTCTTTTGGATACTTACCGTGAAGAAGAACACGGAGGAACTCAAATCGGGACAACTAAAAAAGGAATCGGACCTTGCTATGAAGATAAAATTGCAAGAGTAGGAATCAGAATGATCGACCTTTTAAATCCTGAGATTTTAAGAGACAAAATTGAGAAAAACTTAAAAGTTAAAAACTCTCTTTTTGAAAAATATTACGGAAAACCGACTTTAGACGTTGAAGAAATTTATAACGAATTTTTAGAGATCGGAAAACAGCTTCAGGACAGAATCGTAGATACAGAACTTGAACTGAATGAAGCCATCAGAGACGGTAAAAACGTTCTTTTTGAAGGAGCTCAGGCACTAATGCTTGATATCGACTTCGGAACATACCCATATGTAACTTCTTCTTCTCCATCTACCGGAGGAGTTTGTACAGGAGCAGGGGTTCCGCCAACATCACTCCAAAACCTTATCGGTGTAGCAAAAGCATACTGTACAAGAGTAGGAAACGGGCCTTTCCCATCTGAGCTGGATAATGAATTAGGAGAAAAAATCAGACAAATCGGTGGCGAATTCGGAGCAACAACCGGAAGACCAAGAAGAACAGGTTGGTTAGACCTTGTTTCTTTAAAACATGCCTGTATGATCAACGGGATCAATAATCTTGTGATCACAAAGCTTGACGTTCTTACCGGAATCGAAAACCTGAAAATCGTAACACATTATAAAACGGAAGACGGAAAAGTTATTGACTATTTCACTTCTTCAACAGAAAAATTATACAACTACGAGCCAATTTATCAGGATCTGCCAGGTTGGAACGAAGATATTACGAAAGCAAGAAGCTATGACGAGCTTCCTGATAACGCTCAGAAATATATCGAGTTCATTGAGAAATATTTAGGAATCAATGTATACCTGGTTTCTGTAGGACCTGAAAGAAGTCAGAACATTATCAGAAAAGAATTATTCTAAGAGATTAGTATAAAATATATAAAGCCGTTTCATCATTTGTGAAACGGCTTTTTTATGCTTTTACCAAAAACTTTTTTATGGAATTTACTGAGAAAGAAATATAAAATTCAGCAGCTAATTAAAATCAAAAGCTTTGCGTTAAAAAAAATACATCATTTAGTGTTTTTTGACGCAAAGATTGATCTTAACAATGCCTATTTTAGATGAGCAAAGGCTGAATCAATTGTAATTGATTCGATGAAGCGTATGAATAAAACGCACGCTTCTTCAGTGACACAGTCACGCCTCTTAGCTAACCTTAAATCTAAAGAGTAAGCCATTAAACTTTGCGTCAAAAAACACCAGATAATGTATTTTTAAATCTATTGACAAATAAAAATTAAAAAAAACGGGCTCACATTTTATCCCTCAGTGACTATCGCATCACGGTTTCCATCCTCTTCTTTTCCTTCCTGAATCATTTCTTCCGCTTCAGCTTTCTCTTCTGTTGTGGCTTCTTCCACCTCGTCTTCCTGTTCGTCATTATGATGGTCAATAAAAAACTCACAATACACCGGAAGATGGTCTGATCCGAAATTTTCAAGAGTTTTAAGCTCTTTAATGAAAATATCCTCACTGTGGAACATGAGATCAATCGGAAATCTCAGCAAAAGATATTTAGCGTGAAAAGTAGACACAAAAGAATGTCCGATTCTGGGATCAATCAGATGGCTCGTTTTTCTGAATAATACAGAGGATTTCGACCAGGCAACATTATTAAAATCCCCAACTACAATCACAGGGTCTTTAAGATCTCTGACCCTTTTTGCTGCACTTAGGAGATCTCCGTCCCTTTCTTTCGAAGTTTCCTCTTCCGTAGGGCTCGGTGGAGGCGGATGAACCCCAAAGAATACAAATGAAAAACCGTCTTTAGTCTTTAAATGAACTTCAATACTCGGAATATCATCAGCCACGAAATAATGAGTCTGTGCACTTTTAATCTCCAGCTTTGAGTAGAAATGCATTCCGTATGTGTTTTCAAGAGTAACTTTATGATGGAAGGGATAATCTTTTTCAAGGACTTTCATGGCCTGTTCCCAGTCGCCATTGCTTTCCATCGTCATAAAGATTTCGGGTTTATATTTTTCAATAAGTTCAATAAATCGGTTGTATTCTTTATTAAACTGATAAACATTAGCGGAAATAAAATGCAGCTTCTCAGAAGATTGGCTTCGTTGTGTATGTTTTTTTACGGGATAAAGCGGTGTATATTTTATAAGGGTAATACCATGATGAATGAACAACGCCAGTAAAAGCGTCTGTGTATACCAGATATACTGTGAATGGGTAAGAAAAAGCCCTGTAATAAAAGTAAAAACTACCGCATAAGTGATCTGGATCTTTCCGAATTCAGGAACCCTGAATATCCAGTGAGCATTCTGAATTTTAGGCAGTATCGTCAAAAGGACCAGCAGTGCAGTCAAAAACAAATAAATTCCCCACATAGTATCAAATAAACGGATAAAAATAATCTATTTCCGAATAAAGCAGCATCGTTCATCTTTTAAACTTTGTTAATTTTAATTATTTAAAGGATTTTTCCTACTTTTATTGAGTCAGATTAATTGAAATCAACATGAAAAAATTGGTAGCAGCCGCTTTATTGTTCTCCACATTCTGTTTCGGACAGCAGAACCAGGAAATAGAAAAACCCATCCGTAATCTGTTTTTAGGCATGAAAAATGCAGATCCTGAACTGATGAAAACTGCTTTTGCGGATAATGCCATTTTACAGAGCATCGCCAAAGACGGAACCGTAAAAAATGAAAACGTACAGGAATTTATCGCTTCTGTTTCTAAGTTTTCAAAAGACGATCTGGATGAAAAGATCATCATTGATGCCATTCATACTGATGGCGGGCTTGCCAGTGTGTTTACGCCTTATTCATTCTATTTTAAAGGGAAGTTTTCACATTGTGGAGCGAATAGTTTTCAGTTGGTTAAACAGCAGAACGACTGGAAAATTCAGTACATCATTGATACCAGAAGAAAAGATGGCTGTAAAGAAATAAAATAACTCGATATTGTCATTTTTCAGACTGTTTTTCCAGGTTTTGAATAATGTACATGAAATAAATATAAAATGAAGATCCACCACATTGCCATTATTGGCTCAGATTATGAAGTTTCAAAAAAATTCTATACTGAAGTTTTAGGCCTGAATATCATCCGTGAAGTATACCGTGAAGAAAGGCAGTCTTACAAGCTCGATCTGGCTATAGGAGACCATTATGTCATCGAACTGTTCTCTTTTCCTGACCCTCCTGCAAGACCTTCCCGTCCGGAATCATGCGGTTTAAGACATTTGGCGTTTTCTGTAGAGAATGTGGGTGCCAAAAGAGGTGAACTCATCGCAAAAGGCCTTATCTGTGAAGAAATCAGGATAGACGAATATACCGGGAAAGAGTTTTTCTTTACCCAGGATCCGGATCAGCTTCCTTTGGAGTTTTATGAAATGTAAAAAATTAGTGAGCGTAGCCTGTAAAAAAGCTGATCGCCATAATCACAAGAACAATAGAAGAAATGACTACATATACGTAGTCTTTTTCTTTTAAATACCCGATAAGAGCGAAAATAATTCTTACCAGCGGCGTAAAGATCAGCAGTAAAATTCCCAGCTGGATAATGGCCATACCTTCACCTTTGCATAAAGAATTCCAGAACATTCCCCATACTTTTTCAGAAGAAGAGCCCATGTCCAGGGAAGAATATTTCTTAGGCATTTCAAAACCTTCTGTGAAAAGTTTGATAAACCCGATCAATGAGGTGGCCACAGACAAAATAACACCCAGTCTCAGAAGATTTCCTACCGAACGGTTCAGATCAACATCTGTAAAATTCTTTTTCATTATCTGAAGCTTTTATTGATACCGTTATACATCATATACACTGATAAAATAGTGATCACAATGGCAAAGAATACTTTTAACTTCTTTGTTTTGGATACCATCAGCGTTTTAGAGCCTATGAAACTTCCTACGACCACACCAATCAGTACCGGAGCTACAATTACAGGAATAATTTCTCCTCTCTGAAAATAGATCAGGGCACTGGCAACAGCCGTTACACCAATCATAAAGTTACTTGTCGTGGTAGAAACCTTGAATGGCAGTTTCATCATATTATCCATAGCCAGCACTTTCAATGCACCTGAACCGATTCCTAAAAGCCCGGACATTGCGCCTGCAAACATCATCATTAAAAATCCAGGAACTGTATTTCTTGCCGAATAATTTTTTAAAACCCCTTTATCAGGAAAAGTTCCGTAGAGTTTCAACTTTTCTTCAAGACTTCCTTTGATTAAAGGTTCCTGATGATCCGGTTTTCCTTTAAGATTTAGAATAACGGTCAGCAACAGAATACTGGCGAATATGATTCCGATGGTATTGGGATTTAGCATTCCCGAAACCAAAGCTCCCATAATCGCTCCTGCCGTAGTCCCGATTTCCAGAAACATTCCAATCCGCATATTGGTAAAACCTTCTTTTACAAAAGCTACCGCCGCACCGGAAGATGTACCGATTACAGAAATTAAAGAAGCACCAATTGCATAATGCATAGGAACGCCGAAACCCAGCGTCAATAAAGGAATAATGATAACTCCTCCTCCCAAACCCGTAAGTGAACCTAAAAGACCGGCTGAAACCGCGCCGAGGAACAGAATGATGATTTCTGACATGCTACAAATATAAAACTATTGTGGTAGTCTGCCAAACGTTTAAAAAAGATAAATTTGACGTATTTTTGTACAAATGAAAAATGAAATGAAATTATTTTATGTTATTCTAGGTGCAACGCCCAAAGGCAGGAATATTGAGCAGCATGATGTTTTTTTTGGAATTGCTGAAAACCTTAAAGATCTCGTTCCCGATATGAATGATTTCTGGAAAGAAGCAGAAGGAAAGATTCATTTAGACTGCCATCAGGAAGTAAGATTTGCTGACGGATATGAAGTGAAAATTGTAGAAAAAACAGAGAAGGCTTCAGAAGAGCAGCTGTATTTTCTAAACCTGGGAGGCTATAAAAAAGGCTTTTTTGAAGAATTTCATGAGCAACATCTGATGGTAGGAAAATCGATGGGAGAAATCATAAAAAGAGCAAAAGCTACAGAATTTTATCAGACAATGGGCTTTGAAGGAGCTGTAAGTCATGTAGATGATAAACACGGTGTTGATATTGATGATATTTTCAATGTGAATGACATTCTGCCGGAAAAAATGAGAGCGAAATATTCTATCGTTCTGACAAAATCTGATGCTGAAAACCAGGAAAACCCAATGGGACTGGGATATTTGAAGATTGATAAAGTCCAGTAGAATTTCCAGCAAAAAAATCTAATAGAAAAAATAAAAGTAAGAATGAAAATAGGAATTTTAGGAGGCGGACAGCTGGGAAGGATGCTGATACAAAGTGCGCTGAAATATGACGACGAATTTTATACACTGGATCCGGCTTCTGATGCACCATGCAGTAATATCTCGCATTTTACAGAAGGAAATTTCAATGACTACGAAACCGTGCTTCATTTTGGGAAGGATAAAGACGTAGTGACCATCGAAATAGAACATGTAAATGCCGACGCTTTGGCTGAACTTGAAAAACAGGGAATAAAAGTAGTCCCGAATGTAGCCATTATTAAAACGATTCAACAAAAAATCCTTCAGAAAGAATTCTATAAAACCCATGACATTCCAAGTCCTGAATTCCAGGTGGCATGGAATAGTGACGAGAAGATCATGATGCCGCTGCCTTTTGTGCAGAAAATGAATACAGGCGGCTATGACGGAAAAGGTGTTCAGGTAATTAAAACAGAAGAGGATTACCAGCATTTATGGAAAGAAGCTTCCGTAATCGAGAGCCTGGTAGATATAGATAAAGAACTTTCCGTGATTGTTGCCCGAAATGAAAACGGTGAAACAAAGACTTTCCCGGTAACAGAAATGGTAGCCGATCCTAAATTGAATCTGCTTGATTTTAATATCTGTCCGGTTTTTTTGAGTGAAGATATTCAGAGACAAATTGATTCCATTACGGAGAAATTTCTGAATGCAGTCAATTCCCCGGGACTTTTTGCTATTGAACTATTCCTTGATAAAACAGGGAAGGTTTGGGTAAATGAAACGGCTCCAAGGCTTCATAATTCGGGACATCAAAGCCAGGAAGGAAATGCCAATTCCCAGTTTGAGCAGATGTACCGTGTGGTGAAGAATCTGCCCTTAGCTGATACAGACGCTTTTGGATACAGCGGAATGCTGAACCTTGTTGGTGCAGAAGGGTATACCGGAAAAGTAATCTATGAAGGGATGGACGATGTTTTGAAACTTCCACAAACGTACATCCATCTCTACGGAAAAACAGAAACTAAGCCCGGAAGAAAAATGGGGCACATCAATGTACTGGCCGATTCCAGAGAAGAATTGATGGAAAAGCTGGTGAAAGTGAAAGGTATGGTAAAAGTTATCGCTGAATAAGACCTGAAATTGAGATAAAGATAAAGAGCTGTAATGATGATTGCAGCTCTTTTTTATGATTGAATTCGTTTGCTCTTTGCGTGAATAAAGTTTCCGCAGATCGGGCGGATTAAGCAGATTTTTATGAATAGTTAAAAGAAGAAATGTAAATTCTTACCATTTGTATATACTAAGGTCTCTTCACTTTCTCAATGGAATCCTTTTTATAATTGTATTGCATATAGGTACCTAATGCACCGGAATAGACAGAAAACGCTTCAAGCTTTGTTAAAGGAGCATAAAGTTTGAATGTACAGATATCCGTGGCGGAAATAAAAGGATTGGTGTTTAAATGGCTATGGGTGGTCATGGTTACTGTAATTCCGTTTTCTCCTTGGGTGAAAGCCGGAATGAGTCGTGAATGAAATTTTTTATTTGAAATAATCTTTCCATCTTTATCAGCTATAAATAAGAAATCATTCCCAAATGGGATTACTCCTGATTGCGAGGTACCCGGAATAAGATATACTTTATAATTTTCGTTGAATGGAAGCACAATAATATTAAGACTATAGCCTTCCGGAACTCCTACTTCATATTTAGGATCCGACAGCTGGGAAATAACCTCGCTTCTGATTTTGTTTAAATTCAATTCCGTAGTATTGGGTTTTCTCGGTTGAAAATTTTCTTTTACAGGCTTTTTTTGATTGTCTTTAAAAGAGTATTCGGCAACAACAAGACTCTCATCTTTATTCAGAAATATAGTTTTTATAGTGTCATTACTCTTGTAGGTCAAATAGCTTTGAGCGATCTCCCGTAGTTTTTGGTTCGCAGCCATAAGGTCACCGGAATTCCAGGAAGCACTTTCGTGAGAATATAATAAATTTCCTTCCGTTTTAATTGAATCCAGTTTTTGCTGAAATTCCTTATCTGAATATTTATTTTCCTGTGCAGAAATCATAAAAGACAGAATAATAAAAAGGACTGCTGTAATTTGTTTCATAGTTTATTTTTCCAAGCTAAAATACAAAAAATCTTTGCTCAAGCTACAGTGATTTTAAGCTGCAACTTCTTACAAGCGAAGCGCACCTTAATATTCTTAAAAGCTTAAAAAGCTTAAAAAACTTAATGGTTCAATTGTTTTAAGGTCTCGCAGATTTCTATTAAAAAAAATAGGATTCACTAAGCACCTCCTTCTGCCACTTTCTGTTTCCGGAACATCTCCGGTTTATAATTAATAATAAATACACCGCAAATAATCATGACGGCTGCGAGAATAAATTTAAGGGAGATTTTCTCATCCATAATCAGCCAACCCAGAAATATAGCTATCACAGTATTCACATAAGCCAGAATAGAAACCTGTACCGGAGAGATTTTAGTAAGGGCGTAATGAAAGGCAAAAAATGCTGCCACAGATCCAAATACTGCCAGATACAACATCGCGGAAATACTTTTCAGTGTCCAGTTTCCGAAATTGTAATGATCTGAGAATATGAAAGCGAAAATAACCTGTACAACGCCTGCAAATAGGAACTGATAGAACAGGTTCAGCGTAATATTGCCGCTCTGTATATTGAGCTTTTTGGTGAAAATGGTTCCGGAAGCCCATCCGGCAATCGCACAGAAAAGAAAAATCATTCCCATTCTGTATTGCGGATTGGCGAGATCCTGTAACCCGTCCCAGAAAATAAAAAGAATCCCACTGAAACACAGCATGACACCTGCAAGAGCCCGGAAACTGAATTTCTGCAAACCCACAGCCAGACTTCCTAAAAATACAAGAATAGGAGAGCAGGCACTGATAAGCGATGCCAGGCTGCTGGAGACTGTTTCTTCAGCTACCGTCGTCATTCCGTTGGCCACAACCAGCATCAGTGATGCAAAAATGATCTGGTATCCCAGGTTTTTCCAGCCTATCCATTTGAATTCCTTTCTTGAAACAAGAACCAGAAACATAATGAGGGCTGCCAGAAACTGACGGATTCCGGCTACAAACCAGGCAGGAATAGTTTCTACAGCAACGCGGATTGCTAAAAACGTGGTGCCCCAAACAATGGCAACAGTGAGAACAGCTAAAATAAGTTTGTAATCTTTCAAGGTGAATTCAGGTATAGCGAACAAATATATCTGTTCTGAATTGAATTTTATGGGTACAGTTTATATGATTTCAACTGATACAGATAAGGAATTGGAAGGGAATAGTGAAAAGTGAATAATGAAGAATGAAGAATAGGGAATAGGGAATAGGGAATAGGGAATAGGGAATAGGGAATAGGGAGGCTGGAAGTTACTGTTGGTCTTTTGATGGGGTGTTTTATAGTATGATGGAATATTTGAAAATAAAAATAAGAGTATAGTGATCTTTTAAATTGTTTAGTTTCCCTATTCCGGCTTCCTTATTGGAAGAATGAATTAATTTGTGATTTTAAAAAAAGACTTTTATTCTTTATCTTTGAAAATCTAATAAAAATTGAAGATGGTAGGAATTATTATGGGCAGCCAGAGCGATCTGCCGATTATGGAACAGGCTGCTAATTTTTTGAAAAGCCTCGATATTCCATATGAACTTACTGTAGTTTCGGCACACAGAACGCCGGAAAGAATGTTTGATTATGCGAAAACGGCAAAAGAAAGAGGACTGAAAGTCATCATCGCAGGTGCCGGAGGTGCAGCACATCTTCCGGGAATGGTAGCCAGCTGTACCACTTTGCCTGTTATAGGAGTTCCTATCCTTTCAAGCAATTCTATTGACGGCTGGGATTCTGTATTGTCTATTCTTCAGATGCCGGGAGGAATTCCTGTAGCGACTGTTGCTTTAAACGGAGCGCTGAATGCCGGAATTCTGGCGGTAAAGATTCTGGGAAGTTCAGATGATGCAGTAGCGGAAAATCTTCAGAAATATCAGGATTCTTTGAAAGATAAAGTACTGGGAACCGTAGATGATATCAAGGCCAAGCACCCGAATCATTTTGATCTGTAAAACATTGTTATGATACAAAAACCGCCTCATCGGAAGATGAGGCGGTTTTATTTTATTCCTGGGCCATATTGTCCCGTGTATTTTTCTGAACGGAAATAGCTCCGAAAAGAGCGAGGAGAAATGCAAACGCATAAAATCCTTTTTCACTAGGAAGTATAGTGGCATTCCACAGTCCAATCGCCAGAAGAACGATGGAGGATAAAGTGGCAAACCAGCAGATCCCATAATAAATATCTGTTACCGGAATATTCTCTAAACGGTCACGAACTGCTTTCTGCAGAGAAACAACAGCGAAAAGACCATAAAGAAGAATCGTAAAGTAATATCCTTTTTCATTAAGCTGCATTTCCGCTCTGGCAAGTCCTGTAATATAGCCTACCATTCCTGCTCCCAATGCTACCCAAGACGCGGCTACGAATGCATTCGATACTCTTTGTTTTTTCATGAATTCAATGTTTTATTTATCGGGCTAAATATATTCATTTTTTATACAATTACCTGCGACAAAGGGAAAATATGGGTAAAATACGGAGCAGATGTCTTATTTATCTTTAAGCTTTGGCTAAAGCCGGGTGATTTTGGTTTATAGTAAAACGGACTAAAGTCCGTTCCTATTGAATATTCACAGGCATGATCATCCAAAATCCATCATCTAAAATTGATCATTCACCATCCATTTTTAGCCCCGATAGAAGCGGTTACCCCACAGCAGGCCAGGCAAAATAGCTTTGGAGCGAGGAGTAGAAGCGGATAGCGGGAAACAGCTTCTTTAAAATTCTAAGTGACAAAAGTTTATAATTAATTGAAATAGTCTGAATGATCTCTTTTCACGCAAAGTTGATCTTAATATCAAATACTTCAAGTAAAGCAAAGGTAGAATCAATCTTTGATTGATTCGATGAAGCGTATGGATAAAGTGCACGCTTTTTTAGTGATGCAGTCACACCTCTTTGCTTCCCTTAAAACTGTAAAAGTTCTATTAGGCCTTTGCGTTTAAGAATGGAACCACCGGAAAAAACAAAAGACTCTTCAGAAACCTGAAAAGTCTTTTATTATATGTGATTTTAAAAATCTTAGTATCTGTAGTATTCAGGCTTGAATGGCCCTTTTACTTCTACACCGATATATTCAGCCTGTTCCGGAGAAAGAGTTTCCAGTTCAACGCTTAATTTTTTAAGGTGTAAAGCCGCTACTTTTTCAT
Source organism: Chryseobacterium angstadtii (assembly GCF_001045465.1). GTDB lineage: Bacteria > Bacteroidota > Bacteroidia > Flavobacteriales > Weeksellaceae > Chryseobacterium > Chryseobacterium angstadtii. The sequence continues at coordinate 60,751 of NZ_LFND01000003.1, forward strand.
CTAAGTGCTTAGGAAGCATGTAAACTTCGTTTTTGTAAGCTGCAGAGTTGTTCCAAAGCTCGATCTGTGCCAGAGTCTGGTTAGAGAAAGAGTTAGACATTACGAAACTTGGGTGTCCTGTTGCACATCCTAAGTTTACCAGTCTTCCTTCTGCCAGGATGATTACTTCTTTACCTTCGATGGTATAGATATCTACCTGAGGCTTCACTTCAGATTTTGTCTGACCGTAGTTTTTGTTTAACCAAGCCATATCGATTTCGTTATCGAAGTGCCCGATGTTACAAACGATCGCTTTATCTTTCATTTTAAGGAAATGCTCTCCTCTTACAATGTTGAAGTTACCTGTAGTAGTGATTACGATATCTGCGTTGTCTACAACAGTATCTAATCTTTTCACTTCGTAACCGTCCATTGCAGCCTGAAGTGCACAGATTGGGTCGATTTCAGTAACGGTAACGATAGAACCGGCACCTCTGAAAGAGGCAGCAGTACCTTTACCTACATCTCCGTATCCGCAAACTACCACTCTTTTTCCTGCAAGCATAACGTCTGTAGCTCTTCTTACAGCATCCACTGCAGATTCTTTACATCCGTATTTGTTGTCGAATTTAGATTTAGTTACCGAATCATTTACGTTGATGGCAGGCATTACTAAAGTTCCGTTCTTCATTCTTTCGTACAGTCTGTGTACTCCTGTAGTGGTTTCTTCAGAAAGTCCTTTGATATCTTTTGTAAATTCAGGGTATTTATCGAAAACCATATTCGTTAAATCTCCACCATCATCCAAAATCATATTTAATGGCTTTCTGTCTTCTCCGAAGAATAAAGTCTGCTCAATACACCAGTCGAATTCCTCCTCGTTAAGACCTTTCCATGCATAAACCGGAATTCCTGCAGCAGCAATAGCAGCAGCAGCATGATCCTGTGTAGAGAAAATATTACAAGAAGACCATGTAACTTCAGCTCCTAAAGCTACCAATGTCTCAATAAGCACAGCAGTTTGGATGGTCATGTGAAGACATCCTGCGATTCTTGCCCCTTTTAAAGGTTGAGACGGCCCGTATTCTTCACGGATAGACATCAAACCTGGCATTTCTGCTTCTGCAAGGGTAATTTCTTTTCTTCCCCATTCTGCTAGGGATATGTCCTTTACTTTATAAGGAACGTATTGTGTTGTAGTACTCATATGTAATGAATAAATTTAAATTCAGTTGATAACGAAATGCAAAATTACAATTAATAATTTAGATAAAAAAACACGGGATGAAGTTCGGATTCATGAGATTATACATGAATTAAAATTATTTAGTCTTAATCTAAATAACTAATTTTGTTGGGATAAAAATTTTATACTATGAATCAAAACCATACTCAGGAAGAAGCGAACAGAAAAGCAAGACCGGTTGCTCCAAAAGTAAAAGAACTGATAGGACGTACCCAAAGTGTTATTCTGGCTACAACAGATGCAGAAGGAGTTCCGAATTCAAGCTATGCCCCTTTTGTACAGATAAATAACACATTATATATTCTGGTCTCTTTTATGGCAAAACATACAAAAAATCTTGCCGACGGAAGAAAAGCTTCAGTACTATTTATTGAGGATGAATCAGCTACCAAACAAATATATGCCCGTGAACGTTTAACCATCGAGGCAGCTCCTTCCCAGATTGAAAGAGATTCTGAAACCTGGAATGCCGTAATTACCCAATTGAAAGATACCCACGGAAAAGTGGTGGATGTTATCTCAGAAATGCAGGACTTCATCCTTATCGCTTTGCAGCCTGTAAAAGGTTCTTATGTAAACGGCTTCGGAAGTGCATATTTTGTAGACCAAAATCTTGAAATTCTTGAGCATAGAAATGATGTAAATCATCAGTCTAAATAATATATAGAAGCGGGATATTACCCTTGTCAAGGTTTCAAACCTTGACAAGGGTATTTTTTTTTGAGGACAAAAATTAATACAAGTGTCCTGCAATTTTGCAGCAATTCTATTTTCAGTTTCAATAGCTTCCATCTTCCCGCTTCCTTCTCCCTTCTTCTTTCATCTTCCACATCTTTTCACTACTTTTATCCAATAAAAAAAGAATGCCCCTTTACCGAGATTTTTCAGATGACAATGCTACAATCCTTGTATGGAAATATGAAGAAAGCGAAGAACTTGATATCCATGAACTACTGGAACCTGAAAATGCCGAAAAGGTAAAAGACTATCATCCTAAAAAGCTTCTGGAAGTGCTGATGGTACGTAAGCTTCTGAAAGGCTTAAAACCTCATTCCAAAATTCTATACAAAGAAAGAGAGCCTTTTCTGGCTCCTAAAGATGCTGAAATTTCCATCACCCATTCTTTTCCTTTTGCTGCTATTGCTGTTTCTAAAAATAAAATCGGGATTGATATTGAAAAATTCAACCCAAAGATTTTAAGAGTGATTGATAAATTCACCTACGAAAATGAAAGAGGGTTTATTCCTAAAGATAACGAAGCTGCTTTCTATACAATTATATGGAGTGTGAAAGAAAGCATGTATAAAATTCACCATTCCAAATACTGGTCATTGAAGAAAAATTATGAAGTGAAGCCATTCGAGCTGAAACATCTTCATAAAATAAGCTGCAGAGTGTATGACGAGCAGTTCTCTGATGAATTTAAAGCAAGGGTAGAATTTTTTGATGATTACTGCTTTACGATTGTGGAAGAGTAGACTATTTATGTTTTAATAGTTGTCGAATTGAAACCAGATGCCCAAAAAGAACAACAGGAACAATAAATGTAGGAAGCCAGCTGAACGGAAAGTATAGTAAGGCAATATTAGGCTGGTCAAATGCCATTTTTTGAACTGGCGATGGAGCTGAAAGAAAAGCAATTGTTACGATGTTTAACAGCAATCCAAGACCTATGATATTCCAACATAAAATGAGGTTTCTACTTATTTTTGATCTCTTGATGCCATGATAAGCAATAAAGGGAGCAGAAATCCCCATTAGAATATCGAAATTTATTCCTTTAAATGTCATTAGCTCCGGTACCATTTTGTATAGAAAAAGTTTGTGCAGGGTTATTTCAACAAAGATCCTTATTATATTAAGATAAGTAATATGTAAAAGTGATAGGTTGTCAATAAAGAGTTTCCCTTTTTCTACATTAAAAAGAAGTATAATAATAAAGACTGCAGGAAGGATTCCAAAAAGTACGATTTTTGGAGGAAATGAGTTTAAATGGGTGTTGTATACATGATTTAGCGTTAAGGCTGCCTGAATCATAAGCCAGCAAGCCAGAATAAGAAAGATAATTATTGATTGAGATCTTACAACCGATGACTTAGAATTTTTAACCACCCAACAAAATAGCAGTAGTGTCACAAAGGTCGTGACTCCAAAAAGTAATGAAAGCGGGAGTGGCAGATTGTCCATGGTTGATTTTTAACTAAGATATTGCAATTACTTAAAAATCAAATTGCCATAAGACAAGAAACATGAAAGGAAAGTTATTGGGATTCTTCTACTTTTTCGGCTCTGTATTTTTCAATCACTTTTCTCTGTTCTTTAGCTACGTCATAGATAAGCTCCAGGATATCGTGGATGTTTTTAAGCTCTGTTAAATGTGAAATTTTATCGGGATCTCTACGGTCGATGAGGTCGTTTTCCTCAATTTCCATTTTTCTTTTGGAGAGCATGTCTTCAATGGAAGAATCTTCAGGTTCCAGACGGCTTTCCATTCTTAAGGTTTCATGAATTTCTTTTCCGTGTAATAAAACGGAAGTCTGCTGCATTTCGGCTTCAATTTTCCGGCTCCAGCTTTCAGCATCTATTTCGGGATACTTTTCGTCGTTTTTGGAATATTGGGAAAGAGAAGCGGTGTACGCCGTGATCAGGTGTGAAGTAGCTACAAATTGATGCACCACTTCCAGTTTTTTCTGTTGATTTTTCGGTTCGGAAATCATTCTCTGGAAGTTGTCGGAAAGATTAGCCAGTGAAATGATGGCATTTTTTCTTTTCACTTTATAATCTTCAATATCAAAATCATCCTGCAGGAACTTTGAAATAACACTCTCGAAATAGATCAGGTTATCTGCTGCGGATTTTTTCATCAGATCCAGATTCTGGGTATGTTCCCAAACGGGCAAAACCACATAGGATACTGCAAAAGCAATCACTCCGGCAATAAGAGTATCGAGGATTCTGTCTTTAAAGATGACATCTACATTTCCGGGATTCAGAAAATTAAAACTCAGAAATATATAAATGGTCATAAAAAGAACAGCCCAGAAATAACGGCCTTTCAGAAAACTGAAACACATAATCATACTCAAAAGCAGAATCGCAAACAGAATACCATTAATATGTATAAAATGGAGAATTGCATAGGCGATAAGAGCTCCCGCAATAGTTCCGTACAAACGGAGCAGGTTTCTCTTTTTTGTAATAGAGTAGGCGGGTTTCAGGATAGCCGTAATAGTGATCAATATCCAGTAGGTATGCCCCAATCCCAGGAAATCGAACATAGAAAAGAGATATCCCACCAAAAGAGCGGTCGTAATTCTTATGGCATGTCTGAAATGAGAAGACGACAGTGAAATGTTATTTCTTAAAACTTTAAAATTAAGTTTTTCTTCATTAGGCATGAATTTTTTTAAATCCAGACCTGTAGAAAGACTTTTGGCCAGTTTTATATTTTGTGAAAATACTTTGTAAATCTCATTGATCTCCTTCGTAATTTCGTTGATACGCATGAGGATCTGGCGGAGAATCATGAAGTTTTCAAGATTATCCGGAGTCATCTGCTTATTTCGGAGTTCGAAATAATGGTAATTAAGGTTTTTCAGTTCCAGTTCCAGATCGAACAGTGGTTTTGCCCGCGTTCCTATTTGAAGTGATATGCCGATATTGGTAATTTCTTCCGCAAGGAGATTAAGATAATCGTGAATGTTCACCAGAATCATGCTGTCTTCAAAACTCTGTTGAAGTTTCTGATAATCGCTTTCGGAAGTCATCAGTTTTTCATGAAGGTCCATGGAATTCAGGAACATCAGCATCAATAAACGGCTGGTGGTTGTAGATTCATTAACGATGGTCCTTGTTTTAAAAACAGTTTCCCTGGTTTCCTCCTGAAGGTTTTTGATTCCTACCTGTTTGGCAATGACCTGGATGGTTAATCTATCGAAATCCGGATTTTTCTGATAGTAATTGGCCTTAATTTTTAAAAATTCTGCCAGCTGAAGATAATTTTCCCCGATCATCTGACCTGCCAGCTTATAAGGCTGAATGGTAATGACCACCAGGAATATCAACAGGAACCAGATACAACCGGATGCAAAAATAAGCAGACTCTTTAAAATATTACCTCCTGTAAGATGACCGTCAATAAAGATCGCCATTACCACCAAAGATAATGAGCCTACTGCAGCAAGCCTCTGTCCGTATACTCCGATAAGGGAGAAAAACATTCCAAACACTACGATTTCGAGCAGAACAAGAACCCTGAAATTCATGACCAGACTGGCAATAAGCGCTACCAGTACAAAACATACAATAGCAAATGTAAGAGCATTTCTTCTTCTGATGAAAGGGCCGGGCTGATCACAAAGGGCCACAAAGCTGGTTCCGAGAGGAAATAGGAAATATTCTTTCAGAATTCCGAAATGGGCCAGGACTAAACAGGGCAGAACAGTTGCCAGCGTAATTCTGATCGCAGAATATACATATTGGCTGGTAACGAATTTTTTAAGTTCTGCTGAATAGTTCATTTTACAAAATTAATTATTGGAAACAAGAAAAGCCTCATAAAAATGAGACTTTTGCAAACTTAAATATTATATTTCTGTAATCATTTGTCAATTGGCAATTTGGAGGGTTGGGTTGATGATGAATTGGGTAGGAGGGATTGTACTGTTTTTAGTTTAAAAGTCAGCGGTCAATGATGTGAATGGTGAATAAGCTTCGCTGTCAATTTGCTTTGCAATGAATTTTCTTTTTACCTTTCTGTAAATTAATTATTCACTTGCGAAGTAAAATTCACAATTCACAATATCCATTCGCTGCTGCTATTCACAAAAAAAGCCTCATAGAAATGAGGCTTTTTTTTATACTGTGTGAAAATGTTCTTAATTATCTACATTCGATGTTTCTTCACCAATGTTCCAGGTAAGACCGAAACGAAGGGTGTTATCCAAAGCGGTGTTGATTTTAGACATGTTGATCAGATAAGAAATATCCAGTCCGAAAGAACGGTATTTCAAACCGATACCTGCTGTAGCGAACTGTCTTGCTCCCTGCTCTTCGCTTTCGTGGAAGTAACCTGTTCTTACTGCAAATGCATTGTCATAAGAATATTCTAAAGCACCACTGTACATGATACTGTTTTTATTTTTGAAAGATTTTCCGATACCGGCCATTACTCCTACGTTAGGAACTTCATATCTAGGCTGTCTTGTATTAGGATCTATTCCCACGTACTCAGAACCTGTTACCAGGATTTTTGAACCTTCCACGCTTAGACCGATTCTGTTCATATCATCTAAATACATGTCGTACCCGACCCCTAATCTTGCCATAGTCGGAAGATAAGATCTGGATTCTTCATTTCCGGTGTAGTCTAATTTCGGACCTAGATTCTGTACTGCGAAACCTGCGTTCACTTTACCGTCATAGCCTCCGAAACTTGAAAATCTTGGAGAAGTATAGTACCCGGAAACATCTACTGCAAAGGAGTTCGCAGGTTTAAGGGTAGTATCTGTGTTGAAACCTCCGGCTAAATCTGAACGGATGAATCTACCGGTAACGGCCATGGAGTAAGAATCTGAAAGTTTCAGACCATAAGCCACGTCTATGGAGAATTCATTAGGTTTTGAAGTACCCATTGAAGTTACTTCTGAACCTACAAGCTGAGTAAGATCTACTTCACCCATGTTGAAATAATAAATACTCGCAGAAATGGTGGATCTTTCTTCCTGTCCTAAGAATTTATGGAATGCACCATATAGTAAAAATACATCATTGGTAAGTTTTCCCATGTAAGGCGTATAGTTAAGACCTACGGAAGAACTTGTTCTGCTAAAAGGATATTTTGCCGCATTCCAGAATTGTGAAAATGCATCCGGTGAGGTTACTACCCCCTGGTCTCCCATACCTCCAGCTCTTGCATCAGGTGCAATTCTTAGAAACGGAGCCCCAGTTAATACTGGATTTATCTTACTTAAATCTTGCGAATAGCCTAAAAAACCAGCACTTAAACCAAATCCCAAAAGCAGTTTAGTAGTTAAATTCATATGTTGTCTTTTATATATTATCAGTTTTTTATAATAATTATTGTCTATGTTTTATTTAATTTATTTCAAAAGTACCATTTTTTCTACAGCTGTAGCACTTCCTTTGCATTTTTCTTGATTTTGACTTTTTGCAAATATCTTAAAAATATACGTACCTTTTGCAACAGTTGCCCCAAAATCATCTCTTCCGTCCCATTCAATTGCCTGGCGAGGCGTTCTAAAGCCCTGTAGGAAGGGTTCTGCGATTACCGGCTGAGATAAAGTTCTTACTAATTTTCCTGTTATGGTATAAATTTGAACATTTACATCCAGAATATCATCACAATTGTGTTCAAACTGCACATAAGTTTTATTGGTAAACGGATTAGGCCAGTTCAGCGGGCGGTTGATGATCAAATGTTGATCAGACTCATCCTTAACCTCAAAGTTTAACGTAGCAGTTGTAGAATTATTGTTTATATCCCAAACTTTAAATGTTAATTGGTGTTGTCCTATTGCCAGGTTTCTGAAAGGGTAAGTTACATTCCCTTTCTGGTAATCGGCAAGACTTGGATTCAGACATCCGTTTCCTTCACCTGAAGCAAAAAAGTCATTCAGAACAATAGTATTGATAATCTGTCCGTCAAGGTATACGGTAATGTCGTGTCCCACACCGGATCCTGTAGAGTTGATCCCTGTATCATCTGTAAGACAGGCCAGGAGCATAGGATTCTGGTTCGTAATTCCGCCGTCAGCAAAATTGGTATTGTTCATATACAGTTTTACTTTTGGAGGCTCATTGTCATTAACTCCATTCGGGTTGATATCTCCCACCTGTACAGCCTGATTATTGAATACATCAGATCCTTTATTATCTGCATATCCTAATATTCTTCCTTGTCCCACTGCATAGTTGATATCTTTAGGAACGTAGAACTCCACATTGAATACTCCATTTACAGCTGTTCCGGAAGCTTTTACAATAGCGCTTCCTTCTTCTGTATAATCCATTACCGGAGCTAGTACTCCGTCGTTATTCAACGTCTTTTTATTTAATCTCTTATCAAAAATATGAATGGAAACTCTTCCGTTGAAAGTAGTGTTAAGAGTTCCGTTTGGATTATTGATATGACCTTTCACTTTGATGAAATCCAATCCTCTGATCAGTCCCGGAACCGGTGATTCAATTCCGTCAATAACAAGCTGTCTTTGAGGTCTGCTCAGTTTCATAGCGGGATCTCCCAGGAAATTTACTTTCAGGTGGTCAATATTGGCTCCTTTTTGTTTTTTGGCCACTAAATGAGCAGATCCTAATGTTTCAAAATCATCATTATTAATTTTAAAGATATTTTTAGTGTAAATATCTGTGAAATTACGTCCGTAATCTACTCCAATGGCACGGCTGGATGTAATCATGGCCGCAGCCCCACCTTGTTTCAGCTTAATAAACTGTTCTCCGGCAGAAGAAGTTGCCGGTTCATCCCATAAAGTAAATTCGCAGGTAATGGTAGATACAAACGGAAATCTGCTGTATACATTGGAAAAATTGTTGGAGTTTTGAATTTCTGTACTCGTAAGTACTCTTTCCTGTGCCCAACCGTTAATTCCTCCGTGTCCGAAATAGAAGATATAAAGACTGTTCCCGATATCATTCGAAATAGCCTGATTCACCTGTGGATATCTCTGTCCAGCCGCAGTACTTTGTGCAGGGAATGCATCCAGATATAATTTTCTTACGTTATACTCTTTAAGATCCTGCTGACCAGGTGCTTCAAAAACATCAACGAGCGTGTTGTTCATCACCTCGTGGAAAGGACTTCCGCCATCTTTGTCGTCATCTGCTATGAAATCAAGCTTCATACGCCATTCCCCGAAAGGAGAAGACTGTCCCGGAAGTGCATTATAATAGGCTAGCGTTTTGTTAACCATATCTGCCGCTTCAGTTACGTTGGCAGCAGGAATTCTTCCTACAGGAATATCGGGAAGATTGTTTTCTATGGAAGATGCCGTTTGTGGCAGGGTCATTACAATATAGTCATCGGTTACAAAAGAACCTACAAAGTCTGCTGAATGCTCACTCTGATAGCTGGATACAATATTGGAGTTGCCGGAGATTCTGTTTTTATAATCAAATGAAGCATCTCCAAGAATAAATACGTATTTAAGTCTTCCGTTTGTATTGAGTTTAGTCACAAAATCTCTTACAGCCGTCAGGTCTCTGCTTCCGCTTCCGAATTCATTATAAATTTTGCTGGCATCTACAATTTCAACCGTATAATTGTTTTTGGTCTGGTGATAGCTGGCGATTCTCTGTGCCTGTCCCATCATTTCCGGAACCGTAATGATAAGGTAATCTATGTTCTGTAAACCGGAAAGATTCTGGTTGGCCACTCTTTCCACAAACTGAGGGTTGTAAGCCGCATCAGCACGGAAAGCAACAAACTCATTATTAAAATTGGGATCAGCGGCAATATAACCGAAATTAAAATTACCGGCTCCTGCTTTGTTCACTCTTCTGTTGGCATTGGTAATATCCGTTACATCCCATACCTGCTCAATATTGGTGGCATTGGCGATCCCAAATCCATAACCGGTATTAGATCCGCTGGCTATGGCAAAATCCCTGAAATTCATCTGGGAGCCATTGAAAGTAAGGTTTTCTTTATACTGTACTTCCGCATAATCAAAGTAGAAAGCCCCGTTGGGGTTTACAGAAATGTTGGGAGCATAGTTCAGGGTAATCTGATTTCCGTTCAGATTGGATATTGTGCCATCATACCGCAGCTGATAAAAATCGTATACATAGGTTGGGGTATTGGAAGGTACATCCAGCGGTACAGGGTTAAGATTATTAATTTTAAACTCAATAGAATTTTGTTGTGCCCTGTAGCCTACTACCTGAGTTCTGTATCTTACAATATCAGTCGCCTGTATAGGGGAGTTGGTCGTGAATGTTACCGCTTTATCTGTTGTGAAGGGTGCATCTTCCACCCAGATTCTTCCTACTTTTAAAAGATTCTTCTGGTCGTTATTGATGACCTGATAATTATCATACCTCGTAATTAAGTTTCCTGCCGGAAGATTGGCATCCACAGGCTGAACTCTTTTGCCGGGGCCTTTATCAAAGTTGATAAAATAGTATGAAAAATCGTCGTATATATTTTTAAGATTATTACTTCTGTCCGTTCTCGTATCCACTCTTTTAAAGCCGTTTCCGTTTGCGGTGTCATAGAGATTATATCCGCTTGGTCCCTGAGCATAAAATAGAGCGTAATCCCCATCATTCCATACATTATCTTCTTCACCTACCACCTGAACGGCATTCTCCTGAAGGGCGCTGTATCTGGTGTCCTGATTGTGTTCAGGGAGCATAACGCCTCCGTTTCCGTAAATTCTGAAGTTTTTTGGATTCACAGAAGCCGGATTGATTCCGTTATCTCTTAAAAACTGAGCTGTAATTTTAAATATTCCGGACCGGTCTACTTTTATTTTGTAAAAACCACCGCTTGAAAGAGGGTTTACCGTGGTTCCCACTTTATTGGCGGTTCCGGCTCTGAAATTGTTGGGTGCTGCCGTTTCGGAAATATTGAAGGATGAAAGTCTTTGAACACGTCCTTTTACATTCTTAAATAAAGATACACTGATGCTGGCATATCTTTCTCCCTCAAGTGTATAGTAAGTCACATCGGCAATCTCATAATCAGGCAGTCTGCCTTTGTCGAGATCGTATAAATCCTTACCGGAAACGCTTTCCCAGGCCATATCAGAAACTTTCAGCTGCTTTTCTCCTATTTTTTGTTTAGTTATGATAAAAACATTATTTTGGCTGAACGAAAAACCTTCATTTTTAAAATTTGGAAGATTTAATTTTGTGTCACCGAAATCCAGGATTTTAGAGCCTTCCCATTCTATGGCTTTTCTCTGGGCCCAAAGTGTTGATACAAAAGAGAATAGTAATAAAAAGGTGATTTTTTGTTTCATGTTTATTATTGAAATTTCTGAATTACAAATAAAATGAAAATTTTAGAATTAAATTGTGATACAATAAAATTAATTTGTTAACGTTTTTCAAAAAAATCAAATGTTTACTTGATTTATTGAATAATTTATTTTTTCTTTGTACTTTGAAAATATTTATATCGACTATGAAAAAACTAAAGTTGTTTTCATTAATAGCATTAAGTTCTACACTTGCATTAACCAGCTGTGGCGGATCCGGGACCAGCAAAGGAGGCGGTACTAAAAAATTTGTCAGCAAGACGGGTTGGAAACCAAACGAAAAACAAGGTTGGTTTTTTGCAGGAAAGCAACAAAAACAGAAGGGGTGGCCAGGAATGGTATATGTAGAAGGTGGAACTTTTACAATGGGATTAGTGAAAGATGATGTTATGCATGATTGGAATAACACGCCGCGCAGAATGCAGGTGAGTTCATTCTTTATCGGAGAAACAGAAATTACTAACTATGAATACCGCGAATACCTTACATGGTTGAAGTATGTATTCCCACCAAGTGACCCTAGCTTTAAGGAGATCTACAACGGCGCACTGCCAGATACTCTCTTATGGGACAACAAACTAGCTAGAAACGATTATAATGAAACTTATCTGCGTTCTCCAGAATTCGATTACTACCCGGTAGTAGGAGTTTCCTGGACTCAGGCCAACAGATATTGTGAATGGCTTACAGACAGAGCAAATGAAAAAGCTTTGATGCAGGCCGGAGTTATTGCTAAAGATTTGTATATCAACGAATCCAATAACCAGGGAGGAACAGCATTCAACATGGATAAATTCAAATCGAATGATCCGGAAATGCAGGGTTATATCAACGAAAAAAGAATGCAGCAGAAATCCGGTATGAAAACTACCAACCAGAGACTTCTTGCAGCAAACAGAGCTCCAAACGCTTCTATGGTTCAGAAGTTCAGACTTCCTACCGAGGTGGAATGGGAATATGCAGCTCTTGGTATGGCTAAAAACAGAGAATACAACCAATACTTAGGTAAAAAACCTGAAATCGAAAGATTAAGAGGTACCAAAGGAAGAGATAAAGGAATGTTCCTTGAAAACTTCAAAATGGGAACCGGTGACTATTCCGGAATCTCTGGATGGAAAAATGACGGATCTGCACAGACTGCAGATGTAAGACAATATCCATCTAATGATCTTGGAATCTACGGAATGTACGGAAACGTGTCTGAATGGACTGCTGACGTATACAGACCAATCATTGATGAAGATTTCAGCGATTTCAATTACTATAGAGGAAACATGCCTCAGGCTATTATAAGAAACGGTGACGGTACTTATAAAATGATCGACGAAGGAACTATCAAGTATGATACGCTTGCCGACGGAAGATTAGTATACAGAGGACTTCCTGGACAGTTTGAAAGAGAAACTATCGCAGACTACAGAAACTACAGAGACGGAGACAGACAGTCTTCTTTAGAATACTACAGAGCTTCAGATTCTGCCGCTTCTTACGATATGTACAACTCTCCTAAGCAGAGATTTGTAGTAGACGCAGGAGGTAGAGTAAAACTTCAGAAAGATACTAAAGACAGAACTTCTGCAATGTCTAACGATGTTAGAGTGGTAAAAGGTGGTTCTTGGCAGGATACAGCCTATTGGTTGGATCCGGGACAAAGAAGATACAAAAACCAAGGGAAAGCTTATGGATGGATTGGTTTCCGTGTTGCACAGGATGCCAGAGCCAGCGAAAAGGGCAGAACTAGAAGATAATATTATCAAAAAATACTTATAAAAAACCTTCCGGATTTCCGGAAGGTTTTTTTATTTTTGACCTATGAATATAGAACAGTTTTATCCTTTATTTTTACAGTCAGATAAAGTAACAATCGACAGCCGGAAAATCGGGAAGAATGATATTTTCTTTGCCTTCTCCGGTGATAACTTTAATGCTGCAACACTGGCAGAAAAAGCAGCTGATGACGGAGCTTTAGCCGTCATTGTAGAACAGCCGGAGTTTGAAAATAAAGTCCGAAACATTTTCTATGTTCCGTCTACGCTGGAATTTCTTCAGCAGCTTGCCATTCATCACAGAAATCAGCTTAGCATTCCGGTTATAGGACTTACGGGAAGTAACGGAAAGACCACCACTAAAGAAATCATTCATGCGGTTCTTTCTGAAAAGTTCGATGTGCAGTATACTTCCGGAAATCTGAATAACCATATCGGAGTTCCTTTAACCATTCTTTCCATTAAGCCTGAACATGAAATGGCAGTAATAGAAATGGGAGCCAATCATCAGAAGGAAATAGAACTTCTATGTACCATTTCACAACCGGATTTCGGATATATTACCAATTTCGGAAAAGCCCATCTGGAAGGTTTCGGAGGGTTTGAAGGAGTGATTAAAGGAAAATCTGAATTGTATGATTATCTGAAAAATAATCAACGTACAGTTGTTGTGAATGAAAATGATCCTATTCAGGTTGAGAAAACTGAAAATTATACCCCGAAAATTACTTTTGGAAAAGACAGTTCAGATTATCAGTTTGGATTATTTTCAGAAGAACATTTTGTAGGACTTGAGTTTCAGGGAACGGAGGCCATTTCCAAACTGACCGGAGAATATAATTTTACCAATCTTTGTGCTGCAGCAAGTCTTGGTTTGCATTTCGGGATCAGCTTTGAAAAGATAAAGAATGCTATTGAAAACTATACTCCCACCAATATGCGGTCGCAGGTTGTGAAAAAAGAGGGGAGGACACTGGTGCTGGATACCTACAATGCCAATCCAAGTTCTATGACCGCTTCTCTGCATAATTTTGTCACTTTTGAAGGCCGCAAAACAGTCATTATCGGGGATATGCTTGAATTGGGGGAAGAAAGCGAAAAAGAGCATCAGAATATCCTGAAACTGGCTCTGGAATTGGCATTTGACCAGATTATTACTGTAGGAAAGAACTTTAAGGCAGTTAATCTTTCAGCATTATCTTTTGAAAATACAGCAGAACTCATAGAATATCTTCAGCAAAATAAAATTGATTCTGAGAATATTCTTTTAAAAGGCTCAAGAGGAATTGCTCTTGAAAAATCAATAGAATTTATCTGATAAAGGCTGGGGAAGTTTGAAGATGGGAGAGGGAAGTTATTACGGTGATTTTCAGAAATAGATCACACTGAATATCTTCCAGTCTCTTTCTTTCAGCTTCAATCCTTATTTAGAATTCCAGAAGTCTTTTACAATAAGCTTAATATTCTTAAAAGTGCTTGGGAAAACTTCATCCTCAATCTGGGCGGTGTTTTTCCAGGCCACTTCGGTAATTCCTTCTTCTATCTGCGGTTTTGAGGTATCTTCACCACTGAAGTTCATCTCAAACCAGTGCGTGCATTTAAGAATTTTTTCCCCGTTTCTTTCAATATAGATATGATAAGTGGTATTAATGAATTTCACCAGTTCTACATCTCTCAGACCGGTTTCCTCTTCAATCTCCCTTACAGCCGATTCTTCGCGGGATTCACCCTTTTCCATTTTCCCTTTCGGAAGATCCCACTTGCCTAAACGTTTGATGAAAAGCAGTTCTCCCTGAGGATTGTTCACAAGGCCGCCCGCAGCTTCTATTATTCTGAAAAGTTTTTGAAATTCTTCCCAGATTTCTTCCATATTCTCACCGAAAACGTTCAGTTCTTTCACTGAAGTATTCTCTAAAAGATCCAATGCAATTTCTAAAGTTGTGAAACTTTCATACCTAAGCTCTTTTTCAAGATTCTCAGGATGCTTAGACACTAATAATTTTTTTTCGTTCACAAAAACTTTATACATTTGTAAGAATTAAGAATTTAAATACAAAAATAAAAAATGAATTTAGAAGGACGAAAAATTATTGTCAATAAATCATCTAAAGAGTTATCTGAATTATTGAAATCGCCTGAAAACTATAAAGATTTTATGCCGGACGGTCTGCAGAAATTTGAGACAAGGGATAATGGATTCAAATTTGGTCTTCAGGGAATGCCGGAAATCGCTTTAAAAATAGATGAAGTAGATGAGCAGAAAGCTATTTTAAAGTCTGCAAGTTCAAGTCTGGATTTTTCATTGACGGCTACTTTAAACCCAATCAGCGAAAATCAAACTGAAGTTCAGATGCTTTTTGAAGGAAAATTTAATCCTTTTATCAAAATGATGGTAGAAAAACCACTTCAGAATTTCATCAATACCTTAACTGATAAGATCGAACTTTACAAATAAATACGAGTCCTGAATTTTCAGGACTTTTTTAATATGATACGAATACGGGTTTGAGAGTCGGAGAGTTTGAGAGTGTAACGGGTTGGAAAGTTCCGGGATTAGGGGCTGTTTTGGTTACTGGTTCGGGAGTTGCTGGTTGTTAATTGTTAGTTACTAGTTGCTAGTTCAATTAATTAAGCTAATGAATTTTCGTCTGATGTCTGATGTCTGAAATCTAAAATCTAAAATCTAAAATCTTGATTCTTATCTCTCACCCACCATTCACTTACGAAGTAAAATTCACCATTGACGATATTTCTAAAATCAACAGATTACCCCGGAACTGTGGTCTGCGGTACTTCCCGTAGCGGATGAAAGAACATTAATTTCGTTGTTCATTCTTAAAACCCCCATGAAGCCGAAGATAAGAGCTTCTTTATAATCAATGATTTCGTTTTCCGGAGTAATGATTGCAGATTCCGTTTTTTCTCTGATTTTTTCGATCAGAAAAGCATTGTAAGCTCCGCCGCCGGTACAGAGAATAGTTTGTAAACCGTTTTTATTAATGACATCCGAGATCTGCTGAGCGGCATGTTCCGTAAAAGTGGCCATAGCATCAGCGGTTTTCTTATTTTCCAATACCGGAAAAATAAACTCGCTGCACCATTCAATTCCTAACGATTTTGGATGTGGCCGACTGTAAAAATCCAGAGAATTGAGCTTTGACAAAAGGTCTTCATCAATTCTGCCTTTTCTTGCCAGATCACCGTTTTCATCAAAATTTTTATTGAATTTCTGTGCCAGTCTGTTCAGTACAATATTAACGGGAGCAATATCAAAAGCTATTCTTTTACCATCCTGTTTCAATGAAATATTGGAAAACCCACCCAGATTGAGACATGCATCATAAACGGAAAAAAGAAGCTCATCCCCGATAGGAACTAAAGGAGCCCCATTTCCGCCCATCAGTACATCCTGACTTCTGAAATCATAAATAACGGGAAGACCCGTTTCTATTTTGATTGCTCTGCCATCCCCAATTTGAAGAGTAAACTTTTTTTGAGGCTGATGAAAAACAGTATGTCCGTGAGATGAAATGATATCAATATTTTCAAGATGGTTATGGGTAATGAATTCTTTCACTTTTCTGCCCAGATAAAAACCATATTCGGAATGAAGCTCCAGAAGTTCTTCCGAAGATAAATGAATTGAATTTCTAAGCTTTTCTTCCCAACTTTGAGAGTAGGGAATGGTTTCTGCCTTTAATATCTGAAAACTCCAGCTTTCCTTTTTTTCAAAGGCAGCAAAACATATATCCAGACCGTCCAGGCTGGTTCCGGACATCAATCCAATAGCCTGAAATCTCATATTATTGCGGTGTTTTTTTCTCTTCGAGCCTTTTGGTACTGAAGTCCCCTGAATTGTTGAAGAAGGTATACTCCGAGAAATCATCTTTAGCGGTCATTCCGTTGGCACCTACCAGTGTAGAGCCGTCTTCCATGGTCACATATACGGTATCTTTGGTATAGATTCTGTTTTTTCTCTGATCCCAATAGATACTCTGCATCGCGAAACGCTGACCTTCATTGGTGGTTATTCTTACGTCGCCTTTAGCCTCGTAAAACTTTTTATATTCGAAGATACGGGCATATTTGGCACTGATTTTACCCGGAACTTTAGGCTTCTTTTTATCAAAAAACTCTATATTGATCCCTTTTCTTGCTACAATATAAGGGCTGTCTATCAATGTATATTTTTCAATGATCTTGGCCTTTGCTTTTAAGGAAATAAACCCGGAATCACGCTGGATGATATTGGCATTGTAGATCACCTCTGAAGGAAAGTTCTTGCTTTTGCTTCCATTGGCTTTAGTAAGATCTTCTTCACAGGAGGTCAATATAAAAAATATAGCACAACTAAAAAGGCATGCTATATTTTTATATGATATTTTTTTTGAAAAATTCATGTTAGTTGTACAGATTCTTTCTGAACCATCTGTCAGCAAAATTGAAACCGACTCTCAGGTTGATGAAATTCTGATTGATCAGATTATTTTTAAGAGTTCCTCTCTTTCCTAATTCTATTCCCAGTTCAAGACCGCTCATTCTTGTGATACTGCTTGTTTTGAACGGAAGCATTACTCCGGCAGAGATCCCGAATTTATTGATACTGTTCCCGTCTATTTTAAGATTTCCTCTTTCGTAGAAGGCTCCGTATCTGTAGATCACTCTTGAGAAATAGCTTCTGAAGTTGTTGTAATTAGGAAGATACCATCCTCCGGCAGATATTCTGTAGGTATCCTGGAAATCAAAAGTTTTTCCAAAATAAGAAATGTCTTCTCCTTTTTTATAATCAAGCTGTCCGGACACAAACCACTGGTTTTCGCTTCCATATCCAACCCCGAATGAAGCCTGTAACGGAAGAAGGTTTTTAGAATTTGTGCTTTTCTGCTCTATAACTGTTTCTAAAGCCTTAACTGTTCTTGCAGCATCAGCATATTTATAAGTACTGTTTAAATAATCAGTAGTCATATTACTGGTGTTTCCAAATGTAGCTGTAGCTCCGATGGTAAGTTTTCTGTCTGTACGTGTATTCAGAGCCTGGTAGCTTCCACCCAATGTGAAGTTAAAATTCTTGATTCTGTTTTTGGTTTCATAACCATTCACATAATCTGCTTCAACTCCTTCTTTATCAAAATACCTAAGCTCATTCAGGTCATAAAGATTTCCAAAATATAAATTGGCTCTTAAACCTACCGCAAAATTCTGATTAATTTTATAAGAAACAGCTGCCTGAGCAGTATTCAGAGTTCCGCTTCCTTTAAAACGGTTCAGATAAGTACCTCCATCTGCTGCCGGATCAGTATTCGTAAGCTCATAGCTCTTGGAGCTGTAAGGCTGATAGGAAAGCCCCATTTTTACCTTTGGTGACAATGGAAATGCCAGGGCGATATTAGAAAGATACGTAGAATGTTTGGTAGACTTCGTATCGTTGTAATTGGTTTTGAAGTAATTGTTTTCGTTGGTAGCTTCCAGTCTGATACTTGTAAGCTCGAAATTAGAGTTATTAGCAGGGTTTGCAAAATTGAAGCTGCTCGTAAAATCACTGATGTAAGCAGTAGATATACCGCCCATAGAGGCAGTTTCAATCGTATTATCATATTTTACATCTCCAATTCCATAAGTTGCATACGGAGAGTTACTTATACTCTGTGCATTTAGGAAGTATCCAACTGATATGAATGATACTACAAAGATTTTTTTCATTCTTTATTTTTAAAACAATGCGCAAATATCTTAAATATTAATGAATTGTAAAAATTATATGTGGTTAAAGTTTGTTAAGGGCCTTTCCTTACACGAAAAATGCAATTTTTTACGAATTAAAGTAAAAAATCTGTTATAGATAAAAAGACCATTCATCAAAATGAGTGGTCCTTTATGAATTAATCTGAGTTCGGGATAGAGAGATTTAAGATCCTTAGGTTGAGGCAAAGGCTGAGATTGAGAAAGATCAATGGTCAATTTTGCTTTGCAAATGAAAAGAAAAATCCTCCAGCTCCAGGATATACCTCAAATAAATTGATAACTCGCACCTCCCGAAACCCTCTACCTCTTGTACCCTCATACTCTCATACCTTCATACTCTCAAACCCGTACCCCGCAACTTTCAATATCTTAATCCCGAACTCAGTTAATTAAGCCCTGTTATCTGTTCCCATTATTTTACCTGAAGTACCGATCGGCTGTGGCTGAAGTTTTCAAAGCTGAATTTTCCGTGATATTTTCCCATTCCGGAAGTTCCCACACCTCCAAAAGGCAGATAGTGAGATCCCACATGAATAATAGTACTGTTGATTTCGGCATCTCCACTTGTTGTACGGTTCAAAACATCATCTGCCAATTCCTGACTTTCCGTGAATACATATAAAGCCAAAGGTTTAGGACGGTTATTGATTTCTTCCAAAGCATCATTGATGTCATTATAGGTCATAATCGGAAGAATAGGTCCGAAAATTTCCTGCTGCATCACCTTATCACTCCATGTTACATTATCCATAAGAGTCGCTTCAAAATGGCGGGTTTCGAGATCGTATTTTCCACCGTAAATTACTTTTTCAGGAGAAGCTTCCAAATAACCGGCGAGCTGTTTGATCTGATTCTGGCTGACAATCTTTCCTATTTTACCCAAAGTTCCATCAGGATAAGTCGTTTTTAAATAAGCTTTAAATTTTTCAATAAAAAGATCCTTCACAGATTCATGAATGTAGATATAATCCGGAGCTACACATGTTTGTCCACAATTGATCCATTTTCCGTAAGAAATTCTTGCCACCGCTTTATCCAGATCTGCGTCATGATGAACAATAGTAGGAGATTTTCCGCCCAGTTCCAGGGTTAAAGGAATAAGTTGTTCAGCAGCGGCTTTCATTACAATTTTGCCCACATTTGGGCTTCCGGTAAAGAAAATATAATCAAAAGGAAGACTTAAGAGCAATGTATTCTCTTCAATAGCTCCCTGAACGACTGCCACATAAGATTCTTCAAACGATTCTTTGACAATATCTTCAAGAACTTTAGCCACATGAGGCGTATTTTCCGAAGGTTTGATAATGGCCGTATTTCCGGCAATCAAAGCTCCGATAAGCGGACTAAACGTAAGCTGTACAGGATAATTAAAAGGACCGATAATATAATTCACACCATACGATTCATATATTATTTTACTGATCACTTCAGCTCCTGATGGATGCGGTTTAGACTCTACCAGAGTGGGTTTGGCCCATTCGTCTATATTTTCCAGAAGGTAATCCAGCTCGCTGAGGACAATCTGTATTTCCACATATTCGGCCTCCTTTCTGCTTTTCCCCAGATCGGTTTCCAAAGCCTCACAAAGAGCATCTGTATGGTTTGTAAATACGGTGCGAAAATTTCTCAGTTGCTTTTTTCTGAATTCAATATCTTTTGTTTGATTGGTTTTAAAGAAGTCTTTCTGTTGCTGAAATATCCCTCTTATTTGTTCTTCGGATTCTTTATTCATTTTCTATTATTTTGTGATTGAAGAATAAGTTTATTTTTTTAATAACAATTTAGTTAAAAAACTACGCAACAAATGTATTGTTAAAAATTATATTGTTTACAATTTATATTTTGCATTTATTCTAATTCGATTATTGATGTTTCCTATTGGGGAATCAAGAGCCAAGAGTCAAGACAGAAGATTTTAGACATCAGATCTCAGACACCAGACATCAGACATCAGACGGAAATTTATTAGTTTAATTATTAGAACCAGCAACTAGTAACCATCAACTCACCAACCAGCAACCAAAACAACCCCTAATCCCAAAACTTTCCACCCCGGACGCTCCGCCCCGAAACATTTCTACCATATTAAATGTACTTAATTTTCTCAATTGACATAAGATTTTTATCTTTGGAACATGAATTGGGAGAACATCGCCGGACAGGAAAATCTGAAAAAACTTCTTCGTGAAAGCATTGCTGAAAACAGAGTGAGCCATGCCCAACTTTTTTTAGGGAAAGAAGGCTATGGAACATTTCCTATGGTTTTGGCTTATGCTAAGGAGATCTTCAGCCGGGAAAATGAACATGCTGCTTCAAAAGTAGAGCACCTGAATCATCTGGACCTGCATTTCAGTTTCCCCGTTTTTACCGATAACAAAAATTCGTTAAGCAAAAATAAATTCGAAGATTTCAGAGAAATGATCATGGCTTCACCGTATTCAAGCTATGATGACTGGACTGCTTTTCTTGAATCTGAAAATAAGCAGCTTTTTATCTCTGCCGATGAAATTGATGATCAGAACCAGAAATTTGCTTTAAAAAGTTTTGAAGGCGGAACCAAAATTCTCATCATATGGAGAGCCGATAAAATGAATGTGGCAGCTGCTAACAAATTCCTGAAATTTTTAGAAGAGCCACCTGCAAAAACCCTGATTCTTCTTACCGCGGAAACCGCGAATGATATCCTTCCCACCATTCTTTCCAGAACACAGATTGTGGAAGTTCCGAGAATTCATGATGAAGATTTGGAAAAATATCTCAAAAAAAATACTTCGGTTTCTGAAGAAAAAGTGAGAGAAATTGTTCATGAAGCACAGGGCGACCTAAACGATGCACTGAAGATTTTGAATTCGGGACATAAAAGCGACGAGTTTGAAAAACTTTTTGTACAATGGGTAAGGGATGCATTTATGGTGAAAAAAAAGCCGCAGTTTCTGAAAAGTATCATCTTCTGGGCCAGAGAAATTGCAGGATGGAACAGAGAAAAGCAGAAAAATTTCCTGAACTACTGCTCTGAAATTTTCAGACTTGCCCTTCTTCAGAATTACCAGTCTGAAAATCTGGTGTACAAAAAAATAGATGCAGACGGTTTCAACTGGGCCGGCTTCTCTAAATTTATAAGCGGCGCCAATATTGAAAATATTTTGGAAGAAATCAATACGGCAGATCTGCACCTGACCAGAAACGGAAATCCTAAAATAGTCTGGACCGATCTGGGAATAAAATTATCCAGATATATTCATAAAAATTCATAGAAATATAACGCAATATCAAATCCGGAACAGTTCCGGATTTTTTATGCTGTTTTTGGAATTACTACACTTGCTTTCAGATGTAAACACTTATTGAGAAAAGAGCGACACTTACTTATTCACTATGTTGTGATCATATGTGTTTTAATATTTTTATAGAAAGACGGAAGACCCATTTCCGGACTATACTAAAACCATTAAAACAAAATATATTATGAAAAGAACAAAAACTTTCTTGTGTGTAGTGTTTCTGTCAGGAGCCGCTATTTCTGCTTCGGCACAGGTTTCTCTTGCCAATGTATGGACAGGGACGACTGTACCTACCACAACTGCTGCCAATGTAGGAGTTGGAACGACATCGCCTGCTGCCAAGCTGGATATCATCAGTTCGGGACCTCTTCCTGCCCTGAAGATTAAAAATGTGACTTCGCTGTTTGGGAATAATGCAACCAATATTTCGGAGATTTATACTCAAACAGGAAATGTGATTCCACCCATGGATCCGGTCATGATCAACTGGCTTGGGAGCAACGGTATTTTTGGATTACGATCGCTTGCAAATACTGCTAATGAGAGCAGAATGATGTACAATGACAATTTGGGTAACTTAAAGTCTTCAGGACTTATTGTATATTCCAGTCCGACTTTTGGAAACGGAACTATTATCAACTCCATCCGTGGTGTTGTTTACCTGAGTTTTCTTAATGGTGGGAATGGTTCTCCATCAGGTTTTGGAACGATGTCTGGTGATGCAAATGGTATTTATATACCGAGACTTGGAGTCAGTACAGGTGCTTCTTCAACTTTTGACTTGGATGTTTATGGAGCTGTCAGAGGTCAGTCATTCGTTACTACCTCAGACAAGAGATTAAAAGATAACATTAAACCTTTAAAAGATCTTTCTCCGAATTTGCTTAATATTAATTCTTATTCCTATACTTTCAAAGAAAACAAAGAAGGTGAAAAAAGAAGCAATTCACAGAAGTTACATTACGGTTTTATAGCACAGGAAGTGGAAAAAGAATTCCCGAACCTTGTTACTATTGATGAAAAAGGGAATTATGCGCTTAATTATATTGAATTTATTCCTTTGCTGCTGAACGAACTTAAAGAACAGAAAAATGAAGTCCGGGAATTAAAGGAAAGAATGGCTGCATTGGAAGCCAAGATCAGTGGTACCTCAGAAACGGGAAAAGTAATACCAGATAAAGCGGTTTCTTCTTCATTTTCACTTGAACAGAACGTGCCCAATCCTTTTAATCAGGAAACAGTAATTAAATTTAATGCCGGCGGAGAGCATGTTGCCATTGCAATTTATGATCAGGCAGGAAGACAGCTTCAGACTATTCCTGTAAAAAGAGGAGAAAAACAGATTAGCATTTCAGCGCGTACGCTTACACCCGGAACCTATATTTATAACCTTCAGGCAGACGGGAAACTGATTGATTCCAAAAAAATGATTGTAACCCAATAAAGATTCTGTCTTTTTACTAATCATTAGATCCGGTATAATAGCCGGATTTTTTATGTTTGATAGTTTTTTTGGTAAGGAATTTCTACTCAATATTTTTAGAAAACATACTATTGATAATAGTTTCATACATTCTTTGAAACCATGTTCTTCTTGTGTGCCAGGTATTTATATTGGCAAAGATTAAAAATAAATTAAAAAATCAATCAATCGTTTGATTTATTGAAAATCTTGTGTACATTTGCGTCCTGAAAAATGAACACGAACATGATTTCAAAAGAAGAAAATATATTATTCGCAGCCGAGAAGCTTTTTGCTGAAAAGGGTTTTGAAGGAACTTCCACCAGGGAAATTGCAAAAATGGCTAATGTAAATATTTCTATGATCTCTTATTATTTTGGTTCCAAAGAGAAGCTTTATGAGAAATTGGTAGAATACAGAATGAATGAAGGTCAGTTTTTTTCAAGAGATATTGTTGAACGAACCGATCTTAATGAATGGCAGAAGATTGAAAAAATAATTGATCAGTTTTCCAACAGAATAAGAACACAAAAATGCTTCTACAGAATTATGCAGCGGGAACAGCTTCATACAGATAATCCGCAGATTGTAGAGTTTTTAAAAGCAACCAAAATGTCTTTTCTCTCCATGTATACAAGAATACTGGAAAGCGGTCTTAAAAGTGGAGTTTTCACAAAAAATCCTCCTATTTACCTGCTTCATTCTACCATAAGCGGTACTTTATTTTATGCCTTCAATGCGAAAGAGATGTATAAAGAGTTTCTCAACGATACTGACGATGAGAATACTTTTGATGAAAAATATTACACAGAACTTAATAAACATATAAAACATTTACTAAAAGACCTTTTAGGTTATGAAGAGAATAAATAACTCAGTGGTGGCATTATCCTTTTTTATGGGAATTACAGCCATCCATGCTCAGGATAAAAAACAGCTTACTCTCGATGAAGCAGTGCAGCTGGGAATCCAGAACAGCAAAAACCTCAAGATTGATGCTGCCAAAATTGAAGAAGCTACGGCAGATCTTTTGGAGGCCAAAAACAGACAGCTTCCGGAGTTGAAAGTTTCGGGAAGCTATATGTACCTTCCTATTAAACCTACCATTGATTTAAAGCTTTCCGGGAATTCCGGTGCTGGAGCAGGAGGTCCGGACGTTCATCAGGTAGCTTACGGATCCGTAAATCTCAGTGTTCCGATTTATAACGGAGGGAGAATCAAATACGGCATTCAGTCGGCTAAATACTTAGTGGAAGCATCAAAATTAAGCACAGAGAATGATAAAATAGCCATTGCTTACAATGTGGCTCAGGCTTACAATAATTTATTCAAAGCCAATCAGTCCATCAAAGTTTTAGAAGAAAACCTTACGGCTTCCCAAAAAAGAGACGAAACATTTCTTAAACTTGAAAACAATGGAGTTATTGCCAGAAACGATCGTTTAAAAGCCAATCTTCAGACTTCAAATATCGAGCTGCAGTTACTGGAAGCGAAAAACAACTACAATATTGCCAATATCAATATGGATTTGTTACTGGGAATTCCGGAAACGACAGAAATTGAAGTAGACCAGAATTATATTGATGAAGGAGCCGATGTAAAAGCCGTTGACTACTATGTAAACGAAGCCAAAGAAAACCGTAAAGATTTACAGGCTTTGGCGCAGCAGAGAAAAGCCGCAGAATTGGGATCGAAATCGGCAAAAGCAGAAAACCTGCCTTCCATAGCATTTACGGGAGGATATGTGGCCGCAGATGTTCCAAAAGTCCTTACGCTGTACAACGCCGTGAACGTAGGAGTTGGAATTTCTTATAATTTATCCAATATCTGGAAAAAGAATTCTTCACTGGGCCAGGCTCAGGCAAGAGAAAAACAGCTGGCAGCAACCGATGAATTACTGAATGACAACATCAAGCTTGACGTGAACAGAGAATATCAGAATACCGATTATTCTAAAAAAAGAATAGCCGTATACGAGAAAGCTGCAGAACAGGCTAATGAAAATTACAGAATTACAAAAAATAAATACGATAACGGCCTTGCAACGATGACAGAACTTCTGGATGCAGATGCAGCTCAGATTGCATCAAATGTAGGCGTGATCAATGCTAAGGCAGATGCTGCACTAGCTTACAGAAAACTATTACAGACAACAGGAACTTTAACAATAAAATAATCAGACTGAAACCAAAATGGAGAATAATAATACACCAGCCGTTGAACCTAAAAAGAAAAAAAGTTTAGTTTTTCCGATCATTCTAGCCGCCGTAGTGATTGGCGGAGGGATCTACGGTTACAGAGCCTATACTTATGGGCAATATCATGAAGAAACAGATGATGCACAAATCACATCCAATATGTCACCGGTAATTTCTAAAATTTCGGGATATGTGGCAGAGGTTAAAGTAAAAGACAATCAGTTCGTAAAAAAAGGAGATACTTTGGTGATCTTAGACAGCAGAGATCAGAGAATGACTCTTGAGCAGGCTCAGGCTGCACTTACGACTGCCAAAAGCAATATTTCAAATGCAGAAGCCACTACTACTGCTACTTCAAAAAACATCAGTTCTTCCGAAGCAGCCGTAACTACCGCTAATGCACAGATTGAAGCAGCAAAAGTAAACGTTTGGAAAACGTCACAGGATCTTAAAAGATATGCTAACCTGGTAAAAGATCACTCGATTACAGAACAGCAATACGAACAGGCTCTGGCAGCCAAACAGTCTGCAGACAGACAGCTTCAGGTGTTGGCAGACCAAAGAAACCAAATTGCTCAGCAGACTAATATTGCTTCATCTCAGACAGCGGCAAGCTCTCAACAGATCAGCGTAGCCAGTTCCGTAGCAAAGCAGAGAGAAGTAGATGTGGAAAATGCTAAATTAAATTTATCATACACCGTGATTCTTGCTCCAGAAGACGGATACGTTGGAAAAGTTTCTACGCAGGCAGGTCAGTATCTGCAGGCCGGATCACAGCTTTTTGCTTTGGTTAAAAACGACCAGAAATGGGTAGTGGCGAATTTCAAAGAAACACAGGTAGACAAAATGGTAGAAGGACAGAAAGTGAAGATTGAAATTGATGCATTTCCTGATCAGGAATTTGAAGGGGTAGTAAGCTCATTCTCACCTGCTACAGGAGCTACTTTTTCTATTCTGCCTCCGGATAATGCCAGTGGTAACTTCGTGAAAGTAGTTCAGAGACTTCCTGTAAAGATTGATTTTGTAAATATTGATAAAAATATTGCAAAAAAATTAAGAACAGGAATGAACGTGAAAGCAGAGGTTTCTTTGAAATAGTATTGATGTATGGATGCGGGATGTATTAACGACTGATTTAAAAATTGAAAGATTGAAGGATTTAAAGATTTAAAAATTCAATAGGGGCGGGCTTTAGCCCGCTTACAAAAAACAATTTTCATCGGCTTTAGCCAAAATTTACATCATTAATACCGTCTGCATTTTACATTCATACCAACATTTGTACAAAACATTATGCAAGAATCATTAGTAGAATATGGAGCCCGGAGGGTGATTATCACAATCACAGCAATTCTTTGTGCTCTGCTTGAAATTGTGGACTCCACGATTGTAAATGTTGCCCTGAATGAGATGAAGGGGAATCTTGGAGCCACACTTTCTGAAGTAGGATGGGTGATCACAGCCTATGCTATCGGGAACGTAATCATCGTACCGATGACCAGCTGGCTGTCGCAACAGTTCGGACGAAGAAATTACTTTGCAGCTTCTATCATTATATTTACTGTATTTTCGTTTTTATGCGGAAATGCCACCAATATCTGGGAACTTGTTTTCTTTAGACTCATGCAGGGAATAGGTGGAGGAGCACTTCTGGTAACTTCACAGACGATCATTACAGAATCTTATCCCATTGAGAAAAGAAGTATGGCACAGGCCATTTATGGGCTTGGAGTAATTATCGGGCCTACATTAGGTCCGCCATTGGGAGGTTATATTGTAGATAATTTCAGTTGGCCATATATTTTCTATATCAATATTCCAATTGGTATTGCGGCCACTTTAATGACCTTACAGTTCGTGAAGAGTCCGAAATATGCAGAAAAACGAAAAGTTTCAGATGTAGACTGGATAGGAATCGCTTTACTCGCCGTGACGGTAGGATCGCTTCAGTTCATTCTGGAAAGAGGGCACGAAGAAGACTGGTTTGAAAGTGGAATGATTGTCACCTTTACCGTGTCCGCCGTGTTAGGATTTATTCTTTTCCTCTGGCGGGAGCTTACCTTTAAATATCCCATTGTGGAACTCAGGGTACTGAAAAATGGAAATCTAAGAATCGGAACGGTGATGTCGTTTGTGTTAGGGTTTGGGCTGTATGGGTCTACATTCATCGTTCCGCTTTATACACAGAGTATTTTGGGATGGACCGCCCTGCAGTCGGGAGCTTTGATGATCCCTGCAGCATTAACGACCGCCTTTATGATGCCAATTATTGGAAGACTGCTTTCCAAAGGAGCAAAACAGCAGATTCTGGTATCGCTGGGACTGTTCATCTTCTTTGTCTATAGCTTCTGGGGATACAAAATCCTGACTCCGGATACCAGCAAAGATGCCTTTTTCTGGATGCTGATTGTAAGAGGAGCCGGGCTTGGACTTCTGTTCATTCCGATCACTTCACTGTCCCTCAGTACACTGAAAGGCCAGGAAATTGGTCAGGGAGCAGCATTTACAGGAATGATGAGGCAGCTGGGAGGATCTTTCGGGATTGCGGCCATTACCACATTTATTGCCAATGCAGGTCAGAAGTACAGGCTTAATCTGATTTCTCACCTCGATGAAAACAGTTTCGAAGTACAGCAGCGTTTAAGCGCATTGAAAGCAAGTTTTGTTGCTAAAGGGATGACTCCTGATGCCTCGATGAATGCCGCTTATAAAATGCTGGATTTATCCGTCACGAAACAGGCCACTGTACTTTCTTATATGGATGTTTTCCTTTATCTGGGAGTCATATTCCTGGTATGTATTCCGTTTATCCTTTTCATTAAAGAAAGGAAAAGTAAAGAAAAATTAGATTTAAGTGAAGCTATGCACTAAGTCGAAGTCAATATAAAACCTCCGGAATTTCCGGAGGTTTTTTTGTGAAATGTTTGTATTGAAAGATGCTTCGATTCCGCTCTGTGTGACAATGTTTAAAATAATTCAGCATGTAGTAATATCATGAGGAACCAGCTGAAACATTTATCTGACTCCAGCAGTCCATTCAATACCGCTGATATCAATCAGTTTGATTGTATGAATTTCGTCTTTTAACAGATCGTGGAGATTTAAGCTAAGATCTGCCTTTGAACCCAGCGGAATAATCAGACTGTGTTTTCCCGGTTTTATTTTAGCCACATAATGATTTTTAATATTCTCTTTAGGAAACTTTGAAAGATCCTGATGATCCAATGCTTTTAAAAGCTTCCCGTTTTTATCCAGAAGATGGATACCGATCAGGAAAGAGCCGTAGACATCTACACCCTGAGTTCTGTAGACTTCAAACGTAATCTGTGATGGACTCAATGAAACATTGGAAATTTCCACCTTCGGTTTTATAGATTTGTTATGAAGAGTTCCCCAGACACCGCCGTGAAAATATTGATTGGTATAAAGAGTCAGACCGAAAATAAAAAGAGAACCAGCGAGTACAATAGTTTTCGGCTTAGATAGAGGAAGTATGCCTGAACCCAGCCACAGAAACCACTTCTTATGGGTAAATTTCTTATGACTGCTGATGAAATAATGATCCATAGAAAAAGGACCGCTTCCGGTAAGGAACAAAACAAATCCTCCGGCAATTCCCAGTACACCAATCTGCCATTCATCAAGACATGTAGTGCCTATCCAGCCGGAACCGAGAAGAATTCCCAACGCTAGACTGAAAACCCCGATACTCATAAGCCTTGTAAATAATCCTAAAATAATAAATAACCCTACAACCGCTTCTACAAGTGTAAAAGCCATCATAGAGGTTTGTAACGCGTCAGGATGGGTTACCAGATATTCTATAACCGGTTTTATTCCTAAGGCATTCGGCAGAAAATGATTGAATTTTTCTCCGATATATCCGTTTTCATCGGGATTTAATTTGTTTTCGAGCACAAGTCTGCGCCAGAAAGCGGAAAAATAGGTCCATCCTATAACAAGACGGAGAGATAATGTATAAAGTCCGGCCAGGTCGTAAACCCGGCTGTCTGAAATGTGTTTCATGGAAATAATATTGATTAAAAGATAGTTTTACAGTAAATGGATGGAGGTAAAAACCTAAACCACATGTAATTTCAATCTTTTAAATAAGATATATTTCGGTGGACTGTTTCCGGTAGTGATGCCGGAATAATTGTTTTGAAAAGCGGTATTCTCAGAAAAATTGAAAACCGTATTTTGAGTAAAAGGAAAAATTTCTTTCGATCTGAAATCTGCCTTTGAAGCTGCTATTCTTTTAGATGAAACTTCAACAGAGCTGTCACAGCTAAAAGTAGAATTAGAAGTTGCTCTTATTTTATTTAAAGAACTGATGTGCTGAATATCAAAGATGCCGAGAAGGTCTCTTTTCAGGGAACACGGAGAAAGAGAGAATACTACTATAAGCATCATTACGAAAGCTTTATAGGTTCTTATATGTATTCTTAGATTCTCCATTTTCACAAAACTACGGATTTCCGCTACAAATCATGTAAGGATCTTTATATTTTACCGATATAATTGGGCCGCCTGCAATGAGATGATGAATGAAGTAGCTTATTTAACCATGAGCTTTACAAATTTTAAAAACTCATCCTGCTGATCAACAAACAGATAGTGAGAACAGTTGTCGATGATTTTAAAATGATTCTTACCCACTAAATTTTTCATATCGTTGAGCTGTTTTTCAGAAAATATGCCGTCTTCTTTCCCATAAACTGCAAAAATTGGAATTCCATTCTTCCTTATTTTTTTCAAAACTGCCGTATTATCAAGGTTATTTTGGGTTTCATTTTGATAGAATTTTATTGGAGATTCCTGATTCCTGAAATTGACAGCGTAAAATGCTCCGGATTCATATTCTTTTCTTAATTTCTGGCTTTCAGAAGTCGGGGAGGGCATTGTAAAGAAATTCATTTGACTTGCCATTTCATAGCATCTTTTTCGGTAGGCAGCCGAGTTTTTACTTAAATTTTCTATTTCCGCAATTTCTTTAAGCTTAGAAGGATCATTTTTAAACTTTTCTTTAGCCTGTTTTAAAATGTGATCATAGGTTTCCTGCTGGGAAAATAAAGCTCCCGCAAGCGTCAGTGAACTTACTTTATCCGGAAATTGTCCGGTGAACAGGGTTCCGATAATTCCTCCGAAGCTGTGCGCAAGAATATTTGCCTTTTTGATGCCATACGTATTATAAATACTGTTGAGGTCTTCAAAGCTTTCTTTAAATGTCATGGAAGCATTTTCATCTTTGGATCTGCCTTCTCCTCGTCTGTCGTATACAATAACATAGAATCCTTTATCTGCCAGCTTTTGGGCTGTAGCTCCTTCAAACAAAGTGGCATTTCCGCTTGGACCTCCGTGAATGAAAATAATGGGAGGATTCTTCGGACTGCCGTAAGCTTTTGAATACATATTCTGAGCATGGGTGAACACAAAGGTTATAGCGAAAAGAAAAGACAGCAGAATTTTCATAAGATGATTTGGATTTTTTAATTGTAGATGTTTCTGTAAATTTCCGGTTCAAAAATAGTAAAATTAAAATGCTGCTGACAAATAGTTGTCAACAGACTGGCTTATCTTTACGGACTGAAGTATTCAGAAATTAGGCGAAAATATCCGGTGGATGATTGTATTGGCAGATAGAACAGGAATTGATATTAAAGAAGCTTCAGACCAATTTTTAACCAAAAAGAAAAATTATTTTAATGAGTTATTGTTTAGCTATAAACGGAATGCAGCCTGAAAGCAGAAAAGAACTGCATAAAAACTACCACGACAATTATTATGGATATCCGATTCATGATGACAATGAGCTGTTCGGCAGGCTGATTCTTGAAATCAATCAGGCGGGACTGAGTTGGGAGACGGTTTTAAAAAAAGAAGAAAGTTTCAGGAAGGCTTATCACAATTTTGATATTGCTACCATTGCGGCTTATTCCGAAGAGGACCGTGAAAGACTGATGAATGATCCCGGAATCATCAGAAACCGCCTGAAAATAAATGCAGCTATTGAGAATGCAAAAACGATTATAGAATTGCAGAAAGAATTTGGTTCGTTTGAAAAATGGCTGGAACATCATCATCCTAAAACCCTTCAGGAATGGATGAAGCTGTTTAAAAAAACATTTAAATTCACGGGCGGCGAAATTGTGAATGAGTTTTTAATGAGCACAGGATATCTGAAAGGAGCCCACGCGGAAACCTGCCCTGTTTATAAGCATGTCCTTAAGCAGAAGCCTCTTTGGATGGAATAGATTGAGGACTAAATGTTTGAGAGTTTTAGGGTTTTAGTGTCTGAGGGTTTGTGTGTTTGTGTGTTTGAGTGAATATGATGAGAGTTTGAAAGTGTTCAGTATTTCCTTCTTTTAAATCCATTGGTAAACTGGTACATTGATACATTGTTACATTAGTTCATCACCACATCGTCACATTTACGAATCGACACATCATCACATCACCTCAAATTCCTTACCGAAACATCCGGTTTTTCACCCTGCGGAACAATAAAAATAGCATTGTCGCTGATGGTATCTCCCGGATCAAAATAATAGCTTCCGGTTACAGGAATGGTACTTGTCGTGAATTTACCGGATTTGTCATAGGCAGAGTAGGTGACATTGATCATTTGGGCTTTCATTTTCAGCTGAATTTTTTTAGAAGTAAGCTTTGCACCCGTAGCATTGATACAGTCCAGTTCTACAAGTCCGGTATTGCTCACAATCTGAGGGAAAGAAGACAGTCTGATGTTGTAAGCCTTGTCAGAGTTATTTTTTACAGAGGCAGAAACTTTGTAGCGGTCATACTGCTTTCCGCCTGCTTCTACGCTTTCTTTGTTTAAAATGGTAAAAGTGACACTCATCCCATTGACGTCTACGGTCTGGCCGTCAGAAATTTTTTGTGCATTTGCCTGGATTCCGAAAAATAGGAAGAGGGATAAATTGAGGGAAAAAATGAGGTTTTTCATAGGATGGTTTTTAGTTTTTGTGATCGATCAAATTTACATATTATCAGCCTTGCGCACTAAAATAAATAAGAAAATTCTTTTCTTCACCTTCGATGTATAAATAATCATAATCTATACCCAGCTGATACTCATAATCTCCGTTGTTAACATTTTGAAAATGGAAAATCCCTTTTTCTTTTGTGAATGTCTGTAAAGAACGGCAAAAGCTTTCTACCTTTTCCTGATTTTCTGAAGGGTCCAGATTGATATTCTTAGACCTTTCGCGCTCAAAAAACCATTTGGATATTATTTGTCTTAGCTGAAATTCTGTTATGGATTGTAAAGAGAGTTCTTTGTTATCTTTTAAGGCAAAGTGAGCTCTCATGAAATCCGGGGCATTTATTGAATGATTAAATGGTACGATATCAAACTCATAAAAATAATTGGCACCGGGGTTATTTGCCGACGCATAAGCAGATAAAATTTTTTTCAAAGAATCTAGTGTAGTCATTTATAAGATGTTTGTTTATCAATAGAAACGGACTTTAGTCCGTTCAATATAAATAATAAAATCAATTGGCTTTAGCCGAAATCTGAATAGATGTTGCTGGCCACCCCGTCAAAAATTCGCAGAATTTTTGACACCCCTCAGGAGGAAGGGAATTACCGGTTAAGCTAATGATTGTGATGGGGAGATTTCAAAAGGCCCCATTATACCCAATTTTTAGACTTTTTTCGGTTCAGAAACAGGGTT
The DNA here is from genome assembly GCF_001045465.1 of Chryseobacterium angstadtii. Classification (GTDB taxonomy): domain Bacteria; phylum Bacteroidota; class Bacteroidia; order Flavobacteriales; family Weeksellaceae; genus Chryseobacterium; species Chryseobacterium angstadtii. The sequence continues at coordinate 94,141 of NZ_LFND01000003.1, forward strand.
CTTATCCCGCATAATTTCCTTATGTTCCTTACCCCATTTCTCGAATTCCAGAATAATAGGTTTTAATTTATAACCGATTTCAGTGAGTTCATATTCCACGCGGGGTGGAACTTCGGCATATACTGTTCTGGTAATTATGCGGTCTTCTTCCAGTCTGCGGAGTTGCAGGGTAAGCATGCGTTCTGTGATATTGTTCAGTTTTTTTCTGAGTTCACCGAATCTTAGCTTTCCGTTGATGAGGTAGCAACAGATGGCAAGGGCCCATTGCCCGCCGATGGTATTGGAAGCATAGATTTCCGGGCATTCGTCTGACAGGGCTTTTTTATTGGCAAAATTGGTGGAGGTTTCCTTTATTTTAGTCATTACTTACATTTTTTATAGTACCATACAATTGGATACTACTATTGAAAATGTAAGTTACGTATATTATTTTTGCTGAAGAAATTTAAATCAGAAATATGAAAACACTCATTATAGTCATTCATCCCGATATTGAAAAATCAGTAATCAATAAAAGATGGATGGACGAATTGAAGAAGTATCCGGAAAAATATACAGTACATTCCTTATATGAAGTATATCCGGACGAAAAAATTGATGTGGCAAGAGAGCAGGAGCTGATGGAATCTTATGATAAAATTATTTTCCAGTTTCCATTTTACTGGTTCAGCAGTCCGCCGCTTTTAAAAAAATGGTTTGATGAGGTTTTGCTGTATGGTTGGGCTTATGGAAGTAAAAGCGGCTACAGGCTGGGAGGAAAGAAAATGTCGCTGGCGGTTTCAGCCGGAATTGATGAAGAAGGGTACAGCGTTGCAGGAAAATATAAATATACCATGAACGAGTTTTTCCGTCCTTATGAACTGACTTTTGACTACATCAAAGCGGATTACAAAGAACCTTTTGTTTATTACGGAATAGAAAACGATCCTCCAGATGAGTGGATTGAAAGGAGCGTGCCGATGTATCTGGAATATTTGGATGGACTTTAAATAGAAATAATTCCCTGGATGATTTGAGTTTGATAAATTACAAATCTGTTTAAACTTTTTTATTTAACCACAAAAGTCACAAAAGTTTTTAGACACTTTAGTTTATTTTAGTAACAAGCTAAATGTTGAGAAGAGTACATAAGTTTTTAAAAAAATCTTTGATTTCTTTTATTCTCGCAAATAGCGCGGATTGAGCAAATTTCTATCAAATAAGAATTCTGAGATCTTTTGGAAATTATCGGATCAAACCTTATAGGTTTTTAATATGTAAAAGTTTTAAAACCTATAAGGTTTAGCCTCTTCATAAAATCAGCCTTATCTGTAAAATCAGCGAGAAAAATATCCGCAGGCATCTGTGAATATCTGTGGAATCTGTAGTTAAGTTTTAATATGAGTTTAAGCACACTTATTTTAAACTTTTAATATCTTGTAAAAAAGTTTAAACAAGTTTTACATTGATGATTAATTTATTCAATTATTTCTTCTTCCCATCCCGGACCGTTCTTAGAATTACATTCCGATACACTGCCCCAGTGCGAATGTTCCAATGGTGGAGCTCCATCTTCAGAAAGTCTGTACATTTCAAAGAACATTTCGAAATATTCCGGGTTTAAATCGGTGTAATCCTGCAATTCCGGGTCGTGTACCTTACTTCTTCCGTTTTCAATGGCTTTCCAGAATAGCTTTTGATTTTCTTCCGTCAGGCTTCGTGTATCCAGATGCCTGTTGATCCATTCTTCAGTACGTGCATTGTAAAAACCGTAGCCGGATTCTGCTCTCTCATCTTCGCTTTCATCTTCAGGAGGGATTTGAAGTTCGAGCCATTCGGCCAGTGGTTTTCCGTTTTCAATGAAAGCTAATTCGTGGATGGCGATCCGGATGATACAATCGTAGCCTGTCCATCTTCTGGAAAAGCATCTACCGTCTTTAAAGATAATAAAACAGCTGGCCATTACTCAGGTTTTAAAATTCGGTTAATTCTTTTTTCAGCTTCGCCCAGTGTAATTCCGTTATAAAAATCATGAACGAAGGGATGATCAAAATCCTGATGAGGATAAATAAAAGGTCTTCCTACTTTATTATTGACAATCACATTCATTGGAATATGTTCTTCAATATAGTCAGGTAAAAAATTCGAAAGCCATCCGAAATATCCGGTCTCAAATTCTTCATTGTCATAATTTTCGACGTATTCATTAAAGCTTTTCTCACTTAATGAAACCCAGATTCCATATTCCAGATCCTGGCAGCTTTCTGCTACTTCCTGAACCATAACGGCACGAATGAAATAGTGTATATGTTCAGAATACTGAACAGTACAAAGATCTGAAGTAAGTTCTGCATTTTTCAGTTCCTCTTCAGATAATTGGTGGTAAAATAAAGGCGCATTGTAGGCGATGGCAGGCCAGTCCTCTTTTTCTTCGCCACAGCATTCACAGATGTATTTCATGATAGTTTGTATTTTTATTTATAATGCTGATAAAACGTATTATCAAAAATTTCCTGAGGATCATATTTCCTTTTCATAGCAAAGAAAGAATCCGCCTGAGGATATACTTTTCTCATCTTTACCCTGTCAATATGCAGACGGTAAGGCAGATAGAATGTTCCCTCGTTGTTAATGGTAGCATCAACCAGTTTATTGGTCAATAGTTTCATCGCTTCTTCCTGTTTTGTCGTTTTCTTCTGGTTAAATAAAAAGACAAATCCGAAAACGTGTTCTCTGGCATAATTCATATAGCTGTCTTCATCTTTATCTACCGCACGGAGGGTTATATTAAGAAGATCCAATTCTGAATTTTTCAGGATCGGTTTAATGTCTTTGATAAACTGATTAAAATTTCTTTCAGGGATAAAATACTCATGCAGCAGATCCGTAGAATGAGGATCTTTATTTTCTATGACGGAAACATGGGTATTGAGAATTTCATTTCTTGAAAAAACGATATTCTGTCCCACTTTGCTCATATGAGTTTCCAGATCCCAACGAAGCCTCTTTCCATACTCACTGTTCACAGTACTTCGGAAAACGAGGCGTTTTGTTTCTTCGTTTTTTTTACTTTGGATAGGCAGTGGGAGTGGTTTTTCATCCACTTTTGTAAAATAATTAATGGTGGCTTCTTCCAGGAAATGTTTGTCCGAGATTCTTAATCTTCCGAAAACCAGGTTCACTTCAGGATTGTCCGAGATCAATTTTTTATAGGAGCTTGTATAATCTTCCGTATTTAAGCGGACGTACTTATATTGTAAAGCAAGATTATCAACTACTTTTAATTTGACATCCAAAATAATTCCGAATAATCCATATCCTCCGATTACCAATCTAAACAGTTCAGGATTTTCTTCTCTGCTGCAGTTGATGATCTCACCGTTACGATTCATTAAAGTAAATGAAACCACGCTTGAAGCCACCGGAGGAAGATTTTTCTGCCATCCATGCCCGTTCACGCTTATAGATCCGCCAATGGAAAACGAACTGAAAGCCTGCATCACAGCAATTGATTTTCCCTTTTTGTCAAGGTATTCTATGGCATCCTGCCAGAGAGCCCCCGATCCAATTGTAAGAATATTATTTTCAGCATCCAGATCCATGTGTTTGTAAGGAAGCATATTGAGCAAAATCCCGTTTGGATAAATCGTGTGGCCCCCCATACTGTGCTGTGCACCGGCAATTGAAACTTTTAGATTCTTTTCTTTTGCATAATGAAGGATTTGGCGCAGCTGGCTTTCGATTTCCTGTTTTGAGGAAGGAACTTTGATTAAAGTATCTATTTTGGTTAAATTCAGTTGGCTGGCATCATTCGTATAGCCTTTGGGAATTTCTGTTTTAAGGTCAGATTCATTCCATTTTGTTTTAAAGACATGAAAAACAGGAATAGAAATAAATAGAAGAACAGCAATAATTCCGAGAGCAAAAAAATGTTTTTTCTTCATTGAAAATAATAAAGGTCTAAATTACTAAAAATCCCTTATCCCACCGTTGGTGTATCCTCCTCCTTCAGGATCTTTTTCTCCTTCATCGAAAGCATCATTCTTTCATACTTGTATTTTTCCCAGTCGAACTGATTCAGAAAGTCAAGGGCTGCCTGAAAACCTCTGTTGAAAAGATCCTCTTTTTCTTCTCTTTTCATGAAAAAATTCAACCAGCTGCTCGTTCCGCAATTAACGGACTGAATGCTGTACATGCGGTAAAAACTGTGTTTGGTTAAAAATGATTTGTCATTAAAACCCTTTAAAGTACTGATGATATTTCCGGCATAAGAAAATGGAGTTTTAAGAATTTCTTCACTCGTTTTTCCTTTTTCGGAAAGAAGATCGGAATCGCTGGTGAGCTGTACTCCGAAAAGAGGCATTCTCGGGTAAAATACATCACTTGCATGAAAAATGTCAATCGGAAAGTTGGAAATACTTCCGCCGTCAATAAAAATTCCGGCAGGGTAGATGTCCTCGGGTGGAGTGCTCATCCAGAATTTCCAGGCATATTTCACGGAGTCATCCTCCTTATTGATTCTTTTCTGAAAAGGTTCAAAAAAGAAAGGAACAGACATAGATGCGCGCACAAATTCTGCCGGGCTGATGTGTTTCAGCTCTTCCTCAGACCAGTATAAATTGGCCATAGTAGGAAGTTCTACCTTTATTTTAGCATTAATATCGGTGGTGATAACGATATATTCCGAGCGCAGCTGATAGAACGGATTGTTTTTATAGTAATCATTATTCACAGCGCTTTCATAAAATATCCTGTAGCGGGTCTGGTCTATATGCTCCTGGTTTTTGGCTTTAATAGCTTCAATACTTTTCAGAGCGATGGTGTAGTACTCCTGATCATTTCCATAACGGTAATTAAGACGGAGTGCCTGCTCTTTCTGAATAAATTTTTCATTAAGCTGTGCTACCGTTTGAACTCCGAAGCCATCGAGAACACTTTGCATGGTGCTTAAAAAAGTATTCCCGGGATTGAACCCGCTGTTCTGCTTCCGGAAGTCACTGTAGAATTTTTTAAGACAGAAGAAGGCAATGATAACCGGAATCAACGGAATAAGAAAAAGAAGCTTGGCATTGAGTGTGGTCTGCGGTTGGGACGCAAAAGGAATAATCACCAGAATAATCATAATGACGGCCAGAATAATAGCATTGATCTTAAAAAAATCTTTATTATTCAGAATCGCATGGATAGTCGTTTTTACATAGGTTTTCCCATCCATAAAATCGGCGAAATTCCAGCTGAAGAGAATGTCTTTAATGATTTCGCTTTTCGCTTCTTCTTTTGTTTTACAGGCAGCAATAAGCATGGTATTGATGGCTCCTGCACTTGTTCCCGCTATTTTCAGAAAGCGTACTCCGAAAATTTCGAGACCGTAAAGATAACCTACCAATGCACTTCCCCATACGCCACCGCCTTCCTGTACAAACTCTACATACTGGTTTCCCTGTGCGTCCAGCAGATCAGAAAATTCTTTGGAAGAGATATTTTCATGCAGCGCAGAGAGTTTATCTTTGGATTCTATGGAAAGTACATCATCCTCAAGAATTGTTTTTAGAATCTCGGTTTTCATGGGTAGTTTGGGGTTTGTGGGTTATCTCAAAGGCATCATTTTTATGTCATTGCATACTGATAGTAATATGTAAAGCTCTCTTAAATACAGGATAAAGTTAGCACTAAATCCACATTATAATTCACGTGTTTTTCCCTTTTTTTATAGCAGATTACCACTGTTTGCGCCTTGCATAAATAAAGGTGCAGATCACCACCAAAGCCATCACGCCAACGGTAATGAAATATCCGTATTTATGATGCAGTTCAGGCATATTTTCGAAATTCATTCCGTAAAGTCCTGCAATAAAAGTAATTGGTAAAAAATATACGGAGTAGATCGCCAGAACTTTCATCACCTGGTTGGCCTTTTGATCAGAAAGAGCAAGGAACATCGAAATAAGGTTGGTGATCTGGATATTCAGATGGTCGAAATCGGCAACCACATCCTTATGTTTATCCTTTAAATCGACAATTTCAGAATCCTGAAGATCGAGTAATTTAAATTTATCTACTGCATCTGTAGAAATAGTCAGTACTCTTGAGTTGAGTCCTGATTTTCTCTTCAGTTTATACAGCCTACGGATCTGGTTGGTGTGATTCGTATTTTTAAGGAAGATTTCATTTTCAATATTATCCATAGTCTCCAGAAGACTTATAGATTCATCATCAAAACTTTTCATCACCAGAAGTGCAATCATTAAAGCAATTTTCGAAGACGAAACTTCCGTTTGAATGGCAGATACCTGCTTCTTGGTCTCCAGAATGCTTTTGGTTTTCATCCTGTGAATCGTGATGATGGTTTTATCCAGCAGAAAAATCCCGATTTTCGTACTGATATCGCTTATTGTATTAAGGTTTTTTCTTTCCAGCTCTGTACTTTCCCGGAGCAGGAAAAACTTCACATTACCATCTTCTTCATATTTCGGAAGGTGGTTCGGATCCATGGTATCCTCCAGAAGGAGATTGTTGATTTCATATCTTTCGTGAAGAAATTTTAGATCCTCCGCTGTAGGAGCCTCTACATCTATCCATTCACACTGGGAATCTCTGTATATCGTATCGATTGGCATATTATAAAAATACTAATATTTTGAAAAACTATGTGTTAAATAATTTTATCTTTGCCAAAATTAAAAAAACTATATGATTAAAAGTACAATAAAGGGAATAGGATTTCATGTTCCGGATCATGTTGTTACGAATGATGATTTAGCCCAGCTGATGACTACCAATGACGAATGGATTACGGAGAGAACGGGCATTAAAGAAAGAAGGCACAGACAAAACAGAAACGATTCCCAGGAAACTACTGCATATTTAGGTTTTAAAGCTTCTGAAAAAGCTCTTGAAAAAGCGGGACTGACCGCTCAGGACATCGATTATATTATTTTTGCGACACTTTCTCCGGATTACTATTTCCCGGGTTGTGGTGTTTTGCTTCAGGATATGTTGGGCTGCGATACCATCGGGGCTCTGGATGTAAGAAATCAATGTTCAGGTTTTGTGTATGCGGTGAGTGTGGCTAATGCTTTTATCAAATCCGGAACTTATAAAAATATTTTGGTGGTAGGCGCAGAAATCCATTCTTTCGGACTTGATTTTTCTGATGAAGGAAGAGGTGTTTCCGTTATTTTCGGAGACGGGGCAGGAGCTATTGTTCTTTCTGCAACGGAAGATGAAAATGCGGGAGATATTCTGGCAGTGAATATGCATTCTGAAGGAAAATATGCAGACGAACTGTGCACGCAGTTTCCGGGTTCTAAATACGGATGGAGCGACAGAATGAGAAAAGAACCTGAAAATGTTACCAATAAAGAGGTTTACCCGATTATGAATGGAAACTTTGTATTCAAGCACGCGGTAACAAGATTCCCGGAAACCATGCAGGAAGCTCTTGACAAAGCAGGAAAAACCATTGAAGATCTGGATATGTTTATTCCTCACCAGGCGAATCTTAGAATTGCCCAGTTTGTTCAGCAGAAATTCGGACTTCCGGATGAGAAGATTCACAACAATATTCAGAAATACGGAAATACTACGGCAGCATCTATTCCTATTGCTTTAAGTGAAGCGATTGAAGAAGGAAAAATCAAAAGAGGAGATCTGGTACTGCTTTCGGCTTTCGGAAGTGGATTTACCTGGGGAAGTGTTCTGTTTGAATATTAATCCAAAGGAAGTTTAAAATAGCTGTAAAGGCAAAACTGCCAGCCAATAATGATTATCATTATTCATTCATCATTCATCATTTATCATTTATGAATAGTGATTAATTGAAGATATTACCAAGCGATTCACAATAAACAATAGAAAACTGCAGACCCTATAAAGTCTGCAGTTTTTTTTGATATTATGTAGATCATTAATCTAATAATTCTTTGTTTTCTGTTGGAACGCTATTGTCCTTTTAGTAGGTTATTAGGTGTGTTTTTTGCAGATTATTTCTAAATTTACTGTGCGTAATATTTAATTTTTATGGTTATTTTATTTAGAATGTTTATTGTTTTTGGTGTAATATTATATTTTGTTAATTAATAAATATTTATTAGTTAATTTATTGTTTTTTATTAATTTTACTTTACACAAAAAAATTATCATGAAAAAAACGATTTTATTAACTATCATTACTTTATTTAATGTAATGATTAAAATATTTGCTCAGGTAGGTATTAACACTCCAGATCCCACTGCAACCCTTGATTTAGTTGCCAAAAACAGTACCGGAACTACCACTAATGTAGACGGTCTATTAATTCCGCGAGTCGATAGGGAAAGGGCCCAGAGTATGACTGCGGTTCCTTTATCCACGATGGTCTACGTTAACAGTATAGCTACCGGAACACAAACCGGATCTGCCGTTAATATAGATGCAGCCGGATATTATTACAACAATGGTACGGTATGGATAAAGTTAAACCCCAATATTAATATATACAATTCAGATGGTAGTCTGACGGGAAACAGAACGGTAACGCAAGGAGCCAGCACTCTTGCATTTACGGGAACGTCCACTAATGCATTTTCTGTAGATGGAACAACATTTTCTGTAGACGCAGCCAATGACAGGATAGGAATAGGGACTTCAACACCTACGAACAGGTTTCATGTGGTAAGTACAGCTGCTATTTCCAACAGGTTTACGATGTTTGACGGCCCTGCAGGTACCAATCAGTTTGTGATTACTACATTGAGAAACACTTCTCCGCTGGCTACAGGAAATTACGCTCTTTTGGGATTTACCAATTCCGGACCTGCAGGAGGTGGAGCAGCATGGGGAATGGGTAGTATACGTACCGGAAGTACCGGAGTGCCTGCTGAAGAAGAGTTTATGCTTGGGAATTCATTAGGTGGAGGTTACCTGGAACGTTTGAGAGTTACCTCTTCCGGAAATATAGGAGTTGCGACTTCAACGCCTCAAAAATTGCTTCACGTCAACGGCGCGCTTCAGGTAGTCAATGAATTAAATGTTGGGGGAAATGCTACTACAGCAGGATCAGCAGGAACTTCTGGACAGGTTCTTACCTCCAATGGAGCGGGAACTGCCCCCGGTTGGAAAGCGTTGAATACAGTAAGCGGAACCATTGCTTCTGCCAATTATGTACAAGGGACCACTGCACTGACTGTTAACCAAGGTACCGTTGCTGATGTTCCGGGGGTTACAATAACACTAACAGTACCCGCAGGAATGACACAGACATTTCTTTTCACAATTTTAGGATATGCACCCAGTTTAGCCAGTACAGACTCACAAGGAGCATTTTATCTATTGCAGGATGGAGTTAAAATATCTTCTGCGTATACATCAATGGTAAGTGGTACAGCACTGGTGAGACTTCCTATTCCGGTAACTTTTCTGAAAGCAGTTAGTTTGACAGCGGGATCATATACTTTTAAGGTCCAATATTCTGCATGGTCTGGCAATCAGACTCTAAATTATGTTCCTTCAACTTATGCAGGGTATAATGGAGATACCGAAGCCATGCTTACCAAAATGCAGGTTTTAGTGTATAATAATTAGATGATATGATATAAAATATAAAACCGCCGGGCAAAGCCCGGCGGGTTTATTATATCTGTAACAGACAGTTTAAAGACTTTTCAGTAATTTTTCGGTATCCGTAGAATCCTGTCCTGTGCTTTTGGCCAGTTCAATAGATTTTTCAGCCCAAATCTTGGCATTCTTTTTATCTCCTATTTTGTTGTAAAGATTGGCCAGAGTATCTGTGTTGCCATAGTTTTCATTTTTCTTCACAGACTCCTGAGCCCAGGCTAATGCTTTTTCAAGAGAAGATTTATCGTTTACATTTTCAAAGAAATTCCATGCGATAGAGTTAAGTTCATCAGATCCTGTTGCGGAATAATCTTTATAGAGTTCCAGAACAAGTTTTTCGTAAGTAGGGATGTCTTTGTCTTTCAGAGCCCTGCTGGCTTTTGCTTTTTTCAGACTTTTTTCAGCTTCCTCTTTGGTCAGGAATTTTTGACTTTCTGTCATAAAATAACTGTCATTCCATGATTTTGTATCGGCATTATAAGATTTTTTTAGAATGGTATTCAGCTTTATGCTTTTGTCTATTTTGGCGTATTTTTCTTCCGGAAGCAGTTTAATGATATCTGCTTTTTTCGATATGAAAATTTTATACAAAGGACTTTCTGTACTTTGCGTTCCTGCAAGAAGTATTTGTAGATCTTCCTGATCAATAGTGGTTTTCTGCTGGAAATAACGATCCAGTACTCTTCCGGCCAGCTCAGAATCATTATAAAGAACAAGTCCGGCAAGGTTTTTCAGAAATTCAGGATCTTTTTCTCCTTTTTCGAATTTTTGTTTTAATGAAGCAAGTCTTTTATTGGGATCTTCAGCATCTTTGGCAAACTGAAGAAAATCTTTTTCTTCCACATAGCCTATTGTTCTGTGTACTTCTTCACCATCTCCATTGATGAAAAGATAAGTAGGAAACACTTTTACATTGTATTTTTTGGCAAGACCTATTCCTTCCCCTTTTTCCATATCTATCTTGGCATTCACAAAGTGAGAGTTATACATGTCTCCTACACTCTGAAGGGGAAAAATATTTTTCACCATCAGTTTGCACGGTCCGCACCAGGAAGCATAGGCATCAATAAATACAAGCTTTTTTTCTTTTTTTGCTTTCGCAAGAACAGCACTAAAGTTGCCTTCTTCAAACTTTATACCCTGCGCGAATGCCAGAGCTCCTACAAATAAGGAAGAAAGTATGATTAATTTTTTCATAATATTTTTTATGGTTACAAATGTAATAATTATGTTAATACATTAGTGAGATGCCCATTAAAAAAAATAGATAAACCTGATTTTTATATATAATAATTCTATTTAAAGTGAGGATTGTTGAAAAAATGTTATTAAAATAAATAATAATCTGTTTTTTAGTTAAAAAAATTAAATAATACAAGAATGTTTTAATAAAAAATAAAATATTAGTAGCTTTGTAAAAAACAAAAAGACACCCATGAAAATGATGAATTATTATAAAATCAAAATAATAATTTGTTTTTTTATGTCTAAAAGTCTGCTAAAACTTTTGTTTTTGTTCATCACTGCTGTCCCTTTACTGGCTCAGAAAAAATATGGCTTTGATCAGGTCTGCGAAAGAACATCTTTTCAAACGTCTCCCCCAAATATTTCCAAAGCTCTGAAAACGGCAGATTCCCTTTACATGTCTGCTCAAAAACCATTGGATAAAGTAAAAAGTCTCTTGCTTTCTGCTGAACTCTATCATTCTGCGGGGGAATTCAAAAAATCCATCTGTTACGGAGAAAACGCACATTCTCTGTTAAGCCAGATTGATGATGCCGAATGGTTTTCCAGAGTCAACGAATTTCTCGCTAAAGAATACCGGTTGGTAGGACTCTACGAGAGATCTAGAAAATATACCCTGAACGGTATGGAAACTGCAAAAAATATTTCCGATTCTCAAAAAAGAGGCGAAGTACTTGGGCTCCTGAATCAGGAAATGGCGTACTATGAAATGGAGCAGGGCAGTTATCCGGATGCTGTGAGGTATATTGAACTTTCATTAAAATTCTTCGGAGAAAATAATATTAAGAATGATGACCGGGCTGTAGCTGCCTCTTACCAGATCCTGGGTGATGTTTATTTTAAACTTAAAGATTTTGCGGCTTCTGAAACCAACTACCGGAAAGCAGAATCGCTTCTTAAAGAAAAATGTTGTATTCTGGGGCTGGTATATAATGGAATTGGGGGTATCCGGCTGAAACAAAAAAACTGGAAGGAAGCTGAAATTTATCTGAAAAAAGCAGAAAATATAGCGGACAGTTCTAAAAGTCTTAAACTGAAAAAGGCGGTATACTCCAATATCAACGATTATTATGAAGGAACAGGAGACGGGTTTAAAGCCTCTCTGTATGCCGTAAAGTATGTAAGAGCATACGACAGCCTTTCTGCCCGGAGCCATGAGGTTTCATTCAAAAATACGGAAGCTTCCGCAAAAGCAAATAAAAAGAATACGCCCATCAGTATCATCAAAAATACGGCTATTGTTGTACTTCTGATATCTATGATCGGAATTGTGGTTTTCTTTAAAGTAAAACAGAAAAAACAGCGCTCAAAATTCAGGAATATTATAAGAACTCAGCTTAAAATGATCAGTTCCCGCAGCGAGCCTTTGCCGTTAAGAACCGAACATTCTGACTTCTCCAATATTTCTGTGGAAGAAGTAGATGACAGGGTAGTAGGTGCTGATAAAAGAAGAAACGACTCTCTGATGACCTCGGAAACTGAAACAAAACTACTGGAACTCCTTGAAGAATTTGAAAAAGGTGATCTTTTTAACAACAAAAACATGTCGTTATCATTTCTGGCAGCAGAACTTAATACCAATACCAAATATCTTTCCTATGTAATCAATCAGCATAAAAGTGCGGATGTGAAAACTTATATTAACCGTCTTAGAATTAATTATATTGTAGATAAACTCATCAATGACGAAAAATACAGACAGTATAAAATCAGTATTCTTGCTGATGAATGCGGGTTTTCTTCTCACAGTAAATTTGCTTCTGTCTTTAAAGCCGTGACAGATTTCTCTCCTTCTGCCTACATTAAGTATCTGGATGCTGAGAATCAGTCAGATAAAAATGTCCATTTTCCTGAAAATAATTAAAAACAACTGGTTTTCAAAGATTCTGTCTTTTCATTTTCCTGAAAACAGACAACCTATTGTTTTACGTAAGACCTTCACATCTATATCTTTGCGCCAGCTTTACCGGAATGTACAACTGCAGTTTGTCACTCATTTTTTAATCTTTTAATTCCGGTACAGCAGAACAGCGTTCAAAAAAATCTAAACACTAAAACTAAAAATTACTAGACGGTATAAAATAACTGCCAATTATTTTATACAAACCATGAAAACATTAAACTAGTAAATTAAACTGATGAAGACAACTTTAACGGTCGTGTTGGCATCTGTATTGTCTAATGCTGCTTATGCGCAGATAGGAATCAATACAGCTGTGCCAATCGCGAGCCTGGATATCGTCGCAAAAAGAAACGACGGATCTACGGCTGAGGGAGTACTGCCTCCCAGGCTTTCCGGGGATGAAATCAAGGCAGGTGATCCCCAATACACGGAAAATCATGCAGGAACTGTTATTTATGCTTCGGCAGCAGTAAGACTTCCAAGCCCTAAAACAGTGAATATAACCAGTGCCGGACTGTATTATTATGACGGCAAAATGTGGCAGAGAATGCTGCAGGGAGATCCCAAAAAACTGAATCCTCAGTTCGCGGGAGATATTAAAAACTCTGTACAGCCATCTGACCATAACGGATGGTATCTGCTCAACGGAAGATCAGTTTCCTCACTTCCAACAACGGCAAAGACTTCGGCAACGGGTTTAGGTTTTACAACAAGTCTTCCGGATGCTACAGACAGGATTCTAAAAACACGAAATGGAGCCGAACTTCTGGGAACCCAGGGCGGAAATAATAACATGACAATTACCCGTTCAAATCTTCCGGATATTAATCTGGTAGGAGTGGTAAGCGGAACGGCAGAAAGTGCGGGAGCTCATTCTCACGCTTCAGATGAAGGAGGTTTTCTTCTTGGAGGAACAAATGTTGGAAATAATGGTTCAGGTCATTATCAGGGGAATGGAGAGTCTTCCTCATGGGGAGGAGTCGGGTTAATGAGCAGTACATCTGCTTCAGGGGCCCATATCCATTCACTGTCGGGGATTGCAACTATTCCTACAGGCGGTATAGGAGCGCCTATGGACAACAGATCCGCCTATTTGGTAGTCAATACTTTTATCTATCTGGGAGAATAATCCCGGTAAGAGATTTTACCATACAATCGGGGTTGATTGCCCGGTTTTTTTCAGTCAAGTTTTTTTAAGTGCAAATCCGCAGCGCAGCTGCGGATTTGTTATTTTATTTGGTTTTAAGAGTATCTGTTTTTACTTTGGCAGTGTCTTCTGAAACCGGAGCGGGTTCGGAATTGGCTACAGCCGAATCTCCCATTCTATTTCTCAATGAATCCTTATTATGCTCTTCTTTGAATTCTTCTCTTTTTTCTTTGTTCTGAGCACAGCTTCCCAGGAACAGAATTCCAAGTACAGCGCCTATCCATAATTTTTTCATAGTAATTAATTTTGATGTTTAATACAATCAAATATAGAGAAATATTAATGTTTTTTGTACGAATATTATTAGAATTAGATAAAAAATGTATCAATATGTTCCTATAGAACCGGATATTAAAAAACCGCAGAGCTTTCATCTGCGGTTTTTCCATTTTTAGATTGAACTTCTGTTTTTATCTATTTAGCCGAGGCTTTTGTAGCCGTTGAATCTACTTTCACCTTCATGGTATCAGTATTCACTTTTTTTACAGAGGCTGTATCTGCGGTTGCTGGCTCAGCCTTTTGGCTACTCACCGCTACTGAATCTGAACTCTTTGCCGACATGGTTGATTCTTTGGTTCCACAGCTCACAACTACTAATCCTAAACCTATGGCTCCTAACAAAAACTTTTTCATAATATTCTATTTTTTAGTGTTACCTGAAAAGTTCAATAATTATTCCTAAGCCATACCGGAAAGTATTAAAACATAGATAAAGTTTGTTAAGAGTTGTTAGAAAACCATTGATTATCAGAGGATATCAGGAGGAAGGTTTGAAAATCTTATGCATGATCAATTAAAGACTTATAGCCTCATGCTCGGGACAGTCTGTTCTGATTTCTTTATAAGCCAGCTGCATTTGCAGTAATTTACAGTAATGTCCGCTGTCATGAACTCTGTAATGGGTGCAGGTAAAGCACATCCTTTGAACGGTGATAATTTCAGCTTTATTGAGTTCCTGAATGATTTTCAGCAACCCATCCAGCATTATTTCTTTTTGTTGAGGAGCGAGAAGACTCACAGGATTTTCAATAGATCTGGTGAAGTCTGCAGATTGTATAGCCGTAAGTTTCCCGGTTTCCGTTAAGCTTACCGTAAAACTTCTGGAATCCAGAGCATCATCATTCCTTTGAATCAAACCTTTAGCCAAAAGAGATTTCACACTGTCGCTGATGGTAGGCTTACTCATATTGAATTCTTTGGCCAGATAACTTACCCTGCATTTTTCAACGGGCTGGAAAAGCAGAAAAATCAAAATCTGGATCTGAATAGGACTTAATGAAGTGAGCTTACTCTCATTCCACAGCAAAACCCGGAAAGCTTCAGAAAGACGTTCCAGAGCGACAACAATTTTACTGTCGATCTCATTGTTCTGGTGATGTAAGTTAAATGGTGAAATCATTTCTTCTCTCGTATCATGGTTGTAAATCAGGATCAAATTTTAAAAGCTCTGAACCTATTGAAATCCAAATGTATCAATGTTTTCGGCTAAATATACTTTAAATTTTACAGAATTTTCTTAAAATTAGTATCTATAAAAGGGTAGCTTAGTTACAGCCTTCCATTTCAATAATGGAGTAGCCTCTTGCTTCTATTGATTGTTTAATCTCAGGTGTGGCCTCTTCAATATGGCATAAACTGCATTCCTTTGAAGTGAGTGCCTGCCCCTTTTGTCCTTTTTGAGCCAGATAGTTCTGCCCGTGTTCAAAAATCAATTTTGTATCGTTCATATCATCAGGAACCAGAATGTCAAAATGCATTAATGTTCCGTCTTTTTTGGTGACATAAGTGTCCCAGACTGCTATTTTCATTTTATATTTTTTTGTTGTTGATAATGAAGCAGGAACGGCGTGTGTTTTGGAAAGTATTGAAGAATTAGCCATTCCTGCTCATTTTTAGAAACTGATTAACTCAATCCATACAATCACCAGAAGAATTCCCGGAGACTGCATGATTGGTATTATTTTACCTTGTAAGGGAGTGAAAGGTTCTTTGAAAGTACGCTGTACACATTATAAACTCCCAGCATCGGCTTATCCATAGACATACCGCCTACAGGGGCTGATACTTCAAGATAACAAGCCACAGCATCATAATTGAACTGTACTTTGTTGTTCATACGGTAAGCCGGAACAGAAACACGGATGGCGTTGTTCTGAGTCACTACAGGGAATCCCGGAGAATCCATATACATTGGCATATCCGGAGCCGTAGTTGGTTTGGTTACCTTATCCGCTTTCTTGTATTCTTTTACCGAAAGACCACCTTTAACTCTTTTATCTTCAACCAGTACCACCCAGTGAGGGTGCCATACGATACCGTCATTATCAAACTTTCCATCTGCATTTTCATCCCACAGGGGGCTGTCGTCAAAATCAGGGTGTGAGGTTAATGCCAGTGCTACAATGCCTTCAGTAGGATTGAAGCCTACATCTTCCGGTTTAAGTGTTGTCGGGAAAACATATCCTAAAACGGGAGCCATATCGAGCTTTCCTATGGCTTTAGGAACGGTTTGGCCGGCTTTACCCTCAACTGTGATTTCAAACTCTAGGGTTCCGTATTTTTTGTTGTGGGTAACCTGTGCAGATTTTATTTTGAAATCCTTGGATTCTTCATATTTTTTGCACTTGTCACACGCATAGGTTGCTATAAAAGAAATAACGGCAACAAGGGTTAAGAACTTTTTTTTCATCTTTTTCAATATTTATTCTGTTAAATAATCTTGATTGAGTAATGTATGTTTTTACTATTTAAACTGAGTTCGGGATAGAAAGATCTCAGGTCTCCAAGCTAAGGCTGATATTTAGAAAGGTCAAAGGTCAATTTTGCTTTGCAAGTGAAGAGTGAAAGTCCTTCAACTCAAAAATCCACCTCAAATAACTCATCACTTTCCAAAACTCTCAAACCCTCAAACTCTCCGACTCTCAAACTCGTATCTCGAATCCCGAACTACTCAGATTATTTAAGATCTTCCATGGAAGCTCCAAAATTGATGTGAAGTACATTCCCTTGTGGTGTAACCAAAGCCGGTACAGATTTCACACCTGATTTTTCGGCTTTTTCAATACTGCCGGGATTGTCTCCAAGATGTACGATTTCTACATTCTCTGCTCCGATAAGACTTACGATGTCATGTTCTGCACTAATACATACTGGACATCCTGCGTGGTAAAAAATTGATTTACTCATAATTCAATGGTATTTTATTAAGGCATTATTGCCATTGCAAATGTAGTTAGGATTGCTAACTTTAAAGATTGGACTATTACTTTATAAGTTTACTGGACTACTGAAAAAGTCAGATATTAGAGAGACAAAACAAGCCAAAATGCAGCTATTGAACGGGAAAATCCATAAAAAAAGCCCCGAAATAAAAATTTCGAGGCTGATATATTAATGACTACTCATTACTCATGAGCAACGGCTCTTATCCCAAATATGGGTATTTGTAATCTTTAGGAGAAACAAAAGTTTCTTTGATACTTCTTACAGAGGTCCATCTCAATAGATTCATTTTAGAACCTGCTTTATCGTTGGTACCTGAAGCTCTTCCTCCACCGAAAGGCTGCTGTCCTACAACGGCGCCAGTCGGTTTGTCATTGATATAGAAGTTTCCGGAAGCATTTTCCAGAGCTTTGAAAGCTTCATTAATCGCGTAACGGTCTTGTGCAAATACAGAACCTGTTAATGAGTAAGGAGAAGTGGAATCAACCAGTTTTAAAGTTTCTTTCCAGTCCTGATCTTCGTATACAAATACAGTTAGTACAGGGCCAAAAATTTCTTCTACCATACTTTCGTAGTGAGGGTTGGTAGTTTCAATAACGGTTGGGTGTACAAACCATCCTTTAGAATCATCACATGTTCCGCCTATTGCTACTTTAGCCTCAGTGGAAGCATTTGCTCTGTCGATGTAACCTTTACATTTTTCGAAAGAATTCTTGTCGATTACAGCGTTTACAAAGTTGGATGGATCTTCAGGAGAACCTATTTTAATTGAGTTGATCTGAGTTTCCATTACTTTTTTCACATCAGCCCAAAGAGATTTAGGAACATAAGCTCTTGAAGCGGCAGAACATTTCTGTCCCTGATATTCAAAAGAACCTCTTACCAATGCAGTAGCTACAGCCTCTACATTAGAAGAAGGGTGAGCGATGACGAAGTCTTTTCCTCCGGTTTCTCCTACAATTCTCGGATAAGTTCTGTAGTTGTGGATATTGTCACCAATCATTTTCCACATTCCCTGGAATACTTTTGTAGAACCTGTGAAGTGAAGACCTGCAAAATCACGATGTGCCAATACTTTCTCAGCCGTTTCTTTTCCATCTGTGAAAACCATGTTGATTACTCCGGCAGGAAGGCCCGCTTCAATAAGAACATCCATGATTACTTTGGCAGAATACACCTGCTTGTCAGAAGGCTTCCAAACCACTACGTTTCCTAGCATAGCCATACATGTAGGCAAGTTTCCTGAAATCGCTGTAAAGTTGAATGGAGTTACTGCAAAACAGAATCCTTCCAATGGTCTGTATTCTACACGGTTCCAGATTCCGCTGTCGGAAACCGGCTGCTCAGAATACATTTCAGTCATGAACTCTACGTTGAATCTCAAGAAATCAATAAATTCACATGCAGAATCAATCTCAGCCTGATGTACGTTTTTAGACTGCCCGATCATCGTAGCTGCATTGATTACGTCTCTGTAAGGTCCTGCCAAAAGATCAGCCGCCTTTAAGAAAATAGCTGCACGCTGCTCCCAGCCCAGTTCGTTCCATTCTTTTTTAGCTGCCAATGCCGCATTGATAGCGTCATCCACATGCTGCATCGTACCTTTATAGTAAAACCCGAAATCATGAGCATGATCCTGAGGAGACTGAAGTTGAACCTTTTCGTCAGTTTTTACTTCTTTTCCATTGATGAACATTGGAATTTCAATCTTCTCAGCCCACATTTTTTTGTAAGTGGCGATAAGGCTTTTTACTTCTGGAGATCCGGGTACATAAGAATTTACCGGCTCGTTTACTGCAAATGGTACTTGCGAAATTGCTTTTGACATATTATGTTGTATTATTTTTAAATTATTAATATGTTGGTATACAAATTTACGCTTTCATTTTGAAAGGAACAATTTCTGCTCCTACTTCGTTTTATTATTTAACAGAAATTAGGGATATCGGATTTGTTCTTAAAACTTTAGAAAATGAAACAGATGAAAGGAACTCTTCCATCTGTTTTTGTGTATGGTAAAAGAATGATAATACAGATTTTGTTACATCTTCTCGTTTTCCAGAATTTTCAGGACAAGTTTCTCTTCATGGGTAAGATCTGTTTTTCCGTCATTTTCCTCAATGATTTCCAGCTCATCAAGGTATTTTTTGATGGTATTGTTTTCATAAAGGTTAATGACCAGAGGATGTACATAGTATTTCCGGCATACTGTACTTGTATTTCCCAGATGTTCAGCAACTATTTCCAGAGCTTCCCTGACCTTCTTTTTATAGCCGGTACTGTTTTCCGCATAGCCGATTTCTTTAAATGCAATCAGAGCACTTACTGTTCCGGACCAGGTTCTGAAATCTTTAGCCGTAAAATCTTCACCACTTATTTCCTTGATATATTCATTCACCATTCCCGAATCTACCGAATGATGGTTGCCTTCATCATCCAGATATTGAAAAAGTTCTTTGCCGGGAATATCTTTACATTTTTGAACAAGCCTTGAAAGCTTTTTGCTTCTGAGGTCTATGGTATGCATAACCCCTTTTTTCCCTTTGAAAGAAAACGTGATCTTCTGTCCTTTGATTTTCACATGTTTATCTTTCAGAGTGGTTAAGCCAAATGAACCGTAAAGCTTTTCATAGGCATTATTCCCAATACGGATATTGGTTCGCTGCATTAAACTGACAATCAATGCGAGTATTTTCCTTTTTTCAAAATGACGGAGTGCAAGATCCTGTTCCACATGAAGGCGGATATCAGGCAGTGCATACCCGAACTGAAGCATTCTGTAAAATTTGGTGTGGTTTCTCAAGGCGCTCCACAACGGATGGTAGCGGTATTGTTTTCTTTTTTTGACATCAAAGCCTGTAGCCTGAAGATGCCCGTTATCAAGCGCACAAATCCAGACATTTTCCCACGCGGGAGGGATGACCAGTTTGTTGATGCGGGTAATTTCTTCCTTATCTTTAAGTTTTTCACCATCCTTATAATACGAATACTTTTTCCCTTTCTTCCTGCGTGTGATCCCGGCCGTTTCCGCATCGGTGGTATATACGAGATGTACCGCCTTTGCGGAAGCTTCGGGATCCTTCATGATCTTCACAATCTTTGAAGGCTTCAGGTGGGAAATGATGTCCAGATCCGTATTCTTCTCCATGGAAAATGGTTAAGAGTTTTTACCCCTCGAAAAAATCAGAAAAAGGATGACTACTACTGCAACGACTAGAATAATTCCCCACCACATTCCGGCCTTAAAAATTGTTTCTACTGCTTCACAGCTTGTTAGGGTTAGTATAGTGAATATGGTAATACCGTATAAAGTCAGCTTTTTCATGATCTATATATTTTTTGATGTTAAATTATATTCTTTCGTGGTCGGCTTTCCAGTTTTTGATCGATCGTTTAATCTCGTCTCCGGATATATTTTCGTGAATAGCCCTGTACAGAAGTTCTTTGAACTCTTCATCATAAGCAAATCTTAATGCTGCAATCTGGTCGAATCTCAGTTTATCTGCCGTTTCATCGGATCTTTTACCAAAAATTTCAAAATACCGTTGCTTAAACTCAAGTTTGATCATCCGGTTTTGAAGTCCCAGTGCATAATGCTGTCTTACCATGATGGCCAGATAAAAAAGGAGAAACAGGATCAGAGAAAATAAAATCCATATCAGCCTGTTCTCATGGTCATCCCAAATTTTATATATTCCGAAAACTTCCAGAAAGATCAGCAATGGGAGATAAATAAAATGGTGCGGCGGATAAAATTTCCGGTGATTTTTATAGTTCTGCTGTATCATAGTTGGAATAACAGCAATAATCTCTCCAAAACTTTATGTTTTTATTAATAATTTTGTTTTTGTGGTATGTAAATATGTATTTTGATTAATATTGATGATTATTTTTACATAATCGTAAAGATTTTTGAATTGATATGAATTTGTGAGAGATTCGTCGCCATATGCATTTTAAATACCTTCTTTAACAGGATCATCTGTTTTTTCAGAAACAGGAAAGAAATAACAGATTATTAACGAAAATAGCTTGTAGATTTCATTTTTACAATCTCAATTTTTTGTAACTTTCGGTGTTTAAAAATGAAAAGAATGACTTCAAAGGAAAAAGTGGCTGCGCTTCGTGAAGAAATGCAGAAAAATAATGTTGATGCATTTATAGTATATTCTGCAGATCCCCATATGAGCGAATATCTGCCGGAAGAATGGCAGGAGAGAGCATGGCTTTCCGGATTTCTGGGTTCCGCAGGTTTTGTGGTAATTACAAAAGATAAAGCCGGACTTTGGACAGACGGAAGATACTTTACCCAGGCAGCGATTGAGCTGGAAGGTTCAGGAATCGATCTTTTTAAAGACGGTATGGAAGGAACTCCTCATTATATAGATTGGATTGTTTCTGAAATTCCTGCCGGAGGAAAAGTTGCCGTTAATGCAGTGGCCACTTCCAATATCAACTGGGAACTGCTTTCACAGAAATTGCAGCCGAAAAATATACAACTTGAAGACCTGCCTCTGCTAAAACAGATCTGGACAGACAGAGGAACACCATCAAAAAATCCAATTTTTGTACACCCTGTAGAAAGAGCCGGAAAATCTGTTGCTGATAAATTAGGAGCAATCCGTCAGAAAATGGAAGATCAGGAAACTACAGTACATATTATTTCAAGCCTTGATGACGTAGCCTGGACCTCGAATTTGAGAGGAAGTGACGTAGAAAGCAACCCTGTATTCCTGGGATATATCGTCATTACTAAAAATGATGCAGTTCTGTTCACAGATCTTGAGAAACTGAAAGTAGGCGCAAGAAAGCAAATGGACGATTCTTTTGTGAAAATGATGCCTTACGAAGAGTTTTACAACTACCTTAAAGCATTTAAAAACGAAAAAGTACTCGTTTCTCCGAACAGCAACCAAATGATTATTGAGACTTTGAAAGCTGATAATCAGTTGATCAAAGCTCCGGTTCCGGGGAATTTAATGAAAGCCCAGAAAAACGAAACTGAGCTGGAAGGATTCAGAACCGTAATGGTAAGAGACGGTGTGGCTATGGTAAAATTCCTTTACTGGCTTACCCATAATGCAGGAAAAGAAGGCATGACCGAATATTCTATCGGTAAGAAACTGGGAGGTCTCCGTGCAGAAGGAGAAAACTTCGTGGGTGAAAGCTTTGGAAGCATTGTAGGCTATAAAGATAATGGTGCTATTATGCACTATTCCGCAAAAATTGAGGGAAGCAAGGAGGTTACCAATGATGCCACTATTCTTGTAGATTCAGGAGGTCAGTATCTGGAAGGAACTACCGATATCACCAGAACATTGGCTTTAGGAGCCTCTTCTGAAGATTTCAAAAGAAATTCTACTTTAGTGCTTCAGGGGCTGATTCGTTTATCCATGGTAAAGTTCCCGAAAGGAACCAAAGGCGTTCATCTGGATGCTATTGCAAGACTTCCGCTTTGGATGGAAGGAAAAGATTTCAACCACGGAACAGGCCACGGAGTAGGAAGTTTCATGAATGTTCATGAAGGTCCTCAGAACATCAGAAAAGATATGAACCCTCAGGATCTTCTTCCGGGAATGGTATGTTCCAATGAACCGGGATACTATCTGGAAGGAGAGTACGGAATCCGTCATGAAAACCTTATCGCCGTTAAAGAAGCTGAAAAAACAATTCACGGAACATTCTATGAATTTGAAACGCTGACATTCTGCCCGTTCTTTAAAGATACCATCGTAAAAGAAATCCTTTCTGAAACGGAAATTGCCTGGCTGAATGATTACCACAGAACCTGTGAAGAGAAATTAGGACCTTATCTTGAAGGCGAAATTAAAGAATGGTTCCTGGAGCTGGTAAGCCCTCTTTAAATATAAGTAATGAGCAATGAATAATGAGTAATTGCGGATGATTAAATTTTGGGTTAAAATCCGGGAAAAACTAAGCTCAAAACTTTGAACTGTGAACATTAATAATTGTTAGATAAATTCTTGAAGCCCTGCGGAATCCTCTGCAGGGCTTTTTCATGGCTGCAACCGTATTTTCACGGATATAATTTTAGTGATTCCCCTGACAGAAGAGAATGTGGAGTGTTTTATCTTTGCTTCAATAATAAGACATCAGACATCATTCATAACTTCATATATACTTAGTAAATTCAAAGCAGTAAGACCATTTCACTCTGAAATGGTCTTTTTTTTATCATAACGCGGAAATCATTTTGAATGAAATCCAAAATTGAAATGATAAATATATTTCTTGCTGAGGTATTGTATTGGTTTTACTGGCGTATCACTTTAACGTTTTTATCCGATAATTTTTCTGAAATCCAGTCTTTCAGCTTTAATTCCTGATCTTTTTCTTCTTTCTGGGACTGGTACAGAATAATGCTGCTTACATTCGCGCTGTCCGTATTGGGATTATTGGTGATCTTACCTATGGAAACATTATAGAATTCAGGGAAGAGAATTTTAATCTCTTTGACAACACCGGAATCTTTGATGCTATATTTTTCAACTTTCTGCCTTAAATTATTAATGGCGATATCTTTTTCTGAAAGGACGCTTGCTTGTTGTCCTATTTCATTCAGAATTTCAGATTTTATATCCGTAGCATCCTGTTTGATAACCACTTCGGTATTAAGGAGTCCCATACTTTTAAGCTGATTATTCAATGCTTTTAACTCATCTGCACTGAATTTTTTAGAAAGAAAAGCCAGTTCAATTTTTTTGGGAGAAGTATTGTAGTTTAATTTTTTATAAATAAGAGTATACCCTTTTTGAGAAAATTCCGTATTGAGAAACTGATCAACATCCTGATTGAACTTCTTTTCATTCAATAAATTGTAAGCCAGATAAGAACTCGGAACAATCATAATGATAATCAAAGCGGTAATACCATATCTTATCTGCAATTCATACTTTTTATCAACCAGTTTGATAGGCTGATATTTAAGGTATTTAATAATCAGGAACGTTGCGATACAAATAAAAAAACAATTGATGGTATAAAGATAAAAAGCACCGAAAAAGTAAATCCAGTTACCCACCGCCAAACCATATCCTGCTGTACATAAAGGAGGCATTAAGGCCGTTGCAATGGCAACCCCGGGAATGGGATTTCCCTTTTTTACTCTGGTAATGGCAATGACTCCCACCAGACCTCCAAAAAAGGCAATAAGAACATCATAGATATTCGGAGAGGTACGCGCCAGAAGCTCAGACTGGGTTTCTTTAAACGGACTCAGGGAAAAGTAGATGAAAGACACCAATAAACTTACTATGGTGGCAATCAGTAAGTTTTTCATGGATCTTTTAAGCAACTGGAAGTTATAAGTACCCAAAGCAAAACCCGCCCCTACAATAGGCCCCATTAAAGGGGATATTAACATCGCCCCGATAATAACCGCTGTAGAGTTTACATTGAGCCCAACCGAGGCAATAACGATGGCACATGCCAGAATCCAAAGATTAGATCCACGGAAAGAGATATCATCGCTTACGTTTTCCAGTACTCTCTGCTTGTCTTCTTCCCCGAGGTGAAGACTGATAAACCTGATAAATTTTTGTATCATTTGTTGTAATTGACTATTTAATTATTCATCAAGATATGACATTATTATGAAGTAATGAATTTTTTCCGCTGTTCAATAGTTGTCATAGCTCAGGGATTTATTTATTTTTGCTGAAAACATGGAATGATTTGACGGATTCTGTGGATAATTGTAAAAAGATGGTAGATAGTTTTTTTCGGAATTTTGGAGTTTTCTCAGAGCAGGAAATCAGTGATATACAATTGCTTTTTGAAACCAGAAAAGTATCTAAAAATGATTTTTTTGTTCAGGAGGGGGATCATTGCAGGGAAATAGCATTTATTGTTTCCGGAATTTTTCGTTCCTATTATATTTCTGATGACGGAAAAGATATCACTTACTGTTTCAGATTTCCCGACCAGCTTATGGCGGCCTATTCGTCATTTATTTCAGACACTCCCAGCAGAGAAAATATGCAGGCTATCACAGATTCTCATCTGATGGTTCTGAAAAAAGAAGCCATCGACACTTTGGTAAAAGATGATCTTAACTGGACGAAATTTCTAAAAATGATTGCAGAAGAAGAATATCTGGAACTTGAAAAGAGGTTCTTCCTGCTGCAGAGAGATACTGCGGCTCGGCGGTATGAAACGCTGTTGGACAATCAGCCGGATTATGTTCAGAAAATTCCGCTTCAATATCTTGCTTCTTATCTGGGAATTACACAAAGACATCTCAGCCGGATCAGAAAAGAAATTTCTATATAAATCCATCAAATTTAACTTGATCTTTGGGATAGAAAAGATAATACTCATTCTTTCGATTTTTAGACATTTGTCCTATACTTCAGAATTGCGGCTCTATAGTTTTGTAAAAAAAATATATGGAACAAAATATTCTGGTTATTGGAGGAAACGGCCTGGTAGGTAAAACGATGATCCGGATTCTGACTTTAAGAAATCCGCAGGCCCATGTTTTTACAGGAGGAAGAAAAGGAGGAAGAACAGAGAATGATTTAAAAATTGATGTTACCAATCCCGGAACTTTTCAGGTGATTCTCGATAAGAAAATAAAGCTGGTCATTCTTTCTGTCAATGATAAATCCGACCATGTTCTCCGCTTTGCCATTGAAAACGGAATTGATTACTTAGATATTACGAAACCCACTCCCGATCTTGTTAAAGCATATGCGCTGGCCAGCCACAAAAAGGTCAGCAGCAGAATTGTGTTCAGCTCCGGATGGATGGGAGGTATTGTGAATGGTCTTGTAAAAACGCTCGTAGAAGATCCAAAGGAAATCCGGGACGTGAAACTTCTCGTATATTATTCTGTGAAAGACCTTGCGGGAGAAAGCTCCGCTCATTTTATGGCTGAAAACGTGGCTGTTTCTTTCTGTAACTATAAAGATAATAAGCCTGTGTTCGTCAGACATTTTCTGGATGCTGAAAGATTCAATTTTTCTTTTGGGATCGGAGAACGTGTTGCTTATAATTTCGATGTACCGGACTTGTATATTTTAAATAAGATCGAAAAAATTCCCAATGTCAGTGTTAAAATGACTTACAATTCAAAGCTGATCACGTGGCTTCTGGGAGCATTCCAAAAAATGAAAATTTTCAACATTCTATCCTTAAAAGAAAGAAAAATGATTTTCGGTTCCAGTGGAAATGGAGATCAGAGTGTATTTGAGATTATTGTAAAAACAGATCATGGAGATAAGAAACTAAGTCTTCAGAGTACAAAGGGACAGGCCGAACTGACAGCCCTTTCCGCAGTGTTACACATCGAAGAGCTGTTTAACAATTCCCACGAGAATGCTATTTATTTCAGCCACCAGCTGCATAGGCCGGAACTACTTAAAGAGAAACTTAAAGCTTATAAAACGATTAATATCCTCTGATTTTATGAAAAGAATAGCCATCATCAACGGACATCCCAATAGAGAATCTTTCAATTTTGGAGTTGCGGAAGCCTATAAAGAAGGAGCCGGGCAATCGGATACGGAGATCAGAGAAATCACCATTGCAGAACTGAGTTTTGATCCTATTCTTCATTTCGGATATCAGAAAAGAATGGAGCTGGAACCGGATCTGTTGAAAGCCTGGGAAACGATACAATGGGCAGATCATCTGGTCTGGATTCATCCGGTATGGTGGGGCGGAATGCCTGCTTTGATGAAAGGCTTCATCGACAGACTTTTTCTTCCCGGTTTAGCTTATCAATACCGAGAAAATTCGGTTTGGTGGGATAAATTACTGAAAGGAAAGACCGCTCATATTATCACAACAATCGACCAGCCGGGGTGGTATTATTGGCTATTTTACGGAAGACCAAGCGTCAATCAGCTGAAAAAATCAACATTGGAGTTTTGTGGTATTAAACCTGTGAAGGTAACATACATAGGTGTGGTCAGAAATTCTACTGATATGCAGAGGGTTTTGTGGCTTCAGAAGGTAAGAAGGTTGGGAAGACTGCAACAGTAAATAACCCTTAAATAACCCTTGTCAAGGTTCAAAACCTTGACAAGGGTAGTATTCTGCGGGAGGCTCAATTTTACAAAGAAAAATTCCAATCAAAGCCATAGACAAACCGTATAAAAGCACCCGTCAAAAATTAGGATGAAAAACCGTAAATTTGCACCATGAATAACGATACGATTTGTGCATTGGCTACGGCCAACGGAGTAGGAGCTTTAGGCATTATCAGAGTTTCAGGAAATGATGCTTTACCGGTTGTCCAGAAAAGTTTTCCGGGTAAAAACCTCGAAAAGCAGAAGTCCCATACCATTCATTACGGTTATTTTATGGATGGTGAGGAAGCGATTGATGAAGTGATGCTTTCTATTTTTCTGGCTCCGAAAAGTTTTACTACAGAAAATTCTGTGGAAATTGCTTTTCATGGCTCGCCGCATATCGGAAAACGTATTCTGGAAACGTTGATTAAAAACGGAGCTAGAATGGCCAAAGCGGGAGAATTTACCCTTCGTGCTTTCATCAACGGAAGAATAGACCTTTCCCAGGCAGAAGCTATTGCAGATGTGATTGCTTCCGAAAATGAAGCTTCCAGAAAAGTAGCCATCAATCAGCTGAAAGGAGGGATTACCAATGAGATATCCTTACTGAGAACAGATTTACTGAATTTCGTATCCCTTATTGAACTTGAACTTGATTTCGCAGAAGAAGATGTAGAATTTGCAGACAGATCGGCTCTTAATGGATTGTTGGATAAAATCGAATTAAAATTAGATTCTCTGATCGAAAGTTTCCAGTACGGAAATGCCATTAAAAATGGGACTGCAGTTGCTATCATCGGAAAACCGAATGCCGGAAAGTCAACTCTGTTAAATGCTTTGCTGAAGGAAGAGAGAGCTATTGTAAGCAATATTGCCGGGACGACGAGGGATACCATTGAAGAAGTTTTACATATCAAAGGCCATGCATTCCGTCTGATTGATACGGCCGGACTTCGCGAAACAGTTGATGAAATTGAAGCTATCGGAGTGAAAAAGGCCAAAGAAAAGGTGGAAAATGCCAATATTCTGGTTTATCTGGCTGATGCTGCTACTGAGGATTATTCCGAAGATATTGAAATGATCAGATCTCTGCAGAGAGATGATCTGAAACTGATTATCTGTGCTACAAAAATTGATGAAGTTCTGCCTCCGAAACATGAAGCCGTAGAAGATATTTTCAGAAATGAAATACCTCAGGAATTCGATTTTATCAGAATATCGGCAGTTGAAAATCAGAATATTCAGGATCTTAAAAATGAACTGTCTTCCTATGTAGAACAGTTGAAATCTCAGGAAAATAACGTAGTAATCACCAATCAAAGACACTTTGAGGCTCTTCAGAAATCTTTGGAAGCAACCCATAAAGTAAAAGAAGCAATATCTTTCCAGATCTCTACAGAATTACTTGCGTACGAACTTCGTAATGCATTAGAACATTTAGGTGAGATTTCCGGTGAAGTAACAAATGATGAGGTGCTGGGGAATATTTTTTCTAAGTTTTGTATCGGCAAATAAGTACGACAAATAAAACAAACTAAAACAAACCAAACGATTGATTATTAGCTATTTACAAAAATATTGATTTTGTATGAGTTTTTTAAAGTTTGGTTAGTTTTGTTCAGTTTTGTCCCCCAGTTGTCCCTCAAACCAATAATATTTTATTTTTTTTAACTCGGGAGAGTTAGTGTCACTTAAGGTAATTTATTGTACCTAATTGTACTTAAATGTACCATAATGTACCTTAAGCCAAATTATCTCTTCCACAAATAAAATATTATGAAAATCAAGAAGATTTGCGAACATTGTGGACTTGAATTTATTGCCCAAACAACAGTAACCAGATACTGTTGCAAAACCTGTAATTCCAGAGCTTACAAGATTAATGTTAGGGAACTTAGAGAAAAATTGACTGAAGCAACTCAGGAAGTTTCCAAACCTCAATCAAAACCTAAAGAAGATCCTAACTCTTATTTTGCCCTCAAAACCCTTGATTACTTAACAGTCAAGGAAGCTTCTATTTTATTGAAATGTGATAAGAGAACAGTCTATCGAATGGTTAAAAATGGCAGTATTCCTGCAGCTAATTTATCCATCAGAAAGATTCGTCTATTAAAGAAAGATATTGATGCATTATTTGAAGTCAAGCCAAAAGTAATCCAAAATCCAACAGAAGATTTGGAAAAGATTGAATGGACACCTTTAAAGGATTGCTTCACAATGGGTCAAATTCAAAAAGAGTATAATATCTCTCCGACTTCCTTAAAAAATCTTATAGAAAGACATAATATCCCAAAATTTCAGAAGGGCAAATTTGTATATGTACCAAGAGTTAAAATTGAGCATATTTTAAAGAGGATTGAGTTGGGTATTTATTCAGGATAACACCAATTTATTTGGCATTCTGACGCCAAATTTCCCCTAAGAGAGCCATAAAATCTGGCTTACACTATCAATTTTTAATATTACTCAAAAATCCAAAATTATGTCAAAAGTAACATTAAGGAAAAAACCTATATCAAAAGGCAGACAATCTTTATTTCTGGACATATGGCCTCCCATTTATAATCCAGAAACAGGACAAATGGAACGAAAACACTATCTAAAATTATATATCTATAATCGTCCCAAAAACGAAACTGAAAGGAAGTTCAATAAAGAAACTTTAGCTTTAGGAGAATATGTAAGAGCTCAAAGGCATATAGAATTACAAAGCAAGAGGTTTGATTTTATTTCTGAAGAAAAGATGAAATCAAACTTTATTGAATTCTTTGAAGCTGAAGCTAAAAAAAGAAACAACTGTTATAACTGGGTAATGTCTGTTAGATATTTTAAGACTTTTGTTGGGCCCGAAATTCCATTTAATGAATTGAATGAAACGCTATGTGAGGAATATGCAGATTATTTGTTAACATGCCCCGCATTGGGACGCAGAAAAACCATAAAAAAGAATACTGCCGTAGCTTATTTTGGAAGATTTAAGCTGACATTAAAGGAGGCTTTTAAAAAGCGCTTTTTACCCACAGACCTAGGTTCAATAATTGACAGTATTGCACCGCAGGAAACTCATCGTCCATTTTTATTCATGGAGGAATTAGAAAGAATGGCAAATTCTGAGTGTCGAAATCCAATAGTAAAAAAGGCAGGACTTTTCTCTGCTATGACCGGTTTCAGATATTCAGATGTTGAAAAGCTATTATGGAGTGAAATTCATGGAACCGAAGGCAATTATTATATAGTATATAATCAGGAAAAAACAGAGAATGCAGAATATCATCCAGTATCTGATCAAACTATAAAATTGTTAGGTCCAAGAGGAAATTCTGATTCAAGAGTATTTGAAGGATTAAATTATCATAACACAGTAGCAGAGTTGAAAAAGTGGTTGGCAAATGCTGGTATAGAAAAACATTTCACCTTCCACGGTTTCAGACATACCTTTGCGACCTTACAAATAGCTGCTGGAACATCTATATATACAGTTTCAAAACTATTGGGACATAAAGATATCAAAACAACAGAGATATATGCGAAAATAGTTGACAGTTTAAAAAAAGAAGCCTCTGAAAAAATTAAAATTAATTTATTTGATATAGGTAAGAACATCGTAAATATCGACCAGATTGATCCTCCAACAGATAATTTAAATATCTAGTAATTTTGAGATTTTATGAAATAGTTAGTAAGCTATAAATACCTTCAAAAGACAAATTACGACAGATCAAGTCATTATCAAGAACGTTTTTCAAGGTCTTATTAACTTGAAAAAAAAAAAATGGAATATACATTTGATCAAATACCAAATATTCTTAGAAGAATTGAAGAAAGATTGGAAAGTTTAGAAGAAATTTTATTGGATCGTATCCAAAATGAAATGCCAGAACTTGAATTTATTGATGCGAAAGAGGCTTGCAAAATTTTAAAATTATCATTACCAACATTATATTCTAAAGTTTGTCTACGCGAAATACCGTTTTATAAAAAGGGAAATAGATTGCATTTTTCTAAAATGGAACTATTAGAATGGATTCAAGAGGGTAAAGAAAAATCCTTAAATGAATTAAGTAGTGATGGTAATGCTATCTTAAAAAGAATAACAAAAAAAAGATGGCATTAGAAATCATACAAGCATTTTAAACCTTCCAACTTTATTTTGGAAGGTTTTTATTTACAATAGTTTAGACCATATATAAAGGAGATCTATCTCTTAGCACGTAAGTCGCCTATTAGAACAAATTTTGTCAATTAGTTCCTGTTATATCAAACATCACACAACGAATATTTGCTAATCACACTCAAATATTAAACAGCAAATAATTTCACCTTACATTAATTTAAATTGCTTATGAATCAAATTATGAACGAATAAAATATTTCAATAAAAATTTAAAAATGTAATAAAGGTTATTAGCAAAATAATATATAATTAATTGATAAATTAAATAAATCGCCACAAAGGGAAAAATATTATATTTTTAGGACTGCTGATCACTGGACCTGATAATGAGAACCTTTCAAATATATTTTTACCATGACAAAATCAATTTATGATACAATAGTAAAACGTATTGAAATTCAAGAATGCAAAATTACGCTAACTAAAGAAAAGGTTATAAAAGAAGCCTATCAAATGGCGACCTCTCTCCGAGAATTATTGAATGAAACAAAAAAGCTTGTATCAGACAAAGGTTTCATTGATAAAGATCAGGAGATCAATTTTTTTAAATACGTAAAACCACAACTTCTAGGAAAGCTTATTTATTATAATAAGGTATATAGAATTGAAACATCTTGTCCAACAAAAGCTGGTGAACTTTATAAGATATATTTCGAAAATGAACTTGAAAAATTAAACAAAGAATTTCAGGAGCATTTTGTAGATTCAGATTTTTATCGATATATAAAATCAGATCGTAAAGATCTGGATAAGAAATATTTTGCTTTAGGAAATATTGATATAATAGAAGGACTAAATAGTTTTGTCTTTGAAATCGATCCAAATTTTTCAACATATTATGACTATAAAGTCGCTCATATCATTGCAGATGAACTATTATATACTTATATAAGAAATAGGTTGAGCCCTGACAATGAATATGATTCACCATCGCTAACATATACCAATTACGATGATATGTTCTGGACCGATTCTAAGAACGCTCTAATAGAGTTAATATATGCATTATATGCTGCCAGGTCTTTATCCAATGGTCGATTGGCAATATCAAAAATCAGTACCATAATTGAAACACTTTTCCAGATAGAACTAGGCGATTTCCACCATGCTTTCCACCGAATGAAAGTCAGGTCCGGAAGTAAAACAGCTTTTCTTGACCATCTTAAAGTAAGTTTAGAAGAATACATGAGCAGGAACCTATAACATTATTTGATTAAGACAGCCAATAGGTTGTCTTTTTTTTACCAAGTTATGCCAAGATATGCCAAGTTGACCTAATAAACCAACAAAATAGAAACCTTTCATTCGTGAGAATTGGAGCATCTGAAGAATAAAAATTACAAAAAAAAATTTTCAATTTCTCTTGGCAGCTCTTGATTAAACTTGGGTTACTGAGCTATTTTACTCTAAGAAATTTGTCTGTGAACAAAAATTTTAAACAGATGAATATTGACAGATTAGAATTTATTGCTTGGATGGAAAGAATCATGGATCGATTCGATTTGATTTCCGAGAGCGTAAGAGAAATGAAGAAAACTAACAATGCAATTGATGGAGAAGAATTGCTAGACAATCAGGATTTGCTTCAAATGCTAAAAATTAGTAATCGTTCATTACAGAGATACAGGTCTGATGGTAAATTACTCTATTACACTATTAGTGGTAAGCTTTATTACAAATTATCAGATGTCCACCAATTTATTCGTGATAGTTTTAACACTCCCACTAAGCGTAAGAGGAAATTGAAAGCCGAATAATACCATAAAATTCCAACTTAGTTATTGCTATTGATTTATAAAATACCTTGATCTGAGATTTACAAAAATTTAGAGTTATGAGTACTAATCAATCCAAAAATCAGAAATCTGATCAAGCAAATGATCTAACAGATACATTGCTTGTCCATGATACAGAAACCAATAAAATTCTCGCGGTTAAAGGAATAAAGAAAAAATCCGGCAAAAAACCTGGTGAAAAAGATGAGCTTGAAACGGTTGATCCAACTAAAAGAAAAGAAAATTCTTTTTTGAAACTCAACAAAAATGAAGATATGCTTTCCAATTTTTTAAAGAATTTTTTTAGTCAGATCGGCAATCCCACACGCTTCAATTTTTTTAAAGTTCCTATTGAAACTGCTGTCATGATAGCGAAAAAAATGCAGCAATTTATTGATACAGCAAAACTTGAAGGTAAAGAGCTTCTGGAAGGACTAAAAGATATTTTGAGTAAAAACAATAATAAAAATACTATGGCGAAACAACAAAACAAAACGGAAAATAGTAATGGTAATCACTATTCCATTGAAAAAATCGACTGGAAAAGCCTTGAAAATCTTGGATACAGCCGCGAGGAATTTGAGAAATTCAATCTTTTGGACTCTCTTTTAAAAGGTTATAAAACAAATGACATGCTTACAGTATCGTTAAAAGTTGGAAATCAAGAAATTGAAACCCAAGCTAAGTTATGGCTTGAACAGGGAAAGGATGGTCTAGCGGTATTTAACATGCTTCCCAAAAAAAATGAAATTGAATTAGATAAAAAATTTCAAGGACATGAATTTACCGAAGAGGATAAAACCAACCTATTAGAAAGAGGAAATATGGGAAGAGCTGTAGAACTAATTACAGATAATAATACGAAGGCTTTCCATGTGATAACGCTAGATAAGGATACAAATCAATTAGTTTCTTTTCCGGTTGAAAAGATGCGTATTGATGATATTATCAAAGGAGTGACCCTTACTCCCGATCAAAAAAATCTTTTATTGGAAGGTAAGCCTGTATATCTTGAAGGGATGCTTTCTAAAAGAGATACTTTATTTAATGGTGAAATCCAATTTAATGCTTTCAAAGGTCATATTGAATTTCAATTTGATAAAGGAAATTCCAAAATTCAAAAACAGGATAACTCTCAAAACCAATCTGCAGAAATACCAAAAACTTTTAGAAGGAAAGAATTTACATTCGACCAGTATAATAAACTTAGCAAGGGTGAAACAGTATATATTACCGATTTTAAGGATGGTGCTGGGAAGGAATATCCGGGATATGTATGGCTAAATAAAGAAAAAGGAGAATTGGATTTTAATTTTAAAAACCCCAATAAACTTAAACAAAATGCAACCACAGCTGAAACTCATAAAACCCAGGTCGCTGTTAATTCCGATGGAAAAACAAATGAAGCTACTAAAAATATCAAGGAGCCATTAAAATCAGGTCAAAGTACGCCTGCTAATAAAAGGCAGCAGAACACGCAAAAAGAAACCAACAATGCGCCTAAAAAAAGAGGTCGAAGAGTATCCTAAAATAAATTAATATGAAAGCAGTAATAGCTGAAAAACCAAGCGTTGCGCGAGAAATTGCAGCACTTTTGGGAGCAACAGAAAAAAATGAAGGTTTTTTAAAAGGTAATGGCTATATCGTTACCTGGGCAATAGGTCATTTAATTTCTTTGGGAATGCCTTCGGAATATGGTATTACCGGATTTCAAAAAGACAACTTACCAATATTGCCAGATCCATTCTTACTTACAGTAAGAAAAGTCAAAAAAGAAAAAGGTTATCTTGACGATCCCAGTGCAGTTAGGCAATTAAAAATAATAGAAACTATTTTTGAACAATGTGACAGCATAATTGTTGCAACTGACGCTGGTAGAGAAGGTGAACTAATATTTAGATATATCTATAATTATTTGAATTGTAAAAAACCTTTTGAGCGACTATGGATTAGCTCATTAACAGAAAAAGCTATTGACCAAGGTTTTGCCAATCTAAAGCCAGGAACCGATTTCGATGGATTATTTTTTGCTGCCCAAGCCAGAAGCCGTGCGGATTGGCTTGTGGGAATAAATTCAACTCAGGCATTATCTTTACAAGCTGGAAATGGAATTTATTCTCTAGGAAGAGTGCAAACACCAACTCTGAGCTTAATTTGTAAGAGGTACATTGACAATAAAAATTTTAAAATTGAAACCTATTGGCAATTGGAACTCAAATATTTAAAAGATGGACTCTATTTCTCCAGTATATCGAAGGAAAAATGGGATGATAAAGAAAAAGCTACCGAAGTATTAAAATCGATTGAGCGTTTAGGAAGTTCTATTGTTAATTCAGTCGATAAACGTAATTCAAACGAACAGCCACCTCTAGTATTCGATTTAACTTCTTTACAAAAAGAAGCTAATAGGAAATTAGATCTTACTGCCGAAGAGACTTTATCAATTGCACAAAGCTTATATGAGCAGAAATTCATTACATATCCCCGAACAGGCAGTAAATATATATCTAATGACATTTGGCCGGAGATCCCTGATCTAGTCAGAGCTTTGGAGAATCGCGTTGGTTATAAAGAGCGGATAAACAATGTAAAATGGGGCCGATTCAATAAAAGAATTGTGAATGACCTTAAAGTTACAGATCATCATGCATTATTGATAACAGATAAAATTCCTTCAGCCCTATCGAGTAAGGAAAATGCTATCTATGATATGATTGCTATTAGGCTTCTTGAATCAATATGCTACCAATGTACAAAAGAAATTACTGAAGTTAAGCTGGAATCACTGCACTTTGAATTTATTCTGAAAGGAGCCCGTGTGATTGATCCGGGATGGAGATCTATACAAAACCTCTTTAAAAATGAGGACAATGATGAAGAGGTATTATTGGATATACCAACATTAAAAGAGGGTGATTCACTCAGCGTTAATGAGGCAAATATATTAGAAAAAAAGACCCGTCCGCCAGTTCTTTACACTGAGGCAGGTCTCCTATCGGCAATGGAAAATGCAGGGAAGCAAATTGAAAATGAAGAAGAGCGTAAATCACTTAATAATATTGGGATTGGAACGCCAGCCACTCGCGCAGCTATCATTGAAGTTTTGTTTGATCGAAATTATATTGTCCGGGAGAAAAAAAATCTAGTTCCAACCAAAAAGGGAATTCAGGTTTATGAACTCGTAAAAGAAAAGAAAATAGCCGATGTCGCTATGACTGCGCAATGGGAGCTTGCTCTTCAGAAGATAGAAAATAATGAGTTAAATGCTAATCTATTTCAAAATGAAATGGAAGCCTATGCTAAAGAAATTACCACAGAACTTCTATCTACTGAGTTTGTACCAAATACATTGCAATTAAAATGTCCAAAATGCAAAACTCATAATTTAATCTTTAATGAACATGTAGTAAAATGTCCAGATAAGAACTGTGAATGGATTCAGTTTAAGAAGGTCTGTGAGGTTGCCCTAAGTGATAAGGAAATGGAAAACTTAATTACCAAAAAAAGGACATCACTTTTGAAAGGCATGAAAAGTAGATCAGGAAATAAGTTTGATGCATACATTATACTTGACGAAAATGGTAAAACTTCATTTGAATTTGATAAAAAAAAGAAAAAAAATAAGTGATTTATAAGAATGGCGCTTCCAAAGACCGTCATTTTTGTTATTATTCTAGAATTATTACAATATGAATTTTTGCTTTGAATAAAGGAAAGTTATGGTGTTTTTCTAGAATCGTAACATCATTATGTTGCATCATGTTGTTTTCTCCCTCTACATTTGTTTGAATTATTTCTCACGACAGTTTGAAATTTATATCGAAAAAAAAATGGTAATAGCCTTT
Source organism: Chryseobacterium angstadtii (assembly GCF_001045465.1). Classification (GTDB taxonomy): domain Bacteria; phylum Bacteroidota; class Bacteroidia; order Flavobacteriales; family Weeksellaceae; genus Chryseobacterium; species Chryseobacterium angstadtii. The sequence continues at coordinate 131,123 of NZ_LFND01000003.1, forward strand.
AAATTTCAACTGTGAGAAATGAAAAAGCTAAAAAACCATTGTCATGCAAAAAAAGAGAATTTTTACGGAGATAGTAGTTGTATTATTGGTCATTTTGTTCCTCTATACTGGTGTAAGCAAATTTGTTGATTTTAAGGGGTTTACTTATGATTTAAATAATCAGCCCTTTCCGAATAGCTTAACACCATTGTTAAGGTGGTTAATACCAATAACTGAAATTTCAATTGTAATTGCTCTATTATTTGAAAAAGCCAGATTGATAGGTTTATATGCATCATTGTTTTTGATGAGCTTATTTACAATTTATACAGCGCTAGTTCTATTTCATGTTTTTGAGTATGTGCCGTGTTCATGTGGAGGCGTCATAAAAAATCTAACATGGCCACAACATTTAATTTTTAACCTTTTTTTCGTTGTGATCACTTCACTCGCTATTCGAGTAAACAAGAAAAACTTGTCAGATCATTTACTTTATAACCAGTTACAATAATTTAGATCAGTATAAATGAATTAAAATTATTGGGTCCAAAATAAGGGGAAGCTGAAAACCTTCAACTAGAGTAAGCAACAAATCAAAAACTTTTTATTATGAAAAATTTTAAATTATTATTAGGTGCGGCAGTAGTATTTGCCGTTGGAAGCGCTTTTACTGCTAGCAACAAAGCTTATGCAGGAGAATATGTTTTAATCGCTCCTAATACTTATGAGCTTAAAACAAATCGACCTGCCGGAGAATGCCGAGAAATGCCAAGTCAAATTTGTGATTATACCAAAATTAATCCATCTGGCAGTAATACAGATCCAAATAACTTCACCCCTAATACGAGAAATGCCCAATGGGTTGAAGGTGAGGACTAAAGAATATTTAAGGTGCTATCATTAATGGCACCTTAAATTTTGTAGTGAATTTATTAATTTAATCTCTTTCTTTATTAGAGTTCTTAGATTTTGACTCCCATTATAAAGATATTTTAAACTTCTAACAGATTGTAAATTTACGTATTAATCGATTTATTTCACTATAATCTCCATTATATCTTGAAGTGGAAAATTAAAAGTCATACTCCAACTAAAGAGCTATTTTGATATTTTATGATTATGTTAATTACCATCCAGCAAACAAGATAAATTCGTCCAATCATTTACTTTATAACCCGCTAGAATAATTTAGATCAGTATAAGTGAATTAAAATTATTGGGTCCAAAATAAGGGGAAGCTGAAAACCTTCAACCAGAGTAAGCAACAAATCAAAAACTTTTTATTATGAAAAATTTTAAATTATTATTAGGTGCGGCAGTAGTATTTGCCGTTGGAAGCGCATTTACTGCAAGTAATAAAGCTGCTGGAGAATATGTGCTAATTGGTTCTACTTACCAATTAAAATCAAGTAGACCTTCGGGGGATTGTGTAACTCAGTCTAGTCAAACCTGTGATTACACTAAAATCAATCCGTCCGGTAGTAATACCGATCCTAATAATTTCCAACCTTATCACACAAATGCTAGATGGGTTGAAGAATAGGAATAAGAACAGTTTAAGCCTAAGATGATATCTATTGGTAAAACCTTAGGCTTAAAATTTTAAAGAAGTGAGTTTATTAATTGAATTAAATTCATCCTATTTTTTTCATCATATGGTCTAGGCGGATTTAAACTTGCAATCTTTCCCAACTTATCTATAATTAATACTGTTGGATATCCACGTATATTATAATGACTAATAAGTTTTTCTTCTGAACCATTTCCGTTAGTATATAAGTTTAAACTTCCTCGATGCGAATATTCTAAACTTCGCACAGATTTAATCCACTCATATTTACTCTTGTCGATACTAATATTAATAAATTTTATTTTAGGATTATCTTTATAGATATTATATATTTCAGTCATTTGATCGTTAAGAATACGGCAATTTGTGCAGCCTGTAAAATAAAAATCTATCAACAAAACTTTTCCTAAAAAATCACTTTGTTTTACGACGTTTCCTAGAGTATCCTGCAAAGAAAAATTATATGCTAAGCTTCCTGCCAAAGAACTATCGCGATATTTTGTTAATAAGTCAATACAGTAAGGTGTTTTAACTGAATTTGTAACTTCAATAATAATATCAGAATATTTGTCAGATTGTAATTTTTTAACAAGTAAATATGAGGTTAACAACCTATCCTGAAATAGTCCGCTAAAATCCTTTCTAAGAAATGCAACTGCCTGAGGTGGAGGGAAGTCTTTTTTCCGTAAACCAGTTAATATAAAATCGTAGTAATAGTCGGAATACAGAAGAATATCTCTGTCAAATTTTTGGTCGAATTTTAATAAATTTTCAGAGTAAATCTTCTTTAGTTTATTTATACAAGAATCAGCAAATTCTTTATTTTGAGCATTAGCTTCGGAAGTATAAAAGATATAAGCTTGTTGGTAGTCATTTTTATACTTGAACGTTATATTAGCCTTTAGTAATGAATAAATTGATTTAGATAATTTATCTCGGTATTTTTCCAATGCACCTAAAGCCGTCAACTTAGAATTTTCTAATGAGACAAAAGCATTATCAAACCTTCTTTCATAGCTTGTAATATCAGTTTTTCTTAAAGCAAAGTATTCATAACCATATATTTTCTCTAACTTTCGAACCGAATCTAAAGTTTGAACGGACAATTTTTTTAAATCTTTTTGGATATCAAAAAAGAGTTCATATTTCTCTTTACCCTTTCCGGTAACAGTAATAATGTTCCTTTCAATATTAAAAGTTAAATCATCACCAGGTTCAATTATATAATTATTAAATATTGTCTGCCCATTTTCTACAGATAAATCAGCATACAAAAATGATTCATTGTTCTTAAATTCAATTTTTATTCTTTCTCCAGAGTTGGAAGTTAAATTTTTATTATTAACACCTGAATTAGCACCCCATCCGTTATCCCAATAAGCTAATTTGATATTATTTTTTTTAGTTAAGTCATTTATGATAATTCTTAAATATGCCACTTTATTGCCGCCTTTCGAATTTGTTTGAATAGTTCGAGCATTAGCATAATTTACCAAAAGAATGCCTAATATTATAAATTTGACTATCATTTTCATTATCGAATATTTTGAGTTAATGGATGAAAATTGATTTCTACAGGAGGGATTGGGAATACATACCTTGGACTATTGGCTTCTAGAGTGTAGATATTTACGCCTATATTACGTGTTAGTTTTTTTGCAAATTTATCATCCATATTTAAACGGCGTAAATCTTCCCATCTTAAATTGGCAGTAAAGGGTAGTTCTTTTCTGCGCTCATTAATTATTAATAACAAAGCTTCAGTAGGATTTGAAGCTGTTTTATTTGAATATGTACTTCGTCCATTTTCTTTTTTCCACCTCTCTTTTAAAAGCTTGTTTAAGTCGTTCATTGCTTCAACAAAATTCCCCGATCTAGCCAATGATTCTGATCTAATCAAAAATATCTCGTTTGTAGCTATTCCACAAAATAGTGCGCCTGCTCCTGTATATCTACCACCGAAGTTAATTGCGCCATTGGTATTTTTTTTGAAAAAAATTGCCTTACGAAGATCTTCATTTTCATATGTATCAAATAAATCTTTCATTACACATAATTCCTGTCTACTGTTAAAAGTATATGAAATAGTTTGTGCATAAAATATAATTTCAGTATTATTACCTCGAACAGTAGGAAATGGAAAATTCACAGTTGTACTTAAGGTATTGAAATCAATAAGTTCTGAATTTTTAGAAAGGACAATATCTGCAAATTCTTTAGCCTTAGTATAATTTTGCATATTAAAATATACTTTTGAAAGCATGCTTTCTGCCGCTAATTTTGTAGGCCGAGTTTTGTAACTGACTTGCAGAGGGAGTAAAGATTCGGCTTCAATAAGATCATTAATAATTCTATCATAAGTTTCTTTTAATGTGGAACGGTTTGGCAAATCATTTACATCGGAATTTAATTTAAGGGGAAGCCCTAGATCTGAATCTGCGGTACTTTCATTGTATTGTTTCGCATATAATTGTGCTAACTGATAATATGCAAAAGCTCTAAAAAATAATGCTGTTCCTTTTACTTCTGGTATTCGAGTATCATTAATATTTTTAATTTTTTCAATGCCATCAAGTACTACATTAGAATATTCGATAACTTGGTAAGGATAAGTCCAGTCTGGAGCAAATAACTCTCCCTCATAAATGTCGCTTGACCACTTATATGCATTTCTTTCTTGTAATGTACCACCAGAGATGGCAGTTTGATCTAAAATATAGGAATTGTCAGCACCAATTAATCCAATTGCAGGGTATTTGGTATTCATCACATCAGTATTATCTAGTAAAGCCTGAAAATCTTCAACGGTAGATGGGATAATATCTGATTTATTTGATTTTTTCTCTAACCATTCATCTTGCTTTTTACAACCAACAAGGATAAATGTACATATTGCATAGATTATAATATTTTTCATAACTGCATTTATTTTAATGTTGTCCTAATACCAAATGATACTGTTGTCGGATTTGGGTAGGAATTATAACCGGAAAGGTTATATTCACTAACATCCGGATCAATTCCTTTCTTATTTGCTCGCCACACTATACCAATATTATTTATATAACTATAAATTTGTAATGAGGAAATTGGAAGATTTCTAAGTAATTCCTTATTAAAATCATAACTAAGGCTAATATCCTGTAATCTTATATGGTCTCCTTTCTCAACAAGAGATTCAGAGCTTTGATAAAAAATATTGCGATTATAGTTGAATTCGTATAAGACTGAGGGAACTGTAGTTCGCGTTTCATCTCCTGGGTTTTGCCATCGGTCTTGAAATTCTTGATTGGCATATCCGCTATTTACAACGTCTGACAGGTTTAATGAGGTTGACCTTCGGCGAAAGTAATATCCAAATTTATATGTAACGTTAGCGGATAAAGAGATTCCTTTAAAAGAGAAAGTGTTACGTAATGCCCCAAAATTTCTTGGTCTTGACGAACCATGATATACAATATCTTCATTATTCGAACTTGTAATTATATTGAGGTAGTCTTTACTTATAACACCATTTAAATATCCCTGAGGATCTCCATTTGTTGGATCAAGTCCCGCTGTTTTAAAACTATATACTCCGAAAAGACTATTTCCTTCCTTGATATATAAACCATATCTTCCAGGACCATCAATATTAAGCCCTGAACTTGTTAGATATTGCGAAGTATATTTTGTGTCATAAGATATTACTTTATCTTTATTATAACTTAATAGTATAGTCGTATTCCATTTAAAATTACCATTAAGATTTACTGAGTTTAAATTAATATCAAAACCTTTTGTCTTAACAGTTGCGGCATTTCCTTTGTAAGAAGAAAACCCGGTTGAATGTGCTAACAAAGCATCCTCGATAAGATCAGTACCCAACTTCTCATAAATTTCAAATGAACCATTCAAGCGATTACCTTTAGATGAAAAATCTAAAGCTAGATTTTTGTTTCTAATTTTCTCCCATCTTAATTCTGCGTTTGGGGCACTCGTGATGTAGGCAATTGGTAGTCCAGTAATTGGGCTGACATCATAGGTTGCCGTCAAATAGGATGAGGCATTATATACATTTCCATTATATCCAAATGATGCCCTTAGTTTTAAATAAGGTATTAACGAAAATTTATAGAACGATTCTTTGCTGATATCATAAGCAACACCAGTTGACCAAAGTGGTGTCATTTTATCATTTGTTTTCACTCCAAAAATGTTTGCACCATCTTTTCTTCCACTCAGTGAAAAAGTATATTTACCTAAATACGTGTAAGCGCCGTTTGCATAATAAGATATATATCTATTTGTATTACCTATAATTTTCCCAAGAGGAGACGGAAGAACCGTTGATCCAAGTGCCGATGGGTTCATTGGATAAGGAATATTATAATTTAAATTAGTCACAGAAGTTCCAAACTCATCATTGTAGCCATACAACGCTTTATCAGTACTCTCACTTACTATTTCTCTTATCTCAGCTCCCGCAATTGCAGATACTAAATGTTTTTGTGAAAATTCTTTATTGAAATTCAACTGTGTTCTGAAGTTATTGGAATACAATTTTCTGTCTGTTAAATAGAGAATTCCTCCTTTTGGAAAGGGGTATGTAAATGAGCCCTCACTAGATCGCTGGCTGTACATATTAACGAAATTTCTCGCTTCATAACTTTCGGGACTTCTGTAACCACGATTATTTCCGAATTCATTTTCATGCTGATATTGAATTTCAGCATTTAAGAAATCAGTGAAATTATACCGGACAATGCCTCTTATAAGGATGTTATCAGTTTTAGTACTGGTATCATAAAGGTCTCTTTCTTGAATGGGTCTATATTTCCAATCTAAAAAGCCTAAACTTTGGCTATTTTCAAGATAACTGTCTCTTTTTCCATATGGTACCGCAAGCGGATTTTTATTATCATCAACAAAACTTATATATGGATACGGAGAAGTGTATTGATATCCAAATTTATTCTCACTCTTTGTATATAATACAGAACCTGTAATTTCCAAATTTTTAATGGGATGATATGTATTTGTTGAATTAATAGTAAACCTATTGTTTCCAGAACCAAACAAGGTATTACGGTTTTTGTCATATCCTATAGAAAGTGAATAAATAGATTTTTCCGAACCTCCTCTAAAACCCAATGAATATTGTTGATTCATACTGGGACGATAAAAATATTCGGATGTTTGGTCGCGAACATCCACATTTCTCAATCTATTTATTTGGTCAGTAATATTCTCATTTGAAGGATCATTTCTTTGTTTCGATAAAAGCTCAACTACTGGTGATATTACAGGATAGTAATTGTTGTCGTTTAAATTGGGATCATAATACCCCTTATTAAAAAGAAACGTTTCGACATCTATAAATTCAGAGGATTTAAGAAAATTTCTTGAATATTTTAAATTTGGCCTTGCCCCTACGGTTAAATTTGAATTAAAATCAATCTTTAAGGGTTGATTAAATTTTCCTTTTTTGGTAGTGATTACAATGACACCATTCCCAGATCTCGAACCCCAGATCGAAGCTGCAGCAGCATCTTTAAGTACTGTGATACTTTCAATATCATTTGGATTTATATTATTAATATCTCCTTCATAGGGAAAATTGTCAAGTACAACCAGAGGATCAGCGCTAACTTTATCATCAATTGTAACTCTTCCTCTTATGCTTATTCCTAATTTTTCATTCGGAGGATTTAACCCTATTGGACCTGAAATTTTATTAAAAATCAATCCACTTGTAACACCGTCCAGTCTGTCTAAAATATTCGTGCTAACACGTCTGTTTAATAATTGGTTATCTATTTGGACAAATGAGCCCGTTGCTCGTTCTTTAGGTATGTTTTGATATCCGGTCGAAACAACATCTACTATTCCAATAATATTATCGTTTTGATGCATAATAATATTACCTGAATTTATTACAGGAACTTCTACTGGTGTATAACCGATAAATGAAACTTGAAGTACCTCGTCCTTTAATGAACCAGGGATCATAACAATTCCATTTGCATCTGTCATAAAGTTTACATTGCTTCCTTTTACTCGAAGAGAAGCTCCGGACAACGGTTCACCCCGTTCATTAGAAACCTTTCCTCTTATGGGAGTCTGATCTTTATCTATTGGGTTTTTAGAACCTGTTTCCTTCCCCCTATCGACAGAAACTATAATTTTTCCTTCAATAGAATAATCGAACGGTTGGTCATTGAAGATTTCATCTAGAACCGCTTTTAGATCTTTTTCCTTTGCAGATATAGTGACAGCCTTAGCAATCTTCATATGCCTGCTATTTATTGAAAAAGAATAGCCCGATTGCTGGTTAATCTGGCGAATAACAGTCCTGAAAGGTGCATCTTTTTGGATCAATGTTATTTTTTGTGCAGTAAGTTTTGTGCAAGCGAGAAAAATAATCAATATAAAAAATATTAGGTTTTTCATGACTTGTCTTTTTTCTAATTGTTTTTCATTGGTTTTCCGTTTCCATAGGGGAATAGAAATCGGTTTACCATTGTCGATAATGGTATTATTCATTACATTTGAGTTAGGGTTAGTAATTTGCTTTATTTAACTTTTAAAAACCCGCAGCCGTCCCGACTGGACCTCGGGACGGTATATTCTTACGAACTACGGGCATAAACACATATGAAACGTTCTTATCTGATGATCACCTCCTTTCCGTGAATCTCAGTTTTTACACCGTATGTTTTATCTATTACTTTTAGAACAGTGGAAAGATTTTCATTTTTGTTAATGCTTAAATCTGCACTCTCTGAATTTTTGAAATTTTGGGGAAATTTGAAGTCTACATCATACCAACGTTCAACTTCCTTTGAAAGTTCCACGAGAGAAATATTTCCCGAATTTATCAACCCTTCCTTCCAGCCGATAAAATCAAGAGCATCGACATTTTTAATGGAAAGGCTATAATGATCAATTATAGCCTGTTCATTGGGCTTCAATTTTCTGGTAAATGTAGAGCCATTAGATTTAATTTCTACGCTTCCCTGAACGAGAGTCGTATACTGTTTGTCCTCATAGGCACGAATATTAAAGGTTGTTCCAAGAACTTTAACTTCTTGGAGAGTTGTGTTGACGAGAAATGGATGTTTTGGGTCATGATGAACTTCAAAATAAGCTTCACCATTTAATCGGACTTCTCTATTATTGTTTGAAAATTTTACTGGATATTCTAAAGACGAATTGGAGTTTAGCCAAACTTTAGAACCATCTGCAAGGGTAATTTTATATTGGCCACCTCTCGGGGTTTTCAGTATTGCTGATCCGATGAATTCTGAATCATTTATAGAACTCCCATCACTATAGGTTAGGCCGCTGGGAGTTACCAAAATGCCTTCCGTTTCTTTCAGATTAATAGCTTTACCATTCCCAAAAGTTATAGTAGCTTTATTTGAGCCCGGTAAGATGTCGTTTTCTATGGTTTTAAATGTTGGTTCTTGCGTACCCGACTTATAGTTTAAATACCAAATTGACGTTCCGAAAACGACTATGAATCCAGCAGCAATGCTCATTTTTCGGAACAGCATTAATTTTCTTTTCTTTCTGATTTTTTGTTCAATCAGTTTGAATTGAACATTTGAATCAGTATTATAAAGTTTCTTTATGGAATCAGCGACAAGATTTTCATTTTTTAAATTATTGAAATATATTTTATTCCCTTCATCCTTTAATAACCAAGTTTCTAAAGTTGAATGATCACTAAAAGTCAAAGGTTCTTCCTGAACGATTTTTTTTAATATATTGCTTATTTCAAAACTGATGTAAACATCTTTCCTTTCCATGATTCCGCGTTTATAATATAGAAACGGGAAATAGTATAGGTTTCTCTAAAGAAAATTGAAAAATTTATAAATAAAATAATAAAAGGGCGATTCCGGCATTTCCAAGCCGTTTTTTTATGATAGAGACGGCTCTGGATTTTTGATTATTGACAGTACTTACGCTTATGCCGAGATCATCTGCGATTTCCTTTGCATTTTTATCTTCATCTAAAAACTGCCTCATTATAATCCTGCACTTTTCAGGAAGTGCATCAATTTCAGCTCCCAATTGGCTAATAAGTTCAGCATCAATAATATTTTGAAGAATACTTTCTTCTGATTCTTCAAAATCCTGAATGTATCTACCAAAGCGATTAGATCTAACTTTTTCTTTAGCAATCTTGTCCAGACACGCATTTTTTGTTACTATGTATAGAAATGCTTTAATATTTTCAAAAGAATTAAAAGTTGATCTCTTTTCATAAAGCTTGACAAAAACATCTTGTACAATTTCCTCAGCTTCAGAATAATTGTATTCAGGTAAAAGCTTAGAAGCAAAATAAACTATTGCTTTGTGAAATGTTTGGAAGATTTGGTGAAAGGCATATTGATCTCCATTCCGCAGTCCCTGCAGTAATATTTCATAGGCCATATTTTCAACATTCTTCATCTTTAGGTGGCTATAATTTATAAAATTAGCTATTATTTCTAAATTTTAAAAATCATAATTTTTATAAAGGACTGAAAGCGTTTTGAAAATATACTTTTAAAAAGCATCATAGGGGAATTTCTACTATTGGATCATCATCGAAATTTAAGTCTTTCCGTCTTTTTTTTATAAAGGTTGTGGCTTTAATACCATTAATTTTTAGAAACTTTTCATTAAAATTCTGACGCGACCCTATACCACATTCCTCGGCTAAAGTTATAATGGTATATGACAGATATTTCCTATCATTATATAGTTTGTTTGTAATATAATTTATTCTTAGGTGAGCCAAGTAATCGGTGAAATTCATTCCCCTAGATTCTCTGATAATACTTGTGAGATATTTGTAATTTGTATCAAACTTTTTTGCAAGGTCTTTAGATGTTAAGCCCTTTTCTATAAAACCATTGTTCTGTTCAAATTTTTTCAGTTTTTTTAATATCTCATTTATTATTTGTTGGGGAATATAAGGGTCAACCGAATTATTTATGGGAGAAGAATCTTCAGGCTTTGGTTCCTCAACTTTATTTAAAATTTTCTGTTCTAGAAGATAATAGGCTTTAAGTAGTTTATCCTTTTGAGATTGATGCCATATTATCATGAACAATATCACGGAAGAGCTCAAAATTATAATTATTAAAGTTGTCCACTTACTTTTGGAAATCTCCTTTTCTAAACTAAGCTTTGTTTCCCGCAATAACGGGGTATCATATTCTTTATGAATTTTAGAAGAAAGATATCTGAAATCCCTATTAAGGACTATATCTGCTTTTAATAATTGCTTTGTATAAAAATATTCTTTATGAAGATCTTTTTTGGTCTTATAGTAATTTATCAAAGATTCGTAGTTATTTCTTACTTCTGGTAAAATGAAGTTATGTCTTTGAAATACGGAATCCACCATCTTAAAATATGTTGCAGCTTGATCTTCTTTTCCAAGGGCAAGATATGATTTACCAATGTAAGAATAACAAACCGTTAACCAAGCAAAATCATTGACAGCTGAAATGGATTTCATGCAGGAATTTAGGGATGAGATTGCCTGTTCATATTTTCTATTCCTGAATTGCTGAATTCCTTTTTCTTTCAAAAAATAACTGTATTCCTGCATATATTCTTTGCTCGTTGATGTCTGCAATAGACCAACAGCAATTAATGAATCCGAACGCTTAAACTGTCCAAGATTTCTATAACATACTGCCATTTGATGGATAGAATTAAAATAACCTCTTAAATTGTTGTAAATGAGGTTTGGATGTTGAGGTTTTTTAGATTCACTTTTAAAAAATTCACTCGTGGTTCTAAACTGTTCCAGGGATTCATTATAATTTCCCATATAACTGTTGACAACACCCATAAGATAGATTAGCCTATTGTTATAAAAATAATCTGTACTATTTTTGGCGTATTGATATGCCTTTATGTATTCATCTAATGCGAGATTATACTTCTTATACTGGAAATAATACACAACTCCCTTTTCCAAATATGCAGCGCTTATTTTTTCATTATTTTTAGTGAGTTTTGAGGCATAAATTGTACTATCCGCAAATTTTAATTTCTGTTCTGGGTGTGATGAGTACAAAATACCATCCAAATACCCCTGAATTAATTGTTCGTAATTCTTTTCTCTTTTCGCTTTGGCTATATACTGCTTTATAAACTGAAGCGCATGTTCATCATTTTCTGAAAGTCCCTCATAATTTTTTCGCAGAAGATAGTATTCACTAAACTCTTCATCATTCTGTCCTTTCAAAGACATCGTGAAAAAAAACGAAAAACATATTATATAAAGTTTAAGGAAGGCTTTCATGGTTAGGTGACTTTCATATAAAATTAAAAAAAATCACCCAAATATGACCTTTTATTGAATAAACATTAAATGGAAGCAATATCTAGGTCAACATCCAGAAACATAAATAATTACGAATGTTATTTTTCTAGAAATACAACATAATTATTTTAGAAGCGCACCATACAAAGGTTTTCAGAGCGAGAAAAGTCCAATAATTTCGAAGTCAGAATTCTATTAAAACCCCGGGGATAAATCTTCTAAATATTATGACTATGAAAAAGATTATCTCAATTATTTCATCAATAATTACAATTTTAGCGGGAATTGTTTTTATGCACTCCTGTAGACAGCAGGACGATGATCAGGCTTTAGAGCAGGACTTTAAGTTTGAAAAATCAATAAGTAAACTATCCAACAGAAATGCGGATAGTCTAAATCAAGTATCGAATTCAGGTGAATTTGATGCGGCAGAAATTGACTATAAAGATCCACCTCCTAAAAATGGTGGACAGTGGAAAATCAAAAACTAATCAAACTGTTTGTATATATGCAGTGCGCAATGCATATATAACGAACAGATCATGAGGTAAGTCAGAGGCATCTTTTCCAATGGTAATAGAAATTAAAAATTGCTTCCTTTGAGACAAATTTATCCTTAAAATACCAATCACTGCCACATTTTGAAGGGTATCATATTACTTCTTTAAGTTTATCCATTAAAAATTATATTATATGGATATTTTACTTAAAAACCTCTCGTATTTTAGATCAAACCTTCAAGAATTACTATACACCAATTATCCTGAAAAGGCTTACGATTCTAAATTTATTTCTCAACGTTCAAATTGGGCTTTTAAAGCTTATGAAGGTGCTATTCAAGGTAAAAATACTGAAGAAGAAGCTGAGAGAATCGCAAATTCTATTCTTTTTGAAGCTCTATATTTTTCCAAGTTCAATACAATTTTTCAAGTTGTCACCTACGAATTCGACACCTTTTTTGTTGATGAAGAGATAAGACCATTTTCTCTAAAAATGCTGAATGTCTGCGATGATATATTTAAAAAATATGATCTAACGGATGACTTTGCGTATAGTACTGACTATGATTATCTTTATAACGATATCAAAGCTATTATTAGTGAATGGATTAAAAAGAACTTGAATTTATAATCTCTAATAAAAAGCATCCTACATCACCTTATTGAAAATCCAAAGAATTGCTACAGACCTGTTTGATAGCAGTTTTTTTATTATATGTTTTCGGTCAAAAACATAACTAATAATGCCAAATTAATCCTTAAAATTCCCTGAAAAGCCAATTTAATCAACGGATACAGATTCCCAATAATTTCACTTGCAAATTTAATTTTTCAGATATGCAAGGAGATGATGATTTAAGAGGATTAGCAAAAATTATTGCTTTTATGAGGGCCGTAAGTATCGTTCTGATACTTATGCATTTTTATTGGTTTTGTTATAGTGCATTTGCAGACAAGGGCTGGAACATAGAGGTGGTCAACCGAATTTTAAGCAACTTCCAAAGGACGGCAGGTTTATTTTCACATACTCTTTATACGAAGGCTTTTGCATTCCTGCTTCTTGCATTAAGCTGCTTGGGAACGAAAGGAGTGAAAAATGAAAAAATTACCTGGACAAAAATTAATACCATTTTATTAGTAGGATTTGTATTTTATTTTCTAAACACATCATTACTATTACTTTCTCCCGACATAGGCTTCTTTTTATACATTCTTACGACAAGTATTGGATATATTTCATTGATGGTAGGTGGTATTTGGCTAAGCCGGCTTTTAAAGAACAATCTGATGGATGATGTCTTTAATAGCGAAAATGAAAGCTTCATGCAGGAAACCAAATTGATGGAGAACGAATATTCGGTAAACTTACCAACTAAATTCTATTATAAAGGAAAATGGAATGATGGATGGATCAACATTGTTAACCCTTTTCGTGCGACAATCGTACTGGGAACCCCCGGATCGGGAAAATCATATGCCGTCGTCAATAATTTTATCAAACAGCATATTGAGAAGGGTTTTGCGATGTATATCTATGACTTTAAATTCCCAGATCTCTCAACTATAGCATATAATCACCTGTTAAGGAATACTCACTGCTACAAGGTAAAACCAAAGTTCTATGTAATCAATTTTGATAATCCCCGCGAAAGTCACAGAAGTAACCCAATCAATCCCAAATTTATGACGGACATCTCTGATGCATATGAGTCTGCGTACACAATTATGCTGAACCTCAATAGGTCCTGGATAACTAAGCAGGGCGAATTTTTTGTCGATTCACCAATAATATTATTAGCTGCAATTATTTGGTATCTGAAAATTTATGATAATGGCAGATATTGTACTTTCCCACATGCTATAGAGCTTTTAAACAAAAAGTATGAGGATATATTTACCATATTGACTTCATATCCAGAACTGGAAAACTATATCTCTCCCTTTATGGATGCTTGGGAGGGCGGCGCCCAGGACCAATTGCAGGGACAAATTGCTTCCGCAAAAATTCCTTTATCAAGAATGATCAGCCCGCAATTATACTGGGTTATGTCAGGCGACGACTTCACTCTAGATCTCAATAATCCAAAGGAACCAAAAATACTATGTGTTGGCAACAACCCGGATCGTCAAAATATTTATTCGGCTGCTTTAGGATTGTATAATTCTCGTATTATTAAACTAATTTCTAAAAAGGATCAACTTAAATGTTCCATTATCATTGATGAGTTACCTACAATATATATACGTGGACTGGATTACATTTCCTACGCCAGATCCCTAAAAATTTCGTCTCTCTTTGGTATTCAGGACTTCTCGCAGCTAACCAGAGATTATGGTGATAAAGAAAGTAAAGTGATACAAAACTTGGTAGGTAATATAGTAAGTGGTCTGGTTGTTGGAGAGACTGCAAAGACTCTTTCTGATCGTTTTGGAAAGGTCTTGCAGAAAAGGCAAAGCATGACAATAAACCGTAATGACAAATCGATATCCATTTCCACACAACTTGACAGTTTAATTCCTGCGTCGAAGATCAGCACCTTAACCCAAGGAATGTTCGTGGGATCAGTTGCAGACAACTTCGATGAACGCATTGATCAGAAAATATTTCATGCCCAGATTGTCGTGGACAATAAAAAGGTTGCAGCAGAGACAAAATCATATCAAAAAATACCCGAAATCACCAAGTTTATTGATGAAAATGGTAATGACAATATGCAAGAAGTAATTGATGGGAATTACAAACAGATCAAAGCCGACATTAACGGAATTATTGAACGGGAATTAGATCGTATAAGTAATGATCCATCTTTATCTCATTTGATAAAAAAGGAATCTTAGGATATTGAAGGGTTAATATAACAAAGATTAATTTTATTTTTTTCTTAGAAAATCAAAATTATTTCATTACTTAGTAAAATATTGGATTTTCTTTTCTATAAGAAATTTGTTATACTAACTGGCCAATAATTATGAACACTTATTTATTAGCATTGGTAGAAAGTACGTTAAAGGACGCGATTGAAGAGTTTTCAAAACTTCATTGGGTCTCTCCTGCATTTCACGCTAACAAAATTGATGTGATTCAACTGCAGTTGAATAAACTCATGGATTACTACATTGAATTTTTTCAAAAAACCGGATTTCTGCCCAAAGATTTGGATTTAGTAAAAAAATCTTGCCTTATTGAACGAAGAATAAAGGATTTCGATAAAGCACAAGAAGATGAAATTTTATCTGGTTTATCCTTTGTTATTGAAGAAATCGAAGATGATGTCAAAAACCGCATTATTCCCATTCACACCCAATATCCTAAAACCCATAATTTAGCCCTATTGACAGGAATTGCAGCGACTGACTCCTATGGAAAAACGATTAGATTTCTGCTTCATGAATTTGAAATACCGAGAATTTTAATTGATATAATTGCGCAGGATCTTGATTATATTGGAAGGCTTCTTGATCTGTATGATGCAAAGGTAAGAAGTTCGTTAAAAGACTTTGTAACATCATTTAATCGTAATTATAAGAAGTTCCAGAAAGACTGTAAGATTTATCTAGAGGATACTTTTTATCAATTTTATATCAAACTAAAGATGATCGGGGCAAACCGTGATATTCTTTTTTCGGATATGAACAAAAAGGAAATTGCTTATAATAATCAATTTGGAGATTATTTAAACCTCTACAGAATATATAATCAACATTATAAAATCGTGCTGGATGACTTACCCAGATTCAAACAAATATTATAGTATCGATAATTAAATTCCTATTAGTAGGAATTTTTTATAATAAAAAAGCATTTATTTGAAATACATTAGCTCATTCAAGATATTTTTTTTCAAGAAAGGTTTTTGAAATTTGGTTATAGATAATCATTAAACCGATTGTGATGAAAAAATATTTTGCAAAAGACTATGCAAGTATTGTAGCTTATTTCATAGCGCTGCTTTTTGTATATGCAGCTATGAGTAAACTTTTGGATTTTGAAAATTTCCAGGTTCAACTCGCGCAATCCCCACTGTTGAGTGCCTATGCCGGATTTATTTCCTATGCCGTAATTATAGTTGAATTTGCGTTGGCAGTTTATGTCTGTGTTCCAGATTATCAATTATTTGCGTTATATGGCTCTTTGGGTTTAATGACAGCTTTTACTATCTATATTTATCTGATAATAAATTATAGTGATTTTGTTCCGTGTTCATGCGGCGGAATATTAGAAAAATTAGGGTGGACTGAACACCTGATTTTTAATATCGTGGTCGTGATACTAATTTTTACAGCAATTCTTTACAGGGAAAGAAAACAGAATCCACAAAATCGACTGATCTTACCCATATCCAAATCTATTGCCATAAGTATTGTCAGTTGTGGAATTGTTGTATGCTTATTTTTAAGTTCCGAACACATTATTAAGCAGGAGAATAATTTTACAAGGCGATTTGTACCGCATCCACTTGTTAAAGAACAGATTTATGATCTGGGAGTAAATTCTTACTACTTTGCTGGGTTGGAGGATGGAAATATCTATTTGGGAAATACAACTGCACCGCTTTTCATAACAAAAATTGACACCGCACTAAGAGGGATGTCAGATATAAAGGTAAAATTGGACAATAAAAATCATGTATTCCGAAACTTAAAGTTAACAATCCGTAAACCATATTATTATATGTACGATGGTTCTGTACCAGTAATTTATCAAGGGAAGTTGGAGGACTCATTAGCAAAAACAATAAGCTTTGGTGATGCATATTTTAATCAGCTTGCCATACTTGATTCAATGCGATTTGCCATTAGAACTCAGCGGAGGTCTGATAAACGGTATATTCTAGCCTCACTGGATTTAGATAAAAATAAAAAACTGGAATTGCAACCGGATATTTTAGAAAAACAGATTGACGGAATTTTTGATGTGGATGGAATTTTGAGTTCTGATAGTCAGAGCGGAAAACTGGTCTACACCTATGTCTATCGCAACCAGTACATTGTGATGGATAACAATTTCAAGATATTGAATCGTCTAAATACCATTGATACAACAAGCCGTGCAAAAATTTCTGTAGTACGTTTATCCAATGGCAATAATAAAATGAGTGCTCCGCCTTTTAGCGTAAATAAAGGTTCACTGGTTTCGGGTAATTTATTATTTAATCAATCCAACCTGAAAGGCAAACATGAGCCCTCAAAATCCTGGAAAACATCTTCCATAATTGATGTATACAGCACTGATCAACAGCAATATATTGGTAGTTTTTACATTCGACATAAAAATAATATACCAATGTCTGCAATGATCGTTCAGGACAACAACCTTTTCGTCCTTATTGGAAATGAACTTGTTCGTTATAAAATCCGGGATGGTGCTTTTGACGTGAATTCAAAACGAAACAGGCCGCTCAGGGAGCAGCCTGTTGATAAGGAACCCAAAAAAGGGATTGCCGAAAACCTTGAAAAGATTAGGCATAAACCAATAAACACTTAATATGAAAAAAATATTATTGCCAGCACTTATTGTAGCAATGGGTGCAGGCGCAGCTTTCGCTACCAATTTGGCAAGTAAAGCCTCTAAAGTAATTCCGACTTATCGTATTGATGAGAATAACAAATGTGTTCAGGTACAACAAGATTGTAATGCCACAAGCGGATTTGTTTGTACTTGGGATGGAGACGGTACTTCGCGTTTACATGAGTTTATGGATAGTGAAACACAATGTTCACAAGAACTATTCAGAACTACTCCATAAGTTCGAAGAGAAGGCGCTTAAAAAGGCGCCTTCTTTTTTATTTGCTTATTGATCCATGGAACATCTTTTATATCTTTCAGAAAATAATCGAACCATTCTAAGATCTTTTCGTCCCTGTCTTTCTCCTCGAGAGGATGATGGAGAAAATCGTGATTACCATTTTTATATAAAAGGGCTATCACCTGTTTTTGATAACGTCTAAGACCAATATAAAATTCCATAACCTGGTCCAATGGCACGTTTTCATCCTTCTTTCCTCCCCATAATAAAATTGGTGATTTGACATTTTCAACATTTAAAATAGGACTATTCAGTAAATATTTTTCTTTATCTTCAGCCACTGAGTCTCCCATCTTGAACTGCCCAGTTTCATAAAAGAAATAAAACGGTTTAACATACTGATAACTATAAGAATGGTAACTGCTGATCAGATCACTGAAACCTGCTCCTGATACATATGTCTTAAAGCGCTGCGATTGTGTGGCGATGAAATTGGTTTCATAACCACCATACGAATGTCCTAAAAGCGCGATTCTATCCTGATCAATTAGAGGGTTTTTCAATAAAGCATCCAGCGCGCTATTTACGCATTCTAAAGCTGACATGCCGGGGCCATCCTTGCCTTGTTCTATATCGGGGAGATATACAAAATACCCTCGTTCCAATAAAGTCCTGATCTGGAATCCTACAGGTGATACATTATTTGGAGAAAGATAATCATTGCTTAAAGTCCGTTGTACCTGATAGATATGGACTACCATTGGATATTTTCCCTTTGGATCATAGTCTATTGGATAGTATAAAATACCCCTTAGATTTTTTCCAACAGCTTTGAAATTATAAATTTTCTGTTTGATCTTTTGTGCTTCAACATCCTTAATTCCGGCATTGAACAATTTATTTTTATGTCCATTGACATAGGAATACAATGTAGGAGGCTGGTTGAAATTTCTTTCCAACGTATAAAAGGATGTCATATTTCTGTTGAAAAGTAGATGATCAGAGTCAATCCTGTTTTCTGTTTCCGGTACAACCTCTTTCCATTTTCCCTTGCGGTACATATTGTAAAAAGTTTTATTTGAATAATTATCATATACTTCCAGCAATATGGAATCTTCCGGTAAAAATGAATTTAATGTACTTTCACCAAATTCGTTAGTTTGATTTTTAATTTCAACTTTTTTTCCTTTTGCAATGCCCAAAGCGGTCAACTTCTTTCTATTGATGTCATATTTCCAGAGGTCGTCACTGCTTTCAAAATAAATTTGATTGCTGTTTGCCGTAAAAACAGGTTTTTCAAGACCAAATTTTTCTATTAAGGCTTCTCTCTTGCCCGAAGTACTGAACAAGGACCAATTTTTACCATCATTGCTCGCTAGGAACAACCTGCCATTCTTGGAACAAAAAAACCTATTTCCCACAAAGTCGGGTCTCCAACCTTTTGTTAAAGTAGGTATTTGTTTTAAGCTGCCGATTGCTGTTAAACTTTCTGTTGATATATCAAATATATAGGCATCATTGATATCTGGCGTAAACGTATTAAAATTGTAATCTTTTCTAGGTAGATAGGTCAGAAAATATCGAGCATTATTTAAAGATTCAAGTACATGGTTCTCCTGAATTTTTAATGACTGCAGTTTATTCGCTATCGTATCCCATAACCAGTATTCGTTATTTACGTACATTCTTTTATGTAGGTTGACAAATGGATCATTGCCATACCATATGTCAACCAAGGAAGACTGCTCTTCGGAGAATCTTACCCTTGAATTGATGAGAAAGTACTTTCCATTTTGAATTTCCGTCAAACTTAATTCTGATTTGCTTGGAACGTTTAATTGAATTACCTTTTTATAGTCATGTTCTGAATCGAGTATAGTCAATTGATTATGTCCTTTCTGAATCTGAACTTCTGTAATGAGTAGCTGTTTGCCTGATGGCGTAAGTTCGATCTTTGATATTCGATTTTCTGTTGAATATACAATTTCTTGTCTTTTACCCGTTGTTTCAAGGATCTTGGCTTTTCCTTCACTCTGCCTTACAACATATAGCTTACTTTTTGAGTCTGTTGCCATAAGACCATCAATGTCTGCCATTTCCTGTAGCTGATTGCCCGTCAGATCATAAAAAATAAGGTGCTTATCTCTGGAGTAAATGGCATATCTATTTAAATTATCCAGCCGATAATAATTGCTGGCATTATTATATTGGTATATTTTACCAGTCTTAAGGTTCAGAAACTGTAATTGATCGGCTTTTCTCCCAAAAACCCCTTCTTCATTAAGAAAGTCCAAAACTCCCGTCGATACAATTTTATGTATTGTCTTGTCCTTTGTGCTAACAACATAAGCCGAATCACCACCAAGTTTATACTGCTTATTGATTCCTATCCATGTTCCTTCAGATGAAATCTTGGGAACCCCGCCCAATGTTGCAAATTTTGCCTTCCATTGGGTTAAGGTATCCCCCTGCTGTTGAGCAGGTATAAATATGAAGCCGTTAAGAATTATGGAAACCAGTAAATATTTGATCTTAATAGCCATTATTCTGAGGTTTGAGATTTAGATTGAGGAGAATTTCATTTTGGGGGATCGGCCAAAGTTTATGAAAATCCTTCCAGTTAGGCTTTGCAGTTGACAATAAATTGAGTTTATCCATTCTCTTCAGATCAAGAAACCTATGTCCTGTTTCAGTAAAGAATTCACGTCTATCTTCCAAAAGGATTTCATTAAGGAGATCAGCTTGGCTTAAGTTGGTTAATGCCGCTAAACCTGCCCTTTGTCTTATCGAATTTAAATAAATAAGCCCTTCGGTGAGTTTACTCTGCTGAGCCAAAGATTCTGACAATAAAAGATAAGCTTCTTCCACCCTGAATATGATAGAATACTCATTAGCATTTGTATTATCGCGATTTTTGTATTTTTCAGCTCTATACCATATTGATCCATTATAGGATACTGACGCCATCCAGTGCTGTTTTCTTAGGTCATTAGAGTTGAAGGAGTTTACGAGATTCATATTCAACGCATAAGAACTAGGCTTTGCATTTGAGAAATAGTATAAGGTAGCCTGTTTCAGAGAAGCATTATTAATAGGTTTTAATTGCCAAAGAATGTGTTTACCTGACTTTTGAAATACTTTTGTTATATCGGTTTCTATTTGATAAAGCGAAGATTGGGTAATTTCTTTTAACAATTGTTCTGCCTGATTCCAATTTTTCTGTGCCATATAGATCTTTGCCAGTAGAAGCCTTGCTGTCATTTTATTGGCATATATCCGTTCAGCATTTCGATAGTCATCCTGCAATAGTGTCAGGACCTGTTGAAGATCTTCTACCATTTTTTTCAATGCATCATTTGAAGGTGTTTTATTTAAAATCTGATTTATTGTGTAATCCGTTGTTTCAGGATATGGAATATCCCCCCAAAGTTGGTTCAAATAAAAAAACATTAACGTTCTAATAAATAAAGCTTCTCCCTTCAAATACTTTTTGTCGGACATTGAAATCCCGTTAGATTTATCAACACCTTCAATAATAGCATTAGCTGTATAAATATGTTTAAAAGATGAAACCCAGATATTGTATACGGTTTGATTCGTGTCAGTTTGTTGGTTTAGATAAAGTTCCCTAGTTGGAGTAATCGTTGTACTGAATTCATCCAGTTCATCCGTATAAACGCCTAAGGCGGCATCAAGATTCACTCCTGAAATCGGGGAATTTGACATTACATCGGCATATAAAGCCGATAATGCAGCGTTAGCTGTTTGAAGATCCTGAAATACTTCGTTGCTGGCAATCTGATTATTCGGTAGATCAACGTCAATCAATTTTTCGCACGAAATCGAAAAATACAATGAGAAAGATGCGAGAATGCATGTGTATAAATATTTAAAATTTTTCATGAGATTAGAAATTAAAAATTTAACTGTAGTCCGAAAGAGTATGTTCTTAAGGGAGGAAGAAAACCTGAGATTATTGCCTCTGGATCAACACCAAAGAATTTAGTCCATGTTATTAAATTCTGGCCCTGAAAGTAAATTTTAGCACTTTTAAAAGGACTTGACGACATCGGTATATTATAACCAAATTCTAGGTTTTTTAATCTTACAAAGGATGCATCTGAAACAGCAGCAGTACTTCCTTTAAATAAATTATGATTGAGCAAATTTTTTGATGCACTATAAGGCATATATGTTCCGTTAGGATTTTCGGCAGACCAAACATCCAGTACTTCCACAGGTTGGTTAACCATTGTACCCGGAAGAGGCATAATTGAATTTTGGTTATAGTTTTTCTTTTTGACGAATTGAAATAAAAAATATAAATCCCAATTTTTATATCGAATACTGTTATTTATGCCACCAAAAAATTTAATTTGAAGATCTTCAATAACCTGACGGTCATCTGGAGAAGATATTTTGCCGTCTCCATTAAAATCAGTGAACTGATAAAGTCCTGTCTGCGGATTAATACCTTCCAATTGATATAGCTTAACAATCTGCGTTGAAGAGCCAATGGAATATTGACTTGCATAAGGTGAACCGGCTAGACCTGGAAATGATAACAGTTTATTTTTAGGGAATGTTATATTAAGATTAGTTTCCCAATTAAAGTTCTTAGTTGAAACTGGTCTTGCATTTATTTCAAATTCCAGTCCGGTATTCTGCACTGTAGCGTCCAGATTTGCTGTCACACTTGGAAATCCAGTTACGGCAGATAGTTGGTAGCCAACCAATTGATTTGAAGATCTATTACGATAATATGCTAAATTAGTAGTAATACGGTTGTCCAAAAAACCTAGTTCAATTGCAGTTTCAAACTTTCTTGTTTTTTCCCAACTGTAATTGGGATTAAATAGTCTGGCAGGTAACAGTCCGGTAATTCCATTGTATATTAATGTTGAGGAAACATTATAATTATCCAAAAATTGAAAATCCCCGATATTATCACTTCCTGTCGAACCATAGCTACCGCGAATCTTACCAAAAGATAACCATTTAGAATCCTTTAGAAAATTTTCCTTTGTAAAGATCCATGCGGCTCCCAACGCTCCAAAATTTGCAAATCTGTTATTAGGTCCAAAACGACTGCTCCCATCACGTCTACCAGTAACATTCAGGATATAACGATTTTTATACTGATAATTTAACCTACCAAATAATGCGGCATATCTATATTCAATAGATGATTGGTCGCCCATTCTTATCGTTTTTGCAGCGGAAACATTTGTAATAAACTGATTGCTTTCAAATCCTATTCCTGTAATTTCATCAGTATTCCTAACATTTCTCTGAAAACTTCCCCCTATCAAAAAATCAATTTTATGGTTTCCCCAATTTTTTGACCAGTTTAATTGAGGTTCAATAATGAAAGAAAATATATCCTGATCTTTTTTTCTTGATTGTGAAGTTGCACTGGAAGCACCGCTTGCAAGGGATGGATTATTGACTGTATTGGGAAGTAGAGATAATTCATTTATTGCCGTGTAATTTAATCCTGCATTAATCTTAAATTTCATATCCGAGTAAAGCTTGTAATCAGCGTTTATATTAGTTTGAAAGAGCTTGGTATCGTTACTATAAGTGGCATTAAAGGCCGCTAAAGGATTGTTAAAAGTATTTCCGGCCCAATTTAAACTTCCATCTTCATTATAGAGCAGAGGTGATACAGGTGGTAGCGTATAACTACTGCCAGTAATATCAGTTCTAACAACATTGTTTTTCTGATTGGTAAACATATTAGATAAACTGAGCTGAAAGCGGTTATCCTTTGAACGATGTGACAGATTAGAATTAAAAGTATTGCTGAGATATTTATAACCTTGTCCAAAAGGAGTTGTCTGCTCATTGTGTCCGAGGCTGACTAAAAAACTGGTTGTTTCACTACCACCGCTCAATGAAAGTTGGGTGTTACTATAGGTTGCTTTGTTTCCGATCAATGTTTTTTCCCAATCTATTTCATTGTTTCCCCAAGCGCCATTAAGATCATAGGCTGTTGCCGGATAGTTTACAACTCCGTCATTCAGGTAAGCTGTACGGCGCATGTTAAGGTATTGGTCCTTGTTTAATAATTTGAGGTTGGAAATAGCCTCACTTATACCGTAATTGGTTGTAAGTCGTACACTCAGTCTACCTGATTTACCTTTTTTAGTGGTTATTAATATAACTCCGTTTGCTCCTCTGGAACCATAGATAGCAGTCGCATCAGCATCTTTTAGTACCTCAATGCTCTCGATATCACCCGGATTTATGCTATTTAATGGATTAATCTTACCAGAAGGCATCACTGTAGCGCCGATTTGCGTGTTTTCAGCTGTTATTTCACTTAAAGGTACACCATCAACCACATAGAGTGGAAGATTACCGTCAATCGAGGAATTCATACTTGTTCTTAAACTATTCTGTCCCCTGATCTGTATTGTAAACCCTCCACCGGGAATACCGGAATTTTGCGTGATATTAACTCCTGACATTCGGCCCTGCAAAGAGGATAATACATTCGTTACAGGCTGGTTTTCGATATCTTTTGCCTTAACCTTTGAAATACTTCCAGTGCTGTTCCTTTCGGTGACTTTATAGTATCCGGCATTTAAAGTGATTTCTTCAATTTTTGTTTCTTTACCCGCAAAAGACTCGGATTTTAATGTGTCAACAGGTAAACTTTGATCTTGTGGAGTTATTTGGCTAATTGCTTTAATTTTCTTTTCGCGAATGACAACCGTATTATTAAAAATGGTTGTTTCAAAGGGTAATTCCTTGAATAACTTCGCAAGGCAATCCATTAATAATTCGTTATTGCATTTTGTGCTTGGCACTTTGTAGTTTATAAATGACTTCTTTTTATAAGAAAAACGACGTATTTTATTTTCCTTCAAAAAGAGTTCAATTGCATCAACTGCGGGTAATGCTTCCGAATCATAATTTACTCTCATGGTAGAGAGATTCTCTTGGGCATTAAGACCCTGCCATCCGATCAAAAAGAACACGGCGGCTTTGTACAAAATTTTCATATTTTTGTAACGTATTTATAATTAATAATTCATCGAACAGTTATTGGTTGAATACATTGGCCGACGGTCGCACCCGTCGGTCATTTTCTTATTCAACATTTAAATTTTCGGCTTCACGTGTCGTCACTGAGCGAGGGCATAATTAAAGCCCATAGTTTTTCACTCCAATTGAAATGTTTTATCATTGATTTGTTTTATTTTGAAATCCAGCTGGAAAGCAATGATTTCAATAAGGGATTTAGCGGTAGAATTAGTAGATGAAATCGTAATCTTAACCACCTTATCTTTATCAGGGATTATCATTTTTACGTTATAGGTTTCTTCTATGATTTGGGCTACTTTACTTAGTGAGCAATCGTTGAAGGATAAACTTGATTTAAGTTGAGATTCTGTTGACCGTGATGTGGCAGATATTCTTGCAACTTGTACAGTTCCCAAATTTGAAAACGTTTCTTTTGGTTTTAGTTCAAATGATTCGTTAGGTTTTTCAGATCTATAGACCAACACCTTACCTTCATACAGGTCAACACTGAAAGATTTTTCATTTTGATAAATCTTAAAAACGGTTCCCAATACTTTAGTCTCATAATTTCTACCATGAACAATAAATGGATGTTCTTTTGATTTAGAAATTTTAAAGATTGCGTCTCCATCAAGTGTAACTTCACGTGTATCTGAAGGAAATGACTTTTCAACAGTCAGCTTCGCTCCTTTTTGTAAAATTACTTCTGATTTGTCAGGCAGTAAGACCTTACGAGGATCAGAAACGGCCATATAGACATCTGGCTTAATCAAAAAATTATAGCCTAAAACGCTACCACTTAAAATCACGACTGCAGCAATGCCGCCGTACATTATATTTTTACGATTTCTTTTTTGCTTTTCTTTACGACGAATAGCGATTAAAGCATTTGTCC
Organism: Chryseobacterium angstadtii; assembly: GCF_001045465.1. Lineage (GTDB taxonomy): Bacteria > Bacteroidota > Bacteroidia > Flavobacteriales > Weeksellaceae > Chryseobacterium > Chryseobacterium angstadtii. The sequence continues at coordinate 157,161 of NZ_LFND01000003.1, forward strand.
ATACTTTATTCTCTTCTTCCTCTGTGAGATAGGGAAAATTGTCTTTCATAAAAGAGCCTTTATTATGTATAGGAGAACGGAGGAAAAAACCACACGGTTTTTATGAAAAATTAACTTATTTTATGATACTTTAACATCATTTAGTAATTTTCACTTTGTCTCTCAGGTAGATCATAGATTGATGTATATGCTTTTCAACCGTTCTTTTGGAGATATTGAAATTAGCGGCAATTTTCTCTTGCGTGACACCCTCTATTTTATTCATTTTGAAAATTTTTCTACGAAGCGGAGGAAATAACTCTTCAATTGCTGTTTCTATTTCTGAGAGATTTCGCTCCTTATTTTCTGCAATGATTAAATCTTCATGCGAAGTATCGGAAAAATGTAAGGGTAGATCGCTAGTTTTATCGATTTTTGCGTTCCTATAAAAATGTGCTATTTCCTGTTGGCAGGTTTTTACAACTATGCTTTCAATATTGCCAGCATCCAGTTTAGACCGATATTCCCATATATGAATAATGACATTCTGAAAGACATCCAAAACATCGTCCCTATTATTGATCTTTTTATAAATGAGAGAAAATATTAGTGGATTAAATTTATGAAGAAGCTTATGATATTGTTGTTCTTCAATTCTGATATGTCGGTTAAGAGACCACATTGTGTTAATAGCAAAATTAGTAATTTTTTAATATATAATTAAATTTATCGAAATAATTTTTAATTATACTGGAAAAATATACCACAACATCAGCATTTTTCATAATTACATTCTCAACAATAAAACACTATTATCATTTGGAATATTTATTTCTAAAAAATTAATATATTAGCAGTCGGAATATTTAATAGAATATTAAGATATAAACGAGCGTAAGCTATCGAAAATTTAATCTAAAGAAAACCGCTAATTTTCAAAAACAGATGCAATTCGATAGACTTACGCCTGTGCCTACTATTGGCATGGGCTAAGTCTTTTCGGCATCTGGGTTCTTAGCGGTACCTCTTTAGACGATTGGCTTCAGTACCATGCCTTTCTTTGTTTATCCCCAATAAATAGGTAAGAAAGATAATTAAACTTCCCAAAGTTTAAAATGCGACAGGTTCTGACGTTTTCCAGTTATAATTTCGCTCCATATATTTTTTGAATGAGAATTTAAAAGTAAAAATTCCGTGAAAATACCTAGAGCCGAAAAACATAAATAGAATTAAATTGCAAATCCCTCCGAAAAAAGCACAGTTATACCGATGAGATATATTATTATACTATTTTTTAATGTCAGTTCTATTTGTCTCGGACAAATACCCAAGTTTCCTGAAATGCCCCAAAAGAATAATCTATTTAGGGTACAGGAAACACAGACGATCACTCCTGGTCGTTATAATCATTCTCGCATTAATTCCCATGCCGATCAACGTATAAATCAACAAGCAGATCAAGAACATATTAATAAGGAGGTTGAACGTCAGATTGCAGAGATAAGGGCCGAATCCTTCGCTAAGAACTTTAGGCTTGCTTCATTAGCAGATCAAAAAGGTACCTCTTCATATTATGCGGCTTATGAAAATCTGTCACAACTTGATCCCGAAAGCTATTCCATAGCAGATGCTGTTTTTATAGTTGAAAATGCTTATTACGATAACAATAAAAACTTCCATGAATCTTACCAAAATCAAATCCAAAAAGCAACTAATATTATAAGAAATGATTTAAAGAAAAACGGAGTGGAAGATTCTGACAACGTTTCCAAGAATCTATCAATTTTTAGGTATTTCGCGGAGGACAGTAAACAGAATGGGAAAGTAGTTCATAAGGCTATGAAATACGATTTTGACGATTATATGGGCGCCAAAGATTATTCAAAAATGTTTGTGTCTAAACTGATGAAAACCAATTCTGGTCAGTGTCATTCAATGCCATTACTATATCTAATATTAGCAGAACAAATTGGAGCGGATGCATATTTGGTAATGTCTCCGAATCACTCCTATATCAGATTTAAAAATGATGATGGAGAAATACTAAGTATTGAATTGACCAATGGAATGTTTTCTGCCAATTCCTTTGTACTCAATTCAGGATATATTAAAGCAGAGGCATTAAAGAATAAGCTATACATGCAAAACTTAAATAAACGGGAAGTTTTATCGCAGACATATGTGGATTTAGCAAGTGGTTATATACATAAATTTGGTTATGATGAATTCGTTTCTAAGGTTCTTGATAAGGCTTTGCTTTTAAATCCACAGAATATCAATGCGACTTTATGGAAAAGCAATACGGATCAAGTTCGTTTTATGCAGTCTTGCGCGAGATTTGGAATTGACCCTCAGATTAAGGAGCAGCTGCAAAATATCCGTAATTACCCACCATTGGAAGACCAATTTCGTCAAATAAATTTGAGCTTTGACTATATTGATCAATCGGGGTTTTCCCAGATGCCACTGGATCAATATGAAAAATGGCTCAGCTCATTAAGAAGTACTGAGAACAAACAAAAAAGTGATGAAATTGCGGAAAGGATCAAAATTTTAAACGCGCAAAAGCAGAGAGAAGCTCAAAATAAACCAAAACCTATCTTACCTAAAAAAGAATCCCCAAAGATTTACAAAATTCCAAAGGAATTTTTATAACTGATAATCAAGAAACAAATAAATTATGAGAAAGATTTTATTTTGTGTTTTCCTGTTTCTTATGTGCTTTTCGCAAGCGCAGGAAAAACAAAAGAAAAAACACACAAAAGAAAAAGAATGGGTAAACCCCGTTAAATTGACAAAAGAAGAGCGATCCCGCCCCTATATGTCGGAAGTGCTTAAGACAAGAGATAGCTTAAGTCCTGCCGAAGCCGAAAGAAGAAGAAAAAATATAGAAGCAGGAAACCCATTTAAAAAATATGGTTACTACCCCAAGGTAGCTACATTAAGTAAGGGAAAATACCTTGAATTTCATGATCAGGACAGTATTGTTACGATAGGATCAGTAAAATTCAACGTCAAAAAAGGTGAGGTTGTTGATTTCATTGAAGTAGATCTTGAAGATCCGGACGCACAACCGATCGGTGATACACATGGACGCTGGATGAGTCCTGACCCCCTGAGTGAAGAGTTCCCAAGTTGGAGCCCTTACAGTATGTCCTTCAATAACCCTGTAAGATTTAAAGATCCCACAGGTTTAGCGCCGGAAGATGCTACTGAGTGTTGTTGGTGGCTACGTTTAATGCCGTTATTTGAAGAATCGTCAATTAAACCGAACATAATTGAAACAGTTACCAAGACTGGTGAAGTAGGAACAAAGCAAAGTGAAGCCGTAACAAAAGCTCAGCAGGAACATTTCAATTTTGGTAGATATGTTGAAGAAAAACAGCTTGCGGAAATGGGAAAGGAGAAAAATACCAAAACCTATGAATACACCGATCCTAAGACTGGAAAGACCGGAAAAACTATACCCGACGCAATGACAGATGAAGGGGGAACTGTGGAAATAAAGCATGTTGCCAAACAATCGTTTACAAAACAGCTTAGGGGCCAGCAGGAAATTTCAAAAGCAAGTGGACAGGAAGCTATTTTGAAAATTAATGAATCTGCAAAACTAAGCGAACCGCTTAAAAATTCCGGTATTAATATTCAACGCTATACGCCTCCTGCAAAACCCAAAATTGATAATCTTAGAGTTACACCTGCTCCTGCTCCTAAGCTTATTCCTGTACCAAAACCTAAAGATCCCTGTGGTGGTGTTCCTGGGTGCACATAGTTTAAAAAGTATTATATTTATTTATGAATAATATTGAGAAATTGCTCAATGCCATAAAAGAGCAAGCAACAAAGTATTTAATTGAAAGTGGTGAATTCGCACCCTATGCTACCTATGTAAGAGCAAATGGTAACCTTACTAATATCTCTGCTTATTCAGAATCAACAAATTCAAAAGAAATGTATGATATTTTGCTGGCTGGCGCATATGATGATTTAAAAGATGAGGATATTCGGGTTTATGCTATTGCTCAGGACGGAAGATATCAGGGTAAGGATGTATTGGTTGTGGATTTAATTCTTTCACCTGAAAGCAGATTTCAGCAAATCTATCCCTATACTAAAGATGGTGAAAATGTAAAATTTGGGGAAATGATCTAAATTCAGATTTATGACGGATAATCCATATTTAAAATTTAAAGATGATGACCTAAAGGAATCTAAAGTTTTAGCCGAAGCATTAAATATTTCTGAAAGTGATTTTTTAAAAATTCAGGATTGGTTTGACCAGTTACTTCTATATCATCAAGAATTAACAAGTGATAAGGAAGAACAATTCAATGCGGAAAAGAACTTGGAGAATAGTTTCCATGAACTGATCTCATCAGAAATTGAAAAGAACAGCTATAAGTACATCCTGCCAAAATTGTTGCATTATAACAATGAATTTAATGGCGCATTTTTAAGGTCGTTATACGTCGCCAGATTGGGAGCTTTGCTCGGAAATAATCTTATCCCAAATTTTGTGAATGACAAGATGATTACGTATTCACCGGAAGATTATTTTCATATTACGGTTTATCTTAAGCATAACTATTTTGTTTCGCCGAACAGCAACTTTTTGGAAGGTATTATAAAAATTGAACAGTCCAGAAGTATTTTCAAAAAAGCTACTGTGGAAGTTAAACTATCAACTTTGAAAAATATACTGGAAATTATAAATCAGATCAGCTTCCACCATGACGTAATCTGTTTTAAAAAGATTTTAAAATTAGTGTCTCCCAAAGACATTTTATTGATTGATTATCTGAAAAAATTTAAAGTTGCCAATAATCAGTGCTGCTACAGAATTATTAACCGAATTATGAATTTGGAAATAGTTGAAAACAGTTGGGATGACTTTGAGATTAAAGTTCAGCTGATTCATTTCTTTGACACAGCGAGAGGCGCAAATCCCAGTTCGAGTTGGTTAAAAAAGTTAGATGAACTGACCGTAAGAGTAGGCAGTTCTAAACTTTTACAAACAGCAAATACAGTTTTGGATAATAATAATTGTACGGATCATAAAATAGATTATGGGGTCCAATGGAGCGATGATACGGCAAAACGATTTTTGAAATCGGCGCAATGGATTAAGGACATTTGTCGGTAAAAAAAATTAAAATTCGCTATTTGCCTAAATTGAGAAAAATTATAAAATTCCTCGTCAAATAAAATGGGTAAAAGAGTAAAAACAGAAATCGGGGACATATTCTCGGTGGAATTAGAAAATGGGAATAAAAAATATTTCCAATACATCGCTAATGACCGAACCCAATTGAACAGCGATGTTATTAGATCATTTAAAAGAGAATATCCAGCCCGTGTAATTCCTGATTATTCGGAACTGTTGAAGGGCGATATTGAATTTCATGCACATACCGTGATCAATATTGGAGTAAAACAGGGCTTATATATGCAGGAAGGTAAAAGTATTGTTTATCCAACTTTAGAGGAAGTCTTATTTCGGGATACAAATGATTATGGTAATAAAGTTGGGGATGAACCGATAAAAGTTTCTGAAAGGTGGTTTGTATGGAAAATTAATGATGAAGGTTTCAGAAAAGTTGGTAAACTGGAAGGAGAAAACCGAATCGCGGAAATTGGAATTGTAATACCGCCTTTTGCAATAGCGGAACGAATTAGGACAGGAAAATACAATTTCGTCTATCCAGATTTTGACTAAATAGATGGCAATATGAATAGCCTTACAATTAAGTTTTTTGGATGCTAATTTTAACCATAATAAAATACCCAATATTACCTATTTAAAAAGAAGCCACCAATTTCCCCCAAAGTATTAAGAGAATAATGGACAATCATATAACAATTGAGGTCGATGATAAATTTATATATAATTTATATAAGGCCAGCAGCACGCTATGGTACTTCGATCAGTTGATCGCAGGTGGATTTACAGGATATAATTCTATAAAGTTCAAAGACAAAAATGATGTTTTCGTTTGGTTGGAAAATATTGAAATTGAAGGAAAATATTACAAAGGAGTTCTCGCTGAAACAGGTCAGCCGGAAATCGTTCTCCGAAAAGAATCTGTTGACTGGCTGTTAATAGATAACCAACGACTGATAGGTGGCTACACCATACGTCATTATTACAATATGCTATCAGAGGATGAAAGAGTAAATTTTGAAATATATTGTGGATATCGTATTGATCATGGGAATGATTTTTTCAGACCAGACCGTTCAACTCCTGAAGGTGCAATAATCACTTTGGAAAATTTTTACAATGAAAATAATATGGAAGGTATTTTATCCTGTAAAGATTTTTATCTGGAAGCGGAAAATGTGATGCAAGAACACAATATGGATTGGGATTCAGAAATCCATTCTAAAGTAGTAAGCGTGCTGAGGGTTTCTCTATTAGAGGATTTAGAGAATAAAGGTTTTCCAAATTTTGAGACCATTGAGCGCGTGTTCAACCTTATAGAGAGAAGAAAAGATCAGGAGCTAATTGAAGAAACGCTTTACTATCCGGACGGATTTATAACGGTCAATAAATTTTGGGTTGGTCTAACAAAGGATAACGGTTGGAAAGTGTTGAATCTTGTTGAATAAAAAAATTAATGCAGGTAGCCATGAAATTAGATGAAATTATAAAAGCAATCAGAAGAAATACGATTAATGATTTCCTCACCGAAGAAGTGAGTGATATGGACTATGAGAAAATCATTCTGTATGGAGAGTACTCTATAGGAACTGATACAAATTATAGATTCTTTAAATTAAAAAGGGCAATGAAGGAATTACTCAATGATAATGGGATTACATATGAACGGCTTTGTTCACTAAAAGAACTTGGTTTATTAATAGATTATTATCTTTCTAAGTATGATCGAAAGACAGATGACGTACTTGCAATTGACATTATAGACCATATTCAAAATCCAGATTTTTAAATATATCCCATGTTGGGAACCAAAATTATGAAATACTTCTATCTCTCTTTATTTATCTTTTTTGCAGGGGTAATCAAAGCCCAGGTGAACCAGTTTTATACCGATGCCTACCAGACTATTGATAATATGCTGGACGATAAGCAGAAATACAGTTTTAAAACTGCTGTTCTGAGTGTGGAAAATGCATATTATCAGGGCAAACTAGACACAGTTGAGCTTGACAGGAAAATCCGATTTATGGCCAACTTTTGCAAAACAATTATTAAGAACCGGGATCTTACTTACAATGAAAAAGATAAGGAGACGGTTAGCAAATATGCTGCAATTTTCTCGGTGATCTGTGAGGAAACGCCAATTTTAATAAACCAGGATACGATTCGCTACAAACCATTTTCTTATGATTTTGAGGACGTGTTTGGACACAGAGAGCTGGCGAATCTGTTTGTTTCCAAACTGATAAATACACAGAAAGGCAACTGTAACTCGTTGCCCTACCTATATAAGATCCTCGCCGAGGAAATTGGTGTAAATGCTAATTTGGCCCTTGCTCCCAATCATATTTATATAAAGCATAACATTAAGTCAATAGGTTGGTATAATACCGAACTTACCAGTGGTATATTCCCACAGGATTCCTGGCTAATGGCATCGGGGTTTATCCATTTGGATGCGATTGAAAATGGTGTATATATGAAAGCGCTTGATGATAAAGAAAGCTTAGCGTTGTGCTTGGTAGATCTGGCAAATGCATTTAATAGGTCTTTTCCGGATAATGATGGCAGCTTCGCTTTAAAATGTGCTGATCGTGCGATACAAATATTTCCGAATCTGATAACGGCCTTAATTCTAAAAACGGAAACGCATAAAAACCAATATTTAAAACTTGAAAAAAATTCTTCAAGTGCTGTCAGGCTGCTTTCAAAAATCAATGCTGAATATAGTTACATACATAAGATCGGATACAGAAATATGCCGGAAGGAATGTATTTAGAGTGGTTAACATCATTAAAAATCGAAAGAAAAAAATATAGTGATCAAAGAGTAGTACTTTGAATAAATCAATAACTGTTAGTTCTTGAAATTAAAAGTTCGACTTCTAATTGTAATTTGTTTACTGCCACTTTTTCAAATATTGCCTAAAAAAAAGATAAATAGATCACAGTTTTCTACGTTTACGTTTACTCTTTCTTTTCATCCGGTTTTCAAAATCAATTTCCTCAAAATCTTCTCCCTGTGATCCTGGTATCATTGAGCCCGTTCCCTCAATAAAATTATCGGTCAGATTGGTTAAAATTCCTTCATCTATGAAATCAAATAATTTATGGATCGGCAGGTCATTTTTTTGACCAGTACCATAATCATCGCTGAGTGGCCTTGCCCCTATCGACCAATACTCGTTAAAGAAATTTGCAGAAAGGTTCTTCCCTAACTGTGAGCCGTTCCAGACAGAATGACTTTCATGGTCGATAAAAGTTACACCATAAATTCTACCTTCATCATTTCTGCGTACTACAATATTGATTCCCTGTTTTGCCAACTGTTTTTTAAATTCTATCTCACTATTGGTAATTGCTAGAACAGATTCACAGGTATTCTTTAAAATTGATTTTGCTGGGCTGGATTTCATAGCGATTTTGCTTTCTTCAAAATGACTGAGTAGAAATTCCATTCCAGCCTTTTTTCCGAATAATGAAGCTTTAAAAGGATTGCTCGCTTTATTACCTTTTTCATCCAACGCAAAATAAACAAGACCACTTTTAGGCTGTCCCTGAATTTCTCCTTTAACCTCTTCGGCGGTGATATTAAATAATGATAAAAGCGCGTTATACCCCCCAAGAGTCTGAAATTGGTAGTGTTGGGGTATATATCGGACCACCGCTGAAATCTGGCTCTTGATATTTCCTTTTTTATGGTTAACAGGTCTAAAATTAAGCTCATCTTTAGTTAATTTTTCCGTTGCGGGCAATAACCCATATTCCTTTTCAATATTCCTGCAGATAGTCATCGATTTGCCGTGATCATTATAATCGGGAATTTTCTTTCCGTCAGATTTTACACATGTGGTAACTATGTGCATATGGGTTCTTTCAATATCTGTATGTTTAAATATAATGTAAGGCTGATTTCCAAATCCCATTTTTTTCATATATTCATTGGCAATATTAATAAGATCATCGTCCACTACTTTATCATTCGGATCAGGATTTAAAGAAATATGACGGATTGGTTTCTCTGTTTTATTGTTAGCTGTAAGATATGGATCAAAACATTTCATTAGATAACTGACCGAATAAGTTCCATCGAAACTTTCCGGCATATTATTAAGACCAAGAATCTCCCCATTTTCACTTGCTACTTTTTGAAAATTGTAGGTAATTACTCCGTAAAGGTTTGCTCCTTTCCCAATTTTAGCGATCATTTTTCAAGGTGTTTTTTTTCAAATTCGCGTGTTAAGTCAATGATTTTCCGACAAAGTTCTGCAAGTTCAGCAGTCTGATTTTCTAATTTGAAAAGATATGCCGCGGCCTTTTTCTCTGAAAAATTTCGGTATAAAATCTTTACTATCTGGTTATAATTTACGCCTATTGATCGGAATTGGCTATATAAATTGGTTAACCTGGTATGATAATCCACTGCATTCATATCAATTTTTACTGTCTTTATGGTTCTATCAAACATGCAAGCTGTGATAAAATGGGCCATTACTTTCATACCTGACTTCTCAAATAGCGATAAGAAACGATCATTCTCCTTATCGTTCAAACTTATGGAATACCGGTGTCTTGCCGGATCAACCTTGGGCTTGCGCCCAGACTTTTTGATTTGCTCTTTTTTTTGATTGTCCATTGTCAAAAATTAATGTTTTAATGAAAACCTCGACTTCGGAGAGTGTTTTTAAAGCCCCGCTAGGGCAAGTTGTTTTGAGCGGCGGAATTTATTTCGAGCTGCTCAAAAGATAACTTGCTCCTTTCCGATGAAAGGATTCCGCCAGCGATGGCGGATTGAGTAACAACGATTAAAGGATTTTATTTTTTAAATCCATCAACAGTATATGAGCTTCTTTTATGTCTTCCACGAATCCTATACAAAGTAAAGGCTAGTTTTTCAAAGGCTCACCATATCAACAAGAGCCAAAAACCGCCGCTTCTGGTCAATCAATTCCAGGTAATTATAGTGCATTAAAAAATACTTCTTCTTTGTGCTATCAAGCAAGATAAGCTGATAGTTTTCCGGATATCAGGCAGGCAAAAAGTCATGGGGGCAAATCATCAGGCCAGTTATACAGCGAACTTGTTTTCAAGCCTGCCAGAAAACATGATTTCAGGACGACAGTCGAGTTATGATCCTGTCCCGCCTGAAAAATATCCGGGATTCAGGGATGAAGGAAGAATTGATGGACAGATTGCTTTCCGGAAATAAATAAGATCGGCAGGATGGATAGAAAGTCTGAAGGATAGGATGAAAATCGGCAAGAATGCAGGCTTGACGGATTCCTTTTGGAAAATCAGTCAGTCATTCTATCTGGAAAGAGAACAATAAATATGGCAAGCCATCACGCAGGAGATCCGGTTTGCAGGATAGACCAAATACTATTTTATAATAATTTTTAAAAATCTAGAAAAATGGAAAAAAAGAAAAAAACATTATTTGTGGCATTCTCCAGCCAAAAGGGAGGTGTCGGTAAAAGTACTTTCACCGCGATTTTAGCGAGTACATTACATTATAGTCGAGGACTTAATGTAGCTGTTTTTGACTGCGACTATCCCCAACACAGTCTTGCCCAGATGAGACAGAGAGACCAATCCGCAATTATGAAAAATGAGACCTTTAAAAAATTGGCTTTCCAACAATTTAAGACAATAAATAAGAAAGCTTATCCCATATTTCAATGTAAGCCTGAACTTGCCTTAAAAGAAGCAGAGCAATTTTTAAAATTGTCGCCCATTCCTGTTGACATCATATTTTTTGATCTACCTGGAACAGTTAACACTCCCGGCCTTCTAAGCACTCTTGCGGGAATGAACCACATTTTTTCTCCGATAACTGCGGATCGCGTTGTGCTTGAAAGTACACTTTCTTTTACCGATGTCATGACCAACGTTTTGATCAAAAATGGAGAGACCTCGATTGAAACAATTAGACTCTTCTGGAATCAGGTAGACGGCAGGGAAAGGTCTGTTCTATATAACCATTATGATAAAATAATTCATGAACTGGGATTGACATTGATGGAAACTAGAGTTACTGACAGCAAACGATTCAGAAAAGAAAGTGAATCAGAAGCGAAAACGGTTTTTAGGTCAACTCTGCTCCCACCGGATAGAAGACTTGTAAGGTCCTGTAAAATGGATATGTTCATTGAGGAATTTCTGAAAACAATAAAACTGAAGGATAATGGATAAAAATGAGAAAAAAGCGAACCTCCCAAAAGTTGATGAAGAATATCTTATGCAAGTTATGGCTGAGGGTACACGGGATCCAAATCTGCCAGTTCAGCAAGAACCTTCTGCTGAAAATAAGCCTGTGGTGAAAGATAAACCGAAAGGAAAAAGACAGCCAGAAGGAAGCTACGGGGAACTTTTTCTTAAAAATCATTCCATGAACCGAAGAGGTGAAAAGAGTATCTATATCAGGCCGGAATATCATGAACGTTTATCAAGAATAGTACAGGTTATTGGCGAAGATAAAATCCCGTTGTATGCCTATCTAGACAATATTCTGAATCACCACTTTGAACTTTTTGAAAAGGCAATTACAGATGACTTCAATGATAAGTTTAAACCAATCTTCTAATTATTTCAATTTATAACAATGAATATCAAAATGAAAAAACAACAGAATAGCCAATTGAAAAAAACACTTCATATAGATGAGTATGAATGTGCTTTTTTAAAGCCGACAAGTACTGTAGCCAGATGTGGAAAATCGGTTTACATATGTTCGGATTTTCACAAGAAACTTACCCGGATCGTATGTATCCTTGGGGACGGTGAAATTACCCTCACTGACTATATCCATAATGTCCTGAAGCAGCATTTTGAAAATTTCGCTGACGAGATAAACACAATCCATGCCCTGAACCAAAAACCAATATTATAACGATGGAAGTATTGATTTTAATCTTTCTTTTAACAATAATCATTCTTTTGTTGAAAGATAAATTGGTTATAAACAAAATTACAAGAACTCAGATCGTCGCTCCTAAGAAAGATCAGAAGGATATCATGGGCAAATCCAACTATGATGGAAGACTTACCGCGCCAAGTGTATCCACTGAAAGCCAAATAAATGAGCGAAAGGATAAAGAGAATAATTTTGAAATGAAAACCGAGGGAAAGGGTTTAGAACATCCTGTTCCAGATGGAAATTCTGATGAAAATTCCGAAGAGCAAATTGACTACGAGGAAGAAGAGGAAGAATTTAAAAACATGGGACTTCCAAATGATGTCAGAGGGTATGCCAAAGGGGTTTCCTTTCAGGAACTCAATGATGCCGGGCAGGTATTAAGGAACAATGATCCGGAACCTGTTTCAGTTAAAAAGGCCGTTGCTGTAGTTCGTAAAATAGAAGGTACCGACCTGTTCTATCTTTTGGAAAATGCTATGGAAGGTTCATCCCGTAAGATCGCAGATCTTTTGAATAAGAATTTGCCAAACGAAGAAGAACCTAAAACTTCTGAAAACAGTGATGATTTTAACATTGGGGATTTTATTTAAGATCCCCTTTGTTTTTTTACCGGCTTTCAAGTCATTAGTTCTTTAAAAAATCCTTCTCATTATTTGCCGTTGAAGTACAAAACCTGTTATATGATTTATTTTTAGGGCGACAGCGCAATTGAAAGACAAAAGATGCCCTAAAATTCCTTTTAAACAATGCTATTGCTTTTCCAAACATTTTTGCTCCATAACAATAACAAATATTCATTATTATGGAACAGACCAAAAGACAACTCCCGGAAATTGAAATAAGTGGAACTGTTTTTCAATTTGACATTGATAGGCTTGCTCTTATAGAAAAAGACAATCCAGCCAATTCGATCAGCTTTGCCTACATGGAAGATCATGGGACACACTATTCCTTTAATTACAGCCCAATCTCTAAAAATCACGATTTTATCGTTATCGATCCCGAATTTGACGACACTGGAAAAATTATCCTTGATCCTTATTTTGAGACCAGCCAGAATGTTAAAATTCCAAGGATTACAGAGATTGATCCATTAGGGTTTAGCCAGAAGTACAATTGCACCAGCAAAGATATGGTTGAGAAGACTGACTTTGAATTGATGGTTAACCAGGATGTTTACAATAAGAGAATTGACGGTCATCCCGTCAAAGTAAACATTTGCGGCAATCAATATGTTGTTGATCCGGACAATGATATCTTATGGTCGATTCAGGGAAAACCGGACATTGACCTTGACCTGGTTAGAGATTATTATAGTGACAAAAACAGAGCATATAATATATTGTATGAACCTGCAACCGGACGGGTTATTGATCTCAAAAAGGAAAGTGTTATGGATACTGAGTCTGTTAGGCTTGTGGAGATTCCAGACATAAGAACCATAGATCCTATAGGTAAAAACCATGCGGCAAAATTACCGCTAAAATTTGGCCTTTTATACCATGATCTAAAGCTTGAATACGACCTTGCCTACAGTCTGAACGAAATTAGCCAGGTTATACCAGCAAATAGGAATGATCAGGGCCAACTGGAATTACTGATCGAGGGGACTACATTTATTGTCGATATCAATAGATTTGAGTTCCGTGACAAGTCCGATCCAAATAATGTAATTCCGTTAAAAGAAATGCAGGACAGTGGTGATGGATATCTGATCGAATATAATGACAAGGATATTCACTTACCTGAATTTGTTGTACTTGATCCTTCAGGCATGGCAAAAAAATACAACGTCTCCATCATGGAAGTGGAATCGCATGATGACTTTCATTTTATGGTTGATCAACAGGCTTTTCACAGCCGGATGCAGGGCAAACTTCCAACTATCGATATTGAAGGCCATACCTTTACTGTTGACATCAGGATGAATATGCTCCGTTCGGCAACTGATTTCGCATCTAAAGGGATAAATTTTGATGATATTGACCACTATTATTCGGAAGAGAAAGATGCTTATCTCATTCCGTACGATCCCATAAAACATGAATTTCGCGAATTGGACTACGCAAATATTTCCAGCATTCCAAAAGATCTGATCGCCATTGAATTTCCATTTCAAACAAAACTTGATCCGATTGGATGGAACCGTGAAGGTGGGTGGGATCTGAAAAGTGATTTAAAATGGCTTGGCGTACAGAGCCATTTTGAAGCCAAGAAAATTCTCTGGGAAAAAACTTTTATTGTTGATGTCATCAAAGAAAATAAGGAAAAACAACAAAAAAGTCAGGACAATCAAAAGGCCAATAATCAGTCAAAGAAAAGTAAAGGGCGGAAATTCTAACCATTTCAAACTATAAGATTAAAAGTGCTAGTTCTTAGAATCTAGCACTTTTTTTTGTTCCCCAGAAAGATAAAATCGTCCCATCCGCTGACCTGTATTCTAGGGTTATAAATACTCATTATTTAGGTCGCAAAAGTACCCCCTGACAACCTTAGAAAGCCAAATAATTCCACGGATTTCCAATTTAAAAGAGTGCTTTCAATTCTATCTCACATTTGCCATGTAAGCCTGCAGGGTGCAGGAAAAGAATAACAAAAAATTCGATTAAAACATGGAAAAACAAAGAAAAAGAATTTTGATGACAGCATTGTTAATGATGTCAACTTTTGGCGCATTTGCCCAGGGAAACGGTCAGGGCGGTATTCAGGAAGCAACTCAAATGGTTACTTCTTATTTTGATCCTGCAACAAAATTGGTTTATGCTATCGGCGCAGTAGTCGGGCTGATTGGAGGTGTCAAGGTTTACAACAAATTTAGCTCTGGTGACCCCGATACCAGTAAGACTGCTGCCAGTTGGTTTGGAGCATGTATTTTTTTAATTGTCGCGGCTACGATCTTACGATCATTCTTCCTGTAGCCTTCAATTCAAACCTTCAAATCAACAGCTATGACGACAGCAAAAAAAATAGTTACTCCATTAACATATTATGGGGGTAAACAAAAACTCGCAAAGGTTATAATTCCTCTTATCCCGCCACATAAAACATACGTTGAGCCTTTTGTCGGTGGCGGGGCTATATTTTGGTCAAAACCTATTACCGAGGTTGAAGTTATCAACGACTACAATAGGGAATTGATCAATTTCTACGAAATGGTCCAAAACCAGTTCGTAGAATTGGAAAAGCTGATCAGAATAAGTCTCCACAGTAGATCCTTACACAACGACGCCCTAGTGATTTACAACAACCCTCACTTATTTGACAGGTTAAAGCGTGCCTGGGCAGTATGGGTTCTCTGTAACCAATCCTTTAGTTCAATTATCGGGGACACCTGGGGCTACGACAAAACCAGTTCTACGAGCGCCAGAAAGATCAGCAATAAGCGCAACTCATTTTCAGAGGAATATGCGATCAGGTTACAGAATGTTCAGATCGAGAATACCGATGCTCTCCGCATCATTAATTCACGCGATCACATTTCTGCATTTCATTACTGTGATCCACCATATTACAATTCTGACTGTGGCCATTATGACGGCTATACGAGAGAAGATTATTCCTCACTCCTACGGTGCCTGTCCCAGATCAGTGGGAAATTTCTGCTGAGCAGTTATCCGAGCCCTGAGTTAAAGCAATACATAAAAAACGAGGGCTGGTACACTTTACAGATGCAGTCCAGTGTAATGGTGGATAATGCACATGGAAAACCGCATAAAAAGAAGATTGAGGTCTTGACGGCGAATTACGACCTGAACGCAATTCAGGGAACTATAAACTTTTAGACCATACCGATGAAAACATTTAATATCAATAAAGGTGTGGGCCGTTCGGTTGAATTTAAAGGGCTTAAGGCCCAGTACCTTTTCATTTTTGCGGCAGGTCTTCTGGGTGTATTGATCCTGGTCATGATCATGTACATGATTGGTCTAAACTCCTATGTATGCCTTGTACTGGGAACTACGGGATCATCGGTTCTCATCTGGCAGACTTTCTCACTTAATGGGAAGTATGGTGAACATGGACTTATGAAAATAGCTTCAAAAAAGCGACATCCTAGGTTCATTATCAGCCAAAAGCGGATTTATCGCTTACTAAAATCCAAGTTGAATTTCAAATCAATCAAATAATGAGAAATATGGCAAAGACAAGGACACTTGAATCAAGGTTTCCGCTACTTGCAGTTGAAGAGAACTGTATTATATCGAAAGAAGCGGACATCACTGTATGTTTCAAAGTTATCCTTCCGGAAGTATTTACGGTATCATCTGCTGAGTATGATGCAATGCACTCTGCCTGGCATAAAGCGATAAAAACCTTGCCCGATCATTCAATCGTGCTAAAACAGGATTGGTTCATTAAAGAGAGTTATGAACCGGATCTTTCCAAAGAAGATATAAGCTTTTTAGGGAAATCCTATCAACAGCATTTCAATGAGCGACCATTCTTAAACCATTACTGTTATCTATTTCTGACCAAGACCAGTAAGGAAAGAATGCGGATGCAATCTAATTTCTCCTCGCTTTGCAAAGGTGTCTTGATACCCAAAGAAATACGTGACAAAGAAAACATCCATAGGTTCATGGAGGCCGTGGCACAGTTTGAACGGATTTTAAATGACAGTGGATTTATATCTCTTGAAAGGCTTACGAGTGAGGAAATTACCGGAACTGACAATGTTCCTGGCCTCCTTGACCAATACTTAACCCTTTCAAGAGCCAAAGATGAACCTTTACAGGACATATCTCTTGGAAACGAAGAAGTGCGCGTTGGTAATAAAAGGCTCTGTGTACATACCTTATCGGACACCGATGATCTTCCTGGTACTGTTTCAATAGATAGCAGGTACGAGAAACTATCAACGGACCGTAGTGACTGTTTACTGTCATTTGCTTCACCTGTTGGTTTGTTGCTTAACTGTAATCATATCTACAACCAATACATCTTTTTGGATAATTCTGACGATAACCTCAGAAAATTTGAGAAATCCGCACGGAACATGCATTCGTTGGCAAAGTATAGCCGAAGCAATCAGATAAATCGGGAATGGATCGAAAAATATCTCAATGAAGCGCATTCTTTTGGTCTTTCTTCGATAAGGGCACATTTCAATGTGATAGCCTGGTCAGATGATCCTGCAGAGTTGAAACGTATAAAAAATGATACCGGCAGTGCACTGGCCCTAATGGAATGCAAGCCAAGACATAACACTGTTGATGTCGCTACGCTGTTTTGGGCAGCAATGCCCGGCAATGCAGGCGACTTTCCAAGTGAGGAAAGCTTCTATACGTTTATTGAACCAGCGCTCTGTTTTTTTACCGAGGAAACAAATTACCATGATTCCCCCTCTCATTTCGGGATAAAAATGGCAGATCGGCTCACGGGAAAACCAGTTCATCTGGATATATCTGATTTCCCGATGAAAAAAGGTATCATCACAAACAGAAATAAATTCATTCTTGGTCCTTCCGGTTCGGGCAAGTCTTTTTTCACTAACCACATGGTTCGCCAATACTGGGAACAGGGATCGCATGTTTTATTGATCGATACCGGGAATTCATATCAGGGGTTATGTGAAATGATAAAGGGTAAGACCAAAGGGCAAGACGGGGTATATTTCACTTACACCGAAGATAATCCAATATCCTTTAACCCATTCTATACAGACGACAACGTTTTTGATATTGAAAAAAGGGAAAGTATTAAGACGCTTATCCTAACACTATGGAAGCGAGATGATGAACCACCAAAACGTTCAGAAGAAGTTGCTTTATCGAATGCGGTAAGCGGGTACATCGAACATATTAAAAACAGCGATGTTAAACCGTCCTTCAATGGATTTTACGAATATGTCAAGAACGAATACAAGCAAGTTCTCCAAGCCAAGGAAGTCCGGGAAAAAGACTTTGACCTTGCCAATTTTCTAAATGTGCTAGAGCCTTACTATAAAGGTGGAGAATATGACTATTTACTAAATTCCGAAAAGGAGCTGGATCTACTGAATAAACGGTTTATTGTTTTCGAAATCGACGCTATCAAGGATCATAAAATTCTTTTCCCCATTGTGACCATTATTATAATGGAAACTTTTATCAATAAGATGAGGCGGTTAAAGGGTATCCGGAAGCTAATTCTGATTGAAGAGGCTTGGAAAGCGATAGCAAAAGAAGGTTTCGCGGAATACATAAAATACCTCTTTAAAACGGTCAGAAAATTCTTCGGAGAAGCAATCGTCGTGACCCAAGAGGTAGATGACATCATTCATTCACCCGTGGTCAAAGAGACTATCATCAACAACTCTGATTGCAAAATTCTCCTTGATCAGCGTAAATATATGAATAAGTTCGATGACATCCAAGCGATGCTAGGTCTTACCGAAAAAGAGAAATCCCAGATACTTTCGATCAATATGAACAATGATCCTTCCAGAAAATATAAGGAAGTATGGATCGGGCTTGGGGGCACTCACTCTGCAGTCTACGCAACGGAGGTTTCAATGGCCGAATATTATGCCTATACCACGGAAGAAACCGAAAAACTGGAGGTCATGCAACTGGCTGAGGAACTCGGCGGGAATGTTGAGCATGCCATAAAACGCATTGTTCTCAAAAATACCGCAAATCAAAATAATAATTAATCTCTAAAATTTTAAAACAATGAAAAAGATCATTTTCATGGTGATGATGGCATTTACATTCGCCTTCACACCATTAGCAAAGGCGCAGTGGGTAGTAACCGATCCGACAAATCTTGCATCGGGTATTGTCAACAGTGCAAACGAGATTGTCCAGACATCCTCGACAGTTTCAAATGTAATCAAGAATTTCAACGAAGTCAAGCGAGTCTATGAGCAAGGAAAAGAATACTACGATAAGCTCAAGGCTGTAAATAATCTAGTAAAAGACGCGCGCAAAGTTCAGCAAACAGTTTTACTCGTTGGCGATGTATCTGAAATGTACGTTACCAATTTTGGTAAAATGATGAATGACCCCAATTTCAAACCGAATGAACTGGCAGCCATTGCAAACGGCTATTCTGCCTTGCTTAATGAGAGTACTGAGCTTTTAAAAGAATTAAAGCAGATTATCACTGCCAACGGCCTATCTCTTAATGACAAGGAAAGAATGGAAGTTATTGATAAAGTATACAAGGAAGTAAGGGAATACCATGCCCTTGTAAAATACTTTACCAACAAAAATATTTCCGTGAGTATCATTCGTGCCAAGAAGAAAAACAATACCCAACGAGTTCTTGAACTCTATGGAAATCCTGATCAAAAATATTGGTAAATCATGGAATACGAGAACTTACATGAAATCTTAAGGTCGTTATACGACGAGATGATCCCACTTTCAGCTGATATGGCGGGAGTGGCTAAAGGTGTAGCCGGTTTAGGAGCGCTTTTCTATGTGGCTATAAAGGTATGGCAAGCATTAAGCCGTGCTGAACCTATCGACGTTTTTCCTTTACTCAGACCCTTCGCTTTGGGCATTTGTATCATGTTCTTTCCAACAATTGTGCTGGGATCTATCAATGCTGTTTTAAGCCCGGTTGTAAAAGGCACCCATGCCATGCTCGAAAATCAGGTTCTTGACCTAAATGCTTTACAGGAAAAGAAAGACAAACTGGAATATGAGGCAATGATCCGAAATCCTGAAAAAGCATATTTGGTTTCTGACGAAGCATTTGACAAAAAACTGGAAGAACTTGGCTGGTCGCCTGGGGACCTTGCTACCATGAGCGCTATGTATTTTGAGCGGGGAATGTTCCAATTTGGACAGAGTATTAAAGATTCTTTTAGGGAGTTTCTGGAAATATTATTCAATGCAGCGGCTTTGGTGATCGATACCATAAGAACATTTTTTCTGATAGTCCTTTCAATTCTAGGACCAATCGCATTTGCCATAAGTGTCTGGGATGGATTTCAGTCCACATTAAATCAGTGGTTTACGAGATATGTCAGCGTGTATTTATGGCTACCTGTTGCTGACCTGTTCAGCTCCATCCTTGCCAGAATACAGTCTCTGATTTTGGAGCGCGATATCGAGAATTTATCCGATCCTTCCTTTATTCCAGATACAACCAACACCGTATACATCATTTTTATGATCATCGGGATAGTAGGATATTTTACGGTTCCTACGGTAACAGGCTGGATCATTCAAGCTTCTGGTGCTACAAATTTCACCCGAAATATTCAGCAGGCTGCAAGTGTTGCTAGTGGTGGTGCGGGGGCTGTTGCCGGAAATATTGGTGGGAGATTACTTAAAAAATAACATACCTAAAAAATTAAAAACATGGAATTTAAAACCCTCCGGAATATAGAAAATAGCTTCCGCCAGATCAGGCTTTATGCGATAATTTTTGCCTTGTTATGCACTGGTATCGTTGGATACGCAATCTGGAAGTCATACAGTTTCGCGGAAAAGCAACGGGAAAAAATCTATGTCTTGGATCAGGGCAAATCATTGATGCTGGCGCTTGCACAGGATGCCAGCATCAACCGCCCTGTTGAGGCAAGAGAGCATGTAAGACGTTTTCACGAACTGTTTTTTACCCTGGCCCCGGACAAAAATGCTATTGAGAGCAACATGAAGCGTGCTTTTAATCTTGCCGACAAGAGCGTATTTGACTATTACAATGACCTTGCGGAAAAGGGATATTATAATCGTATCATCAGTGGAAATGTACAGCAAAGGGTCGAAGTTGACAGTGTAATCTGCAACTTCGATTCTTACCCCTATTCAGTAAAAACTTATTCCACTCAATTTATCATCCGTTCAAGCAACGTGACCAAGCGTAATCTGGTCACTTCCTGTAATCTGCTAAACTCCGTTCGGTCAGATAATAACCCACAGGGCTTCAACATCGAGAAATTCGCCGTGTTGGAGAACAGGGATCTGGAAGTTGTAGAACGTTAAATCTATCATTATGAATCTAAGAACAAAAATCGAAAATCGTATCAATGATCTTGATGACTGTTGGCGCGAATTGCCCATAAAAAAGCAGCGAAAATATACTATTTATTTTTTCCTGTTGTACACCATTTTAACGCTTATTGTTGTGGTAAACGTATGTGTCGAAACGGGAGAAGCAGATCAGGAAGTTGCCATCCGGCATATTGAGAATCCTGTCGAAAAAACAGAAAAGTCCGGTCTTATAGCCAAGGACAGTGTATCAATTAACTTAAAAAATGAGAATAATGGAAAATAACGAGAATAAAAGAATCAGTATTCTAGTCGAAGAATCTGACCAGAAATCTGAAGATTTAATCAGTGGGAATGACAAATCCAAGCTGGAAAAATTAAAAAAGCCATTGATCTATCTTCTAATGGGAATTGTTTTCCTTGTCTGTCTATATCTGATTTTCAAACCATCGTCCGATAAGGATGAGAACAAAGATTCGGGCCTCAATGGTGCTGTTCCACAGGCAACAGAAATAGGTATGCAGTCCGATAAACAAAAAGCCTATGAGCAGGCAATGATGGACGAGAAAAACCAGCAAAAAAAGAATATGCTCACATCACTTTCCGATTATTGGAATAGTGACAGTACGATGCAGGCCGCCGATCCGAATTCAGGATTAAATGAGAATCCAACAAATAATCCATCAGGAAAGAGCTATCAGGCCGAAAGTCCGGCATTAAACTCCTATCGCAACGCACAGGCGACTTTAGGGTCATTTTATAACAGTAATGAAAATTATGAATCAAATGAACTTCGCAAAGAGATTGCAGGATTAAAAAGGCAACTTGATGAAAGGGATGCGAATCCTGCTCCCTTGACAGTTAATGACCAATTGCAGCTCATGGAAAAATCTTACCAGATGGCGTCCAAGTATCTTCCAAATAATGGTGGTGAGCAAAAAAAGTCAGACAGTACAGCCATTAGAAATACCGGAGGTCAGAAAACATCCTTTGTTGCTTTTTCGCCTATGCGTGCAAATGTGGTTTCTGCACTTTATCGTGAACCTTCAGATCGGGAGTTTTTGGAAAATATTAACGGAGAAAGAAACCGTGGATTCTACACTGTGGGTGTAACCCAACAGGCTACCAAAGTTAAGAATAGTATTCGGGCATGCATTCATGAAAACACAACCATTGTTGGTGAAGGAACCGTGAAATTGCGGCTTCTTGAAGATTCAAAGACTCCTGATTTCACTATTCCCTCCGGTTCTATTGTTACTGCCGGAGCAAAATTCAACAATGGACGTTTAAGCCTAAAGGTTTCTTCAATAGAATCCAGCGGCAATATTTTCCCGGTAGAAATCAATATTTATGATCTGGACGGTCAATTGGGGCTGAACGTGCCATATTCCGCTGAAATGAGTGCCGTCAATGAAATTGCTGCTAACATGAGCCAGTCTTCCGGTACTTCTATCATGATGAGCAGATCCGCAGGCCAGCAAATAGCGGGCGACCTCTCCCGTGGCCTGGTTCAAGGAGTTGCGGGCTATTTTTCAAAGAAAGTAAGAACACCCAAAGTAATGTTAAAGGCAGGTCATCAGGTCTTTTTAGTTTCAAAAAAATAATACTAATTCTTAAATCAAATAGAAATGAAATCGATCATTAAAAAAATATTAATAACGATTTGTGCAATGCTTGGTTTTGTTTATTCGCATGCACAAACAATTACAGACTCATTAAATCATCAGTTAGATTCAGAACACGTTGAGCCTTATCACATCACTGTAACGTATAATAAAACAACGCACCTTATCTTTCCATCTGCGATCCGTTATGTTGATCTGGGAAGTGAATTTCTCACTGCGGGAAAAGCTGATGATGCGGACAATGTATTACGGATCAAAGCAGCAGTGAAAGATTTTGAAGATGAATCCAATTTCTCAGTGATTACGGATGACGGAAAATTTTATAGCTTCAGTGTTTTTTACAGTTCTTATCCCGAGATCCTAACCTATAACCTTGATCCAATGGATAAATCCGTATCAAACTCCAGAGCCAATATACATCTGGAAGACCTGGGTTTTTCTCCTTATGTTCCCGATCAGCTCATGGAAGCTATCTATAAAAAAAACCGGAACAATATCAGGCACATTGCTTCCAGAAGTTTTGGAATTCTCTTTAGTCTGAAAGGGATTTACATATACCAGGGGAAATATTACTTTAATACGCAGATTCAGAATAAAACCAATGTTTCCTATCAGATAGACTTTATAAATTTTAAAATAGTCGATAAAAAAGTAGCAAAACGTACTGTATTTCAAGAGAAACCACTAAATATCGTACGGACTTACAGCGATATTGCCGAAGTTCCGGACAACAAAACGAGCCGTGAAGTTTATCTGCTGGATCAGTTCACACTTGATCATGATAAAATACTTGTAATTGAGCTTTTTGAAAAGAATGGTGGAAGGCATCAACGACTTGAAGTTGAAAATGAGGATCTACTCCGTGCAGTACTATTAAAGGATCTACCACTAAAAATTAAATAACAATCTTATTTAAAACGATATGAAAAAGATATTAAGCATATTCTTAATGGTTCTATTGCCATTTACGTCAATTTTGGCGCAACGATTACTACCTTATCAAAAAGGTTTACAGGTCACTGCTGGCATGTTTTCCAATGATCAGCCAAAGGACAATTATTTTGTGAATCTGGAGCTGACACAAAATCACAAAAAAGGAAACTATCATTTCTTTTCAGCAGAATATCAGCGTAGGACAACATTCTATACTGAAAACCCCATTCCGATTGAAACTTATTTATTATCGGGGGGATATAGTTTCCATGTTATAGGCTTACCAAATAAAATTGTGAATTTAAATTCAGCAGTTGAAGCCAGTGGTGGTTATCAGTTGGTCAATCACAACAAACTATTGCTAGCGGATGGTTCACAAATCAACAATGAAAGCAGTTTTGTGTACGGTGCCGGAGGCAGGCTGACCCTAGAGACATATCTGACCAATTTTATTATCCTATCCTTACAGGCCAGAGCGAAATACGTTTGGGGAACAAATTTTAATCAGTTCCGTCCTTCCGCGGGTATTGGCCTTCGTTTTAACCTTTAAATTTTATCTATATGAAAACATTCTTAGATACAAAATTCCAGTATAGCTGGTTCATTTTATTAATGAGTATTGGCTTATTATTTTCCTGTAAAAATGATGATCTTGATATTCAGCAGAACTTCCCATTTGAGGTTGTTGTCCTTCCTGTTAACAAAGCAATTGCAGTCGGCCAGACGGAGGCAATTTCCATGAAAATCAAAAATACAGGAAGTTTTTCTGGTGTTCAATATTTCTTCCGGTATTTTCAGTATGACGGAAATGGAAATCTGATCTATGAGATTGGGAAGACAGGGAAAAAAGCCTTTCTACCCAATAAAGTATACTTTCTTTCCGATGCCAAGAGTTCGGAGATCACCTTCTATTACACATCGCAATCCAATGTCCAGCAATCATTTGACATTTGGATACTCGATAATTTTGGCAATGAAAGACAATTGAGCTTTCAATTTAACAGTATTGATTAATTAATGTAATGGGACAGCTTAATGATCAAAGCTGTCTCATTTATTTTTCTCTCATTAAAACTTAACGATGACGATTTCAGAAAACGATTATTTGCTGACAATGGACTATCTAAAGAGAACACTTGATAAAGGTGACAAGTATTTAGCCTACGGTGATTGGATAACATTATGCACCCTTGAAGACCTGAAATCACTTCCCACTTTCCGAACTAATTATGATGCGACAGAATATTGTTTTGAAAACACCACGGATCGTGATTTTGTGGTTCAGTTATCGGTAGAATGGCTTTATAAAGCGATGCTGGAAGGCATAAAAGATCCTACCATACTTGTAAGAAAGGGAAACTTAATCGATGTGGAAATGACAGCTTTTTATTATGCTGACAAAGTGGAGAACGAACTAACAAAAATTGAAAAAAAGGAGATCAGTAATGAAAAAAATAACCCAAAAGAAAAAACTGTGGAGCATGTCGGACATTTTGAAAAAGAAAACCCAGTCACTCAGCAAAAAGATAAACAAGACAAAAGTCTTTCAGATCAGAAAAAGAACCGGAAACCGGAACGGAAAAGAGGAAGATTCAGATTATAGATTAAATCAGGATTGCAGGATTATCCGGTTGAGGAAATGAAAATTGGGTTGTTTCACACTGAAACAACCCAATTTTTTCTTAGTAATATCTTATGAAGAAAAAATTTTTTCGTATTTTTATGGAAACCGAAACACTGAATATGATACCGTTATTAGTTATGGGCATTGGCTTTTTAATTCTCGGACTGGCTTTACGTTATTGGATCAACAGGCGTAAATTCTACCGTCGTGGTCCCGCAGGCGCAGAAGGCTTTTCCAGTTATGAGCGATCCGTCATTGTAACCTTAGCAGAAAGATTTGGCAAATGGATAGCGTATGCACTGATCATTTTAGGTATTGGTTTTTTATGGACTGCAAGAACTTTCAAAAAAGATCAGGAAAGACGCCAAAAGAGTATTGAAGCCTATCAGAAATAAGCTATTTAAAAGCTAAAATTCCATATAATCCTATCCTTATATCTCCGGTCGTAGAAATACGACAATTTCTCAAAAATGTGGTATAAAATTTTGTCAGAAATTTTTATAGTTATATATTGGCTTACCAAGTCATTAATTATTAACCTATTAAAAACCGCTAATGAGTCATTTATTTAATCTTCAAATCACCTCTTGTTGAGGTATTCCCGCTAGTTTTCGCTACAATTACAAGCAAGTGAAATTAATGTAAATGGAACAGGGCCTACCTTTTTGTTTGCAGTTGTCCTCAAAGAATCCTACCCAAAGGATTATATTTTAATTAAACACAACCGAAAAAATTATTATCATGTTTCAAGAAGAAAAGGATCTTTCCCAAACCGGAAAGTATTCGGATAAGATGAATTATGAAAACGAATTCAAAAAAAATGTAAATATTGAAAACCTGAAAAGCGATGCTTTAAAAGCCCAAGATGCTATAAGTTCAGGAAACCAGATGTTTAATAAGCCGATAACTCCTAATGAGGCGGAAATTTCCAATAAAAAGATCTGGAGCAATCAACCGACTTCAAAAATTTTCAATGCCCATGCAATCCCGGAAAACGCAATTGCAGGTATTAATCGGGTTATAAATCTTGACATTCATGTTGAAGGTAAGCAAATCAGACATTTTAAACATTTTAGATTAAAACAGAAGGCATCTAACCATCATAAGTTTGAAATGGTTCTTGCCCACGATGCACTGGGAGATCCTGAAAACCATAATCTTGAAAACGCACAGGCTTTTCTAGGGAAAAGAATCACCGTTGTTTTTAAATATAAAGATGTGGATCAAAGCCCTGAGAGAAATTTTGTAGGTGTTATTACAGAGATTGGATTTAGTCAGGAAAAAGGCAGTTTAGGAGACATCGTTTTTAAGGGCTATAGTCCAACGATCCTATTAGATGCAGCTCCACATATACAAAGTTTTGGAGGTTCGCAACCGATAAGTTTGAACAGCGTTGCAAATGAAGTGATTAAAGAAGCCCTGGATCAAGGAAAATTTGATTTTCGTGTTGATTCTCAGCATGGTAATATTTCTTACAGTTGTCAATATGAGGAAACACATTTTAATTATCTGTCAAGAATCGCCGAGGCTTATGGTGAGCAGTTTTTTTATGATGGAGAGATTCTTCATTTTGGCAAATTGCCACCACAGGAGAAACCGATAAAATTGGTTTATGGAAGTAATTTAAGTGATGTAAAGATCAAAATGAAGGCACAGCATGTTAAACCAACTTTTTATGGTTACAATAGTAGTAAAGATGAAAAGTTTATCGGAAGCAGTTCAAAAATTACACATACTTCAGACATTGCAAAACGTGCTTATGAGATTTCAGAACGCACTTTTCAAACACCTTCTTTACGTGTTGCCCCTATCAAAGCGATATCTTTTATGGATATTGATGCTTCCCAAAGAGGTACGGCAGGGAGCAAAGCCGCTGAGGTACTCGTTACCTCTGGGAAAACAAGTTTGCCATTTCTTTATCCAGGATGCATAACGGATATAGAAATGCGAAAACCGGACTCCAATGAGACTACTTTTTTTACGAAATTAATGGTTATTGAAGCTCTTCATCAGGTAGATGCCAGAGGCTATTATGAAGGATCATTTAAAGCAATTGCCTCCGATACGGGCTTTCTTCCAAGACCGGAATATATCAATCCATTAGCGGAGCCCCAGTTTGCAAAAGTAATATCCAATACCGATCCACAAAATCAAGGAAGAGTACAGGTACAGCTTGACTGGCAAAAGGGCCAGGATACCACGGAGTTTATCCGCGTTATGTCACCAGATGCTGGAAGCAGCGATAAAGTTGGAAAAAACCGGGGATTTATGTCAATTCCGGAAGTTGGTGACCAGGTAATTGTCAATTATGTCCATCTGCATCCTGATCGGCCTTTTGTTATGGGAGGAATGTATCACGGTGGGATTGGCGCCGGAGGAGGAGAAGGAAATAATATCAAAAGTCTTAGTAGTAAAAGTGGAAATAAGCTAGAATTGAATGACGGTGAAGGATCTGTTTTCCTTACAGATCAAGGTGGTGCGAACATGAAATTTGATGGTGCCGGGAATGCGAACACCAATGCTACCAAGAATAAATCTGTTTCAGTTGGTGAAAAAAATACGGTAACTGTTGGAGATATCCACAAAACAGATGTTGGAAACGGTCAAAGTGTTCTTACCATGGGAAAAGATGGTGTTATTGATTTAAGTTCGCTGGAAAAGCTAACCTTAAAAGTTGGTGACAACAGTCTTGAAATTTCAACGGCAGGAATTAAGGTCAACGGAGCAAAAATAGAAATTACTGGTGAAGGTTCCTGGAGTGGTGGAAACGTATTTATTAATTAAGGTTATCTGAATGGAATATATAAATTTTAAGACCTTAAGTACTAAGAAATACCTTGTCAACATTACTAGCAATATGCTTTTAAATGGCATGATGAGTGAAACAGAAGTGGAATTAAGATGGATGCTTACACTTAAAGAAATAGGCTCCCACGATTATACATTTGAACTTATTACGCTTGATCACCGTATGGTCAAAGCGGATAATATGGGATACATAGAAATTCATAAAGTTGTCAGCCAATTACAAAAGGCTCTCAATGAAATCACTTTTACCGTAGATAAGCAAGGTACTCTTCTGCGGGTTAAAAATTTGGAACAGATAAAGGAACGATGGGAAGATGTTAAGGCTGAGACAATTGAATACAATAAGGCCAATACCTCATTGGTTGAGTTGTTTAAAATCCAAGATGAAGCTTTTGAAAAGGTTGGCGGTGTGGATGCAATGGTAAAGGCTATGGAATTTTTTGACATATATTTAAATAATATTTATGGCAGGGATTTTTTTGGAAGGATAAAAAAAAATATTCCTAATTTATTTAGGTCAGGTTTAATTCCTTTTGCCTTGGGATATGATGGGAACAAAAGTCCGGATGCGGAAAATATCTATACTATCAAGGTTGATGGATATCCGAATATAGTGGCAGAGAATCATCTGAAAGATTTATATGGTGGGTTCCCGATTTCAGATTTTGACGCTTTAAAACCGGTATATCTGTATAACGCACAATATAATATAGACCTATTGAGTGGCTTTATTATTGACGGGGAAGTGAATTTTTCTGAAGCTATCAATGATAAATTTGGAGGCGAAGTTCATTATAAAATTAGACTGTATGAGTGAATCAGGACAAACCGGCTATGTGGCATTGACCAGTGATATGTATTTTACATGTTCATCAGGTCTTGCTCCGGCAAAGATGTACCCGACGCAAACAAACCACGGGACAAAAGATAAATTCTATTATTTAGTTAAAGATGATACTGCAACACAACAGCTGGGCGATTTCTGTTGCCGCTGGACAGTGGTTATCGCTGCCGCGATAGCTGCAGCTGGCATTGTTACCGGAGGTGCGGCATTGGTTTTATTAGCGGCAGTCGCAGTGGCTGCAAGTGCTGCACTCTGTGGAGGTCTGGCAGCTCCTTTCAGAAAGTGGGTGGGTTACTCCACGTTAAATGCCTATGGACGTAAAGATGCGTATTCTTTAACTTCAAAATGCCAAATGACTTGCATTATAGGTGGCACGGTTACTTATGCAGAAGGAATTACGAGTACCTGGCAGGCTATGATCTACACTGCAAGAAACACTGGCTGGGCAGTTTTAGAAGGTGCTATGCTGGGTAAACTTGGATCAGCGGGCTTTGGTGCTTTCGCAGGAACCGCAACCCCCACAATGTCTACAGCATTGCTCAATTTTGCTTTTCTGAACGTTTCCGCAAGGGGAATTGCTGTTGTAGATCAGGTAGGCTTCGAGGGGATATTAAGAAATGGTAAAAGTCTAAGTGAAACAGGCGATGAAGTAATTTCAGGTTTAACGATGTTTGAGCAACCCTTTATTCAGATATACCAAAAAGCTACTGGCTCAAATCCACAACCGTTGAATTGGCAGGATTTCTATTATGCTGGATTATCACTGGTTGGGCAAAGAGCGATGGCTGAAAGTGCGAGGACAAACCCGAATATGGCGGTTGGAATTTACAAACAGGGAGCGCAGACAGTTAATGCATTGAAAAATGGTAAGCTTTTTGAGCGTGTCACTTTAGAGGGGAGATTTGGATTGCAATCACTTTTTGATAATCCGGTCTGGCGTGCCTTGTGGGAACAAGCCAAAGAAAACAAAAGAAACACGGGACAAGAAAATGCTTTTACTCGATACGAAGCAAATATGCGTAATAATAGACAGATGACAAATACAGAATTGAGGAATGCATTTTCAACGATTGAGCGAGAATTTAAAAAACTGGCTTCTGAACAGGGTGTAGACTTACCGGAAGGCCCAATACATCATACCAATTGGCCATTACAGCGTTATCCAGAGCATGCTACTGATCCTAAAAATTTATATCCAACCCAGAGTACTGACCAGCATTTGAACCAAATACATCCAGCAACTACTCAGGGTCCGCATCCAACCAGAGATCCGGTTAGTCCACAGCATGAAAAACCATTATATGAATATCCTCCTAGACCAATTGACGATAACGACTTAGATTAAGAAGAATGGAAGAATTATTAAATGAATTAAATTTAGGAAAGGAACTTAAATCATTGTATAAAGGTGAAATTCCGATTATTGATGAATATAGCATGTTTAGGTTTTATATTGAAGAAACAAATACAGGCTCATTTGCTCATCCACCGTTTCTCATACCTTTTATGTATAGTTATGACGCAGACCATTATCATGTGGGAATGGTTAAACACTGGTTTTCAGATAGAAAAATTAGTTTTGGTGATATGACAGATGGAGCTGGGTTTCAAACAAGTGAAATTGCTAGAAACGAGAAACAACTGTTTTCGCGATTGTTGTTTAACGAATTCGTAAACAGCGAGGATTGCATAGTTACCGAAAGACTAGAAAAATGTGCGGCACTCATGGGGTTAAGGAATCAGGATTTTTTAGAATTTCAACAAGCAAATCAGAACCACCAAGAAAATCCAGAATGTAATATATCGGTAATCAATACAAATAGACCACTTTCATGTGTAAACGAAAATGAAATTTATGATGGTCAATTTCCCTCTAACGATAAACTGATAATTTTGAGCAATGTTCCAAAGTCTTGTTACTTTGAAATCTTTCACAAAGAATGGATCGGGTATAATAAAGATAAGTCAAGTTTTTCCTTTTTTAAAAAAGATCCAAAATACAAACCAATCGAGGATATTCCCGAATGGCTTTTAGCAAATACAAATAAAAAAGAGCTATTTGAAAAGTATATTGTAAGTGGGGAGTATGACAAAGCCTGGTTCACAATTAATGGTATTGGCTTTACCCCTAAAGAAGTCGGAGAAAGATTACAGCGACTAAAACAAGTCTCTACTGAGAAAGCATTTCATTTATGGGCTGACTTCTGGTGTAGTAAATATGGTCACATGGATAGTTTCATATTCATATAAACAAATACTATATACTTCTTGGATCAGGTCTTATGGGCATTTTTGCACATCTTTGAACGTCTATTGATGGGCATCCATATTCAATGGTAACTC
Source organism: Chryseobacterium angstadtii (assembly GCF_001045465.1). Classification (GTDB taxonomy): domain Bacteria; phylum Bacteroidota; class Bacteroidia; order Flavobacteriales; family Weeksellaceae; genus Chryseobacterium; species Chryseobacterium angstadtii. The sequence goes on from NZ_LFND01000003.1 coordinate 188,318, forward strand.
TACCTTCTATCAGGTATAATCCTTTTCCACGAAGGGGGAATTTGAGCAGGCTCTGTGTGAAATGCACGGTGTCTATAAAGTCACCGTTGTTATCCAGGAAGGTTCCAAATTTCATGGGTTTACCGGTTTTCGTCTTTACCCATTTTTCAGCTACCATATAGGCGACGATCCTTACCGTCTGACCTGCGAATAAGGACATATTATCGGCGCATGCATTACCTCGATAATTTGATTTTGCCAGATCAAAAATACTGCCCGAAACAGGAAAACCCATCAGTTCAATCTCATCATAAATATCTTCCAGCGGATCGGTAATGAGGACTGGAAGTTTCGGTTTTTCGTTTGAACTCTGGAAGAGTTGGCCCAACTGAAAGTTCATGTTTTTATTGGAATTAAGGATCAGATGTGCCTCCCACAGCAGTTCCTTTTTATCAACGTCAAGAAATCCGAAGGCTCCGCAACGTATCAGAATGATGATCTGTTCAAGCCCTGCTCCTGTCCTTTGATTGAAATCTTCAATCCCCAGATACGGGCCATTTTTCTTCCGTTCTTCTGAGATCGACTGTGCCAGTTTTGTTTCCAGATTCAAAATACAGTCAAAACCAAGGTAGATATCTTTACCAATTATTGAGGTATCGAATATACTTCTGTTTATACAGGGCAGACAAATATTAGCGCCTGCTTTTTTTGCTTCGTTCACATACACTTCACGGTCATAGAAACCGCCATGATTATTCAGCACTGCAACCATAAATTCAAGCGGATAGTAAGTCTTCAAAAAAAGGCTTTGGTAACTCTCCACGGCAAAAGATGCGGAGTGCGCTTTATTAAACGAATATCCGGCAAAGCTTTCCATCTGCCGCCATACTTCACGGGATATTTCTTCCGGATAATTCTGGTTCCTGCAATGGGAGAAAAATTTATCTTCAATTTCGAGCATATGATTCTTATTTCGGTATTTGCCGGACATCATTCTACGCAGTACGTCCGCATCAGCCAGATCCAATCCCCCAAAGCGGTGACCGATCTTCATTACATCTTCTTGATATACCATTACACCATAGGTATCTTCGAGTTCCTGTTTAAATGCCGGATGGATATACTCAACTTTTTCAGGGTTTAGATGCCTTTCAATAAAAGTCCCCATCATTCCCGACGACGCTACTCCGGGTCTAATTATTGAACTTGCAGCGACAAGCGTCAAATAATCATCGCATTTCAATTTACTTATGAGCTGCCTCATTGCCGGGGATTCAATATAGAAGCATCCGACGGTATGGGCTGACCTTAGCTGATCTGCAATCTTTGGATCGTTAAAGAAACGTTTAGGATCGGAAGTTTCGATGGCTTCGCCCCTATTGGTTCTAACGATTTCCCTGCAATCCTCAATATGTCCGATTCCTCTCTGTGATAAAATATCAAATTTTTCAAACCCTATTTCCTCGGCAACATACATATCAAACTGCATTGTCGGCAGGTTTTTGGGCGGATAATCCAGCGCAGAATAGCAGGTCAGCGGATTTTCCGATATCAGCACACCGGAGGCATGTATCGTACGTTGATTGGGAAAATCTGCCATTTGATTATAAACTCCCAGGATTGTCCTGGTAACTTCATTTTTGTTGAGCATATTGGAGGGGTCACTGATCAGTCGATCAATTTCAGGTTTGGGAAGTCCATAAACCTTTCCAAGTTCCCTTATGATCGAACGGTCACGAAAAGTTCCCATTGCTCCCATGAGAGCAGTATGTTCGCCCTGATATCTTTTGAAAATATAATCATATATCTCATCCCGATCCCGCCATGAAAAGTCAACGTCAAAGTCGGGTGGACTTTTCCTTTTAGGGTTAAGGAACCGTTCAAAATAAAGGTTCAGTTCGATTGGACAAACATCAGTTATCCCAAGACAGTATGCGATAATACTATTGGCTCCGCTGCCTCTACCGACATAATGAAAGTTCCTGTTTCTTGCATAACGGCATATATCATCGGTTATGAGGAAATAACTGGAAAAATTCAGCTCATGAATGATATCCAGTTCATGCAGAACCCGATCTCTGGCAATTTTGTCATTTGATCCATACCGTCGTTCAAACCCGTCCATAGCGTACTTAAACAATAATTGTTTATCGTCATAACGGTTTCCCGTAAAAGTCTTTTTATTTTTGGAACCCTTGAAGTCAAAATCAAAACGGCATTCTGAAAGTAACTTTTCTGTATTTGCAATCAACTCAGGAACCAGGCCATATATTTGCATTAATTTTTCCTTATGAACAAATATTTCATCTTTCTCCGCCATCTGATCAGCAGGAAGCTGTGATATCAGAATATTGTTATCAATAGCGCGCAACTGTTTATGCAACTGAAAATCATCCTGTTTAAATGATACGGGGGAAAGGATTACATATCGATCCATAAAACGTTTTGGAGCAACGATATAACGGGTAAGCTCCGAAGGCCGTATTCCTATAAATTCATTATCCCGAAGAGCAGCTTCTTGAATACTTCCATAAGGATAAATTATAAAAACATCCCGAAAGCCAGGTGCTATTGGTGGCAATAATGTTTTATCACGATTGTGGGCAGTCATAAATTCGTTGAGTTCCCTGAAACCTTTTTCGTTCTTTGCGATTCCGATATAGAGAAGCTTACAATTATTACGAAATTCCATTCCTGCAAGTCCATTTATACCAGCTTCCCTGCACTGTCTGATAAAATCAATTGTTGCTGAAGAATTATTCATGTCCGTGAGTACAGCTGTGTCAAATCCATACTTGCGGATACCCTCAATCAGATCCTTTACGCTTATTGTACCATATCGTAGACTATAATAACTATGTAAATTGAGCAGCATCGTATTATAAATTTGGAAGTGCGAAGCCCCTGAGCACCGAATCGTGCCCATATCTTATTCTTATCCTGTCCATTGCCTCAGACAGCCTGATATCTTCAAGTGTGTCATTGAAAAGATCTGCCTGATATCCACCTGCTATCAGATTGCTGAATTTTACACCGATCAGGCGTATCAGCATCCTGCGGCTGTATAGTTTTTCAAAAAGCTGCATTACTTTTTCAGAAATAACCCTTTCGGATGATGTAAAGGGCAATTTTGTCTGCATGGTATGGGTATCAAAATTGCTGTATCTAAGCTTTACTGTCACACATGAAGTCAGTCTGCCGTCTCTACGCAGATCAAATGCCAGCTCGTCCACCATTGAAAGCATCGTCCGTCTGAGAATATCCATATCAATTGTGTCCTGTTCAAATGTCGTCTCCTTGCTCATACTTTTCTGCTGGCTGAAAGGAATAACCGCATTGTTGTCAATACCGTTGGCTTTGTTCCAGATGCTGACGCCATTTTCACCCAGTACCTTTCTCATGGTAATGACGTCCATCTGCTGTAAAGTAAGGATCTGTGATATTCCCATATTGCGCAATAACGGATAGGTCTTTTCCCCGATACCCGGTATTTTACGAATAGATAGCGGAGCAAGGAAATTCCGTTCAGTCCCTTCATCAATTTTTCGTTCTCCACAGGGTTTCGCTTCGCCCGTGGCAATCTTACTTACGGTTTTATTTTTTGAAAAACCAAATGAAATGGGGAGTCCAGTTTCTTTAATAATGGTTTTGCGGAGTTCCTGTGTCAATTGCCAGGAACCGAAAAATCTATCCATTCCGGTCATATCAAGATAATGTTCATCAATTGACGCTTTCTCAACAACCGGAATTTTATCTTCGATTATTTCCGTAACAATGTCTGAATATTTACTGTAAAGATCATGGTCGCCCCGCACAAGCACAGCTTCGGGACAGAGCTGTCTGGCAAGGCGCATGGGCATGGCGGAATGGATACCATACTTGCGGGCCTCATAAGAACAGGACGCAACAACGCCACGGTCAGAACTTCCTCCGATCAATACTGGTTTCCCGATAAGATCGCTGTTGATCAGCCTTTCAACCGATACAAAGAATGTATCCAAGTCACAATGTACAATCGTCCGCTCCATTTTATACTAATTTATTTAGCAAAATTGAGAAGAAATTTCCCAAGATGGTTTATATTTGTTGGGAAAAATATTCCCAAAATGACATTACAAACTTTTTTGGCCGACAACATCAGGTATTTACGGATGCAGAAAACGCAGCTTTCACAAGAGAAAATAGCCGAGGCCATAGGTATAACAAGAGATCGCTATTCTAAATATGAGAACGGAAAAGTTTCTCTTCCTCTGGAAGTACTTGTGGCGCTTTCTAAATTTTATCATTTAAGTACCGACTTACTTCTTACCGTTGACCTTAGAAAATATAGGTTAGAAGAAATGGTCAATTTACCTGACAACAGAATCCTACTTCCTATAAAAACCGACGAGATGGGTGAAAATAAAATCGAGATTGTTCCATTCAAAGCTTCAATGGGCTATCTTATGAGCTATGCAGATCCTGACTATATAGAGTCCTTACAAACTATGTCTCTGCCGTTTCTTCGAAATGGAAAATATAGAGCCTTTCCAGTAGAAGGTGATTCTATGCCACCTCATAAAGACGGTGCTTATATAATCGGAAGGTATATAGAATCACTGAATGACATTAAGATCGGGAAGACATATATTTTTTTAACACATGAAGGAATTACCTATAAAAGATTATCGGCAGTACAACCGACCGCATTGGAGGTTATGGCCGACAACTCTTTTTATAAGCCATACAATATTCTTTTGAAAGATCTTTTGGAGGTTTGGGAATTTACGTCGAGTATTGCTGTCGAGGAATCACAACAAAATGAACTTCTGTTGGACAACACTACTATTATCAAAATGTTCAATGAAATCAAATCGGATCTTTCAAAATTAACATCGTAATTGAGCGTTTTATATCTTGGAGATCGGATTATAATTAGGGTGAATATATTGGTGAAAAATTGTAAATTGCTTTAATCCCTCAGAACCAACTTTTGGGATCAATTTATACATATTATTAACAATGAATGAAGCTACGTTAGAAGCAAGAATTGATTGTGTACTGCACACAGTATTTCCAACATTCAAGGAGGTAAAAGTAGAACACCAAACCTCATTTACGCTTAAAATAGGACATCACTATATCCCATTAGATTCCGGATATTCAGCAAAAAATATTGTACGGGGAATTTCCGACATTATATTGAAAATTGATGGGCAAAATGTGATTCTCCTGGAACTGAAACAGGAGAATGTGGCTATTTCTTCTGGAGATATAGCTCAAGGAATTTCCTACGCACGACTTTTAGATCAGATGCCAGCGATAACATTAATTTCTAACGGAAAGATCAATCGTTTTTTTAACACCTATACCAAAGAAGAAATTATTACCGATAGTGTAGATTTTGGGATGATAAATGAGTGCATCAAGGATTCTTTCGCCCTGGCAGCAAATGATTTCAAGGATGCCGTAAATCTCCTGTTGAATAACGATCCAGAATTATTCGCTCATGTTATTAACCAGATAACCCAACAAAAATTTTTACGATTGACGGGAGAAATTGGAGATTTAACCAAGCCTATATGCCCAGATTTTGTGATTGACCGCAGCATTCTAGCAGAGGTGATTGAAGCATTCGACGATAAAACCTCTTTGATAGGCGTACAAGGCCAGGCATTCAGCGGAAAAACAATGTTGCTCTACCAATTCTTCAGTAGGTTGAATTCACAGGAAAATTTTGTCTTCTATCTGGACTGTCATGACCATAACTATTCAATTTATAGACAACTAGCCAATACCTTTACAAAAAACTCCGGTATGCGTGTGAGTGACGAACAGATCAGGGAATGGTTACATTCTTCACTGAGGGTGGGTAGTGAGAATAGGTTCTATTTGTTGCTTGATAACTTCAACGAGAGTATCTCCAATGTTATTATGGACGAAATCATTGAGCTAATTGACATTTTTGATGATGGACACCATCGAATCCTTTATACGGTAGACGAATTCAATTTACAACAGTTAGCCTATGTACCTTTTAAAAATTATAAAACTGTTATAGGCGAGAAAAGTAAAATTATAAAATTAGATGCGCTCGACGACGATGAGTATTTTCAGGCAAATGAAATAATGTTTGATAAATTCAAGTTGGTTATTGAAAATGGAGGACATTATGCAGCTGAATATAGAGAACCACGTATTATTAGACATTTAATTTCTCTGTATAAAAATGATGCCCTTGTCGAAGGGCAATATGATAAGATCCAGCCGATACCTGATGTTTACCTTTTAAAGCTCCTTACAAACAACCAAACTTATTCGCAAGAAATTCACCGTCTGATGTCAATGATGGCAGAATGCTTTATGGAAGAAAATAATTTGCGGAAACAAAACTCAGATCTTAATGTGGCTGCATCGTTAAGTGGTTCTATTACGATTGATATATTTAAACGGAAATATAATGACCATTACGAGGGACTGATAAAATCTTCCATAACGGTGATCAGGCATTTTCGGAACAATGGTTTTAGTATACTATACCCCAAACTTCCTGAACTATTAGCCAATTATTGTATTCCAATAATTTCACGCCTTCTCGCGGAAGATTCTGAGACCAGAGATATTGATCAAAATCTCAATTATTTTAGCGAATTGACTATGGCAGTTCCATATTGCGATATTGTGGGAGCCGCTGTACTGATGGAGATTTCTCAAACAAAACCAAAATTGTTTTCAGATCTTATCAACAGAATGCTAAAAGTAGAGCCAAAAAAGGAAGTGATTTCTGATCAGTCAAGATTACTTTTATTTGATGAAAACGCAGGTCACATCGACATCGATTATGAGAAAAAAAAATATGGAAATGAAGGTTTGTTGATCGCAGATTTTTTTCCTTTTGCGGTACTGTCGCAATTGGCTCCGTTCCCAATGGGCGATGAAAATCATTGTGAAAATTCAGATCTGACCCCTTACAATTTTCATCTGACCTTTATTCATAAAATTGCTTCATCCCCTATATTTATCCACAGGGCAGATCGTAGATCTTTGTTGAATATGAAATCCTATGAAAGCTACGAATGGGAAGGGATCGGACAGATTATAAGCGGTAAGGAAGGCATAATCGAACCCATAGTTCAGGCCATACGGAAATGCTTTCTTTTGATACCAAACGAGATGAAATTATTATACCAATTTGGTTTAAAGGAAAAGAATTTCAATCTACTTTACAGGATCTACTTGGCCCTTCATGGTTTAATCAATATTGGAGACACAGATATAGCAGAAAAAGCCCAGACTTATGTTAGAATTTTTCACAGGTTCTTCGCCGAATTTATGGCTGAGTATTTCGGTAAAAACCTTGGAGATAGTAAACAGCAGGATGAACTTTATAATAGCCTGCTGAAACTGAATATTGATCAGGAACTTGATCGACTATTCCTGAATGATGAATAAAATATAACAAGGAATATCAAATTGAAGCAGCAAAAAAATAATCGTATATTAGATCATAACAATCAAGGACATCTATCATGAAAAGCATTGAATTTCATCAACCAGAATTTCTTTTTTGCGAAAAAAGCATTCAGGATTACGAGAATGACGGTGAGCTTGTGTCCCAGAAGGCGGACTCGTTACTGGACGGGTACTATATTGAAGATGAAAGAACCTGGGTCTATCACCTAAAAAGCGAATCACTGATCGAGTTCCTGTATATGAATGGACGGGAGCCCCAAAATTTTACATCAAGACATAAGGACTTTGTATATAAGACTGAAAATTACACGGGATTTTTTGTTATAAGTAACGCGAAGAATCTTGGACAGGACGAGGACATGGTACTTGATAGAGCCTGGGAATTTTTAAAGGCTAAATTCAATTGGGAAGATACCTACTTTGAACTCGAAATAGAATAATGGAAGAAATTAAAAGCTACATATTTTAATCAGCCGACGTTCTTTTGCTTCTCCTATGTTTGTATAATTATAATCTAAGTGAAGAAGAGTGAGAGTAGATTTTGCTTTAAATAGCCATACGGTATATTCGGGAAAAGAAACTACCTCCTCTTCTTTACCTTTTAGAATCTGAACAGAATGTAAGGAATGCACTCATTATCAAGAGTCGTATAGCCAGTATATCCACTCAGGAGAAAAGATGACGAAAGGTTTTCACTTATCTAAAACAAATAAGATGAAGGTATTATTAAAACAAACGGTAGGCATTGATGTGGCACAAAACGAATTGGTGGTATCACTTGGCCGAATGGATGAGCATCTCAGTATAGAAGTTTATGCTTATAAAGTATTTGCAAATACCAAAAAAGGTTATTCAGCTCTTGTATCGTGGGTCAATAAGCAGACATCGACCTCAACAGAGATACGGTATGTAATGGAAGCGACAGGTGTTTACCATGAATCCCTGGCATACTATCTATACAATGTTAAAAAACAAGTCAGTATCGTTTTACCGAATAAGATCAGCAATTATTCGAGAACACTAGACATAAAAACGATAACGGACAAGAGTGCATCACAAGCCATTGCGAGATTTGGTTTGGAAAGACAATTGGAAGTTTGGGAACCTCCTTTAAAAATATACAATGATTTGAAGCAACTTTGTCGAGAGCGTGAACAGTTGATACAGGAGCGTACAATGTTAAAAAATCAACTGCATGCTGACCATACTTCTGAAACTTCAAATGCCAGTTCAGTGAAGAGAACAAAAAAGAGAATATCCATAATAGATCTGCAGGAAAAAGAAATACGTGAAGAAATAGCTGTACTTATCAAAGGAGATCACGTTTTAGCGGATAAGATGACAATAGTATCTTCTATTCCGGGAATAGGAAGCCTAACAGCTGTAACAATTATAGCCGAAACAAATGGCTTTGAGTTGATAAAAAATAAACGACAGTTAGTCAGCTATGCAGGATTGGATGTAAAAGAAAAGACGTCTGGAACTTCAGTGAAATCGAAACCCCGAATCTCCAAGCGGGGTAATCGCTATTTAAGGAAGGTAATGCATTTTCCTGCTCTAGCTGCAATCAGAACCGACGGAAGGTTCAGAGAGATTTTTTTAAGATTAGTTTCAAAGCATGGAATTAAAATGAAAGCTGTTGTGGCCATTCAAAGAAAACTATTAGAGTTGACTTTTATTTTATGGAAAAATAATTCATATTATGATCCGCAATTTGTAGATTATTCCATAAAATTAAAAAGAGGGAGGTCGATTTAAAACTTATCAGTTCCAAATCGACCTCCCTATAATTTATTTAAAAGGTTTTAGATTATACTACTACCCCTGAATTTTATTGCATTATCTTAAGAATAGTATTTTTTCTTCAGCCACAGACTTGCTCTGACCAGTAGTATGAGTACAGGAACTTCCACTAAAGGTCCAATGACACCAACAAAAGCTTGTGGAGAATTAATACCAAATACAGCAATCGCAACCGCTATGGCCAGCTCAAAATTATTCCCTGTCGCTGTAAAGGCAATAGATGCATTTTTGTCGTAAGGTACTTTTAAGGATTTGTTTACAAAGAAACTAACGAAGAACATTAGGATAAAATAGATTATCAATGGTATGGCAACTTTGATTACGTCCATTGGAAGCTCTACGATTTTTTCACCTTTCAAGCTGAACATTAAAACAATCGTGAATAACAAAGCATACAATGTAATCGGGGAAATTCTTGGAACAAATTTTCTATTATACCATTCGATCCCTTTTGACTTTACTAGAATGTATCTGCTTAAGAATCCGGCTAGAAAAGGAATACCAAGATAAATAAGTACACTTTCTGTAACATCTTTCATGGATACGCTGACATTGAAATTAGCAAGACCTAATTTACCAGGCAGAACATTGATAAATAACCAGACAAAAAAACTGTAGGTAAATACCTGAAAGATACTGTTTAAAGCTACCAGAAGAGCAGCATATTCTCTATTTCCTTTTGCTAAATCATTCCATACGATGACCATAGCGATACATCTTGCTAATCCGATAAGGATTAATCCTATCATATAGTCTGGCTCATTTCTCAAAAATAAAATGGCTAGAACAAACATTAAAATTGGTCCTATAACCCAATTTAGCAATAGTGAAATACTAATTACCTTTTTATCCTTAAAGGCAGTCGGTAAAAGGGAATAGTCCACTTTAGCTAGTGGAGGGTACATCATTAAGATCAATCCAATTGCTAATGGGATATTGGTTGTACCCATGGATAAGGAATCTGTTACCTTTGAAATACCAGGGAATAAGAAACCTAAGCCCACGCCGATGGCCATAGCAAGAAATATCCATAAGGTTAGGTATCTATCAAGAAATTTTAATTTTGGTTGCATACTATTTTAATTTAATCCTATTGTTTTACTTCTTCTTTCCATGATTACTGTGTCACGCCAGGTATCTCCAAGCTTTCCGATTTTTTCACGGTGACCTATTATTCTAAATCCCGTACTCTTATGAAGAGCTATTGGAGCTTCATTTTCTGGAAACATTCCACTTTGTAATGTCCAAATTCCATGGATCTCACTTTCCGTTATCAATTTTGTCATCAGGGCTTTTCCTATTCCTTTTCCTTTGTGGTCATTGGAAATGTAAATGCTCACTTCAGCCACTCCGCCATATACACAGCGATCACTAACCGCAGATAACGCTGCCCATCCCACTATGATATTGTCAATGACAGCAGCAAAACGGCTATGCTCTAATTTACTTTTGTCCCAATCTTCCCAATTGGGAACTGAGGTTTCAAAAGTCGCATTTCCAGTTTCAAGGCCCTGTCTATAGATTTCAGCAATTTCCCTAAACTGTTCTTTACCAAATGAAATTATATCCATATTATTTCTTTAATTGTGAAAAGACATAAAGCATTTCTGATGCTATCTGTAAACTTCTTTCTGCGTAGACCTGAGTTTGTTCCGGGGTATTGTCAGAAGCTTTGGGATCATCGTATTTTATTGGAAATCTATCCTCTGCTCCAAACACAATCGGACAGCCTTCATCCGCATTATTACAGGTCATAATTGCTCCGAATTCATTTTTTGGATTAAAGTCATTGTTATATTCTTTGGAGAAACAGATTACAGCAGCTTCATTTTGTGCGTACTTTACTGCATAGACAGGGTTTTCGTTCTCGCTAAGTTTTTGGATCTGAAAACCTTGGTTACTTAACGTTTCTGCTACTTTCGGAAACATCGCTGTTGCCTCAGTGCCACCTGAATAGCAATATACGTTCTTAACGTCAAAATGATAAGCCATAGTCTGCGCCCAGATCTGCGATAAATGACTTCTTCTACTGTTATGGGTACAGATGAAATTTAAACGGATCGTCTGGTCAGTTTCTATTTTCCTCTGCACATAATCAACTAAAGGTTGCAAAACTATTTTTCGTTCTTCTGATATCGTACCAGCTGAGAGTGCTTCGATATTTTTTACAAGTGTTTGGTTCATTTCTAAATTCTAAAATTAATAGCCTCTTCTTAAATTTTCTGCATATTCATTAGGTAGTGGGCTGTTTTCAACTGCTTGTGCCGCTTTTTCAATATCATAATCAAATCGAATAAATTCAACTTTGATACTGTCTTTATTAAGCACAGAACTATTGTCATTGATCGTTAACATAACATAGCCTCCCCGCACATCATTATCTTTTGGTTTTCCAACAGAACCGATATTAACTGCATGGCGATAATGCGGAAGATCCTCAGTACCTGAATTTAAAATGCGATGATATGGCTTATGGGTATGTCCAAAACACATAATATCCGCATCCGCTTGCTCCATGATCCTGAGCATGCTTTTTTCCTCCCGGTCTTCAAACAGATATTCATTGATTTTTCTTGGGCTGCCATGTACTAATAGAAGATTTAATTTGTCTTCATTAAGCTGGAACTCAACTTTGATGTGTGCAGGAAGTGTTCGCAGATAGGAGCGTTCATCGTCCATCATAATGGAGTTTGTAAAAGAAATGGAAATGTTACCATTGTCTTTTTCACCGTCAGTTTTATAGGCACAACCACATTCGTTGCTCATACGCCCAATGCCAAAATCATAATTTCCGGCAATGGTTGGTATTTTCCTCTTCCGGATCTCATTGACCACCTCGTTGGGCCAAATATTGTAACCTACAAGATCTCCTAAACAGTAAATACTATCCGGATCACGGAATTCGACATCTTTAAAGAAAGCTTCCAGTGCCGGTAAATTTGCGTGAATATCACTGAATAATGCAATTTTCATTTTAGTTTTGTTGGTTTAAAAATTCTTCGATTTCAGCAATGGTCTGTTTTGCTATTCTGTTTACCCCTATTAATGTTGCAGAGGCGTAACCAGTCCAGTTGCCATATCCTACAAGCCATAGTCCGGTCACTTCTAAGGACTTGCTTTCTGTAGTTTTTGCAATGCCCTTTTCATCCGTTTCTATAAGTGATTTAAGATAAGAGGTATTGTAACCGAAACCTGTGCACCAAATAATAGCATCAAATTCCTCTTTTTCACCATTATACCAGATTACCCCTTTATCGTATAGCTGATGGAATGTACCACTTGATACAAATACGCCTCTTTGTTTAGCCTCCTTAACGGTTGGAACCATTACGATATTACCTAAATTGTATTGCGATGAATCAAACGGTTTTCCTTCTTTTTCCGCCTTGTATCGGGCAGAGGCAACAGTGAATAAATAATAACCATCTACATCATCAGGTAAAAATTCAGGCTCCTTTTTGGTTGACCATTTTACAGTGGTAACTTTTGAAAGCTCTGCAACAATCTGTGCGCCTGAATTACCTTCGCCTACTACTAATGTTTTCAGTCCGATAAATTTTTCAGGGTTCTTATATTTTCCCGAATGTATCTGTAAACCTTTATAATCTTCTATTCCATCAATCGTTGGAATAAATGGATTCTCCCAAGTTCCGGTTGCTGAAATAACTGTTTTGGTTTTAAAAATCCCTTGAAGAGTATGAACGTAAAATAAACCTTCATTTTTTTTAATTTCAGTAACTTCAGTACTCCTTTGAACATTCAGTTGATAATGGTCTTCATACTTGCCCAAGTAATCAATTACTTCTTGTCTTAGCGGAAACTGATGTTCAGATTTAGGCATTAGCCAACCCGGTAATGAACTGTATTCTCTGGGAGAAAAAAGAGTCAGACTATCCCAGGTATGGAGCCATGCACCACCTGGAACAGCCTGTTTATCCAGTATAATATATTTCAGTTTTGCTCGTCTCAGATAATATCCACAAGCTAAGGCACTCTGTCCCCCTCCAATAACAATAACATCAAAAATTTCTTCCATCGGATTTTAATACTGTTTAGAAGTTATATATTACATTCTTCGGATAGTTAGCAACAACCACCTCCGGGTGTACATGTATTGCTCTGATTTACCGTTAACTCAGAAAGGTTTTTCTTTTGCTTTTCTGATGGAATACCACAAGCGTCCTGGGCAAGGCATGCTGTTGTTTTGCTTTTCAACACAAATGTTTTTCCGTTAAACTCCAGATCATATTTACCGATGGTATCACTTTGATATTCAACTTCGATCTCCGAATCTTCGATTCCTAATTTCTCCTCAGAAAGTCTGATAATGTTTAACAACTTACCTGGTTTTAAACGATGTTCATAATCATCCGCATTCCAAAGCTGAAAGTTTACAGCTTTTTCGTCACGGATTACACCACCACAGTCAATGAACTTTTTATTGATCTGACCAACTTCTGTAACATGGAAATGTTCAGGTACAAATGTTCCATTTTCTAACTGAAATTCAACATTTTCTAATGTTGGAAGAATTTCTTTGATTTCTGATAATTTCATTGTTTTAATATTTTATAGTTATAATGCAATATTGCGATATTTGTTGACAAATTTTTTTAACAGCATTTGAGCTGTATCTTTTTAAAGTAATAATTGAATTTCGGACTATAAACCATAATATGCAAAAGGCTTATGATAATTGCACCCGGTAAAAGATTCAATGCTATGATCTTGAAAGTTTGATAGTTTTCTATCTGCTGAAAATTTTCAGTTAAACTGATGCCATCAGCATTTATATTTATTTTAATCACTAAAAAAACAGCGATAGCCGCGAAGTGGAAACCATTTACCAAAAGGTGAACAATATATTCCCATCTTGGCAACCCTCCCATAAATGCTCTACTATCTTTTTCAACATAGGCATCGACCAACAAGGTGATAATATCAACTGCAATCAAAATGCAGCCTAATAAAAACAAATTGTTGTTTTCAATATTGATGAATAGAGAGATTAAAATACCCGTAAATAATAAGGCTCTTATTGTATGTGTAAGATGTTCAAAACGACTTTCTTCATGTTGATAGAGGCGATATTTATATAGGTGTAAGAATACACCATCAAATACTGCCAGTAGTGAATAGCTGATCAATAATATCGATGATATAATGAAAGCAATTTCCATTTTCTTAACAACATTTTTGGTTAGTTACCGTAAAGATTATTTTTGAAAAATACTCTTTCAATATGTCAAAAGTATTTTCGTCAATACAATAACAAACTGAATTACCTTCAATGCTTCCTTTTATCAATCCTGCGTTTTTCAGTTCTTTTAAATGTTGTGATACAGTTGGCTGTGCTAACGGTAATTCATTCACAATGTCTCCAGTTATACAAGTATTGACCTTCAACAAATACTCGATAATAGCAATTCTAGCAGGATGTCCCAAGGCTTTAGCAATAACCGCTATCTGGTTCTGGCTTTCAGTAAAATGCTCTGTTTTTGTAGCTCCCATGTCATAATTATTATATTGCAATATTACGATATTATTTTTGATATAAAAAGATAATGATGATATTTTTTTATATGTTACCGCAAACCTTAAATATAAAAAAAGGGATAATTTAAATTGTTTCTTTGAAGTTTAAGTGAAAGAGGCTGCGTTTGTCATTATAATTTACTCCTTGTTTTTATCCAAGAATTTGTAATTGTATCTAGGTTTAAATAAATACCCAGAGATTAACAGCATTTTTTATTTTCTTGAATTGGCGGACACTTTACAGAGCCGAAACTACAATATACGCAACAATCACCCTTGAGAGGTTTTAAAACTCTCTTGCACTTTTCACATTCGTAAAAATATTGGCAGGCGTTTGTTGGCATTGTTTCCTCTTTCTTGTAACCACAGTCTGGACAAGTTATTATTGTTTGTAACTTTATTTCCATTACGATATAGTTTTACTATTTATTGCTTTATATCCTGTTGAATTGATAGCATTTTCAATTTCCGTGATACTTGTTTGTTTACTGTCGAACTTAACAATAGCGTTGCCCTTTTCATAAGATACTACAACTTCGACAATTCCTTTTAGTCGGTTGATCTCTGTTTTAATATGTTGTTCACACCCAGAACAAGTCATTCCTTTAATAGCAAACTCAACTTTCTGAATCTTGGAAGTCTGAGTTATAATAGTTTTACTTTTAGTCTGGGAAAAAAATATGTGAGAATAAATTGGAAACGATAAAAGTAAACCCGCAAAGACGGTAACAATTCCTAAAAATGAACTTGTCTGCATAAAATTTGGTTTTTCAGTTACTTCACAATTACAATCTATTTTCCTTAGCGGTTTCAATTTTTGATACCATGCAAAGCCAAGCACTAAAATTGTTAAACCGATAAAATATGGACGGAAAGGTTCAAGCCAGGAAAAAGTTGAAGCAAGACCACTTGTTCCAGCTATAAGCGCCAAAACAGGTGTTATACAACACAGAGAAGCTGCAATAGCTGTTAAAAGTCCAGTACCGATAAGTTTTTTATCCGTTTTCATATTGTTTCTAAAACTTTATTATCAACTAGTATTTTAAAAAATGGATCCAGCAATTTTTCGTACTCTTTTGTCAATGAGTAAAAAATGGTTTGTGCTTCTCTTTCTGTTATGATTAGCTTTCGGTCTTTAAGCTTTCGTAAATGCTGGGAAACTGCTGAAATTGTCATATCTAGTATATCGCTTAAATCACATACACAAAGTCGTTTTTCTTCATGTAGAAGAAACAAGATTTTCAGCCTTACATTATTTCCCGCTAATTCAAGTCCACTTGATAAATAATCAAAAGGGTCTTGGAGTTCTAAAACTCGATTTTTACAGCGATTGATCTGTCTAATATCCGCCCGTTGTCTTATGCACGAATTATTTTCCATCTTGCAAATATAGCTAAATTTATTATTTAAGCAAGTGCTTAAATAATGATTGAAATGTTTTAAGAATTGTTCGGATTATAATACAGAATCTATTGCTCAGAAAAAGATACAGTGGATACCTACCTTCTTTACATTCCGATTTTTTTGAACTTTTTAAGAGATATTTTTTTCTAATGGATAAAAGTAAAAAAGCCGAATAGATTAGTATTCGGCTTTTTATAAGATATTATTTTGCTAGTTTCATAATAGAAAATGCGCCACGTATTACAATTGCGAAGACTACCGTTCCAACTATCAGGTCTGGTATTCGGGAAGAAGTAACATATACCAAAATTCCTGCAAGGATAACACCTATATTTATAATAACATCGTTTGAGGTAAAAAGCTGGCTGGCTTTAATATGAGCATCATCACTGTTTGTACGACGGAGAATGATCAATGAAGCAGCATTACCCATTAAAGCTAAAAGGGATATCGTAATCATTGTTGAAAACACAGGTGTTTCTCCATATCCCATAAATCTGCGTATGACTTCGAAAAATCCTAAAACAGCCAAAATAAGCTGTAAATATCCGCTTACCTTTGCAATATTCTTTTTTCGCATAATTGATCCACCCACTGCCCATAGGCTAAGTCCATAAACAAGTGCATCGGCCAGCATATCTAAGCTATCGGCTACCAGTCCCATTGAATTTGAAATAAAACCTGTAATGATTTCCAGACCAAAGAAAAAGGCATTGATCAGTAGAACAAGCCACAATAATTTTCGCTCTTTGCGCTCATCTTTTTGAACTGGATTATGATCAAGTGAATCGACGGAACCGATATAACTGTCCTTGAGATTCAGTTCACTGATAGCCGCCTTGATCTGTTCCATGTTATCCAGATGGTATACTTCCAATTTCCTGGCTGCCAGATTAAAATCCAATCTGGATATGCCTGTAATCTCACTAAGTTTCATACGGATCATCTGTTCCTCGGCAGAGCAGTCCATTCGCTTAATTTCGAAAGTCGACTTCTTCATCGCTTAGAATTTAAGCTTTATGCCAACATTAATTACAAACCCATCAACAGGCGCATATATATCCTGGAAAACAGGGTTTGTAATAGGTCCTGAATAAATCGGTCCGAATTTGGTCTGACGGGTATTTGTATAGTTCTCAAAATTCGCAAAGATTGAAAAACGTTCCCAAATTCTTTCTGCCATCAATCCCGCTGTCCAATAACCTTTACCGGTACTTCCATCATTTAACTGTTGTGGACTGAAATAATAAGCCTCAGCACCCACTTTCCACTTTTCTTCGATTTCATACATCAGCACATTATTGAGCCTGTGTTTGGAAACAAGCGGATAAATTTTTGAAGTACCATCCGTATGCTGATTAACATTGGCATAGGTATATCCCACAAATAGTTTAAAATCCCCGTATGTAAGCTTGACATTTGTTTCCATCCCTTTGGTATCAAAATTTCCGGAAGGCTGGACATACTGATACATGTTACCTGTTGTAGAGGTTAGCAGAACCGGATTGTTGATACGGGTATAGAAAAACATATGATTGATACTGAAACGTACCTGACCATCAAACAATGCTGTTTTGTAATTGATATCATAATTCGCACCATAAGAGCGCTCGGCTTTTGTATCATCCAAATTCAAAGGCAAAACTCCTCTAAACTGGATACGTTCAGCGTCTTCGGTAAATACAGTTGGTGCTTTATAGCCAAGACCACCACCCAATCGTGTTGAAAAATGTTCATTGATCTTCCATAAAGTAGATATTCTAGGAAGAAAAAAGAACCCGAAGCGGTTATGATAATCACCTCTAATACCTGATTCGATGGTAATTTTATCTGAGGTATTCCATGTATTCTGAACAAATCCGCCAACAGTTGTGTAATTATAATCTCTTACAGGAGTTCCAGCTACTTGCTTCTCCGTAAATTTATCGGTCAAAAAATTTGCACCAAGCACCCAGTCAGTCTTTTCGCCATTAAGGGAATAGTTTGCTTCCGTATACGTAGACAATTGATCACCAGAAAATTGATAAGCAGGCAAGCCAATGGTACGGTCATAGTAACTGACACTGTTTTTTATCACAAATTTAGCCCTGTCATTTATTCTACGATCCAATTCTAACTGAGTACTGTAACGTCCGGTTTTATTTTCCTCAAAGTAGGAATGATCTGTACTCCCATTGCCTTTGATATATTCCATATCTCCACCAATTCGTTTTTCGGAAGTTGCATTGATTCCAGCCATTAATGTGGTATTCTCATTGAAATAGAAAAATACTTTGGGATTCAACGTAAAACGGTCAAATTTAGGAATAGCCGTAAGTCCAATATCAGCAGGATCATAGGCAGTCCCATGATTATATGCCGCATATATTGTTGTTCCTATACCATTAAACTTTTGGGCATAAAAGCCACTGGCGTCAAGTCCCAGGGCAGAGGTTCCATTGAGCAGAAAATTAAGCTGTCTTTGCTCGGTTGGTTTTTTTGAAACGAGGTTTACCAAGCCTGCAATTGCTCCGCCACCATACAGTGTGGAAGATGATCCTTTTATCACCTCAACCTGCTGAAGATCCAAAGGTGCTACCTGTAATAGACCCAGACCACCTGAAAACCCGGAATATAATGGAAAACCATCACGGATAACCTGCGTATATTTACCATCGAGTCCTTGGATACGTATGGCAGAGTTTCCACTGGTTGCTGAGGTCTGCTGCGTCTGGATTCCAGTACTTTCAGCAAGCAACATTCTGATATCTCCGGGTTTCATATTGCCTTTTTCTTCCAGTTCTTCGCCGCCGATAAATTCAATCCGAGTTGGGATATTTTGAATGCTTCTCGTACTTCTTGTTGATGTAATTACCACACTCTCTAATTCCTCTGAGTTTTCTTTAAGAAGAATTTCTATTATGCCGTTCTCTTTTAATGGGAATTTTATTATTTCAGTAAACTCTTCGAAGCCTAAGTAACTAAAGTGTATTTCCTGTAATCCATCGGGGATATTTGACAATGTAATCTGTCCTTTTTCATCAGATATTGCACCATTTGAAGTGCCTTTTATAGAAGCTGTTACCCCAACAAGAACTTCTTTTGTTTCGTTATTTTTAACAACGGCTTTTAATGTGTTTTGTGCATATACACAAAGGTTTATTGCCATAAAAAACGACAATATGAGCATTTTCTTCATTATAAAATGATATTTAATGTGATTGTATAAACTTAACGATGCAAAGACATCGTTATTAATTAATTTGTGCTGAAAGCACTACACATTAAGCATATTTCGGGGGATGCCAAACTGAATATCGGAAGTCGGAAATAGCAGCAATAGTTGTTACCATTATCTTTTTTTCAGGTTGCTTCACGAAACCCGATATTGAAAAATGAAATGAGTTTACAACAAAACCTGCACAAGTTTTACAATTAAAAAATGGTGAACAACAATTTTTATTGCAATTATCGTCATTTTGTTGACTATTTGAAGTTTCAAAAGGTTCATCCATACAACTATCTTCTACAAGGCAAGGTGCTATAGATAACAGCAAAATCATTATAGCCGATATGTAAGACAGATACTTCATTCTGCAAAAATATGAAAATTTATATTCACTTTTTTAAGTGTTCTAATAACAATTTAATTAAACTTTTTACAAACTGATAAAAGAATATTTTAAAAAAAAATTGAAAAATAACACAGAATCTTTTCTTTGGTCGCCCATACGACAAGAAAAGAAGATATGCCTAGTGCCCGGAGTAGGGCGAAAATCAATGGGCATATCCTAAAGCGGCTATTTCGCTTTACGCAAAAAGACTTTTCCTGCTAAGGAAATGTCTTTTTGCCCGATGTGATCAGTCTATCAATATCGGGCTAGTCCTGAAATCTTCAAGATTATGGAATAATCCCCTGTACTTAGTCATTCCGAACCTGAATAAACTCCACAGTAACTTGCATCCCATCTGCGCTAAGGAAGCGTTAATAAAGAGGTCTTGCTGTTCAAGTGCTTCTGCAAGGGAACAGCTTGGCGTATTGTCGTCCCGTTCTGACTGCATCAGCAGTTCGCCATATTCTTGGGTCACAAATGGCAGGTTGTTCACAGGAATATATTTTTCAGATTCCGGTTGTACGATGTTACCCACTGTGGAAAGGATAACCTGCCCTGTATGTTTACTATTGCCATAATCCAACCAATATTTGGGCGAATCCCGAACATGGTTACGCTGCCCGTTAACCGATGTGAGTATTTCGGCAACTCCAAATCTTGCCTGTACCGTATCGACACAGGTAATCGTAATTGTCGCATTAGATTGTTTGGGCATTTTTCCAAACTTATCCTTTTCAAATTTGACCGTCTCGGCTTTCCAGTTAGCCCCCGTGCAACGGTTAATACGGTTAATAAGAGCCACGGACTTCGGCAATCCGACCTCACAGTCAAAAAAACGCTGTCTCCCCAAATTTGCGGATGTGACAATATCATCATCCCATAGCCTGACCTGCAGACCAGTATGTCCTAGTGCCAATAGGCTTTCATTGATTTCCATCAATCCAGTCAGTACCTTTGAGCCTGTTCCGCCTGCTCCCACCAAATTGACAGTGATCGGGTTTGTCGGGGCTAACAGGTAGTTATCTGTAAAATGCATTTTTGTTTTCTCCTGATTCATAGCAATATATTTTTAAGGGTTAATTTATGGGGCATTAGCACCTCTATTGGAAAAATCGTTCCCTGTTTTATCAGCCTTTTCCATAGTGTCACGGAATTTTCTTTGCTCTGTCCTCCTGTAACAAGGGCATGGCTAAAATAACTGTGGAAGAAATAGTGTTCCCATGCTTTCATAAAATCCTCTACCGAAGTCGTATTTTTAATGTCTATTTTTATTGTTCCCAAACATACTTTTCCGTCAGCGTATATATTGAAAAAAGGGCAATGGTAAAGCTGTGACTTTAAAGTTGGTCTTCTATTGTTTTTAAGCGCAAATACCGTGAGACTGGATTTGCTAGCCTTCCACAGCATAGGCGGAACATAGGCTTTGCCGTTTGGAATCCCTAGACTTTCGACAAAAAACAGTTCTCTTTGCTGTGCTTTGGTATGCCAGATCACTGTTCCTTTTTCGGTGTTCGGGTCAAGGCTCAAAACATTGCTCGGAAGGACAGATTTAGGTTTTAAAAATGCGCTTTCTTTTTCGTGTTCGAGCATTAGCGTTTTCGCCAGAATATCGGCTTCCATCACTGTCAGGGGATGGGCGTTTATCGGGTTTCCGTTACCGTCCATATCAAAATGTTCTACATATACATCAGGGTCAAGTCCCTGTGATTCATAAAGCACCAATGCACATTTGGGATAATAAAGCTTATTGTCAAAATCCTGCGTAATGTCTATGTTATTGTTTTTCATCGCTCAATTGTCTATAATCGTAAATTAAATCAGTAAGGTCATGCAATAGTTCAAAGAGCCTTTCCTCAAATGCAAGGTCTTTAGTTTCATTTTTCTGTCCGTCAAAACATTGGATCAGGGCAGGTTCCTGCGTTTCACTGTATTCCTGAAACTGGTTATTGACGGATTCAAATACGGTTTCTGCGAGCCAACCTTTATTATCGGCATAGAAAGAAATATATTTTTCCATCGGAATGATCTGATCTTCCAAATATTCTTCATCCTCATCGAACATACTACTGGCATTGCGAAAAATACTGGCATCGGGATATTCACGGTAAATTGCCAGTGTTTTTTGTGCCAAGATCAAACAATTGGTATCAAAATCATCTTTGGCATCGAAATGGGCAATCCGCTGATCGAAAAAAGTGAGGTTCTCACGGTTGTAAATTTTCTGTTCAATTTTATCTCCCACCCATTCCGCAATCTCGATTTCGCTTACACGGTTGTCTTCTTCGTCTTCGTAGGGATCATCCATTATCCAGTCTTTCAATATTTCATACTCATAATATAAATAGCTTCCCTCCTGTCTGTAATAGGGTATATCAGCAATGTGATAGAGATAGGAAAACACGGATAATAAAAGATGCGCTGTTTTTTTCCGTTTTTTGTCATTAAGCATTCTGAAAAGCGGGATAACAGGAATGTAAAAGAGTGTCGCCCCTGTATCACAGCGTTCTTCGGAAACCACATAAAATTTATCATTTTCTTTTTTGAACCGCAAACTGTGAAAGTTCAGCACGTTCTTTTTTAGTTTCCCCTTTATGTCGGAAATTGCAAGATTGATATTGTAGGGAAATTTATAATTATCGGACTTGGCAAACGGTTCGATTTTGTAGTGTTCTGCCAGTCTTGAAAGTGACCTGAAAAAGTCACTTTCAAGTTTTGCAGAGGTTTCATTTACCTGATTCATTTCTGTTTGCCTGAACTTAGGTAGAAATGTGCAGTTTAGTAAACCATTGGCAACATGGCAATCGGTACGGATTTCCTTCTGTCCCTGAAAATTTCCTGTGCATCTTTTGGTTTTTCCATCCATCGGGCGAACTCCGCAATCCTGCGGTGCAGGTTGGTTTCTCTTTCTTTGTCGGGAATTTTTATTGTTCCCGATATGATCTGTTTTCGCATTGTTCATTGTTTTAATTCTTTAATAATTAACCCTTCGTACCCATCACACTTTCAAAAGTGTATACGACAGAATCATCCTTAATTACTGGCGCAGAAACCTTTGAAGTCGTCAAAATGGGATAAGTATTCGCATAAAAATTCATCACTGCATCCACGCCCCAACGTGGTTCGGGGTCGTCAAGGATTATTTTCAATCCCTTGTCCATGAGAACAAACACTCTCGCTAATTCAACGCTCAATAACATATTCTTTCAATTTTATTGTTAAACATTCACTTCTGCCAATGGCTCTTCATTTTGGTTCTGTGGTGAGGCAAAAAGATCACCTGCAAAGTGGGACTGATACAAATTTTGCTTCTGACCTATTGTTTCGGCATGGTCGGGATATTCGGAAGCCTTTGGTAACGCAGTCCATGCTTCTTTGAATTTTCCCTCTTTTTCAAGTGCTTCGGCTTTCGCCATTGCATCGTTGTACTTTTTAATCTTCACATCCTTTTCCTTTTTCGCCTTGTCCGCTTTTTCTTTCTCCATAGCGGACTGTTTTTTTGCTTCCTCCATCTGCTTCATAAAAGCTTCCATATTGGACATAAGCCCCGAAGCGGATTCAATCGGTTTTTTGATATGTGAGAAAAATTCAGCGTCCAGTTCTTCTGCCGTTCCTTTGAGATTAAGTGGGGGGATTATATACTTTGCTTTATCTCCACATCCGTCATTCTGCACCAAAATAGAGACAACTATTTTATCTTCTGTTGCTTTGGCAATCGTAAGCGTTACTTTGCTCTGCAAGTCCATTTTTGCTATCTGTTTAAAAAAATTCGCTTCCATAATATTGTTGTTTGTGAATATTGATTTATTTATAATTGCCCGTATGGGGAAATGATTTCAGTCGGGTTATTGAGTTTAAATCTATCTATGAGAAGATTTGCAATTTCGTCCTCGGAATAACCCAGTTTTTTTAATCGCTTTTTATACCTTGCGAACCGTATAGCTTCCTCGTCCTTTCCTTTGAGGTCAAGTAAATGTGTTTTCCAGTTATAGATCGCATATAAAATACTTGAATAAGTCATGCAGGCGTATTGTTGTGCTTTTTCAGGGTCATTGTAGCTAAAACCGACTTCTATATATTTTGAAATAATTGTCAAATATTTATGTGATCGGCTTTTTCCGAACTTTCTTTCCATCATCAAAAATTCATTGAAAAGAAAGTCCATAAATTGATTGTCCTTGTCCATGATTTACCGTGTGTAATTGTGTTTAGCATCTGAAATATTATCATCTTTGAGAAGCGGTCTATTTCCCTTTCCGTCACGGTCATAATTTATCTTGTAGCCGTTGCTCTGCACGATGCCTTCCAAAAGATTCCTTGCTCCTGTGGCATCCCAATCGTCTGTTGCCGTCATGTTCAGGCAATGCAAGCGTTCAAAATCCTTAACCATTCGGGCTATGATCGAAAGTGCCCGATATTCTGTTTTATCTGCTAGATTGCTCATGATATTTTTGATTTTAGTTCCAAAAGTTTGTTGTAAACGTCAGTCCAGTATTTTTGCCTTACTTTATCGTAGGGTACAGGCGGAACATGGTGCATATCCTTAAATAGTTCCGCCTGCTGAATCGCTTTATCAAGATCGGTCACTGTTATTTCCAGACCGTTTAAATCCGTTATTTTCATTTTTAATTAATTATAGTTCAACCAGATTAGAATCTGCCAAAATCCATTGGGTCTAAACAGATAGTTTTGAGAATACCGTTAGCATAGGTTGCCATGCCATATAGACAATTGCTTATTTCCTGATAGCCCAGTGTAAAATCAACATTATAATGCTTTGCTATCCGCACCACAGCTTGTATGTTGGGTGTCCATCTCGTTTCATATTCCACCATACCGTCATGGTTATAGCTTATATAGCAGAAAAAATGATCTTCCGTACCGCCTAGAAAATCAGGCAGTTTTTCAAAATCTATCTGCTGTCCCATTTGTGCTATTGTGTTAAATAGGACTGTTATCTGCTCGATAGCTCCGGGAGTTCCCACGAAGACAAGCGTGTTATTACACCAATTTGCCATGATTACAAGAATTTTTTAAGGTTTTGGGCTTCCTTCCAATTTTCTATTGCGAGGGGAAACCATTTTGCCGCCATCGTACAAAGAATGGCATGATAAATAATCTTCGCAGTTCTATAACTGTCCTGTGGTTCATCTTCAAAATCCAGTGCGCCACTGTTCACAGCCTTAAAGAAAAGTTCTTCAATTTCTTTTAGGGGTGGGTTTATGGTCATCAATGCTTTGAAATTTTCCGTTAATTCTGCCTGTGTCATTTTGCTTGTATTTACAGGTGACTTTTCACAGTCACCTGTGGTTAAACTTTAATCTTCCGTATTTTCTGTAAATTCTATGGATACTATTTCTTTATCTCCGAACAGTAGTTCTATTGCCAGTTTCAGGCTATGGTGGGGATTTTCACACCCGACAAAGCGCACAAGGCAGTGCATCATAAAAATTGAATTGTGTCCCCAAAAAAGATGTTCGGAAAATATTTTCGGGCTTCTGTGAAGCTGAACATTGAGCCTTTCCAATAGCTTTTCAATTTCTGCGATCAGGCTATACCAATAATTCGCTGTTATCAGGCATTGGGGTGGCCAAGCCAGTTTAATATCTTCCTGCTTTTCCCGAAAATGGGTTATCTCCTTTTGAACAAAGCTGATAAGGTCTTTTAAATCTTTAGGGAATAATCGGGCTAGTACATAAGCCTTTTCTATATTGTTCATTTCGTCCAATGGTTTCATTTTGATAAATTTTGATGTGTAAAATTCAGTTCTGCGACCTGCGGTAAGTGCTTCGGTCAATGAAAGGTTCAATTCTGTATGCAACCCTTTTATTGACAAGATTTGCGTATTCAGTGGCTTTTTTCCTTGTTCGGAAAACCGCACCGTCTACTTTCCAAGTCACCTTATAATGCCTGATTGTAGAAGGCGATCTAAATGCGTAATAGTCTATCCATTTAAGTTCCTCGTCCCTGAACACCTTGACAGGATGGATATACAGCCCCTTTCCGTCAACATTCGGGTAATAGGTAGATGCCAATAATTTCTTCTCCCTGTCGAAGATTTCAAAGCGTACAAAATCTTTGTCGTGCAGGATGATCCTGAATAATTCATCTACATTGAAATGTGCGTTCAGTAGCACATTTTCGTCGTACTTTTTGTATGTTATTACGCCAATATTCATAGCGGTAAATTTTAAATGATTGATTTCTGACCGATTTTTTTAATCCTGATTATTGCCCCTATTGGACATCTTTCACAGGCCATTACCTGCTGAATTGCTCCCTGCTCTCCGCTGAGTGAGGTCACTTTGACCTTGAAAAAACCTGTATCATGTTTCAATGTTATTTTGAATGTTTCCAGTACCATTTTTTTAGATTTATAGGCGACTGCTTTCACAGTCGCCTGTGGTTAAACTTTAGTTATAGAATACGTGTCCGTCCTGGCTCCAATAGCTTCCGCAGAAAAGATCCCTTGCGTAGGCTTCATAATCAAAATACTCTTTCGCAAAATCGCTGAGATCTGAACGACCTTCTACCAGTTCCCGTGCAAAATCCTCCTCACTGTCGTAATGGGCTACATAATCATCTTTAAAATCACTGATAAGCTCGTCAATGTCACTTTTGGAAAAGTCTTTGTGATCATTGTCACACCAGATTAAAAATGCTTCAAGATCGTTATCGTCAAGATTTCCGAGGGCTTCCAGTACTTCAAAAGTGTTTTCACATAACCATGATTCGCCTATTAAGCCTTTGGGTATATGTTCGTAATCCTGAAACATAAACTCTGGGTCTTCCTCGTCACTGTGCAACTCGGCGCAGGCATCGTAAAACTCGCCCCTATCTGCATAATCGGACAGTTTTAGCCATTTTCCGAAAATTGACCCATCGTTATATTTAGCGTATGTTCCTACGTAAATACTAGCCTGTGTTATATCTATTTGAATTGTTGACATGATGTTAAATTTTTGAAGGTTTAAAAATTAGTTTGCACTTGCGACAAGCTGTTTTAATTTGGCTTTTACCGCCCTTGCAACCTCTCCGCGCCAAGTTGTCGCATTTGCAAGGAAATAATTGATTATCGAGCTTGCGGAATCTTCGTAATAGCTTTCATTTACGCTACTGAGTGAGTGCATTGCATCCAAATAAGGCACAGCCCCGAAATAGACGTTTTTCCAGTCTTTTCTAACCAATAGGGCAATCTGTGCTATATTATCGGGTATCTGTACCCCTGTATTTTGGGCTGATTTTTTCATGATGAATTTTAGATTTGCGTTGTTTTAAAATGGTAGATCATCGTCATTGTCCCCCGCAAATACGGATGTAGAGTTGCCAGTTTTTACAGTTTCCTTTTTTACTGTTTCTCCCCCCTGTTTTCCATCCCCACCGTGAAAAACTATGTCTGTTACGTGAAAATTCAGTCCTGCCTTTAGGTTGCCTTCTTTGTCTATCCACGCTCTAGGGCTGACCCTTCCCGAAAGTTCTACAATAGTGCCTTTAGTCAGGTATGGGGCAATGTTTGGAGTTCTCCAGTAGGCACAGTCAAAAAAAGTTGGCTGACTGATTTTTTCGCCTTCTTTGTTTCGGAAGGTGTGCCTAATCGCTACGCCAAAATTTACTACCTCTTTGCCGTTTGAAGTTGTTCTAACTTCTGCTGTTCTTGTGATTTTTGCGGTGATGTTCATAACGTTTTGTTTTATTGTTTTACATTGCTTGTTATGTTCTTCCAGTCCTTCCGAGGCTCGGCCCCGATATTATTTTCAAAAGAAAAAAAGGAAAAAAAGAAAGCAGACAAACAGATCATACAACTGCGTAGACCAAGAGAAAAAATGATTTAATGGGGGGGGCCTTTGGGGGGAAACCGTTCATTCACTTTTTTCTCTTGGTGGGATGTGGGTCGGATGGATGAACTAACTTGGCTGCCTTTTTATCCTTTTCTTTGAAAATGATATTCATTGAATTTCTATGCATAAAAAAATCCGGATATTTAGTTGTCCGGACATCAGAGATTTGAAAGGCAGATGTTGGGAACTGTTTTGGGATCTGACTTACAATTTTCTGATCATGGGAAGCCAAAAGCTCTTTTATGGGACGGAAAGAAGCTGGGAGGTAAATGTGCTTTGGCGTGCGCGATGGGAAACATACAATAATGCGAGAGCGATTGAAGTGGATAGCCCACAGCTCAGCGAGGACTTGGAACAAAAAGCGCGGTCTCAATTTGACACGCCCCGATACGAAAAAGATCACGACAAGTCAGATCTTCCCCTTATGCCTTCTGTCCCTATAATCTCAAAAAATTTAATTGGATCTTAAATGCGTTGTAAGTCGGCAAAATACAGCTATCACCATTGTATCTAACCCACTACACTTGAATTACATTTTTTAATCTAAACAAAACATGACAAATCGATTACTTTTAAAATCAAAAAAGAATTGAAAAACACCTTTTAATTTATTTCTTTTGAATACAAATAAACATGTCTCAATCATATTAAAAAATCAAAATATTTCGGGACAATTTGTTTTGTTAACCGTCTTAGATATAATCTTATGATGGACGAAAAATAAGCAGTTTAAATAACAATTATTAGATGTAGATGAAAAGAATTTATTATCTGAGCATGCTCCTGACCCTATTTGTGGGATTTCAGAGCTGCAAAAAAGATCATGTCAGTAGTTTAGAAAACAGCAATCAACAGGTTCTTTCGCTGAAAGCAGCATTTGAAAAACAGCATAGCGACAGTGGCCTTCCGGCGGACAGAAAAAATTTCAGCAAGAATTTCAATACGCAGATCCTATGGGACAGCGTGACTTTCAAAACGGCAGATACGGCAATTGTGAGGGTAAAATTGTTAAGTGATGTGAAAATATTCACGAACGATTCGATACCTGTCGACTTAAGCAACAACCTGATTTTAAAGGCGACTAAAAACCAAAAAAGAGAATGGGATTTTGTAAAAGTTATCTATCTGCCTGAATATGGGAAAGATATACCTAACGGGTTTACAGGACGTATTATTTCTGAAGGATATTTTGATAACAACTTTACCGTTACTAAATACTATGGAGGAAAGGCATATTTTTCTACATTTAATGCGGATAATAGCTGGCTTAAAGATAGGTCAGCACCTAAGCTGAAAGCAGGCGGACTACCCGGTGATCCAAGATGTCAGCCAGAGGAAGAAGAAGATCAGAGAACTGTTGAAGGTTATGTTGAAGGGCAACTCAATACCGTATGGACTTTTCCCAAGACAAAATTACCCCATGCTGCATGTTCCGATGATCCTATCCCAACAGGTACTGGCGGTGGTGGAGCTCCAGGTGCCCCAAGTGACAATTTCCCTAAACCAAATGTGGATGAACTGAAAAATCAGCTGAAAAACAAACCTTTTGCTTTAATCCCAAATATCGACTGTGCAATAATCAAGAAGTGGTTAGCAATGGCTAAATTCGCTATTGACCAATCGACGAAAGATAAAATTCGGAAATTTGATGTAGCATATTTCGGAAGTCCTGTTTCTCACGCACTTGATATAAATGATGCATTCAGTCCGTTGGTCAATATGGATTATTTCCCTATTAATATCGATAAAATGCCGACTATTAATGGAAAAACTGCAACCCCTGAGCAGTTTCAGGAACATATCCGCAAAAATATCAATAATTTTGTTGACACGTATTATTCGAAATTTTCACCATATGACAAATGGGGAGTTGCTGACCAAAATTTATGGAACTCCAGTAATCCAAAAAACGCTGTTATTACAATTGATATTTTAGGCCCTGATAACGGTTCTGTTATTGTGAGTAAGTATAATAGTGGAGGCTGGACTTTCACAACAATTTTTGAACCCCAATATAAGGGGCATCCAGTGTCCGGTAACCGGGATTTTGGTTTTGTAAAAAATGCGAATGGCTCCTATACGTTTTATACACGTGGCGTGGATAGATTATCCTATATCGACGGCAGCAATTTCCAAGCAGTTGCAAACTTTTTTGGCGTACCGAATGCAGGGCCATTCGGTAAAGCGGATGCATTATGGAATTCTTATCAAAAAATGGTTTCAGATTTCGTGAACAAAAACGGAGGAAAAGCAGCACCGGGAAAGCAAGAAATCCATCGTCCAGACTGGAATACGGTTAAAGATGTAATTGACGGTAAAAAGCCTTTAAGTACACTGAGTAGCGATTGTAAGGATTAATCATTAATTTTAAATATGAAAGCATTAAAAGTTTTATATGCCCTGTCATTTATGGTGTGCTTATTACAGCTCGTGCTCTGGCTTTTTACCCCGTTCATGGGAGTAGGTGCAATCTGGCATATGGTAACCGGCAGCGGTTTTTATTCAGACGCATACCCCGAAAGAATTTCTGAAATATCAGAAAAGTTGGGCATGACGGTTACGACATTTAAAATGGTAAATCAAATAGTATCAATCATCTACTTTATCACCTTGATAATACCGGTTTTGTCCATTTTCTTTTTAAAAAAATTCAGCAAACGTTCAATTTATATAACTGTTAATTGTCTTTTTGTTCTGAATATTCTGATCTTATTCAGTCTGTGGTTGCAAAAATTCCTGTAATTGTAATAAAAGCATCATTAGACAGGATTTGTTGATCGAACCGAGAGGAAAAAATAGAAAGCTATCCCAAAACAGGATAGCTTTCGTTATTATTGGACAACTATTTATATTTTTAGAGAAGATCGTTTTCATGTTAAACCCAAAATTTGAAATAACTTTAGCTTTTTATACGGCAATTTGAAACGATATCTGAATTAGAAACCGTAAATTGTATGTAAAGTTCCATTAGGAGTAATTATCATTTTAAAAGTAAGGTTAGGTGGTGTTACTTCATTGAATTTAAATCTGTCCAAACTGTCGTAATTATGAAAAAGATAATGTTTGACAATAGCCATCTTTATGCTGGTTCAATAGGAAAAATATTGTTTCCTGTCTCTTCCCGCAGCGCATATCTTGAAATAGATATTGAATTTACTGATGGAATCATAGCAAAAGGTGATATGGAAGTTCTGAATGACAAAGAACTGATCCTGAATGTCTACGAATATGTTACAGCTTCTGGAACCAAAATGAGTAAAAAATCCTGGTTCCTTAAAAAACTGGAAGAAAATATATGGAAAGTAGACAAAAAATATTCGGAATATTAACCATTTTCATTTATATTTTAGTTGGGGATAATAATGACAACCCAAAACTGCTCTACTGATATACTTTTTGACTTGAAAAAGAAAGCACCGAGAGAGAATTCGGTGCTTAGCTATATTTGATCATCTTCTAAGGAGGAAGATAACACTAAAATAAAATTTAATTCTGATATTCCGTTTGAAAAAGAAAAAATTAAATAACCATTTCTCTAGGCTAATAAATTAGGACGGAATTATTGATTTAAGTGTTTCAGGATAACGGTCGCCTTTAATAGCACCCATTGAAAAAGTGCTGTCCAAAAACAGAAGCTCTTCATTGGTAAATTTTATTTCAAGTGCTTTCAGGTTATCCGACACTCTCTCAGGACATCCCATTCCGATGATAGGTATAATATCATTTCCCTGATTGAGCAACCATGCAACTGCTATCTGGCTGGGGCTATATCCTTTTTGGGCACTAAAGTCTTTTAGAAAGTCAATGATTTCCAGATTTGCCGTAAGATTTTCGCTGTTGAATCTAGGCAGGGTGCTTCTGTAATCAGATTTAGAAAACGGGCCATTAATATCGCCTGTAAGGAGACCATAATAGAGAACTGAATAGGGTATCACTGAAATTTCCAAAGACCTTGCCATAGGTAAAATTTCATGCTCAATGAATCTGGTAGCCAGTGAATATTCAATTTCAAGTGCGGAAACCGGATATATTTCATTCGCAATCTTAAGCTGCCGGGCATTTACCTCTGACATACCAAGGTATCGGACTTTTCCTTCTTTAATAAGGTCTGCAATTGCTCCTACGGTATCCTCTAACGGAACATTGGGGTCTATGCGTGCGGGCTGGTAGAGATCAATGACCTCAACACCCAATCTGGTCAGGGAATAGTTGCAAAAATTCTTGATCGAAGATGGAGTACAGTCAAGACCGAGATAATCTCCTGTCGGAGATCTTCTGAGTCCAGTTTTTACACTGAGAAAAACTTTGTCTCTCTTTCCTTTTATGGCTTTTCCGATCTGCATTTCATTTAAGCCCATACTGTAAAAATCAGCGGTATTTATGAAATTAATGCCCTTTTCTATTGCTGTTTCTAACACTTTAATTATTCTTGAACTTTCCGTGGAATCAATATCCCTATTTGGTGTCATACTGCGTGTACCAATGGATACTGCAGAAACTTTTGGCCCATTTTTTCCCAAAGATCTATACTGCATCGAAATATAGGTTTAGAGGTAAATTAATTGTTATAGCGATATAAGCTTACTAAAATTAAAAATAATTTGCAGTAAAATAGAATAGCAAGCAGTGTTTTTTTGACCTAAATATTATAGAAATGCCTAAACAAATGATTTCTGTATTTGTTTTATTTAAACGCGCTCCATTAATACTATTAGTAACGTTTGGCTGGGTATTTTGCCCAGCCTCTATTTAATCTCTTCTGTTAATACATACAAATTCTATATCGCACAGTTATTTTATTCGCACATCACTGATATTTAACCAGTTGTGAAATAAGCCATACCACGTAGGATAAATAAATGATTATTGCGCTATATATTTGTATAATTAATAAATTTACTTAGTTAAAATATCGAAAGTTAATTGACTATGGCCCAACCTGAAAATGTAGAGGATCTGAGAATCGAATTAGAATCGCTAAAATATCGTGTGAAAGAGCTGACGGATTTTATCGAAAACGGAAGTATGCCCCTTCACTGGGTAAATGGGGACGGTATTATTATCTGGGCAAACCAGGCCGAACTCGATCTTCTGGGATATACCAAAGAAGAATATATTGGTTTTCCGATCCAGAATTTTCATGCCGATAGTGATATAATTTCGGAGCTATTGGTTAAACTTTCCAATAATGAAACGGTACAGGATTTTCCGGCCAGTCTACTGTCCAAAAATGGGGATGTCAAATATGTCAGAATCAGTTCAAATGTACTGATAGAGGACGGAAAATTTATCCATACGCGATGTTTCACCAGAGATGTAACCGAGCTGGTCAAAGAAGAAAAACGCAAGAACGAACTTCACCATCTACTTGCGGAAAGTGCGGAACGTTTACGGCTTGCGATTTCAGCATCTAACTTGGGTATATGGGAATTAGATTTAATTACCGGAAATATCCAAATTTCAGATGAACTTCGGCAGATGCTTGAAATCCCGATAGAAGTTGATGCAGGTGGTCTGCTTAAAGATTATATTTACCCGGAAGATAAAGAAAAGGTGGAATCCCATATTTCAGATGTGAAATATAGGGATAACGGTGAGTTTGATATTATTTTTAGATTTTTAAAATCGAATGCTATTCCTGTCTGGATCAGGGTGCAGGGAATTATACAGAAACAAGTAAGCGAAGGTTTACACAGGGTCGTCGGCTGCGTACTTGATATTACGGATCTAAAAAATTCAGAAGAGTACCATTCAAAACTTGTGGCCATAGTGAACTCTTCTTTTGATGCCATCATAAGTAAAACATTGAATGGAGTTGTCAGTACCTGGAACAGTTCTGCAGAAACAATATTCGGTTACAGTGCCGATGAAATGATCGGTCAGCCGATCATAAAGATAATCCCTGAAGAGCGCTTGGGGGAAGAAGATTATATCTTGGAAAAACTCAGGGCTGGGGAATCCATAAATCATTTTGAAACGCAGAGGCTGACAAAATCTGGTAAACTATTAGATGTGTCCCTGACAATATCACCCATTAAGAACGCCAATGGTGAAATCATGGGAATATCCAAAATAGCCAGGGATATTTCGGAAAAAAAACAGGAAGAAAGAAGGAAAAATGATTTTGTTTCAATGGTGAGCCATGAGCTTAAAACACCGCTTACTTCCATATTATTAAGTTCTCAGGCCATGCAAAGAGGTTTTAAGAATAATAATTTGGAAATAGGAAGAAACTTGTCAGTCGGGATCGAAAATCAGGCGAAACGGATGACTTCGATGATTCAGGATTTTCTGAACCTCGCAAAGATCGAGGAGGGTAAAATCAGGATGCATTTTGAATATTTTCAAATTTTAGGTTTGTTGCAGGAGATCGTATCGGAGGCAAGATATATCAGCGAAAAGCATATAATAAAGATTCAATGTAATTCCTCTCATGAAGTGCTTGCCGACCGAGATAAAATCGGTCAGGTCTTAACAAATCTTTTGACCAATGCCATAAAATATTCCCCCGAAGGCGGAACTATTGTGTTAGGCTGTGAGAAAATCAGTAATGCTTCTTTAAGGATTTTTGTCAGTGATGAAGGTGTCGGAATAAGTAATGCAGATCAGAAAGAACTTTTTAAAAGATTCTTTAGGGTCGAAAGGAAGGAACTTGCGAATATTTCCGGCTTTGGTATCGGCCTTTATATTGTCGCAGAGATATTGCATTATCACAATTCAATTATAAGTGTGGAAAGTGAAGAAGGTAAAGGTTCTACCTTTCAGTTTGTGTTGGAAAACAAAGATTAAAAAAATCGAATAAAAAAATTAAATCTTTCCAATTTTTGATTTCTTTCTTCGGTTGTTTTTTAGATTTTCATTAGATAAAAAACTACCAACAATTTGCCATTGGTCATTGTCTTTATCATATCTCATGCGCCATACTTTCTCAGGAACTTTGAGTCCTTTGGCATCTAAGTATTCACCTATTCTTAAAACAACTTCAAGAGCATTTACCTCTTCTATTACGGCATATGCTTTTTCACCACCTTGAAATTCAGCTATTGCTGGAATTGACCTTTGCCCAGGCTCAGGAATAAACATAAATTTAGCAGAACATCCGATATGGGCCTTGTTATGCTGAAAAATTATTCCATTCATATTTTTTATAGAATTCAGAAATTAATAAAGAAATGACATATTAGGTTGATCCTATCACAAGGCAATAACAACCCTATACATGCAAAGTTTAAAACATGGAATACATCTATTTGTTTTTGATGGTGCATAAGAAGTCATTAGTATGACAATTCCCATCATCTAACCAATTTATTGACCAACTTTAAATATTTAAAACGGCAACTTCTATGTAATGGGATTTTTTTAGCCGATCATTTTTAACTGTTAGACTTCATAAGAAAGATCAGGGATCTCATCGTAAACGAAAGCCTTTGAAGGAGTACCGGTTGTTTTAAATTCTTTTTCAACCGTATAAGCGACCATTTCAGTAGGATTTATCTGATAGGTTGCCAGCTCAGTAATTCTTTTTTCATCCAGATCTTCCATCATCCATTCCCAGGCAAGGTCATCAGGCAACATTGTTGGCATACGTTTTTTTGAATTATGAATTTGTCTCATTAAGCTATTTGCTTCTGTTGTTACCAGGGCTACGCAGTCAATTGTTTCTCCGGTTTCCTTATCAATCCAGTTTTGCCATATCGCTGCAATAAAAAAATACTCTTTGTCCTTTAAACCAATATGGTAAGGATATTTATCTGCTGTTTTTAAAGGCTGGTTTGTCTTTTTGTTCAGACGATAAATGTGTCGCCATTCGTAGAATTCACTAGACAGGATAAGGCATCTTCGATCAAGTGCAGCTTTGCGAAACATTTTTTCCTTGCCCGAATTTTCATCGATCAGCAGAAGCTCTTCTCCTTTAGCGTTAAGTGTTGTATAGGGTTGATGCCACTTACCCAGGGAGTCTTTGTATCCAAAACGCATCTTTTGAACCGCATCGCGATTTTTAATATAAGAAGGGATGAAACCCCATTCCATTTGCACAATTTCAAAATTACATTTGTCTTCGGAAGGACGCAGAACCGCTATCTTTCCATAATTAAAACCCTCGTGCAGATCCTGATTTAAAAAATCATAATTCACAACCGCTTTTTCCAAGTCCATTAAACGAATGAACTCAGCTCTTGAAACACGTTGTCCGTTATAATAACACATATCATTATTTTTTTAAATGTTTTAGGATTTCATTACCAAATAATTCAGCTTCTTTCTGTCTTCCCTGCGGAACACTTGTCCAGTTATTACCAGAAAAAGTGGAAATACGTGTAATTACAAGAGGTAATCTATCATCGGAAAAGATCAGTCGATATATTTGCTGATCATTTACCGTATGTTCAGATACAGCAATTTTTACACCTTCTGATATGATTTCAATTATTTTATTCTCAAAAAGATTGCCCATTCAATTATTTGTCAATGATTTACCACAATTAAAGTTAATCATTTTTAATTTTTAAATGGCAAAAAAGAAACCACCTTTCGGTGGTTTCAAAAACATTCACATCAACATAAAATCAGGAGAATTTAAGGTCTACTTTAAAATCTCCGCCCTTTATTATATCGTAACCAATGACATGATTTTCTTTGAAGGCATCAATTATTCTTTCGCTAAAAAACGGTCCTGCTGCCTGG
The DNA here is from genome assembly GCF_001045465.1 of Chryseobacterium angstadtii. Lineage (GTDB taxonomy): Bacteria > Bacteroidota > Bacteroidia > Flavobacteriales > Weeksellaceae > Chryseobacterium > Chryseobacterium angstadtii. The sequence continues at coordinate 224,607 of NZ_LFND01000003.1, forward strand.
ACACTTATAATATCCTGACTTTCCAGTGCTTTAGATAAAAACAGATTTTTAACTTTGAATCTATTGTTCTTTTCTGTGAGATATTTTTCATAAGTATCAAAAACAGCAAATCTATCCTGTAATGTACTATAGAAAACACTCTTGGAATAATCAATTGTCTCAGAATTTTTAAGCATAGGAATAAAGAGAAAATAAAATGGCTCTGAAGATCCATCGATACTCAAATCTTCCAAATGGTATTCGGATTTTTTTATATTTAAGTTCTCTAATATTTCCTTTACTTTTCCACTAATAATAAATGGAATTCCCAGGCACATTGGCATGACTTGCATAATATCAATGGGAGATTTCTTTCTCTGATACATTTTGCCTGTTATATTTTTGGGAAAATCCTTATATGGTTCAGTCTGTTCAAAATAATTGTCAACATAGACCAATTTATCTTTTCGGAATGCCAAAAATTGTTTATTGGTAATTTCAACTGAAAGTGCCAATTCACTTTTGCCAATGATTTTACTGTCTATGGTCGGTTCAATTTGATAATAATTTTTCTGTTTATGCATGTTATTTCTTTTTGTTTTTAAAATAATCATTCAATGACTGCCCTGATTCTTTAAACTCTTTATAGGCTTTATTAAGTTCAATATTAGCTTCTTTTATTACTCCTTCAAGTCCTTCTTTCGTAAGATCGCCCTCAGCTAATAAATCGTCAATCTTATTTTTCACCCAATTTGTATAAGCTGGGTGATTTCCATGAAATCTATTTGGTAATTTCTTTAAATTTATACCTGAATTCTTTAATATGAAATCTCCGATTTCTGGCATTAATTTATATAGTTGCTGAGGAATAATGTGGTGTTTTTGTATCTGCGTTATAATTTTTCCACCATATTTAACACCTTTAGCACCATCACCTATATAGGGGGCAACCGATATGCCACTGATTGCAGCATTTTTCCAGTCACCTTCAAAGACGTACCAAATACCATTTGCCGTATCTGAAACAGGAGTAGGATCAACAACACCAGCTGCATCGAGGACAACATGCCCAACTTCAGCCGTTGCCGCTCCTTTAGCAGCCTGTATAGTTCCTGTTCTAAACTCCTGAAATCTTTCCTCGCCTGAGCGAACCCTAGGACCATCTTTACTACCTTCAACGGCTTTCCAAGGATTGATCCCATTCCACATCTTTTTGAGACCATCAATAACAGTATCAACCTGTTTTCCATTTGGATCAGTGTATCGTACAGGATTTTGATAGGTATAAATATATGGGTTTAAATTACCTATGAAATAGAATCCTGAATTATGTTGACCATTCCCATAAAATTGGTGCTCCATAACCGGATTATGGATAGCTAGTGGATCTACGCCATACCAGATGCTCAGTCTTGGATTATAGTATCTTGCACCATAATAATATAGGCCACTTTCACTATCCAGTTCTTTTGCATTGAACTTGTATGGATTTTCATAGACTCCAGGAACCTGCTGTTCAATGAACGTTTCACCAAAAGGTAAATTTAGGAAAAATTGTGTTGCTACGGCATTTGCATCTGTGACAAAATTTGCTGTCGATAAATGATCACTGTGTAAATAATATAGTCCTGCCTGTGAACTGTTTTTAGCAAATTCAGTTTCCAGTTTTGTAATATCTACACCCATTTTTTCTGAGTAAGCTTTAAATTCAGTTTCAACGTCAGGCACACTGTCCTTATCATCGTTGACATTTTGGTTTACTGCTACTCTGTTAAAAAGACCTGGATTGTCTGCCAATCGGCTTGCGATCCTTTGTGTTCCGGCATAATAATGTTTTGTATAAGTATTATCTGAGCTTACCACAACATAGGAGTTCGGATAGACTTTGTATCCATACAGCTGCATTGTGCCATCAACGAGTGACCCATTCTGATATAATTTAGGACCTTCCTGTAAATTATACTTAATAGTTCTGTCGCCTTTATTGTCATAGGAATAATACTGGAATATACCATCAGCCTTTTTAAAGTAGGCTTTCATATTGTCCTCTTCATCCCACGCCATCGAGACAGTGCCATTTGGTGAATTTAGATCTATTGGATTACCGTTCAGGTCATATTTGAAACTTTCTACAAACCCATTGTTCAAATCGGTAACAGAAGTGACCATATGGGTTCCTTTGACGTACTTGTAACTATTATTGTAAGTATTTAAAGGATTTGTTATACCGCTTACCACATGGGTCTGGTTTTTTCCTTTAAAGCCATTTCCAGTAGTGTAAGTTAGGGTTGTCTCATAACTTGCTCCAACATTAGAAGGGTTATTAGGATCTTCTTTTATATCTTTTAGCATTGCCCCTACCGCATGTGTAAGCCTGTTCAAGCTATCATATCCATATAGAAGCTGGTAACTTCCCCCTAATTGGTTAGGTGTTAAAATACTGCTATTGATATTAGAAACTACATTCCCCGCAAAGTCATATTTATAGCTATTAGCAAGATAGGTTGTGTAATTATCCTTAGTAAGCGTATGAGAAGCAAGATATCTGGTTTTTGGTTCGTAAGTAAACAGTGAATAGGTATCATTTCCATTTAGGATCTTGGTTCGCTGCTCATATTCATCATATTGAATATCTTTTACGTAATCCCCATTCTGCTGGCTTTTTATGGATTTTAAATTTCCGCCTAAATCATACTTGTACTTTACGATTTCTCCATCAGGATAGGTTATTGTTTTAATACGGTTCCAGCTATCATACTCATAGTTAGTAATAAAATTCATTGTCGGAATGTTGTATCCAGTAATTTTTCTATTTTCAGATACTATTTCACCCAATGTTCCGTAAGTATATTTAGTCTGCCCCGTACCGTCAATTTTTGAAGCTAACCTTCCAGTTGCTGTTCCAGCGATACCATAGGTATATCTGACATTATTAGGATTAGTGGCTCCATTAGGAAGATTAGGGTAAGTTATTTCCATCAACCTATTTTTATTGTATTTATAGGAGATCGCACTGGATTGGCCAAGATTTGGAGATAACCTTGTCGTCATTTTACCTGCCTTGTCATATGTGAACCTTGTCGTTCCATGATCAGGATGCTTTTCTGAAGTTCTTCTTCCACCTAAATCATAATCGTATTTAAACTCAATATTTTCAGGATCTTTTAACGAGAGAAGCTGTCCAACAATATCATACGTGTACTGGGAAACTAAAATTGAAGTTCCCAGATAGTTTTTAGCAATTACTGTTCTTCCTTCCGCATTTGATAATGTTTCAGATTTCATTGTACTGCCCGGATTCTGTAATTGACTTACAGTTTTTTTCATGGAAGTACCTTCAATACTATATGAGGTATCTGTCACATTTCCATCTTCATCAATTTCAATAATTGGCCTATCAAGATTGTCATATTGAATAGAACTGGAATAAGGAGAAAGGGTTAATTTGAGTTTTTTGTTCAGAACAGCATCTTTTGCCTCCATTGTAGGATGATACTGTCTAATTGGTCTACCTAAAACATCATATGATGTCATTCCAGAAACCGACATTTTCTCAGCATTTGCAATAAAAATGTCCTTCTTCACCTGTACAGTTTTTCCCGTAAAATCCGCTAATGAAATAGTTTCAATTGGATTTGTTGGATTGTCAGGATCATAGTTCTGCGTAGTTGCGCCGTATAGGTTTATCTGCGTACCTGTGGTTGAATAAGGTGTCAGAAAATAGGAATATTTTACCGTATAAGGCGAAACACCTATTTCCTTTGGTGCTAGAATATTAGTTAACCTACCATAATTATCATATTCATAAGTTATTTTATTACCAGTAGCATCTATGGATTCCAATATGGTATCCCATCTTGAATCATAAGTTGCAGATGAAAATACGCCAAAACTATCAGTTACTTTTGTCACATATTTTCCTGTTGGATCATACTCGTAAGTAAGGAGATAGTCAACGGGGTCTTTCACCGTTTTTACATTTCCAAAGGAATCATATGTAAGTTCTGTATCTGCGGTTTGACTTGAAGTAAGACTCACCTTAATTTTTGTCAGATCGCCATAATTCGTATCAACCTCTGAACTTCGTTGGCGAATTAAAATATTCGAACTATTAAAGACCTTAATTTCCGAAGGTATATTCAATATATTTTTCGCAGTTAAGGATGGTATGTCATGATATCCAATCGAGGAATAAAAACTTCCGGCGGCGACGTTGCTGTTATAGCGATATCCGATTATCTGACCTTTGACATTGTAGGTCATAGTGGAGCTCGTGGTTATAGACCCCCCATTTTCAAATGTCGTGTTGGAAGTTCCGGAAGGTAATACAATCGCGATTCTATTTCCCTGCGTTCCACCAGTATCATAAGTTTCAAATTGAGAAGAAGGAATTTCTTCAAGTTGAGTATAACTACTGTTGTATTTATATAATTTGTAATTATTTTCCGAAGTTGCTTTTAATGTAGTTCCTCCGCTGTATATCTCACTTTTTTTAGGGATTCCATTATTGTAATAATTGGAATTATAAAAAGTCTCCACACCTCTACGGTAGACATTCGTACCGTTCATATCCTCAGTGATCACTTTTTCAAATCCGTAGCTTGTTCGCTCCCTTCTGTCGTATTTAGGATTCTGATAGTCAAATCTTGTTACGATATTTTTATCGGTTGATGTTGTATATCCGTCAGAATCAACATTTGGATTGAGAATCTTTACTTCCTTCATGACCAACTTCGAATGAGGATCATTGTAGGATGGATCTGTATAAGCATAGTCGATGGTAAATGTACCATTGGTAGACTTTTCTGTAACTTTGGATAACTTATTTGTTCTTCCAATTCTCGAATAATTTACCTGTAAGCCGCTACCATTGTTGATTACCAAGTCTGGGAATCCATCACCGTTTACGTCTCTTAATCCTTTTTCAATTTCAGACATTGAAACGCCAATATTCGCGCTCATATCTGCCCCCGCACGGAAATAGAGAATGGTAATTCCAAATAGCCAAACAATTGGAACATTGATATAGAATCCACCATTTAAGGTAAGTGCCCCATTATATGTTCGACTGTCCTTCCCGAAATTAACTATACCCCCTTGTTTTGAAAGACCCTGCGCCGGAGCGAACTTATTACCCATGTTGTAGGATACAGAAGTATTTCCATCATTATCCATTGAAATTAGATCAATCATTCCATCTCCATTAATATCCTGGAACATAAGTTTTGAACTTCCGGTAGATGAAGATCCAGTTAAATTACCTGAGATACCCCAACCAGAACTGAAAGTAGCGGTTTGAGAAATCATTCCTGAAAGACCGCCTCCTATGCTAACAGAAGTTGAGCCAACAGGCTTGGATTCATAGGTTTTTAAATTTGGATAGTCTTCAAAAGGATTATTAACAAGTCCGTTGCCATAGTTGAGTTTATATCTGACCTGGCCATCGTTTAATTCAACTCTATCTACCAAACCATCCCCATTAATGTCGATCCAATATTTTACACCTCTGTCATAGGAATCAGGATAATCAGAGACTCCAACACCTCCTGACCATGCTGCTGAGGTATCAGGTTTAGAATCGGAATTAGAATTTGAGGTATTTCTACCGACAGTTTTCACCGCAGAAACATTGAATGCAATTGTATTTGTTTTCTGAAAACTATCGTTATTTGAAATAACCGAGTCAGGGTTATTTTCTAGATTTCTCCCCTGTGCACTTCTAAGACCTCCCAATGCATTTGTTAATTGGGATTCTGTTCTATATAACATATCAGGATAACCATCACCGTTTACATCAAAGAAATCCTGCGTATTGATGTTTCCATATCCTCTTAGCTCAGAAGTTGAATGTGAAATAACAGGAATGCCGATCCCCCAATTAGTAGTTTTGGCCTTGCTTTTTTGTTTCTTCTCTATTGCGTACATGGCGGTGTTGGGATTTCCCTGCACTTCGATATCCTGCTCATCTGGATCATCGTCTACAAAAAACGGAGCCATAGATTCTTCATCCCTGAAAGACCTTGCCTTTGAGAACTGTTCAGTAAAACCATTATTTATCCATTTCTCCACGATTCCATTATCACCTTTTGTGTAATAGGTATTCATTGGAACAATTGGATTAAAGCCTGCAAGAATGTTTGTGTTTGCTATATTCTGGAAATCTGCCTGAATAATATCACCGACACACTCTCCGTACTGGTCCTGATTAGTTATTCCAGAGCAAGAAGAAAAGTTATAATTGAACATCCCGAATGGCGAATCAAGGAATTCATTATTGATCAATGCTCCATAAGAATCTTTTGGTGTATCTGTGTTGATTGTATAGTCTGGTGTTGTTACGCCCGATGGAGCTGTAGGTATATCACGCGGACCTCCAGGTGGCGTAAGGGAATTATTCGTTTTTTTGACATCTTTACTCTCATTGTAAATAAATTGTCCCCAGTTGCGATAAACCGCACTAATTGTATTGAACTCAGCAGTAAATATTGCTGTCTCCACCGTAAAAGACCAAAGATTCGTATTCGTTCCAGCATAGATATTGAATATCTGATTCTGCAATTGCGATTTTAAAGATTCATAGGCTGCACGATCTTTTTGGGTAGCGCAATAAACAACAATATTAATCCTATCATCGAGCTGAACGGATTGGTAAGGATCACCAGTATAAAACTTAATCGGATTGAGAAAACCATTCAAAGAGGTTTCAGTAATACCTGAATTGGTCAATTTAACCCATCTTTTTTCCAATACAAGTCCGCCTTTTTTTATAACATACATGAAGTTACCTTCCAAAGATGGAGTAAAAGCAAAATTCTTGTTTATAGAAATAAAGTAATCGTTTGTTCCATGTGGTGGGTTGGCTCCCAAATCTGCAACATGAAATTTCTTTTTAAAATCCCTTACATAATAAGATGGATAGTCGGGTACATCAAGGATATTAACATAACCATCTGTCGTTACCGAAATATTCTTCCACTCAATTTCTTTGTTCATGTAAGAATCTGATATGACTGAGAATTTTAAATGGTATCCACCTGGTATTGGTGGTGGTACAAAAAAGTCCATATCCACTGGATCAATGTTTACGGTTCCGAGTGATTGTGAATATGTTTTTTCATAAATTACGGTAACGTCCCAAGGATTTACTACCTCTGCCTTGGATAAGGTTATTTTGAAGGTAACATTATCGTTTAATTTTGGTACTGAAAACCCTGGAATGGTAAGATGCTTGGTTCCAAAATAGTCGTACTTCAATGTCTTTGTCAGGTTGTTAAGAACAAAGTTTTCCTCATATTTTAGATTATTTGGCATGAAGTCATCTATTTCTTCTTCAGGAGAATCAACTATCGGCGAACCGTTAGCGTTTACAAATTCTACCGAAGGTGTGGTGTTTACTTCATAGTTTATACCGGTCTTCTTATGCAGACGGAAATAGATTTTGTCACCTGACTCTACATGAATTCGCGAAGAATTATTGATTCCTAAAGGAGTTCCTGGATATTCATCATATTTTGTGATTTTGAGGTCTATATTTGGGTTTCCTCCTGCTAAAGTGGTCAAATAAACCCTACCATTTTTTGAAGTATCGTTAGGATTCTTAACTTCAATCGAGTAGACGGCCCGTGCTTTGGTTTCCTGGATGTCAGTAATTGAAATATGATCATAAATAGTCACATAGCCAGCTTTTGGAGCGATCCAGACTTTTACGACATCATTTTTTGCTTTAACAGGCTCTTCACCTTCGTCGTCGTCAAGATCTTCGGGTTCTGTGTACGGGACGGGGACATTACCCTTCATGACCATGTTTTCTGTCATGTCACTGGTTGTTACCATTTCTGGCTGCCCATTGGCGTTTATTTTATTGAACCATACTTTATCGTCTTTAACCACATCGGGCAGACCGTCTGAATTAGCATCTAAAAGATAAACTGGAGTTTTAGACTCGCTTTCAGACCAGCTCTTCGTGAAATCGAAGCCCATTTTCCACCAATTGAACAAAACGGTGGCTCCGGCATTAAATGTACTACCTGTGGTTTTCGTGAAATTGCTATTTAAATTCAGTACGTTTAATTCCGGTTTGTTGAAAACCAGATTACCATTTTCCCACGATCCGGGGATAAGCTTGATCCCATTATCTCCATTTCTCTTCCTATAAAGGATATCTACAATCCCGTCACCATTAAAATCAAGTAATTCCTGTCCTCTTTTAATATCGGGATATGATTCACCAACAAATCCGGAAACCATAAAATTTTTATCGCCTGATCTATGTGGAATAAAAAGTCCTAGCCCTGCTCCTGTCCTTAATGCCCATCCCCATTCAAAATTATTATCCGCACTGATTCTTGAAGGGGTCAGTGCAGAATTAACTGCGCCTGAGAATGCATCCGGTGCCGGAGCATTTACAAATTTATCAGGGCCAAATATGGCATTGCCGGTGTCATCATGATAATCCAGCTGATAATTGACACCAGGGCCAGAAATCGATTTTAAAAGTGATTTATAGAATTTTCCTGTGGTATAGGTAAAACTATAATTTCTGACAGCCTGTGCGGTATTCGTGACAGATATATTGTCCAGTCTTTCAATTTCAACCCTTTTTACACCATCTTTTGTGTTTATAGAATAATCCGGCCTTGTGGGTTCTTTACAGGAAAAATGAATCTGATATGGTCCATCATTATCATTTACCCCTGAATACACAATTTTATCAATATGGAACTGTCTTCCTTTTTCAAGATTTATATTATCTCCCGAAATCGGTACCATTCCCTGTGTAAATAGCTTATTGAGATAATAATATTTTATATTATTGTTATGAACGTCAAGTTCTTTTACAATTCCCCATTGGACTATTGATCCATTGTCCTTTTGAACAACGGCATTATTGTCAACGGTAGATTCGGTTCCACCATAATACTTTTTAGTTCCATCAGTGGTGGTTACTACCCATGTATAACTTGTCGGTGAGGAACCATATCTTTCAATCTTTGTGAAGTTGTTATTTTTTCTCAGATAGAAGTTCTTTTTTCCGGAACTTCTAGGCTGTCTTGTTATATCCATACTTCCCTGAGCATTAAGATGCCTGTGAGGAAGGTAGTCGCCTTCATAGATTAACATTTCACCATCCAAGAGGTAAATCTCAGATTCATAGCTTGGATCAAATGTTGGAGTACCCCAACGTGTATCCAATGTGATACCTGAAATTCCAGTAATATCCCAACCTTCACCCATCCAGCCATTTCCTTTGCTACTGTTATAGGTAATGTTCAATTGCGGCTGCATTCCATTGGTTCCTGCCGGAATTTGAATTGGATAGGAAATGGCAGCATCACCTTTCTGATTTGCTGTTGGCGGTGCCATCAGCTGTACGCCTGAAGTCGGATCAGCAGATTTCAATCCACTGATAGAAGTTGGCGCAAAAGAATTGATTGTTGGTGATTCGGGTACGGAGATTATACCATTTATATAATCATTATCCTGTCCCGCATTGAAAACGACAAGTTTTAACTTTTCGTCAACAACGGCTGATGGTTCAATTTTCCATTGTTTATTACTATAATCAAAGTAAAAAATTCGAATATCTTTAGGAGAAGTTTGCCCTAATTTCCTTTCATCATAAGGCATTGAAACTTTAAGCTTTTTACTTAAGCTTCCAGATTCAAGGGATATTCTATATGCCGAATTATTGGGCGTAACATTTTTAATTCCCTGAGTTGTTGAAGGAAAATCCTTATCACGTAGTTTCTGCAGTTTTATCAGTGCAGATTCCGAGGTTCCTTTCTCAACATTGACATTTAAGTGCTCATAACTTAAATCATAAGTTTGCCCATTTAAAATTTCCAGTGTTTTAGGAGTGTAATTATCCCTGCCGACTATCTTGAAAGATTTTACAGCTTCCGGAATTTTAAGTGTCCTGATTTGATTTCCATGATGAACGGTATATGTTCCATTTCGATTGTCCTGTTCTGAGAGATCAATTAGTTTCTCAAATTCCTTTCCGTTATTCTCAACAGTCTCATTATTGATTTTTAAACTTTGTGATTTCTTGGAATATCCTCGGACATAAAGTTTATTTGAAGAAAGTATGCTGCTGATTTTTAGATCATCAGATAAATCAGGATCAGAAGAAAACACTATCCTTAAATTCTTGATCTTATATTTAATGCCAGCGGATGGTGGGGTAAATAATATAGTATTATTGCCACTTTTTAAAAGATCAATATTGAATTCCTCTTTCTGGTGGCTCCAATCCGCATTAGGTCGAATAACTTCTCCGCCTATAGCAATATCATGATTGATAGATCTTGATACAGATTTATAATCATCAAGGCCAAAAAGATCATACTCCAAAAATGCAGTTTTTGATCTGTCAATTTTCCCTTCTATCTGAATGTTAAAGAAATTATCAGAAATATTATCTGTCTCTTTTTCAGAGAAAGTTCCGATAGTTCCCTGATTTTCGTCAGCATCAAAAGCATCAATAACTGAATTTCGGTCGATGTTTTCATCAGTTACTTTATTGCTTTCAAAAATTTCTGTTGATGGCTTTTCCCAATTTTGATTTAGTGGTTGGGAAAGCGAATGTTCTGCTTTTTCCTCTGGCGGATCTTTTGCATCCGTAGAAGATGGTTTGTTACCAAGATTTAATTTAGTCATTAAATCCTGTTTAAGCATGCGTACCTTTTGCCTATCATCTTTATCAAAACTTGCGAATACAAGCATACAGGTAAAGAAAAGCACAAAGAGACACGACTTCTTACTAGGAAGTTTGTGTAAATCGATTCTCATGGTGTTATTATTCTACGATTAATTTGAAAGTTTTAATGATTTTCCCATTCTGCGTGAGATTAATCAGGTATGAACTCTGGGTTGGTAACTGGTTCACATAATGATTGGAGTTCCTGTCAACTTTATCCAACGCGACCAATCTACCTGCGCCGTCATATATAGAAACCGTTAAATTTTCCATTGGCGGAAAACGTAAAGTAAAATTCTGTCCTTTCTTAACTGGATTCGGGTATAGGACAATTTTTTCAAGATCAAGGGAAAGGTTATTAGGATCAAGAGCTTTATTGATAACTGTTTCGTCCTTTTCCTTGATATCTTTGGTAGGACTTATAGCAAATGTAAAAAGTGCGGAATCACCTGTTTCATCATCTTTAATAAAGTCCACTTTGTTGAAAAAAATATAATTGTCCGTTTCTATCCCTTGAATCTTTCTTGTGTCCCCAGCAGTATTGGTTATTAAAAGCCAATATATTGTGGGTAAAGATCTGGGATTTAAGATTGATTTTTCGATTCTTAGGGAATAACCGGATTTTTGGACCTTAGAGCCTAAAAGATTTATTTGCCAATTGCGGTTCAATTTCGAAAAATTTCCCTCCTGAGATAAGTTGAGGTCTTTATCGTCATCGGACCAAAGGATAAATTCATTGTTGTTTAATAGCGACGAGTTTTCCGCATTGGTTCGTTTGATTTCATTTAACCCTATGGTCAGGATTCGATCTTCAATATTGGTTGACTGTTTTTGGTAAAGCTCATTTCCATCATCCCTGCCCATTCCAGTTAACCTGGTCTTAAAGTTTCTGTGTTTGTCGGGGTCCCAAATAACAGTTCCTTCACTATTATAATATTTTGAATTGTCTAATGAGATTCCATATTTTATCGAAAGATAAGAGTGGATATTATTCAATTCTTTTTGTGTGGCCCTTCTTGGATAAAAAATCATTTCATGAAGGTTCTGGTCGGATAATTTAATATTAAGGCTATCAGTTTTACCTTTTGCCCGATCAGGACTGCTCATATAACTAAAAATACTTGGCCGCTTTTTTAATTCTATATCATTCTTTTCCCCTTTCTGGTAACGGTTATTTGAAAGTGCGACATTTTTTTCGGGATTATCCCATATCAATTCATTCGCTTTGGCAGTATGAACAAGACTGAGTGTGTGACTTTTATTCTTACTATACCTGATAAATTTTTTGACGACTTTATCTTTTATTCCACAATGGAAGTTCAAAAGATTTTCGTCCTTACATTTGAGAGCGTCTCTTGAATGAGGATCTATTTTTTCCCAAATTTGAGTTTCCCCGGAAATTAATTGGGAAAATGCTAATTGGGAACCTAAAAGAAACGCACAGAGCATGACTCTTGAAAAATCAATTCTTTTCATAGGCTATAAAATGTTTTTTGGTTAGTGCTAGGAAACCTATGAAAATAAAGATCCATGCATCTTATTATTATAAGATACGTTTAGAAATAATCAACATCTGGTTTCTTAGCGGTATTCTGGCAATATTATAAAAAAAATCGATACACGGTATGGGGGAAAACCCCATATTTTTAATGGGTGTTTTCACGGTATCAAGTTGAGATATAGACTTTTAAATTTTAATAGGAATGAAATGTATTAAAAAAGCTTATGATTTAGGGAGTTGATGCTTAAAAAAGAATGAGCGTCCAACATAGTAAATTTTCAACATCTATACAGGTCTTACTTTTACGTGTTTCCGTAAGGAATTATCGATTTTATAGCCGATAGCGTAATGAAATTGCCCTCCATATATCTTTTGCAAGTTCCTGATCCGCATCTGAGTTTTCAAAATACCAAGTTTTGTCTCTCTTAAGAAGTTTTTGAATCACTCCATCCAGTAGAAGGTCTACTTCAATGATATCCTTAGTAATTCCTCGTTTTAAAAGTCGAATCTGAAAATCTCTATTCTTATAGGTGATCCTAAAAATCTGTCCTGAATTAGCGTCAAATTTTGAATTAATTGTATCTTCCATAGTTATGAAACTTGAAATTAAAAAAATGAAAGTTAAAAATCCAATTTATCGTACTATTTTTTTCTAATTTCAAATAGAAATTTTAGTATATTCCTGATATTAAAAAGCCTTTATTAATGCCTTATAAATATTCAGATGAACAGCGAATAGAATGGTTAAGAAGCCTAAATCCAAAATTTGATGATCAAAATTGGCACGATGACGTCGTAGTCCATTTCAGCCATATCAAAAACTTTGATTTTTTTATATCTGCCGGAACGTTTAGGGAAAAAATAGATCCCAGTAAAATTTGTGGGATTGATTACTCCTATGGCTACAATTGTGTAATGTATAAACCAAAAGACTGGCGATATTATTGGCTACAGTTTTTTACTGATTTGCGCAGGTTGGATCGTGTTATTGACAATTTTCCAACCAAAGAAACGGTGATTGAACATATTCATAATGCAAAAGAAGCGAAAACTGTCGTTCAGTACGGCAACCATTACTTTACAATAGGCGGACAACATCGATTATGCCTTGCAAAATTTTTAGAAGTTCCCGAAATTGAGGTAGACGTAATAAAATATGTTTTTGACCGAGTCCATTTCGCTCACGAGATGCGTTTTCAAAGAACTATTCCTGCTCTGCAGGAATTAGGATTTCTATCACTTGATTATCATTCTGATCTCCATTACGATTTTTTTATCATCGAATTTGCTGGCGAGTATGTCTCCGTAAAAAAAAGATATGCACATTATATTGAAAAGATATACGACCTTAAAAAAGATGCCATTGAAAGGATTTCTAAATTATGTAAAAGCTATGGACGCAAATTATTATGACAAGAAGAGGATTGATGAAGATGTCAAGCTTTATATCTTGGATGCCTACTTGTTAAAGCACCTTAAAACACGTAAAAAGTTAATTGATGTTTACGTAAATAACCAATAAAAAATATATTAATCATGCTTCAAAAAACGCACAAGATTAGTTTCCATTATTACGACACGGGAGGTGGTGATGCAATCCACATTAGATTTTTAGGAGAAGATTCGAACTGGCACAATATACTAATTGATGGAGGTTACGCTCGTGAATATAAAAATGCTTTTGCTCAACTTATTAAAGAAATTTTAGCTGCTGATGAAATCGTTGATTATTGGATAATCAGTCATATTGACAGAGATCATATCGGTTCAGTTTTAGGTTTCCTGCAGGATAAAACCATAAAAGATAAGTCCAAGGCTGTTAAGGGATTTATATTTAACAGTACCTCCGAACCTATCCAAATACCCCGTGAGAAAATTTCAGTCCGTGATGGCATAACATTGAGAGAATATATCAAAAAGAGTTATTTTCAAACTGAAACGTCTATTAATACGGAAACAAATCCAATTGAAGTTTTTGGCCTGAAAATGACGATACTTTCGCCTACGCCTGAAAAGCAAAAAAAAGCGGAAGATTTATGGACCGAGGAAGAGCGGACAATGAAAATTGGAAGAAAAGCTTCACAGTCAGACCATGCGAAAACTATAGCTGAACTTAAAGACCTTCCGTTTCATCAAGATAAGGATGAGGTAAATGGCAGTTCTATCGCTACCCTTGTTGAATTTGGCGACATTACGGCTTTACTTTTAGCAGATAGCCATCCCTCAGATATTGAAGATAGTCTTTCTGCCTTGCGGTACAGTTCAACAAATCCCATTCCGCTCTCCTTTATGCAATTATCTCATCATGGAAGCAAAGCAAACACTAGTATTGAGTTATTAGAAATGGTCAAGACAGAAAATTTTGTTGTAACCGGTAACGGAATCCATAATCAACATCCAGACAAAGAAGCATTGGTAAGGCTATTAGAATATGGAAAGAAAAACGAAATAAAAATTAAAATTCATTATTCCTGTGACACAAAGGAATTGAGAGATCTATTTAAAATTGATGCAAAGATAGAAACGTGTTACGAATTTGAAACTACCTATAAAGAGATTGGTCCCGAAAACGAACTATTTTTATTTGAAGAAATCACTGACAATATATGAATCTAAAGTTACCCCAGCTTTCTACCATCAGAATTCAATGCAATGAAGACATTGGGACCGCAGTTATATACTTTCCAGATGCTGATACTGATTATGTATATATTTTAACCGCTAAACATTGCTTAGTTGGAGAAAAGTTTAACAAAACATATTCTAAAGAAGGAATACTACTGGATCAAATTTTTAATGATGAGTCTTTGACCTATCATTCATATGTTCTTTCAGATACTGCAGTCGTGATAACCTCTGTAAATAATGAAGAAGATCTGGCCTTAATTATTGTACCTGCGAATGATATAGTAGCGCTAACCGGAAAAAGGTTTTTCAGTCAGGTTATTGATGCGGATGATACTATCCAAGAATATACAGTTAGGGGATTCGCAAATTTTAATGATCAAAAAGACGACCAGCCTTTTTCGCTTAAATTTCTTGAAAATAAAAAGCATAATCCGAATATTTTTACATTGCATCATGAAGGATCACTAGATACTTTTTATCAACAGGCCATGTCAAATGTAGCTGGTCTTTCAGGATCAGGAGCATATGCCGATCTGTTCGGAAATCTCTATTTTGTAGGAATAATTCATACTTACGTAGATGGAAATACATTTATAGCAACGAAGGTTTTAGCTTATAATAACCTCATTGATCCTAACAAATTCAAACTCATCGAAGAATTGAAACCCGAAACTAATCCTGAAATATTGGATAGTTATGGGAAAATGGATAAAAATAGAGAAATAATTAATTTGAGAACTAGGGAGACAGTTGGTTCATTCACTGTTCATCGTGACACATCCCTTTTGATTCGTGCTATTAAAGAAAATAATCTTGTCGTTATCCATGGAAAGCCCGGTGTAGGAAAATCAGCTCTGGCGAAAGCCGTCGTGAAAGAATTAAAATCCGAAGGTGATTATACTGTCATTACGCTTACTCCAGAAAATCTCTACTGTAATACCTTAGATGAAGCGATGAAGAGTGCCGGATATAATGCGACAATCCAACAAATTGTCGGTAGTCCTTTATCCGCACGAAATGTTTTGATTTGGATTGAAAGTTTTGAAAAATTAATAGAATCCGAATTTTCGGGGGCATTTAATGAATTGCTCCAAATTATGAAATCAAATTCGCGCATAATTCTTTTAATAACAGTTAGGGAATATTTATTACAGAGGTTTCGCATTCATTTTTATTTTGAGCTTCCAAAAAATAATACATATTTAGAAGTCAATGATTTTAATGATGGAGAGATACAACTAGTTCAGGATGCCATCCCCCAACTTAAAACATTACTTGAAAACCCAAAAATCAAACATTTACTTCATAACCCCTATTATCTTGACAAGGCAGTTCGTATTATTCCTTTCCTGGAAAGTGAGCAACAATTAGATGAAATAAAATTTAAGAAGTTGATGTGGCAGCACATAGTAGAGAATGGAAATACCGCCAGAGGAGCTGTTTTTTACGAAATTTGTGTAAAAAGATCACGAGAAATGTGCCTCTTCACCGACTTTCCAGGAAGCGAAGACACGATTTCTCAACTTTTGAGGGACAATATTATACAACAGAACGATATCGGAATAAATCCTGAATATAGTCCCTCACACGATATTTTAGAGGATTGGGCGCTGATAAGATTTATTTCAGAGCAAAAAAAGCTGATGCCAGACAGTAGAACTTTCTTAGAATCCATGGAAAATAACCCTGCAATAAAAAGAGCATTTCGGTTGTGGATGGAAGAGTTCTACCTTACTGAGCCGGTCAAATCGGTAAGTTTCGTTCATGAACTTTTGCAAGATAGCTTATTGTCGCAATCATGGAAAGACGAACTTTTAGTTGTATCACTCCGTTCCAGGAATGCTGCAATACTTTTAGATGCACTAAAAGATAATCTTCTTAACAACGAAGGGCGATTCCTGAAACAGATAATGTTTTTACTCCAGATCGGATGTAAACGTATCGACCCGGCCAAACAAAGTTTAGATCAGTTATTGCCAACAGGTTCCGGATGGGACTATATTATTGACTTTATTTGGGATAATTATGCTACAATTTCATCGTTCAAAATCGATACCGAATACATAGCACTTATTGAGGCGTGGTCGAAACAACTACCTGACTTCAATCCTCAAATAATCCCATCATGTGCCAAAAGTGTTGCCAACTTTTTGGAAGACTTCGTTCATCGAGTTCAGAAAGCATTTATTGGAGCGGTAAAATATGATTCAGTGAGCTCGGTATTAGAGCCCTATGTAAAAATAATCTTTCAACTGACCGCTTCGGACCCTTCGTTAGTTGAAAACTTAATACAGGCTGCTAAAAACCCACATGTTGGAAATGAGCGATGGAATAATATCCAATTTTTAAATCAAATTCGAAAATGTATTACTGAAGGCGTCATGGCTGACCAAATATGCCGTTTTTTCCCACATGATGTATTGGAGATTGCGAGGGAAGATTGGTTAAATAAAGAAGAAGATAGAAGACCACCTTATACTCCTATCCATTTTCGTAGGTCCGATGCAAGGGATTTCGGTTTGAGCCGACGATTTAATACCGAACATGGTTTTCCAAGTGCCTATCACACATTTTTTTATTGGATGTTTCTCTATCATCCAGATAAAGCATTAGATTTCATTATCATTTTTTTAAATGCTGCGTTTGAAAAAAACCAAAGCGTTTTAAAATCGCAAGGTGAGGATATTGAAGATATTACCGTAAGCTTCCACGATGGCACTTCGAAGTCTTATTATGGGACCTATGACTATTGGTCTATGTATCGAAGTAAAAGATCTGAAAACCGGCATATCGCCTCCTTATTAATGGCTCTTGAAGCTGGACTTTTAGACTTAATTGGGGAAACAACAGATCAACAATTAAAAGGGTACCTTCAAAAAATTATCAAAGAATCTAACAATGTTGCATTTCTGGGAATTACGATAAGTGTAATACAAGCACATCCTGAACTTTTAGATGAAAATTCGGTTTGTTTATTAGGTATACCAATTTTTTTCTGGTGGGAATCAAGCCGATGGATGTCAGAATTATATACTAATGAAGTATTCAATGATGATGAATACGAGAAAAATGAAAGAACCAAGTCCAATTCAAAAGTTCACCGGCGAAAATACTATCAGGGCCTCGTAGGTTTTGTTTTTGATTATATGTTTATCTATCGGACCCATAATGATCTATTATATAAGGAAATTGATAAAATGTGGGAACAGGCTCCAGCTGAGGAATTTCAATGGAGAAAGTTTCTATTTGATATGGATGCCCGTAAATACCAATTTATACCAGTTGAATATAACGGTAAAAAAATGCTCCAGATTCAACCAGCCTATGATGAGGAAGTTCGAAAAAATGTGACAGAAACTAATGATCTTGACACAATACCAGCTGTTAATGTTATCTGGGCAAAAGATGCGTATGACAATAAACCTATTGATGATCACCATTACGAAAAGTGGCGAGAAGGATATGATTATATTCAACAATCAAAGGGTCACTTTGATTTTATGACTTCGAAAACTCTGATGGCATCATTAGGTTTACGCGATTTTTTTACAGAAATGGACGAGGAGCAATTAGTATGGTGCCGGAAAATAATCATGGACTTTGCAGAAAAAAATCTGATGGGCCAAGAATCTATGGATATGTATCTTGACGTTTTTGGTAAGCAGGCGGCTCTTACTGGTCTTTCATATAATATTAATTACGGAACAGACGAAAAAACTATACTGAAAATAAAGGAATTAATTTTTCGATTGCTTATAAGTGGATTGGACGAACAGGAACGAATTGCGCTTCAAGCTGGGATAGCACATCAACTCGTAAAAGATGATCCTGATTTTGTATTAAATTGCTGGTATGGCCTGTTATCCTTCATAGAATACAAAAAAGAAATGAATTCTATTGAACAACGCCGCAGGGATGCTATGTGGATGTACGGGGAGGAAACGGAAAATGAGAATACAGATGTTGTAAAGGAGGAAGAATTTGTGGATCATTTAACAACAGTGGTTCTTAATGGCAGTATTGAAAAACCTGCAAAACTATCATTCACTCTTGATATGCCCACTCACTGGCTTCTTGATGATGCTCTGCGCATTATACCTTGGACAACGACAGTTGCGGAACAACATAACATGGTACAAGAAGTTCTTAAACTTCACCTGGAATTTTTAGGAGACAAAAAATCTTGGAGCAAGTCTGATTTTTTTGAAAGTAGACATGCATTCACGTTCTTCTATCCAAGATTTTTACTTTCACAATCCGTTGAAATTTCAAAGCCTCTTTTTAAGGAATTATTGAATCTTACCATAACTGAAGACAAAAAGCTAAATACCACTGATGTAACAAATTATTTGTATCGGCTCCTCAAAGAATTTATCCGGTCTGTTGCAAATGGCTCACCTAAAGATAATTTTTGGGCACTCTGGGATGTTTTACGAGAGTGGACACTTGAGAATGAAACAACGGTTTACATACCGCTCTTTTTTATGGATCTTGATTGGACTGCGGAATCGGAAAATTGGCATGTGCTTGAAGGAAAAAGCCTTTATTATAAAGAGTTTATTACCAAATATGGATTTAACAAAATAAACGAGTGCATCAAATTTTTGAGTGGTGTGGCTTTTCAGCAGTTTATGCCGGAATCTTTAAGTTGGGTGGCCTTGATGCTTAAAAGCCAAAATGCTTACGAAGTGAATAGGAAGCTATTGGAAAACTTCGCTGAGAAAGCTTTTTACAAATATGGAAACGACATAAAAACTAACAAAGAATTGCTGGCTGATTATCTCTTTATCTTGGATTTTCTAATAACTATCATTTCCCCAAAAGCATACATGTTGAAAGATGAATTAATACAGTACAAATAAAAATATGAAAATAGAAATCATTGTAAAAAATATCAAAGACGCCATAAATGTTCTACTTGAAAAAGAAACTGGTAATCTAGCAAGAGGTCTTAATGAACTTAATATTTCTACTCATCTGGCCTTTTATTTAAAGCCTTTTTTCCCCCAGTTCGACGTTGATCCCGAATATAATGGTGACATAGATAAGCCAAATGATAGGAAGGCGCTGGATATAGCAGAAAATCGCATGATGGAAATAGGTTTTAAACCAAATGAAAATGATAATTACAAAATAAGTCCTGACATCATTATTCATCGAAGGCAGACAAACGACCATAACTTAGTTGTAATCGAAGTAAAAAAGGACAGCCATACAAGAAAACATAAAGAATTTGACCTGATTAAACTTGAACACCTAACCATTGATTTTCTTGGTAATCATTACAATTACAAATTAGGTATAGCAATAATTTTTGGAACTAAAAAGAATACGGGCAAATACGATATTCGTTTTTTCCAAAACGGCAGGGAATTCCTGGAAGAAAACATAGTTTAGTACTTATAATCTATGTATTTTAATAATTGCATCACTGAATAGTCTATTTTCATAATGTATTCGTCTTCGCCGCCGTAGTCTCGTAGAAATCGGTCAGAAAAACCGTATCCGCCATTAGCTTTTGCTTTTTTTAATACATCGCTAAGGGGGTAAAAGGTATTTCTGTATTTCCCTTTATTGATTTCCAATGATGGCAGACAATCTTTTGTATCGCATATAATCCAATAGCCTTTTCGCTCACCGAATCTTACAGCCGAATATGCCGTATTTGTAAAGCTCGCAATGTATTCTGCTTTAGATCTACGGGGAATGCTTCTGATCAGTATAGGTTTCGTCTTTGGGATGAAATTTCTTAATACAATTTCCCATACGTCATAATAAGCCTTAAATTTTTCACTTCGGTCCGTATAGACCCAGTTACAGATAAAGGTTATTGTATCGGCTGAAGGTATGATATCTTTCTCAAAAATATCAATTAGGTTTTGAGCTATTTCTTGCTTTTTGGAAGTTGTTAGGCGATAATAATCCTTCATGATTGCTTTATTTTTTTGGGAGAAAAGGGTAAATTAATTATTGTATTTAATGTAGCGCTCTAAAGCGCTTTGATATGCGAGAGAATCTATAATTCTGTCGCTCGGAAGACTTGCAAGATACATTTCCAAAAGATCTTCCGTCGCATTATCATACTTCACTCCAATTACACTTCCAAGGAAAACAAAAAGAAAATTTTGACCAAAATAAGTATATGCTGCAGATTGGTATATTCCTCCACAACCTTGTTGTTTTTTATTATTTGATTCAAATGCTGGGATTAAATTCGCAAAATATTTGTTAAAAAGAGCTCGTAATTGCTTTTTATTTTCAATCGCAAAAGCGGGATATAAATCTTCAAAAAGCTGATACCTAATGTTGATAAACTCTCTCCTGAATAATGGATTTTCGTCTTTAACGACATCAATTCTAGCATCAGTGATGGTTTTCCAATCAGAATATCGGTCAAGTCTAACCTTGTCAATATTTGCTCTTTCTGCTGCTTTAAGCCTTTCAATACCGTAATAAGCGAGTATGATTGTGATTGTTGCGGCAAACAATCCATTAAATTTGCTGAATTGATTAATGTAAAAACTCATACCATCAGGTGAAAAGTCGAAATGATTTTCGAACAGTAACCTTTGAGTTGAAATAAATGCAATAAATGATAATACAAACATGCATATGGCAACCAATATGATTATAAATCTGAAAATAGACCCGATGTTCAGAATTGATTCTAGGTATCGATAAATAAGTTGAGAAATACTTTTCATTATTGGTCGCTTTTATAGATAACTAAGATATAAAAAAATAGTAAAATTAGAAGAATGATAATGCGTATCAAATCGTTAGTGTGTTCAACTAAATTTTTAACAGAGGAATCAGCTGTAAACTTACGAGTAAAAAAAGAATGGTGTTAATCAGAAAATAAATAAAACATCAGCAAATAAATCATTTACTTCTTCACAAATATTTCATCTTGTGATACAAAACGTCTTTTTAATTCACAAAAACGATGGTGAATTCACCAGTGATTTCACCACCGATCTAAAGTTATTTTTGGATAAATAAAAACTATTAAATACTTTATTAAGCTGATTATCAATGCGTTGAGAAAAATAAGATAATATCAATAACTAACTGAATAACAGTTATATACGCAAAAAAAACTTACTTATAAACTGGGCATTTTGTCCCTCATTTTTAAAATTATAAAGTTTAAACACAAGTATGAACTTAAAAATCTGTCAGAAATGAGCAATTTTTACTATTATCAAATCGTCAAAATATAACTCATTTTTTGATCATTATGCTTCCTAAAAAATTGACAATAATTTCTTGAATTACAGTGGGAAATAATGAAAGTTGTTTCTATTATATTTTGTTCATTTTTATAAAATCCGTAAATTTGTAAGAGTTATTATTGGTTTGTGCGAATTTATCCCTTATATGTCCCTCAATGGTGACAGACCATTGAAAACTAGGACTTTCCAAGTTCTGCATCGGGAAGTAGATGTGGTATTTTAGATTTCAATTATAATAATATAAAATCCCTTTGAATGTGATATTTAAGGGGATTTTTTTTTAATGTGTGATTAATTCCTTCAGTTAGATTCTTCATACCTAATATTTATAATCAGAATCAAACAACAAAATAAAATGATTTGTAATTGTAAATCAGATAGATAATGTTGGGTTTTTATATTAAAAATTGAGGAATTATAGGGTGAAATAATTGTGTCTTACAAAGGTTAGTATTTATAAGGTATAATCTTTTTTTATATTTTAGGTGGTATTAAATTAAATTTAAAAAGAATGGATATTGTTTTAGATTCAAACATTTATAGAGGAGATTGGTATTTAAAGTCAAATGATCTTACAATTCTTAGAGATTATTTGGGTAAAACTGATTCGAGTTTTGTTTTGCCACAAATAATTTTAGAAGAAGTAATGGGATTATATAAAAGAAATTTAGAAGAAGAAATAAATTCATTATCCAAAATATCAGAGAACTTAAATTATTTGTTAAATAGGGTACTTTTGAAGGAATTGGAAGTAAATATTGAACAAGAGTCTGAGAAGTATATAAACCTTTTGATAAGAAAATTAGGTATTACAAATAGCAAAATAGTTGAATATGATAATGACTTTTTACCGAAAATAATTGAAAGAGCAATACAAAAAAGAAAGCCATTTAAAGATGAAGATAGAGGATTTAGAGATTGTATAATATGGCTAACATTACTAAAATATACTGAGAAATCACATGAAAAGCAGATCGTATTTATTAGTAATAACCCAACTGATTTCGGAGACAATAAACAGAATCCTATTTTACACCCTGATTTACAAAAAGATTGTGATGAACTTAATATAAAAGTCAATTATTTTAAAAGTATTAAAGACTTTACTGAAAAACACTCTAAGAAAATAGATGAATTTGATACCGATTGGTTGTCTAAAAATATTGATATAAGTTTATTATCAGATATAGCAAGAGAAAAAATAGACCAAAGCAGTCCTCATTATGTAAAGAACTGGTTCGAATGGAGAACAGAATTAGATAGTGCAGATTCTTTTAAAACAATTAATGTAAACTTTAATGATTTTGAAGATATTTTTATTTATGAAATGGTAAATGGAGATTTTATAATAAATTTTACTGGATGGGCAGATACAAAAATTAATTTTGAATATTACGATTATGGTTATTTTGAGAATACAATTAAAAATAAAACAGAAATAGCTAAAACTGTTTTCTATGTAAGTGCTGTTTACAAAAATAATATAATTGAAGAGATAGAAATAAATGATTTTCTTATCAATAAAGAAGGAAAATTCGGTCATTAAATATGATTAGTGAACTCGGATTTTCTTATTTAGTTTTTGAACTAGATAACTTAAAATTGAATAAAAAAATATTAAAGTAAAATAATAATCTACAATAATGTCAAACTTAGAAGGATTAGGTTTACAAAACTTTAGGACTTTCGCTAAGACGGAGTGAGTATTTAAATACAATTCCAGTTGGTGGGATATTAAAAAAATTATTAACTGATGTACGAAAGAAAAATAGAAAAAGAATATAGCTGTGGGATAGAAATTACTAGCGAGATTATCGGTGGAAAATGGAAACCTACATTGATAAATTTGATCCATAGCGGTATTATCAGACCCAGCGACCTGCAACGCGCTATGCCGGCCGCATCAAGACGTGCCCTTAATATCCAGCTGAATGAATTGCAGGAGCATGGCATCATTGAAAAAAAAATATATCCTGTTTTACCTCCGAAGGTAGAATATACACTAACAGATTTCGGTAACTGCCTGCTTCCGATAACACTTGCCATGGAGGAATGGGGAAATAAGTACAGTGATCATTTCAAAAAACTTCTTGAACTAAAGAAAGGAACGGACCATAAATAGCCTCGCTATAGGGAAAAATTTTGCCGTATCTGAATCGTTATGCCGTTATTGTGACAGCTTTTTTTTGATGCTAACTTTGCAACAAAGAAAATGAGTTATGATTAATTTATGCATACGGGATAATTCACCCATTGATAATTACTCCTATACAACATAGGAAAACAATTAAGATTTTATTCCACCTGGGAAAGTTGCAAATCTGAGAACTTCCTACTCAATAATCAGACACAGTATCGTTAAATAAAAACGCATCAACAGTGCATTGCACAAAATGGGTGTGTGGGATCGGTATGTTTAAAAATGGATATCGGATCCCCGAAAAAGTACTGTAGATCCTGCAACATGCAACAAAATATACTAACATAAAAACAACATAGTTATGCCAGTCATAAAAATTGAACTTACACGAGAAGGGGTTACCCGGGAACAGAAACAGATCCTTATAAAAGGGGTAACCGATTTAATAACAGAGACATTGAACAAAGATCCTCATCACACCCATGTCATCATTCAGGAAGTTGAACTTGATAACTGGGGCTATGCCGGAGAACAGGGTTCAGTGATAAGAGAAAAGGCTTTAAAGCAAAATAACAAATAAAATTAAATTTTTAAAATAATGAAAAAACAGACAATTGTAGTTACTGGTGCCGCATCAGGAATAGGGAAGGGAATAGCAAAATATTTTTTAGACAAAGGTGATAACGTAGTGATTAATTCATTGTCATTAGAGGCACTTGAAGAAACTTTTAATGAACTGGGAGCAGGTGATAACCTTGCGATGGTCGCGGGCGATGTAAGTGATAAACAAACCGGAGAGCAACTTTTGAAAGCCGCAATTGAAAAATTTGGCTCTGTGGATGTACTGATCAACAATGCAGGTATTTTTGACAGCAGACCATTTTTAGAAGTAGATGAAGACTATCTGAACAAGTTTTTGAACACAAATTTCAAAGGAACCTATTTCACTACGCAGGCGATTATTCCTCAAATGCTTGATCAAAAGGATGGTGTTGTCATCAATATCGGGACACCTCTCGTTACTCACGGTTTTGGAGGATTGCCTGCTACAGCGGCTATTTCAAGTAAAGGTGCAATTCATGCGCTAACGGTTCAGTTGGCGGCAGAATTTGGAAAACAGAACATTCGTATCAACACCATAGCGCCGGGAATTATACGTACACCGATGCATGGTGATAATGCAGATCAGAGCGCTGGTTTACACTTACTGAACAGAGTAGGAGAAATTGATGACATTGCAGAAATGGTGTATACTGTTGCAAAAAGCAATTTTATTACCGGTTCAATAATTAATGTTGATGGGGGTAAAGGTGCCGGACGTAACCTGAGCTAAATTTGTTCGTTGAATACTCTTGGTGTTCTAAAATTTACAGTATATTAAGGCAATAACAATAGCTTAATACGGAAAGACCGATATCTTATCTATAAGTAGGATGTCGGTTTTTCTGTGTAGATACAGTTTGATTGACATTGACAATCCAATCACCCTCAACAAATCAAAAGCAGCCTGTACTCACCATCATTTTCTACGGGAGCCCGGTGAACACACGGTAAAACTTTTTGTTCAGGATGATCTACTGATATTTTCCAAAGATGTCCCAGTCCTAAATTGACAGGTTGGGCATTGGGGTTAGGCTGATAATGCAGATCAAAATAATATTCCTCCAAAAAAGCTTCAAATTCCGCTTCGGGACCATCGTGTAATTCTTTAAGCTTTTCTCTGATTTCAGGGATTAAAACTTTTTGCGTAGCCTGGTCATTAGGAAGAATCTCACTGGGAGCTCCGTAATAGGTACATAAAAAAGTTTGGGTGCCAATTGGTGAGCGGTCTACATGATAAGAATAGACATCGGTTGAAATAAAATCGAACTCCTCATCCCGGTCATAATTTTTGAGTAAATTCAGAGAGGGCAATGCTCCGAAATCCGTTAATAACTGTAAATCATTTAAAATAATTTCCCTTGCAGCATTCCCGTTTTCTGATAACTGAAGAGATAAAAGATCTTCAGGATACACTTCTGTTACATTTTCCTTTAACTGAAGTTGGTTTACAATTTCCTTAAAGTCTCCCGCCAGCTTCCTGTCCCAGCAGATAGCATTGATGGTTCCCTTAAATTGGGTATTCACAAGTTCAGAAAAAGAAGAAACCACTTCAATTTGATGGTTGCTGGAAAATGTATCGTTCATATTTTGGAATAACGGATTGAATCACTTAATTCTTTGCAAAAATAGGGAATAGGTTACAAGATGATACTAAGATTACATTTGTTTTTATCAGTCAACCTGAACTCGGGATAAAGCTTTCTGAATGAAAAGCTATACAAAAAGCTTTAATATGATGATTTTTCATACAAGTGAATGAACCTATCTAATTAATACTCAATTTTGTATTACGTTAATAAACGAAGTGGCTCTGTTTATCTTAAAAAACACTCAAAAAGAAAAAACTTTGTTTTGCTTTGCGATAAATAATAGCGTTTTAATAATCAGTAGTTTAATGCTATTCCTTATTCCGAAATCAGATTAAGTTATGATTAATGTATTTGTTTTGTACACTTTGGTTATTAATAAAGTAATATTTATAAATCAGAGCTCTTCAATTTTGCAGCAATAGCCTTCGAATAAAAGCTTCAGACGATGCTTAAAACGCTGTTTCTCCATAAGATCACTCACTACACTCATTTGTAGTATTTGCTTTATACATGGTCTTTTTCTGTGAAAAATGTAAACAACATCTATCTAATTTTTATATTTGCAGAGGTTCTGCTTCGAATAATAGTTGCCGTCATAATTTCGGGAACTTTATGAAAAAAAGAAAAAAATAATTGCGAGACACAAAAAAAGAATAAAGAATGGATAAAAGTAATGTATTAATTATCGTGACGGTAATTTCCCTCTTCGTTTCATTATTTCTGGCACTTTTTCTGGTTACCGTTAAAACCAAATACAAGACCAGCAATTCTCTTTTTGCCCTGTTCCTGATTATAATATCAATGGATATTTGTGAACCTTTAATAAGCTCACTGTTCGACCGCCCTTCCAATCTGGGAATGCTTAGAAATACATGTGCTTTTTTACAAATTCCCGTTTTTTACCTCTATGTTTTATCAGTTTGCTATTCAGATTTCAGAGTGAAACCCATACATCTGCTACATCTGCTGCCATTTTTAATAGCGAATGTAGTTTTACTGCCCCATTTTTATATGGTGGATATTGCTTCTAAAATTAATTTTATCATAAACCGTCAGAGTTCATTGGAATTGAAATTCAACCATATTCTGATCCATATTCAAATAATCACCTATATAATTGCCGTTTTTATGATACTGAAAAAAACAAAAAAATTATATCTTGAGAATTATGCTGGTACCAGTATCAATTCCTATCGATGGCTGCTCCAGTTTACGGTTGTACTGGCTGTTTTGTATTTAATTGCCCTTTTTAAAAACATTTTTAAATTTTCAGATTATCCATACATTTCAGACTGGATAAAGATTGGACTTATTGTGTTCCAGCTGTTTATGGTTTGCTGGTATTTATTCAAAGCATTGAATAATCCCGGTTTATTCAGAAGTGTTGATTCAAAGCTGCAACTCGTTTCAGATATTGTTTTGGAAGAAAAAAAGAACAACCCTCAAACCACTGAGAACGAAGAAGAATTTAATGCTGAGGTGATGAAATTGAAGAAATATATGACGGAAGAAAAGCCATTTTTGAATCCATCTTTAACCATTCAGGATGTTTCAAACGGGACCGAAATTCCTGTTCGAGAGCTCTCTGTTTTAATCAACCATAAATTGGGACAACACTTCTACGACTTTATTAATTCCTATCGGATAGAAAATGCAATGGATATTTTAAAAGATGCAACCAAGA
This sequence comes from Chryseobacterium angstadtii, assembly GCF_001045465.1. GTDB lineage: Bacteria > Bacteroidota > Bacteroidia > Flavobacteriales > Weeksellaceae > Chryseobacterium > Chryseobacterium angstadtii. Next base: position 252,665 of record NZ_LFND01000003.1, read on the forward strand.
ATAAACTAACGGTCCTTGAAATTCTGTACGAAGTAGGTTTTAATTCAAAATCTTCCTTTAATACGGCTTTTAAAAAACATACAGGAGCGACTCCGACTTTTTACCGTAAAAGTCTGTAATTTAGTATTTTGTAATTATTCGAACTGGTTTTTGAAAGGATTCGTACTCATTTTTTTAAATAAATAAGATCGACTATTTTTACTCGGTCGCCTGGCTTGGATTTCTCACGGATATTTGTATCGAAATATTTTTTTAACATTAAAAAACGATACCATGAAAAGCATTATTTATGTACTGGTTCTTATAGGAATAATGTCATCCTGCCAGACAAGTAACAAGGGGTCAATTGCAAAAAAAGACTACAGCTTTCTTACAGACAGCTTACATATTGATCAGCAATTAGGAAAATATAAACTTCCGGGATTCAGTCTCGTTGTTTTTGAAAACTATAAAATTGTATATTCCAACCAGTTCGGACTGAAATCCACCAATTCTAAAGAAAAAATAGATGAAAGCACCGCTTTTTCCACGGCATCTATTTCAAAACCGATTACAGCACTTCTTTGCCATATCCTTGAAGAAAAAGGACTGATCAATTTAGATGAGCCCATAGACAAGTCTCTGAAACGATGGCATTTGCCAAAAAGTAAGTTTACTGAAAATCACAGTCCTACGTGGAGACAGTTTCTCAATCACACTGCAGGGACCACCCAGGATGGATTTGCAGACCATTATGAGGGAGAAACAATCCCAACTCTGAAACAAAGTCTTTTAGGACAGATTCCGAGATATAATAAAGAAATCGAATTTCTTTTCACGCCGGGAACAGATTGGCAATATAGCGGAGGAGGCTATACTATTGTTCAGATGGCTTTGGAAGATACTTTAAACAAACCTATTGCACAACTGGCCAACGAATACATTTTCTCTCCGCTTGGCCTGAAAAATACGAGCATGATACAGCCCAATGAAAGGGGGTTTTTCAGCGACGTTGCTTCTGTGCATGATAAAGAGGGGAAAGTGATTAAAACCGGGCTGCCGATTACACCACAAGTGGGAGCATCAGGAATGTGGTCTACACCAACTGATTTGGCTAAACTTTCCATTGAGATACAAAATGCTCTGCGTAATAAAAATAACAAAGTGATTTCTCATCAGGTAGCAAAAAAGGTAACGGGAGTAACCGCTTTAAAACATGCAGTCGGAGGCTGGGGATATGGCTGGCAGAAGTCTTTTGGCTACAACAATTATGACTGGTTTTCGTGCAACGGTTCCAATACCGGAGTGGGAGGCAGCGTTTTTGCCACAATGAAAGATGGGAACGGTTTTGTGATTCTTGCCAATGGAGAAAAGCCAAATCGTATCCCTGTAATAACCGAAGCTCAGAGAAAGATTCTGAAAATAATGAACTGGAACGGCAAAGAATCTGATGAAAAGAGTCAGGAAATGCCTTTAGCCTTAAAAGAAAAATTAATCGGAACATATGACGATTTCCTTTATGGATTAGGAATGGAAACCAAAATTGTGGAAAGGGATAATCGCCTGTATGTTGAATCCGAGTTATTAAGTCATTTTAAAGGTAAAAACGACAACGAATTAGTCTATCTGAAAGATGGGTGGTTTAGAATTACAGATTATCCCAACTTGTTGAAATTCGATTTCAGCAATGGAAAACCAAACTCTGTTATCCTGAAAAGAGACCACCTGACGGCCGAAGCATCAATGGTACAAAAAGTAAAATAATCATTATCAATTTATTTATTAATTCCAAACTTTAAATTTTAGAATAAAATACAGTCACCTGATCCCCATCAGGTGATTTTTTCTTTGAGAATAATTATATTGTAAGGAAATCTATTAAATTTGATCTGCTCGTTTATTTTGCTTCCGGCATTATCATTTTAATACCCAGTGACTCATGAAAAGAAGAGACTTTTTGAAACAATGTTCAGCAGCTGCATCCGGTTTGGTTTTAGCGAATGTACTGCCATCTTATGCATGGGCAATGCCGGGCGAATATTATTCACCGGGATCTAAGTCACTGTTTGAAATATTCAGCAATCCTGAAAATCAGTACAGACCATTTGTCCGATGGTGGTGGAATGGCAATAAAATAGAAAAAGCAGAGCTGGCACGTGAGCTCAGGGTTTTAAAAGCGGCCGGAATAGGTGGGGTGGAAATCAATCCCATATCCTTTCCTTTACGCACAGACGATATGGGAAAACCCAGCGTAGAATGGTTAAGCGATGAATGGATTGAATTATTGAAATTCACCCTTGAAGAGGCAGAATCATTAGACATGACCTGCGATTTGCTCGTCGGAACAGGATTTCCTATGGGCGGTGATTTTCTGGAAAAAGAAGAATGCTCACAGATTGTGGTTTTAGCGGTTAAAAAACTCAAAGGTCCCCTTAAAACCGAATTTTCCCTTTTCGATCTCTACAAAGAAGCAGATCCGGCCATTACCAGTCCATACAGCGGCAGAACCATGGAAATGCTGGAAGTAAAACTCGTGCCGGATCCACTTAATCATATGGATAAGGTGATTAATCTTTCAGATCAGATTCAAAGCGGAATGATCAGGGTTTCAGTACCCAAAGGAAATTACGCAGTGTACGGATTGGTTAAAATAAACCGTTTTATGAGCGTGATTCAAGGCGCTCCGGGTGGAATGGGACCAGTTCTAAATCACTATGATACCGCTGCTGTAAAGAAATATCTCAACAGAATGAGTAATACCATTCAACAAAAAATCGGACCATTGAAAGGGAAGGTTCGCTCGTTTTTTATCGACAGTCTGGAAACGGAAGGAACAAACTGGAACAGCGATATGATGAATGAATTTCAAAAAAGGAGAGGTTATGATCTTTATCCCTATTTGGCTTTTGTCCTGTTTAAAATAGGAAGTATGGGAAATACAACGGGAACCAATATCCTTTATCCCGTAAAAACCGAACCGGAATTCAAAAAGATGATCAACCGTATGCGCTATGATTTCGAGCTGACCAAAGCAGAAATATTCAGAGAGAGGTTTGCAGATACCTTTGTGCAGTGGTGCAAAGATAATAACATAAAATCAAGAGCGCAGGGCTATGGAAGAGGCTACTTTCCATTGGAAGGAAGTTTTGACCTGGATATTCCCGAAGGCGAAACCTGGCTGAAGTATGGCATAGGAGAAGATATAAGTGAAGAAAAATTCACCCAGTATCCCTGGCATTTGGGCAGAGGAAATACCATGATCAACAAATTGGTTTCTTCAGCCGCTCATTTAAAAGATAAAAAACTGATCAGCTCCGAAGAATTGACCAACACCGATATGGTATTCAACGAAGCTCTTGAAATTCTGAAAATAGCAGGAGACCAGAGCACCATATCCGGAGTGACCCATCCCGTTTTCCATGGATTCAATTATTCACCTCCCGAAGCGGCTTTCCCGGGCTGGATTACCTATGGCGGATATTTCAATGAGAAAAATACAATCTGGCCTTATTTTAAACATTATACAGACTATCGGGCCAGACTCTCAGCCATGCTTCAGCAGGCAACCATGTTTGCGGATATTGCCCTTTTAGCGCCTTTCGCAGATCAGTGGTCGGAGTTTGGAGCCCAGAATGAGCCTTTTCCGGTGGTGGTATCTCCTGCTTATCAGGCTTTGATATGGGAATCTGTCCATCAGAATGGCAATGCATGTGATTATGTTTCTGAAAACGTGATTAAGAATTCAGAAGTGAAAAAAGGTTTTCTTACTTATGAAAAAAGAAAGTATCACACCTTATTTCTGATTGAAGTGCATAGTCTGGATATAGCTGCGGCAGAAAAACTGCACGAGTTTGTAAATGGAGGCGGAAAAGTATTCTGCATTGAAGCAATTCCGGATCGGTCTTCGGGCTGGAACAATTACGAGGCAAGAGATCTGGAAGTACAGCGCTGGATTGAGAAAATGAAGGCTTATCCGGAGCATTTTATTCATTTAAATAAACCCGCATCTGATTTTCTGGGTTGGTATAAAAGTGTTCAGGAGAAATACAATCTCACCCCTTATGTGAAGATCAGGGAACCCAAAACATTTATTACACAGATACGTTATCACACGGATGATGCCGAAATTTCCCTGATTAATAATTCCAGCAGTAAGCACAGTGCCCAACTGGATTTAATATTTGAAAAAAATGTCATCAAAAACAAACAAGCCTGGTTATGGGATGCAGTAACGGGTAAACGGTTTAAACTGAATGCTCCGGATGGACATCTGAATATCAACTTAGGTCCGGCAGATTCAAAACTGATTGTCTTCGATAGGCACAAAAAAGGAACCGTATGGAAAGAAAGCCCTCTGACAGGAAATGATGCAAAAGAAATCAACGGCCAATGGAATGCAGAATTCAGACATTATGACGGCACGGTGAAACAGGAAAAACTGGAAAATCTGAAAGATCTTAAAGAAATCCCTGAATATGCTTACTTTGCCGGAACCGTAATCTACCGAAATAGTTTCCGGCTGGAAGATAAAGAGACTGCACACTATATCAATCTGGGAAATGTATTCGGGATCTGCGAAGTATCAGTCAATGGGAAAGAGCTGGGAACGCAATGGTTTGGCAGAAGAATTTATCCTGTGGAAGGCTTACTCCGTAACGGAACGAATGAAATCGAGATAAAAGTGACCACAGTTATGGTCAACTATATGAAAACTCTCAAAAATAATGAGGTAGCCCAATATTGGACCAATCAGAAAAAGAAAGACCAGCCGCTGCAGTCTATGGGATTGGTAGGCCCGGTAACTGTTTATTAAGGAAATTGGAATATGAATGTGAAAAAAGAGAAATTGATTTTGTTATCCAGAGTTTTTATTTCTCAAATTTTACCAAATATATTATTAGACAAAAGCTTCAGATACTTCTGAAGCTTTTGTTTTTGTAAGTCTTGTTTTATCTACCACCCCAAATAATAATCTGGGTTCAGCCATATCGGGCGGTTCAGTCCAAAATATTCCTGAAGCATTTTTTCTGCCTCACAGAAAGCGCCTTCAACCCAGCCTTGCTGATCGGAATAGGCTTCTCCTACAATATGAATCTGTTCATCTGCTACAGGTTTTCTCATGTAAGGCATCACGTTTTCAACAGAGAATCCGGCTTTCCAGGCATGATATCCTGCACCGAACGGCTCGTCCGTCCAGTCTTTAAAATACGTCACATAAGGCTCCGGAATTGTAATTTCTTCACCATGAAGCTCACGAAGCTGGTTCATCAGTTCATCCACCATCATTCGGGTGGCCTGAACATCATCCAGCTCATGCAGTTCTTTCAGCGAGGCCGATTTGGCGGCTTTTACTTCAAAAAGAATTTTGTCATCAGATAATGCTTTCCAGAATGTTTCCGTTTCCATATCTCCGTAACTTCCTAAAAGCATGGAATTATTAGTCTGGGGATCCGTTCCGAAATAATAGCACTGTCTCATCGGTAAATCCGTAATAGAATGTCCTGAATCAATGCCAAGTTCCTTCCACCATGGATAAGGGAAGCCCATGAGTATTTTAAAAGCAGGTTCCATAATAACAGAGCGGATATTTTCATTCAACACTGAATTCTCATTAATATTGAAAAAGAAATTATCCTGATCCAGAAGTTCCAGAGACTTTCTAGGCATGGCAAGAACCAAAGTATTGGCGTAAACGTTCCATTGTGTATTGGTTTCCAGATTCAGGAAAGTAAGCCGGTATTTGTAGGTGCTTTTCAGATCATGGTCTTTGGTGAAGGTAAGCAGTTTGTTTTTAGACCAGATACAGGCTCCTTCATGCTCCATATACGAATTGGCTACTGCATAGGCAATACTGTCATAGCCTTCTTCAATGGTTTTGTAAATCGTTCCGGCGGAAAAATCTCCCACCATATAAGGAAAAGCCTCAGCCGCATTCCAGTTGATGGTATTGGAATAATATCCTCCCGCATTAGCCAAAAATTCATAACCTTCCTGTGAAACCTGATCTTTGAGGAGATTCCAGAAACCTAAATCATTGACTTTACGCTGATCATAGGGGGAATTGGGGAAATTATAAACCAGTTTAGGCTTGATATCATCCCAGTCTCTGCTCGTTAACTCAAAAGAATAATCGTAAATGGAAGATCCTTTGATGATTTTTTTTCCATAAGTTTCAGCTACCCAGGCATCAGCCATTAAAACATCGTAAATAACCTTGTTGAACAGCTGATCTGAACTGAAACCGAAATCATCATCATTCAGATAATACCGGGTTGGCAGTTTTTCACCTTCTCCCTGCGCCACTGTCCAGGCATCCTGCTTGCAGCGGTCTTTTCGAAGATACATCAGCAGCTTTGAGGGATCGCCCATAGGAAAAGGGACAGGGGTCATTTTATCTTTCAGAACCGGGATACGCTTTGCAGGATCGGTTTCCGAAAGAGGGTAGCCTTCAATCAAAGTAGTTACAATTTCCTGAGAAGTAAGGTAACGCATACCTCCCAGTTCGCCCCAGAAATTCATTCCCGGCATAATGACAGATTCCAGTCTTCCGCCCAGTTTGTCGTTCATATCGAAGATTTGTACTTCGCTGGCAGTATATTTTTTATCCGTTACCAGGCGGTAAGCCGTGTATAGGCCTGAAGTTCCTGCACCAATAATGGCGACTTCTGTTTTTAAATCCGGCTGTTTTCCGGTATTCAGAGGTGTATTTTTATTCATGATTTTATAATTTTAAAGAGCTTTAAAGTATTGGCGTCCTAATTGGAAGTGGGAGATGTCATATTTCGTATGACCGTCCAAAGCCAGATCGGACATGATTTTTCCTAACAGAGGTGTGAATTTGGCCGCCCATCCGGTAGCATACACCACAATGTTTTTGTAATTCGGAACATATTTGGGTGCGAAATCAATCAGAAGTTCCTTATTGGGGATTTTACTCAGGGCAATAAGACAGGTGGAAGTATATTCCGGTTCTGTAGCCAGTCCGGTCATATGCTCTTTTACCCAGTCAGACGTATATCCAAGTTCCTGAGGGTTCGGAATTAATGTTCTGTCACCGGGTTCTTCTAATGGCTCAATCACAAAATCCGGTGCTACACGGATGTATTCCGGATGATCCCAGTCTACCGATGGAAAACCGTAAAACTGGTTGCCGTTTTCGCCCACGGCATTCTGGAATACAAACCAGGTCGGATATTGTATCTCAGGATTGGTTTTCTTAAAATAAGCCGAAGACATATTCCAGTAAGTGGCTTCTATTTTGAAATCAAGCAGATTGATTACACTGTTGATGTACGGACCGGGAATAATGGCCAGCTTTTTAGCAATGTAAATACCGTTAGGCGTCGTAATTTCGAAAAGTTCTCCTATCTGTTTGATTTCAAACACAGGCGAATTCTCTTCCAGATGAACAGTTTCTTCTTTTCTGCACAAATTCAAAAGCGATTCGATGGTCGCTTTAAAATTAATGCTCGCCCCATCCGGCTGAAAAAGTCCGGTATACGTTTCCGGCAGGTTTTTGAAATGGTATTTTTCTTCAATTTCTTTCGCGGTAAGTGTCGTATAGGGAACATTCAAGGCTTTAAGAGCTTCTTCGGCCTCTGCAATATTGCCTTCGGTGGAATGTACTGCAGGATCTCCGAACCACAGCGTTCCCACCTTATCAAGCAAGGACTGTCCGGCTTCTTTTTCCAGTTCATCCCAGTAAGGCTGCGCATCCAGTGCCATTTGTACCATATATTCATCAGGGTAGGGAATCCGGAACTGGCGGGATACGCCTGCTGAACTTCCGAGCTGATTCACAAAAGTAAATTGTTCGAGAACTAAGGTTTTGGCTTTTCGCTTGCCGAGATGGTAAGCGGTTGCTAAACCAATGGCTCCGCCACCAATAACGATGACGTCGTAATTTTCTGTTTTCATAGGTTATATTGTATTAGTTTTAGAAAGACGGAAAGAGGAAATCGTCAACAGAAATTGCCAACCATTTTTTCATAAAGTGTAAAAACACAAAATAAGGATCATGCATTGGTACACTTCAAAAAAACAAGGCCGGCAATGGAATGGTATGGACTGTTGAATTTAAATTTTCTTTTCTGCCTAATGGGCTTTACACATAGCATCCCAAGTAGTCCAGAAATGAGCATTAATGGCACCTGGGAATGGATTCATACTGTCGGCAACGATGCCTACCATAGAAGCACAGTTGGAATTACAGCCTATTTCATTGTTACTTCCCTGTTGAGGCGGGATTTGGCGCCACGTTCCTGTAGATCCGCTTAATAATTCCACTTTAATATCAAAGATTCCGGAAAGGTTGGGAGTTTGGATCTGTTTTGTAGGATTCTCGCTTGAAATGAAATCACTCCAGTTACCTTGTGAGAAGGTTACACGCCATGTTGAAATCATTTTGGAGGTGTCGTTCTGAGGAGAAAGATAAACCCAGAACTGAGCTCCGTTGCCTAGTTGAAGCTGACCGGATGAATTGGCGGTTCCGCTTACGTTTGATGTTTCCATATTGAATTGTTTTGGTTGTTAGTTGTATGAATGATACTTTTCAGCGTGTCAGTGGGTGGATTCACCGTTACTATTTGACGCTTAATTGGTAGTTCAAAGTAACAAAGAAGACCCCATTTTTTATAGAGTATAAATGACCAATTACGGCTTTGAGTAGAAATACTTAATCCTGCTGAACCCTGATCCAGCCTTATATTATTGCCCGGACAGTCAAGGATTTTGCTTTTGGGTTGAATTAAAATAGGAAGCCTGAAATCTATATAGGTTTGAGAATTTTAAACCTTGATTTTATGACTCGTTCTATTTTAATCGGAAAGAAATCAGGATATTATAAAAATGACAAAGCTGATATTTTCCGGGAGATTTGTTGACACAGGATGAATGCTTTATCTTTGTTTTTCCGGATTGATGATAAGATGTTGGCCGAAAATACCTTTATGAACAAAAACAGCTTTTTAGGGTCTGCAAAAATACTATATGTTGCAGCTTTTCTTTCTTTAAATACCTTTGCATACGCTCAGAAAACAACTGATATTTCAGCGGTTTCAGAAAAAACATTGAACAGTATTCTTGAAAAAAACAGAACCTATTCCGCACAGGGAAAAGTGGCTGATTATATTCCGGAACTGGCCAAGATGGAGGCTGGAGCAGTGGCTTTATCGGTAGTGGAAAAAAACGGAAAGATTTTTAATGTCGGGGACGTTCATAAAAAATTTACCATGCAGAGTATCTCTAAAATTATTGCATTAATGATTGCAGTGAGTGAAAAGGGAGAAGCCAATGTTTTTGATAAAATGGGCTATTTCGGAACCGACCGACCTTTTAACTCCTATATTAATCTGGAAACAGCAGGAAAACCACTCAATCCGATGATGAATGCCGGAGCCATTCTTACCACTTCCTTAATCTCCGGCGATGGCGAAAAACCATTCCTTAAAGTTTTGGAAATGGTTCGCTACATGACTAAAAATTCCGCAATCGACTATAATAAATCCGTTTACGAATCTGAAAAATCTACCGGACACCGTAACCGGGGAATGTTTTATCTGATGAAAAACAATGGTTTGATTTCAGGAAATGAAGACCAGCTGGATAATTATTTCAAACAATGCTCTATTGAACTTACCGCTGAAGATTTAGCTAAAATAGGATATTTCTTTGCCAATCAATGTGTTCGCTTTGACGGAGATTCTACATATAAAAATGCAGAGATGGCAAAATTGATAGAATCACAGATGCTCATCGCGGGAATGTATGAATTCAGTGGAGAATATGCCCGTACGGTCGGACTTCCCAGTAAATCAGGTGTTGGAGGAGGAATTACAGTCAGTGTTCCCGGAAAAATGGGGATTGGCGTTTTCAGCCCTGCTTTAGATACGCATGGAAATTCATTAGCCGGATATCATATGATTTTAGACCTTGTAAAACAGTATGGGCTGAGTATATTTTAGAATGCTCAGATAATATTTACTTTGTGCCGCTATCGAAATATCAGATCATTTTATTCTTGAGATCCTTATATTTCGATCGTCCCACAGGTAGAGTTTCGCCGTTTTTAAGGAGTGCCTGGTATCGGGTACCGGATTGAATCAGTATCTTTTCAATTTGCTGAAAATTAACCAGATAAGATTTGTGAATGCGTTCAAACCGATTGGGGAGAAGCTGTTGCAGAAGTTCCAGTGATTTGTCATGCAGTTCGTTCTGTCCGTTTCTCAGATGGAGTTCCGTGTAGATTCCTGCTCCTTTAATATAAATCACTTCGGCAATATTGATCAGTCGTACCTGTCCGGCTCTCTTTACAGCAAGATATTCAATGCCTGCATCCGGCTTTAATGCCGGGCTTACAAATCTTGTCAGAGCTTTGAAAAGCCTCTCCTCATCGAAAGGTTTCGGAACAAAATCAAGGACTCCATAGGTAAACGCAGTAATCGCTTTGTCTGTATTGGCAGAAACAATGATGGTATGAAAAGAAGCGGCTACCATTTGCTCCAATACTTCAAAACCGTTATCGCCATTAAGATTAAGATCCAGCAACAGAAGATCAGGTGCCTGAACTGCTATTTCATCAAGCCCTTTTTGAAGAGAATCACAGATGATGATATCAGCAGGTCTATCCATAAAAAATTCGGATGTCATACGTTGCAAACGGCGGGCGATTCTCGCTTCATCCTCAATAATCAGAATCTTCATGTTGATAAAATTTGAATGGTTGATAGCCAGCCGTTCTCTGTAGGGCCTGATTCGAATGTCCAGTTCTTACCATAGCTCTCAGTCAGACGGGCTTTGATGTATTTGAATCCATTGCCGCCCGTACGTTCTGTAGTGATCCGGCGATTTTTCGCAAGGGTTTCAAAAGTATACTGATGGATACCTTTTGTAAAGGAATACCGAATAATGAATTGAATTGTATTTTCAGATAAGGGTTCACTGTGTGTGATTCCGTTTTCCAGTAAAGTATGAATGGTGGCTGGCGGAATCATTTGCGTTTCGTCTATTCCGGTTTGTTCCCAGAGGTAATTTATTTCCTTTCTGAAACCCATTACGGCAAGATGTTGCCTGCAAAGCTCAAGCTCTTTGGTAACGGGAATAAGAGTTTGTTCGGAAATTTCATTCATAATATCGAACTCTGCGGCCAATGCCTGAATAAAGCGGGCTCCATCCTTTGGAGATTCTTCTACCCAATCCATCATAGAAGTCAGGGTATTTCTTAAAAAATGAGGCTGAATATTCTTTTTAAGCAATTCCAGCTGAAGTCTTGAAGAAAGCAGTACCGCATGCTGATGTTCCGTTTCAATAACACTTGTACGGATAGAATGAAGATAAAGCATGGACAGTACAATGATGGTAAAACTGATAAAAAGACCATAATCATAAAATACCAGATTATTGACCAGGGCACTGGTTAAAAGAGCAAGCATTACGATATAGCCTCCTTTTTCTTTTTGAATAATTCCGTTCAGAACAATGATCAATGCAGCGATAAGCATAGCCAGACTATAGAGCTTGGCGGTTAGATCATAATGTCCGTAATTGAACAGGTAAAGTAGTAAAAGAGAGACCAGCAAAGCAGCCATGAGCCATTTTCCTCTCTTGAATTTAAACTGAATGATAAAATATTGGGGAACCAATAATGCAATGGCAAAAGTCAGCCACCCAATGATCTCGAGGCGGATAAAAAAATCAGAGTAGGGAATAAATACATGAAATTTAAGATATTCCATGATCAGTAAAGCAAAAAACAGAAAACATATCGTACCGAATATAAGGATATCCGGCTGTCTGTTTTTGCTGTTCAGATAAAGAAAAAAGTAATATACGGCTGCAATTAGAAAGGCGCCTGCCATCAGATTCATATAAGACATCGTAATCAGTGGTTCTGTCAGGAATGTCTCATAGCTGTCTATGGTAAATCTGTTGTTTCGCTGAATATCCGGATGTAAAGATTGTGAACCCCGTAAAGCAACCGTGTGAATGCCGGGTGAGATAAGATGATCCGGAATCAGGTAGCAGGTGCTTTCGGTACCCGGAACTTCAGGTTGTCCGTTTTTCGGAAGTTGTCCGTTTCTGCCAATGAATACACCGTCCCAGTATACATCAAAAGACCCGAAAGAGTCAATACGGAGTCCCAGAGGCATCTGCTTGTGATCTGCAGAGCGAAGATCCAAATGAGTCCGGGACCAGAATATCTTGTCCGAAGTATTACCCCGTGTTTCTGACCAGCCTGTCTCATCATAATTTTTTGCAGCCCATGCCAAATCATCGCCAACCTTATAAACTGTGATGGGATCATCATTACGAATAATGGGGGCTGTTAATATTTGAATAAAGGTTAATAAAAAAATCAAATTATGCATTATGTAAATATACAAGCTAATTTGATAAATCTGATGTCGTTGGAAAGCCTTTAGAGCCGTTCAGATGTTTCCTGTGTGAATGGCTCTTTACACGATTTAAATTTACGACATGAAACAAATAATAATCCTCCTTTTGACTACCCTCACCGCAGGGTATTCTTTTGCACAGAAAGGGCAAATCATCGGTACTGTTCAGGAAAAATCAACCCAGGCTTTACCCAATGTAACTGTAATATTAAATAAGCCGGATAGTGAATCGGTTGCGGCCGGAATTTCGGATAGCAAGGGAACATTCCGTCTGGAAAATATTCCTGCCGGAAATTACACCATCATGTACAGTTTAATTGGGTTTCAAAGTATCAGTAAGCCAATAACAATTAAATCTGACGAGATTGTTAACGTAGAAAAAATAATATTGGAACCTGAAGGAAAACTATTACAGGAGGTTTCATTAACCGGGCAACGTCAGTCCGTAAGCCTGAAACTGGATAAAAAAGTCTTTGAAGTCGGTAAAGATGTCCTGTCTCAGTCCGGTGCAGTAACAGATCTCCTTAATATTGTGCCTTCAGTGAGTGTAAGCCCGGCCGGAGCCATCAGCCTCCGGGGAAATTCTAATGTTTTGGTACTGATTGATGGTCGCCGTACAGGATTAACTCAAAACAATGCTCTTGAACAGGTACCGGCCGATCAGGTGGAGCGGGTAGAAGTGATTACCAACCCTTCCTCCCGGTTTGATGCTGCAGGTTCTGCAGGGATCATTAATATTATCCTTAAAAAGAATAAAAAAGCAGGATTCAGCGGACAATTACGTCTTGTTGGCGGAATTCCAAACGATACACGCATCAGCCCTAGTTTAAATTACAAATCAAATAAACTGAATCTTTTTGCGACGTACGGCATTCGGTTGACGGATTATGTAGGTTTGTACACCATGAAACAGTCAACAGGGCTTTCAGGAACACCTGCCTACCTGGATCGAAGACAGGATGAAGATCGTCATGATGATGGTAAGTTGCTCTATTTTGGGGCAGATTTTAAGATCAATGATCATAATACTGTCACTGCGGCTTTTATGCGAAATGCCACTAAGGATCACGACAAAACCAGTCTGAACTATTTGTATTCCAACAGGAACGGAGTTATTGATAGCAGCCTCAGCCGCCGCGGCGAATCATGGGAAAATCGGAGCTATAACCAGCTTGAATTCAATTATACCAAAACCTTTAAGAAAGCAGGGAAAAAATTAACGGTAGATATGCAGTATGATTTCTGGAAAAGCGATAAGAAATGGAACCTGTTTACCGAAAGAACTTTTCCGGATCCGGCTGCTTTCCCTATGATCAGGACTGGTTCAGATGGAGGAAGTAAAGATCTTATGATCAAAGCAGATATGATACAGCCGCTGGATAGTACTTCAACACTGGAATTCGGTATTAAAATGGAAGACAGAAGGGTGAACAGCGATTTTATTGCGGAGCAGCAGAATCAGACACTCTGGGAAGTTATTGATCAGATCGATAATCACCTGCTGTACAAAGAGCTGATTGGGAGCGCATATGTTCAGTTTTCCGGAAAAGCAGGCAGTTTCAGCTATCAGGCAGGTCTCCGCGGTGAATCGACAAATATTAACATCGAAGACCGTGAGGGAACCTATTCCGATACAAAAAGATACACCCGTTTGTTTCCTACACTGAATGTCAGCTATCGTTTTAATGAAGGTCCAACTTTACAAGGCAGTTACAGCAAAAGAATCAACAGGCCCAGGCTGGCAATGATCTATCCGTTTAATGAACTGACTGATCTAAGCAGCCGCTATGTGGGTAATCCCGATCTCAACCCGTCTTATGCTCATGTTTTTGAAGTAAGCCTTCTTAAAAACTGGAAGACTCTTACCTTTAATCCATCCTTTTATTATCAGCAGAATACAGGTGTAATTGAAGATTATACTTACCGGAATGCTGACGGTTTATTTGTAACCATGCCTGTCAATATCAACAGGGAAACGCGTGCTGGTTTTGAACTTTCCATACTGTATAATCCGGTCAAGTGGCTTCAGGTCAATACAGAGCTTAATCTTTTTCATTATGCTGAAAAAGGAAGTTACCAGAATCAGAACTTCGATTATTCGGGAAACACGCTTACCGCCCGTGTAAGTACACAGTTCAAACTGCAGAAAAAGCTTGCTTTCCAGGCGCTGTACAATTTAAAAGGTGCCGAAGCTACAGCTCAAACCAGAACAAATGCCGTTCATAGTATTGATTTTGGCTTCAGCAAGACCTTTTTGAAAGATAAAGCAACAATAACGTTTGATGTAAGCAATCTGTTTGATCTCCGTAAATTCAGCAGTAAAACAGTGGGTTCGGGGTACGAGATCAGCCAAACCGATATTCCTAATGCAGCACGATACCGCCTGACATTGGTGTACCGACTTAATCTGAAAGACAACCAAGCTATACGCCAGGCAAAAAGTGGTAACAGAGACTAAGCTCTTCCCAACCTTAATGATTGAATCAAGCCCTTTTTTGATTTAACTTTCGGATAAATAAACACACTTCTGAATCTGCAGAACCTGCGGGATTAAACAATCTCAAGGGTTTTGCAGATTTTTTTATGATGAATAGGAAAAGGAGTGTAGTGAATTCTATAATTCAAGCTTCACAAAACTTTGAATGCGGTCATTTCTTTAAAACAGGAGGAATTGAAGGTGATCTGCCCAAAATATTCTGGAATCCAAAAAATGTGCGGTTTTTAAAGTAAATAAAATAAAGGCATACTATTTGTTACTCAAGCAAAGTCATTTTTTAAATAATATAATTCACTGAATTCCAGTATAAATTGCTTTTTATTTTAATTTTTCGATAGTCTTTTGAGATTTCTTCAATTTGGATTTTGATGATGAAAATCATGCAAAACACAATTTTTTCCAAAAATACATCTTATCGTTAATATTTAGTTTTTACAGATTTAATGCAGGTTTGTAGATGTGTTATCTTTTTGTAATATTAGAAAAATAATTCTCTTATTTTTGAAATATTATGTTTTTTATTTATATATTTGCTTTGCATTATTTAATTATAAACGCTTATAATTGAATTCTATAGACTGTACCGTCTTATTTCTTAAAATTAGAAATATAATTCTTGTATTTTAATATTATTTGAATTCATAATAATTTATTGTTAAAAAATTATTATGAATTTTCATTTATGATTAAAAATATAACATAAATTCATTATTTTTATTCCCTCATAACAAACAACCTTAGTGTTGAAACATTTGATGTTTTGTTATGAAGTTTCTAATTATTATCTCAATACCATAAATGAAATGAAAAACTTAACCATTATTGGATTAACGCCTTTTGAAAAGCCGGATGCCAACCTTGTGCATCAACTGCATAAGTCCGGTGCGTTCCCTGTTCTAAGTTTAGGACGTGATGTAAATGCCGCTCAGGAAACGGTGAATCAACTTGATCAGATAGATATTCCCTCTTATGGTATTTGTCTTTCCGATGAAAAACCCGAATCACTCCAGATTTCCGAAAAAGTAAAACTGGCCATTCTTCCTTTTGGGGTTTCGCTGAGCATGGCTGTTCATGTAGATACCATCTATCAGGTAAGCAGTTTAGAGCAGGCTGTTCAGGCAGAGCAGTCAGGTGCGGCCGGTATTATTATAAAAGGAAATGAAGCGGCTGGTTTAGTAGGCTATGAATCAACATTTGTACTGTTTCAGCGTATTATCAAAGAAATTCAGACCATACCTGTATGGGTACAGGGAGGCGTAGGACTTCATACCGCGGCAGCTGTGAAAGCATTAGGAGCAGCAGGTGTTGTTCTGGACAGCCAACTTGCTCTGTTCCCGGAAAGCTCCGTTCCTCAGGAAATAAAAGACCTGTGTTCAAAATTGAATGGAACAGAAACTAAAATTATTGCCGGCCATCGTGTATTAGTGAGACCTAACTCACCTGCATTGCCTGAAAATATAACCGCTGAAGAATTAACAGAATACTTTAAAGATTTTGATCTCCAAAAAAGTTATGTTCCAATGGGACAGGATATTTCGTTGGCAGTAGATTTATATGAAGATTTCAGGAATCTGAAGAAAATGGTTTTTGGATTCAGAGAAGCTATGTACGGTCACCTGAAGCAGGCAAAAGCCCTTAAAGTGATCAGTGAAGATAACGCTATGGCTAAACATCTTGGTTTGCGCTATCCTATCGCACAGGGACCGATGACCCGTGTCAGTGATGTTCCTCAGTTCGCGAATGCTGTAGCAGATGCGGGAGCTTTACCGTTTGTCGCTTTATCCTTATTGAAAGGGGAACAGGCAAAATCTCTGGTAATGGAAACAAAAAAACTGGCCGGGGAGAAGACCTGGGGAGTAGGTATTCTGGGTTTTGCTCCTCAGGAATTGAGAGAAGAGCAGGCTTCCTATATATTAGAGGCTAAACCTCCCGTAGTGCTTATTGCCGGAGGAAGACCCGCACAGGCGAAAGTTTTTGAAAAAGCAGGAATTACTACTTTTCTTCATGTTCCGTCTCCTGCGTTGCTGGATATTTTCTTAAAGGAAGGGGCAACGAACTTTATCTTTGAAGGCCGCGAATGTGGCGGACATGTAGGCCCGCTTTCCAGCATGGTTCTTTGGGAAAAACAAATAGAACGTATCTTAAAAGAAGAACACCCTGAAAAGATCAGTGTATTTTTTGCAGGTGGTATCCATAACGCATTTTCAACGGCGTTCGTTTCTATTATGGCGGCTTCTTTAACGGCAAGAGGCGTAAAAGTAGGGGTTTTAATAGGAACGGCTTATCTCTATACCGAAGAAGCTGTACTTACCGGAGCCATCAAAGAAGAATTCCAGGTGCAGGCTATGCAGGCAAAAGATACGGTATTGTTGGAAACAGCTCCGGGACACGAAACCCGTTGCTTAAATACAGCATTTGCCCAGCATTTTACTGCCGAAAAGAATAAACTTCTTGCAGCCGGAATTGATAAAAAACAAATCTGGGAACAGCTTGAAAACCTAAACGTAGGCCGTTTGAGAATTGCAGCTAAAGGCGTAGACCGAAGAGGAAATCAACTGGTTGATATCCCTAAAAACGAACAGCTGGATCTGGGAATGTACATGATAGGGCAGGTGGCTACCATGCAAAACCGCGTTATTTCATTAGCAGCTCTTCATCAGAATGTAAGCACTGACAATTATTCATATATAGAACAGGCGGCACTGCCTGAAGAACCGGTATCAACAGAAAAGCCTCTTGATATTGCCATTGTAGGAATGGAATGTATTTTCCCGGGAGCCAAAAACCTGGACGAATACTGGCGAAATATTGTTTTAGGAAGAGACAGCGTTACGGAAGTTCCGGACGAAAGATGGAATAAAGAACTGTATTACCATCCCGATTCGGACGGGCCGGATGTATCCCACTCCAAATGGGGCGGATTTATCCCTAAAATTGATTTCGATCCCCTTGCATTCGGGATTCCGCCGCAGTCATTGGCTGCCATAGAACCTACACAGCTGTTAACCTTGCTAGTAGCGAAAAGAGCCATGGAGGATGCAGGGTATGGCGAGAAAAACATCAACAGAGAAAATACTTCTGTTATTATAGGGGCTGAAGGCGGTAATGATCTGGCCAACAGCTATAGTTTCAGAGGATACTATAAACAGGTTTTCGGTGAACTTCATGAAGAAGTGAAAGAAGCATTTCCACATACCACAGAGGATTCCTTCCCGGGTATTTTAGCGAATGTCATCGCAGGACGTATTACCAACCGTCTGGATCTTGGAGGAAGAAATTTCACCGTAGATGCAGCCTGCGCTTCGTCCTTAGCCGCTATTGATCTTGCCTGTCAGGAATTGGTATTGGGTAAATCGGATATGGTTCTGGCAGGAGGAGCAGATTTACACAACGGCATTAATGATTATCTGATGTTCTCAAGTACCCATGCACTTTCCAGAAAAGGAAGATGCGCTACATTCGACAGTGAAGCAGATGGAATTGCTCTGGGAGAAGGGATTGCTATCCTTGTTTTAAAACGATATGAAGATGCAGTCAAAGACGGTGACCGTATTTATTCGGTAATCAAAGGGGTTGGAGGTTCCAGCGATGGAAAAGCCCTGGGACTTACTGCGCCTAGAAAAATAGGTCAGGTAAGAGCTTTGGAACGTGCTTATACTCAGGCAGGAATCAGCCCGGCAGCAGTCGGATTGATAGAAGCTCACGGGACAGGAACAGTAGTTGGAGATAAAACGGAGCTTAGTGCCCTGACCAATCTGTTCAGCCGTTCAGGTGCTACGCCGGGCCAGACTCATTTAGGTTCTGTAAAAACGCAGATCGGACATACCAAATGTGCGGCAGGTCTTGCCGGACTTATCAAAGCTTCCCTCGCAGTATATCACGGGGTGAAACCACCGACACTTCACCTTCAGCAGCCGAATGCTTATTATAATGCACAAACCAGCCCTTTTGCTTTCTATGCGGAAAGTGGATTGTGGGGCGAGAAGAACAGATATGCAGGCATCAGTGCCTTTGGATTTGGTGGAACCAACTTCCATACGGTTATTGCGAACCATCCTAAGGAAGACGATTCTGCGGTACTGCAGTCGTGGCCGTCGGAATTATTTGTATTCCGCGGAAATACCTATGAGGAAGCTAAAAACCAGCTGATTCAGATTAAATCTTTATTAGAAGTCAACGGAGATATTCCGTTAAAAGATATGGCTTACAGTTTAGCCGTAGGATCAGAAAAACCTATTCAGCTAAGTATTGTTGCTGATACTTCAGAACATTTGATGATGAACATCGAACTGGCTTTATCAGGCATTGAAAGCAAAGATACCTTCACCGTAAATAAAAAGGAAGGAAAAGTAGCTTTCCTGTTCCCGGGACAGGGCAGCCAGAGAATCAATATGGCGAGAGATCTGTTTGTGGCCTTTCCTGATCTGCGTAATCTGATAAAAGATCAT
The DNA here is from genome assembly GCF_001045465.1 of Chryseobacterium angstadtii. Taxonomy (GTDB): domain Bacteria; phylum Bacteroidota; class Bacteroidia; order Flavobacteriales; family Weeksellaceae; genus Chryseobacterium; species Chryseobacterium angstadtii. The sequence continues at coordinate 271,981 of NZ_LFND01000003.1, forward strand.
CCGGAGCTGGAAAAAGTGGTTTTCCCATCCGTTACTTTCGATGAAGCCTCCTTAAAAAAGCAAAAAGAAACCATTAAAGATACCCGTTTGGCACAGCCTATTTTGGGAATTGTTGATCTTGCATTAGCTCAATTACTGAGATCATTGGGAATTGTTCCCGATATGTTGGCCGGACACAGCTACGGGGAATTACCTGCATTGTGTTTCGCAGGCGTATTCGGGGAAGAAAAACTAGTAGAATTAAGTACCCGAAGAGCTCATGCTATTTTAGATTCTGTTGAAGGCGGAGATCCGGGTTCAATGGTCGCTGTAAGTACAACAAGAGAACTTCTTCAGCCGGTATTGGATAAGGTGGAAGGATGTTACCCTGTTAATTACAACGCTCCAACCCAATGTGTGGTAGCGGGAAGTACTGAAGCCATCGACAGATTAATGGAAATCCTTAAACAGGAACGTATTTCCGCTAAGAAACTGGAAGTGGCATGTGCCTTCCATAGCCCATTATTAGCTAAGTCTAAAGAATTATATGATGTTGTATTAAAAGATATTCCTTTCGGGAAAATGCAGATTCCGGTATGGTCCAATACCACGGCAGCTATTTATCCGTCAGAAACATCAGAAATAAAAGAAAGACTAACCGATCACCTGGTTCAGCCCGTACGTTTTGTAGAGGAGCTTCAGGCCATGTACAACGACGGTGCAAGGATCTTTATTGAGGTCGGCCCGGGGAAAGTTCTTACCGGACTCACTAAATCATGTCTGGAAAAAGATCAACTGAGTTTATACGTAGAAGACAGCAACCGAAATAAGCTAAGCCACCTTCTCACCATGCTGGCCCAATACCTCGGAACAGGTCGTTCCTTCACTATTGAAAAGCTTTTTGAAGGCCGCAATGCAAAATTAGTTGACTTCAGCCAGCCTGAACTCTATAAGAAAAGTCCTGCCATCTGGCGCGTGAACGGGCAGACTGCACATCCAACCACGGGAACTCTGCCGGCTAATGGCGCGTTACCTATATTAAATCCAATTCCAATGAACAATTTTACCAATAACCATCAAGCTCCTGCAACAGAACATCAGCCTGCTGAACGTATGCTGCAGGAATATTTAAATACCATGAAACAGCTGATTCAGGCACAGCGTGATGTGATGCTTTCCTTCCTGGGACAGAATCCGCAGATCAGCCCTTCACCTGTTTATACCCCATCAGTACCCGCACCTGCGAATGATCGCGTGGTAACCATCCCTGTGCAGGCGGCAGTTCAGCAGAAAACAGCAGTGATTCCAGTGAAAGAAGCTCCTGTAAAAGATATCAAAACTTTATTGCTGCAGGTTGTAAGTGATAAAACAGGGTATCCGCATGAAATGTTGGGAATGGAAATGGATCTGGAAGCAGACCTGAGCATCGACTCCATCAAAAGAGTAGAGATCATAGGAACACTTCGCAGTGAACTGGGAACACTTGCAGGTGATCATGCTAATGAAGATACTGTTATGGAACAATTGGCAGGAATTAAAACCTTAAACGGTTTGGTGTCCTGGCTGACAGAATATACAGGAACAAAAACAACTTCCGAGAAAACCGGAACTACAGAAACAACAGTTTCAAAACCTCAAAACCAAACTGTATTTTCTCTTCAGGAGCTTCAGACAGCCATTCTGGATATCGTGAGTGAAAAAACCGGATATCCAAAAGAAATGCTGGGACTGGATTTGGATCTGGAAGCTGACCTGAGTATTGATTCCATTAAAAGAATGGAAATCATAGGAGATCTTAAAACCAAGATAGGCTTCGGACAGGATCTGGAGCAGGCCGATGATCTTATGGAAAAGCTGGCAGCCATTAAAACACTGAACGGATTGGCATCCTGGATCAATGAGATGAGTGGAAACACTACTTCAGAACCTGTACAAAACCTGTTGTCCAGACTTCGTTTTGATCTGACGCCTACCGATGCTTCTCCCGTACAGAATACTGAAATATTACAGGGAAAAAGGTTTGCCATTACTCAGGATGACAACAAAGCAACATCAGCCATCAAAAGTGAACTTGAAAAGCATGGAGCCATCGCAGAATTAATAGATATAAACAGAGATCTTGCTGATTTTGACGGATTAATTATCCTTGATCTGTTCTCTTCTTCTGTAAAACACAACATTATAGATCATGTGGATCTGATTAAAAAAATGGATCTTGATAAAGCACAGTGGATCTATCTGATTTCGGATATTCCTGCACATGTTCAGGAACTGACAGATACCACTCTTTTACGCCATTACAAAGGACATCCGGGACTTTTCAAAAGCCTCGCTCGTGAATTTGAACAAACCAACTGCAGGCTGATCAGTTTAAGCACCCCAAAGCAGATAGAACAAATTGCTGAAATTGCTTTAAAAGAAATACTGACCACTGATAAACCGTCAGAAGTGATTTATAAAAACGATCAGCGCCACAAAGTAGATATTATTCCTTCACCATTATCTACCAGTCTTCAGGAAGCACATATCCAATTGGACAGGAAATCAGTAGTATTGGTACTCGGAGGCGGACAGGGAATTACGTCTGAGCTTGTTAAACATATGTCAGAAGCTTATCCGTGTACTTACATTCTTGTCGGAAGATCAGCAGATCCCCGGGATGAGGTCTCTGAGCAGGAACTGGAAAGCATGAAAACCAAAGAAGAAATCAGAAGCTATCTGATTAAAACCGGAAGATTTACTTCACCTGCCGAAATAGAGAAAGCCACGGTAAGAAGATTCAAAAACAATCAGATCCTGCGCACAATCCGTGATATGGAAAGATTGGGAAGTACCGTAGTGTATCAGTCTTTAGACCTTTGTGATGAGAACGGGCTATCTGACCTGATCAACAGTATTTACGAACAGTACGGACATTTGGACGGCGTAATCCATGGAGCTGGTCTTTTGGAAGACAAACTTTTCAGACAGAAGACTTCCAGCTCATTTGAACGCGTTTTTGATACCAAAGTTAAGCCGCTTCGTGTACTGGCAGAACAGCTTCGTCCGGATTGCCAGTTTGTAGTTCTGTTTTCAAGCATCGCTTCGGTATACGGAAATAAAGGACAAACTGATTACGCGGCAGCCAACTCCGTTTTAGACGATTATGCCAAAGCGTTAAACAAAAAATTAAAAGGAAAAGTAATTTCCATCAACTGGGGACCGTGGAAAGGAGCAGGAATGGTTTCTTCAACTCTCGAAACAGAATACGAGCGCAGAGGAATTTCTCTGATTCCATTGGATCAGGGGAAAGAAATTTTTCTTAATGAAATAAAATACGGGACAGAAAGCCAGGTGCTCATCATGTCAGGAAACAACTGGTAACCTCTGCATATGATAGATATGAAAAAAACAGATGTTGCAATTATTGGTCTTTCCTGTGTCTTTCCCGGGGCACAGGATGCCAACACTTTCTGGCAGAATATTGTCAGTAAAGTAGATTCTACCCAGGCCGTTCCTGCGGACAGGATTGATCCTGTTCATTTCAGCGATGCAACCCATCCTGTTGACAGATTTTACTGTAAACGCGGCGGATTTATCTCTGATTATGAATTTAATCCTACAGCATTCGGAATCTTACCGCTGGCTGTAGAAGGGACGGAACCGGATCATTTATTAACCCTTGATCTCGTGCAGAAAGCGCTGGAAGACGCCGGAATATTCGAAAAAAATATGTCGCTTGAAAAGACCGGGATCATTATCGGAAAAGGAAATTATACAGGACCGGGAGCAACCCGTGCCATTGAAATTGTGCGTACAGGCGAGCAGATTTCCTCATTGCTTCAGGAACTTTTACCCCAGGTATCTTCAGCAGATATCGAAAAGGTGAAACATGCTTTCCAGGAACGCAAAGGACGTTTTGCAGCAGATACGGCTATGGGACTCATTCCCAATCTTGTGGCTTCTCTGGTTGCGAACCGGTTCAATCTCGGAGGAGCAGCCTTTACGGTAGATGCTGCCTGTGCCAGTGCTTTGCTGGCTGTAGATCATGCTGTTCAGGAACTTAACAGAGGCCGTTGTGATATGGTGATTGCAGGAGGAGTTCATACCGGACAGAATGCTGCGTTCTGGAGTATTTTTGCCCAGCTGGGAGCTTTATCGCGTCAGCAACAGATTAAACCGTTCAGCGCTGATGCCGATGGATTGTTAATTGGGGAAGGCTGTGGTTTCGTCGTATTAAAACGATTGGAAGATGCGGTGCGCGATCAGGATAAAATCTATGCTGTAATTAAAGGAGTAGGCGTGAGCAGCGACGGAAACGGAACCAGCGTAATGAGTCCTTCCGTAAAAGGTCAGCTGAAAGCCTTAGAACAGGCATGGACCAATGCAGATCTGGATAAAAACCGGATTGGCTATCTTGAAGCCCACGGAACAGGAACACCGCTTGGTGATAAAACAGAACTTCAGACCCTGGCTCAGTTTTTCGGAAAAGAAGAAACAGCTTCGGCTGCAGGCATCGGATCCGTGAAATCCAATATAGGACATGCTATGCCTGCTGCAGGAATTGCAGGTCTGATTAAGACTTGCCTGGCATTATACCACGATACATTACCTCCAACATTATACTGTGAAAATCCGGTTTCGGATATGCAGAATACCCGATTTTTACCTGTACAGGAACCGAAAAGCTGGTCAAAAACAGGTCTGCCGAAAGTAGCAGCAGTCAATGCCTTCGGATTCGGAGGAATCAATGCGCATGTCGTATTGGAAGGCTATGATGTGCCTAAAAAAGATCCGGTTCTATTGTTGGCAAGACCAACTCATGAAGAACTGCTTTCTGCCCTGAAAAATAAAGAAACCAGACTGGGAGAGGGCGATTACCGTATTGCTTTATTCGATCCTACCCCTGAAAGAATTGAAAAAGCCATTAAAATTGTGGCTAAAAATAATCCGTGGCGCAATAAGCAAGATATCTGGTACACCAATACTCCTCTGTTAAAAGACGGAGGAAAAGTCGCTTTCGTATTTCCAGGTTTGGATGGTCTGGCGAAAGGCGAAGTGGAAAGCGTCAGCCGTTATTTTGGATTAACAGAACCTATCCAAACGGAAGGAGAAGGTTTATTAACCGATGCATTGGGAATTTTCAACAAATGCAGCATCCTGGATCACGCCCTGAAAAAACTGGATATTGTTCCTGATATGAATGCAGGACACAGTCTGGGAGAGTGGCTGGCGGGATATTCATCTGAATTGGCGGAAGTAAACTCCGTAAAAGCATTAATTGATGTTCTGAATCCCGAAACTTTTGAATTAAAAGACTCCAGATTCATTGCAATCGGAGCCGGAATAGATACAGTGACTCCATTTATAGAACAGATTTCTGATCTTTATGTGTCTAATGATAACTGCCCGAATCAGGTCATTCTCTGTGGAAGCAATGCTGCACTGGATGAATTGGTACCATTGTTAAAATCAAAACAGATATTTCACCAGATATTGCCGTTCCAGTCCGGATTTCATTCTCCTTTTATTGCAGATAAACTGGACGTGATTTTAGCAGGAATGGAAAAGGCAAAATTTCAGAAAACCAAAATTCCATTGTGGTCTGCAACGACACTGGAGCCTTATCCCGCAGATCAGGAAGCCATCAGAAAACTAAGTGCGGAGCACCTCGTTCAGCCGGTTCGCTTCCGTGAACTGACGGACAAACTGTATGACGAAGGGGCCCGATTTTTTATCCAGATCGGCACCGGAGGACTGATCGGGTTTATAGATGATACTTTGAAAGGAAAAGCGTTCAGTACCATCGCTTCCAGTGTTCCTACCCGTTCTGCGCTGGCTCAGCTGCAGCGTGTGGTAGCAGCATTATTTGTAGAAGGAAAAACGGTGGCCCTTGACTTCCTTGAAATACAGCGACATGTAGAAAAGCCCGCCAGAAAAGGGATGAAACTGGAATTAGGTTCTCCTATTATCAGAGATTTTAAAGAAATTAAAGCTTTAGCCCAATCTTTCAGTACACAAAAACAAACCTCTGTTTCTGCTACGGTAGCTAAGACGGGACATCCTCTTGTACAGGCATTCCAGGAAAATATCACCGATATGATCCGTATGCAGGAAGAAGTACTGACCCTGTTTCAGAACCGCCCGGAAATTACTATTCCAAAACCGGTAGCGGCCCAGGTTCCTGTAAGCACCAGTTTTTCTGGACTGCTGCATGTGAATTTGGAGACGCATCCTTATCTTATTGATCACAGTCTTTTGAGACAACCCAAAGGATGGGCAGAGGTTGCAGATATGGAACCTGTGATTCCGATGACCATGATTTTTGAACAGCTGGCAGAAATAGCACAGGCAGAAATCTCCGGAACGAGGGTTCATAAAATAATGAATGTAAGTGTTTTTCAGTGGATGAACGTGGCAAAACCTTTTGAAAAAACAGTAAAAGGTGAATGGAAATCACCTTACCACGCTTATCTGGATATTGAAAATTTTGCGAATGCAGAAGTTCTGTTAGCCCTGTCAGCACCTGTGGCCCCTGACTTTAATCTTTCGGTAGGAGATCTTTTACCGATTGAAAGAACACCGGAGGAGATTTATGAACAGCATATGTTTCATGGTGAACAGTATCAGGGAATTACAGAGGTTTCTAAAGTAGGAACAAAAGGAATTGTCGGGAAAATAAAAGGAAACGGCGGAAAAGGTTCTTTGCTGGATAATGCCGGACAGCTGTTTGGATTGTGGCTGCAGCTAACCCTGACGAAAGACCGCATTGCCTTTCCCGTGAAAATAAGAGATATCGAGTTTTTCGGAGATATGGATGATCAGGACGGTCTTTTTGAATGCACCTGCATCTTAACGGAACTCAACGATGAATTTGCCATTGCAGATATTATCCTGCAGAGAGACGGAAAAGTCTGGTGCGCTATTACAGGCTGGCAGAACCGCCGTCTGGAAATTGATCAGCCTTTATGGAATGTTTCTATGTCGCCATTGCATAACCGCCTTTCAGAGGAAATTGCTCCGGAAGTATTTTTCTTTCATCAGGCGTATACAAGAGTGGCTTCCTGGGATTTTATTCTTAAAAGATACTTTAATCAGACGGAAAAGAAACACCATCAGCAGCTTTTGCCCAACAAGAGAAAAGAATGGATGGTAAGCCGTGTCGCGGTGAAAGATGCCGTACGAAATTTGCTTCGCGAAAAGAAAAATCATCCGTGTTATCCCATCACTTTTGAAATAGGGAAGGATGAGGTCGGAAAACCTTATCTCATTGGAGATGTTACGGAGGATATTCATGTTTCTCTGGCTCATAAAGGAAAAGATGCGGTGGGAATTGCAAGACTTGGCGGTTCTGTGGGAATTGATATGGAAACCATTGAAGAACGGAGCTCCGGCTTTTATGATCTCGTATTTACCGATGCCGAATTGGCTTTATTAAAAGACAGAGATCAGGCAGAATGGACTACACGATTCTGGACAGCCAAAGAAGCATACGCAAAATTCCTGGGAACAGGACTGAAGGGAAATCCAAAAACCTTCGAAATTGAACATATTGAAGGCGATCACCTGTGGATTCGCCAGACTGAAATAAAAACAATTAAACATAAAAATTATATTATCGGATGGACACTATAAACAACACTTTAAAACTGAATCACGAAGAACTGTTTACTCTTTTAAAAGGCTTTATTACGGAAGTGATAGGAGCAGAATTTGTAGAAGAAATGGATATCACGCCGGAAAGTTCATTCACTAAAGATCTTGAAATGGACAGCATAGAAATTGTTTCCTTTTCCGAAAAAATAAAAGCCCACTTCGGAGATCAGATTGATTTTACGGGATGGCTTTCTTCCATGGATCTGGACGAACTGATCAATCTTGACCTTCGTATGATCATCAATTATATCTACGAATGCCAATAATCACGGTTGACCATAGACAGGTTCATATTCAGGAACTCAACAAAGGAGCTGAGCAGACCGTAGTACTTATTCACGGGATGTTCAGCAACCTCTCTATTTATTATTTCAATATAGCTCCCATTCTGGCTAAACACTATCATGTAGTGATGTACGACCTGAAAAGCCACGGCATGAGCGAACGTTTTCCGGACGGCTATGATCTTGAAAGCATGTCTTCGGATCTGCTGGCTTTACTGGATCATTTAAAGCTCGAAAAAGTACATCTTGCCGGATACAGCTTCGGTGGATTGATTGCGCTGAAAACCGCATTGAAGGCACCGGACCGCGTAGATCATCTGATCGTTATAGAAGCACCCGATCCTCAGGATGAAAAAGCCCGTACTATTATTGATGAATACAGTAAAGAGTTCCTGGAACATTATGTGGCCAATTTTACGGACACTACCAAAGTGCAGATGGGTAAAAGGCAGATGGAGAAAAATCACCGGATGTACGAATTCCTGTTTGAAAAAACCAGTATCAAAGCAGATATGATCAGGGAAAAACACTTCCTGAGCAAAGCTCATTTATCAGAAATGAAGGTTCCTACATTACTACTTTACGGTGTGGAATCCAATTGTAAACCTACAGGCGAATGGCTGAATACGCAGATTGGTACCTCTGAACTGGAACTGATTTCCGGAGATCATAACATCCCGATCCAGGAACCTGTACAGATTGCGGAGACCGTAGCTTATTTTTTATCTCAATCATTATCAAAACCATTAACACAAAATCATGGCTAAATTTGTATTTGTTGTTCCACCATTAACAGGTCATGTCAATCCAACGCTGAGCATTGGCTCAGAATTATTGAACAGAGGGCATCAGGTGGCCTGGATCAGTCTTGACCAAAATTTAAATACTAAACTTCCTGCCGGAGGAGAACTTCTGTTGATTCAATATGACCAGACCGACGAAGAAAAACAGGAAAGCGAAAAATACCTCGATATTATTTCCAAAAAAGTAGTGTATGGAATCGACAGTGTTAAGTTTCTGTACGAAGATGTACTGATTCCCCTGAACAGACACTGCTACAACGGAATTTTAAAATTACTGAAATCTTATCAGCCAGATCTTGTAATTGGCGATCATCAGCTGTTTGTGGCGGGTGTTGCTGCCAAAAAACTGGATCTTCCATACAGTACCACAGTGACGGCTCCGGCCGCCATTAAAATTATGGATGAACTTCCAAAAGTACATGAATGGGAAGTCGGAAAAATCATTGAACTGCAAAAAGAGTTGGGCGTAACAGAAAACCGTTCACTGGCTTCATCTGACCTTCTGACCTTAGTTTTAACTTCCGGATATTTCTTTGGAGAAATGGAACTTCCTTCCCATTACAAATTCACGGGTCCTGTTCTCATGGAACGCCGCATCTCCTGTGAATTTGACTGGGATCAATTTAAAAACAGGACAGGGAAAAAAATACTGGTCAGCATCGGAACTACCTTTGATCATGATCACAAGAAAGCCTTTTTCCAGAAGGTCGTGGATGCATTTAAAGACGAAAACTTAACGGTCGTTGTCGTTTCAGATCCTCAGCTTTTTGAAAGCTGGCCTGACAATTTTATGGTCTATCAGCAGGTTCCGCAGCTGGATTTGTTACCGCATCTGGATGGCGTGGTTTGTCATGGCGGTCACAATACCGTTTCCGAAGCCCTTTCACATGGTCTTCCGTTAGTCGTTATTCCGATTGCGTACGATCAGTCACATGTTGCAGGACGTGTTGTACGTACCGGAGCAGGTGAACGTCTTAATTTTAACAGATTTAAATCTCATCATTTGAACGAAGCAGTTCAAAATATTTTAAATAATTCAGAGTATAGAGAAGCGGCTGATACGGTTCGTCAATCTTTTGTTGAGGCAGGAGGTACGGCAACCGCTGCTGATCTACTCGAACAGGCATTAATTCCTATGACAGAAAAACTAAAATCCGGATCTAAATTTTTATTCGTTGTTCCTCCGTTTTTCGGACATATCAGCCCTACACTGAGTGTTGGAGCCAGTCTGATTGCCAGAGGCCATGAAGTGAAGTGGTACGGAATCACTCCGGTAGACAGCAAACATATTCCGGAAGGCGGAAGCTATATTTATCCTGAAGAAGACCTTATCCCATATCAGGATGAAATCCAACGTATTTTAAAGAGACAGGATGACGGACCGTCATGCTCGGGACCCGAGGTGATGAAACTGGCTTTGGAAGAAACCTATGTTCCGTTTGCCAAGATGATGATGCCGGGACTGGACCGTTTGATGAGCACCTGGAAACCTGACGTTTTGGTGAACGACTGTATTGCGTTCGGAGGAGCACTTTTTGCCCATAAACATCATATTCCGTGTGTAACAACAACGCCTGTTCCTCCCGATGTAATGGGAGACAGCGAGAAAAATGCCCCTAAAATATGGGAATGGCAGCAGAATCTCATCAAGGATCTTCAAAAAGAAGTAGGAATTTCTGAGGAAGGAATTTTTATTCATTCCCATCAGCTGAATCTGGTATTTACTTCACAAACCTTCGCCGGTTTTGAAACGGTTCCGCAGCATATGAGATTTGTAGGCCCGGTAAAAGGCCGTCCGAACAATACTCCTTTTGACTGGCAACGTCTGGAAGCGTCTACCCATCCGAAAATATTTGTGTCTTTGGGAACGCTGCTGGTAGATATCCGGAAAGCCTTCTTTGAAAAGGTGATTGCGGCATTTGCAAACCAGCCTGTTACCATCGTAGCGGCGACACCTCCTGAGATATTTGATGAATGGCCGTCTAACTTCATTGTGAGCGGATTTGTCCCTCAATCTCAACTGATGCCCCATATGGATATGGTGATCTGCCACGGAGGATTTAATACGGTAAATGATACCTTCTACAATGGTCTTCCTATGCTCATCACCCCGATTGCGTATGATCATTTTCATATTGCTAAATTAATTGAACAGGCAGGCTGCGGAATAAGCATCCGTTATAAGCGTCTACGGGCAGAAGCTCTTCGCGAAACAGTTTTTGAATTGTTGGAGAATCCGAAATACAGAAACGCGGCTCAGGAAGTAAAAGCCAACTTCATTAATGCAGGCGGGAACGATCGCGCTGTAGAACTGTTGGAAGGTTTTGTACGGCAAGAACAGACAACTTTAGTTTAAGAATCTATGAAAAGAAAATTGTTATTTGGTGAGCGAATGCTTTTAGGAGACGGAACGGAACCTTTTAATGCGGTTATTCCGTTCCGGTTGCGGGGCACCTTTACAATAGAGCATATTGAACATGCCCTGAGTCAGCTTCAGGGCAAACATCCCTGGTTGAGAGCGCTCATCAGTCATGATCAAAATAATGTGCCCTGGTTTGAAGTGGCAGATCAACCTCTTCCGATACCCATCCGGATCGTTCCCCGAAAAGGAGATGACGATTGGCAGGAAGAATCCAGAATGGAATGGCAGACCTTATTTAATTATGGGGAACAGCCTCTTCTCCGGTTTATTTGGATCAAAGGGGAAGAAGTTTCAGATATGCTTTTTTCTTTTCATCATTGTTTATGTGACGGAGGTTCGGCCATGACCTTTTTATATGAATTTTTGCAGATAATGGACCATCCTTCTGCAGAGATAGGGGTGGAAAATCCAATACTTGGAATTCAGGATGTGGTTCCTTCCGATATTTTAACAAACCGCAGGCAAAAACTGAAGGCAAAAATCATCGGCAGGGTAGCGGCAACCGCGATTAAATGTATTCCCGTCGGTAAAAAAGCGGTTGAAAGACAAAACGATTATCTGATTCATTGGAAATTAGACAAAACGATGAGCAAGGAACTGATTTCTTACTGTAAATCCATGGAAGTTACGGTTAATACCTTTTTAAGTGCTGCCGTGCTCCGTGCATTCAGGAAAGTAAAAGGAGAAGCAGCTTTCAATAAGGTTTCCTGTCCGGTGGATATCAGGCGTTTTGCACCGCAGATCAAAGATGACCATATTTTTGCTTTTGGCCTTATGATTGTAGTTTCTGCCAATCAGAAAATGAATTTTTCGGAAAACCTGAGGCTGATGCAGGAAACTGTGGAACGTAAAACTTCGAAACTCAATCCATACATTACCATGATGGTGATGGAATCTGCTCATGATGCCCTGAAAAATTTTACGAAGCTGCTAAAGCATGGTAAGTCTTCCAATGACTGTATGTTTTCGAATCTGGGACGCATTCAGATTCCTCACGAGTATAAGAACTTTTCACTGGAAACTATTTTCAGCCCTTCTGTAATCGGACCGCTGGGAAATACCACGACAATGGTGACTTCCACGTTCAGAGGGGAAATGGATTTCAGTTTTATGGGAAGCGAAGGCTATTTGCCGTATTCACAGGCATTGGCTATCCGGGATGAGGTCATTCAAACCATTAAACAACAACTGGATCATATTGCTGTATTATGATGAAACGAAAATTAATGTTGGTTGAACGGATCATGTATGCAGATCCGAAGACTCCGGTAAATTGTGTTTTTACGGCGAGAATCAAAGGTGAAATTCAGGAAGAGAATTTAATATCGGCTTTAGCTAAAATTCAGCAGAAACATCCTTTGTTGAGGGTGAAAATTGACAGAACCAGCGAACCGTATCCTTTTTTTATCGAAGTCAAAGATATTGAACCTGTTCCGCTCCGCATTGTTCCGCGGAAAACGGAGGAAGACTGGTTTACCGAATCTGAAAAAGAATGGATGCATCTGTTTGAAGATGAACGAAAGCCACTGGCCCAACTGGTCTGGATTAAAGGGCAGAAGGTTTCCGAAATTCTTTGGGTACTGCCGCACTGCATCTGTGACGGGACTTCTCTTGTCACGCTGATGAGAGAACTGCTTTCCCTGCTGGATGATCCTTCAGTAGCACTGGATTCTTATCCGCTATTTGACTCCGTTCAGGATTTTCTGCCTTATGATTTTAATGTCAGAAAAAAGAAACGAAAAGCCCGGTTGTATCTGATCATGGCCCGGCTGTTTTTCCTCATGCAGCGCAAAAGTAAAAAAGGAAGTCCCGGAAAAAATTATGTGGTTCACTGGAAGCTTTCTCCGGCTGTAACCGGGCAGATCACGGCAAAATCTAAAGCTCAGGATGTTTCCGTGCATGCATTGCTGTGTGCTTCGTTTATGGAAGCTTTCCGGCAGGTACAGGGCAAACAGGCAAAAGGAAAAGTAATCAGTCCTGTGGATGTGCGTCATTTTATTCCGGAAATCAGGCAGGATCATGTATTTGCATTTGCCCCGACTGTAGAACTTTCGATAAACAAAGGAAATCAGAATGTGCTGGACAATGCCCGGCAGATCAAAAAAGATCTCAAAGAAAAAATAGAAAAGATGGAAGCCCGGGAACTTCTCTGGATGGGCGAACATATGCATCCCGTGGTAGAACGTATGATTTCTATGATGAAAACCAGTAATGGCGGACATGATGTCACGCTTTCCAATATGGGAAGACTTACTATTCCGAATGCATATAAAAATTTCACCCTGGAAACGATTATCAGCCCTACGGTTGCTTTTCCCTGGCTGAATTCAAATACGCTTGTGACCACCACATACAATCAACATATGGACTTTACTTTTATGTCCAACGAGAATTTCCTTCCAAAAGAGGAAGCCATTGCCATTAAAGACAAAGCTCTTGAACTCCTGACCTCATGAAATTTAAATTTAAACCTCCAAAACCTAAAAAACTCAAGAAAACAACATTGAAGCGCTTTTTAATGAAGCGTACCATTTACTATGTTCTTCCGAATGTATTTTTCAATTTCATTATTGCTTATGCCAGCTTTCAGGAACTGGGCTACACTCACTTTTTTTCAGGAACACAGAATCTGGCCCGGCTTACCCTGCCAATGGCTATATTCCTGCCTGTAGTCCTTACGATCGACATTATCAACAGGGTCATCATTGCTTCTGAGCAGGAGGCTATAGAATTTACCGTAGATGAGCAGCTTAATAAAAGGAAACTGCTGACGAAGCTGAGTATTTTACATGGCATTGTTACGGGATTAATGGTTTTGTCCGTATTACTTTTTGCACAGTCTGTTTTTTCAAAATATTACAGGCTGGATGCTACTGTGATGGCTGTACTTGTTGGCACACTGGCGGGCGTTCTGTCTGTTATTTTTGTATATCTGCCTGTGTGGAGATTAAGAAAGTGGATGTGGAGAAGGGGAGCGGTAGTTGCTGTGGAAGGAGATAATTTGTCATGATAACGCGACCTGTTTTTAAACTTTTACCTATCTTCACCATCTTAAAAAAACAATATGAAAAAAACAATCCTCATCCTTTCTGCAGCTCTTCTTTTAAATTCATGTGTGGTTTCTACGGCCGCCAAAGTCGTAAAAGGGGCTGTGGATTTAAGTTATAAAGCAGTAAAAGGAACGGTTAACGGGATCAGCTGGGCGGTAAGCAAAGCAAAAGGGAAAATAGATGAAGACCGTGTGGATGGAACCTGGAAAGTAGTGGGTGTTTACAAAGGATCTTTTGAAGACTTTTCAAATGATCAGAATCCGGAAGCTTCATTTACTTCAGACTGTACCGAAGGTTTCGATCAGATTATTTTTAAGGCTAAAAAATCAAAATTTAAGCCTGTACACTGCAGCTCTGAAAAGGAAGACTGGGTGAAATATTCCATGGAATTCGGGAAAAACCCTTTAACGAAAGAAAAAGAAAACTACATTGAATATAATTCCAACAATTACATTTCAGTGATTGATGTTAACAGTAAAACAATGGTGCTGGAAGGAAATCTGATGCCTAAGCTGGCTTTTTCCGGAGCAAAACTGTATCTTTTGGAAAAAGTGAAATAGTCAGAAGAAAATAGTTTTTATCGTGATTTATGGAAGTCAGAAGCTTGAAGAGGGAAGTTATTGAAGTCCAAAGATAGAAATACAGTGGTGTTTTATTAATTCTTTTTAAACTACTTCAATATATGTAAAAAGAAATTGTTAAATACTTACCGTCTAATAGTAACTTCCATCGTCTATCTTCCATCTTCCCATCTTTTAATCTTAATTTCTTATCCCGAATTCAGGTTAAACTTAAACGTAAATCATAATACTTTAACACATACAGTACGGTACCCTCGATAAATTTTTGTTCTTTTGCAAAAAGTTTTAATTTTTTAAATAATTGCATGTCGAAGTACGATGAAATCCGGTCTTTCTATGATCATGAAGTGAATGAAGCATTAGCTGGAATAGCCTGTGATCCCATGATGAAAGCGCTGATGAATTTTACTTTTCCCGGTAAGGAGGAGAAGACCTGGCTGGAAGAATTTAAAAATGTACATTCCATAAAGGATTTTCAGACTCATTTTATAGCATTCACCATTCGTCAGATTCTCGCAAAGAGTTCTGAAGGATTAACCACTTCAGGATTCGATCAGCTGGATAAAAATACACCTTATCTTTTCATTTCGAATCACCGTGATATTGTTCTGGATACTTCACTCCTTAATCTGGTGCTGCTGGAAACAGGCCATATCATGACTGCTTCGGCCATTGGAGACAACCTCGTTCACAGAAAATTCCTCCATGTGCTGGCCAAGCTGAACCGTAACTTTTTAGTTCAAAGAGGCTTACCGCTTCGTGAGCAGTTGAAAAGTTCCCAACTCATGTCCGAATATATCAACGAGCTTTTACACCATGAAAAGCGTTCCGTATGGATTGCCCAGCGTGAAGGCCGTACCAAAAACGGAAATGATGCTACCCAGCAGGGCGTTCTGAAAATGCTGGCAATGGCTGCCGGAGATCAGACATTGACAGATTATTTTAAAACACTGAAAATAGTTCCCATATCCATCTCCTACGAATATGATCCTACCGATTCTCTGAAGATGCCGCAGCTATTGGCGCAGCACAGAGATGAGCAATACATCAAAGGAAAGAATGAAGATTTCAATACCATGATCAGTGGAGTGATAGGGCAGAAAAAAAGGATTCACATTCACGCAGGACAGGTCATAGATACCGAACTGGACGATATTGCGGCAAAGATTGATAATAAAAATAAACAGCTGCAGGCACTTGCACAGATCATAGACCATTCCATTATTCGGAATTATAAGCTTTGGCCTACCAAGTTTATAGCGTACGATCTGCTTCACCATACCGATACCTACGCTTCACAATATTCAGAACAGGAGAAACAGCTGTTTGTCCGAAGGCTTGAAATGCGGATCAACCCTTCCGATGCCGTTTCAAAAGAGTATTTCTTATCCATGTATGCCAATCCTTTGGTTAATACAATGAAGCTTGAAGGAGATTCTTCAATATAAAGATTCCTGTAATTTACCATTGATAGGCTTTGAAAGTTTTAATGGTAATAATGCAGAAGAAAATATTTCTCAAAACTATAGACACCTTATCCTGATGAGGTGTCTGTTTTTTTACTTACCCTATACATTCACACGTTTTCCTTTATTTTAATTCAATTTTTTATCTTCATTAATAATAAAAAATAATTTCGGAAATATTTTTTCGGGGAATAAAAAAATCATAGTTCCGGTTCTTTAATTTTTCAGCAAACAGAGAGGGATTGAATGACATTTTGTAATGTGTGAAATAAAATTAATAATGAATTATGGAAGTTAAACTAATCTAAATTTAATATATTTATTCTAATGAAACGATAGAATAATCTGCAAAATTCAATGTGGAGGCGGCAGGATAGTTGTATTGAACTAAGAACCACACAAATTAAAACATATGAATTTACAGTTAAACCCACATGCAAAAGTCAGTGGTCACCCTGTTGATGACTTTCTTACGGATGTTTTGGAAGGCCTGAAAAGCAATCCGAAAAGGCTGTCTTCAAAATATTTTTATGATGAAAAAGGAGACCGGCTTTTCCAGGAGATTATGGCGATGCCCGATTATTATCTCACCCCATGTGAACTCGATATCTTCAAAAACAAAACGGCCGAACTCGCCCAAATGATTATCCCGGGAAATGACCCCTTTGATTTGATTGAGCTGGGTGCAGGAGATGCCATGAAATCTACATTTCTCTTGAAATACCTCGTAGAAAAAGAAACTGACTTTACCTATATGCCTATTGATATTTCCGGTCATATTCTTTCTGTTTTACACGAAAAACTGAGCCGGGAGCTTCCTGATTTGAAGATCACTGCTCTGGAAGGAGATTATTTCGAAATGCTTCAAAAGGCGGCTTCACTTTCGGACAGAAAAAAGGTGATTTTGTTTTTAGGAAGCAACATCGGCAATATGAGCAGGGAAGAAGCGGAGGAATTTAGCTTACATCTGAATAAGAATCTGGCGAAAGGCGACAAAGTACTGATAGGCTTTGATCTCATGAAAAATCCACAGGTTATTTTAAATGCCTATAACGATAAAGAAGGAATTACAGCAGCTTTTAATCTTAATCTTCTGAACCGGATCAACAATGAGCTGGATGGAAATTTCATTCCGGAACAGTTTCAGCATTATCAGACCTATGATCCTGTAAGCGGAGCCTGCAGAAGTTTTCTCATAAGCCTTAAAGATCAGGAAGTCATGATTGGAAATGAAAAGATTTTATTGAAAGAAAACGAATTCATAGATATGGAAATCTCACAAAAGTTTTCGCCAGAAGACATCAGCCAGCTGGGAGAAAAATCAGGTTTTACTATGGCCGGAGAAATCATGGATTCTAAAAAATGGTTTGTAGATACCGTTTGGCAGGTAAAATAAAATTAAAATTACTGAATAACAGAAGATTATATTCATCTCATCACTCCCATAAGAGAAAATGATATTTTAAAAATTTCAGGCTGATGATTGATTCAGAATAACTCACTAAAATCCTAAAAATATGGCACCAGACACTGCAACAAAAGATATAGTGAAAAAATATACCGATATCCGGAAATACTCCGAAGAACTTTGCAGGCCTTTGGAAATAGAAGATTATGTGGTACAGCCCATCGTGGATGTAAGTCCTCCGAAATGGCATCTCGGCCATACGACCTGGTTTTTCGAAACCTTTATTCTGATTCCCAATTTTCCGGACTATCAGGTTTTCGATCCTCAGTATAATTTTGTGTTTAACAGCTATTACGAAACCATCGGAGCACGTGTGATCCGTACCGATCGGGGAAATCTCAGCCGTCCATCTGTTTCGGATATCTATACCTACAGAAGATATGTGGACGAACACATGCAGGCTTTTCTGCAAAGCGGATTCATGACCGAATCGTTGGAACCTCTGTTGGAACTGGGTCTTAATCATGAACAGCAGCATCAGGAATTATTAATGACTGATATTAAATATATTTTGGGTCACAACCCGCTTTTCCCGGCTTACAGAAAGGAATTAATTCCCCAAAAGAACAGCTCTGGAAATGGAGAAATTATCAGATTTCCCGAAGGAATTTATGAAATTGGTTTTCAAGGAGAAGGTTTTTGTTTTGACAATGAACTGGGAAGGCATAAAGTGTTTCTGAACGATTTTGAGATAGCAGATCAGCAGGTAACCAACGGAGAATATCTTGAATTTATGGAATCTGGCGGCTACATCGATTTTAAACACTGGCATGCTGAAGGATGGGACTGGGTAAAGCAGACTCACGCAAAATCTCCGCTGTATTGGCATTATATTGACGGAAAGTGGATGAATTATAACTTAAATGGCTTACAGGAAATCAACCTGAATGATGCCGTCTGTCATATCAGTTTTTATGAAGCTTCGGCTTTTGCTTCCTGGAAAAAAATGCGTCTTCCCACCGAAGCCGAATGGGAGGCTGCATCCGGCCGTTTCGAATGGGGAAACCGTTGGGAATGGACCAATTCTGCCTATCTGCCTTATCCCGGTTTTAAAAAAGAAGCAGGAGCAGTAGGTGAATACAACGGAAAATTTATGGTCAATCAAATGGTATTGAGAGGAGCTTCAATAGCTACACCTCCAGGCCACAGCAGAAATACCTACCGGAATTTCTTTCAGACCGGTTTAAAATGGCAGTTCACAGGAATCAGACTCGCCCGATAAGTATTGCCTATGATTACAGTAGAATCCATTGTTAAAAAATTTAACGGAAAACCTGCGGTAGACGGAATTTCTTTTCAGGCTTATGATCAGGAAATTTTTGTGCTTCTGGGACCGAGTGGCTGCGGTAAAACCACCACACTTAAGATGATCAACCGCCTCATAGAAGCAGATTCCGGAAATATTTTAATTGACGGAAAAAATATCCGCGACCGGAAACCTGAAGAATTACGGATGGGAATCGGTTTTGTGATGCAGCATTCCGGATTGTTTCCCCATTATACCATCCAGCAGAATATTGCCGTAGTTCCTGAACTGTTGAAATGGGATAAAAAGAGAACGGAAACAAGAACTCACGAACTTTTACATAAGCTTCACCTTTCGGAAGAGATCCTGTCCAGATTTCCGGGAGAATTAAGCGGCGGGCAGCAGCAAAGAGTAGGGATTGCCAGAGCTTTGATGGCTGATACACCTGTTTTGCTGATGGATGAACCTTTTGGAGCATTGGATAATATTACAAAAGCAGATATTCATTCAGAGTTCAAATCGCTGGAAGAGCTTAAAAACAAAACCATTATTCTGGTCACTCACGACGTGCAGGAAGCTTTTGAATTAGGGCACCGCATCTGTCTGATGGAAAAAGGACAAATTGTGCAGATTGGGACTCCTAAAGAAATGCTTTATCATTCCAAAAACAGTTTTGTCCGCGATTTTTTTGCTGAAAACCGACTTTTACTGGAATATAAAACAACCACGTTGCAGGATGTTCAATCATTTTTCCCTGTGGAAGACTGGTCCCATGAATGGAATGTTTCGGGAGATACTCATGTCTGGGACGCGTTGCAAAAACTGAGCTCAGATCATAAAAATACGGTGCACTACGAGAAACTGGTGAGTGCATTCAATGAATACAGAAAACTGCAGATCGTATGAAAGAACAGAGTCTTTGGCAGTTTATCATAGAACAGCAGGATAAATTAGGAATCCAGGTGGTACAGCATCTCGGATTAACATTTCTGTCATTAATTCTGGCGATTGTGGTTGGAGTACCTTTGGGAATCCTTATTGCGAGACAAAGAAAGCTTTCCAGCCCGGTGCTGGGTATTGCAGGCGTTTTGCAGACCATTCCCAGTATTGCACTTCTCGGGTTTATGATTCCTGTTTTTGGAATTGGAGCAAAACCGGCAATTGCAGCCCTTCTGATTTATGCTCTTTTACCCATTATCCGGAACACTTATACCGGAATTAAAGGAGTAGACCCGGTCGTAATTGAGGCTGCCAAAGCGATGGGAATGAATCGGAATCAGCTTCTTTTTAAGGTTGAACTTCCATTGGCGATGTCTGTCATCATAGCAGGAATCAGAACCGCAGCGGTTATTAATGTTGGAGTAGCCACCTTAGCCTCTTTTGTTGCGGCAGGCGGTTTGGGTGAGTTTATTTTTGGGGGAATTTCCCTCAATAATACCAATATGATTCTGGCGGGTGCAATTCCGGCTGCATTGCTGGCGATTTTGCTGGATCAGATCATTGCGGTTATACAGAAATCGGGCTATCAGGTGTTTCAGAAACTGAAATATGGAATTCCGGTTATCCTGCTTATGATCGGAGCCGGATATGTATTTTTTTCTTCTTCGGATCATCGGTTGAAAGCCGGTTTTACACCTGAATTTATGGGACGGCAGGACGGCGATCTCGGTTTGCGTTCCGTGTATGGGCTCAATGTAAACCCGCTTGTGGTGAATGATGCGATTATGTACAAAGCTGCATATGAAGAAGACCTGGATCTCATCAGCGGCTATTCTACAGATGGCAGAATCAAAGCTTTTGATCTGTATGTACTGGAAGACGATAAAAAAATATTTCCGCCTTATTTCGCTGCTCCCATTATTAAAACCAAAACACTGGAAAAATTCCCGGAGATTGAAGAAACACTGAATCTGTTGGCAGGGAAATTTAACGATTCTATCATGACAGATCTTAACTACAAGGCAGACGAGCTTCATCAAACTCCTGAAAGAATAGCCAAAGATTTTCTGATTAAAAATAATCTCTACAAAAGCCCCCGAAAAGGAAATTTAAAAACGATACGGATTGGCTCCAAGATCTTTGGTGAGCAGTATATTCTTGCCCAAATGTATACTTTGCTTATTCAGGGGTATACAGATTATAAAGTAGAAACGAAAACAGGTCTGGGAGGAACGAAAATATGTTTTGATGCACTGATGAATGACGCCATTGATCTTTATCCGGAATATACGGGAACAGGGCTTCTTGTACTTTTAAAACCATCGGAACAAACTGTAAAAACAGTGATTCAAAGTGCGGATAAAACCTATCAGTATGTCAGTTCAGAATTTGAAAAACAGTATGGAATTCAATGGCTCAAACCACTTGGGTTTAATAATGCCTATGCTTTGATGATGCGCAGAAAACAGGCCGATGAGCTTGGAATAAAAAAGATTTCGGATTTGAAAAGGTATTTTGATGGAGGAAATAGCGATCAATAATTCCGACTGTGAGAATATAAATACACTGAACCTATAAGTTATTTTATAAGCCTCACTGGTTTCCAAAACCTGTGAGGTTTTTTTAATCATAGCAATTAATTTTTTTCCAAAGATCATTATTTACCGATCCCTCAATTTTTCAAGGGACAAAGGAAATGTCATCTTCTGATCCGTTATATTTCGGTACCCCGTATTTTCAAATTCAAATATGATATCATAATAGATGGACGTTTCTATGACGTTACCTGTGATTTTTCCAAATGTTATTTTTTTCACATCTACCGGATTGTGGGAATGGGAAAGATAAATAGATCCGTCAATATAACCGGGATCGGGATTGATTGGAAATTCAAAGGTTTTATTTTCCAGTTCATGAATATTGATCTTCTTTGAAGGAATAAAATCTAATACAATGGATGTTTTGGTATTTTGTTTTTCAAAGCGGAAATCACGCAGAAGGATTTTTATCTGAAAGTATTTTTCACCGTCAGATCCATCCCAGTTTGAATTTTTTATTTCTGCACTAGCAGGCTTGAGGAGAGTAATATCGAAATTTTTCAAAGCTTTTTGGGCATTAAAAAGAGTACAGCCTATTGAAATCAGAAAGATATACAAGCCGAACAGAATTGTTTTTTTCTTCATAAGATTAGATATTATTTTCTTTCAGGCAGATAATCGGTTATATTCAGTTTCCGGAGCAATGTTTCCAGCTTTCTCCAGTCTTCATAAGTGACTAAAAAAGAATTTTGATTTACTTTTAAATCACTGCTGAAGCTATACTGATCACACCCGAAACAAAGATCAATATAAGACCACTTTTTTGCGTTATAAATGAACTGACCATCTTTCTGATCATCAGTTTAATTATTTTCCGGGTTGAATTTTTTACTCCTTTTCCAGTCATAGATAAGCCCTGAAATAGGGTAAATAATACTTGTGAGCAATACTTTTTCAAAAATAAGCAATTCCGATTGTCCGTCAGGATTTTCCATTGTGACAGAACTAAGCTGCAAGAGCAGATCACTTCCGAATACAAACAGAGAAATCATAAAGGCGAGAAGAAGTACATAGGATAAAACCTCATTTTTAATCTTTCCTAATGCCAGCCAATATCCTATTCCTGTAATCCCCAGAAAAATAAGATCTGTTGTAAAATGTTCCGCGTAATAAGAATCAATGGAGAAGAGTTCTCCGATAAAACTGGAGGTATTATAAGCCAACTCATGAGCAATCAATGCCCCGATTGAAATTAAGCAGCTGGAAAGGGCAATAAGCCCCATGAGGATTCCTATAAATAATCCTTTACGTTTCATGATTCTATTAGTTTTGAAAACGTCGCTTTTACACAACGATTAAAGATAATATTTATTGTCGTAAAATACAATTGAGTTCTATGGTTTCCTGAAATAGGAATAAAAAACACAAGAGACCGCCCGAAAAAGGACAGTCTCTTATTCATATTTTGATTATTGATTTATTGAATAATAAAGCTTTTTCTTTGCGTTGTATGTGCTGAGAAATATCCCAAAGCACCATTGTTGATATTGCTCGGAGGATTGGAAGGAGTAATCCCTCCGCCCGGGCCGCCGTCCCCTGAAATCTGCAGAAGAGCGGAGTAGAAGGTGAATACATTATGATCAATGGACTGCATTTCTACATGAATGGTATCTCCAACCACTACTTTATGGCTGGTAGGGTCATCGTCGTCCTCTTCATTAGGAAGAAACAATGGCCTTTGATTCACCATACCGTTGTTGATATTATCCGAAAATACTTCAAATGTCTTTTTAGGGATATTGTTGACTGTAAAATTAAAAAGATAACGGTTTCCCAATGCCTGAGGATCTGTGAAAACAGGTAAAAGAGTATAAGTGGTTTCACTTCCGAATGTGAAGGAGTCCTGTGTAAGACCGTCAAAATTCACTACTTCAGGCATCGTACTCTGGGCGGTGTATTCTTTTCCTTCCGCCTGTACTTTCAGGGTATAAGTTCTGCCTGTAACTCCGGTAAAAGCAGTTGTCTTATACCTTCCGTCGCTTACATACTGCAGGATCTCGGTCTGACCGGTATTGTCGCTTAAAATCACCTGAGCACCGGTCACAGCAGGATACTGATTGCTTTGCGTAAAGGCCACCGATTTTGTTATTCTTACAAAATAAGGCCCCGGCTGATTCGTGATATTGCCTTCTATAACAATGTTTCCGCTTTTGTCGTCCAGATCCAGATCAATCTCCTTTTCACAGGAAGTGACTAA
Source organism: Chryseobacterium angstadtii (assembly GCF_001045465.1). GTDB lineage: Bacteria > Bacteroidota > Bacteroidia > Flavobacteriales > Weeksellaceae > Chryseobacterium > Chryseobacterium angstadtii. Next base: position 295,649 of record NZ_LFND01000003.1, read on the forward strand.
AAACAGCGATAATATGATTAAAATAATATTTTTCATGATCTAAAATTTGAAATTATAAGTGATGTTAGGTACCCAACGGAATAATGAAGTCTGCATGGCACGGGTAGTTCCCGGGTTATTCGGGTTATCTTCAAACGTGATGGTATAGGCATTTTCACGGCCGTAGATATTGTAAATACCGAATGACCATGAGCCTTTGAAACGTTTTGTAGATTCCGGTTCATAAGTGGCGCTCAGATCCATTCTGTGATAAGCCGGCATTCTGTCGGCATTTCTGCTGCTGTACTGGAAAACAGTCTGTCCGTTCAGTTCATATTTGGCTGTCGGGAAAGTCACTGCGTTTCCTGTACTGTAAAGGAATAATCCGGATAAAGACCATTTTTTATTCAGTTCATACGTGGCAACAATAGAAAGGTCATGGGTTTTGTCCATTCTGGCATTATACCATTCATTATCGTTGATGCCGTCTATTTTTCTTTCAGTTTTAGATAAAGTATAGGAAATCCATCCCGTCAGTCTGCCGCTTTTCTTTTTGGCGATAAGCTCCAAACCATAGGCTCTGCCTTTCCCGTAAAGTAATTCACTTTCTACATCGGCAGCGGTATCAAAAGTAATTTGAGCCCCGTTTTTAAAGTCGATCTGGTTTTGCATAGACTTGTAATAGATCTCGGCATTCAGCTCATAATTATTGTTATTGAAATTTCGGCTGTATCCGGCACTGATCTGATCCGCGATTTCAGGTTTCACAGAATAGCTGCTCCCGATCCACTGATCTGTAGGATTTCCGCTGCTGCTGTTGCTCAGAAGGTGAAGGTTCTGCGTATTGCGGGAATATCCGGCTTTGATGCTGCTTACCTCATTAATGCGATAATTGGCACTGATTCTCGGCTCCAGATTAACATACGTCTTTCCGAATTTTCCTTTCTCTAAAAACCGGCTGTCTGTAATAACCCCGTTTTCATAAGTATTGTAAGTATCACCTCCCAAAATACTGAATGTAGAAAGTCTTAAACCATAATTAACGGTAAGTTTTTCAGTCGCTTTGAAATCGTCATTGATGTACAGGGCATTCTCCCACGATTTTCTCGGGTTTCTTGGAAAGCTGCTCACACTCGTTCCTGAAGCGCTGCTTGGGGTAATCGTATGGTAAATAGACTGTAGCCCGAAACGCACGGAATGCTTGTTACCTGCAAACCACGTAAAATCCTGCTTAAGGTTGAAATCCTCAATCTGCGAGTCCAGGCCGAAAGTATTATCGTTGCTTTTAAGGCTGATTTTATAATTGTAATTGCTGTAAATTAATGAAGTGTTGGAAAATAATTTGCTGTTGATGATGCTGTTCCATCTCAGGGTAGCTGTTGTATTTCCCCAGTCTGTAGAAAAAGTATCTCCGAGTCCCAGAACGTCTCTTCCGAAATACCCGGAAAGATAAAGACGGTTATTGTCATTGATCTGATAATTAGCCTTTAAATTAAGATCATAGAAATACAGTTTGCTGTCTTTGTAATCATCACTCGTCTTCAGAAATAAATCGGCATAGGTTCTTCTTCCGGAAACAATGAACGATGATTTTTCCTTTTGAATAGGCCCTTCAACACTTAATCTGCTGCTGATCAGCCCGATTCCTCCGTTTACATTATAATCCTTATTGTTCCCATCCTTCATCTTTACATCCATTACCGAAGAAAGACGGCCTCCATACTGGGCAGGGCTGTTTCCTTTAATGATACTGGCATCTTTCAGAGCATCGCTGTTAAACGTACTGAAAAAACCAAGTAAGTGCGAAGCATTATAAACAGGCGCTTCATCCAGCAAGATCAGGTTTTGGTCCGTAGCACCGCCTCTTACACTGAATCCGCTGCTGCCTTCACCATTGCTTTTAATCCCCGGTAAAAGCTGTATGGTTTTCATCACATCTCTTTCTCCGAATAAAACTGGCAGTTTTTCTATATTTTTGATGCTCAGTGTTTCGGTTCCCATCTGAGCGGTGGTAAGGTTTTTGTCTTTTTTAATCCCTGAAATAACCACCTCATCAATTTTTCCTACTTTTCCGTCATCCTGATTAAGAGGTAAATCCAGCTTCGTATTCTGCTCAACCTTAATCGCCTGTTCAAAATCACGGTAACCCGGATAGGAAACAATTAACGTGTAGTTTCCCTCAGGAAGTGAAAGCGAATAAAAACCATATTCATTGGCAACCACTGAAATAGAGGGATCTTCGCTTACTTTTACCGTAACTCCAATCAGCAGTTCACCATTCTTTTGGTCTTTTACGGTACCGCTTACAGAATATTTTTGCTGTGCCAGAGCCAGGGAGCCGAAACAGAGCGCCGCGGCCGTGACAGCCGTTTTAAAAAACAATTTTTGCATTGAGTTTAAATTTTAATGTAGTAGAAATCTATCAAATAGTCTATTGAATTGGATGGATGTTACAGAAAATTAGAATAATGAAACTTTAGATGTTAGGATATGGCTTTTAGTTTACTGTCAAACGTAAAAAAACAACCGATATTACTGTCTTTGGAAAAAAAATGTGGTATTGTGCACTTTGATGCGAAATATTTCTTCTCCGCTTTTCCTTCTTCGGGTAGAATAAATAGGCTGCATGTCGTAATCTGATTCATAGTTTTTAGTGGTTATTCTGAAAAAGTGGAAAATTCCCCATTTAGAGAATACAAAAATAATAAAATACCTTTATCAGGCTTATTTTTAATTGTTATCTTTTGGTAATAAACGATATAGCGTGTATAATCTGACTTTTTATTTTCGATATCCATACGATCATTGTGAGGCACAAAACTATGCTGAAAAGAGCCTGCGAATGTTCGGGATTATCGGGACGAACTGATTTTAAGTTAAAAAAAACATATGGTTAATTGTTTGTAAATTAATTGATTGTATGGTTTTCAGCGTTGCGGCTTATAAATCCGAACCTTTTTATATTCTGAAATGACTAGCCAGAGAAATATTTTTAATATTAATTCATAACTGCGATCTTATGAGCCCGATCTGAATTATAGAGAGGATTGCCCGCAAAATGGTGTATATTTGTTTGTGAAATTTTATTGCCGGGTAACTTTTCCGGTTGCGTTCCACATCAATAAATGACTGGTAGAATATGATTCCACTTCACGATCTTCTGTTTTTTGTCCTGGCTGCTCTTGTGTTAGTTATAAGTCCCGGCCCTAATATGATTTATTTAATTTCAAAATCGATAACACAGGGAAAAAAATCGGGACTGATTTCACTGGCCGGCGTAGTCTGCGGTTTTCTGTTTCACATAGTTATGGTATCTTTTGGATTGACGGCTGTATTGCTGGCCGTTCCGATGGCTTACACGGTTCTGAAAACATTGGGAACGGTTTATCTCTTATATCTGGCTTATCAGGCAATTAAACCGAAAAGTAAAAATATATTTGAGGTAGACAGCAACGGGAAGCATGATGGTCCTAAAAAACTGTTCACGATCGGTTTTCTGACGAATGTACTGAATCCGAAAGTAGCGGTCTTTTATCTTTCATTTTTTCCACAGTTCATTAAACCGGAATATGGTTCTGTTTTTACCCAAAGTCTGGAACTTGGCGTTATTCAGGTGTTCGTAAGTTTCAGTGTTAATTTTATCATTGTGCTGACTGCTGCAAGAGTGGCTGTGTTTTTTGCGAATAATCCTTTGTGGATTAAGGTACAAAAATGGTTTATGGCAAGTGTTTTAGCTTTTCTGGCTGTAAAAATGGCTTTGTCAAAGGCTAAATAGCTAGAACTCGGGATGACGTTTTCTAATAGTAAGGCTGAGGTTTTTATCATTTTTAAGATAAACAAAGGCAAAAACTTATTCTCGTTATACAACTTCTTTGTTTTACCTTGATGAACGAAGTGTCTTTGTTTCTCTTTACACTCATCCGCACGAAATATTCCTTTGTTTTTCTTTGCGATAAATATGCACTATAAAAGAAATCAAACCACCTGTAATCCTATCTGTTTTCTGTAAACTGTTCCCAAAGAATTATTTAAATAAAATACTGATGAGAGTCTGTTTTTATGTCTGATTGATATATAAAAAGTATTGTGTATTTTTGCGCCTCGTTGAAAATAACACCAACGATAAAAAATAATAACCATCATTCAATGAAAAAAATTATATCTTTTTTAGCCTGTATATTCTTTCTGCAAGGCTTTGCTCAATCACTCGCATGGTCGAACTATGATTCCCTTCAAAATATGTATTCTTATTCCTGGGGAATAAACAGAGTAGATAGTGACGGGAACGTTTATATGCTATATTCATCCGCTCCTGAACGGTTCAGAAATGATACATTCTACATAGAAAAATATACACCACAGGGAAGTTTTGATCCCGGATTCGGAACCAATGGAGTTCTTAATCTGAGCGCATTATTAGGATATACATCTTCTGAAGAACCACCTTTACTTTCTTTTGAAGTAACGGAAAGCAATAAGGTTTTACTGCTTCTGGGAGCTCCCAACAATGGCAATCCAAAGCTTTTGCGTCTGAACGGAGATGGCACAATAGACCAGACTTACGGTGTTTCCGGGACTAAACAGATTTATATGGATCCTTTAAAATACAATAAACATTACCGTTCCGGTTTATACAAAGCAGGAACTAAGTATTTTATTTCACATAATTATTCGGACCTTCAGGACAAGCCAAGGGCAGAGATCGGATGTTTCAACGAATCCGGAGAACTGCTTACAGGCATGTTCGATCAGGGGCTTAAACAGGTTGATTACGGAACTGCCTATAATTATACCCAGATTCAAAGTATGATGGTTTCAGGCTCTTCTCTGTATGTTCAGGGAGCCGGATACACCACATCTGCCACAAATATCCGAATCAATAAGATAGAAACTGCTTCAGGAATCCAGGATAATTCCTATGTGAGTCATCCTAGCCTGAATATTTCTTTCAACAATACCTATATTTTTCCTGACGGGAAAGCTGTTGAAGGAAGCAGTGTGTCTGTGAGTCCGTCAAGAACAGATTTAAAACTGAAGAAATATCTGGCTGACGGGAGTGTTGATACTTCTTTTGGAACCAATGGAGAACTCAATATAGGATATCCATGGATCTCACTCAATTTTTCCAAAATACAGGCTCTTCCTAACGGGGATTTTCTTGTAGGAGTGGCTTATGTTTCTACGGCAAGCTCAGGAAACAGGCAGAATGCTTTGATTTATGTAAAAAGTAACGGACAGATCAACAGCAGCTTCGGAGGGAATATTCCTAATAACGGAGTACCGCTTGCCGGTTTTTTTGGCCTTGTTGGTTATTACGGATCTACGGCATCGTTCACTTTAAAGCCTGATTATCTAATGGTAACGGCCAGCAGATCATACATGGGAGCAAGACTTGTTACTTCTAAGGTGAACTTTAACTCAGGAGCATTGTCTACAGATGAAATTAACCAATCATACACTTTCAGTTTCTATCCGAATCCGCTGAAATCGGTCGGTACGTTAACCGTGAAAGATGATGGTGAAGCTTCATTCAGCCTGTCTGATTCCAGCGGGAAGCTTATTGTAAGAAATCAGATCTTCAGAAACAAAACAGAAATTGATTTTTCTGCCCTTACCAAAGGAGTTTACTATCTGAGTATTAAACAAAAGGATAAAGAAAGCACAAGGAAAATCATAAAAGAATAATCATATCAATAGAAGCGCTCAGATAATACACTTATCTGGGCGTTTTATTTGTAGTCATCTGCCAGCTCATGGATCTTTTTATGTTTTATTTAAAGGATAATGGTTTGGGTTTCGTCTATTCTGATGAATATTTCTAATTTTACTCGGCCATTTAAAGATGAAACAAAGTATTCCAACATATGATCTGAGCAGCATTACCCATCATGGTATTCTGATTGAAAGGATTGAAAAACGGACCATGAGTACGGAAGACAATCTTTTTGATAAAGGAATTCATCGCGACAGCCATTATATTTTCACCTATCTGGAAAGCGGTCGTGCCAGGATGATGGTTGATTTTAAAACGATAGAAGCTCAAGATTCTGCGGTATTTTTTCTGCTGCCGGGGCAGGTGCATGCAGGGATGCTGATGGAAAATGTCAGCGGATGGTTTGTAGCTGTGAAAGCAGATCTGCTGCCCGATACTGTACGGTCGGTTTTTGAAGAGGTTCTGATCGATATACAACCTGTTTTCCTTGATAAGAGCACTGCCGGGAAACTGAGTTTATGTGCAGAAATGCTGGAAATGTCCTGTACAGAAGAGATGCTGGCTACCAGAGAAGGATTTCTTGTGGTTCAGTCTTTAATGAATGCTTTTGCAGGAATGTATGCCATGATTTTTTTAGGAGAAAAGAGTTCTGAAATATCCAGTGAAGGCCGTGCACTTCAACTGACCCGGACATTCAGAATTTTGGTAAGAAAAGAATTTAAAACGATAAAAAGCCCTTCCGCTTATGCGGAAGCCATGAATATTTCACGGGGCTATCTTACGGATGTGATCCGGGAGGTTACAGGAAAATCTGTACAGTACTGGATTCATCAGGAAGTTTTAATAGAAGCTAAAAGGCTTCTGTACTTTACCCAGCTTACTGTTAAAGAAATTGCTTACGAGCTTGGATACAGCGATCATACTTATTTTTCCCGTTTATTTTCTAAGGTTGAAGGCTGCCCGCCATCTGAATTCCGTAACAAGACCGGAAATAAATACTAAACCGCGAATTGTCCAATCAATTCCCTGAAATGGCTATCGGCCGGTTTCCATTTTGAAGCTTCCTTTGTATTAAAATTATTTATGCCAAGCCTACCGAAATGGATCAATGACACTTTTGAAAATGTCATGGCCTCAAAATTTAAAGAATGTACCGTTACCCATATAGAAACTGTTTCAAAAGATCTTCGTATGATCCGTTTTACTTCCGATCTGGAAGATGTTCCTTTTGAACCTGCCTATGCCATTGGAATACGTGTCAACGAAAGGGATTTTCGTAATTACTCCCCATTCAATTTTAATAAGTATGCAGGAACTTTTGATGTGATATTCCATCTTCATGATATGGATTCTGTAGGAGGAAGTTTCATTAACAGTCTTTCCAAAGGCGACACCACAAAAATTTTAATGCCCAGAGGAAAACGTTTCTTCGATCTTGATGCAGATATTCACTTTTCCATAGGCGATGAAACGTCACTGGGAAGCTCCATCGCAATAAAAGAAGCAGCAGAAGAAATTGGCGGTTCATTTGTCTGTCTCCACGAACTGGAAGAACCTTCCATATTGAAAGATCTGGAACTGTACGGCTATCACACCGCGAAAAACGATATCCAGAACATTATGGACGCTTTAAACGATTTTTTAAGAGAAGAAAAGCAGGCTGTCCAGAATAACGAAGCCGTGTTTTATCTTACAGGAAACGGAAATACCATGTCCGTAGTCCGGAAATTCCTTAAAGCAAAGGGCGTGGATGGGAAGTGTGTGAGATCGCAGGCGTATTGGATGGAGGGGAAGAGGGGGTTGTAGTATGAGCTCTTATAATAATCATTTGATATAGCTGACTTGTTATTGTCAGGATTTTAGGATGCATCATTTTTATAAAATATATACAACCTATTTTAGAGTAATTGTTAATTTTGATTAACCATCAATATTTTTTTATACTATTTATATTTTTACAGAAATCAAACTTCTTAGAAGATTTTATCTATAAATTTATTATTTTTAAGGTAAAATTGAAACCCTGATTTAAAATCAATGTATGATAGATACTGAAACCTTACAAAAACTTTTAAAATTTCGCGATGATCGTGACTGGGAACAGTTTCATAATTCTAAAGATCTAGCCCTAGCTTTATCAATTGAGGCTTCTGAACTGTTGGAGGTTTTTTTATGGAAAAAAGAGGAAGATTTTAGTAGGGATAAGCTGGAAGAGGAATTGGCTGATGTATTTATGTATGGCCTTCTACTTGCTCACAAAAATAATGTTGATATAAATAGTATTATTTTAAGAAAGCTTCAAAAGAATGACGAGAAGTATCCGGTAAATAAGGCGAAAGGAAAGGCTGACAAATACGATGAACTGTAATTTTGGAGATGAATAATTTTTTAATTACCGAAGAGTATAACTTTGATTTCTTCATTGAAGATAAAATAAATAATAATCATAGGGATTATTTGACTTGGCCTATAGTATATTTTTTGAAAAATGAACGGAAGAAATCTGCCTATATTGGGGAAACAACGGATGTTCTCACTAGAATAAACACGCATTTAAAGTCAGACGAAAAAAAACATTTATCATCGGTAAACCTGATTTTAAGTGATCTTTTTCATAAGTCTGCCACATTAGATTTAGAGGCTAATCTTATTAAGTATATCGCTGCAGATGGGAAATATGCTTTAAAAAATGGCAACCTAGGGATTTCTAATCATCAATATCACGAAAAGAAAGTATATTGGGAATTGTTTAAAAGTATATGGGGTGAACTTATTAATAGAGGAATTGCCCACCAACAGTTGAAAGATATTGATAATTCTGATCTTTTTAAATATTCACCCTATAAGTCACTTTCAAAAGAACAAATTAAGGGTTTAAAAATGATCTTAAACTGCCTGCTGGATAGAAATGCTAAAGTAAGCCTTATACATGGAGGAGCTGGAACAGGTAAATCCATTTTGGCTATTTTTCTATTTAAACTATTAAAAACGGACTTACGTGATTTTAATTATACTGATTTTGATGGAGAAGACAAAGAATTATTCTCCCTGGTAGAAGAAGTCAAAGAGAAATATAATAATTTAGATATGGCTTTGGTGATTCCAATGGCTTCATTCAGAAAGACTATTTCTAATGTTTTTAAAAATGTAGATGGATTGTCGGCCAAAATGGTAATCGGGCCTGCAGACTTAGGAAGAAAGACATATGACTTGGTTATTGTAGATGAAGGACACCGTTTAAGACGAAGGGTGAATTTGGGATCTTATTATCGTGGATTTGATAACAATTGTCTGAGGCTTGGCTTGGATAAATTTACAGCTTCAGAACTTGATTGGGTTAAAAAACAAAGTAAAAAATCTATTATTTTTTATGATCAATACCAATCAATAAAACCTTCAGATACGACAAGAGATAGCTTTAAGAAGTTAGAAAAAGAATCTTCTACGCGAACAGAAAGATTAAAAAGTCAATTTAGGGTTCGTGGCGGGAATAAGTACATAAAGCTTATTTATAAACTTTTTGATGAATCATCTAATTCTTCTGTAGAGAAGTATAAAATTAGCTCTTACGAGTTTTATATTTTTGATAATCTGGCAGAGATGGTTGATAGAATCAAAAAGAAAGATCACATTCATGGTTTATCAAGAATGGTAGCCGGTTTTGCCTGGGAATGGATTTCTAAAAAAAAGCCGGAACAGTTTGATATTGTTATTGGTGATGATAAGTTAAAATGGAATAGTAAGGACAAGGATTGGGTAAATTCTAAAAACGCTATTAATGAAGTAGGGTGTATTCATACTACACAAGGATATGACTTGAATTATGCTGGAGTCATTATTGGTCCTGAGTTAGATTATGACTTTGAAGCGCAAAAATTTGTTGTTTATAAAAGTCGATACAAAGATAAAAATGGTAAACATTCTATTAAAGATGATGACGAACTTCTAGAGTATGTCATTAATATTTATAAGACTATATTATTGAGAGGTATTCAGGGTACATATGTATATATATGCAATGAAAATTTAAGACTGTTCATGCAACGGTTTGTTCCTTTGTATGTATCCAAAATTAGTAATAAGAAGATTGATTTTTTAAATGAACCATCTGAAAATACCATTCCTTTTTACGATCTGGAAATAGCAGCAGGTACATTTTCTGAACTTCAGGAATCCGGGGAAACAAAATATATTGAAGTGGAAAGTTCATTAGTAGGGAATGAATATTTTGCTTGCAAAGTTATCGGAGAATCCATGAATAAGATCATACCTAATGGAAGCATCTGTTTATTTAAAAAGTATAATGGAGGCACCCGTAACGGATTAATCGTATTGACCGAGGGTAGGTGCATTTTTGATGAAGAATACGGTTCTAGCTATACAATCAAGGAATATTCTAGCAAAAAAATAGCTAATGATGAAGGATGGTATCATGAAGAAATTATTTTGTTACCTAGATCAACAGATAGACAATTCAAAAAGCTTGTGCTTAAGTATGATGATGTTATTGATTTTAAAGTGATTGGGACTTTTGTTAAGGTGTTGGAGTAGATAGTTGAAAATAGTTGTTCTTAGACAATGACTTCATTAGGCCCGATTATATATTTCTAATGGTTATAGATATATGACCCAAGCAGGATATATATTAATCTCTTCGATAACGACTATGAAAATCTCATAAAGACCTAGACCTTCCGATAGAAAAAATTAAAACCTTGAAAGAGCAGATTGACTCCCTGAAACAGGAAGTAAAAAGCCTTAAATCCAAAAAATAATTCCGTTCCTTTTAAAAGGAAATAATACAATAAAAAATACCGCTTCTATGAGGCGGTATTTTTTTTGGAATGGCTAGATTTTCAGAAAATATTATGTTTTCCCGTAAGCAGGAATTAAAGTTTTTCCTTATACTTGCGGGTAATATATAAAGTATTCACAGAGATCTTCTGTGATAATCTATAAAACTAAAAACATGAAGATTTTTTTTGGAAAAATAAAAGAAACAACAGGTAATCAACAGATCCAGGAAGCGTATTATGAAACTCTGAGTCCTATGAAATTAGGAGAGTTGAAAGAAGGAGATTATGCATTTATAATATCCGGAAGATCTGTACATCTTTGGCAGGCAAGAGAAAAACTTGATATTGACGGGCATCCCAAAATGAACTTTGATGTCATACACAAAGATCTTCCTTTAACATCTCAAAAATTTGTAGCATTTAAATATTTTAGACTGGATAGCAGCTTGATTGTACTTACCATTCGCCAGTCACCCAAGGCGTTTTATCCTATTCAATTATCTGACAGTTCTTTTACAGAAGATATGTTGCGTGATCGGCAGAGCTACGAAGACGAGGAGAATTTCAGAAAAATAAAAGTCTTACAATCAGAAAATGATACCGAAAGGAATAGTATTGATATCCAGCTTTATTTTGATTTGAATAATCACTTGAAGATGGTAAAAAGTTCTTTTTTTGATCCCGGTTTATTTACTCATTTCGTAGACAATTTGTCCAGAGAAGGAAATGGTAGAAAAATGAAAGATGCCGCCCTTAAAAAAATAAGTAAAGGATTAGAAGGAAATGTTGTTTATTCCTATGAACAATTGCCTATTCTCCGTATGTATGATGCTTTATTTAATGAGTATGGGAGCCCGGATGATGCAGAAACCATAAGAACGGCAGACGAATTATCCACTGACGAACATCGGTCCGAACCTCTGGAAATGAAATCTTTTAATCAGATTTATTATGGACCTCCGGGAACAGGAAAAACCTATTTGGTGCGAAAAAACTTTTGTTTGGAAGAAGAGATCGTTACCCATACTCAATTAAGAACCAAGCTTGATATTTCCCGTACATTCTGGCATTTAGCACCGGGAAGAAATGGTTATTTATGGGATAAATTAAAGGATGGGAATATTCTTGGCTATGAATGGGTCGATAAATCCTGGGGAGATTTGCATCAGCTTACACCCAAACATATAGAAGAAGAGGGCTGGGGAAATTATCAATTGATATCTTATTTGCGTGAAGTGAAAAAAGGAGATTATATCTGTGTAATTTCCGGAAGAAGCTTTTTAGGAATTGCTGAGGTTTTAGAAGATTATAATTATACGGAAGCCATAAATAATGATCTGGCTTTTCAGACAGTTCCTGTAAAATGGTTAAAAAAATTCGAACATCCAATATATTTAAACAGTTCTCAAACCAAAACTTTTGTAAGACTAAATCATGGTACCAGATGGAGCTCTTTAATAACATCATTAAGAGAAAGTGGATTTTATTTTGAAGATAATGAAAGTGTTGACGGCAATATAGTGAGCCCTAAGAATTTTACATTTATAACATTTCATCAGTCTTTTTCCTACGAAGATTTTATAGAAGGTATTAAACCTGTTCTGGCAGACCCGGATGAAGAAGGCTCTGAGAAACTTCAATATGAACTTGTATCCGGAATATTTTATCACGCTTGCGAAAAAGCAGCGCAGCTGGCAGGCTATGAAACACTTCAGGCTTGTTTATCGGATACAAAGCTAAACAGACATAGAAAATTTGGGAAAGATGTTCAGGAATATTACTTAATTATTGATGAATTAAACCGTGGCAATGTAGCCTCTATTTTTGGAGAGCTCATCACGCTTATAGAAGATGACAAGCGCTTAGGAACTGATTCTGAAATTGTAATAACATTGCCTTATTCTAAAAGCCTGTTTGGAGTTCCTAAAAATTTAAGAATTATTGGGACTATGAATACCGCAGATAGAAGTATAGAAGCATTAGATACTGCTTTCAGAAGAAGGTTTTCTTTCGAAGAGATAATGCCGGATTCCACTTATCTGGAGGGTAAGGGAGAGAGTCTTGGTGTTGATCTGAAAAAGCTTTTAGAAACAATTAATGAGCGTTTGGAAAAATTATTAAGCAGAGATCACACTATTGGACATTCGTTTTTTATCAAAGTAAACGAAATAAAAGATTTAAAATTGGCTTTTATTAATAAGATCATCCCTTTATTACAAGAATATTTTTACAATGATTATGCTCGAATAGGCTTGATTCTGGGTTCTTCATTTTTAGATATTAAGAAAAGCAAAACTTCTTTTATGAATGTTGATCAATATGATTCTTCAGATTTTGAAGACAGAATAGTTTACTCAATGAAGAGATTGGACGACATCTCTGAATTTGAATTTTTTGAAATGATCAAAAGCATTTATGAGTAACAATATTATTTATGTCTTTGAACATGAAAAACTAAAAGTTAATGAAGAAGGCTTTAATCAAAGTCATTTCAATGCATTGGTTAAATTTAATGACACACATGGAGGCAAATACTTTACTGTAGGTTTTAATCATATCAAATTTAAATCTTATGTGGGGGTAATTCAGGTAGGAGGTAAGGTTATTGAAATTCTGCCTAAAGCAGATCGTAAACCTTCGTCTGATGAACAAACCGTATTAAAATGGAAAAAAGCACTATTAACAATTTTAAAGAGAACCGGATATATTCAACTCAATGAAACAGAAAGGGTTTCGCAGAGCGCAGCCAGAGGAAGTTTACTGGATAGCTACATTTATGCATTTTTAAATGAAGTCGAGCGTTTGATTCATTTGGGAATGGTAAAAAAATACCGTCAGAATATAAGTAATAGTAAAGTTCTAAAGGGGCGTTTATTAATACATAAACAAATTCAAATTAATACGGTACACAAAGAAAGATTTTTTACAGAACATACAGTTTATGACAGGGATAATACATATAATGGTATTTTAAAAAAAGCACTTGAAGTCATTAAATATATTACTTCTAATAGCTCAATAAATCAGAAAGTAAAGCAAAACCTGTTATATTTTGATAATATCAGTACCTGGAATGGAGCTTCATCCGAAATTAAATCGTTAAAATTTGATCGTAAAACCGAGGAATATAAATATGCTATAACTTTAGCTGACTTGATAATTCAAAATTTTTGCCCCGATTTTTCTTCTGGTAATCATCATATAATGGCTATTCTTTTTGATATGAACCGCCTTTTTGAAGTCTATATTTATAAATGTCTCAAAAAATACGAAAACCATTTTTCTCAACAGAAATTATCAATAAGCAAACAGAACCGTAAAATATTTTGGCAGCATAAATCAATCAAACCTGATATTGTGCTAAAATATCAAAAAGAAGATAATAGTTCACGTTCTTTAATTATTGATACAAAATGGAAAATTGTTTCAAATCGTGAGCCATCAGATCATGATTTGAAACAAATGTATGTTTATAATTTTCAATTTAATGCTTTGAAATCTATATTATTTTACCCACAAATTGATCAATTAAATAAAGGGGTACAGAAATATGAAAGCTCGGAATTTGTGAAAGGAATGGCACATGGATGTGAACTCTATTTTGCTAATTTATTTGATGAAAATGATCAGCTTTCTGATCATTTTGTGTTGAGTTTTTTAGAAAGAAATTTAGTTGAACAGGTTGGTGACATCAAGGAGACTGATTAGTTCTGTATTTCAATTTTCAAATTGATATAATTTTATTAATGACTAAATCACAAACCCCAACCCCTTAAAATGCATCACCACGATGCATTTTTTTGTTTAAGCTATGTTTTGCATATAGAAAAAACATTTTTTTTCTGCGCCATTTAAGTTCCTTCTATTGCGCAGAGTAACCCAATTTATTTCTAAAAAACGGATGCTGATTGAGGCTTTTTCCAATCTTTTTGGTATGCAAATTGTTCAATAGGGGGCTAGCATAAAGTTTTAATTTTAACTATTTAAATTATGTAAAAATTATTAATTTATTATAAAGTCATATGAATAATTTAAATTTTGTGGCCATTGGTGAGAAATTCATTTTCTTATTGATGGCTGTTTTTTACGGTATTGCAGGGGCGCAATGTATAGTGTATACAGGGCAAGCAATGAACTCAGGAGAAACCTATTGTCTTACAGGAAGCCTTACTTTAACCAACGATATCACAATTCCACAGGATGCACTTCTTATTATCCAGCCAGGAGCAGAACTTATTGTAAAAGGGATTACAGTAAATGGAAATCTGGAAATTGGTGATGCAGGGAGTGTGAAATCGGAGGGATCCATTTTAATTGGTGTATTTGGGAGCCAGAAAAATTCAAAAGTGAAACTAGGAACCAAATCGTACCTTTCTCTTACAGGATCGGTAGCGCAGGGAGATCCCACGTTTATGGGGAATTTTCCGGGAACCACTTCAACTATTGATATGGGAACCAACAGTGTCGTTGAAATATGTGGGACTTTCACTCAGCAATCTACCACTTATCCTTTTGTTAATTACATCGGAGCTCCTCTTGGGAAAGCTTATTATATTGTGAAAGCCCAGGCAAGTGGAGGTGGAGCGTCTGTAATAAGTAACGATAGCCAGATCATAGCCATTGCCATGGATTCTGTAACAGCACTAGGTCCTGGAAATGCCAGTTATTGTGGACCCAATGCCACTCAGGCCACGTGTTCTTTATGGCCTGCCGGACTTCCCAGCGAGAAATTGACCTGTGGTTTTGCAGACGAGATTGTTCATGAAATAGACGGTTTCTGTACCAAGCCCGCCGTTTCGGGAGATCCTGACGGTTATACTAAAATGGGTATTACCATCCAGCAGAAAGCAGATGGCTGGCCGGGAAATATTCCGAATAGTTTTCTGGCATTGGAATCCAAAACAAAAGGTTTCGTAATTACCAGAGTGCAGCATGTGAGCCAGACTCCTCAACCGGGAGACGCAGTGGCAGAACCGAAAGAAGGAATGCTTGTGTATGATATTCGGGACCGTTGTGTGAAACTCTATAACGGGGCTCAATGGAAATGCATAGAAAGAAGCTGTAATGATTAATCTAAACTGTAAATAATATGAAATCTATAAAAAATATAAGTATAGCAACAGCATTGATCGTGTTTAATTCTCTATGTGCTCAGGTTGCCATAGAAAAAGAAACAATTGATGGAAACAGCACAATATTGGACTTTAATAATACCTCCGGCAATACAAAAGGACTCATTCTTCCTGCTGTACAGGTGGCTCCGGCAGGTAGTCCTGCAAACGGAACATTTGTTTTTGACAGATCCGATGATAAAATAAAGATGTACGAAAACAATACATGGAAATCCCTGAGCGATGCCGGAAATTCTTCAGCAGTAATAGCGAACAGCTCCGATGAAACCGGAAACGGTGTGGTCATTGGAACTCAGGCAGGTAGTGCAGAAGGTGTGCTTGTTCTGGAGTCAGAAGACAAAGCTATGATTCTTCCTAAAATTTCTTCACCCCATCTTAATGTGAAAAATCCATATCCGGGAATGGTCTGTTATGATACAGCGAGCAAAACATTCGCAGTTTTCGACGGAACACTCTGGAATTACTGGAAATAAAATACTTTTCAAAAGCCCTACTCATTTGTGTGACAGGGCTTTTTTTTATTTTTTTCTTCCGTACATCAGAATTCTTTTAAAAGCATAAATAGCAGGTAGTTTTGGGAAATTCTGAGCAATACGTTGTTTGAATTCTGCAGTAAATATTTTTTGCTGTTCCTCATCAAGTCTTTCCAGATAAGGAATCAGAGCTGATCCTGAAATAAATTTGAATAGGGTTTCATGATCCTCAGCGATGATAGGGTAGACTTTCTGTGATAAATTCAGATCTTCAATTCCGTTATCGAAAAGGATCTGCGCATATTCATCAATAGTCAGTACGGCAGAAGGGCGGTTCCATCCGTTCAGCTGAGTGCGGAAAGGTTCTTTATTGGCCAGCTCAGAAAGAATTTTGTTCAGGGTATTTCCGGGCTGATAAGGCATTTGTATGGCCAGTTGTCCGTGAGGATTCAGTTTTGAGATCAGTTTTGGAAAAAGTTCATAGTGATTGTCAGACCATTGCAGCGCTGCATTGCTAAAAATAAGGTCCCACTTTTCATCATCCGCTACCATTTCTTCAGTCGTAGCCATTCTGAAATGAAGGCGGTCGGTTTCCAGCGACTTCGATTTTTCCAGCATTTCAGGAGACGAATCAATTCCTGTAAATGTAGCATTTGTAAGCTTTGTGGTAAGTATCGAAGTCTGTTCTCCTGTTCCACAGCCCAGATCTACAGCTTTCATCTCTTTCTCATTGATGATCAGCTCAGCGAGATCATAAAACGGCTTGAAACGGATATCTTTAAATTGATTGTAAACGTCGGGATTCCAGGGCATATTCTGTAATTTAAATGTGACCTCAATTTAGTAATTACTGAATAGAACAAAAAAATTAAAGTATTAAAAGATTCTTAAAAGAAAACGGGTTCGGGATACGCGTTTGCGTTTCGGGGAAAAATCCAACTTTCCCTGAATCCTTGTCAAGGTTCGAAACCTTGACAAGGATAGGAACCCAAAATTAAAAATTTCCATCTCCTTCTCTTCCCATTTCCATCTTCTCCTACAAAATCTGCACACTCTCCTTAATACTATTCATCACAAAAATACTTTTTGTCTGCCCGATTCCTTCAATCTCAGAAAGCTTATTCACGAAAAACTCATGAAATTCGTCCATATTCGGAGCAAGGATCTTGAGCATAAAGTCAAAATCTCCGCTGATATTGTAGAATTCCACCACTTCTTTTAATTTTCCAACCTCTTCAATAAACTTTCCGGCTGTTTTTTTATTGTGAACATTCAGGGCAATCATACAGATAACCATCATGCCTTTATTCACCTTTTTACGGTCTACAACAGTCGTGTATTCTTTAATGATTCCAAGCTTTTCCATCCGCTTGATACGTTCGTGGGTAGGCGTTGGGCTTAAATTGATTCTGGCTGAAATATCACGGATGCTCATTTTGGCGTCTTTCTGAAGCCAACGGAGAATAGAAAGATCTTTTTCGTCGGGAGTATAATGTTCTGCAGTCATTTGTTCTGTTTTTAAGCTTGTTGTTGTTTGGAAAAGTGTAAATGTTCTTTTTTAAATTGATTATATTTAAATATGTTCCAAATTTATGATATAATTTTCAAATATGTTCTTTTAAAATTAATTTTGCAGGAAATTTGAATATATGAGTACGAGGAGAAATTTGATATTAATATTAGCATCGGTAGGAACGTTTGTAGAAGCTTTGGATATTGCCATTATTAATTTAACGATTCCTTCTATTCAGGAACAGTTCAATATCGGAGCAGCAACTGTACAGTGGCTTCAGACACTGTATGTATTGTTTTTTGGAGGCTTTCTGATCATTGGAGGTAAACTTTCTGATCAGATCGGACGTAAGAAAATATTTCTGATAGGAGCTTTGGTTTTTATGCTCACTTCTTTAGGTGCAGGTCTTTCTCAGAGCTTTGAAGTCTTAGCGATATTCCGTGCCCTTCAGGGATTGGGAGCGGCTTTGATTATGCCTTCCGCATTATCCATTGTAACCAACACTTTCAGAGGAGAACAGGAACGTAACCGTGCCATCGGGATTTTCAGCTCGTTTGCCGCCATTGGGTCCGGGAGCGGACTTTCTGTAGGAGGAATTATCAGTACTTACCTGAGCTGGCATTGGGTTTTTCTGATCAATGTTCCTATTCTTTTACTGACTCTGATTTTCGCGTATCAATATCTGCCTGCCGATGAAAAAAATGAATCCGGACAGAAAACAGACCTTATTTCAGGAATGCTTCTTGTTTTTGGATTATTAAGCCTTACCTACGGAACCCATGAACTGGTTCATATCAAGGAAAATCCTGTACTGATTATAGGATCCCTGATCCTTTCAGTCCTGTTTTTGACGGCAGTATTCATGAGGTTGAAATCCGTAGCTCAGCCCTTAATTGACTTACAATTATTTAAGCACAGGTCACTGATGATTTCCAATGCCGTTTTCTTTACATTAGGCGCATTTTTCATAGGATTTTTATTTCTTATTTCATTAATGCTTCAGAAAGATATGGGACACAGTGCGGCTTCGGCAGGATTAATGCTTGTCCCGTTTAGTATCATGTCTGCATTGGCAGCGAAATTTATACTGCCTTTTATTTCTAAACGATTGAGTTCTTCCCAAATGGGCGTATTCGGCTGGAGTTTTATGCTGGCAGGAGCTTTGTCTTTACTGATTGCAGTGTATACAGGACATCCGTTGGCCGTTGTTCTACTGGGAGCCGCTTGTATTTCCGGAATTGGAATGACGTTTTGTTTTACCGCCCTTTCGGTAATGGGAATTCAGGATGTGGAGCCTTCTCATTATGGTGTGGCATCAAGTCTGAGTTCTACCAGTTACTTCTTAGGTGCCGGAATAGGGCTTTCATTCATGACGTTAATGAGCCAGATTTTTCCTTCACAATATGCGGTGGGAGATTTAAGTTTAATTATCCTGGTAGGTTATGCTTTACTGGCTCTGGGAATGCTACTGTATTTCATTTTTAAAAGTTTAAAAATCAGGCAGACGGAGATTGCGGTTTCGTAAACGGATTAAAAATATACAAACTATATGAAAAAGGATCGGCATTATCATGTCGGTTCTTTTTATTTTAGCAAAATGAAAATACAGATCATCAGCGACCTTCATCAGGAATTCGGATCGACTGATTTATTTTTTGATCATGCAGACGTTGTGGTATTGGCCGGAGATATTAATCTTGGGACAAAAGGAATTGAATGGATTAAGTCAAAACTAGGAAATAAGCCTGTCATATATGTTCTGGGAAACCATGAATATTATAAAGGTTCTTATCCAAAAACATTAAATAAAATAAAGCAGGCTGCAGAAAACTCAACGGTATTTGTTCTTGAAAATGAATCCGTGGATATTGACGGGATCCGTTTTCATGGTGCAACACTATGGACGGACTTTTCTATCTTCGGAGATCCTTTATATTACGGAATGATCTGCCAGCCAATAATGAATGATTATAAAAAAATAAAACGAGATCCCTCTTATTCAAAGATGAGGACGATTGATACGTTTAAAATTCACCAGTTTTCAAAGCTTTGGCTAAAAGAAAGTCTGGAAAATTCTGCAGGCTTACAAAATATTGTGGTTACCCACCACGCACCCAGTATTCAATCTGTCCCTGAGCGGTATAAAGAAGATCCTGTGACTTCCGCTTATGCATCCGATCTGGAAGATTTTATCGCAGAACATCAGCCACTGTATTGGATTCATGGGCATATCCATACACCATGCAGATACACCATTGGGAAAACCGAAATTATCTGTAACCCGCATGGCTATATTGATGAAAAGCATAATGGTTATGAGAAGGAATTGATGATTGAGGTTTAATGTAAAGAGGAAAAATAGCAAAATAGTGAAGAGGCTAAAAAGGCGAATCAGTCAATTGAAAACCTAGCTTTCTTTGCTATTCAGCTTTCTTCGCCTTTTTTGCCCTTCCGCCCAAATACCCTAATTTCGTATTTCAATTTATCCCCATGGCTAAAAAGACCCCACCGGAACCATCAGAATTTATATCAGTATTTACTTTTGAAGAACTTCTTCAGCAGGTGGAATTTGATTTGAGAATCAAAGAATTTGTCGTCATGGAAATCAATAAGGCAAACAATTCTATAGAATTCAATACGCCTTACCGCGCAGATTATTTCTGTATGTTTCTGGTTCAGGAGGGGAGTATCCGTTTTAGGCTTAATGATCAGAGCTATGATGTAGCGAATGGAGATGTTATTTTTAGCCCTATTGCTGAGACCTTTTTTATAGAAAAAATGTCCGAAGATTATGCTGCTAAATATATTTTCTTTTCCCTGGAATTTATTTCCCAGGCAGGTTTTAATTATAAATCCCATAATGTGATGAAGAGCCTGTCATCAGATCCTACTCATATCATCAGGAACGAGCCGGGAATTTTCAGAAGAATGAATTTTTATTTGGATGAGCTAAAGGCCTTAAATAATACAGAAAAAGAGAATTATTATTTCAATGAGATGATATGGCATCATTTTTCTCTGGTCATCTATGAAATCGACAACTACTTCAAGAAAATAGAGAGGCCGCATCAGGTTACCCATCGGGAAGATGAGCTTACCACCAGTTTTTTTATTCTGGTGCAGGAACATTTTAAAGATGAGCATAATGTACAGTTCTATGCTGACAAATTGTGTATCAGTCGTAAATATCTTACCAAAGTAATCAATAAAACCATGTTTAAGTCACCAAGAGATATTATTCATCAGGTATTGGTTATAGAAGCGAGACTTCTTCTAAAGAATCCTAATCTTAATGTTAATAGTGTAGCGGTATATTTAAAGTTTTCTGATCAGGCGTCTTTCAGTAAATTTTTTAAAAAGCATACCGGAAGATCACCATTGGAGTATGAAAAAGATGATTTGTACTGATAATCAATCTTTTAAAATTTTAAGCTTTTGATTTTGATGTCTTTTTACTAAATTCTTATTATTTTCTGATATAAAAAACCAAATTAAATCATTTATATTGTCTATAAATGATATTTCTCATGTTTTGAGAAATGAGGAGTCTTTTTGACAAAACAAGGGGTTTTTTGAATATTTCCATTGAATTTTTTTCGGACGAATTTTGTCCGGTAAATTTAAAAGGAATATTGTTATGCAGAGATTTTTCATTCAAAAATCAACTATACTTTTCCTCTCGCTCATTGTCTTGGCGGGATGTGGGAAAAAAAATCAGAATCAGGCTTATCAACAGCAGGCACCTGAACTTCCGGTAGAAACGGTAACGCAGGGAGATGCTTCTGTTTCCAGAGAATATGCAGCTTCTGTGGAAGGAGTTTCCAATGTGGAGATCAGACCGCAGGTTACAGGCTATTTAAGTAAAATCTTTGTAGATGAAGGAGATTATGTGAGAGCCGGGCAGCCGTTGTTTAAAATAGAAGACCAGATCTTCCGCGAGCAGATGAAAAGCGCGCAGGCATCTCTGATCACAGCTCAGGCCAATCTTGCCACTTCTAAAATTGATATGGACAGAAAAAAAGAACTGTTCAGAAACAAAATGGTTTCCGAGATTCAGGTGAAAGAGGCAGAAGCAGCTTATAATGCAGCAAGAGGAGCGGTAAGCCAGTCTATGTCTTCCATCGAGTCTGCGAAAATCAATCTTAATTTTTCTACCATTAAAGCTCCGGTAAGCGGTTTTATCGGAAGATTCAATTACCGTCTCGGAAGTTTAATGACGCCTTCCAATCAGGAGCCTATTACGCTTTTATCAGACATTCATGAAGTGTACACCTATTTCAGTATGAGCGAAGGGGATTTTAATAATTTCCAGAAACAGCATGCAGGAAGCAGCATCAATGAAGTGATTAAAAATACTCCGGCGGTTTCTTTATTGCTTTCCGGCGGGGAAAAATATGCACAGACCGGAAAAATAGATGCGGTGGAAGGACAATTTAACAAAACAACAGGTTCCATCACTTTAAGAGCAAAATTCAACAATCCTGAAAATCTTTTGAGAAGCGGAAATACAGGAAAAATTATTCTGGATCAGTTCTACAGCAATGTGATCCTGCTTCCGATAGCTTCTACAAGAACTATTCAGGACAAAATATTCGTGTTCACCATCAAAGACGGCAAGGCAGCCATGCTTCCGGTAGAGGTCACAGGAAAAGCCGGGGATAATTTTATTGTATCAAAAGGATTAAAGGCTGGTGAAGAGTACATCACAGCCGGATTCGACAGACTACAGCCCGGAATGCCTGTAAAAGCACAGAAGAAAATGGCTCAACAGAAAAAATCGTAAGAAGAAATCATGTTAAAAACAATTATAAAAAGACCCGTACTGGCAACGGTAATTTCAGTGTTGCTGGTCATTCTTGGTATCGTCGGTGTGGTAAGCCTGCCGATTACAAAATTCCCTGATATTGCACCGCCTACCGTTATGGTAACAGCTGCGTATCCGGGGGCCAATGCGGAAACCATTGCAAGATCTGTGGCCCCGCCGTTGGAAAATGCCATCAATGGAGTAGAAAATATGGACTATATTACTTCTACGGCGAGTAATGACGGTACTTTAAGTATCACCGTGATTTTTAAACTGGGTACTGATCCCGATCAGGCAGCCATCAATGTACAAAACAGAGTGGCACAGGTGACCAACCAGCTTCCGGCAGAAGTAATTCAGGCAGGTATTACTACGCTGAAAAGACAGAACAGTATGATTGCCATGGTTTCACTGACCAGTAAAGATGGTAAGATGGACGATCTTTTCCTTGAAAACTATGCGAAAATCAATATTGTTCCGGAACTGAAAAGGGTAAAAGGAGTAGGAGATGCTATGGTGTACGGAAACAAAGATTACTCCATGAGAGTATGGCTGGATCCCAATAAACTGACTTCTTACAATTTAACTCCTTCAGATGTGTCTCGGGCCATCCAGTCTCAAAACCTAGAAGCAGCACCTGGAAGATTCGGGGAGAGAACTAAAGAGGCGATGGAATATGTACTTCGTTATAAAGGAAAATTCACTGAACCGGAGCAATATGAAAATATCACGATTAAAGCATTAAGCGATGGCTCTGTTTTAAAGTTAAAAGATGTAGCCAAAGTAGAATTTGGGGCATATAGTTACACGGTTTCTTCCAATTTCAATAAAAAGGCTTCGGTAACGATGGCCATTTTCCAGATGGCAGGATCTAATGCGAATGAAGTACAGATTGCCCTTCAGGAAAGAATGAAGGAACTTGAAAAATCCTTCCCGGAAGGAATGGCCTATGAAATCCCTTATGCCACTAAAGATGCTCTGGATCAGTCTATTGATCAGGTTATTCATACCCTGATTGAAGCATTTATCCTGGTTTTCATCGTGGTATATATCTTCCTGCAGGATTTCCGTTCCACCCTGATTCCGGCTATTGCGGTTCCGGTATCTATTGTGGGTACGTTCTTCTTTATGAATTTGTTTGGTTTTTCTATTAATATCCTGACGTTATTTGCCCTGGTACTGGCCATTGGTATTGTGGTGGATGACGCCATTGTCGTCGTGGAAGCAGTTCATGCGAAGATGGAGCATAAAAAGCTTAATCCGAGAGCTGCAACCATGTCGGCGATGAGTGAAATTACGGGAGCCATTGTTTCCATTACCCTGATTATGTCTGCGGTATTCGTTCCGGTAGCCTTTATGAGCGGTTCTACAGGATTATTTTATCAGCAGTTTGCATTAACGCTGGCCATTGCCATTGTAATTTCTGCGGTAAATGCATTGACACTGAGTCCTGCTTTATGTGCTATATTTTTAAAGCAGCATCACCCGGGAACGCACGAGAAAATGAATTTTAAAGACCGTTTCTTTGCAGGTTTTAATGCAAGTTTTAATAAACTGACTTTCCGTTACGGAAAAGCAATTCTGTTCCTGTTAAAAAGAAAATGGGTAGCAGCCATCATCATCGTTGGATTCGGAGGTTTGTTTGCATGGATGTCTATGACGACGCCTAAAGGATTTATTCCGGATGAGGACCAGAGTTTCATCATCGTAACAGCCAATCTGGCTCCGGGAGCTTCCAAAGACAGAACAACCAAAGTAGTTTCCGATACAGAAGATTTCTTAATGAAAAACCCGGCGGTTGAAAAAGTGATTTCTGTAGATGGGCTGAATCTTTTCAGCGGATCTATGTCATCTTCAGCAGCTTCTATTTTCGTTAAACTGAAAAAAACGGAGCAGAGAGGGCAGGTAAGCAATATCAATGATATTATAGGCCAGGTTCAGGGAGGACTTTCTCAGGACAAAAGAGCGAATTTCCTGGTTCTCAATACGCCTACAGTAGACGGTTTCGGAAATACCAGCGGGATGGAGCTTGTGCTTCAGGACCGTACCAATGGTGACCTTCAGAATTTAGGAAATATTTCTTACGGAATGATGGGGGCATTGATGCAGAGACCGGAAGTGGCCGTGGCATTTACCACATTTGATGTTACTTATCCTCAGTTTGAAGTCCTTGTAGATGAAGTGAAAGCGGCACAGCTTGGTGTAAGTGTAGCGGATGTTTTAGGCGTGATGCAGGGATATTACGGAAGTATCCAGTCATCAGATTTCAACAGATTCGGGAAATATTACAGAGTTTTGGTTCAGGCTACTCCCGAAACAAGACAGGATAAAGAATCACTGAACGGTATTTTCGTTAAAAATAATTCAGGAGAAATGGTTCCTGTCAATACATTGGTAAGCTTAAAACAGGTAACCGGTGCAGAAGTAGTCGATCGTTTTAACCTGTTCAATTCATCCAATCTGACGGTAATGCCGGCTCCGGGATACAGTACGGGACAGGCGATGGCAGCTATCGAAGAAGTAGGTAAACAGGTACTTCCTCCAGGATATACCTATGATTACAAAGGAATGAGCCGAGAAGAAGTAAGCGCGGGATCACAGTCGGTGATCATTTTTGGATTGTGTATCATTTTTGTGTTTTTCCTTTTATCGGCACAGTATGAAAGCTATGTGCTTCCGTTTGCTGTACTGATTGCTATTCCTGTAGGTCTATCAGGCGTATTCGTGGGAATTACCATAGCAGATCTTTCCAATAATATTTATGTTCAGATTGCTTTGGTCATGCTGATTGGTCTCTTAGCGAAAAACGGGATTCTGATTGTAGAATTTGCCATTCAGCGTAGAAGAGCAGGGAAAAGCCTTATCGCTTCCGCCGTAGAAGGAGCCAAAGCCCGTCTGCGTCCGATTCTGATGACATCATTGGCATTTATTGCGGGACTTCTTCCATTACTGTTTGTGATAGGGCCATCAGCTTTGGGGAACCATTCCATTGGATATGCTGCAGTGTCTGGGATGATCTTCGGAACTGTTTTAGGAATTTTCGTGGTACCTGTACTGTTTGTGGTTTTCCAGGCTTTACATGAAAAAATGAGTGGAAAAGTAATAACAGAAGCCGATTGGGAATATTAATCCAAATGATTATTAAAATGAATTCAATTAAAAATATAGCGTATATCGCATTGGTTTCAGGAGCAGCTGTTTCATGCAAGGTTCAGAAATATGAACAGCCCGAAATAAAGATGCCGGAAACATTTAGAAGTGACAGTCTGATGGCAGATACCAACGAGAATATCGCCAAAATCAGTTATAAAGACTTTTTTAAAGATCCGGTTCTTGTAAGCCTGATCGATAAAGCAATGGTGCAGAATAATGATCTTCTTTCAGCTTTGAAGCAGATAGAATATGCGTCGCTGGCTTATAACCAGAGCAAATGGGGAAATGTTCCCACGATAAGTGCTACCGTTGCCAATGCCAGTATCAGCCGTCCTTCAGACAACAGTATGAACGGAATGATGGCAGGGCAGTTTATGGGAAGAAGGTACATGGAAGATTACACGACTTCGCTGAATATTTCATGGGAGGCAGATATCTGGGGGAAAATTAAAGGAAGAAAAGAGCAAGCTTTGGCGGAATATCTTAAAACCCAGGAAGCGGCAAAAGCGGTGAAGACCCAACTGGTGGCTTCCTTAGTACAGGGATATTATAACCTCCTGATGCTGGATACCCAGCTGCAGATCACAAAGTCCAATCTCGAATATGCAGACAGCACACTGAAGTTTTTAAGCAAACAGCAGGAGCTGGGTTTAACGACGGCGCTTGCGGTACAGCAGCAGGAAATTGTGAAAGATCAGATATTAAAATCTGTTCCCGCCATTGAAAGTTCCATTGCCGTTCAGGAAAATGCATTGAGTCTTCTTACAGGGTCAATGCCTGACAGGATTGAAAGAAGTGCCAGTCTGAACAATGTACAATCGCCGGATAAAATAGCAACGGGAATTCCTTCGGAACTGCTGAGCTACAGACCGGATATCAAGAGTGCGGAGCTTACGGTAAGAAAAAGTGCTGCGGCTATTCATGTGGCCAAAGTGAGTATGTATCCGTCCCTGAATATTACAGCTCAGGGTGGTTTGAATGCTTTCCAGGCAAGTCACTGGTTCAGTGTTCCCGGTTCTCTTTTCGGAATGGCGGCAGGAGTGATTGCACAGCCATTATTAAATGGAAAACAGTTGAAAACTCAGTATGAACAATCTAAAGTACTTGCCGATCAGGCTGAAATTAATTTCAAACAATCCGTTTTAAAAGCGGTTGGCGAGGTTTCTGATGCACTGGTACAGATTCAGAAGCTGGAGGAACAGCAGAAAATTGCAGAAGGACTGGCTTTGAAATCGAATGAAGCGGTGAAGAAAGCTGATATTTTATTTAAATACAATTCAGCAACTTATGTAGAAGTGATCCTGGCACAGACCAATAAACTTCAGACGGAGCTGGATCTGGCTTCTCTGAAAGCCCAACGCTTAAATGCCATTACTTCTCTATACAGAGCGGTTGGCGGAGGCTGGCAATAAAGTAAAATGAAACCTGCTTCGTCTGTAAAGATGCAGCAGGTTTTTAAACTATCATCATTATGAAGAATACAAATATACACGAGGGTATCATTCTTATTCCTGATTTCAGCGGGTTTACAGAGTTTGTGTTCAATACTAAACTTTACACAGGAGAATATATTGTAAGACAACTACTATCTACACTGATCGATATGAACGAACAGTATTTTGAGATTTCAGAGATCGAGGGCGATGCCATTTTATTTTACAGGTATGACAATAACCCGTCTTACCGGAAGATTTCGACAATGCTTTGGAAAATGCGGAATGCTTTTGACCAAAAGATTAAAGAATTGAATAAAGAGCTCAGTATGTCCATCGACATGTCGCTGAAGTTCATTGTACATTATGGAAAATTTTCCCAGTACAAAATCGGGACTTTTAAAAAGCTTTATGGCAAAACGGTGGTGGAAGCCCATCAGATGTTAAAGAATGAATTTGCCGAACAGCCTTCTTATGCACTGTTCAGTAATTCTTTCTTAGAAAACAGTAGCAACAGCGAGCTGGAAATTAATACGCAGAAATATCACCTTCCGGAAGGAGGTGTTATTCATTATTTTGAAAATGTCAACTAGCATATCTATTTTTTAATCCTTGTAAATTTGCTATGCGGTGCCCGGAGAGATCCGGGCATTTTTTTAATGAATGATTATTTAAATTAAAATGATTTCATATCTTTGATACTATCAAATGATACTATCATATTTTGAGACCACCTTATACTCTTACCGATAAAATTTTATCATTAGTTGCTTCTATATCTGAAAAGATTGGAGAAATTAATGCTCATCATCTTTATAAACCAACAACAGAGCTGCGTAAAAAAAACCGCATCAAAACAATCCAGTCTTCCTTGGAAATCGAAGGGAATACATTGACGGAAGAACAAATAACAGCACTATTGGATAATAAGCGCATTATTGCCCCATTAAAAGATATTCAGGAAGTACAGAATGCTATTGAAGTATACGAACGCTTAAAACAGTTTAATCCTTCCAGTATTAAAGATCTGGAAAAGGCTCATGCTATTTTAATGAAAGATCTGATTGATAAGGCCGGAAAATTAAGAACTTCCAATGTAGGGATAGTGAAAGGCTCCAAAGTTGAACATATTGCTCCGGACGGCTCCATGGTTAGAGGGTTAATGAATGATCTTTTTCGGTATGTGAAAGAAGATCCTGAGTTGAATTTGATAAAAAGCTGTGTATTTCACTATGAATTCGAATTTATCCATCCTTTTTTAGACGGTAATGGGAGAATGGGCAGATTATGGCAAACACTTATTCTGATGCAGCAGTATCCTGTATTTGAATATCTTCCTGTAGAAAGCCTTATTAAAAAGAATCAGAAGGAATATTACAACAAGCTTTCGGAGTCTGACAAAAAAGGAAATTCTACACCATTTATTGAATTTATGATGGCTATTATTTTAGAAGCCCTCCAGCAGGTTTTATTGGCCCAGAATCATAATTTAAGTACAAAAGACAGAATATTGATTTTTAAGGAAAAGATGCAAAATGAAAGATTCAGTAGAAAGGATTATCTGCAGCATTTCAAAAATATATCTGCACCTACAGCCAGCAGAGATTTAAAATGGGCTGTAGAGCAGAAGATTTTAGAAAAATATGGCGAACAGAGATTGACTGAATATCAGTTTATAGGTTAAGGTTAAGGTTAAGGTGGTTTATGTCTGGAATATTGATGAAAGAATTGATTATAAAAAACAGCTGAAAGGCATTAAATTACCGTAACTAAGAACTCCTTTATTTAGCTAGAAACATCTTTCAAACGACATAAGAAACTGGAGCGTTAAAAAAATGAATTCTGTGAACGTTAAAAAAACTCTTTTGTCCGAGTGCGGGGCAAAATTCGGATTCTCAATATAAAGTAATTACCGCACGAGTTTAGAGTTTTTAGAGAACAGATTTCATTTTTAGCGGAAGGTTCTAAGTCTTGAACTTTTGGTTCTTTTGTTTGACTCCGTCGAATCTGTGATTTCAAGACAAAAGAACAGACTAAACAATGCAGAATATTTTTCACAAAAAAAGCAGATTCCATAGAACCTGCTTTCACCCTTAAAATATATTAATAAAAAATTACTTCAACGTAAACTTCACCTTCGTCTTAATTCCATCAGAAGAATTACCAATTTGCGCCTCGAAATCTCCGGGCTCAGCTGTCCATTCATGTTTATCTGCATCAAAATAGCTTAAAGCAGTTTTATCAATAGTGAAAGTTACTTCCTTCTGCTCGCCGGGATTTAAAAATACCTTTTCAAAACCTTTCAGTTCTTTTGCAGGACGCGGAACAGAAGCTTTGATGTCGCTGATATACAACTGGGCCACTTCAGCACCGGCTTTCTTTCCCGTATTTTTTACGCTTACTGTGAATGTGATCTTATCATCCTGAGACATCACTGCTTTATCAGCAGTTGCTTTCCCGAATTCAAAAGTGGTATAGCTTAAGCCATGTCCAAAGCTGAAAAGAGGTTTGATTTTTTTGGCATCATGCCAGCGGTATCCTACAAAAACACCTTCATTATACGTAATATTGATAGGGTTTTTCTGATCTTTTCCTTTTCCGGCAGCTAGTTCATCTTTCTGTCCCGGATATTCTCCCAATTGATGTGCTGAATTATCTTCCAGCTTCACAGGAAAAGTAAATGGCAGTTTCCCTGAAGGATTGGCATCACCTGCTAAAATTGAAGCAATGGAATTTCCTGCTTCAGAACCCAGATACCACGACTGAAGAACCGAAGGAACTTCTTTGATCCACGGCATGGCTACTGCATTTCCGGATACCAAGACTACCGCAAGATTTTTATTGACTTTTGCTAATGCTGAAATCACATTGTCCTGATGGTAAGGAAGCCCGTAGCTTTTTCTGTCGTTACCTTCGCTGTCCTGGAAATCTGCTTTATTCAGCCCTCCAACGAAAATAACATAGTCGGATTGTTTGGCTAATGCTACAGCTTCATCTAGTAATTCCGCGGCAGAACGGTCGTCTTTCAGATTCTGACCGGATTTTACTCCGTTGTATTCTCCGCCGATATCTCCCACATACCCTCTTGCATACTGTACATCCGCCTGTTTTCCGAATCTTTTCTTGATTCCGTCCAGAGGAAGTGTTTCATATTTTACTTTCAATGAAGATGATCCGCCGCCAACAGTCATAATTTTGATGGCATTTTCACCGATTACGGCTATCTTTTTAGCTTTGTTAATATCAATAGGAAGTACATTTCCTTGATTTTTCAGTAGAACAATCCCTTCTTCACCAATCTCTTTGGCCACCGCTTTATGTTCTTCAGAAGCAACATTCCCGAAAGGTTTGTTTCTGTTCATCGTCGTTTTATAGGCTAAACGAAGCAGTCTGGTCACTTTATCGTCAAGTTCCTGCGTTCCTACTTTTCCCGCTTTGATGAGGTCTAAATAAGGTTTGGCTAAATAATAATTGTCATAGGCATTTTTTGTTCCCGCAGAAAGTCCGTTGGTCCAGCTTCCGAATTCAAGGTCTAATCCGTTGTGGATAGCCTGTTCCGTATTATTGACGGCTCCCCAGTCGGAAACGACTACGCCTTTGTAGCCCCATTCTTTTTTCAGAATATCGTTTAACAGATATTGATTCTGGCTTGCATACTGGCCTTTGTACATATCGTAAGCACCCATGATCGTCCATGAATCACCTTCAGTCACCGCAGCTTTGAAAGGAGGAAGATAAATTTCATATAAAGTTCTGTCATCCACATTCACATTGCTGGTATGGCGGAACATTTCCTGATTGTTGAGGGCATAATGCTTGACAGATGTGGCTACACCATTGGATTGTACACCTTTGATGTAAGGAACCACCATTTTCGAAGTCAGAAAAGGATCTTCACCCATATATTCGAAATTTCTTCCGTTTAATGGAGTTCTGTAAATATTGACACCCGGTCCCAGAAGGATATCTTTTTTTCTGTAACGGGCTTCTTCACCCAAAGCTTTTCCGTAATTCCAGGACATTTTTTTATTCCATGTAGCGGAAAGAGCGGTCAGGGCAGGGTAGGCGATAATGGAGTCGTTGGTCCATCCTGCCTGATCCCATTCATCCCACATTACTTCCGGACGTACGCCGTGAGGACCATCGGTTGTCCAGAATTCAGGGATTCCCAATCTTGGAACACCGGGTGAACTGAATTTGGATTGGGCATGAAGCATAGCCACTTTCTCCTCAAGGGTCATTCTGGAAAGAGCGTCCTGAATACGCTGTTCCACAGGTTTCGATTCATCTAAATAAACAGGTAGAGTATTGGTCTGAGCCATATAAGATGCAGCAATTAAAGTGAATAAACTTACAATGGCGGTTTTCTTAAACATAGATGCCTTTTTATTGATTGTAACAAAAGTAAGTAAAATTTTTATTATCTCAAATTGAGAAAATAAATTTTAATCAATAAATGGCTGGTTTTGAGTTTCGGGATACGGGGTGCGAGATTTCGAGTTGCGGGTTTGAGAGTTGGAGGGTTGGAGGGTTTGAGAGTTGGAGGGTTTGTGAGTTTAAGAATTTGAGGCCCTGAATGCAGCATCATTGAATGAAGGGCAAATATCTGGTGGCTGAGGGCCTCGAAGTCACCAGTTCATCTCTCTTATCTGAAAATAAACCTATAATAACGTACAATATAAACCTCGCAACTCGCAACAAAAACTCTAAAACCCTCCAACTCTCAAACCCGCAACTCGTACCCCTACCATCCCTTCACCGCTCCTCCTTTAAAAATTTCCTCAGCTTTTTTGGCTACTTCGTCGGATTGGTAAGCTTTTACAAAGTTTTTAACTTTCGCAGAGTTTTTATTGTCAGGTCTTGAAACAACGACATTCATATAAGGCGAATCCTTATTTTCCTTTAAAATCCCTTGTTTATCGGCATCTAATCCTGCCTGAGAAGCAAAATTATTATTGATGATGGCAATCACTACTTCTTTGTCATCCAGCACTCTCGGAAGCTGGGGAGCTTCAATTTCCAGAATATTCAATTGCTTTGGATTTTCGGTAATGTCAGTTACTTTGGGTAATAATCCGATGCCTTCTTTTAATTTCAGCAGTCCGTTCTTCTGAAGCAGAAGCAACGATCTGCCTCCGTTCGTAGGATCGTTGGGAATAACAACAGTACTTCCATCTTGCAGCTGGCTGATATTTTTGATTTTTTTTGAATACGCTACGATAGGATACACAAAGGTATTTCCTACAACAGCCAGTTTATAACCCCTTTGTTTAGACTGTTCCGTGAGATAGGGCACGTGCTGGAAAGCATTGGCTTCAATATCCCCGTTGCTCAGTGCTTCATTGGGAACCACGTAGTCATTGAAAGGAATCAATTCTACCTCAAGATTATATTTTTCTTTTGCTACTTTTTTGGCGGCTTCTGCGATTTCAAGCTCGGGGCCATACGTAATTCCTACCATAATATGATTCGGATCATTTTTCTTTTTTGTGCAGGCGTTGAATACCAGCAATCCGGCAGCAATGATAATAAAGGTTTTTATTGTGTTCATGATTTATTTATTTTGATGATCTGAGATCAATATAAAATTTTAGTTGTTTTTTAGGCAAAAAGGCTGATTTGCAAATTTGCTTTCTTCGCCTTCTTTGCTTTTCAGCAATTTTGCCCTTTCTCCCTTTAACTACCGATGATCAAATTTCTTCGCCAGTCTGTCTCCCGCAAACTGAATAATAAACACCAGCACGACAAGTAATACCAGTACCACATTCATAATAACGGCATCATAACCAATATAGCCGTATTGATATCCGATTTGTCCCAGTCCGCCGGCGCCCAACGCTCCTCCCATGGCAGAATATCCTACCAAAGTAATCAGTGTGATGGCTGCATTGTTGATTAAAGAAGGAAGTGCCTCAGGAAGCAATACTTTTTGAATGATCTGTAATGGAGATGCACCCAAAGCTCTTGCTGTTTCTATCAGCCCGTGGGGTACTTCAAGAAGGCTGTTTTCCACCAGACGGGCAATAAACGGAGCTGCTCCTACACTCAAAGGAACCAGAGCGGCATTCATTCCGATGGAAGTTCCTATGATGACTCTTGTAAATGGAATCATCCACACAATTAAAATAATAAAAGGAATAGAGCGGAAAATATTAACCAAAATAGAAGTAGCTCTGTAATACACCGCATTTTCCAATAGCTGGCCCTTTCTCGTTAAAAATAACAGAATCCCTACCGGAAGTCCTAAAATAAATCCAAAAAAACCGGAAACAAACGTCATGTAAACCGTCTCCCAAAGTCCCTTTCCCAAAAGCGAAATTACCGAATCACTAAGCATATCCTTTTACTGTATTTTGAATTTTATTCTGGTTAAAATAATAAATGGCCTTCTGATTTTCCTCCGCTTCTCCCTGCAGCTGAAGCAGCAGTTTACCAAAATTCGAGTTACCCATATATTCAACATCTGCTTTCAGAAGCCTGTAAGGTATTTTATATTGATCATAAAGTGTGGAAAGAAGTTTTTCCACACTGATGTTTTCATTGAGTTCTATTTCAACAAGCGGAAATAAGCCGTCCTGTGGCTCTTTCTGAAGTTTTTTATTGATTTCCTGAGGAATGGTCATGATATCTGAATTTATAAATTGTCGGATCACCGGATTTTCTTTATCAGAGATGATCTCGCTTAATGTTCCTTTTGCCAGTAACTGGCCTTTGTCTATAACCGCCACATGGTTGCAGACGGCTTTTATGACTTCCATTTCGTGGGTGATCAGCAAAATGGTGATACCCAATCTTTGATTAATATCCCTTAAAAGCTGTAAAATTGATTGTGTTGTTGCCGGATCCAGCGCGCTGGTTGCCTCGTCGCAGAGAAGAAGATAGGGATCATTGGCCAGTGCCCGTGCAATCGCAACCCTTTGTTTTTGTCCACCCGAAAGGCTTTTTGGATAATCATGGGCTTTATCTTCCAGACCTACTATTTTCAGCAGTTCATTGACTTTTCTGTTGATTTCCTCTTTTCCGACATGATCCAGCTCCAGAGGAAGGGCTACATTATCAAAAACAGTTCGCGATGAAAGAAGATTAAAGTGCTGGAAGATCATCCCTATTTTTTTCCGTTCATCTGCCAGCTGTTTGGAACTTAATAGGGTAAAATCCTTTCCGTTAATAATAATCTGTCCCTGGTCCGGTCTTTCCAGAAGATTTACAGTACGGATCAGAGTACTTTTTCCTGCTCCGGAAAACCCTATGATTCCTACAATATCTCCTTTTTCAACAGCCAGACTTACATTATTTAAAGCTTTAAAAGTCTGCTTTTTTTGGTGAAATGTTTTTGAAATGTTTTTGATTTCTATCATTTTAAATGTATAGTTTAATTTTAAATAGGCTGATAAGGCTTTATGGTTCTGCCGAAAAATCGTCTCAGCCTTCTTAATTTGACCTTAGAGCGTTTTGTGAGCCTGAAATATTTCGTCACATTGGTAAGAAGAACCCCTATTAATATTACAGAAAGTCCGTACAGCTGATTTCCATTAATCGTTTGTCCTTCAACCACCCAGCCTGCAAATACAGTTACAATAGGGTTAATATAAGTATGGGTACTTACCAAAGCAGCAGGTTTTACGGAAAGCTGATCAGAGAATGAGCTTTTTCTCCTTTTGTCAGTAACCAGCCAATCATCATCAGTCCTGCTGCTAAAAAACGGAATCCTGACAGAATAAAAGGTGGAAACCCCTTCAGACCAAAGGAAATTGCCAGAAACGTAATCCCCCAGATCACGTAAATATTGATGAATGCTACCGGCACCAGCCAGCTGTTTTTGAAATTGCTCATTGTTTTTTTGTGTTTGTTTCCTGAAATAAAAAAGGCCCTACAACGTGGTAAGGCCTTTGAAATATGTCATATAAAAGTAAGGTCAGCCACGGGATTTCTGATGCATAGGCATACAGTTGTACATCATCATAAATTTGATGGTCTGTTTATTTATTGATTGATGTTTAAATCCTTGTTTCATTTTGTTTTCTTTTCCTGAATATGGTTGCAAATATAAGGCATATATTTTTATTAGTCCACTAAAAAAGTAGACTTTTTAATAATTTTTATTTTAGAACAATTTAAGTTATTGTGTATCAGTTCTTTAAATTTGTTATTGAAAATTAAAAAATAATGTTATTATTAATCCAGTTCAATGTCCGTGATTTCTGAGGTTTGTAAATTTGCATCAGAAGTGCAGGCAGAAGGGGTTACAGGACCCAGAAAAGCAAATCCTTCTGAAATTATCATAGATCATTACTCAGCTTGAAGAAAGGTCTTAATTTTGAACAACTAACTAAAAAAATATAAAATGGAAAGAACAGAAATTGTTTTAGGAAATGTGAGAGGAGAAATTCAGCTTTTCTCAGACGATCAGAAAGCCGGAAAAATGGATATCTCTGTAATCGGGAAAAAATTAACCGTTTACCATACGGAAGTGAATCCTGAACATGAAGGGAAAGGCTTTGCAAAAATATTACTGGAAAGACTGGTTTCTTACGCAAGAGAAAACGATTTGAAGATTATACCGTTATGTCCCTATGTTCATCTGCAGTTCAAACGTCATCCCGATGAATATAATGATGTCTGGTTCAAAGAAGAATAAATTTTAGGAATATTGTAAAATGTTCCACAGGAATTTCAATAGGAAAATATTCAATAGGAGCGGGCTTTAGCCCACTTAATCTAAAAACAAATCAAAATCCGGCTTTAGCCAAAATCTAAAACATCAGACTAACCTCTAATTTCTAAACAAAAAAAACCATGCACGAACAACTTCTCCTGATACTCGGGCTTTTATTAATCGTAATGATGCTGGTAATGCTGGCTCAGCGTATTAAAATTGCCTATCCTATATTTCTGGTATTGGCCGGATTGGGGATCAGTTTTATTCCGGGAGTTCCAGTTTTAAAATTAGATCCGGAAATTATTTTCCTGATTTTCTTACCGCCGCTTTTATATGAAGCCGCCTGGTATACTTCATGGAATGATTTCTGGAAATGGAAACGTACTATTTCGTTAATGGCCTTTGGATTGGTATTTTTAACTTCTTTGGTAGTTGCTTTCGCTGCTCAGTCTCTCATTCCTGGGTTTACGCTCGCTATGGGATTTTTATTGGGAGGAATTGTTTCGCCTCCGGATGCCATTGCTGCCACAACCGTTTTAAAAGGGTTGAAAGTTCCAAAAAGAACCATTGCCATGCTTGAAGGAGAAAGCCTGATTAATGATGCTTCATCACTTATCGTTTTCAGATTTGCTTTGGCAGCGGTAATGACTGGAGTATTTTCGATGCAGGAAGCCACAGGACAATTCTTTATTGTTGCGGGAATGGGAGTTGTTGTAGGTATTGTGGGAGCTCATATATTCTATGCGATTCACAGGTTTTTGCCCACAACCCCTGCAATAGATGCAGCATTGACCGTGATGACGCCTTATATTTTATTCCTGAGTGCAGAACATTTCCACTTTTCAGGGGTAATGGCTGTAGTTTCCGGAGGATTATTTATGTCTTTCCGTGCCCATGAAATATTTAAAACAGGTACAACCAGAATAAATATGACAGGAGTCTGGAATACCTTGATATTTGTAATGAATGCCCTGGTATTTGTACTGATAGGGCTGGAACTTCCGGATATCATCAATGGTTTAGGGGAAACATCTTTAATGGAAGGAATAAAATACGGATTAATCATAAGTCTGATTGTTATTGTTGTCCGTTTATTATGGATTTATCCGGTAGCTCATTTTCCGAGATGGGTGAGTAAAAAAATACGTCAGGATCCTAGTCCGGGCTGGAAAAATCCTCTGATCATAGGCTGGGCAGGAATGAGGGGTGTGGTTTCTTTGGCTACAGCATTGTCAATTCCGGTTATGATGAACGATCAGGCGGAATTCCCATTGAGAAATTTGATCATCTTCATCACTTTCGTGGTTATTTTTGTAACTCTGGTTTTTCAGGGACTTACGCTTCCTCTGATTATTAAATTAATTAAAATAGGAGAAATTGATCCTATTCTACCTTCTCATGAACAGCAGGCTGGTATTCAGATTAGATTGGATCATTTAGCCGTCACAAGACTGAACGAGAAATATAAAAATAGCTTAACGGGCAATAGCCTGGTTGAAAATTTCAAAAACAGTCTGGAGAATGACCTTGAAATGCATAAAAGTCATTTGAGCTCTCTGGAAATGTGTTCTAACAGACAGAATGATCTTAAAGAATACCATCAGATTATGCTGGATATTTTTGCTATACAGCGGAAAGAACTGTTCAGGCTGAAAAGAGAAAAACTGTTCAGTGACGATGAAATCCGGAAAGCAGAATCCCAACTGGATTTAAATGAGTTGAGAATAACAGGAAATAAACATTTATAACTTTCAAATCCCAAATAGAACCGCAAAATGAAAACATTACAATTTTTAATCATTGGAAAAAATCAGGAAATTCTTGAAACCTTAAAAAGAATCGTTGAAAATAATGAAGGCTGGCAGGCAGATATTCAAAATGATGAAAATGCCTGTTATGATTATATTAAACAAAATCAGCCGGATATTGTTCTTCTGAGTTCTGGTCTGGAAGAGCAGTTTGAAAAAGAGATTAAAGTATTTTGTGAAAAACTGGATAAAGATGTTAAAGTAATTGATCATTACGGAGGCGGAAGCGGGCTTTTAAAGAATGAAGTTTACAGCCTTTTCCCTAATTTGCAGGTATAAATTTACAATATGTTTGAGAATATTATAAAGAATGTTACCCGGTTTGTAAGTCTTACGGAGGAAGAAGAAAAATTTTTTACGGATTTATTGCTTTGTCAGGCCTTTCCCAAGAAAGCAGTATTATTGAGACAAGGAGAAATCTGCCAGTTTGAAGGATACATCCATAAAGGCTGTGTCAGGCTTTATTGTTTGGATGACAAGGGTTCCGAGGTAACCATGTTATTTGCCGTTGAAGACTGGTGGATCAGTGATATAGCTTCATTTCACGAACAGAAACCATCAAAAGTATACATTGAAGCATTGGAAGATTCAGAAATTTATATGCTGAACCCGGAAACTAAAGAAAAACTATTGCAGGAAATTCCAAAATTCGAAAGGGTTTTCAGAATGTTGGTGCAAAGAAACCTTTCCACACTTCAGAATAGGTTGGTCAATACCATTTCCAAAACCGCATCAGACCGTTACCTCGAATTCATTAAAGTATATCCTTCCATACCACAGAGAATCCCGCAGTATTATATTGCTTCCTATCTTGGTGTATCAAAGGAATTTGTAAGCACTATCAGAAAAAGACTGGCTTCCAAAGAGAAATAAATTCAGTCTTCTTTCATTCTTGCCTGATTATTGGCTTAAAATCATTCAATTACGCATATATTTTATGCATTAAACTTCATCAACGACGAAGATGGCCTCTTGGTGCATCTCAAAATTTTAACGCTATCCAAATAAGACTTAGCGAAAAAATATTTCCTCAACTCTTACGCCTGATCCACGATCAGGCATTTTTTTTAGTCTGAAAAGCGATTTATTAAACTAGTTAAATGTGCAGGGTTTTTCATCCTCCTAAATTTGACCTATCA
Source organism: Chryseobacterium angstadtii (assembly GCF_001045465.1). Taxonomy (GTDB): domain Bacteria; phylum Bacteroidota; class Bacteroidia; order Flavobacteriales; family Weeksellaceae; genus Chryseobacterium; species Chryseobacterium angstadtii. The sequence goes on from NZ_LFND01000003.1 coordinate 334,251, forward strand.
AAATCAAACAAATGCCTAACAGATATGGACAGAAAAGATTTTTTAAAGAAAGGTTTATTGGGAACAGGGATGTTTGTAGCCTCTGCTTCTCTAGGAAATACAATGAAAAATGAGATCGACGAAATCGAGCCGTTAGAACCCATCGGATACAATCATTTACCCAATCCGGAATCAAAAATTAAAGACAATTCCGTCATTCATAGAGCAGATTCCAGAGGAAAGGCGGATCATGGCTGGCTGCTGAGCCAACATACTTTCAGCTTCGCCAATTATCACAATCCGGAAAGGATGCATTTTGGAGTTCTGAGGGTTTTAAACGATGATAAGGTGGAAGGAGGCAGAGGCTTCGGGACCCATCCCCACGATAATATGGAGATCATTAGTATTCCTTTGGAAGGAGATCTTGAACATAAGGACAGTATGGGAAATACAGCGGTGATCAAAAGTGGAGATATTCAGGTAATGAGCGCCGGAACAGGAGTCATGCACAGTGAATTCAACAAAAACAGTGATCTGTCTGTCAAATTCCTTCAGATCTGGGTATATCCTAATAAAAGAAACGTAACTCCACGATACGACCAGGTTACTTTGGATAAAACAAAAAGCCGGAACAAATTCCAGCAGATTCTCTCTCCGAATGCCCATGATGAAGGAGTATGGATTCATCAGGATGCATGGTTTCACTTAGGAAATTTTGAAAAAGGAGAAGAAAGCAGCTACCAAATTCACAAAGAAGGAAATGGAGTATACGCTTTCATTCTTAAAGGAAGTGCCGAAATTGAAGGCCAGGCACTACAGGAACGCGATGGTTTTGGTGTCTGGGATATCAGAAATCTGAACATTAAAACAACTGAAGAAAATACAGAAATTCTCCTTATGGAAGTCCCTATGACTCTGTAATGAATAAGAAATAACAAGATTAAGAAAATAACTACTATGAAAAAATTAATTCTATCATTTGCGGCAGGTTTATTATCATTAACTGCTACAGCACAGCAACCCGGAAAATCATTATTAAACCCAACAAACCACGCATTAGTGCTTATTGATCATGAGGGGCAGATGGCTTTTGCCACAAAAAGTATCAGCATGGAAGTATTGAGAAATAATGTAGGCCTTATTGCCGGCGGATCGAAGATTTTTAATGTTCCGACCGTTGTAACCACAGTAGCCGAAAAATCATTTAGCGGTCCGGTATTTCCTGAAATTCTGGAAACCTATCCGGAGTCTTCCAGCGGATATATAGACAGAACCACGATGAATACTTGGGAAGACCGTAATGCACATAAAGCGATTACAGGAAAAAATAAAAAGAAACTGGTTTTCGCAGGATTGTGGACGAGCGTATGTATCGTGGGACCTGTATTATCTGCAATAGATGAAGGATATGACGTATATGTGATTACGGATGCATCCGGAGATATTTCAAAACAAGCTCACGATCAGTCGGTTACGCGAATGGTTCAGGCAGGCGCACATCCCATTACCTCTGTACAGTATGTTTTGGAACTTCAGAGAGACTGGGCAAGAAAAGAAACCTATAAACCGGTGAATGACCTGATGAAAAGATTCGGAGGAGCTTACGGACTGGGAATTCAGTACGCGCAGGATATGCTTAAACACTAAATATACACTGCGGCAGAGGAATATTCTGCCGCTTTTCTTCCCATTTAAAATTCATCACTATGAAATTATTGAACACCCTTCTGCTTTCTTTGTTTGTAGGTACCGGATTGATGAATGCTCAAAAAGCAGATCTGGTTATCATCAACGGAAAGATCACCACAATGGATGAAAAAAATCCTCAGGTGCAGGCAGTTGCCATTAAAGACCATAAAATATTCCGGACCGGAACCAGCAGCGAAATCTTAAAATTAAAAGGAGCAAAAACCCAGCTCATAGATGCAAAAGGAAACAGAGTGATTCCAGGATTGTTCGACAGTCATTTACATGTTATCCGCGGTGGTAGATTTTATAATACCGAACTTCGGTGGGATGGCGTAAAAACACTCAAAAGAGCGCTGGAAATGTTGAAAGAACAGGCCCTGAGAACCCCGAAAGGACAATGGATAAGGGTAATTGGCGGATGGAATGAATATCAGTTTGAAGAAAAAAGACTACCCACATTAGCAGAGATTAACGAAGCTACAGGGAATGTTCCGGCTTTCGTGATGTATCTCTACGGAAAAGCATGGCTGAATAAAGCTGGTTTAAAAGAATTAAATATCAATGGTGAAACTCCCAATCCAATACAGGGACTGATTGAAAAAGACAACAATGGTGATCCCACAGGACTTTTAGTGGCAGAACCCAATGCATTTATTTTATATTCTACCCTGGCAAAATTACCGGAGCTCACAGAAGACGAAAAAGTAAATTCCACACTTCAGTATATGACCGAACTGAACAGACTGGGAGTCACCGCTGTCATGGATGCTGGAGGAGGTTTTCAGAATTTCCCGGATGATTACGGAACCACCGACGCACTCAATAAGCAGGGCAAAATTACAGTTCGTCTGCCTTACTACTTATTTGCTCAGAAAAAAGGATCTGAACTGGCAGATTATACAAAATGGACCGGAATGGTGGAAATAGATGATCATGGCCACAATGGAATTAATGAAATTGATTACCATGTGGAAGGCGGCGGAGAAAACCTGGTTTCAGACGGTGCAGATTTCGAGAACTTCCTTTTCCCGAGACCGGAACTGCCCGCTACAATGGAAAAAAATATGAAAGACGTTTTAAGCCTTTTGGTTAAAAAAAGATGGCCTTTCAGAATTCATGCGACTTACAACGAAAGCATCACCAGATTTTTAGATGTGATTGCAGAAGTCAATAAGGAAACTCCCCTGAACGGATTGATCTGGTTTTTCGATCATGCGGAAACAGTAACCGAAGACAATATGAAACGCATTAAGGCATTAGGAGGAGGAATCGCCGTTCAACACAGAATGGCTTATCAGGGCGAAGGCTTCATTCACCGTTACGGTAAAAAAGCAGCTTTGGCTTCTCCACCTGTAAAAAAGATGCTGGAAATGGGAATTCCCGTTGGACTTGGAACAGACGGAACCAGAGTGGCAAGCTACAACCCATGGATTGCTTTGTACTGGATCACTTCAGGAAAAACAGTCGGTGGAACTCAGGTAATGGCAAAAGAAAACACGTTAGACAGACAAACCGCTTTATCACTTTCTACCTATGGAGGATATGAGTTGATAAAAGACTTTCAAAAAGGAAAAATTAAGAAAGATTACTTTGCTGATCTTATTATTTTGGATAAAGATTATTTCACAGTCAATGAAGAAGATATAAAAAGCATTACTTCAAAATTAACCATTGTAGACGGGAAGGTTGTATACGGAGACGAAACCTATAAAAACGCAGCTCCGGCTTCTTTACCGGTAATTCCGGACTGGTCTCCTGTAAAATATTATGGAGGATACCAAACCAGATAATCATGTAAGCTGGCCCCCGGAAAATATCTTGTTGCCACAAAATTTCCTTCCACCGGAGGGGTGGCGAAAATTCAAAAGAATTTTTGATGGGACGGTCCTCTAATACATCACTTCTTAAACCAATAATGATGAAAAATCTGACAGTTATTCTGTTGTTCCTGCAAATTCTTATTCCCGTTCAGTTGTTTGCACAGTTTAAACTGATGAGGTTCGATGAAGATTATTCATCATTCAAAGATTCTGCAGATACCTTTTATAACTCTGTAAAGTACATTCCGCTTTCTGAGAAAAAAGAGAGCTACCTTTCATTAGGAGGAGAAGCAAGGGGAGAATTTGTATATTTTAATAATGAAGACTGGGGAAGGCTGGGAATCGGAAGCAATCCTTTTTTGATTCAAAGGTATAATGTGCACGCAGATTGGCATCTGAGCTCAAGGCTGCGGATTTTCGGGCAGCTCAGAAGTGCGTGGGAAAATGGCAGAAAGAACGGGCCAAGACCCATTGATGAAGATCATTTGAATATTCAGAACTTTTTCATAGACGCAGATATTATTAAAAAAGATAAGGAAAAGCTTACTGTTCGCCTGGGACGACAGGAACTCGACTACGGAAGCGGAAGATTGATTTCCGTTCGCGAGGGCCCGAACTTGAGACTCTATTTTGACGGATTAAAATTCATGTACAAAAGAGGAAATTTTAAGTCTGATGCTTTCATAATGATGGCAAGCGATATAAACACAGGTGTTTTTGATAATAAAGCTTCAAAATCAGTCAATTTGTGGGGAAGTTACAATACATTTATCCTTCCTCACAGTGGAAATTTAGAACTATACTATTTGGGAATCCATCGTAAAAACGTACGTTTTGAAGACGGAATTTCAGATGAAAACAGACATACTTTAGGAGGACGGTTCTGGAGATATGGCGGCGGATTTATTTACAATTTTGAAGCAGCTTATCAGTTGGGAGGCTTCAATAAAGGAAATATCAGCGCCTGGACAGCTTCTGCAGATGTTGGATATATGTTTGAGAACGTGAAAGGAAAACCTACCATCAATCTTCGGAACGATTATATTTCCGGAGACCGTCAAAAGGGAGACGGGAAACTGGGAACATTCAATCCTCTCTATCCAAAAGGCGGCTATTTCGGATTCAATCCTCAGATAGGTCCTGTGAATTTAATTGATATTCATCCTTATGCAACGGTAGATGTAAACAGTAAAATTACAGTTCAGGCGGATGTGGTTTTCAACTGGAGATATTCTACGCAGGACGGAATTTACAGACCCAGCGGAACACTGAGCCTTCCTTCTTCAAATTCAGCAAAAAAGTACATTGGGACTGCATTTTTGGGAAGTTTTAATTACAAAATCAATCAGTTTTTCACTTTTAACACAGGCGTTCAGTATTTTAAAACAGGAGCATTTGTGGATGATGTGATCAATGATGATAAAGACGGATTATTTATCAATTCCAGAATTGTTTTTAAATTCTAAATACTATAAAAATTGATCAGTTATAACATTACTTAACCCATATCAAGAAGAAGTTTTTACACAAAAATTACCTTTGAAACAGATAAAATAGCAACACAAAAAAATAAATCACATGCAAAATACATTTAAAAATAATCTGAAAAAATCACTGTTAATTGCAGGATTAGCATTTTCAACACTCACATTTGCACAAACTGTCACTGCCAATTCATCTCCAACTCCTGCAAAAATAGGAACCTCAAAAAACTGGGGATCCGTAGACGGAATTTCAATGATTGGCCTGGTACAGGGGCCGTCTTCCGCAAATGCCCAATTACAGGTAGCCTGTGTTTTTGAATATACGGACAATGATATTCACAGCGCCCAGGCTTTACCCGCCAATCTGAACGGGTTGGTTCATTTGGATGATGCATTAAAAGGCGAATTCACCAAAATCAGACAATCAGGACAGTTTAAAGGACATGCACTGGAAACTATTTTAATCACTCCTCCCGCAGGTTCTATGTCAGCCAAAAAGCTCCTACTGATCGGTTTAGGCGACCGCAACAACTTCACTCCCGAGCTGATGACTTCCGTAGGTGAAGTGGCAGCCCGTGAAGCCATGAGACTGGGCGTAACCAATTTTGCATTTGCCAGCGATTTAAAAGACGCAGGAATAGATTCTCCAACCGCTCTGGTAGCAGGAAATGTAGTAAAAGGAATTACATTGGCCAACCGTTCCGAAACCTATTTAAAAGAGCATAAGCTTTCCACCACAAAGAAACTGGAAAAAGTATACCTTCTGGCAGGCCCGTCTTTCTTTGAAGTAGCAGGCGGAGGAATCAAAGATGCCATTGCTGAAATAAATAAAAAATAATGAATTGATTTTCGTTAATATTGTGAAGACTCTCCTTTTTTAAGGGGAGTTTTATTATTCAGATATGGCTATGTCATTTTCAATGATCAGCAGATAACTGTCAACTAAATATAGATAAATCCAAAAAAAATCCCGACTTTTGTCCCCCTTTCAATAATCCCGAAATTCATGAAACTTTGTATTGCAGAAAAGCCCAGTGTTGCCAGAGATATCGCCAAAGTATTAGGTGCTACCACGCCTAAACAGGGCTATATGGAAGGTAACGGATACTGTGTGACATGGACGTTCGGACACCTTTGTACCTTAAAAGAACCTCACGATTACGGTCCCCAGTACAAATCCTGGAACCTGTTTCTATTGCCTATTATTCCAAGCAGTTTTGGGATTAAATTAATTCCCAATAAAGGCGTTGAGAATCAGTTTAAAGTCATTGAGAAATTGGTAGAGGAATGTGATGAGGTGATTAACTGTGGGGATGCCGGGCAGGAAGGAGAGCTGATTCAGCGATGGGTTTTGCAGAAGGCAAAATGTAACAAACCTATTCAGCGTTTATGGATTTCTTCCCTTACTGAAGAGGCCATTAAGGAAGGTTTTGCCAGCCTGAAACCCGCAGAAGAGTATAAAAACCTTTACCTGGCAGGAAATGCCAGAGCTATTGGAGACTGGCTGCTGGGAATCAATGCCACAAGATTATTCACCAAAAAGTTTGGAGGAAACAAAGCGGTGCTTTCCATCGGAAGGGTACAGACCCCGACTTTGGCGATGCTCGTTCAGCGTCAGAAAGAAATTGATGCCTTCACAACGGAAGAATACTGGGAACTCAAAACCAAATACCGGGACGTTATTTTCAATGCCGCGATTGACCGTTTAAAAACCCTTGATCGTGCTGAAAAAGGTCTTGAATACCTTAAACTCAATCCTTTTGAAATTGTCTCTTTTGAGATCAAAGAAGGAAAAGAAAAAAACCTGAGACTTTTTGATTTGACGGGACTTCAGGTGGAAGCCAACAAAAAATATGGGTATTCTGCAGAAAATACTTTAAATTATATTCAAAGTCTGTACGAAAAAAAGCACGTGACCTATCCACGTGTTGATACCACTTATCTATCCGAAAGTTTGTACCCGAAAATAGAAGGAATTCTTCGGAAAATGCACTTTTATCAGGAGTTGATTGCTCCGTTGCTGGAAGCACCCATTCCTAAGTCAAAAGCTGTTTTTGATGATACGAAAGTGACGGATCACCATGCAATTATCCCTACTGAAGTACCGCCTTCCCAAAATCTGAGCAGGGAAGAGAAGTTGATTTATGATCTGATTGCCAAACGTTTTATTTCCGTTTTCTATCCGGAATGTAAAATTTCAAATACTTTAGTGGAAGGAAAAGTAGGAACCATTCCGTTCAAAACAAGTGGAAGACAGGTTCTGGAACCGGGATGGAGAGCCGTTTACGCCAAAGAGCCGAAGGAAGAAGCTGCAGATAAAGAAAAAGAAAAGGAAGAAGAACAGACTATTCCTGAATTTGTGGTAGGAGAAACCGGGCCGCACGACCCTATGATTCATCAGGGAAAAACTACCCCTCCAAAACCTTATACTGAAGCAACATTGCTGAGAGCTATGGAAACTGCCGGAAAACAGGTAGAAGACGAAGAACTGCGTGAACTTCTGAAGAATAACGGAATCGGTAGACCTTCCACCCGTGCCAATATCATCGAAACTCTTTTCAAAAGAAAGTATATCGAGAAGAAAAGGAAAAACCTGATTGCTACACCCACCGGAATTCAGCTGATTGATACCATTGAAGACGAGCTGCTGAAAAGCCCGGAATTAACCGGAGAATGGGAGTCCAAGCTTCGTAAAATTGAAAGCGGCGAATATGAAGCTAACCAGTTTAAAGAAGAACTGATTCAGATGGTAACGGAACTGACCAAAAAAGTAGTGGACGGAAAAGGAAAAGTCATTACGTTACACGAAGAAAAGGAAGAAGTCAAAGAAAAGAAAAAACGCGAACCTGCCGTAAAAAAAGAACTTCAGTCCTGGGAAGAAACAAAATGCCCGAAATGTAAAGAACACAACCTGATCAAAGGAAAAACGGCGGTGGGCTGTTCTGATTTTAAGAATTGTGGCTTTAAAGTTACTTTTGACATTTTTGGAAAGAAATTATCGGATAAACAGCTTTTAGATCTGGTTTTAAAAGGAAAAACCTCAAAACTGAAAGGGTTTACTACCCATTCCGAAGGTCTGACAGAGGGAATTCTGACACTCGGAGAAGATTTTCAGGTACAGCTTTCCTAAGAATTTACCGGAATAATTTGCCATACCATCCACTGATGTCTTTTCTGATGCTGTCGTGATAGGTACATAAAACCTGTGCCAGTTCAAGCTTGGATTTTTCAGAGGCATAAGGATTTAAAGTAAGATATCCGTAAAAATTACCATCCTGATCTACAATAGCCGGAGGATATGATGCATAGGCACTCCACGGGGAATAAGTGCTGTATGCATTTCCATAATTTCCACTGGCGTTCCAAATGGATTTCGAACTCAGTATATTTCCAAAATCTCCGAAAGAATTCCAGATCGAGTCTTTATCAAAAGTATCGCAGTTCAAGCAGCCTAAATACTGATCCTGATTGGAACCTCCGTACAGATGCAGGGTTTGGGCATGAAAAATACAGCCTGTCAGAAAACTTAGAAAAAGGAGAAATTTTTTGGAATTCATAGGGATGTATAATTTGTTGCAAAGCTACTGTTTTTTGTGGTTGGAAATATCTATTTGACCACAGATTTCTCAGATGTGCACAGATGATTGTGTATAGAATTTTTAGTTGAGAATATGAACTACTCCTTCAAAAATTCTTTGAATTTTTAAAAAACTTATGTGCACTTCGTCTCTTCATTTTATTCAACTTGAAAATAATTAAAGTGTTTCAAAAATTTTTGTGCCTTTTGTGGTTATTATAAACCATTAAGATCAATGAAGGTGATAAGAATAGTTAAGAAAAATCAAATGATTTTTTAAGCAGTGCCTTTTCAAGCGAAGCTCACCTTAATATCCTTAAAAACTTAAAAAAATCTTACTGGTCCAATTGTTTTAATCTCTCGCAGATCTAACAAATTAGGCAGATTTTTTATCATGTCAGATAAAAATCTTGGATTTTAAAAAAACTTCTGTGTACTTCCTCTCTCCATTTTATTCAACTTAGAAATAACTAAAGCGTTTAAAAACTTTTGTGTCTTTTGTGGTTGAAAAAACAAGCGGCATAATTAAAAAATTCACCATGAATAAAGAAACTTATTTTAGATTTTCTGGTATTTCTGAAAAACATTCATGTACTTTGTATTCACATTCAGATTAAATTAAATATTTATGACTCCAGAAAAAAAGAAACTCATTACAGACAGCTTCAGCCGATCCGAAACGTTGAAATTCTACAAAGCCGAATTATTGGAAGTAGAGACCGATTTTGTTTCGATTAAAATTCCGAAAATGGAAATGATGACCCGGAAAGCAGGCATGTTCAATGGCGCTATGATTGCTTCTTTGGTGGATGTTTCTTCCGGATATGCTTCTGTAAGCCATTATAAAGATGACTGTTATGTCGTGACGGTTGAACTGAAGGTGAATTACCTTCGTCCCGCTCTAGGAGATGCTTTGATATCAAAGTCTTACGTTATTAAAGGCGGAGTACAGATTATTGTGGTAAGAACTGAAATATATGTTCTTGATGAAAGTACAGGTTCGGAAAGTCATGTAGCAACTTCACTCGTAACGATGATGAGAATAAAATAAAAGATTCCCGGAATTAAAATATTCTTTAAACAAAGAGCCGGACTGCATTTTTTTAACTTAAATGGAACAGGTTTTGCTCCTTAAACCCTATAAACATTAAAAAATAATAATATGAACTTAATTGTCAGGCTGTTTGTTACAGCAATCGTTGCGTATCTTTTGACGAAGGTACTTCCGGGCGTACATTTCGAAGGATTTTCTTCCGCGATTATTTTTGCCATTGTACTGGGAATATTAAATATTTTCGTGAAACCTATTTTGGGCCTTTTAGGGTTGCCGCTTACGATTATTACATTAGGGCTGTTTGCTTTGGTCATTAATGCTGTTATCATTCTGATTGCTGATTATTTTATAGACAGTATGGTAGTAGACGGCTTCTGGTGGGCACTTATATTCAGTGTATTGCTGTCTTTTGTAACTTCCCTGGCCAGCTCTATGTTTTCGGACGGAGATTAACGGATCAAAAGTAAAATACTTATATGAGTCTGCTGTTTTTTACGGCAGGCTTTTTTTGTGTTTTTGAGATATTGACTCTCAATGGCAAATACACCGAAATTTTAATGTTAATTCTTTCGTTCATTTTTATTTTAAGTACTAACTTTGGGGTTCTTTGAATTAATTAAAAGGAATTGATGGAATTAAGTATGATTTCACAGTTCCGTTAAAAAATGAATATCAACATATGAAATTTAAGTACAGTCTGCTGGCTCTGGCAGCTCCGCTTTTAATGAATGCACAACAACTTATGACACCTGAAACTCTATGGACTTTGAAAAAAGTAGGAGTACAGGCTGTTTCACCCGATCAGGCTTCCCTAATCTACAAAATAGGACAGGTAGATCTGAAAACAGAAAAGACAAAAAACGAGAATTATTTTCTCAATGTTCTTAATAACCAGTCTTCCAAAATAGATTTCGGTAAAAAAGCCCTTATTCAGTGGGATAAAAACGGGATTTATGCACAGGAAGGAGATAAACTTTATCTTTCGAAAGATAACGGTAAAACCTGGTCTGAATTTTATACTATTGGTGAAGCAGATAATGTTGTGATTTCTCCGGATGGTAAAAAAATAGCCTTCAGCAAGCAGGTTTTGGTGGAGAAACTAATGGGGAAAGACAAATACAGCGATACTCCCAAAACAACAGCTCAGGTGTATACAGATCTGAACCACAGGCATTGGGATTACTTCAATGAAGGAAAGTACAATCATGTATTTGTAGTGAATGTTTCAGATAAAGCTGAAACGGCAAAAGATCTTCTGGAAGGAAAAACGTGGGATTCCCCTCAAAGACCTTTCGGTGGGGCTGAAGACTTCATCTGGAGCCCTGATTCTTCCCAGCTTTTATACGTTACCAAACCCAAAAGTGGAAAAGAATATTCTACAAGCACCAATACAGATATCTTTGCTTACGATTTGGCTTCAGGAACAACAAAGAATTTAACGGAGTCCAATAAAGGATATGATGTTAATCCAAAATTCAGCCCTGATGGGAAATCCCTGATCTGGCAGAGTATGGCCAGAGACGGTTATGAAGCAGATAAGAATGACGTAAAAATCATGGACTGGAAGTCAGGAAAGACGACCAATCTTACGGCCGGATGGGATGAAAGCGTTTCCGGAGATGTATTCTGGGGCGGAGATTCCAAAGCGATCTATTTTACAGCAGCATTCAGAGGAACAAAGCAGCTTTTCTCTTTGGATCCTAAAGCGGCAAAAGTTCAGCAGATCACCAAAGGAGATTTCGATGTCAATGAAATATTTACCGATAATAAAACTTCACTTTTAGTTGGAAGAACAGATGTAAACCATGCAACAGAATTATTCTCTGTTAATCTTAAAAACGGAGAAATGAAGCAAGTTACCGAAGCCAATAAAGATGCTTATGCTAAACTGGCACAGGGAAAATCTGAACTGAAAATGGTGAAAACATCAGACGGTAAAGAAATGGGAGTATGGTTCCACTATCCACCCAATTTTGACCCGAACAAAAAATACCCGACGCTGGTATATTGTCAGGGAGGTCCTCAATCTGCACTGACTCAGTTTTTCAGCACAAGATGGAATTTCTCTCTAATGGCAGCCAACGGCTATATCGTAGTAGCTCCAAACAGAAGAGGAATGCCGGGATGGGGAACAAAATGGAACGAAGAAATTTCCAAAGACTGGGGCGGGCAGCCGATGAGAGATTATCTGGCAGCAACAGACTTTGCAAAAACACTACCTTATGTAGATGGTGAAAGAGTCGCTGCTGTAGGAGCAAGTTACGGAGGATACAGCGTATTTATGCTGGCAGGAATTCACGAAAACAGATTCAAAACATTCATCGCACATGATGGATTATTTGATATGAAATCATGGTACCTGACTACAGAAGAACTTTGGTTTGCAAATTGGGATCTTGGTTCTCCGTGGGAAAAGCCTCTTCCAAAAGCATATACAGAATTCAACCCGAGCAATTTTGTTGAAAAATGGAATAAGCCCATTATGATTATTCAGGGCGGAATAGATTTCCGTGTACCTTATGAGCAAGGGCAGGAAGCTTTCCAGGCCGCAAAATTAAGAGGATTGAAGTCTAAATTAGTCTATTTCCCGAACGAAAATCACTGGGTACTTCATCCGCAAAACGGATTGGTATGGCAGAGAGAATTCTTTGACTGGTTGAAGGAAACTCTATAATTAGAAATGTATAATGAGTAGATGAAAATGTATTTTTAACTATTCAAAAAATCAATAGGAGCGGGCTTTAGCCCGCTTTTTTTATACCGTTATCCGAAGGCTTTAGCCAAATTTTATATATTTGATGATGCAAAACAGAATTTCCTCATTTCCCCCGGTCATTGATAATCAGGCTGAAATTTTAATTTTAGGTTCAATCCCCGGAGTAAAATCTTTGGAGAAGCAGCAGTACTATGCTCATCCACAAAATAAATTCTGGACTCTTATCTTTCATTTGTTGAATGAAAAACCTACCGACGATTATATGGAACGCCTGAATGTCCTAAAGAAAAATCATATAGCAGTCTGGGATGTCATCGACTCCTGCGAGAGAAAAGGAAGCCTCGATACCGAGATCAAAAACGAAGAAGCCAATCCAATAGCAGAACTTTTGGACGAATATCCCAACATCAAAGCTGTTTTTTGTAACGGAGGAAAATCATACAAAAGCCTGCAGAAACTTTTAGGAAAAAATTACAGACTGCCTATATTTCAGTTACCCTCCACAAGCCCTCTTCATACGGTATCTTTCGACAGAAAACTGGAAGACTGGAAAAAGATTTTGGAATTCCTGATTTGAAGTTTTTTAACCACAAATTTCACGGATGTTCGCGGAGACTTTTCTCTCGCTGATTTTACGGATGACGCTGATTTTATAAAGGACTAAACCTTATAGGTTTTTAATATGCATGAGTTTTAAAACCTATAAGGTTTGATCCGATAATTTCCAGAAGATCTCAGAATTCTTATTTGTGAAAAATCCGCTCAATTCGCGGCATCTGCGAGAATAATAAAAATCTTGGATTTTTTATAAAACTTATGTGCACTTCTTTCCCCATTTTATTCAGCTTCAAAATAACTAAAGCGCGTAAAGACTTTTGTGCCTTTTGTGGTTAATATAAAAACCTTAATGGTTCAATTATTTTTTGTAAAGTATTATCTAATCAATATTTAGATACTCTCTCAAACTCTTCAGTAACTGTAATTGATTTCTGGTCCTGTCCAGATTATGTTCATTATATGTTGTTGAATAATAAGTACTTCCGTTCAGATAATCAGTAAGAAAACGGACAGCCTGAATATAAATAACAGTTTGTGCAGCATAATCAAGATTTTCCAGCTCTTCAAAGGTCAGTTTTTCCTTTAAATTCAATAAAAACCCATCTTTTACAGTTCGGTAAATATGAGGATTGAAATTATTTTCAGCACTTCCGTCGTCTTCATCCAGGGTGTTGGTATATGATCTTGCCATATCACCGAAATCATACAGGATTGTAGAAACCGTTACTGTATCGAGGTCTATAACCGCTAGAGGGCTTGAATTTTCATCGAAAAGTATATTTCTGATATTTGGATCTCCGTGGATGATTCTTTTGGGAAGCAGATTGTTCTTTTCCATATCAATCCATTTTTCGGGAAGAAAAAGGAGTTCGTTCATCATTTCGACTTCTGCTAGGGCATTCATTAGCAAATCTTCGCGGGCATTTTGCAAGGAGATCTGATAATCTGAAATTCTTTTTTCAAAATTAATAAAATCAGGAATCGGGTTCTGAATGTCGGGAAGATGTTCCGGATTGATCATATCCAGAAAACATCCGACAGCTTTTGCCGATTCATAAGCTGTTTTTATATCAGGAATTTTAAAGAAAGTCTTCGTATCTTCAATAAAATCTACCATTCTCCATGATTCTCCGTTTTCATCTTTTAGGATATAGGTTTCTGCTGATAAAGCTTTCTTCGGCTGAGTCATTTTTAACGGATAGTTTCCATTTTCCAGCATTTCATTAATTAACAGATGGTTATCGGTGATGATTTCAGGAAACTTAAAAACACTGGTATTGATTTTTTGAAGAATAAACTTTTCTCCCGATTCATTGTTCTCCACCAGATAGGTTGCATTAATCAATCCGTTGGTGATAGGAGTGAGTGTACAGTTTTCAGTTCCGGTAAATCCGGTTACAATTTGTTTTAGTTCCATAGATTGTCGGGATATCTGTTTTTTTCAGTCTCTGCAGTCAGAAAATCTTTAATACTGCTTTTATCGTCTGCATAGGTAACGCCCATCCATTGAGATGGAGAAGCTTTCACTAATACTTTTGCCTTTTTCTCATCAATCATTCTCTGTACGGCAGAAGGAATGTAAAATTCCTCCGATAGTTCCGGTTCCGATTTCAAAAAATCATCAAAATGGTTTTCAAGCGCATCGAAAACATTTGGATGAAAAATAAAGAAGTTCATAGACACCAGCACGTCGGGAGCGAGGTTAATATCATTTCCGTTCTCGGTATAAACAATTGAATCTCCTTTTCTGCGGATGGAAGTCTGTTCTTCTACTTCTATCAGATAATTTTCTTCATTTAAGGTGCATATTCCCCGGGCAACACTTCCGTTTCCGCTCAAAGTAGATTCTAAGGGATAGGCAGCCATTCCGAACTGTGATCCTGAAATATGAAGGTCTATTTCTTCAGAAGCAAGCTGGTAGGCTTCTTTTCCGTAAAAATCATCGGCATTAATCATGACAAAAGGCTCCTGTATTGCGTTTTTGGCGCAAAGCACGGCATGTCCCGTTCCCCACGGCTTTTCCCGTTGAGAGAAGTCAAAGCCGGCGGGAAGGAAACTTTCTTTTTCCTGATATACCCAGTGAAGTTCAAAATGTTTTTCTTTGGATATTGTATTTAATCTGTCAATATAGCTTTGAGGAATAAGCCTGTTCACAATCACAACAATCTTGCTGAAACCACTTTCCAGCGCATCATAGATAGAATATTCCAGAATAGGAGAACCGTTTTCCAGGATTCCGTCTACCTGTTTCAGTCCTTTGTAACGGCTTCCCAGGCCTCCGGCTAATATGAGCAGTGTTTTTTTAGAATTCATCGGTCATTCCAAATACAGGTTTACGGGTTTTCCACTTTCCGTTGGTGAAATCAGGAATATCTACCACCTGACCGTTTTTCGCAATAGATTCCTCGCTGAGTGGAGTGATAGAGTACCATAGAGCAAGATCATACACATCCATCGGGAATTCTATATTTCGCTTGATACATTCAATGAAGGTGTTCATGACAAAGAAGTCCATTCCGCCGTGGCCAGCACCGGCTGCTGTATTTTCAAACTTTTTCCACATTGGATGATCAAACTCTTTCATCCACTTTTCTGTATTTTCCCATCGGTGGCTGTGATTCATTGTTTTTTCAAAGTAAATATTCCCCTGATTGAAATCTCCCCAGCCGAAATCCTGCCATAAACCTTCCGTTCCCTGTACCCTGAATCCAAGATCATAAGGTCTCTGTAAACTGGTATCGTGAGTTAAAAGTATGGTTTCGCCATTTGCACAGGCAATTTGTGTGGTAACGATATCTCCCTGGTTAAATTTAACTTTTGCATTAGGGTGATTTTCTCCGCCTTTCGGATGTTCCACAATATATTTATGAAGTCCTACCGATTTTGAAGAGAATGAGGAAAGCCTGGTCAGACGGTTTCCACGGTTAATATCCATCATCACGGCTACAGGACCTAATCCGTGGGTAGGATAAAGCTCACCGTTGCGTTTTACATAATGTTCTGTTCTCCAATGGGCTTCGCTGAACCCTTTTTCTCCAAATTCAGCACCCGAATTGTAAGGGGTAACTCCGTCATTGAAAAGAACCCCTCTAAGG
The DNA here is from genome assembly GCF_001045465.1 of Chryseobacterium angstadtii. Lineage (GTDB taxonomy): Bacteria > Bacteroidota > Bacteroidia > Flavobacteriales > Weeksellaceae > Chryseobacterium > Chryseobacterium angstadtii. The sequence continues at coordinate 350,223 of NZ_LFND01000003.1, forward strand.
TCATGCTGATAGCCGCCTCTTCCATGAACCAATTCTCCGAACATTCCTTTACGGACCATATTCAAAATAGCCATGATATCTCTGCGGTAGCATACATTTTCCATCATGAAAATAGGAACTTTCGTCTCTTCGTATACTTTTACAAACTCCCAGCAGTCCTGCAGTTTGATAGCTCCCGAAACTTCCATTCCTACAATTTTTTTAGCTCTCATAGCCTCTGTACCCTGCGGAAGGTGCCATTCCCATGGAGTAGCAATAACTACCGCGTCTATGGTTTTTAGCTTTAATAGATTTCTGTAATCGTAATCGCCGTTTGAGAATTCCTGAGCTGCCGATTTATTATTGTCTTTCAGTATTTTCTGAGAAGCGGCAAGCATTCTTTTATCGGGATCTGCAAAAGCCACGATCTCTACGTCATTACGTTTGGCCAGGAGTTTTACATGTTCCTGCCCTCGTAGACCTACGCCGATAAAACCGACACGGACTTTTTTATCTGATTTAAAATCATTGGAATAAGCAAATAAAGAATTCGGTAAAACCAATGCCCCAAAACTTGCCAGGGTTGCGGTTTTAATAAAGTTTCTGCGTGAAGTGGTGGTGTTCATTCAAATTTTTTTTTAAATATATTAAAAAGTTGCGAGGTAAAGGGTATTGGACTCCGGTTTAACAGGATGGGATTTGAAATTTGGAATAAAAATAAAAAAACGGCTACCCTCTGAAATAGGAAGCAGCCGTTTTACAATGATCAATTTTTAATATATTATTTCTCTGTGAAATATACTTCTTCATAAGGTTGGATCAATACCCATCCGTTTCCTGAAAATTTCATCTGAAACTCTTCACCGCTTCCTCTTCCGATAAGGCTTTTGAAAGAAACATTGGTCTTCAGATCCGGGCTCAGATTTCCGGACCATGCTACTGTAGCATTAGGATCTGTGAAAACCGGATTATCGGGAGTTACCATCAATGTAAGCGGTTCGCCGTGAGTAGTTATTGCAATATGCCCCGTTCCGGAAAGTTTTACCTGGAAAAGACCGCCGGCCATCATTCCCGCAATACTTTTAAGCATGGTAATATCGCTTTTTACACTCTGTTCATGAGCCAGTACATCGTTTCCGTTTACACATACGGATTCATTGTTAAGGTAAAGAATACGTACTTTTTTACCGGAATCTGCTACATACAGCCTTCCGCTTCCTTCTGCTTTCATCAGCTTTGTTCCTTCACCACTGATCGCTTTCTTTAAAAGATTGCCAATACCTCCAGCCAGCATTCCCTGTCTTTCGAAGTTGATACCTCCTACATAGCCTACCATGCTTCCTCTTTTGGTCCATACCGCCTGATTATTAAGATTAATTTCCAATAAATGCGGAGTTTCTAGTTCGAAATAATCTTTTTGTTGTGGATTTTCTTTGGTTTCGTTCACGAAAGCTTCTAATGAATATTTGCTCATAAGTGTAAAGTTTTAAAATATTTCCAAAAATAATCTTTTTAGGCTTTATAAATATCCGTAAAATCACGGTTTTAAATTAGATTTTAAATAATACTTGACAAAGGGGTGTTCAATGTCGTATATTTGCACTCCGAAAATTGCAAACGTAATTTTAGTAATTTTTAAACCGTAATTTAAAAAAATGAAAACATCAGATTTTAATTTTGATCTTCCTGCGGAATTATTAGCAGAACATCCATCTGAACACAGAGACGAAGCCAGATTAATGGTTCTTAACAGAAAAACAGAAACTATTGAGCATAAACTGTTTAAGGATGTAGTTGACTATTTCGACGAGAAAGATCTGTTCATATTCAACAATACTAAGGTTTTTCCTGCCCGTCTTTATGGAAACAAAGAAAAAACAGGAGCTAAAATCGAAGTTTTCCTTTTAAGAGAGCTTGATAAAGAAACCAGAGTATGGGATGTACTTGTAGATCCTGCAAGAAAAATCAGAATCGGTAACAAATTGTTCTTTACTGAAGATGAATCTTTGGTAGCTGAAGTTATTGATAATACCACTTCAAGAGGAAGAACGCTAAGATTCTTATTCGATGGTTCTTATGACGAATTCAGAACAAAACTGAAAGAATTAGGAGAAACTCCGCTTCCAAAATACATCAAAAGAGCTGTAGAGCCGGAAGATGCTGAAAGATATCAGACCATCTATGCAAAAGTGGAAGGAGCAGTAGCTGCCCCTACAGCAGGTCTTCACTTCTCTAAGCATTTGATGAAAAAATTGGAGATCAAAGGAATTGATTTCGCTGAAGTAACTCTTCACGTTGGTTTAGGGACGTTCAACCCGATTGAGGTAGAAGATCTTTCTAAGCACAAAATGGAGTCTGAGGAAATCATCATCGACGAGAAAAATGCTGAGATCATCAACAGAGCGGTAGATGCCCACAGAAGAGTTTGTGCAGTAGGTACCACTACAATGAGAGCATTGGAAACTTCTGTTTCTTCAAACAAAAAGATTTCTGCATTCAACGGCTGGACGAACAAATTCATTTATCCGCCTCACGATTTTGGAGTAGCAAACTCTATGATTACCAACTTCCATACGCCAAAATCAACATTATTGATGATGATTGCAGCGTTTGCTGGAAGAGATTTTATTATGCATGCTTATGAAGAAGCCGTAAAAGAAAAGTATAAATTCTATTCTTACGGTGACGCAATGTTAATTCTATAAAAAAAGATATAAGGTGAAAGGTTGCAGGTAATAGTATCTGCGACCTGAAACCTGTCATCTGCCACCTTACAATGAAAGATATCCGTATATTATCACTGGACCAGCTTAAAGATTACTTTGTGACTTTAGGAGAGAAACCGTTTCGTGCGAAACAGGTTTATGACTGGCTGTGGAGTAAAAACCTCCATTCGATTGATGAAATGACGAATCTTTCGAAGTCTCTCAGAGAAAAAATTTCTGAAGAATATACCATCAACCCCGTATCTGTAGACCAACTTCAGAAAAGTACGGACGGAACCATTAAAAATGGGGTGAAACTTCACGACGGACTTCTGGTAGAATCTGTTCTTATTCCTACAGAGACAAGAACCACAGCCTGCGTTTCTTCACAGGTAGGATGTTCCTTAAACTGCGAATTCTGCGCAACGGCAAGGCTGAAAAGAATGCGAAACCTTGAAGTTGCGGAAATTGTAGATCAGGTAGCCCTGATTGACAGCCAGAGCAAAATGTACTTTAACAGACCGCTTTCCAATATCGTTTTTATGGGAATGGGAGAGCCTATGATGAATTACAAAAATGTAGTGGAAGCCATCAGAAAAATTACCCAGCCGGAAGGTCTCGGAATGTCTCCAAGAAGAATTACCGTTTCCACATCCGGAATTCCCAAAATGATTAAAATGCTTGCAGACGATGAGCTGCGGGTAAAACTGGCACTTTCTCTTCACTCTGCAATAGAGTCCAAACGTAACGAAATTATGCCTTTCTCAGATAAATTTCCACTGACGGATATTATGGAGGCACTTCAGTACTGGTATCAGAAAACCGGTTCTGTGATTACGTTTGAATACTGCGTATGGAAAGGAATAAATGATGGGGATGAAGATATTAAAGCCCTTATCAAATATTGTAAACAGGTTCCTTCCAAAGTGAATCTTATCCAGTATAATCCTATCGGTGACGGAAAATATGACCAGTGTAACAAGCAGGCAGAAGATAATTATGTACGCCAGCTGGAGAATGCAGGCATTACCGTGATGATCAGAAAAAGCCGTGGCGGAGATATTGATGCAGCCTGCGGACAGCTCGCCAATAAAACGACGGATTAAAATTTCCTTAAAAAAAACCAAAACTTTTCTTAAAAATTCACTAAAGCCCTACCTTTACATAAAGTAAAAAGTTATTATGGACTTCTTTATGAGCGAGGATGGCTTGGAAAATGTATATGCATGGTCGATTCCGGTTCATGCTGCCGTTATTTTGGCGGAAATGATCTACAGCCATGTTTCTGAAGCTAAACTGTACAACGGGAAAGATGTTGCTACAAGCATTTATCTTGCTTTGATGAACTTCGGTCTAGATCTGATCATGAAGGCTTTTGCCATGGGAGTCATGTTTTTCTTTTATCATCACCGGCTTTTTACCTGGGATTTTACGGTATGGTACTGGCTGATCTGCTTCGTTATTACAGATTTCGCCTATTATGTTCTTCATTATGTAGACCATCATTCAAGAGCGTTCTGGGCAGTCCATATTACCCATCACAATTCAGAATATTTCAATCTGACAACAGGTTTCAGAAGTCCTGTTTTACAACCTCTGTACCGGTATCTTTATTTTTCCCCTCTGGCCTTTTTAGGCTTTAATCCATGGCATATTATGGTCGTTTACGCAATAGGGCAGGTATATGGAACATGGGTACATACACAGACCGTAAAAACCATGGGTATTCTGGAGTATATTTTGGTGACGCCATCCCATCACAGAGTACATCATGCCTGTAATATCAAATACCTGGATAGAAACATGGGAATGTGCCTCATTATCTGGGATAAGATGTTCGGAACCTTTGAAAAAGAAGATCCCAATGTTCCTGTAAAATACGGAATATACCCCAAAATGCCGGATAATAAACCGGATACGGTTCTGTTGTATGAATGGAGAAAGATCTGGAAAGATATCAGACAACCGGGCTTGAAAATATCGGATAGAATTAATTATATCTTCAATTCTCCTGGCTGGAGACATGATGGTACAGGAAAAACGGTGAGACAGTATCAGAAAGACTATTTAAAGAAGCAGGCGCAAAAACGGGAGCAGAAATAAAAGTTTATTGGTTTTTAAATGCTTACTATTTTATTAAACCACAAAAGTCACAAAAGTTTTTGAACGCTTTAGCTATTTTGAAGTTGAATAAAATGAGGAGAGAAGTGCTTATAAGTTTTAAAAAAATCAAAGATTTTTATTCTTTGTGGAATAAATCTGCTAAATCTCTTTTATCTGCGAGAGTTTAAAATAATTGAACCATTAAGTTTCTTTAAGCTTTTAAGAATATTAAGGTGAGCTCTAATTCCCACTAAACCCTTATTTTTGTTTCATGAAAAAAATCCTTCTTTTCACAGCAGTCCTTATTTTCCAGTCATCATTTTCGCAGCAGACAGAATTTTTTAAGATCAGAAAATTCAGAGTAGGTTATTTAGATGATAAGATTCAGGAAACATCAGGACTTAGCATTCTGAACGGAAAATTGTATACATTCAATGACAGCGGCAATGCTCCGGAACTTTTTGAACTGGATGAAACTTCCGGCAGTATAAAAAATACAGTAACCGTCAATGCTAAAAATAAAGACTGGGAAGCTCTGACCAACGACGGAAAGAATTTCTACATTGGAGATTTTGGAAATAATGGCGGTACAAGAAGAGATCTGGAAATCTATAAACTCCCTTTTCAAAATAATGAACCCCAAAATGATTCTATCGCAAAAATAACATTTTATTATCCTGAGCAGACGGAGTTTATTCCTCAGTATACCAACAACGATTTTGATGCTGAAGCTATGATCTATCTCAACGGAAAACTGCATTTGTTTACCAAAGAATGGAAATCTAAATCAACCTCTCATTATATCATTGATCCTGAAGTTACTGAAAAACAGAAAGCAGAAAAAATAGAATTTTACAAAACCGGTTTTGTTGTAACCGATGCCGCTTATTTTGAGAAAAAACTTTATTTGGTAGGATATACAAAGAAAACGGAAGTCTTCCTGAATATTTTTACAGAAACGGAACCTGGAATCTTTTTTAAGGAAGCCCCTAAACATTATTATCTCGGTGGTGCCCTGACGGTAGGGCAGATTGAGGGAATTACCGTGAATGATGCCGGAATTTATATTTCCGGGGAAAAATTCAAATCAAGGTTGGGAAGTGCGCAGCCCGCGCTTTATTTTATTCCAAAGAAAGAACTCAAAGATTAATTTTGTCTTAAAATTGCGTGAAAAAAATTATCTTTGTGAGAATTAATAGTTATTTATCTTTCATTCACAGATTTTGGGAAACATTGTAGAAGAAATCAAACGACCAATCAATGAGGAAATGAAACTTTTCGAGCAGAAGTTTTATGAATCGATGCAGAGTAAAGTGCCTTTATTAGATAAAGTAACCCGTTTTATTGTTACTACTAAAGGGAAACAGATGCGTCCAATGTTCGTATTTCTGTGTGCAAAACTAGTGGGTGAGGTGAATGAAAAAACGTACCGCGGAGCCTCCATGATCGAACTGATTCATACCGCAACTCTGGTACATGACGATGTGGTGGATGAAAGTTTCAAAAGACGTAATTTTTTCTCAATTAATGCTTTATGGAAAAATAAGATTGCGGTGCTGGTAGGGGATTATCTTTTATCGAAATCGGTACTGCTGTCTACGGACCATAAAGATTATGACCTTTTAGGCGTCATTTCAAGAACGATCCGTGAGATGTCCGAGGGTGAGCTTCTGCAGCTGGAAAAGGCCAGAAAACTGGATATTACGGAAGATGTTTACTACGAGATCATCCGCCAGAAAACAGCTACTTTAATTGCGGCATGCTGCGAGATAGGAGTTCTTTCCAATAATGCTGATGAAACACTTGCCAAAAAGATGATGGATTTCGGAACCTATACCGGAATGGCCTTTCAGATTAAAGATGACCTTTTCGATTATCTGAGTTCCAATGTGATCGGAAAACCTGTCGGAATTGATATTAAAGAGCAGAAAATGACACTTCCTCTGATCTATACATTGAAGAATGCCTCTGAAAAAGATAAAAAATACTACTTCAATACCATTAAGCGTTATAATAATGACCAGAAAAGGGTAAAAGAGCTTATAGAATTTGTAAAAAGTTCAGGAGGTATGGATTATGCCATCAAGGTGATGAAAGATTTCCAGCAGAAAGCGAAAGACATTCTCAATGAATTTCCGGACTCTGAAGCTAAAAAATCATTACACAGCATGCTGGATTATGTGATTCAACGAAAATTTTAAAACAACAATAAAAAAAAATCTGAATGTTTCCGGCATTCAGATTTTTTTTTGATAAAGCTGTTTAACCTTTTTTATTAAACCACAAAAGTCACAAAAGTTTTATTTTAAACACTTTAGTGACTTTTAAGTTTAAATACTTTGCGTATAGAAGTTCACATAACCCTTTAAAAATCTTTGATTTTTATTCTTTTGAGAGCTTTTATCAGATCTAACATCTGTGCAAATAGCTTTTGTCTCTTTTGTGGTTAAGCTTAAAATGTGTTTAACAGACTTATTTTATACTTTTAATGTCCTGCAAAAAAGTTTAAACAAGTTTGATATAAAAAGTTCATTTAACCTTAGTTCGAGATAAAACATTTCAGCTTTTATCATGATATAAGGAAGTCAGAAGCTCGAAGAGGGAAGTTATTGAAGTCCAAAGATAGAAATACAGGGGTGTTTTTATTCATATTTTTAAAACTACTTCAATACATGTAAAAGAAATTGTTAAATACTTACCGTCCAATAGTAGCTTCCATCCTCCATCTTCCAATCTTTTAATCTTAATTCTTATTCTTAGCTCTGGTTAATTTATATTTTTTGTACCGTAACGTTGGTTACATTTCCACTTCCCGTACTTCCGGTTTCAGTTGCCAAAACAGTAGCACTCTGATTCGGAGCAGCTGTAAAACGAACCTGATAACCTGCTGTAGGGATTAACAGTAGCGTTGTATAGTTCATTAATTCCCCAATGGTTCCCGAATTCGCAACAGCATTATAATGACTTCCTCTTCCTAAATAATCTGCATCCGGAACCGGTCTTATCCCCAGCAGCAATTGTGTTCCTGCCGCCATATTTGTGAAACTGGCCTGTAAAGTAACAAGATAATTGCCTGCCTGATTAAACGTTAAAACACCCGTTGAAGTATTATAGTTGTAGTAGGCAGAAGTAGCCAACGGAGCAGAGAATACCAAAGTAGTAGCTGTAACAGTCGTTAAATTTTGATTACCGGCAAGACGGGCATGAAATAATGAATAAGAATTAAAATTAATAGTCTTTAGAACTCCTGTTGCATCGGCTACTACAACTCTGTCGGTACCTCCTATCCCAACATTGGTATTGATATCCCGGACCCGTATGTTTCCGGTACCAATATCGAGTTTTTCAGAAGGGGTGATAGTTCCAATGCCTACATTACCAGTATTGGTTACAGAAAAATCGTTAGCCTGCTGTGTTGCAGAAGGAGCTCCGGAAGTGGGGTTGTCTTTTCCTGCATCAATATGGAAATAGGTTTGTGGATTGCTGGTGTTAATACCAATTTGTGCAAAAGCGTGAAATGATAGTGTAAAAACACTAACAGCCGTTAATAATTTTCGTGTCATTTGAATTTGTTTTTTTATGAAATAATTTTTCAAAAACTTCAAATTTCAAATACTATACCATAAAAATGAAAATGTTGAAAAATCGAATAACTTCTATTTTCTTTAATTAGTATTATTTCTGTTGTAATCAATGAAAAGGTTAATGAAGCAATTTTCAGAGCTATAATATCTTTATAGTGACAATAATAACGGCTAAGACGACGCAAAATAAAGCGATTAAAAATAAATAATCCGCAATAGTCTCATATTTGATTTCCCGCTTTTCGCTTCTTGTTCTGATGGCCAAAAAAGAGAAAAAACAGCTGCACGCAAAAAGAATACAGGCAAGCCCGGCAAATTCATCCAAATGGGTATTCCCACTCATTTTAGTGATTTTCAGCGAAGTAATGATAAGCAGGGAAAATCCCAAAAGATTGCTGGATGCATTAAGGATGTGGGGCGATTTTTTTTCCATCATTTACAATTTTTTACAATATAAAACACATTTTTTTTATTATCAAATTTTTAAAAAAAATTATTGAAAATTAAAATTAATTTAAAAATTGTATATTAGCACCCTACTTGAAGAATAAAAACTTTTATATCTAGCTATGCAGACAACCTATATTGAAACACAGCAAATTTCCTTCCAGGATTTTAAAAATCAGATACTTGATGATTACAGATTGGGAAGGATTTCACGCGAGATGTCTTATCTTGGAAGAAGAGAAGTGCTTACAGGAAAAGCTAAATTCGGAATTTTTGGGGATGGTAAGGAGCTTCCTCAGCTAGCCATGGCGAAGGTTTTCAGAAATGGAGACTTCCGTTCAGGATATTACAGAGATCAGACTTTTGCATTAGCAGCAGATGCTTTAACGGTTGAAAGCTTTTTTGCGCAGCTGTATGCAGATACAAGCGTGGAAAGAGAGCCTGCATCGGCCGGAAGACAGATGAACGGGCATTTTGCTACAAGAAGCTTAAATGAAGACGGAAGCTGGAAAAATCTTATGGAGCAGAAGAATATTTCTTCTGATATTTCTCCTACGGCAGGTCAGATGCCAAGACTTTTAGGTTTGGCTCAGGCTTCTAAAGTGTATAAAAGTGTAAAATTTGACGGATCCGAGAAGTTTTCCAATGGAGGTAATGAGATTGCTTTCGGAACAATCGGGGATGCATCTACAGCAGAAGGACATTTCTGGGAAACATTGAATGCAGCCTGTGCACTTCAGGTTCCTATGATTGTTTCTATCTGGGATGACGGATACGGAATTTCAGTTCCAACAAAAAACCAGAGAGCAAAAGCGGATATTGCTGAAATGTTAAGCGGGTTCCAAAGAAAAGATGGTGAAAACCAGGGCTGTGAAATCATTCAGGTAAAAGCCTGGGATTATCCTGCATTATTGGATGCCTACGCAAGAGCAGAGCATTTCGCAAGAACGGAAAGCATTCCTGTTGTAGTTCACGTAATTGAAGTTACGCAGCCTCAGGGACATTCCACATCCGGATCTCATGAGCGATATAAAAATGAAGATCGTCTTTCCTGGGAAGCAGACTTCGACGGATTGGTGAAGTTCAGAGAATGGATCCTTAACTATTCGATAGAAATTGAAGGAAAAGAAGAAATCATCGCTTCAGCAGAAGAATTGGATGCTATAGACGATGAAGCTAAAAAAATAGTAAAAGCAGGACAGAAAAATGCCTGGGAAAACTACCAGAAGACCATTACAGATCTTATTCAGTCTGTTCTTCCGTTAGTGGAAAACCTTAAAGGTCAGAATGCTGAAATTGAAGGATATATCGGACAGTTCAAAAAATTGGTTTCTAAAGCCAAAAAAGATATTTTCCACCTTACAAGAAAGGCTTTGTTAGCTACAAGAGGAACCAGTTCAGCGGAAAGAACTCAATTGATGCAGAAGTACAATGAAGTTTTTGAAGTAGAAAAAGACAACTATTCTTCCCACTTATATTCACAGTCTCAGTGGAAAGCTGAAAATATAAAAGAAATCAAGCCTGTTTTTTCTGAAAGCTCTGAAGAAGTAGACGGAAGAGTTGTGGTTAGAAATAACTTCGACAAAATTTTTGAAAAATATCCTGAAACTTTAGTATTTGGTGAAGATGCCGGAAATATCGGTGACGTAAACCAGGGATTGGAAGGAATGCAGGAAAAATACGGTGAAGTACGTGTAGCAGATACAGGTATCCGTGAAGCAACAATTCTTGGTCAGGGGATCGGTATGGCGATGAGAGGTTTGAGACCTATCGCTGAGATTCAGTACTTAGACTATATTTTATACTGTTTACAGGGAATGAGTGACGATCTTGCCACAGTTCAGTACAGAACAAAAGGAGGGCAGAAAGCACCTGTAATTATCAGAACAAGAGGTCACAGACTAGAAGGAGTATGGCACTCAGGATCTCCAATGGCAGGGATTCTTAACCTTTCCAAAGGAATTCTGGTATTGGTACCAAGAAACTTAACGAAAGCCGCAGGATTCTACAATACAATGCTTCAGAGTGATGATCCAGCAGTTATTGTTGAATGTCTGAACGGATACAGATTAAAAGAAAAGCAGCCTGATAACTTAGGTGAGTTCACGGTTCCTGTCGGGAAAATTGAAGTAACGAAGGAAGGAAAAGATGTTACATTGGTAACGTACGGTTCTACCTGGAGAATTGTTATGGATGCAGCTGAAGAACTGGAAAAATTAGGAATCTCTGCAGAAGTGATTGATGTTCAGTCATTAATTCCATTCGATTTAACAAATGAAATTGCTGAAAGCGTGAAAAAAACCAACAGATTGGTAGTGATTGACGAAGATGTGGAGGGAGGTACTTCAGCATTTATCCTTCAGCAAATCCTTGAAAAGCAGAAAGCATTCAGATATTTGGATTCAGATCCGCTGACGATTGCAGCCAACGATCACAGACCTGCTTATGCAAGTGACGGAGATTACTTCAGCAAGCCGTCTTCAGATGATATGGTAGAAAGAATCTACGCCATGTTCAATGAAACAAATCCTCAGAAATATCCTGCGATATTTTAATGGAGGTTTTTAGATAAAATTAAACCGCTTTCTTTTGGGAAGCGGTTTTTTTTATAATGACTAATTTCTAAAATAATTCAGATAAAAAGCAATCAGGCCTTAACCTTCTTTTCTGCTTCTTTAGCCAATGCAGCACAGCTTTTCTCAGAATGGAAATCTTCTGTAGTAAACTTCGCTTCCCACTCCTCCAGCAGATACAAAATAGGCAGCAAAGCCAATCCTTTTTCTGTAAGCGAATATTCCACTCTTGGCGGCAGTTCTTTAAACTCTTCTCGGATGACCAGGCCATCAGTCTGCATTTCTTTCAACTGATCGGTCAGTACTTTTCTGGAGATCACATGAATACGTACGGCAAGCTCTCCAAAACGAAGTTTGCGGTCCTTGATCACCAGTACAATAATCGGTTTCCACTTGCTTCCTAAGGCAGACATTGCTTTGCCTAAAGGACAGCTGTATTTCATCAGTTCATTCTTTACCATGCGTTACTTTTATGTTACTAATGTAAGTTACTGCGAAGTTACCACTATTTTTTCAATAAAAGATACAAAAACAAACTATTATTAGTTACTTTGTGTAACAATTATAAAATACCAATTTAAAAATGAGTACAGAATCATTATTTAAACCATTTGTTTACAAAAATCTTGAACTTAAAAATAGAATAGTAATGGCTCCTATGACCAGAGCACAATCTGATAATGGAGTTCCTACCCAGAATATTGCAGAATATTATGCGAGAAGAGCTGCTGCTGAAGTAGGTTTGATTCTTTCCGAAGGAACAGTGATCAACAGAATTGCTTCAAAAAATATGCAGAATATCCCTGATTTTTACGGGAATGAAGCATTGGCAGGCTGGAAAAATGTGATCAATGCCGTACACCAGAACGGAGGAAAAATGGGACCACAGATCTGGCATGTAGGAGATACAAGAATGACCGAGGATTATCCGCTGGCACCGATGGAGAAAGCTTCTACAATGACTTCAGAAGATATTCAGGATACCATTGCACAGTTTGCAGCTTCTGCAAAATCCGCAAAAGATTTAGGATTTGATGTGGTTGAAGTTCATGGCGCACACGGTTATCTTATCGACCAGTTTTTCTGGGAAGTAACCAATACCAGAACGGATGAATACGGAGGAAAAACAATCAAAGAGAGAAGCCGTTTTGCGGTAGACGTCATCAAGGCGATAAGAGCTGCGGTAGGAGAGGACTTTACTATTATCCTTCGTCTTTCTCAATGGAAGCAGCAGGATTACAGCAGCAGACTGGCTTCCACTCCAGCAGAAATGGAAGAATGGTTATTGCCTTTAAAAGAAGCAGGTGTGGATATTTTCCACTGTTCACAACGCCGTTTCTGGGAACCTGAATTTGAAGGTTCTGATTTAAATTTTGCAGGATGGGCTAAAAAAATTACAGGACAGCCAACAATCACGGTAGGTTCTGTAGGATTGAAAGGAGACTTTATGAGTGCTTTTGCAGGTCAGGGAACCGAAAAAACGGACCTTACCGAACTGATTAAGAGACTGGACAATGAAGAGTTTGATCTCGTGGCTGTAGGACGCGCACTTTTACAGGATCCTCAGTGGGTTCAAAAAATAAAAACAGGAAATACGGAAGAGCTGTTGGATTTTTCAGCAGAAAGCATGGCGAAACTGTATTAAACTAATAGTGAATAATGAAAAGTGAAAAGTGAATTTGCTTCGCAGTGAATTTTTTTATTCCGGAGGTATATGGATTAAGTATTCACTTGTGTAGCAAAATAGACCATTCACCATTGACTTTTCACTATTCCCAAACTCTATTTTTCTTTATTTTTATATATAATTTTCACCTATTTATTTTAAGAAACCCGCTTTCAGATGTTCTGGAAGCGGGTTTTAATAGGTATTAGTCTGGACATTCCATCGTGTTGGAAATACACTTCCAACGGGATGGGAAACCATTTTTAGGCGGAATATAACATGCTGTGGTTCCTTCCGGACATTCCGGTGCATTTCCACCATTGATTTTTTTTAAATCAGGTTTTGTTAATTTTTTTAGATTTTTCATAGAAAAAAATAGGTTTGGTAATACAAATAATATTTAAAAGACATAAGGTAAACCCGCTTTCAGAAATTTAAAAAGCAGGTTTCGGCAGGTTTAATGTCTACATCCGAATTCGGCTGGCTCGCAGCTCCAATACGCAGGGAATCCCGGCTCTTTATAACGGCAAGCAATTTGTCCGCCTTCACATACAGGTGCATTTCCACCATTGATTTTTTTCAGTTCTGATTTTTCTAATTTCTTTAGATTTTTCATATGTAATAATTTGTTGATGACTAAAAGTAGGATATTTTCACTACATAGCGAAATGTTTTTCCGAAAAATTATCAATCATATAAAACAACAGCGCTCCAAATGCATGGAGCGCCGTTTTAACAGATTTAAATATCTAAAATTACCGTAGTGACCGGTAACAGTGATTTTTATTATAAACCAATATTTTTGGTAGGCTTTAATTGTTTAAGAATACTTTTTGGAATCGCATTTTTATGAACCAGAATAGCCGTGGATTTATATTCTACATAAGGTCTTGTCACATACAAATAACCCTCGAAATCATTGGTTACACCCCAGGAGTTTTTAACCATATAATATTCTTTTCCGGTCTGATCTTTTGCCAATCCTACGATATGCATCCCGTGATCATCCGTTGTAGAAAGGTTGTTCAGGGCTTTCTGACGCATATCTTCCGTAATGGTCTTATCTTTTTTTGGCTCTGTAAATAAAGTCTGTTTATTTTCAGCCGTGATTTGATTGAGCTCCATATCCGGAACATAAGCTACTCCGTTTTTGTAAGAGAAATAAGGCTCGGAAACATCAGTGGCCCATCCCACAGAATATCCTTTGTTGACTGCGTTATCAATAATAGCTGTCAAATCTTTCATCGGAACATTCCAGTCAGAATCATGGCTCCAGTTATCAGGAATCGGAACTACAAATTTCTGATAATATGGGTAATCTTTGTAAGACGAAATTTCTACATAATCTTCAGGATTGATTCCTACCACTTCTTTAGCGAATGTTTTAGGCGTATAGTTTTTTCCTTCGTAGGTAAAGTTAGCCGGAACTTTTCCCAGGTATTCATCCAGAATAGCATCTACAGAATCCATCCAGTTATCTGTAAGCTGTCCTTTTGAACCTGCCTGAACAAGACTGTCCAGAACCGGTTTTAATTTCCCTTGCATTTCCTTAAAGTTGTTCAGAGTCTGTCCGGATTTCAATCCTGTATACACGTCCTGAGGTACAGCACCATATTTTTTGTACATATTCACAACATCGTGCAGCTCACCTCCGTCTCCCCAGCTGATGGCTCCGTTGTTAAGAACATATAATTTAGCTTTGTCATGATAAGAATTTCTTGCCGTAAATATTTCAGCAAGATCTACAGGTTTTTTACCCATTCTCTGCATTTCAGATTCAAGGAAAGAATTTCCCGAATAACTCCAGCATGTTCCTGATGAACCCTGGTTTTTTACTGAAGTTGCACCCACGTCTTTTAACGCTGTGAACTGAAAATTAGCATTTTGAGATTGATTGTTTTTTAATTTGTTGATCAAGTCATCTTGGGCAAACATCATACTTCCTGCAGACAAAACAAAAAGTAATGAGGCCATTTTGGTATTTTTCATTACTATAAAAAGATTATTTATATGAATAGTCGTTGTTATTAAAGATTTGTTACAAACGGAAAAGTTAAATTTGAATAGGGAAAAAGTGAAAAGGCTAATAAGCAAAGAAGGCTAAGAAAGCCAATTTGTAAATCAGCCTATTTGCCTTTTATTTAAAAAAAAACAAATGTTTCCAACCTATCTCAAAGTTGATGCATCTATAACAGTATAAAGCCTGACTATGGAAAGAGAATTATTAATAGAATGCCAACGTAACAGCCGCAGTGCACAGCGGAGGGTTTACGAGAAAATGGCCGGCAAGCTGTACGCAGTCTGCAGACGCTATCTGAAAAATGATGAAGATATTGAAGAAGTATTGGCCGATACTTTTTATAAAATATTTACAAAAATTACCCAACTCCAGAATCTGGACACCTTTGAAGGCTGGGCAAAAAAAATTGCAGTCAATGAATGCCTTCAGAAGCTGAGAGCTGCTAAAGCGCAGTTCGTTTCTATGGATGATGATTTTGCAGAAACATCCGGTGCTTCATCAGAAAGCATTTCGTTTGAAAAAGATATCCTGAACTTGCTGAACTTCCTTCCAGAAGGCTGCAGAGCCATATTCAATCTGTTTGCCATTGAAGGATATCCGCATAAGGAAATTGCAACCATGCTTTCTATCAGCGAGGGAACATCAAAATCACAGCTGAATTTTGCCAGAAAAAAATTACAGGAACTTTTGGTTAATCAGAACATTTAAACTTTAGAGAAATGGAAAATAATCACGATATAGATAAAAGATTCAATGACGCTTCCAGGCTTTCGGAAGAACCTGTTTTTCCGGGTTTTGAAAAAGTATGGGCGAAGGTTGAAGAAAAATTAGAGCAAAAAAAGGAAACAAAAAGAATGCTTCCTGTATGGCTTCCCTATGGAATAGCTGCCAGTTTAATAATAGGTCTTGGGGCGTTTTATTTTATCAGTAAAGATACAATAGCAGAAACCCAAAAGCCTTTAATTGTAGAAAACAGAACCGGGATAAGTTCCGGAAAGAATGATATTCAGGCTGTAGACAGTACCATTCAATCCAATATTAAAAAAGAAATTGAAGCTTCGAAATTACCACAAAAGTCACCTGCCTTAGCTTATGAAGATACTGGAATTCCAGATCATAATGGTAAAGCAGCTGTTGGGAAAAAGTATGATGAGATCTATACTTTAAGAAAAGCAGATTACACAACAGATGAATATAATATCAGAAAGCAGCAGGAAGCAGCAGTTCCGGCTCCGCAGAAAAGAGGAGGACAGTGGAAAGATACTTTAAAGACTCAAAGCATTGATGAAGTAGTTCTAGTGGGAGTTATGCCGGTAAAAAAAGTGGCTTATACATCAAGTGCCGTAAGTGTGCAGTCAAATTATATTGCCTCCAATACAGCTACCCAGGCACTTCAGGGAAAGGTGGCAGGTGTTGCGGTGCAGGCTTATGGAACTAAAAGAATAAGAAAAAAAGATCAGGCTATCAATACTTTCAATAGCATTAATAACGGTTATTTAAGTCAGGCTCCAATAAGCATAAGGGGAATGTCCAGTTTAAATGAGGGCAATAAAGCATTATTTATTGTTAATGGTGAAGTCGTAAAAGACGATTTTTTCCGGGCATTAAATCCTAAAAAAATTAAAAGTGTTGACGTCGTAAAAGGAGCTGCTGCATCTGCATTGTTTGGAGGTCAGGCAGCCAACGGGGTCATTATTGTCCGCACCAAAAGACTTTCCAGAAAGGAAAAAAGAAGAATGGAGGAGATACAGAAGACCATCAGCCAGTACAAACAGAACCCTGTTTCCGATAATGAAGGTTATGATGAATTTGTAGAAAATCCTTTTGAACTCACAAAGAGCCAGCCGCTTTCCACTTTTTCCATTGATGTAGACAATGCAGCCTATTCCAATATCAGAAGAATGATCAATAATGGGCAGACGGTAGATAAAAATGCAGTAAGAATTGAAGAAATGATCAATTATTTCAAATACAGCTACCCGCAGCCTAAAAATAACGATCCTTTTTCCATCAATACAGAATACAGCGATGCTCCATGGAATCCGGGTCATAAGCTTTTAAAGATAGGCCTTCAGGGAAAAAATGTGACGATGGATAAGCTTCCTGCATCTAATCTCGTATTTCTGATAGATGTTTCAGGGTCTATGGATGCTCCTAATAAGCTGCCTCTTCTGAAATCTTCTTTCAAGGTTCTTCTGGATCAGCTCAGACCGCAGGACAGAGTAGGGATTGTGGTGTACGCAGGGAGTGCAGGTATGGTTTTATCTCCTACATCTGCAAAGGAGAAAACCACAATAATTAATGCTCTTGACAATCTTCAGGCGGGCGGAAGCACAGCCGGAGGAGAAGGAATCGAACTGGCTTATAAACTGGCCCAGGAACATTTCATTAAAGGCGGAAACAACCGTGTGGTGATTGCTACAGACGGGGACTTCAATGTAGGAGCTTCTT
This sequence comes from Chryseobacterium angstadtii, assembly GCF_001045465.1. Classification (GTDB taxonomy): domain Bacteria; phylum Bacteroidota; class Bacteroidia; order Flavobacteriales; family Weeksellaceae; genus Chryseobacterium; species Chryseobacterium angstadtii. Next base: position 367,751 of record NZ_LFND01000003.1, read on the forward strand.
CAACTACGGATGTAAAAACACTGATCGAAGAAAAAAGGAAATCCGGAGTTTTCCTTACCTGCCTCGGTTTCGGGATGGGGAACTATAAAGACAATATGCTTGAAACCCTCGCAGATAAAGGAAACGGGAATTATGCCTATATTGATAATCTTCAGGAAGCCAATAAATTTCTGGGAAAAGAATTTGCAGGAAGCATGTACGCCATTGCAAAAGATGTAAAGATCCAGATTGAATTTAATCCTGAATATGTAAGCTCTTACCGCCTTATCGGATACGAAAACAGAAAACTGAGAAATGAAGATTTTACGAATGATAAAATTGATGCCGGCGAATTAGGAAGCGGACATACGGTAACCGCTTTATACGAGGTGATTCCCGCTCATACGAAATCTGAATTTCTGCCTGAAGAAAATAAGTTGAAATACAACAAAACTTCCCCTTCTGAAAATTTCAGCGATGAACTGGCAACCATTAAATTCCGCTATAAAAATCCTGACGGAGATAAAAGTAAAGAAATCATTCAGACGGTAAAGAATGAAAATAATTCAAAGGTATCCGTAAGCCCGGACTTTAAGTTTGCTTCATCCATTGCCTGGTTTGGTCTCGTCCTAAGAAAATCTGATCTGATCAGGAAGAAAGAGCTCTCCGACATTGAAAAGCTCGCAAGGGAAGGAAAGGGGAACGATGAAGAAGGTTACAGATCTGAGTTTTTAAGACTTGTGGAAAGCTATAAAGCCATTTCAAAATAATTTTCATACAAAAGGAATTTCCACGGAAATTCCTTTTTCATTAAAGAGGTATCATTGTTAAAAAATGAAGCCGGCGCTGTTTTTTTCAAATTTGTATATTTTATTATGTTAAATTGATTTTTATTGAAATGATACGCTCTTGTTTAAGTTTAATTTGATAAATTAAATTAATTTCTCAATAATTATAAACAACTTCTTTTTCTATATTTGCCAAAACAAATTTGAAAAATATAGATGCTATTTAATTCCCTCTCGTTTGCCATTTTTTTTCCGATTGTATTTTGCCTTTACTGGCTTACCAATAGAAATCTGAAATGGCAAAACACTATTCTTTTAATTGCCAGCTGTTATTTTTACTCATGTTGGGACTGGCGGTTTCTCTTTCTGCTGATGTTTTCCATAGGACTGGATTATGTATCCGGAATCAAAATTGAAAACAGTAAAAATAACCGGGAAGCTAAGTTTTGGCTGGTATTGAGTATTGTTATCAATTTAGGCTTTCTCGGCTTCTTTAAATATTACAATTTCTTTATTGAAAGCTTTTCGGATTTCCTGCTCAATATGGGATTGAAAGTGAACATCTGGCTTCTCAACGTTATACTTCCTGTAGGAATTTCGTTTTACACTTTTCATGGGCTTTCCTACGTGATTGATGTCTATAAAAAAAGAATAAAAGCGGAACGTAACTTTGTAGATTACAGTTTGTTTGTTAGCTTTTTCCCTTTGCTGGTAGCGGGCCCTATTGAAAGAGCGACCCATTTACTGCCTCAGATCAAGGTTCAGAGAAAGTTCAGCTATGAAAATGCGGTAAGCGGATTGCGGCAGATTCTTTGGGGGCTGTTCAAAAAAATTGTTATTGCAGATCAGTGTGCGATTTATGTGAATGAGATCTTTGCACACCACCACGGACTTTATGGAAGTACTTTGGTGGTTGGGGCCATCCTTTTTGCATTTCAGATTTATGGAGATTTTTCAGGGTATTCGGATATTGCTCTAGGTACGGCGAGACTGCTCGGATTCGATCTATTGAAAAACTTCAATTATCCTTACTTCTCACGTGATATTGCTGAATTCTGGAGAAGATGGCACATTTCACTTTCATCATGGTTCCGGGACTATCTTTATATTCCTTTAGGAGGAAGTAATGGGGGCAACTGGATGAGAATCAGGAATACCTTTATCATATTTCTCGTCTCGGGATTCTGGCATGGTGCTAACTGGACGTTTATTGTTTGGGGCTTGCTTAATGCTTTGTTTATCATGCCTTCAATTATTTTTAAAACAAACAGAAATAACTTAAATGTTGTTGCTGCTGACTCATTATTTCCCAATTTTAAGGAAATCCTGATGATGGGCTTTACGTTTGCCCTCACCGTTTTTGCATGGATATTTTTCAGGGCTGATAGTGTTGGAGACGCACTGGCCTATATCCGCAGAATCTTCAGCTTTTCACTATTGAAATACCCGCAGAAAGACGTTCTGTGGCTGGTGGCTGTGATCCTGTTTTTTATGTCGATAGAATGGTTTGGAAGAAAAGACAATTTTGCGATAGAAAAAATTTATCTCGACAAGAACCGCTTCTTTAGATGGACTTTTTATTATATACTGATCGGGGCCATTATTTATTTTTCAGGTGAAGAACAAGTTTTTATTTATTTCCAGTTTTAATGAAAAAATTATTAAAAAATATCGTCTACTTTATATTTCCCGTTGTGGCAGTTTTAGTGGCAACAGAATATCTGGCGGAAAATATTCCCAACGAATACAGCATCAAAAATGATTATCTGGAGAAAAATTCGGATACGGTAGAGGCGCTTTATCTCGGAAATTCCCATGTCTATTTCGGAATCAATCCGGAATATTCAACACATAAATCGTATAATGCAGCTTACATATCACAATCCATTAATCTGGACTGGATGATTGTCGGAAAATACAACTGGAAAGACCTGAAGTACATCATTATTCCTGCCGATTATGTATCCATGTATTACACGCTGGAAACCGCCAATGATAAATGGAGAATTAAAAATTACAATGTCTATTACCATTTCAGGATAGGGTACAACCCGATCAATTACACAGAGATTTTTACCGGGAAAATCAAGGATCAGGTCAAAAGAATTGATGAATTTTATATAGCAAATCAGAAAAATATACAGAGTAATGATCTTGGATTCGGGACGGCATACCGATATCCTTCACCTCTTGATATTGCTAAAACCTCGAAAGAGGCTGCTAAACTACATACATTTGACATCCGGTCCGATAAGTATCAGAACAATTTCAAAATAAACAAAGCAGCGCTGTATGATCTTGCCGCTTTTGCAAAGAAGAAAAACATCAAAGTCGTTTTCCTTTCATCTCCGGTATGTAAAAAATATTTTGATGGCTGTGACAAAACCCAGCTTTCCAATACCATGAAAGTATACAGCGACTTGCTTGCAAAATATCCTGAAACCTGCTCTCACCTTAATTACATGGAAAGTTCTTATTTTAATGAATCTGATTTCTATGACGGAGACCATCTTAATAACCGTGGAGCCCAAAAACTGACTGTACTGGTAGAAAGCCAATTGGGTAAATAGAAACAATTAAAACATTTTTCAAAATAAAATTTTAATCAACCTGAATTTGGATTAAGGAAATTAATAGGTTGCAGATAGAAGCTAGAGGTTGGTAATTCCTATTCTTCCTAATATGATCCTTGTCAAGGTTTTGAACCTTGACAAGGATTGTTCTTTTTTAAAGAAATATTTTAAAATTAATTTTCAAAAATTATTGAAAATTCAAAAAATATAATTACATTTGTTACAGAAATAAAATAGCAACAAATGAAACTTTCAGAAGCAAAAGAAAAGTACATCCAGACCTGGGGAACATTCGCTACCAATTGGGGAATCAACCGTACGATGGCGCAGGTTCATGCATTGCTTCTGGCAAGCGGAAAGCCACTTTCTACGGATGAGGTGATGAAGCAGCTGGAAATTTCAAGAGGAAATGCCAATATGAACCTTCGGGCTCTGATAGACTGGGGAATTGTAAGAAAAGAATTCATTAAAGGTGACCGGAAAGAATATTTTGTAGCAGAGAAAGATGTTTGGTATCTGTTTAAGCAGATTACAAAAGAACGCAGAAAGAGGGAAATAGAACCCGTAATCTCCTTTCTGGAAGAGCTGAAAAATATTGAAGACAACGACTCCCAGGAAGCCAAAGAATTTGTAAAACTGATGGACGATTTCAGTTCGGTAACTGGAAAGATCAACAATATTATGGATCTGGCGATTAAAAGTGATGATCACTGGCTGGTAGGAAAAATAACCAACCTGTTAAAATAGAAGAGGATTTATTCCTTTTTTATTTGAATTTAATTTTCAAAAATTACTGAAAATATAATATTTATAAGATGTTTAATATGATCTCATATATCATTTTCCTTACGGTAAGCTCTTACATTACCGTAGATGTGGGCAGAAGATGCTTTCAGGCAGGAAAGTCTTATCTGGAATATCTTATTCATGATCAGGAAATGTGTCTTACCATCAACAGGATTCTTCTTGGATGTTATTACCTGTTGAATCTGGGCTATATCGCTGTTAATCTTGCATTCTGGGACCGTGTCAGCTCTGTTGAAGAAATGATTGCAGTTACAGCCATCCGCATCGGAAACATCGTTCTGATCTTATGTGTACTGCATTATATCAACATTTTTACGCTTTACTTTTTAAGAAAAAAATTAATCCTAAAATAATACAACTATGAGCGCTACTATTTTAACCACAACGTACAACTTTTCAGCGTACATGATTTATCTGCCTGTTGTCATTGCCCTTACCGTATTGGTATCCCAGTTTCTGTTCAAAAATTCAAAGGCATTTATGATTGATATTTTTCATCATAAAAAAGATATTGCAATGGCTACCAACGCCCTGTTCAAGATTGGCTTCTATCTTCTGAATATAGGTTTTGCCCTTTGCATTATTGAATTTTTTCAGATTGAAACCATAGAAATGCTCGTTGTCTCTCTAAGCAAAAAAATCGGAGGTTTCTCTATGTATCTGGGACTGATGATGCTTCTGAATCTTCTTCTGTTTCTAAAAGGTCGTAAACATGCCATGAATAAAGAAAAACTCATTGAAAATGAAAACACTCCTCTTTAAGATCTGGATGTATCTTACCTTCAGATCCTCCCACAAAAGAACCCGGAACGATTTTTTAACCTTTTAATAAACTATCATGAAAACATTTGCGGTATATGACTTTTATATCCAGTTGACAATGTTGGTCATTGGAGTTCTTATTGCAAGTTTAGGAGGCTATATTTTCCTTTTATTCTACTATGTAACCGGAGGTGCACAGCTGATAAGCTTCCTGATCAGACTGTTTCTGCCGATAAAAAAATCGGTGTTTTATATCATCTACGGACTCTTGATTGTGCCTGTCTGGATTTCTATGTTACTGATATATTCATCCGATGCAGATTACAATATTTCTCATGCCTTGATGCCTGTTTTAATAGCTGCTTTATTCTACAGTCCGGTGATGGCTGTGGTCTACATTTACGATAATTACAGAGTTTACAAATCTTATGAACAACTGCCATGAAAACCTTGAAAAACCACACGCTGATCTACGACAATGAATGTCCGATGTGTACTATCTATTCCAAAGGTTTTACAAAATGTGGAATGCTTGATGAAAACGGAAGAGAGGCCTTTACAGAAATCTCACCGGATCATAAATCCATCATAGATTTTAATCGGGCAAAAAACGAAATTGCATTAATAGATCACAACAAAAATAAAGTTGTTTATGGATTGGACAGCCTCCTTCTCGTCATCGGCAATTCCTTTCCTTTACTGGAAAAAACAGCCAGAATAAAGCCTTTGTACTGGTTCTTTAAAAAACTCTATTCATTGGTTTCCTACAACCGGAAGCAGATTATTCCTTCAGGAAAAGATCACGATGAGCAGGCCTGTATTCCTGATTTTAATCTTAAATACAGAATGGCCTACCTGATATTTGGAGCTGTATTTTCAGCTTACATTCTAAGCCTGTTCTCAGGAAAACTGGGATTGAATTTAAGTGATCATTTTCCAAGAGAACTTAGTCTATGTGCCGCTCAGATTCTTTGGCAGACCCTTTTCCTGAGAAGATATTTAAAAGAAAGAATCTGGAATTATCTCGGAAATATGATGACCGTTTCTCTGATTGGAACGCTGTTTATTATCCCTGTCCTGTGGACAAATTTCACAGCGGATTTCTACCTTATTTATTTTGGTTTTGTTGTATTGATTATGTTTTTCGAACATCTGAGACGATGTAAACTTCTACAATTGAATTATTTTCCTACCATCTCCTGGATTGTTTTCAGAATGACAGCTTTGGCTCTTATCATCTGGTTAACCCTTTAAAACTTGAAAAAATGAACCATCTTGAACTCATCAGAAAAGTAGAATGGAAAGATCTCAAAACCCTTTCCTGTAAAGAAGTATTGATTGAAAATAATATCAGTCTGCCATGGTTTTTCATTTCGATCCTGCTGGCTTATTACGAATATTACTGGCTGGCACTTCCTTTCTCAGGATTTTATTTTCTGACAGCACTAAGACAGGTACATAATGGTTTTCACAATGCATTGGGAACGGGAAAAGCTCTCACATGGCTTTCTCTGTATCTCAACAGTATTTTAATGATGGCTTCCATTCATGCTGTAAAATTCAACCATATCAGACATCACAAATTTTGTCTTTCAGAAGAAGATTATGAAGGGAAATCAGCATCTATGAAATGGTATGAAGCCATTCTGTACGGCCCGAAACATATATTCCTGATTCACTGGATTACCTTTAAAAAAGCCAATACCAACTACAAAAGAAATATGATGATAGAACTTGCCTCAATTGCCGTTTTTACTTTTTCAGTTTTCTTTTTTCAGATCCATTTCCTGATGTATCATGTGTTGGTCATGCTTTTCGGAGAATTTTTAATGGCATTCTTTGCGGTATGGACCGTTCATCACGATACCCACGACCATCCCAATATTGCCAGAACACAGCGTGGATCCTGGAAAAATAAGCTTACTTTCAGCATGTTTTACCATATGGAGCATCATCTTTTTCCCGCCGTTCCCACCATCAAACTCCCCGAATTAGCCAAAAGAATAGATAAAGCACTACCGGATCTGAACAAAAAACAGACTTTTTAAAAATATTAAACATCAGAAAAGGTAAATGTAAATGTAAATGTAAATGTAAAAGTAAAGGTAAAGGTAAAGGTAAAGGTAAAGGTAAAGGCTGGCAGTGATAGTAAAAAACCATTTGAATCTAAATTTTCTAGCCTAGTAACCTAAATCCTGAAACCCCCATCCCGCAACCAGCAACTCGCACCCCGAAACCCTAAAACACTCCAACTCTCCAACCCCGCAACCCGAAACTCGCACCCCGAATCCCAAAAAAACAACACAATGAACTTCCTGAAAGCCGAATGGCGAAAACTAGTCATCATCAATTACGAAATTGATCCCGCTGTTTTAGAACAGTATATTCCCGAAGGAACTGAAATCGATCTGTATCATGGAAAATGCTATCTAAGCCTGGTTGGATTTATGTTTTTAAATACAAAATTATTGGGTCTTTCAATTCCTTTTTACCGGAATTTTGAAGAAGTGAATTTAAGATTTTACGTTAAAAAGAAAGAGAAGGATACATGGAAAAGAGGAGTTGTTTTCATCAGGGAGATTGTACCGAAATACGCTCTTAGTTTTGTAGCTAACCTGTTTTATCAGGAAAATTATAAAACAATGCCTATGAACAACGCAATTCAGGAGAATGATGATAGACTGAATGTTAAATATTCCTGGAAAGATAAAAGCTGGCATTCTGTTCAGGTGACAGCAGACAGTCGGGCGCAGCCTATGAAAACTGATTCTGAATTTGAATTCATCACAGAACATTATTTCGGTTTTACCAAAAGGGAAAATAAAACTTCAGAATATGAAGTCTGCCATCCACAATGGGAGTATTATCCTGTTAAAGAGTATCAGCTTGATATTGAATTTGAAAGGCTCTACGGAAAAAGCTTTGAATTTCTCAACAGACAGGAACCCATTTCCGTCATGCTGGCAGAAGGCTCTGAAATTGAAGTGAAAACAAAAAAAGAGGTGGTATAATTAAGATGACCGTTTCAGATACGTTGTAATATTAAGCTAAAAAATACCACAATGATAATAATAATAGCCGGCGGAACCGGATTTTTAGGAGAAAGCCTTGAAAAATATTTTGAAGGAAAAGGTGACCAAGTTTATATTTTAACCCGCAAGCCCAAACGCGATAACGATATTTACTGGGATGCTCACACATTGGGAGAATGGAAGAATAGCATTGACGGAGCTCATATTCTGATTAATCTGACGGGAAAATCTGTAGACTGCAGATATACTGAAAAAAATAAAAAAGAAATATATGCCTCTAGAATCCGCAGTACCCAAATACTTCAACAGGCAGTAGATCAATGCATCGTTAAACCCAAAATATGGCTTAATGCAGCTTCGGCAACCATCTATATTCATTCTGAAACTCATATGAATACAGAAAAAAACGGAATCATCGGCGACGATTTTTCAATGAATATCTGTAAAAGCTGGGAAAAAGAATTTTTTAATGGCAATGATGAAGAAGTAAGAAAAGTTGCTTTGAGAACTTCCATTGTTTTGGGAAATAATGGAGGTGCTTTTCCGAAACTGCGGATGATTACAAAACTCGGACTGGGTGGAAAACAGGGGCGTGGTAGCCAGAAAGTGAGCTGGATCCATATTGATGATTTCTGCAGAGCAGTTGAATGGATTATTGAACATAAGAATATATCCGGAGCAGTTAATGTGACAGCTCCCCATCCTGTGTCTAATGAAGAGCTTATGAAAACCGTGAGGAAAAATCAGAAAATTCCTTTTGGATTGAATACTCCGGTCTGGCAGCTGGAAATAGCTTCCCTCTTTCTGAACACGGAAACCGAATTGCTACTCAAAAGCAGAAATGTTTATCCCGGAAAACTGATGGAAAGTGGTTTTGTGTTTTCTTTTTCGGATCTGGATTTGGCTATTTTGAGTCTATAATTGATAATTTTATTGTTTTTAAGGTTATTTTAAGATGTTATTGGAAATTATTCGTTATTTTTTTTAAATATAATGTAACATTTTTCTTTTTTTTCTACTAACAGTTTGAATCAAAAAATATAGTATGAAGAGAAAAATTTACTTATTCTGGGCTTTAATAAGTCTGGGAATACAAAGTCTTTATAGCCAGAGTCTCTGGGAAAGAGTAAAAATCAACGAAAAGTCAGTCATTGAATCAAAGAAAAATATCGGATTGGATTATTCCAATGCCTATAGTTTAGATATTAATCAATTGAGACTGGCTTTGAAAGCTGCTCCCCAATCAAAAACGGGAATGGCAGTTTCATCGAATGTGATTATTGAAATTCCGACACTGGAAGGAAATTTTGAAAAGTATACCGTATATGAGACATCCAATATGTCTCCCAAGCTTGCCGAAAAATTCCCGGATATTAAATCTTACAGAGGAGTATCGGTAAAAGGTGACGGTAAAACAATCAGCTTCGGAATGTCACAGAAAGGCATCAAGCTGATCCTGTTTTCAAGAGATAAAAAAGTGATTGTGGTAGAACCGGTAACGCCTGACGGATCAGTATATCTGGTAAGTCCGGCTGTTCCGGCTCATCTTCCCCTGGAAAATGGATTAAGCTGCAAAACAGAAGATATTCCGGCAAATAAAAACACAGCCTTCGTTACGGATAATACAGATGACCGGAAATTCAGAACGTATCGTCTTGCGGTTTCCGTAGATGGAGAGTTCAGTGCTTACCACGGCGGAACTGTCGCTAATTCTATAGCAGCAATTAATGATTTGATGAGTTACATCAATCCGGTTTACGAAAGAGATCTGTCCATCCATATGAATCTGATTGATAATAATGAGGCTGTTGTTTTTCTGGATGCAACAGCTGATCCATACACAAGTGCCAATACCCTTAATAATGAAGTTCAGACCACCCTTACGAATACCATTGGAGAAGCTAATTATGATATAGGAATTGTTTTCACCAATCAGACCGGAGGAGGAAATGCAGGAATGATTGCTTCGGTATGCCAGAACAGCCAGGGAATGGTAAATGGCCAGCCTGATAAGAAAAAAGGAAGTGCCTATGCCGGACCTGTGAACGGAACCGGGCCTCAGGGATTTATTTACGCAATGGTGATTGCTCATGAAATGGGACATCAATATGGAGCCAACCATACCTTTTCCAGACCCGAAAACCTGGATTATATTTTCATTACTTTACCCGAAACAGGAGCCAACAGAGAACCTGGAAGCGGAACAACCATTATGGGCTACCCCGGAGTGACGGGAACATATGATGTGATGGATAAACACAGTGATCAGTTCTTGCACTACAGCATAAGCCAGATCAATAATTATGTGAAAACGACTACCTGTGCAGCAATAGTAAATTTAGCGAACAATCCACCCACCGTTAATGCAGGATTAGACTACACAGTCCCTAAAGGAACAGCTTTTAAATTGACAGCTGTAGGAAGTGATCCGGACAACAATGCTATTACCTATTCATGGGAGGAAGCTGATATTTCTGCTCCTAATCCTGTTTTTGTATCCGGAAGCTATAGTTTTCCGGATCGGAATTCTACAACAACTCCCAATTTCAGAGTATATCCGCCGGTTTCAGGTCCGGTAAGATATTTCCCGCCATTGAATGAAGTTTTGAACGGAAGCCTTTATAACACCTGGAATATGGTCTCTGATGTAGCCCGGAATATGAAGTTCATAAGTCTGGTAAGAGACAATTCTACAGAAGGCGGCCAGACCGCTACAGATGAAACAACTGTAAGTGTTGATGCCAGTACAGGACCGTTTAAAGTAACTTCCATTTCGCTGAATCAGAACTATGCTTCAGGAAGTACTCATCAGCTTCAATGGAATGTAAGTGGAACGAATGCAGCACCGATTAATACACAATCCGTTAACATTCTTATCTCAACCGATGGGGGAACCACATTCACTACACTGGTCACTAACACTCCGAATGATGGTCAAGAAAGCATTATCATTCCTGCCACTCCTTCTCCAAAAGCGTACATCATTGTAGAATCTGTAGGAAATATATTTTTTGCAGCAAGTCCGGCTTTTGCCATCAATCATAATGTAACTCTAAGCTGTAATCAGTACCCTGCGGATGGAGTATTTGCTGTAGCTCCCAATGCACCAGCCAATATTACCATCAATGTTCCGGTAACAAATGCCATTGAAGATATCAACCTTCTGATGGATGTATCATATACTGATTTAAAAAATCTGGGAATGACCCTCAGAGCCCCGACTGATCAGCAAAATCAGATATTCTGGTATCAAAACTGCCCTGGAATAAGTGTGTTGAAGGCAACTTTTGATCAGGAAGGACAGTCTTTACCTATGAACTGCAATAATCTCAATGCAACGCCAAATACACGAATAGAGCCTATCAGACTTGATCTCAGCAGATATTACGGACAAAATCCTAACGGGAACTGGATCATAAGAGCTCAGGATACCGTAACCAATTCTACTGCTTCAGGAAATGTGAATGCAGCTGCCATTGAGCTTTGTACCAGAGTAGCTACTGCTTCTAACCTGTCTGTAAATGACCTGGAGCTTGGGAAAGATGATTTCCAGATCTATCCAAACCCATCTGATGGAAGATTTAATGTTGTGATGAAAAATAAGGTTTCCGGAACAGCCCATGTTTTTGATATGTCCGGAAGACTGCTTCACACACAGGAGAAGGTGGCTAATGACAGTAAAATAAACCTTACTGGTTTTGCCAAAGGAAATTATATCCTGATGATTGAGACAGATACTAAAAAACTGGTTAAGAAAATCATTATCAAGTAATATTTTATTCCGCATTAATTATGATTGGATAGTCTTGGCAACAAGGCTATCCATTTTTATTGATGCCAAAAATTGCAGATTCACAAATGATGATTAAATTAGCAAAAACGAACCTTGTATGCTCATTAAACAGAAAACTAAAGCCTTTTTCCTGTCCTCTTTTTTGGTATCTTCAGCCTTCTTTTCTCAGGCACATAACGTCTCAGCAGGCTATCAGAAGCCGGATGATCCGCTTGTTGTTCAGAATCTGGAACAGTGGCAGGATCTGAAATTCGGACTGTTTATGCATTGGGGAACCTACAGCCAATGGGGTATTGTGGAAAGCTGGAGCCTTTGCCCGGAAGATGAATCCTGGACCAAAAGAAGGCCTGAACATGGAAAATCCTACAACGAATATGTAAAAAACTATGAAAATCTTCAGACCACTTTCAATCCTGTAGGTTTCAATCCTCAGAAATGGGCTGATGCCGTAAAAAAAGCAGGGATGAAGTATGTGGTATTTACAACAAAACATCATGACGGCTTTGCCATGTTTGATACCCAAGAATCAGATTATAAAATTACTTCTGCCAAAACTCCTTTCTCGAAGAATCCCAAAGCAGACGTTACCAAAGAAATCTTCAACACTTTCAGAAAAGACGGATTTAAAATTGGAGCTTACTTTTCAAAACCGGACTGGCATTCCGAAAACTATTGGTGGCCCTATTTTCCGCCTAAAGACCGGAATGTGAATTACGATCCGCTGAAATATCCCGAAAGGTGGGAAAACTTTAAAAAATTTACTTTCAACCAGCTGAATGAGATCACATCCAATTACGGAAAGATTGATATCCTGTGGCTGGATGGAGGCTGGGTACGCCCTTTTAAAACCATAGATCCTGCGGTAGAATGGCAAAAAAACATCAAACTGGAACAGGATATTGATATGGACAAAATTGGAACCATGGCCCGGAAAAACCAACCGGGAATTATTGTTGTAGATCGTACCGTGTCAGGAAAATGGGAAAACTACGTAACCCCGGAGCAGACGGTCCCCGAACATGCACTTTCCATTCCGTGGGAGAGCTGTATTACGATGGGGAATTCTTTCTCTTATGTCCCTAATGACAAGTACAAATCTTCACAAAAAATCATTGAAACCCTTATTAAAATTATTTCAAGAGGTGGAAATTATCTGATGAATATTGCTCCCGGACCCAACGGAGATTATGACGCTATTGTATATGAAAGATTAAAGGAAATTTCCGGCTGGATGGAGAAAAACCAGTCGGCTGTATTTGCAACGAGAAGCGCAGCGCCTTACCACGAAGGGAGTTTTTATTATACTCAGGCTAAAAACGGTAAAACGCTTAATGTTTTTCATATAGATGATCAGTCTGTTTATAAAGCGCCACAAATGCTTACTTTTTCAATTCCTGAAAATTTTAAACTAAAATCACTGAAAGTTCTGGGTCTTAATTCAAAAGTATCATGGAAACAGAAAGGAAACAGCATTGAAATACAGCTTCCTGAAGAAAGAACAAAACTACAATATGCTACCGTAATTCAAATGACCAACTAATGAAACTGAGTGTTATTAAAATTACGGTGATTACATTTTCATTAAGTCCGTTTTTTATACATGCCCAGAAAGATAAACCACTGTACAAAGATCCAAAGCAGCCTGTTGAGGCCAGAGTTCAGGACCTTTTGAAAAGAATGACTCCCGAAGAGAAATTCTGGCAGTGTTTTATGATTCCCGGAGATCTCGATAACGTCCCGGTAAATCAATACAGACATGGGATTTTCGGACTGCAGGTAAGTGCAGAAAATCAGGGTGGTGGTGCAGCCGGGCAGCTCCTGAAGTATAATGCGGGTGAAAATGCAGAAAAACTGGCAAAAAAGATCAATGCCATTCAAAAATACTTTGTGGAAGAATCCAGACTGGGAATTCCTGTTATTCCTTTTGATGAAGCTTTGCACGGGCTTATGCGTGAAGGGTCAACCGCTTTTCCGCAGGCGATTGGTCTGGCGGCTTCATTCAATCCTGATCTGATGAAAGAAGTGTCTGAAACGATAGCGAAAGAATCCAGATTACGGGGAATCCGTCAGATTCTTACTCCGGTTGTGAATCTGGCCAGCGATGTGAGATGGGGACGCACAGAAGAAACCTATGGTGAAGATCCTTTTCTGACTTCTTTAATGGCGGTTAATTTTGTAAGTTCTTTCGAAAATAAAGGAATTATTACTACCCCGAAACATTTTCTGGCCAATGTAGGAGAGGGCGGAAGAGATTCTTATCCGATCCACTGGAGCAGAAGATATCTGGAGGAAACCCATCTCGTTCCTTTTTATAAAGCCTTTACGACAGGGAAAAGCAGATCCGTGATGACAGCTTATAACCTTATAGACGGAAGGCCTTCAACGGCCAATCATTGGCTGCTTACAGAAAAGCTGAAAAAAGACTGGAACTTCGAAGGTTTTGTCATCAGCGATGCGAGTGCGGTAGGTGGGGCTAATGTATTGCATTTCACAGCGAAGGATTATGATGATGCCTCTGCTCAAGCCATTAATGCAGGGCTTGATGTTATATTTCAGACAGAATATCAGCATTATAAACTCTTTATTCCTCCATTTCTGGACGGAAGAATTCCCAAAGAAAGAATAGATGATGCGGTAGGCAGAGTACTCAGAGCCAAATTTGAATTAGGACTGTTTGAAAATCCTTATGTTTCCGAAAACGATATTCAGGAACTGAAGAAGCTGAATGCTAAACCCCTTGCAGAAAAAGCCGCAGTTGAATCTTTTGTCCTGTTACAGAATGATCACAGTACGCTGCCTATTTCCATGAATGCAAAGAAGATTGCCGTGATTGGGACGGATGCTGCTGATGCAAGACTGGGTGGATATTCCGGGCCGGGAAATAATAAAGTGAGTATTCTGCAGGGAATTAAAAATTTCACTAAGAATAAAAATATCGAAATTCTTTATGCAAAAGGGATTACATGGAATGTAAAGGAATTCAAAACCGTTCCTGCCGATTTTTTATCTTTTGAGAATAAAAAAGGACTGAAAGGAAATTATTTCTCCAACAGCGGTTTACAAAATACTCCTGTGCTTGAAAGACAGGATGATCAGATTAATTTTAAATGGACTTTATATTCGCCGGACCCTGCAAAACTGGATCCGGACAATTACAGTGTACGCTGGACCGGAAAACTGAAAGCCCCTGAAAGTGGGAAATATGAGCTTGGACTGCGCGGAAATGATGGTTTCAGACTATACCTCAATGGAAAAATAATTGTAGATCAATGGGAAAAGATAGGCTATACGACGAAAACAACGGCCATAGATTTTGTGAAAAATCAACAGGATGATCTCGTTATTGAGTTTCGTGAAAGCAGAGGAGAAGGTAATATTGAACTGGTCTGGAACTATGGAATTGAAACGTACCAAAAGGATTTTGATGAGGCTTTAAAAGTAATACAGAATGCAGATCAGATTGTTATAGCAGCGGGAATTCATGAGGGAGAATTTCAGGACCGTTCTTCTCTCAGCCTTCCGGGAAATCAGGAAAAATTTATCCATGAAGCGGCGAAACTAAATAAACCTGTTACCGTTCTTCTGGTGGGAGGTTCTGCTATAAAAACAAGCGGATGGAAGGATGAGGTAGGTGCTATTCTAGAGGTCTGGTATCCCGGTGAAGAAGGTGGAAACGCAATTGCCAAAGTTCTGTTTGGTGCAGAAAATCCGTCCGGAAAACTGCCCATTACATTTCCTGCTGAAGAAGGCCAGCTTCCACTGACGTATAATCATCACCCGACGGGAAGGGGAAATGACTATCATGACCTTAGCGGAGAACCTTTGTATCCTTTTGGTTTCGGACTCAGCTATACAAATTTTGAGATTTCAGATTTACAGTTGAATAAAAGCAGATATACCGGTAATGATACGATTGTGGCCACCGTACAGGTGAAAAATACAGGTGAAAAATCGGGGAGTGAAGTGGTTCAGTTGTATGTAAAAGACTTGCTTTCATCCGTGTCCAGACCGATTCTGGAATTAAAAGGACTCAAAAAGATTCATTTAAACAAAGGAGAATCAAAACAGGTAACCATTGAAGTTCCGGTAAAAGAGCTTCAGTTTTTAGATGAACATATGAAATGGACCGTAGAAAAAGGAACCTACAGAATTATGGTGGGAAATTCTTCTAAAAATCTGCCTTTGAAAAAGAATATTGAGATTGAATAATTCTTTGTTCCGCTATAAAATTCTACTTCAATTCATCTTTAAAATAAATAGATTATTGTTGATAAAAACCGGTGTTCTGGACTGTTTTGGAGTAATTGGATAAATGCAATGGGCGTATTTGGTATGATATGTGTAATATTTATTGAAACCTGAATGGATTTAACGGATAAAATCAATCATTTAAAATCATTCAAAAAAATAAATGTCATGAGAAAGTTTTTAATATCATCAATCTTGTTATTAGGCCTGTCAATGAGTGTGAATGCACAGAAAAGTCCACCTGTTCCTCCACATCCGTCCAAAGCGGAACTGATTAATATAAAATCGCGTGAGCTGGATAAAAGATATAACCAGGAAAAGAAACTGATTATGGGACATCCTTTAGCCACCAAAAAGATGAAGAGAGATCAGATGAAGGCTTTAAATGAAAAATACCAAAGCCAGAAAAGATTACTGAAAAAAATGTAGTTCAGAGCTCTATAAAAATAATACCTAAAAGTATCAAAGCCGTTTTATTTGAATGTAAAACGGCTTTTTTATTCTGTAAAATATCCTGCTGCGTAAGCTGCGTTGCCGAGGTTTTAACGTCAGGCATCCGTTTCTATATCATTAACTATATTATGATGTTAGGTGTAGTTCACTACTAGGGTCGTGCTATTTTTTAATTAATCGCTAATATTTGACTCAAAATATAAGTTAGGCAGAAGATCTTATTCCTTTCCGATAAATCAAACAGGGTTTGTGTTCAGTGAAATATGACCCGGCAGAGCATTAAACATCCAATATTTTTCCTTAAATTCGCATAAAAATTTTTAAAATAATGAATTACGATATCATTGTCATCGGAAGCGGTCCTGGCGGTTATGTTACTGCGATCAGAGCAGCACAATTGGGTTTCAAAACTGCAATTATCGAAAAAGAAAACTTAGGAGGTATCTGCCTGAACTGGGGATGTATTCCTACGAAGGCTTTATTAAAGTCTGCTCAGGTTTTTCATTATATCAACCATGCTGAAGATTATGGTCTGAATAAAGTAGAAGCGAGCTTTGAGTTTCCTAATGTGATTCAGAGAAGCCGTGGCGTTGCCAGCAAAATGAGCAAAGGAATTGAATTCCTTATGAAGAAGAACAAAATTGACGTAATTCTTGGTACGGCTACTATTCAGAAAGGTAAAAAAGTATCGGTTACAGATAAAGACGGTAAAGTAACCGAATATGCAGGTCAGCACATCATTATTGCTACCGGAGCACGTTCAAGAGAGCTTCCGAACCTTCCTCAGGACGGTAAAAAAGTAATTGGATACAGACAGGCACTATCTCTTCCTGAGCAGCCGAAATCTATGATTGTAGTAGGTTCAGGAGCTATCGGGGTAGAATTTGCCGATTTCTATAATACAATGGGAACCAAAGTAACGGTTGTAGAATTTATGCCAAACATTGTTCCTGTAGAAGATGAGGAAATTTCTAAACACTTAGAGAAATCTCTGAAAAAGACAGGTATCGAGATCATGACCAATGCATCTGTAGAAAGTGTTGATACAAGCGGAGAAGGTGTAAAAGCTACCGTAAAAACAGCAAACGGAACCATTACTCTTGAAGCTGATATTTTACTTTCTGCCGTTGGTATTGCTGCCAATATCGAAAACATAGGATTGGAAGAAGTAGGAATCCAAACGGATAAAGGAAGAGTATTGGTTAACGAATGGTACGAAACTTCTGTTCCTGGTTACTATGCAATTGGTGATATTATTCCAACTCAGGCGTTGGCACACGTTGCTTCTGCTGAAGGAATTACCTGTGTAGAAAAAATCAAAGGACTGCATGTTGAGAAAATCGACTATGGCAATATCCCGGGATGTACTTACTGCCACCCTGAAGTAGCTTCTGTAGGTCTTACTGAAAAGCAGGCTAAAGAAAAAGGCTACGAAATCAAAGTGGGTAAATTCCCTCTTTCAGCAAGCGGTAAAGCTACAGCTAACGGAAATACAGACGGTTTCGTTAAAGTAATCTTCGATGCTAAATACGGTGAGTGGCTAGGATGTCATATGATTGGAGACGGAGTTACAGATATGGTTGCAGAAGCCGTAGTAGCCAGAAAACTGGAAACTACAGGTCATGAGATCATCAAGTCTATCCACCCGCACCCAACTGTTTCTGAAGCTATCATGGAAGCGGCAGCAGCAGCTTATGGAGAAGTAATTCACATCTAAACAATCAATATAACTAATACCATTCAATAAAAGATGTTTAAAAAATTAGCTGCAGAAGCACTGGGACTTGGGGATATCGGAAAGATTATTCCTTCTCAGGATTACGATAAAGTAGATTCGGATGATTATATTTTATCAGAGGATAATGAGAAAATTTTCTTCTTAATCAAATCCAAAAGAGATGAATACTGCTTTACCAACAGAGCATTAATTCATATCGACGGAGCAAGTGCTCTGGATAAAAAAAGGATTTTAAGAAGATACGAATATTACCAGTTTCCTTTCTCCAACATCGCACTGCAGACAGCAGGAACGATAGACCTTGATGTGGAAATTTCATTTCATATCGGGAATATTCCCCTAATGATCAGTGTGAGTAAAGGCCAGATAGATCAGTTAAAAGATCTTTACAAAGCGCTTTTAGCCATCCAGCAGGAAGTGCACCACAACCAGTCGCTTTTAGGTTTCTCTGCGGACAGCCTTCAGAAAGCAATTACGACTGTGGCTGCAGGAAAGCAGGAAAATGTATCTAAAAGCCAGGAGCTGCAGAACGTGAATGAATATATTTTCAGCTGGACTAAAAGAAGTTTTGATCAATATAATCAAAAGGACTTTTCAGCAATTTTCGAGAAGTATATCAATAATTAAGAAGATCAAAAATCTTTTATATAGAAACCACAGGCTTTTGTCTGTGGTTTTTTTGTAAATTCAGTCAAAAATTTAGAAATGAAGAATACGCCTATAATTCTGGCACTTTTTATGGCCGGAATGTGGTCTGCACAGGGGAAGAACGATTTTGTAAGTCCCAATGAAAACCTTATCGCCGAAAATATTCTGCCGATTCCAAAGAGCCTGAGCCAGGCCATTAAAAAATATTCCGAAAGCAGAAATGCGGGTATTGCCGGAGTGCATCCTAACGGAAAAGAAATTATAGCGGTGACGCGTTTTGCCTCTACGAACCAGCTTCATAAGATCTCTGTACCTATGGGAGCCAGAAAGCAGCTGACTTTCTTTGATGAACCTGTGAGTACAGCCTCTTACGAACCTGTAAAAGGAGAATATGTAATTTATAACAAAGATACGGGCGGAAATGAATTCGGGCAGCTTTTTAAGCTTGATCTGAAAACACTGGAATCTAAGCTTCTTACCGATGGAGGAAGGTCTCAGAACGGAGGCGTGACCTGGAAGAAAGACGGTTCCGGATTTTATTTTTCATCTACGAAAAGAAACGGAGGGGACAGAGATATTTATTATATGAACCCTTTGAAGCCGGAAGATACACAACTCGTTCTTGAATTGAAAGGCGGCGGCTGGGGAATTTCTGATCTGTCTGAGGACGGAAAAAAACTTCTGATTTCCGAATATGTTTCTGCCAATGATTCTTATCTGTACCTTTTTGATCTGGAAACCAAAAAACTGGAACCTATTACTGACAGAGAAGAAAAAGGAGTGGTGCAGGTCGCAGGTACATTCAGTAAAAATCCCGATGAAATTTTTTACGTCACAGACCGTAATAATGAATTCAGCAGATTGGCCATATTAAATTTAAAAACAAAGAAAACGGAATATATTACGTCTTCTATTCCCTGGAATGTAGAAAATTATGATCTTTCCAAAGACCAATCCAAACTGGCTTTTGTAACCAATGAGAGCGGAATCAATAAGCTGTATATTTTAGACGCAGCCACCAAAAAATTTGCACCTGTAAGCCAAATTCCTTTAGGTTTGATGGGAGGTGTGAAGTTCTCAAATGACGGGAAATCACTTTATTTCTCAAGATCCGGAGCAGATTCCGGGTCCGATATTTATAAAATGGATGTGGCAAGCCAAAATATAGAACGATGGACGGAAAGTGAGCAGGGAGAAATGCAGCCTTCTGATATGTCTGTTCCAAAGCTTATCGAATGGAAAAGCTTTGATCAGATGAAAATATCAGGGTTTTATTATCCTGCTGCATCGAAATTTACAGGAAAAAGACCTGTGATTATTAACATCCACGGAGGTCCGGAGGGGCAATCTATGGCTTCTTCACTGGGTTCTTCCAACTATTTTACGAATGAAATGGGTGTGGCTCTGATTTATCCTAATGTAAGAGGATCTTCAGGTTTCGGAAAAACATTTATTGCGGCAGATAACTGGGATCTGAGAATGAATTCCGTAAAGGATATCGGAAGCCTTCTGGACTGGATCGCCAAACAGCCCGAGCTGGACAAAGACAGAATCATGATCATGGGCGGAAGTTACGGTGGTTTTATGACCCTCGCTACTGCCTACGAATACGCGGATAAAATCAGATGTTCCGTAGATATTGTCGGAATCTCCGATTTTAATACGTTCCTTAAAAATACCGAAGAATACCGAAGAGATCTGAGAAGAGTAGAGTATGGCGATGAAAGAATCCCTAAAATGGCTGCATTTTTCACTAAAATAGCCCCTCTGAATAATATTGACAAAATCAAAAAACCAATGTTTATCATTCAGGGAACCAATGATCCGAGAGTTCCGGTAACTGAAGCTGTTCAGATGAGAGATAAATTGAAAGCTCAGGGAAAAACGGTTTGGTATCTGGAAGCTAAAAATGAAGGCCACGGATTCAGGAAAAAAGAAAATGTGGATTTCCAGCGGCTTGCAGTGATCAGATTTATGCAGGAATATCTTTTAAAATAAACTTACGCTAAAATAGTAAAAAAGCGCAAGAGGGCGAAGATAGGCATAAAAAGGGACTTTTTGGATAAAATGATGGTATTAAGAAGTGCAAAGAAAAGCGGTTCAAAGCAGGCAAAACCCTGATTTCAGATTACCAAATCGTTACCTGTTCCCGTTTGGCTGAATGACAACAAATACCTATAATTCAATTAATTGCATTGTTTTTCATAGTTCCTTGTAACTCAAAGGAAATTAATTTTAATCAAAACCTTTAGAGTTATGGAAAAGACAAAAAGATCAACCTTCAAACTGCTGTTCTACCTGAAAAAGAATGCGGTCAAAAAAAACGGAACGGTGTCGATCATGGGAAGGATTACCATCAATGGGCAAGTGTCACAATTCAGCACCAAACTGGAAATTACAGCAGAGCAATGGGATCTAAAATTTGGTAGGGTAAGCGGAAAAAGCCGTGAAGCAACAGAGGCCAATCAGAAGCTGGACAAGATAAGGCTTCGCATAGACCAATGCTATGGACAGATATTGGAAAAACAAGGGTACGTTACCGCAGAGAAGCTAAAGAACGCTTTATTGGGCACGGATGACGAGGCAATGACCTTGTTTTCCTTTTTGGAAAAGTTCAATTCCGATTTTGAGAAGAAAAAAGAAAGCGGACTTAAAAGCTATAATACTTACAGGAAATATGTCTGTCTTTTCAACCACCTTAAAGCATTCTCAAAACACAGATATTCAAAAGATGATATTTCTTTTAACGAAGTTGACTGCGGTTTTGTTCAGGAATTTGATTTCTATCTGCGTAATGACCTTGGACTTTCCCATAACACCATCTGGATGTACATGATTGCCCTGACAACGGTGGCAAAGCTTGCCATCAGAAGAAAACATCTGGCCTCCAATCCTTTCGATGAATACCGCAATACCAAGAAGGACAGGGACAGAGGTTACCTGTTGAGAAAAGAACTGGAACAGCTTATTGAATACCAGCCCCTGAAAAAGAACCAGGAGTTCATGAAGGATATGTTTGTGTTCAGCTGTTTTACTGGCCTTTCATACAGTGACATCAGGCTACTCGACAAAAGCAACATACAGGATTTTTTTGATGGCAATACGTGGATCATTACAAGGAGAAAGAAAACGGTCGTTCCCTCAAATGTCATGCTTTTGGATATTCCGAAGCTGATCATTGCCAAATATGAAGGTATAGCACGAAACGGAAAATTGTTTCCAATGCTCACCAACAGCCATTGCAACGACGTTCTTCAGGAAATGTGCAAGAACATCGAATGCCTAAAGCACAAACGGGTTACTTTCCACTTGGCAAGGCACACCTTTGCCACCCTGTTTCTGACTGAAGGTGTACCCTTGGAAAGCATCAGCAAAATGATGGGACACAAGAATATTGCTACAACACAGATATATGCCAAGATCCTCAATGAGAAGGTTGGCAGGGACATGGCCAAGGTTTCACAAAATTTTAAGGGATTAGAGGCATCATTGAACGGTGGCTTATAAATCACTAAAATAACGTTATTCTCGTTTATCTATACCTTTTTAATCAGGAACTTAATTTCTTGTTCCTGATTTTTGATGTATCTAATCGTTACCTGTTCCAGTAACCCCATTTACAAAGGTATCTACAAAATTCAAAATTTTGCTCATTATCCTGTCTCCCGTTCTTTTCCGCTGTAATATAGATGGCTTTTCTCCTATAATTAAATCCAATATTTCATCTCGTAGAGGCTCCCTTTCTGCAAACAGATAATTCTCTACCAGTTTTCCCGTTTTTTCTTCAGATAGATTCTCTTCCTTTACCAATTCTTTCAATGCACTTTCTTGTTCTTTGGACCAAAATTTTTCAAATTCATCAGGAATTGCATCTGTGTCATCAATGGCAGGTAAATTTTGTTCGATAAATTTCTCGATCAGATCTTTTTTACTCCTTAAAGAAACTTCACTATTTAAAAGGTTTATTATTTCTTTTTCAAGATCTTCTTTATCTTTTTTGTTACCCTTAGATTTAAACCGTATCAACAACTGAATGATATAGGTTACATTAATAGTATCACGCCTTATTAATTCCAATTCAAAGTCGATATCGTTAAGAATCGAAATTTTTCCCTCACCAGGTTGTTTCTGCCATATATGATCTCTTATATCCAAGTATTTGCTCGTATAGTCGGTAAAGAGTTGTTCTTCGATAGTTAAATCATGCCAATCAAACTCAGTATAATGGCTCATTTTTTTATGCAACCTTAACAATGTCCTAAATGCCAGAATAAATTGCAGTTTATCCTCTTCTGTGTATAAATCATCAACTGAATCAACTTGAGGTACAATTTCAATCAATTTCTGAGTAGCATCATTGAATTTTTTTACATATTGCTCATAAGGTTCTACTATAATTTCATCAATTGCTTCCTTATTGCTAAATAGAGTGATTGCTTCATCTGTTTTGTCTTTAAGATTACGGAAACAAACAATATTGCCCTGGGTTTTATTTTTATCGAATGTACGGTTGGTACGGCTAAAAGCCTGTATTAAGCCATGATATTGCAAGTTTTTATCAACATACAAGGTGTTAACATACTTGCTATCAAATCCTGTCAGGAACATATTGGCCACTAAAAGTATATCTATTTCATTATACTTTGCTTTTTTAGCAATTGCATTATAGTAACTATAGAATCCCTGAGTGTTTTTTATATTTTCTGCTGTGCCAAAAGTTTTATTATAATCACTTACATAGTTTTCCAATAATTCGCGGCGTTGTGGTCTGTATCCCTGCTGTGTTTGAAACTCAGTTACTGTATCTAAAAAAGACGCGGTTATATCATCCATTTCTTCTTCGTTTTGAGCAAAGCTAAAAATGGTAACAATATTCAAATTGTGCTCTCCATTCATTTTTTTAGCCTTAAAAATCTCATAATATTGAATAGCTGCATCAATATCTTGTACGCACATCATAGCACAGAATTTTTTGTTTTGTGTTTTCTGATTGTGATGCTGTGCGATATAGTCCACAATAGCATTCTTTCGCTCAGGGGCTTCGAAAACTTCTGTCTCGTTAATCTGTTCTACTTTTAAATCAATAATATGTTCCTTTTGTTTAAAGGTCCGGATATATTCCACCGAGAACCTGAGTACATTTTCATCTCTTATTGCATCGGTAATCACATATTTATGTAGGCATTTGCCAAACAAGCTTGCTGTTGTTTTCTCACCATTTGCATTTTCGACTAAGATAGGAGTTCCCGTAAAACCAAATAATTGTATGTTGGAGAAGAAACCTACAATATTTTTGTGGGTGTCTCCAAATTGTGAACGATGGCATTCGTCAAAAATGAAGACCATTCTCTGATGCTCAATATTTTTCATTTTGGTAATATTTCTACCAGAAATAGTATTATTGAGCTTTTGGATCGTAGTAACAATGATCTTTACATTCGGGTCGTTGAATTTTCGAATAAGATCATCTGTATTTTCCGCCGAGCTTACGCAGCCTTTGCTAAATTTATCATATTCCTGATTTGTTTGATAATCCAAATCTTTTCTGTCTACTACAAAAACTACTTTTTTTATTGCTGGAATTTTAGATAAGATCTGGCTTGCCTTGAAACTTGTCAACGTTTTTCCACTACCGGTCGTATGCCATACATAACCATTTTTCTCAATGTTGTAACCATTTAGTATTTCATTTTCAGTGACTTTTTTTATGATTTTTTCTACAGCAAAATACTGATATGGGCGCAGTACCATTAACCTTTTGTCTGTTTCATTCAGTACAATATACTTACAGATCATTTTGCTCACATGGCATGGCTCTAAAAAAGTATCGGTAAATTCGTTAAGAATATTGTTAAGAGGCTTATTATTCTCATCTGTCCAATGAAACGTTTGTAAAAACTCTTGTGGATGGGTGCCAAAGTTGCTGAAATATTTGGTATTGATGCCATTACTTATTACAAATAGCTGTATAAAATGGAATAAACCTTTTCCAGCACCGAAGCTGTGTTTTTGATAACGGTTGATTTGATTGAATGCTTCCCTTAGCTCTAGTCCTCTACGTTTAAGTTCGATCTGGACCAATGGCAGTCCATTGATAAGCAGGGTAACATCATAGCGATTTTCATATTTTCCTTCCTGTTTTATTTGTTGGGCAACTTGATACTCATTTTGGCACCAATGTTCCACGTTTAGAAACTCAAAATAAAGATTATCGCCATTATCCCTTAATATATGCTGTTTTTCACGAAGTATCTTCGCTTTATCAAATACGGAGCCCTTGTTCAGGATATTCAGAATTTTTTCAAATTCAATATTGCTTAACTGAATATGATTATGTTTTTCTAATTGAATTTTAAGATTGGTTAATAACGACTTTTCATCATTAATCGTTACATATTGGTAACCTAATTTTTGCAACTTGATAACAAGTTGCTCTTCTAAAATTTGCTCTGATTGTTTACTCAAAATGATTATGAATTAGAGGTTATTGATTTTTAATCTAGAAACAAATTTAATAAAATAAAGAATCCGATTTGAAACTGCCTCTAATTCATAATGTATTTATCTTAATCCCTTAAACATTTGATCAATGGCCTTTTTTTTCTGCTCTAAATTAGGATGTACGTACAAGTTTAGAGTTGTAGTGATATTGGAATGGCCAAGCAATACACTTACTGTTTTGTAATCGCAATTGCTTTCAATACAGCGCGTTGCAAAGCTGTGACGAAGCCCATGGAATTTAAGTTCGGGCATGTCCAGCTCTTTCATAAGTTTCTTATAGTAGCTGCGGTAGGTTCTTGGTTCCGTTGGCTTTAGGTCGTTGGTTAAAACAAAAAAAGAACTGTTGACAACTTTTTTGAAAGGTTTTAACATTCTAAGTAGATCTTTATTCATTGGAATGTCCCGAATCGAATTTTTAGTTTTGGGGCTATCGAGAGTTAATTCAGTTTTTCGATGTCCATCTTCAATAATATAAATTCTTTGAATGGTTTTTCTTATACTAATAATACCATTGTCTATATCAATATCATCCCATGTAAGTGCGCAGATCTCGCCAATTCTTATTCCTGCACTTAGACAAATATAAACCCCTAAATTTCTAAAAGTAAAATGCTCTTGGATATAGTTCATTATCTTTTTTTGATCTGTTCGACACAGTACTTCAATATTATGGCGCTCTCTTTCTGTTGGAAACTGTATTTCAAACGGCTTGTATTCCAGCCATTTGTTTTTATCCCCAAATTTGAGTATCATTTTTAGAACAATCAAAATGTCTTTAATTGTTTTCTGGCTAAGCCCCAGTTCTAATTTTTTAAATACAAACGTTTGGACATCAGATTCTTCAATTCGATATTTATTGCCAAATGATGGTTCCAGGTGGTTCTCTATCAAGAGTACATAGGCTGATAAACTTGATCTTTTCACATACTGCTTTTTATCTATTATCCATAGACTTATTACCTCTGAAACTCTTTTTTGTTCACTCATGAAATTTAATTTTAAAATTGTTTATTAATCTCAAAAGGTATTAAAAAGGATTTGAAACATTAAATACCCAATGTTCCTAATTTGAGATTCCCAGGGTTTGAGGGAGAATACAGATCATATTCCTTTGAAGATATTTTTCTTTTTTCAACAGGAAAAAACATAAAGCAAAGTGAAGCATCACCGGAATTTGAAACTCCGTGTGTTAGGTATGGTGAGTTGTATCATTTGTATAATGAAGTTATTAACGAGGTTATTAATAAAACCAACCTTGATAAATCAGAACTTGTTTTTAGTAAAGGTAATGAGATTCTACTTCCATCGGCAGGAGAAGACCCTTTAGATATAGGTTCGGCTTCAGCTCTTACTATAGAGGGTGTGGCAATTGGAAGAACAATAAACATATTACGACCAATGAATATAAATGTATATTCTCACACGTATGCGTCGTATTATATTAATCAAAAATTGAAGAAAAAAATCTCAACTTTAGCAAAAGGTGTGAGTATTAGTAATGTATATAATTCTGACCTGAGAACGTTAGAAATAGTTCTTCCATCATTTTCAGAGCAACAAAAAATAGCTAAATTCCTTTCATTGTTGAACATTAGGATAACAACCCAAAGCAAAATAATTGAGGGTTTGAAGTTATTAAAGAATACGGCTAGTGAAAGTGTTTTTGCACAACAGTTTAGATTTAAGGATTCTAATGGGAATTATTTTTCTGATTGGGAAACAAGAGAATTGGGAAAAGTTTTAGATTATGAACAACCAACCAATTATTTGGTGTCAAATACGGAATATGATGATAATTTTGAAATACCAGTTGTTACTGCAGGAAAAACTTTCATTTTGGGTTATACAAATGAAATTGAGGGTGTTTTTGAAAAGAAAAGATTACCTGTTATTATTTTTGATGATTTTACAACTGCAAGTCAATATGTTGAATTTCAGTTTAAAGCAAAATCATCTGCAATGAAAATTTTAAATGGAAAAGACGGTAATAATATAAAATTTATCTATGAAGCAATGCAAATGATTAATTATAAAATTGGTGGACATGGAAGGCATTGGATTTCTGTATTTTCTGAATTAAAAATTCCATTTCCAGCACTCGGAGAACAAACCAAAATTGCCAATTTTCTTACTTCAATAGATGAAAAAATTAAAGTCGAAATGACTTTGTTACAACAGTATGAAAATCAGAAAAAATATTTCTTGCAAAATATGTTTGTTTAAAATCTATCCGCAAGAAATATAAAATTTCATTTAAATTATTTAATTCTTGTCAATAGACGCAAAAATTAAATAAATAAGTTTTGAAGCAAATACTTTTTTTGCTCTTCTAATTTATGTAAAATATGAATTTCATTATCTATTTTGGTATCAACAGATGAAAGGAAGTCAGCGATTTTGGTTTGCTCTTCTATGGAAGGAATTTCAATATTTTCATTTTTATAATCTCTAAAATATATATGCGGAATTGTGCTTCCTGTTACATATTTAGTAAAATCAATATTGCTTAATAGGTAAAACAAAAAATAAACATCAGTATTGGCTAGAGGTTTGATAATATCCATAGTTCCTAAAACGGAAGATTTTTCTTTACAGTAAAAAAGCCGTCCAACACCTGCACCGTCTTTTACAATACCTATATAATCATTTTCTTCTTCATAGAAGTCAATTTTTTTCAAAACTCCTGCAGCACCATAAATAATATATTTTCCAAAATTATCTTCAATTTTGTTTGCCGAAAGATTCGAGGATTTCTTTTGACAGACTTCTAATAAACTTTTATTCTCCCAATCTGGAAAATAATTCCCATTAGAATCCTTAAATCTAAACTGTTGGGAAAATAATTTTTTATGGAAACCTTGCATTTGAGTTTTTAGCTCCTCAATTATTTTGCTTTGGGTTGCTATACGTTCATCCAATAATGATAAAAACGATGCTATTTTTTTTTGCTCCTTAATTTCTGGAAGGTCCAAGCTGATACCTTTTATACTTTCGAAATTCAATCCTTCTCTTCCGCTCCCAGTTTGTAAACTCTTAAACGTCAGCTGTCCCTTTTCTGATGCCATAATAGGTTCAACAAACCGCGGGTCATAATTATCTTTGAATCGTATAATACAAACATGTTGATTAACATTACCAATTTTAAAGTTCCGAGGAACAACACAGCTTCTCCCTAATGATGCTCCTGTAATGTTCAATAAAATATCATTGGCTTGCACGACGCTGTTTTTCATTTCAGCATTGGTAGATTCGGAAATAAACACTGAATTTTCTAGTTGCAATCTGCCATTGTTCACATTCTGACTACGAATAAAGTGCACACCACTTGCTTTATATGCTTTTTCGCCACCAAGGGGTGTTTTACCACTATTAACCTTAATAGTAATATCAACCAATTTCTTTGTTTCCCATTCTTCATTAAACCCTGGGAATCTCAAATTAGGAACATTGCTAACTTTTAATTTTTTATTTGCCATCTTGACTACTTTATTTCTTAACTAAAAACATTAGGGATTCCAAAAATTAAAAAACTAGCCCTAATTCAGCTAGAAAAACATTAATTTCCCTGTCAAGATTTGTACGTTTTGCTTCCAATTCTTTTATGCTTTGCATTACGGCTTGGATATCAACTTCTTCCTCTTCCTCAAAACTATCCACATATCGAGGAATATTTAGATTATATTCGTTATCTTCTATTTCCTTTAAGGATGCAAGATGACTATATTTTTCTACTGAAACTCTATTACGATAAGTATCAACAATTCTATTTATATGCTCTTCTCTCAGTATATTCTGGTTTTTCACCTTTTCAAACTCTTTACTTGCATCAATAAATAGAACGTTGTCTGGTGTTTCTCTGCATTTTTTGAGCACCAGAATACAAGTTGGAATACTTGTACCATAGAAAATATTAGCAGGTAATCCAATCACCGCATCTAAGTAATTTTTTTGCTCTATCAGGTATTTACGTATATGTAATTCTGCTGATCCCCGAAACAAGACACCGTGCGGTAATACTATTGCCATAGTTCCATTTTCTGCTAAATGAAAAATCATGTGCTGTACAAAGGCAAAATCAGCTTTACTAGAAGGGGCTAACTTTCCATACTGACTGAAGCGATCATCACTCATAAACAAAGGATTTGCACTCCAGTTTGCTGAAAAAGGAGGATTGGCCACAATGGCTTCTGCTTGTAGGCCAAGATGTTGCGGATGTTCCAATGTATCCTCTTGCTTAATATCGAATTTTCGATAATGTACTCCATGTAATATCATGTTCATACGAGCGAGATTATATGTAGTACGATTCATTTCCTGACCATAGAAGTTGTTTATATCTTTGACTTCTCTGGCAACCCTTAATAATAATGAACCCGAGCCACATGTAGGATCATATACTGATTTAAGCTTGTTTTTCCCCGTTGTTACTAATTTTGCTAAAATTTTGGAAACTTCTTGAGGAGTATAAAATTCTCCAGCTTTCTTACCTGCACCACTGGCAAATTGACCAATCAAATATTCATAAGCATCACCTAGTACATCTAGTTCGGTATGTTCTAACTTAAAATCAATTTCATCTAAATGCACAAGTACCTTTACTATGATTGTATTTCTTGCTTCAGGTGTTTTACCAAGTTTAGTACTATTGAGGTCCATATCTTCGAATAGATTATCAAAGTCTTCCTCGCTTTGTGTTCCCATTGTACTCAACTGAATATTTATCAAAATCTTTTGTAAATCTTCCAGAATAAAAGTATTTGAATCACTGCTCCCTCTTTTGGCAATTTCACTAAAAAGTTCCGAGGGCTTTAAAAAATAACCTAATGTCTCGAGAGCTTCTTCCCTGATTGCTTCAATATATTCTTTACCTTTTACAGTATTTTCTTGTATATTCCTAAATTGTATTTTATCTTGTTTTAGAATGGAGTTGGCATAGATTTCCATTTTTTCTGCCAAATATTTATAGAATATAAAACCTAAGATATAATCCCGAAATTCATCAGCATTCATCTTTCCTCTCAAAGTATTGGCTATATTCCAAAGCTGTTGTTCCAGCATCTTTTTTTGTTCTTCTGACATTTGATATTTCGTTGAATTAGATTAGAGATTAATAATCTTAAAAAAATGCTAAAATAATTCTTTTTGGTTATATAATCACCCTAAAACCAAAACTGAGTTGATTTGAATATTATTAAAGCATCTAGACAAGGCGAGCATATTATTGCAAAGATATTTGCAGGTTTTTGTGCAGAGTAAAGGTAAGGATCTTGAAGAAGGCGCAAAAATCCCTACTCTTCAGGTAGTATTTTTGCACCAACCTTGCCCCTGCCAAACTCGAAATGAAAAAATTCCCAAAAACATGCAGTATACTTCAGCTGTTTATATGAATAGTGGATTGACAAAAAAAAGGAAACGGGACGATTGGTTCCGTTTCCTTTTTTGATCCGTCTTTATAATGGATTCTGAAAATCCTCCGCTCCTTTTCCCATTACCGAATAAATGCGGAAGGCACCATACTGAAATCAGATCCAGTGGTAGGGTTTGTCCTTTCTGTTCAGGTAGCAGTACATTTCCTCTTTCTTGAGTTCGGGAAAAAATCTGACTGCCCTGTCTATGGCATAATTGGGAAGAAAGTATACCTTATTTCGGAGTGTATCAATGACTTTTTCGTAGCCATAAAAGAAGACAATCTCATCAATCTCTTCCTGGCCGCCACGCTCGATTATCCGTGCAATAACAGAATGGTAGGCCTTTTCCCAATCCAGCATTTCAACATTAGTATCCCAAAAGAATTTTGGATGAAGGTTTGGAATACGTTTGTTTGCACAATTTCTTTTCATATCTAAATTTAATGAATTTTGTGGGAATAGACAAGAAATACACTTGTTAAATTCCTCTTCTTTTGTTCTTTGAAGAAACACCCGGTTCAAAGGTCTGGTGAGGGTTCAAAACTGACTTTTTCAGGCGTACTGTCATTTTTTGCCAGCTTTTCTCTTTTCCTTTAATCAACGAAACACCGTATTCTTTCCTGATATTGTTATAATGCGTAAGTGAATATACAGCCATTGCTACGCTCATGTTATACTTTCTTTCATAGGCCTGAAGGTAGGTTTTTAGTGGATGATGGTCCAACAGAAAGTACATGTCTACAAAATCTTTTAATCTCTCTCCACTCTGTAGAATTGCATGAAGTTTCATAGCACCAATATCTTCGTTTGAAACCAGGCGGACATTTTCTATGGTTTCAACAGGCTTCAGTATTGGATATTTATGCGCAATCGCATCCACCTTGATATCACCGATAAATGAAATTATGGTGTTGTTGGACTGTTCTTCTATTTGGGCACCGTAGGATCGTTTCAGATATTCTGAAAGGGCATTGACATCAAAGTCTCTGGTTGTGAACAGGTCGATGTCAACGGACAGCCTGTGACCTATTCTCAGGGAAAGGGCAGTGCCTCCCACTAGACTGAAGTCCTTAAATTCCTCGTCGTTCATCAGCCTTTGCAGCAATTCCCACATCTCTCGGCTTACGGTTTCTTTGTACAGCATAACTAGCAGTGTTTTTTGTGTGAACTGCGAAGATATCTGCCTGTTATGCCGGAGCTGGTGGTTTGGCCCTCCGTGGCGTTCTTTGGCCGTTGAAGGCACGGGAATGCCTGTGGAACTGCTTTTTCGTACTGGGATACGGTATCAAAAAAAGTAGCAAAAGAAAGCCTCGGTGTTACAGATGAACTGTATTAGCTTTAGTAATTGATTTGCCTATTTCCGTCTCTTTCTATAATTCTCCTCTAGCAGCTTCAGTATATCGGATTCCCTGTATAGTATCTTGCCCTCTATCTGAACATAGGGCAAAATGCAGTCGTCACGGTATTGCTGAAGGGTACGTCTGCCAATATGCAAAAGCCCACACAGCTCTTCCCCTGAAAGGTATATTTCCCCACCAAGGACAGGTCGAAAGCTTTCCTTGATGACAAGCAATTGCTTTTTGAGCTGTACAATGGTTTCCAGCAATGAAATAATTTCGCCTGAGGATTCAGTCGGCTGTTCCATAATCTTTGTTTTTTTTTGTTTTTCTGTTTTGTTCCAACAGTAGCTGCACGTCCGAAAGCTTAAAATAGTTTTTCCTGTTAAGCTTCGTACAGGGCAGAAGCCCCTTGTCCTTATGTGACTGCAAGCTTCGCTTGCTGACCCCAAGTATCTGGCATACTTCCTGATGATCGAGCCATGTTGTCCTACAGGCCAAAAAGCCATACGGCTCGATAAGTTCCTTCATTATCTCTGTGAGTTCTCCCAGCTCTTTCCCAAGGGCGGAGAACAATACTTTTTCAAAAAAAACGAGTCCCATAGCATTCTGTTTGAAATGCAAATTAGACGCTACATCCTCTTTTTCTCCTATAATGGCCTTTTAAGTCGTTATTTGGCCTCTTTTGGCGATGTATAGCCGTACTCTGTACTCTATTCATACAGAAGGCCCGCCAAATATTTTCCAAAACAAAAACCGGAAAAAAGAAAGCAGTACAAAGCGGCAGACGGACAATACTTCCAAAAGGAAATGGAATAAATGAGGGACAGAGGAGGGGGAAAATGCCGATGTCTTGGGGAAGAGTAAAGGGAATCGGCATGTGTTTATGCCGGAAGCTTTTGGAAGTATGCGAGGGGTGGAGCTTAGGGCCAGTCTGCTGCACCTTAGCGGTCTTTTTCCCGGTTTGTAATGGAAAGTATCTTAATCCAATATTAAATAAATGGTTTGGATTCTTCTGATTGTGCTACTTCCTTTCTTGGGTTCTGTAATATACTTAGTTTATAGCAGGTATGTTTTCTTATTCGGAACAAAAATTAGGTAAGCAGTTTTTTGCCCTGAGGGATGGATTGACATAAACATAAAAGTGCGTTACCTCTGGGTAACACCTTTTATATTTTATTTTATATTCTAAAACAAATCGTAGTTCATTATTTTGGGTATTTTCGTTTCTTTTTCTTTCTTTGAACGGGAATTAATTCATCTGCTTGCTCAGTCGCAAATGGATCTGATAGAGAAATAATATCGAAAAGCCCGCTCAAAGAAGAGCTGCTAATATCTACCGATGGACCAACCCCTAACGAATCAAAAATATTAGCCTCTTTAACAGAATCTGGAGCTTTGCCAATATCAGTACTTTTGTTTTCTGCCTGCTCCAACAGATAAAGCTTCTGTTTTTCTTCTATGCTGCCATTCTTCATGGCCAGCGCATAGTTCATGGTATCTTTCAATTCCCTGTCAAAGCTGAACATTTTTTCAAAGAGCAATTCTCCGGACTGTTTAAAAGTTACTCGATCGAACTGTCCCAATTTGGCAGAATGGGTCTCATTTTTTCCGCGGGAGTTGTTCATGGGGCTTAACTTAATCTTATTGGTGATGTCTTTTCGGCTTACAATGACCTGTACGTGCATCTGTTCCCCTTCTTTTCGCTGGCCAGTTTTCGCCAGTCCCTGCCCAACCTCCGGATCTTTATGGCTGTAATAACGGTAATGTTCCAGCTTGCCATACCATAAGAGGTCTTCGTTATTATTAATGCCTGCACGTTTAAAGTTTTGGGCATAGGCATCCATGACCCTCATCACAAAATCTTTCAATAGGTCTTCCGCTCCCTTTTCCCCAAACCTTTCTTTAAGAAAAACAGTTTCCTTTTCGCTTGGACTGATATTGACCAGAAAGAACTTTGGATCGTCCCTCCCCAGCTTGGCAATATTATTGTCGATTTTTATCCTGACCTCCTGTGGGATAATATCCAGACGCCCGCCGTTAAACCATCGTTCCGGTTCGCTGTTTTCTTTAGACAGCAGCTGGTTCTCCTTTTCCAGATACTCCACCAACCTGGCGCAGCTTCCTTTGTTGTCGCCCGTTTCCGAATCCGTGATATTGATATACATGGGCTACAGGTTTTTAAGTGATTGCCTCACATGGGTCATAAGCTCCTCTTTCTTTACGGCTGTGGTCGTCCAGCCCATTTCTTCCCGTTGTGCAATGTAATACTCCAAAACTTCGCTGAACTGCTGTTTTAGAACATCCTTCTCTTTCTGTTTTGAAAGAACAAGCTTGATTCCTGACATTAGGTTTTCACTGCGTTTGTCAATAATAGCGGCTTTTTCACTTTCGGCCAGAATATGCCTTGCTACCCCTTCCAATAGTTTCTTATGTTCGGACGATATTGTTTTCAGAGTACCAACATCTGTAAACAGCGGCAGGAAGAAATCCTTCTCCTGCTGGCGGATAAAAGACAGTATACGGCTGATTCCCGATGAAAGTTCCCTTTTGAGCATCTCGTCTCCCGGATCTGAAGGGTCCTTTGTGCTCCGGTAGAAATAATCCACCATCTGGCAGAACACTTCTTTTTTGCTCCTTCGGAGGCTTTTTGCAAGCTTGTCCATTTTAACGTCCGTTTCCTTTGGATAGCGTATGCTGTTGGTGTCTTTCTCTACCATCGTCGCTGTTTTGTGGTTAACCTTATATTTCCATTAATCCTTGATCTCTGTATACCCCCCGGTATACCCGTTTCGTTCCCGTAGGCCGTTCCAATGAAGGCCAGTATACCCAGCGTATACCATAAATTCTCCTGGCACCAGCCGGGGGCAAGCGAGTAGGGCCACTGCCCAACTCCCGCTTGCTTTTTTCAAAACCTAACTGGATACCCATAAAAACTGTTAGGCAATATTATCTTTTACAAGATGATGAGATATACGGTTGGAATTTAAAGGCAGTATTTGGCTTTGGAAGGTAAGCTATTGGGAATTTAAAAAGAAAGTATTGTGCATCAGGCTATTTAAAGGAAAGTCTATATCTGCTGAAAAAATCACTTAGTAATCAGTCTAGTCTGTCAGATATAAATAAGCCCCTCCTAAGGATAATGGAATTTCCCTAATAATTGGTAAAAGCAGATAAAAAAGACATTACAAAAGAGAAACCTTGGTACGAATGTACAAAATTATATTCGAGAGGGTAAGGAGCCAAGGCTGCTGCGACGAGTATCTATTTACTTTTATCTGAGGAAATAGTCGTAGCTACGTGGCTACTTATGTATGTACTTTTAAAAGTATAAAAATATATAAGTTAATATCTGTATTGTAGCCTGCTTTTATAAGACCAGTAATAAGTCTGTTAAGTGCTTTTATAAGGCTTCGAGTTTGACTTCTAATAAAAATAGCTGAGATGAATGGTAAAGAGGTCTGCTTTCCAGCATGCTTCCTTTTTGAAGATCGGGCAGGAATGTCAGCAGGAGGTCGATCAGGCCTGCAGGCTGGAAAAGCAGTCTTCAAGAATATACGCTCATATGGAAGTATGGATGACCGACAGCCCGGAAGTATGAAGCTTGGCTACCCTCCACGCGCTAAGACCCGCCAAAAGGCAAACAATCATCAGGCACGGCATATAAAAATCTCTTGGGACTATTTATTCCCTTTATATCCATCTAAAATGGGAGTGAAAACTGTGTTTTTTTATAGAATTAGGCCTAAGTATACTAACGAATGCCAAATAATGCCAGCCAATGCCTAGTGTGAGGGAAATATCCCCAAATGCCTTATTTTGAAATAAAAGGCTATGGAACAGGAGATTAATAAAGACCATAAGGAAATGGATATGTCCAAAGAAAAAGACAATACACCGTTCGTACAGGTTGACAGAAACGGCGATCTGTTCTCCAATTTTATTGCCAATTTTAAGAGGCCGTTCAAAAAGGCAGAAGGACTCAGTTTGGGAAAACTGTTCGGAGGGAAAAATAAGGCGGTTGAAAAACCGCTTGCCGATCCTCCAAATATTATGGGGCCGATCAGGACGGTCTTCCGAAGTGAAAACAGAGGTCCCATAGAAGTACAATCTGTACAGGAAGGCAAAAAGACGTCACAAAAGACAGATCAGCGTACAAAGCTGCAAAATACCGCTAACGGCAGCAGGAGACCAAAACTGAACTAACATTGTCTGTTATTTTCTATTGGAATAAACCGCTGTAAATACCCTTCTTTTAACAACAACTGAGGATAATGAAGAGGCGGAAGCAGGCCTCTTTATTATGATTGGCAGCTTCTTTTATTTATTGTCGAAAATCTTCTCCATCAACCTTCCCTGCATTTCAATCAGTTTAGACATCTCTTTTTGATTATCAATCAGCATTTTTATCAGGTCAGGAGAGTTTACATTAAAAGTCGCATTGTACACAGTACCTATTGCATTTGAAGAATAAGAATCAAATGTATTATTTGATATAATATGGCTGGCATCATCTACTAATTCTTTTAGGTCTATTTCATAGATATTGCTGATTTTGAGCAGGCTTTCCAGGTCTGGCTTTACAGCGTCGGATTCTCATTTCGAATATGCAGGCTGGGATATCTGCAGCCTATCGGCAACCTCTTGTTGCGTATATCCTTTATTATTTCTCAGCCTGGTCAGCTTGGCTCCAAGTGTCATAGTCATAGGGCGATTTTTATATGGCTAAATTATAAATTTTAAAATAAAACGCAACCGGAAAATACTTAATAGGCGAATTAAGCTTTTTCAGGCTGCATTGCGTTCTTCGTGTATTTCCTTGGCAGCTTTGTATGGGTAAAATATGATTCCCGATGCATTCGGGACGAAAAACCTTTATGCACCCATACCAACCATAGGCATTTATTTCTTATATTTGGTTTATGGACTTTTGGACAATTATAGGTGTTGTTTCTTCTGTTTTTGGGATCGTATCTTTCCTGAAAAACGATGCCATGTTGTTGTTTTCTTTAAAAAAAAACATAATTCCACTCGTGGTGAAATAATTGATTGATCAGACCAAACTCTTCTGATCGCTTTGATATAGCACTTTACGCAAGATTCCCCTTACTGGCCTTATAGATTTTTCACATCGCCCCAAAATCAGTTTTTGTATGATGTAAGTATGAATATATTTTCATCTCTCTATTATGCGCCTACACCAAAATGGATATCCTTATTTCATTGGCTTTTCCGGTCAGCTGCATGACTTGCCATTCGGTCCATTCCCCCAAATAGCCAAGAATATAGGACGTAATAAATATAGCCTTCCGGATTTTATAACCTAGGTTATAAAGATTATAATCTGGGTTATAATGGGGCTGAAATTATTATTATACTTTAGCCATCAACGAATATATTCTGCTGAAAAGCAATAAAAATTGTATCTGCATATAATACGACAGGTTCTGTCGCTATACTCAACTAGTTTTGTGGTAATAGTAATGTAAGGGATTAATCTCCTGGTAAGCCATATTATAAATATGGGGTTTTCCCCATTGTGGGAAACCAATACAATCAATAAGTTCACAACTTAAAAACTCAAACGCCTATGAGAAAAAACATTTTCAGCGCAGTATTGCTGTGCACATTATTTAACGCATCTGCCCAGAATATTTTATGGCAGAAAGACATCAGATCCAATACGCAGGATTTTCTAAGCCAGGTTACAGGCACCATTGACGGGCAGTACCTTATTTCGGGAAGTTCCATTCAGGCTAAAAGCCAGACGTCAGCAATTAATAGCCAAAAGCAAAACAACGGCTATGATTTTCACTTGGTAAAATTGGACCAGCAGGGAAATGAAGTTTGGGAGAAGTACTTCTCGGGAAATAATCACGACTACCTATCTGCTTCTGTGGCTACGCAGGACGGAGGATTTCTTGTCTCAGGAACCACATTTTCCAAAAAGGGCCAGGATAAAAAGGAGGATTCCAAAGGGGGATCAGATATCTGGCTCATACGATTAAATGAATTCGGAGATGAATTATGGCAGAAAACTTTAGGATCGGCTTCTGATGAAGAAGCCAGATCAGTAATTCAGACTACAGATTTGGGATTTTTTGTAGCTGGAAATGTACAGAACTCGTCAAAAGGTTACGGCTCAAAAGATATTTTGATTGTAAAACTGGATAAGAATGGTAAGACTATATCTGAATCTATATTGGGAGGGAAAGGATTAGATGAAGTCGAGAAAATAATTCCTACGAAAGATGGTGGTGCTTTGCTAGGGATTTATTCAAGAAGTAGCAAAAGTGGTTCTAAGAGAACAGAAAATTTTGGCGAAGGAGACTACTGGATCGTCAAACTCGACAAAACCGGAAAGGTAGAATGGGAAAAGAATTTCGGAGGAAAAGCAGATGATCATTTAAGAACATTAGCTTTAACATCCTCAGGCTATCTTATTGGTGGAGAATCCAGATCAGAAAAATCAGGAAATAAAACTGTAGGAACCACCGAAGGAACTGACTTATGGTTGATCTCCTTAAATGAGAGAGGTGAAGAAATCTGGCAAAAATCCTACAATTTTGGGAACCGTGATATTCTGATGGGTACAAGCGTATTTCATTCAGCTGATGATAAATCTTCAAAAGGAATTTTATTAGGAGGATATACCCAGGCAGAAGGCCGTATAGAAACAGATGACGAAACTTTCTGGATGCTGTATTTGGATCAGGATGGCAATGAGCAATGGAGAAAGCATGTAAAAGGAGAATCTTCCAAAAAAGAGGAACGGTTATCTGATATAAAGCTAAACAGAGATGGTTCCATTATTCTGGCCGGAACCAGCGCCGAAGAACTTGGAAAGGAAAACTGGAAGATCATAAAATTAGGAGATAAGCAACTTGATCAGTTGATTGAGAAACAAGAGATTAAAATCTATCCGAACCCTGTTTCAGATTATGCGTATGCGGAAATCGGTTTAGACTTCAAAGAAGCCGATATTATTCTCTATGATATGGGTGGAAGACAGCTTCAGTCTATAAAAACAAAGAATAAGGTAACTAAGATGAATACCCAGAATTTAGTTCAAGGGGCTTATCTGGTGACCATAAAGACGGATACAAATAAAACGGCCAATGCCAAGCTAATAAAAAAATAAAACGAAGATGAAGAAAATATACATGTGCCTCATAAGTTTAATAGCTTTACATTATAATGTACAGGCACAGCACCAGTTTCAGGGTGTTAATTTCGGGGATATGCCAAGCCCTGTTCCATCTCTATCTGCTATTACCAATTATACGGATACACCAAGATCCCTTGCATCAGGTATACCAGAGATTTCCTTCCCTTTACTCAGTATTCCGGGATATGGAGGTTCGGGTTTTGGACTGCAGCTGGGTTATAATCCTCTCAATGTTTCTCCAAGCGATGCAGCAGGGGAAGTGGGAACAGGCTGGTTTATGTCCAAAGGTGGAGCTATTTCCCGCCAAATTAATGGTAATCTTGATGAAGTGTTTCAAAATACGGCAAGCGCTCATTATGAAAAAAATGTCTTTGATGATGAATATTATTATAATTTTCCAGGGTTTTCAGGGAAATTTAAAATAGAAAGAGATACTGAGCAGAATACCTTCCGCCTTGTTGATCTTTCACCTTTGAACCATGTTAAAATAACTTATACCAAGCAGAGCAATACAGCTACGCTAATCGTAGACTCCTTTACAATAACAGATGACGAAGGAAACACCTATTATTTTAATGACTATTCGGTAGCCGCGGTTTATGATAGCTTTTATCAAACTGTGGGGGCTTCAGGCCTGGAGTACAAATCCGCATTTTTCCTTACCCGTATTACTAATGCCAATGGTTTGGAAACGGCTAATTTTACTTATCAAAAAAATACAAAGTACGATACAGATAATACCACACTGCTTTATAAAAGTTGTCAGCTTCAGAAAATCAATACTGCTTCCGGAAATATTGAAATCGTTTATGACTATGACCAGACTCTGGAAAAAACCATGAATGATCCTTACAGCATTAAAAAAGTAATGCTGAATAACTTTTATGGTAAAGTTGCAGAGTATGTCTTTGAGTACTCTTATCCATTCCCATTAAACCCGGGAACTGCAACCGATAAGAAAAGACAGTTGGACAGAATAAAGAAAATGGACGGACAGAATATTCTTGAAGAAACTGCATTTTTTTATAATCCTCCCAGTTTAGAAAACCCCAACTTTGTATCTTGCCAGGGAAGTGTTGTGGTTAATCCTCCGGGAGTTCTTAGTAAGATTGTTCATCCGACTAAAGGAACTACACAGTATATTTATGAAAGCTCAGAAACTTATGCGGACAGAAGCTCTCCAGCATTCCTTGAATCTTTAACCCAATATTATATAAGTTCTTGTATACAGGACCAACCCAATTTTTTAGATTTTCAGTTCAGTACCAACCAGACTTTAACCTATTCTTTTACTATTCCAGGTGATCCTTCAAAGAAAAAAGCGTTCTGGGTGAATTATGGAGATGTCTATACTGATATTGATCCTAATACCGGAGAACCAATTCTTTTGCCTCCAGTACCAGAAAATAAAAGAATTACCTATACCTTGAAAAGAGGAAATGAAGTGCTTACAGCCAATCAGAAGGGAAGCAATAAAGAGTTCTTAAATTATCCTGGACAGTATACAGTCACGATTAATGTACCTTTACGTCATGGACAGGTTAGCTTTTTCCTTTCGGAATTAGTGCCCAAACCCGGACCTTACAGAAACGCTAGCCCAGTATATAGCGGTTATAGGATAAACTCTATTAAAAAGTATTTGAATGATACCAGTAGTATTCCTGTTACAGCAGTTTCATACAGCTATGATGACTCTTCAATTCCGAATGCCTCCAGCGGTTATACTTCTATTGATGGTAAAATTCTGTTCAAAAATGTAAAAGTTACAGAAGGAACTGGAAAAGGATATACCAGATACTATTTCAAAACAGATAAAGATTATCCGTCCTACTTCACTACGATAAATGGAAATCAGGCTAGTTTCCAACCTTATTACAATCTTTTAAAATCGGGTATTCTTGATAAAAAAGAGGTCTATAGTGAAAGTAATCAGCTAATTGGAAAAGATAACTATGAGTATACATTTAGTACGGCAAGTGATGTTGATTACTATATGGATAGTGGCTTTTATTCAAAAACAGCATTCATAAGCCAAACAAAAAATATGTCTTTTGTCTATCCTTCCGGCTCTGGCTCTTCCTCTCTTCAATCTTCAAGTGAAAATACGGTAAGGGCGGATAATTATAAGCTTTCATATTCAAAAACTATTGCTTCAGATGGATTAGTTACTGAGGGCTTCTATAAGTATGCTCAGGATAAAAATCAAACTAAGTTATTAGCTGCTAACATGACAGGATTATTGCTTGAATCGGAAGTAAAAGAAGATGGTAAGACTACAGGGAAATCAGAAACTAAATTTGATAATGGGACGAATGTATATCCTACATCCGTAATGGGCTATAATATACAGACCCAAAGCAATTTTACTGCTTCTACGCTTGATGTGTATGATGACAAAGGAAACCTGGTACAGATTACCGGAAAAAATGGAGTTCCTACAACAACTATATGGGGCTATTATCAGACCCTGCCTATTGCTGTTATTTCAGGGGCAGCTTATTCGCAGATTTCATCACTTTCTACAGTAACAGCTGCTGTAGCCGCTTCCAATCTGGATCGGGACAACCCTGCCAATGAACCAGCATTGATACAAGCTTTAGAAAATCTTAGAAAAGATCCTGCCTTGAAGAATTATGGTGTCACGGCAACGACTTATGACCCTTTGGTAGGTGTTACCCAATCTATCTCTGCCAATGGTATCAGAACCGTAAATGTTTATGATAAGGCGGGTAGGCTGATCAGAATAAAGAACGCAGAAGGGGAAACCTTACAGGAAAATCAATATAACTACAAACACTAGAAAACCATGAAAAAAATAATTACAGCATTCCACATATTGTTTGTAGCGGGGCTCTCTTTTGCACAGGCAAATCTCAGTACAACTGAAAACTATATCTATACTAAAAACTGTCTTGATGCAGACTGTATCAATAAATCAGAATCTGTTCAGTATTTTGATGGCTTGGGAAGGCCTATTCAAGCTGTTGCTATCAAAGCGACACCACTTGGAAGAGACGTCGTCGTCCCTATAGAATATGATTCAAAAGGAAGACAGGCCAAAAGCTACCTTCCCGTTCCGCAGTCAGGCACTGCGAATGGAGCCATCTATACCAATCCACTGGTAAATGCACCATCCGCCGGATACGGTAGTGAAAAGATCTATACTGAAAAACGCTTTGACGATTTGTTTACCACAAGAATCAGCCAAGTGGTTCCGTTGGGTAATGCATGGGCTCAGAAACCTACCGGTATGGCATACGCTACCAACACAGCTGATGAAGTAAAAAAATATAGGATAACAACAAGTTGGATAGAAGGAAGAACCAATTTCAAGATTGATTTGCCTGGAACTTTTGCAGCCAACCAGCTTATGAAAACTTCTGTTACCGATCCGGATGGAAATATAAGTACAGAATTTAAAAACGGTAAAGGTCAGACCATACTTGTAAGAAAAAATGACGGTACTCAAAACGTGGATACCTATTATCTCTATAATGAATTTGGTCAGTTAGCTTATGTGATTCCACCATTGGCAGAGGGCACTACGATTCCTGATCAGGCTACCTTAGACAATCTTTGCTATCAGTACCGATATGACGGACTCAGAAGGCTGGTTGAAAAAAAACTACCGGGCAAGGGCTGGGAATACATGATTTATGACAAACAGGATCGGTTGGTTGCTTCACAGGACGCTAATATGAAGGCAAAGGGTCAATGGTTCTATACCAAATACGACCACTTCGGGAGAGCAGCGTTTACTGGAATTTTTTCGGGAGGAGAAAGAAGTTTGGAGCAGGCTAATGCTGAAACGTATGGCAGCAATAATGTAAGCAGAACTTCGGGAGTGTTCTTTAATCGGGAAGGTATGGATGTATACTATGATCCAAATGGAACTTATCCTATGCAAGGCTGGGTAAAGCTTCTCTCTGTAAACTATTACGACACTTATCCTTCCTATAGCTTCAATCCACCTTTCCCTTCTACCATATTTGAAAAGGCTGTCATTACCGATACCCAGAATGCTTCAGTGAACACCCAGGCAATGCCTACATTAAGTCTGGTAAAAAATATTGAGGATGATAACTGGACTAAAAACTACGTCTACTATGACACAAAAGGAAGAGCTGTAGGTAGGCACTTTATCAATCATCTTGGTGGATCCACCAAAACAGAATCAGAGCTGGATTTTACAGGTGCAATAAAACAATCCAAAGTTTATCATAAAAGACTCAGTACAGATACCGAAAGGATCATCTCGCAAAGCTTTGACTATGATAACCAATATAGGGTACTAAAGCATCGCCATCAGGTAGATAGCGGCCCGGTAGAACTTCTGGCAGAAAATACCTATAATGAGCTGTCACAGCTCGTAGATAAAAAAGTAGGTGGTGGACTTGAAAGCATTAATTATCAATATGACATCCGAGGCGCACTTGTTAAAATCAATGATCCGAATGCACTAGGAACCAAGCTTTTCGGGTATGAAATGAAATATTTTAATCCACAGAATACAACAAATTCCACAGGAAAATATGATGGGAATGTTACCGAGGTAACGTGGAGAACATCTTCTGATCAGGTTTTAAGACAATATAATTATCAGTATGATGCTTTAAACAGGCTCAAAAAAGGAACCTATTCCGAACCGGGAGCTTCTGTTCCTGAGAACGGATTCTTTAATGAAACCTTATCCTACGA
This sequence comes from Chryseobacterium angstadtii, assembly GCF_001045465.1. Lineage (GTDB taxonomy): Bacteria > Bacteroidota > Bacteroidia > Flavobacteriales > Weeksellaceae > Chryseobacterium > Chryseobacterium angstadtii. The sequence goes on from NZ_LFND01000003.1 coordinate 411,684, forward strand.
TCTGAACGGAAACATCACTTCCCTGCAAAGAAACGGAAAAAATGCTTCCGGCGCGGCGCAGCTTATTGACAATCTAACATATACCTATAGCGGGAACAGGCTTAATACCATTACTGATGCCACAGGTAACTATAATGGTTATCCCGATACTTCAGGAAATCTCCTCTCCTATGATGATAATGGCAATATGAAAGATCATGTTGATAAAGGAGTGTTACAGATTGATTATAACCATCTTAATTTACCGGACTATATTAAACTGAATGAATCTATAAATAGAAATAATGAAGATATTCATGTAAATACAAAATATGTTTATGATGCAGGGGGTACAAAAATCAGAAAAGTTTACAGCTATTTTCTTGGAAGAGCTTTAAGCTATACCGTTGAAACGATAGATTATTTGGATGGCTTTCAATATAAAAAGAAAAGTGAGGCAAGCCGAACTGTATTACAATTTGTTCCTACTGCAGAAGGGTATTATAACTTTGAAAATAATAAGTATATTTACAGTTATACTGACCATTTAGGAAATGTACGGTTAAGCTATTCTAAAAACTCAGCTGGCAGCGCAGAAGTTCTTGAGGAAAACAATTATTATCCATTTGGTTTAAAGCATGAAGGTTATAATGTCTTAGTAGGAAATCATTCTTATAATTACCAGTATAACGGCAAAGAACTGCAAAAAGAAACCGGCTGGAGCGATTACGGAGCTAGAATGTACATGGCGGACATTGGCCGATGGGGAGTGATAGATCCACTGGCTGAAATGATGAGAAGATTTTCGCCTTATAGCTATGTATTTAATAATCCCATAAGCTTTACGGATCCGGATGGAATGAAGCCAATGAATCAGCTTAAAATGGCTGATGAAAGCGAAGGTGGCGGTGGCAATGTGGGATCGATAAATCCAAACTGGTTGGGTATGGGAGGCGGAAATCTTGGTGATAGCTATGGATTTGGTTCTCTAAGCCCGTCAGGAGGTGAAGGAAACAGTAGCGGATCTACCCAGGGATTAATAAATACCGCATTCAATGTAGGAGGAGCTTGGACTAACACAGGATCTGGCTTTGAAAACGGAGGTAATATAAGCTTAGGATACGACGGCGGTTATCAAAGCCTTAATACCAACTATGCCGAGGGAGGTATTGGAGGAGCTGTTGTTAATATTCCTGAAATTAAGCTCTCTGGAGATAAGTTCTTTTGGGCGCTTAGAATTCAAAGCCATGTCAATAAATACATGGGCTGGTGGAATGCCAAGAGTGACCTTGCCTGGGATCGGATGGTGAATGCAGGAAGGTACAATGATGGTCCTGTAAAAATGATTGGCGGTATTAGTGATCCCGCAGGTTTCTTTGATATAGCCGGGCTGGCAATTAGCAATTGGAAACCTGAAAACAGGTATCTTGCAATGGGAGCTGGTTTGCTAGCTATTATCGCTACTAAAGGAAAGGCTACAGATGAGGTAATAGAGAGTAAAATATGGAAAGTAGGAGCCTATAACGAATTAAAAGGAGTTGAAATTGGATTAGATGCTCATCACGTGGGACAGAGTGCTCTTATGAAAAAGCTTGTTCCAGGTTATCACCATAATACTGCTCCATCAATTTTAGTCCCTGTAGAAGGGCATAGATTTTTAGGCCCGAATGGTATAGTATCTCGTAGTACTAAAGGATTTGAAAACGCGCGTCAAGTTTTAGCAAGAGATATATTTGAATTGAGACGTGTATACGGAGATCAAAATATACCTAATAGTGCGCTGAAAGAGCTAATTCAATTGAATAAGACTAAATTTCCAGATGCATTTGTAAAAATTAAAGAGGTTCCATAAAATCATTGGTTAGATATTTGAAGATTGATTTTTGTCAAAAAACAGAAAACAACATAATATTACTCGTAAAATAAACGTAAAAAATAATTATTATTTATGAATCCACTAACATTAATAAAAATCCTTGATAGAGATGTTATTGAAGGAAACTTAGAATTGTATAAAAATTTGTTGGATACGACAAATGAAGCAAAAGATCCTGTATGGAAAGGCATTCTGCCTATATATATTAATTTTTCAAAAGATGAGAAAGAGGTTTTTCTTAAATTTTTAAGAATTGTTGAAATTAATACATTATCTCATGTTTTAGGAATTTTGGATGGGGCTACTTATGCTGAAGGGATAGAAGAAGATTTTGTTTTGACGACAGAAAGTGATAATGAAAAAATAAACGAAAACTTACAAGACCTATTTCTAGAATTGATAGAGGAGAAATAAAGCCTTTTTCCAATTAAAGAAACGACAGCTTTCAAACTGATTTTAAGATTAATAAAATATGATCAGATGTTTTGATAATAATTTAGAGCATTGAATTTCAATGCTCTTTTAGTTGAAATATATAGGTTTGACATCATAGCGGGCAATGTATTTGTCTTTAAACTCCTACATCCTATTATTCTTGGAGAATTTTTTGGAAAACGATGCACCCAGATGGTTTAGGAGGTATGAGGCTATGGGACTAAAATCAATAAAGTAAACAATAAATATGAAATTAACAGATTTAATTGAAAAAATTCAACAGGGAAAAACGGAGCAGTTCTTAATAACTAATTCGATAGATATTGAATATGACCTGATTGATATTTATGCTAAGGAAAAATTAGGAATAGATTCTGAAATTAAATTTTTCAATGCAGAAGAGATCCCTAATGAAGGTGTAATTAATGTAGATGGTATTGAATATGAAAATGTTTGTCCATTGAATATGTTGGAAGATTTAGTTAATGACTTTATCATCCAAGATTCTCAAATAGATACTTTTGAATTAACAAATCAAGTGTTAAGTTATTTAGAGAAAGATGCATAGTAATAGTTTAATTGATTTAGTAAACAAAATAGACGAAGTTGATGAAGACTCAATAATCTTTTTGAAAGACATAGATAACTACAAGTCGGATATTGTTCTTGCTTATCCAGAAGATGGAGATAATGGTATCAAGGAAATTGGTGGAATTAAATATCACTATCTTCTTGAAGTCTTCTTAGCCAAAGAATTTGTTTCTGACTGGATTGCTAGCTTAGGCTACTCCCCTTCACAGGAAGAAATTGCTAAAAGGCTTTATGAATATGGGATAAATGATGCGTAAGGTATGGATCTTGTCAATTTTATTGATTATTTAATTAATCTAGGGAAAATAGCAGTTATGCTAAGTGAGCTGAATGTAAATAATGAGTCTGAGGCTCTTATAGTTTGTTTTAAAGATTCCATAGATCTAAATTCTGAGATTTCAATCTTTGGAATTGAAGAAACTGAAGGTGATCTCATATTCGAAAAAGAAGGAAATAAATTTGTAGAATTATTCCCTTTAGATATGGTTCAGGAAATGGTTGAAGAGTATGTAAATACATATAAAGGTATTTCTAGCTATGAAATAGGACAAAGGCTTATTGATTATAGAATAAATGATGCTTAATTATTAACTGTCGGGATTAAAACCCAATTGAGATAACAACTCGACCAGGTCAACTTTCTTTGCCTCCTGAAAGATCATGATTTGGTTAGATGCAATAACCGGTTTTAACCGAAGTTATCAGGTCTTACACCTAGAATTGTTTTTCTGGCAGTTGGTGGCGCAATTTGGTGGAAAAAGCTTCTGTTTATCTATCAAATAGGTGATCCAAAAAGCTGAGTAAAGGTATTAGGTCTTCGATGGAACTCCCTCCAAACTCGCTAGAAGAGCTTCTGAATTTAATTTCTAACATTAAAATTTAAACACCAAGAGCAGGATCACCTGCTCTTCGTTATTTAGTGGTTGAAAAATACCTTAACAGAGATCATTGAAGAAACAAGAGGTTGTCCAAAAGTACCCTCTCTCGGATACCTTTTAGGAGATTCTCAGAGTTAGTTTACCTTTTGAGATAGCCTCTATATTTCATATCATAAAAAAAATGTATAATTTAAATTATGGAATGATACTTTAGGTAATAGATAAAAGTGATTCTGTTTTTTGGTTTTGTTTTGTAGAAATGCATATCTTTGAATAGAGTTACAAGGAAACTGATTGAAAGAGCGCGCAATAGGCACCATTACCAAATCGTTACCTGTCTTGTTTCAAAAGGCTTCAACTGCTTTATTATCAGGCGTTTTTAAAAATCATATTTTTTTTAAAATAAAACGGCGGGAAATCTAAAACTGGAAGAGGGAAATTATTGTGGTGTTCAGATATAATGGGTACTTAGTTTTATCAATTTTAAGCCTTCTTCCAGCTTTTTCCTCCTGTAATTGATTTTTTAAACCTTTTCCTTTTCTAAAGATAAAATATAAAAATCAAAGGTTTCTTTTCCTATGCGGAATAGATGCTCTCCAACCACCTTAAAGCCGTTTCGGTAATAAAACTGCACGGCTCTGTCATTGGATTTTAAAACAGCCAGCCAGATGTGGCTTTTAGCAGATTCCGTAAAATAAGTCATGAGCTGGTCCATCAGCTGCTTTCCTATTTTTTTGTCTAAAAATTCCTTCAGCACATAGATTTTCTGAAGCTGGGAAGCTTGGCCAGTCGGCAGACTTTCTGTATCGGAATGTATTTTCAGCTTGGCATATCCTACGGGAAGCTCATTCCAGTAAGCAATCCAGTAGCGGCTGTTATCCTTTTGAAGACTTTCCCGTATTTTGGAAACATCGAAAGTACGTTCGTAATAATCAAACAAATCCTGAGGATCTCTGAAGTATTCTGAAAATGTTTCTGTAAAAGTGATTCTTCCCAATAGCGCAATATGTTGCGCATCTTCTATTGTTGCTGTTCGTATCTGGATCATAGTTCCGTGGTTTTATCCTGTAAATTTCTAACATCATAAGCAGTTCTGCAATCTGAAGCATGCGGTATTTCGGACTTTTATGTTTTGAAAATACCTGTTTTTAATGAATTATGAGTTAGAATAATTCTAAAATATAATATTTATAAAATTTAATCTGAATTTATCCCCCTGTTTTCTTACATTTATTCTATGAATTTCGAGAGAACAGGGCTGGTTCTGTCAGGAGGCGGCACCAGAGGAATTGCCCATGCAGGAGTATTAAAATTCTTGAACGAAAAAAATATAGATATAGATGTGCTGTCATGCTGCAGCGCCGGGTCTATTGTAGGATGCCTGTATGCAGTAGGAAAAACGCCGGACGAAATTCTGGACTTCTTCAATTCTGTTTATTTTTTCAACTGGAAACATTTTACTTTCAATCAGCCGGGTTTGGTTTCCTCCGTTATTTTCAGGAATTATCTTAAACCTATTTTTCACGATATGAAATTGGGAGATCTGAAGAAAGAAGTGAAAATTGTAGCAACAGAGCTTGTTTCCGGAACCCAGAAAATATTTGATGAAAACTTCGAAGTGGTGGACGCCATTATTGCTTCATGCTCTATTCCGGGAGTGACAACACCCTACATCATTGGAGAGGAAATGTACTGTGACGGTGGTGTCCTGAACAATTTTCCGGCAGATATTATCAGGGAAGAATGCGATCGTTTAATCGGTATTTTTGTTTCTCCTCCTCACGATATTGATATTAAAGATTTAAAATCCATTAAAGCCATTGTTTCACGCTCCTATGATCTTCTCTCTTACCGGATAGAGAAAGGGAAGTTCGATTATTGTGACTGGTTTATCTCATCTCAGAAACTGTCCAATTATGGGACTTTTGAACGCAGGAAAGACCGGTTGGAAGAAATTTTCAATCTAGGATATCAGGCTGCGGAAGAGAGTTATGAGACGAGCCGTTTCAGGAGTCTGTTGAGGCAGTCTGGGACGTGATTCGGGGTGCGGGATACGAGGTTAGAGTGTCTGAGTGTTTTAGGGTAAATGAGGTTGGGAGAGGTTGTTGGTTGCTGGTTTTCGTAGTTGTATTGTAGGTTGTAGAGCTGATGATTCAGTCTCATATCTGATGGCTGAAAATATCAATTTTACGATAGAAAATTCACGATTCATTTGCGAAGCAAAATTCACCATTCACCCTATTTTAAAGTTAATAGTCTGTTGCCTGAAATCTGAAATCTTATCCCACACCTCCAATTCCAGCTACTTCTTTCCTCTTAAGATATTAATATAACCTATGCTAAACAACAAACAACCAACCGTAATACAACTGTAAATCCAGAACCTTCTTGAAAAGTTTTCCTGCTCAAAAAGAGTCCAGGCAGATTTTCCAAAGAAATAAGCTGCTCCCAGGATAAGAAGAGGAATTAAAACATAAAAGCTCCCGGATACCAAACCATTCTGAACTTTTTCAAGGCTTAAACTGAGAGCGTATTCAGTAATTCCAGCCAAAATAATTAACCCGAGGAAAATAGCAATCAATGCGCCGATAGCTGTCATCACCTTCAGATCGGTAACCAATCTGGTCTGGTGATTTCCTTCATGAACCACTATTTTTACAGTTTCATGGAGCTTGGGGGTATCATCTGAATTGCCAAAACCTGTATCTACTGTAGTGATCTGCTTTTGTCCATTATGGTCCTGATACTGAACGATTGGATAAGCAAGTGTTCCTTTCCTGGGCGCCTTGCTTCTCTGGATTTTGAAATCTATAATCTGTGCTTCCCAGGCATTGGCAGAGAAACGGTCTGTAACAGCCGATCCGATAAATAATATCATGATCGTGGTAAAAAATACCAGCTTATAAAAGATAAAGCCTACGACTGCAATAATAATGATTTTGGGTACGCTTTTGATTTGTTTCTGCTTTCTCCACCATTGATAGGAAAGAAATAAGATAACCAAAACAGTGGCTACCGCTAAGAAAATAGAATGATATTCCGGAATATTGACTCCAAACATATTTTATAATTACTTCCGGATGATTACAAAGTCATTACTGCCTTCCGGAAGGTATAATAATATGCGATAATCAGCAGCTCCGGTCTTTTGTCCTTTTCGAATTAATGCGCCCCAGCCTTTGATGTCTAACGGAGATTTATTGTTAAATTCCATAGTATGACTCTTTTTTTCCAATGTAACCAATTGACCTCCCGCATAGAGTTTCATTTCATAATCTTCCAGTGGAATCATCATATTGGTACAGTATTTTTCAACATTGGTCTTATTCTCATTAACTGAGCTGGCACTTTGTTCAGGGGTGCTGTAGTAAAAAACAGCTGTTTCTGCGGCTCTTTTTTTCGTTAAGTCTGCCCAGGTGTTTCCATTGCCTTTATTCAATATTTCTCTGACATTCTGATGGAAGCTGACTACTTTCTTTTCCAGTTCTTTTTGATCCATTTTGGATAAATTCTGGCCTTTGCTCCAACCTTCCAGCTCATAAGGAAGATCTTTAATTTCAACTTCCCATTCCTGCTCAAAATAGGGTACAGGTGAATCGGGAGCTTTGAGTGATAACTGGCTGTAAGTCTTCGGATTCAAAATATCTCCTGTTTCCCTGTCTCTTACAAAGCTTCCAAAACTGAACTGACATGATTTGATGTCTTCCGGACTTACCGTTGTATCTCCCCGTCTGAATACCGGAAAGATCTGTATTTTAATTTTATACTTTCCGTTCTTCAGCGCATAGCCGTTCACGTCTACAGATGAATTAAGCGGCGTATTTTCTTCTGATATTTTTATGTCGTTGAAATAGATGGCAACCGGTATTGTTGCTGTAGCATTGATGGTATATGTAATTTGTTTATCTTTTATTGTCTGCTGTATCATTTCTTCACCTATTTTATCTGTTTCTTTTTCTTTATTTTTCGAGCCATTACAATTTATATTCATTAGGAAAACAACGAATAGAAATATTAAGTTTTTCATTTTAATCAAGTTTAAATTCATACGAAAATCCATCATGCAAAAGATACTTTTTTTCAGAAGGATCAGCGTCATTATCTTCTGTATTATTATTTAAATTATCACTGTCCGTTTTTACACTTGCCTTTATAGTTGCATACAATCCCTGGTATTTGCATTCCAATGTTTTGGTTTCGGCATTTTTAGCAATATTCAGCACGGCATAAGCGCTTCCCTGGAATTCAGCTTCCAAAGAATAGACGTTCCCAAATTTCGCGGTTAAGCTTCCACCGCATTCCACTCCAAATTTTATTTCTACAGATGGGCTTATATCATTCTCTTTAAAGCCGTCTACAGTATGATATTTGGTTGCAGTAGCTTCTATTTTAAATGCTCCGGAAACGAAAAGATCCAGATAATAATCTATATCAAGCTGAATTTTATATTCATCTCCGCCGCCAAAGAAATCAACAATTTTATTCCAGAAATCATCAGAAGAACCTACGGTATCTGCTACTGCTGTAATTCCTTTTATCGCCTGTCCTACATAAGGAATTTTGGTGGCTACAAAAAGAAGATCCAGACTGCCTTTTATTTCTATGAGTGGATCTGCTTTAAATTTTACTTCATATAGAGTACCTATTTCACCTCCTTCTTTTTCACTTTCAACATAGCTCCATTTAACAGCTCCGGCAAAAGCAGGCTGACTTATCTCTACTTTGAACGGAATCTTGCTTACTTTCTTGTTTTTACTGCCAAGATACGCATTCCGCTGTTTATTTCTTTTTTTTACCTGATCCGGGCGTTTGTTTTTGTTTTCAGCGATAGCTTCATCTGCTTCTTTATTAAAGGTTAGCAGACTTATGGTGTTAATCACCCACATCGCACTGTCGATAATATTAAAAACAGGATGTTCGCCGGAAAATGTAATGGCTTCCTGTTTAACGTCATCATATCCCCATTCCAGAGCTACTTCAAACTGGTTATAGCTCAGGCGTCCCTCACTTACTTCCTGTTTTTTGTTTTTATAGTTTTCATCCCGTGCATCACTTTGTGCTTTTCGGATTTTCTTATTGTTTTTTTTATTAAAGAAACCTCCTTTGCCTAAATATTTTCTTTGAGTGTAAGACTTAGTCTGCCCTGTGAAAAATGGGTTTTCGGCAGCAAGTTTAAAGCCTACCTCATAATATATCGCAGGATATACTTCTACATTCAGAGGTTTGGTGATGGCACAGGAACCCAGCTGAATAGGATATTCCAGTTTTTTGATATTTTCCAGGCTCATCATGTCCAGAGCTTCCGAATGGGAAGGTTTGGGATAAGCAACGGAAAAACTGATATCATTTCTTCCGATGGTCAGACCTTTGTACCGGCTCGGATCTTTTACGGTGACTGCCTTTTTCTCGTGCCAGAGTTCGGGTTTATCTTCGAACATACAGTCATCTGTTTTCAGGTCAGTAATGGTAACCTTAACAGGTTTTTCCTTTTCATTGGAAACAACTCTGTAATGGATCTCATTTTTATACTTGTCTTTGATACGCTGGAACAAAGTTGATTTCTTATTGTTATATTCACCGGTGACTTCGGTGTACTGGCAAGGGTGAAAGAAAGCGATATCTGTTTCCACCTGGCTCAGAACCACCACCTGATTTGAATTGGAGTCATTTACCTTTACTTCCTCCACTGCATCTTTATCAATCTTTAAAATACAGTCCTGAAGAATTTTTTTCCCGCCGGGGATTCGTCCGTGATATACCGCAGGATAGATTTCCAGATAATCTCCACCCATTGTCTGCCATAAAGGATCGATAAATACAGCAAATTTGGACTTTTGTACGTTGAGCTTTCCTTTGGCCTTCTCATCATATTTATTACCGTCATCTTCCACGAGATATCCTGTTTTTGCGGAAGAGGGAACTGTTTTTTCTTCGTGTACAGATACGGGTCTTTCGAAAAATTCGCCCTGTTTTGAGATGTCTTCGTTGGTTCTTTCCTCTGCATTATTATTAAGATATTCTGCAGCGAACAGCTTGTCATCTGCATCAGTGATGCCCAGCGTTATAAGCCTGATCACTTTGTCTTTATCTTTAAGCTGAACCTTAATATTGTTGCCGTATAATGCATCAGTATAGATATTCAGATAAACAGAAGACCCGAATTTTAGAGGTTTTGTAATTTGGGTATTATTCGCATCCGTCCATTGGGCTGTAATGACGTTGGGCTGCAGGCCTTTTGCATTGATAAGAATCCCGTGCGGGTATTTTCCCTGTGGTTTTGTCCCGGCCCAGAAAGGTTCAAGATAAACAGCTCCGCCTCCTTCCAGAAATTCTTCGAAGGTAAAGTTAAAGCTGGATGTACCCATGTCCATAGCCTCGTTGAAACTTTCTGCCGTAAGTTCCGGCCGTCTGTCTCCCACAAGCTGATGCACCCAGCGGACAGATTTATAATCATCTTTTATGGCGGTGAGATCCGTTTCATATTGTTTATTGATATCTTCAACGGTTTTGTTGTAGGCATTACCGATTTCCGCGTATTTGTTTTTCCGGGCGGCCATACCTTCTTCCCGCTTTCTGACATTGGCGTCATAAGTTTCTTCTTTTACTTTACCGGCATTGTAATCGTCACGGTTTTTTACGATAAAATCATAGCTTTTCTGCGCCTCCTGTTCTACGGCGTTACTTTTTTTGTTGTAATCATTCTTGGCTCTGTCCAGATCTTTTTTCTTTTTTTGATCCAGAACATCTTTCCGGTCTTTGAATTCTTTTATGTAGATGTTGAAGCTTTCTGCTTTCTTCAATTCCAGCCAGCCGATATCTTTATGAAATGCCTGCCCGGGTTTAGACTCAATATAGATGTGTAAAGGGGTATTGCTGTCCATAGGAATTTATTTATTGATAGGAATATATTTTTTTGCCCGTCCTTTGATGTCAACAAAAGGCAGCAGTTCAGCCAGAACTTCATCATCCGCATTTTTCACATTTTGTGCAGAGGCTTCAGCAGTCTGTCCATGATTAATGATGGTAATGCAGTCCGGGCTTCCGATAGGGCAGGTTGCTTTACTGTCTTCCAGCAGGGCCTTTCCATTATTATCCTGAAGTGTTATTTTGTCGTAGAAACCACTCCATTGCGTTACCACAACCTGGCAGGGATTATTATTCATTTTGGTACAGCTTCCGAAAGTATTTTTCTCGAAGGTTTTACCAATATCCATATGGGTAGCCATTAATTTTTTACCCCCTTGATTTTCGTTGATGTATCGTTTACTCTGTGTCTTTACTTTCAGTGTATCCGGTGTAGTACCGAAATTACATTTGCAGAGAGCACCCTGACAGACTAAATGTTTCTCGCTCATCTTCTTGTGTGTTTTTGATGTTTTTAAACTTATTCAGGCTTTTTCTGTTCATAAACCTGAAAATCAACCGTATATTCTTTCTCTTTTTCAAACGTGGAGAGAGAGCCTGTAATTGAAAAGATCTCTTTGGTCTCTTTGTTAAATTTATACAGGAGATCAACTTTTCCTTTGGATCTGTTTTTATTAAACGGATCTTCATCTTCAGTTCCTGTTATTTTTAAAGCGATCTTATTTCCTCTTGTATATTCTCTGTTCAATGTATATTCGGTCTCATATCCGGCTTCCCGGGACAGACTTGAAAAATAAATCTTCAAAGAATCTTTTCCGGAAAAAAATGGATAGCCTTGATAAACCGGTAAAAAGAATAATTTGTAAAAAATGTTACGGTTAAATAAATCTTTCTTTAAATCAATATCAGTATAAGCTTTATCCAGTTGTTCCAGGATGTTGTCTGTAGTTTCAGACTGATAGTATTCTTTCAGTTTTGGAAAGTATTCCTTCTCCCAGCGTTGGGTAATATCCTTATTATTCAGGATTTTTTGAATGGAACCCTTGCTGTGAAGAGAAAGCTGTAAAGGATATAAAACCTGTTCTGCTTTTTCAAACAGCTGTTCTATGATTTTATCAATTCCCTGATTGTTTACATAGGTTTTTTCTTTATTTAGCTCTATATAAGCGGCTGTTCTTTTTACTTTTATGATATAATGAATTTGCAGATTCTTCGGCAGAAATCTGATGATTACACCATATACCTTGTTGCTGGACACTGTTGGAATCTCCAGCACCGTATTTTTTAACAGCCTGCTGTCCCTGATCCCGAATTGGTCTGTGGGGATGTAAATATATTCTACATACTTAGGCAGCGAAATATTCAACAACTCTGAAATACTGCAATGCCTGTTATGAAAACTGACCAGTTCTTCTGCCGTCATACCATATTCAGCAGAAAGCAGTTCCAAATTCAGGATGCCTTCTGTCTTTACTTTTATGTATTCTTTTGTGGCAGAAAATTTCATGTTTATCAATGTTTCAAAAATTAATCAGTCTTTATACTTTTAGAAAGTACATCAATCCCAAACTTAGCCACTGCAAACCGATATAGATATAAAAAATCATAGCAGAAGGCTCGGCCAGTTCGTGAAGTTTTTCAATCAGTTTAGTTTTAATGATGTCGTAAAAATTGGCATTTCCATTTTTCAGATCCAATTCATCAAAGCTCAGCTTCTTTAAGGCATAGCTTAAAATCTTTTTCAAAATCTTATTCTCCGAGCTGTTTTTAAATTCATTCAGCAGTTTGATTTTCACCAATGCATAATCTGCGCTGGTTCTTACCACAGCCGGCTGTCCGCTTCTGAATTTGCTCATAATTTTATCAATAGCAGGCACTAAAAGTGTTTCCGAATGATCTTTTACGAGTCTGCTGATGATATTGGCCATAGCATATTTCGTAGCGAAAATACCAATCACAAAAGGAGCCGCAATCATCAGTAAAAAGAATAATGACGCTGAAACGGGTTTCACTGTAATAGCTGCAACTATAAAAAGATAAGCTCCGCTATGTCCCAAAGAACTTCCAAAGCTGTTGGATAGAATGTAAATTCCTAGGACAAGCACAATCACCGTTGAAAGAATTCCTATTCCATAAATCTTTAGTAAACTGAGGATAAATACACCGGACAGTTTTGAAAAGTATTTGATATGGTTGGTGATTGTATTCATTCTTATGCTTTAAAATCTTATTGGCCGTTCTTTTTTCTTTCCTCAAATGATGCTTCCATTACTTTTCTGCTGTCAAAATCAGATTTAGATTCGTATCCTATTTTAAGGTATTCCAGTTTCTTTGTTGCGGTATAGGTGAGTTCATAATACTGAAGTCTTCCGTCTTTACATTCAGCTCCCGGAGCACGGTAATCGCCCCCGAAAGTTTTTGTGGTTACTCCCGAATCATTTACCCCGTCTATATCATCATCCACATATCCGAACTGGCCGGAATAGGGAAGGTCTTTGCGGTAAGCATTGATCTCTTCAACTTTCATTCCTGCCTGAACCGGAAAGCCATTAAGATCGACAGCGCCCTGATAGACATTGAACGGATAGATATAATTTTTAGGAGCCAACTTTTCTTTTACTTCATTAATCATCTCCTCAGACATAGGAATACGGCCGTTGCGGTATTTCTTTTCGTCAAACTTTTCCCAGCTTCTGGCATGATTAAGCATTTGTTGCTCTGCTTCCGGACTGTTCAGATTAAGAAAAAAGATATACATCCAGGCCACAGTACCGTCTCCGTTCTCAAAATTGTCAACGGCAATGCCCAGTTTATCCCATACATAAGTTCCTTTGTCTTTCTCCATGTAAGCAATAAATTTTCGATCCGGCTGTCCTAATACTTTGATCCAATCTTCAATGGGAGTTCCCATCTCCAGTTCTTTGCCTTTATAGGATAATCCGCACGAGTCAATTTTTATACTGGCTTTAGAGATTTCTATAGTTTCTTTTTTCATTTTTTGACATTGTATTAAACTCATTATTAGTAGGGTAAGTAAGGCGGCTATCTTTTTCATTTGGTCATTTTTTGAAAATATTCCATAATTTCTTTTATTTTCTTAACGCTTTTGTCGCTTATTTCCTGTGCTTCATGTTCTGCATGCTCATATATCGTTGCATATTTTAATTTATCAATAGAATCTTTTGGCTGGCTATTGGTCCAGGTAATGAGATGTTTATCACTCCATCTTGCGTTAGGGGAAGAAGGATGCACAAAATATTTATTAGCTACATAATCAGCCAGAGCAGCTCCGCTCATTCCGCTTTTGTATTGTGTTCCTACATCCTGCACCGCTGATTTTGCCAGTTCCGCACTGATTTTATTAAGAGGATGGCTGTAACTGTCTTTTGCCAGCTGGGAGTGGGACGGGCAGTCTCCATAATTGGTATTCATGTGAGATTGGGCCTCCGGAATAATTTCATCAAAAGAGCCCAATACAATATTAAAAACAAGCTTTGGAAAAAAGGCCATAATCTGACCAGTATATCCCATACCTTTCTGAAGAGTTTCAGCCGTTTTTGAACCTAGTTTTTCAAAAAAATCTCTTGACATCCATTCCTGCTTATCGGTTTTCTGATATTCTTTTGCCAGAAAATCCTGAAAATTAAGAAACTGATTGAACCATGATAACCAGGTAGCATATTCTATTCCCAGATAATTGGAACTTTTTTGTGCCTTATCAGATTTTTGGGCTTTTGAAAGGTCTTCCAGCACAAAAATGATAAATTTTTCAGCTAATGATCTCTGGCCGGGAATTCGCCTTTTGTATTCTTTGATTTTAGGATCAAATAATAAATCCCCCATTTTAGGGCCCACACTAGCCATAGTATCATCGGTCAGGAAACGGCCGCTTACCACCGGAATCTGAGTAGGCTGCTTTCCTTTATAATAAGACACCCACGGATAAACATCAATTCCAAGCCTTCTCAAAGATATTTCTACAAAATTGGTGTGGGAGAAGTAGTCTTCCAGAACGTGCAAAGCAGCTCCCAAATGTCTCAGTCCCTGTGCAGATCCTCTTTTAGATACGGCGAGAACGAGCTGCTGCTTCATATATGTAACCGAAGAAGGACGGTCTCCCGGAAAATCTTTCCAGAAGAAATAAGACATATTTTTGGCAGGATCTATTTTCCATGATTGATGGTTATCTCCCGAATAAAGCTTTTTTGGAGTGTTTGTTCCTTCATACGTATAGGAAATAGCATTTCCCTTGTCATCTACGGCATCAGATTCATCTTTTAGCCCGTAAGGATTATCAATATGCTCTTCAGGACGATAAATGCCGAGAATATCTTTGGTAAGTTCGCCATATTCGGCGTTAAATTTTGTTTCCAGCGTTGCGTAGTCATCTGCCGGATTTTTTCCTCCTTCTTTCAGCGGATCAAAAGTAAATTCCTTAATCGCCAGAATTCTAATCAACTTTACCCAGCCTTCATGGGATAGTTGCATGGGAGTCAGTTCTTTGATGACTTTATTTTTCTGTGCTTTGATGGCTGCATTAGTTCCTCTAACGGTAATTTTTACAATCACCTGAGAGAAGTCTCTGAGCCAGTTTCCGTAATAGATTTTGCGAACGTCATTTTCAGAATAAATTCGGGATTGTGGATTGGCCAGAGCTTCAAATTCAATATCACCATGAGCAAAAGCTGCATTTTTATTATGTTTCCGGTTTCTTCCGGCACCGTAATTAGAAATATCGTCCGAAGGGTCTTCATCATACTGCCTGTCTTCTTTCACATATTCGGTTACTTTAGAATGCAGGGTAGAAAAGTCGATGATAAGGTCTCCTTTAAAATTCGGAAGTTCTGCTTTGGCAAAATTCAGCTGTGATTCGTTGAAGATATCAAATCTGAACAGATAATAGGCAAATTTAGCTCCTTCATCTATCACATCGGTATCGGGAGTTCCGGTGGAAGTTAATTCTGTACGGAGAAGGTTGTCTATGTGATGGCCATATTCTTCAACCAAAGCCACCATCAGCTCTGCTCTTTTATCGTTGTCTTTAGCCGCTTCTTCTACAAACTTTTCATTAACGATAATTTTCTTTCTCTTGTTGCTGTAGCCGGCAGGGCCGCCTCTTCTTCCCACCAGACCTTTGGAAACGATAATTTCCGGCGCCTCGATCTTTTTATCACTCAAATCTCTGTAAAGCCTGCTTAACGCTTCCGCTTCAATCTCATACCCGAAAATCTGGGTCATGAAAAGCATGAAAGTAATCTCGCCAAGTTCTTTGGCAAGACTCATCAGCTGGTCATGAGCATAGGTGCTTTCCAGTTTGTATTCACTTTCCTGAACATCCATAGGAGGGGGAATGAATTTTTCCGGATCTCCGTAAATCACGCCTCCTTCTTTTCCTATCTGGATAACCTTGCTTCCTGAATTTTCAATTTCATCTTTGGAGTATCTTTTATAATTTCCGCCGATAATTTTGGTGATATTTCCTTTAACAATCCTCGTTCTGCTCATAGCCGTAATGATTTAAAAATTATTACTTTTCTCTGAGCTGTTGTTCTTCACAATTTTATCGGAATGCTGTTCATTAGTACCTGTACTTTGTGTAATAATTTTTCCGTCGCTTACTTCATTTCTCTCTTTCTTGGTTTCACTGTGAACATCTCCGTCTATAATTTCCGTCAGTTTCCCGGTGATCATCATGCTTGCATCACCAATGACGGATGTTATTTTCATAGCTCCGACACTCTGAGTGTCATTCATCGTCACGCTTTCGGTTTTATTCATACCGACTATATTGCTCTGATCGGCACCTACGGTAGTGCTCATATTCTGACCTACACTGATCATCAGGTTTTCACCCGCCAGGAAGGTCATGTTTTTGGGCGCACTTACGGTAATATTGCCTTTACCATCCATAAAATAGGAGTTGCCGCTCGGATCTTCGATAAAAATGCTTCCTTCCGTATCATTGAAGATAACTTTATTACCGCTTCTTGTCTGAATGGATTTTACATGATTGTCTATGCCTCCGCCTAAACCTACTTTACCGTGAAACATTCCTCCCATAGCGAAAGGAAAGTCGGGATGATGGTATTCGAAACCTACCATCACCTGATCTCCGACCTCGGGAACGGCTACAAATCCTCTGTTTTGAGTGATTTTATCGGTACCTCCTGCATCGGGGCTCATCATCCGGATAAAATGGGTGGTGTTGTTCTGCTGCCAGTCGAACTGTACCTGTATACGTCCCTGATTCAGAGGGTCGGTATTAGAAATTACCGTTGCAATCTGAGGTTCGGCGTTTGGCATTTTAAAGTCGTGCCTCGGCATAAAACCTGTTCCTTCGGCAATGGCTTCAAATGATCCGGTATAATAGCCTCTTGCATCCACTTCATGGGAAGCTTCGGTAATCATTAATTTTGTAAAATGAGAAGTCTCGTTGGTACCTGTTTTTCTCATATTAATATCTGCCGTACATCCCGGATATAAAAAAGGAACCGTGGTATCACCTGAAACGGTGAATACTTCTACGGCCGCATTTCCGGCTGCACTTTTCTGGGACTGATCCACATCGAGCGAGATATTGGCATTGATAGGAGCCGGGGTCAGAGATTTACTGGTAAATATACTGTCATTTAACTGATAGGCTTTAGAGGCAAGCTCACCTAAGTGGTTGATATTAGTAGAAGCACTCAACATCTTAGCGTGATTGGTGCTTTCATAGCCAAAAAACTGAGGTTTGGTATGTACCGCATTCATCTGAACCTCCACATTGGTTACATTGCTTCCGTAAATAAGGTGTATGGGCTGCTCTGCAGGAGGAAGGTTTCCGAAACGGAGAACATATCCGTCGTAGTAAAACTGCTCACCGTAGGCTTCTGCAATTCTTGCCAGATAGTTGTAGTGGGTCTCGTTATACTGAGCACTGTAGTTAATATAGCTTTTATTCCGGCTGTCTACTTTGAAATCAAATTTTCCGGAACCTAGGGTTTCTTTGAGAATATTCCCGGCAATAATGCCTGTATTGACAGACTGATTTCCCCCGAAACTTTGTGTATGGGGAGCAGAGTCCATCAGAATAGTTGGACTTTTACCTTTTAAGATGATATTTCCAAGACTCATTTTGTCCTGGCTGAACGCTACTTTTGTAACAAGGCCTACAAAACTTCTCTCCGGGCTTTCATTTTCCGAATCTTTATACCTGAAAGTTACAGTTAAACGCTGTCCTAAGAATTTTTGAGCTTCCAAAAGGTTGTGATTCTGAGTTTTTCCCAGAGAATCATGCGCCAGAGTCAGTTCAAATTCATGGTGTTTTTTCGCACTCTGATTCAGCTTGAAATGTTTGAAATGCTTGATTATCTGGCCTTCTATCACAATATCTAATCGTACAACGCGGTTGATTCCTGCTACATCGTTCTCTGAAATTTTTTCAGAATTTGAAGTTATTTTTTTCATTGGTGTTATTTCATTAAATATAGAAATATTCTACTTTTTGATAAAACTTTGGGACCTGTATTTGAGAAATTGTAGTAGAACTACGATGTTTTACTTTGAATATGATATTTCTTTTTGATTATTATTGTTTCACCACGAATCCGTCCTGACTTACAATTTCATTATCGTTTTCGTCATTTACGGTGAGGGTGTAGGGCGCTTTGGAAGCAGAATCGGTGAGGTAGTTTCTCCATACCTGATACTGATAGCCTTTATTGGTAAAGCTGAAATAATAATTTCCTCCGGAACCGTCCGGAACCAGTTCTCCGTCACTGATGATCATATTGGGTTTTGAAGTAATTTTGGCATTGGCAGGCCAGGACTGATACAGATATTTTCCGTTGGGCTGTTTGTCTATTCGTATCTTAAACTTTTTGGTTTTAATGATTACCGTTTTGGGTATTTTCTGGAATGGCTGTATCTCACTGGATATATAAGTGGGGCCTGAAATTACAGAGGGAATTTCTTTTGCATATATTAAAGAGAACTGAGAAATGCAGAAGGCTCCTAATAGAATCTTGTTGATCATAATAATATGGGTTATTGGTTGAGGATACACCCATCAAATATGAAGCCATTAAGCGTATTTATCGTAATATCACCTCTCTGATCCAGCTATTCAGCTCTATTGTATTTCTAAGGGTAGTGAGAAACCAGGCATTGGATTGATACTCTTTCACGTATTGAGGAGTATACACATTTAGGCCTTTTTTAAGGTTAAAAAAACTGAGGTGTATATTGTCCCGTAAAAAGTCAAGACGTTGGTGGAGCCATTTTCTTTCCTCTGAAGAACCGGATTGGTTATGCCTGATCAGAACTTCAATCAGAGAGACATCAATTCTTTCTGACTCTTTCAATATCTTATCAAAAGCCTGAGTCAGTACTTCATCATTGATGAAATTAATATGAACAAGATTTTCATCATTGTTCTGAAAAAGATGCTCAAATTCAATGTCCCGAAGGAGCTGGTGCGCTCCGTGCATAAGCTCTGATGCAGGGCTGTAGCCCTCATTGTCTTTGGAAATAAACACGGCCGGAATATCCATTTTCAACCGGGTATACGCTTCAATCTTATGATGACCGTCCAATACAAAAGCACTGCTCATCTGAGGGTCCTGATTATAAAGACTGTAAAAAATGATAGGTTTCGGGCGGCCTCCTTTTCTTATCAGATCGGTGTAATATTCCACTCTTTTCGGATCAATACTCTTGTTTTCCAGAGTGTACAGGTAATTGAAATCTTCAAAAGGGTAGAACCAGCCGGAGAATTTCTGACTGTTATCAGAATAATCGTCTCCAGGTAAGGGCCTGCTCATATGAAAACTGGAATTGCCGTAAGGAATATGTCCCAGATTTACCTGATATATACCGTTTTCAAAAAGATGAAGAAAATCTTCAATACCGGACATAATCTCAGCTTCTGTTCCGTCCGTGAGGGAGCAATTAAGACTGTCCGCCAATACTATTTTCTCTTTCTCCGAAAGCTCTGATACTGCATAATATTCACCCACACTTCCCCGGGAATCCGGCCAGTTGGCAGCCACAGGACGTCTGATGATTAAGCAGCTGGCGAAACCATCGTACAAAACTTTGATAATGTTCTGTCCGTGAGTGATGTGAATTTCCATGAAAAATAATAATTAAGAAACTGCCGTGTAGCTTGCAAAAGCTTCTTCAAGACTGTCGAATCTTCCCTTAAATTCATCAATAGGGCAGTCCTGGAGAATATTCCCCTTATGGATAAGAATAACGCGGGAGCAGAGCGCTTCTACTTCCTGCATAATGTGGGTAGAAAGAAGGACGGTTTTCTGCTGGCCAATTTCTTTAACCACATTTCGGATCTCAATAATCTGGTTGGGATCCAGTCCATTGGTAGGTTCATCCAGAATCAGCAGATCCGGCTGATGAATAATGGCCTGTGCCAATCCCACTCTCTGTTTGTATCCTTTTGACAGCTGTCCTATCTTTTTAGATTTCTCAGGTGTGATGCCTACCAGTTCAATGACTTCATCTACTCTGGCAGATGAAATTTTATGAATATTGGCGACAAACTGGAGGTATTCTTTAACATACATTTCCAGATAAAGCGGATTGTTTTCGGGAAGAAAACCTATCTTTTTTTTGCTTTCGATTTCGTGTTCGGAAATATTCATTCCGTTAAAAATAATTTCGCCCTGATCAATTTTCAATGCTCCGACAATAGATTTCATCAGCGTAGATTTTCCGGCTCCGTTTGGGCCGAGAAGTCCGATGATTTCATTTTTATCAATAGAAATAGTAATGTTGTCCAGTGCAGTCTGTTCTCCAAACTTTTTAGTTAAATTGATGATCTGAAGCGGCATAATTCTTAATGTCTTTCTGCAAAAATAAAAATAAAAAACTCATTCGGATGAATGAGTTGAGTAATATTGAAAAATAATACGATTATTTCCTTGATTTTTTGTTTTTGCTACCGCTATTGGAGGACGGAGCACCATTAGAGGCCTGATTAGAAGACTTGCTTCCGTTTATCTGATTGATGGTAGCAGGTTTTTCATACATGGCAGATTTTCCGTTGGTCTTTCCAAATACCTTTTCCACCTGTTTTTTGTTCAGAAACTGTGATTTTCCGACATACTTACGGTTTTTGTTGATATACTGGATAAACTGAACGGTAGGCTGGCCGTAATTTTTTTCATAATGAAGTTCAATAATATCATTAGGAAGCTCTAAAATGATATTTTCGTCAGGAGTGGTTACAAAACCATCCATAATCAGCTTGTAAAGCCCGGATACATCGCCGTCCAGATTCTGGAAAGAAAAAGATCTGATGGTATTCAGGTTACTCGTATTGAGATCCTGATAATTGATGGTGAATTTATCTTCCTTTTTATATAAACCTACAGAATTATCTTTTCCAATTTCCACCAAACTTTCATTTTTCAGCACTTTAATTTGTGAGAAAACTGAAATACCGAACATGCATGTAATGAGTAGAATTATTTTTCTCATGTGGAGGGATTTTAATGTTTTTATAAACTTGTGTTTTAAAATTACTAATAAAAAATATGTTCAAACAATTTTATTACCTCAAGCAAAAGTAATACTTTTTTTTAATATTATTATGTGATGTTCTTCCCATGTTATGTATGCCATAAGGATGTTTTAAAGATAAGTTAAGGATTGCTTACAGAGATAAAACAAAAGATGAAGAATTTGTTTTCAGCTATAAATTGCTGGAAAACAGCAGTTCACTGTTTTTAATGATTTCAAACCGGATATTATTTGGATGATAATCAATGATCGCGTGATTACTCTAAAACAGTTTATTCCCGGTAATGGAATAGTTTTCTAAATAGATTATAAAGCACATATTATTTTTTGTTCAGATAACAAAGTTGAATAAATTACCGTTATTTTTATTTCACATTAATATCTATTCATCATGATTGACATCACAGAATTTAAAGAAAACTTAGGATTAGCAGAAATCCCTGTTGAACTGGAAAAGCTCATCTATTTCCAAAACAATATATCTTCCTATGAAAATTACAGCCAGGGTTTTGGAGTGACGATTGATGATAAATTAGGATTGAAAAGCTGGAGCGAAGATAAAAACTTTTTGGCCCGTCTATTTCCGATTGCCCAGGCAAACGGTTCCGGTTCATTTTACACTATTTGGAATGATGGAACGGATAAAGCTTTAAACCAAATGCCTATCGTAGTTTTCGGAGATGAAGACGGTGTGCATATTGTTGCCGAAAATATCCTGCAATTGCTTCATTTACTCACTTATGATACCGAAATTTCCATAGAATTTGATACGGTGTATTTTTACAGAGATGAAGATGATTACGAAGAAAGCGAAGATCTTCATGAATACCTGAAATGGATGGCAGGTGATTACCACCTAAGCCAGATTGAAGAGCCGGATGAACTGATAAAAACTGCCCAGGACAAGTATAAAGAACCTTTTGAACAGTGGTTCGGGCAATATTTTGGATACTGATGAAATAGTTTAATGCCCATAGCTGACTACTCTTGAAATCTTCCAGCCATCGGGTGTTTTTTTCCAGATGTGAACAAATTTGAATGTTCCACAGTTAATCAATGAGCCCTTATCCAGACGGCAAAACTGATGTGTTCCTGTTTGTACGGGCCCATAATCTTTGATAGGATAAACTTCTACAGATTCCGGAATTAAAACTCTTCGGGTATAGCTGTAATTTTTAGCCACTCTGCTGAAATTATCGACCGTTTCTTCATAGTTGGCCAGACCTCCCACATCATGAAAAAATTCAAGATCTTGAGTAAAGAATGTCTTTAGTTTATCAATGTTTCCGGAGTTGGCAGCGTCAAAAAGCAGACTGTCTTTTTCCATAATGGTATCATAGAGCTGTTTTGAAACAGGAACGTATGGTTTTGATTGGGAGAAGAATATTGTCCAGACTGAAGAAAATAGAAGTATTGAAAAAAGTTTAATGATCAGCGTTTTCTTCATAATAGTAAGATTTTTGTGATAAAATTTTAGCAAATCAATTATAGAAGTTGATGGACTGAACCAAAGATAACCAATTTTTAAATACAGAAGAAATTGATATCGAGGCTTTTACTGGTCTTGGTGATCTTGGATTATAAAAGGTGTTTAACGATGTGGGTAATATTTAAAGTATTGATAATGAGTGGTTTAATTTGTTTTATTTGATTGATAATGAAATAAGTTTTCTACTGATTCACAGAACCTTTATTAACCGCCTTTACAAAAGCATCAAACTCACTTTTATAGCTTCTGCCGACAGGAATATGATAGGCACCAAGAACGATTTCACTATTGTTAAAAGCAGTGACATATTGTGCATTAATCATGAAAGAACGGTGAATTCTTACGAAACCTTTTCCCGATAAAAGAGATTCCAGATCGGTCATTTTAACCTTTGAAACAATGCTCTCATTGCTGAGCAGGACTGTTTTAATATCGTTTCCCTGGCTTTCAAAATACAGAATCTCACGAATAGGAACTTTTCTCGTCATCCCTTCTGTTTTAAGCATCATAAAATCTTCCTTGATATCAGTTTTGTGTCTTAAAATCCTTTCTACCGATTTAAAGAAACGCTCAAAAGTAATCGGTTTTAAAAGATAATCTACAGCTTCCAGTTCAAAACCATCAAGGGCAAAATCGCGGTAAGCGGTTGTAAAAATAGTTGCAGGTTTTTGTGAAAGCGATTTTAAAAAATCAATTCCGCTTAAATGAGGCATCTGAATATCCAGAAACATGAGGTCTACCGATTTTGTCTGCAGCAGTTGGTAGGCATCCATTGCATTTTCAGCTTTTCCGGCCAGTTGCAAACGGTCGATTTTGGAAATGTGTTTTTCCAGCAATGCAGCTGCCAGAGGTTCGTCGTCTATAATGATACAGTTGATCATAAGTGGGCCGGGGTTTTTATTTCGACTTTAAAAATATTGTTTTCCTTTGAAATATGGAAAGTGAAATCCTGTTGATAATGATGCCTGAGCTGACTTTCAATATTACTGAGCCCAATTCCTTTCGGTTGATTACTTTCTCCGGGTTCACAGGTATTTTCAATGCTGAAAACAGAATAGGCTCCAGCTGAAGTAATCTTCATATTTATTTCCGTTTGATTTTTAGTTTTCCCGGCTCCGTGTTTGAACACATTTTCTACTAAGGTGAGGTACAGAAGGGGAGGAATTGTGGCAGCGGGATGAAAACTGAATGTTTTACTGATTTTAAGCCTTCCTTCACTGTACCTAAGACTTTCCAATGCTATATAATGGTCTATTACGGCAAGTTCTTCCGAGACAAGGACTTTATTGTTTGTGCCTTTATACAGGATATAATCCAGAATATCCGAAAGCCGGCTGATGGATTCCGAAGTTTTCTCCGAATTGCTCAATGAAAGAGAATAAATATTGTTCAGCGTATTGAATAGAAAATGAGGATTGAGCTGAGCTTTCAGAGACCTTAATTCCAGTTCTGCTTTTTCTCTCTGCAGCTGTATGGAATTTTCCTTCTCATCTTTGTAGCGGATGACAAACATCACCGAGATAAAAATAAAAGCACCACTGATGATGGGAAAGGTATAATGGCTTAAAAGGTAGCCGATATCCGTAAAAATGCTGTACAGACTGTCTTTGGGTACTTTGATAAAGAACGGTTCAGCCAGATAAACAATGAATATCCTGTTGATAACGGAAATAATATATAAACTGATGATAAGATACAGCGAAAATTCAAAGTATTTTTTATGGTCAAAAAAATTCCGGATCAGAATAGAGTAGATAAAATTGGCTGCTGCAATCTGAAATATCCAGTGGCAGAAATTATAAATAACAGCTTCGGCAGATATTCCCTGCGCATATTCTCCATAACTTTTTGCCGTTCCGAACAGAAACAGAGCGATCCAGAAGAACAGCTGGAAAGAGATATTTTGCCTGATGTTATTTTCAGTTTTGAGTTTCATCATCTTCAAAAATAAAAAATCCTGAGCGACTCCACTCAGAATTTTGATAAAACGAACCCAATTTGTGACAGAAAGCTGTAATGACGATCCAGATAACAGTTTTTACCGTTCGCATCAGAATTCGTGTTTTCTGTCATCATCCACAAAAAAGATCAGTTTCATATTGAATATTTGCAGAAAAAAATATGCCTGCGGATCACCATTCATCTGAAAAACTTCACGGACTCGATCATTTACGAGCTTTAGCCATTTTATTGGTTTTAATGTACCATTACCGTGCATTCAAACATCCTGCCTGGATAGATACAATAGGAAGATTCGGGTGGACGGGAGTCGATCTTTTCTTTGTGCTGAGCGGGTTTTTAATATCAGGACAGCTTTTTAAAGAAATTGAAAAAAGTAGAGATATCAGTTTAAAAACATTCTTCATCAAACGTTTTTTCAGGATTATTCCGCCTTATCTGTTTACTTTGTTTCTGTATTTTGCTTTTCCGTTTTTCAGAGAAAGAGAATGGCTGTCTTCCTTCTGGAAATTTATCACTTTTACCCAAAACTACGGCCTGGATGTTATCAACCGCGGAACATTTTCACATGCCTGGTCTTTATGTATTGAGGAGCAGTTTTATCTTTTCCTTCCTTTAGCACTTTTGATTGCTGTAAAGACTAAAATCTTCAGATATACAGTCTTTTTTGCCCTTTTTCTTATCCTTTTCTCTTTATCCGCCAGATGGATGATTTGGAAAGAATGGATTGTTCCCGTTTTAGATACGAAAGGCTTTTGGAAAGAATGGTATATGAAAATATATTATCCTACCCATACCCGTTTGGATGGGCTGGCTGTAGGCGTTATACTCGGTTATCTGATGCAGTATTCATCAAGGTTTAAAAATGCAGTTCATGACAACGGAAGCAGGCTTTTGGTTTGCGGAGTTATTCTGCTTGGGATTTCGCTATGGATATGTAATGATCAGGTGTCGGAGGAAGCTTCTGTTTTTGGATTTACTTTTGTGGCAGTGAGTTATGGAGTTATCTTATTGTCAGCGGTTTCGAAGTCTTCATTTCTTTTCAGATGGAAATCATATGGTACGGCGCAGCTGGCGGGGTTGTCTTATGCAGTTTATCTTTCGCATAAAGGAATTATTCATATGATTCAATACGGTCTTGAGCAATCTGGAATGGAAACTTCAGATAATATCAGCCTTTTAATTGGTTTGTTGGGCTGTATTGCCGGAGGTTTATTATACAGACTGATTATTGAAAAACCATCTTCCTATTTTAAATACAGGATTTTGAACAGATTGGCAAAACGGAATAATTAGTTTAATAATGTAGGGAAGTTTGAAGAGGGAAGTTATTGGGATGGAAAGCAGAATTGTTTTATTAAATTCTATCTGCTAATGAAAAGAAGCCTTGTCAAGGTTTTGAACCTTGACAAGGCTTGCAGGGAAAATGTCAGGAAGTTTGAAGTCAGAGATTATTGATAGAGAAGCAGAGCTATTTTGTTAAATTCTATCTGCGAAATGGAAACAAGCCTTGTCAAGGTTCAAAACCTTGACAAGGCTTACAGAGAGAATAATCATTATCTACTTTTACTCTGTAATTTCAATTAAAAATATTTTTTCATATTGCGCCGGGCGGGTTTTAGGATTTAAAAATTTTAATGACAATCGGGTGATCCGGAAATGATTTTCCTGATCAATTACTCTATAATTTCTTTTAAAATTCTGTAGATGTTCATTATAAATCACAAGATAATCTCCTTTCTTCAGTGCGCTTTCATCAACTCTCGGAGTATTTCGCTGGGTGTAGAAGTCAAAGCCCCAGGCCTCATAATTGTTCAGCATATGTATTTTATTCTTGTCTATATTTTTTTGACTGACGAATTCTGCCATTTTCAGACTGCCCTGATATTGGGTAAGAACAGGATAGAACTGGGTATTCAGATAGATATTCACAGCCACCGAAAATACCAGCGAAATAAACACATACTTCCTGAACAGATTTTCTTTGGCAAAAACCTGAATCAGAAGATAAACGTAAACGACGATGAACAGAATAAAGAAAGCAATATTTTCAATTCCGGTAAAATAGTAAGTCAATAAACCCAACCCGGGAATTCCGGCAAAAATAACGATCAATTGAATGATATAAAGAATTTTCAGTTTCCTGACATCATTTTTTCTGTACAGATCAAACAGATAAGCGGCAGTGAGAATGGATAGAACCGGAATCAGGCCGTTCAAATAATGAGGAAGTTTAAATCTTGAAGCCGAAAAAATACACATGACCAGCCAGAATCCTCCTAAAGTTAGAAACTCAATACCCTTGATTTTTGTAAACCTGGTTTTTATAAAGAACGCCGTCTTTTCGAAAACTCCAAAATAAAAAGCTAAAGAAAACGGTAAAAAAGCCCATAATAAGGTATGAAAAAAGAAAAAATAATCCGGGCTTGTTTCTTTAAAACCAGTGGCCGTAAGCCGGTTCATACTTTGATTGAACAAAATAAACCGAATTCCTTCTTCTCCGAACTGAAGATAGTAAGCATACAGAACCGGAGTAATCCCTGCGAGAAAACTGATCATCACAACAAGGATTTTCAGTTTAAAAAAACGTTTCCACTCTCTGGAATACAGCAAATAGGAAAAAATACAGAATCCTATGATGACCACAGCCATCAGCCCTTTTGAAGAAAAGGCCAGCGCTGTTCCCAGCCCGGCCAGAATAGCACTTACAGAACTTTGTGTTTTAATGAACTTTACAAACTGCCAGACCGAAAAAATAATAAAGCCTGTCAATACTGCATCAGTTCTTACATCATGAGCCGAAAGAATGATGGTCTGTGCTGAAAGAAAAATGAGTGAAGCCAGATAGCCCGTATTCCCTTGATCATAAAGCAGGTCAGATAATTTTTTGGTTGAAAAGGCGCCGAGAATTAATGCCAGCAAAGCAGGAATCCTGTAGGCAACAGCGTTGATGCCGAAAAGCTTCATCGAGATAGCAGCAAGCCAGAAATGTAGGTGAGGTTTATCCAGATAAGGATTTTCACCTTTATAAATATGGAAGAAGTCGTTATTTAAAGCCATTTTCATAGCCATTGAGGCATGCTGTGCAGAATCATTTTCCATAAGCGGAATAAAAAGTCCGGAAATATAAACGATGGAAAATCCAATGTAAAGAAATAGTAATTGGCGAGGCGATAATAGTAACATTTTGTTCATCTTGGAGGATAAGGTTTTTAATAATTTTACTAAAGCTCGCAAAGCAAATGTAAACAAAATCTGTTAAAATAATAATAATGGATTATAACAAATTTTACTCTTTGGTTATCCCGATGTATAATGAAGAGGGGAATGCAGGGCTCATTATAGACCGCGTCCGGGACACGATGAACGGTTTTTATTATGAGCTCATTCTCATTGATGATCATTCGAAAGACAGAACGGTAAAAGAAATTACCGAAAAGAACGACCCGAATGTGGTTTTGATCCAGTTGAAAAGAAACTATGGTCAAAGCTCTGCAATGATGGCGGGCTTCGACTATGCTTCGGGAGACTATATCATCACATTGGATGGTGATCTTCAGAATGATCCCGGTGATATTCCCTCCATGGTTGATTTACTGGAAGAAGGAGATTATGATTTAGTCGTAGGAAAGCGCGAAAACAGGCAGGATTCTTCGTTTAAAACAATTCCTTCCAAAATTGCCAATATGATTATCAAAAGCGCCACAAAGCTTGATATTTCAGATCAGGGTTGTGCGTTGAAAGTTTTCAGGTATGAAACGGCAAAAGAACTGAATTTATACGGAGAAAACCACCGTTTTATAAGCCTTATGGCCCATTTGAACGGAGCGAGTATTGTTGAAATTCCCGTAAAGCATCATGCAAGAAAATTCGGGGTTTCCAAATATAAGATCAACCGTACTTTTAAGGTGATCAATGATTTGCTTTTGATTTTATTCAATCAGAAATACCTCGCCAAGCCCATTTATCTTTTTGGAAATATAGGATTAATTGCTTTCACCATCGGGATGATTATTAATGTCTATCTTTTAATCGAAAAACTGCTGGGGCATGATATCGGGACACGGCCTTTATTGGTTTTGGGGATTCCTCTGGTATTTATCGGAATACAGTTTTTTACTACCGGAATTATCATTGATATGCTGATGAAAACCTACTACGAATCTCAAACCAAGCGTCCTTTCAATATCAGAAAAATCACCAGTTTTGGGAAGAAAAAAGAATACGCGAAAAGTATTTATTAACGGGCTGAAAGTATTGATCAGTATTGTTTTTCTATACTTTGTTTTCAGGAAAATACCATTCTATGATATTGCGAAAATCTGGTCGGGGGTAAAGCTTTTTTATCTTTTTCCGGGAAGTCTTTTCTTTCTGGCATCGCAGGTTTTATCTGCCAAACGATTGGAGCTGTATTTAAAAGTGAATGATTTTAATCTCAGTTTCAAAAGCAATTTACAACTGTATTTTCTGGGCATGTTCTACAACTTTTTTATTCCCGGTGGAATAGGAGGAGATGCCTATAAAATCTATATTCTCAATAAAAAACTGAACTGGAATGTAAAAAAACTGACGCTGTCAATCTTCAATGACAGACTGAGCGGTTTACTGGCCATCTGTATTCTGATCCTGTTCTTTTCCATATTTTTGCTGCCGGTTCAATGGATTTTTATACCTATTGTATTGATTGTTGCCGGAACTTTTGTAGCATTTTTAATCATTAAAAAAGTATTTTCTCTCGACCGGTCTGTCTTTTTCAGAACTCTTTTTATTTCGATGATTATACAGATTTTACAGGTGATCTGTTTTGTTCTTCTGTTAAAAAGTTTAGATCTTAATGAAAACTTTACGGTTTATATCATTACATTTTTAGGAAGCTCCATTTTAAGTTTAATATCTTTTGCCGGAATAGGAGCAAGGGAATTTTTATTTCTTCAGGCCTCCAAATATTTTGATTTCAATACTTCAGTTTCGGTTTCTGCTTCTTTACTGTTTACCATGATTACTGCTTTTTTCTCTCTTTTCGGACTCGTATCCATGTTTAGAAAATACAGCTTCGAAGATAAAATAGCCCATTAAAAAAAGTTGTAAAATTATTATTCAACGGGCAAAATTTTAAGGGAAAATAATGAAGCTTAGTATGGCGGGATTAAATTGATCTGTTTTTAATAATGCTTCCCAGTATTTCCTTGTAAGTGGTTCCGATTGGAATTCTGTCTTCCTGAATAAATACCTGAACGGAATCAACTTTACTGATATGATTGATATTTACGATAAATGAATGGTGTACTCTGACAAATTGCTCGGGTAAACGTTCTGCCATTTCTTTCATTCTTTTATAACACATCTGCTTTCCCTGCGTGGTGTGCAGAAAGATATATTCTCTGGAGCCTTCTATGTATTTCAGGTCTCTGAAATATATTTTAACGGTTTCATAACCAGTTTTTATGAAGAAATATTCCTGCTGATCTGCATCCTCAATCTCTTTGCCGGAAGTGTCTTTTTGTTCAATGAGATCTTTTACTTTGATAATAGAAGAGAGGAATCTGTTGAATGGAATCGGTTTCAGTAAATAATCAGCCGCATTTTTTTCATAACTCTCCACAGCATACTGACTGTAGGCCGTCGTAAAAATAATCTTTGTTTTTGTGGAGATGATACTGGCTAATTCCAAACCGTTGAGTCCGGGTAAATTGATATCGAGAAAAATAATGTCAATATTGCTGTAGACCATATTTTCCAAAGCCTTTTCTCCATCAAAAAAAACGCCGCACAGTTCTAAAAACGGAACCCGGTTTATATAATCTTCCAAAAGTTTGGCAGCATTAGGCTCATCGTCTACGATTACACATTTTAGTTTCATTTTCTTGGGATAATTAGAGTGGCGGTGAAATTATTTTCCTGTTCGGCAGTTTGTAATTTATGGTTATCCGAATACAGCAGGACAAGTCTTTCTTTCAGATTTTTTAACCCGGTTCCTGACAGGCTGTTTTTATCCAATGTGCTGTGGAGCTGGTTTTTGATAAAAAAAGAAATGTTCTGGGATGTTATCCGTATATCTATAAATATATAATTGTTGGAACTTCTTTTATCAATGCCGTGTTTCAATGCGTTTTCCACCAATGGAACCATAAGCATGGGAGGAACATATATTCCCGGTTCCGCACTGTTGTTTATTTCCACATGTACCGGATTGTGGCAGCGTATCTGTTCGAGATCTATTACATTTTTTATAAATGAAATCTCAGTTTCCAGCGGGATCTTTTCTTTTGTGTTGATTTCCAGGAAAAAGCGCATGATTTGGGATAGTTTTTCAATCAGAAGGGCAGCTTTTGGACTTTCTTTATAGGCTTCGTAATAAATATTATTTAAAGAATTAAACAGAAAATGAGGCTGCAGCTGGGCTTTCAACAGTTTCATTTCGGTCATCAGCTGCTTTCTTTCCATCTCTTCCTGCTTTTTCATGACCACAAAGGAGATTGAAACATGTTTCAGTAAAATAGCCAGCACAAAAGCTACAAAATTGGTTACAACCACATATGAAACATGGGCTATGCTGTTATTAAAGAAAGATGGTCTACTGTAAAGTTTACTGATGAAATGGGTCTCTACATATATTCTTACCAATGAAGTCACTAAAAGAAGCAGAATTATTGATATAAAAAATAGAATTCTGTTCTGGTTGTATAGTTTGGGATAGATCAAAAGAAAATAAATGTATACAATGCCTGCAAAGCAAGAAAAAGCGCAGGTAGCTATGGCAGCAGCATATCCCGCTTCTCCAATACGAAGGTAAGTATACAACATGAATAGCAGATAAATAGTGAGCCATCCGCAGAGCTGATACCAAAAAAAGCTATTTTTATTGAACATGAATGATTTGAAAATATGAACATCTAAAAATAGGGATATCATCCTAATCTTTAAAAGATTTAAGAAGGATATTGAAACTATTTCAACAAATACCTTTTTACGTTCAACGGTTGCCAGGTTTCACTCAACCAGCCATTCTGTCGGCTCAATAAATCCTTTGGTTAAAATAATGATGATATGTATTGAATTACAGATACAGACAGGGCTGCCGCTCTATAAATTTGTTTCTGTAAATCAAAAATGATCATCTATGAAAATTTTAATTGTATGCTTTTTAATGCTGATGTTTGGGCAGTCGTTCGCACAAATCCATCCGGAAGAGCAGGATGTACGGAAAACATTAATGAACTATCTGAATGGCCGTAACAACGGAGATACCTTAATGCTTGCTTCTGCTTTTAATGCAAATGCTGATCTGCGCTATATCAATAAAGGCAGTTTCACGATATGGCCTATAAAAGAATATATTAAAGGTATAACTCCCAACAAGAAACAGGATTGCATTTCAAGAATCATCAGTATCAATATCCGCAATACAGCAGCTCAGGCGATCATAGAGATTGAATACCCTAAAAGATTATTCACCGATTATATCAATCTTCTGAAAATTAACGATAAATGGCTGATTGTTAACAAAATATTTTCAAGCCGCGAAATCAATACAGCCAAAAGAATTCTGTTTGTATCAACAAGTCATGAAGATACCGGAAAGAAAACCGGATTACACTTAGGAGAAATTGCAGAAGCCCATAAAATATTGAGTAATAATGGTTTTGAAATTGATTTTGCGAATCCAAAAGGTTTAAAATCAAGAGTGTATGAAACAGATGTCAATAATCCTTCAATACTTGAATTTATTCAGAATCAAAGTGCATTTCATCAATTTAGCAACCCTTTAAAGCTCTCTGAAATTATTCCGCAGAAATATTCAGCCATGTATATTTCCGGAGGACACGGAGCGATGTGGGATTTACCTGCCCATCCGCAGCTGGATTCTATTATCCGCAGTATTTATGAGCAAAACGGTATTGTGGCAGCAGTCAGCCATGGTCCGGCCGCTTTAGTGAATGTTCATCTTTCCAATGGTGAGCTGCTTATAAAAGGAAAAAAACTGACCGCTTTTACCAACAAAGAAGAGAAGGAAAGCGGTTATCATACTATAGTTCCTTTCTTACTGGAAAGTAAACTGAAAAAAGAGGGAAGTATTTTTAGTTCTTCCGGATCATGGCAGAAATATATTATCCGGGACGGACAATTGATTACAGGTCAAAACCCTGCTTCTACTATTGCATTGGCAGAAGAAATTGTAAAAGCAATCAATCTTAAATAAATCCTCCCTTCATTTCTATTGTAAACAATTTAATACCCATATTATGAAAAAGATTTTTCTCATGTTTTGTCTGATGATGTGTTCTACGGTTCTTTTTGCCCAGCAGGATCAGTCGGATACGGAACTTATCAGAGCAACCCTCAACAATTATATTGAAGGAAAAATTAATGGAGACACAGCCCGTCTGTCGTCTGCATTTCATCCGCACGCAGATCTCCGATACCGGGATTTTAATACCGGAAAACTAATGCCTTTTTCCAGCTCGGAATACGTCAAAGGATTCAGACCCGGAAGAAAGATCAACTTTATCGGCAAAATCATTTCCATTGATGTTGCAGGGCATGCTGCTCAGGCAAAAGTAGAGATACAATATCCCGCTGTAACCTACGTAGACTATGTAAATCTGCTGAAGATTGATGACGAATGGGCGATTGCCAGCAAGGTGCTCTCAAGTTATCCGGTTCGTAAGAAAGTGCTTTTCGTCATTACCAGCCACGATCAATTAGGGAACAGCGGCAGAAAGACAGGTTTCCATTTGGGAGAAGTGGCACAGGCTTATAAACCTTTTTATGATGCAGGTTATGATATAGATTTTGCCAGCCCGAAAGGAGGAAAAACACATAGCTATGGTGCGGATATGAATAATGCGGCAGATGTCTGGTTCATACAGAATAGGGAAGCTACCGGAAAGCTGTTCAATGCTTCCAAACTGTCTGAAATTGTTCCTAAAAAATACGATGCCGTTTACTTTGCGGGAGGACACGGGGTGATGTGGGATCTTGTTAATGACAGCGCCAGTGAAATGATTACAAGAACAATATATGAAAATAACGGAGTAGTGGGTGCGGTATGTCACGGGCCGGCAGCGCTCACTAATGTAAAACTCTCCAACGGGCGTTTCCTGATTCAGGGCAAAGTATTGACTTCATTCACAAACAAGGAAGAAAGAGAGATTGAGCTGGATAAAGTGGTTCCGTTTTTACTACAGGATGAACTTCAGAAAAAGGGCGGAATGTTTAAGCCTCTTGCCAATTGGCAAAGCAATGTACAGGTAGATCAACGTCTGGTTACAGGACAAAATCCGGCTTCTACCGGAAAACTGGCGGAAGAGATGATTCGTTTGCTTAAAAATAAATCGTTGGGAAGAAATTAATAATATAATAGAGGCGGATTTTCATTTTAATGGTTTGACAGGCGTGGTGTCCTGATAATAGGAAGGCATCAGGATTACGATCCTGATGTTTTTTTGCATGAACAAAACAGAGATACCGGCCTTTTTGAAATACATTCAATATAACAATGATTAACGGTCTAAAATCTCATTATTTTACTCGGATAATATGCTTTTTAGTCTGCACACAGGATATTATGGTATTTTGTCTGCTATTCTGCCGGGTTTCCCTTCTTTTACTCGGAAAATTTGTCTTATTTTTATAGTTAATTTTATTTAGACCTTTTTTCAAAAATTGCTGGGCATATTCAATGGTGCAAAGCAATTTTTAATATTCAATATTATGATGAGAAAATACTTTACCTATATTTTGCTTTTTGGATTTCCATTGTTTGGATGCCAGAACAGACCGGCTGAAAAATCCGATTATCAGAAAAACTGGACTTTATTGGAACAGGAAAATGAATCGATTGCTTTTGATGCCGATATCAAATTATCTGATGCTGAAAAGGTATTGGATGAACAATTATTTCAGCTGAGAAAACAATTCCTTACCGAGACCAATAAGCAGAAAATACCTTTGTTTAATCGTTCTTTTAATGAAATAAAACCATTGATAGAAGGAAATAAACTCTTTGAAATATTTCAGTCGATGCCCAAAGGCGGCCTGCTGCATACCCACAGCGGAGGCATAACGGATGTAAAGTGGATTATTGCAACAGCCAGAAAGTATAAAGAATGTTATGTGTATGATGGGACAGACAATGACCAGTTTATTTTCGGACAGCTGGCGTTTTTTGAAGAAGGGAAGGAGGCAAAAGGATTTGTGAGCCTTAACAAAAAGCTTCTTTCAGATCCCGGTTTTGAAAAAAAGCTGGCAGATCTTCTCATCCTGAAACGGGACAACCTGTGTACCTATACTGATTACTGGATTGAATTCGAGAAACGTTTTAAACGAATCAGTCTATTGCTGCCTTACCGTCCTTTTTTTAAGGAATATTATACGAAAGGCTTCCAGGATTTGGTGAAAAATAATGTACAGCATGTTGAAATCAGGTTTATTTTTGATGAACTCTATGATTTTCAGCATGGAAAATATCCATTGAAAACCTCAATTACAGATTTGCAGGAGGTGGTTAAAGAAATCAGGAAATTAAACCCGCAGTTCAGTTTAAAATTAATTTATTCAAGTTTTAAATTTCTAGATTCGAAGAGTATTGAAAAACAGCTTGAAATAGCTTTTGAACTCAAAAAAGAGTTTCCGGATACGATTTCCGGATTTGACCTTGTTGCGGATGAGGCTGCCGGAAACAGCGTGTATTCTTTCAGGGAAAATTGGATGAAACTGGATGAACTCAGCAAAAAGTATGGGGTAAAGATGCCCCTTTTTCTTCATGCCGGGGAAAGCAATTCTGTATTTAACAAAAATATTCTGGATATCTCATCATTGGACAACCCAAGAATCGGACACGGTCTGAATCTGATTTATTTTCCAAAAACAATGGAGCTGATCAGAAAACAAAATAAATTGGTTGAAGTAAGCCCGATCAGTAACCAGATTCTAGGTTACGTGAGCGATCTGCGGAACCACCCTGCAAGAGTCTTGCTCAGCAACGGAATCCAGTGTTCCATTAACAGCGATGACCCGAGTGTGTACGGATATGAAGGTCTCGGCTATGATTTTTGGGTAGCATTTGTTGCCTGGGAACTTGATGTAAAGGCACTGAAGAAACTGGTTTTTAATTCCATCAGCTATTCTTCCCTGAATGAAAGTGAAAAGAAGAAGGCATTGCTTTATCTGGACCGGCAATGGAATGATTTTGTTCAGAAAATGAATGGGAAACTCAAATAATGAATTGGACGGTAGTTTTATGAGACTTATCGTACCGTGCAGATTATAAAACAAAAAGAGGCTTACAACAGCCTCTTTTTTTGTATCCGAATGATTACTTTTAAAGGATTTATTTTTTTGGTTTCAAAGAAAGATTATCTATGTAAACGGCCTGATGTATGCCGTTCAGCAAAACTTTCAGACCCAGATGAGTATCTTTTTTTAAAGCAATTGTGAATACTCTTTTATCGCCGGTGATCTTTGAGGGTTTGGCTATTGAAGTATATGATTTTGTATCGGATGCATTGCCTATTGAGAACAGTTCCAGGGAGGTTTCTCCTCCGTTATCTGAAATATCAAACGCAAGTGTATAGGTCCCGCTTTTAATTTTTGGAGTCACTAAATACATGCTTTCTCCGGGGCTGAACATGGAATAAAATATAATTCTTTTGTCTTTGGCGTAAAGCATTGCTTTTCCTTCCTGAGCGGTCCAGCATTTGTTCATCTCTTTCCACGTATCAAAATTTTCTGTGATGGCGGATACGGTGTTGCATTGTGCCTGGGTTAGCAGGAAGCCTCCTAAAGTCACAATTCCTGAAAATATAATTTTTTTCATATATTATCTATACATTATCACGTAAAAGTAGTTAAAAAAGGTTACATCAGAAAGCGGTTTTTTAGTAATTGGGCTGAATTTCAGACTTTCTTACGATTTATATTATATACTTTGGAAAGGTTTGTTGGAGGGAATTTCTTAAACTCTGTTTTATTCAGGATGCATTCTGAAAAATTGACTGCGAATGAGGTTTTGTTCTTTTTCCGATTTCTCAAAAATACCTATTGTTTCTTATTTGAATCGTAAATGGTACAATCAGGATTTTGTTCTATAAATTACTTGTATTGATTAAAAATATAAGTCAGAAAATAAAAATATTTTTTTGTTATTATTCAAGAATTTCAGTCTTGAATATCGTCACAATTCTTATTGTCATTGATTTTTTAATTAGTAAATAATTCCATTTTTCATGAATGGTAATAATTTGCCGTTTGTTTCAGTGTTGATCACATGATTTGGAGTCTGCTATTTTATAATACGAAACAGATTTCGGATTTTATTTCATAAATAAAAACGGGCATTGAAATATAAAGTGATCTTTAAATTTGAGTTATGTTTTTGCTGTTGTGAAATTTTTTTTAACAGTTTTTAAGACTTAAAAAAATCTTTTTTTATCATTCTGTGGTGAATATTAAAAAAAATATTTATAACTTTTGTTGAAAATTAAATTTATATTGTTTTGATATTCATATGTTTATATATGTTTATATCTAATATTAACAATTTTTTTTATACGAAATATCATTTCGGAGTGAATTTTTTTTATTTTAGCACCAGAAAACTAAGGATAAAAAAACACAACCAGAAACTCTTAATAAGCTAAAATGCTCTTTTAAGTATTCTTTTCTCCTTTTTTTAAAATTTTAACTTTTTCGCACTTAATGTGAATTAGGTGGCGGAGCTATCAATAACCATTTTGAAAATCTATGAGCTTTACTCAGGAGAGGTATGTCAGCTATACCAAGTACCGTTTTGAACAGAAAATTAAACCCAAACCTACCGGAAGTAAGTTTGATATTTCTATTGCAAAAGTGATTATTAAGGGAATATATCCCAAAAAAGGAATCGGAAATCTTCTACTCAATTCATCTGTACTTGTTTATTTATCGGCTGTCATATGTTATTTAAAGATTTTGAAAGTTTATAGACCCGATACAATTCTGAAAGTCAACACTCAACAAAAAACAAGTTGTAAGAATAGATTTCTTACAGCGTAGTCGAATCACTGAAGTATACCCCTTATCACATTTAAAATATGCTAAATACATCCTCTTTATCTAATATTTTTTGGCTAAATAAGACAAAAAACAAAGAAGCTATTGTTTTATCTGAAAAGGAGACAGAATATTTGGAAATACAGATCTCCAGAGATCAATTGGATCGTTTTCTGAGAATTTCCAGGGATAATTCTTTATCCAAATTAGCCATTGTTTCCTCTGTTTTTTCTTTCTTGCTTGATAGGTATTTTGATCATTATCAGAATGTTATCAAAATTTATCCAAGTGAGCTTATCCCATTGAATAACAGTGTATTAGTTGAGGTTCAGCATGAAAAGGAAATTACTTTTAAAGACCAGCTAAAGAGCTTTGCGAACGAAATTAAAGAGGTGGTTTCCCATTCAGATTATGATCCGTCCCATCTTGATTTGACCGCCTATTCAGGCTTTTCTATTCAGCTGGGGCAGAAATTTGAATCTGTACAGGATGATATCTCCCTTTTTTATAACGAATCGGATGATACTGTTGTTTTAGCTGTTTATTACAAAGCTGCTTATCCGGGATATGTTATGGAAAGCCTGCTGAACAGTTTTATTCATATCCTGTCTGATTATGACAGACTGTTGGACACAAACGTTGCTGATTATGCTCTTTTGACTGAACAGGAAACAGCAGGGATTCTTAATCGTTTTAATACCGTAACGGACTATCCTTCAGATAAAACCATTGTAGATTTGTTTGAATCACAGGCTCGTGAGAATCCTGATGCACTGGCTGTAGCCTATGGAGATATAGCGTTAAGTTATGCCGATTTAAACAGAGAATCCAATCGCTTAGCTCATTATCTTAAAGATCGATATACTATTCAGGCCGATGATTTGATCTGTATACAGCTGCCACGCAGTGAAAAGATGATCATCTCTATTTTGGGAATATTAAAATCAGGAGGAGCTTATGTTCCGGTTGATATTGATTATCCTAAAGAAAGAGTAGATTATATTCTGGCCGATACCCGCGCCAAAGTGAATATAGATGCAGCATTCTTAGCTGAATTTGACGAATTAAAAAATGAATACCCAGTAAAAAATCCGGAATCTGATATCAGACCCGATCATTTAGCCTATGTAATTTATACGTCAGGAACTACCGGAAAACCTAAAGGGGTAATGATTGAACATCAAAATGTATTTCATTCTACCATCAACAGGATTCATTTCTATGCGATTGAAAGCATGCTGCTGGTTCCTTCTTTTTCTTTTGACTCTTCAGTGGCGGTGATTTTCGGTACTTTATGCAGCGGTGGAAGATTGTTTATAGAAAGCAGTATTCATGTAAAAGATGTAGAGTACATTTCCTATCAGATTATACGGCATAAAATCCAGGGATTATTGTGCGTACCTAATTACTATTCCAGTTTACTTCCTTATCTGAGTGAAAACATATTGGGAAAAAATACATTGCAGCATGTAATTGTAGCCGGAGAAGAATTAAGTAAAAGCTTAGTAATCAACCATCAGAAATACAGTGACGCCGTACTGTATAACGAATACGGTCCTACAGAATGCGCAGTATGGTCATCCGTTTCCATTGTGAATGATCCTGATGTACATATTGGAAAATCAATTGCCAATACACAGATTTATATTTTAGACGAATACGGTCATGTAGTCCCTGTAGGAGTAAGCGGTGAGTTGTATATCGCAGGTTCCGGTTTAGCCCGTGGTTACTTAAACAGAGAGGATCTTACCGCAGAAAAATTTGTAGACAATCCTTTTGCAGAAGGCACCAAAATGTACCGCACGGGAGACCTGGGAAGATGGCTGCCGGACGGTAATATCGAATACCTGGGAAGAATAGACCACCAAGTTAAAATCCGTGGACACCGTATTGAATTAGGGGAAATTGACAGTCAGGTACTTTCTTACAGCGA
The DNA here is from genome assembly GCF_001045465.1 of Chryseobacterium angstadtii. Classification (GTDB taxonomy): domain Bacteria; phylum Bacteroidota; class Bacteroidia; order Flavobacteriales; family Weeksellaceae; genus Chryseobacterium; species Chryseobacterium angstadtii. Next base: position 451,241 of record NZ_LFND01000003.1, read on the forward strand.
TACCATCAAATCCGCTGTTACAGAAGTCAAAGAACATAATGGCGACAAGAACCTTGTTGTATATTTTGTAAGCGATTCTGCCATAGACAAACAGGAACTGGCTTATTATTTAGAAACCAAGCTTCCCCAATACATGCTTCCAGGTTTTTATGTAGCATTGGATAGTATTCCTTTAACCAGCAACGGAAAAATAGACAGAACGAAACTCCCTGCAGTAGGTTCAGAGGATCTGATCAAAACCGAATACGTAGCCGCAGAAACTGCCGCCGAAAAAGCATTGGTAGATGTTTGCGAACAGGTCTTAAAACATAGTCCTATCAGCATCCGCGACAACTATTATAATCTAGGAGGAGACTCTATCAAATCTATTCAGATTGTATCCAGACTTCGTCAGCGCGGGTATACCCTTAAAGTAGAGCATATCTTACAATATCCTGTATTAGAAGAACTTTCCCGCTATATCACCACTGATGTTGTATCGATAGATCAGTCTGTGGTTACAGGAGCCAGTGTTCTTACTCCTATCCAGAGATACTTCTTTGAAAGTGAAGAAATGGCGGACAAGAATTATTATAACCAGTCCGTTATTTTAAAAAGTACAGAAAGACTTTCCGCTTCTGTATTGGAGTCTTCAATCCAGACTTTAGTGGCTCATCACGATGCATTAAGGATGGAATATCAGGAAAATGATGGAGTCTGGAGCCAGTATAATGCAGGAGCAGAAGGAAATCATTACCGATTTGAATCCTTTGACATAAGAAATGAAGGTTCCGTTCAAAATGAATCAGCTGCCTTACAAAAAATAGGAGAGACCCTTCAAAGCACCATAAACATTGGATCAGGAGTTTTATTCCATATCGCTCATGTTTCGATGAGTGATGGTGACCGTATTATTTTAGTGATTCACCATTTGGTTGTAGATGGTGTTTCATGGAGAATTTTGCTGGAAGATTTAGAGCATTTATATCAATCCGGAATTAAAGAAGAGTCTTATTCTCTTCCATCCAAAACAGATGCTTTCCAAAGTTGGGGAGCGGCATTGGAAGAATATAGCAATAGCGCTTCCCTTTCCAAAGAACGTTCCTACTGGGAAGCCGTGGAAGCAGAAGCTTATCCTGCTATTCCAACCGATTATCCTTTATCGGGAAATCATATTTTAGATCATAAGGTAAGCTTTACCTTCAATAAAGAACAGACCCGTCTGCTTCAAACCCAGGCAGGGAAAAAATACAATGCGGAAATCAATGATGTTCTGTTAGCAGGTTTAGCCTTATCGTTACAGGACCATTTTGGTATTCGCAAGACCAAAGTTTTGATGGAAGGGCATGGCCGTGAGGTGATGAATACCGGTTTGGATATCAGCCGTACCGTAGGCTGGTTTACCAGTGTGTATCCTTTCTCATTAGATATCAGTGCCGATCATCAGCCTGCATTGGTGAGTGTAAAAGAAGGTTTAAGAAGAATTCCTCATAAAGGCATCAGTTACGGTGTTTTGAACTACATGAGGGAAGCATTTTCTTCAGTGAATAAACCTTCCGTTCAGTTCAATTATCTTGGAGATTTTGATGCGGCTGTAGACCATTCATTATTCCAATACAGCTCCGAGGATATCGGACTTTCTGTATCTGAAGCCAATTTGGGAACCGATAGGGTATTGGATATTTCCGGAATGGTAGTGAATGGGGAAATGAGTCTTACTTTCCGTTACTCCGTTCAAGTATTTAAAGAGGATAATATTCAGAAGCTGGCAGAGATTTATCAGGCTCATTTAGAACAAATGATCGTTGAGGATGAAGCATCAGAAGTGATTTTAACTCCATCCGATCTTACCTACAGCGGTTTGTCTTTCAATACGCTTGCTGAGATTAATAAAGGAGATACCATAGAAGATATTTATGAGCTTTCCCCGATGCAGCAAGGTTTGTATTATCATTGGCTGGCAGCTCCGAAAGGTTCCGCTTATTTTATGCAGACTTCCTACAGAGTCAAATCCGAAAAACTAGATTTATCAAAAGTAGAGGAGGCGTTCAATATTCTTGTTAACCGCTACACTATTCTTCGTACTTCATTTGAAAGCCGATATGAAGGGCTGCTGCTTCAGTTTGTGCATAAGAAAGCCCATATAGATTTCAAACATTTAATAGTAGAATCCGATTTAGAACTAGATCATATAAAACAGGAAGATATCGCCCGTGGTTTTGATCTGGCTGCTCCGACTCAGATGCGTCTTACGGTCATAACGCTTCCTGGCGGAGCGTATGAATTTATCTGGAGTCATCATCATATTATTATGGATGGATGGTGTTTAGGTATTCTGATCAATGATTTTTCTACTATTTTAAATTCTTTAGAACAAAAATTAGAAATCCATTTACCGGAATCAAAAAAATATTCCACCTATATTAAGTGGCTGGAAGGAGTAGATAAAGAAGAAGCGACAGCCTATTGGGGCGATTATCTGAAAGGGATTACTTCACCTACAGCAATACCTTTTAAAAAACATACACCAGAAGCGGAATCTCTTTTCACATCTGAAAAAATAAAGATAGAAAATGCAGAGTTTAAAAATATTAACAGCTTCTGCCAGAGTCTAGGAATTACTCAAAATACCTATATAAAAGCAGTATGGTCCTACTTATTAAGTTCTTACAACAGATCGGAAGAAGTAGTATTTGGGTCTGTAGTGTCGGGAAGACCGGCAGAGCTGGAAGGAATAGAGAATATGGTGGGATTGTTTATCAATACGATTCCCGTATGCGTAAAAGTAGATGAAAATGAAACCCCTCGCAGCCTTCTGAATAAGCTCCATCTGGATTCCATCCAAAGTACAGGCAGTCATTTTAGCAGCTTAGCAGAGATACAGTCTTTATCTTCATTAGGCAAAGAGCTTATTAATCATATCCTTGTTTTCGAGAATTATGTGAAAAATGAGGAAGGAAATGCAGAATTTTTAGGGACTGTAGATGTTTTTGAACAGGCGAATTATGACTTTACGGTTGTAGCTGTTCCGGGTCAGGATTCTTTAGATATAGAATTCCGTTATGATGCACCAGTTTTTTACCCATCTTCTATCACTTCTTTAATCTCTCATTTTAAACACATACTTCATCAGTTTGTCAGCGTACCTGATCTGCCTTTAAGACAGTTAGATTACATAAGTACCGAAGAAAAATCCGTTTTATCTTTATTTGGCAATGAAGGAACTCATCACTCTGTAGATAAGACCATTGTCGATTTATTTGAGGAGCAGGTCCATCAAACTCCGGATCATACAGCCGTGGTTTATGAAGAGAGTAAGCTTACCTATACAGAGTTAAATGAAGAGTCCAACAGACTGGCTCATTACCTTAGAGAACAGTACAATATAGAATCAGAAGACCTTATCTGTATTCAGCTGCCCCGCAGCGAGAAAATACTCATTGCTGTTCTGGGAATTTTAAAATCAGGAGGAGCCTATGTTCCTGTTGATACAGACTATCCGGAAGAAAGAAAGGAATACATCTTAAAGGATACACAGTGCAAAGTGGTTATAGACGAGCCATTTCTATTAGAATTTGAGGCTTTAAAAGGAAATTATTCTGTAGATAACCCTGCTTTTACCGTAAAACCTGAAAATCTGGCCTATATCATTTACACTTCGGGAACTACCGGAAATCCAAAAGGAGCCATGATAGAGCATAAAAATGTGGTTCGCTTACTATTTAACGATGATGTTCTGTATAACTTTAACAGTCATGATTCTTGGACGCTCTTCCATTCCTATAATTTTGATTTTTCAATATGGGAGTGCTATGGAGCTCTTCTTTTCGGAGGAACCCTTCATGTGATATCTAAGCAGCGGGCCCAGGATCCGGGATCTTTCTTACATTATATTATTGAGAATAAAATCACAGTACTGAATCAGACACCTGCCGCATTCTACAATCTGGCAGAATATGATAAACTGTTTAATAAAAAGGAACTGTCCCTGCGATACATCATATTTGGAGGAGAAGTGCTAAATCCGGTTATGCTCAAAGACTGGCAGAGTAAATATCCTTCTGTAATAATGATGAATGGATATGGCCCTACAGAAACCACGGTTTTTGCGAGCAAATTTAAGATAACGAACGATAGCCTTTCAGCATCCGCGACACTTCCTATCGGGAAACCTATTTCCGATACTTATATCTACATTTTAGATTCCAATGAAAATTTAGTTCCGATTGGAGTAAGCGGCGAGTTGTATATTTCAGGTTCCGGTTTAGCCCGAGGCTATTTAAACAGAGCAGACCTTACTGCCGAAAAATTTGTAGACAATCCTTTCGTGGCAGGGGCAAAAATGTACCGCACCGGAGATTTGGGAAGATGGCTTCCCGATGGTAACATCGAGTACTTAGGAAGAATCGATCACCAGGTTAAAATCCGTGGTCACCGTATTGAGTTAGGCGAGATCGACAGCCAGGTGCTTTCCTACAGCGATACCATCAAATCCGCCGTTACAGAAGTTAAAGAACATGATGGCGACAAGAACCTTGTCGTGTACTATGTAAGCGATTCTGCTATAGACAAACAGGAGCTGGCCTACTATTTAGAGACCAAACTTCCTCAGTACATGCTTCCCGGCTTTTATGTACAGCTGGATGCTATTCCTTTAACCAGCAATGGAAAAGTAGATCGTCGCGCCTTACCTGAAGTAAGCTCCGAAGATCTTATTAAAACCGAATATGTATCCGCAGAAACTTTAGAAGAAAAAGCCCTTGTAGACATTTGCGAACAGGTTTTGAAGCACAGCCCTATCAGCCTTCGCGACAACTATTATAACTTAGGCGGCGACTCCATCAAATCCATCCAGATTGTATCCAGATTACGCCAACGCGGGTATAACTTAAAAGTAGAACACATCTTACAATATCCCGTATTAGAAGAGCTTTCCCGCTATATCACCACCGATGTCATATCCATAGACCAGTCCGTGATTACCGGTTCCGCTGTTCTTACCCCCATTCAGAGATACTTCTTTGAAAGTGAAGATATTGTCAATAAAAACCATTACAACCAATCCGTTCTACTCAAGAGTACCGAAAGACTTTCCGGTTCCGTGCTGGAATCCTCCATCCGTTCCTTAGTGCTTCATCACGATGCATTAAGAATGGAGTACCGTGAAAATGATGGATTCTGGAGCCAGTACAACGCAGGCACAGAAGAAAAACACTATCACTTCGAATATTTTGATGTAAGAAACAGTGCCAACGAATCAGAAGAACAATTACGTTTACAGGAGATAGGAGAACGTCTTCAAAGCACCATAAACATAGAATCAGGAATTTTATTCCATGTCGGTCATGTTTCCATGAGTGATGGTGATAGGATTATTTTAGTCATTCACCATTTGGTTGTAGATGGCGTTTCCTGGAGAATCCTGCTGGAAGATCTGGGTCATCTCTATGAGTCAGGAACCAAAGGTCTCTCTTATGAATTACCATCCAAAACAGACTCCTTCCAAAGCTGGGGAACCGCATTGGAAAACTACAGCAGCAGTTCCGCTTTATCCAAAGAACTTTCTTACTGGAAAGCAATAGAAGCTGAAGTTTATCCTGCGATTCCTACCGATTATCCAGTCACTGAAAAGCATGTTTTCGATAAGAGTATAGGCTTTACCTTAAATAAAGAACTTACCCAATTATTACAGACCCGTGCCGGAAAACAGTACAGTGCCGAGATCAACGATGTTCTGTTAACAGGATTAGCCCTGTCATTACAGGACCATTTCGGCCTTCACAAGACCAAAGTTTTAATGGAAGGTCACGGAAGAGAAGTGATGAACACCGGATTGGATATCAGCCGTACTGTAGGCTGGTTTACCAGTGTGTACCCATTCTCGTTAGACATCAGTAATAGCAGCCAGCCAGCATTGGTGAGCGTAAAAGAAGGCTTACGAAACATTCCTCATAAAGGTATCGGGTATGGTATTCTGAAATACCTCGATCAGGGACTTTCCTCGGCATGTTCTCCATCCGTTCAGTTCAATTACCTTGGCGATTTTGATGACCTGGCAGGCGATTCATTATTGCGATACAGTTCAGAAAATATCGGCCACCCGGTATCAGAAGACAACCAGAAAACCCATATTATCCTGGATGTTTCCGGAATGACCGTTAATGGCGAGATGACCATTAATATCCGTTACTCTGAAAAAGTATTTAAAGAAGAAACCGTTCAGAAGCTGATCAATATATATCAGTCTCATTTAGAACAGATGATTGCTGAAGATAAAGAATCAGAAGTTATTTTAACCCCTTCCGATCTTACCTACAGCAGATTATCTTTTAATACCCTTCAGGAGATCAATAAAGATCACAATATAGAAGATATTTACGAGCTTTCCCCGATGCAGCAGGGCTTGTACTACCATTGGCTCGTAGATCCGCAAGGCTCCGCTTATTTTATGCAGACCTCCTACAGAGTCAAGTCCGATAACCTTGATTTGTCCAAAGTAGAGAAAGCCTTTAGCAAACTGCTGAACCGTTACACCATCCTTCGAACCTCCTTTGATAACCGTTACGGAGAAGTTCCGCTTCAGATCGTACATCAGAAAGCCAATGTAGATTTTAAACATCTCATCTTAGAATCCGACTTAGAATTAGACAATATCAAACAGGGCGACATAGAGCGCGGCTTCCATTTGAGTGAACCTACGCAGATGAGACTTCTTATCGTAGAATTACCCGATAACGCCTATGAATTTATCTGGAGCCACCATCATATTATCATGGATGGCTGGTGTTTAAGTATCCTGATTCATGATTTTTCCGCTATTCTGAACTCCCTTCAGCAGGGACTCTCATTGAATTTACCAGAACCTCAGAAATACGCGTCCTACATCAAATGGTTAGAAGAAGTAGATCAGGAAGCAGCATTGGAATACTGGAAGAATTACTTACAAGGCATCAACACTCCAACGTTGATCCCTTTTGAGAAGCAGGATCAGGACAAAGCTTCCCATTATCTTGCAGAAACCCTGGTTATTGATCAGAGTGGTTTTCAGGAGATTGATACCTTCTGCCAGTATTTAGGCATCACCCTGAATACCTACGTTCAGGCCGTATGGTCTTATTTGCTGAGCTCTTATAACAGATCGGAAGAAGTAGTTTTCGGTGCTGTAGTATCCGGAAGACCTGCTGATCTTGAAGGCGTTGAAAACATGGTGGGCTTGTTTATCAATACCATTCCTGTACGGGTAAGTGTGGAGAGAGACGAGACGCCGAGAAGTCTGTTGAAGAAACTGCATCGTGATTCTATTCAGAGTATCGGGTATCATTTTACAGGTTTATCAGAAATACAGCCTTTGACTTCATTAGGCAAAGAACTGATTAATAATGTTATTGTTTTTGAAAACTATGCCAAACAGGGAGGCAATGAAGAGAATTCATCAATCACGGGATTAGCCGGTCAGAATGTGGATGTTTTTGAAGAGACCAATTATGCGTTTACGATAGTGGCCATTCCGGATCAAGGTTCTTTAAAAATAGATTTCCGATATGATTCATCCGTTTTTGATCCGTCTTCCATTCTGTCTTTGGTTTCGCATTTTAAACACATCCTCCATCAGTTCGTGGGTGCTTCTGATGTACCTTTAAGTGAATTGGACTATGTAGGAGCCGGAGAAAAAGCAGCTTTAGACTCGTTCAGCAATACGGGAACAGGTTACGAAGTAGATAAAACCATTGTCGGTTTATTTGAAGAACAGGTTTTAAGAACTCCGGATCATACTGCTGTGGTCTATGAAGATGTAACGCTGAGCTATTCAGCATTGAATTCAGAATCCAATCAGCTGGCTCATTATTTAAGTGAAAAGTATGCGATTCAGGGAGATGATCTTATTTGTATCCGGTTACCACGTAGTGAGAAGATGCTGGTTTCTATTCTGGGTGTTTTAAAATCCGGCGGTGCTTATGTTCCGATAGACACAGATTATCCACAGGAAAGAATAGATTTTATTCTGAATGATACCCAGTGTAAGGTAACCATAGATGAAGCATTTCTATTGGAGTTTGAAGCTTTAAAAGGAAGTTATCCTACAACAAATCCTGAATTCATCATAAAACCGGACCATCTGGCCTATATTATTTATACTTCCGGAACTACGGGAACTCCAAAAGGAGTGATGATAGAGCATAAAAATGTAGTCCGTTTGTTGTTCAATGATGATCCTGTGTTTGAGTTTAGCAGCAATGATTCCTGGACGTTATTCCATTCCTATAATTTTGATTTTTCGGTATGGGAGTGTTATGGAGCCCTTCTTTTCGGAGGCAGTCTTCATGTGATATCCAGACAGCTGGCTCAGGATCCGGGAGCGTTCTTACATTATATCGTCGATAATAAAATTACGGTACTGAACCAGACGCCGGCAGCTTTTTATAATTTGTCGAAATACAGTCACCAGCTTAATCCATTGAATAAAGAGGAGCTGTCCTTACGCTATATTATTTTTGGAGGGGAAGTACTGAACCCGGTAATGCTCAGAGACTGGCAGATCAGATATCCGGGCATAAAAATGGTGAATATGTATGGTCCTACAGAAACCACTGTCTTTGCAAGTAAATTTAAGATAGAACGTGAACATGTTTTGGAATCTGCCGTTCTTCCGATTGGTAAGCCTGTTTATGACACCCCGGTTTATATTTTGGACGAATATGGGCACCTGGTACCTGTAGGGATTGCAGGAGAACTGCATATCGCCGGAGCAGGCCTGGCCAGAGGCTATCTGAACCGTGCGGAATTAACAGCTGAAAAATTTATAGACAATCCTTTTATGAAAGGTACAAAGATGTATCGTACAGGAGACTTAGGGAAATGGCTGCCTGACGGTAATATAGAGTATTTAGGAAGAGCCGATCATCAGGTGAAAATCCGCGGACACCGAATAGAGCTTGGAGAGATCGACAGCCAGGTGCTTTCTTACAGCGAAAAGATCAAGGCGGTGGTGACGGAAGTTAAAGAACATGAAGGAGATAAAAGTCTGGTAGTATACTATGTGAGTGATTCAACGGTTGAAAAACAGGAATTGGCGCAGTATTTAGAGGCTAAGCTTCCACAATATATGGTTCCAAGCTTCTATGTGGAACTGGACCATATTCCATTGACCCATAACGGAAAAATTGACAGGGAACAACTTCCTGAAATATCTTCATCCGATTTAATAAAGAAGGAATATGTAGCACCAACAACAGACCTGGAAAAACAGCTTGTTGAAATTTGGGAAGAAATATTAGGAATCGGTAACATAGGAATTACGGATAACTTCTTTGAATTAGGAGGTAACAGCATGAATGTTATCAGAATAATTGGTGAAATACAAAATAAAATGGGTAAACTGATCAATGTAGGAGCTTTTCTGGAAGCACCAACGATCACTGAATTGGTATTGGTGATCAATACTTTAGGTGGCGAAGAGAAAAAAGTTTTCAAAACCATTATTTAACAAAAAAAGAAAAAAATATGCAAAATTCGAATACTAATGAATGTTATTTGAAACTGAATGTAGTTATTGAGCCTTTAATAGATTTCTGGTATGCCTGGTCTCATCTTATATCACCTGCTACAGCAGCAATGAATATTAAGAAACGTCATTTGAGAATTATGAATTCTTACATTAAAAATTCAAAAACTCACAGTATAGCCGTTAAAAACCCTAAAATGTTGGGAGGTCCGTTTATGGATTATCAGAATGACAGAGTGAACGAAATTTCAAAATTATACGATGATACGGTTCAGAAAAGAGCCCATTTACTGGAATTGGATGAGGCGCTGAGAGAGCTGAATGAGATCTTGCAGGGCGAGATTAAAGGGTTTTCCTTAAACAGTATGTATGATAAAGTTCCTGAGATTTTAAAAGGCTATGTTGAACTGTATTACGATCTTAATAACAATGTCAACTACAGACTGATAGAGCCGCTTTTGTATCAGAGCAAATATTATGACGAATCTTGCCAGTCTATTACATTACAGCTTATTGATGCAGATGATTCAAGATCGTTTGTATTAAGTACGCCCAGATTACCGGAAGAGCATGTTATCCATCTGAATATCCCTTTTAAATCTGAATTAATTGATGAATTGTTTAAGATGAAAAAAGTTCCGGGAGATTACGAAAGAATTAAGAATCTTTTGAATATACCCGCTGAAAAAGAAGAACAGTTTAAACAGTTTTTTACGACGGAAAAACCGGCTGATTTTAAAAAGTATGACGGGCCGGGTGTGAGAACAAGATATTTTGGTCATGCCTGTGTCTTGGTGGAAACACAAAAGATGTCCATACTGGTAGATCCGGTAATAAGCTACGACGGATACGAGACGGATGTCAACAGATACACAATCAATGATCTCCCTGAGGAAATTGATTATGTTTTAATTACCCACAATCATCAGGATCATATTCTATTAGAGACCCTGCTGCAGCTTCGTCACAGAATAAAAACCATTATTGTTCCCAGCAGCAGTAAAGGAAATTTACAGGACCCGGATCTTAAACTGATGTTTAAAAAAATTGGATTCAGCCAGGTGGTTGAGTTAAATGAACTGGATAGTGTTAAAATGGAAAACTGTACCATTACAGGGCTTCCTTTCTTAGGAGAGCATGCCGATCTGGATGTGAGAAGCAAGCTTTGCTATCATTTCTCTTTACATAACGGGATCAGGCTTTTATTTGCTGCCGATTCCTGTAATATTGAACCCAAAATATATGAAAAGGTAAAAGATATGGTAGGCGAAGTAGATGTACTGTTCCTGGGAATGGAATGTGAAGGTGCTCCGTTATCCTGGCTGTACGGCCCGCTGATGTACGAAAAACTGGATAGAGAAAAGGATCTTTCCCGCCGTTTGGCAGGTTCGGATTACGATCAGGGGATAGCCTTCATTGATATTTTTAATCCTAAAGATGTATTTGTATACGCTATGGGAATGGAACCGTGGCTGGTTTTTATAAGCTCCATCAAGTATACGGATGAATCCAAAGCCATTGTAGAATCCAATAAGCTCCTGAAAGAATGTATATCCAGAGGAATCAGTGCAGAGAGGCTATTTGGAGAAAAAACAATCGAATATTTATAAGTAATGCCCTGTTGATTTTTAATACATGCTGTTGTATTTCAGTGTATTGAAGAGTAAGAACAGCCTGTAATTAGTCTTGACAGGATTAATATACTATGACAGGCCGGGAGTAAATGTCGAATATTAAAATTATTGATGTGAAAGATTTTATCGAAAAATTAAAGGAAAATAATATTAAGGTTGTATTAAACAATGACGATTTAGAAGTAATTTCTTACGTAGAACATATTCCGGATCAACTTTTAAAACAGCTGAAAGAGCAGAAAGCGGCTATCGTTCAGTTTTTAAAAGGAAATACTTCCCATAAGATTTCCATAAATGAGGATGGAAGCTTTTATTATAAAACGTCTCATGCCCAGAGAGAAATCTGGGCAGAATGTCAGATTTCTGCTGCTTCTCTGGCGTATAATTTATCTTCAAGCATTCATAAGGAAGAAGTCTTTTATATTGAACCGCTCAGGAAAGCTTTAGATTGTATTATTCATAAATATGAGATTTTAAGAACCAATTTTAAACTGGATCCATCAGGCGAACTCAAGCAGGTAATTCATCAGAAAAGAGCCGGAGAAATCATAGAGATGGATTATACCCACTGTACTTATGAAGACGGGATACGGTTTATTAATGAAAATCACAGCATCAATTTTGATCTGGAAAAAGACTCGCTTTTAAGGTGCTATCTGATTCATCTTCCTAATAAACAGAGTATATTGGGTTTTACGATGCATCATATTATTTCAGATGAATGGTCTGTAAAAATATTTGAAAAGGAATTATTCGAAATGTATAATGCCTATCTGAATAAAGAAGAGCCTGAACTGAAAACCGCAGATTATCAGTATAGAGATTATATTGACTGGCATGAAAAAGAACTGGACGAGCGCCGGGGCCATAAAGAATACTGGAAAAATATTTTACTGCCATTACCCGAAACTGTTCATTTGCCTACTTATAGAGTAAAACCGCCTGTCAGATCCTATGGAAGCAGAACTGCTCAAATGTTCCTGTCCGTACAGGAAACTTATCTGTTTAATGAATTGGTTCAGAAGCAGAAAGGAAGTCTTTTCGTAGGAATTCTTACTGTTGCCAAAATCCTGCTGTCCAAATATAACCATCACGAAGATGTAACAATCGGATCTCCGATGGCGGTGAGAGAAAGAAACGAATTCAAAAAACAGCTGGGTTATTTTATCAAGATTTTAATTTTAAGGAATAAAGTATCTTCTGAAGACAGCTTCAATAGTCTTTTTAAAAGAATTAAAGACAATATGGCTCCGGCCTATGAACATTCCATATATCCGGTGAGTGAAATTCTGAAAGATGTTGGTTTTAAAAGAGATCAGACAAGAAATTCAATTTTTGATGTTTCCGTTACATTCATTGGAGAACAGCAGGATATTCATTTTACAGAAGAAATTTATCCGGATATTATTGAAGAGTTTAACGGAAATGGCTGTAAAAACGATATAGAAATGCATTTTGTTGTAGTCAATAAACAACTATGCATATGTGTAAATTACAACAACAGTATTTACGATTCAGAAACTGTCAATCAGTTTATAAAACACTACAAAGCATTATTGGTAGAGCTTGTTGCTGTGCCGGACAGAAAACTCTCGGATGTTGAATATCTAAGTTCGGAAGAGAGACAATTATTATTAAATGATTTTAATGCTACAAAAACAGCCTATCCTTCAGATAAAACACTTATCGACTTGTTTGAGGAACAAGTAGAAAAAAATCCTGAAGCGGTGGCCGTAGTCTTTGAAGAAACAGTACTGAGCTACAGAGAACTTGATAACCGGGCTAATGCTTTGGCTTACAGACTTCACACAGATCATGGAATTCAAAAAGGAGATGATGTAGGGGTAATGCTTGACCGCAGTGAAAAGCAAATCATTTCGATTCTTGGGATTATGAAACTGGGTGCAGTGTATGTTCCTATTGATGCCAACCTTCCGGAATCCAGAAAATCAGTAATGAGTGAAGGCTTAGAGCTGTTAATTACCGGATCTCTTTTTGATGTAGATACCGATACCGGAGAATCACTGCCTGCTGATTTTACAGGAGGGAACAGAAAAGATCTCAAAGGTTCAGATCCTGCTTATATCATTTATACATCAGGTTCCACAGGAGAGCCTAAGGGAGTAGTGAATACCCATGCAGGTATTCTGAATACCATAGTATCTCAGATAGCGCTTTTTGAAGTTGAATCCTATTCCCGTATCGGTCAGTTTGCTTCGTTTTCCTTTGATGCCTCCATATCGGAGATATTCATGACTTTATTGCCCGGGAAAGCCCTTTACCTCCTTAATGATACGGTACGCAAAGATTCTTATGCATTTGAAGAATATATTGCTGAAAATAGTATTGATCTGATGACTTTACCTCCTGCTTTTTTCAGCTTACTGAACATGGACAGAGTACAAAACCTTAAAGCAGTAATTACGGCAGGAGAAGCAGCGGTAATCAGCAAAACGAAAGAATACCTGAAGTATGGAACTTTTTATAATGCATATGGCCCTACGGAGACCAGTATTTGCGCCAGTGTCTATAAAATACCGAAAGGAAATACAGAGTTTGATACCCTTCCTATTGGTAAGCCGATAGCCAATACTGAGATTTATATTCTGGATGAATACGGTCATTTGGTGCCGGTAGGAATAAGCGGCGAGCTGTATATTGCCGGAGCAGGTTTAGCTCTTGGCTATTTAAACAGGGAAGACCTTACCGCCGAAAAATTTGTAGACAATCCTTTTATTGAAGGTACAAAGATGTACCGCACGGGAGATATGGCAAGATGGCTGCCGGATGGTAATATTGAATATCTGGGAAGAATTGATCAGCAGGTCAAAATCCGGGGGCATAGAGTAGAGCTGGGTGAGATCGACAGCCGGGTGCTGTCTTATAGTGATGCCATCAAAGCCGTAGTCACAGAAGTGAAAGAGCATGCCGGGGATAAAAACCTTGTGGTCTATTATGTGAGTGATTCGGCTGTTGATAAGCAGGAATTAGCTTATTATTTAAAAAACAGACTCCCTCAGTATATGGTTCCGGGCTTTTATGTGGAACTGAAAGATATTCCATTAACAGGCAACGGGAAGATCGATAGAAAAAGTCTTCCTGAAGTAAGTGTACAGGATTTGATCAAAACCGAATATGTGGCACCCAAAACCGCAGAAGAAAAAATACTGGTGCAGGTTTGCGAAGAAATACTGAAGCAGAACCCTGTCAGCATAAAGGATAATTACTATAATCTGGGTGGAGAATCCATAAAGTCTATCCAGATTGTATCCAGGCTGCGTCAGCTAGGTTATACCCTTAAAGTAGGACATATTTTACAATACCCCGTTTTGGAGGAGCTGAGTAAATATGTAACAAAAAATACTTCACTGGCCGAACATTCAAATGCAGATTTCACACATGAATCATCTCAGAAGGAGCAGGAAAGCTCACAATGGGCGCATGGTGACAGCATCGGTTTATCTCAATACCAGCGTTTCTTTTTTAGGAATCAATATGCAGCAGTTAATTTTGATGTAAAGATTGAACACTTTGATGAAAGCAATTTTGAGAATGAAGTAAGACATATCCTGTCTAAGTTTCCTTTCCTGATGGTAAAATTTGAAAAAACGGGAACCGGGATTATTCAGCGGTATGTTTCTGAGAAGGAAATCAATTTAAAAATCCGGACAGAAAATATCATGTCGAAATCTATAGAAGAGATAAGACATACTGGAAATAAATGGATGTCTGTACCTTATGATTTGTTTGAAGGAGACATCATCAGAATCTTAATTGTTCAATCAGAAAATAAAGAGGCTGCCTCAGCTCAGGTGTTTTTTGGAATCCATCATTCATTGCTGGATGAATATTCCGGCTTCTTATTGAAGAATGCACTGGAAGATTATTTTAATACCAAACACGAAATCACAGCCCAGGCTCATTATTTTAATTTTATTCGGCGTCAGAACCGCTTCTTAGCATCTGATGAAGGAAAAAAACAGAGAAATGAGCAGATGCAGAAAATACTGGAGGCACCATTGTTTCATCATAACGAATCTGAAGACGATACGGTTTACGTTCAGGATTTTGTTAATCAGGAAATATTCATTGCAGGTGAAGACTTTTTACACCTTCAGAGATTATCTCAACAGCTGTCCCTGCCTTTCAATGCTTTTTCTTTATCCATTTTCCTGAGAATTCTCAATGATCATAAAAATACAGCGAAGAATTTCTACGGAATGCTGAGCAGCAATAGAGAAAATCCGGAATCTGAAGAAGTAGCGGGCATGCTGATTGATTTGGTGGTTTCAGCTTATTCAGGCTTTGAAAGCTATTCAATGCAGGAAATACTGGCAAACTACATCCATATGACAGAAACAAGAAGTGATCAGAAAATTCCTTATGAAATCATCAGACAGGATATCAAAGAAAAGACGGAAAAGGACTTGGAAAAGAATATCATAGGTTTTTATAATTATGTGAATTACAGCAGCGGGTCTGCAGAAGTTTCTCCTTTCAGAGAATATGTAAAACAAACGGTTGCATTTGACGGAATTAACCTGAAAGTTTTCGAATATTCCGATTGCATCCTACTTTATTTAACCCATCCGGCTGCCGCTGCTCCAATCAGTTTGCCGGAGTATGTCAAAGAGTTTCTAAACTTTATAAAAGCTTAATAGTTATACTTATTCTATGAGAAATTTTAAATTATTATATGTTTTAACTTTAATGATACCCGTTATTTTCTACGCTCAGTATAAAGTGGAAGGAAGGGTATTGAATAAGGAAAAAGAGCCCGTAAAAAATGTAGAACTTCTGTTTACGGCTAAAAACATCAACCTGAAAACATCCACCGGGGATAATGGAAACTTTACGGCAGAACTGGCCAAAGGTTCCTATGTATTGATCATTAAAAGCCCTGAATATAAATATCTGGAGAAAAAAATAGAAGTAAATGACGACACCAGAATAGAGGATATAGAACTGTCAACCATTTCTAAATTAATAGAAGAAGTGAAACTGACAGCCACTCCCAAAATGGTTTTTCAAAAACTGGATAAAACAGTAGTCAATCTTGAAAATAACGGCCTTATGAATAAAGGGAATGTTTTTGAAACATTAAAAATCGTTCCCGGTTTAGTCTTAAAAAACGACCAGATTTCCATGCTGGGCAGAGATGCTGTAAAAGTAATGGTAGACGGAAGAATGATTAATTTAAGCGGTGAAGATCTGAAAAACTTTTTAAAATCTATTCCCAGCGAAAGCATCAAAGAAGTGGAAGTTATCAGTAATCCTTCCGCACGATACGAAGCTGAAGGAAACAGCGGAATTGTGAATCTGGTTCTAAAAAAAGCAAAAAAGAACTCATGGAACAACAACACCAGCCTTACAGACGATGCCTCGAAAGCTAAATATCTCCTGCAGTCTGTAAACAATAACTTTACTTATCAGAAAGATAAATTAAGCTTGCTGCTTAATACCGGGTATTCCTTTGGAGATACTTTTGTAAAACAGATGGCCGACATATTTTTTTCGGATCCCTACTACCTCACAACTGAACAGAAAATAAACCGTAACCAGTTTTCCGGAAGAGTATTGCTGGATTATGAAGTGACCCCAAAAACCAAAATCGGATTACAGTATTTGGGCGGAATCAATAATGATTTTGTTACTGACAATATCAATACGGATGTAAGAAATGCCTCCAATGAAAGACTGTACTATCTGAGAGGAAGAGGAGATATGCACAGCAAAATCAATAATCATTCATTCAATTTACATTTGGATCAAAAGCTGGATACTTTGGGAAGAAAATTAAATATTGATATAGATTACCTCCGCTACAACAGAGATGTGAACAACATTATTCTTTCCAATCAATATGATCCGGAAAATTATTATCAGGGAGTCAATTTTTACAATAAGAGCGTTGCAGATCAGGGAATCAATAATTACAGCGTAAAGTTTGATATTGATCATCCCGGAAAGCTGATTAATTTCAATTACGGAGGAAAACTGACATTTACCAATACGGATTACCTGCTTAATAATTATGATCTTTCTTCAAATAATGCCCTCACACAGTCGGATCAGTTTGAATTTACCGAAGCTATTCAGGCTGTTTATATCAACGGGATGCGGAAATTTTCCGACCGTTGGGAAGGACAGGTCGGTCTAAGATCAGAATATACCCAGACAAAAGGGTATTCCGTTACTTCCAATCAGACAGATTACAATAAGTATCTTAAATTATTTCCATCATTATTCGTTAAATACAAGGTTAATGATAATAATAATTTAATTTTTAATTATGCCAGAAGAATTCAGAGACCTTCATATGGACAGCTGAATCCAGCCAGATATTTCATCAACAGTCAGATATCTTCTATGGGAAATCCATATTTGAAGCCTTCTTTTGTAGATAATATAGAACTTACCCATACCTATAAGAGACTTACATCCAAACTGTCCTTCAACATCAATTCCAATGCGTATGGGACCTTGTTTAACATGAACGATGATACGAAAGAACAGATCGTAACTTTTGATAACTACTTTAAAAGTTATGGATACTCTTTAATGGAAACATATGAATTCAACCCCTTTTCATGGTGGAAGACGTATACCACTGTTTTTTTGAATTATTCCCGGTCTGTGAAAGAAAAAGACCTCAATCTGGAATTAAGAAACGGATTTGAGTTTTTTGGATCGTTGAACAATTCATTTACCATCAACAAGTCAAAAACATTAACGGCTGATGTCAATTATTGGTACGGATCAGCATTTAATCAGAATTTATTTCATTTCTCCAAAGCCAATTCCCTGGATCTTGCTGTTTCCTATAAAACACCTTATAGAGGCCTGAACATGAGTATTGCGGCGTACGATATTTTCAATTCAAGCCCCCGCAGAATGACTTCGGCCATCAATAATGTTGAACAGAAATATATTTCCTACGACAATAACCGGTTTTTTAGATTTTCCATCAGCTACACCTTTGGAAGCGATCAGGTATCCAAAGAGCAAAGACAGTTTGGGAACGAAGAAGAAAGAGAAAGAAGCAGGTAAAATAATACATATGAAAAAATTTTTAGTCTATAGCGATCCTTTTAAAGGAAACATTATTCCCACATTGGGAATCAGCGAAAAGCTTGCACAAATGGGGCATGAGGTTCATTATATAGGAGTTCCGGATGTTACAGACAGTATTTCTAAAACATCATTCTCTTATACCACGGTCTTTGAAGAATACTATCCCAGAGGAATTAAACATGAGGCCGGTAAAATAAATGCCAGGGTTATTACCTCCATCATCAATGGTGATTTTGATGAATTGATGAAAAATCATAACCCGTCTGCCATTATTTTTACAGCCTATAATCCTATAGAAGCTGTTACTTTTTACCTGAGATATAAGATAAAAACAGGATTGGTTTACTGCCATTTTCCTATTGGGAATGACTTCAGCAAAAACTCGTTTACCGATAAAGTAAAAGAATGGAGTGCGGATATGCTGATGAAAGACGTGAATGTAGAAGCGGTGAACATCCTGATTGATTTTCTGATACAGCAAGGATTTAAGATCACTTCTTTAAAAGATGTACTTTCTGTTTTTGATGGCTTTTATAACCTGATGACTTCTTCCAAAGATTTTTTAAAAGAAGATGCGGTAGAACGTAATAATGATTTATATATAGGCCCGTGCATTCCGGAACAGGATATTTTTGATTCTTACTACGATACCTCAGCACTGAAAAAAGAACTGTCTGAGCAAAAAGAAGCCGGAAAAAAAATCCTGTACTGTTCGTTGGGTTCCTGGGCAGATGAGATCGATAAAGAGAAAACACAAATGATCATCAGCACCATTTTACAGACCATGCAGCATGATCTTCTGGAAAATTACGTACTGTATATATCTGTGGGAAACCTTTATGACAATTATGTTCATTACAATTCAGATAAGATAGCTGTTCATCGGTGGCTTCCTCAAATGGCATTCCTGAAGCAGACCGAAATAGCCATTTTGCACGGAGGAATGGGCGGAATAAAAGAAAGTATCATGAATGGAACTCCCATGATTGTATTTCCGTTAGGCCTTGATCAGTTTGAAAATGCAAACAGGGTAGAAGCCAACGGACTTGGAGCTAAAATAACTGCCCATTCGCTGAATGTGGAAACTTTAGCCTCAAAAATTAATGAAATTCAAAATAATAAGGATATTAAACTGAACCTGATAAAAATGAAGACCAGCTTTGAACAGGCTTCCCAAAACATCAGCCATATGGTATCCCTTTACTGATCTAAAAAACTAATCGAATAATAATGAGTATTACAAAAAAACAACTTTTTTTACTCCATTTTGCAGGCGGTAATAAGTATTCTTATAACTTTTTGCAGAAATCCCTGGTACCGGATATAGAATTTGTTCCTGTAGAATTGCCGGGCAGAGGAGAACGGTTCAGAGAGACTTTAATTAAAGATAAAAAAGAAGCCATACGTGATCTTTTTGAACAAATCAGCCGTAAAAGAAACGGGGCACCTTTCATTATTTTTGGACATAGTATGGGAGCAATACTGGCTCTTTCTCTTACTAAACTGTTTGAGGAACATAATGATAAACCTGATTATCTAGTTGTTTCCGGCAATCCGGGGCCACTGGATGGCTATAAGATTCCCAATAGACATAATCTGGATGATGATGCCTTTAAAA
The DNA here is from genome assembly GCF_001045465.1 of Chryseobacterium angstadtii. Taxonomy (GTDB): domain Bacteria; phylum Bacteroidota; class Bacteroidia; order Flavobacteriales; family Weeksellaceae; genus Chryseobacterium; species Chryseobacterium angstadtii. The sequence goes on from NZ_LFND01000003.1 coordinate 471,048, forward strand.
CAAGTATAGCCGAGCTGGGAGGAATTCCTAATGAAATTATTGAAAATAAAGATGCATTTGCTTTTTTCTCCAACATCATGAGAGCAGATTTTGAATGCATTGAAAAAGATCAGGATCTTGAAAAAGACATTACTATTGAGTCTTCTATTTATGCTATAATGGGAGATCAGGAATCTCTTACGGACAGAATTGAAAACTGGAGCAAGTTTACAACAGCAGCTTTCGATTATTCAATCTTTGAAGGAAATCACTTTTTTATCCATAATCATAGTAAAACCATAGGGAAAATTATTAATTATTGTTTCGTTTAGTCCTAACCAAACCATTAAAATTTAAATCATGCTAAAAATAAAACCCAAGCACATTGTTCTGATATCAATTTATGCCTTAATAAGCAGTTTATTAAGTTTTGGTATCATCTATATCATCAACAACAGTATAGCCGATAAGTTTAAAATAGACGGTTACATTTACATCACATTTTTTTCATTTGTGATCTATGCCTATCTGCTGAATATATACTTCCAGAAAGAATTGAATAAAATAACCTTCGGGATGCTTACCGGAATGGAAAAAACACTGTTTGAGAAAATTCTGGATACCCCATTGATAAAAATAGAAAAACTGGGTACGCAGAGATTTTTTACCGCTGTAGAAGACGTGAGAACCTTTTATTCATTACCGAGTGTAATTACCGCAGCTATTTCTTCTTTGCTGATGGTATTGCTTTGTATAGGATACCTGATCCGTCTCTCTGTGGTTTCTGCACTCATCATTATTGCCGGGATCATTGTGATTGCAGCTATGTATTATTTAGTAATTAACCTGCTGTCTAAATCCATAGAAAAAATAAGAAGGTATAATGACGCTTATTTCGGATTCGTACAGGATGTGGTGAATGGATTTAAAGAACTGATGATCAGTGATAAAAGAAAAGAAAGGTTATTGGATGATTACGTCTTTACCAACAGAAATGCAGCGTATAAACTGGATTTCAAAATCAGCTTTTCCTTTCTGTCCATAGGATTAATCAGTCAGTACGGAATGTATATCATCATAGGAGTTATTTTATTCGCCTTGCCGGAATTGGGATGGTTGAAAAAAGAATTTGTTATTCCTTACGTTCTTGTATTATTATTTATAACCGGACCTATCAATGTACTGGTTAATCTTCAGGACTCTATCACCAGATTATTTGTTGCCAATAAACGTCTTAAAGAGTTTTATGCAGACTTTAAAAATGAAAAATCCGAACAGGAATACACCAAAAAGCCTGCTGTTGATTTTTCAAAATTAAATTTTAAAAACATTCATTTCAATTACAAAAATGATAATGCGGATGCTAACTTCGAACTGGGCCCGGTAAACCTGGAAATCAATAAAGGAGAAGTTATTTTTATTGTAGGCGGAAACGGAAGTGGGAAAAGTACTTTTATCAATATTCTGTCAGGTCTTTATGTTCCGGATCAGGGCGAGATTATTTTTGACGGGAAAAAAATGGATTCAGAAAAAGATATTCAGAATCTTATCTCAGCAGTATTTACAAGCAACCATCTCTTCTCTCAGAATTATGATGGTTACGAGCTGAAAGATAACGCAAACTATAAAAGGTTGCTTGAAGTTTTCAAACTTGAAAATGTAGTGACAGATGATTCTGAAGAATCTGCAAGAAGAAAGTTCTCCAAAGGACAAAGCAAGAGAATGGCATTGATATTTGCATTGCTGGAAGACAAACCTATCGTAGTACTTGATGAATGGGCGGCAGACCAGGATCCTTATTTCAGAAGATATTTCTATGAAGAGCTGATCCCGAAGCTTAAAGCCGAAGGAAAAACCATCATTGCCGTTACCCACGACGACAGATATTTCCAATACTGCGATAAGCTCCTGAAATTCGATTACGGTAAAATCGTAAGAGAAGACGTTCCGGAAAATTTCCAAAATGCTTACTTTTAATAACCCACGCTTATGAAGTTAACGCTTCCCCAATTGGATATCTTTTTTGAGCAGATGCTGCATCCGGATATTCCGATCTATAACATAGGTGCCAAAATAGAAATTAAAGGTGAAATCTGTAAGGAAACCTTTACAAAAGCTTATCATGAAATGATCAGGCAGCACGATGCCTATCGAAGTTTTTTCCGCGAAAATGAAAACGAAGTAAGAAGATACATCTATGAAGGAGAACCCAGACCTTTGGAATGGGTAGATTTTTCGGAGAATACGGATCCCGTATCTGCCGCTGAAGAGTATATGCAGGAAGAGTTTTTAATACCTTTTAATGTATTGGAAGATGATTATCTGTATCGGTTTGTTCTCATAAAAGCTGCCGGGGATCATTATTATCTTTTCTCCGTATATCACCACATTATCACCGATGGATGGGGCACCTCCCTCATGTTCCAGAGACTGATTAAAAACTACAATGATATTTTGAAACTGAACGCGGTACAGGATCAGTATCCTTATGAATACAGCGCTTTCGCTGCTCATGACGAAGCTTATCGGATCTCCGATGAATTCAGTAGAGATCAACAGTACTGGGCTGAAAGATTTTCCAGCCTGCCACAGGTAATCTTTAATGGAAATGAAACAAAAGATCATCGGGTTCATATAAGCGACAGAAAAGAACTGATCGTTCGAAGGGAAGATTATAACCGATTTATCGAACTCGGTAAAAAACATAATTTCTCTACTTTTCATGGATTTCTGGGGCTCTTTTTCTTCTACTTCGGAAGAATAAACCAAAGTGATGATCTCGCAATCGGAATTCCGGTGCTTAACAGAAATACCAAAGCATTCAAAAAAACAGTAGGATTGTTTATGGGAGTTTCACCTTTAAGAATGAACCTGAATGATGAGAACAGCCTGCTTGAACTCATAGAAAACACCAGAAAACAGCTGATGTCAGATTACAGATATCAGAAATATCCTCTTGGAAAAATGATCAGCGATCTGAAACTGTTCAATGAAAAGAACAGACTTTTCAATATCACGTTCTCTTATGAAAAACATAACTATGCCGACCATTTTGAAGGAACTGAAACTACCGTAATTCCTCTTACCAATAAATCCGAAAGATCAGCATTGGCCATATACGTCAGAGAATTTGATGATCATGAAGATATTAAAATAGATTTCGATTACAACACAGATTTCTTTGATGACTATTCTATAGAACAGTGTGTGCGGCATATTGAACATTTGATCGTAAACATAGAAGCATTGGCGGAAGAATCTCTGAAGAAAATTTCATTCCTGTCGCAGGAAGATAAAGAAAACCTTTTCTCATTTAATGAAAGATTCATCAGTGCGGAAGAAAAGGGAAGTACTGAGAAGACATTCCTTGACCTATTCAGAGAAAATGTTTCAGAATCTCCCGATAAAACAGCCATAGCAGACAGCAAGTTCAGACTTTCTTATGCTGAGGTTGATACAATATCGTCCCGGGTTGCTTATTATCTTTTAAATAATCATCCGGATGAAAAAGCCATAGCCGTCTTACTCGGCAGGTCTGCTCATATGGTTTGTACTCTGTTGGGAATCATGAAAGCAGGAAAGGCGTATATCCCTCTTGATCCTGAGTTTCCGGTCAACAGACTGCAGTATATTTTGAAAAACAGTCAGGCCGGGCTTTTAATATCCGAGGAACCTATTTCTATTCATCTTACCGGTATTGAAAGCGTCTTTTTACAGAACATACTGAGTAAAGAGGAAGATTTTGTTCAAACTGTTGTTAAACCCGAAGATACAGTCTATATCATCTATACATCCGGATCCACGGGAAATCCCAAAGGAGTTGAAATAGGACATGCCTCACTATTGAATCTGTTGCAGAGTATAAGTCAGAAACCGGGTGTACATCCAGAAGACACCTTCTACTCCGTAACTACGTATTCTTTTGATATTTCTATTCTGGAGTTTTTTACCCCTCTGATGAGCGGAGCCACCTTATATATGGCCGGTGATAAAACTTTGAGAGATCCTCTGTCTACGATAAAGGAGATTCTGAAAGTGAAACCTTCCATTATCCAGGCCACTCCCAGTTTTTTCAAAAGACTGCTCAGCTTAGGCTGGAAACCTGATTCTGAACTAAAAATACTTTGCGGAGGAGATTTGATTAATAATGATTTGATCGAAGAACTATTAATATCCTGCAAAGAACTCTGGAACATGTATGGGCCAACGGAAACTACCATCTGGTCTTCAGTCAAAAAAATTGAGCATGGAACATCTCCTCAGAATATCGGACAGCCCATTAAAGAAACCTCTTTCTATATTTTGGACGCCAACCTGAATCTCTTGCCTGTCAATAGTCTTGGAGATATTTACATTGGCGGTAAAGGATTGGCAAAAGGATACTATCACAATGAAGCATTATCCTTAGAAAAATTTGTAAAAAACCCTTTCAGAGAAGGAGAACTCATCTATAAAACAGGTGATGTAGGACAATGGAACGAAAACGGAGAAATCATTTTCTTAGGAAGGAGCGATCATCAGGTGAAGATAAAAGGCTATAGAATAGAGCTCGGAGATATCGAAAACCATCTGAATACTATTGAAAATATTGAAGATTCTGTAGTCGTAGTTAAAGAAATAGAAGGCGAAAACCATCTGGTGGCTTACCTGAAAGCTGATGCTCAGATAGAAATATCCGGGGTACACGAAAAGCTTCAGGGAATGCTTCCTTATTATATGGTTCCCCATTTTATTTTTACGATCGAAGAGTTTCCTCTTACCCCGAATAAAAAAATAGATAGGCAGCTGCTTTCATCAAAGGAACTTCCTTCGGATGAGCCGGTTAAAAATCACGAGATTGAAGATCCGCAACTGGTACAGCAGCTAAAAAAAATCTGGAAAGACGTTCTTAATACGAAGGAAGATATTCAGGATGAAGACAACTTCTTTGAATTAGGCGGACATTCTATGTTGGTTACCAAGCTGATTAACAGGGTGAACAGAAAATTTTCCGTTCATTTATCCATGAAAGAAGTGTTTGAAAATCCCGATTTATATTCTTTATGTCAGGTTCTTCTCCAGGAACAGAATGGAGATAGCGGGATAGCTCATGCACCTTATCAGGAGGTTATCAGGGTAACGCCTGCGCAGAACAATATCTGGCTGGCCTGCCAGAGAAAAGGAGCTTCTCCGTCTTATAATATGTTCATGGAGTTCGATGTATCCGGAACGGTAGATATCGTACTGCTGGAAAAAGCAATCAGGCATATTATTGCTGCCAATGAAATTCTAAGAACAAATTTTATACTGAAGGATGAAACTGTCAGCCAGAAAATTAATTCTGCAGAACATATTCACTTCGCATTAGAAATTAATGAAGTCCAGGGTGAAGCTGAATACAGAGAAATCGTTGATGCCTACAAGAGCTATTGCTTTGATCTTGAGCAGGAACTGTTGCTTAAAATGATGATTCTGAAAGTAGGACAGGAATATAAAATTCTTTTTCTTACCCATCATATTATTTTTGACGGAATCTCTACAGGTTTGTTTATAAAGCAGTTGGTATCTCTTTATAATGAATTTGCTGCCCACAGAGTAGAATTGATGCCTGAAATTCAGTTCAGAGACTATGCGTACTGGTATTATCAGAATACAGACCTTGAAAAAAATGATGTTTTCTGGAAAGACTACACCAAAGCCTATGAGTATGATTCGTTTTTAAAGAAAGAATCCCCGGCAGTAGATTCCTATGAGGGAAATATATTGACTATTCCTCTGGATCAGGAGGTGAGCAAAGGATTGACAGATCTGGCCAAAGAAATGAAAACCACTCCCTATCTGTTGATGCTAACATCGCTATTGGTGTTTTTACGAAATATATCGGGAAAAACGGATATCTGTATAGCAACGGTAGATTCGGGAAGATCTGCGCCTCAGGTACAGTCGCTTCTTGGAGTTTTCATTAAAAGTATACTGCTGAGAGTAAAATTCGGAGAAGAAAAACTCGGTGAAATGCTTCAGAAAGTAACCGAAGAATTTTTGGAAGTAACAAAATATGAAGAAGTTTCCGACTATTCTTTTGTGAAAAATAAGGTAGATATTCTTTTTGTAGCTCAAAACCCGGAATTCAGTTATCATCATACCATAAGTGATTTTGCAGGTTTTTCTTTGGAAACAGTTCCTCAGAATACCGTTTACAACAAATTCCCTTTTATTATGAATGTCATCAGCGAGCCGGAAGAAATTCATCTTGAAATCAGTTATAACAAAAGCCTGTATAAAGATCATGTCATTAAAGATTTTTCGCAAACCTATGCTGAATTTCTGAAATACCTGTCAGCATTAAAAGCTGATGCGGAATCCGAATATAAAAACTTTTTCTACAGTAACAATCCGGTGGACATTGATTTTGACTTTTAAAGTTCACCCACACAGAAAACCTGTAAATAACAAAAAATAAATAAAAATTAATTATTCTATATGAAGACCCCAAAAGTAATTTTTTTACTGCTTATTATGGTATCCTCATTTCTATCTGCTCAGAAAGGAGAAGCTGCCATTAACAAAACGAAACCATTTTTCGATGTTGAAAATCTTAAAGACGATAAAACAATAGAATGGGGATATCTCACCGTTCCTGAAAACTGGGTGGCCCCGTCGAATAAAATAAAAATAGCATTTACGGTTCTTAAAAAGAAAAAACCGTCATCTCAAAAACCTTTACTATACATAGAAGGAGGTCCCGGACAGTCAGGTATACAGACCTTCGGATATTTTCGTGACCATCCGCTGAGAGAATACTCGGATATTATATTGGTAGACGCAAGAGGTGTCGGAAATTCTTTACCTAAACTATGTCCGGAACTTGGAAATGAAGTATTTAAGATTTTGTCTTCCAATGAATCTTCTGCTGCTGATGAAAAGAACAGATTATTTGCTACAATGAACTGTAAAAATGTGCTGATCAGAAAAGGAATTGACCCGGCTAACTACAACAGCGTCAATGTGGCTAATGATCTGCATGCCCTTAAAAATGCATTGCACTACGACAGCTGGAACGTTCTTGGAGTTTCATACGGTACCTATATATCACAGGTGTATGCGAATGCCTATCCTCAGGATTTTAATAAAATGATTCTGGATTCCCCCGTTAATAATATTTCCGAATATTATAACAAGATCAACGAACATTATATGCAGGTACTGAAGATTTTCTTTGAGAAATGTAAGCAAAACCCTGTCTCTAACAAGAAATTTCCAAACCTTGAAAAAACATACTTTGAAGTCATAGCAGATCTGGATAAAAACCCATTAACGGTGAAGGTTCCGGAGAAACTGCTGGAAAAAGGAAGCTTTACTTTTAACAGCGAAGATTTTAAAATTGTCATTCATCAGGCTTTATACAACAAGCAGCTGACCGAAGTCCTGCCTGTTATCATTACTTTATTTCACGAAAGAAACGCTGAAGCATTGAGTTCCGTAGTGGGGGCTTTCTCCGGTGCATTCACAGCATTGGATTTCGGGACGTATTACAGTATGGTGCTCAATGATGCCGTGCCTTATAACTCAGTAAATTATTATGACACTGCCGCTGCGAAATATCCGGGTTTAAAAGGAGGTTTGTCATTTTACAGGGCAGATTTCTTAATCAATAGCCAATGGAATCGCAACACATTGCCGCAGAATGTATTGGATTATACAAAAATCTCCAAAATACCCACTCTTATTTTAGCAGGAGAATTTGATCCCATCACCCCGGTTTCAAATGCCCAGTCATTAACGGAATTATTGAAAGCAGACGTGATTATATTTAAAAATGAAGGACATGCCCTGGCATTCACCGAGGAAGGAAGCGGGTTTATCAATAAATTTATTAAAGATACCTACCAAAGGAATCCGTCCAAAATCATGAGTACTTATAACACCAATTTTGTGACTGATATTCATATCAATCCGGGAGTTGCAAAACTGGCCATGTTTATAGGAAGCGGTTTCGATCCGTTGACACTGTCCCCGCTGATTCTCGCTTATCTGATTATGATCATCGGAATTGTTTATTTCTCAATGCATTTCTTTAAAAAAGGAAGAAAGGAAAGTGTTTTGAATCAACTTTTCTATGGTCTGCTGATCGCATCTTGTATCATGGCAGTTGCCCTGATGAGTGGATTTCTTTATGCCATCAAAGATGCCGCCGGCAGCAACTTTTTTATCTGTGCATTCGGAATAAAAGAAAAATTCAGCAACCTGTTTTCCCTTCTTTACGTATATGTTGCAATGGTGGTTGTATTGCTTCTGTTGTCAGTTAGAATAAGTAAATACCAGCATAAAGTAGTGATTGTAGGAATTCTATTTTCCTTACTGTTGATCCTTTTTTACTTCTGCTACTGGGGATTTTTTTAATTTAAATTATTTTACATGAAAATTGTACAAAGTTTTTGGTCCAAACCAAGCTATAAAAAGAAAAACGCAAGTCCCCATGATAGAAATAATGGAGGATGGAATGATAAAAAATACAACTATTTCAGCTGGACATTAAGCTGCCTGCAGTTCAGAAAATTTTATGACCAGGTAGAACTGGTTACCGATGAAATAGGATATGACATTTTAATCAACAAATTGAAGTTACCCTATACAAAAGTAGATGTAAGTCTTGATACGCTTAATGATTACCACGAACGCTTGTGGGCATTAGGGAAAATCTATGCATTCAGTATTCAGGACGAGCCTTTTCTGCATGCGGATGGTGACGTATTCGTATTTAACAAACTGGATGATTCTTTCGGGAATTCTCCGGTTTTGGTGCAAAACGTTGAATTTGGTTTCCAGTCATACACCGATTTTTATAATGATATGAAAGCTCATTTTACCTATATACCGGAAGAAATGAAGCATTATTACAATACATTTAATAGAATTGACGGGGTAAATAACGGGATTGTCGGAGGCAATGATATCCCTTTCTTTAAGCGATACACGCGGAAAGCCTTCGAATTTATCGATAAAAATGTGGATCATTTGTCCAAAATTGATGTTGGCTTTTTTAATATTATTTACGAGCAGGCACTTCTGCATTCGATAGCCAACAAAGAAAATACAGATATCAGGTATTATCTTGAGAATGTTAACCGTCAGTTTGATGGGATCTGCGATGTTCTGGGAAGCTCAAAAGAACGTTCCTATCTGCATGCGCTTGGAGTTTTTAAAAGTGAAGACATACGCGCTCAGCAGGTTGAAGATCTCGTGAGAAAAGAGTATCCGGAGTACTATAATAATATAATTGGTCTACTTAAAACCTATCAGATATGAAACTGGAACCAGAATTAGATATATTAGACGAAATTTTAAATCTGAATTTTGAAGATTTAAAGAAACAGGCAGAAAATAATCAGGAAAATCTGAAAGGAAATTATCTGATATCAGGCAATATAGAAAATATAGAATTTGGGATAACCGGATATTTGTTCTTTCTGCTGGAGCATTACAAAAAGAATAAAAGCCTGCGGTTACTCGAAAAAATAGAAAGATTTACCTTGGAACTGGTTGCTTATTGTGGTCAGGTAGCAACGGCAAACTATTCGCTGTACACGGGAAGAGGAGGAGTAGCCTATTTCCTGCTGGAGCTCTATAAGGTAAACGAAAAAGCTGTCTTTCTTGAATATGCAGTTAAAATAATAAAAGAGTCGGAAAATGAATTTTTAGATTCCGCTTACACTTCAGATTATCTGTTAGATGGGCGTGCAGGAATGCTATTCATTCTTTTGACCCTGTTTAAAATAAACGGTTCAGAAGAAACAGAACAACTCATTAATACCTATCTTAATATAGTTCTGGATAACAGCGTTCTGACATCCAAAGGAATCTCATGGACTGCAAAAGAAGAAATAAGCATAGAAGATTCATGTGATTTTGCGCGGGGAGCTTTAGGAATATTGTTTACCCTTAAATATATAAATTCGGTATCCGGAAATGAGAGCCTTACTTTTTATATTACACAGACGGAAAAATATATTGAAGATTGTATTCAGAATTTCAATGAAGATATTGTTTTGGATCAGTATCCGTTGATTTCCGAGGCAGAAAAAAAGCATATTCTCAACGTTAATTCTCATAAAGAAGACTACATCAGGATTTTTAAATTCTTATCAGACAATAAAGAAACGGAAGTATTGGAAAATAATTTACCGCTGCTTTTGCTTCTTTCCCCATCGGTGAACAGTCCGTTTATTTCCCTTGTCCGAAATATATTCGACGGTGAAAATATAGTAGATCAGACAGATGAAATAACAGGATTTGAAGAAGGTTTTCTAACAGGAAAGATGGGAATTGCTTATGCAGAAATAAAACACAGTACATCGGTTATTGACGAATCTGTAAAAAACGAATATACTCTGTCACTGGCGGTTCCGTCCGGAGAAGATTTTATATTCAGAAAAAGATATCCTAAGTTTTATGAATTTACGAAAGTGAATTTTCCTGCGGTCCATCATAAGATAGTAAAGGCCATAACCACAGATAATATTCACATCCTTACCAATATTCTGCTGATTATAGAGACCGATTCTTATGGGGAGTTGTTTAAAGATTTCTTATTGTGGGAGGAAAATAAAAATCTTTTTTACAGTTCCATGATTAAGAATCATAATTCGGAAAGATTTTCAGACATAGTAGCCCGTAGAAATTCACTTTTCGACAGATTTGAGAATTTGGGCGAGGCGGTGTTAGATCTACCCCTTCGGCTAAGTTCCGATGCGAAAATCATAAACACCAGATGGGATTGGTCCTCCGATGATATGTACCAGCAGACTTTAAATATCATACAACCTCCGGGTGCGTTTGCAGTAGTGCTTACCCCTTCGTATGACAGCAAAACGAATTATACCACCGAGACAGCTCTTAATATTGAAGAAACACTGCTGAGAGCATTAAGTGATCCTAAAACCATCAGAACTGTCTGTGCGGAATTTAAGTTTTATTGCCTGGCACAGCCTGATGAAGTCGTTGATAAGGTAGTGAAATATACCCATTCGAAAGATAAAGCAGATCTTATTGAACGATTGGATTATTTGGTCATCAGAACCATTAAGAATTTCATTTATAATGGCTGTCTGGAGTTTGTACAATGATGAATTCATCTCTGCAAAATAAGTTGGTGACTGAAAAACTGGTTTTGAAAAGAGCCGGCGGAATATTTCCCGCTGCAATTGCGGCAGCCGGCCATTCATTGGCTGACCTGAAAGAAATGCGACATTCGTTTCTTCATGAAAAAGAACTGCTTTTTTTTGACGGTTTAAAACTACCCAAAACACAGCACAGCTACCTGCTGGGAAGGTACGCCGCTAAAATGGCTTTAAAAAGCTTTATGGAAGATGTTGTTGTAACAGACGCATGGATCGCTCCCGGAATATTTCAGCAGCCTGTTCTCTACGTACCGCAAGGAGGGAATATCCAGCTGAGTATTTCTCACACCACAGAAGTCGGGATAGCCGTAGTTTTTTCGGAAGAACATCCTATGGGTGTAGACGTAGAAGCGATCAGTATGGACCAGATTGAAGCCATCAAAGAAATCGTGACTCCCGGTGAACAGCACCAGCTATCTTTAATAGATGCAGATATTAATAAAAGCCTTACTGTTTTATGGACCGTCAAAGAAGCGCTTTCCAAAATATTGAAAACAGGATTAATGACTCCTTTTTCTTTATATGAGATTGAAAATGTAGAATACAGTGATGGAATTATAACTTGCAGTTTCATCAATTTTCCACAGTATAAATCCATTTCATGGCTTTCAGAAGGACATGCATGGTCTGTTGTTCTGCCTAAAAAAACAGACCTGGACAGAGAAGTCATTAAAAGACTGCATTTTTAGTATAATAAACAAATAGCGCCGCCTGATTTTCAGCGGCGCTATTGATTTTGAAAAGTCTGACAAAATAATCTTTGCTTTTCGAAAGATTTACTTCATATCCGAAATATTCTTATAGTACAATACTACATTACTAAGCGTTATCAATGGCAGTTTGCTCTCACTCAACGATGAGAAAACGGCAATCTCCATCTGGAACCAGGCACCGTTCGTGACAGGCTTATGCTGGCTGTACCACATTTTAAGCGTATTGGCAAGACGGCAGACAAACGGATCAGATTCACTGAAGGTAGGTTGGCATCCTCCCGCAGGGATCTCATAATCGGTAGGAATCTCAAAAGTGAACGGGGCAGCCAGCAAGACAGGCAGTTCTATGGCAGGCATCAGATCTCCTGATGAGGCCAGCAGTGGATAATTCCATGATACGCTGAGTTTCACCAGTTGTTCAGCCAGTTCATCATACGTAAAGAAAGTACTGAAGAAGTTGGCCAGTTGCTGTGCCAGTGATAAGTTGAGACCATTATCATTATTGATCTTGGCAACATCAAAAACGTCATCACTGCTGAGTAACGGGATCAGCTTATTAGAGAACCTAACCAATGGGGTACGGTAAATAAAGTCGCTTACCGTCGGATTATAAGGAATAAGGTCTTCGTTGCGGATAATGGAAAGTCCGGCCCACGCATACTGGAACTGTAATACGTTCAGTGCATCCGTATTCACGGTTCGGGAAGGAATGTTGAAAGATTCTTCCCATGACAGATAAGATTTGTCTTCGGCCTGATACCAGTACGCATTAGGAATAGGCACGCCTTCCTTATCGGTGGCATTCACTTTTGTATATTGATCAATCGTTACATAAGGAGTTTGCGGCAGTTCCACTTCAAGGACAGACTTATTGCCACGGTATATTGACAGATCATCGGAAGACATATCCACAGCAGGCACAATAGTCACCAGCAGACGGTTGTCGAAATCGGTATCATCTGTCTGGCGGATAATGAAATCGTAAGCACGTGCTGTAGCATTACTGCTAGGATTACCTAAAAGCAGACTGTTGTACTGGCTCCAGGCAATAGCAAGATTATTGGTCAGTGTTACCATGGTCTGTAATGCACAGTAAGCATTGGTAAGATGAGAATCACTGTTGTCTGACTGAGCGGTAATTAATTTCAGATAACGGTTGAAATCATCAAGTACATTCGGCCATACGGATACAAATTGTGCCAGGTCGCTGAAGAGATCACGGCTGGTTGCACCCAATGCTCTCGCAGAAGGATTAGGAATTAAATTAAACTCAATATCAGAGAATATTTTATCCTGTGCAGCCTGGTCTTCGGTGTAAGAATAGATAAAATTCCATTCGGATGCTTTCGCCAGTCGCGTTTTGGTAGTGTCTCCTCCTGCAGATACCCCTTTTCCTGTTTGTGTTGTTAACGTTGGTGGAGTAGGATAGTTACGTAATACCACAGGAATATCTACATTACCTAAGCTTTGTTGTAGTGAGGAAGCAATAGGTGCTGCTTCAGAGGTGCTGCCGCTATTACTGCTGCTTACATCGGCCGGAATAATGAAGGTAAGCCAGTTGGAACCCTTATAACCATTAATGCCCGTCACTTCACTGATATCACATTCCACATGGGTCACTACATATGTCATGTCGAGATCTACACTCGTAAATTCTTTTGCATTTTTTGTAGTAAAGCTGAAGGTAAGGAAGGAATCCGTATCGGTTGCACCCTTTTCATTCAACTGTATCTTGGAGGTGGAGATACTGTATTCTTTAGCATCACCATCTGCTTTGTTACTGATGACCGGAGTACCATACAGACGAGGTGGTGTTTGGTAGCTTCCGGATGCCGTGAAATCAGATTCGGCGGTTACTTCAAACTGTACCAGAGCATTCACTGTGTAAGCATTACCCAATTGATTCAGTAATTGCTGTTCGAATTTCTCTTTGGCATTGCCGATACTTGTATCATCACCCATTGCAGGTGAAACATAAGGCGCTGTAAGGATAGGTTCCACTTCGGAAGCAATAGCTCCGGCAAGCATGGTTTTCGCATTGGTGATCGCCTGCAGATAAGTAGTAGCATCAATATTTTGTGATGCCAGCCAATCTTTTTCTTCCACCGATTTCAACTGATCCACAAGGAAAGCAGGAATTGAATAATCGGCACTTAGGAACACGTCAATCGCATTAAGAGACTGAGCACCCCAGGTATCCATATCGATGCCCGTAAACGTCTGTATTTCACCTTTGCTGCAATCAAGACCCTGACCTGTTATATAGCTACATAGAGGGACATCACTTTTGGAGACAAGGCTTGTGGCCAACGGTTTAAGCGCATAGAATACGGCATTGAGTAAACTGTACGTATAGATATTGATACGGTATTGGTCAAACTGTGCTGTCGTCAGTTGCTGCTGCAACGCTGCATCGAACAGATCTCTGCTTTCATACACCGTTCCTACTAAACTGTTGATGGCAGAGGTAACATCGTTGGGTACACCTGCCGCCGTTAATTGCGTGATGGAATCGGCAGTCAGCTGATAAGTACCGGCCTGATTCACCTGCCAGTAAATACCCTGGCCGGATTTTAGACCCATACGGACTACAAACACCGCCTGATTATTGACACCGCCTGCCGTTGCTGCATTGGTACCGATAGCAATCTTCAGTTCATAGTTATCGGGGCTAAAGAAGGCAGCTTCAAACAGGACAGCAAATTCATTCAGACTGTACTGAGGATCTGTGCCGGACTGTGCTGTTGTAGACATTGTTTTGGGCTTCACCTGCGTAAGAGCGGTGGTTACCAGAGCACTGTCTTTAAAGTCAGTGTTCACATATTGCAGATCGCGGTAAAAATCAAGATTGACTGTGAGTTGCAAAATAGAACGGGTATCAATATCTGCTACATTCACCGGTTGCGTGATCGGATTCATTACGGGAGCAGTCGCCTGATTACCCTGGCTGCGGGCCAGTAAATAGGTATAAATATCTTTTACAAACTGCAGTAACTGATTGAACTGGTCACCTGAAAGATCTACAGATTTATTCGGTGTGAGCGATGTGCTTAGAGTAATGGTCACTGTATTCTTACCATCTACCGGATTGAGCTGAGTAAGCTGATAGTATACATTGGTGTACGTAAGCAGATCATTGGCAGCATTCTGTTTCCAGTCTTGCTGTTGATCAGCCGGAACATCAGGCAGCTCATTATAACGTTGGATATTGAAATTGAATTCCAGTTTAAGTTCCGGTTGATTGTCAGTACCCAGGTCAAACAGATAGCTCAGTTCCACACTTGGCCATTTACTCAATCCTTTCAACTCATCTACATAACCTGTCTGGATAGGAGGGTTATTGACTGGTGTGGAAGGATCCAGCTGAGGATCACTGAATGGAGTAACCGTTTCATTACCGTAATAATCTACCCAGTCAAAATGCACCTGCACCTGATGACCGATACCACGGTAAGGGTTGTCTGCTTCCTGCGGATATCCGGCCGGATAAGTCATAAAAGGATTAGCTTTCGCAAACTTGGCAATAGGAACTACCTGGTTGTAATACCATATCAGGTCATCATCACCGTTGCTGTCGGCTGTTTTACCCAATACGTCGTCCTGTGTCTGCGGTTTGGCAGGTCCAGCAGGTAAGCCCACGATACTTTCCGTGAACCAGTTGTTTTCTACGATCTGATAGCTGAGCAGATTGTACATATTGTTGAGATACACCTCAGCATAATCAGGATCGGTTATCTTAGGTTGTTTATCCGGATCCGGATTAGGATTTGTCCGGTTCAGATCAAAGCCTGCTGTACCTTGTTGTACGGCCGTTACCTTATGCAGAATCTGATCATTGATGGTAAGAGTGGTCGGGTTTACAAAGAGGTTAACCACATCTCTGGCAGCCCAGGCCATAGCAGCCCTATCAATAAAATAGTAAGCAGCAATACTTTCAAAGGTAAGACCTGCTTTACCGCTGCTACTGATCGTGTATTGTACCTGAGGCAGTACTACCAGTTGCCAAAGCGGAAGATTGTTCCAGTCACTGATGCCCGGATTAAGCTGTTGTATAGCGGTTGCGTCCACTCCATAATAGGCAGCAATAGAGGTTAATGTATTACCCGGACCGTTGCTTCCTACTTCGCATACCAATCCGTCAAAAGTAATGACAGGGACAGGATATTTTGCAGGATCCGTTGTATCGGCTTTGGTATTAAGGATGACTTTTTTATTCAGTTCTACCAATTCGGCAGGCAGTATATTGAAGCGGGCGGTGATAGTGTCGATGGTATCAGCAGGAGTATTAACATAGTATGACAATCCTTCTTGCATTTCACTTTGTGCATATACCACACAGGAGCTGGAATCGATCTTATCTCCGGTTACCGCACAGGTCATATAATCGGTTGGCTTGTTGTTGTACTGGCTGCTATAGGTCACCAATAGGCGGACATTGGCAGTATCGCCTTTACCAAATACACTGGAAGGGAATCCGGTATTGCTTTCGATTTCGTTGTACATCAGATAATAGCCTCCCGAACGGGTAATGCTGCACTCCCATAGCAAGCGTACGAAATCGTAAATACTGTTCAGTACACCGGTAGTAGGTGCTGCTTCTGCTTCTTCCCTTGCATCCATTTTCAGGGCGGAAGTATCAGGATTGGTTTCCGTAGAAAGATTCGCCTGTACAATGAATGTTTTCATGTGCTCCATTCCAACAGACAATAAACCGTCTGACCCTTCATATAACCATTGGATATCGACTATCTTATCTGTATTATTGTTAGATGATTTTGGGTCAAGTGCCTGCAACAGTCTTTGCAGAATGTTCGCACCTGCTTCACCGGCACCCAGTAGCTCATAACTGTAAGCATTTACCGGAGCGGTGGAATCGGTATCAAGGAGCTTAATTTCTATATCTACCATAGTACTCCATCCGTAATAAGAGGATGTACGGTAGTCCATTACGCCTTTAGCCGCATCATATTGTCCTATCTGAACGCTGAACGCTGAGCCTTGATCTTTCGGTAATGCCAGTTGATTGAGCAGGCCTGAAGGGAACTGCCAGATGAGTGGTGACACATTGGATGGATCCCCGGATCCATAAGGCAGTTTTAATGCTCCGGATGTCTGCCATTGTGTTGTCGTCTGGAAAGTATATTGCACAGCCTGCAGATTGAAAGGCTGCATAGGCGCCAGCTCCAGTACGTCCGGTTGTATACCCGTTTTCTGAGCATAGTTGAGCAGGGTACTGATCTGGTTAAGATCTTCCGTGGTCAGTGTGATATCGAGTGTATTACCCCCTTCTTCCTTCATCGTTTTCCCGTTGAACTGAAGCCAGCTTAAAGAATTGTTGATAAGCTGTATCGAGAAATCAGCAGGGATCGTAGCCGGAAGAGCAAATTCCTGACCGGTAAGTGCATACAGGGCACAATTGGAGCCAGTGCAGCCGGAGCCTGCCGAAAGTGTAAGACCCGGAAGAGTAGTAGGCAGACGCATACCATGTAACTGATAGCGGGATACCATACCGGACAGCTGTCCATAAGAATTGTTATCGGTAAAGTATTCCAGAATGCTTCCAACAGTAAGGTATTGCAGACCCGGAATATTGGCATTCGCATATCCTTCGCCATTGTAGAAGAAGTTATCTTGCTGCTGGTTGGCATAGCTGGTCGCCAGCAGAGCAGATGTGGTATTGTATTGTTGTGCCAGTACATCCAGCGTGTCGGCTTGTGCTGCATCGGTGAAGGTAACTGTAGTATGTACAAAAGGTGGTACCAATACCTGACCCAGCGGCTGTACCTGCTGTGCCTGTACCTGTGCATTACCTGCAAGGTCCTGAGCGGTAACCGTAGTCCCTGCTAATGCTGAAATAGCCGCAGCCATGCTGGTAAGCGTGTCACCCGGTACGATGGTGTACTTGGTACTGCCATATTCGAAGCTGTTGCCTGCAATAAATAAACCTGATGTTATCTGGTTTTGCATCAGTAAGGCACTTGCATCAAGGTTTTTATACACATCCGTGCTGATACTGTTAAAGGTATCTTCGTTCTTGGCAGTATAAATGGCGGCACCAATAGCTAACCAGCTGCCAGCCATAAGAACTGCCGTATCCTGGAAGTTGGTATCAGCCGCCAGATCATTAACTGTTGTCTTTAATCCGGATGCAACTGCATTGATGGTATCGGTAGCTTTTACCTCATAAGAATTACCCTTATAAGTAACGGTCTGCGGGGATAATAATCCCGGTACTGCCGCATTTTCTGTGATCAGCATGGTTGCTGTAATGGCATACACGGCCGCCACAGAGGTAAAGGTATTGCCTTCTGCAATATCATGCATAACCCCTGTAATCAATACCGGGCTGTTGCCTGTGAGCGGATGAGTCTGGTTAGCCGTAGCCAGATCCTGTACATTCACGCTGTTGCTTGTTCCGTCTACGCTGATGCCATTGGCCCAGTTGACCATAGCGGATAAGCTGTTTCCATTGCTTAGGCGATAAGTGAAATTATCCATTGCATCAGATGCATAGCCAGCCAATTGCTTACCTAGCAGAACAAAATAATCTTCAAATACAAAGGTAGACATGCTCCATTGCTGAGGATCGGTTGCCGTTGCAAATCTGGCCGAAGATGCTGTTTCTTCCTGCACTTTTACAGCCAGTTCATTGAACCATTCTTTTACAGCCGACAGATATTCCTGTGTGGCCATATTATAATTATTAAACTGAATGTCTAATGATATATCCGGTACCTTCAGCTCTAGGTCGAAGAACATAGGGAAGATGGCTGCTGCAGGTAAGTTGTCTTTCAGGAGTTGAACGTCGACCGCCTGGAAGCTGTTTTGCAGGAAGCTGAGCAGATCAGCAGTCGGTATAGGGAAAGGATTGTTTTCGCTGGACAGGAATGCAATCAATGCATCAAGATCCGCTTTTGAAATACCTTCCGTATCTACTTCCACGCGGGTAGATTGCGACGGTGCATGGTCAATATAGTTCAGTACCAGCCAACGGAAGAAGTCGGTACATAAATAGTCAAAGGAAGTGGTAGCTCCATTACCTTCACCCGATGGGTCAGGTGCATCAATAAATAAGGTTGCTACATATTGTGCAGTCTGATCGCTCAGGTTACCATTTTCAGGTCCTGCTATGGTTAAGTGAGGAACAAAATACAGACTCAATGTAGGCAGGCTGTCCGCAGAGGCTCCCACCAATACAGAGCTGTAGTTTATAGCCATATGTGGAGAACGGCGGATCACCATTGAATCGGACATCGTTTCTTCTGTGATGTCAAATGCATCAATGGTTGCGAATTCAACAGGTGCAGAACCATCAAGCGGTGTCGCTTTTCTTGCAGGCGCAATACGTACGGTGGCCACAGGAGCGGACAGACGGGCTGCGGCATGTGGCGCACCAAGATTGTTGTTCCAGGGTGCTTTGGCGGTCTGGTCTGTACCAATGGTAAGATCAAAGCGGATTTTGGCAGTAAACGTAAAGTGAATGGTAATGGAGAAGATACCCAGGTTCAGTTTGGCAGAAACCCTAACGTCTACCGAAGCTACGATAGCCAATGGTATTTTCTTATAAGCTTCAAAAATGGCCTGTGCATATACCATAACAGTAATATTGACACTGGCCGATATAATACCGAAGTCTATGGAACCATACAGTTTACCGATAATACCGATGGTACCCTGCAGATAATAATAGTAGGAAGTTTCTACCTGCTCTTTATTGCTTTCCTGCAAAGCTCCGCTGTAAGGATAATAAGCGGCTATTACCCCTTCTATGATCCCAAACATGGTAATGCTGAAACCGGCGTTGAGTATACCGTAGTTCACGCTATAGCCTACACCTACCTGCAAACCGATACCAAATACGATCACAGGATTAAAGTTACCATAGTTGGTTTTAGGGACTTTATTCGTAG
The DNA here is from genome assembly GCF_001045465.1 of Chryseobacterium angstadtii. GTDB lineage: Bacteria > Bacteroidota > Bacteroidia > Flavobacteriales > Weeksellaceae > Chryseobacterium > Chryseobacterium angstadtii. The sequence goes on from NZ_LFND01000003.1 coordinate 490,806, forward strand.
TGGCACTGCTGAGTTTTCCGAAATAGAATCCGCCTGAACCCATAGCAGGGATACCTGGCGGCACAATGGCCTGCAAAGTGAACGAACGGGAGAAGTCCATATTGTAAGGGAAGCCGATATCTACCATGAAATCACCATTGGTGTAAATTTCAATACCAATGGAAGGAAGGGTAATATTGACAGCGCCAAACTGCAGATAACGCAATGCATTAGGTAGGGTAAGATCTATTTGATAGACACCGATGGAATCGGAGATCTTTTTATACATGATCTCAAAATCAAGGCCTTCAAATATTTTGGCTTTACCGCCTGCCATAGCGATGCGCAGACCATATAGATTAGGATCATTAAATACAACCTGCATATCCAGAGTCCACACAGGTTTTTCTTTGGTACCTGCATTCAGGATACCAAAATTGGTCGCAATGAGCCAGTTGCTGTCCTCGTTGAATTTCAGCAGCGTATTACCCGAACCCGGTCCTATAGGCACAGTGCCCGGTTTGGGTTCGGCAAAAGCTTCCTGCATGGCTTTGGTGACATCTTTTATAGAATTGTACTGGGCAGGATTTGCCAGTTCTACGTGTTGACCCATGGCCAGCAGACGCAGGTCGAAATACTGGTTGCCCTGTCCCGGAACTTCCGGCATTTTTTGAATGTCCTGTCCGCCTGTGGAAGGTTTGAACAGATTACTGTCGTTAATGGAAGGTACAACGGAATTACCATCAAAAGTGATAAACACTCCTTTTTCGGTTTTGGTAAGGTTGATTCCGTTAATATTGATGAATACAAGGTTAAGTGTCTTAGGTAATTTGTAGGTAACCTTAATATCTTTGGTGTCGAGGTTGTAAGTAACCGAGAAGCCGTCCAGACTTATTTTGTTCAGGATATCCCACGGTGCATCAAGTTCAAATGTTGGGTTGAACAGCATCTTCATAAAGGACGTGATCAATCCGCCCAACGTCCAGTTTTTGATGGAGAAAACAATGGTACGGCTTTGCCCGCTTACATCATACATCGCGGTAAAGCCTTCCCAGGTAATCGCGAGCTGCTGATTGTTCTCGGAGAAATTATAACTGATGTCAACAGTGGCATTAAAATATTCCAGCGTTACACTGCCCAGAACACCGCCGGAGTATTTTCCCGGGCCACCGGGCGTGGTGCTGCTTTCATATTTGATACGGAGATTGGCCAGTATATTGATGGGTTGGTCAATAATAGGAAACATGAATTTCCATTGAAGACCTGTTTTTACTTCGTAGGTACTGGATTGATTACCGCTTGGGATGATAGCTGTAGTAGAAAACTGGGTGATATTAAGATGATCAGGCAAGAAACTTGTAGGCAGGCTGATGGCTTCAAACATCTGTTTCATCAGATCTCCCAGACTGATAATTTGTCCCGGTAAGGTGGATACGCTCAGGTTCCATAAGGAGTCATTGCCGGTAGAGGTGTAGTCTACTTTTACGTCCAGATAAAACTGGGCAAGCATAAAGGTACCCGCTATGTTAGCTGCGAATTTAGAGGCACCTTTGCCATCAGCAGGCGTAGAGCTGTTGATGACAAAAGTAGTATTCCTGATCGCGATATTGGTAATGATGTTCAGTTCAATATCTGTAGTTGCTCCCAAACGATAGGTTTTGTTGGGTACATCCATGTACAGAAAGAAATTGGAGAAGGCAACGCTGGCTATATTGGTTGGTATCTTGATGGCACCGCCTGTAATACCAGACACTAAGTCATTAAGCAATACAGATCCTTCGTAGTTACCCCAGAATTGAAGCTGATTATTGATCTTAATATAGAAAAGTCCCGGTGTTCCGTCCGGATTTTTGAATACAGTGGGGAAGAACTCGAACTCACTTTCAAAATAATAGAGAGAGCCATTCAGTCCGCTCGGATTTCCCAGTGTCCATACAAAATTGAATTCATTAATCGTGAAATCTGAAAATAACTGCCAGGTTCCCGTAGAACCCACTGTAGCACTTAACCGTTTAATATTCTTATTGCTCAATGAGAGCGTTGTGGTAAATACTTTAAAGGTGAAAACCCGCAAAAATTGTTGCAATGTAGGAGGAATGAATGTCAGATAGTTTTGTCCGGCCATCAGATTGATGAGGTTCATAGCCGTTAAAGGTTTATCAGGCGATGAAGTTGTGGCAATCGTTAGTGTACTGTTTTCCTCCTGCCATAAAGCCGAGAAATCAAGTTGTATATCGGTGCCTGCTGTGAGTGACATTCCAAAATACAAATTGGGATTCTGTTCTGATTTTGGATCGTCTTCCGTATCATCATTGGCAATAGTCTCCTCATCCGGTGTTTCAGAAGGGTCTGATTCACGAATTTGTAAGATCTCATATTCATCATCTTTTTCGGTAGTCCCATCATCCGTAAGGGTCTCTATCATTAAGCGTACAAAAGGGCTGCCTACTGTTAAAAAAGAAAGAGGCTGCATCTTCCAGTCAATAACGGCTTTCCAGTCAATATCGGGAAACAGGATCGTTTCGTTATCTACTTCATCCAATTTGATGGGCCCAAAAAATGGAAGTTTGGTGCTGCTGCTCCATCCCGGTGCTAGAAAAGAGATAATCGGTTGCAGGTATCCGGTAAGCGTGAGATTGGAGGCGAAATTTTGTCCTTCTTTTAAATTGATTTTTTTTGCATTCCAGCTATAGTCCGTGCTGTCCTCTGTCACAAATATAAAATATGGGTCTGTATAAGGCAAGGTAGAAAAAGGGTAGCCATTCATATAAGGGAAACTGGTAGTGAATTGCCAGTTAATCAGCTTGGTTTGAACCACAAATGATATGGAGGTTCCTTCTTCCGTAAAAACAGCTGTTACAGAAGTATTTGCTTCCGTAATAGAAATTTTGCTAATGCTGAGCGTACCGGTCACTGTGAGCGTATTACCGACAGGATCGGGAATAGTCTGTCCGCTGGTATTGATTTGAAACTGAGCATTGTTTTCCAAACAAAAAGATGCTGTAAGTAGAGCATCCAGATTATCTTGCGGTACAAAACCGGCACTGGTCATAACTGTGCTGTCAATCGTAATATATCCGTTTGACGAGGCTGCTTGTGTGCGAAAAGTATTGGCTAACGTGGTAAGGCTCATAACTGAAATTGTATTAAATATCAACAATTAATGCGAGGTGGTCACTTGTACTTCTGATGCGGCGATAATTATTCCATCCCTGAAATCTGTTTTTCAATCCGATATTAGGCGCTGCCACTCCGTTAGGAACAGGCATACAGTAAGCATTGGTTAAGTATTGCGGATATACCAATACTCCGCCCGTACCTGCTGGTACACCTACCGGTAAAGCGGGTAAGCCTGCTCCTGTATATGGTGAGCCTGTTACCCTGTTTACAATGGTCATATTAGCAGCTGGGCCGCCTGCATTGTTGGGCATGGGCGGATATCGAACAAAAATATTATCAATGGCATCATAACGTCCCAATAGTTCGGGCTCGGTCATATATCCAAATGCCGGAAAACCATTATCGTTATAAGGCGTAGAATTATCGGATGGCTTTATGTGGGTAATGCGGTAGGCTTTATCCGGAAAATTATTAGGCACCTGCTGCAATTGTTGCTGATAGCCGAGAGCTATAATGGGGTTATACGCAATCGTTGGTAAAGCTACCCCGCCATAATTCCAAAGCGGGATATTGAAATCACCTACAATTACATTGACCTGATTGGGTGCCAGTGCCTGGTTCATTTCAAAAATATTGGCAATTTCGGCTGTACCTGTTGCGGCAGGACCAGCTTCCCGAAGGCCTGTTATAGGATTTGACTGAAATTGATATGGTGAGGCATGAAATGACAATAAACGGATTTCCCGATGCGTAGAACCATTTACAGCCACGGAGGTATCATAAAAAGTGGTGAGGAAAGGACGCCGTTTACCTGCATCCGGAAAATTCAATTGAGCATTCGCCGGATTACCTCCTGTATGATAATCCCACTGCCCCGCTACCTGATACTCCAGCCTCCCCGGATTATTAGCACTATCAAGGGGTATATTGCGGTTAGGCAATGTATTATCGGGATCATTTGGATTAGGCGGGTTAGCGGGTCCTGCAGGATTATAAGGGTTTTGCCGCCACATATAAGGGGCATTATAGGAGCGCATGTTGGCGTTAGGAATAGCAGCAACAGAACCTGCAGGGCCATCACCTCCAGGCCATCGCCAGGGTCCGGTAAAAATAAGATTGGCAGAGTTATACAGCACTGCAATTCCTTCGGCACGTCCTTCTGTGCCGGAAACAAGAGGAGGTACCAGATACCAGTTGTTATTCCCGGTTCTTTGCCTTATTTCCTGCATCAGATAATAGCTTGAAGATTCATCCACTGTTTCTCCTTCCGGCAGTCCATCAGTGCCGGTAGTTGCTTCTATAATAACCAATATGTCAGGCATGTTTCTGCTGATAGTGTCGTAAAGGCAATTTAACCGGGCAGCAGCGGCATCAATATCCGACATACCACCTTGATTTAGTTTCCTGCGTTTTACTTTGCGGTATTGTTCGCAAAAAAAACGTTCCTTTCCAAAGTTATTGACGTTCCAGTACATGATTCGTGTCATAGCAGGGGTGTTTTTACTTTCTGTAGTTATATATCTTTATTATAAGCGGCATACCAGCCTAAACTTTTGGCAGTAGCTCCCGGATTAGGATTGCCAAACAGGAGGAAGTTGGTATTGCCGCCGGGCGGTAGTTTTAAGATTCCCAGGAGCTTCAGGGCAATGTTGGATAGTGTCAGCAGATAAGAATCCTGATCCACTACATATTGCAGACTCAATTTATCGATGGCCAGCTTCAGTACACCTTGCAGGCTTAATAGTTTGGCATTGCTGGATGTACCTGGAAGTTTTATGCCTACAAGTGCATTATAGCCCGGGTCTGTTGTTTTGGAACCGGGGCTCCATGCTACAAGCAGACTGGCATTGAAGCCAAGATTACTGGCAAGTTCACCGGGAGAGCCCATGTTAAGCGTCATTTGTAATCCATACCAGTTGCCTGAAAGCCCATTGGCATTTACACCAGGTAAGCTAAGGGTTAAATATCCCTGAGAAGAAGGTAATGAATCATCGTTTCCACTGAGCAGTTTATTGATCTGCAGCGCAAAATTGGGATAGAGACTGCTGGTTCTGGCATTGCTCTGTGACGAGCTGAAAGCAATCTGGCCTGCATCAAATTGATAGGTAGTTACAGTAGGCGTACTGAGATTAAAAGCCATATTCACATACAGGTTACTATAATTCAGACCAAACTGTAATATATTTTCAGAACCTGTTGGTAATCCGAATGAGAAAGCATCCATAGGATAAGGATCATCTTCTGTAGCGGGAGATAAAGTAACCATTTTACCGAAATTGAGATAGCCCCACATCGTAAAACGAGATTGAATATCCGTAGCCGAAGGATCGGTTGTGAGCGTATTAAACTGTATTTTGGTAATTTCTACGTTTTGAAGCAGATTACTGTCAAAATAAAAAAGATTATCATACTTATTCTCGAACACATACACAGGGGTGCCGTTATGATCCTGATACGTTCCATTCAATACAATGGTATTCAGATTTGCTGCTCCATAAGGATTGTTTGTAGCTTTTACTGAGTCTGAGAACAGATTGTTCATCGTTAGCTGAAGTTTGCTTGCAAAATCCTTGATCGCAGTATTTTCGAACAGTACCTGGAGGAACAGTACTTTAAAATCATAAGTAGCGCCTGCTGCAGGCGGTACAGGTTTATTCTCGCTCTGTCCCTGCGCCACCTGATTATAGTATGCAGGATCTACATAGTTGATGAGACCAAAAAGTGAACTGACAGGATCCATAGTAATGGTATCGGTTGCATTCACTCTGTTCACTTCTATTCCCACATGATGGGCATAAAAATTACTGAGATTGATTCCACTGATCAGCCCTTTTAATTGCTGTGGAAATTCCTGTAAGTCGATGGTTGTTTTCAAAGCCAGGATTCCATTCCAATTAGGGTCGTTGATAATACTGTAGAATTTTTCGTAATATTTTAACTGATCTGATGAGGGGTCGGCTTTTGCCTGTTGATAAGAATCTACTGCGTCCTGCAGATAAGTTTGAAGCCAGGCAGAAACAGCTACTAATTGATTGTAAGCAGCATCTGGATCAGCATCATCCTTATCAATGTTGAATGCATTGGCTTGTGTCCACTCTTTAGGATTCTTTACCCGGTCGATGATAGCGCCTTTGCAAAATTTAAAGATCAGAACATTATTGTAATCAGCATAGGTATTGCTTGTGCCTACGTTCAAATCAAATGGCCAGTCTTCGATTGACATTTTATTGTTGAACACAGGCTGGCTGCTGAAACCGCCGCCGGGGGTATTCATCGTTGAAAACAAATCACCCAGGTACTGGTTATTAGTCATTACCAGGAATTGCTGATTAGTGAGGAAGGCACTTTGCATCTGCGGCATCAGGTTAATAAAGCTGAGCTGATATTGCGGAGGTGTTGCAGGAGCCTGTTGTGCCGGGTTGAGGTATTCAGGGGAACCGTTGTTTACGGTATTCTGCGCCAGGTTCAGTAGACTCCAGCTGCCATCATTGTTCACATTGGCAATCAAACCTTGCGGTGTAGTGGAAGCGGTATAGGTTGTTGCAGCTGTTTTGGCCATGGTTCTTTTGGCCAGACTTTTACTGCTGTGTGGTGTAGTGAAAGCTGCTGATATCAGTGCTTTTCTTTCGGCGCTGAGTACTTTGGATTCAAATGCACCTATACCTTCAGCGCTGGGCGGAGGTACTGGATTTACCCCAAGATAAGGAGCCAAAGGCACTGCAAATCCGTTGGTTTGCGGCATGTCTACCGAAGGTTCATAAAAGCCGAGAAATCCTGTGATATTATTGTTTGATGCTACACCATGATCTTTAGCATATAAGGAAGCGCCCTGAGGTTGTGAAGCATATTGTACATTGCCGGGTGTGGCAGATGCAATATTGGCCCATGCCGTCAGATAAGTGCTGTCCAGTACGGGTTTGTCTGTACCGGGATTGGCCAGAGATACTTCCTGACCGGGAAAGTTGGCAGCAAAAGCAGCCTGTTTTGATTTAAAGCGTATGGTGTCTCCGGTAATAGTACCGTTATTATTTTTATAAGGAGTAAATGCGATGACTTCTGTACCAGATAGGCCCGGCAGTAAACTGTACTGTCCATTTTCATCGGCAAATGCAGCCTGTGAAGCACCGGGATCGAGGTAGAAATCACCTTCCGGCGACAGGTAGTAGGTTTTGAGACCTGCAGCATCCTGCGGGGATATGACAAAGCGTGCGCTGTTGTCCGTAGGAAACAGATTATTAACCTGTGCTCCGGAATCCACCATATTCACGGCGGGCCAAAAGGTTAGGGCATAACCGGTATTGATCGCATAATAGCTGGGCAGGCTGGCTGCTCTTGTCTGATTGGTATTCTTATTATAGATCTGGCCTGTAATGGCAAAATAGGTATTTAGCCCATCACTGTTGGCTATGTCGAGTAAATCAATTTCAGTCTGGGTGAGGAGATAGTCATTGGTATCTCCTGTTTTTAGTATGGGATAGGCAAAGTAGGATAGGTTTACACCGTCGCCATAGTAATAGTTGTTTTGCAATCCATAGCCTTTAAAGTCCAGATTCAGATTCAAACCCAGCGAAAAACGGAAGGAGCCCGTACCCGGGCCGCTGAAAGGAATGGTAATATCGCTTCTGAAAAGAGAATTGGTCCCCAGTGTTTTGTTGGCAAAGCTCATATTGGGGCTGCCGGAAGTCCAGGTCAGCTGTAGAGAATTGGGAGTATCGCCTGGCTGCAGTGTCATCACCGTATTATTCTGTATACTGAGTGTACCGAAATTGTTACCAATTGTTACGTTAAAAGGCTGTCCTACGACAAAAGGTGCGCTGGTTCCAAATTGTGCGAAATTGAGGACAGTTGTGTTCTGGGTAGAGGGTGTTTTATCCGGATTGCTCAGCCATGCCGTAGTGAGGTTGGCAGTCACATTCTGCCGGAACTTAAACAGATAAGGCCGGTAGCTGTCGATGAAAGTCTTTGCATCGGCAGGAGCTGTTTTGGCAAACAGAAAATAGACCTGTTGCTGTGCCGCTACCTGCAGACTAATCGTAGGATCAGTATAGGAGGATCCTTCCGGAAGCAATAAAGCGGTCCAATGTTGCCCTATTTGATTATATACGTATAATGCAGAATTTCCGGAATTTTCATTGCTGAATATGATCTCTGTTTCGGATTGTGCCATAAGAATAAGTATAGGTTCTCAAGATGGAATAAAATGAATCCTTAACCGGGGCAGAATAGCATAACAATAATCACAACATCCAGAAGAGACAGATTTAATACTGTTATTTTGTTACCTGTAAAGTTGCCGATAGCAATTACCTGCTGACCGGGCTTTAAAATATGTTTACCATTGAAGGTTGTGTTATCGTCTAAACAAATCGTGTTGGTATCGGGTGCACCGGTCAATACGATTGTAGCTATATTAGCCTGACTGGGATTGGTAATCGAACAGATACAATCGCTTCCGTTATTGGTTATTTTTTCTGCAAATTCAAAACGGGAAAGCGATACGGTATCAGCTTTAGACTTGACCACACCCTGACCCATTGCCAGGGTATGGACAAGAATAAATAGTAAAAGGATCTGAAAGCGAAGTTGAGAGCTAGACTTAGCTAGTCTGGCACTGAATAGTGGCCTCAGCATCGTTTTGAGCATTAGTGATGTTGGTGATAGTGACTGTTGAGCCTCCAAAATCACCAAAAGCAGTAACGACAATGTTGGGAGAATTAGGTTTTAAAGAGTAGACTCCATCGAAGGCTGATCTTGAATTACCCGCGTCGTCTACAATAATACCGCTTCCTGGTGCTCCTGAAATAGCGAATTTTAATACATTGCTTCTGCTTGAGTTAGCAATGGTAATTGTCGAATTTGTTCCGTTTGCGGTGTTCCAGGTACAAAATTGACCTGATTTAATGCTAGCGGATCCACTTTGATTGATTACTGGATTTTGTGATGCCATAATTATTAGTTTTAAGGTTATAAAAAATGTTTTTGAATGATGTACTATTTTACAGAACAAGGACTTAATTTTTATGATATATTACAGTCGATGATTGTTCTCCTTCATTTATAAACCCAATTCAATCTTATTAATACACTATAAGGACATCATAATTAATTGATGATCTGAAACCTGTTTTTAGTTGACTTCTTTTCTACTTTTTATATCAACAGGTTTTTCAAAATTGACCTTTGTTCATTGTATGAAAAGCTCTATTAAAGAACAACTCAAAGTAAAGAAAATAAAATAATACCCTTTTAAGTGAAAATACCCGAATTGTCAATTAGGTATTTATACGTAACGATATAAATTGTTTGTAAACAGTGCATTAAGTTCGGTGGTAATATTGCGGTGTAGGATGGAATTTCCTTTAATTTAAAAGAAAATGTAGCCGTCACAAAAGCTGAAAAATGTATAAAAGAGCGGTTACATCTGAAATTTTTTTGATACTTATTGTCGGCCAATATTAAAAAAGAGGAAAGAAGAAACGTATACAATTTCTGTCGTTACAATGATTAATTATTTCATTGAGAAGAGATTAGGATGAAGTAGAATATTTGTGAAAAATTTAAATCATAATATCTAAAAGCATAGAAAAATAGCCACATAAAGATAAAAAAACTATCATTTTTTTTGATTAACTATTTGATTGTCCATAATAAAAATATACTTTTGCAATCAATAGCCTAAAATCTTGACTGAAGATAGTGTTGTTACAAAAAAACTAAAAACCAAACTAAAATTGAAAACTAATTAAATCATGAAAATAAACAAATTTACACTGTATTTCATTTTACCCATTCATCAGAACTAATTGTTTCCAACAATTTAAAAACAGCAGTAAACACTTAAAATTTCTTTAGAGCACAAGTCGTATTTCACCGGTATGACCTTGTTTAATTATTTCCACCCATCAGATGGAGACGATACCGGATCATGAAAAGTGGTACAGGTATCATGCCATCGGTCCGGGGAAAAGAAGTGTCTTTAGTGAGGCTTGAGGAAGTTGTCTGTTGTATCAGTTTATGATGTTACACTCTTTAATCAACCAAAATACTTTCAAAATCAATGTTGATTCATTGGTTAGAACTTCTGTTTTTGGATGAAATCATTTTTTATGGAGTTCAGAGACCATTCAAACGAAGCGGAACCGAAAAGCTAAACGAGTAGGAAAATTATTATCACTTAAATATGAAGAAAAACCTCTTTTTTCTATTATTATTCATCAGTTGGCAGTCATTTGCCCAATGCTGGAAAAGCATAAGCACAGGATATAGTCATTCGGTAGCAATAAAAACAGACGGAACGCTTTGGGCATGGGGAAATAATGGCAGCGGACAATTGGGAGACGGTACAGGCATGAGCAAAAGCGTACCTGTTCAAGTGGGAACAGCCAACAACTGGCTCAAAATAGCTACCGGCGGTGCATATACGGTGGCCATTAAAACAGATGGAACACTCTGGTCCTGGGGATTTAATATGTATGGGCAGCTTGGGGATGGTACCACTACCAATAAATATTCGCCCAGACAAATAGGAACTGCATCAGACTGGCAAAGTATCGGTGCAGAAAATTCAAAGGTAATGGCTTTAAAAACAAACGGAACGCTATGGGCCTGGGGAAGTAATTATTTCGGAGAATTGGGTACAGGAACTGCAGGGCCTGATATATTGACTCCAGCTCAGGTGGGTACAGATACCAACTGGCGAACATTTTCACTGGGATCATCTCATACTCTGGCGATAAAAACAAACGGAACACTTTGGGGCTGGGGACTTAATGGATCAGGTGAATTAGGTGATGGAACTACAGTGAGTAAAACCAGTCCTGTTCAGATAGGAACAGCTGTCGATTGGAAAGATGTTGCTGCAGCCAATGGTCATTCCCTGGCTACTAAAACAAATAATGTTCTTTATACCTGGGGACGAAATGATGTGGGGCAAATGGGAACGGGTACTACCAATCCATACAGTTCCACACCAACTGTAATTTATCAGGGAGTTCAGAGTATTGCAGCAAAAGGTGTACACTCTGCGTTCATTTCATCCAATGGCTCTCTATACACATTTGGATGGAACGAACATGCACAATTGGGGGATGGAACAACAACCAATAGAAATACACCAACCCTTATAGGAACGGCTGTTGATTGGAAAAGTATTCAATTAGGCTCAAGAAATACAATGGCTATCAATGTAGATGGGTATTTGTCTATTTGTGGAAATAACGAGGTTGGGCAAATAGGCGATGGTACCACTGTTCAGAGAAAGACACTGACTCAGGTTGCCTGCACGGTAATTTGTAATCCTCCAAGTCAGTTGTATACCTCCAATATCACTTCCACGACAGCTACTCTTAATTGGGTTGGCTCAACACCGGCACCTACCGGAGGTTATGTATATGCGTATGGTACTTCCCCAACTATGGGAGCTGCCAATGGGAATACGGTTTCTACAACAGCTAACGCAACCAATTTATTGCCTAACACCACTTATTACTGGTGGGTAATGTCTAATTGCGGATCCAATCAAAGCAGCTGGATACCTGGTGGGTCTTTTACCACACTTCCTCCCGCAGGCTGCTGGCAGAAAATAAGCGCCGGAAGTACCCATTCGTTAGGGATAAATGCTGATGGAACACTTTGGGCCTGGGGAAGTAACCAGTTTGGTCAGTTAGGTGATGGAACATTTACGGATAGAAACGTTCCCATCCAGATAGGAACTGCAAATAACTGGAAAAAGGTGATTGCAGGTGCTTTGTATTCAATCGGGATCAAAACAGATGGAACGCTGTGGGCATGGGGATATAACTGGACAGGTCAATTGGGAGACGGTACTACTGTCAACAAAAGTATACCTACACAGATAGGAACCGCTACCAACTGGTTGGAAGCTTCCATAGCAAGTAACCACACATTAGCGATAAAATCAAATGGGACCCTTTGGGCCTGGGGCTATAATAATAACGGACAGCTAGGAGATGGCACCACTGCCACTAGAACTGTACCTACACAGATAGGAACCGCCACGAATTGGCGAAATATCGCAGCAGGGATTGAATTTTCCCTGGCGACAAGAACAGACGGTACCCTTTGGACCTGGGGAGATAATGCTTATGGGCAATTGGGAGACGGCACAACAGCAATCAAAACGATCCCTACACAAATAGGAACAGATACCAGTTGGGCTAATATTGCTGCCGGGGCTTACCATTCTGCAGCAAGCAAAACGAATGGAGTACTGTATACCTGGGGACGAAATAATCAGGGGCAACTGGGTACCGGAACCTATACCGACAGATCTACACCCGGTGCCGTAACAGATCAGGTTCAAAGCATTGATGCAGGATGGTATTATACGGTAGGAATAAGAACAACCGGAAATATATTTGCTTGCGGGCAAAATAATTATGGCCAGTTGGGTAATAACACCACCAGTAATAATCCAAACTGGATTACTATAGGAAATGATATTGATAATAGCATTGTTTCTGCAGGAGCGTATCATACTTTTGTCTTAAACAACGATGGCTTTTTGAGAGCTACCGGAAATAATGAAGGAGGCCGGTTAGGTGACGGAACTACTATTCAGAGAAATGAGTTTGTTTCTATTGCCTGTCCTACAACTTGTAATCCTCCAAGTCAGTTGTATACTTCCAATGTAACTTCTACAACGGCTACTTTTAATTGGGTTGCCTCAACACCTACACCAACCGGAGGATACATATATGCTTATGGTACTTCACCAATTATGGGAGCTGCTAATGGAAATACGGTTTCTACAGCAGCCAATATTGCCAATTTATTGCCCAACACTACCTATTATTGGTGGGTGATGTCAAATTGTGGATCCAGCCAAAGCACTTGGATTCCTGGAGGTTCTTTTACAACACTTGCTCCCGTAGGTTGCTGGCAAAAAGTGAGTACAGGATATACTCATTCAGTAGGAATCAAAACAGACGGAACACTTTGGGCATGGGGATCTAACAGCGACGGCCAATTAGGTGACGGAACGCTTACCAACCGAAATGTTCCTATACAGATAGGTACAGCAAACAACTGGTCAAAAGTTTTTGCCGGAGACAACCATACTTTTGCTATTAAAACAGATGGTACGCTTTGGGCATGGGGTAGAAACTTATCAAATGAATTAGGAGACGGAACCACGATTACCAGAAAGGCTCCTATCCAGATAGGAACTGCTACCGACTGGGTAAGTATAGCAGCCGGTGATGTTCATACATTAGCTGTAAAAACAAACGGAACCCTTTGGGCTTGGGGAAGTAATTTAGTAGGTCAGTTAGGTAATGGAACCAATACCAATAGAAGTACACCTACTCAAATAGGAACTGAAACCAGCTGGAAAACTATTGCAGCAGGTGCCAGCTTCTCTCTGGCGACAAAAACTAACGGAACCCTTTGGGCCTGGGGTTGGAATTATCAGGGGCAGGTTGGAGATGGTACAACAGGTACAACACGAACTTCTCCTGTACAGATAGGAACAGATACTAACTGGGCTGAGGTTGCCGCAGGAAGCGCTCATTCTGTAGCAAGAAAAACAAACGGATTATTTTATGGATGGGGTAAAAATGATATCGGGCAATTTGGTGACGGTACTACGGTAGATAAATCAACACCAACCCTTATCCTTGATGGAGTTCAAAGTTTTGATGCAGGATGGTTTCATACCGTAGTTATAACCACATCAGGAAATATACTCTCCTGCGGACATAACACTTATGGTCAGCTGGGCAACAACACGACCAATAACAGCACAAACTGGGTTCTTACAGGAAGCACAACCAATAATATGCTGGTTTCTGCCGGAGGATACCATACTTTAAGCATAGATAATGCAGGTTCTCTGAAAGCAGGCGGACTTAATGATAAAGGACAACTGGGTGATGGGACCAATACTCATAAATATATACCCACAGCTATTGCCTGTCCTACAATTTGTAATCCTCCAAGCCAGCTATATACTTCCAATATAGCTTCTACAACGGCTACTCTTAATTGGGTTGCTTCAACACCGTTACCAACCGGAGGCTATGTATATGCTTATGGCACTTCACCAACTATGGGAGCTGCCAATGGAAATACGGTTTCTACAACAGCCAACATCAACAACTTATTGCCTGACACCACTTATTACTGGTGGGTAATGTCAAATTGCGGATCAAGCCAAAGCAGCTGGATTCCGGGAGGATCTTTTACAACACTTGCTCCCGCAGGATGCTGGCAGAAAATAAGCGCCGGAAGTAGCCATTCGTTAGGAATCAAAACAGACGGAACACTTTGGGCGTGGGGAAGCAACCAGGCTGGTCAGATAGGAGACGGTACCACTACGGATAAAAATGTTCCAACCCAGATAGGGACTGCAAATAACTGGAAAAAAGTCATTGCAGGTGCTTTGTGTTCAATTGGAATAAAAACAGATGGAACCCTTTGGGCGTGGGGCTATAATAATAACGGACAATTAGGAGACGGAACTACTTCCAATAAAAGTATACCTACACAGATAGGAACCGCTACCAATTGGGAAGAAGCCTCTTTAACAACTACCCATACATTGGCTATACAATCCAATGGAACGCTTTGGGCCTGGGGCTCTAATATTAATGGGCAGCTAGGTGACGGTACTACTGTTGCTAAAACTATACCTACAAAAATAGGAATCGCCACGAATTGGAGAAGTATTGCGGCAGGGATTAATTTTTCTCTGGCAATGAGAACAGACGGAACCCTTTGGGCGTGGGGAGATAATAGCTTCGGCCAATCGGGTGATGGTACTACAGTAACCAAAACGATTCCTACACAAATAGGAACAGATACCAATTGGGCCAATATTGCCGCCGGAGCTTCTCATTCTGCAGCAAGTAAAACAAATGGAGTATTATATACCTGGGGACGAAATAATTTCGGACAGCTTGGTACAGGTACTTATACCGACAGATCTACACCTGGCGCTGTAACGGATCAGGTTCAAAGTATTGAGGCAGGATGGTATTATACGGTAGGAATAAGAACAACCGGAAATATATTTGCTTGCGGACAGAATAACTATGGCCAGTTGGGGAACAACACAACCAATAATAGTCCAAACTGGATTACCATAGGAAATGATATCGACAATAACATTATTTCTGCAGGAGCATATCATACTTTAGTCTTAAATAATGACGGCTTTTTGAAAGCTACCGGAAAAAACAATGACGGAGGACAACTAGGTGACGGAACTACTATTCAGAGAAATGAATTTGTTTCTATTGCATGCCCTTCAATCTGTACTCCTCCAAGCCAGATGTATACTTCCAATATCACTTCTGCAACGGCTACCCTTAACTGGACAGCGTCGGCATCAGCTCCTAATGGAGGTTACCTGTACCTTTACAGTACCAACCCGGTTATTGGAGGTATAGATGGAACTACTGCTTCTAACACGGTAGATTTCAGCAATTTATTACCTAATACCACTTATTATTGGTGGGTAGCATCTAATTGCGTATCCAGCCAGGGTAACTGGGCAGAGGGAGGCTCTTTTACGACACTTCCTACAGCAGCAACAGGTTGTTGGCAAAGTGTGAGTTCGGGATCTGCTCATTCGTTGGGAATCAAAACAGACGGAACATTATGGGCTTGGGGAGATAATTATTATGGACAGCTTGGAGATGGAACTACCATTTCAAAAAATGCTCCAAAACAAATCGGAGCATCCAATAAATGGCTGAAAATAGCTACCGGATATCATCATACCGTTGCCATCAAAACAGATGGAACATTATGGACATGGGGTAGAAATTATGACGGACAATTAGGAGATGGAACTACTACCAACAGAACGAGTCCGATACAGGTAGGAACAGCAACAGACTGGAAAAATATAGCTGCCGGAGATAACTATATTGTCGCTATAAAATCCAATGGAACGCTTTGGGCATGGGGTAAAAATGGGGACGGACAGCTAGGAGACGGTACAGTCATCAACAAAACGGTACCTGTACAAATTGGAACCGAAAATGACTGGCAGACTATAGCAGCAGGATCACAGCAGACTCTTGCCATCAAAACAAACGGAACGCTATGGGCGTGGGGATATAACCTAAGTGGCCAACTGGGTGATGGAACTACGACCAGCAGAAATATACCAACTCAAATAGGAACAGCTACGAACTGGAAAAGTATTGGCGGAGGACACCTTCATTCAATTGGAATAAAAACAGACGGAACGCTTTGGACCTGGGGAAATAATACTTATGGCCAGTTAGGCGATACCTCTATAACAAGTAATAGACTTTCTCCTATACAAATCGGAACAGAAACCAATTGGAAGAGTACAGCTTCAGGTTATTTTCATTCTTCTCTGGCATTAAAAACAGATGGAACGCTTTGGGCCTGGGGGTATAATAACGTTGGTCAGCTGGGAGACGGAACAAATGTAAACAGAGGTATTCCAACAAAAATAGGAACATCCACAGACCGACAAAGTGTTGCAACCAATATGTCTAATACATTTGTGATCAATTCCAATGGGATTTTATCAAGTACTGGCAGTAATAGTGGGGGTCAGGTAGGAGATGGTACCAATATTCTAAGGAAAATATTAGTTCCTGTTGGCTGTCCTACAAGTATTATTTTAGCAACTGATGAGGTTTCCACTCAGCTGGATCAGCTGAAAGTTTACCCGAACCCGGTACGTGATATCCTGATGGTTTCTTTTGATCAAAAGATTCTTTCGGTTACGGTTTACAATATGGCAGGTCAGCAGATGCTTACAAAAGCGATCGATGATACTAAAGGAACTATTGATGTTTCTGCTTTCGTATCAGGGGCTTACCTAGTGAAAGTAAATGCAGTTAATAACTTCACAAAAACAGTAAAAATAATTAAAAAATAAGCTTTAAAATTGGATGACAACCGCTAAGGTTTGGTGATGGTTCTATGTTTTTTATTCATTAAAAAATCGCAAGGAATCGCTTCAACCTTAGTGGGCTTGTCATGAAAGATACAATTGAAAACCTAAAAAACCTATAACATAAAATTAAACAATGAGAAGAGTATACCTTTTATTGCTCATCTTCCTTTCCGGTATTGTCGGTGCACAATTTACGTACACCGTTTACAATACGTCAAACTCGGGAATAGGGAGTAACAACATTAGTGATATTAAGATTGATAATACAGGATTACTGTGGATATCGTCTAACAATGGAATTTCAACATTCAACGGAACTGCTTTTACCAATTACAACACGGGTAATTCTGGAATCGCGTCCAATGCTATCAAAGAAATAGAAATTGATGGCTTAGGAAGAAAATGGATGGCCACCCAGAATAATGGAATTATTGTATTCAACGGAACAACCTGGACGAACTACACCACCGCCAATTCCGGTCTTCCCAGTAATGCGGTTAAAAATATTGCTGTAGACACGGCCAATAATTTATGGGTGATCACAACTGATGGGCTTACTAAATTTAATGGTACAACATGGACTACAGATTCTTCATTTCCCAATATAAACTCATTAAAGACTGACAGCAACAATGGAGTTTGGGTGACCAATAATGGAGCTTTGTACAAATTTAATGGTACAAATTTTAATTTCATCGTACAGGATGCCGAAAAAGTAGTGAAAATTGATAATAATATCGTGTATGTTGACACCAATACCGGCATGCTTACTTACTCTACTAATGGAACTTTACTCAACACTTATTCTGTAGGGAGTTCTTGCGTGGCGAGTTCTTCGATTAATACCCTTGATGTGGACAGTAACAATGAAGTATGGATTGGCTATGGAGGAAGCGGATTGCAAAACTTTAGTGATTGCGTTACCTACACGGCGGCCAGTGCAGGCCTTCCCAATAACACACTCAACGTTGTGAAAACCCAGAACATCAATACAATCTGGATAGGATATACACAGCAGGGACTCGTGAAAGCAGTTCCTCAAAACGCAACAGGCTGCTGGCAAATGATCAGTGCCGGACAAAATTATTCCACAGGTATCAAAACAGACGGTACCTTATGGGTATGGGGGAGTAATTCTTCCAGTCAGCTTGGAGACGCAGGAGTTATTCGAAGAAATGCTCCGATGCAGGTAGGAACAGCAAGCGACTGGAAAACAGTAAGTACCGGATATGACCATACAGTGGCCATTAAGACCGATGGAACTCTATGGGCCTGGGGAGCAAACCGATATGGACAGTTGGGGGATAATACGACCATCATCAGGACTACTCCGGTCAAAATAGGAACAGCAACCAATTGGAGAGCTGTTAGTGCCGGAGATTCCCATACATTAGCCCTTAAAACAGACGGAACCCTCTGGTCCTGGGGGAGGAATTTATATGGGCAGTTAGGAGATGGATCCAAAATCGATCGATATATTCCTTTCAAAGTAGGAAACGGTACCAATTGGGATAAAATATCTGCCGGAGACTATTATTCCGTAGGTATCAAAACAGACGGAACCCTATGGAGCTGGGGGAGAAATACCAATGGAGAATTAGGGAATGGAACTACCACAACTACGATCTATGATGTTTCTCCAAAACAGGTAGGAACCGCTACGAACTGGCTGAAGATAGTTGCAGCAGGTACTCATACATTAGCTTTAAAATCTACCGGAACTCTTTGGGGCTGGGGATCCAACGAATCAGGCCAGGTGGGAGACGGAACCACAGTTGCTAAAAGAGTTCCAACCCAAATCGGAACAGGAAGCAATTGGATCCATATCGCTGCAGGATGGGGACATTCTGAGGGAATAAGAGCAGGGGGAACACTCTGGGGCTGGGGTAGCAATTCCTCCGGAATGTTTGGAAGCGGGACAACGGACATTACATCACCCACACAATTGGGCTCCACTACGGATAATATGATGATTTCCGGCGGATCCTCGCATTTTCTTAACCTCACTTTTTCCGGATCTTTAAGAGCTGCCGGAGCTAACACCAATGGCCAGCTGGGTGATGGTACCTTTGTTGAAAAAAACACACTTACATCTATAGCTTGTCCTTCAAACTGTGCTGTTCCAACGCAGCTTTCTGCCACTAATATTACTTCGGGGTCGGCTACCCTTAACTGGACTGCACCAACACCGGCGCCAGGTAACGGATATCTGTATGCATACAGCACCAACCCAATTATTGGAGGTATCGATGAAACAACAACTTCTACAAGTGTCAATTTGAATAATCTGTTGCCTGGAACTACTTACTATTACTGGGTAGCAGCTCATTGTGCAACCAGCCAGACAAGCTGGATTCCGGGTGGTACCTTTACCACACTTTCCGGCGGTACAGGCTGTTGGAACGTTGTAAGTTCAGGAAATGACTATACTTTAGCAACGAAAACAGACGGAACATTATGGGCATGGGGAGTTAATGAATACGGACAATTGGGAGATGGGACTACGATCAATAGAGCGACTCCAACACCAATTGGAATTTCAAATGTATGGAAAATAGCTACCGCATATAATCATACAGTGGTTATTAAAACAGACGGAACGCTATGGGCGTGGGGTAGTAACCAATTCGGACAATTGGGAGACGGAACTACCAACAACAGAACAACTCCGTTGAAAATAGGATCGGCAAACGATTGGGTAAGTATTGCCGTTGGAGATAATTATACGTTAGCCGTAAAAGCCAATGGAACATTATGGGCCTGGGGACATAATTACTATGGCAATTACGGAGATGGAAGTACCTACACCAGAAATGTACCCACACAGGTAGGAACTGCCGCAGACTGGCGAAGTATCGCTGCCGGAGACGATCATTCTTTAGGAATAAAAACGGATGGAAGCCTTTGGGCATGGGGTAAGAATTATGACGGACAATTAGGGAACGAAAATACAACCAGTAAAACAACGCCGGTAAGAATAACAACGGCGACAAACTGGAAAAGTGTTGATGCTGCCGGAGATCACTCTATGGCTATGAAAACAGATGGAACTATTTGGACCTGGGGCGATAATTTATCAGGGCAACTGGGGAACGGATCCAAAAGTTCCAGAACATCGCCGGGTCAGGTAGGAACAGCCACCGATTGGAAAAGTTTTGATACCGGGCGTTTTAATGGGGTAGCCATCAAGACAGACGGCACGCTATGGACTTGGGGAAGTAATGAGGTGGGAGAAATAGGAGATGGTACAGGTATTTCGAGACTATCCCCTGTGCTTATTGGGACAGCTACCGACAGAAAAACGGTAGCAGCAGGAAGTAATAATTTATTCGTTATCAGTAACAGCGGATTTTTATCAGCTTCCGGCGATAATAGAAAGAGCCAGCTCGGAGATGGTACCCTTATTCGAAGAAGAATTTTTTCTCCTATCGGTTGTACATCAGGTGCTGTTTTAAGAACTGATGAAGTTTTAACGCAGAAAGATCAGTTGAAAGTATTCCCGAACCCTGTTAGTGATATCCTGACGGTTTCTTTTGATCAAAAGATTCTTTCGGTTACGGTTTATAATATGGCAGGTCAGCAGGTGCTTACAAAAGCCATCAACGATACGAAAGGAACTATTGATGTTTCTGCTTTCCCATCTGGAGTTTATCAGATGAAAGTAAATGCAGTGAATAACTTCGTGAAAACAGTAAAAGTAATCAAGCGATAAGCATTACAGTGGTATTGCGAAAGCAAGATCTATAAAAAATAGCGTCACTTATCTTTTAAGTGGCGCTGTTTTTTTTAAAACGAATCGTTATTTTTAAGACATCAAAAAAACAAAATAATAACCCATTAAAATTTTAAATCATGAAAAAAACAGGACTCATTGGTTTCCTTTTCTTCAGTCTCTCGATCGCGAGTGCACAAACTATCGAATCGGGAAGCCGAAGCACGATTGGCTATATCAAATCAGACGGAACGATTGAAAACAGCAGCCGTTCCACAGTCGGGTACATTAAGTCGGACGGAACGATTGAGAACAAAAGCCGCTCAACAATAGGTTATATTAAAAGCGACGGTACCATAGAAAACAAGAGCCGTTCTACTGTAGGTTACGTTAAAGAAGACGGCACCGTAGAAAACAGCAGTCGCTCAACAATTGGCTACATCAAAGACGACGGAACGGTAGAAAATAGCAGTCGCAGCACGATTGGCTATGCTAAGGGCATTAAAAAGGAGTGGGCAGCGGTTGTGTATTTCTTTTTTAAATTGGATTAGTCATTGATTAAAGCACCACTTTAAAACCTCTATTGAGATTATAAATACTAAGGTTGAGAATAGTGTAGAGAATATGATTGCGAACCAGAGGCAGAAACAATCTTAATACGAAAGATGTATAGTTACGACACTTCAGATGAAGTTTATTATTGCGCCACCTATAGATAAAAATAACCCCTGTTAACGCAGGGGTTTTATTTTGGCAGCATAATCATACGCTGAAGAAATACATTACGATCGTCAATTGCCCTATTCAGGATCCTATCAACATCATCCAGATTATTTGTGTTATGCCCGCCAGTGCGGATCTATTTTTCTTTTACGATTTCCAGTATCTTATTTTCGGGTTCTTCGACAATACTACTCTTTGAAGATATCAATTAAATCAATTTCGATTTACGATTCCTCAGTTTTTGGCTTAAAGTTTCTCCCTACACCTTGTCTTAGAAAGGTAATTTTTCCTTGCTTTTGCTTGGCTTTTTCAAGAACTTCCAACGCTTTTGTTCGTTCATTCATTCTACCTGCATGGGTTATACTCCCTTGATTTTCAATTTTTTTCATACTACAAGATAGTGAAAATACTTGACAAAAGCAAATAGCAGACATACCGGTATCGTCATCTTGTCTTTTCTATTATTAATTTTATTATGTTTGAAAAATTTAGAAACCTGTAAACAAATTCCATATCAAAAAGAAAGTTTGTATTTTTAAAATATTGAACTGAACATTCCCTGTACTGTTCAATCCAATCATAAAAGCTGATTAAATGAATAACGAACTCCATGAACTCCTTTATTACTATAATGAGGAAGGATACGAAGGATACGATTTAAGCGAAGTACAACTCCTTGAAAAAAAAGATTTTGATCGGGTTGAAAAATTAAAACACCTTCTTCACCATGAAGACCGGTATATTGCTTATCAGGCTATGCTTATTCTACTGGCGTGGTCCACTCCAGAAGGATTTGAACTTCTTGACCGTTTCATTGCTGAAAAATGGGACGAAAAAGAAAGTTTTGAACCCCACAGACTCCATAATCAGGATAATGTATATGATATCATCACCAATGCATTGTATATTTCAACGCTCAATGGAAAAAACGAACAGGAATTATATCCTTATATCAAACAGTTTTTACTTCTGTATGGTGAGCGGTTTTTTGAATCTAACCTGAAGGATTTTCTATTAAAGAAAGATTGCGGACCTCTTTTAAAGGAAATAGAAGAGGCCATTCAAAATGCTTTACAAAACAAAAGATATTACCAGGCCAGTCAGTTATTTCCGGTACTGGTTCATTATGACAAAAGCAGATTCAATGCATATAGGGATATTTTTAGGCCATTAATAAGCCAGGATAACAGAATTACCTATAATATGGATGAAGCAGAAAAAAATAATTCCAATGTATCTGCCTAAACAAAGTTTCAATGGATAAGAACACCCCAATTTATATAGATTTAGAAGACCGGCTAACGAAAAAATACTACCGTGAAATCGTTGAAAAAGCTTTAGCGCAGGCCAAAGAAGAATATGAACAATTTCCCAATACTCCCATGAACATTTCTTTTTACCGTCAATTGCTGGATATAAAAAAAACGGTCATTGACGATCATGAAGTTTATACAGAAGATGAAGCGTATAAAAAATATCCAATAGGCATCATGGTCGTAAGGAATTTTTTAGGCGAAGAAGCCAATACAGACTATGCAAAAATGCTGCAGGATATCGTTTGGGGCATTTCATTATATCCTGCTATGCTTGAAAACATTGAAATGATCAGGCGGAAATTATTTGACGGAGATGAAGAAAAAGCGCTCAAACATGTTTTTGTAATTGAAAATCAAGCGTTCAAACTGATGGATTTTTACAACTATCCATTACGGGAATTAAAAAAAGAAATAGGGGAGAGAATTTTTAATATCATCATGAAAGAAAGCACGTTCAGTCTGGTGAATAGCTTTGTTGAAAAGTATCTCTCTGAAGATGGATTGGAAATTCATTATGTAAAGAGAAATGAGGCCATTTACCTGTTTTCCTATGGAGAATATCAGCCGGGAAGATATCTGTTGTTTTTAGAAGGGATCTGTCATTATGCGGTGTAAAAAAGATAGTTACTCTGAATCAATACGAAATAATATATTCAAAATCAACTGAAATAATGAGCGGAAAAAAATTACTTGAACAAAAAGAATGGCAATATTATATTTATGAAGAAGACAGCCGTATGATAGTATCTGTCCCTATTGCCCACCCCGCCCCGGGATTCGATATTATATATACCCTGAACGAATCTGAGAAGGAAAAATATAGGCAGACCGGAATCAAAGCCCTTGAAGACAGGATAGAAGATATGAAAGTGAACTTTTCAAACTATGAAATGAATTCCTGGAGGTAATAAAAACTTACTCTCTGCCGGCTGACATCCTGCTTGTGCCTGATAGGTAAGAATACGCAGTACTGATAATCCTTGTCAAGGTTTAAAACCTTGGCAAGGATAAAAAAGACAATCTCCAAAATCAGAGGAATTCAGAGATTGTATGTATCTTTTTTAAATAATGCAGCTACTTTTTAGGCGCATTAAATATTGAATAGTATAAAAAGATGGGAAACTTCTCAAACGTTTCTGTTTTACCCATCGTATATTCATCAGGTCCGAATGCCTGAGAGAAATCCAGAATGGTAGAGGTTTTTGAGGGAGATACAGCAATCATTTTTACTAAACTGGTTGCTGATGCTTCTGATTCGTAGGTGAATAAAAGGGTTTTACGGTCTAAACTGTATACTTTATAATGATTGATTCTTGCTTTTAACTGGGTATCTACACCTGTATCATCAAGTTTAGCTTTGTACATTAATTTTTGGGTACCGTCGTCAGTGATATAGATATCTGCATTTTTATAGTTGGCATCGTATTTAAAGGTAACCCGATCGTTGGTCTTATAATAATAGCTTAAGGCTTTCTCGCCTGCGGCCATGACCTGAACTTCAGCATCTTTAGGCATTTCCATAGGTCCGCGTTTTGATGGAGCTGCGGATTTCTTTTTTTGTGCCGTTACATTCACAGCTGAGAACAGCATTAAAGCTGCTGTTAAAAATAGTTTTGAGTTTTTCATGGTTTTTTTTGCAATGTTAGAAAAAATTATGATGGTAAGAAAGAGTGTATGAATTTTTTTATAGTATTATTCGGGCTGTTAGATGTACGGTTGACTGGTACGACAGACTTTGTTGCCGTTGGAAGAATGAAACAGTAGAAAGCGAAATATTCCTGCACCCCGTTTCATAACCTCCCTAAGGGAGTATGATAAGGGATAATGCCCAGTAAATAAGGGGTTAAAGCCTTTGTGTTGAGGGGTTGTTAATCTTTGAATGCTTTTATAATGTTTGATGTGTAATACTAAAAATCAAACGGATTCGTGCGGTAATAGTGGGACTTTTATATTAAATTTTAAGGATTAAAATATTTTCTATACCGGACTGAAAAGTTAAAAAATTAACGAAGAAGAAGATAAATTCCAACACCAATTGCGGCATAAGCGGTAACGGTAAGAATATCAGCGATGGGTTGTGAAAAACGTTTTTCCGCAATTTTCTCACCATTGATCTGGTTTTTATGAAATTTCAGAATCTTTTTAGGATTATGAACCGCGTGGGCAACCAGACTGTCGCTTTCCCATTTGTCAACGATTATTTTATAGGACTTGCCATCAACATCAATTTTAACATTTTTATTAGGGGTAAGCTTCTCCTGAATGTTGACAGGAACAGGCGCTTGTTGTACGTTCTGAACCTGAGACTCAGCAGGTAAACTTTTCATTTGCTCAGAAGCACTATTAACAAGAGCTGCATTGTTTTTAGATTCCCGCTTAGTGTCGGTCGCTGTATCCACTTGCTTTTTTACCTGATAAGTATAACAACTGGTAAGAGATAATGATATAATGATGAGATAAAAATTTTTTCGCATGTGCCAAATTTAATAATTAAACGGAATATTTAGGAGTTTCTTTTGAAAGATCTTATTTTTTTAGTCCTTCTATCATCTTTCCGTTTCATGAATTAAGGCAAAGGATTCATTTTAATGATGTATAATTTAGGAAGCAAAGAGAGAATCAATCGTTGATTGATCGATGAAGCAGGTGCTTTACCAGCCTGCTTCATCAGTTGTGAAACCGCCTTCTTTTGCTTTCCTTAAAATTGTAGGGTCTTGGCTGGGCCTTTGCGTTTAAGAAAAAATTTTACTTGCTCTAAAATTTTCAAACAAAATTAAAAAGCATGTCATTTTCAAAGGTTGGAGCTAAACAAAAAATCAAAATTATCCGAAAAGAATAGTTTCATTGACGCAAAGTATTAATTTAATGATGCATAGTTTAGGAGGCAAAGAGAGAATCAATTTCATTGATTCAATGAAGCGGGCTGTCTTACCAGATTGCTTCATCAGCGATTTATCGCCCTCTTTGCATTTCTAAAGTGAAGGGGCATTTTCATAAAACTTTGCGTTTAAGAAAAAATTACGCCTCCGAAAACGTTTTATCCGGCAGTTTAGGCTTCAGAGAGCGACAAGAATAAGATATAGTCAATCAATTTTAATTAATGAAACTCCCGTTTTTCCAATACACCGTCTTTGTATATTTCAGTATAGATCAACGGCCCTTTTTTCCTTGTATTGAGAATAGGTTCGCCTGTTTCTTCACTGTATTGTTGCAATAACTTGTAAAATTTCCATTGTCCGGTGGGTAAGCCATTTTTATATTCTGCTTCCAGATAAGTATATGGATCCGTAAATTCCGGATGTTTTTGTAAATCCAGTGATCCGTTGGATTTGGTTTCAATCCATTTTCCTTCTTTTTTGTGATTTTTCACAAGGCCCTGTTCTTCATCATTTTTATAAGAACCATCATGCTCATAGTATCCGGCGAATTTTCCGGAAGGCAGAATCTGGTATTGATGTATAGGTTTTAATTGAAAAGGATTTTCAGTTAATTCATAATCCCGTAGAGAGATGATGTGATTTTTATCGATATTGAATAATGTGTAGTTCGCAAATCCCATTTCTCCCTGATGATTAAGATAGATCCTCTTCATGTCGATAAGCTTATTGTTTTTCGTTGAAACTAAATATATTTTTTCAATATATGGATTGGTATAACGAACGGTATTATAAACCGCCATAAAATACAGCGAATAGTCTCCGTAGCACAGAAAATCAGTAGCTGTTTTAATACGGTCATATTTTTCATTGACCGTAGTGGTGAACGGAAGAAACACATCGTAGTCTTCAGGAAGCAATACAAAATCTTTTTTGACCGTTTTTTCAAATTGTAATGAGTTGATTTCTTTCAGCTTATGTTCATCCTGTATCGCAGACAGAACGGAGTCAACGGTTATTCGTTTTGAAATATCCGGATATCCAAATGGCAGGCTGATACAATCTTTTTTATTGGTGTTAAAAGGCAATAATCCTTTATCCGTTGAATGGGTTTCTACGTTGGGTACCTTATTTTCTGTCTGAGCTTTACTATAGCAGGAAAAAAGGAAAAATAAAATAGTAAAACAGGCGATATTAATTTTAGGCATATATATCTGATATTTGAGCGAAACCGTGAATATGTAAGTGGTTATTATGTCTTGGGGTAGCCGTATGAGTCGTGTGAGGTAACCGTGTATTGACATTATCAGCAGTACTGGCATTTGATGTATTGGTAAAGTTTTCCGACCGTCCTAATATAAATCCGAAATTAAAGAGAATATTCCGGAGAATAACTGCATTGTCATAATCAAAATTGGCTGCTGTAAGAATCGTGTTAACCCCATCTTCCTGAGTCGTTAATAAATTCAGATCTCCCGCTTCTCCGTTCACATGTTCTGCACTGGGATAACACGACGCATCAGAATAAGAAAAGCCCTGAGAAACAATATAATGACTGTGTCCTTCCTGTCTGAATTGTGCCAATGCTCCTAAGAATCCTGAGAATAAATCCGGCTGAATACTTCTTCTTCTCGTATGCTGAAACCCGTACCGGATGATGACTCCATCCCGGTTATAGTTGAATGCTTCAAATATCTGCGGTCCCACACCTGCATTGGCCAGAATATCCATATCGACTAACTCTACGGTTCCCGGCTGATTGGCGTACCATTTATCAGTGGCTCCGTCACCAAGCGTTCCGTTAGTATA
This sequence comes from Chryseobacterium angstadtii, assembly GCF_001045465.1. Taxonomy (GTDB): domain Bacteria; phylum Bacteroidota; class Bacteroidia; order Flavobacteriales; family Weeksellaceae; genus Chryseobacterium; species Chryseobacterium angstadtii. Next base: position 518,244 of record NZ_LFND01000003.1, read on the forward strand.
CACCAATAACTGAGTGGCATCTATATTTTCCCCGGCAGCTCTGTTTGCCGTAAAACTTATGGTTTGCGTAAGCTCACCTCTTTGGGCCACAGGCGGAATGGTATTGACTCTTCTTTTTCTTGTGACCGTTTCTTTAGTTCTGGAGCAAATCCGGTGTTCATTATCGTTTTGGTCGTAATAAAAATAAATAACTTCAGTAGAATGGGTATTCAGAACTTTTTGGATCCTTCTTCTTTCTCCTGTATTAGTCTCTGTTAAAGTATTGTAAGCATTACTACCATGATGAATGGTGTATATATTTTTATTGACCACTCTGAATCTCCCTGTATCATCATTTAAGAAAATCCCGGCTCCATTTACTTCTTCCTGTCCGTCTTTATAGGCACAGGGACTATTGTCTGTTCTTTCTACGGCCACTTCTAAATTGACTGTGTTTTCGCCCAGTCTTCCGCTCCATTCATCAAAAATAGCTCTTCCATCGGGTCTGAGCTGCAGCTTAATAATAGCTTTATTGATGTGATCACTTAAGTTTGTATAATGAGTGTGACTTCCTGCATTATTGTTTAGGGCATCAAAATTTCCTACCTGGACTGTAAACAATCTCTGGGCTTCATAGCGGTCGGGAGATAGAAAACGCATTAACTGTAATGTTTCCGTATTGTCTGTAAGGGTATTGGCTGAAGGTCTTATCACAGCATCTATACTCAAGGTTTGCATATTGCTGGTCTCGATGATCAGATACACCGTTTTCCCCAATATGGAATCGTATGGAAGATTTTGATTTTGATTCTGATGGTCCTGCTGTGCATGAGCAGAATCAATTTTTGTAAAACTGACCCTTGTTCCATTGTCTGTGGTTGTTTTCTTCGCAAAATAAACCTCACTGATACGCTGTAATGAATCATCAGGAGTATCCGGAGCCAATGGACCATTTAAGGTTTGGGTTTGCCCGGAATCTGTTATTGTAATACGTGTCGCCATTGTAAGAGTTTTCTTTTTTTAATACGGAGTTTCTGATATTTCCTGACGAAGATCCTTAAATGAAACAGGGTTCAGGCATCCAAATAATGAATACAGTTCTTTGCCCGATTTTTTAAAGTTCTTCATAGCTTATTTCTTTTATATGATAGATGATCTTCTTTTGGTAGTTTTCTCCCAGTGAAAATTCTATAGTCAGTTTATGCTCCAAGACTTCTTTGGTTTTAAAATCCAGTAAAATTTGTCCTTTATATTTGTCCAGTTTTGGAAAATCCGTTTCATTGTTATAAGCAATTTCCTTTCTTTTCATTTCTCCGTAAAACATTTCCCGGTTTTTGTCTGAAGGAATGCTTCCGATATACTGCACCAGTAATAATTCATCATCACAACGCATATCCTGAGGCTGTACATGTTCATCTATATCTATGATGGTGTTGGCCATAAAATTACGGTAGCGTACCCTGTTCTTTGTCTGATTTTCCTGCTGATACCTTCCATAAAATGGATGGAGGATCATTCCAAAATGATTATATTTTAAAAAATCTTTGCCTACTAAATTCTCTTTTTGGTAAAAATCTCTTAAAAACCGGTAAAGATCTTCCGCCTGTCTGCCTACGTAGGATCGTGAAAGCTTTTCTACCGTTTTCTCCACTCTGTCCTGAAGAACTGACAATTCCTGCACATTTTTTAAACGACCGTATTCGTCCGTTATAAGCACCACTTCATTGTTGATGTCTGCAATTCTGGCTAAAAAATTTTTTTCAGACAGGGACACTTCCTTATCTCTGTGAACTCTGTCGAAAATTTCAATATGGTATTCAAATCTTTCTTCCTCTAAATGTTTCAGAGTGACATGAAAAACTTTGTTGAGCTCACTTCTATGGGTTTTTCCGTGGACGGTGGTATATTCATTATAGGTATAGCGGTAAAATTTCTTTCCTTCAGCAAGGTTCAATTTAATATCTATAGGAAATACTGGCTCCATAATTTTTCAGTCATTTTACAACTTATTGCTGCCCAAAAACTACTTTCCCTCCGGAGGAAACCCACTGGTTTTTTTTGTTCCACGATCCGTCGCAATCCTGCTGCATCTGTTTCACTATTTTGGCTTTTTTTACATCAATAATGGCGCATGTGTAGTTTTCATGCAGCGTACTGTCTTTGTCGCTCTCATGTACATAATCTTTGATGATGGCATCCACTACCACATAATTCGCGTTAGGGGAGAGGGAAGAAAAAAGCTCACTTCCGGTCCCTTTATATTTATTTCCTTTATCTATTTTTATACGCTTATTTTTATTAACGATATAGAGATTGTACCATAGTTTCATATTGTTGTTATAGGAAGCGTAATACAGAGATATATTATTATTTAAAGCAATCAGGGTGTCTTTCTTTTCTGTTTTAGTCTGTACCTCATGATTCCGGGAGGAAGCCACGTTTCCACACGTAATTAAAATCATTAAAATCATCAGTACGGTTGTTATTTTTTTCATAATAAATTGGCGTTTTTTTCCATTTTCTCGTAGCGCTTGTCCATATCGGTACCTCTTCTTTTATTGCCGTAATCATCAAGGATCTCTTTCTCGTATGTACTGTGCTGATCTCCCCATTCGGCAGGATTTCTTGATATATTTTCTAATTTTTCACCTTCTTTTTTGGTTTTGTTTATTTTGGCTGTGTTGGCGTCTTTTTTGGCGAAAAACCGTCCTAATGCAGCACCGAAATCGTCTTTTACATATCCCGGTCTGTTAATATGATGATCCAATACAGTTGCTTTCCCTAATTTTGATTTTAAATAATCGGACAGTTTATAGGAATACCCTGTAGGAACCAAAGGAAGTACGACTTCTTTCAATCTCTTGATAAAATCCAGCACTTGTTTTTCCTGGAACAGTTTATCAATAACCGCATTTACAATCGGTTGCAGAGGCTTGGATTCTACTGTTTTTCCGAATAAAGACTCTTTACAGTTTTCCCTGATTTTATTGGATAAGGTATTGCCTGTAATTTTCTCCGCTTTGGCATCTGCCGGATCTTTGTAGTATAAAATCCCGGATTCCACCGTCCATCCGCAGGTTACAAACAACTCATCATATTTTTCCGGATACTGAGCTTTAAATTCTTCAACCTGTGTTGTAAATTCGCCTTTTCCGGTATGATCCACTGTTTTTTGCATGGCTCCTGCCGTTAAGATCATTTGTTCTCCTGAAAGATCCCAATCATAGGATTGAACGGAGTCTAATTTACCTTCATTTTCAGACATTCCTATCAAAATAGATTTTTCTTCGGCCGTGATTTTCTTGTCTTCAATTAATGTATCCCAATCGGCATAATTTTCAAGCTTTTTCGATCCCCAGTAGGCCGGGCCATATTTCCCGCTGTATCGGGTACAGGTAATATCATAATCCTTTCCGCAATTACAATATCTGATCTCAAATCTGTCGCCGTCCTTATTTAAGAACTCATGCGTTTCATCCGGAAATTTCACCTCATCTTCTGTTCCTGTTACCTCAGCTTTGAAATATAAGAAGGCGTTCAGATCGTCTCTTTTATTCAGTTTCTCTATCAGTTTCTTTAGATCTTCATCACTTTTGGGACGCATCGTTATTTCCTTAGAATAAACCAGTGTTCCGTTGATGGTAAACTCAATTTTGCTTTTTTCTTCTTCTCCATCTAAAAACTTGACAGGATTTTCATAGACGTTTTCTGCATTTTTCAATTTATTTTCATGAATCTCAACCGAGAGTTTTCCACTTGCTCCTTCACAGTTGGCAACAACCCATACTTTCTTTTTGATGGTGGTACTGTTGATTCTTTCAAAATCAAAATCCGGGGTACCATCGGCTTTTTTTGCCTGTACCTCTTCTTCCCAGGTGATTTTTACGGTTTCTTTTGCTTTTAATTTTACAGAATCTTCTTTATCCGCCTGAATGTTTCTTCTGCCTTTTTTTTCATATTTCTTTTTTACATCAGATACCGATCCGCTACCTTTTACAGTATAGGTTTCTTCTTTAGATTCCCAGGTCATTTTAGGAACCTGTTTCGCAAAATAGATCTTCACCACATTCACCTCATGATCTACCTGATGCGGCATATCATAAACCTTTTGATTGGGATTGGCAGAATATCCATCTTTTTCTTGTTCTCCACTCATACTATTTTATTTTGAGCTTATTAGTAAAAATCATTGGACTTATTGTATTTTGTTTCTAAGTCTTTAATAACTTTTAATCTTAATTTTGAAGGTAAATCTTTTAACGTAACGTTCAGGTTATCATTGATTTTGCATTTTTCGTCCTCTCCACAATAGTACTTGATATGATGCAGGTACTTTTTATGGTTATAAAATATCATGTACGAGACTTTTCTGTCATTATCCCAATTCCCGCAATAGGTAAAAGGGACTAAGACTGCCTGATGCTTATCTATTGTATAATTGGATATATTATTTGCTTTCAGATTAATTAAACCGGATTGCGCATAGGGATAATTGTAAACCATACTATCACTGTATTTTTTATTTTTAACAGTGGCGCTGATGATGGTGACCGCTCCGTCAAATCTTTCTTTTTCAGAGTTACAGGGATTAATTACTTTTACGGTAAGATGATCGGATATGTTTCCGCTTTTAAAATTCTTACTGATCATCAATGAATCCTGATAATATACTTTCAAACTGTCGTGAACAGACTTCTGCCCACAAACAGGAATAAAGAAAAATAATATCAAACTAGTAACTAAGTTTTTCATTTTTTGTATAGTAAATAGGTAACTCATCATCTTCAGATTTTTTAGTATATTCTGTTGGGTACATGGAAGAGGTTCTTTGCCCGAAAGTCCCTACACAAACTTTGTTTCCCTGGTTTCCTCCAAGATAATATATGGTTTTGCCATCGCTGCTCTTTCCCACAGCCATGCTTACATGATGCTTATTTGATAAAACACAGATGGAGCCCAGCAAAGGCTGATTTCCCGCTATAAGTTTCCCCCATACCGGATCATCAAATTCTTCTTTTTCCAGTCCTTTTTTATCTGTTGGATTTTTCTTAAATCCGGCTCTGTATCTTGTATTTTCGTGTCCGTATGAATAGGCCCCGGGATCTAATTGGGCAGAATATCCGCTCTTATTTAAACACCAGCCCACAAATGAGGCGCACCAGGAGCTGTTATCCGTATTGGCGCAGGCACTAGGTTTATTCTGTCGGTTTATGGCATGGTATTCATCTATTATTTTTTTACAATGCGTTGCTTCCGAAACGCCAAGCTCCTGTTCTTCGCGGGCTTTAATGATCCATGGCTGTTCTAAATATTTTATTTTGAAATAGGTGCCTTCTCCGTTTAAAAAGGTATTTTTTAAGCTGCTGCTTTTACCTTCTTTCCCGAGATATTCAATTTTGGGTTCATCAGAAGTCACTTCAATATACAAGGAGGCTTCTTTGTCAGGACTTGCTTTTATCAGTTTTGCCCAATCAAATGATAAGTCATCGGCACGCTGATTGAGCATGAGTTTGATAACGGCTTTGTCTTTGAATTGGGCTGAATTTTCTATTGTAGGATCATTCGCCAGATTGTCAACAGCGATTTCAAATTCAGCTTTTGCTTTTATGCCTGCATATTTTGAAGCATCTGTAACTTTTTCTATATCTTTTAAATCAATAAGACTTACATCACTGTCTACATCTGTTAAGACTTTATTTTTCCCGCTTTTAACCTTTACTTTTACTTTTTTCCCTGAAAGCCCTTGCGTCTCCACAATTAAAGCAACCTGATAACTTAATCCCCGTTCTGTTATTTTTTCCGGAGTTATTTTTTCGGTGTCTATTTTCTTCTTTACAGTAACTTTCTTGCCCAGTTTTTTGTTGAATACTTCTTCTTCCTTTTCAACAGGGGTGCCTTTTTCTGAAGTCCATTTAACGAAATAGGCGTCAATGATTTTAGGCGTTTCATCAGTCTGAATTTCACTTTTTATACTGGCCACCTGCGGAATCGCTTTGGGAGCGGCAGCATTAAATTCAGGATTACAAGTGATAAATGATTCTTTGACCAAAACAGTTTGGGTCTGTACTGTAGAAGTTCCCAGATTCTGCCAGGGACTTAATTTTATAACGCTCATGCAGGGTGGAGGAGACATATTTCTTGCGGGCCATTTCGGGTGTCCGCAAGTTCCTTTAAACTGCAGGTTGATCATATTGTTTCCGTCGGCATCCGTTGCCCATAACTGATCCTGAAGTTTTATTTCGTTAGAGGTCACTTTAAGGTCTCCTGCGGCCTGAGCGTATGGACAACTCAACTTGGCTCCATGCATAACCACCTCTCTTTTTTCTAAAGGAGTATCTTCATTGGATTTTTTTTGCTTTTCTTCCCGTTTTTCAGAAAGCTTTTGATCATGCGCTGAAGTATTTTGGTTTTCCATGGGTTCATATTTTGGATTGGATTCAACTGTTGAGGCCGGAATTATATTCACAGGTAACAATTGAATAGTACTTTCATCACTTTAATCAGTTTAGCCTTTACTTACTTTAACGTCTTTTCCTCCCTGGAATACAGCCAATGTTGTCCCTCTCAGTTTTAAATCACCTTTAGAGGTCTGTATATCAGCCTCTCCGGAAATACTTTTAAATGCATTGCCGGTGCTTTCTGTCTGATCTTTTTTAACGGTAACACTTTTGTTTTCAGAAGTTTGGGTGTATCTTTTTGTAATGGATTCAGTGTGGTCATTTCCAATATTCAGCGTACTGTCTTTACCAATCTTGGTGGTCATGTTCCTTCCCACTGAAATCTTCATATCTTCTCCAGCCGTAAAAGTCATATTTTTTGGGGCAGTAACATCAATATTACCCTGACCGTCCATGAAATAAGTATTTCCGCTCGGATCTTTAATGGTTACACTTTTATCAGCATCATTCATTAACACCTTAATCCCGCTTCTCGTCTGTATAGATTTCAGATGATTGTTAACACCTCCGCCCAAGCCTACCTGCCCATGGAACATTCCGCCCATGGCAAAAGGAAAATCGGGGTTGTGGTATTCAAATCCCACCATCACCTGATCGCCAATCTCAGGAACAGCTACAAACCCTCTGTTTTGCATGATAGCATCCGTTCCGCCGGCATCAGGGCTCATCATTCTGATAAAGTGGGTGGTATCATTTAACTGCCAGTCAAACCGCACCTGTATTCTCCCCTGATTCAATGGATCTACATTGGAAATGACGGTGGCTACCTGCGGTTCTGCTTTGGGCATCTCAAAATCGGGTTTCGGCATAAAACCGGTCCCTTCAGCGATGGCTTCAAAGCTTCCGGTATAATATCCTCTAGCATCTACTTCGTGATTCACCTCAGTGATCATAAGCGTTGTGAAATGTGAGGTTTCATTGCTGTCAGCCTTTCTCATGGCCAGGTCTGCAACACAGCCAATATACAGGAAGGGAACCGTTGTATGTCCTGAGACAGTAAAAACTTCTACCGCTTTACTTCCTCTTGTGCTTTTCTGGGAATCATCCACATCACGGAACATATTGGCATTGATAGGAGTAGGGGTTAATGAACGGGTTGTGAAGATAGTATCATTCAGCTCATACGCTTTGGAAGATAGTTCTCCTCTATGTTGTATACGGTCATCAACACCCACCATTTTAGTGTGGCTGCTGCTGTTGTAGCCAAAGTATTCCGGTTTGGTATGAACGGCTTTCAGTTCCACATTTACATCAATAACATTGCTTCCATACACCAGCGAGATTGGTTTTTCAGAAGTAGGAAGTTTCCCGAAATGCAGGATTTCGCCATCATAATAGAACTGTTCTCCGTAAGCTTCTGCAATCCTTGTCAGATAATTGTAATGGGTTTCGTTGTATTGTGCACTGTAGCTGATATAACTTTTGTTTTGCGTATCTATCCTGAAATCGAACTTGTTGGTTCCTAATGTCTCCTTGATAATCCGGTTGGCAATAATATTGGTATTCACCTCCTGATTTCCTCCGAAACTTTGGGTATGCGGAGCGGCATCCATCAGAATAGTCGGGCTTTTTCCTTTTAAGATTATATTTCCCAGACTCATTTTTTCCTGACTGAATGATACTTTGGTAATGAGCCCCACAAATGTTCTTTCGGGGCTTTCATTTTCATAATCTTTATATTTAAAAACAACAGTAATTCTTTTTCCTAAAAACTTTTGGGCTTGCTCAAGGTTGTGGTTTTGTACTTCGCCTAAAGAGTCATGAGCCAATACCAGTTCGAAATCATGGTGCTTCCTTGCACTCTGTTGCAAACGAAAGTGCTTAAAGTGATTGACAGCCTTGCCCTCAATCACAATTTCCAGTTTTACCACACGGTTGATGCCCGCAATATGGTTTTCTGAAACTTTATCAGAATTTGAGGTGTTTTTCATAGTATTTTGTGCGTTTTTTTGGATATTATGTCACCTAAGTTAGATAAAAAATATACTATTCAATATAAAATTATATTAAATTTTTTAAATTGTAGTAAAACTACGATTGAGGAAAAATCGTGCTTAGAATTGGTTTAAAGTGGTAATTTGAGGATGAGCTGTGATTCTCCCTACATCCATTTGATCAAAATGCTAGATGCAGTGCATATCATTCTGGGAAGAAGAGAGAAATATAACCAGAGAAAAGGGCAAAGATGAAAAAGATAAATTTCATTCAAATAAAATTTCATTGACGCAAAGCTTTAATTTAATGATGCATAGCGTAGAAGGCAAAGGAAGAATCAATCTTGATTGATTCGAAGAAGCGTATGGATAAAAGGCATGCTTAGTCCGTGACACAGTCACGCCTCTTTGTTTGCTTAGAATATTAATCTTTGCGTTTAAGAAAAGAATTGTGTATTTAAACAAAAAAGCCTTTCAACAAAACTGAAAGGCTTTTATTTTATACAGAAAACACTATTTAAAGATCTCCTGATCATACAGAATATTATCATCTTCATCAAAACTTATGATCAAAACTTTATATTGTTTTGCGCTGTCGTTATTGAAGAATTTAATTCTTGGAGGAACGTAATCGCTGTCAAATAAATTAGGATTCCAGTAAAGGGTTTCCCGGGTGTCATTTTCAATTTTCTTGGCAGGATCGTCATTATCCAGCATTTCAATAGGGAACTCTGACGGTTTATCGTAGCCTTTTATGATAGATGAGTTGTTTTTCTGCGTGTCTTTTTCATTATTTTTAGACTTCATGTTTCCTTTCATCGTGTAGATGGCTACTGCATCGCCTATTAATCCGGCTCCTTTAAGGATTTTTACCATCGCAATATTGCTTACGGGAAGGTTGGCAATCATGGAAGGATCAGTAGGCGTTTCATCTAAATACAGCTTGGCTTGCTGGCCGCGAATATAAGGGACATTGACTCCTGAACTGTTTCTTTGGAAGGTTAAACCAGCCGCTCTTCCCTGTAGCCAGTCTAATATATTATTGGATCCGGCAACATGCTGGTCTTCATTCACGAAATCAAAAATAGTAGAATTCATAGCACTAAACATTCCGCTGGACAGTTGTTTGTCTAATTCTTCTTTTGGATCCTGCTTTTTTCCGACCAGTTTTACTTCTTCAATCTGTACATCGGCATTGTCGATCTTTTTATTGTTTTTCTGCGTATTGATGGCTCTGGAAATGCTTGGGGAAAGGGTTTTGGTTGCACCGGATTTTACCAATGTATATTTTGTTCCCGGAAAATTCCCTTTAAATGTTGTGGGATTGACCAGCGGCTCTACGGTAACAAATAAATTATCAGTACCTGATGACCCTTTGTCACTTTCTGAATTGACAAATAATGAAACATCCAAAGGTTCATCATAGTTGATATTATTCAAATAAGCATATCCGTTCTGATCCGTTATAAATTGATTAATGGAAGGTTCATTTTTACCTAATCTCAATATTAAATTGACACTGGTATTGATTAGCAGGGACCCATTTTTAATAGGTTTTATCTTGTAAGAAAGATAAGGTTGAGAATTCGTTTTGATAGCAGGTGCAGCTCCGCTGAGTACGGAGTTCCAGTCAAATCTTTGCCATTTTTCAGAAATAAGGAGTGCGTCCAAAGCTTCAGTGTTGGCGGTTTTGGAGAAATATTGTGCAGGACTGTCTATTTTTGAAGTGAAATCTCCCGTTAGCCAAAGTCCGCTCAGTAAATTTTCTTCTTCGGGTTTTTGCGTACCGTCATCCTCGCTTACCAAAACCGTGTAATTTTTAAAATAAGACTCCGGAGAAAGATCAATGCTGTTGAAAGATCTTGGTGTTGTTTTTATGTTTTGAGCTACAATTTCTGCTTTTTCAAGCTTTAACTGACCGGGTTTTATAAAGCAAAGTCTTTGGGCCACCAGATTGTCCTGTTCATCAAAAATAGACAATTGGAGAATACCATTAGCTCCATTGCTGATTTTTGTAGGAATAAGACTTGTCGCTTCATTGGTTAATTGCTTGATATTGGCTTTGTAGGCAAGATGGTTATTGATGGTTCCTACAATTTTATAATTTTGAAGCTGTTGTTTTAAGTTGACGCCTTTTAAGGTATATTTTATCCCTTCTTTAGAGCTGTAAACCTCTAAACCGATACCGCTGTCTGCAACTTGTGGCAGATCTATTGTCTGGCTCTTTCCTGCGTTATCCTGAATGATCACCTGGTATTTTTTTCCTGAAGCAGGTGTGATTTTAAAAGAAGCAACATTTTTATCAAACGATTTGAATGTCGTTATGGAGACATTGGGATTTTGTGCATCTACTACTTTTCCCGACCAGTTTTCCGGAAGGGAAGTATTGCCGGATAATCTTACAGCTACTTTTGAAGGTATACCGCTAATGAATGTTCCGCCTTCGGGAAAGGCTTTTGCAGACCAGTCAGAGCTTTTGGAGACCATCAATGATTCAGTGGAGTTGGGATTGTACACCGGAATCGTTTTAACAATCTGAAAATCCTCATTGAAATTGGTCATGTAAGGAGTATAAGCTCTTATAAAATAGACCTGTTCAGGAAGGTTGTCCTTCAGCTGAAAATCTCCGCTGCCTTCACCATTGGTCAGAAGTATCGTTTTCCAGTCAATTATTTTTTTATCTGCATTGTACAGTTCAACAAATAGAGTGGTAGATAGTGCAGAACGGCTATATCCGTCAAATACAAAACTTTTAAACCATATTTTATCTCCGGCTGCATATTGGGGTTTGTCGGTAAGTAAGTATACTTTTTCCTGTTCGTAGTTATTCTCAAGGTTGGTGAGTGCTTTTTCCAGTTTAGTTTGTGCCAGTACAGGTTGTACTATTGAAAGAAGCAATACACAGCATATATTTTTCATAGAAATCTTAGTGCATTTTAATTCTATGCTAAATTAATGATTTAATGGTTTCGAAAATGGATAATATCTTACGGATATTTACTAGATTCTTTATAATAAACTTAACCACAAAAGAAACAAAAGCTATTTGCACAGATGTTAGATATGAACTTCTATGCGTAAAGTACTCAAACTTAAAAATTACTAAAGTATTTAAAATGAAACTTTTATGACTTTTGTAGTGTAATGAAAAGTTTAAACAGTATTAGCTAGAAAAACGCTAAGACGCTAAGATCTTTTAATATCTATCTTTATATAAGGCGCAAAGATTTTATCTCCAATAAAATTGAATAATGTCTATTTCACAATGAATGCTTAACTGAAAATCTTTGATTTTCTTGCGCCTTAACAACAGCATCATTTTAGCTCCTTTGCGTCCTTGCGTTTTTTGAAAAAAGAAGTTTAAACGAGTGTGGTGTGGCATTAAAAAGACATCACCATTAAAATACTTGTTTTCTGAAGAGGTAAAAATTGAAGGTGTAATTGTGAATTAAATTGGAACTCATTGTCAATTAAAAATTTAGATAGAAAAAATTAATCATCATTAAGTGATAAAAATTGGGTTGAAAGAATATTTTTATTATTTTTATAAAATAAACTAATCCATGAAAATAAATTAAAATTATTCATATGTAAATATTTATTAAAACATAATTTACTAAAAATAATCCATTTTTTTATTTTGATCATATAGTAAGTCGTCATCCATGATAGGCTTGTGTCTTCATATACCTAAAGAGAATGTATCATTAAAAACAGATATACAGAATTAAAAACTTTAACCTACAACCAAACCAAATTATTCTTATGGAAAATTTACACCAACACGAGCATGGCTGCACCCACTGCTCCTGCAACAATCCTGTTTTGGAAATTCTTAAAGAAGAACTTTTCAGCGCAGAAAATCTGACGAAAATAAATCCCGGTTCCGGCAAAACACCCCACGAAAAACCCAAACCTCTGATGATAAGCGGAGGAATTATCAGGCCTATGATTGGCGGCTCAACAGATAGAGTAGAAGCCATTGGGTTCGCTTATGGAAATGTTGTGATAACCGGTAAAGAGGATGATGTAAGAACCTATATGGGAGATCATTATTCCGGATATGAGGATAAAAAATTAACCGAGTTCCAAACTTTACTCCCAGGCCTTATTGAGCCCCATGTACATATGGTTCCTACAGCAATGATGCATGGCTGGCTGGATGTGAGCCCTTTTGATGGGCAGGATTTACTGGCTGAATATGATTTGACTTCTGTCGGATTAATAATAAATAATAAAATTAAAGAAATTCCTAAAATCCCGGGATATTTTGTTTTAGGAAAAGGCTTAGATCCTTCATTAATGCCTTTTGAGGAAATAAATGGTAAAAAAGAGTTGATCACCATTACCAATACCGTACTTGATAAGATTAATAAGGATATCCCTATCATGCTGTTGAGCGCCTCCATGCATACCCTTTATCTGAATACTGCAGCATTAACCTATGTATACAATCACAGTGATGAGGTGAAGAGCCATTATACATCAGCTGAGGATTATATTCAGAAAACCAATGGCCAGTTGCAGGAAGGTTTACAGATGACCCCAGCATTAAAGGTGGTAAAGCTGCAGATCATTGCGATGAGCATACATATTAACACTTATCTTACTGATCTTTTTAAAGTGGCCAATTCAAGAGGAGTAACCTTTATGTATGATGCCGGGTTGAATAACGGTTCGGAAACACTGCTGACCAAATATTTTGAGACGCATACGGAACTGGTGAGAACAGGCGGGGCTTATCTTTGTTCCAGCCAGGAAGACGTTGATAAACTGGATCCTTACAAAGAGCCTGATCACTACAAACCGGCATATTGCGGACATATTAAAGTGGTTTCGGATGGTTCCAACCAGGGATTGACGGGTTATCAGAGTGCTCCATATTTATGTGATCCTGCCGGTAATACAGGGGTATTTAATTTTCCACAGACAGGTATTCCAGCTCATACCATTCCGCCAAGTTACAATACATTAATTAATACTGTTGTAGCCGTAAAAGGCTGGCCGTTGATGGTTCATGCCAATGGAGATCAGGCGGTAACATTTGCGGTCAATGCATATCAGAGAGCCCTTGCGAAATATAGAGGTCCCGAGCTTCGTAACCGTATAGAACATTGCTCTCTTCTGACGGCAGATCAGATTACCAATATGCTGCAAATGGGTGTTTCGCCAAGTTTTCTTATCGGGCACGTAGGTTACTGGGGATATGCTTTCAAGGAAGTGATATTCGGTGAAAAGGCACAAATGCTTGATCTTTGCGGTTCAACGCTGGCTGCCGGTATGAGAATTACCCTTCATAGCGACAACGAAGTAAGTCCGCTGGGGCCTTTGCGTATGATGGAGCAGTCGATTACCAGAATCATGGAAAAGAATCCGAAGAATATTGAAGTTTTAAACAGTGACGAACGCCTTACTCCAGAGCAGGCTTTAATTGCCGTTACTTATGATGCGGCCTGGCAATGTTATGCAGACAAATGGGTGGGATCATTAAATAAAGGGTACTTTGCTGACTTTGTGATATTGGAACAGGACCCTCTTTCATTAGATACTCCGTCTTTACAATATATGAGAATGCGGAATATTCCGGTATTGGAAACCTGGGTGGGTGGTATATGCGTTTATGAAGGAAATCAAAATGTAAAAGCAATCCCTGAAAACGATACGATTCTTTCAAATAATTTGTAAAGGGTTCTGAAGTGAGTTAATTATACACAAAATCAGAGTAGATTGTTTCTGCTCTGATTTTGCTTTTTACAGGTTTGATATTAAAATCGATAGCCCATACTTAGCCCAAGCTTTACAACCTGATCGTGATCTGTTTTATCCGCATTGAAAACAAGTCTTCCGTAGCCAGCATTGGCTTCAAAAACCAATCCTTTCTTTGTTACCAGCTTCCAGCCAAGACCTGCGCCTAACGCAAGATCATAAACATCTTTGCCTTCAGTGAACATTGTTTTGTCTGCTGTATAGATTTGTTTTCCGTCAATGGAAGTGAGCATTCCAAATCCTTCGACAAAAAAACCGGAAACATATTTTTTTCCAAAATAATATCTGTAGTAAGGAGAGATATAGTAATTCATATCCTCATTTGCTGAATGGCTATAAACCTTAAATGCAGAAATTCCGAGTGATGAATTTTTGTTGAGAAACCGTTCATAACCTACTTCAATAGCTCCCATTAAAGGAGAAAATAAATTCAGCTTAATTTCATTTTTTTTCACATATGAATCCCCGTTGTTTTCGTTGCTTTGAGCTTTGACAGAATAAAAAGCACATAAAATGATGAGGAGTAAAAAGTTTTTTTTCATAAAAAAGGTATTTGAATTATTTAAGTGCAAAACTCAATTAATTCAAGTTATAAGAGGTTTCAAAAGCTTAAAAATGGAGAAAATGGTACCTATTTGAGGGTGTTTTTGTATTCATTGGGTGTTTGACCCGTTACTTTTTTAAAAGCTTTATAAAAAGTTGTTTTTGAAGTAAACCCGGATTCTAAGCCCATCGTCAGCAAAGTATAGTTGCCATATTCCGAATTCGATATCATTTCCTTGACAGCTTCCACCCGATATTGATTGATATAATGAGCAAAGTTGTCTCCGGTTATGGTGTTTACAATTTGTGAAACATATCCGGCGCTTATTCCCAGTTTTTCTGCTACTTTTTCTCTGTTTAATGTGCTGTCGGTATAAATATGCTGCTCTTTGCAAAGCTGCTCAAGTTTTTGAAAATAAAGATTGTCAGCTGTTATAGATTCCCGGTATTCTTCTGCAGTGCTGTTTTCTTGCGTTATACTGTTTTCTGCAACTTGCAGATTGGGATGTATAATAGCGAAATCGTTGTTTAGAAACTGGTAAACTGCATCTTTGTTTTTGGCAAGCTTGTATTTGTAAATGCCTATATAAGCCGTCCAGTGCATGATAAATGTTGCCGATAGAGCCAGTCCACTCATGGTAGAGGAAATATCTATTCCAAAAAAGAAGCCGGTCATATAGGTAATTAACCAGGTAGATAATAATAAATAGAGCGTAGTTAATAAGGTAATTACCCATTTTTTCTCCTGTGGGTCTTTTAAGTGCCTTATCATGAAATAAGAGTAAAAAGGTGGAAACAGGATGATGATAAAGGCAAATAAAAGCTGAATCAGTCTAAGTATATTAATGATGAAAATGCCTGAACCCGTGATTTTATAAATTCCTAAAATATCATTAAGATGGTATATAATCGTAAAAGTAGAGGAATAGACAAACGGAATGTAATACAGATAAGTTTTTTGTCTGCTCTTTACGGTATCATCAATCCGGTTTATGATAAACTGGAAGATGAAGACGGGTAGTAAAAATATCCATTCAATATAGTCCAGAAAACATAGCAAAGGATAAGACTTAAATGCACCTTCAATTTCAAAAACATAATTCAGTAAAACAATGGAAAGTGCAAATAACAAGTAGGACAGATACTTATTTGATTGGCTATTGAATAAGGAAGATTTTAAAATGACTACGCCTAAGACTATTCCTTGAAAAATAGCAATATTTAAAAGTGTTGTATAGATCAATTTTTTGTAGAAGTTGTTGTAAAGATCTGCTTTGGCATATCATGGTAATTATTTTTTAAATATAGCTTTTTCATACGGATTGATAAAATGAATTGATAGGTCTGCTGATGAGTCTTTTAAGGGATTGATAAATAAGGGTTCAGGTGCAAAAGTTGGGTTAATCTGAACAGAAAGTAGGTTCTATTTTTCATTCCCGCTATGTACTGTTTATTTTGCATGGATGTCGTTATACAGGTTATCCACTACTTTTTCTAAAATTTCTCCGGTTTCATTAAAGCTGGTGTTCGTCAATATGGATATACCTATATTTTGTTTAGGATAAATCACAAACCAATTCTGCATTCCGTATATGCCTCCGTGATGTCTGTATATTAATTGATGATCATTTTCTATGATGTACCAGTGATAACCTTCCCAAAAATCAGAACCTTCTTTATAGAGTTTTTTATGAGATTCTTTGACGATAAGATTGGATGGGTCAAGCTGCAGTTTCATATATTTCACCAAATCCGTAGTCGTAGAATGCAGTCCTGAAATGCCGCCCCATAACGTTCTGTTGAAGTTAGGCATTACCTCGTTTTTATCATTATAGCCTTTTACCAGTCTTGTTCTGTCATTTTCATTGAGTGTAAACTTCGTTTGGTTCATTTGATTAGGTTTCAAAACAAATTCGCTCACCAGTTCCTCAAAAGGTTTTTGGTATACTTTTTCAAGGATATAAGCAGTCAGCTCCGGACCTGTGTTGGAATAGGAATAGACTTCTCCCGGCTTTGTTTTAATGTTGATGAGTTTTAATCCCTCAAAAAAAGCCTTTTTATTTTCACTTTTTATTGGAAAATTGGGAAACCCGCTGGTATGAGTGATGAGATGTTTGATTTTGATAGGCTCACCTTTAAACTCTAAATTGGGATAAGGTTCATTAAGATAGATTCTGATATCATCCTCTAAACTGAGTTTTTGATCAAGTACGGCTTTGGCGGCTAAATATCCTGTAAAAGTTTTGGTTACAGAAGCTAATTCATAAAGAGTAGAATCGTTGGGTTTGTTTCCCTTTCCAATCGTTAATTCTCCAAAATGTTTTATGGTAGATTTTCCATCTTTGAGCACGGCAACGGAAGCAGAATGAAATCTTTTGTCCTCCAATAACTGAAGGGCATTTTTTGTAATTGCTTTTTCAACATTTTGTTGATGGATTGGGTGAATACTTTTACATCCAAATAAGGCAAATAATAAAATAAGGGGTGCATATTTCATGGTCAAAATTTTAATTTGATATTTCTGACGCAAATATGCTGTAGAGAATTTTGAAAAGAGTCCATCTAAAAAAAGTCGGACTCTTTTTAATGAATAAAATGAGTCCGGTTATTTACAATTCAGAGTTTGACTATTTGCAATTGATTAATTATCAATTGTTTCTGAATGCTGTCGGTGTTTGATTCGTGTATTTTTTAAAATAGGTATGAAAAGAAGATTTTGAATTGAAACCTACTTCATACAAAATTTCTAAGACCGTATATTCTTTTTTCGCGGGATCTTTTAGAATGGTCATTGCTTTTTTAATGCGGTATTCATTCACAAAATCAAAAAAGTGCTGATTGAGGTGATGGTTAATTAATACAGACAACTCACGAACAGGAATGTTCACCTGATCTGCCAATTCCTGAATCGTTAATGAAGGTTCTAAGAAAGGCTCTTTTTCAACCATGAATTTTTTAAGCTGTTCAATCTGACTATTTTTTGTTTCATCGGTTTTATTTTCAGTTTCCAGCGTTTCAGCAAAATCTTCTGCAGGTTGCAAGGTAGAATCAATTCTGCGGAAAAGTTCAGGATAATTTAATGCTTTTAATATAAACCAACAGGCAGCCAGTAAAAATACCGTTCCTGCCACAATATTCAACCAGATAAACAGATCTCTATGCTGCGTATATCTTACGATGTTTTTTAAAATAATACAGATATGGATGACTAATAAAATCACGGTAAGCTGAGACAGCCATTTGTACAGCAAAGTGTTGGGATTGGTATAATTTTCAAGATAAATCTTCTTATATTTTTTGAGTATCATAAATATACCAATGATATAAAAGAAATACTGAAGTTCTCCAATGAATTGATAAACAAACATTTCCGGAGAATTCCACATCACTTTAAAGAAATCTTCCTTAGCAGCACCTTCTGCCAGATAAAGCCGTGGAACTAAAATTAAATTGACAACAATAAAAGGAATAAGATGCAGTAAATGCTTCCTTTTTAGGGTGAAATCAGAATAACAAACAGCATTCACATACAGATAAAAAAGAGGCATTACCAATAAGTAAGCAGATATTTTAAAAGCTTTCAGATTATAGCTATCCACAAAAAGATGCATAAAAAGTCCGCTCATATCAATGGCGCTAATGATAAGGAACGCCGCAAATAATCTGTTTTCCAGTTTTCTTTCTGTTTTCACCGTTAATAAAAATACGGCAAGCAGCAACGATACAAAAACAGCAATCGCAGCAATAACTTCCAGAAAACTTAATTTGTCCATTAGTTTTTTTACAAAAATAGGATATAAGTGATAAAGGGAAGTGATTGGTGGTGATGATTTTTTTTAATATTGTGCTGTGCTGTGGAAAGTTTTCTGGCTTTGATTTTTATCATAAGGTGAATTAATATTATTTTTTAGGAAAAATAATTATTTCTCCTAATTGTTCAAAAATAGCTTTTCTACATTGAGCAGCGTATTCACTATCATTGTTTTCTTGAATTATTCTACATATTCCAAATAAATCTTGTGTCTTAATTAGCCCAATTTTTTCGCGTTTAGCACCTGTTAGACATTTTGTAGTAAATGAAAGTGTTCTTTCATCTGGTGCAATTAGCCTTTGTGCATTTCCAAAAAGTAATCCATATGCTTTTTCATTTATATTTTCTTTTTCATAATCAGCATTTAGTCCATCAAGTAGTTGTCTAAATTTGGTCACATCAATATCTTTCATGTCTTTACCTTCACATTCTCCAATGAATCTTTCACCTTCTGGTGATAAAATAATTTGATCTAATTCTAATTCTCCATCATCATAATTTTCTGCTTTATAACCTAGAATAGTTAATGCTTTAATTACTGCATTTTCCAAAAGCTTCCCACTTTCGAATAATAGATCTTTAAGACTTTCTTGTTCTTCCTGCAAAAGGTTTAATTTTTCATTTTCTTGTACCTTTTTATTTATTATTATTTCATTCTTTTGAATTAATTTTTCTGTTTCTAAAACATTCTTTAAGTTAAACGCATCTGATTTCAACCAATCTGGTTTAGGGGTTTTTTCAGTTGATTTCTTTAAAATTTTATCAATTTCAACAATATTGTTTAAAAAAGATTTACCAATTTTAATTGCTTCTGGTGTCCAAATAGATTGATGGGTTTTTGGATTGTATTTTATTAATTCTTTTCTATCTAGATCAATGTTAGGTAAAAATATAATACAACCCTTTTTTACTTTTATCGTTGCTCCTAAAATCCGATCTTTATTTTTTGTAGTAAAAATAGGGTTCTGTAGGTTTTCTCCTTTAAGATATATTTCATATGAAAAGTAATTTTGAAAATTTTTATGAAAATCAATGAATAAGTTGTTGCAAGGGCTGACAAATGAACCACTAGCAGAATTGAATTCAATTGTTTGTACAGATATGAAATTATAATTAGAAAATGGAGAGACGTGCTCAGTTGTTTTTTGATTTCTTCCCGTCCCGCTAAATGCTTTTGTTCCAGTGTAAATATAAAAATCCTCTCTTTTAGTTAGAATAAAAAATACTGTTCCTCCATTTTCTACAAAATGTAGAATCTCATTTTTCCAATGTTTAGAATGTTCAATTATTTTAACTGAAGAACTTTTTGAATATAGTTTTTTACCTTCATATGTTTGGCTTGCAGAAAAACTTTCATACGTTGAATAATCACTATTATCAAAACTTGGGCTAAAAATGACAATGTCACTTTCTGAAAGTGATCTTTTACTATCAAGTTTTATATAATTATCTCCATTTGAAGGTATTTCGATTCCAATACTTGTTATTTTTTTCATTCATTAATTATATTTATGTAAGAACTTATAATAGTTTGATATTTTTAAATTAAGGGATTTTAATCTAACAAGAAATTATTTTAAATAGTTTGTCCAAATAATTTTTGTCATTTTAATCTACCTTAATATCAAATAGTAGACATTTGAATTTTTCTTAATTTAGTGGAATATTATAAATCTAGAAGTTGATTGATATTATCATCATCTGTATTGCTTGAAACGTCTGATGGTAAAGAGTTTTCACGTTTTTCAATTAAATATATGTTTTCATCTTTTACATCTCCGCTAACAAAATTTTTCATGATGTCATACTTATATGTTGATACTTTTGAAGGTGATTTTTCTCCTCCAAATTGAAAAATTATATCAATTTTATTTTGAATTTGAGAAGTGTTTAATTTGATAATAAAGCTTGACATAATTGGCCTGCCATGGCTTATTAAAGGGAAATCTTTATCATAAGGATTACTCATCAAAGCTTGATTAATATATATGTCACCAGGATGAACCACAATCCTTATAAAAGCATTTTTCTCATTATTGAATTGTGAGGTATTAAATAGTAAATATCGGAATGTTAAAAAAATATCATTTCCAGAAATTTGGATGTTTTTCAACTTTATATGTCCTCTTATAACTGGAAAATCTTGACTTTTAATCAAAGCTTTAATTAAATAATGAGGAGCAACCCTTGTCTGGCCATCTAACCTAACATAATAGCGATTATCATATTGATGTGGTCTCTCTACACTTTTTTCAACCTCAATTATTATAACAAATTTTCCATTTCCATCATTTAAAAAATTGACTTTGATCCCAATAGGCATCGGTATAATAGAATCTGATAAAGTATTTATTAATTTATCTTTATCTAAACCAGAATCAAAAGGAGTTAGATTCCCTGAAGCTTTTGTATTTCCATTTGTATCTTTAGTTTCAATTGGTGCTCCCCAAATAATAATACCACCTTCCGAATTTAATAATGCGCATACACTTTTTTTTATTAGATTTTCCTTTTCTTTATAGGGGCCTTGATTTACATATGATTTAAACTCTAAATTCAATTTTTCTTCCTGTTCTGTTTGAAAGAATAGTTCAAGATCTTGATAATTCAAATCAAAAATATTTTTTCCAAAAATAGATAGACTGTGTGTCATAGCTTTCATATATATATTCAAACTTACAAAATTCATTATAATAGAAGTTTACGGATTTCCGTAAACAACAAAAATATAAGCTATCTCAAAATTTTCAGTCCGTATTTTCACGGTATTTCTTAAAGATTTTGAAAATTTTATCACAAAAAAATCCCAACTTTCGTCAGGATTTTCAACTTTATGTATTTATTAATTATAATTTAGATTTAGCTTGTTCTAATAAACTTAATAGGCTTTGCAGATCGGATTCACTCAATGTTCCCATACTTTTACTTGTATGTTTTTCAACTTTTAAAAAGTTTGTCCATTTAGATTTTTTAACTTCAAAATAGCTTCCCAGGCTAAATCCACCTCTGGATGAATAAGTAACTTCCGTATAGGTTGTTGGTGTCGTTTTTAATACATTGTCTACTAGGTTTTTAATTGAAATAATAAGCCCATCAACTTCGTCTTTGTCAATTGCATTAATATAGGTATCTGAGTAGGTTCCATAACCCTGTTTTTCAAATCGAACAGAACTATTAGAATCATTATTGTTTAAATCTTTAATTTTCAAAATTTTGATTTCAGTTCCGCCTATGTTTCCGATATCGGTAAAATCTTTTTGAAGTAAAGTTCCGGACCTTTGCGAAAACTTTTCAGATTTGGTTGTTTCTAAATCTTTTTTTAAGTCCTGTGAAAAAGCGGTTAAAGAAATGACTATGAGGCTAAGTGATATTAATTTTTTTTTCATTACAAATAATTTGAACGTGAAAATATTATTTAATAATCATAATCAATTACGGAAAACCATAATATCGGAAAACAATGTCATTTTGCTCTAATAAGCATTTTTAATAATGATTTTAGAGTTCCTCGGTAAACAACAAAAATAATCTATAAAATTTTATTGAAATTTCCTTAATATTAAATAAATCCCAACTCTCGTGATAATTTTTAATCAATTTTAAAGTTCAAAAAGTCTTTAGAGAACATATTTATACCTCTAGCTAAATCAATCAATATAATAATGTAAAGTTCCGTTTTCTATTTTCTATATCACTTACTGTAGCTTTAATAATTTTGGAACCTGGTATATAATACTATAATTTTTTCTATATTTAGAAGTATATTAGTATATCTATAATGCCGATAAACTCAATACCTCCGGACGGAGGCATGTTATATAAAGAAACAGATATGGCTCAGTTTTTCCCTGAGCCATTCAATGCAATAACTGCTCTCTTATTTTTAGCTATCGCTATTTTTTGGACCCTTAAAATAAAGGGTAATTTTAAAGAATATCCTTTTTTAACCTATTGCCTGGTTTTGTTATATATTGGTGCCATAGGAGGAACTGTTTACCATTCATTCAGACAATGGCCGGTATTTATCATGATGGACTGGATGCCTATTATGCTGCTCTGTTTGTCTGCCGGGTTTTATTTTGTAGCTCAGAGCACCAGATGGTACTATGCTGTTGTCATGGTTCTTGTCTATCTGATATTGATGTTGGGTTTAAGAAACTGGATTTTGGCAGATAAAACTTCTCTCTTTATCAACGTAAATTATGCAATCATGGCTTCATTTGTGCTTTTTTCGGTATTGAGATATTTAATCTATACCCAATGGAAAGCTGGAAAATGGGTAGGCTTTGCTTTATTGTCGTTTGCTCTAGCACTGACCTTCCGTATAGCTGATAAATGGGAATGGTTGAGTTTCGGAACCCACTTTTTATGGCATACTTTCGGGGCGGCAGCCACATTTTGCATGTTTAATTATATCTATCTTACACAGAATACAATTAGAAAAACATAAGTAATTTTTATTTTCCCTGAAACTCTGATTCATACATAAAGTCTGCTTAAATTTAACCACAAATTTCACGGATGTTTTCGATATTTTTCTCTTGCTGATTTTACAGATAACGCAGATTTTATATAGGTACTAAACCTTATAGGTTTTAAAACTTATGCATATTAAAAACCTATAAGGTTTGATCTGATAATTTCCGAAAAATCTCAGAATTCTTACTTGTAAAAAATCCGCTCAATCCGCGGTATCTGCGAGAGTAATAAAAATCATTGATTTTTTTTAAACTTATGTGCTCTTCTCAATATTTAGCTTGTCACTAAAATAAACTAAAGTATCTCAAAACCTTTTGTGCCTTTTGTGGTTAAAAATCTTCCATAAATTTCACTGATGTTTTTGATATTTTTCACTCGCTGATTTTGCAGATAACGCTGATTTTATAAAGGTACTAAACCTTATAGGTTTTAAAATTTATGCATATTAAAAACCTATAAGGTTTTATCCGATAATTTCCAAAAAATCTCAGAATTCTTATTTTAAAGAAATCTGCTCAATCCGCGGTATCTGCGAGAATAATAAAATCATTGATTTTTTTTAATCAAACCATTGCTAAGTGAAACGCCCTTGCGCCCTAAAAACATAAGCATTAAACGACCTTTGCGCCATTGCGTTCAACCCATAAATATTAAAATTTTAAATGAAAGTTCTCGTAGATTTAGCAGATGACGCAGACTTTTGTTGGAACACGCAAAGACGCTATTTTTCTACTTGCTTTATGGGTATAAGGCGCAAAGATTTTATCTCCGATAAAATTTTATACTGGCTAATACATAATCTTAAGTGAACTTCTGTTTTCAAAGTATTTAAACTTAAATAGCTTAGTTTAAAAAACTTTTGTGCCTTTTGTGGTTTAATAAAAAAAACAAACCATTTTTTGAGAAATTCACAGTCTGAATCTTTTAAGGTTGAAAGAAAGATGATTTACTTATATTTGCTCTGCAAAGTAAAATTAAATGTTCAAAAAAGTAAGCACTGTATTTATTCTTGGATTTTATACGGTTTTTTGTTCGGCCCAACAGATTCGGCCCTCCAAATCATCTGAAATTTACCGTGAACTCAAAACACTTCAACATCTCCCTAAAGTTCTATATCTTGCGGCTCATCCCGATGATGAAAATACAGGATTGCTTTCCTGGTTAATCAACGATCAGAATGTAGAAACGGGCTATCTGTCTTTAACCAGAGGTGATGGTGGTCAGAATTTATTAGGCACAGAGCAGGGTGCTGCATTGGGTTTAATCAGAACGCATGAGCTTTTAGAGGCAAGAAAATTAGACGGCGCCCAGCAGTTTTTTACCCGGGCGATTGATTTCGGATTTTCTAAAAATACAACCGATACTTTTAAACAATGGAATGCAGACAGCATTACAGCGGATGTAGTTTGGGTAATCCGTCAATTCCGTCCGGATGTTATCATTTGTCGTTTTCCTCCTACTGCTGCGGCAGGCCACGGACAACATGCGGCTTCGGCTGTAGTGGCAGAAAAAGCTTTTAAGCTGGCAGGCGATAAAACCGCTTTCCCGGATCAACTGAAATATGTGAATGTATGGCAGCCAAAACGCGTATTGTGGAATACGTTCCGCTTTGGTGGGGTTAATACGACAGCCGAAAATCAACTGAAAGTTACCGTTGGGCAATATGATGCGCAATTGGGAATGGGCTACGGTGAATTGGCAGGACTAAGCAGAAGTTTACATAAAAGCCAGGGTGCGGGAACACAGTCTGTGGCCGGTATCCGAACTGAATATTTTGCCCACGTTATTGGCGAACCTGCAAAAACAACACTTTTTGATGGAGTAGCTAAAACCTGGACTTCACAAGGAAATGCAGATATTGACCAATCATTGGATAAAATTATTTCCACTTTCAATTTCAATCATCCTGATCTTAGCTTGCCAGCTTTGTTTGCTTTACGAAAAAAGGTCATGGCATTAAAAGATACAGATCTTAAAAAGGATAAAATTAAATCTCTTGACAACATTATTTTAAGCTGTGCCGGATTTATGGGCGAGATGGTTACCAATCAGGCTGAGGCGGTTGCCGGGGATCATTACAATTTCAGGTTAAATTTGATTTCAAGAGCTTCGAACCCTGTCGTTTTAGAAGATGTAAAATGGTTAAATCAGCAAGAAAGCTTCAACAGAAAACTATCAAAAGATTCTTTAATTACCATTCAGCATGACATTCAGATTCCTGCGGATGCGGCACTCACAGAACCTTAC
Organism: Chryseobacterium angstadtii; assembly: GCF_001045465.1. Taxonomy (GTDB): domain Bacteria; phylum Bacteroidota; class Bacteroidia; order Flavobacteriales; family Weeksellaceae; genus Chryseobacterium; species Chryseobacterium angstadtii. The sequence continues at coordinate 543,461 of NZ_LFND01000003.1, forward strand.
TGGTTAGCAAAACCAGCCACGAACGCGGCGACTTTCTCTGTTCCGAATGATACTTTAATCGGTTTGCCAGAGGCAGAATCACCACTCAATGTTTTACTGAGTTTAAAAATAGGTTCGGAAAAGTTTCAGGTTAAACTTCCTTTATCTTTCAAGAAATTAGATCCGGTGCGTGGTGATGTGGTAGAGCCCTTGCGGATTGTTCCTGCATTGGAACTGAAATTTGCACAACCCCTTTATTTAGTCAAAGAAAATGAAGATCTACATCTGAGCTTAAATGGTAAGGTTAATTCCAATAAAAAATTCAGTAATGGTAAACTCAACCTGATGTATAACGGAGAACAGTTAGGCGGTGCTGATTTAAATTCTATAAATGGGAAAGATTTTACCGTTGATTATGTGATTCCAAAAACGAAGCTTGCCTCAATACATTCATCTCGTTTGCAATTGGATGCTAATTTTGTTGCAGACGGAGTCACTTATAATAAGAAACAAGTATTAATCCAGTATCCGCATTTACCCTCCTTACAATATTTTACGCCTGCCACTGCAACCGTAATGAAAGGCGATATTCAGGCGGAGGTTAAAAAAGTGGGGTACATAGAAGGTGCGGGCGATTTCATTCCTGAGTTTCTACGCATGGCAGGTATTCAGGTAGATGTATTGAAAGACGGAGATTTCTCTGGAAACATAGATGAATCCGGCGGAAACGGCAGTCAAAACAAGCTGTTGCAGTATGATGCCATCGTACTTGGGGTTCGTGCCAATAACACAGAGAAAAAGCTGGGCCGCTGGATGCCTTTTTTATGGTCTTATGCAAAAGCCGGAGGGAATCTGGTGATGCAGTATAACACCAACCAGGATACAACCGTTGACCAATTGGGTATGTACAATTTCAGTATTGCTAATAAACGGGTTACTGAAGAAAATGCCGCGGTTAAGTTTTTAAATCCCAATCATAAACTACTGAACTTTCCGAACAAAATTACTGCGGATGATTTTAAAGGCTGGGTACAGGAGCGTGGCGCTTATTTCCCTTCTCAATGGGATGCCGCGTATGAACCGCTTTTTGAAATGCACGATACGGATGAAGAACCGCTGAAGGGTTCAACTTTATATGCAAAATACGGGAAGGGTAATTTTATTTATACGCCATTGGCATTTTTCAGACAACTGCCTGCGGGAAATGTGGGTGCGGCCCGTTTATTTTTTAACTTTATATCTGCACAGAAAAACTGATGAACAAGCAACTTAAAAATTGGAATATCTGGTACATACTATTAGCGGTTGCATTAGTATTGCAGATCGCATTTTATTATTGGTTTACTAAATTCTGGGCATGAGTACTATAGATTGGACAGTTCTTATTTTTACATTGGTTGCAGTGGTAGTTTACGGCGTATTCATCGGTCGTGGCCAAAAAAGCAACGAATCCTACCTGAAAGCAGATAATAAAATGCCCTGGTACATTGTGTTGATAGGGATTATGGCTACGCAGGCAAGTGCTATTACATTTCTTTCTGCACCGGGCCAGGCTTATACAGACGGGATGCGTTTCGTGCAGTATTACTTTGGTCTGCCTTTGGCGATGATTGTGATCTGTATCACTTTCATCCCGATTTTTCAGCGCTTAAATGTTTATACTGCTTATGAATATTTAGAAAACCGTTTCGATAAAAAAACAAGGGTACTCACTTCACTGCTTTTTCTTTTTTCCAGAGGTTTATCAACGGGAATCAGCATTTACGCGCCGAGTATCATCTTATCAAGCGTTTTAAACTGGAATATTTATTTAACGAATGTTTTGACAGGTGGTATTCTGATGATTTACACCTATGTTGGCGGAGCAAAGGCAATCGCTCACACCCAAAAATTACAGTTTCTCATTATTCTGGGAACCATGGCTTTTGCGGGTTATTTGCTTATTCAGAATATGCCGAATGGAATTGGTTTTAAGGATGCGCTGTATCTGGCAGGAAAATCCGGAAAGCTCAATGTAATCACCACAGAATTCGATTGGAAAGATAAATACAATATCTGGAGTGGCTTAATTGGCGGTTTTTTTCTGGCGCTTTCTTACTTCGGTACAGACCAGAGTCAGGTCGGGAGGTATATTACGGCGAAAGACAATACCAATGCAAAAATGGGCTTGCTATTGAACGGGTTGGTTAAAATTCCGATGCAATTTGCGATTCTCCTGATCGGTGCTTTACTTTTCGCATTCTTTTCTTTGAAACCGGCTCCGATTTATTTTAATGAACGCTCTTATCAACATTTAAAGGAAGCAAAACCTGAACAGGCTGCGGTTTTTGAAAAGGAACATCAGGATTTACAAATAAAATTTAATGCGGAATCGAAAGAAATTTTAAAGCTGAAAGAAAACAATTCTCCTCAACTCACAAAAACGATTCAGAATTTTAAAAACACACAAACCCAGGTAAAAGCACTTCACGGCAGGGTAGAGGAAGCGATCAATCAATCAAACTATAATGCAGAAAAAACGGATACAAATTACATTTTTCTGTATTTCGTAAAAAATACCTTACCGGTAGGAATGATCGGTTTACTGTTTGCTGTTATTTTTCTGGCCAGCTGGGGTTCCATTTCGGCAGCACTGAATTCTCTTGCCTCCTCCTCATTAAAAGATATTCATTTAATATTCAAAAAAGAAATTCCTGATGAGAAAACGGAATTGAAGTATAGCCGCTTACACACTTTGGCCTGGGGGATTTTCTCAATCGGGGTTGCTATGTTTGCCACCCAAATGGGCTCTCTTATTGAAGCGGTGAATGTATTGGGTTCTCTTTTCTATGGTCCGATACTGGGGATTTTTCTGGTTGCATTTTACTATAAAAAAATTGACGGCCCGAATGTATTTATTGCGGCCATTTTATCTGAAATTACGGTGATTGCCATTTATCAGTTCGATATTGTTTCTTTTCTTTGGCTCAACGTAATCGGGGCTGCGGCAGTCATTATATTTTCTGCAATCGGGTTAGTGTTTTATAAGCGGAAAGCAGTAAATTCGTAAACAAATAAATAAAAAAACCAACAAACAAAAATATTATGAAAAACATCATTAAATCTGCTACCGTTATTATGGCTGCAATGACGATTTCAGTGAATGCCTTTGCACAGGACACTAAAAAGCCGGCCAGCCCTCCGGCTACGGCAACGGGAAAAATTAAAGATGCAACCATTACCATTGCCTATAGCAGTCCTTCTGTTAAAGGCCGTACCATCTGGGGTGGTCTGGAAGCTTATGATAAAGTTTGGCGCGCGGGAGCCAATGAAGCAACCACTTTTGAAACGGATAAAAATATTACCGTTCAGGGTAAACCGCTGCCTGCAGGTAAATACAGCTTTTTCTTAATCCCTAAAGAAAGCGGAACGTGGACTGCGATTTTTAACAAAGAACCAAAACAGTGGGGTGCTTATAAATACGAACAAGCTAAAGATGCTTTACGTGTCGATGTAAAAACAAAAGCATTACCGGCAACACAGGAAGCTTTGGTTTATAAAGTAAACAGTAATGGATTTACAATGGATTGGGACAAAATCTCAGTTCCTGTAGAGATCAAATAAATTTAAATATAAGAAATTAAAATCCCGGTTAATCCGGGATTTTTTGTGTGGAGTTTTGATTTAAAGATTTTACTTTCCTGTTTCTTTCTCAATTTTCAAAAGCATTTCTTTGGCATTTGTATTTTCAGGATTGAGTTCCAGCGATTTCCGGTAATTTTGCTCAGAAAGCGCATATTCTTTATTGTTAAAATAGGCTTCTGCTAAACTATCGTAAGGATTTCCAGAGTTGGGAAATTCAGAAACATACAATTGAAACAGTTTGATGGATGAAATGATGTTTCCGCTTCTCATCAATTTGTAGCCTAGATTATTCAATTCAGATTCATCGGAAAAGTTGAAAGAATCAGACTTGTTTTTCTTCAATTCTTTGTAATAAGCAATTCCGGAATCGATGTTTTCAAAACATTTTTTCTCGATTTCTCTTCCGATTAATTTCTGTCCAAACGGTTTCAAATCGTCTATCAGATTTTGGACGGCACTGTATAAATTCCCATACGTATTTTCTCCAGCTTGATTGGTAATCACAGAAATCCCGATGTTGTAATCCGGGAAAACCCAAAACAGATTCTGTGTTCCAAAAGCGCCACCGTGTTTTCTTGCATTTCGCCCGTTGTGATTGATCGTAACTTCATCCCAGAAATAGGCGTTCCAGTAGTTTTTATTATGAAGTAAATCTCTTTGTGATTCCTGAACCAGCTGATTTTTTTTATCCAGTTCAAATTTCAAAAATGTGGTGAGATCTGCCAGAGTTGATTTCATATAACCCGCAGCTCCCCAAAGCGAGTAGGGTAAAAGCGGCATCAAACCCCCGTTTCCGTCATAACCCTTTGCAACCGTTTCATTTTGATTGATATGAAGTCTTGTGTGAGTTAATTGTAAAGGAATCAGCATATTTTCTTTCAATAATGTCTCAAAACTTTTTCCATAAACATTTTCAAGAATATGCGCTGTCAGCTGTAAAGTTCCGTTATTATAATTATAGACTGTCCCCGGCATAGTCTCTACCTTAATTGATTTCAGATCTTTGAAAAACTGCTCTTTCGTATAAGATTTTTCCAATTTTTCAACTTTGAAAGCAGTGCTGTCATTCCGTACTTTCAACAATTCACTTCTGTCCGGTAAATCTTTGTTGAACCCGGATTTCAATGAAACCAAATCTTTAATCGTTACAGGCGTTCCGTTAAACTGAAGATTCGGATAAGAACCTGTCATGTATTTTCGGATGTCATCATCCAGATTGATCTTTCCGTCCAAAACAGCCTTTGCCATCAATGTTCCGGTAAATAATTTGGTAATGGAAGCAATTTCAAATAGGGTAGAATTATTGGCTTTATTTCCTTTTCCTTTGTCCATTTCACCGTAATGTCTGGTATAAGTTTTTCCGTCTTTCACGATTCCGATAGAGAAAGAATTCGCCTTTGTTGCTTTTAAAAATAGTTCTGCCTGAGAATCCATTGAAGCAAAAATTTGTTTTTCAGTTATGGTTTTTTGAGCAAAAACAAAAAATCCGGATAGGAGTAGGGTGATGGAAAGTAGTTTTTTCATTTTGGAATAATTGATTTTTAATTAATAAGACAACTCAGGAAAGTATGTATTACATTAAGAATCGTATTACTTCCCAATTTCCTTTTCAATTTTCAAAAGCATTTCTTTAGCATTTGTGTTTTCAGGATTTAGCTCAAGAGACTTTTCATAGTTGTTTTTTGATAGCTCGAATTGTTTATTATTAAAATAACCTTCTGCCAAACTATCAAATGCATTGAATGATTTTGGATGTTCTTTTACATTCAATTCAAATACTTTAATTGCTTCACTTAATTTGTCGCTGCTCATTAATGTATATGCTGTCATAAGCAACGCATCTTCAAAGTTTAATGTGGGATTTTTACTTTTTAATGTGTAATAAGTTTGTATAGCTTTTGTATGATCATTTTTGAAAAAAGCATTTGTAACTTCTTCTTCTGCCCACGATTTTTTGTCAACCAATTTTTCATCAACTATTCCGGCAATATGGTCAATGACTTTTTCTTCAATATGAAAATATTTGTAACCGTTTGAAAGAAAAATAATTGTGAGATCTTCTTTTGTAAATTTTCTGAAGGCAGTCATATAACCGCCGCTAAAACCTAATGAACTGATGTTATTTGTAGAATATTCGCTCCAGCCGTGAAGGAATTTATCTTTTTTATTTTTAAAATTGAATGCTTTCCACATCAACGTTTTTGTGGTTTCGTTTAAAAGTTTGTTTTTATCTAATCTTTCGTTCCAGGCAATAAATTCTTTGAGAGTTAAATTCAATCCGCTTCCTGAATTATGAATTTTACCGTGGTCTGCATTAAATCTTTCGTACTTTTTATTTTTAAAATTATAAACGTGATGAACCACTCTATTAGGAACAGATTCTGAAGAATTTGCTGAAAAAATCACCCCTTTTTTCACATCAGGAAACTGATTTTTCAATACGTAACCTTCAAATGAAGAACCTGTTATTTTCTCAATAATTTTTGTGAGCAGACAATAATTGGTTTGGTTATAACTGTAATGGTCTCCGGCTTCAAATTCTATTGGTTTTTTGTATAATCTTACCCATTTTTCGTTCTCATCTAAAGAATATGGAATATCTTCGAACTTTACAATATCCGGTAAACCAGAAGAATGGGTTACTAAATTTCTGATTTTGATTTCCTGCCATTCTCTCGGAAGATGATCCAAATATGTAGAAATTTTATCATCTAATGACAGTTTATTTTTCTCAATTAACTGAAAAACAGCAACTGTTGTAATTAATTTGGTTGTGGAATATAATCTAAAAATGCTGTTTTCATCTACATCTGTATTGTCCTGTATCGAGCTTTTGCCAAAATATTTTTCGTAGATAACTTTCCCATTTTTTATAACAGCAACGGCTGAACCTGGAATTTGATTGACTCCAATCGTTTCCTTTAAATAATTGTCTAATTTTTCTTTATCAATTTTTTGTGAAAAAGTATGCATTGATAATAGGAAGGAAAAGATGAATGATAGTTTTTTCATTTAGATGTTATTAGTTTCTAATTAATAAGACAATTCAGAGAAGTGTTTGTTACAATTAAGAATATATTACTTCCCAATTTCCTTTTCAATTTTCAAAAGCACTTGTTTTCCATTTTTGTTTTCAGGATTGAGCTCAACCGATTTTTGATATATTTTTATTGCTTCTTCTTTTTTACCACATTGATGCAAAGCTTCGCCATAACTGTCAAAAACATTCCAACTCTTTGGAAAAATTAAACTTGCTGAATCGAATATCTGTAAAGCATGATCACACTTTTGAAGTCGAAGAAACTGATACCCCAATCTGTTAAAATCTCTTTCCGAAGCTTCATAACTGCTCGGATTTTTTAAATATTCCTGAATCAGCTGATTGGCTTTTTCCTTATTTTCGTTTTCAACTAAACTTCCATAGATTCTAGAAAGGTTTTGAGCAGGAATTGTATACGGTTTATCGTTTATTAAATTTAAAACAGCATTAGAAATAGGATAAACAGGCAAGTTTCCCGAACTAGAAAGTAAAATTACACTTTGATTTTTAGTGATATTATACAACAAAATGCTGGTCAATCCGGTAATATTTCCATCGTGCAAAACTATTTTCCCCTCGCTTTCATCCGTGTACATGGCCCAACCTAAACCATAACTCATTTCTTTTCCCTCAATGGTATAAGACACCGTTTTTCCATTATTTAGTTTGGTTGCCGTCAAAGCTTCTTCTAACTCTTTTTTACCTAAAATCTGATCATTGAATAAGGCCTTTTGATATTTTTGTAAATCTAAAGCGGTGCTTACAATGCCGCCATTTCCATAAAAATTACTTTTTTCTACGATTAGAAAAGTCTCTTTTACAGCTTTTGTATTCACCAATTCCGTTGAATAAAGATGGGGATACGTATATAATTCTACCTGATTGGATGATTTAATTTTCTTGTCCAACGGAACAAATGAATTTTTCATTTTTGCAGGTTTGAAGATATTTTGCTCCAAATAATTGGCATAACTGATTCCGGAAACTTTTTCAATAATCAAGGCAGCAAGGCAAAAATTAAGATTGTTGTATTCCCATTTGCTTCCGGACGGAAATGAAAGGGATGTTTTGAAACGGATAAACGTCGGAATAATGTCCTGATTCGAAATGATTTTTTCGGGTTGTTCTTTGATGATCGCATCAAACAAATTATATTCTTGCGCTATTCCGGAAGTGTTGTTCAGTAGCTGTTTGATGGTGATATTAGGATAAGGAAAATCGGGCAGGTACTTTTGAACGGGCTCGTTAATATTCAGTTTTCCTCTCTGTTGAAGCTGCAGAATTGCTGTTGACGTAAATGTTTTTGTGACAGAAGCAATCGGAAATTGAGATAAGTCGGTGATTTTCTCTTTCTTTTCGAGATTAGAAAATCCATAATTATTAGATAAAATAGTCTTTCCTGATTTTGAAATGGCAACGCTTCCATTAAAAAGATTTTTATGAGAAAGTGTGGTGAAAAAATTATTTAATTCTTGGGCAAAAAGCGTATTTGTAAATAAGCCAGTTAGTAATAGTAAGAAAAATCCGTTCTTCATTTTTAATTAATTTTTCAGAAATAGAATTTGATTGATGGTCTAAAACTTTCTGCAAAAATGCTTTAAAACGCTTCAGTACACGACCGATTAAAAAAAGTCGAACGCATTTCTTAGAAAAAAATGGGTTAATTTGGATTTTTTCTAAAATCTGTCGGAGTTGTTCCTGTATATTTTTTAAAAGAAGTACTAAACGACGATTTAGAATTGAAACCAACCTGGTAAAGAATTTCTAAGATAGTGAGTTCTTTTTGCAAAGGATCTTTCAATATTTCCTTCGCTTTTTCGATCCGATATTCATTAATGAAATCAAAAAAATGCTTGTTCATATACAGATTAATCAAAGCCGACAGATCTTTTACAGGCATTTTTAATTGTTCTGCCAAATCAAGAATCGTTAATGAAGAATCGAGATAAGGTTCTTTTTCAATCATAAATTCTTTTAAAGCCAGGATTTGCTTATTTTTTTCGTCATCAACTGCAGGAGAAGATTTTTGTTTCGGAATTAGATCCAGGATAGGTTTTAATTGAGAATTAACTCCTCTGAAAAATTCAGGTTTGTTTAACGCAACAAATAGATACCAACATGTACAAAAGAAAAACGCAAACCCATCAAGGGTTACAATCCAAGCTCTGATTTCTCCCAAACCAAAGATAAAAGTAGCCATCCATCTTAGAAGGACTATAAAATGTAAGACATAATATAGAATTGTTATTTTGTAAAGTGCATTTAAGATAGAGATATTTGGATTTGTATAATTTTCGAGATAAATGGCTTTAGACTTTCTAATCACCAAAAATGAAGCGATAAAATAAACTTGAAATAAAAATTCGAAAAGAAACTGAAAGAATTGGGTAACAGGCATTTGATTCATGCCCTTTATGAAGAGCAATTTCATGGCTGTATCTTCAAAATAGATACCCGACATTAAATACACATTATAAGCAGCAAACGGAATAGCGTGTAGTAAATGTTTCTTTTTTAATCGAAAGTCAGAAAAACAAACGGACAATACATAGAGATAAAACAATGCCGGAACCAAATAGACAATACTCCAGCGAAAAGCCTCGAGGTTGATATGATTAACCGGAAATTCCCGCATCAAAAATTTAAATGCATCTATGGCATTTCCGATAAGAAAAAAAGCAAAAAGGCGATTTCCTAATGTATATTTAGTTTTAACGGTAAATAAAAATAAGGCAAGAAACAGCACCAAAAATATTCCTATCAATGCTGCTATTTCTAAAAAACTGTATGGGTTCATGCTTTTTTTAACGTGGGTGCAATTTAATACTTAAATAGGAAAGCTTGGTACAAAAAGAACCACTAAAAAATCTTCTCGAACGTCGAGGGCTGAAAGAGAATACTGCTGAACACAGATTACCTCTTTTAACGTTTTTAAAGAAAGCTGATTGGAATTTTTTTAAATTTGATGACCTAAATCAGAGGGGTTGTGATTAATACGAATGAGCTTTATTAAGGTTCATATTAAGAACAAACTTTAGGTCAGCAAAGTCTGTGTTAGCTTCAACTAAAGTACAAATTCCGCTGTTGTACGTATACGTAGCAGTGTTTCCATTGGGCAGATCTATTCTGTATTTTTTGGAATCAATCCTCTGAATAGGAACCATTTTCTGGAATTTTTCAGAAAAAACAGATTTTACATTTCCTGGCTCATTAAAATACAAACTTGCAGTAGAGCAGAAAACAGACTGTTTTAGAAAGCCATTAGCACCATTTTTATCCGAAAGATTATAAGAACTCCCGTTCCAGGTAGTGGTATTGTTCACTTTCAGTTTCCCGTTCATAGTGCGGTAAAGCTTTGCTTGTTGTAGAATATTTTGTTTAAAAGTGACTCCCATTTTGTCGTAAATCTCAATACTGTAGAGGATTTTTACCTTAGCCCGGGATTCAAAAAGATATTCGGTAATACCGTCTTTCAAAGAACGTTCCACACGGATATTGCCAATGGTTTTATTATCTTTTATAATAGAATAATTCAGATATTCTTTGGTAATTGGCGTTGCCATATTGGGTTGAAAATAACCGGGCAACATTATTGAAATAATCAGGAATGCTTTCATTTTATTTATTCTTTAAAATAGGTAACAACTTCTTTCATAATAGAAGTAGTTATCATGCAAAATTATGCTTGTGGAAAGTCTGAAATGTTCCGTAGGATAAATTCGAACCTATTAAATAAACAGTATTTAATATACTGAAAATGAATGATTTAATTATGTTTTAGCGTTCCGATTGATAATCCTGAACCATTTTTTATGTTGTTTTAAACAATGAGGTCAGAATTCATCTGACCCCATTTGTTATTTAATTATAAATTTTCTTTGTAAAAAGGGATAAGCTTATCCAATGCAATTTTTACCGGTTCCGGTTTATCATAAAGATCATAATGTGGCCAGCCAGCAAATAAGATAACGCCTCTGCATCTTTTACATCATTTTCCCAGCCGTTTCTAAACATAGATCCTATATTTACGGCGCTTACCATTCCAACAGCTTTTATTCTATGATAATTTTCTGATAAATAGAAATATATCATAATTAAAAAGCCTATTGAAATTAAATTAGTACATTCAAATATATTGTCACCATCATTAAAATAAGCAAAAATTTAATCTTATATTTATATCATAAAAGCGATGAGTTTAAAATGGAAACTGACCAAAACTTTTCAATAAGAGAACCTTTTAATCCGTTTCTTGCAAGTATTATTGAAGCTTACTTTTACATTGATATCCCTGTATCAAAATTATCTGAAGTAGCCGAATTTATAATGCCATTTCCTCGCATAACAATGGGCTATTTTTTTGACCATCCATTTGAAGTTGTGAATGATACATTAAACGAGTCGAAACTAATATATAATGCTACATCACGAATTTCTTTAAATAAAATAAACGTTCTACCTGCTACTGACAGGATAAAAATTGTTGGCGCACATTTAAAGCCTTTTGGATTGGCATATTATACCAAAAAAAATATAAACTCGTTACCTTGGCTAATTGATACTGAAGAACTTCTCGGAAATGTTGCAAAAGATTTTTTTAGCAAAATACATCACCTCTCGAATGCACAGGATATGTTTGATACATTGGAAGATGTGTTTTCAAATAATATCATAACCCGTGATTTATCACTTATCAAAAATGCTGTTGAGCTGGTTGAAAAATGTTCTGGAAATACTGAAATTGGACTATTGTCTAAAGAATTAAATGTGTCAGACCGTACACTTCGAAATCACTTCTATAGTAATGTAGGTTGTTCGCCTAAAGAATTTATCCGTATTGTAAAATTAAAGCAAATCGCCTACCAGCTAAAGTATTCAGAAACTTCCTTAACGGATATTGCAGTTGATAATAACTATTTTGACCAATCTCATTTTGTGCACGAAGTGAAAAATATTACAGGACAAAGTCCAAGCAAATTACGTAAGGATATTCCGAATTTCCGATTTTTACAATTTTAACTTTAAAGTTATATATAGTTTTGTCTAATAAATAGATTTGATACACTCAAAAATGTTTTTCAGATGAAAAAAATTATATACAACAATCTTTTAAAAAAGTATGGTAAGGGAACTATTATTATCCATTGGATCAGTTTCTTGTTAATACTTTTACTTATCCCAACGGGTTACATAATGTCAGACTTGGAATTGGGACCAACCAAACTAAATCTTTTAAAACTGCATTTTGGAATAGGCATTTTAGTTTTTATTCTCACACTAGTGCGTGTTTTCTTTTATTTCCATTACAAAAGACCTTCAAAGCTTGAAACAGGAAATCTCTTACACAACAGATTGGTTTTTTGGATAGAGAACTCATTCTACTATCTGTTGATATTTTTGTGCGTATCAGGTATTGCTACTATCATTTTAGGAAACTTTGGACAGGCAATACAACTGTCTGATTCTTCTTACTTGCCTGAAAACGTAGATATTCCATCACTTTCAGCTCATAGAGTTTTAGCAATCATACTAATTATTTTATTGATTGGTCACGTTGGAGGGGTAATAATCCACTATCTGAAAAATAAAGAAAATACATTAAAACGAATTTTACCATAAACTAACTCTATAAGGATGAAAAATAATCAAACTATAAAGCTATTTTTATTGGCTTTACAATCACTATTTACAGGAGGCTGTCTTGTAATTTTATTTGTGCTGGTGCCTTTCTGGCAACAAAGTAATGCAGACGATTTCCTGGCTTGGTTTTCCAAATATTCTTCAAATATTGCCAAGATAATGTTGCCTTTGGAAGTAATTCCTTTATTAGTATCTATTCTCGTTTTTTATTTGTCATACAAACAGAAAGAAAGTACCCGGAAGTGGTGGTTACTAAATCTTTTGAGCAATATCATAGTGCTTTTACTATTCATATTTTATTTTAAACCAGCTAACGCATCTTTAGCTTCAGGAACTATTATGGCATAACATGTTAAGAGTGAATTAATTACGTGGGAAAAAGCTCATGTTATAAGAACAATATTTGCGGCAATAGCAACATTCTTTTGTATACTTGGTTTAAATTCTATAATTGAAAAAGGTAGAAATTAACTAAAACTAATCATCATTTTAAATTATATCACCCAATCAAGTGCTAACCTTAACCATAAAATAGTTTAATGGAAAATATTGATATTGAAAAGCTTACAGTAAATAATTGTAGCGAATTACAAAGAATTGCAAAACAAACTTTTTTAGAGACTTTTTCGGAAAGTAATACACAGGAAAATATGCAAAAATATTTGGCTGAAAGTTTCTCGACAGAAAAACTAAGTGTTGAATTAAATAATGAAAACTCAGAGTTTTATTTTGCGAAGATTGAAAAGCAAATAGTAGGATACTTAAAACTGAATTCAGGAATTTCTCAAACCGAAATCAAAACTAACAATAGTCTTGAGATAGAAAGAATCTATGTTCTTCAAGATTTCCAGGGAAAAAAAGTTGGTCAAATTTTATACAATAAAGCAATTGAAATTGCCATACAGGAAAACGTTGATTTTGTATGGTTAGGAGTGTGGAGAGAAAACAAACGAGCAATTAGTTTTTATAAGAAAAATGGTTTCGAAGAGTTTGATAAACATGTTTTTAAATTTGGTGATAAAGAACAGACTGACATTATGATGAAGCTGATATTGAATAATTAAATATTATTGATTACAAAATTTCTCAATCAGATTATTACAATTCTATCAGTTTCGCTTTTATAGACTTATTCGCTTAATTTGTATTACTCATTAAATTTATTTTCATAGTCTATCTAGTAATTTTTATAGAAATCCTCTTTAGAATTGCTCCCAAGTAGAAATCCTTTTTAGCATTACAACGGTAGAGGATGAAAGATCTATTATTACAAATAGAATCAGCGCTCTCAATGAAAGAATCTCGAAGGCAAGAGATATGTTTTTATCTGATAAAATTGACGAGGATGATTTTAGAGACATTAAGAATAGATGCAAGGGTGAATGGGATGAATTAAAAATAAAGTTAAGTTTGATAAAGAAAAATCCTGAGAATGAAATTGAAACAAAACTTGTTTTAACATTAGATGCGGTAACAAATGTAGCAGATTATTACAGAAATGCCAGTCTCCTTGATAAGCGTGCAATTATTGATTCGATATTTCCTGAAAAGATAACACTTTCGACAGAACGACTTTTCGAACCGCTAAAATCAACAGTTTTGCTAATCATATATTTAATTAAGAAGGAGATAGGAGGAAAAAAAAGAGGGGATCAAAATTTAAAAAATTTTAATCCCCGTCTTGTGACCTCGACAGGATTCAAACCTGTAACCTTCTGAGCCGTAATCAGATGCGCTATTCAGTTGCGCCACGAGGCCGTTGTTTCCTTGTTGTTTAAAGGTTTGCAAATATAGCACTTTTTTCCGTTCTTTGAAAGATGAAACAGAGAATTTTACTTTTATTTACGGTTATAGCGCTAATCTCCTGTAAAAGAGAACAAAAAATTTCGTCCTCCGACTGGACTAATATCTCAAATCGGACCCAATTCAAGGAGCAGGAGGGTACTTTGGAGCTGAAATCGGGGAATTTCACCTATAATTTTAAGAAAAATCAGACTCCATTTAAAAAAATCATCCTTTTAAATGCGAGCATGGCGGGGTATATTTCTGAACTGGGCGCCGAAGATCTGATCATCGGAGTTTCCAGTCCGGAGTATATTTATTCGGAAAAAATTCAAAACCTTTTAAAGACAGGAAAGATCCAGAATGTGGGAAGCGATCAGAAATATGATGTGGAAAAGATTATCTCTATGAAGCCGGATGCTATTTTTACCAACTATATTGCAAGCTTTGATAATGCCTATCAGTTATTGAAAAACAACGGAATTCAGGTGGTATTTCTGGATGAGTACATGGAGCAGCTTCCGTTGGAAAAGACAGCTTACATTAAACTTTTCGGAGAGTTTTTCGGAAAAGAGAAAGAAGCAGCAGCCAAATACACTGAAATTGAGAAAAATTACAACGAGCTGAAGCAGTTGGCATTAAAAGCGAAAGATAAGCCTGTAGTACTTGCCAATGAAATGTATGGGGATGTATGGTATCTGCCAGGCGGAAAAACTTCGGTAGCGAATTATATCAGTGATGCCAACGCTTCTTACATCATGAAAGACAATAAAGACGAAAAGTCTCTGACCATGAGCTTTGAGGAGGTATATGCCAAATCACCGGGCGTGCAGTATTGGGTGAATGCGGGAAGCCATACTTCCAAAAAAGAAATGCTGGGGACCAATTCTTTCTACGGAAAACTGGACGTATTCAACAAAGGAAAAATATACACGATTGCAGGAAAAGAAAAAAATAAAGCCAACGACTTCTTCGAAAGCGGAGCAGTAAGAGCCGATATCATCCTGAAAGACTATATTAAGATCTTCCACCCTGAACTTCTTCCGGAATATAAGCTAACCTATATGAAAGAGCTTCAATAACTCGGACGAATTCCTTATTTTTGCAGTTCCTTTTTAGAAAAATTATGTGGAAAAAAATTAAACAGTTTATATTCATTGTTCTTGTTCTGAATGTGGTATTCATCATATGGGGCAGGTTTTTCAATCCGCCAATTACCATTACGCAGATAGGAGGAGTTTTCGAATTCGGGAAGCTGCACAGAGATTATATTTCCTATGATGAAATGGGAAATAACGTTAAAAAAGCCGTTATAGCCTCTGAGGACCAGAAATTCTTCGATCACAACGGTTTTGATTATACCGCCATTGAAAAAGCGATGAAGAACAACGAAAAAGGAAAAAAGATCCGTGGAGGAAGTACCATTTCCCAGCAGACGGCAAAAAATATTTTCCTGTGGCAGGGCAGAAGCTGGTTCAGAAAAGGACTGGAAGCAGTGTATACCTTTATCATTGAGAAAGTCTGGTCTAAAGATATTATTCTGGAAAGATATCTGAATTCCATTGAAATGGGGCAGGGCGTATTCGGAGTAGAGGCAGCAGCTCAATATTATTTTGGAAAATCTTCCAAAGATCTGAGCGCTTCAGATGCAGCCTGGATTGCAGCTGTATTGCCCAATCCGAAGAAATATGATCCGAAGAATCCGTCTCCTTATTTAAGAAAGAAACACAATTGGATCATGAGACAGATGAGGAATGTGAGTTTGAAATAGTATCTTTGTCCTAATGAAATTGTTTAATTCCAGTACAAATTTTGAATCGGTTCTTAAAAAATATTTCTCTTTTAAGAATGAAACCCTTTCTCTAGAGCCTTTTGCCGAGTTTTTAGAGAGCATTAAAAGGGCAGATTTTACGGATGTTCTCAATTTTCTAAGAAATAATCCGAATTTTGCTGAAAATTTTAAGCACTACATCCACAATATTTTCAAAGGACGACCTTTTAATCTCTCTCTGACTGAGGCCAATATTCTCTCAGAAAATGCCTTCTTTCCGGAGCTGAAAAAAAGAATCCTGAATAAAATTTTACCACCTGTAGAAAATGAAAAAACAGTGTGGTACATGATTGATAATGTAAGTCTCAGACCCAAAAAAGATCTGAGATACCTTCATAACCTTCCCGAGAATGAAATTGAAGAATTTTTAACCCTTCTCGGAGCTTCAGATTTTATTACCAAACCCAACGTCAAAAAAGAACTGATTTTCTCCATGAACATCCTTTCCTGGCGTGTAACCGGAATGGCGATGGAAGTGGAAGTGGTAAGGATGGCTCCCCAGTACAGAAACCTGGATAACCCGTTCCTGGCTCTTCAGAATGAATTGGAAGCCCTTACCGAAGATCTTAAAAAAGATCCTGAACTTCAGCTGCATTCCAAAGACAGCCGTTATAAGCAGATTAAAATCTATACGGAACACTGTCAGGAATTCGTCAATATTGCCTTTAAAAACTCAGCTAAATACGGTATTTCGGGGAAAATTAATCAGTCTCTGCTTAAAATTCGTCAGCAGACCGAAAGGATCTATGAAATTGTACAGCTTCTAGTCATTGATAACGAAAGGGATGTTATTATAAAATCTAAACAATTGGTTTTTAATATCTTAAATTATAAATCTCATAAAAATAATATTGCAGATCTCATCAACGACAGTACACGTCTGATCTCGCATCTTATTACGAATCATACCGCAGAAACCGGTACCCATTATATTACGTCTACCCGTAAGGAATATATGACGATGTTCTATAAAGCCAGTGGTGGTGGGATTATTGTAGGAGCACTCTGCGTTTTGAAAATGCTTTACGGATACATTCCGGGAAGTGATTTCTCGCATGCTTTTTTGTATTCGATGAATTATGCGATGGGATTCGTTATGATTTATCTGATGGGCTTTACGCTGGCTACCAAACAGCCTGCAATGACTGCAGCTACTATGACTAAAGTGCTTTCAGAAGAAGGCAACAGCAAACGGAATAATACTGAATTTGCCCATCTTGTGTCAAAGCTTTTCAGGAGCCAGTTCATTGCCTTTGTAGGAAATGTTCTTCTTTCCTTTCCTATTGCACTGGCCATTATCTATGGTCTGGACATCTTTTTTTCTCAGAACTTAGCCGTAGAAAGGTCAGACAAACTCCTGAGAGATCTGGATCCCTTTAAATCAAAAGCCATACTCCATGCGAGTATTGCTGGGTTCTATCTGTTTATTTCAGGGATTATTTCAGGGAATATTGGAAACAACTCTGTATTTTACCAGATTCCGGAAAGAATTGCGAAAAATCTTTCAATCAGAAGTTTTTTTGGGAAGAAATTCGCCAAAAGGCTTTCCAAATATTATGCTAAAAACTGGCCGGGAATTGTTTCCAACTTCTGGTTCGGGGTATTTCTGGGTGCTACTGCTCCAATAGGGTTGTTCTTCGGGCTTGATCTTGATATCAGACACATCACTTTTGCCGCCGGAAATTTTGCCTTAGGGTTGTATGGAAAAGACTTCTCAGTAGATTCCTATACATTCTGGATCTCGTTTATTACCGTTTTCCTGATAGGATTTTTCAACTTCCTGGTCAGCTTCAGTTTGTCTATGTTCCTCGCATTCCGTTCAAGGAAAATGAATTTTGGGCAGGTGAGCGAAATCTACAGAGAGATTTTCAGATATTTTGCAAAGAATCCGTTTAAATTTTTCTTTCCTCTCCGTTCCGGGTTGGATAAAAAAGCAGATGATTTGATGAGCAGTACGATCTCCAATAAATCTGAAGATCATTAACAGCTGATTATAAAATGAATATATATTTAAAAACGCTCCCGGAAAGGAGCGTTTTTATTTTTATAGATAGAAATATAAATTACTTAGCAAATATTCGGTGATGGGCATCTGTTGGGAAGAGTGACATAGGATAAACATTCCCCTGTGTCGCAATTAGCTTCACAGCATATTCTAATTCCGGCGCCCATAATCTGACTTAAATTTTCTCTGCTTAGTTTTTTAATTGAATTTTTCATGTTTAGGTGATTAATGTTAATAATAACAGCAAAATTAGTTTTATTAAATGCAAGGTTCCATGAGTGGACATGTAGCAGGAAGTGTGGTATAGTAGGTACATTCCCCTGTAGCACAAGAAGTTTGACAGCAAATTTTAACTCCTGCTCCCATAATCTGGCTTAAATTTTCCCTGTTTAATTTTTTGATAGACTTTTTCATGTTTAGGTGATTTAATATTGTTCTCAAATATAATATTAAATTCAATACTATTAGCCAGTTTTATGAAAAATATATTTATAAAATGCGGATATCATTGAATTTGTCCTCTCCAAACTTATCCTGAAACTTTTTAAGATAAAAACTTTTACGCATTTGAAAATCGTGTTTTAATAAAGGGGAATCAATTTTAATAAGGATACACTGGTTTTCAATGCTGACACTTCTGATTTCCCTGAAAAGACTTTCATCCAGATAATCTTCAAGAAAATCTTTAATTTCAAAAGCAATCAGCTTATGCTCAAAACCATGAATCCTTGCAAAAGATTGTACAAGTTCTGAGGATTGAAATTCACGTTTTTTGTTCCTTTTCATGTTATTTCTCCTGTGTATATTCAGTTATTAAGCCTTTGCTTTTAAAGAAATTTTCTAATTCTGGATAGATGAATTCGCATGTATCAATTGATTCAGAGATATCCTCTGGAAAGAATTCTATTCCAGAACATTCAAAGCAAATATCAAGATAAGCAAAAATTTCATTATTTTCATCATAAAACAGAATTGCATTTCTTGGAAAAAAACATTTGTTTCCCATTCGATTCTTTAAATAATACTTTCCACATGTATTATATAAAATATTGGAAACTTCCGAAATTTCTGATAGAGTCAATACTTTTGATTGCTGTACTCCTTTATTATCATTGTTTTCCATTAAAATAGATAATACAATGGGCTTTTTAATATTTTCATAATATTTTTTTAAGCTTGCAGTATCTAATTTGGGAGGATCGGGAATATGATATCCTCTAAAATTAAGATTATAAGAAATAATTTTAACCTGAGTTGCTTGGCTGAATGGAAATTTAGAAATTCTATTATTGAGTGAAATAAGTTTAAAATTTTTGTTAATTTCAACACGCTCGTTCATAGGTGATTTCATGTGTTTTTGCTTGTTCTGGGCGAAAGAAAAAACAAAAAGTAATGAAAATAGGATGATAAAAACTCTTTGAATCATATGTCAAAAATTATACTCTCTTCATTGATCTTTTTCACTACACTTTCCGTACGCTCTCTGTGCGTATCCGTGATAAATATTTGCCCAAAATTCTCCTGATTCACGAGCTCAATGAGTTGCGAAACACGGGTATCATCAAGCTTATCAAAAATATCATCCAGAAGAAGAATTGGGGTCTTTTTTGTCAGTTCTTTCACAAGGCTCATCTGTGCGAGCTTTAACGAAATCAGGAAAGATTTCTGTTGTCCCTGCGAACCTGTTTTCTTAATCAGCACATGATCCATTTCAAAAAGCAGGTCATCTTTATGAATACCTTTTGAAGTATACGTCAGCATCCGGTCTCTTTCAAGGCTTTCCGTTAATAGCGTCTGAAAAGCTTTGTCAGGCTGAGTAGAGTCAAAGCCTTCACTTAAATCAGACTGGTACTGAACTGAAACTGTTTCCTTTCCACCTGAAATAATTCCGTAGAAATTCTGAACAATAGGATCCAGTTTTTCAACAAAATTTCTTCTTTTCACAAAAATGCGGGTCCCAAATTTACTGATGGGCTCATTATAAATATCCAGCGAATCTTTGTCCCAGGTTCTGTTTTTAGCGAAATATTTTAAAAGTGCATTTCTTTGCTGTATTGTTTTTTGGTATTGGATCAGGTCAAAAAGATATTCGGAATCCGTCTGAGAGATCATAGAATCCAGAAATTTTCTGCGGCTTTCCCCTGAATCTGAAATTAAATTGGAATCATAGGGTGAAATCATCACACTGGGAAGATATCCGATATGATCTGCAAGTCTGTCATAGCTTTTATCATTCTTTTTAATGATCTTTTTGGCTTCTTTGGGCTGGGAAATTTTAATAATATCTTCACTGTCTTCATTCAGAATTTCAGCATCAATAGTAAAAAAAACTTCCTCTCTTTTGATATTGTTGACATCGGTATTCCCCAGAAAACTTTTTCCGACCGACAGATAATGCAGTGCATCCAGAATATTGGTTTTTCCGGCACCGTTGTTTCCCACAAAACAGTTGATTTGCGGAGAGAACTCAAACTTTTTCTCCGAATGATTTTTGAAGTTGTATAGGGAAAGCTTTTTGATAATCATTCGTCAAAAATACTCCATTATTAGTAAAAATAAAAAAGGAAGTGCGGAACAGGTTTCTATCCCGAATGAAAAATAAAGGTCATCTCGTTTATTCTCAGAGAAATAGATCAGGATATAAGTGAGAATTCCCGATAGAAAAAAAGCTAAACCATAAACAGGATTGAGATATGCGGAAGCCAGAATGATGCTGACAAATACCATCCCATACGCAATATATTTGGTATTCTGAATGCCTATCAGTTTGGGAAAAGTTTCTACCGTGTCACTTTTCATATCTCTGATGTCAAAAGGAAGAACCAGAGCTGTTATGAAAAAAAAGCTGATCAGAAATATAGGAATATTAAACTCAGGAAGGGTAAGCCAGCAGTTGACGAGAGCCCAAACAAGTCCTACATAAAATACTTTAAGCAAAGGAATCTTACGGATATAAACATTCAGAAAGAAGCTGTTGTAAAGCAGTCCCAGAATTACGATGACCAACCACTTCAGAAGTCTTATTTCATTATGATTATGAATAATAAGAAAAGCACAGATGATACCCGCTGCCGCATTCAATGCCAGTATCTTTAAGAAGTGTTTGGTATACTGATATTTAGTGTAAAGATAGCCGCTGAAATAAGTGATGAAAATGAGTAAAATGGTAGGGAAACGGAATGTGTTTTGCTCTTTCATGAAAAATACAGCAAAAAAAGTTCCCATAACGGAGACATAAATTTGACTGTCGATAACAGTTTTTTTCAGTATTTTTAAGAAATTCATTGATCAAAAATAATACCTATGAAAAACATCTCCAAATATGTTCTGTTGTTTTTTACTTTTTTCAGTATATTTTTCTCGGCTCAGAATTTCTATGAAGAGCAATGGCTGAAAGTAGCAGAAGGATACCGAAATGGGGATTTCAAATCCAGTTTACCCATCATTCTTGAAATTCAGAAAAGGGCAGTTAAGGATAAAAATGCTGTAGAAATTATAAAATCTTTAAAAGCTGAATTTGCCATTTATAAAGATACTCAGGATGATCCCAAAAATGATTATGCTTCCGTTTTCTTTTCAAAGATCAGCAATACGGAAAAACAGCTGAAAAAAGATGATCTGCTTTTATTTAAGGTACTGGAGATTGAATTTTTTGAAGATTATTTCGCAAAAAATAAATGGGAAATCCAGAAACGGACCAATATTGATAAAGGAGATATTGCTGAGATCGAATCCTGGACTCAGCTTGATTTTAAGAATTACTACCTGAACAAGTTTGCACAGCTTTCGGAATTAGATAGAAAACTCAAAAAAATTCCTTTGGAGAAATACAAAGATGCTTTCGAAACAAAAAGTGATTTTGAATTTTTCCCCAGCCTTTATGACTGGAAGGTCAGAAAAAATATGGAGTTCCTAAAAAGCAGTGACCTGTTCACAAAAAATGAACTGAAAGACAATCAGACTACAGTTCTAGCCCTATATCAGAATCTTATTGATTTTAATACAGGTAATCCTAAACTCTATTTTCAGCATCAGCAGCTGGTTTACGGGAATTCTATAAAAAAGGATGATGAGTTGCTTGATAAGCAGATTGCTCTGATTAAAAGTCCGGTACAGGGAGATTATAAGATTTTAATTCTAAATGATACGGCAGAGAAGCTGTTCAGATCAAAACCACAGGAAGCAGTAGCGCTCATTGATCAGGTAAAAAAAGAATATCCGGCATCCCAATTTATGAGCAATATTACCTATCTGGAAAGCAGGATGAAGAATTCTGAAGTGCAGCTTTATTACGAAGTTCACAACGAACCTGAAAAACCAATACAGATTGTAGCCCGACATAAAAATGCGGACAGTTTTACCATCAAGATCTACAGTATCAATAATTTCCAAAAGCAGCTTCAGTATCTGAGAGATCTTGATTATGAAGTGAATTACAAAAAACTAGATAAAACACTTTACAGAACAGAAGTTTTTCCTCTGATTGATAAGAAAGATTATAAGAGTCATACCACGGCACTGGAGATGAAGGCACTTCCCAAAGGAATGTATATCTGTGAATATATTAACGGAGAAGATGTGTCAAAGTTCTTGTTTTTTGTGACCTCTTCAAGGGTTATTTATGATGAAAATAAAGACCATATCCTCGTTTCCAGGGAGAATGGTAAACCCATGACCAATACAAGGCTCCTGAAATATGGATTTGGAGATTATTCCAATATGAATGAAACCCAGCTGCTGATTAAAACCGATAATTTTTCAAGATTTCCGTCTGAAAAGATCCGGTACCACGCTGTTCCCCAATATCTGATTTACGACTCTGCAAATAATGATTTCAATTTGGTAGATGGAACCTACAATGAGCGTTCCGACGCTTATCCATATCCTCATACGCAGTTTTTTCTGGACAGGGAGATATTCAGGCCCGGGCAGACCGTTTATTTTAAAGCAATATCCACCATTCCTGATTTTAATAAAAAGAGAGATAATGTCATCGTTAATAATGAACAGAAGGTTGCTTTGTTCGATGCCAACAATCAGGTAATCGCGACTGAAAAATTTAAAACCAATGCATTTGGATCATACAGTGGAAGTTTTGTCCTTCCGAAAGATAAACTGAACGGAAAATTCAGACTGGAAGTCTCCGGAATGTATAACGATTTTGCCATCACTGATTCAAAATATTTTTCTGTGGAAGAGTATAAGCGTCCAAAATTTGAAATCACTTTTGATACCATCAAAAAGGACTATAAATACGGACAGATTATAGAACTGAAAGGAAAGGTGCTTACCTTTTCAGGGATTCCTTTAAGCAATACCAATGTCAGTTTTGAACTTAAAAAAGAGAACATACGCCAAAGGTATTTCTGGTGGTACCCCGTTGAACAGTACAGCAATGAGAATTCAATCTTAGGAAAGGCGGAAACCAATGAAAAAGGGGAGTTTACCATTAAAATTGATCTTCAGAAGGATGAAAATACAGAAGGAATACAGGTTCATAACTACAAAGTAAAAACCTCGGCTACCGATATCAATGGGGAAACACAGCTTGCCGAAACCAATATAAAAGTAGCTTCGGTTTCCCATTATCTGGCGGTGGATGAAATAAAAGAAGCTGCTGCAGACGATGAGCTGAAAGTAAAAGTGAAATCTTTCAATTACAACGATATTCCTCTGCAAAAAAACTATAAAGTCAAGCTGGTTCAGCTAAAGCAGCCCAAACGCGTTCTGAGAAATAATTTCAGAAACAATATTCAGGACCTTCCGCAGATGTCCAGAGAAGAATATCTGGTGAAATTTCCACATGACAGATATGATCAGTCGGAAGACCGTAAAAACTGGGAAATCTTAAAAACCGTTACAGAGCGCTCGCAAGGTGACAAAGAATTGAACTTAGGCCGCCTGGAAGCCGGAGATTACAGATTGCTGGTTTACAATATCGAAGAAAAAGATACCATAAAAGCACAGCAGGATTTCAGCATCTGGGACAAAAAAGGGCTAGGGCCGGATCAGTATCCGTTCCTGAAAATCACAGCACCCAAAGATGAAGTGGTAAGAGGATCGCAGGTGACTCTGTATGCCTATTCCGCAATCCCGGACGCTGTAGTGAATGTATACTGGCAAGACGGACAAGGACGTAAAAAACTTGAAAATAAGACATTCACAAACGGAGTTCTGGCCTATACTTTTCCGGTTTCTCAGGACAGAAACATTGTGAAATATAATGTACAGTTTTCTGTGACTCATTACAACGATGTTCAGAATGAATTTGCCAATATTTATATTAAAAATGATGAAGAACCTTTAAAAGTTGAACTCTCTACCTTCCGAGATAAAGTAGAGCCCAATTCAAAAGAAAAATGGAGCGTGACGGTGGTAGGGAAAAACAAAGAGAAAGTAGTGGCAGAAGTATTGGCGGCCATGTATGATAAATCGCTTGATAAATTTGTTCCAAATACCTACAGATTCAGTAAATTTTATATCCCGTACAGTGTGATTGAGGATTATAATATCGGTAACTTCTCCGAGACTTTGAGCTGGTATCAGAAGTTCAATTATATAGAAACAAAAACGGTTTACATTCCTCAGTTCAATTGGTTTGATAAAAATGTATTTTATAATCTGTTGGCTAAATATTGTATGCTGACAGATACGGACGGTGATGGGGTAGATGACGCGAATGATGCATGCCCTACTGTTCCCGGACTGGAAACGTATAATGGCTGCCCAGCACCTAGGCGGGCAATGGCTATGGAAATCAACCAGACTTTGAAAACAAAAAGCGGGCGTTTTGAAAATGAAGAGATCCGCATGGCTTCCAATAAAAAAGAAGATAAAAAGTCTGAAGAGGATAAAGACGGTCTGGATGAAGTGAAAGCCCGCCAAAACCTTAATGAAACTGCATTTTTTTATCCTCACCTTAGAACAGATAAAGAAGGCAGGGTTAGTTTTGAATTCACAACACCGGAAGCGCTCACCAAATGGAAGCTGATGTTTCTGGCCCATACAAAAGAGGCAAGGGCAGCTGTTTTGGAAAAAGATATTGTTTCACAGAAAAAATTGTCCGTCAATCCAAACTATCCAAGATTTTTGAGAGAAGGGGATGAACTTAATTTCCAGACCAAAATTTCAAATCTTACCGATACCGCGATGCAAGGGGCTACATCTTTACAGATTCTGGATGCAGAAAGCGGTGAGGATATTTCTTCCCTGTTCGGGGTCACATCTGTACAGAATTTTACGGTGGGAGAAACCGGAAATTCTACCGTAAGCTGGAACATAAAAACGCCTTTCGGTAAAGCCTCTTCCGTTATTATCAAAATACTGGCAAAAGCAGGAAACTATTCCGACGGGGAGCAGATTCCGGTTGCTGTACTTTCAAACAGAATGTTGCTTACCGATGCGGTTCCGGTGTTTGTAAAAGAAGGACAGTCCAAAACATTTACATTGAATAATCTGAAACAGAATACTTCTAAAACAGCATTTAACTTCAGCAATACCTTAGAACTGAAAACCAATCCTATCTGGGAAATTATTTTTGCCCTTCCTGATCTGAATCAGAATTTAAATATAAGCTCCGACGAAATTTTTAATACCTGGTTTGCAGATGTGGTAGGAACTGAAATATTCAAAGCCAATCCCCGGATGAAAGCTGTTTTTGATGAATACAAAACGGCCGATCTTCTGAAAAGCAATCTTGAAAAAAATCAGGAGCTGAAACAGATTTTACTGGAAGAAACCCCATGGGTACTGCAATCCAAATCCGAAGCAGAAACCATGAATAGCATTTCAAGGCTTTTCGAAGTGAATTCCATGAAAAACTCAATCAATAAAGACTGGAATCAGCTTATGAAATATCAGAACCAGGATGGAGGCTTTCCGTGGCTTCCGGGATATCAGAGCTCCTATACCTGCTCATTATATATTCTGAAAAATCTTGGAAAAATGAATGAATGGCTTAAAGGCGGAATTTCCGAATACCAGACAGGTCAAAATGCCATGATCTCTTCACTCATCAGCTTTGTAGACTGGCAGCTGGAACGGTATTGGAAGGAAGGGGAAGACAATCCCTGGAGTAATTTTGCACTGGATTATTTAGATGCCAGACGCTATTGGGAAAAAGAATATCCTATCACCGGAAAAGGAGCAAGATTAAAGACAATAATTATTGACCGGGCAGATCAATTCAAAGTAACAGATCTTACTTTCTTTGGAATTCACAGGGCAGCCCTTATTTATGACAGCTACGGACTGAAAAATACTTCCGGAAAACTGATCAATTATTTAAAGGAAACATCCGTATCCTCAGAAACTCAGGGAGCTTACTGGAAAAAGAATCTGGACGATTGGGGATGGTATGAAAGTAAAGCTGTAAACCATGCAGGGGCTATAGAAGCATTAAATAAAATTACCCCCAACGACATTGATTTTATAGAAGAATCTAAAGTATGGCTGGCTACCCAAAAAGAAGTAAATTCATGGGGGAATTCCAGAACTACGGCAGAGATCATTTATATTATGATGAATTCCGGAAAATCATGGACAACTCCCGAGGCAGATAAAGCCACCGTGATATGGGGCGGAAAAGAAGTGGTGCCGCAAACCAAAACAACAGGCTATCTGAAACAGGTCATTAAATCTGACAAGATCAATCCAGGCCTGGCGGAAGTTACAGTTACAAAGTCTGGTCCGGGAATTGCACAAGGTGGATTATTCTGGCAGTATTATGAAGATCTGGAGAACGTAAAATCTACGGAAACCTATCTTTCGATGAACAGAGAATATTATAAAAAGATAAAGACCGAAAACGGGGAACAGCTGTTAAAAATTACAGATAGCAGTCCGCTTACGGTAGGAGACAGAATAACGGTAAGAATGATTCTGAATACAGACCGGCCGATGCAGTATGTGCATCTCAAAGACATGAGAGCCGCCGGTTTAGAGCCTGTAGACGTACTTTCCGGGTATCAGTACAAAAATAATCTTGGGTATTATCAGGTGACGAAAGATGCCTCTACCAACTTCTTTATCTATTATATGCCGAAAGGAAAATACGTGTTTGAATATGATATGGTATGCAATGCCTCAGGAAGTTTTTCAAGTGGTTTTGCGGTTTTGCAGAACTACTATGCACCTCAGATGAATGCCAGAACGAAAGGAGACAAAATAGAAATAAGAAAATAACAACATAAGCAAATGAGAAATGTTAAACTAATAATGATACTTCTGTGTTTCAGCTTTTTTGCGAAAATGCATGCCCAGAAATATTACGACGACCAATGGAAAAAGGTGATTGAAAACAGTGCGAAAGGCGCTTATAAATCTAATCTTCCCATTATTTTAGACATCCAAAATCACGCAATGAAAGAAAATAATGCCATCCAGCTTATCCGTTCCCTGAAAGCGGAATTCAGTATTGTCAATCAAACGGTAGATGACGATAAAAATGATGCTGCGTCTCAGTTTTTTAAGAAACTTCAGGGAGCAGATTCCAAACTGAAAGGAGAAGAAAAACTGGTGTACCGTGTTCTTCTGAACGGATTCTTTATGGATTACTATAATCAGAATTCGTGGGAGATAGAAGGAAGAACCAACATCAATTCACAGGATCTGTCCCAGATAGAAACCTGGAGTAAGCTGGACTTTAAAAACTATCTGAAGAAAAGCTATCAGGAACTGGATCAGCAGAAACAGGACATGAAAAAAACATCCCTTGCGAAGTATAAAGATATTTTTACAGACAGCAAAGACATCGCTTATTTCCCGACCTTGCTTGAATGGTATTCCATGAAAAAGATCGGTTTCCTTTCCGAAAACAGCCTTTTCACAAAAAATGAACTGACGGAAAACAGAACGCAGATCAATATCACCTTTGATGAACTGATTGCTCAAAACAACGGAAATCCTAAGCTTTATTTCATGAAAGAAAAGCTGATGGAAAACTGCAACTACAACTCATGCAAAGATAAACTTGAACAGCTTCAGAATCTGTTGAAATCTGATACGGAAGGAGATTATAAAGTCATCATCATGGAAGATATCATGAATGAGCTGATGGCCAAAAAGAAGGATAAAGAAGCTTTGGCTATAGCTGAACAAGCTAAGAAACAATATCCGAAATCTCCGTTTATCGACAACATTAAAAGCAAAGAAAACCAGATCATCAATCCTTTTCTTACGCTTAAATATGAACAGCAGACCCAGAATAATCTGCCGATCCAACTTGTGGCAGATCACAAAAATGTAACCGAATTTTCACTGAATATTTATGAAGTAAAAGAAGATTTTACAACCTTCATGCAATATATGCAGAACTCTTACAACAACAGTTTTGGAAGAGTTAAAAAAAGTCTGGTAAGAAAAGAAACCTTTCAGCTGGTGGATGCCAAAGACTATCAGGTGCATAAAACGGCTTTAGAGATCAAACCTCTTCCTTCGGGAGTCTATGTTCTTGAATATTCCGTGGCAGGATCTGATGCAAAAGACAGCGATTCCAGACAGAATTTCTATTTCCTGGTTTCCGGAAACAGAATCATCTATCAGGCAAAAACAGACAGGAATCAGCTTTCCAATACTCTGAAACTGGTGAACAGCGAAAACGGAAAACCGGCGGCCAATGAAACCCTTACTTTTTATGAATTTGTGGCCAATAAAACATTAAATAAAATAGAAGGGAAAACAGATGCCAACGGTGTTTTTAAATTTCCTTCCACCTCAAGCAATGAATATTACAGAACATTTCTGATCCGCCAGCCTAAAACCAATGATTTCCAAATGATGCAGGTATATGGAAACAACGGAAATGTGGAAGACTACAACCCGAATAAACAAACCCGGACCAAAGCGCAGATCTTTACAGACAGAGCGATTTACAGACCGGGACAAGTTGTTTATTTTAAGGTCATCAACACAAAAATAGATAAGGAAATAGAATCCGTTACTTCCGGTGTAAAACAGAAAATTACCCTTCAGGATGCCAACGGTCAGGAAGTCACTTCGCAGAATTTCACCACCAATGATTTCGGTTCCTACCACGGAAGCTTTATTCTTCCGAAAGGGCAGCTGAACGGGGTGTTTTATTTAAGAACTGATGATGTGTCCCAGGGATACAAGGACATCAGAGTGGAGGAATACAAGAGACCGAAATTTGAAGTTACTTTTGACTCTGTAAAAGACGAATACAAATACGGGCAGGTCATTGAACTGAAAGGAAAAGCCATGATGTTCTCCGGTGTTGCTTTGAGCAATACGACGGTTAATTATGAGATCAAAAAACACAACATCAGATGGAGATACTTCTGGTGGTATCCAAATGATAGCGGTAATGAAAACTCTATTCTCGGCGAGGCCAAAACCAATGAAAAAGGAGAATTTGTAATCCGTCTTGATCTTAAAAAAGATGAAAAACTGGAAGGAATTCAGATTGATAATTATGAGATTAATGCTTCCGTAACCGATATCAATGGAGAAACACAGTCTGCGAATACACAATTGAAAGTGTCCTCAGTTTCCCACTACATCAAAGCAGAAAACATCAAAAATGCATTCAGTGACGAAAGTGTAAAACTGAAAGTGGAAACATTGAATTATAACGAACAGGATCTTAAAAAATCATATCACGTTAAACTGTCAAAACTGAATGCTCCGGACAGAATTTTCAGAGACAATTTTGCGACAGAGGTTCAGAACCTTCCAAAATATTCAAAAGACGAATTTATCAGTAAATTCCCACATGATTTGTTTGATAAAAATGACGAAGCCAAAAACTGGAAAACAGAAAAAGTAATCAATGAAAAACTTCAGCAGACAGCTCCGGAACTGGATTTAGGAAAGCTGGATGCAGGAGATTATCAGCTTGAATTGTTTAATATCGAAGGAAAAGACACCATAAAATCTTCTCAGAATTTCAGTATCTGGGATAAAGGTTCTTTGAAACCCGCTCAGAAAACCTTCTTAACGGTTATTGAACCGAAGAACGAATTTTCAAGAGGCGAAAAGGCGAAAGTATATGTGTATTCGGCAATTCCGGATGCGCTGGTGAATGTATTTATTCAGGATGGTTCAGGAAAAACAGTTGCAGAAAGTCATCAGATGAAAAAAGGTGTACTGGAATATACCGCAGATATCCCTAAAGATAAAGCGGTATCAGCTTTAAATATTCAGTTCCAGATTGCAGCCTTCAATGATGTTCAGACCCAGTCTGCCACACTGAAAATAAAAAATACCGAACAGCCTTTAAAAATAGAAACCGTTACTTTCAGAGATAAACTGGAGCCGAATTCCAAAGAAAAATGGACGGTGAAAGTATCAGGAAATGATAAAGAAAAAGTAAATGCTGAAGTACTAGCCAATATGTACGATATGTCACTGGATCAGTTCGCAGCCAATACATTTAGCTGGCAGAATTTATATACGCCATATTCCATCGTGACGTCTTACGATGTGAGACAGTATCTGCTTCAGCAATACTATCAGAAAAGATTAAAATACTACAATGGAAAATATGTAGATATTCCTAATTTTAATTGGTTTGATGGAGGTCTGTACAATCAGGGAGGAAGAATCGCCCCTGGTCTGGAGGTTTACAGTACAGCTCTTCCGGCACCGGTTGCCAGCGCAAAAATGGAAAGTGTTGAAGAGGCTATAGTGGTAGGAAATAGGGCAAAAAGAGCAAACTCATTTGCTGCCGGAGATCAGCAGGCTGATGCCGATGGTGTTGCTGATAAAGAAAATTCAGCAGAAGACCTGGAAAAAGTTCCTGTACGTCAAAACTTAAATGAAACTGCATTCTTCTATCCGGATCTGAAAACAGATGCAGAAGGCAATGTTAATTTTGAATTCACTTCCCCGGAAGCATTAACGAAATGGAAACTGATGTTCCTGGCCCATACAAAAGATGCCAGAGCAGCGGTGTTGGAAAAACAGGTGGTAACGCAGAAAGAATTCTCTGTAACGCCTAACTATCCAAGATTCCTGAGAGAAGGGGATGAACTGAACCTTCAGTCGAAACTATCCAACCTTACCGATAAAAAATTGAGCGGTTCTGCGGAACTTCAGATTCTGGATGCCTTCACGAATGAAAATATTTCTTCTCAGTTCGGCATCAATGCAGGAACACAGAATTTTAATTTAGACGAAAAAGGAAACAGTGCACTCACATGGAAACTTAAAGTTCCGAATAATGTATCTTCTATTATTTTAAAAGTAGTAGCAAAAGCAGGCACCTATTCAGATGGTGAACAGCAGGCTATAGCGATACTTCCGAACAGAATGCTCGTAACAGATGCACTTCCTGTATTTGTAAAAGAAGGCGAAACAAAAACATTTGTTTTGGATAACCTTAAAAACGCAAACTCTGCAACCATTACCAATGTTTCCAATACGTTGGAACTTACGACCAATCCGATCTGGGAAATTATGTTTGCACTGCCAAGCCTTAAAAACGACCAGAACAATTCTGCGGATGTAATCTTCAATAAATGGTTTGCCGATGTACTGGCTTCTGAAATCTTTAAAGCCAATCCGAAAATGAAGACCGTTTTTGAAGAATATCAGAATAAAGGATTACTGAATTCAAATCTTGAAAAAAATCAGGAACTGAAACAGCTTTTACTGGAAGAAACACCCTGGGTGCTGGAAAGTAAAAGTGAAGGCGAACAGATGCAGAAACTGGCTTTATTGTTCGATGCCAATACAATGAGAAACTCCGTCACTCAGGATTGGGACGATCTTAAAAAACTGCAGAATCCGGATGGCGGCTTCTCATGGTATCCCGGATATCCGAGCTCTTACGGAACATCATTGTATATCCTTAAAAATTTAGGAAAAATCAACAGCTGGCTGAAAGATAATGCAAAAGAATATCAAGGGACAGCACAGGCAGAACTGGTAGCGAAATTAGTGCAGTATGTAGATAATGAAGTAAGCAAATACTGGGATGTAAAAGCCAATAATGTCTGGAGCAACTGGGCTATGGATTATCTTGATACCCGAAACTACTTGGAAAAACAATATCCTCTGAGCGGAAAAGGAGCATCCTTGAAATCTATGGTAAAACAGAAAGCAAAAACAGCGAAGATCACAGATTTTACCTTCTTCGGACTTCACAGAGCTGCTTTACTGATGAATGATTATGGCTTAAAAGATGTTTCGGATAAATTAATGAACTATCTGAAAGAAACGTCTACCGATACAAAAACTCAGGGCGTTTACTGGAAACAGAATCTTAATGACTGGGGATGGTTCGGATCTAAAGTGGTTAATCAGGCAGGTGCGTTGGAAGCATTCAACAAACTGAAGCCTAACGATCAGAAAATGATTGAAGATATGAAGATCTGGCTGGTGACTCAGAAAGAAGTGAACTCATGGGGAAGCTCAAGAGGAACCTCAGAAGTGATCTTTACGATTTTAAATTCAGGAAAATCCTGGACAGGTGCAGAAAGCGATAAAGCAACAATCGTTTGGGGCGGAAAAGAATTAGTTCCCCAGACTCAGGCCACAGGTTATGTAAAATCAACTGTGAAAACAGACGCGGTAGATAAAAACCTGGGAACAGTAACGGTTACAAAACCGGGACCGGGAATTGTTCAAGGCGGATTGTTCTGGCAGTACTATGAAGATCTGGATAAAATAAAATCTTCCGAAAACTACATCTCCATCACCAAAGAACTTTACAAAAAAGTGAAAACGGTAAATGGGGAAGAACTTCAGAAAATTTCAGCGGATACCCCTTTAAAAGTAGGAGATAAAGTAACCGTAAGAATGATCCTGAATACAGACAGAGCGATGGAATTCATTCACATTAAAGACATGCGTGCGGCAGGATTTGAACCTACAGATGTATTGTCCGGTTACCAGTGGAAAAACAATCTGGGGTACTATCAGGCTACGAAAGATGCATCTACCAATTTCTACATCCAGTATATGCCGAAAGGAAAATATGTCTTTGAGTATGATGTGATCTCAAATGCTTCAGGAAAATTCTCCAACGGGATTACCACCATGCAGAATTATTATGCACCGCAGATGAATGCCCATACAAAAGGGACCAATGTGCAGATTTTGGAATGATTTTTGGCTATAGGGAAGTAGTAAAATTTTTAAAACAAAAATAAGATGAGATTTTCAAAAACTTTAATGACAGGACTGATTATGTTGGCAGGTGTAAATGCTTTCGCACAAAAGAAAGCAGAAAAGTTTGAGAAGCTGGAGATTGAAATGTTCCCGAAAGCTAAAGACGGATTTAAGCAGGTGTATATTCAGCTGCCTGTTGCCAAAAATGAAAGCGATTTAAAAGTGGAATTTTTTGTAGGCGCAGAGAAATTGCTGGACTGTAACAAACATTTTTTAATGGGAAATGTGAAAACCCAGGATCTTCAGGGATGGGGCTACAACTATTATGAAGTAGAATCGAACGGTGAAACGGGAGGAACTTTAATGGCTTGCCCGGATCAGAAGAAAACCAAGAAATTTGTAACGCTTCAACCGGAGATCGTAAGATACAACAGCAAGCTTCCTTTGGTATTCTATGTACCGAAAGACCTTGAAGTTCGTTACAGAATCTTGCGTCCTGATGCTAAAATAAAGTCAGCCGTTCAGAGATAATCCGAACGCTCTTTAATAACAACTCCTCACATTTCGTGGGGAGTTTTTTATTGGTAACAATCCTTTTCTGAGCAAATGAAATAATATATTTTCTCCCGTAGACCAGTTTGACTGAGCAGCTTCAATCTTTAAAAGTCCGGCATCAAAATCTGCATAATCTGCAAAATCCGCGCGAGCTTAAAGATTGAATAAAAACATCTGTGCTCCTCTGTGAAATCCGTGGTTAATGAAAAATATTAACCACAAAAGTCACAAAAGCTTTTAGACATTTATTTTTAAGCTTAAATACTTTGAAAACAGAAGTTCACTAAGGTTATGTATTAGCGGTATAAAATTTTATCGGAGATAAAATCTTTGCGCCTTATGCCCATAAAGCAAGTAAAAAAATAGCGTCTTTGCGTGTTCCAACAAGAATTTGCATCATCTGCACAATCTGCGAGATCTTAAAGAAATTCAAACATTAAGTTTTTAAGAAATTTAAGAAGAATATAGCTTAAAAAAAATCATTTGATTTTTCTCTTAATTCTCCTTACCTCCTTCACTCATCTTAATGTTTCAAAAAAGTAATCAGAAATGATCAATCATATCATTTCAATAAGAAACAAACTCCTTTACTTCGTATTACTTTTATAAGTGAAACGCCTTTGTCTACCTTAAAATAATGGCATTTTAAAATAGCCTTGTCTATCCTTGCGATAAAAAAACACAGCCAGTAAAGGAAAAAATCTTTTTTTTAAATTAAAACATCTCTCAAATTAAACTTAAACAGATCTGCTATATCTATCACAAATAGAAGATTAAAACTAAACACATTTTAAACTTATTTTAAATTCACCATATTGAGGAATTATCTTTCGGTATTTAATGAATTTTTGCATTATATTTGTTATAAACATAAACCATGAAAAACAATTTATTGATTTTTGCGTTTAGTTTTTTGGCTTTCCCCGCTTTTTGCCGGGCACAGTCTGCGCCGGATTTCAAAGAACTTCTGGACAGTGCTATGGTTTGGGATTCTGAGCTCAAAATGCAGATTACCCAGAATAAACTCACAGACCTTGACGGACACAAACTGAAAGACATCTTTCTTCCCACTCTGGAACTCAGCGGCCAGGCCGGATACCTGAACGGTACGGTAAGACTTACGTCACCGGAAATCAATCTGGCGCCCTTCATCAATATTCCCGAAGGAAGTTTCAATAATAATGTCAACGTTTCCGGATTCTCAGGAATTGCAAAAGCAGATGCCAAAATGCTTCTCTATTCAGGTGGAAAGGTGAAATACCTTAAAAAAGCCATCGAAGAAAAAAAGATTTCCGAAGATATACTCATTGAGAAAACGAAAGATGATGTGGTAGCCAATATTTCTAAGGCCTATGATCAGCTGGCATTGATTCACCAATCCAAAAAAGTTCTCGATGAAAGTAAAAAGAGACTTGATATCAACCGGAAAACAGCAGATAAAGCATTAGGCTATGGTCTGATTACTCCATATGATCATAAAAAGATTGAACTTGCACAGGCCACACTGAATGCCAAAATGGTAGAGTACGAAGGTAAGAAAGAACTTCTGCTCACCCAGCTTTATATTCTTACAGGGATTAATAAAGAACGTCTCAGGATGATTGATCCTGTGCTTTCACCTCTGGAACTTCTTTCTTCGGAAAAAGGAATAGAAGAAAGAGCTGAGGTTCGCGCGCTCGAGCATGGAATAACGGCTGCGGATTACAAGATAAAAGCAGAAAGAACCTGGATGATTCCTAAAGTACAGCTCATGGCTTCTGCCTATTATATTGGGCTTTACGGCAGCCGTATCAAAACTTCTGAGAATGTAATTCCCGCGGTTCCGGCTTTAGGCTATGAAGGAGCAAAACTGGATTGGAGACCAACCAATATTAATGTTCTTCCTTTATTAACGGCCGGAGTTGGCTTCAAATGGGAAATATTTGACGGAAAAGAAGGAAAGCATGCCGAAGAAACGGCTAAAGTTGGAAAAGAAGTTCTTCAGAATAAAAAAGAAGATGCCTTAAAAAAACTTACTCTGAATCTGGCTAATAATCAGACGAATTATGATATAGCGACTGCACAGATCACTTTAAAAGCCAAAGAAAAGGAGTTGGCTCAAAATGCCTTGATTCAAGCTGAAAAAGAATTCAGATACGGAATGAGTAAATCCTCACAGCTCATTGATGCCGAAAACGACCTTGAAGTGGTTGAGCTTGAATATCAGAATGCCCTTTTCAACCAGAGAAGAGCAGGAATAGAACTCATGAGATCTACTCAGGAACTCGATATTACCAAACTGTATTAATCCCTTACCATTAAAACGATGCATAAAAATATATTCATAGCCTTTGCAGCTCTTTTTTTATTAGGGAGCTGTGCTGAAAAAAAAGAAAACCTGAATGATTCCGAAGGAAAAACAAAAAAAGAAGTAATCTCTTTTGCTCCTAAAGTAACCGGAAGAATCCTTAAAATATACGTTTCCGAAGGTCAGACTGTAAAGAAAGGGGATACGCTGGCTCTGCTTGATGTACCGGAAGTTTCAGCAAAAATTGCTCAGGCCCAGGGAGCGGTAAGTGCCGCAACAGCCCAGGAACAGATGGCTAAAAACGGAGCTACCGCAGACCAGCTGAGACAGCTTCAGGCTAAATACAAAGGATTGAAAGAACAGTATGAATTTGCCCAGAAATCTTTTAAAAGAGCCAATAATATGTTCCGCGACAGCCTTATGTCTCCTCAGGCGTATGATGAAGTTTATGCTAAACTTCAGGGCGCAAAAGCTCAATATGATGCCGTTGTAGCAGAACTGGACGACGTACAGAGAGGAACCCGCTTCGAAAAAGTGGAAATGGCGGCCGGACAGGCTTCACAGGCCAAAGGAGCTCTTCAGGAAGCGAATGTAGCATATTCCGAAAGATACATTATGGCGACCAATGACATGGAAATAGAAACCATCAGCTTGAATACGGGGGAACTTGCTACCGCAGGTTTTGCTTTATTCAACGGATATATTCCTGAAAGCACTTATTTCAGGTTTACAGTTCCCGAAAGTGCCATCTCAAAATATAAGAAAGGGCAGGAAGTAAACATGCAGGTGGTTTACAACAAAGAAAACCTGCTGGGAACGGTTGTCTATATCAAACAGCTGACCAGATATGCAGATATTACGACTGCTTATCCCGATTACCAGCTGCAGGATGCTGTTTACGAGATCAAAGTGAAGCCCGTAGACATGAATAAGGCAAAAACGATATTGGTAAATGCTAACGTAATCCTGAAATAATTATGAAAGAATTTTTCCGGCTTTTGAAACGTGAGTTCAGGCTTTTTATCGGCAATTCTACGCTGAGGACCGTTTTTTTTCTGGCCCCGGTATTTTATGCCACACTTCTGGGTTTTGTTTATAAAAGCGGAAAAGTAGAAAATACACCTGTACTGGTTATAGACAGGGACAATACTCCTTTGTCAAGTCAGTTGACGGATATGCTGGATGATAATAAAAGCATCAGTATTATTAAATATGCCCAGGAACCTTTGAGTATAAAAGATGAGGTCATCAGACACGAAGCTGCTGCTGTAGTGATTATTCCGTCAAGGTTTGAAGCCAATATGCTCCAGAAAAAATACCCTGAACTGAATGTATACATTAATACCGGAAACGTTCTGACCGCCAATTTTGCCTCTAAAGCTCTTCAGCTTACCATAGGAACTTTCTCTGCCGGAGCGTCCATAAAAGCTTTACAGAAAGCAGGAATGCCCGCAACAAAAGCAGCTACGCAGTACGAACCTTTCAAAGCCAATTACATCACCCTTTTCAATACCACCGGAAACTACCTGATCTTTATGTGGCCTGCTATGTTAGCAGTTGTTTTGCAGCAGGTGATTCTTTTGGCCATGGCAGTAAGTTTTGCCGCTGAATTCGAAAGAGGCTCTTTTGTAAAAGAATATCTGAAAATGAAAAGATGGGCATTCCCGACGATGCTTATTAAAGTGATTCCAATCTGGTTCTTTTCTATCCTTATTGTTGGAGTTTACTACTTTATGCATATGATTTTCCGGGTTCCGATGCCGGAAGGAATACTCAATTTTATTGTTCTTACCGCAGTGTTTGTTGGTTCTGTATCCTTCTTAGGAGTATTGATCAGTATCCTTATTCCGGACGCCTTGAAAGCGACACAGATTTTAATGGTGATTGCATCGCCGGCATTCATCATCAGCGGATTCACATGGCCTTTGAGTGCCATGCCTGCATTTGTTCAGTTTATTGCGAATATTATTCCTCTGACTCCTTTTCTTCAGGCCTTTAAAATCTTATTGATACAGAAAGGCTCTGTAGAACTCACTTTTCCTTATTTGAAACATTTAAGCATTTTACTGGTTGTTTACGGTATTCTGGGCTGGATTGCGCTAAAGATCAAACTTTGGTTTGTTTTTAGAAATGTTGTTCCAGAAGAGGTAGAGGAAGTGGTAGAGTAGTTGTGGATTTCGTGATGCGGGTTCCGAGTTTCGAGTTTTGAGAGCTGGAGAGTTTGAGGTAAATGCAGAAACATTGAATGAATGACAAATATCTGGTGGCTGAGGGCCTCGAAGTCACCAGTTCATCTCTCTTATCTGAAAAATAAAACCTTATTTGCGTTTTACAACTAACAACCAGTAACTGACAACCAATAATCCAAACCTCGTACCTCGCATCCCGAACCTCACCCCTCAAACACGTCACCATTTTTTTCATCCGGCTGTAAAATCAAAAGAAAAAACTGATATATTTGCTTTCAGATAATTAGAAAGAATATGGAAAATGTATTTGACGCAAAAGACGCTCAAAACTATATTAACAGAATAAATAATTTGGTGGAAGATACCCATGGTTTGTGGGGTAAAATGACAGTGGATCAGATGCTTGCACACTGTAATGTGTCTTATGAAATGGTATATGAACCTGAAAAACATAAAAAACCGGGATCTATTGCCAAGTTTATTCTGAAAACTTTTGTAAAGCCAAAAGTGATTGGAGAAAAAGCATATCCAAGAGATTCTCCTACAGCTCCACAGTTTTTAATTACAGGAAGGAAAAATTTTGATGATGAGAAAAAAAGACTGATTGGTTTCATTCAGAAAACACAGCAGTTGGGACCTGAAGCATTTGACGGTAAAGAATCATTTTCTTTCGGAAAATTAAACTATCAGGAATGGAATAATATGTTTGCGAAGCATTTGAACCATCACCTTTCCCAGTTTGGAGTTTAAACCTTTACACAATGAAAAAATTTTTATGGATCCTCATTCTTGCCTGCAATTTTGCATGGGCACAAATGCCGGATATTTCAAATGTATGGCTGAATAACAGTAAACCCTACATTGGAACTATTGGCGACCGTGGTCAGGAACTGAAACTGAAAGTCAATATTTCCGAACAGAACAAGAAAAACGACCAGGAATATTTTATTTCCGGGTATTCTCTCGTAGATGAAAACTATGCAAAGTTTGAAGGGAAAGTAACGATTACAAAATACAGGGATGCCAAAAGAAAAGGAGTGGTATTTGGAGAATATGAACTGGCAGAAGAAGCGAAAGGAAAACATTCAGGTATTTTTAAAGGTAGATTTGTGTATACCTTCAGGTGGAACAAGAAAACTGAAAAGATAGAAGGACAGTATATAGAACTGATTGGAGATTGGAAAAGTTACGACGGATCACTGGATTTTAAAACCCGTTTAAAAAATCAATAACCATGTTAAGACGAATATTGGCGGTCCCGGCCGGATTGATAGCAGGGATGATCTGCATCACCATCATTGAAAAAATAGGACATCAGCTTTATCCGCCGCCTGCAGCGGCCGGAAGCGGAGATATGGAAGCGATGAAAGAATATGTGGCAAGTGCCCCTTTCATGGCCTTGTTCTTTGTAATCATAGGATATGCTTTGGCGGCTTTCGTTTCAGGATTTACCGCTTCAAAAATTGCCAATAACGGAAAGCACACCTCTGCAGCTGTCTGTGGAGTTATTTTCCTTTTTATAACTCTTTATATGATGTTTACACTGCCAACTCCTCTTTGGTTCTGGGTTCTTGGAGTCCTGGTTTGGGGATTGGTATGGGTAGGAAGTCAATTCGCTTTAAAAACAAGAAAAATATAGAATTTCTGGGATCAAGGTAAACCCAATACCTCTGATCTAGGCGATTCCGTATAACCATAAAAAATTAAAATGTATATATGAGATTAGGAGCATTTTCAATCAGCTTAAGTGTAAAAGACCTTGAAAAGTCTAAAGATTTTTACGAGAAACTGGGCTTTGCCGTTATGGCCGGTAAAATGGAACAGAATTATCTGATCATGAAAAATGGAAGTACTCTGGTAGGGTTGTTTCAGGCAATGTTTGACGGAAATATGCTGACATTCAACCCGGGATGGGATGAAAATGCACAGAATCTTGAATCTTTTGACGATGTGCGAAGCATCCAGAAACATCTGCTGGAAAATGGAGTACAGCTTGATAAATCTGCTGATGAAACTACAGAAGGCCCGGAACATATTTTTCTGAAAGATCCAGATGGTAATATGATTTTAATTGATCAGCACAGATAACGGAATCTATGAAAGTATTAAAAGGAATCATCCTCGTTCTGGCTTCCGTTCTTATCTTATGGATGGTGGTAGCAGCTTTTATTTCAGGAGACTGTGTTTATGAAAAATCAATCAGCATCAATGCTCCTACCGAAACAGTATGGCATCAAACCAATACATTAAAGGCAATGGATCAGTGGAGCCCATGGAATGATCTGGATCCGGGAATGAAGAAAGATTGGAGCGGAACCACAGGACAGATTGGAGAAAAAGTATGTTGGGACAGTCAGAAAGAGGCTGCCGGAAAAGGATGTCAGGAAATAAAAAAGATAGATGCAGCCGGGAAAAGAATAGATACGGATATTCAGTTTTTGACACCTTATAAAAGTGAGGCTCATACCTACGTGAAAATTATTCCGGAAGGTAGCGGAAGTAAAGTGACATGGGGATTCATATCAAAAATACCTTATCCCTTTACGGTAATGAAAATGTTTACGAATATGGAAGGTGCTATAGGAAAAGATTACCAGAAGGGGCTTTCCAGATTAAAAGAATTATCTGAGAAACCTTAAACAGAAACTCATTAAAACTTAACAAATAAAAAAAACAATCATGGCATCAGTAAACGTTTATTTAACATTTAATGGAAACTGCAAAGAAGCATTCGATTTCTATAAGTCAGTTTTCGGAGGAGAATATCCTTACATCGGAACTTTCGGGGAAATGCCTCCAATGGAAGGCAAGGAAACTCCTGAGGGAGACAAAGACAAAATCATGCACGTTTCCCTTCCTATTTCAAAGGAAACCATCCTGATGGGAAGCGATACAGGAGGAGAATGGGCATCTCATTTCAAAGCAGGAAATAATTTCTCCATTTCCGTAAACGCAGAATCTAAAGAAGAAGCGGACAAGCTGTTCAGCGGGCTTTCAGCAGGCGGACAGGTTACCATGCCGATGGCAGATACTTTCTGGGGCGCTTATTTCGGAATGTTTACCGATAAATTTGAGATCAACTGGATGGTAAACTATGACGATCCTGCTAAAATGCAGCAGCATCCGTAAATTTATATTTTAAATACGAAATATAGTTAAAACTAACCGGCAGATTTTTCTGTCGGTTTTTATTTTATAATACATTTGCATTTCAAAAATTTTTAAATTTGAGGATAGGCAGCAGATGAGAGGAAGCAGGGATTAGAAATTAGGACGGGTGATAAAGCCTACTGCTTAACGCTTACTGCCTAAAGCAAAAAAACAAAACAGATATGAAATTTACAATCGAACAGATCAAAGCAGAACATCAGAAAGTAAAAAGCGGAGCAGACTTTCCTCAATATATTAAAGCCATAAAAGATCTTGGTGTTTCAAAGTATACCGTGGCTGTTGCAGATGGAAATACCCAGTATTTTGATACGGAAAACGAAACGGCGCAGACCGGAAAGAAGTATGAGCCACTTAACATTTCCCGGAACCTAAATCTGGAATATTTTAAAGAAAGACTGAAGCTTCATCAGCAAGGCGGAACAGATTATCCTACATTCTGCAACGACTGCGCAGAAAATGGAGTAATAGGTTGGAAAATGGATCTTAATGCAATGACCTGTACTTACCTGGATGAACAAGGAAACGAAATTCTGGTAGAACAGATTCCCGGCTAACAAACAACAGTCTGTTAATTATTCCCCAAAACCCGAAAGCCCGAATCACGAATCACGAAACCCGTACCCCGAAACCCAATACACGTATTGTTTGCTATTATTGATTTAAATTATTAATTTTGTTTTGCACGATAGATAATAGTAATTGAATAATATGAGAAAGGTCTTTACCAGGTTGGCATGTATAGTATTAAGTTTGGGATCGCTGGCTGCATGGGCGCAGAAAAACGATTTAGGAGCATGGTATATGTATTTCGGAAATAATAAGATCAGCAAAAAGCTGAACTGGCACAACGAGATTCAGTACAGAAACTTTGATGCGGTAGGAGACCTGGAACAGTTACTCATCCGTACCGGAATTGGATATGATCTGAGTGAAAACAACAATAATGTTTTGCTGGGCTATGGTTTTATCCTGAGTCAGCCTTATGTAAACGGAGAGAAGAAGGAAAATATAGAACACAGAATCTTCCAGCAGTTCATTACCAAACAGAAATTCGGACGTTTCAATCTGCAGCACAGATACCGTTTGGAAGAACGTTTCCTGCAGGATGATTTCAGAATGAGATTCCGTTATATGATCGGGCTGAATATTCCGATTACCCAGAAAGAAATGCTTCCGAAATCATTATATGCTTCCGTGTATAATGAGATTTTTCTGCATTTTGATAATCCCGTTTTCGACAGAAACAGGGTGTATGGAGCTTTGGGATACGTAATTAACAAAAATATGAGGATAGAAGCCGGCTACATGAACCAGATCCAGGAGAATAAAAACCGCGGACAGATTCAGATCGGTTTTTATAATAATATTCCTTTTAATAAAAATTAATATTGACAGTTCCTGCCGGATGCTTTGATGAAGAAAAAAACTGTTAGTTTAGAAAACAGAATCAACAGATAAAAATAAATAAACACATATGCATTCAGGGAAAAGATTTGGAGCGATTGAGTTCGCTACCTGGACAAGACGCAGTATCTATGTTTTAACGATACTGTCTGCAATACCCACAGTATTGTACTTTTTAGGGTGGAAATTCGTTTCCGTTCCCTGGCAGCCCATTGCTATTCTGGGAACAGCAGTGGCCTTTATTGTAGGTTTCAAAAATAATGCGAGCTACAGCAGACTTTGGGAAGCCAGACAGATTTATGGCGCTATTATCAATGACAGCCGTAGTTTCGGGTATATCCTGAGAGATGCACTTTCTGGTAAAGATCCCGGAAAAGTAAAGGAGATGTTTCTTCGTCATTATGCCTGGCTTACGGCCCTTCGTTTTCAGTTGAGAGAACCCAGAGCATGGGAAAATATGGGAACGGCGCAGTATGACGAATATGCAAAAAAATATGATATTCCGGAAAGGCAGACCAAAATAGAAGACGAGCTTAAAAAATACCTTTCGGAAACGGAACTTCAGTATATTTTAAGCAAAAAGAACAGAGCTACCCAATTGATGGCCAGTCAGAGCAAAGAACTTTCCGAAGCTTATGCCAAAGGAGAGATCAATGATTTTCAGTGGACACAGATTAATCAGCAGCTGGTAAAATTTACCGATGATCAGGGAAAAGCCGAAAGAATCAAAAACTTTCCGTATCCCCGAAATTTTTCATCAATTACCACTTATCTTTTGCTGCTCTTCATCCTTTTTGTTCCTTTTGGATTATTAAAAGAACTGGATAAACTTGGTGAGGGAACGGTTTTGGAAGGCTGGACAATATGGTTTAATATTCCGTTTTCATTGATGGTAACCTGGTGCTTCCATACGCTGGACAGTGTAGGAGAGGCCTCCGTAAACCCTTTTGAAGGCAGCCCGA
This sequence comes from Chryseobacterium angstadtii, assembly GCF_001045465.1. Classification (GTDB taxonomy): domain Bacteria; phylum Bacteroidota; class Bacteroidia; order Flavobacteriales; family Weeksellaceae; genus Chryseobacterium; species Chryseobacterium angstadtii. The sequence goes on from NZ_LFND01000003.1 coordinate 587,002, forward strand.
ATGATGTACCGATCACCCAGATCAGCCGTACCATAGAGATTGATATGAGAGATATGCTGGATGAAGCTGATCTTCCGCCAGCCATTGCTCCAAAGAACAATATTGTACTTTAATAACAAAAAAGACCCACCAAACCTTATAGGTTTTCAAAACCTATAAGGTTTAAAAAAGAAAAAGAAAAGGATAAAAAGCAAAAAAGCTGAAAATCTCCAATTTTCTTACGCCTTAAAAACATCTACCTTAAACAACCTTGCACCTTCACAATAACCAACAAAAAAGGTTCAGTTAACCAAACCCAAACAACAACTAAAACAACAACTCAAAATGATTCACAGTTATGTTATCATATCCATTGCAGTTCTATTGTCTGTAATGATATTGGTGATGATAGGGCAAAAGCTGAAAGTAGCTTATCCTATTTTCCTGGTGATTGCCGGTCTTCTGATCAGTTTAATTCCCGGAATGCCTCATATTGAAATAGAGCCCGATCTCGTATTCCTTATTTTCCTTCCCCCGATTCTGTTTGAAGCGGCATGGTTTACCTCGTGGCAGGATTTTCACAAATGGAGAAAGCAGATCTTTTCTATGGCTTTCGGGCTGGTGTTCTTAACTTCCGTAGTGGTGGCTTATCTCTCATCTTCCATTATTCCGGGGCTCACCGTTGCAATGGGCTTCCTTTTGGGAGGGGTAAATTCTCCACCCGATGCCGTAGCGGCTACATCCGTGCTGAAGCATATGAAAATTCCGAAAAAAATTACCAGTATCCTTGAAGGCGAAAGTCTGATCAATGATGCTTCCAGTTTAATTGTATTTAAATTTGCTCTGGCAGCTGTTATTTCAGGGCAGTTTATCTGGAGAGATGCTATTCAGGATTTCTTTATGATGGCAGTAGGTGGAGTGGCAGTAGGTGTTGCGGTAGGAATGTTATTTGGAGCTTTGCTGAAGATTATTCCTTCCAATTCCAATATTGATACCGTGATTACGCTTATCGTTCCTTACATTATGTATGTTGGAGCGGAACATTTCCATTTTTCGGGAGTACTGGCGGTAGTGGCGGGAGGACTTCTGATGTCTTACAATTCGCACTGTTATTTAAGTCATACTTCAAGGATACAGTCCGGAAATGTATGGAGTGTCCTGATATTCCTGATGAATACCATTATTTTTATTCTGATAGGACTTGAACTTCCTGTAGTGGTTGCGGCCATGAAAGACTATACCATTTCAGAAGGAATCTTTTACAGCGTGGTGATTGGAGGTGTTATTATTCTGACCAGAATACTGTACAGCTATGCGGTGATGTATTTCCCGAGACTCTGCTCTAAAGAATTAAGATTAAAAATTCCAAAACCGGATTGGCGGGAACCTTTCATTATCAGCTTTGCTGCAATGAGAGGAGTGGTGTCATTGGCTGCAGCTCTTTCCATTCCTGCTTTTCTGCCAAATGGAGAAGCTTTTCCGCACAGGAATATCATTTTATTCGTAACTTTCGTCATCATATTAATCACCTTGGTTGGGCAGGGACTTCTTCTTACGCCTATCTTAAAATGGTTAAAAATAGACGATGCAGGAAGCGAGCTGCCGGAAGAAAAACAGGAAGTGATCCTGATGCGTAAACTTAAAGAAACGGCACTGCACAAACTTGACAATGATTTTTCTGAACTGGCCGTGAAAAATACACTGGTACGTCATCAGAAACATAAATTGGAAACCGAAATGATGCTGATGGCAGATAAAGCCCAATGTATGGCTTCTACGGGAGATTATGTGAATGCTGTCAATGAAAATAAAGATGTGCTCCGCCAGATTATCCAGGCCCAGAGAAACGAACTGCACCGGATGAAAAAAGAAAAAATATTTGATGATCATGTGATGAGAAGTATAGAAATGCAGCTGGATTTCGATGAAGCCAAAATCACAGGATTTTCTCACAGCTAAAACTGTAACATTAAATCTGATCCAATGAATACACCCATCACTGTTCAGTACAAAATAAACGCTCCAATTGAAAAAGTATGGAATGCGCTGACCGATAAAAACGAAATGAAATCCTGGTATTTTACAATTCCGGATTTTGTTTTGGAAACAGGGAAAGAATTTGATTTTTACGAATCCTGCGATGGAGGGAAATACCTTCATCATTGCCGTATTGAAGAAATTATTCCTAATAAGAAATTAAAGCATACCTGGGCATATCCGGAACTTTCTGACGCTGTAACTACGGTAACATGGGATCTTCTGAAGGAAAATGAAGGAACTCTGGTCACATTAATCCATGAAAATATCGAAGGCTTTGATGGGCTGGGGGAAGTCTTTTCCAGAAAGAGCTTTACTGAAGGCTGGCATGCAATTATTGGACAGAGCATGAAAGAATACCTGGAAAAATAAAGAAAATGATTAAGCTGAAAACATTCGAAACAGAAGATATTCCTGAACTGATTTCTAAAATTAAAGACAAAAGAGAGCTGCTTCAGTTTGCCGGCCCCGCCTACCATTTTCCCCTGACAAAAGAACAGCTGATGGGTGATGTGGAAAACGAAAACAGACAGATGTTTAAGATTTCTGAAGAAACCGGGGACAGAGTGATTGGCCATGCACAGTTATTTTTAAAAGAAAAAACCTTTCTGCTGGGAAGAATTCTGATCTGGGACGAAAACAACAGAGGAAAAGGCTATGGAAAGAAAGTGGTACAGGAATTACTGCAATACGGCTTTGGTCATTTTGATCGAAAAACAGCAGAACTCAATGTTTACGACTGGAATACCGGTGCTATTGAATGCTACAAAAAAGTAGGTTTTGAAATAGATCCGGACGTTATGAGTGAAGTCAGTATTGATAATGAATCGTGGCTTTCCATTAATATGAAAATCAGTAAAAATACTTTTGAATTCAGGAAAATATGACATTTACAGCGCTCCGTCCTATACTTTGGACAGAAAATATAGATGAGACCATCGAATTTTATACCCGGATTTTAGGGTTTACTCTGATGGGAAGAAATGATGACTGGCAATGGGCTTCGCTTTGTAAAGATGAAGTGCAGATCATGCTTTCTCAGAATGAATACGAAAAAAAGAGCGGAATAGGCTTTACAGGCTCATTTTATTTCAATGTAGACAATGTGGATGAACTCTGGGAAGATCTTAAAACAAAAGCGAAAGTCTGCTATGAAATCGAGACTTTTGACTGGGAAATGAGAGAGTTTGCGATCTATGACAACAATGGTTATTTGTTACAATTTGGACAGTCTGTCGATACTATTGGCAATACGGAATAAAATTTGCTATTTTTGGGGAAATATTTAGAAATTCAATGAAAAAGAACATCATACTTGGTTTAGCGGTCGTTTTGATGCTGGCATCTTGTAATAAAGATGAGAAAATTCTCAACACGCTGAACGAATATAACAATACAATGGCAGATAAAGGATATCACTTCGGTGATAAACTTGAACTTCCGAAAGAGGTAACGGAAAATGCAGAAAGTATCAGCATTAGTTTTGGAGATAAGGAAACATCCAGCTTAACTGTTGATCCCAAATTTTTCACTTTAGGTGATAATGCCGTTACTTTTAATATCAAAACAAAAGGCGGAAAAGTTCTTAATCAGGATGCAACTATTAACGTATTCGCAAAAAATCCTGAAAAAAATATAGCGTATCAGATTATTGCAGAATATCCGCATGATCCGAAAAACTTTGTACAGGGATTCCAGATTGAAGGAAATACCATCTATGAAAGTGACGGGCAGAATGGCTCTTCTCAAATCCTGAAATATACTTTGGGAACTACAACGCCTCTCGCCTCTACAAAACAAGCCCAAGAAGATTTCTCTGAAGGGAGTACCATTGTGGGAGATAAAGTGTATCAGCTTACGTGGCAGAGCAAAAAAGGGTATGTTTATGACAAAAGCTCTTTAAAACTGCTTTCAGAATTTGCTTATCCAAATGTTTTAGGTGAAGGATGGGGACTTACTTATGACGGGAAAAACCTGATTGCATCAGATGGAAGCAAGCTTTTGTATTTCCTTGATCCTGCTGATCCTTCAAAACTGATTAAGTATGTTGCAGTAGCCGGAAGCTCTCAGATTTATGATCAGCTGAACGAACTGGAATACCACAACGGATTTATCTACGCGAATGTATGGCAGAAGCCGGTGGTGTTAAAAATCAATCCTTCAACGGGAGAAGTCGTAGGAACATTTGATTTTACTGATATTGCCAGCAAAAACACCAAAGGAAGTGATGATGTCTTGAACGGTATTGCTTTCAAAGGGGATAATATGCTTGTTACAGGTAAAAACTGGTCAAAAATCTATGAAGTTCAGATCAAATAATTGAATTGAAGATCTATCTATAAAGTATAGCGTTCCTATGGAGCGCTATTTTCATTACAGAATAAAAAATAATATTTTTGATGGATAATTGGGAACGTTCTGATGACAGAGTAGAACTGTCCGGAAATTTATAAATTCCCATACCATATTCATTGTTTAATATTCAAATAAAAGAATGTAAATTGCTAACGTTCCGAGTAAGAAAGTTATCTTTACCAAAATAAATTTTGAAACTGTTTCATATCATATTCGTCTTCTTTTTCTGTGTAGTGAATGCGCAGAAATCTCTTCCTTTAGACACATTGAAGTTGAAGGAAGCCAGAGATATGCTGGCAGACGATTACGGAAATCTGTATATCTATAAAAACAAAGATTTCAGTTTTACAAAATATGATTCATTAGGAAAGCAGCTCGGCAAAATGATGCTTACGGTTCCCTATAAAGTTCAGTCTGTACAGAACCCCCTCAGCGTACCGTTGTTTTCTGAAAATGCCCAGGAAATGAAATTCGTAGATCAGAATATGAACGAGATTCAGAGGATTGATTTCAAACAGAAATTCGGGTTTATCAAAATGGCATATGCGGAAGACCTTCAGCAGCTATGGCTTCTGGATGACAGTACAAAGCGTCTTATACAGTATAATTTCAGAAATGACACCACCATCAATTCTTATCCTTTTGATGCCAGTTTTGATGATCTGATGGATTTGCTGGTTTATGAAACTAAAGTGTACATTTTAACCAGAAAGCACATCAGGATTTATACGCTGAAATTTGAAAAGCTCTTTGAAGCTCCGTTGGAAAACGGAAAACGGTTCAGAAGGGAAAATGATACTATTCTGGTCATTGCGGATAATTCTATCCTGAAATATGATCCTGAAAAAGGGATGGCAACAATTTTTGGAGATAAAGACGCACAAATTGTTGATAAAAACATCCTTTCTTATTTTGAAATCAAAGCGAACAAACTCTATCTTTACAACCTGGAAAAAATAAAAGAAACTAAACTGCAGACAGAACCTGAAACGAAGCAGGAACCTGTACCGGTTACAGATCCTTCATCAGAAAAACAGAACGGAGAAGAAGGTAAAAAAGCAGACGAAGAAAATAAAGAATCTCAGGAAAAAGCCCCTGATAATACCTTACAGAAGCTGATGGAGAATATTTCGGAGGTTCAGGCAGTTGGCGTTTAGTTAAATTAATCAAAAAAATACTTAGGAGAATGCATATTGCAGTTACAGGAAATATTGGAGCAGGAAAAACGACTTTAACCACGATGCTTGCCAAGCATTACGGATGGGATGCACAGTTTGAAGATGTAGACCATAACCCTTATCTGGAAGATTTTTATGCAGACATGAGCAAATGGAGTTTTGCCCTGCAGATTTACTTTTTGGGAAGCAGATTCCGCCAGGTAAAAGAGATCAGAGAAAGTGGGAAAAATATTATCCAGGACCGTACAATCTATGAAGATGCCCATATTTTTGCTGAAAACCTGAATGATATGAAGCTTCTTTCAGACAGGGATTTCAATAATTATATCTCTGTTTTCGGGCTGATGAAATCTTTTGTTTCTGCACCGGATTTGTTGATCTATTTAAAATCTGACGTTCCGAATCTGGTAAAAAAGATTTACAAAAGAGGAAGAGAATATGAAGCGTCCATCAGTATCGAATACCTTTCCAAACTGAATCAGAAATATGAAAAATGGATCTCCGATTATACAGAAGGAAAACTTCTTGTGATTGAAGTAGATGATCTGGATTTTGTGGAAAAACCTGAAGATTTCGGATTTATCCTTGAAAAAATTGAAGCAGAATTAAACGGTCTGTTTTAACAAATTTTTATCAGAATTTAAGACGGTTTTCAATTCATTTCTTCCTAAATTTGAGTGGAAGAGTTTAATCTTTTAAATAAATGCGTTATGATGGTTAAGGTTTTACACAACGGAAACTGTTCAAAATCAAATGCTGTACTGGAGTATCTGGACGAGAATGGGGTACCCTTTGAAATCATCAATATTATTGAAGATCCATTGAGTATTTTAGAAATTAAAACGGTGCTTAAAAAATTGAATCAGAGTGTCTTTCATATGATCCGTAAGACAGATAAACTTTATACGGAGAACTATGCAGATAAAAATTACTCTGAAGAAGAATGGATCAGAATTCTGTCTGAAAACCCTTCCCTTATACAAAGGCCTATTCTGATCAAAGGATCTGTAGCGATGCTGGGAAGACCTATTGAAAATGTAAAATTCTTTATTGAAAAATAAGACATAAAAAAAGTCAGCGGAAGCTGACTTTTTTGTTTTTACAATAGAATGACGCCTTCTATTTTTGCGACTTCTTTATAGATTTTCACGATTTGATCTGCATCCAAAACAAATGCGTTGATATTGCAGGCCGTATATTTTCCGTTTTTACTTTCGCGGTTTCCCAGTGTAAATTGAATGCCATCAAAAACTTTATAGATTTCAGTAAGTTTTGCGTCATCTGTAGGGATAATAAATTTGAATAAATAATCTTCAGGAAAGTCATGGTGACCTTCCAGTTTTTCCTTCAGAGAACTGTAAAAATCCTCTGGATTAGCATGTTGGTTTCCTTGTAATATATCCATCTCCAGTTGTTAAATTATATATAAATATAGCGAAAATTATTCTATTTTCCAAGCGGTCCGAGAAGCGCTTTGGAATTCTGATGCTCATAATCTTCAATGATATTGAACAGTCCGTTTACCAGTTGTTCAGAGGCCAGTCTGCTCAGCCCACCTGAGTTCACACTGTTACCGCTTCCACCTCCCAGAAGGCTTCCCAGAAGATTGTTCCCGGAAAGTGCCGTATTGATGGTTTTCGCGATTCCGTATTCATTCAGTTTTTCATCTACTTTCGGGGCAATGGCTGCTACTAGCTGCTGAGACGCTTTTTCCTTTAAAATCTGTGTTGCCGTAGTACCCTGGATGATTCTTGTGACATCCTGTGCCGTCAGACTGTTTACAGCATCCTGTAGAATAGGTTTTGAAGTATTGACGGTATAGGCTGCTGCCTGGGCAATAAAATCTCTTTCCTTAGCTACGAGTGAAGGGGCAATTTTTTCCAGTGTGGAATTAATATCTCTCAACTCCTTTGGAAGAGCTTTGTCTACCATATTGTTCTGAAGAAAAGCTTCTTTATTGCTGTAAATCCCCATTCCTTTATCAATACCATTCAGAAGGACTCTTTTAATGATCGATAAGCCGAGGTCGGTAGTGGCCATGGTCTGGCATGACTGTACGCTGGTTAATACTAATGTTCCGGTTCCTATGATCAGGGCTGCCGCTATAATGTATTTTTTCATTGATCTTTTTCTTATTTTTTCAAATATTGCGCCAAAGGTAAATACTATTCCCGTATTAACAAAATATTAAATTCTTGGTGCCTGTTTGGTGAAATTTTTGTTAAAAATGCAGGTTTTTTAATTGGTTATTTGATTGTTAATTCATATTTATAATGAGATTTAGTTAATTGGTAGGGGTTTATGGTGGTGTTTTGTTTAGTTTTTATTTAATTTTTTTAAATTTTTAAGATATGTTAACAATGTTCGTTTTTTTTTCTATTTTTGACTAATGTCTTTTTTTGAGAATTTAAATAACTCCACCATTGAGGACATTAAATTAAATTTAGATTGTACGAATAAAATTGAACTATATGAAACAACGTGATTTAAAGTATTCATGTCTCATTGCTGTTTTATACTTCGGTATGAATGTCAATGCACAGACTACTCCAAAAGATACTGTTCCTAAAGAACAAAAAATCGAGGAGGTGGTTCTTATTGGATATGGATCTCAGAAAAAAGAAAATATTACCGGAAGTATCGGGCTGGTTACAGCAAAAGATCTTGCTGATAAACCGAATGCCAATCCGATAAGCTCAATTCAGGGTAAGCTATCCGGGGTACAGATTTTAAATTCCGGAGCTCCCGGAGGTTCTCCCAGAGTAGATATCAGAGGAGTAGGGTCACTTACAGGTAAAACGGTATTCATTGTGGATGGTATGATCACCGATGATATTTCCTTTTTAAATCCTCAGGATATTGAATCCATGAGTGTATTGAAAGACCCTTCCAGTTTGGCAATTTTTGGTGCCAGAGCTTCCAACGGAGCTGTGATTATTAAAACCAAGACAGGTAGAGGAAAGAAACCTGTTTTTAATTTTAATTCTTATCTGGGTATTAAGAAGGTAACCAATATTCCGGAAATGGCTAATTCGGATCAGTATATTGAATTATATAATGAAAAATTAAGAAATGAAAATGTTACTGACCCTACAAAGTTTTTAAGCAGATCTAATTTTCCGGCAGATACCAACTGGTTTAAAGAAATTTTCAGAACAAGTATCATTAATTCCAATGATTTTTCAGCTTCCGGTAATTTAGGGAAACTTAATTATTATGGAAGTATCGGAAATTTACAGGATGAAGGTAACCTGGCTGCAGGAAGAGGAATCAACTCAGGAAGCGGGTTCAACAGATTCAATACAAAATTAAACCTTACGTATAAAATAACGGACAATATTACCATTGGAAATAATTTTTCATTTTCAAAAATGCGTACGGATGCGGCACAGAATCCATTGCTGGATGCCTATAATGCCCCTCCGATATTTTCAACGATAAATCCTGCAACAGGAGATTATCAGTTTTTCAACGGTTACTCTATTCCCAACCCAAGAGCAAAGCTGGATTTATTCCGTTCGCAGACCAGACAGGAAAGGCTGCTTAATAATGTTTGGGGAGAATACAAATTCCTGAAAGACTTTACATTAAAAGTTAGCTACACATCAGATAATATTAATACGAGCAAGTACGAGTACTCTCCAACGCTTAATTACGCTCCTGTTTCAGATCAGAAACCACCAAAGCTGATTACAAGAGATTCCAAAGACAGAAACTATGTTTGGGATAATACCTTAACCTGGAAAAAAAGTTTTGGAAACCACAATTTTGAAGTATTGGCCGGTTTCTCCAGAACAAGAAACTCTTATTCTGAAGTGTATTCTGAAGCACTCAATGTGGGATATGACGGAAGCAATGAGTCTTTGGCTATAAGCAACGGAACCAATATTATTATTTATACGAACGACAGACCTGAGCTCAATCTGAACCAGGATCAATACCGTATTGAATCATTCTTTGGAAGATTGAATTACGACTATAAAGGAAAATATCTCCTGAATGCTTCTATCCGTAGAGATGGTACATCACAGATTTCCGCTGATGACAGAAACAAAGTCTTTCCTGCAGTAAGTGTAGGTTGGGTTGTAACGAAGGAAGATTTCATGAGCAATCAGAACCTGTTCAATCTATTAAAACTGAGAGCAAGTTATGGTAAACTTGGAAATCCTAATGTAACAAGAAAATATACTCTGAACGTTTCCAGCATTGCAGGAGGTGCATATTATGGAAATACAGGGTATCCGGCACAAACGATTGACCAAATAATAGATCCAAGTATTGGCTGGGAAACGACATCCGGAGGAGACTTAGGTTTGGAAATGGCTTTACTTAATAACAAGCTGAAAATTGACGCTACCTATTTCAACAAGGATTCCAAAGATGTTGTTTATGGAATTTTCCAGGGAACAGTTTCCGGAGCCAGTAACTGGCGTAATTTTGTAACCAATGCCTATTCTTTTAACAATAAAGGATTTGAAGTTTCCGTAAACTACAATACAAAAATCAGTGAGAATATAGGAATTGGAGCTTATGGTAATTTCACAGGGTTGAAAAACAGAATCACTTCAGTATATGGAGGTTCTTATTTAGAAACCGGAGCAAGTTTATTTGGTAATTCTATTGTAAGACTTCAGGAAGGACAGGCAGTTGGATCTTATTATGGATATCAGGTTACGGGGATCTTCCAGGATCAGGCAGATGTAAATGCTTCGGCAACCCAGAATCAGGCAAGACCGGGGGCTTTTAAATTTGCAGATTTGGACGGAAATGGTGTGATTGATACAAGAGATAAAACATTCTTAGGAAGTCCTATACCTAAAGGAACTTATGGATTTGGTGTTAATATGAATATTTATGATTTTGATTTTGCCATTGACTTCCAGGGAGTTTTCGGTAACAAAATCTATAATTATAACCGTGAACAGCGTTTTGGAAACGAAAACTGGGATCTGGATTTCTATAACAACAGATGGAATGGTGCAGGTACATCTAACTCTTATTCAATGGTTACTAATGATCAGGCGATTATTTTACCAAACAGTTTCTATGTAGAAGATGGAAGCTATATCAGAATTAGAAATATTCAGGTTGGATATAACCTGCCAAAAGCATTCACCAATGCTATGTCTATAACTAAACTGAGATTGTATATAAGTGCACAGAACCCTTGGACAAGTTTTAAGTATAAAGGTTTCTCTCCTGAAATTATGAATACGGACAGAGTGCAAATGGGGGTTGATAACAATATCTATCCTATCTCGGCAATCTATACATTCGGTATGAATTTAACATTTTAATTAGAAGAGTTATGAAAAAAATATTTTTATCAATCGCATTAGTTTCTCTTTTGGCTAGTTGCAAAGATGATTTTTTAGATATAAAAGAAGAGGGAGAGATTGAAGCATCTACATTCTTCACAACACAGCAGGATGCAATGAATGGTACAAATGCTATCTACAGCTTTTTAAGAAGCTGGGAAAATTCAGCATTCCCTTATCAGTTTGTTTTTGGGGTACCTGCAGATGATGTCATAAAAGGATCGAACCCCGGAGACGCATCATTTATTAACGAATATGATAATTTTACTTACACCGTTAGTAACGAGGGGGTTAGAGGATATTGGATTGGCCAGTGGCAAGCGGTAAACAGAGCTAACCAGGTAATTACAAAAGTGCCGGGAATTAGCATGGATAATGATTTGAAAAACAGATTGGTTGCAGAGGCCAAAATGTTAAGAGCTTACTTCTATTTCAATTTGGTAAGAATTTATGGAGGTGTTCCTATATTTGATGGCCTTCAGTCAAATTATAATATTCCGCGTAATTCTGTAGATGAGGTTTATAATTTCATTATTTCAGATCTTACTGCAGCGGCGGCAGTTCTTCCTCAGTCATATGGTGCAGCGGATCTTGGAAGAGTGACAAAAGGGGGTGCTTTAGGGATGCTTGCAAAAGTTTACCTTTATAAGAAAGACTGGCAGAGAGCCTACGATGTTTCTAATCAGGTGATTGGTATGGGATATAATTTAGACCCGGATTTTAATCATTTATTCAGACCTGCAGGAGAATTTGGATCAGAATCTGTTTTCGAAGTTAATTGTGGTTGCGACCCTCAGCTTGGGCAGTCTGCAGGAAGTCAGTATGCCGAGGTTCAGGGAGTAAGAAATCAGTTCGGATGGGGATTCTTTACTCCTTCTCAAGCATTGGAAAATGCATTTGAGCCTGGAGATATCCGTAAAGAATTAACTATTTTGAGAAATGGTGAAATTACACCTGAAGGAGATCTTATTGCTATGGGGGACGATCAGTCTGTAACGACCTATAATCAAAAAGTGTATGTTCCAAAAGCTCTTAATAATAGTTCATGCGGCTATGGATCAATCCAGAATATCAGAATTCTCAGATTTGCTGAAATATTGCTGATCAATGCTGAAGCTGCTAACGAACTGGGAAATACAGCTGCAGCTGTTACCAATCTTAACAAAGTAAGAAACAGAGCTCAGCTGGGAGTAACTACAGCGACAACACAAACGGCTCTTAGAACAGCAATATGGCACGAGCGTAGAGTAGAGCTTGCTTTAGAAGGTGACCGTTTCGTAGACCTTGTAAGAACAGGACAGGCTGCTACCGTACTGGCTCCATATGGATTTAAGGCCGGAAAGAATGAGCTGTTCCCGATTCCTTTAGATGCTATGCTTGAAAGTAACGGGCTGTTTACTCAAAACCCAGGATATTAAATTTGAATATAAACTTTAGAGGAGAATGAAAGTTCTCCTCTTCTTTTAGTAGAACCAGGTAAAAAAAGATTTCATGAAAAGGACTTTACTATCAATTGCCGTAACCTCTTTATTCTTTGCATACGCTTGCAAAAATTCTCAAAATCCAAAACAAAATCCTACTCAAGTTGAAGCTGTAAAAAGTGATATTACAGACGAACAGCTTATGGACAGAGTACAGAAAGATGCCTTAAAGTATTTCTGGGACTATGCTGAACCTAAGTCTATGCTGGGAAGGGAGCGTTACCACGAAGACAATATTTATCCGGATAACGATAAACATGTGATTACAACAGGCGGTTCCGGATTTGGACTGGCAACACTTCTGGTAGGAGTGGAAAGAGGATTTATTCCCAGAAAAGAGGCTGTAAAAAGATTGACCCATATGATGGATTTCCTTGCAAAAGCAGACCGTCACAAAGGAGCCTGGTCTCACTGGATCAATGGGGAAACAGGAAAAACGGTGCCTTTCGGGAAAAAAGATAATGGCGGAGATCTTGTAGAAACAGCCTTTCTAACTTCAGGAATTCTGATGGTTCGTGAATATTTTAAAAATGGAAATGCCGAAGAAAAAGCACTCGCCTCAAAATGCGACGAACTTTGGAAAGGTATTCAATGGAACTGGTATACAAAAGGAGGTGAAAAAGTGCTGTACTGGCATTGGTCACCGGAATATCAATGGGAAATGAACTTCCCGCTGGAAGGCTACAACGAATGCCTCATCACTTACATTCTGGCCGCTTCTTCGCCTACACATCCCATAGATGTGGAAACATACTACAAAGGCTGGACAAGAAACGGGACCTATCTTACTGATAAAACAAAATACGGACTTCCTCTGTATGTAAAACACAATTACGCTGAAGAATACGGCGGACCGCTTTTCTGGTCACAATATTCCTATATCGGATTAGATCCCACCGGACTTTCCGATAAACTGGTGAAAAATTATTTTGATGTAAATAAAAATCAAGTTCTCATCGATTATAAATACTGCGTTGAAAATCCAAAACAATGGAAAGGCTACGGCCCGAACTATTGGGGACTGACAGCCGGATATACAAGAAATGAAGACGGAACCACAGGGTACACCGCTCATATGCCAACCAATGACAATGGTGTAATAACACCTACCGCCGCATTAAGCAGCTTTCCATATACCCCGAGACAGTCTATGGATTTCCTGAGATTCCTCTATATACAAAAACCTGAATTCATTGGGTCAGCAGGACCTTATGATGCCACTTCAGTGAATTATAACAATTGGTTCACTCCGAGATATCTGGCAATAGATCAGGGAACCATCGCTCCGATGATTGAAAACTACAGAAGCGGATTTCTTTGGAAACTGTTTATGAATGCTCCCGAAATTCAGCAGGGATTAAAGAAATTAAGTTTCAAATCTGAAAAATACAATATTAAATAGTGGAGAAATATTATCTTCAACAGGATTTTCATTCAATAGAAACGGGCTTTAGCCCGTTTAAATAAAAAAGCAAATACACCAAACGGCTTTAGCCAAAACCTAAATAATAATATGAATTTAAAACTGAAACACCTGCCTCTTTTACTCTTGCCATTTTCATTACAGATGAATGCCCAGGAAATAAAAGGAGAATTAAACAAAGAAATTAAGCGAACGGAGAAAATGTCCTACATTCTGGATTACCCTCAAAAGGTAAAAGGAAATGTTCCGTTGATTGTATTTCTCCACGGCTCGGGAGAAAGAGGGAATAATCTGGAATTAGTAAAGGCTCACAGTCCGTTTACATATAAAAACCTGATTAAGGAACCGGTAGCGATTCTGGCACCGCAATGCCCGGCAGATACTTGGTGGGACACGATTACAGTATATAATCTGATCAAAGAAATTCAGAAAAAATATAAAATTGATGCCTCAAGAATACACCTTACAGGACTTTCAATGGGAGGATGGGGAACTTTAAAACTGGCTATGGAGCACCCAGAGATGTTTGCATCCGTAACTTCAGTATGCGCTCCTACGGATATAGGAATGTATGCCAATATTAATCAGTATAAAGGGTTGAATATGAAAATCTTTCATGGAGGAATGGATGATATTGTCCTTCCGGAAAACGCCCTTAGATTTTATCAGAGCCTGCATCCGGTAAATCCGTCGGCAGAACTCGTGATTTTTCCGAATGATAACCATAATTCATGGGATTCTACCTATTCTGACCCTAAATTATACGAATGGATGCTTTCGAAGAAAAAAGGAGAATAAGTTTAATTAGAATAAAGAATAAAGAATAAAGAATAAAGAATAAAGAATAAAGAATAAAGAATAAAGAATAAAGAATAAAGAATAAAGAATAAAGAATAAAGAATAAAGAATAAAGACGCGAGTTATAACACAATCAATTTTATCTCTGATAAAATCTTTGCGCCTTAAAACATAAAGCTTGAAAAAAATAGCGCCATTGCGTTATCCAACAAAACACCCAAAGTAAACAATAAAATTAGAACTATAATTTAAGAAGATAGATTTATGAAAAAGTTAATTGTACTTGCAGCTTTAGCACTTTCACCCGTGTTTTCCGCACAGGAAATGGTAAACAAGCCGGTGCAGTCTTATCAGACGGCCCAATACCAAGCGAAAAGAAAAGCTTTTGTAGAAAATCTTTTGTCGAAAATGACTTTAGATGAAAAGATTGGACAGCTCAACCTGCCTACCTCAGGAGATTTTACAACAGGGCAGGCTCAAAGCTCAGATATCGGAAAAAAAGTGGAGCAGGGATTAGTAGGAGGATTATTCAACATAAAAGGAGCTGAAAAAATCAAGGCAGTTCAGAAAGTGGCCATTGAAAAAAGCCGTCTGAAAATTCCTTTGATCTTCGGAATGGATGTGATTCATGGCTACGAAACCACCTTCCCGATTCCTTTGGGACTAGCCGCTTCCTGGGATATGAACCTGGTGCAGCAGTCTGCAAGAGTTGCAGCAAAAGAAGCTTCTTCCGATGGAATCAACTGGACGTTTTCGCCAATGGTGGATATTTCCAGAGAACCAAGATGGGGAAGAGTCTCTGAAGGCTCCGGAGAAGATCCGTATTTAGGAAGTGAAATTTCTAAAAATATGGTGTACGGTTATCAGGGGAAAGATCTTTCTGCGGGCAATACCATTCTGGCATGCGTAAAGCACTTTGCATTGTACGGTGCGGGTGAAGCAGGAAGAGATTACAACACGGTAGATATGAGCCACGTGAGAATGTTCAACGAATATTTTCCACCCTACAAATCGGCTGTAGATGCAGGTGTAGCTTCGGTAATGGCTTCTTTCAACGAAGTGGACGGAGTTCCTGCAACCGGAAACAAATGGCTGCAAACCGATGTTCTTAGAAAATTGTGGAACTTCAAAGGCTTTGTGGTAACCGATTACACAGGGATCAACGAAATGATAGAGCACGGAATGGGAGACCTTCAGCAGGTATCAGCATTAGCCCTGAAAGCCGGAATAGATATGGATATGGTAGGCGAAGGATTTTTAACAACTCTTAAAAAATCTTTGGATGAAGGGAAAGTAACGCAGGCAGAAATAGACATGGCAGCAAGAAGAATTCTGGAAGCCAAGTACGACCTCGGATTATTTGATGATCCTTACCGTTATGGTGATGCTAAACTGGCCGCAAAAGAGGTGTACAATATGGAAAACAGAAACATTGCCAGAAGTGCGGCAGCACAGTCTATGGTATTGCTGAAGAACGAAAACCAGGTACTTCCGTTGAAGAAATCAGGGACAGTAGCCGTAATCGGACCATTGGTTAATAATTCACTGAATATGGCCGGAACATGGAGTGTAGCTACCAAGCATGCAGCTTCAGTTTCTTTAATGCAGGGGCTTCAGGCCAATTACGGAAAAGAAGTGAAATTCCTTTCAGCAAAAGGTGCCAACATTGATTATGATGCTAAATTAGAAGATATTTACGCAGCCCACGGCAAAAAAACAGACCGTGATAACCGTTCAAAAGAAGAATTACTGAAAGAAGCCGTTGATGTGGCCAATAAAGCAGATGTAATCGTTCTTGCTATCGGTGAATCTGCAGAAATGAGCGGTGAATCTTCCTCAAGAACTGAAATTACAATTCCTCAGTCTCAGGTAGATTTGCTGAATGAATTGAAAAAGACAGGAAAACCAATTGCAATGGTTCTTTACACTGGTCGTCCGCTGGCTTTAACCAATGTAAAAGATATACCGGATGCTATTGTTAATGCCTGGTTTGCCGGTTCAGAAGCAGGAAACGCTATTTCTGATGTTCTGTTTGGAAAAGTAAACCCTTCAGGAAAACTTCCGATGACTTTCCCGAGAAGTCTGGGGCAGGTGCCTATTTATTACAATGCAAAAAATACAGGCCGCCCGCTGAGCCAGGACAAAGTGGATAAATGTGTATACGAAAGATTCCGTTCCAATTATATGGATGAGTGCAACACGCCGCTTTATCCGTTCGGATATGGTCTGAGCTATACTAAATTCAGCTATTCCGATATGTCTGTTTCGAACCCGAATCCAAAAGGAAATCAAACGATTCAGGCTGTGGTAACGGTGACCAATTCCGGAAATTATGATGGAGCGGAAGTGGTACAGCTTTATATCAGAGATATAGTAGGAAGCATTACAAGACCCGTAAAAGAACTGAAAGGATTCCAGAAAATATTCCTGAAAAAAGGTGAATCTAAGAAAGTAGTTTTTGATATTACCCCTGAAAGCCTGAAATTTTACAATGGAGAACTGAAGCTTGATTGGGAACCGGGAGAGTTTGATATCATGATCGGAACCAGTTCTGATAAGGTTAGAAATTCAAAAATCAACTGGACAAAAGAATAAAAAAGCCATTCTTTTGAGTGGCTTTTTTATTCTTTTGGCATGATTTTTATTAAAACACTTGTAACATTAAAATAATAATTATGAAAAAAACGATTATGCTTAGTGCAATGTTTGTAGGTTCTTTGATGTTCGCTCAGACCGTAGGAGGAGATAAGGATGCCCATGGGTGTATCGGTTCTGCAGGATATACGTATTCTCAGATCAGAAAAGACTGTGTAAGGGTTTTTGAACAGAAAATTAAATTAACGGAAGTGGCTTCGAAAGGAAGTTCTACTTCAATGGCAGCCGTGATTTTCAGTAAAGATATGAAGAAAGCAGAGGTTTTTATTCCGGATACAGACGGGGAAAGCCTTATTCTTACCAGATTGGGTAAAGGAAAAACCTGGAAAAAAGACGGGTATGTTTTGGTTCCGTTTCAGAAAAACGGATTCCAGCTTAAAAAAGATAATGTGGTGATTTACCAGTAAATCAAATTTTATAAAATACAATAGAGACTGTCTGTTTAGGCGGTCTCTTTGTTTTTTACCGTATGTATATATCAATTAACAGGACATGGTAATCAGAAAATCAATAGAACAAAATATAGGTATAAGTTTCTTACAATGAGTGGTTTTTTGTATCTTGGATCAACTAATACCTTGTTTCTGTTATTTTTTATAAAACTTAAACCATAAATATTTTTAATATGAGAAAAATTGTTTTACTGGGTTCAGTGTTACTCAGCTCTTTGGCTTTTGCCCAACAAAAATCTCCGGTTGTAGGAGGCGATAAAGATGTCCATGGCTGTAGAGCTTCAGCAGGGTATACGTATTCACAAATCAAGAATGATTGTGTAAAGGTTTTTGCACAGAAAATTAAGTTGAAGGAAGTAAGTTCTGATAAAAGCTCAACTTCAATGACTGCCGTTATTTTTAGTAAAGATATGAAGAGGGCTGAGGTTTTCATCCCGGATCAAAGTGCGAAAAGCATTATTCTTAACAGAGAAGGAAAAACCAAAATGTGGAAAAGCGGAAGCCATATTAAAGAATCTTACGTTTTAATTCCTTACAAAAAAACAGGTTACCAGATTAAAAAAGATGATGTCGTGATTTATCAGTAAATCTAAATTTTAGATAATATAAAGCCGTTCGAAAGAGTGGCTTTTTTAATTAAACAAAGCAAAATATAGTTTTTTATTTAAAACTTGTTTAAACTTTTTTAACAAGACATTAAAAGTATAAAATAAATCTGTTAAACACATTTTAAGCTTAACCACAAAAGAGACAAAAGCTATTTGCACAGATGTTAGATATGATAAAAGTTCTCAAAAGAATAAAAATCAAAGATTTTTAAAGGCTTATATGAACTTCTATGCGCAAAGTATTTAAACTTAAAAATCACTAAAGTGTTTGAAATAAAACTTTTGTGATTTTTGTGGTTTAATAAAAAAGTTTAAACTGATTTTTAATGAAAAGTCTTAAAAATTATAATTGATTATATATAAATTCTGTTTTAGTTAAAAAATGTATATTCGTATAACTAAATCATAGCAGAATCCGAAAAGCTTACAGAGTAGGAAAAACAACAAAGCAAATTAATTATGAAAAATCTGAAAAAATTAACCAAGAAAGAATTGAAAACAGTTCAGGGAGGTATTCCTATGTGTTTGCCAGGGTATTACTGGTGTGCATTCGTAAAAAAATGTATTTCGGTGAATGTAGAGTGCGGACTTGCATAACAGAACATTCGCTTACGGCCTCAGGGCTGTTCTCATTAAAGCAAATAGCCGTTCGGATGAACGGCTATTCTTATTTTAAAAGAGTGAATATCTATTACAAAGAAAGACCTGATTTTTGATCAGACATTATCTTTTTAGATGCACAATGCTTCATTATACCTTCTGCATGGCCCATTCTCAGTGTACTGACATGTTCCTGACGGGCAGCTTTGTCCCGGTTGCGGTACCCATCCTCCTGAAATCATTTTTAAATCGGATTTTGATAGCTTCTTTAGATTTTTCATAATTAATTTGTTTTAATTGAGTTGATTGGTGCTCTTCACTGTTTTGAGCTTTACCATATTTACTAAATTAAAACAAATTAATTGAAATAAAATCACTGAACGTTGAAAAATAAAATGATTTTATACAAATTGTTGAATAAATATCTTAAATCTTTAACGTAAGAATACCGTTATATACCTATTCTGATAAAATGAATGCCGTTTATAACTTTGATGTTACAGGAATTCCCAATTTGCTTTTTACGGAAGCCGTGATGTCTTCTCCGCCATCAAGATATGCGATATTATTAAAACCTTGAGATTTTGAAGTATCAAAAACGTAGGCAAGACCTTTTTCTTTGGCAACTGCACTGATTGCATCATTGACTTTCTTCTGTAACGGCTGGAATAATTCATTTTGTTTATCAGCGACATCTTTTGTCAGTTTTGCTCTAAACTCCTCAATTCTGCTTCCCAGATTTTGTAACTCAGTTTGTGCAAGAACCAGCTCTTTGGTTACTTTTTCTCTGTTAGCTTCACTAAGCGTTTTTTCTTTTTCTTGGGCCACTTTTAACTTAGCCTGAAAATCGTTCACCATTTTATCAATCTCGGTCTGTTTTGTCTTGGCAAAATTTTCAAAAGTTAGGGATGCTGTTTTTGCTTCAGGAAAAGTAGCGAAAATAACATCTGAGTTCACATGTCCCAATTTTTGTTGGGAATATGCCCAGTTAGTAGCGAATAAAAGTGCTGTTGAAAACACAATAATTAATTTTTTCATTTTATTTTTTTTTAGAAATTGGGTACAAATATATTGCATAATTCACAATTTAGATTTTGCATTTGTGTTAAAAAAAGCTAATTATTAAAGGGTTAACACGATTAAATCATAAAATTTTTTTGTGAGTTTATGGTGGAGTAATAAGAATAATATATCTGGAATCTGGGCTTTTAATCCATGTGAAAATGATTGAATGATTCCATCTTTTTAGTTAAAATTTAAAACACTATTCACAATTTTTATCTCTCAATGAAAATCCGTATTTTTGTGCATCTAAAAGTAAAAGAAAGAATGAATTCCTACAAAAATCCATTGGAAGAGCGTTATTCCAGTGAAGAAATGTTGTTTAATTTCTCACATAACAATAAATTCCGTACCTGGAGAAAGCTTTGGATTGCCCTTGCTGAAATTGAAAAAGACTTAGGTCTTGAAATTACAGATGAGCAGATTGCAGAGCTGAAAGCTAATGCAGAAAATATCGATTTCGATAAAGCAGCTGAGTACGAAAAAAAATTCCGTCATGATGTAATGGCTCACGTTCACACGTATGGTGATGTGGCGCCTTCAGCAAAAGGAATTATCCACTTGGGAGCTACTTCGGCTTTTGTAGGAGACAATACAGACCTTATTCAAATTCGCGACGGGCTTTTAATCCTGAAGAAAAAATTGGTGAACGTCATGAAAAACTTAGCCGATTTCTCTATTCAGTACAAAGACCTTCCTACTTTAGGATTCACCCACTTCCAGCCTGCACAGCTGACAACCGTTGGTAAAAGAGCTACACTTTGGTTACAGAGTTTGGTTCTGGATATTGAAGAGCTGGATTTCTTCCTGGAAACACTACGTTTCAGAGGAGTAAAAGGAACTACGGGAACAGCAGCAAGCTTCTTGGAACTTTTCAACGGTGATTATTCCAAAGTAAAACACTTAGATAAAGAACTTTCAAAAAGATTTGGTTTTGAGAAAGTTTTCGGAGTTTCCGGACAGACTTACGACAGAAAAATTGATGCTAAAGTGGTAGCATTATTAGGAAACATTGCTCAGTCTGCTCACAAATTCACCAATGATTTACGTCTTCTTCAGAATCTTAAAGAAATTGAAGAACCATTCGAGAAAAACCAGATCGGTTCATCGGCAATGGCTTACAAGCGTAATCCAATGAGAAGTGAAAGAATCGGAGCATTGGCAAAATATGTAATGTCGCTTACGACAAGTTCTGCGATGGTAGCTTCTACGCAATGGTTTGAAAGAACACTGGATGATTCTGCGAACAAGAGATTAACGATTCCTCAGGCGTTCCTGGCTGTTGATGCCATCTTATTGATCTGGAACAACATTATGAACGGAATCGTGGTTTATCCGAACAGAATCAACAAACATATTGAAGAAGAGCTTCCTTTCATGGCTACAGAATACATCATCATGGAAGAAGTAAAAGCAGGAGGAGACCGCCAGGAAATTCACGAAGTAATCAGAGTTCATTCTATGGAAGCTTCCAAGAAAGTGAAAGAAGAAGGAAAAGAAAACGACCTGATTGAAAGAATCCTGAATGATGATTCTTTAAAACTAGACAAATCAAAATTAAAAGAAGTTTTAGATCCTAAAAACTTTATCGGTTTTGCACCTATTCAGACGGAAGAATTTATCAGCAATGAAGTTCAGCCGATTCTGGATCAGAATAAAGACCTGATAGGATTGGAGGCTGATCTTAAAGTATAAAACATATGCAGTCTTTTGGGCTGCATATTTTTTTTAAAAGACTTTCTTCAGAATAGTCTCATCATCCTTCAGTTGGTAAAATAAAAAGTGAACCAGCCATTGGTTCTGAAAAAGAAAAAAGAAAGTAATAAATCTAATATTTAAAATCTGACATCTAATATGTCTAATAACAAAAGAATTTTCGTAGAAAAAAGAGGAATTTTCGATGTTGAAAGTCCAAAAATTTTTGATGAAGTAAAAGCAGTTGTTCCTGCAGTCAAAAATGTAAAAGTCTATAATGTATATGATATTTTCGGACTGAATGACGGAGAATTCGGGAAAGTAGTCAACAGCACTTTCGCAGATCCTGTAACTGATATTTTGCACACGGAAAACCCTGCACAAGGAATCTGTTTTGCTATGGAGTTTCTTCCAGGCCAGTACGATCAGCGCGCAGATTCTGCACAGCAGTGTATCGCCTTATTGACGGAGAATGAAAAATCAAAGGTAAGAAGCGGAAAACTGATCCAGTTTGAAGGCGTTTCTGAAGCAGACCTTGTAAAAATCAAAGACCTTCTGATCAATAAAGTGGAATCTCAGGAAAAAGACCTTTCTATCCTGGATATTCCAGCAGACGAAGTGCCGTCAAAAGTTTTGATTCACGAAAATTTCATCAATTTCAATGAAGCTGAACTTGAAAATTTCTACAATAATCATGGTTTCGCTTTAGGATTGGATGACCTGAGATTCATTCAGGAATATTTCAAAACTGAAAACAGAAACCCTACGGAAACAGAACTTAAAGTTTTAGACACGTATTGGAGCGACCACTGTCGTCACACTACCTTTGAAACAGAATTGTCAGATATTCAGTTTGAAGGAGCATTCAAACAGACATTGGAAACTATTTTCAATGATTATATCGAAAAAAGAAAATTCTTAGGCCGTGAGCTGAAGCCGATCTCTTTAATGGATCTTGCGACAGTTTGTGGTAAATATTTCCATAAAACAGGGAATCTGGAGAATCTTGTTATCTCAGATGAGATCAATGCATGCACCATCCAGATCGAAGCTGAATACGACGGTAAAAAAGAGCCATGGTATTTATTATTCAAAAATGAAACCCATAATCACCCAACGGAAATCGAGCCTTTCGGTGGTGCTTCAACATGTTTGGGAGGAGCCATCAGAGACCCTTTGTCCGGAAGATCATTCGTATTCCAGGCCATGAGACTTACCGGAGCTGCTGATGTTTTAGAATCAGTTGACAAAACCTTACCGGGAAAACTTCCTCAGAAAACCATTACCAAGCAGGCTGCCAACGGATATTCATCCTACGGAAACCAAATCGGACTGGCTACTACTATGGTTTCCGAAATCTATGACGAAGGTTACAAAGCCAAAAGAATGGAAGTAGGATTCGTTACCGGAGCCGTTCCTTTAGACTGGGTAAGACGCGACAAACCTGAAAATGGCGACTCCATCATTATTTTAGGAGGAGCAACAGGCCGTGATGGTGTTGGCGGGGCAAGCGGAAGCTCAAAAGAACAGGATGAAACCTCTATTCATACCATGAGTTCCGAAGTTCAGAAAGGAAACGCAGTGGAAGAACGTAAGATTCAGAGATTATTCAGAAAACCTGAAGTTACAAAACTGATTAAAAAATCAAACGATTTCGGTGCAGGAGGAGTTTCTGTAGCGATTGGTGAAATTGCAGACTCTTTAGAAGTTAATCTTGATGTTTTACCATTAAAATATGAAGGATTAAATGGTACTGAACTGGCTATTTCTGAATCTCAGGAAAGAATGGCAGTAGTAGTGGATCCAAAAGATAAAGAACAGTTCATTAAATTCTGTGAAGATGAAAACATTGTTGCTGTTGAAGTGGCAAAAGTAACCGATTCAGGCAGAATGCAGATGTTCTGGAAAGGAGACAAGATTGTTGACCTTTCAAGAGAATTCTTAGATACCAATGGTTGTTCCAAAACTCAGGAGGTGAAAATTACACACCTTGATGAGGTAAAAGAAGAAACAGTATCTTTCACGGAAGAGAACTTCATTAAGATATTAAGCGATAAAAATGTAGCGTCCCAAAAAGGATTGTTGGAAATGTTCGACTCTTCCGTAGGCGGAACTACAGTAGCTATGCCTCTTGGAGGAAAATACCAACAGACTTTAATGGAGGGAAGTGCTCAGACTCTTCCGATTTTGGGTGCTAAAGACATTGAAACCGTTTCTTTGGCAAGCTGGGGCTTTGATGCCGGAATTTCCAAGCAGAATTCATTATTGGGAGCTTCCTATGCCGTAGTAGAAAGTGTTGCGAAGATTGCTGCTATGGGTGGCGATTATAAAAACATCAGATTAAGTTTCCAGGAATATTTTGAAAAACTGGGTCAGAATCCTGAGAAATGGGGGAAGCCTTTAGCCTCTCTTTTAGGAGCTTATGACGCACAGATTCATCTTGGTCTGGCTGCAATTGGAGGAAAAGATTCCATGAGCGGTACCTATCAGGATCTGAATGTTCCACCGACATTGATTTCATTTGCTTGCGCCAACGGAGAAAAGAAGAACATTATTTCTCCTGAATTCAAAAATGCCGGAAATAAATTATACTTCTTCAACCATATCCCTCAGGAAAACGGACTTCCCAATTATGAAAGCTTAAAAGGAATTTTCGAATTGATCTTTGAAAATATCAAGGCAGGAAAAATTGTTTCCGTGAAGACGGTTAAAGAAGGCGGAGCAGCAGTAGCTCTTGCAAAAATGAGCTTCGGAAACAGATTGGGAGCAGACGTTACCATTGACGAAAAAGCTTTATTGGCTAAAAATATCGGAAGCTTAATCATCGAAGCAAAAGAAGAACTGAGCAATGCCTCTCTTCAGCAGATCGGTGAAGTAAAAGATTCAGGGATCTTAAAAATAAACAGTCTTGAATCTCAGATCTCAACTCTTGAATCTGCGTATACAGGAACGTTTGAAAACCTTTTCCCAACGAAAGAAAAAGAAAAGTTAACGGTTGAAATAGATGAGAAATCCAACTCAATCAACCCAAGAAATATCATCATTAAGAAACACGGAATTGCCCAGCCGAAAGTATTTGCTCCGGTGTTCCCGGGAACCAACTGCGAGTACGAAACGTTGAATGCATTCCAGAAAGAAGGAGCAGTGATCAGCAGTCTTCCTTTGAAAAATATCAGCCATCAGTTGCTTGACGAGAGCATTGATGCATGGGTAGAAGAGATCAGAACGTCTCAGATCCTTGCTTTCTCTGGAGGTTTCTCTGCAGGTGACGAACCGGACGGTTCTGCAAAATTCATCGTCAATGTTCTGAAAAACGAGAAAATGAAAAATGCCGTTCACGAGCTATTGGACAGAGACGGTATGATCATTGGAATCTGTAATGGTTTCCAGGCTTTGGTAAAATCCGGTCTGCTGCCTTACGGAAGAATTAAAGATCTGGATGAAAATTCTCCTACATTGGCTCATAATGCCATCAGAAGACACATTTCACAGATGGTTAATGTAAAAGTAATCAACGATGAAAGCCCTTGGTTAAAAGGAATGAAAGATCAGGTATTCACTATTCCGATCTCTCACGGTGAAGGACGTTTTATGGCTTCGGAAGAAGAAATTAAGAAGTTGTACGAAAATGGCCAGATTGCCACCCAATACATCGATCTTGACGGAAACATCGCGCACGGAATGCCGTTCAACCCGAACAACTCACTATTCGGAATTGAAGGAATTACCAGCCCATGCGGAAAGATTTACGGAAGAATGGGCCATCCAGAACGTTTTGCTGAAGGTCTCATGAAAAATATACCGACCGCGAATTACCATAATATATTCAAAAATGGAGTGGAATACTTCAAATAACAATAAAAGAAAAATGATCGTCATCTATGGCGGTCATTTTTCAAATATGCCCGGATTCTACGAAGAGGTTTCTTCAGTACTCATGAAAGGTACAGACTGGAAAGTAGGAACTCTGGACGGCTTCGATGATATTCTCTATGGTGGTTTCGGAGTGTTTGAAAATAATGAGGAAATTGAACTCATCTGGAAAGAATCTCAAAAATCCAGGAATGATCTGGGTTTTGACGCAACCCGCAGCTTTTATCAAAACAAAATAAATCAGGGAAAACCATTTAATATCGAGCTAATTCAGCAAAAACTGGATGAACTCATTTCCGGAAAAGGACAGACACTGTTTGAAATTTTAATCGAAATCATAGAGTCACACGGAAATATTACACTAATTTTGGATTGATATTTTGATGAATGATGAATGATGAATGATGAATCGTTGATTGTGAGTTGTGAGTTGTGAGTTGTGAGTTGTGAATTGTGGATTTTGAATAATGAATAATATCGCTTTTACCCTCAAAATTACTAATTTCTAACATCTAACATCTAACATCTAACATCTAGCATCTAGCATCTAATTTCTAATTAAAAAAAATGAAGAAAATAATTTATGGATTGTTTTTCGGGGACAGCATTACCTACGGAGAATATGACGGAGTCTTTGGCGGATGGGTAGATATCCTGAAAAGATATGCCCTGCAGCAGTTTCATGAAGGAAGCAATAATGAATTGATCCTTTTTAATCTCGGAATAGGAGGAGAAACCACAGAAGGACTGTTAAAGAGAATGCCCCATGAACTGGCTGCCCGGAATTCTGCGGAGGGAAATATAATTTTCATCGGTTATGGAGCCAACGATCTTGCTGTAAAAAACGGAAACCGGATTGTGTCTCCTGAACAGTTTAAAGATAATATTCAGAAGGCAGTTCTGCATGCAAAAGAATATTCCGGGGATATTTATCTGGTAAGTATTCTTCCGTTTTCTGAAAAAATAGATGGAGTAGAAGCGGCAAGCGGAAAATTAAGAACCAATGCAGACGTTCTGCAATACAATCAGAGGTTGAAGGATATTGCTGCTCAAAATAATGTACATTACGTTGATTTGTATGCTGCATTCGTGCAGGACAAAGAAATCCTGCTTTCCGCAGATGGGGTTCATCCCAATGAAAAAGGATATGGAGTAATGGCTGAAACCGCAATATCAATCATAGAAAAATATTTATAATGGCACATTTGTTTTCTTACGGAACCCTGCAAAAAGAGCAGGTACAACTTGAAACATTCAAAAGACTTTTATCAGGAGATAAAGATATTCTTACAGGATATAAACTGGGAATGGTTGAAATTACAGATCCCGAAGTTTTGCGTAAAAGCAATCAGAAATTTCATCCCATCTTAGAATTTTCCGGAAACAGCAGCGATGAGGTGGAAGGTATGCTTTTTGAAGTTACGGAAGAAGAGATTCTTCAGGCTGATGAATATGAGGTGGATGACTACAAAAGAATTGAAACCGTTTTCAAATCCGGAAGAAAAGGGTTTATTTATGTAGGGAAGTAAAATGAATTAATTTACTCTTTAAGTGGTGAAATATTAATTTTATTTAATTAGTTTTATGCTTGTAAATAAAATATACTATGAAAAATCTGAAAAAGCTTAAAAGAGATGAGCTGAAAAATGTAAAAGGAGGTTTAGGTCCGTCATTAATCATTTATCCAACAGATGAAAACGGATACTGTAGTACGCCTCCGTATATTTCCTACTGTGCAAGATTTGATGGCTGCATGACCCCAGAATCATGGGATAAATACTGTTCTTAAAAAAATGAAGCATTCCGTAAGGGATGCTTTTCTGTTAAAACACATATTTTCCGTAAACAACAATTCCTACAACAACCGCTCCCGCCGTCAGCAGCAACACCGCTCCCGCCGCAATATCTTTAATGAAGCCGATTCTTTCATCAAAATCCGGCTGGATGATGTCACATATCTTTTCCAGGGCAGTATTGAAAATTTCGGCACTTAAAACAGCAATACAAGCCAGAATAATAAGGATGGTGTCTGTAGCCGAAAGCTTACAATAGAAAATTAAAAAAAGATTGATGAAAAAAGCAGCAAGTTCGATCTGAAAATTTCTTTCTGTTTTTATCATCAGGAAAATACCGCGGAAAGCGTTGATAAAACTTTTATGAACAGGCGGTTTTTTCATAGATTCTTTTTCACAAATATAGTACTTGTATTTTGATGGCGGCAGGAGATAAAATCTTCTGTTCAAAAATTAATGACAAAAGAAATCGGAACCTAATATCAAGTCTCAAAACAAATTAGTGATATTTGTGAAAAACTCCTTGAGATTATTTTTTTCATTATAGTTTCTATTTATTATATTTGTAGAAACTTATTTTTAAATCTATGAAATTTATTATTTCAAGTGGTGAACTGCAGAAAGCATTGCAAACTGTAAGTGGCGTAATATCAAGCTCTCAGTCGAGACCGATTTTAGAAAACTATCTTTTTGAATTAGACGGGAATAACGTTACCATTACAGCATCTGATGGCGAGACTACTCTCGTTACTTCTTTGGAGGTAAAGTCTGACGATACGGGTAAATTTGCCGTTCCTGCTAAAATTTTTCAGGATTTTATCAAGACTTACGGAGAACAGCCTCTTACCTTCGCTGTAAAAGATAATGCAGAAGGAACCGGAAGCCAGCTTGAGATTTTAGATGAAAAAGACAATTTTGCGGTAGCACTGGATAATGCAGATGATTACCCGGAACTTCCCGAATTTGATGCTTCTCAAAGTGTAGCCATGCCTGCAGGAGTTTTGTCCGAAGCATTAACCAACACTCTTTTTGCAACAAGTAATGATTCTCTTCGTCCGGTAATGACAGGAGTACTTTTCCAGTTTGGAGAAAATGAAACTAACTTTGTTTCTACAGATTCCCACAGACTGGTGGTGTATAAAAGAACAGATCTGATGAATGCCGAGCCTATGGAATTCATCATGCCTAAGAAACCTTTGAACATTTTCAAAAATATCCTTGCCAGCTCCAATGAAGACGTTACCATCGACTTCAACGAGAATATGGCTAAATTTACTTTTGGAAAACATATCTGGATCTGCAGACTGATAGATGGGAAATATCCTAACTATACAGCGGTAATTCCGAAAGAAAATCCAAATGTACTGACGATCAACAGAAACCTTCTACTAGGAGCAATCAAAAGAGCGTCTATCATGTCTAATAAATCAACCAACCAGGTAAGATTTAAATTGTCTGCCAATATTCTTCACCTTCACGCTGAAGATACAGAATACGCAAACAAGGCAGATATGCAGATTCCTTGCGACTATAACGGAGAAGATATCAATATTGGTTTCAGCTCCAAGTTTTTAACGGAAATGCTTACTATTTTAGGCTCTGACGATATCACAATGAAAATGTCTCAGCCTAACAGACCAGGGATTATTGAACCTTTGGATGGTCTTGAAGACAGTGAAAATATTCTGATGTTATCAATGCCGGTAATCGGATTGTAATATTTCAAATTTATAATAACATATAAGAGATTGATTTTTTCAGTCTCTTTTTTAATGAGCTAATGCGTGATGACAAGAACATTTATATTCATCCTAATCATACAGTCTATCAATCTATTCTCTCAAAAAAACATCAAAGTGTACCATGAAAAAAAAGGGGATACTTTGGTTTTGTATGCTGATAATCAGGAAATATATCCCATGTCTTTTATTTTTTCAGGGATGCCGGAATTAGATAATATGAAAACTCCTGAAGCGTTTAAAATGACTCAGGTGATACCTGCCCAATCAGTAAGGAATAAAATAGCGTATTTTGTTGTTGCGGATAAAACAAAGAAATGGGCTGTGAAAAAAATCCCGGGTTACATGATGTACGTTGGTGACGTAACTTTGAAGAATTATGACAAAGATTATCAATATGATTTACCATTTAAAAAAGGGAAATCAATTGGTATTTATCAAGGATATAATGGTGCTTTTTCCCATCAAAATGAAAATTCTTTAGATTTTAATATGCCGGAAGGTACAGAGATTGTGGCTTCCCGAGAGGGAGTGGTGACAGATTTTGTTAAGCATAATAATACTGGCTGTCCTACAAGAGCTTGTATAGATCAGGCTAATTATATTACTATATTACTATTATGCATCCGGACGGAACTTTTGCACAATATTATCACTTAAAACAAAACGGTGTTAAAGTTAATATCGGAGATCAGGTGAAGAAAGGCGATGTCATTGGATTAAGTGGAAATACAGGTTGGAGCAAAGGACCGCATCTGCATTTTGTTTGCTATATTCCAAGGGTGAGTGAGAATAAATCCAGAGAAACGATCAAAACTCTTTTTAAAACAGGGAACGGGAACAAAGCAGAATATCTCGTGGAAAAAAAGACCTATTCAAAAGAATACTAATATTGAATAGAATACTTGGTGGGTTTGTTCATAATTTTGAATATTAATCATGGTATGACGGTTATAAATAATTTTAAATTTTCACTGGAAAAATAAACTGAATTTACTAAATCATGACCGAGAAAAATTAAAAGTTATTCTCTTAAAGTCATCTCTAAATTTCGCTGTTTCTTAAAAAAACACGACATTTGTATCGCGAAAAATTCAAGTAAATTTTCAAAATAAAAAAAGGTTTCTGACCTTTGAAACAACAAAAATGATCAGGTAAAAGAAGAAAAACGGATATCTGACCAATAAAAATAGATTGAGCAAATGAAAATATCAAACAACTGGCTGAAAGACTTTATCAAAACGGAACTGAAAACGGAAAGAATCGGAGAATTCCTTACTGATATAGGCCTTGAAGTAGAGGGGATAGAAAAATTTGAAAGTGTAAAAGGAAGCCTGGAAGGTATTGTAGTAGGAAAAGTATTAACCTGCGAAAAACACCCGAATGCAGACAAATTAAAGAAAACGACAGTTGACGTAGGAAACGGGAAAATATTAAATATCGTTTGTGGTGCTCCCAACGTAGAAGCAGGACAAACCGTACCTGTAGCAGTAGTGGGAACTAAGATCTATGATAAAACCGGAAACTTTTTCGAAATTAAAGAAGCCAAGATCAGAAGCGAGGTTTCTCAGGGAATGATCTGCGCGGAAGACGAGCTCGGACTTAGTGACGATCATGGCGGAATTATGGTTTTAGACGAAACCAAATATGAAGTAGGAAAGAATTTTGCAGATTACTTTGAATTAACCAATGATGAAGTGATCGAGATTGGTTTAACGCCAAACAGAACAGATGCTATGTCGCATTATGGTGTTGCAAGAGATCTTCATGCATTCCTTTCAACCAACCAGCAGAAATCTACATTTGAAAAAGTATCTTCTGTAGTATTGAATAATGAAGGTTCGCACCAGTTTACTCTGGAAGTTGAAAATGCGGAACTGTGCCCAAGATATATTGGAGCTGTCATTGAAAATGTGAAAGTAGCAGAATCTCCGGCTTGGTTAAAAGACAGATTAAAAGCAATCGGTTTAAGCCCAATTAACAATATTGTAGATATTACCAACTATATTCTTCACGGATATGGGCAGCCTCTTCATGCATTTGATGCAGATAAAATTGCCGGAAATAAAGTAAAAGTAGGAACGGTAAAACCGGGAACGAAGTTCACCACTCTGGATGGTGTGGAAAGAACTTTGAACGGTTCTGAAGTCATGATTAAAGACGGAAAAGACAATCCTATGTGTATTGCAGGTGTTTTTGGGGGTGCCAATTCCGGTGTTTCCGATACAACTGAAACCATATTCCTGGAAAGCGCTTATTTCAATCCGGTTGCCGTAAGAAAAGGAGCTAAGTTTCATGGATTGAATACGGATGCTTCTTTCAGATTCGAAAGAGGAGTAGACCCGAATATTACCAGAACGGCAATCACTCATGCGATTAAAATGATTCAGGAAATTGCAGGTGGAAAACTGACAGGAGATCTGCTGGAAGAATATCCAAAGAAAATCGAAGACAATTATGTGATCATCAGATTCTCAAAGATTGAACAGATCCTGGGAACAAAGATTCACAGAGAAAAGGTGAAAGAGATTTTAAAATCTTTGGAAATCCAGGTTTTAAATGAAATTCAGAACGGACTTGAAATTTCCGTACCTGCCTACAGAGCTGATGTTACGAGAGAAATTGATGTAATTGAAGAGATTTTAAGAATCTACGGATATAATAAAATTGATGCTCCTCAGAAAATTTCCTTCACTCCGGTTAAGCTAAGTGCAAACGATCAGGATGAATTGGAAAACAACTGGGCAAGAACATTACAAGGTCTTGGATTCAACGAAGCAATGAACAACTCACTGACTTCCGTAAAAGACGAAACCGATGCTGTAAAATTATTGAACCCGTTAAGCGGAGATCTTGCCTTCATGAGAAAATCTTTATTGGAAGGTCTTTTACAGAATGCGGTGTACAATATCAACAGAAAGAACCAGGATATCAAGTTCTTCGAGTTTGGAAAGATCTACCACAAAAAAGATAAATACGAGGAAAGAAAACAGCTTGCTTTGCTGGTAACAGGAAGAGAAGTTGCAGAAAACTGGTTGCAGCCTAAATCTGCCGTAAGCTTCTACAATCTTAAAGCCTATGTAAAAGTCTTATTGGAAAGACTGGCTGTTGATTATAAAGAAGTTGCTTTAGCCGATGACAGATTCTCTGATTCATTGTCTTATGAAGCCGGTGGAAAAACTTTAGTAAGAATCGGGAAAGTTTCTCCTGCACTGACGAAAGAGTTTGATATTGAGCAGGAATGTTTCTATGCAGAAATAGAACTTGAATGGGCACAGGAATTACGTTCCAAAAACGTTCTTAAGTTTAAAGATATTCCTAAATTCAATAAGATCAGAAGAGACCTTGCCTTATTGATAGATAAGAATGTAAACTATCAGGATCTGTATCAGACTGCGAAAAAGAACAAATCTCCTTTCATCAAAGCCATTAACCTGTTTGATGTATACGAAGGTAAAAACCTTCCGGAAGGAAAGAAATCTTATGCCATGAGTTTTGAACTTTTAAACGAAGAGAAAACACTGGAAGAAAAGGAAATTTCTGAAGTAATGGATTCTCTGATCAAAGCATTCCAAAAGGAATATAACGCAGAATTAAGATCATAAATCTTAAGAAAATATAGTATTGAAACGGGCTTTAGCCCGTTTTTTTGTTTCCTATTCTGTGCAGATCACCCAAAGATCCCGTAGATTCGGAACAAAAATTTTATCTGTAATTTTCAGCAAAATAAAGATCAGTTCAATCTGCATAATCAGCGAGAGAATAAAAGAATCCTGATAGATATTCAATAGGAGCGGGCTTTAGCCCGCTTTCAAATTACCACAATAAGAAAGGCTTTAGCCCAAAATTAGAACCCTTAAAAAGTAATAAAATCCCCCGCATCCCGTTTAAATAATATAATTTCCTTAAATTTGAGTAATTCAAAAAGTAAAAAATGAAAAATCTTTTTTTAAGTATATGTGCAGCAGCTGTTCTGGCATCATGCGGAACAATGTCCAGTGCTTCCGCTTCTAAAGTAGGAAAAGCACAGCCTTCACTGGCCAATACAAAATGGACATTAGCTGATAATGTGAAAGGTAAGGTGCCAACCCTTAATATTGAGGGGGAAAAGATCAATGGAAATGCAGGATGCAACAACTATTTCGGAACCGCTAAAATAGATGCTTCTACAGGTGATTTCTCTGCAGGACAAATGGGATCTACTAAAATGATGTGCAATAATATGAGCGTTGAGCAGAATTTTATGGATATGGTAGGGAAGGCCAACAAATATGTGATTTCCGGAACTACACTGGAACTTTATAAAGACAATCTTCTGCTGTTGAAATTCAATAAAACTGAATAAAAAATAAAAGGAACTCAATTTGAGTTCCTTTTTTATGTTTAGGTTGTTATTATTCTTCCTCTTCTTCGTCGTACTTAGCCAACTCCTCATCACACCATTTAAACGCAGCTTCTACCACTTTTGTAGCTTCGTCTGCCATAGTTTCTTCATCGTCACCTTCCAAATCATCTAGCCACTCAACTTCTTCTTCCTCAACGTTTAAGATGAATCTTGGATATTCTGTGTGAACTACGAATAAATCTTCAGGAAATTCCGAATTGTCTGCTAATAAAAACTTTGGTAATTTCATTTTTTTTAATGTTTTAACTTTATCAAAGATAAATAAAATTATTGACTTAAAATTATTTCAAAAACATTTTTGAAACTTTTTCAGCTTTTTTGCTTTCTGAATAATCGTAGAAACCTTCACCGGACTTTACGCCCAGTTTCCCCGCCATTACCATATTAACAAGAAGTGGGTTCGGCGCATATTTAGGATTTTTGAAACCGTCATACATTACATTAAGAATGGCAAGACAGATATCAAGACCGATAAAATCTGCCAGCTGAAGAGGTCCCATAGGATGAGCCATTCCAAGCTTCATGACCGTATCAATCTCTTCCACGCCGGCTACTCCGTTGTAAAGGGTTTCAATAGATTCGTTAATCATCGGCATCAGAATTCTGTTGGCTACAAAACCTGGATAATCATTCACTTCTACAGGCACTTTTCCTAAGGTTTTGCTCATGTCGTAGATCGCGTCAAACGTCTCTTTAGAAGTAGAATATCCTTTGATGATCTCTACCAGCTTCATGATAGGAACCGGGTTCATAAAATGCATTCCGATCACCTTATCAGCTCTTTTGGTAGCAGCGGCAATTTTAGTGATAGAAATAGAAGACGTATTGGTCGCCAGAATACAGTTGGCAGGAGCCAGCTCATCCATCTGTCCGAAGATCTTCAGTTTAAGATCCTGGTTTTCAGTAGCTGCTTCTACTATAAGGTCTGCAGCTCCGGCAGCGTCTTTAAGCTCTGTAAACGTAGTGATATTCCCTAATGTTTCAGCTTTTTGCTCTTCGGTAAGGTTTCCTTTGGCAATGATTCTGTCAAGGTTGGTTGTAATGGTTTTCAGTCCTCTGTCCAGAGCATCCTGAGATACATCCACAAGATTTACTTTGAATCCGCTTTGTGCAAAAGTATGCGCAATGCCATTTCCCATAGTTCCTGCTCCAATAACGACAATGTTTTTGATCATTTTTTTCTTTTATTTTTTATAGATAGTTAAATTTTTAATTCCAGTTAAATCAGATTGATAAACAGTTACTGCCGGATCGAAATCCACTGTACCGTCACTGTCCTGTTTTCTGGCTTTATTTTGTGAAGTAATGATAGATTGAAGGCCTTTTGCAAACATCTTTTTTTGCTTTTTACCCAATTTGTTTGTTCCGATGTATAAATTAAATTCACCTTCTCTTCCCATTCCTCCCTGTTTCAGAACTTCAAAAGTACCGAGCTGATTAGTCTTCTCAAACTTTTTCAGATAATCCATTACCGGTTTTGTAGAAGGAGTTCCGCAACAGATGCTGCCGTAACTTATTTTTATATAGCTCAGGCTCTTTTGTGCAAAAAAGAGTGCTGAACAGAAGAGAAATGTTGTTACTGCTATTTTTTTCATATCAATCATTTTTAAAGGATGAAGAACTGTGTTCAATCAGTTTCTCAGCTTTAAAAATAAGCTTAATATTTTATTTATTAAAATCGTCCCAAACTGCTTTGGAAATGTCGGAAACCATTTTGCAGTTTACCGCATCAGTTTCCGTAGAATTGCTTACAAATACAGCAATTGCATAATGTTTTCCGTTGGGAAGAGTGATAATTCCCATATCATTTTCAGCAACCGTAAGACCGTTGTCATACTTTCCGGAAGAACCGGTTTTGTGAGCTACAGGCGTGTTTTTAGGAAGCTGCTCCACAATTTTGTTGGTACCTGTTTTGGTTCCGATCATAATCTGCATCAGATAATCCGTAGACTTTTTGGAAAGCAGTTTTCCGTCATAGAATTTTTTCAGAACATGTACTGCGGAATTGGGTGTACTGTAATTGTCATACTGTGTTTTCCAGTTTTTGTGCATGTCATCTTCATTACGCTTGATCTGGAAGCCTTTTACCCCTTTGGAGTCCATGAATTTCTGCACAGTTTGCGTTCCTCCGATAAGTTTTAACAGCAGATCACAGCCATTATTATCGCTTAGCGCAACAGTGTAATCGAGTACTTCTCCCAAAGAAAGGGAAATATTGGCATCAGGATATTTCTCACGGATGGGCGACCAGGTGTTTTCCAGCATATCTTCTTTTTTGAAGAACAGCTTCTGATCCAGTGAAAGCTTTCCCTGGTCAACAAGATCCAGCACTGCACACGCAATATGGAATTTGAATACACTTAAAGTCGGATACGGCCGATCTCCATTCTTATTATATTTCACATTGTTTTCAAAACCCAGAACAGAAACTCCGACGGTCGCTTTTTTACCCTTAGTAATAGCGTCTATTTTCTGCGCTAAAGCTGATTTCTGCGCGAAGGTGAATGATGAAACCAGAAGAAAGAAAAGTCCTATTTTTTTCATAATATGGCTATTAAAGCAGCTTTTTTACTGCTTAACAAGAATATTCAGGTTTAAAATAATTAAGAAATAAGCTTTACAATTTCCAGAGCAACCTTTAAAGCTTCGGTCCCGTCTTCCAGGGAAACTTCTACATTTGTACCGTCGGTAATGGCATCTGCAAAAGAATTTAATTCGTCAAGAATAGCATTATTAGGCTGAATATCCGGATATTCAAATAAAATCTGATTCTTTTCCCCATCGGCATTTTCAATGATCATATCGAAAGGAGTAGGATTTTCAGGAGCATCTTTCATCCGGATAACTTCTGCTTTTTTCTCAAGGAAATCTACAGAAATATAGGCATCTTTCTGGAAGAAACGGCTTTTTCTCATCGCCTTCATCGAAATTCTGGAAGTCGTAAGATTCGCTACACAGCCATTCTCAAATTCTATTCTGGCATTGGCAATATCCGGAGTCTTGCTTACTACACATACGCCGCTGGCATGAATATTTTTAACCTTAGATTTAGCCATGCTTAATAAAATATCCAGATCATGAATCATAAGATCCAATACAACAGAAACATCAGTTCCTCTTGGATTGAATTCCGCCAATCTGTGAATCTCAATGAACATCGGATCCTTGATATAGTCTTTGGTAGCGATAAAAGCAGGATTGTATCTTTCAACATGACCTACCTGCGCTTTGATCCCGTTTTCTTTGCATTTCTGAAGAATTTCTTCCGCCTGCTCAAGAGTTTGGGTTACCGGTTTTTCAATAAAAAAATGAAGACCTTTTTCAATGGCTTTTAATGCATAATCGTAGTGATACACTGTAGGCGTCACAATATCAAGCATATCAATCTGCTCAAGAAGTTCGTCAAAATTTTCAAAATATTTATATCCGAATTCAGCTTCTATTTTTTTTCCGTTTTCAATATCTTTATCGTGGAAACCTACCAGCTCGTACTTATCTGATTGGTTAAGAAGTCTTAAATGGATCTTTCCCAGATGTCCGGCACCTACCAAACCTGCTTTTAACATAGATTTTTTAATTTTTGTAAAGATAAGAATTTTAGGTATTAGGAAATACGTTGTCGCTTTTAGGTTGATAAGTATTGATAGTTTTTTTACTTTTGTAGAATCTACTACCCACAACCTAATAACTACTATCTTAGTAATGATGCATGATTCGTTTGTACATAAAGGAAAAAGAAAAATCTTAGTTGAATATTTAAGACATAAAATCGGCATCTCAGATGAGAATGTACTTTCGGCAATGAGTGAAGTTCCGAGACATCTTTTTATCGAAAGTATTTTTGAAGATTATGCGTATGAAGACCGGGCATTTCCCATCTTATCCCATCAGACTATTTCCCATCCTTCAACGGTAGCAGAACAGTCTGAGCTGTTACAGGTAAGACCGGGCGAGAAAGTACTGGAAATCGGGACAGGATGTGGATACCAAACAGCCGTTCTACTGGCAATGAAAGCTTTGGTTTATACCGTGGAAAGGCAGAAAGATCTTTTTGATTTTTCCAAGAAGAAGTTCAGAGAGCTGCATTTGAACCCAAAATTTCAGAGTTTCGGAGATGGTTTTGCCGGGCTTCCTACTTTTGCTCCATTTGATAAGATTATTGTTACCTGTGGTGCTTCAGTGTTGCCTACGGAATTACTGAAACAGCTGAATGTTGGAGGAAAAATGGTTATTCCGTTGGGGCCTACTGATGAACAGATTTTGTACAGATTTACAAAAACGGCTCCTACTCAGTTTGAAAAAGAGGAATTCGGAGCTTATAAATTTGTTCCCATGTTGGGAAATACCAATCATTAATGCGTATTTTTTAATTTACCCAATAAAAATCTTAGATTTTTTATAAAACTTCGGTGTACTTTTCTGCAGTAGGATTTTAAACTTTAAATTAACTGATAGGTCTAAAAACTTTTGTGACTTTTGTGGTTAATATAAAATGAAGATGATAAGAATAGTTAAGAAAAATCAA
Source organism: Chryseobacterium angstadtii (assembly GCF_001045465.1). Classification (GTDB taxonomy): domain Bacteria; phylum Bacteroidota; class Bacteroidia; order Flavobacteriales; family Weeksellaceae; genus Chryseobacterium; species Chryseobacterium angstadtii. The sequence continues at coordinate 624,978 of NZ_LFND01000003.1, forward strand.
ATGATTTTTTAAGCAGTATTTCTTCAAGCGAAGCTCACCTTACTATTCTTAAAAGCTTAAAAAACCTTAATGGTTCAATTGTTTTAATTTCTCGCAGATTAAGCTGATGGCGCAGATTTTTTATAAAACTTCGGTGTACTTTTCTGCAGTAGGATTTTAAACTTTAAATTAACTGATGGGTCTAAAAACTTTTGTGACTTTTGTGGTTGATATTTTTCATTAACCACGGATTTCACGGAGGAGCACAGATGTTTGTGTTCAATCTTTAAGCTCGCGCGAATTGTGCAGATTATGCAGATTTCTTTATTATCCCATATAAAAATCTTAGATTTTTTGTAAAACTTCGGTGTCCTTTTCTGCAGCAATATTTTAAACTTTGCATTAATTAAAGTGTTAAAAACTTTTGTGCCTTTTGTGGTTAATATAAACCATTAAGATCAATGAAGATGATAAGAATAGTTAAGAAAAATCAAATGATTTTTTAAGCTGTATGTCTTCAAGCGAAGTTCACCTTCATATTCTTAAAAGCTTAAAAAACCTTAATGGTTCAATTGTTTTAATTTCTCGCAGATTGAGCTGATGATGCAGATTTCTTTATCATACCCAATAAAAATCTAAGATTTTTTACAAAACTTGTGTGTCCTTTTCTGCAGTATTATTTAAAACTTAAATTAAAGTGTTAAAAAACTTTTGTTCCTTTTGTGGTTTATATTTTTTATCTTGAACTTCAAACAGAACTTCAATCAGAAATAATCAATGAAAGTATTTATCAATAAAAGAATTCCGGAAACAGGAATCCATAAGCTGAAAGAAGCAGGACTTGAGGTTTTTATTCCGGAACACGAAAATCTGTCTTATGAAGAATGGCTGATTTATTGTCAGAATAGTGATGCTATTTTAGGGGTAGGCGGAGAATTTAAATACAATAAAGATTTTTTCGATCAATGCCCCAATATAAAGATGATTGCTTTATACTCTGTAGGTTTTGATCATGTAGATATTCCGGAAGCCTCTCGGAGAAATATTCCGGTTGGAAATACACCGGATGTACTCAGCAAAGCCACATCTGATGTAGCATTTCTGTTGATGCAGTCGGTGGCGAGAAGAGCCAGCTATAATTTTCAGAAAGTAAAAGACGGACATTGGGGAGGCTTTGATCCATTACATGCTTTAGGGCAGGAACTGTATGGAAAAACGCTAGGAATATTGGGCTTGGGAAGAATAGGTTTTGAAATGGCTAAAAAGTCTAAAAATGCTTTTGGTATGGAAATCATTTACCACAACCGAAACCGCAATGAAGAAGCAGAAAAGGAGTTAAATGCCCGCTACGTTTCTTTCGAAGAATTGGTGGAGCAATCTGATGTTTTAAGTGTTCACGCGAATTTTACCCCTGAACAGAAGGATCTTTTCAATGCTCCTGTTTTTGGAAAAATGAAGAACAACGCCATTTTCATCAATACGGCGAGAGGCGGTTTCCAGAACGAAAAAGACCTGTATGAAGCACTAATCTCGAAAAAAATATGGGGAGCAGGTTTAGATGTAACTCATCCCGAGCCTATGTCTAAGGAAAGTCCGCTTTTAGAATTATCGAGTGTTTGTGTACTGCCGCACATCGGTTCTGCAACGATCGAGGCAAGAACAGGGATGGCAAATATCGCAGCCAAGAATATTATTGCTTTTTCAAAAGGTGAAAAAATACCTTATTGCGTGAATCCGGAAATCTATAAAGTTAATTGATTTTCATTTTTAAGGTGTTCTGTCAATTTTTTCAGACCATCCGTCGCTCCAGCTCATATTGACTGCCTGGAATTTATCATTTGACAGATTAATGAATTCTATTTGATAATCTCCGCCTATCTGAAACAAGGTTTGAGAAATAGCAATCATCGGAAAGGGAACTTTGCTGTTTTGGTTGACATCTCTGAAATACAATTGGCTGTCCTGTTTTGTAATTTCAAACTCGGCAAAACGACCAGTATATTTTTCCATTTGGCTGCTATCAATTTTGATATCGGCTATTTGTGATTCGTTGTAATGAATAAGCCATTGTATTTTTGACTTTTCCTGATTGTTCGCTGTTTTAAGTTTATCTTTAAGTATTTCATTTTGTGCGGTGAGCAAAGGAGAATCAGATAGGATATCCGGAACAACTCCTGTACCTTCCCAGTCCGTATGTGTTTTCTCATTTTCATGACGGAGATAAGGGATAAAACCAACAAAACCATTGCCCAGACTAAAACTTCGGGTGAGGTGAGCGCCTCCGCTTGTAGAATTTCCAACCACTTTTGCATTTCGAAGGGTCAGTAAAGTATACGCAAATCCTTCGGCGGCAGAGAATGTTTTTTTACTAACCAATATATAGACAGGCATTTTCATGCGTAAGTTTTCACCATTTTCGGGGCTTTCCACAAAACTGTCGGTCCATGTATTTTGGATACGGTTAAAGGTGCGTCCTGTTTTCGTTCGATGATCAAAAAAGTAGCCCAATATATTATTTGATGCTCCGCTGCCACCACGGTTATTTCGTAAATCGATGATCAAGGCATCGGTGTTTGATAAAAACTGCATCGCCGACTGAATTATTTTCCGGGCTTCATTACTGGATAATGCAAAATTGGTAAATTCCATATATCCAATGTTTGAGGGCAGAATTTCAAGCTTCTTAAAGTAAAAGTTCTGAGACTTTTCTTTGGCAATATCCAGTTCTGTTATTTTGTCTTTATCCGAAATGGAAGAATTAAACTTAATAATATCTTTCTCAAGCTGAGGATTATACTCAATTCGCAAATGTTTGTCGTTCTGAACAGAAAGGATATCTGTTGTAATTTTATCCGTAAGTTGTACAGGATCAGTCAGATTTTTGTATTTCCCCTTTTTGTATTGGTTATTGAGAAATTTGACAATTAATGCGCCTTTATCAGGATAAACATAATTTCTTTGAATAATAGTGTCGATACTGTGAATAACCTCTTTAATGGTCGTTTGATCAATCTGAGTTTTTTTTTCCTGTGCGAATAAGACGGGTCCGGATAAACTTAATCCCAGTGAAATGGCGGCCAGAGATAACGATATATTTTTTTTCATTGCTCTATTTTATAAGTTAAATGATACCATTAAATCCATTCACCGCTTTATTTTCGATCTGTCTCTTTTGTAGATTTAAAGAATCTTTTGGTCAGGTTAAAATACAATAACTCAATGAATAATAAATAGCACTAGAATAACAATTTAAATTTTATTTTGAAAAAAAGTTTACCCATAAATCCTGAGCTTGGAATTATTTTTGTTCTTATTCTTAAACCCTAAACACTTCATATTATGATACCAGAAGATAACATCAACGAACAAAACAGAAAGCTGGAAGAGATGGATTACAATCCCAGCGAAGACATATTTAATAAGGAAAAGCACATTCCGATGGATGGTGACGGAAATCCTATTCTGAAAGAAGAGGATGATGATAAAATAGATGGAGGTCTGGATATTCCAGGAACCGAAGATGACGACGATATGGAAGAAATTGGATCTGAAGATGAAGAAAACAACTACTGGAGCCTCAGCGATAATGAAGATGATCACGAAGAAGAGAATGATGATCTGATAAGGTAGTATTTAAGTAGTATCTATTAAATGTATAGTTTTTTATTAATAATTACAATGCAATTATTTGACTATCAGTTGTTTGTATTTTACCTGCGTTAATTTTAATTTTTTTTAGAATTAAATGGATTGAAATGTTTTGACAAATTGCTAACTTCACTGTATTATTGTGATTAATTTTTTTAAATTTTTCAATATATGGTGAAAGCTCTACAATTATCAATGTTATTCATTGCTGTTTTTGTTTTTTCACAGGCTTCTGGCGATATAAAGGTAAAAGATGCGGCCGGAAACGAAAGTTTTAATGTAACCTGTAATAATAACCTCGATGCCAATGGCTGCCTGTCTCTTCATGTAGAATACCCGGTTCTGAAGCAGACTACCAGTTACGAAGTGAGTTCCACTCCTTACAATCCACCTGTTGCCCTGAATCAGGGAACACCACTTAATGCGGATTATGATGATTTATTTGCTGTAAAACTGGATCTACCTTTTAAATTCTGTTTTTTCAATCAGCATTTTGATGCTCTTGTGGTAGGTTCCAACGGGATGATTACTTTTGATGCTGATCAGCTAGGGAATATTAACTATCCAAATGTACAATGGCAAAATCCTAATACCGGTCTTTCTAAAAATTCTATTTTCGGAGTTTATCATGATCTTGTTTTTTCTGCCGGAGATCCTTCAGAGATCTACTATTCTACCGTAGGAAATGCACCGTACAGGAAATTTGTGATTAGTTTTTATGAAGGCAGAGTAGCAGGTTGTACAGACCGGTCTTCATCCCAGATTGTTTTGCACGAAACAACGAATGTTATTGAAGTTTTTGTAGAGAAAAAAATGACTCCCTGCCCAACCAGAAAATTTGAAAATGCACTCATTGGGGTGATTAATGCAGACGGAACAGCAGGATATTCGCCTGCTACAAGAAATACAGGGGTCTGGCAAGCTTCTCAGGAAGGTTGGAGATTCAGTCCGCTGGGAAACAATATAGTGCCTGAAGTCACATGGACGAATTCCCAGGGTCAGACCGTAGGAACCGGGATTCAGACAACGCTTTGCCCCACGCAGAATGAGACCTATACGGCCAGTGCTAATTTTGCCATTTGTGGAACCAGTACTCTTACTTTGACAGATGATTTTACCGTTACATTTGATCCTACGTATCCTGCAGCAAAAGATTTTACGCAGAATTTCTGTGGAAATGCGCCAGTTAATCTTAATCTAAATAATTTTCAGTCAAATCTTACTTCTCAAAATCCGGCCAATTTTAATTTCAGTTTCCATACAACACTGCAAAATGCACAAAATGGAACGAATGCCATCCCCACAGCTTATACCCTTACCGCCAATACCGTATTGTATGTAAGAATTCAAAATCCCAATGTTCCGGGATGTTTCAGGGTTGCTGTCTTAACCTTAAATTTTCTCACCAAAAATTTGCTTAAAACTACTGTAGAAATTTGTGACACCAATAATGATAATGTAGAACCAAATTATAATCTATCCTTACTGAACAGCGAACTTTTTCCAGCGGGAACTACAGGAATTTCTTATCATTTAACGCAAACGGATGCTCAGAATAATACCAATGCAGTAACAACAGCAAACATAACCACGAATTTACTTCTCTGGGTAAGACTTCAGGATACAGACTGTACTTATGTTTTAGGACCTGTACGTTTTAATTTCAAACCCGGAGTTAATATTAATTCACCTATCAATTTTTCTTATTCGGTTTGTGATATTAATGCAGATAACAGTGAGCCTTTTGATTATGCTGTCACTATTGGTCCGCTTATAACAACCCAACCCGGAGCTGTTTTTACAGCTTTTGAAACCTATGATGAAGCTCTTGCAGGTACAGGAACCGGTTTAATAACAATTAGGGAAGGCATATATCAGATTTTTATCAGGGTTCAGATCCCGAACGGATGCTTTGCCATTGTTCCCGTGAATATGAATGTGACGTTTACAAAAATTATCGTAGAGGTAAAGAATGAATATATTTGTTTTAATGGGACAGATGATATTAGTATCAATCTCACTACGCTTTCGGCAGGTATGCTTATTGCTCCGCCCACAGTTCCGGTCACCGAATTTTACGATGATTTTACAGCAGCCACAGCAGGGGTAAATCCCATCAGTCCTAATCAGGTGATTACGACTGACGGAAATCTGGTCATAAAAACATATTTTGTACGTTTTGAGCAGTCTGACCTTTGCTATACGATACGACCTATTAATGTTCATTTAGTGCATCCTGTTATTATTCAGTCCAACTTTACAGTTTGTGATTATGACCATAATAACACAGAAACGATACAGCTGGATCAGTACTCGGCTGCTATGGTGGGAAATCAGGTGGCAACAACAGCATTTTACCCGACAATGGCTGATGCGCAGAATGGAACTAATGCAATAACTACTTTAATAGTGACGGGCAATCATCAGATTTTTGTAAAAATTACTTCCTATAATTGTCATGAAATTTATCCTGTAAATTTCAGTCTTACTTCAAACTCCGGAGTCAATTCGCAGGTGAATATTATCGTTAACAATATTTGCGATAATAACAACGACGGATCTGAAGACTATAACTTGCTGCTGGCTCAGCCTCAGATCTATAATGGAGCGAATGCTACTTTTACCTATTATCTTAATTATGATCCCGCCACGCACGTTTTTTCCAATCCGATCAATAACCCGGGGCAGTTTCCGGTAGCAGGAAATGCGACAGTATACGTTAAAGTTGAATTCAATAACAGTGAATGTTTCTCGGTGGCGAAAGTCAATATACAAATGACATTTTTAGCCCCAATCCGGTTGAATAATGCAATATTGAATACCTGTGATAAAAATTTTGATTTAAATGAAACATTCCAGTTAAATGACGCCGTACCTCAGTTGTTCATTCCTGCGCAAAATACGGTGCCGCTTTCAAACATTACCATATCTTACTATCTCACATCTGCAGAAGCCAACGCTGGAAATCCGGCCAGCCAGATTGGAAATACGATCACTACCAATGTTTCCATGCTGATGGTCTGGGCAAGATTTCAATCCAATACCACAGGCTGTTATTCTATAGCTTCAATTCAGCTGAATACTTATTTCCCTCCAAAAGCGATAAGTACAACCATCAGTGTTTGTGATGAAAATCTGGATGGAAGCTACGAAGTCAATTTATTGAATTATACAGGTTCAATGGTTAATACACCTAATGCAGCCAATACTTTCAGTTTTTATCTTACCCAGCAGGACGCACAAAACGGGGTGAACGCCATTGCTAATCCGAGTAATTACACGGCTAATCCTTTCCCTTTGCAGATCTGGGTGAAAGTACAGAATATTCCGGGTTGTGATGATATTGTGAAAATAAATTTTGTTTTTGGAACTAAACTGACCCTTCAAAATCCTGGTCCTTTCCAGCTTAACAATGTTTGTGATAATGGAAATGATGGAATTGAAAATGTTAATTTAACACAATTTGAGCAACAGCTCAATCCTGGTGGTAACGCAACATTTATATATTATCCTTCTTTGGCTGACATGAACGCCAATACGAATGTAATTCCAAATCCTTCAGTGTATTTATTTAACCAAAATACAGGTCCCAATATCATTTATGTAAAAGTAAGTATTCCTGAATTTTGTTCCGAAAAGGCAGAAATTCACCTTTCTTTAAAAAAGCCTCCTTTTTTTACAATGCCTGTGCAATATATCTGTCCTGACGGTTCACTTACTTACACAGCCCAGGTTCCGGGATATACCATTGTAAGCTATGCTTGGACCCATCCTAATGGACAGGTCATTTCAACAGCAGCTACCGTTACCGGAATCAAAACTCCAGGAATATACAGTCTTACCGTAACATCGGATAATGGATGTACTTATACAGCAACTCTTGAAGTTAAATATTATGAGGTACCGGTTATTCAAAGAATTGATGTTAATAATAATCAATGTACAGTATTTGCAACAGGTTCAAAAACAATCCTGTATTCTATAGACGGAATTAATTGGCAGACAAGTAATATATTCTATAATTTACCGAGAGAAATTATTACGTTCTATGTGAAATATAAAGATGAGGCATGTATTGTAACCCATGAAGAATTGATTCTGGATATTAAAAACACTATTACCCCTAATGGAGACGGCCATAATGATCAGTGGGTTATAAAAAATCTCCGGATTTTTGGTGGAGGTATGACCAATGTGAAGATATTTGACCGATATCAGTCCTTAATATTTGAGCAAAGTACAAATACACAGATTGTATGGGACGGAACTATAGCCGGAAGAGTGATTCCTACAGCCACCTACTGGTATGTGATCACCCTGCCGAACGGTAAAGTAATTTCAGGCTGGCTTCTCGTTAAAAATACGAAGTAAAATGTAAAATTTTCATATCACCACATTATCACATCATCAAATCATCACATCACCCGAATCAACACATCACGAAATTCCCTTGCCTATATTTCCTAATTTGAATATCTTTAAAACTTCAAACATTTTATTCTAAACATTGAATTTTAAATAGCCATATGACATTTCAGGAACAGATACAGCAGGGGATTCCAAATCAGCTGCCACAGCCTAAACCATACGAAACCAATATCAACCATGCACCAAAGCGTAAAGAAATTTTAGGAGAAGAAGAAAAGAAGCTTGCTCTGAAGAATGCACTGCGTTATTTCGAACCTCAGTTTCATGCAGAGTTATTGCCTGAATTTAAGGAGGAACTGGAAAAATACGGAAGAATTTATATGTATCGTTTCCGTCCGGATTATGAAATGAAAGCAAGATCTATTGCGGATTATCCCGGGAAATCTGAGCAGGCGAAAGCCATTATGCTGATGATTCAGAACAACCTGGATTATGCCGTGGCGCAGCATCCTCACGAACTGATTACGTACGGAGGAAATGGGGCGGTATTTTCAAACTGGGCTCAGTATCTTTTAACGATGAAATATTTGTCTGAAATGACGAATGAACAGACGCTGGTGATGTATTCCGGCCATCCGATGGGGCTTTTCCCGTCTCATAAAGATGCTCCAAGAGTGGTGGTAACAAACGGTATGATGATCCCGAACTATTCCAAACCGGATGATTGGGAGAAATTCAATGCTTTAGGGGTTACGCAATATGGACAGATGACAGCGGGAAGTTATATGTATATTGGTCCGCAGGGGATTGTTCATGGAACTACGATTACTGTTCTGAATGCATTCAGAAAGATTAAAAAAGATCCGAAAGGAGGCCTTTTTGTAACCTCGGGATTAGGGGGAATGAGTGGTGCACAGCCAAAAGCAGGGAATATTGCAGGCTGTGTGACTGTATGTGCTGAAGTGAATCCAAAGATCACAAAAATCCGTCACGAACAGAAGTGGGTGAACGAGATCCATGAAAATATAGATGAACTGATAGAAAGAGTAAGAAAAGCTCAGGAAAATAAAGAAACCGTTTCTCTTGCTTATCTGGGGAATATTGTGGAAGTCTGGGAGAAATTCGATGAGAAAAATTTAAAGATTGATATCGGTTCAGATCAGACATCGCTTCACAATCCTTGGGCTGGCGGTTATTATCCGGCAGGACAAAGCTTTGAGGAATCAAACAGAATGATGGCTGAAGAACCTGAATTATTCAAAGAGAAAGTTCAGGAAACATTAAGAAGACACGCTGCAGCCATCAACAAACATACTCAGAAAGGAATGTATTTCTTTGACTATGGAAATGCCTTTTTATTGGAGGCTTCAAGAGCCGGAGCAGATGTAATGGCAGAGAATCCAAGCTTGGGAAGAGAATTTAAATATCCGAGCTATGTTCAGGATATTATGGGACCTATGTGCTTCGATTATGGTTTCGGTCCGTTCCGTTGGGTATGTGCCAGCGGAAATCCGGAAGATTTACAGAAAACGGACGACATTGCATGTGCTGTTCTGGAAGAGATGGTGAAAAACTCTCCTGAAGAAATCCAGCAGCAGATGAAAGACAATATTCAGTGGATCAAAGGCGCTCAGGAAAATAAACTGGTGGTAGGTTCTCAGGCAAGAATTCTTTATGCAGATGCAGAAGGAAGAATGAAAATTGCGGAAGCTTTCAACAATGCCATCAAAAACGGAGAGATCGGACCGGTAGTTTTAGGAAGAGATCACCATGATGTTTCCGGTACGGATTCGCCTTACAGAGAGACTTCCAACATCTATGACGGTTCAAGATTTACGGCAGATATGGCGATTCACAATGTGATTGGTGACAGTTTCCGTGGCGCTACATGGGTTTCCATCCATAACGGAGGTGGAGTAGGCTGGGGCGAAGTGATCAACGGAGGTTTCGGAATGCTGCTGGACGGAAGTGAAGATGCAGACCGAAGACTGAAATCCATGCTCTTCTGGGATGTAAACAACGGTATCTCAAGAAGAAGCTGGGCCAGAAATGAAGGTGCTGTTTTCGCTATTAAAAGAGCAATGGAGGCAGAACCGAATCTGAAGGTGACACTACCGAATTTTGTGGATGAGAGTTTGTTTTAATTAAAAAAGAAATTAGATCATAAATGACTTTGCTGTATTTTGTATAGCAAAGTTTTTTTATTTTTATTCAAAACTATCTAAAGTTATTTTACGATATATGAGAAAATATATTTTAGCTGCAATATTGGGGTTTTTGCTCTCAGGCCCTGTTTCAGGTTGTCTTAATGGAGATACTAAACTGTTGGCAAACGGGGAAATGCTGTTTGGAGATTATGAGGGATTTGTTCCTTACGGACACAATTTCGGAGGAAATGATCGTTTAAAAGAATTGTTAGTATCACTTGAAAAAGGATATAAAGAAACTAAACATGTAGACTACCTTTCGGATCAGGGATATATTTTGATCCTACAAGGGAAATACAGGGAAGCGGTTGACTTATACAAAAGAATTGAATCTATGGCTCCCGGCAGATATTCCACAGCTTCCAATATGGGAACAGCTTATGAACTTTTGGGAAATGATAAGGAAGCTTTACGCTGGATTGAAAGATCTGTGAAGATCAGTTCAAAATCACATTTTTATTCAGAATGGATTCACATTAATATTTTAAAAGCTAAACTTAAAGGCGAAAAATATTTTACCTCCCAACATTTGATCAACACTGATTTTGGAAAAGAAGATCTTCCAAAATCAACATTGAAAAAAGAAGGTTTGGAGCTCCTTAGAGAACAGCTTTATTATCAGTTAAACGAAAGAATATCTTTTGTAGTGCCTAAAGATAAAATAGTGGCACAGCTTCTTTTTGATCTGGGAAACATTTCTTATTTGCTGGCAGATAAAGATGGTGCCCGGGAAACTTTTGAAAAAGCGAAGGAATATGGTTTTGAAGATCCTATATTGAAAATAAGAATTGAACTTTATCATCCACCTATTATTGATCATGCAAAAAAGGAAATTAAAAAAGAGCTTAAATTTCAGACGAAACAGGTTAGAAGATCTCAACTTATTGGGATTTTTGTTTCTATTTTATCACTGCTGCTTTCAGGATTAATTGTTTTTATTTTCAGAAAGAAAATATTTCCGATGCTTAAATAGAGTTTATTGAATTAAATCTTTTCATAATTCAACAAGTTGGATCAAAATATTTCAGTTGCGTTTCCAACCTTTATTGTAAATCTTGCATCTTTATTAGAAATTAAAAAAGAGATTATGAAACTTACCATATCAAAACCATGTCATGAAAATTGGGACACCATGAGTCCCGATGAAAAAGGAAAATTTTGCTCTGTTTGTTCTAAAGTGGTTAAGGACTTTACCAACTTTTCAGATGAAGAATTGTTGGCCAATTTTAATTCTGATGAAAAAGTCTGTGGAAGATTTACACAGGACCAATTAGAACGGAATTTAAACTTTTCACTAACAGGCAAACTGGCATTAGGATTATTGGCTGCAGGAGGAATGATAACCACCGCCAATGCGCAGGAATTAAAAGGGGAAGAAGTGAAAAAGATTGACTTTAAAAAAGGGCTGCCTGCTGTAGAGGTTATTAACAATACCATCAATAAAACCATATGGCTAGGTATGCCAACAAAAGAAAACATTGAATCTACACAGCCTTTGATCTTATTGGATGATAAGAAAATATCTGAAGAAAGAATGAAAAAGATCAATTCTGATCAGGTAAAAAGTATAAAAGTCCTTTCTGGTGAAGGGGCAGTAAAGCTTTATGGTAACAAGGGGAGAAATGGAGTTATTGTTATCGAAAGTAAGAAATAAGGGCTTCAAAAAAAACATATAATTTCAAGCTTTAGATTGATCTCCATTTTTGCTTTTAATCAAAAAGAATATATCGCTGAATTTTTTGTATAGAATTTATCTAAATTTTCAGGATACTCTTTCCAACCTTTTTCAGAATCAAAGCATCTTTATTTAAAAAAGAGACTATGAAAATCACGATACCAAAACCATGTCACGAAAATTGGGAAATGATGACCCCCGATGAAAAAGGAAGATTCTGTTCCGTCTGCTCGAAAACAGTTCACGATTTTACTTCTGCTTCTGATCAGGAGATTATAGAGGTTTTTTCTCATTCTTCAGAAGTTATTTGCGGAAATTTTAACACATCGCAGCTTAACAGAGATCTGAACTATTCTTTGATTAATTCATTGTTTACGAAGTTTGCGGTAGGTTTTATGTTGACAACAGGAGGATTTGTTTCTGTACATGCACAGCAAAATGAGATTCATGATACTTTAAAATCAGACGAACTAAAAGATGTAGTGATTTTTCAAAAGAAACAAAAAATGCTGCTTGGTTCAACGACAGTAGTACCGGGAAATCTTTTGGTGAATGCTCAACAGAATGATATGCAGGCAAAGTTAAGCGGTTTGATTGGCAATGGAGTTCCTACTGTACCAAAAGACAGTACTCCTCACCAGAAAATAACAATAGGAGGTGCTACATCTACATTAAGAAATGCTGAAAAACCTTTGTGTATCATTAATGGAAAGGTGAGCAGCCTGGAAGAACTCAATACGATGGATTCTAATATGATAGAAACCATGAATGTTCTGAGAGGAGCCTCTGCCACTGCGGTCTATGGTGAAAAGGCCCGGAACGGAGTCATCATTATTAAAACGAAAAAAGGGAAGATTAAGAAGTAAAACAGGCTGCGGCGATCGAAGATCGCCGCAGCCTGTTTTATCATAGTTTAAAAGCAAAACTTACTTTTTTATCGCTGCAATTGCTGCTTCATAATTCGGTTCCTGTGAAATATCGGCTACCTGCTCTTCATAGATAATTTTTCCTGAAGGATCTATGACAACAACAGCTCTGCTTAACAATCCCTTCATGGCAGAATCTGTAATTTCTACACCATAAGTTTTTCCGAAATCTGAACGGAAATCTGAAAGCATCACTACATTCTTGATTCCTTCTGCGCCACAAAATCTTTTCTGGGCAAAAGGCAGGTCTTTGGAAATACAAAGAACAACCGTATTGGGAATACTCGCTGCATCTTCATTAAAATGATGTACAGAAGCGGAACAAACACCTGTATCTACACTTGGGAAAATATTAAGGATCATAAATTTTCCTTTGTAAGAATCAAGGGTTTGATCTTTCATCGTCATATCCGTAAGCGTAAATTGGGGTGCTGCTTTATTTACTGCCGGCAGTTTGGCGTAAGTGTGTACTGGTTTTCCTCCCATCAGAACAGTATTTGCTGTTTTGCTATTTTGAGCGAAAATAAATGCTGAGAAGAACACTAATGTGCTGAAAGCTAATTTTGACAACATGAAATTTTATTTTTAGTAAAATTATTCATTTTTTCAGTATCTGACATTAATTTTAATTCAAACACCCGCCCAATAGAACAAATCTATCAACAGATTATTTTTAAAATCAATTTTAACGGCTACCTTTATTCTATAAAAATTATAGAGTAGACTCCAAATTATAAAAAACAAAATTTATGGATTCAGTAAACAAGCCGTTATTTCAAAATATTTTTAAAGGTGAAAGTGAAATTCCTGAAGAATTTAAAGTTCCCGAAATCCATCAGAATGTCTATCTTCTCAATGGCGAACTGGTAGAATGGAAAGGAGAGGTTCAAAATATTTATTCTCCGGTCTGTATTTCTACAGAAAGTGGTCTTCAGAGAAAACTTCTCGGAAGTATCCCGAATATTGGTCCTGAAGAAGCTATGGATGTTCTTGAGGCATGCGTTAAAGCATATGATAACGGTTTGGGAGAATGGCCAACCATGTCTGTTGAAGGCAGAATTCAGTGTATGCAGAAGTTTGTATATCTTATGATTCAGCAGAGAGATCTGGTGATCAGACTGTTGATGTGGGAAATTGGAAAAACGCTGGCTGATTCCACGAAAGAATTTGACCGTACCGTAGATTATATCAATCAAACTATTGATGCATTGAAAGATCTGGACAGGGAATCTTCCCGTTTCCAGCAGGCAGAAGGAACCATAGCTCAGATCAGAAGAGCTCCGCTGGGGGTTGTTTTAAGTATGGGACCTTTCAATTATCCTTTAAATGAGATTTTTACAACGCTGATTCCTGCGCTTATCATGGGAAATACCATTTTATTCAAACTCCCGAAACATGGAGTACTGGCTCATTATCCCTTACTAAATGCATTTAAAGAAGCTTTCCCGAAAGGAACTGTAAACACACTCTATGGAAAAGGTTCGGAAATTATTACCCCGATTATGGAAAGTGGAAAAGTAAATGTTCTTGCCTTTATCGGATCAAGTAAAGTGGCCAACGGACTGAAAAAGCTTCATCCTAAAGTCAATCGTTTGCGCGCCATTCTGAGCCTCGATGCCAAAAATGCAGCTATCGTAACTAAAAATGCAGATCTTGATGTTGCGGTCAGCGAATGTATTCTGGGCTCTCTTTCATTCAACGGACAGCGTTGTACGGCACTAAAGCTGATATTTGTTCAGAAAGAAATTGCCGGAGAATTCACGCAAAAATTAAGTGCAGCCGTTTCAGCATTGAAACCGGGACTTCCCTGGGAAAAAGAAGTGAAAGTAACTCCGCTTCCGGAAGTCAATAAGCCATCCTATCTTAAAGAATGTATAGAAGATGCTTTGACTAAAGGGGCAAAAATTTTAAATGAAAACGGAGGATTTACTGAGGAGTCTTTTGTTTTTCCTGCTGTGGTATATCCCGTGAACAGTGATATGAAGCTCTACCATGAAGAGCAGTTTGGCCCGGTAATCCCGGTGGTTCCGTTTGAAGATATAGAAGAGCCCATAGAGTATCAGGTGAATGCATCGCATGGAATGCAGGTAAGTATTTTCAGTGAAGATCCACAGGAAGTTTCCAGATTGATTGATCCGTTCGTGAATTTGGTGAGCCGTGTTAATATCAACTGTCAGGCACAGCGTGGTCCGGATGTCTTTCCGTTTACAGGAAGAAAAGACAGTGCAGAAGGAACACTTTCTGTTTTTGATGCCCTCCGTTCATTCTCTATCAGATCCCTGGTTGCGGCAAAGCTCACAGATTCCAATAAAAAATTATTGAATACCATTGTGAGAGAACATGATTCTAATTTTTTAAGTACCGATTATATTTTCTAGACATACTTTTAACTCTATTTAACATAAAATAATAATTCATAATAAATTTCTTTATTTTTTAAGGATTTTGTACTTTAAGCCGTGTAGTTTTTAGTTTTTATGTTGAAAATGTAGTATTTTGATGAAAATACTATTTTATGACTAGAGTTTAGAGCATGTCTTTAATGGAAAAAGAGTTTTTGGAAAAAATTGAAAAACATAAAGGTGTTATATTCAAGATTTCTAAAATGTATATGGACAATCAGGATGATCAGAATGACCTGTATCAGGAGATCATTTATCAGGCCTGGAAATCATACGCAGATTTCCAAAGGAGAAGTGACTTCTCAACATGGCTCTACCGAACTGCACTGAATACGGCAATTGTATTTCTGCGTAGCGAAAAAAAGCGTAGTTTTATACAAAATCAGGGAGTAGAGAATCTTGTTGTTCCGCAGGAATCCTACAATGACGCAGACGATAGAAATATGAAACTGATGTATGAGGCTATTCATCAGCTCAGCCCTATAGATAAGGCGCTTATTTTTTTCTTTTTGGAAGATTTTTCAGGTAAAGAAATTGCCCGCCAACTGGGTATTACGGAAGTGAATGCCCGGGTAAAAATGAATAGAGCGAAGGTAAAACTGAAAGAAATTATTGAAAAGCAAAAGAGCAGCCAGATTTAAAAGAAAAACAAATGGAGTTAGAAAATTTTAAAGAACTTTGGGATAAAGACAACAGGCAGGATCTGCCTGAGATCTCTTTTGAGAAACAGCGTGAAATCCATTCTCCGTTGCAGATGCTCAAAATCAATATGCAAACAGAATTCTGGCTGATGGTCGTCACATTACCTACGCTTCTGATAGGGTTTCCGTTTGCTTCCGGAGATACAAATATTGTGATCATTTCAGCTTTTGTCGTCACCCTGACCCTGGCATTGATCGTTTATTTCTATGCCCGCTTTCTTAAACTGTACAAAATGCTCTGCAACAGCAGTATCAACACCAACTATGACTTATTTAACCTGAAAACACAGCTTTTAATATCGAAAGAAATCTACATTTCCTATTATATTTCCTACATTCCTCTTGCACTTCTGTTGTCACTTGTCAAGATCAATTTTCATTTTGAGGTGAAGTATAATCTTTCCATTTTCGGGATCAGTTTTCTTATTACACTGATGCTCGTTTGGTTTATTATAAAATATTGGATATATTACATGTATGGGCGCTATATAGAAGATGTTGTTCAGCTTGTGGATGAATTGAACGGAGTTGAGCCCAGACCCAAAAGAGGAAGAGGGAACTCTTGGTTTGAACGCTCTCAAAGGTTTTTCATGAATCATTTCGGGCTTAAAGGAAATATACTGAATACTATCTTATGGTTTGTTTCTGTATACATTTTTATCATCATATTTTTAACGTTGGTTCTTTTTCTTTTCATTATTATCGGCGTTAAAATGGAATTCATTGATGTTCATATCCTTCAAGATGCACTCAACAATCTGAATTGATTTATTCTTTTAAAAGATTTGGAATAAAACCTATACATAAACCCGGCAAAACTTTTGTCGGGTCTGTTTTTTATATTAACGAATAAAAAATGCTCCTGCCGGAAAAAGGCTGTTATAAAGCTTTGGGAATAATTTTAAAAATAAAAGAAATTAATTTTCACTTTTAATGAAAATTTTTCCATAAAAAGTGTAACATTTTTACTTTTATTCTACTAACTGCTAGAAATGTAAAATGTTAGTAACATATTTAGACTTGTGGTTACTTAAATTTCATACTGACTGTTCAAACCTTAATCAATAGACTTTCAAAAGATCGTTTATGGGTTAAAATTATTTTTGTACCGCGGCATTTTTTGCCGGAAAAACTAAAAAAAACACACAATGGGGCCTGGCAGGAAAATTTTCCTGTTGGGTTTTTTTATATTCTTTAGGTAAATACTTTTCCTGGAATTATTTTTCTCTATAATAGATTCATTTTTAATCTTTTATCATTTTTTTGTTTCTCTTTTACTTTATGAAACGGAAGTGAACTTAACAATGAAAGTAGTATTTGTTTGGAAATAATGTAACATTTTCTAGCTTTTTCTACTAACTGTGAAATAAAAATTAAATGTAATATGAAAAGAATAATTATTTTAGCCCGTGCCCTGGCTTTTGCTGCGGTTTTCGGTTTTGCACCTGTTGCATTAGTACAGGCCCAGAACAAAGGAAAAAAAGAAATTTCAGTGAAGGACCTTCCGAAAATTTCTTCAACTTCTGTCTTGGGAAATTTTAGTGCCGATTTTAGCGGACAAAATATTTCATCAGATTTTTTAACCAATCATCTTGGAGAATGGCTTGGAACAGGAAGTGACCATTCTTACAGACTCCTTAAACAGAATAAAGACGAACTGGGAATAATGCATTCGGTTTATGAGCATTATTACAAAGGAGTGAAAGTAATGGATGATGTGGTGTTACTGCATGAAAAAAATGGTAAATTAACGTATGTGAACGGTGAGATTATCACAGATATCAATCTTTCTCCAAGACAGCAGCCTACTTCTCAAAGGATAAGATCAATTATTATTGCCGATCTTAAACCGCTGGGTAAAATTACTATTTCCGGCATTGAAGAGGTGATCACAAAAGTAAATAATGGACGGAAAGCAGTTCTTTACCACACTTCTAAGGTGGAAGCTTTGTCCATGAAACCTTTGCAGGCTTTTACATATTATATAGACAATGTAACCGGGACTGTGGTGAAGAAAAATTCAAGGGTTCATGATGCAGATACTCCTTCTACAAGTGCAACGTACTATAAAGGAAATCAGTCTATCACGGTTGATTCTTATAACGGGCAGTTCCGTTTGATGGATAATGCAAGAAATATTCATACAAGGAATGGGACCAATCTTGATGTAGATACCGTCAATGGCGGAATTATTAACGTTGAAGAATATATCAATC
The DNA here is from genome assembly GCF_001045465.1 of Chryseobacterium angstadtii. Taxonomy (GTDB): domain Bacteria; phylum Bacteroidota; class Bacteroidia; order Flavobacteriales; family Weeksellaceae; genus Chryseobacterium; species Chryseobacterium angstadtii. The sequence continues at coordinate 643,100 of NZ_LFND01000003.1, forward strand.
CCGTAGCAGATTATACGGATGCCAATACAAAACCTCCTGTAGAGGTTCATTGGGGAATGAAAAATGCCTATGATTATTATATGGCAAGACATAACAGAAAAAGTTATGATGGTAATGGAGCTAAAATAGACAACTATTACAACTTCGATTTCGGAGGATTTACCGGAGGGGCCAATGCTGCCGCTCTTGATACTCCTTTGTACGGTGGAATTGTATGTATGCTGTATGGTAACGGAACTCTTTTCGGAGGATTGATTACTTTAATGAATCCTGTAGTGGGAATAGATGTGGCAGGACATGAATATTCCCACCTGATTATAGGAAGAAATGGTTTGGGAGGATTAAATTATCAATCAGAATCCGGAGCCATCAATGAATCTATTGCAGATATGATGGGAACGGCCATCGAGTTTTATTCCGGAGGTACTCCGAACTGGACAATTGGAGAAGGAATTCCTGTTCCTCCTTTTTTTACCAGTTCATATATGAGAAATATGTCTGATCCTAATAATGTAGATCCGGGGCCACAGCCTGATACCTATAATGGAACTTATTGGGCAAGTACAGCCAATCCTGATGCAAATAATGATTATGGAGGAGTGCATACGAACAGTGGAGTAGGAAACTATTGGTTCTATCTTCTTTCGCAAGGTGGTTCGGGAACCAATGACATTGGAAATGCTTTTAATGTAACCGGAATTACCATAGAGAAAGCAGAAAAAATTATTTACAGGGCTTTGGTGAATTATATGACCCCTAATACAACCTATATGGATGCCTATAATTTCACAAAACAGGCTGTGACGGATCTGTATGGGGCTTCCAGCAACGAACAGCAGCAAAATGTGAAAGCATGGTACGCTGTAGGTATCGGAAACGGAATACTGGCGACTAATGAAACAACGCGTACCCAGGATCAGTTCAGGGTTTATCCGAATCCTGTAAAAGACGGTGTATTTACCATAGAAAATGATAAAAATAATGCTTCCGCAGAGCTTTATGATGTTTCAGGAAGATTGATCAAGGCTGCGCAAAAGCTTAGCAAAGGTGCTAATAAAATGAATGTCAATGATGTTCAGAAGGGTATTTACCTATTGAAGATTACTTCAGACGGGAACCCTGTTTCAACAAAGAAAGTTATAGTAGAATAATTTTATAGCAAGTAAAGTGGAGTCCGGCAGAAGTATTTCTGTCGGATTTTTTTATTTTGCAGAAATATCTGTAACATTTTTTTACATTTAAAACTAACTCTATAGAGCCCGAAATCATGAACTCATTAGAGCAGGAATTTTTACAAAGGATTGAAAAACATAAAGGAATCATTTTTAAGATTTCTAAAATGTATATGTCCGAAAAAGACGACCGCGATGATCTTTTTCAGGAAATAACCTATCAGATATGGAAAGCTTATCCCAGTTTCAGAGGACAGAGCGAATTTTCTACCTGGTTATACAGGATTGCACTCAATACCGCCATTATTTTTCTTAAATCTGAGAAAAAAAGAAGTTTTATCTCTAATGAAGACTTTTCCGTGTATAAAATTGCTCAGGATGATTATGATTTTGACAAAGAAGAAAAGTTAACCAGAATGTATGAAGCAATCCGCTTGCTGAATGCTATTGATAAAGCTTTTATCTTTTATTTTCTGGAAGACTTTTCAGGGAAAGAGATTGCAGAACAGATGGGTATTTCCGAAGGTAATGCCAGAGTAAGAATGAACCGGGCCAAAAACAAACTGAAAGATATCTTAAACTCTAATAACTCCTAATTTTTAAATCAATACCAATGAATATAGATGAACTAAAAAACGTATGGAATGAAGATGTTTCAGAGGAAACCCCTGAAATAAGTATTGAGCAGAGAAATAAGATCAGTCTCCCACTGGAAAAAGTACGCAGAAATATGCGCATGGAATTCTGGTACATCATCGGGATCTTTATTTTTGCATTCATTGTATGTGCTTTCTGCAAACCTTTTAAACTGCAGTTTTACATCACGGTTCTTATCGCATCAATGCTTTTTGTAACGATCTTCTTTTTCAGTAAATTCTTCAGACTTTATAATGATATTAGCAATCCAATGCTGAAAACCTATGATTCTTTAAAAGATCTGGTCGCGCAGTTTAATCTCAATAAGCAGTACTATCTTTCTTATTATCTGAGTTTTGTGCCCTTTATTGTCTGTGAAATAATTATTGTAATTGAATTTATACCATGGCCAGAACCGATAAGTGAGGTGAAGGCAGCAGTCATACTGATCAGCTCAGTGGTTATAGGACTGTTTGTTCTGTATATAAGTGGGAAATTCTGGTTCCAACGCTACTATGGAAGATATATTGTCCATATAGAGGATCTTCTGAAAGAGTTGAAAAAATGATTTTTTATAGTTTCGGCGGGCTGAAAGCCCGCCGAAACTATAGAAAATCACTTAATGTGCCTTTTCTTTTGCTATTTCATTCTTGATCCAATCCAGTTGTGGATCTTTGTGATCAATAATATCCTGCATGCTTTCAGGAATGGTAATATCAGGAGTTACTCCTTTTTTTGCGTTGACAAAATCAATATTTGGCTGTACAAGAAGCAATCCGATGGGTAAATTTATTTTTGAATGGGGAAGCTTCTGATACGAATAAAATCCGGCAACCGTTCCGTCATTGGCACCGCCGGTTTCTTCACCTACGAGAACGGCTCTTTTATCATACTTCAGTTTGGCCGTAATAATGGAAGAGGCGGAAAAACTGCCACCGTTGATCAGTACAAAAACCTTTCCGTGGAATGCGTTCTTATTGGGTTTTGTAGGCTGATCGGCTTTCATTTTGTAATAAACCTTGCCATCTTTCTTATAAGTGCTGAAGGTTTGTGCAAAAACATAAGTAGGATACACCAGACTTTTAAAAGCATATTGAAAAGGACTGCTTTTCCTGAAATAATTGGTTTTTAACGGAGTAGTCCTTGAAGTAAGCTGTGAAGGTTTTATCAGGACATAAGGTTCCGGAGCCAGATAAGAATACAGATTATTGATCTCATGAAGTGATCCTCCGTAATTGTTCCGGACATCTATGATAAGGTATTGAGATCCGGCTTTTTTTATTTTTTCAAACGCCTCCTTATAGAATTTATCGGAATAATCCCGTGAAAAGCTTTTTACCTTTATATAGGCCGTTGTACTGTCTTTATCCAGAAACTGAAAATTACGGTTATAGGAATTGCTTGAAGCTACATAATCATTGACTTTCTTTTCGAAAGTCCTTTTTTCCTGTTGCTTGTCATGGTCCAGATCGTTTTTGGATTTGGATTCCCTGTGAAGAGTATAAAGTTTTTTTTCACTGTTATAAAGGGTTTCTATTGATGCAGTATCGGAAAATCCGTTTTCTGCGGTATAAAAATTAAAAAAAACATCTTTTAGAAAATAATCCTGAAAAGTGGTATTGTAACCGTCGCTGCTGATCAGATCACGGTATTTTTTTAGATATTCGGATACCGGGATTGTATTGATGGCTAAAACTTCAGTTCCTGGCTGTATATTTTCAATTGAATCTTTATTCTGAATAATAAATAAACGGTTATCTTTTATATAATATTCAAAACGGCTGAACATCCCTTTTTTATGCTCCAGATCTTTAATCTGCTTCTTAGTGAATTTTTTTCTTGGAATTCTCAAAGCCAGATGGCCTTCGCGGATATCCGCTATAACGGGTTGTAGTTTAAAATAAAACTGAAGCGGAGTTAATGGTTGGTCGATGGTTTCTTTAAGACTGTCAAATTTATGATCAAGTTCCTGTTTGGAAATATACCAGTAGAGCTGAGGGTGCATCTGCTGAAGTTTTAAATAGGCATAGTCTACATCCTGCTTCAGCTCCTCCGGTTCTATGCATGTAGCTCTCTGTTCATTATGCCTTCGGATAGAAGTGCAGGAAGAGAGGGCTGCGGCCAGCAGTATTATCGAATAGTTTTTCAACGTGTTTTGAATTTTTTTTCAATCTGCTAAGTTAGAAAGTTTGAAATTATTTTAATGTAAATAAATAATAAATTATTCAGAAAGCTTTATAAATTTAGTTAAAAGCCAATAGGATTTTTAATGTAAAACCAAAAAGTCAATATCTTTGATGTTTATTTTGATGCAGATGATGTATTTGATTTTAATAGCTGTTCTTTTGATAGCAGCTTACTTTTGGATAATGAATAAGCCTGCTTTTGGAGCGGCACCAAAAGGAAAAAGACTGGAACGGATTAAGCAGTCAGAATTTTATAAAAACGGACAGTTCCGGAACATCAGCCATACGCCGTCTATTACTGAGGGATACAGCACGCTAAAAGTGACTTATGATTTCATTTTAGGAAAAAAAGATCCGCTGTTGAAGCCGTTAAAAAATATCCCCGCTGTTCATACGGATTTGAAAAGTATTAAAAAAGATCAGGATGTATTGATATGGTTAGGTCACTCATCGTATTATCTGCAGACGGATGGAATTTCTTTTCTTGTGGATCCTGTGCTAAGTTTGTACGGTTCGCCATTCAAATATTTCAATAAAGCGTTTAAAGGCTCTGATCTGTTTCACCCCGAAGATATTCCTGAAATTGATTATCTGGTCATCACCCACGATCATTTTGATCATTTGGATTATCCTACTGTACATTCTATCAGAAACCGGACTGGTAAAGCTATTCTGCCATTAGGAGCCGGAGCGCACCTTGAAAGATGGGGATATTCCGAAGATGATTTGATTGAAGAAGAATGGGGAACGGAAATTCTTTTGAAAAACAACCTGAAAATTACTTTTACAACAGCAAGACATTTTTCCGGAAGAAAAATAAAGCAGAACAATACATTGTGGGCTTCCTATGTTCTGGAAACCCCTTCCAAAAAGATATTTTTAGGTGGCGACAGTGGTTATGACAGTCATTTTAAAGCAATAGGCGAACAGTTCGGGCCTTTTGATTATGCTGTTCTTGAAAATGGTCAGTACGATGAAGCCTGGAGATACATTCACGCGTTGCCCGAAGATGTGATTCAGATTGCTGTTGATCTTAAAGCGGAAAATGTCATTCCGGTTCATTCTTCAAAATTCGCACTGGCCCTTCATCCCTGGAACGAGCCGCTTCAGAAAGTAACAGAGTTAGGAAAAGAAAAAGGACATAATATCCTTACCCCGATGATTGGAGAAATCGTGGATATGAAAAATACCGGCCATCAGTTCAGAAACTGGTGGGAAGACTGATTCAGGCATGCCATATATCTTTATACCGGGCAGGATGATTCTCAAACTGCTGGCGCACAAAATCACATTCCGGATCTACCAGAAGATCTTTTTCCTCAGAATAACGTACCAATTCATCCAGAAGCATCTTGGCGTATCCATGACCTTCACGTTCTTCAGTAATTTTAGTGTAATAGACAATCAGCAGCCTTCCGTCAATTTTTATAGACATATATCCCGCTTTTTCGCCATCAATTAATAGCTGCAGTTCATCCTGATATGGAGATATTTCAAATTTTATATTTTCCATAGTAATTTAGATTGGGTTGAGTTAAAAAATGATTTGCTTTCTTCAGTTTGTAAAGCAATTTAATCCTCTCGCAACATCACAATCCTTGCGGATTTATACTTCTCACTCTTAAAATTACAAATTAAAATAATACAAAACACGGCTTTTCATGAAACTTAACGAAATTTTAAGTGAGTTTAAGTAAAGATAAGTTGGATTAAAGAGTTTTAGTATGTTAGAATTTTTCAGTGAAATATAGATAATTCTTTAAAAATGATCGAATTATTTGCTGTGTATTATTTGTGCTTTAAATCAATGTTTTAGATAAATAATATGGCCTTTTATTATGGCTTTTAACAAATATTATGAACCAGGATTATCGAATTGGCATTTTAATTGTCAATGCTAAAAGTGTTAACCTTAAAACGCTAAAAAATGAAAAAGATAATACTCGCATTGATGCTTACAGGAACATTTAGCCTCAGCTATGCACAGTCAGACTATTATAACGATTACAGAAGAAGTATTACGGATATCAACTGGCAGTCGGTAGCAGCTGATCTTCTGCTTTCTGTGGCTCAGGCCAATCAGATTAATGCTTTAAATGACAGGTACCGTGATTATGATTCATGGAACAGAGCTTATGTAAATAATCCGGACAGATGGAGAGAAGACCGCTACTATGAGATAGAAAGAATCCTCGGAAGAGAAAAATATATCAAGTTCAAAAAGAAATATTACAAAGGTCAGTACCCTGTAGCAGTCTATAACCGTAACAAAAATAATTACAAAAATGGGAAGGTTAAAAAGGTCAAAGTATACAAAGTAGATAAAGGAAACGGACATCATCACTAAACCAGGTAGCAACTATATATTCAATTTTAAGTGGCCGGCATTTTGCCGGTCATTTTTTATGGACTCAATGATTGGCATTTGAAAAACATTTATTGGTTTGAATTTTATAACTTAGCAGTATGGAATCTAAAGAAACATTACAGGGGTTTTATGCCCGGAATGCCTCTACGCAGAGACTGGAACATATAACCACTCTGGGAGTAGGGCATTTTAATGTGTTTACACGCGAGAGCTGTTCGCTGATGACTCCTTACAGCAGGCGTGATTACTTTAAAATATCACTTATTATAGGAAAAGGGAAACTCCATTATGCTGATAAATGGATCTATGTAGACCGTCCCGCACTCCTGTTTTCAAATCCTATAGTTCCTTATTCCTGGGAAGCGGATGATGAAGATCAGACAGGATGGTTTTGTCTTTTTACAGATCAGTTTCTTCAGAATGGTGCACGATTGGGGAATCTCCAGGATTCACAGCTCTTTAAAATTGGAGGAACACCTATGTTTTTCGTGGACGAAGAGCAGCAGAAAACCGTCTCGGATATCTTTATCAAAATGATGACAGAAATTCAGTCGGAATACATTCACAAATACGATATGCTTCGGACATGTCTGCATCTGTTGATTCATGAGACCATGAAAATGCACCCCGCAGAAAGCTTTGAGCCTTATCAGAATGCCTCACACAGAGTAGCTTCACTCTTTATGGAGCTCCTGGAAAGACAGTTTCCGATTGATAGCCCGGAAGCATTTCTGAAATTAAAAACGCCCAACGATTATGCCCAGAGTTTGTCTATTCACGTGAACTCTTTAAACCGTTCCGTAAAAGAAATGACTGGAAAAACAACCAGCCAGCAGATCACTTCAAGAATTATTCAGGAAGCGAATGCATTGCTGAAACACACCGACTGGAATATTTCTGAAATAGCTTACGGATTAGGATTTGAAGAACCCGCTTATTTTACCAATTTTTTCAAAAAACAGACAGGGATGACTCCCAATGCAGTAAGAATAGCGCATGTTTGAATTTTATAATTCTTAGTTTGAATTCTATATCAGATCCGGTTTATTCTTGTTCTACATTTGTCTTATCAATTTAAAAATCACAGACAATTATGAAATTCAGACAATTAGGAAAAACAGGAGAGCAGTTATCTGCCGTAGGTTTGGGATGTATGGGAATGAGTTTTGCATACGGTCCGGCGGACGAACAGGAAAGCATCAGCACACTGCACAAAGCACTGGACTTAGGGGTCAATTTCTGGGATACTGCAGATATGTACGCTGCCGGAGAAAATGAAAAGCTGATCTCAAAAGTTTTGGTTCCCAACCGCGATAAAATCTTTATTGCTACCAAATTCGGATTTAGATTTAAAGATGGAAAACCAAGCCACAGCGGAGCGCCGGGAACTTATTTTGACGGTTCACCGGAATGGATCAGACAGGCTGTAGATTTAAGCCTTCAGCGACTGAAAATAGACACCATTGATTTGTATTATGCACATCGGGTAGATCCCAATATTCCTGTGGAAGAAACGGTAGGAGCTATGGCAGAGCTGGTAAAGGAAGGAAAAGTAAAATACCTCGGGCTATCCGAAGCTTCCGCCGAATCTATCAGAAAAGCCAATAAAATTCACCCCATTACAGCATTGCAGTCCGAGTATTCCATTCTTACCAAAGACGTAGAAAAAGAAATACTGTCTACAATCAGAGAGCTCGGAATTACTTTGGTTCCTTATTCTCCACTGGCAAGAGGGCTTTTTGCCAACATTAATGAAGTGCAGAATTTCGGGGACGAAGATTTCAGAAAAACACTGCCGCGTTATCAGGAAGAATATCTGGAAAATAACAGAAACCTGGCCAGAGAGATCAACGAATTTGCAGCGTCTAAAGGGGTAAAAGGAACCCAGTTGGCCCTTGCCTGGGTATTGAATCAGGGACAGGATATTATTCCTATTCCGGGAACAAAACGCATTAAATACCTGGAAGAGAATATTGAAGCAGTGAATATTGATCTTTCTCCATCAGACTTGGAAACCATTGATTCACTTCTTAAAAAATACCCTAACGTAGGAGAGCGCTACACAGAAGGTTCTATGAAACTGGTTAATAATTAAAATGATTGAATACTTCCGGATTTCTGAATTCATTAGCGGAAATCCGGAATATTTATATAAACCCATGATGTATTATGAACAGAAGAGAATTGATAAAAAGCGGAGTAATGGCGGGAGCATTAAGCATCATCCCTTTTTCCAATGTTTTTGCAGGCAGACAGACAGTTTTACTGCCTTCTGAGGACGATCTTTCTGCATTTAAAAAAATAAGACTGGGAGAATTGGAACTTTTTATTCTTACCGACGGATATATCCATGAAAAAAATGTGAATACATTTGCCCCAAGAGCAGATGTACCCCAGCTAAAGAAAATCCTCCGGGACCATTTTCGACCCGATAGTTTTATAGACATGGCCATGAATCTGATGCTTGTCAGAACAAAAAACAGACTGGTTTTAATGGATACCGGAATGGGGATTTTTGCAGATGAAAGAACAGGCTTTATTTTAAAAAGTTTGCAAAAAGCCGGATTTTCTCCTGCTGATATTACAGATGTTTTTATTTCCCATGCCCATCCGGATCATATTGGTGGAGTTGTGGATAAGCAGTATAATCTTGTTTTCCCGAATGCAGATTTTTATATTTCAAAGGTTGAGCATGATTTCTGGATGCAGGCTTACCTGAAAGATTTTAAAAATAGTTTTTTAAAAACCCAGCCGGAATTGCTTCATCAGCTGCTTCCGCCTATTCAGAAGATTTTGAAAACGATCCGTCCGAAACTGAAATTTTATGATTTCAAAAAGACGTTACATGATCACTTTAGTTTTCAGATGTTTCCGGGACATACGCCGGGGCTTACCATTATAACAATTTCTTCAGGGAATGAAAAACTTATTTATATGGCAGATCTCATCCATTCTGATGTGATTCTCTTTCCTCATCCTGAATGGGGATTTTCCGGAGATACAGATCTGGATATTGCTGCGGACTCCCGCTTGAAAATTCTTAAGGAGCTGGCCGATACAAGAGACAGAGCTTTTGCCTGTCACCTTCCCTGGCCGGGCTTGGGTTTTACCAGGAAAAAAGGCACGGCCTACGAATGGATTCCTGAGAGTTTTATGAATTAAAAGCTTGAAAATTAAAGAAAGATCCAATAAACATAGCTTAAATTTTCTACAACATTATTTTGAAAATAAATCCTCTCATTTCCGGGAGGATTTATTGTTTTACAAATTCAATAGGAACGGGCTTTAGCCCGTTCGTTCTCAACAATAAAAATCCATTGGCTTTAGCCAAAACTTATCATTCATTGATAAAATATCCATCATTTTATATTTTTCAACCTTAATGAAAACAAAAAAGCCCCTTAAAAAAGGAGCTTTTTGTGATATCAAAACCGGAAATTAAATTCCGTCAATAATTTCATTCAAAACGGTGCTAGGTCTCATCGCTTCATAAGTTTTATAAGTATCAGTTTTGTAGTAACCGCCAACATTTTGCGGTTTACCCTGAGCACTTATTAATTCTGCATTGATTACCTCTTCACTTTCCTGCATTGCAGCTGCAACCGGAGCAAAATGAGCGGCCATTTCAGCATCTGCAGTCTGAGCAGCTAAAGCTTCAGCCCAGTACATCGCTAAATAGAAGTGAGAACCTCTGTTATCAATCTGTCCTACTTTTCTTGCAGGGGATTTGTCTGTAGCCAGGAATTTAGCATTGGCTTCATCCAATGCATCAGCTAGAACCTGAGATTTTGTATTGCCCTGTGTTTGTGCCAGGTGCTCCAAAGAAGCCTGAAGAGCTAAGAATTCACCTAAAGAATCCCATCTCAGATATCCTTCTTCAATAAACTGTTCTACGTGTTTAGGGGCAGAACCTCCTGCTCCTGTTTCAAATAAACCTCCTCCGTTCATCAATGGAACAATAGAAAGCATTTTTGCAGAAGTACCCAATTCAAGGATAGGGAAAAGATCCGTTAAATAATCTCTCAATACGTTTCCTGAAACAGAGATCGTGTCTTTTCCTTCTCTTGCTCTTCTCAATGTTTCAGTCATAGCGTCTTTTACATCAAGAATTCTGATGTCTAAGCCTGCAGTATCGTGATCCTGAAGATATTTTTCTACTTTTTTGATGATTTCTCTGTCGTGTGCTCTTCCTTTGTCTAGCCAGAAAATAGCCGGAGTATCAGAAAGTCTTGATCTGTTTACCGCCAGTTTTACCCAGTCCTGGATAGGAGCATCTTTAGTCTGGCACATTCTGAAGATATCTCCTTTTTCTACTTTTTGAGAAAGAAGGATGCTTCCTGCTTCGTCCTGAACTTCAATAGTTCCTTCAGCCGATGCCTGGAAAGTTTTATCATGAGAACCGTATTCTTCAGCTTTCTGAGCCATTAAACCTACATTCGGAACAGATCCCATAGTAGTAGGGTCTAATTTTCCGTGAGCCTTCATGTCATCAATAACAGACTGATAGAAACCTGCATAAGAACGGTCCGGAATGATACATACCGTATCTTCCTCGTTTCCGTCTTTGTTCCACATTTTACCTCCGCCTCTTACCAAAGCAGCCATAGAAGCATCAACAATGATATCAGAAGGTACGTGGAAATTCGTGATTCCTTTGTCGGAATTCACCATGGCTACTCTTGGTCCGTTAGCCAAAGCAGTTTCAATATCAGCTTTGATGTCAGCTTCCTGAGCATTTCCTTTAATTTTATCGAAAAGATCCGCAAGACCGTTGTTAGGGTTGATATCTAAAGACTTGAAAGTCTCAGCATATTTAGCGAATACATCTTTGAAGAAAGTTTCTACGATAGCCCCGAAAATAATAGGGTCGGAGATTTTCATCATCGTAGCTTTCAGGTGGGCAGAAAGAAGTACGTTTCTGTTTTTAGCTTCATCAATAGCCTGCTGAACAAATGCTTTCAATGAGTTTAAATTCATTACAGAAGAATCAATTACTTCTCCGGCCTGAAGACCCGCGAAATCTTTTAATAAAGTTTCAGCACCATCATTCCCTTTGAAAACAATTTTATATTTGGTAGCATTCTCAAGAGTAGTAGAAGTTTCTGTTCCGTAGAAATCTCCTCCATCCATATGAGCAACATCTGTTTTGCTGTCAGAAGCCCAGTCACCCATTCTGTGAGGATTGGCTTTTGCATAGTTTTTAACAGCTTTTGGAGCACGTCTGTCAGAATTCCCTTCTCTTAATACCGGGTTTACAGCACTTCCTAAAACTTTCGCATATTGAGCTTTAATAGCTTTCTCTTCATCATTTTTAGGTTCAGCCGGATAATTGGGAACTGCAAAACCTTTCGCCTGTAATTCAGCAATAGCAGCGTCTAACTGAGGTGCAGAAGCTGAAATATTAGGTAATTTGATAATGTTGGCATCAGGTTGAGTAGCCAGCTGGCCTAATTCAGCCAAAGCATCTCCAATCTTCTGGTCATCTTTCAAAAATTCAGGAAAGTTTGCTAAAATTCTTCCTGCCAAAGAAATATCCGGAACTGCAATTTCAATATTTGCTGATTTTGTAAAAGCTTTCACAATCGGTAAAAAAGAGTGTGTAGCCAGCATCGGAGCCTCATCCGTTAATGTGTAATAGATTTTTGATTTGTCTGACATTATACTGTTATTATATTATTTGAATTTTTAAGAATCACAAATTTACTAAATATGATTGTTTTATGAATGTATTTTGCATAAAAAAAGAGGCCTGTGCCTCTTTAAATTTTTAGATTTCTACAATTGTGTAGGTTCCTGTTCCGTTAAAATTGAGATTGAATTCAAGTTTATAGTTTTTAGGAGTGGAAGTCAGATTGGGAAAAGTAATGGCAGAACCATCTATATCGAAAGATCCGTCATTTAAATTATCCCCTAAATCCTCAGGATTTGGACCTTCCGTTGCGAGTTGGATGTAGAAAGAACCGCCGCTGCTTGTAGTAACTCCATTGATGTTTACCGTAAACTTCCCTGTAGAAGTGCTGTAGGTTACAGAGGTTGTGGGAAGGGTAGCGCCTATTGCCGTGAATTTAATTTTTGGACTAAAATTAGCAAAGTTAACTTTTGTCGTTCCTATAAAATTTTCAATCAACACCTGATAATATCCATTGGAGGCAATGTTATAATTATTTCCATTAGGAACAACATTTCCATTAGAATCTGAACCATAAGTTTGTGCACCATTACTTGGCGAAGCTAAAAATTTAATTTGACTGTTCGCCTGTAAATATTTATAGCCTACTTTTGGAGAACCATTTCCTTTTAATAGTTCAGCGGTAGAATTGTTGAAAGAATTGTACGATCCGTACATATATAGATTGGATGGTAAGCTGTTAGATGAACCGGAAGTAGTTGGTAAGCTCAATGTTCCTGAATCACTTACATTTAAAGTATAATTCGTTCCATTCGGAGAAACCAGTGTAATGCCTTGTCCGGCACCAGTAACCACAGTTTTACTCACCTGTGCATAAGGAACACTCATCAGCTGGTTCACCCCTACATTAGTGTAGTTCGAACCACCCTGAGGATCCATTTCCACTTTTACAAATTTAGAATTCGTTCCCCAGTTGATTCCCCCAAAAGTTCCTGTTGAAGGAGTTCCCTGTCCGATATTAAGATTCACCAATCCTTTTGCATTGGTTGTTTTATTATGTACTTCAGTATATAAAACATTTCCTGTAGCCGTATTCTCCAGAATACTTACCTTCAATGATACATTTCCGTTAACGATAGGTGCTCCCGAAGCGTTGAATGCAATGGTCTGGTAGCTGAAAGCCTGCGGAACCTGGGCGCTTAGAAAGGTGGCAACAAATAATCCAAGAGCAGCGTATAATTTTTTCATGTTTGATTAGTTTTTAAGGTTTTTTAATGATTTTAAGAGGTTTGATATCCGGGTTCTTGAATGAAACCATATAAACTCCGGAGTTAAGGCTTCGAAGATCCAGCTTTTCGCTTTCCAGTTTAGCTTTCAATACAAGCCTTCCTGCAATGTCATATACTTCAGCATCCTCAATTTTAGAATTTGAATTTAAAGTGATATGAACGAAATCAGCAGTAGGATTGGGATAGATCTTAACGTGATCTTTTTCAAGTTCTTTAACGCCTAAAACCTGTAGTACGGATTGGTAGAACATGCCGAGGGTCCCTGAGCTGGCCTGATCAGGATCCGAAGGAATTACATAAATTTCTCCTACAGAATGCGTGAAACCGGTATCAGATACTGCCCCGGAATTGATATTGCCGATCACAGATTGGGCGAAGCCAAAAACCGGCACTCCAAAGAGCAGGAAAGTAATTTTTTTTCGCATAGTTATTATTTTTTTGGAAAGCGAATATAAATAAAAATTTGACATAAAAATAAGCAGAGGGAGATATGTCTTTTTATTTTCACTTTTACCTGTGTTTAGGGCAATACAATTGAGATGATGAGGCTGTAGGTTGTTATGAATCAATAATTTTAAAAGCTACTGTAAAATTTGATGAAACAACCTTAAAAAGTCAATGGAAATGGAGTATAGACTTGCTTTCAGGCTCGAATAACTTCCAACTTTCAGCCTTCAACTTCCTGACATTATTAAAAAAGGAAGTGTCTTATCCCGGCCTCAAATTACTTTAAGAATTATTTAACCTTTATTTGGGGTCAAAAATTTTCTATTTTGAGTAAATTTGAAAAACTAAAAAAATATTATGTCAAATATTACACTAAAAGGAAACGCAGTAAGCACAATAGGAACTTTACCATCAGTAGGAACTACAATTAACGATTTTGCTCTGGTAGATTCAGCATTAAACGTAAAAACCCTTGAAAATTTTGAAGGGAAGAAAAAAGTATTCAATATTTTCCCAAGTATTGATACCCCTACGTGTGCCTCTTCAGCAAGAAAATTCAACGAAGAAGCTTCAAGCTTAGATAATACGGTTGTGATCAATGTTTCCAAAGATTTACCTTTTGCATTAGGAAGATTCTGTGCTGCTGAAGGTTTGAATAATGTAGAAACACTTTCGGATTTCAGAAGCAGTTTCGGAGATGATAACCAGCTTACGATTGCAGACTCTCCGTTGAAAGGTCTTTTAAGCCGTGCCGTGATTGTAACTGATGCTGATAATAAAGTAGTATATACAGAACAGGTGGCTGAAATTGCAGACGAACCTAATTACGAAGCAGCTCTTTCTGCTTTGAAATAAGATCTGAAAAATAAAATGATATAAGCCTTGTGGAAATTTTATTTTTACAGGGCTTTTTTGGCGGGAATAATTTCTAAATTCTGTTGAAAATGGTAAAAAGAATCGTTTCAAATATAAAAACGGAAGATCTGTCTAAGGCAGATTTGTTTTATCAGGATATTTTGGGCCTTGAAACCATAATGGATCACGGCTGGATCAAAACATTCGGAAACCATGAAGAGGCGAAAGTCCAGATAAGCTTTGCCGCTCAGGGCGGAAATGATACGAAAGTCCCACTGCTCTCAATAGAAGTGGATAATGCAGATGAACTGTATGAAAAAGTAAAGCAGGCAGGCTTCGAAATTACGTACCCAATTACTGATGAAGACTGGGGCGTACGCAGATTTTTTGTAAAAGATCCCTTTGGAAATCTCATCAATATACTTTCCCATCAATAGGTAATTTTGCAATAAGCAATAAGCAATAAGCAATAAGCAATAATTAATTTTGCATAAGCCATAAGCCATAAGCCATAAGCCATAAGCCATAAGCCATAAGCCATAAGCCATAAGCCATAAGCCATAAACTATGAAAGCAGAAAAAATCATCCCCGTTCTCAGAATTTTCGATTACCAAAAAGCAGTGGAGTTTTACGTAGACTGGCTGGGTTTTGAAGTCATGTGGGAACATTATTTCCATGAAAATGCACCCGCCTACATGGAAGTAAAAAAAGGAAATATGGTGTTTCATTTAAGTGAACATCACGGCGACGGAACGCCCGGAAGCAGAGTGTTTATCTGGGGCGAAGAGGTTGCGGAATATCATAAAGAGCTGATTGATAAACAATATGCGTACAACCGTCCCGGACTGGAAAAGACATTCTATGATGCAGTATCCTTTGCTGTAGATGATCCTTTTGGAAACAAAATTATCTTCAATGAAGAATTTGATGAAGAAAAGCACAAAGACCTCAAATTTGATCACAATCATTGATTAGATTAATTATTAAAATGCACTTTGAACCATTCAACAGGAACGGGCTTTAGCCCGTTCATTCTCAAAAATGAAAACCCATTGGCTTTAGCCAAAACCTACCCCTAACTCCAAAAAATGATTCAGATCATTAAAAATTAAACCTTGCAATAACTACCTTTACTCCATAATATTATAATGAAACGTTCAGGAACAGCAGATCTCCCTTTACACTATGGAAAAGTACCGCCGTGGTTGTATGAACGTATGTCCGTACTTGGACTTTCTATTATTGAAGTCATTCTTATGGATTACGGTAAAGATGAAGTGCTCCGTAGGCTTGCAGATCCCTTCTGGTTCCAGAGCTTTGGTGCCGTGATGGGAATGGACTGGCATTCTTCCGGAATCACAACTTCGGTGATGGGAGCTTTGAAACGTTCCATTAATCCTAATTCTCAGTCGCTGGGATTGTATATCTGCGGCGGAAAAGGGAAATTCTCCCGGGAAACTCCGTCAGAACTCCTTCAGATTGCTGATAAAACCGGTCTGAATGGTTATGAACTGGTAAGAGCCAGCAAACTGTCTGCGAAAGTAGATAATACGGCTATTCAGGATGGGTACCAGCTCTATCTTCATAATTTCATTCTTGCCGATAACGGAAGCTGGAGCGTAGTACAGCAGGGAATGCATGAATCAGATGGTACTGCCAGACGTTATCACTGGCATTCTGGCAATATCAAATCATTTATAGAGGAACCTCACACGGGAATCAATGGTGTTTCAAGAGGGAAAATCCTTAATCTTACCGATGCGGAAGCTTCAGAAAACCGGAAGGGAATTCTGGATATTTCCCATACCGATTCTGTAGATGTGATGAGAGATTTTTCAAGACTGATTCTTCCCGCACATCATGATGTTCAGGCTTCCGATGTGGATCTGAAACGTCTCGGTGCCCTTTTGTATGTAACCCGCGAGCAGCAGCCACAGAACTTCGAAGATCTTTTGATGCTGGAAGGAGTAGGACCAAGAACTATGCAGTCATTGGCATTGGTAAGTGAAGTGATTCACGGAGCTCCCTCAAGATTTGCGGATCCGGCAAGATTCTCTTTTGCCCATGGCGGAAAAGACGGACATCCTTTTCCCGTTCCTACTCAAACATATGACGAAAGCATCAGCATTCTCAGAAAAGGAATTGAAAAATCCCGACTCGGAAATTCCGATAAACAGAATACTTTAAAGAAGCTCCACGAAATCGTAACAGCCACAGAAAAAGATTTCACCCCGGATTTTGATATTCAGCAGGTGATAGAAGAGGAGAGACAGAATTCCTGGCGCTTTGGTGGAAAAACCGTTTTTGGGGATGCAAAACCACCTAAAAACCCTCCATCCATTCAGCTTTCTTTATTCTGATATAATTTTTTTAAGATAGAGGCTTTTTAAATAATGAAAAACGATGTTGAAATGTGTTTAATTATTTAGAAAGAGTAAAAATAGTTGTTAGTAATACAGTTAAATGGGGTGTTTTTTATGTATTCTATTAATTTGTTTAATTTTTTTCATTTTGGATTCAATTAAATATTATATTTTTAAATCCTCAAAAAAAACACCATTTCAATGACCAGTAAAGCCTTAGAAATCTGCTACGAGTTCCCATTTTTTCTACAGGAAGAGCTTGACGAAATATTCCAGGCCCACGAAAAAGTCTCATTTCAGAAAGGAGATCTCATCCTTGAAGAAGGAAAAACAGCTAATGAATATTACATTCTTGAAAAAGGACTGGCCCGCTCTTACGTGAATGACTTTAACGGAAATGAAGTAACCACTCACTTTTTTGCAGATAACGAAATCATCATTGAAGTACTGTCATTGTTTCAAAGAATTCCTTCTCAGGAAAATATTGTGTGTATCACAGACTGTGAATGTTATCGGTTCGATTATGAAACCTTTCAGGATTTATTCCACAAAATTCCTAATCTCAGAGAATGGGGAAGATCGTGGATGTCAAAAGAGCTTTTCGCCTATAAACAGCGGTCTGTGGAAATGTTTACCCTTTCTGCTACCAGACGTTACCTGAATCTTTTAGAACAGAAATCATTGGTGGTACAATTTGCCCCTCTCAAGCAGATTGCCTCTTATCTGGGAGTTACAGACACATCTTTAAGCCGTATCCGAAAAGAAATTGTCTCTCATTCCAAGAAAAATTAAATCTTGTCCTATGGCAAGTTGATTTTCATGAAGGCTTGGTAATTTTGGTTTAAAGTTTAACACTAAATAATTACTAATATGAAAGCCAATCAAATTTATGTCAACCTTCCGGTAAAAGATGTACAAAGAACCAAAGCATTCTGGACCAAGCTGGGTTTTGAAATTAATGAACAATTTTCAGACGAAAAAGCCACATGCGTAGTCGTGAAAGAAGAGAGCATTTATATTATGTTTCTCACAGAAGAATATTTTCAGACTTTTTCAGAAAGACCGGTTCCGAAAGGAGATACCACTCAGGTTCTTGTTGCCCTTGGTTTAGACAGCCGTGAAGAAGTAGATCAGGTAGTGAATGCGGCCCTTGAAAACGGAGCCTCACAGCATGAAGATCCGCAGGATTACGGATGGATGTATCAGAACTCTTTTTGGGACTTAGACGGACATGGCTGGAATATAACATTTGCTGATATTTCTCAAATGCCTGCCGAATTTTAATCCGTAACAGGTTAAAATTCCATTCTGAAAATCTACAACGAGATCTCTGTACTTAATAGAATTCAAAAATATTTTCTGAAAAACAAAACGACAGGCTATGGAAACAAAATCAAATGATATTGAAATAGTAAAGGTTCAGGTATTCAGCAATTATAAAGTAATATTAATGAATATCGAAGGAATTTCCCATGAAGAATCTATGATTTTTCCGAATGGTGAAGCCAATAATATGAATTGGATCCTGGGACATTTAATTTACATACGAAATCCTTTTCTCGAAATGCTTGGCGAAAAACCCGTTTGGGACAGCGAAAAATTTTCAAGCTACAATAGAGGAGCCATTCCCCTTGAAAGAAAAGATGAGCTGGTTACTTTTGAAGAACTGAAATCGTATCTGAAAGAATCTCAGGATAAACTGGAAGCAAAACTCATCAGCATGGAAAGTTTTAATCCTGAAATGATTAATGATATTGCTATTTTTTGCCTTCATGAGCTTTATCACAGCGGACAGCTGGGTTACCTCAGAAGAATTCTCGGAAAACCGGGAGCTATAAAATAATACGGCCGGAATCCTGCTGACTTCTATTTTCGGCGTAGGATCATAAAAATCTAAAAACCAAAAAATATGGACAATTCCTTTTCAATCCTTCATAATCTGGAGGTAGATGCCACATTGGAAAATGTATTTCAAATGGTCTCCGTTCCCGAGTTTCTCAATGAATGGTGGACACACTATTGCCAGGGTACACCGGAACCTGATTCAGAATATACTTTTGAATTCTCCGAAACAGATATTTTAAAAGGAAAAGTCTCAAAGTTAAGCGCACCCTACGAAATAGAATTCTTAATTACAGAAGGCGATAAAGACTGGATAGGAACCAAAGTCGGATTTATTTTAGAAGAAACCGGAAAAGGCGTCAGAATAAGTTTTCACCATACAGAATGGAAAAATACCAACGAACATTTTCGTCAGACTTCATTCTGCTGGGCTCTGTATCTGAGGATTTTGAGAAAATTTGTAGAAGAGGGACTCCATGTTCCCTATAAAGACAGATATACCTATTGATAAACTATCTAATTGATGAAACAGGATATAACAGCGACGGTTCTTGTAGAAAAGCCTTTACAGACCGTTTGGGAAAAATGGAATTATCCTGAAGATATTCAACGATGGAATATTCCTTTTGAAGATTGGCATTGCCCTTTTGCAGAAAATGATGTGCGTGAAGGAGGACAGTTTTTCTACAGAATGGAATGTTTAGATGGAAAAGAAGGTTTTAGTTATGAAGGAAAATATGTAACAGTCATTCCTTATCAATAAATCAAAAGTAGACAGGAAGACGGCAGAAAATCTGTAATAGAATTTCAATCTGACGGAAATACAACAACCATTCGTGAAACATTTCAGCCTGAAGATCATACACCTCTCGATCTGCAAAAAGATTTTTGTCAGTCAGTTCTCAACAGGTTTAAAAAATATGTTGAATCAAAGGCATAAAAACCTATCGAAGTAATGAAGTAATCTCTCATCTCTTGTATTACTTTAATAAACGAAGTGGCTTTGTTTATCTTAAAAACATACTCAAAAAAGATAAAAAAAATCTTTGTTTACCCTTGCGATAAATAAAAGCTTTCTAAAAACATAAAATTGATAGAAGCCACCCCTCTTGTATTACTTTAATCAACGAAGTGGCCTTGTTTATCTTAAAAAGTATACTCAAAAAAGATAAAAAACCTTTGTTTACCCTTGCGATAAATAAAAACATTAAAAAAAATCAATTATTTAATACCCAATCCAGGTTAAATCATAAAATACACTATAACCTAAATAAATAGAAAATATGGACACACCAAAATCCCAGAAAATAGAACTCGTTATTCCGGCCTACAGAATGCACACCCAAAGCTTTCTCAATGTTTTGGATGGTATTTCGGAAGAAGATGCACTGAAAAGAATTGACGGTAAAACCAATCATATCGTATGGATGGCAGGAAACTTTGTGAACATGCGCTACGGCCTGGGCTGGGTTTTAGGTCTCAGAGATGAAGACCCTTACAGCGATCTTTTCTTTCAGGGAAAAGCATTGGACGAAAGCTACAGCTATCCGAGCTTAGATGAATTAGAAAAAAAATTTCATGATATTTCCCCAAAAGTATTCCAGAAGCTGCATGAAGTGACCGATGAAGAGCTGGATGAAATTTTTGAGATCGGGATGAATATTCCTTTTATCCGTGAAACCAAACTTAATTTTGCAGGAATGTGCTTAGGTCGCGAGGATTATTTATGCGGACAGATAGGCCTGATGAGAAAAATTCTGGGATATCCGGGAATGTCATACGATGTAGATGACAATATAAAATACTAGTCGATGGAACCCAAAGAAAAAGGCTACAAGCAGGTCAATGGGATCAGAATGTATTATGAAGTCTACGGTTCCGGAAAGCCTTTGGTTTTGATTCATGGCGGCGGTTCTTCCATTTTGTTTGATTTTAAAGAAATAATCTCCCGGCTTGAAAAACAGTTTCAGTTGATAGGAATTGATCTTCAGAATCATGGAATGACTGATCACAGAGACATTCCTGAGACATTTGAACAAGATGCCCATGATGTAGCCGCCCTTTTGAAAGAACTTCACATCGAAAAAGCTGCATTTTGGGGATTCAGCAACGGGGGAAATACCGTCATGCAGATTGCTCATCTTTATCCGGACATCACCGAAAAACTTATCATAGCATCTTCATTTTACAAGAAAAACGGAATGATGGAAGGCTTTTTTGAAAGTATGGCCGAAGCCACATTAGAATCCATGCCTGAACCCCTTAAAATCAATTTTCTCAATCTGAATCCCGATTTTTCAAAGCTGGAAAACCTCTTCGAAAAAGACAGCAAAAGGATGCAGACTTTTGAAGACTGGGAGGATGAAGTTCTAACCTCTATCAAAGTTCCCACACTGTTGATCAGCGGAGACAAAGACGTGATGAAACCGGAACATACAGTGGAAATGTGGCGATTGATCGAGGATTCTCAATTAATGATCCTTCCGGCAGGCCACGGTTCCTATATGATGGCCGATTTCGAAGGAAATACAGATCACCTTTTAATAGATATGACGGTAAACGAGGTGATCAAATTTTTAAACCATTAAAATAATACAGGTTTTAAGTTGAGTTAAGATAAGTTATATAGATTTTGAAATCTGATAACTGCCAATTCTTAATAGCTTAAAGAAACCTTAATCATTTAATCTAATAAACTCATTTTTTAATAATAACATTTAAAACCAAAAATCATGGCTAAATTAAATCCTTATCTCAATTTTGACGGGAAAGCAGAAGAAGCTTTCAATTTTTACAAATCTGTTTTCGGTGGTGAATTCCTGGGTGAAATCCACAAAATGGGCAACGCTCCCGGAACTGAAAACTTATCGGAAGAAGAAAAAAACAGAGTAATGCACGTTGCCCTGCCTATTGGAAATGACCTCCTGATGGCTTCTGATATCGTTCCAAGCTTTGGACAAACTCTTAACGTAGGAAATAATAATTATGTTTCCATTTTCCCCGAATCAAAAGATGAAGCAGACAGACTGTTCAAAGGTCTTTCAGAAGGCGGAAATGTAGAAATGCCTATTGAAGATCAGTTCTGGGGAGATTATTTCGGAAGCTTCCAGGATAAATATGGGGTTCATTGGATGGTGAATTATAATGAAGAATATACAAAATAATCTTATATTTAATTAAATTTATAAGGGCAGTTCTCACCCGGACTGCCTTTCCATTCGCATTAAAAAAATAAAATTATGAATCCAATTAAGATAGACATTACAATTTTGGCTCCTGTAGAAAAGGTTTGGAACTATTTCAATGAACCCAACCACATCACAAAATGGAATTTTGCCCACGAAAGCTGGGAGTGTCCAAGTTCAGAAAATGATTTAAGAGTAGGAGGCAAATTTAAAACCAGAATGGAAGCGAAAGACAAAAGCTTCGGTTTCGATTTTGAAGGAACTTACGATGAAGTTATTCCGAATAGCCTGATTAAATACCATTTGGAAGATGCCAGAAAGGTAGAAGTTACTTTCGAAAAGATAGACGAAAATACCACAAAGATTACCGAAACTTTCGATCCTGAAACACAAAATTCTGTGGAAATGCAGAGAGACGGCTGGTATGCTATTCTCGACAACTTTCATAAATACGTTGAAAACAACTGAAATACTCATCTTTAGTCATGTTGAATCTGGTAATAATGGCCAAATGCTTAACCTCCATTTGCGCCGTTAATCATATTGTTAAAAGCAATGATTTCCTGTATGGCATTATCGCAGTACCGGCAAGAAGATCTCTGGAAAAGGAAAAAATAGACTCTCTGGAAAAACTTTCAGGCTATTCCGAGAAAGAGATTATGCAGATGCATGGTTTTGGGAAAAATGCTATGGAAAAACTGAAAAATCATATGAAAGAACATCATGTTTCTTTCAGAGATTAATAAGTGTAATTTACCGGATACTTTTAATTGTTGAAAGCTTAATTTGCTTACAATGATGATAAAACTATATCTTTTCAACTCTAAAATTGAATACAATGAATAACGATATTTTCCCTTGTCTCTGGTTCGACGGAGAATCAAAAGAAGCAGCCGAATTCTATGCTCAGGTGTTTGGCGGAAAAATTACCGCAGATACTCCAATGGTGATGAATGTTGATCTTTTCGGGCAGAAACTTATGCTCCTGAACGGCGGACCTCACTTCAAAAAAAATGCGTCGGTTTCCTTTATGGTGATCTGTACAACAGAAGATGAGGTGCAGCAATACTGGGACAGGCTTATAGAAGGAGGAATTGCCCTTATGGCCCTCGATTCTTATTCCTGGAGCAAAAAATACGGTTGGGTACAGGATAAATACGGAACTACCTGGCAGCTGTATTTAGGAGACAAACCGGAATCACAGAAAATTGTTCCTACACTGATGTTTATTCACCAGAATGATGGAAAAGCCATGGAAGCTATGGAGTTCTATACCAAAACTTTCCCTGACTCAAGTATCGGCAATATTCTGAGATACGGAGATGGTGGTGAAGGACATCCTGTATCCGAGCCTGCCGATCATATTCAGCATGCCCAATTTACCATTGACGGCTACAGCTTCTACTGTATGGATAATTCCTACGATCATCAGTTTGATTTCAATGAAGGAATTTCCATCGTCATCATGACGGACGATCAGCAGCAGACCGATCATCTCTGGAATACCCTTATTTCAGATGGTGGAAGAGAAAGCATGTGCGGCTGGCTGAAAGATAAATATGGACTGAGCTGGCAAATTGTTCCCAAAAGACTGATTCAGCTGATGAGTGATCCTGATCAGGCAAGAGCTCAGAAAGTAATGCAGGCAATGATGAAAATGCAGAAGATTGTTGTTGAGGAGCTGGAAGAAGCGTATAATTCGTAAAAGTGGAAAAGGCGAAACTGCAAAACGGTAAAAAGGCAATTTAGCCCATCTGTTCCCTTTACATTTTTATTCTCTTAAAATAACATAAACCCAAAGCTATGAATAACACGATATTTCCATGTATTTTATATAACGGAGACGCCAGAAAATCAGCAGATTTTTATTGTGGGATATTTAACGGGAAAATTACCGTAGAAACACCGGTTGTTATTAATATTGAACTTTTCGGACAGAAAATCATGCTTCTCAATGGCCCTCAACAGGAGAAAAATGCTTCTGTTTCCTTTATGATTATCTGTGATACTGAGGATGAGATTCAGAAATATTGGGAACAATTAAAAGAGGGTGGAGGAGTCCTGATGGAATTGGATTCCTATCCGTGGAGTAAGAAATACGGCTGGGTTCGTGATCAATACGGTGTTACCTGGCAGCTTTTTTTAGGTGAAAAAGCAAGTGATCAGAAATTGGTACCCACCCTGATGTTTATTCACGGGAATAATGGGAAAGCGGTAGAAGCTATGGAATTTTATACCCGGATATTCCCCAATTCTGATATCGGAAATATATCAAGATACAAAGAAGGAGGAGAAACCGGTGAAAATCCCGAAAATGTAATGCATGCTCATTTTATGGTGGACGATTACAGCCTTTTTTGCATGGATAGCTCTTCCGATTATGAGTTTGATTTTAATGAAGGTATTTCCATGGTGGTAATGACAGACGGGCAGGAAGAAACAGATTATTTCTGGGAAAGCCTTTCATCCGAAGGAGGAAGTGAAGAGGTTTGCGGCTGGGTAAAAGACAAGTATGGATTGAGCTGGCAGATTTTTCCCAAACAATCAATGCAGCTGATTAATGATTCTGATCAGGACAAAGTACAGAAAGTGCTTCAGGCTATTATGAAAATGAAAAAAATTATAATCAAAGATTTGGAGGAAGCGTATAATTCGTAAAATCGAGAAAGCGAAACTGCAAAACGGTAAAATGGCT
Source organism: Chryseobacterium angstadtii (assembly GCF_001045465.1). Taxonomy (GTDB): domain Bacteria; phylum Bacteroidota; class Bacteroidia; order Flavobacteriales; family Weeksellaceae; genus Chryseobacterium; species Chryseobacterium angstadtii. The sequence goes on from NZ_LFND01000003.1 coordinate 667,768, forward strand.
ATTCAGCAGATTTGCTCTTTTACAATTTAACCCTTCAACTCTGTGGTTTGTTGTTTTTTAATAGTAATTTTATATCCAACCTCTAGTAATTTCACACACAAAATAAAAAACAATGCAAAAAATATTTTTTGAAATCCAGATTGATGCACCCCGCGAAAAGGTATGGGAAGTACTTTGGAATGATATCACCTACAGACAGTGGACCACTGCCTTTACGGAAGGTTCTTTTTATCAGGGAACCTTTGATGAAGGAAGTATCATGAAGTTTCTCGATCCCAACAACAACGGAATGTACAGCCGTGTTGAAAAGAACATACCTCATACGGAAATGAAGTTTCTGCATCTTGGAGAGATTTATGATGGTGTAGAAACAGAACAGGATTGGGGTGATGCCACAGAAGGCTATATTTTGCAGGAAACGGAGACCGGAACTATACTGAAAATTGAAATTAACACACCGGAAGAATTCCAGTCGTTTTTTGAAGAAAAATTCCCGACAGCTTTGGGAATTGTAAAGAACCTTTCAGAAAATCAACTGTAAATAAAATACGGCTTTATCATTTATTAAGCCCTCCGTAATTCCCCGTGCGCCGAAGGGGTGACAGATTGAAAACCTGACGGGGTGGTAAAAAACACTAAAAAATTAAAATATGGAAACCTTATCTTACGAAACTATTATCAACGCACCATGCGAAAAAGTATGGGATGTTCTTTGGAACCCTGCAACGTATAGCGAATGGACCCAGTTTTTCGGTCCGGGAAGCGTAATGAAAACCGACTGGAAAGTAGGCGGAAAGACCTATTTTATTAATGCAGAAGGAGAAGGAATGGTATCAACCATTGACAGCCTGGAGAAACCGAATCAGATTATTTTTAAACATCTGGGAATGGTAGACAAAGAAGGTAACGAAGATCTTCACAGCAAAGAAGTAACCGAATGGAGCGGTTCTTTCGAAAAATACATCCTCATTGATCTGGATGGGAAAACTAAGCTTCATACCGAAGTACAGGTCGATAAAGAATGGGAAGAACATCTGAATATGGGATTTACAAAAGGATTAGAGGTGGTGAAAAACCTTGCTGAAAATAAATAATCCGTACATTATATTAATAAAAACCAACCTTATAGATTTCAAAAATCTATAAGGTTTATTATTGGTATCCGGCGAAGATGCCTTATCTTTCTGATCGGTTATAATAAACAGCAATATGAAATTATTAAGCATTCTTTTCGGGACATTTATTCTCGCTCTGCTTGCTACCTTCGTCCTTCATGGAAAACCAGATTTTTTATTCTCCGGTAATCTTGGAATGGCAGTTTTCATCATATTTACAGGACTTTCTCATTTTAAATTTCAGAAAGGAATGGCAATGATGATTCCTGATTTCGTTCCCGGAAAATTATTCTGGGTATATTTTACAGGAGTTCTGGAAATAGCAGCGGGAATAGGATTGATGATCCCGTCCCTACGTGAGATTACAGCTATACTGCTGATTATTTTTTATGTTTTGGTATTTATAGCCAACATCAATTCATCAAAGAAAAAAATTAATATTTTCAAAGGTGATTATACGGGGCCCGGAATGCAGTATCTCTATAAAGAAAGGATTCCAATGCAGCTTATTTTAATAGCCTGGACGTGGTATTTTGGGATTTATCTATAGTAAATAGACGCCCATATTGATAAATTATTCTATGACTTGTGTAACATTTTCAGTTTAAGGTTGTCCTATTATATAGCACACCTGCTATTTAATAAATGCCTAAATTATAAAAGACATGAGTATGAATTTTAATACTAAAATTTTTGGTGCGGCTCAAATCGTACTGTCAGCCATTATGATCAATGCACAGACTTCAACGGCTAAACTGCCGGGCGATCCCACGCTTCCTACTTCCAAAGAAAATCTGGAGAAGCTGGTTTCTTATGATAAAGGAAGCTTTAAGTACAAAGTAGAAGACTATTTTGCAAGACCTAATGCTTCACAATTCAAAATTTCACCGGACGGACAATACCTTTCCTACAAAGAAAAAGACAAAGACAAAAAAAATCATGTCTATGTAAAGGAATTGAAAACTGGGAAAATAACGAAAGCAATTGTAGAAAAAGATGACCTTATCGGAAGCTATGGATGGCTGGATAAAAAAAGACTTTTCTACACGCAGGATAAAGGCGGAAATGAAAACAACCATTTGTATGCAGTGGATATCGATGGAAAAAATCTCAAAGATTTGACTCCTTTTGATGGAGTAACACTCAATTTTGCCGATATCATCAAGGATACAGAATTCGTTATTGTTGCTCTGAATAAAAACAATAAGCAGATTTTCGAACCGTATAAAATCAATTTCAATACTGGAGAAATGACGCAGCTTTATGAAAATAAAGATGTTAATAGTCCTATTGACGGGTATATTTTTGATAAAAAAGGGAATATGAGGGGATATACCGTTTTGGAAAACGGTCTCACTACAAAAACCTATTATAAAGATTTGGAAACCGGAAAATTTAATCTGATTAAATCAACCGACTGGAAAAATACCTTCAGCATCATAGAATTGAATGCCAATTCTCAAAATAAAGACGAAGCCTATGTGGTAACGAATCTGGACAGCGACAAGGCCAGAATTGTTCTTTATGATCTTAAAAAGAATGCTATTATCAAGGAAGTATATTCCAATCCTGTGTATGATGTGAGCTCTATAAGTACTGCCCGTAAAAACAGAAATTATGAGTTGGATTATATCAGCTATACGGGTACAAAAGGAGAAACAATTCCTGTCAGCAAATTCTACAAGGAAGTTCATGATAAACTGAAATCTGAATTTAAAGACAAAGAATTTTCAGTGGTTTCTTCTGATGACAATGAAGACAAACTTTTGGTAGTAGTGGGAAGTGACAGGCTTTACGGAACCTACTACGAATATGATACAAAAACAAAACAGATCAAACTTCTTTACAACCTGATGCCTCAGCTTAAAGAAGAAGATATGGCTGAAATGAAGCCTATCGAGTTCAAAAGCAGAGACGGAATTACCATCAGAGGATATATCACCATGCCTAAAGATGCAGTGAATGGGAAGAAAGTTCCATTAATTGTAAACCCTCACGGAGGTCCTCAGGGAATCAGGGATGAGTGGGGATTCAATCCTGAAGACCAGCTTTTTGCCAGCAGAGGTTATGCTACGCTCCATGTGAATTTCAGAATTTCCGGTGGTTATGGAAAAGAATTTCAGCAGTCAGGATACAAGCAGATCGGACGTAAGGCAATGGATGATGTAGAGGATGGAGTAAAATATGTAATAGAGCAAGGTTGGATTGATAAAAATAAAATTGCAATCTATGGAGGAAGTCATGGTGGTTATGCTACATTGATGGGACTGATTAAAACTCCGGACCTTTATGCCTGTGGTGTAGATTATGTAGGAGTGTCCAATATCTTCACGTTCTTTGAATCTTTCCCTGAATACTGGAAGCCTTACAAAGAAATGGTAAAACAGATCTGGTATGATCTTGATAATCCTGAAGAAGCGAAAATAGCCAAAGAAGTTTCTCCGGTGTTCCATATTGACAAAATCAAGAAACCTTTATTTGTTGTTCAGGGAGCGAACGATCCAAGGGTAAACATCAACGAATCTGATCAGATTGTAAAAGCCATGCGTGCGAAAGGAGTAGAAGTTCCTTACATGGTAAAATATGATGAAGGACACGGATTCAGAAAAGAGCCAAGCAGAATAGAACTGTACAAGTATATGATGGGCTTCTTTGCTGAAAACTTCAACAAAAAGTAAGAGATATTTTATTATGATAGAAACGGGGAGTGTAATGCTTTCCGTTTTTTTTTAATTTAGAAGTTAGAAGTTAGAAGTTAGAAATTAGATTTTAGACATCAGATTTTAGACTGTAGATGTTGAAATACTAGTTTTAGTCAACTTTAATAAATAATAGCACGAAACCGGCAACTCACAACAATTTACCCAAAACCCGCACCTCGAATCCCACACCCCGTATCCCGAATCCCACAACTCGCAACCCGCATCATTCCTCAAATAAACCAAAAATCAAGAATTTTTTTTAAATTTATTAAAGTAAAACCAAAAGACAGTTCGTCATAGCAATATGGAGGTTGTCGAAGAAATAACAATGCCACAAGAGGAGAAAGCAAGCATCATCTCACAAACCGTTTCAAAGTACGGAGGAAAGCTGATGTCCTATATTCGTCCGAAAGTGAAAAACACTGAAGATGCGGAAGATATTCTGCAGGAAGTGTGGTTTCAGTTCAGCAGTCTGACCAATCTTTCGGAGATTGTGAATGTAGGCGGCTGGCTGTACAGGGTAACTGCGAATAAAATCACAGACCGTTACCGTAAAAAGAAAACCGAAAATCTTGAAGATTTCGTGTATGAAGATGACGATGGAAGTTTTTCTATCAAGGATATCCTGTTGCTGGATGAAAGCGCAGGTCCCGAAGTGAAAATGTTCCAGGATGAAATATGGAAAAAGCTTTTTGAAGCGCTGGACGAACTTCCGGAAAAGCAACGGTTGGTTTACGTAGAAAATGAACTGAATGATAAAACACTTCAGCAAATCGCAGACGAACAGGGTGAAAATATAAAGACCATCATCAGCAGGAAAAACTATGCTGTGAAGCATCTGAGAAACAGGCTGAGAAAATTATACGAAGATTTAAATAGTTAGTAAAGAATAAATTATGAATCATAAACACAAAAAAGGCTGGATTTTTTTATTATTATGTCCGCCGTTGATCTTATTTGCCGTTACATTTATTGTAATGTGGCTTTGGAACTGCCTGCTTCCTGAGATCCTGGGTGTAAAAAGCATTACATTCTGGCAGGCCATGGGAATACTGGTGTTAAGTAAGATTCTTTTCGGAGGCTTCCATTTCGGAAAAGGGATGAAAGATTTTAAGGAAAGAAAGATGAGAGAGAAAATGGCCGGGCTGTCTCCTGAAGAAAGAGAGAAATTTAAAGAAATCTGGAAAGACAGATGTTCAGGCGGATTCTTTAACAGAAATAACAAAACAAACGGATAATTTAAAAATTTTAAGAAGTAGTAAAGTAAAATTGAAATTCATCCGTCTATATAAAAAACAGAAAGTAGTAAAATTTAAAATTTTGAATAAATGAAAAATTCAGCATTAAAAGGAGCTCTTGGAGCATTAGCTGTTGTAGGTGTAGCTTTGGCAGCAAAAAAAATAGGACAAAGAAAAAGATTTATGAAAGGTATTTTTAATGAATACGGAATCAAAGAAAGATCACCTTTTGCCCTTGCAGACAAAATCAGAGAAATGAATGATGAGCAGTATCAGGAACTGAAAGGGAAATTCAAAAAAGAATTCTCTTCAAGATGCTGCAGAAAGGATAATACTGCGGAAGCATAAGCAGTAGAAACTAAATTGAAATTGTTTAACTCCGGCGCGGGAAGCTCTGCTTCCCGCGCCGGAGTCTTTTTATATGGTTAATGGTGGCTTCGGGAGCCTCAGCCACCTACGAATTACAGACGCTGTAGATCTGAAAATTGATACTTATACCGACAGTACTGGTGGCTGAGGCTCCCGAAGCCACCAGTACCACAATCAATCAAAAATAAAAGAATTTTAACCAATACAGATGCTTTTATTGATCCCACATGAAAGCAACAAAAAAATAATTCCTTATTTTTGCGTAGTTCAATGAAAGATTACTACTATTTTCTAGGGATTTCTCCGGATGCTTCAGAAGAAGACATCAAAAAGGCTTATAGAAAACTGTCTTTAAAATATCATCCCGATAAAAACGACAATGACGATTTTTTTGCTGACCGTTTCCGTGAAATCCAGGAAGCTTATGAGATATTAAGTGATTCCGCAAAGAGACGAACGTACGATCAGAATTTAGAAAATCATCAGAAAAGTTTCAGATACAATATTCCGCCTTCCATCAAAACGTTTACGGCGAATAAAATTCATGCAAAAAAAGGAGAGGAGATTATTATCAACTGGCAGACGAGCAATGCTGATGTCGTGAAAGTATTACCTTTCGGTCTGGAAAAACCTTTTGGAGAAAGAATTTTTAAGATTACGGAATTTAAAGACGGGAAATTTCAGATTCTGCTTCATGCCACCAATTCACTGCTGCACAAAACGGCGGTACAAGGGATTACCATTACGGAAGTTTTTGAGAACGATGGTGCTCAGTTTAAAAACAGTGTAGAGGAAATGTTTAAGCCTCAGCCCAGCACACGAATCAATAGATCCGGACAGCCAAAGATCATGATGCTGATCTGGGGAATAATTATTTTGGCTGTAGCCTTGTATTTTTTAGTCAAGAATTTCGCTTAATTTAAGCCATCTTTTTTCTTCCCGGACACTTTTTGCATCTCTTTCCTTTCTTGAATTTCTTACAGCAGGATTTCTTTTCGCAATACATATCTTCATTATTAAATGCAAATGCAGGAGCTAAAGGCGGTACTTTAAACGGGACAATCATATTCATGCTACAAATATATTAATTTAGAATAAATATAATTAATAAAATTTCATAAATGTTATAATGCCTGTTGATTAGGATGTTTACCGTTTGTTTAACCTAAAATTTTGGGGTTGAATTTAAGATTTTTGAACTTATCTTTTCCCTGAAAATAATTCTGATTCAGTTCAAAACCTGAAAATTTGAATGAAGCGAAGTCAAAAGAGGAAGGTTGAAGATTATTGCTATGTATCATTATGATAGGCTAAAGCGATTATTATGTCCCGTAGTTTCGATTTAGGCTTCAAACTTCCCCTCCTGAAAGCAAAACATCATTATTTTTTCCAAAACTCATATCCGTTTTTCTTTATTATACCGGCAAATTGGAACAGTTGTACAATCGTTTAAAAAATTGTAATTTTACGAATCTTTTTTACGAACAAAATCTAATAAATAAAAATGAATACAGAACAGTTTGTGAGCCGTCACATTTCCCTTAATGAAGCCGATAAACAGGCGATGCTGGAAAAATTGGGCGTTTCAAGTATTGAAGAACTAATTTCTCAGACCATTCCTTCTTCCATCCGCCTGGAGAAAGACCTTGAGATCTCTGCACCGCTTTCAGAATACGAAATGCTGAACCATTCGAAAGAATTGGCATCGAAGAATACTGATTACACGAGCTACATTGGTTTTGGATACCACAATACACTTTTGCCATCAGCCATTCAAAGAAATATCTTTGAAAATCCAAGCTGGTATACGGCGTATACTCCTTATCAGGCAGAAATTGCACAGGGAAGGCTGGAAGCTCTTCTTAATTTCCAGACTGTAGTGTGCGACCTTACAGGCTTTACACTGGCGAATGCTTCTCTTCTGGATGAATCTACTGCGGCTGCCGAAGCGATGCATATGTTCTTTAACAACAGAACGAAGGACCAGAAGAAAGCCAATGCAAACAAATTCTTCGTTTCCGATCTTGTTTTACCTCAAACTGTTGCCGTTTTAAAAACTAAAGCAGAAGGTTTAGAAATCGAAATCGTGGAAGGTGATCACAAAACTCACCAGTTTGACGAAACTTATTACGGTGTCTTATTACAGTATCCGGGTAAAAACGGTATTGTCTTAGATTACACTGAAGATATTGTTGAATATAAAAAATTAGATTTACAGGTTGTTGTTGCTTGTGATCCGATGGCTTTGGTTAAACTTAAATCTCCGGCTTCAATGGGAGCTGACTGTGCCGTTGGTACTTCACAGAGATTTGGTATTCCATTAGGATACGGAGGTCCTCACGCAGCATTTTTCTCTTGTAGAGAAGATTACAAAAGAGATATTCCGGGAAGAATTATCGGGGTTTCTCAGGATATGTACGGAAAACGTGCATTAAGAATGGCACTTCAGACCAGAGAACAGCACATTAAAAGAGAAAGAGCGACTTCCAACATCTGTACTGCACAGGTACTTCTTGCGGTAATGGCAGGAATGTATTCTGTTTATCACGGTCCTAAAGGATTAAATTATATTGCGGATCAGATCCACTTTAAAGCCAATGCTTTGAAAAACGGTCTTAAAGCATTAGGATATCAGGTGGTTGAAGAGCCTATCTTCGATACCGTGAAAATCACCATGAGTGAGGACGAAAAAGGAAGACTGACGAGAATGATGCTTGATCACAGACTGAATCTGAATTATTTCACAGAAGGAGTGGTAAGTATCGCGATCAACGAGAGTACAACATTGGAGAAATTAAATTATTTAATGGCTTCTTTCGCTCAGTTCAAAGACAAGCAGACTTTCAAATTAGAAATAAAAGAAGGATACAGCATTCCGGAAGAATTGTTGAGAAAAGACGAAATTCTTACGGAGCAGGTATTCAACAGATACCACACGGAAACAGAATTGATGCGTTATATCAAGCGTCTTGAAAGAAAAGACCTTTCTTTAACACATTCTATGATTTCTCTTGGATCTTGTACCATGAAGCTGAACGCAGCTACCCAGATGCTTCCGCTTTCCTGGGCAGACTGGGGAAGTGTACACCCGTTTGTACCGGTAGATCAGGCCGGAGGTTATCAGGAAATGATCAAAGAACTTGAAAAAGATCTTGCTGAAATCACAGGTTTTGCAGGGACTTCATTACAGCCGAATTCAGGTGCTCAGGGAGAATATGCAGGATTAATGGTGATCAGAGAATATCATATTTCAAGAGGTGAAGGCCACAGAAATGTAGTATTGATTCCTCAGTCTGCGCACGGAACCAACCCGGCTTCTGCAGCAATGGCAGGAATGAAAATTGTTGTCGTTAAAAATCTTGAAAACGGAGAAATCGATTTCGAAGATTTAAAAGCTAAAACAGAGCAGCATTCCGAGAATTTATCTTGTGTGATGATTACCTATCCGTCAACTTACGGATTCTTCGATGCCAATATTAAAGAAATTACCAGTCTGATCCACGAACACGGCGGACAGGTATATATGGATGGGGCAAACATGAACGCTCAGGTAGGATTTACAAGTCCTGGAAACATCGGAGCAGACGTTTGTCACTTGAACTTACACAAAACTTTCGCTATTCCTCACGGAGGAGGAGGTCCTGGAGTTGGTCCAATCTGTGTGGCTAAGCACTTAGTACCTTTCCTTCCTTCTAATGCGAATATCAGAATCGGAGCTAAAGAAGCAATCGACGGTATTTCTGCTGCGCCTTACGGTTCAGGTCTGATCCTTAACATCTCTTATTCTTACATTAAGATGCTAGGAACAGATGGATTGAAAAAAGCGACAGGTCATGCGATCATGAATGCGAATTATCTTAAAGAAATTTTAGCAGAGCATTTCCCGATCTTGTATTCAAACGAAAGTGGAAGAGTAGCTCACGAATGTATCGTAGACTTCCGTCAGTTCAAATCTTTAGGAATTGAAGTAGCTGATGTAGCGAAGAGATTGATGGATTATGGATTCCATGCTCCAACGGTTTCTTTCCCTGTAGCAGGAACATTGATGATTGAACCAACAGAATCTGAAAGCAAGTCTGAAATCGATCGTTTTGCAGAAGCATTAATCTCTATCAAAAAAGAAATTGATGAGATTGCTAACGGAGAAGCAGATCAGGCTAACAACGTTCTTAAAAACGCTCCTCACACAGAACAGCTGGTAATCTCAGATTCCTGGGATAAACCATACAGCAGAGAAAAGGCAGCTTATCCGCTGGAGTGGGTAAGAGAGCACAAATTCTTCGCTTCCGTATCCAGAGTTGATGAAGCTTATGGAGACAGAAACTTAGTATGTACTTGTGAGCCGATTGAAGCTTATATGTAATCATTTACTATAAATATAAGACACCCATTTAGATTCTAAACGGGTGTTTTTTTTGTTATTTCTTATTTTCACTTATCTTCTTCGATAGCTGTAGGCTACGAGAAGTGCAACAGCCATGGCACCAAAAGTTACCATTGAAACTGTTTTAATTGATACTTTACCGTCATTTTCCGATGATGTATTTTGAGATTTATCACATGAAAACAGGAATGCTGCTGTCAGGAATAGACAGCCAAAGAGTAATTTTTTAATCATAAATGTATTTGTTTGGTTACTAGTTATTTATGAGCAAAAAATATGCCGAATGTTTTGTTGAGATGGGAATTTTGTATGTGATAAATAGGAAATATTGTGAAGGGATGATTTATGACCACATGCGTTTTTTACTTCAATATATTTAATAAAGAAGCGTAGAATATGAGATTTTCCAGATAAAAATAAACCCTTCTCAGAAATGAGAGGGGTTTATTGTGCTTTTATATGAGATTATAAGATTAATAAAAGAAAGTTAGGGAGTGAAATTGTAATGAGAAAACCGCCATCCTTCTACGGCAGAATTAGTTCTTCTTTGAAACCCTAGAGCTGAATCTATTTCTTGCGTTTTTGCTTTTATTTTTAGTATTTGATGAAGGAGTACTGATAGTTCTTTAGGGTCATCAATCCCGTTTTTCACAAAAAACTCTCTAACCAATAATTGTGCATCGGAAATTTTGATATGATTAACCATAACTCTTTCATCAATGATTTTTGCAAGTGCTAAGGCAAGACCATGGACGACTATAAAATCTTTATCTGTAAATGATAATTGCTCTCCTGTTGTAGAATATTTTTCCGGCCAAACTCTACATAAATCTTCTGAAACTTCTCTTCCATTATGTACAATTGCGTTTCGGACATAGGTCCACTTATTCCATTCTTCAATTTTATCTTTGTGGGCTACCTTTAAATCACATTTTGCAAGAGATTGAATTTTATGTAACATTTTTAGATGTGTTGAATTTCTGAGGTATTTATCGGTAACTCTTTGTGAAAACCAATCTCTCATATTGGAATGAAGTATTGCTTTACTAATTTCATTAGCTTCAAAAGGCATTGTAGACTCCTCTAAAAGTTCAGGAAATAAAAAGAATATTCTCTTAACGATGTCAAAGAGATATACTTCAAATGCAGTAATAATATTAATAATACTATTTTCTTTTACTGCATTTTCAAGATTTTTGAAATTGGCAATAAATTTTTCTGGAGATATATCTATGCTTTTAAATGGCCTTTTATTATCACCCGGATAAGCAGCTAATGTCTTTGGTAATTTTCCGTCTGTTAATGTTTCAAGCCATCTTTCCGAATATATTAAGCTTGTTTGTGTCTGCCAATAATTTCTTATATGAAACTCTATAGTTTTTTTGAATTTTTGTAAAGCTAAGCTGGTTCCAAAATCTCTTGCCATAAAATATATTTTTAATTTATATTATTTTTTTGTCTTATTTCCTATTCAGAACAGTATTGAATGACTTCCTAGTTTATTGACTACTTCAGATAAGAGAAATGGATGGAGGAAACTTAAACTCATATAAGCCTATAAGGAAATAGATACCCTTAAAGTTGCAAAAAATTTTAAATAAAATAATAAATTTAGCTCTAATTTTAATTACAAGCTCTGGATTTCTACTCTTTCCTTTTTATTTTTTTAGAAATATAAAGAACAATAAAAATCGTGGCGATCGTTATACAGGTTACTAAAAAAGTGGTTTTTATCGCTTCACTTTCATTGTTTGTTGAAGAGTGGGAACAGTCGGCCAGTATAATAAAAACTGAAAGACAGAGGGTTATTCCAAAAACTTTCTGTAGAAAAATGAAATTATTGTGTTTCATCATTACGGTATTTGTGTTGCCGTAAATCTATAAATATTTTCAATGTAAACTATTGTAAATGAAAAGATTAACGTTTTTAACGAAAATTTTTTATGATTATCAATTATAGGATTAATTTTAAAAGGAAAATTTGTTTTTTTTAGAAAAAATTAAACAAAAATAGTAAGGCTTAAAAATTAGACTTATTTATTGGTTTGCAAAATTCTTAAACTCCTTTCTCCTCGTTCCAGTAATAGGAATCGGGATAAATTCTCGCCCCAAAAATAGCAGTTCCTACTCTTACAATAGTAGCTCCTTCTTCAATGGCTGTTTCCAGATCACCGCTCATTCCCATAGAAAGTTCTTTCATTTCTACGTTGGGAATGTTTTGGCGGATAATTTCCTGCTGCAGACTCTTCAGAATTTTAAAACAGGCTCTTACTTTCTCCGTTTCAGCACTGAAAAGACCAATGGTCATTAATCCCTTAATTTTTAATGTACTCAATTCTGAAACTCTTCTGGTAAGTTCTACAGCTTCGTCAGGATGAACTCCGAATTTACTTTCTTCCTGGGAAGTATTCACCTGAATAAGCACCTCTATTGTTTTCCCTTCATACAGAAGCCTTTGGTGGAGTTTTTCGGCAAGATCCCAACGGTCCAGAGACTGTACGCAGACGACATCATATTTTAGAATATCTTTAATCTTATTGGTCTGCAGATGTCCGATAAAATGATTTTCGTGTGGTATATCTTTTAGAATTTCATACTTTTCCTTCAGTTCCTGTACTTTATTTTCAGCAATTAAGGTTTGTCCGCTTTCAAGGGCTGTTTTAATGCGTTCCGCGGAAACCGTTTTGGTAGCCAGCAGTAACCTGACTTCATCGGGATTTCTGCCAGCCTTCTCACAAGCCTTTTTTATTCGGTCATCAATGAGTTCAAGATGGAGGAGGATATCTTCTTTCATGGCTGTGTAATTTCCTGGGATTCCAGTTTTTTAATCAGAGCCGATTTTACGGCTGTAAAAGTGTGGTCCTTAGCTTCGGCAAAGGAAATACCATATTTACGGTGTATGCTTCTGAGGTCTTCCGGAAATTGAGAAAGAATAGTATCATAATAAGTATCCAGAAATTCAGCAGAAGGCATTTCATAATTGATCTTCAGCTGGAAACGTCTTAATAAGGCAGTATCAATAATTTCCGCATGATTGGTTGCACAGATCAGCAAGGCGTTTTCAGGATAATAATCAATAAGTTGAAGCAGTGTATTCACAAGTCTTCTCATTTCCCCTACATCCTTATCATCGCTTCCTCTTGCTTTTCCGATCTGATCAAGTTCATCCAGAAAAAGAACAGATCTTTCTCTGGCGGCCTTGTCAAAAATCATTTTAATATTCTGAGACGTTTCCCCGATGCGCGAAGAAACAATATTGCTGAGATTTAAGATCAGTATATTTTTACCCAGCGCGTTGGCAACCGCTTTTGCAGTCATCGTTTTTCCGCAGCCGGAGTTTCCCTGCAGAAGAATCTTATTATTCACCGGAAGCCCGTATTCCTGAAGCTCTTTCACATAGGTATGCTCCTTGATAAGCTGTACCAGCTGATCTCTGTTGTTTTTGCCGAGAAATACATCGTTGAGGCTTATTTCCTCTTTATCCTGAATGATAAGATTGTATAGATTCATACTAACGCTGATAAAAATTTTTATGAATACAAAGATAATGCTTTATTGGATGAGACCCAGGGTCCTGAATGAGAATAAGAAGGTAGGCCAGGGGGAAGTGAAAAGAGTAAAATGGCAAATGAAAAATTGTAATTTATATTCAATAGGAACGGGTTTTAACCCGTTTACAAAAAATAATACCTTCCATCCGGCTTTAGCCCAAACCTAAGCTGATGGAATGCCTTCTTCTTCTTCTTCTTGGAAATAGGAAAAGACTCAAAAACAAGAAAAGCCGAGTAAAAACTCAGCTTGACTATTGGGATATAAAAAATTTGCTATGAAATTCAGTTAAAAAAGTTATGTTTTTTAGGCCCTTTTACTCCTGATGAGTAAAAGAGCAGAATCTGAATCATCAGATTAAAAAACATAAACAATACAATTAATATAGTTGTTCTATAGGCTTTCTTTATTATAGAACTAGTTTCTTTCTTCTCTTTTTACAGTCATAAAGTAAGAAGTGAACACTACTAAACATGTTGCGATACCAATGTAAGTTACCATTTTGTTTTATTTTTAATTATTTGACTTTATTTTATCAATTTTCTAATTGCAATATTACAGTTTTCAAATCACGTGCCAAAGTAAATAATTATGATGTATATCAGTATGTTATGTGTTTTGAAACTTAATTTAAAGCCTTTATTTGTTTACAAAAAATTAATGTGTTTTTATAAAATTATTGATATATTTATTGTCTTATCTTTAAAAAAATATAAAATTGACAACCGTTTGAATGCTTCTATATTGGACTTGATAAAACAAAAAATAAGAAATGCGATGCATAGCAACCGGTTTTTGGGTTACTTTTAAACGTCAGATTTTGATAGATGAAGAAAATATTATGTTAAGAAAACTTATTCTTCGTCATGAAATTTGAGCTGTAAATTTCTGTCACATGGCAGCTTTTATGACATCCATTCGAAAATTTTGTCACAAGTCCATGAAATACTGACAGCTCGTAAACACTTACTGTCAGGTTTTTTAGGAAAAATATTTTTAATCGGTTTGAATTTTTTGTAACAGATGCTTTTGTAAAAATGAAATTTGATGACCTGGGAAAATTTCAATTCAGCCGGATTGTTTCTTGCTTATAAATGAATAGGTTAGGATTGGAAAATTGTGAAAATTGAGAACTGATTTTCGGTTAAAAAATTAAGATCATAAAGATGAAAATAATGGTTTTCGGACAATAACGAATGCCTTTTCCTTACTTTTGTAGAAAACAAGCCGTATGGGACGTAGTTATATCTTTCTTGCTTTAGCCATTATATTTGAAATTATTGCTACTACTTTTCTGAAAAAGTCTGAAGAATTTTCAAAATTCTGGCCTTCTGTAGTGACCGTAATAGGATATGCCGCCGCATTTTATTTTCTGAGCATTACACTACGGCAGATCCCTGTGGGAATCACTTATGCCATATGGTCCGGGGTAGGGATTATTTTTATAACACTGATTGGAGTGGTTGCATTTAAACAGGTCCCGGATCTGCCGGCAATCATAGGAATTGCATTAATCGTAGTCGGGGTGATTGTTATTAATGTGTTTTCAAAAATGGGAACGCATTGATTTTTTTGATTAAATGCGAGGATAATTGAATGAATTGATTTCTCAATATACAATGAACATACACTAAAATAATTAAGATAATGGAAAAACATATATTTTTCACGTCTCTTTTAGCGGCTTTCTTAGGTTTTTATTATTGCCCAGAGAGAAGTATGGATTTTTCTCAAAATTTAGATAATACATCATCTGAATTAGCTTTAAATCAAGAAAAGTATTCATTTAGTGTACTACAGTTCAATATATGGCAGGAAGGAACTCAGGTTTCCGGAGGATATGATGCGATTGTTAATGAAATAGCGGCTCGCGAACCGGATTTTGTGACGTTATCAGAGGTTAGGAACTATAACAATACTTCTTTTGATGAGCGTATTGTAGCCTCTTTGAAAGCCAAAGGAAAAACGTATTATGCATCTAAAGGAGATGATAACGGGGTTCTGAGTAAATACCCTGTTAAAGATTATTCAAGCTTTAGTAATGGCACTTATCATCGCCTTATCGCAGAAATCAGGCCGGGGCAGGAAATTGCTGTTTATTCCGGTCATCTGGATTATACTCATTATGCAGTATACTATCCAAGAGGGTATGATCCTGTCACTTCAAAGCCGTTATCAGCACCTGTAACGGATCTGGGGAAAATCGCTCAGATGAATAGTCAATCTCAAAGGCCACAACAGATTAAAGATTTTATAGAGCGTTCAAAGGAAGATATTCAAAAAGGCCGAATCGTCATCTTAGGAGGGGATTTTAACGAAGCTTCTCATCTTGACTGGACAGAAGCGGTCAAAAATAAATATGATCATAATGGTGTTGTTATGCCCTGGAGTTCGACTCTGTCTCTTGACAAAGCAGGCTTTAAGGACAGTTACAGGGTGATGTATCCTAATGAGGCAGATTATCCCGGGTTTACATGGGTAGCACAGAAGCCGTGGGCACCAAAGGCTGATGAACGGGATAGAATTGACTATATATTTTATTATGATAATGGAAAAATAAAGGTAGATGATAGTTATATTGTAGGACCTAAAGAAACCATTGTTAAGAATATATCCACTCCGGAAACTTCAAAAGATAAATTCTCTCTTCCCACAGGAATCTGGCCTTCGGATCATAAAGCCGTTTGGAGTACTTTTACCGTACGGAGTAAATAATTGGATGCTAAAGCTTTTGTCCTTTAAACCGGATGACAGAACCAGTTCCGTTATGAAACAAGCCTTCACTGAGTTCTATTTCTTTTTCTTCCAGTTCTATTATGCTGTAATTAGAAAAATCTGCTCTGATTTCATCAATAGAAAATAAGGAGTCTATATCTTTCGGGCCGCCTACTTTTTCATTTCTGGCTACATAGTCAAGATGACTTTTGCTGAAAGCTTCAAAAATAATGATCCCGTCTTGACGAAGATACCGATCCAGCATTTTGTGGATAGATGATTTGATATCTGCCGGAAAGTGTGCATAGATAAGAGCAATAGCATCAAACTGCTCCGGTTGAAAGTTCAGAGTCTGCAGTTCTCCGATCTGATAATCAATAGTCACATGATGATGGCCAGCGAGTTGTAAAGCCTTGTTTTTTCCTTCACTGCTGATATCAAAAGCTGAAACCTTCCATCCTTGTGTGGCGGCAAAAACAGCATTTCGTCCTTCACCTTCAGCAGGAAAAAGGATAGAGCCGGGTTTTAATGTTTCCAGCTGTTCTTTTAAATAGGTATTGGGCTTAGTGCCATAAGCAAATTCTTCACCTTTGTATCTGTCGTTCCATCTTTCAAGCCATGCAGTATCGGTCATTGTATTCAAATTTAATAAAGATTATGGTTATTACTGTTCATCATTAGGAATGAACTGTTTTGAAGTTCCAAATATAGACTGTTTCCCATCATTTTCGTGAATGGAAAAAACACTGGTCAAAATAGATTTTGTAAATAAAATCCCTGAAACCGATACGACTTTAGAAGAAGATTTCCTTTTCAATAAAAGTTAAAATACTATTCCGTAAAAATAAAATTTGGAGTAATTTTGAAAAATGATGAATTTAAACCAGATTTTCACGAATCAGCGTACAGGAAACAATCCACACACCAAAGCTTCAAGAACTGATTTTCAGAGAGATTTCGATAGAATTATCTTCTCTTCTGCTTTCAGAAGGCTGCAGAATAAAACCCAGGTTTTTCCTCTTCCCGGAAGTGTTTTTGTACACAACAGGCTGACACACTCGTTGGAAGTCTCGTCAGTGGGCAGAAGTTTAGGAAGTATTATCGGAGAATTTATCTTCGATGCTTATAAAAATGATCTTACGGAAGATTCTAAAAACTTTTATCTTCATAATTTAGGAAACGTTATCGCGGCTGCCTGTTTATGCCATGATGTGGGGAACCCGGCGTTCGGACATTCAGGAGAAGATGCAATTGCCAGTTATTTTGAAAGAAATGAAAAAGACCTGAAGCAGAAGTTCAATGAAAAAGAATGGGCAGATCTGGTCAATTTTGAAGGAAATGCCAATGCAATAAGAGTTCTTGCACAGCGTCAGCAGGGTAAAGATGAGGGTGGAATTCAGCTCACATTTTCCACTTTGGCGAGTATTGCCAAATATCCGTGTGAAGCCGTTGCCAAGAAAAAGGGAATTATTCACAGAAAGAAATTCGGTTTTTTCCAGAATGAAAAAGATATTTTCCTGGAAATTGCCAAAGCAACGAATTTAATTTTAGAAAACGAAGAACCCTATATTTTTAAAAGACATCCGTTTGTATGGCTCGTAGAAGCTGCTGATGATATCTGCTATAATATTATTGATATGGAAGATGCCCACAGATTGGGAATTGTTTCCACATCCGACTGTGAGAATCTCTTTTTTGAATTGATTAAGTCTGAAAGCAATGATATGGACCGGGTTAAGAATAAACTGACGTCCATTTCCAATGAAAACGAGAAAATATCCTATCTGAGAGCAAAAGCCATCAATGCACTGATTAATAAATCGCTGGAAATTTATAAGCATAATTTTGAAAATATTCTTCAGGGAAATCTGGATAACGGACTTTTGGATATCTATAAATCTGAAAACCGTGCCTTGCAGGATATTGAAGCTTTTTCAATTGAAAAAATTTATAACCACAAAGCTGTTGTTGAAATTGAAAATGCAGGCTACAACGTAATGTATGAACTTCTCGATCATTTTATTCCATCCATAATGAAACCGGAACACGAGAGAAAATCTTATGATAAAAAAGCATTGAAATTACTCCCGAAACAGTTTGTTTACGAAGAAGGAACAGACTATCAGAAAGTGCTTGGCGTTATTGATTTTGTTTCAGGAATGACCGATAACTTTGCCACCGACCTTTACAGAAAAATCAAAGGAATTGATATTGGAATGACTGTGTAGCGGTAACATCCATCCGGTATTTGACTACTAATATTATAAATGCTTCCAGCAATATCCAGGCTTACCAATGATATTGCCGGAAGCATTTTTTACATAAAAACTTCAATTACTGATTCTTTTAGATGTAAAGCTCCCCAAATAAATGACTGCTCTAGAAAAAACATCCACCTTATCCACCCGCTTCATCGAATCAATGAAATTGGTTCTCTCTTAGCTTATCTAAAATATGCAGTTTTGAGATAATCCTTTGCGTAAAAAATTTAAAATTTTTCTAACCACAAATACCACAAATGCTTTTCACTAATGACACAAGTATACAAGACGTAATAGTGACATTAGTGAAAAGCATTTGTGAAATCCGTGTTTTAATAATTCAAGGTAAAAAAACGATCATTACTGGCAATTCGGACAAATTCCCGAGACGGTCAGATTGATTTTATGAACTTTGTAATTCACAGGTAATTTAATCTTAGGCTCAACATCTTCTACACAGGTTACCGTTTTGCACTGTTCACAGCTGAAATGCAGATGATCATGATGATGAATTTCTGTTGTACAGGTATGACATTCTGCATACTTCAAAGTACCGTCTATATCTACCACTTTATGAATGATACCTTCATCCATTAGCCTTTCAAGTACTCTGTATGTCGTTACACGGTCGCAAAGTCCATCCAATAGAACCTGCAGTTCCGCATGAGACAAAGCGACTCCGGATTCGTGGATAAGCTTTGTAATCTCCTTTCTTGCTATTGTATTTCTCGACTGTTTCATGTTTTCTGTAAAAAATTCAATATAATTAATGCCATATTGTTGCAGTAACAAATATAATCTTTATTTTTGAAACATTATTGCATTAACGGAATTTCTAAAGCATTAAAATCAAATACAATAATTAGTATGATAAAGATAGAAAATACAAGCAAATCCTATAATGGAAAGCAGGCCGTAAAACAACTTTCCTTATCCGTAGCTGAAGGAGAAATATATGGTTTGTTAGGGCCTAACGGAGCAGGAAAGTCAACGACTCTCAACATGCTTCTGGGTTTTTTGATACCGGATACTGGAGCAACTCTTCTTAACGGGATCAATACCAGTACAGAAGCAAAAGAGGCGAGGGAAATAACCGGCTATATTCCCGAGAATGTCAACTTGTATTCTTATCTCACAGGCATTGAAAACCTATACTATTTCTGCAGGCTGGCGGGAAAAAACTACAGTACGGAAGAGCTTTCGGATATTCTCAGTGCGTGCGGGCTGCAAAAAGATTCGCATCACAAAAAAACGGGAGCCTATTCCAAAGGGATGAGGCAGAAAGTAGGGATTGCAATAGCCTATGCAAAAAAAGCAAAAGTGTATTTATTGGATGAACCTGCCAGCGGCCTGGATCCTTTAGCCAGTAATGAACTTTCCTCTCTTCTTAAAAAACTGGCGGAAGAAGGAGCTGCTGTGTTAATGGCTTCCCATGATATTTTCAGAGTTAGAGAGACCTGCAGCAGGATCGGGATTTTGAAGAACGGAATTCTGGTAAAGGAAATGAATACTTCAGGAGTAACAGCCAATGAGCTGGAGAACATCTATCTTGATTATATGCAGGGATAAATAAGAAGGAAACCATTTCCAGTTTGAGCAAAGAAAAAAAATACCTGACATTTTATCGCAACAATGATGCGTTATTGAAAATAATTATTACTTTTGTTACAATGTTGCAATAATGATTTTATAGGATTCTAATTTCATACGGATTCTATCATAGTCAAAAATTGTTTTAAAGTTTCATAAAAAAGAGCCATTCCAGGTTGAAATAGTCAAAAGTGAATTAATGAAGAATTTCAAGATAACGTTTTTAGTTGCTCAACATGAATTTAGAGTATTTCAGGAAAATGGGCTGAAAATATTTGTACTGTTTTTTATTTTGGTTCTGCTGGGAGTTTTGGGAAGTAATTACGTACAGCTTGGTACAGCTTGGGTGAAGAACAGAGAAGCCAAAGAACTTATAGACAGAGAATGGAAAAACCAGGACAGAGGGAACCACAGCGCGGCACATTGGGGAACATTTCTCTTTAAACCCGTAAGTTACCTTTCACTTCTGGAATCCGGAACTCAAATATATTCAGAAAATTATTATAGAGTAGAGGCCCACAAACGTCCTCAGATACATACCTACAGACTGCCGGATTTAGAAGCTTTTATGAGGAAACCGGACCTTAATACTGCATTCTTTTTTCTATGGCTTGTGCCATTATTTGTTATTGGTTTAGGATTTTCAAGTATTTCGTCCGAACGCGAAAAAGGTTTTCTAAAACTTTTGTCCGTGCAGGGCGCTTCATTCGGACATTTGGTTACCGGAAAATTCATAGCGCTTTATCTGGCAGTTCTGTTATTTACCATTCCGCCATCTTTGGTAATTATTGCGGGTTTGATTTTTGAAAATGAACCTGTTAATCATTTATTGAGGGCACTTTGCTGGTTGGGTTTATATGCTGTGTACTTCTTTCTTATTTCAGGAGTGGTCTTGCTTATCTCCGCATTCAGTCGCTCTTCATGGGCTTCACTGATGACGAATATTACACTCTGGATCCTCTGCGTTCTCTTGATCCCGAAATTCAGCAGTTCAGCAGCGGACGGAAAATATCCATTAACATCGTACCACGAGTTTGAACATCAGGTGAAAACAGGTTTCGATAAAGGTCTTAATAATGACGGACCTTACACCACAAGGTCTGAAGTGTATCTGAAACAGCACCTCAAAGAATTTAAAGTAGATAATATCAGTCAATTGCCGGAAAATATACGTTTTGCACTTGATCTCATACAGGCCGAAGCCTATGAAAGCAAAGTACATCGGTTTTATTCTGAAAAAATAGAAGAAAAATTTAAACAGCAGCAAAAATTCATGGATTATATGGGAATTATCAATCCCTTTCTTGCCGTGCGTCAATTATCCATGGGACTTGCCGGAACAGATGTATACCATCATATTGACTTTTTCAACAAAGCCGAGACCTACAGAAATGATATGATGAACAGACTGAATAAAAGAGAACTGGAACTGGCCGTTTCTGATAAAGCTAAAATGAGTAACCGCGATTTCTACAACAGTCTGCCGGATTTTAGATATGAGTATCCGTCTGTCGGAAATGTGTTGAGGCATCATGTGACAGCAGTTTTATCATTGCTGCTATGGATAATACTGTTGATTCTTTCTTTCAGATTCATTATTAAACGAAATTATTTTTTAAGCTATGAAGGATAAGATAATGCTGTTAGTGTACGAATGGAAACATATCTCAAGGCAGCTGGCAGTCTGGATCCTGTTTTTGCTGTTCTTTATAGTAGGAGGTTATGCCGTTTATTCCGGAAACCTGCTAACTGAAAAGAAAC
This sequence comes from Chryseobacterium angstadtii, assembly GCF_001045465.1. Taxonomy (GTDB): domain Bacteria; phylum Bacteroidota; class Bacteroidia; order Flavobacteriales; family Weeksellaceae; genus Chryseobacterium; species Chryseobacterium angstadtii. Next base: position 689,452 of record NZ_LFND01000003.1, read on the forward strand.
TGAAAGCTATTGATGAAGCTAAAAAAGAATCTGTAAAAGACTATCATACTACATTGAAGGCTTTTAAGGATACATTGGATGCAGAGAAAAAACAGCAGGCGGAAAATGCAGGAAATCCCTATGTGATAGATTACAGATATCCGCGTGTGGCTTATGATCAACCATATCCCCTGACCGGACTGGCCGCCGGAATAAAAGACATTACCCCGGTTACGGAAAAAGTAAATTATTATACAGATTACGCCGCTTTAGACAGAGAAATGACGAATCCCATGATTCTTTTTGAAGGCCGTCTGGATATGGTATACGTCAATTTATACTTGGTCCCTTTACTTATTATTGTTTTGGTTTATCCTATTATTTCTTCTGAAAAGGAAAAGGGAATCAGCAGTCTTTTAATCGTTCAGGGTGGAACATTGAAGCGTATACTTTTTGTGAAATTGATCACGCGCCTGATCATTGTTTTTTTGGCGGCTTCCATAGTGAATGCTTTAGGAATACTGCTGTCTCCATCGGGCTTTCCATCGGTTAAAGATGCTTTTCTCTGGTTCTTTTTGCTGTTTTCCTATTGTGTGATCTGGATTTCCTTGTGTTTTGTCATTATTTCTTTGGATAAAAACAGTGTCTTCAATCTGTTTTCATGCTTGGCTTGCTGGATTTTTTTACTGTTCCTGCTGCCGCTGATTATTAATAAAACTGCGCAGGGAAGACATCCTTCCGATCTTAAACTTCTGGATCTTGAAGAAAAAGACAGACAGATCAGTGATGAGGTCTGGGCAATGAAGCCTAAAATGGTGGTTGACAGTTTTTACAGGAACTTCCCGGAATACGCTTTCGTTTACAGTCCTTCAGATACTATTGACAATCAGAATGATGCTTTTTTCGCAGGGTACTATTATATCAAGCAAAACCGGATGAAGGCAGTTATTGATTCTTTATGGGAAGGTGATAGAAAAGCCAACCAAACGGCATACAGGCTCATCAGATATAATCCTGTTCAGAGTACGGAGCATCTTTTTACCCTTCTGGCCAGAACAAGCAGAGCAGATTATCTGGGCTATAAAAAGGATGTTGAAGATTTCCGTCATACATGGCAGATCCGCTTTTTTGACAAGGTATTTTCTGTGAAAAACGGAAAGAGAAGCTTATCGAAATTCTCCCGGGAAGAGCTTAAAACGCTGCCTTTGTTTACCATTAAACATCACGACGTAAGAACGGCAGACTTCATTTCCGGAATACTGATTCTTTGGATGCTAAGCCTGATTTGCTTAATGGCAGGGCTGTTATTGATCAGAAAATTTAAACAATAAATATTGAAAAAATGAAGAAAAATTACGTCCTGGTGACGGTTGCCCTTTTGGGGTCATTTTCTTTAGTATGTGCGCAAGAAAAAAGAGATTCCTTATCTGAAAAAAAGATAGATGAAGTGCTGCTGACCGCAATGAAACAGATTAAAACAGACAGTCTTTCCGGAACTCTGAAACGGAATGATAAGTTGTTGGAAATTCCTCAGAATATCGTAAGCATCAAAAGCAATCTGCTGAATCTTCAGGGCGCTTTTGATGTTCAGGATGCGCTTCGTAATGTAAGTGGAATTTATATTGGAGATGCCACCGGAGCTGGAAATGTTTTCTCAGGAACTTTTAATGTACAGTTAAGAGGCTTCAGTCCCGTAAGTACATTCAGAAACGGATTGCCATCTTTTGCTGGAGGGCTTTCACAGGAAGATGTAGCTTTAATAGAGCAGGTGGATGTTATTAAAGGCCCTGCAGGATTTATCAATTCAATGGGTACCGGAGGAGGTTCTCTGAATATCAATACCAAAGCGCCCCATGCCAATAGAATCGGGGAGGCTAATGTAACGGCAGGAAGTTTCGGATTTTACAGGGCTGCTGTTGATCTGGGAAGTAAGCTGAAAGAGAAAGGTTTTTCTTTCAGATTCAATGCGGCTTATGAATCACAGGGCTATTATGCAGATTATGCCAAGCGTCGCAAATGGGTTGTGGCTCCGGTTGTTCAATATAATTTCAGTAAAAATACTTTCTTACTGGCAGAATGGAATATGATGATAGGCAGAGCGCTGCAATCGAGTAATTTTATCCAGTATGAAAAAGAGACTATGGTTCAAAAGCATCCGTGGAAAGCTAATTATCAGGGCGATCCTAATCTGCCGACTTCCAAACTTGACGAGCATTACGGAAGATTGGTATTTCAGCATCAGTTCAATGATCAATGGAAAATAGTTTCCCAGTCATCTGTTAAAAGCACCCCGCTGGATCAGTGGAGTATTCTGGGAGGAATAAACAGTTACACTCCGCCTATGTTTGATGATGAAGGAAATGCTCTTCGTTCCAGTTTCAGAAATAAACAAAAATACCTGACTTATAATACGCAGTTGTTTGTAAGCGGCAGTTACAACATCACACCCAATATTGTGCATACCGTACTTTCCGGAATAGATTTCAACAGCAGTAAAAGCAATACAGATCATATTCAGGGAGTCAATGAATTTGTTTTCAACCGGTATCAGCAGAATTATGGAATCGACCGTAATTTACTGATCCAGCCGGAAGCAGATGATCAGATTGACTATACAATTTCAACAGATAAAACCGCAGGAGCCTATGTCTACAATAATTTCAAGTTCTGGAACCGGTTATTTGTAGACGCAGGATTCCGATACAGTAAGAACAGACGGGAACGTTATATCAAAGGGCCTTACACACCTGACGGAGAAGATAAAACTTACCGTCATCATGCATTCAATCCAAGAGTGGGAGTCACTTATTTGATTCAAAAGAATTTCGCAGCTTTCTTCTCTTATGATCAGAGTTTTGACCCGATGGCTGGAGCAGATCCGCAGGGAAAAGAATGGAAGCCTTTGGAAAGTTACAACACAGAAATAGGTTTAAAAAAAGATTGGTTTGATGGTCTTTTGTCTACTTCCGTAAGTGCTTACAGAATCATCAGAAACAATTCTTTCTCTCAGGATCCGGCTACGGGACTTCTTACCCAGCTTAATCAGGTGAGAAATAAAGGAATCGAAATTGATGTAATCGGCTCCATTTATCCCAACATTACTTTAACGGCTAATTATTCCTACATCAATTCTGTTTATTCCAAAGATCCTTATGCTTCAGAACTTGTTGGGAAAAGATTTTCAAGCGTACCGAGACATCAGCTCAATACATGGGTGATGTACAAATTCCAGAAAGGAAAACTGCACGGCCTTTCTTTAGCTTTGGGAGAAACCGCCGCATTCGTTCGAGAGACCGATGTGCCGGGAGTCCGTATCCCTGATTTTGTAAAACTGGATGCCAGCATTATGTATCAATATAAAAAATGGTTCTTCCGCGGAATATTCGATAATCTTCTGAATAAGAGGTATATCACAGACGGAAATGTCACCGCAAGATACAATGCTGACTGGACTGCCGTGGTAGGAGAGAACTGGATGTACAAGGAAAGTAACCCTTTCAATTTTAAATTGCAGATAGGAGTGAAATTTTAACAAATAAATGCAACATTGTTGCAGTAAAATTATTATCTTTACAACAAGGGAAAGCCGAAACCCTAGAACAGTAGGCCAAATTAAAAAATGTTTTATTATGGAAAACAACAAAAAGATGAAGCTAAACATCGATGATCTTAAAATCGAAAGCTTCGTAACAGCTCTTGACAAAGATTTGTCTAAAAAACTACAAGGTGGTTTAGGAATTGCTCCGGCAGGAGATCATGACCACCCAACCCACACTATTAAAACTCAGGACAAACTTCACGTTTGCGGAACTGTTCAGTGCTAATTATTGGGGGAAAACTTCCAGGGCTGCTTTATGGGAATAAAGCAGCCCTTTTTTTGTTTAAAGATTTTCAGAAAAAGAGTAGAGGATATTTTATCGTATATTTTTTCTGATAAAATAATTTTTTTTCAACGCAAAGCTGATTCCAACATTATATAGTTTCAGTAAAGCAAAGACAGAATCAATCAAAGATTGATTCGATGAAGGAGGCGTTTTTATTCAACGTTTTAATAATTTGTTATACGCAAAGTTGAGTTTAACATTGGATAGTTTAGTAAGGCAAAGATGGAATCAACCTTTGCTTGATTCGATGAAGCGGATGTATCATGTAGTCGGCTCAAATCTTTAAATCTTTAAATTTTTAAATCTTTTTAATCATCATTAATCTTATTTTGTTCTTATAAAAAAGTTTTTAAGCAGTTCCAGAATTTGCTCTGTCAGTTTTTTTTCTATCCTTTCTTTTTCACCTTCTGAATAATGGAAATATGCTGCCAGTTCTTCTATGCTTAATGGATTTTCCAGGAGCTGAAGAACCGCTGTAAGAAAGGGCTCCAGTGTAAGGTGAAAGATTTCCTGATCGGTGCTGTAAAAGATGTGGTGATATTGTCCGGCATCAGATTCTTTGGGATTTTCTTCGTTCCAGTTCCATTTGGATTCATGAATATGAATAAAAGGATTACGGACAAATTGTTTTTTTTGAAGGTCGGTTTCTCCATTTCCCAGGTATTCATTCAGTTCTTCTTTTAATATTCTGAGTCGTGTCTGAAAACATAAAGCTCCTTTGTGTTTCTTCCTGATATTGATTTTTTTAGTTTCAAATTGATGAATATCAGATAGGTATTCAGCCTCTTTTTCAGGTAATTCTTCAATAGTTTTTAACAGGAAATCTCCAAATTCGTCTACGGTTTGAAAGTCATCATTCAATCGGAATGAAGGAATGTCATGTTGTAGAATTTCAAGTGTTTTGGGATAAAACCGTCCAAAAAAACTCTTTTTGACCTTTATATCTTCCGAAAGTATGAAATCCCGGGGCTTATTTTCCTCAACAGGAAGTTCCGGATGAAGAATAGAATTAAATGTTTTTCCTTTTATAATAGTAAGCATAGAAAAGCCGATGCCTGCTGTTCCCGTCATCAGGCCCAGATCTTCAGTCTTCTGAACGCCCCATGCAGCATGATGATGTGACCTGCTTTTTTCTAAACCCTCAAAAACAATTTCCTGAGCAAGATCTAAAGCTTCCGTATCGTCAAATAGCTCATGAAACTGCAAAAGGAAATCAGAAATCCCTCCATATCCGCTGAATAGAATGTGATTTTGTTTGGACCTTGATCTGATATCATTTTTACACCTTTTAAATATCCGGATGCAGTCTTCTTTGTACTTTGGATCATGTGTAATCCTGAATGCCGACATTCTTGCACTCCCAATTCCACAGGCTCCGTGCGCCCATGCATTAAGATCGAAATCATCCTGAAGAAACGTGTTTTTATCCCATTCGAATAAATGAGACAACTGAGCTTTGGAATTTTCCCACCTCAGATCCATCCAGTTATTTTTTTGTGGATGATCATAAAGATCTTCATAGAGGAAAGCTTGTTCAGCTAGCCAGATCAGTTCCTGATGATTAAAATATTTTCCAATCTGAAGCAGGGAAAAAGCAATCCCGGAATTACCATGCGAAAAACCACACAGAGAATCCACGGAAAGATGATTCCGGCCCCATTTGATCCCGGCTTCTGCTATCTGTGCCTTTTCCAGAAGAGAATTGATTAAGACATTGATATCACGGTATAATCTTTCATCTTTTGTATAATGATAAAGGCTACAAACCGCTATTAAGATTCCGGAGGTACCAATCAGCAGGTCTTCCGTCTGTTCTTCTATAATTTTTTGCCTGTACAGATCATAAAGTTCCAAAGTTTGCTGAAGGTATAAATCCTTTTGTGTAACCCGATATAGCTCTAAACCCAAATAGATGACTCCACATATTCCGTCATATAAACTGGGGTTTGATATTTTTTCATCTTTGGAATAAACATATATTTTGGAAAATGAACCTTCGGCAGTTTTCAGATCGTCTTTATTTCCGAAGTTTTCATAAAGCAGGAGGAAAAACCAGGCAATACCTCCGGTTCCGTTCCATAAAGAAGAGTTGAACGTAAAAGAAACTTCCCCTGTATGCGGATCATGGGCAATGGTGTCCCAATAGAATCCATTAGTATCCTTTTTTCTTTTAGACAGGAGAAATTCACGTATTTCATTCAATCCGTTTTGCAGTTCATGAAGCTCTTTATCTTTCATCATAGTTCTTTATTAAGGGAATGGTTTGCATGATTAAAAAAAGAAGATAGGATTCTTCTGCATTGATGATTCCTAAACGGTTGTTGTTCATATGAATAAAACTGAGCAGTGCTTCATTGATTTGATTCTTTGATAATTGGGAACGAGCATAGTTTTCGTATACTTTATTATTGACTTCCAGAAACTCCTGTAGAAAAGGATCTTCCGTAGTATCCAATGATCCCCGGAATTCTTCCAAACTTTCGTACAATGCAGCTTTGTAAGTATCAAACTGTTGCTGAAAAGCAGATAAAAGACTTTTTCTGTTCTGTTCCACTTCATCAGGGTTTTCCGAATAAGGAACCGGAAGCCAGCTTTCTACAAACTCGTGGCATAACTGCAGACTGTCGTGTTGGGATAGCTTCATTCCTTTAAAAAATGCCATCTGGGTTTTCAGAGCAAGAAGATATCTTTCTTGAGTGGTAATCAGGTAGTTTTGTACCAGATTGTTCAGGATAAATTGAGAAGATCCATAGAACTGGCTTTCCGCATAGGCTATGGTATCTGCATTGCCGTAACGGTCTGTTTCCGGAATGTACTGAGCCTCTTTCAGTACCACTTGAGTCTCGTGAACCCGTTCATAATTTGATAACTGATCTTTTAGCACAGAAAAAAACAGAGGCACTTCATCAGCAGACAGAAGCAGTCTCAAACGGACATGATAACCGTTTTCAAAGTACCGGATAAAGAAAAACCGAACCTCTTTTCCAAGTTGTTCCTGTATATTTTGTAGGGACGTGTGTACAACTTCTTTCAATAGATGATCTGCATCGCCTTTGTAGTACAGATAGTAGGTATTCCAGAGTTTCTGCATCATGCTAAAAATTATACCATTGGATTAAATGTTCACTGACTCTTTCCCTGGAACCGTTTACAGAAGGCAAAACTTCTTCAAGATAAATGTAGGATCCGGCTCTGCTGAGCAGTTTGTTGAAAAGATTAAACAGCAAAGGCTGCTCAAAACCGATAAACTGAGGTTTGTAATCATCACGGGTTCCTGAAGTTTTATCAGAAGACGGATCCTCAGGAATGAAGGCGGACTGCAGATAAAGAAATACAGAAGATGGCAGGCTGTTTTCCAGCAACCATTGATGGAAACGTAAAAAGTACATCGCATGACTTTCTTCCTGATGCTGTACGGGAACAGAATTCAGAGGAACCAGCCATCCTTTGCGACGGAGGATCAATTGGTCCTCAAAAACAATTCGTGGAAAAATCCGGATCTCCTCATGGGTAAACTGTTTTGAATATTGATCATCAATGACTTGTATTAAAGGAAAATAACTGACATAAATACAGGGATTGAACAGAGACATAAGCTGATAAAGATTGGATCTGTTCGTAATAGTTTCCAAACAGAGATCAAAGGCATAAATTTCTTTATTCTGAACAGTGTCCGTTAAACAGAGGCTGTCATGGTCTGAATGATAGCCCACAATGATGCGGTCTAAAGGAATCTGTTGGTTCTTTTTCATCTGGGTATTGGAAGCGGGCATTTTCACCTCAAAATCTAATAAAGGCGGATGAATATTGGCATTAAAACTGGAATCATCATTAAGCTCAATAAGTAGCTGATCCGGAAATAAGCGTTTGTTATATTCCCTGTGGGTTGCGGAAATTTCAGGATGGAATAAATGGAGAAACCGGCCGCTCATCTTACCCATTCCCTGCATAAGCCCGTTTACAACAGCTTTTGTACCCGTTTCCGAATGTTCATCAAAAAACTGCAGAAAAGCAGAACCAGCCACAGAAGAGCCTTTTGAAAACGGAAGCTGGTTTAAATTCTCCTTTTGAATTTTTATTTCACCAAATGGCTGTTCATTTTGTTGAAGATCTTTCCAGAAAGTATCAGACCATGAAGCGCCAGAATATATTTCCTTCTGATCCTCTTTGCTTTCCATTTCATTTTTATACCTGTAATAATCATGGTAAAAAGTCACGAGAGAAACAGACTTATCTTTGCCGTATCTGGAAATGAAGAAATTTTTAAGGTTGCTTTTTTCTTTTCCCCGGATATCAAAAGCAGTTAAACGGTTACACAGCTCGGAAAGGAGCTGTCCCATCTCATGAACTGTATTTTCTTCAATCTGATGGACCTTATCTGTAAAAGTATCTTCATAAATAAATCCTTCCTGGCGGTAATCAACCGGAAGATAGGGGAGCTTTTCAAACCCCTGTCCGTTTTTGTACCGTTGCAGAATATCATCAAGCATGTTTTGCAGTTCATCTTTTGGAAGTTTTATAATTCCCGCCTGATGTTCAAGATCGGAAATAATGCGATCAAAAAGCCCGGACGTATTTTTCAGAAGAATTTCCCGTTCGGCTGTTCCGGCTGTCCCGAATGTATTTTTTGCCTGCTGAAGACTGGATACCATTTTATAAAGCTGTTCAGCCGCCTCATTATTTGGGGTGTGCTGTTCTAGAAATAATAAAAGATGAGTGTCCCAGTTCGGATCTATTTCAGAACATTCCAGGCTAAGCTCCAGAAATCCGGAATCAGTCAGTTTCAACAGATAATGCTTTAATTCTGAAGGATCAGCATCTATGCGATGGGAAAGAAGTTCAATAAATGATGCTAATGAAATGTTCTCCTTTGAACTTTCAAGAAGTTCTCTGATATAATGGTTTACGTTGGTAGCCTGTATTTCCTGAAATACTTCAATATTGATGCAATTCATCAGAAAACTGAATTGGCCGTTGCCTTCTGTAATGCTGCTGTTGGTATTGACGAACAGTAATTCCTGAAGGCCGGGATGGCGTTCCATCAGCTTTTTGATCCGTTTCAGAAGTTTATTATTCAACCTTATTCTGCAGTCTGGAATTTCCTGAGAAGAAGACAATGGCTCGCAGGTTCCGGAATCCATTTGGGTAAGCCCTAAATAAGTGAATGTACTGAAAGGAGAGGTTTTGTACGCCATACGCGTAAGGTAGCGGAGCACACTGAATTCAATTCGTTCAGCATCTTTATTGAGAGACTGTACTTCCGCATGGCTGAAATTATCGAGTTGCTCATACAGATCTTTACTGGAAAGCAAAACTCCGTTTCTGAAAGGATATTCGCTAGTCTGCCTTTGAATATCTTTTCTGTGCAACCAAAGCTGTTCCCGGAAACTCTTGTCCCATAATTTTTCGAATGTTTTATATTCCGCGACTGACTTCAGCCAGTCTTCCCATGACTGACGGATTTTACCGAAGGTTTCGTGAGGTATTTTTTGTACCAGCACATCTGCATTCTGCCGTTTGTTGTATACGGAACGTTTCAGGTTTAAAAGCAGTTTTCGTTCCTGATCATCAGAAGATTGCTGGATCAGGGTATAAAGATCATCACATAGCCTTTCCCTGCAGCTTTTCTCTTTTTCTGCTGCTATTTGCCATTGATGCAACTGGTTTCCAATGTCTGAAATGCTCAGTTTATTTAAGCTGTGTACGGGTAATGCGGCAAACCGTGTAAAAATGTGAGGTAAAATAGTAAGACTCATTCCAAAATTTATTTTCCGAGTTCAAGTTGATTTTTAACTAAATGATAATAGGCGCCCTTTGATTGGGTCAACGCTTCATGAGTGCCCTGTTCAACAATATTTCCTTTATCCAGTACTATAATGTTGTCTGCATGAACTACCGTGCTCAGTCGGTGGGCCACAATAACAACGGTTCTTCCTACGAAGAAGCTGTTCAGATTTTCAACAATCAGTCTTTCGTTGTTGGCATCGAGAGAATTGGTGGCTTCATCCAGAAATATATAATCGGGCTGGCGGTAAATAAGGCGGGCAATCAGCAGGCGTTGTTTTTGTCCTTCACTCAATCCGATTCCTTCACTTCCGATCTGGGTGTCATAAGAAAAAGGAAGACTTTCTATAAATTCCTGCATATTGACCATTTTACAAGCGTTTTTTACCCGGTTGAGATCTTTTTCCGCACTTCCGACCCAGATATTCCCGGCTATGGTGTCCGTGAAGAGGAAAGAATCCTGCATTACTGCCCCACATTGTTTCCGTAAACTTTTTGCTTTGATTATTTTGAGATCCTGTCCGCAGAATGTGATCACGCCTTCTGTGGCAGTGAAAAATTTAAGAAGCAGTTTCAAAAGGGTTGTTTTTCCGCTTCCGCTCATTCCTACAATCGCAGTTACTTTTCCGGCGGGAATCGTTAAAGACAAATTATGAAGTACATCAGGAGATAATTTTCCGTATCGGAAGCTTACGTTGCATAATTCAATAGAACCGGATTCACCTTTCTTTAAATTTAAAATAGAATGGGCATCTTCCGTCTCTTCATGTTCTACTTCAGAAATACGCTGAAGGCTGAATTTGGCAGTCTGCATGGAACGGATAAAATCAGACAGCTGGTTGACTGTACCATTGAGCGCACCATACATATAAGTGATTGCAAGCATGGCTCCGAGAGACAGTGTTCCGTTGATCACCAGAGAAGCCGTCAGAAAGGTGGTAAGGACTCCGGTGGTTTCATTGATGAAAAGAGCTACACCCTGGATTCGCTGATCGAGTTTCAGGTTTTCCATTTTCACTTTGTAGGTTTCTTCCTGCAGGGTTTTCCATAACTGGTTTTTTTCCTGTTCTGCACCTGTAAGCCTTATTTCTGTCATTGCTTCGAAGGTTTCTATCTGATGGCGCTGGGCATTGGAAAGCAGGCTGAAAGTCCGTTGATCAAGGCGTCGTCTTTTTTCCTCGAAAAGATTGGTCCACACTATGCTTATAATGCTGGCAACAATAAACAGAGCAAAAAGTTTCCAGTTGTAGTAGCACAGTAATCCACCATTGACCATGAGAATGATTATGGAAAGTCCGGCACTTACGCAGTTTTTGGTAAGGAATTCCTCTACACGCTGGTTATCATAGATTCTCTGCAAATTATCGCCGCTGCTTCTGTATTCAAAGAAAGAAAGCCTAAGCTGCATCAGTTTATCTACAAATTCATAAATGAGTTTTATACTGATATTCATTCCCAGCTTGAAAAGAATCCGGCTTCGGAAGAAATCGGTAATAATTCTGCCTGTAAATAAGAGGAGCTGCCCCAAACAGATAATGGCTAGTATTCCGATGTCTTTTTTAGAAATAGCTTTATCTACAACGGCTTGTGTTAACAATGGGATGGCCAGGGTCAGAAGGGTAGCTGTAATTAACGCTGCAGTTACATAATAGATATTTTTACGGTCGTCTATGCGTTTTAATAATGAGAAAAGATTCACAGGAGGATCCGGCTGATCTTTTATTTGGTTAAAAGCCTCAGTGGATTCTGCAAAGATGGCAATCCCTTTATTCTCTCGCCCCGGTGTGTTCCAGTGCTCCATAAAATCATGGATGGTATAGCGCATATTCTTTCCCAGCGCAGGATTTCCTACATAAGCATGTTTTTCAGTAAGATGCCATAAGACAACGAAGTGATTATGATCCCAATGCAGGATGCAGGGAAGTGGTGCTTTTTCAAGTAATATTTCGAGACTTAATTCGGCGGCTAATGTTTTAAAACCCAATTTTTCAGCTGCATATTTCAATCCGGATACTGAAGTTCCCTGACTCCGGACATCAGAAAGATCCCGCAGATAGTTTAAGGAGAGTTCTTTTCCGTGGTATGCTGAAATCATTTTTAGACATGTCGGCCCACAGTCCATAGTGTCGAGCTGGCGGAAAAACGGATATCGTTTTCCTTTAAAATGATGAGTAATTTTCCTGAGTCTGTTATTTTCCATTGGCTGCTTATACTGTGTCCCTTTTTAATAAGTCCCGGATGTCGGTCACTTTAAAAAGAAACTGTATTTAATAGATATTGCAATTTTGTAGTTAATGCAATGTTGTTGCAATTTATAAAAAATAACGGTACAGAGCCTGAATTTTTTTAATTAATTCTGAAACTTGAAGGAAGGAAGGAAGGAAGGAAGGAAGGAAGGAAGGAAGGAAGGAAGGAAGGAAGGAAGGAAGCATAAAAAAACTCCCGGACATTTCCGGGAGTTTGATGTATTACTTTTTGGTTTTGGAAACCTGCTTAATCAGTGTGTATTTTATTGAAGAAGCGTCTGCCGGTGGATTGGCAATTTTTTCTGTTTTTACTTTTAAAACATATTCATATCCCGGTTCGTAAGTAAATCCTTCAATATTCGTGTAGAAATTGGTCCAGCTTTCAGATGCTTTTTCTTTTACCTGCAAACATTTCATGGGTGCTACTCCTGTACAGTCTGCGGTTTCAGGTCCTACGATGAACGTTTTCTCGTCTGCTCCGGCTGTATTGGCCGTAGTGGTACATTGTGTCATTGCGAATAGTGCTACTGCAGGAACAGCTCCTTTTAGAATTGTTGCTATAATTTTCATAAACTTTATTTTACACCTTTGTTCGCAATTACCATGCCGAAATTTTTACCGTAGATCTCCTATTGTTTTTTTAGTTTTTAATTATTTAATTTGAACGCTTCTAAATATTTAACCAAAGAACACAAATACTTTAATATAATATGAATAATCCAATTCAGATTGAGAATTACAAAATTCAAAAACCCGAAATATGGGCAGGACATTTAGAGGATAGTGAATTAATCAATAAGATTCACGATTCCGAATTTGCCAGAAAACAAATTGATGAAGGAAGAGACTACTGCTATTTTCTCGACAAAAAATATTATACAAGCAATACCGAAAACAGTGAATATGTCTGTCTGGCCTATACGCTGAATGAGCCGGGAAACCTTGAACGGGCGTCTGTTTCAGATGTTATTGTAGAAGAAAATGAGGTCTACAGTATCCACCGGATCAGTGTTTTGAGAGACGGTGTTTTAATAGATAAGATTCCCGATACCAAAATAAAAGTACTGGACAGTGAGAGTCAGAGCAGCGGCGGGATTTTAAGCAGCAATAAAAAAATCAACATCACCATCAAAGATCTGCGGCTGTATGATGTTCTGATTCTTGAAGACTCCCGGTTTAAAGCTTTTACAGAACGTGATTTCCTGAGAAAAGAATTTTCGAAATATGTTTGGGTAAGTCCGGATAATTATTGGGCTTACGGAAGTTTTAAATTCACTTTCATCAATGACAGAGAAGAGAATGTGGCCTATAAAAAAACTTTTTTCAGAGATGACGAAGGGAATGTTCTGGAACCTGAGATTCACCAGTTGAAGAAAGGGGAACGGTTTGTCATCGAAGAGGAAAACTATATCAATCCGGTAGATGCCGGCAGGGAGATTTTTCCGTTCATAGATTTTGCAACGGAAAAGAACTGGAAGGAGCTTTCCAATTATATTGTTCCTATCTATGATGAGGTTTTTCGTACATCTTCCCTGCAGGATTTTGCGCCTCACCTTATTGAAAAGCTTGATGCTATAGCCGGAATTGATGAAAAGTTACAGTTTGCTATAGAATACGTACAGAATCACATCTATTATGTATTCAATGCTGATGAGATGAACGGACACAAGCCACAGGAACCCTCTGTTACCTATGAAAACAAACAGGGCGACTGCAAGGCAAAATGTGTGCTGCTGAAAGTGATTCTGGATTATATCGGAGTAGATTCTTCAATTGTTCTGGTTAATTTTCAGACCGATTATTATATCAAATATTATCTCCCTTCCTTACTCAGCTTTAATCATGTGGTGGTAAAGATCGATTATAAAGGACAGGAATATTTCGTGGATGCTACAGTCCGGGATGAATTCGGTCTGATAGAAAACCGCAGCTTCATTTATTTTATGTATTACCTGGAAGTAAAACCGGATCAGGAGCTGATGGAAAGAAAATCCTACCGGTTTCCATATTACTGCATCGATGAAAAAGTAGATTTCAATGTCCAGAATTCAACAGGCAGGCTGAAAGTGACCACAACGTACAAAGGCAGCCGGGCCAATGCCATGAGGAGATATTTTAAGAGTACGAATAAAAGAGAGATTGTAGACAGCTGGAATAATTTCCTGTTTTACGCTCTTAATTATTCTAATGACAGGAACGGGACCGATGTAAGAAATGTCTTCAAAGATGCCGCCATTGATATTGTAAGCGATGATAAAAAACTGAATGAATTTAAGATTTATTATACCGCTGCCGTGGAAAATCCTTATTACACAGATCCTCAGAATAATCGTTTTCTGATGTATTTCGACCGTAATGTCATCAAGGCAAGCGCAAGAGACTATATGCACAAAGATCTTCCTTTCTGGCATAATTTCGACAGCGAGAAATATGAGATCAGTTTGTTTACGGATCAGAAAATTGATACGGAAGAAAAATATACCGTTCAGGAAAGTACCATCAGTAATCCGTATTTTGAATATAAAAGCCGCAAAAAGATTTCAAAAAACGGAGCCGTAGTTTTGATTGAAAACAATCCTCTGGTGAATCTTGAAATTCCACAGGATCAGTTCGAAATATTCAGGGAAGATCATCATACCGTGGCCAACAGCAACTTCGGATTAGGGATCGATATTATAGAACCCGGCCTAATGAATATGATTAAATTTAACTTTAAGAAAAGGTTTAAATAGTCTGATTTTCAGATATTTTTATTTTTGTATTTAAAGTTTAAATTTAATGATTGGTTTTTCATAGTTTCGGCGGCCGGAGGCCGCCGAAACTATGAAAAATATTAACCCAAGTATCACACTCGGAAAAAAAATTACAGTAACTTTTATGGTAGAAAATACCTCAAATTAACCTTCAGAACTTTCATCATTTTTCACCTTAGCAGAAGTTCCTATGAATTTCTGTTTACCGATCAGTAGTTCAAAGAAAAGCCTGAAATCTGAAATTAAAGACCAGAGTGGGTATTTGAAAGTGGCAGGTTTATTTTTTTCAATAACTGCATGACTGAACCATGCAAAACCATAACCAAAGATGGGAATGTACCATAGAAATCTTTCTTTTCCTGAACTGATCACGTACCAGATGACAACGAATACCAAAAGAGTTCCTATAAAGTGAAAAATCCTTGTTCCTGTTTTACTGTGTTCAGTAAGATAGAACTGATAAAATTCTCTGTAAGTTTTTATTCTTTCTGACATGGCGGAATTAGTTTATAGTTTCTGCTGAAACCTAAGCAATAATACTGCCGATTTTGATGGGATAGGCAAAAAAGCAAAAGGGCAAATTAGCTTATTCGCCATTTGCCCTTTTATTTTTGTAAGTTAATATTTTACTTTATTTCTTTTCTGAGTTTACTGTTTCTGTACCCGTAGCAGAAGTAGATCACAAGTCCCAGCGCAAACCAAAGGCCGAACCAGAACCAGTTCTCATGGCTCATCCCCGTAAGAAGGTATAAACAGGAGCTTAAACCGATAAGAGGAATTAAAGAGAAGTTCTTGATGAAGGCAAAAAGACACAGAATCAAATTAATCACGATGAAAACAAAGATGGAAGCTCTGAATTCTCCTTCTTTAGGATCATTCCAGTCCATTAAGGTGGTGAAAAATGCTGGCTGCCACATATAGAAAGCAACCAATCCTCCAATGAAAATAACCGGGAATATGATTTTACCATTAATATAAGGAAGGTGGAATCTGCCTTTGATCTTTTCTTTTGCAGGAAGCATTAGAACTCCGGCACAAACCAGTACAAAGGCGAAGATCGTTCCGATGCTGGTGAAGTCAAGAATAAAGGTTTTATCTGTAAACAGGATAGGAACTCCCACAGCAATACCTGTTATGACGGTTGCGTAGGAAGGTGTTTTATACTTTGGATGTACTTTCTGGAACCTTTGAGGCATCAGACCGTCACGGCTCATGGCATACCATATTCTCGGCTGTCCCATCTGGAAAACCAGTAATACAGTAGTGATGGCAACGATGGCAACAAAAGAAACCACAAGTTCCATCCAGGCTACATTGGCATTAGATTTTTCGAAGATGAATGAAAGCGGATCACCTACACCGTCAAATTTTCTGTAATCTACCATTCCCGTTAAAACAAGGGTTAATGCAATATAAATTACCGTACAAAGCACAAGAGAAATAATCATTCCTTTTGGAAGCGTTTTCTGTGGGTCTTTTGTTTCTTCGGAAAGTACACTCAGGGCATCAAAACCTATGTAGGCAAAGAATACTCCTGAAACAGCACTCATTACGCCTGCAAAACCGTTAGGCATGAAAGAAGCCACCTGAGTTTCCGGATTAAGCGGGGTCCAGTTATCTGTATTGATGTAAGCAAAACCGACAAGAATAACCAAAACAATAACCGCCAGCTTTAAAATAACTAAGGAATTGTTGAAGTTTTTACTCTCTTTTACTCCTACATAACATAGCCATGTAATAAGTCCGTTGATCACCAATGCAGGAAGATCAACGATGAATTTTAAACTTCCGATTAGCGGTGCTGTTTTCCATGCATTGAGCAGTTCCTTATTCTCTGAGCCATATTGAACGGCTTTTCTGGCTTCCGTATAGCTGCAGGTCAGATAATCCGGGATATGCATACCCAGACGTCCCAGGAAGCTGGTGAAATAGTCGGACCATGAAAAGGCTACATAAATATTCCCGAAAGAATACTCCATGATCAGTGCCCATCCGATTACCCATGCAATCAGTTCTCCGAAGCTGGCATAGGCATACGTATATGCGGAACCCGCTGTAGGAATTCTGCTGGCAAATTCTGCATAGCATAATGCTGTAAAACCGCAGGCAAAACCACAAATTAAATATAGTAGAATAACTCCGGGGCCTCCTCTGAAAACCGCTTCACCTAAACTGCTGAAGCTTCCTGCTCCTATAATGGCCGCAATACCAAAAAAAACGATATCCCAAACACCTAAAACCCTTAAAAGGCTAGTAGATGTATCTGTTTCTGAATAGTTTTTCCTTCTGAAAAGTTGATTCATTCAATATTTATATTTGAGTTTGAAAAAAAGCAAATGTAATGATTTTTTATTTTGATGTTGGATGTAATCATAATTTTTAGTTAAAAGACTGAGTTTATAAGAGCTAAAAGCCTTTATTCTTGATAAATAGGTATTTCCACATAGCTGTCGTTATACCACTTAATTTCCAAAGGCTCACCGGCATCTTTTATGGTTTCATCACTTACATCTTTTCCGGTTCCGTAATTAATCTGCCAGCTTGAGTTTTTATTTACGCCTACCAGCAGGACCAATTTGCTTCCTTTTTCAATTTTTTTGCTGATGAACATCGAATTCGTAATAGGAATCTGTTCCGTTTTCCCGGGCTGAAGGAGTTGACGCACTGCATTGTTTTTCGCATAGCTGGCTCTTACAATGTGGGTGGATAATAAAAAAGACTTGCCGTCCGGCTGGATCTGATACAGATAGGTATCAGTGTCAAAATCTTTTTTGTTGATGGAAACATTGAAGTATCCGGCCAGATTTCCACTGATGATAAGGTCTTTGTCTAAAACCTCACTTTCGAAATAAACAGAGTTGGTGGTTTTTATATTGTCTATTTTACTTACCGGGTGATAAGTTTCTTTTTCATCCCGGTTTTTGAAATCAACTGTTTGTTTTACGAAATCTTTCTGAGCAGGCTGATTAAAGACAGATGAACTGTTTTTCCGGTCCTGAAGATAAAACTTAACCGTTGAAGTATGCATTTTTTCAAGAGAAGGAGCATGTTTCCAGGTATTGGTATTCATCACCTGAAAATTGATTCTGTCTTGTAACAGTGCCGGTTTTTTACCATTTTTCAGAATATAGTCAAACCATGAAAAAGCAAGATCATCAATGCTTATTCTGGCTACTGGATCTATGGGATTGCCATTGGCATAGGTAAATCCAAAGCTTTGGGCACCACCGTGATCGTAAGGACCTATTACCAGATAATGATTAGGATTTTTGTTATATTGATGATGCTGTTTAAAATAGTACATCGCCCCGATCTGATCATCATCGTAATATCCTGTAGTCGTTAAAATCGGGATATTGATGTTGGCAAAATCTTCTTTGTAAGGCACCATTTTCTGCCAGTACTGGTCGTAGCCGGGATGATCCAGCCATCTCTGAAATATTTTGCTAGGCTTGCCGCTTATCATATCCAGAGACCTGAAAGACCGGCCGCTTTTGTACCATGCGGTATTAATAGAGTCCCATTTCTTGGCATTGGCAAAATCTGCTTCATCAGTAAGTTTGTTGTTCGTTACATATTGAACCCATCTCAGCATGTAGCTCATGAAAATATTGTTTTGGGCAGGATAGTCTATTCCGATTCCTACGGCCACCTGAGGAACAATGGTTTTCAGAGCCGGATGTAATTTTTTTACAGCTGCCCACTGACTGAAGCCCAGATAACTTCCGCCAATCATGCCCACTTTACCATCACACCAGGGTTGCTTGCTTACCCAGTCGATAACTTCATAAATATCCTGAGATTCGTGTTCAAAAGGATTGTTCTCGTCATTGCTGTTTCTTTTTCCGCGGGTATTCACTACAGCACCTACGTAATTGTATACGGCTGCTCTTTTTCCGAAATAAGCATCAATAGGACCTGCATAGATATTATTGGTGAGAATGACAGGAAGGGGAGACGTATTTGTTTTTTTTCTGACAATGATGATTGTAAGGGTATTTCCGCTTTTTGTCTTGATATCCTTTGTTTCGGTAATAAACTTTTCATTGTCTTTGGAGATAACCAATTGAGTAATCTGAGGTTTAGTGACGGAAAAGGTTTTGTAGTTCAGGTAGCTTCTGCAAAGAGCGAGTGCAGATCCATAGTCTATACTGTCTTTGTCTTTCTGTTTGTTCAGCGTTTCCTTCAGTGCTTTTCTTGCGGCACCCACATCCCCGTCCACTGCAATACTTATTTTGGTGATCAGCTTATCCGGGAGACTTTCATATTTTGCATTGAATGCTTTTTGAAGGGCACCTGGAAACGGAATTTTTTCTTTTGCTTCCGCTATTTTGGCCAGACTGTAAAATTCGTAGATAATGAATTTATTCCCTGCCATGTCATGGTCTGCAAATTCCTTGCGGTAATCTGCTAAAGAAGTATTGGATTTTTTGTAATCCTTCGCAACCAGCTGTAAACGGAAAAGTTGGTCTAAATAGGCCATTTTGCTGGTTTTCTTAAGTTTCAGCAGCGGAGTCTGCTTGAGGAGTTTTGATGCCAACAGAGGCATTTGTTTTTCCAGAACAACCGAGTCTGTTACGGCAGTCTTCGGAAAATAAAATTTTTGAGCCTGCATCAGGTTAGCAAAAATTAATGCTAAAAGTATCTTAATTTTCATGTAATGGTATGTTTTTAGCTGGTCTAGAATGAGAATTCAGTCAGAATATTTTTTTGATGATTCCGAATTGATATCCATTCTGTTTTATGATACTAAATTAATCATTTTTTATCATCAAACAGTGAAATGGAATTAATTGTTAATTTATGTTATTAAACCTTTAAAACTTGCTTAAACAATAAGTTTTTAATATTTTCGTTAACTTATATAGACTAATCTTTTTATTCAGAAAAAGAATGAATTCAAAAAAAATACTTCTCTCAGCTGCCGTGCTTTATTTCGGAGTTTCCGAAGCACAACAGTCACAGTACTTTACACAGCAGGACAATTACAGGTTCAATCTCGCAGAAAATCTTTATCAGACCAAAATATACAATGCTTCTCAGTTTGAATACGCAAGACAATATTTCTATAACCAGAATTTGTCGAGATCCAGAAAAGAAGCGGCGCAGTTTTTTGATAATGTGATCGGTGTGATCCTTCAGAAAAATCATGCAGAGGAAGGGCTTACAGCCTTTATGAAAGAGTATCCGAATTCTGCCTATTTTGCCCAGGCGAATCTTCCGCTGGCAGATTATTATTTGGCCAAAAAAGATTTTGACAAAGCGCTGGAGACCTTGAAAAAAGTTAACCAGTATCAGCTTTCAAAAGAAGAAAATACACAGTACATCCTGAAACTTGGGTATGCAAAATTCATGACGGGAGATACCAAAGGAGCTACCGATGCCCTGGAAGAAGCTTATAAAACAGCGGATGCTTCTCAAAAAGGAGACATCGCTTATATGCTGGGACACCTGTATTATTCGGGTGGACAGAATGATAAGGCTTTCCAGTATTTCGATTCTGTAAAAGACGAGGCTAAATTCTCTAAACTGGTACGTCCTTATTATGTACAGATGTACTACAACGATAAAAATTATGATCAGGCTATTTCTGAGGGAACGGCTTTACTGAATGAGAATATTTCTGATGCTTACAAAGCAGAAGTTCATAAGATCATCGGAGAGAGTTATTTCATGAAAAATGATTATAATTCGGCGTATCCGCATTTAAAAGACTATCTGAGCGT
The DNA here is from genome assembly GCF_001045465.1 of Chryseobacterium angstadtii. Classification (GTDB taxonomy): domain Bacteria; phylum Bacteroidota; class Bacteroidia; order Flavobacteriales; family Weeksellaceae; genus Chryseobacterium; species Chryseobacterium angstadtii. The sequence continues at coordinate 709,824 of NZ_LFND01000003.1, forward strand.
ACAGCAGAACCCTTCTGAAAACGATTTGTATGAAATGGGGTTTGTAGCGGCTCAGCTTAAAAAATATGATGAAGCGGTTTCTTATTACAACCAGCTTGTCAACAGCAATTCAGCGCTTGCTCAGAATGCTTATTATCAGTTAGGAAACGCTTATCTGGCGGTAGATAAAAAGCAGGAAGCGCTTTCAGCATTCCGTTCTTCATACCAGATGAATTATGATGCTAAGGTTAAAAAACTGGCTCACGAGCAGTACGCAAAATTAAGTTATGATATCGGGAATCCGTTTGAAAGTCCTTCAGGGGTGATTCAAAGCTATATCAACGACAATCAGAATGATGCCAATGCTTCGGAAATGAGATCTCTTCTTGTGAAATCTTATCTGTATTCCGGAAACTATAAAGAAACGCTTAACGCGATCGACAGGCTTCAAAATTCTACTCCTGAGATCAATAAAGTAGATCAGGAGGTTTCTTATTTGTTGGGAACAGAAGAATTCAACAAAGGAAACTATGACGAAGCGGAAAGGTATTTCCTGAGAAGTTTAGGATTCAACATCAATAAAGAATTTTACAACAGAGCTTTATACTGGCTGGGACAGGTATATTATCAGAAAGGGAATTATCCGTCTGCAATTGTTCGTTACGAGAAGCTTCTTAACGAAACCTTCCCTGAAAAACAGCAGTTGCCTTATGATTTAGGCTATGCTTATTTTAAAGCTAAAAAATTCGATCAGGCGCAGACTTATTTCAAACAGTATCTGAGCAATCCGAAACCTGAATTTAAAAATGATGCAGAACTTCGTCTGGCAGACATCCATTATGCGAATAACGATCTGAACGAAGCGATTGCAATCTATGATAAAAACGAAGATGCCACAGATTATACCTTATATCAAAAAGCGATGGCTTTAGGATTTAAAGGTGATACACAGGCAAAAATCACCAATCTGAAAACTCTTCTGTCCAAATACCCGGATTCTGAGTATTATGATGATGCTCAGTACGAAATGGGAACCGCTTATTCCGCGCAGGACGATTTTGCCAACTCCAATGATTATTTTGCAAAAGTGATTAAGACGTCTTCAGATAAAGATCTTGTTGCGAATGCCTCTATTTACAGAGCACAGAATTATATTGACCAGAACCAGAGTGATAAAGCTCTTTCTGAGCTTAAATCCTTAGGCGAGCAGTATAAAAATACGGCTTATGCTGATAAAATTGTTCAGGCTGCCAAACCTATTTTTACGAAAAATGGTGATGTTTCCGGTTATGAAAACTTTGCAAAAAACATCGGGGTGAATGTGGCTGCTTCTGAAATAGACGAGATCAATCTTTCTACCGGGAAACAGTATTTCACGAAGAAAGACTACAAAAATGCTATTTCTTACTACGAAAAATATTTGACGCAGAATCCTACCGGAGAAGGGCTTTACCAGGCTAAATACGAGTTGGGAGAAAGCTACTATCAAACCAATAATGCAACCAAAGCGCTTCTTGTTCTTCAGGAGGTAGCAGCGGTACAGAATGATTATCAGGATGATGCGCAGACCCGTCTGGCACAGATCTTTGTTGCTCAGGGGAACACCTCGGAAGCTAAAAAGTATCTTGAAAACCTTAAAAATTTTTCAGACGTTGGCATTAAAAACTATGCGAATGTAGAGTTGATGAAAATGTATGCCGACGAGAAAAACTTCTCTCAGGCCGAGAAGCTGGCAGATGCCGTAATTGCGAATACGAAAAACTCCGCAGCGGTGATTGAAACAGCGAAGGTGATTAAGGCGAGAAGCCTTATGAATTCAGGGAAAGATAAAGAGGCGCAGTCAGCGTATACTTCTCTTGAAAAATCGTCCAACACATCGGTGGCGGCAGAAGCTATTTATGCAAAAGCTTATTATCAGAATAAAGGAAAGGCATTCAAGTCTTCCAATGAAACGATCTTTAAACTGGCTAACAATTATGCATCCGAAGATTATTGGGGAGCAAAAGCTTTGGTACTGATGGCTAAAAACTATCTGGGACTGAAAGACAATTACCAGGCAAGTTATACCTGCGACCAGATCATTGAAAACTATAAAGATTTCCCTGAGATTGTAGCAGAGGCAAAAGAGGTTAAAAAGCAGATTAAAAAGTAGAATGTACTATTGTATTAATGTATAATGTATTCATGTAAAAATCATTAATACGTTTTTACTGAAATACTTAAATACAAAAAATAATGAACAGAAAAATTCAATTATTATCCATATTATTTTTAGGGTTTTCGCAGTTTGCGTTTTCCCAGATCAAGGAGGAAAAACTGATTCTTAATAAGAAAAGGGAGCCGGAGGTGAAGAAGATTGAGAAGAAGAAAACCTCTGTGGAAACCATCAAGAATTATCCGCCGGAAGAGAAATCCCAGAACCCTGTGAAATACACCATCACGGATGTGCCTGCGGTTTCGGATTTTAAAACATCTACCATTCAGGGACAGGATGTAACCCCGAAATTCGAAGGAACGGCGCAGAATAACTATCTGCAGTTCGGTATGGGTAATTTCGGGAAGATTCTCGGTGATGCCAATATTTCCAAAACTCTTGACAACAAGCTGGAAGTAGGAGCAGATTTCCATTTCCTTTCTACATTAGGCCTGAAAAAAGAATATGACTGGGATTCTAAACAGAGCTCTACAGCCATCGGGGCTTATTTAAATTCATACGGAGAAAAAGGGAAATTCAACCTGAACGCTCAGTATGGCCTGGATAATAATAGATATTACGGAATTTATGCATTGACGCCTTCTGCAGATGTGGATCTGAAGCAGAGAGTGAACCAGTTTAAAGTCAATGGATATTATGATTTTTATTCCAATGAAATATTAAATGATGTAAGGGTGAAATCATCTTTCCTGAAAGATCATTTTGATGCCCAGGAAAACCAGGTTTCCATCCTAGCTAATCTTTCCAAGCATGCCGTGGAAATCGGTAAATCAGGTGTTGTTTTAAACGCTGATTTAGGAGTTGGAGTGGAAGCTGTGAAAACAGATTTTGCAATCAGAGAGAAAAACTCATCCAATTTCTTTAATACCAGCCTTACTCCGAAAGTAACTTTCAGAAAAGGAGATTCTTATTTAATGCTGGGTTCCGGATTTTCTTTCCTGAATGCCAAAAATTCAAATGATACCATGGGCGGGGAAGTAAAAAATAATAAAACTTACTGGTTCCCACAGGCTGAGTTTCAGGTGGCTGCTGCTAAAGAATTTAAATTCTACGGAGGGGTAGACGGAGGTTTAAAGCTGAACACTTACGGAGATCTTCTGCAGGCGAACCCATTCATCCTTTCTGACCAGTTTTTAAAGCCTACAGAGACACAATATCATTTTTATATAGGTTTACGTGGAGACATCGACGAAACGTTTAAATACGACTTCTCTGCCGGTTACGGAAAAATGAGGAATATTATGTTCTTCCAGGGAAACAGTTTATTTGATAATACCTATTCTCTGAACCGTTCTGCCTATGATTTCGCGAATACATTCTCTGCGGTATATGATGATGGAAATGTAAGTGATATTAAAGGCAGCGTACAGTATTTTCCGCTTGAAAACTTAGTATTGGACGGAGAAGTAAGGTTTACCAAATATAACCTGAAAAATTACGCGGATATTTATAACGTGCCTCTGTTGAATGCAAGCATCGGAGCTAAATATACCATGCTTGACAAGAAATTACTGTTAGGATTCAAAGGAATATTTGCCAGTGACAGAACGACAAACTCTTTCGCTATTGACGGGGTAGCCAATCCAAACATGGTTTACCAGTCTACGGAAAACAGAAATGACAAAGTAGGAGGATATGCAGATCTGAACCTTTCCGCAGAATATAAATTCCACAAGAATTTCAGTGTTTTTGCACTCGGAAACAACCTGCTGAACTCCAATTACCAGACGTATAAAGGCTATAAGGTCTTAGGTGCTCAGGTGATGGGAGGAGTGAAGATTACTTTCTAAGATTAAAAATATTCGATATAAAAAAGCCCTGCATTCCGGAATGCAGGGCTTTTTGTTGTGTACTATGTTATTTTTTAACATTGATAATGGAAAGAATAGGTTTCCTGCTTTCATCTGAAAATTATCTTGGATGTTGGATGTTTTGTTTTTAAATATCTGACATTTAATTATTTGCTTCAAGGTAGTTCCTTTTTTCGAATATTATTACCGATGGATCATTCTTCAAAAGGCGATTGATCCTGTAAATGATTTTAGAATTAAACTTTTACAAACTGGATAAATTGTAAAAAAATCTGTATTTTCGCAGTCGGAAAACATAAGTGATAAGTCTTTGTGATTATTCAAAGCTTATGAAATATTGCTTATGAATACGGCTGCATAGTTTAATGGATAGAACTTCGGATTTCGGCTCCGACAGTGAGGGTTCGAATCCTTCTGCGGTCACCAATCGCCCCTGCTATAGGGGCTTTTTTATTTTATAACCCAAATAGCCCTCGAAGAATTGTTTCATTCAAAAAATTCTTGATAATTCAGGAATAAAAAGGGTATAGATTCTCTCAGAAGTGTTTTGTAGTTAATTTTATTTAGTTATATTTGGGAATAGGTACTATATGTACTATAAAACAAACATATTAATAAATAATTATGAAAAATTTAAAGAAAATTACAAGAGAGGGGATGAGATCAATCCAGGGATCAGGCACAACCGTATGCCCGGCAAAATACTACCTTAAATGTGAGTCTATCTATGTGTGTGATCCGGAACAGGGTATTTATGATTGTCTTTGTTCTTGCGTTCCTATTGGAAGTTAACTCTCTTTTCAGATGATCTGATTATAAAGTACAAATTAAGCCTTCTCATTGAGAGGGCTTTTTTGTTGTGTTTATGAAAAATCAAAATGGCATGTTTGTACGAATTTTTGGAAGCAATATTGTGTTTGTAATGGTAAATATTAATACCATTAGAAATCAGTAATTTCCTGATATAATCAGATAAATACCCATTAAAGCTTATTTCAGCAAATCACTGAACCAAACATAGATGTCAATGTCTGTGGGAATGTTTAATTTCTTCCTTAAATTGTATTTTTTTGTCTGCACTGTTCTTACAGATGTAAAAGTATATTCTGCAATATCTTTTGTAGAAAAATTGAGGTACAGATAAGCACAAAATCTCAGTTCTGAGCTTTGAATATTATTGTTTAAAAGTAAGATCTTTCTTGTAAAATCAGGATAAAGGTCATTAAACCTTGTCAAAAATTCCTGTTTGTTCTGCTTTGCGAGTAATACTACTTCTTCAAATAATTCGCTATAATTATTCTGTGGTGTACTTTCCACTAGTGGGATATCAATTTTGTCCAGTTTTTTACTTTTATTTTTCCTGTAAAAGAAGAATGCAATATAGATTAAGAAACAGCATACTATTGCAGCCCCAATGAGTGAATAGATTAAGTTTTTATTATTATTCTTTAGAGATTCCTTTTCATTTAAATCTTTATTGTCTATGGTATTTTTTACTGAAATATTTTTCGATTCATTGGCATGCTGGATTTCAATGATTTTTTGAGAATAATAAGCAACGCTGTCTTTTTCACCCATCTTTATATATAACTCTCTAAGCTCTTCTGCAATATCCAGCTGGCTGTTTTCAGTTGGGAAATACTTGTCTGCAATTTTTTTTGCTTCCAGATAATAATACTGTGCTTTTTTATAATCATTGGTTTTCCTGTAAATAGACCCTGCATAAAAATAGGTGTCGTGCATTAATTGAAGCTTCCGGTTTTGCGTAGTACTTCAATATCTTTCAATGCTTCTGAAATATAGATCTTGGCTGAATCCAGTTTATTGATCTGTAAAAAAGCAGTGGCTAAATAAGGAGTTGCTGCATACGTTTCACTGATTCGGTTTCTTTGATTCGGGGGGAAATAATCAGGATGACTTCTGCATACTTTCGATAATCTGTAGGCTTCTTTGAAGCTGATAAAAGCTTCTTTAGCATTCTTAGTTTCATCATGCACAGTCCCTTTTTTTAGTTGTACTCTGTAATTGATGCAGGGATTATCTTTTATATCTTGAGGCATCTCATCCAGTTTTTTTAAGGCTGCCATATATTTTCCGGCATCCTGATAGATGGTAGACTGGGTATTCTTTACGTAGTATAGAATATTTGAAGAGGTGCCTGAATAGATTAACTTTTCATCATCAATTTTGTTGATATAGGCTAGGGCTTTTATTTTGTCATTATCTCTGAAATAGATATTGGCCATTACGGCATAGCTGAATGCCAGACAGTCTTTGTAATCCATTTTTTTGCACTCGGCAATGATTCCATTAATTTTTTTAATTTCTTTATCGCCTATGGCATCAGGATCTAAAACCTGAATTTCTGCCATTAACTGCTTCTCTTTGGACTCCTGAGAAAAAGATAAGGTATGTAGTGTAAAAAGGAATATAAACGAAATAATTTTTTTTGTGATCATGAAATTTTCGATACTTTTTATTTTGTTAAACTAATAATTTGAAGTTATTCTGTAACTATGTATTGAGTAAATTTTTCCGGAAATTTTACTGATGAAACATTTGGTTTTTTTAATAATTGTCGGTGGAATATTACAGTATGTATTTTTAATATTCCTGAAAGAAAATGTGGAAAATATTTATAATAATTCTGACATTCTTACATGACTTTTTTCGGGATTCATTTTTCAAATTGTTATTATATTCTAATGACATCATTGTTTTTTTTCTTCTCAAAAGTATCATACTTATTATATACGTGCAATTAAGCGGGCTACGTATTATATACTATGATTTGATTATCAATAAGTTTAATTTACTCGCATGATATATTTTCAGTGAAAAAATATTATGGTATGTAAAAAAATCAATTCTTGTTGATTTAAATTGTACCATCTAAAACTTTAAAATAATCTTCTGTAAAAGTATTGATGTTCGAAATCAGATTTAAAATACTACACTTCTGTACTAAAAAAGATAGTTCACATTATTTGAAAACGGAGTAAAATCCATACGTATTAGATACTTGATTTGCTTACTGCTTTCAAAGTGAATTCATATACATTCTATATTCGCAGAATCCAAAAACCATTTCAACTTTTACAGCGGTAAAAGTTTAGAACAAACTGTTCCTTCATTCGAAATATTCATCAGCATTATTGACTAATTTAAAATAAAAAAGCATGTATTTAAACGATATTCATATTGGAAAACTTATTAAGACGAAGGTTCAGGAAGATTCTCTTCATATTGACAGAATTTGTGACTATTTTGACTGTATTCAGTCAATGATTGAAGAGATGTATACCCAAAAATCTTTGGATTGTGATATTTTAATGAAGTGGTCCAAGCTTTTAAAATATGATTTTTTCAGGTTGTATTCCACCCATTTAATGCTATACGCTTCCAAAGCCCAAAAACCAAAAGATAAGACTTCTTTGCCAGTGTTTAAGAAACATCTTTATACAACGGAGATCATTGAATTTGTCCTTAGTCTTATTGATGACAACATAAAGACGAAGACTCAGATTATTGAAGAATATAAGATTCCAAAAACTACATTATACCGATGGATCAATAAATACCAAACCTCTAAATAACAGCGTATGCCGGATTATAAAAAAATTTTTGAAGATATTATAGAAATGAAATTTCCGGATAAAAGGTTGAAATGCAGCGCTATATTATCTAAGCGTACTCTGACTTCTTTAGACATTATTATATTGAACGATTTGTTGTTTGGGAAAAAGATAGCCAACAATCAAAAATTTAAATCTTATGATGAAGCTACGATTTTAACCATTCTGAAGTTTCAGAAAAAACATAATTTATCTAACGTTCAGTTATCTAAAAAATTTAAAATTAGCAGAAATACAATATCAAAATGGAAGATTTTTTTTCAGAAAAGAATATTGTGACAGCAAATATTTCCGCATTGGCAGGATTTAAGAAATGAATAATAAATGTTTAAACTGCGGCACTTCTGTGAAAACTGCATTTTGTCCGGATTGCGGGCAGAGTATTACTGTAGATACTGAAATAAATTCCCCAGAAATTCACAAGATTGTTTTTGGCCACATTGATATTGATGGGGGCAAGTAAAGATTCATAGCCCAGGTTAAGCCCATAACCATACATATCATTACTATCTTTGTTAAATGGAGAAAACCGGTCACTTATTTTTCCGTATTGGAAAGAAGGAGTGATGTACATATTTTTGAGAAGATTGTACTGTACCTCTATTCCTGCCTTAGCTACTGCATTTATTGCAAGCTCTCTCTGCCGGAATCCATTAAATTCAGGGTTGAAGAGATCAAAATTATATTCGCTTCCTCCAAGATTATACTTTTGGTTAAGAAACAGATAGGCAGATTGGGCTTCCCCTTTACCGGAGGCAATATGAGTCCCTAAAAAATCATAGTATGTAATACGTATGTCTGAAAATTGTCTGCTTTTTGGCCTGAAGCAGAGAAGGTTGGTAATTGAATGGACTAATTATAAGCATTGAGTACTTATTTGGTGCTTATCTGATACTTATTAGTACTTACTTATTGTGTGGTGAAAGTTTAAAGGAAATAGCTTTGCACTTGGTTTCATGAGTGGTTGATCAGAAATAATATAAGCATCAGGGCTATCACTATCAATCTCAGCTTTTAAAATATTTCAAATTAAAATAAATGATGAGCAATAGGCACATTAAAAAATCAATATTCATGCTCTCTTTAAAATTATTAGCGGTACGAATCAACAGATTGCTAGTAAAACACGCCTGCTGAAAGATAAAATTTAAATATAAACCAAAATGAAAAAAATTATTGTGTTGGGAGTTCTTTTCTTGATCCCTTCTGTTAAAGCCCAGGTGGGGGTAAATACAACCAATCCTGCAGCTACTTTAGATGTTGTGGCCAAAAATCTTTCTGCAACCAGTGTGGACGGAATCATTGCTCCGAGAATAGACCGATTAAAGGCATTTAATATGTCTGGAGTTCCTGATGGAACGCTGATTTATATCAATAATATTTCTACTGGTACAGCAACAGGCCAAACAGTGAACATTACATCTACCGGATATTATTATTTTGAGGGAACAGCCTGGAGAAAATTAGATACAGGAAATGTAAATATCTATACTTCAGATGGAACTTTAGGCAATAACCGCACTGTGACTATGGGAACGAATAATATTACATGGAGCAGTACAGCTGCTGCTACAACGGCAACTAATTTAACCGCTAACTCCATTACTACAGGTAGGGCATTAGATATTTCAACTACTGGGTTAACCACAGGTACAGCATTAAATATTACATCAACTAACGGGAATAATACCAACGGTGTGATCAAGATCGCAAATACCTCGGCATCCGGAGCCGGAACTTTTGCTACATTACAAGCCAATAATACTGCCGGAGCCGGTGTAACCATCCTCAATAGTGGAAATGTCGGGGTAGGAACAGCTACACCGGGAACAAGATTGGAGATCAATAACGGAACAACTAACGGGGCGGTAAAAATTACAGACGGAACCCAGGGAGCCGGTAAAGTATTAACTTCTGATAGTAACGGATTAGCGACCTGGCAAAATACAACTGTGACTAACGTAACGGGAATAACACCAACAGTGAGTACCCCATATGGAACAACAGCAGATAAGTACATGAATGCTTATATTGATCTGCCACAGGGTAGATGGTTTATATTTATAGGCTTTCTTGTGAATGGGGCTACAGCCGCTGATACGAGATATGCTTCAAGATTAACATTGTCGGATTCTAATACAGCTTTGTCGACCAATAATTTTAGTTTCATTAACAATAACAGTCTTGTACTTACCCAACAGTCTACCGGCGGTGCAGGAGCTTTTACATATGGGATGTTTTCAGCAGGAATTATAAGAGTTGATGTTTCAGCTGCCAATTTAAGACTATATATATGGGATACGAATACAAGAGCATATGGAAATACCTCCACAACCAGTCTTAACCAAAATGGTGAAAATTATGTTTTTGCAATTAAAGCAAACTAATGATCTTTCTCTTGAGTAGTAGATTGTAATTTTAGTATTTTCTTTGATTAAAAGTAAGAGAAGCCGGAAGATTATTCCGGTTTTTTCAGTATATCGTGGAGGCAGATGTTTGGCAAATGGCTTTCTCCCGAATTGGGACGTAATTTACAACGGGCTATACTTTTAAAGGTCTGCTTTTAATTGAATGTCAATTAAAATGGTGCATTTAAATTTATTTCAGTTAAAAAAACTTTTTATCAGATATTTAAATTAAAATAACTAATTTTAAGAAAACTAAATATCATGAAAACTGGAATCATTGTCATAGATCCGGGGCATGGTGGTGTGAATAATGTGGGCGGCTCCGATGCAAATCACGCAGTTTCTGCCTTAGGAGACCTCGAAAAAAATTTAACTCTTGAAATCGGCCTCCTTCTTGCGGAAGAGCTGAGATTAAAGAAACATCAGGTTCATCTTACCCGGAGTACTGATACGAATTTATCCCTTAAAGACAGAGCAAACCTCGCTTTGACCAATAAAGCGGATGTCTTTATTTCCATACATTTTAACGGCTGGAGTGATACCACAACACAGGGGACGGAAACCTATGTTTATCCGGGTGCCGGTGGCGACTCAGTGCTGTTGGCCTCTTCCGTACAGCAAAGACTGGTACAGGCAACAGGCTATAAAAACAGAGGAGTCAAAGAAATGAAATTGGGAGTCCTGAATCCTGCTTATCATTCTCCTAAAACAGCTGCTGTTTTGGCTGAGATCAGTTTTATTACAGAAACGAACGATGCCCAAAGATTAAGGCAGACTGCTTACAAAAAATCTCTTGCAAGTGCCTTGTCAATTGCTGTCGATGACTTTATCAATAAACACAGCAGTATAAAGAAAACCGAGGTGCAGCAGTTGTTCAATGTATTGGATACAGAAGATTCTGATATCTAGACAGATCAAAAAAACTTACCCTATTCTTAAATAATCTGAAAACAGACCGCTTTTCAGAGTGTCTTCTTTTGTTATTTTTTGGATAAGGTTTTTTTATTTTAATGATGATCACGAAGTATCAGGTTTTAAACGAGAAGCGATGAGGTTCGGATAGTCTTGGTTATAGAAATCAAATATCTCTTTTTTTAGCATTCAGCGTTGTCATCTACATTTTTTAAATCCAAATTCAGGTTTAACAATAGTACCCAAACGGGTAATTGACAGGACAACATATAATTACAAAATTTGTGAAGGAACAGGATGTGGTAATAATTATTAACAGATAAAACAGAACCATCAGTTGAAAAGAAACAACCGGAGCAGATTTTATGAAGTAATAAAATAGGGATTTAAACACCTCCAAAAATAGATTGGAATAGGGAAGAAGTTTAAAATGTAAGGGGTCTTTATTCTGATCATAGGAACAAACTACATTAAACTAAAAATTTCTAACTATGAAAAAAATTGTTATTCTATTGATGTTGAGTTTTTTAAGCTCTTCAAGTTATTTGTATGCAGCTAATCCTGCTATTATTGATTCTACCAGTCAGCAAGCGAATCAGACGAGCCCTGGTACTACTCCTCAGGATGTGGGAGCTAAAAAAGATGAACAGCAAAAACAGCCTGATCCCACATTGTTAACTGCTTATGAATACCAGAAAAAGTATCCGGAAATTCTTTATAAGAAGAAAGGGAAGAGTTTTGAAGCTTCATTCTGGATCTCGTTTTTATTGATTTGGGTGGCGGGAATTGCCCTTGTCATGAAAACAGCACTCTGCCGGGATTTAAGTTATTCTCCTGATGGAAGCGGTTTAAAACCGATAGAAGAAAGGCCCTACAGTTTTGCAAGAATGCAGGTATTTTGGTGGACAATGATTATTTTATCCTGTTACTTGTCGTTCTATATCTATACGGGGTTTTTGGTAGCACTTACTCCAAGCGCTGTTATTTTATTGGCCGGAGGATTGGGAGTTTCCGTCCTGGGAGATACCATGAATAAAACGCAGATGAAAGAAAACACCAATCCTATTCGTCTTCGGCATCAGGATATAGAAGATTCGAAAGGATGGATTACAGATATCCTTTCTGATGATGGAGGGGTCAGTATTCACAGGTTTCAGTGCCTGGTTTTTAACCTTATTTTCGGGATTGCTTTTGTATTTGTATTCAGAGATAATGTATTGGCGAAAGTATTTCCGTTTCTGGAATTCGAAACCTGGCAGCTTACTTTATTAGGAGTAAGTGCAGCAGGATATTTAGGCTTTAAACTAAGTGAGAATCCTAAAGAAACAAAAAATGAACGTGAAGTGGAAGCGGTAACGGAAGTGCTTAAAAAGCGTAATATAGATCCTGGGACACTTGTCGCAATGAAAGGGATGCAAATTTCTTCTGATGAGGTAAAAGGTCTTTCTGACGAATTTTTAAAACTGGCAACAAAGCTGATAGAAGAGAAAAAAATTCCTCTGAAACAATAGGACTAATCGTTTACAGATCCTGTTGGCTTTCCATTTTATGCATTATTTCTAATCTTTAAATTCAAAATGCTATGCCCTATACTATTCCCGATAAGCTTAATACTTATTTTAAAAACCATCTTCATTTGATTGCAGAATTGCAATGGGGAGATGATGCGGATGACACCGGATTAAAATTTGGAATTTTTTTCACAACCAGAAACCCTCAAAAGGAAGGAGATCCTCTTTTTGAGGGAACCGCTTTTGTTAAAGAAAATCCTACGATTACGAAACCCTCATGGAATATACCTCATACCTTATTTCTGTTGCCCCTGAGCCAAGAGGCAGAAGATTCCTTAAAAAAGAAAGAAATAAAGTTTAATAGGTTAAGGCTTACCAATTCTCAAACCATTGGAGGACAATATAAGTATGTATACTTTAATGCATCAGAACCCGACGATGTTTATTTAGAACTTGATGAAGCTCAGCAGATAGGTATCAATAAAGGACATCTGTATTTGTTAGATTCAGAAGGCAGGGATGAACCGTTTCCGGTAGTGATTATTGATGAAGATTTCGAATCATCGGATCGGTTGTTCTACTTTGATGCTCCCGGATGTTTAATGCACAATGAATATAATACTAAATTCCAATTTTGGTTTGGGGTAAGAAATAGCAGTCAACCCTATTTCAGGATGGGAGCTGACGATGAAATAGACTCTCCTGTAGTATGGCAGTCAAACAAACGGCTAGATGATTTTGTTGACGGTGGTAAGGAGTTTAACTGGAAATTATCATATACTATTTTTGAAAAGGGTCTGAGCAATAGATTAGGAGAGGCAGTAAATAGCTGGAATACGAAGTATGGCAATCAGGCATGGCTTTTTTTAACGGAAAATGATAATAAAAGAAGTATTTTCCCAATTTATTCCTGTTTCAAAAACGATTTTTCAATTGATTTCATTCTTGATACGGCGGATCTGCACTTTGTACAGATTGCAGGCTATTATAAAGGGGAAATATATACCAGAATCGGGAACTGGAGCCGGGACCGTACACTGAAACAGCTGAATCTCCTTGATAAAGCCAATGATTTACTAAATAGAGTAAAAAGCAGCCGCAAAGTAGTCAATAAGAGCTTACCGTTTTCCATAGCTCCTTCTATAGGGACAAAAAATGCAACAGATGAGCCCTACGTAGTTTGTAGTGATTATAATTATGAAACAGACAGATATGGCAGCGCCGGTTATAATCTGCTTAAAACCTACCTTGTAGATGTCGATCTGAAATTACTGAAAAAACCATTTTACGATGAATTGGTAACATTTCCAAATGTAAGAGATGTAAACGGGGAAGAACTGAATGCCCAGCTGACATTTAATTCCTCCAGCAATACAGAATGCGTAAATGATAATGGAACTTTATTCAGAATAGAGATAAAACAGGTTGTGTACGAAGGAAAAGGAATAACTTATATGCCTTCCGTTTCCATAGGCTCTTTACAGTTTGAATTAAGAGGATTAAAAGAGAAGGGCGATTTTGGAGCCATTTACTTTAATCTTACCCGTAAATCTACCCAAAAACCTTTCTTTCTATGGCAGTATAATGAATCTATAGCTAATGATATTGAGCTTAATTATGCTATCCGTAATTTCAGACTCCCGGTAAAAGATATAAAACCATTCGGACAGGATCTTTTAAGAAAAGACAAATACCTGGCTCCCGGTACCGCAAATGCTGTTGGGCAGGGAATGGGAGAACGTGTTCAGTACCCGCTGATTATTCCTCTCACTGAAAACAGTAAGGATGCTAAAACAGATGAGAAGATCAAATACATTTTGCAGATTTCCGAAAGCATCAATATAGCACAGGATTTTCGGGTAGATATGCAGATACTGAAGTACAATCCGGAAACGAATACAGATGGGCAGGATCATTCTTCAAGAGTAAAAGCAGTCATTCTGGATCATAATCCTCAGTTTACGGGGTTGATAGATACCCAGTTTATTCAGAACAAAGGTGAAAATGACAATGAATGGCTGGTCGCTCAGAAATCAGATCTCAACAATGAAGACGGAGCCTGGGAAATAGCGAATGATGCAGTGGCAGATAAAGGATTTAAATTGATCCTGCCTTCACAATCCATAGGAGAAGCCTACGTGAAGCATGATGAATTAGGCAAAGAGAAGAAAGACAAGCAAGAAAACAAAGACGAAAAAATTGAGTATGTTGAAATTGGAGAGCCGCAAAAAGGCAAAAAAATAGAATACAGACTGAGCCCTCCGGCCGTATTAACGATTGCACAGGACCGGTTTAATAAAAGATTTGTAGCCCCTGCCTGGAATCTGAAACGTATTTGGGGACGTACGGGAGATCAGGCCCCTGGTGTTCCGTTGCTCAATGCTCAGTTTGAAAGCTTGTATGGGTTGGTGTCTATACTGGATACGGATAACAAAACCTATATTGCTGAATTGGGCTCTAAGCTTGGAGAAGCGCCTCCGCCTGCTCTCAATTCTATCCAGTGGAAAGCTACGGAAGGCCAAAAAGAAGCCTTTTCAAAAGCCTATAATTATTATCTGGCATTTTACAGAGCCTGGCTGTCCCGGTTAGGTATTCTGGAACCAAGTGGGTCTGATGCATTTGGTAAGACAGAATTTTCAAAGGAACTGACTGTCCAGCCAAGATTTTCCATTGTTGAATCAGCTCATTTTATAATTAAAGAAGGAAAAATAGAGAAGTCGGAAAATAGTTCAGTAGATGAAAAGAATATAATATACGCCAAAGAAACAACAGACAATTCTGTCAATACTCAGCTGATCATCATTAATAATGCTATTTATTACCGGAGAGAATCAAACCGGTTTGAAGTCTTAAACGGAACAATCAGCTTGAAAAGTGAAGAAATTCAGGATGATGAACTGCTGAAAGAATCCGATCTGATTTATGCCTATAAAGCTGACAAAAAAATCATAAAACTGGATATCGGTCTGGATAATAAAGTTATTGAATTTGAACCTTATGAATCCAATGATCTGATCATAACAGACGGAGAAATCATCTGTCCTGGTGATTCTGGCAGGCTTACAACAACATCGATATACGCAGGCTACAGCAAAGAAGGAACGGTTGTTTTGCTCAGAAAATCAGAAAAGAATGTTTTGGAAATCATTGGTCCGGATATCAAGTACCCTATCAGGTCCATAGAAAAGCAGGATGATCTTTTAGCACAGATCAAACGGTTACATAATGCTGACGGATTAGCCGGTGGTGCTTTTTATGGCTTTGAAGCAGAAGTCATCTACAAAGAATTCTGGAAAGCCTTTTTAGAAGGTAAAAAATCTACTTCGGCCGAAATCAAAAACATAGCGTTTTCTTCTTTGGGAATGTGGGCAAAGCAGACTGCACGGTTTGCGCAGGATAAAACCATTATTAAGAATACCACAACAATGGGGAGAACCCATTTTTATGCTGTAGAACGCATCGGAAGGATAGGTGTATTCTGGAACAAAGCCAAACATGTTATCGAATATGAAAGAACAGTAGTCACGTCAAAGCAGTTTCCCGGTCAGCCGGATCATAACGGAAGAGTATTGGTAAGAAAAGTAAGGGAATATATTGAAATCCTGGAGCCCAGCCGTTCTTATCCCGACTATGAAGGCAATATAATGGAAGCTAGCGGCTGTGTAAAAGCCATGACCTTTAAATCCAAAATCATCCCTGTTTTGGGGTCATGGGGTAAAACCGTAAAGAAATACCATTTGGGAACTAACGAATGGGATGGCATAGGATGGGAAGTTCCGCTTTGGAATAAAGAAGCAGATCCTGAAGTATATCCTAAACCTCAGGTCCTTGTGGAAGCTTTGGCCGGAAGCGATTTTCATACCCAGACTGTTTCGGTGACCATTTCAGAGCCCGAAAACCTTTATTTTTATACCGATTGCCGGGAAAAAGTAAACTACAGGGGAGTTGATGTGGTCATAGATGCCAATACCAATGTCTGGCCTGCGGTGCTGTATACGGATTATACGCTATTGCCGCTCCCTAAGCAATTTGATATTTCGCCCAGTGCCTCTGTAAAAGGAGAAGGTTTGAATGCCCCTCTCGCTGCTCCCTTAGATGTATATCCCGGTTTTGAACGCTTTACATTTAGGGTTGAAAGTTCTCAGTCTCCTGTTTCCGTTACCGGGGCCTATTATCCCGATTCAATTTTTACGGGTAAACTGAGAACGGTAACGATGATGAGGCTGAATACTAAAAATAATGATCTGAAGAACGAAGAAGTTCTGAAAAAATCAGGTTATACCGATTTATTCGGAGAAAAAGGAAAACCGGGCATACTGCAAAAAACAGCCAACGGGTTTGTGGATATTGAAAACAGGTTGAGATCTTATCAGGCTATTAGTATAGATGATTATAAAAAACATATCCGTTCCGGTTATATTGATAGTATAAAGCCATTGGAACCAAAGAATAATATTCCACTACAATATCTGAAGGGAATTGAAGATAGAATAAGGGAAATTAAAAAAGCTAATGATGCAGAAATACAATCCATTCAGAGTCGTATTGTTGAAATTGAAAAAGAATTTGACTGGGTCAATAATCAAGAATTAAAAAAAGAACATGAAAGCTTACTGAACAAAAAGAATGTACTTACTGTTGAAAATGACCAAATAGATTTCTGGTTAAAAGATCCATCAGTATCGGAAAAAATAGATAACTCCAATTTCAATTTCCTCGTACAGCCGGTTTGGTTAAAAATACTGGAAGGAGCAGACGGATTACTGTTCAGAGCCCATTCATTCCTTGATGAACAGTTTGCTCAACTTAAAAAAGAAATTGATCAGTTTACTTCCGACAATGAAAAAAATATCGAACGTTTTAAAACGGAAGTTGAACGGGTGCAGAAAGAACTGAATAGCTTCAGACTGAATCTGGATCTTGGTTTGGAAAGAGTTCGAAATGTATTCAATGAGAATATCATAGAAAAGGTAAAAACTTTCCTCGATAATAAAAAGATGTTTGAAGGTCTGCTGGATAATTTAGATGGGGAAGTAGAAAATGCCTTTGCAGAACTTGACAAAATTGATGAGATAATCGACAGGATAAAAGCGGGACTTCAGACCATTGATGATTTAAAGACTAAAATCAAAGATGCAAAAGGAATTGATCAAAAGATAAAGGATAAAATCCTTGCTGCGATTGATAAAATCAGAACCTATTTCTTAGATTTCATTGCGGAAATAGAAGGCTTTAATCATGATACGTTGGAAAACTTCACTCAGAAAACAAAAGACTCTTATAAAGATTTCAGAGACAATATAGACGAAGGACTTCAAGCATTTTACGCAGAATTACAAACTTCTATCGAGGAGGTAGAAAAAGATATTAAAAAGCTCACAGAAGAATTTAAAGAGCAGACAGATGAAGCCTGGGACACAGCCTGGGCATTGATTAATAATGAAATTAAGAAGCTTGAAGGTTTTTATGATCTGAAGAAATCAGAGTTTGATGTAAAATTTGAGGAAACAAGGAATCAAGCGGATGCCATATTAATCAACCAGTTACTGATCCGGTTCTTTTTACCGGTATTATTTGGAAGAAAAGAAGATGAGGTTTGTGTTTATAGCATTCTCGTTTCCGTCAATTCCTGGATCAACAATATTATGGATTCTATAAAGCAAAGCCTTTTGGAATTGATAAAAGGTGGAAACTTTGATCCGGTAATCGTCAACGAATGGCTGGGTAAATATCAAAAGTTCAAAGACCTTGAGGAAGCTTTGAAGAAAGGAGATCCGGATAAAATAATCAGCGCATCCATTGCATTGGCCAATGAGCTGAACACAGAACTGGGAGAAGTTGCAGGACATATAGCAGAAATTGTACAAAAATCAGACGCTGTAGCAAAAAGTTGGGAAAGCATGAAAGATGTGGCAGATACCACACTCAACAATTACAGGGCAGTATTCGAAAAATTTACCGCGCCGGGTATGGGCTTCAATCGGGAGACCATTTCTATGATCGTCAATACCGACTGGAAAGATATAGAAGAAAAACTGTCGCTTACCCCGGTGATGGGCAAAGTACAGGAATTTGAAGACCGTCTTAATGCCGTGGGAATCAATCTACCCATTGCAGCTATTGCAGACAGCCTTCTGCCTGCTAAAGAAACCTGGGACAATTTTTCCAATTCCATGTTGAAGAAGTTTGATTTCAGTAATATCATCAATAAACTCAGTGCAGATTTTACCAATATGATCCCCGGATTTAAATTCATGGATGAATTCAGGGATAAAATAAAAGTAACCCAGGGATTCGACAGGAAAGAACTTCGGGGCTGGGTAAAAGCCAAAGCAGATATTGCTTTTAACGACAGAAAAAAACTCTTCTCTTTAGGCTCATTGATTGTGGAACTGGACAAAGGAAGGTTTTTCGCCAATATGGATGCAGATATAGATCCGTTCGGAACCACCACCACAAAAAGTACAGGAGCTTTAGCAGGATCATGGATTGTTCATATTTCCGGACAGGAGCTTATCACATTTGAAAATGCTGTGGTAAAAATGAATGACGGGAAATTCAATTTTGATCTTGATCCTCAAAACATAAAGATGAGCGGATTGCTAAAAATTCTTACCGATGCTACCAAAGAAATGAGCAAGACCGGAGCGGTACCTCCTGCCAAAGATGCAAAAGGAAAGAAAACAGACTATTTCAAAGTCAGTATACAGAAGCTGAAATACAAATATGAAGGAGGTAAGGAAATAGAAATCCCTACAGGAATCAAAGCGGCAGTCAACATCCCGAATATTACGGTAGGCGGAGGTACCACATCATTGTCTAACCTGTCTTTCGGAGCTTTCTTTTTACTGTCACTTATTGACCAGGGCGAGGAAATTGTAGGCAGCAAATTCCCGAAAATTAATTTTAAAATAGGCACAGGATTCTATCTGAGCAGCAGGGAAGCACCGTTTAATCTGGCATTCTTTATTTTCGGAGGCGGCGGATACTTTAAATGTAACTTCCTCTACGAACCAAGTAAACCGAATAACGGTAACGGCCTCACCATGGATTTTGCCATGAGTATCCATGCCAGTGCATGCTTTGCCTTCAATGCGGGCTGGATGAGCGGCTCACTCATTATTGCTATGGGACTGGAAGGTGAGTTCGTGAAAAAGCCAAAAGAAGCTGACATCAGCAGAGTGGCCATGTTTGTCATGCTTTCAGGAAATGCAGATATCATGGGTATGGTTACCGTATCATTATATGTACGTCTTGAGGCGACCTATACGAAAAGTGCAATCGGCACCCAGATACAGGGAAAAGGCATGATCCGGGTGAAAATAGAAGTATGCCGTTTTGTGACCATTACCGTGAGACGGGAGTTTACCAAAGTGTTCAGCGGTCCCGGTGAAGACAGCAGCAATTCTTCTGAGGAGATAGATTATGATACTGATGAAATTCTTAACAGTTTAGCTTAAAATAATATGATACATATACAATTAGACCCTTCTGTAGTAACGGTCAGAGATACATTCGGAATATCACTTTCTTTGGCGGGAGTGTACATAGATAAAGAAGAAGAAACCCTTCCTGAAATCCTGAGAAATGGAACCATTAACGATAACAATCCATTGGAAGATCTTGCTAAAGTATTATATCCATGGTATTGGAAAGAACAACCTCAAAAGTTGTTGTTGTATTTTTATAAAGAGAATAATTCAGATCCTTTAAATCCTTCTTACCAGCAAATAAATACATCATTTACATTTGTTGTTAATGCCCATAATTTTACTGATGCAGAAAAAGATATAAAGAAACTCATATCCTGCTATAACGAAGAGCTCAATAAATGCATAGTAACCGGGCAGACCATTAATAAAAATAAAATATCAGCTGTAAATAAAGCTGGAGATATTCATTTAGAAGATGCGCAGGATTCTATTCCGGAAGCTTATCTGATTGGAGCCATTGCCGGAAAGGCCCAGAAATTAGCTCCTTTAAATGAAGCTCTTTCCCTGGTATTCTTTGCCGCTGACAATTTTGACTTTGATAAAGCTGATAACAAGCCAATTACACATTTTGTTGCTTTTCCTATTGATTCTGACGACTGGGTACTGGAAGATAATCTACCTCCTGTATGGGATGAGAATGGTTTTATGCAGAAAAAATATCTACGGGAGATCAACGGAGAATCCTATGCCGTAAATGTACATAGTGCTGTTACTCCTATCCCGAAACCGGATCAGACGAAGCATGGTATAAAACTTAGAGACGATAAGGCCAATTTTGATGGTACTTTAATCACTTTGGAGGTAAACGACACGGAAGACTGGAGCGAAAAATGGCTGGAAAAACTGTTTTATCATATCAACCCATTGGAAGAAATTGCAGGATTTATAAGCAGATATAATGTAGAAGATATAACTGCGAATGGGGTCAAGCAAAATATAAAAGATATGAGCAGGCTCTTTTTCAGAGGTGTTGCACTGGAACTCAGGAATTATATTGCTTTTGGAGAAATCTGGGAAGAAAAAGAGGGTAAAAAAGTGTTAGTAGATACGAAATTTCACCAAAGCATAAGGGAAGCTTTAAAGACCCAATTAGACTATGATCAGGCAAAATTAAAAGACATTGCGCTGAAATTAGTAGATTATCAACCCGATTGGAAAAGACTTTCCCAATATCTTATTGCGTCTTTTAATGAAGATGAGCAAATAAAAGGCAAAATCACCTTTTTCTCCAAAATCATTGCAAAAACTATTTCCGATGGAGAATTTAACAGTGATAATTTTCTATCCCAATGGAAAGAAGAGATTGGTTTAATCTATGAAGTTATTAAAATCAATGGCAGAAAAGAACAATGGGTACTTGCCTCTATCACTGAATCTGCAAAGAATACAGATTTCAGGACAACCGATAGCCAGGGACATTCAAAAGATGTAAAACTCTATGACATGTTCACCTGTCAGGAGTCCTGGAACATTCTGGAGGCGCTGTGTACGGATATTCCGGTGTATGGAAATTATTTTGTACCTGCCGGTGAGCTTAGATTAAAAGCTTTTAAACAGAAATATCTGAAATTCTTAAGCCCGCAAAATATTAAACTTCAGGGGAAAGAAGGAAGCTCTGAGTATTTTGAAAGCCACGAATTTCAATGGAGACTTATTTTAAATTGTTTTTTTCATGTCGCCGACGAGAATCTTACTTTAGATACCGAAGAATTGAAACTATCCGTTCCACAACTGAGAGCCTTAATAAAGAGATGTTTTGCTGTGATCAATCTGATGATAGAGGAGGAGAAAAACTTTGATAATGTCATGTATTCCAATATTCCGCCTGTCCGTATACGTCTGAACACGGCGGTAGAAAAGCTGGATATAAGAATGAAGCACGATCCGGGAACTTTAAAGACATTACCGGATCCGGATGACGATCTTTTTGATGAAATTTCCGGGTATGTGGTTATCCAGAACAGGTCACAAAAACGGAATGATGATAATTTCGGAGAAGAATGGAAATACCTGAACCGTTGCAAGATAAACCGCGTACAGTTTCAAAAAGAAGCAGGTAAAAAGAAGTTAAAAAAGACAGATCAATCATTTGAAACCTCTTTTCTTATTCCTTCTTTTCTACCCAAGTTCAGTACTGATGAAGAAAATAAAGAAGATCCTGATTTTTCATTCAGACAGCGGTTTGTGGAAGTTAAAAATGAAAAGAACAGCTTAGTCGCTGGCTTTCAGAAAACAAACAATGATTTTGAAACAGGAAACCAAAGTATCAATGAAGGAGATGTAATGCTGGAAAATATATTTGACATAGAAACAAATAGCACAACAGGACAAATCATTAAACATGTTCCTTATGCTTATTTTTATGGATATCACTATAAATTCAAAGCATATGTAGTATTGAATAGCGGTGTTTTACCTCCCGAATTGCGAAATGGCAGTCTGACATCATTTAAGAAAAAGCTGGAGACCGACATCACTAAAAATATTTGTGACTTTCACTTTCTGCGCAGAGTTCCCGTAAGTTCGCCCAGAATTTCTTCTTGCAGCGATATCATTAAGGAAATGGAATTGCCTGTTCCTGCGCTTCCGGAAGGCCTTAAATTATTGACCTATGAACTGAAGCCGTACCAGGAAATCAGGGAAGAATTCTATGGAATAAAAGATCAGACCGATAAAGCCAGTCAGCAGGAATTATCCGTAACATTATTGCATAATCATTCCGGTAAAATATGTCTTACGGTTAAAAAACCTTCTACCCATTTCTGGAATTGGTACGCGTGGACTGCCTTGCAGAGTGATGATAAGGATTTAAAAAAGGCTATCGCTAAAGAATATAATCATAACAGACTGATTGGTCTGAAAGAGGATCCTGAATACCATCATTTTTGTGATCCTGCAGTTTCAGACGATCTACTCATTGAAACCAAAATCCTGTTCAGTTTAGATAATTCCAGAGAAGGAAAAGTCAATAAAATAGTAGTACCGCTTGGTAAAGGAGATACTTTAAGTGATCTCAGCAGAATTATTGAAATTAACCTCAAAGATGGAACAAATACTTTAGGAATTGAAAGTACAGAAGAGGTAACTAAAAGAATGAAGATGGAACTGCGCGCCGGGGAAATTCTCCATATAAAAGTTTCCGGCCTTATCAATGCAAAATATTTTAAGGATGGAGATCCGGACAGACGTTTTCATGAGTTTATGAAGGAGAATCTTGTTCTGTATACTTCGGATGGTGTTGATTATTACAAGTCACCTCCAAGTCATTATTTCATAGAAACAGCTTCCAAATTTGAGATTAAACCTGAAGAAATTTGGGATAAAATTATTTTTGAAAATAATACAGATCTTACCAGAGATAAAGTACAAGCTTATCTGGAAATTCAAAATGATAAAGCTTTATGCAAAAAGCTTTGCCTTACCCATCAGGTAACAACAGAGCATCAGATGTGGAGCTGGAACGGAAAACTAAGTACATTTAATAAAGGTATCCTGGATAATCCCGCGGACGTTGATAATGTTTTAGATCCTGTGAACACAGATACTACGAAAGCCATGAAGTTTGAAGTGGATTTTGCAGAACGTCCCGATTTTACATCCAATGTCACCCGCCGGTTTTTTCTGACAGCCAATCCGGATGGAAGCACTCGGCAGATTATTTTTACACATAGCCGTCCCGATGAAAAACGGGCTTTATATTACCTGCTGAATGTACAGCTGCATAGCAGATACGAATTGCTTGAAGGTTATAATGATATTGTGAAAGCCCACTCAATTTCTAAAGGCATTGATCCAGGTACAAGGTGGCGTCGTCATTTCCGGAAAACAAGAATCAGCAAAAAACTGCCACGCCCTGCCATAAGGTTTATTGTACCGCTCACCAAAAGTTTACAGACTGAAGAAAAAACAGGAAATATTTCAAATGCAGCTTCATTACTGATTGTTTTGGATGATGTATGGTATACTGAAGCCGGACTGGCCGAAAAACTTCAGGTAGGAATAGAAGTTGTAGAAAAAGATAAAACCGGAAAGTTGTTCATGCAGGCCGGGCTGGATCCCATCATCAGTGGAGATGGAACTCCGGAACTTGACAAAAACAATCATCATATAAAGGAAACCGAGGAACAGGATCCTTTGGATGAAACGAAGTTGATCACAACAAAGCGATTTGTTTTTGATGCGGTAGGTCCCATCGGATTAACCTTTGATCAGAATAGCATCCTGCCAAAAATTAATGCCAGTTGCTTTATTGTCAATATTCCTGAAACATCGGGAGTTTTTAAAGATGCGGACACAGATTTTCATTTAAAACCCTGGTCCATGATGAAGATTTCCGTGAGACGGGCATTGGAAGAAGGCCTGCACGAAAGTTTTCCGGAGAGCGATCTCGATCAGTTGGGAAGCGGATGGACAGAAAGTGAATGGGTACAGCATCTTCCGGATACAAAAACATTTATTCCGCGTTCATGGAGAGATGACAACAAAGATGCTCTGGATTTCACGATCCGGTATAGCCTTGATCAAAAGGGAAATATTGAAAAGAATTGTGAAATCAGTATTGCAGATGAAGAATATCTGATGAAAATTGAGCAGGAAATTGGTGAAAATTGTGAAAAATTTCTGATCCTTTCAAAGAGATCGTTTGATGTAGGAGGACTGCCAACAGAATCCTATGTGGCTGCAGTGGCCTTGAAAGGAATGAAAAAAGCTGTTTTAAACCATGATGCAGAAGATATCAGTACTGCATTCAGGAAAAATAAAGAGGGTATTAACGGATATGCCAGAATCTTGACCGTTCGAACCCATTCTTCCCAAAACAGTAAACTGGGTAGCCACAAAGAATCACTGAATGTTTGGGAAGGGCTTTTCGGTGCCTCTGTTAATGGAGATGTTGCTTTAGATGGCATTCAGAGTGATTCCATTTATGCTTTACCGTTGATCAGTGAAAGAGTACCGATTAATTTAAATGTTACTCCCAAATAAAATAAGCAATATCAATTGTAGTAAATCATCGATGCAATTTGAAATAACCCCTTACCCTTGTCAAGGTTCAAAATCTTGACAAGGTTTTTTTCTTTAGCGGGAAAAATTAACGATAGTTTAAAAACAAAGAAAAAATCAAAAATATTTCGCGACAATCTTTACTGCTTCCTCTAATTTTTTTTCGGATACGGAGCCAAAGCTCACCAGGAATCCTTCACCTTCATGGGTGCTGTAATAATCGCGGCCCATTAAAATAGGGATGATGCCTTTTGAGATCAGTTCATCCTTTAAGTAGGTGTTGTAATCATCTCTGATATGTTTTACGGGTGTGATCCAGTAGCTAAGCCCAAACACAGGTTTTGTAAACCTGATTTTATCTTTGAGGTATTTATTCAAAAGATCTTCGAAGAAATCTCTTTTGTTTTTGTAGTAGAGAACCGATTTTTTCAGATGTTTTGTATAGGTTCCGTCTTCAATTAAATTATGAAAAGCCCTTTCCATAATAGGATCTCCATTCATATCTATCATATTTTTGTAAGTCTTGATCTTCTCTATAATATCCTTGCTGCCTACAATGTAAGCCAGATTGATAAAATGACTTACCGAAGTATTAAAAGATCCTATGTACATATAGTTTCTGAGATTTTCATCACTGCATAACGGTAAAAAACGGGTCCCGTCATAGTTCAGATCAATACAGTAATCATATTCTATAACGAAAAAATCGTATGTATTGGAAAGCTCTATAAGTGCTGCACGCCTTTCTTCACTTAAAATAACGGTAGTTGGATATTGAGAATTCGGAGTAATGAAAACGGCCTTTATTTTCTTTCCTTTTTCAAGGTGTTTTTTGATCTCGTCAACAAGAATTCCTTCCGGGTCTACCGGGATGTGCAGAATTGAGGCTCCGGCATGTTCAAAAGTATTCCATGCAGGTCGGTAGCCAGGATGCTCTACAATAACACAGTCATCCTTTTGGAAAAGATACTGTGAAATAAGGAAAAAAGCCATTTGTTCTCCTTTGGTAATGCATATATTGCTTTCGTCGCCAATAATCCTGCGCTGGTGATTTAGCATTTGGGAAAGTACTGTTCGGAGTTTTTCATATCCTGCGGTATTATTAAAGATATGAAGCTGATGTTTTTTGATTTTTTTTATGACCTGTTTATATTCTCTCAGTAGGTCATTCATCGGGGAAAGATTGGGATCGGGGAGGCCTTCGTCAAAGAAAATTTGATTCATCGCATGTATAATTCTGCTGTTGTTATGAATATTTTTCTTGTGTCCTTCAGGCAGATAGTGGGATATCAATGTTCCCGATCTTGGATGAGAGACTACCCATCCTTCATATTCCAGATGGTTATAGGCTTCAACTACCGTATTTCTGCTGACTTTCAGTATATCTGCCATCTTTCTCGTTCCGGGCAAAACATATCCCTGTTTCAGTTTTCCGGAATTTACAGCTTCTATAATGGTTTCAATGATTTGTTTGTAAACAGGGAGATGAGAATGTTTTTCATTTATTTTCAGGTCAAGATTCCAGGGTCGCAACATAGTAGGGCTGTTTAATTAAATTTTTATTGATCATTCCTATTCATAACTCAGCAGCATAGATTTTATTATTCACTTTATCAAATAATAAACCACAATTGTTTGAATTATTATTTATCATTAAAAAATAACTATTCAATTCTTTTTACTTTCTTTTTAATTTGGTTCTGAATGAGACACCCAGGGCAATGAAATATTTCGGAGAGCTCTTCGATAGGCCAAATCCCGAAGAAAGATCAATCATAAAGTTGGAACTCATCAGATAGGTAAGTCCTCCATTGATCCGTGAATCGGCTTTTTTGTTTTGAGAATAGAATCCGTAAGTTTCTATATAAGCTCCCAGATATTCGTTGAGAGATCTACCGTAAGTTAAAGTATAGATATAAGTTGGGATGGTATTTTCGGGATTCCATTCCATTCCCAGATTATACCCGATAGAGGCTTTTTTTGATAAATTATTTTGAAATGTAAACCGGAATCTTGGGGTAAATAATTGTGCATTTTTATTTATTTGAACCATTACATGGGCAATTAATGACGTCTTAGGTATAATTCCCCGTTCCTCTATAAGCTGTGTTTTAAATCCTACTGAAACAGGACGGATTTTGACTTCCTCATTTTCTTTGGCTAATTCGGTTATAAAACGCAGCTCAATAGTATTCGTCAATCCGTATTTCCATAAAACAGAAGGAAACTCATACCGGTTTTCTTTTTTTGTAATATGTTCGAGCCGGAATCCATTCTCAACCTGCAGATATGCTTTAGGAACCGTGCAAACAGTTTCAGTCTGATCCGGACGGTCGAGTTGTATAGGATTTAATTTCTGAGCATGGATGATTAAAAAGCCTGAATTCAAAAATAAAATAATAATTCTTTGCCGTATTTTCACAATTGCTAATTTCACATGGGTAATTTATTATTGCAAACTTATAATTTTGTTAGATTAGTCTAACAATTTGAATTGATTTTATTTTTTTTTAAAACTTTATAAGTAGAGATGTAAAATAACACCATAAAGAAACCTTAACACTAATTTATTTTTTTGCAGGAATTGGTCCGGTGATTGAAGTTTCTGTTTGGAACAATATAAATAGCCATAAAAGATAAAAAAGTGTCGCGATTTTTATTGACGCTGTTTTCTTTTAATCGATATAGATTTTAACAGGAAATTAAGGATTTTTTACACCCTTTTATTTTTTTCTCACTATGCATTTCCGTAATTTTATTCTCTGTATAACAGAATTTATATAATACTAAATAATGGAGAAATATAATTACGGGATGGTTGGCCTCGGAGTAATGGGGCGCAATCTACTTTATAATATTGCCGATCATCATTTTTCAATCGCAGGCTTTGACCTTGATGAAGAAAAGGTAAAAGAATTACAAACCGGTGCCGGTCCTGAAATGAAAGTAAAAGGAACGGTTACTTTAGAAGACTTTGTATCTGCATTGGAAACCCCCAGAAAAATCATTCTTATGGTTCCTGCCGGAAAACCGGTAGATGCCGTTCTGGAGAATATTACACCGCTGCTGAGTAAAGGAGATATCGTTATAGATGCTGGTAATTCCTATTTTGAAGACACCAACAGACGTATTGCCGATCTGGCATCAAAGAACCTGCACTTTATGGGAATGGGCGTTTCAGGAGGCGAAAAAGGAGCCAGAACAGGTCCCAGCATTATGCCGGGAGGAGATCTGGAAGCTTTTCACCTTCTTCAACCCATGTTGGAAGCAATTTCTGCAAAAGTGAATAACGAAGCCTGTACCGCTTACATGGGAAAAGGTTCTGCCGGAAACTATGTGAAAATGGTACACAACGGTATTGAATATGCCATTATGCAGCTCATCAGTGAAGCTTATGATTTGCTTAAAAGAGGAGCCAATCTGAACAACGATCAGTTGTATAACGTTTTTAAAGAATGGAACAATGGGGAAATGAATTCATTCCTGATAGAGATTACCAGAGATATTTTTCAGCAGAAAGATTCATTAACGGACGGCTATCTTGTCGATCAGATTTTAGATAAGGCAGGAGCAAAAGGAACCGGAAAATGGACCTCTGAACAGGCCATGGAAATCGGGGTTTCTATCCCGACTATTGATATTGCTGTAACTTCAAGAATACTATCTGCCTATAAAGACGAAAGAATTCTGGCTTCCCAGCTGTATTCAGAAAAACAGATTACCAGTCCGGAAAATACAGATCTATTTATCAGAGAAGTGGGAGATGCTTTGTATCTGGCTACATTGATCAGCTATGCACAAGGCTTGGCTTTGCTGGTAAAAGCATCTAAAGAATACGACTTCCAGATCCCGCTGCAGGATGTGGTGAAAATCTGGAGAGGAGGTTGTATCATCCGTTCGGTTTTACTGGAAAAGTTTTACTCAGCTTATACAAAAGATCCGGATTTGTCTAACATTTTGCTGGATAAGGATATTGCTGCTATCGTTAAAGAAAAGATCTCTTCATTACGGAAAACAGCTGCTTTTGCCGTCTCCAACGGTATTCCGAGTTTAGGACTTCAGACCGCGCTAGGGTATTTTGATGCCTATACAACAGAATCGCTTCCGGTGAATCTTATCCAGGCCCAAAGAGATTATTTCGGAGCACATACCTATCAGCGTACGGACAGGGAAGGTGTTTTTCATACATCATGGCAAGCAGCAAATCATTAAAATAAGAAAAGATGGACGAAGAAAAAGCCATATACCCCACTACAATCATTATTTTTGGGGCTACAGGAGATTTAGCAAAAAGAAAACTATTTCCCGCGTTTTATAATTTATACATAGACGGCAGAATGCCCGAACAGTTTAATATTGTTGCGCTGGGAAGAGCCGAAAATACCGATGAAAATTTTAGAAATTATATCGAAGAAAACCTGGAACACTTTTCCAGGAAAAAAGGAACTCCGAGAGATTGGTCTGGTTTCAGGTCTCATATCACGTATTTTCAGCATCAGCTGGATCAGGAAAGTTCCTATCAGGCTTTGTATCAGAGATTAGAAGATTTGGATCAGGAATATGGAAAAAGAGGTAACAGATTGTTTTATCTATCAATCGGGCCTAATTTCATTGCCACAATCTCCAATCATATTAAAAATACGTCTTTGGCTTCAGATGCTGAGAAAGACAGGATTATTATTGAAAAACCTTTCGGACACAATAAGCAGTCTGCCATTGAACTCAACAGCCTTCTGGCACAGACATTCGAAGAAGAGCAGATTTATCGTATCGACCATTATCTTGGAAAAGAAACCGTACAGAATATTCTGGCATTCAGGTTTGGAAACTCTATTTTCGAACCTTTATGGAAGCATAAATACATAGAGTCGGTTCAGATTACGGTGGCCGAAGAAGTAGGTGTGGAAACCAGAGGAGCATTTTACGAGCAGACAGGAGCCTTAATGGATATGGTTCAGAATCACCTGCTTCAGATTCTCTGTATGGTGGCCATGGAACCGCCTGCTTCATTGGAATCAGGTGAAATCAGAGACCGTAAAGTAGATGTACTGAAATGCATTCGCAGAATTTCACCGGATCAGGTAGATCATTATGCGGTAAGAGGCCAGTACGGAAAAGGAATGATCAACGGAGTTGAGTCTAAAGGCTATCGTCAGGAAGAAGGCATTGCAGAAGATTCCAATACAGAGACTTTTGCTGCCGTGAAGTTTTATCTGGATAATGAAAGATGGCAAAACGTTCCTTTCTACGTTCGTACCGGAAAGAAAATGAAGGAAAAACATTCCTATATTACCATTCAGTTTAAATCGCTGCCTCATTCTACGTTTTCGGACAGCCCGCATCTTTTGTCAGCCAACAGATTAATCATCAATATTCAGCCGATGATGGATATCAGACTTCAGTTTATGACCAAAAAGCCGGGGCTTTCACTGGTTCTGGAGCCTGTAGAAATGATTTTCGACTATTTTGCCTGCCAGGATGATACTCCGGAAGCTTATGAAACCTTGCTGCTGGATGCTCTTTTAGGTGATCTTACGCTGTTTATGCGTTCCGATCAGGTGGAAGAAGCCTGGGATGTGGTAAAAACCATACAGGAATCCTGGGGAAGCAATAAGGACACCTCTTTCCCTAATTATGAAGCCGGAAGCTGGGGACCGAAAGCCAGCGAAGAATTGGTTAAAAGACAGGGCCATAAGTGGGTCTAAATGATTATTAATTAAAAGAGAAAAAAATGAATATTACGGTATTTAATGATTTGGAAACACTGTATAAAAAGGCAGCGGATCTATTTGTTGATCTTTCAAAAAAATCTATCGAAAAAAATAACCGTTTTGCAGTTGCCCTGAGCGGAGGATCTTCTCCGAAAGCCATTTTTAGTCTATTGGCGACTCAGGAATATGCAGAAAAGATCGAGTGGAATAAAGTATACGTTTTCTGGGTGGATGAACGATGGGTTCCTTTAAACGATGATAAAAGCAATGCAAGGATGACTTTTGAAACTCTTCTGGATAAAGTTCCTGTCGTCAGAGATCATATTTTCCCGATGTACCAGGACGGAATACAACCTGAAAACTATGCTGAAGTATACGAGCAGCAGATCAGAAACGTTCTCGGAAATGAAGGCGTTTTTGATTTTATTCTCCTGGGAATGGGTGACGATGGTCATACAGCCTCTTTATTTCCGGGTGAAGCGGTCCTAGATGAAAAGGAAAAATGGGTGGCTGCTTATTACCTGAAGCCTCAGGAAATGTTCCGCATTACATTGACTGCCCCTTTGATTAATAAAGCCGAAAATATTCTGGCTGTAGCATTCGGGGAATCCAAGAAACATGCTCTGAACGAAATTTTAAACGGAGAATACAATCCCGCACTATATCCAATGCAGCTGATTGACAAAAAAGAAAGCTTTCAGTTTTTTACAGATGAGAAAGCGAAAGGATAGGATAAGTCTAAAATATTTTCCTGAATAATAAACCAGCAGCCCGGAATTCCGGGCTGCTGGTTTATTTTGTATGTAATTATTTCATCAGGATAATAACTCTTAATTAAGCTGATAGTTAGCCAACACTAGGCTCAGCATGAAATGCACATATTCCTGATCTGCTTCCTGTCTGTTGATCAGCCTGTTTTTATAGTCATAAGAATTCAGAACCCTTACCAATCTCTGATAAGTTTCAAATTGATCTCCTTTGATTTTAACTCTCGAGTTACCTTCTTTCGTTTTAATGATCTGGTCATCCAGAGTCCTGATTTTAAATAAGACATAAGACAGTTTCGGGTGGAAATTCATCTTCCCGATATATCTTTCAACTATATTCACCTTGAACGGATCAAACACGATCGTGTTAAATACAATATTAGAATTAGGTTCCTGTGTATTGAGCTCAAGTCTATAGTTCATTAATTAAATTTTATACAAATTTACCTATAAGCTCAAAAAAATCAAAGTAAAAAAGTAATTAAAGACAAAAGAATTTTATCCCCTGTATTTTATCGATTCCATTTTTTAGAGCTTATCCCTTTTATGGAGATTGAGTTTTAATGCTAGGAGCTTATAAATCAATGTTTTTACTTTTTTTCCGGACTGAATTTTTCTGTTGCTTCTTTTGTGACCGGAGTGAAAAAATTTACCAGGTTGCCGTCCGGATCTCTGAATAATAATGATTTATTTCCCCATGGCATGGTGGTTGGCTCCTGTATAAGGCAGGAAGAAAGACGATTTTTTAACCGTTCAAACTCTTTTTCTACATCATCTACCAGGAACTCTATAATGGCAGAACGGTTTGCTTCAGGCTGTGCTATATCTTCTCCACCAAAAAACTGTAAAGTTCTGGTACTTCCGATAGCAAGGGTTGCAGTGGCTGTTCTCAGTTCTGCGAAATCCGGAGTATACTGTACCGCCTTAATTCCTGTAATGTGCTCATAAAACTCTACCAGGCTCTCGATATGAGCCGTGATAATACGTATTGATACTAAATTCATTATTAAAAATTTTAAATAATGCTGCAAAAATAGAGCAGAGGTATGACAGCATAGTGTCAGTAGGTAATCATTTTCATCTATAAATATTTAAATGCGTAAAACAGATCGAAGTTATATTCTATTTTGTATTACTTTAATAAACGAAGTGGCTTTGTTTAACTTTAGAAACATTCAAAAAGTATAAAAACCTTGTTTACCCTTGCGATAAATAAAAACATATAAAAGAACAATCACTTTCTATCCGAACCCGGATTAATAAAAAACGGTGTATTTTCGGAGATGTAAATCGTTTAAAATCCTTTTTTGGAAAACGCAAAGCCGAAAGATTGAAATGGTGTGGATATTAAGAAGTAAGACGATCAAAAGTTTCCTGTTAAACACACCCATTGTGAAATAATCAGTATTTAATTTTATCGGAGATAAAATCCTGGCGCCTTAAAAAAGCTATTTTTTTATATAACTTGTGTCCCCTTTGCGTGTTTCAACAAAGATCTGCGTCATCTGCTAAATCCAAGAGAACTTTTTAATGTTTATTGGTTGAACGCAATGGCGCAAAGGTCATTTAATGCTTATGTTTTAGGGCGCAAGGGCGTTTCACTTAGCAATGGCTTGATTAAAAAAGTCAAAGATTTCTATTATTTTTAAGTTTAATTACTTTGAAAACAGAAGTTCAATTAATGTTATGTATTAGCGGTATAAAATTTTATCGGAGATAAAATCCTTGCGCCTTATACCCATAAAGCAAGTAAAAAAATAGCGTCTTTGCGTTTTTCTAATTATAAAGAAGAAAAAAAGTATTGAATATTAATTGGATAAATTGCATAATTTTCTTTTCCATTTCACTCTTCAGAAAAATAAAAGTTTAAGGACCTTCATAAAAAAAGAGACCAATAAAGGTCTCCTTTTCAAATATATTACCCTTTATGATAAGGACATCTGCCAGCTGCATTCCCGGCTTCTCCTGTATCGTCTGCATTATTTTCCTTACAGTTAAAAAACTGATCTTCTATTACTTTTCTCTGATCCTCAGGAATATCTTTCAGTTTACGGAGCGTATTCACCTGAATGTGTGGCCAGCTTGTAGTGCCGCCGTCATTTCCGAAATCAAATTCGAAAAATACAATCTGCTCATACTGAAGCTGAAGAATTTCTTTTCCGTCTTCAATGATGGTTTCAATCCATAAACAGAAATCCACCTCAACGGTAGGAACAAAACGGTTCACAAAAGGAACATTTAAAATACCTCCCTGTGCACCTGTCTTCATTTTTGATGACATTTTCACAAAAACATAGTTGCTGACATTCTGCCCGCTTAAAGTATCTCTCAATCGTAAATCAGGGCGCACGGAGTAAGGATATAAATCATTAGCCAGTATCCTTTGCGTGTAGATTTTATTAGAACCCTCGTCATTATCATCATCTAATGTCTGGTGAACCCATGCCGGTGCCGGCTCATCAAGATTGATGGTTTCATGACCTGCTCCGCCCATGGTTTTTGAAATAGAAAGATGATCCGTCTGCCAGGCATCGTCGCCGTAAGGAAATTTGGGAGAACCATTGATTAAATAATGATCTCCGCTGGGTGCAATATCTCCCAGTAAAGTTATGGTACTGCCATGAGGAATCACACCGCTTCTTGAAATAGAGTAGTCGGGAATAAAATAAGGACCTTTTACACCATCTCCCGGTTTCAGTTCCTGGGCTGGGATAATTTCGAAGTATTCCTGTCCTTCTTTTAAATCACTTAAAAGAATGTAGGAAGGATTGCCGTTTTCATCCTTTACCTGAACCAGTGGTTCGTCTCTGTATTTTCCGTCATATCCGTATTTTTTAAAATCATTTTTAGAAAAAGCATGAATGCCGCGGTCTTTTTCAATCGATTCTTTGGTTGCAGCATGATTGTAAACATCACTCAGCCACAAATACATTCCGTTTTCCTCATGAATCGAAGCATATTGTAAATCCGGATTTCCGGCTTCTTTATTGACACTTTTAATCGTCTGCTCATATTTCACGGCTCCGCAAAATAGCTCACTGGCACCGCCACGGTTACGGACTCCGCCGGGAACAAGGGAAAAGGTTAACTTTTCAATATACTCTTCACAGTCAAAACTGAATTTGCCGGGAATCGTACCGGAATTTGTACCTGGTGAAGGCATGATCGTAGTATGTATCCCGCCTGCCAATGAAGGTTGACCTATATTTTTATTGTAGTTGGCGTTGTAGCTTACCCATGTCCCATCCAGTGCTTCCAACACACCATAATCTACATTACGGGCTATTTCCTGCAGGTTTTCTTCCCTAAAAGGCATCACAGGATCATCAATGAGAAGCTTGGAATATCCGTCCATGATTTCGGCCAGCGTTTTCTGGTCTTCGTTTGAACTCTTACGGAGTTGTAGTCCTCCTTTTTCGAGACTTTCTTTTTTACGTTTAAGCATGATATATCGTTTTTATGGTTATAAATTGGTGTATTCGAAAGTAGGTCCTGCATTGGATTGAGAATCCAGCGGTTGTTTCATCAATCCTACAGCCTGCTCTTTCAGGGCATACATATACATAATTGATTTTTCCAGTTCCTGATGATTTCCTTCTACAGCACTCTGAATGGCATCCAGAAGTTTTCTATAGGTTTTGTTGAATTCAAGTCCCTGTGCATACAGCGCTTTATTACCGGCATAGTCGCTAAGTTTAGGATTTTCTTTCATAGGATAAGCGCCGTTCCAGTCTACAGGTAAAGGCTTTCCATTGGGTGGAGTGGAAACTGGCATCATTCCGTTTTCATCCGTAAATGGTTCATAATTTCCTTCTACGTAGAAATGTTCATGAAAAACTTCTTTAAATCTGAAATAATGAGCGAGTTCTGCACCTTCTTCAAACTGGGAAGGATCAACATCAAAAATAGAATCATCAGCCCCTTCACCCTGACCTTTAATTTCCTGGAATACAGCAATGACACCCGCCAAAGCTTCTACGGGATGCAACTTTCCTCCGCTGCCGTAATACTGTTCCGGGCGAATCTGCTTAGCAGGATCTCCGGTGAAAATTCCTCCTCTATTCAGTTCTTTGAAGTTTTGAGGAAGGCTTCCGTGTTCCTGGTAGTACGCTATAATTTGGAAAACGGTAATATAAAAGAATAGAACATCATAATATTCTCCAATGGTATGTACATTTTCCATGATAAAGCCTTTCATATTTTCGAGTGTCCAGAAATTGTTTTCCTGTACGGCGGCAGTTTTTGCACGGAACGAAGCCAATTCCGGTTCTGTCTCATATTTAGGTGCCTTTACTAGTGGATTACTCGGACTTTCAATAGCAATAAAGGTGGCAATACTGTTGGAACAGAACGTTTCCAAACCTACATAGAAATCAACATTCATGGGTAATTTCATCGGGTAAGTAGGATAGTTCTGCGGGCGGTTGACGGAAGGTTGAATATTCACGGCATTCATCACATTGCAGACCATAATCATGTGAAGCATTTCTTCCACAGCCACACTTCTGATAATCTGTGAAGCCAGTGCATTGGTTCCGTCTTTAATGGAATACAAAGCAGTAAGATAAGGCGGAATGGTAGAATGCTCAATAAGGATAGCTGTCTGCAAAAGATCCTGCAAAACAGGCCGGTAATCAACATCTGCCCATCTTTTCTTTACACTGTCTGATACCTCTGAAATTCCTGAACCGAACTGTGAACTCAGATATTCATCAAATTCTTTTATCTGATCATTGAGTAAAAGGTTGGTCAGGGTCTTGTTGTGATATTTTAATCCTTCCGTCCATTCCTCTTTACTGATGGAAGAATCAAATAGTAAGGACTGCAGTGAAATAGCTTCTTCAACAACAGCATTTCTGCTGAAAGCGTTTGAACCTTTTGATAAAGTTTTCTGAGGTTCTGTTTTATGGATAAGTCTTTGCCTCATGTTTTCAGTTTTTTAATTGAGTTTGCAAATCATTTAAAATCGATTCTACGGAACGGATGGTAAATGCAGATAAGGTTAAAGTAGGGTTGGATGTTCCCAGTGTTGTCATATTTCCGGCACCCACGATGTATAAATTCGGGTGGTCCCATGCCTTACAGTAGCTGTCTGTCACGGAATCCTCCGGATTGGAGCCCATTCGGTGAGTCCCTACGATATGACCTGCTCCGTTGTAGGAATATCTTACATTGTTGTAAAGAAAAGTATTCGGGTCTGTTGCATTATAGGTTGTGAAATCTTCAATGCCCAATTTTTCAAACATCTGATCCGAAGCCAGTTTGGCCTGTTCCATTGCTCTTTTCTCATAATCTGTCAGCTCATAATGAATCACAGGTCGCGGTATTCCAAGAACATCCATATACTGGTCATTAATGGTTACTCTGTTATTGGGATTCGGCAGCTGTTCAATTTCAAAATGAAACAAAACCTGTCTGGAGAGGCGGTGCGTAAGAGCTTCTTTTAATTCTGCCCCGAAAAGACCGTCATTCAAAAATTCTGCAACATCAGAGCTCGGAGAAATCGTTGGCCAGCTCCATCCCCAGTTGTCAAGCGGTGAAATCCATGCGGAAAACTCACTTCTGAAACTTCCGTCACGGAAAGAAGAAATATTGGTGGTAGAACCGGGACCTCTGTAAGGATAAACCGGCTCCGGAAATAATCCCCAGGTAAGCATCACCATATGATCCATTAAATTTCTTCCCACCTGATCACTACGGTTGGCTACGGTCTTTTGAACTTTCTGACCGTTTTCGTTTACTGTATATTTTGAATTCAGAAGGATCTTCGGATTTTCAAAAGCGTTGGCCGCCAGAATGACAATAGAATCTGAGGTATCTACGGCTTCTTCCACAAAGGCTGTTTTTTCTCTGGAAGCATATTTTCTTATATGAATCTTTGAAATTCTGTCGTGATTTTCCTGATCCACACTCAATTTGTACACCACACTCTGCGCCTGAATCTCAATATGCGGATTGCGTTTCAGATTATCATTTTCATTGACTTTATACAAGGCTTTTTTCAGCGTTTTTAAGGCGTTGTATTTCGCCTGAACCGGGCAGATGGGAACACATGAGGCATTTCCTTCACAGCGTTCTCCCATATAAGGATTCCAAACAGATCCCAGCGCTTTGTATTCTTCTTTTTCTGAACCGTCCAAAGCCAGTTTGTAGCCTGCATGGGTAGGCTCGGCTTTGATAATTTTGGTCTTCCCGTATTTCGGATTCGGGACAGAATTTCTTCCCTGTGGTGAAGGAACCATTAATAACGGAATCTTTTGAAAATTGAGCTGAACACTCATTCCGGAGAGACCGTCAATGATCTTCTGATCCATATAACTCTGAGGAATTTCTTCCATCGGAAATACATAATTGCCATAATATTCTTCAGTACTTTCATCAATAGGATATTCCTGCTTGGAAACGTCTCCCGAAACCCCGATTTCAAATTCAGCCATTTCATAATAGGGTCTTAGCGTTTCATAATCAATTGGCCAGTTGATAGGGGCTTTTCCTTTTGAATCAGGTTGATTGATTTCAATGCCGTATTTTTCTGTAAGTCTGAAATCATTCGGAAGCATTCTCGGGGTAGTTCCCAGCCAGTGAAGTGTAGTTCCGCCTCCGACTCTGATGGCATCGCTGGCGAAAGGCATCGGACCAAACTGAACCAGATAACCATTTTTATCAGGAAAAGGCGGAGTAATAGGAGTGATGTCCAGCACATTGGGTGAAGGGGCCTGTTTTAAATTAGGATAAGGTGAATTCGGAACTTTAGCCGATTGTTTATAAAAAGTACGCATATACTCATTATAATTGGTCATTGAAGACGCAGAATCCAGTTCTATTCCGGCTTCCAGTCCTGCTTCGTACATCAGAACCGATATTTCCTGGAAGAATTGTAAAAACAGATATTTTTTAAAGAATTCTAAACCCAGTTGATTTTTAAGCGTCTCTTTGTTTGTATTCTTTTTTTCAGCAAGAGTCTCTATTTCCTGGTCCGTTTGATTTTTAGCGTTTTCAGTTTCTTTTTTGTATTGATCAGATTCGCGTAAATCTTCTATTTTCTTGATGCCATCTGCACCAAGCTCGGTCAGTATTTTTTTGAACTGATGAGTAGCTGTTGCACGGTGAATGAATTTTTTTTCGTTGACATCGTACACATGATCGGTCAGCAGTTTGGCAATCAGTGATCCGGCGATTCCGGTTCCTACAATGATCACGTCTTTTTTTGCTTGGGTCTGGCTCATGAGTTACTGTTTACAGGTTGAACATTCCAGGATTTGTAGCCGGGCTGTTTGGCTCCCGGCGGATGGGCATGCATCACATTCCACACCAGACCTTCCTGATAAGAAAGATCATTGATGTAGTTGCCTTCCCAGGTTCCCAGATACCAGAGGGTAATTATTTTGCCGGCCATATCATTCATTCCGGAGTCTGCTATGATTTCAGCAGTGATAGCATTTCTCAGCTGATCCGGGGTGTAAGAATTTTCAATTACATTTTTGGAAACAGTAAGAAATTCGGCAAAGGTGGCCGCTTCTAAATTCCCTAAAATATAGGTGTAATACGTTTCTGCTAAGCCTGTGGATTGCAGTTCGTTCACAGAAAACCCGGTAAGTGCTTCTGAGATCGACATGAACACGTCGAAATAATAATCGTCGACGTTGAGGATTTTGTTAATCGTAGTCATTTCGTTAAAATTTGGTGGTTAAAGAATTTTCAGTTCCACACAAGGAGGAACTCGTCTTTCCGATGAATTTTTATCGGTCGGATTTTTCGGGATACCATCTTAGAACCCCTCTTTTTTCAGAAATGGAGGGTTGTTTTTTAAGTGATCCATAGTTATCAGTTTTTGTTTACTCAAAATTAACCAGAATGTGGTAGCTGGTGTTCAGTATTTCTACCTAATTTTTGATAGCATTTATTTGATGTATTTTAGCTAAGCCTTTATGGATAGGGGATTTGAGGTGTTTTGTTTTCACTTAATTTAGAATTATTTTAAATAGAGATAAAATGCTGAAACCAATTTCCCTGCTTTTCAAAGCTGTTTACTCTTTTTTACTAAACCACAAAAGCCACAAAAGTTTTTGAATGTTTTAGTTTAAAGATGAAAA
Organism: Chryseobacterium angstadtii; assembly: GCF_001045465.1. Lineage (GTDB taxonomy): Bacteria > Bacteroidota > Bacteroidia > Flavobacteriales > Weeksellaceae > Chryseobacterium > Chryseobacterium angstadtii. Next base: position 749,360 of record NZ_LFND01000003.1, read on the forward strand.
TATATGATGTTATTAAAGTTCACATAGTATTTTAAAAATCTGCGTAATCTGCGAGATAATTTTTAAACATTAAGATCAATGAAGATGGTAAGTAAAGTTAAGATAAAAATCCAATGGATTTTTTTAAGCTACACAGTAATACTTAAAGTGAAGCTTACGTTAATTATTCTTCAATACTTAAAAAATTTTAATGGTTTATTATTTAACCACAAAGGTCGTAAAAGTTTTATTTTAAACACTTTATTGATTTTTATGTTTAAATACTTCTATCAGATCTAACATCTGTGCAAATAGCTTTTGTCTCTTTTGTGGTTAAGTTTAAAATGAGTGTAACAGACTTATTTTATACTTTTAATGTTCTGCTAAAAAGTTTAAACAAATTTTTCAGTTAAAAAGAAAGAATTCAAAGATTTAAGAAAAATAATTATTGGAATTGTAAAATGAATGTATATTTTTATCTGAAGAAAAAGACACTCCTAAAAACTATGTATTGTACCAAGAAGCTGATTCCTCTGATCATCTTATTCGCTGCCCACCTGAATATAAAGGCACAGTCTGCCGAAAATTTAAGAACACAACTCCAAAAGATTCTTTCCACAAAAAATGCGACCGCAGGAATATCCGTGAAAGGGATTGAAGACAAAGACACTTTAAGCATCAACGGAAATCTGAATATGCCGATGATGAGTGTTTTTAAATTTCACATTGCATTGGCGGTTCTGAATAAAGTAGATCAGGGAAAATGGAAACTGGATCAGAAGTTTTTCGTGAAAAAGGAAGAGCTTCACCCCGATACCTGGAGCCCGATGCGGGACGAATTTCCGGACGGAAATATCTATCTGACATTGGATCAGCTGCTGAGATATACCGTTTCACACAGTGATAATAATGGCTGCGATCTGCTTTTGAACAGACTGGGAGGAACGGAATCTGTTCAGAAATTCATCAATAAACAGGGAATCAGAGATTTTGTCATTAAAGTAGATGAACAGCAGATGTCGTCCTGGGAAAATTTATATGTCAATACAACGACTCCTTTGGCGACTACTGAACTTCTAGAGAAATTTTATAAAGGGAAAGTCCTGAAAAAAGAAACTACGAGATATCTGTATCAGATTATGGTGGAAACTTCACGCGGAATTACATGGATGAAAGCAGGGCTTCCAAAAGATACGGAAGTCGCTCACCGGACCGGAATTTCCTCCACAAATGAGGCGAATCTGAGAGCTGCCATGAATGACGTGGGGATTGTAAAACTTCCCGACGGAAAGCATTTTATTCTCTCCGTTTATCTTAAAAATATTACGGAAGAAAGGGCAGAAACTGAAAAAATAATAGCAGATATAGCCAAAGCAGTGTGGAACTATTACACCATTGAAAAAAAGAATTAGATGCAATTAAAACTGACAGGATTCCTGCTGATTATTCTCGGGCTTTCAACGGCTAAAGCGCAGCATACGGATGATTTTTCGAAAAAAATAGACAGTATTGTTTCACAGTCGAATCCGATATCCTTTAACGGGACGGTGCTGGTAACAAAAGCCGGAAAAGTGAAGTACGCCAAAACTTTCGGGTATAAAGACTTTGAAGCGGGGATTCCCTTACAACGTGACGACCAGTTTGAAATCATGTCGAATTCAAAACAGGTCACGGCTGTTCTTATTTTGAAGGAAGTTGAAAAAGGAAATATACGCCTACAGGCTCCGATAAAACAATATCTGCCTTCTTTAACGGAATCGTGGGCAGATTCGGTGACGGTTCACCAGCTGCTTAATCATACCCACGGAATTGTTGATACGGAAAAGCCGCTTGCTTTTGAACCCGGCTCGCAGTTCAAATATGGCAATCTGTCTTATATACTTTTAGGCGAAATCCTTGAAAAAATATCCGGTAAAACCTACGTAGAACTTGCAGATGAGCTGTTCAGGATGCTGAAAATGAAAAATACGTTCTGCTATAATAAAGATCATAAAAGAAACCTTGTCAACGGCTATATGAACAAGGAAAATAAGTTCGAAAAAGTAGAGAAATCATTTTTAAACAAAGATAATTTGCCTGCTGCGGGAATCATTTCTACGGCTCATGACCTGTCTTTGTGGGATGATGCTTTATTCAACGGAAAATTATTGAAATCAGGGACTTTTGCGATGATGACCTCAGCAACAACAAGCTCACAGCATAATGTTTTTGGAAAAGAAAGTATGGGATTTGGGTACAATGTGCGTATCATCAAGGAAGCCGGATTGAATTATTATGCCGTTACCGGGCTGGGAGATGGGTTCACCTGTCTGAATGTTCATTTTCCTGCGACTGATGTCAGTCTTATTATTTTGGAAAACCAAATGCCGAGAGACAGAAACTACTGGAGCTACAAGGAAGCACAGATTAAAAATGTGATTTTAAAAAGTAGTTTGGTGAAAAATGGACAATAATAAATTCTCTGAACTAAAATCACACAAAAGGGTACTTGAAAGATAATTTCCGGTGATTTAGATTTGTTGATAAGAATCATTGCAATCAACAAAAACTAAAAATCATGAAAACTCTAATTGTATCTTTGGCTTTGCTCGCTGTAGTAAGCTGTGCGGATAAGAAATCAGAAGGCCAGCCACGGCTTTGTACTGAACTTTATACAGCCTACCAGGATGAGAAATCTGTCGGGGCTGAATCTGCTGTATTGAAAAAAAACCTTTGGCCTCATTCTGTAAATTTTCCTCTGCGTATAACGGTTCGTTTTTTAAATGGAACAGATTTTCAGAAAAATAAAGTGAGAGAATATGTAAAATTATGGACTCAGGCTTCCGCAAACGGCGTTGAATATAAATTTCATGAAAAGAACAAAATCAATTTTAAATTTATTCCTTACGATATTACAACCAGCGGAAATGTAGCAGATATCAGAATTTTCTTTGGAAACGGAGGCTCTTCTTCCTATATCGGAATAGATAGCAAAGCTGTGCCACAAGATAAACCTACCATGATTTTCGGATGGGTTAATGAATTTGAACCGGAAGAATCTATCAAACAGGTTATATTGCACGAATTCGGGCATGCTTTGGGATTTATTCATGAGCATCAAAACCCTACGGCCAATATTCCCTGGAATAAAGAGGCGGTATATAAATATTATAAAGATACGCAGACTCCTCCCTGGACGAAAGAAATGGTAGACAATAATATATTTTACAGATACAGCACTGACGCTACCAACTATACAGCTTATGACCCTGCTTCTATCATGCACTATGCAATTCCGGCTTCATTAACGGAAGGAGGGTATTCAACACCCTGGAATACAAATTTATCGCCAACGGACGTTTCGTTCATTAAGCAGATTTATCCTTATCATCCATGCTACGTTAATGAAACATGCTGTTATGACAAAAACGGAAAGAAAATACCATGTCCTTAACACAGATCTATACTTTTTGAGGAAAAAAGCATAATAAATCTTTAGAAAACACTAACAAAAAAAGCAGAGATCAATTCTCTGCTTTTTCTTTTTTTACAGCCTGGTGCATGACGAGGATAATTCCTAAAAGTATAATGGCAATGGCCAGATAACGCCAGGCGAGACCATCCTGTTCGGTAACGGTTCCGCTTACGGAGATAATAAAACTGGTCACAGAAGTAATCACATAAACCAAACCTCCCATCAAGCCGCCCGCCGTACCTGCATTTTTCGGAAAGTACAGCATACTCGTTGTAAAGAATGAGGTAAACAGGATCCCGGAACAGATATGAATAAAAAACGCAAACGGAATCATAATATAAAGGCTTTCAGCATAAAAGCTGGTGATAATAAGCCCTGCAATCAAAACCAGCTGCAGAATAATAGGCTGTAGGATTCTTTCTTTGAAATCCAGTTTAAGTCTTCGTTTCCCTATAAAGCCACCAATCATCCATGAAAATCCTAAAATCAGGGTACAGTATCCAATCACGACAGGCGTAAAATGAAAAGTGTTTTCAATAATAAAAGGTCCTGTAATATTGAACAGCATAACAATAGAATAACTAAGCCCCAGAATAAAGATGCCGAGCATGAAAATTCTGTTTTTAAGCATCATCTTATACAGGCTGATATTTTCGGAAAGATTAAGTTTCTTTTTCTCAGGTAAGCTTTCACCACTGAAGAACCATTCAAAAAGAAACAGGATTCCGGCATACAGAGCCAGAAAATGAAAATTGGCATGCCAGTTAAACAGTTTTTCAAGATACCCACCCAGAAAAGGCGCAAGAATAGGTCCGCAAGACCAAACGATGGTGAAATAGCTGAGATAATGTTTTACTTTTTCAGAATCATAAAGATCTACAAAAATAGCCCGCGTAGCTACCACCAGTACAGAAACTGCAGCTCCCTGAAGGATCCTTAGCAGGCAGATCAGGAGGATGCTGTCGGTCATTGTGATCAGAATATTGCTGATGATAAGTAAAAATAAGGCAATCAGCTTGGGACGGTAGCGTCCGATACTGTCCAGAATTCCTCCCACAAAAAGCTGTGAGATCCCATAGCTCAGTAAATAAGACGTTAATGTGATCTGGATATCTTTTTCCGAAACCATCATTTCTTTCGCCATCGAAGGGAAAGAGGGTAGATAAATATCTGTGACAAATCCGGAAAGCGGGATAGACACAAATGCCATAATGGTTATAAGTCTGATTCTTTTTTCAGACGCTTCTTTCAACAACATATTCATTCGTTATTTTACGGTACAAAAATAAGCCAGAAATCTTTGAATGCAATTTTAAAAGACAAAGTAAAAATTACGAAAATCAAATATTCAGAATGCATTTTTAAATTTTAAAGGAGAAACCTCAGCATGCTTCTTAAAGAAATTATTGAAATGGGAAGGCTGCTCGAATCCCAATGTATAACCAATTTCTGCAATGTCCCAGTTGGTGTATTTCAGAAGGTTTTTAGATTCCTCAAATACCCTTTCTTTAATGATCTGCGTAGTGGTAAGCTGTGTTACAGATTTTACCGATGAATTCAGGTGATTAACGTGTACATTCAGGTGCTCAGCGAAGTCAGATGCTGTTTTCAAAGCCAGCGGATAAGCCGGGGAATCCAGTGGGAACTGTTTGTTGAGAAGTTCATCAAATAAACGGTAAAGACGGATGTTGGCGGGAAGTTCATGAGGGTGAATATCGTCCACACGGTTTTCAAGGGCCAGATGCATCACAGAAGCCAGATGACTTTTAATACTGTTGCAGCGGAAAGGATAAGCCGAATTATTCAGTTTGTACATCTGTTCAAAATAAAGAGTAGCCAGCTGCGTCTGTTCTTCCGTTAAAAAAACAATAGGCTTGCTCCATTCCTTGAAAAGAGACGTTTTTTTAAATAAATTGAATTCAGAATTTCCGTTGAAAAACTCCTGATTAAACAAACAGAAATAGCCTTCCTGGAGATCTCCGTCACATTCCCACGAATACGGAATATTGGGGGAAGGAAAAAAGAGGGCAGGACGGTCGATATACAACTCATGAGACCCATACTGAAAAGTCCCTTTTCCGATAATAAAACTTACTTTGTAATAATCACGGCGGTTGTACGGACTTTTAAAACTGCAGTATTTCCGCATGGAAATATTGAAATGAGATTTACCGGTTTCAAAATCATCCGAATCAAACATTTTAATTTGATTGTTCCGGATACGTCGGTAATAATCTTCTATGGTTTCCAACTGATCGCTCATGGTGTAGAAATTATAAAAATCAAAGATACGCAAACCGAAATTAAATTTTATCTATTTTTTTGTTTGTAATGATAATTGAACCATTAAGCTTTTTTAAGCTTTTAAGAATATTAAGATGAGCTTCGCTTGTAAGAGACACAACTTAAAAAATCATTTGATTTTCCTTAATTATTCTTATCATCTTCATTGATCTTAATGGTTTATTATTTAACCACAAAAGGCACAAAAGTTTTTAGACACTTTTCTGTATGAAGTTTAAAATCCTATTGCAGAAAAGTACACTAAAGCTTTATAAAAAATCAAAGATTTTTATTGGGCATTATAAACGAATCTGCCCAATCCGTATAATCTGCGGGAGATTAAAAAATTCAACATCAACATCTGTGAAAATCTGTGCATTCTGTGGTTAATATTTTATTTAAAGTTTAAAAAGCTTTTGTGCCTTTTTGTGGTTAAAAGAATCCTGTCAAAATATTTGAAAGAAAAGACCCCATAGCACTGTAAAACTCTAACCTCGTCTGATTTCAAATTGTAATATTTGCGATGGCAATTGAAAAGGTCCCGCTGTAGTATCCGCCGCCACAGAAAAACCTGATTCTTTTAAAAATGTAGAAAGCGGATCATGGTTCATGATATTCATCCAGATAATATCCGTAAAAGATGCTGCAGCTCTACTCTTTTTCCAAAGTGATTCTCTCGCTTCCGGAGAATCAAATTCAGGGAGAATCACAAAACTGATTTGGGTAGCTCTTTTATCTTCGGGAAGAGCAGGGTGCCCTGAACTGCTTTTCAAAATGCTGTAACCGGCTGGTTTTTCGTCTATATAAGTAATAATAAGCTGATTGGAAAGATCGTTGAGGTCATTGATCATTTTTCTGGGATCAATATTGTTTTTGATGTATGTTTTAAGGTCTTCCTCCGGAACCAGTCCCTTGTGCATAGTATAAACCGAAGAATCAATGATGGTGATGAGATCAGAAATTCCCTCTTCAGAACCTACTGTAAATTTTGAAATGATGCTCATGAATATTTTTTATTCAAAATTAGAAGATTATTGTCTTCAAAAGGGATACAGTTCTAATTAATTTTATCAATACAGTTGATTAATTCACTAGATATATCAAAGTGTAAAAACGATTTGTCATAAAAATAATCACAACGGATATTTTAAGCTGGCATTTTTATCAACCTGAAGCTGTGGAATCTCATCGGTTATTTTAAACTGAAAACCATTGATCCATTTTTCATTTATGAGATCTATATCTTCACCACTGAGGATATGCTTCTGGAAGAAATAAGAAATATCCTTATCCAGATATTTTTGAGCAAGATCAAGAAAAAGTTCGTCTGTCAGCTTCAGTTTTTTCTCTTTACATCTATTTAAAAGCTCCTGCATAAAATCGTCCAGTGATTTCTTATAGCCGCTTTTGATCATGATTTGGTTATCCAGCCAGAAAGCGAAGACAGCACCTCTTCGGTAGGGTACTTTTTCTGTATTCCGGCTTTTCCAGAAATCATCTTTTATGGTATAGTTCGGGATCTTTCGCTGTGGATTTTTCCAGTGGCTTCTGATGACTTCCTCATTGAAAAGTTTCAGCCATTCATCGAATGAAATATCTTTTATTCTCAGTCTGTTTTTATAGGTGTAATAGTCTGTAAAGCCTTCACTGAACCAGTAATTGAGCTCTTCATGCTTGTTCTGTATTGTATTGCCAATCCATTCATGCATCAGCTCATGATGAAGCAGATAGAGATAAGAGCTTTTGCTGTTAAAAGGGTTGTTGGTCCCTTGTATCATAAATGCATTTTTAATAGCAGATCCGGTAGAGCTGTAGCCTTTAAACAGACTGTCTTTTTGAGAAACGGTGGGGCTCATGATTACCGTAAAATATTCTTTGTCGTAATCTTTCCAGAAATCCCTCTGGGACTGTACTGCTTTTTTGAGATTGGTACAAAGGAAATCGTCGGAAAACCCGTTGTTCCATTCATCTCTTATCGCAAAATAAACAGGCTTTTCATGGATTTTAAAATCATAAATACGGTAATCTCCGCCTACAAAAAGAGAATTGTAAAATCCTTCCCACAGTACGGTTTTTATGTTCTGCTTTTTAATCTGGCTTGCAAAGGTATTGTGTATTTTAAAGTCTTGCGGAAAACCGATCCATTCAATGGAAAATTCAAATTCCTGATCATCCGGCATTTTGGTGAATGAGGTGGGAACCATAAACAGGTTCTTGCCCATAACATGGAAAAATTGATCCTTAACCTTAGGACGGTTGAAAATACGGTAGTTAAGGTCTTTAAAATCCTGTTTGATGTAGTAGATAAAAGAAATTTTCCTGCTTTCTTTATGGTGGACTCTGATCTTGTTATCTTCCGGTTTAATATCAAAACGTATCCCCGGATTGTCTTTTTCCTGGAGAATAAGACTTTTAAAAAGCTCTTTCTCGTCCCAGTTGTCATTGGCATAATAAAAAGCGATAGTATCCGAAGATTTTTTCTGGGTATAATCAACCTGGATTTTTAAACCATTCTGTTCAAGATTCTTGTCGTAAAAAACTTTATAATTGATTTGATGCTGCGAAAAAGCATACAACGGAATAAGAAACAGAAGAAAAAATAAAGACCTGATCATATCGTAAGACTAATTAAATTAAAGGATCTAAAATATAAACAACCCAGATATATCATTTCTTACATACAATGTTTATTTTGTGGTTAAATCATAAACCATTAAGATTTTTTAAACATTGAAGAATAATTAAGGTAAGCTTCGCTTTAAGTATTACTGCATAGCTTAAAAAAATTCATTGGATTTTTATCTTAACTTTACTTACCCTCTTCATTGATCTTAATTTAAAAATTATCTCGCAGATCAAGCAGATTACGCAGATTTTTAAAATACTTATATGAACTTTAATAACCTCATATATTTCCATTTTTAAACTAAAACATTCAAAAACTTTTGTGGTTAAATCATAAACCATTAAGTTTTTTTAAGCATTGAAGAATAATTAAGGTAAGCTTCGCTTTAAGTATTACAGTGTAGCTTAAAAAAATCCATTGGATTTTATCTTAACTTCACTTATCATCTTCATTGATCTTAATGTTTAAAAAATTATCTCGCAGATCAAGCAGGTTACGCAGATTTTGAGCATGACAAATGAAAAATCGCATATTTTTAAAATACTTATGTGAACTTTAATAACCTCATATATTTTCATCTTTAAACTAAAGCATTCAAAAACTTTTGTGGTTTAATCAAAAAGTTTAAACAGCTTTGATATTAAAAACAGAATAATAAGCGTTTTACAGAAAAATATTAAAATCCCTGTAAGTAAGCCTTTTGTTAACTAAATATTTTTTAATTTCGCAAAATTCAGTTTAATCAGCAAATTTATCTATTGAGAATTACGAGGCATTTTAAACACTTTTTAACAGCATTATTCATTGCTGTGTATGCCTTTGCGGTCTCTCCGGCGGAATATCTCCACCATCATTTTCTTCACAGTCAGAATGCCGGGAATTCTTTTCAGCAGTCTAAAGGAGAACATGGAAAGATTTTCAAGAAGGCCTTTTCATCATGTGATACAAAGTGCCCCATCTGCCACCATAAACTTTTGGGCGAAGGTGGAATCGGAAAGATTTACACCGCTGTTTTTTCTGTATCAAAAATCACGGGAAAGATCTTCTATTCCCCTGAGTTTCTATTTTCATACACTCTTTTTTCCCTTTCGGACAGAGGTCCGCCGACCGTATTATAGTTTTTAAATATCCCTTGCCTGCTTTTGCGGGCTGAACTTTTTTTAATGATTTAATTACATAATACATTGTCATGTCAATATTACAAGCAATAGAGCTTAGTAAGCAGTACAACCATGTTACTGCCCTAAGCGGTCTCAATATATCCGTAGAGAAAGGAGAAATTTTCTGTCTGCTCGGACAAAACGGAGCCGGGAAAACCACTACAATCAATATATTCTTAGGGTTCTTAAAAGCAAGTTCCGGACAGGCTCTTATCAAAGGTGTTCCGGTGGAAATCAATGGAGAAACAACTAAAAAGTTTACAGCATATATTCCGGAAGTGGTACAATTATATCCCAATCTTACAGGAATTGAAAATTTAGATTTCTTCAGCCAGATGGCAGGTTTCAGGTACACCAGAGAGGAGCTGGCCATGCTGCTGGAAAACACGAGTCTTCAGAAAGAAGCCCATCACAAAAATCTGGCAGCCTATTCCAAAGGGATGCGTCAGAAAGTAGCCATTGCCATTGCTGTTGCGAAATGTGCAGACCTTATCTTAATGGATGAACCTACTTCAGGATTGGATCCGAAAGCTACCGCAGAGTTCACAAGAATCTGTAAAAATCTTGCTGCAAAAGGGAAGACCATTATGATGGCTACCCACGATATTTTCAATGCGGTGAATGTAGGAACGCGGATCGGGATTATGAAGGAAGGAAGATTGGTTCATACCCTTGATGCCCAATCTGTGACAGCCAACGAACTGCAGAAGATTTATTTGGAAACCATTTAAGAACCGGGTAATGAAATATTTGTATATCACAGCAGCACTGGCCGTTGCCGGTGTGAAAGTCTGTGCGCAGGAGACATTGTCCGGAGAAGTGACGGGAGGAAGTCATCAGAAACTTAAAAATGCCAGAATTATTGTTGAAAATAAAGAAAACAGATATGAAACGGTATCTCATGACGGAAATTTCAGCATACCTGATATCAAAAAAGGACGCTACGAAGTAAGTGTAAATGCTGAATCCTATGATGTTTATCACGAGCAGATTGAAGTAGACAGCACTTTTTTAACCAGGAAACTGATCATCCGTCTTTATAAGGTCGGAAATATTCAGGAGGTGGAAATTGTAGGCCGGGCATCCAAAAAATACCATAGCGATTATTCCTTTTCTTCAACTAAAATAGGAGTTCAGAACAAGGATATTCCTTTTTCTGTTTCTACGGTAAGTAAGGAGCTGATTAGTGACCGGCAGGCTTTCCAGCTGGGAGATGCCGTAAAAATGGCGAGCAGTGTGACTCCGGTAAGCTACTACAATCAGTTCAGCATCCGGGGGATTGCTCAGAATGAAGAAGGAACTATTATCAACGGAATGCGGACCCGGCAGTATTATTTTATGCAGCCTATCACAACCAATCTGGAAAAGATAGAAGTGATTAAAGGTCCCGCCAGTGCCGTTCTTTCCAGTGTAGATCCGGGAGGTAGTATTGTTTTGGTCACGAAAAAACCATTGAAAAGTACAAGCCGGGAAGTGACTATGAGTGTAGGAAGTTTCAGTACCATAAGAAGCTCACTGGATTTTACAGGGCCGTTGAACAAGGAAAAAACACTTTTATACCGTTTCAACGCAGGTTATGCACAGGCACAGAGCTTCAGGGATATTCAGTCTCAGAAGAGTGTTCTGGTGTCGCCTTCGTTTTCTTATATTCCCAATGACAGAACCGCAATTAATGTGGAAATGATCTACAGTGATCTGAACGGGAAAATAGACCGCGGACAGCCGATTTTCGGAGCGGTAGATGGAATGACGGATCTGAAAAGTACACCCATCAGCTTCAATCTGGGAGCCGTGAATGATTATTTTAAATCGAAGGAACTGATCATAATGTCCAATTTTACCCATCGTATTACGGAAAAGATCAGTATCAATGCATCCTATATGAAGCAAACCTGGAAAGAAGATCTTCAGGAGCACAGAACAACCAATGCTTTTGCTGTGGATGCAAACAACAAACCTATTCCCACACTGGCAGGAATGCAGATGGTTCAGAGAAACCAGTTCTGGAATACGGATAACCTTAATGCCTATCTGGTATTCAACCTTAAAACAGGACCTTTAGAGCATAAAATTCTCGCAGGATATGATTTTATAAGTACTCATAAAACCAAAGGGGGAGCACAGAATACGGCAAGAGGATATCTTCTTACCAATGGAAAAACAGCTTCTTCCTACAACCCTCAGAATGCCGGCGATTATCAGATGATAACGGTAAACGGGGTTACCATGCCTAAGCCGAATGTAGAACATTTCAATCTGGCTAATCCTGTTTACAGCATTAAAAATCCGGGTGAATATATATTTTCAAAGACTGCACTGCCGGCTGCGCTGATACGTTCTAACGGAATTTATATTCAGGATCAGATCAAATGGAACCGCTTGAATTTATTTTTAAGCCTCAGACAGGATTGGTTTGAAGATATTACCCGCTATAAAGAAAATAATGAAATCATCGTTAAAGACAGCAAGGTAATCCCAAGAATCGGTCTTACGTACAATGTGAATGAAAGCATTAATGTGTATGCTTCTTATATCGAAGGATTTCAGCCACAGTCTAATACAGCCTCATTAGCTCCTGTAGTGATTCCTGAAGGCAGGGCTTTTGAACCTTTGAGGAGTCAGTCTAAGGAAGTCGGGATGAAAGCAGATTTCTTTAATAAAAAGATTCATGTGGATGTTGCGTTCTATGAAATCCGTCAGCGGAATATACTTTTGAATGCCAATGACCCTTCCGAACCGGACCGTCTGGTAACCAGGGGACAGGAGCGGAGCCGTGGATTCGAGATGGATATGATCGGAAATATTCTTCCTGAATGGCAGGTATTTGCCTCTTACGGATACAATGATGCCCGGATTATAGACGATATCAATCCTGCGCTCATCGGAGCGAGAAAACAGAATACTCCGTTTCACAGTGCCAATATCTGGCAGAAATACAGCTTCAGGGATTCGTCTTATCTGAAGGATATCGCAGTAGGATTCGGAGTTCAGTACAGCGGAAACAAAGTTCCGATGTATAACCGCTCATTCTTGGTTCCGGGATATACCGTTTTTGATGCTGCTGTTTATTATACTCCAAAACAGGGACCTGTGAGTATATCCTTCAACGTAAATAACCTTTTTAACACCACGTACTGGCTGGGTGCACAAAATTACCTTCGTCTGTTTCCTGGAGCTCCAAGAAATGCAGTGCTCACAGCCGTATATAAATTTTAAATCTATGAATATGAGAATACCTATTATCCGTCTGATTTCAACACAGTTTTGGAAACAGTCATTACAGAATAAGGCGGTTCTTTTTCTTCTGCTGATCCTCAGCCTCCTGTTTGCTTTTGCAGCGTACACCGGATGGGAGGATTATAAAATACAGGAAGATATCAGGACTGAGCATCAGACAGAAGTCCGCCAGCAGTGGGAAGATAAGCCGGACAAGCATCCTCACAGAATGGCCCATTACGGATACCTGATTTTCAGAGCGAGATATCCGTTGAGCTTTTTTGATTATGGATTGGAGCGGTATATGGGAAGTTCAGTCTTTCTGGAAGCTCATAAGCAGAATACGGTTAATTTCTCCGAAGCCGGGTTTTCTTCCGGAATGCTGAGATTCGGGGAAGTAAGTACAGCCATGATTTTACAGACTCTGATTCCTCTGTTTATATTTTTTCTTGGTTTTAGTTGTATTTCAGCAGAGCGGGAAAATAATACACTCAAAGTACTCATCAGCCAGGGAGCAGCGTGGAAAGAGATCTTTGCAGGAAAGATTATAGGGCTGCTTGGGTTGGTAAGCATGGTTTTTATTCCTGTGATGATCCTATCCACAGTGATTTGGTTTTCCCTTACAGGTTTTAAAGGCGCTTTCGACGAATTTTTGCGGTTAGTTTGGATCGCAGCGGTCTATTTGGTTTACTTTTTTATCATTTGCAGCGTTTGTGTGATGGTGTCTGCGGTAAGCAGAACCTCAAAGTCTTCCTTAGTTAAGCTGATTGGTTTATGGTTGCTGTTTATCATCATCATTCCAAGAACGGCTCAGGCTTTTGGAGCTTATCTGTATCCGGCGCCCTCCAAGATAGATTTTGATACCAAAGTAGAAAACGAACTGGTAAAAACCGGAGACAGTCACAATCCCAAAGATATCTACTATAAAGGAATAAAGGATTCCTTGCTGCAGGCTTATCAGGTAAAAACCACAGAAGAGCTTCCTTTTAATTACAGCGGTTACATAATGGCTGAAGGAGAGAAGATCAGTTCCGGAATTTACAATAGATACTGGCAGAAACAGCTTGATATTTATGAAGAGCAGAACAGCGTCAACCGTTCACTTGCTTTTGTTAATCCTTTTCAGGCGGTCAAAGACCTGTCTACAGCACTAACAGGATCAGATTTCAATTCCTACATTAGTTATCAGGAACAGGTAGAAGCTTACAGGTATCAGCTGGCCCAGCTCATGAATAAACTGCAGATGGAAAATATCAGCAATAAAAAACAGCAGGAAAATGATAAACCCTATACCATTAGCAGAGATCACTGGAAAGAACTTCCCGATTTTCAATACAGATTTATTACCGGGAATCAGCTGTTTCAGAATGAGATTACGTCCTTAATTTCCCTTTTGCTATGGACTCTCGGTATTCTGTTGTGCCTTTACATCATGTCTAAAACAATAAAAATCAATTAATCATGTACCTTTTATTATTTAAGAACTTTATCCGTTCCCAATCTGCCTATCTGGGAATGTTGTTCCTGATGTTCTCAGGACTGGTAAGTATTTTTGTTGGAAGGCAGTTTATAGACAAGCAAAAAGCCAATATTGATCATACGGCAGTGTATCAGAAAGAACATATTGAGAGATACACAGGCTATATTGAAAAAGACCTTGGACTTCTGCTGTACTACCTGAAATTCGGGTTGGTGAATAAAACAGACAACCTGAATGGCCTGTTGATAGGGCAGAGAGACGTGAATCCATCCATACAGAGTCTGACGATCAGAAATCTGGAAGGGCAGAAGTACGATACGGATCTTCAGAATCCTGTCAGCCTCCTTCTGGGAAGTCTGGATCTGGGATTTGTGATTATTTTTCTGTTTCCGCTCGTGATTATTTCCTACTGTTATAATCTTTTGTCCGAAGAAAAAGAGGAAAGTACATGGATTCTGCTTTCCGTGCAGTCTCAAACCCCATTCAGGATCTTGTTTCAGAAATTCATGGTCCGTTTTGCAGTGATTACCGGAGTTTTATTTTTTCTGATTATTCTGGCCATTCCCATCCTTGATTTGAGGATTAATGCGGCATTGGGCGGTTTTGTTTTGGTCTCACTCTTCTATATTATCGTTTGGTTTGCATTAAGTTTTTGGGTGGTTTCCTGGAATAAGAGCTCCAGAGCGGGCGCTGCGGGGCTTCTGTGTTTTTGGATTGTTTTAACCGTTATTCTTCCTGCGGTTCTCAATCATTTTATTTTAAATCAATATCCTTTACCGGAAGCATTGGATACGGCTATTGAGCAGAGAGAGGCCTATCATGAAAAATGGGATACCGATCAGAAACCGACTATAGAAAAGTTTTACAGACATTATCCTCAATTCAGATCTTATGGATTTCCGGAAGGAAATTTCAATTGGCTTTGGTATTATGCCATGCAGCAGATGGGTGATGACGAATCCAAAGACCAGGCTGATCAGCTGAACGAAAAGCTTTGGAAGAGAGAAGAAATGAGCCGTACGCTTTCTTATTTTGTTCCCGGACTTCATGTGCAGTTTCAGTTAAGTGATCTTACAGGGTCCGGATTAGCCGATCAGTTGAGGTTTATACAGGAGACAGAACAGTTTCATGAGAAGAAAAGGCTTCTTTTTTATCCTAAAATCTTTGCGAATGAGCCTACGGGAAATACCAACTGGAAACAGTTTCAGCTGGAATATTACAATAAACGGAGTACAATCAGGTGGTTGGTAATGCTGGGACCGCTATTGCTGTTCGGTTTGCTGTTTTATGGTCTGGGAGTTATTAATTTCAGGAAGCAGACAGTTTTGTAAGAGGATATTTTAGGGTATTATTAAAAAATCATGTTTTGCAACTGAAAATTATACGTTTTAAAATTGGAAAATTGTATAATCTAAACATAGAATTTTGGAATAAAAATAAATGTAGTGACAGGGCGATGAAATAATTTCGGAATAATCTTCCAAAAGGCTTGATATGGCTAATAAAATGGATGAATTTTTAATGTAAATGCAAAAAATAACAGTCTGATGGATTAAAAGCAGAAAAAAATAGCATTTTAACCCAAACTTTTTTAATCTGAGCTAGGCTGGAATTACCATAAAACCTATATTTGCAGCCTAAATTTTAAAAATAATGAAAGAACTAATTGAAAAAATCAACGCTGAATTCGAAGCGTTTGCAACTGAGGCTAACCAACAAGCAGAAAAAGGAAACAAAGCTGCAGGTACAAGAGCTCGTAAATCAGCTTTGGAACTTAGCAAACTGTTCAAAGAATTCAGAAAAGTTTCTGTAGAAGAAGCTAAAAAATAATTTGTTCTCAAGCCGGCTCACTGAGCCGGCTTTTTTTATGCCTTGATTTAGAGTTTCCACAAGAAATAGGGTGAATCGGTTTGCGCCAGAGTTTTTTATTCTTAGGTAAAATTGATTAAGAAAATATCTCACTAATACAGTTAATGAGATACTACCTATCATTTTATATCATTAGAAAATGTTTCTGTGTGTTAGACTTTTTTGCTCGGAATTCATTATAACTTCAGTCTCCAGATTGATCCATTCTTGGTTTGGGTTTTTATAAGTTTTTGACTGTCTGTTAATTGATTAAGAAATTCCTCGCTCTTATCTCTTTGAATGCCGGATAATTCCGAAAATTCCCTTGCAGTAAGACTGTTATATATTGAAAATAATGATTTCCAATCTTTTGAATACTCATATTTATCTGCGTCAGGATACAATTTCAATAGAGCTGTCTCGTAAAAAGAGTAAGGCTTGGATCCGGAAATAATCTCTCTGTCACCATTATTATTCTCAAAGAAAATGGTAGGGAAGGCTCTTACTCCATAACCTTTTGCCTGTTCTAAATCCTGCTCAAACATTAATTTTGCAGAATTTTCAAAATCTGTTTTCAATTTTTTCACATCCAAACCTGCCTTTTGAGCTGCTTCTGTTATGTGTTCCCAGCGGGTAATATTCTTTTTTTCAAGAAAAACCAGCTCTCTAAGCTCTCTTAGAAAAACAACAGCCTTTTCATTATCCTGTATTTGCGCTCCCTTAAACGCTACAGAAGGAGGAAAAGAAGATTGCAAAGGGTCTTGAAGCCAGACGTCTCCATCTATCGGCATATCATAATATATACTTACTTCATCCCAATGGTGGGCTACATCAGAAGGTTTACTGATACCTCCTGAATTATAACTCCAGTTAGGCAGAAGTCCTCCCATCCGGTATTCTATTGTAATATACTTTCCATACTCCAGTTTTAATTTTCTTAACTGGGGCTCTATTCCCCAACAGGAAGAACAAATAGGATCTGTAAAGTAGATCATCTTTACAGGGACTTCTTTTGACTGAGCATGAATGTTTTTTATTACTAACCCTTTCTCCTCAAATGGCAGTATTTCACACATTCCATTCTCAATATTGCACAAAAGCGGATTGTTTTTTTCAGGATTTTTTATCGAAGTGTGATCTATTGTGTTTTCCATTTCTATTTTTTTTAAAAAGTCTTTCAGCTGCGGCCGTGTTGGCATATTCTTCCATTCTGGTGATCAAACCGTTTTCAACAGTGTATACCTGAACCCATTTCTGTTCAAGAATATTTCCGTTGACTTTAATCTTCTGTTTTTCGTATCCCAAAGCCACTACGGTATTATTTTCTGCCAGCATTTTAAGCACTTTAAAATCCAGGATTTCTACATTGGAAGAAATGTTGGTGATAAATTGAACCACACCTTTTTTGCCTTCATAAGATCCTGTGTAAGGAATTGCGCGAGGACCTTCATAAATCCAGACTGTTTTTTCTGAAACTGTTTTTTTAAGGCTTTCCATATCCCCTTTTCCAAAGGCTTCAAACATCTTTCCTACCACTTCCAGTGGCTGGGATTTTACCTGTGCTTTAATAGCGGATGGAATTAAACCAAGCACAAATATCCCAATTATAGCCGGCTTTTTTAATACTATTTCCAGTTTGTTTTTCATTGTATTTTAAATTTTAATTAAAAGTATAATGCAAATCTAAAGTATACTAACTTTCAAATCACTATGGATTTCCTTTTATAAACTGATTTCCTTTAGGAAACTATCTTACTTTTTTTATATCTTTATGAAATATTTCTTAAATCAATAGCATGAAAAAAAAAGCCATTGTAAATAATAATTTAAACTGTAAAACCAGAATATTAGCTATTAAAGATACCATGGGAATCTTATCCGGGAAATGGAAATTTCATATCCTTGGAACTTTGATTATGGGAGGCAAGTTGCGTTTTATGGACCTTTTAAGGGAAATTGATGGAATAGGGGCCAAAATGCTTTCTAAAGAGCTTCAGGACATGGAAATTAATCATCTGGTAACCCGTACTATTTTAAATACAAAACCAGTGACAGTGGAATACGAAATCACAGAATATGGAAGAACAGTGGAACCTATAATAGATGAAATCGCTAATTGGGGGATTAATTACAGGAATTCAATATACCGGGAACATAAAACCTCATAGCCATTTATAATTTAGAAATGCAAATATTGAGATGATCTAATCAGACTATGAAAACGATTGCAATATTAGAAGTTCTTTCTATAAATCTGCGAGAAGCAACAATTATTTCGGAACTCATAATTTGAACCATTGCTTTTTTTAGCTAATTATACGGATACTATGAAACATTTTTACCTTTTTATGATCCTTCTTTCCGGGTTTTTCACAGCCCAGAAATTAAAAGTAGTCGATTCCGAAAACGGAAAACCTATATCGCACGCGAGAGTTATTCTTCGCGATCAGATTGTTTATACCAATGAAGATGGCTTTGCACCCGTCAGTAATGAAGCTTCCGATTTTGAAGTTTCGGCTTCCGGTTATCAGAAAAAGAAAGTAGCGGTCTTTAATTCTCAGATCAGGTTGGCTCCTGCCTATAAAAATGTAGGAGAAGTGAAAATAGCAAGTGTAGATATAAGAAAACTTTTTGGAGACGTAAGTAAAAACTATCACAAAAGATATTACAACGAACCTTCTCTTTATGATGTAGTGTATAAAGAGAAGAGGCTTGATAATGATAAACTCTATTTCCTGGTGATTGCAGAAACCAAATTATGGAGCAAGAGCAATCATTACAACTATAAAGAAGGCATCCGGAAAAATTATGATGAAATCCTGCAGATGCAGCTGAATAATGTAAAATATCTGAAAAATATAAAAGCCGACACTATATTTACCACAGGAAGCAAAGAGTTTTCGCATGAGTATATGGGAAATTATTTCTTCAATTTTGAACTGAACCGGACTTTGGGGCATATAAGAAATATTGGTTCTAAATATTCGGGAAAGATGGTTTTCGAGGAGGGAGATGAGCAGCTGATCACTTTTAAGATCAATTCCTCAGTTGGGATTGAACTGAAAGGGGAGCTTAAATACAATACAACAGATAAAGTCATTACCTACTTTGAAGTACATTATATACAAACCGGTTATCCTCCTGTAAGAAGAAAAACGGCAGAAGGAGTAGAATACGATTATCAGCTTGGAGATGCTTCCCTTATTTTCGATTTTTACAAAAAAGACGGCAGTTATCTTCCTGCTATGACCCGGTTTGAAGGGGATAAATACTCCGCATTCTATCTTGGGAAGAAGCACGAAAGAAAATTCAGCAGGGAAATTATTTATAATACTTTTGAGAAATCCGATAAGGAAGGATTGACTCAGAAAGTAGATTTCAGTAAAAATATCTGGGAAAATGTACCTGTGAAAGAACAGAAAGAAGATGCCGTTCTGCTTTCTGCAGAGGAACAGGCTTTTGTCAATGAAAAGTAAGGTTTTGGGGCGAAAAGTCAAAATGAGAAATTGACATTTTATTCCCTGATTCTTTTAGCTTTTTCATCCCATAATCCCTTTGTCCTTCCCATAAATTCTACTATCTTTAAGCTTTCAATAAATATTATGAAGATAAATAGATTTTTTGCTGTGCCTGCGGTTGTGCTGGCTGCCCAGTTCTCATGGGCTCAGGTGAAGGTAGATCCTAATGAAAAACTGAATCCTATTGTAAAAAGCTTTGTAGATGAAATCAACAACAGTTCCCAGCTGGAAAATATGGCCTATGAGCTTCTGGACGGCATTGGACCACGTCTTGTTGGAACACCTGAAATGTTGGCCGCCAATGAATGGTCTGCAGAAAAGCTCCGTTCATGGGGAATAGATGCCAACCTTCAGCAGTTCGGAACATGGAAAGGATGGCAGCGTGGGATTACCCATGTAGATATGGTATATCCGCGTGTGAAATCTCTTGCCGCAACGCAGCTTGCATGGAGCCCGGCTACCAAAAAAGCCGTGGAAGCAGAGGTGGTGATTCTTCCGAAAGTTTCTTCCAAAGCCGAGTTTGATGCATGGCTTCCTTACGCAAAAGGGAAAATAGTACTTATCGCACAATACCAAAAGATCGGCCGCTCCGATGAGCAGATCAAAGAATTTGCCACTCCTGAGCTTTACGAAAAATTGAAAGCAGAAAAGGAAAAAGCAGCAAAAGATTTCCGTGACTATGTGAAAAATATAGGCTACGACAATAATACCCTTCCGGAAGCTCTTGAAAAAGCCGGAGCAGCAGGAATTGCTATTTCCAACTGGACAGGAATCATGGGAGCCAACAGAATTTTCGGGGCTAAAACCTCAAAGATTCCAATGATAGACATTGATGTAGAAGATTACGGAATGCTTTACAGAATGGCAGAAAATGGCGCTAAACCTAAAATCAAGGTGGAAGCGCAGTCTAAGATCCTTCCTGATGCGAAAAGTTTTAATACAATCGGAATGATCAAAGGAAAAGAAAAACCGGAAGAATATGTCATCCTTTCTGCTCACCTGGATTCATGGGACGGAGCACAGGGCGCAACAGACAACGGAACCGGAACGCTTACCATGCTGGAGACCATGAGGATTTTAAAGAAATATTATCCCAACAATAAAAGAACAATTGTATTAGGTCTTTGGGGAAGTGAAGAGCAGGGACTTAACGGATCAAGAGGTTTCGTAGCAGATAATCCGCAGATCATGAAAGGAGTACAGGCTGTATTTAATCAGGATAACGGAACCGGACGTGTCGTTAATATCAGCGGTCAGGGATTCGTAGATTCTTACAGCTATATCGGAAAATGGCTGAACGGAGTTCCAAAAACGGTAAGAGATCAGATTAAAACAGATTTTCCCGGAATGCCGGGCGGCGGAGGTTCGGATCATGCTTCATTCGTGGCAGCAGGAGTTCCGGGCTTCTCTCTAAGCTCACTGAACTGGGGATATTTCGGATATACCTGGCATACAACAAAAGATACCTATGACAAGATTGTTTTCGATGAGGTGAAAAACAACGTGGTATTAACAGCTGCTTTAGCTTACATGGCTTCAGAAGATCCTGAATTTACAAGCAGAGAAAGAAGAATAATGCCTCAGGATGATAAAGGTGAAACGGTAAAATGGCCGGAAGCGAAGGAGCCGAGGAGGAGTTCTAAGGAGTATAAGTAAGAGTTAAGAATTAAGAATTAAGAATTAAGAGTCAAGAATCAAGAATCAAGAATCAAGAATCAAGAATCAAGAGTCAAGAGTCAAGATTTTAGATTTCAGACATTAGATTATATTAGGAAAAAACAGGGGCTGTACAGATTATTGTGCAGCCTTTGTTTTTTGTGGATAGAGAAGGTTTTTTATTTCCGGGATTTTACTTTTTTTGACGATGTAGGTTTTACAGATTTTGTTGTTCAGGTTCATACTGAAATTCATCTGAGTAGATTCATTTTCCCAAGTATGGTTGGGCGGAGGAATATAGTCCGTAAAGATCGGTCTGAGATTCGCAAGGCATAATAAGTTTCTTTTTAAAGATAGTAAGAGTCTTGGATTATTTCCAAAATCATCAATTACTTTTATTTTAAACATACTCTTTCCTAAAGTGCTTCCCCAATACATTTCGCATATAGTTCCTGAAATAATAACACACAGAATAGAGTAGAGAAAGCCAACGATGGCTATTTTTTCAAAAAGAAATAAAGAAATAAGAAAGAAGGGAAGCATATCAATAAGTTTAGCGAAAAGCCTTTCTCTCTCATTGCCTTTATAAGTAGCATCATAAGGGAAATCATACTCAAAAGAATTATAAATCCTGTATCCCAATTTATCAAACTGCCGGGTGGGTCAGCGAATAATTCTTCTGTCTTTAAGCTCAGATATTTTCATGGATATCTTTTATTTTTCCGATCATTCAAAAATAAAAATAATAGTTCAATAAAACACGTCAGGTTCTGTCGTATCGCGTATCTACATTTGTGTCAGTAAAATGACTGCAGGAATTTTTACCAATTAATATAAACCAAAAAACAAAATTTTATGATTTACGCAAATGCTTTTTTCACATCGGGTAATAGCTATCCTAATGAAGACATTGTAGAACTGGCAGATAATTATACGCACCAGGCTGTCACTTACAAAAAGGTAGGAACTGCTGTTGAAGATGGAGTGATCTATCGGAAAAAGGATAATGATTTTTATGAAAGACAATGGTCAGGCTACGTGAATGCATTGTGGTGGAATATCAAGGAACCGGGTATCTCAGTTACAACCGTTACAGAACGTATTAACAAGGCTCTGGCTCCGGGATATGATATCTTTTTTGATGAAATGTCTATTGAGATTGATGGAACACTTTATCTGCAAAGTAATCAAAAGATCCTGTCGAATAACTGTAAGATAAAGCAGACAGCAGAAAGCAAGGAAATTTTTAATTGCGAAAATAAAGAAAATATCTCGATTAAAGGTTTTAGTTTAGAAGGAAAGAAAGGTGAATATGTAGCCAGTTCCAGTTCCAAAAATGTAGGGATTATGGCTCACAATGCTAAGAATCTTATTATCGAAAAGAATAGGTTTAAAAATTTCACTTATTCTGCAGTATCAGGATGGGGTGGAGTTAAACATTTTATTTTCAGATTCAACAGGGTTACCAATGAATTTCCTGATGGTTGGGCAACAGCAGGTTCCAGTTACAAAAAGGATAATATGGGTATTGTAGTAGCCGGAGAAAATCTGACCATTTTTAAAAATCACTTTGAAAATTCGTCACAGGGTATTTACATTGCTGAAAACTCCAATTTTGTCAGTATTTCAGATAATGATGTTGAAAATACCATTCTGGAACACGGGATGTATCTTGATTCCGGTATTTCAAATCTTACCGTGATAGGAAACAGAGTGAGAAATACCGTGAAAGTTGGGATCAAGCTTCAAAACTCTGATAAGGCAGGTTATGTCAGCAATAATATAGTAATTTCTAATAATATTGTTGAAAATACAGGCGAGGGAGGCGATGGTATTTTGATCAATAATACAACAGCGCCAGAGGTTCCGCAGCTTTATGCAAAAAATGTGGTAGTTTCAGGAAATGTAGTCAGAAATGCAGGCCAGCATGGGATTAATGTAAGATTTGTAGATCTGGGAGTGGTCTCTAATAATGTAATCAATGATATCCGCTATGCAGGAATTTATATTTCTGATACAAAAGGAGTTGAAATTGCCAACAATAATATTAAAATGACAAAGGAAAATGGAATTATGATTGAAGCCAATAATTATTTACTGTCTGCCAACTTTAATACCATTGAAAATCCGGGAATGAAAGATTCAGGTTTGGAAGATCTGTTAACAGGAATTACCCTTCGCGGAACAAAAAATAAAGAAATTTCATTGAGGTATAATAAAATGATCGGCAACGGAACTGCTATGAGATACGGTGTTTTTGTAGAGTTCGTAGAACCGGCAGGCCCTAATCCTCAGCAGCAGACTTTTCAGGAGACCTATGAAATGGTAGGAAATACAGTGCTGAATGTTTTTCGCAGCGAATACAGGTTTTTAAATGTCATTAAAAAACTTAGAGTGTTCCGTAATAATTATATAAATTTATCAAGCTTTCCTCCTGTAGAGCAATTCTAAAAAATCTATAAGAATAATAAGGCCGTCAATTTCGGCAGCCTTATTATTTTTGCGATGAATTTTTCGTAAATTAATTTAGTCTTTTCATTTTTACCGGTTCTTATTATAAAGAATTAGACCGGGAACAAGGCAAATTAATGCAACGCCAATCAATGGCCAATCGCCATAGAGAAACAAGAAGTTGGTTTCCTTTGCAGGTCCCATTTTGAGAATTACCACCAAAATGAAACCGATCAGAATAAGGATAATACCCAGTGTTTTTTTCATATATATTATTTTTTTGAACCTACATACTGCACCCCGGAAAGTGCTTGTTTGGCATTCACACTTACTCCTTTTTTCCCTGTTTTGGTACCGCCAGCCGATATCTCTCCATTGGCACCTACTTTCACGCCTCCGGCTTTAATACCTCCTTTTCCTACAGAAACATTGCCGTAATCTAATGGTGACATTCCGAGACAATTACTTTTGTTATTCAGAGCAATAGATATCTGCTGCTCTTCTTTGTCAAAAACAATGCATCCTATATTCACAGCATAGCCTGCCATATTTTGTGGCGGAATATTATACACTTCTTTATCTTCGTTGGCCGCGTTTCTTACCGCATAAAAAGTAGTTTTCCCAATAAGATTGCTGATCCATATTTTTTTGGAAGAGCTTTTATCTTGGGTAATTACTACATCGTTCTGCATCATATTTCTAACCTTATCCGGAGCTATGATAGCTGATTCTGCATATTTTCCAATAATACTTTGTCCGAAACAAATGGCAAAACCTCCTAGAAGTGTTAGTGTTAAAATTGTCTTTTTCATAATCCTAAAATTTATGTATTCAGTATTTCTTCTAATTCATTGTACAGTTGCTGTATTTTCCTTTTACCAAAGGATTGTGCCAGCACATGGCGCTTACTGGTTTCACCTGTACCGAACCTTACAAAAAGCTCTGTATTGATGGGCAGACGCAGATAATAAACAGTTTCCAGCTCAAATCCTGAAAAATCGGAGAAGGGGTATTGTATCGGTTCTTTTCCCCGGACTCCTGTATCTATTTTTATCATCTTTTCTTCAGGGAAAAGCCTTGTTTTGGATGATCTCAACAACATCAAGACTATGATTAACACTGTAAAAGCAATAAGTGAGAGACCGGTTTTGAAATACGCGCTATACACTACAGTAGCGATACCTATAAACAGCCATGCAACCAGAATGATATGAGCTAAGGAAACAAATGTTGTTATTTTATAAGCTTTTCCGTCCGGAATAAGATATTTATAGGACATCATTAATTTTTTGTATTTATCTGTTTTTGTATAACCGGTAATACTTCTTCTTCAAATATCCGGCACCTCTTTTTATGAGTAAGAAACGGACTTATCTGATAAGATTTTCCATAAGGACTGCTTTTGTCTGCAATGGCAAAATAGGGCTTTCCATTCAGGGAATTCTGTACAATCTCTGTTTCATTTTTTGAAATGAAATTCCGTTTGAAATACCCTCCGAAACTCATGGTTATTTTACCCTCACCAGCTGGTATCATAATCCGGATATCTGCACTGAAAATTTTATATAAAAGTGCCATTACAGACAAACAGGAGCCGATCGCCAGTGGCAGTTGCCAGAAGTCTCCAAAACGAACGGCAAGAAAAACGGACAAAATCCAGAAGCATAATCCTGCAATGATTACCCGTACGGCTCTGGGTGCATAACATTTATTAGGAGTCAGCACCAGATTACCTCCTTGCCAATACATCATCTGTTCTTTCATCGTATGCCCAGTATTTTTTCGGTCTCCAACAAGAGCACTTCCGTGTTTTTTGAATTCATAAGGCTTTGCCCCAGCAAAACAGATTTTTGCTTATTTCCGTCCATAACCACGGCAAAAGCTGATGAAATGAGTATGAGCACATAAATACGGTTATTAATGCTAAAGCTTTGAATATCTGAAAAGGTAATTTGCTGTGTAGCTGATAAAAGACCTGCTTTTTGAACAACAGTCTGTCTGTTCATATCAATAACTACGCTGCTGAACATCCGGGAGAGAAAACCACAGCCAAACAACAACACAATGCCTGCAAAAATGTAGGCTTCTGCTTGAGGTCCTCTTTTAATGAAAAACCACAAACCAACAGCAAAGAGTAGCAATGCCATAATAATGTATTGGTTGTTGAGACTTTTACGTTGGTAAACATTCGGACTTGTTTCTTTGTAAAATCGGTAGTCTTTCATACTGTTTATTATTGTTTTTTTTTAATTTTTATAACATCAACTTTTATCATAGCGAAATTATTTTCCTGACACGCGTTATGCAAAATTATGATGACGTCAAATCGACTACAGTCAAATATACCCCGACTACAAAGTGACTACAGTTTTTCTGTTTTCATTTGGTTTTCAATGTTTTAAAGTGTTTTTGTCAAGTCAAAAAAATGGACAATTCCGATTAAACCGATTACAGAATTTATACATTTGTTTTATGATAAAAAATTTATGTTTCGTTCTTCTGCTGATTGGCAGTATGCTGTATGCCCAAAATACCTATACGGACAGCCTGATCAATAAACTAAAAACAGAGAAATTATCCATTGCTGAAAAATTGAAACTTTACGAACTTCTTATTGAAATATACAGAAGTGAACAGTTGTACGATAAAGCCTCGGGCTACAACAAAGAATTTCTGCAATTTGCACGGTCTGTTAATGATCATTTGGCTATAACAAAGGCTTATACTTATCAGGGTATTATCCTTTGTAACCTTGAAGAGTATGATAAGGTGCGTCCATATATAGATTCTGCCACAGCCAGTTCATCCAAAAACAATAATAAAATAGCACAGGCTTACGCTGATTTTTTGCCGGCTTATTATATGTTCTCCCTTTATGAATATAAAAAATCAACTACCTATCTCCTTAAAAGTATATCATTATTGGAAAAAACGGAAGGTGACCCAATGCTTGAATTTAAACTCTATTACCTGTTATACGGCACCTATACTACCTGGAGCGATCTGAAAAACAGCTTTAAATACGCTCGTAAATGCATAGAACAAGCAGAAAAGTCGGGAAATAAAAACCAGTTAAGTAATGCTTACACTGCATTGGCAACCGCTTATACTTATCAATATGAAAAAAGCAACAAAAAGGAAGATCTGAAAGCCATTATGGATAATTCTGAAAAAGCAGCCATGCTGTATAAAGAGTTTCCTGGGCAGGTATCAGGTAATACCTATGCTATTGCCCGGAATAATATTGCCAGTTATATTCTGAAATATTCCTCTGATTTAACGCCGGATTTGCGGAAACAAATACAATATAATATAAGTGAAGCACTTAATGCCTCCCAATACATTGCAAAACCACAATCTATAAAGGCTGGGAGTCTTGGGATGCTGGCTAATTTGGCAACAAGAGATAATGATCTGGACAAAGCGGAAAAATATTTACTGCAGGCAGAAGCGGGATTACTAACCCAATCACCGGTTTACTATTACATAATGATACAAATCGTAAGTGATTTGGCAGAATTATATGAAAAGAAAGGGAACCTGGTAAAAGCTATTGAATATCAGAAAAAAGTAACAAAATATACTATTGACCAATTCAACCAGGACGAAGCATCCAATGTAAAAAGACTGGATGCACAATACCAGGCCGAGAAAAGTGAGCAGGAAGTAAAATCATTACAAAAACAAAAGCTGCTGTATATTATCCTCGGGATTATAGGAGCTATCGGGTCATTCTTTATGTTCCGTTCTTATCACTTCAAGCTAAGGTTGTCCATAGAAAAAGAGAAAAAGTTGAATACGGAAAAACATGAAGCCGAAATGCAGATACAGCTTGAACAAGAAGCACAGGCAAGGCTGAAAGCAGAACAGGAACTCCTGATTCTGAAGCAGCAGAAGCTGAATGATGAAGTGCTTGCCAATCAGTTGCATTTACAGCATAAAGACAATGTTCTGTTGCAGTTAAAGGAAAAACTGGCCACAGAAGAACCGATCAATATACAGCAGATATTACGGGAAGAAACGCGTGCCAATAACGAATTTGAAAAAACTAAATACCAGATACAGGAGATACACCCTGATTTTTTCAGAAGTCTGAACGAAAAAGCCACCCAGAAACTGACTTTACTGGATCAGAAATACTGTGCTTATTTATACCTGGGAATGGACACAAAACAAATTGCCAGCCTTCTCAACGTAGAACCCAAAAGTGTACGGATGACCAAATACAGATTAAAGCAGAAATTTGCTCTAAACCCCGAAACTGACCTTGTAAACTATCTAAAGGGGATAGGTTAACAGGATCATCATTAAGTCTAGGCTATTATAGATAAAGATTATTTTAAATGATTAAAAGTGATAAGGCTGTCCTTTTGGGCAGCCTTATTATGGTTATGATGATAATTTTCTTAAACTAAACATAGGATTCCAGATCTGAAAACGTAGAAATAGAAGGTTGATAATCACTTATGCTCAAATTTCCGAAGCCAAATTCACAGAAAATAAAGGACAGGTTATTTACTTTTGCAGCATTATAATCTGTTTGGGTATCACCGATGTAAACGGAGTTTTCAATGCTTAATTGATTCCTTTCCATAATCAGTTGAATGTTCTCTGACTTAGGTTTTTTAGTCCGGCCGTGAGATTCAATATCTGTAAAAAGATCATTGAATTGATAATAGTCTAAAAAAGATTCAATATATCCGTCCTGGCAGTTGCTGACAATAAAAAGTCTGTGGGTTTTTGCTAAATTCTTTAATGTTTCTTCAACTCCGTTATAAAGGATTCCGCCTTCAACATGCAACACTTTATTTTCACTGTTCACGATTTCGGAAAGAACTTCATTTACCTGTTGATCCGAAATGCCGGGAACAATCGCTCTTAAAATGTCATCAGCTAAAAGTCCCATGTACTGATCCATGTCTTCAGGTTTCAGATCCTTTTGGAGTAACTGATATTGATTTAAAACATTATTCCAGATTTTGATAATCGTAAGTCTTGAATCCCAAAGCGTTCCGTCTAAATCGAAAATTAAATTTTTATAGCTCAAAATGGATTGTTATTTTGTTTGTAATATTGAACAGATTTCAGATCCTTATAAAATCATGCTCAGCTGAATTCTTTTTCTTGCTTCATCTACTTCTGTCACTTTCACGCGGACATGCTGGTGAAGTTTTACCACTTCATTCACGTCAGATACAAACCCATCTTTAAGCTGAGAAATATGAACAAGACCGCTTTCCTTAATTCCCATGTCTACAAAACATCCGAAAGCCGTAATATTATTGACAATTCCGGGAAGAATCATTCCGGGTTTTAAATCTCTGATGCTTTTTACATTAGGATCGAACTCGAATACTTTGGCTGCTTTTCTGGGATCTAATCCGGGTTTTTCCAGCTCTTTCAAAATATCCTTAATTCCCAAAATCCCGATTTCTTCTGTAGTATAATTTTCAGGTTTTACTAAAGCTATCTTCTCCTTGCTGGCAATCAGTTCATGGGTTTTAATGCCCAAATCTTTAGCCATTTTCTCTACAATTCCATAAGCTTCAGGATGAACAGCCGAATTATCCAGAGGATTTTTTGCATGAGCAATTCTTACGAAAGCGGCTGCCTGCTGAAAAGCTTTTTCTCCCAGTCTCGGAACTTTTTTTAACTGTTTCCGGTCTTCAAAAGCACCGTTTTCCGTGCGGTAATTCACTATGTTTTCTGCCATTTTCTCCCCAATTCCGGAAACGTAACTCAATAATGATTTACTTGCCGTATTTAAGTTGATCCCTACGGAGTTAACACATCGCATCACCGTTGAATCCAGTTCGTTTTTCAATTGGGTCTGATCTACATCATGCTGATACTGGCCCACACCGATAGACTTGGCATCAATTTTAACCAGTTCTGCCAGCGGATCAGAAAGTCTTCTTCCAATGGAAACGGCACCTCGTACGGTCACATCATAAGACGGGAATTCATCCCTGGCAATTTTACTGGCAGAATATACGGAAGCTCCGGCTTCAGACACCACAAAAACCTGCAATGGCTTATCAAAAGCGATTTTTTTGATGAAAAATTCAGTTTCCCGGCTGGCGGTTCCGTTTCCGATGGATATGGCTTCAATATTATAGGCATTCACCATAGAACGGATTTTTTTCATGGCCATTCCGCTTTCATTTTGCGGGGCGTGAGGGTAGAGGGTCTCATTATGGAGAAGATCTCCTTTTTCATCCAGACATACCACTTTGCATCCGCTTTTGTATCCCGGGTCAATGGCAAGGATTCTTTTTTCCCCTAAAGGAGGTGCCAGAAGCAGCTGACTTAGGTTTTCGGAGAATATTTCAATGGCTTTTTTGTCGGCTTTTTCTTTAGCTTCCTGCAAGGTTTCGTTGGAAATAGCAGGTTCTAAAAGCCGTTTGTAGCTGTCTTTAATGGCGATGGCAATCTGTTCAGAACTTTCATTGTTAGATTTAATGATGGCTTTTTCTATAAAGTCAATGGCTTCTTCTTTATCAATGCCAATATTCACTTTTACAAAACCTTCAGATTCAGCTCTGAGCATGGCCAAAAGTCTGTGAGAAGGTGTTCTGCCGAGGCTTTCTTCCCATTCAAAATACTGCGAAAACTTCTGGGCGTCTTCTTCATCCTTTTTAGCTTTAACGACTTTGGAAGTAATCATGGCTTTACGCTGGAAAAGACGGCGAAGATTTTTGCGGACGTACATATTTTCATTGATCCATTCTGCCATAATATCTCTGGCTCCCTGAAGTGCATCTTCTTCGGTAGGAACCTCATTGTTCAGATATTTAGAAACCAGAAACTGTAAATTATTGTTTTTCTGACTCATGATAATCTTGGCCAAAGGTTCCAGACCTTTTTCTTTAGCAGCATCTGCTTTTGTCTTTCTGCGCTTTTTAAAGGGCAGATAAAGATCTTCCAGTTCCAGGATATCAAAACTTTCCTCAATTCTTTGTTTAAGCTCAGGAGTCAGCGCATTTTGTTCTTCAATGGATTTTAAAATACTTTCCTTTCGTTTCACAAGTTCCTCAAAATGTTTACTGATCTTGGAAATTTCTTCAATCTGAACTTCATCCAGGTTTCCTGTTTTATCCTTTCTGTAGCGGGAAATAAATGGAACAGTGCAGTCTTCTGCTAATAATTGAAGGGTATTGTTAATGCTCTTCTCCGAGATATTGAGCTGTTGCTGTATATAAGTTACAATCGTCATTGTTCTGTTTTCGAAAAGCTAAAATAAGGTTTTGGAATGGAAAAAGGCGAGTTGCCCCGCCTTAAATGTTTTCACAACGGAATAATCCTTATTGTGAATTGCTTTCAAAATTATAAACAAATATAAATGAAAAAATCTTTTTATCATGTATGGGAAACCATAATCTGAATATTTTTTTTATTTCTATTTTTATGTAGTTTCAAAATATAAAATGATGATTAAGAATATACTTGGGTTAGATTTAGGAACCAATTCAATTGGCTGGGCTTTAATTAAACAAAATGCTGAAGAGAGGCAGGGAAGTATTCTGGGAATGGGAACCCGAGTATTGCCTATGTCACAGGATGTTTTAGGAGATTTTGGAAAGGGAAATTCTGTTTCGCAAACAGCTGCCAGAACTGGTTATAGAGGAATAAGAAGGCTGCGTGAACGGTTTTTACTAAGAAGAGAAAGACTGCACCGGGTTTTGAATATTTTAGGTTTTCTGCCGTATTATTATGCTGCTCAAATAGATTTCGATAAAAGATTTGGGAAATTTAAAGCAGAAACAGAACCTAAGCTGCCCTATAACAATGAAGGCTTTATTTTCAAGAATTCTTTTGAAGAAATGCTTTCGGACTTTAAAATATCTCAACCTGAGCTTTTATCAGGAAACAAAAAAGTTCCTTATGACTGGACTATTTATTATTTAAGAAAAAAAGCAGTCTCTCAAAAAATAGAGAAAGAAGAGCTGGCATGGATTCTTTTGAATTTTAATCAGAAAAGAGGCTACTATCAGCTCAGAGGAGAAGATTTTGACGAAGAAAAAGATAAAACATTTGTGACGTTAAATGTTGATAAAGTGATTGATTCCGGGGAAAAAGTGAAAGGAAATATCCTTTTTGATATATATTTTACCAACGGATGGAAATATGAAAAACAAACAACAAAGCCGGAAGATTGGCTCGGGCGTTCGAAAGAATTTATTATCACCGAATCCCTATTAAAAAATGGTGAAGTAAGGCGGACTTTTAAAGCCGTTGATTCTGAAAAGGACTGGATTGCCATTAAGGCGAAAACAGAACAGGAGATTGAAACAGCCCACAAAACGGTAGGATCTTATATTTATGATGCCATTCTTCAGAATCCTAAACAAAAAATAAAGGGAAAACTTGTCCGAACAATTGAACGAAAGTTTTATAAAGAAGAGCTGAGAAAGATTCTTGAAAAACAGAAAGACTTTCATCTTGAACTGCAAAATGAAGACTTATACAGTGATTGTGTGAGAGAATTATACAGAAATAATGACACCCACCAGTTAAGTCTGGCTAAAAAGAGTTTTATACATCTTTTCTTAGAGGATATCATTTTTTATCAAAGACCTTTAAAAAGTCAGAAATCTTCTGTTTCTAACTGTACTTTGGAATGTAGAAAATACAGAGATAAAAACGGAGCGGAAGGAATTCAATTCCTGAAAGTTATCCCTAAATCAAATCCATATTATCAGGAATTTCGCATCTGGCAATGGATGTCTAATCTGAAAATATACAGAAGAGATGATGATGTGAATATAACTTCGGAGTGTTTAAAAACAGCAGAAGACTATGAAGATCTTTTTGTATTTCTAAATATCAGAAAAGAAGTTGACCAGAAAGCATGTTTAAGACATTTTAAATTAAGTGAAAAAACACATCGCTGGAACTATGTGGAAGATAAAAAATATCCCTGCAATGAGACCGGAACAATGATTTCGGAAAGACTTAAGAAAGTAGGGGATAGCCCGGATAATATCTTTACAAGAGAAATGGAGCAACAAATCTGGCATATAATCTATTCTGTGAATGATAAAACAGAATATGAAAAAGCCTTGAAATCCTTTGCAAAGAAAAATGAGCTCGATAATGATTCGTTCTTTGAAGCTTTCAGAAAATTTCCTCCGTTTGATAGTGAATATGGCTCCTTTTCTGAGAAAGCCATTAAGAAACTATTACCATTGATGAGAATAGGGAAGCACTGGAACTGGGAAGCTGTTGATGAAAAAATAAAAAACAGGATTCAGAAAATAATTATCGGGGAATATGATGAAAATATTAAAGATAATATAAGAGAAAAGACTCTTTCTCTTCAGAAAGAAAGTGATTTTCAGGGCTTGCCTTTATGGTTAGCTCAATATGTAGTATATGGAAGGCATTCTGAAGCTTCAGTCGCAGGAAAATGGAATTCTGTGGATGATATTGAAGAGTATTTGAAAGAATTCAAACAGCATTCTCTTCGTAATCCGATTGTAGAACAGGTGATCATGGAGACTGTCCGGGTCGTGAAAGATATCTGGATAAAATATGGGAATGGAGCAGCAGATTTTTTTGATGAAATTCATATTGAACTTGGCAGGGAAATGAAACTTCCTGCAAAGGAGCGAAATAAAATGACTCAAAAAATATCAGAAAACGAAAATACCAACCTTCGTATTAAAGCTTTACTGGCAGAAATGATGAATGATAGTGAAGTGCAGAATGTAAGGCCTTATTCCCCCATGCAGCAGGAGATTCTGAAGATATATGAAGATGGAGCCCTGAATTCTGAGATTTCTGTAGATGATGATATTCTTAAGATCAGTAAAACAGCTCAGCCTTCTCCATCCGATCTGAAAAAATATAAACTTTGGCTGGAACAAAAATACCGTTCACCTTATACAGGAGATATTATTCCTCTTAATAAACTTTTTACAACTGAATATGAAATTGAACATATTATTCCTCAAAGCCGATATTTTGATGACAGTTTTAGCAATAAGGTGATTTGTGAATCTTTAGTTAACAGGCTAAAAGATAATTACATTGGTCTTGGATTTATTAAACAGTTTCATGGCTATAAAATCTCTGATAAAACTAAAGTCTTTGAAGTAGAAGAATATGAAGACTTTGTGAAGAAAAATTATGCTAATAATCGGTCTAAAAGATCAAAACTCCTGCTGGAAGAAATCCCGGAAGAAATGATTGAACGTCAGCTTAATGATACCCGGTATATCAGTAAATATATTTCAGGTATCCTTTCTAATATTGTAAGGAAAAAGGAAAATGATGAGGGCGTAAATTCTAAGGATATCATTCCTGGGAATGGAAAAATTACATCACAACTTAAACAGGACTGGGGATTGAATGATGTCTGGAATGATTTAATTCTTCCTCGTTTTGAACGAATGAACGAGCTTACAAAGTCTAGCTATTTTACGGTCTGGAATGAAAAGTATCAAAAGTTTTTGCCAACAGTACCCGTTGAATTTTCAAAGGGGTTTTCTAAAAAGAGAATCGATCATCGTCATCATGCATTAGATGCTTTGGTAATTGCCTGTGCAACGAAAGATCATGTTAATCTACTTAATAATAAGTCTGCGAAATCAGAAATGAAACGGTATGATTTAAAAAGAAAGCTGATGAAGTTTGAAAAGAAAACCTATCAGCATTCGCAAACAGGAGAAAGAATTGTAAAAGATGTTCCTGTAGAATTTTTGAAACCGTGGAATGATTTTACTGTTGAAGCTAAAGAGAATCTTGAGAAAATTATTGTAAGTTTTAAACAGAATCTTCGTGTAATTAATAAAGCCACAAATCATTATGAAAAATGGATTGAAAAAGATAATGTTAAAGTAAAAGGCTTAGTGGAACAGCAAGGTTTAAATTGGGCAATCAGAAAACCATTGCATAAAGATACGGTTTCCGGAAAAGTAGATTTACCGGGAATCAAAGTTCCTAAAGGAAAAATACTAACTGCTACGAGGAAAAGTATTGATACTTCTTTTGATTTAAAAACAATAAATTCTATTACAGATACAGGAGTTCAGAAAATTTTAAAAAATTATCTTGAATACAAAGGCAATAGTTCTGAAGAAGCCTTTTCGTCTGAAGGAATTGAAGATATGAATAATAATATCGAGAAATTTAATGAAGGGAAACTGCATCAGCCTATTACTAAAGTGAGGATTTTTGAATTAGGCAGCAAATTTCCTTTAGGCCAAATCGGAAATAAAAAACATAAATATGTAGAAACAGCAAAAGGCACTAATCTCTTTTTTGCCATATATGAAGATGACAAAGGTAAAAGGACATACGAAACGATTCCTTTAAATGAGGTGATTGAAAGACAGAAACAGGGATTGGCGCCCGTTACATTAAAAAGTAAAAACGATTTTTATTTATGTCCTAATGATTTGGTATATGTTGCCGCGGAAGGTGAGTCTGTGAATAAGATTGATTTTAAGTATGCTTCTCAGGAGTTTATACATAATATTTATAAAGTGGTAAGCTTTTCTGGCAGCCAAATTTTCTTTGTAAAACAAAATATTGCTGTTTCCATTGTAAATAAAGCTGAATTTTCTACTTTAAACAAGATGGAAAGAGCTGTTGATGGCAAAATGATTAAAGATTGCTGTATAAAGTTAAAAATTGACCGTATAGGAAATATAACTAAATCGTAATCATGATCACCCGCTCTATCTACATTGGCAGTCCCGCTTATCTTAAGCTCAAAGACGAACAGATGAAAATCCTATGTCCTGAAACTAAAGTAGAGAAAGGCAGTGTTCCCGTTGAAGATCTGGGCCTGCTCATGCTGGACCATTTCCAGATCACCCTTTCACATCAGTTGATCCAAAAAATGATGGGGAATAATGTAGTGGTTATCAGTTGTGATGCACAGCATTTACCACATGGAATAATGCTTCCTCTTTATGGGCATACGGAGCATTCGGATAGAGTTAAAGATCAGCTTGAAGCGAGTGAACCTTTGAAAAAGCAACTTTGGAAACAGACTGTAGAATGTAAAATTGAAAACCAGAAAAATCTTCTGATACGGTTAGGAAACTATTTTGAGCCTATGATAGAGTATCAGAAAAATGTAAAGAGTGGTGATATCACCAATATGGAAGGTATAGCAGCTCAGCATTACTGGAAATATCTCATAAGCCTTGACTTTTTGAGAGGACGTTTTGGAGATTCACCCAACCAGTTCTTTAATTTTGGGTATTCAGTTCTGAGAAGTATGGTGGCAAGATCAATCGTAGAAACCGGTTTACTGCCTGTGTTGGGGATTTTTCATAAAAATAAATATAATCCCTATTGTTTGGCTGATGACCTGATGGAACCATACCGTCCTTTTGTTGATCTATTGGTGATGGATTGGCTCAAGAACAATCCCCAAACGGAAGAGCTGACGAAGGAATATAAAGCTCATATTTTACAGATTGCAACTAAGGATTTGAGGATAGATGATAAAACAAGACCTTTGTTGGTAGCGGTAAAAACAACAGCTACATCATTATATAAATGTTATACAGGGGAAAAAAGACTGATATCTTATCCTGAACTGATATGAATTCCGAAAGGTTTAACGCGTACAGAATTATGTGGGTTTTAGTATTATATGATCTCCCAACAGAAACAAAAGCCAATATGAGAGATGCTAATCGGTTTCGTAAGGGTTTGATTGATGATGGATTTACTCTTTTCCAGTTTTCAATGTACGTTCGCCATTGCCCAAGCCGGGAAAATGCGGAAGTGCATATCAAAAGGGTTAAATTTATGCTTCCAAAAGCAGGTAAGGTTGCGATTATGTGTATTACCGATAAACAGTTTGGGGATATCGAAATCTTCTTTGCCAGAAATAAAGAAGAGCCACCTCCAACCTTTCAGCAACTTGAATTATTCTAATTTTAAAATTCTAATTAAGCAATAAACCCATTGAATTTCAATGGGTTAAATTTTGAGGCTGTGACTAATCACTAAGATAGTAAATTTTGAAAGCAATTCACAACTGCTCATATGCTGTTATCTGTCTCTTTAAAACTGTGACTAATCACTAAGATAATAAATTCATCCTTAAAGAAAATGTTCTGACTGAAATTTAATTGACAATAGCGATTGCCATTCCGTCGTATTCTTTTTCCCCTACGGTTTGCATAATGGTAGCAGTCACTTTTGGGTTGTTGGCAAGGGTCTGATTGAAACGTTGTACGCCTTTCACTCTTTCATCAGTGGTATTTTCATCAAGAACTTTGCCTTCCCGGATTACATTGTCACAAATAATAATGGTTCCCGGATGCGAAAGCTGTAGCGCTAATTCAAAATACTCGGTATAAGGTGGTTTATCAGCATCAATAAAAATAAAATCGAAAGTTTCTTCCCCTTTGGAAATAAGTTCGTTTAATACATCTATTGCCTTGCCGCCCCGCAGATCTATTTTATCTGAAAGTCCTGCTTTTTCAATATTCTGACGGGCAACACGGAGGTGATGCGGATCAAATTCTACGGTGATTACTTTGCCGTCCGCGGGAATTGCTCTGGCCATCCAAATCGTACTGTAAGCTCCCAAAGTACCCAGTTCCAGGACACGTTTAGATTTACTCGTGAGCAGCATTAACTGCAGAAACTTACCCTGAGTAGGGGTTACACTGATTTGTGGCATAGAAGCATCATCCAGAGACTGAATAACCTCTTGAAGAATAGGATCCTCTGGTGCTAGCAAATTACCGATATACCTGTCTACTTTTTCAAATAGCTGCTGATTCATATTTTTAAATTGGTTTAATGATTAACAATTTTCTATTGACATTAACAACCATCATCAGCAAGTCAGAATTGATTCGAAATTATAATTATTTTCTAAGCTGCTGTGAAAGTTTAATTCGCTTAAAGATAGTGAATTTGAAATCGGTTATTTTACCTCTATTATTAATTATTGAACAATAAAACGAGATATTTTTCATTTCTTGATGTATGTTAAGTTTATCATTAATAAGGTTTTCTAATTTTGAAATTCTTAAATTTAAAGTTTTAAACAATTTTCTAAACAAATAAATAATATGAAAAAACTTAGTGTAATTGCGTTAGTAGGAATAGGATTGCTTGCGGCATCATGTAGTAAAGAGAAATCGGCAGAGACTGCTGCTACAGCTACGGAACAGAAAGTAGCAGAAAGCAAAGGAGAAGTTTTAGCAGTTGATGTAGCTACTTCTGTAGTGAACTGGAAAGCTTTCCATAAAGGAGGAATGGCTCCTCGTTGGGGAACACTTAACGTAAAGTCAGGAGATCTGAGCATTGAAGGAGGTCAGCTGGCTGCCGGAAACTTCGTAATTGATATGAATTCAATTAAAGTAGATCCAGCTTCAGTAACAGAAAAAGATAAAAAACCTGGAGATCTTGAAGCGCACTTAAAAAATCCTGATTTCTTTGATACAACAAAGAACCCAACTTCAGATTTCAAAATTACAAGTGTTACCGATTTGAAAGAAGCACCTAAAGATGCAGTAGCCGGAGCTAATAAAACTGTGAGCGGAAACCTTACATTATCAGGAAAAACAATGAACGTAACGTTCCCTGCTAAAGTGGATGTAACAGATAATTCAGCGGCTGTTCAGGCTAAATTCACAGTAAACAGAGCAGATTGGGGACTTAAGTTTGGGACTTCAGAAGCAGATCCTGCAGAATGGATGATCAGCAAAGACATTGAAATTGCTGTTGATGTAAAAGCTAAAAAATAACTTGTTAGATACAATAGTGAGAGCTGCTTTCGTAAGAAGGCAGCTTTTTTTATTCGGTAAACTCAGGTTATATGAGTAAATTTTATGTTTGAGAAAAACTGAAGGTGGCTTCGAGAGCCTCAGCCACCTTTTGGTGGGTAGTTGTGATGTTTTTTTAATTAATAAAATTGAGAAGTAAAAAGATAACTTTTAAATCAAAAGGCGAATAGTAGGTGGCTGAGGCTCTCGAAGCCACCGCATCAAAAAACATCTTATATTTATAAAAACACAATATGAAAAACGAAATTAAAGGCTGGATGTATATTTTGCTGTGCTCTGATGGCAGTTATTATACAGGAAGCACAAATGATCTCGAAAGAAGAATTGAGCAGCATCAAGCAGGAAATGGTTCGAATCATACGAAGAAACGATTACCCGTAAAACTTATTTATTTTGAAGAATATGATAGAATAGATCTGGCTTTCTACAGAGAAAAGCAGATTCAGGGGTGGAGCCGAAAGAAAAAGGAAGCTTTGATTAATGGTGAGCCAGAATTACTGCCCGAACTGGCGATTGCATGTAGAGATTTGAGGGATTAGTAATGGTGGATTTGAGAATGGAGAGCTGCAGGTGGCTGAGGTTTCCGAAGCTACATTTTTTTGAATAATTTTGATGTGTTTTTGATTAATGAGTAGAAGTACTTATTAAATTGAACAAGAAATAGAAGGTGGCTTCGAGAGCCTCAGCCACCTTTTGTGGGTAGTTGTGATATTTTTTAACTAATAAAATTAGAAGTAAAAAGACATCTTTTTAAATCAAAAGGCAAATACAAGGTGGCTGAGGCTCTCGAAGCCACCTCCAAATTCCTTACTTTTGCACAGATGATATACATTTTGCTTATAATCAATCTCTTCACTTTCGTTGTTTTTGGGCTGGATAAAAGGTTGGCGGTTAAACACAAAAGGAGAGTTCCGGAAATCACGCTTTTAGGTCTTACTCTTACAGGAGGAAGTGTGGGAGCCGCTTTAGGGATGCTGATATTCAGACATAAAGTTTCAAAAGTATCTTTTTTATTAAAATGGGTGGCGATTATTTTAATTCAGGCGGCAGGTATTTATTTTTTTGAAAAATATAGGTGATATTAATCATTAAAGTCTAATGCACTATTCTTAAACTTATCATTAATTGTAATTCTAAAATATTCAATTTTAAAGCTTTAACAGGGAAAAGTAGTGAAAGTGCTCATTATGAATTTGTTAATTAATTGATATTCTTGCT
Source organism: Chryseobacterium angstadtii (assembly GCF_001045465.1). Lineage (GTDB taxonomy): Bacteria > Bacteroidota > Bacteroidia > Flavobacteriales > Weeksellaceae > Chryseobacterium > Chryseobacterium angstadtii. The sequence goes on from NZ_LFND01000003.1 coordinate 789,017, forward strand.
TATTATTCATTGAAAATCACTATTTTTGCACCCGTAAAAATCATTCATGCAAAACATTAGAAATATTGCGATTATCGCACACGTTGACCACGGAAAGACCACTTTGGTTGACAAGATCATTCATGCTACAAACATTTTCAGAGAAAATCAGGAAAGTGGAGAATTAATAATGGATAATAACGATCTTGAAAGAGAAAGAGGGATTACCATTCTATCTAAAAATATTTCTGTTACCTATAAAGACACTAAAATTAATGTAATTGACACTCCTGGTCACGCCGATTTCGGTGGAGAGGTAGAAAGAGTTCTGAAAATGGCAGACGGGGTAATCCTTTTAGTTGATGCCTTTGAAGGACCAATGCCTCAGACAAGATTCGTACTTCAGAAAGCATTGGAATTAGGCCTTAGACCTTTGGTGGTAATCAACAAAGTAGATAAGCCAAACTGCCGTCCGGACGAAGTTCACGATCAGGTATTCGATTTATTCTTCAACCTTGAAGCTACTGAAGAGCAGTTGGATTTCCCAACTTTCTACGGATCTTCAAAACAAGGTTGGTTCAATACTTCACTAGAACAAACTGAAGATATCCTGCCGTTATTGGATGGAATTTTACAGTATGTTCCTGCACCAAAAGTAACTGAAGGAAACCTTCAGATGCAGATTACTTCTTTGGATTTCTCTTCTTTCTTAGGAAGAATTGCTATCGGGAAAGTAACAAGAGGGGAGATCAAGGAATCTCAGTGGATCGGTCTTGCACAGGCAGACGGAAAAGTAGTGAAAGGAAAAGTAAAAGAACTTTACGTTTTCGAAGGATTAGGAAAGAAAAAAGTAACTGAAGTACAGGCAGGAGATATCTGTGCTGTGGTAGGTTTCGATGCTTTCCAGATCGGAGATTCTTTCGTAGATCTTGAAAATCCTGAACCATTGGAAAGAACTGCTATTGATGAGCCTACATTGAACATGACGTTCTCTATCAACAATTCACCTTTCTTCGGTAAAGACGGTAAATATGTAACTTCTAACCACCTGAAAGAAAGATTAACAAAAGAATTAGAGAAAAACCTTGCATTAAGGGTTCAGCAGACAGATGATGCCAATACATTCCTTGTTTTTGGTAGAGGTATTCTTCACTTGTCAGTTTTAATTGAAACCATGAGAAGAGAAGGGTATGAAATGACTATCGGTCAGCCGCAGGTTATCTTTAGAGAAATTGATGGAGAAAGATGTGAGCCTTACGAATCTTTGGTTGTTGACGTTCCTGAAGAATATGCTTCAAGAGTTATCGACCTGGCAACTCAGAGAAAAGGTGACCTTCACATTATGGAAACTAAAGGTGAAATGCAGCACATGGAATTCGAAATTCCTTCAAGAGGTTTGATCGGATTGCGTTCTCAAATGCTTACGGCTACTGCTGGTGAAGCTATTATGGCGCACCGTTTCACAGAATACAAGCCTTTCAAAGGTGTTATTCCTGGAAGAAACAATGGAGTACTGATCAGCAAAACTCAAGGTCCTGCTACAGAATATTCTATTGCTAAACTACAGGATAGAGGTAAGTTCTTCGTAGATCCGGGTGAGGAAATCTATGCAGGTATGATCATCGGTGAACAAAACAAACCTGGAGACCTGGTAGTAAACATCGTAGAAGCAAAACAGTTGAATAACATGAGAGCTTCAGGAAAAGATAAAGATACCGGTGTTGCTCCGAAAATCTTATTCTCACTGGAAGAATGTATGGAATATATTCAGGGTGATGAAGCGATTGAAGTAACTCCGAACTTCATCAGAATGAGAAAGAAAGTCCTTTCTGAAGAAGAAAGAAAAAGAATGGAAAGATCAGCGAAAGCTTAATTAATTTCTATATAATATACAAACCTCCGGATTTTTTCGGAGGTTTTTGCTTTTATAATGGGCTTCATACTTAAAATTGTTACTGTATATTTTTATGAAATATTGTCTTTTTAATTTTTAAAATTAAATCATTATTGCGTTTTTAATTTATTTTAATATTGAATTAAATCTATTTGTTTAAACTAATTGATTTTCATCTGTTTAAATGATATTAATTGTATGTTTGTTCCTACGCATCGCGTAATTAAAAACACAAATAATGAAAAAAAAGACCTTACAATTAGTTTGTTCTCTATCCTTGTTGTGCCCTGTATTAGGGGTAGCACAGAATACTACAGACAAGAAAAATGATTCTTTATCATTAACTGTTAATCCCGTATCATCAAAAGAAGTAAAAGATCTTTCCGTAAAGGTTAGTTTTTATGGCTTTCTGAGAAACTATATATTTTACGATACCAGACAGACCATTGGTGCCGGTGAAAATCTGGTTCCGCTGTATCCAAAAGATAGACAGTTGGATGTAAAAGGAAACGACATTAATGATGCTCCTAAATTTCATATGCTTTCCGTATTATCAAGAGCCGGAATTAATGTAAAAGGCCCCAAAGTATTAGGAGCAGAAACGGCCGGGATTTTAGAAGCTGAATTCTTCGGATCTACAGAAGCAGGTATCAACGAACTAAGACTTCGCCATGCCTATGTAACGTTTGATTGGGAAAAAACACAGCTGGGAATAGGGCAGTACTGGAATCCTATTGTTATTCTGGATTGCCTTCCGAACGTTGTCAATTACGGATCAGGTTCTCCTACTTTTGCTTTAAACCGTAATCCGCAGGTAAGACTTACCCAAAAACTGGACGAACATTTTAAAATTATTGCTGCCGTTACTTCACAACGCGATTTCACCCCCAATACTTCTCCGTACAGAGACAGCGGAATGCCTTCCACTCACTTACAGCTTCAGTACAAATCGCCCAATTTCATAGCCGGAATAGCCGGGCAGTATGAGGTACTCAGGCCTCAGTTATCCTCGGGGAATCCTCCGGTAGTTAATCACAATAAAGTAAAAAGCATTACTGCAGTATTGTATGCAAAAGTGATTACCAAGCCCTTAACAATCAGTGCTTCGGCAATAATGGCTCAGAATGCAGCAACATTTGTTATGCTGGGTGGTTTTATGGGGTATTCTGCTCCCGGGGAAGCTGATATTTTCAGAACCATGAATACAAGAAGCGCCTGGATAGATTTCCAACAGGTTACAGACAAAAAAATAGCACTGGGTCTTTTTGCAGGAGCAGTAAAAAATCTGGGAGCAAATGATCCGGTACAAGGCAGAACTCCCACGGCATATGGTGTCACGGCAGCTTGGGGTGCTGTTTCTGGGACTCCCGGTGCGCGTAGCGTAGATCATCTGTGGAAGGTCGTACCGCGGGTAGACTGGATCCTGAACAAGAACATCAAGTTTAGATTTGAGGTGGAAAATACCTTTGCTACCTGGGGAGATGCTCAAATTAGTGGTAGAGGGGTTGGAAATGAGTTTAATGCCAAAAACAACCGTTTCCACCTTGCTACATTTTTTATGTTTTAAACAGATACACAAATAATTTAAACACAATAATGATGAATACAGAAAACAAAACCACTAAAAATAGCATATTAACAGTAATTATTGCATCATCTGCAGGAACACTTATAGAATGGGATGACATGTTTCTTGCAATAATTCTTGCAGGAACCCTTTCTTTAAATCTTTTCCCGGCCGATGGATCACATTTTCTCGAAACATTAGGAGTAGTGGCCTCATCCTTTATGTTTCGTCCGATAGGTTCACTTATTTTTGGAAGTATCGGAGATAGGATTGGGCGGAAATATTCTTTTATTCTGTCTTTGGTTTTAATGGGAGTATCTACATTCTTTATTGGTTGTATTCCTAATTTTTCCAGTATAGGATGGGCGGCTCCTGTTTTATTATTAATTTGCAGGTTGATGCAGGGGCTGGCCATCAGTGGTGAATATGCCGGTGCAGTGATCTATGTGGCAGAGCATGCCCCGGTAAACAGAAGAGGATTTTATACCGGATTTATTCAGGCTACCGTACCTATAGGTCTTTTAATCTGTCTTAGTGTGATATTCATTACAAGGAGTGCTATGTCTGAAGCTGATTTTACCGATTACGGATGGCGAATTCCTTTTCTTTTAAGCTCCGTTCTTGTCATTTTAAGCTATTCTGTCCGAAGAAAACTGCATGAGAGTCCTGTTTTTGAAGCTCTGAAACAGGCCGGAAAAACAAGCAGATCTCCAATTAAAGAGGCATTCAGTACAAAAGGAAATATTAAGACGATGCTGAAAGCAATTTTTGGAGGCAATGCAGCCCAAAGTTCGGTAATGCAAACCAGTTTGTTTGTTACCCTTTTTTTATGCAGCGTGCCGTAAAGCTTGAAGATACTACGGTGCTCTTAATTACGGGTACTGTTACTCTTTTCAGTTCTTATTTTTATCAGTATTTTGGCGCATTAAGTGATCGTGTGGGCCGTAAGAAAGTCCTTCTTGGAGGGCTTATTTCAAGCCTTATTATGATTCCGGTTTCTTTTTATCTTTTCATGAAAATTGGAAACCCGGACGGGCTTACAGAAGTACATTCAATCAGTAATATGGCCATTTTAAAAATTATGGGAGTCAGCTTTTTACTTTCGGTGGCGGGAGCCGCCACCTATGGCCCTTTAGGAGCTTTTATGCTGGAAATTTTTCCTACAAAAATAAGGTATACAAGCATGGGATTTGCTCAGAATATGGGAAACGGATTTATTGGTGGTGCAACTACTTTTGTTACTGAACTAATTAAATCATCATTTGTTGTAAGTGCTGTACTTTCACCATATACTGGTTTAATTTATCCTTTACTTTTAGTGATTCTTGCTATAATTATCAATATCATATACATTCCGGAAACTTATAAAAATGATCTTACAGAAGAGGAAAGTATTGAAAAATAGATTTTAAACCTTTATAATCAGACAGATAAGCTTCAAATTTATTGGCAATAACTAAGGCAGTATGAATAAAAATATGCATACTGCTTTTGTTTTAACTTTTTTTACTTTCCAAATTCGGATAAATGGTCTTTATATTGTTAGTTTTGTATTTTTAAAATCGAAAGCAAATCCTTTTCAGACCACAACGTATGAAAATCAATACCATAAAATTAATTTATCTTCTGGGTGCATCAGCCTTTGTAAGTACTTCATGTGCAGCAAACAAAATACCTGCTACGGAAGTGCCTGCAAAAAATACAGCAAAACCCAACACCAACTCAGCAAAACCAAAAGACCCTGTAAAGCCTATAGCAGCAATTCCTCCGGCCGAAGAAAATTTCAGAACCACTCTTCCTGAAGTTAAAAGAGAATTTCGCGGAGCCTGGATCGCAAGTGTAGCCAATATCAACTGGCCTTCAAGAAATAATTTAACCGTCGATCAGCAGAAAGCAGAAGCCATAAGCATGCTGGATATGCTTAAAGACAATAATTTTAATGCCGCCATCTTTCAGATCAGACCTTCTGCAGATGCACTTTATACAAGCAACATAGAACCCTGGTCGTACTTCCTGACCGGACAGACGGGAATTGCTCCTTATCCTAATTATGATCCTCTTCAGTTCTGGATTGAAGAAGCCCATAAAAGAGGCCTGGAGCTGCACGTATGGCTGAATCCTTACCGTGCCCATCATACCAACGGAGGTTCTGTAAACAGCCTTTCCATGGCGAATAAGCTTTCCGATATCGTGATTAAATTAAAAAACGGAATGTATTGGTTTGATCCTGCCAATCCCAAAACACAGGGCCATGTTTCGAATGTAGTAAAAGATATCGTGCAGAGATATGATATTGATGCCGTACATTTTGACGACTATTTTTATCCTTATGCCACCTACAACAGAGGAGCCGATTTCCCGGATAATGCAAGTTGGAACGAATACCTGAGAAACGGAGGAACATTATCCAGAGCAGACTGGAGAAGAGATAATGTGAACAGATTTGTAGAAAGGATCTATAAAGAAATTCACGCAGAAAAAAATTATGTAAGATTCGGAATCAGTCCGTTTGGAATCTGGAAACCCGGATATCCTGCAGGAATCGTTGGTTCTTCCCAATATGACGAATTGTATGCGGATGCCAAATTATGGCTGAATAAAGGCTGGGTAGATTATTTTTCGCCACAGCTGTACTGGCCTATAGATTCAAAAGGACAGGGTTTTGAAGCTCTATTGAACTGGTGGAAGTCTGAAAATACAATGAACCGTCATTTATGGCCCGGACTGAATACTGTTGAAATCAAAGTATCAGACCGTCCTGAGGAAATTAAGAACCAAATAGAAATCTCAAGACAGGTCCTAAAAAACGATGCTGGGGAAATTCACTGGAGCATTGCCGGACTTACAAAAAATCCCAATATGCTTCCCGTATTGAAAAACGGTCCTTACAAAGAAAAAGCTCTTGTTCCGAAAACTCCGTGGATAAAGGCTGTTCCATTGCAGACTCCGACTATATTTGTGACGGATAATGGAAGTTCTGTGAAAACAAGCTGGAGTATTAAGAACATCGGAGACGTTTTCCAATGGGTTCTTTTTACTCAGTACAATGGCGTTTGGGAAACAGAAATTCTTACATTGGATACCCTTTCAAAAGATATTCTGAAATTTAAAGACGGAAAAAAATTAAATGCAGTTGCCATCAAAGCGGTAGACAGACTTGGAAATGAAAGCGATTACATGGCGAAAAAGATCAAATAGCTGGTTTCTTTAGCAAACTTCATTGGTCGTAATATTATTAGGACATTCTCTGGTTAGGATGTCCTGTTTTTATAGAGTCTTAGCCTGCTACCAGATATTTTTTATCAGTTTATTATACACCTGGGCAATCTCTATGATTTTATTTTGCATCAGATGTTTTCTTACTGCTGTATGCCCCAGAATAATCCCGTTTCTGGCAGAAGATATAAAACACTTGCTGTAGGGGTGGGCAATAATCTGATGGTCTTTAAGGATACTCACCAGTTTCCTGTCATCCAGTGACTGGTCTATATTCCCCAAAAGATGAAGGCTTCGTACCCCTGAGTCTTGCAGCCTGAAGGATTCATGAATGTTCTCGGTAAGGACCGTTTTAAATATGTACTCACGTTCTTCCGCAGCATCAATTACATTTTTGATGTGATTAAACAGATAATTTCTTTTTATAAATTCACTCATCACAATCTGATTGGAAGGCGAAACAAACCTGTGGGAATGCTTTTGGAGAGCCTTTATCACATCCAGAAGATAATAAGGTACAATCATATAACCCAGCCTGATGGAAGGGTGCAGCAATCTGTTGAAAGTACCCAGGTAAACTACCCTGTCATGATGATCCATTTCAAATAGAGAAGGATCTTTTAGTCCCCAGTTGCTGATTTCATGATCATAATCATTTTCTATGATGATTGATCCCTTTTCTGTAGCCCATTCCAGAAGATCCAGCTTTCTTTTCCGGCTCATTTTAATTCCTGTCGGATACTGATTGGAAGGAGTAACATGGATGATCTTGGGTTTTATTTCTTCTGGAAAAAGATGAACATTAATCCCTTCTTCATCTACTTCTAGTGCATGAAGCTCTGCATTCAGGCTTTTAAAAATAGAGTGTACATTGGGAAAGGTAGGGTTTTCCATGATCACCGGATCACCGGGATTGATTAGGGCGGAACCTACTAAAAATAACGACTGCAGGGAGCCGGATACAATGATGATCTGCTCAGGATTACATTGGATGCCCCGCATTGAGTAAAGATATTCCGCAATATTTTTTTTGAAATTGATGATGCCGGACACATTGGAATAGTTCAGAGAAGATGCCTTTACATTGCGCCAGTAGAGATTGTAGAGATTCTTCCATTGGTTGATTGGGAAAATATCCAGCGGAGGAAGCCCCGGCCTGAAAGCAATATACTGGTCTGAAGTAGTATTCATAATATGAACATTGGACTGAAAGCTTTTTCCGGTATCAGATATGGAAGGATATCTTATTTCCGGATTTATTTTATCCTTTGTATCAACGTCTTTCTTCACTCTTTCCAGAATGATATAACCAGCCCCTTTTTTTGACTCTATAAGCCCTTCAAAAACAAGCAGCTCATAAGCTTTTATCACCGAACTCCGGGACACCTTCAGAAGCTCCGCAAGAACACGGCTGGAAGGTATTTTTGTGCCTGTGAGGATTTTGTTTTGTTCAATAATATCTCTGAAAACTTCCTTAATGGTTAAATATTTAAGCTGATTTTTTTTAAATTTTTTATAAAACAGATCAGGAGATATAAAATTGCTAATATTTACGACTGGTATGCTCATGTTCTGGGTATTGGTATGTACAAGTTACTGAAAACTTTGTTCATTTTTGTTTTTGTTAAATAAAAAATAATTAAAACACTTTAACGGTAAGAAATCTATAATGATCACCCGTTATCGAACAAAATATAAAGTAATCATCATGAAAACGAATATTTCCTTACTTCTCAGTTTTGTATCTTTTTTACTTATTGCCTGTAAAACAGATGATGTGATGATGGAAGATGCCATTGTATCAGATCCACTCATCATTAACGAAGTTCTTTATGACCCGTCCAATGTAGCTCTTGAAGGGGATGCTAACGGAGACGGAAAATACAGCCAGGAACAGGATGAGTTTATTGAGTTTTTCAATACCACCACTACAGCATTGGATGTAAGCGGGTACAAAATTTTTGATGCAACCGGGCTTACCAATAATATTCCCGTTCATGTTTTTCCTGCCGGAAGCATAATTCAGCCGCGTAAAGCTTTAGTTGTTTTCGGAGGCGGTACTCCATCCGGAACCTTTGGCGGAGCAGTAGTGCAGACTTCCACTACAGGAAACCTCAGTTTGAATAATGAAGTTGATTTTATCACAGTTACTGATGCTGCAGGAACTACTGTAGCTACCTTTGATATTGGTCCGCTTTCAAACAATCCTAATGAAGCTTTTACAAGAAATCCTGATATTACAGGAAGCTTTGTTCAGCACAGTTCGGTAAGCAGCAGTCTTTTTTCACCGGGAAAGAAGAATAATAACTCTAATTTTTAAAAACAAAAATTATGTATTCAGGTCCTCTTATTTCCATTGTATTTATTGGTATTGTAGCATATTTGCTGATCAAAAAATACTATCCGCATGCTGTTTTATTATCAGCAGGAATGTTGATGCTGGTTATCGCATACTATCTTCCCGGTCACAATCCCTTTCCGAAATCTAGCGGGTTTGTTGGCTTTGATGCTTTTGCGGCCGTAAAAGATTCATTCGTAAAAACCAATACTGATGTAGGGCTTATGATCATGGCTATCGGTGGATTTGTGGCTTATATTGATAAGATAGGAGCGTCAACTTCCCTGGTATATCTTGCTATGAAGCCCCTGAAACTATTCAGAAAGTATCCTTATGTGGCGGCATCGCTCACCATTCCCATCGGGCAGGTTCTTTTTGTGTGTATTCCTTCGGCAGCCGGGTTGGGACTTTTGCTTATGGCTTCCATATTTCCTATTCTTGTTAATCTCGGAGTAAGCCGCTTATCAGCAGTATCCGTTATTACAGCAAGTACAGCCTTATGCCTTGGACCGGCTTCACCTACCACGGTAAGTTCTACTTCCATTTTACAGATGGATCCTATTAACTATTTTGTACAGGAGCAGATTCCGCTGGTAATTCCCCTTACCATAGTAATGATGGTTGTCTATTATTTAGTCAACAGGTATTTCGATAAAAAAGATGATTTTACAGAAAAGGAAGGCCATTCAGAAAATATAGAGCTTACAGCCCCTTTGTATTATGCACTTATTCCGGTACTTCCGATGATTTTACTGATCATGTTTTCAGATATATTTGATTTTTTAGGAGTAAAAATAAGCATCGGGACTACTACTGCTATGTTTGTAAGCCTCTTTGTTGCGATAATCCTTGAATCCATCAGAAAAAGATCCGTAAAAGAGGCCTTTAAGACCATGAATGTTTTCTGGTCCGGAATGGGAGATATCTTTAAAACGGTGGTTACCCTGATCATAGCAGCAGATATTTTTGCGCAGGGGCTCATTCACCTTGGATTTATTGATGGTCTTATTGATCTTACGCAGCATTTGGGATTCGGAGCAATAGGGATTGGTGTGGTGATGGCTATTATGATTTTTCTTGCTGCAATGCTGATGGGAAGTGGAAATGCCGCTTTTTTTGCCTTCGGCCCGCTTATCCCGGATCTGGCAGGCAGGCTTGGAATAAAAACGGTTTCTATCCTTTTGCCCATGCAGTTTTCAGCAACGTTGGGGAGGACGGTTTCTCCGGTTTCAGGGATACTTATTGCGGCGGCAGAAGTCGCCAAAGTGCCCGTCATAGATCTTGTCAAACGGAATATCATTCCCGTTGCAGTAACCTTAATAATCATGTTAATCTACCAATTTATTTAAAATATGCTTACACTTATAAAAAACGCAGAAGTTTACGCTCCTCAGCATCTGGGGACAAAAGATATTCTTATCGGATCAGGAAAGATTATTGCCATAGAAGATCAGATAGATGCCCATCCGGCATTCTCTGACATCATAGATGCCTCGGGAAAAATCGTGACACCGGGTTTTATCGATCAGCATGTTCATATCATAGGTGCAGGCGGTAAATACGGATACGCTTCCATGACACCGGAAATTATGCTCAGCGAATTGGTATCATGTGGTACCACAACCGTAGTAGGCCTTCTGGGAACAGATGGAACAGCAAGAAGTGTTAAAACCCTTTACGCTAAAGCCAAATCCCTTACCGATGAAGGAATCAGTGCTTATATGTTTACCAGCTATTTCAGTATAGATCCCGTTACTATTACCTCCAATATTCAGGATGACATGATCTTTATTGATAAAGTATTGGGATGTAAAGTGGCTATAAGTGACGAAAGGTCTTCTTATCCCACAGCAAGAGAGCTTCTGAAGCATTTACGTGAGGTAAGTGTAGGAGGAATGATTTCAGGAAAAAAAGGAATTCTTCATATTCATCTTGGAAGAATGTCTTCACAGATTGATGTGTTGATGGAGATCGTGGAAAAATATGAATACCCCATTGAACATATTTCCCCTACGCATGTAGCCAGAACCAAAGAACTTTTCGATCAGTCATTGAAATTCGCTGCATTGGGAGGAATGATTGATATTACAACAGGAGCATCTCAATATACGGAGCCTTACAAATCTGTGCTGTATGCATTGGAACAGGGAATTTCCATTGATCAGCTTACCTTCAGCAGTGACGGAAACGCAGGTCTGGCAAAGCTGGATGAAAATAAAAAAATGATAGGCTTCAGAAAAGCTCCGGTTCACCTTAATTACGAACAGTTTAAAGCCCTGGTTAAAGAAGGAAATTTGCCCATTCAGGATGCCATTAAGCTTATTACTTTCAATCCTGCTAAGAACCTTGCTTTAAAAAATAAGGGAAGAATAGAAAAAGGCTGTGATGCTGACTTATGCTTTATGGATAAGGATTTACAGCTTACGGATGTATTTGCAAATGGCAGACAGATGATGTCAGACGGAAAGATCATAGTGAAAGGAAATTTTGAATAACCTGATATGAAAAGGTTTTTAATTTTTGCTCTTATGGTATTTTGGGCTACCTATATTTCCGGCCAGATCCGGTTGGAGAAATACAATTTTGGAGAAGGGCTCCAGTTTACGGGTGATAGCGGATACAAAATGCAGCTGGACGGTTTTATCCAGCCTTACCTGGAAACAAGGAAATTTTCCAACAGCGATGATCTTTATAACAGGTTCAGAATGCGCCGTTTCAGGGTAAGATTATCCGGGACTTCTGAAAATGAAAAATTCAAATACAGACTCCAGGTAGACCTCAGTGGCTCTACCGAGGCAGATGTTGATGAAGGAGGCAATACCATGCTTCTCGATGGTTTTGTCAGCTATGATATTAATGATAATTATACGGTTACATTTGGGCAGAAAGCTACTCCCACGGATAACCTGGAACTGGGAATGAGTTCACAAACGCTGCAGCTGCCGGAGAGGAGCCGGGTTACCTCTGTGTTTTCGTCTATCAGGGAATTCGGATTATTTATTGATGCCTCCTATAAAATCAGAGGAACTGATGTGCACATCAAACCTTCACTTGCCGTTACCAACGGAGATGGGATGAATGTTTTTAAAAAGGACAGAGGTGGGCTTAAATACGGAGGCCGGATCAATATCCTTCCGCTCGGGCTTTTCAGAAATTTCGGGCAGTTCAGACAGGGCGATTTGATGAGAGAGCTCACTCCGAAACTGTTGATAGGATTTACCTATAGCTATAATAACGGAATCAGCGACAGAAGAGGAAGAGAAACCGGAAGCATTCTGTATCTTGATGCAGACGGGAATGAAGCCCTTCCGGATTATGAAAAATTCGGAATCGATATGTTGTTCAAATACAAAGGATTTTCCCTGTTGGGAGAATATGTAAAAGCCAATGCACATGTGGGTGATGATATTACCCAGAGAGTACGAAATGACGGATCATTAACTCCCGATTTTGCAATAGACGGAATTCAGGATGTTGGCAATTATGTAAAAAACAGGATGATGCTGGGATCAGGTTTTAATTTGCAGGCAGGATATATTTTTAAAAATCTGTGGTCTGTGGATGCCCGGTACACTCATTTAAAGGCAGATAAATATTCATACCTGAACAACGCCGCTTTTTATGCCCGTCCCAATTACTATACATTAGGCATTACAAAATATCTTGGGAAAAATTACGGAGCAAAAATCCAGCTGGCAGGTACTTACGTGGATGCTGATCCTACCGCAACGGATAATGACGGAATTTTGATTAATGGGCACGAATGGATCGGTACTCTGGTATTTACAGTAGGTTTTTAATAAAGAAAAGAGCATGAAAAGTATAATAAAATATGCATTGATACTGGTATTTCCTGGAATGGGGCTGGCCCAGGTATTTAATCCGCAGAGTAAAAAAGTAACAGAGACGTTTTTCCCTGAATTTTCACAGGAAATCACTACGCCGGCTTTTCAGAAGAAAAAAGGTTTTACGAAATATAAAGAAATGATGTCTTTTTTACAGAATCTGGGGAGCAAGCATAAAAATATAATGAAACTGTCTTTTGTAGGAGAAAGCCAGAAAGGAAAGAAGATCCCGTTAGTAATCCTGAACAAAACATCCACCGTTGAAGATAAAATAAAAATATGGATCCAGGGCGGAATTCATGGTAATGAACCGGCAAGTACGGAAGGAGTCCTGTACCTGATTCAGGAATTGCTTGAAAATCCGGAATATTCACAACTCCTGGATAAGCTGGAAATAGGCATCATTCCTATGGCGAATATAGACGGCTACGAAATGCAGGAAAGAACGGCTGCGAACGGCATGGACCTGAATCGGGATCAAACCAAACTTACTGTTCCGGAAAGCATTTATTTAAAGCAGGCATTCAGTGATTTTAATGCGGAAGTGGCTTTGGATTTCCATGAGTTTCATCCGTTCCGGACAGATTATCTGCAAATGGGGAAGGCCGGATATACTGTTCCTTATGATGTGATGTTTCTGTATTCAGGAAATCTTAATGTACCGGGATCTTTAAGAGAACTTACGGAAAATACATTTGTGAAAAATGCAGAAAAATTTTTAGCAGAACATCAGCTTTCAGCTCATGATTACTTCACTACATCTAAAGACAACGGGTATACAGTATTCAATCTTGGATCCATCAATGCACGGGCAAGTGCCACATCATATGCCCTGAGTAACTGTGTATCTTCCCTGATTGAAGTAAGAGGAATTGATATAGGAAGAACCTCATTTAAAAGAAGAATCGCTACTACTTTTTTCATTGCAGTTTCCTATATGCAGTCGGCTGTACAAGAGAAAGAGAAACTAAGGAGTATTTTAAAAGAAGCTCAACAGGAAAATAAAGACGTCATCATCAGATCTTCCAGAAAACCAACTCAAAAAGAGCTGGACTTTATTGACCTTTCCACCAATAAAATAGTGACAGAAGAAGTAAATATCCGCAATGCCTTAAGGTCCAAACCTATTTTAACCCGGCCAATGCCAACTGCCTATCTTATTTTGCCGTCTGAAAAAAAGATGATCGAAAAACTGAAGATTCTGGGAGTAAAAGTTGTACAAACCCAGCAGCCTGAAAAACTTGAGGTTGAAAACTATATAGTAACCAGGTATAAGAAAGCCGCTGTAAAATTTGAAGGAACATTTGAACAGACTCTGAGTACGGAAAATCATTCAGTAACAAAAGATTTCCCGGCAGGAACCTACATTGTTTATACCAACCAGAAGAATAAAGGACTGGTCTTCGAAACCGTAGAACCTGAAGCAGACAACGGCTTTGCAGCGTATGGAGTACTGAAAGCAGCTTTAGGGGATGAGCTTCCCGTGTACCGATATATGAATTCAAAACTTTTATCCAATTAACGAAATGAAGAAAATAGCAATATATATAGCATTGATTTTCTTTTGCACAATAGATGCACAGAAAAAGAAAACTGAGAATACAGCGAATTTTGAATTGGGTTCCGGACTCAATTTCAGCTTTGAAGACAATAATTACAGGTTTACGATAGGAGGATTTCTGCAGCCTGCCTACACTTACAGCAAAATAACGGATAAAAAAGGAACCAATGAGCTGAATGTTCAACGGGCTTATTTTTCCCTGGGAGGCAAAGCAGTGAAAGAGAAAATAAGTTTCTTTATCCAGACTGATTTCAGCCTGAGCCAGCCTTTGCTGGATGCTTGGCTCGCCTATCATCCCACTGAGAACATTTCCATTACGGCAGGACAGAAAAGAACTCCACTGAATAATAAAGAAATGAACATCAACGAGAGCCAGTTTCAGTTTACGGAGAGAAGTCTTTTAAGCACATCACTCACCAATACGGGCAGGGAATTCGGGCTCTTTGCAGATGGAAGATTTCAGTTGGGAAGCTTTGGAATAATTCCTCAGCTGGCGATGACCTCAGGAGACGGAAGAAACTCTTTCGGAAGCAATTCAAGGGATACGGATCGGGGAGGTCTGAAGTATGGAGCAAGGCTGGACTTATATCCACTGGGCTTTTTCAGTGAGGGGAATGAAGAGGCTATTGCAGATTTGCTTCATGAGCCCAACCTGAGGATAGCAGCAGGAGCAGCAGCATCTTACAACAAAGGAGTGAGCAGTCCGGTAGGTGAAGGGCATGGAGACTTCAGCCTTTATGATGCCGGGCAGAAACTGAAATACCCGGATTATCGCAAGTTTTATGCAGATCTTTTACTTAAATACAAAGGATTTTCTCTGTTGGGAGAATATGCGAATGCCAATGCCACGGCCCTGGATGGAATATATACCAATCAGACGGCCACAGACCTGTTGCGGCCGCAGCAAATCAGTTCTTATTTGGTATTGGGAGATGCGTATAATGTCCAGTTGGGATATGTTACATTAAACGGTTGGGCAGCAGATCTGCGCTATTCCAGAATATCTCCGGAATTTAAAGATTTTGAGAATTCTGTAATGAAAGATGTTTCAGCATATACTCTGGGTTTAACCAAATATATTAAAGGAAATAATCTGAAGATACAGGCAGCAGTCTCCAGTCTACAGTATACAGGTGATATTAATGAATTAAAAGCAGACCTTGTTTTCCAGATCGTTTTTTAATAACTACTTCTTACGGTTGTTTTTTACAGCCATTTATCTTTTTTAAACAATGAAAATAATAAAAAGTTTATATTTTCAGGTTATCATAGGTATCCTGACAGGAATTGTACTGGGGATATTTTACCCTGATCTGGCCGTAAAACTCAAACCTATGGGAGACGGGTTTATCAAGCTCATCAAAATGGTGATTGCTCCGCTGATCTTCTGTTCCATCGTAATAGGAATTGCCGGAATGCAGGATATCAAAAAAGTAGGAAAAATAGGTCTTACCTCCATTATCTATTTTGAGATTATGACCAGTAGTGCCTTGCTTATCGGGCTTGTTTTTGTTAATTGGATTAAACCCGGAGAAGGGATGCACATTCAACCGGAAAGTCTGGACGGCTCATCTGTTTCCTCATACATTAAGCAATCGGAGCATACCAAAAGTACGGTAGAATGGCTGCTGGATATTATTCCTGAAAATGTTATTGCATCCATTGCTTCGGACAATTTGCTGCAGGCTCTTTTCTTTGCTGTAATTTTCGGTATTGCACTCACCAAGATTGGAGAGAAAAATGCTGCTCCTGTCCTTAATGTACTGCAATCCTTTTTGAAAGGCTTGTTTGCTGTCATTAAAATGGTGATGTATCTGGCTCCGTTCGGGGCGATGGGGGCGATGGGATTTACGATTGGGAAGTATGGCTGGGAATCATTATCTTCTCTCGGACTGTTGATGATAAGCTTTTATCTTACCTGCATATTCTTTATCGTTTTTGTAATTGGTGGAATTCTTTATTTCTATACGAAGATCAGCATTTTTCAGCTTCTGAAATATATAAAGGAAGAACTCTTCATTGTATTGGGAACATCTTCTTCCGAAACCGTATTGCCGGCTGTGATGCAGAAGCTGGAAGAGGCAGGCTGCTCCAAACCCGTTGTGGGATTGGTTATTCCTACAGGCTATTCATTTAATCTGGATGGAACCTGTATTTACCTCACTATGGCAGCCGTATTCATTTCCCAGGCGTTGGATATGCACCTTACATGGCAGCAGGAAATTACATTATTATTGGTACTTCTCCTTACTTCCAAGGGAGCAGCCGGGGTTACAGGAAGCGGATTTGTTACTTTGGCAGCCACTTTACCGGTTGTAGGGCATGTCCCGGTAGAATCGGTAGCGCTGATTTTGGGAATAGACCGTTTTATGAGTGAAGCCAGAGCCTTGACGAATGTAATCGGAAATACAGCTGCCACAATTATTGTAGCCAAATTTGAGAAAAATCTCGATGAACAGGTTCTCTTTGAAAAGATGAAATAAACGTATTTTTACAGGAATCCAATAGAGTTTCTATTTTAGAATAACTATAAACTGAATGATTAATTTGTTTTAAATCAATCAATTGCGTGCTGTGTTCAAAATAGGGGATAGGAAAATAAAACACCCACGGACCCATTTTTGTATTATTATTTACATAATCACAAAAATATAGTATTATGAATACGAACAGACTCTCCAAAACAATTGAAAAAGCACTTAGTGATCAGATGAACAAAGAAATTCACGCGTCCCATGTTTTCCTGTCTTACGGAATATGGGCAGATGATAAAGGATATCAGGGTATCGCCAATTTCCTTTACAGACATTCGCAGGAAGAAAGAAATCACTCCATTAAATTTATGGAGTATGTGCTGAACAGAGGAGGAAAGCCCAAAGTAAGTGCCATTCCGGCTCCTCCCGCTGATCCGGATTCTCTGACAGCCTGTTTCGATGGGGTATTCAAACATGAGGTAGATAATACAACGGCTATCTACAAAATTGTTGACCTCGCTCTAAAAGAAAAAGACTGGGCCACCTGGAATTTCATGCAGTGGTTTGTACAGGAGCAGATTGAGGAAGAAACACTGGCTGCCAGCCTTATAGATAAACTTAAAATTGCAGGAGGAGACAGAGCAACGGATGAATCTTTATTTACTTTAGATAAAGCGTTACAGGAAGCTCCGAATGATGTCCTGCTGGCTCAGGATGCTACAGGAACCAATCCTTAAAAGCCTTTTGGTGAAGAGAAATTTATTTGAAAATCTGTCAAAATATGAGCAGATTTTTTTATTATGAATCTCCCTTTAAAATCACTATCTTTGCAGGCTGAAAGTTCAATGGTCCTGAGCAGATAAAGGATAACTTTACACGTAAGACCCTGAACCATGAACTTTAATCGTATCATTGAACATTAAACTTTGAATTTTACAATATGAAATGTGGAATTGTAGGCCTTCCGAATGTAGGTAAATCAACGCTTTTTAACTGCCTGAGCAATGCAAAAGCACAGTCTGCGAACTATCCTTTCTGTACCATAGAACCGAACTTAGGAACGGTATCTGTACCGGATCACAGATTGTTTGAACTGGAGAAATTAGTAAATCCTGAAAGAGTACTTCCGGCTGTAGTTGAAATTGTTGACATTGCAGGTCTTGTAAAAGGAGCCAGCAAAGGAGAAGGTTTAGGAAACCAGTTCTTAGCCAATATCCGCGAATGTGAAGCCATTATCCATGTTTTAAGGTGCTTTGACAACGGTAATATCATCCATGTGGAAGGTTCTGTAGATCCAATGAGAGACAAAGAAATCATTGATATCGAATTACAGCTTAAAGACCTTGAAACTGTTGGAAAAGCTGTTGAAAAAGCTAAAAAATTCATCAAATCCGGAAAGAAAGATGATATTCTGGTATATGAAACGCTTCAAAGTCTGGAGAAATTCATTGAGAATGGTAAGAATGCAAGAGAGTTTCCGGTCAATGACTTAACGAAACCTATCATTGATGATATTCAGCTTTTAACCAAAAAGCCTGTATTATATGTTTGTAATGTAGATGAAAACTCTATCAAAAACGGAAACGAATGGATAGAGAAAATTGATGCAATGGCTAAAAACGAAGGGGCAGAAATTGTGGTACTAGCAGCACAGATCGAGGCAGATATCAACGAGCTTGAAACCTATGAAGAAAGAGAGATCTTCCTTGAAGAACTTGGTCTTGAAGAGCCGGGAGTAAACCGTCTGATCAGAAAAGCTTATGATCTGTTGAAACTTCAGACCTATTTTACTGCCGGAGTGAAAGAAGTTAGAGCCTGGACAATAGGACAGGGATGGACAGCTCCACAGGCTGCCGGAGTAATCCACACCGATTTCGAAAAAGGTTTCATCCGTGCGGAAGTCATCAAGTTTGATGATTATGTAACTTATGGCTCGGAATTAAAAATTAAAGAAGCCGGAAAACTTTCGGTAGAAGGTAAAGAATACATCGTTCAGGATGGTGATATTATGCACTTCAGATTCAACGTATAAAAGTATATTAAAGTTAGTTATAAATAAAAGCCGCTTCAGAGACCTTCTCTGAAGCGGTTTTTGCTTATTTTAAGTTGTAGAAGGTAGTCTATATGGGATCTATGATGATCACCTGGCACTGAACTTCCGCACAGCCTCTTCCATATTTTCTGCATTCCCCTGTTGCAGGATCAATACACATTTCTTTACCTCCTGTAATAACTCTTAACTCTCTTTTGGTTAATTTTTTCCCGTTGTTTAAACTGTTGTTTTTCATGTTTATCTGGTTTTAGTTTGTTTAAATTTTAAAGAGCTGTTTGTAGACTAAGGTTGTGGTCTGCACTCTTTTTGTGCACAGGATTTGGAAATAATTGTGCATCCGTTTGGATCCGAAGAAGGCTCACATGGATAGTCAGGGCAAAGAACAGGCTGTACACAGTTCAGTAAACCTCCGGCAATTGTTTTTAATTGTTTTTTACTTAGTTTTTTTCCGCTCTGTAAAAATAGGTTTGTCATTATTATGATTTTTAGTGTGTTAGTTGGATGACTAAGTTATGAAAAATATTCACATATATCACCTAATGAAGAAAAAATATTCTAATGTGGCAATTGATAATAAAAATGCATAAAAAAACCGCTCAATCACTGAACGGTTTCTGTTTTAATTTCTATAAAGGATCAATGATAGGTCTGCACTGTAGCTGAGCGCAGCCCATTGATATTTTCCTGCAGCCTCCGGTCATGGGATCAATACAGTCCATTAATCCTCCGGTGATGCTTCTTAACTGCTTTTTGTTCAGTTTTGTTCCTTTCTGTAAATTCTGATTTTTCATTGTTTTGATTTTTAGTGAGTTAGTTAAATCTAAATTAAAGAAAATATTTAAAAATACATCACCGGATGTAGAAAAAAGTAAAACTGAATTTTATTTTCAAATCCCGATAACTTTGTATATTTGAATTTTACAAATTGCCGGTTATGGAAAAAATGGCTCATGCTTCCCTTGAAGATTTTTATAAAGAGATGGCAGCCAAACTGGGAAAAGACCTTGAAAGTATCTTCCCCAAAGGACTGCACAAAGATATCGGACACTTTAATGTATTCGATATCAGACAAACCATTGAAAGGGTAAAAGCAACCTCCGAAATGCCTTACAACAGAAGGAAATACTATAAAATCAGTCTCATCAGAGGGCGGAACAGGGCAGAATATGCAGATAAAATTATAGCTATCAAAAAAAATGCATTGTTATTTGCAACACCAAAAGTTCCGTATCACTGGGTTCCTGAAGATCCGGATCAGTCGGGGAGTTTCTGTGTATTTACAGAAGATTTTTTTATTAAGGCCCAATCCCGGTTTTCACTGGAAGAACTTCCTATTTTCCAGCCCGGAAATATCCCGCTATTTGAGATTGATGATGAACTGGCTAATGAAATAGAAATCCTGTTTACCAAGATCAAAAAAGAAATAGATTCTGATTATGTGTTCAAATATGATCTCATCAGAAATTATGTTCTGGAACTTATTCATTATGGACAGAAACTTCAGCCTGCTGCAAAGCTTTCGGCTTCCAATGATGCTTCATTAAGGGTGGTTTCATTATTCATTGAACTTCTGGAAAGACAGTTTCCTATAGAATCTTCCGAACAGAGGCTGCGTTTGAAAACCGCAAAAGATTATGCAGACAGACTGGCGGTTCATGTGAATTATTTAAATAAAAAATTAAAAGAGAGCACAGGAAAAACAACCACCGAACTCATTGCAGATCGCATGGTGCAGGAAGCTAAAATTATGCTGAGACAAACCAGATGGAATGTTTCAGAAATTTCTTATGCGTTGGGGTTTGAAGAAATTGCCCACTTTTCCAATTTTTTTAAAAGAAAAACATCCTTCACTCCAATGGAATTCCGGTCATGATTTGAATTTTGCAAATTTCAGATTGATTCAGGCAAGTGTTTCCTCTCCGGAATTTCCCAACTTTGTACCATTAAATAAAAGAAACAAACAATAAAAAGATGAATACAAAATCAAAAATTGCATTAATAACCGGCGGAAGCCGTGGATTGGGAAAAAACGCAGCTCTTAAAGTGGCTCAAAAAGGGCTGGATGTTATTATTACCTATAAAAACAGCCGTGAAGAAGCCGATGCAGTGGTAAATGAAATCAAAGGAATGGGACAAAAAGCCTTTGCCCTTCAATTGGATACCAGAGACGTAAAAAGCTTTGATGCATTCGTGAAAAACGTTACAGATCATTTGGAAAGTGAAACCGGAAGCTCCAACATCGATTTCCTGATCAATAATGCGGGAACAGGTTTATATTCTCCCATTATGGAAACTACAGAGGAGCAGTTTGATGATATGGTCAATATCCACATTAAAGGTGTTTTTTTCCTGACACAAAAAATGCTTCCTTTTATCAATGATGGTGGCGGAATTGTTAATATTTCCTCAGGGCTTGCGAGATTTGCCCTGCCGGGATCATCCGTTTACGGTTCCATGAAAGCAGGTGTTGAGATGCTTACCAAATATATGGCAAAAGAACTTGGAGCCCGTAAAATCAAAGCTAACGTTATTGCTCCGGGAGCTATCGAGACCGATTTTGGCGGCGGTAGAACCAGAGATGATCAAGGAGTGAATTCAATGATATCCAGTATTACGGCGTTGGGAAGAGCCGGACTTCCGGATGATATAGGAGGTATTGTAGCTTTCCTTTGTACGGATGATGCAGGATGGATTACGGGGCAGAGAATAGAGGCTTCGGGAGGAATGTTTTTGTAGAATCTAAAAAGCAATAAGGCTGAAAGGCAAAAGGGTAAAAAGGTAAATAAGCAAATAAGCCTTTTTACCCTTTCGCCTGTTTACCCTTTTACTTATCTTTATATAAAAATAGAACCCATGTTTAAAGAATTTCTAGATCAGTTTCCTTACATTCTTATCGGTCTGGAGGTTCTTTATCTTTTGGGAATTATTTTTCTGTCGGGTAAAATCATTATGGATACCCGGAATACCAGTAAGACGCTTGCCTATTTAATGCTGATTATCTTTCTCCCAATCGTAGGAATCATTATCTATTTCGTATTTGGGGTGAACTATAGAAAAAATAAGTTCTATACGTTCAAAATAGAAAGAAACGAACAGGTTTATCAGGCGGTAAGCAACTATATCCGCAAGACCCATGATAAGACATTGGAAACTCATAAAGAAGTTATAGACCCTTTTTTAACGACGGTTAATTTTCTCTACAAGGCAGGTCATTCCCCGCTATCGGAAGGAAATCATGCGGAAGTACTGATCAATGGGGAAGGGAAATTTGAAAAGGTTTTTGAAGTTCTTGAAAAAGCTGCTCATCATATCCATTTGGAATATTATATCTATGATAATGACGAAATAGGAAACAGGCTGGCCGATTTGCTGATCAGAAAAGCAGCGGAAGGAGTGGTGATCCGTTTTCTTTACGATGATATGGGCAGCGGAAAAATAGGAAGAAATCTGTTGAAAAGATTGAAAAACGGAGGAGTAGAAGTATCTCCGGTGAATAAAATCACGTTCAGGTTGCTGGCGAACAGAGTTAACTACAGAGACCACAGAAAAATAATTATTGTGGATGGTGCGGAAGTTTTTACGGGCGGAATCAATGTTTCGGATAAATATATCAATCCTAATTCCCATCAATATTGGAGGGATGTTCATCTGTATATGAAAGGGGAAGCCGCTTTCTATTTTCAGTTTTTATTTTTCAGCAACTGGATTTTTGCAACGGAAAAGATTCCTGAAATCTCACCGCTTTATTTTACAGGAAAAAAGGAAAACGGAACTTCGCTTATTCAGACTGCGGCCAGCGGTCCGGATACCAAACCTTCCATTATGCTGAGTACAGCTTCTGCAGTACTTTCTGCCAAAAAAAGAATCTATATTGTTACGCCCTATTTTATTCCGGTTGAAACCGTTCTGAATGCCATTAAACAGGCTGCCATTTCGGGAGTAGATGTAAGACTTATGGTTCCGAAATCCGGTGATTCAGTCATTGTTAACGCGGCGGCTTATTCCTATTACGAAGAACTTTTGGAGAGTAACGTAAGGGTTTTCTTTTATACCAAAGGATTTATTCATGCCAAAACCATGATCATAGACGATCTCTTTTCCTCAGTCGGAACAGCGAATATGGACGTCAGAAGCCAGGAATTGAATTTTGAGGTCAATGCTTTGGTTTTTGATGAAAAGATCAACGGAAAACTTCAGGATCTGTTTCATGAAGATATGAAGGACTGTGAAGAAATTTTCCTTGATTCATGGAAAAAAAGGCCGGGTTACAAAGTCTTTTTTGAACATATGGCCAGATTGCTTTCTCCTCTTATATAAAAATTTAAAGTCTGGAAAGATTTTCTATTGCTTTCTCTAATGTTTCCTGTTTCTTCGCAAAACATAATCTGATGACATGATCATTTCTTTTGTTTTTGTAAAAAGATGAAAAAGGTACACTTGCCACCTTATGATTGATCGTTAATTCAGAAGCAAAATCAAAATCATTTTTATCAGAAATTTTATCATAGGTAAGTGCCTGGAAGTAGGTTCCTTCACAATCGAGGAGCCCAAAAGAGGTTCCGGCAAGCCCTTTTCTTAAAAAGTCTCTTTTTTCCTGGAAAAAATGGTTCAGGTTTTTATAATGCTCATCATTTTTCATGTATTCCGCTAAAGCCAGCTGAATGGGCGTATTAACACAGAAAACATTGAACTGGTGTACTTTCCTGAATTCATCAGTAAGGTTTTTAGGAGCTGCACAATAACCGGTTTTCCAGCCTGTGACATGGAAAAGTTTCCCGAAGGAAGCCACAAGAAGACTTCTTTCTTTCAACTCAGGATACTGGCAGATACTCAGATGCTGTTTCCCATCAAATACGATGTTTTCATAAACTTCATCACTCAGGATAAGGATTGAGGTGTCTTTGACAAGTTTGATAAGCTCCTGAAGATCATTTTCCTTTAAAATCCTTCCCGAAGGATTATTCGGATTATTCAGAATGATCATCTTCGTTTTTTCATTAACCAGATCTTTTACGGTATTCCAGTCGATTTCATAATCCGGAGCTTTCATTTCAAAACGTTTTACAATTCCTCCGAAAAGCTCTACCGTAGGTTCATAGCAGTCATAAGCCGGTTCAAAAATAATCACTTCATCATCTTTTTTTACAAAAGTGGCAATCGCCGTAAAAATAGCCTGAGTTCCTCCAGCTGTAATTGTGATTTCAGAATCCGGATGGTAGATGGCCTGATGGCTGTTTTCAATTTTTCTGGCGATCTCTTCCTTTAACGGGATCATTCCGCCCATCGGAGCGTATTGATTGAATCCTTTTTTAATGAAATAGTCTACGTGATTCAATAGTTCAGCATCGGGCATGAAATCCGGAAATCCCTGAGAAAGATTAATCGCTTCATTTTCATTGGCAAGCTGCGTCATCTGGCTGAAAATAGTAGTGCCTACATTAGAAAGTTTGGATAGAGGAAGTTGTATCATGAAGATCTGTTTTGGTGATCCGAATTTAATTTATTTTTTGCAATCATGAAACAGACTTATGCAAAAAAGGCCGTTTCTTTCGAAACAGCCTGCTATTTATTTTGCGATATTTAAAACAGAATCATGGATTCTACTTTGTTGTTTACAAAACCAAGAATTCCCCAGAACATGACGGTAGAGCCTCCCCATCCGGAAAGAGATACCAGATGTTTTCTGAAAAACTTTTTATCATAAAGGTGTTCCACCATATAAAGATGCTGTCTCTTGTAGCATCCTATTTTATTATTCCAGTTGTCGAAGAACCAGAATCCTAGAGTAGGAGTTAGTGGTGACATCACATATTTGTTGGATCCGTAAGGAACAATATCATCATACACTCTAAGCCATCCCGGACCAAATGCTCCGAAAAATAGCTGATACTGCTGTTTTTCAAAGTTGTAATAACTATCCGGAAGCTGTTCTCCCGCTTCAGCCATCTGAACTAATCCGTTTACTTCGGCGTATTTCTGAATGGATTCATTAAAAGCTTTTGTTTCGCGGAATTTCAAACCGTTTTGATCTCCGTAAATAAGATACTTTTCTTCGGTTGTAAAAGTTCTCACGGTAATCAGTGCAGACTGGTCGACCGGATTTTTTACCAGAGAAGCAACCGGGAATTTGTCTTCCAGATTATCAATGACATTCACTGGCTGTCCGTCTGAGAAATACTGGATTTTAATTTTATTAACGTCTATGCCGTCCTGTGCAAATTCTTGTACTACCTCTGGCGGTGGAGGAGGAAAGTTGGAAGATTCATTCTTGCTTAAAACGGTGGATTGAGCAGCCGGCTCTTCAAGTTGTTCGTTGTTGTCGCGGCATCCCGATAAAAGGAAAAGGCCGGCAGACAATGCTAGAATTGCAATGTTTCTGATTTTCATAGTATTTAGTTTTATGGTTGGTTGTTTTTACTTCAGAGTTAAATAAAAATGATTCACTCATCAGTGTTTTAGTTTTGAATAAAATTAATGGGTTTAATAATTCCTTTATCAGTGAATTGGTAAGTGTAGCTGTTTTTCTAATAAGTGTAAACAAATGACCGTTAAGTGTTGTTTTAATGCCCTGTTTTAAAATGATATTCATGAACTATTTTATCAAAAAACTGAGAAAACTCATTTCTTTTTTATGATAAGCTTGCTAAATTTGTTAGAACAAACACATAACTCATTTAAATCCAGGATCATGAATATCAAAAAGACTGAATTTCCGGATGACTCTATACTGTATGCGGAGAAAAAATATTTTGATTATACGGATAACTTTACCGGAGATATAGTCAATGGTGGAAAAAATATAAGTGCAAGAGAAATCGGCCGTGCTTTTTTTACCAGCAGCCCGCAATGGGGGAAGAAGATGTTTGCATTCAGAAACAGTCTGGTTAAAATTTTTGGGCTGAAAACGGGGACAGGAGCCAAAGAACCGTTGCCAACGGATGATTTTCCGCTTGAAGTAGGAGAACAGGTGGGAATTTTTAAAATATTCGATAAAACAGAAAACGAAATCATTATGGGTGAAAATGACAAGCACCTTGATTTCAGGGTATCTCTTCTTTATCATAAAACACAGAATGCGGTGGAAAGAAATGCACTTATCATCTCAACAACTGTGAAATACCATAACTGGATGGGAAAACTGTACTTTCTGCCGGTTCGTCCTTTCCATCAGCTGATTGTTCCGGCTATGATGAAAAAAATGATCGAAAAACTGGAAAGCTGATATTTGTTGATATTGAGGCTTTGTTACCTAATTATTTTTAGAAAAGGTCATACTTTTGACTAATTCCTGCATTCTGTATTCGTGTATTGCCTTTTCCTTCAAAGGATTTGTACTCCAATCCTCCCATTCACAGGTCTGGGGATCATAACCACATTTAAGCGGCGCAGAATACCGGTCTTCCGGATGATCGAGATAAGCGCGGCAGTCCGTGCACACATGCCGGAATTCACAGTCTTTACATTTCGTAATCTGATCTTTAGTAATAGTCCAGTATTTTTTAAATTCAGGATCATCCACGGCTTCATTCAAAGAACGGTCTTTGATATTCCCAAAACTTTCTTTCATACTGGGACAGTTCTTAATATTCCCTTCTGCATCTACACTTATTTTCCGGTTAAGGCAGGAATTGAATTTTAAGGATTCGGTATAGGTTGAAATATTAACGGAAAACAGGCTGCTGTGAACAACACCGCAATGAATCTCACTGCCGATTTTTGTATCGGTCTGCATAATATAGCCTGAACCATGATGTCCCTGTTTGTACATTTTAGCTACAGAAGCACCACTGATGGTAAGAATACTTATTTTCTTATATTTTTTTACTAAAATCTCTATATCCTGGTAAAAAAAATCTTCTTCTTTATAAGGAATGATCAGTTCTATCGATTTTATCTGTGAAGGGCATATGATATCCATTATTCTCTTCAGTTCGGCCCAGGAAGCCTCCTGAAAAAATCTGAACTGAATGAAATTGCAGCAGAGCCGTTCCAGTTGTTTAAGAAAATCTTCGTTAAAATAGAAAAAATCACGATCTGCATCAAGGAGACAGTGTGAGATATGAGCGGGAAACAACCATTCTTCTGACATTTCAGGAAAAAAAGCAAGTTCGTCGTGAGAACAACGAAAAGCGAGCTCGTTCTGCTCCATAAACTCCAGATATTCATTGAGGATTTCTTTTCCCTCATCATCAAGCTGCCGCATGATTTCCGGAACATTAAAATACCTTCCATTCCCAAATAATTCCGCAAAAGCATTCGGAACCGGATGGATATTTTTTCTCTGCAGATCACAGATCACGGAACGGGAGGCTCCTTTTACAATGATACAGTGACTGTATAAAAGCATCAGCTCATTCATACGGGTAATAAAAACATTTTGGAATAAGGTTTATAAAACGGATTGGTAGATGATACTTCCGCATTGTATTTGCCCAGTTTTACAGGCTCCTGAGGCTCTGCATCATCTGTATTTTCATATACTTCTATATGCCATGTACCTGCGTTTGGAGATAGCTGGGTATTCTTTTCTTCTATCCAGTTCTGTATTTCTTCCTTTATTTTTTCCTGTTCTTTTTTCATCTTTTTTCTTTTAACAGATCCATGGCTATTTGCCGTTCTATGTCATAGTTGCAGTTTTTGGACAGCCACTGAAACTGTCCTACGGGATTTACTTCCAAAAAGACATATTCTTTCTCCGGTGTGTAAATCATGTCAATAGAGCCGCAGTTCATATCAATAGACTCCATAAAGGTGGTAAGCTTCATTTCGGTTTCCTTTGGCAGCTGATACTGAACACAGCGGTTCGGTCTTTCGGCGTCGTAGTTTCTGAAATCGGTTTGGGTTTTTTCATTGGCCTGGGAAAATATGGCCATAGTATACAATTTTCCATTCAGGAAAAAGATCCGAAGTTCATATTTTTTCGCTGTATATTGTTGGTACATAGAGAAATGGCCAAAATATTTCCCTTTGTTTTTGATGCTTTGATTTTCAATGTCTTTTCTGGAAAGTTTTACGACAGGCTGATGAATGTGCACCTGTGACTGTTCTCCAAACGAAAACCGGAAAGCATTAAACTCAATATCTTTTGTGATAATGAAATCATGGCGCATAGCAAAATCCAGCAGTTCATCAAAGCTGTTGGTCACCAGTGTTTCAGGAATTTTAAGTCCTGCGTTACGGGCGTAGGAAAGATTATGAATTTTATTGGTAAAGTTTTCATGGAAACTGTTGATTTTATTTCCGCTTTCCATGGCGGTGTAGATATTGTCAATCATTCTTTCGTTCTCCCGCTGGAAATTACCCTGAAGTTTGAGAAGAAGATTTTTAAGTTCTATATCATGGATAGAGTAGGTTAAAGTCTTGCTGCTGAAATTTCCTCTTCTGTACCAGAATTTTTGTATTCCGGTACTGTCCAAATCGCCCTGATCAGTTGATACCTTTGCCGAAAAGCCATCTGCATCGGATATTTTGAAACTCATGTTTTGAACAACCGTTTCATTATTGATCCTTTTTACCTGCTGTTCTTTTTCCATAAAGAAAATCCAGTCCATTACATCGTTGGTAGACGCATCGGTGATGTCGCTTTGAATGAGAATCATACATATTGTTTTTTTAAGGTCTTATCAGGCCGGGAGCCAGTTTATTTTGCAGCGGATGAAGGGGGTGGTTTCATCATTCAGATGTAAAATAAAAAACTGGAAATGATTCATCACTTCCAGTTTGATCATTTCATGTTAATACCAGGTGCCCTCGTACTGAACCTGAAGTTTGGTAAGCGTTACCCCATCGGGGCCTATAGTCCATCGCTCAGGAAGGCCTGTATGTCTTACGCCTCCAATGGTGAGAATACCGCCATCTTTCGTATTAAAGTATTCTCCTCCTCTGATTGTTGACATTTGACTGTCCTGCAATTCTTTGAATTTTTCTGATTTTAAGGATTCTAGTCTCATAATATTTTGGTTTTGGTTTCATTCCTGTTTTTACTATTCGGGACGTTTTAAGTGGTTATGGTTTTAGAGGGACTGTCAGAGTGTAACGGACACTACATGCTTGGTGCCGTCTGCCGTCCAGTAAATTTGGGTGGTAAGTTTGCCTGTATCATCATTATATACATTCATATCCCTGTTTGTCCAGTCCGGAGACCCGTTGTTCATAAACATGTGTCCATTGGTAGCCACGTTTTGTCCGGCCTTTATGATACTCATTTCGTTGTTGCCGAGGGTGTTAAATTTTTCTGATTTTAATTTTTCTAGTTTCATAATATTTTAATTTAGCGTTATCTTAATCCGGATTCAATCTATATGATTTCCCATATACCACCCACATTGTAAGCCATATCACCATAGGTACCATCTCTGAGCACAACAAAACGATCTTCAGAATAAGACTGTGTCTTTCCATACAGATAGATGTATCCTCCGCCGGTACGGGTGACTTCACCTCCTCTAACCTTATTCATTTCATTGTCGCTCAACTCTTCAAATTTCTTTGATTTTAAACTTTCTAGTTTCATACTATTGAGATTTAGTTTTACCTCTGTCTTTCCGCCGTGAGGTAGTTGTTTAGCGGGCAGTATTTCATATAGGCTACAGTATTTTACTTTTCAAAAAGAGTAAGATTTACCGTATCTGTTTGTAATATTACACTAACAAGTTTACCCCGTTTTTTACGGATTTACCAGCTGTAATTTATAAGTGTTGCCATTTTTCACATAAGTGTGTGTAAAATTTAATTAAGCGCAAAAAAAATCAGCCGACACTTAAAGAGGGCTGATTAGTTATTTTATAGATTAAATGTTTTGGGAATAATTGGAAATGGTAAGGTGTTGTTTTATCGTTGTTTGTTGTTGAATAGTGTACGGTTGGTAGAAATAGAAAGGAAGGTTGTTTTGATAAGAATATAGAGTTGATCATTTACTCCATGAATTCAATTCTTGATAGGAAATCATTTTTTCTGCGTACAGAGACGTCCAGAATAGAATGATCCGCCATGATCACCTGGCCGCCTTTGCCTTTGATGTATTCTTTAAGATGGAAAAGATTGATCAGATGTTTATGATGAATTCTGAAGAAATTGTATTTGGTAAGCTGCTCTTCAAATTCATGCAGCGTTTTGGAAACAATGACTTTAGATTTATCCGTAAGATAAAAAGTGGTATAGCTGGAATCTGCTTCACAGCGGATGATATCACTTACATTGGTCATTTTGAATCCCTGAAGCGTAGGAAGACTGATTTTATTCTCGTTTAAGGAAATTCCCGGTGTATTTTTGCTTTTCTTGATAGCGTCCAGCACCTTATTCACGGCAATAATAAAATCTATTTTTTTGATGGGTTTCAGTAAATAATCGGCGGCTCCGTTTTTGATGGCCTGTATGGCGAAATTTTCATAAGCGGTAATAAAAATAATCCGTGAATCTATGGCTCTGAATTTCGAAAGAAGATCAAATGCCGTCCCGTCTTTAAGCTGAACATCCAGAAAAAGAATGTCAGGTGAATTCTTGGAAAGATAAATATAAGCTTCCTCTACACTTGAAGCCTGAAATGCAGTCTGAATTTCCGGAAATTCATTTTCCAGTAAAAGCGCAATATAATCTCTTCCGTCCTGCTCATCATCAATGATGCATGTTTGTATTTTTGTTTTCATAAGGTTTTATATAAAGTTTGATCTGGGTGCCGGGTCTCTGCTCTTTTTCTTGAAGATCATAAATCTCCAGTTGTATATAAGTCTCAAAAAGCTGCCTGAATGTTTCAATTCTTTTCTGAGATAATTTTACCCCGAAAGAATCAGCTTTTACCTGATTTCCATTTCCGATACCCACTCCATTGTCTTCAATGATGACGCAAAGTGAGGTTTCGGTATGGTCAAACAGGATCTGTATTTTTCCTTTTCTTTCCTTTAAACCGGAGATTCCGTGCTTGATCGCGTTTTCTACAAAAGGCTGGATCAGCAGGGAAGGGACTATCCAGTTTTCGTTTACCCGGTCAGAAATAGTGATGGTATAATCGAAGGCATCTTTCAGTCTGAGTTTTTCCATGTTCAGATAAAGAGACAGGTATTCGGTTTCTTCCCGGATCGGCATAAATGTTTTCTCGGAATAATGCAGGGTTTTCCTGATCATGTGGGCAAATATTTCAAGATAATTTTCGGTTTCCTGATAGTTTTTTTTATAAAGCAGAAACTGGATAGAATTGAGGCAGTTGTAGATAAAATGCGGGTTGATCTGTGCCTTGATTGCCTGAAGTTCCAGTTCGGCTATTTTCTTTTCATAATAAAGGGTTTCCAGTTTTTTATTTCTTTTCTTCTGAAAATAAGTATGGATAAGAATAAACAGGGCAGCGGCACCGAGACTGATGATCATTAATTTAAACCACCACGTCTGCCAGAACTTCGGCACAATTTCAAAAGGAACATCCGTGGATGTATAAGACCGTTTTCCGTTATAACCCAGCCCGAATATTTTTAAAACATATTTTCCCGGAGGCAGCGCATTGAAAATAATCTTTGGAGAACTGCTGATCTGCCAGCTGTCACTGGCGCCTTCAAGCCTGTACCGGAAACTTATATTTCCCTGGGAAGTAAAGTCGGGGAAGCTTACATGGAAGGTAACATTGTTGTCCGATGACTGGCCTTTTAACGGCTGCCGGAAGTCGAAAATTTCCTTTCCTCCGATTTTCACGGAATTAATGATGACTTTTTTATTGATGAATTTCTTTTGGCTGAGCAGATCTTTGATGGACAGAATTCCAAGTCCTTTGGAAGTTCCTGCGTAAATGGTATCCCCGGAAATAAGGCATCCGGTTACCACACTTGAAGGCAGGCCGTCGGTCTGGGTAAAATTATCAATTTCAATAGTCCGTTCTGAAATTCTTATTCTGCAAAGTCCGCTGCTTGTGCTTGCCCAGAGGGTATTTTTGTTCTCAATTTCTAGCTTTTTGATCTGGCTGGTGGGCAATCCGTTGCTTTCGGTAATGGTTTTAAGGATCCCGGAATTGTTAAAGAGAATAATTCCGTTCTGATTGGTTGCTCCGGCATATAAATTGGGAGCCAGCTTCTTTATATCCGTGAAATAATAACCTTCCAGGAACAGGGTTTTCTTTTTGGTGGCTGTATTCAGTTTGTAAAGATCTTTAAATGTTCCTGCGAAGAGGCTGTCCTGGGCGAAGGGAAGGGCAGTGTAAACTTTTTCGTTAGTGAGTAAATCTTCGTACTTCCGGGTACGGTAGTTATACGAGGTAA
Source organism: Chryseobacterium angstadtii (assembly GCF_001045465.1). Taxonomy (GTDB): domain Bacteria; phylum Bacteroidota; class Bacteroidia; order Flavobacteriales; family Weeksellaceae; genus Chryseobacterium; species Chryseobacterium angstadtii. The sequence continues at coordinate 821,182 of NZ_LFND01000003.1, forward strand.
GCCCCGCTGAAGTGCAAAGCAAGACAGATCCCGGAGTGTAGGGAAGAATGTTTTTAAGAACAAATTCCTTTAAAAAATGTTTTTCCCCGGTTTCCGTATTGTACTGAACAACCCGTTTTGTAAGCCCGAATATAACGGTATTGCCTTCAGAAAATATGCCTTTATGTTCAATTTTAAAATTTTTTTCAAAAACAAGATCTGTAATAGTTTTATTACGGTAAATTCCGCTTTTTGCTTCATCATAACCCAGAAAAATACCCTTGTCGTTTTTTGCAATGGCTTTGATGTATGATGAATTATTTCTGACCGGAAGATGGAAGTAGTTTTTTAAAAATCTGTCGGTTATAAAAAAAAGGCCGTTGTTTCGGGTTGAGAACCAGACATTATTGTCTTTATCTACCAGAACATCATGAATAATGTACTGATCCATGATCTTAACAGGGTTAGAGAGGTTGCCGCCATCTTTCAGAGACTGTTTGAAGTAAAGAACACCTCCTTTTTCCAGACAGGCCCAAACCCTGAAATTTTGGTCTATGACTACCCGGTAAACGTTTTTCTGTATTTGATAACTTGCAATCTTTTTAAAAATAAATTGGTTTTGAAGTTCATAAATATCTATGCTTTTCTTGTTTCTATAGATGAAAAAATTCTTGTTTTTAAAGATAACCGTTCCCTTTTCCACATAAAGATCGCAGGTGGTTTCTTTTTTTGTGTCGATATGATACGCTTTTAGATTTCGTCCCTGGCTGTCATCATAAAAATAGAGTAATCTGCTATGAGGATCGAATGCGAATGTATAGCGGAGATCTGGTGATTTTTTTTTTATTTCTAAAGGAATTATGGTTACTTTTTCATTCAGATAAACATAAATATTATCCGGATTGGTCCCGGAAAACATATAAAGTGTATTTCCATCAATAGCAAAATCGGGGTTGTATTTGAATTTTATTTTTTTGAGCTCAGTATTGATGGTGGAATTGATGATATTCTCGTTTTTGAGGTAGGCAAAGTCATTTAAAAAGGTAGCGATAAAAATTTCTCCGTTGGGAAGGGGATAAGAATATAGCGCTTCAATATTTTTCAGCCCGTTTTTACTGCTGAACTGCTTGAATTCCTTTCCGTCGAACCGGAAAAGACCATTATCACTTCCTATCCAGATATATCCGTTTTTATCCTGCACGAGCCCGTAGGTATATGAACTGTTCAGGCCGTCTTCTTCATTATAATTGACCATTCCGGGGATCTGAGCAAAAGACAATGTTGAAAAAAGCAGAATAAAAGAAAATGAGAAAAGTATTAATAATTTTTTCACATTATATTGAATAATGCGGTAAATATAGAATTTGATTAATAATAATGCAACACATAAAGGTGAATATTCTTTAAAATGAATTAAAATTAAGCATGGAATACAACAAAAAAAACAGCAGAAACCCAATAGCTCCTGCTGTCGTTATTCCAATGGTATAGTTCCTCCCGGATTTCCGAGATGGAAAGATTGGATGTTATTATTCTTTAAGTTACTTTCTATAGTAAGAATTAATAATCTTCAATATGTAATGTGTGGGAGCCTCCGCATCCTACTATATTGGCATACACATTAAATTCTTTCAGAGCATATGTACTTTGATAAGGTCTGAATGTTGCTTTATTTCCATCATGAGACCAGGCCAGACTGTTTCCCCAGCTATCAGGATCTCCTCCCCAATATTCTGAAGAGCCACATCTTCTTTTGAAAGTATAAGAGAAGTAAGAAATATCAGGATATTGACTGTTGTCGCTAAACCAGATAAGGGTACGCTTCTGTCCTTTAGCTTCTCCCACAATAGAAAAATATATTCCGGCCGACTGATACGTTAATTCCTTTTTTGTTCTTTTCCTGTTACTGCAATATACGCCATCGGAATCTGAATCTAATCTGACCTGTTTTTTTTGTGCCCAACGATCATTACATCCTATAAAATTAAACAGAAAAGAAATTAATTCAGTTTTGGGATCATGTGAAGCCACTAAAGACTCATCTGTTGGACTGTTAAGAATAACATCTACAGCGTTTGGGGAATTTTTGGGTATGGTGTAAATTTTATCCTTTGCAAGATCCACACGTACAATGTAATTCCCCAGTTCTACAAGTTTTTTCTGATTCAAAATATCCAACAATAACCCATAGCCCTCATAAATCTCGTCTTCAATTATAGGATTGGTTTCCAGATCCGGAGTCTGGGAATCGGTTAAATCATTAATTTTATCAATGGTATTGCGTAATGGAGAATAATCTGTAGTTTCTATTTTTTTATTAGCAAATTCCGGATCGTTGAAGAATTTTTCATAATCAGACAATGTTTCGAATGCTAACATCTTTTTGGGGTCATTATCTGTATTCTTATTCAGATAGCTTTTCGTGCTTTTTTCTAAAGGCTGCTCAGTAATCTCATCAATACTTTTTTGACAGCCCAAAGACACTATTGATAGGAGTACAACGAAGATTGAATTGTATAGATAAGTTCTTTTTATACCAACAGCGTTTTCTTTAAAAGCGAATTTATGTACTGCTTTTTTCAGTGTTATTAATGATTCTCTTGTTTTCATGACTACTATTTTAAATATTAATTTGTTTGCTGATAAACCGGGAAAAGCTTCTTCTGTAGTAGAAATTTTTTCGGTATAAGCTTTTTATAATTTGTATTGGATTCAGGATCAGTGATTTCTGTTTATTTTGAAATAATCAGTTTTTGTGAACTGGTTTTACCGTTTGATTTTAATTCAACGATATACACTCCCTGATTCATCCTTTCTATATTAAGTTTAATATTTTGACGTCCTTTCCCGAGATTCTCGGATTTTTCCAGTACTACTTTTCCTGAAGAATCAATAAGTCTTACAGAAACTGTTTGCTTTTCGTTCAGGGTTGTTGGTATTTCTATATGACTTATTGCAGGATTAGGAACTATAAGAAATTCTTTTTGCTCGTTGTCAGCCTGAAGTTCAGCTTTTATAATGGCTTCAACTTCGGGCATAGGCGATTTTACCTTTACCGTATTGCTGATGTTTTTTGATGGGGTGTAGCAGAAAGTAAAGCATCTTTTACATTTGGAGAATTTACCCTGATTTTCCGTAACACAAACGGTATAAGTGCCCGGCGTGGAATAGGTATGAAGGGTAGTAGGATAAATAAAGCTGGATGAACTGCCGTCTCCCCAATCTATAGAATACGTAGGTCCGGGATTTCCGGGAGTAGAATAAAGAATAGGGTTGATCAAGGTTAAATTCGCAGTAGCGCTATTGTTTAAGGTACTGAATGAAGTATCCAGTGTAAAATCCGCTGTACAGTCACTGCATGGTTTTACGCAAATGTTGTCAAAATATACTATTTCCTGCTGGGTGTTCGTAATATCAGGAGTAATGGCCAGTGTGGTGGAAGTCATCATCATGTTATCAAAATCTGCCGGATTGGTAGAGGTATTCAGCACCCAGCTTCCATCTGAATTACTTGGGAGTACGCCGCCGCTTGAAAGCTGGATCGGAGCTTTAATACGTACCCATCCGCTTCCTGGTGTTACTGTAATATTGGCGGTAAATGTAGCATTATGAGTACCATTTGAAATGGTGATGAAGGGATGATAAGGCTGCCCGAAACCACTGTCATTTTTCAGATAAAAATCAAAAAACAGGCATTGCCCGAGGAATCTTTTTCCAAGATCTCTGAAATCTGTAGAGTTCTGATACCACGATCCTCCGGACTGATCTCCTAAAATAAGATACTGCGATCCGTCTAAAGTATTGGCGGAACCGAAATTTACAGATACATTTCCATTAGGTGCAGGCGAAGGAGCCCAATTCCCTCCTGAATTTGTAGTGGCATTGAAATCGGAGCATGGAGCCTGCGCATTCGATGTATTTCCCAAAAATGCAAATAACATCAGGAGAATACTTTTTTTAAAAATAATAGGTAGTGTTTTCATAGTGATGGTGTAGATTAAAAGTTTTATAAAGCCAGAGTAATCTGGCAAAGAATAATGGATATTAAACACCCATTCCAGTCATCAGACCGGAATGGGTGTTTAATATCCATTATTTAGGTTCCACCCACGGAAGCCCGCCCCATGGCATTGTGTAGATAGCAGGAATCCCTCCAATGGGTTGTTGTGGATTTTGAACGATAGGAGGTTGAGACGGGTTGATTGCTCCCGGGCTGCTTGGAGTAATAAAAGCAGTTCCCCCTGCAATAGCATTCATTTGTTTTTTAGTCAGTTCTTTGTTAGCAATGTTTTTCATGATAATTTTTTAGTTGATTAGCATGACGAAAATAGAGAAGAGCCTTAACAAAAAACAGGAACAACTAATAAGTGCGGGGGCCGGGAAAGTAAATGCGCAAAAGGGTGGTTCTAGTCTGAGTTTTGAATTATGGATTATGAGTTTCGGGATGATTTTGGTTGCTGGTTACTGGTTTATTACTTGCTAGTCGGTTGTTATTAAGCTAATAAATTATCATCTGAATCATGTGTCTTGACTCTTATTCTCCAACCTATATTCACTTGCAAAGCAAAATTCACCATTGACATTCTTAATCTCAGTTGAAAGTCTGAAATTTGAGAAAAATACATTATTCCGAATTCAGGTTACTCCACATTTCCTATCTTCTGAAGGAAATCATTTTTTCTTCGGAAAGATACATCCAGAACAGATCCGTCACTCATTACCACCTGTCCGCCTCTGCCTTTGATGTATTCCTGAAGATGATCAACATTAATAAGATGCTTGTGATGGATTCTGAAAAAATGAAGCTCAGGGAGCATCAGCTCAAATTCATGCAGCGTTTTAGAGACCATTATTTTGGTTTTATTGATAAGATAAAAGGTCGTGTAGCTGGAATCTGCCTCGCAGCGGACAATGTCGGCAATGCCGATTACCTTGAATCCCTGCAGCGTGGAAAGAATGATTTTATGATCCTGCAGAGGATTGGTATTGGTAGGTAAAGGCTGTGTTTTTTTGATATTGTCCAGCGCTTTATTAACGGCTATGATGAAATCAATTTTATTAATAGGCTTTAAAAGATAATCCGTAGCCCCGTTTTTAATCGCCTGAATGGCAAAATTTTCAAAAGCAGTAACGAAAATAATCTGAGAGGAAATATCTTTAAATTTTGAAAGGAGATCGAAAGCAGTACCGTCGTTCAGCTGAATATCTAAGAACAGAATATCCGGTGAATGTTTTGTAAGGTAGATGTAAGCTTCCTCCACACTGGAAGCTTCGTAGCCAATCTGGATATCAGGAAACTCCTTCTTCAGTAATAAGGCAATATAGTCTCTTCCGTGTTTCTCGTCGTCAATGATGCAGATTTGAGTTTTCATAAGGGGTAATATATAGTTTAATTTGGGTTCCTTGTCTGGCGTGCTTCTCGGATAGATTGATGACCTCCAGAGTAATATGGGTCTCAAAAAGCTGTTGAAAGGTTTTAATCCTTTTCTGGGATAATTTCAATCCGAAAGAGTCTGTATTCATGAGAGACTCGTTTTTAGTCTTAATTCCGGTACCATTGTCCTCAATAATGATGCAAAGGGTAGAATCTATGTAATCGAAAGATATTTTGATGAGGCCTTTGTCGGGTTTCAGTCCGGAGATCCCATGTTTTATAGCGTTTTCCACAAAGGGCTGGATTAATAATGAAGGAATCAGCCATCTTTTGTTTACTTTTTCGGATACCTCAATCGTATAATCAAAAAGCTCGTTCTGGCGAAGTTTTTCCATGTCCATATACAGAGAAAGGTACTCTATTTCTTCCTCAATGGGCATAAATGTCTTCTCCGAATAATGTAGGGTTTTCCTGATCAGCCTGGAAAATATATCCAAATAATTTTCCGTTTCCTGATAATCTTCCTTGAATAATAAAAACTTGATGGAATTAAGGCAATTATAAATAAAATGAGGATTGATTTGTGCTTTAATCGCCTGCAGTTCCAATTCTGCTATTTTTTTTTCGTGATAGAATTTCTCTAACTTTTTACTGCGCTTCTTTTGCAGATAGGAATTGATGATCACAGAAATCAGAGTGATGGCGATCAGTGAAAGTATAAGTTTGAACCACCATGTCTGCCAGAATCTCGGCTTGATTTCAAAAGCAATATCGGAAGACGTGTAGGACTGTTTTCCGTTATACCCTAATCCGTAAACCCGGAATACATATTTTCCGGGAGGAATAGAGCTGAGTATGATTTTCGAAGAATTATTCACCTGCCACGAATCATTAAGACCTTCTATTTTATATTTATAGCTTATTTTCCCCTGAGACGCATAATCGGGAAAGCTAAGGCTGAATATCACCGTATTGTTTGAGTAACCGGTTAAATCTGTGCCCGGATTGTAATGTTCATTATTTTCAATGGTTATGGAGTTGATGATCACTTTTTTCTGTATAAACTTTTCCTGAGCCATTAATTTTTTTACAGGAAAGATGCCCAGTCCTTTAGAAGTACCTATGAAAATAGTATCGTTTCGGATCACACAATCTGAAACGGCATTCGAGGGTAGCCCGTCTGTCTGCGTGAAATTGTTAATGGAAGCCTTGTCTCCTGTGAGATCAATCCTGGATATTCCGGAATTGGTGCTGGCCCAGAACATATTTTTATTTTCGACTGTTATTTTTTTGACCTGATCGTTGATTAAACCATCTTTTTTTTCAATCGTATTTAAAATTCTTTGATCGTTGAAGAGGATAATTCCGTTCAGATTGGTAGCTCCCAGATATACATTGTCCTTTAATTTTTTAATATCCGTAAAATAATATCCTTTTAAAAATAAAGTCTTCGTTTTGGTTTTGATATTGAATTTGTACAGATCACTGAAATTCCCGATAAATAAATTTTCTTGGGTATAAGGCAGAACGGTATAAACCCTTTCGTTGAGAACGGTGGTTATCTTTTTGTTCTTTAAATGATAAACCAGCAGGCTGGCGGCAGTACAGAAAAAGACAGAATCTTCAGTATAGGGAACAATGCTCTTTAAAGCGTATTGTATTTTGGTATTCTCGCCAGTGGAAATCGTATGAACAACAATTTTAGAGGCCAGCCCGAAAATAGACAGATTATTGTTGATGTAAATCGATTTGTTTTCATCCTTATTATCTTTATCAAGAACAATTTCCAGCATTTTACCATTCTTATAAATAATGGCTCCATAAGAATTGTTGTACCCCAGAATAATGTTTTTATCATCCCTCGCAATCGCTTTGATGTATTCGGAATTGTTTTTTACAGATAAATTGATGTGATTCGTAAAAAGCGCTTGGGGAATGAAGAAAACACCGCTGTTCCGGGAATTAAACCACACATTGTCATCTCGGTCTACCAGCACATTATTAATGACATAGTTGCCCAGAATTTTTACAGGCGGAGCCAGATTTTTTTTAGTTTCAAGCAGTGACTGTTTAAAATACAGAACACCCCCGTTTTGAACATTGAGCCACAGTTTGTTATTTTTATCTATAGCTCCGTAGAAAACATTCTCTTTGGTCCTATAAGAATATTTTTTGGTAATATGATAAGGATTGTCCAGCTGATAGATATCAATACTGTTTTTGTTGTTTAAAACAAAAAGATCATCTTTTTCACAAATAATATGCCCGGGATCTATTTTTATTCTTCGTTCTTTCCTGCTGCCTATGTGATAAATCACGATCTCTCCCTTTACAGGATCATTTAAATACAGATTCTGAGTGCGGAAGTCATATTGTACAGTTAAAAGCCCTCTTTGTTTATAATCCAAAAGGATCGGCGTTTTTTTTACTTTGCCGTTTTCATACGTGAAGATATTCTGCGGGTTTGTTGTGCCATACAGATAAAGTTTATTGCCGTCACGTGTGATTTTAGGAATAGAACTCGAAAACTGGTTTTTTAAATAATCATTAATATTCAGATTGATGACGCGGCCTTTTTTCAGATAAGCAAAATCATTCAGGAAAGGAAGAATAAAAACTTCACCATTGGGTAGGGGTTCGCAAGAGATAATATCTACATTTTTTAATCCTTCTTCTTTTCCATATTGTTTAAACTCTTTCCCGTCAAACCGGAAAAGTCCGTTATCACTGCCTATCCAGATAAAACCGTTTTTATCCTGCCGGAGATGATAGGTATAAGAACAGTTCAGCCCATCTTCTTCATTATAATTGACCATTCCGGGAATCTGTGCAGAAAATAATGATGAAAACAATAAAATAAAATATAATAGAAGAAAAATAATTGATTTTTTCACCTGATATTGAATAATGTTGTAAATATATCATTTGATTAATAATAATACAAAGCTTAAAAGCTCAATTTTGGGAAAAATCAGATTGAAAAAATTCGGATAATTTTATACAATTTCGTACTTTTGTATGTTTGCTGAAATCATATATGTCACAAGAAATAAATCCAATCTACTCCGAAGATAATATCAGAACCCTCGACTGGCAGGAACACATCCGTTTACGCCCCGGAATGTACATCGGGAAGCTCGGAGACGGCTCATCTGCCGATGACGGTATTTACATTCTCCTGAAAGAAATTCTGGACAACTCCATTGACGAGTTCAGAATGAAAGCCGGGAAAAGAATTGAAATAAAGCTGGATGACGGTAAAGTCTCTATCCGTGACTTTGGCCGTGGAATCCCGCTGGGAAAAGTAGTAGATGCTGTTTCCAAAATGAATACGGGTGGTAAGTACGACAGCAAAGCCTTCAAAAAGTCTGTAGGACTGAACGGGGTGGGTACCAAAGCCGTCAATGCACTTTCAGAATATTTCAGAGTAAGATCTTTCCGCGACGGAAAACTCAAAATGGCAGAGTTTTCAAGAGGACTGATCACAGAAAACCATGAAGAAAAAGAAACTTCAGACCGTAACGGAACCGAGATTTCTTTCATTCCCGATGGAGATATTTTCCTGCATTTCAAATACAGAAAGGAATATATAGAAAAGATGTTACGCAATTACGCGTATCTGAATCCCGGACTGAAAATTCTTTTCAACGGGGAAACCTATTATTCTGAAAACGGACTTAAAGACCTTTTGGAAGAAGAGATGGAAAACGAAATCCTCTATTCAATCATTCACCTGAAAGATAATGATATAGAGCTGGCCATCACCCATTCAGACAAATCGCAGACAGAAACGTATTTCTCTTTCGTAAACGGACAGAATACCACACAGGGAGGAACCCACCTTAATGCTTTCCGTGAGGCATATGTGAAAACAGTCCGCGAATTTTTCAATAAGAATTTTGATGCTTCAGATATCAGAAAATCAATCATTGCAGCCATCTCTATCAATGTAGAGGAACCTGTATTTGAATCTCAGACCAAAACCAAACTGGGATCTAATGATATGGGACCGAATGGACCTACCGTAAGGACTTTCATCATTGATTTCCTGAAAAGCAAGCTGGATAATTTCCTTCACAAAAACCCTGAAATTGCAGAAGCAATCCAGAGAAAGATCCTGATCTCGGAAAGAGAAAGAAAAGAGCTTTCGGGAATTCAGAAGCTGGCAAGGGAAAGAGCAAAAAAAGTGTCTCTTCACAACAAAAAACTCCGCGATTGCAGACAGCATTACAACGATCAGAAAAATGAAAGAAAAGGGGAGACCCAGATCTTCATTACCGAGGGAGATTCTGCATCCGGATCCATCACCAAATCCAGAGATGTGGAGACTCAGGCCGTATTCTCGCTGAAAGGAAAACCTTTGAACTGCTACGGACTGACAAAAAAAGTAGTATACGAGAATGAAGAGTTCAACCTTCTTCAGGCGGCATTAAATATTGAAGAAAGTCTGGAAGATCTCAGATACAACCAGGTTATTATATCTACCGATGCCGATGTGGACGGTATGCACATCCGTCTTCTGATGATCACTTTCTTCCTTCAGTTCTTCCCCGATCTCATCAAAAATGGGCACCTGTACATTCTTCAGACCCCATTATTCAGGGTAAGAAATAAAAAAGAAACAAGATACTGCTACACAGAAGCAGAAAGAATAAAAGCTTTGAACGAACTGGGAAAAAACCCTGAAATTACCCGATTTAAAGGACTTGGGGAGATTTCTCCGGATGAATTCAAACATTTTATCGGAAAAGATATTCGTCTGGAACCTGTTGTAATAGGGAAGGATCAGACTATAGATCAGCTGCTGGAGTTCTATATGGGGAAAAATACGCCGGACAGGCAGGTATTTATTCTTGAAAATCTGGTAGTGGAAGATACGGATATTGATAAGAAAGAAGTTTTGGATGAAGCTGCAGGTTAATAAAATAAACTAATAAACATAAAAAACCAGAAATGAGACTTAGCAACCGTAATAAAGCTTCAGTTTACAATTTTATACACACACTGCTGCTGATGATGGTTATATTTGGAATTACCGCATTTTTGCTGAACGAATACAGATTTCATGCTGTCGGAAAAGTAAGCTATGGTTTTATTCTGCTTCCGGTAATGTTATTGGTGATTTTTCACCTCAATGGAAGGCAGATCTTTGAATATGACAGTGACGGAGAAGCGCTGAATTTTAAAAACAGGAATATCATCCCTTTTTTAGACAGACCTCTTCACGATGAATTTCCGAAGTATAAACTGATCAGCTACGAGATTGTAAAGCTTTTCTCTTTTAAAAGATTATACATCACGATTTCAAGTAAAAGCAGCGGTGCTACCATACTTAAATATGAAATATCTTATTTAAGCCAAAAAGAAGTAAATGATTTAAAACTCTCTCTGAATAAAGTAGTGAAAGCTAATAAAGAGAAAAACGATTAAAAAACAGATGACGACAGAAGAAAACTCGCACGAAGGTGAGAGCTTGAAAAAAGTCTCAGGACTTTATAAAGACTGGTTTCTGGACTATGCTTCCTATGTAATTCTGGATAGAGCGATTCCTTCCGTTTATGATGGGCTTAAGCCTGTTCAGAGAAGGATTATGCACTCTATGCGGGAATTGGAAGACGGCCGTTACAACAAAGTAGCCAATATCGTAGGAAATACAATGAAGTATCACCCTCACGGGGATGCCTCCATTACAGATGCTATGGTCCAGATTGGCCAGAAAGAACTCCTCATAGATACTCAGGGAAACTGGGGAAATATTTATACCGGGGATTCTGCTGCGGCTGCAAGATATATAGAAGCCAGACTGACTCCTTTCGCACTGGAAGTAGTCTTTAACCCTAAAACTACGGAATGGGTGAAATCCTACGACGGTAGAAATAACGAGCCTATCGATCTACCCGTGAAGTTCCCATTGCTTCTTGCACAGGGAGTGGAAGGAATCGGGGTAGGACTTTCCACAAAGATTCTTCCGCATAATTTCAATGAACTGATCAATGCATCCGTTGCCTATCTGAAAGGAAAGAAATTCGAACTGTTTCCGGATTTTCTGACCGCCGGATATCTGGATGTTTCCGAGTACAATGACGGCCAGAGAGGAGGTAAGGTAAGAGCGAGAGCCAGAATCACCCAAACAGACAAGCATACACTTGTGATTTCTGAACTTCCCTTCTCAAAAACAACCAGCGACCTGATTGATTCTATCCTGAAGGCCAACGAAAAAGGAAAGATCAAAATCAAAAAAATTGAAGACAATACTTCCGATACGGTAGAGATTCTTGTTCACCTTCATAATGATGTATCGCCGGATAAAACGATAGACGCACTGTATGCTTTTACAGACTGTCAGGTGACTATTTCTCCGAATGCCTGTGTGATTGTAGGCGACAAACCTATGTTCATGAATGTTTCCGATATTCTGAAAATGAATACCGACCATACGGTTTCACTGCTTCAGAAAGAACTGGAAATTGAACTTCACGAGCTTCAGGAAAGCTGGCATTTCTCTTCACTGGAAAGAATTTTTATCGAGAACAGGATTTATCATGACATCGAAGAAGTGAAAACCTGGGAAGATGTACTTAAAACTATTGACAAAGGATTAAAACCACATACCAAACATCTTTTAAGAGCTGTAACGGAAGAAGATATTTTAAAACTGACCGAGATCAGAATTAAAAGAATTTCCAGATTCGATTTAGATAAATTTAAAGAAAATATTGCCGCTCTTGAAGGGAAAATAGAACAGGTAAAATATCACCTTGCCAATCTGATTGCCTATGCAATTGATTATTATCTGAATATCCAGAAAAAATACGGAAAAGACAGACAGAGAAAAACTGAGCTTAGAATTTTTGATACCATTGACGCCACAAAAGTAGCAGTAGCCAATGAGAAGTTCTATGCCAATTTCGAAGAAGGTTTCATCGGAACCTCTCTGAAAAAAGACCAGTATCTGTTCGACTGCTCGGATATTGATGACATCATCATATTCAGAAAAGACGGAACGATGAAAGTTGTAAAAGTGGATGCCAAAATATTTGTCGGGAAAGATCTTCTTAGCGTTGCCATATGGAAGAAAAACGACAAGCGTACGGTATACAACATGATCTACCGCGAAGGCCGGGACGGACCTTACTACATGAAGCGTTTTTCTGTAACTGCGGTAACCAGAAATACGGATTATCCGCTGGCTTCTGATAAAAAAGGTTCGGAAGTGCTGTACTTCTCTGCCAACCCGAATGGAGAAGCAGAAACCGTGACCGTCCTTTTAAAACCGAATCCAAGAATCAGAAAAAATAAAATGGAAATCGATTTTTCCGATCTCGCGATTAAAGGAAGAGATTCCAAAGGAAATCTGGTGACCAAATATTCTGTGAAAAAAGTGGATATGAAAGAGGAAGGTGTTTCTACGCTGGCCCCGAGGAAAATCTGGTTTGATGACACGGTAAGAAGACTGAATGCAGATGCCAGAGGAACCCTTTTAGGCAATTTTAAAGGAGACGACAGAATTCTGACAATCAATACCAACGGGGAAGTAAAACTCGTATCTTTCGATCTTGGCAACCGTTTTGATGATGAATACCTGGTTCTGGAAAAATGGAAACCGCAACAGCCGGTAACCTGCATCTATTACGACGGAGAAAAAGATATTTATTTTATCAAGAGATTCCTGCTGGAAAATACCGTGAATGTACAAACCTTCATGCCTTCGGAACACCCGAAATCATTTATCGAAAACGTGATTGTGGCCAATGGTGCTTCCGCCGAGATTATTTTTGCTAAAGATAAAGGCAAAGAACGGGAGACAGAGGTCATTCAACTGGATGAATTCATTACGGTAAAAGGAATCAAGGCTATTGGAAACCAGTTTACGAAATTTAAAGTAAGAACAATCAATATCACCATCCCGGAACCTGTGGAAGAAGAACCGGAAGTATATGAAGAACCGGAAACCGGAGACGGTATTGTGGATGATGACCGAACGGTAATAGGAGATCTTTTTGAAAGTGATGAACCGGAAAATTAAGAATTAAAGCTATGAATATTCTCATCTTATTTATTATCATTACAGCCATTATCAGTTTTGTTGCCTTCAACAATGCCGGTATTATTGAGAAATATAAATTCAGCGTGGGACCTATTCTGCACAGAAAAGAATACGTCCGTCTGATTTCATCCGGATTCCTGCATGCTGATATTATGCACCTGGTGTTTAATATGATGACGCTGTATTTCTTTGGCCCCATCGTTATTCAGGCTTTTGGAAATGTAGGGTTTGCAGTAGTTTATCTGGGATCTATATTGCTGGGGAATTTTCTCTCGCTTTACATTTATCAGAAGCAGCCGTGGTATTCTGCTGTAGGAGCCAGTGGAGGAGTTTCAGGGATATTGTTTGCTTCTATAGCTATGATTCCGGATATCGGGATTTATATTTTCTTTATTCCGATTCCTATTAAAGGCTATATTTTCGGGCTCCTGTATTTCGGATATTCCGTATACATGATGATGAATCCGAGACAGAGCGATAATATCGGGCATGCCGCACATCTTGGAGGCGCTTTTTTCGGCCTGGTTTACGCTGTGGCTGTAGCTCCTGAGACGGCCATGCACAATGCACTTTATCTGGGAATTATGTCGCTTCCGTTAATTTATCTGGGCTACGAAATTTTTGTAAGGAAAAGAATAGGATAAAAGCTATCTTTACTTAAAATATCAAAACCAATGAACACATCAGAATTAAACCGCTTCATCGTTGTATTAATCTATGGTTCATTGGTTTTGTTGTCTGTACTGAAATTATCCAATCCTTTGCGGGTCAACAGGAAAGCCAATTTCTGGTTCGGGATATTTCTTTTTTTATGGTCGAGTTTCTGGTTGGATGAAGTGCTTACACTGGTTAAAGAATCCCAGGTTGAGGTTCATTCCATCATCTCAGTTCAGGTGATTCAGTTCCTGACCCCGATCATGTTCTATTTCAGTGTCTTGTTTTACACCAATCCTTCATTTAAATTTAAGATAACAGACCTTAAATACCTGATTCTTCCTGTTTTCTTCTGGATCAATATTCTGTTGCAGCGGTTTGGAGGATTTGAAGATAATACGGTTTTCAATTTTATCTTTATCGGGCTTATTCTTTTTCAGGCTTTGTTTTATACGGGACTTTCTTATTTTACCATCAGGAAACACAAGAAAAGAATTCAGCAGTTTTCTTCCAATACAGAAGGAATCAATCTCAACTGGCTGGAATACATTACGATTATTATTTTCATTATCAACATTATCTACGTAGTTTATAATTTATCCTATGACTCTAAAGCTCTTAATTTTTTCATTAACGGAGTCTTTTTGCTGGTGATCTATTTTGTAGGGTATTATTCTTTAAAACAGAAGGAAATTTACCCTTTGGAAGAAAAGCAGCGTGAAGAACTGATCTCCATTGATGAAGATCCCGGAACCGAAGAAATAAAGAAAAAGCTGATCTCAGACGAAGAACTTGCCAAGATCAAAAGCCAGCTGGAAGAAATCATGGAGAAGCAGAAACCTTATCTCGACAGTGAGCTAAACCTGATCCGCCTTTCAGAATTGGTCTCTGTTTCTACGCATCATCTTTCTTATGTCATCAATACCGGATTTAAAAAGAATTTTTTCCAGTATGTGAATGAGTACAGAATCAGCTACGCCAAAAAACTGCTGAAGGATCCTCAGAGTAAATTGTCTATTTTAGGAATTGCTTACGAGTCAGGATTCAATTCCAAGACTTCTTTTAATACCACCTTTAAAAAACTGACAGATCAGACCCCTTCCGAGTATAAAAATAGTTCCGATTTATAAATATTAACGTTTTGCTTTATTTAATAGCCTGATTATTAGTATTTTATTGATTTATCTTGTTTGTTTTTAAAATGGGTTCATTCGGATAATCCTGAACATTCTGAGGCCTTTTTCGGGATAGCTTTGTCCCATAAAATTGTTTTATGGATACGAAAGAATCATATGCTGTAGTAACGGGAGCAAGTCAGGGACTTGGAAAAGCATTTGCCGAAAATCTGGCCGGGAAAAATATCAATGTTATTTTGGTAAGCCTTCCGGGCCAGCATTTAAAAGAACTCTCCCAAAGACTTGAAGAAACCTATCATATCAAAGCACATTACTATGAAGTAGACCTTTCTGTAAATGAAAATGTGATGAAACTTACGGAATGGCTGAACCAGTCCTTCGAAATTCATGTTCTGATCAATAATGCCGGACTTGGCGGAACCAAAAAGTTTGTAGATGCATCACCCGCTTATATCAATACCATTTTGCAGGTGAATGTAGCGGCTACTTCACTCATCACTCATCAGCTGCTGCCTAACCTTTTAAGACAGCCTAAAGCCTATATTTTAAATGTATCCAGTATGGCAGCTTTTTCACCGATTGGTTTTAAAACGGTGTATCCTGCCTCAAAAACTTTTATCCATTCATTTTCGAGAGGACTTCACGAAGAATTGAAAGATACGAATGTCTTTGTAAGCGTAGTGAATCCCGGGGCAATGAAAACCAATATGGATGTCTGCAAAAGAATTGAAAAACAGGGTGTTTTGGGGAAACTTACCCTTTTGGACCCAAATAAAGTGGCTGCTTACTGTATCCGGCAGCTTTTCAGAAAAGATTCCGTAATTATGGTGAATCCTATAAGTTGGCTGGTGATGAAGATCCTGCCGATTTGGATTAAGCTGCCTCTGATGACCAGCGCCATCAAAAAAGAAATTGAAGCATGAAAAATATTTTTGTAACCGGAGCTACAGGGCTGCTGGGAACTAATACCGTTATTAAATTATTACAATATGATTATTCTGTTATTGCTCTGGTGCGCAAGAAAAGCAGCTGGATGGGCGAAGAAAGTAAAAATCTCAGACTGATAGAAGGAGATCTGTTTTCAGATATTTCACAGTATTTGCAGGAAGTAGATACAGTGATTCACATTGCGGCGGAAACCCGTCAGGATCTGCTGTCTTATGAGGAGTATAAAAAGACGAATTATGATGCCGTACTGCATTTGTTTGCTCAAGCTGTGGCGGCCGGAGCACAGAAATTTCTGTTTGTAAGTACAGCCAATACGCTGGGATATGGAAATGCTCCCGTTTTGGGTTGCGAAAATACTCCTCAGCTATATCCCTTTACACATTCTTACTATGCTCAAAGCAAGCTGGCCGCCGAAGATTATCTTTTAAAGAACCGTAAAGCCACAGACGTTATCATTGTTAATCCTACTTTTATGCTCGGAGCTTATGACAGTAAACCAAGCTCTGGGAAAATTATTTTCTGGGTCTGGAAAAAGGGAGTCGTATTCTATCCAAAAGGAGGAAAAAACTTTGTACATGTGGAAGATGCTGCCCATGGAGTGTTGAATGCTGTTAAAAGAGGAAGGAATGGTGAAAAATACCTTTTAGCCAATGAGAATTTAAGCTACAGAGAATTTTTTAGGAAAATAAACAAGATTACTGTTCAGAATCCAATCATGATAGCCATTCCAAACAGGTTGTTGAACTTTCTTGGATTGATTGGTGACGGATTGCGAAAATTAAAAATAAAAACAAACCTGAGTACTTCCAATATGAAGGCCCTTCAGATTTGTAATTATTATAACAACCTAAAATCGAAAGAGGAATTGGGTGTCCAATATCAGCCTGTTGATCAGGCAATAGAAGATGCTGTTCAGTATTTTATTAAGAGTGGTAAATGTTGATTTTTATTTCGTTAAAAATAAAAACCAGCTATTGATAGCTGGTTTTGTAAAATTATCTTGTGATAATCTGTGTTACATTTTTATTGGAAATAACGCAGGCTTTGCTACAGTTGTTTGCACTCGAAATAGTAACCTGTACCAGTGCAGGCAATGATCTGTATTCCTCCTTATTGTAGGGAGCTTCAGTACCATTACTTCCACCGCCTTTAATATCATATTGTATCTGGGCAACTCCGGTAAATCCAACCGCAGGCCTGAAAGCAAGTGCTCCGGTAGTGGGTGAGTAGGTCCATGTACCTTGGCTGTTCGTATAAACTCCGCCTGTTATATTCGGAATCACAGCGCCATTGTTATCCAAAAAACGGAATGAATTAAAATCAAGGTTGTTATAGGAAAGTGTTGGTGGGTTTTGACCGCTTGCTGAAGAATAAGCCGCATCATTAAGCAAAGGATAATAGGTTGACTTTATCCCCGGGCATCCTGCAAACAGATCATCCGTTACTTCCGCAGCGTAAGGCCTTGTAACCCCTAAGTTTTTCAATAAATGTATATTTTTAGCAGCTCCGGTAGAAGCAGCAAACCCAATTCTGAAAGTAGCAGGCGCTGAAGTATCCAGAGTTCTTACCGTACTGTTGGATATTGTCGTCTCCGTATATTTCAGAGAAGTTGGATAATAATAATTATCAATTACTTTTTCTTTCACAGTTCCGTGCTGTATTTCCAGGGTGATATTGTAGCCACCTGCAGGATTGGGAGTCAGTGTGACATAGGCTTTACGGAATCTTGCATCATTTTCAGTGGGAGGAATAGTAGTTCCGCCGCTTTCAATACTGAATTGCTGAAGAGTCGTGTTTTTAGCACCAATATATTTACCTGTAGCAGTATCCAGATAAGCAGATCTGTTGTTGCTGGAAGGTGATGCATTGGTCGCTATACTGTAAAGCAGCGGATAGCCATTGTATCCTGCAGGCTCAGCTGATGAAAGGGATTGGTTTCCGCGTTTAGCTCTTAAAGAAACATTGCTTCTCCCATCTGTTAATGATACTCCGAAAATTCCATTTCTAACCCTTTCTCCCTGATTAAAGCTGGTTTTAAAATTTCCGAATTCATCCAGACCGATACCAAGGTATGCTCCTCTAAGTCCTTCCGTAGATTCGCCTCCACGAACAAAACTATATCCTAATCCCCCACCAAAATATCCGAGATTAAGTTGGGTTTTAGGAATAGATCCATCTACTAAGAATATAGAGATACCGTCTCCTCCGTTCGTATTTACTCCATAAATGGCAAATTCAAATTCAAATTTAATTCCCTGGTCACTTTTGAATATCTTATCAGCCAAGATTACTCCTCCTGAAATATTATTCACACTGCGGGTAAGTCGTAATCCGTCTGTAGTAAAGGTCGCATCATTCTGCACACCGCTGGTAGTAACTTTATAGGCTTCCTGAGGCTGTAATCCCTGGGTGAAATTAACAAAATACGGATAACCGGTTCCCTGCTCATTCTGTGCCTGAATATTCTGTGTGAAAATAAATAAGGAAAGAATAAACAAAAACCTTTTGTGTTGTACAATCAAGGTATTTTTTATCATAACTCAATTATTTAACAACAAAAACGATATTAATAAAAGAACAGTCTGTAGCGGCTGCTTTTACATCATACTTCATTACACCATCATCAGAAATAGTAATATTACTGAATACATTAGGATCAGCATCCGTTACATAATAATAAAGGTCTTTGCTTGATGGAAAAAAAGGAATTGCAGCAGGAGCGCTGGTGCTTTTCGCTTTTGGAGATCCAAACTGAGTTTTATATAAGGTATACAAATCCTTAGTTCGGGCAGTGGCATTTACGGAAGTGTCAAAAGAAACACTAGGCATATAAAACATTTTTACAGCATTACTGCTGATACATAACCAGTCAGGTTTCAAAGGTGTGCCAATATTCTGGCTTAAACATTTCTTATCAGTATCATAGATAAGAAGTGAGTTGGCCGGATTGATGATAGCATCTCTTTTTGCAGTAGTAAGTCTTGGGATCAGCATTCCCTTATTTTGGCTGTAAACATCCAGAATAGCGCTTTCGTCAGGCATTGAAGTATTAATTCCTACTTGAGCAAAAGAAAAAGTACTTAGTAAAACGATTGGTAGAAATAATTTTTTGATCATGATAAGTTGAATCATTTTAATCTGTGTATTTTATGTTTTTTTGTGTTGTTTTTTTCCCTGGAAGGTATGTTCCGGTCTGCTTAATTCCATACAGGAAATAAGTACTCCTTCCTATTCATTTGAATAGTGCTAATAGAAAGCATTGGGTCCCAAATATAACAGATATAACAAGTATGCCTCATAGAGAACAATCTATGTTTTATCTGAAAAATTCAATAAAGTAAATTGATTAAGTTGCCTTATAGGCTGGTAAATGCGTAAAATTCATAATCCTTTGTGTTTTGTGCAAATATACAAATAAAATACTTAAAATATCGTTTTTGGCGGATTAATTTGAATTTAACCTTGTTGAATAGTTGATTTAATACTTTTTAACTTGTTTTATTGTTAATTTAATAAAGTTTAACAATTGATTTTAATTTATAAAACAAAGTATTGTGTTGTATTTTAAACAATATAAAATTTATACAAGTAATAATAGTAAAAAGATAAGCGTTTTTTTATTGATTTTATGGAAAACATTGAAAAAGAGCTTATTGAGAAAAGTTTTTTAGTGCGTCTTCAACGGAAGCTACGAAACTGACATGTCTCATTCTATTACTTTCAAAGATAAAATCCTTCATACTTTTGCTTTCATATTTACTGAAATCACCTACAATAGCCAATCCTATACGGTAGTTTGAAAATTTTTGAAGAATTTCTCCCATCATTTTAGTCTTTAAATCAAAGAATTCAGGAGTCATGTTTTTTTCATAAAGAATGACTTTATCAAAACCCTGATAATAGATGTCTCCCATAAGATCGAGCCCATCCTGTGCAGATTGGATTATAATGGTATCAGAAATGATTTCTGCAATTTTTATCGTATTAATTTCGTGAGATTGAATAGTCATGGTGTTATTGAATTGTCTTTTTTATGTCATGTAAAAAGTTATCCAGCGGAAATGCATCTCCCTGATTGGTCAATGCTATGATAGAGCAGTTCCTTTGGAGATCTCTCCAGAATACGGCTCGGAAGCCATTCAGGCCGCCTGTATGACTTACTGTTTTCCTGCCTTCATCTTCCTCAATAAACCATCCGAAACCATAGCCGGAAACTTTTCCGTTGGAGAGTTGAGGAGGAGAGTACATTAGAGAAGTATTATTTTTATTGATCAGTTTGAAATTTCTCAAAGCCTGATCAAACAGATATAAATCTTCAGGAGTGGAGTAGATGCCGCCATCTCCTGTTGTCAGAATGGAATAATCATCCGGCTGTTTTTTCTGATTATAGCCTGTTGCCCTATTTTTATGAACGGTTGAGGAATCATACACCCAGGTATTTTTCATGCCCAGCGGGACAAAGATATTTTCACTGAGAAACGTTCCATACGGCTGTCCTGAAACTTTTTCAATGATTGAAGAAAGGATGATATAACCGCTGTTACTGTATTCAAAACTGCTTCCTGAAGCGAATTGAAGCTTGTCTAAACTATTCAGCCAGTTCAGTACATCCTGATTGGTAAGTCCTTTTTTATCAGAAATAATGGTTTCGTAGTCCTTTATTCCCGAAGTATGGTTTAAAAGCTGCCTGATGCTTACATTTTGAGCATATTCAGGCAGATGTATGTATTTTGAAGCTTTATCGTCATAATTCAGAAGACCTTTTTGCTGAAGAAGCATCACCGAAACTGCGGTAAAAGTCTTGCTTAAAGAGGCAATATAGATTGGAGTGGTTTTGTCCAGTTGTATATTTTTCTCCCTGTTACTAAGCCCGAATGCCATATCACAAACCGTTTTTCCGTTTTCTACAATGACAACCGAACCATTGAATTCCCCTTTATCACTGTATTCTTTTACAATATCAAGAGAATTCTTTTTGCAGGATGAAAG
The DNA here is from genome assembly GCF_001045465.1 of Chryseobacterium angstadtii. GTDB lineage: Bacteria > Bacteroidota > Bacteroidia > Flavobacteriales > Weeksellaceae > Chryseobacterium > Chryseobacterium angstadtii. The sequence goes on from NZ_LFND01000003.1 coordinate 842,309, forward strand.
TTGTAAAACAAGGGCAAATCCGGTCAGCACACTGAATATAGAGGTTCGCATGGGTATTGGTTTAAGAAGATAAAATTACTTATTTCTTTCCAACAATAAAGCGGTCGTTTTCAGATAAATCTTTGATTAATTGAGCTTCGGAAAAATGTTCCGTATACAGTTCCAATGTTTCCGGTCCCAGTTTCTGGTTAATTTCTAAAAATAAAAGCCCCTGATTTTTTAAATGAAATCTGGAATCTTCTGCTATTTTCCTGTAGAAGATCAGTGCATCCTGAACCGGGGAGAAAAGAGCCATTTTCGGTTCAAATTCCTTCACAGAATCTGCAATCTCAATTTCCTCTTCAATTCCTATGTAAGGCGGATTGGAAATAATGATATCATAGCTTTCCTTTAATTCAAAATTCAGATAATCTGCATGAATAAAGTTAATTTCTAACTGATGATGTTCCGCATTTCTTTTAGCTGTACTTAATGCTTTTTCAGAAAAATCAATGGATGAAATGTCTGCGTTGGGAAAATATTTTTTTAAAACCAAAGGAATCACCCCGCTTCCGGTTCCGATATCCAGAATCTTTAAATTCTGAATATTAAACTTTGAATTCTTAATCTCTCTGATGGCTATTTCAAGAAGCTCTTCCGTTTCCGGGCGGGGAATCAGAACATGCTCATCCACGAAAAATACCATTCCGTAAAATTCAGTTTCTCCAACGATTTGCTGATAAGGTTTTCCGGTTTTTAAATCGGAAACCATCTGAACAAGCTTCTGTTCATCATCCATAAGAAGCTCCTGATGAGAAAGTCTTCTCTGGTGAAATGAATCGAAACCTACTATTTTCTGTATAAAGACAGCAGACAAAAAAGTACTTTCCGAATCGGTATACAGTTCGGAAAGTTCAGTTTTACAATATTTTTTAAATTCGGATAGCGTCATTTATCTTGTGAAAACCAGTTTGGTGTCGGTGGATTTTTCTTCATCAATCAAATAGCCTTCATAGTTGAATGCTTTTACATCATTCAGGGTTTTTGCCTGGGTTTCTGCGCAGAATCTTACAACGAGGCCTCTTGCATGTTTGGTGTAAACAACAATGGTTTTCAGTTTTCCGTCCTTCAGTTCATAAAAATCAAAATCTACTACTTTATGATTTAATTTCTTTCTGTCTATTACTTTTCCGTATTCATTACTACATAGATGAAGGAGTATTTCGCCTTTCTTCATTTCAGAATTCAGCTGCTCCGTGATTTTTTCTCTCCAGAATTCATACAGATTTTTGTATTGATCAAATTCGAAATGACGACCCATTTCCAGTCTGTAAAGCATTACTTTATCAGAAGGCTTCAAAAGACCGTACAGTCCGGAAAGCATTCTGTAATTTTTCTGCAGATAGTCAATCGCATTTTTATCAAGGGTTTTCGCATCCAGTCCTCTGTATACTTCACCGGTAAAGGCGAACATAGCGGGAGCAGATTCTTTTGCAGTAGGTTTGTCTTTCCATCTCTGGTTTCTTTCCCAGTTTTCATCCGCCAGTTTGGGTGATATTTCCATTAATTCGGAAAGGTATTTTGGCGATTTATGTTTGAGATAAGACTGTATAAATGCTGCTTCTTCGATGAATTTCGGAGTGGTAGATCTCAGTAAATCCGTTGAATTCTCAACGTTCATCAGTTTGGCAGGAGAAGTTATAATTTTCATAATGTTAAAATGCAGATAAATGTTTAATATCAATACAATTCAGAATCATCATAGACACAAAGTCGTACATAAAATGGCAGATGATCAGAATTTTAATGTTGGTATATTTTTTATAAAACAAAGCAAAAACGGTTCCGATAAAGAAAGGAATTACAACCTGTCCGATGGTTCCGTAGGTACTGTGCAGAATTCCAAACAGGGCAGCAGAAACAATAATACCGATGTATGGATTCCTGTATAGGTGTTCAATTCTTGGCTGAATGTATCCCCGCATCAGAAGTTCTTCCACGGCACCCGCGGTAAAGCAGGTTAAGATAATCAGCAGATAATTATTTTTAAAAACAGAAGAGATCTGAACGAGTTTACGGCTCATTCCTTCCTGAGTCAGAAGCTGAATGATCAGATTAAGCATGGCCCCACCGAATGCACAGATAACATACAAGGCAATAACCGCTTTAATATAGAACAGAACCGGATATTTTTTATCTTTCCAGAGCAGAAAAGAGCCCTTTTCGATAAAAAAGTTGTAGGCCAATATCAAAGCGAGAACAAGCCAGAGCGCAATTCTTGTATAACCGAAATTAGTAGGGGTAAATGCTTTTATTCCTGTGATAAAATAAATCAATGGAAAAACATACAGCATTACTGCAGCAAGAAGTACAAAGGTCAAAAGAACGCCCAATGCATATTTCCCATTCAAACTCATCATCCCAAAAAATTAGCGGTCAGCTTTTAACAATTAATACTTAATTAGATGATTCCTTTTCCCTGACGGATAATTTCCGGCTCTCCCGAAGTAAGATCCACAATCGTGGAGGCTACATTGTCACCATATCCCGAATCAATCACGATATCCACTAAGTGATCATACTTTTCAGCAATCAGTTCCGGATCTGTAGAGTATTCAATGATTTCGTCATCGTCTTTGATGGAAGTTGATGCAATCGGGTGGCCCAGTTTTTCTACAATCAGCTGTGGAATCGGATGATCGGGTACACGGATACCAATTGTTTTATGGTTTTTATAAGCTAAAGGCAGGTTTTTATTGGCATCAAGAATAAAGGTAAAAGGTCCCGGAAGATGGCTTTTCAAAAATCTGAAAGTGGAGGTGTCAATAGGTCTCGTAAAATCTGAAAGATGGCTGAGATCATTACAGATAATCGAGAATTTAGCTTTTTCCAGCTTGGTTTTTTTCAGCTGAGCCAGCTTTTCCATAGCTTTTATGTCAAAAATATTACATCCTAAGGCATAGATGGTATCGGAGGGATAGATAATCAGTCCGCCATTTTTTAAGGTTTTAATAACCTCATTCACAAGATTTTCCTGAGGGTTATCAGGATATATTTTCAGTATTTTTGCCATAAAACAAAGATACAAATAATAAAATAGTTTTCATAAAAGTCCTTTATTTAAAAGAAAAATTAGGGTTTTCAAAAAATAATCGTATATTTGCAATCCAATATCGCGGGATGGAGCAGTAGGTAGCTCGTCGGGCTCATAACCCGAAGGTCATCTGTTCGAGTCCGGTTCCCGCTACTAAGTTTTATAAACGAAAAAAATCGGTACAGCAGCAAGTTGTACCGATTTTTTTATGTTATATTATTTGGAATTTTAAAAACCGAATACAAATGAATTAAAATGAAACCCCCAGCATTTATTAGTCCTTACTTCCTGTTTTAAAGTAAGAATTCCATTTTTGACTTATTAAATTATTCCTTTTCCCGCATGTGAGAAGGCATTTCAGGTTTCAATCCACCACGGGTATTTAAATTCTCTGGATTATTCTTTCCTGCTTTTTTTGCATCCCGCAAAACCATATATAATTCGTGAAAAGGTCCATATCCGGCCTTTGCATTGCTATGACAACTAATACAGCTGCCACCGAGAGCGGGTGAGCTTTCTGTAAGGATTCCTTTTTCGTAATCCGTATATTTAAAATACTCCCAGCCGCCGGGGGAATTGGGAAATCTGACGGTATCTTTAATGGTGGCGGAAAGCGAATAAGCTTCTCCCTGATAAAAGCCTTTGCCTATAGGTGAAATGGTATCTCCTTTGCGGATAAGTTCCTTTACAAAAATAGTCCCTTCTCTGAAATAACCGTTTTCCTTCCAGTATTCATAGCTTTCCGGATCAATGTATATGTTTTGAAAGTCAGGGAAAATTGCGGTTGAATCGTGTGCTTTGGGTGTAGTTCCTGTTCCTGCAAAAACCCAGGTACGATAATTAGTAGGGCGGATCAGCTCTCCTTTTTCATCGAAAGTGTAAGGTGCTTTTTTGTCCGGACCCATTTTTTTACAGGAATATATAAAAATACTAATCATTACTAATGATAGATAAAACAATGAATTGTAAGTGCGATTTTTCATGCTTTGATTGGTTTTAATGTTTAAAGCCATGTTTCATTTGTTCGTTGTATTTAATAACCTGAAGAGTTACCATGTTGTTGGGTTTTACTTTTTGAATTTTGTTTCCCTATTGTTTAACCTTCTTCTGTATTGGTTTTAAGCTTGTCTTTATACAGGGTTTTAAGTTTTTCCAGCTTAGGATTGATGACGGCCTGACAGTAGGGTTGATCCTGATGGTTGTTGTAATAATCCTGATGGTGCAGTTCTGCCTTATAAAAAGCTTCGAACATTTTTAATTCGGTTATAACCATACTGTCATACAAGGTCTGTACTTCTTTGATGACGCGCATGGCGGTTTCACGTTCTTCATTGTTGCGATAAAAGATAATACTACGATATTGTGACCCTTTGTCTGCACCCTGCTGATTGAGTGTGGTAGGGTTGTGTGTGGTAAGATGTATTTTTATAATGTCTTCAAACGAAATTTCAGAAAAATCGTAAGTGATTTGGATGGTTTCGGCATGACCGGTGAGCCCGCTGGTTACTTCGCGATAAGTAGGATTGCGGGTACGACCACCACTGTAGCCGCTTTCTACCTGGCTTACCCCTTTGAGGTTTTTGAAAATAGCTTCGGTACACCAAAAGCAACCGCCACCAATAGTGACCAAACGAAATTTACTTTTTACCTTTTTAATGGCAATGGCATTGATGCAAAATCGTAATCCGCTGGGAGGCGGGCCATCCTGAAATACATGTCCCAGATGTGCATCACAGGTGCTGCAGGTAGCTTCTATACGATACATGCCGTGAGTAGTATCTTTTGTATAATCTACTACATTTTCTTTTATAGGTTGTGTAAAACTGGGCCAGCCTGTGCCGCTTTGAAATTTTTCTTCCGAATCGAAAAGCTCGGTATCGCAACAAATACAGGCATATCTGCCCGATTCAAAAAGGTTGCATAAATCTGAACTATGAGCCCGTTCAGTGCCTTTTTCACGGGTGATATAAAATTGTGAGGGACTTAGAATAGCTTCCCATTCTTCGTCTGTCTTTTCTACTCTTTTGTCGGGTTTTGAATTGCCGAAGTTGGCTCGTTTTATAACATCTAACCAGTTTATCATCATGCTAAATATTTAATTGTTTGTAATGCTTTGTAAATACTCAATCGCCTTTTCAGGGTTGAGATGAAAATCATTAAATACCACCTGACCTTCGTTGTTGATAAAAATAAACCAGGGTGTACCGCCATTGTTGTAACGAGACATAATGGATGATGTATTCCGGTTGGAAGTACTGCCATCGTCCTGTCCGAAAGGAATTTTCAGTCCGTATTGTTCTTGTGTTTCTTTAAGTTTTTGGAAAGTATTTTGGTCGTGACCTTCAAAAACGGTTTGTACTACCAGGAATTTCACATCATCGTTATCAGCCAAACCATCAATCATTTTTTGTAGAGATGGAAATCCTGAGCTGTGGCATCCCGGGCACCAGCTCTGAAAACAAAATAATACCAGAAATTTTCCCTGATAGTCTTTAAAATGTATGGGTGGAATATCTTTCCCATTGGCGTCGATCCATCTGAAATCCGGCCATTCGGGTGCAGGAGATCCTTCAATTCCGTAGTTGCGGTTATTCATAATTTTTCTTTTTAAAATTTAAATCTAAAGTGTAATGTATACAGAAACAGCTGGTTATTTCAGCTGATTTTCAAAGTCTTCGCTGTTGAAAACGACTACTGAGCTGATGATTTTCCCCTGGTCATCAAACTGGAAATGGACTCCTTGTTTTACATCCTGAATAGAGCCTTTTTTAACAGTTCCGTTTACTTCATAAGCGATGGCACCTCGATCGCCTTCGGCAACGTTTCTAATGAGATGATAGGTGACGTTGGGTACTTTTTCGATGAGTTTTTTCATGTCGGTTATCAATGCAGCAGTACCTTTATAAGATGTACCGTTGATCTTAATATTTGCGTCCGTTGCAAACATAGCTTCCAAAGCGGTCCAATTACGCGTATTAAAATATTGAACATAATTATCCATAGTTTTTTTAGTCAATTTCTTGAAATCAACACTGGTAGGTTTAATCGGAAGCAGGGTGACTTTTTCAAATTCTTCTACTTTGTCTTTACCGGTAATCTGTTTTTTTAACTGATCCAGTTGAGTAATGGTAAGCAGTTCTTTCATCAGTGCATCTTCATTCATGGTGAAAAATTCTGCGGCATACACATTGATTTTGTTACCCGAAGCCGGAATTTCTCCGTAAGGCCCGTCCTGTTTGTCTTGCATAATGTAGAGCAGCCCAACCTGATCTCCGTCTACAATTACAATTCTATCGCGCAGATTAAGATGCGGGAAAGGAGTGTGAAAGCGTTTTATTCTTTGTACAAAAGCATCACGGCCAATCACTATTGCATTATTGGAATTGACATAAATGTTTTCGTCAACCAATGGACCATTCTTTTCAAAAGATCCGCTACTGAAATTTTGATGAAAAGTGGAAGCATTGGAACGAACTTTTTCCATGTAAGCAGATTCGTTGTCCGTCGTTTTAGATCCTGCCGATTTTTCGATAGAATTATTGTTCTGTTTGCATGCGGCTGCGCTCAATAAAATGGCAGAAACTGATAATACGAATGTAATTTTTTTTAAAATCATAATATACTTAGTTTTAATAGTCATAGACCGGTATCGTTAAGTCTTCTCATACTTCCGTAACAAGGAAATTTGCCAAAAAAATCAACGACTTTTTATGTCGATATTTCATGAGGATTTCAGAAAGCGACTGTATCTGTTGAAGTGATCATTAAGGATTCTTTATTGATGAATAAATTCCTTTAAATGTGTCTTTATTTTTCTTTCAGTAGCTGCCAAACTGCAATAAAATCCTCTGTATTTAGTCTGAAATACAGGTGTTTTAAAAGTAAAACTGTTTAACTTTTTTTATTAAACCACAAAAGTCGCAAAAGTTTTATTTTAAACACTTTAGTGATTTTTAAGCTTAAATACTTTGCGTATAGAAGTTCACATAAACCTTTAAAAATCTCTGATTTTTTATTCTTTTGAGAACTTTTATCAGATCTAACATCTGTGCAAATAGCTTTTGTCTCTTTTGTGGTTAAGTTTAAAGTGAGTTTAATGGACTTATTTTATATTTTTAATGTTCTGCTAAAAAGTTTAAACAAGTTTAGTGTAATCTTCATCTATTAATTCAAATAATTCAAACTTATTATGTGCTATACATTTTGAAAAAAGAGTTCTATAGCACATAGCAATATCCTCCCACTTCACAATTATATGTTCAAATACAATTGATAATGGTCTCATGTAAATTTTAAATAATGTCGTTGTTTAGCTGGTGATTTATTTCTTTTAAATCAAATAGAATATAGGTTGGGTATTTTTACTTATACAACATTAAACGAAAATTAATAAAGTAGTTTTCAGTTTTTGTTGAATAGTAAGTTAATGAAAATAAATCAAATTACAAAGTGATTGTTTGATAAATGTTACTGATCTTGGTTTGATTTACATATTTGGCTTAAAAATTATTAGATTATCAGCAATATGGATTTACGTTATAAAATATTTACTTTTATAATAACTTGTGAATGGAATTTTGAAATAATTCAATTGTATCAGGACAAAATTGACGGCTTTTTTTGAGAATCTGGTTTTAGTTCTGATGTGGATCTTAAATTTTTGATTTTGGATTTATTTTATAGTTAGTAGAACGCAAAGAAATTTAAACAAGCATACCATATAAAAACCCGTACTGCTCTGCAAAAATTGTAAAAATAGATAGGTAAATGTGAAATTTCGTTATTGAGAAGTTAAATAGCCTCTCCATACAGAAAACTTTTCAGGCTGATTATCCGAATACTAAAGGGAATATGAAACGAATATAGGCCGAATATTTGTAGTTTAGGAAAATAGTCCTATCTTTGCACTCACAATATCGCGGGATGGAGCAGTAGGTAGCTCGTCGGGCTCATAACCCGAAGGTCATCGGTTCGAGTCCGGTTCCCGCTACTAAGTTAAGTGCTTTCGGTAAGCACTCTAAAAATACACCGCGGGATGGAGCAGTAGGTAGCTCGTCGGGCTCATAACCCGAAGGTCATCGGTTCGAGTCCGGTTCCCGCTACTAAGCAAGTGTTTTCGGTAGACACTCTAAAAATACACCGCGGGATGGAGCAGTAGGTAGCTCGTCGGGCTCATAACCCGAAGGTCATCGGTTCGAGTCCGGTTCCCGCTACTAAACCAAGAATAGGTGCAACAGCAAGTTGTACCTATTTTTTTATGCCATTCTGATATAAAAAAGCATTGACACAAAAGAAAATTCTTCTTTTATCTATTGAGAAGGCTGAGTTTCCCACTCAAAAACTTTTTCTACCATTAATCTCCCTTCCAATGATTTTACGGTTGTACCTGCCGGAACTACCATGTCTTTACCAAAGTTACGATGAGCTTCATCTTTCAGGATGATAAAATCTTTCATCTTAATTTTTTTATGTTCGGGAAATTCAGGCTGGAAATTGATGTTTGTATGGTCATTCAAATCAACTTTAACCGCTTTCTATATGTCATAACTTTTATTATCCACTCTGACATCAAGAATGGCACCCAGCAGTCCAAAAAATTTAAAAGGCCCTATTGAATATGGAATTTCTGTAGTAAAATAGGCTGTTATGGGAGAGCCCCGGAAAATTGCTGTAGCTTTGATGCATTGGTAACCCAGTATTTTTTTTGTGGTTTCTTTATCTATTTTCCATTCAATATGTGGAACCTTATCGTATACAAAATAATTGTCTTCGGCATTATCTTTTACATAGGAGTTAAAGAAAAAATCTCTGTCACTTTGAGTATCGTCAATACTGGATATAAAGTAAGAATCCCGGCCTTTCAGTTTTCTATTAAATTCAGGATCAGTCCATACAAAATTGCCATTCTGTTTAGAAATTACATTTTTTCCATCGGTATAAAGATCTTCATGTACATTGGCTATGGCTGATCTTACATTGAGATATTGAATGTGAATTTGTTTCTGGGCACACATGGTTCCAAAGAAAATGGTAGAGAAAAGAAAAACAGACTTATTCATATAAAAAACTAGGACTTGGTTTCAGATGATTCATCAGCATTATCTCAAAACAAGTATACAAATATTTTTATTAAGTAAAACAGTATTGACTCACATAGGAAAAAGGAGCTATGCCGTCGGTAAAAGTTCTTGCTTAACCGAATCAACTTTTGATTTATTTCTTTTCTTGAAATATCGCGTCATGATATTAATCTTTGTATGAAAAACAGAATCTCTGACATTTTTTAGCGCAAAGTTTTATCTTAATGGTATATTACTTTGAGTTTTACAAAGGAGAAAATCAATCCATGATTGATTTGATGAAGCTTTATGGATAAAACGCTCGCTTATTCGAATTGATCTTTGATCGATTTTTTTCTTTATTTTCTTAAAATACCACGTAATAATATTAAACTTTGCGATAAAAAATGCTAAGTTCTATGGCTCTTTATTTGCCATGCTGCTCATTCCGCCAGAGTTTATATTTTTCCTTCATACAATGCCCGCAAGGACGGTAATTATTTTCCAACGCCTCTTTTTCTGATATAAAAAAGACCCTGTTTTCTCTTTTCATTCTTTTACCGGAAGAACAGGTGAGTAATCCGTAAATTTTTAATTTTTGATTCCCTCCAAAATAAAGTTTCCGGTTTTTTATTTTACTTCTTAAAACAGGATCAGATAAATCAGTATGTTTTTCCATTGGATAAATATCTACAGTTTTCCGTAAGTAAACAATCCAAAACTTGTCATATGGATGCAATTGAATCAATGATCAAAAGCGATCGAATGCTGCTTTCAGGAAATCCACGATTTTTTCCAGCTCTTTTTCGTCCATAGAAGCAAAACCAAACCGAAAAGCGTTACTTTTCTCATCGGTGCGCAGAATTTTCAGTTGTGGAATTTCCAGTAAACGGTGGACAGGATATTCAGGTGACAGCTTAACCCAGAAAGCCATGCCGCCGGATGGACAGGTATAGGAAAGATAATGACCTAACTTATCTTCTAGTAAAGTATCCAGAAAATCTCTTCGCTGATGATAGATTTTTTTTGCCTTTTTAATATGCCGTTTAAGCTCGCCTTCTTTTATCAGAAAAGCCAATGCATTTTGCATATATCCGTCACCACCTACGTCAATAATCTTCCGTAATGCTGTACACTGATCAATAAAGTTTTCCGGAGCTATCATAAAACCTATCCTGAGGGAGGGATCCAGGATTTTGGAGAAAGATCCTATATAAATGATATTTCCATGATGACTGCTTCCTGCCAGAGGAAGATAAGGTGAAGAAGTATAATGATAATCATAGTCATAATCATCTTCAATGATTGCAAATGAGTAAGTAGCCGATAGTTCCTGAAGCTTCATCCTTCTGGCCGCGCTGAGTGTAACCGTCGTAGGATAATGATGATGAGGGATGACATACACCGCATTGATTTTTGTTTTCCTGCAAATAATTTCAATAGCTTCGGTATCTATACCATTTTCATCCACAGGTACTTCTGTAAGTATGGCTCCGGTCTGTTCAAATGCTATGTTGGCTGCCGGATAATTGGGGGATCCTACAATAATATTCGAGCCGGGTCCCAAAATAAGCTGTGCGGCAAGATAGATACTCATTTGCGCGCCATGCGTAATTAAAATATTTTCTGCACGGATATTCAGACCTCTTGTTTCAGAAAGATACAGTGCGAGTTCTTGCCGAAGCCTTAAAGTACCTTGCTCCGTTCCAATATTGGCATACTTGATACTGTGTCTTTTGGAAGTATAGGACCGGTAGGTTTTAAGCAGCTCATCAATTGGAGAAAGCCTCACATCCGGATGTCCGTCATCAATAATGACCTCAGGAGGTGGAGTGGTGTGTATTTTTTCTGTCTTCTCATCAATTATTCTAAACGGAAGGTTGAAACTGTTTTCATAAGAAGAAACGGGATCTTCATCATTCCATTGCTGGGGTCTTAATATGGGGATCTTATCGGCAACCACAGTGTATTTTCTTGGAATAATGTTGATCCAGTCCTGCGTATACAGTTCGTCATAGGCGGCTATAACTGTTTTACGGTGAACTTCCAGTGCTTTTGAAAGCTCCCGGGTTCCGGGAAGATGAGAACCGGGTTTGAGTATACCTTTTCTTATGGCCGCGATAATAGAGACTGCAATCTGTCTGTACACTGCGGTCTTGCTTTCTTTATCGATACTGATGATATGTTGGAAGGGAAGCATGCTGGACTACCTTATATTTAAAATGTGGAACACAAATGTAGTCCTATTTGAAGGTACTTTTGTACTGTTAATCAAAATAATTAAAGAAATGAATTACACTATTAAAAAAGCAGGCCTCGAGGATCTTAACGAAACAGCAGAGCTATTCAATCTTTACCGTGTTTTTTACCGTCAGGAATCAGATGTGGAAAAAGGAAAAATATTCCTTAAAGAAAGATTCCTGAATAATGAATCTGATCTGTTTCTCGCGATAGCTGATGGAAAAGCGGTGGGTTTTGTCCAGCTTTATAAATTGTTTCATTATACCAGACTGCAGAAACAATGGCTGCTAAGCGATTTGTTTGTACATCCGGATTACAGAGGAAAGGGGATTTCCGTGGGGCTTATCAACCGGAGCAAGCAATGGTGCGAAGAGACAAATGCCTGTGGGCTGATGCTCGAAACGGAAAAAACCAACGATATAGGGAATACTCTTTATCCACGCTGCGGCTTTGAGTATGATGGACATCATAATTATTATCACTGGTGGAAGGAAATTAGAAGCTAGAAGTTAGAAGTTAGAAGTTAGAAGCTAGAGGTTAGAAGTTAGGATGTGAAAGTGATCATGTTAAGACAATCTCTTATCAGCACATCACCACATCATTACATCGCCACATCATCACATCAATCTTATTGTCTCAGAAGTAGTATTACTTCTACATTTTTATAGATTTAATTCTATAAAATATTTTTCATCCTTATCAACCCAAATCTTAATTTTGTTGCGCTCTAATGGATCAGGAGACTGGCTGTAGAGTTTTATTTATGTTTAATGATCTCCGCCTCATTTTCTACTTTTTCCCGAATGTTTTTATGATTAGTACATAACAGCCTTCCCGGCGGAGATCTTTTTTACAAATTGCTTACAAGCCAGATCAGATAGGCTGGCAGTTTATTCATCAATCCTTATTTTTTACCCCTTTTTTATTAACCTTTATTGATACCTGAGCTTAACTGAATAGCAGGAACTGTCTGTTGCCAATCATTTGGCTGATGTAAGAATTGGTGTAAGTAAAAGTGTTTATATATGTGCCAGGTCGGAAATACATGAATATTCAAAAAAAAATCCCACTTTAAAAAAGCAGGATTGAGTATAGTTGGGATTAATTTTATTGAGCTTGAGCCAGTTGATTGAATGGAGTAAGTTTGTTGTCATCAGACATCGTCTGTCCTAAAAAGTCTTTTTTCTGATCTCCTTTCATTCTTCCTGCTGCATCATTGGCACCGAAGTAAGCTTCACTTAATTTTGTTGTGATATCAATCGGTTTGAAATCGAATTTTGTATCACCTTCTACACCCAGATAACCGTTCTTTCTTGTAAGGTTTGAAATATAATTACCATAGTTGATGAATGTATTTCTCAGGTATTGAGTGTGGTATTCCATGCATTTTTTTGCTTTTTTGGAAGAATTATTAAGAATACAGTTCTTCATATTGTTTCTGTACAGGAACCATTCAGACTCCAGAATACCATATTCTTTTGCCAGAGCTGTTTTTCCATTATTAAGAACCGTGTTGTCACCTTCTTTCTCTGCGATGGTCTGAAGATGCTTGATAACCAGTGGAACTGTATTTTCAATCTTCGTTTTGGTTTCCTTTAAGATACTGAGATCTGCAGCCGGAGAATTCCTCTTTTGCGCTGTAGTAACGTTAAAAATAAGCAGTAATAGTACAATCAATAAGTTATATCTTTTCATGAGAAATTTTTAAAGCACTAAAATAAATATATTTTCTCACTTTAAACAAATTCATTTTAATTTTATTTAATAAAATTTAACAAGTTTTAAGAATTTATAGCTTAATGTGAAGTTTTTCTGCATATTAAACAGGGTATAAATAAGGTGGATTAAAAATTTAACATTTTTTAATAAAATTTATTTAATTGATTATCAATTACTTACATTTGTTTTATTTTTATCACTAGAAAATTAGTTGTTTGATTCGGATTTATTTCTACATTTGTATAACTAATTTATTAGTGATATGGAATTCAATCAAACGGATGTCACTATAATGATCAAATGAAAAGGATATGAAAATTCAGAATTTAACAAAAGCGGAAGAACAGGTAATGCAGTATTTATGGAAACTGGAAAAAGGATTTCTGAAAGATGTTCTGGACCTGTTTCCGGAGCCGAAACCTCATACGAATACCGTATCTACTATTTTAAAAGTCCTGAAAGACAAAGAATTCGTAGACTATAATGTATACGGAAGACAACATGAATATTTTCCTTTGGTAACCAAAGAACAGTATTCCGGGAAGACCATGAAAAGTCTGGTGAAAAACTATTTTAAAGGTTCTTATAAAAGCGCTGTTTCTTTCCTTGTAGAAAAAAATGAAATGACGGTAGAGGATCTTGAAATGCTTCTGGACGAATTGAAAAAGAAAAACTAACAGATCATGGAAACTCTGCTTTTATACTTTGGAAAAGTAATTCTAAGTTCTGGTGTAATGTTTTTGTATTACCAGTTGTCTTTAAAAGACAAGACATTTCATCACTACAACAGATTTTATCTGCTGGCTGCGATGGTGATATCGCTCCTGCTGCCCCTGATCAGGGTAGATGATTTTACGATAGAAGTAAACAGCGATGTATATATGCTTCTTGATAAGATACAGAATTTTAACACAGAAAAAAATATAGACAATGGCTACATTTATCTTAGAATTGTTTTTTCAGCTTTGGGATTGGTTTCTTTCTATTTTTTAGGAAAACTCATCTTCGGAGTTCTGAAAATCCAACAACTAAAAAAACAGTTTCAAAAAGAAAGTTTCGACGGAATCAATTTTTACCGTACAGACTTGACTGAAGCTCCCTTTTCATATTTTAAAAATCTCTTCTGGAAAAATACCATCACCTTGAATTCTGATGTAGGAGAACAGATTTTAAAACATGAAATGGTCCACATAGAGCAGAAACACTCTTTCGATAAGATATTTATTGAAATTGTAACTTCTGTTTTCTGGTTCAATCCTTTTTTTCATATCATTAAAAGAGAGATCAGCCTGATCCATGAATACCTGGCGGATAAAAAAGCCGTCAAACAATCGGACACCAAAGCATTTGCGCAGATGCTTTTAGCAAGCCACTTTTCCGGAACACAGTTGCCTGCTGCCAGTCCGTTTTTAAGTTCAAATCTAAAAAAACGACTCAAAATGTTACAAAAACCAAAAACCAAATTCGGGTATGCGCGTAGAATTTTTGCATTGCCGGTTTTATTTTCAGTAGCTTTTGCCTACATGGTAAATGCCAAGAACAAAGAAATTAAAGAAACAAATATAGCGATCGAGGAAGCCGTTTCTCAAATTAAAAAAGACACCGTAAAACGTGAGAAAATTGAAAAAGTTGAGATTAAAGAGCCAAAATCGTTCAACGGATCCGTTAGTGAGAAAAAAATAACGGATCTTGGAAGGAAAATTGAAGAAAAGAGTAAAGCTTTAAAAGATCTGAAGCCGGAAAGCAAAGAGTTTCAGCAGAAGATAGATGAAATCAGTGAACTTTCCGGAGAACTTGGAAAAATTACCAGCTCTGATGACTTTAAAGTAGCCATGAATTTTTCTACCGGAGAAGCTCAAAAGATAAATGAGTTCTTCAAATCCGATGAATGGAAGAATAAAACCAAAGCTCTTGAAAAGATGGGGGTGGAAATACCTGATCTGGCCAATTTAAATTTCAACTTTCAGGATGTTCCACAACCGCCCGCAGCTCCGAACGCTCCTAAAGTAAAAGTATACCGTTTCAATGATGTGGTTTCTCAATGGGGGCCTGCAACAGAAAAAGAAGCCAGAAAAGCGATGAAAGCAGGAAAAGCAGCCAGAAAGAAAGCCGAAAAGGCAAGCGCTGAAGCAATGGAGCTGAGCGAAAAAGCGAGGTTGAAAGGTGAAGAAGCAAGAAAGCAGGGAGAAATCGCAAGACAAAATGGCGAGTTTGCCAGAATTCAGGGCGAATCGGCAAGAATAGCCGGTGAAAAAGCAAGGATACAAGGCGAAAAAATAAGGATGGAAATCAATAAAAAGTTTTCCGGAAATACCGGAGGAAGTGTATTTTTCTATAGTGACAGCAATTTTGATAAGCTGAACAATAATACTAAACAAAGAACACTGGAAATGCAGGCGGATTATATTAAAAGAGATTCAAAAGACGGGACTATTGCGATGAATGGGGTGAAGAAATTTAAGGTAATCGGTGGTTTGGACGACACCAAAATTTTCCTGGACGGAAGAGAAATTACTAAAGATGAGATGGACGCCATTAAGCCTGAAACTATTGGCAGCATCACGATTAATAAACAAAGCGGTTTTAGTACCTCAAAGGGAGAAATAAGAATTCAGACTAAAAAATAAGTACCATTAAGCTTTGTCAGTTGATATTGGCAAAGCTTTTTTATTAAAATCAAATTATGAAAACTAAACTTTTATTTTTTTTACTTCTGGGAATATGGGCCGGCGCTCAGACCAACAGATTCTTTTATGATTACAAATACATCGCAGATTCTACCAATAGAGCAGAGGTGAAAAGTGATATTATGCTTTTGGATATAGACAAAAACGGATCGAAATATTACAGCCATGAAAAATTTATTTCAGATTCCACCACAAAAGCAGACATCGCAAAACAAGTGAAAGGCGGATTTGGCGGAAATATCAGTATCAAGAAAAATATAAAACCGGGGACCATTTTTACAAGTGTCACTAAGAAGTATCCCGATTACAGCATGTCTTTTTCTGAAAAAATAGGAAATACAACCTATAAAGTAGCTGAAGACCAGAAGCCGGAATGGAAAATTCTTCCGGATAAGGAAAAAATAGGGGAATACAATACACAAAAAGCCACCACAAATTTTGGAGGAAGAAGCTGGACCGCTTGGTTTTCAACAGATATTCCTTTTCAGGACGGACCTTATAAATTTTATGGATTGCCGGGACTTATCGTAAAAATTGAAGATAAAACAGGCTCCCATATCATGACTTTAATAGGAAACAAGAAAACAGAAGCTGCTTCAGATGAAGATATTCAAATACCGGGGCTGACGATGGTTGGTATTGGCGGAAAAGAAATTGAAATCAATAAAAAGCAGTTTAAAAAAGCCTGGAAAGACTATCTCACAGATCCTACCAAAGATATGAAACAAATGATGAGTACACTTCCTGCGGGTGCTGTTGTTAATATGAAAAATCAGGATGGAAAAAGCATAGATATGAATGAGATGTATAGGAATATGGAGAAAAGAGCAAAAATAGAAAGAGAAAAAAACAACAATAAAATAGAACCGGAACTCTATAAGTAGCAAACCGTTTCTACATGATAAAAAACAGGGTGATTTTCGAAGTCACCCTGTTTTCTTTTTATTATATTCAATACTTAAAACTTTAAACCTAAATCATGAATAAATCCCTTTTTTTATTCTTCCTGTTATCAGGATTGCTTTTCTACGCACAAAACCAGCGTTTTACTTACGAATATAAATACAAAATAGATTCTACAGCGCAAGACAAAACAGAAACCGAACTGATGATTCTGGATGTAACTCCAAAAGGGTCAAAGTTCTACAGTAAAGACTTTTATGAATCGGATTCTCTGATGAAGGCAGCTATAGGAAAGCAGGTTAAAAATGGGAATACAGATTTTGATTTTTCAGGATTTAAATTCAAAGGGAAAGTAAGATACAGTGTTGAAAAGACGTACCCTGCGTATTCCATAAATTTCTTTACAACACTCGGTTCAGATGAATATATGGTACAGGATGGCAGAACACAGAACTGGAAAATACTTCCGGAGAGAGAAAAAGTAGGAAATTTTACCGCACATAAAGCTGTATGTAATTTCGCAGGAAGAAAATGGACAGCATGGTTTACAACAGATCTTCCGATTCAGGACGGGCCGTATAAATTTCATGGTTTGCCGGGATTAATTGTGAAAATTGAAGATGCTAGTCTTACCTACACTTTCGAATTGAAAGGAATTAAAAAACTTCCGAATACCTACGACTGGAAAAGTACAAAAGATAAAGAACGCTACAACCCTCTGATTACTCTGAATGAAGTCAAGTATAAAAAAGCATTTAATGATTTCCGTGCAGATCCCATGAAAAGCGAGAGACAGATGCTGGCACAGGGCATTATTATTGAAGAAAGAGATGACTCCGAAAAACTTATAGATCCCGAGAAATCAAGAAAAGAACAGGAAAAAAAGATGAAAGACAGGATCAAAAAAGAAAATAATCCTATAGAACTTGATCTTTTAAAATAAAAAAATAAAATCCCGAAACGAAAGCTTCGGGATTTTTATATCTGAATAACTCTGATGATTAAGCCAGTTTCTGAGAATCTGCAACAAACTGAGCC
The DNA here is from genome assembly GCF_001045465.1 of Chryseobacterium angstadtii. Lineage (GTDB taxonomy): Bacteria > Bacteroidota > Bacteroidia > Flavobacteriales > Weeksellaceae > Chryseobacterium > Chryseobacterium angstadtii. The sequence goes on from NZ_LFND01000003.1 coordinate 860,029, forward strand.
AGTCCGCTGTCAGTTAAAGGGTGCTTTAATAAACTCAAGATCGGAGGAAGTGGAGACGTAATAACATCTGCTCCGATTTTAGCACAGTCGATGATATGCATAGAATGACGGATAGATGCAGCAAGGATCTCCGTTTCATACATATAGTTATCGAAAATTAATCTGATTTCCTGGATAAGACCTAATCCGTCTGTAGAAATATCATCCAATCTTCCCAGGAAAGGAGAAACATAAGTTGCTCCCGCTTTAGCCGCTAAAAGAGCCTGTCCAGCAGAGAAAATAAGCGTACAGTTGGTTTTGATCCCTTTATCGGAGAAATATTTTAAAGCTTTGATCCCGTCTTTAATCATTGGGATTTTTACCACAATATTCGGGTGGATTGCTGCCAATTCTTCCCCTTCTTTGATCATTTCTTCATACGTGGTAGAAAGTACTTCAGCAGAAATATCTCCGTCTACAAGCTCGCAGATTGTTTTATAATGGTTTTTAATGGCTTCGCTCCCCTGAATTCCTTCTTTTGCCATTAATGAAGGGTTGGTAGTTACACCATCTAAAATTCCAAGGTCTCTTGCTTCCTTAATCTGCTCTAAATTGGCTGTGTCAATAAAAAATTTCATTTTGTTTGATAGATTTATTATTGCAAAGATAAGGAATCCCTTTGTGAGTGGAAAATTTTAATTTTGATAGATGGCCAAAAGCCAAAAGCTAGAAGCTGGAGGATTTTCAGGACACGTAATAACAACTACACCCCGCATCCCGAAACCGGCACCCAATTCACCCCAAAACACTATATTTGTTAAACATGAAAAACAACAGTTTTACAGCCGTCCTTGACATTATAGGAATTAATCCTTTTGTTTTTGTTCCTGAAGAGATTTTATATGAAATCTTTGAGGCAGCGGGGAAGGATAAAAGTCCTATTGCCGTAAAAGGAACGGTGAACGGGAAAGAGTTCAGACAGAACCTGATGAAATATTTAGGGGAATGGAGACTGTATGTCAATATGATTATGCTGAAAGATTCTCCCAAAAGAATTGGTGAAATGATTGAAATTTCGGTTGAATTTGATGATGCAGACAGAACCATTTCCATTCACCCCAGGCTGGATGAAGCAATTAAAGGAAGTCCAATAGCGACCCGTAATTTTGAAAACCTGATTCCGTCAAGAAGAAACGAGCTGATCCGCTATATCAGTAATCTGAAAACAGAAGCCAGCATAGAACGGAATATTGAAAAAATTATGCGGCACCTTCGTGGCGAAACAGATTTCTTTGGAAAAAGAATTGAATAAAATAAATTGCTCAACTCAAAGCTGAAGATAAAGCTATATTTTTTTCACACAAAGTTTGATTTTGATACCAAACTTGTTTAAACTTCTTTGTTGCAAAAAGCGAAAAGACGCAAAATCAGAAACTTTCAGCGAGGTCCTTTGAACTAAATGAATTTTCATAAAAAAGCCCTTAAAAGCATAACTTTTAAGGGCCACCCATGTTCGGGATTTTTGTTTTTACTATGAATTTAAAGCTTTGCTCAGTTTCACAGCATCCTGATTGGTAGGATCATACTGGATCGACTTAGCAATGTGTTCTTTTGCTTTATCACGGTTGGTCTGTTGTTCTGCAAAAGCTAAGTAAAAATAGGCATAAGCCAGATTCTTCTTATTTTGCTCTACTTCTTCCGGTTTTATAGTGGCTATGTATTTCTCATAAGCAATTTTGGCATTGGCATCATCTTTAGCAGATTGATAGGCATAAGCCTGACTGTAATAAGATGGAGCCCAATCCGGTAACAATACGGAGATTTTTTTCCAGGTATCAATCGCATTGGTCCAGTCTGAAGCTTCCTGGTATGCTGTAGCCAATTTTGCCAGTGATTCTGCATCCTTTGGATTGGCTTCAATTTGTTTTTTAAGGCCTTCGATAGTTGGGTTACCTGCTTGTTGCTGAGTGGTGGTGGCAGCTGCAGCGGTATTAGCAGTACTATCTGTTTGAGTGGTCTGTGCATTAGCCAAACCGGCACTTCCTACAAGTATTAATCCTAAAAATAGGTTCTTAATATTAATTTTAGTCATTTTCATATTCTTACATTTTAAAATTCTAAATACTAAAATTCAATAATAATTCCACAAGCGCCTAAATTTTAGAAGCATTAAGTTTTTTTAGAAAATATTAACGGAACCCTACTTTTTTTTAGCTTAATTTTTGATTCGTTGGTGATTGAGTTTATCTTTGTCTATTGAAATTTTTATTAATCATCAACATCATTTCCTTTTATGAATATCATATTGGCTTCAACTTCCACACTTTTCGGTGGAGAATATCTGGAATACTTAAAAGAAGAATTAATACAACTGTATCAAGGGATCGACGAGATTATTTTTGTTCCTTTCGCGAGACCCGGGGGCATTTCTCACGAAGACTATACAGCAAAGGCCCGCTCTTTTTTTGAAACCATTCATATTAAAGTAAAAGGTCTTCACGAATTTGAAAATAAAACAGAAGCTCTGAACAACGCTCAGGGATATTTTACGGGAGGTGGAAATACCTTTCTGCTGGTGAAAACTTTACATGAAGAAGGGCTTATGTCTGTCCTTAAAAATAATGTGGAAGCCGGAAAAGCTTATCTTGGATGCAGCGCCGGAAGCAATATTGGAGGTCAGAATATGAAAACGACGAATGATATGCCTATTGTGTATCCGCCAAGTTTTGATTGTATGGGACTGGTTCCGTTTAACCTGAATCCGCATTATCTGGATCCCAATCCTGATCTGAAACACAACGGTGAAACCAGAGAAACAAGAATCAGAGAATTCCTGACTCAGAACGATATGAAGGTTGTTGGTCTTCGTGAAGGAAATTGGATCAGAAGAATTGGAGACACCATCACCGTGGAAGGCAGTGAGCTGACCAGAATTTTTGAGAAAGATAAAGAGCCTTATGAAATAGAAGCGGGAACATCAATCTAGTACTTTTAAAATTATTTCGTGTTTAAAGGATTATTCATCTGTGTCTTTTTATTTTTTGGAATTTGTAAATCGCAAGTCCCAATGATTTCTGATGAAGAAATGTATGATGTTATTAATTATGTTATTAAGGTAAAAACTGAACATATTAAAAATATAAAAGTTATTACGGAAGATATAAACTATAAGGCTAATCAAAATGATGATTATTTTCTAAACAGTAAAATATTAAAAAATGACTTTAATCAAAAAGATATCAAATCACTAAGACGGCAATACGAAGATTCTAGAGGATTCATACTTAATCCAAAATATATCCAAAATTTAAGGATTGTGCATAAAGATAAATTATTGGCATATAAATCAGAAGGAAAATATTTTTGGGATGAGTTTAATAAAAAGCATGGGAATTCATCTTTTATGTTTGTTGGCAAACCTTTATTTTCATTGGATAAGTCCAAGGTAATTATAAGCTACGGTCATTATTGTGGTAGTTTATGTGGAAACGGAGAAAGAATATTGCTGAAAAAAATAAATGGGATCTGGACTTTAGAAAGAATATTATCAGGTTTCATAAGTTGATGGGATTGATTTGAATTAAGGCAGAATCTTTTCTATATTTGAATAAATAAGCTTGTAATGAAAAAAACACTTGCAGTTTTTGTACTGTCGGTTCAAATACTATCTGCTCAGAATATGGCGCAGAAACTGGATAAAGCCACCAAAGACCTTATGGATTCTTCGGGTGCGGTTTCGTCCGGATTATCATTTTATGTAGCTGATGAAAATGGGGCATTTATCTACGAATACCAAGGAAATAAAGGTCTTTCAACAGCTTCTACCCAGAAAATTTTCACGGCGGGTGCTGCTCTTGAAACATTAGGGAAAAATTATACCTTTAAAACAATGGCAGGCTATTCCGGAAATATTTCTTCGGGTATCCTGAACGGAGATTTTGTAATCAGTTCAAACGGAGATCCTACTCTTGGAAGCTGGAGGTATGATGCGTACAAACCTGAAAATTTTAAAAAGAAATTAATGGAAGCGATCAACAGTTCCGGGATAAAAAAAATCTCGGGGAATCTGGTGATTGATGATTCTTACTTTGACCATCAGACAATTCCCGGAGGATGGCCATGGGACGATCTCGGCAATTATTACGGAGCAGGAGTATGGGGAACAAACTGGAGGGAAAATCAGTTTGATATCAATATCAGCGGAACTGAATTCAAAGGGTTTTCTTATCCGCTGGAAAATATAAAATGGCTGAATGATCTTAAGGCAGGCGGTAATTCAGACCAAAGCCTGATTTTTACAGCTCCCCATTCCGATGTGGCATTAATAAACGGGACATTGCCCGCGGGGAAAACCGTTACTGTTTCCGGGGCAGTACCTAATCCGCCTTTACAGCTGGGAACTGAGGTTCGGCAATGGCTGAAAGAGGCAGGAATTGAGATTTCAGGGAAAGTAATTACGGGTTCACAGCTTGAATTAGAAGGAAAACAGGCTACCGGAGCTCCGAAAAATGTAATTCTTACTTATCAGTCGCCGACTTTGGATAAAATCGTGTACTGGTTTTTGAGGAAAAGTGTAAACCTTTATGGAGAAACTTTAATTAAAGCTTTAGGGAAAGAAAAAAAGGGAAATTCCAGTTTTAAAAGTGGAATTGCTTTTTTAAAAGAATTCTGGAAATCGAAAGGAATCAATCCGAATATGATCAATTTTGCCGACGGAAGCGGACTTTCTCCCCAAAATTATGTGGCTGCAAAAGCGGAAGTCCAGGCTCTGCTGTATGCCGGAAAACAACCCTGGTTTGATGCTTATTACGATGGTTTTCCCGTTCAGGATAACGGAATGAAGATGAAAAGCGGAACCATGAGAGATACGAAATCTTTTGCAGGCTATCACACGGCGAAAGACGGAAAAAAATATGTATTTTCAATTATCATTAATAACTATCAGGGAAGTGGAAATGCAGAACTGCAGAAAATTCTGAATGTTTTAAAATAAAAAAGCTTTGAGGAAATCCATACTTGCCAGGCTCAATAACTGGATTATATTTTTACTGATGACTTTGGTGGTGGTTACTATTGTAGTCGCCTCAACCATTCTTATTAATTTTCTCCGTAAAGAAGAAATCAAACGGGTGGATATTTTGGTAAGTGCTTTGAAGTTTCAGCAGGAAGTAACCCCAAGTCTGGAAGTTCAGGAACTCATCCTTAAAATATACAGCTCCAATACCACTATTCCGATGGTCGTGCTGGATAGGGAAGACCGCCCGATGGTTCACAAGAATATTCCTCAGGAAATTGAAAACGATCCTGTTCAGATAAGCATTCTGGCTAAAAAAATGGCCAAAAGCTATCCTGCCATAGAAATTAAGGTGCCGGATGGCAATAATCAGTTTGTGTATTATGATAACTCGCAGATACTTAATAACTTAAGGTATTCCCCCTATATTTTAGGATTTTTTATTCTAAGCTATTTCCTGTTCTCATTCTGGTTTTTAAGAACGATTAAGAAAACGGATGAAGGGTATCTCTGGGCAGGACTGGCCAAAGAAACAGCTCACCAGATCGGAACCCCGCTCTCATCCATGATCGGCTGGATAGAAATTATGAAGCTGGATAACCCGGATTCTGAAGGTATACACGAAATTGAAAGAGATATTGAAAGACTGAGAACCATTTCCGAACGTTTTTCTAAAATAGGATCTGTTCCTGAGCTGAATGATATGAATTTTAATGAGACCATTTCTGAAAATTACGATTATCTCAAAACCCGGATTTCAAAGAAAATAGATTTCAGCCTGCATCTTCCTACCTACAATATTCTGGTTCCTCACAACAAAATCCTGATGAGCTGGGTAATTGAAAATCTGGTGAAAAATGCGGTAGATGCCATGAAAGGAGAAGGTATATTGCAGATGTATGTTTTTGAAAGAAACAAAAATATTCTGATTGAAGTAAAAGATACCGGAAGCGGAATGACGAAACAGCAGGCAAGAAACGCTTTTAAACCGGGATATTCCACCAAGAAAAGAGGCTGGGGATTGGGGCTTTCTTTGGCCAGAAGGGTAATTCACGAGTACCATAACGGAGATATAAAAATCTCTCAGACTGAAGTTGGGAAAGGAAGTACGTTTAGAATAACGATCAGAAAGGCTTAAAAAAATTCTGTCATTATAAAGATTGTTCAAAGAAAGCTCAAATAACTTGAGTTGGAATAATGCATTTCTTTATCGCCCAAAATAAATACCCTAGTGAAGGTTTTATACCTATTTTGTTATGGCCAAATTAATTTAGAATTAGTTGGTCAAGATAGTAGAAATATACAATTAATTTTTATATGTATTTCAGATATCTGTTTGTGGTAATTTAAATTAATTAAAAAAGAAAGAATGTTAAATTTTTTTTATATTTGTTATTAAAAATATAAAAATCATGACAAAAAATTATTCTTTATTATTAAGTTTATTCGCTTTCTTTGCGTATTCGCAAACGTAGATTCAAAGCGAGGATTTTGAAGCAAACACTTTGCCCGCAGGTTGGCAAATGGATATTATTACTGGTACAGTTGGTTGGGAATTTGGTTCCAGTGGTTATTCAAGTTATACACCATTTTCATCAAATGCAGCAACTTTTGATGATGATCTTTATGAAGAGATTGATAATGAAGCCGATTTAATTTCACCCTCCGTAAATACTACATCTTACAATACAATAACTTTAAGCTTTGAATACTCCCTTGAAGACTATGCTGGTTCTGGAGACTTTATCGTCTCTGTTTGGAATGGAACTTCTTGGATTCAGGTTTTTTCGCAAACGAGCGACATGTTATTTGAAGCTAAAAGCATAGACGTAACCGCTTATAAAAATGCAAATTTCCGTGTTAAGTTCAAATATATGGATGATGATTGGGGTTGGGGCGCTGGCTTGGATACTTACAAATTGACTGGAACTAATAATTTGAGTACAAATGAGGTTGATGAATTAAAAACGATCAAAATCGGGCCTAATCCAATAAGTGATAAATTAACATTCTTCACAGACAAGAAAGTTAGTAATATTAATATTTATAATGCTTCAGGTGTAAAAGTGCATTATGATGAAGATAATAACAATACAATAAATTTATCCCAATTAACAAAAGGAATATATTTTATTACTTTTGAGATTAATGGTGAAATTTATAAGAAGAAATTTATTAAAAATTAATTTAATTAAAAACCTTAAATCAGTCCTTTAACCCATATCGGGTTAAAGGATTGATTATTTATCTGCCCGATCATTCCGGGCGAAAAACCAGGTCTTAATAGTCATAAATAAAAAACAAAAAAGCGGAGAAATTTTCCCCGCTTACTTATTTCCAATTAGTTTTTAACTATTTCTTTCCGGTCAGCCACTGATTTTGCAGCTTCTGTTCGGCCGGTGTAGGATTCGCTTTATACTGTAAAGATTCTATCGTCATTTTATCTAAAATGGCTTTTCCTTTAAGATCTATTTTATCTGTTTTATCGCCATTTTTTCTAAGAATAGTTACCGTAACGTTCTGTCCGTCCTTGATGGATTTGGCATAACTGATAAAATCCTGCATATTCTGTACATTGATGGTCTTTCCGTCCAGAGCAAGAATTTCATCGGTAATTTTAAATCCTATGCTTTTTGCAAATGGGGATAATGCTGAGCTTTCATCAAATACAAATGTATTGTTCTTATCGTTATAACCCGTTTGATTCGGATCTTTAATAAACCAGAAAAGCGGAGGTGTGTCTTTCTTTTTAGCTTCCACCCCAACCATATTCAGGTATTCTGCATAAGGGGTTGGCTGATCTCCGGCAATATATTTATTATAGAAATCTTTTACCTGAGGATATCCGGTTACGGTTACCAGCTCATCAATCAGTTTATCATCCTTAAATGGCTTGTTTTCTCCGAATCTCTGGGACAGTTTTCGGATCATATCGCGATAGCCCATTTCCCCGTTGGACAGTTTTCTTAACTCAATATCCAGACACATAGCCAGCAATGCTCCTTTTTCATACACATTCCGGTACTGATCCTTGTATTCGTCTTTAAGAATATTTTTACTCATCACCGTAAACGGCATGGTATCATTGTAATTCTTGGAATTGGTGATCTTCTCATTCATTCTCTGAAGGAATTCATCTTTATTGATCAGGCCTTCCTGAATCTGGAAAAGATTGGCAAAATATTCCGTACCTCCTTCATACATCCAAAGGTGTTGAGACATTTTAGGATCTGCATAATCAAAATAATGGATCTCTTCAGAATGGGTTTTCAATGGATTCACCGTGTGGAAGAATTCATGGGAAACTACATCCGTAATGGTTTTGTCGATAGCTTCTTTAGGCATCATTTCAGGAAGCACAACACTTGTGGATTCGTGATGTTCCAATGCTCCGAAACCTTTAATATGCGGTCCGTCACCTCCTGAAAGATAAAGCATGATTGCATATTTTTTATTGGTATTCATATCCCCCAGAAATTTCTTCTGAGCAAGAACCATTTTTTCTAAATTATCTTTAAAATCAGCTGCCTTGTATTTTCCTGTTGGAGAATAAACGCCCAGTACCAGATCCATTCCTCCTGCATTGAATGTAATATAATCCGGTTTGGTATACATCAGCGGAGAATCTGTCACTTTAGCATAATTAGCCAGGGTAAAGGTATCTGTAGCATCAGATTTATCCTGATCTACCAATGCTGTCGTACCATAAAAGCCTGCAGGTTTCTGAATAACCAGCTGATACGGAACATCCTGCATATTGTCAATATATCCAATGAAACCGTGGGTATTGATCATATAGATTTTTCCTTCCTCAATATCCGTTCCTGATGGAGAAAATACAGCTTTATGCTTCGAGGTATCCATTTCATCATCAAAACTGTCATTCACCAGATAAGTTACTTTGGTTAAATCTTTGGCGTTTTTTAATGAATAGGTATTTTCATTCACTTTGGTATAGGTAAGTTCTCTTCCTTTATTATCAAAAAACTTGATGCCTTCAACAAATCTTCCGTAATCGTCTACAGAGTAAGTACCGGGAACGGTTTTAGGAAAGTGAAATTTGATGTCTCCTGATTTCATTTTTGGAAACTCCATGGTAACGGCTACCTTGTCGTCTTTTACATTCACAAGATCAATCGTTGTTTTTATGGATTGGGCATTGGCCATAAAAGCGGCGAACAGACCCAGACTGATTGCTGTTTTTCTCATTAGGTTTAATTATTATAGTTAAATAGTAGTTTTTTTTGTCATTTTGTTACGAAGAGGATATTAAAGTTTTCTTAATTTTTTTTGGAGAGGCGAAGATGGCTAAGAAGGAGGAATTGCGGAATGGATAAATTGGCTGATGTGTAAAAATAGTTTTCGGAATTGAAACAAAAAAGGCAACTTCACATTACGTGATTTTGCCTTTTTGCTTTTTAGCCTATTTGCTCTATTGAACGTTCTTATAATCGATATAATAGTTCTTGTTAAATTCTATAGGAGTAGACTTTTTAAGTTTTACAGTCTGCCAGCTTTCCGTTGGATTGATGGTCTGATCTCCGTTAATGATCACAGGAAGTTTAAGATCCTTCACCACATTGGTGTAACGGAATTTTAAAGTATCGCCATTCTGGGAATATTCAAGCGTAGGAATTTTTACGGTTCTTAAATACTGATTGAAAATACTTGAAAGATCAATTCCTGATTTTGAAGACATATAATCCTCGATCTGCTTGGTAGTAACAGTCTGATGATAAAATTCTTTATTCATTCCTCTCAGAATCTGTCTGAATTTTTCATCATTGTTAATGATCTGTCTGATGGTATGAATCATGCTGGCTCCTTTTGGATACATATCGCCGCTGCCTTCATTTCTTACACCGTATTTTCCGATGATAGGAACATCGTTCTGAATATTTCCACGGATTCCTATGGCATATTTGTCAGCCGATTTTTTGTCCATAAATTTTTCTGTGAAAAGTACCTCGGAATACATGGTGAAGCTTTCGTGAATCCACATATCAGCCTGATCTTTTGCCGTGATATTATTGGCGTACCATTCGTGACCGCTTTCGTGAATGATGATGTAGTCCCAATTCAATCCTACACCCGTCCCCGAAAGGTCTCTGCCACGGTAACCATTAGCATAGCCGTTTCCATAAGCTACATTGCTCTGGTGCTCCATTCCCAAATACGGAGATTCAACCAGTTTGTAAGAATCTTCGTAGAAAGGGTAAGGTCCGAACCAGTATTCAAAGGCTGACATCATAGGTTTTACCTGCTGGAACTGTTTTTTTGCTTTTTCAAGGTTGTAATCCAATACCCAGTAATCCAGATCCAGTTTTCCTTTTTCTCCCGTAAATGTCTCTTTAAAATTAGCATATTTACCGATATTCGGGATGATAGAGTAGGCATTGATGGCATTTTTCACTTCCCAGGTGTATGCCGTTTTGCTGCCTTCTGTTTTTTTACTGATGAGTCTTCCGTTTCCTACCCCTACAAGGTCATTCGGTGTAATGATTTTCATAACGATCCCGTTTTCAGGTTCGTCACTCCAGATATCTTTTGTGGGAAGCCATATGGAAGCTCCGATGCCTTCATCGGCAACGCTCATCCAGGGATTTCCTTTTTCATCTTTAGCAAATACCCAACCTCCGTCCCAGGGTGCATTTTTCGCGATCAGGGGTTTTCCGGAATAGGTGACATCCACGGTGTATTTTTCTCCTTTCTTGAACTTCTTTTTGGTGGTGATAAAGATAAAATCTCCGTCCTGCTTATAATTGGCAATCGGAAAATTAGCTTCTACTTTATCAGCTTTCATCGGCTGCTGAAGATCGATCTGGAAAGTAGGATCAGTAACATCTTTTGTGATCTCAAAACTGATCTTATTATAGCCTTTAATGCTTTTCTGTGCAAAATCAGGTTCTACGGAAAGATCATATTTTTTAACGTCCCAAAAGTTTCTGAATTGGGTGTCTGAACCTTTCAGCGTATCCTGTTTCGTAAACGTTTTATCTTTTTCAAAGAACTGCCCGAAAACCAGTCCCGAAGCAAATAAAAGTGTATAAGTCAGTTTTTTCATTTAAATCAAATTAAATTCTACCAAAAATAGAAAAATTAATGTCAATAATTTAAATTTGAATACAAATAAATTTATTCTATCTATTAAAGTATATCATCCAGAATAAAATGCTCATATAGATCCAAAATAAAGAGAAAATAATATGAACGGCCGTTTCAAACGTTTTTCCTTTCCATAATGCTGAAGAATATCCAAAGAACTGAATGAATAACCGGGTAGTCCAGAAGACCGCCAGTCCGAGCGCAATTTTTCTACCCAAACCGGTTGTTGTCAGCTCATGAGGAGAAGTTACACAGAGCAAGCCGATAAGAAATACCGTTAAAGCGATAAAAAGGGTGTGAATCTTCATCATTTCCCTGTTCATCAGGCTCAATGACTGAAGTTCTTTTTCCCAGTTGAAATATTTAGGAAAAATAATATGCACAAATGCTAAAGCAATTAAAAGCGTTCCGGTGATTTGTAAATGAAGTTCCATTATATTGAATAATTAAGGAGTACAGATGAAAATTGACATAAATGGGGTGAATTTTACTTCTTTAAATGATGCAAAACCTGCATTGCTGAAAGCATTTTTCCATACCGCTTTTGAGAAAAAGTGAGTGAAGCCTACAGAAAAAGCCAGAAAATTCGGAAAATCTCTAAGGTGTTCTACCATAATTATTTTCCCGCCGGTTTTACATAAACGGTGACATTCTTTCAAAAACAGGATCTTTTCTTCATGTGATCTTATTTCGTGTACCGCAGAAAGCAGAAAAATAACATCAATAGACTGATCAGCTAAATGGATTGAATTCGACTGCATCTGTTGCGTGTCAGGATATACAATACTCACTTTTCTGGCCCTTACAATGGCCGGTTCCGTATGCCGTTTTGCATCATAAAAGTCAAAAACTTTTAAATCGGCCTGTGGGAAGTGGTCTTTAATAATGTAGCTTGTTTCATCAAAACCTGCATTAATATTTAAAATCTGTTCTACTTTTGAATCATCAACTGAACAGTTCTTCAGCCATTGAAAATCATAATATCCAGAAAAATCATAGACATACGCTGAGACTATTAGTGGAATGATAAGCCCATAAAGAAAGGCAGCTATGATGATCCAGTATAGAAGATCTGACCATTCAAATATTTGATGACTGGCGGTAATTAAAGCTAAAATTCCTATTCCTATGATATAAAAATGACGGTTAAAGCTTAAAATATTTAAGACGCCCTGAAATTTTCTTCTTTTTGTTTCCATGGTTCAATTTTTCCTTTTTTCCAGTAGTATGGAATGTTTTTAATAATAAATGCATTCGCTAAAACAGGATTTTCCAGTTTTAAGGTATCTAAAAATCCGAAATAATAATCAACAACCTCTACGGGTGCAGGAGTCCAGTTTTGTCTTACTCCTTCGATAATAAGAACTTCCTGAGTCTCTTTATTGTATGTAAAAGTAAAAGGCAGCGGTCCTGCAAACCTTCTCGCTTCTTTCCAGTCTGCAAAGGGAGAATCGGGTGGGAGAGGAATAGTGTCTTCTTTTTTGCTGATGCTGATTTTAAAATTAGACTTAACAGACTGTATTTCTTTTACGTTCTCTTTTTCAGTTTGTAGAATATCTGTCGTAGAATAATTGTAATGAGTGAATAAATTGCCCATAAGTTCCATTTTCTTTTTATCCGTTTCAGATTTAAGAATATATAGCCCGCGTAGTTTCTTTCCGGTATTGCTTCTGTATCTTACAAATACACGGTAGCCGATCAGGAAAAAATTGTTTCCCATCAACTTAGGAAACCCTTTCGGACGTAAATCTTGTGTCTGAACCATTGCTGCGGCTACAAAAGCCCATTGGTCCTGAAAAGTGTCAAGCTCCAGACATTCCGGAATAAGATGCTGTAATTGTTCTTTGGGAACTGCAAAGGTCAGAACAAGAGAGCTTTCAAAAAAAGCTTCAACAGCAAATGGATGGTTTTTTAAAAAGTCAAACATGATGATTTAATTTTTTTGGATTCAGGCGAAACTCATTACAATAAATAAGTAAAATGAAGACAAAAGCAAATAGTGAATTGAATCTGCCCCAAAGCAGCAAATCCGGAGCTAATAAAAATTCAAGGATATTCATGGCTGCGATGATTGTGATTTGGGCAATTGCACAGAATCTGGAATTAATTCTTGTTAAAATCCATACAGCCATTACAATTTCTGAACATCCGATCAGAATAATTAACGGTCTTGAATAGGCATCACCTAAAATTCTTGCAACAATCTCTTCATGGCGCGGAACAAAATTCAATACTTTACAGAAAAGACCATTGATGATCCAGACTATGGCAATACCGTAATTTAATAGTTTATAGATACTTTTCATGGGTTAATGAATTAGGATCATTAAATTTTATTCAAAGTTAAAAATATTTTTGAATTTTCAGTAATTATTGAAAATAAAATATTAAAAAAATAACACCTTTACCATAAGTGTTTGTCTGGTAGTGCTTTATGTGAAGTCTATAGCGTTGATGAGTCAATATGTTTTACAAAAAAAGCCCGGAATAACCGGGCTTTGGTATGATGAAAATAAGGCTTATTTCTTAATGAATTTTAATCGTGAAATATTTCCTTTGTCTTCAACAGTAATTACATAAACTCCTGTACTCAGTTTGGATACCGGAATTTTTTGATTCACAATAGGGCCGTTCATTACTGCCTGGCCTGTCATATTGAAAATACTGAACTGTGCTTTGGACGAAATATTGGTGATATTCAGAACATCGTAAGCAGGATTAGGATAAATCTGTACTGCAGTATTGTCTTTTACCACATCACTTGTACTAAGAGCCTGATCCTGAATTTTAACAGGGTAATCTTCCACTTCACCATAGGCATGACTGCCGCATCCGTTGGTTGGCTGGTTTTCATAAGCTAACACGACTCTCATGATGACGTTTCCTGCAGTATAAGCATCTGCGGGAACCGAGAAGGTTCCTGAAACAGGGGTTACAATACTAGGGCTGCTGGTATGTATTATTTCCGAATCAGAGAATATACCGTCTCTGTTGAAATCTATCCAGGCAGTTACTCCATCATCGTATTGGTCGGCAGGCCATTGTTTTGTAATGCTTATGGTATTGCCGGCGGTTCCTTTGGTGAGCGTAATAAGCTTTGTAGCATCTGTTGTGTAGTCTGTGTAAGGTGAACCTATGCTGTTGTTGGAGACAGCGGTCATACCTGAAGGTGTTACTGTAACATTGGAAATGTATTCATCCGCCGAATTGGTTCCGGTTATAGCGCAGGAAGTAAACGAAAGTGTTGTGAAATTGGTGGAAGTTGAGTAGTTTCCTATAACAGATGCACAACTGTTAGCCACCTGAACTTCATATTGGGTGGCTTCATCCAACCCTGTGATATAGTAAGAATTTGTTGTTACCGGAACTATAGTCCATGTTGTTGCTCCCACTTTTCTGTATTGTAAAGAATAAGCTGCCGTTTGTAGAGCAGGCCAGCTTACACTCGCTGAAAACCTTGTAATTCCTGAGACGGTAACTCCGGTAGGCGCAGCAGGAGAACATGTTCCTGAGGACGCAGCTACTGTAGCCTTTCCAATGGCGTAGAATACATTGTCGATAGCACTTATTCTGATCTTTACATTTGAATTGGTAGCTAATGAAGAGAATGAAAACGGTTCTGCACCGTCATTAGGAGTGGACGGTGTAATTACAACCCAACTTGTTCCGTTGTCCGTAGTATAATCAATTTTAACATTCTGTACATTATAGCTGCTGTTATTGGTATCTACGACATCCCACGTAATGGCACCCGGCATATTATTGTATACGGTAGCTGAAGTGACTTTGAAAGGACCTTCATTTCCAACCTGCAAAGTAGCCATGCTGCTTTGAGTCTGTTGCTGAGCAATATTCGGGTTATTATCTCTTACATTCACTTTAAAATGCATCGTTCGCGGCACATTGGATACGGTCTCCCAATCTTGTGTGCTTGTAAGTGTCTCATTAAGTACATTGGATAGTTTTGGGAAATAACGTGTTGGGGATGCGTTAGGCATTAATGACCTGAAATTCGCTCCATTGTTACGGGTAGCACTTACAGGCCCAAATGGAGTTCCTGCAAGATCATACTGTTCCCAGGTATAGGTCATAGGATCATTTTGTGTATCCGCCGCCGCTACCGTTAAAACAAATGCAGTTCCTTTTGGAATCATTTTGTTGGGCAATGGCTGGATGGTAGGGGGAGTGTTGGCTACCGCAATAGTGGTTCCACATTCTTTAGAGTTGGCATAAGTCTGTACTTCTTCAATATTCTTAATATGGAAATAGGCATCAGAATTCATTTGAACATTGGCACTGGTAATCCCGGCATATCCCATGATCGTAGAGCCAGATCCGGGCTCCATATGAGCTCCGTGCTGGGCAAGGGACATGGTGTGAGCGGCTCCGAACTGATGCCCTATTTCGTGGGCTACAAAATCGATGTCGTAGGTATCTCCAAACGGTTGATCCTGTATAAGAGGTGAAGTAATTCCTGCTCCTTTTGAAGTGGCATCATTGTTATTGGCCGGATTTATACATACATTCCCGACACGGCCTGCGCTTCCGCCACCGCCTCTGTGTCCGAAGAAATGCCCGATATCATATCCCGCATCTCCTATAGCGGCTGTAATTGTCTGTTGTACCTGAAGATTCCAGGCACTCGGAGCATCATAGCTTCCATCAGGATTTTGAATTACATCGGAGTAAGGATCAGTAGCAGGATCAGTATAAATCAGCTGTGGAAGATCCAGAACATTCATGTGAATGCCGAAATCTTTTTCGAATACACCGTTTACTCTTGCCATCGTTGCGTTAATACGTGCGGCAGCCTGAGGAACACCTCCGGCCAACTGGGTATATTCTGCGTTTACGGAAATGGCTATTCTGTAGGTCTTGTATTTCTGATCATTGTTTTTATGGGTACTTCCGGAGTTGAGCACATTTTTAGACTTTAAAAGCTTACTGATCTCTTTTTTCGAATGTTCAGGCTCAGAAGTTCTGCATTCGAAAGAAGCTCCACCCTGAGGTTTGTTAGATTTTAAAAAGACGCCGTATATGTCTTTTTCTTTAGTAACAGGCTCAATAAATTCATATCTTCCTGTAACGGCATCAAAAATCATACACTGGAAATCGTTGGGGGCCGTACTGAATCGGATCTGTTTATGAGGATTATTTATGCCGACTCCGGAAAAAGCTCCCAGTTCATACCGGTCTGCCATGGATTTTTCTACTACGGGAGAGCTGTAAACAGAAAACTGTTCAATGGTTCCATCAATTGTTGGGATGGAAATGGTAACCGGACTGCCACCTTTTCCTGCTTCAGGAGCATTTTTTAAAATACTTTTCAAAGAATTCAGGTCTATCCTGTAAGCATATTTTACATTCACTTCTTTCCTTATCGGAGCTATCTTCTGGGATACAGGCTCCCAACGCTGTGCATGCAGGCTTATAACGCCCGTTGCAAGTGCACAAACGAGAATAATTTTCTTTTTCATAATACTATTTTAATGATTGTTAAAACAAATATAGAGCTATTTAACCTCGGTTCAAAATGTAATAAATTGATATACAGTGTATTATGTTTTATTATTTGATTTTTTTATAGAATTTTTTAAATAGATATTATTTTATATGTAGTATGTTTTTACTTGATAAGTATTGTTTGGATGAAAGAAATATTAAATTAATAATCTTGTCAGAAATTTACATTTCCACTAAAACAGGTAGCGTTTCAGCTTTCTGATAATTTAGATAGAATATTGTTGCGAGATTCTTTTTTATTCAGACAGGCAATAATTTTCAATTGAACAGTACAGAATTTTCCTTAGATAAAAAATAAAAGGGCATACCTGCAAGTCATTTATCTGCACAATAAATCCTGATCCTACATTTGAATTTCTATATTAATTAAACGTAGAATCAGGATTTGTATGTAAATTATTTTTTGATCCGTGATTATTTCTGAACTACAGGAAGATTTCCGGCATTCTTCTGTACTTTTTTATATGTAAAAGTACACATGATGATACTGAATTCATAAAGAATAAGAAGCGGGAAAGCAGCCATCAGCATACTTAAAACATCCGCAGGTGTAATGATGGCGGCAACCACCATGATCAGAACAATAGCATGTCTGCGGTAGGTTTTCATGAACATAGGCGTCAGGATTCCTATACTGGTAAGGAAATAAATCAGAATAGGAAAAAGGAAGATAACACCCATTCCTAAAATAACCTGTAAAAATAATGTGGTATAATCGCTTAGGTCGTAAAGAGGAATAATAATATCTGAGATTTTAAAAATAACCCCGAAATTGACAGCGAAGGGAAGGATTAGGAAATAACCGCACAAAACGCCTGTCATAAACAAAATCCATACAGCATTGATAATAAAGATAGAATTTTTTCTTTCTTTGGGATGAAGAGCCGGGCCTATAAATCGCCACAATTCCCATACTATATATGGAAATGCTCCTACAATACCTCCGAAGACAGAAACAGCCATCATCACATTGAACTGCTGATAAAGCCTTTGTACACGAACGGGGAATTCTTTAGGAAGCTTAATACTGTCTTCTCCCAAAAGCATTCTGGAAAAATGATTAACCACCCTGAACGTTGGAAAATCATTTCTTGTAGGTCCAAAAAAGATATGATCCATAATCCAGTTGATATTGAATCCTACGGCTATCGCAACCACTATAATAGCAATAATTGAGCGGACAAGATGACCTCTTAATTCTCCAATATGTCCCAGGAAGGACATTTCTTTTTTTTCGTCCATATATACAGTCTATCTTAAAATAGTAAACCCATAAGAGTTATGCTGTTTAAGTCTGCGAAATTATGAAATAATAATCAGTATTTAGAATTATTGCAGATGATTTTGTCTAAGTTTATCACAGATCTTTATTTAAGTTTGATTTTCAGAAAAAAACAGACGGTATTCTAATGGATACCGTCTGCAGATTTATTTTTTCCGTGAAAAAGCCGGACATCAATTAATTAATTCCTTCATCAAGCAGGGTATGAAGGTCTATGATTCCGAAATATTTTCCGTTTTCTGTGACAATAAGCTGGCCTATGTTGTTTTCTTTTAAAATCTTCATAGCCTCTTTTGCCAGAATATCTCTTTCAATGGTTTTGGGAT
Source organism: Chryseobacterium angstadtii (assembly GCF_001045465.1). Lineage (GTDB taxonomy): Bacteria > Bacteroidota > Bacteroidia > Flavobacteriales > Weeksellaceae > Chryseobacterium > Chryseobacterium angstadtii. The sequence goes on from NZ_LFND01000003.1 coordinate 878,258, forward strand.
GGGCAGACATGATGTCTTTGGCCTGAACCTTTGTAATGTCATCTCCTTTCATCAGCATTCTTCTTAAATCTCCGTCGGTAATCACTCCAATGATTTTTTCCTCATGGGTCACCACTGTAATTCCGTGGCTGGATGCACTGATGGAAATAATCACGTCTCTTACCGGAGCATCTTCTTCCACCTGAGGTTTCTGAGGTGATAAAAACTGATCTACTTTTGAAACCAGATTCTTTCCTAAACTTCCACCGGGATGGAATTTAGCAAAATCATTTTCCCTGAAATCATTAAGCTCCATTAAAGCAACCGCCATAGCATCTCCCAACGCCATCTGAATCGTAGTAGAGCTGGTAGGTGCCAGTTTATTCGGGCAGGCTTCCACATCTACGTGAGTGTCCAGAACAATTTCCGAGAACTCTGCCAGTTTACTTTTTTTATTTCCTGTCATTCCAATCAGGGCAGAGGAGTAATCTTTAAGATAAGGAACAAGGTTGGCAATTTCAGGTGAATTCCCGGAATTGGAGATGCATAAAACCACATCCTGCTTCTGGATTACTCCAAGATCTCCGTGAATAGCTTCCGAAGCGTGAAGGAATTGGGAAGGAGTACCCGTAGAATTCAGTGTGGCTACAATTTTATTGCCTACGTGGGCAGATTTTCCTATTCCTACTACAATCAGTTTTCCCTTTGCCGAATGAATAATCTCTACTGCTTTGGCAAAATCTTCATCTATCCTGTTCTTTAATTTTTCAAGTTCTGAAATTTCTATCTCTAAAGTGCTCTTAGCAATTGAAATAATGTCGGTTCTTTCCATTTTATAAGTATAAGGTATACAAAAAATCCAATGAAAAACGTTATATTTAAAAAAGAATATTTAATATAAGTTTTATTTTTTATAAATTCGTTCGCTTTTATTTTAAGCAGAATTTTTATAACTTTGGGTTGGATGCAAATTTAGCAATAGAAAATTAGATGAGCGCAAAAAAAGCCAATTTATCAGGCGAGTTGAAAAAGTATTTCGGGTTTTCTACATTTAAAGGCCAGCAGGAACAAATCATAGAAAACCTACTCAGTGGGAAGGATGTATTTGTCTTAATGCCGACAGGAGGTGGTAAATCATTATGTTATCAGCTTCCGGCACTTATTTCAGAAGGTACCGCAATAGTAGTTTCGCCCCTAATAGCGTTAATGAAGAATCAGGTAGATGCGGTAAACGGCCTTTCATCTGATGACGGGGTGGCACACGTTTTAAATTCATCATTAAATAAGACACAGACAAAACAGGTCTTTGACGATATCAAGGGAGGAAAGACCAAATTATTGTATGTAGCTCCGGAATCATTAATTAAAGATGATTATCTGGAATTCCTGAAAGATGTGAAAATTTCTTTCGTGGCTATTGATGAAGCGCACTGTATTTCAGAATGGGGACACGATTTCAGACCGGAATACCGGAACCTGAAATCCATTATTGACAAGATTGCCGATGTTCCGGTAATCGCTTTAACGGCAACGGCCACTCCAAAGGTTCAGGATGATATCCAGAAAACTTTGGGGATGAGTGATGCGCTGGTTTTTAAAGAAAGTTTCAACCGTCCCAATCTGTATTATGAGGTACGCCCGAAAGTCAATGTAGACAAAGAGATTGTCAAGTTTATCAATCAGCATAAAGGGAAATCAGGAATTATCTATTGTTTAAGCCGCAGAAAGGTAGAAGAATTTGCCCAGCTGTTGCAGGTAAACGGTATCAATGCGCTTCCTTACCACGCAGGTCTTGATCAGAAAGTGAGAGTGGCCAATCAGGATAAATTTCTGATGGAAGAAGTAGACGTTATTGTGGCTACTATTGCATTTGGAATGGGGATAGATAAACCGGATGTACGTTTTGTAATTCACTACGACTTTCCAAAATCTCTGGAAAGCTATTATCAGGAAACGGGAAGAGCAGGGAGAGATGGCGGCGAAGGTCACTGTCTTGCATTCTATGATCCTAAAGATATTGAAAAACTGGAAAAATTCCTTGCCCAGAAACCGGTTTCCGAAAGAGAAATCGGGCTGCAGCTTCTGAATGAAGTGGTAGGTTATGCCGAAACATCCATGAGCAGGAGACAGTATATTCTTTACTATTTCGGAGAAAATTTTGACCCGGTAAAAGGTGACGGAGCAGAAATGTGTGATAACTCTTCCAATCCTCCAAAACTGAAAGACGCAAAGGCAGATCTTAAAAAAGTCCTGGAACTGATTAAAGATACAGGAGAAAAATTCAAATCCAAAGATCTGATCTCCGTGATTGTTGGAAAAGAGACAGCGGTTACAAAATCCTATAAATTGGAACAGACTTCTCATTTCGGATTCGGAAAAGAGGAAAAAGATAATTACTGGAAAACCATTCTGAGACAGGCTACCGTTCAGGGTTTTCTACAAAAAGATATTGAAACCTACGGTGTTTTGAAAATGTCTGACAGAGCCAGACGTTTCCTGGATGATCAGTCCAAAGAACTGTTTTTAATTGCTGAAGACAGAGAATTTGATCTTACTCAGACCAAAGCGGAAACTGATCAGGGGCAAATGCAGGCCAGCAGCGGACTTGATCAGAACCTGTTTAATCAGTTAAAAGATTTAAGGAAAAAAGTAGCCAAAAAGCATGGAATACCTCCTTATACGGTTTTCATGGATCCCAGTTTAGAGGATATGACGGTTCAGTATCCTGTGTCGGTAGAGGAGATTGCAAAAATTTATGGGGTAGGAGAAGGAAAAGCCAAAAAATATGGTAAGGAATTCGCAGACTTCATAAAAGCTTATGTTGAAGAAAACAATATAGAGCGTACTCAGGATATGGTCCTGAAACAGGTTGCCAACAAATCCAGCCATAAAGTATTTATTATCCAGAGCACAGATAAAAAAATAGATCTGGAAGATATTGCAAGAGCCAAAAATCTTTCCATGAACGAACTTTTAAAAGAAATGGAAAGTATTGTTTATCAGGGAACCAAACTTAATATAGATTATTATATCGAAGATAATTTCGATGAAGATATTGTAGATGGTTTTATGGAATTCATGACAGAATCTGAAAGCGACAGCATGAAAGTACTTCTCGATGAATTCGGTGATGAACTCTCTGATGAAGAAGTAAGAATGCTGAGAATAAAATTCATCAGCGATGTAGCTAATTAAGAATGAATTTACATAATGACGAAATAATTTTAAAAGAAATTCTTCCAAAGAAGAGTTTCTTTTTTAATATGACAGAAAAAATCAGAACTGTTTTTTCTTTCTTCTATTTGGGGATATCAGTAATACTGCTGATAAATATGACCTCTTTCTTTTTCTTTTTTGCCATCATCTTTTTTGGAGCAGGACTTTATATTGCTTTTTTCAGATGGATTTTAAGGTACTTTGATTTGAAAGATAATTATTATCTCATTACTAATAAGCGAATTATTATCGCTGAAAAGCTAACCAAAGAAATTATAAAAGAAAAAAGTTTAAGTGAAATAGATCAGATCAATATTGAAATGAATAATAACTTTTTTGGAAATATTATTTTCGGCGAGCCTGAAACTATTTTTGGGAAAACTGATGAACCTTTTTCTTTCTTTAGAGGAAGAGGGATGAATTTTGATGAAGATAAATATACCTTTCTGAGTGTTGAAAATATCAATGAAATGATTCCTATCTTTGAAAACTTAAAATTAAAGGTTATTAAAACTTTTTACTAATTACTAATCATAAAGTATTAAAGCTCTTCTCCGGAAGGGCTTTTTTGATGAAACTCAAAATGTAAGATTGAATGATTAACATTAAGATGATGAAAGGGATTAAGAACAGTTAAGTGAAAATCTAAAGATTTTTTAAGCCGCATTCCTTAAAGCGAAGCTAATCTTAATCCTCTTAAAACCTTAAAAAAACTCTTAATGGTTCAAAATCTAGCCATCCAAAAAAATATCAGATTTTTCCAAATTTTAGACACTTTCTAACCACAGATGGAACGGATTTTCACAGATGCTTATGTATTAGTATTCAGTTAAAATCGAAGATTTTTTATAAACTTATGTGAACTTTCATACATGTAGTTTTCAACTTTAAAAATAATCAAAGTGTAAAGAATACTTTTGTGACTTTTGTGGTTGATACAACACCCACGTTAGTATTAAAACCCTATCTGCTCATCATTATTTGAAACTTACCAAAACTTTTTACTAATTTTACATAGATGAAAAAGATTTCTGTCATATTTATTCTGCCGGATCTGGAAACCGGTGGTGCAGAAAGGATTGTTACCACCATTGCGAATCATCTTTCCAGAGATCGGTTTGATCCCAAAATCCTGCTGCTCCGCAAACAGGGCGGATATCTTAATTTTGTAAAAAAAGATGTTGAAATTATAGACATCAATACAGAGCGTATCAGGCATTCGTTAAAACCTATTTTAGGAGAGATTTACCGCAGAAAACCGGATATAGTATTTTCAGGTTTCGGAGAAGTAAATGCTTATCTGGCCTTGTTTATCAAGCTTTTTCCGAGAACAAAATTTATTGCGAGAGAAACCAATGTAGTCACGCAGCATGTTACCCGTAAAGAGATCAAATTCTTTTATAATTTTTATAATAACTATCAGAAAATCATTGCGCAAAGCGATGATATGATGCACGATCTTATTGATAATTTTAATATTAAGAAAAAGAAAATTGTGAAGATCAATAATCCGGTAGATTTTGATTTTATCAATGAAAAGCTCGCAGGTTCTGTGAGACCGGATTGTTTTAAATACAATTACAAACACGTCGTTGCCATAGGGAATCTCTCGGCCAGAAAAGGGTTTGATAACCTTCTGAAAGTATTTTCAAGGCTTAAAAATGAAAATATTCTGCTTCATATTCTGGGCGATGGCAAAGACAAAGAGGTTCTTCTTCAGATGAAAGACTTTTTAGGATTGAAAAATGTCATTTTTCATGGAAGACATGATAACCCCTACCAGTTTTTGAAGTATGCGGATCTTTTTATTCTTTCTTCAAGGTATGAAGGCTTTCCGAATGTTCTTTTGGAAGCAGGTGCATGCGGGACCTATTCTCTGGCCAATCACTGCCCGGGAGGAATCAATGAAATCATTCAATACCAGGTGAATGGGGAAATTTCGAATATTGAAGATTATGACGGTTTTTCTCAGAGGATAATGACGGTTCTTCAGGAGAGTCATAACCGGGATGCTATTAAAAATTCAATCAAATCAAGGTTTTCAAAAGATATTATTCTGAATAAATACGAAAAGCTTCTGATTGATCTGATGATGAAATAAGGGCCGGATTTGCAATATAGCTTCCCATTTTTTTACATTTGACCTTCATTAATTTTTTAAATCAATATTCATCAATGAATAAAATTCCCAAAATTGGATGTGCTTGTGAAAAACCGACTTCGGACTATACTGAATACAGAAGTTCTGAATTAGGCATAGACCATACAAACGGAAGATACGCAGAAGTAACAATTCAACAGTGTAAACTTTGTCAAAGAATATGGGTTCGTTATTTCGTTGAATTTGAACATTTTTCCAAATCAGGAAGATGGTACAAAGGAATCGTTTCGAAAAAAGACCGTTTACAGATAACCCCTGAAAATGCAGTTGATTATTTAGAAAGTCTTGAATGGTATGTTTATGGAGGTTCGTTTTTTGAAAGTACAGGTACTATTGGACAGGGAAAGTTGAGTGTCTAGTATTTTATGCTGATTTAATAAAAATAAATATCAAATCAATGAAGCCATTTATAATCGTTATTTTGATGCTGAATACTGTTGTCATGATGGCTCAGCAGAAGTCAATCTCCAGAAAAGAATTATTAAAAACTGCAATTGATCAGAAAGTAAAATCCACAGAGATTCAGGAGATCACAATAGCTGCAGGGCAAAGTGCTCCGGAACATTTGCACCCCTGTCCCGTTTTAGGAATAATAAATTCCGGTGAAGCCGTTTTTCAGATAGAAGGTCAGCCGAAAGTGATACTTCATGAAGGAGAAGCTTTCTATGAACCTAAAAATGTAAAAATCCTGCATTTTGATAATGCATCAGCAGAAAATAAACTTGTTTTTACTGCCATTTATTTGAAAGAAGGCAATGAAGAGAATATAAAACTGCTGAAATAATATGACTATACAAAATTTAGTGATTCAATAATCAATTTCAAAATTGATAAAACTCACTTTGGTGCTTGGTAATTTATATGTAAATTTGTGAGAGTTAAGAAAGATAATAATAAACAAATTCATATAAAAACATGAGTCAATTCGATGTTACCGTAATCGGTTCTGGTCCTGGAGGTTATGTAGCTGCTATCCGTGCAGCTCAATTAGGTTTCAAAACAGCAATTATTGAAAAATATTCAACTTTAGGCGGAACTTGTCTTAACGTTGGATGTATTCCGTCAAAAGCGCTTTTAGACAGTTCTGAACATTTCGAAAACGCAAAACATAACTTTGCAAGCCACGGAATCATTATTAATGAGCCCCAAGCTGATATTGCAAGAATTATCGAGCGTAAAAACGAAGTGGTAGATCAGACAACGAAAGGTATCAACTTTTTGATGGACAAAAATAAAATCACTGTTTTTGAAGGTGTAGGAAGTTTTGAATCTGCAACTCAGATCAAAATAACCAAAAAAGACGGTTCTTCAGAAACCATCGAATCAAAATATACCATCATTGCAACAGGTTCCAAGCCGTCTTCACTACCTTTCATTTCTCTTGATAAAGAAAGAGTGATCACATCTACTGAAGCATTAAACCTTAAAGAAATTCCTAAACACCTTGTGGTAATCGGAGGTGGAGTAATCGGTCTTGAATTAGGTTCTGTTTATTTAAGATTAGGAGCTCAGGTAACAGTGGTAGAATTTATGGATAAAATTATTCCTGGAATGGATGGCGCTCTAAGCAAGGAGCTGACTAAAGTTCTTAAAAAGCAGGGAATGAAGTTTATGCTTTCTACAGCGGTTTCTGCTGTTGAGAGAAACGGCGATACTGTAAAAGTTACGGCTAAAGATAAAAAAGGAGAGGAGGTAGTTGTAGAAGGAGATTACTGTTTGGTTTCTGTAGGAAGAAAGCCTTATACAGAAGGTCTTGGCCTTGAAAAAGCAGGTGTTGAGCTGGATGAAAGAGGAAGAGTAAAAACAAACGATCATTTACAGACGAATGTAGCGAATATCTACGCGATTGGTGACGTGATCAAAGGAGCAATGCTTGCTCATAAAGCGAGTGAAGAAGGAACTTTAGTAGCTGAAATATTGGCTGGTCAAAAACCGCATATCAACTACAACCTGATTCCTGGAGTTGTTTATACATGGCCGGAAGTAGCCGGAGTTGGTAAAACTGAAGAGCAGCTAAAAGAAGAAGGAGTGGCTTACAAAGTAGGTTCTTTCCCAATGAGAGCTTTAGGAAGAAGCCGTGCAAGTGGTGATGTTGATGGTCTTGTGAAAATCATTGCAGACGAAAAAACAGATGAAGTTTTAGGTATGCACATTATCGGAGCAAGAGCGGCAGATCTTATTGCTGAAGGAGTAATTGCTATGGAATTCCGTGCAAGTGCTGAAGATATTGCAAGAAGTTCTCACGCTCACCCAACCTATGCTGAAGCGATTAAAGAAGCGGCATTGGATGCTACAGGTAAGAGACCTATTCATATCTAATTTTTAATTGAAAGAGTTAAAAATTTAAATAATAAAAAGAGAAGTGTATGCTTCTCTTTTTTTTGGCATAAAAATGGAGTTGGACCTAATAAATTTATTTTATGAAGAAGATTTTTATCAGTTTAGTCTTTTTTGCAGCAATACATTCGTTTGCTCAGGAAGCAGGGAAAGCAGGAGAACTTTTAAAGAATGAGGCCTCGGTAACTGAAATGCAGTCGTCAGGAAATTCAAAAACAAATGCCAGGATCTTTGATCAGTCAAAATACCGTAATCAGCAGAATCAAAATAACAGATCAGGAAACTCCAACTATCAATGGAACCGGAATTATGGATATGCAGAAGTCTTTCTCCGCATTCCGGAACAAGGTTATTTTACGGTTGAAGTAGGTGATCAGGCAATTTCAAATGGCTCGGGGAAATACCGGTTTTTCGATTTGCAGTCAGGAAGAGTCCCTATTTCCATTTACGAAAATGGTTTTTTAATGTACAGAACCACTTTAATGATCCGGAACAATAACCGGATGGTACTGGACTTTTTCACAAATGAAGGCCTTTATCTGCTGGATATGTACCCTGTAAAGAGCCAGACTTACGGATTTAACGACTGGAATGACGTTTGGAACAACCCGTACGGAAATCATCCTGAAAATGGATTTTATGATGACAATGTGATGGATAATAATACATTCCGCCAGTTTTTTGAAATGCTGCAGAAAAAAGAAAAGTTCGATGATGGGAAACTGGCTTTAATCAACCAGCAGATGAGGACTACTTTATTTACTTCGGCACAGATCAGGGATCTCGTGAAGTATATGAGTTTTGATAAAAATAAACTGACTTTAGCTAAATCAATGTACAGAAAATGTGTTGATAAAAACAAATTCTTTCTGGTGTACGATGCCTTTGATTTTGAAAACAGTAAAAGGGAGCTCATGGATTTTGTAGCAAGGTCTTAAAATATAAAAGAGAAGCAGAAATGCTTCTCTTTTTGTATTTTAATAATTCATTGAAATCCAGCCATCTGGAAGTTGTTCAGCTATGTCTTGAATAAAAGTTCCACCACCTCCAGAAAAAGTTCCAGCTTCCATAGTAACCCACTGTCCTAATGGTCTACTTGTAACACCATTTACTTCATAAGCCTCTATATAATCACTCCCTACTTCATCTAAATTAATAATACCACCATAAGAATCAATACAATCATCATCTACAGCATTCTCTGTAGGATCATTTTCAGTCGCAATTCCACTACATATAGAATTAAAAGAAAAAACAAAGAAACTACTAGGTGTTTTCTTTTGTTTAGAAATATTTTGAGAGATAACGATATTTTCTTCTTTTACATTAGGTAATTTTCTTAAATATACTATATACCCTTTTCTATTAAAATAATCAAAACGAGAATCATTAACCGCTTTTTTGAAACCAAATTTTTCAGGATTAGCAAATAAAGTTTTATATAATTCTTTTTTTTCCTTTATCGATAGCTTGTCATCTAAAATACCAATTCGAGAAACTTGCATAGTCTGTTCTAAAGAAACTTCTTCAGGAACAATTTTTTCATCATTACATGAATTCAAAATGTACATTGTTATAAAAAGGGCGGCTAAATTTAAAGTTTTTTTCATGTTCTTATTTTAAAATTTGTAGCACAAACATACTTAAAATTACATATAAATCATGCTGACGTGAAAAATATTTTTTATTATGTTATTTGTATTGATAAATATCATTAAAAGAATGAGTAAATATATTTTTATTTAGAAAAATTATATATAAATTTATCTCATATACGAGAATTATAATTATGAAGAGAAAATTTTTAGTTGTAGGCTTATTAAGTCTACTAACAATAATCAATGTTTCATGTGAAAGTGACTCAGAAATTTCTAAAACTGAAAATAATGCAAAAACAATTCCCTTACAAAGTAAAACACTAGACGTTTCTGCATTAAAATTAAACGGTAAAAATTTGGTTGAGGTAAATGATAATGGACGAATAGAAAGAACTGAAAAATTTATTCTATCTGCTAATGAATACCTGGTTAATCAAGGGAAAGGAGTTTTATATGTTAATACAGCAGATAATGAATCTAAGGCAGCTAAATTAGGCTGGTATTGGTTTGCTGACAATTCTGAATATCTTGGTGATGGTACAGCAGAACAGGAATGTGGAAATCATGTGTATACGGCACCAATGTTTATGGTAGATCCTGAAAATAAAGAGCGTATCTTTTTTATTACATTAACAGGTATAGTTTTACATTTCAATACAATAACAATTAAAGGAGCTGTTAATAATGGTGAGTGTTGGGAATTGAATGATCCTGTTAAAACAGTCAGGAGAATTTTAACTCCATAAAATAATATGTTTAGATAAATTACAGGAGATGCATTAATTGCTTCTCCTTTTTTATTGGTAATAATATTTCAGTATTTATCGATTTTAAAGCGGAATAGGACAAGGCAAATTTTTATTATTATAATTAGAATGTTATTTTTTTAAATAATTCCTTAATTTGTGAAGAAATAAATCATGAAAAATTTTAAAATTTTATTTTTATTTAGAAAAATTATAAATAATTTTACCAAAAATTGTTAAAGTTGAAGAAAAGAGTATTACTGATTGCTTTTCAGTTTGTTATCCTTTCCGTGAGTGGCCAGACTGTGACCGGAATTGTAGTAGCAGCGGACAGTAAGAAGCCTGTTTCGGGAGTCAAGGTCGGTGTTGAGAACACTGGAATCTGGGCTTTAACTGATAATTCAGGGTTATTTAAGATCAATTATAATGCAGATGAGACACTGGTTTTTTCAAGATCAGGTCTTTTAGAAGAAAGAAAAACATATGTTACGCTTCCTACTGATATGATAACGGTAGAGATGCAGGCTGCATCTATCCGTATCAGAGAAATTGCATTGGCTGCCAAAAAGAAAAACTTTTCTCAAATAGAAATTAAAGAAGAGGCATTACAGAAAATACAGGCATTTTCAATAGGTGATGTACTTCAGCAGCTCCCTGGGCAATATATTCAGCCCATTAGCAATACGGAGATGAAAAATATTATATTCCGTACAGCCAATAGCCAGTCTGTTATCGGAACAAGTGAAAATACTTCTGATTTTGGAAATAAAGCATTTGGGACCCAGTTAATGATCAATGATGTGGAAGTTAGTAATAATGGGAATATGCAGAATTACAATTCTCCTTATGGAGATCCTTTCGGCCAGATCACTTATCCTTTTTCAATCTCTACGAACAAAGGAAATCTTGTATCAGCAAAAGCCAATTATGGGATAGACCTTCGCCAGATTCCAACCGATGATATAGAAAAGATAGAAGTAATTGCAGGAATTCCGGACGCGAAATATGGAGATCTTACATCCGGACTTATAAAAGTGGAAACAAAAGCAGGAGAAAGACCTTTACAACTACTTACATCTATTGTGGAAGGGACTTACCAGTTTGGCGCAAGTAAAGGTTTCCGCCTTAATGAAAGAGGAGATGCTATCAACGTTTCTCTTAATTATATGAATTCCGAAGCAGATCCCAGAATGTCTGATGTAACCTATGAAAGATACACTGGAAATATGTTGTGGTCTACATCTGGGAAATCGAAGCGATGGAAAAATAAATTAGGCTTAAATATTTCAACTGATCTAAATGAAGGTCAGGCTGGAGAAGATGAATATAACGGAATTTATATCAAGGCCCGCAATAAAACTTTTTCTTTAAGCAATAACAGCAGCTACAGATTTAAGGATAATGCTTTTATAAAAAGTATCAATTCCAATTTTGGAGTCAGTTACTCTGAACAGTCTTCAATGAGACGTAATTTTATAAACTCTCAGGGAAGGCCTTATGGAACAGCACTTACAGACAGTGTGTATTATGGCGAGTATACACTTCCACAATATTTCAATAGCATTTATGTAGATGGGCAGCCTTTCAACATTTTTGCAGACATAGATGCCAATTCAGTTTTTAAAACCGAAAATAAATGGATTCATAATGTTTCTTTTGGTCTGAATTACCGTTACAATGATAATTTCGGGAAAGGAAGATCGGGAACTGTAGGACAATTTGCAGGGTTATCCAGTGTAGGAGATCAGTCGGATGGAACCCGAGATTACAATTACAGAGATAATGTATTTTCTATGTCTCAGTTTGCAGTATATGCTCAGGACAATATTATTAAAAAATTTAACAAGGATTTTTTGTTGCTAAATGTAGGATTGAGATACGATATGCAAAATAAAGCTTCCACGGTTTCTCCAAGACTTAATGCTTCTTACAGCTTTAATAATATTTTTACTTTGAGAGGGGGAACAGGACTATCTACGAAAGCTCCTTCTCTAAGTATGTTGTATACAGGACCTAGATATATAGATCTGCTTTTAGGAGACTACCGTTTACCGGGGGTATATTCTGTAGCAATTGTACAGACTTTAGTGACGCCTGCTAATAATATAGACCTTAAACCATCCAAAAGCTGGCGCTCTGAGATAGGTTTTGATTGGAGGTTGCCTTTTGTGAACGCAGGAATTACAGGTTATTATAATCGATTATATGATGGTTTTACAACATATCAGAATATTGCAGAACTTCAGAAAGCAAAGGTAGATGTTACTGTTTCGGGAACTTCTTTACCTACTTTCCAGGTTTTGGGAACTGAACAATATAGAGTGATTCAGGCTTTACAAACCAATGGCTATGATTCTGTAGATAAAGGTTTGGAGATGTTACTGAATTTCAAAAAAATTGAAATGCTTAATTTATCCATTGGAGTAAAAGGAAGCTATGTAGAAACTAAAAGTAACAAAACTGTTGAAACATTAGCCGAGTCCACGATAAAGGATCCGCAGGTTGCATATGGAGTTTTCAGCCCATATCAACAAATTTCAAAACTCAGCAGAGCTGGGCTTATGTTGGATTATCATATTCCGAAAGCCGGATTGATTATTTCATTGAATACGGATCACTTTCTTTTAGATGAGAGAAGATCAGAAGGAGATAAACTTCCCATAGCATATCTTGACCAGAATCTGGTGAGACATGAAGTAACTACAGCAGACCTTAACAATCAAACTATAAAGTCTATGAAGAATGCTCAGCCATTATCAGTTTATAGTCTGGATGGAAGGACTTTCCATAATTTTCATTTACGGGTTACTAAAGATTTTCTAAGCGGTATAAGGATTTCGGTGTATTTGAACAATATGTTTAATCTGAAAGTGTATAACAATAATGGGTATGCATATACCAATTTTACTCCTATCTCTTTTGGGGGTAATCTTTCTTATAAATTTTAATAAAATAATGAATTATAGCATGGATAAAAAAGTTTTATTTTTAATGATGGCATTTCTTCTTTTCCTTACCGGATGTCGGGATGATGATTTTGTAGGAGGAAACAATCTCACTCCTGTAGCCTTCAATATTCAGGTGAAATACGATCCTTCAGTAGGAAATATAGCAGCGGCTAATACCAATGTGACTTTAAAAAATCTTGAAACGGGAGAAACGGTTACCGGAAAAACAGATGCTAATGGAGAATTGAAATTAGCTCAAGTACTTCCGGGAACTTACGATGTAACAGCCAATATTGCTTTAACATCTTCAGAGTATTATCAGATTTTTGGAATCTCAACAAACCAGTCTGAAGTTAACTTTAATGGTTCTCAGCAAAAAATAAGTGTTAACATTAATGTAAGTTCTGCAACAATTGTACTTTCCAATGGAAGGGTGGGAGATTTTGTAGTTAAACAATATTATTACGCAGGATCAAGTAATTCAGTGGGAGCTCTTTTTAGAGATCAGTTTGTAGAAATTCATAATAATTCTAATCAGGTGTTATACGCTGATGGTTTATATGTAGCTATACTTGAAGGAAATACCAATAATACAGTTGCTGCTTACACACAGGCAAACGGGCAATATGACTGGAGTAAATCCACCGGAAATAGTATAGGAAGTGCGGCAAATACAGACTATGTATATGCCTCCTCTGTTTTCAAAATTCCTGGATCTGGTACAGATTACCCAATTCAACCGGGAAAAAGCTTTGTTATTGCACAAACAGCAATTAACCATAAAGCTCCTTATACCAATAACAATGGACAAAATGTATCTATTCAGGATCCTAGCTTAACAGTAGATCTGAGTGGGGCAGAATTTGAAACTTATTTGGGAGATTATTTAGTTGCCAATGGAGGATCTGTTTTTGGATCTGATGTTCAAAACCCTGCAGTTCCGGATATGAAAGTTGTATTTTGGAGTAATGGTAACGACTGGATTTTAAACCTTGTATCAAGACCAGCTATTGTAATTTTTAATGGAGTTTCTGATGCTGAAATCAATAATTATATAAAAATTCCGAATCCTAAAGACTTAGCAGGAAAGCTATTTATGCGTATACCAAAAAATGTAATTATGGATGGAGTTGATACTACTAACAAAACTTTAACAGCACCTAAGGATCTTCCTGATAATATTGATGCAGGCCTAGCTTATATAAAAAACCCGGCAGGAGAAGCATTTGGAGATTATACGTCACAGGCAGTAATCCGTAAAACTAAAAATACAGTGAGTGGTAGAGTGATTTTGCAGGATACTAATAACTCATCAAATGATTTTGTAACAATTAAAGCAAATCCAAAAGGATATGCCCAATAAAATGATACAGCATATTTCAATAACAAAGACAAAAGCAGTATTTTGTCTTTGTTGTTTTTTTACTTTCCCTTCGATTGGAGCCCAGGTTCAAAGTTTGGACAGCATTAATATTGATCCTGTTGAACAGCAACTAAGACTTCAAAACCCAGAAATTTCATTTTCTCTTCCATTAGAATTTACCAAAACGGCAATATATTTTAATACAGAAAAGCTTAACTTTAAAAGAGTACAAACTCCAGGTCAATCTACACAGTATGGATTTGGAGCAGCAGGAGTATTTCAGTTGAATAAAAATGTAATTCTTTCAGGAAAGCTGGATGTGAACAGAATTGATGAGAAAGATGTTCCTTATATCTTAACGGATGAGAGAACTACAGATCAAAATTATATTTCCAATCCTTCTTATTTCTATGCTCCGAGAAAATCCGACTGGATGAAGCAGAATTATCACATAGAAGGTAAACTTGCTTATCAGCCGGTTAAAAATTTAATTGTGACAGCAGGGGTAAAAGGAAGCTTCCTAAAAGCATATGCCAATTCTGATCCACGTCCCGAAATTGGTAATTTTGAGTATGAAGCAGAAGCTAAAATCGGTTATATTTTCAAAAAGCACGGTGTTTTTGTAAAAGGATCTTATTTTAATAGGAAAAAAGAATCTGATATTATTTATAACATTACGGAGCTGAATGCCCCAAGTAATTATGATACCTATATCCGTTTTAATAAAGGTTATGGGAATTATTATTACAATGATGGATATAAAAATACAGAATATGCTTATGATGGAATTTCTTACGGACTGGAATATAGGTTTATATCTGACAGGTCATTTCTTACTGTAGGTTATGAAAACAAATATTATATTGACAGAATGTTTTTCTGGAATATCTATCAGAGTAGAGACGAAAATAATGTATTGCAGTATTATAGGGATAAACTAAAAATCACAGGATTAAAAACAGACAGGAACATTATTTATATTAATTATATAGGGAATTTAGGCAAATGGAAGTGGAATTCTGATCTTATTTTCGAAGATCAGAAAGACATGAATTATGATTATCAGAATTTATATACATCATATAGAGCTTACAATACGGAGATCAAGTTTCAGAATTATTTTTCGACTTTTAATGCTAAAAACGAATTGTTTAGAATAGGCATTAAAGCAGGCTTCGGAGATCAGGATATTCGGGATCTTTCTGTCGTAATGCATAAGAAACTGAGTTATTTTGATTACGTTGTTAATGCGGAGAAGGAATTGAGAATAGCAACCAACCAAAAGCTTGGAGTGAATGTTTCGCAATCATTATATTTACCAATTAATAAGTTGTATGATTATCTTCCGTATCAAAGCAACCAAACTAATGTTTTTGTGAAAAATATAGTGGAACCGGATAATGCTTATGACACTTCAACCCAGATGAGACTGGGTATGCAGCTAAAGTATCTGCTGGATTTAAAAAAAGTGAGATACGAAATATATGCAGGTGTTAACCAGACTTTTTTTGTAAATAATGATAATCAGTATTATAAAAGCTTATTAAATACTAAAGTTAATCGGTACTTTAATTTTGGAATAAATTTTTATTATTAATGAAGAAAAGAATTATTGCACTATTAGGTGTAATATCAGCAATATATACATTTTCCAGTTTTGGGAAGGTTTACCAAGGCTACACCCGTCAGGAACTGAGAGACCTTTATGGAAGCGGAAATCACGAGCTCTGGCCGAAACCTCATTTGTTTGATGAGGCTAAAGAAGGTTTTCAGGACATAGGATCTTTGCCTAAACCTGAATTTCCTAAAGACAATCCTTATTCCAAAGATAAAGAAGAGCTTGGAAAGATACTTTTTTTCGATCCGAGGCTTTCCAAATCCGGGCAGATCTCCTGCGCCAATTGTCATGATCCGGAACTGGCTTGGGCAGACGGAAGGAGAGTGGCTTATGGTCACGACAGGCAGCAGGGAACAAGGAATACACCTACCATCCTGAATATTATCTATGCTAAGGAATATTTCTGGGACGGAAGAGCGGCAAGTCTGGAAGAGCAGGCCAAAGCCCCGATAGAAAATCCTGTAGAAATGAATCTTCACTCGAGACTGGCAGTGAAAAGAATTGCCAAGATCAAAGGGTATAGAGAGTATTTTCAAAAAGCTTTCGGAGATGATAAAATTACGGAAGAACATATCGTAAAAGCTATTGCCACCTTTGAAAGAACGATTATCAGCCCGAAATCAAAATTCGACAAATTTGTAGGGGGAGAAAAAGAGGCATTCACTGATTCTGAAATTAATGGCCTGCATTTGTTCAGAACGAAAGCGAACTGTATCAACTGTCATAATACCCCTTATTTCTCAGATCAGAAGTTTCATAATCTGGGCCTTACCTATTTCGGAAGAGAATATGAAGATCTGGGGCTTTACAATATCAGTAAGAAAAATGAAGATGTAGGAAAATTTAAAACTCCTACGTTGAGAGAAGTTTCCCAGACCGCACCTTATATGCACAACGGGCTTTTTCCCAACATCAGAGGAGTTCTGAATATGTACAACGCAGGAATGCCTAATGAAAAAAGAAACAGAGACAGCCCGCTGGCCCCGAAAAAATCAGGGATGCTGGAAAAGCTGAATCTTACGGATACTGAACTTACAGACCTTGAAAATTTTCTGAAAACACTTCATAGTTATCAGTATAAAATGAGAGCTCCACAGCTCCCTAAATAATACAGAAAGCCGCCTCATTGTATTGGTGAGACGGCTTTTTTATTAGAAATGGAAGTGTTGTAAATCACCGGAAGGCGTATCTGTTATGTAATCATCACAATCCAGATAGCCAAGCCCATCAGGGCTAAACAGTCCGGTTCCCCAAATTTTATCTGCCGAATAACCTGCCTGTCCTGGATTGTAAATAAAAACACCACCGTGAATTTCCAAACCATTATCTATATCCGCCCAGATAATATCTCTGGACCCGCCGGGATAAGGCATGCCGTGACCAAACCATCCGGTATATTCCTGTGAGTCAATCCAGTACATGGCACCGGGAGTAGACTTGTTTTTATATGAATTTTTAGCGGAATATTTTAGCGGAATAATAAGCGCTATGCTCTTTTTAGGATTTCTGTCAATTTTCGAATAAAAACGATTAAAGCTATCGGTAGAATCCAGTTTAAATCCATTGCCCACAGGATCATTCACAACTTTGAAGAAAAACTCTTTTTTGTTTTTAATTCCGGCCAGAAATTCAGGTTCAGGGTTCTTTTGAATATACTCCGTTTCAGACTCCGTAGTACAGCTTATCAATGCCGCTGCAGAGAGGAGCAATAGTATTCTTTTCATGGTATAGTTTTTTAATTAAAAGTACCTTAAATCATCGGAAGGAGTATCTAATATGTATTTATCACAGTCAATATAGCCATCTCTGTCAGGTATAAACAGTCCGGTTCCCGAGAATGTATCTACTGACTGAGCTAATTGTCCGGGATTATACAGAACAACACCATTGCGAATTTCCAAGCCGTTAGTCTCATTCCCCCAGATAATTTCATTGGGACCACCGGCGTAAGCCCTATCGTAGCCAAACCATCCGGTATATTCCTGTGATTGAAGGTAGTATAATGTGTGTGGGGTAGACTGATTTTTAAATGAATTTTTAGCGGAATATTTTAGCGGAATAATAATCGCCATGCTTTTTTTAGGATTCCTGTCGATTTTAGAATAAAAACGATTGAAGCTATTGGTAGAATCCAGTTTAAATCCGTTGCCAACGGGATCATTCA
This sequence comes from Chryseobacterium angstadtii, assembly GCF_001045465.1. Classification (GTDB taxonomy): domain Bacteria; phylum Bacteroidota; class Bacteroidia; order Flavobacteriales; family Weeksellaceae; genus Chryseobacterium; species Chryseobacterium angstadtii. Next base: position 896,388 of record NZ_LFND01000003.1, read on the forward strand.
CAACTTTGAAGAAAAATTCTTTTTTGTCTTTAATTCCGGCCAGAAATTCCGGTTCAGGGTTCTTTTGAACAGACTCCGTTTCAGACTCCGTAGTACAGCTTATCAATGCCACTGCAGAGAGAAGCAATAGTATTCTTTTCATGGTATAGTTTTTTGTTTAAAACAAATTTAAATGAATATTTAGTTTTATTGATCTTTCATATGATGAGATAAATCATTATACAGGGAATTTTTAATCTTCATTATTATTGGAAAAGATGTATATGAAGCTGAAAGAAATTCAAGCTTAGTTTAAGGTGATATAATAGGAAGATATCTCAGAATTAACTAAGAAATTGAGGTTTCTCTTTTTACATTCATTTTGGAAGGCTATACACGGGCTGGAGTGGTTTTTACCGGAACAACATTGAAATGGAAGGTAAAAGTCATGTAAAATCTTCAATTTTCCGTACCTTTGCAGCTAATTTTATATTCAATGCAACTCGGAAAAACCCAGACTTTAAAAATTTCAGATAAAAATTACTCAGGATGGATCCTGGTGGACGAATCAGGCGAGAAAGCTTTCCTGCCTAAGGTTTTCACCAGCGATGAAAAAGAAATTGATGATGATGTTGAAGTTTTTGTCTATCAGGATGACGGCAAATTAAAAGCAACCACTGAAATTCCTTTGGCTGAAGTAGGGGAGTATGCGGTAATGAGCTGTGTACAGAGTCTTCCGAGTGGAGCCTTCATGGATTGGGGTATCATAAAAGACCTTTTCATTCCTTACAAACAGCAGAAATCCAAGATTATTGAAGGAAAAAGATACCTGGTTTATCTGTATGTGGATGAAGATCTGGATCTGATCACAGGAACTACAAAATTCAAAAGAAATCCTCAATATCAGGATCTTCCTTTTCAAAAAGGCGATAAAGTAGATCTGCTCATGATGAATGAAAGTGAATTGGGCTGGAACGTGGTGGTTAATAAAAAGTATATCGGGCTTGTATATGCATCAGATGTATTCAAAAAACTGTATCCGTTATCAGAAGAAGGTGGTTATATAAAGGCAATCCGTGAAGATGGAAAGATTGATGTTTCCTTACAGCCTGAGGGTTTTGAAAATATAGATGAATTTAAACAGAAGATTCTGAATAAGCTGGAAGAAAACTACGGACTTCTTTATTTGTCCGATAAATCTTCTCCTGAAGAAATCAAAGATGAGCTTCAGATGAGCAAGAAGAATTTTAAAAAAGCACTCGGCGGACTTTATAAAGACAAAATCGTCGATATTTCAGAAGACAAAATAAAATTATTATAAAATTAAAAACGAGCAGAATTTTCTGCTCGTTTTTATTTTTCTACCTATTCTTTAGCAGAAACCATTTGCGCTATCTTTCTTATACTGAGCATCCAAAAACATGATGCATATCATAACAATTTTGTTTAATTATTTTGTTTAACAATTTTGTCAAAAACAGAATTTGATTTACATTTGCACAAAATTGTTTAACAATAATGTCAAATCAAGCGAAAAAAGACCAAACACAGGAATTGATCAAGGAGACAGCGAAGAATTTATTCTTTGTGAAAGGGAAGTTTGATGCTACTACCCAGGAGATCGCAGATGAAGCCGGAGTAAACAGAACCCTGATTAATTATTATTTCCGTTCCAGAGATAATCTTATTCAGATCATTTTTGATGAAGCTCAACGGGTGGAACAGGAAAAATCCAAGATCATCCAGAATGCAGATCTTCCTTTTAAAGTAAAGATCAGCAAATTCATAGAAAGTAGCCTTTCTACAAGTCTTCAGTACCCGTATCTGGAAACCTATATCGTTTCACAGATCAATAAGGGAAATTGTAATGAGAGAGAAATTGAAGAAGAAGTACTGCAAACTCTTTATAAAGACATCGAAAAAGAAATGGAGCTGGGAAATATTGAGAAAATGGCGCCCGTACAGTTTATTCTGAATATGGTTTCATTACTGGTATTCCCAAGTGCTGTAAGACCTCTATTTATGGAGAATCTGATGATCAGTGATGAAGAATATGATCAGATTATTTCAGAAAGAAAAGAAATCATTATCAATATGCTTTTCAAAAATTAAAAAAATGTTAAAGTATTTTATGAAATGATTCGTCCTTTAGAAACAAAAACATTGACGAGAAAAATTAAATTAAAAAAATAAACGAAGTATACAATTATGAAAAGAAAACGTATAACTGCTAACAAGCTAAAAATTGGGATAGCTGCAGCATTTATGATTTTCGGCTTTTCATCGGTATCTGCCCAGCAGCAGGTCTCTTTACAGGAGGCCATAAAGCAGGCACTGCAGAATAAAGCAGAAGCCAAAAAAGCAGCATTACAGATCAAAAAAGCTGAATATAAAATTGATGAGGCCAGAGCCGGGGCTTTGCCACAAATCACTGCCACTGCAGGCTTAACCTATAATCCCGTGATTCAGGAATCTTTACTTGAATTTGGTGGAGAGAGAATCAGAGCCCAATTGGGACAGCCATGGAGTTCTACAGCTTCTGTACAGCTTCAGCAGGCCTTGTTTGATCAAAGAGTTTTCACAGGTCTTAAAGCGGCAAAATCCACCAGAGAATTTTATGTTCTTAATGCCCAGCTTACCAACGAACAGATTATTGAAAATGTAGCAATAGCCTATTATCAGGTTTTTGTACAGGAAGAGAATCTTAAAACGGTAGAAGCGAGCTATGCCAATACAGAAAGAGTAAGAAATGTAATTAAAAGTCTGGTTGATAACGGACTGGCAAAAGCGATTGATCTGGACCGTACCAATGTACAGTTAACCAATATAGGTTCGAACAAGCAGCAGTTGATTAATTCCGTTGAACTTTCTAAAAATGCTTTGAAATTCTATATGGGAGTCTCTATCAGTACAGATATTGAGCTTGAAGAAAAAACGATCGAGCCTAAACCTGAACTGCTGGCAAGCAATGTAAATCTTGAGAATCGTACAGAGCTTAAAGTTTTAAACAAAAACAGAGAGCTTCTTCAGTTTAACAAAAAAGCTACCGAAGCCTATCTTTATCCTACAGTAAGCCTTACCGCCAACTATGGCTGGGCTGGTATGGGTAAAAAGTTTCCATTAACCAATGGCTTGAACAACGGAGTTCTTTGGAGTGATTACTCTGCGATAGGTCTGAACGTGAATGTTCCGATCTTTACCGGAGGAGCTACAAAAGCTAAAATTCAGCAGGCTGAAATTGATATTCAGGATCTTGATCAGGATATTCAGAATCAACAGCTGAGCCTGAGCTTAGATTATAAAAATGCCATTACGAATATGGAGAATTCTATCATCAATATTCAAAGCATGAAAGATAACGTTGAGCTTGCGGAAAGAGTACAGAAGAACACTCAGTCGAACTATCAGTATGGTTTGGCCACCCTTACGGAAGTACTTGATTCTGAAAACGCATTAACGCAGGCAAAACAGAATTATTCAAATGCTCTGTTGGATTACAAACAGGCTGAGATCAAATTAATTAAAGCTAAAGGAGAACTGAACACACTACAAAACTTATAATAAACTAAAATGAAAAAAACTTTAATATATATCATCGTAGCAGCGGTCTTAGTCGGTTTAGCGGCTTACAAGATTGCAGGTAATAAAGAAAAACAAACGAAGGAGGTTAAGGAAGTTGCCAAACAGGTAGACAAGATCAACGTAAATGTTGTAACGGTAAGCAGAGAAAATATCAATACGGATTACTCTGCAAACGGAACTTTCCTTCCTAAGCAGGAAATGAACCAGTCTTCTGAAATAGCCGGACGTATCGTAAGTGTTTTGGTGAAAGAAGGATCTAGAGTTGGGGCAGGGCAGGTTTTGGCAACTATTAAAAGAGATGCTATTGAGGTGGATGTAACCCAGGCTCAGAATAATTTACAGAATGCTATTATTGACAATCAGCGTTATGAAAATGCCTTTAAAACGGGAGGAGTTACCAAACAGCAGGTAGATAATTCAAGATTACAGCTTAAAAATGCACAGGCAGCGGTAAGAGCTCAGGGTGTAAGAGTAAACGATACCAGCATCCGTGCAGGGATCAGCGGTACGATCAATAAAAAAATGGTTGAACCGGGAACTGTAGTTTCAGTGGGGACTTCCATGTTTGAAATCGTAAATATCAACAGCCTGAAACTTTCTGTACTGGTGGACGAAAGCCAAATTGGAAAAATTCAGCTGGGTCAGGAAGTTCCGATCAATGTAAACGTATTGCCGGAAGATTCTTTCAGCGGAAGAATTACATTCATTGCTCCTAAAAGTGATGCTTCGCTTAATTTCCCTGTAGAAATTGAAGTACAGAACAGAGGAAACTTAAAGGCCGGTATGTATGCTACAGCGGTATTTAAAACGAATAACGGAGCAGAAACTCAAAATATATTAACTGTTCCTGCGGAAGCGTTTGTGAACGGAGTAAGTTCAGGTCAGTTATTCGTCGTTCAGAACGGGGTTGCCAAGCTTATCAAAGTGACTGTTGGAAAAGTATATGGCGATAAAGTTCAGGTATTAAGCGGACTGAATGGGGGTGAGCAGATCGTAACCAGCGGACAGATCAACCTTGACAACGGGTCTAAAGTGAATATCATAAAGTAGAAAGGGTATGAAATTAGCAGAAATATCGATTAAAAGACCCTCGTTAGTTATTGTATTATTTACAATTCTGACGCTGGGAGGTCTCCTGAGTTATTCACTCATGGGATACGAATTGATCCCGAAGTTTGAAACCAATATGGTAACCATTTCTACGGTATATCCGGGAGCTTCGCCTGCAGAGGTGGAAACCTCCGTTACCCGAAAGATTGAAGATGCCGTAGGGTCTTTGGAAAACGTAAAAAAAGTGGAATCTTCTTCCTACGAAAGTTTATCTGTAATCATGGTTCAGCTGAATGATGGGGCAGATGTAGACTATGCATTGAATGATGCTCAGAGAAAGGTAAATGCAATTCTGGCAGACCTTCCGGATGATGTAGATGCACCGTCACTGAATAAATTCTCATTAGATGATTTACCGATTATCACGATGAGTGTTGCATCTGATAAACTAAACAGTAAGGATCTTTATGACCTTTTAGATAAAAAGATTGAACCTATTTTCTCCCGTGTAAACGGTGTGGCGCAGGTAGATCTTGTAGGTGGGCAGGAAAGAGAAATCCAGGTGAATCTGGATGAGAAAAAATTACAGGGGTACGGGCTTTCAATAGCAGATGTACAACAGGCCATTCTTTCTTCCAACCTTGACTTCCCGACAGGTAGTTTGAAAACGAGAACTTCAAAATCTACGATCAGATTATCCGGAAAATATAAGTCTATTGAAGAAATGAACAACCTTGTTGTTTCCAATAAAAATGGAGCTCAGGTTCGTTTATCTGATATTGCAACGGTTTTCGACTCTCAGAAAGATGTTGAAAAAGTAGCGAGATTCAACCAGTTTCCTACGATCCTAATGCAGGTGAAAAAGCAGTCTGATGCCAATGCGGTGGCCGTATCTGAAAGTGTTCAGAAAACCATTGCAACCGTAGAAGCAACCTATAAAAATCAGGGAATTAAAGTAAAAGTGGTAAACGATACTACAGACTTTACCCTGGAATCTGCCAACCACGTTATTTTCGACTTATTCCTGGCGATTATTCTTGTGGCCATTGTGATGTTATTATTCCTTCACAGTATCAGAAATGCATTTATTGTAATGGTTTCTATCCCGGCTTCATTGGTTGCAGCATTCATTGGAATGAATCTGATGGGGTATACTTTGAACTTAATGAGTTTACTGGGACTATCGCTTGTGGTAGGTATTCTTGTGGATGACGCGATTGTGGTACTGGAAAACATTTACCGTCACATGGAGATGGGTAAAAGTAAAATCAGAGCCGCCTATGACGGAGCTTCGGAAATCGGATTTACGGTGGCGGCAATTACGTTGGTAATTGTGGTGGTATTCTTACCGATTGCGATGAGTTCAGGTCTGGTAGCGAACATCCTGGCACAGTTCTGCGTCACGGTGGTTATTGCTACTTTACTTTCATTGCTTGCTTCATTCACCATTATCCCTTGGCTATCATCCAGATTTGGTAAGCTGGAGCACTTAACAGGAAAAAACTGGTTCGAGAAATTTATCCTTTGGTTTGAAGGAATCATTGAAAAATTCACGCATTGGATCACAGATATCCTTGAATGGTGTCTTAAATCTACGTTAAGAAGAATTTCAACAGTTATTATCACGTTTGTTGTATTGATCGCTTCATTTATGCTGGTAGCATTCGGTTTCATTGGTGGTGAATTCTTCCCTCCGATAGACCGTGGACAGTTCCTTGTTCAGATGGAATTATCAAAAGATGCTACGGTTGAAAAAACAAACCAATTGACACTAGATGTTGAGAAGTTTTTAAGAAACGATAAAGATGTTGTTGATTTGATTACAACAGTAGGTCAGCAATCTACCGGATTTGGTGGAGCTCAGGCTACAACTTATCAGTCTGAGGTTCAGGTAAACCTTACAGATAAGTCTGAACGTGCTGAAAGTACCAACATCAAAGCAGCAAAGATCAAAAGAGCTTTAGAGGAGAAATTCACAGGAGTTGAATTTAAGACTGCTCCAATCGGTATCATGGGGGCAGAGAATGCACCGATCGAAATGGTAGTAACAGCTCCGGATAACGCGACGGCAGTAAAAGAAGCAACAAGAATTCTGGAATTATTGAAGAAAGTTCCGGGAGCAGTAGATGCTGAATTGTCAACAGATACAGGTAACCCTGAAGTTCAGGTGAGCATCGACAGAGATAAAATGGCTTCTTTAGGCTTAAACCTTTCAAGTGTAGGACAAACGATGCAGACTGCATTCAACGGAAATACAGACGGAAAATACAGAGCCGGAGAATATGAATATGATATTAATATCCGTTTTGGTGATGCAAACAGACAGTCAATTGATGATGTTAAAAACCTGATGTTTACCAATCCTCAGGGAGAGCAGGTTCGTCTGAGCCAGTTTGCAGATGTAAAAATGGGTTCAGGACCGAGTTTGCTTGAACGTAGAGATAAATCACCATCTGTAAAAGTAAGAGCAAAAGCAGTAGGTAGACCTGTGGGTGACGTAGCTAATGAATGGGCCAACCAATTCAAAGACAGCAAAAATAAACCTGCCGGAGTAGATTATATCTGGAGTGGTGATATGGAAAACCAGCAGGAAGGTTTCGGTACGTTAGGAATTGCTTTATTGGCGGCTATCGTATTGGTATACCTGGTAATGGTTTCATTGTATGACAGTTTTGTATATCCGTTTGTGGTATTGTTCTCAATTCCGTTGGCTATGATTGGAGTAATGGTCATTCTTGCCTTAACTGCCAATTCATTGAACATCTTTACTATGTTAGGTATGATTATGTTGATTGGTCTTGTTGCTAAAAACGCAATCTTGATTGTCGACTTTACCAATGCCAGAAAAGCGGCAGGAGCGAATACTCATGATGCATTGATACAGGCCAACCACGCTCGTCTTCGTCCGATCCTTATGACCACGATCGCGATGATCTTTGGTATGCTTCCAATCGCATTGGCAACGGGAGCAGGAGCAGAGATGAACAAAGGTCTTGCATGGGTGGTTATCGGTGGTTTGACATCGTCTCTATTCCTTACTTTGATTATCGTACCGGTAGTATACTCGCTGTTTGATTCCATCCTAAGAAGAATGGGTAAACATGAGAAAGTAGACTATGAAGCCGAAATGAAAGCCGACTATGTACACAAAGAACTAAGTGAAGACGGATTTACGCCGAAACACGTAGACTAAAATAACAACCTTAATTAACCTAAAAGCGCGTCAGATTTCTGATGCGCTTTTTTTGTCTTATATTTCCTATTTTCTATGTTTTCTTCAACGCAAAGATTAATCTTAAAACTGCGTATTCAAGATTTGCAAAGGTTGAATCAATTTCCTTGATTTGAATAAGCGGGCGCTGTATTCATAAAGCTTCATCCGCGATTTTTATCGTCCTCTTTGTATTCCTGAAGTAAAACCTAATTTTTGTAAAGCTCTGCGTTTAAAAAAAATCACAAAAAGTTTGAATACTTTGTTCGCTCCAATCATTGTTTTTTTAATGAACAAAGGCTTCCAGAGTAACCTGAAAGCCTTTATTTATATTGTATGTACAGAATTAATCTACCATCGCCTCACCGGCTTTTCTGTAGATAAAACTTCCGTAAATGTGTCTTCTTGCAAAACGGCTTGGCGAATCGGCATTAACCATTTTGATATAGATGTTTTTTGGAACTCCGATATATTCGTACATATTTCCATTCAGGTGCTGAACTTTCAAAACCGCCTTTTCAAGATAAAAATCCTGAATATTTGATTTTGTAATCGTTTCCGTATATTCTTCTTTATATTTTTCCTGTGTTTCCTGGTTAATGCTTACCAAAAAGTGGTACGCTTCAATTACAGCCTTACTTTTTTCTTCTGCTTCCAGTTTCCCAGCTTCGTCATCAATAAATTTATCAGGATGCGAATCTTTCATCGTATTTCTGTAAATAGTCTTTAATTCCTTTAAAGTAACGGTCTTATCAACATTAAGAAGCTTTCTGTATTCGCCTAATTTTTTCATAACTGTAAATCCTTATTTTCGGAGTGCAAAATTAAGGAATTTAATTTGAAAAATCGTAAGTTATTCATTATTAATTTATTTGAAGGTTTTGGGGAGGGTGTCTTTGTAAACTCTCTTTGTTTACATATGAGATAAATGATTGATAACTAAAGATAAAAATATAAAGTGCATAAGACTGTGGATTGGTTTTTATTATTCTTTTTCATAAACAGTCGCAATAAATTTTGCAGGAACCCATTTCCCTTTTTTGCTGTTTTTTTCTTTTAGATCTGTAAAAAGAAAATAAGGGCCTTCTACTGTTATAGTATACTGATCCCTGTTTTTCATATTAAACTCATCAAGTTTATAAGAGATACTAAACTTTTTTTCCTTAACAATTTTTTCAATTTGTGGCCTTAGATATTCATCAATAGCTTTAGGGTGGGGAAAGGTTTCGTTTTTAGGAAACTGTAATTCAAATGACCCTTCATAAACAAAAATTGGTTTATTTACGTATAGAGTTTTTTCCTGTTTTAATATTTCAGCATTGAATTTGCTGAATTCTTTTTCATTTTTAAACTCCTTTTCATACCATATGTACTTGAAAAAATACTTTTTTGAAAGATTATCTACAATTGAAATATCAAACTGTCGGCTAGATCCATTAATATTAATATTAGTAAACTTAGGACTTATAGACCACCTGTTAATCACTTTGTTGCCTTTCGTTAAAATAATTGAAAAATTATTTTGCTCACTTATATTTTTTGTAGGTTCCGCATACTCAACAGATTCTATTAGTGAATCAATCACTTTTTTATCAGTAATTAAAAAATTGTATTTTTCATAACTCTTGTTTTTATCCCATTTAGGATACATACCTATTATTTTGACAGAATCTGTATCAGTTAAATTATCAGATTTAAAAAGTTTATTTTGACCGTGAACAATTTGGCTTAATGCTAAAATAATGAACAGAATGGTTTTCTTCATTTTATCTTGAACTATAGATTGATTGTAATTAAATTTATTTCCATGAAAATATTGATAAAGATTGGCTTCTAATTCTCTACCTTCAGAAATTATATTGTTTTCTTCATCTCAATCTCCACAACTTTCTTCCCATCCTCACCCAGATACTCCGTTAAAAGCTTCTCAAAGACTTTATAACCGTCATCAACATTTGTGAAAATAACAATTCCGTCCTTTGTTTTTGGGAGAAGAAAGAAAATGGCTTGTACTCCTTTATCAGATCCTCCGTGAGAAAGTGCAATATTTCCATCTCCCAAATTGTAGATTTCAAGACCCAATCCAAAAGATTTGTCCTTTTTAGTCACTACCTGACCGGATGTCATATCATCAAAAACCTTTTTAGAAAGTCCTTTGCTGTTCATAACGCTAATTAAGAACTGACTGTAATCTGATACTGTGGTGATGAGATCATCAGCTGCGTTGGGGGTTGTTGTTTTTACGGTTTGGTATTGTTTCCCTTCTTTGTCATAACCTTCTGAGAAGCGTAAGGCATCTTTCTTCTCATTCCAGATATAGGAAGTGTCTTTCAATTGTAATGGCTGAAAAACAAGTTCTTCGGCAAGCTGTTGTAATGTTTTACCGAATTTCTTTTCCAGTGCTTTTCTCAGGTATTCAAAACCTTCCCCTGAATATTGGTATTTTGTTCCCGGATCAAACTGAAAGTTGAGTTTATTATCAGCATTCATCCATCGCCAGTTGGGAAAACCAGTTTGATGGCTCAGAACCATTCTTGTGGTCAGTTTTTTACTTCTGGGATCACTTGCAACATCAGGATCTGTCCAATAATTACTGAGAGGTTCATCCAGGTTCCATTGGCCCGCACTTACTAATTTTAGAGTAATGATGGCTGTTACGGGTTTAGTGAGTGAAGCTACATTAAACAGAGTATTGTCAGGCGCAGGATTTCCTTTTCGCTGTTCTCCATATACTTTGGCCTTTTCAAGCTTACCATTTTTGATAATACCTAATCCTACGTTGGGAATCTTATTTTCCTTCATCCATTGTTCAAAAGCTTTGTCTTTGTCGGTTTGAGAAATCAGGCTTTTCTGTTGCTCAGATTTTCTTTCCGTTTGTGCGTATAAAAAAGATGTAGCAATACAAAAGCTTATGGTAAGAATAGATTTTCTCATTATAATTGATGGTTTAATGCGATATCAAAACTACGGTAATTTTTATTGGAAAAGGATATTATTTTCGGCTAAAGCCATAAGAATAATTTTACTTTTTGATAATGGGCTAAAGCCCATTTCTATTGAATAAAATGTCCACCAAAAATTTCCTCATCATCATTAAATCAACTTGAAAAATTGATTCCTCTTTGCGTTCCTTAAATCTTCCACTATATAAGATAAACGTTGTATAAAGAAATCAACCATCCAAAAATTCAATAGGATCGGGCTTTAGCCCGATTATTATAATGAAAATAATGAAAACGGCTTCAGCCAAAATAAAAAAGCAGGAGTTTTGCTCCTGCTTAATAATTACAATTAATGATTTTTTAGCTTTTCTTCCGTTACATACGTGCTGGCAGCTTCCCTCGAGGCTTCTACCATAGCTATCAGTGCTTTTTCGGTTTCATCCCAATGACGGGTTTTCAATCCGCAGTCCGGATTTACCCAAAGCTGTTGTGCCGGAATTACTGCCTGTGCTTTTTTCAGCAGATGAATCATCTCTTCTTTTGATGGAACTCTTGGGGAGTGGATATCATAAACCCCAGGACCAATTTCATTCGGATATTTGAAATCGGCGAAGGCCTGAAGCAGCTCCATCTGGCTTCTGGAGCATTCTATGGTGATCACATCGGCATCCATATCGGCAATATTATGAATAATGTCATTGAATTCGGAATAACACATATGTGTGTGAATCTGCGTAGTGTCTTGAACTCCTGAAGCAGATATTCTGAACGCTTCAACGGCCCATTCAAGGTATTGCTGCCATTCGGATTTTCTGAGAGGAAGACCTTCTCTGATGGCGGGCTCATCAATCTGAATAATTCTGATTCCAGCTTTTTCCAAATCATTGACTTCATCACGGATAGCCAATGCAATCTGTTTACAGGTGACAGAACGCGGCTGATCATCACGTACAAAAGACCATTGCAGAATAGTGACAGGCCCGGTAAGCATTCCTTTTACCCACTTTTGAGTAAGGGATTGAGCATATTGAGACCAGTAAACAGTCATTGGGTGAGGGCGGTGAACATCACCATAGATAACCGGAGGTTTTACACAACGGCTTCCGTAGCTCTGAACCCATCCGTTTTGAGTAAAAGCAAACCCGGAAAGCTGTTCTCCGAAATATTCCACCATGTCATTACGTTCAAATTCTCCATGAACCAGGACATCGATGCCAATTTCTTCCTGCCAGCGGATGGTTCTCTCGGTTTCTTTTTTTAGCAGATCATCGTATTGTTCGGCAGTAAGTTCTCCTTTTTTGAATTTTGATCTCCAGGTTCTTACTTCCTGGGTCTGAGGAAATGAACCGATGGTAGTCGTTGGAAACAACGGAAGTTGCAGAACTTTATGCTGATCTTCTTTTCTTATACTGAAAGGGCTGTTTCTTTTGGCATCATCTTCGGTGGTTACTTCTACGCGGTCTTTTACACCCTGATTGTGGATGAGTGATGATATTCTGCGGTTATCAAGTGCTTTTTTATTTTCTGCAAACTGCTGAAGAGCCTGATAATCTGCTTTTCCGGAAGCCAGTTTTTTTAATGCTGTAATTTCATAGACTTTTTGTTTCGCGAAAGCCAGCCACTGTTTGATTTCCGGAGATAATGTTTGTTCATTCGTTTCCAGATCAAGATCGAAAGGAGAGTGGAGAAGAGAGCAGGATGGAGCAACGAAAACCCTCTCAGAACCTATAGTGCTTACTGTTTTTTCAATAAAATCCAGTGATTTTTCAAAATTATTTTTCCAGATATTCCTTCCGTCTACAATACCTAAAGAAAGACTCATGGTTTGTGGAATGGCGCTGAGAACCTCATCAAGCTGTTCAGGGCAGCGTACCAGATCAATATGCAGAACATTGGCAGGTAAAGAAACAGCGAGTGAAAGGTTATCCTTTAATCCTTCAAAGTAAGTTGCAAGGATCAGTTTAAGATTTGGGAATTGTTTTCTGATTTCTTGATAAACAGACGCATAGACTGCTTTTGCTTTTTCACTAAGATCGAGCCCCAGGAAAGGTTCATCAAACTGAATCCATTCCGCACCATGGTTCTCAAGCTCTTTTAAGATCTCAATATAAACAGGAAGCAGATTTTCTGCTAAATCCAGTTTATCAAATCCTTCTTCTTTCTCTTTTCCAAGCAGAAGATAGGTAAGAGGGCCTATGATAACAGGTTTTGCATTTATTCCGGCCTGTTTTGCACTGATGAATTCGTTGATGATTTTTTTGGAGAAGTATTTAAACTCCTGGTTCTTTTGAAATTCCGGAACAATATAATGATAATTGGTATCAAACCATTTGGTCATTTCCATAGCGGTAATGTCAAGACCTTCCTTTTGATAACCTCTTGCCATGGCAAAATACAGATCCAGTTCGGATGTGGATACTCTGGAAGCAATTTCCTGGTAACGTTCAGGAATGGCTCCTACAGTTAGGGTCATATCCAAAACCTGATCGTAATAGGAGAAATCATTACACGGAATAAGATCAATTCCTGCTTCCTGCTGTAATTTCCAGTTCTGAAGACAGATATTTTTTCCGGTTTCCAGAAGATGGGTTAATGATGTTTTACCTGCCCAATATTGCTCGCAGGCTTTTTTGAGTTCTCTGTGGCTGCCAATACGCGGGCTGCCTAGAATGTGCGTTTGCATGTTCTTCAACTTTTAAATTAAACATTAGATTTTAAAAGCTCTTTTAGAATGCTCCGCAATGCTGTCAGGAAAGAATTTTAAGGAAATGGGGAGATACAATAAGGACGTAATTTCGCCTGTAAAAGGGCAGTTTGTTCAAAAAGTATCATCTGTAAGACCTGAAGCTTCATACCGCGAAAGCATTGTCCATTCAGAATAGGCAGGTCTCCTGGCTTGTAACAGTTTTTATCATCCTTCCCGCTTTTTGGCAGTGGATATGCTGGGATAAAAACCTTTGGTGGGTTACTTACAGTTGCGCGACAGCTCGTGATTTTCACACGATTCCCTATTAATCTACGTTAAGTAAAACCTCTTCTGTATGATGAAGTATGTTAAAGAGCAAAACTTGGGATAAAGATATTCAATAAAGTGGTTTGGTCGGTTAAATTTGAAAAATTAAGATTAATATTTGGTTTGTTGTTGATTTTTAAGTTAATTATTCTGTAAATTTGAAAAATATAACTTAGAAAAGAATATTATTCTGTGGAAAGACTTGACGAAAAGGATCTTCAGTTGCTGAGAATCCTGCAAAAAAACGCGAAACTGACTGTGAAGGAGCTTGCAAAAGAAGTTAACCTTTCGCCATCACCTGTTTTTGAAAGGATGAAAAGACTCGAAAACGATGGATATATCAAGCATTATGCTGCCGTTTTAGAAGCTGAGAAACTCAACCGGGGATTTACTGTTTTTTGCCAGATCAAGCTTAAAATTCATGACCGTTCGGTGGGAAACCAGTTTGTAGAAGAAATTTTGCAGATTGATGAAGTGGCTGAATGCTATAATATTTCCGGAGATTACGATTTTCTTCTCAAAGTTCAGGTAAGGGATATGAAGCATTATCAGGATTTTGTGTTCAACAAATTAGGGTCGGTAGATTCTATCGGAAGTGCACACAGTACTTTTGTGATGGCTGAAGTGAAAAACACCCACGGAGTAAACATTTAACCTGAATTCAGACTCTCTGGAAATAAAAAAAGCAGTACTCCAACGAATACTGCCATTATAATAATCTTTAAATTTTTCAATTTTCAATCTTTAAATCAAGGATTAAGGCTCATCACAATCCTGTTTCAGCTTTGCAAAAATCTGATCAAATTTTTCATAGAGTGTTCCTTCATCATTCGGATCGGGTCTGAAACTTTCGTTAGCACAGTTGTAGAAACCAAAACCAACCAGTTGAATCAGAGCGTAATCATCTTTCCTCGGATCGTTGAACTGGGCATTAAATTTATCTATTACTGATTGTGGACTCGCATTGTTTTTACTTTTGGTCTCAACAAAATTTTTCCAAAGAGTGTACATTTTCTGTTTGTCGGGTGAAGAAACGGCATCAATATATTCTTTACAGGTACCGTAGAATTGACTGTTTTTTAACGAAGCGGGATCTGAATAAGCAATAAGATCTTCTTTTTTCAGCTGATATTCATTTTCAAAAATCCGGATAGTTTCCTGATGGAGGTTTTTCCATTCCGGAAGATTGATTACCTGTATGCCATACAACTCTTTTTTCTTTTCCTGATACTGCTTTTCCAGCTGTTGCAGGTAGATGTTTTTATTTTTTCGGACATCATCCACATCAGAAAGTTTAAAAACAGTATGGTTGTCAAACAGAGCACCGTTGAATTGATAAAGAAGCTGGTAAACCCCATCTATTTCTTCTTTTTTGTATTTTCCGGCGTCAAAATATCCTTTATTGTCGCAGTTGAAAGTCTGGTACGTATACAATACCAGGTTATTATTGGTCTTCGTTGTTTTTTTCTGTCCCCAGACTATTACAGAAAGGGCGAGCGAAAAAGTAAATAGTATTTTTTTCATATTTTTTGGTGAATCATCATTTTCTGAAAAGACTTTTTGAATGGTTACAAAATTAATATTTAGATTTAAAACAAAAAGAAGAAAATCTATATTTGAAAATGATTTTTGAATCTTTAAAATCAAATCCCGAAATAATTACTTACTTCTATAAGGTTCATATCGGGATCCCGGAAATAAACTGATTTTATTTTTCCTACAGCACCCGTTCTTTCTACAATGCCGTCGATAATTTCAATGTTTTTCAGTTTCAGTTCTTCCAGAACCTGATGGATTTCAGTTTTCGCGATAAAACACAGATCGGCAGAGCCGCAGGTGGGTTGATCTGCCTTCGGTTCAAATTCATGGTTTTTCTGATGAAGATTGATTTTTTGGTTCCCGAATACCAATGCTTTTCTACCTTCCCCAAATATGACGGCCTGAAATCCCAGAACAGAAGTGTAAAATTCTATAGTTGTATCAATATCGGCCACTGTAAGCACGATGTGATCTATACTTTGAATTTCCATGCTTTTTATAAATATTTTTAATGAACTTTTCTTAATTTTTTAACTGTTCAAAACTTCTTTGATCTGTTTTTGCATATCATCAAAACTTTCAAACTTTCGTAAAGGGAAATTTTTCTCCGTTTTTTTAAGCACTTCTAAAATATCGAGAACCAGTTCCAAAGGCTCAGCTTCATAACCGAACAAGTTAGAGTCGAAATTGGTTCCTGCAACGATGCCGTCATTATTCATTCCCAGGCACCAGTTTTCTATAAAATCGCTGAGAGGGATAGTTGAAACTTTATACCCGATCCATTCATCATTTATGCATGATTTTGCCCTTGCCTCATCAGACCAGAAGCAAATGATCTGTACAGGTTCGCCGTCTTCATATTCAAGTTCGTTGGAGTAGGAGACAGCAAATCCGTTTTCATCTTCCAAAGCATAAACAACTTCTGTTTCACTCACTTTTTTTATAAAATCTTTGTGGCGGTTTTCCACTGTAATATGATCCTGTAGCATTTTAAATTTTTTTTATAGATTTCTGCAATTTTATAAGCCGTTTGTCAGCATTTCTACTGATGTAATTTCAATGATTGATGATTGTAGATATATTGAGTATTATTATTATTTTTAATGATAATATCTTCATTTCCCGGTTTCAGAACCAGTGAGTCTGCATTGAAAGTAAAAATGATTTCATCTTTTGATTCTTTAATCTTTAAGATATCGGTTAAACTTTTCTCCTCATTGTTGGGTTCAATATCCAGATTTCCAATATGTTTTATTGTTCCGCTTTGTAATAAATAAGCATCCCCGCCAAAAAAATACTCAAAGGCCTGCTGGCAGACGATAATGATATTTCCGTTTTGGTTGTTTTTATAAAAATGAGGCTCATAAAGATAAGCTTCCCCTGATCCTTGCGATGTGTAGATGATTTGGTTTTTATTATTCAGCAATAAAAGTCTTTTTCCAAAGTTTTCTTCCGTATCTGGTAATGTAATTTTTCCATCCAAAGCAGAATAACTTCCCACTGCAATTGTATTTTCTCCGATAGAAAATGCCTTCGAAACATCAAATCCGCTGATTTTTAAATTAGAGATGGTTTTGGGCTTAAACTCCATATATAAAGCATCTTTTACCGTTTTGGATTTAATTGTGTCCGTTCCTTCCTCTTTTACCGATACCTCATTTATTGGAGGATCTTTCGGAAGTTCTTTTTTACATGAAACCAAACTGAGTAAAGCGATTGCAGGAAAAAGGTTTTTCATATTTTTCTATACAATATTGTTGATTCTTAAATGCTGCAGGAGCATAATGGTTTTGGCATCCATAATTTCTCCGTTTCCGGTCATGGCAAGTGCTTTGTCAAATGGAAGTTCCAGAACTTCAATGTTTTCGCCTTCTTCTTCAAGGCCGCCGCCGTCTGTAATCTTCATTTCATTTGAATATTCTGCAATGAAAAAATGAAGAATCTCTGTTACAGATCCCGGCGACATATAAGCTTCGAATACCTTTTCTACTTTTGAGATTTTGTAGCCGGTTTCTTCTTCCGTTTCTCTTTTGATGCATTCTTCAGGATTATCATTGTCCAGCAGGCCGGCACAGGCCTCAATAAGCATTCCTGATGTATTTCCATTGATGAAAGTCGGCAGTCTGAACTGTCTGGTCAGGATTACGGTTCCTGAAGTGGTGTTATAGAGAAGAATAACAGCGCCGTTTCCTCTGTCGTAGGCTTCTCTGCTTTGGGTTTCCGTAGTTCCGTCTTTCTTGGCAATGGTGTAGGTGACTTTATTTAAAGTATACCAGTTGTCTGAAAGAATTTCTGTTTTTATGATTTTAATATCTGGTGTGTGCATAAATGAATTGAATCTTTTAATAGTATTTTATTTTGTTCGATGTAGAATTAATAAATCTTCCAGAGCTTTTCTGAGATCCGGAAATTTAAACTGAAATCCTGTGTCCTGAATTTTTTGTGAAGAAGCTCTTGATCCTTCCAGTAAAGCATCTGCAAGCTCTCCGAATATAAGTTTTAAAACGAAAGCCGGAATATTAGGCATAAAAAGAGGTTTATTCATGACTTCAGCAATTTTCTTCGTTAAATTTTCATTGGTGGTATGTTGAGGAGAAACGGCATTATAAGCCTCATTCATAGCTGGGTTTTTCAAAGCGGCTTCATAAATGGAACAGATATCTTCGATGTGAATCCATGGCATATATTGTTTTCCGCTTCCCAAAGCAGATCCAATCCCGTATTGTATGGTAGGACCCATTTTTTTCAACGCTCCGTCTTCTTTGGAAAGAACTACTGCCGTGCGTATTTTAACCACTCTATCAGCAAGGTTTTGTTCTTTGAAGTCATCTGCAGCTTTTTCCCATAAAACCACAACTTCACTCAGAAAATCATTTCCCGGAGGATCATTTTCCGTATAAATTTTATCGGTAGTGACTGTTCCGTAATAATTGATCCCTGATGCTGAGATAAAAGATTTAAGCTGTATGTTTTTCTTTTTTAAGGTTTTCAAAAGAAGCCCGGCCGAATCTACGCGGCTGGATATAAGTTCTTTTTTTCTTTCCGGAGTCCATCTTTTCTCAGAAATATTGGCGCCCGCAAGATGAATGATGTGGGAGACCTGATCAAAAGCAGATTCATCAATGGTTCCTTTTTGGATATCCCATTCAAAATCACGGTCATGTTTTTTCTTTCGGGTCAGAAATCTTACGGTATATTCGTTTTCAATTTTTTTAGCCAGTTCACGGGCGATCATACCTCCGGCACCGGTTATCAGAACGATTTCTTTCATACTTTTATGTTTAAGGTTAAAAGTTTCTATGCCTGATTTTTTACAATTAGAACATAATCATCTTCCAGAAATTTATAGCCGTAATCATAAATAAATCTATATTCAGAGCCATTTTTATACACTTTCAGATTGGTAAAATATTCGAAATCAAAACCCAGACCGTTCATCCTTGATTTGGCGATTTTAGCTTTTCCGTCTGTATTCAGTTCCAAAAGGATGCGGTAATTCTTACGGAGTTTGTTGTTAACGTTCCGCATCAGATTGGAAGAATCCTTATTCTGCTTATTGTTGTAGGCATTCCGGCAGGCATCATTGCAGAATTTCTTATCCGCCCTTCCGATAATTTTTTCGCCGCATTCGAGACAGTTCATGTTTTTTATTTTTTCATTTTGTGTGGATGCTCATGTTTTTTTCTCAACAGCCTTTTAAATCTGCTGTGGGAAGGGTAGCTTCGGTTTGGAGTCATATTATTGAACAGCAAAGCAGCAAGGAGGAGAATAATACAACCTGATAAAACAGGCGAGAGAACATACCAGTATCCCAGTTCCGGAATTTTTCCAACAGAACTCACAGCAATCAGAGCCGTTGCTCCGCCGGGCGGATGCAGGGTTTTGGTATATTGCATAAGAACGATGGAAAAAGCTACAGCTAGAGGAGCAGAAAGCCAGATAATATCAGGAACAATCTTGTAAACGGTTACCCCAACAATAGCGGAGATCACATGTCCTCCGACTAAATTTCTGGGCTGGGCCAAAGGACTCTGGATAGCACCATAAATCAGCACACTGGAGGCACCGAAAGATCCTATCAGAAATATATTTTCAGTAGCTGATACGGAATGGGACTGGATAAAAGCAATAATTCCAATTCCGACGAAAGCTCCCAGAAATGACCAGAAATGTTCTTTATAATCAACCAGAGTTTCTTTGTAGATCACATATTTGGATACCCTGAACGTTCTTTTTATAGTCTTCTTCATTAATCTTCTTTATTTTTTATAATTTGAATTAAGTTTTTTATAAACATCTGAGTAAAGGTTCCGCTTTCATCATAATCGGGATCCAGGATAGTGATTTCTATTCCAAAACATGAGGGAGAATGAACCAGAGGTACCAAAATTTCTCTGAGATTTTCATAATCAATACCTGCTTCCATTCTGCTGTCTACTGCAGGCATAAGTTCATCTTTCAGAACATCTACGTCAAAATGAATGAAAAACCCGTCAAGGGATTTACTGTCGATCATCTTTAGAAAGTCGTCTTCAGTTTTTCGAAAGCCGTTTTTTCTCAGTTGATACAGATCAAAATAATGAATATCGGAATCCACGATTTGTTGAACATATTCTTTATCATCGGTTTCTGCATTTCCCACACAGAAAATGTTTTCTTCTTTAAAATAAGGTTGAAGTCCCTGAAGATTGGTTAATTTCTCAGGTCCGGTTCCGGTAATAATAGCCAAATCCATTCCTGCTGCTGCAGAGGTAGAAGAAAGGTGAGGTGGAATAAAATCAGTATGCCCATCCAGATAAAATAATCCGAAATTTCCCAGTTTTTTTAAAGCGAGAGCAGTTCCGATCAGAATACTGCAGTCACCTCCAAGCATGATGCTGAAACTATTTTTTTCATGATTATCCAGGATGAGATTTGCCTGTTTTTGGGCATATTCAACAATAATATCAGCATTTAAAACACCCGATTCCTGATCCAGGTTCATAGAATACTTCGGGGTGTCTAATCTGAAAACATCTGTAGGACTAATTTCCTGATGAAAACCCAACTTTCTGAGCCAGTCCGGCAGTTTTTTGACACCAGGTTCAGTTTCATGATCCTTTTTCTTCAGTCCTAAATTAAAAGGAAACTCAAAAATTTGGATGGCTTTCTTCATAGGTGATGTTTCATCAAAGATACGGAATTATCCGTTTGCAAACGACTACAAACGAATTTAAATAGTTTATAACCGACTAAGGTGGGGCAAGGTTTCCATCTTTGCTACAGAGATTTGAGAAACACAGTGAACGTCTCATATCTGAATTATTAATCTTAAAAATTTTAAAGCTATGTCACTAAGAAACAAAGTAACACTTATTGGTTACACAGGAAAAGAAGTTGAAACCGTAAATTTTGAAAGCGGAAGTATAAAAGCAAGTGTGTCTTTGGCCACCAGCGATCATTATACGAATGCAAAAGGAGAGAAAGTGGAAGAAACACAATGGCACAATCTTATTGCCTTTGGAAAAACGGCTGAGATCCTTCAAAAGTATGTCCCAAAAGGAAAAGAAATTGCTGTGGAAGGAAAGCTTACCTACAGATCTTACGATGATAAAGATGGGGTGAAGCGGTACATTACAGAGATCAGAGTAGACGAAATTCTTCTTTTGGGAGGTAAATAATAGTAAAAACACAGATGATGAAAGTAAAAGTTTTTAAAATTCGGCTTCCCAAAGAGTTTCTCTATCAGGATCAGAAAATGTTGGATGATTTTCTGGAAGTGAACGAAATTATAAAAGTGGAAACCGCTTTTGTAAATGATGAATGTTATTGGTCCGTCATTCTATATTTTGAAGAGCTGAAAACAGCCAAAAATATAGTGAAAGAATCAAAGGCAGTGAAATATTCTGCAGACAATGATATTTTAAACTCCGATGAAGAGAAAATTTTAGATGCCCTGAAATACTGGAGATCTGAGAAGGCTAAGGAACAGGATCTCCCCACTTATTTTATCGCGAGCAATAAAGAGCTGATGTCTGTCGCCAAATATAAACCTGCTAAAAAAGAAGAGCTATTGGAGATCAAAGGTTTCGGGAAACATAAAATTGAAAATTATGGTGAAGAGATTCTTGAAATCCTGGAAAGTGTCTGATTTTTCGGATTGAAAGATAACTAAGCATTGAAAGCTGAGGAAAAAATACTCCTCAGCTTTTATATGTTTCGCAAAAGTCCTTTCAATTCCTTATTTTTGCATCTATCAAAATGACATACAGCAAATGAAGCCAAGCTTAGCAAGAGGAACCCGTGATTTTTCCGCGTTGGAAGTTTCAAGAAGAAGATATATTATCAATACTTTACAGAAGAATTTTGAATTATTCGGATTTCAGCCTTTGGAAACTCCAAGTTTTGAAAATCTTTCTACACTCACAGGAAAATATGGAGAAGAAGGAGACCGTTTGATTTTTAAAATATTAAATTCCGGAAACTATCTGGATAAGGTTTCTGCAGAAGAATTGCACGTGGACAATCATCAGGCATTGACTAAGAAGATTTCCGAAAAAGCTTTGAGATATGACTTAACAGTTCCTTTCGCACGATACGTGTCTATGAATCACGGTCAATTGGTTTTTCCTTTTAAACGGTATCAGATTCAACCGGTTTGGAGGGCCGACAGACCTGCAAAAGGGAGATTCAGAGAGTTTTATCAATGTGATGCTGATGTAGTTGGAAGCGAAAGCCTTTTACAGGAAGTAGACTTAGTTCAGCTGTATCTGAAATCATTCTCGGATCTTAAAATTCCTGTTACCATTCATATGAACAACAGAAAAATTCTTTCCGGACTTGCAGAATATGCAGGTATTACCGATAAACTGATTGAATTTACTGTAGCTTTGGACAAACTTGATAAGATTGGAAAAGAAGGCGTTGTTAAGGAATTATTGGAAAGAGAAATTGCTCAGGAATCTATTGATAAACTAGAGTTTTTATTCAACCAGACAGATGATGCCCTGGAAAACCTTCTTCAGCTGAAAGAAAAATTTGCAGACAGTGAAATTGGATTGAAAGGAGTGGAAGAACTGGAATTTGTTCTTACTCAATCTTTAAATCTTGGCGTAGATATGCAAAACCTTGTCTTCAATATTACGCTAGCGAGAGGTTTAGATTATTATACCGGAGCCATTTTCGAAGTAAAGGCAGATGAAGTGGCTATGGGATCTATTGGAGGCGGTGGAAGGTATGACAACCTTACAGAAGTTTTTGGTGTGAAAAATATTCCTGGGATCGGGATTTCATTTGGTCTGGACAGAGTTTATCTGGTGATGGAAGAACTTCAGCTTTTCCCTGAGGAAGCTACAACCAATGTAGAGTATCTGTTTGCTAATTTCGGAGGAGAAGAAATTGTAGAAGCCCTGAAGCTGATTATGAAGCTGAGAGAAAAAGGAATTTCTGCCGAACTTTATCCGGAGAATTCAAAACTGAACAAACAGTTTACATTTGCTGAAAAGAAAGGAATAAAAAATCTTGTTTTCTTAGGAGAAGAAGAAATCAAAAATGGAACGGTTACTTTTAAAGATCTTACTGCCGGAGAACAGAAAACAGTTTCTGTAGAGGAGTTTTTAGGTCTGTAAAAATTAAGATAACTAAAAATCCTGTTACAGGAGTTTATTCCGGGCAATTCAAAAGCTTAGTCTAAACTTGGGTAACAGGATTTTTTATGCTTTAATAATAAGGCTTTTTCTCTCAATTTTTCTCAATAATTCTTTTGTGATATTTAAAAATTAATAAACTTTTTTAAAAATTTTAATCTTCGAAAAGAAAAAATAATTACATTTGCTTCAATCTTATATGTATGAACATACCTACAAAGAATTTTACCATTGATCATAAAAGTAAGTTGCCTCTTCATGTGCAGGTAGAAGAGCTTTTCCGAAAACTTATCAAGATGGAACCTTTTAATAAAGGAGCTTTACTGCCTAAGGAAGTGGATTTGGCCAATCTTTGGGGAGTATCACGAAATACAATCCGTCAGGCAACCAATAAACTGGAGCACGAAGGACTTATTGTACGGAAAAAAGGAATTGGTACCCGCGTTGCGGAAAAGAAAAGCTTAGTAACAGGACTGGATCACTGGTACAGCTTTACAAGAGAGATGCAGGAAAAAGGAATTGAGGTCATTAATCTGTTATTAAAAACAGAAAACGAAACCCCCAACGAAACTTTATGTAATTTTTTTAACTGTACTCCGGAAAGAAAATTATTTAAACTCTCAAAATTAAAAGGTGAAAACTCAGATGAACCTATTGTTTATTTTGAAAGTTATTTTCATCCAAGATTAGGGGTCAGCAAGGAGGATGATTTTAATATTCCTTTATATACAATGCTTCAGGAACGTTATGGAGTAGTGGTTCATCGGTCCCGTGAAAATATAAGCGCCTGTAATGCAGGTACTGTGATAGGGAAAAAATTGAAAGTTCCGGCTTCTTTTCCTATTTTGAAAAGGGAACGTTTTGTTTATGACATCAATGGAAAGGCGGTGGAGTATAATGTCGGGTATTACAGGTCAGATAAATTTACGTATAGCATTGATATTACAAAATCAGCTGAAAATTAAAGGTATTTTCATATTTATATATGTTCAAACATTCTTACATATTATTTAAAATTATAAATCTTATGCAAAAAAAATATTTTACTTTATTCGTGTTTATTCTTGTATCGGGTAATTTTTTTTACGGACAGAAAAAAGTGCCGTTTTTTGGCCATATTGAGGCTGTCAACGGATATGCCCGTGAAATTAGCGGTGAGAACATCGGTTACTTCTCTGCATTCCCTGATTATGCGAACCAGGCATTACTTACCCGTGCAACAGATGGAGCTAAAATTATAGAATGGGAAACAGAAGCCGTACCGGGGAAAATTAAAGGCCCTTATATTTATTTCAGCTGGCTGGCATCTCATTCTTCAGGATCCAGCGGCGGAATACGCCATTTCGATCTTTCTATCAATGATAAAAAAGTACTTACTCTCACAACTTACCCCGGAAATAAAAATCCGGACTGGATTGCTAAAGCGGCAGACAGTACAGCTTTTGTATTTCATCAGACAAAAACAGACGGGCTTAAAGATTCTTACGGAATTGCTTATTTAAGAATTCCTCTTAATAAAGTAACCCCGGGAAAACCTCTGAAGTTAAAAATGACCGGAAAAGCAGAAAACAGCAGAGACTGGTTCATGACCTATAAATTCACCTTTCAGGAAAAAATGGACGCAGAAATGACTCCTTTTATTCTGAAAGACGGACGAAGAATGATTACACTGACCAGTCTTCATTTTGGAAAAGAACAAAAAATAACAGCAAAAATCAATAATAAAGAAACATTCTCTTTTAATATGGAGGATGGCATTAAAAGTTTTGAAATACCTGTATCTGTTTCAGAAAAGGAGAAATCCGTGCTGATAACGGTGACTGCAGACGAAAAGGAATTATATAGGAAAGATCTTGCTGTTGAAACTGTTGTACCCCGTACATTGTATTTTATTCATCATTCCCATACAGATGTAGGATATTCTCATTTGCAGGCAGAAGTGGCCAAAATTCATACCCAAAACATCTATGATGCGCTTAAAATGATAGAAGAGACACGCAGTTTGCCGGAAGAAGCCCGCTTTAAATGGAATGTGGAAGCCCTTTGGGATGTAGAAAATTTTATGCAGAAAGCCAGTCCTAAAGAAATACAGTCCTTTGTAAAAGCCGTAAAAGAAGGAAGTATAGGACTTTCCGCAATGTATGCGAATATTTTAACAGGGCTGAGCCAGCCTGAAGAGTTATTCCACTATACAGAATATGCTCAAAAGCTGGAAAAAGAATATGGCTTATCTATCAAAAGTGCAATGATGTCTGATGTTCCCGGATTTGCATGGTCTTTAGTGCCTGCACTCACTTCTTCGGGAGTCAAATATTTTTCCAGCGGTCCCAACTATTTAGGGAAAAGCAATCCTTATCTGGGAGATCGTGTCGGAAATTTTGTGAAAAGCTGGGGAGATAGACCGGTTTGGTGGGAATCTCCTTCGGGTGAAAGTAAAATATTATTCTGGACAGGCGGCAGAGGCTATTCTTCGTGGCATGGTATTCATCCAGGCGAAGTATTCGAAAACGGAAAGAAAAAAATAGCCGAATATCTCAATGATCTTACTAAAAGTCAATATCCTTACGATATCGTTCAGTGGCGATATAATATAGTGGCAGACAACGGCCCGATTGATACGTCGGTATCAAAATTTATAGATGAATGGAATAAAAAATATGCTTCTCCCAAAATAATTCTGAGTACCAATGAAAAAATGTTTGAAGCGTTTGAGAAAAAATACGGTAATCAGATTCCTGTCGTAAAAGGAGATATCAGCCCTTATTGGGAAGACGGAGCCATGTCTACGGCGAAAGAAGAAGGTGTAAACCGGAACAGCAGTCTGAAGCTTCAGCAGCTTACCACCCTTTACTCCATATTGAATCCTGAATTGTATGACCGTCAAAAATTCTATGAAGCATGGAAAAACGTTATTCTTTTTCATGAACATACTTGGGGAGCATTCAACAGTATTACAGCTCCTGACCTTCCTTTTGTTACCGATCAGTGGAAAGTGAAAAAACAGTTTTCTTCCGATGGAAATATACTGGCAAACCAACTGGAAGAAGATTTACTGAAACCTATAACCAGTCCTGCTTCAAAAACGATTGCCGTATTCAATACCTCATCATGGAAACGAAGCGGAACGGTGATTATGAAAAATAATCTAGACGGAAACGGACTGGAAGATGCTAAAGGGAATAAAATCCCTGTACAGAAGCTTACAGACGGCACAGTCGCATTTATCGCGGAAAACGTTCCAGCACTGGGATATACCTCATATAAAGTTATAAAAGAAGAAGTAAAAGGACAGAATCCGTTTTCTGTTTCAGCTAATGAGGTTTCTAACGGAAAAGTGGCTGTAGCATGGGATACAAAAACAGGAAGTATTATTAAAATTAAGGATAAAAGTGAATTTAATCATGCGGGGAGTTTTAATAAACAGGGACTTAACAGCTATTGGTACGTTCCGGGACTAAATCCTCAGGATGCTTTATCCAATACAGATACGAAAGTGAAAATCCTTGAAAATGGTCCTGTTGCTGTTAAAATATCCCTGTTATCAGAAGCTCCCGGAGCCAAAAGCCTTGAACGTATACTGACGCTGTTTGCAGACAGTGATGAGGTTTTTCTGGAAAATATCGTAGATAAAAAGCCCGTGCGTACCAAAGAATCTGTGCATTTCGGCTTTCCTTTTAATTCAGGATTTAAAGATATAACAGTGGATGCAGGATATGGGGTCATGAAATACCTTACGGACCAGCTTCCGGGATCTAATATGGATTACTGGTACAGCCGCCGTTGGGTGGATGCTTCTTCAGGAAAAAAAGGAATTCAATGGATGATGCTGGAAACCCCTTTAATTGAGGCATCGGAAATGATAGATGAAAGAATGATCATAGACAACAGCCATAAAAAGTGGAAAGATAAAGGAAATCCGGGAACAACCAATTGGTTCAGCTATGCCATGAATAATTACTGGCACACCAATTATAAAGCAGATCAGGAAGGCCCGGTGCATTATCACTATGTGCTTCGTCCGCATGATGCCTTTAATTCTGTAGAAAATGAAAAAGCAGCTGCTCAATTCACTCAGCCTCTTACCGCTGTTCCTGTTAAAGATAAGTGGTCTTCAGGAGAAAGCCTGTTTCAGATGAGCAATGATAGAATTGTTGTTACGTCTGTCACCCCGGAGAAAGAAAGAAGTTTCGTCATCAGATTGTATAATCCGGATGAAAAAGAACAGTCAAGTACTTTGTTATGGGAAAAATTAAAGCCTAAAAAGCTGATTATTCTTAAAACAGGAAAAGTTTTTTCAACTAATGAAAAAATAACGCTTGCAGGAATGGATGTAGTAGAAATAAAGGTAATGCCTTAATTCTATGCTGTGTTTTTAAAATAGGATCAAGTCTGAATAAAAGTTATGTCAAAACCAGTGATCACAATAGACATGGGTGGAACCATGATCAAAATTGGAATTATAAAAGAAAATATCCTAATCTCTTCGGTGTCCATCAATGCTGATTCCGGAAACGGGCTCCGAGTGAGATTACCTCACATAGAAAAAGCTGTAAAAGAGGCATTGGCCCGGCAACAGCTTTCCTTTAAAGATATGGCAGGGCTTGGGATAGCTTCTCCGGGTATCGTGGACAGTCATCAAAAGAAAATACTTTCCATTGATAAAAAATTTGGCGATGCTCCGGATATCAACTTAGAGGAATGGTGCTGGCAGGCATTCGGTCTTCCTTTTACCATAGAAAATGATGCCCGCGCTGCATTGTTAGGCGAATGGAAATATGGAAGAGCAAAAGATTATGATAATGTTGTTTTAATGAGTCTGGGGACAGGTGTGGGAACTGCGGCTGTAGTGGAAGGGAATCTGCTGAAGGGGAAACATTTTACAGCCGGAATATTGGGTGGCCATTTTGTGATTAATTATAAAGGGACAATCTGCAATTGCGGAAACAAAGGCTGTGTGGAAACAGAAGCTTCTACCTGGAAGCTACCTTCAATAGCGGGAGAAAATAAGGCGTATTCGGAAAGTAAACTGAAATCTTTGCCTTCTGTAGATTATAAAGCGGTTTTTCAATTGGCAAAAGAAGGTGATTTAGCAGCTGCAGAGATCCGTGAACAGAGCTTACAGGCATGGGCAGCATGCGCTATCAGCCTTATCCACGCTTATGATCCCGAAATGCTTCTGCTTACAGGTGGTATTATGGGTAGCGGTTCTTCTATCGTGCCCTATATCAGAAATCAAACGGAAAAACATGCCTGGACTCCCTGGGGAAATGTGAAAGTTGAAACAGCAGTATTTCCGGATTCTGCAGCGCTGTACGGCATGGCCTATCTTGTCAGCAACATCAATAAGTGAAATAAAATGAATGAAATAGAACAATAATGAAATCGAATTACAACAAATTTCCTGTAATACCCATAAAAGATCATACCTGCATTTCCGGCTGGGAGAACGTTACGGATAAAATAAAAGAAGGCATCCCCGGAATTATAGCTGTTGAATGTTATCCCGGAGTTTTTGTGGAAGAAATCATAGCTGAATTCAAAGATCTTTTAAACCCGGCTTTGATCATTAATACTTCAGAGGCGATGAAACCGGAAAGTGAAATCAGCAGCATGGTAGAGCCTTATGTAACCGATGATCCTGTTTTTGGGTATATGACCTCTCTTGAACTGGAAGATTATTTCGATGAGGTGAAAATAACTGCCCTGAAGAAAGAAATAGATACTACCGACGGCTGCGTGGTTATTGTGGGGCCCGGAGCACTTCTGCTGCATAACCAGCCAAAGTTGATACTGTATGCAGATATGGCACGCTGGGAAATTCAGAAACGGTATCGAAATAATACCGCCTGTAATCTGGGGAAAACCAACTATACTGAAGCTTTTGCCTATCAATATAAGCATGCTTACTTTGTAGACTGGCGTGTATGCGACCGTTATAAAAAAAGGATATTCAGAAACTGTCATTTTATTCTGGACACCACAAAGCCTCATCAACCCAAAATGATTAGCGTCAATGCAGTGCTGGATGCTTTAAAACAAACGGTTAGTTCTCCCTTCAGAGTGGTTCCTTTTTTCGATCCCGGTCCCTGGGGCGGGCAATGGCTGAAAGAAGTATGCGATCTTGACAGAAGCCTTCCTAATTACGCCTGGGGCTTTGACTGTGTTCCGGAAGAGAACAGCCTTTTATTAGGATTTGGGGATGAGGTTGTAGAAATCCCCTCCATAAATTTAGTGTTTTTCCAGCCGGAAGCTCTATTGGGAAAACAGGTATACGAAAGCTTTGGCGATGAATTTCCGATTCGCTTCGATTTTCTGGATACCATGGAAGGTGGCAATCTGAGTCTGCAGGTACATCCGTTGAAAGAATATATAAAGGAAAAATTCGGGATGAACTATACACAGGATGAAAGTTATTATATGCTGGATGCCGGGGAAAATGCCTTTGTATACCTCGGACTGAAAAACGATATAAACCCGGAAAATATGATGGCTGATCTTGAAAAAGCACAAAGTACCCAGACTGCTTTCGATGCCGATCAATATGTACAGAAATGGCCTGTCCGGAAACATGATCATGTATCTATTCCTGCGGGGACGGTTCATTGCTCGGGAGCTAATTCAGTAGTTCTGGAAATAAGTGCTACCCCTTATATCTTTACATTTAAACTCTGGGATTGGGAACGAATGGGGCTTGATGGAAAACCAAGACCCATTTCTCTGGAGCACGGCAGAAAAAATATACAGTGGAACCGTGATGCATCATGGACCGAAAAGAATATACTGAACCTTACAGCACCGATTTCTGAAGGTGATGGATGGCGGGAAGAGCGAACCGGACTGGATGAGTTGTCATTTATTGAAACCAGACGGCATTGGTTTAGTAAAAAAGTAATACATCATACAGAAGGTTCTGTGAATGTTTTAAACCTGGTTGAGGGTAGGGAAGTGCTTGTAGAAAGTCCGGATGAGAGTTTTGCTCCGTATATTGTACGCTATGCTGAAACTTTTATAGTTCCGGCTTCGGTAGGAACGTATACCATTACACCATATGGCGAAAGTGAGGGGAAGGAATGTGCAACTGTTAAGGCATCCATTCGTATGGATAGGATGAAAGAGAAAATCTTAAAATAATAAATATGCAGCAGACGGGAAATTCTAACATTATTTATAAAGCCGTGCTGGTAGCATCGGTGGGTGGTTTGTTATTCGGTTATGATACCGCTGTCATTTCCGGGACTATTGGTTTTATGCGGACTTATTATCATTTGTCTGATGCTATGACAGGCTGGGCGGCTTCATGTGCCTTGTTGGGATGCCTCATCGGAGCTATGTATTCAGGAATGCTGAGTGACAAGATCGGCCGGAAAAAAGTTTTAATGATTTCCGCTCTTTTGTTCGCAATTTCCTCTGTTGGTACCGCATTGGCTCCCGATCTCTGTATTTTTGTTGTTTTCCGTATTGTTGGCGGGATGGGAATTGGGATCGCATCTATACTTTCGCCCATGTATATTTCAGAAATGGCTCCGGCAGCTATACGCGGGAGGCTCGTCTCAATTTTTCAGCTTGGGATTGTGACCGGGATTCTGGTTATTTATTTTGTGAATGCCTATATTGCCGGAATCTACAATGAAAGCTGGAATATTTCTCACGGTTGGAGATGGATGTTTGGCTCAGGAATTATTCCTTCATTAGTTTTTATAGCACTGCTCTTTACTGTTCCTGAAAGCCCGCGATGGCTTGCAGAAAAAAAGAAAAACAAAGAGGCTTTATCTATACTTTCTCTTATTCATGGAGAAGAAAAAGCAGTGGTAGAGCTTGATTACATTAATCAATCATTAAAAGACACCCTTCCGTTTTCGTTTTCCCATCTGAAAGACTCAAAGTTGAAAAAAGCGCTTGCCATAGGAATTCTGCTGGCGGTATTTTCGCAGATTACAGGAATAAATGCGGTGATGTATTATGCTCCCGAGATATTTAAATCTACAGGGGTGGGCTCAGGATCTGCTCTTTGTCAGACGATTATTGTGGGAGCGATTAATTTGATTTTCACTTTTGTGGCTATAAAATATGTTGATTATTGGGGCCGGAAATCTCTTCTGATCTACGGAATTACTGGGATGATTATTTGTTTGGGGATCATAGGAACTGCTTTTTTTATGCAGGTGCAGGGAAACCTGATTCTTATTGCGATACTGGGATATATCGCCAGCTTTGCGATGTCGTTGGGACCGCTTACTTTTGTTGTTATCTCTGAAATATTCCCTAACAGAGCCCGTGGTACTGCGATGTCTGTCGCTACTTTCTTTCTTTGGCTGGCTGTTTTTGCCGTTTCACAAACTTTCCCTGTGTTGATGGGCACTTTGGGAGCTGCATATACATTCTGGCTGTATATGGCAGCCGCTGTCATTGCATTAATCTTTGTATGGAAAAAAGTTCCTGAAACAAAAGGAAGAACCCTTGAAGAGATAGAGGAAGACCTGATCCGGTAACGAAATAATGGTTAAAAATAAAAACAGATTTTTTATAATTAATACACAGTTTTCAAAGCAGATTGAACAGATAATACATGAAAAAATAAGTATTCAAACGAAAATATAAGTGACAGATTCTAAAAATTACTTACTTTTAAAATATAAAAGATGAAGTAAAACTTTCTGTTGGTCATATGCATTTAAAGTATAGCATGAAGCAGAAGTTTTATGCTACAGATAAACTATTAAACATAAAACCAAATGAATACCGAATGTGCCTTATGTATAACTCCGCTTACCGCCATGGATACGCTTTTGGGCGAAAACAAACTGGCAGACGGAGGAATTCTCTGCAATAAATGCCTGAATAAAGCAACCAATGTTAATAAAGATCTTGTCTCCGACCTTGCCAATTACAGCATTGTTCAGATAAGAAATATGGTATTGACTGATGCCGGAGAAGAGAAAGAAGAAGTAGAGAAAGTGGAAGAGGTAATTATTTCCCAGCCCCGCATTGTTCCGACGCCTTCTCAAAGTATCCAGTTTACGTATACCGCTGATGCACCTACAAGACTTGATGAAATTAAGGATCAGATTGTGGCAACAACTGCTAAACTCAGTATTTTTGTGGACAGGGAAGTAGAAGAGCTGGTAAACATTCTTGATAAAAATGAAAAATTGATTGCAGTTGCAGAAGGCAAATATCTTTATAATGATCTGGAAGGGATTGTAGTCTCTACGGAAAAAAGAATTATTTTCATTAATAAAAAAATTCTTGGAGGAGTCTTTGAAAACGAATTCCCACTCCATAAAGTCAGTTCCATACAGCATGATACAGGTCTGATATCTTCAACACTAAAAGTTTATACCCCCGGTTTTACTGCCGAATTTAAACTGCATTTAAAAAGTGCAGCCAAAAACTTTTCTGAAGCTGTACAAGACTTTATAGGAAGCTCCGGATCGCAAAAGGCTGAACACAAGCCGCAGGAAAGGAAACCGGAAACCGTTGAAATACAACAAAATTCTGAACAAAAAGAAGATCCTGCCATCATTTTCGAACAGCTTGAAAAATTGGGGAAACTTAGAGAATTAGGAGTTCTTACAGAGGAAGAATTTGCCGAACAGAAGAAAAAACTGTTGGCAAGACTTTAAAAAAGATAACAGAAATATGAGCAATACCTGTACATTATGCCAGTCAGAACTGGTGTCCATGGATACACTTTTAGGGGAGAACAGGCTTTCGGATGGAGGAAAACTGTGTAATAAATGCCTGGAAAAGGTAAGCGGAATCAATCAGGAGCTTCTTTATAATCTTCATGAATTTAGCATTGATGATATTAAAAGCTTAGTTCAAAATACAGTTACGGAACAGGAAAAACCGATTGAGAAGAGTGAAGAATTGAATATATCCATATTTGAAAATGCAGAACCGGGTTCAATGCCCCGTGAACTTTATAAAAGAAGGCTGAAGGAAATAAAATATGAACTGATACAGGTGAATGCCAACCTCTCCATGTTTACGAAAGGCGAAATAAAAGAATTGCCACGGATACTCAATACGGGTGAAAGAATTATCGCTGCAACGGATGCTCAGCTTTCAGGAACTCTGGATGCAGGAATACTTCTTGTAACCCATCACAGAATGGTTTCCGTATCAAAAGGAGTGTTTTCTGCGCTGAAAGTGAATGAATATTTAAATGAAGTTATCAACGAGATCAGCATTGTAAAAAATCCCCTATCTCCTGTTATTAAGATCCATATGAAAGAGGGCGTTGTAGAATTTGAATGCTTCTTTGATAAAGACGATGCAGAAAGGTTTTACAGCAGTATCGAAAAAATTTATAATACCCCAAAATCTGAGAAACAGGTAACCGAAGTTAAAGAAGTTTCTTCAGAACATATTTTTGAACAACTCGAAAAGTTGGGTAAATTAAGGGAAAACGGAATACTCACAGAAGAAGAGTTTGCAGAGCAGAAAAAGAAACTGTTGGGTCAACTTCCATAAATATAAAACAGATGATTACAGACAATGTATCTAATGATCTGGTAGAAAAATGGCTGAAAGGATGGTCATTGTCCAGAAAGCTTCCCCTTCCGGTAAAATATAAATCAGGCTTTAAAGTAGAAGTGGGAGAAGAACAGCAGAAAACACGGTATGTTTTTTCCACAATTACCCATGATTTTATCGAACTCTCCAAGCAGATCAATGAACCGTGGATCTACCTTAAAGTATGTGCTTCTTCTCATGAAGTGAGAAAACAGATACCTGAAAAGTGGATTATACAGCCTCCCGGCTACATGATGTGCTGTTTCGGACCTATGAAAAACCCTGAAATCAATCTTTGTGAGGGCTACTGGCTGGAATACGAAAAATATCATTCCACAACCGTTTGTAAAATCATAGCAGAAAATGGTGAACAGGCTTCTACTGGCCGTATTGTACTTGTGGATGGCGTGGCTGTTTATGACAGGATTATCACAGAAGAAAAGCATAGGAGAAAAGGACTTGCCTCTTTTTTAATGCAGGAACTTGAAAAAACTGCTTCAGCGCAAGGTATTTCCAATAGTTTTCTGGTTGCTACAGAACAAGGAAAGGCTCTTTATGAATCAAAGGGCTGGAAGCTGTACAGTCCTTATACCTCCATTGTCATTCCCGGCATTTGATTTTTTAAATACCAGTCTGAGTCTGGTCAATAAATACAATCTTCTTTGTGTTTTTCCAACTATAAAATATATAAAAAGATCAATCTCAATAAAAATTCAATAGGAGTGGGCTTTAGCCCACTTATCAAAATGACCACCTCCATCATGGCTTTAGCCAAAATTTAAAATGAAATTACACCGGACCCCATTTTATCGGAGAGAATCTTATGCTTTAAAATCTCCATAATCATCATATTTCACGTTTTTTGCGCTTACCAAAATAAAAGAATAATCGATCTCAATAAAAATTCAATAGGAGTGGGCTTTAGCCCACTTATCAAAATGACCACCTCCATCATGGCTTTAGCCAAAATTTAAAAATGAAACTACACCGTACTCCATTTTATCGGAGATAAAAGCTTTGCGTCCTTAATAACATAAAGCATGTAAAAAAATCTTGCGTCCTTTGCGCTTTTCCAACTATAAAGAATACAATCAAACGATTGCCGGGCCAGATATTTTCAGTACTAATTATGAAAATTCGATAAATCTGCATAATCTGTTTTGTATATTTCATTATTAAGAGAAATAAATTCAAAACAGCTTCAATAATTAAAAGTATTTGATATATTAGCGTAAAAATAATAATACCATGGAAAATTACCTGGAAATCAATAAAAATTCCTGGAATGCCAAAGTAGATCCGCATCTGAAATCGGATTTCTACTTTGTAGATGAATTTCTCAAAGGACGAAGTTCGTTAAATAGTATAGAAACAGAGCTTTTGGGCGATGTGAAAGGCAAAAGTATTCTGCATCTGCAGTGCCATTTTGGGCAGGATTCTATCTCTCTTTCAAGAATGGGAGCAGACGTTACGGGAGTAGATCTTTCGGATAAAGCGATTGAAACGGGAAAAGATCTTGCACAGAAATGTGGAACCGATACAAAATTTGTCTGTTCGGATGTCTACAGCCTGCAAAATGTTCTGGATGAAAAATTTGATATTGTCTATACCAGTTACGGAGTTGTCGGATGGCTTCCCGATTTAAATCGGTGGGCAGAAGTCATCAGTCATTTTCTAAAGCCTGGCGGGCAGTTTATAATGGCTGAATTTCACCCGGCCGTATGGATGTTCGATGATGATTTTACAAAAATAAACTACAATTATTTTAACGAAAGCCCTATTGTAGAAACTTATGAAGGAACTTACGCAGATCAGTCGGCGGATATTGTTCAGGAATATGTTATGTGGAACCATTCTTTGGCAGAAGTACTGCAGAGCCTCATTAATAAAGGAGTAGAGATACTGATCTTTCAGGAATTCGACTGGTCGCCGTATCCAAGCTTCAAACACGTAGAGGAATTTGAAAAAGGAAAATGGAGAATTTCTCAGTTCGGTAATAAAATGCCTTTGGTATACAGTATTAAAGGAGAAAAAAGAAAATAATCCTCATAAAAAAGTCATCATAATCCGGAGATTATGATGACTTTCTATATATATGAATGTTAAAAAAACTAACTACTCTTATCTTAGCTTAATGAATCTTCAGCTTTTGTTTTAGCTTCATCTACTTTGTTCTGAACCTGGGATGCTACATCATTAGCCTTCGTTTTAAGATCATTTCCCCATTTGTTCAAATTGTCTTTAGCAGTATTGATTTTGTCTTTTACTGCCTGCTTATCCTCTTCACTGGAGTTTTTGTATTTCCAATAAGCTAAAGCGCCGATACCTAATAAAGCTAACAATCCTTTTGTTTTATTTCCCATGATTTCTATTTTTAAAATGTTGTATTAAAATTTGTTATTAGTAAACATGTAAAATACGTGCCAAAAAATTAAATGGAATTATAAATAAATGTTAAATTTATTGAAAGACTTCAAATTTTTCTCCATCATAACTGGCGAAAACCATAGTAGGGTAAGAATCCTGATGATACATCTTTCCATCTTTATCAATGGCAATGGCTCCGGCAAATCCGTCAATGGTTTTAAGTTCATCAAATGTTTTGGTAAATGCCTGTTCTAGTGTCATTCCGTCCGTAGCTCTTGTGACAATTTTTGCTGCTGTAGCATTGCTTACGATATCTTCTCCTACACCTGTACAGCTTACGGCACAAATGGCATTGGCATAATTTCCGGCCACTGTAGCCGAGTCTGATATTCTCCCCGGAATTTCAAAACCTTTTCCTCCGGTAGAGGTGGCTACAGCCAGTTTTCCGTCTTTATCAAGGGCTACGCAGCCTACCGTTCCTTTTCCTCCATTATTCAGTTTAGCTTCATACTCACTTCTCCGTTGAGGAATTTCAGTTGAGAAATTTTCAAAACCATGCTCAGATGCATATGTTTTAGCCCCATTTCCTCCTAAAACCCTGTCGTCTTCATTGATCAGCTCTTTGGCAACCAAAACAGGGTTCTTTACATCCTGAAGATTGATGACACCACTCAGTCTTTGAGTTTCTCCATCCATAATGGCTGCACTCATACGGATCACTCCATCGCTCTGTATTTGGGAACCTATCCCTGCATTATACAGAGGATCGTCTTCCAATAGGGAAACGGCGTAAGCTGCTGTATCAAAAGCAGAATGAGTCTGAAGGTATTCAAAGGCTTTCTGAGCGATATGTTTTAAAGAGTTCTGTTTGGCTGTCTTTACTTCATGGCTTTGATCGCTTTCGGAAAAAAAACCGCCGTGGATGATTATTTTCATAAGAGTTTTGGGTTTCGGGTTTCGAGCTTTGGGATACGAGTTTTTCGAGGTGCGGGATTCGGGATACGAGATTCGGGGTTACGAGTTATGAGATTGGGTATGAGTTTTAAGTTTTTATTTTTCAGAAAGTTATTTTTTTAATTAATAACTTTTTGATTTAAGAGTAAAATTACTCACTTTTAACAGTAAAGAACTTTACCAACTGTATTCAACCCGAATCCCGCACCTCTTATCTCGTAACACGCACCCCGCAACTACCTATCCTGTGGTATCGGATTAAACTGTGAATTTTCTATCGTCAGTTTTTTCGTGGTAAGATCGTAATGGTCATTCATAGACATCACGTGTACGGTAAGGTTGTCGATTGAAATAGGCTCTCCAAGATTGATATTTGTAAGGTTGGTATCTTTAATAAACCTTCCGTCTACAAGGATCACAAGTCCGGAACCTACAGCAGTCATTACTTCGTTATGAATGAAAAGACCGGTATCTTCACCCAGCCCGATTCCTAAGGTTCTCGGATTGTTCACTACCGCCTGGAAAAGACGCCCGATTCTGCCACGCTGTACAAAATGGGTATCAATGATCACATTATCTATCAGGCCAAGCCCTTGTGTTGTTTTAATTTCACCTTTAAGAAGAGATTCTGAGCTGCTTCCCTGATAAATCATATTTTCAGAAGCTGCTGCAGCCCCGGCAGAAGTTCCGGAATAAATAAAATCCTGTTCCTGATATTTCAGCAATATGGTATCGTGAAATCTGGTTCCGCCAAGAATGGAGGTCAGCCGGAGCTGATCTCCGCCTGTAAACATCACTACATCTGCTGCGTTGGCTCTTGCCGTCATTGCATCAGAATTGGCTTCGTCACGGTTGTGGATATCAAGGATATTTACATTTTTGGCTCCTAAAAATTCAAAAGCCTTTTTATATTCTGTTCCTACAATCTGTGGGATCTGAGATGCTGTAGTTACAATTTCAATGACAGAGTTTTCCTTATGCTTTGATTCATTAATGATCTTTCGCAAAATACCTCTTTCAAAGAAATTCAGATTTTTTTCAATGTTCTGGTCAAAATCGGTTTCTGCAAAACTTCCTTTGTTTACAGCGCCTCCGATAATAATTAATTTTCCAACGGGTTTCATCATAGGGTACAAATTTAAAAAATAATTAATATTTGACGAAATTCATACCACATTTTAATTGATTGTTAATGTTTTAGGATTGTGAACTTTTTTTAATGCTTTTTTGAGAAATCTTTAAATGTGGTATAGTTTCGTTTAGGGTTTTACATTATCTTTGATTTTTGAAGGAGTTATTGTTAACTGATAAAAATGCAAATAGATTATGAAAATTGAGAAGATACAGGCACTACGCGGCCCGAATATCTGGAGCATCAGACGGAAGAAGCTGATACAGATGAGATTGGACCTTGAGGAAATGGAAAATTATCCTACCAACAAAATTGACGGATTCAGAGAAAGGATTGAAAAACTGATCCCATCACTCATTACCCACAGATGTTCGGAGGGAGTGGAAGGAGGTTTTTTTCACAGAGTGGAAACCGGAACCTGGATGGGGCATGTGATAGAACATATAGCGCTGGAAATACAGACCCTGGCAGGTATGGATGTAGGATTTGGAAGAACGAGGGAAACCAAAACTCCGGGCGTTTATAATGTAGTTTTTAATTATATTGAAGAAAATGCAGGGATCTATGCCGCTGAAGAGTCGGTGAAGATTGCTGAATCTCTTATTGAAAACAAAGAATATGATATCCACGCATGTATTCACAAGCTGAAGGAAATTAGGGAGCGTGTCCGTTTAGGCCCTTCTACGGGAAGTATTGTAGAGGAGGCCGTTTCCAGAAAAATTCCATGGATCAGATTGGGAACCAATTCTTTGGTTCAGCTGGGATATGGAGTAAATCAGCAGCGTTTTCAGGCTACGATTACCGGAAATACAAGCTCTATTGCCGTAGATATTGCGTGCAATAAGGAATTGACCAAAAAAATGCTTCATGATGCCGCAATTCCTGTTCCTATCGGTGATTTGGTGGTAGATGAAGAAGATTTACAGCATGTCATCAGAAAAATAGGATACCCGATTGTTCTTAAACCACTAGACGGAAACCACGGCAAAGGTTCTTCTATTAATGTAAACGATTGGGAAGCCGCAAAAATAGGATTGGAACATGCCCAAAAATATTCAAGAAAAGTAATTGTTGAAAAATACATTACAGGATATGATTTCAGAGTATTGGTCATTAATAATAAAATGGTGGCTGCAGCCAGAAGAGTTCCTGCTCATGTCGTAGGTGACGGAGAAATGAATCTTCAACAGCTCATCGAAAAAGAAAATCAGGATCCGAGAAGAGGATACGGACACGAAAATGTTCTTACGGAAATAGAAGTGGATAAAGATACTTTGGAACTTCTTGAAAAACTTCAGTACACCCTTGATACGGTTCCTCAGAAAGGGGAAGTTGTTTACTTGAAATCTACAGCCAATCTTTCTACCGGAGGTACGTCCATAGATGTTACGGATATGGTTCATCCGGAAAATATCACGATGGCTGAAAGAATTTCTAAAATTATAGGTCTGGATGTCTGCGGGATCGATATTATGGCTGAAAACTTGACGCAGCCACTGAAAGAAAGTGGTGCAGCCATCATAGAAGTGAATGCTGCTCCGGGATTCAGAATGCACCTTGCTCCAAGTGAAGGACTTCCAAGAAATGTAGCCGCTCCGGTGGTTGATATGCTGTACCCTCCGGGAAAACCTTTCACTATTCCCATTATCGCAGTAACCGGAACAAACGGAAAAACAACGACAACAAGACTGATCTCACATATTGTAAAAAGCAACGGTTATAGGGTAGGTTTTACCACTTCCGATGGTATTTACATTCAAAATACAATGCTGTCGAAAGGGGATACTACAGGCCCGCTTTCCGCCGAATTTGTTTTAAAAGATCCTACCGTAGAATTTGCTGTACTGGAAACGGCCAGAGGGGGAATTCTGCGTTCAGGTTTAGGATATTCGCAGTGTGATATTGGTGTTTTAACCAATATTGAAGAAGATCATTTGGGAATGAATGATATTCATTCGCTTAAAGATCTGGCTAAAGTAAAAAGAGTAGTTCTGGACAGTGTAAAGAAAAACGGATGGAGCGTTCTGAATGCAGATAATGAGTATTCCATGAAAATAGTCAATGATCTCGACAGTAATGTGGCGATCTTCAGCATGGATGAAAATAATCCCCATATCGTAAAATTTGCTAAAGAAGGACGTATTACCTGTGTGTATGAAGAAGGTTTTGTAACCATTAAAAAAGGTGACTGGAAGATCAGAATTGGGAAAGCCAAAGATTTTCCGATTACCATGGAAGGTAAGGCCCGGTTTATGATTGAAAATGTACTGGCTGCAAGTTTAGCGAGTTATCTGTATGGTTTTGGAATTGAAGATATTTCAAACTCTCTGAGAACTTTTATTCCAAGTGCACAGCTTACACCGGGAAGACTGAATGTATTTAAATTCAAAAGCTTTAAGGTTTTGATTGATTTTGCTCACAATCCTTCAGGATATGAAGCAATTGAGGATTATCTTAAAAACGTAGAATCTACTAAGAAAATTGGTATTATTTCCGGAGTAGGAGACAGACGTGACAGTGATATCAGAGAATGCGGGAAAATTGCCGGAAGAATGTTTGATTACATCATTATCAGAAATGAAAAACATCTGAGAGGAAGAACTGAAGATGAAATCAACGGACTTATTATCGACGGGATCAATGAAGCCGGAAGAGATGTAAGCTATGAGATTATTCCTAAAGAAATTGAGGCTTTGAAACATGCTATGGGAATGGCTGAGGACGGAACGTTCATCACAGCTTTAAGTGACGTTATTTCGAATGCCATTGATCTTGTCCAGGAATATCAGGCGCGGGAACTCTTGGAAGACGATAAAAATTTATAAAGTAAATAATCTATACTAAAACGGCTGAGTTTTTCAGCCGTTTTTATTTTAAACAAAATAGGATAAGAATCTGCTATATCTGTCTGATCTGCGAGAGATTTTTAAATGCAAAGTCTGATGAAAATTATGTTTTAGTTTAAAGGAATACTAAGAAGGCGATAAACCATTGATGAAGCTACATGGATACAACATTCGCTTATTCGAATCAATGAAATTGATTCTGTCTTTGCTTCCCTTAAATATGCAACTTTAAGATCAATCTTTGCGTTTAAAAAAATATAGAAATAAAATCCTTATTCATAACAAATCCCTCTGAGTTCAGAAGGATTTGTTATTTAATCAAAGTTTGATTGGTTTATTATTGATGGCTATTCCCCAAAAAAAGCATTAGAACTGCCAATCCATATGGCATCTTTCTTGTTAAAATCCACATTTACCATGGCGGCTTTTGTCATTCTTCCCAGGTTTTCGAGTAGAACAGGGCGGTCTTCATTTTCGTGCCAGATATAAAGAAGACGGATTTCTGCTTTTGAAAATTCTCCGTTGATGTCTTCGAAGATCGGTTCATAGGTTACTTTTCTCTGCAAAATATAGTTTTCTTTGTCCTCAATAGCTTCCGTGATTTCTTTTGTCGGATTTAAATTGACTCCGCTTCCCGCGAATGAAAATAAAGGCTTCAGAACAAAGTTTTCCAGATTTTCGTGCTCAGGAAATTCATGCAAGAAATAGCTTTTAGGAACAAACTGGTGTTTCAGCATAGGAAGAAGGAATTTGGAGATCTTGAAGAACCAGTTAGGATGGGTGATCCATTTTACATCAATGTCTTCACGGAAATCAAAGCCTGCTTTCAGATCGGGAATTCTGTCGAGTTCATCAAAAATAACACGGTTGTAGATTCTTTTGATTTCAACAAGCTTTCCGTCATTTTCATAAAAAAGTTTCCGGTCTTCTTTTTTTACTTTTGTCAGGCATACTGTTTTTATTCCTAATAACTGTTCTGTTAATGCAAAATCTATAGCTGTTTTTTGTTTTTCAGGAAATATTTCAAGCAGGATAACATGTTCCGGATTTTCGTCTCCTACAATCAATTTTTTCAGATGGTTTTTAAATTCATCATGAGGCATTTTATTTTTGATTTCCGATAGAAAAGGGTAGACTTCACAGAAAGTGTCTTCAAAAGTCTTTTGAAAAGCATATAATGAAGGAAAAGCTTGTAATTCTATAAGTTGTGGCTCAATTTCTCCGTTTTCGCTTCGGCAGATACCAAAGTCTATAGTGAAAAAATGAGGTTGGTTGGTATCATGAGGAACCCTGCAGTTATCGGGAACGGCTTTATGAAGCACTTCAGCGGGAAGTTCTTTGATCTGGTCAATAATACTTTCGCTGGCGTCCAGAAGTTTATTTTTAAATTCATTGGAAAGAAAGAGCGGACTTTCCGAAATTCTGAATGCCGGAGTAATGCCTCCTTTTTGAGCAAGGATTTCTTTAAGCTGGCTGTATTTTTCCTGTGAAAATTCCTGATTAAACTGTTTTCTGTATTTTGGGATCATATTTTTTCTTTGTGATTTGATTTTAAAAAATCGAGCATTTCTGCCCGATTTCTATACATTTTAATTTTAGCTGATTTAAAACAAAGTTTAATATCAAACCTTAGACAGATTTAACCACAAAAGTCACAAAAGTTTTGAACATTTCAGGCTACTTAAGATAGTTTGATAATGCATGAAAAGTTCACATAAGATGAAAATGAAAGGTTTTCAAAAAAGCTTAGGTGTTCTTGTCAACACTTGCAACCGTTACTTAATTGTTTAAAACTTTTGTGACTTTTGTGGTTTTATATTAAATCAATTTATTTTTAAATCCGCGTTTTCTCTTTATGCTAAAACTTCACATTCTTTCAAAATGTTTTTTTTTGCAGACTGAAGAAATCTTGGCAGGATCTGGCTTCTGGTCAGGATAATTTTGTCCTCATCATCTATTCTGTCTACCGTTTCCAGATATTTCTCCATTCCGAAGTTTTCAATCATGGCTGTTTTATTCTTTTCGTCCTTCAGATTTTCAATCATGCCTTTAGGATCTGCTTCCGGGTGAAACTGAGTTCCGAATATTTCATCGGAGAAACGTACAGCCATCACCGCTCTTTCCAGATTGATATGAGGCCTGAATTTTTCAATAGCCGTAATTTTCATACCCAATTCATCAAAACGGTCCATGTCCGGCTCAATGAACTGATAAGCTCTTGAATCTACAGCATAGAATGGG
The DNA here is from genome assembly GCF_001045465.1 of Chryseobacterium angstadtii. Classification (GTDB taxonomy): domain Bacteria; phylum Bacteroidota; class Bacteroidia; order Flavobacteriales; family Weeksellaceae; genus Chryseobacterium; species Chryseobacterium angstadtii. The sequence goes on from NZ_LFND01000003.1 coordinate 939,387, forward strand.
TCCTGAAGATTTTTGAACAGGAATTCCTGCTCGCCTTCTTCCGTTTTGTGAACGGGCATCACGCCAAAAGAATAAGATTTTCTCTTACATATATTTCCCAGTTTCCAGTGGATACTTGCCAGTTGGAATGAATGGCAAATCAGGAAAAGATATTTTTTATCGGCGTTATTGGTATTGTGTTCAAGAACGGAATCCAGAAAATCTGCATACCGGTCTTCCCATTCCAGGCCTTCTCGGTGTGGATTTCCCGGGCCTCCTGAGGAAATAAAGATATCAAAGTCTCCAATGTCCGGCATTTCATTTTTAAACCTTACATCAAATGTTTTGATGATTACATTTTCTTCAGAGCTCTTTTGGAATGCCTCCGAAATTTCTTTAATATTTCTAAAGCCTTGATTTACATGATTGTTGTTCATGTCCAGCAAAGCGATTCGAATATCTTTCATACTACTTCATATTTTTTGCAAAGTTACCAAAAATATTATGAAGCCATTTCTCCATGTGTTATGCCAAACTCTGTTTCAGAGATCATATAGTCTACCACTTTGGTAAGATCGCCGGTTTCATTGAATACTTTAAGCTGTCTGTCGGCTCCGGTTCCGTTTTCCAGGATAGTCCAGGCATATTCCACCTCTTTTCTGCAGTCGAGTTCATCTACAACGTCATCAATAAACTCCAGGAGTTCTTTCAAAAGATGAGGATAAGGAACGGATTCTTCTTTTCCGAAATCAATCAGATGGGCTTCAATACCGCTTTTGGAGGCTCTCCACTTATTTTCGTTCAGTAATAATCTTCTGTAGCTTCTGAAACTTAAATTTTGTTGGTGAAGCTTATAAATTTTTGCAACTAAACTCTGCATAATGGCAGCCATACAAACCGTTTCTTCTAACCTTAAAGGCATGTCACAGATTCTGAATTCAATAGTAGGGTAGAACGGATGTACTCTAAGATCCCACCATATTTTCTTGGCGTTATCTATGGTTCCGGTTTTCACCAGAAGTTCTACATAGCTGTCGAATTCAGCAAGTGAATTGAAATAGCTGGGAATACCGGTTCTCGGGAATTTTACAAAAATTTCCTGTCGGTAAGATTTGAAACCTGTATTTCGCCCAATCCAGAAAGGTGAATTGGTAGAAAGTGCGTACACGTGCGGAAGGAAATAACGCATTACGTTTTGAATTCTTACGCCTTCTTCACGGTTGGGGATCCCGATATGAACATGGAGCCCGAAAATTAGATTTCCGCGGGCGACATCACCCATATCATCTACAATTTTGTTGTAGCGTTCGCCATTAGTAATGGTATTATGTTCCCAGTTCGAAAAAGGATGTGTTCCGCCTCCGGATACACGAAGACCCTGTTCATGGGCTGTGTTGATCAAATGTCTTCTCAGGTTGGTCAGTTCCGCTCTGGCTTCTTTGATATTCTGGCAGATGCCGGTTTCCATTTCAATCATGGATTCGTGCATTTCGTGTTTTAAATTCTCACTTAAAACGGCTTTTCCTCCTTCAATGATCTTTGAAACATGAGATATTAAGTCTCTGCTTTCAACATCAATGATCTGGTACTCTTCCTCGATTCCTATCGTAAATTGATGCATTTTTTTTCGTGTTTTTTATTCTTTTAATGTTTATTTTACTGAGTCTTTTACAAAAGTGCCCCAAGAAATATTCTGTTTTCCCGGAACATATTCTTTTGCTTTTTCAATGGCAAGTTTGGCTGCATGCTCTACAATCCATGCAAAATTTTCTTCACCTACAGAGTTTTTGTCGGCATCAGGAGCAGGATTACAGAAATCAATGGCGTAAGGAATTCCGTCTCTGATCGCAAATTCTACCGTATTGAAATCATAGCCCAGTGCTTCATTCATTTTTATGGTATAATCGTGGATTGTTTTTAATAACTTTTCCAGATCGTCGCCCTGGGTTTGATGGGTAGTAGCATATCTCAGGTGATGCGGGTTGCGCGGTTCATAAGGCATAATGTGAACGTATTTTTTGCCCAGGCAGTAAACCCTGTAATAATCATCGAAAACAATTTCTTCCTGCACCATCATTACCAGCTGTTCGGTTTCACTTAATTTATCCCATAAGTCTTCTGGATTTTCTACTCTGTATACGCTTTTCCAGCCGCCACCGTCATGAGGTTTCATATACGCCGGGAATCCTACATAATTAAAAATATATTCCCAGTCGTGAGGGAACTTCAGGTTTCTGAATGAAGTTTCTGAAGTATCTGTAGGTCTTTCGTGCGAAGGAAGCAGTACCGTTTTAGGAAGCGGAATGCCTAGTTTGGTCATCAATGCATTATTGAAGAATTTTTCATCTGCGCTCCACCAGAATGGGTTATTGATTACATAAGTTCCGTTAAGTGCTGCATTTTTCAGATAAGCTCTGTAAAAAGGAACATCCTGCGAAATTCTGTCGATAATCACTGCATAGCCATAATCGGCGCCTTGTTCAAGTTTGTCGATATTTACGGGTTCAGCAATGATTTCTCCGCCGCCCAGTTCATTCACCTTGTCGATAAACGCCCAAGGAAATGTATCTTCCATACCGAATAGAATTCCCACTTTTTTTGCCATAATTTTTGTTTTTAAAGGTGTATGTGTTGTTTTTTAAATCTTTTTAAATGTACGTTTTTTTAGGAAAAAAATGCACCGATAAATGTTGGAAAGACCATTCTCCATAACGGCCAGTCATGATTGATCCATTTTCGTTCATCGTACCAGAAGTCAATCCCTTTGACACTTAATATTTCCGCCATTTCAATGTTTTTATCCTTGCAGATATCCTGATCGGAAGTGCTTAGGACAATATGCATATGTTTGTATTTCCAGGCTTCATCGTTTCTTACAAATTCTCTTGGACAGTTGAAATAAACCAGTTCGTCGGAATATCCATCCATGAAATTTCTGATACTGAATGCTCCGGACAGACAAAATAAATGCGAAACTACATCCGGAAACCTGAAGGCAAAATTGGCGGCATGATACCCACCAAAACTTGCTCCTGCCACAGCCACACGGTGTGTTTTGTGAATCTTCTGGATATATGGAATGAACTCCTGAATCAGGAACTGTACGTACAGTTCATAATTTTTGATTCTTTGCTGAGGCGAAATTTTTTCATCATAAAAGCTCCAAGCATCAATAGTCTGAACATTATAAAGCTTTACTTTTCCCTGTTCTATAAACCAGTTGATGCTCCCGTTAAGGTGGAAATCATGGTTCTGGGTATATTGCCCCTGCGAAGTTGGAAACATGATAATCGGATGTCCGTAATGTCCGGTAACTTCAACTTTTAAACTTGTCCCTAGTATATTCGAATAATAATCTGTGTGTTCTATATGCGGCATTGATTGATTTCTTTTATGCTTTGTATTTAGCTGGTTAATTTACTTTTGGGCGGGAGAATATTCAGCATTTCTGCCTGAATTTTTTCTGCTGCACTGTCTAGTCTTTCCTGTATAATATCCGGGTCGCTTGATTTATAAACAATTCCGACATGGTGATCGATGGGAAGAAACTTGATGGCTTCTTCACTTTCAAAAACACTATAATCCGGTTCTTTATCTTTAATCAGTGCTACAATCAGCCCCGAATAATAGCCTGTAGGTTTGGCTATTTCATAATCTTTTGAACGAAGAAGGGCGTCTTCAATTTTTGCCCATTCCCGCCAAATATTAATATTGCTGGAGGCTTCTACCAGATCCGGAATATGAGCTCCTCCCACTCTGGATGATGTTTCAAGGAAATACCATTTTCCATCTGCTTTTGCCCGGATAAATTCAGTATGGGTAGCTCCGTTAAGAAGCCCGAAACTGGAAAGAACCTTTGTGTTTGCTTCATCAAGGGCTTTAAATTCATCAGAATACCTTCCTAAAGTTTTCGATCTGAAAACACCGCCTTCGTGGGAAACCTGCATGGGTGGGGCCAGATACTTCGAAGCAGAGGTAAATACAATCTCCTTGTTAAAGGTCAGGCTGTCCACATGATACACGTCACCCGGTTTAAAGCTTTCAAGTAAAAACAGATGGCGTTCTTCTCCGAGTGCATTCAGTTCATCCCAAAGTTCATCTTTGGTAGACAGTTTTTTGATTCCTGATGCTGATGCTTCAGAGCGGGGTTTTAACACCCATGGCGCCGGAACTTTTTCTATAAAGCTATTGACTTCATCGTTATTAAAAACCGCAGTGAACTCCGGAACATTAATGCCCGAGTCTTTGGCTTTCTGGCGCATAGCCAGCTTATCTCTGAAATACCTATGGGTAGTTTGCCCCATCCCGGGAATACGGAATGTTTCTCTGATCAGGGCTGCTTTTTCTACGTCGTAATCATCAAGTGCTACTACAGCATCTATTTTCCGGGTGGTCATGAGATGTGAAAATCCCTGGACCAGATGCTCCAGATTCCAGACGGAGGGCCGTACTTCAGGCATATAAAATACCTCGTCTATGGCTTGCCAGGGCCAGTTTTTTTCTTTAAGTCCGTCTGATGTTACCAGAATGATTTTATTACCGAGCTTCTTCATTTCATCCATGAAGTCATAGCCCTTGTAATAGCACGAAATACATACTATTGTTTTCTCCTCCATATAATGTTTTTTTATTTTTGGTAAATGATCAAAAATAAAAGCAATTTTTTATTGATTAATTAATGTTAAAAACCGAAATAAACTGCGTTTTTGAAAATGTACACTCAAGTATACAGAGAAATTTTGTAAAAAACTAATTTTTATTGATAATTTTCAATTAAATCAGCCAGTAATTGTACCCCAAAGCCGGTGGCTGCTTTTTCTTTTGAGTATCCTGTACTTCCGAAAGCGACTCCCGCAATATCCAGATGGGCCCATTTAGGGTGATTTTCAATAAATTGTTCCAAAAATTTAGCAGCTACAATACAGTCTCCGATTGGTTTCATGGATATGTTTTTAAGATCTGCTACATCAGATTGAATGTCATCTTTCCAAATATCCCATAAAGGAAGATTCCATAGTCTTTGGTTGGTCTTGTCTCCGGTTTTTACGAGGCTGTTTTTAAGGTCTTCATTATTGGAAAACAGAGCACCGCAGGTATCTCCGAACATTCTGACGGAACTTCCGGTAAGGGTAGCAAGATCAATAAGATAATCTGTTTTGTAGTTTTTAGCCAGATAGGAGAGCCCGTCAGCGAGAATCATTCTTCCTTCTGCATCTGTATTAAGGACTTCTATGGTTGTTCCGTTATAAGCAGTGATAACATCGCTCGGAAGGAAAGCCTTTTCAGAAATAGCATTGTCTGTAATAGGAAGAACGGCTACAATATTCACGGGAAGTTCCATTTCCGCCGCATAAATCAAAGTTCCGATCACGGCAGTGGCCCCACCCATGTCAGACTTCATATAGTGCATATTTTCGTGGCTTTTTAAGGAAATACCTCCTGTGTCAAACAGGACACATTTTCCTACCAGACCAAATGTTTTGGCATTTTTAACGGTAGTTTTGTATTCTATGATGGTGAAAGCAGCATCATAAGCGCTTCCCTGATTGACTGAAAGATAGGCGCCCAATCCCAGTTCTTCACATTTTTTTCTATTAAATACGGTATATTTTAATTCATATTTTTTTGCCAGATTTTTAAGATACAGACTCAAAACATCCGGCTTTTTCAGGTTGGCAGGTTTATTCAGCCATTCCTGGCAGGTTGTTTGCCCGTTAGCTAAGGCTTCAGCTTTTGAATGGATAGCATCTAATTTTTTCTGACTTATATTTTCAAAATGAATCTCAAATTGAGGATTCCAAAAAGCATGCTTCTTGTCAAAAGGATATTGATAGGTTCCTAGAAGCAGTCCTTTGATGAATTCTTCAAACTGTTTTTCTTTCAGAAAATCTGCTAAAACAAGGGTAGGAACTGCATGGATCTTTTCTTTCTGAGTCTGGGAAAATTTAACCGCCACCTGCTGGATTTCAAAATTCTGCAGACTGGATTTTCCCAAGCCGATGAGATAGATAATACCTTCTTCATGGGTATGAATAAAAACCTCATATTTCTTCCCGGAGAAAAAAGAGGCTACATTTTTATTGTAATTTTTGCTGGATTTGGTCCATTCTTCTTCTGTGAAAAGCTGGAAAGTCTGGGTATATTTTTTATTCTTTTTATTAATTAGTTTCATAAACTTAATTTTTAATGCTTTGTTGCTGTGGTTTTACTTCTACAGGATTTTCCGTATTGTCGTAGAATAGCCATTCAATGGCTCTTGGGAACTCCTGAGACCAGTAGAATTCACTGTGGGTTCCTTCCGGATTGATACTGGTTTTAAATTCAAAATCAAAGAGATTCTTTTTTTCCCAGCGTTTTAAATATTCCTCAAAAACATGAATCCTTTTCACCATCTTAGAGCCTTCCTGACCGCCGCCATACAGATATATTTTTGTTTTAAAAGGAACTCTGAAACTCATCATTGGGAAATTGTTGTTCGGTTCTACCCAGAGTGAAGGGGAGAAGATTAGCAGTTTAGAGTATACTTCAGGATAGAGGAAACCGCTGTAAATACTGATGAGTGCTCCCAAAGAACTGCCTCCGATTCCGGTATTTTCACGGTCTTTCTTCGTTCGGTAATGCTCATCAACAAAGGGTTTTAAAGTGTCTGTGATAAAGCGGATGTATTTTTTTCCTTCCGAGCCATTCGCTACATTATCATTATCGAAAATGTATTCCTTAATGCGTTCTTCACTGCCATGTTCTATGGCTATGATAATAACATCTCCCCGGCCGTATTCTGCAAGAATAGATAGTTTTTTGTCGATTTCCCAGTTTCCGTATCCGCTTCCTTCATTGAACAGATTTTGAGCATCCTGGAGATAAAGTACTGGGTAGCTTTTATCTGAAATGTAATAATCATAGGGTAGTACAGCCCATACTTTACGGTATCTGTCCAGCTGGGGAATATAAAATTCGTCGGAAATAACTTCTGCAATCGGAAAGAATTCTTTTTTAAATGGGCCCCAGTTGAGTCGCCATTTTTCTACACTGTCGGAGGTCTTTTCCGTTGCTTTCCGGGCTTTCCGGTTGGGAGTGATGTTTCCGTATTTATCAAGTTCTACATTTTCCCAGCCTCCCTTAGTGAATTTGTACTCCACAATATCGGGAAGAATTTTACTGTCAATCTCTATGAAATAATTGTTCGGATCCAGCTGTTTAAGCTGATAACTGGGGTCTCTTGGGTTCCAGTTGTTGAAATTTCCGGTGATATACACCGTCCTGTCGTCGCTTTCTTCGCTATAAAGTTCAAACCTCATCTTATGTGTTTAATATAAATTGAAAGCTAAATTTATAAAAAAGATTGTTTTAAAATCATAAAAAAATGAATGTAAAAAATAATATATTTGATTAATATGCCGAAAAGTTTGAAAATTTCGAGTTGCGGGATGTGGGATAATGAGTTTCGGGTTCCGGGCTGTTTTTAAGGAGTTTGAGGTTTATGAATACTATGGATGTGGAGTTTTATCGGTTGTCAGTTGCTGGTTAAAATAATATTATTGGTTACAGATGTAGAGTAAGTAGGTTAATGTGGTTATTGCCTCATGCTTTACACATGGATTGAATACATTTGAAAGAAGGAAGTTATTAAGGCCTGAAAGAAGAATTATTGAAGGGGCTTGTTAATTAAATTACCTGAAGCAAGGTTTGCGGAAAAAATCCTTGTCAAGGTTCAAAACCTTGACAAGGATGCTCAATATTTCCTAGCTCAGACATTTTAAAACTGCCCACCAGTATTTTCTAAAATCAATTTCAACCTTAATCCAAAAGTCTCCTATCTAAAATCTGATGTCTGATATCTGACATCTTGGTTCTTGATTCTTGACTCTTGATTCTTGACTCTTGCCTCTTAACTCAACAATAAAATAACACCTTATTCCGAGATCAGTTAACATAATAATAATTTGATTAATTATTAACCGTTATTGCAGGGAATTTTCGTAGTTTCAAAGAAAAATAAAGTACAACGATATCTTGATGAATTCTGTTAAAACCTATACGCTGTTTACGGACCATGATGTTTATCTTTTTAAAGAAGGTAAACATTATAAGCTGTATGGGAAGTTCGGGGCACATTCCGTAGAAAAAGACGGTGTAAAAGGAGTGTATTTCTCCGTATGGGCTCCGTATGCCAAAAAGGTTTCCGTTATCGGAAATTTCAACAACTGGAATCATAAAGATCATATTTTGTTTCCAAGATGGGACGGGTCCGGGATATGGGAAGGCTTTATTGCCGGACTTACCTGGGGAACTTTATATAAATATGCCATAGAAACAGCCAGAGGTGAAATTCTGGAAAAAAGTGACCCGTATGCATTAAGCTGGGAGCAGAATTTACAGGCGGCATCACTGGTTTCTACAACCTGGTACGAATGGAGCGATCAGGACTGGATGGAAAAACGACACGAAAAAAACAGTCTTGATGCACCGATATCCGTTTACGAGCTTCATTTAGGTTCCTGGGTAAGGCAGGGCGATGCCCCGAACAGGTATTTAAATTATAGGGATATTGCGAAAAAACTGGTTCCTTATGTGAAAGAGATGGGGTTTAGCCATGTAGAATTTATGCCGGTTATGGAATATCCTTATGATCCAAGCTGGGGATACCAGATTACAGGATTTTATGCGGCTACTTCAAGGTTCGGATCACCTCAGGATCTTATGTTTCTGATTGATGAGCTTCATAAAAATAATATCGGGGTTATTCTGGACTGGGTACCTTCTCATTTTCCGGGGGACGCAAACGGTCTTCACCGTTTTGACGGCTCTTACCTTTATGAACATGAAGATCCCAGAAAAGGTTTTCATCCCGACTGGAAATCTTATATCTTTAATTACGGAAGGAATGAGGTGAAGTCGTTTTTGATTTCCAATGCCATGTTCTGGCTGGAACGTTATCACGCAGACGGGCTCCGCGTAGATGCGGTGACTTCAATGCTTCATCTCGATTATTCCAGGAATGAGGGCGAATGGGAACCCAATATTGAAGGAGGAAATGTAAACCTTGAGGCGAAAACTTTCCTGCAGGAATTCAATACGGCAGTTTATAAGGAATTCGGGGATAGTATTATCACTATTGCAGAAGAAAGTTCGGATTTTCCGATGCTTACAAAACCAGTTCATGATGGCGGAGTAGGATTTGGGATGAAATGGATGATGGGATGGATGCACGACACTCTGGATTACTTCAAAGAGGCTCCGGAACACAGGAAATACCATCACCATAAAATTACTTTTGCCTCTGTGTATATGTATAATGAAAATTATATGATGCCACTGTCACATGATGAAGTGGTACACGGAAAAGCAAGTCTGATTTATAAAATGCCGGGCGACGAATGGCAGAAATTTGCCAACCTCCGCGCGCTCTATGTATATATGTACACGCATCCGGGAGCGAAACTTCTCTTTATGGGCGACGAATTTGCCCAGACAGGAGAATGGAATTTTACCCGGAGTCTGGACTGGCATCTGCTGCAGTATCCTGTTCATCAGGGCGTACAGTCGCTTGTAAAAGACCTGAATCATTTGTACAGATCTGAACATGCTTTATATGAAAATCAGTTTAATAAAAGCGGATTTGAATGGGTAGAAGCAGATGATCTGGAGAATTCAGTATATGTGTATCTGAGGAAAGGGAAAAGAAGAGATGATGTTTTAATTGTAGTTCTGAACCTGAAACCGCAAGTATTGGAATACAGAATTGGCGTGAATGCAGGAACTCATTGGGAAGTCATTCTTAATTCCGATGATCAGAAATACAATGGAAGTGGTGCAGATGCAGATATTTTGAATGAGAAACATGAAGAATGGTTAAGATATCCGAAATCCATCACCTTAAAAATTCCTCCGATGGCCGGGATTATTTTAAGACAGAGAAAAGATAAAAAGTATAAATTACACCGAATAAAACATAAGAAATAAAAATAATGAAGAGGAAGATGCAACAAAATACAAATGACACCGAGACTATGGTAATATATCATTTAAGCACGGAATGTTATCCCATCGCCAAAGTAGGAGGTTTGGCAGATGTGGTGGGGGCATTGCCGAAATATCAGAATAAAATCAAAGGAATAGATGCCAAGGTGGTTATGCCCTGGTACAACAAACCTTTTGTTCATGAGCATGAATTTGATATTGTTTTTGATGGTTTTATCCATCAGGGACCGAATATGCTTCAGGTTCAGGTGATGAAAGAGAAAACGGATGTTTTGGGATTTGAATTGTACATGGTGAAAATTCCGGGGCTTTTAGATAGAGACAATCCTTATGGCTATCAGGACGAAAGTTTTCAGTTTCTGGCTTTTCAGAATGGAGTGCTTCACTGGCTCTCCGCAATGAAAATCTGTCCGGATGTACTACATTGCCATGATTACCATACAGGTCTGGTGCCTTTTATGACGCAACATTGCCCTGAATTTGAATTTTTAAAAGGTGTAAAAACCATAGGAACCATTCATAACGGAGAATATCAGGGAATGATGAGCTGGAATATGGCGAATTATATGCCTTCTTTTGACTCCTATAAATGGGGACTCTTAGACTGGAACGGTTTTATTAATCCGCTGGCAAGCATGATCAAATGTTCACATGCTTTTACCACAGTCTCGGAAGGCTATCTTGAAGAGCTCTTTATCAGTTTCCGCGGCCTGGAAAGTCTGGTGCGCGAAGAATTCGGAAAGGCATATGGGATTATCAACGGAATTGATACGGAAGTATGGAACCCGGAGACCGATCCGATGCTGGATTTTAATTTTAACATCAAAAATGCAGTAGCCCAGAAGAAAAAAAATAAAGAAAAACTCTGTAAAGAATATGGTTTGAAACCGGAGCTTCCGCTTTTCGCATTTATAGGAAGGTTTGCTACGGAAAAAGGTGCCGATTTTCTTCCGGATGTAGTCTGGAAAAGTATTAAACAGAGCTATGGAGCATTAAATATTATGATTCTGGGTTCAGGAAATGCTTATATCGAAAATAAACTGAAAGAATATCAGCATACCTACACCAATTTTGCACTGGATCTGGGGTATAAAGAACATCTTTCCCATAAGATCTATGCTTCTGCAGACTTCCTGCTGATGCCATCGAGAGTGGAGCCATGCGGACTGAATCAGATGTATTCCATGAGATACGGAACGGTCCCTGTCGTGAGATATACCGGAGGTTTGAGAGATACCGTAGAAGATATTTCCACAGGAGGAGCCGGTCTGAATTTTACGTATCCGGGTGTAGATGATATTGTTCATGCTATGAACAGGGCATTGGCAGTCTATAACCAGAAAGGGGTAATGAAAGATCTGATCTATGCCAATATGAATTTTGATTTTGCATGGGAGAAATCCGCAGAAAAATATATAGCTTTATATAATAACTGATACGATGAAAATTTCCGGAGCTTTTTTGATAATGATGATCGTTCTTTTTTCATGTAAGAAAGAAGATCAAGGAAGCTATTATGGAGACTATTTCTGGATTTACACCTATGGATATCCAAGAATGGAGTTTTTCGAAGCGGCAGAGGGAATTTCCGAGAAATGGAAAATTAAATACCATGCTGTTTCCGGATGTATGATCGATCAGAAAATGAGGAATACTGTGGATGCCAAAAACAAAAAGACCTATGCTGCCATTGAAAATAAATTAGGGAAAAGCTGGAGAGAAAAATACAATAGAGACATTGATCATTTTATGATGAAAAAGGTAGATGTAATGGATGTTCTGATCACCAATAAATTATTCAGGGAAGAACTTAAAAAGCATTACATTGAAATTGATAATGTAGATAAAGACGTATTTGAACTCAGTGATGAAGGAGACTTCAGGGTGATTGTTTATAATAATGACCTGAAATATGAAAACAAAGAATGCTTAAGATTGGCAGTAAACACTAAGAATAGAACAGTAAATTTAATTCAATAAAACGCAAGATACTTATGAAACGAAATGTAATCTCCATTGTTTTAGGAGGCGGCAGAGGGACAAGATTATTCCCGTTAACGTATTCGAGATCAAAACCGGCAGTTCCTATTGCAGGAAAATATAGGCTGGTAGATATTCCTATTTCAAACTGTCTGAATTCGGGACTGAATAAAATCCTGGTTCTAACGCAGTTCAATTCAGCTTCTTTAAATTCACATATCAAGAACTCTTACCATTTTGATATTTTCAGCAAAGGCTTTGTAGATATTCTTGCGGCCGAGCAGAATGTGGAAAACGAAAGCTGGTATCAGGGAACGGCAGATGCAGTCCGCCAGTCGATGAAGCATCTGGAAAAGTATGATTATGACTATATTCTGATTCTTTCCGGAGATCAGCTCTACCAGATAGATTTCAGGGAAATGCTGGATTTTCACATTGAAAACGGCGGCGATGTGACCATTGCTACCATTCCCGTTGTAGCCAAAGATGCAACAGGTTTCGGAATTTTAAAATCCGATGATGACGGAAATATCACCTCCTTCTATGAAAAACCGGAGTATGATGTTCTGGATAGCCTGAAATCTGAAGTTTCGGAGGAAAACAAACATAAAGGAAAAGAATATCTGGCTTCTATGGGGATCTATATTTTCACGAGAACGATTCTGAAAAAGATGTTTGAAGAAGGAGCTGGAGACGATTTCGGTAAAGATATTATCCCGAATTCAATAGGGAAGTACAAAACATTAAGCTATCAATATGAGGGTTACTGGACAGATATCGGAACTATAGAATCGTTTTACGAAGCGAATCTGGATCTTTGTCAGGATCTTCCGCAGTTTAATCTGTTTTCTTCTTCACCCATCTACACCAGAGCCAGAATGCTTCCGCCGTCAAAAATCAATGGTTCTTATGTGAGTAAGGCTGTTTTCGGTGATGGTTGTATCATTATGGCAGATAAGATTGAAAATTCAGTGATTGGGAACAGAACGAGAATAGACAAAGGAAGTACCATTGTGAATTCTTACGTGATGGGTGCCGATTTTTATCAGAATACCACAGAAATTGTCCTTAACGACAGAAGTGGCCGCCCTAATATGGGAATCGGAAAATACTGTTATATTGAAAAGGCTATTCTCGATAAAAACTGTTATATCGGCGATAATGTTAAAATCATAGGAGGAAAACATCTTCCGGATGGTGACTACGGAACCCATTCTGTTCAGGATGGAATTGTTGTAGTGAAAAAAGGAGCGGTTCTTCCTTCAGGAACTCATATTGGATAAGAAAGAGGATACTTTTTTAAGCTGTTTTCTTTGAACACCGTCATTGCGAGCCTTTAGGCGAAGTAATCTCAGATTTACGCCATAAAAGTATTTTAGAGATTGCTTCGTCGCTTCGCTCCTCGCAATGACATTATACAATTTTATCGGAGATAAAATCCTTGCGCCTTAAAACATAAAGTAGGTAAGAAATTTTGCGTTCTTTTGCGATTAACCAAATATAAAACCGGTTCAAACGGGATAGGTTTAAAAAAGTGATTAAAAAGGAACTTCATGAATTGGATTCCCGGATATAAACTTCCAGCCTTCAACCTCCATCAGGTTAATTAGTGTTAAACATAAAAACTAGGGTGATCAACATATTGGTCACTTTTTTTATTTGTATTACTTTTGTGCGATGCGTTTTTTCAAAATTACAGCCGCGATTCTTGTTTTACTGGTAGGAGCTTATGCTGCTTCCATGTATTATTTTGTGGATGAAAACAAGGATTTTAAGATAGAAAAAGAGATTGATTATCCGCTGGATAAAGTCTTTTCCCAATTCAATAACCTGCAGCATTTTACCCGCTGGAACAATTTTTTTACAAGCTCCCAGTCTGTGGATATAGATTATTATACGCCATATGAAGGACAGGGTAGTGCGATTAGCTATGTGGACCCTAAAAATGATACGGACGGGGAAATGTTTATCCGATATGAAAATCCCGGCAAAAGCCTGCGTTATCAGCTTTTTGAAGACAGAAACGAAAATCCGACGGTGGTAGATGTTCAGTTCAAACCGGTTTCTGCAGAGAAAACGAAGATTACGTGGTATGTTCATACGCCAAAACTTTCTGTACTGAGAAGAGTTGAAAATTTCTGGACAGAAGACCGTTTTGCGGAAAATATTACCAAAAGTATGGTCAATCTGAAAAACGTACTGGGTAACAAAGTGGAGAAAGATCACCAGATGGCTTCCATAAAATATGATAGCCTTATGGTGGAAAATGAAGACGATAAACTGCTTCTGGGAATCAATGTAAGTGCTTCCAACAAGAAAGATGCACTGTACAAAAATATCGTTATGAATTACAGTAAAATCTATAATTATGTGACGATGGATCTTGGAAAAAGAGACGATGAATTTGGTTTTCCGGTGCTGATTACCGATGCGGATAATTACAAAGATAAAGAGGTTTCTTACTTTCTCGGAATTCCACTTTCCAAAAAGATCGGGGTTACGGATAATAATTTCAATTTCCGGACTGTAAATCCTTCCCAAAACTACATTATGTACTACAAAGGAAACTACGAAGGCAGAATAAGGGCAGTTCAGCAGCTGATTCAGAAGGCGAAAAAAGACGAGATGCGCTTCGGAGATATCCGTCAGACCTTTATTGAACGTCCGATAGAGGGGCAGGAGGTAAACATGAAGCTCTCATTATCAGTGTTTAAGTGATTTTTTTTTAATTATTTTTTTCTTAATATTTTTTAACGGTCTCAGGCTGTCTTAACTCGGTTTTTTTTATTAAATTTGAAGATTAATTCTACAAATAAATTTTAATAATAGATAAACTGTAATAATGGACAGATTTTCATTCCTAAACGCAGCTCATTCTCAGTTAATTGAGGATTTATACCAACAGTACTTAAAATTCCCGGATTCTTTAGAGCCTTCATGGAAAGCCTTTTTTCAAGGTTTCGATTTTGCTTTGGAGAACTATGGAGATGACGATAACATTCAATACATTCAGGCTCCGGCCAGCGTTGCTCCGGCAGTGCAGCAGATCTCTCAGGCAGTATCAGGCGGAGAGGTTCCTGAGCACATCAAAAAAGAATTTAAGGTAGTTAACCTTATCGAGGCTTACAGAACCAGAGGGCACCTGTTCACAAAAACAAACCCGGTTAGAGAAAGAAGACATTACACCCCTACTTTAGACATCGAAAACTTCGGTCTTAGCAAGGAGGATTTAAATACAAAATTCAACTGTGCTGTTGAAACAGGGATGAAAGAACCTGCAACATTACAGGACATCATCAAACATTTGGAAAGTATCTACTGCGATTCTATCGGGGTAGAATACACATACATCAACAATGTTGAGGAAAAAGATTTCATTAAGAAGTGGCTTCAGGTGAACGAAAATCACCCAAGTCTTTCTGCTAATGAAAAAACTGAGATTTTACTAAAATTAAATCAGGCGGTAGCTTTTGAAAACTATCTTCATACCAAGTTTGTAGGACAGAAGAGATTCTCACTGGAAGGTGGGGAAACATTGATTCCTGCTTTGGATCAGTTGATCTCAAGATCTTCTCAGCTTGGAGTGGATGAAGTGGTATTGGGTATGGCCCACAGAGGAAGACTGAATGTGTTGTCTAACATTTTCGGGAAATCGTACAAACAGATTTTCTCTGAATTTGAAGGAAAAGAATTTGAAGAAGATGTATTCTCCGGTGATGTTAAATATCACTTAGGATCATCTAAAATAGTAAAAACAGCTTCAGGAGAAGAAGTGGCTATCAACCTTACGCCGAACCCGTCTCACCTTGAAACAGTAGCAGCCCTTGTAGAAGGAATCTGCCGTGCAAAAATAGACGACAAATACAAAGGAGACGGTTCTAAGATTCTTCCTATCGTGATCCACGGGGACGGAGCTATTGCCGGTCAGGGGATTGCTTACGAAGTGGCTCAGATGATGACATTAGAAGGCTACAAGACAGGAGGAACTGTTCATATCGTTGTGAACAACCAGGTGTCGTTTACAACCAACTATGCAGATGCAAGATCTTCAACATACTGTACAGACATTGCAAAAGTTACAGAATCTCCTGTAATGCACGTGAATGCAGATGATGCTGAAGCTGTGGTACACGCAATGCATTTTGCAGCAGACTTCAGAGCTAAGTTTGGAAAAGATGTTTATATCGATTTATTAGGATACAGAAAATACGGGCATAATGAAGGTGATGAGCCTAGATTTACGCAGCCTAACCTTTATAAATTAATTTCAAAACATCCGAATCCAAGAGAAATTTATAAAGATAAATTATTAAAAGACAGCATTACTTCTAATGATTTAATTGCAAAAATGGAGTCAGATTTCAAAGTACTTTTAGATAAGGACTTTGATGCTTCCAAAGAGATCGAGAAAAATACAATGGATCTTTTCATGGCCGATGACTGGACTAATTATCCTATCGGAAAAAGAGGAGCGGTTCAGATTCCTGTAGATACGAAATACGATCTTGCGAAGCTTAAAGAACTGGCTATTAAAATGTCAACTCTTCCGGCTGATAAAAAGTTCATCAATAAAATTACAAGACTGTTTGATAACCGTATTAAGGCTATCGACGGAAACTCACTAGACTGGGCTCTTGGAGAATGGCTGGCTTATGCTACCCTTCTTGTGGAAGGTCACAATGTAAGAATTTCCGGAGAAGATGTGGAAAGAGGTACATTCTCTCACAGACACGCAGTAGTGAAAACTGAAGATACGGAAGAGGAATATATCCCGTTGAGACACGTGTCAGAAAGCAGATTTGATGTATTCAACTCTCACCTTTCAGAATACGGTGTTTTAGGTTTCGACTATGGATACGCGATGGTTTCTCCTAATACGTTAACGATCTGGGAAGCTCAGTTCGGAGACTTTGTGAACGGTGCTCAGATCATCGTTGACCAGTATTTAGCAGCAGCAGAAGAGAAGTGGAAGATTCAGGACGGATTGGTGATGTTATTGCCTCACGGTTCAGAAGGTCAGGGTGCAGAACACTCTTCAGCAAGACTGGAAAGATTCTTAACGCTTTGTGCGAACGAAAATATGGTAGTAGCGAACGTAACTTCTCCTGCCAACTATTTCCACTTATTAAGAAGACAGCTTAAATGGACATTCAGAAAACCATTGGTGGTAATGAGTCCTAAATCTCTGTTGAGACACCCTAAAGTGGTTTCTCCACTGGAAGATTTCGCAAACGGTTCATTCCAGCCTGTATTGGATGATCCTGCGGCAGATGCTAAAAAAGTTGAAAAATTAGTATTGTGTTCAGGTAAGCTGTACTTCGAATTATTAGCGAAGAAAGAAGAGCTTAACTGTGAAAATATTGCATTGGTAAGATTAGAGCAGTTGTATCCGCTTCAGGCAGATGCTATTGAAGAAATCTTGAATAAATATGACAGCAGAACCCAGTTGATCTGGGCTCAGGAAGAACCTGAAAACATGGGAGCATGGTCTTATATCCTGAGAAATTTCAGAGATACAGGAATTCAGGTAATTGCTCCGGTACCAAGCGGTGCTCCGGCTCCGGGAAGTCACAAAATGTTTGAGAAAAGCCAGAATGCAGTGATCAACAGAGTTTTCGACAGAGACGATGCCCCTGTAAAAAGACCTGTTACCGTATAATTAAGAGATAAGAATAGTACCCAATTAAAAAAATAAAAAAATACTCAATATGTCAGTTTTAGAAATGAAAGTTCCTTCACCGGGAGAATCCATTACAGAAGTTGAAATTGCAACTTGGCTTGTGAAAGATGGTGATTATGTAGAAAAAGATCAGCCCATTGCAGAAGTAGACTCAGATAAAGCAACTCTTGAATTACCTGCAGAACAAAGCGGTGTAATCACGTTAAAAGCAGAAGAAGGTGATGTAGTACAGGTTGGCCAGGTAGTTTGTTTAATTGATATGGATGCTCCTAAACCGGCAGGCGGAAGCGCACCTGCTGCTGAAGCTCCAAAACAGGAAGAGGCTCCGAAAGCTGTTGAACCGGCTAAACAGGAAGCTCCAAAACCAGCTGCTCCGGTAGCTGCTCCACAAACTTATGCTACAGGAGCTCCATCTCCGGCAGCTAAAAAGATCCTTGACGAGAAAGGTATTGAGGCAGGACAGGTTTCAGGTAGCGGAAGAGACGGAAGAATCACTAAATCAGATGCAGAATTAGCTGCAGTTCCTGCTTTAGGAGGAAGCCCATCTACAGCAACAGGAGCCCGTACCACTACGACAACTAAACTTTCAGTTCTAAGAAGAAAAATTGCTTCAAGACTGGTTTCTGTGAAGAACGAAACGGCGATGTTGACTACTTTTAACGAGGTTGACATGTCTGAAATCTTCAGATTAAGAAAATTATATAAAGAAGAATTCGCTCAGAAACATGGAGTAGGATTAGGCTTTATGTCTTTCTTTACAAAAGCGGTGACAAGAGCATTACAAATGTATCCGGATGTGAATGCATCTATTGACGGAGACTTCAAAGTAAACTACGATTTCTGCGATATTTCAATTGCCGTTTCAGGGCCTAAAGGTCTTATGGTTCCGGTATTGAGAAATGCTGAAAATATGTCTTTTGCGGGAGTGGAAGCCAATATCAAAGATCTTGCTACTAAAGTAAGAGACGGTAAAATTACTGTTGATGAAATGACTGGAGGTACATTTACCATTACAAACGGTGGTACTTTCGGATCTATGATGTCTACACCAATCATCAACCCTCCTCAGTCTGCTATCCTTGGAATGCACAACATTATCCAGAGACCGGTAGCGGTAGACGGACAGGTAGTAATCAGACCAATGATGTATGTTGCTATGTCTTATGACCACAGAATTATCGACGGAAAAGAGTCTGTAGGATTCCTTGTAGCGGTAAAAGAAGGTATCGACAATCCGGTTGAAATTTTAATGGGAGGTGACGAAAGAAAAGGCCTTGGATTATAGATTTTAACAAAATTATAAGATAACTTACGATCTCGCCTTAAAAAAGGCGAGATTTTTGTATCCATTATAAAAACTAAAGTGATGTTCTCAAAAATGACTTCCAATATCAAAGTTTCAGTAATACCTGAATATGATAGTAAAAACAGTTATCCTTCCGAAAACCGTTACGTTTTTAAGTACAATATTACAATAGAAAATGACGGAAGCTTTCCTATTAAAGTACTTAAAAGAAAATGGCTCATCTTTGATGTAGGCTTTGGATACACAGAAATTATTGGTGATGGCGTGATTGGCCTGACACCAGAAATTCCCATAGGCGAAAATTTCGCTTATTTCTCCAATGTGATGCTTAGATCCGGTGTAGGAAGTATGAGCGGAAAATACCTTGTTAAAAATATGGAGACGCAGGAAACTTTCGAGATTGAGATCCCTAAGTTTAACCTGCTGTCTGAAGTATTGAGCAATTAGTATTATTCTTTAATGAATGAATGTCTGCTTATGCCTTTCTGTGATTTGATTTCTAAGAAGTAACCTCCTTTTGGAAGGCCGGATACATCTATTCCGGAATCTGCAGAATTCTGCTGAATGAGTTTTCCTTCAGCGTTATAAATTTTTGTCCATTCCATACGTTCAGCACCTTTAACTTCCAGGAAACTGTCCTTAACAGGATTAGGGTATATTTTTATTGACGTAGCTTTGGATGTACCTGATTCTTCTTTGGTTCCCAGAAAAGCGCTGTCATAAAAAGCCTTATCTCCATAATCATTGGTAAGTACTAAATTTTTTGTATTTCCGGAATAAGTAATTTCGTAATTATGTAAGTTGGAGAAGGCAAAATAATTAGAATACTGGTTGAAAAAGGAGATATTTCCGGGCTGTGTGCATGTCGAATTGTTCCCTACACCCGCAGTCCAGAAAGAAAATTGACTGGCTGTGATTTCATTAAGATAGATCATAGCCCAAATACTGGTTCCGCAAATCGGGCTGCTCATATTGGTCGTTGTTCCTGATGATCCGGAAGTAGGAGTAAAGGTCAGAGTTGGGGAACCTATTTCATTGTTTTGAGGAGGCATGTAAGTGATGTTACTCTTTATCACTTTTCTCAGATACCATGTTGTACTAAGCAGTTCCGCGCTCTGTGCATGAAATAAAGTGCCGGTCATTAAGACGGCAGATAGTAAAAGTTTTTTCATTTCGGTTATAGTTTTTTGATGTATTTACTTAAAAAAGATTCATGGAGTTCTTCATTTTCTGTCATGATTAATTTTTCGAAAGCCAGCAGGGAAATCTTGGCACAGGCCTCGGCATCATCTCCTGCACGGTGATGGTTAAGGTCAATCTGGTGATGTTCTGCTAGATGTTTGAGACCATATCTCGGCAGATAATTCCATGATTTTTTAGCCAGCTGAATACTGCAGAGATAGTTCAGCTTAGGGGTAAACATGCCGTAGTGCTCAAAGCAGCCTCTTAAAACGCCTGCATCAAAACTTGCGTTGTGGGCTATCATCAGTGTTCCGTACATCATTTCTTCAGCTTCATACCAGATTTCGTCAAAAGTAGCAGCATCCTTTACATCTTCAGGTTTGATTCCATGAATATCAATATTGAATTTGCTGAAATAAGGAAAGCTGGGCGGTTTGATCAGCCAGGTCCTGGTTTCTATAATCTTGGAATTCTGAACAACACAAATACCCATCTCACACGCGGAATTTTTCTCGTGAGTGGCCGTTTCAAAATCTATTGCGCAGAAGTCCATGTTGAGTTAATGAGGTTAATGTTATGAAAGGTAAGTTAATGGGTTGGAATTTGAGATTGAGTATTATTTAGACTGTAAGTTATAAAAATTTTATGAATTTATGTTCATAACTTCTCATTACAGGTAGGTTTAAACTACCCGTTTTTTTGTTTCACAAAAATCCATCTCTTCAGAGAAAGGGAATTATTGGTTTGTTTAGAAAATAGACATGGAGTTCAAGTATTTTTTCTTAAAAGGATATTTCAAGAATTATTTTTCCCTAAAAAATGTCTAAAAATCAGCCATTTTGATTGATAAAATTGATTTTTCTGATGATTCTGACGTAATCTCCACGTACCGGGAAGCTGTCCGTAAAATCCGAAGTGGGCTCTTACAACAGCCCAGAGATGGGGAAATCCGTTTTTCAGCCCGAAATAAATTCCTGCAATTCCGTCTAAGCAAAGTCTGAAAAAGATTAAAGGGATCAGCTTTAAGGGAAGGTTCTTCAGCATCATGGACAGATTATTTCTGATATTCAGATAGGTTTTCTGTGCACTTTGTTTATTAAGGGTTCCGCCGCCTACATGATAGACTTTTGATTTTCCTGTGTAGAAAATTTTCCTTCCGGAATTGATAAGTCTCCAGCAGAGATCTATTTCTTCCTGATGGGCAAAAAATCTTTCGTCAAAACCTTTCTGCTCCCAAAAATCCTTCGAACGGATAAAAAAACTGCATCCGGAAGCCCAGAAAATCTCTGTTTCGTCATCGTATTGTCCGCGGTCTTCTTCCAGATCATCAAAGACACGTCCCCGACAGTACGGATAGCCCAGATTGTCGATAAGCCCTCCGGCAGCACCGGCAAACTCAAAGTATTTTTTATTGCTGAAAGATAGAATTTTAGGTTGTATGGCTGCTATTGCGGCATCTTTTTCAAATAATTCCAAAACGGGATCTGTCCAGTTTTCGGTGACTTCCACATCAGAGTTGAGCAGGCAGTAATATTCGTTTTTTATTTCTTTTAAACCTTCGTTATAGCCGCCCGCAAAACCGTAGTTCTGCGTGTTTTTTATGATTTTTACAGTAGGAAACTGAGTTTGAACAAATTCTACAGAGTCGTCGGTAGAAAGATTATCAATGACAAAAATATCTGCATTTTGAGAATAACTGATAACGCTTGGAAGGAATTTCTCAAGCCAGTTTTTACCATTCCAGTTTAAGATAGCAACTGCTAATTTTTTAGGCATCAGGATTTATTTTTTTTCGCCGTCAAAAGTTTTAATGGAGCTTTGGTATTTCCATTTTCTATGAGACCATAGATAGTTGTCCGGACTTTTATGAAGGGTATTTTCAAGAAGCTTATGGAATTTTTTAACCACCTCATGCTCTACAAATTTTTCTCCGTCAGGATAAATTCTATGGTAATTTACCTGATAATATCCCCGTTTTACTTTCTTCATTTCGCAATAAATGAAGGCAAGGTCCATTCTGGTGGCTAATTTGTCATAACCAATAAATGCAGGGGTTCTTTGGTTCAGAAATTCTAATCCGTAATTAACGTGAGCTACATGAGGAGTTTGGTCTGCCACAAACATATAAGCCGATTCACCGTCGTTTTTAGATCTGAAAATATTCATGATTACTTCATTGGCTTCCAGGGCTTCGTTTCCAAACTTGTTTCGTACTTTTTTCATCTGATTTTCCCAGAAATCATTGTTTACCTTTCTGTATACGGGATGACAGTGTTCCTGCGGAATAATTTTGGCCAGTGCATTGATCCATTCCCAGTTGAAAACATGACCTGCAAGCAGGATAATATTTTTTCCTTCGGCCTTCGCTTCGTGAAAAAGTTCCTGATTAATATGCTGCATTCTTACTCTGGATTCCGTTTCAGAGATGCTGAAGGATTTAATGGTTTCTACAAGATAGTCGGAGAAGTTTAGATAGAACTTCTTTCTGATGCCTGCAATTTCTTCTTCTGATTTATCAGGAAAAGAGTTTCGTAAATTCTGAGTAATAACCTTCTTTCGATAGCCTACCAGATAATAATTCAGGAAGAAAATAACGTCCGAAAAAATATACAATACTTTAAGCGGAAATTTTGAGATGAAATATAATATTTTGATCAGGAAATTCATAAAACATGCAAATCTAGTGATAATAAAATTATGGTTCTATTTTTGATTGTAATAAGTATTATTTTTTTTACTTTTATGTTATGAAAAAATTGTCGATCGTAGCCTTCCTAGGATTAAGTTTATTCGCTTTTTCTCAGGAAACAATAAAAACGCAGGAGGAAAGAAAGCCTGAAAATGCCCTTCTGGTAAAATCTGATCATGCAGAACTGGATGCGAAGAAGAAAGCAGGTGAAGAAAAAGCCAAACTTCCTAAACCTTATGATCCGAAAGCTGATGCCCAGGCGGATATCAATAAATTAAAAGCTCAGGCTAAAAAAGAAGGAAAGAATATCATTATTCAGGCAGGAGGTAACTGGTGCATCTGGTGTCTCCGTTTTAATAATTTTGTTCAAAGCACCCCTGAACTGAAGGAAATTGTTGATAAAAACTATCTGTACTATCATTTGAATTATTCTCCTGAAAATAAAAATGAAAAAGTTTTTAGTCAGTACATCAATATAAATGAACAGCAATTTTATCCTTTTTTTATTATACTGGATAAGGATGGAAAAAAACTGAATGTACAACAAAGTGAAGTTTTAGAGGAAGGAAAAGGATATAGTAAAGAAAAAGTAAAAAAGTTTTTACAAACGGGTAAAGCTTAAAACTATATATTTAAGATAAAAAAGAGGCTACTCCATAAGGATAGCCTCTTTTTTAAGCTAACAGCTTTCCACATGGATGCTGTTATCATGTGAATTAAAACATGCCACACCTCCTCCCTGATAATCTAAGCATGAAGTACAAGAACTTAGAAATACAAAGGAACCATCTGAACACGTACCTGCACATGAACTGCCACCAGAAAACATTTTTAATTGTTTGCGGGATAACTTTTTTAAATTTTTCATAATTATATAGATTTAAATGTTCATCATGAAATGTACAAATTATGATCTATAAATCTCAATAATGGGAATAATTAAAGCAGTTTCCTGATCCAGTTTAATTTTTTTTCAGAGTAAGGTGGGTATTTAATATTGGGTTCGCCCCAGGTTGCTTTTTCAAGGATAGATTTCTGGTGCGAAAATGCTTCAAAACCAAATTTTCCATGATAATTTCCGATTCCGGAAGTTCCAACACCTCCAAACGGGAGATGATCATTACCTAAATGCATAATCACATCGTTGATACATCCGCCTCCGAAAGACAATTTTGAAGTAAAGGCTTCTTTTTCTTCAGTATTTCGGGTGAAAAGGTAGGCGGCAAGAGGTTTCTCCAGTTCCAGGATCGTATTCAGGACCTTATTAAAACTTGTATAAGAAATAACAGGCAATACAGGTCCGAAGATTTCTTCCTGCATCACATCATCTTCCCAGTCGACAGAGTTCAGAAGGGTAGGTTCTATATACAGTTCTTCTTCGTTAAAAGTTCCTCCAAAATAAATTTTGTCTTTCTGAATAAGCTTTATCAGACGGTTAAAGTTATTTCGGTTGATGATTCTTGTATAATGTTCGGAATCCGGCTGATATTTAAATTCAATAATATATTTTCGCAGCATCTCCAGAAACTGCTCCTGAACAGATTCTTCTACAAGCAGATAATCGGGGGCTACACAGGTTTGTCCGGCATTGATGAATTTTCCCCAGACAATTCTTTTGGCGGCTATGTCAAGATCGGCCTCTTTCGTAACGATGACAGGCGATTTTCCACCTAATTCAAGAACAACAGGAGTGAGGTGTTCAGCTGCAGCTTTATAAACGATTTTTCCCACTTTCGTGCTTCCTGTAAAAAATATTTTGTCAAATTTTTGCTTTAAAATAGCTGTTGTTTCTTCAATACCGCCTTCATAAACATAAAGGTATTCCGGAGGAAAATTTTCATTGATGAGTTTTGCCATCACTTTCATGGTGTTTTCCGCTATTTCACTCGGTTTTAATATACAGCAATTTCCCGCAGCTAACGCCGCAATCATAGGGGAAAGCGATAATTGATAAGGATAATTCCAGGCCCCGATCACAAGGACACAACCCAAAGGTTCCGGATGTATTTTGCTGGTCCCGATCTGATTGGCCAGATTCGTCCGTACTTTTTTAGGTTTTGAAAATGAGTTTAAGTTTTTTAAGTAATAATTGATATCATTCAGAACGAAAGAGATTTCTGTTGTAAACGTATCAAATTTTGATTTCCCGAAATCCAGGTGAATCGCTTCGTATAAAAGATTTTCATTTTTTATGATGATATCCCGTAGCTTTTCAAGGTACATTTTTCTGAACTTGATGCTTTTCGTCTGCTGTGTTTTGAAGAAAGCGTTCTGAAGGGATACAATTTCCTGAATGTTCATATCGTAGAATTTCCATAAATACAGCAAATTTCCGGCCTAAAATTACATAATATTCCTCACCGCAATTTTTACCGGATGATAGAGGAGTAAAGCAAAAGCCGTGATAAGAGCCAGCCAGAAAAGTCCCGTAAAAATCTCCATATTCGAAAGAAGAATAGATTGGGCCGTTATTTTGGCTTTAAACGCTCCGGCAGTCATAGATAAGGAATCATTGACAGGCAGTTTAGACAGATTGCTTCCGAAAACCTGGCTCCACTGGCTGTAAAAAACAGGATTGGTGTCTGTCATATTGAAACTGAGAGTATCAGAGTGTTTTAAAGTTAAAAACAGCATTAAATTCTGCATCAAAGCATAGCCTATGGCGGTGGTCCAGAAACGGGTAGTAGTTCCTAAAGCGGTAGCATTGGCCACATATCCTTCCGGCATGCCGGAAATTAAAAAGAAAACGAGCGGCGTAAAAAGAAGTCCCTGAGCAATTCCCTGCAGGAATAATGGCGGACAAATGGTTGATAGCGTAGTATCGGGATAAAAAGTATAGGTAAACCATGCACAATCTACAGCCAGAAGCAAAAATGCAGTAAAGAAAACAATTCTTGAAGAAACGCCCCGCATCAGACAGATTCCGGATAAAACTACCCCTAATAAAGTTCCTGCCACATTCCAGTACTGGATATTCACAATATAATCCCAGGGCCATTTCCAGACTGTGGCCATTATGCTGTATACATTATTCAACCCCGACCGGATCAGATAAAAAATGAAGAAGAGAATCATTCCGGCAATTACATTTTTTGAACTGAAAACTTCAAAATGAAAAATGGGTCTTTTGGAATTTCGCTGTTTAAGCATAAACAATCCTCCGGACAATAAAAACAGGAAGACACAGATGATAATGGTATCGGACTCCAGCCACATCAGCCTTTTACCGTAGATAATGGCATAACCTCCCGACTGCAGGCACGCCCAAAGCAGAAACCAACTCGTAATGTCAAGCTGATACAAAGGCATTTTAGGAAAAAACCGGTTGGTATTAAAAAGAGTGATTCCGATGATCAGAACAAAAATATGAAAATAGGCCATCATTAAAATCATGTGCTGAAAATCATAATTTTCTATGCTGGATTTCAGCAAAGAAGTGGTTATGGTTCCACCGGTCAGCATAATGGTATACATAAAAAGATAGGCAATTACCTTAGCATGTCTGGTTTTTAGCTCGGCAATGATCAGAGGCAGGAAAATGGCCCCTTCAAACAATCCAAAGATGCCTTCCAGAAACCGGATGACGAGAATGACCTGATAATTGCTGGTGACCGACAAAACATAAAGTATAATCACAGAAACGGAGGACATCAGCAGAATGTAATATTTCACACTGAAATACGCCATAAACCGCTGTAATACCAGAAGAGTGACTACAAATGTCCCGTACATCAGGATCATTAGATACTGAATGTCATCAGAATCTACATCCATAAAAGAAGAAGTGAAGGCACTGTTGGAATGAAGGAGCGACAACAGCATCAGGTGAGGAAACAGGGCAAGTACCAATAACGGAAGTTTAAGCCATTGGGGAACCCATTTGTGATATACGGTATTGTGCTGCATGAGAAGGAGAGTTTTTTAGGGCTAAAATGTAAAAGGACAAAAGGGTATAATAGAGGAAAAGCAGAAAAGCGCAAAAAAATGTAAGTTTTTGGCAGGCAAATCAGCAAATTAGCATTTTTGCCTTTTAACTATTTCTCCATTTCGCCTTTCTGCTTATTCCAACATTCACACACTAACAATTTATATTTTCTTCGCACTCACCAGGACATTCATCCCGGAAAGTAGTTTTTTGTTGTTTTGATTATTATTCAGGATAATTTTTATCGGGAATCTCTGTTCGATTTTAACAAAATTTCCTGTGGCATTATCGGGTTTTACCAATGAAAACTGGGACCCTGATGCAGGCGATACGGAAACTACTTTTCCTTTGAATTCAATATCTGGATAAGCGTCTGCAGTAATTGTTACTTCCTGCTTGGGATCTATTTGTCCGAGCTGGGTTTCTTTATAATTGGCGATAATCCACTTTTCTTTACTGACAATCTGTACAAGAGCCTGACCTTCTTTAATCAGCTGCCCTTCCTGGATGGTTTTCTTGCCTACCCAGCCATCGTATGGAGCTGTGATCAAGGTATAGGAAAGAAAAAGTCTGGCATTATTAAGGTTGGCTGAACTCTGCTGAATCTGGCTTTTTACAGGAGCAACTTTAGTCTGTTGTTCACTGGCGCCTGCTCTTACAGCATTTTTCTGTTCTTCAAGGGCTAAAAGGTTCGCTTTGGCCTGATCATAAGAGGCTTTTACGTTTTCAAACTGCTGCTCTGTTGCGGCATCTTCTGAAACTAAATTTTTATACCTCTTAAAATCCTGTTCGGTTCTCCATATATCAATTTTTGCCGAAGCTATTTTGGCATCAATGATTTTGGAATCGCTTTCTTTGGTATTCACACCGCTTTCGATGGTCGTAATATTTTCAGCATTGGCATGAAGACCTGCTTCGGCCATTTTAACCTGATTAATGAACTCCCTGTTGTCTATGACGATTAAAGTATCTCCTTTGTGAACGAATTGATTTTCTTCAAACTGTATGGTCTTAATGAATCCGGAAACTTTACTGGAAACCGGAGTGATATACTGTTCAATCTGAGCATCATTGGTCGTGACATTTTTTCTTGTGAAAAGGTAGAAGCTTACCATTCCTGTAATTCCGCTGATAATGAGAATCCAGGCCAGAAGTGTAATGGTTTTGTTGATTCTTTTCTCCTTTTGTGTCAGTTGTTTCTTTGCCATAGTTTTTATAGGTTTCCAATCGTATACTGGAGTTGGTAATATTTGAGTTGTCGGTTGATTTTTACAGAAATAAGATTGGATTCAGCTTCCAGATAAGCATTGTCAGCGTCAATCAATTCGGTGATCAGGCTGAGCTTATTGGCATATTTTGTCTTTACAATTCTATAGTTTTCTTTTGCCTGCCCAATGGCTTCTTCTGCAATTTTAACTTTCTGATCTGTTTCTTCGAACTTTTTATAGGCTTCATACACGAGATGTCTCACTGTTTCATCATTTTCTTCGATCTGAAGCTTGGCCAGATCAATATTCTCTCTGGCTTCCTGCATTTTATATTTATTTTTATACAGGTTTTCAATAGGGTACGTAAGGTTGACTCCAAGCATTCCTAAGCGGTATGCGTAAGGTTCAGGAGGAAAGAACATCATATTGGGATACTTGATAAAATATTCTCCGCCTGCCGTGATTTTGGGTAAATAGTTGGATTTTGTAATTTTTTTATCCAATTCTTTAAGCGAAAGGTTTTTCCGTGCCATTTGTACGGATTCATTCCTGCTTAATGCAGTTTCCGTCAGTTCTTCAATATAAGGAATGGTGGCTCCTTCAGAGAGAAGATCTTGGGTGTCTGCATGCATTTCCTGTGTTTCCGGTAGTGAGAGGATTGTTTTAAGCTTATGTTCCGCGATTTGAATGTCGTTGTTCAGTTCCGTCCAGCTCATGGTATGGTTGGAGAGCTGCAAAGAGGTACGGAGCACTTCATTGACGGTAACCACTCCATTGGCTTTTAAAGCTTTTACCTGTTTGATATTGACGGAATCTTCTTTGATTTTATCGTTGATAAGATGCTGCTGCTCCTTTAAATGATGAATCTGAAGAAAAGCGGTAATGATTTCCATTTTCAGCAGCCTTTCATCCTGATGGGTTTTTAAAGCTGAGATTTCAGTGTCTATAGATGTTTTTTTCTCGGTATTTTTTATTTTTCCACCCATATAAACCGGAATAGAAGCAGACAACGTAAAATCATACATTCCGTTGATGATATCATACTTCGTGGCGGTATTGAAAAAGCCATTTTGATGCTGAAAAAGATTGGTCACCTGATTGTAACTGGTATGAAACTCAATATCCGGAAGTTTTTCCATCGCAAGGTCTTTTTCCCTGGTGACAGACATTTCATTCTTCAAATGACTTATCCGGATGTTTTTGTTGTTTTTTAAACCGGTCTCAATGGCCTGCTGAAGGCTGAGATTCCGGTAATCAATCATCTGTGAGTGTAAAAGACTGCCTGTCAGCAGTAAGTACAACGCTACGCCCTGATATCGGCATGCGTTAAATATCATATTCATAATTTAAGTAAAGGATTTTTGCTGAAATGATTTTGATGCTGCAAAGTTACGGTAGAGATTATCGGACCTGATTTGTGAAAACAGAAAAAGATTTGCTCATTTACGCCAATGTGGAATTTTCTTTTTACCTTTATTCAATGAATGACAGTCATTTTGAAGCAGTAGAGGAAGAAGATGCAGAATTTTATGTCTACAATGTACTTACCGGGAATGTAACCACGGATGTCCATCATCATAGTTCTGCCCAATTAGTTTATGCTGAAGGCGGAATAGTTCATGTTTTTACAGATCAGAAACATTGGTATCTGCCTGCAAGATGTTTTATGTGGATTCCCGCTGGAACTCCCCATTATATTTTTTCTACCAGTCCGCAGGTAGATCTTTATAATTTCTATTTCAAGAAAGAAGAAAATGAAAGTGGCTTTTTTGATGAAATTAATATCTATTCGGTAAGTCATCTCCTGAGAGAAATGATTTTATATGCAAAAGACTGGGATGGGAAAATCACAAAAAATGATGGAGCTAAATATTATTTCCTCAAAGCCTTAAAAGGAATACTTCCTGAAAAGAGAGATAAGAAACTCGCTTTTCCTGTTCAGCATCCGTTTCCCAAAGATGAAACCCTGCTGAAGATTGCAAAATACATTCATGCCAACCTGGAAAAGCCTCTTACCATTGAATCTACGGCAAAAGAATTTGGAATGAGTACCAGAACCCTGTCCAGAAAGTTTAAAGAGATTTTAGGGATGAATTATGTCCGTTTTTTAAGGGCTTTGAGAATTACCCGCTCTCTGGAGTTAATGTTGGAAGGAAAGTACAATATGTATGAAATAGCCATGATGGTAGGCTACAACAGCCTGTCTTCCTTCAGTAATATCTTTAAAAAAGTAATCGGAATACCGCCTACGGAGTATCAACAGAAACTGAAAGGCGGGAATTGATTTATTGGTGGCTTCGAGAGCCTCAGCCACCAATAGTGAGGTTTTCATTATTAATGAAAAAAGTATGCTAAAAACAGGTGGCTCCGGGAATCTCAGCTACCGATTGTGAATTTCACTTAATATTGTTGTAAAAAGTCCTTCGACATTGGTGGCTTCGAGTGCCTCAGCCACCAATAGTGAGGTTTTCATTAATAATGAAAAAAAGTCTTTAAAAAACACAGGTGGCTCCGGGAATCTCAGCTACCGATTGTGAATTTCACTTAATATTGTTGTAAAAAGTCCTTCGACATTGGTGGCTTCGAGTACCTCAGCCACCAATAGTGAGGTTTTCATTAATAATGAAAAAAGTACGTTAAAAACAGGTGGCTGAGGCTCTCGAAGCCACCTGTATCCCATAGAAGTATAGTAGGCTGTACAAAAAGCCCTATGAAATGATCAACAATAAACAAAAAAACCACCTCAATAAATTGAAGTGGTTTTGTATGGTGAGAAAATTCTCAGCTTAATTAAGCTTCCTCAGATTCAGATTTTACTTCCTCTTTTTTAGCAGCTGGAGCAGCTACTACCGGAGCGTCAGATACAATATCGAATTCGAAGTTGTATTCAACGTTTCTGTGAAGTCTGATAAGAGCTGTGAATTTACCAGTTCTCTTGATCGTGTTACCAGGAATTTTGATGTATTTTTTCTCTACAGAAACACCAGCTTTTCCTAAAGCTTCAGCTAAATCAGCATTGTTGATAGATCCGAATAATTTATCACCAGAACCTACTTTTGCAGGAATAGTGATAGAAGTTTTCTTCAATTGCTCAACTACCGCGTTAGCAGCAGCGATTAATTTAGCTTCTTCTTCTTTTCTAGCTTCTAGAGTAGCTTCTAAAGCAGCTTTGTTTTTAGGGGTAGCTAAAAGTGCAAATCCTTGAGGGATTAAGAAGTTTCTAGCATAACCAGGCTTTACGCTTACTGTATCAAACTCAAGTCCTAAGTTTTCTACGTCTTTTTTTAGGATGATATCCATTGTTGTTGTCCTTTTTTTAGAATTTAGATGTTAGAAATTAGAAGTTAGACAATGTCTGTTATCTTAAATCATGTACCTAAAATCAAGTTAGAATTAATTATTTATTCAGCAACAAAAGAAGAGGTTGCCCTCTTCCTTTATTTATTTTTTTTGTCTTATTTCAATAAGTCAGCTACGTAAGGTAGTAAAGAAAGGTGTCTTGCTCTTTTGATAGCAGCAGAAACTTTTCTTTGGTATTTTAAAGAAGTTCCAGTGTATCTTCTTGGTAAGATTTTACCTTGCTCGTTTACGAATTGTAATAAGAAATCAGCATCTTTGTAATCAACGTGCTTAATTCCGTATTTTTTGAATCTACAATATTTCTTTTCAGATTTTGTATTGATATCAAGTGGAGTTAAGAATTTTACTTCTGATTCTCCTCCAGCTGAGGCTTGTTTAGCCATTTCATCTATTGCCATGTCTTGTCTTTTTTAAAAAATAGGGTTAATTAATTAAGCTTTAGCTGATTTTACTTTAGCTCTTCTAGTTACAGCGTACTCAACAGCGTGCTTGTCAAGTTTTGTAGTCAGGTAACGGATTACTCTTTCGTCACGTTTGAATGCTAATTCTAAATCAGCAACTACAGTACCTTCGCCTTTAAATTCGATTAAAGTATAGAACCCATTCTTTTTCAATTGGATTGGGTAAGCTAATTTTTTTAATCCCCAGTTTTCTTTGGCAACGATTTCGCAGTTCTTTTCTTTGATAAGATCTACATACTTGTTCACTGCTTCCTCTACCTGTGACTCAGATAGAACGGGAGTTAAAATGAAAACAGTTTCGTAATTGTTCATAATGTTAAATGAATTTGTTAATTATTTCGAGGTGCAAAATTAGAGAATATATTTGAAATATGCAATATCTGTATGAATATTTGTGAGTGGGGATTAATGATTGGGACAAGTGGGAGACAATGAGGGCAAAGATTCTAGATACAAGACATAGATATTAGAGATGAGACTTTTTACAGCAACGGGTAACCAAACTCCATATTCTCAACTTCAAAATTTCATCATAATAACTCGCGCCCCGAACCTCGTAACCCGAACCTCGCAACTAGTCCTTCCCCCTGATTTCCGCCAGAAAATTGACTTTAATCACATCATATAAAGAATGTCTGCTGACGAGAATAGAGGCTATGGAAGAGACCATTCCTGCGAGCATCAGATGAAAAATCAAGGAGTGTCTGTCCGTCATTTCCAGAACAATAATGGCTGAAGTAAAAGGTGCTCTGGTGATTCCGGTAAGAAAAGCAACCATACCAGCAAGTATAACCACATTGGTTTCGTTGGATGTTAAATGAATAGCCCCAGAAATCACGGAACCTATACTGGCACCCGCTGTAAGAGCAGGAGCGAAAATTCCGCCCGCACCGCCTGAAGTAAAGGAAAGGGCAGGCCCCAGCATTCTTAAAATAGGGACATACCAGTCTTCATGCTTGTCTTTGGTAAAAAGTACGCGCTCCATAATTTCTTTTCCGGAACCGAGAATTTCTCTGTTGATAAAGTAAGCTATAGAAGCGATGAAGAGGGCACAGATCACTAAAAAGGCAATATTGGCTTTGTCTGTTTTAAGGTTTTTCTTTTTCCATTCGTTCATTTTCAGCATGGTTACTGAAAGCTGGCTGGCCATAATTCCGGCTGTACCTGCTACCAGAATGATGGGGAACATCACCATCAGAGATACATCATTGGTTTTAGGGTACCCTAAATACAGATAAGATCCTGCTAAGGTCTGAGCCGTTAATCCGGCAATAATTACCGCTGTAAACAAAGCGGTTTTGAAATAGTTGATATGTGTTTTGGAAAGTTCCTCCACAGCAAACACAATTCCTCCCAAAGGCGTATTGAAAGCCGCTGCAAGCCCTGCCGCCGCACCGGTCATAATCATGTTTTTCTTTGAAATCTTGGGCCACCATTGCGGAAGATATTCATTCACCTTTCTGAATACTGAACCGGCAATTTGTATGGTAGGTCCTTCACGGCCTACGGCGCCACCGCCAATAACAAGGACTACGGAGGAAATAATTTTGAAAACAATAATTTTAAGGCTTAAAAGGCTTCTGATCTTGGTATGTTCTTTTGGATTGGCCAGTTCTACGGCGGCCATTACCTGTGGGATACCGCTGCCTTTGGCATTGGGGGCAAACTCCTTCACCAGCCACCAGGAAAGTACAAATCCGATGGGTGCAATAATGAAGATCATCCAGTCATGCCAGTTCATGATCAGATTAAGAAGGTTTTCTCCCCAGGCAAATATTTTAGCGTACATCACTGCAAAAAATCCTGTGATTACAGAACCAATCCAGAAAGGAATGGCCTGAAGAAGATTGTTCTTCAGCTGTTCATTCCGGATGTTGTCAAAAGACTTTTTGAGGCCTTTTCGAAGGAGGGAGAGAAATTTCAGCATTGGTGTAGTAAGACATTTTATCAAATCGAAAAATAGTAAAATTAGATGGTAATTAAAAATATCTGCTTTAAAAAAACAGTCTGTTCGTGAAAACAGATTAAAGAAAGGAAAAGAAAATAGCTATACTCCATGATAGTTAAACATTAATCCATTACAGCCATTCATAGATTTGTATGATAAATTTAAAAACATGAAAAAAGATAACGTAAATATCCTGGTAATTGGCGGTGGTGGTAAAAACGGACGACGAGTTGTTCAGAAATTAAAAGCGCTTGGGTATAAAGTATTTTCTACAACCCGTGTTCAGGAAGAAGCCGGTGAGGATGCCCGTTTTTTCGACTGGAATGATGCTGAAACCTATGATGAGGCTTTACAGGATATTCAGAAAGTATACATTGTACATCCTGATACTTCTACACCGGGAGCTGATGAGCAGATTCGTGAACTGGTCAACAGTCTGGTAAAGAATTCTGTTTCAAAAGCAGTTTTGCTTTCCGGAAGAGGGCAGGAATCGGTGAGGAAATGTGAAGATATTTTGATCGGTTCGCCATTGAAATGGGCTATTGTGCGTTCTGCATGGTTTAACCAGAATTTCAGTGAAGGACATTTTCTTCACGGGATACAGTCCGGAGAGGTTGTTTTTATGGCCGGGTCTGTAAAAGAGCCGTTTGTGGATCTGGATGATCTTTCGGATGTTGTTGTGGAATGCCTGATTCATGAAAAGCACAATGGGGGTATTTATGAAATAACAGGAAGTGAATTATTCACTTTTGAAGAAGCTGTCAGGATGATAGGTCATAAGCTTAACCGAAATATTCAATATCGTTATCTTGGTAAAAATGACTATCAGAATTTATTGAAAAAAGTAGGCTTACCTGCATTTGTGGCAGATCATATGGCAGTGGCATTTGATGAAATTCTGGATGGAAGAAACGAGAATACAGGAGACGGTATTCAAAAAGTGCTTGGAAGAAACCCAAAGAAATTCAATGAATTTGTTCATTCAAACCAATTTAACTAGGAAGATGGGAGAGGGAGGATGGAAGTTACTATTGATTTTTTAATTCGAAGTAGTCTAATAGAATAAAAAGGATTTCATTTGTTTCTTTCGCATAGTTAGCTTTCTCTTTCCAGCTCCGGTCTTCTTTACTCATTAACTTTTCCCAGTCGATTAAGTTTCTTATTTTTACTGTACATTTCAATTGCGAAACTTAAAAGATAGGTTTATGAAAGAAAAAGAACCAGGAAATACTGAATGTCCGCTGCATTCTTCGAAAGTATTATTGTCCATTGGGGATGCTTTGGAAGCGGTGAACGGAAAATGGAGGATGAAGATTATTGCTGTTCTGCTGGATGAGCCTAAAAGATTCAGGGAAATCTCCGTATTGATCGGTCAGATCACGGACAGAATGCTTTCTATTGAACTTAAAAAATTAGAAACCAATTTGTTGGTCAGGAGAACGTCAAAATATTCAGCTCAGGCTGAGTATGAACTTACAGATCATGGAAAATCGTTAAAGCCTCTGATTACGGAGCTGATCAATTGGGGTGAAATACATAGAGAAAAGGTGATTGGCAGTCTGAAAGGAGAGTAAAGGCTTTTATTGTATTCATTCGCTTCATCGAATTAATCAACGATTGATTCTCCTCTTTGCATCCCTAAACTATCAAGTAACAATATTCAAGCTTTGCGATAAAAAACAAATTATTTAATATTTTACAGAAAGCTCTATTCTGATGTCACATATCAAGGAATATGAAGAAGAGAGATTATCAATTATATTAAGAAAGACCACAAACATGATCATAAAAAAAGCTTCCCGGAGGAAGCTTTTTCATTTTTTATATTTCTGTATTCAGATCCCAGTTCTGAAGATAGTCATGAACATGTTTCAGCATCATTCCACCTAAAGATCCGTCTACTACTCTGTGGTCGTAAGAGTGAGACATAAACATCAGCTGACGGATAGCAATCACATCGCCGTCTTTGGTCTCAAGAACTGCCGGTTTTTTAACGATAGCTCCAATTGCAAGAATAGCTACCTGAGGCTGAGGAATAATAGGAGTACCCATCAGGTTACCGAAACTTCCTACATTAGAAATAGTATACGTTGCTCCCTGAGTATCTTCAGGTCTCAGTTTCTTATTTCTTGCTCTGTATGCCAGATCATTAATCGCTTTTGCAAGACCTGAAAGGGATAGCTGGTCAGCATTTTTAATAACAGGCACGATAAGGTTTCCGTCCGGTAGAGCAGTGGCCATACCGATATTGATGTTTTTCTTTTTAATGATGTTTTCACCATTAATAGATACATTGATCATTGGGAAATCCTGAATAGCTTTCACTACAGCTTTTACGAAAATAGGCATGAAAGTCAGTTTTTCACCTTCACGTTTTTCGAAAATATCTTTATGCTTGTTTCTCCATTTTACAACGTTGGTCACATCTGTTTCGATGAAAGAAGTCACGTGTGGGGCAATCTGCTTGGCTTTTACCATGTTTTCAGCGATGATCTTTCTCATTCTGTCCATTGGAATGATTTCGTCACCTACTGCTACAGGAACCGTAGAAACCGGAGCGGATGCCGGAGCTTTTGGCGCAGCAGCAACCTCCTGTTGTACCGGAGCAGTTTGCTGAACAGGCTGATTTCCTCTGTTGGAAACGTAAGCTAATATGTCTTCTTTTGTAATTCTTCCTTCTAAACCACTTCCTTTAATAGATTTAAGCTCAGATTCAGAAATGTTTTCCTGCTGTGCAATAGATTTTACCAGTGGTGAAAGATAAAGGTCTCCCGAAAACTCTACATTGGAAGCAGAATTCTGTAAAGGCCCTTCAATTGTTTTTAAAGTCTCTGTATCCGGAGCAGCAGGAGTTTCTGTCTGTAATTCTTCTGAAGCTGTATTTCCGCCTTCTCCTTCAATTT
The DNA here is from genome assembly GCF_001045465.1 of Chryseobacterium angstadtii. Classification (GTDB taxonomy): domain Bacteria; phylum Bacteroidota; class Bacteroidia; order Flavobacteriales; family Weeksellaceae; genus Chryseobacterium; species Chryseobacterium angstadtii. The sequence continues at coordinate 975,989 of NZ_LFND01000003.1, forward strand.
CTAAAATAGCAATGGCTTCACCCACTTTTGCAACCTCGTCCTTCTGTTTTAAAATTTTAACAATTTTCCCCGAAACTGGTGTCGGAACGTCTGAATCTACCTTATCTGTTGCAATTTCAACTACGGAATCATCCTCTTTTACATTATCGCCTTCGTTGAATAACCAAGTGATAACCGTCGCTTCCATAACACCTTCTCCCATGGAAGGAAGCAATAATTTGTATTCTGCCATTTTTAATTTTTAGATTTTGACAAATATATAAAAAAAATCGGTTTTTTTATGAAATATATAATCTTAGACAAATTCAACATAAATATTTTCGCCTACATTGAGTCCAAACAGGCTTTTAGCTCCGTTTTTTTTGCTTCCTTTATAGATGGTAAGCTCCAAAAGCTGACTGTCATTGAAAATGGCAGCCGACTGCCCGTGGAATTCTGTTTCCCGTTCCCAGTCAGAAACTACTTCTGTATGGCTGGAATACACCCGGGAAAGTGTTAAATTTCTGAATTTTATAATAAAACCTTCACTTCCTTTGCCATTGCTTTCAAAAAAGTCTCTGCTGATATTTGAGATTATATTTCCGAAATTATCAATATAGGTAACCTCCCCAATAATCATTTTTTCAGATTCATTGAAGACAGGTTTTGGGAAGAAAAGTTCTTTGGCCGAATCTATTTTTCGCCCGATCACTTCAGGTAGCCCGCCATTAGCTAAATGAACGGCTGCGGGAACAAAAACATCCGTGGAAGTGAAATTCACAACATCATCAAAACGGCTGTTTAATGTGATTTCGTAGATGGCTTCCGGTTTAATGTCGAAAAAGATGAGACTTAAAAGCCCGTTATCTGCCGCTAGAAAATAAGAACCGTCTGCTTTATACAGTATATTTTTCCTTGATTTGTTGTAAAAACTGTCTACAGAAAGTATATGAATGGTGCCTTTAGGAAAATATTTATAGGCATTTCGTACAATATACGACGTTTGTATAAGGTTGAATGCCTGGATATCGTGGGTTATATCAATAATATTAACCTTGGAGTTTAGAGACAGAATTTTGCCTTTCACAGCGGCAACTCTGTAATCTAAATTTCCGAAATCCGAAGTAAGGGTAATAATTGACATGGATTGTTCGTAGAATAAATAGTGTTTACTGCAAAGTTATTTAAAATAAAAAGAAAGCCCGAAAGATTGTAGGAAAGAATTGATATAAATTTGAAAAAAAGCTTTAATTTTAAAATCTAATAAAAATAAAATACTGCATGTTCGAATTAACATATGATTTGGAAGATATCGATGTAAAGACCTTCTATGGCGTTAATAACCAATATTTCAATTTGTTAAAATCAAGCTTTCCCACTTTGAAAATTACCGGAAGAGATCATTTTATCTTCGCAATGGGTAATCAGGAAGCTTTAGATATACTTAAACTAAAACTGGATGATATTGTAAAATTCATCTCTGAAAATAATTCTATCGCTCTGAAAGACGTTGAAAATGTTCTGAATATCAAGGATGAGAACGAAAAACAATTGATTTTTGATCAGGATATTATTGTAAAAGGGGTCAATGGTAAGATTATCAAAGCGAAAACAACCAACCTTAAAAAACTGGTAAAAGAAACCGAGAAAAAAGACATGGTTTTTGCTATTGGTCCGGCAGGAACGGGGAAAACATATACCAGTGTGGCTTTGGCAGCAAGAGCTCTGAGAGATAAGGAAGTGAAGCGAATTGTTCTTACAAGACCTGCGGTGGAAGCGGGAGAGAGTCTCGGATTTCTTCCGGGAGATCTTAAAGAAAAGCTGGATCCTTATTTACAGCCCCTTTATGATGCATTGAGGGATATGATTCCTCATGAAAAGCTGGAAGGTTTTATGGAGAAAAAAGTAATTGAAGTAGCTCCATTGGCTTTTATGAGAGGACGTACACTGGATGATGCTTTTGTGATTCTTGATGAAGCTCAGAATACAACACATGCCCAGATGAAAATGTTCCTTACCAGGATGGGAATGAATGCAAAGTTCATTATTACCGGGGATCCAACCCAGATTGACTTGCCTCCGAAACAACAGTCGGGGCTGAAAGAAGCGATGAGAATTTTGAAAGATGTTAAAGAAATCGGCTTTGTACACCTTACTGAAGAGGATGTGGTAAGACATCCGGTCGTTAAAAAGATTATTTTGGCTTATAACGAAGAAGATAAAAGGCTGAAAGACTAATTGTGTATTTTCATATTAAAATAAATTTTTCATGATTTTATATTCTTAGTAGCTGTATTGAATTAATATTTTCACCATTATTTGGTGTTTTGGAAAAAATAATTAGTTTTGCAGCCGAATACTAATATAAAATCATGAAAAAACTTTTACTGATTGCAGCAGTGGCTGTAGTTAGCGCCAATCTGAGCGCGCAGGAATTGAGATTCGGGCCTAAAGCAGGTTATTCTTTATCTACTCTAAAATTTAAGGATAATGGAGGATCAGAAAGTACGGATCCATCACATACTTTTTACGCAGGAGGTATGGTTGAATATAAGATCAGTGATAAATTCGGTTTGCAGGGAGAAGTCTTATATTCTCAATTGGGAGGTAAAATATCAGAAGGTGTTGAAGATGAGGATGATAATTATTTCAAAATTCAAAATAAAATGACTTTTGGAACCATACTGGTCCCTGTTTCTGCTAAATATTTTATTACTGAAGGTTTATCGGTTTCTGCAGGTGCCAGTTTCGGGTATATTCTTACGGCAAAATCTAAAACGGTAACCGATTTGGGCTTAGGAGGAATTATCCCAGGATTAGAACTTAGCGGTAATGACGAAACAGATATTAAAGATCAGACGAATACCTTTAATATTGCTCCTTTCTTGGGCGCGGAATATGCTTTGGAAAACGGATTGTTCTTTGATGCCAGATATAATATGGGAATATCCAATTTAGCTAAAGATCCTATGAATGGAGAGAAAACAACCAACAGTTTTCTTCAGGTTGGGGTAGGTTTCAAATTCGGAGGGAACTAATTTTCAAAACCTTATTAAAAAAATATCATTAAGCGGAACAGAATTTTGTTCCGCTTTTTTATTGTTCCTATTTATAGTAGTTGTTAATTTTATGTTAATGATGAAAATTATTAGTAATTTTGTGGTATCAATCAAAACTATTTAAAAAATGAAAAAACTATTTTTATTAGGTGCTTTTGCGCTTTTAGGAGGTGCAGCACAGGCGCAGGAAGGTTTTAAGCTGGGAGGACATATCGGTATTCCGGTGGGTGATGCAAGCGATGCTTCTTCATTTACATTAGGAGTAGACGCAGCTTATATGTGGAATATTACAAAAGGACTTGACCTTGGGGTTACAACCGGATATTCTCATTTCTTCGGAAAAGATAATTTTGATGATTTCGGATTTATTCCTGTAGCGGTTTCCGGAAAATATAAATTCTCCGGTGCGCCTATCTTTGTAGGTTTGGATCTTGGATACGGAATTTCTGTAAAAGATGGTGTAGACGGAGGTTTCTACGCGCAGCCTAAATTCGGATATCAGATGAAATCAGGGGAGTTGTATTTAGGGTATCAGACGATCAGCAACAGACGTGATTACGGATGGTATACCGCTAGCTGGAACGTGGGAGCAATCAATATCGGGTATAATTTCTTCCTGAAATAAGAAGATTCCTTAACCATAAGAACGAAAAACTCCGGCCGAAGGCCGGAGTTTTTTTATACAATACCAATGAATATGTTAAAAAACTGATGATTTCATCAGTGATTAAGAGAATTGCAGCAGTTCCCTGACAGAATTTATTTTAATTTATAAGCAAATGTTTAATTTTTAAGATATAATACCTTAAACATGAGTGTTTTATGAGGAAAAAGCTTCTCGTAATTGTAAAAATAAGCTGATTTAAACAAAATGTATAAATCAAAAAAAATAAACATATGGAGTTCTTATTGTAAAATTGTGATTTTTTTATTCATAATATTGTGAAAAAAACAAAGTCTTATTATGAATACGTTTTATTCCTGGAAAAAGCCAATATTCATCAATGATATTAATCACATTAACAAATTTTAATATTCGCGGGGGTCACTGTAAATTTGCCCTCAGAAAGTATTAAAATTTTTTAAAATGAAAAAATTATTATTAGCGGGTGCTGTTGCACTTTTCGGTTTATCTAATGCTCAGATTGCAAAAGGAACTGCATATATTTCAGGACAGGTAGGTTATTCTCAGGAAGAGAACAACAATACTGACAAGAAAGTAGAAAGCTTCAAAGTAATCCCTACTGCAGGTTACTTCGTAGGTACAAACTTAGCTGTTGGTTTAGGTGTTGGTTACAAGAATGACAAAACTACTGAAACTGGAACTACACTTGTTCCTGGTGGAAGAATTGTTGCTGAATCTAAAGATACTGAATCTGCATTCGTTGTAGCTCCTTTCGTAAGAAAATACTGGACTATTGCTGAGAAATTGTATATCTTCGGTCAGTTAGAAGTTCCTATGGAATTTGGTAACGTTAAGAATGAAGATGTTTCTACTACTACTTTAGGAAGTACTACATCAACTTCTTCTACATCTACTAAATCTAACTACACTTCAATTGGTGTAAACATCAAGCCAGGTTTAGATTATTTCTTAAACAAAAACTGGAGCATTGAAGCTACTATCGGTGAATTCGGATACAACACTTCTAAATTTGATGTTGATGGTGCTAAAAGCGTAAACAACTACAAGTTCGGATTGAATTTATCTTCTGTAACTTTCGGAGTTAAGTATGTTTTTGCTAAGTAATTAACAAAGCATTTATAAAATAGAAGCCCTAAGATTTATTTTAGGGCTTTTTTTGGCACTATATGATAAAGATAGGAGTATGGAATTGAGCGTATAGAAGGGAGATTAAATCCAAAATCCTGATTGAAACCGAGCTCAATAATTTATAGAGAGTTGAATAGGAAAGGCAAAAATATTGCTTTCAGGTAGCTGAAAAATGAATTTATTCCGGGTAGAACTGAATGCAAATTCAGATTCTAATACAAACAAAAAAACTCTCAGAATCCCTGAGAGTTTTTTTATATTTTGTTGCTGTAAACAGGATTATTTCCCCATCATTCCGCCCATTCCAGGCATGTTTGGCATTTTGCTCATCATCTGCATCATCTGTTTTCCCTGAGGCCCCTGCATCATCTTCATCATTTTACCCATCTGCTCGAACTGCTTCATCAGTTGGTTTACATCTTCAATTTTTCTTCCGGCTCCTTTTGCAATTCTCTGTTTTCTCTGAGTATTGATAATAGAAGGTCTTCTTCTTTCATCCGGTGTCATAGAGTAGATAATCGCTTCGATATGTTTGAAAGCATCATCGCTGATTTCAACGTCTTTGATGGCTTTTCCAACCCCTGGAATCATTCCCATAAGGTCTTTCATATTACCCATCTTCTTGATCTGGTTAATCTGCTTTAAGAAATCATCAAAACCAAATTCGTTTTTAGCGATTTTTTTGTGAAGTTTTTTAGCTTCTTCTTCATCAAACTGCTCCTGAGCTCTTTCTACTAAGGAAACAACGTCTCCCATTCCTAAGATTCTGTCTGCCATTCTTTCCGGGTAGAAAAGATCTAAAGCTTCCATTTTCTCTCCTGTAGAAATGAATTTAATCGGTTTTTCTACTACGGAACGAATCGTTAATGCAGCACCCCCTCTGGTATCTCCATCCAATTTGGTAAGAACAACACCGTCAAAGTTCAAAGCATCGTTGAATGCTTTTGCCGTATTTACAGCATCCTGACCCGTCATGGAATCTACTACGAATAAAGTTTCCTGAGGCTTGATGAAATAATGTACGGATTTGATCTCGTTCATCATCTGCTCATCAATAGCCAGACGTCCTGCGGTATCCACAATCACTACATCATGACCGTTAGCTTTGGCAAAATTGATGGCGTTTTCAGCAATGGTAGAAGGATTGGTAGAACCTTCCTCTGTAAATACCGGAACCCCGATCTGACCGCCTAATACTTTAAGCTGGTCAATAGCAGCCGGACGGTAAACATCACACGCAACTAATAAAGGCTTCTTGGTTCTTTTTGTTTTTAAGTAGTTGGCCAGTTTTCCGGAGAAAGTAGTCTTACCGGAACCCTGAAGACCTGCAATAAGAATTACAGAAGGCTTCCCTGAAAGATTGATTCCCTCCTGAGAACCTCCCATCAGATCCACTAATTCGTCATGAACAATTTTCGTCATCAGCTGTCCCGGTGTAAGGGAAGTAAGAACGTTTTGTCCTAAAGCTTTATCCTGAACTCTTTTGGTAAGATCTTTTGCAACTTTATAGTTAACATCGGCATCTACCAACGCTCTACGGATTTCCTTTACGGTTTCCGCAACGTTGATCTCTGTGATTTTTCCGCGTCCGGAAATATTATGTAGAGCCTTGTCTAATTTATCCTGTAAACTATTAAACATATTTATTGTAAATTATAGGTTTGCAAAAATAAGGAATTTTTGGCATATCTAAAGTGTTCGGACACGTAATATTATATATAGAGAAAAAATGATAAAAATCAAATCGTACTAAAATACGATAGAAAAAGTCTATTTTTGCGATCAGTTAAAATAAACCCTGTTATGTACAGCGGTTGAAAACAAGTTTATAATGAAATTAAATCCTAATATCCTGGTTACGGTATTATTCTTTTTAACATTTCTGATTCATTTTTCTCTTTGGAAATTTGTTTTTCACCTGGATGAGATTATTATTGTTAAATTCTATCTTTTTTTAAGTGTAATGTTCATGTTGATGATCACCATGATTGTTTTAATTAATAGAGTAGTGCCCGAATTTTTGGGGTTGTCTGTCATTGGTTTAATCCTTTTAAAATTCGGTTTAATGTACTTAATCAGGAAGAAATTGAACTTTGAAGTGATTCCAGGCTATAAATTTCATTTTATTATCCCGTATTTTGTCCTGACCACGCTACTTACGTACTATGCGATCAAGCTGATCAATCATGACAAAAAACAGTAAAATTATTTATTGAAACTAGAAAAAATATTATATTTTTGCACAACGAAAAAAACCTATCAATGTTTAAGAAATTCGCAGTTTTATTCTACAGTATTTTTGTATTAAACGTAGTGTCTGCACAGCACGGAGAGGCTGCTGCCGGAACAGCTCCTACACAAGAGCTTTCAGAAAAAGACAAAACAAGTAAAGAAAACAAAGAGTTCATCGATCATCACTTGTTGGATGCACACGACTTTACATTGATGGTGGATAAAGATGGTCACCACATAGGTTTTCCTCTTCCGATTATTTTTTACGACAACGGAATCCACGCTTTTATGAGCAACAGTAAAGAAGGTTTCATGCACGGTGAGCCTACTGAAGTAGACGGTTCTTTTTACGTATTGCACCACGAGAAAATCTATAAAACTGATGCAGCAGGAACTTTAACACTTGGAGAAGACGGTCATCCTTTGAATGAGAAGCCTTTGGATCTTTCTATTACAAAGAGTGTTCTTATCTTATTGTTAGTATCTGTCTTTATGTTGGTGCTGTTTGGAGGAATGGCTAAATCTTATAAGAAGTCTGTTGTTCCTACAGGAGCTGCAAGATTCTTAGAGCCATTAATCATTTTCGTAAGAGACGAAGTGGCTATTCCAAACATCGGACATAAGTACAAAAGATTTATGGGGTATTTATTAACCGTATTCTTCTTTATCTTATTCCTTAACGTATTAGGTTTAATGCCTTTCGGAATTAATGTTACAGGTAATATTACCATGACATTCTTCCTTGCAATCCTTACTTATTTAATCACGACTTTCTCTGCTAATAAAGATTACTGGAAACACATCTTCTGGATGCCGGGAGTACCTGTTCCAATGAAACTAATCATGTTGCCAATCGAATTGTTAGGAACTATCACTAAGCCTTTCGCCTTGATGATCCGTCTTTTTGCAAACATGACTGCAGGACACATCGTAGTAATGAGTTTGATCGGATTGATCTATGTGTTCAAGAACTTCGCAGCTGGTGTTGCATTCCCGTTCTTAACATTAGTAATCTACTTATTGGAAGTATTGGTTGCATTCCTACAGGCTTATATCTTTACCATGTTATCAGCTTTGTTCATCGGAATGGCAGTACAGGAGCACGAGCATGAACATCATGCAGCTCACTAATTGGATTATAAATTAAAGTAAAACAAATTTTTTAAAATTATATATTATGGAAATCCCTAAAATTGTAGGTGCTGGTATCGTAGTACTAGGTGTAGGTATCGGTCTTGGTAAAATCGGAGCTGCTGCTCTTGAAGCTATCGCTAGACAACCTGAGCAATCTGGAAAAATCCAAACAGCTATGCTTATCGCTGCTGCACTTGTTGAAGGTGTTGCGTTTGCTGCTCTATTCGCAGTAAACTAATTAAAATCAAACCATTACCCGTAACGGTTGGTTACAGGTAATGGTTATTTAAGAAAAAAAGTAATAATTATTTATACATTTATATAATGGAATTAATTCACCAGTTTTCATCAGGATTATTTATTATCCAGTCTGTTATTTTTCTAGCATTGTTATTTTTGTTAGGTAAATTTGCTTGGAAACCTATTTTAAAATCGATCAACGACAGAGAAACTTCTATTGTTGATGCTCTTAATCAAGCTAAATTAGCAAGAAAAGAGATGGAGACTTTAAAAGAGGACAACGAAAGAATTATTCGTGAAGCTAAGATCGAAAGAGATGCTATCCTTAAAGAAGCCAGAGAAATTAAAGATAGAATCGTAGGTGAGGCTAAAGATGCTGCTAAAAATGAAGGAGACAAAATTATTGAAGCGGCTAAGCAAACTATCCAAACTGAGAAAAATGCTGCTATGGCAGACATCAAAACTCAAATCGGTGCTTTATCTGTAAACATCGCTGAATCTATCCTAAAGCAAAAGTTGGATAACAACGAAGCTCAAAACGAATTAGTTCAAAATTATTTAAACAAATCTAACCTTAACTAAGAATGCTTACATCTAAAGTAGCTAAAAGATACGCACAGGGACTGATTGATTTCACCAATGAATCCGGTCAGACAGCTGCTGTATTTTCTGAAATGAAAGATGTAGTGAAGATCATGTCTCAATCTGCGGATTTGAACAAGTTCTTTCTTACACCTTATATTGATGCAAAAAAGAAAATAGAGGTAGCAGACCAGATCTTCAAAAATTTCTCAGTTTCTTCACAGAACTTGATCAGATTAGTGATCAAGCACGGACGTGAAAACCAGTTGAAGAATATCGCTCAGGAATTCATCAATAAAGTAGAGGATATCAACGGAGTACAGAGAATTACTCTTACTACGGCAACTCAGCTTTCTAAAGAAAACCTTGATCAGATTTTAAGATCTACCAATCTGGTGAATGCAGATTCAAATTTTGATCTGAATGTGCAGGTAAAACCTGAAATCTTAGGAGGTTATATTCTAAGAGTAGGAGATCAGCAGGTAGACGCATCTGTAAAGACCAAGCTTAATCAAGTTAAAAAAGATTTTCAGTTAAATTAAGAAAAACAACCATACAATGGCAGAAATAAATCCGGCAGAAGTATCTGCGATCTTAAAACAACAATTGGCCAACTTCGACACTCAATCCAACGTTGAGGAAGTAGGTACAGTTTTAACCATCGGTGATGGTATTGCTCGTGTATACGGGTTAGAAAACGTACAATACGGAGAGTTGGTGAAATTTTCTAGTGATGTAGAAGGTATTGTACTTAACCTTGAAGAAGACAACGTAGGTGTTGCTCTACTTGGGGAAAGTAAATTAGTAAAAGAAGGAGATACAGTAAGAAGAACAAACAGAATCTCTTCTATTAAAGTAGGAGAAGGTATGTTAGGAAGAGTTGTAGATACTCTTGGTAACCCTATCGATGGTAAAGGTCCTATTACTGGGGATTTATACGAAATGCCATTGGAAAGAAAGGCTCCTGGAGTTATCTTCAGACAGCCGGTAACTGAACCTTTACAGACAGGTATCGTTGCCATCGACTCTATGATCCCTGTAGGAAGAGGACAGAGAGAGCTTATCATTGGTGACAGACAGACAGGTAAAACTACTGTTGCTATTGATACCATCATCAACCAAAAAGAATTCTTTGATGCAGGTAAGCCTGTATATTGTATATATGTTGCTATCGGTCAGAAAGCTTCTACTGTAGCACAAATCGTTAAAACTCTTTCTGATAAAGGAGCTTTGGCATATACTGTAATTGTTGCTGCTAACGCATCAGACCCGGTTCCAATGCAGGTATATTCTGCAATGGCTGGAGCATCTATCGGAGAGTTCTTCAGAGACACTGGTAGACCTGCTTTGATCGTTTATGATGATTTATCTAAACAAGCGGTAGCTTACCGTGAGCTTTCTCTACTATTGAGAAGACCACCGGGCCGTGAAGCTTATCCTGGAGATGTTTTCTATCTTCACTCAAGACTATTGGAAAGAGCTGCAAAAGTAATCGCTGATGACCAAATTGCTAGCCAGATGAACGACTTACCTGAGTCTCTAAAACCAATCGTAAAAGGGGGTGGATCATTAACTGCACTTCCAATTATCGAAACTCAGGCTGGTGACGTTTCTGCGTATATTCCAACCAACGTAATCTCTATTACAGACGGACAGATCTTCCTGGAGTCTGATCTCTTCAACTCAGGGGTTCGTCCTGCGATCAACGTAGGTATCTCTGTATCCAGAGTAGGAGGTAACGCTCAGATCAAATCAATGAAAAAAGTGTCTGGTACTCTTAAATTAGACCAGGCTCAGTATAAAGAACTTGAAGCGTTCGCTAAATTCGGTTCTGACCTTGATGCTTCTACTTTAGCAGTAATCTCTAAAGGGGAAAGAAACGTAGAGATCCTTAAGCAGCCGGTAAACTCTCCGCTTCCAGTGGACAGCCAGGTAGCTATGATCTATGCGGGAACTGAAAACCTTCTAAGAAACGTACCTATCAGAAAAGTAAAAGAATTCCAGATTGAATATATCGAGTTCTTGAGATCTAAGCATCCTGATACTATGGCGGCTATTAAAGCTGGTAAAATCGACAACGATATTACAAACGTTCTTAAGCAGGCAGCTAACGATCTAGCTTCTAAATATAACTAAAATCTTCAATGTTTAAGGTTTGAAACCAACTGTTTTAAACCTTAAACTTTAGACCATAAACTTTGAACCCAAATTAATGGCAAACTTAAAAGAAATACGAGGTAGAATTGCGTCCATTTCATCTACGATGCAGATTACACGTGCTATGAAAATGGTTTCGGCAGCGAAACTTAAAAAAGCACAGGATGCAATCGTAATGTTAAGACCTTATTCTGAAAAATTACAGGAGCTTATCCAGAATGTAAATTCCAGCTCTGATCCTGATCAGATTTCTGTTTATGCTCAAAAAAGAGAAGTGAAAAGAGTACTTTTCATTGCTGTTACTTCAAACAGAGGTCTTGCAGGAGCTTTCAACTCTTCCATCGTAAAAGAGCTTAATGCCCAGTTTCAGAATAATTCACAATACGAAGTGGAAGTTCTTTCAATTGGTAAAAAAGCGTATGATGCAGTAAGAAAAACACGTACAGTGTATTCTAATGAAAGCGCTGTTTTTGATAATCTGAACTTCGATACGGTAGCTCACGTGAGCGAAGGAGTAATGACAAGTTTCAAAGAAGGTAAATTTGACGAAGTTTATTTAATCTATAATAAATTTGTCAATGCAGCTACTCAGGAAGTAACTACAGAGCAGCTTCTTCCGATTTCAATGCCTGAAACTACAGAACCTCAGGTTGAAACAGATTATATTTTTGAACCTAACAGAGCAGAGATTTTAGATAATTTGATTCCAAAATCTATCAAAACTCAGGTTTTCAAAGCAATCTTAGATTCAGTAGCCTCTGAACACGGAGCGAGAATGACTGCAATGCATAAAGCTACAGACAACGCTCAGGCGTTGAAAAATGATCTTGTGATCTTCTACAACAAAGCAAGACAGGCTGCCATTACAAACGAAATCTTAGAGATCGTTTCCGGGGCAGAAGCTTTGAAAAATTCATAAAGAATTATTTTAATATCATACTAAGCATCGACACTGTCGGTGCTTTTTTTATGGGATTAAAGTTGGGGTGAGTGAAGATGAAAATTGTGAATCCCATTGACAGCATAGCAGATTGACAATTCACTATTGATTTTTTTGTGTTTTAAATGTTTTTACCGAAGAATGAATCAGTCTTTTCTTGCTCTTTGGTGAGTAAAGCCTCGTATCTTTCCAAATATGTATTCCGTATTCAAAAAAGATTTTAAATGGTTTTTTAATACTCTGGATGACTCCGTTTTTCCGCTTCTATTCTTCATTTTATAAAAATTCCATTTCCAAAATATTTTATCTCCAATACAGGTTATTTTTATTTTATCTATCTTTGTACTTAAAATTATATAATTTCTAAATGGACTCGGACATAGTCAGGCTTTTGCTAGCCTTATTTCTTGTTTTACTAAATGGCTTTTTCGTAGCCGCAGAATTTTCAATTGTTAAAGTTCGTTATTCACAAATCCAGTTAAAAGCAGCCGAAGGTAACTCTATGGCGAAGCAGGCAGAGCATATTATCAAACATCTTGATGAGTATCTTTCTGCAACTCAGCTTGGTATCACATTGGCGTCTCTTGCGCTGGGTTGGGTAGGTGAAAGCGCTTTACATCATGTGGTAGAAAGTATCTTCCACTCTTTAAATGTTGATCTTACTCAGGCAACCGTTACCACCATTTCCGTGGTGACAAGCTTTGTATTGATTACCGTAATGCATATTGTATTTGGAGAACTTATTCCAAAATCTATAGCTATCAGAAAATCGGAAGCAACCACAATGGCAACGGCGGTACCGCTAAGAGTTTTTTATACCATCTTCAAGCCGTTTATCTGGTTGATGAATTTAATGTCAAACGGATTTTTAAGATTAATTAAAATTCATCCGGCTTCAGAGCAGGAAATTCACTCTACTGAGGAGCTTCAGCTTTTGGTAAAACAAAGCGCGGACAGCGGTGAGATTGAAGAAGAGAATTACGAGATCATCAAAAATGCCTTTGATTTTACGGATCATTCTGCCAAGCAGATTATGGTACCCAGACAAAATATTACTTCCATTGATTTTGAGGAAGATATTAACGAAATTATCAACAAAATCATGGACAGCGGGTATTCCCGTATTCCGGTGTATCTTAATTCCATAGATAATGTGATCGGGGTTTTATACACGAAAGAAATTATCCGCGAATTTGTTAAAAGAAAAGGAGATCTGAATCACGATGATCTTAAAGACCTGATGCGTGATGCATTCTTTGTGGTAGGAAGTAAGAAAATTTCTGATCTTCTGAAGATATTCCAGCAGAAAAAGCAGCACCTTGCTATCGTTATTGATGAGTTTGGTGGAACGGAAGGAATCATTACCCTGGAAGATATTCTGGAAGAGCTGGTAGGCGAAATTCAGGATGAAGAGGATGATGAAGATAAGCTGGTGGATAAAATTGGAGACAATATCTATTGGGTTCAGGCTACGCAGCCGTTGGATGAGATCAATGAGCATCTCCCTAAAAAACTGCCTCTTTCTGAGGAGAGTGAGTACAATTCATTGGCAGGATTTATTCTGCACGAGCTGGAAGATATTCCGGAAGAAAACCAGGAATTCGATCTCGAGAATTACCATTTTAAGATTCTGAAAATGAATAATAAAAGTGTAGAGCTCGTAGAATTGGTATATGAAGGCCCGAATGTACTGAGTGATCTTGCAGATAAAATAGGAGAAGTTTAAAGAGCAATACAGATGACTTTTTACAATAATATAAGAGACTACGAGGATCCAAAACGTAAGTACGAAGAAGAAGTACTGGTTCTGGACGATACGGATGAAGTATATAAGCTGGTTCTTCACAATGATGACGTTCACACTTTTGATTATGTGATCGACTGTCTGATGGAGATCTGCAAACATACACTGGAACAGGCAGAACAATGTACTATTCTGGTGCACTACAAAGGAAAATGTACGGTGAAAACAGGATCTATTGATGTTCTGAAACCCATGCACGAAAAACTGCTTTCAAGGGAATTAACCAGTGAAATAGTATAAATGAAACTCTGCTCCCGGGCAGAGTTTTTTATTAAAATGTAATTTTTCTCACTAAATACAGATTTATTGACAAAGAGTTAAAGTAATTTTGTTTATATTAGCAATTAATACACCCTAAATCAATATAAATAAATGAAACAAAAAATTACTTCGTTGGCGCTTTGCGGTATACTATGTTTTTCAGCATTGAACGCCCAGACATCATCTTTTGAAACTTCAGCCCAAAAATGGATCAAAGAAAATTCAAAAGATTTGGGAATCCAGGAATTCAGTGGTCTCAAATTAAGCTCAGTAAGAAAAGGAAATACAGGTGAAACTTTACGTTTTCAGCAGATGATAAAGACTGTTCCTGTTTTCCAGTCTGAAATTGTAGTCCATTTTAATAAAGATGGAATAATAACTTATACCGGTGCAGAAAGCTTTAAAAAAGACATAAAGGAGGTGAATATCAATCCTTCTTTACCAGCCTCAGAAGCTCTTCAAAAAGCTCATATTGCTTCTAATACAAAAGGAGCCGTTACTTCTGAAGAAAGCAAGCTGGTGGTTTATCTTACCGATGCAGGAGATACGAAATTGGCTTACAGGGTATTAACCAGTTCTTTTGAACATTCAGGAAACTGGGAAACCATTGTAGATGCACAAAACGGAGATATTATAAGCGTTAAAAATATCGCTCATTACAACCGTGATGAAGATGGTACTCCGGGGCAACCTAAAAAAAAATCAAAAAAAGGAATAAGCGCTAAGAAGGAGTATGTTTCAGGTAACGGCTATATTTTCAATCCGGATCCACTTTCCAGAATGCAGGTGGCTTATGCCGGAAACTATGTAGATAACAATGACGCCACCAATGCAAGCTTAGATGCTGCAAGATCTTTGGTTACGATTCCTGAAGTAGAATTAGCAGCAGGAGTATATAAATTAAAAGGATCTTATGCAGAAATTAAAGATCTTGAGACACCTAGTACGGGATTGTTTACCCAAGCTACAAATCAGTTTTTATTTAACAGAAATGATCAGGGATTTGAGGCTGTAAATGCTTATTGGCATGTAGATAACAGCTTACGTTATATCAATGAAACTTTAAATATTGTTTGCAAACCTTTAACCAATGAAGGTATTTTATGGTTCGATCCACATGGCCTTGATGGTGATGACAATTCTTATTACAGCAATGGAAGACTTGTTTTTGGAGAAGGAGGAGTAGACGATGCTGAAGATGCGGATGTTGTTTTACATGAACTGGGACACGGAATTCACGACTGGCTTACCAATGGAAGTTTGTCTCAGGTTCAGGGACTTAGTGAAGGTTGTGGAGATTACTGGGCACAGTCATACAGCAGAAGTTTGAACCAATGGCCTTCGTCAGCACCTGCATATAACTGGATGTTTAGTTGGGATGGTCATAACGAATATTGGGGAGGAAGAATTACCAACTATACTGTTTTATATCCTGGTACCGGGGCCATCCACACAAGAGGCCAAATCTGGGCTTCTTCGCTGATGAGAATATATGATAAAATTGGTAAGGAGAAAACAGACAGGGCATTTTTAGAGGGATTGAGCGTTACGAACTCCAGTACCAACCAGCAAAGTGCTGCTATAGCTGTAAGACAGGCTGCTATTGATATGCTTGGACAATTCGGATTCAACTGTGCGGATATTGCTGTAATGACACAGGAATTTACTGCTGCAGGATATACTTTACCGGCTTATAACTGCCAGCTAAGTGTAGATGATGTTTCCAAAAAAGAAAATACGCTTTCTGTATATCCAAACCCGGCTACTGATGCTCTTTTTGTTATACTAAAAGGAAGCAAAGAGGAAAAAGCCGAAATCTACAATATGGAAGGCAGAAAAGTATTGGAAACAACGCTTGGAAACGGTAAAAGTAAAATTGATATTTCAAATCTTTCAGCCGGAAATTACATTCTGACGGTAAAAGGAGTTGAGCTGTCAACTAAATTTATCAAGAAATAAAAATTAATAGACTATTTTAAATCCGGTGCTCAGGCATCGGATTTTTTTGTTTAAGACCAATTTATACCGGGATTGTTTTATTTGCATTCATCTAAAATAGTATATTTGTACCAACTATAAAGAAACAAAAAAAGAATGCTTGTAATAGGAATTGCTGGAGGTACAGGATCCGGCAAAACTACAGTTGTTGACAAAATACTTCAACAGCTTGATATTGAAGGAATGAATATCCTTTCCCAGGATAATTATTATCACGATAATCAGAATCTGACCCTCACCGAAAGAGAGGCACTCAATTATGATCACCCAAAGTCTATCGATTTTGATCTGATGATAAAACATGTAAAAGCTTTGAAAAACAATGAGCCGATAGAACAGCCTGTTTATAGCTTTGTAACCCATTCCAGAACGGGCGACCACGTCACTGTAGAACCTAAAAATGTATTGGTAGTAGAAGGGATTCTGGTCCTTACCAACAAAGAACTGCTGAAAGAATTCGATTTAAAAGTATTCGTTCATGCAGATTCTGATGAAAGGCTGATCAGGAGAATCAGGAGAGATACTCAGGAAAGAGGAAGAGACCTGGGAGAAGTGCTTCACCGTTATCAAACCACATTGAAACCGATGCATCAGGAATTCATAGAACCATCCAAGAATGAAGCCGATTTGATCATTCCGAACATGAGACAGAATTCCGTAGCGATTGATTTTTTAACTACTGTTATTAAAAATTCGTTGAGAAAACATTAAAAATGGAAGAAAACAAACTTATTAAAGACATCCAGCCGAAATCTGAAACATTCAAAATGATTCAGAAATATGTTCTGAATAAATATACTATTACCATCTGTATGTTTCTGGTCTGGATGATTTTCTTTGATAAAACCTCTTTCCTTGTTATTCATGAACTGAACGGCGAAATCAGCCGATATGAAGACCAGCTGGAATATTATAAAAAGGAATACGAAAAGAATGACTCTTTTTATAAAAAGCTGATGAACAATAAGTCGGAAAAAGAAAAATACGCCAGAGAAAATTATTTTATGAAAAAACCGGATGAGGAAATCTTCATTCTGGTAGTAGACAGTACCAATGTCGCTAAAAAATAGAAAAATTGAAATGTGAATAGTCAATGAGTTTCACGGTAAATGGTCAATCGTCAATTTTTATAGATTCAGGATTGCCTTGCGGAGCAAAAATTCACCATTCACAAAACAAAGTAAATAAATGTCAATAGTGAATTGTCAATCATCAGTTTTGTAGTTTCAGGATTGATTTGTTGACCAAAATTAACCATTCACTATTGACCAAAACCAATAGCCAATGTCCAATACAGATATACTTCCAAACTGGGAAAATTTAGTAAAAAAGCAGCTTAAAACAGAAGACATCTATTCTATTCTGAAAAAAGAAAACCTGGAAGGAATTGATGTAAAACCTTTTTACAGTGAAGTTCAGAAACCGCTGGCCAATCTGCCAAAAGTAGAAGAAAACACCCATTTGGTAGCCAGATATCACGAAAGTCTTGAGGAAGATGTGTTTGCATTCATTTTAGACCAGAATGTGGAAACTCTTGAACAAAAGACGCTTTTCATTAATAATAAAGATCTTGCCAGCCATATCAGCCCTAAAGAAGAAGATCAGTACTTTTCACTGATTGATGTTTTTAATGAAAATAATGGAACTATTGATGACCAGTTGGCTAAGGAACTTTTATCCAAAGACTTTAAAAGAAATATCTGTGTTGATATATCACTTCATCAGAACGCAGGAGCAGCAATTTACCAACAGTTAGGCATTGCCCTTGCAAAAGCAAAAGAGCTTGCCGAAGTTTATGGCCCTGAAATTCTGAATAAACTGATTTTCAGAATAGCAGTCGGTGGAAACTATTTCTTTGAAATGGCTAAACTAAGGGCTTTTAAAATCGTTTTTAATCAACTTTCGAAAGAATACGGTTTAAATGAAACCCCTTACATTTTTGCCGAAACATCTTTAAGAAATAAAGCTGTTTCAGATAATGAAAACAATCTGATCCGTTCTACACTGGAGCTGGCTTCTGCAATGATTGCCGGAGCTGATGCCGTTTTCAGTACCAATTATCTGGTAAGCAGAAGTACCGATAACTCTGAAGAAATTTCTTTCAAACAGCAGATTGTTCTGGCCTATGAAAGTATCATCAATGTTTTTGAGGATGCTTCGAATGGAAGTTATTATGTAGAAGATATTACCCGCCAGATTGCAGAAAAATCATGGGCACTCTTTGTTGAAATGGAAGAAGCAGGAGGTTATCTTGAACTTTTAAAACAGGGAATTGTTCAGAAAAAGATCTACGACCAGGCTGTTGAAGAACAGAAATGGGTAGAAGAGGGTAAAATAAAGCTGATAGGAGTGAATTTATATCCTAAATTAGACGTTAAAAGATCAATTGAAGATCTATACAACGAAAAAGAAATAAAAGCCGTACGTTGGGCTGAAATGTTTGAGTAATTCCATTGCTTTCCACAATTTCTCATTTATAAAAATAATCTGTGGTTAATAAATAAGAAGAACAATCTTTAGCCATGAAAGAAAAACTGGTTGACTTATTTGAATACACCCATCATTTCAACAAAGAAATGATCAGGGTTATTTCTGAAAACATCGCCAAAGCAGATGAAAAGACCATTAGTTTAATCAATCATACGCTCAATGCACAACAGATCTGGAACGCCCGTATATTGGGAGAACCTGCGTTTGGAGTCTGGCAGATCAATCCTTTTGAAACTCTTGAGGATATCAATCATCAGAATTTTCTGAAAAGTAAAGATATTGTTCAAAATCTGGATTGGGACCAAAGAATAGAATATCAGAATTCCAGAGGGATGAAATTTGAAAACAGTATTTTTGAGATGCTTTTCCATGCGGTCAATCATTCTACCTATCACAGAGGGCAGATCAATTCTCTTCTGAAGCAGAGTGGTATAGAGCCTGTCTTAACGGACTATATTTTTTATAAAAGATAATTTAATCAATTTGAAGTGGCGCTTTGAATTCACAATAATGGAATAAGAAAATCCGTGGACAACAAAATAGTATACGAAGAAATTCAAAATTACATCAATGCAAATCTAAATGCAGATCTGCATGCCCTTCTGCTAAAAAAATCACCTTTTCCGGACATTTCCATGCAGGAAATTGTGCAGCAGATTAAAGGGAAACAGGTGGCTCAGAAGAAGTTCCCATTTTTATTAAAAGAAGGGATTGTTTTTCCTCCGCAGCTTAATCTGGAACAGGCTTCTTCAGAGAAAACAGCAGAATATAAATCGCAAATCCTTAAAGGAAAAACGTTTATTGATCTCACCAGCGGTTTTGGAATTGATGCCTACTATTTATCTCAAAATTTTGATGAAGTGACATTAGTGGAACAGAACTCAGAATTATTGAATTTGGTAGAACATAACTGGGGTGTTTTAGGACGAAAAGCTGTATTTATCAATCAGAATCTGGAAGATTTCCTGAATAGCAATCAGAAACATTTTGATGTTATTTATTTGGACCCGGCAAGAAGAGATCAGAACAGGAACAAAGTATTTCTTTTGGAAGATTTGTCTCCGGATATTCTTCAGATTAAAGAAAAGCTGCTGTCGATTTCAGATCAGGTGGTTATAAAGCTTTCGCCTTTGATTGATCTGAAATATCTACTGTCTGTCTTACCGGATATTTTCAGAATAGAAATTATAGCGGTAAAGAATGATGTTAAAGAGGTGGTTATTTTTCTTTCAAATCAGGAAAAAGGAGCAATTGCAGTCAATTGTATCAATCTGGAAAGTGGGGAACCTGCCTTTGAATTTACATTTGAGGAAGCCGAAAACAGCCACGCTGCCTATTCTGAACCCGAAAAATTCATCTATATCCCCAATAATGCGATTTTAAAAGCCGGAATTTTTAATTTAATTTCAGAAAGATTGGGTTTGAAAAAACTTCATCCCAATACACATATTTATACCTCAGATCAGAAGATAAATGATTTTCCGGGAAGAATTTTAGAAATGAAAGTTATTGATTCCAAGCAGATTAAAAAGAAAGAGAAATTCAATATCATTTCAAAAAACTATCCGTTAAAACCGGAAGAGATTAAAAAGAAATACCAGATAAAAGACGGCGGAGAAGACTACCTTATTTTTACACAATCCAAAAAAGGGAAAATAATTTTAAAATCAGGGTAAAAATGTTGCCGAAAAAAGCAGGATTTCTTAATTTTGGGCAATCAAAAATTTAAGCATGAAATCGCTTGCTGTTAAAACAATGAGAAACGGCTAAAATAATGCGATTCCATAAGACCTTTAAAAAATAAATTTTACATATGAAAAAACTAATTATATGTTTAGCTGTTGCAACAGTAGCCGTAAGCTGTAAAAAGATCCAGGCAGGAGGAAACAAAAATACCCTGAAACTGGAAGAAGGGGTAGAAAGATATTCTGACGATGCACAGGGTGGAGGTGAAGCACATGGCCACGAAGCTGCTGCAGGACATAAAGAAGCGGCGCCTGCTGAAAAGCACGAAGGTGAAGCTCATAAAGCAGACAGTACTGCTGCTGCGAAGCCTGCCGAAGCTGAAAAAGCTCCGAAAGCTGAACACTAATTACTAGTAGACAATATAAAGAATGTCCTGCCGAAATGCAGGGCATTTTTTGTATAGAATCTGCAGACACCTGAATAATAACAGTTCTTCGGAAAATTATCTGTTTTTGTTTGCTGCTGCAGGCCATTTTTTTTATTTTTAACAAAACAAATTTTTAAAATGCAAGAGACATTAAATTACATCAACGAAAACAAACAGCGTTTCGTAGATGAATTATTTGAGTTATTGAGAATTCCTTCTATTTCTGCAGATCCGGCTTATAAAAATGATGTATTGAAATGTGCAGATGTATGTGCAGAGCATCTTAGAAATGCCGGTGCCGATCATGTTGAAGTATGCGAAACAAAAGGATATCCGATTGTTTTTGGAGAAAAATTTTTAGATAAAAATCTTCCTACGGTATTGGTGTACGGACATTACGATGTACAGCCAGCAGATCCATTGGAATTATGGAGAAAACCTCCTTTCGAACCTTATATTGAAAAAACAGAGCTTCATCCTGAAGGCGCCATCTTCGCAAGAGGTTCTGCGGATGATAAAGGGCAGTTTTTCATGCATGTAAAGGCTTTTGAGGCGATGATGAAAACCAATACTCTTCCTTGCAACGTTAAATTTATTCTGGAAGGGGAAGAGGAAGTAGGATCAGTAAGTTTAGGTGATTTTGTGAATGAAAATAAAGAAAAACTTTCTTGTGATTGCATTCTGATTTCCGATACGCATATCTACAGCAATGAACAGCCTACTGTAACGACCGGTTTAAGAGGTTTGAGCTATGTGGAGGTTGAAATTGAAGGCCCGAACAGAGATCTGCACTCAGGACTTTACGGAGGAGCGGTTCCTAACCCGATTCATGTGCTTTCCAGAATGATTGCTAAGCTGATTGATGAAGACGGACATATTACTATTGACGGGTTCTATGATAACGTAGAAGTAGTATCCGATGCGGAAAGAGCAGAAATGAACAAACTGAAAGATAATCCTGAAGAATTCAAGAAGTCTATCGGACTGAACGGAGTGGAAGGTGAAAAAAGCTATACAACGCTTGAAAGAACCTCTATACGTCCAACTTTAGACTGTAATGGTATTTGGGGCGGATATACTGGAGAAGGAGCCAAAACGGTAATCCCTTCGAAGGCTTCTGCTAAAATTTCTATGCGTCTTGTTCCTTACCAGACTCCGGAAGAAATCACTGAGAAGTTCACGAAATACTTTGAAAAAATAGCTCCTGAAAACGTAAAAGTAAAAGTAACGCCTCATCACGGTGGAATGCCTTATGTGCTTCCAAGTGATACCAAAGAGTTTTTAGCAGCTAAACAGGCTATGGAGACGGCGTTTGGAAAAGAAGTTCTGCCATACAGAAGCGGAGGAAGTATTCCAATCACGGCGATGTTCGAAAAAGTATTGGGGGCTAAGTCCGTATTGATGGGCTTTGGATTGGATTCTGATGCCATCCACTCTCCAAATGAGCATTATGGATTGTTTAATTTTTATAAAGGAATTGAAAGTATTCCATTGTTTTTTGAAAACTATTCAAAATAATTAATATTTTGTAAAGATATTAAATAAAGCGTTCCGATGTCGGAACGCTTTACGCTTTTTTATGATAATATACCTATCAAATGGTATTTTTTTTGTGAATGTATGTTTTTATTTTTAGTTCAACCTAAAAATAATACCATGAAAAAAATTTACTTTACTGCGTGCTGCTTATTCTCAGCAGTTTACTTTGCGCAACAAATGGTTTCCTTCGAAAATATAGATGGATTTTATATTGGAAATATCCATAATCAGGGAACGTGGATCAGTACTCCGACCGGTGACATACCTCCTAATATAGACAATCAGGTGATCTGTACAGACCATGCAACAGATGGATATAATTCTCTGAAAATTGTAAAAGAAAATACCTACGGAACCCAGAGTATTCCTATAATCGGAGCGTTTGATAATCTTCCCATATTACTTCCTTATAATAACTTTACCGTTTCTTTTGATATCAATATGTCACAGCTCAACGGATCAATTTTCAGTTTTCAGGGTGTGAGCAGCGCAGAGGAAATATTTGTGGTCAGGCTGGATTTTGACAGCAGCGGAGTGGTTAAAGTGATGAAAAATCTTTCGGGAAGTTCTGTAATGGAATCTGCATCTGCAACCTGGTCGCCAAATATTTGGTACAGACTTAAGGTTGTGGGGACTTCTGCAGATGTTAAGTACTTTCTAAACGGAGTTTTGATTTATTCCGGAGCAGCACTGGAAAGTATTCCAATAAATCAGTTACGTTTTGTACACAACAATGCAGAGGGAATTGCCTATATAGATCATATTAAAGTTCACAGCGAAGCATTGTTGTCGGTCTCCAATACGGATAAATATAGAAATGCGGTTGTTGTGTCTCCAAATCCTGCTTCAGATTTTATTAACATCAATACTCCCTACAAAATAAAAAGTATTGAAATAAACGATAGCTCAGGAAAGAAAGCTTCCGCCAAACTAGATAACAACAGGGTAAATGTGAGTAATCTGCCGGCAGGTTTATATTGGATCAACATAAAAACCGAAGAGGGAAATTTTTCTGAAAAGTTGGTAAAAAAATAGCCGGAAATCATCAAAGAATTATAACTGATAAATCTTAGTCCTGTAAAACGTTCCAATTGGAGCGTTTTTGTTATTTTAGGGAATTAAAATTTAAAATCATGCCGGAAAATAAAGTAGCTTATATAACGGGAGGAACCAAAGGGATTGGTTTCGGAATAGCAAAAGTATTGCTGGAGAACGGAATCTCGGTGGCATTTTCGGGACGTAAGAGAGATGATGTAGAGAAAGCAGAACAGGAGCTTAGACAGTATTCAGAGAATGTTTTGGGAGTTGTCTCAGATGTGAGAAGTCTTGAAAGTGAAGAAGAAGCTGTAAAATATGCTGTTGACAAATTTGGCAGACTGGATTTTGTAGTAGCGAATGCCGGGCTTGGTATATTCAAACCGGTGGATCAGCTTACTGCCGGAGAATGGAATGATATGATAGAAACCAATCTTACCGGGGCTTTTTACACATTAAAAGCTTCCGTTGAAGAATTGAAAAAGACGGAAGGGTATTATATTACGGTTTCCAGTCTTGCAGGAGCCAACTTCTTCGAAAACGGAACAGGCTACAACGCCTCAAAATTCGGAGTGGTAGGTTTTACGCAGGCAGCCATGATTGATTTGAGAAAATATAATATTAAATCAACAGTGATTATGCCGGGATCGGTGGCTACCCATTTTAACGGAAATACTCCTTCGGAAAAAGACAGCTGGAAGATTCAGCCTGAAGATATGGGGAATCTGGTTCTGGATATTTTGAAAATGAATCCACGCGTTCTGCCTAGCAAGATAGAGTTTAGGGCAACAAAACCAGCCTGATAAACGCATTTAATGTATTGAATAGTAAAATAATAAGTATTATGCATGCATAATATATTTTTTAATTATATTAGCAAAAGTAAAATATAACAAAATCTCAGCATAAAATACGAAGGTTTTTATGCGTAAATGGGGAAAAATAAAATAGTACACATGAAAATATTAGTTTGTATCAGTAGTGTTCCAGATACTACTTCCAAGATTAACTTTACGGCAGATAAATCTGCTTTCGACAAAAATGGAATTCAGTGGGTAATTAACCCTTTGGATGAATTTGCATTAACAAAAGCGGTTAAACTTCAGGAATCTCAGGGTGCAACTGTAACAGTGATCAACGTAGGGGATCCGGCTACAGAAGCGGTCATCAGAAAAGCATTAGCTATTGGTGCCAATGATGCTGTGAGAGTAAACTTAGACCCTAAAGACAGCTATTCTACAGCAAAAGAAATTGCAGCTGTAGCTCAGAATGGTGGGTACGACCTTGTTCTTTGCGGAAAAGAATCTATTGATTACAATGGAGGTTCTGTTCCGGGAATGGTAGCTCAGTTATTGAATCAGCCTTTCGTAAACGCAACAGTAGGACTGGATGTAAACGGAAGCGAAGCTACTGCTGTAAGAGAAATTGAAGGTGGAAAAGAAACAATATCAGTAAAATTACCTGCGGTAATTGCAGGACAGAAAGGTTTGGTAGACGAAAAAGAGCTTATCATCCCGAATATGAGAGGAATTATGTCTGCAAGAACAAAGCCTTTGCAGGTGGTAGAGCCTACTTCTTCCGAAGTAAAAGTTCAGGGAGTATCTTATGACAGCGTGCCGCCAAGAGCTGCCGTGAAAATGGTTTCTCCGGATAATCTTGATGAATTGGTAAGACTGCTTCACGAAGAAGCTAAGGTAATCTAATCTTTCAATCCTTAAATTTTTTAATCTTTAAATTTTAAAAAAATGGCAGTATTCGTATACGCAGAAAATATAAATGGAGTTTACAAGAAAGCGGCTTTGGAAGCAGTTTCTTATGCTAAAGCAGTGGCAGATCAGGCTGGAGATACCGTTACGGCAATCTCTGTAAACCCTACAGATTCTTCAGATTTATTATACAAATATGGAGCATCCAATGTAATCAATATCAAAGACGAAGGTCTTAAAAATTTCTCGGCAAAAGCATTTGCTCAGGCGGTAAGTGAAGTGGCAGACGGAAATACAATTGTTTTCCCTCACACTACAGATGCTTCTTCTGTTGCTCCTATGCTTGCAGTAATGAAGAATTATTCTTTAATTACCAACGTATTGGAAGCTCCTGAAAGCCTTTCTCCTTTCCAGGTGAAAAGAAAAGCTTTTTCAGGAAAAGGATTCATGCATGCAAAAGCTGAAGGAAACGGAGTAATCATTACAGTTTCTCAAAATGCTTTCGGAGTAAAAGAAAATGCAGTATCAGGTTCAGAAGAAGTGAAAAACTTATCTGTAGCTAATGAAGATACCAAAGTGATCTCTCACGAGCAGAGTTCAGGTAAATTAGACCTTAAAGAAGCAGAGGTGGTTGTTTCTGCAGGAAGAGGGATGAAAGGTCCTGAAAACTGGGGAATGATTGAAGAGCTGGCGAATGTTCTTGGAGCTGCTACAGCATGTTCTAAACCGGTTTCAGACATCGGTTGGAGACCTCACACAGAACACGTAGGACAAACAGGTAAAGCAATTTCACCTAACCTTTATATCGCGGTAGGAATTTCAGGAGCTATTCAGCACCTGGCTGGAGTAAACTCTTCAAAAACGATCGTAGTTATCAACAATGATGCTGAAGCACCGTTCTTCAAATCTGCAGATTACGGAGTTGTGGGAGATGCATTCCAGATTATTCCTGCATTAACTGAAAAAATTAAAGCAATTAAAGGATAGAAAGTCAATATTGAATTGTCAATTCGCTACACTGTCAACTGAATAAAATCAATGCATTACGATATTGATTCGTTGATGAAGTAAAATTGACTGTTCATTATTCACAATTTTCACATATACAATAAAAGCTCGGGCTTTTCCGGGCTTTTATTTTTGCGTAAAAAACTGAAATCACAATAAAAAATTAATCTATATTTGTAGCTATGGATTATAAGCAGCTAATTATTCGCGGAATATCGTACAGCCAGACCCAATCGGGGGCGTACGCTTTGTTATTGGAACATGAAGAGACACATATAAAATTACCTGTTGTTATAGGAAATTTCGAGGCTCAGTCCATTTCTCTCGGATTGGAAAAAGATATCCATCCGCCGCGTCCACTTACCCATGATTTATTCACAAAATTTATAGTTTCAGCCAATTATGAATTGGTTTCAGTAATCATCTATCAGATTGTAGATGGCGTATTTTTTTCCAATATTAATTTCAAAAACAAGGCGAACGAAGAAGAGCTGATCCTTGATGCTAGAACTTCTGACGCTGTTGCCATGGCGGTAAGATTTGATGCTCCTATCTTTACCACGCAGCAGGTGCTGAATGAAGCGGGAATTCTTCTGGAGCTGGAAGATGTTTCAAAAGAAGATGAGCCTTTTTCTGAAACCGTACAGTCGGAGGACAATCTGAAGGCGGTATCAATGGAAGAACTTCAAAAATTACTGGAAGAAGCTGTAAAAGAAGAAGATTTTGATACAGCTTTGGAAATTCAGGAAGAAATTAAAAGAAGAAAAAGGAAAATTGATTAAAAGAGATACTTTATACTAAACTATGAATTTAAAATTACGACTGACCATCCTCAGTTTTCTCCAGTTTTTTGTGTGGGGAGCATGGCTGATTACGATGGCTAATTTTTGGTTCGGTACAAAACACTGGGATGGAACCCAGTTCGGAGCCGTTTTCGGAACAATGGGAATAGCTTCTATTTTTATGCCAACCATCACCGGTATTATTGCAGACCGCTGGATCAATGCAGAACGTATCTTTTCGGTACTGCATATCCTTTATGGGGTGATCCTTTTTATACTGCCTCATTCTGCAGATCCCAATTCTTTCTTCTCGCTTATGCTTTTGGCTATGTGTTTTTATATGCCTACCATTGCTCTTGCGAATTCTATTTCTTATACAATCCTGAAAAACAGTAATCTGGATGTCGTGAAAGATTTTCCGCCGATTCGTGTTTGGGGAACCATTGGGTTTATTGTAGCCATGTGGATTACCAATCTTACAGGAAATAAGGCTACGGAAGGGCAGTTCTATATCGGAGGAGCTATTGCTATATTTTTAGGAATTTATGCGCTTACTTTACCTAAATGTCCGCCGCAGAAACTTATTGATAAAAGTGCTCCGCTATACGAGCAGCTGGGTCTTAATGCTTTTAAACTTTTCGGAAGTTATAAAATGGCCCTGTTCTTTTTGTTTTCAATGCTTTTAGGGGCAGCGCTTCAGTTAACGAACGCTTATGGAGATGTATTTTTAAGTGAATTTGCCCATTTCCCGAAATATGCAGATTCATTTGTAGTACAGAGATCTACGATTATTATGTCGATTTCACAGGTTTCGGAGACTTTATTTATTTTGGCCATTCCTTTTTTCCTGAAGAAATTCGGAATTAAAAAGGTAATGCTGATGTCAATGCTGGCCTGGGTACTCAGGTTTGGGTTCTTTGCCTACGGAGTTCCGGATGGTTTTGGACTTTCACTGATTATTTTCTCATGCATCGTATACGGAATGGCATTTGATTTTTTCAATATTTCAGGTTCTCTTTTCGTAGAAACAACGACCGACAAAAAGATACGTTCTTCTGCTCAGGGGTTATTTATGATGATGACCAACGGGTTTGGTGCTCTTTTCGGAAGTTATATTGCAGGTTGGGCTATTGATAAATTTTTTACACATAAATTTACCACAGCTTCAGATTTGTCTGCTTATCTGGATACTACTGCCGATAATCCTACTTTTCTGCAGATTCTTAAAGACAGTTTCAACTCAGCAGTCAATACGGATGGAACTCTTTCTTCTGTAGTGATGGTGAAAGACTGGCAGAATATATGGTTGTCTTTCGCAATCTATGCGTTGGTTCTTGCCATATTCTTCGCTATTTTATTCAGACATAAACACAATCCGGAAGACGTTTCTTCAGTGAAACATTAATCTGCCGATCTGATTGATAAAATATTAAATTGCACTTTTGAAAAAAAGTGCAATTTTTTTTATTTCCAGGCAACCTTTTAAAATAAATTCCGTCTTATAGATAGAAAACGATACATGGAGAATCTCGAAAAGAATTTTTTACTGGCTAAAAAGCAGGACCGGAAGGCCCAGAAAGCTCTCTATGAGATGTTTTCAGCTAAAATGCTGGCCATATCAAATTCTTATACGAACAATGTTCATGATGCAGAAGATATTCTTCTCAGCGCGTTTATGAAATGTTTTACGAAGCTGGATGAATGCAGAGACTGGAAAAGCTTTCCGTTCTGGCTGAGGAAAATTGTGGTTAACGATTCTATCACCTTTGTCAGGAAGAGCAGAAATATTCTTTATACTGATATAGAAATCGCGGACGATTATTCAGATGAAGATACGGATGAACGGCTTGAGGCGCTTAATATTGAGGAAATATTTTCACAAATGCCTACGGGATACAGATTGATTTTCAATTTATATGTTTTTGAAGAGAAAAAGCATCAGGAGATCGCAGAAATTCTGAATATTTCAGAAGGGACCAGTAAAAGCCAGCTGAGCAAGGCAAAAAAATGGCTTACAGAATTTTTAAAAGCAAAAGAAAATGAAAAAAGAGATACTGAATCAGTTAAAGTCTGATTATGAAAGGCTCGAAATAAGGCCTTCTGAGGATCTTTGGGATAGAATGGATCAGAAATTGGATGAAGCTCCTGAAATGCCTTTAAAATGGTCTTTTCAGTGGTGGAAATACGCTGCTGTAATCTTGCTGTTTATTTCTGCCGGAACTTTTATTTATTTCAATACTTATAAAACGAAATTGGATGGTCAGAAAACGAACTATGCCGTGAAAAAAGATGTAGAAAAAACAGTTAATCCAATCAACGTTGATTTTAAAAATCCACCTGTTATTTCAAATGACCAAGTGGTTGAGAGAGATGACATGAAAATTGTAAATGAAGATCGTAAAAAAGATGCCTCTGATCAGGTTCCACTTTCTGATCAAGAAAATAAAATAGCAGAAACTCAAATTATCCAGCATAAAGAACCAACCCAGAATTTGAGCCAGCCGGAAAATATTTTTGCTAATCCGGAAAGGGCTGAAAATATGAACCCTTCCGATCCTCCAGTCATTGCAGATGCTAATCCGTTAAAACCCAATTACATCAGCTCTGATGAACTTTTACAAGGACGGGAATTTGATAAAGCCAGAGAAAGATCCAGGAAAGACGAACGGAAATTAGGAGCTTTTAAATTTAATAAAGTGGTTCCGAATGTAGGGAATGTTACTGTTTTGGGAGTAACTGTTTACCTCGAATCCAAATAAATTATAAACTTTTTATAGAATCATGATACTGTCCTGAAGTAGGGACAGCGCTAAAATAGGGTCTAAAAATTAAAAAATATGAGAACAAAACTAATCTTCATGGCTGTTGTAATGGCTTTTACATACGGTATCGCTCAGGAAAGGCCAGATATAAACCCGCAGATTAAAATCTATTCAAAGAAAATTGACAGTATTGTAGTTTCGGAAAAATTTAAAATGAATACAGAGCTGGATAGGATTGATAAAGATTTTAAAGAAAAGAAAATCACATCGGAAGAGAAACAGAAACAGCGCTCTGAAATTGCTTCAAAATACCAGCAAACCATTAATGAAAAAGTAGATGCCCAGCAAAGTGAACTCCAGGACGCAACAAAAGAAATGGTTAAAAATGCAGTCTTTATGGATCGGGACAGTACCGGTAACAGGAATGAAATGTGGTTCGGGTTTAATGGATTGAATATGAAACTGGGTCAGAAACGAAATAAAGATCCAAAGCAGGCTTTGCAAACCGTGGAGTTTTCTGCCAGTATGATGGGAACCGGACTGACATCCAAAAATCAGCCTTTTAATTTTTATGATAAAAACTCCGATACCAGAAATACGATTATCAATTCTTCACAGATGGCGTTGAGATATGAAGGGCAGCTGGGAGGTTTTAAAAGTCCTGTATTTTACAGAGTAGGCTTAGGAATGAGACTTGATCAATATGTTCCTAAATACGGAAAAATTTTCAAGCAGGAAGGTCATAATTTATTTGTAGATGATTTTGACCGTGGCAGTTTGAAAAGAACCCAATTCAACAATACTTATGTCTACATACCCGTTGATTTAAGATTTGTATTGAATCCAAAGTATATAGAACATGGAGGAGTTCAGTATCTTGATAACAGAAAAAGACAGCTGAGTCTGGTAATGGGAGTTTATGGCGGTGTAAAAGTAGGCAGTACCAATTATATAAAATATTCCAACGAAAATTCCGGAAGAATCGTAGAAAGAGAAAAAATAATGCAGGGTGTGAATGATTTTATCGTGGGTGGAAAATTCGGAATCAGTTACGGAAGTTTTAAGGTATTTGTTCAGAAAGATTTTACGCCTGTATTTAGCGATAGTGCGCTTCTAAAGAATAAATACGGAGTACAGATCGGGATAGAATTCGTTAATATTATTTTTTAAATTCATAATTTATAATGTCATATATTGGATATAATGTAATTTTAATTGGTTTTTATTGATGCTAACGAATGTTTGTGCGCCAATCATCCGTTTTTAAAACACACTGTTTAAAAGTGTGTTTTTTTTTGTATTTTGGCACTTTAGTAAATATGAAAAATATTCAGTTATTAGGATTGATACTAGTGGTTGCAGGCAGTTTTCTGCCTCTTGTGCATGTGCCTATTATCGGCAACTGGAACTACTGGAAACTGGACCATTATCTGGCCATTGCATGCTGGATTTTTTCGGCCTGTGCTGTTTTCGGAATTGTAAATAATAATGCGAAAATGGTAAGGCTGTTCGGCTTTCTGTTGATTGCATTATTCGGGTTCACTCTGGTGGCGGTTAAAATGCAATCTCTGGAATATTTCAGCTTCCTGCCTTTCAAATCCTGGAGAGAGGCTTTTGCAGGAGTGGTAAAGTTGAAATGGGGCTGGATTATAGAATTTTTAGGGGCTTTTCTGATGATATTCTCTTCAGGTAACAGAAAAGTAAATAAACGTACTCAGATATGAATTATTTAAAAATAGTATCAGCCGCTTTATTGGTGCTGGTATGTTCACAGGCTAAATCTCAGGATACAGAATTTGGTAAACCTGATAAGCCTGCTAAATGCAAAAACATAAGAAGTGGAAAGTTTTTGCGTGCTAATTATCCGGAGGGGATTTGGTATATGACTATTAAAGGAAATACCCAGACCGAATATTTTAATAACGGAAAAGATTATATAAAATCTACATTGGTCTTTGTAGACGACTGTAATTATAAAGTGATCGTATTGGAGAAATCTGATAAGAACGATCCTATGCAGGTTGGGGATGTTGTGAATAATACGATTGTGGAAACACAGGACAATTTAATCAAGTTGCATTCTAAAATTGGAAATGATCAGTTTGAAGTGATCTACGTAAAAGAAAAAAAATAGTATAATACAGTGAGGCCGGAAGGCAGCATTTTGTTTAAAAAAAAAGTAAATATAATACACATGAAAGAAGTATTCATTGTTTCCGCAGTAAGAACTCCTATCGGGAGTTTTATGGGAAGCCTTTCAACAGTTCCGGCTACAAAGCTTGGATCTGCTGCCGTAAAAGGAGCATTAGATAAAATTGGTCTTGATCCGAAAAAGGTTCAGGAAATTTATATGGGAAATGTGCTGCAGGCAGGTGAGGGCCAGGCACCGGCCCGCCAGGTGGCTTTAGGAGCAGGTTTGTCTATTGAGACACCTTCTACTACGGTAAATAAAGTGTGTGCATCAGGAATGAAAGCCGTGAGTATGGCTGCACAGGCTATTAAAGCTGGTGATGCTGAAATAATTGTAGCAGGAGGTATGGAAAACATGTCTTCAGTTCCGCATTATTACAATGCAAGAATAGCTACTAAACTGGGAGATATCAAAATGCAGGACGGAATGGTTCTGGACGGTCTTACAGACGTATACGGTAAAGTACATATGGGAGTATGTGCAGAGAAATGTGCTGTAGACTACAATATCTCAAGAGAAGATCAGGATAATTTTGCTATAGAATCTTACAAAAGATCTGCTAAAGCCTGGAGCGAAGGAAAATTCGCGGAAGAAGTAGTACCGGTTGAAATTCCTCAAAGGAAAGGAGATCCGGTTATATTTGCAGAAGATGAAGAATATAAAGCTGTAAATTTTGACAGACTTCCTACACTTCCTACGGTATTCAAAAAAGAAAACGGTACGGTAACAGCAGCCAATGCGTCTACGTTAAATGACGGTGCTTCTGCATTGATCCTTGTCTCTAAGGAAAAAATGGAAGAACTGGGACTTAAGCCTTTAGCCAGAATCGTATCTTATGCAGATGCAGCTCAGGAGCCTGAGAACTTTACGACTGCTCCTGCAAAAGCACTTCCGATTGCTCTTAAAAAAGCAGGTCTGGAGATTTCAGATATTGACTTCTTCGAATTTAACGAAGCGTTTTCTGTAGTAGGTCTTGCGAACAACCAAATCTTAAATCTGGATGCTTCTAAAGTAAACGTAAACGGAGGCGCAGTAGCCATCGGACATCCACTGGGAAGTTCAGGATCAAGAATCATTGTTACGTTAATCAATGTACTGAAGCAGAATAATGCAAAATACGGTGCTGCAGCTATCTGTAACGGTGGTGGCGGTGCTTCTGCTATCGTGATTGAAAATAT
The DNA here is from genome assembly GCF_001045465.1 of Chryseobacterium angstadtii. GTDB lineage: Bacteria > Bacteroidota > Bacteroidia > Flavobacteriales > Weeksellaceae > Chryseobacterium > Chryseobacterium angstadtii. Next base: position 1,008,953 of record NZ_LFND01000003.1, read on the forward strand.
GTAATATACTCTTAAATAATATTTTGCCATTAAGGAATCGATAATTTTTATAAATTCTTATCGATTTCTTAATGGTTTTTCTATTTTTGTGCTACTAATATTTATTTGAAATGTCTGAAATTGAGAATCAACAGCCTCAAAACATAAAGAATAATCCACGGATTATGAAAGCCTGGGCTGTATACGACTGGGCGAATTCTGTATATTCACTGGTTATTACTTCTACTATTTTCCCTATTTATTATTCCATACTTACTACGGCTTACGAGAAAAAGGAGTACGTGGAGGAAACAAAATCCTGGATTGATGTTCCGGTAAGGCATATGATAAAGATTTTTGGAAATGAGTATCAGCCGGATGCAGTATACGGGTATTCACTCACGATATCTTTTTTTATCGTAGTACTGCTTTCTCCTTTCCTGTCTTCACTGGCAGATACCATCGGGAATAAGAAGTCGTTTCTTCAGTTTTTCTGTTATCTTGGTGCTACGTCATGTATGGGACTGGCTATGTTTACAGGGATGCACAATGTGTTTCTGGGCCTTCTTTTCAGTATTACGGCGAGTGTCGGGTTCTGGGGAAGTCTTGTGTTTTATAACTCCTTTCTGCCTGATATTGCAACGCGGGACAAGCAGGATGCCCTTTCTGCAAAAGGATATGTATACGGATATATTGGCTCTGTAGTTTTGGTGGTGATCTGTCTTGTACTTATTCAGGTTTTTGCTAAAGGAGCGGCTCAACAGCTGTTGTTTACAAGAATCAGCTTTCTGTTGACCGGAGCATGGTGGTTTGGTTTTTCTCAGTATACTTTTAAACATCTTCCTCAATTCGGGGATGTTAAAGAAAAGCTTCCTAAAGACCTTGTGCTTTTAAACTATAAAAATATCTTTAAAAAGCATGAAGAGCAGGGTGGTTTCTTCGAGGTACTGAAAGATAATATGAGCTTTTATAAAGACATTGCAAAAGAGAGTTTTCATGAGCTGTTCAAGGTAGGAGGCGTATTGTTTAAAGATAAAAACCTGAAATTCTTTCTTTCCAGTTTCTTCTTTTACAGTGTAGGAATGCAGACTATTTTCCTGATGGCCACTCTTTTTGGGAAAAGTGAGATCAATCTGGCTCAGGATAAACTGATCGGAACGCTCTTGGTCATTCAGATTGAAGCCATTATAGGAGCGGTAATATTCTCCAGACTTTCCAGAAAGATTGGAAATAAAAATGTAATCTCTATTGCGATCATATTATGGATTGTAGCATGTCTTTGGGCCTACTTCCTGAATAAGGAAAATCCTACGGTAGAATATCAGTTCTATGGTGTGGCAGCAGTGGTAGGGCTAGTGATGGGTGGTCTTCAGGCGATGTCGAGATCTACTTATTCAAAGCTTCTTCCTGAAGATTCTATGGAAAATACCACGTATTTCAGTTTTTATGATGTACTGGAAAAAATAGCGATCATAATCGGAACGTTTATTTTTGCAACCTTAATCGAGCATTTCAATAATATGCGTATCGCAGCGCTTTCCATGACTTTATTTTTCGCAGCAGGACTCGTCCTGATTCGGTTCTTAAAAGTCAATATGTTGAAAAACAGAGATACTCTATAAATATAAAGGCGCTATTGGATAGCGTCTTTTTTTTGCTTTTATCTTTTTTATTATGTTAAATTATTGAATTTACCTTTAATTCTTAGTTTTTTATAGGTGGACTAAGAAAATATATTAAAACAATAATTATTTTTCACTAAAGTTTGATTTTTTTTGTTTATTTGTAAATCTAATTAAGTGAAAATGACAAGAAAAATTCTACTTTTATGTTGGCTGCAATGCTTTATTCTTGGTTTTTCTCAAAAACTGAGACCTGTTGCACAAAAGATTTCCGAGTACCATGCTGAGAAAAATATTTTTCAGACCTATGATTTGTTTGAAGTTAATAAGACTTCTCCGAAGCTGGCCGAGTACAAAAGGGCAGCTACGGATATTACAGCAATGAAAGTTAAATCCGCCGAACTTAAAAAACTCATCAGTGAAAAACCTGAATACCTTGAAATCAGTTTTCCTTTCAATGGAGATCAAAAGATTACGGTAGAGCTTTACAAAAATCAGATTTTTACGGACAATTTCAGGGTAGTGACCAATAAAGGAAATATTGTAAACTATACTCCGGGAGCTTACTATATTGGAATCGTGAAAGGTGATGATACTTCAATTGCTGCTTTCAGTTTCTTTAATGATGATATTGTAGGGGTAGCTTCTACTTCTGCGCTTGGAAATGTGATCGTGGGGAAAGCAAAAAACGCAGAAGACTTTGTAAGCTATTCGGAATCCAAACTTACGGGATCCAATCCTTTTGTTTGCGGGGTAGATGAGCTGAAAGAAAATCAGCCAAAAAAGATCTCGTTCGATCCGGCTGCCAATAAGAAGGCAATGACGGAAAACTGTGTGAGAATTTATTATGAAGTATGTTTTAAACCATATCAAAATAATAGCTCTGATACGACAACAACGACCAACTGGCTTACGGCTATTCATAACAATATTGCCGCTCTTTACACCAATGATGAGATCAGAGTGGCATTGAACGAAATATATATCTGGACTACACAAGATCCATATACAGGAACTCCGAATAATAATCTGGCCAGCTTTAGAAACAACAGGCAGACTTTTAACGGAGATCTCGCCCACCTGATCAACGCTCCTTCCACAACGAGTGTGGCTTATTTAAATTCTTTATGTGGAACCTATAAGCATGCATATTCAGGGATTTCCCAGACCTATTCTGAGGTTCCTGTCTATTCATGGACGATCCAGGCAATGACACACGAAATGGGGCATAGCTTAGGATCTCCTCACACGCATGCGTGTGCCTGGAACGGAAATAATACGGCTATTGACGGATGTGGTGCTCAGGCAGGGTACAGCGAAGGATGTACCGGCCCGATTCCTTCATCAACTGTAAAAGGAACGATTATGAGCTATTGTCACCTGGTTTCCGGAGTAGGAATCAGTTTCAATAACGGTTTTGGTCCGCAGCCTGCTGCTTTGATCAGAAACACGTTAGATTCAAAGGCTTGTCTGGGGACGAATTGTACTTCCAAATGTGAATATACCATAACAGAGATGAATGTTTCAAATATTACCCAGGTTTCCGCCAATACAGCCTTTACAGATGCTGTTTCTACTTCCTGGAAATATAAGCTTATGAAGATGGACGGGACTTTAGTAGAGTCAGGGAATACGAGCTCTCAATCCCTTAGTTTTACAGGGCTTCAGCCGGCTACTTATTATCAGGTTTTTGTGGGAACAAACTGTTCTGCTTCCAATGCTTATCAGAGAAATCAGGTCTTTCTTACGGATGGATCATGGTGCGAAGGAGCATTGTTTACAGATACCGGCGGTGAAACGGGACAGTATGGCAACGATGAAACTATTATTAAAACATTTTATCCTGCTTCCGGTGCTCTTACTATGACTTTTACGCAATTCGCCTTAGAGCAGGATTATGATTTTATGTATGTTTATAACGGTCCTTCTGTTGCTTCACCATTATTTGCCAATGGAAATAATTTAACGGGAAATACAGTTCCGGGACCTTTCACGTCTACCCATTCTTCAGGGGCTATTACGGTAAAGTTCGTTTCTGATCCAGGGGCTATAGCGAATGGATGGAAGGCTTCTTTTTCATGCAATGTTTTAGGAGTTGATGATGTTGTTAAAAATGATAGTGGAATAAGCATTTATCCGAACCCGGCCAAAAATATGATGGTTATTTCTTCTAAGGAGGCTTTAAAATCTTATAAAATCTATGATGAATCGGGAAGACTGGTATTGTCGGCTTCTTCATTAAAAGGAAATAAGCAGGAAGTGAATATTTCATCGATCCAGACAGGAAATTATATTGTAACGGTTGAAACGGATAAACAAACAGTGAATAAAAAATTAATTAAACATTAAAATATATTAGTCGTTATTCTAAAATAAATCGATAAAAAATCGAGTTGTTTTTAGATCAAATATAAAAAAGTAAAAGGCCTGATAATTTCAGGTCTTTTTTTTATTTAAATATATAATTTAATTATTTTAAGTGTGATTATTATTTTGTTTTGGTTTAATTTTTAAATTAAAATCATTTATTTGTTTTATTTTTTATTGATTATTTAATTTTAAATATCTTTTTTGTTTATTTGTATATCTAAAATATTGACAATGAAAAAAGTTTTATTAATTGCTCTTTTACAGTGCTTTATGTTTGGATTTGCTCAAAAGCTAAAGCCAATTGCTTTTAAAGTTTCAGAATACCATAGACAAACGAAAGACTTTGAAAAATATAATGTATTTGAAGCAGATCATGCATCAAAAAAATTGCTCCAATATAAAGAGGCCGCTACAGATATTACTGTTATTACCGTAAAATCTAATGAATTAAAAAGAATCGTCAACGAAAGACCGGAAGTTATTGAGTTCACTTTTCCTTTTGATCAGGATAAACAGATTACTGTGGAATTATACAAAAATGAGATTTTTACCAATAATTTTAAGGTGAAAACGGGTAAAGATGAAGAGGTAAGCTATACGCCGGGAGTATATTATCAGGGAATTGTAAAGAATGATAATAATTCTGTCGTAGCATTCAGCTTTTTTAATGATGATATTGTAGGGGTAGCTTCAACGCCTCAACTTGGAAATATCGTGATAGGAAAAGTAAAAGGCTCGGAAGACTTTGTCAGCTATTCAGATTCTAAGCTGACTGGCGTAAACCCTTTTATCTGTGGGGTTGATGAGCTAAAAGGAGACCAAAAAGTAATATTGAATCCGGATACCGCTAAAAAATCACCGACTCAGAATTGTGTAAGGGTTTATTATGAAGTGTGTTTTAAACCGTATCAGAATAACGGTTCCAATACAGTGACTACAACGAACTGGCTTACTGCAATTCATAACAATATCAGTACATTATACTCTAATGATGATATAAGAATATCCTTGAGTGAGATTTATATCTGGACTACTCAGGATCCTTATAATGGCAGTCCTGATGGTAATCTTACTGCTTTTGAAGGAAACAGACCCACATTCAATGGAGACCTGGCACACTTGATTAATGCTCCGGCTACTACAAGTGTAGCCAATTTAAATTCGCTGTGTTCAGCTACCAAATATGCGTATTCCGGGATTTCCCAGACGTATTCCAATGTTCCGGTATATTCCTGGACAATTCAGGCGATGACCCACGAAATGGGGCATAGTTTGGGTTCTCCGCATACCCACAATTGTTATTGGAATGGAAACAATACTCCTATTGACTGGTGTGGCCCAACTGCGAGACCTTCCATTATAACCAGCGAAGGAATTACATGTTCCAGTAATGTATTACCGGCATCGGGCACTATTATGAGCTACTGTCATTTAATGTCAAATATTGGAATTAATTTCAGCAATGGTTTTGGAGACCAGCCGGCAGCCCTGATAAGAAGCACGGTTGATTCTAAAGGCTGTTTGGGAACTAATTGTATTACCACATGCGGAATGCCTATTTCAGGAGTGAATTTTACAAATATTACTGAGAATTCGGCTAATATTAACTTCACAGACAGTGTTTCCGGAACATGGAAATATAAAGTGACTAAAATAGACGGAACTCCGGTAACTGCCGGAAATACGAGCTCTCAGACTATTGCTGTTACAGGGCTTCAGCCAGCCACTTATTATAAAGCTTACCTCGGAACAAATTGCTCTCTGCCTGATGCATACCAGTCATCCTGGATGTTTTTAACAGACGGTAGTTGGTGTGATGGTGCTCAATTTACGGATACAGGAGGACCGAACGCAAACTATGGAGACAACGAAGAGGTCATCAAAACATTCTATCCTGCTTCAGGATCATCTTTAACGATGACGTTTACAGAATTTGCCATGGAACAAGGTTATGATTTTATGTCTGTTTATAATGGTCCTTCTACTGCCTCTCCGTTATTTGTCAACGGAAATAATCTTACAGGGAACACGTTGCCTGGTCCGTTTACTTCTACTAATTCTTCAGGGGCTATTACGGTAAAGTATAAATCGGATTCTGCGGTGAATATGACGGGATGGAAAGCTAAATTTTCGTGTATGGTTTTAGGTGTGGAAGATATGGATGTAAAAAATAACGCTGTAAGTATTTACCCGAATCCGGCCAAAAATATGATGATTATTTCTTCTAAAGAGGCTTTAAAATCCTATAAAGTCTATGATGAATCCGGAAGGCTGGTGCTGTCGGCTTCTTCATTGAAAGGAAATAAACAGGAAATTAATCTTTCTTCTATCCAGACAGGGAATTATATTGTGACGGTTGAAACGGATAAGCAGACAGTTAATAAAAAATTAATTAAGCACTAATTATTTTTATAAAATCAATAAAGAAAGCCTGATAAATGCAGGCTTTTTTACTGTATTTCAATAAGAAGACGCTGTTTTTTCTGATTTGTTTAAATTGAAAAACAATTTTTATGCATAAATAAATTGGAATTCGGCTTAAGTTTTGCTTATATTCAGCGGAATAATTTTAACTTTGTAAAAAGATTTATTGTCAAAATGACGAACCCTCTATTTTATGCAAAAATAATTCTGTTCGGAGAATATGGGATGATTGAAGACTCCCAAGGACTTGTAGTACCTTACAGTTTCTACAAAGGAACTCTTAAATTCTCTGATTTAAGCTCTGAATTTGAACTTAAATCTAACAGACATCTGCAGAAATATGCTGATTTCCTTGCAGCACTTAATTTATCTGAAGGTTTCAAATTGAATATTGAAAACTTTAAAAAAGATATTGAATCCGGACTTTTCTTTGATTCCAATATTCCGCAGGGATATGGAGTAGGAAGTTCAGGTGCTTTAGTAGCTGCAATTTTTGAAAAATACGCAATCAGAAAACTGGATCCTGAACAGATCTCAAAAGATAATCTGAAGAAATTAAAAACCGTTTTCGGCGAAATGGAAAGCTATTTCCACGGTAAAAGTTCAGGTATGGATCCTTTGATCTGCTACATGAACCTTCCGATTCTGATAGAAAATAAAGAAAATCTGGACAGAGTTTCCATTCCGGAAGGGGAAGAGGGAAAAGGAGCCATTTTTCTTATCGACAGCGGCATTACAGGAGAAACCGGGCCTATGATTCAGATCTTTTTTGAAAAGATGAAAACAGAAGGTTTCCGTAAAACCCTTAAAGAAGAGTTCATCCGCTATAATAATGCCTGTATTGAATCTTTCCTGAAAAAAGATATGAACCCTTTCTTCAGAAATCTGAAAAAGCTTTCTCACTGGGCATATGAGCATTTCCGTCCAATGATTCCTGAAAGTATTTTTAACATCTGGAAAAAAGGGCTGGATTCTAATGCTTATTATCTGAAGCTTTGCGGAAGCGGCGGCGGAGGATATATTCTGGGCTTTACGAAAGACTATGCAAAAGCAGAAAAAATGCTTGATGGTTTCCAGAAAGAAGTGATTTACAGATTTTAAAAAAGATGGAATGAATTCTGAAAAAGAAACTTTCCAATCAAAAAATTATATCTCTAAATCTATATTTTACAGATTCTCCCAATTGGTGGGGTTTCTGATAGGTGCCCGTTTTTTTGTAGCTCTATTGCTGACGTTTGCTCTGTATGTATCCACTTTCTTCCTGTTCAATCAGGATGAAACTTTCAGAAAATTTGTCTTCGATTTTAAAGTACACGGAATTATTTTCTGTACAGTAATCACTATTCTTGCCGGAGGAATTATCAATCAGTTTTATGATCAGGAAAAAGATCATGTGGTAAAGCCTTTCCGGACAAGGATTCAAAATTTTATCAAACAGAAATACTTTTTATACGCTTATCTCGCTCTTACGGCTATTTCTTTGGGAGTAGCATGGATGATTTCCCATAAGGTTTTTGCGTTTTTTGTTGTATATCAGTTTTTTATGTGGTTTTACAGCCATAAACTGAGCCGGATTCTGATTATTAATAACCTTACTTTTGTAAGTCTTACCCTGTATCCTTTTTTCGGAATGATGGTGTATTACGAAACTTTTTCAAAGAAGGTTTTGCTGATGGCTATTTTTCTTTTCCTGATTCTTTTATGCATTGATATTGTAAAAGATATGCTTACAAAAAGTGTGGATAAGGCATTTGGATATATCACGATTCCTAATTATTTTAAAAACCGGAATAGTCTGATCATTATTATTTCTTTACTGATGATCACCATAGCTGTTTCTATGAAGCTCATTGCTAAAACAGGGATTTCCGGCTTCATGGCCTATTATTTTACCGGCGGTCTGTTTGTCATGATCCTGTGTATTTATCTTCTGCTTAATTCTTCAAGAAAAAGTAAATTCCTTACCCTCAATATATTAAGGTTTTGGGTTTTTGTAGGAATTATTGCGATGCTTTTGAACGGAATTGAGAATAAATTATAAGAAAAAAATCTTTAAATAAACTGAGGTTATTATTACCTTTGCAAAACTAAATTTAATAAAAAGGAATGCCCATTTTTAATGATACTAAAGTTGCATTTGCAGACAAGTCTGATGCACAATTGAGAAAGGCTTACTGGATGTTTAAAATGATTGAACAGCCTGCTCTTACCAGCCTTGGAACTTCTGTCCTTAATTTTACAGTACACAATAACTTTCCTTTCGTAACCGGAATTGTAAAAAGCACTTTGTTTGAACAGTTCTGCGGTGGAGAAACTCGTGAAGAAAGTATGAAAGTGGTGAAACAGCTTTTTAAAAGAGGTGTTGGAAGTATTTTCGACTATTCTATTGAAGGCAAGGAAGATGAAGAAACTTTTGATGCGGTTTGTAAAGAGATTAAAGATATCATCAGATTTTCTGTCGGGAATCCTGCTATTCCTTTTATTGTTTTTAAACCCACAGCTTTCGGAAGAATTGATCTGTATGAAGCGGTAGGAACAGGTGCTGAATTTACTTCAAGCCAGAAAGAGGAATGGGACAGGGTAGTCAAAAGGTTTGATGAAGTGTGCAGCCTGTGTCATGAAAATGATAAAAAAGTAATGGTAGATGCAGAGGAAACCTGGATGCAGGATGCTGCTGACCATCTTTGTGAAGAAATGATGGAGAAGTACAACCAGGAAAAACCAATTGTTTGGAATACCATTCAGATGTACAGAACCGGAAGATTGGAATATATGGAGGAAAACCTTCAGAGAGCCAGAGAAAAGAATTACTTCATTGGCTATAAAATTGTTCGCGGAGCCTACATGGAGAAGGAAAGAGCAAGAGCTGCAGAAAAAGGGTATGCGGATCCTATCCAGCCTACTAAGGAAGCTTCCGATAAAAACTATAATGCCGGAATTGATTTTGTAATGAATCATCTGGATAAAGTATCTGCTTTTTTTGGGACTCACAATGAGATTTCATCAGAGCTGGTAATGGATAAAATGAAGGCTAAATCTCTTGAAAACGGGAATCCACATGTGTATTTCGGACAGTTATATGGAATGAGTGACAATATTACATTCTATCTTTCAGATAAGGGCTATAATGTGGCTAAATATCTTCCATACGGACCTGTAAAGGATGTTGTACCCTATCTTACTAGAAGAGCCAGAGAAAACACCTCTGTAGCCGGACAGACCGGAAGAGAGCTGGGACTGATCAAAAAAGAATTGGAGAGAAGAAAAAGAGGATAATATTTTTAATTTTAAGATATTGAAGACCTGCAGAAATGCGGGTCTTTTTATTTTTAAACACATCTATGATCATTGTAAATTCTAACCCTTAACAATTATTATTGATAATTACCCAAAATTAATGATACGTTAAATATGATTTAAAATTATAAACTTTTTATTGCTTATTTAATTATAATTTTCTATATTTGAGTTGATAATAAAAAATAGTGCATGAAAAAAAACTACTTATTACCCTCTACGTTACTTAATCAAAAGCCTGATCATAAAGGTTTCAGATTTACCTCAATCCCATAAAAAGATAATTTCATATTTAATTCCTGAAGGTTCAGAACAAGCTGCCGAAATAGTAGATATTTCCGGACCAATATAATGGACTCTAAAATTGAGGAAAAGCAAAAGGTTTTAAGAATTACAGAAAAAGAATAGATTCTAAAAATAAACAGGAAGGCAAGCCTTCAAAAATTATAAAGCTAGCCAAGCAAATAGCTTTAGTTTTCTTCTTCAAATATTTTTTATCCTGACCAATTTTCTTTGGTCAGGTTTTTTATGGTTCAAAACTTTCAAATTTTCCGTTTTCGTAGAACAGAACAATTCGTTTTATTTTATTAGACTGATTTCCAGTGACTTGATTGATAATCTGCTCATTTGAATTTTCTAATCGCTGAGAATCCGATATATTTTCCTGTCTCTTATAAGGAGGCGGTATAAACGATTCTCGCGGGCTCTCTTTTACAGCCTCATTTTCCTCTTCCGCTCCGAAATCTTCATCATCTTTCATCATCGTAAATAAATCGGGGAGAGGAGTTGGCTTTGCCTTCTCATCATCGGTTTTTTCTTCAACAACGGAGTTGATTTCCGGTAGTTCTGATTTCAGCATTTCTCCTTCGCCGGTAACCAGCCAGTCCCAAAGAATTTCAGGAAAGCTTGATTTTATCTTGATGATAAATTCCAGTGACGGTTTATTCCTTCCGGAAGTGATGTGCGAAATAGAAGAACGCTGTACATCTACAGCATCGGCAAACTCAGAAGGACTGAGATTGGAATACTCTATAACTTTGGAAATTCTTTCGTTTAAACTCATAAAAATAAGTTGTCAATTGTTTTACAAATGTAAATAATAAAATTTACATAAGCAAATTACAAAAGTAAATGAAATTTAAATTAATGAATATACAGTTGTAAACTATCATAATACGCTTAAATATAGCTATTTATGGGATTGACTAAATTGCTATACATCTATTTAACAAAGTAAACACCATTTTTAGCTTGATAAGCTTAACCACTGATTACTCTTAAACTTTCTATTTTGATAGGATTCCAATAATGCTTATTTACTTATTAATTAATAATAAACACCTGATTATTAGTGTTTTCATATGTAAATTGATAAATGCTGTATATTATTATAAAATTAAGATTTCTGAGCATTAAAAGACTGGATTTTGCTGTATACAAACGTAAATATCACAGGTAAATACCTAATTATAAGCTTTTTATAGATGCTCCATTCAAAATTACACCTGCAAAAAACCTTTATTTTTTGATAAGAGCATTAGAATTAATATCAAGGCTAAATTTTGATTGAATTTCAGGGATAAACGTATAAAAACAAGAATTTACATTTGTATACATATGTGATTAAGTAAGTTTTCCACATTAATCTTGTTTAACAATATTATGCCTATTTGCTGATTAACAGGCTTTTTTCCACTTAAAGTATTATTACTATTTTGATTGATATAAATTTTATAAAATACTGACTTTTATTTAGTTACATGTTTCAATTTAAATTATCTTCAATTAACAATTTTATCCACAGACAAAATGGCAGTCGGTGTTGTTTAGATAAATTACATATGTTAACTGCCTTTTTCTCCCTGAAAATCGTTAAATTTGACTCTTGTAAATTATTTATAATGAATTTTGAACAGATCTATTTTCCAAATCCTAATTTCTTAAACCGCTATATTTCCCCTGAAAAATTATTTTCTTACCTACAGACCAATCTCAGCGATTACATTCAGGAGATTGGAAGGTCGTATTTAGATAAACCTATTTATCAGTTAAGCATCGGAACCGGACCGATTAAAGTTCTTGCCTGGTCGCAAATGCACGGCAATGAATCTAATGCTACTCATGCCATGCTTGATCTTCTTGAAACTTTGGATAAAGCTCCGGAAATGAAGGAAGATCTTTTTAAAAAAATCAGACTGGATTTTATTTTTATGCTTAATCCAGACGGATCTGAGAAGTGGACAAGACTGAATGCCTCAGATATTGATCTGAACAGGGATTTTCATAATGAAGCCAGTAAAGAGATTAAATTCCTTAAAAAAGCAGTAGCGGAGAATAGATATGATTATGCACTCAACCTGCATGAACAGAGAACTATTTTTACAACAGACGGGATACATCCTGCAACGCTTTCCTTTTTGGCACCTTCAGAGAATGTAGAACGTACCATAACGGATAACCGTAAAAAATGCATGGCTGTAATTGGAAGGGTTTACGATCATCTGAAAGAACTGATTCCTGATCAGATAGGACGCTATTCTGATGAGTTCTATCCAACTTCTACAGGAGACAATTTTATTAAAGCCGGAATGCCAACTATCTTATTCGAAGGCGGTCATTTTGCTGAAGATTATGCGAGAAAAGGAACCCGTAAATACTATACAATAGCTTTATATTATGCATTAAAAGCAATCAGTGAACTGAATTCTGGTATTGAAGGCTGGGAAAAATACCTTGAAATTCCGGAAAATCAGGAAACACACTATGATATTATCTACAGAAATGTAAAACTGAATACAGATCATGAATGCATTCTGGATGTGGCGGTTCAGTACCGGGAAACAAAAGAAGAAGGTAAAGATGAAATTTCTTTTGTACCATTTGTGATGGAAGTGGGAGAAGTGAAAAAAAGAAAAGGCTGGGTGGAGATAGACTGTACAGGAAAGAAATTTGTAGCCCCCACCAAATATCCGAAACTGGATGCTATCGTAGAATTTACAATAGAAGATTAAAAAAGCTTAATAGAGCTGTGAAAATAAAATGTCCTCAGAAAATACTACTTTCTGAGGACATTATTTTTATGGTTAAGCAGACTTAGTTCACCACTTTAATTCCATTGGCTACAAATCTGATCTCTTCTTTAGGAGTCGTAATGGCATCAATTTCTGCCTGAGGCTTTTTAGCATCTTCAGCATAATGTTTCTGCTCGTCTATAGAAGTTACTTTTCTTTCCGCGGTACCTTCCAATACTACATTTTTACCTTTTAAAGCTGTAGGTACAAAGAAAGCATAGTCTTTCATTTTTACAAAAAACTGAGAATTATCTTCAGTCTGGATCGTAAGCCAGCATCCTTTTTTCTCGCATACATCGGTTACTTTTCCTTTAACGGCTACACCTTCTACTTTTTTATTATCTTTTTTAAGTTTCTTGCTTAATTTATCTACTGTAATAGCTTTGGATTCAGACGCTGAAACAACTCCGGCTCCGTAAGCATCACCTACCAAAGCATTTCCTGCCGGAGGTCCGGACTTTTTCTGTGAAGTCTCCTGTGCAAAGGTTAAAGCAGAAACACTCACGGCCGCTGCCAATAATATCGCTTTGAATTTCATTTTTAATATTTTTTTCAAAAGTACTAATTAAAATCGAATAATAAATTGATAAAAGATTGATAAAAAACAGGTGGTGCAGTAAATTTTAAACAAATTTCAAAACGAACGGCAGATTTGTTTATATTTGACGCCTATACTTGACTATGCAGAAAAAACTGAAACTATGGGACGCCGTTATGTTGGTAATGGGTTCAATGATCGGAAGTGGAATTTTTATCGTAAGTGCCGATATGATGCGGAATATGGGTTCCGGATTTTGGCTGATAGCAGTCTGGATCATTACGGGAGTGATGACGGTAGCAGCAGCCATCAGCTATGGAGAGCTTTCTGCGCTGTTTCCGAAAGCAGGCGGCCAGTATACTTATCTGAAAGAAATTTTCGGTAAAAAGATGGGTTTTCTTTACGGATGGGGCTTGTTTACAGTAATTCAAACCGGAACTATAGCCGCAGTGGCTATGGCTTTCGGAAAGTTTACAGCCTATCTGGTTCCTTCATTGAATGATGCGGCACCTCTTTTTCAAAGTGGAGAATTTAAAATCACATGGATACAGATTCTTGCAATAGCCGTTATTCTTTTACTTACCTATATTAATACAAGAGGAGTAGAGAGCGGGAAATTGCTTCAGAATATATTCACAGGTTCAAAAATCATCGCCTTAGTGGGTTTGATTGCAGCCGGATTTATCTTGGTGGATTTTTCGCATATGTCTGAAAACTTCAGTCTGGGTTTTGATTCCTTTAATAATCTTAAAAAAGATGTTAGCGGTAATTTTCTTAAAGAAGGCTGGGAACCTATTGGTGGAATGACGTTAATGGGAGGTATTGCTGCGGCCATGGTGGGGTCTGTTTTCAGTTCTGTAGCCTGGGAAAGTGTAACCTTTGTTTCCGGAGAAGTGGAAAACCCAAAGAAAAATATTGTTAAATCAATGATCTATGGAACTTCCGCTGTGATGATATTGTATTTGGCAGTCAATTTTGTATATCTGAATGCATTAGACAGAGAAAGCATTGCTTTTGCAGCCAATGACAGGGTAGCGGTAGCAGCATCACAGAATATTTTTGGAAGTGCAGGAACTATTATCATTGCGGTTCTTGTGATGGTTTCCACATTCGGATGTGATAACGGACTGATTCTGGCGGGGGCTAGAGTATTTCAGACCATGGCGAAGGACGGAATGTTTTTTAAATCGGCAGAAAATAACAACAAAAATGAAGTTCCGGAGAATGCTTTATGGATGCAGGGGATCTGGGCTTCGGTATTGTGTCTGAGTGGGCAATACGGAAATTTGCTGGATATGATCTCATTTGTCATTGTTCTGTTCTATATGATTACTGTTTTTGGAGTCATCTATTTAAGATTTAAAAAGCCTGATCTTGAAAGACCTTATAAAACCTGGCTGTATCCGGTAACGCCTATCATCTATCTTGTAATCGGAACAGGTTTCTGTGTACTTCTCCTGATTTACAAACAGCAGTACACCTGGCCCGGATTTTTAATGGTATTGCTGGGACTTCCTGTCTATTATTTTATTAACAGGAAAAAGAAAGCGGATTAATAACGAAAAATAACGACATTTATACTTATTGAGGGCTTCCGGAACGATCTGGAAGCCTTTCTTCTATATAATATTTTTGATGTCTTTTCCTGTTTATTTCATGAAAATGTGTATTTTGGTATTTCTTTTTAAGTAAACTAGACCATGAAGTAAAAACAAGAAGCTGACTATGGATACACCAAATTACAGAATGCCTTTTGCGCCTTCAACACTCATGAGTGAAGGCGGAAGCATTGATACCTGCGACATGGGCGAAAGCATTGCGCACAATATCATGCTGCTGATCACCACTAAAAAAGGCGAAAACCGATATGATGACAACTATGGAAACGACGTCTGGAACCTTGAATTCGATAATGGGGTTACCAGTGCAGTCTGGGAGAGCGTTTTCATTAAAAGCCTGAGAAGACAGATTCAGGAATATGAGCCCCGCATTGTACAGGCACAGGTTGATGCACACATTCAATTTGTAGAGCACAGCTACGATACCAAAGAACACACAGAAATCAAAAAGAAAGTAAGGATTGCCATCAATGCAAAAATGGAGGCAACGGGAGAGCGTTTCAGCTTTTCTACAGAATTATTTTTAAGTCCGATGTCTATCGACTAAATGTTTTTAACAGTAAGAAAAATTTATGAACTTAGATCAGAATATATATTCCAAAGAATCTGTAAAGGCCAGAATGCTTCAGAACGCCACCAAAGTATGGGGACTGAAGAGCCCGCAGTCTCTGGATCCTTTTGTAAAATTATTGATAGACGCGTTCAGTACAGAAGTCTTCAAGGCTAATAATGAAATTCAGACCGTGAATGCCCGGATTCTGGAGAAACTGGCAAAACTTCTGACCCCTTCCATCTATACTCATCCAATTCCTGCTCATGCGGTTGCTTTTACGCTGCCCTATGAGTCTTCGGAAATCCTGCTGGAACATACGGAGTTTTTCTTCCGCAAGCAGATGACTTCCACCGTGAAATCGGAATCGGATAAGCAGATTAATATTCCTTTCACTCCGGTAGGCAATGTGCGGATCAATAAAGTACAGACCTCGGTGATGTTTGTAGGAAATACATGCTATAGTGTAGATGACAGGCTGAATAAAATCCCTGTAGCAAGATTCCAGGGTAAACCGGAAGATTATAGAAAAATTACGATTGGAGTAGATGTAAGCAGATATGTGAGTGAGAATTTCCCTAAATATATCAGTGTTTTCTGCTCAAATCCGGCTTTTGAGCATATGGATTTTGTGTATAAACTTCTTCCATACATCAACGTTACCAGTGATGGGAATCCTTTATTTGTAAGGGAAGGACTTAGTTATCTTTCGAATAATCAGCAGGACGGATATGAGCAGATGTTCAGGGAACAGTCTATCCGGAATAAAGCTATTGAAGATATTAAAAGTATTTATCGTCACAAGTTTATTGAGATCACAGGACTTTCAAGCAGTCTTTTTTCAGCACCTGGAAAACTGCCGGAGAATCTGAGCTTTCTTGACGGGAAGGAAGAAATTAAAAAACAGATCGGAGATAAGCGTTATCTGTGGCTTACTTTTGAATTTCCACCGCAGTTTTCAGCTGAGATTTTAGATAACTTTTCATTTGTAATGAATGCTTTTCCGATTTACAACCGGGGTTGGAAAAAAACAGAATACAGTCTGGATATTATGGGAAATAATATTCCTCTGGTTACAGATGAAGGCGAACATTTTCTGTATGTAGATGAAGTGCAGGACGGAGATGGCCGGAAGTATACAGAGATTCCTTTTACTCCTGCAGACGATCTTAAAAAAGGCTTATATACGGTAAGAAAAGGCGGAATGGAACGTTTTACGAACAGAAACGCTGTAGATATGATTGCCAATGTGCTGGAGCTTACGAGAGATGAAATTGCTGCATTTTCACTGTTAAACAGGGATAATGTGAAAGGAGTGTTGAGTGAAATGTCTGATAAGATGAAGACCATGGTACAAAAAGTAAACAATGCCAAAAGAAACATCCGGCAGGAACTGAATTATGTGATTATGGAGCCTGTAGAAAAGACTGATCATACCTATGCGTCTTTTTGGATTACTCACTGTACACTAGCCAATCATATGCGCCCGGGAACGGAGCTTTCTAATCAGCTGAAATCCCAGACGGTAGTTCTTCTCACCGAAACCATAGGGGGAGCGGAAGAACAAAAGGGTACGGACAGTATTCAGGCTTATAAATATGCTTTGACCACAAGAGACAAAATTATCTCTCTTGAAGATGTAAAGAATTATTGCAGAATGGTTCTGAAAGATGAGGTAAAAGAAGTAAGAGTAAGAAGAGGAACCATGATAAGCAACCGTCCGAAAGAAGGCTTTGTAAGAACGGTTGAGGTAGAAATTATTCCGCAGAATTACTCTTTTTATGGAAGAGCATACTGGGAAAACATGGCCAATATTCTCAGAAATCAGATTATTTCAAAAGCTATTGACGGAATTGAGTACGTTGTGAAAATAAGCAATGAGGATATTGATCTTGATGAAATATAAATACACCAAAAAAACTATAAAATATGAGAAAGATGATCGTACTTGCCATGGCACTGAGTTTTACATCAGTTGCTGTGGTCAGCTGTAAAAAAGATGTCAGTAAACTGGGGCAGTCTGTTTTGAACCTCGGAGGAGCCAATGATGCCAATGCTATCATTGATTTTAATAACAATTTTCTGGATTCTTATAAAAGCACCTCGAAACATATTGAAAGCATTCTTAAATACGCAGATGCCGCTTCGGCAAAAGCTAAAGGGGAGAATGTGATGATCATGCCGATTGTTATCAGTTCTATGGATTATTCTTTTGGAAAGATCAAAGAAATACCTTCAGGGTTTGGAAAAGATAAAGCGGCTATAGAAGCCGATTTCAATGCGTATAAAGCTAAAAAGGAAAACATAGAGAAAAAGTTTGAGGAACTGAAATCTTATATGAATTCTGAAGATTATAAGGATGATAAAGGAGCGAAAGCAGATGCTATTACCAAAGAAATTGAAACAGATGCTCAGGCATTGTTCACTTCAGGGGAAAATGTAGTAGCCAAAATAAAACCTGCGACAGATGCTGCAGAAGAAGTTATTCTGAAAGATCATCCGCTGAAAGAGTATATCATTTCTTCCAAAAATGTAATGAATTCTCTGGATGCTACTTTAGATACATTGGATAAACAGTATTCCGGAAAATTCAATGAGGCGGAAGCTCAGAAAAAATACGATGAGTTGGCCAAAGCAATAGAAGCCAATTCAAAACTGGATTTTAATGTAAAAGATCCTCAATATGCGTACAAGAAATCTCAGTTTGAAAGTTTTAACAAAACAGCTTCAAGCTTCCTGGATGTCTACAGAAAACTGATTCGTGATTCAAAAGGGGAAGGACAAATTTCTGACAGCAATATTCAGCAGGTTGATTCTTCTTATGAGTCGGTATTGAATTCATACAACTCATTTGTAAAATAAAGACGGGAGAAAGCAATAGAAAAAGACCAACACATAAGTTGGTCTTTTTTTGTTTATCCATTAGTGCATTAAAGTTTTCATTCTTGAAAGCTGTTGTTCTGTTTAGCTCAGTTTCTGTATCAAAAGATCCAGACTGTCTTCTTTCTCCAGGTTTAATTTTTGTTTTATCCTGTATCTTGCCATGATAATGCTTTTAGGATCCACACCTAAACGATGGGCAATTTCTTTGTTGGAAAATCCCATTAATATATAGGTGCAGTGCTTCAGATCCAGCCGGGTAAGTTTGTTATTAGCCTGCTGCTGAAGTCTGTTAAAAAATTCCGGATGTATGTTCGCCAGGCTGGTTTTTGCATGTTCAAAATCTTCATCTATATGCTGGCCTTCTTTTAATATCCGCTCGATCTGGTTTTTAAGCATTCCGCTTTCAGGCTGGTCTGCCAATTTGTTGCGCATCGTCTGTAAAAGTTCATTTTTTTGCTCTACCTGTAAGTTTCCTGCCAATAGTTCTTTTTGTAATTTATCCTGTCTTTCTTCTAATAGTTCCTGTTCTGCCTTGAGACGGGCAGATTCCTCCGTTCGGAGTTTTTGTTGCTGAATTGAGGATTTTAAACGGAAATGATAAGAACGGAAAAGAAATACTAGAGCAAGCAGTCCTGCGATGATCAGTCCGATGGAAATAAAATTAAGCTTTCTGTTAAAAATAGCCCGCTCCTGCAGTGTTTCAAGTTCTTTTTCTTTCTTTTCTGCTTCGTATTGCACGCCAAGCCTTTGCACGATAGACAGTTTTGCAGCATTGTATGCTTCCTGTTCGTACTGCATGTATTGCTTATAATAGTGGAGTGCTTTTTCTGTATTTCCGCTTTTTTCTGCTACGGTTGCCAATCCTTTCATCATGGAAGCTTTTACCCGCATACTGCTGCCGGCGCTATTTTCTACTTCAGCAAATCCGGCAAGGAAGAGTCTTTCCGCTTCGGCATAATTGCCCTCGGCTATGGCATATTCGCTTAGTATTCCATAGCAATTGGCAATTACTTCTTCATGTTTTGTTTTCCGGGCAATAGCTAAAGCATGGTTAATATTCTTTTCGGCTCTGTCTTTATAATCTTTTGGAAAAAATTCCCAATAAATGTTGGCTATATTTAAAGCTGCTGCTGCTACATTGATGTGGTTTACAATTCGTTTGGGCTGTAATTGAGAAATTTGAAGCACCTGCTGATTGTAGAAAATAGCAGAATCCAGTGATTTTTTTTGGGATGTATCTTTTCTGAAGTTCTGTAAAAATGAAGATGCTGTGGCCAAATAAGCATTGCAGATAATATCAGGATCCCGTGATTGAATTGCAGAATTTTGGCTGAGACGGGTATATTTCTTTAAGTTTTCAGGATCTTTTAAATCGGCGTAAATACTGGCTAAATAATGATAAACAAGGCTCTCGTAGGCGTATGCTTTTTGGCCGTCAAGCAATTGCAGGGCTTTAAAAAGACTTGCGGTAGCTTTAGCGGTATTGTTAACGGTGTATTCAAGCCAGCCTTTTCGTAACCATACATATCCGTTAATGACTTTATTTTTAGATTTTTCCGTATAAATTAAAGCGTTATCGATATTTTTTTGAGCCAAAACAAGACTGTCCCGCTGTACATTTAAATAAGCTAATGTAGCCAGAGCAAAAGCACTGTACTGCCCGTCAGAAAATTGATGACTAAGTTGTAGGGCTTCGTTGGCAGCATTCAAAGCCGACGGCATATCTGTTTCGTAAAGGTTGCGGCCAAGATGCGAAAGAATCATTGCTTTTTTTTCAGGTTCCAGCTTCGGATTACGAAGAAGGCCTTTTAAAGAATCAACAATAATAGATTGTGAACGGACTTGATGGAGCCCGGCGAGAAATAAGAACAGGGTAATTATGAACTTTATATTATATTTCATCATACGGGTGGTTGATATAATGGGGCCAGAAAGCTCAAAGAGGAAAGTTGTATCCTTGTTAAGGATTATTCTCTTCATCTTCATTTCCTTAACCCAAATCCAGGTTAAATATGAATTTCATAATGCTGAATACAACAAAAGTACAATTTGTCATCTAATTACAGGTATATTTCCTGAACTGATGTAAACAGAGCTGTAGATAAAAGTGAGCCTGTATATACTTTATAAATCGGTTTTCTGCTTTTGTAGATGTTTTGTAGATGTCTTTTTGTTGGAAAATCTGCACATCGGACAGCATCTTTGTAATAGAGGTTGCTGAGCCAAATTCAGTGTTCTTTCTCCAATTCTCAGTATCAAAACGACTGTTTCTGTTTTCTCTAATGCTTACATCAATACTTATTTTAAAATTTAATGATATGAAAAAAACAATATTAATCCTGCTTACCCTACTATCAGTTTTAATTGTAACGGGTTGCTCAAAAGACGATCCTGCAGAAATACCTCCACAGGAAAGAATACTGGGTAAATGGAAATTTATTTCGGTAGTGACTGAAACCATCAGACCATCCAAGCCTGTTGAAATTACGACTGAACAAGGTGCGGAAGGCGATTATTTTGATTTTCGTAATGATGGAAATCTGTATTATGCTTTAGGAGGAAATGAAGAGGAGATAGAGGCTTACAGCATTGAAAACGGAAATATACTTAAAATCGAGGGTACTATTTCTACGATAAAAGAACTTACCCAGCAAAAACTGGTTTTTGAATTTGTAAAAGAAAATGCCAATTATACAAGAAAGCAAACCTATAATCTGAGTAAATAATACCAACACACAAAATGAATGGATATGAAAACACATCAATTATTACCAATATTCATCCTGCTGATAATCATTTTAATAAGTACTGCGGGATGCCGGACAAGCAGTTCTGAAGATGACGAAAACAATGCGGTTGCCGCCATGCAGCAAAAAGTTCTGGGCCGCTGGAACTTAGTGAAATTTACAGAAGAAACAACAGTGGGCAACCAACCTCCTGAAGTCATCAACAACAATCCTCAAAACATTTATTTTGAATTTTTATCCAATGGAAAAGTGAGAACAAATGCAGAAGGGGAAGAAGAGTATTCTTACGAAGTGAAAGTAAACAATACCATGATTCTGTGGCAAAAGGAACAGAAAATCCTGGAACTGACCAATAATAAATTTACATTCAGTAATAGCGCCACTGAAGGGAATACTACTTATAAACAAACCTATTTCTTAACCCGCTAGTGAAAACTATTTTTTGAGGTTGTAACCTCTCTTGGTTATGGGGCGTTTTTCAACTAAAAATAGACGAATGAAAAATAAAACCTTCCTGCTGTTGTTCCTGCTTTATTCCTTTGTGGCATTGGCTCAGCCTGCACAAAAGACAGCAGAACGTACAAAGTGGACAGAAGAATCCATCAAATCGAATATGTCTTCCAGACCGTTTAATCCGATAGAAGGGATTTATAAAAGTTATCAGCGTGATGGTATGCCGCATTACAAAATAGGAATTATAAAAGATGGACCTGTATATAAAGCCATTATTCTGGAAACGGAAGTATCCGGTTGGAAACCGGGTGAAGTTAAAGCCGTTTTTGAACCCGGCGCTACAAAAGGACTGTATTCCACCAAATGGTACATGAGCGATAAAACGCTTTATGAAACCTTTTCGAATGTAGATCTGGAAAGCGAGACTATCCTTTCAATAGAGCTGAAAGACACAAAAACATTGCAGAAACGCGTCGATTATTTCATTAAGACATATCCTGTTGCCGGAAATGACACTATTTTTAAAAAAGATAATTCGATAGCATCAGGAAGTGGATTTTTTTTAACCACAAGCGGTATCATTGCCACCAATGCCCATGTTGTACAGGGAGCATCTGATATTGAGGTGACGGTAAACGGTCAATCAGGTGTATCTACATACAAAGCAAAGCTGTTGACAATAGATTCTCCCAATGACGTAGCCTTACTGAAAATAACTGACAGCCAATTCAAAGGCGTGGAAGCTATTCCATACAGCATTATAGAGAGTCAGGAAATTGGTTCCCGGGTTTTTACGCTGGGGTATCCTTTAAATGATATTATGGGAAGTAATTATAAGGTTACCGATGGCATTATCAGTGCCACATCCGGTATTGCTGATGATGGGCGGTATTATCAGATCTCAGTGCCTTTGCAGCCCGGAAATAGCGGCGGCCCGCTCTTCAATAAAGACGGAAATGTAGCAGGGATAACAACCGCCAAATTAAAAGCGGCCGGAACAAAAACAGAAAATGTGAATTATGCTTTAAAATCTTCCTATTTACTCAATTTATACAAAAAAGTTTCAAAAGCGGAAGGAATATTGCCTTCCTCCAGACTTTCAGGAAAAGAACTGCAGGATCAGGTCAAAGTATTAAAAAATTACGTATGTTTAATAAAAATATATTAAGAAAGCACCGGAAAATAATGATATTGAAGAGACTTATTTATGCTTTAATAATCAGGTGAAGGTGGGAGTAATTGAATAAATGTGGTACCATAAATTTACTTTTTTTGATAAACAGACCGGATTGTCAGTTCTTCCGGAAGATCATTACTTTTCCGGATCTTTAACGGAAGAGGAAGTAAAACTTTACTCTGAATTTCTGGAATTTAAAGATAAAACCACTCTTCATGCTTTTCATTTGCCTTTAGAATTCCTGCAGCTGTTACAGTATTCAAACGGTGGAGGTATTATTAACGGACAACGCGAATTCGGCTTCTTTTCTTTACAGGAAATACGGTATTATTATCTGGCTTATGGATTTATAAAATGGGCACCGCTTCTTTTACCGGTTGCATTAAATGGCGGAGGCAAATTTTACGCTTATGATTTCAGGGATTTGAAAAATTTGAAGATCGTTGCGGTCAGCAGTGGAGATTTATCCTATGAAAATATGGCTTATCTCGGCGGAAGCCTTGAAGAAGTATTAAGCAAAACCGGGAATATTGAGGATGAACTGGATCAATTGTACCCATCCACGGAACCTTCGGAAAAAACAAAGAGGAGAATAGAGATTAATAAAGAATTGAATGTTCTTAAAGAGGAGAAGAGCAAAGGAAAAATTGAATTAAAACTTTATCTTCAAATAAAGAGAAAGCTTGAAGATGAAATAAATCAAATAAAATAACGAACTCTTTTGAAGACAACAAATCCCCGAATATTTCCTTGAGCACCTTAAACATTTGGTGTTTTCAAATTCTATAAAAATTTAACTAAAATTAAACCCGAATAAGAACTTTACAGCTTATACAATTCCATAAATTTCCGTAATTTTGCACATCGTGATTTTCAGGCAGAGTCACTCCAAATTATGAGTAAATCAACAGAATATATAGAAGTTTACGGTGCACGTGAGCATAACCTTAAAAATATTAATGTCAAGATCCCGCGTAATGAGCTGGTAGTCATTACCGGACTTTCCGGAAGCGGAAAATCTTCGCTGGCCTTTGATACCATTTTTGCGGAAGGACAGCGTCGTTATATCGAAACATTTTCTGCATATGCCCGTCAGTTTTTAGGAGGTTTGGAACGTCCTGATGTAGACAAAATTGAAGGACTTTCTCCCGTGATTGCCATTGAGCAGAAAACCACCAACAAAAATCCGCGTTCTACAGTTGGAACCGTTACCGAACTCTACGATTACCTACGTCTTTTATATGCAAGAGTTTCCGATGCTTACTCCCTGTCTACCGGAAAAAGGCTGGTAAGCTATACGGAAGATCAGATCCTTGAAACCATTAAGGAAAATTATAAAGGGGAAAAAATAATGCTTCTTGCTCCCGTAGTACGTTCTCGAAAAGGACATTATCATGAGCTTTTCGTGCAGATGGCCAAGAAAGGATACGGACAGGCAAGAATTGATGGAGAGTTGCAGGATATAGAATACGATCTGAAACTTGACCGTTACAAAACCCATGACATTGATATTGTGATTGACCGCTGGATTATCGGGGAAAATGCCTCGGAAACCAGAATGGAAAAATCCTTGCGTACCGCAATGGAAATGGGTGAGGGGATTATAGGAATTCAGAAACTGGGCGGTACCGATATTGAATACTTCTCTAAAAATCTGATGGATGCCGAAACAGGACATTCATTGGCGCTTCCTGAACCAAACACCTTCTCTTTCAACTCTCCGAAAGGAAGCTGTCCGGACTGTAAGGGATTAGGAACCATTAAAAAGATCAATACTGATTATTTTATTGAAAATCCTAAGCTTTCCATTAACCAGGGAGGTTTATTGCCGCTGGAGGACATTAAATCCAACAAATGGATCCTGTCTCAGATTAAAAACATTCTTGAGATCTTCGGACTGGGAATGTCAACACCTATGCAGGATATTCCCGAAGAGGCATTAGACTATATTTACAACGGATGTCATAAAGAATTCAACAAAGACCTGAAATATGCAGGGATTACCAAAAAGATAAAAATAAGCTTTGATGGTCTGATCACTTTTATGGAAGAGATCATTGAGGAAAGGGAATCTTATGAAGCGGTATTGCTGGAAAGACATTTCACAACGGAGGAAACCTGTCCGGAATGTGGCGGAACCCGTCTGCAGTCTTCAAGTTTAAGCTTTAAAATAGATGGAAAGAATATTGCTGAGGTAAATGCTTTGAGTTTATCCGATTTGAAAGAATGGTTATCGGATGTTAAAGATAAATTCTCGGAGAAAAATAAAATCATCGCCTACGAAATCTTAAAGGAAATCGAAACAAGACTTCAGTTCCTTCTGGATGTTGGTTTGGATTATCTGAGTTTAAGCAGAAGTTCCAAAACGCTTTCGGGTGGAGAATCACAGAGGATTCGTCTGGCTACACAGATCGGGTCGCAGCTTGTGAATGTGTTGTATATTCTGGATGAGCCAAGTATAGGACTTCACCAAAGAGATAATGAAAGACTGATCAACTCATTGAAGAACCTCAGAGACATCGGAAATTCTGTACTTGTGGTAGAGCATGATAAAGATATGATCCTGGAAGCCGATGAGGTTTTGGATATCGGCCCGAGAGCCGGAAAATTCGGAGGAGAAATACTGTGGCAGGGAAAACCGAAAGATCTTTTAAAAGCAGATACCATTACGGCTCAGTATATCAATGGAGACAGAAAAATTGAAGTTCCTGCAGAAAGGAGAGCAGGAAGTGGTAAAAATATCCTGTTGAAAGGAGCTACGGGAAATAACCTTAAAAATGTTACACTTGATATTCCATTAGGAAAATTAGTGGTGGTAACTGGGATTTCAGGAAGCGGAAAATCTTCCCTGATCAACGGAACTTTATACCCAATCTTAAATAAACATTTCTACAGAGCGGTCCAGGAGCCTCTTCCGTACAAGAAGATCGAAGGGCTGGATAATATTGATAAAATTGTAGATGTAGATCAGACTCCGATTGGAAGAACACCCCGTTCAAATCCTGCAACCTATACGGGAATGTTTACGGATATCAGAAATCTTTTTGCTGAGCTTCCGGAAAGTAAAATCCGTGGTTATAAGCCAGGAAGATTCTCTTTTAACGTAAAAGGAGGAAGATGTGAAACCTGTCAGGGTGGAGGATTGAAAGTTATTGAAATGAACTTCCTTCCGGATGTATATGTTCACTGTGAAACCTGCAACGGAAAACGTTTCAACAGAGAAACCCTCGAAGTACGCTACAAAGGAAAATCTATTTCCGATGTACTGGATATGACCATCGATGAAGCGGTAGATTTCTTCCAGCCGATTCCTAAGATTTTTGCAAAAGTGAAAACCCTTCAGGATGTAGGATTGGGATATATTACGCTTGGACAGCAGTCGACAACACTTTCAGGAGGTGAAGCACAGCGTATCAAGCTTGCAACAGAACTTTCGAAAAGACAGACCGGAAATACGCTTTATATCCTGGATGAACCCACAACAGGCCTTCACTTTGAGGATGTAAAAATTTTAATGGATGCCATTAATCAGCTGGTGGAATTAGGCAACTCATTCATTATCATTGAGCACAATATGGATGTCATCAAACTTGCAGACCATATTATTGATGTAGGACCTGAAGGTGGAAAGCATGGCGGACAGATCGTTGCTCAGGGGACTCCTGAAGAGATCGTGAAATCTAAGAAAAGCTTGACCGGGAAATTTCTGAAGAGAGAATTGGAATAAGAAATTGAATTAAAATAGAAAAGCCACAACATAGATTGTGGCTTTTTTTATTTTTCCCGGATTTCATGATAAATACTTTCCAGCCGGACCCAATAATCTTCCTGCATCCAGCCATATTTTTTGTACTGAATATCAACTACCGTATTATCAATGCTGCTTTTTGCTTCAAGACGTGTGGTAATAACTTCCACGAGCCATTTCTCATTGAAACCCGCCCATTCTCCCGCAGGCTGCAACAGATTGATCTGAAGGACTGGAAAGACTTCATAGATATTGATATTTTTTATTTCCTCAAAAGTATATGGGCTTTCCAGAATGGTTCTTGCGATGTATCGAAAATCAGAATCCTGAAGTTCCGTATCCAGATAGAAATCAGAAAGAGCGATCCAGATAGGGGTTCGCTCTTTGATATTGATAGGTTTTATCATTTTTTAATTGATTTGAGAGTGCCTCACATCTGTTTATAAAGAAGAGATGTAAACCTCTATTTTTGTCCCGTCGTAGTTGAAGGTTCCGTCTTCATTCTTTTTACCCAGAACCCATTTCATATCCACAGGAATAGACCATGCCGGGCCCAGTGAAAATCCATTCACGGATCTGATCTCCGCACCGTTTCCGGTAGTGACTGCCGAGTGGAACCAGGTTTTATCTCTTACTCTGTAAAAACCGATTGCTTTTCCTTTGGGAATAATAGCATATCCATCCCACTTGTCGCCCGCGGGATAGTTGAATTTATTGAGCCATCCCTGGGCACGGAACTGTACAAGTTCATCAGGAGATATCGCTGCCCCTCTCATATACAGGGCATAAGCTACCACATCGTGACATACGCCTTTGTTGTAATTGCCCATCTCGTCCTGACCGGAAAGCAGACCATTGGATATCAATGATTTTTTTGCTGGTTCGAATTGCCCGACCTGGGCGCCTTTTGGTGTGATCATTTTAATATTTTTTAGTGATTAAGTGTGTGATGTTTTGGTATTTAAAGATATAAAATAAATTTTAAACCGAATTTAATCCCGATGTATGGCTGTTGAATGGTTGAATTTCTCCCAAGAGATCTATTAATAATGAAAATTTTAAATATTAAGTTGTAATAAATGAAGCGTGAATCCGTTATAAATTCACCAAACATAAAATTAAAACGATATGAAAAATTTAAAAAGATTGGCAAAAGCCGATTTGAAATCTGTTTACGGAGGAGAACCAAAGAAATACTGCGTATACTGCGAAAGACTGAATAAGGTAGTATGCAGTGAGATTCCAATCGCTCAGTGTCCTTAAAAAAATTAAAGCTGCTCATCGGGCAGCTTTTTTTTATGATATCAATTGAATTACTTTTTAGCATTTTGAGTAAAATCTTTCAGACTGGTCTTCAGATCTTTTTCATTCGCGATACTGTCAAATTGGATATTGTCAATTTTCCATCCCTGATCAGACTTAATGAACTGTACTTTGTCGGTCCATGTAATTTTCGGCGGGGACATTGTATTTTCAAGGGCAATGGTTGCATCTGCTGAGGTTCCGGAAGGATCTATGGTAACCGACTTTACTTTATATCCGGTATATCCTTCAAATACACTTGAAAATAGATCCCCTTCAATCAGCATCGGTTTTTCATCGGGATGTGCGCTCTTTTTTACCTTTTCAATATCTGCTTCTGATGCATCAATGGCTTCTTCCAGAGTTTTTTTCAATTCCGGAGAAAACAGGCTGTCTGAAAAGGATTGATTGTATATAGATGTTTTGCGGCCGTCGTATTCCGTATAAAGCTGATTTACTTTTTGGGTAATTTCTTTTTCTGCAGATTCGGAGGTACGGTTTTCGTTGTTTTTACAACTTACAAAGAATAATAATATACCGCTTAGGTAGAGAAATAATGGTTTAACCATGAGTGTAATTTTTTTTCCGTTGAAGCGTCAAATCATATGCCAGATTTTTTCATATTTTAAAATAAATAGGTTAAAAATAATTTGAGCATTCAATCATAAAAAATGTATACATTTGATTATAAAATAAGACCTGTGAATCCAATTCTTGATGTTGTAGTCCGTTCTTTGTGTGTTTATCTTTTTATGGTGATCGCCATCCGTCTTTTTGGAAAAAATCAGCTTTCCCAGCTCAATGCGGGAGATGTTGTGTTGCTTCTTCTGATTTCTAATGCGGTTCAGAATGCTATGGTAGGGCAGGATACTTCACTGCAAGGCGGTCTTATTGCGGCGCTTGTACTTTTTGCGGCCAATTTCGTTTTAAAAAGACTGATGTTTTCTAACCGGAAGTTTGAAACATTCATGGAAGAAGATCCCGTTATCCTGATCAGAGACGGAGTAATTGACCAGCCTGCTTTGAACAGAGTGAAGATTACCCGCGATGAACTGGAAGAAGCCATAAGGGAACATGGCGTGGAAAAAATAAATGACGTAAAACTTTCTATTCTCGAGGTAGACGGAAATATCAGTGTGGTTTCTCAGGACGAAACGCAGAAACAGACGCATTATTCTAGAATAAAAAGAAAAAACAAACGGAAATACCATTAAATAGTATGAATTACGAATTACGGGAAATGCTTCCCAGCGACGAAAAAAGGGTGCTCGAAATATTCAAGCAGGGGCTGGAAGGCGGTATAGCTACTTTTGAAACCGAAGTTCCTACTGCAGAAGCATGGAATATGGAATATTTCAACGACTGCCGGTGGGTACTTGAAAATGAAACCAGTGAAATAGTAGGATGGTGCGCTTTGAAACCGGTGAGCAAAAGGGAATGTTATAAAGGCGTGGCTGAAGTAAGCATTTATTTTGAAAATTCTTATCAGGGAAAAGGTTTAGGGTCAGTGTTGCTCAAAAAAATGATTCTCGATAGTGAAAGTCACGGATTCTGGACATTACAGGCAAGTATCTTCCCGGAAAATGAAGCGTCCATCAGATTTCATCAGAAAAACGGTTTCAGAACCATCGGAGTAAGAAAAAAAATAGGAAAGCTTAACGGGCAATGGAAAGACCTAGTGATGATGGAAAAAAGAAGCGATATAATAGAATAGAGAAATTAGAAGTTAGATATTAGAAATTAGGATGAATCTGTGAAATATATCACTAAACTAACTTCTAGTTTCTAATATCTAACTTCTTTTTAAATTTTGGCATCAACCTTGTTATCTCACTATCGAAATTTGAAAAAGTAGAAAATGAGAAGTTTGATTAAAATCACAGGGGTAGTGACGGTCTTGTTCATGATGTCATCGTGTGTAGTGCACGATCAGCATGTGAGAAGAGTTCCGCCGGGACACGCCAAAAGAATGTATGGAGGAAGTGCAAGGTATTATGCACCGGGCCAGGTAAAAAAGAGAGTCTATTATTATGACTATGACGACAGAGGCCGCGGACACAAGCACAAAGGAAGAAAACATCACAGAGATTGAGAAAAATAAAAAAGCCCTGAATTATTGTTCGGGGCTTTTGATTTGTATTTAAAATCTGGATTTTTTGGGATTAAGGAAGGTATTGAAGATCATGACTTCCGTTCCAAATTTTTTCTCAATCCTTTCCGCAATGTTCAGCATTTCGCTTTTGATGAAATCCTCTCTGAGCTCTTCGTTATCAAAGATCAGAAGAAGATTGTAATTTTTACCTTCATCAATATAATCACTGTGTACTTCAGAAAGAATATATTTGCTGACGTCCATCAGGTTTTCCGCCAACAGAACCAGTGTTTCGTCAATATAATTTTCCCATTCTTCAATATTGTTTTTCGTGCAGTGGAAAGTTATACTCAATAAGCTCATATTTTATGAATTTTTAAGATTTTGTGGATAAATTCTAACGCAAAAATCGGTAAAAATTTCGTAAATTAGCCCGTTAATAAAAATTGGAAATAAATAATTTTCAGACGCACAGCTAAAGGTCTGACTGTCATTATAATAAAATTTGTTTATGCAAAAAGAAGGAGAAAGACTGATTCCTATCAACATTGTTGATGAAATGAAATCGTCTTATATCGATTATTCGATGTCGGTTATCGTTTCAAGAGCGTTACCAGACGTAAGAGACGGCCTGAAACCCGTTCATAGAAGAGTACTTTACGGTATGTATGGATTAGGGGTTTTTTCTAATAGAAAATATTTAAAATCTGCAAGAATTGTTGGGGATGTTTTGGGTAAATATCACCCGCACGGAGATTCCTCAGTATATGATGCAATGGTAAGAATGGCCCAGGAATGGAGCTTACGTTATCCTCAGGTAGACGGGCAGGGTAACTTCGGTTCTATGGATGGAGATCCGCCTGCAGCAATGCGTTATACCGAGGCAAGACTTAAAAAAATCTCTGACGAGGTTCTTTCGGATCTGGATAAGGAAACCGTTGATTTTCAGAATAACTTCGACGACAGCTTGCAGGAGCCTACCGTATTGCCTACAAAAGTTCCTAATCTACTGGTAAACGGTACTTCGGGGATTGCCGTAGGGATGGCCACCAATATGGCACCGCACAACCTTTCTGAGTCTATAGATGCCATCTGTGCTTATATAGATAACAGAGAAATAACAATTGATGAGTTGATGCACCACATCACGGCACCGGATTTCCCTACAGGAGGTATTATCTATGGTTATGACGGGGTGAGAGATGCTTTCCATACAGGAAGAGGAAGAGTAGTATTAAGAGCAAAAGTGAATTTCGAGGAAATCGGAAACAGAAATGCTATTATTGTTACAGAAGTTCCTTATCAGGTCAATAAAGCGGATATGATTGCCAGAACAGCGGAGCTTATCAAAGACGATAAAATTGGTGGTATTCATGAGATCAGAGACGAATCGGACAGAAATGGTCTGCGTGTTGTTTATGAGCTTAAAAATGATGCCATTCCAAATGTTGTCCTAAACCTGCTTTATAAATATACAGCACTTCAGACGTCTTTCAGTGTCAATAACATTGCTCTGGTAAAAGGAAGACCGGAACAGCTGAATTTAAAAGATATCATCCATCACTTTGTAGAGCACAGACATGAAGTGATTGTGAGAAGAACTCAGTATGAGCTTAAAAAAGCAAAAGAAAGAGCTCATATCCTTGAAGGTTTCATGAAGGTAATCGGAACGCAGGATTCTCTGGACAGAGCCATTTCTATTATCCGTCACAGTGCCAACCCTCAGGCTGCAAAAGAAGGCTTGATTGAAGCATTTGAACTTTCGGATATTCAGGCTCAGGCTATTCTTGACTTGAGATTGGCACGTCTTACCGGAATGGAACTTGATAAGATCCGTGACGAATACGATGCGATCATGAAAGAAATCCTTAACTTGGAAGATATTCTGGCTAATGAAAGCAGAAGATTTGAGATCATCAAAGATGAATTGCTTGAAATTAAAGAAAAATACGGTGACGAAAGAAGAACGGCAATCGATTACTCCGGAGGAGAGATGTCTATTGAAGATATCATCCCGAATGAGGCGGTAGTTCTTACGATTTCTCACGCAGGATATGTGAAGAGAACTTCACTTTCCGAATATAAAATTCAGAGCAGAGGAGGGGTAGGAAACAGAGCGGCAACTACCAGGGATGAAGATTTCCTTGAGTATATTGTTTCTGCAACCAATCACCAATATATGCTGTTCTTTACAGAAAAAGGAAGATGTTACTGGCTGAGGGTATTTGAAATTCCTGAAGGTTCAAAAACATCCAAAGGAAGAGCTGTACAAAACCTGATCAATATTGAACAGGACGATAAGATCAAAGCTTATATCAGAACCAACAACCTGAAGGATGCCGAGTATGTCAACCAAATGAGTGTAGTGATGGTTACCAAGAACGGTACCATCAAGAAAACATCTCTTGAAGCGTATTCAAGACCGAGAGTAAATGGGGTGAATGCTATTGAAATCAGAGATAATGACCAGTTGTTGGGTGCTTACCTTACCAACGGAAATTCTCAGATTATGATCGCTACCAAAAACGGTAAATGTATCCGTTTCCCGGAAGAGAAAGTAAGAGAAGTAGGAAGAGGTTCTATCGGGGTTCGCGGGATCAGCATGGAAGATGATGATGAAGCAATTGGTATGATTGTTGTGAATGATGTAGACAAAGAAACAGTTCTTGTCGTTTCTGAAAAGGGATATGGCAAGAGAACTGCTGTTGAAGATTACAGAATTACCAATAGAGGTGGAAAAGGTGTTATCACCCTTAACATTACCGAAAAAACAGGAAATCTTATCGCTATCCAGAATGTAACAGATGAAGACGGATTGATGATTATCAATAAGTCCGGTGTTGCTATCAGAATGAATATGGATGAGATGAGAGTGATGGGAAGAAATACTCAGGGAGTAAGAATGATCAATCTGAAGAAAAATGACGAAATTGCTGCTATTGCAAAAGTAGAAATGGATAAAGATGTGGAAGAGGATTCTGAGGAAATAGAAGAAGGAGCAGAAACTGTTGCCGATAACCAGGAAAACCAAACAGAGCCTCAGGCTGAAAATGAAAATACAGCCGGGGAAAATGAGAATTCTGATTCAGAAGAATAAATGTACAATTAATATAATATAGTTATTATGAAGAAACTCATTTTAGGAATGGCCATCGTAGCTTCTGCCTTTGTTTTCGGACAAAAAGGGGAGAAAGGCGATGTGAATGCCAAGCTCCAGGAAGCCAATAAAGCAGCAATGGATGCATACAATGCAAAAAACTATGCTGTAGCTGCACCTAAGTTTTTAGAAGTGTACAACTTATTAAAAACCAATGGTCAGGATGACAAGATATACATGTATTATGCGGGATTAAGCTATGCTTTGGGAAATAACAACGATGAGTCCATTAAAATATATACGGATCTCGTTAATTCCGGATTTACAGGAGTTCAGACGACTTATACTGCAAAAGAAAAGAAATCGGGACAGGTAGTGAATTTAGATAAAGCTACATGGGATTTGATGAAGAAAAATTCAGACTATTCAGATTTCAAAACAGAGCAAACACCAAGTGTAGAGCCTGAATTGTATGAAACATTAACAACCCTGCTTCTTAATGCAAAAAAACCTAATGACGCTTTAGTAATCATTGAAAAAGGATTGGCAAAATATCCAAACAATGTTAAACTGAAAGATGCTCAGGGTACGGCTTATTATGATTCCGGAAATACGGAAAAATTCATTGGTGCATTGAAAGAGCAGCTGGCTAAAAATCCTAATGATGCTACCAACTGGTACAATCTTGGGGTTATGCAATCTAAAAACCCTGCCACAGTAGAGGATGCCATTGCTTCATTCAAAAAAGCGCTTGAAGTAAAGCCTGATTTTGATAATGCTCACCAGAATATCGTTTACACAATCGTTGGTGACGACTCTAAAATAGTAGAGCAGATCAACGCGACAAGAAAAGAGAAGCCGGATGAAGCCAGCAAACTTATTGATGCGAGAAGAGAAAGATTCACGAAAGCTCTTCCATACGCTGAAGCATGGTACAAAGCATCACCGGAAAGCCTTGATGCCATTTCTACATTAAAGGATATCTACATTGTTACAAAAAATATAGATAAAGTTAAAGAACTAAAAGCTAAAGAAGCTGAGCTTAAAGCAAAAGCCAAATAGATTGTCTTTAATTGAATAATAAAAAAAACCGGAACAGAAATGTTCCGGTTTTTTTTATAAGATCATCAAAGGTTAGGAAAATCGAGTATTGATTCTGCCGGAAATATTTTATTTCGTTTTTTCTTTCAGAGCATTGATGAGCATATCGATCGATTCATATCGTTTGACGTTGTATTTTTCACATACAATATCTACATTTCCTTTTCTCCAGTATCCTTCAGGGCAAACAACCATCAGTTTATTGGTTCTGGCATAAAGTCCCAGCTCCAGTAAGCTTATCGGGCTTTGCGATTGAGGGGTAAAGTACATGATGATAAGATCTGATTTTTCTAAGGCCTCCAGCTCCCATTCTACCTGTTTTCTGAAATTGGGTTCTGTGCTGACGGGTTTCCAGTCCTTATTCCAGTCATCCCGTCTCGGATTAAATAATATAATATTCTTTTCAGATAACTCTTTGGTAACTCTGGCTTGCCAGTCTTCAGCATTGCCCATATCAATGCTGCCGCCCAGGAATATTTTTAATCTTTTATCTTCAGCAGGCAAGGGTGCCGGAGATTTTATAACCGTTACTTTTTGAGCAGATACACTCAATGATAATAAGATAAGTGCTAATGATAGAATAATTGGTCTCATCAATTTTTTAGTTTAAAAAATACTACACATTCTTCCCTCGAAATTAGAAAAAATATTCCATACCATTCTTTTAATTCTAGTCCTAAATTTTAAACAAAAATATCACCGATATCTGCCGGTTATTATCATCAAAAATCAATATTAAAATTCTCCGTAATTCCGTATCTTTGAGAAAAATTTTTACAATATGATTGAGTGGAAAACCGTCAAAGAATACGAAGATATTACCTATAAAAAATGTAATGGTGTAGCAAGAATTGCTTTCAACAGACCGGAACTTCGAAATGCTTTCCGTCCAAAAACTACCTCCGAATTATACGATGCTTTTTACGATGCCTCTGAAGACTCTTCAATAGGCGTTGTTTTGCTTTCAGGGGAAGGGCCAAGTCCGAAGGATGGAGGATGGGCATTCTGCAGTGGAGGAGATCAGAAGGCAAGAGGACATCAGGGGTATGTTGGAGAAGATGGAAGACACCGTTTAAATATCCTGGAAGTTCAGCGTTTGATCCGTTTTATGCCAAAGGTAGTTATCGCAGTGGTTCCCGGTTGGGCAGTAGGTGGAGGACACTCGCTTCATGTTGTGTGTGATCTTACTTTAGCGAGTAAAGAACATGCTATCTTTAAACAGACGGATGCTGACGTTACAAGTTTTGACGGAGGTTACGGATCTGCTTACCTGGCAAAAATGGTAGGCCAGAAAAAAGCCCGTGAAATATTCTTTTTAGGAAGAAATTATTCTGCTCAGGAAGCAATGGATATGGGAATGGTGAATGCTGTGATTCCTCACGCAGAATTAGAAGATACAGCGTATGAATGGGCGCAGGAAATTTTAGCCAAATCTCCACTGTCTATCAGAATGCTGAAATTTGCCATGAACCTTACGGACGACGGAATGGTGGGGCAGCAGGTATTTGCCGGCGAAGCGACCCGTTTGGCTTATATGACGGAAGAAGCTCAGGAAGGAAGAAATGCATTCCTTGAAAAAAGAAAACCGGATTTCGGAGAAAATCAGTGGATATCTTAAAATAAGAAGTTAGAGGTTAGAAATTAGATACTAGACTTATGCGTTTTCTTATCTAATTTCTAGCTTCTAATATCTAACATCTCAATATTTATGTCAGATTGGATAAAAGCCGCTAGGCTAAGAACTTTACCGCTTTCATTAAGCGGAATTATTATGGGTGCTTTCATTGCAAAATGGAGGCTTTACCGTGAAGGCGGAACCTGGGACTGGAGAATTTTTGCTCTTGCTCTTTTGGTTACGCTGTTGTATCAGGTTTTATCAAACTATGCCAATGATTATGGTGATGGCGTGAAAGGAACTGATGCCAAAAGAATCAACGAAGCAGAATCAAGGGCGGTAGCTTCAGGAAAGATCACGGCTCAGCAAATGAAAAATGCGGTTATTCTTTTCTCGGTGTTGTCATTTGTGGCAACAATTGCTCTTTTATACATTGCTTTTTTCCCTGATTTCATGAAAGAATTCTATACTTTCATAGGATTGGGTATTGCCTGTATTTTAGCGGCAATAGGATATACGGTAGGAAAAAAACCGTACGGATACATGGGATTGGGAGATCTTTTTGTATTTGTATTCTTCGGATTGGTATCGGTATGCGGAAGTTATTTCCTGTTTACAAAGACTTTCAGCTGGGATATGCTGCTTCCGGGAACAGCCATCGGTATGATGAGTATGGCGGTTTTGAATCTTAATAACATGAGAGACATTGAAAGCGACAGACTTTCCGGTAAAAAGAGTTTAGCCCTGAGAATAGGCTTTAAAAATGCAATGATTTATGAAATGGTGCTGTTACAGCTTCCATTAATCTTAATTCTTGTATTTCTGGGGGTAAATGGTTTTATACAAACTCAGAACTATTATGTATTTATCGTAATGATTCTGTTACTACCTTTAATGAAGCTGAGAAGAAATATTATGGTGGTGAAAGAACCGAAAGAACTGGATCAATATCTGAAACAGGTCGGAATTATGACTTTCATGATGGCAGTTCTTACAGCTTTTGGACTCAATTTTTTTAACTAAAATAATACGATTATGAGTACTGATATTTTTGTTGAAGCTCAGATGCTGATCAGAAAACCGGTTTCGGATGTTTTTGAGGCATTTATCAATCCTGAAATAACCACGCAGTTCTGGTTTACAAAATCTACAGGAAAACTGGAAGTGGGTAAAACCTTAACCTGGGAATGGGAAATGTATGGCGTAAAGTCTGATGTCAAGGTTCACGATATTGTTCCAAACCAGCTGATCAAAACAGAATGGGGCGATCCGGCAGTACAGGTGGATTATGAATTTAAAGAAATGGAAAAAGGGACGCTTGTGGTCATTAAGAGCTATGGCTTTGCTCAGTCGGGTGAAGCGCTGCTGAGAACGGTTAATGATAATACAGGTGGTTTTACGACTGTTTTGGACGGTTGTAAAGCGTATCTTGAGCATGGAATTAAGCTCAACTTAATTGAGGATAAATTTCCACAAAAATAGAAAATCAATGAATAATATAGTAAATAAGGTTATATCATGTTTATCTATTGTTGTAGCCCTGTCTCTGCTTTATATAGTGATTCAGGAGTTAAGTGAAGGTTCGTCTATCTTTGATATTGCGTTGATTCCCCTTTTAATCACTTTAATAGTTGTTGCCAATGGAGTGATGGGATTTTTACTATTGACAGGAAAAATCAGGCCTCAAAGACCGTTATTTATTTTCCAGACTCTGATCATACTGTCTACATGTTTATTGTTGTATAATATTTTGTTCAATTCAACGATTTCATGTACTTAATTTAAAAATCAATTTAAAATGAAAATACAATTTTTAGGACAAAACTGTTTTTTGTTCACTTACAAGGACAAAACAATTTTGTGCGATCCTTTTTACAATTATAAAAAAGCGGAGTCCGGTTTTGATATATCGGCTCAGAAGATCGATTATATATTATTGACTCATGCACACGGAGATCATATTGCTGATGTGGAAGAGGTGCTGCAGTTTCATCCGGAAGCAACCCTTATTGCAGTTCCTGAAATCTGTGCTTACTTTACCGCAGCAAAAAATAAAGATGATGTGAACTTAGGAGGGTCGGCAAAAATCGACGATCTTAAAATTTCCATGGTACCGGCTCACCACACGAGTTCGTTCCCGGATGGAAGCTATGGAGGCGTTCCTGTGGGATATATTTTCAGACTTCCTGAAGGTAAGAACATCTATCTTGCAGGAGATACGGGAGTAATGTCCGATATGGAGCTTTTTCCAAGGCTTTTCGGGAATATAGACCTGTCTATCCTTCCTGTTGGCGGCCATTATACCATGTGTCCTAGAAAAGCATCTTTTGCAGCAGCAGAATTATTGAAGACTCCAAAAGTAATCGGATGTCATTTTGATACTTTTCCTGCTATAGAAATCAATCACGAAAGTGCTTTGAAACATTTTTCTGATCAGAATGTAGAACTTATTCTTCCGAAATTAGGAGAGGAGTTTGAATTTTAATTAAAAAAAGAAAGGTAATTTGAAAATGAGAATCGGAATGTTGAAAAGTATAGAAACAAAAAAAGATAATCTTTCAATTACCTTACTTCAACTTAAATCAAAAAAAAATGGCAAGCTACCTAAATCACACCGCTACGACCGATTACCTTTGCTGTGTTCCCACCCTGGAGGATTCTCAGGAGCTGGTTGTTTAGGACTTGCCGTTGCAAAGGTAGGAATAATTTATAAACTTCAAAATATTATTAAAGAAAATTAGTCGAAAAAATGCAGTAATAAAGCTAAACAGCTGGAATTTAGAGCAATAATTTTTCAACTTTTTTTAAAAAATCTAACATGACGAAAAGTCCATCAACATTAGGAATTATACTTTTTATCGCTACAATGATCATCTTTTTTGTAGCTTATTTCTTTTTCTCGGGAATCAATTATTTTGATACTTCTTTGAAAATCAATGCATTTGTTCTCCCTATTTTATATGCAGGAGGAGCTTTCTGGTCTGTAAAAACATTCTGGAACAAAAATAGAGTGGTAAGTTTTAAAGATGCGTTTTCAAGAGCGTTCATTCCGATGTTCATCGGAGGAATTCTTTCCATCTTCAGTATGTATGCCTTTCTGAATTTCGGAGATACAGATGCTAAAAAGCTTCTGAACTATCAGTATGTACAGAGACAGAAAACAGAATTGGATACTGAATATCAGTCTGCAAGGAAGATTATGAAGCATCAGAAAGACATTGATGAATTAGACAAAAAATACCAGGAAAGGCTCCCAAGTTTCTCTCCGGAAGCCGTTAAAGGAAAAGATATGCTTACTGCAAGTCATTTTTCAGGATATTTTGCGGCAATTCTTATATTTTACGTAGTTTTGTCGGTGTTTTTTGGAGCGTTTTTCAGAACGAGAACAGTGTATCAGGAAACAGAAAATCAAGAATAATTTTTATCAGAATTAAATGAATTTATCTATAGTTATTCCGTTATTAAATGAAGAAGCATCTCTGGAAGAGCTTTTTTCGAGGATTGATAAGGTTTGTTATTCCAACAGCTTATCCTATGAAATATGGTTTGTAGATGACGGAAGTACGGATCTTTCGTGGAGCATTATTGAAAATATGAAGGTTCAGCACCCTCAGATCCACGCTATTAAATTTTCCAGAAATTATGGGAAATCTCAGGCACTTCATGCCGCTTTTGAAAGAGCAAACGGTGATGTGATAATCACAATGGATGCTGATTTGCAGGATTTTCCGGAAGAAATTCCTGAGCTTTACAAAATGGTTGTTGATGATAATTATGATATTGTTTCAGGCTGGAAAAAGAAGCGTTTTGATAATGTAATGACGAAAAATGTTCCGTCAAAACTGTTCAACGCGGCTGCCAGAAAAGTATCGGGAGTTTATCTTCACGATTTCAACTGTGGTCTTAAAGCCTATAAAAAACAGGTTGTAAAATCTATTGACGTATATGGAGATATGCACCGTTATATTCCTGTTTTGGCTGCGAATGCCGGATTCAGAAGAATTACGGAAAAAGAGGTACAGCATCAGGCAAGACCTTACGGAACTTCAAAATTCGGAACGGAAAGGTTTATCAGAGGCTTTCTGGATTTGGTAACGCTTTGGTTTGTAAGCCGTTTTGGAGGAAGGCCTATGCACTTCTTCGGGGCTGTGGGAACTGTCATGTTTATTGTAGGTTTTCTTTCTGCGCTTTGGCTGGGAGTTTCGAAGCTGATAGATGTGGCAAGAGGAATTTACGGACATTTAATTACCAATAATCCGTGGTTTTATATTGCTCTGACCATGATGATTATGGGAACATTGCTCTTCATTGCCGGATTCTTAGGCGAAATGATCATCAGAACCAACAGGGAGCATAAAAACTATAATATTGATGAAGTGATCTAATTGAGATACAGCATCAGTTAAGATAATAATATCCCAAAGAGATTTTACTTTTTGGGATATTTTCTTTTTATTGTAAAAGTACGGTCATTTATCCCTGCAAGAATAAGTCTTTTTAGAAATTTTAATCTTATTTTTGTTAAATAAATTGGCTTGCAGAAACTTTCTGTGAGCATTTTCAATGGATGTTTATATCGAATATTTTAAATTAAATATGAAAAAAATAGGGTACATTTCCCTGCTTGTTGTGGCAGTTTCCTGTGGAAAAGTTTCTCCGAAGGGAAATATTGAAAGGAAAGATGTGGATGTTTCAGAATTTGTGAATCTTGATATGGAAGGAAAGTTCCGGGTATTTTATGCCAGAGGAGCAAAGAATTTCGTGGAAATCGAGACCTATCCCAATGTAGCTGATAACCTGGATATAGATGTGAAAGACAAAACGCTTTTTATCAAAGAAAAGCGGGGGACAAAAGGGGTAGATTTCTATAATGTGACCATTTATTCAAAGTATAATCTTGAAAAAGTCGCTATAGCAGATTCTGTAGAAATGAATATTTCCAGTGAAATTAAGACCGATAATTTTAGGCTTAATTTAAAAAATTATGCTACTTTTATGGGTTCGGTGAACACAAGAAGAGCAGAAGTAGACATGCAGAATAAAAGCAGGGCCAACTTTTTGGGACTGACTAAAAATGCACTGATAAAAATCTCAGATACAGCAAGTCTGATTGCGCCGTACTGGAAAATAGACAACCTGAATATTGATTCCAGGAATGGAAATTACGCAGAAGTGAATGTAAAAGATTCGTTAAAAGGAAATGTTCAGAATACAGCAAAATTCATCTATTATAACAGCCCGATCCGTGCCTTTAAAATTGATAAGCAGGCTCGTGTGGAGAATAAGAAATTGGATTAATTAGAAGGAAGACGGAAGCTGGATGAGGGAAGTTATAATGGATAAAAAAGAAATGGATGAGTTTCAAATTTGATTGTAAGGATTCCTCCCATCCACAAGTCTCCATCTTCTAAACAAAAACAAACAGAATAGTAAAAACAAAGAAGGAAATTTGAATGCAAAATCTCTTCAAGCTTCCATCTTCAAAACAGAATAAAAAGAATAGTAAATAAAAGCAGGATACATGAATTGAGGTACAAAATACTTTCCATCTTCAGACTTCCCGCTTTCAAACTTAAATACACTTATGACAACATTAGAAAAAGCACAACTTTGGTTAAGTGATACATTCGATAAAGAAACAAGAGATGCCGTACAACAACTGATAGAGAGCAATTCTCCGGATCTGGAAGATTCGTTTTACAGAGAACTGGAATTCGGTACAGGAGGAATGAGAGGTATCATGGGAGTAGGAACTAACCGCTTGAACAAATATACATTAGGGCAGGCTACACAGGGACTGGCCAATTATATGCTTCAGCAGTTTAAAGGAGAGGAAATCAAAGTGGCGATTGCTTATGATGTACGCCATAATTCAAAAGAATTCGGGAAACTGGTGGCTGATGTTTTAACAGCAAACGGGATTAAAGTGCTTCTTTTCAAGGATCACAGACCGACTCCTGAATTATCCTTTACCGTAAGGGACAAGAAATGCAATGGGGGAATTGTACTTACAGCTTCCCACAATCCGCCTGAATATAACGGTTATAAAGTATACTGGAATGACGGAGCACAGATTGTTCCGCCACACGATGAAGCCATTATCAATGAAGTATATTCTGTGAAGTTTGATGAAATTAAATTCAACGGAAATGATGATTTGATAGAATGGATCGGAGAAGAACAGGATGACGTGTATATCGACGCCTGCATAGAAAATTCAACCTACCAGAATGTAGGAAAAGAGAATTTAAATATTGTTTTCACTTCTATCCACGGAACTACCTATACCACAATTCCTAAAGCGCTGGAAAAAGCAGGATTCAAAAAAGTGGATCTGGTAAAAGAACAGATGATTCCGAGCGGTAATTTTACCACGGTAGAATCTCCAAACCCGGAAGAGCCTGCAGCATTGGAAATGGCAATGGATCTGGCAAGAATTACCAACGCGGATATCGTTATTGGAACAGATCCGGATGGGGACAGATTAGGAATTGCAGTAAGAAATCTGGATGGAGACATGCAGCTTCTGAATGGTAATCAGACCAATACAATCCTTACTTACTACATCTTAAATGAATGGAGAAAACAAGGGAGAATCACAGGAAAAGAGTTCATTGGTTCTACAATTGTAACATCAGATATTTTCTTTGATATTGCTCAAAAATTCGGAGTCGAATGTAAATCCGGATTAACAGGATTCAAATGGATCGGAAAAATGATCCGTGAAGCGGAAGGGACACAAAAATTTGTTTGTGGCGGGGAAGAAAGTTTCGGTTTTATGACCGGAGATTTCGTCCGCGATAAAGATTCATGCGGAAGTATCCTTGTTGCCTGTGAAATTGCTGCATGGTGCAAAGCCAACGGAAGAACAATGTATCAGTACATGATCGAGATTTACGAAGATCTTGGAATGTATTACGAAGGACTGGTGAATATCGTAAGAAAAGGAAAAGAAGGGGCAGAAGAAATCCAGAATATGATGAAGAATTTCCGTGAAAATCCTCCAAAGGAATTAGCCGGATCATTAGTGGAAGAAGTAAAGGATTTCAAAGAGCAAACAAGTTTGACCATTTCGAAAAACGAAAGAAAAGTAATGAACGACATTCCAAAATCGAATGTGTTGATTTACTATACTCAGGATGGAACCAAAGTCTGTGTAAGACCTTCCGGAACAGAGCCGAAAATTAAGTTTTATATTTCAGTAAAAGATACGGTGACTTCTGAAGCGGATTTTAAAGATAAACTGAAATCGCTTGAAGCTAAAATCGAGGAGGTAAGAAAAGATTTAAAGCTGGATTAATCTTGCGGAGTTCTCTTCAGAAGATGATAAAAAGAATTTTAGCAGCCTGTATGCTGTCCGTGTTTGTTTTTTCCTGTAAAAAAGAGGTAGGGAAAGAATCAGAACCAAAAACAGTTCGCGATTCGGCAGCCATAACAGATACAAAGAAAGACCTGTTTAAACCGATTGATACTTTATATTCTCCTGCATATAAGATGGAGGATTATATGAAAGCTCTTCATTATTATCACGCAAAAACCCAAAAGGAAATAGCGGAAGGAAGTCTCGGGCAAAACAATAAGGTATATGAAGATTACGTTGAAATAAGAAATAAATATACGGAAAGCCTCAATAGACTGCATGCCGATGTTTTGGATAAATACGTTAATTACTATGATTCCGAAACGGAAAGTTATAAATTCCCGGAGCATGTAAAAGAACTGGCTGCCCGGCTTAATAAAGAAGGACTGGAGTTCAGAGAAGTAGGAGAAGGAATGACGGAAATACAATCGGTTCCTGACTATTATTATATTCTGTTTAAAAACAAATTAACGCCGGATTACAATGCCTATATAGCTCAGAATGCGGTAGAAGCCAAAGATAATTATGCAGCAGATGCAGGGCTTATTATTACCTGGGAGGAATTGGGAGAAAGATTGATATTCTGGGAAAATTTTCTGAAGAAATATCCTAAAAGTTCTCTGCAGAAAACGGTTAAAAAGGAATATAATAATTATCTGTATGATTATCTGTACGGAATGGATAATACCCCAACGTACGAAACGGCAGACGGAAAATTATATGAAGAAAACAGAAATGAATATAAAAGGATTATAAAAAAATATCCCGGTTCATATACGGCAAAGAGAGCTCAGGAATTCGTCAGTCTTTTTGATGCCGGAATGTCTGTA
Source organism: Chryseobacterium angstadtii (assembly GCF_001045465.1). Lineage (GTDB taxonomy): Bacteria > Bacteroidota > Bacteroidia > Flavobacteriales > Weeksellaceae > Chryseobacterium > Chryseobacterium angstadtii. The sequence goes on from NZ_LFND01000003.1 coordinate 1,052,828, forward strand.
GAGCAGATACGTGATAAAATGAATGTTGAAAGTAATTATTAGTAAATTTAAATAAAAATAAAGTGAAAGTTTCAAAATTAGCGGCGAACCTGATTGGTTCCGAAATTGTAAAAATTGGTAATGAAGTAAATGATTTAAAAGCAAAAGGGGCAGAGATAGCCAATCTTACTATTGGTGACCTGAATTCTGATCTATATCCTATTCCGGCATTGCTGAAGGAGGAGATTCAGAAGGCATATCAGAATAATCTGACGAATTATCCGCCAGCCAACGGACTTTTATCTTTAAGAAAAGAAGTTTCCAAAGATCTTAAAAACAGATGGAACCTGGAGTATTCACCCAACGATATTTTAATTACTGCCGGATCAAGACCATTGATCTATGCTGTGTATAAAACGATCGTTGATGAAGGTGATAAAGTGGTATATCCTACACCTTCATGGAACAACAACCATTATGCTTATCTTACTTCTGCAGACGCAGTAGAAGTGAAAACCACGCCTGAAAACAATTTCCTTCCTACAGCAGACGATCTTAGACCTCACTTAGGAGGAGCAGTATTGTTGGCATTATGTTCACCACTGAACCCTACAGGAACCATGTTTACCAAAGAGCAGCTTTCAGCGATCTGCGAACTGGTCCTTGAAGAAAATAAAAAAAGAGGGGCAGATGAAAAACCATTGTACCTGATGTATGATCAGATCTATTCAAACCTTACTTTCGGGGCAAAACATGTAGATCCGGTTTCTCTTTTCCCTGAACTAAAGGAATATACTATTTATATCGACGGAATCTCTAAATGCCTTGCTGCAACAGGTGTACGTGTAGGATGGGGATTCGGGCCGTCTCATATTCTTGACAAAATGAAAGCGCTTCTGACGCATGTGGGAGCATGGGCCCCTAAACCGGAGCAGGAAGCTACTGCTAAATTCTTTGAAAACCCTGAAAACGTTAATGTTTTTGTTGATGATTTCAAAGGGAAAATTGAAGAAAGCTTAAAAGTTCTTCACGGAGGAATCCAGGATTTAAAAGGGAAAGGGCTTGCTGTAGAAAGTATTGAGCCAATGGGAGCTTTGTATCTTACCATCAGACTGGATTATATCGGAAAAACAAAACCTGATGGATCTGTGATTGAAAACTCTTCTGATCTGGTATTCTATCTGATTAATGATGCAGGCGTTGCTCTGGTACCGTTCTCGGCTTTTGGAGAAGCGAAATCTGAACCGTGGTTCCGTGCTTCTGTTGGAGGTTTAGCAGTAGATGAGATCAAAGTAATGCTTCCAAAGCTTGAGAATGCATTGAATAACCTTAAATAATTTAATGTAACAATATAACATAACAATCTATCAATGTAACAAATTCGGTACTTACAGTATTGGTAAACTGTTACATTGATATATTGGTACATTAAAAAAATAAGATATTAATAAAACCAGGTTGTATTAAATGAAATTTCCCAAAAAAATGTTTCTGGAAACCAGGCTGCTTAGCTTTTCCACATTAGGAATCATTGTTTTGGTTATTCTGAGTGTATGGCTTTCAGGAACAGGCTCTCACAGGTCTTTATTCCAGAATTCTGTTATATCTACTTCAATTTTAACGGTTGTATTTTTCCTGTTTATCAGTTGTGGATTGTATTACGGTTTAAAACTGAGAGATAATATCGGACCTATCTTGACCAAAGAAAGAATCAAAATATTTTCAGATAAAACTCCTGAAATTGGAAGCTTTGATTTTGACGGTGGTGCAGTGGGAGACGGAATCGGAGGAATTATTATATCCATTATTCTGTGGATATTGATTTCCATACTTCTTGTTTTTCTTTTATATTTTCTGGGAGTCTTCTTTTGGTGTGCCGTTTTATTTTTTATGGCTATGTTATATTGGATCTTTTTCAGGGCGTTACGTCTTGTTTTTAAAAATTCAGGAAAATGCAAGGGAAATGTATTGAAAAGCATGGCCTTTGGACTATTTTACTCATTTTTGTATATCTTCTGGATTTACGGAATTATCTTTTTAGCCAATTATATCAACTCATAATTTATAACTTTAATCATACATGAAAATCATAGCTGTCATTCCTGCACGTTACGAAGCAAGCCGTTTTCCGGCAAAACTGATGCAGATGCTGGGTGATAAAACAGTCATCACCACTACCTATCAGAATGTTTCACAAACAGGATTGTTTGATGAAGTTTTTGTGGCAACGGATTCTGAAATTATTTTTGGTGAAATTGTGAAAAATGGCGGAAAAGCAGTCATGACGGGACAGCATGAAACCGGAAGCGACCGTATTGCTGAAGCCGTACAGAACATAGATTGTGATATCGTGATCAATGTACAGGGTGATGAACCTTTCCTGAAACTGGAGCCTTTAAAGCAATTGATTAATGTCTTTAAAGAAGATGATAATCAGGAAATTTCCCTGGCCTCATTAAAAATTAAGCTGACTGAAAAAGAGGAAATTGAAAACCCGAATAACGTGAAAGTAATCACAGATAACAACGGATTTGCCCTTTATTTCAGCCGTTCCGTAGTTCCTTTTCACAGAGAAGTTTCTTATGATATCAGTTATTTTAAACATATTGGAGTGTATGCTTTTAGAAAACATGCCTTACTTCAGTTCTCCAAACTGGAAATGAAGCCGCTTGAAATATCAGAAAAAATAGAGTGCATCCGCTATCTTGAATACGGAATGAAAATCAAATTAGTAGAAACCAATTTCATCGGGGTAGGAATTGATACTCCGGAGGATCTGGAAAAAGCGAGGAAACTAATTTAATAGCAAAGAAAGCTGAGAAAGTGAAATTTTGAATCAGCTTATCAGTCTTCCCGGCTTTCTTTGCTGTTTTCTCTTTGCTTTTCTCCCAATTCCTCTTATATTTGAATTATAAATAAGATTAATGAAGAAATTACTTTTAGTATTCGTGCTGATATCCTCTCAGTTATCTTTTGCACAGACGGCAAAGGAAATTATAGATAAAAACATAGAACTGTCCGGAGGATTAACGAATTGGAAGCTTTTAAATTCAGTGTTGCTGCAGGGAAAAGTGATCTTGGGAATCAAAGATGAGTATCCTATAAAAATTTATCAGCAACGTCCCAATCTTACAAAAACAGTGATCAGCATTAGTGGTAAAGAAACTGCTATTGAAGGCTATGACGGGAATAAAGGATATGCTATGAATTACGCAGCCAACAAACTTCAGGAATACCCTGAATATGTACCGGAAAGTTTTGATAACGATTTTATAGACTGGGAAAATAAAGGCTTTGATGCCAAATATCTTGGAAAAGAAAAAGTAGGAGAGATCTATTGTCATAAAGTGGAACTGACGAAAAATGTCAATAAAAACATCTATTATTTTGATGTAAAAAGCTATATGCTTTTGAAAGAAATTAAAAAAGACGAAACCCTGATCTATTCGGATTATAAAAAAGTAGGAAACCTTGTGATGTCCTTCAGAATTGAGTCTTCAAGCACCAAAAAAGACGGTGATTATACAATGATTCTGAACAGAGTGGAGATCAACAAAGTATTTCCGGCCAATATTTTTAAGTTTTAATCTGATTTAATGAAGTTTTGATGTTTCATTAAAAGACCAATAATTACGGCAAAACTGCCAACTAAATTGTAAAAAATGAAAAATATTTTCTTATGGCTGCTTTCATGTGCAGCATTTTTACAGAGCTGTATCAATCAGAAAAGTGAAATTTCTCAAGCTAAAACCAAAGAACTTATGGGAAAAACAATATATGACTTCAAAGTTGAAAGTCTTGACGGTAGCGAGATCAACTTTGCCGATTTTAAAGGAAAGAAAATTCTTATCGTCAACACAGCATCAGAATGTGGATTTACACCGCAATATGCTGATCTGGAGAAGGTATATGAAGAATATAAAGATAAATTGGTGATCGTAGGATTTCCGGCCAATAATTTTGGAGGTCAGGAGCCAGGAACCAATACAGAAATTGGAGCGTTCTGTCAAAAAAATTATGGAGTTACATTCCCTCTGGCCGCAAAAGTTTCTGTAAAAGGGGATGATACCGCACCTATTTTCAAGTATTTAACAGAGAAAGATCTAAACGGAGTAAAGAATACAACCATCCTTTGGAACTTCACAAAGTTTTTGATTGATGAAAACGGAAAATTGGTAGATACCTTCATCAGCACGACAAAACCTACTGACGAGGCTATTACAAAGTATCTGAAGTAAGTTAAAAACTATACAAACGAACGCTTCGACTTCATTCAATGTGACAATATCAAACAATACGTCTTGTATTATCTGTGTCACGCTGAGCGGAGTCGAAGCGTTTATTTATAGTATTCTGTTATATGAAGCCAAGCGAATTAACTCTCAAACTTCTTATCCGCAAAACAAAAAATATTTCCCAGCTTAATACTGGAATAACCATTGCTCTTTATTTTGGAAGAATTGATCATTGCTTTGGCCAGAATATCCGTAGGTAAAGGTTTCTGGCTTTCCAAAAGTCCCAGTTTATTGGCAAATTTTATAATTCTGCTGCCCAAAACTTCTCCTGTTCTTCCGGAATCTTTTCTTTCAAGTATTCCGGGTTTAAAAATCGTAATTTTGGTGAAATGCAGCTGTTTTACGGCTTCTTCCAGTTCTCCTTTCATTTTGGAATAGAAAATCTTGGATGCCGGATTGGCTCCGTAGGCGGAAACCAGAATATAATCTTCCACATCATTTTCCCGGGCAGCTTTGGCGAATTCATACTGGTAACCGAAGTCTACTTTCTTTTGAGCTTCCTTGCTTCCGGCATCTTTCAGTGTGGTTCCTAAGCAGGAAAACACAACGTCGCCTTTTACCTTATCCTTCCATTCCTCTGGATTTTCAAAGTTAACAACGTGTATTTTCAGCTTTTCGTTCTGAATTTCTACCGGTTTTCGTACAAAAATATCAATCTCTTCAAACTCTTTGTCATTGAGAAGTTGTTTTACCAGATCTTTTCCTGTGGCGCCCGTAGCACCTATTACCAAAGCTTTCATAATAATTGTAATTTTTAGAGACCGTATTTTCTCTCTTAAATTTACTAAATTTGAAATTAATATCAATGATCATTAATTACTTATTACCAGTTACTCATTACTCATAAAAATATGGATGCCAACGAAATTCTAGATTACTGTCTTGCCAAAAAAGGAGTTACGGAAACCTTTCCTTTTGATAATGAAACACTTGTCATGAAAGTGGGAACGAAAATGTTTTTATTAATGCCTTTAGAAAAGCAGCCATTAAGTATCAATGTAAAAACCGATCCGGAATGGAGCGCAGAACTCCGCGAGCAGCATCCCCAGATTACTGGCGCCTTTCATATGAACAAAACCCACTGGAATTCAGTACTGACAGACGGATTGAAAAAAGATCTTATTTTTAAAATGATTGACCAGTCTTATGAATTGGTTTTTAATTCATTAACTAAAAAGGCGAGAGAAGAAATTATAAATTCTTAGAATCGTAAATTTTGGCTCAATTCCTTATTTCATACATAGAAAAAAATTCTACGTATGGTTTTCGGTAGATGAAAAATAGTTTTAAAAGATGTAATTTTTTCAGGAGAACCTATTTCATTATTTTAAATTAAAATTTGAATAACTGCCACTATTTAAAATTAAAATATAATTACATATTTATCGAATGAATTAATTATATTTTAAAATACTGAAAATTAATAATTTACAAGAATAAATTTTTCAAACAATTGTGATCATTAAAATTTGTTTAGTGTTTTTTTATTTTTTTCTTTGGACTGTTGAAACCCAATGTACAGAAAGTTTAAACACAAATTAATTTTAACATTTAAAAATTTATTACAATGAAAAATTTAAAAAAATTATCCAGAAAGGAACTTAAAATAGTAAAAGCTGGACAAGTTTGGTTTGCTGATACTTCTTGTGGTGTACAAGCTACTACAACTCAAGATTGGACTCCACAACAAGCAAGCGAATGGCGAGATAAAATTGAAGCAAATTACTGTCCGAAACCCACCCATAGTGGCTCTAGTAATGGTGTAGTATAAATTAATCTCAATTTGAAACTTATAGTGGAAATTACTACAGCAGTATAAGTGCAATTTTATAATGAACCTGTTATGCGTTATCATAAAAAAATATTTCAACTATTAATCCTGCTTTATAGTATTATATTTTATGCTCAATCATACAACAAAGAGACCTTACGCGGCGAGTTTACCTATCTGCTAAAAGCTAAATTTGATCAACGGAATGATTACAGACATGAAGAACTTTTATCATTACGGATAGCTGATGATCGGGCATTTTTTGCAAGTACTCTATCATTGAAAGGAGATTCGGTAACGGCGAGCTCGGGAACAACGACAAAAAATCCAGATGGAAGTATAACTCTTGGTTGGAAAAAAGGAGTTGTGATTCCAAAAACCAATTTAAACTTTACCATTATACAATCGAATGAAGGTATACAGTACTTTGAATCCGCTTTCATGACATTACTTACTTACAAAGCGCCGGTCATTAAGAACTGGAAACTTGTGGATGAGACAAGGATAATCAATACAATCAATTGTAAAAAAGCAGAGGTGAACTTTAAAGGAAGAAACTGGATTGCCTGGTACTCTCCCGAAATTCCTTTTCCTTATGGTCCGATGAAATTCAGTGGACTGCCTGGCTTGATCATTAAAATAACGGATGAGAAAGGAGATTATGATTTTGAACTGGTAAAATCTGTGCCTAATTCTCAACTGAAAGGTAAATTAATTAACATTAAGGAAAGCAGATATACCGGAGCTATAGAAACAACGCAACCAAAATTAAAGCAAGCATTGAGAGATGTTCAAGCCAATGCCGCTGCAGTACTTGCAAGCTACGGAACAACCATTATAAAAGGACAGGAAATGTTAAGACAAAGAGAAAAAGAAAGAGAGGAAAACCTGAAATATGGAAATCCGCTGGAATTAAGTAATTAAATTTAAAAATTAAACTCCCGCGTCAGCCTTTTATCCTCATCCAATCTTTCAATCAGTTTTTCAAGACCTTCAAATTTAATTTCTTCATGGAGAAAATCTCTGAATTTTACTGTGATTTCTTCACCATAAATATCTCCTTCAAAATCAAGGATATAAACTTCAACGGTTAATTTTTCGCCATTTACAGTAGGATTGGTGCCAATGCTGAGCATTCCTTTGTATTGCTGGCCTTTCACTTCTGTTTCTACAATATAAGCTCCTTTTTTAGGAAGAAGTTTAATAGATTCCGTATCAATATTGGCAGTAGGATAGCCAATGGTTCTTCCTATTTTTTTCCCATGAACAACCGTTCCGGAAACAGAGTAGGAGTATCCGAGCATTTCGTTGGCCTCTTTAATATTTCCTGTAAGAAGCGCATTACGTACTTTGGTTGAGCTGATATTATTTTCGTGGATATTAATGGCTTCCATTTGCTCTACAACGAAATCAAGTTCCTGGGAGAGTGTTTGAAGAAGCTCAAAATTTCCACTTTTATTTTTTCCAAACGAATGATCGTAACCTATAATAAGGTATTTAACATTCAGTTTATCAATCAATATCTGGCGTACAAATTCTTCTCCTGTGAGATTTCTGAATTCTTCATCAAATTCTTTTAGAAATAAATGATCAATGCTGTATTTTTCAATTAATTCTTTCTTTTCATCCACCGTATTCAGAAGTTTGAGATCTTCATTCGGGTTAAAAACAAATCGGGGATGCGGCCAAAAAGTAAGTATGGCAGTTTCCAGATTATTTTCTGTACCCACCTTTATCAGTTCGTCGATAATACTTTTATGTCCAAGATGTACTCCGTCAAACATTCCTAAAGACAGTGCTAAAGGCTTTTGAGAGGAATAATCTTTAAAATTTTTGAAAACTTTCAAAACGGAAAAATTTTGACTGCAAATATAAAGATAATGTACCAATGTACCAATTTACCAATGAAGCAATATTTTCAGTAAACAACATTGTTATACTGGTAAACTGTTAGATTGGGAAATTATATAAAAAGCATGATAAAAATCTTTTTTTTACCAATTGCGGGTTTATCAAGAATCATTATATTTGCACCAAGAAAAAATTTAGCAATGGCAAACCAAATTAAAGGTAAAATTTCTCAAATTATTGGTCCGGTAATCGACGTGGTATTTACAGATGTGGAAGCAGTTCCAAGTATTTATGATGCGTTAGAAATTACAAAAGAAAACGGTGAAAAAGTAATCTTAGAAGTAGAACAGCATATTGGAGAAGATACAGTAAGATGTATCGCAATGGACGCTACAGATGGTCTTAAAAGAGGTCAGGAAGTAATCGGCTATGGAGATCCTATTACAATGCCAATCGGTGAAGCTGTAAACGGAAGACTATTCAACGTTGTTGGTGATGCTATCGACGGACTTCAAAATATATCTAAGGAAGGTGGTCTTCCAATTCACAGACCAGCTCCGAAATTTGATCAACTTTCAACTTCTGCAGAAGTTTTATTTACAGGTATTAAAGTAATCGACCTAGTTGAGCCTTATGCAAAAGGAGGTAAAATTGGATTGTTCGGTGGTGCCGGTGTAGGTAAAACAGTATTGATTCAGGAGTTGATTAACAATATTGCAAAAGGACACGGAGGTCTTTCAGTTTTTGCCGGAGTAGGTGAAAGAACGAGAGAAGGAAATGACCTTTTGAGAGAGATGCTTGAATCAGGAATTATCAAGTATGGTGATGATTTCATGCACTCTATGGAAAACGGAGGTTGGGATCTTTCTAAAGTAGACCTAGAAGCTATGAAAGATTCTAAAGCTGCATTCGTTTTCGGACAGATGAACGAGCCGCCAGGTGCAAGAGCTAGAGTAGCCCTTTCTGGTCTTACATTAGCTGAGTACTACAGAGATGGTGGTGAAAGCGGACAAGGTAGAGACGTACTTTTCTTCGTAGACAACATCTTCCGTTTTACACAGGCTGGTTCTGAGGTATCTGCACTTCTTGGTCGTATGCCTTCTGCGGTAGGTTACCAACCAACTCTTGCTTCTGAGATGGGAGCGATGCAGGAAAGAATTACTTCAACTAAAAACGGTTCAATTACTTCAGTACAGGCAGTTTACGTACCTGCGGATGACTTAACTGACCCGGCTCCTGCAACTACGTTTGCTCACTTGGATGCAACTACAGTACTAGACAGAAAAATTGCTTCATTAGGTATTTACCCGGCTGTAGATCCATTGGCTTCTACATCAAGAATCCTTGCTCCGGAAATTATCGGTGACGAGCATTATGACTGCGCTCAGAGAGTAAAAGAAATTCTTCAGAGATACAAAGCGCTTCAGGATATCATTGCAATCCTTGGTATGGAAGAACTTTCTGAAGAAGATAAATCAGTAGTTTACCGTGCTAGAAAAGTTCAGAGATTCTTATCTCAGCCTTTCCACGTAGCAGAACAGTTTACAGGTATTCCGGGATCATTGGTAGATATCAAAGATACCATCAAAGGATTTAACATGATCATGGATGGTGAACTGGATCACCTACCGGAAGCTGCTTTCAACTTGAAAGGAACTATCGAGGAAGCTATCGAAGCAGGACAAAAAATGTTAGCTGAAAACGCTTAACTAGATAAATAGAATAAAGAAAAAAGAGTAAAGACACTGTCTCTTTCTTTTTTCTTTTCTCTTTTCTCTTTAATCTAAGAAATATGAATATAAAAATTTTAACACCAGAATACGTAGTTTTTGAAGGAGAAGTAGAATCAGTATTATTGCCTGGAAAAAATGGTGAATTTCACATCATGAACAACCACGCAGGAATTGTTTCTTCTTTGATCGGAGGCAAAGTAAAGCTTTTTACAGGTTCAGTTGAAGAAGCTTATGCTAAAAATCTAACTAAGGAAAACGATAAAGACTCTGTTTTTTCTTATTCTATCAAAAGCGGTGTTGTAGAATTTAATCATAATAAAGGTATCATCCTTTGTGAATAATTAAATGAAAGCTAAATATATTTTCAAGAAAGTGTAACTTTGGTTACACTTTTTTTATTGTGTAAAAGTCTGATTTTATGAAGAAAAGTACAATCATATTCTTTACCGTTCTGAGTGTTTTATTCAGTGCTCAGAATTTTAAAACCAAAAGAGGAATCATAAGTCTGGATGGAGTTCATGTAGCTAAAATCTCAAATAAATCCAATATTTATACTTTCATGGACCTGAAGGAAACCCCGATGTATACTATAGAATTTATTGATAAAAGCATCGTGGATTCAGTAAGAGACAGCTATATAAAACTAAACAGGGTTTACAACAGAGATAAAACAATAGAACTGGATTATATTTCTCCTTCTGCATTTTCCGGCGAAGAAAGATCGGCTGTTTATACCTCAATAAAAGGCTTGAAAATTATTGATAATAAAGGAATTAATATTAAGACTCTGGACGAAATTTTTAAAGAGGTTCCCAAAAGAAAACTGGATTCCAAGACAAAAGATGCCTACACCACCCGAAGTAAAATAGATAAACTGAATATTGAAGTCAATAAAGTAGGAGAGATTCTGTCCAACGGGGTTCCTGTAGGGTATTTTACCAATCTCCCGGTAAGCTTTGGCTCGGAAGACACTATTACCGATAAGTCATTTGTAGATATTGAGATCTATGATGCTAAAAGTAAATTAATTGGAAGGTATATTACCACGACCAAACAGCTGAAAACAGCAGGAGGAAAGACCTTTACTCTTTACAGGGAAATGTCGGGAAGAGCATCTATCCTAAAATATCCGACTTATAAGGCCATTGCAGAGCGCATGGCAATTATGGATCCAAGCTTTATTAAAGTACAGGAAAAAGTAATTGTAGGTCCGGTAGAGAAAGATAATACGGTAAAATAAAAATTGAAATAACTATCCCCAATCTTGAGGAAATAAAAATCTTCAGATTTTATCTTAATTATTCTTACCTCCTTCAATGATCTTAATGGTTTAAACCTGATAATTTATAAAAAATCCCGGAAATTGAATTTCCCGGGATTTTTTTGTGATTAAATCAGAGACTCAAAATGACTCCATTTTCTTTAAGTTGTTGTATTGGTTTTGAAAACCAGAACAGTTCAAAATCTTCAAAATTTTCCTCAAACTGATCTTTAAGTTGTTGAACTGTAATTCTTTTCGGATTTTCTATGGAATGTTCTTCCAATATTTTGATTAACCATTCTGCTAGAGCTTGTTCGAGATCAATCTTGATAATGTTTGTTTTTAAGTGGAATGTAAGTAAGGTATACGTCCCAGAGTATTTCTTTTTATTTTTTACGCGATTCTCAGCGATTACGTTTTTGGTTAAAAAGACCACTTTTGAATTCCCTTTAAAACTAAACTGGGCTTCATCCAAAAGGCAATCATGAATGTGGTCCGGATGAATTGTTGTTCTCGGAATTTTAAAATCAAACCATTCCTGAAGTGGAAACTCAAAATTAATTCCATGCATATAATTGAAAAGAGATTTTTTCAAACCGAAACTGAACTTACTGTGGTCGATTCCTGTTTTGTCTTTAAAATCAATATCATTATTGGCAAAGAGAATTTCTTCCTTCACCGGAGTTACTCCAAATTCTTCAGGGCGTATTCCTACAGGTGAGTGAGCCGTCATCGCAAACTGGTGCCAGAATCCGCTCTGTAAAATTCCCATTTCGAACATCTGTCTCACCATTTCCAAAGAATCTACCGTTTCCTGAACCGTCTGAGTCGGGTAGCCATACATAAGATAGGCATGAACCATAATCCCGGCTTCGGTGAAATTCCTTGTAACTCTCGCAACCTGCTCCACGGAAACCCCTTTATCAATCAGTTTCAACAATCGGTCACTGGCGACTTCAAGTCCTCCGGAAACCGCGACACACCCTGATAATTTCAGCAGATAACATAAATCCTGGGTAAAACTTTTTTCGAACCGGATATTGGTCCACCAGGTAACGACCAGGTTTCGTCTTAAAATCTCCAGTGCCACTTCACGCATTAAGGCAGGAGGGGCAGCTTCATCTACAAAATGGAATCCGGTTTCTCCGGTTGTTCTGATGAGTTCTTCCATTCTGTCCACCAGAATTTTCGCGGAAATAGGTTCGTAAATTTTTATATAATCTAAAGAAATATCACAGAAAGTACATTTTCCCCAATAACAACCGTGAGCCATAGTCAGTTTATTCCACCTTCCGTCACTCCACAAACTATGCATCGGGTTGGCAATCTCAATGACTGAAATATATTGATCCAGGTGCAGATCGGTATAATCCGGAGTTCCGATGTCTGACTGCTTATAATCGTGCCTTTTAGAACTGTTTTTATAGGTAACCTTTTGGTTTTCAATTACAAAAGTTCTTTTATACTCCTTATTTTCCTCTTCAGAATTTAAGTTGCTGCAAAGAAGCTCAAGAGGAAGCTCTCCATCATCAAGCGTAATAAAATCGAAAAACTCGAAGACTCTCGGATCCTTTACTTCTCTTAATTCCGTATTAGGAAATCCTCCGCCCATCGCTGTTTTGATATGGGGATAATTTTCTTTTATAAACTGGACACACCTGAATCCTGCATACAGGTTTCCGGGAAAAGGAATCGAAAAACAAACCAGTTTGGGTTGGACTAATTCTAATTTTTCCTGTAGAATTTTCAGTGTAAATTCATCAATAAATGTCTTATTTTCAGAAAGCTTGGCATATAATTCATCAAATGAATTTGCACTTTTCCCTAAACGTTCCGCATATCTGCTGAATCCGAAATCAGGATCTATATTTTCAATGATATAATCCGAAATATCCTCCAGATAAAGTGTGGCAAGATGTTTTGCTTTGTCCTGAAGTCCCATATTTCCAAATGCGAAATCCATATCGTCCAATTGGTTGAAACGGGAAGCTTCCGGAAGAAAATTCATACTGCATATCTGTCTTGCAAGTGTTGGTGTTTTTCCTTGCAGAAAAGGGATAACCTGATCTATTGTTTTTAAATATTCTTCGCGCAGCGCATAGATTCTCTGTGAATTTTCAGACACTTCCTGAAGATGGATAGGCATGTTGAAAATTTTCTCGATTCCGTTTTTTGAAAATAATTCCAGAATGACATCCAGTCCCAGATCAATCTGATAACTGGAAATATTTTTTGTATTCAGAAAGCCTTTAATATAAGCAGTTGCCGGATAAGGAGTATTAAGCTGGGTAAAAGGCGGAGTGATAAGAAGCAGGTCTTTCAACAGGAGATTTTTGCAAAGTTATTTTAAAAAAGTATAGCGCTGTACTGCTATTTTTAATAGATGGACCAAAGTTAGATATTTTCTTACCCATTTCCAAAAAAGTTTTTCATTGAAAATGGAGTAGAATATATAGTTAAACTGCAAATAAAGAGTTATTTGATCGAGCCTCTATATTTAACAATATTGATTATTTAATTACTTGAAATTAAATATTTTATTATTGTCATAAATAACATTTTTATCTCTAAAGTGTGATTCTTATTAACAATAAGTTAGCACCTGTATTTATAATTTTAAGAATGAATTATTGCATTTTTGGGACCGAATTTTAACTGTAATAATCATATCAATTTTCTTGAATGATGCAGTTAAATATGCGGAAATACTAAATTAAGATTTTACAGATAATTCTTAATGCAGTGTTTTCAAAAATAAAAAACACACATGTAGGCTTAACTTATGAAAAAAAAAATTATTACCTTTTTTATTGTATTCTGGCTTGGCGGATTGAATGGAGTTTATGGGCAGGATATCGATGGAGATCTGGTACAGGACCAATGCGATTTTGATAATGACAATGATGGTATTTTAGATATAATTGAAAATAGTTGTACCTTATCTGGACAAACTATCCGTATCGGATATATACCGGATTCAAGGGATTTGGATACACAACCAGGTTTTCACGGCTATACTTTTGATGGAATGTATATGAGCGGTTCATCTGCTTTAAAACTTACTAATCCTGCTAATTTCGGACCTTCCGGAACTGTAAAAGCAACCATTGTGCTGGTACCTATTAATGCTAATCCTATTACTAAGGCAAGCATTACAGGCTTGAACCTCAATGCCATTTTTTTAGGAGGAATTGATAATAGTTCAACCTCTTATTTGTCTAATAGCGAATTTGTTGCTATTAAAGATTGGTCAGACGACTCTCCTAAGAATTTTGTTGTGGCTACACAATTTCAGACACCCGCTTGGGGAGCATCTATCAAAAAAGGAAATGTGAATCCTGATACTCCGGTAGGTCTGGCAGTAGGTAATAAAATTTTTAACGGGCCATTTGGGAGTATAAGATCATTTAATCAAGGAGGAGGATTCCAAGCTTATTTTGGTTCTTCTTTTAATCCTTGCTTTGCAGCTTTTTCAGCTGTTGACGCCAGACATAGAAATGTAATGCACATTGATAATGTCTATAATGATTTATTGGTAGCGGATGTAGATACATTTACCACATTGGGTGGAGTTACACCGGGAGGCGCAATAACCTCCAATAACGACCGGCTTTTTGCCAATATCTTTGCCTTTGTTGCCAACCAGTCAGCGTGTGCTGGTAATGATTTGGATGGCGATGGAATTCCAAATTATCTGGATAATGATTCAGACGCAGACGGTTGTTTTGATGCTATTGAAGGAGATGAAAAAGTTTCATTATCTCAGGTAGATGCAAACGGTAAAATACTGGGCAAAGTAGATAGTCACGGAATTCCTATATTGGTTAATTCAGGTGGGGCTGCAGATATAGGAGGAGACCAGGGGCAGGGAGTTGGTTTTTCAGCTGATAGCAGTGTGTCATCCTGTTTAGATAAAGACGAAGATGCAGTTCAGGACAACTGTGATCTGGATAATGATAATGATGGTATTCTGGACATCGTAGAGAACAGTTGTGCTTTATCCGGACAAACTATCCGTGTAGGTTATATACAGGATTCGAGAGATTTGGATACCCAAACAGGTTTTCACGGGTATACTTTTGATGGAATGTACATGAGTGGATCATCTGCCTTAAAACTTACGAATCCTGCTAATTTTGGTCCTTCCGGAACAGTAAAAGCAGATATTGTATTAGTCCCGATTACGGATAATCCTATTACCAAAGCAAGCATAACCAGTCTGAATTTAAATGCTGTTTTTTTAGGTGGAATTGATAACGGCTCATCTTCTTATTTATCGGATAGTGAATTACTGGCGATTAAAGACTGGTCAAATGATTCACTTAAAAACTTTGTAATTTCCACTCAGTTTCAGACAAAGGCCTGGGGAGCTGATATTATTTCAGGAAATGTAAATCCCGATTTTCCGGTAGGTATTGCTGGCAGTACCAAAATTTTTAGTGGTCCTTTCGGGAGTATCAATTCTTTTAATCAGGGTGGAAGCTTTCAGGCTTATTTTTCCTCTGGTACGACTTCCTGCTTCGCTAATACCATAGCCGTAGATCGTAATAATAGACCTGTTATCTATTTTGATGCGGTTTATAATGACTTATTGGTAGCAGATGTAGATATCTTCACCGTTGTAGGAGGAATCACACCGGGAAGTGCAATTACCTCTAACAGTGACCGGCTTTTTGCTAATATATGGGCGTTTGTTGCGAGCCAGTCGGCATGTGCCGGGAATGACTTGGATGGTGATGGAATTCCTAATTATCTGGATCTTGATTCCGACGGAGACGGTTGTTTTGATGCCATTGAAGGCGATGAAAATGTTTCTCCTGAACAAATAGATCTTACCGGAACAATACTTGGAAATGTTGATGTTAAAGGAGTTCCGGTTCTGGTTGATAACGGAGGTCCCGCAGATATGGGAGGAGATGAAGGACAAGGAGTTGGTGATGCTGCCGACAGCACGATTAAAAACTGTTATTGTTACAAACCCTCTATTACCGATGGGAATGTGCTGAATACCAACTTTGGTATTACTGCTTTAAACAGAGCAGGCGCTGGAGAAGAGACTGGAAATTGGCCAATGTTAAGAAAAGGAGGCTGGATAGCGCTGGAAGCTTTAACAAAAAGTTTTGTTCCTAACAGGCTTTCTTCAGCTGAGATTTCAGCCATTCCTGCAGCCAATCTGGTAGAAGGAATGATGGTGTACAATACAACGTTAAACTGCCTGCAAATTAACATAGACGGTACTGCTTCCGGCTGGAAATGCTTTAATACCCAAACCTGTCCATAAATTTAATTTTTATCAAATGAAGAAAATAATCACATTATATCTTTTAACAATTTCTTTTTTTCTTTCGGCACAAATTGCAATCGGAAAACAAACAGTAGCATCTCCATCCGCCTCCATCGATTTTGGAGCTGAAGACAGAGGAATTATTCTCCCCTGGATAAGCTCAGTATCTGCATTAGCATCAGCTGTAAACGGTTCTATTGTCTTTGATCTTACGGATCATAAGGTTAAAGTAAAATATAATGCAGGATGGAAAGACCTTACAGTAGGCACTACAGGAACAACGGTAGACCCTATGACGGGTCTGGATGGAGTCACGGTTCAATATAACGAACCTGAAGCTTCAACCGGAAGAACATCAATTGGGAATCATACGAATACGCCCGGTATATTGGTACTTGAAGATACAGATAAGGCAATGGTACTTCCAAAAGTTGCTCATCCTCATTTAAATATCATCAATCCGTCAGCAGGAATGATTGTTTACGATACGGCCTCAAAGCTATTAGCTGTTTTTAATGGCAAATTATGGAGCTTTTGGAAGCCTTAATATTTTGTGTAAATTTAAAATAGGGATAAGTTTTAATTTCAGTTTTTTTTGATATATTGTCATAGAGATTGATTTCGAATATCTTTTGGAAATCAATTAACAGGGTTATATTGCGATCACCTTATGATCAGTATAAAAACACATTTATAATAATGTCAAAAGAAACAGCTTCTCTTATCAATTATTTTAAAAGCTATATTCCGCTTTCGAAGGAGGAAACAGAAGTATTAAAAGCCAGAATAACTGAAAGAAGAATCAAGAGAAAACAATTTATTTTACAGGAAAACGAGATATGTCTGTATTATACATTTATTGTTTCCGGATGTTTTAAAATGTATAGTGTAGACAAAGACGGTATTGAGCATAATCTCCAGTTTGCGTCAGAAAATGACTGGATTGTAGATATTGACAGCTTTCATAATAAAAAGCCCAGCAAACTGTATATCGTAGCCCTGGAAAATTCTATTGTGCTCCAGATTGAGAAGACAGATCTTTGGTACCTTTATACTTATTATCCAAAGTTTGACCGTAACTTCAGAGTCATTATTGAACAGAAATTTATTGAACTTCAGAACCGCATGCTTCAGAATATCAGTGCTACCGGCGATGAGAAGTACGAGTTTTTCCTTAAACAGTATCCTCAGCTGGCCAATCGCCTTTCCAATACTCAAATTGCTTCCTATTTGGGGATTACCCCTCAGTTTCTCAGTAAAATCCGGGCAAAAAGAATAAAATAATAATTTGTTTTATGAAACTATGTTAAGAATTTAGCTTAACAAATGTCAAGATGTTTTCTTAAACTTGTTTGTCGATTTTTTGGGTCTGTCCATACTAATTTTGGTGTATACAAAAACATTAAAATTTAAAGAAAATGGAAACACAGAAAAAAGTAGCAGTTATCGGATTAGGAAATATTGGTAAAGCAGTAGCCGGTAATTTAGTAAGCAACAAACACCAGGTAATTGTAGCAACAAGAAATGCTGAAGAAGCCAATGATTTTGCTGCACAGTCAGGAGGATTTGCTCAAAGTGCAAGCATTGAAGAGGCAATCAATACTGCAGATATTATTATCCCGGCCATATGGTTTGGTTCTTTTAAAGATTTCTTCAATGACAACGGGAATAGCTTACGCAACAAGATCATTGTTGATGTATCTAATCCTATTGCTCCGGATGGAAATGGTGGATTAAAAAAAGTGATTGGTGAAAGAGAATCTGCGGGAGAATTGAACAAAGCCATTTTGCCTGAAGGATCTAAGCTGGTAAAGGCATTCGGTACGCTTAGTGCGGGAACCCTGGCCTCATCTTCCAATCACCAACCTGAAAAAGACGTTCTGTTTTATGCTTCCGATGATGAAGGAATTGATCATGATATTGAAGATGTGATCAGGAATTCAGGTTTTGATCCTCTAAAAGTGGGGGGAATAGATCAGTCGATCCGAATTGAAGTTTTCGGAGATCTTCATGAATTCGGTAAGCTTGGAAAAGCAGTGAGCCTTGAAGAAGCTAAATCAAAACTGTAATAATGAAAAACTTATTGATAGCAGCCCAGATTATTCTTCTATTATCAGCCTGCACCGGAAAAAAAGAAAATAACAATCCTTCAACTACAACAACAGAAAAGAATACAACAATGGAAACCAATATAAAAAAGAATATAGAGGAAACTCTTTACGCCTATGGAAACGCACTGAATGCTTCATCTACTGAACAGGTACTGCCGTTATATACCCAAAACGGAATTTTTATGCCTCAGGGAGCACCCAGTGCGGAAGGACAGGAACAGCTGAAAGGAGCTTATGACTTTGTTTTTAAGACATTACAGCTCAATGTGAAATTTACCATTGAAGAGGTTACGGTGATTAATGATAACTATGCAATTGCCCGTACCATGTCTAAGGGAACCCAACTAATTCATGCAGACAAAAAAACAACGCCGGAAGAAAACCGCGAACTGTTTGTCATGCAGAAAGAAGACGGAAAATGGAAGATTGCCCGTTATATGTTTAATAAAATGAAATAAAGAAAAATGCCTGACCAACGTCAGGCATTTTTTAATGTTTTATACTGGTCACGTTTTGATTTTCTATGATCTGCAATCACGTTAAGAGTCACTCCTGAAAGAATCAGAGTAATACCAATAAGCAGATTGGTGGTGAACTTTTCATGAAATATAAGAACGCTTACCATGACGGCAACTACAGGTTCCAATGCTCCCAAAATAGCCGTAGGAGTAGATCCGATATATTTTATGGCGTACACAAGGCAAAGGCTGGAAATAACTGTGGTGAGAAATGCAAAAATAATGAAGTTCACGAAGACCGATACGGAAGGTATGGCAAAAGACTCACTTTCCATAGAAGCTTTAAGCATAAAAAATGCAGACGTAAAAATCATGGAGTAGAAGGAAAGCTTAAATCCGGATACTTTCAGATCCGATTTATTGACTATCACCATATAGAGTGCATAAAATAATGAACTCAGCATAACAATTCCGAGGCCTGCAAAATTGATCTCCATACTTTCTCCTTTTAAACATAGAACAATAACGCCTGCAAAAGCCAGAAACAGAGACATGACAGAGAGTTTTGTTAATCTTTCCTTATAAAAAAAGAACATGATTAATGCCACTATTACAGGATAAATAAAGAGAACGGTAGAGGCGATTCCCGGTGTCAGGAAATCATACCCGATGAATAAAAATTCCGAAGAAAGAGCATAGCAGATTCCTAAAACACTAAGAATCAAAGCTTCCTTCTTATTGATTCTGAAACCCTCTTTGGAATACAGAAGATATCCGCCCACCATTAAGGCCGAAAATAAAAATCTGTAGAACAAAGTGATATCCATTGAAAAATGAGCCTGCTTCAACGGCAGGATAAAGATGGGAATAAGTCCGTAAGATACGGATGACAATATTCCTAACAGATAACCTTTGAACTTCATTTTTATTTGTACATTTTATAGGATAGACAATCAATAAAAAACCACTGAAATAATTCAGTGGTTTTTCTATTTTTTCAAATTAGATCGGCTTAAAACTTAAACCCTGCTCCTGCAGCAGTTTCTGTTCCTGCTCTTTATAGTAACCACTTACTAATTTATCATGAATGGCTTCAAACGCTGCCAGTGTTTCATTAATTTCTGCATCCGTGTGAGATGCGGTAGGAATAAGTCTTAAAAGAATCATTCCCTTCGGAATTACCGGATATACTACGACAGAAGTGAATATTCTGTAATTTTCTCTTAAATCTTTTACAAGAAGAGTAGCCTCTACAGGAGTTCCCTGCATCATAACCGGAGTTACACAGGTATTGCTGTCCCCGATATTAAAGCCTCTTTCTTTAAGACCGTTCTGAAGCTTGTAGGTATTTTCCCAAAGTTTAGCTTTAATTTCAGGTCTTGTTCTCAACAGCTCCAGTCTTTTTAATCCTCCGATAACCATTGGCATCGTAAGAGACTTAGCAAAAATCTGAGATCTAAGGTTGAATTTCAGATATCTGATGATTTCTTTATCTCCCGCAAGGAAAGCTCCGAAACCAGCCATAGATTTAGCGAAAGTAGAGAAGTACACATCAATCTGATCCTGACATCCCTGCTCTTCACCAGCTCCGGCTCCTGTTTCTCCAAGAGTACCGAATCCGTGGGCATCATCTACTAAAAGTCTGAAGTTATATTTTGATTTAAGATCACAGATCTCTTTAAGTTTTCCCTGCTGGCCTCTCATTCCGAAAACTCCCTCAGTAATCACAAGGATACCGCCTCCGTTTTCTTCTGCTACCTTAGTCGCTCTCTGAAGGTTTTTTTCAAGGCTTTCAATATCATTGTGTCTGTAAGTAAATCTTTTTCCGGAGTGAAGCCTCACACCGTCTACGATGCACGCATGAGAATCTACATCATATACGATAACGTCATTTCTGCTTACCAAAGCATCAATGGTAGAAACCATTCCCTGGTAACCGAAGTTTAATAAATACGCTGATTCTTTTTGTACAAAATCTGCCAGTTCTTTTTCCAGCTGAAGGTGCTGATCCGTTTCACCGGACATAGCTCTTGCGCCCATAGGGTAGAACATTCCATATTCTGCAGCAGCTTTGGCATCTGCTTCTATAACCTCCGGGTGGTTGCATAATCCTAAATAGTCATTAGCACTCCAGAAAATTACTTCTCTTCCCTGAAACTGCATTCTGGGACCGATAGGCCCTTCCAGTCTTGGGAAAATAAAATAGCCTTCTCCGTAATCTGCAAACTGTCCAAGAGGTCCTGGATTTTCTTTTATTCTTTCAAAAATATCCAACATTTTGTATAAGTAAATTTAAAAAGCCTTTCCTGTAAAACACAAAAGGCCTGATTTGTATCGTGGGTTATTGATTTCTATTTAATGAATTCCGTTTTGAAAACTTCATCGTAATTGTGTACACAGTTATTGACAAAGCCTTGTTCAGCCATCCATTTATCGCTGTATACTTTAGTGATATATCTTGATCCGTGATCAGGGAATATAAGCACTATGATATCATCTTTGGTAAGTTCATGAGACTGGGAATACTGAATAAGTGCCTGGGTAACGGCTCCTGTAGTATACCCTCCCATAATAGCTTCTTTAAGGGCTATTTCACGGGTTCTGTAGGCAGACATCTCGTCGTTTACTCTTACAAATTCATCTACTTTGTCAAAAAGAAGAGCAGCAGGAATTAAATTTTTTCCCATTCCTTCAATCTGATAAGGATGAACATCTTCTTTGTGAATCTCACCGGTTTCGTGGTAGCTCTTCAGGATAGATCCGTCGGCATCCACACCAATGATTTTAATATTGGGATTCTTCTCTTTTAAAAATTTTCCCGAACCAGACAATGTTCCACCCGTTCCAGTGCAGGCAAAAAGGTGCGTTACCTTACCTTCTGTCTGTTCCCAAATTTCAGGACCTGTAGTCTGATAATGTGCGTCAATATTCAACTCGTTGAAATACTGATTGATATAAACTGAATTTGGTGTTTCTGAAGCTATTCTTTTAGCTACTTCATAATAAGATCGGGGATCATGTGCTGCAACATTGGCGGGACAAATGTATACAGTTGCGCCTAATGCTTTTAAATAAGCAATTTTCTCAGGCTTTGTTTTGTCGCTTACCGCAAGAATACATTTATATCCTTTAATAATACAGACCATTGCAATAGAAAAACCGGTATTTCCGGAGGTAGTTTCTACAACTACAGAATCTTCCTTTAATAAACCTTTTTGTTCAGCGTTTTCTATAATATGAAGTGCTATTCTATCTTTTGTGGAATGTCCAGGATTATATGATTCTAACTTGGCATAAACGGTTGCAGGAATATCTTTTGTAACAGTATTAAGCTTCACCATAGGAGTATTTCCTATTAGGCCAAGAATATTATCGTAAACATTACTCATTATTTGTTATTTTCAATAAAAATCTGACCGCAAAAATACAAAAAAATAAATAATTACTAAACTTTTGTTTGACTTCAAGCCAGCGATTCGGTAAAATTTATTTTCTGATTTGCAATCTTCAATCAAGTACGATCACAAATACTACGCCATTTTTTTTAAATTTTGTTAAAAACACCATAGAATGCTATAAAAGCCTTATTTTCGCGTAATTGATTTAATACTATGAAAAATTGGACTTTTAAGCAATGGAACACCGTTTTAGGATGGGTGATTTTTGTCATTGCCTTTTTCACGTACTTGTCGACCATAGAACCCAATTTCAGTTTCTGGGATTGCGGCGAGTACATTTCCTCAGCAGTAAAACTTGAAGTAACGCATGCTCCCGGAGCGGCTTTATTCCAGATTGTGGGTGCCGTGGCAGCCATTTTTGCTTTAGGGAAAGGTGAAAATTATTCTATCGTAATCAATGCAATGTCTGCATTGTTCAGTGCGCTGACGATTTTATTTCTATTCTGGACGATTACCCATTTTGTAAGAAGACTTTTAAACAAAGATTTTGATGAAGTAACAAAACATCAGGAAATTTCAATTCTTTTTGCAGGAGCAGTAGGAGCGTTATGTTTTACCTTCTCAGATACCTTTTGGTTCTCTGCAGTAGAAGGAGAAGTATATTCCATGGCTTCTATGTTTATCGCTCTTTTGGTGTGGTTAATTACCAAATGGGAAAACGAATATCTGGCGAAAGACAGCGAAAGATGGATCATCCTTATTTTCTTTGTATTAGGTCTTTCCGTAGGGGTTCACATGATGGGGATGCTTGCAGTACCGGCTGTATGTCTGGTGTACTATGCAAGAAACTACAAATTCACCTGGAAAAACTTTATCTGGGCCAATGCCATTACTTTGGGAATTTTGATTATTGTTTTCAAAATTATTTTCCCATTGATTATGACGATGTTCGGAAGACTTGAAATATTCTTCGTGAACGGTCTTGGACTTCCTTTCCACTCGGGAACGATAGCTGCATTTATTTTAATGACACTGGCGTGTTTCTTTATGATTAAGTATGCCAGAAAAGCAAAGAAAAATATTTTTCAGACTGCTGCATTGTCTGTGGTTTATATGATTATCGGTTTCTCATGCTGGATGGTTATTCCCATCAGAGCGAATGCGAATCCACCGATGAACCTTAACGATCCGGATACGGCAATCGGTATGCTGGATTATTACAACAGAGAACAATACGGTGACTGGCCGACGATCTACGGACAAAACTACACCGCTTTCCTTGATGCCAACGGAATTGAGAAAAATGAAGACGGAAGTTTCAAGACTCAGAAGACCGGAGAAATCTATGAAAAAGATGAGAAAACCGGAACGTACAGAAAAACAGGAGACCGTTTCAACTATGTTTTCAGTAAATCTCAGGTGAGCTTAATGCCGAGAATGTTCAACGAAGATAAAGATGTGATGGCCAACTACATTTCTATGTATGGAGCTCCTGATTTTACCTTCAATTATGGCAATGAAGATGTAGCGGACAATCCTCAGGCAAAACAGATCTTTGACGAGCTTAGAGCAAAATATGAAGATAAATCCATTACCGCAGCAGATTATTTAAAGGTGAAGCCTTATAACCTGATTAATGTTCAAAAGCCTTCACTGGCTCAGAATATGGATTATTTCATCACTTTCCAGAACGGGTATTATTTTGTAAGATACCTGATGTGGAACTTCGTAGGAAGACAGAACGATCTTGAAGGAAATATGGAAAACACCAAAGGAAACTGGATTTCGGGGATTTCTTTTATAGATAATGCTTTATTGGGGAATCAGGATAAAATGCCTGCTAAATTCCAGAATGAAAGTACGGTGAAGTTCTTCTTTTTACCCTTAATTTTAGGATTGATTGGTTTCTTTTTCCAGCTAAACAGAGACTTTGGAAGATTCTATGCGCTTCTTTCATTATTTGTTTTAACCAGTGTCGGAATTATTTTCTATACAGGAGTAAAACCTTTTGAACCAAGAGAAAGGGATTATGCGATGGTAGGTTCCTTCTATGCATTTGCGATCTGGATTGGTCTTGGAGCCGGAGCTATTTTATGGTTTATTCAGTCTAAAGTAAAATCTAACGGAGCTAATATTGCTCTGGGAGTAGTTTTATTAGGTGTACCGTTTATGATGGGCTTCCAGAATTACAACGTACATGACAGAAGCAATCGATATACAGCTTATGACTATGCTTATTCCGTATTAAAATCGCTTCCGAAAAATGATATTTTATTCGTATACGGAGACAATGATACTTACCCTGTTTGGGCCATTCAGGAAACAGAAAGATTCAGAGATGATGTAAAAGTAGTCAACTTTACTCTAGCTTCAACACCTTGGAACCTTGATCAGGTAAAGAGAAAAACATATAATGCAGCAGGAATTCCAAGTGAATTGACTCATGATGATTACAGGGATGGAGTAAACGACCAGATCTATATGATGAAAAAAGAAGACTGGGAAGGCGTTTTCTCTATGTTGAAAGAACAGGGCGTTCCGGATACCCAATTCGGAGCTTTCAAAAAATACCTTACTCAGGATTCATTGACATTAAAAGAAGCTGTTGATTTCATTAAATTTAAATCTCCGGAAAAGGATGAACTTTTAAAAATGTATTTCGGGGAAGAAAAGTATGAAAAATATAATATTCTTCCGGTAGACAAATTCATCCTTCCTGTAAACAAAGAAAATGCATTAAGAGCAGGAATTATTACCCAGGCAGATCTTCCGAACGTAGTAAACCAGATTATGATCACGTACAAAGGAAACACCCTTTATAAAAACAACCTGATCATGCTGGATATGCTGGCGAATTTCGACTGGAAGCGTCCGATCAATTTCTCATCAGGAGGAATCTATGACAGTGAAAATATTTTTTATCTTGATGAATATCTTCAGTTTGACGGATTTAGCTACAGATTAGTTCCAATCCATACCGCTCAGAGCGTAGACGGAGATATGGGAAGAGTAGATGCCAATTCTTTATACAACGTAGTGAAAAACTTCAGATGGGGGAATTTTAAAGATTTGAACAGTCATTTTGATGAAACCGCTACTTCCAATATCATGAGCTACAGAATGTCGGCAAGCAGAGCTGCTTCAGCATTGGCATTAAGCGGACAGAAAGCTAAAGCGGTAGAATTACTGGATCTGGCTTCAAAAGAAATTCCTGCTCAGAAATTCAACGATCCCCGTTCATTGAGCGCAATGGTTACAGGATATATCATAGCAGGACAGGAACAGAAAGGGCTTCAGCTGGCGGAAATTCTTAAAAAAGGAATTTTTGAAGAATATGATTATTATTTAAGCCTTGCTCCTGCAGATCAGAATTTCGCAAGAAGACAGATGAGAACAAAACCTATGGAATATTCTCTTGTGGTAGCTGCGGTTACTGATGCTTACAAAAAGCTAGGGCAGGATGATAAAGCCTATGCTTACCTTGTAAAATCCATAGAACCGATTGATAAAAAGTTCAATACTTTTATCAAAGACCTTCAGCAGATGGGAAAACAAAAAGCCATAAAAGAATCTGAAAACGTGCAGAAAATTACGCCGTTCTACCAGTATTTATTTGATGTGATGGAACCTTTTGATTCCACTTATTCAAAGGAAAAAGAGGAACAGATTACCAAAGCAATTATCAAAGCAACAGAATAAAAACAGCTAACAAAAACGGAACCGAAGTTCCGTTTTTTTGTTATTGGGATTCCTGAATTTTAAGATTATATTTGTCAAACTAAAAATGCGTGATGGCAGAAAATAAAAATAACAGACTCCCAATTTATGCCGTAATTTTTACGGTCTTATTAAAACTTCTCTTTTTACTGACTCATTATATCCAGGAAGATGCTTTCATAACCTGGAGAGTGGCCCAGAATCTATTAGACTACGGTGTAATAGGCTTTAACGGAGAAACCAAGATTTCAGCCTCTACCACCCATCTTTATGTTTTTGTTTCCTATCTGTTCAATCTGGTTTTAGGGAAAGAATATTTTATTGAACCCCTTTTGATTTTCAATTCCATCCTTTTTACAATCGGAACATTATTTCTAGCCCATCTTACTCTTAAAAATCCCTGGCATAAAGCTATTTTTATAGTTCTGATCGGAATTTTGCCGCCTGCTGTGAAGATCTCTATTCTGGGAATGGAGTATGGGATTCTCTTCTTTCTGGAAATGTCCCTTCTGTATTACGGTTTCAGTAAAGGCAGGAAATGGGCTTTGATTCTTTTGCCGATCCTGATTATGTTCACCAGAATTGATACCATTATTTTCCTCGGAATTGTATTTTTGGTGGATATCTTTTGGAACAGAAAGATCAGATGGAGCTATATTTGGGGTGGAATTTTAGGTCTTTTGTCTGTACTTTCCTTCAACTGGCTATATTTTGGAGAACTCGTGAATAATACGATTGTAGCCAAAAAACTTCTTTACGAACATGATTTTACTTTTGCACAGAATCTCGACTATTTCCTTGTAAGCTTTGGTAATTTCTGGGGAATGCTGAAACTTCCCGGAAACTTTAATCCGGTAACGGTTATCGTCCTTATTTTTGAGCTGTTGTGCTTTATTTATCTGGTAAGACAAAGAGAGAAGAGAAATTATTTTCTTTGGATGATCTTTATTTTCGGATGGGTAAAACAAATTATTTTTATTTCTCAGAAAAGCTTATTCGACTGGTATTACTGGGTGCCTCAGCTTTTACTTTTTGTTCCTGTCCTTATTTTTGTTCTGGAACAGAAAGAGAAACGAAATCTATGGCTGTCTCTTTTAGTAGTATTTTATATTCTTCCGATGACCGTTTTTCAAACCATACATTCTATTGCTACAGGAAACGGAGAATGGAATTACCGCAGAAAAATAGGTCTGTTTTTAAATTCATATGAAAAAGATAAAAACCAATGGATTTTACTTGAACCTGCGGGTTATGTTCCTTATTTTTCCGGTTTGAAAACCATTGATGAAGTAGGATTGGTAGACAAACAGATCCAGACTGAGGTTAAAAAAGATAAAGCCCACTACTGGCTCAATACTGTAAAAAACAGAAAGCCAAAATACCTTCTTTCTTACAATAATCTGTTTACAGGAAAGGATGCCGCCTATTATCAGGCTCATTATAAACTTTTAAAAGAATTCAGAATAAAAGATAACCTGAAAAGTGATAACCGCATTCTGGAAAAGATTTATCATTTAAAGCCTTCAGGGACGGATTACAATTTGTATGTGAAGATAGATTGAAAGATTAAATGATTTAAAAATTGAAAGATTGAAGGAGTTGGACATTAGAAATGTATGTGTTATTATTCTCAAACCCTCAAGCCCTCAAACTCTAATACTGTAACACCTCTCACCTAATCCCTAAAAACTATGAAATACTGTGCTTTTCTCCGTGGCGTAAACGTAAAAGGAACCAATATGAAAATGGCCGATGTGTGCCAGGTTTTTAAAGAAGCCGGAACGAAAGAGGTAGCTTCTGTGCTGGCCTCAGGAAATATTGTATTTTCTTCTGACAAAAATGCAGGAGATTTAAAGGTAATTCTGGAAAAAGCGATGTCTGATCATTTTTCCTATGAAGCTTTTTTATTTGTAAAATCTAAGGAAGAAACTGAGATTTTCTGGAACAGCATTCCTTTTGAAAAAAATGACGACCTGCATATTTATGGTTTTGTAGGAAATCCCGGAGTGGAGAATGTTTTGATGGAGGAGTTTGAAGCGGCTTCCAAAGCTGAAAATGAAAAAGCGGAGATTAAGGAAGAACTGTTTTATTGGCAGGTTCCAAAAGGAAATACGCTGGATTCTTCTTTTGGGAAAGTTTTAGGTAAGAAAAGTCTTAAAGATCAGTTCACAAGCCGGAATGTTAATACTTTTGAGAAGATTCTGAAGAAAATGGGCTGATCAACTTATTTATTTTGTTCTCGCTGATTGTTCAGATTGGGCAGATGATTGCGTATACATGCTTTACATTTGCAGAAACTGACGATTAAAATCTGCGTTATCCGTAAAATCTGCGTGAGATTATAATTATTTTAACCACGGATTTTACAGATGAGCACTGATGGTTGCTTTATATATTTCAAAGAACAATAAGACTCTACGTTATCCGTGAAATCTGCGTGAGATTATAATTATTTTAACCACGGATTTCACAGATGAGCACACATGATTGTGTATATTTTTCACGGAAATGTTTAATTTTTCTTTAGATCTTTCCAATATTCCATTTATTTTCCCGTATCCCGAAACTCGCAACCCAACGAATCAAACTCCTCAAATAATTTCCGATTCTGAAACTTTATAAGTATTTTTACTGAACTTTTTAATTTACATAAAAATGATTCAGTATTTAGATAATATACACCACAAAGATTCCAAAAACTTTTTCCTGATCGCCGGTCCTTGCATTATTGAAGGAGAAGATATGGCATTAAGAATTGCAGAAAAAGTAATCAGCATAACAGACAAATACAACATTCCCTATATTTTCAAAGGAAGTTTTAAAAAGGCAAACAGAAGCCGTGTAGATTCTTTTACCACCATTGGAGAAGAAAAATCTCTGGAAATTCTTAGAAAAGTAGGGGAAACCTTCAATATACCAACGACCACAGATATTCACGAAAATGAGCATGCAGCACTGGCTGCGCAGTATGTTGATGTATTGCAGATTCCTGCATTTTTAGTACGTCAGACTGATCTTTTGGTAGCTGCGGCAGAAACAGGGAAGTGTGTAACTCTGAAAAAGGGACAATTTCTTTCCCCGGAATCCATGAAATTTGCCGTTCAGAAGATTACCGATTCCAATAACCAGAAAGTAGCAATTATTGAAAGAGGAAATTCATTCGGATATACGGATTTGGTTGTTGATTACAGAGGTATTCCTACGATGAGAGAATATGCACCTGTTATTTTGGACGTTACCCATTCCTTACAGCAGCCTAACCAAAGCTCCGGAGTTACAGGAGGAAGACCGGATCTGATAGAAACAGTAGCCAAAGCAGGAATTGCTGTAGGAGCAGACGGGATTTTTATTGAAACTCATCCTACCCCTGAGACTGCGCTATCAGACGGTGCAAACATGCTAAGACTGGATCTGTTGGAAGATTTATTACAGAAATTAACAAGAATCAGAGAATCCATTTTGTAATTGTTAAAAAATCCCTATTTTTAGAAATTCTTAAAATATTTCTTTTGAAAAAACTAGTTTTACCGTTGAGCCTTATGGTTCCTATGCTTATTTTCTCTCAAAATAGAAAAAGAGATACAGCAGATAAAGTAACCGATATTGAGGAGGTCGTTTTCCAGAAAAAAGTGGTCGGAAAAACCAACGACATTACCAATGTCAGGATTTCAGCAAAAGATGCTAAAGGGATCGCCACTATCGGCGGCGGAATTGAAGGACTTCTTAAAACGCTTCCTTCCGTAAACTCCAACACCGAGCTGTCTTCCCAATATATGGTACGTGGTGGAAACTATGATGAAAACCTTATCTACATTAATGATATTGAGATTTACAGACCTTTTCTGATCAGAAATTCGCAGCAGGAAGGAATGAGTATCATTAATCCTGATATGGTTTCAGCAGTCAACTTCTCTGCAGGAGGATTTGAACCTAAATATGGGGATAAAATGTCTTCTGCCCTTAATATTTACTACCGGGAACCTGAGAAATTTGAACTTTCAGGGGAAGCCAGTTTAATCGGGGGAAGACTGACAACAGGTTTAGCTTCAAAGAATAAAAAATTAACGGCTCTATTTTCAGGAAGATACAGAAACACGAATCTCGTTTTGAATACCCTGAATGAGGATACGGATTTTAACCCTACGTATTGGGATTTCCAGTCGTATATCAATTATCATTTCAGTGATAAATTCTCTATGTCATTCATCGGATATTATTCCAAGAATGACTACGAAATGGTTCCTAAGGCCAAAAGCGTCACTTTCGGAAGCCTTCAGCAGCCTATCACGGTTAATATTGGTTACGGCGGGAAAGAAGAGGATATGTATAAGAATATGATGGGAACTTTCTCTCTGAACTATAAGCCTTCAGACCAATGGAAGTTTACACTGGATAGTTTTTCCTATCAAAACAGAGAAAAAGAATACTATACTATTGCTTCAAGCTATGAAATTCAGACTTTTGACCCTGTAAGCGGATCACCTAATCCTTCTTTTGATGGTGGCGGACAGATAGAGCATGCCAGAAATGACCTGTTTGTGAGAACGTACGGAACTCAGTTCAGAGCTAAATTTTCTCCCAATATCAATACAGATATAGAAGTAGGTTTTAAATACGAAAAAGAAAATCTGAATGACAATACCAATGAATGGAAGTTGGTAGACGCAGCAGGATATAGCATTCCCCGTCCTATTGACGATCCCAGAACGGGAGATTCAGGAGATCTGAACTTATTTTATCAGATTTCAGGACGAAACAAGATAGAACCTTCAAGATTGTCTGCCTATGCACAGTATTCTCAAAAGTTTTACTGGGGTGCCAGCAAAGTATTTGTTAATGCCGGAGCAAGGGTTTCCAACTGGAGTTTTAATAAAGAAACTATTTTTTCACCAAGATTCCAGTTTGCTATAAAGCCAGACTGGGATACGGATATGCTTTTCAAACTTTCCGGAGGAATCTATTATCAGGCTCCTTTTTATAAAGAAATTAAAGATCTTAACGGAAACTTTAATTCCAGTATAAAATCTCAGCGTTCTATGCAGCTAATTCTTGCCAACGACTACGAGTTTTATATGTATGACAGACCATTTAAGCTGACTACTGAAGCTTATTACAAGAAAATGGATGATCTGATTCCTTATTATATGGACAATGTAAGAATCCGTTATTCTGGTAAGAACAATGCTTCTGGATATGCTTATGGAATAGATACCAGATTATTCGGAGAATTTGTTCCCGGAGTAGATTCCTGGCTGTCTGCGAGTTACGCGAGAGTCTATGAAAATATCGATGGCAGAGGAGATATTCCAAGACCTACAGACCAGAGATTCAGATTTGCGATGTTCTACCAGGATTATATGCCGAAATTCCCGTCAATGCGTGTCAATCTTACCCTGGTATATGCTATGGGACTTCCGAACGGAGCACCGGTATTTACAGATCCTTATCAGTATCAAAGAACGCTGCCTTCTTATAAAAGAGTGGATTTGGGACTTTCAAAAGTATTCATTGATTCCAAAGACAAGAAAAAACGTTACGGGTTCTGGGGTAATTTTGAAGAACTGACTTTAGGGGTGCAGGTTTTCAATGCATTTAACATCAATAACACAGTGGCCAACCAATGGATTACAGATTACAATTCAAATGTAATGTATCCGGTTCCGGTACGTCTTACCGGGCGTTTCTTCAATGTAAAACTTGAATTCAAACTGTAATTTTGAGAAATTAGAAGTTAGAGGCTGGAAGTTAGTGGGAGAGCTCCTGATAACTTAAATTAAGAAATTAGCCTTTGACAGTACAATATAAAGAAAGCTTCTGAGATTTTCAGAAGCTTTTTTGCTGGCTGAATTTTGTAACAAGTATACAGAATTTTATAACAAAGGCTTCTGAGATATCTTTAACTTTGTCCTATCAATGAAAAAGATTCTTGCCATATTATTTTCTGTTTTCTACTTTGGATTCTCTTCCGGAGCAGCTTTCAGCATACATTTCTGTATGAAGGAACTGATTTCCGTAAGCCAGAAAACAACAGATATCTGTGGGAAATGTGAGGTTAAAGAAAAGAAAGGATGTTGTAAAACAGAGGTTAAATTAGTAAAAGTAGATGACTCCCAAAAGTCTGATCTGCTGACGATCGATTTTCTGAGTCTGATTGCTCCTGCCTTTGCCCAGCATCAGTTTTTTTCTCAGGACAAATCTTTTTCAGCAACAAAATTCACTCAGATAAAGATCAACGGGCCACCCGAATACAGGCCGGTTCCGCTCTATATCAATCATTGTAATTTTAGGATTTAGGATCCGTAAGTTGTCTGGTTTTGTTCAGATGATCATGCCCTGACAGACAACACGGTTCTGCACATGACGTGCATCAGTTATCCTTTATTAAAAATTAATTCTAAAATTTAAAACAATGAAAAAGTATATCATTACAGCAGCTTTATCTATATTCTCAATAGGTTTATTTTCCGCACAGTCTAAAAAAGACGCTCAGATTTCGAAATTATACCAGAATTATATTGCCATCAAATCAGCTTTATCTTCAGATGATGCAGACAAAACGTCGAAAGCAGCTACTGAATTCATTAAAACAGCTTCAACAGTTGATTTCAAGCTTGTTTCCGAAGGCAATCTGAATATTCTGAGAAAAGATGCCACAGCCATCTCAGACGCCAGAAGTATTTCAGCACAAAGAGAAACTTTTTCCAACCTTTCCGAAAATATGATTGCTTTAACAAAGGAGTTTAAGCTTTCAGAAAACCCGGTTTACGTACAATATTGCCCAATGGCAGATTCAAACTGGCTAAGCGATGAAAAACAGATCGCCAATCCATACTACGGGAAGTCTATGCTTACTTGTGGAAATGTGAAGTCAGAAATAAAATAAGTATTGTATTAGATTTTAAAACAATAAGTTGCGTTGCTTTAAGTGTAATTAACTTTAAGCATTACATCTTTGAAAAGTTCGGAAAATTATGAAAAATTTCATCCTATTTCTGATGCTTTTGTTCTCTGTTTTTACCTTCGCTCAAACAACGAAAACTTTTTATACCTGCCCAATGCATTCGGAAGTAGTGTCTTCAAAACCAGGAGACTGCCCGAAATGCAATATGACGCTGGTAAAGAAAACTGTTGCAGTAACCCCAGACATGGCGGAACAGTCGCAGAAGCTTAAAACAGAACAAAAATCAGCAGAAATTAAAAATAGCACAAATAAAGTTAAAGCTCAGACAGAGAAAACATCCAAGCCTCAGTCTGAAGAAAATCATCAACACTTTACAACAGAAACACAGAAAAAAGATCAACCTGTATTCAAAAGAAATTCCGAAAACGGGAAAGTAACTTTCGGAGGAAAAACGGTAAGATATGATCTGTATGTTAAAGATACCATCGTCAATTTCACGGGAAAAAGCCGTAGAGCGATTGCCATCAACGGAAAGCTTCAGGCACCAACCTTGTATTTTACGGAAGGGGATACTGCGGAGATTCATCTTCATAATATGCTTAAAGAAAATACCGGTCTTCACTGGCATGGGGTTATTTTACCGAATGAGCAGGATGGGGTTCCGTATCTTACGACAAAACCTGTAACTCCCGGAGAAACGCATGTATATAAATTCAGAGTATCTCAAAACGGAACGTACTGGTACCATTCCCACGAAGCTCTTCAGGAGCAGATCGGGATGAATGGAATTCTGGTCTTCAATAAAAGAGAAGGAGAACCTCAACCGTCTTACACAAAGGAAATTCCTGTATTGTTGGGCGACTGGAGCGATGAAGATCCTATGGAGATCGCCAGAAGACTTCATATGGCCAATACAGATTGGTATGCGATCAAGAAAAATGCGGTTCAAAGTTATTGGGAAGCCATTAAATCAGGAAATTTCGGGACAAAAGCCCTGAATGAATGGAAAAGAATGGAAGCCATGGACGTAAGTGACGTTTACTACGATAAATTTTTAATCAACGGACTTCCAAGTTCTGATTATTCAAACCTGAAAGCAGGCGATAAAGTAAGGCTGAGGGTTGCCAATGGCGGTTCTTCCACTTATTTCTGGCTGAATTATGGTGGCGGAAAAATAAAAGTGGTAGGAAATGACGGAAACGATGTGGTTCCGGTAGAAGTAGACCGTCTTATCATCGGGGTTTCTGAAACGTATGATATTGAAGTAACTATTCCTGAAAACAAAAGCTTTGAATTCCGCTCCACATCGGAAGACAGAGTAGGACACGCCTCTCTGTGGCTTGGATCCGGTGAAAAAGTAGAAGCACCCAATCTGCCGAGACTGTTACTTTTTGAAGGAATGAAAATGATGAATGGCATGATGGAAATGAGTGGAAATATGAAACCGATGAACATGAAGATGGGCAACCAGGTAATGGATATGAATGAAGTGATGTATCCTGAACTTCCGGAAAGCCAGAGAAAAATGACGATGAAGCACATGAATGAGATGATGGGTATTAAGACTAAGGAAGAAGATCATTCAAAGGTGGCTTCGAGAGCCTCAGCCACCACGAATCATGACAATCATTCAGGGATGGATATGAAGGAAGAAAAAACAATCAAAAGACTTTCTTACAATCTTCTGAAATCACCCGAAAAAACGATTCTTCCCGATGATAATGTAAGAGAACTCAAATTTACACTGGAAGGAAATATGAACCAGTATTTGTGGACACTGGATAATAAAACGGTTACAGAAACAGATAAAATTCTTGTAAAAAAAGGGGAAATTCTTAGAATTACAATGTACAACAATTCCATGATGCGCCACCCGATGCACCTTCATGGTCATGATTTCAGACTTATCAATTCAAAAGGAGAATATTCCCCGCTGAAAAATGTAGTAGATATTATGCCGATGGAAACCAATACCATTGAATTTGCAGCCAATCAGGATGGCGACTGGTTTTTCCACTGTCATATTTTATACCATATGATGGCCGGAATGGGAAGGATATTCAGCTACGAAGATTCAAAACCCAATCCGCAGCTTCCCAACAGAAAACTGGCCTGGAAAAACTTTTTGAAAGACAATAAAATGATCAGTTCCATGGGCATGTTGGATGTGGCAAGCAATAAGATACATGGGGAAAGCATGACGATGTTCGGACCAAGATGGGCCAATCTGAATGAATTTCATTCTAACTGGAACTTTGATCACTTTGAAGGAAACGTTAAAGTCGGAAGATTTTTGGGGAAATTTCAATGGGCACTTCCTTATGCAGGTTTCCGTGTACAGAAGAATCACGAAATTATGGAGCGGCAGATGGCTGAAAATGCAGGAATGAAATTCCGCGGTAAGAAAACCTGGTTCGGACAGGAAAAAGCTTCCAGAAGCCAATATACTGCTATCGTTGGTGTGCAATATCTTCTGCCCATGTTGGTGACAGCAGATGCAAGTGTAGATCATAACGGAAAGGTATTGCTGGAACTCAGCAGGGAAGATATTCCTATTTCCCGAAGAGTGAGAGCGAATTTCAGCATTAATTCTGATGGTGAATTTTCTACCGGACTAAGGTATATTTTACAGAAATGGTTATCGGTCTCCGGAAATTATGATGTTGAAACGGGCTGGGGAGCCGGACTTACTTTAACCTACTAAATAGAAGGCTGCCGAATAGGGCAGCCTTTTGTAAATTATATTGATTCCAGAATGTTATTTTAGAAAGTATTTATAAAATTTCAATACTTTTTTTATTTTACGCTTGGTTTCTTGTCTTTTTGTGGCTTTAACGATTTGTTCTAAGCAGTGTTCCTGAGAAATTCCCGATAATAGTGAATATTCCAGGCTTATGATTTTAAGGATATCCGGATCATTCGTTAATCGGGCAAAATTTTTGAACCGATCATAAATTTCAAACTGATGGTGAAAATTCATTCTGTTTAAATCTACTAAAAAAAAGCGGTATTCATTATCCATTTTCTTTAGTAAAAAGTTTCCGGGAGAATTATCAATGAATTCAATTCCTTGCTCATGCAATTGATAGATTAACAAAGTATATCCCTTAACAATTTCTTTCCAGTCTTCAAAAGAATTTTTGCCTAGAAATACATCTTGTAATGTAAAGCTATTCTCCAGCTGTTCACTTATATAATAACTGTTCGTTAATCCAATGCAGTCGTGAAATTCTACATAAGCGATAGGTTTTGGTGTATAGAAATTTTTAGAAATCAACAAATGGGCATATTCGAAAGAACGTTTTGCTTTAGATTTCCTGTAATATTTGTATACATGCCTATTGATTATATTATGTTGCTTAAATGATTTAAAATTGAGCATCATATTGTTAATGGAGATCCATTTAACAATATTTCTGGTTCCGGGTCCTATTAAAGTTCCTTCATTTTTAAAATTTTTTATAATATGAAGTATATCACCTATGTGATGTGAGTAATCTGTTGCAAAAATATGATTCATAGTAACTTAGGTGTAGTATTAATATATTCAAATTTTATTGATATCATGTGTTTAGCACTTGTATATAGTTCATTCCTGAAGTACTTTTTTTATCAGATCTAATATTTCATTTTCATTGACATTGTTTGTATTTACAGAAAAGCTTTTGTCATTGTAAGGTTTATACATATGTTCATTAGTGACCGAAAATAACCCTGCTGTTGGCGTTCCTACTGCACCCGATAAATGCATGACTCCATTATCGGCAGCGATAAAAATGCTGGTATTGGCAATGAATGCACCCATTTCACGAATATCGGTGCTATAGAAAGTAGGAATTTTAAAATTTAACTTGGAAATATTTTCTACTGGCAGAAGTTCCACAAAGTTATAATCAGGAAACTCAGATTGTAGATGTCCATAAAAAGAATTCCACCAATCTTCGGAATAGCATTTATCTCCTGTTGCATTGGTAAACAGACAAATGGTTTTGTTGTTATTGTTGTTGATTTGCGTTAGTTTTCTTTTACCGGTCTCTATTTCATCTTTATCCAACTTTATATTTAAATAAGGAAGTCTGCTTGTATTTTCTTCAAACCCCAATTGTGTTAGGAACTTTCTCAGATTGTATATTACATTTTTCGCGGAGTGCTGATAGTCGGAGTATTTTAGATGAAGTTCATCATCCCATTCACTGTAAAATTTGTATTGGGCATTAGCCAGACGGGTGGAAAGTTTTCCGGATGATGAACCGTGGGTTGAGTTGATCACCAAATCGTATTTTTTCCAACGTAATAAAAACCAGCCATTTATGTATTTGAATATATTCTTAAATGGCTTTTTCGGAAGTTGGATGATTTGATCAATATTTTCGTAGTTTTTGAAAATAGTGGGAGAAATGCTTCCTTTTACAAATAAATCAATCCTGGCATTGGGAAAGGTATTGGCAACCTCTTGAACAATAGGTGTAAGCAATAAAAGGTTTCCTAACCTATGGTTTGGCCGTGAAATTAAGATTTTTTTTATAGTTGTATTTTGGACATGTAGTATAGTAGAAGAGCTTGATTTGCCTATATTTTTTGTAATATTATGCATCAATTTTCTTCTGAAAACATTGAGTTGTTTTGGTACTTTCATATAAGTGCGAGGATATTTTTTCTTGTATTTTTTTATTTTAATCTTTCACTGTAAGCCCATTCATCATTATTCCTGAATAAAAATATTGTTTATGATCTATCTAAATTATTTAATTTTCATAAAATCCATTGAAACATGAGTGTTTATTTAATTAATATCGACATTAACATGGATTTTTATAACCAATTTATATTTGTAACGTAAAAAATGAGCATTATATTGATTGATAACAACTATATCCTCATCTTGAAAAATCAATGAGTTTTATTTTATTAATATTCAATTGTTTGTGATATTTATTTTTTGTTTCGTTTCTAAATTTTAACTTTTTATAGCCTGAAAAACATTATTATATAGAACAAAATCATTCATTTTTAGATTTTGTATCAGGTTTTATATATGAAAACAAAGGAATAAGTCTTAAGTATAAAAATCATTTATGGAAGAAAATCAAAATTTCAGTACGGAAGACCCCAACTTGATGGAACAAATGGAATGGCTCAAGATTAAAACGGAATCTCTTTACAAAGAATTTCAAAACCTAAATTCCGGGATTTCCATTATGGATAAAAAATTAAAAGGAACGGAATACTTTATTGAGCAAAATTTGAAGGAACTGAAGGAAAAAGTGGGGAATATCAAAGTAGGAATTTCTCCGGAAGATCTGAATCAGCTTGAAACCTACAAAGATTATTTTAATCACTATAAGCCTCTTTTATATGTCTCCTTTTTTATTATTCTATCGGGCTGGGGATTAGGAATCTTTAGTGCTCTTTCGGGAGTGAAGTGGTACAAGGAAAGTGTTCGTACGAAGCAAGAGATAAGAACTGAAGTTCTGCAGGAAATAAAAACACAAGGAAATGCAATTATAGAGAGCCAAAAATTGCTTGATTATAAGGAGCAGAGCGAGGCTTTAAAAGCATGGCAAAAATCAAATCCGAAAGAAAGTGAATCGTTCACTAACTATTTCAAACAATATCAAAAATTTAATAAAGAGAAGAAATAAAAAATATTTTTTCTTAAATAAATCGAGTTTTTGTCAACTTATTTTAGGAAAAAATAAAAAAGCTGCCCAAAAAGAGGACAGCCTTTTTATAGGATTAAATTGGCCCGGCAATTCTATTTATTTAACAGGTTTCTGGGCAGCACCTGATGTTTTTTCAGCTGGTGTGTATGTCACTTTTGTAATATCAACGGTCATTTCCTTTAGACGTTTTGCAACAGCTTCAGGCATCTCTTTCTGATATCTTCCACCAATAACTTCTGCAAGAAATTTCTCGGTTTCGGCATACATAGCCATATTGTTTACAGGCTTTCTGAAACCATGTCCTTCATCATCTGCAAGGATATAATTTACTTTTTTTCCTTTATCACGAAGGGCTATTACAATCTGATCTGCCTCGGCCTGTTTTACTCTTGGATCATTGGCTCCCTGAATAATCAGCAATGGTTTTACAATTTTATCTACACTGAACAGCGGGCTTGCTTCTTTAATCAGTTTTTTACCTTCTTCAGTTTTGGGATCACCTACCATTCCATACAGGAAAGCACGTCCGGATTCCCAATAAGCAGGAACCGAGTCCAGAAGTGTGAAAATATTACTAGGGCCTACAATATCTACTCCTCCGGCATACAGGTTGGGTGTGAATGCCAAACCGGCCAGTGTTGCATAGCCTCCATAGCTTCCCCCCATAATGACCACTTTGTTTTTATCCGAGACTCCTTTGTCAATAAGGTATTTTACTCCCCAGGTAATATCATCCTGCATCAATTTGCCCCATTGTAAGTCTCCGCCATTTTTAAATTGTTTACCATAACCACCGCTTGCTCTGAAGTTAGGCTGTAATACGGCATATCCTCTGTTGGCTAAAAACTGTACGGTAGCGTTATAACCCCAATAATCTCTTGGTCCTTTTGGTCCTCCGTGAACCAAAACAACTGTCGGAAGATTTTTTCCTGTTGATCCTGTAGGTACCGTTAAATAAGCCGGAATTTCAAGTCCATCGCTACTTTTATAAGTAATCGGGGTCATAGAAGCCAGATACTTTTCTACTTTTTTCAGCTCAGTTCTCGGAGTATACTGGAAGATCAGTTCTTTCGTTTTAGCATCGAAAAAATAAGCTTCGGAAGCATATTTGTCTCCCCAAACAGAGATCAGGAATTTAGAATAGTCTTTCGTAGAGCTTGAAAAATCAACTTCTCTTCCCGGGAATTTACTTTGAAGAAATTTATAATTCGCTTCCCATGTTTTGTCTTTCCAATAGTTTTCCGTTTTATCTCCTGTGTATGTTGTGGAAATCATTTTTCTTGTATTTCTATCCATGAATAAACCTCCGAAGTCAACTTTTCCTTTCGGATCAGCTTCAATTTTTGTCATCTCTTTGGTTTTTGGATCCATAAGAAACAACGTGGATTTATCCAGATTTCCTTTATCCGTTACCAGATAGAATTTTGAATTATCTTCATTCCAGCTGGGAATATAAGCACCTTCCGTTACCAATGTTTCATAGATAGGAGTCAGTTTGTCGCCTTCTTTATACAGGAACTGAGTTACCCCTTTTTCATCGGTCTTAGACAGAATTCGTAGCTTTTCGTCCCAATCGAATTCATATCCTGTAATGCGGTCTTTATTTTCATAGATCTTTTTCAGTTCACCGGTAGAAATTTTTAATGAATACAGGTCGTGCCATGCTTTATCGCGGTTATTCAATCCGATCATCATTAAATCAGGATCTTTTTTACTGACCATCTGAATCTGAGCCGTCACTTCATTAAGTGGAGTCAGATTTCTTGACTCGGGAACACCTTTGGTAGCATTTGCAGTAGGATCCACGGCAAAAATATTCATATTTTCATCTCCGTTTTTGTCTTTTACATACAGGATGTATTTTCCGTTTTCGGACCAAAAATATCCTGCCAGCGGGCGCTTGCTGTCTGTCAGCGGACGGGCTTTATCAAAAGGTTCATCTACTTTTTTCACCCAGATATTCATGATCCCTTCATATTGTTTCATAAATGAGATCCATTTTCCATCCGGGCTCAGCTGTCCGCCGGAAATTTCGGGATTTCCGTAAAATAATTCTCTGTCCAGCAATGGGACTTCCTGTGCGTATGTGGTTTGTAATCCTATCATTAAGATGAGTACATAGAATATTTTTTTCATTTTTTAATTTTTCGTACTTAAATATATGAAAAATACCATTCCATTTTAAAGCTTGAAAAAAAAACAAATGTAAAGGTTAATTCGTTGAATATTATTAATTTAAAATAATAGTTTATTTTATTTTTTAAACAAAAGCAACAATGTTGCAATTATAATTTTTATTCGTTTATTTTAAAATTATATGGATAAAACTCCTTATTTAAAAAGAGAGAAAGTATTTTATGGAGAAAAAGCTCATTAAGAGCCCTAATTATAATTCCAGCTGAACAATTTTTTCTGCCAGTTTCCGGTTGGTGCTTCCGGGGATAAGCTGCATCAAGAAGTTCCGTAAAGAATTTCCTTTTTCCCATTGAGAGATCTTTCCGATTTTCCAACTTGTACTTACGATATGATCTACTTTCTTTCTTCTGATTCTTTGAAACTCCTTAAAAACTTGATTGAAATCCGTTGTGTTTTCCAATAATCTTCCAATAATGTAGGCATCTTCAATGGCCTGGCAGGCTCCCTGACCCATATTAGGAGTTGTTGCATGAGCGGCATCTCCAATCAGGCAGAGGTTTTGAGAATACCAGGCTGGAATAGGAGACAGGTCAATAATATCATTTAGAATAATATTTGTTGCTAAAGTAGCTTCAAGAATGTTTAAAACAAGCGGGTGAAATTCCTGAAAATTTTCAGAGATATCTAAGTAGCGTTTGTATTTTTGCTCATTAACCAAAGCATACCAATACACCCTTTTCTCTGAGATCTTTACAAAACCGAAACGTTTCCCTTTTCCCCAGATTTCAAAAGCTTCATGATTAAATTTTTCGGGTAACTCAAATTCAGCCAATCCCCGCCAGCATTTCTGCCCTGCATTCCGTATGCTTCCTGTCTTCAGAATCTGATTCCGGATGTTTGATTTGATGCCGTCAGCACCAAAGACAATCTGGCTTTCTGTCCGGGTTCCGTTGTCAAAATATAAAGAATAATTCTCCGTTTTTTCAATCTTATTCAAAGAATGATCAAGTTTAATATGCTTATAGCCTATATTTTCAGCCAGAATTTTCTGAAGTTCAGCTCTGTGAATGGCTACATTACAGGAATTGTATTTTTTTTCCAGCGGAAGAATATTGGTTTGGGTAATCGGTTTTAAGGACTCATCCGTTATAGAAATTCCATGGATTTTATTTCCTGCATTTTCAATTTTTTCTTTCATGCCCAAACGGTCGAAGATCTGCATGGCATTGATAGCCATCATAATTCCTGCTCCCACAGGTTTTATTTCCGCGGCGGATTCATAGATCGTAAAGTCCAGTCCATGTTGTTTTAGAGTATTTCCCAAAGCCAGGCCTCCGATTCCAGCTCCTATGATTGAAATGCTGTTCATAAGGATTGATTTCTGATCTTGTTATAAGGTTAAAATATAGTTTTCAGATACCTTTTTAAAACCATATTTATTAAAAAAATGATGAGCTCCGGCATTGTCAGTCCCGCTTTCCAGCATCATAAAGCTGATATTCCAAGATTTGGATTCCTCTAAAGCCTTCTCCAGCAGTGTGCTTCCCAGTGACTGTCCTCTTAAAGAACCATCCAATAACATATCTTCCAGTATGGCATAGTTTTTAAATCCATTAACGATATTAAAAATCAACATTCCAACGATTTTTCTATCCCCGTTTTCAGCAATCAGGATTTTTAACTTTGAATTTTGATCCTCATCAAATCCGGACTCAAATTGTTTCGTTAAAATGGTTTTAAGATCAGGACTCCAGTGATTGGCATCTAAGGCTCTTCCGTAAATAATTTCACTGTGCGAAATATAGGAATCTGTTTTGTGGGTGATGAAAAAGTCTACCAATTCTTCAGTTCTGATTGCATTATCAAGCCATTTCGTGGTATAATTCATTTTTTATTTAAGATTTTTCAGTTCGTTCACCAATTGGTTCTGTTTATTGATGAGAGTTTCAAGGCTGTCTGTTTTCAGAGGATGCCCGTTTTGGTATTTTTCTATTTCAGGAAGTGTTTTTCTGATTTTAAAAGCAGTATACAGATTGTTGATGTCATCATTGCTCTTATTCACTTTTCCGATGAGCTCTTTTACTTTGCTTATCTTCTGATCGTATTGATCGGCGCTTATTTTAATCTCCTTTTGAATCTGCTGTTTCAGAAGAGAATCTTTAATACTTGCCGCCTGCTGATGGGCATCAAGATAAAAAGACTCTGATTTCTGCAGGGTTTGGCCGTAAATTGCTAAAACATTTCTGCTTTCTTCAAAAGATTCGATGAGTTTATTGTCAAAGGCTTTCAATTTTTTATCATTTTTCATCAGCTCAGAATATATCTTATCAATCATATTTTCGTTCCGATAACTTTTTATAGAGCCTGACACAGAAGATTCTGCATTGTCTACGGCGTTTTCTACAATCGGAGTATTCCGGGACTTATTTTCTTTGCAGGAAAAGATGGACAAAGCCAATGCGGTTGTGAAAAGTATTTTTTTCATATGTTTTTGATTTGGTGTAATACGAGGTTTATTTATTTCTAACGGTATGCAGTGTGTTCCTGGTTACCATAGAATTAGTAGCAAAATACCAGCAGATGTTAAAAAATAAT
The DNA here is from genome assembly GCF_001045465.1 of Chryseobacterium angstadtii. GTDB lineage: Bacteria > Bacteroidota > Bacteroidia > Flavobacteriales > Weeksellaceae > Chryseobacterium > Chryseobacterium angstadtii. Next base: position 1,095,981 of record NZ_LFND01000003.1, read on the forward strand.
TGTCCTCACTTCCAAAATTAAGGATTTTTTATATTCCCACATCTTCTCCTGGAGGGTTTTCGTGTGTCAGTTTTTGCAGTTGTATCCAATAAAAAAGCAGGAAGAAGACTTCCTGCAGTATTATTTTGAATGGATTGTAAAGGTTGGGATTATCTTTCGATTAAAACCTTTCGTACAGCTTTTTGACCATCAGCATTGATAATTCCAATATAGGCTCCTGCTGCCAGTCCGGAAATATTAATCTTTGTTTCATTATTCTTTTTAAGGAGTAATTTTCCTGAAAGATCTGTAATTTCAAAACTGAAGTCTTTTACATTTTTATCCGGAAGTTCAATATTGATCAAGTCTTTTGACGGATTCGGATACAGGGATACTGCTTCAAGAGAAGAATTTGAAGTCTCTTCTTTGGTATTGAGCATAAGGGAATTTACAGTAGAGGCCACTGCAAAATGTTGAAGGGCTCCTACTGTGGCCTTTCCAATTTTGTAGATATAAACAGGATCTGTGTTGGCAAAAGTATCATTGGATGTATGCGGATAGCTGCTTCTTATTCTTTCAAAAAAGCCTGTAATCACTTCACCTTTTCTTTCAAAAGGAATATAATCTGTGTCTTCCGCAGGATCTACAGCAGTCTGAAGAGGAGAGTACAGAGCAGTACAGTTTCTAAGCTCCTGTGTTACTGTTGCAGAGGCTGCATTATTGCTTGTTGGTCCCGCTTGGTCCTGATCGCAATATACGGTGTTGTTATTATTACCCATAACGCCTCCTACCTGATCAAGATTAAATACAAGTTTAATATCCAGGACTCTGGTACCATTCTGATAGGCTACATTGTTGACATAATGGCTGCTTCCTCTTAATCCCTGTTCTTCGCCGGAAAAGTGGATGAACTTAATGGAATACTCCGTAGGAACGTTTCTTAAAATTCTTGCCGCTTCCAGAATAATTGAAGTTCCGCTTCCGTTATCGTTCACGCCAGGGCCATTAATACTGTCAAAATGCCCGCAGATAATAACATATTTATTAGGATAAACGGTTCCGGTTTTAGTAATCACCAGATTCTTTGAACTTGTGCTTCCGTAAGTAAAAGGATCTTCCACAATCTGGCTTGCAGAATACCCGTAAGAAATGTACTTATTTTTAATCCAGGTCAGAGCATTGGCGTTATTCACAGAGCCTGTAGTTTTTATTCCTAAATTGGAAAACCCTTGAAGGTTGGTTGTAATATTGCTCTGCGAAACCAGATTAGCCCTATCCTGATAAGCCTGGATAAAAGTCTGTGACTTCATACCGGATACCGATAGAGCAACAGACATAAGAATGATTGCTTTTTTCATTGTAATTATATTTAGTGGTTTGTGGTGTAGGTTATAAAATGAAAGGCCCTAAGCAAAAGCCAGGGCCTGTTGATGATTATTTTTCAATAATTATTTTTCTTGTGATGTTGCTGCCTTCGGCTTTCACCGTGCATAAATAGATTCCATTGGCAATACGTGAAATATTGATCCGTGCCTGATTTTCTTCTTTCAGTAAAGGATTTCCTGCCAGATCCGTAATTTCAACCGTAAACGTCTTTATTTTTGAATCGGGAAGTTCAACAGTAAGGATATCTTTTACCGGATTGGGATACAATTTTACGGTTTCTAAACTCTTCGCAGGACTTTCTTTAGCTGCAGAAACAGTTGTGGAAGCCGTTGCAAAATGCTGCATGGCCCCTACGGCAGCTTTAGCTACTTTGAATACATATACAGGATCTACATTCGCAAAGGTATCATTCACGGTATGCTCAGTATAACTTCTGGTAGATTCATAAAAACCTGTAATTACATATCCTTTTTGCTCAAAAGGCATATAATCGGAGGAATAAGCGCTTGCAATACTGGTCTGAAGAGGAGAGTACAGGGTAGTACATGTTGCCAGCTGCTGTGTCATTGTATTGGAAGTGGCATTGTTTCCGGATTGTCCGCCGGTATCTCTTTCACAGATAATTTTGTTATTGGTGTTTCCAAGTTTCCCGCCTACCTGATCAAGATTGAAAACCAGCTTGATATCCAGTTTTTTTACGCCACTCTGAAAAGCGACATTGTTGGCATAATAAGAACTTCCGTATAAACCTTGCTCTTCACCGGAAAAGTGAATGAATTTAATGGAATATTCTGTTGGAACATCTTTTAAAATTCTGGCAGCTTCCAGAATAGCAGAAGTCCCGCTTCCGTTGTCATTCACGCCCGGACCTGTAACGGTATCGAAATGGCCGCAGATAATGACATACTTATCAGGGTAGAGGGTTCCTGTTTTGGTTATTACCAGATTTTTCGTGCTGGTACTTCCGAACGTAAAAGGATTTTCTACGATCTGGCTGGCAGTATACCCATAAGAGGTGTACTTGTTTTTAATCCAGGTCAGTGTATTGGCATTATTCACCGATCCGGAAGTCTTGACCCCTAAATTGGCAAACTCCTGAAGATTGGTGGTGATATTGGTTTGAGATACCAGATCTGCCCTGTTTTTGTAGGCCTGAATGAGGGTTTGTGCGCTGAAGCTGCCACAGGCTGCTGCAACACATAAAAATGTAGTCAACTTTTTCATCTTAAAATTTTGTTTGTGGTGTGTGTGTTGGTGTTATTTTTCGATAATGATTTTTTTGGTTATGCTGTTTTTGTCAGATTTTACGGTTACCATATATACTCCGTTCATCAAAGCTGAAGTATTTATTTTTTTCTCACTTTCTGCATTAATTAACAGACGGCCGTTCATATCACTGATTTCAACCTGGAAATTTTTGTTTTCTTTCGGAAGTTCAATATGAAGGACATCCTGAGCCGGATTAGGATAAATTTTGATGGTTTCCAATGGATTGTCAGCGTATACTTCATCCGTCCCCAGAGTACTGGAAGCACCTGCATAATGTTGAAGAGCACCCAATGCTGCTTTTCCTACATTGAAAACATATACAGGATCTATATTGGCAAAAGTGTCGTTTACGGTATGTTCATTATGGCTTCTCGTTGTTTCATAAAAACCTGTAATAATATCTCCTTTATTTTCAAATGAAATATAATCTGAAGCATAAGCGTTGGACATGGTTGGCTGGAGTGGGGAATAAAGGGTAGTGCATGTAGCTAACTCCTGAGTCACTGCCAGTGATGCCGCATTATTACCCGTCTGTCCGCTCTGATCGCTTTCGCAGGTAATATTGCTGTTTACATTGCCTATTTTTCCGCCTACCTGGTCTATATTGAAAACAAGTTTCAGATTAACCTGGCGTGCGTTGTTCTGGAATATTACATTGTTCACATAATGTTTACTCCCTAAAAGTCCCTGTTCTTCTCCGGAAAAGTGGATGAATTTAATGGAGTAATCGGTAGGAACATCTTTTAAAATCCTTGCTGCTTCCAGTAAAATAGAAGTTCCGCTGCCATTATCACTTACTCCGGGACCTGTAACGGTATCATAGTGCCCACAGATAACTACGTAGGTATTGGGATAAAGAGTTCCTGTTTTGGTTATAATTAAATTCTTAGAGGTAGAAGCCCCATAAGTGAAAGCGTCTTCGGTAATCTGGCTGGCAGTGTATCCGTAAGATTCGTATTTAGCTTTGAGCCAATTCAGCGCATTTGTATTTTCAACAGAACCTGTGGTTTTTACCCCAAGATCACTGAATTGCTGAAGGTTTGATGTGATGTTGGCCTGCGTTATTTTATCAACTCTCGTCTGGTAAGCCTGTATAAAATTCTGGGCCTGAAGGCTGTAAGCTGATAAAGAAAGAAGAATAATAGTCGATATTTTTTTCACTTTTCACTAAAATTTTAAAGATTTAATAATTCAACAAATGTAGATAATAAAAATCAATTTTATTTTATGCAAAAAGGAAAAATTCTGTAATCCGGCTTTATTTTTTCTAACGTGTTTGAAAGGGTTAATTTTAATCTATATTATTGATTTTTTAGTGAATAAAAATCACATCAGATTATTAGAAATAAAAAAATCCCGAGCATAGCCCGGGATTATATTGATAACAAAAAATTCTACATTATTTTACTTGATCTACAACTGCTTTGAAAGCTTCAGGGTGATTCATTGCTAAATCTGCTAAAACTTTTCTGTTAAGCTCAATGTTGTTCTTTTTAAGAGCTCCCATAAATTGAGAGTAAGACATTCCGTGCTCTCTAGCTCCCGCGTTGATACGAGTGATCCAAAGTGCTCTGAAATTTCTTTTCTTCTCTTTTCTTCCACGGTAAGCATATTGCATTGCTTTTTCTACCGCGTTTTTAGCTACTGTCCAAACGTTCTTTCTTCTACCGAAAAAACCTTTAGCTTGCTTAATAATTTTTTTTCTGCGAGCTCTTGAAGCTACTGCATTTACTGATCTTGGCATAATTTAAATTGTTTTTTTGAAAAGGGCGGCAGTTTAAACTGCTCTTAGTGGCACCGTTTCAGGGTTAAATTGTTGAATTTGTTTTGAATTCTTATAAACCGAATATAGATTTATAAAAACTACTTAATTGCTAATTGACGTAGAACGCTTTTCGTGTCCACAGCAGCAACGTAAGAAGTCTGCGTAAGATTTCTCTTCTGCTTAGTTTCTTTCTTAGTTAAGATGTGGCTTTTGAAAGCATTTTTTCTTTTAATCTTCCCAGTTCCGGTAAGTTTAAAACGCTTTTTAGCACCTGATTTCGTTTTTAATTTTGGCATTGTTCTGCTTTTTTATTGTTTTGTTATCAATATCTTGTCTTTGATTCCTGCAATACGTAGGATTTACAGTTTGCAAAGATACAAAAAAAATCAATCCAAACTTTTATTATCTGTGATTTTATCGGAGTTATATGATAAAAAAGCCGTCTCTGTTGAGAAACGGCTCTATATTAAAAATATTTTTTGAAGATGTTTTCAACAATAATTATTATGACTGGAAAAATGATAATAAATCTTTATTGATTGTTTCAGCTTCTGTAGTAGGCATTCCATGTGGAAATCCCGGATAAGAAATCAGTTTTCCGTTTTTAAGAAGGGTAGCGGCAACCTTACCGGTTGTTTCAAAAGGAACGATCTGATCATCTTCTCCATGCAGCACCAAAACCGGAATATCAGTACTTTTCAGGTCTTCTGTAAAATCGGTTTCAGAAAATGCTTTGATACAGTCGTAATGCGCTTTAATGGATCCCATCATTCCCTGTCTCCACCAGTTTCTTCTCACACCTTCAGAAACTTCTGCTCCTTCTCTGTTGTATCCATAGAAGGGAAGGGTAAAGTCTATAAAATACTGCTGTCTCTGAGTCGCTGTAAAATGACGGATTTCATCAAAAACAGACATAGGGATGCCGTTCGGATTGTTTTCATTCCTGATCATAATAGGTGTTACCGCACTTACAAGAACAGCTTTGGAAGCCCTTCCTTTGCTGTATTGAGCTACATATCTGATGACTTCACCGCCGCCTGTAGAATGGCCGATATGGATCACATCTTTCAGGTCTAAGGCTTCAACGATTTCTGCTACATCTGAGGCATAAGTGTCCATATTGTGTCCTTCAGCGGTTTGTTCTGATCTTCCATGACCTCTTCTGTCATGTGCAATCACCCTGTAACCCTGCTCCAGGAAGAACAACATTTGTGCATCCCAGTCGTCCCCGGATAATGGCCATCCGTGATGAAAAAAAAGAGGCTGTCCTTTTCCCCAGTCTTTGTAATAAATTTCTGTTCCGTCTTTTAATCTAAGTGTGCTCATTGTTTTCCTGTTTAAGTTATTAATAATATAATGAATATTTGTTTTTGATAGGCTTAATACAAATGTATATCTATATCTTTCAAAAAATATTGATATAGGATAATATTTAATAAAAACTTAACTATTCGGAAAACAAAAAACCTCAAAATAATTTGAGGTTTTATATGATAGGAAACAGATATTACATCTGTTAAAACTATTTAGCTGGTTTTTTAGGACTCATCATCATAATCATTCTTTTCCCTTCAAGCTTAGGAAGCTGGTCTACTTTTCCAACGTGCTCAAGTTCCTGAGCAAGCTTCAGAAGTAAGATTTCTCCCTGATCTTTAAAGATAATTGAACGTCCCTTAAAAAATACGTAGGTCTTTAATTTCGAACCTTCTTCAAGGAATTTTTCAGCATGTTTCTTCTTAAATTCATAATCGTGATCATCAGTCTGAGGCCCGAAACGGATCTCTTTTACAACCACTTTTACTTGTTTTGCCTTTAGTTCCTTTTGTTTTTTCTTTTGCTCGTATAAAAACTTTTTATAGTCTAATATTCTTGCAATAAAAGGCTCAGCCTTATCGGAGATTACTACCAGATCAAGTTCCTGCTCTGTAGCAAGCTGTCTTGCTTTATCAATCGGATAAACTCCTGGCTCTACGTTATCGCCCACCAAACGAAGCTCTCTCACACGAATTTTATCGTTGATCAAGTGTAAGTCCTCCTGTACCGGACGTCTCTGTGGGCCCCTGTTGTTAAATCTTTGTGCTATTGTATTATAATTTTATTGGTTAATTACTTATCTATTTTTTCTTAAATTAAAAGATTAAAAAATTGAATGATTAAAAGATTAGTGTGCGTTTAGCAGTTTTTCAATCTTTAAATTCTTTAATCTTTTAATATTTTTTTATATCGCTGCTTCTTTTTTAAAGTAAGAAACAAAATCCTCCATGCTCATTGCCCCGAGGTCTCCTTCTCCACGTCTTCTTACAGAAATTGTGCCTTCATTGGCTTCATTTTCACCTACTACCAGCATGAACGGGATCTTCTTCAATTCCGCATCACGGATCTTTTTCCCGGTTTTCTCATTTCTGTCGTCAATCAGACCGCTAATATCGTGATTTTCCAAAAATTGTGAAACTTTTTTTGCATAATCTACATACTTTTCACTGATTGGCAGGATGATGAACTGATCAGGGCTCAACCACAACGGAAAGTCTCCTGCAGTATTCTCCAGAAGGATCGCGATAAAACGTTCCATAGATCCAAACGGAGCTCTGTGGATCATTACCGGTCTGTGCTTTTCATTATCGTTTCCGATATAATGAAGATCAAATCTTTCCGGTAAGTTATAATCTACCTGAATAGTTCCCAGCTGCCATTTTCTGCCTAAAGCATCTTTCACCATGAAATCCAGTTTAGGACCATAGAATGCAGCTTCACCGTATTCCACAATCGTTTTCAAACCTTTTTTCTCAGCGGCACTAATGATGGCACTTTCGGCTTTTTCCCAATTTTCATCAGAACCGATATATTTTTCTCTGTTTTCAGGATCTCTTAAAGAAACCTGAGTGACAAAGTCTTCAAAACCTAATGATTTAAAGACGTAAAGAGTCAAATCAATTACTTTTTCAAATTCTTCTAAAAGCTGATCCGGAGTACAGAAAAGGTGGGCGTCATCCTGAGTAAATCCACGAACTCTTGTCAGTCCGTGAAGCTCTCCGCTTTGCTCATATCTGTAAACAGTTCCGAATTCTGCATATCTCTTTGGAAGATCTCTGTAGCTCCATTGCGAAGTTTTGTAGATCTCACAGTGATGAGGGCAGTTCATAGGTTTCAGCAAAAATTCTTCACCTTCATTAGGCGTTTTAATAGGCTGGAAGCTGTCTGCACCATATTTATCCCAGTGTCCTGAAGTTACATACAGTTCTTTTGATCCGATATGTGGAGACATTACAAATTCATAACCTCCTTTTTTCTGAGCTTCAGAAAGGAAATTCTCCAGTTTTCTTCTTAAAGCAGTTCCTTTTGGCAACCATAACGGAAGACCTGCACCTACTTTTTCAGAAAATGCAAAAATACCAAGTTCCTTACCCAGTTTTCTGTGGTCTCTTCTTTTGGCTTCTTCCAGCTTTTCAAGATATTCGGAAAGCTCTTTCTGTTTTGGGAAAGAAATACCATAAACTCTTGTAAGCTGAGGATTTTTTTCATTTCCTCTCCAGTAAGCCCCGGCAGCATTTAAAATTTTCACAGCTTTTACAATTCCTGTGTTAGGAATATGGCCGCCACGGCATAAATCCGTAAAATTATCATGCGTTACAAAAGTGATTTCTCCATCATTAAGATTAGAGATAAGCTCTACTTTGTAAGGATTGTCTGCATATGTTTTTAATGCTTCTTCTTTAGATACAGGGTATAATGAGAATGTTGAACCTTTCTTGGCATTTTCCAAAACTTTCTTTTCAATTTTCTCAAAATCTTTTTCAGATAAACTTTCGTCTCCGAAATCTACATCATAATAGAATCCGCTTTCGATAGCCGGACCAATGGTAAGCTTAGCATCAGGATAAAATTCAAGGATAGCCTGCGCCAATAAGTGGGCAGAAGAGTGCCAGAAGGCTTTCTTACCTAGATCATCATTCCATGTCAACAATTGTACCGTTGAATCCGTGGTTATAGGTGTGGTCGTTTCTACTTGTTTGCCGTTTACAACTGCGGAAATGGTATTTCTAGCCAATCCCTCGCTTATAGATTTTGCCACATCTAGAGGAGTAACTTCTCCTTCGAATTCTTTGACACTATTGTCTGGAAGTGTAATTTTTATCATTGTTTACTAAGAAATTTTAAGATGCAAAAATACGCATTTTTTAAATAATATGCTATTTTTAAAGTATATTTGAAATAAGAATTACAATTGAATCTTTAAAATCAGATGGGTGATTTTAAATTGTCCCATCTTCAATTTAAGCTTTGCAGTGAGAAATCCCCTGAATTTCATATGTTCTATGATGAAAACCCGGGAAAATGTGACTTCCTGCTCTTTAAAATTCAATATTCACTGTAAATAGAAATGATACTATCTGATGTTATGAAAAACTTTACTATTGATCTCCACTGCGATTTACTCTGTCATTTATTGAATCCTGCTTCCACAGTTGATGATAAAGAACTGGGATGCTCACTTCCTTACTTACAGGAAGGAAATGTAAAACTCCAGGTAATGGCTATTTATTCGGCGACAGGAGCAAACAGTACGGAGTATGGAGCAAAACAGAGTGATCTATTTTCTGATATGCTGAAAAATGAAAACTTCTTTTTATTTAATGGTGAAAACTACAAAAATCCTGAAAATGAAAACAGGGTAGGAGTGATCGCTTCTATTGAAAATGCATCCGGTTTTTGCGGTGAAAATGATCCTTTAAAATCCGGGTTTAAAAATCTGGAAACGATCATTGAAAAAACAGAAAAGATTCTTTATTTGGGAATCACTCATCATACTGAAAACCGTTTTGGAGGGGGAAATAATTCCGAAGCCGGATTGAAAGAAGATGGAAAAGTATTGATTGACTATATTGCAGACCGTAAAATTGCCATAGATCTTGCGCACACAAGTGATCAGCTTGCTTATGGTATTCTTAATTATATAGATCAGAGAAATTATCAAATCCCTATCCTGGCAAGCCACTCCAATTACAGGGCTGTTCATGATAAAAACAGAAATCTTCCTGATGAACTGGCTCTGGAAGTGATTAAAAGAAAAGGACTGATTGGTCTCAATTTTATTCGAAACTGCGTTGATGATAAAAATCCGGAAAAACTGTACGAGCATCTTCAATATGGTCTGGATCTGGGAGGAGAAGACGCTATAGCTTATGGAGCTGATTTTTTCTACTGCAAAGATCATCCGGATACATCACGCCATCCGTTTTTCTTTAAAGGATATGACGATGCATCCGCTTTCAATTCTATCAATGAAAAAATTGAAAAGGATTTTTCCGGAGAGATTATGGAGAAAATAAGCTACAAAAATGCGTTGAGATTTATGGAGGGAATGTAGTTTTCTGGTGGCTTCGAGAGCCTCAGCCACCAGAATGCCCAATTTATAATTGGAATATCTGATATCTTCTACAATCTTTGATTATCCAACCTACTGGTGGCTGAGGCTCTCGAAGTCACCAGGTAATTTTATCCTTTTCTCTTATACCTTACTTTCTGCTTGATAATTTCAATGACATCCACATTCTGCACTTTGGATTTTACCCAACCGTGAATATCAATGTACAGAAGTGATCTTCTGTAGTATTCATTTTTGGAAAAGGTTTCCAGTATTTGATCAAAGGCAGCAAATGCTTCCAGCTGTTTATTTAAGACCAGATCATTGATATTTTTAAAGAACTGAATGCTTTCGAAATGGAACGTTTCAGGCTTCTTCATTTTTTTAGCAAATTTGAGGGTTGAACTGATAAATTCATCATAGTCTTCATCGTTTCCGGACTCATATTTAGCCATCAGAATCAGAATTCTTGTATGAAAAAGAAGATCTTCCTGAACATTGCCTTTGCATTCAACCACATTCATAGAATATTCGATAGATTTCTTAAAGTTTTTACTTCCGAAAAACATGGCTGCCATTTTCAGATATAGAATCATAAAGTGGTGTTCGTCTATTTTTTCGCGAAGTCTCTCCATTTTTAGTTCAATCTCAGGAATCAGCTTTGTCCCTGTGAAAAATTCACCTTTTACAAAATGGATATTCATTAAAGTATTATAATGAGTAAGGAAAATAAGAGCCTGCAGGTTTTCATTCTGAGCAAAATTCTCAGAATTCACCGTAGTATTGAAATTTTCAAAATGTTCTTCAAGAATATCAATATTTCCATACAGGAAGAGGATTTTCAAGAGATAAGTATTTCCTTTGATGTACCATACCGGATGACTGATAATCATCTCCGGATTCTTATGAAAAAGATCTACCCATTGATAGGCATATTTCAGGGTATATTTATATTCCTGTAGCAATTGGTTTTTCCAGACATGGGCTTTAAAATACCACAATTTTTCAGTGAAATTTAGTTTTTCAAGCTTTATTTTCCGGATCTGACTATTGAAAAGCTCCAATACTTCTTCACGATCTTTATCATTTTTTACATAACCATGCGTCAGCATTTCACTGTATAATTTCAGAGACAGATTTGACAGATCTGTAGCGTATTGATTTTGTCGGCTGATCTCTGTAGACTGTTCTATAAGTTCATCTGCACGGCCTACAATACTTCTTGTAATAAACTGCGATTCTATTACTTTCTCCAGATTGATAATTTCGGATGCAATACTTTTTTCGTCCAGTTCCATAGCAGATTGCTTAGTTTTATCCAGTATTTTCAAAGCTTGCTTGTAAAGTCCTTTTTGATAGAGAATATTAGCAAAATCAAGCTGTTCCCGAAGCTGAATCCTGTAATTCTGATGGCTTGGGTTCATGCGGAGACTCACCAGAATCTGTTTGTAAAGGTGGGCTTTCAGATTGGAAAGCTGCTGTTTTGTTGAAATTTTTTTCTCAATAATGACCTGTTCGTCATATTCCTTCATTTTATCCAGCTCAGAGAAAAGAAGCAGAAATTTTGCATCTACATTAATTCCAAGACGGTTTACGTACAGCCTGAACTGACGTTTTTCAGAGGTTGTTAATGACTTAATCAGTATAAACAAGAAATCTTTCTGCAATTCTGCCATTGTAAATTTATAAAATGTAATAAATTGATTGTTAAGTGAATAAGGCTATTTTGTAAGCTTTTGAATATTGTAATTTTCAGAAAAGACGAAAACGTAAAAATATTGTAAGCAGTAGTTTTGATCAAAATTAAGTAAAAAACTTCATTATGAATTCCGAAAAAATTGAAATTTTTGATACCACGCTGAGAGATGGGGAACAGGTTCCCGGATGTAAACTGAATACTCATCAAAAACTCATAATCGCCGAAAGGCTTGATAAGCTAGGGATTGACGTAATTGAAGCGGGTTTTCCCATTTCAAGTCCCGGAGATTTTGAATCTGTTTCGGAAATTTCAAAACTGGTGAAAAATGCAAAAGTTTGCGGACTCACAAGAGCTAACAGAAAAGATATAGATGCAGCTGCCGAAGCATTGAGACATGCAAAAAGACCCCGCATTCATACAGGAATCGGAACTTCGGATTCTCACATTCAATATAAATTCAATTCCACAAGGGAAGATATTATCGAACGTGCCACTGAAGCCGTAAAATATGCAAAAAGATATGTTGAAGATGTAGAATTTTATGCAGAAGATGCCGGAAGAACGGATAATGCTTATCTGGCAAGAGTCTGCGAAGAAGTCATTAAGGCCGGAGCTACCGTTTTAAATATCCCTGATACTACAGGCTACTGCCTTCCTGAAGAATATGGGGAAAAGATAAGATATCTTCGTGAAAATGTCAAAGGGATTGAAAAAGCTATCCTGTCTTGCCATTGCCACAATGATCTGGGATTGGCTACAGCCAACTCTATTGCCGGAGCGATCAACGGAGCGCGTCAGATTGAATGTACAATCAACGGATTAGGAGAAAGAGCAGGAAACACAGCACTGGAAGAAGTCGTCATGATTTTAAAACAGCATAAAGACTTAAACTTTCATACCGATATCAATTCAAAAATGCTTAATGAGATGAGTTTTATGGTTTCGGATCTGATGGGAATGCCGGTTCAGCCTAATAAAGCGATTGTCGGGGCCAATGCTTTTGCACACAGCTCAGGAATTCATCAGGATGGGGTGATTAAAAACAGGGAAACTTACGAAATTATAGATCCTGAAGAAGTGGGAGTTAATGCTTCATCCATCATTCTTACTGCAAGAAGCGGAAGATCTGCTTTGGCATACAGGTTTAAACATATCGGTTATGATATTACCAAAAGTGAGCTTGATTTCCTGTATCAGGAATTTTTGAAAGTTGCGGATATGAAAAAGGAGGTGAAAAATGATGATCTGTATAGAATTATGGAGATCTGCAGCCGAAAAATAGGATAGTAACTGACTGTAAAATCAAGGCAAATTGAATATGGACAATAGTAAAAAAACACTTTTTGACAAAGTCTGGGACGCTCATGTTGTAGAAACCGTTCCGGATGGACCTCAAATTATTTATATAGATAAGCACCTGATTCATGAAGTGACCAGCCCTCAGGCTTTCGCAGAACTTGAAGCAAGGAATCTGGAGATTTTCAGACCAAAGCAAATTGTAGCAACTGCAGATCATAATGTTCCGACACTCAATCAGGAACAGCCGATCAGAGATGAACTATCAAGAAATCAGGTAGAACAGCTGACAGAAAACTGCAATAAAAACAATATTGAACTTTTTGGATTGGGACATCAGTATCAGGGAATCGTGCATATCATCGCTCCTGAATTGGGAATTACCCAGCCGGGAATGAGCATTGTATGCGGAGACAGTCATACTTCTACCCACGGTGCTTTTGGTGCTATTGCTTTTGGGATAGGAACCAGCCAGGTTGCACAGGTTTTTGCAAGCCAGTGTCTGTTGCTTAATAAGCCTAAATCCATGAGGATTACAGTAAACGGAGTTCTTAATGAGAATGTTCAGCCCAAAGATGTGATCCTTTATATTATTTCCAAAATCGGAACCGATGGCGGAACAGGATATTTCTGCGAGTACGCCGGAAATGTTTTTGAAGAAATGTCTATGGAAGGGAGAATGACGGTTTGCAATATGAGCATTGAAATGGGAGCCAGAGGCGGAATGATCGCACCGGATGAAACCACTTTTGAATATGTAAAAGGAAAAACTTTTGCTCCGAAAGGGGAAGAATGGACAGAGAAATCTACTTACTGGAAAACCCTGAAAACTGATGAAGGAGCTATTTTTGATAAAGAATTAAGCTTTGATGCATCGGAAATTTTTCCAATGATTACTTATGGTACCAACCCGGGAATGGGAATTTCCATTCATGAAGCCATACCGGTTCCGCAGAATGAATCTGAAGAAAAAGCCCTTCAGTATATGGGATTGAAAGCCGGACAGGAAGTTTCAGGAATTAAAGTACATCACGTTTTTATCGGAAGCTGTACCAATGCCAGAATAGAAGATTTCCGTTCTGCCGCTCAGTATATTAAAGGAAAAAGTAAATCCGACACAGTGAACGCACTGATTGTTCCCGGTTCACAGCAGGTTGTGAAACAGATCTACGAAGAAGGTCTGGACAAGATTTTCAGTGATGCAGGATTTCAGATCCGTCAGCCCGGCTGTTCAGCGTGCCTTGCGATGAATGATGATAAAATTCCGGAAGGAGAATATTGTGTTTCCACATCCAACAGAAATTTTGAAGGAAGACAGGGACAGGGAGCCAGAACAATTCTTGCCAGCCCGCTTACAGCTGCAAAAGCAGCAATTGAAGGAAAAATTTCAGCTTTTGAAAGCTTAAACTAAAAGATCAGACTACCCATGCAAAAATTAACACTTATACAATCCCGCGCAGTACCATTGCCTGCCGAAAATATAGATACAGACCAGATTATTCCTGCCAGATTCCTAAAAAGTATTGACAGAAAGGGCTTTGGAGAAAATCTTTTCAGAGACTGGCGATTTAATATCCATACCGGAGAACCCAATGCTGAATTTGTGTTGAATAACCCTGGATATAGCGGTGAAATTTTAGTAGCCGGAAACAATTTTGGTTGCGGAAGCAGCAGGGAACATGCCGCCTGGTCTTTAACCGACTATGGCTTTAAAGTGATTATTTCAAGCTATTTTGCTGATATTTTTAAAGGAAATGCCCTGAACAATGGACTTCTTCCTGTAAAAGTGTCCGAAGCGTTTCTGAAAGATATTTTAAAAGGGATCACAGAAAATCCTGAAGCGGAAATAGCTGTAGATGTAGAGCAGCAGTCCATCAGTTTTAATGGAAAAACCGAAACATTTGAACTCGATTCTTATAAAAAAATATGCCTGCTTAACGGCTATGACGATATTGATTTTCTAATCAGCAAAAAACAGGCGATAAAACAGTTTGAACTAAAAACACAAAAGTATGAGCAACAGTTATTTTAAAATAGCCGTTCTTCCCGGAGACGGAATCGGTCCGGAAGTCGTGAATGAAAGTATTAAAGTATTGGAAGCTGTAGCTGAAGTATTTCAGTGCAAGTTTCAGTTTTCCTACGGACTAATGGGAGCGGAGGCTATTTTTAAAACAGGCAATCCTTTGCCGGATGAAACCCTGAAAATATGTAAAGAGTCTGATGCCGTTCTCTTCGGAGCCATCGGAGATCCGATTTTCGACAATAATCCTGATGCGAAAGTAAGACCGGAGCAGGGACTTTTAAAGCTTCGCAAAGAATTGGGGCTGTATGCCAATATCAGACCTCTGAAAACCTATGCTTCACTTATAGACAAAAGTCCTTTGAAAAGGGATATCATTGAGGGAACGGATATCCAGATTTTCAGAGAATTGGTGAGCGGAATTTATTTTGGTGAGAAATTTACAGATCCGGATGGGAAATATGCTTATGATGTCTGTAAATACAGTACTGAAGATATTATTCCCATCGCTCACATGGCTTTTAAAGAAGCTGAAAAAAGAAAAAAGAAGCTTACCCTGATTGATAAAGCGAATGTTTTGGATACATCAAGGCTTTGGCGAAAAATCTGTCAGAAAATTGCTCCTCAATATCCTGATGTGCAGCTGGATTATATTTTTGTAGACAATGCCGCTATGCAGCTGGTTCTTAATCCTAAGCAGTTTGATGTTATTTTAACAGAAAATATGTTCGGGGATATTATCTCTGACGAGGCCAGTGTGATCGGAGGGTCTATCGGGCTTCTTCCATCTGCGTCAGTAGGAGAGGAAAATGCCCTGTTTGAACCGATTCATGGTTCTTATCCGCAGGCCAAAGGGAAAGGAATTGCCAATCCTGTAGCTTCGATTTTAAGTACCGCTATGATGCTTGATTATCTGGAACTTCCGGAAGCCGCAGAAAAGTTAAAAAGAGCGGTGGAACATGCTATTGAAAATAGATATGTCACGGTAGATCTTAACTCGGAGCAGCATTATTCAACCAGTGAAGTGGGAAGCTTTATTGCCGATTACATTAAATATTCTGAAAAATCCTATTACAATTTTGAAAATATAAAGATCGGAAAATCTACGATCGTATAAACAACCAACTAAGCAGTCCGTATAAATAGATAGATAGTAGGAAAGGTTCCGTTCATTTGAGCGGGACTTTTCTGTTTTTTGAAATTGCATGGTTTGTGACAAAGAACATTTTTTTAACCACAAAAGGCACAAAAGTTTTTACACTTTACCTATTTTGAAGTTAAGCAAAATGCGGAAAGAGAGTACGCATAAGTCTTTTTAAAAATCAAAGATTTTTTAAGCAACGGTCCAATATTTTAGAAAAAATCTGCATCACCCGAAAAATCTGCGTAAAAAATTATTTTAAGCATTTAAGTTTCAAAAGCTTTGGAACCTTCCCATTGGTGGCTGAGGCACTCGAAGCCACCATAGCCAAATTAAAGTGCCTTTTATGGTTGAAAGACGGTCCAATAAAAAAGGTTCCGCGTCATATGAAGCAGAACCTTTTGGTTTTATTTTTTGGTATTATCCGTTTTCCCCGACTTGTTTTTTGAAGATTTCTGAATATCTTCTTTATCTATATCAGGCGGATTGCTTTTTTCTGAGGAAGCAGGAATATTCTGAAAATCCTGATTTTGCTTTTTCGTTTCTGCTGAATTGGCAGATTCTTTCTTTTTGTTGTCTTTTGAATCCATAGCTTTATATTTTTAGAGTCCTAAAACACCGAGCTTGCCGGTCTCATCTTCTATGGTATAATTCAAAGCTTTTGCCAAAACGAAAATATTATTAAGATTTTCCATTAATTGTTTGCGTCCTTCTGTTCTCAATTGATTCTGATTAACAGAATTTATAGCACTTTCTTTCGCTTTCTGAGTCACATTTTTAATGTCCTTTTCTGAAATTCTATTGAAAAAAGAATCATCCAGCGACTGAATTTCAACGCTTGGCGTAATTCTTATATCTGCATCAGGAAGTTCCGTAATCACCAGCTTTTTCTTGATGGAGTCTACTTCAATCTTCATTTTGTTAAGATCATAGGAAACCTGTGCATTGGTTTTGGTATACGTAATAATACTGTTGTTTGAAACTTCTTTTCCAAACATTTCATAGCCCATTTTAGTTTTCTGCATGCTGGAAATATTCTGCTCCAGAACCACCATTTTATTCATTTTGGAGATTTGGTTAGTCAGAATATAGTAATCCGATTTTTCTGTTTTTCCACCCAGATTTAAACAGGATTTAAGTCCGAAAAAAAGGATCAGCATAACGAGAATTCCCGCTGCGAATGATATAATTACTTTATAATTTCTCAATGTTATTTGCTAAAAATTTCTTTGATTACAGAGCTGTCATCTTTTTTCAGGATCTCAACCAGATCTCTTTCTATACAACCTGACGTTGGCATTTCTATGATTCTTCCGACCTCCTTACCGTATTTTTCTACGATAATGGTAGGAACTTTCTGGATATTATAGCGTACTTCGTCTCCTGTAGGAGATTCTTTTTTACGGTTCACAGCAATGATAGACAGTTTATTATCCGAATATTTCAGTTCCTCCAGAATTTTCATCAGCCTTGGAAAGTCCCTGTGGCTGTCTTCGCACCAGGTTCCCATAAAAACAACAAGGGAATAGGTGTTGAATTTGGCTTTTCTTAATTCACTGATTGCTTTCTGGTCTATAGCATATTCATCATGTTCCTTCACGTACCAGTCTGCATAAGGCGCTTTCAGGAACTGGTCTTTCAACTGATTCCCTAAAAGCATTTTACCGTCATTCTGAGTTTCTACTTCACGGTTCATTACCACTTTTTGGGCACTGAGCTGCTGAGAAGCCAAAAACAGGCCTGAAACGGCAACAATCTGGGTAATAAATTTCTTCATATTATTTTTCGATAATGGTTTTTAAATCAGCAGGAGAGTAGTACTTATTTTTCAGAACTTTATGGTCTGCCTTTCTGTACACATTGAATTTTTCTCCTGATTTTTCATAAAAAGATTCAACCTCTTTTTCCTTATAGAAAGCTACAGTTTCTTCCGCCTGTTCTTCATTGTCGCAAGCTTTAGACATATTGGAACGCTGTACTTCGTTGAATAGCTCTACAAATTTATTGCCAAGTCCGAATTCCAGTACCGCACCGCTTAAAACATACTGAAGATCGCAAAGAGCATCAGCAATTTCTACAATATTATTATCGGCAATAGCCTGTTTTAATTCGTTTAACTCTTCCTGAAGAAGTTCAACTCTTAGGTCGCATCTCTCCTGGGAAGGAATCTGTGGGATATCTAAAATAGGGGCTTTAAAAGTAGTGTGGAATTCTGCAACTTGGTTCAGACTGTCAATTTTATCCATGAATTTTATTATTTACAGCAAAGATAGAAAACGATTTTGGAAATTGATAATGCAGACGGCATATATATCGGTTTAAATAACTCCAGTTTGATTGAACTGAACAAAAAATCCACAGTTTAGACTGCGGATTTTTTTAATTCAGAATCGTCCTTTTGATGAAAAATACATTTACTTCTATTCTGCTTCCTCATATTTCCAGACTCCGGAAATGTGTAACAGAGTTAATCCCGGCTGTTTTTCGCCATATCCGAATACACATATATACTTCGCAAAGCATGATTGGCATTGTGTTCCGAAATATAGGGTAGGTAAGTCCTGTACCGTTAATTCTCCAAAATGGATCATTCCTTTGGATGTTTCAGTGACTATTTTGTTCTTTAATAATTCACTTCCGGATACCACTTTATTTTCATGATACATCTGAAAAATCGGAAATCCTGATTGATACGGTGTAATTTCTATGGTATTTTTACGACCACAATCGCAACAGGTGAATTCTGTTGTGGCAGAATGAGTAATTTCATCATTGCTGAAAGAATTTTTTGCCACAAAAGCCTGCCTGCCTATATGTATTTTCTTTGATATCGGATACATCTGAGTTGATTTATTGCTGAATAACGGTGCCTGCTAAGTTATTATATTTTCCGCTGGGACTTCTTTTAATGGTGATTTTTATATATCCTTCCTGTGCCAGTTTGTTCCATGTCTTCTGGTAGCCTGTTGCAACATCAATAGGGATTTTCCACATCGTCTGTTTACCGCCACCGGCCTGATTAAACCAGGGAATAATGTCGCCTACCTGAGATTTGAAAGGAAGTAAATTATTCAGAACGTCTATTTCATAATAAAAATCATACTTGTTTTCAGGCTGGTTTAGTGCTCTTTGTGTAAAAGTATAGGCATATCCGTTAATGATTGGGCTGGTAAAACTACCTCCTAACGTAGGAATTCCTGTCCCATCATAGTTTCCGATAGCGCCACTATAACGGTCGAATTTCTGTCCGGCCTGAAAAGAAACATCATCATAGATGTTGTACCCGCCATTGGCAGGAGGCCAGCCGCCGTTTAGTTTATTAGCATTAAACAATGCTTCCAGTTCGCTCCATTTCCCTTGTTTGTATAAATCAAATACCTGACTTCTAAGGGTTGGACTTACGGTTCCAGCCGGATCATAGGTTAAAGCAAGCTCATCAGCGCTTTTGTAAAATACGTGGGTGACGCCGGAATTGTTAACTTCATCTTCTCTGTCTGAGCTGCATGCCAGCGAAGAAAAGACCGTCACAAATAGAAAAATGTACTTAAATAAATGTTTCATAATAAAAGTTTTAATGGTTTTAGTTTTTTAGTTTTTCTGAAAGTATGTAAATTATTCCTCCTGTTATGATCAGGAGTTATAATGAGATAAAAAAAGCCTGATGATGGAAGTAGATTTGTGGTTTTGTAGAATAATTGTATCAAATTTTTATTATTCTTTTAAAATCTGTTTTTGAATTATAGTATAGCTACCGATCTGATAAACTTACCAATTCAGTCTCAGTTTTTTTTGAATTAAAACGGATTCAACGGTACTACGGAAGAATAGTTTTGAGGGATAAATTTAAATCAAAAAACAAAAAATAGCAAATGTTTTAAAATAAAATATTATGAATGAATTAAAATGAATAATCAATTTAGATTGAGTGACAAATAATCATTTATACTGAACTATTTGACTTCTGAAGGAAATTTATCATATCATCATTTATAAAAAAAGACCGCTCAATACTGAACGGCCTTTCCAATCATATGCAGATACAATTAATTTTTAATAAACCTTTTGGAAAATTCTCCTACCTGAATTACATAAGCTCCTTTGATCAATTTGCTTACATTTACGCTGCCTCTTTCCAGTTTTCCTGAAGTGATTAGTTTGCCGGACATATCGAAGATCTTATACTCCTCAGAGGTGGTGTTGGAAATATTCAGAATATCTTTTACCGGGTTAGGATATACTTTGATATCTGTATGCGTTTCTTTCGTTTCCTGAACTGCTTTTGCTGCACTGGCATTCACTTTAATATTAGCATTGTTCACGTCAAAGAAAATGTGATTAGACCCTTTCACCATAATTCTTCCTGTTGTAGTGGCTGCATTAGGAATGGTTACCGTCTGAGATCCGTCATTAGGTGTTGCTGCAAGTAGGGTAGTCCATGTATTTCCGCTGTCTGTTGACCAAAGTATATCAACATTTGCTGCATTTACTCCATTGGTTGTTGTTCCTGCTACATTCCAGCTTACGGTTTGAGAAGTTCCTCCGGTGTAGGTCACTGCCGAATTTTGAGTGGTGATATTAAATGGTCCGGCAGTTCCATTTACCATTATTTTTGCATCATCAGAATTATTTCCGGAACCTCCCGCTCTGTTATCACGAACTGTAAATCTGAAATTCAATGATCGGGCTACATTGGATAGAGCTTCTACCGTAATTTCTGAACCTGCAGTAGTCGTTGCTCCGGTTAATATGGATTCCATTCTCGGGAAATACCTTACAGGAGAGGTTGTTGGGGTCCATGACCTGAAAGTAGGGCCTGTTGTTTTCGTGGCACTTGCTCCTGAGCTTGTTCCTGTTTGTGAAGCAGATGCGCTATCCATCTGTTCCCAGATATAGGTTAATGAATCTCCGTTAGCATCTGTTCCCGTACCTTTCAGCATGAATGGAGTTCCCTTTGGAATTGTATAATCAAGGCCTGCATTTGCTGTAGGAATTGAATTTCCTGTGGCAGTTGTAACGGGGCATGTTTTGGTTTTAACATTATCCGTAATTTGCTGGATACTGGCGGCGTGGAAAAATGCATCTGAATGGGGCTGCACATCCTGAGCTGTAATTCCTGCATACCCCATAATGGTAGATCCGGAACCCGGTTCCACATTAACTCCTGTTTGTTCGTTACGATGAGAATAGGTATGATTTCCTCCAAACTGGTGTCCTAGCTCATGGGCAACATAATCAATATCAAAAGTATCGCCTGAAGGTGGAAAATTAGGAGAAGAATTTACGCTGCCTGTGGCCGGAGATGTAATTCCGCTTCCTTT
Source organism: Chryseobacterium angstadtii (assembly GCF_001045465.1). Classification (GTDB taxonomy): domain Bacteria; phylum Bacteroidota; class Bacteroidia; order Flavobacteriales; family Weeksellaceae; genus Chryseobacterium; species Chryseobacterium angstadtii. Next base: position 1,117,219 of record NZ_LFND01000003.1, read on the forward strand.
ACCATTCTCACAAACACAGCCAATACAGCCTGAATTTCCACCTCCTCCGGAAGCACCAAATAAATGGCCGACATCGTAATTCGCTTCACCAATGATATTAGTGATGGTGGTTTGAAGTTGTGAATTCCATGAGGATGGAGGAGAAGAAGGGCTTGTAACTGTTGAATAGGGATCCGAAGCAGCATTTGTATATATCAAAGCATCTGTATTCCCAATAAGAACCATTCGTACAGCCATATCTTTTTCAAATACACCATTTACGCGGGTCATGGTGTTATTCATGGCTGCCAGTGCATTGGTTTTGGTTCCTCCAAAATAAGCAGTATATTCTCCGGTAGTGGAAAGAGCCAGCCTGAACGTTCTCAATTTAGCATCATCTGCATTGGGCCTTGCAGCCATATCGGAATTGGTTACCCCTTTTTGAGCGACGTCAATAACTGTACATTCGAATGTGTTGAGATTGTCTTTTTTATCAGATTTCTTGTATACTACATAAGAAGAAAGATCTTTAGTATACGGCTCAATGAAAACAGCGGATTTGTTTCCGTAAATTTCCATAGAAGAAAGACCTAGCGGGGAAACACTGAAATAAACCGTAGAACTTGGATCTTCTACGTTTTCGCCTATGTATGATTTAATATCCGGATATTTCGCAGCAAGTTCAGGGGCAAGATTTGAATTTTCCGTAACCTTAAAGTTTTCCATTCTCCCTTCAGAATTAGGAAGGGAAATAATGATTCCTGAATTCTTTCCCTCTAGATTTCTTTTGGGTGCTGTAGATAATGCGTTTTTTAATCCGTTGACATCAAGACTGAAAATCTTCGGATCATTAATTCTTGTTTTGTTTTCAAATACGTCAGCTGATCTTTTAAGTGAGGCAGGAGACCATAAGTGGTCCGTCTGTGCGAAAGTGATGCCTGTAATCATAAGCATACCACTCATTAATAGTTGTTTTTTCATATGGATGTTTAGAATTGGTTTATTCCAAATCTAGTGAATAAACAACTTACAAAATCACTCATTATGAATATTTTAGACGGCCGTTAATTAACTTTTATCTTTTAACATTAAATAATAATTCATTTTTTATTTTGCTGAAAAAAAATACAATTGAAAGAAAATTAAGGAGTAAAAAAAATACTGCCCCGGATGAGGCAGTATTGAATAAATAGGTATGAGGTTATTAGTTTTTAATAAATCGTTTGGATGATTCTCCTACCTGGATCATATAAGCTCCTTTAATAAGGCTGCTTACATTCACACTTCCTCGCTCTAGTTTTCCTGAGCTGATTAGTTTTCCGCCCATATCGAAGATCTTATAATCTTCAGAGGTTGTATTTGAAATGTGCAATAGGTCTTTTGCAGGGTTAGGATACAATTTGATATCAGTGATCAGTTCTTTGATATCGGAAAGCTCACCTCTTCCTGAAGAAACAATATTTAATGTGTAATCTTCAACCTGGCCATAAGTGTATGTACCACATGAAGAACTAGGAACAGAGCTGTACTGCATCATTACTCTCATTCTGGTAGATCCTGTAACAGCAGTGGCAGGGATTGTAATGCTTCCTGTAACAGGCGTTGTTGTAGAACCTGTTTTAGACCAGGCTAGCTCTCCGCTGTCTGTAAAGTCTCCGTCTCCGTTGTAATCAATATAAACCGCGTAAGCTTCGCTGTAAACAGTAGAAGTCCACACCGGAGTTACTGAAATGGTATATGCGCTTCCTTTTGTAACATTGGTAGAAACAGAAGTGAAGTTTTCATATCCGGCAGTTCCTGTAGAAGTATTGTTGATGGTTCCAAATTTTATATTTCCGATTCTTTCATCTGCCGTATTGTTAGCAGAAGCAGAACAGTAAGTTACCGTACCCCCTGAAAGAGTTGTAACACTTACCGTATTGCTGGAAGGAGATGTATTTCCTGCAGCATCTTTAGATTTAACAGTAAAGCTGTAAGTAGTTGCAGGAGTAAGGCTTGTTACAGTATATGTAGTAGATGCGGTGCTGCCTATTGCTGCTCCGTTCATATAGACATCATATCCTGTAACGCCAACGTTGTCGGTAGCTCCGCTCCATGACAGGTTAGTCGTTGTGGCAGTAGTTCCCGAAGCAGCAAGGGTTGGCGCTGTAGGTGCTACAGTATCAGTTCCTGAACCTGCATTGACAGTAATATTGGCATTATTCACATCAAAGAAAATGTGATTGGAGCCTTTTACCATAATTCTGCCGGTGGTAGTTGATGAATTAGGAATTGTTACAGCTTGAGATCCATCGTTAGGCGTTCCTGCAAGTAGGGTAGTCCATGTATTTCCGCTGTCTGTTGACCAAAGGATATCTACATTCGCAGCATTCACATTATTGGCAGTAGTTCCTGCTACATTCCAGGTAACGGTTTGTGAGCTTCCTCCTGCATAAGATATAGCTGTGTTTTGTGAAGATACACTGAATGGTCCGGCTGTGGCATTTACGGTAATCAGAGTATCGTCAGAATTATTTCCTGAACCTCCGGCTCTGTTATCGCGTACCGTAAATCTGAAATTCAATGATCGGGCTACATTGGATAGAGCTTCAACAGTGATTTCTGAACCCGCAGTAGTGGTTGCTCCGGTTAATATGGATGCCATTCTCGGGAAATATCTTGTAGGCGAAGCAGTAGGTGTCCATGACCTGAAAGTAGGTCCTGTTGCTTTCGTAGCACTTGCCGCAGAGCTTGCTCCTGTTTGAGAAGATGAAGCATTATCCATCTGTTCCCAGATATAGGTTAACGAATCTCCGTTGGTATCCGTTCCTGTTCCGGTAAGCATGAATGGCGTTCCTTTTGGAATCGTATAGTCAAGACCTGCATTCGCTGTTGGAATGGCATTTCCAGTTGCCGTGCTTACAGGGCAGGTTTTCGCTTTAATATTGTTGGTGATCTGCTGGATACTTACTGCATGGAAGAAGGCATCGGAATGCGGCTGAACGTCCTGACCGGTAATTCCTGCATATCCCATAATGGTTGATCCGGAACCGGGCTCCATATTAACTCCTGTTCCTTCATTGCCATGAGAGAAGGTGTGATTTCCTCCAAACTGATGTCCCATTTCGTGAGCTACATAGTCAATATCGAAATTATCCCCTGAAGGAATGGCATCTGCCGGAGAAGTGTATCCGCTTCCTTTTGAACCGTTGGTACAGACACAGCCTATACAGCCTGCATTTCCTCCGCCACCGGAAGCTCCGAATAAGTGGCCGATGTCATAATTGGCTTCCCCGATCACGGAAGTAAGGGTACTTTGAAGCTGTGAATTCCAGCTGCTCATTCCTGAAGCGGCAGAATAAGGGTCTGTAGAAGCGTTGGTATAGATTACAGCATCGTTGTTGGCGATCAGAACCATTCTTGCGGCAAAGTCTTTTTCAAAAACACCATTCACGCGGGTCATGGTATTGTTGATAGCAGCCAGCGCATTGGCTTTAGTTCCTCCGAAATACACCGTGTATTCTCCGGTGGTGGAAAGAGCCAGTCTGAATGTTCTCAATTTAGCATCATCTGCATTAGGTCTTGCAGCAATATTGGAATTGGTTACCCCTTTTTGAGCGACGTCAATAACTGTACATTCAAATTTGTTGAGATCGTCTTTTTTGTCAGATTTCTTGTATACTACATAAGAAGAAAGATCTTTAGTATACGGCTCAATGAAAACAGCGGATTTGTTTCCGTAAATTTCCATAGAAGAAAGACCTAGAGGGGAAATACTGAAGTAAACAGTAGAAGTAGGATCATTAAGGCCTTCGCCTACGTAAGATTTGATATCCGGATATTTCGCGGCAAGCTGAGGATCAAAGTTGGAATTTTCTCTTACTTTGAAGTTTTCCATTTTTCCATCGGAATTAGGAAAAGAAATGATGGTTTCTGATTTTTCTCCCGGAGCCAGTTTCTTAGGAACTCTTGCCAGTGCATTTTTAAGTCCTGCGAAATCCAAGCTGTAAATCTTCGGATTAGTGATTGAAGTTTTGTTTTCAAAAATGTCTGAAGGTGCTTTTTTTGAACCTTCGCTCCAGAGACGGTCAGTCTGCGCGAAAGAAATGCCCGTAATAAGAAGCATTCCGATCATGGATAATTGTTTTTTCATATTAATTATTTGTTTTGGTTGTGGAATATCAAAGCTAATAAAAATTATATTACGAAAAACAAAATTATTTAAGAAAATTTTAGAGTATTCATTTAATATATTATGCAATACATTAAATATCATTGAAAATATATTATCTCACAAAAAGAAAATAGCATACGCAAAATACGTATGCTATTAATTTATTCATGAAATAATTCTCAATTCTATAGTATGGTCAGAATTGAGTAATTACCAATTATTTTGTAATATCTCTTCCGATTACCAGTCTCTGGATTTCTGAAGTTCCTTCACCTATGGTACATAATTTAGAATCTCTGTAGAATTTTTCAGCAGGGAAGTCCTTTGTATATCCGTAACCACCGAAGATCTGAACTGCATTATTGGAAATTCTTACACAAGCTTCGGAAGCATATAGTTTTGCCATTGCTCCTTCTTTAGTCATTTTTTGCTTGGCATTTTTCAATGTGGAAGCTCTTTGGATTAAAAGCTCAGCTGCATCAATTTCAGTTGCCATATCGGCAAGCATAAAGTTGATCGCCTGGAATTCAGCAATGGCTTTTCCGAACTGATGTCTTTCTTTTGCATATTTTAAAGCAGCTTTATAGGCTCCTCTTGCAGTTCCTAAACTTAAAGCTGCGATAGAAATTCTTCCTCCGTCCAAAATTTTCATAGCCTGCTTGAATCCTTCACCTACTTCTCCTAAACGGTGTGAATCCGGTACACGAACACTGTCAAAGATAAGCTCAGCAGTTTCTGATGCACGCATTCCCAGTTTATTTTCTTTCTTTCCTGAGGTGAATCCCGGCATTCCTTTTTCCAAAACAAATGCAGTAGAGTTGTTTTTCGCTCCAATTTCGCCCGTTCTGGTCATTACTACGGCGATATCTCCCGAGATAGCGTGGGTAATGAAGTTTTTAGCTCCGTTAATGATCCATTCATCGCCGTCTTTTACTGCTGTAGTAGACATTCCTCCTGAATCAGAACCTGTATTGTGCTCTGTAAGTCCCCATGCACCGATTACTTTTCCTGAAGCAAGCTGTGGAAGCCACTTGTTTCTCTGCTCCTCATTTCCAAATTCATAAATATGATTGGTACAAAGTGAATTGTGTGCTGCTACAGAAAGACCGATAGAAGGGTCTACCTGAGAGATCTCGTCCAGAATAGCAACATATTCATGATAACCCAGACCGGAACCTCCGTACTGCTCAGGAACTACAATTCCCATAAAGCCCATTTCTCCAAGCTGGTGAAAAAGATCTTTTGGAAATGTCTGGCTCTCGTCCCATTCCATAATATTCGGTCTGATATTCTTCTCAGCAAATTCTCTTGCCGTTTCCGCTATCATTTTAATGTTGTCAATAGTCTCTGTGTTCATATAGATAAAATAGTTAGTTCCCAAAGATAATTAAATTGATGGAATGCCAAAAATAATTATTTAGCACACAGTATCATATACGCAAAATTTTAATAATCAATTTTTTATATTTTGATAATTAATGATTTTTTAATAAATTTTTCAGAACTTTAAGTGTTTTAATTTACTATTTTAGCCACCCAATTTTTAAGGAATGAAAAAACTTCTACTACCTATTATTTTAATTTCGTCTTCTGTTTCTGCCCAGATTCCGGCAGGATACTATGACGGAACAGCCGGACTTACAGGATATGCACTGAAGTCTAAATTGCATGATATTATTGCTGAAAAGAATGTCAACTGGCATTATGGTGATTTGCAGGAATATTATAAACAGACAGATTTAGATGTTTATTACGATCATAACAGCACCAACAATCCTTCCAATGGGAACTATATATTACTGGATATTTATTCGGAAATTCCGGGTGGACCAGATTCATATGAGTACAATTCCACACAATTGCAGGGATCAGGTTCTATTACAGGAGAAGGACTGGCTTGGAACCGGGAGCATATGGTTCCGCAAAGTACATTCAGTACAGGAAGCATCAGTAATTATCCTATGTATTCTGATCTGTTTTATGTAGTGCCGGTAGATGCCTGGATCAATCAGAGAAGATCCAATTACCCCTATGGTGTAGCAGGATCTACAATTTATTATAGTTTTACTAATGGGTCAAAAATTGGAAACGATGCGACTCCGGGTTTGGCTTATACAGGCCGTGTTTATGAACCCATCAATGAATTTAAAGGAGATGTTGCCAGAGCATTGTTGTATTTTGCGGTAAGATATGAAGGCAAGTTGAATGGCTTTAATCATAACGCAGGAACTACTCCGGCCAATGACGAGTCCCAGTTGGATGGAACAGAAGAACGTGCTTTTGAACCGGCTTACATTACAATGTTAAAAGAGTGGAATGCTTTAGACCCCGTTTCTCAGAGGGAAATAGACCGAAATAATACGGTGTACAGCATTCAGAAAAACAGGAATCCATTTATTGATAATCCTGGTTGGGTTGATTTAATATGGTCTGAAACTCCTGATACAAATGCACCAGCAGCCCCGATAAACCTGTCGGTGGCACAACAGAATGCCAATTTTGTCAATTTAAGCTGGACCCCAAGTACAGATACGGATATTTTGGGATACAAAATTTATATGAACGGAGCTGCAACACCTATTGCTACTACCAAAAATACCAGTATCTCCATTGATAGACTGACTCCGTCAACAACTTATACTTTTACGGTGAAATCTTATGATAAAGGATATCTGGAATCTCCAGTGAGTAACGTTGCAACAGCTGCCACAATTGCTTCAGATGGTTTTTCAAAGGATTTAATGATTACTAAATATATTGAAGGAAGTAGTAATAATAAAGCGATAGAAATTACCAATAAAACAGGACATGAGGTTAATCTGAATAATTACAATCTGAATATTCAGTTTAGCAGCGGAACCAGTTATTATTTCTCAGACAGTTTTCAGCTTGAAGGCAAAATTGCCAATAATGAAACATTTGTCGTTTTAAACCCCAACGCTGCATTTACGTGTTATACTAATTCACAGGCAAAATTTGTTACGGCTTCTACTCCTATGACATATACAGGAAGTCAGTATGTGGAATTGGCCTATAAAGGTTTTGGAACAGTAGATGCAATCGGTTTGAAAAGTACTGCTAATGCAAACGGTAATGTTTCTCTTTACAGAAAAAATACAGTCAACCAGCCAACAGGCACATTTACTTTAAGTGAATGGGATTCTTATGCTATCAACTACTGTCAGAATCTTGGAGGAACTTTATCCACAACTGATCTTATTACTTCAAACAAAGAATTTAAAATATATCCGAACCCGGCTCATGATGATCTTTTTGTGAGCGGAGAAACTCAGGATATTAAAGCGGCACAGATCATAGATGTTTCAGGAAAAATAATTTATACGGAGAAAGATCCGTTCAGAAATAAGAAAAATATCTCTGTACAGAATCTTCCTTCCGGTTTTTATTTCCTAAAACTGGATGAGAAAGCCTATCAGTTTATCAAAAAATAAACCCGATAGTCATTGCGAGCGAAGCGAAGCAATCTCATACGTATTCTATATAATTATATGAAACGAAAGTGATTTTATGTTATGTCTCCATGACATTTATATGCATTCGTTTCGCTAAAAAGCTTATCAACAATACATAATTGATATAAGCAGATTCACTAATAATCAATATCTATAAGTGTTTCTGCTTATATTTTTTATTTATAAGTAATTATGCTTATATTTGCACAATGATAGCGGTCATAACCGGTGATATTATAAATTCACAGCATGCAGACACGGAAGTTTGGATCACCAGACTCAAGAATCTCCTGGAAAACTGGGGAAGCTCACCGCTCGCATGGGAAATCTACAGAGGAGACGAATTTCAGTTCAAATGCAGTATTGATGAAGTGTTCTGGCGTTTTCTTGCCATCAAGTCCCTTATAAGAAGTCAGGAAAATTTAGATGTAAGAATTGCCATAGGCATTGGTGAAGAGAATTTCTCCTCCGAAAAGATCACAGAATCCAACGGAACCGCTTACGTAAATTCAGGAAGGCTGCTGAATGACCTTAAAAGTGATGGCCACACCGTATCTATAAAAACCTCAAACGAAGCTGTTGACAGAGATTTGAATATTCTTCTGAAATGGTCCTCAAAAGATTTCGACAGCTGGACAGTAGCCACAGCAGAGATCATCCACGAAATGATTATGAACCGGGATATCACCCAGGAAGATCTCGCCAAAAAATTTGCTATTTCACAGTCTTCTGTAAGCCAGAGACTGAAACGCGCGAACTACGAACTTATCGTAGAAACAAATCAATACTTTAGAAAGAAAATCTCAGAACTCTAAGCATGATCTTTACTAAACTCATATTGGCACATTTACTCGGAGATTTTATTCTTCAGCCAAATTCTTGGGTTGCAGATAAAGAACACCGTAAACTGAAGAGCCCGTATCTGTATATTCATGTACTGATTCATACCGTTTTAAGCTTTATTTTTCTATGGAATATAGAGTTGTGGTGGGTTTCCATACTGATTGGAGTTACCCATTTTATTATTGATGCCTCAAAACTGATCTTCCAGACTGTAAAAAATAAAAAAAGATGGTTTTTCATTGATCAGATGCTTCACGTTCTTGTGATTGCGGGAATCTCTTTTTATTGTAAAGAATTCAGTTTTGGATTTTTAAACAATCAGGAATTTCTGAAAGTACTGATGGCGGCTTTGTTTCTTACAACGCCAGCCTCTATTTTCATTAAAATATTATTGTCTTCATGGACTCCGGTTCCGGAAACTCAAAGCAGTTTACAGACCGAGTCTTTATCCAGTGCAGGAAAATATATCGGTATTCTGGAACGTTTACTGGTATTCACATTTATTATGGTGAACCACTGGGAAGGAGTAGGCTTTATGGTGGCTGCCAAATCTGTCTTCAGATTCAGTGATCTGGCGCAGGCCAAGCAGAGAAAACTCACGGAATATGTGCTTATCGGGACATTGCTGAGTTTTGGAATGGCTGTTTTAACAGGAATTTTAATTAAGTAATATAAAATAAATCTAACTAATAAGAATTTAGAAATGGAAAAGAAAGAAATGTTGTACGAAGGGAAAGCAAAACAGGTATTTGCTACCGATAATCCTAATGAAGTAGTGGTACGTTTTAAAGACGATGCTACAGCATTTAATGCTCAAAAAAGAGGATCTGTTGATTTGAAAGGCGAAATGAACAACGCGATCACCACTCTTATTTTTGAATATTTAAATGAAAAAGGGGTTAAAACTCATTTCATTAAACAATTAAACGAAAGAGAGCAGCTTGTAAAAAAAGTATCCATCATTCCTTTGGAAATGGTTGTGAGAAACTATTCTGCAGGAAGCATGGCTCAAAGACTGGGCGTGGAAGAAGGAATTAAATCTCCGGTGACCATCTTCGATATCTGCTACAAAAAAGACGAATTGGGAGATCCGCTTATCAATGATCACCATGCGGTATTCTTAGGGGCAGCAACATACGAAGAGCTTGATGAAATGTATGAGCTTACTTCTGATATCAACGAAATTCTGATCGATCTTTTTGATAAAATGAACATCATCCTGGTTGATTTCAAAATTGAATTAGGAAAAACAGCTGACGGTGAAATCATCCTTGCAGACGAAATTTCTCCGGATACATGCAGACTTTGGGATAAAGACACCATGAAAAAACTGGACAAAGACAGATTCAGAAGAGATCTTGGTGAAGTTACGGAAGCGTATGTAGAGATCTACAACCGTCTTAAAAATTTACTTGGGAAGTAAATTTGAGAAGTTAGAAGTTAGATATTAGAAGTTAGTATGAAATCGCACCGGATAGAAGACTTGAAAGTTTGGAAGAAATCGATGATTTTGGTAAAAGAAGTCTATTTGGTTTCTGCAGAACTGCCGGGTGAGGAGAAATTCGGTTTACTGTCTCAAATCAGAAGATGTGCCGTTTCAATACCTTCTAATATTGCTGAAGGAGCTGGAAGAAATAACAAAAATGAGTTCTATCAATTTCTTGGAATTGCATTTGGTTCAACCTATGAACTGCAAACCCAGTTACAGTTATTAGTAGACCTTGATTTTATTTCTGAAGTCAAAATAGCACCTTTAAAAGAACTTTTAACTGAAATTCAGAAAATGATATACTCATTAAAAGGAAGTTTAAAATTATAATTGAAGTTAACTTAGACTAATTTCTAACATCTAATATCTAACTTCTAATTTAGAAAAAATAGAAATGAAAAGTTTAGACATTCATAAAAGTGAATATTTAAAACAGTTTAAAGACCAAACCTACGGGAGAAATCTTTTCAGAACGCAGGAAGAAGAAAGACTGGATGCTCCTAACGAGGAGTGCGGGATCTTCGGAATGTATTCTGATAGTGATGTAGATACCTTTTCTCTTTCGCAGTTCGGACTTTTTGCCCTGCAGCACAGAGGTCAGGAAGCTTGTGGTATTTCCGTTCTTAAAGATGGGAAAATCACGAACATGAAAGATGAGGGATTGGTTTTGGATGTTTATAAAGAAATTCAGGAACCTGAGACTTTTATGGGAAATTCTGCAATAGGGCATACCCGTTATACCACTGCAGGAGACAAAAAGAAATATAATTTTCAGCCGTTCTTCGCAAAAAACGAATACGACCAGATTATACTTTCTATAGCACATAACGGTAACCTTACCAATGCAAAAGAATTAAAAGCTGAGCTGGAAGCTGAAGGAGTAGTTTTCAGAGCCACTTCCGATTCTGAGGTGATTCTAAGACTGATCCAGAAAAACCTTGATTTAGGTCTTCGCGGAGCTATCAAAGCAACCATGGAAAAAATTGAAGGCGCTTATTCCGTAGTGGGAATGACCAGAAACAAATTCTTCGCATTCAGAGATTTTAATGGAATCCGTCCATTGGTTTTAGGAGCTGTTGACGAAAAAACCTATGTTGTAGCTTCCGAATCTGTAGCACTTGATGCTGTAGGGGCACAATATGTACGTGATATTCTTCCGGGAGAGATCATTTATACCAACGAAAATGAGCCTGGAAAACTTCACTCTTATATGGTGAATGAAGAGAAAGGAAAACAAAGAATATGCTCTTTTGAATATATTTATTTTGCAAGACCTGACTCTACACTGGAAAATATTAATGTATACGAAATCAGAGAGAAATCCGGTGAAAAAATCTGGGAACAGGCGCCTGTAGAAGCCGATGTAGTAATCGGAGTTCCTGATTCAGGAGTTCCTGCGGCTATTGGGTTCTCAAAAGCTTCCGGAATACCTTTCCGCCCGGTTCTGATTAAAAACAGATATATCGGCAGAAGTTTCATCGTTCCTACTCAGGAAATGAGAGAAAGAGTAGTAAACCTTAAACTTAATCCTATTATTTCTGAAATTAAGGATAAAAGAGTGGTCATTATAGACGATTCTATTGTAAGAGGAACCACTTCCAAAAGACTGGTAAAAATACTTAAAGATGCCGGAGTAAAAGAGATTCACTTCAGAAGTGTTTCTCCGCCTATCATAGCCCCATGTTATCTGGGTATTGATACACCTTCCAAAGATGATCTGATCTCAGCCAATATGACGACTGAAGAGCTTAGAAAATATCTTGGAGTAGATTCTTTAGAGTTTTTAAGTACAGATAACCTGAAAGATATTTTGGGTTCTTCCAATCACTGTTTCGGATGTTTTACCGAAGAATATCCGGTAGGAAAAGGAGAAGAAGTAGAATTATTTAATTAATATTCTGTTGATTAAAATAAAAGCAGCAAGAGCCGGACTGAATGTCTGGCTCTTTTTGTTTTTATAAATGTATCAAAAGCTTAATATTCCTGTATTATGGCTTATCAGAGCATGTTTTAATTTTGTTCATTAAAACTTCAGAATATGAAAAACGTATTTTTAACAGGTATTCTTCTGGCATTTATGCAGCTGTATTCCGCTCAGTCTTTCGATAATCAGGCGCACCGGGGAGGAAAGTCTTTATACCCCGAAAATACAGTTCCGGCGATGAAAAATGCCTTAAAAATGAATGTAACGACCCTTGAAATGGATCTGGCCATCACAAAGGATAAAAAAGTAATTCTTTCCCATGATGCTTTCCTTTCTCCGGAGCTCATCACCAAACAGGATGGAACCTATATTCCGGAAGACTCAGGTTTTTACTATAAAATATATGAAATACCTTATGCCAAAATTCAAACATTTGATGTTGGCTTAAAGAAACTCAAAAACTATCCCGATCAGAAGAAAATGAAGGCTCAGAAACCTCTTTTTTCGGAAGTAATAGATGCTTGTGAGGCGTACTCCCGTGAACTGAACAGACCTTTACCGTTTTATAATATAGAAACCAAAACCCGTCCTTTCTCAGATCATATTTTCCATCCGGAGCCTAAAGAATTTGTAGATCTGATGATGAAAATTATTGTAGAAAAAAGAATTCAGGACCGGGTCATTATTCAGTCGTTTGATCCAAGAACACTGGAAATCATCCATAAAGAATATCCTAAAATAATGACCGCTTTGCTGGTGGAAAAAGTGGATGATAAAAAACTGACACAGCAGAGGTTTCATTTCCAGAATATCCCTGTGGCTAAATTCAAGCAATATCCGGATCATCTGAGCGGGGTAGCAGGAGATATGAAGTTTCTGAGCTTTATCCCAACCATCTACAGCCCTGATCATACACTTGTCACTCCTCAAATGATACAGGAATGCCATGCGTTGGGTATGAAAGTGATTCCCTGGACCGTCAATACCAAAGAAAGGCTGAAAGAATTAAAAGAGATGGGAATAGACGGAGTGATCAGCGATGATCCGCGAATATTTGAATAATCGTGATACGAGATGTGGGTTTGAGAGTTTCGAGATGCGTGTTTCGGGTTTTCTGATTTCTAACTAATATCCGGAAAGCCAGTATATCCAGAAAAACATGAAATAAATGACCAATATCTGGTGGCTGAGGCTCCCGAAGCCACCAGGAATAAAAACGAAAGTCCGGACTTAAAAAATTAAATCCGGACTTTACTATAGGTTAAAAAATTGGTTGTCTCTGATTAAAATTTATAGTTCAGACCTAACTGAAACGCTCTGTGGTTCAATGGTTCTGTACCTTCAGGCTTTTGGTTTCTCATATCCGTAAGACTGTTGATGTATCTTGCATTGATCCCTAAATTCTGAGTGATATCATATCCAAGACCTAAACCTAATCCTAAATTGAATTTATTGATATTGTCTTTATTAATATCTTCGGAATTAGATACGGACTGAGTAGTTGTTACCCCTCCCGTAGTCGTGGAAATTGTGCTGTCTCCGGAATTTTTTCCGTTGATGAAATAGCTGAATTCAGGTCCTGCCTCTACATAAAATCTTTCAGTAGGTCTCATTTGTACCATTAAAGGGACTGAGATATAGTTCATGGTCGTTTTGTACTCGCTTTTCGTTTTAACGTTGGTAGCACCCGTTGTTACATCTGTGGATGAAATCACGCTTTTTGCTCCTAACTGGTTATACAAAACCTCCGGCTGTAAGCTGAACTTCTGAGATAGTGGAATATTAACTAAAACCCCAGCATGGAATCCGATTTTCTGGTTATCAAGGCTTAATTTCTGCTCACTGAAGTAAGAAGAGTTTCCTCCCGCTTTGATACCAAATCTGATTGGTTGTTTTTCTTTTTTGATAGGTTCAGGGGTTACTGTTTTTGTTTCTTGAGCAAATGTCATCATGCCAGCAGTAACTGCCAACCCTAGAAATAACTTCTTCATAATTTTATTTTTTAATTTTACTATTGTACTTCTCATCCGATTTTTCAATCAGACTTGAATAATTTTGCAAAAGGCTTGCCAAACTCTGAAAACCCTTATTCGAAGGGCTTCTTGGGCGGTTTTACGCATTGCTAGGTTTGTGTTTTTAACTGGATTTTAAGAAAAATTTGGTTATGAAAAATTCGTTTTTAAGGATCATTTTAAAGAAATCCTGATTTATGTTGATGATTTGGCAGAGTATTAAATAAGGAATTTATTTCATCTTTTCCAGCAGCTCAGAGGCTGTTATTCCAAACTCTTTTCTGAAAGCAAATGAAAAGTGAGATAGATCTTCAAAGCCCAGATCCATATAAATATCTGTAGGTCTCTGCTTTTTTTCCTCGATTAAAAAACGGGCTTCCTGAAGTCGTCGTTTTATAAGCCATCGGTTGGGTGTTTCATTAAAAATAGTTTTAAAATCCCTTTTAAATGCAGAAAGGCTTCGCCCGGTAAGAAATGCAAACCGCTCTGTACTCACATTAAACTTATAATTTTGCTGCATAAATTTTTCAAGATCCAGCCGTCCGGGTATCCCGAAATCAAAGAGTATGTCCGAAAGCTCGGGGTGCAGCTTTAACAGGATGAGCAGCAGCTCTTCTCTTTTGAGATCTGAAAACACAGCTCCTATGTTTCCGGAATCATTGTAATAAGGCTCCAGCGACAATAAAAAACTGTCTATCAGACTGTCTTTTCTAAGCTTTACGAAAGCATCTTTTGAGGTATAATTTTTAAAAAGAATATTATGTTTTTTCTGAAAGCTTTTGAGGAAAGGCTCATCAAAAATGAAAATCACTTTCTCGAATTCATTATTCTCTTTTACTTTGTTGTACCGGGCGAGTCTGTTTTTACGGATAATACAGCTTTCACCGGGTTTTAATTTATAATGTTTATTCCCGTCATAACCATTCATCATTCCTTTTGCTAGAAATATAAAGAAATGTTCAGCAATGAATTGCTCTGGAGAAACCAAAGGACCAACAAAACAGGATTTTATTTCTGATATTTTCATTTGTCTATTTTTTCTATTGATACTTTTAATATTGGCCCAACGTAGAACCTGAGCTATTTTGCCTGTAATTTGATGTCTTTTACTTCCAGAATCGACTGATGATATCCTTTTGATACACAATGAATCATTGCTGAGCCTACTTCCTGCATGCGGCAGATCCAGTTTGGGAAAATCAGATACCATAAAGGAGACAGCCTGTCAAATACCCGGTAGATCAACCGTACATTTTTTTGTCCTTTTACTGGCTGCATAAAACCTGGACGGAAATTATACGCTGCTTTAAAAGGTAATTTGAGTAATGTGTTTTCGGTTTTTCCTTTTACTCTGGCCCACATTACTTTCCCTTGTTCTGTGCTGTCGGTACGGTTTCCCGAAACATAAATAAACGTCATTCCGGGATTGATTTCTGAGAGTGATTGTGCAAAAGGGACCACAAAATCAAAAGTTTTCCGGGTAAATGATTCTTCATTTTCACCTACAGCACTTACTCCTGCACAGAAAAAGCAGGCATCATAATCTTTAAGCTGTAGTGCGTGATCTTTGATTTCCGAAAAATCTTTGACGATAATTTCTTTCAGCTTATTATTTTTAAGAAGCAAAGGTTTTCTGCTGACAGATATTATTTCTGTAACGGCAGGGTTTTCCAGGCATACCAGAAGCACACCTTCTCCCACCAGTCCTGTTGCACCCGTAATTATTATTTTCATCGTTTATGGTATTAAATTCATTCTGATCAGGCTGTTTGCCGTTGCCAGAATAGCTTCTTCAGTAGGGCGGGGTTTCCATCCCAGCATAGTCGTTGCTTTCTGGTTGCTGGCTCTTTTTACCATTCCCAAATAAGGGGTTACAGCTTTCAGCTTAGGATTAAATATAGCTAATAATTTTATAAGCCAGGTAGGTAATTCTCGGGAAGGAACTTTGGCTGCTTTTTGACCCAGGTTTTTTCTGAGTACCTGAGCGGTTTCCAATAATGAATAACCATCTCCGGCAACAGCTATAAAACGCTGTCCGTTAGCCTGTGGCATAGTCATGGCTTTGAAATGAAGATCAGCAACATCGCGTACATCCACATATCCGGATATAATTTTAGGGCAGGCTTTCATTTCTCCATTCAGCATTTGCTTAATATTTTGAATAGAATGTGAAAAGTCATCTGCCAGAATAGGTCCCAGGACTCCTGTAGGATTTACTACAGAAAGTTCCATTCCTGCCCCTTCAGTTTTTATATATTCCCACGCCGCTTTTTCAGAGATGGTCTTGGATTTCTGGTAGGGGAATACGGTATCATTCAGTACTGTCCAGTCTTCTTCGGTATACGGTGTTGTTTTTACCGTTCCATATCCTACAGCCCCGAAAGCAGAAGTAAGTACGACTCTTTTCACACCTGCTTTCCTGGCCGCTTTCAGGACGAAAAGAACTCCGTTTTTGGCCGGAATTACAAAATCATCTTCTGTGGTGGCATCTGTGTACGGTGTAGGAGAGGCGACATGAATAACATACTGGCAGCCTTCAGCCGCTTTTTCCCAGCCTGATTCATCCAGCAGATCTGCTTCTGCAAATGATAAGTCTTCAAAAGAAGTGATTCCGCCTTCTTTCAGCATTTCTTTTAGCAGATCTGATTTTTTAAGTGAACGAAGCGTGGCTTTTACTCTGTATCCGTTATTGAGCAAAGCAATGATACAGTATGAGGCTATAAAACCTGAACCTCCTGTTACCAAGACTGTTTCTTTATTTTCCATTATTAAAAATTTTATAATACAAATTTCTAAAATGACAGGCATAAAGACTTTGCTGTAAAGTCCAATCTTGTTTGTTGTTAAGTTCAGAATAAATCAGTTTTTTCTTTACAGTTCTTTTTTATCCGGATATCATAACAAAAAATACCGGGCTCTTGAGAAACCCGGTATTCACTTTGAAAATATATATAATATTATTTGAATTTGTAAGCTACACCCACCTGGAATGCATTGTTTCTGACAGTATCTCCGTTGTTGCTCTTATAAATATCCGTTACTCCGGCAACAAATCTGGCAGTTACGCCAAAGTTCTGCGTGAAATAATATCCGGCTCCGATACCAATCCCAAAATTGAATTTATTGTATAAATCCATATTAATTTTGTTTGAAAATTCTCTGTGGGTAGTCGTTGTAATATTTCCGTTAGTTTCTGTGTAGGTCTCGTCTCCTTTTGATCTTCCACCCAATAATAATCCGAATTCCGGTCCTGCTTCTACATAAAGCTGAGGAAGAATATTATACTGTACCATTAGAGGAAGTGTAATATAATTTAAAGTCAATTTATAATCATATTCCTGTCTGGAACTGTAAGAATTTGAATTATATCTATTTCTGTCTTCTGTTTTAGAACCTAGCTGGCTAAAAAGAACTTCCGGCTGAATACTGAATTTTTCAGCGACAGGAATATTAACGAAAATACCTGCATTAAACCCCGCCTTCAGTCTCTGGTCATTCTCATAGTAATCATAGTAACCGTCTTTCTTTGTTAAGGTAGATCCGTTTAATCCCCCTTTAACTCCGAAGGTAACAGGAGAAGAAGATTTCGTTTTTTCCTGTGCATTCACCAATAAGCTTCCTGCAAATGCTAATACAATAATTAGTCTTTTCATGATTTTTAAAGTTTAAACTTGTAGTCCACATGGTATCAAAATTCCCGCCAAAGGGAATAAACTGATAAAAATCATATTTCAAGGCGAAAAGGTCAGGTTTAAATGAATAAACCTGACCTTCTCTATTGAAATCAATTTATATATGAAGAAACTTTAGCCCTCCGACTGAAATATAAAATCTCCAGTTTTCCGGCTAATTCTATATACGCAAACTTCTTGCCAAAACCTCGGAAATGAGCTTTAAATAACAAAAAAGCCGAATTAAATGAATAATCCGACTTTTTCTATTAAATATAAAATTTGTTACTGAATGTTGAAGCTTATTATTTGAATTTATAAGCTAGTCCTACCTGGAATGTATTGTTTCTTATAGCATCACCAGAATTATCTTTGAAAATATCAGTTACTCCAGCTACATATCTGGCTGTAATTCCAAAGTTTTGAGTGAAATAATATCCTGCACCAAGACCGATTCCAAAGTTGAATGTTTTCAGATCATCTTTGTAGTTATCAGAAGTGGTAGAGTTACCATTATTCTCGTTTTTAATTTTATTTTTTGCACTTACCATGAATCCGAATTCAGGACCTGCTTCTACAAATAGATTAGGGATCAGGTTGTACTGGAACATTACCGGTACCGTGATATAATCTAACTTAGTTGAAGAAGAAAACTTGGTTCCTAAAACAGTGTAATCTGCTTTTGATCCATATTGAGAGTACAATACCTCCGGCTGGATGCTGAATGATTCTGCCACTGGAATGTTTGCAAATACACCTGCGTTGAAACCGATTTTAGATTTTTGATCGTCTAAACCTTCGTCTTTAGAAAGAGAAGATACGTTCATACCCCCTTTCACACCGAATGTTACCGGGTTAGAAGAAGATTTTTGAGTCTGCTGAGCGAATGCCAGTGAACTTGCAGTTACTGCTAATCCTAAAATTAACTTTTTCATAACTTTAATTTTTTAATATTTTACTATTTATAATTTTAAATTTTACTACCGTCAAACCTTACTACTGAGTTTGACGCAGAGTATCTTTCAAATTGCTTGCCAAAAATAATTGACATGATAAAAGTCAATAAAAAAACAGCTTAGTGAATAAGCTGTTTTACATAAAGTGTGCTGATAATCAGTTAATTAAAATATCTATCAAACGTTTGTTTAGAAAAGATCTAAATTGTTTTATTCACTTCAATAGGGATTAATTAAAAGAATTTCCCAGGGAAATATCTATTTATCATTCAATTTTCTGTAGAAATCCAAAGATTTCAGAATATTTTTCTGGCTGCACTGGTAATCATAGGTGCACGAACCTATCCCGGAAAGCAAAGAAAAATTGATTTTACTGTCTGTATTCTTTTTATCATTCAATAAAAGAGCAGTGATGCTTTCATCCGTAAAGTCACTGATATCAAGGTATGGATAATACCTCTGAATATTTTCAATAATAAAAGCAGCATCCTCTTCCGTAATCAGATCTTCAAGACGGGCAAGGTGAGCCTCACAGATCATTCCCATAGCAACTGCCTCGCCATGCAGGATAGGATTTCCCTGGCTCAGACAAAGACTTTCTACGGAATGTCCGATAGTATGCCCGAAATTCAGGGTCTTTCTGATGTTTCTTTCATGAAAATCTTTTTCTACCACATCCTGTTTGATATCCATCGAGATTTGAATATGCGGAACCACGGTTTCCACATCCAGCTTCTGAATCCTGATCAGGCTGTCCCAATGTGCTTTATCGGCAATAAGACCATGCTTCAGCATTTCTGCAAAACCACTGCGAAGTTCTTTAAACGGAAGCGTTTCTAAAAATTTAGGATAAATAAAGATCTGCTCAGGAAAAGCAAAAGTACCTACCATATTTTTATAATGCATCAGATCTATCCCTGTTTTTCCTCCTATGGAAGCATCACACATGGATAAAAGGGTAGTGGGAATATTAATAAACTGTATCCCTCTCTTATAAGTAGATGCTATAAAACCGCCCATATCTGTGATAACGCCTCCACCGAGATTGATGACAAGGGCTTTTCTGTCCGCCTGCATTTCCGTCAGAATCTCCCAAAGCTGGTTGGCCGTCTGAATATTTTTCATTTCTTCACCCGCCTCAATCTCTAAAATTTCAAAGCCCAGGTCTGTTTCCATGTTGCCTAAAAGAACCGGAAGACAATATTCATGGGTGTTTTCATCAACTAAAATAAAGATTTTACTGAAAGATTTTTCGTGTAAAAAGCTGTTTAATTGGGAAAAATCATCGTTTAATATTGTTATCATTTATTGGAGTTTCTTTAAAATTAAAATAAAACTATTCTGCAAAGTTATGATTCTTAATTTTTAACTCGTAACTAAATTACTATCTTTGCAGAAATTTTTAGCATGAGCAGAGATAACAACAATTCAGAAAGACCAAAAAGACCAAGAATTTCAACAAGAAAAAGTTCTGATGATTCTCGTGCTTCTAGATCTGGAAATTCTTCAGGATCAAAACCTTTTAAGAAACCATTTCCAAAAGCTGGCGAAAGAAATTTCGACCATAAAGGAAGTAATTCAAAATTTGAAAATAAATCGTTCAAAAGAAATGATGGTTCAGCCAACAGAGACGAAGATCAGGGATCAAAATCTGAAAGCAGAGCGTACATCACCAATTCCAGCGAAGGACGTGAAAGAAAAACTTTCGGAAAACCAGCTCCAAAAAGAGGCGGAAAGAATTTTGATACCAGAGACAAGTATGAAAGAGGCAGCCTGAAATATGGAAGAAGACCATCCGGCGGGGATGACAGAAATGAAGACAAGGCAAGATCTTTTGTACAGAAAAGAAGGTTGAACAAGATTGACAAAGATGTTCATAAAGATACCATCCGTCTTAACAAGTATATCGCCAACTCCGGAATCTGCAGCAGAAGAGAGGCAGACGAACTGATCACGCAGGGACTGGTAGAGGTAAACGGAGTAGTGGTAACTGAAATGGGATATCAGGTTCAGAAAACCGATAAAGTAATTTTTGACGGACAAGGCATTACCCCTGAAAAGCCGGTATATGTTCTTTTAAATAAGCCAAAAGGTTATATTTCTACCACTAAGGACGATAAAGCCAGAAAAACCGTAATGGATCTGGTAGCCAATGCATCGCCATACCGCCTTTTCCCGGTTGGAAGACTGGACCGTTCTACAACGGGAGTTATTCTTTTAACGAATGACGGGCATATGACGAAAAAGCTGACACATCCTTCTTTTGATGCCAAAAAGATTTACCATGTTACCCTGGATAAAAAACTTACCCATGAAGACATGAAACTTATTGCAGAAGGTATTCGTCTTGATGAAGGAGTAGCGGTAGTAGATCAGATTTCATTTATTGAAGGAAAACCTAAGAATGAAATCGGGATTGAAATTCATATCGGATGGAACCGTGTGATCAGAAGAATTTTCCAAAGATTAGGATACGAAGTAGAAGCCTTAGACAGAGTAATGTTTGCCGGAATGACCAAGAAAAACATTAAACGCGGACACTGGAGAATCCTTACAGAACTGGAAGTGAATAATCTTAAAATGCTTTAATAGGCTGTTGTGAATTTCGTGATGCGAGGTTTCGGGTTTCGGGATCTGGATAATGAATCTTCACAGAAAGCTGAATTCAAAGTAGTATAAGAGAATGATAAAAAGAGCGCAGAAATTTTACTTCTGCGCTCTTTTGTTTTTATATGGGTCAAGCTATAATTGGGATTAAAATCCTGTCTTTTCAGAACCTGTTACTCCTTTAAAAACTGAGGGACTTTTCTTTGCGGATAAGCCTGCTCAAAGGTGTATGCCATATTAATCAGTTTTCCCTCGCTCCATTTTTCAGCAGAAAATAAAATCCCGACCGGTAAACCATCAACATAACCCATCGTAAGGGTGATACTTGGATAGCCTGCAATGGCTGCGGCATCTGAACTTCCAAAGGTATAATGATCACCGTTTTGTAAATCTGTTTTCCATGCTTCCGTAGTTGTAGGAGAAATAATAGCATCCAGATTGTATTTTTTCATAACAAAATCTATCCCTTTTTCACGGCTTCCTGTCTGAGCGGCTTCTACTGCTTTTTTATAATTCTCGTCCTTCGTGCCTTTACTTTTAGCAGCAAGTTCAAGATATTCCTGCCCAAAGTATCTGAGCTCTTCTTCGTTCTCCTTATTGAAAGCAATCAGTTCATCAATATTCTTTATAGGTCTGTTTTTACCCAACGAAGTAAAATAATCATTCAAACCATCTTTATATTCAGCAATCATCAACTCCAAAGATTTTTGAATGACTTCTTCAGGAAGAAAATCATTTTCCATTTCAACAATAACAGCGCCCTCAGATTCAAGATTCTTTAATGTTTCTGTGAAAAGCACATCTACTTTTTTATCAGCTCCCTGGGTAATTCCTTTCACATAACCTAATCTTTTGCCCTTCAGCCCGGTTAAAGTAAGATAAGGAGTATAATCTTTATGAATGAATGGGGTGTTTCCAATGGTTTTTGTATCCCTTTTATCTTCTCCCACCATAGTCCCAAGACTTATGGCCACGTCTCTTACCGTTCTTGCCATTGGGCCTGCTGTATCCTGGGAACTTGAAATAGGAATGATTCCCTGTCTTGAAATTAACCCGACGGTTGGCTTTAATCCTACAATTCCATTAATACCCGACGGACAAACTATAGAACCGTTGGTTTCGGTTCCTATGGCAATAATCCCCAGATTGGCTGAAATAGCAGCTCCGGAGCCCGCACTGGATCCACAGGTATTTCTGTTCAGAATATAAGGATTTTTGGTAAGTCCGCCCAGCCCGCTCCATCCGCTGGTAGATTTCATGCCTCTGAAGTTGGCCCATTCACTGAGATTGGTTTTCCCAATAATAACAGCACCGGCTTCTCTTAATTTTTTGACCAGATAACTGTCCTGCAGAGGAAAAGAATTTTTAAGCGCTAAAGATCCTGCCGTATTGGGCATTTTATCATGGGTATCTATATTATCCTTCAACAGAACAGGAATACCAAACAAAGGTTTATCTTTCAAATTTGGACTGATGTGATCCAAAGAATCGGCAATTTTAATGGCATCCGGATTAATGGCAATGACTGAATTGAGTTTTACCCCATTTTTATCAATCTCATCAATTCTTTTCAGATAAGCCTCTACAACTTCTTTTACAGAGACTTTTTTATTTTTGTAAAGATTTTGGATTTTCTGAATATCATATTCCAGATATTTAAACTCATTGTCTTTTGTTTTTTGAGCTTTTCCAAAAACTACCATAAGAAATGCAGCGAGTAAGACCCCTTTTTTCATGTCATGTATTTCTTTCAAATATAGATAATTATCTTAAAAAATGATGTTGCAAATTGGTTGCAAATTCGAAATTTTAAGTTTCCGGGCAGAAGCCGGAGTAAGTACAACAAGATTATGTAGGCTCTGATTGCCCTTCTCTGAAGGATTGAATTTTTGCACCTCAAAAAGACGGGGTAGTAAAACAAAAAAGACGCAGAGAAAAAATCCCGCGTCTTTATAACCTGTTTTTATTTTATTAAGCTGAAAAGTTACTTTTCTTAATGTAAAAACTATCCAAGAACCGTAACACCCTTCTGAATCATATCATAAATTGCATCTCTGCCATTATCCGGCTTTACATTCACTGCTTTGGTTCCGTTGAAATGCAGGCAGGTGATATAACCATTTGCCACGGCATCCTGACAGGTAAATTTTACACAGTAATCCATAGCGAGGCCTACCACTTCCAGCAATTGAATTTCATGGTATTTCAGGAAATCATCCAGCCCTGTCTTCATAAAGTGATTGTTATCCTGAAAACCACTGTAGCTGTCGATTTCTGTATTTTTTCCTTTTTGAATGATGTGGGTTACTTTATCTCTGTTCAGATCTTTGTGGAATTCTGCTCCGAAAGTTCCCTGAACACAGTGATCCGGCCACATAAACTGCGGAACCCCGTTCAGAATAATACTTTCACCCACTTTCCGGTTATTATTGCTTGCAAAACTTTTATGATCAGCAGGATGCCAGTCCTGAGTGAGAACAATTTGGTCATATTCATTTTCTTCCATCAGAAGATTGATATAAGGAATCACTTCATTGGCTCCCGGAACTGCTAATGCGCCGCCTTCACAGAAATCATTCTGTACATCTACGATTATTAACGCTTTTTTCATATTTAGATTTCTCGAATTTTGGATAAATTTACTCAAAAAACCGACCAAAACGGAATTATCGGACAAATCGGCAATATAAAATTTTTAAAAGAAAATAATTTCAATCCTTGTTCGGTTTCGGCGGCCAGCCAAATATCAATAGCTTATCTTTGCAGCAAATAAGTATTTTATGTCATTTGAATCTTTAGGATTATCACACAATATTATTCGTTCCGTCAACAAACTGGGGTATCTGAAACCATTTCCGATTCAGGAAAAGGCAGTTCCTGTTATTTTAAAAGGAAAGGATCTGATGGGAATTGCTCAGACAGGTTCCGGAAAAACCGCCTGTTTTGTGATGCCTATCTTAGAAAAACTACAGAATTCGGAAGTTAAGAAAGACCGTAATGTTCAGGTATTAGTATTAGTTCCTACCCGTGAACTGGCCATTCAGATTGATGAAGTTTTCAGAGCATTCACCGAAAATCTGAAAAGGGAAGTCCGTACAATGGCAGTCTATGGTGGTGTTTCCATCAATCCGCAGATGAAAGGAATGTTCGGAGTAGAAGTTCTGATCGCAACGCCGGGCCGTTTATTGGATTTAATTGAACATAATGCATTGAGTATTTCAGGAATTCAGCATCTGGTGATTGATGAGGCAGATAAAATGTTTCAGCTGGGCTTTGAGGAGGAAATGAATAAACTTTTTGCGCTCATGCCTGTGATGAAACAAACAACGTTGTTTTCAGCCACTTTAAATGATAAGGTATCTGAGATGAAGGAACGCCTGTCCATTGATCCTACGATTATTGAAATTAAGAAAGAAGAAGTTGAAATTGATCATATCGAACAGCTGGCTTATCATGTTTCTCCGGAAGACAAAGGACCTTTTTTACGCTATTTAATTAAAGAAAAGAAAGTTGAAAAAGCATTGGTTTTTGTTTCCTCTACAAAATCCGCAGACAGATTGGTAGAAAAACTTAAAAAGAATAAAATCAAAGCCGTAGCTATTCACAGCCAGAAATCGCAGGGTGCCCGCAGAAATAATCTGGAAGAATTTAAAGTGGACGGTGCACAGATCTTAGTTGCCACAGACTTGATTGGACGTGGTATTCACATCGAATCTTTACCTTGCGTTATCAATTACGAACTGCCGCGCTCGCCTTTAGATTACATTCACCGTATTGGTAGAACAGGCCGAGCCAACGAAAAAGGAACTGCCATTACTATTCTGACGGATGATGAACTGCAGCATTTCAGAGTGATTCAGAAGAAAATGGGTAAGAAAGTAACCTTACAGAGAACAGAGGGCATTGATTTACACGGATATTAATACATCAACCCCAATAGGAAGAGCTTCATTTTTAACAGAACTGAAGCTCTTTTTTTATCTTTATTTTTTTTATTGGCTTGTTGGTTTTCTTGTAGTAATTTTAGGGAAATTTTTAAATGATAAAAACTGTGTTTTTTTTTGAAATCCGGAATTTCAGATAAAAGAATACAATCCCAAAACAGAATGACCTTTTTTTATTAAAACAGATTAAAAAAGATAATTGAATATGGATAACTTACAACAGAAAAGATTTCCAATAGGTGAATACCAACAGCCTGAAAACATCTGCGATATTAAACTTGATGAATATATTAAAGTCATCAAAAACTTTCCTGAAAAGCTTAAAAACTTGATAGAAGACTTTTCTGATGATCAGCTGGATACCCCTTACAGAGAAGGAGGATGGACGGTAAGGCAACTTGTAAACCATATTGCCGATAGCCATATCAATAGTTTCATCCGTTTAAAATTGGCGCTAACTGAAGATAACCCGACGATCAGACCTTATGATGAAGCCAAATGGGCAGAACTCCAGGACAGTGCCAATATGCCGATAAAACCCGCTATGAGAATGATAAAAGGAACCCACCAAAGATGGGCAGCTTTGCTTAAAACACTTACGAATAAACAATTTGAAAGAACTTTCCATCATCCTGAACACAACCAGAATTATGATCTGAGAAGTTATCTGGCTCTCTATGTTTGGCACTGCAACCATCATTTTGCTCATATTGAACATCTGAAGATAGAAAAAGGGTGGTAAAGAAAAGTCTGCATAATCCGGTTGATTTTGAAGAAATTATTTGCAGAATTTTGAAGCTTACCGAAACCAGTCAGCGGAGGTGGGGGAAAATGAATGCAGCCCGGATGCTAAAACACTGTGACCTAGTTCTTAAAGTAGCCATAGGAAAAATTGAGCTTCCCGGCATTAACCCTGTTTTTAGAACGATAGGAGCAGTAACCAAAATGGAAATGCAGATTTTTAACAATGGAATTCCCCGAAACATGCCTACTTTTCAAAAACTAATCATTAATTTTGAGTGTGATTTTGATGAGTCAAGGACCAATCTGCTGAATACGTTGAAAGAATTCCGGACGGCATATGAAAATAAAATGCTGCCGGATCATCATCAATTATTCGGTACAATGACTGAACGAGACTGGGGATTTTTGGAATACAAACACCTTGATCATCATTTAAAACAATTTAATGTATGAGTTTTTTTGATAAAATATTCGGAGGAAAAGAAAACAACCCTGAACGTAAATCTTTCTGGAAAAAGATAGAATCTGAAGAAGATCTGGCCAATGCAATAGAAAATTCTTATCACCACAGAATTGCTATTTTTAAACATTCCACACGCTGCTTCATCAGCAAAACAGTATTGAAAAATTTTGAGAAAGAAATAGATAATTTAGATAATAAGCTGGATTTATATTACCTAGATTTGCTGGAACACAGGCCGATTTCAAATAAAATATCTGAAGACCTTGGAATCAGGCACGAAAGCCCTCAGTTGATCATTATAGAAGACGGAAAAGTGATTGACAGTGCTTCACATGAAGATATATCTATAAGCCAGGTTTTATAATGAAGAATATTAACACTTATTTAGCCAAAGTACTCAATGTTCCCATAGAAAAGGTGAATATGTGCAGTTTACACTATGAAGTAAAGAAAATCCCTAAAAATCAGTTTCTTTTACAGTATGGCGAAATCTGCAGGCACATATTTTTTGTAGAAAAGGGACTGTTGAAAATGTACTCTATTGATAAAAACGGAAAAGAACACATCATTCAGTTTGCCCCTGAAAGCTGGCTGATTTCTGACCGAAGCAGTCTTTATTTCAATGAAAAGTCCATTTACTACATAGAAGCAGTGGAAGATACGGAAGTGCTGTTTCTTCACCCTGATTTTTTCAATAAGCTGGTAGAACAGTTTCCCAACAGCATAGAAAGAAGTGATTTCTTACTGCAAAAGCACATCAGAAGTTTGCAGAACAGAATCAACTCTCTGCTGGGCGAAACCGCAGAAGAAAGATACATGAAATTCATCAAGATGTATCCCGATCTTCTTCTCAGAGTTCCACAGTGGATGATTGCTTCTTACCTGGGAATTACCCCTGAAAGCCTTAGCAGAGTAAGAAAAGAACTGGCAAGAAAAAACTTCGTTCCGGATAAATAATATCAGATTCTTTTCGCAAGATTTCCGACCTGCTGCAAGCACAATTGGGTTTCTTTCGTCCACGGAAGGCCTATACAGAGACGCATGCAGTTTTCAAACTGATTCTGAAGGGAAAACATCCTGCCGGGAGCAATACTGATGCTCTGCTTAATCGCATGATCATAAAGTTCAGTGGTACGGATCTTTTTATCAAATTCCACCCAAAGAGATAATCCTCCTTGCGGGCGGCTTGTTTTTGTGCCTTCAGGGAAGTAGTCTGCAATCGTCTGTACATAGTTCTGATAATTGTTTTGCAACGCTTTACGCATCTGCTGAAGATGCTTTTCATACCTCCCGGATTTAAGGAAATTAGCAACCGCTTCATTCACAATAGAAATAGAAGAAGTAGAGTGGAGGAGTTTCAGCTTCATAATCTTGTCTTTGTATCTGCCCGGAGCAATCCATCCTACACGATAACCTGGCGCCAGTGTTTTGGATATAGAACTACAGTAGAGAACATTTCCGTCTTTATCAAAAGATTTACAGCATTTTGGACGGCTGGAACCGAAATAAAGATCTCCATACACATCGTCTTCAATCAGTGGAATATTATTTTCAGACAGAATTTTTACGATTTCTTTCTTATTTTCGTCCGGCATACAGCTTCCCAGCGGTGAATTGAAATTAGGGATCAGCAGACAGAGATCGATTTGAGGAATTACTTTTCGCAGGGCTTCTATTTCAATCCCGGTTGTCGGGTGTGTGGGAAGTTCTAGTACATTCAACCCCAAACCGTTTGCCAGCTGTAAAATACCCGGATAGCAGGGACTTTCAATCGCTATTGTATCACCAGGTTTTCCGAGAGCCATCAGACAGAAAGAAAGAGCATTCATGCCTCCGTTTGTTGTGACCAAATCGTTTTCATTTAAATTTCCACCCCATTGGAGGGAGCGTACAGCAATCATTCTGCGGAGTTTTAGGTTCCCCTGAAGCTCTTCATATTCTGTTCCGCCGTCTTTCAATTCACGCGTTGCATTAATGATTTCTTTTTTCAGCTTAGCCTGTGGCAGAAGGTCTCCTGAAGGAATTCCGATGGAGAAAAATGTCAATCCTTTTTTACCCATATTTTCATAAACACGGCTGATGAGTTCATCCGGTTCATCATTGTTTGCAATCAGGGAAGGCCGGCTTACTTCGGGAAGAGGAAGTTTTACGGACATCAGCCTGCTTACAAAGTATCCCGATTGGGGTTTGGATTCAATTAAAGACTGTGATTCGAGTTCCAGAAAAACCCTTTTGGCCGTATTCATACTTACCTGATGTTCCTGGCACATCATTCTTACGGAAGGAAGTCTGTCTCCTGCTTTCAGGACTCCATTCCGGATCTGGGTGGCAATTCCGGCAGCGATTTCTGTGTATATAAATTCTTTGCTCATATCTTTAAACTGTGCTCATGCAAATATACAAAACTGAGACTGTGTTTATTCATTTCAGCTTTCTAATTTTGAAATATCAAAAAATAATAAAATGATGACGGATAAATTCATATCAAAAGATGAAAGTTTAAATGGCTGGATCAACGGCTTTATAGGCGTATTGCTATTCAGCGGATCCATGCCGGCCACCAAATTGGCGGTTATGGAAATGAACCCTATTTTCGTAACGATTGCCCGTGCAGCTATTGCCGGGATACTCGCTCTTGCTGTTTTGATTATTTATAAAGAAAAACGCCCTGAAAAAAAGCAGATTTTTCCCCTGTTGCTGGTATCTGTTGGCTGTGTAATAGGATTTCCGCTTCTGTCTGCGCTGGCGCTCCAATATCTTACCTCGGCGCATTCTATTGTATTTCTGGGAATGTTGCCGCTGGCGACCGCTGTATTCGGAGTTTTCAGAGGGGGAGAACGTCCTCATCCGATATTCTGGTTCTTTTCTGTGATAGGTAGCCTTTTGGTCGTTGGATATGCTTTTTCGCAGGGAATATCGGCGTCACCCATTGGCGACATTCTGATGCTGTTAGCTGTAATTTTATGTGGTATGGGCTATGCTGAAGGAGCGAAACTGTCCAAAACATTAGGAGGATGGCAGGTTATTTCCTGGGCTCTGGTATTGGCACTTCCCATTATGATTCCTTTATTTTTCATTTATTTTCCTGATCATATTGAGACCGTTAGTTTCCAGGGATGGTTTGGCTTGGCATACATCTCTCTTTTCAGTATGTTCATTGGTTTTATATTCTGGTATAAAGGCCTGGCGCAGGGAGGCATTGCTACAGTGGGCCAGTTACAGCTGTTGCAGCCATTTTTTGGATTGGGACTTGCTGACTATTTCCTCCACGAGCAGGTAAGTTTGGGAATGGTAGGTATTACAGTAGGCGTTATTTTATGTGTAGCCGGAACAAAGAAATTTGCGAAATAATTAAAAATAAACGATTATGGATACAGTCATAAAATAGCAACAATATTTGGGTTATCTTTGGTTCTACATCACAAAAAAAGATCCATCATGAAATCTATCATTTTAGTAATGATTATCGGCTTTACTGTATTAAGCTGCAAAAAAGAAGCAAAAACAGAACTCTCTACAAACTCAGACAGCATCGTTATCGACACTCTGCCTGCAGATACTCTTACAGCTGCAATACCTTCAGATACTTTAGAAATAAAAGATACTGCTCCCACTAAAAAAGCGGACAGCACCACAACAATTAAAAAATAATTTTACCGTCATAGATCCTAAAGCCCCGTTTTATTATTAAAATGGGGTTTACTGTTTTTATGACTCATGGTTTAAAGTATTTTTCCGAGTATTATATATAATTTAAGAAATAATTTATTTATGTGGTATATACGTAATTATTTTAACTTTATTTAACAGTCTACTCAATAAATAGGGTTTAATATTTGTATAGGCATATAAAATCGTACTTGAGGTAATGAATTTACCTTTTTGAAAATATTTTAAAGAAATACTATGAAAACAATAAGCTGTATGAATATTGAAGAAAATTTTTTATGTTCATCCGGAGGGGAGATTAAACTGTATAAAAAGGGGGAACTCATATACAGGGAAGGGGATCATGCCCTTTATTATTACCAGATCAAAGAAGGTAAAGTAAAGCTGAATAATTATGATGAAGAAGGAAAAGAATTTATACACAATATTTTTGGGCCCAAACAAAGCTTTGGGGATTCCATGCTTTTTGTAGATAAGTTTTATCCCATGAATGCTACATGTATTTCACCCGTTGAGATCATAAGGGTGCCGAAAGAACTTTTTTTGAAATTAATAAAAACACATCCTCACCTTTCTTTGGAAATGAATGCCTGTCTTTCCCAGAGACTCTATTTCAAAGCAATTATGCTTCATAATATGGCTTCTTTGAATCCTGCATCAAGGCTGAGAGGACTCCTGGACTATCTAAAAAGTTACCACGACGATGAATGCGAAAATTGCTTTCAGGTAGAACTTACCAGACAACAAATGGCTAATTTAATTGGGCTTAGAATAGAAACCGTTATCAGGACTTTAAAGAAAATGGAAAAAGAAGGGAATATTTCGATAAGAGACAGAAAAATCATTTATTGATACAGAATCCGTTATGATCCAGATCATAAGAAAAGGATTTATTCAGGCGTATATTTGAGAGATCAAGTTCTGAAACATACTTGTGCAGTACAAAGGATGTATTTGGAAAAAGCCATTCTCCCAATAGGTTTTACAAAGCTTGCTGTGGAGAATTGGTATCAACCATGATTACTCGGATATATGGATTGTCAGAAAATAGTAAAGACCCTGAAGCATAAACATTTTATACGGGTCCCCAATAAAGGAAACTGTTTTGAAGACGGAGCGGTTATTTATGCAAAAGAAATAAAGACCAATATTTTTTTGCTGTTTGTGATTTTAAAAGACATTGAAATTGAAAACATCAAAGCATTAATCGCCCACTTCGACAGCTTTAGCAGTATTGGAGAGAAAGAGCCGGAGCAGATTATGTTTTACCTTTCCATCAAAGATAAAAAAGACCTTCATTATTTTGAGAAATATCTAAAAATTTCCGATAACTAATAACCACAGAACCTATGATATTTGAAAACGACACTTTAAAACATTCCGGACTGAATGATAAAAACAATATGATAGAGAATGAATCTCTATTTCCAAGTGTTATCAATTCTTACGGAGTTACCGCTTTTCTGATTAAATCACTGGAAAAGATCAAAAACAATGCGAAATGCGATATTCTGAAAAATGTAATTGATACCTATACCCGGGAATACATTCTGAATATTACGGAATATCATAGTGAAAGAACAATACCTTCAGCCCGTCCGGATCCGGAAATAGCAATAGAGAATTCATCTTTTACGCTGTATGCCAAAACAGCTTATTACAAAGTATTGAAAGAAGAAGAATATCTTAATAAGCTCCTGACCACCCTGGAAAAAGATAAGGCAGAAACCCTATAGATCTTTCCCGAAATTTCAATTTCCTTCACACCACAATCACTTAACACTTTATTATATGGAATTTCAAAAAAGTCTTTTAGAATACATAAGCCGGTCGCTCATCACCGCTGGCGAAACCATCTCTATTGCAGAAAGCGTCACTTCAGGATGTCTTCAGCTTGCCTTTTCGCAGATGCCCAATGCCTCTCTGTTTTATAAAGGAGGAATTACAGCGTACACACTGCCCCAAAAAGTAAACCTCCTGCAGGTGGATAAAACAGAAGCTGAAGAATGTGACAGCGTATCGGAAAATATCGTAAGCACAATGGCTCTGAATGCAGCAAAACTCTTCGATTCCGAATGGTCTATAGCCACCAGCGGATACAGCACACCCATCAGAAATTCATTGTACAAGATTTTCGCGTATTTTTCTTTTTCCTACAAAGGCGAAATTGTTCTTACCAAAAAGCTTGAACTTCACCCAAAAACACAAGCCCTTAATGCTCAGCTGTATTACACTGAATTTATTCTGGGCTGTTTTAAAAGTGAAATCAACCAGCTGCTGATTCTGAAATAGCTTCAGATTTTAACCCTGGGTTTGGCCTTCATAATGGTCTGATAGGATGAGGTAAAAGCAGATAAGCTTCTGTAACCCACTTTGTATGCAATCTGGCTCAATGTGAACTGCCCGGAATCAATCAGCTCTATACTTTTCAGAATCCTTACAAGCTGTAGGTATTTCTGAAGGGTAATTCCTGTTTCTTTCTTGAATATTCTCTGCAGACTCCGTACAGACATCTGTGCTTTTTCTGCCAGCTCATCCGTATTCAGACTGTATTTAAAATTAGAATTGATGGATGTACAAACCGGAATAAGACGGATATCAGCCGGAACAGGAATTTCAAGATTACTGCTTTCTTTACAAAGGTTGGGCAGGCTTTTCAGAATGGCTTTAAAAAACAAATCCTGCTCTTCATCTTCTTCGGTCTGCTGATTCCATTTCGAAGCATACAAAAGCATCTCTTTCAAAACCGGAGGAACAGCAAAAACATGAACATTCCTGTAAAAATCCTCTTTGAAAACGGTTTTGAATAAGAAAACCATCAGGTTCACCGTCTTCGCATCAGAAGTAATTCTGTGGGCTTTTCCTGAAGGAATCCAGATGACATGATGCTGCGGCACAAGATAAATCTTCTGGTCTATATGAAAATACTGATAGCCTTCTTCTACAAAAGTAAACTGTGCACGGTGATGCGCATGCTCGTGGGCATCATGTTTCCAGTCTTTTTCACACCAGACGTAAGCTTCTTTACCGATACGGTCTACAAACCGGCTGTTGGCTTCTTCCGTTAAGCCGCATTTTATAATGTCGTTCTGCATGATATTTTTGGCAAATTTAATAAAAACGACACTATTAATTTTGTATGATAAATATTTATTCCATTACAAATGAAAAAACTAAGTACGGTTTTTGTATTCATCTTATTATTGAAAATCACCAATCTCATGGCACAAGATCATAAAGCTAAAATATTGGTTCTTATCCATTCAGATAACGGAGGAACCTATGAACTCGCTAAAGAAATAGCATCCGGCATCGAAAACAGCAACAATGCAACAGCTGTGATCAAGCAGGTGAAAGAATCCCAAAATCCAAAGCTAAAAAATATCCCTGTCGCTTCTGTAGAGGAACTGCCTTCTTATGACGGAATTGCTTTTGGATCCCCTGTTTATTTTGGAAATATCAGTACCGGAATGAGTGAATTTTTATCCAAAACGGTTAATTTATGGACGAATCATGCGCTGGAAGGAATGCCTGCAACCGTTTTTATGTCTGCCGGAAGCGGTGCCGGAAAAGAACTGGCTCTTAATGCTTTCTGGAATACGCTTGCCGTTCACGGGATGGTTCTGGTTTCCAACGGCATCAGAGGAACAGAAAATATCAACAAAACAATTCCCCAGGGAAATACGGTTTTAGGGGTAACCAGTATGGCTTCTCTAAAAGATGTGGAAAGACCAACGAAGGATGAACGGGAACTGGCTGTACTTCAGGGAAAGAATTTTGCTAAAACAGCTTTGGCCCTGAAAGGAACATTCACTTCCAAACAAACCGCAGTTTCAGGTATAGAAAAGTCTGAAGATATCAATACCATTCTGAAACAGAAAAATATAGTCCTTCCAAAAGTACCGTTGCCAGCCGGAAATTATAAACCTTATGTGCGTTCCGGAAATCTCGTATTTATCAATCAGGTGGCATTGAAAGACGGCAAAATTTTAAATCCCGGAAAACTGGGTGTTGAGGTTAATGAACAGCAGGTAAAAGAGGCTACAAAAGCAACAATGCTCAATGTTATAGCCGTTTTAAAGGAAGCGGTGAACGGAGATCTTAATAAAGTGAAACAATGTGTTCAGCTGACGGGAATTTTCAACACGAAAGATGATTATACAAAACATGCAGACCTTATGAATACAGCTTCAGACCTTGTCGTGGAAATCCTGGGTGAAAAAGGAAAACATGCCAGAGCTACTTTGGGAGCATCGTCTATTCCTGTAAATTCATCTGTAGAGATACAGGCTATTTTTGAAGTGGAGTAGACTTTGTTATTTGCTTAAATTATATTCATCTGCTTAATCAGTTCTTTTTAATCTCTTGCAGATTATGCTGATTAGGCAGATTTTTTTAGAACTTGTGTGTACTTTTTTACATTAAATATTTGGCTTATCAAACTAAAATGTTCAAAAATTTTTGTGATTTTTGTGGAAACTTTTCTCTTGCTGATTTTACAGATGACTCTGATTTTATAAAGGACTAAACCTTATAGGTTTTAAAACTTATGCACAATAAAAACCTATAAGGTTTGATCCAATAATTTCCAAAAGATCTCAGAATTCTTATTTGTGAAAAATCTGCTCAATTCGCGGCATCTGCGGGAATAATAAAAATCTTTGATTTTTTAAGAACTTATGTGAGTTTTTTATACATAAAGTTTTAATCTAAAAAACTAAGTTGTTAAAAGCTTTTGTGACTTTTGTGGTTAACAAAACCATTAAGATCAATGAAGGTAATAAGAATAGTTAAGAAAAAATCAAATGATTTTTTAAGCTGTTCCTCTTGAAACGAAGCTTGTCTTAATATTCTTAAAAGCCTAAAAAAACTTAATGGCTCAATTATTTTAATCTCTCGCAGATTGTGCTGATTAGGCAGATTTTTTTTATTTCTACAGCCGGATTTTATTTTGATCTTGCGCTCTCATTTTTCAGGACCTCAGAAATAATCTTGATGCTCAGTTCCAGCTGTTCTTCGGACAAAGAACCGTAACTTAACCTGAATCCGTTGATAATACGGTCATGACTGTATTGCTGCGGATGAATAATATTAATGTTTTTTTCCAGAAGTAAGGCACTTACAGCATCCCAGTTAAGTTTTTTTCTCGGGGCAATCCAAAAGGCAAGTCCTCCTTCGGGAAGGGTAAAATCGGCAATGTCTTTCAAATATTTCTCCAAAAAATAAAACACGAGATCTCTTTTGTTTTTATAATGAACTGTTGCTTTTTTAATATGTTTTTTTACAGTGCCTTCCTTAATAAGCTGCAAAACGGCCTGTTCCATAATAACATCCCCCTGAACATCTATTATTTTCCTGAGATCTCCTATTTTCTGAATCATATTCGGATCTTTGGAGGCCAGATAACCGATTCGAAGAGCCGGAGCGACCACTTTACTCAATGTTCCAATATAAACATAGCTGTTGAGCTCAGCAAAGCTGGAAACGGGAAGAATAGGACGGTAACCGAAATGAAACTCATTATCATAATCATCTTCAATAATGGTAATTCCGTATTGGTTTGACAATTCTATTAATTTTAATCTTCTTGTTAAACTTAAAGTAACCGTCGTAGGATACTGTCTGTGAGGGGTTATGTAGATAGCTTTTATATTTTGATTCTCCGTTAAAAGCTTTTCAATATCTTCAATGATAATTCCTTCATGATCTACTCCGGCAGGCAGAAGTTCTGCTCCGGCATATTCGAAGGCTTTCCAGGCGGGTTTATAGCCCGGATTCTCTACAATAACCTGATCTCCGGCTTTTAACAGACATTGAGCCGTCAGAAACATAGCCATCTGGCTTCCTCTGGTGATTGAAATTTCATTTTCGTTGATGTGCATTCCCCGCTGATGGTTCAGCATCTGAGAAATAACTTTCCTGAATTCAATATCGCCGTGCTCATTCCCGTAGCCCATCATCTGCCATTTTGCTTTTCTGTTGAAGATCTGGCGATAGGCCCTTGCGAGCTCTGCTACCGGGGCTATTTTACTGTCCGGATGCCCATCGTCAAAATTAATGACAGGTCTGTTCAAAGCCGATACATTTTCTTCTGGAGCCGTTCTTTTTTCACTCAGTCTTTCCTGTAAAACGGGAAGTTTTTCAGATACAAAAATTCCTTTCCTTTCCTTCGAAATCACCCATTCTTCATTAATGAGAACCTGATAGGCTTCCACTACCGTATTCCTGTTGATCTTCAGCATCAGGGCCAGATTACGGCTTCCGGGAAGTGCATCCCCGGCGGCCAGCCTTCCGGAACGTATATCCGCAATAATAGTATCTGCGATCTGCAAATAGACCGCTTTTTCAAGCTTTTTATCAATTTCAAATTCTAATTTCCAAGGACGAAGCATCTGGACTACCTATTTATGTAAAAACTGAATCATTTAAACAGTCCAAATATAAGATAATTTTGTCATGCAATAACGCACAAAACAATTAAAATTTAAAACATCATGGACAAAAAAGATTTCAGTTCAAAAGATTTTCACGAAACATTTGCAAGACCAAAGTATGTAAAGCCTAGTCACTTAATCCATAAAAACGTAGAAAACGCAGGAGTTCACAACCAGTTTTCAACAGAAAGAAAGCACCCTGTTTTCTTCGTAGACCTTCCAAGCAAGAATGTAAGTATGACCATTGGAGGACTTACTCCGGGTCAGCAAACCAACAGACACCGCCATACCTATGAAACCGTATTGTATGTGATTGAAGGAAAAGGATGGACAGAAGTAGAGGACGAAAGAGTACACTGGGAAGCCGGAGATGCCGTTTATATTCCGTCTTGGGCATGGCACAAGCATCAAAATCTAAGCGATACTGAACCTGCCAAATATCTGGCCTGTGAGAATGCACCACAGCTTCAGAACCTGGGTGTAGCCCTGAGAGAAGAAGAAGGCAGAGACCTTTAATATTACAATCATTAAGAACAAATAAAAGTTTAAGCAGAGTCGGGAATATGATACTGGTTTTTATGCCACTAGATCAACCCATACTTTAATTCATTTAAAATACTTCCTGAAAATAAAACACTTACGATGAAGCGGAAGGTTTTAAATGTTTAAAGATCCATTCAGTAGAGTATTCTCAACAGCTTAAACTTTTCTTAATGGTTAGTTGTCAAGATTTCTAAATAATCATTTTTAATTTTAAATAAATAAAACATGAAAAATGTCCCATTCAAAGGAATAATTGCTTATCCAATTACCCCTTTTGACCAGAATGAAAAGGTAGACATTCCACTTTTTAAAAAGCTGGTAGAGAGACTTATTGTTTCCGGAAGCCACGGAATTGCCCCGTTAGGAAGTACAGGAGTAATGCCTTATCTGTCCGATGAAGAAAAAGAAGCCATAACGGAAGCCTCAATACAGCAGACCAACGGAAGAATTCCTACGCTGGTAGGGGTATCCAACCTTACCACAGAAAAAACGATTCATCACGCCGTGTTTGCAGAAAAAGCCGGAGCAGATGCCGTTATGATCATTCCTATGAGCTACTGGAAACTGACGGATGATGAGATTGTAGCCCATTATGATGCTGTGGCCAGTAAAATTTCCATTCCTATTATGGCGTATAATAATCCGGCAACAAGTGGAGTAGACATGTCTCCTGCACTGCTTAAAAGGCTTCTGGAAATCCCGAATGTGACGATGATCAAGGAAAGTACGGGAGATATCCAGAGAATGCATTATTTAAGAAAAGAACTGGGTGAGGAAACGGCTTTCTATAACGGATCCAATCCACTGGCGCTGGCTGCATTTACGGCCGGAGCAAGAGGCTGGTGTACGGCTGCTCCTAACCTGATCCCGGAACTGAATGTCGGTTTGTATAAAGCCATTGAAGAAGGAGATCTGGAAAAGGCAAAAGATGTTTTCTATAAACAGTTTGACCTGCTGAAGTTTATTGTAAACAAAGGATTGCCGAGAGCTGTAAAAGCCGGTCTGAATATTCTGGGAGAGGAAGGAGGAAATTTAAGAAGTCCTTTAAAACCTTTAACCGCAAAAGAATCGGAAGAACTTAAAGCTATTATTAAAACACTTTCCAATTAATTTACATTATGAAAAAGCCTATTTTTTATCATGCAGGATGTTCTGTATGTGTAAGTGCAGAGCATGATATCATCAATCTTATGGGTGCTGATAATGTTGAAATCGTACATTTAGGAAATGACAGAAGCAAAATTGCAGAGGCAGAAAAAGCAGGAATACAATCGGTTCCGGCTTTGGTAACGTCGAATGGAAATGTACTGCATATCAACTTCGGGGCATCCATGGAGGATGTAAAGAAATAAAAAAACTGGTGGCGGAGGTTCCCAAAGTCATCATAGCATTATTATCAGTTTATATTTTTTTCTTGTAGAACGCGTGGCTTTGAAAGCCTCGGCCAACAGAAGTTTGAAACCATCATCAATAGATTTTGATGTCAGTTTATATTTATGTTGTGAAGGTGGCTGAGATATTCAAAGCCACCTTTTTTGTAATTTTTATATAATGGCGTTTCCTTCCACGCCATCAGAATTATTGGTTTTAATGCCGGTAAGGGCAGACGCCACAAAGCTGAACAGACTGACCAGTTTTCCGGCTTTAGTATCCCAATAATAGGTTTCTTTCGGTTCTACACGAATGATGGTTACATCCGGATCATTCTTCCCGTCGAACCATGCATTGGCCATTGGCGACCATTTCTCCTCAATTGTGGCTTTATCCTTATAAACAGAGGCTTTTCCATAGACTGAAAGGTATTGAGAATCGCTGTTGTTCATGAAGAAAAGCTGTACCCGGCGGTCTTCTTTTATTTCAAAGTTTTTATTGCTTGTTCCGCTGCTTATAAACCATAAATTACCGCTGTCATCAGTTTCCTGCAATGTCATGGGACGGGCATTAACGGGTGTACTTTCAAGTTCGGTGCAGAACATACATATTCTGGCTTTCTCCGACAATTCCTGAATCTTTTTAATCGCTTCAAGATGGGTTAAATTTTGTGTTGACATATTATATTTTTTTGGTGTTTAGAATTTCAGAATGAGAACCCATCGATGA
This sequence comes from Chryseobacterium angstadtii, assembly GCF_001045465.1. Lineage (GTDB taxonomy): Bacteria > Bacteroidota > Bacteroidia > Flavobacteriales > Weeksellaceae > Chryseobacterium > Chryseobacterium angstadtii. The sequence goes on from NZ_LFND01000003.1 coordinate 1,156,223, forward strand.
TTCTCTGCTGTCATCTATAGTTCAAAAATCCAACCAAAAGAGATTATTTTTAATGTTTTAACTAAAGAAACGACCTGACGTGTTATTCACATGCTTCATCGAATCAAAGAAATTGATTCCGCCTTAGCTCACTTTATTCTATAGCATACCATGTTCTTTGAATGAACAAAAACAATAGGAGATGATTTGTTTTTAGCGCAAAGGTTTAATTGAATCATGTATAACTCAGGAGGCAAAGAGAGAATCAATTTCATTGATTCGATGAAGGATGAAGAATAGGACTGAAGTAAATATAATTTCAATAAAAAGCAGAAGATAAATAAGCCCGAAAAATAGCCATCCTGATCAGAAATAGTTACATTTGTTACCCGAATCTTTTTCAAAAAGAGAAGTTTAAACAATTTGAATACGATATAATCTGATGGAAAATTACGCGGTCATCTTAGTGATCATGGCCTTAATGATTGGCATTTCCGGTTTGGCGGGTAAAATAAAAATTCCGGTTCCCATGCTGCTTTTGATTGCGGGAATTGCAATTGGTTTTATTCCAGCTATGCCGGCTGTAGAAATCAATCCGGAAATCATCATGCTGCTTTTCCTGCCGCCATTGCTCTATGATGCTGCTTTTAATATCTCTTTTCAGCAGTTTAAGACCAATTTTAATACCATCGGAACATTAGCATTCGGCCTGGTGTTTTTAACCACGGCAGGCATTGCTGTTATTGCTTATTATTTAATTCCCGGGATGACCTGGCCATTGGCTTTTGTATTGGGATCCATACTTTCGGCTACGGATGCTGTGGCAGCGGTAGGAGTGACTAAGGGATTAGGGCTTTCACACAGAACCATAACCATTTTAGAAGGAGAAAGCCTTATCAATGATGCTTCGGCATTGGTGGCCTATCGTTTTGCAGTCGCAGCAGTTTCGGGAGTAAGTTTTGTTACCTGGAAAGCAGCGCTGGAGTTTTTTATGGTTTTAGGAGGCGGTTTTCTTGTCGGCTGGGTGATCTTTCAATTACTGGCTCTTACCATCAGCTTCTTTCGTAAAGATGCAATGGTTGTCAATAGTTTAATTCTGTTAATGCCTTTTGTAACCTATCTTATTGCAGAACATTTTGAAGTGTCGGGCGTTATTGCAGTGGTATTTCTTGGTTTGGGAATGTCCAAATTGAGCAGAAACAAGTTTCCGGATCATGTGAAAGAACAGTCCCGGAATTTCTGGGATATTATTATCTTCCTTCTTAACGGACTGATATTTTTATTAATTGGCCTTGAATTCCCCATCATTTTAAACAAAATATCTCACCTACAGGTATGGACTTATGCCGGTTATGCGGTCGTAATTGTTCTGGTCACTTTGCTGATCAGAATGGCAAGGGTCTATTTGCAGCAGTTTAATCTTCAAAAAGCTTTCCAGGGGAAAAGAAAAATCAGTGAAGATGCCTTATTTGATTCCAAAACAAGTTTTATCATCACCTGGTCCGGAATGCGGGGAATAGTCTCACTGGCTATTGCTCTCGGGCTTCCTGTTCTATTGAGCGATGGAGAACCTTTTCCTTTACGAAGCGAAATTATTTTCTTATCCATTGCCGTTGTATTGATTTCTCTTTTAGGACAGGGATTGACCTTACCGTGGATTATAAAAAAGCTTAAACTGTAATCATGCAAATCTCCCCTCCGAAACATCTGGCTCAATACATTAAACACTATATTTTCCTGGAAAATAAAGAGAATAGGGTTAAAAACTTGCGGCTCTTTGCAGATGGAAACACCGGATTGATTATTTCTGCTGAGATGAATATGCAGGATGAATCGAATAGAAATCTACCGTTAACCTTTTTTTACGGACAGCTTTCGTCATATAAAAATATGAGTACGAAAGGAGAGTTTTCTCTATTGGCGGTTGTTTTTCAGCCTTACTTTTTTAATCTTCTCTTTAATGTTGCGGCTAAAGACATCAAAAACCAAATTATTTCCGCTTCGGATATCTTAAAAAACCAGCTATTGCCGTTTCAGGAAAATCTTTATAATCAGGAAGATCCTCAATCCATCATTGCCGCCTTAAACCTATATTTCACAAAACTGATTTCTACAAGAAACAATCCGGATTCATGGCTTATCAATCTGCAGCAGCATATGTTGAAAAACAAAGGCAGCTTATCTTTAAAAGAACTGGAGCAGTTTACAGGATATTCTGAACGGCATATTGAAAGAAAGTTTGAGGAACATATCGGAATGTCTCCCAAAAAGTACAGTACCATTATCAGGTTGCATCATTTTTTAAGTCTGATGAAGAATAAAACCCATCAGCAAAGTATCACGAAACTTTCTTATGAAGCGGGTTATTCGGATCAGTCCCATCTGATTCGGGAGTTTAAAAATACAATCGGATTGACTCCCCGCCAATACGATACAACCAGAAATAAGTTGGCCGTCAACTTTATCGAGCTTCCATTTTCATAATACATGTCGGTTTTGTACAATTTCCGAAAGGCTAAGCTGTATAGTTTTGCAGAAAAAAAAGATGGACAATATCAAAATTTCAACGGCCCAGTTCGAAAACAAAAGCGGAGACAAGGAATACAATCTTTCAGTCATAGAGAAACTGGCCGGAGAAGCGGCTGCCAAAGGTTCCCAGGTCATTGCTTTTCATGAATGCTCGATTACAGGTTACACATTTGCCAGAAACCTTTCCAGAGAGCAGCTTCTCGATATCGCGGAACTCATTCCCGAAGGAAAAAGCATCATAGAATTACAGCATATTGCTGCCCGACATAACATCATTCTCCTTGCCGGTCTTTTTGAAAAAGATGAAGACGACAACCTTTATAAAGCATATGTGTGTGTTGATAAAAACGGATTAAAAGCCAAATACAGAAAGCTTCATCCTTTTATCAATCCACACTTAACGCCCGGAAATCAGTATTGTGTTTTTGAGATTCACGGCTGGAAATGCGGAATTTTAATCTGCTACGACAATAATATTACTGAAAATGTAAGAGCAACAAAACTTTTGGGAGCCGATATTATTTTCATGCCTCATGTTACGATGGGTACGCCTTCCACAAGGCCGGGAGCCGGATTTGTTGACCCTGAACTTTGGAAGAACAGAGAAACTGATCCAACCTCGCTTCGCCTGGAATTTGACGGGATGAAGGGAAGAGACTGGCTGATGAAATGGCTGCCTGCAAGAGCCTACGATAATGCGGTGTATGCTGTTTTCTCAAATCCTGTGGGTATGGACGACGATCAGCTGAAAAACGGATGTTCCATGATTGTTGATCCTTTTGGAGATGTAATTGCGGAATGCAGATCATTTGATGACAGTTTTGAGACTGTTACCCTTATTCCCGAAAAGCTCGTCCAGGCCGGAGGAAGCAGGTATATAAAAGCCAGAAGACCTGAATTGTACAGAGACATTATCGGGATGGAGCATCATCCGGAGCAGAATGTAGTCTGGATGAAAGACCGGAGTATTTAAAATTATGTTGCTTTTTTCCCTTTTACCGAGTATTCAAAAATTTTGATCCGTGAGAGTTTTATGATTATCTGATGGGATTTTCTCAAGAGAACTATTCTTGGCATTATTACAAAATTGGGCTTGACTGCTACAGCCAAACCCAATTTTATTTTAGATTTACTTAGAATTTTAAAGTACTATTTTACAGTAATTTTTTTAGCTTGATTTTTACCGATTTAATCTGGCCATTATCATCCATATATTTAATCGTAACCTTCTTATTCATTTGTTTTAGAAGCTGTTCATAGATATTGAGATCTTTACTCACTACATTATCAATAGAAACGATCTTTTGTCCTTCTTTTAATCCCTTTTTAGATGCATCAGTATTTGCAATGACACTTGAAATGATAATTCCGTTTCTGCTTTCGTTGTAACTTAAAGATATAGGGCTAACAACTGCTTCAAAATTCTTATTGAAAAGCTGGTTGGTTTTTAAATAGAGATTTTTATTTTTATAATCGAGTATAAAATTAAACCTGTTAATGATTTCACTCCCTAAAATCCCTAAGATTTTATCTGAAGAACTGACACCCTGTTGATCTGATGAAAGAGAAATTCCTAAATTTGGATGTTCAATTGAAGTATTACCTACTCGGATACTTTTAATAAGCCCTTTATTATAACTTGTTTTATTGCTCAGATTGGTACTGCTTTTAGTTATGGTTTTTCCAAGTTTATTGAATAAATCATTTTTCTCTTTATAAGGTGCATTGACTAAAAGAGTAAGTCCTGCGCCACTATCAAATAATATGTCTCCCGAAAACTTTTCGTTATTTTTTAACTCAAATGTAATTGGAAACTGAGGAATACCTGAATGAAGCTCAAAAGGAATCTTTTCATACCCATCATAGTTTAAAGAATCATCAAACTTGTACAGGCTCATGGTACGTGTTTCAAAATCTATTTTAGTGAGGTAATTTTTTAGAATTGCAGCTCCTATAATTCCGTCAAACTTTTTCTCATACAATTTATTGAGTCTTGATAGATCGTCTAATACAATATTTGTATCTACATACTGATCTTTATCAATGAATATTTTTTGATTGGTTATTATGTCGTAAAGCTTTTTACCTCCTGCTCCTGATACTTCAGTTTGATAATTAGCTTTCAGGTTATATTTTTCTGCTATTCTTTTGTCAAATAGAGTTGTAGCCGCCCCAGTATCAAAAAACAAAAGCAGACTGTCTTTTTGATTTTCCATCGGAAGCTTTATAAAGATAGACTTATCGTCTTTTGATAATTCGAAAGGAAGTTTTATCTGTTGTCCGTAAATATTAATTAAACCTAGTAAAGTAAAGAAAAATGTTAGTTTCTTAAATCCTGCATTCATAATTGTTTTTTTTATGGATACAAATTTATGTACTATGATCAAGTACCTTAGTTATCAAATCGTTATCAAGTGTTAAATAGTGTTACCAAATTATTTTATTACGATTCATAATATTTAATTTAGCTGTATAGAAATTAAATTCAATGTATAATTTTTTTATCCGTTTTGGAAAGAAACTTTTGATATTAACTGTGGTAATGGTTTTTGCTTTTCAGGGATATTGGCTGTGGCATACCTTTCAATCTAAAAAGAAAGAGCTTTTGGAGCAAACAAAAATAGAACTGCAGCAGATATTACTTAATAAGCTGATGAGTGAGCTTTCGAAGAATCCAGCGTTGGAGTCCACTTTTGGAGAGAAAAAAAAAGTGATAAAAGAATCTTATAAGGCAAACAAAAATGTGGAGGTGGTTGTTTTGGAATCCCGCGATCTGAAGAATCCGGAGCAAACGAAAAACATGGATATACCCAATATTAAAATGGAAAGCCTGATTTATTCTTCCATAAAAAAATCTATGCCGGTATTGTTTAAATATGGAGATATCGTTGTTTATCATACAATCAAAAAGGAAGTATCTATGTATCCTGCAGGACAATCTATTGTTGCTTCTGATACAACAGAAGAAATAAGTGCATTGTTTGGTGATAAAGGGACGTTTAGCATTCATATAAAAAACTTATTTGCAACCACTGTTTATTCTATACTTTGGGCTATTATGTTTTCGTTATTCTATCTGTTGCTGTTTCTTGGTACGCTTTTCATTATTTATCGTAACCTGATGATAAATAACGCACTTATGAAAAACAAAGAGGTCTTCACCCAAAATATGACACACGAGCTTAAAATTCCGGTATCTACCATCTTAATCGCAGCTGAAGGGCTGGAAAAGTATAATATCACAAGTGAACCAGAAAGTGCAAAAAAATATGCATTTATCATTCAAAGAGCAGCCAATCAGCTTTCTTTGCTTGTAGAATCAATCCTGCAGAATGTTCGGTCTGATAATAACAGAGAAACATTAGAACTGAAGTCAGTCAATTTATTATCTTTATTGCAAGAGGTGCTGGATAACCTTTCCGTTATTATGGCAAAAAAACAGGCAGAAGTAAAACTGGAAAACATTAATGAGCATATTCATGTAAAAGGAAATCATGAACTGCTAAGACAGATATTTCTGAATCTGATTGACAATTCTCTAAAATATTCCGATAAGCAGCCTCTCATATCCATCTCTGCAACCCAAAAGAATAGCCGTATCATGATAACCATACAAGATAATGGTATTGGTATTCCCAAAAAATACGGAAAAGAAATTTTTGAGCCTTACTTCAGAATTATGAATAATGATTTACACGATGTAAAAGGATTTGGTTTAGGTTTAAGTTTTGTGAAGAATTCTTTGAAAAAACAAGGTGGAAATATCCGCTTATTGCATTCTGATACACAAGGTACAATCATGGAAATAAATATCCCTGTTTATGAATAATAAAATCAGAGTATTATATTTAGAAGACGATGCAGACTTGGGAGAAATAACCCGTGACATTCTCGAAAGAGAAGGGTTTACCGTAAAATGGGTAAATAATGGAGAAGAAGGACTTGAAGCTGTAAAAGATTATCTATTCGATATTATCATTGCAGATATTATGATGCCCAAGCTCGACGGGTATACTTTCTTAAAAACAATTAGAGAACAAGGGAATAATATTCCTCTCATTTTACTTTCTGCAAGAGTGTTAACAGAAGACGTATTAAAAGGCTTTTCTATAGGGGCAGACGATTATATACGCAAACCTTTTAATATTGACGAACTTGTAGCCAGAATGAACAGACTTCTTAAAAGTATAACAATTCCGGCAGTATCCGTAAAGACTATAAAAATAGGTGACTATGAATATAACCCTTATACCCTTAAACTAAGATATAAAGAAGAGTTTTCAAGCCTTTCCCCAAAAGCCGGAGAGATTTTGCATAGACTTGCTACCGGTGAAAACGGAATGCTTTTGCGGGACAAAACGCTCATTGACCTTTGGGGAGATGACAATTTCTTTAACGGCCGAAGCCTTGATGTCTTTATTTCAAAACTGAGAAAGTTACTTTCAAAAGACCCGAGAATCAATATTCTAAACATCAGAGCTGTAGGTTACCGGTTAATCATTATGGAATAATTAAAACTGGAAAAAACAATTCTGCCTATATTTTTATAAGAGAAAACTATCTTTTTATAGCAGCTAATCTATATTTTTCATAATCTGCTCAGAATTTTTTTATCTATATAAAAAGTTCCGAAGGGAATAAAACAGGCAAGAATCACTTTCCATGTTGTTTCTTTAAACTTCCATTGCTGCTCAACACCCACACTTAAAGTATTGAAAAGGAAGAGCAGGAATAATGTTCCGTGAACAGGTCCCATTAACTTTACAAGTGAAGGATTTCCCAGTCCGTACTTCATAGGAACAGCTATGAAAACAAGGGTAAGCAGAGATATTCCTTCAAGAATAGCCAGAATTCTGAGACGTCCGGTTTTAGTTTTTAATAAATGTATCATAATGATCTGAAATAAGGTCGGTTAACAATAGGAGAGAACGGCCAGGGTATCGCTAAGAAAATAAGTATTAAAGCAGTCACAAACCAGATGAGCATTGTTTTATATTTTTCTTTGTCCGTTTCTTTTCTTTTTGCCATAGCAGAACCCACCGTGATTAGAATAATGGCTGTGATCATGATCAAGAAATGAATCAATCCGAAGAACAATACATCTATGGAAGATTTTGCTTCACTGAAATTTTTCCAGAAATATTTTACAACAGGGCTTTTCGTGTAAAGTATAATTCCAAGAATCAATTGAATATGCGCTATGGTTGCAGTCCAGTGTCTTGCCAGATCATCCGTCTTTGAAAATATTTTATGAGTGAAGTAACCTTTATAAGCTCTCCATATAGAATAAATAAGGCTTATTAAAACTACCCACCGGAAAGCAGAATGCAGAAATGTAAAGGTTTGATACATGCTAACTTTTTTGATTGGATCAAAGATAAAACAAAAACATACTAATTAGTATCTTTTTGTTGAAAAAATTATTCCATTGATTTGAAATAAGCTTTAAGTCCCTTTAAATAAGTAAGATATACTGATTTTGAATTTTCCAGTTTACCCAAATTTCTTACTCCCCAATAACCAGACATCACAAAAACAGCAATTTCTTTGGCATTAATATCTTCTCTGACCCTACCATCTTTCTTCCCGTTTTCGATACAGGTAATCATGGCGTTTTCCCAGCGGGCAGCCAATTCGTTCAATGCCTTTGTAAAATCTGTATGCCACGGTGCCATTTCCTGAGTGAAATTAGAGGTTGGACAGCCATATTCAACCTTCAGAAAATCATTATCCATCAGAATATGATAAACCAGATTGTAAATGCTCTCCAGCGGATTTTCACTGTCTTCAAGAGGGTCAATGAAAGTGCTTCTGAAATTGTTTTTCAGGAGTTCATTAATGATGGCCAGGCCCATTTCGTCTTTTGTTTTGAAATGATAATAAAAAGCTCCTTTAGTTACCTGTGTATTGGCAATAATTTCATCCACACTTGTTGTCTGATATCCTTTAACATAAATCAGTTCAAAGGCTTTTTGAAGAATATTAAGACGGGTGGCTTCTGACTTTTTCATTAAAGGAAATTGCTTGTATACAAAGGAACGGATTTTTTGTCCAATAAAACAAACTATCATAATTATAATAGATTACTAGAATTTAAATAATTTTTATAATACAATAATAACCCGGAAATTTGTAGAGTCAAAATCAATAAAAAATAATACGATGAATTATCAGAAAGATATACAGATGAAAATGGAATCCTCTGCAAAAAGCAAGAGTCTTCCGGCAGCATTATGGGCATTAACCATCAGCGCCTTTGGAATAGGAACCACAGAATTCGTGATTGTAGGACTTCTTCCAACGGTAGCAGGAGATCTTGGAATCAGCATTCCTTCCGCGGGGCTTCTGGTAAGCTTGTATGCCATAGGAGTAGCGATAGGAGCTCCTGTGCTTACGGCATTAACGGGAAAAATACCCCGCAAAGTACTATTGGTGTCAATCATGCTGCTATTTGTTATCGGAAACGGATTGGCTTCTATAGCTCCTGGATTTATCACCTTGATTTTAGCCAGAATTCTAACGGGATTTGCGCATGGTGTGTATTTTTCTATCGGTTCTACGATTGCAGCATCATTAGTTTCGGAGGAAAAAAGAGCGACTGCCATTTCTATTATGTTTGCAGGGCTTACTCTGGCGATTGTAACCGGAGTGCCTTTAGGAACTTTTATAGGACAGCATTTTGGATGGAGAGCGACTTTTATAGGAGTTTCTATTCTGGGAATTATCGGTCTAATAGCCAGTATGCTGCTTGTTCCTAAAACCCTTAAAAGTGACCAAACAGCATCTTTAAAAAGCTTACCCAAAGTATTTGGAAACAAAAGGATGATCTTTGCATTTTTAATGACTGCAATGGGATATGGCGGAACCTTTGTTGTTTTCACTTATTTATCGCCCATCCTTCAGCAGATCACCGGATTTCAGGAATCAACGGTTACATTTATTCTACTTATCTACGGGATTGCCATTGCTTTAGGAAATCTTTTGGGTGGAAAAACAGCCAATAAAAATCCTTTAAAAGCTCTTTTGTGGATGTTTGCCGCACAGGGGTTGGTATTGCTGGCTTTTTATTTCACAGCGGGCAATCCAATTTTAAGCATTATTACTTTATTTCTTCTGGGAGGGCTTTCGTTTGCTACAGTACCAGGGCTTCAGCTTCTGGTGGTACAGATTGCAGAAAAGGAACTTCCGGGAACTGAAGATGTGGCATCAGGGATTAATATTGCGGCGTTCAATATTGGGATTGCCATCGGATCTTACACAGGAGGTCTTATTGTAACTTCTTCTTTGGGACTGGCAAGCACACCCTGGATCGGAGCTTTATTTCTGCTGGCTACGGTATTGATTACGCTTTACAGCATCCGTTTAAGTAAAAATTAAAATTATTTTCTCTGTTTTTATAGGGTAAAGACCGTCTGTATGGGACGGTCTTTTTTGTATTTCTTTATCCTTACTTTTCTTATTGATCACCAATCTCAATCTATATTTCATGAATTTCGGAGTCAGTAAATACGTAGAATCTTCCGTCTTTCGGAATATTTTTGGTATCCAGTCCTGTAAATCCACTGAATGCGGGAAGCAGCAATTGGTTTTTGGTCTGTACAAAACAGGGCAGCCTGATCTTTTTCACAGAAGAATTCAGAACCACACCGGGATGAATATGTCCGGTGATTTGAAATTCAGAGATTGTATGATCAAATTCATGAATAAATGTAAAACCATTCCTGTCTAAAGAGTTCGATTTAAAATTTAAGCCTAGTTTTTTCTCAAGTGTTTCTGATAAACGATCATGATTTCCTTTGACAAGATAGAAATGGAGATCCGGATATTGGTTTTTCCAGCTGCAGAATTCATCCACATCCGAATTGTCTCCCGCATGAAGAAGATCTCCAACAACAATCCATTTTTCAGGTTTGAAATATTCAATCAGAACGGAAAGTCTTTCCAGATCACTTTTCATAATGTGATTGGCCATTGCAATGCCGTTTTTACGGAAATGAGCCGTTTTTCCGATGTGAAGATCAGACAGAATCAATGCTTTTTCTGATTCCCAATAGACCGCACGCTGATTCGTTAATGTGAAAATTTCGTTGTTAAGTATGATATTTTTTGTGGCAATGTTCATTGGGGAAACTTAATATTTGGGCTGAGGTTGGAAGAGGATGGAGTTAAAAAGGAAATTAGGATCGACATAATCTTGTTACATATACTTCCTGACCTCATTAATCTGTTTTTCATATTTAATTTATCCTCTTTTTCCGGCCTGCTCAATCATTCTTTTAATTCTTGCATCAAGGCTTTCGCTGGAAAGGGTTTGCCTCAGACTGTCTACTTTGATGGGAAAGCTCAGCGGAGTAAAGGTATGGGAATATTTTAAAATGATTTTTGATTTTTCAATTCTTTTAAAAGCTTCTACCAGACGCGGTTCCTGTAACTGCATATTGAATACTTCGGTATAAGCCTGTCTTACAAGGAAATGATCGGGATCGTGATCTTCAAGCACTTTGAATATAAGTCCGGCAGAACTTTGCAATGATTTATTAGAACGCTGTTTTCCTGCGTAATTCTGGATCACCATTCCTGAAATTACGGCTATATCGCGAAATTTTCTGCGTGCCATTTCTGCGGAATTAATACTTGCAATCACATCGTTCATCAGATTATCGCGAGTCAGGATCTTGCTTAGATTTTCCTCATTCAGGGGGATTTCTTTATCACTGAACAATTCAAAACCATAATCATTCATGGCCATTGAAAATGAGATAGGAGCCAGTTTTGAAATGCGGTAAGCTATTAGAGCTGCCATTACTTCATGAACCAGACGGCCTTCAAAAGGGTACATAAAAAGGTGATATCCTTCGCGGTTTTTGATTAATTCCACCAGAAACTCATCGTCTTTGGGAATGTGGGAGTTCTTTTCCTGATTGGCCAGCAGCGGATGCAGAAATTTCAGCTCTTTTTCTGAAGCTTTTGGATTTAGCGCATGAGACAGTTTTTCTCTTAAAAAATGGCCCAGATTGGAGCTCAGAGGCAATCTTCCGCCCAGATAACTCGGAGCCATGGCTTTTCCTTTTGCCGCCCGCACATAAACGGTCATATCTTTAATCATGACCACTTCAAGTGTTCGCCCGGCAAGGATAAATTTTTCTTCTTTTTTTAATTTGGAAATAAAATATTCTTCCACCATTCCAATGTAACCTCCGGAAATAAATTTTACTTTCAGCATGGCATCACTTACGATAACGCCCATATTCATACGGTGGAGCATGGCAATTTTTCGTGAAATCACTTTATGGAGGCCGTCTTCCATAACAACGACTTTATGAAACTCTTCATAGCTCTTTAAAACACTTCCGCCGATGGTCAGAAAATCGAGGATGCTTTTCCATTCTTCTGCTGTCATTTCCTGGAAAGCAAATACTTTTTTGATCCTGCTCAATGTTTCCTCTGCATAAAATCCATCCCCAACGGCCAGTGTCATTAGAAACTGAACAAGAACATCAAAACATAAAACCTGAGGTTCACGGGGCTCTATGACCTTTTGTTTTACGGCTTCTTTTAACGCAGCTACTTCAATCAACTCAAGGGAATGGGTAGGAACGCAGTAAATTCTTGAGGTTTCGAAAGGGGAGTGTCCGCTTCTTCCCGCTCTTTGCAGAAATCTGGCTACTCCTTTTGCAGAACCGATCTGAATTACCGTATCTACCGGTTTAAAATCAATTCCAAGATCTAATGAAGAGGTTGAAACGACTGCTTTCAGCTTTCCGGCGCTTAAATTCTCTTCAATCCAGATCCGCAGATGGGCATCAATAGAGCTGTGGTGAATAGCAATCTGGCCTGCAAAATCCGAATAAGCCTCCAAAAGAAGCTGGTACCACATTTCGCTTTGGCTGCGTGTATTGGTAAAAACAATGGTTGATTTTGATTCGAGAATAATAGGGACTATTTTGTCGGCCAATTTCGATCCTAAATGCCCCGCCCACGGAAGAATTTCAATTTCATCCGGGAAAACGGGGAGAATATCTATCTTTTTATGCTCTTTTGCCGTAATTTTTGTTTTTTTGATATCATAAGGAATCAGAACCTCCATAGCTTCATCCAGATTTCCGATGGTTGCCGTAATTCCCCAGATTTTCAATTTCGGAACATATTTCATTAACTGAGAAATAGCCAGTTCTACCATAACTCCGCGTTTTGAGCCCAGCAGCTCATGCCATTCATCAACGGCTACACACTGCATATCCTGGAAAAAACGGGCATGATTTTTCTGTCCTAAAAGCAAATGAAGACTTTCCGGGGTAACCACCAGAATTTCGGGCATATTTCTGACCTGCTGCTGTCTTACTTTGGGATCCGTATCTCCATTTCTGACGCCTACTGACCAGTCGAGGCCAATTTCATCCAGCGCTTCCTGCATGGCTTTGGCAATATCTTTAGACAAGGAGCGAAGGGGAGTGATCCAGATCATTTTCAGCCCTTTCCTGTATTTCTCCGGATGATTCATGAAGTCTGAAACCAGAGCCAGGAACACGGAAAAAGTCTTACCAAATCCGGTGGGTGCTACAACCATTCCGCTGTATCCGCTGCCGAATTTCTGCCAGGTATCGGTCTGAAATTTGAAAGGTTGAATAGCCTTACCGGCCATCCATTGGTGAATGACTTTATATCCATTGCTATTGTCAAATGCTTTCAAATTATTGAATCAGTTTTTTTATTTCTTCAAGATCATCTATTTCGTCAACCGTTTTATCTTTCCTCCATCTCAGAATTCTTGGAAATCTCAGGGCAACACCGCTTTTATGCCTGCTGCTGAAACCTATTCCTTCAAAAGCGATTTCAAAAACCAGTTCTGCTTTCACCGTACGTACAGGCCCAAACTTTTCAATGGCGTTTTTATTGACGAATTTACTGACTTCCATAATTTCTTTGTCGGTAAGCCCAGAATACGCCTTTGCTATGGTCACCAGAGTATCTCCGTTTTTTACGGCAAATGTGTAGTCTGTGTAATAGGCGCTACGTCTTCCGCTACCTTTTTGAGCATAAATTAAGACTGCATCAAGGGTAAGCGGGCTTACTTTCCATTTCCACCAATCGCCTTTTTTTCTTCCTGAATGATACGGTGAATCTTTCTTTTTCAGCATCAGTCCTTCACTGTTTATTTCCCTTGATTGTTCTCTTACCGTTTTCAGCTCTTCCCAATTCTCAAACCTGATCATCCGGGAAAGCTGTATATTCTGAGGAGCTTCATTCAACAGTAATTCTTCCAGCATAGCCCGCCGGGCTGCCATCGATTTTTCACGCAGATCGGTTCCTTCAAGTTCCAGAAGATCATAAACAAAGACTTCAACCGGGATTTCCCCCAGCATTTTTTTAGTTAAAGTTTTCCTGTTTAATCTTTTCTGTAATTCATTAAAATTTAACACTTTATCATCCTTTACCGCAAGTATCTCTCCATCTATGACAAAGTTTCCTTTCATGGCCTGTACAGCTTCTCTGATTTCCGGAAACTGATCAGTCACCAGCTCTTCACCTCTCGACCAGATAAAGACTTCATCATTCCTGCGGATGATCTGCCCGCGAATACCGTCCCATTTATATTCTACCTGCCAGTCTTCAGTATTGACCAGTTCTTCCGGTTCTTTTTCAAGAGGATAAGCAAGACAGAAAGGATAGGGTTTTGAATTATCGGGATTGACATTTTCTGCCGAAATAAGCTCCTGAAAAGAGATTTCCCCGGGAACCCACTTTCCCATAAGGCTGTGCATAAGCGTACTGGATTCCTGTGAAGAAAACCGGGTCAGTGCATTGATAAGGGTTTTATCGGAAACGCCGATTCTGAAACTTCCTCCCAGTAATTTATTAAAGATGAGACGTTCGGTATAATCCAAACCATTCCATGATTGCAGTACAAATTCTTTTTTTTCGGCTTCGGACTTATCTTTTAAACTGATAATATCCAACATCCATTGGGAAAGACTACGATCAATTTTTTCCGATGGTGGCGGAAGGATCAGTGAAATAGTTTCGCCCAAATCTCCAACCGAAGAATAACTTTCCTGAAACAACCAGAAAGGCAGCTGAGTGATCTCCAAAGCCCATTCTTTCATGTAATTGGTATTCACATTTCTTTTGGGTCTTTTTCCCGTAAACAATGCAATAAACCATACTTTATCTTCATCCGGAGCACGCTCCAGATAATCTATGATAGCATCTATTTTGGCATTGGTTTTATTGGTAGTTTCCAAAGCATTGATCAAATCTGCGAAATGTTTCATGGCTCAGGGTTTTCAACGGTTTCTTTTTCAGATTCTTCTTCGTCTTCCCCAAAAAGTGTTTCTACGACATCTGCCTTTATTCCTATTTCATTTAGATACTTGGAAAAAATTTCAGTCTGTCCGTGGGTAACGTGTACAATTTCAGCTTCTGTGGCTTTTACTGCCTGCAGCAATCCTTTCCAGTCGGCATGATCGCTCATAGCAAATCCTGCATCTGCACTGCGCCATCTTCTGGCTCCGCGCACCTGCATCCATCCGGAACATATGGCTGTTGCCGCATCCGGTATCTTTCTGATGATACTGCTGTCCAGCAAAGCAGGAGGAACAATGACAATTTCATGCTGCACTTCTTTAGCCTTTTCCCTGAAATCAGCAGTTTCGTAAGCCGGAAGATTAATTCCAACAGATTCAAAAGCTTCGTTCAGTTTTCCGATAGAATAATGAACGTATATTTTTCCCAGACCTTCTACCGCTTTCATAATACGCTGAGCTTTTCCGAGTGAATACCCGATAAATACGGATGTTTTTGAATTTTCCTGATTTTTGAGAACCCAGGTCTGGAGTTTTTTATTGAGATCGTCTGTTTCCAGCCAGTTGTAGACAGGCAGTCCAAAAGTACTTTCTGTAACAAACTCGTTACATTTTACCAGTTCAAAAGGTGTACTCAAACCATCTTCCTGAACTTTATAATCTCCTGAGATAACGGTAACATATCCTTTATACTCCAGTCTTATCTGCGCAGACCCGATAATGTGTCCGGCAGGATGCATTGAAACTTTGACGCCATTAAGGTTTACGGCTTCACCATATTCAACGCTCTGGCATTCAATATCAATCCCAATTCTCTGATACAGGATGGGTTTGGTGTAATGATGACAGAGGTATTTTTTCATTCCCCAGCGGGCATGATCTGCGTGTCCGTGGGTAATAACTGCCAGATCTACAGGTCTCCAGGGATCAATATAGAATTTTCCCTGCGGGCAGTATATTCCTTTTTTGGTGAATGTGATTAATTTCAATGGTGTGATTGGTTTATTTTTTATATTCAAAAATCCAACCAATTTAAAAGAATTTAATGATTTTATCTAAGCAGTAAGGGGAGATTTTCACTTTTTTATCAATATCAATTGTTCATTTTTAAATATCTGGCCTGAGTAGGTTTAACTCTAGATTTAGAAAGGTGAATTTTGCTACGCAAGTGAAATGTGAAACTCTCAAACCCGGAACTCGTAATTCTCAGTATCTTAATTTTCTTAACCCGATACGAAATCATCAGACAAAAAAAACGGAGCCTGAAAACAGACTCCGCACTTAATGTTTTTACGCTAAAATTATTTACCTAGATAAGATTTAAGGATCTTACTTCTGGTATTGTGTTTTAGTCTCTTAATTGCTTTTTCTTTGATCTGACGAACTCTCTCTCTTGTAAGATCGAAAGTTTCACCGATTTCTTCTAAAGTCATCGGGTGTTTTCCGTTCAGTCCGAAGTATAATCTTACCAAATCTGCCTCTCTTGGAGTCAAAGTATTTAATGCTCTTTCGATCTCAATCTGAAGAGATTCAAGCATTAAGTCTTTGTCCGGACTTGGAGATTCACCTGAACGCAATACATCATAAAGATTAGAATCTTCACCTTCTACTAAAGGCGCATCCATAGACAGGTGTCTTCCGGAGTTTTTCATAGATTCTTTGATATCTTCCTCACTCATGTCAAGAACTTCAGCCAATTCTTCCGGAGAAGGAGGTCTTTCATTTTCTTGTTCAAGGTGAGCGTATGCTTTATTAATCTTGTTGATGGAACCGATTTTATTTAGCGGAAGCCTTACAATCCTTGACTGTTCAGCTAAAGCCTGTAAAATTGACTGACGAATCCACCAAACCGCATAAGAGATAAATTTGAAACCTCTAGTTTCATCGTACCTTTTTGCTGCTTTCATCAGTCCTAAGTTACCTTCATTAATCAAATCGGGTAAAGAAAGACCTTGATTTTGGTATTGCTTGGATACAGAAACTACGAAACGAAGGTTGGCTTTGATTAGTTTCTCCAGTGCAGCTCTGTCGCCTGCACGTATTCTTTGTGCCAATTCTACTTCTTCGTCCGCAGTGATCAGTTCCACTTTACCAATTTCCTGCAAATACTTGTCTAATGAAGCAGTTTCCCTGTTGGTTACCTGCTTAGTGATTTTTAATTGTCTCATCTATTTTTATCCTCAAAAAAGAGTTACTGTATATTATACGTATGAAGAGGTACAAAGGTTACACCAGTTTTAATTATTTTTTAAATTTAAGTCCGGCACCGGATAAGAGTCGTCCGATTTCCGGCCAGAACCCAAAGCTTTAGGGTATAAAAAAAGCGGAACCGAAGCCCCGCTTGGATGGTGGCTTCGAGTTCCTCAGCCACCAGTATTTTTTACAAACTGATGATTAGAATAAATCGTTCAATAATTTGGCCAGTCTTAGCCCTCCGTAAAGAAGCTGTCTTTCCATAGTATCATTGAATTTGTACTGATAATCATAAGATAATTTTGACCCGTCCGGAGTCTGCGCATAAATCTTATTGGCAATCTGATGAGAATCATATAACCAGTCTTCTACAGTTCCAGTCTGGATTTTTGCCACTTCATCTTTTGATTTGATATCCAACAGGCTGGCGTATTCTGTATAGCTGTATTTCTGAGAATCTACCAGTTTCCCGTCCCATACGGAATGAAGATTGGTTTTGTCCCCGAAATAGGTTACATTAATTTTGTTCCCACCAAGATCTTCAGCTCTTCCTACATGAAGCGGCTGGGCAAGATCACCCATGATGTGAATAAGGAAAATCAGGGCTATTTTTCTGTCTTTTTCAGAAGTTTTTTCGTCTTTGATCTGGCTCGACAATGTATTTATCTGCGTAAAAAGACTTGGACCTGCCTGCATTTTCAGGTTTTGGTCAAAAGCTTTAAAATCTGTCTGTGGATCAACATTTACATAATGCCATGATGAAGCCTGCTTCCATACTCCGGTGGTATCCGACTTGATGAAGTCCGGCCAGTTAGCCCAATAGGCAAGACGTTCTTTACCCATTATTTTTTTGATTTCTCTCCTTGCTTTCCCCGACAGATGATTTTCTGCGATTTCAGCAATGATGCGGTGTCCCGTCAATCCCCATGCATAAGAATAAAGGGAAGATGAAATAAATGCTAAAATTAAAATTTTAGAATAAATACTTTTCATTATAAATAACATTTTACAAGCTGCAAAGATACGTCCCGGTTTCCGAACCTGTATCAATTATCATCAATTTCTCATCAGTCAAATGTTAATAAAATTTAATCTAAATAAAATAAATAAAGTATAAAATTCTATAACTATTAGAATTATAAGGAAGTTTATTGCGCAAATACCTCAATATGAGTTATGAAATTTACATTTTGCTCTTCTCACTTTCGCCCTGTTGAAAGCTGTATCACCGTATTTTTACGGAATTTGTCATGTAATATTCCTTTTGATGCCAATAAATTAGTATTTTTAGAAGAAAATTATTGGGAAAATATTTTTTCAAACTTATGAGATATATTATCTTTACAAGTCATAATCACAGGAAACACTATGTATGAGAATAATATTGTAGACATGCATTACAATAAGCTGCAGACCGACTTCAAAGCTGAAGCTGTGGCCGTTAATCTTTTGAAATATCAACGGGCGGTAAGTAATATATTTATAGAGCGGATCGGGATCAACGACCGTGCTTATCTGAAGGACATCAAAAGCATTTCGAGCAGTTATTTAGGGTTTGATGAGGAGGTTTTCACGATAGAAACCTACAGAGAAGGTATTTATGACTATCTCCCGGAAGGTCTTTTTCATCCGCCTTCGTTAGGCGCTTCCAGAAAAAATGTAGATACGGTAGTACGCGAAATCCGAAAGCAGAAAAAAGTAGAAGAGGATGCCCGGAAATTTTTCCGTCCTTTTGAACTGGAAATATTTTTTACAGAAATCAGTTCGCTGCTTAAAGAATCTGAATTTGATATTTCGAGTGATACGGATACTTTAATGGATACGGTAAGCGAACTCTGGCCTCTTATTAAAATGCTGGATGAGCAGAGTGCTTATATCTTCATCTATATTTTACCTTTTTTTCATCAGATAAGAGGTGACAAACGATGGTTTGAAAGATGTATGACTGCTTTTCTGCAGGTGCCGGTAGAGGTTACTTTTGCCCCTAACATTATTGACAGGATTGAAAGAAATGACGATTCTATGCTATTGGGTAATTCAAAACTGGGCGTTACCTATATTCCAAGCGGAAAGCATATGGACGGACAACGGAACTGGGTAGTGAATATCGGCCCGATTCCTTACATGGAAATGAAGAAATATATTTCCGGAAATCCGTTCAGAAATGTCCTGCAGGCGCTATACGATTATTTTCTTCCCGTAACGGTAGACGTGGAAGAGAATTTTATTACAGAAAAGCAAGAGTATTCTTTCAGTCTTGAGGACGACGAAAGAAATGCCAGCCGCCTCGGATACTCTACATTCCTCTAAAATAATTTATTATATTTACAACTACCAACAAAGTATAAATTTGAAAAGAAACAAATGGAAATTTCTTCAGTAAAAGGTATTTTTTTAAGGTATATTTTAATGCCTTTAATCGCATTGATTATGATGTTTATTCTGGGAATCATCAGAAGAAACAAACCTGCTATTAAAATTAAAGTAATTATCATATATCTTCTTCTTTGCAGCTTGTGTCTGGCTCTGCCTGGAATTTTTGGTTTTGCCGGAAATCTTTTTAATCCTTACTGGTATCTTATTGCACAGATTATTTACCTCATTTTTGGTATTATACACGTTAATTTACTGCACAGATATTTCAGAAAGCATATTGATTCTGTAGGAATGAGCATCCTGTTTGAATCCATCCTGTCTTTAGCGTGTCTTGCTTTCGGAGGATTCCTGTTTACCCTGATCTTTAACTTAGTTAGCAAAGGAGCAGGATATGCTGCAATGGCTTCTACGAGTATGGCTATCTTTGTAGTTCCGATGGTATTTTATTACTGCTATGTACAGTTTATCAGCATTCCATTTGATATTTACAAAACATGGAGATATTCTCCGGATCAGAAACTCCCGGATTTTGAAGGAGCAGATTTCGACAGATTAATGGTACTGAATGTGGAGCTGAGCAAAAACCTTGAAGATTCCAACAGATTCAGAATAAAAGCCAAAACACTTCCAACCGGAGTAACGTTCGGTGATTGGTTCTACAGGGTAGTGGACGACTATAATCACAAAAACCCAAGTTCTATCATTCACCTTTCAGATATTGAAAAAGAGCCTTATTACTGGATTTTTTACACCAAAAAATCATTCTTCAGCTTCAGAAGATATATAGACTTCGACCAGGATATCTCTACCAACGGTATTTCAGAAAACGAAGTAGTTATCTGCAAAAGAGTTATTCAGCATGAGGAAGAAGGACTACAAAGAAGATCATAATCACAGAAAATTTAAAAAGTATTACATATGATACAGCCTATTAAACATTTTGCAATCAATTGGGTAGACGGGATGAAAGTTTCCCAGAGACACCTTAATGATCAGGATAATTTTTTAATTGACACCATCAGAGATTCCAGCTCACTTGGGATTACTACATATAATTACGGACTTCTACCCATATCTAACGAGTATACGGATAAAACCATTTTTGATGTTCATAATACAGCAACGAATGATGTACAGCTTGTTATAAAAAGATGCAGCGCCATTACTATGGCCGGATACCGTATTGATCTTAGCGACAGGAGAGTGAGTGTGAAGTCACTTGCCAAATCCATGAATGAGGAACAGGCAGACGGAGAATATTACATCCTGATTTCTGTGAATCCTTTCGATAAAGTACCTTTCGGAGATATTGATCCGGAAGAAATTCCGCCACGCCATCCCAATGCGCAGCCGAATCACCATATCGAGCTTCTTCCTGTAACGTCGCTGAACAGCAGCTATTCCGGAGGAAATTATCTGATTATCGGAAAGGTAGACCTGAAAGCGAATATTGCACAGGTGGATTCTAATTTTATTCCGCCTTGTACTTCTATCCAAAGTCATCCAGCTTTACTGGATTATTATAGCAGCTATGCAAAATCCATAGGAAACCTGCAGCAGTATGCTTTTAAAATTATTCAAAAAGCCTCACATAAAAACCAGAATACGGCATTGGCACAGAATGTAAAATTCCTGTGTACCACGATGGTGAATACGTTCGGAGATATGTATTTCCAGTTCAGAAATATTACACCGTGGCAGCCACCTGTATTTCTTATAGAGTCTTTTGCGAAGCTTGCTCTTCATCTCTATAATTCTACCCAGCTTCTGGTTCCTGCCGAACTGGAAGAAATGTTGAATTACAGTTTGGAATGGAGTGAAATTGCCCCTCATACATTACTGAACCAGCTTTCTATTGTAGCTGAAACCAATTATGATCACCACAACTGTGGGGAACCTTTGCTGTATATCCAGCAGATGTTACGCAGTCTTGAAATTATATTCTCTAAACTGAGTGAACTTGACTACATCGGGCAGAGAAAAGAAAATATTATTGTTAACGAACAGGAAGTTTCTACGAATACCAACCCGAAGAGAGGGTGGAGTGTTCTGGATTAATAAACGACTTCATAAAATACAGAATCCCGATAGAAATAGTCGGGATTTTTTATGGTTAAAAACCCCTTGATCTGCCTGTAAAAGGCATTTATAATTAAATTAAATAAGAATGAACTTAGATATTATAAGAAAAGATACATTAGGCTGCACCGATAAAATATTTCTCAACAGTGCAGGAGGCTCTCTGATGCCGGAACCTGTCGTAAAAACAATGACTGACTATATCCTTCTTGAACAGCAGCATGGTGCTTATGGCGCTGCCGACCGATATTCTGAGCAGATTGAACAATTTTACACTGAAGCTGCCAAGTTGATTAATGCTCAGCCGAATAATATAGCATTTACCGTAAGTTCTACAGATGCCTATGCGAAAGCTTTATCCAGTATTGATTTCAAAGATGGTGATGTTATTATTACAACCAACGATGATTATATTTCCAATCAGATTGCTTTTTTTTCATTACAGAAAAGACTGAATGTTGAAATAATCCGTGTCAAAAATCTTCCTGATCATGAACTGGATCTTGAAGATCTGGAATATCTTATAAAAAAGCACGATCCAAAACTGGTTGCTGTCACTCATATTCCTACTAATTCGGGGCTTATTCAGAATGTGGAAGGCGCTGGAAAGATCTGCCGTCTTTATGATGTGCTTTATCTCGTAGATGCCTGCCAGTCGGTAGGACAGCTTGCTGTAGATGTTGAAAAGATGGACTGTGATTTTCTTACCGCTACAGGCAGAAAATTTATGCGCGGGCCGAGAGGAACAGGATTATTATACGTTTCGGACAGGGTTCTGGAAAGAAATATGGCTCCGCTTTTTATAGACACAAAAGGAGCGGAATGGACAGGATTTAATGAGTACAAGCTGCTAAAAACAGCCAAAAGATTTGAACTCTGGGAAACTTCCATCAGTTCTATTCTGGGATTTACAGAAGCAGCCAAATATGCCACCGGAATCGGTTTATCTCATATTGAGAGCTATAACAGAATTCTGGCAGAAAGTTTACGGGAAGGACTAAAGAATAAAGGGTTCAGAATTTTGGATGAAGGAAATAATCTGTGCAGCATTGTTACGTTCTGCAATGCTGACGGAAGTATCGAAAGTATTTATAAAACTTTGAAAGATAATCATGTTTATTTTTCCGTAAGCAATAAAAGCAATGCCCTGATTGATTTCACCTTTAAAAATGTTGAGAAGGCTATACGTTTTTCCCCGCATTATTTCAATACTTCTGAGGAAATTGAGCAGGTGGTAAAAATTTTGGGAGGGTAGGATCTGGTGGCTTCGGGAGCCTCAGCCACCAGCTTGAATGATGGCACAAAAGAATAATGATTTCTTACAGCTCAACTGTAACATATTATCGGTGGCTGAGGCCCTCGAAGCCACCAAGAATTATTATTTCTTCACCAATATCTTTTCAGTAGCCTTTTTGCTCAGAACTTCTTTATGATTACCAATTTCTATGGTCATGGATTTATCAAAATCTTCAATTTTAATCACCTTAACTTTGGTATTAAGAAGTAGTTTTCTTTCATTGAGATAGCTCAGGAAGCCGTCGTCTGATAATGTTACCGATGCAAAAACTACAGTTTCTCCTGGTTTGCACGCACTCAGTTTCTGTAAGTCCTGTGAAATAATATTTCCGTCTTTATCCGGAATGGGTTCTCCATGAGGATCAAACTTTGGATAATCCAGAATTTCATCCATTTTATCAAAAAATATCTGTGAATGCACATGTTCCAGCTGTTCTGCAATTTCGTGTACATTTTCCCAGCCAAAGTTCATTTTTTTCACAAGAAACATTTCGGTAAGCCTGTGTTTACGGACTACCAAAGCTGCTTCCCGTTTTCCGCTTGCGGTAACTACCAGTGGCTTGTATGTTTCATAAACGACCCATTTTTTATCGGCGAATTTCTTCATCATGTTATTCACGCTCGGCATTTTCACGTTTAAAAATTTGCTGAGTTCATTGATCGTCACTTTCCCTTCATTGTCAACTAAATGAAACAAAGCCTTCAGATAATTTTCTTCTGTTAATGTTGTTCTCAAAATGTTAGATGATTTTCAGTACAAATCTAACAAAATATTATGTAAAATCTGCTCTTGTTATTTTAACTTTTTTTAATTTTACTCTATGAAATTTTCTTTTAAAAATGACTATTCAGAGGGATGTCACCCAAATATTCTACAAGCCTTAGTACAATATAATCTTGAGCAGCAAGCCGGATATGGCGAAGATCAGTATTCTCTTCAGGCTAAGAAACTGATTAAGGAAAGAATTAAAAAAACAAATTCCGAGGTATATCTGGTTTCCGGAGGAACACAGGCCAATCTGATTGTGATCTCTTCGATTCTGAGACCTTATCAATGCGTAATATCAGCCGCACCGGGCCATATTTTGAATAATGAAACAGGAGCTATTGAAGCTACAGGGCACAAAGTTTTAAGTATTGACACGGAAGATGGCAAGCTCAGACCTTCCGATATTCTGCCGGTGCTGGAAAACCACAGCAATATTCCACATCAGGTGATGCCGAAACTGGTTTATATATCGAACTCTACAGAACTGGGAACTGTTTATCTGGCTGATGAACTTCAGGAACTTTCGGATTTCTGCCGTGAAAAAAATCTGTACCTTTTTATGGACGGAGCCAGATTAGGACATGGATTAACGTCTGAAATCAGTGATCTGACCTTAGAAAAAGTAGCAGAGCTTACCGATGTGTTTTACTTAGGCGGAACGAAAAACGGAGCATTGATAGGAGAGGCCATTGTTATTAATAATCCGGAACTTCAACCTGATTTTGCTTTTAATATTAAACAAAAAGGCGCTTTGCTGGCTAAAGGGCGTCTTCTTGGCATTCAGTTTATGGAACTGATGAAAAATGATCTGTATTTTGATCTTGCCCGGCATGCCAATAATCAGGCAATGAAAATCAAGAATGCTTTAAAGGAAAAAGGAGCCCAATTCCTTTCTGATACATATACCAATCAGATTTTCCCGATTATAAGCCATGAAATGATTGATATTTTGTCGGAAGGCTTTGAATTTTATGTTTGGAAAAAAATAGATGAACAATCATCTGCAATACGCCTTATCACTTCATGGAATACAGGTGATGAAGCGGTAGAACGTTTTATAGAAATAATAAAAAAAGAGTTTCAATAAAATAGTATAGAAAAGGTGGCTTCAAGTTCTTTAGCCACCTTTTTATTTTGTTTGACAAATTAATATTACTTCAAAGCCTTAGTTACTACTTTACAGTCTGCAGGCTCCAGCTTTTGACCGTCCTTATAGCTGATCTTTTTTTCATCGGCATATTTAGACTGTCCGTCCTCTTCTTTATGATTTCCAATTCCTTCCGTTAACGTATTATCTTTCTGAATAAAGAAAATATCTCTTTTGCTTTTGGTACCTTCGGATTCGAATTCATAGGTAAGCTTTAAGGTGTCTCCTGATTTAAACCCGGTTACATCTCCTTTTGAACTGTCTTTTTCACTGTTTTTGTAAGCCAGTTTTCCCGTAATGGTTCCCAGATTATCATCTATTGAAGCAAAAACACTGTCTTTTCCGGTAACACCTACATAACAAAACGATTTTGGTCCCAGAGTATCTACCACAGGCTCAACAACGGCAAGCGTATCTGCTACCACTTTAGGAGCCGGAGTCTCAGTTTTTTTATTACAGTTGATTAAAAAAGCTGAGGCAGCACCCAATAAGATTAATTTTTTCATATCCTTAATTGTTAAATCAAATTTCAATTCTGCTAAAATAGCAATACTATTTGTATATTAAAAACAGGATATCAACATATAATGATTTTATGATGCAGAGTCTTATTTAACTCAGCTTTTTAAGCGATTAATTATAAAAAAACTCTGGAAATATTTGTGTTCCCTGAAAACTTCAAAGTAAAAAAGGTTTTAAACTCTGAGCATGCCCCGGAAACCTCTGGCCGCGTAATAAGAATCGGCTCCGTTGTGATACATAAAAACCATATTATAACGGCGATCGCAGAAAATAGCGCCTCCAAGTTCTCTTATATGGACAGGCGTTTTCACCCAGCTTGATGTTTTTAGATCAAACTTTCCAAGTTCCTGAAGCCGGCGGTATTGTTCTTCCGTTAATAATTCGATGCCCATTTCCGCAGCTTTATCAATGACGTTGTTTTCTGGTTTATTGGCTTTTCGGGATTCCCAGGCTTGATAATCATAGCAGAGACTTCTGCGCTTAGGACTTTCTGCGGAACAGTCGAAAAATAGATATTCATCCGTCTTTTTGTCGTAGTCTACCACATCCGGCTCACCTTCCGTTTCTTCCATTTCATTCAGTGACCATAATTTTTCAGGAGAGGCTTCCAGTTTCGATTGTATTTTTTCCCAGTTCAAACTGGTATGACGGGATTTATTTTTTTCAAAACGGGTTTTTAAAACTTTTAGGAGTTCCTGGCTCTGTTCGACCGTTAGTTTCTTTTTGCTCATATCAGATGGATTTAAATGATTTGAATATTCCTTTACAATTTAAGAGGTTTTATGCAGATACCGGAAATTTTCTGTCCCCAGGTCTTGAATACCAGGAAATACAGACTAAAGTAAGCAGTAATAAAGCAGGGAAAGTCCTTCCCGCAGTATCTCCAATAATGAGATGAGAAACCAATGCACCGGACATCAGAAAGAAAAACCCAGCATAAGCCCATTCTTTCAATAAAGGCCGTTTGGGAATCAATACGGCGATAACTCCCAGTAATTTGCATATCCCGATAATCGTCATGAGATAGGCAGGATAGCCGAGATTCGCAAAATTGGCAAGTTCATCTTTGTTTTTCATAAGCTGTACAATAGCTGTCGAAACCATACCCAGCGCCATCCATAAGGTGAAAATCCAGTAGATAATCCGGTTTCTTTTTTGTGATTTGTTCTGTGTTTCCATAATTAGTTTTTTTAGTTTAATCGTTTAAGCCTTTTCCGATAAGGATCTGAGGAATGCATTTTTCAATTCTGGTTTCTCTCGTCTGAGACTGTTTTGCAGAAGAAAAGTGGAGTAGGTAAGCTCTTTGTCTTCCGGGTGTAAGTGCTTTAAAAGCTTCCTGCAATGCCAGATCTTGGTCCAGTTTGTTCTGAAACTCTTCGACCATTTCAAAGTCTTTTGTCTTCTTCATTTCCACTTTAGCTCCCGATTCTTCAATTTCAACCGCTTCAAACATGTAGGAACGGAGAATTTCTTCCAGATCATTAATTTGCTCTACCTCTGTAAAACGGATCTGTCTTGCAGCCTGTACGTTTTCAGATTGCTGGATGAGGATATGGTCCGGGTCTTTCATCAATGCCCCTTTAAAGAAAAGAAGAGCACAATATTCCTTAAAACCGTGGATCAGGAAAATGTTTTTCTTTTCATAAGTGTAACAAGGACAGCCCCATTTTACATCTTCTATGAGGTCTGTGCTTAAAGCAATTGTTCTTAATTTTTCAAATTCTTTGTGCCATTGATCGGCTTTATCAAAGAAAAAATCAGCTTTTGAATTCATGTGGTTTGGGTTTTCGGATTACGAGGTGCGAATTAGTGAGTTTTGTGTTTCGTGATGCGAGGTATTGAACTTTGGGGTTCGGGTTACTTAGGGGGAGCACAAACCCCGGATCTCGTATCTCGGAACACGTCAAACATTTCCTGCAAACGGTTGTGAGCCATATTAATTCCTTGTGCAAAAGGTAACTTCAGATGCTGATCTCTGAAGTCTGCAGATTTATAAATAGTCTGAATGGTAATTTTACTGGTGGTATCCGTTAGCTTTTCAAATTCTAAAAACTCTATCTGAGCCGGAAAAGGGGTGTTTTCCATCTGGAAAGTTCTTATAATTTTTTCATTCTGAACAATGTCATGAATGGTTCCATTGGCGCTGAAAACTACATCTCCCTGAGGATTTGATGTCTCGAAACGGTAACTTCCATGAGGCTTGTTTTCAAATTTTGTGACTTTAGTTCCCATCCATTGCTCGAAAAGTTCAGCTTCTGTATACGCCTTGAAAAGGAGTTCTACAGGAAGATCAAATTCTCTGGTGATGAAAATTTCCTGTTTACCGTCTTCGGCTTGAATTTTTGTTTTGAGTTCCATATTTTGAGTTTGAGGGTTTGAGGGTGGGAGAGTTTTTTGAGTTTCGGGATACGGGTTACGGGGTGCGAGGTTTAGGTTATGAGAATGAAAGGTTAATAGGTATCTTTAAACTCGGACAACGTATCTCCCCGCATCTCGTAACCCGAAACCCGAACCCCGTATCATGCATCTCTATTTTGATACGCTTTCATTACACTTTCCAGCTTGTTGAATTTTTCGTCCCACATTTGGCGGAAAGGTTCTATAAAATCGGCTATTTCTTTCATTTTATTGGGATTGAGGTGGTAGATAACTTCACGTCCGTTCTGTTCAGATCTCAGCAGTTCGCATTCTGTAAGGATTTGAAGATGTTTGGAAACGGTAGGTCTTGCGGTATCGAAATTGGAAGCGATAGCCCCAGCCGTCATAGATTGTGCAGCTACCAGCATCAGGATAGATCTTCTGGTAGGGTCTGCGATAGCCTGGAATACATCTCTTCTTAAATTCATTGTGTAGTTATTTGACTACAAACATATGTGTAGTTATTTAGCTACGCAAGTTTTTTTTGAGAAAATTATATTAAATGCTTAAAATACTGCCTATTAAAAGAAAAATGGAGAACTTATGCTCTCCATTTTATTATTGAAAGTGATGTGCTTAGTGGGAATCTTTAAGCATTCACTACATATTTTTAATAGCTTCATTCTCCTTAATGGTTTAAAATTTAGCAGGTCCAATGGAAAGCCATTTATTTTCTCAGTGCAAAAGTGGATTCAACGAATTTTTAATTCTAAGAAAAGCAAAGAATGGGTTTTCATCCCTGATGAAGGTAATGGAGAGTTTCGGCCGCCTCCGGCGGCCGAAACCTTTTATTTTAAGTTAGAAAATGTTGTATTGATAAGCGAAAATGATAGAAGGGAAGTTTTATTTAAGAAAACCCTTATTTTATTTTTCTCATCGGAAAAGCCTGTTTCCCTTTTTTACCATTCATCGTTCCTGAGATTTCAGCCAATAAAGAATCTTTCCTGATTTTTTTATAGGTAATCGTTTGGGGAAAATCATTCTGTAGATTTTCGAATACAAGTGAAGTAGGGGTAGAAGCAGGTGTTGATACAAAATCAACAGGCAGTTCACCATGTTGGCCTTTTACAGATACCATATAATGAAGCTTTTTGTCTTTTTCTACCAATCGTACAGTTTCTGAAAAGATCGTGTCCTTTTTATTCAGATAGTAGCTTTTTCCCTGTAACTCAGTTTCACTTTTCCGGGTCCAGGTTTCATAGAGGCTTCCTTTTGGTGTTTTTGTTTCCCAGGTTCCGAGAAGCCATTCCAGTTTCTTTATTTCACTTTGTTTTGCAGTCCAGGCAGATAAAACGGCCAGCCCGATAGCTGAAAGAATCAGTTTTGTTTTCATTGTCATCCTATTTTTATGATAAGGACAAAGTTCCGGATCTGTTTCCATCTAAAATTGTAAGAATGCGACATCGCTAATCCGAACCATAAAAAAGAGAAGACATTTTCAGATTCTCTCCATAGAACTCTTTCGGAGTAAGCCCTGTAAAATCTTTAAAATCTTTGATAAAATGAGCCTGATCATAATAAGCGGTTTCATGAGCCAAATCTGTAAAAGAGGTAAATTCATTATTGAGAAGAAGCTTCAAAGCAGCTTGCAGTCTGATGGTTTTTGAAAGCTGTTTAGGGCTGAGACCTACGGCAGAAGAAAATTTTCTTTCAAGCTGTCTGCGGTTGATATTGGTTTGTCTGGAAAGTTCATTGATGGGAATTTGGCCACCAGCTGTAAGAATCGTATCTATTGTAGATTGTACAACCCTGTCAATAGCTTTATCATCCAGTTTTTTGCGTAAAAAATCTTCAACAGTCTTTATTTTCTCCTCTGCCGTCCTGCATTCCAGTACCTCTTTTTCCAACTGAATTCCGTCTTCTCCAAACAGCTGATCCAGAGAAACCGCCTTATCATCCATTTCTTTAATAGGAATCGTTGCAAACGGAACAAATCCTTCATATTGAAAGCGGACAGAAAATATTCCGGTGATTCCTGTAGGTTCTATCACAAGCGGTTGGGTGAGCTGGCCAAAGACACAGCTTCTGGGCTGCACAACTGCTTGATCATCACTCATATATTGTTTATACAGATCTCCATAATGAAAAATCATTTCCATACAGCCGTCGGGAACTATAGTCTGCTGTTGGGGAATATTCTCTTTCGGATTTTCCAGAATCCAGTAGCATTTAATCAGAGAAGCAAGCTCCGGGTCTGGCTCGAAAGTTTGATAGTTCATGATTATTTTACTTAATTGAGTATGCCATTCATTTTGGTTAAAATAATAGGCTGTCCGTCGGTTACTACAATGGTATGTTCATGTTGTGCCATATAACCGCCTTTATTTCCGACCATTGTCCATCCGTCATTCAGCTCCACGGCAATCTGAGATGATGTTGATATAAATGTTTCAATGGCCACCACCGAATTCTTTTTAAAACGTCTGGAATCGAAGCGGTTTTTATAATTCAGAAGTTCATCAGGCTGTTCATGCAGACTCCTTCCGATACCATGTCCTGCAAGATTTTTAATGACTTTAAAACCTCTTTTTTTCGCTTCCGTTTCCATGAGAAAACCAATATCTGCTATTTTTACACCTCCTTTAATGCTTTGGATGGTTTTTTGTAAAATTTCTTTGGAAGCATCCACTAATTTTTGATGCTGATGAATATCTTTACCGATCACAAAAGAAGCTCCGTTGTCTGACCAATACCCGTTGAGCTCTGCGGAAACATCAATATTAATCAGGTCTCCTTCCTGCAAAACCCGTGTATCGGTAGGAATACCGTGGCAAAATTCATTGTCAACACTTATACAGGTCCAGCCGGGAAATCCATAGGTAAGATAAGGGGCCGATTTGGCACCGAAACCGGAAAGAATTTTCGCTCCATATTCGTCAAGATCTTTGGTCGTCATACCCGGGCGGGCATAATCAATCATTTCTTTGAGCGTATAGGCAACGGCTTCACTGGCTTTCTGCATTCCTATCAATTCCTGTTCATTGGTTATAGACATGATTTTTATTTTTCTGGTTGATAATGGTTTATAAACAACAAAGTTAGGGAATTTAAACTTGTATTTCTGTAAAATGGAAGGATTTCAAATCTATAGGCTAAGGCTGAGACTGAGACTTAGAAAAGTCAATGGTCAATTTTGCTACGCAAGTGAAATATGGAAGTCTTTCAACTCCAAGATACATCTCAAATAACTCATCATTTCTCGAAACTCTCAAACCCGAATCCTGTATCTCGTAACTTTCAGTATATCAATCTTAATTTTCTTAACCCGAATCTAGGTTAAATAACATGATATTACACTGGATGTGACTTAATTTTAAAACTGGTATAGGAACAGAATGCAAAAATATTTTTTCTTTATTCGGTGAAATATGAAGTAGGAAACCCTGTGATTATGATAATATTGATCATTTTCGCAGACAATCCTTCACTAAAATAAAACCATAAATGTTAATTATTATGATAAGAAAAAACCTATTTAAAACAGCAGCCATTGTATTAGGCTGTTTAGCACTTCATGCCTGCTCGGATCAGGACGGAGATTCTCCGGAAGTTATTTCCAAACCTAAAATTATTGCCCACAGAGGCGGTAGGGTTGATTTTCCTGAAAACACTCTTCTTTCTTTTGATAAAGCCCTTCAGACAGGAGTAGACGGAGTGGAAATGGATATTCAGGTGAGCCAGGATCTTGTACCTGTTCTGTACCATCCCGGGGATCTGAATATCTGGACCAACGGAATGGGTAAAGTATCTTCTTTACCTTTTACAGAATTAAAAAAGCTCAACGCTGCGTGGAACTATGATCCTCAGAATAATTATCCTTACCGAAATAATCCCCAGTCAATTCCCAGCCTGAAGGAAGCATTGAATACCATTCCTTCTAAAGTGCCAATCATTTTAGATATGAAATCGCTGCCTGCCGGGACGCTGATACAAAGCATAGCAACCGTTTTGGATGAGCTCGGTGCCTGGAACCGTGTGGTTTTCTATTCCACGACGAGAGAACATTTGGATGCCCTGAAAGCCTGGCCGGCCGCTCAGGTATTTGAAGCCCGTGAAATTACACGTCAACGCCTGCTTGAATACAAAATCAACGGAAAATTTATCGCTCCGGACAAACAGGTTACCTGGATCGGTTTTGAGCTTACCAGAAATTTTAATGTCAGTGAACCCCTTACGCTAGGTGATGGCAATACTGCAATTACTGTTAATTTATGGGATAAAAATCTTGTAAAAGCCATTAAAGGTCAATCTGGTAACATCAAAATAGTTCTTTTCGGGATCAATACAGCCGAAGACTATAAAACAGCCGCCGAGATTGGGGCAGATGCTGTAATGACAGATGCACCAACTTTGCTGGTTCAGGCAAGATCTGCCATGAAATAAACAATACAGGTTGAAACCGGAATAGGGAAGTTCAAAACTCCCGTTCTCTTTAATACCCTTGCTAAGGTTTAAAATCTTGGCAAGGTTTTTTTATTTTATGGAGCAGACAGAAATGAAACTCTATTTTCGGCATCAATAACTCTCATTTTCTCGCTTCAAACTCTCATACATGATCACCCAAACTCAGGTTAATTAAGACTGAAAATTGCTTATTTTTATAGTATTCAAAATTTCTTCAAAATTGAATATATAATTTTGCAGCATGAAAATCCTGATTATTGAAGATGAAACAGAACTTGCAAAAAGTATCTCCGAATATCTTTCCGGAGAAAATTACCTGTGTGAGTTTGCCTCTACGTTTAACGATGCCATGAACAAAATAGGGGCTTTTCATTACGACTGTATCCTGCTGGACATTATGCTTCCGGACGGAAACGGCCTCGCGATCCTGGAAGAATTAAAAAAACAGAACAAACAGGATGGTGTCATTATTATTTCCGCAAAAAATGCTTTAGACGACAAAATCAAAGGATTGCAACTGGGTGCGGATGATTATCTTACCAAACCTTTTCATCTTTCGGAGCTGATGGCCCGGATTTATTCCATTATCCGAAGAAAGCAGTTTAACAATTCCAATATCGTTAAGCAAAATGAATTGCAGATTGATCTTCTGGCTAAAACCGTAAGCATTAACAATACAGCGATTGCCCTTACCAAAAAGGAATTGGATCTGCTTATCTATTTTATTGGAAACAAAAACAAAGTAATTTCCAAAAGTACATTGGCAGAGCATCTTTCGGGAGATTTTGCCGATATGCTGGATAATCATGATTTCGTATATGCTCATGTGAAAAACCTGAAGAAAAAGCTTTATGATGCGGGGTGCGATCATTATCTCAAAACCGTTTACGGCACAGGGTACAAATGGGAAGCCTCATAAAAATATTATATCTAAAAGCAATACCAGAAATTTACACTAAATAATTACGATTGAAATTGAAACCATTATTAAGCAAGACGACAAAACCTTTTATTATTTATGTCCTTATTATTTTGGTCATCAGTATTCCCGTCTATTATTTTGCCGTTGACACCATTTGGAAAAGTGAACTGGATGAGCATAATACAACAATCGCTGAGAAAACAGCCTATCAGTTCAACAATTTAAAGCTTTCCGATAAAGAGCTTGAAAAAAGCATCCGTCTATGGAACCAGATTCAGCCTGCCACAGATATTGAAAGGATTCCGTTCAATTATTTAAAAAAAGATCAGTTTTTTACGGTTGAAAAGCAGAAAACCTTCATGTCCAAACCTGAAACGGAACGGTACAGATGTTTAAAAAAAGTGATTTATATTCACCATGTTCCGTATCTTTTCACGGTAGAAACCAATATTGAAGAATCTCAGGAAACCGTTGCTGCCATTGCTGCCATTACGATCTTTTTCTTTATTCTTATTGTTGCCGGATTATTGTTTTTGAACAAGAAATTATCCACGTCTATATGGAAACCATTCCGGAATACCTTAGATAAGCTTAAAACCTTTAATCTCAACAGTCAGACCAGAATTGAATTTGGTACTACCGATATCACAGAATTTGAAGAGCTCAACCGGTCTTTAACTCAATTGATGGAACACACGATTTCTGTATTCAGAACGCAGAAGGAATTTACTGAAAATGCTTCCCACGAACTACAGACTCCTTTGGCCATCCTTAAAAACAAGCTGGATATTCTGCTTCAGACGGAACATCTTACGGATCAGCAGTATCAGATTGCGGAAGAGATGAACCGGGCACTGACAAGAAGTTCGAGAATCAATAAAAATCTTTTACTGCTGGCTAAAATTGAAAATAATCAGTTTGATAATTCGGAGACTATCCTTTTTGATGAACTGTTGTTTCAAAGCATGGAAGTATTGCAGGAACATTTTGAACAGAAAAAAATTCTGGTCAGCACCCATATTCTGCCTGATATAAAAGTAAGGGGAAACACTGGCTTAACGGAGGTTCTTATTAATAATTTACTGTTGAATGCCATACGGCACACTTCATCCGGCGGATCAATTGCTGTAAATTTAACGGATTCCAGATTTGAAGTTGCCAATTCCGGAACCGAAAAACTGAACGGCGATATGCTTTTCAAAAGATTCTCAAAACTATCCACAGATACCAACGGAAGTGGTTTGGGACTGGCCATTATCAACGAAATAGGCAAGTTCCATTATTGGAAAATTGAATATAGATTTGAAAATAATTCGCACGTCTTCTCGGTAGCTTTTTGATGGCTTGCTTTACATTATTAACAAGCAGAAAATGCAGAGAAGTTTCAACAAGTACATTGTTTTTTTTAGATTCTGCCAAAGAAATAGTAAATTTACGCTTAACTACTAACAAAATATTATATATGAAAAAACTACTCTTGTTTTTCTCTGTCTTATGGGGATTACATGCATCATCACAATTGTATCAGGTTCCTGTGTATTCGGTCAGTTCTCTGCAACCTGCACAGCAAGGGAATGAAGTATCTAAAATGCTTGATGGTGATACCAGCACCATGTATCACTCTAAATGGTCCCAGAACGGAATTCCGGATGAACTGAAGTTCTATTTCACCACCAACGTTATCAGCCTTAAAAAACTGGTTTACACTCCAAGGCAAGCGGGAGGTTCCAACGGGATATGGACGAATGTAAGCATTTCCTATAGTACACAGGCCGCAACCAATACTTTTATCTCGTTAAACAATAATTTAATCTGGGCAGCCAATAATCAGGATAAAGAGGTTGTTTTTCCGACAGCAATCCAGAATCCTTACATGATTAAAATTGCAGTAAACGCAGGAGTAGGAAACTTCTCGAGCTGTGCAGAGATGAAATTCTTTTCCGAATCACAACCTGTAGTTGCTGATGGTGCGGACTGTACCATCAATACAGCAGAGTTAAGTGTAAACGGAGCCAACGATGTGAAGGCCGCCATTGTACCTTCGGGAACAACTGCATCCTCTTTTCAGTCAGGAGAAAATATCGACAAATCTTATGATAATGATGTCAATACGCTGTATCATTCTTCCTATGGCAATACGGTTTTTCCGGTGGTGCTCAATTACAGATTAGACGGTGTTACGCCTATCGATTACCTGAAATATACTCCAAGACCCAGCGGAAGCAACGGTTTGTTTGGAAGTGTAAGCATCAGTTATAATACAACGGCCAACAGCACGTTTGTTCCCCTGATGTCTTTTGATTTTCAGAATTCTTCAATACCTGTGAATGTCTATTTCCCCAATCAGATTACGCCTTTAAACGTAAGAATTACCGTAAACAACGGTCAGGGAAATTTTGCGAGTTGTGCTGAAATGGGCTTTTACAAAATGGGGTCTTCAGGAACAGCCAATCCTTACACGAATATTTTTGCCAACAGTCTTTATTCCGCATTGCAGTCCTCTGTTACGCAGACCGATATCGATGGAATGGCATCACCATTCTATAAAGGTTTAGCACAGTGTCTGTTCAACAGGACTTATGTCAGTAAATACAGGGTTCAGAATTACGGGGTTTATCCGCCGATTGCCGTTACGACTGGGAATTTAAAGGTAGGATCCGGCTACGACAGTTTTGAAAACCCTACTGGGATGGTATTTACACAGGGAAGCAAAGTAGCCATGTTTGTTCAGAATATTCCTTCGGGAACCACTGTTTCATTACAGGTGAAGGATTTTTCTACCGTTCTTGGCGGTACTACTTCTTATTATGAGCTTCACAATGGTTTGAATGTATTTCAGCTTACCAACAGTGGTTTAGGATACATCAGCTATTATAATACAAATGCGGCATTACCGGATATTCAGGTTAATATTGTTTCGGGTAAGGTGAATGGGCTTTATCATTATCAGACCTCTACGCAAAGCGACTGGCAAACGAATCTTACAAATTCGGCTTATCATATGATGGATGTTGTAGGTCAGCACACTCATTTGGTTTATAAAAAGAGTATGCTGAAAAATTATTCTCCTTTTAATCCTGCAGAACTTGTTGCAAAATACGATCTTATTGTAAAGAATGAATGGCTGGTGATGGGTCTGTATAAATATAATTTGATTCCAAAAAACAGAATGTTCAGCTACAGCAATAATGGCGGAGGCTGGTACGCAGGCGGATTGGGTATCAATATGGACTCCGACTGGGGCGAAGAAAGTATGGCGGATGTGAATAGACTGTCTTTATGGGGTCTTGCGCATGAATTCGGACATATCAATCAGATTAGACCGGACCTTAAATGGATCGGGACTACGGAAGTAACGAATAATATGCACAGTGCATGGGTAGATTATCACATGAATCCTGAAAACGACGGAATGTCCCGTCTGGAAAGGGAATCTGTAGAACCTGCCACAGGAATGGCCAGCATAACGGGAGGAAGAATAAACGGAGCTATTCTGAATACTACGATCAACCAGGAAGCTTTGCAGGGGAATGCCAATACGGATGTCTTTAAAGTACTGGTTCCTTTCTGGCAGCTTGAATTGTATTATCAACTGGCAGGAGCTTCACGAAATGCACCGACTCTTTCCTTAAATTATCCAACCAATTATACGGGAGTAGACTACGCACACTGGTTCGGAATGGTGGCCAATATTGCAAGAAGCTACAATGCTTCAGGTGTTTCCAATGGTGAACTGGTTCTGAATTTTGTAAAAAATACCTGCGCAGTGACTCAGGAAGATTTAACCGGATTCTTCATCAAAACCGGGTTTTTAAAACCAATAAACAGGTCTATTGATGATTACGGCGTTGGGCAGCTTACCATTACTCAGGCTCAGATTGATGCTACGATTGCTTCTATACAGGCTCAGAATTATCAGAAACCGGTTTCTCCGGTAATGCATTATATCTCCACGAGAAGTATTGCGGCTTTCCGGGATCACCTTCCGCTGAACGGACAAACGGGACAGGGAGTTACTTTGAGTAATAATTATCTTACCGTACAGCACAGTACCTGGAAAAATGCAGTCGCTTATGAAACATTCAATGCCAATAATGAATTGATTTATGTATCGGTGACGGGTACTGGCGACACGACCAATCAGACTACAAAGGTGTATTATCCTTCTAATGCTGCTTCTGTTTACGCAGTAGGGTATGACGGGCAGAAAATTCTGGTTTATCCTGCTATGACACTCACTGCTAAGGAAGTGAAGACTAAAGATTCAGAATGGGTGGTTTATCCTAATCCTGTAGAGCAGAATGGTTCAGTTCACATTAAAGTTAAAAACGCATCTGGGAATTACCGTGTACGGATTTCAGGTATGGACGGAAAGACTATTTTCAGCTCAGAAGGGAATATTGAAACTATTGAAAAAGCAATTAATGCCATTCTTCCTCAATATCCTTCCGGGACTTATTTACTTTCTCTGAAGGATGCCAAAGGCAATGAATTTAAAACCGTAAAGATCATCAGGAAATAATAATCCCTGAATTCTTTTCAAATAGAAAGCACAGATTTTTGGTCTGTGCTTTTTTTATGTTGAGAACCATCATTTATTTTATCAAAAGAAGTCCGCAAAACTGAAAATTCTAAATTTCTTCTAAATCGTTCCTGAATATTGTACCATCAATTAAAATTTAAAAAAATGAAAAAATTAATGTTTCTATTCACAATGGCTTTAGCAGCAGCTTTTGTTCATGCTCAGAAAATTCAGCAGAAGAACGTTCCTGCATCAGTTCAGAAAGGATTTCAAAAACAATTTCCAAATAATAAGGAAGTGAAATGGGAGAAAGAAAAAGAGAATTATGAAGCAGGATTCAAATTAAACGGAACTAAAACATCTGCCATATTCAATATTTCAGGAACTCTTCTTGAAACTGAAACAGCCATTAGCCAGAATGCTCTTTCGGCTCCTGCCAAAGCGTACGTCGCCAAACATTATCCTAATCAGAAAATAAAAGAGGCGGCCAAAATCACCAATGCAAAAGGGGAGGTCACCTATGAAGCAGAAATCAAAGGGAAAGATCTGATATTCGACAACAACGGACAATTTTTAAAGGGAATTAAAGACTAAACATAATGAACAAGAAAGGACTGTTACTTTTTCCGGTTTTCATGATCTCTTCTTCTTTCGTTTTCGCACAGGTTACCAACGTAACCATTTCAGGTATTGTTAAGAGCAAAGCAGGCCAGTCTGCTCTGCCTTACGCCAATATCGTAGCTAAAAACGAAAAAGACAGTGTATTTGTAGCTGGAACCATAACCAATGAGGAAGGGCGTTTTTCTCTTACCAATATGAAACCTGGAAGTTATCATCTGGAGATTTCCTCTTCAGGATATCAGTCTTCCGGCAAGCCGCTGTTTGTCGGAAATCTGTCTGAGTTCCTGGAAATCCCTGTTATTGAACTTGAAGAAATAAAGGAAAAAGAAACCAAAATAGAAGGTGTTGTAGTAACCGCTTCCAAAAAGAATGAACTGAGCAATCAGCTGGATAAAAAGACGTATTCTTTGGCAGATAATATCAGTCAAAGTGGTGGATCTGTCCTGCAGAGCATGCAAAACCTACCTGGAATCACCGTACAGGACAATAAGGTACAATTAAGAGGAAACGACAAAGTTACCGTTCTGATTGATGGTAAACAGACCGCTCTTACAGGTTTTGGGAGCCAGAGCGGACTTGATAATATTCCGGCTTCGGCTATAGACAAAATTGAGATCATCAACAATCCTTCTTCAAAATATGATGCCAACGGAAATGCAGGAATCATCAATATTATTATGAAGAAAAATAAGCAGAGTGGCTGGAACGGAAAAGTAGGTTTTACTTACGGTACAGGGTCTTATTGGGTAAGAAAGGAAAATCTTCCGACTATAAGGCCTCAATATACAATCACACCTAAAATTAATCCTTCACTTTCTTTGAATTACAGAAAGAATAAGGTGAATATTTTCCTGCAGGCTGATAATCTGTACACGGAAACCCTCAATAAAAATGAATTTGTCACCAGAACCTATGATGACGGTACAGTGATCAATTCACAGCTGAAAAGAAACCGGAATACCAATTATCTTACAACCAAAGCCGGAATTGACTGGAATATAGATGCACAGAATACTTTGACCGTTTCCGGATTGTATGGAAGTGAAAAAATTATCGACCGTGGAGATCAGCCTTTTTTCAATGGGGATAGGTCCCAGCGTCTTCGTTTGTGGCAGTTTTTGGAAGATGAGCTGAAAACCACGGTAATGGGAACTGCTTCTTATCAGCATAAATTTAAAGAAGCCGGGCATGTATTGAATGTTGGATTCAACTATACGTTCCACAGAGAAGATGAAAAATACTTTTATGACAATTATCTGCCGGCTTCTACGGGAACAGATGCGTTCAAGTTGCTGTCGGATGAACAGGTGTATGATTTTAATGTAGATTATGTAAAACCATTGAAATATGGACGGATTGAGACCGGAATTAAACTGAGAAACAGAAGCATTCCAACCAATATGAATTTCATTCCGGGAGCCAATTCGGTTCTAGATGTTAATGCCGGCGGGCAGGCCACTTATAAAGAACTGATTCCTGCTGTGTATGGAAATTATGTTTTCGAGAATGAAAAATGGGAAGCAGAATTGGGTGTAAGGCTGGAATATGTAAAGATCCGCTATGATGTCAACCCGAACCATCCAACTTATAAGAGTGACAGCTATAATTATACGCAGCCGTTTCCCAATATGAGATTAGCGTATAAACTTAATGACCATAATAAGCTTTCGGTATTTTACAACAGAAGGGTAGACCGCCCGAATGAAGTGGATATCAGAATTTTCCCCAAATATGATGATGCTGAGATTATTAAAGTTGGAAATCCGGGATTAAGACCCCAATTTACCAATTCCATAGAAGTGGGGCATAAATATAACTGGGACAACGGTTATCTGTATTCTGCATTGTATCATCGTTTTGCGAACGGAACCATCACCAGAATTTCAAGTACGGTGCCCGGAAGCAATTTGATTTATGCGGTATTTCAAAATGCAGGAAAAAGCCATAATTCGGGGTTGGAAATGATCTGGAATCAGAAGGTTTCAAAAGTATATTCATTCAATATCAATGGAAATGTGTATAGGAATCAGATCAATGCCTTTTCAGTAGAAAATCTTTATCCACAGCCTCAATTATTTTCTGCCAGCCGGGAATCAGCCATTTCAGGAAATGTAAAGCTGAACAATACTTTTAAGCTTTCTAAAGGATTTGACGCTCAGGTTACAGCTGTTTACTTAGCTCCTGATATTATTCCACAGGGAAGAATCGGTTCCAGATTTTCAATGGATCTTGGGGTAAAAAAATCCATTCAAAATGGCAAAGGAGAATTATTCCTGAATGCAACCGATCTGCTGAACACCATGGTGATTAAGAAAGAAATCCAGGGGAACGGCTTTGCCTATACCAGCGATGATTATTATGAAACGCAGGTTGTCAGGTTGGGATACAGTTATAAGTTTTAATTCACGAAGAAACAAACTAATACATAGAAAAAATGTCCAGATATTCACTAGAAACAATCATCTCCCTGATTTTTTTAATCTCAACTTACGGAAAGTATACTGCCCAAACGGCCAATGACAGTGTCCAGGTGCAGGAGATCAAACCGGACAGCACGACAGTCAGTTTACCAACGGAACAAAACCGTCTGAATT
The DNA here is from genome assembly GCF_001045465.1 of Chryseobacterium angstadtii. GTDB lineage: Bacteria > Bacteroidota > Bacteroidia > Flavobacteriales > Weeksellaceae > Chryseobacterium > Chryseobacterium angstadtii. Next base: position 1,196,896 of record NZ_LFND01000003.1, read on the forward strand.
ATAAAAGCTTAATTATCCCTGCAGCGTTCATTGGTTACGGAGTAGCAAGTCTGACTGTGAAGGATCTCAAACAGCTCAATTTTTCTACCAGAGACGAAATTAATGAGCACCGGCCGGATCATATCAGACTGGATAATTATACTCAGTTTGCACCTGCGGTTCTGGTGTACGGATTGAATGCTGTAGGTGTTGAAGGGAAGCATAATTTCAAAGAGAGAAGCATTATATATGGTACTTCAATGCTTATTACATCTGCTATTACCATTCCGTTAAAGCATATTGTGAAGGAGGAGAGGCCGGACCAGTCCAATACGTTGTCTTTTCCGTCCGGCCATACGGCTATTGCGTTTGCTTCAGCCCAGTTTATGTACAGAGAATATAAAGATGTTAATTTCTGGCTGGGAATTTCGGGATATTCATTGGCTGTTTTCACAGGAATCTACAGAATGCTGAATGATAAGCATTGGGTAGGAGATGTTGTAGCGGGAGCAGGATTCGGAATTCTTTCCACGGAACTGGCCTACTGGCTGTATCCTAAAATCAATACTATGCTGGGTGGTAAAAATAAAAAATCAGCCACAATGGTCATGCCATATTATCAGAATAAAAGTATAGGGATAGGTTGGGTTAAAACATTTTAAGTAATTCCCCTGTAAATAGAATTATATTTACAGTCTTAAAAAAATAACACAATGGCATTTGAAGTAAAAACAGAAATTTTGATTCATTCAACACCGGAGAAAGTCTGGTCTATTCTTTCGGACTTTGATAATTATCCTAACTGGAATCCATTCGTAACCTCGTTAACTGGGGATGTAAAGGCGGGAAATAAGATTACAGTAAAAATAGAGCCTCCGGAGGCAAGTTCAAACACCTTTAAACCAACAGTTACCGCATTTGAGGTTAATAGAAAGCTGAGCTGGCTCGGAGTTCTGTTGTTTCGCGGAGTTTTTGACGGTGAGCATAAGTTCGAACTTACAGATAATGGAAATGGTACCACAACGCTTGTACAAAGTGAAAATTTTATAGGAATTCTTGTTCCGTTATTTAAAAAGCAACTTGACAATAATACAAGAAGAGGCTTTGAAGCTATGAATACAAAGCTTAAAGAATTGGCAGAACAAAAATAAACAGGACCGAAGTTCGGTTTGAAAAGTTCGTTAATTCATTGATTTTGCAAGGTTTTATGAGGAGATTTTACATATCTCCTCATTTTTTTTGTTGAGTTATTTTAAAATTTCCAAAAAAAATTGATTATGAGAAAATCCTAAAATAAAGCCCGATTTAATTTGAAATCAAGGAGATAGAAATAAAAATGATATATACAAAAAATACCAGTTATGTTAATGAAATATTAAGTTATAAATAATTTTGATTAATTTATTCAAAATAATATACACATATTGTAATTATTCTTATCTTAGTGATGTATTAACAATATAAAATTATACACATGAAAAACTTTAAAAAATTAGACAGAAACGAATTGAAATCAATTTCAGGTAACGGATTATTAGATAACATCGGTGGTGTTATCGGCGGACTAGGTGGAGTAGTTGGCGGAGTAGTAGGTGGTGTAGGTACTATCGTTGGTGGTGTTGTAGGTGGTGTAGGAAATACAGTAGGAGGCGCTGTAAACGGCGTAGGTACTCTTGTAGGGAATACACTATGTAATGTACAATGCGTAATCAATGGAGTAGTACACATCCAGGTACTTTCTTGCGGATCTACTTGCTAAGAAACAGGTTGAAAAAAGCACAGGGGCTGTCTCATCATTGAGACAGCCCCTTTTTATTGGACGCAGCAGGATCAATAAAATACTACTTTTTAGCGTTTCGTATTTGTAATCGCAACCTTTCTTTATTCGTGAAGCACCATGACTGCTTTAACAGATTTATTTAATATTTCATTTACGGTGCTGCTTGCAAATAAACGATAAATAATGTTATGATTACGCTTCACTAAACATAAAATATCTGTTTCGTGAGTTTCAATAAAATCTATAATTCCGTTTGATGTTTTACCCTCGTCGTCCATATAGTTAAAATTAATTTCAACGGAAGGCAGCTGATCTTTTAATTTCTTTTCTCCATTTTTAATCACCTTAGCATCAATTTCTTTTTCGGAAATATGAAGAACTTCCAGCTTTTTCGGACTGGAAACCTTCAAGATCTGGTTGAGTGCTTTCACATCCTTCACCGACAATCTGGCTGTTTTAAAATCAGTAGCCAGTGTGATCACGGGCACTGAAGGCAATGTACTTTCTAAAGGTACAATCAATGTAGGGATTCTCATTTTTGTAACCGCCATACTGGCATTGCTTCCCACAATTCCTTTAATACCTGTAGCGCCGGTAATTCCCATTACTAAGAAAGATACATCATAGTATTCTATATATTTAGTGATTACACTCCGTAAAAAACCTACGTCACAGATGGCCTTAACGGGTATTTCTTTATACTCATCGTTTGGTCTGACAGCTTCTACCCATTCTTTTAGAGCTAATCTTTTCTTCGCATAATAATCTTCAATGAAAATAGCGTTATAAGTACTGTTGTTAATGCCTTCCGTTGGATGAATGGCATGCAATACCGCAATTTCCATCTTTAAAATTTGAGCAAGAGACAGCGCATAAGCCAATGCATTTCCTGCACTGTTTGAAAAATCTGAGGCAACTAGTATTTGTTTCATTTCATTTCGGTTTTTAATAATGATAAATTAATCAAAAGGGGGATCGATATTAAATAAACAGATGGAAAACGGTAAATAACAGCAATGACAGCAATATGGATACGGGCAAGGTGAGCACCCAAGCCAAGCCAATATTTTTTAATGTAGCCCCGTTCAGATTGCTTTTACCGCCGGAAGCTACCATTGAACCCGCAATACCGCTTGACAAAACATGGGTTGTACTAACCGGAAGACCTAAAAGTGTGCTCATCCCAATAGTAGATGCTGCCACAATTTCACTTGAAGCTCCCTGTGCATAATTCAGATGCTCGTTACCGATTTTTTCCCCAATCGTTACTGCAATCCTTTTCCAGCCTATCATTGTTCCCAGGCCTAAGGAAACGGAAATCGTCATAATTACCCAGATTGGTGCAAATTCAACCAGCTTTTTGAGCTCAGACACTTCACTATTCAAAGCTTTTCTACTGGTTTCATCAATAGTTATGCCTTTATTTTCATTGAATGCCTTCATAGAATTGATAAGCCCTTCCACTTGTTTTCTGAATCGATAAGTTCCTTCCTTATCTTTTTCATTTTTATAATCAAGATACATTTTTACAGCATCAATTTTATCATTCAATGCAGTAAATTCTGCACTGTTTTTAGTATTTCTGACAGCAATTTTTTCTAAAACACGTTCAGTTTGATTCAATGTATGAATTATTTTATCATTAGGAATATCATGATTGATCGCAAATTTAGCAGGCAAAAATGCAATAAGTATCAGCATGAAAAGACCAACCCCTTTTTGTCCGTCGTTACTTCCATGGAAAAAGCTGACCAAAGTACAAGTGGTTACCAGAATAGCCCTGATCACTAAAGGAGGCTTATCATTTTCGCCTGTCGGGATGTGAAAAAGAGCTTTGTATCTCACAACATATTTAAAGAACCACATCAATAAAACGGCTAAGCCAAAACCAACAATCGGTGAAAGAATAAGTGAAAGACCAATTTCTTCTGCCTTATGCCAATTGACACCACTGCCACCATAATACCACGTAAAACCTAAACCGGCACCGATTAAAGCTCCGATAAGAGTATGAGAGCTTGAACATGGAATACCTAAGTACCAGGTTCCGAGATTCCAGATAATGGAAGCCAGTAAAACAGCAAGCACCAGACTCGCTCCGACAGCTATCGGGAGCGTCATGAGTGCATCCATTGGAACAAGTTTTAAGATCCCCATAGCCACAGCTATTCCTCCGGTAAAAACTCCTAAGAAATTCCAGAATCCGGACCAGGGGATAGCAATAACAGGTTTAAGGGCTTTGGTATAAATTACGGTTGCTACAGCATTGGCTGTATCATGAAACCCATTGACGAATTCAAAAGCTACTACAGCAAGGAGGCATAGTGCAAAAACAATTACAAGGCCTGTTGTTAAATCCGATTCACCTAAAATAGGCAGAACATTGTCTAAAAGCATGGTGTGTTTTATTTAGATTGAAATAATTAAATTGTAACGGAAACTACCAACGGTATTGCAAACGTGCTGTAAAAACATCATCCTTGAGATCATAAAACGATTGTCTGAGTTAGCTGGAAAATTTCCTCCGGAAAAAGAAGTTATTCCAGGAGACTGTGCTTTCTGGAACTGAGTCTGTAGATAGCCCGTAATCTTAATGTCGTGAGGATCATAGCTTGACGTGGCATTGTTATTTTGTGCTGCATATCTAAGAGGCAATATAAGCAGCAAGAAATATAATTTTTTCTTCATTTGTACAAATGAACGATGATTATATTATCTCGTTGTTAATTTACAGTTAAATAATTGACAATTATTTAACAGATAGAATTAAATTAACGATTATTCGCAACAAAAAGTTACTTGTTGATTAATAATAACAAATCACATGTATAAACTTGTTGATAATGTTATAGGTAATACTTTATGTAATCTACAATGGTAATCAGTGTAGGTTAGTACACATCCAAACAGGGAAGTCTTCATGAGGAAGATAGGAAAGAGTTCAACTAAAATTAATTATGTTAATAAATAAAAAAATTTAAATTAAAAAGAAAATAAAAATCAATGAAATAAATATAAAGAAATAAGATTTTTATAATTAAAAATTCACACTTATAAAAAAGCTTTAGAATAAAATACATAACTAATTATTAACCAGCATTTAAGACACTTAAAAAGTATTGCAAATATGTGTTTTTTTTCTAAATTTGAATACACCAATACTTAAAATAATGATAAAAGTTTACACCCTCGCTATTGCTGTATTTATGAGTATTCAGCTTTTTGGACAAACAAACGACTATTCCGTAAGAGAAGTTAAAAGTGGATTATACATTCCCTGGGACATGGTGAGCGCACCTGATGGCAGTATCTGGTTTACACAGAGACACGGATCCATCTCAAGGCTCAATCCGGCTACAGGAGTTATGAAACAACTTATCTTTGAACAAAATGTGGCTATCAATAACGGAGAAGGAGGAATGCTTGGCCTGGCTCTTCATCCCGATTTCCCCAATACACCTGAAGTATTTTGCTCTTACAATTATTACCTTAACGGGAATGACTATCGTGAAAAATTAGTGGTCTACGAATATAATCCCACTACAGATGCTCTTACCTATAAAAGACTGATCGTAGATGGTATAGAAGCTGATGTTATTCACAACGGGAGCCGTTTACTCATTAGTAATAATAAACTGTATATGACTACCGGAGATGCAGCAGATCAAAGTTTTCCTCAAAACACATCATCACTGAACGGTAAAATTCTCCGCTATAACCTTGATGGCACTATTCCAAGCGACAATCCTATTCCCGGTTCTCCGGTATGGAGTTTTGGCCATCGTAATCCACAAGGGCTTACCATGATGGGAACCAAGCTCGTTAGCAGTGAACACGGTCCCAGCAACGATGACGAGATCAACATTATTGAAGCCGGCAGAAACTATGGCTGGCCCAACGTAGAAGGCTATTGCAATCTGCCTGCAGAGGTCACTTTCTGTAATGCCAACAATGTTTATGAACCCGCCAAGTCCTGGACACCAACGATTGCCGTATGCGGGATTGAGTTTTATACACATCCTCTATTTCCTCAATGGCAAAACAAATTACTCCTGGCTTCGCTGAAAAATCAGGCCTTGTATGTGCTAACATTCAATGCTAATCAAAATACTATTATTTCACAGGTGGATATACCTGAGGTAAGTTTTGGAAGACTAAGGGATGTACTGGCTGCGACCAATGGGAAAATTTATATCAGTACCAGCAACTCAAACAGTGTGAATAACAAGGTTGATAAAATTTACGAAATATACGATCCTACACCTTCCTTAAATACAGATGAAACAATAGCTTTAAAAAACAATTGGGTGGTAAGCCCGGTTCCTGCACATAACAGCATCACTCTACAAAACAAATCGAATAAGGGCAATACAGAAATTGATCTGGTGGACATGAGCGGAAAACTGGTAAAACAAATCCAGTTTCAGGGAAAAGAAATGCAGATAGATATTACAGACTTAACCGCAGGATTTTATTATATGAAGATTAAGGAAAAAGGGGAGATATCACAGGTTTTAAAAATTCAGAAATTATAAAGATATTTTTTAGTTCAATTAAGAAAAGACCAGTATTTTATTAAAGCACTTCCGGAAATGGCAAGTGCTTTTTTGAGATTTATATAAAAAAGAATTCATGTAATGAATACGGAATAAACCACAACTAATGAACACATCGACAATTAAAATTAAAAATGAAAACTTATAAAACAAAAAACCAAAGCAAAAATAAATTTGCTCTGGTTGAATTCATTATTTTTATGCTTTAATCTGTATCATTATTTCAGGACTAGTCATAAGTGAAAATTTGGCTAAAAAATAAGCCCTATAAATACTATAAAAACTATCCTAACTCTACTTTCATTGAAACAATATCTCTGGAAAGTACATTGCTGAACCATTCTTCAGAAAGTATTTTTGATTTCGGGAAGAATCTATAGAACTCTTCAAATGCAATTTCTGCCTCCATTTTAGCTATATACCATCCAATACAATGGTGTATTCCTTTACTAAATGAAAAATAACTTTTTAAAGGATCATCACTGTCTTTAAAATCATAATTGGCGGAGGCCAGAATTACAATCAGCAAGTCTCCTTGATATAACTTTGTTCCGGAAAGTTCATATTCTGCATGTACATATCTTGGAAAAGCACTATTGGCTGGAGGTGTACGAAACAGTATTTTATCTGTCAACTGATGATCTGGGGCGTTCCCACTATTAATGATCTCACGCAATCCCTGGATAATGAGGCTGGCTGTAGTACCTGATCCTGCAATAAAGAGCAAAAGACTTACACTCAATACTTCTTCGTCTGTGAGACCTGCATTTAATAATACAGAAATAATATCAGTTCCCTGATTGTATATTCTTTTATGTTCAATAGTTTCTTTAATAATCTGATGAAATGTAACAACATTTTTCAAATGATCTTCAGGATACGTTTTTACCATCTGCAAGGAAATCGCATATTGCGGAAAATGTTCATTCCACTTCAAACCCAGCATTTTAGCAATCACTTTTACGGGAATGGGATATGAGAAATTTTTCGCCAGATCTATAGATTCTCCTTTCTTCCAACCTGACAACAATTTCTTTACTTCATCGGTTATGTATTGACGGTAATTTTCTAATATCTCTATGGTAAAAAACTTTTCAAGTGGTTCTCTCAGTTTTTTATGCTGAAAACCATCCGTAGCCAGAAGATGCATCGGCTTTGGAATGGCCTCTGAAAAAGGATTATTCTTATAAGACTGTTCTTTTGTAGCAGGGCTCACCTGAAATACATTTGCTGATGTAAGAACTTCCTCAACCTCCTTTCTGCGGGTAACCAGCCAAACCTTTGGGCCATCCGGAAATTGATATGGATAAAGCCCATTTTCTTTACGCAGTCCGGATAAAATACTATCAGGATCGGTAGCAAATTCTATTGAATCAAAATCTATATCACTCATATTATTTTTTTTAAATAAAGTACTGCCATTATTCGTTGGGAATAATGACAGTATTTCAATATTGTAGAAATTTATATTGTTCCGTGCTGATGAACAATGTGTTTATGCTCCAGAAAGTCGTTCAGAGAAGCTAGCCCGTTCAGTCTGCCTAATCCACTCAACTTGTATCCTCCTTCTTCAAACTCATCCCGTACTTCAGCCCAAGCATTGATCCAGACTGTTCCGGCTTCCAGCTCTCTTACTATCTTTAAAGGCAGATCTACATCCTGACTCCAGACGGAAGCTGCTAAACCATACACATTGTCATTCGCCAGCTCTACAGCTTCCTGGGCCGTTTCAAAAACCTGTACCGTAGCCACCGGACCAAAAGTTTCGTCCTGTATAATTTCAAGTTTATTGTCCGATACCTGAAGGAGTGTAGGGCGGTAGAAAGCCCCCGAAGCCAGTGGTCCTTCGGTTATTTTTCCTCCGCGTACCCGTACTTCAGCCCCTTCGGAAATAGCCTTTTCAACAATTTTATCTACTCTTTCCACATTGGCTTTGTCAATCATTGGCCCCATATCACTCCTGGAATCAGCAGCTGGGCCTACTTTTACGTTTTCCAGTCTCTCAGAAAGCTTTTTAATTAATTCATCAGCGATCCCTTTTTGTACAAGTATACGGCTGCCTGTCATGCAAAATTGTCCGGCAAATACAGTAATTGCTTTCTCAAGAGTGGGTACTGCAACATCCAGATTCGCATCATCAAATATCAGCATTGGTGTTTTTCCACCCAGCTCGAAGCCAAACCTTTTCAATTGTGGAGCCCCATTATGCATTAGTATTTTACCTGTATGTGTACTTCCTGTGTAAGAGACAGCAGGAACATCCGGAGACTCCACAATAAGGGCAGCACCTTCGCTTCCGCTTTCGGTAAATTGATTGATCACGCCTTTGGGCAAACTTTTCACTGATGCAAAAACTTTATTGATCAGTGCATTTACCTGAGCAGTCTGAGCCGGCATTTTAATAATTGCTGTACATCCTGCAGCCAAAGCGGGTGCCAGCGAACGGATCATCAGGATAATGGGGGAATTCCAGGGAGCTATAACTCCGGCCACCCCAATGGCCTCGGTGAGTACCACACTGAAAGAACCCGGTGAAGTTTCCAGGGCACGGCCATGTTGCGTAAGTACATGTGCAGCAAAATACCTGAGTTTTGGTACCACTAAACCAAATTCGAATTCAGCTTCTCCACGTATTTTTCCATTTTCCAGCGTAAGCATATCTACCAACTCTTCGTGATGGATTTCAAACTGATCTGCCAGTTCATTAAGCACTTTATATCTTAGTTGACGATCGGTTTTCCAGCTTGTCTCTTTAAATGCTTTTTTTGCAGCGGCTATCCCCTGTGCGGCTTCTTCTTTTCCGCCATCTGCAAAAAAACCTATTTTTTCACCATTTGCAGGATTTGAACTTTCCCTGTAATTGCCATTATCAATCCATTCTCCACCGATCCAGTTTAATGCTGTAGTATTCATTCTTTTGTAATTTAAGTTAGTATTAGAAATTAAATAATCTTGCGGCATTGGTTCTTCCAATTTTTATTCTGTCGTTTTCACTGATCAAAGCCTGGTCAAACCAATCACTGGCTGTTTTCATACTTTCGTAGGGATAATCTGCTGAAAACATAACACGGTCAACACCAATTTCACTGATGGTATTCAGAAGGCCTTTGGTATGAAAATGTCCGCTGGTTGTAACATAGAAATTATCGTTAAAATATTCACTGACCTTTCGCTGAGCTTTTCCTAATCCTTCACCCTCTCTTTGCATATATAAACGATGCTCCAGCCTCGGCAGCATTAACGGAAGCCCTTCACCCAAATGACCGAGAATAACATTGAGATTCGGATACTTATCAAATAGCCCGCTAAGCATTAACCGGATGGCATGCGTTGCCGTTTCGTGAGCGAATCCCCATGCTGAGCCCACAAGTGAGGAATATCCTTCATAAATACGGCGTTGCGTTGGAAGCGGTTCCCTGGGGTGTAAGTATACCGGGATATTCAGTTCTGACACTTTATCCCAGAATTCCCAAACCGGTTCCTCATCTAAATATTGGGCTGTATTTTCATCACCAATATTGGTATACCCATTAATTAAAGCTCCTTTGAAACCAAATTCTTTTATTGCCCGTTCCAATTCTTTTGCCGCATCCTTTGGAGACTGTAGAGCTACCGTGGCAAAAGCACTCAGACGATCCGGATTTTTTGAAGTAAATCTCTCATAGATCTCGTCATTCGTCTTTTGAGCAAAACTTGTAGCCTTTGGAATATCAACGATTGACTGGGCCCCCGGAGATGTTAATGACAGGATGGAAATATCAATTCCGTTTTCATCCATTTCTGCAATTCTTTGTGAAACGTCCAGAAGCTTTTGATCGACATTTTCCATATAGTTTTTACCGTTTCTGGCAGATTCTCCTGACGAATTCCATAGGCTATTATTAAGTTCTGTCGTCAGATGTTCCTCTAATACGATTTTCTTTTTCATAACTATTTTGATTAATTGTATTGTTTCTCTTTTTTAATATCATCAGCAATTTTTTCCGCCATCATGATAATGGTTGGATTGGGAGCTGCCGAAACAGCATCTGGAAATATAGAAGCATCAACAACTCTCAATCCTTTTGTTTTGTATACTTTTCCTGAAAAATCGACTACTGCATTTTTGTCATTTTCTTCTCCCATTGGTACCGTTGAAAAAGGATGGTGATAAGTATCCAGGGTTGCTTTTGCCGACTGAATAATATCTTCATCACTCACCGCTTTAGCTCCCGGATTCAGCTCCTGTACAAAAATATCTTTTAAGGGTTGGGCTTTGGCTATTTTACGGGCCAGCTTAATTCCTTCCAGTAATCTTTTGCGATCTTCTTCCTCTGCTAAAAAATTTAAATCAATTACAGGCGCATCCTTAGGGTTCCTGCTTGAAAGCTTAAGGCTGCCTGATGATTTTGGGTTCGTTAATGCCACTGCCAATACAAATCCCACTTTAGTTGGGCTTTGGTCGTGTGGAAAAAGGTGTGTTGCCGTGATATGCAGATCCAGTTCTCCCTCTTTTGCATATGATGATTTCGTCCAGAGCTTGACGCCAATGACAGGTGTCTGTCTGCCTACTTTTTGCGGGTCTAAAGCATATGCATTGTAGTAAAACGGATGATCATATAATTTTTTTCCTACGGGTAATTCTGCTACAACAGGAATTTTATTTTTATCCAGCTCATCTTTAGGTCCAATACCTGAGCGGAGCAAAATTGCTGCACTTCCATACGTCCCTGCAGAAAGTATAATCTCTTTAGCTTTGAAAATACGGCCATCATCAGTAATAACGCCTATTGCTTTTTTCCCTTCAAACAGAACTCTGTCCGTAAGAGCTTCCCCAATCACTGTAAGGTTTGCCCGGTTACGGACTTCTTCATTGAGATAAGCCATGCCGGTATTATATCTTACTCCATTAATAATATTCATCGGGTAGGGACCTACACCATGTTGTTTTCCTGCGTTGAAATCTGTAATTTCTTCATATCCGTTTGCTTTGGAGGCTTCTAAAAATGCCAATTGAACAGGACTCACCTCTGTTTTAGACATCTGATGGATTAAAAAAGGTCCCTGATCACCATGCCAGGTTTTATTTTTAATATCAGAGGTTTCCATTTTTTTGAAATAGGGTAAAACATCTTCCCAGGTCCAGCCTTTTATATGGTATTTTGCCTTCCATCTTTCAAAGTCTGCAGGTAGGGCACGTACAGCAACCGAACCGTTTATTGAAGAGCTTCCGCCCAATACTTTACCTCTTGGAACGCTGAGGGATTTACCAATATATCCAGGTGTAGAGTGATATCCCCATTCATATCTTTTATCCCCATTAGCTCCCAAAATATCACTGCTTGCCAAAGTATTAGGATATCCTTTTTTATCAAATATGGGCCCTGCTTCCAGCAACAGAACTTTTTTTGCCGCGTTTTCGGAAAGTCTGTTCCCTAAAACTGCACCGGCAGATCCGGCACCTACTATTAAATAATCATATTCAGTATTTGTAGGTAAAATGATTGGACTTGTTTCCGTTTTCTTCCCATTTTGGGCATTTACATGATGTAGGGTCAAGGCTATAAAACCTATTCCCAGAACATATTTTAATAAGCTTGTTTTTGTGTTCATCGGATAATGATTTTCTTTACACAAAGTAACGATGCAAAAGAGGGCGGATAAAGGTAAAAAGCCGAAATAAAGATGGCAGAAAGCGAATGATACCGATTCACTATCAATAAGTTCAGGTCATAAAAAAGCCCGTCACTCTACGACAGGTTTTGAGATAAATAAAATCTGTTTTTATACGAATTACGAAAGATACGACCATAAGAAGCACAATCACCACTATGTGCATTGAAAGGTTATTTTGTCGGAATTTTCAAACAATCAGTTTCCGTTTTTAAACTGGCTGGGAGAAATTCCGGTCTGTTTTTTAAAGAATTTTGTAAAATTAGAGGGTTCATCAAATCCAAGATCATAACCAATTTCCTTGACTGTCATTAATTCATGCACAAGCAAACGCTTACCTTCCAGAATAATCTGTTCATTAATGAGTTCTTTAGGGGATTTTCCCAATACAGCCATGGTTGCTTTTTGCAATGTTCTTTCGCTTACGGAAAGTTCACCTGCATAATATTTTACCATAGTCTGATTCCTGAAATATTTATTGATCTGTTTTTTAAATTCTGTTACAAGCTTATTGTCCTGATTTAATGTACTGTTGTGCGTTTCGTCTATATTATTCTGTTTAAATCTGCGTTCTGAAAACAGAAGCAGATTAGATAGATAATTGTGAAGAATCTGGCTCTGGAATATATCATGATTCTTTTTGATCTCATCTGCAATTTTTGAAATCAGGGCAATAATAACATTCAGTTCATCCTCCTGGAAATTAAGGTTTGTAACGGGATATAGGTTGTTAAAGATATTGGCATTATCCATAAAATAATGATCACGGGATGACTGGTAAAAAAAATCTTTTGAAAAAGCGATAAGCCATCCGTCATAATCTATCCCCTTCCGAAAAGCATGCACCTGCCCCGGAATGATAAATAAAACATCTCCTTCTGCTATTGTTACTTCGTTGAAATCTATCATATGGGAAGATCTTCCTTTGGTAACGACCAGGATAATGTAAAAATCCGTACGGTGTGGTACCAGGACAGAATCTTTTCCTTTCTCCATTCGTTCAAAAACAGATATGACATGAAGGTTCTGTTTAGGATTTTCAATGGGTTTAAAAGCGTATGTGATAATGTGCCCCATAATTTATTTTACATTTATTGCCGTGTTTTATCCAGATGATATTTCAAATTTCGGAAAAAAACATTATTCTTTCCTTTATACAGCAAAGATTTATAGGATTTAAATTGGGCTTTGAAATAGAGACTGCTGTTTGAAGCAGGAAGGTGGAAGCCATTGAAACCTACAATGGAACTGCAAGATTGTTTTATTAATTTTTGCCTGCTGAAGAAACTAAGACAGAGTATTCATTACTAACACCTTAGCCACACAATATTAATTTCCTTAACCGTATATCTGTTTTTTTCTAAATTTGTTATAAAACCGAAAAACATTATGTCGATTAATACTTTCAATGATCTTGTTTCTGCTATTCAGGGTGGGCAGAAGAATATTATCCTTAGCAGAAGCATCCTATGCAATTACAGTCTTTTATTACCCGAAGGAGTCAATCTAAATGGAAAACCACAAGAAAACGGTGAGCTTCCTTTGCTGTCTTTTCAACATTCTGATGGAATTGGTGTGAGCGCAAACAATACAGTCAAAAACCTCAATATTGATGTACCTGTCAACCATAAAGCCATTTTTAATACGATGATAAAGCAGGACCTCGGGACTTTTACCTTTGAAAATTTACTCGTAAAAGGGCAGGTTTCTATTATTACAAGAGTGGGTGTTGAGAAAGCAAACATTGTTATTAATAATTTGGACATTCATTCGGCAGATGCCCGCCACTATTTAGAACAGCCTCAAAAATATGGAGTCAATGTATTACAGGGTGCTTTGACGATTTACAATATTAATCCCAATACAGACAGCCTTATTTCAGTTGCAGTGAGCCATTTAAGTATTGGCAGAAAGAATGCTCCCGTTTCTGGGTCTGGTGTTTTTATTTCAGGATTTGGAGACAAAGGCGGTAGAACAGAAATTTCAAAACTTCATACAAAAGCGGTTTATTCCAATGGCAAAATACCTTTGGGCGTAGCCGATTATATCACAGCGGGTGTATTTGTGCTCTATGGTGCACATGCCAATGAAGTAATTACAGACGGCGAAGTAATTACTTATGGTGTCAACGATATGGTTTTAGACGTTTGGGGAAGTGTTGACAATTGGACAAGTAATGCAGCAGTTATTTCTTATGGCCCCAGCGGGATAGGGTTTGTCAATTTTGGTATTGTAAAAAACTTTACCGTTAATGCACCTCTACAGACATATGGTCTTGGAGCAAGAGGGTACAATCAGTATGACGGGACGGTAGAGCATATTTCATTTCAATCTATAGAAACTTTCGGCGACGGCTCTGTGGGTATACAAATAAGCAAGCCCATAGGAACACTTACCATAAACGGAGATTTAGCTACACACGGTTCTGTTGGTGCTTCATTGGTAAAAGGTATCTATTTGGATTTGCCTGCATATGCTTTGAGTATAAAAAATGGTGGAGAGGCAAGAAGCATTACGGTTAAAGGAAATATTGCTACATATGGCGATAATGTAACATCATATATTGTAGAACAGGGTGGAAGTCCCGGAGTATTAACCGTAAAAGGGAAAATTACGGCAAGCGGTCAAAATTCTGAGCCAGAAGGAGTAGAATAGGGGGATTATTTTTCTTCTTGATCACAGGATTAAAAAAATCAAAAAGCTATCAAGATATTTCTAAGAACAATTAAGAAAAGAGCAATGTTTTAATTTTTCTAATAAAGCCGCCTTATTATAATGATAAGGCGGTTTTTTGCATGATGCATAATAGCATATAGAAGTCTCTTTTTTCAGCGTCCAGACTCTAACTGTACAATTAATGAAATGCAAAAATTATTTCATTGATAATCAGCCATATAACACTCTATAATTTAATGTAATATTTAAAAAAAGACAATACAATTAATACTAATTAATATAAGGATATATTGTCTCTTCGTTCTTTGTAAATACTTTTGGTTAACAAAAATATTAATATTAAAAAAATTCTTTATGAAGAAAATCTATTCTTTTTTATTCGTTACAGGACTAAGCTTATTCGCTACTGCTCAAATTACTAATCCGGCTCCATACTGTACAGCACAATCTATGAACAATTATAATATGTGGGATTATATTAATATTTCCGGAACAACTCATAGTTTTGGGAATGCAGGAACCTGGGCTAGCACCAATACTTACAAATATTACAATAATGTGGTATTTCCTTCTGTAGCAGCTGGCTCTACATTTACAATAGATCTTAGGCCTTTCGCTCCAAATGATGGTGAGCCACTGTACTTTGGTATTTTTATTGATTTTAATAATAATAATGTATTTGACGCCGATGAGCTTGTGATGAAAAATAATAATACAATCAATGCCGCGCTTCCGGTTTTCGGACAACCCATATCAGTCATTACAAAAAGTATTACCATTCCTAACACAACCACAGCCGGAAATCACAGACTAAGATTGGTGAGGATAGGAAACCCAGCCAATTTTTATAACTATTCCAACACTTTTGATGCAGGCTCCTGTGTAAACACTAATCAATTTAATTATACCAGTGTTTATGATTTTGATCTGAATGTTACCAATAATTTAGGAGTAAACGATCTTATAAAGGATAACAGTTCATTTGAAATATATCCTAATCCGGTAAACGATTATCTTAAAATTAAAAATCTCCAAAGACAAAGCATTAAAAAGATATCGATTTATAGTACATCCGGGCAAATTGTTCATCCGGAAGCTTTAAAAATGGATGGTCTTGAAAGTATTAATGTATCTGCTCTGCCAAAAGGAGTTTATTTTATCACTATAGAAACATCAGAAAGACAATATAAAAATACATTTATAAAACAATAGGCTACATTTAATTTTTCTAATAAAGCCGTCTTATTATCATGATAAGGCGGTTTTTTGTATGATGCATAATAGCATATAGAAATCTCTTTTTTCAGCTTCCAGATTCTAACAGTACAATTAATGAAATACAAAAATTATTTCATTGATAATCAACTATATAAAGCTCTGTGAATTAATGTAATATTTTTTAAAAAAGCCATACGATTAATACTAATTAATATAAGAATGTATTGTTTCTTAGTTCTTTGTAAATATTTTTGGTTACAGATTATTTGAAAAAAACATTTCAAATAATATAGAGCCTACATTTTAAACATGATTTCTTCAGACTGTCTTCACAGCATCATATTTAAATGAATTCTCTAAAAATAAAACACAAAAAAACACAAGAAATAACTTTAAATCAAATGAATGAAATTAATTATTTTCGAAATTCTCACCTCCTTACTCATTCAAAACAAATAGAGTAGGGCAATACCATTATTCCACCATTTATATTGCGTTCAACTGGCGGCAAGGATGTATGAATCCATGCAACAGTGTATTATTTTTCAGGTTTTAAGTAGCCGTTTTCGGACATGCTATCTGAGCCTGAACATATTATAATTTGCTGTTCCAGTAAAGTAAAAAAATCATTTCAAAAAAACATACATATTTCGATACACAATTCAATCAAAAAACAGTTTTATGAAAAAAATTATTACATTATTATCATTATTCTTTCTAGCTTCCTTCAATTCTCAGGTTGGAATATATACTGCCAATCCACAAGCCAGTTTAGATGTCAATAAAGTGGATGATATGACAAAAGCCGATGGGATACTGCCCCCACGTTTAACAGGGGATGAGCTGAAGGCTAAAGACGATACTTATACAAAAAATCAAAACGGTGCCATCGTGTATGTTACACAAGCCGTTACCACAGCTTCTCCAAAAACAATTCTTGTAGATGAGCAGGGGATTTATTTCTATGATTCCTTACAGGAAAGATGGAGAAAAATTATTACAGATGCCCCAATTGCCATACAGGCATTCAATGGGCAAAGGAGTACAGTAAGCGGAACCACAGTTGCTGCGGGAACAATTAAAGTTCTTGATTTCCCGGAAGTTAACATACTCCCCACAAGCGATATAGGAACCTGGAGTGCCAATAATACCATTTTTACGGTAAACAAAAAAGGAATATATCAGATAATAGCAGGAGTCCAAATGACTAATATGAGCAACGGAGCTGACTCTAATGGATTTGTAGCCATTAAAGCAGCAGGAAACACCTTTGGAGGCGGCACACAGGTTACACAGGCCGGAACCGTGTTTACGATTAACAGTTCAAGCACATTTGCGGGAATATTAAATGTGGGAGATCAAATTTCTATTACAGCCAATTCGGGTGGATCTTCCTGGAGACAGGGAAAATCATTTCTTCATATCAGCTATACGCGTAATTAATTTTTACTTTTATAATATTTTGTCTTCCGGTTTTACAATTTAAAGCCGGAAGATTAATCATTAATCAAAGTTTCATAAATTTACAAAATATGAGCTGTAATAAAGAACTTAATATATAATAATGATTACCTGTAAACGAAAAAATATCGCTTTTAAACTTTTAACAGCTGCTTTGTTTGGCTTGCATTTAAATTGTAATGCTCAGGCGGGAATGAAAGGAATCCCTGTTTTGGTAACTCAGATAACCAATATAAGTTCCGGAAATTCAGTAACATTTAAATATAACGGAAATAAATTAATTGAAACTACAGACGGGGAATTGAAATCACTATACCAGTATACAGGTAATGTGATTACACAGATTAAAGAGTATGAAAATGATGAATTAATTAAAACTGCAGACTTTACCTACCATAAAAATGGAACATTGAAGGGAATAAGAGTAGACGGGACCCGTGAAAATTATGGACATTACACGGAAGAGCAAACATTTACCTATCCAACACCTTCTACAATTGTGTGCACTGAATTTGAGCTTTATGACAACTATGAAGATCAAAAACCGCATCAATTATCAACGGTGTATACAATGAATAAAGGGAATATGATTTTAAAGAAAAATTCCTCTCATGAAGGTAAATCTGTAGAATTGGAAGTTTTAAAATCCTACACTTATGATAAGAACAATAATCCATACCTGAATATTCTAGGCTACGATAAGATTATGCCTTATATTTTAGAATCTTATGATGAATTTATGACCGGTAAAAATAATATGACCAGTTACAAACTCTTTCAGCACAAACAACCTGCGGATCTAGGGCTTACTGCCAATTTTACAATAACCTATAATAAAAATAATTTTCCAGAAAAAATAGTTTCAAAATATTACAACAAAGATGGTGTTCTTTATGATCATATAACCTATACCTATAATTACAATCAGTAAAAACAGGAAGAATGAAACCCAAAAGATTAAAATTTCTGATGGATTTCACCGTTAACATTCATAAACACTCCCGGAAAATAGCTCCGGGAGTGTTTATTTATTCTATAAGACCAAATACTTTTGTAGTTGAGAAACATCTCATTCAGAAATAATCGAAATCCACAATTTAACATAATATAAATTATAGGATTTATTTTCCGCAAAGAGAATAGGACATAATCTGCTCTCAAACAACTCTTTTCATAGTCTAAAACTAAATAATCTGAATATTTGTATTTCTGAAGGATTCCAACTCCGCATCATTGGAGTCCAGATCTGTAACCAGATAATCAACAGCATCTATGTCACAGATTTTAAAAGTTTCTGTCCGTCTTAGTTTATTCTGATTGGCCAGAGCAATTATTTTTTTTGAAGATTTAGCCATTGCTTTCTTGGTTTCTCCATCCGGAATTGATGTTGCCGAAACTCCAAAATCTGCATCAACCGCACAGGTTCCCATAATGAAAAGATCTGCAATGTATTGAGACGCTTCATTACAGGTTGTAACGCCCGTTGTGACGGCCAACTCATGGTCATACAAACCTCCGAGCATGATAAGCTCAATATTTTTAAATTGACCGATTATAGGTGGTAACGAGTAATTATTGCTGATAATTCTCAGTTTTATGTCCAAAGGCATATAGCTCGCCACTGCACAAACGGTAGTTCCGCCATCCATAAAAACAGTCATATCGTCTTTAATAAATTGTTGCGTTTTTAAAGCAACAATATCTTTTTCTTTCGTCAGAAAAGACTGTCTGTCATAAAAAGAAAGCGGATCTTTTTCTCTTAATATGGCTCCACCACGGGCTTTGGACAATAATCCGTTCCGATGCAGAATATCAATATCTCTCCTTACAGTATCTTCCGACACGTGAAGCAATACGGCCAAATCTTCAAATTTTACCTTATTTTTTTCCTTTAACTGATTAAGGATGATTTCGAAACGTTCTTCTTTTAGCATAAATTGATGATTTCCTGAGTTGATAAATAAAGGCAACCGCTATAAACAGCAAAGCTATGGCTTCAAATGCGATTGTCAAAGAAAAATGATGAGCAATAAAACCCAACAATGCGGGACCCGCCAACTGACCGGCATAGCCCATAGTTGTAATCACCGGAATGGTTACCGTTGGAGATAATCCCGGGATTTTCCCTCCTTCACTGAAAAAAACAGGAACTATATTAGCTGCACCCACGCCCAAAAGTAAAAAACCTGTAAGAGATAAAGCAATCCATGGGCTGAGCGTGATAAAAAGCATTCCTATTGCTGCTAAAATGCTCCCTCCTATCACAACTGTTTTACTGCTTATTTTACTTACAATAGCATCACCCGTCAATCTCATGACCGCCATCGCGACAGAAAAAGCAGCGTATCCTATTCCGGAAAATTCCGGCTCAACATCTTTATAATCTCTCAAAAAAATAGCACTCCAGTCCAGCATGGCTCCTTCTGAGAGAAAAACAATAAAACACATTAACCCTAAAATCAAAACACTTGAGTTCAACCACTGAAAACGACTGGAAACAGCTTCCGCTTCATCTACATGTGAAAATTGAAGGATAATAGCTTTTTCCGTTTTATAATCAAAAAGATGCTTAAACTGAAGAACTAAAAGCAGAATAAGCAGAACAGAAATGGTAATGGCGGCGTGAATAGGATTAAGCCCCATTTTGATTAAGAAACCCAATCCCAGAGATCCGAACAGCCCTCCCACACTGAAAAGCCCGTGCAGTGAAGACATAATAGGTTTACCATAACTGTTCTGTACCTGTACTCCATGGGCATTCATCGCTACATCTACACTTCCGATACTGCATCCAAACGCAAAAAGCACCAATCCCATTATGTAAATATTCGGGATAATCAACAGACATGGCAGCAATAAAGCTGCTGATAACACGCTTCCCGCAATAATTTTCCTGGTTCCCAGCCTGCTGATCAGAATCCCTGTCAAAGGCATCATCACTAATGCTCCGCATCCTAAGAGAAGCAGCAATAAACCTAAATCGGCTTCATTCAAACCTAATCTGTCTTTTGCTAAAGGAACCATAGGAGCCCAGCTTGCTATTCCGAGTCCGCAGACTAAAAATATAAACTGGGTCGCTCTTTTTGCTTTGACAATTTTTTCGTCAATCATAATCTAATTATTTTTTATTTTGCAAATTTATGCAAATTTGTATATTTTTGCAAAATAATTTTTAAGTTAAATAAGCAATGAAAATAAGAATCGAGCATTATGCGATATGGTGTCAGGATTTAGAACTGATGAAAACATTTTATATGACCTACTTCGGAATGAGCAGCAATGAGAAATATATCAATCCAACAAAGAAATACGAATCCTATTTCCTCAGCTTCCAGGACTCTTCATCGCCCAGAATTGAGCTGATGAAAAGACCGGATATTGCTGAAAATAAAAGTGTACGGGGAATGTTAACCGGATATGCTCATGTTGCTTTTTCAGTAGGAAACAGAGAAACGGTTGATAGACTGACCGCTAATTTACGCAAGGAAGGTTACAAAGTCATCAGCGAATGCAGAGTTACAGGAGACGGCTACTACGAAAGCGTTATAGAAGACCCCGAAGGAAACTGGATAGAAATCACAACGTAATTTTCCAACTCAAAAAAAAGCATTGAATCCTTGTAAAAAATCAAAGTATTTTAATTTTAGTACTGATCTTCAAGGCAATGTAAATTTGAGTGTATACTTCAGAGATTTTTTTGGAAGATACCGAACCGGATGATTGTAAAAATAATAATTTTAAATAAAAACACATTAGTAAAAATGACAATACGTCATTAAAATTTACTAAATTAACAACAAATCAATACAAATTATTATGAAAAAATTATTCTACTCGTTATTATTTACCACAACACTGATCAATGCTCAAGTTACAAGTTTTCCTTGGACAGAAACATTTGAAACAGATTCTCCAACTGCGACATCCTGGACCAAAATCTATGAGTCAGGAAACAAAGAGTGGTCAATTGTACAGACAGCGAATCCGGGTTATTACACCAGCTCAGGCCCCTACGCTGGGAGCTATATGGCTCAGTTTGACGTTACAGCCTTCAATGGGGCAACCACAAAGTATGTAAGTCCTGTTTTAAATTTATCTTCAGCAACCAGTCCTTCGTTAGAATTTTATTTCCGAAATGAAGCTTGGGATAGCGACCAAAATGAAATCAATGTATACTACAGAACTTCAACTTCCGGAGCCTGGACATTAATATCAAATTATAATACCAGCGTAGCCGACTGGACCAGCTCAGGTATCCTTCCGCTGCCATCCCCCTCAGCCACTTATCAGATAGCCATTGAAGGGGTCGCAAACTATGGATATGCTATAAATGTGGACAATGTAACTGTAAATGCAGGAACTCTCTCAACTTCAGAAACAAAATTAAAAGCTCCGCAAATCAAAATATTTCCTAATCCGGTAAGCAAAACATTAAGCATTGATTCCAAAGAAAAAATAGCAGACGCTACCATTCATGATGTTTCCGGTAAAATAATCAGAACAGAAAAAATCTCTGATAACCAGATTTCTGTTGAATATTTAAAACCTGGAGTATATTTTATTACGGTTAAGCATGTTGACGGAACAAGCAACACTTTAAAATTTATAAAAAAGTAATAAGATGATCCTCTCAATGTCATAAGAGCTATGTGGACAAGTTAAAAAGTTCTATTCATCAATGATTACTCTTAACAAACTAAATAAGAATCAGCGCGTACTGATTCTTATTTAGTTTATTGGAACAAGCAACCCGTAATGGACATGCTCCAATTTCAAGATATTAATTGAGGAACCCCTTAATTCCCAGTATTAATCGCAGATAAGCGCAGTTTATTTACAGAAAATACAGTCTGTTTTGAACCAAATTTTGTACATTTGTTGATATATTTTGTATCAATGTCAATTTTTTCAAACAATATTCGTTTCCTGAGAGGAAAAAGAAACCTTTCTCAACAATCTGTAGCCAATGAACTTACTATTTCACGTGTAAGATATTCCAAATATGAGAACGGAATATCCGAACCGCCTATTGAGCTTCTTGTAAAAATGTCCAAATATTTTCACGTCAGTATAGATCTTCTGGTCTCTGTAGACATCCGTAAATACCCTATGGAAGAAATGCTGAAGCTTCCTGACAACAGAATTGTTCTTCCGGTGGCAGTGGATCATCAGGGAAATGATACCATTGAAATTATTCCACAGAAAGCTTCTATGGGTTATCTGGAAGGTTACAGTGATGTGGGATACATCGAAAGTCTTCAGAGAATAGCCCTACCCTTTCTTACAAACGGCAAATATAGAGCTTTTCCGGCAGACGGAGACTCTATGCCTCCATTTAGAAACGGCTCTTATATTGTAGGAAAATATGTGGAAGGAATTCCTGAACTGAAACCCGGCAAAACCTATGTTTTCATTACCTTAAATGATGGAATCACGTATAAGCGTTTCAAGGAAATCAAAGGAAACAGTATTTGTGTAAGTGCAGACAATTCTTTTTATGAGCCTTATGACATCCCGTTTGAAGAGGTTGTGGAGATCTGGCAGTATGCTTCGGGCATTTTCCCGGAAGATTTTGAGCCAGGCGACTATGAAAACTACAATTTTAAAGAAATGTTCAGAGAGTTGAAGCAGGATATTCAAAAACTGGACAAAAAAGTATCAGGCCGCAGGAAATCTTAAAAAATCCGAGTCTAGATAGTATTTTTTCAGTTTTGGTTTAATATTCATATTTTCTTATAATAAAAAAACGGGTCAGCTGGCCCGTTTTTGTTATTCAATTTTTCTTTTTATAAACATACAAACCCGTAAAAGCTACTGAAACACTCTCCGATTGTGTATTATTTTTAATCAATAAAGTGATTTTTTAATTTCAAAAACATCTAAAAAAAATGTTATTTTGTCATGAGGACCAATGAAACAGTATGAAAAAAAAATCATGGCCGGAAGAATTTCCAACCATGATTACGGACTGCTCTAATGTTCTTATTTTGAATAAATAAGCCTCATTATTTTCTAATAATTCCCGGATACTTTAAGGGCATTGGCTTCTTCTTCCCATTTTTTAGCCTGAACATTGTCTCCAACCTTTTTATACAAATTGGCCAAAGTATCGGTATTGTAATAACTTTTATTCTTTTTTACAGACTCCTGAGCCCACATAATAGCTTTTTCCAACGAGGATTTGGTATTTACATTCTCAAAAAATGCCCAGGCTACCGAGTTAAGCTCTTCAGGACTGGCTGTAGAATATTCTTTATACAATTCAAGTGTTAATTTTTCATAAGTAGCAATATCTTTTTTAGACAAAGCCTGGGAAGCTTTATACTTTGATAATTCTCTCTCCGCTTCTTCTTTATTTAGAAATTTTCGGGCTTCAGCTAAGAAATTGGTATCACTAAATTTATCAGGATGTTGCTTAAAATTATTCAAAAGAGTGCTCAATTTAATATTTCTATCTATAGTATTGTATTCTTCTTCTGAAATCGTCTTTATGATAATTGACTTTTTTTCCTTGAAAAATGGATACAGAGGAGATGCTGTACTTCTGATATTTGATGTTAATAACATGATATCTTCTTTGTCCATTTGACCTTTAGAACTTAATGAATATCTTTCAAAAACCTTAACAGCAAAGTCAGCATCGAATCTAACGGTTAAATTGATCAGATTTTTCAAAAAAGCAGGATCCTTTTCTCCTTCTTCAAATTTCCGTTTGAGAACTGAGAGGTTTCTATTAGGATCCTGGGCATCTTTTGCAACCTGGATAAATTCATCTACATTAGAATACGAACCTAAGCCCCGATGTACTTCCTCTCCCTTACTATTGAGAAATAAATAGGTAGGATAAGAACTTACTTTATATTTTTTGGCCACTTCAATTCCCTCTCCTTTCTCCATATCTATTTTCACACTAATAAAATGATCATTAAAATAATTTCCAACAACAGGTAACGGAAAAATATTTTTTGCCATAAGCTTGCAAGGTCCACACCAGGATGTGTATGCATCTATAAATACAAGTTTATTTTCTTTCTCAGCCTTTGCCATAGCTGTACTAAGATTACTCTCTTCAAATTTAATTCCCTGAGCGTGCATACAGGCTCCGAAAATGATTAACGATAAAATGATTAATTTTTTCATAACTTTTTGTTTAAAATTTTACTTTTTTATAATAATTGACTCCACATCTAAGGAATTCTTTAAAAGCCTCTTTGGACATATAACCTGATACGGGCGTATTAATAACTTTTCCGTCCGGTGTGATCAGAACATAAAGAGGTTGCGAATTGTTGTTGAAATTCACTTGTTGGAAAAGACTCCACCGGTCTCCCACTGTCTTAATTTTTTTAATCTGCCCGTCACCAAGATCTATTTTCGTTTTCTGATCTTCAGGAAGCTCTTCTTTATCATCTACATATAAAGAAGCGAGTACTACATCATTTTGAAGGATCGGTAAGATATCCGGCTCACTCCATACGAATTCCTCCATTTTCCGGCAGTTTTCACAACCGTAGCCCGTGAAGTCTATCAGAATAGGTTTGTTTTCTTTTTTGGCCAATTCAATCGCTTTAAAGAAATCGTGCTCAGGATGCATGCCGAGAATTCCGTCTTTTTCATTATGCAGATAACTTACATTTAATGGAGGCAAAATTCCGCTTAACAGCTGTAATTTTGGACGCTCACTCGGAACCAATCCCTGTATCAGATAAATCACAAATCCAATTCCTAATACTCCTAATATTTTTCGGGTAATGGAAATTTTAGGCTTTTTATCGTCGTGCGGAAATCTGATGATGCCGAATAAATATAACACCAGTCCTAATGTGATGATGATCCAGATAGCTATGAAAAGCTCTCTTTTCAGGAAAAATGTTTTAGAAACCAAATCCGCTTTAGATAAAAACTTTAAGGCTAAAGCCAATTCTATGAAACCAAGAACCACTTTCACCGTATTCATCCATCCTCCGGACTTTGGAAGACTCTTTAATGCTTGTGGGAATAAAGCCAGTAATCCGAAAACAATGGCCCAGGCCAGCCCGAATCCTGCCAGTGCAAAAGTAAGCAGCATAGGAACATTGGATGATCCCGTCACTGCACTTCCTAACAATCCTCCCAGGATAGGTCCTGTACATGAGAAAGATACAATGACCAGCGTTAATGCCATGAAGAAAATACCGACAAGACCTCCCGCTTCTTCTGCTTTTGAAGATTTATTCGCAATGGAGCTTGGCAACGTGATATCATAATACCCGAAGAAACTTCCGGCAAAGAAAATGAATATAATAAAGAAGGCAATATTCAGCCATACACTTGTAGAAATTTCATTGAAAATATTTCCTGCAATACCATCAATCAAATGGAAAGGTACACTTAGCAGAACAAAGATCAGAAGAATGAAAAATCCGTAGATCAAGGCGTCTCTTTTTCCTTTTGCCTTATTGCTGCTCCCTTTGGCAAAGAAAGAAACCGTAAGCGGAATCATTGGAAAAACGCATGGCGTAAGCAAAGCAATCAATCCTCCTATGAATCCCAGGAACAGATACGTCCAGTAATTTTCATCAATCTTGGCAGATGCAGTTCCACAATCCGTTAAAGGCTTCTGGAAATCAATAGTCTCTATTTTCAGTTGCTTAGGATCCAGTTTAGATGTTTCAGTCACCGTTACCTGATCTTTTACAGGATTGGCAACAACCGTTTCTACTGTTTTAGCTGAATCTTTCGCAGTTTCCGTTTTTTCTTCTTCTGCTGCTACTTCAGGAGTCCCTTTTGGAGTTACTTTCTGATTGAATTCTAACGTATTGGGAGCCAGGCAGACTCTGTCATCACAGGTCTGGTAGGTAATTTCAGATGTGACATCTCCCAGCTTGGTCGGATCTTTGAGTTTGAATTTCTGTTTAAAACCCGCAGAATTGGAATAAAAAACAATCTTTCCCCCAAAAGCTTCTGAAAAAAAAAAATAAAGAAGGCAATATTCAGCCATACACTTGTAGAAATTTCATTGAAAATATTTCCTGCAATACCATCAATCAAATGGAAAGGTACACTTAGCAGAACAAAGATCAGAAGAATGAAAAATCCGTAGATCAAGGCGTCTCTTTTTCCTTTTGCCTTATTGCTGCTCCCTTTTGTAAAGAAAGAAACCGTCAGCGGAATCATTGGAAAAACGCATGGCGTAAGCAAAGCAATCAACCCTCCTATGAATCCCAGGAACAGATACGTCCAGTAATTTTCATCAATCTTGGCAGATGCTGTTCCGCAATCCGTTAAAGGTTTTTGAAAGTCAATAGTCTCAATTTTCAGTTGCTTAGGATCCAGTTTAGACGTTTCAGTCACCGTTACCTGATCTTTTACAGGATTGGCGACAACTGTTTCTACTGTTTTAGCTGAATCTTTCGCCGTTTCCGTTTTTTCTTCTACTGCTGCTACTTCAGGAGTCCCTTTTGGAGTTACTTTCTGATTGAATTCTAACGTATTAGGTGCCAGACAGACTCTGTCATCACAGGTCTGATAGGTAATTTCAGAGGTGACATCTCCCGGTTTGGTCGGATCTTTGAGTTTGAATTTCTGTTTAAAACCCGCAGAATTGGAATAAAAAACAATCTTTCCCCCAAAAGCTTCTGAAAACTCTTCATGCTTTTTACCAACTTCGGTAAATTTTCCTATCAGCTCAATGTTTTTTCCGGAAACTTTATACTCCGTAGGAATTCCTGTATCTTCCGGAAGATCTTTGGAATAAATATGCCAGCCGCTTTCCATGGTTGCATTTAAAACAGCCTCGTATTGATTGTTCCCCAAATCGTTGATGGTAAACTT
>NZ_LFND01000004.1 GCF_001045465.1 Chryseobacterium angstadtii
TCTTCACCAGGCTCATCACGGGGAGGCCTTTGGTGCTTCTGCCGTCTGAAGAGGGAGTTTCGGTAAGGACAGGCTCTCCCTGAATAGTGGTTGGAAACGGGGGATTGAAATCATACCCTTGAGGATAGGAGTCGTAGTAGTTAACAGACAAAAGGGTATCAACATTTAAATATACACTGGTATAATAAACGGTGATTCCATTCCTAAAGAAACCGCTGGAATGACGGGCATCATAAATAACCAAATCTGCAATCTGATTCTGTAAAACACTTCTGCTGCTGTTATTGTTGGCGATTCCGGTGTAGGCAATTCTGCCGAGCATATCGTATTTAGTCATCAGCCATTTGTTTTGGGAGGCCATCACAGCGTCCTGAGTAAGAAGCAGCCTGTCAGCTTTATCATACACCATGAATTCCCAGCCTTTACCGGGAAGTTTCTTTTCTACCAACCGGCCTTTTCCGTCATAGCGGTACTGGTAGCAGAGTTCGTCATGTTTGGTGGTGTTGGCGGCAATATCTCCGCGGATGCTGGCTAAAGGGGGAATGACAAAGGCAAGCTGGTTGTATTCGTTGTAGACATAGTTGGTATCTGCATATTCATCGACATTGATGACTTTTCTTACCAATACGATCTGCCCCTGCCCGTTTTTGAATTCGATGGTTTCATTGCCGTCTTCATCTTTAACGGAGTTTTTGTAGAGCTGCCCGTCGGTATAGAGCCATTCTTCTTTCAATTCAGATTTAGTGGCTCCGTTTTCCCAGGTGGTCACAGTGGTGAATTTTTTTACTCTGTCGGCTACGGTAACGGCATCATAGGCAAATTTTACGGGTTTGGTATTCCATGCGGTCCCGACGTTTTTCTGCTCAAGAATTCTGTCAAGGGGTGAGTTTTCCAACACTTTTTCTGCATAGATTTTTTCTGATCCGTAAATATCGGGCTGTGTGGCATTGGCGAGTGAAGAAGGGACGATAGCTCCATTCAAAGTTCCGGACTGGGGAACGGGAAGGAAGTCTAAAACCTGTCTTCCGAATGCATCGTATTCAATATGGGTTACAACATCTCTTCCCAATGGGGAGGATTTGACATTGATGATCTGCTTGGGCCTGCCCAATCCATCAAAATACTGAACGGTTTCCAATGTTTTTGAAGGCTGGGCACCGTTATAATCAAGATAGGTTTTGGTCTGGATATAGTTTTCTCCCTGGGTAAGCTGGGCCTGCACGGAATGGGCCGTGAGAAGCATCCCTACGGGAATGAGTATTTTTTTCATGTCTGTGTTTAGTTTTTGTAGTTGTATTTGTATTCTTTAATGATTTTACCGTTAACATCAACTACTTTTTCAAGTCTGTTGGCGGTATCATATATATAAACTTCTCTGATGCCTGAAGGTGGAGTGATGCTTTTTACACCAATTAACGGATCGTAAGTATACGTACTAATCTGATAGGAAGATAATGCTGTATTGTTTCTGAAGGTGTTTAAAGCGTCAATCAGACTTTGCTCTGAAGCATTAGTACCTTGCTGGGCATCATTAACAGACACGGTAACTATTGCGTCAATCAATGACTGCGAAATGTCTGACAGTTTGGCTCCTTCTATCTTGGCAATGGGCTGGGTTTGGTTATAGCCCCAGATAATGGTGGTGGAAACTCTGTTTTTTCCGGTGTACTGCTGGAGGTTTCCTTTACTGTCATAAACATCGTAAGTGACTTCGGTTGTAGCAACAGTCGGGTTTTGAAGATCATAGGAAAGGGCTGATTTTGGAAGAACCAAAGAAAAATTATTATTGGTTATTTCTGCAGCCGTTTTAGGATAAATCGTTTCGGTTTTTGACAACATTTTGGTAACACTTCCATTGGTTTGTGTTGTGGATGTTTCCAACGGAATACCTATCATATTCTTATCTATCATGAGCTGGTTACCTTTTTCGTGGGCATATTTATAGGTGCTTTCCTTAATAGATTGGTCAGGAAATGTCGCAATATTTGAAGTAAGGTTATTATGATTAGATGAGTTGTAATCCATTTCTTCCCGGGTTGAGATAGAAATGTTATTATAATATTTCGTAGATACTTTTGAAAGAAGCTTAAAAGGTGAGGCTTCCAAAGTATAAATCCCCCAATCAAAATTTGTATTTATGGTAGCACCTGTGTTGGTTATATTCACCACATCACTGTAGGATAAACCTTTTAATATTGTTTTACAATTAACAGGAGAATTATCTGCTATACATTTTTCTGGGTAAGTGTAGAAGTAATTATTTTCTTCAATTTTATTAAATATTCCATTTTTGAATTCAAAGAATTCTTCTTTATTAAGATGTCCATAAGTATGGCTTATATCATCAGGTGGAGGAAATGGTAATCTATTAAAGTTATTATTAGTAAAAGCTTTACTAAAATAATGAACTGTTTTCCCATTGGGAAAACCATTGACATCTTTCTGTGTCTTTTCAACCCTTCGATATACCAAATTTTGTCCTTTTAGTTTAAATAAAGGATTTGAGCCTTGCGAATAGATTGGCCCGTAAGTACCTACAGATCCTATATAAGGAAGAGTAAGTATACTTCCTGAAGTTATCCCATTTTCATAGGCATAAACAAATTCCTCAATGTATTTATTGCCTGCATCATTATGAATCACTTTCTTAACTCTCTGCCCACCCACTAATATAGGAGCAGGCATTCCTCCAATATCAGGCTTCTTTTCTTTCCATTGTATTCCTGCTGAAAAGAAATAAGGTACATCATAATTATCAGGGTCTTCAGTATGGTTATTGGCCTGAGCAGTAAGATTATGGCTACCTACAGTTAAAATATTACCAGTAGCTGTTCCTGTTCCAGGATTAATCCAGGAGCCATCAATCATAATTTTATAATCACAGGTTGTAGAGTATGCTGTACCAGGGCAATTGGAAATGTTTATTTGATAGTTGAATAAATTATTGAGTATAGGAGCATCTACTGTAAAGGGAATTTCATATTTTCCATTTCCTTTATAAAATATGGGTAATCTATTGAGGCGGATGGATTTACTAACTGCCTCCATAGCTTCAGGAATCATTAGATCATAGTTATCCGGTCTAGCAGATTCATTATTCTCATAAATATATTCTGTAAAACCACCTGTAGGATAAGTTATTTTATTTAATAATCCGTTACTACTATAACTTGGGGCTATACTGATATTTTTTACCTCTGTATTAGAAAACATATAATCACCATTATTCTCACCATTATAATACCCCCAAAGATCCTGTGATGCAGAAAAGCGGTTAGGCAAAGTGTCTGAATTATAACTAAAGGCATAATAATTTTCATAACTCCCATCTAAGATCTTAAGTCTTTTAACTTCCTTTAGTCGCAATCTTTTATTTTTATAGCCGTTATTAGCTACCGCTGATGCATAATTGGGTAATGCTTCTGTTTCGTTATAGTAATCATAATACAACTGAAACTGTTTAATGAGCTTTCCATAATTATCATAGATTTTTATAAACTTCAACAGATCAGCTTTTCCATTATTGCTTATCAAATCCTCTCTTTCGGGGCTATATTCAAAAACTACCTTTTCAAAAGGCGTAACAATTTCTTTTATTAACTTAAAGCTCTCTGTATTTCTTATAACGGATACAGCATCATAATTTTCAGTTCCTTTTGAAATATAGATATTAGAAGAATTGTCATAGGTAAAAGAACCTATCTGTCCCCTATTCGTTATTCCGGTAAGGTACCATGTATCATTTACATTGGGAGAACTTACTGCCTGATTTGTCTGCTGCGGAGACTTTTTAATTGTAGTTGCAGATACCGACTTTTGTGAAAACTGTTGGTTAAAATTAAATTCTGTTCCGTCATTTAAGGTAACAGTCCATTTATTAATCCCTCTGGTAATCTTTGTATCATCTTTCTGCTGAGAAATATAAGTATTATCAACATAATTGTAGAAAAAAGGAATGGTATTGCCAAAATAGTTAATATTATAGTTGTCTGTTTCTAAATCATCACCTGTGTAGGGTTGAGTAACATATTGGTGATTATATAAAATATCATTCCTACCGGCAACTGTATTTGTATTTATATATTGCTGAATAATATTATTAGACTGCCCATCAATTTTATCCCTAACTTCTTGGGTTAATACTCCCATATTATTGATACACCAACCTAAGCCTACAGAAGTAGCAATCTGTCCAACTTTTATTCCAGAAGCATCATATTTTAATTTAATAGGCAATTCTAAATCTCCTATACGAATTGTATGAAACAGAATTTCTATATTTGGAGTTCCGGTGGACAGATTCACAGCTTGTTTATCAAAAGTACCTAATGCCGATGCGTCAAGATTGGGCGCAATAACATTGGGAATAATTTTTAAACTTTGTTGTGCATTTAAAGTTTCTACCATCAACAATATTCCTACAGGAATAATTATTTTTTTCATTGTGTTTTATTTTTATTAGTTTAGCCTTAGTCATCTTGTTATCATTCATTTAATAATTACAGATGTTCTTCTTGGATTAATTTTTTGGTACCAATTCTGTTTTTTTGAAGTGCTTGCGAGTATCTGATCCCGATACTCCACAACCGTCTATTATATGTTCTAATTTCTTCTCTAACAAATTAAATATTGAAAGTAATCTATTTAGAAAGTTTTGGTTAAAAATTTAAATCTCTAACAAATAGCTCAGGAATAACGGAATGTGTATGTATTATAAAGTAGAATTTCTGCATCTTTTTGTGTTTTATTTTAATATTAGCTTTTTAATCTTGAGACAAATTTAACATTTTTTAACGGTTATTAAAGTCTCCTTAATGAGATTTAATGTGAATTTTATCACACCACTGTGGTACTATCATCACAGGACAAAGCTAATGCCCTATAACGACAAAACTTGACGTATATACCGGGAAAAATAATTAAGATGGAATTACTTCATAATTCCTCTTCAAACCAATAGAAAGAAAGAAATTATAAAAAGGACAGTTAATTTTATCCATGTTAAAAAGGATATTGAGCAGCAAAATCATTTAATTTTCTATGGTCTGTACGTTCCAAACAATCTATCCCAGATAGACGTATAAAAGCCAAAATTCCTGTTTTCATCCAAATGGTGCTGGTTATGAAACTTGGTGGTTCCTACCAAAAAATGGTCAAATGATGCAGGAAAAAATTCTCTGTTCAGATGCCCTATGGTTCCCCAGATAAGATTGATTAACAAATAAAAGCTTATAGAAAGTATAGAAAAATCATAGCTCATCAATAAAGCTAAAATCATCAATCCAAATCCGATAGTTTCGAAAGGATGCAATACAAAAAGGCTTAGAAAATTGGTACTTACATGCTCATGATGCTTACCGTGAAGTATTTTATAAACCAACGGCAGATGCGCAGCGTAATGGAAAAAGTACATTAAAAAATCCATGAGAAGAATTAAAGCAATGGTTTCCAGAAAAACGGAAACAGCAGATGGTTCGGCATCGAGAATAATCAGATGATTTTTCCACAGAAATGCTCCCAACAGCATTACTAAGCTGTTACAGAAAACAGTAAGAAGACAGAGGTAAAAATCAGATCGGGTAACAGGATGATTGTGTTCCTGCAACTGTTCTTTACGGCATGTTTTTTCAATAAACTGATATAAGCCTATTGAAAACAAACACAAAAAAATATTCGATAAAAAGCTGAATATGATCCACTGCGGCCAGGAGAACTGCCAGAATATCTTTACATCATCAGAAAAATTAAACCATTCAGGATCCATACACTCGTTATCTGTCAACTGCATAAATGTATGAATTTCATAGTAAAGAATCTAACAAAGTCTGACTATGTCCGTTGTAAAGTCTTTTAAACCATTCATACTCTGTTTGAAAAGTTAAAAATAACCTTTTGTAACTGAGCAACAAATCATTTATTGACCACAGATTTCACGGATTCAGCAGATTTTAGCATTGTAATAAAAAATATTAGATTTTTTAAAGCCTTATGTGAACTTTCTATTCTCAAATCATTCAACTTAAAATAACTAAAATGTTAAAAAACTTTTGTCACTTTTGTGGTAAAATAAACCATTAAGATTTTTAAGTTTTGAAGAATCATTAAGGTAAGCTTCGCTTTAAGTAGTACGGCATAACTTAAAAAATCCATCGGATTTTCTCTTAACTTTCCTTATCTTCTTCATTGATCTTAATGGTTAAAAAAAGCCTCACGCAGATTTCCCAGATCGAACAGATTGAACAGATTTCTAATATTGTGAATATAAAAATCTTAGATTTTTAAATACTTATGTGAACTTCCTATACATCAAGCATTCAATTTAAAATAACTAAAATGTTAAAAACTTTTGTCACTTTTGTGGTTAAATAATAAACCATTAAGATTTTTTAAGTTTTGAAGGATAATTAAGGTAAGCTTCGCTTTAAGTAGTACGGCATAACTTAAAAAATCCATCGGATTTTCTCTTAACTTTCCTTATCTTCTTCATTGATCTTCATGGTTTAAAAAAGCCTCACGCAGATTGAACAGATTGAACAGATTTCTAATATTGTGAATATAAAAATCTTAGATTTTTAAAATACTTTTGTGAACTTTCTATACATCAAACATTCAATTCAAAAATAACTAAAATGTTAAAAACTTTTGTCCCTTTTGTGGTAAAATAAAAATCACTTCTGTCTGGTTTTTCGCCTTAGCTCCCGGACGTGTAAAGTAAGCTGTTTACGTAAATCATTATGATACTGTCTGTAATTTTTGATACTCCTTTCCAGTTGCTTTTTATGGGTCAGATAATCTTCATACAGTTCTCTTAATTCTGAAATTTTTGAAATCATCTCGGAAGGCTGAGCCTCAGGATCAGATGCTGTTTTTTTCAGCAGAGTACGGTAATATTCCATACGGTCTGTGAGGCTGCTGTGAAATTTTGGTTCTATTCCCTGCATGGTATTGGTTTATGTATTAAAAGTTAAAAAATGTTCACTTTCCAATGGCTGCAGAAGGGGTATCGCTTTGAAATAAAACTTTAACACTTCTTTCCGAAGCATTCTTTTCTGCTGATTTTGAATAAATATTGTTCAGGGCTGAAGAAATTAAAGTCTCTTCCTGATCTCCCAACGGTAAAAGAGGTAAAGTGGTATATTCACCTGCTGTAATTTGTGGAGGGATTCCGTTGCTGTAAGATCCCTGACCATTGGCATTAAAAACTTTATAGATCACCGGATGAAGCTGCCAGGAAATTTTCTTCGGCTTTCTTTTATCTTCCACAACAAATCCGGCCATATCTTTCCCCAGCGTTAAGTCACCTACCTGAACCACCTGTATATAAGGTTTAAGATTGTTAATTACAATTTCCGAAGCGGATGCCGTACTTTGTGACGTGAGAACATATACTTTACTCAATCCCAAAGCATTGGCACGAAGCGTATTAAAATCAACAGCATTCGGATCATAAGCGATCTGCTGAGAAAATGTCCGTTTCACTTCTCCTCCGTTTTTATTTCCTTTATAAATGATGAATGGTGAAGATGATGTAATCCCCGAAGGAATCATGGAACAGAGAGCTGCCGCAGAAGAAACCGAGCCTCCGTAATTGTACCGGAGATCTATGATGAGCTCCTGCACTCCTGCTGCTTTAAAAGCTGCAAATTTCTGGCTCAGGCTTGGAGTCATCCCATCAGGAAAATCATAAATGTAAAGATAGCCTGTTTTTTTGCCATTCTTTTCAAATATCCTGGATTCTACGGGCTGTTCGGAAGAATATCCGTAATAGATGGTGAGATTTTTTTCATCGGCAACGGCTCCGTTTTTCCAGTTTCCAACCGTAAGTTCTATGACTGTCTGATCTTTGATCGCGGAGGTTAATTCTTCCGCATTCGCAGCGGTAATCACCTTCCCGTTAATCTTTGTGATCATCATCCCTCTTTGCAGCCCAGAGTTGAATGCCGGAGAGTTTTTCATCACCAGTTTCACTGTGGTTACTACATTTCCACCCGCAAGCTGTATCACGGCATAATCAAAGCCATACATATTCCTGACAGAACGCGGATAAGATGACGGATCCTGGGTATTGACCGCAAATGAAAAACGGTCCAGAGAATAAAGAAGACTTTTAAAAAAATCCTTTACAGGCAAATGATAATCCGGCTTGGCAGGCATCTGATCTGCCCAGTAATAATACCGTTTCATACTGTCCTGTACCCATAAATTCACAGATTCCGTGCTTCCTTCCGGAAAACTGGGAACGCCATCATCGTCATTCCGGTTGCAGGATATCAAGAAGATAGATACCAACAGGAGCAACGTAAACTTAAAATAGTTCTTCATAAAAAGAATTTATAGATAATCTGCAACATCAATATCTCCTTTGACTGTAAAAACTCCGTTTTCCATCTTTTCCTGGAGAACAATCAGATTAGCACCCATGTCCTGTTTTATTTTGACTTTAATGATTTCAGATCCGGAATAAGGAGTGGAAGTTCCGGGTTTATACAGTTCAAGATAAACGGGAGCTGTATTGCTGAAATAGTTATATATTTTTACCTCCGTAAAGCTTTTCTTTCCGATATTGTCGAATTCTGCCAGAACCACTCCGTTTTCTCTTTTCAGAATTCCTTTCACATGAGTAAATGTGCTCCCGGAGTATTCACCAAGATTGGGAAAAATGAATTCAAATCCTACTTTTCCGAGATTCACCTGTGGTTTTACCGCGGAAGCCTGGAGAAAAATGCCGGGAAGATTGAAGAAATTCAGGGTTTTGTAGTCCCCAATATTATCATAGGTAATATTGTAATGGGCGACCTCAGCGCCTGTTTCATTATTATACACTCCCAGTCTGTCTGTTTCGCCTTCATCCAGCACGAATTCCAGTTTAGTTTCTATTTTATTGGTGTAAGAAGTGCTTCCGTTAATAGATACCGGCACTCCGTTCAGTCTCAGCTGAAGAATGTCCGGTTTTGAGTATCCTTTAATATTAACTTCGGCAGGTTTCTGCGATTGATCAAACGGCTGCATTACGCTGCTGTCTGTACAGGAAACCAGTAGAATGAAAAATAAAAATGCAATGAACTTATTCATTTATAGTATTTTAAATTTAAAAAATCAAACTTAGAAATATTGCCCCGCCCGTTGTAAGCGGGACAATAGGATAATTATAAAAAAACTAAGTTGGATATGTTGATGATCAAAGGTTTTTGCGGAGAAGCATCAGCCTTATGTCCTATTCAATTGTTCATATTTATTTGCCCCGGACTCTTCCGAAGGCTGTTGGATCAACTTTCAGATTATTTTTTGATAAACTTCAGTTTCTCCGTTAAATTTCCGTCAGAAACTTCTGCTATATACATTCCTGCCTGTAATGATGCTACATTCAAAGATTTGTTATATGAATCTGAGAGAATTTTCTGCCCGGCTGCATTATACACGGTAATAACAGTCTTGTTTTCTTTAAAAACCGGATTCAGTTTAAGCTGAAGGAATTCCTTTACCGGATTTTCCATTATTTTCGTTAAAATTTCTGTCTTTTTTATGTCCTTTGTTCTTAAAAATGTGGTCGCATAAATAGCCATTTCATCAATATTGATATTCTGAAGATTGTTTCCGTTCGTTTTTCTGTTAGACCACAGAGCGATGTAGATCTTTTTACCCGCAAAAGCAGAAATATCGATCACGTTTTCTTTAAATTGAGTAAGATCAGCCGGAAAAGGGTTACTAAGTGTTCCTGCTATAATTCTGTATGGACTTGGAATATCATTTCCACTTCCATCTACAGTCATTGCCTGAAAATCTGCCAATGTAGGAACGGGTTTCTGAGGAGTGCTTACATAAATATACAGATCACGTCCGAAATTAAGGTGTGTTGTTCTCTGTCTTCCGATATACGCTGCCAGATTGATGGTTCCGGATGCTCCTTCCAGATTGATCTGTGGAGAAATGATCCAATCGTTTTCAGTAGCAAGGCTTGGAACTGTACCTGAAGGAACCAAACTCGTCGAATAGCGAAGCGTTCCTGAAGTACCATATGTAAGAGCGGTACCGCTTAAATAAATATTCTGTCCCTGTACCCATCCGTTTCCGTTGTTGTTAAGATCATGAGTAGTCCATCCCTGAAGGTCTGCAGGGGTGTTAAAAGAATTGCTCCATACCTCAAACTGCGCTGCCACAGCCTGTGATACCAATACAATAGATAATAAAAATAGTTTTTTCATAATACAGATTATTAGAGGTTTAAAAAAAAAATAAAAGCAGGGAAAGACATGGGAAGCTTCCCCTGCATTTAATGTTTTATTCTACAATAGAGAAGTCATATTTCGTCCAAGCTCCCTGGAAGTTTCCGCTATTTCTAGGAGATACGTTCCATGGTCCTTCGTTGAAGAACGGCTGGCTCATCCCCCAAGATGAAGCGGTAGTTCCTGTCAATAGGTTAGCAGCAGGAATTCCTGATGTACCTGCACCTGTAACAGAAGTAGTAAATCCGTGTACCTGGATGGAGCTTAGGTTAGAAGCTGAAGTCAATTCAGAACCTGTCCCTTCTACTTTGATTCCAACAGGATATCCTGTCACAACAGCGTTATTCAATGTTAATTTTCCGTTTCTTCTGATGTGGATACCATTTTCATAGTATGGTCCTGAAGGTGATGTTGAAGAAAACAATACATTCGTACGTGATCCTACGATCGTAAGGTTGTTGATCACAGGGTTTGTGATAAGCGGTGTAGCAGTACCTGTTGCGTTATTATCAAGCTCAATACCGTTAGTATCAGAAACACCACCACTTAAACTGTGTGTAGAGTTTGTATCTGCTAAAGCAAGTGCATTGGTGATAGTTCCTGTGTATCCGTTATCGAAGTCGAAGTTATCATCATCCGCAGCAAAAGAAACAAGGTTTGAAGCGTTTACTGTCCCTCCGAAGAATTCGAAAGAGTCATCTTTACCGTAAGAAACCTGGATATGATCTAAAGTAGTTCCGTTTCCAACTCCTCCTAAAGTAAGACCGTTGATCTCGTTTCCTGAGTTAGGAGCTAAAAGATCAAATCCTGCAAATTCAATACGAACATATTTCAGGATTCCTCCGTTGTGAGAAGCATTGGTACCACCGTAATAGAAATCAGAACCTGTTAATCCTTCAATTGTTTTAGTATCAGGAGTATTGGCAGGTGCATCCCCTAAAATAATCACTCCACCGAAGTCACCAGGAGCAGCCGTTGTATTTTCGTCTCCGTCTAACAGTTTATAACTTGTAAAAATAATCGGCTGAGATTCTGTACCTGTAGCATCGATAGTTCCTGTTTTAGAGATCACAAGAACTCCGGTAGCGGTATTTGATGAATTTGGTTTTGCTTTAATGAACGTTCCCGGCTGGATAGTTAATTTAGCCCCGTTCTTTACCGTTACAATACCGTCAAGTTCTACAACACCGCTCCATGTTGTGTTTGCAGTAATATCACCGCTTACCGTAGTTACCGGAAGAGAAGAAGCTGTAAGATATTCAGCAGAAGCAGGCTTCATTTCAAAAGGAGTAGAAGAATCTGCAAGGCTATCATTTTGACAAGCAGTAAGAGATAATGCTGCAAAAGCAATTAAAGTTAGTTTTTTCATTGTTATAATTTTTAATAGATCCGGTTATATTATTTTTTATGACCGAAGTTTTAATATTTAGGAATATCCGCCTCTATATTCCTGCGATTTGGTTTTATTCACCCTGCATTTCATGAGGAGCTGTCCTGCGGGGGTTCCCTGCTTATCCGCTGCTGCCCGGGAAAAGACAGTAGCGTCCGGTTTTTCTCTGATCCGGTACTGCTGTGCGCTTCATCAGTATCCATCCGGCGTCGTACTCAGGTTCCCGAAACCTGTCTATTGCATCACTGAGCTCTTTTATTCTGTTTTTATAATTCTTTAAAATGTATAGTTCACACTTAAACCGAATATCCTTCCGCTGTAAGCACGAAATGTGATCTTATCGATATCTTTGTCATACTTGTCTGTTGCTCCGGGCAAAAGCTGCCAAGCTTCACGGTCTGTAGATATGGTGCTTCCTCCGGATCCGTTCGGCACAGAATAGGAGTTGAAATTGTTGTAAAACTCTTTCACCCTGTTGAAAAGGTTTCTTACATTCAGTTTCAGTTCCAGATTTCTGTTTCTTAAAAATTTATAGGAAAGCTGGGCATCGGCAACGGCATAAGGACGCTGTATTTCTTCTCCGTTGTAATCATACCCAACTGTGATATACTGATCACCTTTCGCATTGTATAAAAAGCTGGCTCCGAAACGGTTTCCATCAAAGGTTAATCCTAAATTATACGCATAAGGAGTCTGTCCGTAGAGCGGTCTTTCCACTTCATAGGTTTCGGCATTTTCTCCTGTTTTATACTGATCTTTGAAAGCGATTACTTTTGTGGTGTTATAGGTAAAATTTCCGCTTACAAAAAGCTTTTCCAGCAGGGATCCATCGGCAATAAACCCGAGATTTTTCCGTACTTCCACTTCTAAGCCTTTCAGCTTTGCATTTTTAGAATTTCCGTTGTATAAAAAGAGGTTTCCTTCGTTGGAAAGACGGCCTTCACGCTCAATAGGCCTGTCTATATCCTTGTAATACAGTCCGGCGGAGAATATTTCGCCCAGTCCGGGAAACCATTCAAATTTAAAATCGTAGTTATTCACGACCGATGATGTCATTTCCGTATTATAAATCAAGCCGTTCGCAACCGGATCAAAATAAGGCAATCCTGTTCTCTCATTGAATTGAGGACGAATAACCGTTTTATTGTAGGCTAATCTTACATTGATTTTATTGGTCGGACTGTACGTAAAATTGACAGATGGCATCCACTGCCACGGTTGATCATCTATAGGAGCTTTGTTTACATTCTGGCTATCCGTAAGATCTATCTGCTGAGAGATCAGATCGTATTTAAAATATTCTGCACGTACTCCCCAAACCAATCTGAATTTATTTCTCCATCTGTTGTCAAACATCACATAAAATGCATTCTGGGTAACTTTCCCTTCATACTTATCATTTTTGTATAAAGGTCTCGTCTGCCAGCCTATTCCTCCGGGAACGTATTTAGAACCATCAAACCACTGAGCCAGCGAACCGTACATGGTGATAAAGTTTTTTTCATTATTCGGGACATCTCTGTTTTCATCCACCCTTAGAAAAAACTTCTCCTGCTGATTGGTATTGTTTTTTATAACACCTGCGTATCCTGCTTTAATATCGTTTTTAAAATCTCCGGCATCCATGTTCCATTTAAGGGAAGCACCGTAATTGTAATCCGTTTCCTTGTTGGCAATATATCCTCTATAGAAATTCGCTCCGGAATTATAAATCCTGTGATAAGTAAGAATCTCACTGCCTATAAAATCGTACAGGCTCAGGTATTGCGTGTAATCTTTTGTATCCGATTTCACTCCGGTTCTTGCGGCAAACCAGTTGATTTCTGCATTTCCTATTTTATGATTTCCTTCCAGTTTATTCTGCAAAAGCGTCTGGTAAATAGGATAATTGGTATTATCCGTATAGGGTTTATCCAGATCCTTAATCTGTGCAGGATTATTATTAGGAATAATTCCGTAATAGAAATAATTGTAAGATGCTTCTGCATTGGCTGCCATTCCGCTTCCTCCTGTATATTCGTTCCAGCCCGTTACCCGCGTCAGGGTATTATCATAAATATGGGTGTATGAATTACGGAAAGAAATCCTGTTTTTCCCCAGCTGTAATCCGAAGTTCAACATTCCCGCTACCGTGGAATTGTAATTATAGGAAGCTCCTTTATTTTTGAAATTATAAAATACGATAGGAGGCGTTCCGTTGGCCTGCCAGTTGGGATCATAAGGTGCAGTGGTATCCAGCCAGTTTCCTCTTCCCGTGTGGTCTATATCCAGTTTATTCTGCTCATTTCTTACGGTAAATGCTCCTGCAAATCCCCACTTGTTATTATTTTTAAAAGCGAATGTTCTTCCCAATGCGAGCTGCAGGTTGGAACCCATATCTGCTTTCGTTCTGAAAGTCGTGAAGTTGTCGTTGGTAAATCTTTTAGACTGTTCAAAAAACAGAGGATTGTTCCAGTCTGTTGCTTCCATACCTTTAGGGAAGTCTCTTGTTCCGTCATCATATCCGAAATAATCATACTTGCCCTGCTTGCGGGTCAGAAATTCTTTAAACGCCGACTGATCGTTGTAGGAAGTTCCTACGCTTACCGTAGTAAAATTTTCATTAGGAATATCTTTCGTTCTCACTTCTACATAGCCGCCGGCAAAACTGGCATTCATATCCGGTGTGGCGGTTTTACTCACGATGATGCTTTCTACCATGGCGGTAGGAATAATATCGAATGAAAAATTCTGATTATAAGCTTCTGTGCTCGGAAGGTTGATTCCGTCCATAGCTGCCGTATTCCAGCGTTCTCCCATAGAACGTACCACAACGTATTTATTGTCGATAGTCGTGATTCCCGTTACTCTTTTTAATGTTCCTCCTACATCATTATCGGGTGTTTTTGCAATCTGCTCGGCAGAGATTCCGTCACTCATCTGAGCTGCTTTTTTCTGCTGGGCCAAAAGTCCGGCCTGAGTATCTGCTTTCCGGGTTCCGGTAATGACAACTTCTCTGATATCCGTTATTTTATCAGAAGCTTCTTTCATCGCAAATGAAACGGTGTTGGTTTCATTGTTGCTTACGGCAAGCTTTTCTACCCTCAATGGGCTGTATTTTGGAGCTTTTACAGTCAGTGTATACATTCCCGAAGGAAGATCCACTACGAAATCTCCGTTATTATCTGTGATTACGGT
Organism: Chryseobacterium angstadtii; assembly: GCF_001045465.1. Taxonomy (GTDB): domain Bacteria; phylum Bacteroidota; class Bacteroidia; order Flavobacteriales; family Weeksellaceae; genus Chryseobacterium; species Chryseobacterium angstadtii. Next base: position 14,791 of record NZ_LFND01000004.1, read on the forward strand.
TTTTCTGGCCACGGTTATCTCAGCTCCGGCAACAGGATTTCCTACTTCATCCACTATTTTACCGGAAATTCTTCCGTCTCCCGTTACAGAAAGTCCTGTTCCTTCATATTTTATTGAAATCAGGTCACCACGGAGGCGGAATGCCACGGGAAGACCGCTTGTAATATCTTTAAGACAATTATTGACAGATGTATTTTCACATTTTACTCCTTTTACCTTCAGCTCTCTGATATCCGTTTTTGAATAAGCCAAACGCATTCCCGTTTTTCCTGCAAAATCTTCCAGTACCTCAATGAGAGGTCTGCTTGCCGGGACGGAGAATGATACTTTCTGTACCAGTTCCTGTGCTTCGGCTGCTACTGTAAAAAATACTGCTGCAACGGTAAGACCGCATTTCAATCTTCTCATAGGTTCAAGTTCTCTTTTGATGATTAGTTTTATTTTTTTAATGTTAATTCTGTGGGATTGTTTTTATTTTTTCAAAGTGTAAATGTGATTTTCCTTATGTACTTCCAGCCCCAGGATAAAGGCCAGAGCTTCCATATTTTCATCGGCCGTACCTCCTGTAAAGTCTGCCGTGATTTTCTTTTCTGCAGTTTCTTTGGGGTAGAGGATCTTTATTTTATAGTTGGTCTGCATCACCTCCGCCACTTCTTTGAATGAAACATCATTAAAGCTTAGCGAAATGAGCTCTGTACTTTGTTTTCCTGCATTTTTTTCCGGATTTACCGATATCACGGCTGCGGTGTGGGCTATTCCGAAATTGGTCCATTTCTGATTGGGTTTCAAGTAGGAAACACCTGCTCCGGTGTAGGAAACAGCTACTTTTCCTTCGTAAAGGTGTACAGATTTATCTTTTCCGGACTGTGAAATTTTGAATATGGTTCCCAATACCCGGGTACTGAAACCATCGGCCCGGACGATGAACGGATGTATTTTGGATTTGGCAACTGAGAAAACGGCATCACCTTTCAGATCCACAACTCTTGTGGAAGCGGGAAATGATTTCTCAACGGTAAGCTCTGCGCCTTTCAACAGGGTTACCACGGAGCCGTCTGCCAGATTAATTTTCCTGTTTCCGGACACGGCGGTATAGATGTCCGGTTTAAAAAGGGCCTGATAGGTAAGAATTCCTCCTACTGAAAGGAGAAGTATTACTGCCGCCGCAGCTGTGTAGATGTATCTTTTAAATTGATTGATGGGAGTTATTTTTACAGGGCTGATAAAATAAAGTTCCAGGGCAGATAAAACCCTTTCTTTGGATTCCTGCATATGGACTTTATCGAGATCTTTTTCTGCCTGATTTTTCCACTGGTTTAAAACCCGGTTTTCTTTTTCTGAGATTTCTTCTTCGGAAACTTCCCTCTGCCAAAGCTTAAAAACAAAAGCCGCAGGATTCTTATATTTAGAATTTTTAATAAAATATTTCATGCTGTTCACAGATACTTCTATGTATAAGACTGTGAAATTGAAAAACTTCCCCAGGCGGTAATTAATATTGTATTCACATTAAAACCAGCTTGTTAATAATTTTAAGCTATTTTGATGTTTTATCAACATTTGATTCACATTACCGGGATGTTTTTCAGAAATAATTAATTTTAGAATCCCCAAAGTTCATAAAAAGTTAATTTTTCTTTAGGTAATTTTGTATCAACCTAATGAAACCAACAGATTATACCATATTAAAGAAGATAAAATCGGGAGACCGCCCTGCATTCATGCTGCTTTACGAGCGGTATTGGGACAGTCTTTACCGTTTTGTTTTCATGAGAACCCGGGACAAAGAAATGTCTGAAGAACTTCTGCAGAACCTTTGGATCAAAATACTTGAGGATACTTCCGCTATACAGACCGATGAATCTGAAAGTGCAAAGGGGTATCTGCTCCGTTATCTCCATTACAGAATTATTGATCATTATAACAGCTCTAAAAAGACGCCGCCTACCATTAGCATTGATGAATTTGATCCTGCCGGCGAAATAGAGATATCGGATACGGAATATTTTGAAATTCTTGAAGAAAATGAGATTTCCGCATTATTATCCATGATTGACGAGGTAGTTTCACAACTTCCCTCGACGGAACAAAGTGTATACGATATGCGGATCAGAAGAAATATGTCTGTGCATGAAACGGCAGAAGCTCTGGGAATAAGCCATAAAACGGTAAGTAATAAATTAAGCAAAGCTTTGGGAGAAATACGCGATCAGCTCAACCCGGAATACCAGTCTTCGAAAAAACTGGTATCTATTCTGGTGCTGATGGAAATCATGACGCAGTGCTAAGATCTGCTATTCGTACACAACATAATTGACCTTATCTACGCCTGTATTGCCTGTTTTTTCATCATAAGCGTACCAGATAAGTTCATAGTTTCCGGGAGAATTGATCCAGTCGCTTCCCTCAAAAAGGTTGGTGGAAACAAGTGACATCGTAATATCTTTACTATATTTCCCGTCTTTTTTAAGTATTCCTTTTACTTCAATCTCATCAGAATTCCAAACTCCTCCTTTGTCGATGACACACCCGCACATCATCACAATATTGGCCTGAAACAGGAATGGCTTTCCTTTAATGGTATTCAGGGGAATATATTGATGGGTTCTTGGTTTCAGTATATCAATGATGAATCCCGGGATTTCCAGAATAATTCCGTCTCCTAAAATATCCTTTCCAGGAATCAGCCATAATTCGGTACTTACGGTGGCCTGTGCCTGTCTGTTGTTAAATGGTGAAATCACTTCAATATTGATCAAGGTAGGTTCAGTGATATCTATTGTAGCCAGAAAACCAGCGGTCTGGGAATCGGTGATAGCCACTCCCCTTGTTTTGGCTGTTTTCATGATCAGGTCCGTATTACCTGTACTTCCCGTAGTATTACCTTCCGCCAGAATCTCTCTGTTGATCTTGTTTCTCACAATAATATGAGCCCCTCCCAGAGAACTTCCTATAAATTTGGCATCCTTTCCTTTCGCTCTGATCATGATTTTGGTCTCCGTCGCAGATACCGTTGTGGCGGAAAAAAGAAGGGCGATGATAAAAAAGAGCGTTTTCATGACTTGCCTTTTTTTAAATATTCACTTTTAAAACGGTTATGGAAAGATTCACTCTTCAATCTGGAATCTATCTCGTCCAAATAATCAAAAATTCCCAGATCATCTGAAAGTACCTGCAGAATAGCATTCTCACAACTGTCCCAGATCTGTTCCAGCTGCGGAAGCATTTTTACCGCTTTTTCTGTAAGGGAAATCATCTGCTTTCTTTTATCTGTACTGTCTTTTTTGATATTCAGATATCCTTTATCGGCCATCTTTTTAATAATGGCGACTACGGAAGGATGAGAATATCCCAAAGGTTCTGCAATATCTATAATGGCCATTTCTTTGTTCTTCTGAAGCAGCATAAAAACCAGATACCAGTTCGGTTCTACATCTATCTTCATTTCTTTATAAAATTTTCTGACATCATGAGACATACGGTCACTTATTCGTTTCAGTCTGCTATCCAGCGCCTTATATCCCAGTTCTTTAATAAAATCCTGATTCATTACTATTGATTTGAATACAAATATACAAATACAAAGTCAACTATATAGTCAACTAAGTATTTATTTTTGGAAAAATTCAAAATAAGTAGTTGCCTGAAGAATTAAGTATAATATTTAGTAGCCTTTTTTGTTGGTTAATCGCAAAGGCGCAATTTTTTAATAAAAAGAGGTTTTTAAGGCGCAAGGAATTTGACTTTGTCAAATTTTAAAGCTGTTTGTTATGGGAGAATATATAATATAAGTAATCTTAATAATTCAACTATCTACATGATCATTTTATCGAAGATAAAATCCTGGCGCCTTAAAACATAGCTCCAAGAAATACATTTCGCGCCCTTTGCGTTTTTCTAACGGTAAAGAATTTAATAAAGTTAATATCTGGCGCGATAGTTTCAACATTTTCTTCGGAAGGTTTAAAACATTGAATACCGATCGGATAAATTTACTTGATTCACATTTTGTATTGTTCAAAAATTTAAACGGTTTTATAATTAAAAACCCTGGTTTTATCATACTTTAAACAGAAAAACATTCTATATTTAAACTCATGAATCATACAGAAAAAATCATCAGAGAAATCAAAGAATTCCATACCGATATCGAAGCTTGGTTTCATGGAGAACAAGATCAGGAAAATCTTTACAAAAAACTCCTTTCCGGGTTTGACACAGACTTTAAAATGACATCCGGTGATGGCAATACCCTTAGTCTAGACGTATTGTCTGAATGGCTTACAGGAGTTTACGGCCAGTTTCCCGACCGAAGTATTATCATTGAAAATATAGCGGTTCAGACGACAGATGTTCATGGTCTGGCTTCTTATATTGAGATTCAGACTACGGGAAGTACAGTGACGCGACGAAAATCTTCTGCAGTATTTTTGTTGAATGATGAAAGGGCTTTATGGCTTCATCTTATTGAGAAGTGGATCTGAGAAATCTGAATTGAGCCCCTATTTTGAATACCTTGATTTAGGTTTTGGCTAAAGCCAGGAGAATTGTTTTATATTTTAGGCAAGCGGGCTAAAGCCCGCTCCTATTGAATTTTAATAAGGGCTTTCAATCTTTCAATCTTTTAATTTTTAAATCTTTTAATCAAATTCAAAAAATTCACCCACTAATCCTGTAGACACAACGCTGACCTCCTGACAGAATATGATTGACTCTTTCTACCTGATAATTCTTACCGATAAGATTTTGAAAATTAGAAAGTTCTGCACGGCAGAATCCCTGGCATTCGGTGGCGGCGGCACATATCGGGCAATGATTTTCTATGAGGAAATAGTCTGCGCCTTCTTTTGTCCATTCTGCCATATATCCTTCTTCGCTGCGGGCTTTTACCAGTACCTCCAAGCGCTCTTCCAATGATTCCGCATTTACTAAAGCTTTTTCATAGCGCTCATAGGTTTTCTTTTCTCTGTCGTTGATCAACAGATCTAATGCATTCTCACCCAGAAGATTTTTTACGGACTTTAGAATCTGAACTGTCACATCAGCATGCGAATCCGGAAACTGAGACAGTCCTTTTTCTGTAAGCGTATAGTAAGTAGACGGCCGGCCTACTCCTTCACTTTTTGCCAAAGACTTGATAAGCCCCTCATTGGCGAGATTCAGCAAATGCTTTCGGGCTCCCTCTTTAGTAATAGCGAGTTCTTTTGAAATTAAAAGTGATGTGGCCTCGCCTCTCATTTTTAAAAACATCAGGATGCGGTCCGCGGCAGGCTTCTTCATTTGACAATAATTAAGTTGTTTTATTTTCCTACAACAAATATAGTCATTTTCTATAATATACAATTTATAGCTACAAATCAATAATAATCAAATCATTACAGACCAATTCATTCAAATCAATAAAACAACAGAAAAGTTGTTTTATTTGAATTTATGTTTACCTTTGAAGAAATTAATTAAAAATAAAAGCAATGAAATCATTTACACTACCTCAGCTTCCTTATGCTTATGATGCACTGGAACCGTTTATAGATAAAGAAACCATGTCTATTCATCATCAACGCCATCATCAGGCTTATGTAGACAATCTGAATGCAGCTTTAGCACTGGCAGACGAAACCTCAACCGATCTGGAATCCATACTTCAAAGGATAAGTGAATACAGTCCTGCGGTAAGAAATAATGGCGGAGGACATTACAATCACTCTTTATTTTGGGAAATTCTTTCACCTCAACCTCAATTAAATCCTGAAGGGAAACTGGCAGAAGCCATCAACACGACTTTTGGAAGCCTCGAAGATGTCAAAGCGGAAATGAAAAAATCAGGGCTTGGGCAGTTCGGATCCGGGTGGGTATGGTTATTTGTAAAATTCAATGGCAGCCTGGCTATAGCTTCCACCCCTAATCAGGACAATCCAATGATGGATATTCAAACGGTCAACAGAGGGTTCCCGATTCTGGGGATAGATGTATGGGAACACGCCTATTATCTGGCTTATCAGAATAAAAGAGCAGATTATCTGGAGTCATTCTGGTCAGTTCTCGACTGGTCTGTAGTGGAAAGAAAATATGAAGAAGTTCTTTCAAAATTAAAATAATCATTCAAAATACTGATTAAAACAACTATGAATATGAATCAGAACGTTTTTATCAATAAAGCTCAAGCCTCCGGAATTATTGCTTTTGATCTTCTGGATTATAAGCCTACCATAGAGGTAATGGAACTGGATATTAAGGATCATCTTTTTATGGGAGAAATCGTAAAGGAAAAGGAATTTAAAGAATCCATTGCAGCAGTAGATTTTTCGGTGTATCATGAAAAAGCTGTGGCTGTTATCTGTTCTACGGACGCTATTATTCCACCCTGGGTTTTTATGATGCTGATGGAAAAACTGTCTCCTTACGCTGTTCATGCAGATCTGAACACTGCAGAAACCGTTCATCTGAATCTCTGGAAACGTCGCCTACAATATGCAGATCTGAAACATTATAAAAATCAAAAAGTGGTAGTGAGAGCAAGGGCAGATCATGATCCTTCTCTTTATTTACTGGCAGCCGGGCTTCTGCAGCCTGTTGTTAAAAGTCTGATGTATGGGGAAATAGGGATGCCAAAAGTAATTTTTAAAAGTTAGAATATCATGAAAGCAATTATATTGAACGGTTCTTTGGAAAGAAGAACAGAATCTACTTCGGGCCGGATTTCTCAATACTTTTCAGAAGGTCTTGAAAAATTGGGTTTTCAGGCAGAAATCTTCACCCTGGCAGATTCCGGAATTCCTCTTTTCGATCTAAGTCTTACGAAAACTCCGCTGGCCGTGGAACGCATGACTCAACTGTTTCTTGATGCTGATGTTCACTTCTGGCTGGCTCCGCTTTATCACGGAAGCATTCCCGGGGTGATGAAAAACTGCCTTGATTGGCTTGAAGTGACTGCCAGACATCATCCGCCTTATCTTACAGACAAAACTGTTGGGCTCATATGTTGGGCAGATGGTCTACAGGCCATACAGGGAATCAACACAATGGACATCATCGCTAAATCGCTCAGAGCGTGGCCGTTGCCATTCAGCGTTCCAGTCATCAGAACTGCATTGTTTGACCATGAAAATCCTACAAAAATATCTTCCCAATATGCTTATAAATTTGATCAATTGATCAATATTGCAGCAACAAAAAGAATAGAAAACAGCTTGTATCCAGTAAAACCCGGGTAGAATGAAAGATGAAATTTTGATTACCGTAAAAGATCAGAACGGAACTATTCACCATCTGGTCTGTCCTTTGGAAATGGGACTCAGCCTGAAAGATATCTGCAAAGCCTATGAACTGCCTATGGAAGCGATGTGCGGAGGAATGGCCATGTGTGCAACCTGCCACTGCTATATTCTCTCAGAAACACAGCTTTTGCCGGATAAAAGTGATATTGAAGAAGCTCTGCTTTCTGAAATTTTCACATCAGTCCCATCCAGCAGACTGGCTTGCCAAATTCAGCTGACATCAGCAATGGACGGGCTTTCAATAGAAATTGCCCCCTCATAAGCTGTAAAAATAAAAGACTACTAAAGCGTTACGTAATTTCACGCTAAAGCAGACTATTTTTTTTCATTAATTTATGTTTAGCAGGGATTTCTAAGACATATGATGTTGAAAGAAATCCCTTTTTTAAATCATGATGTACTATTAAAATATAAGATATGGCTATTAAAATAACCGATGACTGCATCAATTGCGGGGCCTGTGAGCCTGAATGTCCCAACGCTGCCATTTACGAAGGCGCTATCGACTGGCGATGGAAAGACAAAACAACCCTTTCCGGAAAAATAACTTTTCCGGACGGGACGGAAAATGATGCCGATGCTTATCAACAGGCTTATTCAGACGACGTCTATTATATTGTTCCCGGAAAGTGTACTGAATGTAAGGGATTTCACGAAGAGCCTCAATGTAAAACAGTATGCCCTGTAGATTGTTGTATAGATGACCCTGATCATCGGGAGGCAGATGAAACGTTATTTGACCGCCAAAAGTTCCTTCATCAATAAACATTTTGAAATTTTATTTAAAGAATTTTACCTGCAAAGTCACAAATTGAAGAGTTAATGAATTATTATCAATTATAAAATATATACTATTGTTTTTCAAAATATTATAAAAAAAATACTTAACAATTTTTAGTTTAAATTCTTATAGTGAGCTAACAAATAGTTAACAAACGTAAAAGCAACTTCTAAGATATACGAGATAATTTTATAAAAACAAAATCTTAGAAGAATGGAAAAAAATTTATTGTCTTTATCATTTTTATTTTTCCTACCCCTTTGCTCATTAACTTTAGCCCAATCTCCTAAGGTAGGTGTTAATACAGATACTCCACAAAAAACACTACACGTAGACGGCTCATTACAGATTACCAATGAACTCAATCTAGGAGGAACTAAAAATACGGCTGGATCTGCCGGAATATCAGGACAGGTGCTTATATCAAAAGGGAATAATACCTCACCTACATGGGAAACTCTCGATGAATTAAAAGGTGCTGTATCCGGTACCTTCTATGCTCAGGGAACTGTTTCTGTAACTGTAAATCCCGGCAGCACTGCCGATGTCCCCGGAATCACAGGAACATTTACTGTGCCTTCAGGAAAAACACAGACTTTTTTAATTATGATTTTAGGCTATGCAAGAGCATCAACCAATGCATATAATTTGGATACACAGGGAGTATTTTCTTTACTTCAGAATGGTATAAAAATCTCTTCAGCATTTACGTTTTCGACTTCAGCATCCCAGCCAGGAAGTCCTAACCCTAATACTTCATTGGTTAATCTGTCCGCTCCTGTCAACTTTTTTAAAGCCGTTACTCTTCCTGCAGGCACCTATACTTTCAAAGTACAGTACACCTCATGGTCGGGAACTCAGGTAATTAACCATATCCCTTCTGAATATGGCGGATATAATGGAGATAATGAAGCAATGCTAACCAAAATGCAGGTTTTTGTCTTTAGTAACTAAATAATTCAATATATATCTTATTTCAAAGACAGGAGGCGTAATTTTTCTCATACAACACTACAATTTTTTTAGAATATTCAACTTTGATCTCCCTCCTGTCTTCTTTATTTATTAAACTTGTTTAAACTTTTTAGCAGGACATTAAAAGTATAAAATAAGTCTGTTCAAGATATTTTGAGCTTAACCACAAAAGAAACAAAAGCTATTTGCACAGCTGTTAGATATGATAAAAGTTCTCAAAAGAATAAAAACCAAAAATTTTTAAAGGCTTATTTGAACTTCTATGCGCAAAGTATTTAAACTTAAAAATCAATAAAGTGTTTAAAATAAAACTTTTGTGACTCGTATGGTTAAATAATAAACCATTAAGATTTTTAAGCATTGAAGAATAATTAAGATAAGTTTCGCTTTAAGTATTTCCTTGTAGCTTAAAAAAATCCATTGGATTTTATCTTAACTTCATTGATCATCTTCAGTGATCTTAATGTTTAAAAATTATCTCGCAGATTTCACAGATTAAGCAGATTTGCGGTTTATAAACAGCTTTATTGTAAAAAATAAACTACTTCATTTTAAGCTCATCATAAATCTTTTGGGTAGCGGGTGTTTCAATACCTACTTCTTTTCCAAAACCTATTACAGCACCACCTAATAATTCCAATTCATTTTGTTTTTTTCCTGAATTGATATCCAGTTGTAAAGAGGTTGGGGTTTCAAATGGAAATGCAGAAGCTTTTTCGAATGTTTTCTGAATAATATCTTCTTCCAGCGAAATATCTTTTTTAGCAGCAATCTGCTGTATTTCCTTCATCATAGCCGTTGCTTCCTCTTTTTGCTGTTCATCCGTACAAACAGTTCCCATAGAAGAATTATGTTTAGCGGTTACCAATCCGAAACTGGAAATAAAAATAAATTTGGTCCAGATTGCTGATAATGAATTATCTTTAAAATCCAGATCAATTTTACTCTCTTTTATCATATCAATCACCCAGTCTATGTCTGCCTCAAAGTGCTGTGGATCCCTTCCTACAATCATTTTCCCTGATTTTCCTTTATGTTCTACGATCCCTTTTTCTTTGATATGAGAAGCTACATAGATGCACGTAGGCAGAATAAGATGATCCGGAATTACCTTTCTAATTCTTTCATAAATATCAGCGCCATTCATCATCGGAAGCAATATGGTGTCTTTTGTGATGACTTCTTTGAGCTGGCTGCAGACATTTTCAAGATCGTATTCTTTTACACCAATCAGAACCAGATCCGGATTTTCAAGATTACTGATCTGTTCTTCAACGGCATCCGGAAAAGTATGCCCCACCGGATGTTCCGGAGACAAAAGACTAAGGCCGTTTTCCTTTACTTTTTGGTATGTCTCTCTTCTTGCTACAAAAGTGATTTTATATTTTCCTGAAGTTTCGTTTTCCTGATTAATTTTAAATCCAAAATATCCGCCTACTCCACCCAATCCAAGCACTACAATGTGTTTCTTATTCATAAACTTATTTTTAACAAAGATGGTTTACAAATCCTGAACGATCACTTGACAAATGCAAAGAAATTATATTTTATGAATGTCTCTCCTGATTCTGCTGAGTGAGCTGTCTTTAATTCCCAGATAAGATGCAATGACCTTTAGCGGAACATGCTGAAAAATATCCGGATGCTTTTTCATCAGGTTGAAATATCTTGTAGATGCTTTCTGGCTGGCCATTTCAATCAGCCGGTCATGAATGCTGTAATAATTAAGAACAAAAAGAAGCCTGCTAAATTCTCTGAATTCAGGAATATTATGAAAATTGTACTGTACATTCTCCAGACCGGTTTCCCAAAAAGAACAGTCTGTAATGGTCTGATATATTTCTTTCACGGGTTCCTGTCTGAAAAATGATACAAAATCGTTCACAAAACACGGAGCCACATAAATATGGGTTGTAATTTCTTCGTTATCTTCATTCAGAATGTAAGAACGGACATAGCCTTTTTCCAGGAAAAATGTTTTGGTACTCACCTCATCTTTGTTCAACAGAATTCCATTGGCTTTCAATTCAAAATGAACAAATGTGTCCGTAATTTTCTCCACAGTCTCTTCCTGAATTTCGAACAGAGAATGGAAATAGGCATTAATTGAGGATTTATCCATGATATGTTAATGAGTTTTCAGCAACCTTCAAAAATAAAAAAAATCTCTGACACCTCCTTTGAATAAAGCGCTTTCTGCATTTCTTCGTATCCAGATCAGAACTCTTCCCAGCCTTCCTGCTGAGGGTCATATTTTGCAAATTCTCCGGTGTCTGTAAATTCAGAAGCAGTCATTCCTACTTCAAAAATAGAGTTTTCACTCAGGTTAGCGTTGAAATACAGCCCTTTTTCTGTTAATAAAACGGTTCCAAAATCTTCATCCGGATGATTGAAATGAGACCCGGAATCGTCTTCTCTTACCAGTTCATATTGATATTTTAAAAGACGTTCCTTTAATTCTGCGGTCTGCTTTGCTGTAAAAGAAGCCAGATTATCTTCCCGGTCAAAGAAGCTGTCATTGTCGGCAGCCTGCTCTCTTTCTTTGGTTTCAATGCTGAATAACTGAATATGATAGCTCATGAGGAGTATATTGATTATTAATGCGTCAATATAAGACTTTTATAGGTATCCATGCGGTCTTTTTCTCTAAACATATTACAGAGGACTATGATCTCATCGGTATTATATTCTTCCGCTTTTTCCTGTAAACGCTTTGAAATTTGGGTGGGAGTATCTGCAACAATATGATCCAGAATCTTAAAAAATTCTTCTTCATCTGCACTTCCCGATATTCTCTGCTCAATGATTTCGGAAGAAAGGAGCGGTTCAGGGGCCTGAACATGGCGGGCCTGCATAAACTGATAAGCCATTCCGTAAGCATTTCTTTTAGCCTCATCTGCACTGGATGCTACTGATACGGCAACAGCTACCTGCAGTGAAGGAACCGGGCTGTATTGATTTCTGTCAAATTCATTCAGATAGGTTTCTGTACTTTCTATCCCAGCATCATTCTTCATAAAATCAGCATATGAATACCCTACTCCATGTTTTGCGGCTTCTGTCGCGGACTGAATACCGGAACCCAACCAAAGAATTTCCGGAAACTGTTGAAGATCTGTAGGCTGCGCAATAAGATCATGGTAAACGCCTTTTTCCTCTTTAATATACCGGATGATTTCTTCCAGTTTAGCTTCCTGACTTGATAAAATAACGGGTCTGTGATTGTTCAATGCAGACACCGCATCTTTTAAACCTCCCGGTGCTTTGCCCAATCCTAAGACAAAACGTCCCGGATAGAAACTGCCCAGCATTTTTGCCCATTCCGCAATTTTGTAAGCAGAATAATTTTTCATCATGATTCCACCCGTTCCAACTTTAATGCGTCTGGTCTTTTCCAGTACCACAGCAGAAAGAATTTCAGGACTTGAGCTTCCATATGCGCTTACCCCATGGTGTTCAGAATAAACCACCTGATGAAATCCTGCTTTATCAGCAAACAGGGCAAGATCAATACTGTTTTTCAATGCCTGCAATGCACTTCCTCCTTCAATCGTAGGAGACTGATCCAGAATGCCTAATTTCAATTTCATATAAACCGTTTGCTTTTAAAGTAAAACTAACATAAATTATTGATTAACCTGAATTCGGATTAATTCTGTAATCCTTGATTTTGCATAAGAGATCTGCTCTTTTTCAGTGACAGGATCCGGCTTATTTTTCAGGTAAAGATTATAATAAGTGACTGCAATTTTCTTCTGTTTCAGGTTAAAATCATAAAGAAGGCCCAACCGGTAATAAATAGGCTTGCTATTATTAAACGTAAGACCTCTTTTATACGCTTCAAGGGCATCAGGAAATCTATTTTTATTTTCATAAATTCCTCCCAAAGCCAGATAATAGAGCGCGGTATGGGCTGATATTCCTTCATTAATTGTCTTTTTTGCGTATTCTTCAGCTTTATCAAATTCTTTAAGTTCACGATAGCTCAGAGCCATGTAGTATAAAGTACCTTCGTTCTGAACACCCAAATCTTCCAATGTTTTAAAAAGAGCTATACATCTCCTATAATCTTTTAAATAAAAATAAGCTTGCCCCATATCATTAGCTACATTAGCATCTGTATCTTCCTTCATCAACTTTTCACCAGTTTCGATGACTTCCTGGTATTTTCCCAGCTGATTTGCCAGTGGAAGTTGTGCCTTTTGAAGGATAAAGTTTTCAGGGTCTGCATCAATGGCAACCTTGAGGATTTCATAAGCTTTCCGATATTCTTTAATTTCCCGATAAGACATAGAAAGATCGTAAGCTACATCCGGATCTGTGTTATTTAACGTATTGGCTTTTTTGAGGTATTGAAGTCTTGATTCAGGAGTATCTCCAAAAACAGCAAGTTGTTTATAAGCACCAAAATTAAGGCTGTCCAGCTGAATAATCTCCATAAGATAAGCCTTTGCTTTCACTTTACTCCCTCTTCTGGAGCTGATATTAGCCAAACTGAATAGAACAGGAAGGTTTCCAGGTATAATATCATTGACCTTCAAATAATTTTTCTCAGCTTCAGGGAGTCTTCCCGACATCATATTACAGTATGCCATCTGACTTAACGCTTTTATATCTTTTGTATCTTCCGGATAGATGCTTTGCAGGTATTTTGCCGCTTCAGCATAACGCTGAGATTCGTAATATTCAAGAAGTTTTTCTTTATCAATAGTCTGAGCGGTGTAGGTGGAAATACTGAAAGTAAGAAGACATAAGAAAAACCATAACTTCATAATTGGGATTTGTTACTAAATTATCAGTTATTTGAATATTTTCCAAATTCCAAGCTTAAAAATTCAAAATATAAAGACTTCTGAGAATTTTTGATTAAAATAAATCTCTTTACTCCATTGCTGATTCCGGGTTCTAATTTTTTTGTAATTTAATTTTTTGAAAAAAGGATATTTTCAATGAACAGCGAATTCTACTGTAAGTTTATCAAGCCGGATTCTTCACTGGACAGTTTTGTAGAAAACATCGGTATGTTTCACAACCCGTCAGATGAAGACAAAGAAGTGGTTGTGATGCCCGATGGCCGGGTAGATCTTTTTTTTATCAGAAATGGTGAGGAGCCTTTCAGTGTTTTCCTCATCGGTTTAGAGACGGCACCGGAGCAGAGGACCATTCCACCGGGTACCCTTGCCTTTGTAGTCAGCTTCAGACCTATTGCTGTCGAGTATATTCTGCAGACTTCCATTGCTGATCTTTTAAATACAGGTCAAAATCTGGATCCGCATTTTTGGAATATGCATCCGGATGATTTTCAGAATCTTGAGCAGTTCAGTAGGAAAATATCTCAAAAAATAACAGACCGGATTCCCGAAAAAACAGATGAAAGAAAACGAAAACTTCTTGAACTTATCTATTCCTCAAACGGCGAAATGCCCGTGAAGGAACTTTCTGAAAAAACGGGCTGGAGCAGCAGACAGATCAACCGGTATTTCAGCCAGCAGTTTGGAATTTCTTTAAAGGCTTACTGTACAATTCTCCGCTTCAGGGCTTCTCTGGAACATATTGCGGAAGGCAAGCTTTTTCCTGAACTCAATTTTACAGACCAGAATCATTTCATTAAAGAAATTAAGAAATTTTCAGGTGTTATTCCTAAAGAATTATCAAAAAATAAAAATGACCGATTTATACTATTATCCGTGATGAAACAAAAATAATTTTGTATCCGTAAAATTAATTAAAATGCTGATACAGAATAAATCAATAGCCATCATTGGCGGCGGTCCCGCAGGACTGACACTGGCAAGACTGTTACAACTTCAGAATGCAGACGTGAAGGTATACGAAAGGGATCTTAATAAAAACGCCCGCGTTCAAGGCTCTCCTCTTGATATGCACGACGAATCGGGAATGGCAGCTCTTACTGCTGCCCATTTACTGGAAGAATTTAAAAAGAATTTCCGCCCCGGTGCAGACCGTACGGTCATCCTGGACAGTCAGATGGATGTCTTTTACAATGAACATACCGCCGAAACTTCTGAAAAAGATTTTGGACATGAGCATTTTCGTCCGGAAATAGACCGTGGACCTCTTCGAAACATGCTTTTGGAATCGTTGAAACCTGAAACCGTAGTCTGGGACAGCCATTTCATTTCCATGAAACCTCAGGATAACGGGTGGCTGCTTCACTTTAAAAACGGTTCATCGGCTTATACAGATCTGGTGATTGCGGCAGACGGTGCCAATTCTAAAATTCGCCCTTACCTTACGGATATCAAGCCTGTTTATACGGGTATTCTGATGCTTGAAGGGCATGTGTATGAAGCAGAAAAGAATGCTCCTCATATTAAAGCACTGATCAGAGACGGTAAAATAATGGCTTTCGGAAACGATAAGAATATTCTTCTCGGCCAGAAGGAACAAGGCGAACTGGGATTTTATGCCAGCTTCAGGGCGGCTGAAAACTGGGCGTCCGAAAGTGGTCTGGATATGTCTGACCGAAACCAGATGCTGGAATGGTTCAAAAAAGAATACTCCGAATGGTCCGTTCTCTGGCACGAACTCTTTGAGAATGCGGCAGTTCCTTTTATTCCTCGTCCCATCTATTATATGCCTCAGGACAAAGGATGGGAAACCCAATCCAATCTTACGCTTCTTGGGGATGCTGCGCACGTAATGCCGCCTTTTGCAGGAGAAGGAGCCAATATGGCTATGCTGGATGCCCTGGAACTCAGCAAATGTCTTACTTCAGATCAGTTTTTAACCCTTCAGGAGGCTATTGGTTATTATGAAACCCAGATGCGGAGACGGGCTGGAGAAGCCATCCGGGAATCGATTGAAAACGGTGAAAAGATGCACTCGGAAACTGCTCTGGAAGATATGCTGAAATTTTTCACGGAACATTAACCATTCTGAAAAACGGTACAAAAAGTTTTTGTCCATAAGTATATTTTCAATAATTTCAACTTAAAATAGCCTTCATGGAAATTACCTCTGTAGATTCATTCATTGATTATTATGAAAAAGTACGTGCACGAACCCTCCGACTTATTGAAGTAGTTCCGCCCGAACATATTGATTTCTCGTACAAACCCGGTAAATTCAGCATCGGTGATCAGATCAGGCATATTGCTGCCATTGAACGGTTTATGTACGGTGAAACGATTTCAGGAAGGAAAAGTGCGTACGCAGGATGCGGAAAAGAACTGGCCGACGGCTATGATGAAACCGTAAAGTTTTTCAATGAGATGCATCAAGAAACGATTGAAATAATTAAAAAGCTTTCAGATGATGACCTGAACCGGAAATGCCTCACACCTCCGGGTAATGAAATCACAATCTGGAAATGGCTCCGGGCTATGATAGAACACGAAATTCACCACAGAGGCGAGCTTTATATTTATCTCAATCTTCTGGATGTGAAAACGCCTCAGATCTATGGCTTTTCAGCGGAAGAAGTGGAAAGCATGAGTGTGAAAATATAATTTAATTCATTCATTTACAATAAAATACAACCCTCAATCAAAAAGAAGCGAATTGTATATTCATAAAGGCTGCTGTTTCAGGCAGTCTTTCTTATTATATTAATTGGGTGATGTAAAATCCAGTTCATCAAAGTCTTTGACACCGGAAAGGGTAATTGGTTTCATAGGTTTTATTTTTGTCCACTGATCTTCAAAAACCTCATCATCATCACCTTCTGCCACATTGGTTTTATCCAGTCTTTTTCCTGTTAAAAAATTAATACTGGTCATACTGTTCACTCTGGGCCCGGTATTGGAACTCATATCATAACCAATCAGTTCAAAATCTGAATGGGTAGATCTGAAAGTATAATTCCAGTATCCGTATCTGCCATGAGCGTAATGAACTTTTAAATTTCCTTTTTCAGCGGAAACAAGAAGTTCGGGAGCATAATATACTCCTCCATCTTCATTCTCAGAAGAGAAACAATTTCTATTTTCTGAGGCCAGTTCATAACCGCCTTCTTTTTTAAAAAGCACTATAATTCCCCGTCGGTTTCTGTCCAGTTTACCACGGTATTTATCATTAACAATGTTGGCAGGATCTATTTTCTTGATGATCATGATACAGTCTTCTGTACCGTCTTTATTTAAGTCTCCGAATGATTTTTCCGTCATGTTATAGCCATCCGGAACAAAATCAGTGATGTCTTTTTTCAGCTCTGTGGAAGTTTCCATCTTGTCCGGGGAGTCAGAAACAGTAATTTTTGATGATTCTAAAGGCTTCTTATGGCCCGAATAATTCAGTTTTTTTTCTTCTTTTGAACATCCGTTTGCTAACAAAAGGAATAGCGGGAAAGAGCTCAACAGACAATATCCAAGTATCTTTTTTTTCATAAGTGATAAGGTTAACAGCCGTGTGGGCATTCGTCAAAAGTAAGCATTTCAGAAAACTTTCTGTTTATTATTGGCTTATAGATTATCGTTAAATCTAGTATCAACTGGAAAGTAATCATGTATAACTACTTTATCAGATCAAGAGTAATTCAGTATTTACATTAACAATTTAAAAACAAAAGATGATTTCTATGAAAAGTTTTTGTCTATATTTGGCATAATCCGGAAAGCACAGATTGTTTTCTGGTTGAAACATTTCATCTAAGACTTAAAAAAAATAATACATGAAAAAAGTAACCGGAATTGGAGGTATCCTTTTCAAATCAAAAGATCCCAACGCTATGAATGAGTGGTATAAAACCCACCTGGGCCTTGAAACAACACCTTACGGGACCAGTTTTGAATGGCGTGAAAGCGAAGATCCCAATAAGAAAGGGCTTACCCAATGGGCTCCTTTTTCTGAAACGACAAAATATTTTGAACCTTCCGAAAAAGATTTTATGATCAATTACAGAGTGGATAATCTGGAAGCCTTGGTGGAAGAATTAAAAAAGGAAAATGTTACCATCCTGGACGCAATTGAAACGTATGACTATGGAAAATTCATCCATATTCTGGATCTTGAAGGCAATAAAATCCAGCTATGGGAACCTATTGATTAACAAAGTATTAAAAAAAATTGAAAGAGCCCGGTTTCCCGAGCTCTTTCTTCACAAAAGGTACCATGAAATTTTGCTTTTATTTCCGGGCAGATAAATCAGCTGCCTTTCCTTAATAAGCATCTCACTTTTTATTTTTTGATCAGCTTGATGCTGAAAGTATCGATCTCATTTGTAATTGAGATAACGTATCCCCCTT
The DNA here is from genome assembly GCF_001045465.1 of Chryseobacterium angstadtii. GTDB lineage: Bacteria > Bacteroidota > Bacteroidia > Flavobacteriales > Weeksellaceae > Chryseobacterium > Chryseobacterium angstadtii. The sequence goes on from NZ_LFND01000004.1 coordinate 33,030, forward strand.
TCACCAATGTTGCATACAATTTGCCGTTTAATAATCTTATATAGAGTATCTGATTTGTTTGTGAGGATAAAACTATTATTATTGAATTACAAAGGCTATAAAACCAGATACTACTTAGATACTTCTTTATTTCAAAAATTTGATTATCAAATATTTAAAAACCCGCTTTTTCATCATCTATTTAACATAATTATACAATTCAGAGAATTTTTTTCATTCCATTCCAAGAAAGAAAAGTGAGTATCCACTCAATAAAGTTTTGAGTGGAATTGAATTTTTTTAAACGATAGAAATTAAATATATCTTATTGAATATTCAAAAAAGACGACTCGATTGATCAGGCAGCCAATCTTATCTTTTTGAATGAAAAGAAATTAAATTTATTCTTCCTCAGGTTTTGAAAGGCAAAATTGAAAGTAAAAATAAGTCCATTACTTATATCCTACTCATGAAATAAAAGCCAAAATTTGAAAGAATGAAAAAAAATATTCCCTTAATAAGTTAAAACTGTTGAATTTAATAGGTAATTATTATAAATGTATTCATAAAATAATACTATTTACCTATAAACCAATTAGATAAGAAGCCATTCATCCTATAAACTGTATATTAAAAATTAACCAGATATTAATTATTAATGAAAAAAAATCACAATGTAGTACCCATGTAGTATAATATTTTTTCATATTTTCTAATAAAAAGCGCAAATTTGAAACCATAACAACAAGTGATGAAATTGGTTTTCAGTTATGATGGAAAAAAAAATTTCGAGAGCTGTCTGAGATATCAGGCAGTTTTTTTTGCCCAAAACCGGAAATATTTCTGAAATGTGAATTCCAAAAAATTACGAAATAAAATACTCCGGCTGGTTACATTAAATTGTCGAAGAATTGATAGATGTCTATCTCTGTAGGAATATTCAGCTTTTTTCTCAACCTGTATTTTTTCTGCTGAATGGATCTGGGCTGAACAAAAGTATAGCTGGCTATCTCTTTAGAAGTGAGATGAAGCTTCAGCATAGCACAAAAAACAAGATCAGAATTTTCGATGTCCGGATTCACAGCAAGCACTTTTTCAATAAAACCGGGATACACTTCTTTGAAAACGTCTAAAAATGATGGATCGTTTTTTCTAGCCAGTTCTATCACTTCTTCCAGATTTGTATCCTGCATCTGAATTTCCAGCTCCTCTGCTTCATACCTGAGTTCTTTTTTCCCGGATCTCAGCTGCCCTATTATTTTCCAGGCATAAATCCCAAGTACTGAAAAAACAAATATAGAAATGATGATGATGACCAGTACATTATTTTTATGACGCTGTGCATCTATCTCTGTTTCAGAAATAAACCCTTCCATATCATCATTGATAGCCGCCAGTAATGCCTCATTGGATTTGCTTGTTTCATTGGTGTACGCCTGCAGATAGACAAGAGCTTTTTCTTTATCACCCATTCTTTCATACAATGATTTAAAATCGGTATAAATATACTTGGTATACTGTGCAAAGATATATTTTGTCTTCTGATTGATTTCCAATGCCTTTTGGAGTGATTTCTCTGCTTTGTCGTACTGTTTTGTCATGATGTAATACTCTCCCAGAACGGTATTGGCATTGAGTGCTACCCCATCTGTTCTGTTTTGCCGATTACATTCATCGGCTATTTTAAACAGGTATGCGTGAGCGGAATCCAGGTTTTTAAATCCATAAAGATAAAGATCACCAATAGAGCATTCTGCACGCCCGGTATGATCCAGCTTTCCTGCCTTATGGAAATAGTTTAATGCGTCAGTATATTTTTTTTTCTGTGAAAGATAATCGCCCCGTTTGTAATAAATTTTAAAGAGAACATCATCACGAAAAGGTGATTCAGGAACGTCTTTTATATAATTTATCGCCATCGAATTGTATTCAAATGACTTGTCTAATCGTTTAAGCTCCAATTGAAGATTGCTGTAATCATTCCAATATTTGGCTTTATGGACATTACTGCTTGAATGCTGAAGGATTTGGTATGCTTTACTAAAGAAGAATTCGGCTCTCTTGTAGTTTTCCAATGTCCGGTTTACGTTGGCCAGGTTTAGAAAACACAATGCTTTTCCTTCCTCATAGCTCATTTTCTCAGCTTTTGCATAATATTCTTTATTCAATTCCACAAGAGAATTGTAATCCCCGGAAAGCCGTAATTGTTCGTTCTGTCTCAACAAAGGGGTATCGAACTCTTTTTCATAACGGCTGTAAGAATCCTTACTGCACGAAAGCAATGTAAAAAGTAATACAAAAGTAAAAAAGCGTATCATCATCCCTTTTTTATATAAAACGAATTCCGGTAATAAAATTAAGTTCCTACTCAAAAAACAGCAAAAAGTTTTAAACACGATCTAAAAATTCATAAATGTCCATATCTCCTTCAATATTGAGCTTCTTTCTCAGTCTGTATTTTTTCTGCTGGATAGATTTATGCTGAACAAATGTATAATCTGCAATTTCTTTAGAAGTAAAACGCAGCTTCAGCAGTGCACAGAAAGCGAGCTCAGAATTCTCAAGATCAGGATTAAGGATAAAAAGGCGGCTGATGAATTCAGGATCCATTTCTTTAAATTTCATCAGGAATGAAGAGTCATTTTTTTTAGCAAGCTCTATGACTTCTTCCCGCTTCTTTTTATATACTTTATCCTTTAGCGTATCGGTTTCTCTTTTCAACGTTCGTTTCTTCCGTTTCAAATACTGGATATTTTTCCAAATGGACGCTCCGGATACGGAAAAAACAATAAAAGACAGAATCCCGATCATCCATAAATCATTTTTACGTTTGTCCGAATCCTTTTTAGCTTCCGAGATAAAACCGTCCGTGGTTTTATTAATAGCTTCAACCCTTGCCTGTGAAAGTCTGTTGTCTTCCTGCTGATAAAGCGTTAAATAAAAATAGGCCCTTTCTTTATCTTTTTTCTCTTCATAAAGTTCTGCCAGTGCCTTATAAATTTCTTTGATATGAAAAGAATAGGTAAGCCGTGTTTTTATGCTCAATTCCAGTGCGCTTTTCAGCATTTTTTCGGCTTCGCTTACATGATCTATCTTACTGTAATAATAGCCTGCCGTATAATAAATCCAAAGCCTTTCAATATCTGTCGTTTTCTGTCTGCCCATCATTTCCACTGCCCGCAAAGCGTATATTCTTGCAGAATCAAGTTTCCCGGTATACAGATAGTATTGGGCAAGCATACAGTTGGAATACGCCGAATTTTCCAGAGCCTGTCCTTTACGAAAGCTCTTCAGTGCAGTTCCCATTTGCCCTTTCCATGCATAGTAGGTTCCTCTGTTAATGTAAATCCGGGGAAGCAGCCTCTTTTTAAGCTCAGAATCCGGTGCTTTTATCAAAAAAAACAGCGCCGAATCACTGTAAAAGATGGCCTTATCGTATTGTTTGAGATGGGAATAATAATGGGAATAGCTGTCGTAAAATTTTGCCCTGTGGAAATTATTCTGAGAATTCCGGAGACTTTCTCCGGCTTTTTCTAAAAGAATATGTGCCTTTTTATAATCTCCTTCTGTAGAGTTCACATTGGCAATATTGAGAAAGCAAAGTCCTTTGCCTTCCTCATAATCAAGGTTTTCTGCTTTTTTAAAATAATCTGCGTTCAACTTAACAAGCGACTCAAAATCACCTGAAGAATTCATTTCACTATTTTGTTTTATCAAAGGGAAATCAAAATCTTCCGTATGATGATAGGGAGAATTTCTGCTGCATGAAATAACAATACATAATATAATCATCCGTAAAATACGGATTATCAACTTTTTCATAGTACGATGTTATTCATATATAATTTATCAGTTATTTTTGTGGTATCTGCTTCCCGCGCTGCCTCTGTTTTTTCCAACATAGTGAATATATCAACGAATTACTCGTTTTTTTATTATAAATATACATAAATTCCTGCATTAAATTGAATAAAAAACATAAAAGCAATCTATTAATTAGAAATATTCTTACTAAATATATTAAGTAAAAGAGGTTATAAAGCACTTTTTCGTTAAAAAAAATAAACCTATATGTATAAATATTTTCGCAAATTTGTTAAATAAAACGAAAAATAATAACCTTCATTTTACATCCGATGACCATCAGCTATCGTACCCTATTACCTCATGAGGCTAAAAATTACAGAAACATCCGTCTGGAAAGTCTGGAACAATTTCCTGAATCATTCGGAGCTGTTTTTCAGGAAGCTTTGACAATTGAAAAATTCCGGATGGAAAGTGATATCGAGAATCAAACCCGGGAACGTTTTGTTGTGGGTGCATTGGCAGACGGCCACCTTATCGGAATCTGTGCTTTTGTGAAAGAAGAACATGCCGGCCATATTTATCAAATGTATGTGAAGGAGAGTTTTCAGGGTAAAAATATAGGTTTGGGGCTTATCCAAGCTGTTATAGAAGAGGCTCGAAAAAGATTTGGTGCCATCACTATTTTTCTGGAAGTCACCCATAAAAATGAAAAGGCGTATCATCTGTACAAAAAAATTGGATTTATGGAAGTGGTTACGACCCCAGATAAAAAGGACAATATTATAGAACTTTATCTGGATCTTAACACACTTTCCTGAAGATCAATCTAAAAATACAAGACCTCCGGATTACAGAATCCGGAGGTCTTTTCATATCTATTTTACTATTTTACAAAACGGGAATTTCCCTGGCCGCAGCTTTTTTATTTAACTGTGTTTTGTAGAACTTCAGCATGAAATTATAAATGACAAGTTCCTGCTTTCTGTGTTGGGAAACAAGCAGTCTGTTAAAGAACATATGCACTAAGCTTCCCACATAATTATCCCGGTCTTCCCTACCCTTTTCACTCAGAAGATCATCAAGAGAAAAAGAATTCAGAAAGGAATCAAACAGTCTGTAAATATTGGCTAAATCATTATTTTTCAAACCTATAGAAGAGTGAATTAGCTGTTCGTTGGTTTTGTATTTAGCGGTTATGACTTTCGTCAATCCGCTGTTTGAATTAAACTCCCGGTTGAACTGGCCGCTAAACTGGGCAAAAAACTCTATTTTATCTTCCAGTGTATACGCAAACTTATCGAGCAGCTGATCAATAAAAACTGTTCCAGCCAGCCACCGGTCTTCAAACCCGATCTCATCCAATTCTCTCAGCAGAAGCATGACCATTGTACTTTCTTTTCCGAAATAGGTTTCCGAGAATTCAATCCCAGCGTAATCGTACCTTTCGAGTTCTCTTTTATAGGTGGTGATTTCAAATTCTTTGATAATATCCTGCTCGATATATTTCGCCATTGCCTCTCTGATCAGGGCAAAAAGATCGTTGTATACCTCATAGTTTTTGAGGAAATACCTCAGCCTGATATGATTTCCGTTCTCGTTGTATCTGATAAAGAAGAAATTGGTGATGAGATCTTTTTCAAACAGCTTCCCATTCAGTTCAAATAGCTCGTTTCTGATCAAAGAATCCATCTGCTGCTCTCCTGTGTAAATATTCATGTACAGACATTCTGATAAAGGAGACAGCTTGGAACGGCTTTGGGAAAAATCTTTAAACCTGAAATCCTGTTTCTCATCCTGTATAACCACGGGAAGCAAAAGTTCGGCATAAAAAGGTCTTTTTTCCGAATCCAGAACATTGGAACTTCCTTTTACCACGTCTTCCACCAGAGTAATTTTTCGTCTTTTGGAAATCATGGAAACGAGAAGACGGATATACACCTCGGAAGAAAGGTCAAACAACAGCTTATTGTCTCCCTCTACAAGATAAACCCGGTCCGGAATCTTCCATTCTTCTTTAAATTTTCTGAATTCAGAGAACAGATTTTCGTCTTTTGCTTTCAAGAAAGTAAGATCAGTCTGGTTCAGGTTCCAGGCAGCTTCTTTAACGATTACTTTTTCAATTTTTACGCGCGGGGTAAATTTGGCGAAAGATTCTATAAAACCCCATGAAAAACTGATTGAACAGTCCCATTGCACCTGAATCAACGATAGAAACCTGTAAATATGAGACAGGTTTTGCAGCTGAAAGTTGTGAGAATTACTCAACCGCGGAACAATGATTTTCCCGGTATTTTTATTTCTGAGAATCACCTCATCACTTCTTACGGAAATGGTAATATCGGTGAGCTTTATCGTCTTTTTGCCTTCGTTTGAAGGAGCCGGAATATTAATCAGAATTTCGTCTTTAAGGTAGTTTTCCCTTACGACAAGATTTCCGTGTCTTAAGCTCGGCAAGTCTACAATTTCTGCATATTCTACGGATTCATGCAGGTTTGAGTATTCAATTTCTACAATTTTTTCGGCTAGCTTCTGCAGCTTTTCGGAACCATGAGTGAATCTTCCCATATTGTTCAGTGCACTGGAACCAAATGCTCCATGAAGTGCTGTTACTATCTGATCCTGATCATCTTTAAAAAGAGTCATATTGCAGTTCAAAGTCTGGCTGAACACTCTTGAATAGGAAGGTTTAAATTTTGAACACTCTTCTTTTGTAAGGGTCACTTCATGCTTCCCAAATTGCAGGGCATGCTGGTATTTACTGAAAAGGTATTCGTCTACTTCGGTGAATTTATAATCTTTTCCGCCTCCGGTCTGAAAAAGGATTCCATCCAGAAATGGTGTGGAAATACTACTCACTCTATCGGTAAAAATTCCCAGCTCTGGATCTATAACGTGTAGAAGCGGCAGCTCTGATTCTCCGTATTTATTTTTAAACTCATCAATAAAACTGGTTAATGATGCGTCTTTTTCTTTACGTCTAGAGTTCAGATAAGAAAGAGAATGCAGGGTATTTCTTACATTATGAAAGACTTTGCTTCCAATCTCTGCTTCACCGTCTCTGAAACTGGTGATATCTATATTCTGCATCTCATTCACCAGCAGGTTTTCAAGGTTTTCCGAGGTTCCTGCTTCTGATGCTTTAATATTGATTTTCAGATCATTCTGAAGCCGGATGATGTCTTCAATAATCTGATCAACGTTTGTTTCTTTTTCTTTAACCGAAATAATTTCTCCGCTATGTCTGATCTTTTTTAGTTTTTCTATAAAAGCTTCCACATAATTATGGGTTGCCGGAGAAGGAAAAATATCCATCATCAGGACGTTATTTTCAATCAGCTCATAAAGGTATTCCTCTACCTCTTCGCTTTCATAGCCTTCTTCCTGAAGTTTTCCGGAAAGATCTTCAAAATAAATTCCCTGTCCGCTTTCGGAAAAAATATATTCCAGAACGTCGTTTGTGGAGACTGACGCCAATCTGTAATTCATAGAATATGGCTTGATATACAGTTCATTATACCGTATATCTTCGGCAATTCCGTAGGCAGTCTGATTGGGATACAGGAAACTGTGCTTCCACAGATTTTTGCTGCCGTTGATTTCTCTGCTGAGCTCATAAATGTAGCTCAGGCTTATTCTCATATGAATCTCACTTTCCCCGATTCCCACCGAAAACTGGTCATTTCCTTCTTTTAGATCACAGATTCCATAAGTTGAAAATAGCCCGAATGGTGTAGATCTGGAGCAATATCTTACATAATATTTGATGTAGCTGAAGAATATTTTTTCGGAGAGTTTTTGGGTTTCTACAACACTTTTAATTTCTTCAAATAAATTTTTTGTCGCATATAAAAGAGCCAGTCTGAAATGTCCTGTAAAAGTCTTTTCAATAAATTTCAGTCCGTCTGTAGAAATATCTTTGATTTCACGGATAGACTGAAGATCCTCAATGGAACCCACAGGAGTCCTGAGAATCATTTTATCTATAAATTCAATGTTCATGGTCGAGTAAAAATAGTTTTTCTAAGGGATTTTTATAGTTTTTATGGGTTACCGCATACAGCTGAAGCAGAAGTCCTGTACGCCCTTCCAGAATGGTATCCTGCTCTATCCAGCCTTCACTTCCCAGCCAGGTTCTCATTCCTGTTTCCGGATGGCTGCCCATCGTAAGGGTGTCGTGCGTCCAGAAATCTGCTGCTTTTTTATAGGCTTCGTGCCCTGTAACCCTGTGCAGATAATTGTACATCATAATCAGCCCTGAGCTGCCATGACATAAAAATACATCTACGACCCCTGTTTTTCCGTGTTCTCTTTCTGTGGTTTTCAGTAATATTTTTTCCGCTTCGGAAATACTTTCTTCATTTCCTAAAGCTTTACCGTAATGCAGCATGGCAATTCCCACACTGAGATCTCCATAACACCACGCCAAACGGCTGCTGTCTGTAGCAATGCGCTCTCCTTCTCTTACCGTAATAAAATTGGGAAAGCTTGAGCCGTCATAATCGCCTTGTACAGATCTCAGGAAGTTGTAGGATCTGTCCAGCATATCTTTAATGGTTTTTCTTTCTATCCCGGCTGTGTAAACATGGCTGAGCAGACTTATAATGCTTGGGATTCCATGGGCAAAACCAAATGAAAAGCCTTCCACTTTACTGTAAAGACCTTTTGAGATCCAGGCTATTTTATCTTCCTCTACAGGTACGGATAAGGATTTCAGCAGATGGACCACCGTAATGATCCTGTCTTTGATTTTTTCTTTAAAAGCATCATCACTACTGAACGAATACAACTCGAGGCATAGGAAAAGTACTCCCATAAACCCATGCAGGTAATCGAAGTTTCTCTTCCCCGCATAATATTCCAGAAGATCATCGGCATATTCGGGAAATTCTTCAAAGGATTCCTCAACAGGTTCTTCAAAGTATTTATTTTTAGTCAGATAAAAGATCAGATAATAGATTCCTACAGAACCGGAACACAAAGAAAAAACTTTATCTTCCTGAAGCCCATTGAGCGATTTATCGAGATAATATTCAAATTTTTCAAAGGCTTCCTCATCATTAAAAAGATTGTATTTTTCAAAATAATACAGGGCCAGCCCTGGATATCCTGTGAAAATACCGAGATCTACAATATCTTCCTTGATTTCTTTTTCGCAGACCTCAATCAGTTTTTTGAGTTCATCTTGTTTTTCCATGCAGCATTTTTTTTCTGATCAGATACACAATATAATAGATCACCAATAGAACAATAAACAGGATGGATGTTCCGAAAGCCACTTCTATTGCAGATTCCGAGTTCCTGTATATTTCTAAAAATGAAACAGTTTCATAGTCTAAAAACATTAATATGTTTACCGTAATTAAACTGATTAAAAAGAGTAAAATAATACGTTTGGTTTTCATAGTTTTTGGTTGATGTAGTTAATGGCTTCCTTCAACTGAATATCTTCTCCCCTAGATAAAGAAGCCGAATTTTCCCGTACAATCACATCAGGGCGGATTCCCGTTCTCTGAACTGCAGTAAAATCAGGCAGTAAAACCCCTATTCCGCTCATCCTTATTTTTATTTTTCCGGGTAAAGTGATGATCATGACATTTCCATTGGTTCCCGCGGTATAATCACCTAAAGTAATTGAGTTTTTAATGGATTTCATAGCCAGAAGCATGCTTTCACCCTGGCTTTGGGTGTATTCGTTGGTTAAAATAACAACAGGTCCTTTATAAGCATCTTTCCGGGGATCGGGAATATTTATTTCGTTCTGTATGGTCCTCATCATTCCCGGATAGGTAACATCCGCTCTGTATAAATTCATGATCTGAAAAGGTCGGGTATCAAAATATTTAAGAAAATCCACTGCAATTTCGTTAGGATATGCCCGCAGATCGAATATAATGGCCTTAGATTGTTTAATTTTTTCAAAAGAAATCCTGAAATTTCCGGAAAAAATATCGTTAATTCTGATGTATCCGATGTTTTTATCCAGCATTTTTGAAACCGCTTTGCCTGCCTTGTTCTTATATTCTTTTTCTTCGGCTTTTCTTGCGTTAAGGACATCGGTTAAATGTTCCTGAACTGTAATCATCTTTCCATTCCGGACGATTTCCAGCTGTAAAGTCTTCTTTTTAGAGAGGAACAACAACCGGTTCACATCTCTGCTTAAAACCGTTTCATTAGACCCTGAATTTTTTTCTTTCAAACTGTCCTGAAGACTGAAAATATTTTTTCCGTCTATGCGCACTATTTCATCACCTTTCTGCAGACTGCTGCGGATTGAACCCACGATAGTCTCTTTTACGAAAGTGCGTCCTTCCACCGTTTTTAAAACAACATTGCCCACGTTTTTCCCGTCGTACTCATCAGAATCTCCCATTTTAACGGCAACATGGCTGTCTTTTAATCTGGAACCGAAAATCTGCACAGCCGCGTAGTATTTTTGCGGCGTCTCTGCATTGATAAACAGAGGGAGCATTTCAAAAAAAACGTCATTCCAGGTATCGGAAAGAGCCTGAAAGTAAGGATAATAATAGCGGACCGTATTCCAGAGTTTGCATAGAGACAGGAAACGTTTTGCAGGGGTTGTTTCAGATTCTCCGTAAAACAGAGCATCATCTTCAAAACTCAGCTCTCCGTTATTTTCCGTGGTGACAAGTCTTTCGCCTGAAGTCCGGTAAGATGCTGTAATAAAATTAATTAGTTTCTTTTTATTTTCCCGGCTAAGAGTCCCGGAAGATTCAATCCATTCTTTATCCGGAAAAAAGCCTGCATATGGAGAATGATCGGAATTTGGATGATCATCATGCAGTTGAAGTCTTTGAGAAATCAGGGCATTAAGATCTGCTTTGCCTGTCACAAGCCTGTCGAAATCTTTTAAAAGCGAAGCATCAGATGACCGGATAAAATCGGAATCTGCCGAATGGTATTTGAGAACGCCCCAAACCTTGCATAATTCCAGCAATTCTTTCTGCTTTCCTGTAACTGAAGAATCTCTTTCCACCGCACGGATAGTATTGAAAAAAAGGACAGTGCCTTCTTTCTGTGCATCCTTTTGGGTATAAAAAAAGATCCCTACTAAAACCGCAGCAAGAATTCCGAAAAAAAATTTGATTTTCATACAATGAGCAGCTAAAAAGTTCCCGGCAGTACCTCCATATAAAAACACAGATGATCTGTTAATTAAAACAAATCATCTGCAGCCGATAATCAGCTATTTTTTACCACTTAGTACTGTGGAAGAATCCACACCAAGTACAAGCTTTTCTGAAAGTTGTAGAACCTCCGTCGAAACATTTGTCGTTAAACGTTGGAGTATCAAAATCTTTTGAAACACCAATTTCCTGCTCCATTTCTAATGCACCTCCTTTTACAGTGCTCTGCTCTGCTTTTGTTAACTCATTGATAACTTTCTTATCAAATTTAAGTTTTGTTAATTTTTTCATGGTTGTTAATTATTTTAATTGCAAAGCAAAAATAAAAAAATATTTTACATACAAAAATAAAATATCACTAAAATGGGAAGAATAGAAATCACATTCTATCTCCGCAAGCTACCGCCAACAGGCACTTTCATCATCAATTCAGCATTGCCATTCATCTGTATTAAGCTACAGCAAAGAGAAAAGCAGCAATTAACAAGCCTGCAAAACACATGAAAAAAAGTAGAATTATTCACCAATTAAAAATGGAAAAAAATTTCAAAATTCGCCTGAATTAAGCCAATAACCAGGGATTTCACCGGTTTTTACTCCCTGAATATCCTCTGTAACTTGCCCGAAACCGGGTGCCGGTATTCAAAATCCCTGTTATTTTATCTACAGCTTCCTGTCCATAAGGCTTTCCAATGTATATTTCATTATTGGGTTACTTTAATGATCGCTGAAGTGATCTGATCTTCTTTTTTCTTTGAATAAGTGGAATCAAAAGGCTCCATCACATCAAATAAATACTGGTAAAACGGCGTAATGGTCTGTACGTTTTCAGATTCTTCTCTGGCTTTTTCTTTATTCATCCGTTGAAGCGCTCTAATAAATGCATTGAACTTTTTATCAATCGGTTCTATGGATTTTACAAGGTAAGCATAGGCTTTATCATGCTGCCCTAGCTTTTTGTAAGCATCGGTAACGGCAGAAACCACAAGAGAATATTCCATAGGTTTTACCCTCATCTGTCTAACTGACTGTTTCTGAAACGCCGGGGAAAGACTGAGATAATAATCATATTCTTCAAAAATTCCTTTCTTAAGAATTTCTGCCAGCTGAAGTCCTTTCTGCTCCTGCCCTGCTATGATATATCCCGTAACCAGAGAGCTCAGCGAGCGTGGATCATTGTATTTTTCAACCGGAATTTCTTTTGAAACCAGATCCAGTATTTCCAAAGCCTTTCCTTTCTGCCCGCTTAACCCTAATGCTGAAGCAGCTCTGCCTGCCGCCATTCTGTAAACCATAATATTGGAAGTAGCCGCTTCATCGTAATGAATACTGAGGTCTTTAAAATTCCCCCATCTGAAGTTTTTCACTACGTTGTATAAAGAATTAGGATCTGTTCTTCCCATATCACCATCTGCATTCGGAACGGTGTGAATAGGCACCAACTTGTAGCTGAATCCTTCAAACTGCAGGTATTCATCAAGATAGAAAATATTTTCACTGTCGTAGACGCCTCCTGATGAGAAGTTGATTGGACGCTTCCAATCGAAATTCGCCAGCATATCCAGCATCATGAGGTTGTTTTTATAAAGGGTATTCGCTTTGTAAGTGATCATAATCTGATTCACTACGTTCGGAAGATCTGCCTGGGTAATAATTCCCGCTCTTAATGCATTTTCTTTGTTTACGGGAAGGATGAATTTGTTCACCGGAAGAATGTTGTATTGTTCATACTTTTCTTCCCCGAAATACATTTTTAAAATCTCATCTTTATCTGCTGACTTTAATTTCAGAAAGCTGAGCGCTTCTTTTAACGTCAATGCATCCTGAGTAAGGTATTTTTTGAAAGTTCCGAATTGGGTATCCGGAACACCTTGCTCTTTCAGCATGGAGAAAATGCCTTCCCAGTCTTCTTTTTTCATCATATAAATCTGGTCGTTTACTCCGTCTCTGTAATCATCATGGGTCAGCTGAGTCGGGATTCCTGCTGCATTATATGTTTTTCTTTTCGCCTGATCAATGTACCAGGGAGTTCCTAAAAGGGTAAAGTTCACCGTTTTTACATCATCTCTGAATCTTTCCGTTTCCTGGATAGCCCACACAGGAAAGGTATCATTATCACCATAAATAAAGATAATATCATCTTTAGAAAGTGATTTGAGGAATGAGTAAGCATAATCACGGGCCGCTGATTTTTTGCTTCTGTCGTGTGGCTTATAATTCTGGAAGCCCATCATAAACGGTACACCCAATAAAACCACTCCCAAAGCAATATTCGCTCCATTAGATTTTACTTTAGATTGAATAAACCATAAAATAGCTCCGGCTCCAAGACCAATCCAGATCGCAAATGCGTAGAAGGAACCTACCATCGCATAATCTCTTTCTCTCACTTCAAAAGGCTTTACTCCCGTATAAAAAACAATTCCTATGCTGGTTAAAACAAATAATGAAAGAAGTGCATAGAATCTTCCAAAGTCTCTGTTTAACTGAAAAAAGAAGCCAATCAATCCTAAAATTAAAGGTAAAAAGAAGAATTTCACCGTACTTTCATTCTGGAATTTAGCAGGCATTTTATCCTGATTTCCCAGCAAAGCATTATCAATAAAAGAAATTCCTGAGATCCAGTTTCCTCTGGTGTTTTCCATTTTTCCTTCAAGATCGTTCTGCCTTCCTACGAAGTTCCACATCAGGTATCGTACGAAATAATATCCGTTCTGGAAGGTGATAAAATAATCCATATTCTGAGCCAGTGAAGGCTTTTGAACATTAATCAAATTATAAGGTTTCACCTTTAAATAATCTGCTGCGGTAATGGATTTATCTTCATATTTTGTTCGAAGTTCATCAAAGATCTGTTTCGCCTGAGGATTGTCCGCCACATCTTCATTGCCATAATTGAAGGTAAAATCAGGAGCTCCGTACATGGAAATGTAGTTCGCCATTACATCTTTATCCTGATTAAACATTCTTGGCATTAAACTGATGTGTGATTTACTGAACACATAATTGAAACGGTCTCCGGTTTTTCTGTATGTTCCCGTTTTCTCATCTTTTTCGTAGATTTCTCCGGTGTTCTGAGTCTTAAAGCTTCCGTCTTCATTTTTTTCAATTCCGTTGGCATCAAGGAAAGCGGTGTAGTTTTGTCCGTAGATGGTCGGCCAGTCACCGTACTGTTCTCTGTTGTAATAATCCAGCATCCCGATTGCGGTATCCGGATCATTAAGGTTCATCGGTGGATTAGCATTCGCTCTGATTGGAATAACCATCCAGCATGAAAAACCGATGATCATATAAACGACAGATAATGCAACCGTCTGAAAAATATTTTTCTTTGCTTTTCCGGCATATTTTATCATGAAATAAGATAGGCTGATCATCAAAATAAATGCAGCTATCGTTCCTGAATGGAAAGGAAGTCCAAGTCCGTTCACGAAGAATATTTCCAGTCTTCCGAACATGGTCATAATCAACGGGAAAATAATTTTGAAAACAATAATCAAAATTCCTAAAGTAATGGCATTCGCCCAGATAAAGTTTTTCCAGGTAAATTTGTATTTTCTTACATAATACACCAGACATACAGCCGGCACTGCAAGCATACACATCATGTGAACCCCTACGGAAAGACCTAATACAAAGAAAATAAGGATGATCCATCTTTCGCTGTCTTTCGCCAGATATTCGTTTTCCCATTTGGTAATTAACCACACCAAAAGAGCAATAAACATAGAAGCCATGGAATATACTTCTCCTTCTACTGCAGAAAACCAAAAAGTATCGGAAAAAGTAAAGCACAATGCCCCTACTGCTCCTGCAAAAAGAATTGAAATTTCCTGGTGCTTGGTAATTTCATCAAACTCTTTGTTTAAAAGTCTTCTCACAAAATGGGTAATCGTCCAGAACAGGAATAAAATGGTCAATGCACTGAATAGTGAGGACATCGTATTGATTACAATAGCATAATTCTCTTCATTTCCAAACGCAAAGATGCTTGCCGCTGCCCCTACAATCTGGAATAAAGCCGCTCCGGGAGCATGCGTTACTTCAAGTTTTACTGCCGAGGAAATGTACTCGCCGCAATCCCAGAAACTCAGATAATGCTCCATTGTGGAAGTGTAGGTAATTAATGCGATAATGAAAATCACCCATCCTAAAACGGTGTTCCATTTTTTAAAAGACCAATTTCTCATATACTATGTAATTTCAATACATAGTAAGACAACCCACAAGCGGGACTTATTACATTAAAATTAAAAAATTACCCCATTTCATCCGTATTTGTAATATAAAATACTATTCTACTTTGAATCTTTTGTTTTTACAGTCCAAAATTAATGTATGATTCAGGAAGAGTTTATTTCCGATCATTCCCTGCATTCCGGAAGTTTTCATCAGGAGATTCTGCATTTTCGAGGTCCCTTCCACATACGTGACTTCCGAAAGCGGGAGGCTTCTGTTTCCGATTTTGACAGTATCATCAGCAGGTGCGGATATAACAGTCAATACATTTCCCCAGGAGTTTCCTTTTTCCTTTTTAATGCTTCCACCCGGTATTCTGTATCTTTCCCACTCTTCTTTATTGGTAAGGAGCTCGTAGCCGCTGGTTCCGGAATCGTAAAGGAGTTTTAGTTTTTGGGATCCGATACTTCCGGGGAATATGATTTTCCGTTTTTTAAATTCCAGTGGTTCCAATCCATTTCCGGGAAGATTCTCAATCCATGAGCATACCGTATTCTTAAAATCCAGAATAAGGACTCTTTTTTCAAAAAGATCGGTTCCAATGGTTCCGATAACAGGATGGGCAACATCCAGAGTATCTCCGTAATTCAATAATTCAAAATCTGAAGCAACACTCATATTTCCCATACTGAACTGCATGGAGACTTTATTTTGATCATAATTAAAAGGGAGTTTATACTGAAATTTCTTACTGATAGATTCCAGTGATTTTCTGTACAATAAAGTGGTAGGTGAACCTGAATCAAGTTGCATAAAAAAAGTCTTCTCGATTCCTTTGATTCTGACAGGCAACAAAACGGCTGCATGAGGATTCCCGTCGGCAACATCCCAGGTAAAAACAATATGCTCTGCTGTTCCGGAAACGTTCAGATTATTTTCCGGCGGGGTAAATTTTCTGTCAAAATAAAAATAACCGCCTAATAATGAAAGTGCAATGACTGCAATAAAGGATAATACAATTTTCTTTAAGGTTTTCATGTTGAAATTTTCTGCAAGATTCAACATTAGAATCTGATTTCCGGCAAAAACCATATGACATCTTTACGTCATTTTTATGACAACCGCTATAAGAAGCTGTTTTTCAGCCTGATACACAATTCGCCTTTTTTATTCAAACCTATGCCGTTTTTGATAATCACAGCCAGTTTAACGCAGAGAAAAGCAATTAAGAAAATAAGAAAAAGAGGAAGTTTCAGGGATAAAGCATTTTGAATAAACGGACTTATAATCATTAAAACCGATACTATAGCCGCCAGAATAATCTGAATACATACTATATTTTTTCCGAGTTCTTTATTCTCCGGATCTTTGGTTTTATAGGTCAGAATCAAAGGAAATATAACCCCTCCGAATGGGATAACAAGCCCCGACAATGCGGAAAGATTGATCAGTTTGGCGCGCTCTGTATTCACTTCTTCTTCAACAACAATCAGGTCTTCAGGAGCTGTTTCCAAAACCCGGGCAATAGCTTTCAGTGTAAAGCCTTTAGGAATACTTCCAGCCTCAATCCTCTGAATCGTACGTAAAGAAAGGCCTGACTGCCCGGCTAGCTCGGCCTGAGTCATATTTTTACTTTCCCTTAAAGTTTTAACTGTATTTTTCATTTAAAAAATAGATCATCTAATATTTTTTCACACAAAGTTTAAAGATACTATGTTTTAGTTTTAAGTGGGCGAAAAAGTGTGGCTTTGCCACTGACTAAGCCAACGAACCATGTATATACTTAGAAAGATCTATTCTTATTGATTCTCTCCTTTTTTCAAAAATACCATACAATAATATTCAATTTTACAAACCCTTTATCAATATGTATTATTCAATCCTCCATCCAGCGGTATACTGGTTCCAGTAAGGTAAGATGAATATTCTGAGGCCAGGAAAGCAACCAGATGACCATATTCTTCAGTTTTTCCGAGCCTTTTCATAGGGATTTTATTTTCCCTCGCTTTTTTTATTTCTTCCTGAGGTTTTCCTGTATGCTGTGATTCATGACTGATCAGATTCTGAATACGTTCGGTATCGAAATAGCCCGTTAAAATATTATTAACCGTTATCTGATGCTGAGCCACTTCGTTGGATAATGTTTTAGCCCAGGCAATCACCGCAGAACGGATGGAATTTGAAAGTGATAAATTGTGAATCGGTTCTTTTACAGACAATGAGGATACATTAATGATCCGTCCGTTTTTCTGTTTTATCATATTGGGTAAGGCAAGCAGGGTTGTTTCGCAGACCGTTTTGAAAAGGAGATCAAATGCTTTTTGATAATCGTCTACATTTTTGTCCAGTGCCAAACCCGGCTCCGGACCGTTGGTATTGTTCACCAGAATATCTACAGAATGCTGACTGAAATATTGGGTTATGATTTTCCTGTATTCTTCAAAATGGGAAAAATCTGCCACCAGATACTGATGTTTCTGATCCGGATTGATGACCGGCAGCAAAGACACGACCTTTTTAAGTTTTGCTTCATTGCGTGCCATTACGGTAACATTTGCTCCGCATTTCGCCAGCTCCAGCGCTATGCCTAATCCTATTCCCTGAGTAGCTGCTCCTACCAAAGCATTTCTTGAAAAAAGTTGAATATTCATGAAGTGATGATAATTAGTGTTTGATTACAGATAAATGTAGCAAAAAAGCATTATATACAGGTTAAGAAGATGCTTAAACTTTTATTTTACTTAAAAATGAAACATAGGAGTAGATTGTGTAGATTTATTTAATGTTTAAAATCTTCCTGATCAAGTTTTGAATCTATTTCATCAAAGACCTGTTATTTTTATTGTTGGATTGGCTCAAGGGCTCAAATAATATAAAAAAATACGTTTTTAAGGCGCAAAGATTTTATCTCCGATAAAATTAAATGCAAGCTGTTTTGCGATGAATACTTAGCTGAAAGTCTTTGATAATTATCTTATTTTATTGGGGTAGTACAGGAAGAGATACTTTCTCCGGTTGGGTCGATAATGTTCTTAGGAATGCTTCCAGCTGGCTAATTTCTTCATCCGAAAGATCCAGAAGCCTTACAAATCCTGATTTTTCTGAGGAAAGTGTAATTCCCTGATGAACGGTTGAACGCTGTTGGGAATGCTCTGGATTTCCACGGCTGTAAAACCGGATGACTTCTGTGAGGGTTGTCATGGAGCCATTATGCATCCACGGCCCGGTTCTGGTTGTTTCACGCAAACCCGGCACACGGAATTTCCCTGCATCTTCTATTCTTTTGGTCACCAGATATCTTCCAAGATCCTCTTGTTTTGAACCTAATAAAGACGTTCCTATATTTTCAAACTGATTATTAGAAAAATATCCGGAGCTGTGGCAGTTCATACATTGTGCTTTTGTACGGAAAAGATGCAATCCCATGAGCTCATCATCGGAATAAATTTCTGCTTTTCCATCGATAAACTGATCAAATCTGGAAGTTCCGCTTTTAACGGTTCTTTCAAAAGCAGCTATGGCTTTGGAAATCCTGTCTTTTGACACCGTTTTATTCCCAAAAGCTTTTTCAAATAATGTTTCATAGCCTTTGATTTTAGCAATTTTTCCGGCTGCAAGATCAATATGCCCGTTCATTTCCCTTACATCCTGAATGGGCATTTCCGACTGATGCTCCAGAGAGGTTGCACGCCCGTCCCAGAATAAGGATTTTGCATACCCGGCATTCAGAATACTCATGGCATTCCGGATACCGATTTGCCTGTTGTGCCCGAAAGAAAAGGTTCTGCTGTCACACCATCCCAGTTCGGGATCATGGCAGGAAGCACATGCAATCTGATTGGATTGTGAAAGTCTCGGATCGAAGAACAGGGTTTTTCCCAACAATGCTTTATCCTCAGAATAAGGATTATCTGTAGGAAACTGCATTTCAGGAAGGTGCCCGATTTCAGCAAAATAAGGAATGGCTTCAGGATCTAAAATTGGTTTCGGCCATTTTGAAGAATCTCCGGAAGAATATAATCTCCTCAATTCAGCAAGGAATGAGGTTTTCTGCTTGATTTCTTTTTGAACACTGCTGCTGAGACAGTTATTCAAAAGAGAAACCGTAAGAAATGCAATTAATATCCAGCTCAGGACATTCTTCATGAATCGTATGATTTTGGCAAAAATAGGGAATCTGGATGAGATGGTGGGTATGAGTTGGAGGGTTGGAGAGTTTGAGAGTAGATGAGTTGTTAGTTGTCAGTTTCTAGTTATTGGTTGGTAGTAAATAAGTTTATGTGACCATTGTCTTGTCTGATATCTTAATTCTTGGCTCTTGGCTCTTGATTCTTGGCTCTAAAACCCTCAAACTCTAAGACTCTCCAACCCCCAAACTCTAAGACTTTCAAACATTCAGATTATTTAACAACCGTTGCTTCCAGTTCTACCTTCAAAGTTTCGAATAATCCCGTTACTTCCAGCATGGTAACGGCCTGTTCGATCTGATGTTTCGCAATCCATTCCTGAAGGACAGGGAAATGGGGCCAAAGCTCTTTGGTGGAAGTGGTGTACAGGTTTAATCTGACTATTCCATTGCATTCATAACCTGCAGCGGTAATCACTTCTTCAAGGTTTGCAATGGCCTGTTCCAGCTGGGACTTCATGTCTTTATCGCTGGATGTTCCATCAGGATCAATGGCTGCCTGACCGGAGCAGTATAAAGTTCCGGTTACATTTTTTACTTCTACTGCTTGGGAGTAGCTTCTTTCGTTCTGCCATTTCCATGGGTTTACTGTTCTTTTTTCCATAATACACATCAATTTTACTGTACATTGATGATGCAAAACTGCAGAATATATTCATGGTAAGTATGTGACCGGAATCACGATTATGATGTGAAGAATATCACAGGTTTACACGGAAAGGCGGCTTAATGTTTCTCTGGAAACTCCCAGATAAGCGGCAAGAAGTGATTTCGGAACCCGCTGAATCAGGGAAGGATATTTTTCTATAAGCTGCTTATACCGTTCTTTTATTCCATCCGTCATAGAAGAAATAATACGCTGCTGAGCAGAAATAAATCCCATATAAGCCTTTTCCAAAAAGAAATGTTCCAGTTTCGGGAACTCACGACACAGCTTTCTGTAGTCATCGAGGTTCAGACAAAGTACTTCCGTATCTTCCACACATTCCAGAGACAGAGAGGCTTTAGTCTCCTTGTAATACGCTTGAAAATCGGTTTCCCACCAGTCTTCCATAGCAAATCCTACGATATGTTCTTTTCCTGCATCATTGGTATAAACCAGTTTCAAAAGGCCTTTCAGAACAAAATAATTATAAGGTACGGCATCACCTTCCTGTATCAGAAACTGATGCTTTTTATATTTTTTATAGATGAAAAAGGAGGAAATATGTTCAAACTCCTCATCGCTCAGAGGAACAATTTTCTCAATATGGGTTCTTAGCTGATCCTTCATTTTCTATTTCTTAAAGAGATAAAAGTAGTGTTTTTATCTAAGCAGTTCAAGCCATTCAACAGATACAGAACATAATAATTGTTTACCTTTGCTGCCTGCTTTTTACTATGGATACAGACACCGCAATTTCCCGATTGATAGAACATTTCAGAGAAATCATTACTTTGAAAGAATCAGATGTAGAACTTATTATTTCCCGACTGGATATTATAAAGCTCGAAAAAAAGGAATATCTCCTGAAGGAAGGGCAGATTTCCAAACACATGCGCTTTATTGCAGCCGGAAGTCTTTATGCCTATTACACTGATGAAAAAGGCAGAGAAAACACGACTCAGCTGGGTATTGAAAACTGGTGGGTGAATGACCTGTACAGCTATCTGAGCGAGCAGCCTTCAAGAATGTTTATCCAGGCGAATGAAGAAACGACTGTGATACAGATCAGTAAAGAAAGTCTGGAACTTTTGTTTAAGGAAATTCCAGCTGTTTCTGACTTCTGGCGTCTGAAAATGCAAAGTGCGTATGTAACCCTTCAGGAAAGGACTTTTGAGCATTCCCGTGTGGATGCCTATACCCGATACCGTACATTTATTTCTGCGTACCGTAATATTGAGCAACGTTTTCCCCAGTTTATGATCGCTTCTTATCTAGGTATTACGGTAGAATATCTGAGTTATTTAAGAAAAAAACACATGACTGACGTTTATTAAGATTTCTTAATTTGATTCCGTTCTGCCCTGAATAATTTTGCTCACAGAATTGTAAATGAGTAAACATTATGAAGGCAAAATATGCAGCGGTACTGATATTTTCATCGGCATTATCCGGGCTCGATGCCCAGCAACTTTCCTATACCCCTGATATCGTTCTTGGGCACCGTTCCTACACCTATATGCACAATATCAATTATCAGCTGAATGATCAACTGAAAATCAACAATCTTACTTTATTTGATACCGGATACACCAAAGACCAGGACCGTATATTTTTTATAAGAAATACATTATCCTACAGCCTTCGAAAAAGATGGACTATCAATGCGGCTTTCGGAATGAAAAACCCGGGTGCTTTTTTCAGTTTGTATGTGCAGTACCGTATATCAGCTCCTGACTACTCGCTTTCCTATTCTGCGGGGACTACTTATCAGAAAGGATTCTCTCTTGAACAGTCTGTTTCATTTGAATATACACCCGGCCTGACGGAAAATACAAAGGGCTATGTAAGTGTAATGGCCATTGGAAATATAGATAACAGTGGCTATCCGAGGGGACTTCAGTTTGTAAGGGTCGGTGTAAAACAGGACAAAATGGTGTATGGAATTGCTTCTAATTTCGATCAGTTTAATAATGCTAAAAAGACGCTGGAAAACATCGGGGCATTTGTGAAGTATAATTTTTAAGCAGTAGATAAGGCAGAAGCCGGAAGATGGAGGTTCTTGAAGCCAAAAACAGAGCTATTGCAATTTCTTTTGTGTTCTGATCAGCTGCTCCGGAAGTATTTGTCTTTTTTTCCTTGCTATCCTTGTCAAGGTTCGAAACCTTGACAAGGATATTCTACTACCTCTAATATAATAATAGTAATAACAAACAACAACATGAACAGAAACATTGATTTAGGAATTCTTATCACCAGAATAGCTATCGGATTTCCGATGCTGGTTTATGGTATCAGCAAACTCATCCACGGAGTTGGGTTTATAGAAAATATGATGGTAGAGAAAAATCTCCCTTCATTCCTCGCATATGGAGTATTTATGGGAGAAATTATTGCTCCGGTAATGATTATTGCAGGGCTCCGGATAAGGCTGGCGGGATTGGTTTTTGCCGCCAACTGTTTTACAGCCATTGTCCTTGCACAAACCGGCAGCCTATTCAAACTTAATGAATTTGGCGGCTGGGCACTGGAACTGCTTGCGATTTATCTTTTGGTTGGACTCAGTTTCTTTTTTACAGGAGCCGGAAAGTATGCTATTTCTAAGGGACACCAATGGGATTAAACCTATTGCAGAACAAAGAAATTTAATAAAAAGACTGTCTTTAAAGGCGGTCTTTTTTATGATGATTCACCAATATACTGACGGTTATTTTTGAATTTCGGCAGACAATCTGCTGTAAAATTCAACCAGATCATCAAGGGAAAATCCACGGTTCAAACCGCTGGTATTGGGCAGAACCCAAACTTTGGAACCACAAAAATCTTCGGATTGCGGGCCCCATGAAATCTGTTTCTTTTTAGAGAAAGCCTGGTAAGCGGCCTTACCGAGAAATACAAGATATCTGGGACGAAACTCTGTTACTTTTGTTTTAAAAAGCTCTAAGGAACTGTCAAATTCATCTTTTGAAAGTTCATCAGCACGAGAAGTTGCCCTTGCTACCGCTGTTGTGAGCCCCAATCCGAAATCTAAGATACTTCTATCGTTCTCCGCTTCAATCTGGTAAGGTGTAAATCCTGCCTGATGGAGAACTTTCCAGAAACGGTTGCTCCTTCCGGAAAAGTGATATCCGTCCTGAGCAGATTTCAGCCCCGGATTGATTCCACAAAATATAACGGTAAGATCTTTGGCAATAATATCTTTTAACATGGTAAGCGATGATGTGATTTAACAGTCAGAATTTTTGTAACAAATTCTATGGAAGCAAGATAGTATTAATTTTAAAATATTCAATGTTCATCATTCTTTTCATTTATTACGCATAAAAAAATCATTTAACAAAATAATTATGGCATGAATATTATTGTATACAGTACAAATACACCAAGATGGAGAATATGCTAGACCATATAGATCTGATACACCGGTATCTATCTGCTTATATAGCTGATCAGTTCCGGGTGAATATAGATCTGGAAGGTGAATATACTTTTACCCAGAATATCGTATCTAAAAAGGCAATCATTGCCACTACATTTACGAAGAAAATATTTTCGGACCCTCAGTTGAAATTATTTTTAGCCGCAATAATTGCTGAAATTAACAGCGGTAAATGTACAATTGAACTCATCCGGGAAAGAATAAGACATTTTGAAGCAGCCAAAGGGCAGCCGGCCAGAAGAATTATTTAACCTGTGTTCAGGTTAAGAAAATAAATAGAATGCAGATAGAAGCCAGAGGTTAGTAGCTCTTGTTTTCCTGAGTATCCTTGTCAAGATCCAGAATCTTGACAAGGATATTTTTTTAGCAGATAAAATGCTATTTCAGATATTTAGCCACCTTGTCTTCCAGATCATCCAGATTAAACGGTTTTGCCACGTAATCATCCGCCTGAGCTTCTTCTGCCAGCCTTACGATATCGTTATTGGCGGTAACATAAATCACAGGAATGGATTTGAATTCGTCATGACTTTTTAAAAGCTGAGTGGCCTCTACTCCACCAATCTTGGGTATCCAGTTATCCATAAGAATAACGTCCGGCTGAAACCTGGATACTTTTTCCAATATATCATGAGATGTTTCTGAAATTTCGACCTGATAACCATTCTCTTCGAAAATGATGGTAATTACCTCTAAAATAGTTGTATCATCATCAAAAATCAAAATTTTCTTTGTACTCATAGTTGTTTCTAT
The DNA here is from genome assembly GCF_001045465.1 of Chryseobacterium angstadtii. Taxonomy (GTDB): domain Bacteria; phylum Bacteroidota; class Bacteroidia; order Flavobacteriales; family Weeksellaceae; genus Chryseobacterium; species Chryseobacterium angstadtii. The sequence goes on from NZ_LFND01000004.1 coordinate 57,161, forward strand.
TTAAATCTTAAAGTTTTTTAATTCTTATTTACAGCTGATTGATATAATCGGCCAAATTATCGGGCTTGATAATGAGATCATAGTCTACTTCCTGTACGGCATGTCTGGGCATATAATCTACCTCTGCCGTTTCAGGTTCCTGGATCCATACCTGCCCATTGTTGTTTTTAATACAGCCCAAACCTTCCACTCCGTCGGCATTCGCCCCTGATAACAAAATGCCTACAAGATTTTCTCCGTAGATTTCTGCCGCAGATTTGAACGTCACATCAATTGAAGGCCGCGAATAATTCATTTTTTCCGAAAAATCCAGAGACATCATCTTTTTATCTTCGAATAATAAATGATAATCCGCAGGAACTATATATATTTTATTAACCTGAATCTCTGTTTTATCGTCCACTTCAATCACTTCCATCGGTACAAACTGCTGCAATAAAGTCTGAAGAACGTTTGTTGAGGATGCTTTACGGTGTAAAACAAATACCATGGTGAAACTCAGTTCGGTTTTTAAATTTTTAAGCATTTCCAGAATGACCTGCAGACTTCCTGCGGACCCTCCTATCACTACCAATTCGGTTTTTGTGTTTTTTGTTTCCATATCCAGTTACATATGTTCTGTTTTCTTCCAGATCCTCTGATCATCTACCTGATGATAGGTTTTTCCCAGTTTCGAAAATCTTAAAGTCTCTTTTGAGCCCAAAGCCAGATAGCCCAGATTTTCAAGGCTGTTATCAAAAAGCTGGAATACACGCTCCTGCAGTTCCCTGTCGAAATAAATCAGAACATTTCTGCAGATAATCAGCTGAAAACTGTTGAAAGAACTGTCTGAAACCAGATTATGAGTTGAAAGAATCAGCTTTTCCTGTAAACTTTTATCAAATTTTACACTGTCGTAATTCGCGGTATAATAGTCTGAGAAGTCTTTTTTGCCCCCGGACAAAATGTAGTTTTCAGAATAAAGTTTCATCTGCTGTAGCGGAAAAACGCCTGCCCGCGCAGTTTCCAGAACAGAAGGATTCAGATCTGTACCGTAAATGAGGGATTTGTGATACAGATTGGCTTCTTTAAGCAATATGGCCATGGAATAAGCTTCTTCCCCGGTAGAGCAGCCCGCCACCCATATTCTTATCAGCGGATAAGTTCCCAGCTGCGGTAAAATCTTTTCTCTCAGCTTTTTGAAGAAAAGCGGATCCCTGAACATTTCTGTAACATTCACGGTAATTTCTTCTACAAAACGTTTCAGGTATTCAGGATCATTCATGACCGTATATCTCAGTTCTGCAAAACTGGTGAATCTGTCTATCAGACATATCCTGTTGACCCTGCGTTTAAATGAAGCTCTGCTATACTCTGAAAAATCATATCCATACATTTCATAGACATCTTTAATCAAGTATTCTACTTCTTCATCTTTTACGATACTTGGTTCCAGCATTTATGAAATTTTTTCGATAGCGGCTATTAACTGGTCTACGTCAATGGGTTTAGAGACATAGTCCTGAGCTCCCACATCCAGGCATTTCTGGCGGTCTTCCGGCATGGCCTGAGCGGTAACGGCAATGACCGGGACCTGGCTTATTGACGGCGTATTTCTAATCATCCTGATGGCTTCATACCCATCCATCTCAGGCATCATCATATCCATAAGGACGATGTCTATCGTATTTTCCTGCAATATCTCAATTGCTACTTGGGCCATTGTGCAGCTTTGAATCTGATAGCCTCTCGATTTCAGCGTCAGTTTCAGAGCAAATATATTTCGCGGATCATCGTCCACGATTAAAATTTTCTTATTCATCATTTAACTTTCATATAACCAGACACGCAGTAAAGACAATAGCTGATCTATATCCACAGGTTTTGAGATATAGTCTGAAGCTCCTGCTACAATACATTTTTCGCGGTCTCCAATCATGGATTTTGCGGTAACGGCAATAATAGGAAGCTTGGCAAATACCGGCATTTTTCTGATCTCTTTTATGGTTTCATAGCCATCCATCTCCGGCATCATCATATCCATTAAAATAACATCTATATCCTTGTGCTCCTTCATCTGCTGAAGAGCATGTTTTCCATCCATAGCCACCACAACCTCTACTTTATATTTTTCCAGCGCTTTCGTCAGGGAGAAAATATTCCTTACATCATCATCGGTAATCAGGATTTTTTTCCCGCTCAGTACTTCCGTCAGCGAACCCAGAGCTTTGTTTCTTGCGGTTTCCACAGAATTGTTTTTTTCTTCCACCAAATGTAAGAATAAACCTACTTCGTCTAAAATTCTTTCGTAAGAATGAGCCGTTTTTACGACAATGGAATCTGCATATTGTTTGATTTTAAGCTCTTCGGATTTAGATAAACCGTGTTCTGTAAAAATAATGATCGGCAGGTTTTCCAGTCCTTCATAACTTTTAATGGATTCAATGACTTTGTATTCGTTGCTTTTTGAATCTCCGATATCCAGAATCACACAGTCGATATCGTCTGAAGTTAATGCTTTCACACTGTCTTCCACATTATTTTCTACCGATAATGAAATATTGAAATTACTCAGATAGTATGAAAGGGCTTTAGCATGTTTCGCATTATGCTCTACAATCAAAACCTTTTGGGGAGACATCTGAAGGGCATTTTCAATTTTTTTGAAAACATCCGTCATTTTATCAAGGGCCAGCGGTTTATTAATGAAATCAATAGCTCCTTTCATCAAACTTTCCTTTTCAAGCTGCAAAACAGACATCATGTGTACCGGAATATGCTTGGTGGCCGAATTGGCTTTAAGCTCATCCATCACCTTCCAGCCATCTTTTACAGGCAGCTGTACATCGAGCAGAATAGCCTGCGGATGATACTGAACAGCCGCTGATAGAGCATAATCTCCTCTTACCACTACTACTCCTTTATAATGATTCATACGGGTGTATTTGAGGAGGGCTTTGGCAAAATTGATATCATCTTCTACAATTAATATCACTTTATCTTCTGCTGTAATCCCTTCTCTGTCATCATCCACATCTTCAGGAATCTTCAGGGTCTCAGGATATAAGACCGTTTCTACCTCTGTGTCTTCTAGGATATTCTGAATTTCTTCAACATCTTCACGGATAATATCCACCAGATTCTGATCTGTTTCAGGCTGAACGGGCTCTGCTCCTGCTTTTACAGGAATAACCAGACTGAACTCACTGCCTTCATTCACTTTACTTTTCAGCGTTAATTCTCCTCCGAGTAATCTGGCAATTTCACGGCTTATGGACAGTCCTAATCCGGTACCGCCAAATCTGCGGCGGGTAGAACCGTCTGCCTGCTGGAACGCTTCAAAAATAATAGCCTGCTTTTCTTCCGGAATGCCTATTCCCGTATCTTTTACACTGAAAACAATACAGTCTTTGTTTTGCGTGTGCTTTGCAATATGTAATGTAATGCTTCCCTGTGAAGTAAATTTTATAGCATTGGATAGCAAGTTACGCAATACCTGATCTACACGGAGCCTGTCCGTTTCAATAACTTTTTCTGCGTCTTCCTGAATATGAATATCGAATTTAACCTGTTTTTCCTGAATAATGGGATTGAAAAGACTTTTCAGGTCTCTTACCACATCATTCACGGCTACATTATGATATTCCAGAGTCATTTTACCAGATTCTATCTTGGCGAGATCTAAAATTTCATCGATAAGGGTGAGCAGACTGCTTCCTGAACTCTGAATCACTTTTGCAGATTCTACCTGATCTTCATTCAGGTTTTCGTCCGGATTCTCGGCCATTAATCTGGAAAGAAGAAGGATTGAATTTAATGGAGTTCTCAGCTCATGAGACATATTGGCCAAAAACTCAGATTTGTATTTGGTACTTAAGGCCAGTTCTTCCACTTTTTTCTGGATCTCACTGTTTCTCTGGGCAATCATATGATTTTTTTCCTCGAGAAGCCTTGAGCGTTCTTCCAGTTCTGCATTAGCCTGCATCAGCTCTTCCTGCTGTACTTTCAGTTCCTCTTCGGAGGCCTGAAGTTTTTGGGTCTGGGCTTCCAGCTCCGTATTCAGGTTTTCCAGCTCGGAATGCTGTACCTGTAGTTCTTCCGACTGGGCCTGGGTTTCTTCAAGCAGCTGCTGTTCTTTTTCGCGGCCTTTTGCTGCATTCAAAGCAATTCCGATATTGCGGCTGCATTCCTCGAAATAATCGAGTCTGTCCTGATCAAAATCAGAAGCGGATCCTAATTCCAGTATTCCGATGCAATGACCGTCTGCATGAATCGGGATCAGGAGTATTCCGTTTATTTTTATTCTGCTGCTGGCAAAGCTTACGGCAAAATCGTCTTCATGAAGATTGTTGTAAACCTGCATTTTTTCATTGGTAAAAGCCTGACCTACCATTCCTTCTCCTGGTTCAAAGGTCTTTTTCATGGTATTTTCCAAGCCAAAAGCCGTACTCAACCTAAGTGTTCCTTCATCAAAGAGATATAAAGCTCCATTGATGCATTTCCCATACTCAACAAGCTGGTTTAAAGAAACATCCGAAACTTCTTTCACTGATTTATTACCTACCAGAGATTCATTCAGTAAGGCAAGACCTTTCTGTCTCCAGTCACTTTTATTAATTTTATCAAAAGATTTCTTCAGTGAGTCGGTCATATGATTCAGTGAGTCTACCAGATCTCCAAGATCATCCTCGGAATTGTCTACCACTCTCTGACTGTAATCTCCGTTGGCAACACGGTTGGCAATCTGCTGAATGGCACTTACACGCTTGCTGATCTCAAGATCTTTTGCCCGCAATTCGTTTTCCAGTTTATCTCTGCGAATTAAATCTGCTCTCAGTTTAATATAGAAGAAAACAGTGACTACCACCGCTGCTAATGCCGAAACAATGATGAACATTACGGTTGTACCTGACGAACGGTTCAGATCTTTATTTTTAATTTCAAGCTGGGTTTCTTCGTACTGCACAAAATCGCGGACCGTCTGGCGGCATTTGTCCATATAGCCTTTGCTTGTCAGGATCTGGTCCTGAGTCATTACAATCCCCTTTCGCCTGTTCTGCACAAACTGCTTTAGATTATTGATATTGCTGTTAACGTTTTTCTCTAAAATATTCAAACGCTCCAGCTGAGCTTTATCTGAAATATCCAGAGCTCTTGCGCGTTCTATGGCTTTTGGAAATTCACTTAAACTGCGGTTGTAAGGCTCTAAAAAATTCTCTTTTCCTGTAAGCTGGTAGCCTCTGTTTCCTGTTTCGGCATCCAGTAAAGCAATAAGAACATCTTTGACCGCTGTTACTGAACGCCTGCTTTTGGAAAGACTTTCCCTGTGCTCCATCTGGTTCTGAATACTCAGATAGGAAGCCACTGAACTTGCAATTAAGATGAGTAAAGACAACCCAACTCCGAACTGAAGATTTCTGATTATTTTTTTCGGCATGCGATTAATTTAATGGTAAGGTGAAGTAAAAAGTGGACCCTTCTTCTAATTTACTGGATACTCCGATGGTTCCGTGGTGCTGTTTAATGATCTCGGAACAGATAAACAACCCGATTCCCATTCCCTGAAATTGCAGTGAAGACTCTTCTACACGATAGAATTTACGGAACACGGCATCCTGTTTGAAATCCGGAATTCCTATTCCGAAATCGGTAACACTCACTTTTACTTCCTGTTTTTCTTCGTCTACAAAAGTGGTGACAATAACCTGGTTATTTTGAGGGGAATATTTTATAGCATTGGTCAGAAAGTTGATCAGAACCTGCTCTATGCGTATTTCATCCAGAGGGATCAGGATTTCCGGCTTTATGCCATGTCTTTTTATTCTGACTTTATTTTCGTCGTGGGTCTGTATGATGGTTTCAACGGCATTGCTGATGACGTTCTCCAGACTGGTTGGTTTTCTGTTGATTTTAAGTTTTCCGTTTTCTATTTTGGAAACATCCAGCAGATCTGTAATTAAGGTATTCAGCTTTTCAATCTGGTCCTGTACTTTAACCATAAAACCGGCTTCTGCACTTTGCTTATCCAGTTTTAATTTCCGGTCCAGCAGCTGAACATAGGCTTTGATACTGGTCAATGGTGTTTTCAGTTCGTGGCTGGCAATACTCAGGAATTCGTCCTTTTCTTTTTCCACTTTCTTCTGATCATCAATATCCGTAAAAGTTCCCACCCAGTTTTTAACTCCGTTTTCATCATTTATGGGGGTTATCCGTAAAAGGTGATATCGGTAATCTCCTGAATTTATATTTTTTATTCTGACTTCGAGCTCTAGAGCTTTATTTCTTTTTCTGCAGCGCTCAAACTCATCTCTGATGTTCATGTCATCGGGGTGAACCTCTGGAAAATCTACCGCTGTATCTGAATACTGGTACCATTTAAGATTAACGAACTCAATATTTCCTTCTTCATTCAGGGTAAAGGCGATCTGTGGCAGAGATTCCAGCATAAGCTGAAAATGATCGATCTGCGACTTCATGGTCACCTGTGATTCTCTTCTTCCTTTTACTTCTAGTTCAAGGCTTTCCTGGGTCTTTTTCATGGCAAGATTATGCTCCTGAAAATTGTAGAACGTTTTTACTTTGAGCAGTAAAATTTCCGGATCTACAGGTTTTGTAACATAATCTTTTCCTCCCGAGGCATAGCCTTTGGTGATAAATCTTTTCTCGGTGCTTACAGCCGATAGAAATATAATAGGAACTTCTTTTGTTTTGCTGTAATCGGCTAATGTTTCAGCGACTTCGAATCCATCCATTCCGGGCATCTGCACATCCAGAATAATCAGGGCATAATTATTTTTTATGGCTTTTCCTAATGCCTCTTCTCCGGAATTGGCCGTATCTACCTGAAAATCTTTAGATTCCAGCAGTTTTTTCAGTGAGTAGAGATTGCTTTGGTTATCATCAACAATTAAGATCATAGGATGAATCAGTACTTGGTTGTTGTTTAAGTTTGGTTACGTCAAAAATACTCACAAAATTCCGAAAAACGTTTATTTTTTAATCATTTTACACCCACATACCACACATATATACTTATTAATCAATTTTTAAAAGAAATATTTACAATATTTTTCTAATTATCAAAAAAAATAGAAATTAACAAGATAATCAACATCAATTTTGAGATTTAATTATTCAAAACAATCTAAGACTGTAAGAATCCCAGCCATTCCTGCAATAAGTCTCTGATATCTGCCACAGGAAAAGTTGCTGGCTGCCCATCAATTATAAATTCCGGATAATTGATCTGTAAATCTATATGTTCCAACACTAATGAATCATAGGGCTCCCAATCCGGATCCGGTACTGTATTCAAATAGTAGTTGACTTCCTGCAAAAGAAATTCCGTGCGGGAGATATTTAAATAGTTTAAAAATAAAAGTAGGTTGTTTTCATCAACAATCCCGTTTTTCCAGATACACTGGAAGCCTATTTCTCCATTGGTAGTTACCTTCAGAAATTCCAGCCCGTATTGATCTTTTTTACTCATGATTTCTTTATTTATACCCAATCCTGTTTATTTCCTGATAAAAATAAAAACTGCCTTCGAAATAGGAAAGCAGTTTGTTTTTTATAATGATTTCAGAACCTTTGCCGCGTTTTCATTTTTAGGATTGAGTTCCAAAACTTTCTGATAATTGAGTTTTGCTTTATCCTTTTGTCCGGCTTTCAGATAAGCTTCTCCTAAACTGTCGTAAACATTTTCACTCTTAGGATACAATGCCACATTCACGCGGAAAACGTCAATAGCTTTTGTAAAATCTTTATTCCGCAGCATGGTGTACCCCACTCCGTTCAGATAGCCTTCTGAGAGAAGCTCGTCACCTGCATCTTTAGTTTTTGCATTCTGATAAGCTTCCAGACCTTTTTCAAATTTTCCGTCAAGTACCAGTTCCAAAGGTGTCTTTTCATCTGCTTTCATCTGCGGATCAGTAGATTTGGTTTTTCCATCAGAATAAACCTGTACTATATCTGTTGTACCCGTTTTCGCATTTTTTACAAACCTTACCGTAATGTTCCAGTCACGGAATGCATATTTATTTGTCCCGACTTTAATCATTTCGGCGGGAGCATCTGCGTTACTGTAGGTCATTAATTTTCCGTTTTCAAGATACACCTTATAAAATCCATATTTCCCGTTTCTGTAACGTCCTACCTTGCTGAAATCATCCTGATTTAAAGGTAGCACCTCATAAACCGGCCCATTAAAAGAAGGCCAGTGGTACACTTCTGCCACTGAACGCACCAGTTCTTCTACAAATTCCGGCTTATTGGTATTGGTTAAAACAACAATCCCGTCTCCACTTGTTTTACTGGCAATAAATCTGCTGGAGAAACCTTCGTTCCAGCCTCCGTGAGTAAAATAGGTGTGTGCGCCTCTGTTTTCCAGAAAAATACCCAAGCCCATAAATGGATCAATAAAAGGCGTTGTGAATTGTTCGGCTGTCTTTTTGGAAATAATTTTATGGCTCTTTCCGCTCAATGTATTTTGGACATCAATAACGTATTTGGAGAGGTCTTCAGCGGTAGTCCAAAGACCTGCAGCTGCCTGCTCAGGATAGATATGGTATTTCCCGGGAACCTTTACCCCCTCCTGATTATAAGCAGTCGCGGCATATGGGGACATTGTCTCAGAGATGGGCTGGGAAAAGGTACTGTTTTTCATGTCCAGAGGCGTAAGTACTTTCTCATTCATAATCGTTGCAAAATCTTTTCCTTCCAGATCTATAAGCACCTGCTGTATTACGCAGTATCCTCCACCCGCATAGCGAAAGGGAGTTCCGGGAGCTTTATCTACTAAAACTGCGGGAGAATTGGCAGGCCCTTGACCGTTCAGGACCTGAACCAGTGTAGGAATTGGTTTTCCCGGTTCATAGCCCGCAAATCCACTTACTGTAAGGCCTGCGGTGTGACTGGCTATATTTTTAAAGCTTACTTTTTTCTGTTTTGTAAATTCATTTTCAGGAATTTTCCAGGATTTCAAATAGGAATTGATATCAGCATCTGGATTTATTTTTCCTGCTTCCACTTCTGTTAATGCAGCATATATACTTACGGGTTTACTCATGGATGCGGCCTGAAACAGGGTTTTGGAATTCACCGGAGTTTTGGATTCTACATCGGAAAAACCATAAGTTTTACTCCAGATCACTTTGGAATTTCTGATCACGGCAACACTGACTCCCGGAACATTATAATGTTTCATTCTGGATTCTAAAGTCCATAGATTTCCTCCTTTGAAACGGACTGGAGGCATTAGCCCGGCTTCTACTTTCGAAATTTCGGTATTTAGTTGGGATTGGCTCTGTGCGGATACCGGAACATACATCATTCCAATGATAAGTGCTGTATAGAAGGGAGTTGGGGTTCTCATTTATTTTTAGAAAATTAGTTGGTCAAAAATAGTTAAGTTTTAATTTGTATCGATTAAGTTTATAAGACAAAGTTGTTTAAATTTTCATTTCCATCAAGAATAACACTGAAAGAGCAGATCACATACATTTATCCGATTGATATTCAAATCTTTATAACAAAGTTTTGAAACTATCCCGCGAGACATTTATTATATCCTTTATCATTGCAAAAGCGCAAAGGCGCCAATTATATAAAAAAATACGTTTTTAAGGCGCAAAGATTTTATCTCCGATAAAATTCAATACAGCTGAAAATCTTTGGTTTTCTTGCATCTTAAATATCCATATAACTTAAATCTTGTGTTTTTGAGCTTTTCCAACTATAAAAAATTTAAATGCCTTCGATTTTTTTTAAAATCAACGGAATAGTATTTATAAGACAATATTTACCTTTTATTCATTACATCATGGCATATTGTTTCGGATTCATTCCGGTATGTTCTCTGAATATTTTTGAAAAATGGCTCAGGTTAGTAAAACCAAGTTGATAGCCTACTTCTGAAACGGAATATTTTTTCTCTTGCAGCAAAAGAGCGGCTTCTTTCATCCTGAATTTCTGGTAATAGCTGAATATACTGTCACCAAAAATTTGCTTAAACAGTCGTTTCAGCTTTGTGGAACTCATTCCGGTATCGGTTGCCAGTTCTCCGATGACAGGAGGAATTCCGGGGTGTTCAAGAATCTGATCTCTCACTTTGTAAAGTTTGTCTATATCGTGGCTGTTCAAAGCGTATATGCGTTTTTCATCCCGCTTTTCCAGTTCCATGAGTAATCTGCAGATCATTTCTTCTGCCTTGATTCTCATAAAAAAAAGTTCAAAAGTTTCACCCACTGATTCTGATACCATCTCGTCCACCACTTTCTGCAAAGAAGGATAAATGATCTGCTCAAAAAGGTAAGGTTGGGTATTTTTCAGAAGGCTTTGTAAAATCGGTGACTGATCTGATGCGTTAAATAACTGACTCAGATAATCTGCCTCAACTTCAATATTAATGGTAGAGGTATTGGAGTGAATGGAAATAATTTCATCGGTATGGATGCGGCTGGTTGCAATTAAAACAGAAGGTATTTCCCTGGGACCTTTTCCTGAAGGTAATGAACCTGTCTTAGGAAAAATGTTCTGAAACTTAAAAAATATCATCCTTTTTGAGGTATTCAGGCCAGGATTTTCAATCATTATATTCTCATTCAATTCATAATTACTGATCAGCATGCGAAGATGTTCATTAAAAATAAATCCGGTACAGTATCCGCTGCCGAATTGGGCAGGAATTTCTAATCTTCTGTCCCTGATCTCAGTCCCTAATAATTGAGCCAGTTTTTTAAGAATCTCCGGAATGGTAGCATCATCTTTTTCCATAAAAGTCTTTTACAGCTGTTTTTATGTCTAAAGTAATTATTTTATTTCTAAAATGACCCTCAATTTTGTATCAGAAATAAACAATACAAAATTATGCTCATTAAAAATATCAAAACAGCTATTATTGGTGGAGGTCCGGCTGGTCTTACGCTTGCCAGATTACTCCAGCAAAAAGGTGCAGATGTCACCGTTTACGAAAGAGATCAGAATCCACAAGCCAGAATCTGGGGTGGTACTCTTGATTTACATAAAGGTTCAGGACAAGAAGCCATGAAAAAGGCGGGACTTCTGGATCATTATTATGCCCTTGCTTTACCTATGGGCATCATTATGACCGATCAAAAGGGAGAAGCCTTGTTCACTAAGCATCCCACAGCAGAAAATCGGTATGACAATCCCGAGATCAATAGAAATGCTTTGAGAAAAATGCTCCTCAACAGCCTGACAAGTGATACGGTTATCTGGAATAGAAAATGTACAGGACTTGAACCCGTGGATGGAAAGTGGGTTCTGCATTTTGAAAACGGAACTACGGCGAGTGCAGATCTCGTGATCGGAGCAAACGGCGGAATGTCCGGAATAAGGTCTTATGTTACAGACCATGAAGTACAAGAAACCGGAACAGTGATTATTCAGGGAGATATTCCGTCACCAGAAACAGAGTGTCCGTATTTTTACCGCTTATGTAATGGGAAAAGACTGATGACTGCACATGATGGTAACCTTTTAGTTGCCAATCCCAATAACAATGGGCTGCTGACGTACGGTGTCATTTTTAAAAAGCCTGAAGAATGGACTGATGATGAAACGGAGCTGCACAACTCTGACCGCATGCGTACATTGCTTCTGGAAAGGTTTCAAGACTGGGATGATCGCTATAAAGAACTACTCCTCTCTACCTCATCTTTCTGGTATCTTCCAATCAGAAAATTTCCACTGGACAAACCCTAGAAAAATGACCGTCTGCTCCCCATAACCCTGATAGGAGACGCAGCTCATCTTATGCCTCCTTTTGCCGGTCAGGGCGTAAATACCGGTCTTCTGGATGCATTGATATTATCCGAAAAGCTTACCCATGAAACGTATGAATCGCTGGAGGCTGCCATCAAAAGCTATGAAACAGAAATGTTTATGTATGCCCGGGAAGCGCAATTGGCATCAGCTAAGAACGAAATTGACATGATGCAGCCTGATTTTTCTTTTAAACAACTGATTCAATAGAGAAGTAAATTAAGATACTGAAAGTTATGAGATGCGGGATACGGGTTTGAGAGTCGGAGGGTTTTAGGGTTTGAGAGTTTCGGGAAGTGATGATGAGTGATAAATGATGAGTGATGAGTTATTTGAGGCGTATCTTGGAGTTGGAGGACTTTCACATTTTACTTGCGTAGCAAAATTGACCTTTGACCTTTCTCAATCTCAGCCTTTGCCTCAACCTGGAAATCTTAAACCTTTCTATCCCTAACTTATACAAGCAAGCATTCCAAACGCGTAAATCCGTTTTCCAGATGGCTGAAAAATAACAGACAGGCCCGGAAATACGGATCAGGATTAAAAACAAAAAAACACCCATAGCGGGTGTCTCTTGGCAGATCACTAAAAATTACAGGATTTTAGTTTTCTTTAAGTTTGGATCTCAACTTGGCATTTTCAGTTTTCAACTGATCGTTGATCCTTTTCTGTATATTGATTTCTTCTTCGAGAAGCTTGATTTTTCTTTCTGCCAGATTGGCAAATTCTTTAAATTTCACTTCATAGCGTCCCGCAAGATCATCCAGTGCGTCTTTGTAGAGCTTCACCAGTTTATCTGCATTTTCTATTTCTTTTCCTTCATTATCAGCATCCATTCCTGCGACCTCTGCCTGGATCTTTTTTCTTCCGAAAATAAATCCTGCGATCCCTGTAACAATCAGGCCCAGAAAAGTGCTTATATGTTCTGTTAAAATTTCCTTCATATAATTTTTTATCATTTAGTTTAGTTATTTTTCCGTGACCGGATAGATCCGGATTTCTATAATCCCGACTTCTCCGGCCAGATCTGCCGGTCTGAATTCATACATTCTGTAGATATTAAGAGTCACTGTATCTCCGTCGGTACGTGATGCACGACAGTCTATCGGTTCTTTCCCGTCGAAATAATTGATCTTACTGTTGATCCATACATTTTCATTAAATGCTTCTTTCAGATAGCCTGTGTATTCTCCGGTAGATTTACGTGCCCACTCGATATCACCAATCGTATTTTCAAGTACGATAAATCTCGGCATAAAGTCTTTATCTGTAAATCTTAAAATAGCTCTGTACAGCTTGTAAGGCCTTACTTGTTCCTTTATTTTTTCTTCCACCCATCTTTTCTGAACAAAGGATCTGTCTATGTAGTTTTCCCCATAATAGTCTGTCCCTACAAGCCCGGGACCGTCGTGATTGGACTTAATAGCAATAAAATTAAGTTCAGTACTCATGTTGATATACTTTAGACTATTCCATCCACCGCTCGTAATTGCAACCTGCATAGGATTTATTAAAACATTTGATGCTTCGGAGCTCATGTCAATATATCCATCAACAATTCTTACGTTTGCTGAACCACTATACAATTTACACCCTTCCTCTGTGGACATTTCAATGTTTCCTGTCAGAGGACTTCCCGGTTTGGTTCCGGATAAAGGAATAGAGTCTACCCTGTCTATCCATCCGAACTGCCCGTTTGCATTTCCTACAAATGTTTTATTGAAAGAGCTGTCTCCTACGGGAATTCGTGCAGGATTGATGGAGAAAGTCCCGTTGAATTTCACCCATCTTTCCACAAAGTCTCCGGTAATCAAAGCCAGAGATAATGCTCCTTGCTGAAAACTTCCGAATGTACCTTCATCCGTATTCGTATACTTCACTAAGGTGTTATTGGAATGAATGATCAGTTTATTGGAAATCGCACCATCATTCGTTCCTGCTCCTACCCCTACAAGGATGTTGTTGTTTCCCGTAACCCCTTGTCCTGAATGGGCTCCCAGAATCGTATTCCGGTCTCCCAGGCCTGTTGTATTCCCTGCTTTATGCCCTATTAAGGTGTTGAGCGCTCCGGTAGTTGAATTATATCCGGCTGCAGTTCCTACCATTGTATTTTTAAAACCTGTAGTAGTCTCATGTCCTGTTTCCTCACCCACCATTACATTGTAATTTCCTGAAACGGCCTTTCTTCCGGCATATGCGCCTAAAAATGTATTACACTCTCCTACGGTAAGTTCGCTTCCTGCAAAACTTCCAAAGGCGGCATTACACTCCCCTGTTGTCACTTTTGATAATGAATTATATCCAAAAGAATGGTTGTAGGTTCCTGTATGAGCAGGATTCATATTTCCAAAAAAGTAAGAATAGCTCGTGGGATTCATTCCAAGCATGGCATTCGGTCTTTCTTCACCATCCAAGAATGTAATGGGTTTAGGGCTGTAAAAATCACGGTTTACCACATCCGCTAGGTTAGGTTCCGGAAGTGGCGACCAGAGCGTGAGTCCTCTGTCTTGTCTCAGGTAGTATTTTCCGTCTCTTGAAGGCCTGTCGAGTTTATTTCTTAAAGCTTCTTCAAGACCTTCCACCATTGACATAGACACATTGGAAACTCCTGTATTCAGATAATTGTCTGCGCTGTTTTTCTCATTACCCAGATAGAAATACAGGCTGTATTTCGGTTCTGCATCGGATGAGGGAATAGCAATAATGTCACTTTCTTCATACTCGTATGCTCCTGCATTATTCATGAAGTCCTGCAGCGTGTGTTCTTTTACTTTAAAAATTCTGGTAAGGGCAAGCGCTTCAAGTTTATCGGCCGTAATTTTTCCTTCTGCATTTAAAAACTCATCATTCATCATAAACAAATTGACTGCCTGACTTTTAGAGTGTACATTTCCAACATTTACTCCATCATCTACAGTGGCTATATTGGCCGGAATTCCTTCGATTTCCAACGCACTTTTCCATGCGCCTTTGTCCGTTGCAGACAGGTTGGAAGCATCTCTTTTTGCCAGGAAAGCAGTGTGGGCCTGTGGGTCTGACAGATGAAGCTCGTAAACGGATTTATCTACTTTATTCTGCAACGTGTAGTTCAGATTGGTAATTTTTTCCGCCGGAATGGAATCATCTTTGTGCCAGAATGATGACCATGAAGCCTGGAATTGCTCCTGAGTCGGGAAATCTCCGGTTTCAAAGTAACTGTATATAATATTTAAAGGTATTGACATGTTTTTTTAATTGAATGATGAATGTTTTTTAAAACACATAACAGGATTGTATATTAAAACCGGCATCTGCCCCAATCCCGTCATTATTTAGGGTATTATTGATATAGGAAACCAGAGATAATGCGTCCTCGATTCCTACTTTGGTTCCCACGGCAACTCTTCCGCCATGTTCGACAATCACAGTAAATAAATTTCCGTTTCTGGCCATATTGAAACCGGCAATTACTTCAGTTTCATTTCCGGTAACGAGTGCGGTTACACTATCACCACGTATGGTTTTTGAGTAATTGGCTATGTTGTTGTTATTGATACTTGTCTGAAAGTTGGCATTGTTATTTAAGCTCAGTTCATTGTCTTTATTAATCAAGCCCACGACAATATTCATGGCAGAATTGGCAGCATCTCTTAATCTGAATGTCCCTGAAATACTGAAATTCTGCCCGGCAGGAACCAATTCACTGCTTTTCATTGCTGCTACAACCACCGCTTCCCTGGCAAATGGTTTATTGTAAGGCGAAGCCGTGTAGCTCATAGCACCTCCGGCAACATTGACTACATTCGGGGTATTGGGTGTGAATAATTTTGTTTCCCAGGTAAGGCTGTTCAGATTAATCAGTCTGAGAGTCGCTACCACATTCACGGTCATGGATGTTACATAATATGCCACACCATTCCATAGCCTTAATTTGTAATTTCCTGTAGGGATATTCTTGAAATTAAAGTAGAAGGAGAGATCCAGTCCATTGGTATACAGCTGAATCTGGGAGTTGGGTACCACAGCTACAACAGTAGTTCCGTCATTAGCCATAATCTCCAGGCTGTAGCTGGTTGGATTCAGATTCAGATTGGCGCCTTTTAAGCTGATCCAGTAGTTTTTATCCGAGACATCCACTACAGGAGGTGTGATAAGTGCTACACTCATGGTTCCTGTGCTCCATCCACCATTCATAATGGTTTTTAAATCTGTTTTCTGTGCATCTGTCAGACTGCTCCACAATTCAACTTCTGCATTATAATCCGCAAACATGAAAGGACGTCTTACCGTAGAACTGTTTGTTCCCCAGAATTTTGTACCGTCATAGGTGATCTGATCTTTTCTCGCTTCATAATTGATGTCAAAAGCTGCGGCTGCGGCTCTTACATTTCCCATCAGATGAAGCGAAGCCTGAGGAGATTTCGTTCCGATGCCTAATCCTCCTCCATTGTAGTAGACAGGGCTTGGCATGAAATTGTTTCCATCCCAGTACAGCAGATAGTTTGGATCAGGGTTTATTGCTTTCCAGTCGATGCCTTCACTATGAGTAAAAGCCATATAATTTCCTTCTGTGTAAGGCTTATCCATTTTTCCGGCCAAACTATTCTCAAGTCCTTCCACCATACCGATGGTTATATTGGAAAGACCTGTCGGTAAATAGCTCTTAACTTCTTTTTTATTGCCTCCTTTAAACATATAGAGTGAAAAATTTCCTCTATTGTCCGGAATAGCAATAAAATCATGATCCTCAAACTGATAAGAACCTGAATTAGCGGCAAACGTAGCAATGCTGATTTCTGTAGCTTCAATCAGGGTTGTTATTCCCAGAGCTTCAATCTTTTCAGCCAGGATTTTTTCATCCTCATTCACAAAATCGTCCCAGATCATGTATCGGGTATCGCTCTGCCTTTTGGTGTACACATTTCCCGTTTGATCTCCATTATCTACTGTAGCTATATTATCTGGCAGCTCTCCTACACCCAGAGCAGTTTTCCAGCTTTGGACATTTCCTGCCGTAAGGTTTGAAGCATCTTTTTTTGCCAGATGATCTGCATGAGCATCAGGATTGGAGACATGTAATTCAAAAATATTTTTGTCGGCCTTATTCTGAAGCAGGTTTTCCAGCCCCGCAATTTTTGTGGTAGGAATTACCTCATCTTTGTGCCAGAATGATGACCATGAAGCCTGGAACTGATCCTGGGTAGGAAAATCTCCGGTTTCAAAGTAACTGTATATGGTATTTAATGGTATCGACATTGATTTATATTTTTTGTTTAATAAGGGATCCCCGGTTTCAAAATGCATCGAAGCTAACCGATGTAAAAAGCCATGAATCGACCTGTTCAATTTTAGAAATGTTTAAGAAAATATTCGGCGGGCATCTTTTCAGGATGTGTTTTATCCTTTATGATTTTGTACGGACTTTTCCTGCATCATTATATTTTTTTAATGCTTGTAACTTTCACTCCAAATGTTGCCAGCTCCGTATACTGGAATGCGGTGGCAAAAACTTTAAATCTTATGGGAGTAGGCTGGCTGTTATCAATAATATTGGCTGAGATTCCTACGGTTCCGTCATCTTTAAAAATGGAAGTGGTCACGTAGTTTGCTCTTTTTGCAATGATAAACCGCATGCTGTCTCCATCTCCAAGATTCACAGCGCCTGAACCTCCGGTTACAAAAAGGGCATACAAAGGTCCGTTATTGGCTACAGCCATAGCCCCTGATATCTTTTCGGCAGAGAGGGAGTTGGACTGCGAAGTAGTGATTCCAAATCCTGTGGAACCTCCGAAAGGGTTGAAGTTTCTTCCGACTTTACTTACCGCACCTTCAATCACAAAATCGTCTGTTGCTTTCAGGTAAGATTTCATATAATAAGCTACCAGAACAGCATTGTAGTTTTGTCCGGCATAATTATACAGGTCTTTATCATGCCCTATGTTTAGTTCTCCAAAAGTATTCACCAGTTCTTTATTAAAAGGCTGATCTCCTATTGTCACCCTGCTCCAGCGGTTGTCGCTGATATCAATTTCTGATGCAGAACCGGTGGCAATCACTGTAAAATTCATCGGAGTGGTATATTCTGCGGCTCCGTTCCAGATTCTTACCCTGTAATATCCCAGCGCATAATTCTGAGAATTAAAGGAGAAGTTCAGCATATTGGCATTGAGAAGTGTCACTTTTGAATTATCAATGATTTCAACTGCATCACCATCTGCATTAACAATAGCCACGGTAAAACTGGCCGGATTCACATTAAGATTGGATCCTATCAGGGTGATGAAGGTAATATTGCCGGGATTTGTCGCTTTTGGAATCACAGGCGGATACACCAGCCCGACACTCATGGCATTGGTAGTCCAGCCACCGTTCATAACGGTTTTTATCCTTGTTCTCTGCTGTTCTGTCATGCTGCTCCACAGTTCCAGTTCACCATCGTAATCGGCATACATAAAAGGGCGTTTTGCACTTTCGAGGCTGGTTCCCCAAAACTTCGAACCATCATAAGTCATCTGATTACGGCGGGTTTCTGAGTTGACATCAAAAACAAGAGCTTCCGTTTTCACTCTTCCGGCGATTTGTAAAAGCTCGGATGGTGATTTGGTTGCAATACCGATATTTCCTCCGGGACTGTTGTACATATTGGCCGCCGAAAAATTGGTTCCGTTCCACTGAACTAAACTGTTTGCGGAGATATTAATCGCTTTCCAGTTCACCATCCCGTCCAGTACGGAAGCTATATAGTTCCCTGAAACAGACGGTTTATCCATTTTTCCGTTCAAAGCAGCCTGAAGTCCTTCCACCATTCCGATGGTGACGTTGGAAATACCGGTTGGCAGGTAGTTCTGAACGTTTTTCTTTTCGCCGCCTTTGAACATGTACAGGGAAAAATTCCCGTTGTTATCCGGCACTGCAATGAAGTCGTTATCTTCAAACTGATAGCCCCCGGAATTTCCTGCAAATCCGGCGATTGTGGTTTCTTTCGATTCAATCAGGGTTGTTAATCCCAGGGCTTCTATTTTTTCGGCCAGGATCTTTTCATCCTCATTCACAAAATCGTCCCAGATCATGTATCTGGTATCGCTTTGCTTTTTGGTGTACACATTTCCTGTCTGATCCCCATTATCTACTGTAGCTATATTGCCGGGCAATTCTCCTACGCCCAGAGCTTCTTTCCAGCTTTGTACATTTCCGGCCGTAAGATTTGAAGCATCTTTTTTCGCCAGATGATCTGCATGAGCATCCGGGTTGGAAACATGCAGTTCAAAAATATTTTTGTCGGCCTTATTCTGAAGCAGGTTTTCCAGCCCCGCAATTTTTGTGGTGGGAATTACCTCATCTTTGTGCCAGAATGATGACCATGAAGCCTGGAACTGATCCTGGGTAGGAAAGTCTCCGGTTTCAAAGTAACTGTATATGGTATTTAATGGGATTGACATAATCTTTTACTGAAAATTGGGTTCAATGTACAATGCGATTCTCGACGGCTGGATGTTGTTGTGAGGCTGGTTGCCTCCTGTTTCGGTAGTATTTCTATATCCGTCTACCAATGTTCCGCCTCTTCCGCTGGCTCCTCCGCTTCCGATGGTCCAATAGTGTTGGTGGGAGTGTCTCGGCATCTGATCGATAGTAAGGGTATGGGTTTTTGTTCCAAATTCACCTCCGAGAGTATTGAATTCTGATTCATTAGGGCTCCATCCTACAATGGTTTTCCCTCTGAAGTCTAAACATTCTTTCCATCCTGCAGGGATTTGGGCAGCCGGCTTTCTCCATGCCACCACAATTCCTCCGTTAATAATAGGCGCCGTCTTCAGTTCCAGTTTTTCAATTCTGGCTGTAAGTGCCGACACATCTACCTGGGTAGCTGTATTATTAACTTTCACCTGGATGCTTCTCAGCGTTTCCAGTTTCAGGAACTCGGACCAGTTGTAACTTGTTGCTCCGGTCCCGAATTTTACGGTTCTTTTTTCAATCAGTGTTTTTGAAAGCTGATCTTCAAATGTTTTCGGAATTTCTTCGGTGTGAATGTATACGGTAGCTGTTGGCGAGTAGACCCCTCCTTCAAAATAGTACAGTTTTCCTTCAATCGCTACCACTCCCGGGTTTACACTGGAGCCTACGGTTTCACAACCTGACAGAATGGTTTTGTTTCCTGCCAGATCTCCGAGTACTTCAAAGATTTCGTACGCCTCTTCAATAGTGTTCATTAGGTCATTGGTAAGAGGCATACCGCCTGTCTGTAAAAATTTGAAATTGTATTTCATTTTTAAGTGATTGTTATTATATATCTTTTGGATGGTAGTTTGTAAAAATCAATCTCCGCCCTGAGTTGGTCTTCATTGATAGCTGTATCCGGTATTTCCACTTTGAAATCATATTCGCTGTAGAGCTCTGATTCTGTTCTCAGATAAAGTGGTTTTTCGTCACCGTTTACCCATTGGGTTTTTGAATAGTACTGATCGTCTTCTGCTTCGGTGTAGAGAAAAGTTCCTTCGTAGAGAACTGCTTTTACTATTCTTATTCTTCTCTCCAGCGGATCGAAAGAGTTGTTCAGGTGTTTCTGAAGTGAAAATTTCTGATAATTGAAATTCATCTTAATCAGATTCTGTTTTCTGGCTTTCAAAAACTCGATGTATAGAGTTTCGATTTCAAAAATCAATACCCAGATCAGATTCAGAACGGACTGTGTGCGCCAGAAAGTGAATAGCCACCACTGCGCCAGCCTTTTAAAATTAATATTGAAAAGCTTGTCATCCATTGTTATTCTGCTTGGTAATTAAGGTATTGTATCCCGGTCCAGTCTTCAATTTTGAAGTATCCGGATTTTGGAATCACGGAGATTCCTATAGGCTGGAATACGATTGGATAATTGGAACCCGGCTCTACCCATCCGCTTTCTACGATAAGATTCTGAAGATCCGTTACTCCATCCACAGCCAAAATGGCCGCTTCCAGTTTCTGAACGCTCAGCTCACCGTTGAAGGGAAGATTTTTCAGGAATCTTTTAATGGCATCTTCTACAGGATAGGTTCCGATGGCCAGAATGCTTCTTCCGTCTGCAAGCAGTACTCCGGGATTGTAGCACACCACAAATTTGATTCTCAGAATATCCGGTTTGTAGTTCACAATAACGATATTGTCTCCTGCCGCCTGGATTTCTTCGATATAGGACCTGAAGGCCATACCTACATTATCTGCCAGCGGTACAATTTCCCCGTTGCTTTCCGTAGCAATTTTCATGGATATTTTAGAGGAATTGGGGGCTTTGGTTACGGCTACGTATTTGATGACTTTTGATGTTTCCACCTGCTCATCCGTAGCGGGTACTTCCACTCCGTTCTGTTCGTATAAGGTTGAAAAATCTCCACTTTCCGGAAGCAGTTTAAAACCGTACTGATATCTCAGGGCTTCGTTTCTGTACCATTTTAAGGTAGGTACTTTCTGCTCCTTAATTTTGGTTTCAATTTCTTTCAAGTGAAGCTTACAGGCTTCCTGAAAATTCCATATGGTAAATCCTACCACCTCGAAAATCTTTCTCCAGAAGGGGTTTTTAGAAACATCTGAGGTGAGTTTCTGAAGGTAGGGGTTTGCATCTTTAAGTGCTATGATGCTGTTGATTATATCTTGAAGCGTTTTATTCATTTTTAACTTACTTTAAAACTATTTTCCAGTTGCATATATCCGATACCTTTCAGCGAAGGAACCTGTCTTTCCTCGCTCAGCGTGGTTCCTGTAGCCGGTTTGATGTTTTTTGACTGATAGTACTGCAGAACATCTGCTTTTGCGTTGGTGATGTCTGAAACACTGAGGGCTTTTCCTGTCGTCAGCAGGTCAGACACCGCCATTCCGTTCGCTATGGCAATGTCGAAACAGTTTTGTACATCTCCGGTATGCTGTATGGCAATATCCAGGATGGATTGTTTATTTAATACTTTAATCTCCATAATCTGCGTCTATATCTATCTCGAGGTTTTCATCTATTTTCACATGATTCACCGTCATTCCGTCTGCAAAAAACTCCTGTCTTATTTCTCTTGCCAGTTCTTCCGGCGCAGCATGTTCAAGGTATCTTCTTGCTCCCACTCCGTTTTTCGGGAAGAGTTTCATTTCGCCTTTGTCTGCGAAGAGCAGTGTTTTCTGATGTTCGTATGTACTTTCCCCCACGGTGAAGTCGCCGTCGCTGAACTGGAGTTCAAAATTTTCGTCTAAAAGAATATCTGTCGGCATGTTATATTATATTTCCTGTTCCTGTACCAGTCTGGGCAGCTGCCGTTCCTGTTGTACTTACTATTACTTTTACCTGTCCGGCTTCTACAAATTTTTTTATTGCTTTGGCCATTTCCCGGGCAATTCTGTTTCTGGATGCCCCTGCATCTTTTTCATCGATCTCGCTCTCCATCATTTTGATGAGATCGTCGATCAGTATTGGTTCTGCTGCGCTTAAACTCATTTTAAAAGGGATTTAAATTCATTTCTAAGTGTTTCAAAGTCTGCCAGGTTGATCAGGTTGATTGTGGGGCCGTAATTGGTGGTAAATTTCATAGCCTTAATGGCATCAAAAAGTTCATCTACAAGCTTGGCAAAATTCTTCCCGTTGGCTTCCATGTGGATTTTATCACTCAGTTCCAGATTGGCGGTTGCCGTTTTCCAGTAAAATTTTTCTACCACATCGCAGGCCATCACCATCCAGTCATCATCATCTTCTACTCTTACAGCCAATACATAGCTTCCCACTTTAGGAATCTGAATAAAGCTCTTGTTTCCTGTAAGCACCGGCCGGAGCCTTACATCCAGATATTCCTGGCCGTCTTCATCCGTCAGAACACAGATGGCTTTTTCCTCATCTACGGATTTTACCTGCGCGATATTGCTTACTGCGGGTGCATGTGAGCTGGCTATCTGCTTTAATCCTTCTCTTATATATTCCGGTGTTGCCATTATTTCTGTGTTAAAAATCCTAATGTTACGGTCTGTCTTCCTCCTGATGCTCCAAACTCACCGCTTACACTTTCTATGAAGTATTCTCCGGTTTTATCCGGATACATTCCGCCTTCCAGTTCCAGGACCATCCCTTTTACGGCATAAGGTTCCAGAAAAAGGGTGATATTGCCTTCGTATCCTTTGTAGTTTTCTTTGGTTTGCAGCCTGTTGGCTATTTCTTTTAAAAAATTGCCCGGAATTCCTGCCTTTACTTTTAAACTTTTCTCGCCTGAGGATTTCTGCTGATCAGACTTGGTTTTATTGACCTCGCCTTTATCGTTTTTTTCCTTGATGACGATCTTGGTGCTTTTATCTACTGCTTTTTGTTGAAATTCATCGTCTTTCACTGTATTCCAGCCTATTCTCGCTTTGATCCTCTTCTGAACTTTTCCAAACTGGGTTCCTACATAAATTACGTTCATGTTGAAATAAACGGCCAGCTTGCATTCGTCTTTCAGCCATTCCAGGACTTTGATTCCGCTTACATTTTTGAACCTTACGTTCTTCAATGGGATATCCGGAATTTCTCCGGAAAGGGTGATACCTGTTCCTACGGTAAGCTCTTCTAAAAGTTTCCTAACGGTTACAGTGGGATAAGTTTTGTTGAAAATGATGTCATACAGCTTATACCCATATCCTTCACACTCTATCTTCACGGGAATTCCCATGTTGACTCTTTTGATAAAACCTTCAAAGCGTTTTTTGTTGACATTGTTGTAGCCTAAAGAAACACTTACGAAATCACCTTCTTTAAAAGCATACCCCATTCTCTCGCTGCTTTCCCGGTCTTTGTTCAGATCCTGGGTCTGCACTCTGGTATTTTTCAGGTAGCTTATTCTGGGAAGTTCAATGGTACATGAATCTATAAAAGATCCTACCTCGCTTTTCCATGTTACTTTACTGGCTTTAATGTCTTTTACATCTTTTATTGAGATATTACTGGTTAGTGTTAGCATTTCTTTGTGGTACTTCTAAATCTTTTACATCGGCAATAAAATCACTTTCACAGGTCAGACTGAATGGTCTGATCCAGTGTGTTTTCCCCTGTGTTTCCGGAAACTCCAATGAGGTAACGGCTACTCTGCAGCTTTCAACCAAAAACATTTCGGGATATCCTCCGTGCAGGGTGACCTTCTGATCGGTCTCAAAAATCGTTTTCAGACTTTTGATATCATCTTCCGGAACTCTTCTGTTTTTTCCTATCAGAAAGCCTCTTATGGTAAACTTGTAATCATCAATATTGAACAGTTCCTTTACAGTTCCCTTTCTTTCGCTGACGGCAGTTCTTACGACCGTTTTGCTCAGGTTTACGGCAATGGTGCAGGTATCAATTTCAATGGCATCTACTTCATTGATTTTGAAGAGTGCAGGAAACCAGATATCCTGGCCATAATCTCCAATTTTATTGAAGGGAATGGTATTTTTACTATAATGAATGGTTCCTCTCGGTGATGGATTTTTGAAATCCCAGCCCGGAATTCCCAACATGGAAAGATCCGGTCCGGAAATCCGGTAAGGGGTTGTTGAAAAATAACTTTTATATAAATCTTCTAAATCAAAAACTGTCTGCATATTATATTACTTTTGCTCCGTTATAAAGTACACGGCCTAAACATTCCATCACTACGCTTTCCAGCTGTTCTGAAGTTTCTCCTGAATTCATGGTATTAAACTGAATGGTTTCGAAGAATTTCCCCAGCGTGATGTTGATGGTCTTCTGTCCTCCTCCTGAAACGGTATCTCCGGTTTCCTGGGATTTCGTAGCGTTGCTTCTTCTGGTGTCTTCGGCTCTGTTAATGGTTGGTCTTCCTCCTGATGTAAGATCGGCTTTAGCGGGTCCTTTTGAGGCTTTGAATCCTTTTACAGCTTCATCCTGGTCTTTCATTCCTTTTAAAAGGTCCGCATTCGCTTTGATTTCAGTTGTTTTGGTGACTTTCACCTCTTCTCCTGTAATGAGTTCTTTTGCCCATCTGTAGGCGCTTTCTATCCCATTTAAGATGGGACCGAGGATGTTGTTCCATACCCATTTGAGGCCTTCTGCCACCCATCCGATCACTTTCAGAACAATTCCTATAATTCCGTAGATTCCGGCAAAAACATCTTTGATGAGTTCACTGTTGGCAATCCAGGTGACAAGCCCTGAGACAATGCTCCAGACCGCGTCGAAAACACTTCCCAAAGTGTCCCAGACTCCTGAGAGGAATCCCTGAAGAATGTCTACATAAGCAGACCAGTTATTGGTTCCTTCTCCCAATCCTGTTATGAAATCAACTGCCTGTCCCAGACCATTGGCCATGATGTCTATATAAGGCTGTATCAATGCCAGTGCTGGGGCAAAACCTTCCGAAAATTTAAGACCGATATCCAATACCTTAGAGATAATAGGAGTAAAGGCATACCCAATTTCCGTAAGCGTTCCGCTGAACCTATCTTTGATATTCTCCCATTTTCCGGTGACTGTATTATTCTGCTTGTCTAAAGCGCCCTCATACATTCCTCCCTGCCCTTTCGCAGCTTCAAATGATTTGGACAGGGTGGCATAATCCACACCTCCTTTAAACTGTTCCGCACTTTTTCCGGTGGAAGCAGCCAGCATTCCGTAGACATCAACTCCTGAAGCTTTTAATTCTTTCAGCTGATCACCCGAGGCTTTTCCACTGCTTTTGATTTCTTTCATCTGTTTGGAAAGTTCTAAAAGCTTATCTTTTCCGCCTCCGGTCGCCGTAACGGCATTGGCCAGATTCATGACTTCTTCTCTCGCTTTCTGAGCGTCTCCGCCCACAGATAGCAGAGCTTTGTTGGCATCCAGCAATTCCTGAAGCTGAAAAGGTGAGTTACCGGCATCGGCCTGGATATTTTTGTAAGCCGCATTGGCATCCTGTCCTTTACCCATTACTTTGGAAAGACTGAGTACATCCTGTTCTTTTTGGATTCCTCCGGAAATGGCAGCAATTGCTCCATCTTTAAGAGCTCCTCCAATCATGGCTCCCACTCCTGCCAGTCCAAATGCTCCCAGCATTCCGTTTATTGAAAAACCGCCTTTCCCGCCGCCGGATCCGCTGTCTCCGGACCCTGCCTGAGACGGATGTCTTCCTGCCTCACCCTGAAGGTCGCTCAACTGCTGTCTGTACGACTGGATGCTGTTGTTACCATTAAGGGTTCTGGAACTGTTCAAATTTCTGCGTACGTTACGGATATCATTTTCGATGTCCGCGTAGCTTCTCACACTTACAGGCAGGTTTAAACTTTCTCTGATCTTGTTTTTTAATTTATCGTAACTCTGCGTGACTGAGGTTTTGAAGTTCTGATAAATATTTCCGGGAATATTCGAGAGGTTGGTAAAAGCGGATGCTATATTGGCTCTGATTGTTCTGTTGGCTGTAGCTATATCCTGGCTTATGGTTCTAAACGCAGATACCAAATCCTGAATTGCTGTAAGATTATTGATCTGGTTTATTAAATTGGCCAGCTGTGTGGTGTTATTTTGACTCATATTTTAAAATTTTCTTTCGCCTTGTTTTTTCCAGATTTCTAAGGCTATTCCGGTGCGATAGAAAAACTTTTCATCACCCCAATTCTTTAAAGCATCGGCTCCAAACTGCATACTTCCAAAAACAATCAGAAACTCTATTCCTTCGGTCTTCTTGTCGGAGAATGAACTCCGGCCGATTTCACTAAGCGCGAAAAAAGTCGGCTTTCTTGCTTTCCAAGATGTTGTTCATCTGTAAGAACACTGCAATGAAGCAGTCTTCATCTTCAATCAGCTGGTAATCTCCTTCTATCCAAAGCTGTTCTACGATCATCGCTACGGCTTTACTCATTCCGTTGGAACCGATAGCGGTAAGATAATCGCCCAGGTCATCTGCTTTAGGCGGTCTAAGGACAGCAAGGAAGTCATCCACCTTTAAATAAATAAGGTCTCTGTTGCCGTACTCTTTTTTCCACTCATCAAGCTTTTTTGCGGTATATCTTGCCTCAAAAGGGCTAAGATCTTTTACTGCATCTTTCTTGGTTTCCTGTGTCTTTTTTTCTTCTTTAGATTTTCTGTTGTTGAAAATTTCCTGTAATTTTTCGTTTGCCATTTTATTTTTGTTTTTGTGATTAGATCATTCTTCTGCTCATTGCGATGTACGGAAGGGTAACTTCTCTGTTTTTAGCCCCCTGCTCCATTTCGAAGCCGTCTTCTGTAAACTGAACTCCTGAAGTAACAATTGTATTGATTTTCTCACCTGCTTTTTTCTTGTAAGAAATGGTGATTACAATCAGTTCATGCGGAACTTCTGTGATGTCATCATACCCTGCAATCTGTGCTGCTCTGTTCAATGCATCTGCTTCAAAGCCCAGAAGTTTGATGTTTCCTTCATACTTCGTATTACCTTTCATGATATCAATAGGCTCGTTTCCTGCACCATAGATATGCTCAGATTCTACTGTCTTTTTGGTGCTGAAACCTTTAAGTCCCTTGATTACTTTCGATAATAATTTCACTTCAAAATGAGCCCATGCACATTCTGATGATGTAATATTAATATTAGCCATGTTTTAAATTAAATTGTTTTTGTTAATCCCATGTTCAGTACAATCCAGGTCATATAGCCGAGTGGCTGGATCTGAATTTGTTTTTGAAGGGTGTTTGTGTTGATTAAGTCCTGATCCAGAGAAACCAATACCTGTGCTCCACTGATCTGGCCTGCCATACCGTTTAAAAGCTGAGCTCTTGTTACTTCTTCCAGATATACGGCATCTGCTTCGTTCAGTTTTCCGTCCGGAGTCAGTCTTACTGATGATTCCAGGAACGGCGTATCGGTAGCTGTAGATATTCTCTGAGCTTTGTCGATCAGTCTTCCGTGAACCAAAGTTCTGAAGTCATCCATTCCTGCCATTTTATCAACGCTGAAATAGTATCCTGCTGATCCTTCTCTTGTATGGAAGGTGATGAAACCTGCATCTGTAAAGTTGTCCAGCTGTTCCGGTAAATACTCGTCTACTTTTTTGTCTCCGATGAAAGCTTCCGTGATGCTTAACGATCCGTTTTGTCCGTCGCCGATTTTCACGTGTGCCGGATATTTACAGGCTCTTGCTAAAACCAGTGCTACTGATGCGGAACCGTCATTTTTTGAACCTCCAAGAACTACTCCTGCAAAGGTATTTTCGGCAGATTTCGGTTCAAAAGTAGAGATAGCAGAAGCATCTTTTACTCTTCCTTCGATAAAGATTCTTACCGGTTTGTTAATAGACTGCTGATACGCTCCCAATGTTGCTGAAGCAATTAACGCATCTTCTACGTCTTTATCCAAAAATCCTGCAGGTGCTACATAAGCAGCATCGGGTTTTCTGCATACTGCTACCAGATTGACCCTTCCATTGGAATAATTAAGAAGCCCTTTCACGCCTTCTTCGTTGGTACTTGCAACTGCAGCTTTCATTGTTGTGGTATCTTTTGTTCCTAAGATCCACAGCTCCTGGCTGCCGCCAAGCTCCTGATAAAATTCATTGATTACCTGAAACAAAAACGGTTCGTCCTGTTCTGTGTAACCTTTAGATTTTGCGTCTGCCGGTGAGTAAACTCTCTCTACTCTACCAATGTTCCCTGGTTTGTAAGCAGTTCCCACGATTCCTGCAACGCCGTCGATTACCTGAATCTGACGAAGTAAGTTGCCTGAAGCCACATTCGCTTTTACTTTCGGTGTTCCATTTCCTTGTGACATTTTTTAATTATTTTTTAAAAAGTTGTTGTACATATTTTTTTGAATCAGAAATCCTTTTTCTGTTCATTTTTTATTTTTCTGAATGGTATTTAAATGATCTTTTTCCAGCGTACAATGAGGACAAGAGTGAACAGGGCGAGTACCCCAAGAAAGATTCTTCCGAGCCATAGCTGTGTTTGTTGAAACCATGACAAAGCTTTCTCTCTGTATATAGGTTTTTCGATGTAAATAGGTGTTTGCTCGTGCTCTTTGATATAGGTTTCCCGCCATGTTTTAAATGACTCCTGTGCCTGTTTGTAACATTCTACCGACAGCTTTCCGTCTGTCAGTAAGACTTTCGGTGCCAGCAGGCCGCTTTCTGATGTATCAGCTGTGTGGCTGAAATTTTTATAAGCTCCGGATTCTTTCAGAACAGGTTTACCGTTTACACATTCTATCCAGGCATGGTAATAGGTGCTGTCTGCTTCGGATCTGAAGACTGTATCTTTAACAACTGTACGGACTTCTCTCGTTTTTTCTATGATCACCGGTTCCTGAGGCTTCCTGTTCGCACAGGAAACCAGAACCAGCGAAACAAAAAATAGCGTTATGAAGAAAACAAATTGTTTCATGTTAATATTTTATATACCCTTTAATGGTGTTTAAAGCTCTTTTTCTGCGGCATACCTTGATGCCTTCACGGCTTCCGTTGTCGTTGGTATTGCCTTCTATGGTGTAGATGTACTGAGTATCGAATTTTTCTACGAAACCGGTATGTCCCAGCCCCTTTCCAAAATCCATGATGAAAATGGCGCCTTCGGAAGGTTTTGATGATTTCTTTTCCTTCGGAGCATTGTTCCAGGCATAAAGCACTCCTCCTGTTTTTACAGCAGTATTTGGGGCTTTTTTCTGTCTGGATGCCTCTCCGAAACACCAATACACAAAAGCCATACACCAGCTCGCCGGAAAGTTGATTCCCACTGAAGCCAGGTAGGTTTTAACAGGAATTCCCCAGTTTGAGCCATGTGGCTTTTCTTCCTGTCCTATTTGGGTAATGGCAACCTGTAATGCTGCTGCAGATAGTGAATCCATATTAATAATTAAGTGTTGTGTTTGTTTTGTGAGTACAAATTTCCAATATCCCGTACCGTTTTGAAAATAAGAGCGCAAGGATTGCACAGCTTTTTTAAAATGCCCTGTTTTAAGTTCAATTTTGTACCGTGAAATAGTGTCAACGGGAAGTAAAGAACAGATCCGTTGATCCATCTATTCTAAAACAGAAAGTAATTTGAGAAACTATATTTAATACTTATGGAAGAATATTTTTATGTACAGTTATTATTAGATCTTCAGGAAAAAATTGCACAGGAAGTTCCTGAAATACAATACATCGATCTGCAGCTGGGCCAGCTTGAGAATGTTTCGGCAATGCAGACTCCGGTGATCTACCCTGCCTTGTTTATCGATTTTCCGGAAGCAGTTTATGATGTTGATTTTCCGGAGGCCTCCTATGCCGATCTGGCAGCGAACGCACAATCGGGAAGTATTCCGGTATCTTTTCAGCTGGTGGCCAATGATGATCACCTGACATGGCATCAGGCACCTATTGAAGAACGAAAAAAGGGTTTGGATTTTTTAAGAATCGAGCAGAAATTATATAAAGCCCTTCAGGGATGGGAAAAGGAGTATTTTTCACCGTTTTCAAGAACGCTGGCTAAAAGTACCAGCAAGAGATATGCGGGATTTAAGGTAAGAGAGATGATGTTTACAACGCAGTATGAGGATTTCTCTGCAAGTCCAGAAGAAACCAAAGGCTATATTTACCGTTACGGCTTCAGTCCTATAAGCGCAAGCTAGAATAAGGTAAGCTGGGTTTCCTCTTTGGGAATCACCATTCCTTTGATGTTCATCCACTGTCTGTAGGAAAGATGAATATTGTATTTCGGAAAGGTATGCCTTACAATTTTGGTATCCGGTACATCCGCATGCTTGTGTGCATTATAAACATTTATAATGTACCGGGCACGTTTGATGTAATTTTTATTATTGTAAGACATTTCTACAAAATTACTGGGTCTTTTTGTACAAGTCAAGGCGATTTTCGGTCACCAAAAAAGCCATGGATTTTCCATGGCTTTTGGCGGTTAAATAAGTTTTGGCTTCTTTTGAAATTCATGCAGCGCTCTACTTTTCAGCGTATTGAGAACTGTGGGTTCTTCTTTATTCCGGAGCGCGTAGGTTTCATACTGAGGATAGTCTCTGGGTTCTGTACTGATCTCCAGGGTAACTACCGTATATCCTTTCTTTTCGAGGGCTTGTTTTATTTCGGTACCGCTGTACCAGTAGCCGTTTATTTTAATCATGTTTAAATTCGGTTTAAAGGTTATTTAAAGCAGCTGTCTGTGCAGCTCGTTTTTCATCATGAGAATGGCATTGGTCTCGTAGCTTCCGAAATCGTCGGGAAAATAGATCTCGAATTCTTTCAGGAAATGCCAGAGGGCATCGGCTTTATAATAAGGAAGCCTGATGATAAAAGAGTGGTTCCGATGTCTGGTTTTTATTGCTTTCTGCAAAAGTTCGGTTCTCAGCTCCATACAGATCGAAATGCTGCTTTTAAGGGTTCTGGGCTGGGTGTGAATATTCAGCATATCCAGAATCTGCATTCCCGTGTTCAGAACGTTCAGTTTATGATTGTCTAAGGAAAGGAGAATCTTGTCGGGATATTTTGTGGACTTCGGCATCTTTTAATATGAAAAATTCAGATTGATTCCTTCCCATTCATTGGTCTCATTCTTTTTAAAAAAGGAAATGTAGTCTTTGCTCAGGGAAAAACTGTAGCTTTCTTTTAACAGCCTGATGCCTTCCCTCCAGTTTTTGTCATCAAAACGGTTTTCCATGCTGTAGAGTTTTTGTACCAGAAGAATATCAAGCGCTCCGTTTTTACGTTCCAGGAGAGACATGATAAGGTCTTTGGTATCAGGTTCTCCTTCATATTTTGATGTTAAAAAATCCACAATGTGCTTTTCTGCCTGGTGAGAACGTTCGTCAAAGGTTCCTTTTCCCTGTCTTTTATATTGAATTTTAAAGTGTTCATCTTCAATTTTGAAGTTGCCTTTCCCGTCCTGATGCCTTTTGCTGTAATCCTTTAAGAGATCAAAGAGAGATCCCAATTCTGAAAAGGCTTTTGTTTTAAACCCATGAATCTGTTGCGAAAGCTGGTCTGCGGCAGGCGCAAGATCGCTGATGACGGATTTTTTCAGACTTTCATACTGGGTTCTTTTTTCTTCCCGTTTTCGGGCTTCTTTCTGTTTTCTGGCCTCGAGTTCTGCTTCAAGGTCTTCTATAGATATTATTTTTAATGTTTCGGTGATCATACTATTTTGTTTTGGGTGTTTTTTTATTATCTGTTCATTTAGTAAGGAGATTCCCACTGAAGCTGGTTAATAATTCTGAGCTTCACCTGGATTTTGCCTTCCACATCTTCGGGAACTACATAGCCTGATTCGTTCCATATAGAGCTGATTTCTCTGTGAATAAGCATCCGGTCAAAATCCGTAAGGTATTTTTCTCCATAACTGTCATACTGCAATGCTACTGTTAATATATTTTCTCTTGTATTCATTTTAATTTTGGTTTTAAGGTGTTGTTCCCCAATAGAGGTTTGCTTTTTCTTCGTTGATATTTAAAGTTCCGCCGGGACATCTTCCGGAAATAATGGCTTTAAGCCCTTCTGCCTGAACGATGATTTTGGATAATTTTCTCCAGACCGTTCCCAGCGCACTGTCCGGGAGCCCTTTTTCTTCATGGCTCACAAAAATGATCAGCTTGTTTTTATGTTTTTCTTTAAGCTCAAGAACCATTTTCCGGGTGATTTCATCCCGGTATACTGTGGTATTGTCTATGAATATGATCTTAGGACATTTCCTGGATTCGAATTTCTGCGTTAGTTCATCCCAGGGCATATAATCCAGCAGCTTAAAATTCCGGTCCGTATCCGAAAGTCCCGCAGAAACCATAGCCGAGATAATGTCCTTTGAGAAACCCTCCTCCGCGGAAACGTACAGCACTTTCCCGAAACCGGAGAGGTATTTGGCCAGCATCATGGCAAAAGTGGTTTTTCCGTTTTTTTCTGCCCCGCCCAGATACCAGAATCCGGCTGTTTCCGGCTGCCCGAAGGACTCTTTCCATAATCCTTCGAATTCAAATTGTTTAAAGACGATGGATAAGGCCTGTTTTACTGATATTGATTTCATGATCTGCTGATATTAACCAGGGTTTTAAGGTATCTCAAAGATCTCATTTTGCCGTCTTCCTGTCCTTTTCTGATCTTGTACGGTGCATCTACTTTTACCATACAGCTTCGGATGACTTCATTCACTGCGGTTTTATCTTCAAGGTTCACATAGGCTACATCTCCGATGAGTTTCGTGTAAAACTTTTTCCGGTCTTCCGGGCCTCTCGGAACCAGAGTTACAAAATCGTCCGAAAAGCGGCTGAAGATTTCTGCAAAACCTACTTTGTGATTATTGATTCCTTTGGTGATTTTTGCTCTGAGGCCATCTGCCCCGATCATAAACCAGGCGCAGCGGTCTACCGTGTCGTTCATGATGCCTTTCAGTTCCAGGTAAGCGCTGTATTCCAAATCTCCTGCTTCGTCTATACATACAAAAGGGTTTTCAAGCATATTCAGAGCATATTTTACATTTTCAAGCACTTCATGGTATTTTCCTTTCGTTCCACAACCTAAAACCAGAGCCAGCTGACGGATAAATCTTACTTTGGTATGGGTTTGTGAAGCGTCTACATAGAATGCATTTTTCATCTGCGAAATAATAGCTTTGGCGCATTCTGTTTTCCCGATCCCGCAGTCGTCTACCAGGATCATGGAGCTTTTGGATTTCTGGCAGAACATGAAGCTTTCGTGCATTTGTTCGTAGACTTCGGTTCTGGCAAATTTCCAGCTGCTTTTGCTGATGTCTACCTGAAATTTTCTTCCGATGTTCAACCATTCTCCGGATGAAAGCACTTTTTCCGTTTCGCCTTTCTTTATTCTGCTGTAGATGGAACTGCTTATATTCAGTGACTTTGCAAAAGCGGCATCGGTTCCTCCGAAATTGTTCCGGTGCTTCATCATAGCTTCCCGGATCTGATATTTTAATTCTGTATTAATTTCCATTGGTTCTGTGGTGTTATCTGAAGTTCGATTTCCAGCTTCTTGCAGTGCTTTCTGTTTCGTCATAATGGTATTCCGGAGTTTCTTTAAAAGCAACTTCCTCAGGAATAGATTCTGTCTGCGTATATTTTTTCCGGCCGGGAATCTGAAACTTGGTATTCAGTATTTTTTTACGGTGGTCTATAATGGTGACCTGTTCTATTTCTCTTTTCTGCTGTGCCATAAAGGCGTTGACAGTGTTTTCGTAGGCAGACATCAGCTTTCTGCTGAGTTCTCCCTGTTCGTTTCTTTCATGCTTCGATTTGGAATATTCCGGGTGTGGAACGATATCGCAAAGCATCATGTCTTCATAATAAATCATTGCTTTCAGGGTGCTGCCATCATTCCCGTCCAGCCAGAAGATTTTAAATTCTTTTCCTTCTACATATTTCATCAGCCTGATTAAATCCTCTCCTAAAGCAACCTGAGCGTTCATCCCCAAAACATAGGTGGTATTTCTGAAGTTGATGATACCCGCATTGCAGCTTGAGAGGGTTTCTTTTCCCAGATAAGGCAAAAATGCCTGCCAGTTCGTGGGCTGTGTATTTTTATTCTGCATTTCGCAGAACACTTCCCACCTGGTTTTGTCTTTGTACCGGGAATGAGGAGAATTGTTCCAGATTTCAATATCATGTAAAGAATGATCTACAATATCCTCATAAGGAACAAAAACATCCTGATCTGCGCTCTTCTGATTTTCTTCTTTCCTTGCATGCGGCCTCGCCATCCAACCCAGTCTGCTTTTTTCATGTCTGTATCTTAGTTCTTCAAATTTTCTTTCAATGGCTTTTGATCTGGCGCGGTTCGCATAGATATTCACACTGTCGAACATCGCTCCGTTTCTCAGAAATGTATCTTTAAAGCTGCTGTTCAGTGAACTCTCACATTCCAGTCCCAAAGGGAGATTAAAGCCCCATTCTGTATAATTCCGGATCATCTGGCGATAGAATTCGGTGATGATTCCTTCTTTTGTCTTTCCGTGCACCCAGCAGGTCCAGGCTTCGGATCCCAGGTCTATTCCCATATAAAACCACACCCGGTTTCTTTTTTTGTCGTACATAAAAGGCGGTTGCCTGTCGTCTATCGAAATAAGTGTTCCCGCTTCTTTGATTTTGGCTAATTTGTGCCACGGAATAAACTCCTGCATTAACTTCTGCCTGTCTCCTGAGCGTTTGGCATAGGTTCCTATTCTGTTTTCCCATTTTCCCAGCCATGCTACAATGGAACTATCCGATATCTCTTTAAACTTCCGGCTGTCTCCGCAGTCATAGATTTCTCCAGTCTCATTGGAAATAATTTCCAGATCTCCTTTCAAAAATGCGCGATACTGAGCGGCTACTTCTGTCCTCGAAGGTTTGTAATCCTGTCCTGCGAAAATATCGTTCAGCAATGAAATCATTTCATCGGTCATCAGCTTCCTGTTCTGATTTTTCAATTTTCCGGAGATCAGACTTCCGAAATGATATCCTCCATCTTCAAACGAATGGAAAAACGGTTTCCAGATTCTGTCAAATGCTCTGTAGGACGATGGTATGGTGTGTTCCGTATTAAAAAGTCTGGGCAGATATTCATTAAAGGTGACTAGGTCTGTACATAATGAAGGAAGCAGTCCCCGGCCTGAGCTTTTTTTAAGTTTTTTCCATTCTTCCAGGCGGGCTATTCTCAATCTTTCGGCGGCTATCAGTACACTTGCGTTGGTAATGTATTCCTGTTTAAAGCTTTCCTTCAAGGGAGTTCCGTCTTCAAATCTGAAATCTGTAAAATAACGTACGGCGGCCGGATCAAACTGAAAAAACGGGATCAGCGGATGGTGCATTTTGCGTGGATCTCCGATGCTGTCCTGCATTTCTTTGGGGAGTGAATCAAAATCAATGAGCATCTGTCTTCCGTTTCCTCCTTTTCTTACCTGTTTGATTCCAAAGGGAAGGTCCCGGTATCTTTGAATTTTTTTCTGAAGCGCATCCAGTGTGGTAAAATAAGCCGGAACAAGTTCGTCCTTCGTTACTGTCAGTATATTTCCCCAGTGAGTCGGCATGTTTCGCTATTTTTTGTTGATCTTACTGGGGTTTGTACCTGATGATAAAGAAAATCCCGAGTATGATTCTATAGCTGGCGGTTTCTTTGTTTCCGGTTTTGGCATCCACCACATCTATTTTTCTGTGGCAGAATAAGTTCTGAAGTATTTTTTTCATGGTATTTTGCTGTTAAGTGATTGGACTTCGCTGTGAATGGCTTCTTCGGTTCTCCTTAAAAAAGTATGGTATTCTTTCTTTAAAACATCTGATTTTTCACCTACTCTGTCACCACGTAAAGACTTACGAATGAAGTCGATTGAGCACTCATGTCGGTCCTTCAGAATATTTAATATTTCTGTATTGTAATACGTTCTTTTTTTAGTAGTTTTGTTCATTGCCATGTTTGTCTTTTGGATGGGACAAATGTCGCAAAATTTCACGAATAACCAAATGAAAATTCGAAAAATTTCACGAATCAAAGTTTAATTAACTGATTATGAATGGAATAAATTTTCGCATAAAACAACTCGTTGACCACTTCGCCAATGGCAATAATTCTGTTTTTGCCCATATGATTGGAGTAAACGAATCCAATATCAGAAGCTATATCAACGGGACAGAGCCTAAATTCAACATTATCGAAAAAATTTGCACAGCACTCGCAATAAATCCCGAATGGTTGATCATGGATCGCGGAGAAATGCTGAAAGAAGATAAAAAAGAACAGGCTTTGCTGCATACGGATTTTTACCATCGGGTTCCTCAGGTAGTCACTGTTGATTCACACAATAAAGACAATATTGCGCTGGTGCCAAATAAGCTTAAAGCCGGGTATCTGCAGGGATATAATGACCCCAATTTCATTAAACTTCTCCCAACATTCCGACTGCCGAATCTTAATAACGGGGTATTCAGGATGTTTGAAATTGAAGGAAATTCAATGTTCCCGACGCTGCCCGACAGAACTTATGTGGTTGCGCAGTTTGTGGAAGACTGGGTACACGGGATCAGTGATAACAGGCTTTATGCTATTATCTCGAATGAAATTGAAGACGGACTGATCAAAAGATGCCTGAACCGGATCAAAAAGTATGATAACTTAATCTGCAAATCGGACAACAGACGCAGCTACCCTACTCAAAATATCCACCCCAATACCATCAAAGAAGTATGGGAAGTAAAACTGCATCTGAACTTTAATCTGCCGGATCCTGCTGATTTTTACGACCGATTGAATGATCTGGAAGCAGAAATACAGTTTTTAAAGCTCAATAGAAACATAAACGATTGAAAAACAACAAACTAACATAAAAATCTAAGTCCCCTATATACCCCCGAATCTTTATTTTTGTACTTTTAGGACTGTTTTTAAGGCTTTATTGTTCCTTTAAAAACATCGGAAGAATAAGCAGTCTGTCCATGCAGATGTCCATCCAAGTGTCCATGCAAAGGTTTCTACAAAGATTCTAATCCTTATTTTCTAAATACTGCATATCACGCTGAGGCCTGTGTTTAAGCCTATTTATACAAAAAGCGCCTGATAGGGCGCTGTGTTACTTTTATGTCTGTTCTGTACAAAATGTGGCGTTTGGAAAAATAAAGCAGATCTCCACAATGCATCAATAATTAACTGTAAATCAATTATTAAAATAAATATTGAGTCAATTCAGAATTGGACATTTTAATTAATGGGGAGTAGATTGCCTCATTAACTGTGCTTCTTTTTTGATCAACTGTTCAGCCAGCTTAGAAATTCAGTAATCTGCATCTTGCTGATGAAAACATCTGCATTTACTTCAGGAGCCGGGGAAAGTTTCAGTTCGATTTTTTGACTTGAATGTTTAATAATTTCTACGATTGCATTTTTATGAATGATAAACTTACGGTTGATTCTGAAGAAAAGCTCCGGATTTAATTTATGTATAATATCTTTAATGGTATCGTCATAAATATAGGTCTGGTTATCGTTTGTTGTCAGAAAAAGATATTTTCCTGAGGCGAAAAAATAAGCGGCTTCATTTTCATCTACAGACTTGAGCTTATTCCCTTCTCTCACCATAAAACGCTTCATCTTTTCAGCATCGTCTGCCTGTCGCAAAGTAGACATTGTTTTGAGTACCGGTTCAGGATCGAAATTGGATCTGATGGAAATGAATTTCTGTAAGGCCTGATGAAGCTCTTCTTCTTCAAAAGGCTTCAGAAGATAATCTATAGTAAAATGCCGGAATACCCTTAAAGCATATTCATCAAAAGCAGTTATGAAAATAACGGGAGTGAAAAGTTCCACCTGTTCAAAAATTTCCAGACTCATGCCGTCTCCCAGATGAATATCCATAAAAATAAGATCTGCAGACTGACTGAGAAAGAAATCTATAGCCTGGGTTTTTGAACGGAGAATCACGGTCTCTGTAACAGGGACTATGCTTTGCTTATCCAATAAATCCTTGAGATAATTAACGGCCAGCAATTCATCTTCTATAATGGCGATTCTCATAACCCTGCAAAAATACAAAAAAACCGCTAGAACTATTACATTCAAGCGGTTTCAGGGTTGTTAATATGAAATGTTATAAATTAGGATTATTCTTCTTAGCACTCATAGGAAATTCAATGGTGTATCTCACATCATTCTGCTGAAGAATA
Source organism: Chryseobacterium angstadtii (assembly GCF_001045465.1). GTDB lineage: Bacteria > Bacteroidota > Bacteroidia > Flavobacteriales > Weeksellaceae > Chryseobacterium > Chryseobacterium angstadtii. The sequence continues at coordinate 95,440 of NZ_LFND01000004.1, forward strand.
TACTCTGTACCGTTCACGTTATGGATAATTTTTTTCTGATTAGCTCTCCTTAAATCAAACCAACGTTGTCCTTCCAATGCAAATTCTCTGAATCTTTCGTCCAGGATAAAATTCATGAATTCTGTAGTATTCATCGGAGTCATCTGGTTTTGAACTGCGGTGTAGCCATCCGGAGTGTACCTGTTCTTTAACACTTTAAGCAATGTATCTTTCGCTTCACTCAGTCTGTTCAGTTTCAACAAGGCTTCAGATTTTATAAAGTACATCTCTGCACTTCTGAAAGATACTCTGAAATCAATAGCTCCTCCTTTGATCACTTTGTATTTGCTGCCGTTCTTTTCAAAATAAAGTCCGAATCTTTTGTCTGTAGCCGTATTGTATTGCGAGATCAGTTCCGGAGAGGCAAAGGAAACATTCTGCACTGCGATATTGAATGCATTATCCAAAGCAAGAATAGATTCTACTGAAGCAAAATGGTTAGGAGCTGTAGCAGTCGTATTTAGATTACTTACATCTCCTTTAACCGCTAGGGTCTGTTCTGAAAAACTTAAAGCCTTATTCCAGTCACTCTGGTAAAGAGCAATTCTCGCCTGAAAAGCTTTCAAAGCTACCTTTGAGAATCTGTAATTGATACCGGACGGTTGCTTCTCCTCCATCATCAGTCCTTCTGCTTTTGCAATATCTGCATGCACCTGATCATAAACTTCCTGTACAGAAGAAGGTTTCAGCACCTGTTCAAGATCAATTTCAAGACTGATAGGTACTCCTCTGTCTGTTGCTGCAGTAGCACTGTTGTATGGTTTTCCATAAAGATTCACCATATCAAAATATAAATAGGCACGAAGCGCATAGGCTTCTGCAAGAATCTGCTGTTTTTCAGGAGAATCTGCCATGGTTTTGCTTCCTTCGATGATGATCTGATTCAGATAAAAGTTCACTGAATAAAAAGCCACCCACGGAAATTCTGCCGTTGCCTGATCTGTATTTGAATCTTTCCACATCGCAATTTCACGATATATATTGAATTCATTTACACTCTCATCTATATTCATCTCATCGGTACGCAAAGCGGTTAAAGATTTATGAATAGGATATTTTGAATATGCTGATGTAAGTACTTTACGGTAATCTTCCACACTGACAGGAATAATTTTTCCTTCAGGCTGTATATCTAAAAAACGGTCACATCCGATAGTGGAAAGGCTTAATGCTGCGATCGCAATGATTGTTGTAATTTTTCTCATTTTTCTCAAGTTTTAAAAAGAAACATTAAATCCTACTGTCACTGACTTTGCAATAGGCTGTGCATAGATATTTCCATAGGTTTCCGGATCAAAGTAGCCTTTATATCCGTTACTGAACACAAACAGGTTACGTCCTTCAATACTCAGTCTCAGGCTGCTGATTCCCATAGGGTTTGTAAACTCTTTAGGAAGTGTATAGCCCAAACGGATGCTGCTGATTCTTACATAGCTGATCTCTTTTGCCCATACATCAAGCAGGCTGTAGGCGCTGGAACGGTTACCGGTGAACCATTTATTGCCCATCCATCCCGGATTGCTTCCCATATCAGGACTGGTGATTCCCGGAAGCGAATTTCCGGCTTCGTAGATATCTCTTGTATAATTTCTTCCTCTGTCCAGGTCCATTCCACGGTAAGATGGTGAACTCATTACGGTCTGCTTAAAGTTGAACGCAGCAGAAATAGTCATATCAAAGTTGCGTACTTTAAATGTGTTGATAATTCCTCCCGTAAACTTTGGATCCCTGTCTCCTACATACGTGAAAAGACTTCTCAGCTCTGCATTGGACAATTTTGAATCTACCAACTCGCCCGGAAGAAAATCTGCATACACATCATACAGTTTAAAGAAGTCTTCAGCAGAGATCTTTTCATTTCCTTTCCAGAACATCGGGTTTCCGTTGGCATCTATTCCGGCCGTTTTCAAAGCAAAAACAGCGTTTACCGGCAGACCTTCCCTAGAAGGCAGAAATGCGTTCTCACGAGGCTGCTCACTAAGAACCCGGCTCTTATTGTGTGCAAAATTGATGGTGGTAGACCATTTGAAATTTTCATTATCAATATTTCTGGTAGACAAGGCCAGTTCGAAACCTTTGTTGGTAAGACTTCCCCAATTCATCATCGTATATTCAAATCCGGTTTCAAGCGGCGTTTCTTTCATACTGATCATGTCTGTTCCTTTCCTGCTGTAGACATCTGCCGTAAAGCTGATGCGGTTTTTCAACAAACCAAGATCAAGACCTAAATTGACGTTGGTTGTTTTTTCCCAGCGAAGCTTATCGTTCGGAGGACTAAGCACATTGATGATTTTCTCTTTAGTTCCCGGAAGAATTGTATAGTCATAGTATTCACCGATAAAGAACGGCGAAGTATTACGGTCAATATTTCCCTGAAGACCATAAGAAGCTCTTAATCGAAGGTTAGAAACAGCCGTAAGATTCTTCATGAAGTCTTCTTTCGTTACCAGCCACGAACCTGAAACGGCCCAGATTGGCAGGTATTTATATTTTTTATTAACCCCGAATAAATTGGTTCCGTCATATCGTACACTTCCGAAAAAAGTATATTTCTGATCAAAAGTATAAGAAGCCGTTGCAAACATGGAAGCATAAGCATTTTCTACAGGAGCCATTTCACGGTAAGTCTCATATCTTTTATCCGAAGCATCGTTTAAATTGGGGAAAACGATAGCTGTAGCTCTTCTTGTCATGCTGTCATAACCGAAAGCTCTGGTTAACGTTGTATTATCTTCCGTTTTACGGATTTCTGTTCCGGCCATCAAATCAATTTCATGTTTTGAATTGATTTTTGTACTGTAGGCAGCCTGCAGCTTCCAGTTGTACTGAAAGAAACTGTTGTCCCAATTCTGCTTCACCCCACCGTCCGGAAGAAAATAGCGGTATGCTCCCTCTTTATAATACCGTGTTCCTTCTTTCATCTTTCTGGTAAAATAGGTATTCTGGGCAGCAAATTTCTCCGTATCATTAGCATCATACTGAAGCCCCAACTGTGAGGTAATTCTCAAATCCTTTGTTACCTTATATTCCAAATCCAGAATGGCTTTCAAAGATTTGTTTTTCAGGGTATAGCTTGTATTTTCCCTTTCTTCCAGGAAGTTAAAAGGAACATATCGGTCGGAGAAACCATCAATATCCTGATCATATCTGTAGCTTCCGTCTGCATTGTAAGGACTCAGATAAGGGTTGGCATTTCTTGAGTAATTGATAGGGTTTATGGACGCATCAGCATCAGTTACAAAAGACTCTCTTTCGCTATGGGTTCCGAAAATAGAGATTCCTGCATTTAATTTATCGCTGATTTTATAATTGTTCTTTAAAGTCAGGTTATATCTTTTAAAACCTGTCCCGATAGTAGTTCCCTCTTCATCATAATACCCCAGTGAAAAATAGTAATCTGAACGGTCACTTCCTCCGGAAAGGCTTAATCCGTACTGCTTATTGATGGCATTTCTGTACAGAAGTTTACCCCAGTCTGTATTGCTGTTTCTCAATCCGTCGATCTGCTGGCGCGTCAATGAATTCACAGCATCAAGACCTCCGCTTCTGTAGGCATCAAGCTGTCCGTTTTTGGTTAAAATTCTCATGACTTCCCCTTTATCAGCACGGTATGTAAGATCAGCACGCTGAGCAAGTGATAATTCAAGGTCTACTTTTTCCGAAGCATTAAGCAAGTTCAGTCTGCTGAAATCAGGGCGTGCGGTTACAAAGGTATCGGCGGAGAAATTCACTCTCATGGTTCCTCTCTTTCCTTTTTTGGTGGTAATGGAAATTACTCCATTTGCGGCTCTCGCACCATAAATAGCCGTTGCTGCAGCATCTTTAAGAATGGTTATGTCTTCAATATCATTAGGATTCAGTCCTGCAATAGAGAAATTCTGAAGTTGGTCAATATTATCTTTATCACTGAAATTCGGAACATCATTTCCTTCTAACGGAAGACCATCTATTACCCATAGCGGATCCTGCGGGCCTGAAAGCGAAGCAGTACCCCTGATTCTGATTTTAGCAGGGCCTCCCGGTGATCCTGTTTGCGGTGTTACCGCTACTCCGGCAATCTGTCCTGCCAGCATCTGATCAATACTGGCAACACCCGCCTGGTTGATGTTATCCATCTTCACAGTAGAAACGGCAGAAGTCTGTTTACGTTTTTCAATCTTCTGGTACCCGGTAATAATAACTTCCTGGATTTTATTTTTATCTGAAACCTCAGTATTTACCGGAGTTAATTTCACATTGTAACCTGTCTGGTCTTCATTGATCTGGATAATTCTGGACTCATAGCCGAAAAAACTGACCAATACAGACTTGGCATCTGCAGGAATTTCAAGAGTAAATCTTCCGTTCTTATCGGTTACAGTACCAATGGATACGCTTTCGATAATTCCTTCCTGATTGGTTTTAGCCGAAACAGACTGGGTTTCAACCTGTACAGACGCTCCGGCAATAGCGGCGGAAGTTGTTCCGTCCTCAATTTTTCCTGTGATGGTTTTCTTTTCCTGGGCAAACGCAATCTGAGCGGCCAAAAGAGGTAAAAGGATTAGAGTTTTTTTCATAGCGGATTATTTATTTAAAGCCTCTTTAATTCTGATGATCAAGTCTGCATAATGAGCCCTGGAAGCTTCATCACCTTTATTTTTAGTTTTGTTCAGTAGGTTCAGTATTTTCTGAAGTTCCGCTCTTTTGTAAGTGGTGACTTCAGAAACTCTTTTCATGGATGAATAGTTGATATTTCTAAGACTGTGATCATCTTCATGAAAATTACATATCGTAGGGATGTTCAGTGTATTTTCAACCTTCAACGCTTTCACAGCCGTTTTTTCGAATAATTTATTCACAGAAACAATCAGAGCGTCTACATAGTTTTTCTGAGTCATCTTTTCAAGGATGGTCAGGCTTCCTTTTTTATTGAAAATAGCTCCTCTCACCTGATCAAATAAATTCTCTACGGTGTAGACTTCTTCTTTTGAACCTGACACTTCATGCTTCAGCTCGTTTTCAAGGATTCTGAGCAATCGGTCATCCATAAACAGGGAATACAGGTTGGCATACTGCATTCCTCTTGCCAGTGTATAGGGTGTCTGTTCAAACGGCCCCATCGGTGAGTTTTTAACCGGATAGGTTTTCTCTGTAATCGGGTTAAAGAACAGCCATTCGGGAAGATTAACCGCATTTTTAATCAGGTAATCCACTGCTCTTTTCTGTGTTTCGGCAGGTACGGCTTCATACGCTTTTGCTTTCCCTCCAAAAACGGTATTGTTCAGATAAATACCTCCAACATTGGCCATCACATGTCCCGTATACAGATCCCACTGCCCTATTGCTCCCAGATACAGCTTACCTGCATCGGTATAACTCTTTCCGTCTTCATAGGTCCATGACAGTAGATTTTTAACAACCACTTTCAGGTTTTTCATTCCATACTCGCTGGCTTTCATCGCATCGTCTCCTAAATCTTCGGACTGCGAGCGCGGATCTATGGTTTCCAGGAAGTTTTGCTGCTCACCATAGAAATACATCGGATCATCCTGATGCTTTTCTATTAAGTTTCTCAACGATTTTTTCTCGGTCATCTCATCCGGATACCAACGGTAACCCCATTCAATTGCATATTTATCATACGCTCCGATTTTGGGACTGATCGCGGTAACCCCATCTTCAGGCTGAGCCACGTAGTTGTAACGTGCATAATCCATAATTGAAGGTGCGGTTCCGCCCATTTTGTCGGTAAACTCTTTGGAACGAAGCGATTCTACAGGAAAGGCAAATGATGCTCCCATATTGTGCTTCAGTCCGAAAGTATGTCCTACCTCATGGGAGGATACAAAGCGAATGGCTTCTCCCATATGTTCATCACTGAATTTATTTCCTCTTGCTTTCGGATCTATCGGTCCGGTCTGAATTCTCATCCATTCCTGAAGAGAGGTCATCACGTTATGCCACCATATGATATCCGATTCAATGATTTCACCACTTCTCGGATCCACTACCGACGGCCCCATCGCATTGGCCTTTGGTGAGGCAGCATACGTGATCACAGAATATCTTACATCATCAATATCAAAATCTTCATCTTTTTCATCCGGCATTTTGGCGATCACGGCATTTTTAAATCCTGCCTGCTCAAAAGCCGCCTGCCAGTCGTATACTCCTGCGATGATCTTTTCGCGCCATTGTTTCGGTGTAGAAGGATCTATATAATATACAATCTGTTTTTTCGGTTCTACCAGTTCCCCTCTCAGGTACTTTTCTTTATCTTCATCTTTGGGTTCCAAACGCCATCTGGTAATGAACTGTTTTTCATCCATCTTCTGCTGGCTATCACTGAATGTCCAGTGCTTTTCACTGAAGAATCCCACTCTTGTATCTCCTGTTCTCGGCTGCATAGGCACTTTGGCAAGAAGTACAATATTGCTGGTTACTCCCAATGTTACCGGCAGATCTACTCCACCTTCGTTAACACTTGTGGTCAGCTGAGACTTTACCACCAGATTCTGAGGAAAGGTTTTCACACCCTCAATGTAGGAAAGGTTCGATTTTACGGATCCTCCAAGCCCTACATTCGCCAGAACATCATTAAAACTCTTCTGGTTCCCATCAAAAACCTTATTCACTTTAATGGCCACCGAAGTGGAATCATTATTTTGAGCTTCAATATCAAAAACTTCAATGACAGACTCTGAAAAATTATCTTTCACAGATTTTGTAATGGCATCGTTTTTAGGCGAGGACACCTGAGGAATCACAGTTTTTACCCATACCTTTTTCGCCACTCTGTCACGATGAAAGGAAATGACTTTATTTTCGTAGTTCATTCCTTTATTCAAACCTGCTTCATTCACCTGCATTGGTACCTGAGACAGTTTATTGACTACCAGAAATTTACGCCCCATAAGGCTGTCTGGAATTTCAAAATAAACATCGGTTTTCACCTGGATTGTATTGAAGATTCCTTTTTTGTAGGTTCCTTTTTTTATAAGGTCTTCAATTTTCTTTGTTTTTTTTGATGAGTCTTCTGTTTTTGCAGATTTTTCTTTATCCGTTTTTACAGAATCTTTCTTTTGTGCAAATACCGCCGGGGAGGATAAAGCAAGTCCCAGGTAAAGGGCCAGTCTGTAATTCTTCATTAAAATAGTCCTATTCATTCCAAATTATTAGATATACTAGTTTCAGCAAGCAAAACTAGAAGTAAAGAAATAATTTCAACAGTAATAAGGAGTGAAAGGTGTATTTTTGGGAGTGAATGGATTTTGTTTTTTACTCTAATAACGGCAAAAAACATATGAAATATTCACCGTCTACAGAAATATTAACAGAATTCTTTTTAAAATAATCATAAACCTGATTCAAATAGTCAATTCCGAATTTAGCGCTCTCCACGGCTTCTCCGGTCTTGGGCTGCCATGTATTTTTCACCGTGATTCCTTCTTCTTCAACAGTTATAATAATCGCCAAAGGGTGATCTATAGTGGCTATATTATGCTTTATTGCATTCTCCACAACTGTCTGGAGTGACAGATAAGGAATTTTCCGGTCTAAAATTTCAGGATGATTGATCTGAAGATCAAAGGTAAGCTCTTCATCAAACCTGCTTTTCAACAGTTCCATATACTGCCGGATGAAGCTGATCTCCTGTGATACGGGAACAATATTCTCTTTCGGAGGAACAATCAGGTAGCGGTAAATTTTGGAGAGATTCATAGTGAACTTCTGTGCATTGTCTTTATTGATTCCAATCAACATATACAGGGAATTGAGTGAATTGAAGAGGAAATGCGGATTGATATTGTTTTTAAGCTGTTGAAGCTGATGCAGAACTTCTTCTTTATGCATTTTCTCGTTTTCTACCAAGAGCAGGTTTTTCTCGGACTGTATCTTTTGCTGCTCTTCGTAAGCGATTGCTGCGGATCTGTAAAACAAAATAAAAACAGCAAGAATAAGGAATAAAGCCGCCACAAAGATGTAAACGGTATAGGTTTTCGTTTTGTTCACACTTTCATCAATCAGGAAATTAACATGATTCACCACGACATATCCTTCAAAATTGTCTGTTTTTAACGGCTTAATGAATCGGGTTACATCCAACTCCAGGTATTCGGAAATGGTACTTCCTTCGGTATATCCCAGTTTTGTAGTGCTGGAAAGGGTATCTTTTGGGGTAATATTGGTGAAATCAAAAATATTTTTTCCTAAATATTTCTGGTCAGGATGGGTAATGCAAATACCTTCTTTAGTAAAGACATAGGCATAATTATTCGGGGTTTTATCGATGTTAATAAAGTACTGATGGAGGTCGTCCAAGCTCACTGCCGAACCATAATAAAGGATGTCCTTTCGTGGCAGCACAAGAGAATCATAGCTTATCCAATACATACTGTCTTTACGGCTCATCAGGAAATCGCTGAAATGCCCCGGGCCGTTATTTTTTATTCTGGTATAGTTTCTTTCTTTTATCTTATCGGTAAAAACCCCGGACAGAGAATTGCTGCTCTCAGATTTCCCGGATTTAGCATTATAGTAGGAATACCAGCTGTATGGGAGCAGATTCCTTTTGCGGTTCAAATCATTTAAAACAGAAGAGTAGTCTTTATAATTTTTGAAACCGTCTTTCTGGATGAGTGCACGAAGCAGATATTGATAGTCTTCGATGTTCCTGAATTCTTTTTCTATGGTTTCATATTTTCGCACAAAGGTTTTCCTTGCGAATTCTTCATTATTTTTCCGGCTGTCGCGGGTAATGAGGAAACTCAGAACCGCAAAGGCAACCACTGCAATGAAGCAGGCCGACAAAACCGCTATATAAATAGATTTCTGGGATAATATGTTTTTAAAATTAGTTTTCATTCTTTTTCTCCATACTGTTCTTCCGTACCATTCAATCCAATGATCAATCGTTAAAAATCTTATGATAAGATTCTTTCTTATACACCCAATGGATGTATTTTCTGTGTCGTGTGATTTTCTAAGGTATATTTGTTAAGCAGAATATTTTTTCAACGCTAAGTTTGATACTGATCCTGCGTATTGTAAGGGGTGCAAAGAGGAAATCAATTGTATTGATTCGATTAAATAGGTGTTTCACCAATAGCTTTGCAGCCTTCTTTATTTTTTAACGCAAAGTTTGATTCTCATACCGCATTTCATGGAGGATGCAAAGAGGGAATCAATTCCATTGATTCGATTAAGCGGATGCTTTATTGGTGAGCTGGCGGCTTTACAGCATCCTCTACTGCTTTCAAGATACCGCAAGTTATCTCCTATCTTATTTCTAAAAAGTTACATCCTGCATCCGTGACTTTTATGCATAAAAAAGTTCCATTAGAATTCTAATGGAACTATTAGTTTTTCTGCGGAGAGTGAGGGATTCGAACCCCCGGACCTGTTACAGTCAACAGTTTTCAAGACTGCCGCAATCGACCACTCTGCCAACTCTCCTGAATAACGGGTATACCGTTGTTTTCAGTGGTGCAAATATAGGACGATTTTATATTTCTGCAAAACTTTTCTCTGATAAATTTTAACAAAACTTAATAATAGGCTTAAAATCAGGAGAATTATTTTTTCTAAAGCAGCTTATCCTCTTCCCTGTCTACTATCGCAATAAAGCTGTTTTTCAGAAGATCCGCCGGATATACAAACTGCTCCCCATTTTCGCCTTTCATAACAATAGCGCCCTGCTCATCATTCAGGCATTTATCCAGCTGGCTTTGCATCTCATTCAGTCTTCCATCGGGAATATCAATGGTGTAGGTTCCTGTGACGTGGGTGATTTTTATGATTTTTGTTTTCATATTTTTTTGATTGGGGGATAAATTTAGGGATTTTGAAATGAATGAGAAACACGACTTCAAGTTATTACTTCATTAAGTTATGATTTATAGCGGAAGTTTTTAAGAAGCACTTTACTAATAATTACATGCTTTATTTTTCATAAGGCTTTTTCTATATTTGTCATAAACTAATTAAATGGCAAAAATGGAAATCTCGGACCTACAGTATGAATATCAACAACATAGCGTCAATTTTGAAAAACTAAGGCTTCTAGTTATAAATGAATTTAACGAATTACTACTTAACAACAAAGTTAAATTAGGGTTTCCAATACAATCAAGAATAAAAAGTATAGAATCAATAATTGAAAAACAAGAATCCAAAAGGTTTACAATAAAAAAAAGCTTACTAGAACTACAAGACATCATAGGAATTCGCATTGTTTTACTTTTTAAACGAGATATTGAAGTTGTTTCAAAGTTAATAAACAAGCACTTTGATTATATAAATAGCTATGACCCTGTTGACAAATTAAATCACAATCAATTCGGATATTCTTCGAAACATTATATAGTAAAAATACCTAATAATTGGACAAATGTTCCAACTAACAAAAATTTAGGCGAATACACATTAGAAATTCAAATTAGAACATTATCACAACACAATTGGGCAGAAACATCCAATGCATTACAATACAAAGATGAAAAGAATGTACCTCGACAAATAGCAAGATCAATTGGGAGAGTATCAGCATTGTTAGAAATAATAGATTTAGAATTAGAAAGAACACTTCATGATCGAGATTTATATATAGAACAGATTAATAAAAATATAGATCAGGGTCAAGAACTAAATATTGAAATAATAAAGAAAGTTTTCAATGAAAGATTTACTTTTTTAAGTAATAATTCTATTGAACGATATTCTGATATTATGAGTGATCTGCAATATTTTAATATTTACACCATACGTGATTTGAATGATATTTTAGATCAAATTGTTAAAATAGAGGGTGAGACAATTTTTTTCTACGCCTCTTCAATTCAACAGTGGTTAGATTATCCTATCACTGAGTATCAAAATATGTCTTCCATTGTAAGTACCCTTCTCTTCAGTAAAGACAATACTAAGTATATTAATATGTTGAATTTTTTAGAAGATAAGATGTGACATCTATAAACACCTTATCATTCGGTTTTTATCTAAAAAAGCTGAAATTGAGGACCTTTTGACTTCCTTTAATATATTATTTTACAACGTCCACTCCCTACACACCAAACATTTTTTTTCTATATTTGTAAAAACACAGCCCCACCCTATGAAAAGCTAAGAACTCTAAGAAAACAGAAAGGCATTACTCAGCAATATCTTGCTGATATCATTGCAACCGATGTATCCAACTATAGCTGTAAAGAAAGCGGTGATGTCAGAATATTTGATGACGAGTGGGAAAAGCTGGCGAAAGCTTTGGACGTAAAAGTAGAAGACATTAAGGAAGAAAAATCGGGTAATACAGTCAATTTTACTGATTCATCTACCAATTCCGGAACTGCAATTCTTAATAATCATTACAACATCCCGGATTATATCTTAGAAAACCAGCAGGAATATATTACCCTCCTGAAACAACAGATAGAAGAACTGAAAAAGGAAAACAAGAAGTTGAAATCCGGAAAATAAAACTCTAAAACAGATCATTATAACAAAACTGCTCTATACCAGAAGCAGTTTTTTTCGTTTATGCCCTTCTATAACCGTCGACACGCCCTTGCATAAGTCCATCTACCCCCTTACCCAAGGGGTGCCTCCCCTTCCATAAATGGATAGAGACTGTTTACAAAGTAGCTGAAGGCCGTTATAAAGAACCTCTGAATGCTTATAAAAGAGGCTGAAGCAGTTTAAGGAAGGGGCGAGAGATGGCAGTTCAACTGTATAGAGGGAGTTCTAGACTTTATAAGCTTGAAAGCTTGAAAGTTTCTATTAAAGATCTGTGAGATCTGAGCAATCTGCGGGAAATAAAACTGGTAACATTAAGTTTTGGCTAAAGCCAAATGACATTTTGTTTCTATTTAAGCTGGCTAAAGCCCGCTCCTATTGAATATAATGAGTTATTGTTCAATAGAAAACCTGAGATTTCATTTTCACCAAGACCGTCATTGCGAACCGCAGGTGAAGCAATCTCATTTGGTGCATTACAAAAAATTGAATTGAAGAGATTGCTTCGTCGCTTTGCTCCTCGCAATGACAAAAAGGGTGACTTTTGCGGTAAAAAGATCAATCAATTAAAGTAAAATAAAAAAGCGCACCCATCGGGTACGCTCTGTATTGTAAAAAGCTGAATATTAATGTAATTCAGCAAGGTATTTCTCTGCATCCATTGCAGCCATACAACCGCTTCCTGCTGCTGTAATTGCCTGTCTGTAGATGTGATCCTGAACATCTCCTGCTGCAAATACACCCGGAAGATTGGTTCTTGTAGATCCTTTTTCAGTCACGATATAACCGTTTTCATCAAGATCAATCTGTCCAACGAAGATGTCTGTATTTGGCTTGTGTCCAATGGCGATGAAGATTCCTTCTACATCAACAGTAGACGTTTCCTGTGTCTGGTTATTGATAATCACCGCTCTTTCTACCAAGCTGTTTTCACCTTCGATACCTGTTAATTCATGGTTGAATTTCACTTCGATATTCGGAGTATTTTCCACTCTGTGAACCATTGCTTTAGAGGCTCTGAATACGTCTTTTCTCACCAGCATCGTTACCTTTTTTGTCAGTTTTGCAAGGTAAGTCGCTTCTTCTGCTGCCGTATCTCCTGCTCCTACTACCACGACATCTTTTCCTCTGTAGAAAAATCCATCACATGTAGCACATGCGGAAACACCCCCTCCTGCATATTTTTTCTCATCCTCAAGACCTAAATATTTAGCAGTAGCTCCTGTGGAGATAATAACTGTTTTGGCCAGGATTTCTTTATTTCCTGCATATAATTTGTGAACACCGCCTTCTTCTTTGGAGAACTCAGCTTTGGTGATCATTTCGTAATGAACTTTGGTTTCGAATCTTTCCGCCTGCTTTTGCAGATCCATCATCATTTCAGGCCCTGTAATCCCTGCCGGATATCCTGGAAAGTTATCAACCTCCGTAGTTGTGGTTAATTGTCCGCCCGGCTCCAAACCTGTGTATAATTCAGGTTTCAAGTCTGCTCTTGCTGCATAAATAGCCGCTGTAAAGCCAGAAGGCCCAGATCCAACGATCACACAATCTAAAATGTTTTGTTCCATAATTTATTTTGTTCAAAAATATTTTAATTCAGACTGCTAATTTCGGAATTTTTAATGTTTTTTTAAAGTATTTTTAATGATACTTGTCAATATGAGATATGTTGAATTTCGATGGTGCTGTTGCGGGCATCGGGTTTCGGGGTTCAGAGGTTCGAGGTATTGAGATTCGGGGTTGATTGTCTGCAAAAATTTAATACTTTTGTTTTCATCACCTTTACCCATCATATCTCGCAAATCGTACCTCATAATCTTATAAATGCATCACGCAACCCATCACCTCCTATCTCGCCTCACACCTTCATCTTAATCTTATCAACATTAATAATTTTATACACCAATTCTTTGATAAGTTCAGCTTCGCCCATATTCACTGCACCAAGCCCCTTCCCTTTCATATCAAACTCCCTTAAAATAGAAATGACTCTGGTGGCATGTTTTAAAGGATAAAGCCTTGCACTTTCTGCATAATCTTTAATAAAATAGGGGTTCACACCCATCTGTGAAGCAATCACCTGCTGGGGCTGCCCGGCCATAGTCTGATAGATAATCACATTGGAAAAATAGCTGTAAAGATTGGCAAGCATCATTACGAAGGGATTATTCTTAGGATTCTTACCCATAAAATGAGCAATTCTGAATGCTGCATCCGCATTTTTAGTCCCCAAAGCTTTCTGAAGCTCAAAAACATTATACTCCTTACTGATCCCGATATGGTTTTCTACAATAGTCCCGTCCAGCACTTCACCTTCTTTAAGTATAATTTTCAGTTTATTAAGCTCATTGGCAATTCTTGAAAGATCATTACCCAGATATTCTGCAAGCAGATGGGAAATATTGGGAGCTGTTTTAATTTTCAGCTGTGCACATTCGTCTGCAATCCATTTTGGAAGATTGGTATCCCGCACCGATTCACTTAAAAAAAGAGCTTTGGCTTTATCTAAAGCTTTTGTAGCTTTTTTACGGCTGTCCAGCTTTTTATGTTTATGGGCAAAAACCAAAACTGTTGATGGAACCGGATTTTCTACATAGGTTTCCAGAACACGGTTTTCTTCCTCATTCAACTTCAGATCCTGAGCTTCTTTTACAATGATAAGCTGCTTGTCTCCCATCATAGGAAACTGTCTGGCCAGAGAAAGGATTTCCTGATAAGAAGTATCTTTTCCATACACTACCGTCTGGTTAAAAGCTTTTTCATCTTCCTCCAGATAGTCGTGTTCAAGCACTTTTACAGCGGCATCAATAAAGTAAGCTTCTTCTCCGTGAAAAAAATAAATAGGTAAAACTTCTTTATTTTTAATATTTTTGAGGATTAAATCTAATTCTTTCATCTTATTAATGGAACTTCCAAAACTGAATTTTCAGGAAACTTTTGATTTTAAATTCAAGAAAGACAAAGATAAGTTTTTTATTTATGACTTGGTCCGCAAAACTTACCTTCTGCTCACTCCTGAAGAATGGGTACGCCAACACTGGATCCACTATTATCTTACGGTAAAAGCCTATTCTCCATCAGCATTGATCACAGAAAAAAAAATCCTTCTGAACGGTCTCACTAAAAGAATTGATCTCCTGGTTACCGAAAAAACAGAACCTGTAATTCTTATTGAATGCAAAGCTCCACAGATCAAACTTACAGAGAAAACATTTGAACAGACCGCCAGATATAACTCCATTATCGGAGCGAAAGAAATTATCCTGACGAATGGACTGCATCATATCAATGCTTATTATGAAGATGGACAGTATCTGTTTTATAAACCGGACTAAATTTTCAATTATACCAATCTTGTCATTGCGAGGAGCGAAGCGACGAAACAATCTCTTCAACTAAATTCTTTGTAATGAACCGAATGAGATTGCTTCACCTGCGGTTCGCAATGACAGGATTGGTGAAAATAAAATCTGGAGTTCTCTGCTGAGCAACAAATCATTGTATTCAATAGGAACGGGCTTTAGCCCGTTAAAAAATAAACCAAAATTTCATTTGGCTTCAGCCAAAACCTAAAACTGGAATTTTCCCATCATACTATTCATTTCCGAGAGCTGAAAAATAAAACCACAAAAGCCACAAAAGTTTTGGAACACGTCAGTTATTTTTAAAGTAAAATACATTGCATCTAGAAAGTTCACTAAAGTTTAACGAAAATCTTTGATTTTCCACTTTTGTACTCTTATTATTTTCAGACTCATAAAACATTTAATATTAAAGTAAGCTAAAGTATTTAAAAGAATAAAAAACTTTTGTGACTTTTGTGGTTAAATAAATACATTTGAATAAGTTTAAAAACAATATGGAAATTAAAAATATCATCTTCGATTTTGGCGGCGTTTTAATGGATTGGGATCCGAGGTATTTTTTCAAAGATTATTTCAAGGATGACGAAAAAATGGAATACTTTCTGGAACACATCGCCCAGTCTGAATGGAATGAGGAACAGGACCGCGGAAGAAGTCTTGCAGAAGGAACCGAAATCCAGGTGAAAAAGTTTCCGGAATGGGAAAAAGAACTAAAAGCTTACTATGATAACTGGACTATAATGCTGAAAAGCGACATACCCAAAAACGTAGATATATTAAGACGTCTGGAAAAAACTGACTATCAATTGTTCGGGTTGACGAACTGGTCTGAAGAAACTTTTCCTTATGCCGTGGAAAATTATGATTTCTTCCAGATCTTTGATGGAAAAATTGTGGTTTCAGGAACTGAAAAACTGATTAAACCGGATCCGAAAATATGGCATGTGCTTTTAGAAAGATATCATCTTCAAATCAGTGAATCCGTGTTTATTGATGATAATCCTAAAAATATTGAAATGGCTCATTCACTGGGATTTAAAACCATCAAAATCAATCCTGATACAGATCTGGAACTGGAATTAAAAGAATTGGGAGTTAAGTTTTAATCAACCTCAACTTTATAACTGATCAAACATCCTCATAATAAGTTATTTTTATTAATTTAGATGAGGATTTTTTATGATCTTGAAATAAAAAGCCGATCATTTTCACCTTTCAATTACAATAGCTTATCTAAAATTACCGATATGATACGTACCATTTTATTAGCAGCTTGTATAATGAGCACAGGAACTTTTTTCAGCCAGAAACTTAAAACAGTTTCTTATCAGGACGGCTCACAGAAACTGAATGGCCTGGTAACCTCCAATGCCGGAAAAAAACTTCCGGGCGTTTTGATCCTTCCTGCCTGGAAAGGTATTGATGATGAAGCCAAAACAGCCGCAGCCGAACTCGAGAAACAGGGATACATAGCCTTCATTGCAGATATTTACGGTGAAGGAAACATTCCAAAAGACAATGCTTCTGCAGGGAAATCCGCCGGCTATTATAAACAGAATTATGAGGCTTACCAGAAACGTATTTCATTGGCTTTGGAAGAATTGAAAAAAAACGGAGCGGTTGCCGATAAAATTGCTGTGATTGGCTATTGCTTCGGTGGAACAGGAGCTTTAGAATCCGCAAGAGGAAGCCTTCCGGTAGTGGGAGTTGTTTCTATTCACGGAAGTATCGGAAAAGATCAAACCAGAAAAAACGGGCCTATTTCTACGAAAATTTTAGTGGAAAATCCTGCCGATGATCAGGGAGTAACTCCTGAAGACTATAATAATCTGATCAAGGAGATGAATGAAGGAAATGCTGACTGGCAAATCATTACCTATGCTCATTCGAAGCACACTTTCACAGATCCGAAATCGCCGGACTATAATGAAGTAATGGCGAAAAGAGCATGGAACCATACGTTGATGTTTTTGAAGGAAATTCTGAAATAATCTGCCGACATCCGACATCAATACCTGTAAAAATTTTGGGAAATTCAGCTATAGGTCAATAAAAAATAAGATGAATACGGATTATTTGAAAGTTAAACTCCTACATAAAAACCAGACATGAAAAAATTAGCTTGTTTTATTTTTATTTACTTCGCATGTTCCAGCTCTATTTTGGCGCAAACATCCGGATACAGCCCAAGCCCAGAAAATATTCAAACCCGGGAATGGTTTACGAATGCCAAGTTTGGGATGTTTATTCATTGGGGAATATTCAGTATTCCAGGGAGCGGTGAATGGGTGATGAATAACAGAAATATTACCGTAAATAATTATTCGAGATTAGAAAAATTCTTTAACCCAGTTAATTTTAATGCACATGACTGGGTAAGTCTCGCCAAAGCTTCCGGGATGAAATATATTACTCTGATCACGCGCCATCATGATGGTTTTAGTTTATGGGATACCCAATATTCTGATTTCAATATCATGAATACCCCGTACAAAAAAGACATCGTTAAAATGATTGCTGATGAATGCCATAAACAGGGAATAAAACTATTTCTTTACTATTCATTACTCGACTGGCGCAGAAACGACTATTCTTATTGGACAGGCAGAACAGGGCAAGGCACAGGCCGTACCGAACGGGGCAATTGGAATGACTACATTCAATTTATGAAAAATCAGCTTACCGAGCTTCTTACTCATTATGGAAAGATTGACGGAATATGGTTTGACGGGTACTGGGATCAGATGGATGAAGAAACCAAAGACAGAAAGGACAATGATGTGCGTATAGACTGGCATACTCGTGAACTCTATGACCTCATCCATACAATACAGCCACAGTGTATGGTGGGAAACAATCATCATATGACTCCCCTGCCAGGCGAAGATTTCCAGATGTTTGAACAGGATGTTCCCGGGGAAAACACTTCAGGTTTAAGTTTTCAGAAAATATCTGATCTTCCTCTTGAAACCTGTGCTACCCTAAACAACAGCTGGGGCTTTAATTTAACGGATTCTGCTTATAAAACTCCTGCCCAGATTGTAAAACTTCTTGTAGCTTCTGCAGGTAACGGCGGGAACCTATTGCTGAATATAGGCCCGATGCCCAACGGAGAAATACAACCGGAATTTGTTAGTCAGCTCAACTGGATCGGAAAATGGTTAAAAACCTACAGGGAAAGTGTTTACGGAACAAAAGGGGGCTACATAAAACCTCAAAAATGGGGTTGTATTACCCAATCCGGTAAAAAGATATATGTTCATATTTTGCAAAAAGACGCCGGAAGTATAAAACTTGAAAAATTCCCTTACCGGAAAGTAACTAAAGCATATCTTTTAAAAGACAACGCCTCAGTAAAAACAGTCCTGAAAAACAACATACTGGAAATTCCGGAGCAAACTGTCACCCCTGAGGACCCTGACCAGGTCGTTGTATTGGAAGTGGCTTAGACAGAACAAAAAATAAAAGACAAATTGAGAAATTTGTCTTTTTATTTTAATTAGGTAGGTTTAATCTACTCATTATCCTTCTCTATTCACCAGATCCATAGAAAATGCAGGAAGACAGATCGCGATATACTCACAGGATTCCGAAAAAGGATTGCTGTAACGTACTCTTGCTCCTTTTTCAATAAGGATGCTCTGTCCTTTTTCAAGAATCACGACCTCGCCATCTATTTCGAATTGTTTTTTACCCGAAATAATAAGGGTAAATTCATCAAATTCAGGGGTCTGATGTGGCTCACTCCAATCCGGAGGTGCTACCATGTGGGCAATAGATACATTTGAATTTCCTGTAGAATTTCCCCAATGTTCTTCTATTAATTTTCCGTCTGTGGTAGGCACTACAAACGGAGATTTCTGGATTTTATATTTTTTCACGATTGGCTTTCTTTTTTTATTTCATACACAAAATTGGTTCTCGTAGGCTCTCCAAAATACGCTACTTCCTCTTCTGCGACCTTCACTCCGCCTATTCTTTCCAATGCAGTCTGGGAACGGAAATTTTCCTTTCCGATATGGAAATACACCGTATCTACAAACTGGAAGATATAGTCCAGCATTATTTTCTTGATCTGTGGATTAATGCCTTTTCCCCAGGATTTGGTTCCGTAGAAAGTATATCCTATAAAAATGCTGTTTCTGTCTTCATCAAAACTATAAAAACGGGTACTGCCTAAAACATCTCCGGAAGATTTTTCAATGATTTTAAAAGCTCCTTCGCTTTCCATAGCTCCTTTAAAAAAGTTTTCAAAAACTTCTCTTTGGTAACGGTCTTTATTGGGATGCTGTTCCCAGACTCTGGGATCGGAAGCTACTTCATACAGGGACTCAAAATCCCCTTGCTGTAAGGGGATTAATTGGTATTCCTGATTTTCTAAAACAGGTTGTATAGAAAATTTCATTGCTTAACTTTTTGCTTTAGCTGCGTCAGCTTCTATTTTCTTGATTTCTTTCAGTTTATCCGAAATTTTGATTACGGCATCCGGTTTAGCAGGTTTCAAAGCAACTTCTGCCTGAGCCATATCCCACTTAATCACTAAATTTCCTGAGTTTTCATCAGTTGGATTAAGCGTAATTTCAAACCATTCCTGCTTGTCTGCCAATTTGTTTACCGGAACTGTAACATCTACCACATCCTGTTTCGGATCGTAGGTATAAGCACCCCACTGCTGGAAGTCTTTGTTCAATATTACTTTCCATTCTTTTTCTGTAGGAATGATAAACAGTCCGTATGTACCTGCCGGAACCATTTTTCCACCAAAATTCACAGACTGTCCGAATGTAATTTTTGTAGATGAGTTGGCTCCCGCTCTCCAAACCTGTCCGTAAGGAACCAGTTCTCCGAAGATCTTACGTCCTTTCACTCCCGGTCTTCCGTAATCAATGGTAATTTTTGACATTGAAAACTGCTGTTCTACTTTCTGACGCGGGCTGGCTGCCGGTACTGAGTAATCCTGAGCAAAGGTTAAGGCCGAAGCCGATATGCAAAGTGCAAATAGTAACTTTTTCACGTGTAAATTTTTGCCTAAATTTACAAAAATCAAAACAAAATAGCCTTTTCTAATTCCAATAATTTTTGTTTTCTCCAGATTCCTCCTGCATAACCTACCAGCTCTCCATTTGAACCAATTACGCGGTGGCAGGGGATCAGAATGGCAATTTTATTGATTCCGTTTGCCGTTCCTACTGCACGTATTGCCTTAGGATTTCCCAGAAATTCAGACTGTTGTTTGTACGTACGGATTTCGCCCATCGGAATCTCCCGCAGAAGCTGCCATACCTTTTCCTGAAATTCTGTTCCTGTGGTATAAAGCGGAACATCAAATTTAGCTCTTCGTCCCTCAAAATATTCTTTCAGTTCTTCTTCGAGTTGCACGAAGTGCCTGTGATCTCCATCTTCAAAACCGGCCTTTAAAGCTTTTGAAAGAGATATAAACTGTTTTTCAAAATTCTTTCTGTCTGTGAATTCAAGCAGACAGATTCCCTGCTCAACGGCGCAGGCAACCATTTCCCCCAGTGGAGTCTGTATTGTTTTTCGGTAGATGATTTCCATTGATTTAAAAGTAATCATTATTTGGAATCTTTACCGCCGTTATCTCAAATATTCTCCAAAATCCGTTCTGCCTGTTTCATATGTCTCGTATTATGATTGATCACAAAACGGAACGTATCTCCCAGTTTCAATTTTATCAGTCTGGTAATACTGATGCTGGTTTTCACTTTATTGAGATTGATATTTTTTGATTTTTCGAGTAATTCCAGGATTTGATTCTGCTGTCTGATGAATTCTTCCACCACCGTTTTATTCAGTTCACTATGGATTGGATTCATGTTTGAAAGGGTTTTCATTTTATTCAGTTTTTCTTTAGGAAGCATGGATTGAGCAAAATAATTTCCGAGAATTCCGGATTGGAAAGCAGATGCAGGGGAAGTTTTAGAAGAAGAAATCCTGCGGCTTATTTCCGGAATGTAGAATTTGCCGTAGCGGTTGAGATGCTCCATACATTCCAGCACACTCCAGCTGTTTTCTGAAATTCTGGAATTTATTTTATCTTCAGGTTCCTGCAAAAGGCGCTCTGCGTGTTGAATATGTATCAAAGTCCGGGCTTTCAGTTCATCCAATAATTGTGACGTAGAAAATTTCATTGATTATTTTTATACAAATTTCGGAATCACTTTTTTCTTAAATCTTGACTGAACTCAAGATTTTTTAAGCCTCGACAAGGTTTCCGGAGACATTCTAAGATAATTCGCAATGTATTTGTTGGGCACTTCCTGAAAAAGTTTAGGGCTTCTTTTCAATACTCTTTCAAAACGTTCTTTAGGTGAATTGATCAGTAAATCCTTTTCTCTTTCAATCTGCTGCAAAACAAGGTCTTCCAGAATGCTGTTCCAAAATCTGAGATTCTCTTCACCCGACCGGATAAATTCGTAAAAGTCTTTTTTAGAAGCTACCCTTACACCGGTCTTTTTTATCGCCTGAATATAAAAATCCGATGGTTTTCCGGACAGAAATGAATCAAGAGATACAATAATATTTCCTGTATATCCAAAGCGGATGATTCTTTCTTCCTTTTCATCCATCATAAAAATCCGGACACTACCGCTTTCTACAAAATAAATATGAGTATCCGTACTTCCTGAGATCTTCAGAAATTCATTTCTCCTGAATTCTTTTTTTTCCCAATGAAGGCCACTGTCAAGAAGTTTTTGAATCATATGAATTTAGTATTTGCTTTTCCAAAGATAATGGGTAATTTTAAATTTCACGATTTTAACCATTAATCACGTTATATGTTCAAAAAAATAAGCCTTATTTTTCTTTTCTCTTGTGGTATTTTCAATTGCTATGCACAACAAACCATTCCTTTCCGAATTACGAAACATAATAATATCATTGTAAAAACGCTGGTCAATAAAAAAGACTCTCTGGATCTGATGTTCCAGATCGCAATGGAAGGTGCTTCTATTTCTCCGGATAGGCAAAGAAAGGCAGATCATATTGTTTTTAATAAAGACGAAATCAGTGAAAATAATACCGTTCAGATTGGAAAGTTAACTTTAAATAACATCCGTTTTTCAGATAATCAACTGACCGGACACGAAGCAGACGGAAAGATTGGAACTGCTCTGTTCGGAGGAAAAGCATTTAAAATTGATTATGATCATAATCAGTTCATTATATATAATCAAAAGCCCGATCTGAAAGGGTACCAACCTATTACCACATTATATGAAGAGGAAGCTTTTTATATTGCAGCAGATAACATTATTGACGGCGACAAGCAGCAGGAAGCTTATTTCGTACTTCAATCCGGATATTCGGGAGGGTTGTTATACAGTAATGATTTCGCCGCCGAAAAAGAGCTGGATAAAAAACTGAAGATAACGGGAGAAAAAACACTGAAAAATTCAAGCGGAAAAAGTATCGTTACCAAACAGGCCATACTTCCTTTCCTGAAAGTGGGAAATAGTGTTTTAAAAGATGTTTCGGCCGGTTTTTTTGTTGGTGATCTGAAAAAACAGACAGTCAATTATTTCGGGGCTGATTTGCTGCGAAGGTTCAACTGGATTTTTGATGCGGATAGAAAAACGGTGTATATCAAACCGAGTAAGTATTTTTCGGAGCCGTATTATAAGATTAATTAAAGGGAGCATAAGAGGATTTTTTATGATAGATGGGTTATTTGTTTTTCCCGCGCAGATTTTGCAGATGGAGCGGATTTTAAACCAGTCTAAATATTTTTGCAGTTTGATCAATGGGAAAATGATCTACAGGATAGAAGCTAGGTTTTGGCTAAAGCCGTGCTTTGTGTGTTTTTATGTTTAAACGGGCTAAAGCCCGTTCCTATTGAATTGAATGTTTTTCCGTTAATTTTTAACAATTGAATGGTTTTTTTAGTTTAATCAATCCAATAAAAAAGAAACTCTCCATCCAAAGACAGAAAGTTTCTTCAAGTAAAATCAAATATGACAAATTAGACGTTTTTTGTTGATACCTTTATAATCCCGGAGATTTCTATTGCATTATATATTCGGTTTACAAAGGCCTTCCCTAGTTTTTTTGAGGATAAAGTTTATTTTTTAATCCATCAAAATAAGTTTCTGATTCTTTAAAGCCATTGGTCTTCATAAATTTTAAAATGACATTCAGATAGCTTTCGGAAGGGATAAATTCTGCTCCTGCTTTCTGTGAAAATTTTTTGTATTCTTCTTCCAGCAGCTGTGGATTTTTAGACAGTTTCTTAATATCTGTTCTGAATCCTTTAAAAATATATTTCAGAGCATCATAATTTCCCGGGTAAGAAACTGTTCCGTGAACTTCATTTTCAAAGAAATGATGTTTGTAGTTCAGAGATCCGTTTTTTTCGACAATTCCCCTGAACTCTTCAATGGCCTGCGTCATATCCGAGTTCCAGTTTTTGTTCTGTTCTTCGTTATCGGCTTGCGAAACATACAGAAATTTATGGTCCGGAAACTTTTTGTTCTTATCCAGGTATTCTTTTGTTTTGGTGATCAAAATTTTGTTGTCCCACCATAGGCTTGGATCATTCGCTACATAAGCATTGAAATATTCAGGATGGGTAAGCAGTACATTCACGGCAAAAAGTCCACCGAAAGAATGCCCTACCAGTATGGAATAATCAAGGGTCCGGTAGTTTTTATTGATGAAAGGTTTTAATTCTTCCTGAATAAATCTTACAAAATTCTCACTTCCCCCACTGTCTCCGAAAAGAACCACATCAGGATTTACCGGACTCTTTTTGTGTGACTTTGTAGGAGTCAGGTCTCTGGTTCTTTCCGTATTTTTAATTCCGACAACGATACATTCGGGCATATCAGCGTAGGGTGGTTTGGCCAGAAAATCGCTCATTCCGGCATAGGACTCAAAATTGATTTCACCATCCAGAAGATAGATTACCGGGTATTTTGCAGGGTGGATGCTGCTATCGTTGTAGGTTTTCGGAAGATGAATCCATATTTCTCTGTTTTCGTTAAGAATGGCTGAAGATAAATTCTTTTTTTCTCCGATTGAGATTTTTTCCTGTGCTTTGCCCGACAGACTGAGAAGCAGAAACAGGTTTAATAATAAGCATTTAAGCCGGTTGTTCATGATACTGGTTTCTATGTTGATGAATGTATTTTTTCTTTTAACCATCAGATCTATTTAAGTTGTAAGGATAGTTAAGAATTACTCAAATTGACGGTTACTTTTTTGGGTGTTTTTTTACGTCTTCCCCACCAGATCAGGAATCCGGTAACGGGAAGGCTTGTACAGATAATACCGATGGCAAAAGTGAAAATTTTTCCAAACATTCCACCCCAGTATCCTACGTGAAGATCAAAGTTCATATGTTCTATGATTTCATGCCTCTGCACTTTCTCAGGATAAATAATTTCTTCTCCGGTATATTTGTTTGCTTCCATGCTTTTTCCTTTTTCCAGACTTTTCAATCCGATAAACTGAGCGGCTACCACATGATAAACCGTAGCTGAATCATTCCTCGGAATGCTCATTCTAAACTGTCTGGCCTCGGGAAATTTTCTGAAGTTTTTATCTGCAAAAGCGGCATAGGTAAGTGCTTTTTTATCCGGATCAAATTGAGGTTCATACTTTTCTGCAATTTTATGGGCATCCTTTGTCCCGCCGAAGGCTTCCTGGGTAAGGTTCGTTAGAATTTCATAAGCCATGATCAGCCCTGTTATCGTAATAAATACAGCCGGAAGCAGGGAATAGAACCCAAAAACATTATGAAAATCATAATTCTTTCTTCTCCATTTTGTTCCTGATTTTATTTTGAATGCTGTCGTTCTTGTTGTTTTGTTCCATTTTTTCGGCCACCAGAGAATCAAACCGCCAATAAGCTGTACAAAAAATATAATAGAGGCTACTCCAACTACTGTTTTTCCAAATTTACCCGCCAGAAGCTGAGCGTGAATATGGGCCACCACGTAGAAAAATTCGTAGCTTTTTGTTGAACCGATTACTTTTCCGGTGTAAGGATCAAGATAATGGTAGGCAAATACGCCTCTGGGACCCCGTTCTTTTGATTTTCCTTTCTTTGATGCCTTTTTATTTTTGTCTTTCGGAGGTTGAGTGGCGGAAGCTACCCTGAAGCTTCTGTCGGCCTCTTTATAGGTATCAAAATAAAATGCTTTCCTGTCCGGCACCTGCTGATGAAACTGAGCCAATAACTCTTCCGGGGACAGTTTTTGTGCATGGGCAGGAGCCTGTACATATTTCGCGCTTCCTCCGCAAAGGTCGATAATTTCATCACAAAAGACGAACATCGTTCCGGAAAGCGTCACCACCAGTACGATAATCCCTGAAACCAATCCGAGCCAGAGATGCAGCCATCCGGTTATTTTTTTGACGGGAGATTTCCCCTGCCGTTTCTTCTTATCTGTTGTTTTCTTTTCCATATCTATCAATACATGAGAGCGGCAAAGCATTACCGCTCTTATTTTGTTTATAAAAGCTTAGAATTTAAAAGCAAAATTGGCGAGAATTTCTCTGGGCTTCTGGGGCTGGCCGTAGAAGTTCCAGTACGTTTCATTCAATGCATTATTCATTTTTACTCCTATTCTGTATTTCTTTTTATCATAGAATATGGTAGCACCTACGGTAGTATAAGCGGGAGACAGAAAATGGTTGGTGATATTGATATAGGTTTTATCTACAAAATTGAATCCTGCCCCGAAGCCTAATCCTTCATAAGAACCATCCATGATCTTGTAGCTGGTCCAGAGATTGGCAACATGTTTAGGGGTCCAGGCGATTCTTTTGCCATTGTCTTTACTTCTGTCGTCATTTTTATTATCATTATATCCGTAGCCGGCAACGATATTCCAGCCTTTAAAAGGATTGGCTATAAAATCGATCTCAAATCCCTGGTTTTTAACGTTACCATCCTGTCTGTTTCCCATTCCGGAAGGATCTGCGATCAGTCGGTTTTTTACGTTCATGTGATAGTAAGTAATCGTTGAAAGGAGTTTTTTGCCGAAAAGATCCAGTTTAAAACCTCCTTCAACCTGATTTCCCTGTTCGGGATCCCATTTGGTAAGGATTCCGTCCTGATTGGCAGACGGAGCGAAGTATTTAAATCCGTTGACATAGTTGGCGAAGAATGAAATCTGCTCTTTCACAATCTCATAAACCAATCCGAATTTCGGAGAGAACTGAGTCTGCGTATATCCCATGACGTATTTGGGCTGAAAACCATTCGCCTCAGATACTTCCACTCCATTGACAACTGTATTTTCGTTTTTGTAATTATCCATTCTCAAACTGGCCATCACCAATAGATTATCCGTCACATTCAATACATTGGAGACATAAGCACTGAATGTACTGAATCTTGTGATCTCATAATTCGTTGGTTTTGTCAGGCTGCTTGGATTATCCAGACTCCCAGGATTCGGATTGACCGGAATTCTTTCTAAATTTTCTACCAGACTTCTGGAAATAGGCTGCCACGGTGAAGTCTCATTCAATTTAATGATATCGTAGGGTGCAAAAACAGAACCTACGGTATCTGTCGCGTTTCTTTTAAACATTCCGTACTGGTTTTTGGCGCTCTGCTGATAATAGTCCAGACCAACTACCAGTCTGTTTCTTAAATTTCCGATCTTAAAATCTCCGATGAAATTCTGCTGAATATTGTCCGTTGTAATTTTGTAGCTGTCAAAAGGACGGATTCCACGACTTACAGTATTATTATCAATATAGCTTAAAACTAAAAATATAGATTCATTTTCATTGGCCATTCCTCTTTGGTATGAAGTTCTGGATGTCCACTGATCATTGAATTTATGAGTTACTTCTGCCATCGTCACGAAGTTGGTTCTTTTGGAGCCAATATCATTGCTGGTAAATGATCTCTGGTGAGCTCCTGTAAGGTCTTTCATAGATGTGATTGTCAATTTTTCAGACTGTCTCACATATGCATTCAAGGTTTTTTCCGGAGCGTGGAATTCCGTATCTAAAGTAACGGTGGTTTTATCACTTACTTTATATAAAATACTTCCTGAAAAGAACAGTCCTTTATTGTATCCTGCATCCTGAAAAGAATCCTGGGAATAAGCAGCTACATTAAATCTGGCAAGCGCTGTTTTTTCTTTGTTCAAAGGGGCATTCACATCTGCCGTGATCCGGTTCATTCCCCAGCTTCCTGTCGTATATCCGATAATTCCGCCAAAGTTTTCCTGAGGTTTTTTGGTTACAATATTCACGACACCGCCATAGTTGGCCAATGTACCTCCAAACAGGGTTCCTGAAGGCCCTTTAATCACTTCTACCCTTTCTACATTGGCTATTTCAGACTGTACTCTCGGATTTTGAATAAGTCCGTTCCTGAAGTTGGCAGAAGAGCTGAATCCTCTCAGAAAGATATCATTTCCACTATCGTTCACACTGTTATTCACTACAATTCCCGGAGCAGATGCCATTGCTGTATTAAAATCCACGGCATTCATTTCGCTGATAATTTCTTTAGGAACGATGTTGTAAACAGTTGGATTTTCCAGGTTTTCAAGAGGAAGTCTCGCTACAGATTCTGTTTTCTTTGTTCTGTAATTATGGGTTCCCTGCAATGACACAGACTGAATTTCAGAGACTCTGACCGTATCCGTTTTCTGGGCACTCAGCATGGAAACCGCCAGTAAAGAGGCAGAAATAATTGATTTTTTCATTGTATAAGTAAGTTAGTTGCGCAAAATTATATTATTTTTATTAATTCTAAATAAAAATTGATATAAATCATAAAATTTAGCTTCCATAAATACACGATGAATAAAGGGTTTCCAAGTGAATAAAAACCCTTTGAGTGAATTATAAAAAGATGATTACAACTTCAACTGAGGTTCAGATTAAAAGTTATTCTGAAGAAAATCAAAGACTTTATCAAAATGCTGGTAAGGTTCAGAATGCCCTCCTTTGAACTCTATATGTTCATAACGGTAATGAAACCGCTTGTTTTTTAATCTTTGAATTATTTTTTCTGACATTTCCGATGAAGGACAGATTTCATCATCAGTTCCGGACATCAGCAGCACCGGAGCTTTGATATTTTCAACTTTTATGAGTGATTTTTCTTCGGCAGTTTTGTCCTGCAGCATCGCTTCAAAGGCTTTCCTTATTTTCCGTTCCATCATAAAAGGAACTGCAGCTTCATTCACCGGGACAAAAGGAAGCTCTTTTCCGCCAAACGTCCAGCTGGATGTAGAAAAATGATCTGTATTTCCGGGAAAAACGGCATGACTTGACGACAAACCGACAATGCACGAGATATCAGAATAGTAACTTCCCAACAACAGAGCCAGATCTGCTCCTCTGGAACCTCCAATTACGGCAATTTTATCGGTCGGAACTTTGCTTTTTGCTATATCAATGGTATTATGAACATCCTGAATTTCAATTTTATCGAGTTGTTTCGGAGAGTTGACAGACCCAAAATAAGCAAGCGCCAGAAATGCATATCCTTTGTCTAAAAACTGATCCCTTACGGTTTTCCAGCGTTTCGATGCCCAGGCATTTCCTCCCTCTGATCCTCCAAATCCTACAACGAGGCCCCGGACATTTTTGGAGGGTTTATACAAAACAGCATCTGTATTTTTAGATTGAATGGTATCCTGACCTTTAACAAGATTACAGGTGAAAATCAGGAGGAAGGCAATTTTAAATAGTAGTTTCATTGTTTTTTTTAACAAAAATATCTCAGTCTTTCCGGATTATTTTTGCTCTAGATCAAAAACTACTTTTCTGCCCTTAATCTGCTGAGTGTGGATTGTGTAATTCCGAGATAAGAAGCCGTCATTCCCAACGGAATTCTGTGATAAATTCCTTTGTAAACCGTCAGAAAATGTTCGTATTTTTCTTTGGCAGTGGTAAATCTTTGGGAGGTAATACGTTCCATCAGGTGCCCGAACACACTTCCCATAGAAAGTCGTGCATATCTTTCCATTTCAGGAAAATTATCGAACAGGTATCCCAGATCGTTTACTTTGAGGCAGAAGGTTTCCGTTTTCTCGAGACAGTCGATGAAATAGATGTCTTTTATGCGTCCTATAAAGCTTTTGGGAGAATTCACCCATTCGTTTTCGCAGGAAAAATACTCGCTGATTTCTGTTCCATCCTTCAGGTAATAGGTTCTGGTCAGGCCGTTTAGGATAAAATAGCTTTTGGTGCAGATCTTATCAGCATCATGCAGAAGTTCTCCCTTTTCAAAGGTTTGAAAGGATAATCTGTCGAGCAGTTCTTTTTTTAAAGTCTCGCTGAGCTTGATGTATTGGGAAAAGTGATTTAAAACGGGAGTAAATTCTGAGGACATGGTGGTGTTTTTGTAAAGATACAATAAAGAGCTATGCTTTAAACCACACCCCCTATTTTTCTAAATTTTCTCACTTATAAGAAGATGTTTTTCCCGGCTCCAATAATAAGTTTTCTGAGTATTCATCAAAAAGTTGTACTGACAAAAGAACAGCTGTATGAAACTAAAACGTTCGGGTTATTCTTCTGTCAGTACTCTATTATTTAACTGATGAATGTATTATTTTTTTATAATTTTTCCGGAAAACAAAACTTTATTTTCTGTTCCATATACGCTTAGTATATAAGCTCCTGCACTTAAATCTGACAAATTAACAGTCTGCTTTTTACTTGAATTAAAATTGACAGTTTTAATATTTTTTCCTGAAAAATCAGTAACCAATATCTTTTCAAACTTCTCAATCGATTCTATTGTAATCTCACTTGAGAAAAGGGCAGGATAAATTTTGAACTCCGTATTTGATTTTGGAGATTCATTGGTATTCAGATAATAGCCTGTCATGTCTATTTTCCAAACATCATTATAATTCAAATGATCATAAGTTTCTGTTTGTGTACCCCCGAATAAATACAGGTTGCCGGCATTGTCATTCCAAGTTGCAGAATAGCGTCTATAAGGCGGTAAATTTGTATTAGAAGGGACATTTAACAGGCCGTAATTATATGAAGATGAGGTTTGAGGGCCATACATCCAGGTCCAATTGGCTGTAAGAATATTATATCTCCAAAGATTCTGTTGAGATGAACTGTTTCCGCCAAAAAGCCATAAATCACCATTCTTTCCGCTCCAGGTTAATGCTTTAGGTCTATCGCCAGGGAAGTTGGCTGCGCTTTCTGTTCCCATAGTTCCATAATTTGCATTTCCGTAAGGAGGAGGAGTTCCTATTGTAGACCAGCTATTGGTGCTGGTCTGATATTTCCACATTTTAGCATTTGTAAAATACCAGAAATTTTTATTGTCATCAACCCAGTTAATTCCGGTTCCATAGTCAGCCGGAGGATAATTGGTAGCGGAGAAGTTATTAACTGTTTTATCTCCGCTTAACCATACCCATTGATCTATGCTGACATCGTATTTCCATACATCATTTAAATAGCCTTCATTGGTAGATACTTCATCAAATCCGTAGCCGCCATACAGATAAAAATTACCCTGGGCATCTGTCCATGTTTTTCCTCTTACTCTTGCTCCCGGAATATTAGTTGAAGAATATATTCCCTGGCTTCCGTAATTTGCGCGTCTGTTTGATCCTAAACTGGCATTTTGTACACCTCCTTTCCAAACCCAGTTATTGGATGTTTTATTGTACATCCACAGATCCTGATAATAAGAGTTTACCTGTGGCGTCTGCCCTCCGAACATCCAGAGATTTCCGTTGGCATCTGTCCAGGACATTGCGTCAATACGGCGACCCGGCGCGCTTCTTTTGTTTTCGGTATTGAGTGATCCGTAATTGATCAGATCTCCTGTATAAGATTTAAAAAAACTGTTTTCGTTGCCGTTGATCCATTGCCATTTTTTTTGTGAGGAAATAAACTTCCATAAATCAACAGAAGAGTACGCTGTAGTGTTTACTTCGTTACCATATTTTCCATAAATTCCATATACCCATAGATTTCCTTCAGCATCTTTCCATTGAGCACCATATTTGGCCATTCCACCCGGAGTATTTTCACTTTCTACAAGACCTTCCAGCTTTTCATAGGAAACAAAATCATATGAATTACCGCCGCTTGTCACTCCCGGACCCTTTATCCGAACCCAATTATTGGTAGTGATATTGTATTTCCAGAAATCAACTCCATAATTTCCTGAAGAAGTGATGTTTCCGTTATACAAATAAAGATTTCCTTCATTTCCGGTCCAGCAGGCTGAAGAACTTCTGAATCCCGGGAAATTTTGTGCATCCTCTACATTCAATGTTCCATACACCGGCGGTTGGGTCACAGGAGGATTTCCGTTTTTTTTCATAACGGTCCAGGAATTACTGGCTGGGTTATATTTCCACATATAGTAATTGATCTGAATCCAAAAGTTCCCGTTTTTATCTGTCCAGTTATTGGGTTTGGAACCGTCTATGGTTCCCGGCATATTGTTCGTATTTTCTATTCCTACGCCCGCAGCAATGTTCTCAGTACTTGTCTGGCTTCCCTTTAGCCAGGTCCACAATCCGTTTACAGGATTAAATTTCCATAAATCATTGTAATTGTATCCCTGAGTCGCGGTACTGTGATAGCCTCCATAAATAAATATGTTTCCCTGTAAATCTTTAAAACTGCAACTTCCAAATCTTGAACTGGGCTGGTTTAAAGCATTTTCCTGTCCAATACTGTTGTAGGTTCCATTGATGTTGGCTTGATCTGTTCCTCCTATCCAGGACCACATATTGGTAGAAATACTATACTTCCAAACGGTATTGTATTCGTTTCCGTTTGATGTTTTTCCACCAAAAAGGAATAGATTTCCTGATGAATCAGTCCATGTGGTTGTATTGATCAATGCAGGAGGAATATTTGCAGGGTTTTCAATGTCTTTTGTTCCGAAATTGCCTTCTCCATTGGATGTTCCGTTAGAAATTTTAATCCAGTTATTGGTGAGGCTATTGAATTTCCACAAATCATTTTTTTGCTTACCGGATGCATCTGCTCCTCCAAAAATATATAAATTTTTATTCGTTGAAGACCACATGGAAGACTGTCTTACCGCTCCGGGAACATTTCTATAACTCTCTACATTTACTCCTTTATTGTATCCGTTAAAGTCATGATAAAGCCATCCCTTTCTAAACGTAAAATTATTATTTTGGGAATTATAGCTCCATAATAAGCTTGAGGCATTACCCACCCAACCTGTACTGTGGCCGCCAAACATCCAGAAAGTCCCATCACTATCTGCAACATAAGACATTTCTTTCAAAATATTGGGCCAGTTTTCACTGCTTTCCAATCCGTAAATGCCAAACTCAGCATCCTGCTCAATCTGATTACCTCCCTGTACCCAAGTGAAATTAATGTTTTGTGATAAGCAGAATGTACTTATCAATAGAAAAAAGATTTTCTTCATGCTTTAAGATGTGTGTTTTTTAATTTTCATTTATAAAATAATCTCCTTAGCCCATTTTAAAAGTAAAAAATGTATACTAATCGGAAATTATATTATTAATTTTTAGCGAATTTATACAAATTCTATAAATTAACAAACAATTTAATTTTTCTTGAAAAACAAAACCCCGCAAGAAAACTCGCGGGGTTTGAAATATATTATCTGGCTTCGATGATTACATCGTCTCCATTTTGAAACTCATGCTTTCAATTACTTTCAGGATGGCTTCTACTGTATCCATTGACGTCAGACAAGGAACACCGTTTTCCACACTCATTCTTCTGATCTGGAATCCGTCTCTCTCAGCCTGCTTACCTTTGGTGGTGGTATTAACAACATACTGAACTTTTCCTTTCTGGATCAGGTCGATCAGGTTCACATCTTCCTCTCCTATTTTGTAGCCTATTTTACAAGGAATTCCTTTGCCTTCGAAATATTTGGCCGTTCCTTCTGTAGCCCAGATTCTGAATCCTACTTCGTGGAATCTTTCTGCCAGAGCTGCAGCTTCTTCTTTGTGCTTATCTGCTACTGTGAAGAGAATGGAACCGTGCATCGGTACTTTTCTTCCTGCTGCAATCAGTCCTTTGTAAAGTGCTTTTTCCAGAGTGGTATCTTTACCCATTACTTCTCCTGTAGACTTCATTTCAGGGCCTAAAGAGATGTCTACTTTCGTCAGTTTTGAGAAAGAGAACACAGGAACTTTTACATAAACACCTTCTTTGCTTGGAACCAGACCGTTTTTGTAGCCTAAATCTGTCAGCTTTTGTCCTAAGATGGCTTTTGTTGCCAGATTTGCCATAGGAACTTCTGTAATTTTAGACAGGAAAGGAACTGTTCTTGAAGAACGTGGGTTCACCTCGATTACATAAACATTTCCTTCGAAAAGAACGTACTGGATATTCATTAAACCAATCACATTCAATCCTTTGGCCAGCCTTTGTGTGTAGTCTACTAAGGTATCAATTTCCTTCTGTGAAACATTCTGTGTAGGATACACCGCGATAGAGTCTCCGGAGTGTACTCCTGCTCTTTCGATGTGCTCCATAATTCCCGGAATCACTACTGTTTCTCCGTCGCAGATGGCATCAATTTCTATTTCTTTTCCTACCATGTATTTGTCTACCAATACCGGGTGTTTAGGGCTTGCTTCAACGGCATTTTCCATGTAGTAGGCAAGTTCAGCCTCACCGTACACAATTTCCATCGCGCGGCCTCCCAATACGTAGCTTGGACGAACCAGAACCGGATAACCGATCTCGTTGGCAATTTTTATGGCTTCTTCTTTTGAAGTGGATGTTTTTCCTAATGGTTGAGGAATTCCCATTTCCTGAAGCGCTTTTTCAAACTTGTCTCTGTTTTCAGCTCTGTCAAGGTCTTCAAGAGTAGTTCCCAGGATCTGTACCCCATGTGAAGCCAGTTTATCGGCAAGGTTGATGGCCGTCTGTCCTCCAAACTGAACCACTACTCCTTTAGGTTTCTCAAGCTCGATAATATTCATTACATCTTCTTCCGTTAATGGTTCGAAGTATAATTTATCTGAGATAGAGAAGTCTGTAGAAACGGTTTCAGGGTTATTGTTGATGATAATCGCTTCGTAACCCATTTCTTTAATGGCCCAAACCGAGTGAACTGTTGCGTAGTCGAATTCTACTCCCTGCCCGATTCTGATAGGCCCTGAACCTAAAACGATGATCTTTTCTTTATCTGAAACAACGCTTTCGTTTTCTTCTTCGTAAGTTCCGTAGAAATACGGGGTTTCACTTTCAAACTCAGCCGCGCAGGTATCTACCATTTTGTAAACCGGCATTACTCCATTTTCTTTTCTGAAATTGAAAACTTCACGCTGTTTCACTTCCCAAAGGTGGGCGATATTCATATCTGCGAAGCCTAATTTTTTAGCTTCAATTAAAGTTTCTTTGTCAAATTTGTTGGCAGCGATTACTTTTTCGAAATCAACCAGTTTTTTCAGTTTCCAGATGAAGAATTTATCAATCTTGCTCCATTCTACAATCTGCTCCCAGTCATATCCTTTTCTTAAAGCATCTCCGATAATGAAAAGTCTCTCATCATCACAAACTCTGATTCTTCTTTCGATTTCTTCAGCCGTTAACGCTTCAGCCTGTTTTGTTTTTAATCCTAAATGTCTGATTCCGGTTTCAAGAGAACGGATGGCTTTCTGTAAAGATTCTTCAAAATTTCTACCGATAGCCATTACTTCTCCGGTTGCTTTCATCTGTGTAGACAATCTTCTGTCCGCCGTTTCGAATTTATCGAATGGGAATCTCGGGAATTTTGTTACCACATAGTCAAGTGCAGGTTCAAAACATGCGTATGTTTTTCCTGTCACCGGGTTCATAATTTCGTCAAGTGTTAAACCTACCGCGATTTTCGCTGCAATTTTTGCAATCGGATATCCAGTTGCTTTACTTGCCAGTGCGGATGAACGGGAAACTCTAGGATTCACCTCAATGATGTAGTAGTTGAATGAATGCGGATCCAAAGCCAGCTGTACATTACAACCTCCTTCAATTCCTAAGGCTCTGATGATCTTCAGAGAGGCATTTCTCAAAAGCTGATATTCTCTGTCCGAAAGTGTCTGAGAGGGTGCCACTACAATAGAATCTCCTGTGTGAACTCCAACCGGATCTATATTTTCCATGTTACAAACCACAATCGCATTGTCGTTCGCATCACGCATTACTTCGTATTCGATTTCTTTGAAACCTGCAATTGATTTTTCGATAAGACATTGCGTCACCGGACTGTATTTCAATCCTAATTCAGCGATTTCTTTCAATTCAGCTTCCGTAGAGGCGATACCTCCACCTGTTCCTCCCATTGTAAAGGCAGGACGAACAATGACCGGATATCCAATCTCATCAGCAAAACGAATAGCTCCTTCTACTGTATTTACGATATCTGATTCCGGAACGGGTTCGTTCAGTTCTCTCATCAGCTCACGGAAAAGATCTCTGTCTTCCGCTCTATTGATTGCAGAAAGCTTAGTTCCTAAAACTTCCACTTTACATTCTTCAAGAATTCCTGATTTTTCCAGTTCTACCGCCATATTCAGACCTGTCTGTCCTCCAAGCGTAGGTAAAAGAGCATCCGGACGTTCTTTTCTGATGATGTGGCTTACAAACTGAAGGGAAATAGGCTCGATATATACTTTATCTGCGATTTCCACATCCGTCATAATAGTTGCAGGGTTTGAGTTGATCAAAATCACCTTGTAGCCTTCTTCTCTCAAAGACAAACAAGCCTGCGTTCCTGCGTAATCAAATTCAGCTGCCTGCCCGATGATGATGGGCCCTGAACCGATTACTAAAATTGTTTTTATGTCGTTTCTTTTCATAAGTTTAAAATGTAACAATTTATCAATCTAACAGTGTAACAATTTTTACAAACCGTTTTCCTTTGATAAACTTGTGCTTAAAATTTTATAAATAATTTTTCCAATTTCTATGATCTGTATTTCCAACTTATCTTCAAAAGGATAATTTTTGGAGTGTTTACACAGATATAACCAATATTTTGTTTCTTCAAGTTCTTTGGCTGCAATTTTTATTTTATTAACAAAATCTTTCTTACTATAAGGATTTTGCGCTTCAAAAGAATTTGCACCAATACTTGTTCCTGAGCGTAATAACTGTTTAGCAATGACGAATTTCTTATGTTGTTCCAATAATTCACAAAACTCAATAATATCCAAAGAGAATTTCATGGTTTTTTCAATTAAAGGATTCTTTTCGAAATTGATCATTTAATTTATTGTTAAACTGTTACATTTTTAAATTGGTACATTAAATCAATGAACTCATCAAACAAATAATTTGCGTCTTCAGGGCCGGGGCTTGCTTCCGGGTGGTACTGAACGGAGAAGCAAGGGTGAATTTTGTGTTTCAGGCCTTCGTTGGTTCTGTCGTTCAATGCAATGTGGGTTTCAATAAGGTCTGTTCCTTTAAGACTTTCCTGATCTACGGCGTATCCGTGGTTTTGAGAGGTGATGGAAACTTTGTTTTTCTCAAGATCCAGTACAGGGTGGTTTCCTCCTCTGTGTCCGAACTTCAGTTTGAACGTTTTTGCTCCACACGCAAGACCAATCAGCTGATGTCCCAGGCAAATTCCGAAGATGGGAACTTTTCCTAATAATCCGCGGATCATTTCTAATGCCTGAGGGTTGTCTTCAGGGTCACCGGGACCGTTTGAAAGCATAATTCCGTCCGGATCCATCAGTAAGATTTCTTCTGCTGTAGTATCTTGTGAAACTACTGTGATATCGCAGTTTCTCTGAGATAATTCTCTGATAATTCCTAATTTGGAACCAAAGTCTACCAGAACTACTTTAAATCCTCTTCCCGGATTGGCGTAAGGTGTTTTTGTAGAAACCATTTCTACCTGATTGGTAGGGAAAGTTGTAGATTTTAATTCCGTCACTACTGTATTTTCATCAGCATCGGAATTTACAATCTTTCCTTTTACCACTCCATAATTACGCAGAACTCTAGTCAGTCTTCTGGTGTCGATTCCAGAAATTCCTGAAAGATTTTTCTTTTTAAATAATTCATCTAAAGTCATCTGAGTACGGAAATTAGAGGGAAGATCGCACAATTCTTTTACGATAAGTCCTTTAATAGCCGGCTCGATACTTTCATAATCATCACGGTTAATACCATAATTTCCGATAAGCGGATAAGTCATGCAAACAATCTGACCGCAGTATGACGGATCGGAGATCAACTCCTGATAACCTGTCATTCCGGTATTGAAAACTACTTCTCCTGCAGTTTCCAATTCTGCTCCGAAACCTTCTCCATGAAACACTTCACCGGACTCCAGTATTAATTTTTTCTTCATTTTAAAATTAGATTTTCTATTATTTTTTTGTACAATGTATTCACGTATTAATGTATTCATGAATACTTTTTACAGTTTTACTTTTTATAATTATTTAAAGGTATATCCTTCTTTTTCCAGTGCTTCTTTCAGAATGGCCATTCTTGCGAAAACACCGTTCTGCATTTGTTTGAACACTCTTGAACGTTCGCATTCTACAAGATCCGTATCAATTTCAACGCCTCTGTTAATAGGTGCCGGATGCATGATAATGGCTTCTGCTTTCATTGCTCTTTCTCTTTCTTTAGTTAATCCGTATCTTCTGTGGTATTCAGAAGCGGAAAAACTCATTTTTGCATCGTGTCTTTCGTGCTGAATTCTCAACAGCATCAGTACATCCACTTCAGCGATTAACTGATCCACCGGTAAGTAAGTTCCGTTAATTAAAGCTCCTTCATCAAACCAGTCTTCCGGACCTGAGAAATATACTTTAGCTCCCAGCCTTCTTAATGCTTCTGCATTTGAATTGGCTACACGGCTGTGTTTTACATCTCCTACAATTCCTATCTTCAGGCCTTCGAATTTTCCAAATTCCTGATAGATGGTCATCAGATCCAGCATACATTGGGAAGGATGATTTCCTGTTCCGTCTCCCCCGTTGATCACCGGAATGCTGATGGTATTCAGCTCTTCAAAATATCTGTCTTTTTTATCTCTGATAACCACCAGATTAACGCCAAGACTTTGAATGGTCTTTACTGTATCATAAAGACTCTCGCCTTTATTTACAGAACTGTGCGAAGCATCAAAAGGTACTACCTGCAGGCCCAGCTTTCTTTCTGCAATGTCAAAGCTTGTCTTTGTTCTTGTACTGTCTTCAAAGAAAAGATTTGAGCAGAAAACTTCTCCTTCAATTTTTGCAGTTTTTCCATTGGCAAAAGCCATTGCTTCGGCCAGTATACTGTTGATTCTCTCGGTGCTTAGTTCTGTAATCGTAAACATAATTCTTAAATTTTGTGCATAAAAAAAGCGAAGACAAGATCTTCGCTTAATAACAATAAATATCGTAAAGGGCGCTTTCGCCCGGTAAATCTAATGATATAAATACTCTTTTATTCATTAGGTGCAAAGATATAAAAATTTTACGAACCTACAAAACCAAAGTTTCAAATAAATTTAAAACAGTAATCTTTTTTTTATTTTCATTTTTAATTGATATTTTTGTTAAAACTCAAAACAACTCTATGGATTTAAAAGATAAAATGATTCTCAGTATTATTCAGGAAGACTCTACATTATCTGTAAAAGAAATTTCTGAAAGGATCAGTCTTACCTTTACTCCGACGTATGAGCGTATCAAACAGCTGGAGAAACAGGGCATTATTGAGAAATACGTTGGCCTTTTAAACCGTGAAAAGCTGGGTCTGAACATTGTGGTCTACTGTAATGTGCGTCTTAAAGAACAATCTCAGAAAGTGCTGGAAACTTTTGAAAAGAACATTATCAAATATGATGAAGTTCAGGAAATCATCAGTCTTTCCGGAGAGTATGACTACATGCTGAAAATCATTGCAAAGGACATTAATTCTTATAATGATTTTGCTGTGAATGTAATATCAAATCTTCCTAATATTGGCCAGTATCACAGTTCAATTGTGCTTCACGAGGTGAAAAAATCCACTAAATTTAAAATTGATCTGGAATAATAATTTAAAATTTAATTAAACCATTAAGCTTTTTAAAGTAAATAAGAGTAGTTAAGAATTCGCAAGCGAATTGTAATCTTCCAGCTGTATTTAAAAGCATAGATTTTCTTAATTAAACTTAAAAACTTCAACGATCTTAATGGTTTAAAATCAACCCAATAATTTGTTTTTCAGCTTATTAAACTGATATTCTATTTTATCAAGACAAAGATTTCCTATGCTTCCCTGGTGGGTATGACTAAGATTTCCGGCCTCAAACTCGAATTCATTATTTTCAATCTCCTGACCTACTTTCACATAGGCATCACGGAATGAACTTCCCTTTTTCACTTCTTCATTGATCTTTTCTACACTGAACAGATACTTATACTTTTCATCTTCCAGAATTCCGTCTTTTACCTGGATATTTGGTAGGGTATAACTTAGTATCTCCAGACATTCTTTCAATGAATCAATAGCCGGGAAAAGAATTTCTTTGGTCAGCTGCACGTCTCTGTGATAACCTGACGGAAGATTATTCGTCAACAAAATCAGTTCGTTGGGTAACGACTGAATCCGGTTGCATCGTGCACGCACCAGCTCAAAAATATCCGGATTTTTTTTGTGAGGCATAATACTGCTCCCTGTTGTAAATTCTTTTGGAAAGCTTATGAAATCAAAGTTCTGGCTTAAATATAAACACACGTCATAAGCAAACTTCCCAAGCGTTCCTGCCAAAGTAGCCATGGCCATAGAAAGCATTTTTTCGGATTTTCCACGGGTCATCTGTGCATAAACAGAATTATAGTTCATCGACTGAAAACCCAGGTTATAAGTTGTGCTTTCGCGATCAATCGGGAAAGAGGAACCATATCCTGCTGCGGAACCCAGCGGGTTTTTATTGATTATATTCTTCACCGAAAACAACAGTTCAACATCATCAAGCAAGGCTTCTGCATAAGCTCCAAACCACAATCCGAACGAAGACGGCATGGCAATCTGAAGATGGGTATAGCCGGGAAGCAGTATATTTTTATGCTGTTCGGCCAGCCCGATCAGGATCTGGAAAAACTCATCGGTCAAGGCGGTGATCTCTCGGATTTCGTCCAGAAGATAGAGTTTTATATCCAACAAAACCTGATCATTACGGGATCTTGCGGTATGAATTTTCTTTCCGGTATCTCCTAATTTTTCAATTAAAATGGATTCAACCTGAGAATGAATATCTTCCGCTTCTTTATCAATCTCAAAGTTTCCGGTTTCGATATCTTTTAAAATATCTGCCAGCACAGAAAGCATCTGCTCTGATTCTTCAACGGAAATAATTCCGGTTTCTGCCAACATCCGGCAATGCGCCATTGAGCCTTTAACATCGTATTTTGCTAAACGTTCATCAAAGTCAAGATCTTTCCCGACTGTAAATTTGTTGACTAATATATTGGTGGCCAGGTCGTCCTTCTGCCATATTTTTTTCATAATACTATTCTTTATTATATTGAATTTGTTTCAACCTGCCCAGCAGAGCACCTTTAACTATAAAAAAACATATCCTTACCGGAAGTTGTTCGTTTTTAATCTTTTTTTGCATAAATCTTTATTAAAAACTGAACTTTTATTTGCCTGCTGAGCGTGGTTAAAACATTTACTTTAGATATTAGAAGCTAGAAATTAGATGTTAGTGCTAAATGTGTGTGTAAATTTTCCACATCTAACTTCTAATTTCTAGCTTCTAACTTCTTTTCATAAAACTTTTTCTAAGATCCTGATATAGATCTCAATTCCCTCTTCAATCTCGTTTATACAGATATATTCATCCGCTGTGTGAGAGCGCCTGCTGTCGCCGGGACCTATTTTCACTGATGTACATGGAATAATGGCCTGATCCGATGAGGTTGGCGAGCCATAGGTTGTCCTGCCTGTTTCCAGACCTGCCTGTACAAAAGGATGATCCATTTCTATTTTTGAGGAATTTAACCTGAAGGACCTGGCAGTTAATGAAGATTTCATCTGCGACTGAATGATTTCAAACGCTTCTTTGTTGGAATATTCATCGGTAACCCTCACATCCAAAGTGAAAGTACAGGCTTCAGGAACCACATTATGCTGAACTCCTGCATGAATTCCTGAAAGTGTAACTTTAACTTCACCCAAATAATCTGAAACTTTTGGAAATCTGAAGTTCAGAATATGCTGAAGATCTTCCATGCATTTCACAATAGAATTATCATCATTTGGATGAGCAGCATGAGAAGGAGTTCCTTTCATTTCCCCGTCTATCACCAAAAGTCCTTTTTCCGCAATGGCCAGATTCATCTGCGTGGGCTCTCCTACAATGGCCAGTTCGATATTCGGAAGCTGTGGAAACAAGGCTTCAATTCCATCAAATCCTGAAATCTCCTCCTCTGCTGTCAACCCAATCACTAAATTATATTTTAAGTCTTCTTTCTCATAAAAATGCAGAAAAAC
This sequence comes from Chryseobacterium angstadtii, assembly GCF_001045465.1. Classification (GTDB taxonomy): domain Bacteria; phylum Bacteroidota; class Bacteroidia; order Flavobacteriales; family Weeksellaceae; genus Chryseobacterium; species Chryseobacterium angstadtii. The sequence goes on from NZ_LFND01000004.1 coordinate 136,755, forward strand.
CTGAGCCATGGAAACCAGAGAAGCTCCGGCATCATTGCTTCCCAACCCATATAATTTCCCCTCTTTTTCAACAGGAAGAAAAGGGTCTAATGTATAGGCTTTATTGGGTTTTACGGTATCGTGATGAGTATTCAGCAGAATAGACGGCTTGAATACATCAAAATTTTTATTGACTGCCCAAATGTTATTTTTAAAACGCTTTGTGGGAATCTGATGTTTTGTGAAAAAGTTTTCAATCTCCACAGACGTATTGTATTCATCTTTGCTGAAAGAAGGAATAGCAATCAGTTTTTTAAGCAGTTCAACCGCATTGGACAGCAATTCTTCTTTACTATAAACAGATTTCAGTTCCTCCATGATGATTTTCTATATGATTTTTTAATTGGGTTTCTTTAATTAAGAATACCTTATCTACATTATTTTTCACTGCTCCGAGTGCATTTTCAAGTTTGGGAAGAATTCCTTTGTGAAGTTTCCCGGCTTCTTTTAAAACAGAAAATTCTTCTTCTGTTACACTTTTTATAACCGATTTTGGATTATCAACATCCTCCAGCACACCTTCTTTATCAAAACAATACAGCAACTCCACTTCATATTTTAGCGATAAAGCCTGTGCAAGCACTGATGCAATGGTATCTGCATTGGTATTGAAAAGATTTCCTTTTTTATCGTGTGTAATGGCTGAAAATACCGGAACAAGATCCAGTTTGATCAGCTTTGAAATCAATTTCTTATTGACACTTTTCTGGGTGATATCACCTACAAATCCAAAATCAATCTCGGGATGTTCTCTCTTTTTGGCTTTAATCAAATTGGCATCCGCTCCCGAAAAACCTATTGCTTTACATTTTTTTTTCTGGAGTTTTGCTACGATATTCTTATTGATCCCTCCCGCATACACCATAGAAACAATATCCAGCGTATCTTTATCCGTGATCCTTCTTCCGTTGATCATTTTTTGCTCAACGCCCAATTTATCAGCTAAAGTAGTGGCTAATTTTCCGCCTCCGTGAACCAGAATTTTCTTTTCCTTAATTTCAGAAAACTGCTCTAAAAATTGGTCAAGCAGCTCCTGATCATCGATCAGGGCGCCTCCTATTTTTATGATGTATAATTTTTCTTTCATTTTTGTGGATGGGTTGATAGGACTGCGTCTTATCTTTTGTTAAATCATTCCGTTGGAACTCTTTATGGGTTTATTTCATTTAAGATTTCTGAAAAGACAGCTTGGGCAGAGAAAATTCTGTTTTTGGCCTGCTGATAGATAATGGAGTTTCCTCCGTCCATTACTTCATCACTTAATTCTACATTACGACGAACCGGAAGACAGTGCATTACTTTTGCCTGGTTGGTATTTTCAAGTTTTTTTCCTGTCAGCATCCAGTTTTCTTTTACCTCGGGCATTGCTGCATAGTCATCAAATGAGGACCAGTTTTTCACATAGATAAAATCTGCATCTTTTAAAGCTTCTTCCTGATTATGAATCACTTTAATGTCTTTTGTGAAGTTTTTATCCAGATCATAGCCTTCAGGATTGGTAATGACAAAGTCTACATCCATTTCCTGCATCCATTCTGCAAATGAATTTCCAACGGCCTGAGCTATTGGTTTGATGTGTGGAGCCCATGTAAGAACCACTTTCGGTTTACGTTCTTCTTTCCAGTTTTCCGTGATGGTAATACAGTCTGCAAGGCTTTGCAAAGGATGACGGGTAGCCGATTCCAGTGATACAACAGGAACTTTAGCATGCTGTTCAAACTGACTCAGGATACTTTCGTTGACATCATCTTCTTTAGATTTCATGCCTGCAAAACAACGCACTGCAATAATGTCACAATATTGGTTCAGGACTTCAATAGCATCTTTGATGTGTTCAACGGTATCTCCGTTCATAACCGCTCCATCGGCAAATTCCAGATTCCAGGCTTCCTGGGCTGCATTTAACGTCAACACATTTAATCCTAAATTCTGTGCTGCAATCTGACTGCTTAAACGGGTTCTTAAACTTGAATTCAAAAATACAAGTCCTATTGTTTTTCCTTTCCCTTTTTCGGTTTCAGAGAGAGGGTTTTCTTTAATTTCTAAAGCTTTTTTTATGATATACTGTAAGTCTTTTACATCGCTTACAGAGGTGAAATTTTTCATTTGATGATTTTTTTCTAATTAATTCTGATGATTTTTACCACAATTTTTTTTATTTAAACACTTTAGAATACATAAGTAAGTTTAAAACAGTTCCGTTTATTAAAGTGTTTATATCTTTTGTGACTTTTGTGGTTTAAATCTTATCTAAAACGGCTTTCAAAGCATGGATAAAAAGATCTGTTTCTTCTTTTCCGATATTCAGGGCCGGAAGGATCCTCAGTACACTTTTATCATTAGAATTCCCTGTGAAGATATGATGAGTGTACAACAGGTTTTTCCTCACTTCAGAGCAATCCTGATCAAGCTCTATTCCTATCATCAAGCCTTTCCTTCGGATGGATTTAATATGTGGAAAGTCTTTAATTTCGTTTTCAATATAATCACCTATTTCCTGAGCATTTTCAGTAAGATTTTCTTCCTTCATCACATCTAAAACCGCAATTGCCGCTGCACAGGCCAAATGATTCCCTCCAAAAGTGGTCCCTAATAAACCGTTGCTCGCTTCAAATTTCGGATGAATCAAAACACCTCCGATCGGGAAACCATTTCCCATTCCTTTTGCTGTCGTGATCATGTCCGGTTCGATTCCAAATTCCTGATGCGCAAAGAAATAACCGCTTCTTCCGTATCCGGACTGAACTTCATCCAAGATCAGTGCTGCATTATATTTTTCGCAGAGTTCTTTAATTTTGGATAAAAATTCTGCTGTCGGGATCATAATTCCTCCCACTCCCTGAATTCCTTCAATGATGACGGATGAAATTTCATTTCCCTGAGTTTCAAAAATTTCTTCAAGCTGCCTGATATCATTCCAATCAGATTTAATGAATCTTTCGGAAAAATTGACCGGGGCAACAATTTTCGGATTATCTGTTACAGAAACTGCCGCCGAAGTTCTTCCGTGAAATGAGCCTGAAAAATACAGCACTTTGCTTTTTCCGTTATGAAAAGAAGCCAGCTTCAGTGCATTTTCATTGGCTTCAGCTCCTGAATTACACAGGAAAAGGTTATAATTTTCATATCCTGAAAGTTTTCCCAGTTTTTCAGCCAGCTCAGTCTGTAATCCGTTCTGAACAGAGTTGGAATAGAACGAGATCTTTTCCAGCTGTTCTTTTAATTGAGTTTGATAATGCGGATGATTGTGTCCGATTGAAATCACTGCGTGGCCTCCGTAAAAATCAAGGTATTTCTCGCCTTTATCGTCCCAGAGAAAAGACCCCTGGGCTTTTACAGGATTGATGTTGAATAATGGATATACGTTGAATAAATTCATGTTTTTTATTTTAATTAATTTCTTTTGTCTTGAAACAAAAGAAACAAAAGTTCAAGACCTGGAAACTTCCACTAAAAATTATTTCTATTCTCTAAAAATTCTAAAACTTGCGCAATTTCCATATTTGTTTTTCTATTCAATATTTTTGTCGCGCTTCAAACAGTAGAATTTTCTTAACGTTCATAGAATTAATTTTCTTAACGCTCCAATTTCCTAAGTCGAATATTTCAGTTTTTCAATTCACAATTGACTTATTGACCATTCACTTTTTTGATCACTTTTTTAAAATGCTATCGGTTTTAAATTCAGTCCCAGATTTTCTTCCCAGCCCATCGCTATATTCATATTTTGCACTGCCTGCCCGGAAGCTCCTTTTAACAAATTGTCAATCGCTGAGTGAATAACCGCTACATTTCCACTTTTTTCAATCTGAATCACACAGCGATTCGTGTTGACAACCTGCTTTAGATCAATTGCTTTCTCACTTACCTTTACAAAAGGCGCATCTTCATAAAAATCCTGATACAACTGAACGATATCTGAAAGTATTAAATCTGTTTTCACCGTTGAACTTGTAAAAATTCCTCTTGCAAAATCTCCTCTCCATGGAACAAAATTCAGACTGACCTCTTTATTATTAAACGAAACCAACTGCTGTAAAATCTCTTCTACATGCTGATGCGTAAGCGTTTTGTATGCTGAAATATTATCATTCCTCCAGGTGAAATGCGTTGTAGCCTGTAAAGACTGCCCTGCACCCGTTGAACCCGTAATTCCCGTAGTATATACCTCATCCAAGATTCCTTTTTCTGCTAATGGAAGCAGCGCTAACTGAATAGCCGTTGCAAAACATCCCGGATTGGCAATACTTTTTGATCCGGCCAGATTTTTTTTATTGATTTCCGGAAGTCCATAGATAAAATTTCTGTTTCCGGAATTTCCATCCAGGCGGAAATCATTTCCTAAATCAATGACTAAAGTCTCCTCTTTAACCGGATTCTGCATCAACCAGTTACGACTTTCCTTGTGGGGAAGGCACAGAAAAAGAATATCCACTTCTTCAGGTTGGTCCGTTAAAACCTGTTCGCAAACTGCCGTTAAATCCGGGTACAAATCTGAAATTTTTGTCCCCGAATTGGAACGGCTATATAAAAAACTCAGTAACACATTGGGATGAAAAGCCAGCACACGAATCAATTCGCTTCCTGTATAACCGTTGGCTCCTACAATTCCTACTTTTTTCATATTTTAAATGATATGATGATTGATAATTGACAGGACTGCATCCTATCCTGGGATAAATCGTTCCGTTGGAACTTTTTATTTTGAATTGATCTGGTGATATATATTTAAAGAATTGCTTACAATTTTCGTGTATCCTTTTACATCCTCACCTGTCCAGGCTCTGTTTGCTTCGCCATAACTTCCGAATTTATCAGACATCAGATCGTGATCGGATTCAATTCCATTTAAAACAAACCTGTATGGATGAAGGGTCACAAATACTTTTCCGCTGACCATTTTCTGAGAATCGGTTAAAAAAGATTCTATATTCCTCATCACCGGATCCAGAAAAAGTGCTTCATGCAGCCAGTTTCCGTACCAATCAGAAAGCTGGGACTTCATCATCTGCTGGTATTTTGAAAGCGTGTGTTTTTCCAGTAAATGGTGCGCTTTGATAATCACTGATGCTGCTGCCGCCTCAAATCCTACTCTTCCTTTGATTCCAACTATAGTATCTCCAACATGAATATCACGTCCGATACCATAAGCCGAAGCCAGTTCTTCTACTTTCTGGATTGCATAAACAGGATGTTCAAAAGCTTCTCCGTTTACTGCTGTAATCTCTCCATTCTTAAACTCAATTTCCAGCTCTGAAGATTGGGTTTCTTTAATCTGGGATGGAAAAGCAGTTTCAGGAAGAGAATTTCTTGATGTTAAGGTTTCTTTTCCTCCTACTGAAGTCCCCCATAATCCTTTATTAACAGAATATTGAGCTTTATGGAATTCCATTTCGTAACCGTGGTTTTTAAGGAATTCTATTTCTTCTTCACGGGACAGGTTCATGTCGCGGATGGGAGTAATAATCTCCATTTCCGGACACATCACCTGGAAAATCAAATCAAAACGAACCTGATCGTTGCCGGCACCTGTACTTCCGTGAGCAATAGCATCCACCCCCGTTTCAATGGCATATTTCGCAATTTCCTGTGCCTGAACCGTACGTTCTGCACTCACAGATAATGGATAGGTATTGTTTTTCAGCACATTTCCGAAAATCAGATACTTCACACAAGAATTATAATAATCCTCCTGAGCGTCTACGCACCTGTATTCTTTAACCCCAAGATTAAAGGCTTTTTTCTCCAGTTCTTTTTCTTCCTCTTTAGAAAAACCGCCGGTATTTACAGTAACTGCATACACTTCATACCCTAGTGTCACACTAAGATATTTAGCACAGTAAGAGGTATCCAAACCTCCGCTAAACGCTAAGATTACTTTCTTTTTCTCCATTATACTCATCAATTTCGGACTGCTGAATTTCAGTCCCGTTTACTTTATTATTATTTTCAGGAACAAAAAGCATGGCTGTACAAAGACAGTTCTTACGTTCCTTTTTCATTAAAATTTCATAATTCACACAGTTCTTACATCCGCTCCAAAATTCTTCATCCTGAGTAAGCTCCGAGTAAATTACCGGCTTATACCCAAGATCACTGTTGATTTTCATCACCGCAAGTCCTGTTGTCAGCCCAAACACCTTTGCATCCGGGTATTTTTCTCTAGATAATTGGAAAACTTTATTCTTTATCAAAGTGGCTACCCCTCTGTTCCTGTAATTCGGAGATACAATAAGTCCTGAATTGGCCACAAACTGACCATGTGACCAGGTTTCAATATAACAGAAACCCACCCATTCCCCGTTTTCAGTAGCAACCACAGCATTTCCTTCTGAAATCTTTTTCGTTAAATATTCGATGGAACGTTTTGCGATCCCCGTTCCTCTGCGCTGTGCAGAATCATACATTTCCTGCTGTATTTCACTCACATACATTAGATGTTCGCATGAGGAAATTTCTATTTCCATTTATTTATCTGAATTTTTTGGCAAATTTAAAGTATAATAACTTTAAAAACCAAATTAAAAAGATATTTTTTTTGTTTAAATAAATTATACAGGTAATTTTATCTTTATCAAAAAATATAACTTTGCTAAATTATTATATATTTGCTAAAAACATATAGTTATGGAAAACAAGTGCCCAAAATGCGGAAGCACTACCATCGTAAAAAGTGGAATCGTTAACGAAAAACAACGCTTCCTTTGCAAGGACTGTAAGTACTATTTTACGGTAAAAAAAATGGGAAAACAAATCGATGACTATTACGTAACCAAAGCTCTTCAGCTCTATCTTGAGGGGTTAAGCTTCCGTGAAATAGAACGAATTATTGGTGTTTCTCATGTAACAATCAGTTCATGGATCAAAAAATACAACATCACCAGACCGCCTCATTCCGAATTCCATCCGGTGTATAAAATCCTAAAACAGAACGAACTGATTGAATATATGTCGAAGGAAGAAAACATTAAAAACTCAGGGCTTATTATTACTCAGTTTGCGGATAAATACATGTTGATTAAGTGGGAGAGGTTTAAGAAGTAGATGAGGTTCAAGAAGCAAGAGCCAAGAATCAAGAACCAAGATGCAAGACATCAGATTTCAGACAGTGTAACGGTGGCTTCGAGAACCTCAGCCACCGGGTGATAGCCCCTCGTGATGTAAGATGCCATATATCAGATTTTAGACTTTGGTAATGGTGGCTTCGAGAACCTCAGCCACCAAGTGATAGCCCCTCTTGATGTAAGATGCCATATATCAGATTTTAGACTTTGGTAATGGTGGCTTCGAGAACCTCAGCCACCAGACAACCACCTTTCATTATCAAAATTAGCAGATATCAGATCTCGAAGATCACTGGCGGTGGCTGAGGTTCTCGAAGCCACAAGCCACCTACCTCCATCTACCCTATCCCCCTTACACTCACCACATCGAACCCGAACCCCGCAATTCGTAACCTCGAATTTCGCTCCTTAAAAACACCAAAACTATACTATTACCACTAATATATATTAAATTTTTATAAACAAATTATTAATTACAATTTGGCTTTCACAAAAAACAACGCCAAAAATTGATAATTTATGAAGAAATTACTTTCATTTATTGGATTAGCTCTAATCAGCAGTTCTTTATATTCACAGGGTTCTCCTGATTACGGAGGCGGACTAAAATTAAACCTCAACCCGGAAGGAGATAAATTTGTCAGATTTATTTTATGGGATCAGTTCTGGCTAAGGAACACAGAAATGAACCCCGGAAGTATGGTAGGAGGTGAAGCTACCGACAATTCCTGGAGCGTGGGAAACAGAAGATTACGGGCCTTAGCTTATGCTCAGATCTCTAAAAGATATATGATCCTTCTCCATTTCGGGATCAATAACCAAACCTTTATTAATGGCGGAGCCACAGGAACTACAGGCACAGGAGGTTACGGAAACGGGAAAAAGACCCAGCTGTTTTTTCATGATGCATGGAATGAATACGCAGTTATTTTACCTGGAGAAGCCGGAAAATTCAGTTTATCTTTAGGCGCCGGGCTTCATTATTATATGGGACTTTCCCGTATGACCATGGGTTCCACCCTGAATTTCCTTACCATAGACTCTCCTATTTTCTCATGGCCCCTTATTGATAACTCAGATCAGTTTGCCAGACAGCTCGGAATGTTTGCTAAAGGAAAATATGGTAAACTGGAATACCGTTTCAGCTTAAACAAACCTTTTGCCACAGACCTTGTTCCCGTGAATGTTACAGACCCTTCAAAAGCGGCAGCTGTAGATAATAACGGAAATCCAAGCTTCTCAAAAGCAGGATATGTAGAATACCAGTTCCTTGATGAGGAATCCAATACTCTTCCTTTCAAAGTAGGTTCATATTTGGGAACAAAGAAGGTTTTCAATATAGGAGCAGGTTTCTATCATCAGGCAGACGGAACAAGAACTTCCGTCAATTCAAATATTGAAAAACATGACATTACACTTGTCGCAGTGGACGCTTTTGCAGATATCCCATTAGGAAATGCAAAAAACAAAATGGCCGTTTCCGCTTACGCAGGATATTACAACTATAATTTCGGTCCGAACTACGTCAGAAATCTGGGAACAATGAATATTGCTGCTTCCGATCCTAATTTTGCAGGGAACAAAGCCATCGCAGGTCCCGGAAATCTACAGCCGATGATCGGTACAGGAAATGTGATCTATGCACAGGCGGGACTTCTTCTTCCAAGCCAGGCCGAAAAACCAAAAATCAGAATACAGCCTTTCGCGGCCTACACCCATAAAAGCTTTGAAGCATTTGACAAGTCTTCATCACAGTTTGACGTAGGCGCCAACTGGTTTATAGACGGACATCATGCAAAAATTACCACCCAATATTCCACGAGACCTGTTTACACCAGTCCTACGGAAAGTCCTTCTTCAAAAGGAGAGTTCATAGTACAGTTTCAGATCTACCTTTAAACTCCGGATGAAATCAATATCCTAATTCTTTAACATCAAAATCAATCAACATGAGCGAAAATCACCACGAAAACTACGAGAATATGACCGACCGGCAGAAAAACCGCACCATCTGGAGCGTGATCACCGCCTCATCTCTCGGTACTTTGATAGAATGGTATGACTTCTACATTTTCGGAAGTTTAGCCATCGTTTTAGCGACCAAATTTTTCCCTGCAGACAATCCTACGGCAGCCTTTTTATCTACGCTGGCTACTTTTGCGGCCGGATTTGTCGTAAGACCTTTCGGAGCCTTATTCTTCGGAAGACTGGGTGATATTATCGGAAGAAAATACACCTTCCTGGTAACTTTACTGATCATGGGATTCTCCACTTTCCTGATCGGGTGTATTCCGGGATATGAAACCATAGGATTCATGGCCCCTGTTTTAGTTTTAATTTTAAGACTTTTACAAGGTTTGGCATTGGGAGGAGAATACGGAGGAGCCGCCACCTATGTTGCAGAATATGCACAACCTCACAGAAGGGGTTACTGGACTTCGTGGATTCAGACTACGGCTACCGCAGGACTTTTCATTTCATTAATTGTTATTTTAATTACTAAAAATTCGTTATCCGCAGAAGAATTTGATTCCTGGGGATGGAGAGTTCCGTTCTGGATTTCAATTTTAATGGTGGGAGTATCTTATTTCATCAGAAAAAACATGAAAGAATCTCCGCTTTTTGCAAAGGCCAAAAGTGAAGGGAAAACATCTAAGAATCCGTTAAAAGAAAGCTTCGGAAATAAATTCAATTTCAAATTTGTCTTACTGGCATTGTTTGGCGCTGCAATGGGACAAGGTGTTATCTGGTATACCGGACAATTCTACGCCATGAGTTTCCTGCAGAAAGTAATGAATATAGATTCGATGCAGGTTGATTATTTAATGGCTACTGCCCTTTTAATGGGAACACCATTCTTCGTATTTTTCGGCTGGCTCTCGGATAAGGTCGGACGAAAGGCAATTATGATGACAGGGATGCTGGTTGCCATCTTAGCCTATAGACCTATTTACGACAGCATGTATAAAAGTGTAAACATTGAAGCTAAAACCGTTGCCGACAGCGGAATTAAAGAGACAAGAACGGCAGCCATTCACAAAGATATTGCATCGGACAGCTTAATTACCTTTCACAAAGAAACGACATTCACAGACGGAACTTTCATGAAAAAAGACAGCATTGTACACTGGTCTGCAGCCGGTCCTGTTATGAAAGACGGAAAAGCAGAAGAACCCAAAGTCACAAAATCCATTACATTAAACAGTGATACAAAATGGTATCTGGTATTTTTAGTTTTCATTCAGGTGATTTTTGTAACGATGGTTTACGGCCCGATTGCAGCTTTCCTTGTAGAAATGTTCCCGGTGAGAATCCGCTATACCTCGATGTCACTACCTTACCATATCGGAAACGGTGTATTCGGAGGGCTTCTTCCGGCAGTAGCAACGTATCTGGTTACTCAGGGAAAGGATGCAGGACACCCAACCTGGTATCTGGAGGGACTTTGGTACCCGATTGGAGTTGCCGCCGTCTGTTTAATCATCGGATTGTTTTATCTTAAAAATAAGAACAATAATATTCATGATTAGGTACCGAATCACTTAATTTTTTACTAATTTTAAAACTACTAAAATGAACGGATTAAAAAAAATATTAGGCATACTCTGGATTGCAGTGGCTCTGGTGGTGGGATATTTCGGAACTACGGTTTTAGGGATTCCAAAGCTCACCTCAGGAAAGCAGGAAGATCTGGTATTCGGGATCATCATCTTATTTGTGCTGATGCCGATTATCTCGGGCGGAATGGCTATTTTCGGCTACTATTCGCTGACAGGAGAATATTCAGACGATAAAATTTAATTTATAAATGATGAATGATAATTGATGAGTGACAGGTTCCTCATCAATTATCTTTTATCAATCACCCATATGAAGAAGAGACACGAACAAAAACTGATTATTTTGAGCATCGGGCTTATGATGGCTTTCAGCATTCCTATTTCACTGCTTTTCAACAGTGAAAAAGATGTTTTCGGCTACCCGATGATCCTTATCTATCTGTTCGCGGTCTGGATGATCTCCATCATTATTTCTTTTGTAATTGTAAAAAAGTATGATGAGTAGTTTTGCATTATTTGTTGTTGTTCTGATTTATCTGGCTCTTTTATTCTTAGTTGCCCATCTTGCCGAGAAGAAAAAAAGTAAAAGATGGATCAATAACCCCTACATTTATGCTTTATCTCTGGCGGTATACTGTACGGCCTGGACGTATTACGGAAGTATTGGCGTGGCAGCCACAAGCGGACTGAACTATCTGCCGATCTACATTGGCCCCATCATGATCATTCCGGCATGGATTTACATTAATACAAGAATCGTAAGAATTTCAAGAATCAATAAAATAAGCAGTCTTGCGGATTTTATTTCTTTACGATACGGCAACAGCAGAAGCTTCAGTGCTATGATCACCATTGTCTGCCTTCTTGCCATTGTTCCTTATATTGGACTTCAGATCAAGGCTATTTCCGAGACGTTCCATTTGGTTACGGAAACTTCAATGTCAAGCAATATCCTGACTGACAATGCCACATTTGTAGTCGTTTTAATTGCCTTATTCTCTTCCTATTACGGAACCCGGTATGTTGATGCTTCTGAAAAACGTTTAGGAATTATTTCCGCCATTGCTCTGGAAAGCTTCTTAAAACTTTTCTTCATTATTATTCTGGGAATATTTGTTATTTATTTTGTCTTTGACGGATTTTCAGATATTTATGAGAAAGCCAGCCAATTTGAAGATTTTAAAGAAAAAAACACCTTTAACGGCATTGAGGGTGCCATGAACTGGATGGTTTTATGCATGATATCAGCTACGGCCATCTGCATTCTTCCAAGACAGTTTCATACGGCCATTGTTGAGAACCGCCAGGAAAAGCACATCCGGACAGCGATCTGGTTTTTTCCGCTTTACTTGCTGATTTTCACGATATTCATCTTCCCGATTGCATGGGGAGGAAGGCTTATTTTCGATGGCGAAAAGGTGAATCCTGAGTTCTACTCCATTCTAATTCCTCAACATTTTGACAATACCTTAATTACAGTTTTTGTATTCCTGGGTGGGCTGAGTTCATGCATTTCCATGATCATCATTTCAGCCATTACCCTATCTATTATGCTTTCCAACAACCTTATTATTCCTTATGGTTTATTGGGGAAGTTTAAATCTGACAACGAGGTTCAGAATACGCGAAACATTACGAATATCAGAAAGTTCAGCATCTTTGCACTGATCATTATGGCCTTTGTGTTCTATAAATATTTTATTCTGAAGACATCGCTGGACTCTGTGGGATTGATCTCGTTTGTTGTAATTGCGCAACTGGCTCCTTCCTTTTTCGGGGCTATTTTCTGGAGAAGAGGAAGCTACAAAGGGGCCGTAACGGGACTTCTCGCAGGATTAGCAATCTGCTATTTCGGACTGATTATTCCGCAGTATTATTTTTCCTACAACCAGGAACTGAAAGGAGTGATCCGTGAAATGTATGATGCATTCACGTTTTTCAACATTCCTTTTTTAAGCAGGATTTCGCAGATTTTCTTCTGGTCGATTTTCGTTAATACATCCCTGTTTACCATTATTTCTGTAAGCGTTAAAGGAAATTACCGGGAAAGAAATTTCGCAGAATTGTATGTAGATATAGACAAACACATCCTGAACCATGAAAATGCTTTTATCTGGCGAGGAACCGCTTATATTTCGGATATCAAAAATATTCTTGAACGTTTTTTGGGCAAAACGAAAACAGAACAAGCTCTAAGGATTTTCAATTTAAAATATAATATAGATTCCAAAACTGAAACGGCAGATTCCAGATTTATTAAATTCTCGGAAAACCTTCTGGCAGGAAGAATCGGTACGGCATCGGCCAAAATTCTGATTGAAGGAGTAACAAAGGAGGATAAAATATCTTTAAAGGAAGTTCTCAATATTTTAGAGGAATCCAAAGAAAATATTAGCCTGAATAAAAAACTGACGGAACAGTCTGAAGAACTGCAAAAACTTTCCGACGACCTGAGAATGGCCAATGAAAACCTGATTGTTAAAGACCGTCAGAAGGATGATTTTCTGGACTCCGTTGCCCACGAGTTACGAACTCCCATCACCGCCATTCGCTCGGCAGGAGAAATCCTGGCGGATGATGATGATATTCCAATGGATATCAAGCAGGAATTTTTAAATAATATCATTACGGAATCGGACAGACTCAGCGAAATCATCAATGACATTCTTTATCTCGACAAACTGGAACATGGTGAAATTGCCTTAAACATTAAAGAAAATAATATTCTTGATACTTACAAAAAGGCTTTAAATCCACTGCTCCATCTGATACAGCAGAAAAACATTCATTTGAGTGAAGTCAATCTTCTGAATGAAACTGTATTTAAATATGATGAAGCAAGAATGATTCAGCTTTTTCAGAATATCCTCGGAAATGCATTGAAATTCACAGAAGAACAAGGCACGATACAAACCAAGTTATCCGAAAAAGAAAACCAGCTGATCATCAGCATTTTTAATACCGGAAGACACATTCCTGAAGAGGATCTGGAAATGATTTTTGATAAATTTTACCAGTCAAAAAACCAGAATATTTTAAAACCCACAGGCAGCGGGCTCGGACTGGCTATTTCCAAGAAAATTGTTCAGGCTCACCATGGAACAATAAAAGCGGAAAACAGCGGTTTAGGCGTAACTTTTGCGATAAGCATACCTTACAACCTATTAAAAGAGATTAAAAATGAAGTTGAACAAAAACAATAACCTTTTATGAGAAAGATCATTATTGCCGATGACGAGCACAAGATATTAATGTCACTGGAATACAGTTTTAAGAAAAACAACTACGACGTTTACATCGCAAGAGACGGAACAGAAGTCCTCGATTTTCTGAAAAACATGGTTCCCGATGTAATCCTACTCGATATTATGATGCCCAATCTGGACGGATACAGTACGTTGGAAGCCATAAAAAAAGATGAAAAACTGCAAGACACCAAAGTCATTTTCCTGAGTGCGAAAAACAATCCAAAAGATATTGAAAAAGGCCTGAAAATGGGGGCTGACGCGTATGTAACCAAGCCTTATTCTATTAAGAAGCTGATGCAGCAGATTGAGGAGATGTTTGGGGAAGACTAGGAGGACAAAGAATTGAGAATTGAGAATTGAGAACCAAGATGCAAGAATCAAGAGCCAAGATGTCAGACTTTAGATTTTAGATGCGAGACTTACGACCGGTATATTTGGAATTTGAGTAAAGGAGCCTCTTCGCAATAAACAAAAACATGAAACGCAAAAATTAACATGGACGCTGATATTTTATTTAAACAAAGCATAGAAGACAAGGAAAATTTCTGGAAAAAGCAGGCGGGAGAAATTCAATGGTTTAAGTTTCCGGAACAGATTCTTTCTACAGATGAAAATAATTACCCGCAATGGTATTCAGACGGAAAGCTGAATATATGCTACCTATGCATTGATAAACACATAGAAGACGGTTTTGGAGACCAACCCGCTATCATTTACGATTCTCCCGTTACAGGCCAGAAAAAAACATATACTTTCAATCAGGCTAAAGAAGAGATTTCAAAATTTGCCGGAGGGCTGGCGTCGCTGGGATTAAAAAAAGGAGATACAGCGGTGATCTACATGCCCATGATCCCACAGACTCTTTTTGCCATGCTCGCCTGTGCAAGAATCGGTATGATTCACAATGTGGTTTTCGGAGGTTTTGCGCCTCATGAATTAGTGGTGAGAATTGATGACTGTAAGCCTAAAGCCTTAATCACAGCAACAGCAGGTATAGAAATCGCAAGAAGAATTCCTTATTTGCCGCTGGTGGAAAAAGCCATTGAACTGGCACAGGACAAAGTAGATCATATTATCGTTTACAACAGAAAACTGGTAGACAATCAGCATGAAATGTTTGACGGTCTCACCGATTACGAAGAGCTGGTTCAGAAATCTGAGCCCGCAGACTGTATTTCTGTAGAATCTACCCACCCTCTATACCTTCTCTACACTTCAGGAACTACAGGAAAACCAAAAGGAATTGCAAGGGATACCGGAGGATATGCAACAGCGCTGAAATTTTCCATGAAATACGTTTACGGTGTTGAACCCGGGGAAACTTATTGGGCAGCCTCTGATTTCGGATGGGCTGTAGGCCACAGCTTCAGTGTTTACGGACCTTTAATCAACCGCAACACAACGGTTATTTTTGAAGGAAAACCTATCATGACACCCGATGCAGGTACATTCTGGAGAATTATTTCGGAATATAAAGTTTCAACCATGTTTACAGCGCCTACCGCCATCAGAGCCATCAAAAAAGAAGATCCGAATGGTGAGCTGGTTAAAAAATATGACTTGTCCCATTTTAAAAAACAGTTTCTGGCCGGTGAAAGATGTGATGTTGCTACTTTGGACTGGTTTGCAGAACATATCGGAGTTCCCGCCATTGATCATTGGTGGCAGACAGAATCCGGCTGGCCTATGCTCGGTTTAATGACATTCGATGATCAATACAAAATCAAAAGAGCTTCAGCAGGAAAACCTGTTCCGGGCTACGATATTAAAATTTTTGACGAAAACGGATATGAACTTGATGCGCATCAGGAAGGTTACTTAATCATCAAACTACCACTTCCTCCGGGAGCACTTCTTGGGATCTGGAATGATTATGAGCGCTTTCACAGCAGCTATCTGTCCCAATACAAAGGCTATTATTTTTCAGGAGACGGAGCCATTCAGGATGAAGACGGTTATATTTTCATCACAGGAAGAGTGGATGACGTGATTAACGTAGCGGGGCACAGGCTTTCCACCTCGGAAATGGAAGAAATTGTCTCTTCTCATCCGGACGTTGCAGAATGCGCCGTTGTAGGAATTGATGATGATCTCAAAGGCCAGATTCCTTTTGCCACAGTGGTACTGAAAAACGGCTCTGCTATTACCGAAGAAGATATTGAAAAAGATATTATCAGAATGGTTCGCGAGAAAATTGGTGCAGTTGCTTTTTTAAAAAACGCAATGGTTGTCAAACGCTTACCTAAAACCCGTTCCGGAAAGATTCTGAGGAAACTGATCAGGACATTACTGGATGGTAAAGATTTCCAGATTCCATCCACGATAGATGATGAAAAAATCATTGAAGAAATTCAGGAAAAAATCAATGAATATAGGGCCTAAGCCATAAATTAAACATATATTTAATACTAATAAAAATTCAAATTTCAAAAAACGAAGGGATATGAGAAATTACTTAATTGAAGATCTGCCACACTATTTTGAAGAGTATAAAAAGTCTATTAAAAACCCTAAAAAATTCTGGGATAAAATAGCTGATCAAAATTTTGTGTGGTACCAAAGATGGAGCAAGGTGGTTAAGTATGATATGAATGAAGCTAAAATTACCTGGTTTAAAAACGCTAAATTAAATATCACTAAAAACTGTATCGACAGGCATCTTGCCGTAAGAGGCGAGAAAACCGCGATTATCTGGGAACCCAACGACCCTAAAGAAGAAGCACAGCATATTTCCTACAACGATCTGTACACCCGCGTGAATAAAACAGCCAATGTTCTCCGCGAAATGGGCATCGAAAAAGGAGACAGAGTATGCATTTACCTCCCTATGATCCCGGAACTGGCCATCACCATGCTTGCCTGCGCAAAATTAGGAGCCGTACACTCTGTGATTTTTGCCGGATTTTCCGCTTCTGCTGTAGCTTCAAGAGTGAATGACTGTCATGCTAAAATGATCATCACTTCAGACGGCAGCTACAGAGGAAATAAGGTTCTGGACCTGAAAAGCATTGTTGATGAAGCTCTGGAAAAGACACCCAGCGTAGAATCTGTACTGGTTGTGAAAAGAACACACAACGAGATCAAAATGAAGGAAGGCAGGGATTACTGGATGGCTGATCTGTATGAAAAAGCCTCCGCTGACTTCGTTACCGTGATTATGGATGCCGAAGACCCACTTTTCATCCTGTATACTTCAGGATCTACCGGAAAACCGAAAGGAATGCTTCATACGTGTGCCGGATATATGGTGTACACGGCTTATACGTTTAAAAATGTCTTTAACTATAAAGAAAATGATATCTATTGGTGTACGGCAGATATCGGATGGATTACCGGGCATTCGTACATTTTATACGGACCGCTGCTTAACGGCGCCACTACCGTTATTTTCGAAGGAGTTCCTACCTATCCTGAACCGGACCGTTTCTGGGAAGTGATTGAAAAACATAAAATTACTCAGTTTTATACGGCTCCTACCGCTATCCGTTCATTGGCTAAAGAAAGCACAGAATGGGTAGATAAGCATGATCTCAGCACATTAAAAGTTATCGGATCCGTAGGAGAACCCATCAACGAAGAGGCATGGCACTGGTTCAATGATCATGTTGGAAAGAAGAAGTGTCCGGTTGTTGATACCTGGTGGCAGACAGAAACAGGAGGAATTATGATTTCCCCTCTTCCTTTTGTAACTCCAACCAAACCGACCTATGCTACCCTTCCTCTTCCGGGAATCCAACCTGTTTTGATGGATGATAAACGCAATGAAATTACCGGAAACCAGGTGACCGGAAATCTCTGCATCCGTTTTCCATGGCCTGGAATCGCAAGAACAATCTGGGGAGACCATCAGCGATATAAGGAAACATATTTCTCAGCATTTCCGGGAAAGTATTTCACGGGCGACGGTGCACTGAGAGATGAGGTAGGTTATTACAGAATTACCGGCCGTGTAGACGATGTTATTATTGTTTCGGGGCATAATTTAGGAACCGCTCCTATTGAAGACAGTATCAATGAACATCCGGCTGTGGCGGAATCTGCCATTGTAGGTTATCCGCACGACATCAAAGGAAACGCCCTATACGGCTTTGTGATCCTGAAAGAAACCGGAGAGGGCCGTGATAAAGAAAACCTTAAAAAAGAGATCAATCAGCTGATTTCAGATCAGATAGGACCTATTGCCAAGCTGGACAAGATTCAGTTTGTTTCCGGGCTTCCAAAAACACGTTCCGGGAAAATTATGCGTAGAATCCTCAGAAAAATTGCGGAAGGAGATTTCAGCAACTTCGGAGATATTTCCACTTTATTAAATCCTGAAATTGTTGAGGAAATTAAAAACGAAAGAATCAGTTAAGTAAATTGATTTAGAAACTATAAAATAAATGCGCAGAGGTTTTCTGCGCATTTATTATTTTTAAAAGCAATAAAAAACACATTTGAGCTATTTTAAACAGGTGTAAAACATTTTATTTAATCTTAAAATTCTAGAAAAAAGTAAAAGAACTGATTAAAAGTATTATTTTTGAAAACCATGAAACATTTCCTGTCAATAGCCATTATAGCCATGCTATCTTCCTGCAGTAAAGAGAGAGAAAACGAAAAAAAAATTTCAACAATTTTCGAAGCTCATCCCTGTTATCAAAACTTCACCATCAATGACAGTTTACCTCCAAAAATGCATTTTTCAGAGAATCCTGCCTTTAAAGAAAAAATAAAAAAGGAAAATATCCTGCCTTTTTATGTGTCAGATCTGAATCATGATGGTAAAGATGATTATGTTATCAATATTAAAGAAAAAGAAGAGCACAAGGGAAAAGATATTGCCATCAGTGCTTTTCCTCTCAACCTATGTAATAATCTGGGAAATATTGCTATCGCTCTTAGTCAGAAAACAGGCAAATACAAAATATTTAATCCTTACAAGGATCTGAATGAAGACCCTATTGCTATAAAACTTTCTCCGGATGGAAAATCTATTCACGTTATAAAAGTAAAATACGATCCATCCAGAAATTATGATTTGGTGAATTTCTATACCACCGATGTTTTAACGATTAAAAATGATGTTGCAACGGAATATATAAAAGCGCCGGAAAAACATAAAATTAACAATGTAAGAATAGAACTTGAAGGAAAATTCGTCATGACATTGGATTTTAAGGAGAAAAAAATGTATCTCGATGACACCTGGCTTAATAATCTGGATGCCGGAAAGACCTATTTTAAGAAAATATCACAAGAAGACGAAGATCAGCTTCAGATGCTTTTGAATACTATGGATTTTACCCATATCGATAACTCAGACAATACTCCCATCAAAAATATCGGCAATTACTTTCTGGATATTAATTATGATGCTGATCAAAATAAAGAAATCTGGAATTATGGTAAAAACGGCGGCTTACGGACCATGAATTTTTACGACCAGATCCTTCTTTATCTGTATCAGTTTGGCTGGACAGAGCTTGAGTATATGAATGATTAAGGAAAACAGGCTTTATTTAAATATTATTAATTTCAAACACGCGTTCAATAGACATTCCTAAACATTTTAACATTATATTATAGATGAAATAATAAATATTAAATTTTATTAAAATTAACCTAATAATATTAAAAAATATTTATTATCTTTAAGTACAATTTTAAAACTATTGCTTATGTCAAATATATTAGCTGGATTATTTGCACATCACAGCGATTACAAAAAGCTTGAAGCCGATCTGGAGAATTCAGGATTTGAAACTTCAGATTACATAGTATATCTCAATAACGACTCTGATACTTCCCAGTACCTTGCGAGTGTTGCGGTAAAAGATAATAACCAAACTGACGGCGTCCGGAATATTTTCAGCCAAAATTCAGTATTGAAAACCTATTTATTCGAGAACATGGGTATTGGGCAGGCCAATTATGATCATATCAAAAGATTTATCGACGCCCGAAACAGAGCCGAAATCCATAACAGCCCCGATGTGAAAATAAAGGCATCAAGCAGTGGCATAGATTCAGAAGTGAAATTCTGACAAAAAATAAAATCTAATAACCGGAAATCCGCAGAGCGTTCTGCGGATTTTTATATGTGAAAAGTTTAAAAAATTTCGTATTTTCGTTTAAATATAGGCATTAGCACAAATGAGTTACGATTTAGAACAGGAAAATAAAGAGATCTTAGCCCGATATAAAGATCTGATTTCGAATACATACAGAACTCTGGACGAGGAAAATAACAAGCTCATCCGGAAGGCATTTGATATTGCATTGGATGCCCATAAGGATCAAAGGAGAAAATCCGGTGAACCTTATATTTACCACCCCATTGCCGTTGCTAAAATTGTGGCTACCGAAATAGGTTTGGGAGCTACTTCTATTGCCTGTGCCCTGCTGCATGATGTGGTAGAGGATTCGGATTATACATATGAGGATCTGAAAAAAATATTTGGCGAAAAAATCGCCAGTATTGTGAACGGGCTCACCAAGATCTCCATCATGAATCATCAGAATATTTCTGTACAGTCTGAGAACTACAGAAAACTGCTGCTGACTTTATCTGAAGATTTCAGGGTAATCCTGATCAAAATTGCAGACCGTCTTCACAATATGCGAACGCTGGAAAGCATGGCTCCGGACAAACAGAAAAAAATTGCTTCGGAAACGGTTTATATTTACGCTCCTATGGCACACCGTCTGGGTTTGTACAACATCAAATCTGAACTTGAAGATCTTTCTTTAAAATACAACAATCCGGAAGTTTACAATGAGATCACGGAGAAGTTGGAATCTGCCAAAGAAAACCGTGAAAGATATATTGAGGAGTTTAAAACTGAGGTTTCGGAGAGATTAAAAGAAGAAGGTTTAAATTTCAATATCAAAGGCCGCGCAAAAGCCATTTCTTCTATTTACAGAAAAATGCTGAAGCAGGGTGTTCCTTTTGAGGAGGTCTTCGACAATTACGCGATACGAATCATTTACAAATCAGATGCAAAAAACGAAAAATTTCTTGCCTGGAAAATCTATTCTATCGTAACGGATGTGTATCACAGTAATCCTTCAAGAATGAGAGACTGGATTACGCAGCCCCGTTCCACAGGATACGAAAGTCTCCATTTAACCGTTTTGGGACCGGATAAAAAATGGATTGAAGTACAGATCCGTTCGGAGAGAATGAATGAGATTGCAGAAAAAGGGGTTGCTGCCCATTACAAATATAAGGAAGGCTACAAACAGAGTTCCGATGACCGGAATTTTGAAAAGTGGGTCACCGAGATCCGCGAAGTTCTTGAACAGCAGCAGGATCTTTCTACTTCAGAGCTTTTGGATAACATCAAACTCAATTTATATGCTAAGGAAGTATTTGTATTTACTCCGAAAGGGGAAATCAAGATTCTTCCTACCAATGCTACAGCCCTGGATTTTGCTTTTGCCGTTCACTCAGATCTTGGAATGAAATGTCTTGGAGCTAAGATTAATGGAAAACTGGTTCCTATTTCTTATGTTCTTCAAAACGGTGACCAGATAGATATTCTGTCTTCACAAAACCAGAAACCCAAGTCGGACTGGCTGGAATTTGTAGTCACTTCCAAAGCAAAATCCAAGATCAAAAGCTACCTGAATTCCCAGAAAAACCAACTGGTGGAAGACGGCAAAGAAATTCTTCAGAGAAAGCTGCGCCATGCGAAGATCAACTTCAATGATGAAGAAATCAATAAGCTTCAGAAGTTCTTCAATTTAAAAACGTCTCAGGAGCTGTTTCTTAAATTCCAGAGCAACGAACTGGATGTAAGCAGTTTAAGGAAATATATTGAAAGTAAAAACGTATTCAACAATTTACTTTCCAGATTCAGAAAATCGCCTTCGAAGAATGTTCATTTTGAGGAACCGAAAGAGCAAAATCTAGATATGATTGTCTTCGGGAAAGACGAAGAAAAGCTGAATTACAGCTATGCTAAATGCTGTACCGTAATTCCCGGTGATAAAATTTTCGGATTTATTACCATTTCAGACGGTATCAAAGTCCATAGTGACAACTGCCCTAACGCCATCAATCTGAGAGCTCAGTACGACTACCGTGTGATTCCGGCCAAATGGGTGAATGCAGAAAGCTTTAAGAACAGAGTGAAGATCGAGATTGAAGGTCTGGACAGAATGGGAATGATCAATGATATCACCACCGTCATCAGCGGAAGTATGGGAATGGATATGAAAAGTATGTCCATAGAATCCAACAACGGTGTATTTATGGGTAACATCAATCTTGAAGTTAAGAACAAAGGGCAACTGGAAGAAACATTTAAAAAACTTAAAAATATTGACGGCGTCTCAAGAGTGAGACGATTACAATCATAGGCATGAATTTATCTTTATACTTTAAAAAATTTTTCAAAAGCAATCAGTCATCAGGAATTATACTTATTTTTTGTGTGCTGATTTCATTATTAATCGCTAATTCGTCTGCCGGAGAAGGTTTTCAGCACTTTTTAGATCAGGAAGTCGGAATTCATTTATTCCACCTTACTTATCCTGTCAGCATTTGGATCAATGACGGGCTGATGGCCGTTTTCTTCCTTCTGGTCGGGCTTGAAATCAAGCGTGAAATGGTGGAAGGCGAACTGTCTTCTTTTAAAAATGCATCACTGCCTATTTTTGCAGCTGTCGGAGGAATGCTGGTTCCTGCCATCATTTATACCTTTTTCAACTCCGGAACGGAATACAGCAGCGGCTGGGGAATTCCTATGGCTACGGATATTGCTTTCTCACTGGCCATTATTTCAATGCTGGGAAAAAGAATCCCCAATTCAATCAAAATATTTCTGGCAGCACTCGCTATTGTAGATGACCTTGGAGCTATTCTGGTGATTGCTATTTTTTATACGGAACAAATTCACTGGACTTATCTATTGTTGTCTTTCGGGACGGCTGCCTTGTTGTTTTTACTGAATTTTTTAAAGGTTACCCGTCTTATTTTCTATATTATTCCCGGGTTATTTTTATGGTATTTCCTGCATCATTCAGGAATTCATGCTACGATAGCAGGTGTTTTACTGGCCTTCTCCATTCCTACCAATGCCTCAAATGTAGAAATTTCTCCTCTTGAAAAACTGGAGCATCAGCTTCATTTTCCGGTGAGTTTTCTGATTATGCCGATATTTGCTTTAACGAATACCAATATTGCATTTACCAGTGAAATGGTGGCCGGAGTAACCAGTACTTTAGGGTTGGGAATTATCTGCGGACTGGTATTAGGAAAGCTTGTCGGGATCAACCTGTTTTCTCTTATTGCCATAAAACTGAAACTCAGCTCTCTGCCGCAAAACAGTAACTGGCTTCAGATGGTGGGAGTAGGTTTGCTGGCGGGAATAGGATTTACGATGTCTATTTTTATTGCTCTGCTTTCGTTCAAGGATGATATTGCTATTCAGGATGAGGCTAAATTTGCTATTCTTATTGCTTCGTTTTTAGCAGCCGTTTTAGGTTTTGTCATACTGAGCGTGAGTTCAAAGCAAGACATGAATGCTGAGGAAAATTAATCTTTCTTTTTTTCTTCCAGCTTTCTTCTGTGCTCTTCATCGCTTTCCAGATTCGGTTCTGTAACGTCTGCATGATAGTTAACGGCCTCTTTTTGAAGTTCATCGGACAACAGTTTCTCTATTCTGAGTTTTCTCAATGCCATATTCAGCTCGTTTCCAAACAGCAGAAGGTATACATTAACGTTCACCCAAACCATTAGCAGAATCATACTTCCGATGGAGCCGTAAAGAACGTTATACCGGGCAATATCTTTCACATAAATAGCGAAGATAAAAGTAGTCAGAACAAACAGAACCGTTGTTAAAATAGCTCCGGGAACAGCCTGCCTGAACCTTGCGATTTTCACAGTCCCCAGCCAGTAAAAAAGAGTCAGAAGAATAAAATAGAAAAGTGGAAAAGATACAAACCCGATGATCTTCGAAAGGTTGTTCACCAGCCACGAAATATCATAAGCCGGTGTAAAAAGCTTCATAACAACTTCCACGTAATATACGCCGAAAAGCGCCAGAAAAACGATGGTGATAAAGCCTATGGTGATAAAAAAGGAGAGAATGAATTCCTTTACGTCCGTAAGTTTTTCGTCTGAATTTTCGTTAAATCCATTAATCAAAGAAAATGTTCCGTTGGTGGCAAATACCAATGCCAATACAATGGTAAGATTACTGATTCCCTTCATATTGGGGATGATATTGGTTTCTATATAGCCTCTCACATCACCTTCCATATTAGAAGGGAACACATTGTGCATCAGAACTTCAAAAATATAGAACTGAAGCTTGTCATAATGGGGCATATAAGGCAGCACAGAAAGCAAAAACAGAAGAAAAGGAAATAAACTGATGGTAAAGCTCCACGAAATGGCGGCCGCTTTTCGTCCGATATTCCCTTTGAAAATCCCGGAAATATAGATCTGAAACATCTGCCAGAGCGATATTCCCAAAACAGGAATATGGATACCGTCAAAAAACTCTTGAATCTTTATGATAAATCTGGGAACTTTTATACTCATCTATTTGGTGTATTTCACTTAAAAACAACTCTGTTCAGCCCTGTAAACAGTGAATTTTTTGCTGTTTTAAATAAGTCTTTATACAAATATAAACATTTTCCCTATCCTTACTCCCATCCCGGATGATGTAAAAAATAACAAATAGTTAACAGATCTATATTTCTCCTTTTAATCACGGACAGAAAAAGACACAAAACAGAAAGATTTAAAAGTGAAATGATGAAAACATTAAAAATGATCAAAATATCATGTATTTCTCTTTTTATGTTCCCATCTTGGGTTCGTCTTTCCTACTCTATTTTTCAGTATAAAAAATGGTATCTTTGCGTTTTGAAACCCTCTATACATGCGAATCAGCTTACTTTGTATCGGAAAAACAGACGACAGGGAAATTACCTCCCTGATCAACTATTATCTGACAAGACTTCCCAAGCACTGGAACTTTGACATCACAGAAATTCCTGATGTAAAAAATGCCAAAAATCTTTCTCCGGAACTTCTGAAGAAAGAGGAATCTAAGCTGTTTCTGAGCCATATCGACAAAAATGATCTGGTTGTGATTCTTGATGAAAAGGGAAAACAATTTACCAGCCGTGAATTTTCTCAAAAAATTGATGCCTGGATGAATTCGTCAGTGAAGAAAATTCATATCCTGATTGGAGGAGCTTACGGTTTTTCCGAAGAAATCTACACGCGTGCGAATGAAAAGATGTCTCTGTCTAAAATGACATTCACCCATCAGATGATCCGTCTTTTTATCGTGGAACAGCTTTACCGTGCCGATCAGATTCTACAGGGAAAACCTTATCACAACGACTAAACCTTTAATGAGATCTGTCTTTTGGCTTCACCCACTACAAAAGCCACAGAATTGGCAATATTAAAACTCCGGATCAGCTTTGACATAGGAATAGTTAAGTGGTTTTCGAAACGATCCAGTATATCTTTACTCAGACCAACGCTTTCCTTACCAAAAACCAGCCAGTCGCCGTCCTGGAAATCATTCTCAAGATAAGATTTTTCAGCATGTGAACTCATCAGGAAAACCCGTGACGGATCGGGAATATTTTGTATCCATTCTTCTACATTTGCATATTCGGTAACGTCAAGATGTACCCAATAATCCAGGCCGGAGCGTTTCAGGTTTTTATCATTAATAACAAATCCAAACGGATGAACCAGGTGCAGTCTGCTTTCCGTGCCTACACACAATCGGCCGATATTCCCTGTATTATTAGGTATTTCAGGTTCTACAAGAACAATATTCAACATCTATCTCTCTTTCTTTATTGATTTTGACAGGAAAAGGTTTGTCTTGAAGTACAACTACTTTTTCACTGTACATTTAGTGTAATAATTGGCCAGAATTGCTTTTTCATAGCCCAAGTTCACCGCTCTGTCGAGATTTTCACAGGCTTCCTTCGGTTTTGCCGTATCGAATAAAACCAATGCTTTAGTCACATAAGACTGGGCAAATTTCGGATCTATGGAAATCGCTTTATTGACGTCGGTAAGGGCTTCTTTGGTCTTTTTCATTTTGACATACACATCTGCTCTTCCGTTATAAAGAAGAGATTCCGGTTTTTCGGAAATAAGCTGATTGTAGTCTTTTAAAGCTCCGTCCAGATCACCGCTGTTTTTCTTCAAATTGGCCAATCCTGTTTTGGCGTAAATATTATCGGGAGCAAAGGTCAGGATCTGTTTGAGATCATTCAGTGCGAGATCTTGTTTCCCCTGACTGTCATAGATTTTTGAACGGGTAAGGTAAAATTCCGGATTCTCTACATCAATGCTAAGGCCTTTGGAAATATATTCAAGAGCTTTGGCTTTATTTCCTTTCTGGCTGTTTAAAGATGCAAGATTGGCATATACCGGGGCAGACAAAGGATTGGCTTTCAAAGCATTTTCGTAAGATTTCAAAGCCAATGCAGTCTTTCCAAGCCGTCTTTGGGCAGTTCCCAGATTATTATAATATTCGGATTGGAATTTCTGGATCTGCTCTTTTTCCGCAAGTTTGGCGTATTGTTCTTCAGCACATTTATAGTCTGCTTTTTTAAAACATTCTTCGGCTGTTTTCTTATCCTGTGCGTAAAGACTGAATGAGGAGCATGTTAATGCTGTGAGTAATAAAAATTTTTTCATGAGGTTATCGTTTGCTTGTTGATGACTTTTTTGGCGAGTAATCCAAATACCACTCCCAATAAAGATCCAACAAACGCCCCCACCAAAATATCTATCGGGAAATGCACTCCTAAATATATCCGGCTATAAGAAACTACTATAGCCCACACAAATATAGCATATGGAAACCAATTGAGCTTCTTTTTTAATAAAATACTTAAATAGGATGCCAGAAAGAAAGTATTGGACGCATGAGCAGAATAAAACCCATACTGCCCGCCGCACTTCACGATCCTCATGTAATGCTCCAGGCTGGGATCATGACAAGGTCTCAGTCTGGCCACTCCAAATTTGAAAACACTCGCCAGCTGATCTGAAACGGTAGCTCCCAGTGCAATAAATATAAGGATAAAAACTAAAGATTTTAGTTTGAAATTTTTGTATAAAAAATAAAGAAATATAATGTAAAGCGGTACCCAGATCCAGGTACTGGAAATCAGCATCCAAAACTGGTCGAAGGAAGTATCGCCCAAATTATTAAGGTATAGAAAAACCTTCTTGTCTTCCTGAATTATCTCCTCCATAAATTATCTGCTTACCGGCCCTTCGTAGGTATCATCATCGGCAGGCTTTAGTTTTGGAGGTTCATTATTGGCTAAAGGTTCCTTTATGATATCTTTTTCAATATCCTTCATGGGATTGAAATCTTTTGCAGCATCTTTCACCTTCTCAATCTCACGTTTGATCTCAGAAACCGGGTTGTCGGTTTCTTTCATGATCTCAGTTTTAATATCTTCCACTGCACCACGCATTTTTCTAACGCCTGCCCCTAAGTCACGCGCTATCTGAGGAAGTTTATCCGGACCGAACAATACGACAATCGCTACCGCGATGAGTGCCATTTCTCCAATGCTTAATTCCATGGGGTAAAATTACGAAAGTTTAGACAGTTATTTTACCGTAAACTAAAATTTTAAACAAATTTTAAGATTTTGGAGATGAGGTGCGGGTTTCGGGGGGGAGAGTTTGAGGGTTTGAGGGGATTAAAATAGATGAAGCTTAGGATGATTATATTGGATCTTGGGTGATGAAAAGCAGGGGTGTGGTGGCTTCGAGGGCCTCAGCCACCACTACTACTGTATAACATCTAATACCTGGTATATTACATTACAAAAGGCTGCCATCTGGTGGCTGAGGTCCTCGAAGCCACCATCCCTAACATCTTATATCTTATACCTTAATTTCCCACTCTTATCATTCACAATTCACCCAAGTTATCAAGCTGACGATCAGTATCTGAAATCTGACATCTGTTATCTTGATTCTTGATTCCCCCTTAACCTCCCCACAACTTTCAGTTAACAAAAATTTAATTCAAATAATCGGGAGTTATTATAAATTTAAGTATATTTAGGACACACAAAAAACAATATCTATTTACTATGAAAAAACTTGTTACTACTTTTAAGCTTTTTGCCGTCATATCGGTATTAACGCTTAGTGCCTGCCAGGATGAGAGCAGCAACATGGTGCAGGAAACTGCTTCTGCCAAAGTATCCTCTGCAGATTTGAAAAAGGAAATCACTCCGGGATCGAAAACTGTTCCTGAAAATGTTCAGCTTCAGATCAATGATTCTAAAAAGAATCTGGAAAAGTATCTGAACAATGATCTTCAGATTACAGGAATGAATGTTTTAGGGAAACTTTCAACTCAAAAAGGTCTTGAAATTTCCCAGGAATTAGTTTCAAATAGAGAGCAATTTACGGCAGAAGGAAATATTCTTGCTCCGGAAACTGTAAAAGTGGGTAAAATCGGTGGATTATTTTCAGGAGACCAACTGGCTGAGGCTCAAAAGGGGCTTAAAGAAGCTGCTGCTGAACAGATCAAAACCGGAACCGATGTTCTTGAAATTTCATGGAATTACAAAGGAGAACAGTTTACATCACTTTGTTTTTATAACGATTCAGGAATTATCTGGGACAATGTATTTGCAGGACTTGTTATGATGGACGCAAGAGGAAACACAGAAGTTTCTCCTACTGATGCACAGGCTAAGGTAGCTTCAAAATGGTTTAAGGAATGGTGGACAGCGAACTGGCTATGGGGTTCTAAGAGAGGAGAAATCGGGTATCAGATCACTATTTACTATACAGGATCTACTGTTTCTAACGTGGATGTAAGTGACTGGGGAAATATCAGCCTCGGAAAAGCGAAAAGCGAGAGTAAAGTTCTAAAAAGAACAGGAGCTTACGGACAGTGCCGATATGCACTTGGTCTTTGTACTCCAACAGGTTCTTTAAGCTTTAATTCAAGCAATTTCACCGTATCTTTTTCAGGATTGGGAAGCAATATCGTAAGCAACGGTACCAAATCTCTTTATCCTTAAAAATTTTAAACACATTATTATACTTTCAATAAAAGATGGGGAAGCTTTAAGGGCTTCCCTATTCTGTTTATCCTCATTATTAATCCTTATTATTTCTATTATATGATTCATCCTCTAATTTCTATCTTCTACTGGATTGCTGCCTGTCTTCTGGCTCTCTTCCATTTCATTCTGTAATGAATCGCTGTAATTTTCATTGCCGGATCTTACCTTAATTTGCTTCAATTTCTTTATTGGAGAAACAGATATCACCTGCTTTTCATTGAAAATAGCTTTAGAATTAAATGATTCTATAAAGTAAGAATAATATATTTTTAATTGAATAATGTGGTCGCAGCAAACACTCCATAATTTTCCTTGCTTTCTTTAAATGGTCCGTAACGGTCAAAGTTCGCGCCGGCACCAAAAGTGATGGTTTTATAAGTCAGCCCCATTCTAAGCATAAGATAGCTACGGGCATGCATCCCATCCTGCAGGGTTTCCGAGTACAGTCCCTGAACTCTTGAATAGATACTCCATTTCTCACTGATCTTAGGTTTGTATTCCATCAAAACAAGACCTTCGGCAATACTGCTTTGGGAAAAGCCGATAAATCTGGGATTTACAATCAGTAAAAAGTCATAAAAATTCAAAGAATACAGCACTCCTGCAGTGGGTCTGAGCCCTGTTACCGGGGTATAATGTGAACCTCCGATAAGCCGGAAATTTTTAATAATCTCAAAGGTAAGGTTCGCCTGAATCATGGCATCTTTGGAATTGTCTTCGGACCATTTTGAGGAGATATTTGCTACACTGAAAAAGCCCAGTCTTTTACTTCCTTCAAACCTTTTATTTACAGTCATTTGAGAAGCGAATCCGTTGTTTCCTGCTAAAGCTTCAAAAAAAACAGGCGGGTTGGGTTTTTGGTCATTATTCTGGGCACTCAACAGCACAGGAACCAACAATGCTGTAAAAAAGATCGTTTTTTTCATATTTTAACCGTCATCAATTATAATTTCAAAATTCTGAAATACAATACAATAAGGTTAGAACAGACAAATCTATTATTAGGACAAATCAATCCCTTTACGGTAATCAGAAGGGCTTATTCCACTATGTTTTCTGAAAAACCGTGAAAAATAAGAGACATCTTCCACACCCAGCGAAAAGGCAATTTCCGAAACCGAAAGATGAGGCTGGGAAAGCAAGGCTTTTGCTTCCATCAGCAAAGATTCATTGATAATTTCAGAAGCGGTTTTTCCTGTGGTCTTTTTAATGGATTTATTCAGGTGATTGGGTGAAACGTTGAGCAGATCAGCATAGTCTTTTACCGAGTGTAGATTCTGGATCTGAGTGGTAATCAACTTGCGAAAACGAAATACCAGTGTTTCATTAGCGGAAAGGTCTCGTTGCGGAAGCTTTTCTATAAAATGCCGGATCTCCCCGAGTAAAGTGAAAAGATACAGACGGATAAGTTCAAGATCCTGATCGTTTTTGTAAATTTCCTGCATTTGCTGAAGAATAAGGTAGATTCTTTCACGATGCTCCTCATCCGGAAAAAGGGTCGGATTGTAAATAAGATCCGCATGGTTCAGTATATCCTGTAAATATTTAAGCCCAGGGCCATCCGCTATAAAATCATTGGAAAAGTGGCAGTAAAAGCCTTCTACATTGGGGGTATTGTGAATGATTGTACGGATTTTATAAGGAGGAAGAACGATGATCATTCCTTCTTCTATCCCGAATAAGCTTGAACACACCATTTTTCTGATACTCCCCTTCCGGATGAAAATAAAATCATTCACTGTCTTCCGATGAGGATGGGAAGGTGTTTTACCTTCTTTCAATACCTGAAGGGGATCTATAAAAAACTCATTCAGATCTTTTTTCAAGACCTTTCTTTCACCCCAATCTATATCCGAAATGGGTTTAAATTCATCTGGTTTATATTGAGGGACCCGGCTCATAAGATCTGTTTCATCTACAATAATTTCAATCTTTTAACTCCTTCCTTCTATAACTTTTTAATCAGTTTTTTATCCTTTTTCTTAAATGCGTAATACGTCATGACCACACTTATTGCCATTAAAATAAATGCCAGGAAGAATGGGGCTCCGGAGAATTCAAACGGGGCTTCATCATGGGTAAAGAAGTAGAACAGATTGGTCATTAGTGGCGGGCCTATGATGGAAGTGGCACTCATCAGACTGGTGAGCGCTCCCTGAAGCTCTCCCTGTTCGTTAGACGGAACACTTTTGGTGATGACGGACTGAAGTGCAGGTCCACAGATTCCTCCAAGACAATAAGGAACCAGAAAAGCAAACATCATCCAACCTTCCGTTGCAAATGCAAACAGAAGCATTCCTATAGCGTATAAAGCCAACCCGTAATAAATACTCTTCTCTTCTCCCAGCTTCGGAGTGGTCCATCGTATGAGAACTCCCTGAACCAAGCCTACCAAAAGACCGACTACCCCTAATGAAATTCCAACCATTCTTTCCGTCCAGTTGAATTTAAACATGGTAAAAAAGCTCCAGTTACTTTGTACGGCATGGCCTGCAATATAAATTAAAATCAAGGCAAAGATAAGTCCCGAAATCTCAGGATGCTTCCCTAAAAATTTAAATGAACCGACAGGGTTGGCGCGCTTCCAGTCGAAGGGTCTTCTTTTATCTTTATCTAAACTTTCAGGAAGAACAAAGTATCCGTAAAGGAAATTCAGGAGACACAGACCTGCCGCTGCATAAAAAGGAACTCTTGCTCCATAATGCCCCAAAACGCCTCCCAAAACAGGTCCTATAATAAAGCCCAGCCCAAATGCAGCTCCAATAAGGCCGAAGTTTTTAGCTCTGTCTTCATCTGTAGAAATATCAGCGATATAAGCACTGGCCGTCGTAACGCTGGCTCCTGTAATTCCGGCAATCACTCTTCCCAGGAAAAGCCACCAGATGGTAGGTGCCAGAGCCAGGAAAATATAATCTATGGCAAATCCAAAAAGGGAAATCAGAATAATTGGTCTTCTTCCGTATTTATCACTGAGGTTTCCCACTACCGGAGAAAATATAAACTGAGTAAAAGCGTAAGCAAAGCCCAACCAGCCACCATATTTGGCGGCTTCGCTTATGTCTGCATGAATAAGCTCCTCAATAAGTTTGGGAACAACAGGGATAATAATTCCCCATCCGGTAATATCAATCAGTAAGGTAATAAATATAAAGCCGATAGCTGCTTTTTTCCTTGAGTTTTCCATAGTGCTGCAAAATTAATCAAATCTGGAATATGGTAGTGTTAAATTATGGGTTTGGAGAGAAGTTTTGGTTCTTAGGCATCAGATTTCAGACTTTGGGTATTAGTAATGGTGGCTGAGGCTCTCGAAGCCACCATTTCCTTGCTTCATTTACTCTAAACCTCTCAAACAACAGATATGCAAAAAAAGACCGTCTCTTTCGAAACGGTCTTTACTTATTTATCGTAGTTGATATTATTTTGAAGCCAATACCTCTTTATTGGATGTTGATTTACCATGTACCTCTTCTTCTTTCCCTTTTTTAAGGAAATCGTAAGCAATTGCAGATGCAACAAAGATAGATGAATAAGTACCGAACCCAATACCTATTAACATCGCAAACATAAATCCTCTCAGGTTATCTCCACCGAAAATAAAGATGGCCAGAATCACAAGGATTGTAGTAAATGAGGTGTTGAATGTTCTACCCAATGTACTTGAGATAGAGTCATCAAATAAACCTGCTAATGTTAAAGCTTTCTTCTCTCTTAGATACTCTCTGATTCTATCGAAGATGATAACGGTATCGTTGATTGAATATCCTAATACGGTAAGGATCGCCGCAATGAAATCCTGGTTGATCTCCATGTTGAACGGCATATACTTATGAAGCAGTGAATAAGCTCCAAGGATAATTACCGCATCGTGGAATAGCGCCGCTACCGCACCAAGTGAGAACTGCCATTTTCTAAATCTTATCAAGATATAAACGAAAATCATTCCCAGAGCAGCTAATACTGCATAAATACCGTGAATCTTAATATCGTCTGCTACAGAAGGACCTACTTTTTCCGAAGAAACAATTCCTGCATGGTCTTTATCTGCAGATTTGAAATCTTTTAAAGTAATTCCTTTCGGTAATTCAGCTTTTAGACCTTCGAATAATTTTTGTTCAATGATCTGGTCAGCTTTTAATGATTCGTCTTCGATAAGGTAATCTGTAGAAATTTTCAGCTGCTTGTCGTTTCCAAAAGTTTTAGCTTCTACAGAAGAGTTTTTACCGTCTTCCGTTTTAAATAAAGCTACTAATTTTTCTTCAACCTGCTCTGCCTTTACATCTTTATCAAATCTGATCACATAGTTTCTACCTCCTGTGAAGTCGATACCATATTTGAAACCGTGAGTCGCAATTGAAATGATACAAACTACCGTAAGTACTGCAGAAATAATGTATGCATATTTTCTTTTCCCGATAAAATCAATCCATGTATTTCTGAAAAGATTTTTCGTTAATGGAGTCCAAACAGAAAGTCCTTTTCCTTTATTCAATCTAGAGAAAATCATTACTCTCGAAAGTAATACAGATGTGAACAATGTCATCGCAATACCAATCATCAGCGTTAATGCAAAACCTTTGATAGGCCCTGTTCCGAAGAAGAACAATACAACAGCTGTTAAGAAGGTAGTCGTGTGACCGTCAATAATAGCATTTAATGCGTGTTTGAAACCATCTTTGTAAGCCTCAAGAATACTTTTTCCGAGGAATAGTTCTTCTTTGGTTCTTTCATAAATGATAACGTTGGTATCCACCGCAACTGCCATCGTTAGAACAATACCTGCGATCCCCGGAAGCGTAAGCGTAAAGTCTCCCGAATCCATGATCCCAAAAATATAGAATAAGTTGATAATCATTGCAATTACAGCATACACACCTGCTCCGCCGTAATAGAAAATGATATAAACGATAATAATACCGAATGCAATAATGAATGACATTAGACCTGCATCAATAGATTCCTGACCAAGAGACGGCCCTACTACTGTAGCCTGAACCACTTTTGCTCCTGCCGGTAATTTACCTGCTCCTAAAACATCTACCAGTTCTTTAGCTTCCTCCTGAGAGAAGTTACCGGAGATCTGAGTTCTACCGTTAGGAATAGCATTCACAACATTCGGAGCAGTATAAACTCTTCCGTCCAATGTTACGGCAACCGGTTTACCAACGTTTTTCTCGGTTAATGTTTTCCATTCTTTCGCTCCTTTAGAATCCATTTGCATGTCTACTACTACTCTGCTTAGTTCATCATAGCTGATGCTAGCCGTTTCAACAGCACCGTCTACAGGAGCTTTTTGATTGATGTTACCTCTGATGGCATACAATACCAAGCTTTCGCTGTCTGTAGCTTCAGGTTTGTAACCCCACATAAATTGGGTATATTTAATGTTGGCAGGACGTAAAGACTGACCTACTTTGCTGCTTAAAATTTTGTTTACAGCAGCCGTATCTGAAAGTTTTACACTTGCAACACCATTTGATCTTAATTTGTCAATGTTCAGAAGATTCATGAAGTTGGTATTCTTCGCAACTCCCATAGAATCTCCTTTAATAGCAACCATTGTAGCTAAAGTCTGGAAATAAGGCGCTATTTCAGGAACCTGCTGTACTTCCCAGAACTGAAGTTTTGCGGAAGTCTGAAGCATTTTCTTCACCTTGTCGATATCTTTCATACCAGGCATTTCCACAGAAATCCTTGCGGTACCGGGAACTCTCTGAACGTTTGGCTGGATAGCTCCAAGCTTATCAATCCTTGTTCTGATTACCTCGAAAGCTGTTCCTACAGAAAGATCAATTCTTCTTTTGATAATACTTTTTACCTGATCATCGGAAGTATTATACTTGATTTCCGATAGATTGGTATTTCCGAAAAGTTCAGGATCTGCAAGCTTCAGGTTCGTCCCTTTTGCCTTGTTGATCGCTTCAAACTGATCAAAGAAATTATCAATATAAGGTTTAGTAGAATTCTTCTGTACTTCATCAGTCTTGTTTAAAGCCTCGATAAGAACAGGATTGGTAGAATAATTGGTTAAATCATTCACCAGGTCTCTTTGGTTGATTTCCAAAAGAACGTTGATCCCCCCTTTCAGGTCAAGACCAAGTTTCATTTCCTTGTCTTTGGCTTTAGTGTAATAAAGTTTCGTGAATCCTAAGTTCAAAGTATCTTTAGAAAGTCTCGCGATTTCTTTCTGATACTTTTCCGGATTGTCTCCTGCAACAGCAGTCGCCTGCTTTTCAATTTTGCTGGCGTACCAAGTTGGTAATAGCTCATTTAAGCAAATTAACCCTAGTACAATAGCAACAATTGTAATAAGTCCTTTTCCTTGCATTTTGTTATAACTACGTTAAATTAAGTCGGCAAATATAATGATTTTATTGTTATTTTATGAATTTTTTAACAGCAGAAAGAGTTTATTTTCA
The DNA here is from genome assembly GCF_001045465.1 of Chryseobacterium angstadtii. Lineage (GTDB taxonomy): Bacteria > Bacteroidota > Bacteroidia > Flavobacteriales > Weeksellaceae > Chryseobacterium > Chryseobacterium angstadtii. The sequence goes on from NZ_LFND01000004.1 coordinate 172,172, forward strand.
GATATATCGGGGTTTTGATTTCTATTTAAGATTTAATAATTTTTTACATGTATCGTAATGAAATTTTCAAATTCCGATTGGTATAAAATTTTCATTCATTAATCAATACACTAAATATCAAAATATTATGAAAAAACTACTTTTTACTTTCTCCCTCTTTTCTTCTTTAATCGTTAATGCTCAAAGCATTAATTTAGTAGAATTTGCGTCCGGGCTTACCAGTCCGGTAGAAATCACGAACGCCAATGACACAAGGCTTTTCGTTGTTCAACAGGACGGAATTATCAAGATTATTCAGCCCAATGGAACCATCAACAGCGCCGATTTTATGAACATCAGTTCCAAAGTTCTTTATGGCGGAGAACGCGGCCTTTTGGGGCTTGCTTTTCATCCCCAATATGCAACCAACGGCTATTTTTTCGTGTATTACAACAATACGGCAGGAAATATCATCGTGGCAAGGTATTCCGTAAACCCAACCAATCCGGATATTGCAGATCCGGCTACTGAAAAAATTCTGTTGAATATTCCCAAACCTTTTGACAACCACAATGGCGGAAGCATTCATTTCGCTCCGGACGGAAATCTCTGGATAGTAACCGGAGATGGGGGCAGCGGCGGAGATCCAAACAACAACTCTCAAAATATCAATTCACTATTGGGAAAAATGCTGAGAATCGACGTGAACTCCACAGGACCGTATAATATCCCACCCGGAAATCCTTTCGCCGGAAATTTAGTGACCGGAGCAGATGAAATCTGGTCTTACGGGCTCAGAAATGCCTGGAAATTTTCTTTCGATACGGATACAGGAAACGTCCTGATTGCGGATGTAGGACAGGGAGCCATTGAAGAGATCAATAAAATGCCTATTACCCAGGCAGGGATCAATTACGGATGGCGCTGTTATGAAGGCAATAATCCCTATAATACAACAGGATGTGCTGCTATCTCTACCATGACCTTTCCGGTAGCGGTTTACAACCATTCCGGAGGCAGATGCTCCATAACGGGCGGTTATGTTTACAGAGGAACGCAGTATCCCGCATTTCAGGGGAAATATTTCTTCGCAGATTATTGCTCTACCCAAATCGGTATTCTGAATACTGACAATTCTATTGTCTGGAGTCCGGCAAGCGCGGGAAATAATTTTTCCACTTTCGGGCAGAATTCTCAGAAAGAGCTGTTTGTAGCCGCAGTCACCAGCGGAAAAATATTTAAAATCACTACAGGAACTCTTGCTACGGACGATATCAATAATGGTTTGACTACCATTAACGTACACCCAAATCCTGCCTCTGAAAAAGTTTTTATTGAAGGACTGGAAGATAAAAGAAGTACTGCAGATCTTATCAGTACAGAAGGAAAAATAGTTTTAGAAAAGGCAAAAATCGAAAATGACGGCAGTGTGGATATTAAAGGAATTTCTCCCGGAGCCTACTATCTCATCATTAAGTCGGGAGAACAGAAATCGTACAGCCAGAAACTGATTATTCAATAAATATTTTAAGCCTCAATATTTTTTATTGGGGCTTTTTTCAAATATAACCAGGCTATTCCCGCAAACACAGGAATAAGAAGCAGACATCTCTCCATTTTGGACAATCTTTCGATTTCATTTTCAAAAAGATTATTCTGAAAAACAGCGACAAGGATAACCGAAATACCAAATAAAAGAATTTCAGGCCAGGATAATGAAGGAGACGCTTCTTCAGCAGCAAACCGGCTGTTTAAAATCCAGAATCCCAGAAAAAGAATCATAAAAGGAAATGCCCAGATCCTGAAAGTATCCCAAGCCACCGCATGAAGCAACAAGGGGAACAACGAAACCGCTGCCAAAAACAGAAGAATTAATTTGTCGATATTTCTGAATTCCCGGATTGTCATGTACATCATAAACAATATCGGAAGTCCAAATTTCAAGGTATTTTTAGACAGAAGCAGTCTTTCTATAAAATAAGGACTCTGCTCTTTAAGATAAGTCCCGAAACTTTCAGTATAGGCAGAAGCAATCATCACGGCAACCCTTTTACTTATCAAACCTGTATTTTCCAGATAATGAAGGATAAGCTGATCATTTTCTTTACCATACACCTCCTGATACAGAGAAACTGAGACTGTCGCTATCACAGGAAACAGAAGAAAAAGTCCTGCTTTTCTAAATAAACCGAATGTGAAAACTAAATTTTTACCGGAGCTCTCAAACACTACCACTGCAAAAAGACAGACCGGAATCATCAGAAAAAAGGATATTTCATGCATCACTACAGAAAATACAGCCACCAATGAAGCCAAAAAAATCTTTTTATTTTTAATGAGATATACCGCCAATATGGTCAGCAGAAAAATGAAATGATCCAGATAGCCAATTAAATGTGCGGAAAGCACCATATATTGCGAAAGAAAAAAGATTCCGTAAAATAATACCTTCCGGATACTGTAGTTCTGAAAGGTCATCCGTAGGGAAATTGTCAAAAGCGCAGCATACAGCAGAAACAGTATAGTTCCTGAAAGAACCTGAATATTGAACAGGCTTTTCTCGAAAAAGAACCCGAAAACCTCTCCTGCAAGTCCTCTTTTGATGAATCCGAACCTGTAATCCATCAGCCAGTGCGCCTCAGACCATTCATTCGGGAGCCTTACAGTTTTAATGAAACTGAAAGCCAGCATATAGACATACAAAAAAGCAATCAGAAGCTTCCGGTTCATATTTTTCTTAGATCGTCATAGAGAAAATTCTGGTTTCCGGTTTGTTTCTCATCATCCGGAGATCGAAAACCATCGCCACGTTTCTTGTAAATGCCCTTCCTTTTTCAGTGATTTTAACCTGATGGTCATAGATTTCCACCAATTCGTCTTTCTCCATTTCTTCCAGCATTTCCAATGCATTTTCCAGCTCAGGAAAAGAATTTTTATCGTTGAAAGTAGTTTCAAGCTGGCACATCAGATTCAGGATATGTCTTCTTACCGTAAGATCTTCGTCATCAAGAATATGGCCTTTCACGACAGGAATATGACCTTCTTCCACCATTTTCTGATACTCTTCCACTGTTTTCACATTCTGCCCAAAAGCATACCAGGAATCCGAAATGGCAGACATTCCGAGGCCTACCATAAGCTGTGTATTGCTTGAAGTATAGCCCATAAAGTTTCTGTGAAGCTTTTTGTGAATCAGAGACTGGTATAAATCATCATGTTCAAGGGAGAAATGATCCATTCCAACCTCAATATATCCTAAATCCTGAAGCAGTTTTTTACCGTCTTCGTATAAACGTCGCTTTTCTTCACCGCTCGGAAGGTCGTTTTCATCAAAACCTCTCTGGCCTACTCCTTTTACCCACGGGACGTGTGCATAGGAATAAAATGCCAGCCTGTCCGGCTTCAGTTCCATTGTTTTCCGGATGGTATGTTCCATGGCCTCCCAGGTTTGGTGTGGAAGTCCGAAAACAAGATCATGACTGATTCCGTTGTAACCTATTTCTTTTGCCCATTCAGTGACCTTTTTTACGTTTTCGAAAGGCTGAATTCTGTTAATTGCTTTCTGTACCTTAGGATCATAGTCCTGAACTCCGAAACTTACTCTTCTGAAACCCAGATCGTATAAAGTCTGAAGGTGATCTCTTGTGGTATTGTTCGGGTGCCCTTCGAATGAAAATTCGGGGTGTTCTGCAATTTCAACGCTCTCAAATATTCCTTCCAGCAGGATCTTTAAATTTTTGGGCGAAAAGAACGTTGGTGTTCCTCCTCCCAGGTGAAGCTCTTTCAGTTTCGGTTTTTCTTCGAAAAGCTCAAGATAAAGCTTCCATTCCTTTAAAACACTTTCCAGGTAAGGAATTTCAACACTATGCTGTTTTGTGATACGTTTGTGGCAGGCACAGAAGGTACAAAGCGCCTCGCAGAAAGGCAGGTGAATATAAATAGAAATTCCCTCTGCTGCATTGCTCTCGTGAAAGGACCTGATGACACTCTGCTTCCACTTCTCAGGCGAAAACGTAGTTTCGTCCCAATAAGGAACTGTAGGATAAGAGGTGTAACGCGGTCCGGGAATATTATATTTATCTATTAAAGAATTCATTTCAAAATTTAAAATATTATCTGATCATGAAATTGGTCCCAAAAGGAATTTCATCCTGCAAAATTAACCATTACGAATGAATTTTAAACCATGAAATATATTAGGCCGTATTTTATAATGAGTCTAAATACGGCCGTTACTGATTTTTTTTAAACAATGATAAATTCTATATCTAAGATTTACAATACTGATGCAGTACGCAGAAGTAAATTCTTCGTCTGTAGTTCTTATACTTTTACCTACTAAAATTTTAGTTTCATGACTGAAATCTTACTGTTTCCTGCAAAAACAATGGTGTTTCCATCTACCCATTCACAGACAAAAAAGCCTTTCTCTTCAGAAATCTTCTTCCAGGTTTTTCCGAAATCGGAAGAATAGCTGATATGCTGATCTCCTACAGAAATGATTTCTTTTCCTTTGGATCCCGGTTTGATTTTCACACAGGTAGTATAGCCTGCATTTTTCCCGGATGCCTGTATCTGCCAGGTTTTTCCGGCGTCGTTTGTTGTAGCGATATTGTTGATATTGGCGTCCTGCTTGGTATAATCTCCACCTACAGCAATTCCGAAGTCTGCATTGTAAAAATCTATTGAATACATGCCCTGAGAAGGCTCTCCCTGAATGAAAGGGGTTTCGAAAACCTCCAATTTTTCATTCTTTAAGTTCATCCTCAAAATTCTTGATGCTTTTCCACCGGTCGCGATCCATAGAAAATCCTTGGCAGAAGCAATGTTGGTATTACTGGCAGCAAATGCTGCTTCACCGCTCTTCAATGCTAAATTACTTCTGAACATTTTCCATTTTCCTTTTTGATACACTGCGAGCTTCAACAGGTTATCCTGATCCGCATCACTGAAGGTGTAAGCCAATTGGTCATTCACAAAATGCAGCGCATCATAAAAAGCAGTTTTCACGGTATCGGTATAAACTACCTCCGGTTTCAGATCCTTTTTATCAATTTTATAGAAATAGCCGGGACTTCCGACATTAATGGTATAAAAGGAATCTTTATTCTGTCCCAGAGTACGGAATTCAAGCTTTTTATCAGAAAGTACGATCTGTTTTTGGTTTTTGGAGTCTTTAAGATCCACATATCCGAATTTAGAACCCGTTCCGCTGTACCAGACCTTGTTATCATTTATTTCAATGGCTCTTATGCTTATCTTATCATTCAAAACAGGAGTAAAGCTCACAATCTGCTGGGAAAACACCAATAGTCCCGCACAGGAAAATAAAAGGGAAAATGTTTTTTTCATAGTATATCAAAAATAAAAAAATCCGCAGAAATTCCGCGGATTTTGAATGTATGTTTTTTTAATCTAGATCATGTTTTTCCAAAGGCTCCTGTTCTGCTTTGAACGTTTCTCCATAGCCTCCGTTCTGAAGTTTTGAATGCTTCTTACTGTAAAGGAAGTAAACAAAGAATCCAATAACCAGCCATCCGAAAGAGTACATCTGTGCTTCTTTGCTCAGGTTAAAGATCAGATAAACATTGATTGCAATACCTAAACACGCAATAAGCGGTAAAGCAGGTACTTTAAAGTTTCTCTGTAAATTTGGTTCTTTTATTCTCAGTACCCAAACTGCTACACATACCATAGTAAAGGCAAATAAAGTTCCGAAACTCGTCATGTGAGCAAGATCGTTAATAGGGGTAAGAGACGCTACAACAGCAATCACCACTCCTAAAATAAGAAGGTTTTTGGTAGGTACTCCGGTTGCAGGGTTTACTTTAGAAAAAGTAGCAGGGATAAGACCGTCTTTAGACATTCCTAAGAAAATTCTAGACTGTCCCATGATCATTACCATCAATACGGAAATCAATCCTACTGTAGCCGCAATTGTAATAATGTATCCTGCCCAAGCATATCCAGCAATATCAAATGCATAAGCTACAGGCGCTTTAATGGCATCCGGATATTTTCCAAGCGGATTAAAGTCTGTATAGTGCATCATTCCTGTTAATACCAGGGAAACAAGGATATATAAAAGTGTGCAGATGATCAACGAAGCGATGATAGCAAATGGTACGTCTTTTTTAGGATTAATAGCTTCTCCCGCCTGGGTAGAAACCGCATCAAAACCAACGTAAGCAAAGAAAATGGCAGATGCTCCGGCAACAACTCCTGCGAGACCGTATGCGGAATGTGAAACACCGTTTTCCGTAATGGTGGTTGGCTCAGGAATAAAAGGAATCCAGTTTTTAAAAGGTTCAGCAGAGTTGAAAATAATAAAAGCTCCGGCAATAATCACGAAAATAATAGCGGAAACTTTCAGAATAACGATAAAGTTATTGGCTTTAGCGGCTCCTTTTGTTCCTCTTACAAGGATGGAAATTACAAAGAAAACAATTAAAAATGCGGGCAGGTTCATAGAAAACCCGGAATTTCCTGCGGCAATGTAAGTCTGTGGATCTGTTGTAAGGTAAGCGGGAAGATGAAGTCCGAACATTTTGAGAAGTTTTCCAAAATATCCCGACCAGGATACGGCGACGGTCATAGATCCCATGGCGTATTCCAGTATCAGTCCCCATCCTATGATCCAGGCAAAAATCTCACCTACCGTTCCATAAGCATAGGCATATGCAGAACCTTCTACAGGAAGAATGGATGCAAACTCTGCATAACAAAGTGCAGCAAAAACGCAGGCAATTCCTGCAATTACAAATGAAAGTGCCAGAGCAGGTCCTGCATTATAGTAGGCTCCTGTTCCCGTAAGTACAAAGATTCCTCCTCCGATAATTGCTCCGATCCCGATAGCAGTAAGGCTCCATTTTCCCAGAACGCGCTTCAGCTCACTCTTTTTGATATCAGCTTCATAGGCGCTCATTGGTTTCTTAACCCAAATTTTAGACATGTTTTATTATTTAATTAAAGATTTACGAAAATATAAAAATTTTACAAACCTTAACATTTATTGATAAACTTTCGTGATTTATTTTAAACAAAAATATTTAAAAACCTGATTTACACTTTATATAATTTATTTTCAAAAGTGTTAATTTTTGTTTATTTTTGAACGCATGAATTTATATGATCTTTTCGTAAAACCCTATGAAAGCTACAGTAATTTGCAAATCTTACTGGAAGCGTCGGGTACATTTTTCGGAATTTTAAGCGTGTATTTTTCCATAAAAAAAAATATATGGGTATACCCTACGGGCATTGTCTCAACGCTGATTTACGTATACATTCTTTTTAATTTCGGTCTCCTGGGTGACTGCATGATCAATGTATATTATACCGCGATGAGTATTTACGGCTGGATTTTATGGTCAAAAAACTCCGAAGATCATATTCATGTGGAGGTATCCTGGGCTACGCAAAGAGAAAGGCTATTCGCGGCACTCCTTTTTATACTGAGTCTTGGCCTGGTGACTCTTATTTATTATTACAAACCATATTTAGACAATCAATTTTCTATGGAGGGAACCAGCCTGGGACTTTATCATCTGGAATGGGCCAATTGGTTGGATATTATCACCACTTCAATATTTTTAGTCGGGATGTGGTTTATGGCCAGACAGCGCATAGAGAACTGGATTTTCTGGATCATCGGAGATTTTATATGTATCCCTATGATGATTTTTAAGGAGCTCGGCATCACTTCGGTTCAATATTTGGTATTTACTATAATGGCTATCTTAGGATACCTTAATTGGAAAAAAAGTTTAAAAGAAAAAAGTACAATAAAGTCATGAAAAATTTATTTAAAATAGCATTAAGCATCGTTGCTGTCAGTACCCTTACATCATGTTTGGCTTACTCAGACGGATATGCAAACAATGGTGGCTATGGAGATCCATATTATAACAACGGATATTATTATGCGCCTTCCGGTTATTACGGAAACGGCGGTTATTATGGAAATGACGGCTATTATTACAGAAACGACGTTAACTATTATTATGATAACGGCATTCCTTATTATTACTACAACTCCGGGAATGAAAGAAGAAAGGTATATGTAGAAAGAAAAACCAATGTGACTTCTCAAAGACCGAATAACGGATTCAGAGGCCAGCCTACAGGAAGTGGGAACAGCAACAGCAGCGGAAACGGATTCAGAAATCCGAACGGCAGCTATAATAATGGTAACAACAACCAAAGACCACAAAGTAACAACGGAGGTTTTAGAAATCAGACCGGCGGCACTTATCAGAATAATCAGGGAAGCCAGAATAATCAGAACAATGGTGGTTTCAGAAATTCACAGCAGTACAATCAGAATCAAAGCCAAAACAGCACCAGAACGGAGTCTTCCGGCGGATTCAGAGGAAGTACAAGCTCACAGAGTAACACTCAGCAAAACAGCGGTTCTACGAGACAGCAGTCAAGCGGAGGCGGATTTAGATAAAACGATTATAAATAAGAAAACGAACAGCTAACACTGTTCGTTTTTCATTTTAAATAGATTAATTTTGCTCGTTAATTTTAGATAAAAAATATGGAATTTTATAAATATCAGGGGACCGGAAATGATTTTGTGATGATAGACAACCGCGATCTGCAGTTCCCGAAAGAGAAAGATCTTATTGAAAAACTATGTGACAGACGTTTCGGAATTGGTGCAGACGGCCTGATTCTTCTGGAAAATGATGATGCCCTGGATTTCAAGATGGTCTATTATAATTCTGACGGCGGAGAAAGCAGCATGTGCGGAAACGGCGGAAGATGCCTGGTTGCATTTGCCTTCTTTCTGGACATCTTTGAAGACAAATGTAAGTTTATGGCCATAGACGGCGAGCATGAAGCTGAAATCCATAATGGCATCATTAAACTGAAGATGATTGATGTAGATACTATTTCCGGCGACGGAGAAGACACCGTAATGAATACCGGATCTCCTCATTATGTAAAATATGTAGAAGATTTGGTGAATTATAATGTTTTTGCGGAAGGCCACGGCATCAGAAATTCAGAAAATTATAAGGAAAAAGGCATTAATGTCAATTTTGTAGAAAAAATTACGGATGATGAAATTTTCGTAAGAACCTATGAACGAGGCGTTGAGGACGAAACTTTCAGTTGCGGAACAGGAGTTACAGCTTCTGCTTTAACTTTTATTCAAAAACATAATCTAATCTCTGTAAAAGTTAAAACTTTGGGGGGCAATCTTAAAGTTCATGCTGAAAAAAATGGAAATTCTTTCCGGAATATTTGGCTTGAAGGTCCCGCAAAGCAGGTTTTTAGAGGCAAAACAGATCTTATTTAAAAACAAACTTTTAATCAATTTTTTTAATAATGAAAAAAACTGTTCTCGTTATTGCTCTTCTGGTTTTTGGAGCGGCAGGATTTTTTGGTTTGAGATTTTATAATAAATATTACGGAAATAACGTGGAAAAGGACGGTTATGTCCTGATTCCCCATAAAGCAGATTTCAAGCAGATCCTTGACTCTGTAGCTCCGTATGTAAAAGATAAGGAAGCTTTTGAAGCTGTGGCCAAAGATAAAGATCTTGACCGCTATTTCAAACCCGGCCGCTATCACTTTCAATCCGGAGCTGGAAACACCAACCTTGTGAACATGATCAAGGCCGGAAACCAAAGTGAAAATAGCTTCAGAATCGGAGATTTCGGAGATATGTATCAGATGATCGGAAAGGTGACCAAGAAGACAGAACTTGATTCTCTGCACTTCGTTAACGACCTGAATCAGATCGCGGTAGAAAAAGGATATAAAAATGCGGAGGATTTAAAAAAATATTTCTTCATCGATACCTACAATTTTTTCTGGACAGTAAGTCCGAGAGAATTTTTCAAAAAATTTGATGAACAATATAATGATTTCTGGACCAGCGAAAGAAAGAACAAAGAACAGCAGTCCGGCCTGACCAGAGATCAGATTTATGCACTTGCTTCTATTGTTTATAAAGAATCGGGTGGAAAGAAAGATGAGATGAAGACTATTGCGGGATTGTATCTGAATCGTTACAGAAAAGGGATGAAGCTTCAGTCTGATCCTACGGTGATTTATGCGATCAACAAGCAGACTAATTTTAAAGAAACCATAAAAAGGGTTTTCTATAAACATCTGTCTACTCCATCACCTTATAATACCTATGCCAATGCAGGAATTCCTCCGGGACCGATCTGTGTGGTTGATAAAAACTCCGTAGATGCAGTGCTGAATGCGGAAAACAATAATTATATATTCATGTGTGCCGATCCTGCAAGATTGGGTTATCATAAATTTACAGCCAGCGCAGAAGAACATGCCATCAACGCAAAAGCTTACCAGGACTGGCTGAATTCAAAAAATATAAAATAAAAAAATTAATTTAACCTTTTTTAACAATACGACAATTAACTTTTAACACTTACATACGACTTATACCTTTATAAATAATACATAAATTGTAATATTTTGAAAATCAACCCAATTAACGATTTCATAATATTACAGGTTATACCTTCACGATTTTACACAAAAACTACCTTATGAATCAGACGGAAATTGTCAACATTTTCACAAAAAAAACGCTGGCGCTTACTTTTGTACTTTCTGCTGCTGCCATGGCTTTTGCCCAGGAAAAAGCAGGGATCACAGGAATGATCGTCAATAAAAGCAACCAGCCGGTTCCTTATGCTTCGGTGACTTTCACCAACAAAGCCAACAAGGCATTGAGCGATGCTGTTTTAACGGATGAAAAAGGACTCTACAAACTGGATCTTACACCCGGAAATTATGATATTACAGTAGAAGCCATCGACTACAAGAAGAGTACTATCACTAAAAATATTGCAGGTCCCGGAAACATCGGTGCTTTATCCATACAACCGGAAGCGGCAACGAGTCTGGATGGCAAAACCAATGAAATCCAGGGAGTAGTCATCACTGCTGCGGCTACAAAACCCTATAAAGTAGAGCTCGACAAGAGAACCTACGACCCTTCTCAGGATATTGTAAGTAAAGGAGGAAACCTTCAGGATGTGCTTTCCAATGTTCCTTCAGTTTCTGTGGATACAGACGGTACTGTGTCTATGAGAGGGAGTTCCAATGTAAGGTTTCTGATCAACGGAAAACCGTCTGCTCTTCTTGGGATAGATGATGGCGCCAACGCGCTTCAGAGTATTCCGGCTGACCAGATTGACAGAATTGAGGTGATCACCAACCCTTCTTCTAAGTTTGAGGCAAGCGGTACCGCGGGTATTTTGAATATTATTTTAAAGAAAAGCAAGAAGACCGGTTTCAACGGCAGTGTTATCGGAACTTTAGGATATCTTCCTCAAACGAATCTTAATGCCAACCTTAACTGGAGAAAAGGAAACTTCACCTGGTTTCTGAATGGCGGAGGCGGCTACAGAGAATCCAAAAATACCAACAGATCTGATGATTATTTCACTAATGCAGTAAAAAGTGATGATTTAGTAACAAGAAATCAGAACTCTGAAACAAAGAGCAAGAATAATAATTATAATGCTTCTGCCGGGATTGTTTATGATATTTCTGAAAAAACATCCGTAAACGCATCAGGAACGGTAAGAACTTTTGACAGTGAGAATTTTGGAAATATTGATTATAAATATTCTTATCTGACCGATCCTAATGGTTTTTCCAACAGAACCACTTTCGGAACGAATAATAACCTGGCTTTCCAGGGAGATTTCGGATTAGATCATAAATTTGATGACAAAGGTCAGAATCTATCTTTATCATTAAGCTTGCAAAGAAGCAGATCATACAATGACACCAATATTGATGAGACCCAGAATGACACGTTCTTACTTAAAAATATAGTTAATCAAAATACGGTTAACAAGTCCGTTATCGGTAAAGCTGATTATGAATTACCTATCGGTGAAAATTCAAAATTAGAAGCAGGTTACAGAATAGATATCAATACGAATGACTATAATAATGATGTAAGACAAAGTACGGTTGCCGCTCCTACTCTGGACTTCCTTAAACCGTATACTTATGATGCTACCTATAAAGAGACTTTCAACGCTTTTTATTTACAGTTCAAAAGTAAAATCGGAAAATTAGGGTATCAGGTAGGGGTAAGAGATGAATTATCTAATGTAGATATTAATTACAGAAACCTTGATCCGAGTAAACCAGCGATTGTTACGAATAAAAATTACAACAATTTATTCCCAAGTGTTTATTTAAGCTATGAATTCGCAAAGGACAATCAGTTATTGGTGAACTACACCAGAAGAATTGACCGTCCAAGATCATTCTTTATGATTCCTAATCCTAGTTACAGTGATAACCAGAATATTTTTGACGGAAATATTGACCTTAATCCATCTTATGTAGACTCTTTTGAATTCGGATACAGCATTTCAAAAAAGAAATTTACGATTAACCCTACGCTATACTACAGACATCAGACTGATGATACAAAGATGTTGGTATTCAACCTGAAAGAAACATATCTTGATACGGATCTCAATCAACGTGAGCGTATTGTCTCTCATACAAAACCTATTAACTTAGGTACAGACGACCGTTTCGGTTTGGATTTAAACTTCAACTGGGATGCAACAAGCTGGCTGAAATTCTTAGGAAATGTAGACCTGTTCGGCTACAATACAAAAGGAAGCACTTTATATGACACTTTTGATAAGAACGGTAATCCAATCCAGGCTGTTGCCGATTTTAACGGTAAAGGTTTCTCAACAAGAGCAAGACTTTCTTCAACAATTAAAGTTGATAAAACATTCAGTCTGCAGCTACAGGGATTCTACAGAGGAGGCCAGAAAACGGCTTATCAGGATAGAAAAGATATGTATGCGATCAACTTTGGAGCCTCCAAAACAATTTGGAAAGGTGACGGAACTTTAGCTTTTAACATTCAGGATATCTTCAATACCAGAGCAATGAGATCTACAACTTATACGGCAAATAGCGTAAGAGATTCTTATATGCAGTGGCAGCCGAGACAGTTCTCAGTTTCCTTGACTTACAGATTCAAGCAAGGTGAGAAGGTAGAGCAGCCTAAAAAGAAAAAAGACATCAATTCCAACGCAGCAGGCGACGACCAGCAAGGTCCGATGTAATACACAAAAAAATCCCGAAAATATGTTTTCGGGATTTTTTTTATTTTACAGTTTCAGTCTGTTCTACTTTATCTTTTTCAGCTTCATAGATTCTTCTTCTGAGATCGCTGGTAGAAAATCTGTGGTCTCTTTTGTTGTAAAAGATCTCAATTCCTTTCTCTTCGCAATATTTTTTTCCGGTAAAATCTCGGTCCATATAATCATCCCCAATGATTCTTACATCAATCACAAAGGATTTTAAGATGTCCTGCAGATCTTCTTCTGTGTAGTAAGGAATGATCTCGTCTACAGCATTTACGGCTTTCAGCTGGATGTATCTTTCTACAATGGTCTGGCTTGGCTTATTCTTATTCGGACGGTCGTGAGACGGATCTATCTGAAGCCCTACAATTAAATAATCGCACACTGTTTTTGCTTCTTCAAGCATTTTGATGTGTCCTGCATGCAGGAGATCAAATGAGGAAAATGTAATACCTATTTTTTGCGTTTTCATATTAATGTCTGTTAAAATTCCACTGCAAGACCGTCTTTTAAAAGGGAATCCGGTAGTTGCGGGAGGTTGATTTTGTAATTTGTCTTATGTCGTTTTTTTAAATTATTCTTTAAACGGTTTGTGATTCCAGATACATCTGCCATTTCCAGACTGTTCTCAAAGATTCTTCCAATGGGGTCTCAGACTTCCAATGAAGTTCTTTTTCAGCTTTATCTGCATTGGCATAAGCTATGGTAATATCTCCTTCTCTCCTTGCGCAGATCTTATAAGGAACTTTTACATCATTGGCCGTTTCAAAAGCTTTTACCACTTCCAGAACGGATACTCCTTTACCTGTTCCCAGATTAAAAATATCAATTACGGTTTCATCCGGGCTCTGCATCAGCTTTTTCAGGGCCTTTACATGAGCTTTGGCAAGATCCACAACATAAATATAGTCACGAACCGGTGTTCCGTCTTCCGTATCATAATCATCGCCCCAAATATTCAGTTTCTCACGGATTCCTGCCGCAGTTTGCATTACGTAAGGAACAAGATTGTTGGGAACTCCTATCGGAAGCTCACCCAATATCCCGGAAGGATGCGCACCAATCGGGTTAAAATATCTCAAAAGAGAAATCCTTCTGCCGTAAGCTTTTGCAAAATCGGTTAAGATCTGCTCTCCCATCTGCTTGGTTCTTCCGTAAACACTTTCCGGAACTTTCAGCGGTGTATTTTCATCAATCGGCATTGTTTCTGCCTGCCCGTAGACTGTACAGGAAGAGCTGAAAATAAAATTAGAGATTCCTCTTTCTTTAAATTCCTGAAGAATATTAATAAGCGTGAATAAATTATTTTCGTAATAATCCACAGGCTTTACCTGGCTCTCTCCTACTGCTTTGGAAGCTGCAAAATTGATACATCCTTCAATTTTATGGGCATCAAAAACCTGAGTAAGAAGTTCTCTGCGTCTTAGATCGAAAGGATAAAAAAACGGTTTTTTGCCTGTAATCTCTTCAATATTCTTTAAAATAAATCTTTCTGAGTTGGATAAATCGTCTACAATAACCACTTCAAAACCATCGTTAAGAAGTTCCACTACTGTGTGGGATCCTATGTATCCAAGCCCGCCCGTAACAAGTATTGCCATTTTTTTATAATATTTTTTTAATCTGTGTGTCTTCCTATTTCTTCGATTTCTAAAAACATTGAATTGTCTTTAGATTTTTGTATCAAAATCAATATTCCAATCATCATTAGATATAAAATTGGTGATAAAACATAATCATTTATATCGTTTCCAAAATTTCCACTAATAAAAATTGATTCTAAAACACCCAATGTAAATGTTGCCATTAGCAGAATCAAAGTATATGAAAAGATTCTAATTGATCGTTTATTTTTTATAATCAAAGAAACTAAACCAATAGTCGATAATATGGCTAAAATAACTATAGATAATGAATAAATAAAATCTCTTTTGGTTAAAAATGAATTTGTAATTATTCTGTTAACAGTTGCAAACCAAAATAAGGCTGAAAAAATTAAATTAATTAAAATCGAAAGCCAATAAACTATTTTGTACTTAAAAACTCTCCTTTTCATCCTACTTCATAAACTCAAGCACCGCATCCGTAATATACTTTAGCTGCTCTTCGTCTAATTCAGTATGCATCGGCAGGGAAATTACCTGATCAAGAAGCTTGTCTGTATTCACAAAATCTGCATCATTGCTTTCCTGATAATATGCTTTCTGCTTTCTCAGTGCTACAGGATAGTAAATCATTGCAGGAATGTCTTTTTCTGTAAGGAACTTCTGAAGCTCATTACGCTTTCCGTTCAGAATTCTCAGCGTATACTGGTGGAATACGTGGGTAG
The DNA here is from genome assembly GCF_001045465.1 of Chryseobacterium angstadtii. Taxonomy (GTDB): domain Bacteria; phylum Bacteroidota; class Bacteroidia; order Flavobacteriales; family Weeksellaceae; genus Chryseobacterium; species Chryseobacterium angstadtii. Next base: position 187,604 of record NZ_LFND01000004.1, read on the forward strand.
AATTTTCTGATCTTTTCGGGGTAAGGATATCTGCAACTCCTGCAAAAGCTTCATCATAATAATCTGCAGCTTTTCTTCTTGCTTCGTTGTAAGAATCCAGGTGAGGAAGCTTTTTTCTTAAAACTGCCGCTTGAATGCTGTCCAGTCTTGAATTCACTCCTACCTCATCATGGTAATATCTCTCATACATTCCGTGGTTCACAATTCCTCTTAAACGGTGCGCTAGCTCATCATTGTTAGTGGTGATTGCACCTCCGTCGCCATAGCAGCCTAAGTTTTTAGAAGGGAAAAATGAAGTAGTTCCCACAGTCGCCATTGTTCCGGCAAATTTCTGCGTTCCGTCTGAGAATGTATACTCTGAACCTATGGCCTGAGCATTGTCTTCAATCACAAACAGATTGTGCTCTTCTGCAATTTTAAGGATTTCCTCCATATTGGCACACTGTCCGAAAATGTGTACAGGAATGATCGCCTTGGTTCTTGGCGTAATCGCTTTTTTAATTTCTTCCGTAGAGATTGTGAATGTATCGTAATCTACATCTACCAGCACTGATTTCAGTTTAAGTAAATGAATAACTTCTACTGTAGCGGCAAAAGTAAAATCGGCCGTAATCACTTCGTCACCTTCTTTCAGGTCTAAAGCCATCAGCGCGATCTGTAAAGCATCCGTTCCGTTGGCACACGGGATCACATGCTTTACATCTAAATAAGATTCCAATTCATTCTGGAAAGACTTTACTTCAGGGCCGTTGATAAAAGCCGCAGAATCCATTACATTCAAAACTGCATTGTCTACATCATTCTTTATTTTGTAATACTGACTTTGCAAGTCAACCATCTGAATTTTTTTCATAAATAAATATTTGTGTAAAAATAAGGAATTTAAAATCCTATCAAAAATTTTATTGATTTTGTTTTATCTTTATAGAAAATAACTTTATGAAAAAACTTTTACTCTTTTGTTTTTTAGCGAGTTACTCTGCCATCAATGCACAGACACAGCTGGTTTTTGTATATTTTACGGACAAACCGAACAAAGCTGCTTTTTATGCCAATCCGCAGTCTGAATTATCCCAAAAATCCATTAACAGAAGGACTTCGCTGGGTATTTCATTGAATGATCAGGACGCTCCCATCGAACAGTCTTATATTCAGAATCTCCAAAATCTTGGTTTTACCGTTACCGATTATTCCAAATGGCTGAACGGAGCTGCTGTAAATGCAACTCCTGCACAGATAAACACTTTGCAGGCACAACCTTATGTATCTTCTGTGGAAAGTTTCGCAAAAAATACGGCTACCGTTCCCAAAACAGCTCATCAGGACAAATTGAATTCTTCTTCAGAAAGCCAAAAGACGCTAACTGTATTCGATTATGGTTCAGGTTCTGCTCAGATCGATCAGATTAATCTAAGGCCGCTTCACCTGGCAGGATTTACAGGAACCGGAATTTCCATTGCTGTTATAGATGCCGGATTTCCCAATGTAGATACAGGTTCTGCCTTTCAAAGAATGCGCAACAATAACCAAATCAAAGCCGTTTATGATTTTGTAACCAAAACAAACAATGTATACAGTACATCGATTAGCAATCACGGATCTGCCGTTCTGGGAGCCATTGGAGGCTACATCGAGGATACTTTTGTAGGCTCCGCCCCTGATGCTGATTTCTATCTCTACCGAAGCGAAAATGCCGTGGGCGAGATTCCGGAAGAGGAACTATACTGGATAGAAGCCGCTGAAGAGGCAGACAGAAAAGGGGTAGATATCATCACAGCTTCTCTTGGCTACAATACTTTTGACGACACTCGGTACAATTATACTTATGCCAATATGAACGGAACCACTTCCTTCATTGCAAGGGCCGCCGAAATAGCCACCAATAAAGGCATTTTCGTTCTCGCTGCCGCAGGAAACGCAGGATTGCAAACCTGGCACTACCTGACAACCCCAGCTGATAATGCCAAAGTATTTACGATAGGCTCGGTAGACTCCACAGGAAATTCTTCAGGCTTTTCATCTTACGGACCTAATTCTGCAGGAGCGATAAAACCGGATGCCAGCGCAAGAGGAACAGCCTCCGCCACAACAACCAACAACACAGTAACTTCGGTAAACGGAACTTCCATCGCCACACCTATTGCTGCAGGTGGCGTCGCTTGTCTTATCCAGGCTTTTCCTACTATGAACAGAGAGCAGATGAGAACAAAACTAAGACAAAAAGCCTCGCTTTATCCTAATAATACGAGCCAAATGGGTTACGGTATCCTCAATTTCGGAAGCACTTACAATCAGGTACTCAATACTTCGGAGATCGTGAAAAAAGAAAAATTTGCCATCTTCCCGAATCCGGTTAAAAATATTTTAAATGTAGCTTCGGAGGGAGATATCTCATCTCTTGAGGTCTATGACAATTTAGGAAAACTGATCAGAAAAAATAACGGTCAGAAGTCTGTAAAAGTGGAAGATTTTCCAAAAGGAACTTATTATCTGAAAATTCAGATGAAGGACCAAGTTTTTTATGAAAAATTCTTAAAGGAATAATGTATTGAGATCCCGATGGTATTATATTTTATATCAATTTACATCAATAGGAACGGGCTTTAGCCCGTTTACTAATGAAAAACCGTGCAAATGGCTTCAGCCAAAATCTAAAATTATCCTACAAATTATTGTGACCATTGGTATTTAAATAAAAAAGCGCCTCTCGTGTGAGAGGCGTTTTTCTTATCCCTAAATCCTTGTCAAGGTTTTGAACCTTGACAAGGATAGTTTTGCTATTTTACTTTAGTCGTTCTTAATAACTTCCATCTTTCCGCTTCAAAACTCAGGCATTATGCCGAATTTCTACTCGCATTAATATTTCCAAATAACGATCTGGTAACCAGCTTTTCATAAGCCTCCTTATTCCCTTCTCCCTTCTGGATCTTCATCAATGCATACTGCTGAATACTTAACAGCGGAAGTACAATCTTCTCACGGATCTTCACCGATTTTCTGGACAGCGGATCTTCTTCCTGAAGCATTTTGAATCCGGTAAGCTCAAGCATAATATCTCTTGAAAGTTTATATTCATCAAAAAGCACATTCCAGAAAGCTCCGAATTTCGGGTTGTTTTTAATATAATAGGTCAGCGGAAAGTAAGATTTATTCATACTCATCATAGAATTCAGCACCAGTGTTTTGAAGAAATCCGAACCTTTGTACAGTTCTTTTACTTCCTCCATCCTGCCCTGTTCTTTCATCTGCTGCATTGCATATCCGAATCCGAAAAATCCGGGAACATTCTGCTTCAACTGTGACCACGATCCCACAAACGGAATCGCTCTAAGATCTTCAAATTTCAGTTCGCTTCCATTCCCTCTTTTGGACGGGCGGCTTCCGATATTGGTTTTGCCATAATATTCCAGCGTACTCATTTCCTGAAGATAAGGAACAAACATCGGGTGGGCTTTCAGATCTGAATATTTTTTATAACTGATCTCTGCCAGCTCAATAATCAGTTGCCTTTCTTTTTCCGTAAGGTCTTTTTTGGCATTTTTAAACACATCATTTTCCACTCCGGCGGTCAGAAGCTGTTCAAAATTGTATTTGGCCTGTTCTTTATTTCCGAAAATGCTGGTTATCGTTTGTCCCTGAATGGTTAACTCAATTTTATTGTTGGCGATTGTATTTCCCTGTGAAGCATAGAAGTCGTGGGTTTTTCCGCCTCCTCTAGCCGGAGGACCGCCTCTGCCGTCAAAAAATACTACTTTTATTCCATTCTGAACGGAAAGTTTAGTTAAGACCTCTTTAGCCTTATAAATTTCCCAGTTCGCTTTCAAATATCCACCGTCTTTTGTTCCGTCTGAAAAACCGAGCATGATCGTCTGCTGATTTCCTCTTCTCTCAAGATGCTTTTTGTACACAGGGTTCTGATAAAGCTCGTTCATTACATGTTCAGCATTCGCAAGCCCCTCCATAGTTTCAAAAAGGGGAACAATATCCATCTTAATTTCTTCATCCTGATAACCGCAGATTTTGAAAAATGCATAGACATTCATAACATCTTTTACGGCATCGGAATTAGAAATAATATAGCGGTTCATTCCTCTTTGCCCGTTCAAGTTCTGGATTTCAGCAACCTGAGAAACCGTTAATAAAGTATCTTTTACAATATCCTCAAACTGATCTGCATCAACTTTTTTATTAAGCTGAATCAGAGTATTGAATTTTTCCTCTTCCGAAGCTTCCTTATCCGTTCCTATTTTAGCAAAAACCTCATCAATCACTTTCTGATGAATCCTGCTGTCCTGACGAACATCCAATGTGGCAAAGTGGGTTCCGAAAATCTTCACACGATCTCTGAAATTCGCCAGAAGATCCAGAAACAGGGAATTGTGCTCATTCACCAGAATTTTTTCCGCTTCATCTGCTTTTTTCAGAATATCTTCTGCTGTAATTAGTTTTCCGTTAAATATCGCTCCGTACAGCTCATCGCTCAGCTGTGTCAAAACTTCAGAAACTCCTCGGAAACTTAGTCTTCTTCTGATGAATTTCAAATGGCTGTAATAAGACTTCAGGATGGCTGAACGAAGCTCTTCTGCTACTCTTTTTGTAACATCAGCGGTCACAAACGGGTTTCCATCGCGGTCTCCGCCCGGCCAGAAGCCCAGCTGAATAATATCTTCATGGAGATGGAAATGACCGTTTCCAAAAGTCTTTTTAATTTTGGTAAACAGTTCTCCTATGGTGTCGTAATAAACATATCTTAGATAAGAAATAATACTCAATGCCTCATCAATCGGCGTTGGCTTTTCTTTGTTGACAAAAGGCGTTTTCCCTAGCTGCTGCAGAAGCATATCTATCTGTGTAACGGAATCGCTTGTAATAGCTCCTCTCAAATCCTGAATAATTCTCTGTACCGAACTTGGATAAAACTGAGTCGGGTGTGCTGTAAATACAACTTTTACCGTAAAATCCTTCAGTTTTTCGCGGACTTTTTCAAGTTTATGATCCTGTAATGAACGTTCAAAAAGATTCGTTACCGTTCCACTGTCGCTTTCCGAATGCAGATTGGGAAATGCAGCATCTTCAATACTGTCAAACAGAACCACCTGTCTTTCGATGTACTGAATGATTTTGAAAAGCAGCTCAAGTTTCTGCTCCTCAGTTTGAAGATCTGTATGGTTTTTAAAAAACTCTTCTACAATTTCTTCAGGGGTTTTTCCATCCTCATAGCCATTTCGGCTTTCCTCGTACAGGAAGGGAAGAAGCATCCCGATATTGGTCATTTTATCATAAGGCAGGCTCATAAATAATGAATTGTAGATCTGGAATTTATTCTCCACGATCTGCCTGAATTTTTCTGCTCGTTGGTCGTGTATCATATAACAAATGTAATGGATTTTGGTTTTAAATGAATTGACAAATGACAAAAAAACTATGTCACAGAAAAAATTATTTTACTATTTTTTTTAACCATTTATCTTTAAAACACAAGCTAATATAGATGGTTTCGATAATATGGATGATCAGCTGGCACAGGCTTTAAAAATATTCAGAGCCCGTTACAACAATTCCGGTTTATAATAATTTTGAATACAACAGTTTATTGATTAAATTTACTTATCACAAAACTTAATCAATATCCTATGAAACAAATATTTATCTTCTTTTTAATGGCTTTTCTTTTCACAGGCTGCGGTGAAGATTGCTATAATGCTCCTCAAACGATAGCTTTTAAATTCGTTGACCCTGATGATAAAAATCTAATCACCAACGGAACGATGAGTGTTTACTCGGTCAAGGATGAAAATCAGGTTGGGGTACAATTAACCAGAACATCCGACGATATGATCATCTTAGAAAATGTAGGTGCTTATAATGGTACAAAAAATTATGTTTTCTCTTCTAATGTCAGAGGTTTTGATTTTTCAATACATTCATCAGAATTTAAAGGAGGCTGTGATGGTTTTCAGATCAATAAAATAACATTCACCGGTGTAGGTATTGATGTAACGGATGAAAAGGGATATTATAAAATTATACTGCAGTAGTTGAGATTTGATATTAACAAGATGTCAGATATCAGACAGTGGTGGCTTCGAGAGCCTCTACCAGATAGCGCCCCTTTATGATACAAAATATCAGATGTCAGACACTGAATCATTAACTCTACAGTGTACAGCCAGCAACCGACAACCTCTTCCAACCTCATTTACCCTAAAACCCTCTCACGCTCAAACTCTCTCTCCCGAAACCCGAAACTAAATAACTCATCACTCTTTCAAACATTCAATTAAAATAAGAAAAAACGATATAAACCATGTAATAAAAAGCTATCTTACAATGTCTTATATCAAATGTTCTTATGAAAACTTTATTGAATTCTTTTCTACTCACTATTGCTGTTATCTTCCCTAAGGATTATACTGCACAAAAGCGTTCTGACAGCATTGATACTTTTATCAGACATAAAATGCAGGAACTGAAGATTCCTGGGCTTCAATTAGCAATCATCAGAAATGACAAAATTGATCAACTCAGCAGCTATGGACTGGCTAATATTGAACATCAGGCTGCAACAAAGAACAATAGCGTGTTTTCGATCAACTCAATGACAAAAGCATTCGTTGGTGTTGCCATCATGCAGTTGCAGGAACAGCGAAAACTAAAGACAGATGACGTGATTTCCAAATACCTCACCGATATTCCTGAAAACTGGAAAAAAATAACCATTAAACAGCTTTTAAGCAATACATCCGGCCTTCCGAATAATATTGATGAAAAAGAACAGGTGTTGGGAGAAGGTATAGAAAGTAAGAACTGGGAAATAGTTAAAACACTTCCTATCGAATTTACACCCGGTGAAAAATTCAGCTATAACCAAACCGGATATTATATTTTAGGAAAAATAATTACACAGTTAAGCGGAATTCATTTCACAAAATTTATTGAAGACAATCAATTCAAACCATGCCAACTGCTTGTGACCCGATTTGGAGATTCCAACGATATTATCGAGAATAATGCAGGTGCCTATTCCACAATTATCAATAACGATGGCCAATGGATTAATGATGGAAAACTTCACAATGCTTTTGCCACTTTCCCACTCTTTTTCCGAACCGCTACGGGAATTCTATCCTCAGCCGAAGATTTAAGCAAATGGCTTCTAGCTTTACAGACCGGGAAACTGCTTCAGGATGAAAAAAGCATCAAAGAGCTCTTCACGACCGTAAAGCTCAATAACGGCAATATAGGCGGTTTCAATAAACTCACCAATGGTTACGCCTTAGGATGGCCTACTGTTGTAAGACCTGAACATCCTGCCGCTGCTCCGGTGGGAGGTATGCGTTCTGCCTTGTTTGTCTATCCTCAGGATCATCTATCCATTATTGTTTTAACCAACCTGCAGGGAGCAAATCCAGAATGGTTCATTGATGAAATTGCGGGATACCACATTCCTGATATGAAAGCTGAAAATGGTTTTGGACTCAGCCCTTACATGAAAATGCTGTATTTACAAACGAAAGCAGAAGGTTATCAAAATGTAGGTGCAATTTATCAGAAAATCAAAAAGCAGATCAAAAATTTCACGGTATCTGAGGATGAGATCAATTCATGGGGCTATCAGCTGGTGGGTCGTAATCTCAAAAATGAAGCACTGGCTGTTTTTCAATTGAATACGGTATTATTTCCCAACAGCTCTAATGTTTTTGACAGCTATGGTGAAATATTAGATATGCTGGGAAGAAAGGAAGAAGCCGTTGCTAATTACAAGAAATCTTTGAAACTCAACCCCAACAATACCAATGCGGCTAATTATTTAAAGGATAAAAAATAAGTCTTCATTCATTTTCGTAAATTTGCCGGAAAGCACCTTCTTTATGAAAATCTTCTTCACCGTTTTCCTGATCCTGTCCAATCTGTCTTTTGCGCAGATTACGGTTCCTGATGATTACAGGAAGATTCCGGAAATCCTTGACAATACTGAACTCCTCTACCCTTTCATTGTTCCGGATAAGGATTACGGCTACTGGAGAGTGCTTACCAATGACCCCGATCCTGAAAAGGCTGTGATCTACGAAAGCCAGATGCCGGATTTTATGACCATTAATGAGCCTCTTCCCGAAAAAGGTTTTTTCCAGAAATGTATGGGTAACCGATGTTTTTCCTATATTCTGGCCTGTAAAAAAGAAAGATCAGTCTATTTTTCCAGTGAAAAACAGCTGAGAGATTTCATAGGTACGGTTGATAATCTTCCTGAAGCCATTTTAATAGCCCAGACCTATGGGTTTTCCGTAGACACAACCAATAAACTGGGCAGTTCTTATACAATTGAAGACAGCTTTATTGAACTCTATCTTTCAAAATCAAAAGGCTGTCCGGAGATTAAAGAATCTTATTTCATTAAAATCAACAGAAAAAACGGTAGACTGGAATCAAAAAACAAGGGTGTTTATTTTAAAGGTGAGAATTGCAGTACTTCCATTCAGACTGCTTCCAAATAGACGCTAAAGGCTAGTTGCTAGTTGATGGTTGTATACTGTAGAGTTAATGATTCAGTGTCTGACATCTGATATCTTACCTCTTGATTCTTGTCTCTTGGTTCTTGATTCTTGATTCTTGATTCTTGCCCCTCCCTAAATTGGTATTATAAAACACAATGATAGGAATTTTAAAATTTCATTAACTCAGTTTTCATATTGCTTTACGTACATTTGAACTAAATAAATTTAGAACAATGCTTAATTTCGAATTTAAAAACCCAACAAAAATACTTTTCGGAAAAGGTGAAATCGCCAAAATTTCTAAGGAAGTTCCGAAAGATGCTAAAATATTAATGATTTACGGAGGAGGAAGCATCAAGAGCAATGGTGTTTACGATCAGGTGAAAGAAGCTTTAAAAGATCACGATCTGTACGAATTCGGAGGTGTTCCTGCAAACCCGGAGTATGAAGTACTGATCAAGGCTTTAGATTTTATCAAAGAAAACAATATTAATTATCTGCTTGCCGTAGGAGGAGGATCTGTCATTGACGGTACAAAATTTCTTTCCGCAGCAGCCAACTATAATGGCGAACCGTGGGATATCCTTAGAAACTCCGTAAGAACATTTGAAGGAGAAGGAATGCCATTCGGAAGTATTCTGACGCTTCCTGCAACAGGTTCGGAAATGAATTCCGGCTATGTAATCTCGAGAAGAGAAACCAATGAGAAACTGTCTTCGGGAGGACCTGGGCTTTTCCCACAATTTTCAGTACTGGATCCGGAAGTAATCCGTACCATTCCTAAAAACCAGATCGTAAACGGAATCACTGATGCCTACACACATGTTCTGGAACAGTATATGACGGCACCTTCTTCAGCCGATCTTCAGGAAAGAATTGCAGAGAGTATCCTGATCAGTCTTCAGGAGACCGCACCTAAAGTACTTACTGATGATTTTAATTATGATGCTGCCGGCAATTTTATGTGGTGCTGTACCATGGCTCTGAACGGCCTTATCCAAAAAGGAGTGATCACAGACTGGGCTGTACATGCAATGGGACATGAGCTTACCGCTTATTTCGGAATTGATCATGCGAGAACTTTAGCCGTAATTGCCCCTTCCCACTATCGTTATAATTTTGAGACAAAGAAAGGTAAACTGGCCCAATATGCTGAAAGAGTCTGGGGAATCAAAGAAGGAAGCATAGACGAAAAAGCAGAATTGGGTATCAAAAAAATGGAGGAATTCTTCCACAGCCTGGATATTAAAACCAAACTTTCTGAATATACAGAAGACTGTAAAGGTACTGCTGAAAGAGTGGAAAAAGCTTTTACAGACAGAAAATGGTCCGGTCTGGGTGAGTACAAAAAACTTACACCTCAGGATGCTTATAAGATTGTGGAGATGAGTTATTAGGGGTGCGGGGTCTTGAGTTTCGGGATTCGGGGTGAGAGCGTTTGAGTGTGAGAGCGTGAGAGGGTTTTAGGGTAAATGGAGGTCGGTAGCTTGTGGCTTCGAGAACCTCAGCCACCGCCAGTGATTTTTGACACCTGACATCTGGCATCTCATATCATAAAGGATTACCATCTGGTGGCTGAGGTTCTCGAAGCCACCATTATCTGACATCTTGGCTCTTGCATCTAAAAACATAAAATTCACTATTCGCTTGCGAAGCAAAATTGACAATTGCCCTATCTACTGCAACCTACTATCCACCACCTGCAACCTATAAAAACCTTCCACTTTCCTGGCTTCATAATATAAAATCCTGTTATTTATAAACATTCGTTTAAAAAAGCATGATTTCATTATAGATATATCAAATTTATTTATATTTTAGCATATTCTTAAATTTGTGAAAATGAAAAAACAGCTACTTTTATTTGCCTTTTCTGCTCTGGCACTCACTTCCTGTAAAGATGACAATATCGAAGCTTATGAATTAGAGATGATGAGCGGAGACTGGAAGGTAAGCAAAATAGAAACTATTTCCGGAAAGGACAATAAAACAGTGCTTTTAACAGAAACTCCTACTGTCTGTCAAGCCAAAAATACACTGCATTTCAGAAGTGATTATTATACGAGTTACACGTATTATACTGAAACAGGTCTTCAATGCAATATGACTGGAAAAACGGAAGGGAAGTTTACCTATTCAGAAGAATCTAAGCTGCTAAACATTAAAAATGATAATGACAGCCAAAGATCGTACCGTGTAGAAGTTCTGACAAGTCAGGATCTGAAACTGGCACAGCTGTTTGGAGCCTACGATTATAACAACGACGGCACAGACGATCTCATCTATATTACTTATAAAAGATAAACAAAGACTCTCGATTTTATCGGGAGTTTTTTATTACTTTTATCCTACATTTAAAATTTGATTATAATGAAGAAGATTCTCTCAGCATTTCTGTTGCTGTATTTTACCCTTTCCTTTTCTCAGGAAAAAAAGCCGATGTTCTGGCAGGACATTCAGAATTTCAAAAAAGCAGATCAGCAAAATCCACCTCCTAAAGATGCTATCCTCCTGATTGGAAGTTCCTCTTTCACAAAATGGACAGATGTTGCAAGCTATTTCCCAGATAAAACCATTATCAACCGAGGCTTCGGAGGTTCCCGAATGACAGATCTCAATGATTTTGCAGATGATCTTTTAAGCCCTTATCAGCCAAAACAGATTATTATTTACTGCGGCGATAATGATTTTGCCGACAACCATGATCTGAAAGCAAAAGTGGTTGTGAACAGGTTTAAGACTTTTTATAAAAAAATCCGTGAAAAATTTCCGAATATTGAAGTAGATTTTATCTCTATAAAGTTTTCCCCGAGCCGCGAGATTCTGTGGCCTCAAATGAAAGAAACCAATAAGAAAATTGCTGCTTTCATGAAAAAAGAACCTCATGCCGAGTTTATTGATATTACAAAAGCCATGGAAGATTCCAACGGAAATGTGAGAAGAGATCTCTTCGTGGAAGATATGCTCCACCTGACTCCGGGAGGCTATGAAGTCTGGGCAAAGGTTATGAATCCGTATATGAAATAACTAAAGTAAAACTCCGAAAACCGGAGTTTTTTTATTTTTAAGAAGTACAGCCATCAATAGAAATGAGGCTAAATAGTTGTGGTCCAAAATACAAATAGAGATTTTTAAGTTAAATTATTAATTATATCGTATTTTTTTCAATTTCTTTGTAATACCGAACCAAACTATAAATGATATGAAAAAGCTTAAATTAACCGCCTATCTGTCGGTTATTATCCTGGTTATTTCATGCCGAAATAATGATCAGGCAGATTCTCCGCTTCTGGGAACGTGGAAGGCCGCAAAAACAATGACTGTTTCCGGAAACAACGGGGTCATTTTACTCCAGAATTCTTTAACAGGCTGTGAATCGAACACAACTTATCAGTTTTGGTCTAATGGTGATTTCGAATACAATCAATACTGTAGTTCGCCTTCTGTACGTGAAACGGGCACGTTCAGTTATGGTGAAAGTACTAAAGTCATTACTTTCTATATTACCTCCGGTGGCGGTAATCAACAAGGTTCGGAGACTTTATATGCCCTTACTGAAAGTGAAATGCAAATCATTACCGGTAAAACAGATTATGATAATGATGGGGTTCTGGACACCTCAATTATCATTTATATCAGGCAATAAGAGCTTCTTTAGCTTAGTTTTTCAGTAATGATTAATGTAGCTTTATTACAAGTTCTTTTCTTCTGTTTTCCAATTGGAGATTGCCTATTTTAAGGTTTTCTTTCAGTTCATGTCCGGTTTTCAATTGTAGTTCCCTGAGCACCGTTTTCTTTAATTCAGTTTGATTAAGCCTGATTTCAACGGAGTCTGTCTCAAAAGTTATAAAATTTTTACCGGAAACCTTTATTTTAACCCCGAAAGATCTCAGCTCTTCAGCAATCTTTTTGTAGTCATCAGGATTACAGTCCAGTACGATCCCTGAAAGGTCTTTGATTTCTTTATCTGCATTCATTTTCTTTTCCAAAAAATCTTCTCTGCGAAAAGAACTGTATTGGGTATGGTACAAATGAGTCAGAAATTCGGGATTGTAGAAAGCATACCAGGTAGCTGCGCTTCCTTTCAGATGGGTATAGTAGGCAGAATACCAAAGGATCTTTTCGTTTCCAAAATTCCACATTGATTCTGATCTTTCAAATTTCAGCCCTTTTTTCTTCAGTTTTTCGTTGATATTATCTGAAAACGGTGCATGAACATCCCAGGAAAAGCCTATTCCCACGGCTCCCGTTTTCTCACCAAATTTATTATCAGGGCCCATTATTTCAAGATAGGTAGACTTTCCCCGTAAATAAACTGTTGTAGTTTTTTCATCTACAGGATCAAAGCCTGGCAGCCCTTTGTCCAGATTAGCCCAGTTAGCAAGCTGCTTATTTGTTTTGATGCTTTCAAAATCGGCCGAATCCAAAACAAAATAGATATGATTTAATTTCAAACCCTCATCCTGTCCAAAAGCTTTAAAACCAGACATCAGGAGAAAAATAAAGAAAAAAAGATTCCTGATCATTTTAGATTATTTTGGTATTAAATCTAATAAAAAAATCCCTTACCGGGATTTCTTTATTTCTTTCTCTTGGATTTTGATATCGCTTTTTGTTGTGCTCTGTTCGCTCCAAACTTCTTAGGTGCTTTCCTTTTTGAAGGCCCGCCCCAGTTTTCTTTTTTGTTTTTATCTTTTTTCTCGTGAAAAGCTCCTCCTCCTTCGTGCAGTTTTACCTGTGCCGGATTTTTCATAATGATCACATCTTCTTCGGAAGCAATCTTTTTAGGATTGATCTTCACTTCTGCAGGGAAATCATTAAACATCAAGTCTTTGTCCATTAAAAGTTCAATATCAAGCAGAGCGTTTTCTTCTTTCTTCGTCACAAAAGTAATTGCCACCCCATCTTTATCTGCTCTACCCGTTCTTCCGATTCTGTGGATATACTGTTCAGGAATTTCCGGAGTTTCAAAATTGATAACATGCGTAATATCTGAAATATCAAGACCTCTGGCCATTACATCGGTAGTAATCAATCCTCTGATCTCTTCATTTTCAAATCTTTTCATGGCTTTAAGCCTGTAATTCTGAGATTTATTGGAGTGAATCACATCAAACTGTTCAGGGAAAAGTTCATCAAATTTCGAAAACAGCAGGTCAGAGTTTTTCTTGTTATTGGTAAAAATCAACACTTTAGACATCTCCTCATTATTTTTCAGCAAATGCTCAAGAAGGTTGATTTTTGTATTGAAGTTTTCCACTTTATAACCTACCTGTTCTATTTTTTCAAGAGGTGTTCCGGATTTCGCCAATGAAATTTCTATAGGATTGGCAAAATACTGATCCAGCATTTCATCTACAGCCTCAGTCATTGTAGCAGAGAAAAGAATGTTCTGTCTCTTCGGCTTCATCATTTCAAAAATATGGGTAAGCTGTGGTCTGAAACCTAAGTTCAGCATTTCATCAAATTCATCAATGATCAGCTTCTGTACTTCTTTTAATGATATAGCGTTATCGATAGCAAGATCCATTACCCTTCCCGGAGTTCCTACCAATATATCGCAGCCATCATTGAACAGCAGTTTCTGTGTATTGATATTTTTTCCTCCGTATATTCCGATAACTCTTGTGGTAATATTTTCTGTAAGTTTCTCAACAATTTCAGTTACCTGTACTACCAATTCTCTTGTAGGAACAAGGATTAAAACTGTAGGATTCCCTGATTTGTTGTATTTCCATGTTTTAAGAACCGGCAGAAGATAAGCTAATGTTTTCCCGGTTCCGGTTTGTGCAATTCCCATTACATCTCTTCCGGAAAGTATAGGGCCAATGCTCTTTTCCTGAATAGGTGTAGGTTCGAATAGTTCCAGATCCGCTAAAACATCAAGAATTTTAACCGGCAGGTCAAAATCTGCAAAAGTGAGTTTTTCCATGGTGCAAAGATAGGTATTTAAAATGAGAGGTTAATCTTAACCTAATGTCAATGGTAAATTTTGCTTCGCAAGTAAATGGTGAATTTTTATAATAGATAAGAGACTTCAGATATCAGATACTGAATCATTAACTCTACAACAATGAACCAGCAACTGACAACCTCTTCCAACCACATTTACCCTAAAACTCTCTCACGCTCAAACCCTCTCACTCCGTAACCCGAAACCCGAATCCGACAACTCAATTCACTTTTACACTTGAGCTTTTAATTTTAATATCATCGTCTTCCCATTGGCTGGACGTGATGATGACATATCCTTTCTTCTTAGGATCTTTTTTTATGGGAAACTTCTCTTCCTCCCATTGTGAACAATGCGTAGAAATAGCTGGTACCAAAGGCTTCCAACCCGCTTTACTCAGTGTGTACACATGAAAACCATGCCAGCAGCTTGTGCACCAGCCGGGATAAAATCCCACTTCATCTTTTCCGTCTTCATTGAGATCTCCCAGATTGAATAATCCCCCATTTTTGGCGGGAGAAATAACAAACGGCTTTATTTTCTTATCACTGAAATAAATCGTGGTCTCACATTTTCCATCACAGTCATCATTACAGTCGCTAACTTTGGTATAAGCATATTCTTTTGTTCCGTTGCCGTCAAAGTCTCCGAGAATGCCTTTTTCAGAGGCTTGCTGAGCGATGAACAGTGAACTGCAGAAAGTAAGGGTGGTTAGGATTAGTTTTTTCATATTTTTGGGGTTAGTTTTGTGATTCGGGGTGTGAGAGTTGGAGGGTTTTAGGATAAATGAAGGTAGGTAGCTTGTGGCTTCGAGAGCCTCAGCCACCGCCAGTAATTTATGACATCTTAAATCTGAAATCTGGCATCTTAAATCATGAAAGACTACCATTTGGTGGCTGAGGCTCTCGAAGCCACCATTGCAGCAGTCTGACATCTGATATCTAAGCCATAATTTCTCTCAATCATTTCCTCGTTACTCTCAATAAAAGAACCAGAACCAGGATTACAGAAAAAATAAAGCCCAAAACAGCCACCAAAGACAGTTCTCCTATCCTGGGACCGGATTCTGAGACAAAAACAATAGAAGTTGCAATGATATTGGCTCCTAAAATCATGGCCAGAATCAAATTGATGATGCTTGATTTGATCAGCTGGTTGGTCTTTTCAATATTTTTAATTTCACTGGATACCGTAAATTTATTATCATCCAGTTTTTGAAGAACGGATCTGAGTTCTCTGGGAATTTCATCTACATTATCAGTGAAATTCAGCATCCTGTCCATTCCGGTTTTTAAAAGATTCTTTGGTTTTATTTTTTTTGTTAATATTTTTCTGGTGTAAGGATGAAGGCTTTTCACAATGTCCAGATCCGGATTGATTGTTCTTCCAACTCCTTCTATCAGGCTAATTCCTTTAAACAAAAGATAAAAATAATCCGGCATATGGAGCCTGTTGTCCTTTAAGATATCTTTCATCTTATTAATAATCACCTGAACGTTGATATCCTGCAATGAGGAACTGTGGACAAAATTCAGAATATCTTCCACATCATTTTCAAATCTTCTTTCATCAGGAATTTCATAACTGACCGCCATTTTTTTGAGATAACGGACAATTTTATGTGAATTTTTAGCCACAAAGCTTACAATGAGATTTTCCAGAATTTCTTTATCATTGGGCTGAATTTTTCCCACCGCACCAAAATCTATGAAAACAATTTTTCCGTTCTTTTTAACCAAAATATTTCCTGCATGCGGATCTGCGTGAAAAAAACCGTAGTCCAGAATCTGAGAAACAAAAAGTCTCAGTCCTACTTCGGAAACTTTCACAGGATCTATATTATTGGCTAAAAGGGCAGCTTTATCCGTCACTTTTATCCCGTCAATAAATTCCATACAAAGAATATTATTATTGGAATATTCTTCGTAAATCCTGGGAACATAGGTTTCTTTATTGTTTTTGAAATTCCGGGCAAAATGCAGGATATTTTCCTTTTCATTGATGAGAGAAACTTCTTCCAGCAATGATTTTTCAAAAGTAGATATGGCCTGTTTCAGATTAAGTTTTTCCCCTATTTCAGAATAGGCAGACACCAGTTTTTCCAGATCTTTTATGAGGAGTAAATCATCTTCTATTACAGACTGTACGTCTGCTTTTTTGAGTTTGAGAATTACAGGACTGCCATCGGCCAAAACAGCTTTATATACCTGTGCAATAGATGCTGTAGCCAAAGGTTCTTTCTGAATCTCCTGGAAATGATCTTCAACGGAGATATTGAATTCATTTTCAAGAATTTCTTCCACATCCATATCTACCGTATCTACCTTATCCTGAAGCTTCTGCAACTCCTGAATAAGTTCCGGAGGAAGAAGATCTTCCCTGTTACTGAAGGTCTGTCCCAGCTTTACAAATGTAGGTCCGAGTTCTTCCAATACCAGCCTGATTCTTTCATACACTGTACCTTTAGAAATCACTTCATCCGGATCTGCAGGGATTTGTTCCTGTTTGTTTCCGGTATTCATTCTTGCCAGTATATCTTTAAATCCGTATTTACTGAGTACGGAAATAAGTCTGGCAGATCTTTTCAGTTTTCTTTGCTGCTTGTCAAACATATATTTCTAAATAGTAGTTGCAAATTACTCCAAAAATTGTTCCTATCCCTATTTTTATTTTTATTTGAACGATAAATATAGCGTTGAACAAAAATAGAATTGTCTTTTTAATCCAAAAGAAAAATGATGAATTTTTCAGCACCAACCACAAAAAAAGCCGCCATGAACGGCGGCTTAGTTTAAACAATATCTTAAAGTTATTATCCTACTACTCTAACATTGTCTGCTTCAGGTCCTTTTTTACCTTCTTTAATATCAAATTCTACTGCCTGTCCTTCTTTCAAAGTTCTAAGGCCTGAAGATTGAATGGCTGAATGATGGCAAAAAATATCATTTCCGCCTCCGTCTGGTGTAATAAAACCAAAACCTTTTGTTTCGTTAAACCATTTTACTGTTCCTGTCATTATATTATATTTAAATTAATCAGTGAAGATAGCTATTTCATAAGCATTCTGAGAAAAAAATCATATTTTCAATCCAATTTCTCATTAAAAACATACAATGCAATATACATAAAAATTAAAAAAAACGAACACATATCATATTTTAAAATAATTTTTTATCTTTATGTTTAACAAATTACAACCTAACCTGTAAAATATTACAAAATGAAAAACTTACACAACAGCAAACTTTCAAGAAAACAATTAAAAGAAATTTCAGGAAGCGGTATCGTTATCGGTACGTGTTCTAATCAATGCTGTCCTACGGATGGAAGGCCAAGATGCCCAAGACTGATCTGCCCGGATGTGCTATGCCCGCAGTACATGTAAAAAATAATTTATCTTAGAATACGGAGCAGAAATTAATCTGCTCTTTTTTTATATTTGCAGAAAATGTGATTCATGGCTTCAGAAGTTCCCGGAACCGAAGGATATAGCAATGTTCTTGATAAGTTCATTGAAGCTACTCTTTCTATAGATTTTGCCGAACTGCACCGTGATTTCATGCCTTTTATCCCCCAAAAACCCGGCAATATTCTGGATCTGGGTGCAGGAATAGGGAGAGATGCTTCTGCTTTTTCTTCTATGGGACATACGGTAACTGCCGTAGAACCTTCTGAAAAACTTCTTGAAACCGGGAAAACTCTATACGCCGGTTTTCCTATCCATTGGATTTATGATTCATTACCCGATCTTCAATGTTTGAATCCCCGCTTAAAATTTGATTTCATCCTTGCCTCCGGTGTATGGCATCATCTCAGCCCTGATGAGCAATCCATTTCTATAAAAAAAGTTTCAGAACTGCTTACAGAAAACGGAGTTTTTGCCCTCAGTTTAAGAAATGGGCCAGCTGGCGGAGGTACCTGCGTTTACCCAACTCATGCAAATAAAATCCTAAATCAGGCAGAACAAAACGGCTTGAAAACCCTATTATTTCTGGAAAACCAACCGAGCCTTCTTAAAGGCAAGGAAGAGGTGAAATGGTCGCGGCTGGTCTTCCAGAAAAGTTTATAAAAAAATCCTGCCACGAGGACAGGATACATTTTTTCTAAAACTATTTTACTATTTAAGATAGGTTTCATAAAGATCCTTTCTGCGGTCATTCATCACCTGAACGGAGCCGTTATGGTGAAGGTCTTTGAGCAGATTAAGGTCTACGTCTACAATAAGGGTCATTTCCGTATTGGGAGTGGCTTCTCCTTTCACGGCGTTAGAAGGGAAGGCAAAATCCGATGGAGTGAATACAGCAGCCTGTCCAAACTGGATATCCATATTATTGACCCCCGGAAGGTTTCCTACACAGCCTGCAATGGCCACATAGCATTCATTTTCGATAGCTCTTGCCGCAGCGCAATGACGTACCCTGATGTAGGCATTCTGCGTATCGGTAAGATAAGGTACAAAAAGGATTTTCATTCCCTGATCGGCGAGAATTCTCGGCAGTTCCGGAAATTCCACGTCGTAACAGATAACAAGACCTATTTTGCCGCAGTCGGTATCGAAAACCCGGATTTCGTTTCCGCCTTTCATTCCGTAGTACTTTCTTTCATTAGGTGTAATGTGAATCTTCCGGTATTCATCGATTCGTCCGTCGCGGTGCAGAAGGTAGCTCACATTATACAAATCATTATTTTCATTATCAAAAACAGGCATACTTCCCGAAATGATATTGACATTGTAGCTGATGGCCAGTTCTGAAATTTTATTTTTGATTTCTTCACTTAATTTGGCCAGTTCAATCATACTGTCTCTCTCCGAAAGCTTATTGAAAGGGGCTAAAAGCGGCGTATTGAACAATTCCGGGAAAAGAACAAAATCTGATTTGTAATCTCCCATCACATTCACAAAAAATTCTACCTGTTCATAAAAAGCATCAATATTCTTAAAATGTCTCATCTGCCACTGCACAAGCCCGAGGCGAATGATGCTGTCCTGCATGGTATTCGGTTTTTTGCTGTAATAGATGTTGTTCCATTGCAGCAAAACGGCATTTTCCAGAGATGATTCGTCTTCGGGAAGGTATTTCTTGAGAATTTTAATGGGAAGAAAGTTATTGGAAAGCTGGAAAGACAGTACAGGATCGTAGATTTCCTTATCTCTCACTCTTCTGATGTATTCTCTCGGGGAAAGCTCGTTGCTGTATTTATGATAGTTGGGGATTCTTCCTCCCAGAATAATTGATTTAAGATTCAACAGTTCGCATAATTCTTTTCTGGCATCATACAGTCTTCTTCCCAGACGCAGCTCACGGTATTCGGGATCTACAAAAACCTCTATTCCGTAGAGTACATTTCCTGTGGATAAATGGGTATTGAATGTATAGTTTCCGGTAATATCCACATAGGTATGATCGTCCCCGAAGTCGTCATAATTCACAATGATGGAAAGGGCTACGGCAGCCAGTTTTCCGTCTACGGTGATGCAGATCTGGCCTTTCGGGAATATTCTGGTGAGTTTTTCGATACTTTTTTTAGACCAAATAGATTCGGACATCTGCGGATAAGCGCGTTTCATCGTAATAACCAGTTCATCATAATCCTGAAGAGTCAGGGCTCTTGTTTCTATTTGCATTTGATGTAATTTTACTTAAATTTAGTGAAAAATAATCAGCAGAAAAACTTATTACAAAAAACACATTCATAAAAATGAAAATTTATCGTCTGGTTCATTCTATAACACTTCTAATAATTCTTGCCTTATTTTTTTTAAATTCAGCCTCGGCAAATAATGTTGCTCATAATCTAAATTTATTATTCAATTCAAATCTTAATAACCGTGACGGGAAGAATTTCCTTTATTTTTTTTCAGGATTATCTATATTGATAAGTTATTTTCTTGTTGGTGAGAACAAAATATTTAAAGGGATATATTTTTTATTAATCTCAATAAGTATTATGTTTATCATGTTTTCTATAAAACAATTTTAAACTCAATCATTTAAAAGTAAAACACTCACAAATAAAAAGTCAATAGAACTTTAAAGCAATGGCCATTATTATACAAAATCAATCCGAATGCCCTATTTGTCACACTATTTTGTTTGATCATCAGAATATCATCCTGTTTCCGGCTTTCATACCCAATGTAAAAGATTCATTGTATCTCTTCAACGATACGGGTATGCATCATTCCTGCATGGAAAAGCATTCTTTAGGTAGTAAAGTTTCAGCTTTTCTGGATAAAATGATATTTAAAACAAGACCTGAAAACAGAATCTGCGATATTGGTGGAAATATAATAGACCTTCCTGAAAATTATTTATTCATCAGCTTATTGACTTCTGATGAAACGGATAAACTATACACTTTCAACATGATGAATATTGATATTAGAAATATTTCAATCTGGCCGGAGCTACAAGATTTTATTGCAGCAGCTGAACGGTTTTTAGAAAAAGAGAAATGGGAGTCAATAGGCTCGTTTAATGAGTTGGAATATGTTTTGGAAAAAATAAAATCCTGCCCATAAAGAGCAGGATATATATTATAAACCAAAGTGAAAATTACTCCCACTCAATGGTTGCAGGTGGTTTGCTTGAAATATCGTAAGCAACTCTGTTGATACCTCTTACTTCGTTGATAATTCTGCTGGATACCGTATCCAGGAACTCGTAAGGAAGTCTGCTCCACGTTGCCGTCATAAAGTCGATGGTGTTGGCAGAACGGACAACAGCTGTGTATTCGTACGTTCTTTCGTCTCCCATTACTCCTACTGATTTCACAGGAAGAAGGACTACGAAAGCCTGAGATACTTTTTCATACAGATCATTTTTGTATAATTCTTCGATGAAAATATCGTCAGCTTCCTGAAGGATTCTTACTTTTTCAGCATCTACAGCTCCCAAAACTCTGATTCCTAATCCAGGGCCAGGGAAAGGGTGTCTGTGTACCAAATGATGTGGAATACCTAACTCCTCGCCTACTTTTCTTACTTCATCTTTAAAAAGCTCTCTTAACGGCTCCAGCAATTCGAATTCCATATCTTCAGGAAGTCCTCCTACATTGTGGTGAGACTTAATGACTGCGGATGGTCCGTTAACAGACTGGCTTTCGATCACATCAGGATAAATGGTACCCTGAGCCAGGAATTTAGCGCCTTCTATTTTATGGGATTCTTCATCAAAAACGTGAATAAATTCGTTTCCGATGATTTTTCTTTTCTGCTCCGGATCGTCTATTCCAGCTAATTTTGAAAGGAATCTTTCTTTAGCATCTACCATTTTAATGTTCATATGGAAATGTTCTCCATAGTTGTCCATTACTTTCTGGCCTTCATCTTTTCTCAACAAACCTGTATCTACGAAGATACATGTAAGCTGGTCTCCGATGGCTTTGTGGATTAAAACTGCTGCCACAGAAGAGTCAACACCTCCTGAAAGTCCCAGGATTACTTTATTGTCTCCTACTTTTTCGCGGATTTCTTCAACTGTTTTATCAATATAGTTGGTCAGTTTCCAGTTTTTATCGGCATCACAGATAGAGAAAACAAAGTTCTCAAGCATTTTTCCGCCTTCTTCCGTGTGAGATACTTCCGGATGGAACTGAACACAGAAGATTTTTTTGTCTTCATTGGAAATAGAAGCTATTACTCCTGATTTTGCATTAAGTTCAAAACCTGCAGGCAGTTCTCCTACTTCGTCAAAGTGGCTCATCCATACGATGGAATTCTGCGTAACTCCTTTTAACAAAGAGCTTTCTTTAATGATGTCCAAATGTGCTTTTCCGTACTCTCCTTTTTCCCCTTTGTTTACTTTTCCTCCTAAAAGGTGTGCCGTAAGCTGCATTCCGTAGCAGATTCCCAATACAGGAATCCCCTGTTCGTACAATTCTTTCTCTACCAGGTGAGCATTTTCAGCATTAACAGAGCTTGGTCCTCCGGAAAGAATGATTCCTTTGGGCTGTTTTGCAATGATATCCTGCAGAGGTGTGTTGAATGGAAGGATTTCAGAATAGACTCCCATCTCACGGATTCTTCTTCCGATAAGCTGGTTGTACTGTGATCCGAAATCTAATATAATAATACCGTTGTTCATTTTATAAATGATGATTGATAATTGATAATTGATGATTGAATAAATGATAGAGCTATTGGCCGATAGCTAATGGCTTCTGGCCTGGAGACTATTTCCAGTTTCACCTTCTGCATACTAATTTCTAACCTCTAGTTTCTAACTTCTATTTATTGACTGTTTTACAAAAAAAGACTTGGAGATGTTCCAAATCTTTTTTCGTGATTTATTTTAAAACTTTCCGATGTCTTCTCTGTAGAATCCGTAATCGAAATGAATGTGGCTTGCATCTTCATAGACTTTTTTGCGGGCATCGTCGTAGGTTGCTCCGGTAGCCACCACGTTCAGAACCCGTCCGCCGTTGGAAACTACTTTGTCACCTTTTCTTACTGCACCTGCGTATAAAAGTTTAGAATGTTTCAGCTTGTCTTCTCCTACAATTTCGTAACCTGTTTCGATATTTCTAGGGTAACCGCCTGAACACATCACAAGACATACTGCTTTTTCGTCTTTAAACTTAAGCTCAATGTCTTTTCCATCCATACAGTCCTGGATAACATCAAGAAGGTTATTCTCCATTAATGCCATCAATACCTGAGTTTCAGGATCTCCGAATCTCATATTGTATTCAAGAAGGTAAGTTCCGTTTTTAGTGACCATTAATCCGAAGAAAATGATTCCTTTAAAGCTGAATCCTTCTCCTTTAAGACCGTTAATGGTAGTTTGTAAGATATTTTTTTCAAAATCAGCGTAGTGCTCCTGAGTAAAATCAGGGCTTGGCGCTACAGATCCCATACCTCCTGTGTTTGGCCCTGTATCTCCGTTTCCTGCTTTTTTGTAATCTTTTGCAGCAATACATGGGAAAATCTTTTCACCGTTTGAGAATGCAATGATTGAAGCTTCAAAACCTTCTAAATATTCTTCAATAACCAGACGGATCCCGGCATCTCCATAAATTCTTCTGATCATGAAGTCGTGGATTGTAGCTTCAGCTTCTTCAAGGTTGTCGCAAATAACAACTCCTTTTCCACCTGCCAATCCACTAGCCTTAACTACTAAAGGATACTTCTGTGTCTGAACATATTCTTTAGCATCGTTATATGAATCAAATACTACAGCTTTTGCTGTTTTGATATCATAGGTCTGCATAAATTTCTTAGAGAAAGCCTTACTTCCTTCCAAGCTTGCTACTTTTTGGTTCGGACCGAAAACTTTAAGATCATGCTTTTTGAATTCATCCTTTAGCCCTGCTACAAGAGGAGCTTCAGGACCTACAATAGTAAGATCCACTTTTTCTTTAATTGCAAAATCTCTCAGTTCTTTGATCTCTGATAAATGAACATTTTTCCCTATTACATCGGTGGTAGCATTACCATTAGCAAAAAACATTTTAGAAATTCTTGGGTCATTCTGAAGCTTTGCTGCTAAAGCAGATTCTCTACCGCCTTCACCTATGATTAATATTCTCATACTTTATTTATTATCTAGTCTATTTTACAAATATATAATTTTGAATGCTATAAATACAATCCTCAATTATTTTTTAATTCTATTTTAATTAGTGCAGAAAATGTCTAACCCCAGTAAACATCATCGGGATACCATGCTCGTTGGCAGCCTCGATACTGTCCTGATCTTTTACACTTCCACCCGGCTGGATGATAGCCTTGATTCCTTCCTTCGCGCAGAAATCTACCACATCACGGAAAGGGAAAAATGCATCAGAAGCCAAAACAAGATCTCCGGAGAATTTCTCTTTTGCTCTTTCAATAGCCTGTTCGGTAGCCCAGATTCTGTTCACCTGTCCGCCACCAATTCCAAAAGCCTGAATACCGTTGGAAACAACAATAGCATTTGATTTTACATACTTCACTACTCTCTGAGAGAAAAGAAGTGCTTTCTTCTGCTCTTCCGAAGGCTGTACATTGGTTACCAGTTTGATATCATCCGAGAAATGGGTGTCGTTATCCTGAACCAGGATACCACCGTCTATCTTCACCCAAGTCTGTTTATCAGAAACAGGGTTTACGATTTTTATAATTCTCAGGTTTTTCTTTTTTCTTAAAATTTCAAGAGCTGCTTCATCAAAATCCGGAGCCATCACAATCTCAAGGAATGTTTTGTTCAGTTCTTCGGCTGTGGCTGCATCAATCTTATAGTTCATTGCAACAATTCCGCCAAAAATTGAAACAGGATCACATTCGAAGGTTTTCTGATATGTTTCCAATGCAGAAGTTCCGATGGCTACTCCACAAGGGGTAGAATGCTTTACGGCACAACAAGCCATTTCTTCTTTAAATTCTGTAACTACTTTCCAGCAAAGGTCCATATCACGAAGATTATTGAAAGAAAGCTCTTTACCACCAAGCTGTTCGAAGTCTTTCATTGCTCCGTTTTCAAATGTAGAAACGTAGTAAGCAGCAGTCTGGTGAGGGTTTTCACCATATCTTAAGTCTGATACTTTTTTGTAGGAAGCATTAAGATAAGCAGGATATTCTTCATCTAAAAGCATTCTTGAAATAGCGGCATCGTACGCTGAAGTAAGGTTGAATACTTTTCCTGCCAGTTTTTTACGTGTTTCAATATACGTATCTCCGTTTTGCTCCATTTCCAGTTTTACCGTTGCGTAGTCTTCCACATCGGTAATTACAGTAACAGAATCAAAGTTTTTAGCTGCAGAACGAAGCATTGAAGGGCCACCGATATCAATAAACTCTACTTTCTCATGTAAAGAAATGTCTTTGTTTACATTTTCAAAGAAAGGATAAAGGTTTACGATTACCATGTCTATCAGGTCGATTCCGTGCTCCTGAACAGTTTTCATGTGTTCTTCACTGGAACGTACAGCCAAAAGACCTCCGTGAACTTTCGGGTGAAGGGTTTTCACTCTTCCATCCAGCATTTCAGGGAAATTCGTTACCTCATCAATCTGAATCGGATTTAAACCAGCGTCTTTCAAATGCTTGAAGGTTCCTCCTGTAGAGATCAACTCATAATTCTGGGCTTCAAGGAACTGGGCGAACTCTATTAATCCGCTTTTGTCTGAAACACTGATTAAAACTCTCTTTTTACTCATTTTACTTTCAATTTTTTACTTTTCACAGCTATTTCAAACTGTATACCGGTCTTTCACCCCCGGTTTATTTTATTTACTTAGATTTCTTTTTTAATGTAACAATGGATCAATGTAACAGTCTAGCCATATGATAATGGTTAAAATTGGTACATTGGTATATTGTTATATTGATACATTATTCAATTGATTTTTAATTTCCTAAAACTTTGTTGATGGCTTTTGGAAATATTTCATATTCAATCTGGTGTACTTTTTCTGCGACCGTTTCCGGTGTATCTTCTGCTGTCACCTCAAATGACTTCTGAAGAATAGCTTCTCCTTCATCAATTCCCGGAGTTACAAAATGTACGGTTGCTCCGCTTTCTTTTTCTCCGGCTTCAACCACTGCATTGTGAACGTTCATTCCCCACATTCCTTTTCCTCCGAATTTTGGAAGCAGTGCAGGATGAATATTGATTATTTTCCCGGTCCAGTTTTCACAGAATTCGGGTTTCAAAATAGATAAGAATCCAGCCAATACAATAAGATCCGTATCTTTTGGAATCACATTTCCTAATTCGCTGCTGAAGTTCTTACCTCTTGGAATCAAAATGTTTTCTATATGATGTTTTTTTGCTCTTTCCAGTCCGTAGCATTCTCTATCTGCCACTACCAGAGTTACTTTTGCATTCTGGATCTCTCCGCTGTCAATAGTATCAATGATTCTCTGCAGATTGGTTCCGGAACCTGAAACGAGTATAACGATGTTTTTCATATTATGAATGTAACAATGTATCAGTCTAACAATGTAACGATGAATTCAATTGGTACACTGGTACATTGATAAATTGTTATATTGCCAAATTAATTTTCTCGCTTCCTTCCGTGATTTCTCCGATTTCGTATGCATCATCTAAAAGGTGTAATACTTTTTCAGCGTGTTCAGCATCTAAAACGATGATCATTCCAACTCCCATGTTGAAAGTTCCGAACATTTCTTCGCGGGACACTCCTCCTCTTTTCTCCAATTCAAGCATAACAGTAGGAACTTTAATTTTCGAACCGTCAATAGAAGCACATAATCCTTCAGGGATGATTCTTGGTACATTCTCATAAAGACCACCTCCTGTGATGTGGGCAATACCGCCTACTTTTACTTCTTCAAGTACTTTATGAATGTCTTTGTAATATAATCTTGTTGGAACTAACAATGTTTCGTATAATGGTTTTCCTTCAAACTCTTCTTCGAAATCAGGGAATACTTTTCTTACCAGTGAAAATCCGTTGGAGTGGAATCCTGAGCTTGGAAGGGCAATAATTTTATTTCCGGCTTTGATAGCAGAACCATCTATAATCTGGTCTTTTTCTACAATTCCTACACAGAATCCGGCAACATCATAATCTCCAGGCTTGTACATTCCCGGCATTTCAGCGGTTTCTCCGCCAATCAGTGCACAGTTGTTGTCCTTACATGCTTCTACCATTCCAAGAACGATCTCAGCAGCAATTTCTGAATCCAGCTTTCCGCAAGCCAGATAATCTAAGAAGAATAAAGGTTTTGCACCGTGGCAAAGAATATCGTTGGCACACATTGCGAAACAGTCGATACCGATAGAACCATATTTTTTGGTATCCAAAGCTACTTTAAGCTTCGTACCTACACCGTCTGTTCCTGAAACCAGCACCGGATTTTTGTATCCTCCGATCTCATAGAAAGCCCCAAAGCTTCCCAAATGGTTCAATACATTTGAATTGTGGGTTTCACCAACTGCTTTTTTGATTTTATCAACCGTTTTGTACCCTTCTTCTTTGTCTACGCCTGCTGATTTGTAAGTGTTGCTCATGTTTAATAATTTATAATAATCTAGCAATATAACAATCTAATTAATGTAACAATAAGTTGAATTGTTAGACTGGTACATTGATAAATTGGTACATTACCTATTTACTTTTTATACTTGATTTTAAAAAACAAAAAAGCCGACAATCTTGGTAGATTATCGGCCGTTATTTTATCTCAGAATTTCAGAGCCCACAGTTTTCCCTTTCTCTGAGAAACATTCTTTAAAAGTGGTCTGAATTTTCATCTTATTTCTTTTTGCAAAAATAGTAATTTTAAATTAATATTCAAATTCTATTTTTCAAGGATCGTTTCAATGGCTGCAATCTTCTTGATTTTCTCTTTTAACTCATTGTTTTTCTCTTCATTAGAAATTGTCTGAGCCGCTTTATCAAAGTTATCATTAAAGAAAGGAAGTGAAAAAGTTTCTACAATATTTCCTCCGTGGAACGGGAAACGCTTCGATGCCGCTTCTAAAACGCCGGCTCCGCCTCTTCCTCCCGGAGAGGTAGACATCAGTAACATCGGTATTTCATTCCATACCGTTCTGTCTTTAATTCTGGATACCCAGTCGAAGACATTTTTGAATGCTGTAGAGTAGGTTCCGTTGTGCTCCGGTAATGAAACCAAAAGAAGGTTTGCTGCGTCAATTTTTGCCGCAAAATCGTGTGCTTGCTGAGGAACTCCGCCTGCTAATTCTCTTTCGTGCTTATAAATAGGCATTTCAAAAGGGTTCAGATCTACAACTTCCACTTCTGCATTGTTAAAAAGTGATGATGCATAGGCTACTAACTGTCTGTTCATTGAAGCATCCGAATTGCTTCCTGCTATTGCTAAAACTTTCATTATTCTTTATCTATTTTTTTAATGTATATGATTTGTTTCTATTTTGACTGTAAATATCGGAAAGACTTCAGACAATAGAAACTTTTTTTATTTTAAATAAGCGGGCAGATCCATTGGAACTTCCATTAAAAGAATTTCCGTGTCTTCTACCGCTTCAATATTAAAGCTCTGAGTGTCCCAGATTCCTAATCCGTCTCTTTCATTCAAAACCCGGTCTCCTACTTTTGCGCTTCCTTTTAAAACAAAAGCATACACTCCGTTTCCTTTTTTGTTGAGCATATAGTTTTTTCCGTTCCCAGCTTTAAAATTGGCCAGATTAAACCATGCATCCTGATGAATCCATACCCCGTCATCATTTTTATTTGGAGATAAAATCTGCTGGAATCCATTGATTTTTTCCCCTTCTATAATGCTTTTCTGATCATATCTTGGCTCTACATTCAATTCTTTTGGAAAAACCCAGATCTGCAGAAATTTTACTGCTTCATCTTTGTTTTTGTTGTATTCGCTGTGCATTACGCCGGTTCCCGCACTCATTACCTGGATTTCTCCTTTTTTGATAACGGCAGTGGTTCCCATTGAATCTTTATGCTCCAGATCTCCCTCCAAAGGAATTGAAATAATTTCCATATCTCTGTGAGGGTGTGTTCCGAATCCCATTCCCTGTGAAACAGTATCGTCATTCAATACTCTTAACACTCCAAAATTCATTCTGTCCTTATTCTGATAATTGGCAAAACTGAATGTGTGGTAGCTGTTTAACCAGCCGTGGTTGGCGTGGCCTCTTGAATCTGCTTTATGATATACTGTTTTCATATTGTGATTATTTTATGGTACAAATGTAGTTGATAAGGCGTATTGGAAGTGTTGATGTAGGTTAAGAAAGGTAAAATGGTGAAAAAGCAAAAGGATAAAAGGGCTTTGATATTAGCTATTTTATTTGGATTGGAAGAGATTTTTTCTTTTCCTCCTCCTTGTATAGTTAATAGATAATCAATGGATTTATATTTTAAATTTTGGCTAAAGCCATGATTGATGTGCTTATTTTGATAAGTGGGCTAAAGCCCACTCCTATTGAATTTTTATTGAGATGGATTGCTTTTTTATTTTTGTTAAACGCAATGGCGCAAAAGGAAGATAATTCTTACGGGTATTTTAAGGCGCAAGGATTTTATCTGTGATAAAATGGAGGATGTTATAGTTTTATTGAAAAATGAAAGAGGAGGTATTTTAAATTTTGGCTAAAGTCGTTATTACATCATTAATTTTAAAAGCGGGCTTTAGCCCGCTCCTATTGAATTTTATTATGTATAGATATCAAAATATTGTCTATTTCATCTGTTATCTTCTCTTTCCTAACTTCTAACTTCTAACTTCTAATTTCTAACCTCTAATTCCTTATCCCTAAAAAGCTTCGTTTATTTTGGAATCCTTTTTCAGAGAAAAGAGTAAAATACAGATCATTACCAGACAAAGGATCAGAAACCAGAAAATAGTGGAGGTTCTATCGGAAAAATTACCTAAAACATTTGTCATAACCCCCGTTCCAATTTGATTGGCAGCCATTAAAAATCCGGAGACCAGTACAGAAAGTGTGGGAAATTCTACTGTTCCCCAGCCGATAGATCCCGGAAATATACTGCCCATGAAAAAGCCAATCCCAAACATTATTAAAAGAATACTGTCTGCACCAGCTGTTTTCATCAATAAAAACAAGAGTACAGCCACTATTAAAGGAGAAGTAAGAAACAGATAAGAAAGATTATTTTTTCTTGAAAATATTCCAAAAAACAGACGATTCAATGCAATACCACCCCAAAATAAGGACAGTCCCAAACTGGCTTTGCTGCTATCCACACCCTGATTGATAAGGATGATGGCTCCAAAGCTTCCAAAGGTCCCTTCCACAAAGCCATAGAGGACAATTGCTATAAAGAAGATCCATAATTTTGCCGGAAGTCTGAAATGTTCAGGAAGCTCAAAGAATGTTCCTTTTTCTAATTTTAAGAACAGAAAAACAATAAAAATGATTATTACCGCAACAAATATATATCCCGGGACGTACATCCAGTTTTTGATATCTCCAATCAGATTCATCATTAAAGGTGAGGCTGATGTTCCCAAACCTACTAAAAACTGTAAAATTAAGATTGCAGAAGGCTTGTCATTTTCAAAAAAACTGGCAGCCAAAGGATTCAGTGTCGTAATAGAAAGCCCGAAACCTGATCCTGTAAATGCTACCAGGACCATTAATATTGGAAATAATAAAGATGGGCCATGCATACAATACTGAAGCGCCCACAAAGATCCGGTTGATAGAATCATTAATAACAATCCGACAGTCAAAACTATCTTCGGGCCCCATTTATTAACCAAAAACGGAGCTCCAAGACAGGAAATAATAATACAGATGACCTGTGGAATAAACAAATTTCCAAACTGAGAAGAAGAAAGTCCAAAAAGTGAAGGATCTGTAAAAGCAGTTCCCAATGCCGGAAATATGACAAAATTAAGTCCTGTCAGAAAGGCTAATAAAAATACAATAATGATCTTTACAGTCCTGGAATTCATGATTTCAAAACATTATTTTTAAGATGCTCCCCCACCCGAAGTGCCATGGCAATAATGGTAAGAGCAGGGTTTACAGCACCGCTTGAAACAAAAAATCCACCATCTACGATATACAGGTTTTCCAGATCATGTGTTTTGCAATAGATATCTAACACGGATGTCTGCGGAGCCAGTCCCATTCTGGTCGTTCCATTCTGATGGGCAGGAGAGGCAATATCCATTCCCTTGCTGAAGTAGATTCCTTTAAACAGAAAGTTTTCAAATTTACCTGATTCTTTAAGGGCTTTAATCAATTCGGACTTCAGAAAGTGATGTCCTTTCTCATTATTGGATGTATAACTGATTTTAATTTGTCCGTCTTCAACAGTTACTCGATTTTCAGGGTCCGGCAGATCTTCTGAAGTAAGCCAGAAATCAACAGCATGTTCTGCCATTAATTCAAAAGTAAATCCGGGAGCCGGAACAGGGCTGTCTGCTTTGATCTGATGCTCGTCCGATTTCCCTAGCATCTGAATATGTCCCAATGGAAATTCATAGCCTCTATTGGCATGGTAAAAATCATTAATTCCGAATGTTTTTCCGAATTTGGTAGGATTGGGCTCCGTATATAAAGCCACCAATGCCGTATTCTGATGAAACATATAATTTCGCCCTACCTGATCTGAAGTATTAGCCAACCCGTTTGGAAAGTGTTCGTTTTTGCTTTCCAACAATAAAGCCGCTGAATTAATTGCCCCAGCACAAAGTATCAGAAGGTCTGAGCTTATTGTTTTTGTTTCACCATTTTGCTCGACAAGAATTTCCGAAACTCTGGACCCCGAACTGTCTGTATTGATTTTCAACACTTTTGTATTGGTCATAAGATCTACATTAGGATATTCCATCGCTTTCGCCAGTGAACAGAGATGAGCATCCCCTTTTCTCTCTGCAGCATCGGGAAAACCATCAAAACGGTCAAGAATGTATGGAGCATTGACTGTTTCGTGAGGTTTAAAATTAACTCCGATCGGTAATTCAAAAGGATGTAAACCGTAATTCTGTAATTCGTCAACAATTTCCTGAATTCTGGGTTCGTGCGGTAAAGGCGCATTAGGATAAGGTTCTGAATCAAAAGGCTCCGTAGGATCTGACCCTCTCTTTCCGTGAACATGAAAAAGCGTCTCCGCTTCAAGGTAATACTCCTTCAAATCTTCATATGTGATAGGCCAGGCAGGAGAAATTCCGCCAT
Source organism: Chryseobacterium angstadtii (assembly GCF_001045465.1). Lineage (GTDB taxonomy): Bacteria > Bacteroidota > Bacteroidia > Flavobacteriales > Weeksellaceae > Chryseobacterium > Chryseobacterium angstadtii. The sequence goes on from NZ_LFND01000004.1 coordinate 219,655, forward strand.
AATGCTTTATTTCTTTAAAATCTTCTTCTCTTAAACGGAACAGAGCAGCTCCATAGAACTTAGTATTTCCGCCAACGTTGTAATGCATTCCCGGACGGAAAGGTTTCCCATGTTTATCCAGCCAGAGCTCTGTTGTGGTATATCTATTTTTTTCAAAAACTTCTTCGGAATCCCAGTTTTCTTTTTCTACAGGAACAAAATCTCCTCTTTCTACAATAAGAATTCTTTTTCCCGTATCCGCCAGTTTGTATGCGATAATTGAGCCTCCTGCCCCGCTTCCTATGATGATAATGTCATACATTTTTCTCTGTTTTAGTTGATGTAAGGTAGAGAATTAAAATACGGACTTGCTTAATAAAATATTAAATTTCAATTGATTGTATAAATAATGAGGTTGTGAATTTTGGATGAATTTCTATTATCTATGTTTTTCTTTTTGATTGATTTTAGATTTTGGCTAAAGCCGTTATTGATGTGATTAATTTTAAAAGCGGGCTAAAGCCCGCTCCTATTGAATTTTTATTGAGATGGATTGATTTTTTGTTAAACGCAATGGGCGCAAGGAATATACAAAAAGCTGTTTTTAAGGCGCAAGGATTTTATCGAAGATAAAATGGTGTAAGTTATTGTTTTATTGATTGAGAATGAAAGGGTAGGTATTTTAGGTTTTGGCTAAAACCGTTATTGCATAATTAATTTTAAAAGCGGGCTTTAGCCCGCTCCTATTGAATTTTATCGTGTTCTATTGATATAAAATAGTATCAGAGTTCTCTCTTCCTTCTTCCTTCTTCCTTCTTCCTTCTTCTTTCTTCTAACCTCTAACTTCTAATTTCTAACTTCTTCTCTAAAAATGTACCTGCTTAATTTCCCCTTCAATCTGCTTAGGGGTATCATTGTCCGATTTTACAAATATCATGGTGACAACGGCTCCAATGAGCATGCATACCCCACCGACTACAATATAGTCTATGGCTTGTTTTCCAAAAATGCCGCTTACAATTGGACCTCCAAAAAGACCATTAATAATTTGTGGAATTACAATAAAAAAATTGAAAATACCCATATACACTCCCATTTTCTTTTGGGGAATGTAATCAATCAGCATTGCATAGGGCATTGCTAAAATACTTGCCCAGGCAAAGCCCAATCCTACCATTGAGATCCATAGACTATGAATATCTTTAATAAAATACATTGAGATCAAACCCAATCCACCACAGGCTAAAGCCAGAGCATGCGTCTGTTTTTTACCGATAAATTTCGCAATTGGAGTCAAAGCAAATGCAAAGAAAATCGCGTAGAAATTATAACTTCCGAATAAGCTTCCCGTTAAATCTCCTGCTTTATTAAATTCTGCAGAATGGGTATCTTCAGGTGAAAGCCCAAAATGGTGAGTTGCCAAAGCACTTGTTGTGAAAACCCACATTGTAAATAATGCGAACCATGAGAAGAACTGAACAATTCCTAGCTTTTTCATTTGAGAAGGCGCATTTCTAAAATCTTTAAAAATATCTGAGAGTTTAGATTCATTTTTTACAACCGGTTTTCCGTCTTCAAATGATGCAAATTCCTCAGGAGAATATTCTTTAGTGGTAACTATCGTATATACAATTGACAGAATCAAAACTGTTGCTCCAATATAAAATGCATAAATCACATTATCTGCTACAAACCCTTTTGGAGCCACATTTGAAACCCCTAATTTTGTTAACCAATTCGGTAAATCAGAGCCAATAACCGCCCCAATTCCAATTAAAATAGTCTGAACAGAAAACCCGATTGTTGCCTGATGTTTCGGAAGCATATCTCCTACCAATGCCCTAAATGGTTCCATGGCCACATTAATTGAAGCATCCATCATAGCCAGAAATACAACCGCTAAAAGCAATGCATTTGCTGCAAACATGTGGGTAACTGTAGCTGCATTCGGAAGAAGTACAAGTCCCAATGCACAGAGAACAGCACCAATTAAAAAGTAAGGCTTCCGTCTCCCCAGCGGACTCCAGGTATTGTCTCCCATATGCCCGATGATGGGCTGAACAATGAGCCCGGTAACAGGTGCCACCAGCCAGAACCATGACAGTTCATGAACATCAGCGCCCAAATTGGCCAGAATACGGCTTGCATTGCCGTTCTGCAACCCGAAAGCCATCTGAATTCCCAAAAATCCCATGCTCATATTGATGATCTGAGGCATGGAAAGATCAGGCTTTATTTTTTGTGAAAGTGAGGTGTTGGAATGTTTCATCAGTGTTTCTTTAATTCCTTTATTAAAGCATCTTCAAGAGCTGCTTTTTCTGATACTACTTTGTCCACCACATCATTGGGAACCGTTACGGAAAGTACATATTGCTTTACCTTCCAGCTTCCGTTTATTTTTTCTACTACACCTGAGCCTCTGCAGATCTTCATCTGGGTATCCAAAAGCTCATCAAACCATGCCAGCTTTCCGTCTTTACTGAAATAGATGTTTCTTTTAAGAGAAGTGAAGTTCCAGGTTTTCTTTTTGTCGAAATAGGGTTTTGCCCACACCATAAATGCTTTTTTGTCCCAGACTTCTGTAGCATCAGTACCTATAAATGTAGATTCATCTGCAAAATAATTGAAATAGGCAGTGAAGTCGGCGTTGGCAGCAGCGGTGTTGAAACCGTCGAGCATAGTGGCTATTGCTGCTTTGTCTTTTTCGAATTTTGATTGGGCTGAAACGCCTGTAAAGCCTATTAATAATAAGGTTAATGTAAAAATGATTGATATTCTTTTCATTGTATAATTAATTTTTGTTTTGAAGTTCGATGATCAACGAAGTTTTTGCAGGCACGGACAGACTGTTTTCCATAGAAAATACCTTTCCCGAAATAATATCCTTCCCATTTACAGCTCCTTTCAGTGATTCCGCAAAACGTTTTAGGTCTAAAATCTGATCTTTTTTATTATTATTGATGATGACCATTACGCTTTCTTTATCGTTATATCTAAAATAGGTAAAAATACCATTCTGGGGAACGTAATTTTTAGTTTTTCCGTTATGAATCACCTCTTTTCCTTTTCTCCAGTTCAATAAACGCTGGGTAAGGTCATAGAATTCTTTCTGCTTCGGAGTCTGAGATGAAGGATTAAAAGCATTTTGAGTATCTGACTTCCATCCTCCGGGAAAATCTCTCCGGATATCTGCATCGCCATGTTTGGTCTTATTTCCTCTCATTCCTACTTCTGAACCGTAATAGATCTGCGGAATGCCGCGGACTGTAGAAATAAGCGTCAATGCCATGCCGTATGCTTTCGGATCTTCGTTAAAGATTTCATTCCATCTTTCCGTATCGTGATTTTCAAAGAAAACAAGGAGATTATTGATGTCAGGATAAAGGAAATCGCTAGTAAAAACATTATAAAGTTTAATCATTCCGGCATCCCAGCTTTCTTTTTCTTTAAGGGCTTTGGGCATATCCGAGAACAACATAAAATCCATCACAGAGGGAAGATTTGAATTGTAGCCGGCTGCTTCTCCCGTTTTTGAGTTTTTCTGCCATGCCGAAATCTGTCCGGCTGTATTTAGCCATGTTTCTCCAACGATATTGAATTTCGGATATTCATCGGTAATGGCTTTTGCCCAGGCGGCCATCGCTTCTTTATCGTTGTATGGATAGGTATCTACCCGTAAACCACCCAGTTCGGCATACTCTATCCACCATATTGCATTTTGGGTAAGATATTTTAAAACCAACGGATTTTTTTGGTTGATATCAGGCATTGTAGTATCAAACCATCCGTTAAGTGCATATTTCTTGTCAATGTCTGATGCGTTGGTATCAAATTGTGTGGTTGTTTTATAATTGGAGCGGTAAAAACCATTTTTTCCTTCATCAAACCAATGAATCCAGTCTTTGGAAGGCGGATCTTTAACCATCCAGTGTGAAATTCCCCAGTGGTTGGTCACATAATCCATCACTAGCTTCATTTTCCGCTGATTCAGCTTCTGCGAAAGCTCGCGGTAGTCTTCATTAGTGCCATAGCGGCCATCAATTTTATAAAGATCGGTCTGGGCATATCCGTGGTAAGAATAGACTTTTTCATTGTCTTCATTAACGGGTGTAAGCCAGACAGATGTTACCCCCAGATTTTGGAGGTAATCGAGATTATTGATAATTCCGCGGAGATCTCCTCCATGTCTCCCATTGGGCGATTTCCGGTCAGCTTTTTCAATCAGATCCGGTCTGGAATCATTCTTTTCATCACCGTTGGCAAAGCGGTCCGGCATAATGAGATACATGACATCTTTTGAGGTGAAAGATTCGCGGTCTGCTGATCCGGGAACTCTTTCTTTAAGCTCATAAGAATAGGAATTTATATTTTCTTTCCCTTTTTTAATATGGATGTTAAACTTCGGAACATTGATTTCATTGGTATTGACGGTAATAAAAACATAGTTTGGGTTTTCTACCTTTTTGAGGTCTTTTATCTGGATTCCATCGGAAAGTTCAATGTCATTTTGGGCCATATCTTTTCCATATACCAAAATCTGCAGTTCAGGATTCTTCATTCCTTTCCACCAGAAAGCAGGCTCTATCTTTTCTAAAGGTTTGGTCTGGGAAAAAGCCATTGCAGCTATTGAAAGTGCAAATACAGCGTAAATTTTTTTCATAATTCAGGATCTGATTTCAATTTAATATTATATTTTGAAAATAGGATGAAAAAAGCCAGATTTTGCTGAATAAAAAAGTAAATGCCCCGGATCATTTTCCTAATGTAGAATGAACCGGGGCATCACCCATATATCAATTCAGCTTCTAATTGACAGGCTTAACGGAAATCGCAAAACCTCCGCTTCTGGCCATTTTGAAATTCAATTTAGATTTGCTGGTGATCTGTTTTTTGTAGATGTTATAGCTTTGAGGATTATCAATATAATCTGCATCTTTTCCATCTTCGTAAACGGTAATATCATATTTTTTTCCTTTGTCCAGGAAAGAGAAATCTACGGTATATTCACGCTTATTCTCGTCTGTAATACCTCCTACGAACCAGTTTTCAGTTCCTTTTGCCTTTCTGGCTGTAATGACATAATCTCCCGGCTCAGCAGAAAGGATCTTCGTATCGTCCCAATCTGCCGCAACATCCTTGATGAACTGGAATGCATCCATATGCTTTTTATAGTTCTCTGGAAGATCCGCCGCCATCTGAAGAGGCATATACATGGTTACATACAAAGCAAGCTGTTTTGCCAGCGTAGTTTTTACGAAACGCTTATCATTAGGAAAATAATAGTCTAACTTCGTCTGGAAAATCCCCGGCGTATAATCCATAGACCCTCCCATCCATCTTGTAAAAGGAAGAACGGTCTGGTGATCCGGCTTATTTCCTCCGAAGGCTTCATACTCGGTTCCTCTGGCTGCTTCTGCGGAAATATAGTTCGGATAGGTACGGCTTTCCCCTGTAGGACGTACGGATTCGTGAGAATTGACCATGATTTTATACTCGTTTGCTTTTTCAGCAATTCTGTAATAATGGTTAATTGTCCACTGGGAATAATGGTGTTCTCCTCTAGGGATAATATCTCCTACATATCCTGTTTTCACGGCATCATAGCCATATTTATTCATTGTTTGGAAAGCTTTATCGGCCCATCTTTCATAGTTCGTGGCAGAACCTGAAGTCTCGTGATGCATGATCAGCTTGATTCCTTTTGAATGAGCATATTCGTTCAGCATTTTGATATCGAAATCCGGGTATGGAGTGATAAAGTCAAAAACAAATTCTTTGGAATGACCGAACCAGTCTTCCCAACCGATATTCCAGCCTTCGATCAGTAATCCCTGGAAACCGTTTTCTGCCGCAAAGTCGATATATTCTTTAACTTTTGTATTGTTGGCAGCATGTTTTCCATTCGGAGTAAGTTTTGAAAAATCTGTGGTATCCAGATGAACGTTTTCCGCGGTAGAATAAGCCCATTGAGATTTCCCGATGATCATTTCCCACCATACTCCCATGTATTTGGTAGGATGAATATAAGAGGTATCTGTATATTTTGTAGGTTCGTTCAGGTTGAAAATCATTTTAGAATCCATTACCTCCTCCGCTTTCGGGGAAACAATAATGGTTCTCCATGGCGTTACAGATGGCGTCTGGATATATCCTTTTGCACCCTGTCTGTCTGCGGTAAGATGGGTTTTGAATTTAAAATTCTGAGCGTCCACTTCCAAGTGGGAAGCCGGATAATCTAAAACCGCTGCTTCTGCAACGTTGACATATAAAGGCTCTTTCCCTTCTTTTTTAAGCATTAGCGGAGACTGAACGGCATTTTTCACCAATTTCTGAGAGGCATTGGCATCGAATGCTTTGTCCCATCTGGAAGGGATTTCTGAGATTTTTGTTTCCTGATACTGGTATTCCTGGGAATCGTAGTCTGCCACCATCCACCAGGCTTTCATATCGGTAGGAAAATCTATCTCGGAATCTTCTTCTCTGATCACGAAATAGTTCAGGTTTTTCTGCTGCGGAAATTCGTATCTGAAACCAAGACCATCATTAAAAAGTCTGAATTTCACCACGATGCTTCTGCTTGTAGAAGCCTGATCCAGCGTAACTGCCAGTTCGTTGTAGTGATTGATATAATTTTTCTTTTCGCCTAAAACAGGCTGCCAGGTTTCGTTTTTAGAATCACGTTTTTCATCCTTTTTGGTGAATCCGTTGTTCAGGTCAAACTTAGCATCTTCCGGTTTTGCAATTTCGGATGCGAATTTAACGGCTGAGTCTTTAAATAATCTTAATCCTAATTTAGAATCTTCTACCACCACAGCCCCGTTATACTTCAGATTGTAATACGGTACTCCTTCTTTCAGCTGAAAGTTCATTTCAAACTTTCCATCCGGTGATTTTAAAGACTGTGCTTTCACCCCCACGAACATCATTGAGAGCAATACTGCTCCAACTGTAATTTTCTTCATAATGACTATTTATAAACTTTAAAAATAGATAAAGTGCTGCGGTAAAGCAACACTTTATCAACTTAATTAGTATGTTTTATAACTTTGTAACGGTTAATTTGTAATATGCTGAATTATGAAGATCCAGCTCTATTTTGTAGTTTCCTGACTCGGATACTTTGTAGTTAGGATCACCATCCACCGTACCTTCAGCACTGAAATAGCTTTGTACCGCTTTTCCTGAAGCCAAAGTCTGCTCATCTTTTTTCGGCTGGAATTTCAGCACCCAATCATCATTCGCTCTGAATTTAAACACTCCAGAGTTACTCAGTATGATAGAACTGATAACATATGTTTTTGTAGCCGGATTGTATACAAAATCAGTATCTGAGCCCCATCCTGTTGGCGTAGCATCTCCGATCACTCCAAAGTTGGCAAGCACTGAGGAATAGGTATTCGCAGCCCAATCCACTTTCAAATAGTAAGTTCCTATTGTAGCTGGTGCGATATCTGATCCATCTAAAACCAGTTTTCCGGTTTTGGTTCCGTCATCTCCTTTATTTCCCGGCCAGTCCTGATTGATAGTAAATTTATACTTCCCGTTATCTCCTGTAGCATTGCTGATCCATATAAATCCTCTGTATTTATCATCCTTTTCAGGAGAGAAAAGATTGGCTGTATTCCCCGGAGCCCAGCTTGCATAGCCTGCTGCTCCTGCATAAGCACCCGGTACATTGATTTTAGGATAAATAATATCAGGATTAGGAGTAAACGGCGTTATTTTAAGATCTATTACATTTGAATAAAATGCAGCAGTTCCCACTAAGGTTTTAAGCCTTGCTTCAACATCAGTAGCTGTATTGGCCACCGCTCCTATATTAAACATTAAGCTATTCAGTACGGAATGGGTGATTCCTCCTGTTACAGCATCTTTATCGAAATTAAAAACGGTACTGTTCTTAAAACCCGTTCCTTTAATGGCAAATTCTATCTGCTGTGCAGGAACAGAAGCTATATTAAAACCTGCTTTTGTCCACGCAAATGTGATAGCGGTTTCACTTCCTTTCAATTCATCGAGCACCACCGCATTTTTGTCTGCCGATACTTTTGCGGCTGTCGTTTCACTGATTACGGCGCGATCCTCATCTTTATCACAGGAAACGGCCAAAACTCCTACGAAAAGAGCTATCCATATTTTAAAAATATTTTTCATTTTGTCGTTTTTTTTAATAACCAGGATTCTGGGATAAATTAGGATTTAAATTACGGTACTTGTTAGGTATCGGGAAAAGCAATCTGTAATCGGCCAGATTTCCGCCATTCATACTGCCGCCTTTCCACTGCCATGTATACCCTGAAAGGTATTTTCCGAATCGGATCAAATCCTGACGTCTGTATCCTTCCCAATAAAGCTCTCTTGCTCTTTCGTTCAGAATAAAATCAGGTGTTAATGCTGATTGCTGTACGGTTGGCGCAGAAGCTCTTGTTCTAAGTGCATTGATGTAATTCAACGCGGTGGCCATGCTTCCTTTTCCATTCACTACGGCAAGCTCAGCATACATCAGATAAGCGTCTGCGGCTCTAAATAATGGAAAATCTGCATCTGTAAAATTGGCATCACTTCCGTTGGCACCTGTTGACGTTTTATTAGAGAATTTAGTAAGTTTTGTTCCCTGCTCAAATTTTGAATAATCTGAGATGGAAGCAGGATCTGTATTCCCGGGTACTTTCATTAATCTTGGATCGGTATTTCCGGCAGACTGCATAAATTCCTGTCTTACACGGAACCCTTGCCATCCGAAATCAATTCCGAGTGTTACTCCCACTTCATTGGTACAGCTTGCATGAATAAGATACGTAGTTCCACCAAATGTTCTGGTTTTAATTCCGTCAAAAGCAATAGGGAAAATAATTTCCTCCTGAGCTCCATTCGTATTGTTATCCGCTTTAAAAAGGTTAGCATATGGAATCTGAGCAACTTTATAAGAAGAACCGATTACTTTTTCCACTTCTGCCAATGCTTCCGTGCTTTTATCTGTTCCAACATAAACTTTGGCATTAAGGTATAATTTTGCCTTCAGCATCCAAACGGCGGCTTTATCTGCTCTTCCGTATTCATTTGCTCTTGGAGCCGGCAATTCACCTTCAATAGCATTCAATTCATTAATAACGTAATTGAACATAAAATCTCTTGACTGCATGACAGGCTTTACCTGCAATGGGTCATTTTCTGTGGCAAAAGGCATTTTACCGTAAATATCTATCGCATGGTAATAAGACAATGCTCTTAAAAACCTTACTTCTGCCCTGTATGTTTTGATCTGAGCTTTTAAATCGTCAGCAACTCCTCTTGAAGCCAGCTTTTCGTCTGTTGTTTCTCTCAAATATTCATTCACAAGGCTTATCTGGAAAAATATTCTTGCAAAAAAAGCTTCATTAAAGACATTATCTGCGTTCCATGTATTAAAATTCAGGTCTCTTATGGTAGGGTTGTCACTTTCTCCCCATGCAATAATGGCTTCATCTGTTGTAAGCTCCTGCAATTGCCAGTATCCTCTCAGATATTGGGAAAATCCTTCATTAGGTCCCCCATCACTTTCATTCCCCAGGTCAGATTCACCGTTGGCCGATTTTTGTCCTGTTACAGCCAGACCGGCATATATTTTGGCTAAAAACTGTTTATAAGAAGCAGGATTTGCATAGAATTGTTCTGATGTATATAATTCATCGTCATTTACTTTTACATCCAGATCATTTAAACAGGATGATGTTGTGAAAAGAAAAAAACCTGCAATGGCTAGATTCCTTATTTTAGATATTTTTATTGTATTGGTTTTCATTGTAAAGGGGGATTAAAAATTAGCATTAATACCTAGAGTAAACATTCTGGCTCTCGGATAAATTGAACTGTCGATTCCATTTTCAAATACTTCCGGATCAATATTTTTGTATTTGGTGATCACAAGAACGTTTTGAGCGGCTGCATAAAGTCTTAATGAGGAATTATTTCCTATAAACTTGCCGAATGTGTATCCTACCGTTACATTATCAAGCTTCAGGAAGCTTCCGTTTTTCAGATAATAATCAGACATTTTCTGCTGTTCGGAGAAAAGGGTTGAATTAAAATCCACAGGAGAGTTATTAATGGTTCCGTCAATTGTATTATTGATATTCCCCAGCTGCGCTCTGTCCGCAGAAATTCTGTCATAGACATAGTTTCCTAAACTTGCTCTCCAGCCCATAGAAAAATCCCAGTTTTTACCTGCTGTAGCATTCACCATCAGACCCATAGTAACATCAGCCTGAGGTTTTTTATAGTTATATTTATCTGCAGAAGTGATCTGGCCATCTCCATTACGGTCTACATATGCTCCCTGTACCGGTCTTCCGTTAGCATCATAAATCTGCTGATAAACCCAGTAAGCATAAGGAGAATATCCTTCTCTGAACGTTTGAACAAAACCTCCCAGACCTACTCCACCTTTATCAATTCCGTTAACTTCCAGTTCCTTGATGTTGATATGATTATAGGATAGATTGTAGTTGAAATTCAGAGTAAAGTTTTCTTTCTGAACAGCTTTTACATCCAATCCAAGATCAATCCCTTTGGACTGTAATTTTCCAATATTTTTAGGCCCTAAAATTCTCAGGTTTTCAAGAGGCCCTTCCGGTACTATAGACAAAAGGTCTTTGGTATCTGCCATATAAAAATCCAGGGTTCCTTTGATTCTGTTATTAACAAAACCAAAATCAAGTCCTAAATTATATTTTACACTCTCTTCCCACTTCAGATTCTGGTTATATCCGTTTGCTTTTGAAATTTGGTAAAACTGATCTCCGAACTGATAATATAAGGTAGTGGAAGTATTATAGGTTTTAAAATAATCATAGCTGTATACCCCGATATCCTGCTGCCCGGTTTTCCCGACACTGGCTCTTAACTTTAAGTCTGACAGCACATTATTACCTTTCAGGAAGCTTTCTTCTGAAATTTTCCATGCTGCGGCAATTCCTCCAAAGTTCCCCCATCGGTTATCTTTACTGAAACGTGAAGATCCGTCTCTTCTGTAGTTAATGGTAAGTAAGTATTTGCTGGCAAATCCGAGGTTTAATCTTCCGAAGAAGGCCTGTAAATTAACATCCGGTTTAGAATCGGGATTATAGAAATTATTATCAGGATCCAGTCCGTACAAGAGGGTATTACCTGAGGATGAACTTACTTTATGATAGTTCTGGTACTCATATCCTCCCATCGCTTCGATGTTGAATTTTCCAAAAGTTCTGTTGTAGTTCAACTGCACGTTGGCATTTTTGTTCAAGATGCTTTCATCAGAATAGGAATCTTCTCCGTAGAAATCGAATATATTTTTAACGGAATAGTATCCGTTTCTAGAATACTTATTGGTAGTCACATGCCCATCCAGTTCTTTACTGTCCAGACCTGCATTGACAATCAATCTCATCTCCGGAAGGAAATGGAATTTGTAATCCATATTGATGTTTCCGAAAAATCTTTTGAAATTCTGAACATCATGTTTGTTCACAAGCATACTGACAGGGTTCGCAGTACCTGTTGGTCTGTTGGTCCCGGCAATCCATTCTCTGTATCCTCCGTAAGGGGAATTTGCATCATATACTGCCTGCGTCGGGTCATAAGAAAGTGCATTCTTTATAGCATCCTCGTTGGCTTTATTCTGAAAAGTATAGGAGTAAGTTCCTGTAATATTAAATTTAAGATGATCATCAAAGAAATTAGGACTTAATGCAAAATTGGCCGTAGTTCTTCTGAATCTGGAAGTCATCAGCAATCCGGAATTATCCATATTATCTACGGAAAAACGGGCCGGAACTTTTCCAAACAGGCTTCCTGACACGGAAGCATTAATATCTGAAGTTACTGATGTTCTGAAAATTTCTCTTTGCCAGTCCGTATCAGAATTTCCCAGTAAGTTAGCCTTTTCCGGGGCATACTGGTTGATGATACTTCTGAACTCATCTCCGGAGTACACTTTGATTTTTTTGGCGAGGGTATTTACCGTAGTAAACGCATTCAGTGAAACACGAAGTCTCTTACTTCCTTTCTTTGTTGTGATAAGGATAACCCCGTTTGAACCTCTGGAACCATAAATGGCTGTAGACGCTGCATCCTTCAGAATGGAAAAAGACTCAATATCATTTGGGTTGATTGTGGACAACGAGACTCCGTCCAGCGGTAAACCATCCACTACCAAAAGCGGATCATTGTTGGCATTCAGAGACGATCCTCCCCTGATCCTTATCGTAGCTTCATTTCCGGGTGTTCCCGACTGAGTAATCACCAAACCTGAAGATCTACCGTTGATGAGACCTTCCGCAGTAGTGACTGCCCCTTTATTAAAATCTGCTGTAGATAAAGCAGTGATGGAACCGGTTAAGTCTGTTTTTTTCTGTTTTCCATATCCAATCAGAACAACCTCTTCAATCTTTTTCTCCTTAGTTACAGAATCTTGTGTCTGCGCATGTATTATTGAACTGGCCAATAAAAAAGCAGGCGCAATTTTTAATACCGTAGTAAAATTTTTCACAATATCGTTTTTTTAGTTTCGTTTTAAAAAGCTGTGTTAACAGTTTTGCAATTTATAAAAAAATTAGAATTATTATAATATTATTGAAAATTTGGATAATTTTATGTAAATTATTTGACTATTTAAAACGAAACTTCTGTTTTACAGATCATTACACCAATATATGCTAAGCATAATACATGCTGAATATTAACATTTTGTTAAACATTTGTTTAACTAAACTTAACATGAAACCCTCTCATTACGGCGAAAAACTTATTATAAGGGAAGTTTAGACAGTTTTCGTGAGATAATGCTTATCTTTGCAGTTAAAACTTTACTATAAAATGTCAAACAGAAAGATGATTACGGCAGCTTTGCCTTATGCAAACGGACCGGTTCATATAGGACATTTGGCAGGTGTATATATTCCTGCGGATGTCTACGCAAGATTTCAAAGAAGATTAGGAAAAGAGGTAGCGTTTATCTGCGGATCGGATGAGCACGGGATTCCTATTACCATCAGAGCAAAAAAAGAAGGGGTAACACCTCAGGATATCGTGGATAAGTACCATGAAATCATTAAAAAGTCTTTTTCAGATCTGGGAATTTCCTTTGATGAATATTCCAGAACAACCTCTAAAAAGCATTACGAAACCAGCCAGGATTTCTTCAAAGTCCTTTATGAGAAAGGAAAATTTACGGAAGAGATTTCCGAACAGTATTTTGATGAGCAGGCCGGAGAATTCCTGGCAGACCGATATATTGTAGGAACATGCCCGAACTGCGGGAATGAAAATGCATACGGAGACCAGTGCGAAAAGTGTGGATCTACTCTATCCCCTTCAGAACTGATTAATCCGAAATCTATGTTGAGCGGAAATGTTCCGATCCTTAAAGACACCAAAAACTGGTATCTTCCTTTAAATGAATATGAAGATTTCCTGAACGAATGGATCATTGAAGGCCACAAAGACGACTGGAAACCTAATGTTTACGGTCAGGTAAAATCATGGCTGAATGACGGCCTGAAACCACGTGCCATGACCAGAGACCTGAACTGGGGAGTTCCTGTTCCGCTTCCAAATGCGGAGGGGAAAGTGCTTTATGTATGGTTTGATGCTCCTATCGGATATATTTCATTTACCAAAGAATGGGCAGAGAAGAACGGAAAAGACTGGAAAGATTACTGGCAGAGCGAAAACAGTGATCTGATTCATTTCATCGGAAAGGATAATATTGTATTCCACTGTATTATTTTCCCTGCGATGATGAAGGCTCACGGTGATTACATTATGCCGAAAAATGTTCCTGCATTCGAATTCCTGAATCTTGAGAACGATAAAATATCAACGTCGAGAAACTGGGCGGTATGGGCACATGAATATGTAGAAGAATTCCCGGGACAGCAGGATGTTTTAAGATATGCACTTCTTTCATCTGCTCCGGAAACAAAGGATAATAATTTTACATGGAAAGATTTCCAGACTAAAAATAATTCTGAGCTGGTAGGTATTTTCGGGAACTTTATCAATAGAGTTGCTGTTTTAATTAATAAAGACTTTGAAGGAAAAGTTCCTGAAGGTGATATTAATGCTCCTGAACTTGAAGAAATTAGTAAAAGAGCATCAGAGGTAAAAAATTTCCTTGAAAATTATGAATTTAGAAATGCTTTATCAGCATTTATGAATTTAGCTAGATTTGGGAATCAATATCTTCAAAATGAAGAACCTTGGAAAACAATCAAAGTTGATGTTGAAAAAACTAAACATACATTATTTATTGGGGCTCAAGTTGCAGTTGCATTAGGAAATTTAGCGGAACCATTCCTTCCTTTCACTGCTCAAAAAATCTACGATATATTCAATGTTGAACAACTAGATTGGACTTCATTAGAAAACTCGAAAGTTCTAATTGAAGCAGGACATCAGATTGTAGAGAAAGCACCACTTCTTTTCTCAAAAATTGAAGACAGCGTCATTGAAGCTCAGATTGAAAAACTAGAGCAGACCAAACAAAACAATAAAAAAACAAACCCTAACGCCAACCCTATGAAAGAAGAGATTTCTTTTGATGATTTTGCTAAAATAGACCTTAGAACAGCTACTATTCTGGAAGCTGAGAAAGTAGAAAAAGCTGATAAATTACTCAAATTTAAAGTAGATACAGGTGTTGATATCAGAACGGTTGTTTCAGGGGTTGCAGAAAGCTTCACTCCGGAAGAACTGATCGGTAAGCAGGTAATGATCTTACTGAACCTTGCTCCGAGAAAAATCAGAGGAATTGAGTCTCAGGGAATGTTCTTATTAACGACCAAACCGGACGGAAAACTATCTTTCGTAACACCGGATGACAGCAATGTAGAAAACGGTATTGAGATAGGATAAATAACAAAAAGTGAAATTATTTTTACCAGGTTTCCTGTTGTTGATTTTTTCTTTTATAAATGGTCAACAATCCGATGAAATTTGCATGCACTATCGCTTTGACGGCGATAGTGCTGTAGTTTATAGAGCAACGTATGATACTTCTTTCACGAATTCTCCACAGATTAATTTTTCAACTGAGAAAGATTCAATTAAGATATCTTACGGATACAAACTGATCAATCACCATACGGAAGATCCTTTAAAAGTAAGCTATTTCACAGACTTAGCTGAATTTAAAACTGATCAATTTGGAAATAAGCCGGTGAAAAAAGATTCTCTGAGTTTTGTTGAAAAACTATTCAATGTCAATCTTTTTCTGCCGGAATACAGCAGTAAGTGTGTAAAACCCGGAGAAACATGGACAACGGAGAATGATCTACATTCTCAATTGTACAGGAAAATCAAAAAGCAGTACCAGCTTATTGAATTTAATCAATCGGAGACTAAAATTAATTACAGTGTAAGCTATTATAAAGATGATGAAAATAATCCTGATAAGATGATAACAGGAATTTATACCATAGACACCAACAGTGGACTTGTAAAGGGAGCTGACTTCAATGTGAATCATCCCACAGAAGATTATCAATACAAAATGATTATTGAAAGAATTTCAAAATCTGAACCTGGAGTGAAGTAACATTTACGCAATTTATACATCAAAAAAAGACACATTATTTTATGTGTCTTTTTTATTTCTGGTGTGTTCTTAAAAGCTTGGTGTAAAATTTAATGTTAATATAAACCATTAAGAAAGAGTTTAGTTATTAAGAGATTGCTTCGCTTCGCTCGCAATGACGAGGGAGAGTTTACTTTTTGGTCAGTTTTGCCAGGTAAGAATCTTCATCCTGCATCACTTTTTCAACCTTAAAGCCGTTGTTTTCCGCGGCATTTTTCAGGGTTTTATAATCAAGATAGAGCCATTTAATAGGATCTTCGGATTCCCCTTTATAATGAACAATATAATCCAGTTCGCCATAATAACCGCCTGCCGGAATATATACACCGCCATCTTCATCACGGTCGAACATGTATAGAATGTCTGTACTGTCAATCAGGATTTGTCCGTTGTCATTCACTAAAGAATGCAGTTTCTGAAGATAGGTATCTATTTTTTCCAGGCTTTCAAAAATTCCTGTTCCGTTCATCAGAAGCAGAACGGTATCGAAGGTTTCCCCGGAAAAATTCAGCATATTTTCACATACTGCTTCTTTAAGTCCTCTCAGCCTGCAGACTTCAATAGATTTGGGTGAAATATCCAGTGCCAGTACTTCAAGACCTCTTTCATTCTGAAGATACAAGGCGTGAGAGCCGGCTCCCGCCCCAATGTCCAGCACTCTTCCCCGAGCCTGCTCAAGTGCTTTCTGCTCAAGATCGTTCATCTCATCAAAATCTCTGAAAAGATAGTCTACCGGAAGCTCATCCAGCTCCGAAATTGAAGTTTCAGTCTGCAGATCCTCAGGATTTTCATGGTGAAAATAATCCCAGACTGCCCTGCCCATTAAATCTTTCATTCTTGTCTTTAAAAGTGCAAAGATACGGGTTTCTGTGGGAAGGGTCAAGAGTTTCGGGGTCAGAGCGTTGGAGGGTTTTAGAGTAAATGAGTTTGAAAGAGGTTTTTAATTGCTCGTTTTTTAGTTGATCGTTGCTCGTTTGTAGTAATTAAGTTAATGAATTCAGTGTCTGATGTCTGATGTCTGAAATCTCATATCTATTATAAAAAATTCACTATTCACTTGCAAAGCAAAATTCACCATTGACATCTATCCCGTCTACAATCCACATAAAAAACCAAAGTTTAAACTACGGCCTACTCCCTGCAACCTGCTACCTATTATCTGCCACCTAAAACCTACCTACCCCATCGAATCTTTCTCCTTATGTCTATCCTTTTCCGACTCGTTTTCCGCGACCCCGGCTTTCCAGTAAGAATAGGCATTCAGTTCCTGTGAAGTCCAGTTTCTATCTTTTCTCAGGTACGTACGGATTTCTTTAACACTTGAAAACTCCGCTGCAACATAACCGAATTTAGTAGTATCCGGAATATTTATCCTTTTTACGGTATCTGCCATTTCACTGTTGAGATGTGGGGTCGCATTATGGAGCCATTTAAATTCAATATCTGCATTGGTTTTCAGGGGCTGCTCGTCTTCCTTTCCATGAACTTCAATGATGCAGACTCCTTTTGCGGTTTCGGGAAGGGTTTCCAACATGGCTCCCAGAACAGGGATTGCAGTAGCATCTCCTACAAACAGGTACCATTCAGCTTCGGGGTACATTTCTTTCGCCTCGGTCCTCATCATAATTCCCAGTTTTGTTCCGGCTTCTGCATCTCTTGCCCATTTTGAAGCAGGACCGCCGTCTCCGTGATCTACAAAATCAATGATCAGCTCATTTTTCTCAAGATCAATTCCCCGGTGGGTATAGGTTCTTACAGCCGGTGCCACTTCTTTCGGAGGATAAACCCACTGCCGGTTTTCATCCAGAGTCGGAAAATGGATCTCATCTAAACCTGCAGGAGGAACAGCAATTTTATTATTATCGCCAATCGTGGTATTTTTAAACAAGTGGGCTTCAGGAGAATACAGATACACCCTGATGTAATGATCCGTGATATACTCTTTTCTGGTCATTTCCGCTACAATGCGGCCTGTCTGAATTTTAGCCATACTGAAATTTTTAAGTTTGAATCCGGCCTCAGTTGATAATCAGAAGCCGGATCTGTTGTTATATGATGAATTTAAATCAAGGCTAAAGTGCTTTATTTAAATTATTAAAAATCAAATGTATAAGAAAGGTTGAATGTTCTTCCTCTTCCTTTATAATTAAACAATTCAGGAAGTCCGTAAGTAGAATATAAAACCTGGGAACGCTTGCTCCATATGGTCTGATAATCTGTATTGAACAGGTTCTGAATTCCTAAATTGAATTTCCCCCAATTGAAACGGTATCCTACCATCAGGTCTGAAGTGTTGTAGCCATCAATTTCATTTTTCAGATCATCCGTCAGCTTGAAATTCTGCAGGGACTGGAATCTGAATGACCAGCTTTTAACATTATACCCAATATAAGTCACCAATTTTGAAGGAGAGGCATTATAAATTTCCTGTTTCTTCCATTCGCCATTGTTGTCAACTTCTGATTTGATCAAAAGGCCACTGGCCCCGAAATAAACGCCATTGTTCATAGAGTAAGAAACCTCAGCTTCTATCCCCATATTTCTCAGCTTAAGGTCATTCACAAGAATCTGGAATGTCTTCCTGTCAACGGTAACCGTTTTATCCGAATTACTTAAGAAACCTGCGATCTGTCCTCTCAATCCGCCTTTATTGATACGATAACCCACTTCAAACTGGTTGGTTTTGATGGCTTGTAACGGCTGTTCTTTTACATTGATACTTGAAGTGACATCCCAGTTTGCCCCGTTCAGCTTATAAACACCAATTCCGTAATATTTCGAAGGGTCTGCCAGACTTACTCCCTGAGAAAATGTACCCCAGGCCTGATGCTGTTCGTTGAATTTGTACAGTAACCCTGCATTGGCCAGTGTTACATTGTAGGAACTTTCTCCACCCGGAATCGGAGAAGCAGAATTTCCGTACCCCATCGCTACCTGCGTCTGCTGCACCGAACCTACAAAATCATCTACCTTTACATTGATATTCTGATATCGGATTCCTCCGCTTAACTGAAGTTTGGGAAGGATATCATATTTGGCCTGAACATATCCCGCATAACTCTGCGAATGGTTGGTAGGATATCTTCCCAAGCTGTATTGGGTTTCGCTTACCAATCCACCGCTTGACATGGTTTTTGCCACATTATATACCGATTGGGTTCCTTCAAATTTTTCAAGATCAATGTCTACTCCATACGTAACATTCAGGTTTCTCCATGATTTGGATAATAAGGCTTTCAGACCGGAATAATAGGTATCCTGCTGTGAAGAAGACATGTAAGCGATACTTTTTTTGTCCTGTAAAGTAACATTTCCGGGGAAAGGGTAAAATCCTAACTTCTCGCCTCTTGTCGCTAACTGTACATACAGATCCTGACCGCCTAAAATATTGTTACCGTTATAAGCAACCGTTCCCATAAAGCGTTCGGTTCCAATGTTTTTATCGGATGAAAAACCGTCACGCATTTCAAGAAGCCCTGCATTTTTTGTTGTAAAAGCACTTAGATTCTCGCCCAGATAAAGGCTTCTGTCTCCGTTAAATTTAGAATTGTAATACTGAAGGGATGCCGTAATCTTATGCTTATTATTAAACTTATATCCTCCTGTTGCCAGTACATCAATTGACTGGTTGTACTGAAGATCGGTTTGTGTAATATCCGTTAAAACCTGTTTTTCATCGGCTCCGTACACTCCACCATTCTGCTGGTAAGCAATTCCCAGTCTTCCGAAAAACTTCTCTCCTTTTACTGCAATGGCCTGAGCTGCACGGAAATCATGATCATCTTTACCCATAAATCCGGTTCTTACACCCAGTTCTGTTTCACCGCTGATTCCTTTTTTAGGAGGTATTTTAGTGATGATATTAATGATACCGCCGGTTGCATTTCCTCCGTAAACAGAGCTGGCTCCGGAAAGCACTTCGATTCTTTCGATGTTAAATGGATCTATAGCGTCCAGCTGGCGGCTGATGGCACGGATGCTGTTCAATGAAATCCCGTCTATCATTACCAATGCAGAACGTCCTCTCATATTCTGTCCATAATTGGTTCTTCCCTGCGGGCCGATATCCATGCTTGGAATCAGGATAGAGAGCATTTCTTTGATAGGAACTCCGCTCTTTGCCTGTTCCTGAATTTTTTCTTTCTGAACCACCCACACTGTTCCCGGAATATCTGAGATCTTTGTTGGTTTTCTGGATGCAACAATCACTACATCGTCAATACCTTTAGAGGCTATAGAATCATTTGATGTTTGGGAAAATACAATTCCCGATGTCAAAAGACCTATGAATGCATACTGCTTTTTCATTCTTTCTACTCACATTTTTATAATCTGCCAAATTTAATTTTTATTTAGAAGTAATAAAAATAACAAGGTATGAATTTTTTCATTTTTATTAAAAAACATGTTCATTTATCTCTGAAAACGTAAGATCCCGGACTTCGCAAAGCCCAGGATCCTACTCATGAAAACAAGGTATCTTTAAACCGCAGGCCCGGCTGCGTCTTTTATCTCTTCCAACAATTTTTTTCTTTCGCGTAACCTTCTTCTGGCTATCACAGATTTCCCGCTGAGAACTCTGATGAATCTCAGATATCGGAATCTTTCTCTTCCGAAATGATGAGTGATTACATACAGCAATACCCCAAAACCTGCCCAAATAATATACCCAAAAATCTTTTTCCCTGAAATAATGACCGCATTAAGCTGAAGGGTTTTCATATTCGCTGCTAAAGTCTGCGGACTCACTGTCATCCCATCAATATACACCGCAAGATCTCCTATTGCCGTTATCTGAAAACGATACTGGAACCACGAATAGATGGCTGCAAAAAAGCCTACCGAAAGAAATGTTCTCCATACCAGGACCAATCCAATCGCCGCCAGCATATCCTCCATTTCAAGTTTATCCAGCGTGTAGAACCATACGGAAATAAATAATGAACACGTTCCATATCCCTTTAGAAACATTGGCAGATACCAGTTTTCGTAGTTGAATTCTAAAACCATTGAGAAGTACATTACCAATGCATAGCCCATCATGGCGGAAAATCCTGAGAAAATAAACATCTTCAACGGTATTTCTTTTTTGAACCAGAAAACTGCAACGATTCCTGCCAGAACAATCCCGGGAATCATGAGCATATTCAACCCTGCATTAGTCTGCTGATCATAGCCAAGAACTCCTACTGCAAAAGTATTCTGAAGAGTGGTTGTTCCCAGAAACATTCCCAGCCAAGACAACATAAAAAGACCGTGCTGTACATTGTTCCGGGTAAATATTTTAAATGATAAATAGGGTCTTTTTAAAGTAAACTGACGCACTACCAATAAAGCAAAACTCACAAAAGCCGCTATACTCGCATTCATAATATTCTTTGAATTCAACCAGTCCTGCTGCTTTCCGAAAGAAAATACATAAGCAGAAAACATAAATGCAGAAATAAACAGCAGAATACTCATCCAGTCAATATAATGAAGAGGAACTTTTAATGCAAAGTATTTATCGTGCATAAAAATCCAGTGTATCAAAGCGAGTATAAAGCACAATACCCCAATAATCACATAGAAATGCTGCCAGTTATAATGAATAGAAACTACCACAGCATAATAAGCGATTACCTGATTCATCACCAGCACGAAGGTGTAGAACAGTCCGTAAAACATTCCTCTGTTTCCGATCATCATCATCAAAGGAAGAAACAGTTCTATGGTTACCATCATCTTTAAAAATCCCGTACATAATGCTGTAAATATAAACACCATTGGTTGTGTGGCAGTTGCGTTGATGTAACTCAGCAACCCCAAAAGCACAAGAAGCACCGCCATTTTGTCTCTCACCTTGAATCTCAGCTTCATTCTGAGAACAATCGGCATACAGGCTCCCATACCGATAGTGGTGGCGTAATTCGCCCACATAAAATATTCTGTCATGGCTCCGGTACCGCTCACCAGATAGCTGATGTTTCCGGTATACACCCCGCCAATAGGCATCACCACTGCCAATAGCAATACAATAAGCAGCAGCTGTATGGGTTTGGGTACCCAGTCGTTGTATAGTCCTTTGTTGTACATGGATTTAGAGGTTAGATGTTAGAAGTTAGAAGTTAGAAGTTAGGGGTGGAAGTTAGAAGATGGGAGATGGAGGTTTTTCTTTGTCGTTATACTACTAAATTCCAAATAAGTTCTGTTGAAATAAGGTGAAATTATAAGAAAGGTACCGGAAGCTATGATCAGTCTTCATCAACTTCCCTTTTCTGACTTCCGGCTTCCTTTCTAAAAATCTTTCAATCATTTAATTTTTAAATCTTTCAATCCTAATTCACATTCACATTCATATTCATTCCCGCGCTGAGTTTTTCCAGATCTTCTCTTTTATTGGAAGTACTGAACTCTATTCTTACAGGGATTCTCTGCTGTACTTTAATGAAATTTCCCGTAGAATTATCTGTAGGAACACTTGAATATCTGGATCCGGTGGCTGCAGAAACAGCGGTTACGATTCCTTCAAATTTCTTTCCTCCCAGTGCATCGGCAGTCATGGTTATTTTTTCTCCGATCCTGATATGAGGCATCTGGCTTTCCAGGAAATTTGCCGTTACCCATTTCTGGCCGTTCAGTACGATGGTGGCTACCTGCTGTCCGGGCTGGATCAATTGGCCTTCAGAAATTGTTCTGCGTCCCATTATTCCGTCATAAGGTGCTGTAATGACTGTATATGAAAGGTTGATTTTAGCCATATCCAGAGCAGATTTTGTTCTTTTGATCTCTGCATCGTTAATTCCCAGCTTGCTTTTCACTTCAGTAGTGGAAAGATTGGCAGACTGCTTTTGATTAACCAATGTTTCATAAGCCGCTTTCTGGGCATCATATTCCGTTTTGATCTGATCATATTGTTGTCTGGTAACCGCTTCTGCAGAAAGAAGGTTTTTGTATCGGTTTAAATTCTGCTCGGCATTCCATAATCTTGCTTTTGCTCCTGCGATATTGGATTCCATTACACTTACATTGTTTGAAACGGTATTCACAGATGAGCTTGTGGCTGATCTTTGAGCCAGAGCGTTCTGATAAGCAGCTTCTGCCTGACCCAATTGAGTCAATATTTCATTTTTATCCAGAATAACCAGCGTATCTCCTTTTTTAACTTTCTGGTGTTCGATAAATTTAATGTCTTTGATGTAAGCAGAAACCCTGGTATTAATCGGGTTGATAAATTCTTCTACCTGAGCAGCTTCCGTGTAAGTCTTATCTCCTACATGAAAATATTCCCGCACAAGCCAGAAAAGCCCGAATCCTATGATTAAAAACACAACGGTATTTGAAATAATGGCTCTTATCTTATTTTTCCTGTTCTGTTTCTTTTTAACTGCTGCTCCCGACTGTGCCGGAGCAGGCTGTGTATTTTGAGTGGTTTGTTCCTTGTTTTCCATTGTTCCTGATTTTCAGTTTTAAAAATTAAAGGGTCCCTGCAGTTTTCAGCAGGTTATAATATTGATACAGCACATTGATTTCGGCATTGGCAAAATCCAGTTCAGACTGAAGCTTCTGATTCTGTGCATCAATCATTTCAGCCTGTACGGCCAGCTGATTTAAATATTTGGCTTCTGTAATCTTATAGTTTTCCTCTGCCAGTCTTTTTGCATCATCCAGGATATCAGCCTGCTGGATGGATTCCTGATATTTCACATAGGCTGCATTCACTGCCATATCTACATTTTGCAGCGTTAATGTCACTGCATCTCCGGCCTGATCTTTCTGTATTTCACCAAGCTTTACTTTCTCTTTGGTTCTGTATAAATTATCAATATTATAACTCAGTGAGACGCCAGCCTGCCAGCCTCCGGAATACATATCCAGAACAGGATTTCTTGTCGTGATCGGACGTTGCAAAGTATAACCTCCAAATCCGGCCAGCGTTGGCAACCGATCTGTTTTAATAATTTCGATATTTTTATCCGCAACATCCCTGTTTTTCTTAGCGGATTTCAATTGAGGATTGCTTGTATGAGCGAGATCCATATAATACTCCATTCCTAATCCTGATCCCTTATCCGCTACATTTTCTACAGGAACAATCTCCGTATCAGAGGGTAATCCTAAGGCAATATTTAAATTATAATTAAGGATCTTTTTATTATTGGTAAGGGTCAGAATTCCCTGATCCAGGTTCTTGATGGCCAATTCACCCCGTATGACTTCATTTCGGGTCACCATTCCCTGTTGGTAAAATTTCTGGATGTTTTTAAGACGTTCCAGAGCCAGCTTCTTATTGTTCTGAAAAACAGATTCCTGATTGACTGTTTTGTAAACATCCAGATAGTTGGAAATCACGAGAAATTTTACATCCTGTTTATTTTTTTCCAGATCCAGCTCAGAAAGCTGTTCACGCAACCCTGCCATTTCAACAGACTTATTCACCAAACCTCCTTTAAAGATCAGTTGAGTGGCCTGTACGGCATAAGAGCTTCCGTAATGAGGCATCGGAACATTCACGGAATTGGAAAAATCTTTGTCTATGGCTACAGCATCCCCTAAGTAAAATTGGCTTGTAGAAGCTGTAAGTGTCGGAAGTTTCTGAAGTTTTACAATATGGATATTTTGTTTGGCTATATCAATATTCCGTGCAGTTACCTTTAACTGCTGGTGATTTTTAACAGCCATATCGGCCACCTCACCTGCGGTCATCTGTTTGATCTGTTGAGAAAAAAACAACGCAGGAAATAGAGCTGCCATGAGTGACAGTGCTGTTTTTATGTTGTTTGTCATTGTACCTTGTTTTATGAAGGCAAAGTTACAACCACAGCAAAGTCAATCAAATGTTTGAATTTTGGAAAAAGATGTTCAAATGTAAGATTTTAGTTTTCGAACTGATGTCGGTACTGGCTCGGGCTTACTTCAAGATGCTTTTTAAAAAAGTGGGAAAATGAGTACTGATCGCTGAAGCCGAGGATAGAAGATACTTCGGAAACCGATTTATTGGAGGAGTTCAGCAGTACTTTCGCTTCATTCATAACTATTAAAGCAATAATCTGACTGGCTGATTTTCCTGTCACAGATTTCACCACGGAAGAAAGATGTCTGGTTGTAATCAGCTGCCGGCCCGCATAGAACTCAACCGTTCTCTCCGTAAGATGATATCTGGTAAGATCCGTGAGAAATACAAAAACTATTTCTTCCTGTCTGGACATCTGGTTCATAGAACTATTATCTTCTTTGGAAATAATGCCTGCCATCTGATAACAGAAAACGGAAAAGAGATGTTCTACCATTTCTTTTTTATACAACATATCAGTTTCAGAATCAAGAATATACTTCAGAAAATTGACGCTTTTCCAGACAATTTCCATTTCATTTTCGGGAAAAGCAACTCCCTTGTTCATCTGTTGGCGAAAATAACGATAGGTAATCAGTCTGTTGAATTTCAAAGATAATGCTGCGATAAATTCTCTTTTATAGGAGACCATTCTGGACTGAAAATCCTCACTTACAGAAACCATTTCGTACACCGTCTGAGGATCGGTTACCATAAACATATTCGCAGAAAGCTCCAGATCGCTGAAGTGCTGACGGAGCTTTATACTTCCTGACTTAATGAAAACAAAGGCAGGATAGTCCGGACGGAAGGGTTTATCCGCCGAAATTCTTTCGAAAATATTATGCTGGGTAAAAATTTCTACACCAAATTTTTCTAAGGCTGACATCACACAAATGTAGCCAATATATTCTGTGCTTACAATATTTTAGTCCTCCAGAGAATATACCGCAAAGCTGGCCAACCAGTGATCTCCGCCATAATTTCCCTGGAAGAGCAAAGGAAGTCCGTTAGCTAAAAATACATCCGCTGTTTTTTTGAAATTTTTCTTCAGAGGATGTCCGTCAGGCATTGCTTTTGATATTCCCTTCATACACCATGCTTTGGAAAAGGAAAGCCCAACAAGGTGAACGGTTTGATAGTCACTCAGGTCACTTACCACAGGAATTTTTTCAATATTCTCCAAACTTCTCTTTTCATAGAAATTATTCAACCACAGAACAAATTCCTTTTGCGGTAATACTCTTCTCATCAAATCTGCAATTTCAAGACTTGGAGAAAAGAAATCTGAACCGTCCGGTTCAAGATAAGCAGGTGTTTTCTGATCTTTTCCGTAAAAATATTTTGCTTTTTCCTTCAGCTGGTTCTCAAATTCCTTATCATTGTTTGCAATGGCCCAGTCGATGGCAAAAGCCAGTCCGAATGCCGTATTCGGGTGAACTCCTGTCCTATTGGGATAGGTCTGTTTGGGAAGATAAGCTTTCCATGACTGTAAGATCTTATCTGTTAATGGTTTTAAATTTTCATGCCAGATCTTAGCTTTAGGATGAGTCCAGGTGGTCAGTTCTTCATCAAGCTTTAGCAGCCACGCCCAGCCATAGGTTCTTTCAAAAGTGGTAGTCAATTGATACTTTGTGAAATAATCAGCTTCAGTCTGTAGATTTTCTTTACTTAACGAGTTGTCAAGAATTTTTTCAATGTCTTTTGCATTGGCAAGATTCGGTTTTGTCTTCAGCAGTCTTACCAGCATCCAGTGGCCGTGAACGGAGCTATGCCAGTCGAAACAGCCATAAAAACTGGGATGCAGATCTTTTGGAGTTAAAGGAACTTCCCCCGCATTATTGATGATATGTGCCGTTTTGTTAGGATATTCCTGATTGATACAATGAAGTGGTTTTTCTAATAATTTAGACGCCATTTCGTCGGTAAGTTTCGGAGCTTCCTGGGCATACATCAAAAATGGAGCAAACGCGAATGCTAAAAGACTTTTTTTCATTCATTAAAAATAGAAAATTATTTACATTTCAAATAGATTTAAAAGCGTATTAAAATAACCAAATCTCAAATATTTTAGATAAAACACAACAATTCATCACAAAACAGATATTTAAGCATAATATTTGATAAGATTCAATAAAAAATATTCATGAGAAACTTATTTTTACCTTTATGCATAGTTCTCCTTCTAAACAGCTGTGAGAAATCTGAAATGAAGCTTGATATTCCTTCTACCGTAGTATCTCCTGAAAAAGTGGCTTCTGCTGAATATGTCGTAGAAGAAACACCGCCACCCCAAGAAGTCTCTAAAGAACCTCTTTCTGATGAAAATAAACCTGCCCAGGTTTCTGTGTCTCCCAAAAAAATAGATACTATCGCTAAAAAGGTGATTAAAAACGGTACCATGAAAATTCAGGTGGGCGATATTAAAAAGGCCCAGAATCAGGTAGCAGGTATACTGAAGAAAAATAATGCTTATATCCAGAACGAACAGTTCCAGAATACGGATATGGATGACAATCTCGATCTGGTGATCCGTGTCCCGCATAAAAATTTTGATGCATTGATCAATTCATTTTCCGATGGTGTAGGATCTGTTCTCTCTAAAAATATTTCATCAGATGACGTCACTGAGGAATACACTGATGTCTCTATTAAGCTGGCCAATAAGAAGATTTATCTCGAAAAATACCGGGACATGCTCAGAAATGCTTCTACCACAAAAGATATGATTGAAATTCAGGAAACCATCCGTGAACTGGAAGATGAAATTGATGTAGCGGAAGGAAGACTCCGCTTCATTGACGATCGCGTGAATTACAGCACGCTGAATCTTGGTTTATACAAAGAAAAAGTAAGAAGTTCAGCCACCTCAAAAATTGGTTTCGGAAGCCGTTTTGCCGACTCTGTAACGGAAGGATGGAACAGTTTTGTGACTTTCCTGCTGGGAATTATTTCATTCTGGCCATTCTTATTACTGATTCCGCTGATTATTTTGATGTGGCGTAAATTGAAAGCATGTAAAAAGAAGCCGCAACAATAGGTTTCATAATACCCACTTCATAAAAAATCCGGACACTTTTGATGTCCGGATTCTTTATTGCATTATCTGGTAATTTAAGCATTAAAATGTTCTTTAACCGTTTCAAGCACCTGTTCATCTGACATTTTCTGTGCTGTATCCAATGTGATCGCAAGGTTTTTAAACTGGGCGGTATCATGAAGGTATTTTTTAAGTTCCTCCTGAATGGTTCCCGGGCCTGTAATATAAACCTCCTGAGAATTGGTCAGAAGATGTTCCACTTCTTTAAAAAATTTGACTTTATTAGTACGCTCCGCATTATGGGCTGCGTTTTCACTTGAGTTTCCATGTTGAATTTCTGCTTTTACAGGACTGCAAAGAAAAAATTTGAACGCGTTTTGTGCATCATGATTTTTTACTACAACAGCCTTTTCGGAATCAATCCAGATTCCTGCTAATTTCTTGTCTGACATAATTTATTTTTTGGTGTTATACTCCATATAAAACAAGAATGATGCAAAGGGATTGTTAAGGCCTGTTAAATGTTTTTATAGTGAAATTCTAGTTAGATTAATGGTCGATAGTTCCAATAGAATTTTTTTATACAGAAAAGCCACCTTCTGTGTAAAGGTGGCTTTCTTTTGATTATTTACATTATTTTAATTCTACTTTCTGACCGTTTTCATTACACTGCTTCCATCCTTATAAAGAATCTTCACAAAATAAATTCCGGCCGGAAGGCGGCTGATATTGATGCTGTTCTTCGAAGGCTTAACAGAAGAAAGTACCTGAAATCCGTGGGTATTGAATACATTTACTTCACTTATTTTCCCGTAATAACTTTCCGGAGCAAAATTGATCAGGTTATCAGAAACTATTACTGAAAGACCTTCTTCCATGCTGTTACGTCCTGCTCCCACACAATCCTGGCTTTCATTACAATCACTTACTACTTTCCAGACTGCATTGCTTCCCGGTGCTTCTCCCGGATTTGCATACCATTTATTTTCCCAGATCTTGCATGCATGGAATACTTTTGTTCCGGCAGCCGGATAAACCTTTGCAGGGTTGTACGGCTGTGATCCGCAGTAAGTAACGGGACCGCTGGAAGTACATCCGGGACCTTCAGTACAAACACTTACTTCTTCCCAAACCATATTGATCCCCGGAATTTCACTAGGATTTGCGTACCATTTATTTTTCCAGATTTTGCAGCCGTGGAATACGGTTGTCTGAGCTGTAGGATAAGCCTTAGCGGGATTATACTGCTGTGCTCCGCAATATAATTGATCGTTACCTCCCGGAATTTGTTTGGTTCTGATTTTTAATTCATTGCTGGCATCAGAAAGTTGATCATTCTGGGCCACAGCTTTTACAGTATAGCGGTATTCGGTATCCTGAGACAAGCCTGTACGCATGAAACTGGTCTGTACCGTTTCACCGACTTTAATTCCATTTTCAAATATCTGATAGTTTTTAATGCCCTGTGAGTGGCTAGAAGCCATCCACATCAGCGAAACAGAGTTTTCCGTCACTCCCATCGAATGTAGGCCGGATGGTGCTATTGGTAATTCGGGAAGATTATCATTATTTGTTTTTACCGTAAGCGGTGCGCTTTTTTGTGATGTCAATCCAGAGCTGCCTTTCGCCTGTACTTCGTAAGTGTAATTGGTATTCGCAGTCAGGCCGTTATCTTGAAATTCAGGGGTCGTCACATTCTGAACAGCCTGCCCGTTACGGAATACCGTGTATGAAACAGCATCTGCTTGTGGTGTCCAGCCTATTTTAGCTGAGAAATTGGTAACTCCTAATTTTGTCAGTCCTGTTGGAGTTGCTGGTGCAGTGATAGGTCCTCCTGTCTGTACATTCACATCAATAACGTTATAAAATGCATTAACCGTATCTGCGATATCCCAAACTGCAAGGATAATATGATATCCGGAACGGTTATTCGGAACGGTAATCTGATGGGGCACATTATCCTGTGGCGGCGTACCATTATGCACAATCTCTCCTATCAGTTCAAGATCCTGACGTTTAAGCGGTTGGTTCGGATCCCAACCTGGTTTCGTCATATAATAATGCCATTTCGCGGTTGCATGATACGCAGAATATTTCCAGATAAAAGTATTCACTCCGGCTGTGATATTTGTCTTTTTCCATCGATCGGCAGTCTGAAGATCCAGAACTGTATTGCCTCCTATGCTTCCATTGGCAGAAGCAATTCTCCCGTCTGCAGGCCCGAATGCGGGAAATCCTTTTTTGGCTTCCAGAGATCCGGGTTCGTTGATGACACTGCCATAAAGATTTAATGCCGCGGTATAACCTAATGTTGCTTTATCCAGGCTTCCCTGATATCCGCGTGAGGCGGGACTTAACACGTATCCGTGGGCAAAAAGATGGGTTGAGGAAAATAACAGCATACACAAGAATA
Organism: Chryseobacterium angstadtii; assembly: GCF_001045465.1. Classification (GTDB taxonomy): domain Bacteria; phylum Bacteroidota; class Bacteroidia; order Flavobacteriales; family Weeksellaceae; genus Chryseobacterium; species Chryseobacterium angstadtii. The sequence continues at coordinate 249,491 of NZ_LFND01000004.1, forward strand.
ATGCTGAGAAAAGAATTCTACATTTAATCATATTAATTATTTTAAGGTGTTTCTTGTAAGACCGATTGATGCTCATAAGATCATCCAGGATTTCATCATCTATTACAATATTTCAGAAGCCTGTTCTATCCTTCTATGGCATCATATCAACGATTAAATTTAATGAAATAAATTAAATTTAGCATTATTCAACATAAAATTAATATAAATAAATATAACACATCAAAATATTAAACAATAACCATATTTAAGCAATAATAAATTCTTTATTTAAAAATATTTCCAACATAATTTTCAAAAATTTAAATTTTGTAAATCATACACTTTGTATTCATTTTTGCCCTCCAATCCTCATAAAAAGCTAAAAGGTCAAGAAAATTATTCATGACCATGACTTTTGAAATCTAAGCTTTTTAAAACTTCTTTGTTGAAAAAGCGCAAAGGCACAAGAAAATCAAAGATTTTCAGCTAAGCATTCACGATGAAAAACCCAGCATTCAATTTTATCGGAAATAAAATCTTTGCGTCTTAAAAACGTATTTTTTATATCATTTGCCCCTTTGCGTTTTTCCAACTATAAAAAACACCATAAAAGTTCAAACAACTTCCCTGTAAAACATTGACACAAAACAACGAAAGAGCAAATAAGTTACCTGCTCTTTCATTTTATTGTATTGATAAACCACTACTATTTTCCTAATACGAATACAGCAGGGATTTTATGAAGTTCTGGTTTTGATTTTTTCCAGTCATTAATGGTTTTGGTCTGGATAAATTCATGCTCCGGATCATTGATATTAGCCGCAATACAGAGCTTGGTATTTGGGGATAAAAATTTAGTCAAATCTTCAAAAAGTGCATTATTTCTGTAAGGTGTTTCCATAAAAATCTGGGAATAGCCTGTCTGCTGCACAAGACTTTCCAACCGCTGAATCTGCTTTTTCTTTTCGCCTTTATCAATCGGAAGATATCCGTGGAATGTAAATTCCTGCCCATTGAATCCACTGGAAATCAAGGCAAGGATGATAGAAGAAGGCCCTGATATAGGAATCACTCTGATGTTTTTTTCATGGCACCATTTCACAATAAGGTTTCCGGGATCCGCTATACATGGAAGTCCCGCTTCAGAAAGCAATCCGAAATCCTGCCCCTGCAACATCAGGTTCTGAGCTTCTTTGATATCTGCATTTTCCGTGTATTTGTCCAGTAAAAACAGTTTCAGATCTGACTGTTTTTTTTCAGGTGCAAAGAATTTCACAACCTTTCTGGCCGTTTTTTCATTTTCCACAAAGAAGTAATCCGTCTGCATAATATAGTCTTTCAGAACGGGTGAAAAATGGGTAATAGAAGTATTTTCAGATAAATAAGCTGGGAGTAAAAAAAGCATTTTATTGTTTTTTAGTTCTTTCTTTGAGTGAAGGTTGAGGGAAATATCGGGTAAGATCCATAGAAAAGGTAACTGAAGTGATTTTCCATATTCCGTGGATTTTCATCAGGGTCCAGATTTCCTTTCCCCAATTTTCCATTTTCCCGTCATACCAGAAGCTGTAATCAAAATTAGCAGAAGCTACGGCTCCATCTTCAATGATTTTAATATTATCAAACTTTTCTTCCGATTTATCGTCTTTAAAGCCTCTGATAAAGGCTTTATAATCATCTGCAAAATAATATTCTGCTTTTGGATTTTTTTCCAGACGTTTAGCCTGGGTTTTATCGTTGTAAATTCCGGTCCAGAGCACAGGCTCCTGAAATAAAGAGGTAAATTTAGCTTCATCTCTGGTTTTGATACACTGCATAAAATCGTCCATGACTTTACGGATAGCCGTTTCATCCTTAGTCTGGGCAAACGAAAATTGAAAGCTTAGTAAAAGCAGGAAAAAGATGGTTTTCATATCAGGATAGAATTTTGTTCTTAATCACCTCGCAGCCTTTATCCAAAAGCTGGAAAACTTTTTCAAAATCTTTCATATCTCCCCAGTAAGGATCAGGGACTTCAGCATTTTCAGGCCCTCCGGCCGCTTCCAAAAACAACGACACTTTACGTTTCTGTTCTTCATTACGGGCCTTAGAAATCACATCTCTGTATACATCCACATCCATGCAGTAGATTTTATCAAACGTATCAAAATCCGCCTTGTTAATGGGCCTGGATTTTTGTTGTGAAATATCAATTCCGTGGTTTTCAGCGGTCTTTATGGATCTTTTATCGGGATGCTTTCCTTCATGCATGGAGATGGTTCCCGCAGAGTCCACCAAAAAGTCCGCAGGAAGCTTAGCCTTCATAATTCCTTCTGCCAGAGGGCTTCTGCAAATATTCCCGAGACAAACCATCAGTATTTTCATATGATTCTTTAAATTGAAAGATTAAATAATTGAATGATCCTAAAGATTTTAAGACCCTTTCATTAGGCACAAAACTAAATAAAAAATGAAGAATACAACTATTCTCCATTTCAATTTATTTAAATTAAATTATTTTCTATTTTTTGATTCTTTCAGCAAGATCTTTAACGTACTTCTTTACTTCTTTATCGATTTTAGAAACATCTTTAATAGTGTCACAAGCGTACATTACCGTTGAATGGTCTTTTCCGCCCATTTCTTCACCAATTTTTGTAAAGGTAGCATTCGTTAATTCTTTTGAGAAATACATCGCCAACTGTCTTGGAAGGGCAATTTCTCTTTTTCTTGTTTTGGAAAGAAGCTGTTCTTTTTTGATTCCGAAATAATCGCACACCACTTCCTGGATGTAAGGAATGTTGATAACTTTCTTCTGGTTGGCAGCAATCTTATTGATGGTATCTTTCAACAATTCAAGGCTCAGATCTGTTCTGTATACCGTAGAATAAGCAATTACTGAATTGATTACCCCGATAAGCTCTCTTACATTCGTTTTAGCTTCTGCGGCAAGGAAATCAAGCATATCGCCCGGAAGAACAATTCCGTCTCTGCTCAGTTTATCTACAATGATCTGTCTTCTTGTGGAAAGATCCGGAGATTTAATTTCGGCAGAAAGTCCCCATTTGAAACGGGAAACAATTCTTTCCTGAATATCCATAATATCAGCAGGCGCCTTATCCGATGTAAGGATGATCTGCTTTCCATTCTGATGCAGGTGATCAAAGATATGGAAGAAGCTGTCCTGTGTGGCAGACTTACCTGACAGGAACTGGATATCATCAATGATCAAAACATCAACCATTTGATAGAAGTTGGCAAATTCAGTCTGTTTATGGGCTTTCGCAGCAGAAATAAACTGCTGGATGAATTTCTCAGAAGACAGATAAAGAACTACTTTATCCGGAAACTGGTTTTTTACCTCCAAACCTACAGCCTGTCCAAGGTGGGTTTTTCCAACTCCATAGCCTCCGTGAAGGAATAATGGATTGAAAGCCGTTGCTCCCGGTCTTTTGGCAATAGATCTGGCTACTGTAGCTGCAAATTTATTACTTTCCCCTTCTATATAATTATCAAAAGAATAATCAGACTTCAGGTTGGAATCTATATTTACTTTTCTGATTCCCGGAACCACAAAAGGATTTACAATATTAGCAGAGAATCCCTGCGGCATTGTTTCCTGCATTTTTGGGGTAGGAACGCTTTTTCCCTTCATACTCATCGTCACTGGCTTTTCCTCTCCGGTAGGCCTGTTCTCCATGACAGAGTACCACAATTTCACTCCTTTTCCAAGATTTTTCTTCAGGGCAGCAGAAAGCAGGGATAGGTAATTATCCTCAATATATTCCTTGTAAAAATCGCTCGGCACTATAAGCGTAAGGTTATTGGCAACCAACGAAAGTGGCTGTACCTTATCGAATAGCATGTCGAAGGATTTCTCAAGCTTCTTTAGATCAGAATTATCTTCAGCTGCGTTCAAATTATCCCGCATGAACTGAAGGCACTTCTGCCATATCATCATTAAATTTTCATCCATATTTATGCCCCGATTAATTCTTTGTTAGTACTTTTTTTAGAAGGAAGACAAAGGTCCAATTTTTTCTTTTTAAAAAAAAATATTGCAGGTATTGATTATTTAAAAATATATTTGTATGCATAAATAGCGACTAAAAATGATACACACAACACGCTCAATACGAGTACGTTACGGAGAAACAGACCCTATGAAATATGTGTACTACGGCAACTATGCCCAGTACTTCGAAATTGGCAGAGTAGAACTCTTCCGAAGCATAGGAATCTCATACGATGAAATTGAAAACCAAGGAATTTGGCTGCCGGTTTCAGACTACAAAATTAAGTATATCCGTCCGGCATTGTATGATCAAAATTTAGAAATCCACACTTATGTAAAAAAAATACCCAGTGTAAGAATTGAATTTGAATATGAAATTTTCAACGAAGAAAAGGTAAAAATCACCGAAGCTTCCACTACTCTGTTTTTTCTGGACGCCAAAACAAATAAAGTGATGAGATGCCCGGAGTTCCTGATGAAACTTATTGAAGAGAACTGGAAGAGTTAAAAGAACCTGACAAGCGTCTCCGTTTCTAAACTAATTTGCATCTTTGCACTTCCAATTTAATTTTTTATTACCCACACGCATATACAATACCTATGAAGATCGCATTTCTGGGCCCCCATGCAAGCTTTACACAACTTGCGGCCACACAGCTTTTCCCTAATGAAGAACTCATGCCACAGGCTAATATTTTAGACTGTTTTAATGCCGTAGAAAAAGGAGAAGCCGACAAAGCAGTCGTTCCTCTGGAAAATTCTATTGAAGGAACGGTTTCCATGACGCTGGACTATTTGTATAAAACACCATCCATCAAAATAGAAGCTGAAGGCGTTATGCCTATTGCCCACCATCTGATGATTCATCCGGAAAACAGCGTGGAGGATCTTGAAAAGATTTACTCACACCCACAAGCCCTGGCTCAGAGCTTTCATTTTCTGGATACCCAATACAAAGAGATTACAAGACAGGACTTTTCTTCTACTGCAGCAGCCGCAAAATACGTTTCTGAAAACAAAGATCAGAAGATTGCCGCTGTGGCCAATCAGTTTGCTGCGAATCTGTACGGACTGAAAATCGTACACAGGAATATTCAGGATTTTGAACAAAACCATACCCGTTTTATTGTGATTTCAAAACAGCAGACTCCTTACCACAACGAAAATCTTGAAGTTTTGGGTGAAAAGTCCGGAATGCTGGTCAATCTTCCTGAGGACCATCCCGGCGGGCTTCACCAGGTACTTTCCGTTTTTGCATGGAGAAAGATGAACCTCAGCAAAATTGAATCCCGAACTCTGAAAACAGGGCTTGGCAACTATTTCTTCTTCATCAACGTAGTAGGAAAATGGGAAGATGTTTTACACGGAAATGCTCTTTTGGAGCTTCAGTCAATCCAGGCCGAAGTAGATTTTTTAGGAAATTATAAAGAATTTTTACTAGAAAGTTAAAAAAAATATTCACTTTATTTACATAACACTGTCCCCAAAAGGCAGTGTTTTTTTATGGATTATACTTACGGTAAAAGCGTTCAAAATATAGGTTTCTGACATAATTACCACAACATATGTCACAAAACAGGACAATATCTCTTCATTCAAAATACTAAATAATTCCTTTTAATGTGATATATAAAAATAATTTAGTTACATTTACGCCAGATAACATTTCTAAAATAAAGACCAATAAAGGAATTACGAAACAATATTCGATTAAAAATAAACATATGTTTAAATTATTCATACAATTAACAATATATATTTAAATAAATCACAAACAGGGCATGATTTTTGCATTGTTTATAGACAAAAACTAACTAAAAAACTTACTCATGAAAACCAAAATCTACAGCTTACTTTTAGCTTTATCCGTCGTTCCCCTATTTTCCCAAGTTGGAATAAACACTTCTACCCCAACCGCAGCACTGGATGTGAACGGAACATTGAAAATTCGTGATACCCCGATGACAACTGCACTGCCCGGGTATGAAATCATGGCACTAAACCAAGGCACATTTCAGGTTGCCAAAGTAGATCCACAAGTCATCATAGATGCTGCTACACTAGCTTCCGGTACCAATACTTCCGTATACTCCGCAAAGAAGACCACTGGTATCACCTTGCTGAGTTTAGGTCTTTTTCCTACGGGATTCAGGGCTGTTAACTTTTTAGCTGCTGAAAGATTAGTAGGGAGCGCTGCTTTATTCTCTGATACCGACAACACGTATACGATCCCTTCAGATGGTACCTATAATGTGGGATTTACTTTCCGTTACGGTTCAGGACTTCAGGCTGCCATTCTTACCAACACTCCCGGAATTGGAATTTTTAGAAACAGAGCCGGAGTGGGAACTCTTATCGACAGCCGTTCATTCAGCGGTCTTACCGTTCCTCTTGTTTTAAGTTTAACCATTTCTGAAAGTACACTTAATTCTCTTTACAATTTTCAGGCGGGAGATAAGATTTCTTTCGGACTTACAGGATCTTCTGCGCTGGACGTAGGTTTATTGGGAGCCAGTGTGGGATCTTTCTACATTTATAAAGTATCAAATTAATCAATAACATTATTTAATCACTCTGCACGGTTAATCCATCACATTCCCTGTGGTGGATTAATTTTTTACCCCGTTACGAACATTTATTCTATATTTGATAAAAAACCGGAGAATGAGTGAAGTTTTATTAGTCATATTCATTACAGTTATTATTTTTTTAATCTTCAATAATCTTAACGGTAAGATCCGAAGATTGGAGAAAGAAATTTCTGATTTACATTCTAAGATCAACAATCCTCAGCAAAATACCGTATCCCAGCAGCAAAACACAATTGCGGAAGAAACCGGAATCTCTGCACAAAATCCCAGCATACCAATCCATGAGGAAATCAGGACGGAAGAAATTCCCACACCCCCTCAGAAGGACTGGCTGGGCCCTGTTTTTGACTTCTTAAAACAGAATATCCTGACCATCATCGGTATTTTCACCCTGGTTCTCGGAATCGGTTATTTTGTAAAATATGCCATAGACAAAAACTGGATAGGAGAAACTGCGAGAGCCGGAATTGGTCTGGCGGCAGGAGCCGGGATCATGCTGACAGGTCATTTTCTTCGTAAAAACTATGCTGTTTTCTCCTCTATTATTACGGGGGGCGGAATTGCTGTTTTATATTTTACCACTACGATTGCGTTCCGGGAATATCATCTGTTTACTCAGAATACGGCTTTTATTATTACCATTCTGATCACTTTCGCTTCTATTGTTCTTGCGTATTATTATAAAAGTGAAGTCTTGATTATTTTTGCGCTGCTGGGTGGTTTTTCGGCACCGCTTATGGTCAGTACAGGACAGAGTAATTATCTTTTTCTTTTTATTTATCTCACCCTTCTGAATATCGGTATGCTTGCAGCCTCCATTCTTAAACACTGGAAAAGTGTGGGATGGACTGCTTATTTTTTTACAAGTCTCTATCTTTTCAGCTGGACTTCTGAAAAGGCTGAGTTGCTTTGTATTGCGTTTTACATCATCAGCTATATTATTTTTTACATTTTTGCCCTTCAGGATTATATCAAAAAGAATGTTCTTTCCTCCTGGGATACTTTAATGTTGGTCCTCATTAATTTTTCCAGCATTATTGGTGTGGTGTATATATTTAATACTTTAAAATATGAGCCGGTTATCATCTTCCCTCTTCTTTTTGCGGTACCGAATGGCTTACTTGCTGTTAAAGAATATGGTAAGAGAAGTTTCGGGTTCAGCTATTCTATCTTCATAGCACTTACCATCAGCCTTATTACATTGGCAACAGCTTTTCAGTTTAAGGCTCATCTTATCACAAGTGTATGGGCTATCGAAGCTTCACTCCTATTATATATATGGAAGAAAAGCGGACACAAAATTTTCAAGACCTGCTTTTATATTCTGTTTCCTTTGGTCATCATTTCCCAAATTATGACCTGGACTGAATATTTCAAAGAAAGACAAATGGCCGTTGTATTTAATCCTGTATTTTTAACCAGTCTTGTGACTATCGCTACTACTATTGTGAATCTTTTTCTTCTGAAAAAGATCAACGAAACCCGAAAAGAGAAGGATACTTTCTTTGAAAATGTCTTTGCAATAGTAAGCTATGGTGTTATTTATATTGCCCTGCTTCTGGAAATCGTTTATCATATTTCAGATATGCCGTGGGCAGCTATGTTGAGTATAGGTCTTTTATTTAGTATCTATTATATTTTTGTGCTCATGCTGCTAAGGAAGAAACTGGATATTGACAGTAGTGTTCAAACGGGACTTATTTATCTGTTTCTACTGCTGATTGTGTTTAATTCATCTTTTTCATCTTCAGAAGTTGTTAACGCCGTTTTACAGAAAAAGCTTTCCTTCAGTTTTTACTGGGTGCATCTTCTTCAGTGGATTCCCTTTATTTATATTCTCCGAAATACAGCCTTTATACCTGATTTTTACAAAACAGAACTGTCTTACTGGATTATTTCAACTACCCTTGTCGTAGCTGTCAGCTGCGGATTTTACCATACGTATACAATAGCTTCCGTGGAGGACATTTCAAATATCAACAGGACAAAGGAACATTTTAATATTCTTTATCTTCCTATTATATGGGCTATTCTGGCAAGTCTCTTTATTTATATCAGCTTAAAAAAGAATATTCCGGAATACAGCAGAATTGGTTTTGCACTCCTGGGAATTATGGTTCTCAAACTCTACTGCTATGATGTATGGCAGATGGATAATATTTCAAGGATCACAGCATTTATAATATTGGGAGTCATTTTACTGCTGAGCTCATTTACTTTCCAGAGGCTGAAGAATATCATTAAGAATATGGTAGACAAGAAGGAGGAAGAAGGAGGAAGAAAATGAAAGTAAAACCTGATAATAATTTTCATCATCAATAGCGTAGCTGCAGCACAAAAACTAGTGTAAAAAAGATGATTATATATCGTTTTTTAAAATTAAAAATATGCAACAAAAGTTTTTATTTCTAAGTATTATTTAAAATATCGTAAAATTTAATCCACATTTTATAAAAAATAATTATATTTATCCAGTTTTTAACAGTTACATATTCTGGTTATGAAAAAAATACTCTATTCTTTTTTAATCTTATCATCTGCAGCCTTATCTGCTCAGAAGAGTTCTTCTGTAAAGTTTGCTGTAGCCAATGATGTTGTAGGAACAGTGGGCATGTTCAATGCGAGAAAAGCCATCGTTCAGAGCTCAAGTGTTTATAAAAGTCCTGCCGGGCTTCCTCAAGGACTAAAAAAATACAGTTTCCTCGCCGATAGAGGCCTTACGGAAGTTAAAATCAAAAACGGACTTGATGGTCTGGACAGAATTTCTCTTGCACAGCTGAACTCACAATACGGAATTCCTGAAAGCAATCCTGTATTGATTGAAGGATATGAATTCACCGACACCAGCCTAAAAATTTACGGAGACATTATTGGTGCCACAGAAGTGAAGGATTACAATGGTAAAAAAACTGTATTTCTTACTGTAAACGACATCAAATAATTGATTGACAACTATATTATGATAGAAGGATACCACAACGGTATCCTTTTATTATTTTCTGAATATGAAATAAAACGTTCTCTGGCAACTATCCTTGTCAAGGTTTTGAACCTTAACAAGGATAAACGAGGGTAAAACTTGGTCTCAGCTTATTTAATATCTGTTACTCCATTTTTTCTTGAGTTCTTCGTAAATCTTCTTTTCAGTAGCATTACTACCCGGCTGATACAATTTTGCATTTTTGATTTCCTCGGGTAAAAAGTCTTGTTCTACGAAATTCCCTTCATAAGAATGGGCATATTTATATTCCTTACCATAATCGAGATCTTTCATCAGTTTGGTAGGAGCATTTCTGAGATGAAGCGGCACAGGAAGGTTTCCGGTCTGTTTCACCAAAGCCAGCGCATCATTGATCGCCATATAAGTTGAATTACTTTTTGGAGAAACCGCAAGATAAACTGCCGTTTCACTCAATATAATTCTGGATTCCGGGTTTCCGATGACATTCACTGCCTGGAAGCAGTTGTTGGCAATCACCAGAGCATTCGGATTGGCAAGCCCGATATCTTCTGCCGCAAGAATAAGCATTCTCCTGGCGATAAATTTAATATCCTCTCCGCCTGCAATCATCCTCGCCAGCCAGTACACAGCACCATTCGGGTCTCCTCCGCGCATCGATTTTATAAATGCGGAAATAATATCATAATGCTGTTCGCCGTTTTTATCGTAGAGCGCCATTGTTTCCTGCAAAACTTCCAGAACATCTGCATTGCTGATTTCCTTTTTATCTGAATTTTTATACTGATTAAGAACAAGTTCCACAGAATTGATCAACTTTCTGGCATCTCCGCCCGAATACTGGATAAAGGCTTCTTTTTCATTAATTTTAAAAGCGGTTCCTTCATCTTTATTATACCTTTCCGAAGCCGTATCAATCAGATCTTCCAGCTTTTCATAGCTCAATGCTTTCAAAATATAAACCTGACTTCTTGATAATAGTGCGGATACCACTTCAAAACTTGGATTTTCTGTGGTAGCTCCTATTAAAACAATCCAGCCTTTTTCTACCGCATGCAAAAGTGAGTCCTGCTGAGACTTATTGAACCTGTGGATTTCGTCTATGAACAAAATTGGAGATTTTCCGGAAAATAAATTCTGCTTTTTGGCATCTTCAATTACATCACGCACATCTTTCACTCCGGAAGAAACTGCCGAAAGCTTATAAAACTTCCTCCCGGATTTTTCCGAAATAATTTCTGCCAGAGTGGTTTTTCCTGTTCCCGGAGGCCCCCAAAGGATCAGTGAATTCAAAGTATTATTTTCGATCATTTTTCTGATCGTGCCTTTTTCTCCGGTAAGATGTTCCTGCCCAAGAACTTCATCTAAAGTTTTGGGTCTTAATTTTTCGGCTAAGGGAATATTTTGGCTCAAGATAATTCGATTTTTATGATAAACGGATCCAGGAACTAAGTCGCTGAAACTTCTAACAAAATTAAACTAATTTTAAATTTTTTACCCTATTTTTGCATTGTTTTGAAACTTACATTCAATAAAATCATTAGTTTTCCTTTGGTAATTTTGATCAAATTTTACCAATGGTTTATCTCGCCCCTGCTTCCCAAAAACTGCCGTTACGAACCTACATGCTCCCATTATATGGTGGAAGCTCTGCAGGTACACGGCATTTTCAAAGGATTGTGGCTGGGAATACGAAGAATTTCAAAATGTCATCCGTGGGGAGGCAGCGGTTACGATCCTGTACCTCCGAAAAAAATAAATCAATAACAAACTATTAAATCAATAGAAATGAGTAACCTATTTTTCAGAATTTATCTCGTCTTATTTGCGTTTATCACACAGTTCGCATTGGCTCAGGAATATCCGGGAGGTTTATCTGACGGAACTCTGAAAGTAAACGGAGCAGATATTCCGGTAAAAATCTATTCTACCACAGAGGTAATTAACCTCAACACTTTTCCGGAGAAAAATACAGATAAAAATGTTCTGGTCATCTTTAATGAATCCAATTTCGAGCCTGCTTATTTCGATTCCGGTGTCTCGACTTTAGCGAAATACAAGAGCTTACAGTATCAGTTTTTCGATAAAAACTTCAAACTGATTGACGGCCCGGCTACTCAGGACAATATCACCGATTTTAAATATGCAATCAAGTCAGCCAAACCTATTACGGGGTCTGAAACGGTGGCTTTGGAAACTCCTTTCAAAATCTGGGATCCATCTAAAGGTATTCAGCTGGGACCTGTTACGCTGCATTTCTATAGTTTAATGTTCGTTTTTGCTTTTGGTTTTGGGTATATTTTAATGCTTAGAATCTTCAAAATTGATAATGTCAATCAAAAATATCTGGAGCCCCTTTTCACCTGGACGCTTATTGGAACAATCCTGGGTGCAAGATTAGGCCATGTTATTTTCTATCAGCCGGAATTGTTCAAAGAAGACTTCTGGAGTGTATTTTTACCAATCAGTACAAAAAACGGGTTTAAATTCACAGGATTTTCAGGTTTGGCCAGCCACGGTGCAACTATCGCGCTAATTTTCACTACACTATATTATTCCTTTAAAATCATTAAGAAAAATCCATTCTGGGTATATGACAGAATTGGAATTGTGGTTGCTTTAGGAGGTGCATTTGTAAGAATCGGTAACTTTTTCAATTCTGAAATCGTAGGAAAAGCGGTTGATCCTAATTCTCCTCTTGCCATTCTTTTCCCACAGCAAAGCAGTGAATACGGCCCTACAGTTCCCCGTTATCCGGGTCAGCTTCTTGAGGCTGCTGGTTATTTTCTACTGTTCATTTTACTATGGGTATTATACAGAAAAACAAACAAAAAATATCAGCAGGGATGGTTATTTGGACTATTCTTCATTATCCTTTGGGCTGTAAGATTCTTTGTAGAATTCCTGAAAGAGCCTCAGGGTGATGAGTTCATCCAGATTGGCGGACTGAATACAGGACAGGTACTTTCTATCCCGTTCATGATTGCAGGAGTGGTTATTATGATTGTTTCTAAAAAGTTTAAAATTACTCAGGCTGAAAACGAAAAGCCGGAATAAATAAGAATAAAAAGACAAAAGGGCAAATAGGCAAAACAGCTTATTTGCCCTTTTTCTATTTAACTTGAGTTAGGAATAACAGTTAAGAACAAAGATTCTAGACTTCAGATTTCAGACATCAGATTAAACTAGCAAAATTATTAAGTTTAAAACTCCCAACCACTCTGACTCTCAAACGCTCAAACTCATATCTTACAATTTCATCCCCGTTCTTCTGTTCAGTTCCTCAAAAACATCTCCAAACGTATTAATCACATCCGTAGCAAGCATGGATTCTTTGGAATATTTTTCCGCAGCCAGATCTGCAGCTCTTCCATGAAGCCAGACTCCCATTATACAGGCTTCTTCCTCAGAATATCCCTGAGCAAGGAATGACGCCAGAATACCGGTAAGAATATCTCCGCTTCCTCCTTTGGCAAGTCCTGCGTTTCCGGTGATATTATAGAATACATTCCCTTCCGGTGTAATAATTTGGGTATGATGATCTTTCAGTACAATATAGATATTCAGTTCGGCTGCTTTTTTGTGGGCTAATTTTAACCTCTCAAAGGAATTTTCCGTGCTTCCGAAGAGGCGTTCAAATTCTTTGGGATGTGGCGTTATAATAGATCTCTGAGGAATCAGGTTCAGGTTTTGACGATCTTTTGAAATGATATTCAATGCATCAGCGTCTAAAACTACAGGTTTTTTATAACTTTTTAGAAAAGTCAAAAGCCCTTCCGCCGTGTTTTCGTGGGTTCCCAGTCCCGGCCCAATACCGTACACCGAATCATCTTCTGATTCAAAATTTTCCAGCCATTCTTTCCCTCCTCTGATGAACATGGCTTCGGGACATGAGGTTTGTAATATCTCATACCCGCACTGCGGAGCCATTACAAAGGTGAGGCCCGCTCCTGTTCTTAATGCAGATTTCGTTGCCAACACCGCTGCCCCTATTTTCCCGTAGCTTCCTGCGGCTATGGTTACCTTTCCATAGGTTCCTTTATGTGAAAAGTCTTGTCTGGGTTTAAAAATCCCATCAATAACTTTTTCATCAATGACAAAACTGTTTGTAGCTTCTGTTTTTTCATATCTTTCATCTAAGCCAATATCCAGAATAACCACTTTTCCGGTATACTTTCCTGTTTCAGGGTGAAGAAAAGTCTTTTTCCAGCATTGAAAGCTCAGTGTGTAATCTGCTTTAAAAACGACATGATCAGTCTCGTGTATATGGTCTGCCGAAAGTCCGGAGGGAACATCAACTGAAATTTTAATACAGTTTTTCTCATTCAATACCTCAACCAGTTCTTCAAAGATTCCTTCCAAAGGCCGGGAAAGGCCTGTACCGAACAAAGCATCAATAACAACTGTCTTGCTGTCGAAGTTATAGTCATCTGCTTCTTTAAATTCTCTGACAGAAATTCCGGAAAGATCCCGGAGTCTTTTTAAGTTCACTGAAGCATCATCTGAGAACTTTCCTTTGGGATAACGTACAAAGATATCTACATCAAAACCTTTTGTATAAAGGATTCTTGCCATCGCTAATCCATCTCCGCCGTTATTTCCGTAGCCACAGAAAACGGCAATTTTTTTGTGATTTTTACAGTTTTCTGAAATCCAGCCGGATAAGGCTTCCGAAGCTCTTTCCATAAGCTGTATGGAGGAAACAGGCTCATTGGATATCGTAAACCTGTCCCAGCCACGAATCTGTTCTGCAGTGAATATTTTCATAAGAAATGTCGAATTTTTAACCAAATTACAAAAGTTTTCTTTTACAGCTTATCCTTGTCATAAAAATACACTTCCCATATTATCTCTATAAAATATTTAATTGAAACAACAGGTTCACTGAAAAACCATATTAAACATAAAATATAATTCAATCTTTACTGAGTAAAAAACACTAAAAAGTAATGTTTTTTACATTTTTAAATTATATTTTTGTGTGTGTACTAATTAAAAAAATATAAATTATGGGATTTATTAAGGAATTTAAAGACTTTGCTTTTAAAGGCAATGTAATTGACTTGGCTGTCGGTGTAATCATCGGTGGGGCCTTCGGAAAAATTGTTTCCTCATTGGTAGAAGATGTTATTACGCCTCTTTTACTTAACCCGGCTTTGAAAGCTGCAGGTGCTGAAAACATTTCAAAACTTGCATGGAATGGAGTTACTTACGGTAATTTTCTTTCTGCGTTGATCAGTTTTCTTTGTATCGCTATGGTACTGTTCTGGATTATCAAGGGCGCCAACAAGCTCTCTAAAAAAGAGGATCCTGCACCGGCCGGACCTACTGCAGATCAGCAATTACTAACGGAAATCAGAGATCTCCTTAAAAGTAAAAATAACATATAAAACAGAAGCACCTCAAAATAGAGGTGCTTTTTGTTTTTATTGGGTTCAGCTGTTACTGAATCTGTAAAATACTCGAAATCTGTTCTGCCAGGGAAAGACCTATTCTATCCTGAGCTTCCAATGTAGATGCACCTGTATGCGGCGTCAGAGAGATTTTGGAATGGTTCAGTATTGCTTTAGAAGGAGTAGGCTCATTGATGAAAACATCCAATCCTGCAAATTTCACTTTACCGGAATCCAATGCTTCAATTAAAGCTGCCTCATCAATAACTCCTCCTCTTGAGCAGTTCACTATGGCAACACCGTCTTTCATCATATCAAACTCATTTTTACCGATCATATAGCCGTCTTTCTGAGCAGGAACGTGCAGTGTTATAAAATCTGAATGTTTCAGAACGTCCTGAAGCGGCTCAGTTTCTATATCTACATTGATAAATTGGTTATTGTAGAATTTAACTTTAATACTTGCTTTACCCACATTATTATCAGCAGCAATCACTCTCATCCCAAGACCAAGAGCTATCCTCGCCACTTCCTGTCCTATTCTTCCCATTCCTACAATTCCGATGGTCTTTCCTCTTAATTCGATCCCTGCTGTGTATGCTTTTTTAAGGCCGGCAAATTCCGTATCTCCTACTAAAGGCATTTTCCTGTTTGAGTCCTGAAGAAATCTCGCCCCCGAAAACAGGTGCGCAAAAACAAGCTCCGCTACAGATTCTGAAGAGGCAGAAGGAGTATTGATCACATGAATTCCTTTTTCTCTTGCATAATCCACATCAATATTATCCATTCCTACACCGCCACGCCCGATAATCTCAATCGAAGGACAGCTATCAATAATATCTTTTCTTACCTGTGTGGCACTCCTTACCAAAAGGGTACGGATTTTATGCTCGTTAATGTAATCTACCAAAAACTCCTGCGGAACTTTTGTAGTGATCACTTCAAAACCTTTCTCAGCCAGTGCATCAATCCCGGATTGATCCAGCCCGTCATTTGCTAAAACTTTCATAAATACAATTGATATTAAAAGTGAAAAGATTTAAAAATTAAAGAATTTTCAGTGCGTACACTTTTATCATTTAATTTTTAAATCTCTATATATGTTTCCTTAATCTTCTTTGAAAACTTCAATGGTTACCTGCTTTTCTACAAGGTCTGTAAATTTTCCTTTGTAGCGTGTAGCTCTTACCAGGTGATTGTCTATCCAGTGATAATTGCCTCCTCTTGGTTTTCCGCAGAGTACGCTGTGGTATTTGAAGCCATGCTTATCCAGCCAATCGATCGTAATTTGTTTCAGGTTTTCTGTTCTTGAAGTGAAGAAGCAGATCTGGTGTCCTTCATCATACCATTTATTCACCGTTTCAAGGGCGTCAGGATAAGGTTCGCAAGTCACCATTCTTTCTGGTTCTTCATTCGGAACATCATCTGTTATGGTACCGTCTATGTCAATTAAATAATTTTTTACCCCGTCCTTCAGAATCGGACTTAAATGCTCTTTGTATTCTAATTCCATCACTAATTATTAAGATGTAAAGTTAGGGTTTTTATCAGTAAATGAAGCATTAAACTTGGTTTAAGTTAAAAATTTACTATAAAAAACTATTTAATGAATAAAAAAAGTAATTTATTCGTTTTTTAAATTATTCTGATTAAAAATTTTCTTTTTTACCATTTTATTCCCGTAATTGATCAAAATTAAGCAGCATTTACTCTAGTCTTGACCTACATTATATGGTACTCAAGTTTGAACTGATGTATATTTTATTTTTTAACCACAGATGACACGAATTTTCACAGATGATTATATTTCTTGCTTTAGATTAAATGATCATAGAGCACTTTACTTTTTAATCAGGCTCAGCTGAGGATTCACAAATAAGCAGCTTTGCTTTTTTACCTTTCGCCCACTCCAAGAATATGATGTTTCTTCAAAAATTTTCAAAATACATTTATTAGGCTTACATTTGTAGAAATGGAAGAATTTGTAGTTTTAGTAAATCCTGAAGATGAAGTTTTGGGTCTTATGGAAAAGCAGCAGGCTCACATCAATGGTCTTCTGCACCGTGCTTTTTCCGTCTTTTTGTTCAACAGCAAAGGAGAGATGCTTCTTCAGAAAAGGGCATCCGGAAAATACCATTCTCCCAATCAATGGACCAATGCCGTATGTTCTCATCCAAGAGAAGGTGAAACTTATCTTGAGGGGGCTAAACGCAGACTAAAAGAAGAATTAGGAATTGAAACCGAACTTTCGGAAAAATTCAATTTTATTTACAAGGCAGATGTTGGCGGCAGTCTCTGGGAGCATGAACTTGACCACGTATTTACAGGAAATTATGAATCCGATTTCAATTTAAATAAGGAAGAAGTGGAAGAAATAAGATTTATTTCCATGAAAGATCTTGATGAGGAAATGGTTGAGAACCCGGAAAATTTTACGGAATGGTTCAAAATTATCCTCGAAGAATATAAACACCATTTTTAATTGATGAAAAAAATACTGCTTGTATCTGCATTTCTATCGGCAGGTTTATTTTTGGCCCAGAAAGCAAAAGTTTACGAAAGCCCCGGCTACTCTATCAATGTTCCTGAAGGCTGGAAATCTACCAATGACAGCGATATTGTGAATATTTTCCCGACCAATGAGGTGGGAGCCATTACGATTTCTGAATACCATGGCCTGGAACTTCCGAAAACGGAAATGAAAAAGTTTATTCTGGCACTTTATCAGTCTGCAGATCCGGAAAGTAAGATAAAAGAATCCAAAGGTAAAAAAGGATATACAGAATATTTTTACGAATATTTTGATGAAAAAGAGAAATTGTTCTGGATTACCCGGGCTTTTCAGAAAGACAAAGATCTGTATCTTGTGGCTATCAACTGTGGCCAGAAATTCTGGAACGGAAATTATATGAGCTTATTCAACGAAACTTTTAACAGTTTTAAAATAAAGAAATAAAAATTAAATATGAAGAAAACAGCCTTATACGATAAACACGTTTCTTTGGGCGCTAAAATCGTACCTTTTGCAGGTTTTGAAATGCCTGTGCAGTATTCCGGTGTAACGGAAGAACATTTTGCGGTAAGAGAAAAAGCAGGATTGTTTGATGTTTCACACATGGGTCAGTTCTTTATTGAAGGACCGGGAGCTAAAGATCTTTTGCAGTTTGTAACAACGAATAATGTAGATGCTTTGGAAAACGGAAAAGCTCAATATTCCTGCCTTCCTAATGAAAACGGAGGAATCGTGGACGATCTTATTGTTTACAAAATGGAAGACGATAAGTATTTTGTAGTAGTGAACGCGTCAAATATCGAAAAAGACTGGAACCATATCTCAAAGTACAATACATTCGGTGCCAAAATGACGAATGCTTCTGATGATATGTCTTTATTGGCTGTTCAGGGACCAAGAGCTACAGAAATTCTTCAGAAACTTACAGAGACTAATCTTTCTGAAATTCCTTACTATAATTTTGCTGTAGGAAGCGTTTCCGGAGTTAACAATGTGATTATTTCAAACACAGGTTATACAGGAAGCGGCGGATTTGAAATCTACTTCAACAATGAAAATGCCGAGCAGCTTTGGGATGCCATCATCAATGCAGGTGAAGCGGAAGGAATTGTTCCGGCCGGACTTGCTGCAAGAGATACTTTAAGGCTGGAAAAAGGATTCTGTTTATACGGAAACGATATTGATGACACGACTTCTCCTATTGAAGCAGGATTGGGATGGATTACAAAATTTGATAAGGATTTTGTCTCTAAAGATACATTCGCCAAGCAGAAAGAGGAAGGCGTTACCAGAAAACTGGTAGGTTTTGAACTTCAGGACAAAGGCGTTCCAAGACATGATTATCCGGTAGTGGATGCAGAAGGAAATGTAATCGGGAAGGTAACTTCCGGAACACAGTCTCCTATGAAAAAGATAGGTTTAGGACTGGCTTATGTAGACAAGCCTCACTTTAAACTGGGTTCTGAAATCTTTATTCAGGTGAGAAACAAGAATATTCCTGCCAAAGTAGTGAAAGCTCCTTTCGTATAATATTCCTGAACATATAAATTAAAAGAGGCTGTAGTTGTACAGCCTCTTGTGTTTTTAATGGCAGAAACAGCAGATGGATCTGTCCGGATTACATGCGTCTCCTCTTCCCGGTTTGTTGGAAATAACACCGCCGGCCGGCCCACAAAGGGTAAAGCAGTTAACAGGTAGAACTTTTGTTCCTCCATTAATTTCCTTCAATGCTGATCTGTTAAGAATCTTTGTTTTTAAAAAGTTTTTTGTCATGATTATAATTTTTTGGTAATCATAAAGATAAGTATTTAATAATTAATCACACAATGTAGATTATTTTACATTAATTTCATTAATCTCAAAGAAATATTGGTTAAATAATCATAATTTATAATTAAAACTGAGTTAATAGACTTATTCTCCTAATTATCTTTTTTTGCAAGGAAAAAAATTGATGGAAAATAGCAACTCAATCAACAGACGAAAATTTCTTAAACATTCATTGATGGCTGCGGGAGGGATCCTTATTGCGCCTTTAATTGAAAGCTGTACCAATGACGATTTTACTGACACTGAAAATGCTCCGGGTGATCTTAAAAATTCCGGATTTGCAACAGGTGTAGCCAGTTTTGATCCCTCAGAAACAGGAGTGATTATATGGACGAGGTATTCCACAGGTATTGATGCTCAAATTACCTGGGAAGTGAGCAGAAACAACAGCTTTACCGACATCGTGAGGAAAGGACAGGCCAATGTAACTTCAGTGAATGACTTCACCGTTGCCGTGGATGTGCAGAATATTCCTTCGCATACCAAATACTATTACAGATTTTACAATATTAAAACCAAAGAAAGCAGCGTCACTGGAGAAACCCTTACTTTACCCTCAAAAACGGATTCTGTGAATGAAGTGAAGATGGCCGTGGTTTCCTGTTCCAATTTTCCGGCAGGACTTTTTAACGTGTATGGAGCCATAGCTCAATCTGAAGCGGATGTGGTGGTTCATCTCGGTGATTACATCTATGAATACGCTCCGGGACAGTACGGAACCAATCCTTACACCAATCAGCTGGGAAGAGCCCATCAGCCTGCAAAAGAAATCATCAGCCTCGACGATTACCGTGAAAGATACAGACAATACAGAGGAGATAAGAATCTTATGCTGCTTCATCAGAAGAAACCTTTTATCTGTGTTTGGGACGATCATGAATTTGCCAATGACACCTATCAATCCGGAGCGGAGAATCATCAGCCCAATGAAGGAGATTTCCAGGCCAGAAAGATGTCTGCATTCCAGGCTTACAGCGAATATATTCCTTTAAAAACAGGAAAGAATCTTAAAATCTACAGAACTTTCAACTTTGGAAACATCGTTTCTCTTTATATGATGGATACGAGAGTAATTGCAAGAGACAAACAGCTTGAATACTCAGATTATCTGGATGCCGCCGGAAACTTTGACCAGGCAAGATTCAAAGCCGATTTCCTGAGCCCGGGCAGAAAACTGATCGGAACGGAACAGATGTCATGGCTGGCCTCCCAAATCAATTCAGATACGGCAAAATGGAAAGTACTGGGGCAGCAGATCTTAATGACCAAAATGATGGTTCCGGCAGAAATGCTGATGCTTTTAAACAGAATTCTGGCAGAAATAAAACAATACGGAAGTGCACAGCCTGCTACCATGTTGCTTCTTAAAACCACAATTTCTCAGCTCATTGCTCTTAAAATGAGACATATGCAGAATGATCCTACCCTTACTCCACAGGAAATTGCAAGAATCACGACCACTTTACCTTATAATCTGGATGCGTGGGACGGATATTTTATAGAAAGAGAACAGCTCTACTCTATTCTTGCCGGGAAAAATGTTGTGGTGCTCGCAGGTGACACCCATAATGCTTGGTTGGGAAAACTTAATGATGCACAGGGAAATTTCATCGGAACAGAATTGGCTTGCAGCTCCGTATCTTCTCCCGGTCTGGAAGGCTATCTGGGAATTACATCCGATCCTACCCAGACAATAGAGCTGGCTCATGCTTTTTCGGTGCTTATAGATGATCTGGAATATGCCAATCTTTACAAAAGAGGATATCTGCATGTGAAATTTACTTCCGGAAGTTCTCAGGCAGAATGGAAGTTTGTAGACAATATTGTTTCGGAAACTTATACAACTGTGACTGAAAAAACGCACACGATCACATAACAAGGTCCTTGTTTTCAATATTCATGCTAGCTGAGGCTCAGGTCAAGGTTGAGGTTGAGGTTGAGGAAATTAGTAACTATTTACCCTTGTCAAGGTTTTGAACCTTGACAAGGGTTTTTCTTTAACGGACAAAAGAAATGCTATATCCCGAACTCAGTTTAGACAAAAAAAAGCTGCAGATTATTCCACAACTCTTTTATTCAATGTTCCGTTCTGCTGAGCAGATGTAAGATCTTATTTTAGTCAGCTTTTCAGTCTTCTACTCCGAAGAATTCTCTCAGGGCTTCTACGTTTTTTTTGTCATTTCCTACAAATATTTCACTGTCTGTAAGGAAAACCGGACGTTTCAGAAAAGTATAATGATCCAAAAGAAGTTCTTTGAAGTCTTTTTCCTGAAGAGACTTCGTATCAAGGCCTCTTAATTTAATCTGGGTAGATTTTTTACTGAATAAAGCTTCGTACGATTTTGTTTTTTTATACATGGCAGCCAGTTCTTCCTTTGTAACCGGCTCTTTCTTAATTTCACGGAGTTCCCAGTCTGTAAGGTCAAACTGTGCTAAAATCTTTCTGCATGTATCGCATGTATTAAGATAGAATACTTTCTTCATTATTTTTTTAATATTTTAATCGGTTAAATTCTGTTCAAAATTAGGATTTAATCTAAAATTCTGGAAATTATTAAATAACTTTATTAAAATTTTATAAAGATGCAGAACAAGCCTATCACTTTTCAGTTTATTTCAGAGCCTTCGGATGTGAATTATGGGGGAAATGTACATGGAGGAAGCGTCATGAAATGGATCGACCAGGCAGGCTATGCGTGCGCCACGACATGGAGCGGGAATTATTCCGTTACCGTTTATGTGGGAGGGATCCGTTTTTATGAGCCTATTAAAATCGGTGAAGTCGTAAAAGTAGATGCTCAGGTCATTTATACCGGATCATCCAGCATGCATATTTCCATTAATGTTTTTTCAAGAAATCTGAAGCAGCCTACTTTCGATAAAAAAACACATTGTATCATTGTTTTTGTGGCGGTAGATGAAAATGGAAAAAAACTTCCTGTTCCCAAATGGATTCCTGAAACTGAAGATGAGAAGCAAAAGGAACAATACGCAAAACGTTTAATGGAGCTAAGAACACAGATTGAAGATGAAATGAAACCTTTTCTGTAGAAATAGTCAATTTTTTACAACAAAGCATACCAATTCACGAAGAATAGGTATATTTGTACCACAAAAGGAAATGGTGCTCTTCCTTACCCAACCGCTTTACAGAAGCTGATGACGCCTGATTAAGAGATTATTAACCAATAACTGATCAGGATTATTATGTCAAAAAAAGAACGTACACTACGCAGAAAAACAACTTTTCATACCCGCTATTTCTTCAGAAAATACCCTGCTCTGCCTTATATTTCAAAATGGCTGTGCATCAGTATCATCATTGGCGCTTTAGTGGGAAGCGCTTCTGCGGGGTTTTTACAGTCTCTGGAATGGGCCACTCATTTCAGGGAAAGTCACATCTGGCTTATTGCCCTGCTTCCTTTGGCTGGGCTGCTTATCGGGCTTTTATATTATTATTTCGGAAAAGATGTGGAAGCTGGAAACAATTTACTGATTGACAACATTCATGATCCGAAAGAAATTATTCCATTCAAAATGGCTCCATTTGTTTATCTGGGAACTATTGCAACTCATCTGTTCGGAGGTTCGGCAGGGCGTGAAGGAACGGCTATTCAGATGGCAGGCGCTATTGCCGATCAATTAAGCAAAACTTTTAAACTTGATAAAGAAGAAAGAAGAATTCTGCTCATCTCTGCCATTGCAGCAGGTTTCGGATCTATTTTCGGAACCCCGTTAGCAGGTGCGGTATTTGGACTTGAAGTTTTCCTTATCGGAAGAATACGGTACAATGCTATTTTCCCTGCTTTTGCATCGGCAATTCTTGCAAACCAGGTCACCAATCTCTGGAATGTTCATCATACCCATTATCATATCAGCATTATCCCCCAACCGGAGTTTTTCCCAATTTTGTACAGCATTCTTGCAGGAATCGCTTTTGGACTTTGTGCCGCAGCTTTCAGCAGGATCATTCATTGGGCGGGTTCTTTGTTTAAATCTAAGGTCCAATATCCTCCATTACGCCCTGTAATCGGCGGAGTGATTATTGCACTGGCTGTTTTTGCCATGGGCAGTACAAGATATATTGGCCTGGGTATTCCGGTGATTCTGGAATCTTTTGAAAAACAGCTTCCCTTATATGATTTTGCTTTAAAAATGATTTTCACCATCGTTACTTTGTCGGCAGGATACAAAGGTGGTGAAGTGACTCCTTTATTCTTCATCGGAGCAACGCTGGGAAGTGCCTTATCCCTATTTATTCCGCTACCGTTCGGACTGCTTGCAGGAATGGGATTCGTAGCCGTATTTGCCGGAGCTACCAATACTCCGCTAGCCTGTATGTTGATGGGAATCGAATTATTCGGAGCCGAATCCGGAGTATACGTTGCCATAGCCTGCGTAGTTTCTTATCTTCTTTCCGGCCACCACAGTATTTATACCAAGCAGAAGATCGGTGAGGCGAAAAACAGAAGGTATGAAAGCGATCAGGAGCGGTCTATTTCTGATTTGTAGCGGGGTGCGGGTTTCGAGTTTGACGAGGTTCGGGATACGAGTTGCTAGTTGCCAAGTTGACGGCGCGCGTAGTAGAGCTTAGCTTTTTACAAATAGAATATTTTAGAATCTGAGTTAGTTTATAGAAAATTTAAAATTCCTTAACCCCAACCCGCAACTAGCAACCCGCACCCCGAAACCCATATATTTTCACTAAATTTGTGATTATAAGTTCCTGCATCATGTTTGATTACAGATTAAAAGTTTTTCACACAGCAGCTTCAAGGCTGAATTTCACGAAAGCTTCCGAAGAACTTCATATTTCACAGCCTGCAGTTACCAAGCATATTAAAGAAATTGAAAATCAGCTTGGCACAAAACTGTTTGACCGAAAAGGAACTTCTGTGCAGCTTACCCAAAGTGGAAAGATTTTATTTGAATATGCAGAAAAAATCAGGAATATTTACCGTGATCTTGAATTTGAAATCAGTCAGGTTAATGAACAGCACAGAGGAAAACTAATTATCGGAGCCAGCACCAGTGTTGCACAGTATGTTTTGCCTGAAATACTGGCGAAATTCAATACCTATTACAGGGATATTAAGATTGAGTTGATTACACACAACACGGAAATTATCTCGGATCTGTTGAAAGAAGGAAAAATTGATTTGGGAATTATCGAAGGGGAATCTCAGTCTTCGTTTTTCGACTATAAAATATTCAAAGCCGATGAAATTGTTCTGGCTGCAAAAACGGATCATCCACTGGCCCATAAAACTTTAAGCTTAAAAGATCTTTATGACTTAAACCTGATTTTCCGGGAACAAGGTTCCGGCACACTGGAATATATCCAAAACCGTTTGAAGGAGAAAGGGATCAATATTGCGGAACTGAATACGGTTATGCAGCTGGGAAGCAGTGAAAGCATCAAAAATTATCTTTTACATTCAGACTGTATGGCATTCCTGTCTATCAGCAGTATTTTGAATGAATTAAAAAACAATACCCTGGCTATTGTAGACATCCGGAACTTCAGTATTGAAAGAGATTTTCATTTTATCCTGCCCAAAGGAGAACAGTCGGAAATGATTAAGCTTTTTTTGAAGTTTGTGAGGAGTTAGGGAGTAGGTGGCAGATAGCAGGTGGCAGGGATTAGGTTATAGTTTGAAGCTTTGGTCTTTTGATTTGGATATTGAGAGTCGAGAGTCAAGAATCAAGATGTCAGACACCGGATTTCATACATTTGTAATGGTGACTTCGAGGACCTCAGCCACCACGGATAGGGGCTTTCATGGATTAAAATTCAATTAACATGTTCCCAACTCCGCGAACTTCAAACACCCAAACTATCAAACTATCAAACCCTCAAACTTTCTTCCCCGTATCCCGTATCCCGTAACTAACTTTAAGTTGTAGAATCAATGCTTTAGATGTCGGATTTCAAACATTTATAATGGTGGCTTCGAGGGCCTCAGCCACCACGGATAGGAGCTTTCATGAATTAAAATTCAATTAACACGTTCCCAACTCTTCAAACACCCAAACTCTCATACCCTCAAACTCTCTCACCTCGAAACCCGAAACGCGAAACGCGGAACTCAGACCCTGAACACCATAACCAAAAGTTATCCTTCATAATAAAATACAATTTAATTCGTAATACTATATTTCGGAATTTTGGAGTCTTATTTCAACCTTTATCTTATGAAAGATTTTCTCCAAAATGAAACGTTCCGAAAAGCTGTTTTTATTATTCTGGCCGTATTATGTCTGACTCCTTTGATATCTTCTCCCCTAGCTTTGGCGCTGGGCTTCTGTTTAGCTGTTTTGATTGGCAATCCGTTTGAAATGCATCTGCACCGGTATATTCACCTGTTGCTTCAGATATCCATTGTGGGTCTGGGTTTCGGACTCAAGCTAGATGAAGCGCTTCAGGCAGGAAAAACAGGTTTCTTTTTAACGATTATCAGCATTATAACCGTGATGGTTCTTGGCTACATTCTTGGCAAGCTATTTAAACTTGAAAAAAAACTCTCTTATCTGATCTCTGCCGGAACAGCCATTTGCGGAGGAAGTGCCATTGCCGCTGTCTCTCCTATTATAAAACCGGATACAAAAGAAATCTCTTTGGGACTTGCCATTATTTTCACCCTGAATTCCGTGGCTCTTTTTGTTTACCCCGCTATGGGACATCTGTTACAACTTTCTCAGGAGCAGTTCGGACTTTGGTGTGCCGTAGGAATTCATGATACCAGTTCCGTGGTAGGAGCTGCCGGAAAATATGGAAATGAAGCTTTAAAAACGGCAACTACTGTAAAACTCGCCCGCGCTTTATGGATTATTCCGGTTTCTGTCATCACCATGTTTATTTTTAAGAATAAAGAATCTAAGATCAAGATCCCGTGGTTTATCGGATGGTTTGTCCTTGCTATATTACTGAATACTTATTTTCCTGTTTTTAGCCTTTTCAGCAGCTCTGTGACGGCTGTTGCAAAATCAGGGCTGAATCTTACGCTCTTCTTTATCGGTTCTACACTTTCCATCAGGACTTTAAAAACGATTGGAATCAAGCCGCTGGCGGTGGCTGTTATTTTATGGATTACGATAAGTGTGGGAAGCCTTTTATACATCATCAGCTAAATAACAAAAACCTTTTGGAAGGTCCCAAAAGGCTTTTGCGTATTAAATGTGGAAATGTTTGTTTTTAGCTAAAATCAGTTTTAGATCGCCGCCTCACCACAAGTATATACCTGCGGGCAAGCAATATACTCAGAGCAATACCACGGTCCTGTAACAGAACCTGAGCAGCTGCATCCGCATAGAGAGTAATCAGGTTTTCCGATGTTTACGGAACCTTCCCAGCTTCCTCCTGAGATGTTTTTAAGGTCTTCTTTTCTTAATTTTTTAGCGTTTTTCATAAAGTTCATGTGATTTAGTTTTTTAGATGAAACAATATAGTTGAGTTACCTTTCAAAGTTAAACAAATATTAATTATTCGCAACATAATTTATCATGAAATTTAATAAAGCTCTGATTTTATTGTAATTATTAACCTAATAAAGAAATAATGGTTAAAAAAAAACTTAAACAATATTATTATTATATGAATCCAGGATGGTGATTATGGAGCAGGTAATAAAAAATAAAAACCTTTCAGAAAACTGAAAGGTTTTGTTTAATGAAATGTTTTTCATCAACAGGTTATTACCTGCAGACATTTTTTATACTTTACACAATATGACGGACCTGTTACTGCTCCTGTACAGCTGCATCCACATTTTGAAAGATCCGGGGTTATTGCGTCTCCCACACCTCCTACGATGTTTCTGAGATCATCTTTTTTTAACTTTTTTGCTTTTTTAAAAATTTCCTGTGACATGATGTTTTGGTTTTAATTAAACAATAGAATTAAATCTGATTCATCTCAAAAGTAAACAAATAATAATTATTTAAAGCACAACAAAATGTTAATTCGTTCATTTAATTACACTTAAATCAACATCAACTTTTGTCAGAACTATAATTATTCCGTGAATTCAAGGTCTTTATTATGGGTTTCGGAAATGGTGAGGGACGAATAAAACGCCAATCCAAATACAACGACTCCAACCACCGCCGCACTGATGATTACGGTAAAATTATTTTTCAGGAGATCAAATGCCAGAATCATCACCGGTACCAGGCCTCTCACCATATTAGGAACTGTAGTAGTAGCTGTATTTCTGATATTGGTTCCGAACTGTTCCGCCGCCAGGGTAACAAACATCGCCCAATATCCGGTACCTAAGCCCAGCCATACGCAAAACATGTAGTACTTTGTTTCTGTGTCTGTGTTTCCAAACAACATAATTCCTACTCCAACCAATGTGAAGAGCAGCATATAAAATATCGCCATTTTCCGGGATTTTAAAGCATGCGAAATAAAACCACTCAGCAAATCACCGACAGAAATCCCTACATAAGCCCACATAATGGCTTTTCCGGGGTTCAGGTCTTTTATTCCTAATTCAGGGGCAAACTGGTTGGCTAAAACAGCCAGAATCCCTATACAGTACCAGGTTGGTAGTCCTACCGCTATACATTTTATATATCTGGTAAAACGTTCTTTATTGGTAAAAAAGGAAAGAAAGTTTCCTTTTGAAACATTTTTATGTTCAATATTCTTATAAATTCCCGATTCTGAAACACTTATTCTTAATATCAACAGCAGAATTCCCATTACCCCGCCAATGATGTAGGAAATATTCCATCCTCCCGCCAGTTCTACGGTGAGTTGAGCTACTACAGCACCCATTAATCCAAATCCGGCAACCACAGAGGTTCCGATTGCTCTGAGATTCTTCGGCAGGCTTTCAGAAACGAGGGTAATTCCTGCTCCAAGCTCTCCGGCCAGACCTATTCCGGCAATAAACCTTAAACCGGCATATTGATAGGCCAGATGTTCTTTTGGAAAATAAGGCAGAAAACCGCAGGCTATATTCGCCAGAGAATACACTAAAATAGAACCAAAAAGTACCGACAACCTTCCTTTCTTATCTCCGAAAATCCCCCAGAAAATCCCTCCGATGAGGAGCCCTACCATCTGGCAGTTCAGAATAAACGTTCCGTCTGTGTCCGGATTGAGTCCTAATGCTTTTAAACTTGGAATTCTCACGATCCCGAATAAAAGCAGATCATAGATGTCTACGAAATAGCCCAGGGCAGAAATAATCACAGGAATAGAGAAGATGTACTTCAGGTTTGAAGACAAAGATGTTTTTTCCATTTATTTATGTTTTGATAAAAATAAAAAAACCTTCCAATAAATTGAAAGGTTTTTTAAAATATTTTTTTATTATTAATTATCTCGCAATATTCACGGCTCTGGTTTCTCTGATTACCGTGACTTTTACCTGCCCCGGATATGTCAGTTCGTTCTGGATCTTTTCGGAGATATCGTAAGAAAGCTGGTTGGCTACTTCATCGTTCACTTTTCCGCTTTCTACCATTACTCTAAGTTCTCTACCAGCCTGAATAGCATATGCACTTGATACTCCATCGAAGCTTAATGCTGCAGATTCAAGGTCTTTCAGTCTCTGGATATAAGATTCCAATACCTGTCTTCTTGCTCCCGGTCTTGCTCCTGAAATGGCATCGGCCACCTGAATGATCGGAGATAATAATGATTTCATTTCAATTTCGTCGTGGTGAGCTCCGATGGCATTCACTACTTCTGCATTTTCACCGTATTTTTCAGCCCACTGCATTCCCAGCAAAGCGTGAGGAAGTTCAGATTCCTGCTCAGGAACTTTACCGATATCGTGTAAAAGACCGGCTCTTTTGGCTAATTTTACGTTCAGTCCCAGTTCAGCAGCCATTGTAGCAGCAATATTCGCTACTTCTCTGGAGTGCTGTAAAAGGTTTTGTCCATACGAAGAACGGTATTTCATTCTTCCTACAATCTTGATCAATTCAGGGTGTAATCCATGGATTCCTAAATCAATAATGGTTCTTTTTCCTACTTCAATGATCTCTTCTTCAATCTGCTTTCTTGTTTTCTCCACTACTTCTTCGATTCTTGCCGGGTGGATTCTTCCATCCGTTACCAATCTGTGAAGGGATAATCTTGCAATTTCTCTTCTTACCGGATCAAAACATGAAAGAAGGATAGCTTCCGGAGTATCATCAACAATAATTTCTACCCCTGTTACTGCTTCTAAAGCACGGATGTTTCTACCTTCTCTACCGATAATTCTACCTTTTACCTCATCAGATTCAATGTTGAATACAGATACGGAGTTTTCAATGGCCTGTTCAGTTCCAATTCTCTGGATAGTCTGAATAACAATTTTTCTAGCTTCATTCTTCGCGTTAAGCTGCGCTTCTTCCATGATGCCCTGAACGTGTGCCTGAGCTCTTGTTTTGGCCTCAGCTTTCATGGTTTCTACCAATTCTGCTTTTGCCTCTTCTGCCGTATAATTGGAGATTTTTTCCAGGATCTCTACTTTTTTGGTAGTAGCTACATCCAGTTCCTGTTGTTTTCTGTCTAAGATTTCATTTTTCTTAGCATAATCTGCAATCTGCCTGTCCAGGTCTTTTTCAAGTTTACCTGTTTTGCTGAGCTCATCATTTAATTTGTGCTCTTTGTCTTTGGTTCTTTTTTCAATCTCCTGTATTTTTTTCTCACGAGACTGAATATCTGCATCGTGTTGAGATTTCAGTTCCAAAAACTTTTCTTTGGCCTGCAGGTTTTTTTCTTTTTTTATGGATTCAGCTTGAACATTTGCTTTTTCTATAAGGTTTTCGGCATTTTTCTTTGCATCATCTACAATAAATTTTGCCTTCGTGTTCAGCGAGCTTTTAGAGAAAATAATCCCAATCACCGCCCCTATCACTAAGCAAATAACGCCGACTATAATGGCTGTTGTCATAATATATATTGAGTTTTAATTGTCTTACACTTATCAAATATCTAAATAAAAAAAACCTACAACAATTCAGGGATTGAGAGTAAACTCCTAATCAACACGATTTGAACTGATTTCCACTGTCTGTAATCCGGGAGACCCGGCACGCCATTCAGCGGACATTTGCTCGGTAATTGTTTAGCGTTGAGTTTACCTTAAATGTGTTAGAATTATTGTAGGCAGTCTGGTGGGAAAAAAATCTATTTCCCAGTTTCATTCAGCGACTGATTAATTTTCACTAATCTTTCGTTGGTAGAATTTATATTTTTTTCGTAGTTAAGAGAAACAACTTCGGCATTGGTTCCCAGTTTCAGGGCACACATCGCCAAAGCATCCTGCTTATCTCTTACATCGAAGTTCTGTTCAAAATCTTTAATCATATTTTCAATCTGCTTTCCTACCTTACGCAGAGTTTCCTCTTCTGCTGCCGGTACGTTCAGCGGATATACCCTTCCTGCAATGTTGATGGTTATTCTTCTTACCTCCATTATAATCCACTGTTTTGAAGCTGCGCAATACAGAAGTCAATTTCTTTTACCAATCTGTTGATATGGTTTTTCATTAACCTGTTGTGTTCAGGATTTCCTGATATTGCTGAATAAAGTTTTATATTTTTTTGTTCTTCTGCTAATACCTGATTTCTTCTTCTTTCCTCATCATACTTCGTTTTCAGTTCTTCATGCTCAATACTTAGCTCTGAGAATCTTTCAGTAAGATTTTTATAATTCTTTTGTAAAAGCAAAATCTTTTTCTCTAATTCTGAAAAATTGTTTTCTAAATCTTGAAGCATTTCAGGTTTTGTATATTCTAACTAATAGCAAAAGTAAAAAAATAATAACAGTAACAAAAATAAAAGTCTCTATATTTTGATTAACTACAAAAAAAGGAGCTGCAAATGCACCTCCTTTCGTATTTTAAGTATCTATTTTTTTATTCAAATTTCAGAACGAACATCACTGCTCTTGTCTGAATGGTAGACATTGCCGTTGCCCAATATGGAGGCGTAGTCGCATTATCCGCTACTTTCTCGTTGTTCATGAAGAATGTTCCTCTGATAGCCGGAGTAAGTTTAAATTTATTGAAATAAAACTGAATTCCCATTTCTGCAGACCAGGCAAAATTGTGCGTTGTAGATCTGAAAACCTGCTGCATGTTGTCATCTTCTGAATCTGAGTTAGACTGAAGGTTCACTACATAGTTTACCCCTGCAGCAATATAAGGTCTTGAATTGTACCATCTCTGTCCGTGAAGTTCAAGTAATACAGGAATATCTACCAATGTAGATTTGATTTCTCTTACTCTGTCTTTCTCAGTTAAAGTCATTGGAGTAAAAGGAGGGTTAGTCAATGTTCCGGCAGCATACTGGTCATTGGACTGGGTATTAAAAGTTAACTGTCTCTGAGCAAATTGTAAACCTGGTTCCATTCTTAAATCCAGATAGTCATTCAATCTCCACTTGGCGATCAAACCGGCTCCGAAGCTGTAGCTTTCTCTGGATTTAACGAGATTCTGGTTACCTTCCGAACCATATCTTGGATGTAGGACGATACGGTAGTCCAGCCTGTTGCCGTTTAAATAAAAACCCCAACTGAATTTCTGCTCGTCAAAGTCTTCCAACTTATCCATTCTGTTTCGGGTTCTGAATTGTGCATCTGCAAAAACTGCAATATTGACTGAGGCTAAAACCAGTGCTCTTAATAGAAATTTATTCATAGGTTACTTTGTTGCTTTATAAATTGTGGCTATACCTAAACTTAGCTTTTTATATTCTACTTTCTTAAATCCTGTATCTAAAAGAATTTGTTTCATCTTTTCCCCGAAAGGAAAAGCATTTACAGAATCCGGAAGGTATGTATATGCCCTATTATCTTTGGAAACCAGTCTGCCGATGGCAGGTAATATATTTTTGAAATAAAACATATAAAATGGCCCTAAGAACCCCTCAACCTTTGAAAACTCCAGTATATAAACACTCTTGTTATCTTTAACTACTCTTCTTAACTCTGCTAAACCTTTGGGAAGGTTTTCAAAATTCCTTACTCCAAATGCAACGGAAACAGCATCAAATCTATTGTCCTCGAACGGTAAATTTTCTGCATCTCCTTTTTGCATGGAAATTTTGCCGTCTAATTTAAGTTTTTTTATTTTAATAACGCCAACATTTAGCATTTGTTGTGATAAATCTAAACCAATTACTTTTGCGTTGGTTCCTTTTTCAATGGTAATTGCTAAATCTCCCGTTCCTGTAGCCACATCCAGCACTTCCTGCGGATTGTCTTTTTTCATCATTTTCACCAATGTATTTCTCCATAAAACATCAATTTTCATAGATAAAACATGATTCAGAAGGTCGTACTTCGGTGCAATATTGTCGAACATATCCTCTACCTGGCTTTTTTTAGTAGCCTCAGAATTGTAGGGAGTCACTTTGGTAATATCTTTTGTCAAAACTTAAAACTTGTAATATTCTTTGTAATAATTTAGGAAATCCTGCTTTCTGAAAATCTTTGATCTGGATTCCACTTTTTGGATATTTTTGATCACTTTATCGTAATCTTCATCTACATTATAATAAAAATCTTCCGTGTAAAGCTTGTTGAAACGCTTTGCACCTCCGAAATAATCTTTTCCGTCTATTGTAATTTTGTCCAGTGCCAAAAGTAATGAATCTTTTTTAAGATTGTAGCCATAATATTGATCATTAATATAATAATCCTGATGGGCAATATTCAGCAATCCACGGATTTTATTTACTTCAAAAGCGGAATCGTAAAGCATTTTTTTATTCTGATCGAAAACTTTAATAGAATTTTTACCCTTATTAATATCCACATGAACGGACTGTCCTGCTGAAATAATTCCTTCGGATCCGTTATTGATTTTAAAATAATAAGTATTGGGAGTAGGGTTATCTACTATAAAATAATTTTTCTTGGCTAAAAAAAAGAAGTAGACCCCAAAGGCAAGGATAAACACCACAGCAGCAATAAGTAAGCCTTTTAAGGACGAGTTGTTTTTCATACGATTGTAAAGTACAATTTTTGCAAATTTAATAATATTTTTAATTCTCCGTTATTAATATTAATTATTAACTTTGCATCTTTAAAAAATCATATAAACGAATGCCGAATACGATCATTATTGGTTCTGGATCCTATATTCCTAACAGAGTTATTGGTAGAGACTATTTTATGAATTCTGAGTTCTATACAGAAGACGGGGTAAAGATTGAAAAACCTGCAGAAGAAACCATTGCGAAGTTTGTAGAAATTACTGAAATTGAGAACAGGAGATTCATAGATGACCACCTTTCCAACTCACAGATCGGTTACGAAGCCGCAAAAATTGCTCTTGAAGACGCCAAAGTAGATGGCGAAGAACTGGATTACATTATTTATGCAAGCAACTTTGGGGAAGTTACTGCAAACGGCTATGCTGACTTTATGCCAACAATGGCTGCCAGAGTGAAGAATAAACTAGGCATTAAAAACAGAAAATGTGTAACCTACGATATGCTTTTCGGTTGCCCGGGATGGGTAGAAGCCATGATTCTGGCCGATAACCTGATTAAAGCCAAAACAGCCAAAACCATTCTGGTAATTGGTGGTGAAACATTAAGCCGTGTAACAGATCCTTACGACAGAAACAGAATGATTTTTGCAGACGGTGCCGGAGCGGTAGTGGTAAAAGCTACTGACGATGAAAACGTAGGAATTATCTCTCACAATACCATTTGTGACAACGGTCCTGAACTAAATTATCTGGCCAACGGTCCTTCGATCAATAAAGATGCCGATCAGACCCGTTTATTTGTAAGAATGCAGGGAAGAAAAATCTATGAATACGCTCTTAAAAACGTACCCGTAGCGATTAAAGAAACCATTGAAGATGCAGGACTTTCTATTGAAGATATCGACAAGATTTTAATTCACCAGGCGAATGCCAAGATGGATTATGCAATGATTGAAAGACTTCATAAGCTTTATGATGTGAAAGATTACGACCATTCTATCTCTCCTATGACTATTCAAGACCTCGGAAATACGTCTGTAGCAACCATTCCTACCATGTATGATTTAATATTTAAAGGAAAAATGGACGGTCAAACGTTTAAAGAAAAAGGTAACATTGTGATGACTTCGGTAGGTGCCGGAATGAACATCAATGCTATCGTTTACAGATTTCCTTAAAAATATTTAGTTAACATAAAATATTAAAAGCACAGGGAATTATTCTTTGTGCTTTTTAAATTGAATTATGCAGAGAAATTTTTTGATCATTACCGCTATTTTTTTATTCCTGGAAGTATATATTTTCCAGGCTATACGGACATTAACTGATAATTTCTGGATCCGTCTCGGATACTGGGTCGTCTCTTTAACGGTTTACGGAATTTTCGCGTATGAAATCTCTCATTTCCAACGGTCAGACCGAAGTACAGCAAGGGCTCAGATTATGATTTCCCTGTTTCTGATCTTTATCCTCCCTAAAATTTTCATCGTTCTGTTTTTATTAATTGATGATATTTTCAGAACGGGAAGCTATTTAATCGGCTTAACACAGCCAAGAGAGAACTTTTTTCCGGAAAGAAGAAAATTTCTGAGCATCGTAGGTCTGGGTCTTGGAGGCGTCCTTTCTGCCCTTTTTATCGATGGAATTACGTTTGGAAAATACAGGCACACCGTAAGAAGAATCAAGGTGAAAATTCCAGGGCTTTCGAAAAATTTTGAAGGTTATAAAGTGATTCAGATCTCCGATGTTCACAGTGGGAGCTTTTCAGACCCGTCAAAACTTCAGCATGCTATTGATCTGATTAATGAACAAAACCCGGATCTTGTGCTTTTTACAGGAGATATGGTGAATAATATTTCTGATGAATTCAAACCTTTCATTCCTTTATTTTCGAAAATAAAAGCCAAAGACGGCAAATTAGCAGTACTTGGAAACCACGACTACGGCGATTACGTAACATGGGCTTCCCTTGATGCCAAAAAGAAAAATCTGGACACCCTTATCGACTATGAAAGACAGGCCGGTTTTGATATGCTGAGAAACGAACACAGAGTGATTGATAGAAACGGAGAAAAGCTATACATTCTCGGTGTTGAAAACTGGGGTTTAAAGCCATTTCCTCAATTCGGAAAGATTGATGATGCTTTAAAAGGCGTACCGGAATCCGCTCCGAAAATCTTGATGAGCCATGATCCTACCCATTTCGATTATGTAGTTAAAAAACACCCGGGAAACATTCATTTGACCCTTTCGGGACACACTCACGGAATGCAGTTTGGTTTAGATCTGAAAAATGTAAAATGGTCACCTGTACAGTACCGCTATCCAAAATGGGCCGATCTTTACGAAAGCGAAGGAAAAATGCTGTATGTCAACAGAGGTTTCGGGGTATTGGGATATCCGGGAAGAGTTGGAGTATTGCCTGAAATTACGTTGTTTGAGTTGAGCTAAGAGTTACGGGATCCGAGATTCGGGGTTTGAGAGTTCGAGGGTTTGAGAGTCTGAGTGTTTAAAGTTGGTGGAGTTTGCAAATCTGTTAATTGAATCTTAATTCATGAAAGCCCCTATCCGTGGTGTCTGAGGCCCTCGAAGCCACCATTACAAATGTCTGAAATCTGACATCTAAAATCTTTTTTGATTCTACAACTTAAAGTTAGTTGCGGGATACGAGGTTCGGGGTGAGAGAGTTTAAGAGTTTGAGAATTGTCGGTGCTAATTCTTAATTGCTAGTTATAAATCTGAAATCTGAAATCTGGTATCTGATATCTTAAGTCTTGATTCTTGGCTCTTGACTCTTGACTCTTGACTCTTGACTCTTGCTTCTCAATATCCCAGTCAAAACACCCAAGTCTCAAACTACATCACAATCCCTAATCCCTGCAACCTACTACCTAATATCTGCCACCTAAAAAATATAATCCTTCATCCGCGACGTCGCCATATCATGCTCATTCACCCAGGTAAGGAGGGTATCGAGTTTGTCTTCCATTTTTTTCCCTGAAAAGAGGCTTCTGTAAAACGGAATATCAAAGCGGTATTTTTTAAAATCGGTGAACTGCCAGGAATTAAGATAGATCAGGACAAAATCATCATTCTTCAGGGTTTCAAAAACCATACTCTGATAATAGTTCATCGGCAGGATCTGGAATACAAAATCATTATACGGTAGCTGGCTGTATGGTGAAATACTTTCGGGTACAATACTCAGTCCATTTTCTTCATTGATTTCAGTATCTCTTTTCAGTCTTTTGAACGGAAAAAGAATATCTGCATTATCAATATTGGAGACGTAATTAAACTCGAGTGATTTCAAATCTTCCTGAGCCAGTTTAAAATCTTTCTGCCTGATTCCTCTGATCTGTTTTTCCAGAAGATCCTGAATATTTTTTTTCACTTCTTCAATTTTCTGAAGATCTGAATTCAAATTATAAAAAGCAATTTCATGCCCTTTGGATGAAATTGCTTTTATTAAATTCTGCAGTTTTTCTGCTATGGAAATCTCCACAAAAAAACTGGCTTTTATATCATGGATATCTAAAATCCGAAGAATAGCTTTTGTATTATCTTCTGTGATCTTCAGTCTTTCTTCATCAGAAATTTGAACGCTGTTTTTGGCGTCAGCCTCTATATTTAAGATGTTAAAAGTTAATAAAATCATTTAAATTTAATTTTAGATAGAATTTATAATTAATTAAAAATCAGATGTTAAAATAAAATTTATTTAAACATCAACTTTAAGTTATTGATTTTTATTCAATTTCACTTTAAGATTCTTAATCATATCCTTAGACATTTCAGAAATTCCGAAATCATACGTCAGTCCCCAGTCTTTTTTCGCTACAGAATCATCAATAGATGCCGGCCACGAATCTGCAATAGCCTGTCTGAAATCCGGTTGATAATCAATTGAAAAATCCGGAATTTCTTTCTTGATTTCTTCAGCCAGTTCTTTCGGTGTAAAAGACATTCCTCCTAAATTATAAGACGAACGAACGGTAAGACTTTCCTTCGGAGCATCCATTAATTTCAACGTTGCGTTAATGGCATCATCCATATACAACATTGGCATTCCTGTATCTTCGGAAATGAAGCTGGTGTATTTTCCTTCTTCTATTGCTTCGTAAAAAATCTCAACGGCATAGTCTGTAGTTC
Source organism: Chryseobacterium angstadtii (assembly GCF_001045465.1). Classification (GTDB taxonomy): domain Bacteria; phylum Bacteroidota; class Bacteroidia; order Flavobacteriales; family Weeksellaceae; genus Chryseobacterium; species Chryseobacterium angstadtii. The sequence goes on from NZ_LFND01000004.1 coordinate 286,850, forward strand.
CTCCACCTGCAGGAGTCTTCCATGAAATAAGTCCCGGATATCTGATACTTCTTACATCTACCCCATACTTATCGAAATAATATTCGCACCATTTCTCTCCTGCCATTTTAGAGATTCCATATACCGTGGTAGGATTTAAAACAACATCCTGCCCTACATTATGTTTTGGAATTCCTTTCCCGAATACCGCAATTGAACTTGGCCAGAAGATCTTTTTAAGAAGCCCTTCTTTTGCCATTTCACAGAAATGAAGAAGAGGTTCAAGATTCAGTTTCCATGCAAAAATGGGTTGCTTTTCTGAAGTCCCGGACAAAAGGGAAGCCAGATGGTAAACTGTAGTGATCTCGTAATCTTTAATGACCTGTCTCACCAGCTGAGTATTGGTAACATCCATTCTTTCATAATGTCCGGCAGCTGTAATTCCTTTCTGCCATCTGTCCAATCCTGAGGCTACTACATTTTCAGCTCCGTGAATCTCAACAAGTCTGTTCGTCAGTTCGGTGCCGATCTGTCCCAGAGCACCTGTAATCAATATTCTTTCCGTATAGGATTCCATTTTTAAATATTTTTTTTAGAGTTGTACAAAAGTAAAAAAATCGTGCTTAACATAATGAAAAAGGCATGTAAAAACATGCCTTTTTCATAAGCCTCCAAAAAAATGATTAAAAGCTAAGATTCGCTCTTACAAAAAGAAACCGTCCATTCATCCCAAACTGAGAAGTATTTCTGGAGTAAACAAACTGGTTTTGATTGGTAAGATCCACAGGAACAGGATTCAACACGTAGGTCAAATTACCGGAACTATCCAGCGCCGGAGTCTTCACTACAGTTGGCCCGTAATTTTTATCGGGATAAATATCGAATAAATTATTAGCCCCGATTGTCAGCCTGAAGCTGTTACTAAATTTAAATCCTACAGATAAATCCGTAATCACCTTTCCTCCCCAAACAGGGTGTTCCGTAGCAACTGCCTGCCCGTTGATGATTTCACCGCTTATAATGCCGTCTCCATTAGCATCCATCGCGTTAGGATCGGTAACTTTTCCGAAATAGACATTCCTTAAAAGAATACTGAACCTACTGATCTCCAAAGCATTATTAAGAGAAGCCTTAAACCTCGGAACAGCCTCTTCAAGATATATTCTGCTAGATTCTGAGTAATAACGGTTAATTTGTCCAGCCTTGATCAAAGCATCCGAACCATGAATATCTCCTACTCTATTCGTTCTGGATACCGTAACCGCCAAATCTGAATTTAAAGAGAATTTCTCAGAGAGTTTAGCCCGGTGAGAAATTACACCTTCCAAACCTTTGGTCTGGGTATCAATGGCATTGGCGAAAAATGTAGCAGCATTGGCATTGGCCTGGTCAAAAAGGACCTGAAGGTTTCTTTCCGGAGTTCCATCCGCATAGTTCCCAGAAGGTCTGGAAAACTGATCGGTAAGAACTACCCTATTTTTGATTTTAATATAATATCCGTCAACGGTAAAAGTAAGATTAGCACTAGGAATTTTCGCTGTAAATCCTGCGGAAAAACTTGCTGACTCTTCCTGCTTCAACTGTGGAATTCCTAGAAGTCTCGCTGCCTCGGAATCATTTGAAAATGTACCCACTTCGAATGCTGTACCTCCTACAAACTGGGTAGCCGTAGCATTGAAATAAATCTGCTGCAAAGAAGGAGCTCTAAACCCTGTTGAATGGGCCGCTCTCAAATTAATCTGGTCCGTCAGTTTATACCGCGTAGCTATTTTATAATTGAAAGTAGACCCAAAATCTGAATAATTCTCATACCGTAGCGCCGCACTTACAAGCCATTTATCGGTAACATCCAACTCTGTATCTACATAGGCAGCCACGGACTGTCTTCCTTTATTTAAAGCATTTTCAGGTCTGAATCCGGGAAACACCTGTGATCCTCCCGGTCTTGTATTTCCAAAGAAGTCTGTAGGTTTTAAAGCGCCAGCTGTTGTTGGCGTCTGGATTCTTCCATTAATATCATAAAGCGCCCATGAAGCTTCTTCTCCATTGGCAATTTTATATCGTTCAAATCTGGCTTCCCCACCAAAAGCCACGTTAAAACCTTTCAGCCAGTCGATTTTCGTATCAAAATCTGCATTGATGGTATTTTGAGAAAAGCTCAGCCCGCCTGCATCAAATTCTGTTTTACCGGGATAAGACATGGATGCATTTGTTGTATTTTTAATGGTATAGTCAAAAGTATTACGTCCAAAAGTATTACTGATGTCGTAGTTTATTTTTCCTAATTTTCCTTTAATTCCTCCTGCAAAAGAAAGATCAATAACATCTGAAGCTATTTCAGGCAGGAAACCGTTCGGATACAATGCAGTAGAAGTTCTGCTCTGATTGGGTCTTCTGTAAAAGCCGGCTGCATTTCCGTCTCTGTAAGAAATTCCCCCAAAAGCATACCCTTTTACCGATGATGAAAGATCAAATTCCGAGTTCATAAAAAACTGGCCGGACGTTAATTTGGACTGTCCCACTCTCATATTAAAATCGTCCCGCGTGAGCTTTCTATAAGCCAGCTCATTTTCAGTAACATCATTTTTCAATAAATTCTGTAGCTGGGAAATCGTATTGGCGGCCTGAATATCAGCCTGCTGCTGTGCCGTAAAATATCCGACATTAGGCGCAAACTGATGAATAAGGTTGATGATCTGCTGTTGATTGGAAGTAGTATTGATATTTCCGTACAGTGAAGATATATTCACACCACTTTCCAAAGCTCTCTGTTCAATTGCGTTATAGCCATTAAAAATATCTCCGGTCGCTGCCTGAGCTCTTCTCGTATCGTCTCTGCTCAGTAAACTCCCCGTAAAATTGATAAATCCGTTGGTTCCGATTTTCGTTCCATAATTAAGATCTACCTGATATTTTCCGCCATCCCATCCTCCATGATGATCATTTGCTCCTTTTGAATTAAAAGCACCCGCTGTAATAGCGGCAGTAAATGCATTGGTATTTTTTTTCATGATCACATTGATCACTCCGGCGATAGCATCAGAACCGTATTGGGCGGAAGCTCCGTCTCTGAGCACTTCCAGTCTTTCAATCGCAAAGGCAGGAATAGCGTTCAGATCCGTACCCACAGAACCTCTTCCCGGTGATCCGTTGATATTGACCAAAGAAGAAGTATGCCTTCTTTTTCCGTTCAGAAGCACCAGAACCTGATCCGGACCCAGCCCCCTTAATTGAGCGGGATCCACATGATCTGTCCCGTCTGCCACCGTAGTTGAGTTGGAAGTAAAGGAAGGAGCCGCATAATTCAAAATTTGATTAAGATCTGTCTGCGGACTCAAAACTGACTGGGAACCAATATTAATAACATCTACCGGAACCGGAGTATCAGTAGCTACTCTGGCTTTGTTCCTTGAGCCAATCGTAATTTTCACTTCATCTACCTGATTTGTTTTTAATGAATCTTTGGTTTGTGCTGCCACATTTGCAGAAATAAAAAACAAGGCGCCTAACAGAACAATTTTTTGATTATTTTTTTTCATATGTATTATTTATTCAAAAATAGCAATTAACATATCAAAAACACAATAAAAATAATATTGTTTTAAAAATAAAACACAAAATAGCATGTTTTACACAATACTCAATAATATAATTTATTTTTTAAACATAAACTCAATCTATCTGCATTCTTTGATTACTATGATAGATACAAACTCCTGTCAAATACAGATATTTTATTTAAAAATTATCTACTTTTGCCCTAAACATAATCTTATGAAGAGAGTATTTCTGGCTGTCGTGTTGATGGCATTTCATTTTTCACCTGCTCAGTTTACAGGTTTTAATATTATAAAAGAGGTCAAAGTAAAGAATAAAGGAGTTGTGGTATCTGCCCATCCTCTCGCCAGTGAAGCCGGTGCAGAAATTATGAAAATGGGTGGAAATGCCTATGATGCTGTTGTAGCGACACAATATGCACTTGCTGTAGTGTATCCTCAGGCCGGAAATATTGGTGGTGGCGGGTTTTTAGTAGGCGTAAAAAATAATGGTGAAAAATTCACGCTGGATTACAGAGAAACAGCACCGAAGAAAGCGTCAAGAGATATGTACGTCGACAAAAACGGAAAAGCCAACACAGATCTTTCCCAATATGGAAGACTTGCAGTAGGTATACCGGGAAGTATTGCCGGTTTTTTCGCTACGTTAAAACACTGTAATCTTCCGATGGACAAAATCATCCAGCCGGCTATTGATCTGGCGGAAAAAGGATTTGCCATTACTGAAATGGAAGCTGATATGCTGAACACGCATAAAGAAAAATTCCTGGCTCATAATAAATCTGCTATTGCTTTCGTAAAACATACTCCCTGGAAAGCAGGTGATATTTTGGTACAGAAAGAACTGGCTGCAACCCTGAAACTCATCCAGAAAATGGGAGCAAAAGGATTCTATGAAGGAAAAACAGCTGATCTTATGGTAGCCGAAATGAAAAAGGGCAATGGAATCATTACACTGGAAGATCTTAAAAATTATAAAGCTGCAGAAAGAAAACCTCTGGAGTTCGATTATAAAGGAAACCGCGTAGTTACCATGCCTCTCCCATCAAGCGGCGGTGTATTGCTTGCCCAAATGCTGACCATGGCAGGCTACGAAAACCTTGAAAAATACCAGCAGAACTCTACCGAAGCGGTACAAATCATGACAGAAGCAGAAAGAAGAGCTTATGCAGACAGAGCAGAATATATGGGTGATCCTGATTTTATTGAGGACAAAACAACCTATCTTACCTCGGATGCTTATTTAAAAAATCGATGGAAAAGTTTCAGTTTCAGCAAAGCAACTCCAAGTTCGGAAGTGGGAAAAATCATCAGCCAGCCGAATGAATCTACACAGACCACTCATATTTCGGTGATAGATAAAGACGGAAATACTGCCTCTGTAACCACTACCCTTAACGGATATTACGGAAGTAAAGTCGTTGTTTCAGGAGCCGGATTCTTTTTAAATAATGAAATGGATGATTTCTCCATTAAGCCAGGCGTTCCTAATATGTTTGGTGCGGTAGGCGGAGAAGCGAATTCTATACAGCCCAATAAAAGAATGCTTTCTTCCATGACTCCTACGATTCTGCTTAAAAACGGAAAACCTTACATGGTTGTAGGAACTCCCGGAGGAACCACCATCCCTACTTCCGTATATCAGTCTATTGTAAATGTGGTAGATTTTAAACTGAATGCAAATATCTCCGTGAATGCGCCTAAGTTTCATCACCAGTGGCTTCCAGAAAAAATTACAGTGGAAAACAATTTCCCTGAAAGCACAATCTCTGCTTTGAAAAGCAAAAATTACGTGATTGAAAAAATAAAATACATCGGAAAAACAGAACTGATTCTGATGGATGATAACGGAAACATTCATGCTGTGGCAGACGGCCGCGGGGATGATTCTGTTGCTGTAGAATAGAAGTCAGGAAGCTAGAGACTGGAAGAAGGATTACCGGAAAGGAGCGGTAAAAATGAAGCTGGAAGTTAGAAGCTGCAAGAGGGAGGTTATTGAAACCCAGGCTCAGATTAATTTAACTGACTTTCGTCATGTTTTAAGATAAAAATTCTTAATTTTCCATCTTCAAAACATAAAAAAGAACTCTTTGAAAGCGAAAAAAATCTACAATCAGCTTTATTTCCAAGTGATTATTGCCATAGCGGCCGGTATACTTTTAGGAAGGTTTTATCCTGAATTGGGTGAAAAAATGAAACCGCTTGGAGACGGATTTATTAAACTGGTAAAAATGATCATCGCTCCGGTGATTTTCATTACCCTGACCTTAGGAATTGCTCATATGACCGATCTGAAAAAGGTAGGCCGTATCGCAGTAAAGGCAATGATTTACTTCTTTACTTTTTCCACGCTGGCATTAATTATCGGTCTGATTGTAGGGAATCTCTTACAGCCCGGTCATGGTTTAAATATTGATCCGGCAAGCCTATCCGGTGACGTATCCCAGTATCAGCAAAAAGCTCACGATTCAACCCTGACAGGTTTTATCATGAATATCATTCCAGAAACGCTTTTCAGTCCGCTGGTGGGTGAAAATATACTTCAGGTTCTTTTGGTTGCCATTTTAATGGGTGTAGCCCTGGTTTTAACCAAAGAAAAAAGCCAGAAAGTAACCGATTTCCTACAGGATCTGTCTACTCCGGTCTTTAAGATTGTTCATATGCTGATGAAACTGGCTCCCATCGGGGCCTTTGGTGCCATGGCTTTTACCATTGGAAAATACGGACTTCATTCCGTTCTGAATCTGATATTTTTAGTAGGTACATTCTATATCACTTCTTTTCTTTTTGTGGTACTGATTTTGGGAGCAGTTGCCTGGTACAACGGATTCAGTATTTTTAAACTGATGTTTTATCTTAAAGAGGAACTTCTGTTGGTTTTAGGAACAAGTTCTTCGGAATCGGCACTTCCCGGGATTATGGAAAAGCTGGAAAAAGCGGGTTGTTCAAGAGCTATTGTAGGACTCGTAGTTCCGACCGGATATTCTTTTAATCTGGACGGAACGAACATTTATATGACGCTGGCTTCTCTTTTTATCGCTCAGGCACTGAATATTCATCTTCCGCTGGAAAAACAGCTGATGCTTCTTCTGGTGGCAATGTTAAGTTCAAAAGGAGCCGCAGGTGTAACCGGAGCCGGATTTGTGACCTTAGCTGCCACACTGGCCGTTGTTCCTGAAATCCCGATTGCAGGAATGACTTTGATTCTGGGAATTGACAAGTTTATGAGTGAGTGCAGAGCTTTAACCAACGTGATTGGGAATTCCGTAGCGACTGTTGTGGTAGCAAATTGGGAAAAGCAACTAGATAAAAAACAACTGCAATATTGTCTGGATCATCCGGCTGAAATTGAAAAGAAACTGGAAGTTTGATGATTTCCAACAATAGCAGAGTAAAAAAACACCATTACAACACATTAAAAATCAACAAACTAGCATCAAATTCTTTTTTTTTAGATATTATCAAAAGTAACGCAACCTCAACTTACACTAATATATTCAGGCTGGCAGGTAAAACTTTCACATGGATCGGTGATTTTATTTTATTAAACTCACCGTCAAGATGCCAGTTTTTGGTATTGACTTTAAATGAAATTTCTGAAACAGGAAGGTAAGTAACATACTCATCATCCTTCAGTCTTTTTGTAAACATTCTGAACGCAAAAAGTGCCGAATAGGTCAGCGGAAACTTTTTCACAAGAACCATATCTACCAAACCATCACTTTTACTTGCCTGGGGAGCAATATAAGCCTTATTTCCAAACTGGCGGGTATTGGCAATGTTCAGCATCAGGTATTTTCCATTGTATTGCTGGTAGGCTTCATCAAAAAACTTCACCTTGATCGGTTTATAATTGAAAAAGGTTTTCAGTGAAACTTTAATGTAATTTTTGAATCCGCGGCTTGTTTTCTCGAATTCTTTCACCACTTTTCCGTCAAAACCAGTTCCTGAAACATTGATGGAAAGTTGATCATTGACTGTGAAAGTATCTATTTTCCTGGATGATCTGGCTTTAATTTTTTCCAAAAGCTCATCGAGGTTTTTGTTGAATTTAGTTTCATTCGAAAAACCATTCCCCGATCCCGCCGGAAATATGGCAAGAATTTTATCGGTATGAATCAGGTTTCTGGCCACTGTTGAAATGGTTCCGTCGCCTCCGATGGCCACAAAAATATCCACTTTATCAAAACGCTCCTGAATAAATTCATCGGTCCCCGCTATAGAGTCCGAGATATAATATGAAGGGCGATCCACCTTCTTTTTTAACTCGTCGAGAAAAGGCTGGTAATTCTTTTTCGCCGAAAAAGGATTAATAATAAAAGCTACTTTTTCCATTACCGCAAAAATAGAAAATGCTTCCAAATCCGGAAGCATTAATTTTACTTTATTTTCATTCTTTCTTTAAATTCGGTATTCAGGGTTCCTTTCAGTTCTTCCCATGAAACCGGAATAACGATATCTCCTGCCGCAAAAGCCGCAATTTCATATGGACTGTAGTGGAAGTAAAGGTTTTTCTCATCAAAATAAAAATTATCTGTAGCCGGAATGGTTTCCACCAAAAGCATTTCGGAATTTTTCACTTCTCCTTCACTATCGGTAGTCCCGCTTTTCACTTTATTGATATTCTTCATTAATAAGGTTTCAATCTTAGCTTTTGGCATGGATGTAATGTCTTTAAGCTCCAGCTTCCTGTTGTTTTTAAGATCAAAGACTCTTTCCGAAAATCCATAATTATCGTGAGCTCCGCCTTCATAAGCACTCTGTACATATTCTATATGCATATAATCGTTGGCAGTAGAGATCAGATTCATATGGGAACTTGTATACCAGCTCTGCGCATATGAAATACCGGAAATCCAGTCCTTACTGTCACTTTTCACAGATCTGAAGTAGGCATTTTTTTCGGAATCCAGATAGGCTTCCAGTCCTTTTTTAGAAAAATCTTTGATACCCTGATCATGAAAATAGATGCTGTCCAGCAGTTTTTTATCTTTAAGAGTCGGGAAAACAAGCAGCTTAGAAGTGAAGCTCACCGTTAACGAATCTGCAATTTTTGATGAATCTTCTACTTTTACAGAGTCTACTGTCCATTTCTCAGGCTGGGTTATTTCTGTTTTACCGGAAGGGGCTGCTGTCTTTTCTCCTTTTTTACATGCCGAAAAGACAAAGAAAGAAGATACTGCCACAGCGGCAATCATATTTTTCATAATGCTATTTTTGATTGTAAATACAAAAACCATTCAAAAAATGAATGGTTTTTATAAAATTTACTATTTTTTAATAATACAAGGTAAAAAACAGTTTTTTTATTACTTTTTGATCAGGCTAATGACCTGGTTTTCACTTTTCGAAGCGGTTTCCCAAATCTGCTTGAAGGCAGGATAATATTCTTTAGGATAATCTGGGCTGGCAATTTTCATGGTAGAAATCACCTCAAGTTTATTCCCTTTTTGCTCGGCAATATAGCTGTATTCTACTTCTTTATCCTGTGTAACGATCTTTTTACTTTTAGGCATTGCTTCTATCACATATCCTTCCGGTATTTCTAAAGTTACTTTTTTCGTTTTAGTAATGGATGAAATGAAATCAATAGGGTATTTTCGTTCTTCCGTCTGATCAAATTCATTGGAGTTTCTGCTTAAGAAAAGCATAGGATTGATGATCATCTTTTTCCCCACTCTATCAATCAGGTTATCTGAAGAGAATTTCATGGTACTTTCAAAATCTCCGTTTTCCAGAATTTTACAATCAATTCCTGTAAAATCTATTGAAAAGTTTTCTTTGTACTGCTTTTTGTATTTCTCAGCATTTTCATCGTAATTTTCTTTGGAAAACATGGCATAAGAACCGGTATCTTTATCAGAATAGGTTCCGGAAACGCTTCCGTCTTCATTAATTTTAGCTTCGGTGGTAAGATAATTAAAGCTGGTTGTGGTATTCGCCATCTGCATTAAACTCGCTTTATCTTTTGCCATAAGAATTCCATACTGATTCCAGTCTCTTGGAGGAAGATTATTCATTGAAGACTGTTTTGAGGTAGCATCATACAAATTAAAGCCGTCTTTTATTTTAACGGCAGCAACGACAAAATTCATGCTTACGATACTTGGAGACACCATATTGATCAAACCGTTATCAACAGTAGAGATCACAAGTGGTTCTGCCTTTAATCCTGCCTCTCTGAGCATCATCACAAGGAAAAGATTGATTTCCGCCGCATTTCCTGTTTTGGTTTCTATGAGCTTTTTGATTCCTTCTTCGGTGTAAATTCCCCTGTCTTTGTTCCATGTAAATGTATTTTTTACATAATTAAAGATGGCATCTGCTTTTTCAGCATCTGAACTCAATCCAGCTACCGCTGCAGGCATATTTTCTTTAGCCAGTTTCGATTTCCTCAGCTCTACTCCGAAATCTTCATCTTTATAAAGCTTTTCTTTTATTTCTTCCCAGGAAGAGGAATGCATTTTAAGCTGTCCGAAGTTAGAGGAATGAAGCTCTGCGCTTACTTTTGTACGGTAATTTCTGTCGTTTTTAACAAATTTCTCGGTTTTGAATCCTTTCAGATTTTCATACGCGAATCTGTAGGTCTTGAAAGGCATTCCATACATATTTTTCTCCTCTATCATTCTGTATTTGGGAAGCAGCGAACCTGTATAGTTCACGTTGTAAGCTATATAAGTAGGCGCATCCAGAACGTATTCGGTATATAAAGACGGGGTGTCGGATTCTATCAAAATCTCGGGTACAGCGTATAAAAACGGAGACAGCACTTCGTACTGGTATTCTATAACGGAACCATTTTTCACATTGGGAAATGCAAATTTGGTAATAGTGGTATATTTACTTTCTTTACTTTTATATTTTGAACTTTTATCAACTTTTGTAGGTGCTGCCACGCCATTTTCAAGGTTGTATACAAAAGCTTTCATTTTATTCAATACCTCTTCATCTCCTTTTGAGTTTTTGTGCAGAGGGATTTCAAGATTCAACCAGTCTTCTGCTTTATCTTTATCGTAGACTTTTATTCTGTAAAAAACTTTTTTTCTCAGATCACCTGAAGAAGTGTCAACTCCGAAATGCACCGATTTATATAAGATCTCAACTGGTGCATTTTCATCCAGTGTTGATTTTGTTTTCGTAAGATCCGCATTGTCAAATTTCGGAGGATCCAGAAATTCGTGCTTCTGACCATTTACACAGATCAAAATTCCGGAGCAGAAGGCTGTTAAAAATATTCTTTTCATGTTTTTTTAAATCTTGGTTAATAAGATTTTAGAATTGTCTCCGTTTAACGCTTTTTTCCGGAAACTTACGTAATCATTGTATTTCTCTTTAGGAAAAATTCCTTTGTTGATTTTAATCAAACGGGTCACTTTCAGCGTCTCATTATTTTTCACAATATTGAGTTTGTAGGTCCCGAATTCGGAATTAACGGTTATATTTTGTGGAACTTCATCAATTTTATAATTCGCAGGAATGATAAAATTAATTTCATAATCATCTTCATAAGACTGTCCTATTTCAAATGGAAGCTCTCTGTTTTCGTCAGATTTGTAATAATTGTTACTGAAAATAGGTACTGCTCTGAAGATTAAATTGGCACCTGTATTTTTAGAATAATTATTGGCTTTAAAATCCATTTTGAATTTTACCTCTGCATTATCTTTATCATTAACGAAATCCGACATTTCTATTTTTTCAAAATTCAGCACGTCAAACTTCTTTTTCATGGCATCTACTCTATCTTTTGGAGACAGATAAGTATACCTCATATTGTTGTCGTACTGGCTTCCTTTGTAAGCAAACTGAACTTCTCCTTTAATGCTGTTGTCTTCTGCAATATTAATTTTCAGGATCTGTTTTTCACTGTTTTGCTCTGCGGTGTATGCCGGCGTATTGATAAGCTCTATCCCTTTTTTGGTAACGGCAAGAACATTTCTGTCTGTAGTACTGGATCCTAAATGATTAAAAGCGGTCTGCTGTGATGTATTTTCCAGCCAGATGTTTCCTTTTTCAGTCGGAACCATCAGAATGGCGTGGTTTCCTCCCATAGATGGAAAGTCCGGATCAAAAGAAACCTCGGATGAACTCGCATTGATAACACAGTAATGGGATGGAATTCCGGCCTCATTCAGCAGCGTTTTCATATAATTGGTAAGTCCTTTACAGTCTCCATAGCCTTTTTTATGAACTTCTTCCGGCAGCATGGGAAGCCACCCTCCAATTCCAAGACCCACAAATATATACCTTGTCTTCGTCTGCATATACTGATACAGCTTTTTTACCTTGTCTTCCGTAGAGCCTTCCAGTTTCAAAGCAGCTACTTCAGCTTTGATGGCCGGTGTAGAAACAGAAACGGGTTCTACCAGATTGTTGTAATACCAGGTTCCGAAATCTGTCCAGTTATTCAAAGTTCCCTGCTTGCCTTCCAGATTGAATTTGGCCAAAGCAAAACTTACTTTGGGTAGTATTTTTTCAGGTTCCGGCAACATCAGAACATCATCAATAGCCGGGACATTCCTGTAAGAATAGGTTTTCTCATTACCGTTATCTGTTACGGTAACCGAAGCATAATTGTATTTCGAAGGATATGTTTTCGTTCTCAGATCAATTCCTGATTTATTGATCACTTTGAACTGAGCTTCTTCCAACGATGTATTCGGAGAGGAAAATGGTAAAAATTCGGGGATGAAAATTGTATTTTCATTGGTAATCTGGTAAGAAAAATCAATAGTATAAGGATAATAAGCGGAGGTATAGGACAGCGCTAAAACCCTGTTATCAGAATAAAATACGCCTTGCGAATTGTTGGCAAAATCTCCGAAATCAGATTTTGAAAAGCTTTTCACTTTTTTCCCGGATTCATCATAAATAGTAACTTTCACATCAGAAACATTATCTCCTTTTTCGTAAGGGATATAGATTTGTGCTTTAGAATCACCATCTTTATTTAAAACCGTAGTTACGGTATTATACTGATATTTTATTTCATCAATTTTATTAATCTGAGCCGTTGTAAAATCTTTTCTGATCACTACATTGGCATTTTTCTTTAAATTTTCCGGAATGGCAGAAACCGGATAGGTTTGTGCAAAATATATTGAGGCTGTGGACAGCGCTCCTATAATCAAAATTTTCATCATGGTCATTATAACTGAGCAAAAATAATAAAATCTTAATAAATGTTAAATTTTTATTTTAACACAAATAGCAACACAACACTAAATCATTCATTATCAACAAGTAATATATTTAATTATTTTAACAAATTATCGTTTAAAACAAGGATTCTTTTATGTTTTCAGCAAAATTACCCACAAAAATATTTCATGATATTATAAAATTGAGCAAAAAAAAGACCCCATTTCTGGAGTCTTTTAATATTTTTTTAGTGACTACTGATCATTTGGAATTCTGTTGCTGTCATACTTATCATTGCTGAAAGCAAGTACCGGCACGAAAATAAACCCAAAGAAGAAAAGAAGAATGGTATACACCGGAGTTTCTTTTCCGAAGGCTTTTGCCAATCTGTCATTCACTACCCATGAAGCAAATAAGTTCACAAAAGGAATCAGGAATAAGATGATCCACCAAATGGGTTTCTTCACGATATCCAGAAGTACAATGATATTATACACCGGGACAAAAGCAGCCCACGCATCTTCTCTTCCGGCTTTCTGAAATATTTTGTACATACAGTAGCCATAGAATATGTAAATTAATAATCCGAAGATCATGGTGCCCATTCCCAGTCCTGCAGCTGCCGCACCAGACATTGCATCTACCCCTTCATAAGGGTCTGTTTGTAAAAGAGTTAACATATTGTTATTTTTATTGGTTTTCACCAAATATAAAAAAAGCTTCTAATAACTAGAAGCTTTTTTTAATATATTTTCAATAACAATTATGCATCAATCTTTGCATATTTTGCATTTTTCTCGATAAACTCTCTTCTCGGTGGAACTTCATCCCCCATCAACATTGAGAATATACTGTCAGCCTCCACTGCATTATCTATCGTTACCTGCTTTAAAATTCGGTGTTCCGGATTAAGGGTAGTTTCCCAAAGCTGCTCAGGATTCATCTCCCCAAGACCCTTATAACGCTGAACCTCTACACCTTTTCCGTCCGGAGCCATTTCCAAAGTAAATTCTTCACGCTCTTTCTCGTTGTAAGCATAGATCTTTTTGTTCCCTTTCTTTAATAAATATAAAGGAGGTTGCGCAATATAAATATACCCGTTTTCAATAAGTTCCTTCATAAATCTGAAGAAGAAAGTAAGAATCAGGGTAGAAATGTGAGATCCGTCAATATCTGCATCGGTCATGATTACGATTTTATGATATCTCAGTTTTGCCATATTTAAGGCCTTGCTGTCTTCTTCTGTTCCTACAGAAACTCCAAGAGCGGTATAGATATTTTTAATTTCTTCGTTGTCATATACTTTATGAAGCATTGATTTTTCAACGTTCAGGATCTTACCTCTTAACGGTAAAATAGCCTGGAAATGTCTGTCTCTTCCCTGTTTAGCGGTTCCACCTGCGGAATCTCCCTCTACCAGGAACAATTCAGATTCTGCCGGATCTTTGGAAGAACAGTCGGATAATTTCCCAGGAAGTCCGGAACCTCCCATAGGAGATTTTCTCTGAACCATTTCACGGGCTTTTTTAGCAGCCTGTCTTGCTTTTGCTGCTAAAACTACTTTCTGAACGATGGTTTTAGCCTCATTTGGGTTTTCTTCCAGGAAGTTCGTAAGCATTTCTCCTACAATTTTATCTACAGCCCCGGAAACTTCAGAGTTTCCTAGTTTTGTTTTGGTCTGTCCTTCAAACTGAGGTTCCATTACTTTTACAGAAACCACGGCAGTTAATCCTTCACGGAAGTCATCACCGGTAATTTCTACTTTCTCTTTTGCCGGAATTCCAAGATCGTCGGCATACTTTTTCAGGGTTCTTGTCAAAGCACGTCTGAAACCTGCAAGGTGAGTTCCCCCTTCATGAGTATTGATATTATTAACGTAAGAGTGCAGGTTTTCGCTGAATGACGTATTGTAACGCATCGCTACTTCTACAGGAATATCATCTCTTTCCGCTTCCATGAAGATCACATTCTCCATGATAGACTCTCTGTTTCCGTCGATATATTCTACAAATTCTTTAAGACCTCCTTCAGAATGGAAAATTTCCATCGCAAAAGATCCGTCTTCATTTTCAACTCTTTCATCTACCAGAGTGATGGTAATTCCTTTATTAAGAAAAGCAAGTTCACGCAATCTTGTTGCAAGGGTATCATAGTTGTATACCAGTTCCTGAAAGATAGTCCCGTCCGGCTGGAAGAAAACTTCTGTTCCTCTCTCCGTGGTCGTTCCTATTTCAGCAACTTCTCCAAGTGCTTTTCCTTCTGAATATTTCTGCTGGTACAATTTCCCTTCACGGCTTACTGTAGCTATTAATAGAGTAGAAAGTGCATTCACACAGGAAACCCCTACTCCGTGAAGACCTCCGGATACTTTATAAGAATCTTTATCGAATTTTCCTCCTGCTCCGATTTTAGTCATTACAACCTCAAGAGCAGATTTTTGTTCTTTTTCGTGGAAATCTACGGGAATCCCTCTACCGTTATCTTTTACAGAGATTGCATCTCCTTTATGAATTCTTACTAAAATAGTATCACAATGCCCTGCCAAAGCCTCGTCAATAGAGTTATCTACTACTTCATAAACCAAATGATGAAGACCTCTTACCCCTACATCTCCAATGTACATTGATGGTCTTAGTCGAACGTGTTCCATCCCTTCTAAGGCCTGGATACTGCTAGCTGTATATTGTTTTTGACTCATATAAAATTAATAATTTTGCCTAATGCAAAGACCTACAAATATCGTGATTTTTTTCGACTTATGAAAGTTAAAATATGTCAAAAAAGTCCATTGTTTTTAACGAAAAAAAGAGAACCCCGTTTTGTCTAAAAAACTTTAAAGTTATTACCTATTTCCCAAACTTCAACTGCATTAAATCATATTATACATCCATAATTTATCCTTAAATTTATTTACTCAAAAGTTGATTATATGGATGATTTTATAGCAGCCCGGGCGCAGATGGCTCTCTCGCTGGGCTTTCATATCATTTTTGCCTGTGTGGGAATGGTGATGCCCTTCCTGATGGCCTTTGCACACTGGAAATACCTGAAAACCAAAAACGAAGTATACAAAGGGCTTACCAAAGCCTGGAGCAAAGGAGTTGCCATACTTTTTGCCACAGGAGCCGTTTCAGGAACCATGCTTTCTTTTGAACTGGGATTGTTGTGGCCGGGATTTATGAAACATGCCGGGCCAATTTTCGGAATGCCGTTTTCTCTTGAGGGAACTGCGTTTTTTATTGAAGCCATTGCCATAGGTTTCTTTTTATATGGTTGGGAAAAATTTAATAAATGGTTTCATTGGTTCTGTGGATTTTTGGTAGGATTAAGTGGACTGGCTTCCGGAATTCTTGTCGTAGCTGCCAATGCCTGGATGAATTCACCGGCCGGTTTTGACTATATCAACGGGCAATATGTCAATATAGATCCTATTAAAGCCATGTTTAACGATGCCTGGTTTCCTCAGGCCCTGCATATGACCGTTGCAGCTTTCTGTGCTACCGGATTCGCGGTTGCCGGAGTTCATGCCTTCTTAATTATGAAAGGAAAGAATGTGGAATTCCATACAAAAGCGTTCAGAATTGCAGCCGGATTTGCCTTAATCGGAGCATTCGGAGCACCTTTGAGCGGTGATGTCGCGGCCAAATCTGTTGCCGAAAGACAGCCCATTAAACTCGCCGCGATGGAAGCTCATTTTGAAACTGAAAAAGGAGCTCCTTTTGTCATAGGCGGAATACCTGATGAAGAAAAAGGAGAAGTGAAATATGCCGTTAAGATTCCAAAAGTATTAAGCTTTCTGGTTAGCAACGATTTCAATCATGAAGTAAAAGGATTAAATGATTTCCCGAGAGACGAATGGCCGCCTGTAGCTGTGGTGCACTACGCTTTTCAAATCATGATTTTCTTCGGGGTTGTGATGATATGCATCGGAGGAGTTTACCTCTATGCCTTCTTTTTCAGAAAGGAATGGCTGGAAAAAAACTGGCTTCTGAAAACATTTCTTTTTGCAACTCCTTTCGGATATATCGCTCTGGAAGCGGGATGGACGGTTACTGAAGTAGGAAGACAACCCTGGATTATCTACGGAATTATGAAAACCGCTGATGCCGTAACGCCTATGCCCGGAATCCAGTATTCTTTTTACTTTTTCACGGCCATTTTCGTATCCTTATCTCTGATCATTATTTTCCTTCTGAGAAGACAGATCAAGATGGTACCGAAACTATACGACCCTACAGACCCTCAGTTTAACGATAAAAACAAAAAATCATGATCTACGTTGTTATAGGTTTTCTATGGCTTTCTATCTGCCTCTACATCATTTTGGGCGGGGCTGATTTCGGAGCCGGTATTGTTGAACTTTTCACCCATAAAAAAGCCCGGCATAAGACAAAGGAGATTATGTATGAATCTATTGCTCCTGTATGGGAGGCCAATCATATGTGGCTTATTATTGCTATTGTTATCCTTTTTGTAGGGTTTCCCGAAATTTACACCACCCTTTCTACCTATCTCCATATCCCTCTGGTTCTAATGCTTTTGGGAATTATTGCAAGAGGTACGGCTTTTACCTTCAGACATTATGATGCAGTGAAAGACAATATGCAGGTGGTATACACCCAGGTATTTTATTATGCCAGTTTATTGACCCCGTTTTTCTTAGGATTAATCGCGGCCGCGACAGTTTCTCATTCTATCAATCCTGATGCCGTCGGATTTTTAGACCTGTATATTTTCAGCTGGCTGAATTGGTTCGGCGTGTCCGTAGGCCTTTTCACAGTGGCTCTTTGCGCTTATATGGCTTCAATTTTTTCTTTAAGAGAAACTAAAGATAAAGCTGACCTTACCCTGATGATCAAAAAATCCAAACAGACGATGGTTTTCGTGGTCATAACGGGAATTTTGGTGTTTTTAACGGCTTATATTTCTGATATCCCTCTTCTGATGTGGGTATTTTCAAAACCATTGGGTATTATGGCGATTTTCTTTGCTACTATTGCCTTAGGTTTGATTCTACGTGCTATGAACCAGCGGAAACTGCTTCCGGTACGCGCACTGGCAGGATTCCAAATGGTGATGATCCTTGTCGCAGCTACTTACCAGCACAATCCTGATATTATTCTGCTTGGAAACGGACAGCATCTTTCCCTTCTGGCGCATATGGCTCCTCCGAAAACAATAGCTGCTTTAGGCTGGGCTTTGATGCTTGGTTCTTTGTTTATCCTGCCGTTTTTGTTTTATCTGATGGCTTCATTCAGCAGACAGAGAAAGTAAGATCTGACTAAATAGATAGAAAAAAGAAACCGGCACAGAGTGATTCTGTACCGGTTTTTATTTATTTTAAAGTAAGCTTATACGAGTTTCATCAAAAGAACCTCATCAATCTTCTCTACTTTCACCAAATTATTCTTAGTTAAAGTTTTCGAAGCTTTGTCCCATTTTTTACCGGAAAGCTGACTTTGTTGTTTCACATCGTTTAATGGAAGCTGTTCTCCTGATTTCAAAATCTCAAGAATCACTTTTTCATCTTCTCCCAATTCAACCTGAGGTACCGTTTTTTCCGGTCTCATCTGAGGAAAGAATAACACTTCCTGGATGGATGCGTTGTTCGTAAGGAACATGATCAGTCTGTCCATCCCGATTCCTAATCCGGAAGTTGGTGGCATCCCGTATTCCAATGCTCTCAGGAAGTCCTGATCAATAAACATCGCTTCATCGTCTCCTCTTTCTGACAAGGCCATCTGAGATTCGAAACGCTCTCTCTGATCAATCGGGTCATTAAGCTCGGAATATGCATTTGCGATTTCTTTACCGCAAACCATCAGCTCAAAACGCTCGGTTAAACCTTCTTTGCTTCTGTGTTTCTTCGTTAATGGAGACATTTCGATCGGATAATCTGTGATGAATGTTGGCTGAATGAAGTTTCCTTCACACTTCTCACCAAAGATCTCATCAATTAATTTTCCTTTCCCCATAGTTTCATTCACCTCAATTCCGATAGATTTAGCAAAATCAAACAATTCCTGCTCAGTTTTCCCTGTGATATCGAAACCTGTGTATTTCTGAATCGCTTCAGTCATAGAAACTCTTGGGTAAGGTGCAGTCCAGTTGATGGTATGCTCTCCGAAAGTAGATTCTGTACTTCCGTTTACCTGAGTAGCACAGAATTCCAGAAGTTTCTCTGTGAAATCCATCATCCAGTTGTAGTCTTTGTAGGCTACATAAATTTCCATCGCTGTAAATTCAGGGTTATGAGTTCTGTCCATTCCTTCGTTTCTGAAGTTTTTGGAGAATTCATAAACCCCGTCAAAACCTCCAACGATCAGTCTTTTCAGATATAATTCGTTAGCGATTCTTAAATATAATGGAATATCTAAAGCATTGTGATGCGTAATGAACGGTTTTGCAGCAGCTCCTCCCGGAATCGACTGTAAAATTGGGGTTTCCACCTCAAAATAACCAGCATCATTGAAGAAAGTTCTCATCGCATTGAACATTTTTGTTCTCTTTACGAAGATTTCTTTCACTTGCGGGTTCACCGTTAAATCTACATAACGCTGTCTGTATCTCAGTTCGGGATCTGTAAATCCGTCGTGTACTACTCCATTTTCATCAGTTTTAGCCTGGGGAAGCGGACGTAAAGCTTTGGTAAGAAGTGTAAAATTCTTCACCAAAATAGTCATCTCACCTACCTGAGTCGTGAATAAAGTTCCTTCGATACCGATAATATCTCCGATATCCAAAAGGTGTTTGTATACTTCATTATACAATTCTTTATCTTCACCCGGACAGATCTCGTCTCTGTTGAAATACACCTGAATCTTACCTTTAGAGTCCTGCAATTCAGCAAAAGAAGCCTTTCCCTGAATTCTGCGGGACATCAATCTACCAGCGATCTTCACCTGTTTATTCTCAGAAAAATCCTGTTTTATAGATTCTGTAGTATCTGTAATAGTATACTCCTCCGCAGGGAATGCATTAATTCCCATCTCAGTAAGCTTGTTCAGCTTTTCTCTTCTAATGATTTCTTGTTCTGATAATTGCATTTCTTATTTTTCTAAAAGCGTACAAATTTAGGCATTTTTAGCGATTTGTCAATTATGAATTTTGAATTTGCTTTGCAGGGAATCTATTGGTGAAGATTATCATTGAGAACTGACAGCCTAAAAACGTGAATAGTCAATGGTGAATTGGTTTCGCGGTGAATTTCTTTGTATGGATTAATATTGACCATTCACTCGCGCAGCAAAATTCACTATTGACTTGCTCACAACTCGTCCCCTAAAACCAGGCTTTCCTGTCTTTCTGAGGAACAAAGGTCCAAGCGAGCATTCTGCTTATTTTCTGTCCCTGAGCCATATCAATCGTTTTGATATCTAGTGCCTTCACTTTCTTTAAAAGAGAATTGAGCTTATACAAATTGTCTTTTTTTGAAACCAGACACGTAAACCAAAGAATCTGTGAAGAATACTGAACACTTTCCTCAATCATTTTTGAGATAAAAGCAATTTCTCCGCCTTCGCACCACAGTTCAGACTGTTGTCCCCCGAAATTAAGCAAAGGTTTTGCAGATTTTGATTTATTGATGTTTTTCGTTTTTCTAAGATTTCCTTTCAGTGCAGAAGCTTCGGAATCATGAAAAGGAGGATTACACATAGAAAATGTAAAACGGTCTCCGGATTCAATAATATTTTTAAAGATATGGTGAGAATCGCGCTGCTGTTTCAAGTGAATGACTGGTAACAGATCCGGATTGTGATCCAGAATACGCTGTGCATTTTCCAGAGATGCCTCATTGATATCTGTTCCAAGCATTTTCCAGCCGTACGATCTGTGAGCCAGTAAAGGATAAACAAGATTCGCTCCCGTCCCAATATCTAAACCCGACACGGAATTTCCCGTGGAAACCTCAGATTTATCTTCAGCTAAAAGGTCTGCAATATAATGGATGTAATCTGCCCGGCCCGGAATGGGAGGACATAGATTGGTATCGGGAATATCCCAGTTTTTGATGTTGTAAAAATGTAAAAGTAATGCCTGATTAAGCAGTTTTACCGCTTTGGGAAGACTGAAATTAATCGTTGCCGTTTGATAGGCATTTACAAAAACATAATGTTTCAGTTCTGGCACACAAGAAATAAGCTGATCAAAATCATAGGGATTACGATGCAGATTTCTTGTGTGCAGACTGGATTTTTCGGTAGACATATTTATTTTTTCTGACTCAGAATATATTCCACCATTTTTTTAGCATCTTCTTTAGATACCTGTGGATGGGCAGCCATCGGAACGCCTCCCCAAACTCCGCTTCCACCTTCTATAATCTTGGAAGCCAGCAGCTCAATATCCTTTTCAGAATACTTTTCTGCGATCTCTTTGTAAGAAGGTCCTATCATTCTCTCATTCACGGAATGGCACCCTGAACAGTCTAATGTTTCGATGATCTGATCACCTGAAAGATTAGCTTTTGCCGGCTCTGAAACAGCGGATGTTTCAGAAGACAGAGATGGTGCTTCCGTATTTTCTTTTTTAGAACAGGAAAGGATCAAAAATCCCATTGCTCCTGCCAAAAGGAATTTTTTCATTATTTTTTTGCTGCAGTAGAATCTGTTTTTGCTGCTTCAGGAGTAGCTGGTGCAGGCGTTGTTGCTGCAGCCGGAGCAGCTGTCTTAGCTGTAGAATCTACTACTGTTGGAGCGTCCGGTTCCGGCAACATCGTGTTGCTGTCCTGTAATGTATGATCCGGTTTCTTAGAACAGTTTACTACGAATAAACTTCCGATGAATGCAATTGCTAATACTTTTCTCATTATTTTTTCTATAAAATTTAGACAAAAATATAAAAAATAAACTTTGGAATTGATGACATTTTCCCATCACCAGCATTTTTCATTCCTATTTTTGATAAATTAGTTCAGTCAACATGTCATCAATGAAAAATAGTGAAGAATGGAAATCAAATAAGAAGTTTATCTGGATTTCTTTCATTTTAGGTTTTATATTCCTGTTCTTTTCAATGAAATATCTGTTCTCAGAATTACCAAATAAACAGAACATTCATGAAATAAAAGGTATTTTTAAAGAAATTAAGGTAAATAAAGAAAAAAGAGGCGGAAAAAGCCTCACAATTCATGTCAAAGAATATCCTGAAATTAATTTTATGATAGGAAGTATTGCCATAAAACAAATGTATTTCCAGAGATTTATGGCAGAAAATAAACCGGGAGATTCAGTTACATTTTTTATTGAAAAGCATGAATACAACAGAAAAATTATAAAATCAGAAACAATTCCGTTTCCGGAAAACTTTTTATCCCGGAACAATATCAGCATTGTTGAAATTCATAAAAAGAATACCAAGTATCTATCATTAAATAACTATAATGAAGCTCATCAAAATAATAATCTTTTAGCAATTCTATTTTTTGGAGGACTCGGGATATTGATGATCTGGTTAGGAATAAAAAGCATAAACTATTACAAAACAAGTCATAAGCAATAGCATTTCATTGTCTCAATCTGTTTTTATCTGGTAATTTTTTCTAATTTTAATCAATAAATAAATGCATTCCCTTACTCATGATCTTTGTTTCTAAAATTTTGTTTTTCACGAGTCATCACGGTTTTTACACGGTGATTATACTTCTGCTGTTTTTCGGGCTACTTTCTTTTGTAACCAAAAAGGCTTGGTTTCTTGCTCCCATAATTCCTCTGGCGATTCTGAACGGTGTGGCCGGACAATATCTGAATGCCTGGTTTCTCAACAAATACGGCGTAGAAAGTACAGCAGTCATTACTTCAGATGTAGAGACCAATTCTACGCTGAATGACAGGTACATCCATGATTATGAAGCTATTGTAAAGAAGCAGGATGGAAAATATACCTCAACATTCTTTTCTACCACTTCGGCCTCTATCTACCCTATTGAAAATGCAATCCGGATTCCCGAAGCAGGACAACATTTTCCCGTAAAATATATTCCCGGATATGAAAAAAACATAGTGATTCTGTATTACCAGTCTGAAGAAGGAAGTACTATGCTGCAATATGAAAAAATGGCTCCCGTGACATCTGCCAAGATCAAATATGAAGCAGACAGAACAAATAAAGAATTTGTTGAAGAATATATTGATGCTTTGGAAAACTACGTAAAATACTACGACAATGAAGAATACAAAATAAAAATTGAAGAATTAAAACAGGAACTGAAACGGCTTCAATAAAGGTTTTCTATAATATGTTCTTTTATTTCCTGTCATTTTTTTGTTTTTATATTAAAAAAATTTCTACATTTGTCCCATGTTAAATATGAGCAACAATATTTGGTGGTGGCTTTCAAACTCTTCGTCGGGTCTGGAGGTATTGTCATGTTGCTAATAAGCAGAATAATTAAACTACACAATATATAGGCTTTGACGGATTCCGTTAAAGCCTTTTTTTTATTTAATCCTAAAACAAAAAAATACAAGCAAGATGTCTGTTCAAAAAATAAAAATAAAAACTGATTCTAAAAAAACACTGGGAGATCTTTACACTCCCATGAATATCTATCTTCAGATCAGAGACAGATTCAGAGATACTATCCTTCTGGAAAGTTCAGATTCTAAAAATATCGACAATAATTTTTCTTTTATTGCCGTGAATGCCGTAGCAGGAATTGAAGTGAAAAATCTTACAGAATTTGAAATGAAGCTTCCGGGAGCAGATCCTGTAAAACATTCCATCGGGGAACGCAATATTGCGGATTTATTTGATGAGTTTCAAAGTATTTTTGAATGTGAAACCACCCACGACCCGATTGAACAGACCGCTCAGAGCCTTTTTGGGTATACCAGCTTTGAAGCAGTTCAGTTTTTCGAAGACATCAACTTGAAACCACAGAGTCCGGAAGTGGAAATTCCTATTCTTCGCTACAGATTCTATCAGTATGTAATTGCCATCAACCATTACAACGATGAAATGCACATTATTGAAAACCAGATCCCTGGTATAAAATCTGAGCTTTATCTGCTTGAAAACCTGATTAAAAACCAAAACACTCCGGTTTATCCTTTCGAAAAAACGGGAGAAGAAACGTCTAACCTTACCGACGAAGAATATATTGAACTGGTAAAAACAGCACAAAAACACTGTATGAGAGGCGATGTTTTCCAGTTGGTACTTAGCAGAAGATTCCAGCAGAAATTCAAAGGAGATGAATTCAATGTATATCGTGCCCTCAGAAATATCAATCCTTCCCCTTATCTTTTCTTTTTTGATTACGGAAATTATAAATTATTCGGGTCCAGCCCGGAAAGCCAGCTGATCATTAAAGACCACAAAGCGGTTATTCATCCTATTGCAGGAACATTCAAAAGAACCGGACATCTGGAAACGGATCTTCAATCTATCGAAGCCTTGAAAAATGATCCGAAAGAAAACGCAGAACACACCATGCTGGTAGATTTAGCCAGAAATGATCTGGGGAAACTGGGTAAAAATGTAACCGTAACCAAGCTGAAAGAAATCCAGCTCTTCTCCCACGTCATTCATATGGTAAGTGAAGTTACCGCCGATCTTCCTGAAAACCTAAACCCTCTGGAAATGGTTTCGGCAACGTTTCCGCAGGGAACTTTAAGCGGTGCTCCCAAACACCGAGCCCTCCAGCTTATTGATCAGTATGAAAAAGATTCCCGCGGTTATTACGGCGGATGTATCGGAATGATCGGATTAAACGGAACCTGCAACCAGGCCATTATGATCCGTACTTTTTTAAGCAAAAACAACACCCTTTATTATCAGGCCGGAGCAGGATTGGTCGCGAAATCTGTTCCCGAAAACGAATTGCAGGAAGTGAATAATAAATTGAATGCTTTGAAAAAAGCGGTAGATAAAGCGGGGAAGATTGTAGCGAGTTAAGAGGTGTGGGCTCCGGGGTGCGAGGTTCGGGATTTGAAGCAAACCAGATACAAATAACTAATAATCAGTAATTAAAATTTAAAAAAATGAACAATAATATAAATCAACCAGCAACAAATACTCAGTCTAAAGTTCTGGTTTTTGACAACTACGACAGCTTTACTTATAATCTTGTCCAGATCATTGAAAAAATTCTGGATCAAAAAGTAGATGTGGTAAGAAATGATCAGATCACTTTGGAAGAGATTGGAAAATACGATAAAATCATTCTTTCTCCTGGCCCAGGAATTCCCGAAGAAGCGGGAATCTTGCTGGATCTGATCAGAGAATACGCCTCTACCAAAAGTATTCTGGGTGTATGTCTTGGGCAGCAGGCCATTGCGGAAGCTTTTGGAGGAAACCTGATCAATCTTTCTGAAATTTTCCATGGTGTGGCTACTTCCGCCGAGCTGGTGAAAGAAAATACCAAGATCTTTAAAAACCTGGCTTCAGGAATGGAAGTGGGAAGATATCACAGCTGGGCGGTTAACCCGGAAGGATTCCCGGAAGAACTGGAAATTACTGCCGTAGATAAAGACGGAATGATCATGGCTTTGCAGCATAAAACCTACGATGTGCATGGGGTTCAGTTTCACCCGGAAAGTATTTTAACTCCGGACGGAGAAGTTATTATCCGAAATTTTTTAATGAACTGAGATGACCGGAGAAGAGTTTGAAAAGTTTCTCGCCAGAAAAGAGATCTATGTTCAGAACAGCAGAACCCAAAGTTCTGATGAAGATGTTCTTCAGCTCTACTCTTACATTTTGGAACATGAAAACCGGGACAGTGACTGGTGGAGCGAATGTCATGGCACCGATGATGTTATCCGGATCATTCAAAATTCCGGAGAGGATATTTTTGAAAAAATCAAAGAAGATATTCCAAACTGGAGCGGTTTTCAGACAGAATTATTGGCCCTTTCCCTAATATCCAGTTATGAAGATGATTATAAAGTCAATGAGAGAATGAAGCTGTATTTAGAATTATTTGATATCCAAAAACACGACTGTGATCTCTATTTAATTTTTGATCAGTTACATATTAATTTAAAACTGGCAGACCGGGAAGTTTTGGAAAGACTGGCAAAAAAACTCAGTTTTAGTTCAGTTGAAGATTTAATGCAATTTGTTTACCCTTAAAATTATGAAACCTACAGACACCGATTACTTAACAACCATAAAAACTCCACAAATGAAAGAAATACTACAATACCTGTTCAATCATCATACGCTGTCTAAATCTGAGGCAAAAGCTACGATGATTGAAATTGCTCAGAATAAATTCAATTCTGCAGAAGTGACTGCCTTTATCAGTGTTTTTCTGATGCGGAATATTACTTTAAACGAATTGGAAGGTTTCAGAGAGGCTCTGCTTCAGATGGCAGTTCCTGTACAGCTTAATACCGGAGACACGATGGATATTGTGGGAACCGGAGGCGATGGAAAAAACACAATCAATATATCAACTCTGGCAAGTTTCATTGTTGCCGGAGCAGGACAAAAAGTGGCAAAACACGGAAATTACGGGGCTTCTGCTACCACTGGATCATCTAATGTAATGGAAGAATTGGGCTATCAGTTCAAGAATAATTCAGATCAGCTGAATGAAGAACTGGAAAAAGCCAATATATGTTTTCTGCATGCTCCGTATTTTCATCCTGCGCTTCAGTCTGTCGGTGCTTTAAGAAAAGCTCTAGGCATGCGTACATTCTTTAATCTTTTAGGTCCGCTGGTGAATCCGGCAAAACCTAAATACTCCGTAATCGGAGTTTATAACCTCGAAATTGCCCGAATTTACCAATATCTTCTTCAAAAAGAAAATCGTGAATTCATCCTTGTGCATGGCCTGGACGGATATGATGAAATAAGTCTTACCCAGGACAGCAAAATCATTACAAAAACAGGTGAAGAAATTTATTCGGCCGAAGATTTAGGATTCGATTCTGTACAACCGGCAAGTATCAGCGGAGGGGAAACTCCTCAGGAATCTGCCAAAATTTTCAGGAATATACTGGAAGGAAATGGTTCAATACAACAAAATTCTGTAGTGCTGGCCAATGCATCAACCGCCCTTTTCCACACTCAGAAATTCGGAACCTATGAAAATTGCCTGTTGATGGCCAAAGAAAGTCTCGAAAGCGGAAAAGCATTGAGAAGCCTTGAATTATTGGTGAATAATTAATAGACAACTCGTTAAAATTATTAGTTAGTTGATACAGAAAATCTCAAACTATTTTCCGCCACATCTAACCTCTAATTTCTAACCTCTAACTTCTAGTTTTAAAAAAAATGACAATATTAGATACCATTATCGCAAGGAAAAAAGAAGAAATTGCCGTTTCAAAGGCTGGAATTTCAATTGATCAATTAAAAAATTCTGAGTTTTTTGGAAGAAAAAGCTTTTCCCTGAAAGAATCCGTGAAAAATAAAAGCGGAATTATTGCTGAATTTAAAAGGAAATCTCCTTCAAAAGGAATTATTAATGATCAAGTTCAACCTTTGGACATCACTTCTGCCTACGAAAACTTCGGAGCATCCGGGATTTCAATTCTCACAGACCATGACTTTTTTGGAGGTAGCTTCGAAGATATTCTGCAGGTAAGAAACGCTATCGGCATACCTATTCTCAGAAAAGATTTTATGGTAGACGAATACCAGTTTTACGAGGCCAAAAGTATCGGAGCTGATGCTGTTTTACTCATCGCAGCCTGCCTTTCTCCCGATCAGGTTCAGGAATATACCGAGCTGGCTCATGAACTGGATCTTGAAGTTCTGTTGGAAATCCATACTGAAGAGGAACTGAAACATTTCCATTCCGGAATTGATCTCGTAGGTATTAACAACAGAAATTTAAAAGACTTCAAAGTAGATCTTCAACATTCTGTCCGGTTAAAAGATCTCCTTCCGAAAGAAGTAATGTCTGTTGCGGAAAGCGGCATTTATAGCCTGGAAGATTTTAAATATCTGAAAGAAAAAGGATTTGACGGCTTTCTCATGGGAGAATATTTTATGAAAAACGAAAATCCGGCAAAGGCGTTTGAGGAGTTTAATGCGGTGATATGATGATGTGACGATTTGGTGATGTGATGATGTGGTGATTTGATGATACGGTGATGAGTGAATGGAATGAATTAATTGAAAATAAAGACTTGATGGACTTGATAAATATGAAACCTGAAACCGACAATCTGCAACCCAAGCTTAAAGTCTGCGGTTTAACAAGATTGGACCAGATCCGGGAACTGATTTCCATGAAAACCGATTTTCTTGGTTTTATATTTTACCCAAAATCGCCGAGATATGTTCTGAATCATTTGAATACGGAAGATATTTCGAAGATAGAGCACCATGCAAAAACCGGAGTTTTTGTGAACGAAGAAGCAGATCAAATTACAGATATTGCTGAAAAAGCAGGATTAAACCTTATTCAGCTTCATGGTGATGAAAGTGAAGATTTTATTACTGAATTAAGACAGAAATTGAATCAGGAAGTTAAGATCATTAAAGTGATCAGAATCGGCAATAATGATCAGGAAACCAAAGAAAAATTACAACAAACGATCAATGCTCACCTTTCTATCGTTGATTATTTTCTCTTCGATACGGACGGAAAAGCATTCGGAGGAACCGGAAAACAATTCGACTGGACGCTTCTGGATACATTGAAAATTCCTCTTCCCTATTTTCTGAGTGGTGGAATCTCTGAAGAAAACGTCAAAAATATTGATCTTTTGAATCCAAAACCTTTCGCCCTGGATATCAACTCAAAATTCGAATTTGAACCGGGAAATAAAAACATTGAAAAAATAAAAAATTATATCGAAGTTGCCCACAAAGCACTCTGAACACACACACAATGATGAACATACATTTGTTAAAAAAAACATTTTATAAAACCTTATTTCCGCCAAAATTCGGAAATGGAAAAATCCAGTCTCTGTATAATTTTGTTTCCCAAAATGACAGTGATGCAGAAAACTGGAGTATAGACGGACAGCTTCAGGAATTCATCGGAATTATTAAAAGCTTTGATGAAAATGATATTCAGTATTTCTTTGAAAGAATTAATTTATGGAACAGTTATTATCTTGTGATTATTTCCGACAAGTTTTTGGACAGCCATGTTAAAACCAATGTAAAATATGATCTGGGCAGGATTTATGCTAAAATTTTTCTGCTGTATGAAGATTCGGATCCTTATTTTTTAATTGACAATCTGGAAATAGCTGTTACGATGTATGATTCAAAAATAGATACGGCCACATTAATTGACTTGACCAGCAAAATTGAATTATTGCATCATAAAAAGCTGATCACGAGACAGCAACGTAATTACAACATACAATTTATCAATAATTTAACTGATGAATTACAAAATTAAAAGACCGGAGGAATTAACAGATTTTGAAATCACCCATATTCTTCATCTTTGGGAAGTTCCGGAGTGGAGTGAAATGACACCTTCCGATTTCCGCAATACCTTTAAGAATTCCGAGTTTCATGGTTTATTTGGTGCTGAAGATGAAATTCTTTCTGTTATGCGGCTTAATTTCGACTTTGTTCTCGAAATTTCGGGAAAACAATTCCATTTTGCTGAGGCAGTGGGTTTGGTTTCCGCTCAGGAGAAAAAAGGATACGGATCACAGCTGGTAAAAGGTTTTAAAGAAAATATGATCCAAAGAGATATAGAGGCTATAGGTTTCTGTTTTGCAGATCTGCGTCCGTTTTACCGTCAATGCGATATTGACATTTTAGAATACAAAGCTAAATTTATTAAAGAAAAGAATAACAATGAATGGATCAGTTCCGAAGACGATGATGTACTAATTTTCAATGCTTACGGAGAAACCATAAAGCTGTTCACCAGCCTTAGCCCGGAAAAAAATGCTTATTTAATGATTAAAGAATAATACAATGAATTATAAAAACCCTAATGAACACGGATATTATGGTGAATTTGGAGGAGCTTTTATCCCTGAAATGCTTTATCCGAATGTGGAAGAACTGCAAAAAAACTACCTTGAAATTATAGAATCTGAAGAGTTTCAGAACGAGTATCAGGATTTGCTTAAAAACTATGTAGGACGGGCCACACCACTCTATTTTGCCAAAAATCTAAGTGAAAAATATAAAACTCAGATTTATCTAAAAAGAGAAGATCTCAACCATACCGGAGCTCACAAAATCAACAATGCTTTGGGACAGGTTCTTCTGGCTAAACGTCTTGGAAAAACAAGAATTATTGCAGAAACCGGGGCCGGACAGCATGGAGTGGCTACTGCAACGGCATGTGCCTTATTAGGCCTGGAATGTATTGTGTACATGGGAGAAATTGATATCCAGAGACAGGCTCCGAATGTAGCAAGAATGAAAATGCTGGGAGCGGAAGTGGTTCCCGCCACCTCAGGTTCCAAAACATTAAAAGATGCCGTGAATGAAGCGCTTAGAGACTGGATCAATAATCCTGTAACAACGCATTATGTCATTGGAAGTGTGGTTGGGCCGCATCCTTTTCCGGATCTGGTAGCTAGATTTCAAAGCATTATTTCAAAAGAGATCAGAGAACAGCTTAAAGAAAAAATCGGGAGAGAAAATCCGGATTACGTCATTGCCTGTGTGGGTGGAGGAAGTAATGCTGCAGGAACGTTTTACCATTTTGTAGAAGAAAAGGAGGTGAAAATCATTGCCGCAGAAGCAGGAGGATTAGGTGTTGATTCTGGAAAATCGGCTGCTACTACTTTCCTCGGGACATTAGGGATTCTTCACGGAAGCAAAAGCCTTGTGATGCAGACTGAAGACGGGCAGGTCATTGAGCCTCATTCTATTTCCGCAGGACTGGATTATCCGGGAATCGGACCGTTTCATGCTCATTTATTCAAAGAAAAAAGGGCGGAGTTTTTCAGTATCAATGATGAAGAAGCTTTAAAATCTGCTTTTGAATTAACTAAACTCGAAGGAATTATTCCGGCGCTGGAAAGTTCTCACGCACTGGCTGTTTTGGATAAAAAGAAATTCGGTGAAAATGATGTCGTGGTGATCTGCCTGAGCGGACGCGGTGATAAGGATATGGAAACGTATTTAAGAGAAATAGGAAGCTAGAAATTAAAATCAGTCTTTTGACTTCAATTTATAGCCCCTTTCTAACTTCTAATCTCTAACTTCTAACCTCTATTATAAAATGAAAAAACTAAATATATACTTCACAGCAGGAATTCCGCAACTGGAAGATACCGCTGATATTATACAACTGATTCAGAACGCAGGTGCCGATATGATGGAAATCGGAATGCCTTATTCAGATCCTGTGGCAGACGGTCCTGTAATTCAGCAGGCCCATGAGCTGGCTTTAAAAAACGGAATGACTATTGAAAAGCTGTTCTCCCAGCTGAAAACAGTAAAGAATGAAATACAGATTCCCATTATTCTGATGGGTTACATCAATCCTGTTTTGAGCTTCGGATTTGAGAAGTTCTGTATGGAATGCTCGGAAAGTGGTATTTCAGGGCTTATCATTCCTGATCTGCCTCCTATTGAGTTTGAAAACAATTATCAGCAGATCTTAAAAAAATACAACCTTAATTTTACGTTTCTGGTCACTCCCGAAACTTCCGATGAAAGAATTTTATATTTAGATTCTTTGAGCTCAGGATTTTTGTATGCGGTAAGTTCCTCATCAACCACCGGAAATGACAATGCTGTTCTGAAAAATGAAAACTATCTGTCCAGACTGGCTTCTCTTCCGATTAAGAATCCTGTGATGATTGGTTTTGGAATCAAATCTAAAGAAGACTTTGACAATGTGACGGAAAAAGCAGACGGCGGCATCATAGGAACAGCCTTCGTTCATACGCTTCTTCATCATAAAGACTGGAAGAATGCTGCCATAGATTTTATCCATTCTGTAAAAGGTTAAAATTCACTAAATTTGTATGTCCGAAAACGGGAGGAAATTGCAACTCCACATTCCCGTTAAGAAAACAGACATCAGCATATGAATACAAATCAGAATAAGTCAGTAGAATTTGAAGATCTGGGAATAAAAGAATATCAGCCTGCCTGGGATTATCAGGAAAGTCTGATGAAAAATATCATTGATACTAAAATAAAAAACCGTGATTTACCCGCGGAACAGCATATAACTACACCCAACCATTTTTTATTGGTAGAGCATCCTCACGTTTATACCTTAGGAAAAAGCGGTCACGAAGAGAATATGCTTGCCGGGATCGACAAACTGAAAGAGATTGATGCCACTTTTGTAAAAGTAAACCGTGGCGGAGACATTACTTATCACGGATACGGGCAGATAGTAGGTTATCCGGTACTGGATCTTGAGAACTTTTTCACCGATATTCATTTGTATATGAGAAATCTGGAAGAAGTAATCATCAGGACTATTGGTGAATACGGCCTTAAAGGGGAACGTTCCAAA
Organism: Chryseobacterium angstadtii; assembly: GCF_001045465.1. Classification (GTDB taxonomy): domain Bacteria; phylum Bacteroidota; class Bacteroidia; order Flavobacteriales; family Weeksellaceae; genus Chryseobacterium; species Chryseobacterium angstadtii. The sequence continues at coordinate 318,896 of NZ_LFND01000004.1, forward strand.
GGAGAAACCGGAGTCTGGCTGGATGTAGGAAAACCTTATGCACGAAAAATCTGTGCGATGGGCGTAAAAGCTTCACGATGGGTAACACTCCATGGATTTGCTTTGAATGTAAACACCGACATGCGTTATTTTGAATACATTATCCCATGCGGAATCAAAGACAAACAGGTAACCTCATTAAAAAGAGAACTGGAAAGACAACTGACTTCTGAACAAATGGAAGAACTGAAAGCCAAAATCAGAAAACATTTCATTGATGTTTTTGAAGCTGAACTTATTTATAAGTCATCAACTAAGCCTGTTTAAATATTCTATTTTTTAGAGTTGAAAACAGCTCATTATTAAAAAATACACCTTCAATAAACGAATCCTGACAGATTATCTGTCAGGATTTTTCTTTGGTTCATATTTCAGTTTCATTAGTAAATTAACATTAAAAGCATGAAAACAATGCGTAAAACACAGCTTTAATCCTTACAATTGTTAAAATAAATATTTTTTAATAGAAAATAATTGGCAGTAATTTTATTTTTTTTTACATTTAATCTCACATTAAAGTGAACTATTATTACACCAATCACACACTTAAAAACAACACACACTTAACAATAATACATTTTATTACTAACCATCAAATTATGAGAATTATGAAAAATTTTTTGCTATCAATGATGGCGTTTGTGGCAGCAATGTCATTCAATGCCTGTACAGAATCTGCCGCAGAACAACAGCAACTGAGTCAGAACGAAACCAGCAGCAAAGCTTTTACAGAACTGGGAAAAACAGTTCCGGTAGGGATAGAAGATGAAAATGGTACTCTGAAAGTCTCTTTCATGGTTACCGCTCAATTCTACACCATCACCCCTACCAAAGACAATGAAAAGTACATCAGCCTGATCCGCGAAGCTGTACAAAACGAAACCCCTATCCAGGTATTCATTAAGCCGAATACCCATGAAATTGCAAAAGTAGAAAAAGGCAGCGAGGAAGATGTACGCTATTTCAAATCTGTTTTCACTAAAGAAAATAAAGAGGTAGCCAGCAAATTAACCACTGTTCTTCCTAATGTAGCTACACTGAACAGTATGTTTAATCTGATCAAAAACCAGGCTTGTGGTACTACGACAGCATCTTCTCCGTGTATTACGTTCAGATATCCGGTAGACGGATGCTATGCAAGAGCTCACAAAATGAGACAAATTCTGATCAACAACGGATATGACTGTGAGAAACAGTTTGTATACGGAAACCTTAAAGCATCTACAGGTACGTGCTGCGTAGCATGGAGCTACCATGTTGCTATTTTGGTAAGTTATAAAAATGCTTCCGGAGTTACTGAAAAAAGAATCATAGATCCTTCCCTGTTCCCAAGCGGACCTGTTACCGATACAGCGTGGAGAAATGCCTGCATCAATACAACCTGTGGATCTGCTTCGGTAAGTTCATACGCCAATACAGCCGGAAATGTATACTACAGAAGCCCAAGTGCATCTTATCTGTATGATAATAATCTGGTAAATACCAATTGTGTTCTTACCAAATTCTCATCTCTTTCAGGATGTTCTCCTTCACCGGCTCCAAGTGTGGCAAGCTGCGGATTCTAAATAACTGAAACATTTCCTGTAATTCTCACCACGAACTACAGGAATTGTTTCCTAAATATTTTTCTATGAAAATCTGGACTTTTCTATTATTAGTACTATTTATGACTACATCCTGTTCCGGAAACTCAGGACCACAAAACCTGACCTGGTATAATAATTCCGTCATTACGGACGTTTACGACGATCCTGAAAAACCAGCAGAATTTACCCGTATATCCATTGGGATAAGTCCGCAGATTTTTTATCTGTCTAAAAAAGGAAAGGACTATAAAGCACTTCTGGAAAAAGCAACCATGAGCCATAAAAAAGCAAAAGCTTATCATATTGGTATTGAAAATAATACGAATATCATCAAACAAATCAATGAAATTCCCTGATACAATTGTTCTTTTGTCTGCATACTACATGCACATCAAAACGATAAAAAGCAGTGATTTCATATAAAACTTCCCCATTATTCAGATATAATGGGGAAATTTTATTTATCTGATCACAGAAATTCCTGCATCTACTTTCAGCTCTGCTCCGTGAATATAGGAAGCCTCTTCTGAAGCCAGAAACAGTACTGCGCTGGCAATCTCCTCCGGTTCACCCTGTCTTTTAAAAGGAATGGTAGGAATGATATGCTGAACTGCACTTTCAATCTGCTTTGCATTCAGGCCTGTATTTTTAAAAATATTGGTTTTAATATGTCCGGGACTGATGCCGTTTACCCGTATTCCGCGTTCTGTAAGTTCTACAGCAAAAGTCTTTATAAATGACTGGACCGCAGATTTTGCAGCGGAATAAACTGAGAAATCGGGCATGGCTATTTCTGTGGCTACGGAAGTATTAAAAACAACTGAACTTCCCTTTTTCATTAACGGAAGCATCTGCTGAACCGTAAAAAACGGACCTTTTACAAGCATATTGAAAAGCTCGTTGAAATAATTCTCATCCACATTTTCAACCGGAGAAAATTTTCCATACCCTGCATTGGGAAATACGAAGTCAATAACTTCCGTATATTTTTCTACTTCCTGCTTTAGTTTCAAAAGGTCTGTCATATTTCCCGCATCAGAAACAAAACCGAAAGCATTTTCACCCAGTTCTTTTAAAGCGTTCTGTACTGTTTCTTCACTTCGGCCGGTAATGATAATATTCCCGCCTTCTTTTATAAATTGTTTCGCAGTGGCCAATCCCATGCCATTGGTGCCGCCCGTAATCAGACCTGTTTTGTTTTTAAATCTCTGCATTGTTTTTCTGTTTTAAAGTTCTGCTGCAAAGTTTCAAATAAATGATTTCTTAAAAAATCCGATTCCTGCGGTAAATGTGGCTCGCAATGGCGAAAAGGTGAAAAGGCAAAGAAAGCGAAGATGGCTAAGATGGTGAAGGAGCGAATTTTTGAATTAGTTTATTTTTCTAAAATCGTTATAAATTAAATCTATTAAAATTAAATTGTACACAATGTAAATTAATCTACCTTTGTTAAAGAAATTCATCAGGTGATTTTTTAAAGGATGATTTCATAGAACAAATAATTAAAAATAATAGAAATGTCATTAATAGAAGACTTACAATGGAGACATGCCGTAAAAGCATATGATCCTTCAAAAAAAATATCAGAAAAAGATCTTAATACTATTCTGGAAGCTGCGAGATTGGCTCCAACCTCATCCGGACTTCAGCCTTTCCGTATTATAGTGGTGGAAAATCAGGAATTAAAAGAAAAAATGACTGCCGGAGCTTTAAACCCTGAAGTGATGAGAGATTCTTCTCACGTTCTTGTATTTGCAGCCTGGGACAGCTATTCCAATGAAAAAATTGACCAGGTATATGATTATCACACCGATGTAAGGGATTTGCCGAGAGGACGTTTTGGAAGCTATACAGATAAAATCAAAGAGATGTATAATGCACAGACTCCTGAGGAACATTTCGCCCATACGGCCCGCCAAACTTATATTGCTTTGGGATTTGCCCTTGCACAGGCTGCAGAGTTAAAAATAGACAGCACTCCTGCGGAAGGTTTCAGCAATAAAGTAGTAGACGAAATTTTAGGATTGGAAAAATTAGGATTAAAAAGTGTCAGCCTTCTGTATCTTGGGTACAGGGATGAGGAAAAAGACTGGCTGTCGACAATGAAAAAAGTGAGAGTTCCTATGGAGGAATTCATCATCAAAAAATAATCAATTCATACTTCTCTTTCATACTCAGCATTATGGAAAATTCAAAACAGTTACAATTAGAAAACCAGATCTGCTTTCCGCTTTATGTGATTGCAAAGGAGATCACAGGTCTTTACCGGCCATTTTTAGATGAGATTGATATTACGTATCCTCAGTATCTTGTGATGATGGTATTGTGGGAAAATGATGGTCTTGCCGTCAGTCATATTGGTGAAAAGCTGTTTCTGGATAGCGGTACATTAACTCCTCTTCTGAAAAGACTGGAAAGCAAAGGAATCATCAACCGAAAAAGAAAAAAAGAGGATGAAAGAGTGGTTGAAGTATTTTTAACAGAAGCAGGAAAACAACTGCAACAGAAAGCCTGTGAAATTCCGGGGAAAATACAGAATAAGATCGGTGTAGAAACCGAAGATCTTCTTCAACTTAAAGAAACTATCCAAAAAATATTAAGCAAAATAGAAAAATAAATGAAAACATTATACACAACAAAAGTAACAGCACAAGGCGGAAGAAACGGCCATGTACAAAGTGAAAACGGAGTTCTGAATCTTGAAGTAAGAATGCCTAAAGCTTTAGGTGGCGGCAATGATGATTTTGCCAACCCTGAAATGCTTTTTGCGGCAGGATATTCAGCATGTTTTGACAGTGCACTTAACAGAGTGATCAGTTTATCTAAAACCCAAACTGGAGAAACAACCGTTACGGCTCAGATAAGCATCGGACAGATTGAAAACGGAGGTTTCGGTTTGGCTGCAGAGCTGGATGTAAATATTCCCGGAGTTTCGATTGAGGAAGCACAGGCTTTGACGGAAAAGGCACATCAGATTTGTCCTTACTCTAATGCGACGAGAAATAATATGGAGGTGAAATTTTCTGTTACGAATAACTAGATTTAATTGATTTAATGATAAAGCAAATCTGTTTCTTTTTGAAGCAGATTTTTTTTTGTTAAATAGGTTCTATCCTTATATACCCGATATTTTAAAGATTGTTTTCAAGTTAAAATTATTAATTTTATGGAAGTATAATTTGGACTGATACAACCATTTGAGATGTTGTCTATTCCATCATAAAATTACAATGATTAAATACTTATTTTTTATTCTGAGCTTTATTTTTGAAATGGGAAACTCACAAATTCTTAAACCTTTTGATAATGAAAAATGCCAATACTTTTCATATAAAATTAAAGGAAATGAAGCCGTAAAATTTGAATTTCTCAGTGAAGAAGACTACAATAATCTAAAATCAAAAAAAATAAAATTAAATCCAATCTTCAACTTAGAAAACCAAAATTTATTATCTGAATTTAAAACGAAGTTTCCAAAAGTTTTTCAAGATTCTTGTGCAACATTCTCTTTTTATGAAAACAACAAATTAAGAAAATCAAAATCCTGTAACATAAAATTTCTTCTTGTTGACAAAAAATCTGATTACTATATTTTTAAAATGGCTGGATTTGAAATATCAGGATTTTTATTATTTAATGAAAAAACTAAAATTTCGCAAGTCACGGATGGTTTCCCTCAAATTTTAGAAAATGGAAAATATATTGCCAGTTTTGATAACGGATTAAATTCAACTACAATAAACTTTTATAAAAAAAGCGAGAAAAATTTTAATGAATATGAATTGAATATAACACCAAGATTTAGGATTGATGAATATAATCTTTACAAAAATCCCTATGGAAATTTTGATGTATTTATTGCCGTATCTTCAAAAAGTCTTAAGTTGATTGAAGAGGGAAAGAATGGAAAAAAATATGAGTTGGATGAAAATAATGGTTGCAATTTAAAACTAAAAATAAGCTACTAAAAGATATTTTAATGAAAAAAATCATTTTAATTCTAATTGTATTCTCCATACTCATTTCTTGTAATAAAGGGAAAAAATATGGCTTTGATTCCCCGGAGGAAAGTATAAAATCAGTATTGGACAATTTTCCGATGATTGATAAAAAATTAGAAAAAGTAACAAAGGTTGATCTGGATTCCTTGTCTGTAACGCTTTATAAAAATCCAGAAAAAAAAGATTACGACGAGGTTTTAGTTTTTGAAAAGAACAAAAGATTTTACTCCATTCCATTCTTTTCAAATATGTATTTTGATTATTGGGATTTCATCAACGAAAAGCAACCTCTCCTTTATCCGAAAACCAATACAACTTTTGAAAAGCAGATGAATATTTTAGTTAGAGAGTTAAATTTAAAACCTGCAGACTTTACAATTCTAACAAAAGTAATGATGAGTAACATTTTAAATACTGAAACCAATCTGTATTTAAAACCAAAAATTTTCGAAAATTATGTTTATTCTACCTATAGAGTAGATAAATACAAGTTGGAAGAATCCGATTCCTGTATCAATAGAACTCAATCAGTTTTCAATCATATTCTTAAAGATTCTGAAAAAACAATGCAATACAATCAATACTTTTTAGATTCTGAAAATGGAAGGGTATATGAACTTATCAATGAATCCAGAAAAAGAGGTGAACTAAAATTTAAAATCAAAACATATAGAATCGATTGTTTTTCACATAGATTAAATATTTAACATCGCTACCTTGACGATGCACTTATCAAAATCATCAATTTATTTAGAGCCCTTTGACGGAAAGGACATGAGAGGTGAAACTTTCTCTAGAATTAATATCTTTAATTAAAATAAAATCTGTTTCTTTTGGGAGCAGATTTTTAAATAGTATACAAACAGCATGAACAGTAGTCTTTTAATCATTTTTATCTTAGGCATCCTGTACTTAATCATCAGATATTATATTCCAAAAATAAAGGGATATATTGGTGAGCGAAGGGTTTCTGAAAAACTTAAAAGATTAAATAATAAAGAATATATTGTTCTGAATAATATTGAATTAAAGATTAAAGGTTCCATTTCACAAATAGATCACATCATTGTTTCAGATTATGGAATATTTGTTATTGAAACCAAGAATTATAAAGGCTGGATTGTAGGCTATGAAAAAGACAGGTATTGGTCTCAGGTTATTTATAAGTACAGACGTAAGTTTTACAATCCTATTTTACAAAATCAGGGTCATATTTATGCTTTAAAACACGTCCTGAAAAACTATCCTTATTTGCGATATTACTCAATAATTACATTTACAAAAAGGGCAACCCTTAAAACCAAAACATATACTGATGTGGTTTATACCAATAAGTTAATCAAAACCATAAAAAAATATGACTCAGCTTATATACATGAACGAACCAAGAATGAAATTGTCGCAACAATACTCACTGCAAGGAAAAACATTCGCGCTGAAGATAAAAGTATAATAGCCAACTCTACCATCAACCGAAATATTTCATGCCCTAATTGTGGAGGGAACCTTATTAAAAGAAATGGTCAATATGGATCTTTCTGGGGCTGTACTAATTTCCCGAAATGTAAGTATACAAGAAACTAAAACTTCTATCAAACAGAATATGCTGTACAGGAAAAGATTAAATTCAATTGGAAATCAATCATTATCTCGTCACAGAATCACTTCTTTTAAAAGCATCTACTTTTTTATAAGAATCGTTCTTCTCTTTTTCCTTTTTATCTGAAATCAGGATGCCGAAAAGGTGGTCTATTTCATGCTGGAAAATCACGGCGGTAAAACCTTCCACAATTTCAGCATATTTCTGCCCTTTGAGATCAACATATTCCAGCTGAATTACTTTGCTTCTGTAAAACTGATCTCTGAATTCAGGAATAGATAAATCTCCTTCAGGACCTAGATTCTGTAATTCCGATCTCCAGACAATCACCGGATTGATAAAATATTCGAAAGGATTTCCTTCTTTATCGAAACGCTGTACCCAAATTACTTTTCTGTTGATTCCAACCTGAGGAGCGGCAATTCCTACTCCGCCATTCGTAGAAAGAAGGGATTCTTTCATTCTTTTCACGAGTGTTGCCGTATTGGGATCTACCGGATCAATTTCCGTTGAGAGATTGAGTAAAGTTTTATGCTGTTCCGGGTCTGTCGTCTGATAAATCGGCATAGCCGTCTTGATATCCCCTTGATTGATGATTGAAATTTCTTTTGGTGTCAGCTTCTGAGCATTGATGAACCCCATAAAAAGGATCAGCAGAAAAGGTATTTTTTTCATTTTTATTCTTTGTAGCACAAAGATAGATATTGTGCTTCAAATAGGTAACTGGCACGGATATTTTGTATAAACTGGATAGGATATTTAATGAATCTTATAGTCACAACCCATCTATGATGTTTGTAAGGCTTCTATTTTTAAACAAAAAAACGGGCTAAAGCCCGTTTCTATTGAATTTTAAAATGTTTTCGTCATATCCGCAGGAATAATCAGATTGAATTCTGTCGGGATATATTCTTTTTCAGGGATCTTGAGTTCAGGATCTTCAGATTCAAAAACAGAGATCACCGCCATTTTAAGATTAGGATTCTTCTGTTTGATGTACCAGTAAATTCCACCGAATTCTTTACTGTGATAGTTTCCGTTATAATGAATGAATGTTTTCCCCGCCTGCATACTTTTGAGAATAGATTCAGCCATTGTAGCATCTTTTGTAGCCTGCGCCGAAATAAAATTCATCACTTTTGTACCTTCTGCATGGTCGCCCATCATCGCTTTCATTTCCTGATATCCCGGAGTATCCAATGTTACTTTTATAGGAAGCTGAGCGACATAGGTCTTTTCCAGAGCACTTAATTTATTTAAAGACTCCAGGCCTTCTTTTGAGGTTTGGGAAGCATATCTCCGTGGAATATTAGTCGCAATGAAACTTAACTTTTTAGTTTTAGCAAAATCGACTAGAGGTTTATAATCGGTAGCGTAGTTATTCCACAAACGTGCTGAATCTTTTAATGTTTTAGCATCAAATTTCCCTTCCAGATACTTATTCAGCTGCGACTGGTTATCTCTTTCGAACATTTCAGCTCCAAGAATAAGCTGTCCGTTTTTCTTCTGAAATAGTCCTTCCGTCACTTTCAGCTGAAGCCAGTGATTGATGGAGCTGTTATGATTTTCACCAAAGAAAACCACATCATATTCTGCCAGTTCTTTGACTAATTTATCCGTTTTAACCTCCTTTCCTTTCTTGTCATAAAACTGGTAAGCTTTAAAGTCCTGCCCGCTTAATGAGCAGAAACCAGCCAGCAAAAAGGCTATGAAAATATTCTTCATTTTTATTTTATTTAAATACAAATTACACCAATGTTTCTTCACAAATATCACAAATTTTTGTTTTGATTTTAAACCATAAAAGTCTTTTTTTAAACCATTAAGATCAATGAAAAGAGTAAGTAAAATTAAGACAAAATCCATTGGATTTTTTAAGTCACAATGAAACACTTAAAGCGAAGCTTATCTTAATTATTCTTTAAAACTTAAAAAACCTTAATGGTTTTATTATTTAACCACAAAAGTCACAAAAGTTTTTTATCTGAGTTCTTTAATTATTTCTAAAGTTAAACACATTGCGTACAAAAAGTACTAAAACTCTATGAAAATCTCTGATCTTTCAGCTTATGTGCTCTTGCTGTTTTCAGGATAAAAAAGCTTTTAAAACTAAAGTATCCCAAAAACTTTTGTGACTTTTGTGGTTAAACAAATCTGTCCCTCAAATTTCTTTTTTTTCAGCAAATTTTGCGATCTGCTTCAAAATAAAAAGACCGCTTTGAATTAAAAAACAAAACGGTCCATTCAAAAATCATCTAATTATTATTTCTCTAATTCTGCAACAAGATCTTTCCACTCCTGCAGTTCAGGAATTCCCGGTTTTCTCTTTCCGAAGAACTGAACAATGAAATCTCCTTCTTTGTTGAATACCTCAATTGCTGTTACTTCTCCGTCTTCAGTAGGTTTTTTAACAATCCATGCTTCTGCAATTTTTGTTACATCAAGGTGTAAGTTGAAATCAGGATCCATAACGTTGAACCACTGCTGGTGCCAAAGTGTTTTCTTCACATTTCCGGTGTGAATCTGGATAATTCCTCTGTTTCCAACGAAAGCCATGATCGGAATATTCTTTTCTGACGCGTCTTCAAGAACATTCACCACTTTTGCATTGTCGATTTTTTTAGTAAATCCTTCCGGAGCCAATCTTAATGCCTGGGTTCTGCTTACTCCGAATTTTCTGGTCATCATAAAGAAATCATGAGTATCTTTCAGTTCTGTCCATGCTTGTCTGAATCCTTCAGCATCAATCTCTGCATCTGCTTTTTCAGGAGCTTTTGGAGCCACAGCTTCTATCGTAAGAACCTGATTCTGATCTTCCGCTTTGAATTGATCTACAATAGCATCGAAAGCTGCTTCATCACTGTTTTTCGTAAGGTAGATCTTATGAAGGGCAAGACCGTCTTTTCCGAAAAACTGAAGGCTTTTTTTATCTCCTTCCACTACCGCAAATGCAGATTTCCAGTGGTTCAGGAATATTCTTAAATCAATATCTTCTCCTACGAAAAGCTGAGCATGCGGGCTGCTGAAATCACCATTCTGGTAGATTCCTTTTCTTTCGTGCACACATTCGTCGTTACGGGTAAGTGCCATTACTTTTCCCAATTTTTCCGCTTCGGTAAGGATAGCCGGGAATTCAGGGTTTAAAACAGTTACGCCTTCTCCTATGCTTGTTGCCAGTAATTCAGCTTCACTTACGCCCAGCTGTGCTGCTGCATTTCTTATTCTTATATGTGGATTTTCTGCTTTCAGAGCCTCCCATTTTTCCTTTAAATCATTAACTAACGTGCTCATTATTTTATTTTTTTATGGTTAAAACTGTATAAATTCTATGGATGGTTTCGTTCCCGGATTTACTGGGAATATCTTCTTCTTTATCGGAAATTTTCATTCTCTTGAAAGGGCTTTCAGAAATCAGCTGTTCCATTTCGCTGTTGCTGTACATGGTAAAATTGTACTCTGTGAAAGGCAGTGTTTCCATGAATCTTCTCTGTCCGAAAGTAAGGACGAAGGTTCCGTCTTTCTTTAAAACCCTGTAGATCTCGTTGAGGAATTCTACGGGTTTTTCCCAGAAATAAACGGTATTCACGGTAAATATTTTATCAAAAGTCTGATCCTTAAAAGGAAGTTTTTGTCCTTCATACAATACAAAATCGGCCTGACTTTCAAAATCTTTATTCAGTCTTTTGGCTTCGTTGTACATGGTTTCGGAAATATCTACTCCTGTGTATTTCAGATTCTGAGCTCTGTTGAGAATATTTTTCAGATGCCCTGCATTCCCATGCCCTATTTCGAGGATGTGTTCATCATCTTCTATCAGAAGCGTTTTAATGCTTTCTAATGTCATGCTGATGTTGGTGGTATTCATCATCTCACCTATTTCTATGCCTTTTTCCCCCTGAGGGTTGGCCAGATTCTGAGCGAGGATTTGTAATTCATCTTTTTCCATGGTTATCCAAAAATGATCATTGGGTTATTGGTAATAGGATGTTCGCAAATGGTGCACGGAAAGTTGTAGGCCTGACTAATATTGTCGGCGGTAAATACTTCCTGTGGTGTTCCATAAGCAGAAACCTTTCCTGATTTCATTAATAAAATTTTGTCTGCAAACTGAGCGGCAAGATTAAGATCGTGAAGTACAACGATGGCACTGTTGGCTTTTTGGGTGAAACTTTTAATGATTTCCAAAGCCCTGTACTGGTGTTTTATATCCAGATTATTCAGAGGTTCGTCCAGAAAAACCAGTTTATGGGCAATGCTGTTTTCAAGCTGAGCCATCACTCTGGAAAGATGTACACGCTGTTTCTCTCCTCCGGACAAGGTATTGTATTCTCTGTCCTTCAGATGAAAAATATCAGTTTGATCCATCATACTATTCATGGCTTCAAGATCTTCTTTTCCGGGCTGGGTATCAAAATAAGGATATCTTCCCATCATGATCACATCCTTTACTTCAAGCGGAATGTCATTGCTGTTGTGCTGGGAAAATTTAGCTTTGTGCTGAGACAGTTCTTTGATCTCCCACCGGGTTATATCTTTATCTTTAAACAATATGGTATGCTTAGACTTGATCTCATTGGCCAAAACACTCAGTAAACTTGATTTCCCGGCTCCATTCGGTCCTACAATGGCAAGAAATTCACCATATTCCAGGGCAATATCTATCCCATCCAGAATATGAAAATCTTTGTGTTTATAACTGATTTGATGTGCCTTTATCATTACAGGGATTTTTTAAATTTAACTAAAATAGCAATAAAAATAGGGCCTCCCATCAGGGCTGTAAGAATTCCTATCGGAAGTTCCGAAGGTTCTACAATGCTTCTGCTAAAAGTATCTGCCGTCAACAGTAATATGCTTCCGCACAGGGCTGACAAAGGCAGTATAAATGTGTAATTCGATTTAAATAAAAGTCTCAGGATATAAGGGACAATAAGTCCTACAAATCCTATCGTTCCTGAAAATGCTACACATGTTCCCACCATTAATGCTACAATAATGATGATCTGTTTTTTAAGCTTTTCTACATTGATTCCTAAGTGTTGTGCATCTTTTTCTCCAAGCATCATGGCATTTAAAGCCTTTCCTTTGGGAAGAAGAATAATGTAAGAAATGATCAAAACTACTGTTAAAATAATATTTTTCGTCCAGGTTGCTGCTGCCAGACTTCCCAGGTTCCAGAAAGTAAGGTCTCTGAGCTGCTCGTCTTTTGAGATATAGATCAAAAATCCGGTGATCGAAAATCCGATGGCCGTAATGGCCACTCCAGAAAGGAGCATCATGACTACATTGGTTTTTCCGCCAGCCGTAGAAATTCTGTATACGAGCATCATGGACAAAAAGGAACCGATAAATGCTGCAATTCCTACTATTGAAAATTGTACCACCTCGGGAAGATACTGTTTGAAATGTCCTCCTAATACAATGGCAATTGCCGCCAGCAGTGTCGCTCCCGATGTAAGTCCTATCAGATCTCCTGTCGCCAGAGGATTTTTAAAAAGACCCTGCAGGCTGGTTCCTGAAACGGCAAGCATGCTTCCTATTAAAATAGCCATAATAATTCTGGCTGCCCTCACATCCCAGATCACGTATTTATCGCTTAAAGATAAACCCGGATCTCCTTTTATATATTGCCACAAAACTTTGAAGGGTGACATTCCTCCAAAGTCGTAGACTCCTGTATTAAGCGCCAGTACTGCTATAATGACAAGCAGTACGGCACCTATAATTAGATGAAAGTATAATTTACTTTGTGTTCTCAATTAAAAGTTTGTTTAATCCTACTGCTGCTTCTCCTAGTCTAGGTCCGAAACCTGAAACCAATCCTCCATCCATTGCGATGATTTTCTTGTTTTTACCTGCGTTGGTCTGTGCTACGCCCGGCATTTTAAGAGCTCCTTCGTTTCCGCCTGCACCCTGAAGTCCGGTTTCAAAGAAGAATAAAACATCAGGATTCGCTTTTACTACGGCTTCCGGTGTCAAAGGTTTGAAATCTTCGAAATCCGTTACGGCATTTTGTCCGCCCGCAAGCGTGATCAATGCATCCATTGGTGTTTTTGTTCCTGAAACCATCAGCATATTTCCTCTGGCGTAGATGAACAATACTTTCGGTTTTTTAGCGATAGGCTGAACTTGTTTTAAATCAGCGTCTATTTTATCGTTCAGTTTCTGATAATCTGTATTTCCAACTGCTTTGGCTACGTCAGCAATAAGTTTTTTAGTTCCCTCTACAGTATATTCCTGGTTGAAAACCTCAGTTTTGATCCCTGAAGACTTGATTTTAGTCATTAATTCCGGGTTGATATCTTTCCCGGAAGCTAAAATTAAAGTCGGGCTTACTGCCATAATCGGTTCAATCGTCATAGATCTTACATGCCCAAGATCTTTAGCTGTCGCTTTTAATGTTGCAGGATAGGTGCTGGTAACATCTGTTCCAACGATTTCTTTTTCGTGGCCAAGTGCAGTTACAATCTCCGTAATACCTCCGTTTAAGGTAACAATTTTATTATTGGATTTTGGTGCTTCAGAAGCTGCTTCTGTGGTATTTTCTTTTTTAGCTCCTTCTTCTTTTTTGCATGAATATACTGCCATCAGAATGGAAGCTGCAAGTATTAATTTTTTCATGATGTACTATTTGTTTGATTTATTATAAAGGGTCAAATTCAAAATTGGAATACCCTCTGTTTCCGTTTTTGTCTTTCATCGCATTGAATCTCAGCTTAAAATAGAATCCTTCCGTATCTTTTAAGACAAAGAAACGGTCTGAGTATACAAAGGGCTGTGGTATATCGGGTGTTCCGGTAGTGGTTCTCCATTTATCTCCAAGTGCACGCTGGTCATTAAAAATAAATTTAGACTGATCTACATCGCTTAATTTGAAAGCATTATAAGCCTGTTCAAGATTACCTCCTGCACTGACTTGATATACTCCAACACCGTCTAAGGTATTCGTAACAATAAAGTCAGCATAGAAATAGCTTCCTGCACTCGTAGTAGGAGCTGAGAATACTTCGTTTGTAAACGTTGTAAATGCAAGGTCCCATTTTTTCTTTTTCGGCTGTACTTTTACAGGGGCTCCGGTTTTAAGATTGAAATAGGAGAAATTATACTCGGTATCTTTTGTGATAAGGTATTCCTGATAAGTGGTTGCCGCTACATCTGCATAGCGTATTTTATATCCGTTCTGGGAGCGTAAAATCTGAATTTTCTTCCAGCCTCTTGCTGCTCCCGACAAACTCACAGATCCTGCTCCGATATTATTTGAAGACGGAAGATCTCTTCCTAAATTGACCAGGTAGATTGGATTTTCCGCATCATTTTCTTTAATAGCAGCAATTCCTGTCGTTTGGGTCAGAAAACTTCCGTTTGGATTATCAACATACTGCATATTGGCAGCACTGAATGTTCCCACCTGAGCTTCTGTTTTAAGAGCTGTAACGTCCGATTCCTTTACCAGATTGATATCTGTAGCATTAGGAATTTTTGCAACCGTCATCGCAATAGATCCGTTGATCACTACACGGAACGCATCTCCTGTATAAAACCCAAGATCCCAGCTTGTTCTGGTATTGGTGGCAGCATTCTTGTAATCACTTAAATCAATCCACACCTGATTAGGCTCTGTAGGCCCGCCTACGGCAACATCTACTACTGATCCTGTAAGAGGAGCAACGGCCACCGGTTCTTCATCGGCTGCAAGGCACGACTGCAAAGCAACAATAGACAGAAGGGATAGTATTTTTAAATATTTCATAATGATAGCTTAGTTTTAAAATTGATAGATTAATCTGGCAAAATAGCTTCTTCCGTAATATAAATTAATGCGGTCTGCGCCTGCAATATGACCAGCTGCTGCACCAGCAGTAGAATTCAGACTTGTAACATCAAATATATTTTTAACCCCTGCGGATACTTCAAGATGATTTTTCCAGAATGGTTGGCTTACAATAAAATCCATCATGTGAAAACCATCTGTTTTACCCAGTCTGAAGCCTTCAATATCATTCTCCAGTACATAGTTTCTTCCGGGCCCTGTATATTTG
Organism: Chryseobacterium angstadtii; assembly: GCF_001045465.1. Lineage (GTDB taxonomy): Bacteria > Bacteroidota > Bacteroidia > Flavobacteriales > Weeksellaceae > Chryseobacterium > Chryseobacterium angstadtii. The sequence continues at coordinate 334,158 of NZ_LFND01000004.1, forward strand.
TAAAACAGTGAAAAGCCTGTCCCCGCGTTTTTCAGTTTATAATTCACTGATGCTCCGGCCTGTACAAGATATTGGAAATCTGTAGGAGAAGTGTGCTCCAATTCATTTAATGACACGGAAGTACCATTAACCGAACCTCTCAATGAAAATGCCAGCTGATCTTTTCTAAAATCTACATTGGCAGATAAAAGCATGTTTCGGTAGATATTGAGGTTCATATATTTATAGGTGGAAGGTCTTTTTACCGTCACCATTTCTATTCTGTCCTGTACATCCAGGTATAATGCATTCACACTATAAGCTATTCTCCAGTCGTTCGCGGTTGAAAAATTCTGATCCCAGAAAACACCCGCTGAAAATCCTTTTTCAGGATTCAGATCAGGATTTCCCTGAACATCATGGTTGATATTCACAAAATAAGTAAACAGTTCATCGTAGGTAGGAAAGCGGTTCGCTGTCCCGGCAACAGCTCTCAGATTTGAATTTTCCGAAGTTTTCAGTCTTGCCGAAAGTGAGTAATTAAACTGATTATCAAACATATCGCTTACTGAAAGTCGTGCTCCGGGTCTTAATGAGAACTTATCAGAGATATTCCATTCGGCAGAAACGAAATTGGAATAGGTAAAGATTTTTCTTTTCACAGATTCACCAAAAAACTGCCCTGCAATAAGGGCTGCCTGTCCATTGGTATGGTCTAATTCATAACCAAGCTGGAAATCAAAAGTTTTATTGTTCAGGAAATTACTGAACATCCCTCTTGAATAGATTATATCGGTCTGGTAATAGGATCTTTTTTCATCCTTATTTATGACGGTCCTGTTAGGAATATCATAGTTATAATCAAAGTATTTTCTGTCCTGGATCTGATAAGAAAAATCACCCATATAACGGATGTCTCCTAAATTAGCCTGAATATTGAACTGATGAATCCATCTGTCGGTATTGTATTCTCTATCTCTACTCTGATAAACAACACCTCCCATCCCGTCGTTAAGAGGAATTCTATTGGTTTCAGGATTATAAAAATTAAATTTTTCGTTCAGATAAGAAAGTTTGTAATAGAATGAAGTTTTGTTCTTGGTGTACCTTATCAATGCTGAAGCATCGTATTGATCTTTCGGGTTCCATTCGTAGCCTCTTTTTATTTCAGGATCTGTTCCAAAATATTTATAGCCTTTGCTCTCCCCTTCATACCCCATAAATTGATTATGGTTAAAGCTGATGTTCGCAAACCAGTTGTTATCTATGTTGTAATCTACGTTAACGTTCTGAATATGTCTTCCGTTTCCTTTTTTCTTAAGGTCATAGTTATTTCTTACCGTTTCTTCCTGAAGAGATGCTCTTACCGCAATCTTTTTCGGACTTGTTTTTCTTGTAATGATATTAATGACTCCGGCAACTGCTCCATTCCCGTATTCTACTCCCATGCTTCCTTTTACCACCTCAATTCTTTCTACATTGTTCAGAGAAAGTTTGGTAAGGTCTATATTACTTCCAAGCCCTGTATCTCCTACTACCGGAATATTATCAATTAATATTTTCACATAATTTCCATCAAGCCCCATAATGTTGGCTGTAGAATTTCCCGAGCGGGTGTCTGGTGTAATCTGGATATTAAGACTTTGATTTAAAACATCTGCCACATTGGTAGCCGCCATATTTTTGATCTGCTGGGCATCTATGACGTCAACTTTATATATTGATTTATTGATGGACTGCTGTGTATATTGACCTGTAATGACAACTTCCTCTATTTTTTTATTTTTATTAAGAGAATCTTTTTCTTGTGCGTTCATCCAAAAGACTATGGATAATGATAGAACGGAAAGCACCTTCTTCTTCATAGAGTAAAAATTTTCGCAAATATAACGCTTTATTTAGAATAGTTAAAAATAAATACTTATTTTTGTAGAACAATTCTAAATAAAAATAACGTTATGAAATTAAAACTACTTTTAGGAACATTGATGTTTACGGCTTTTACAGCGCATGCACAAGTAGCGACGCTCAATGAAAATTTCAACAACTTTACTATTGGAGCAACCACTTTTCCGCAGGGAGGCTGGGCAGCAGTAGTGGCTCCTATTACAGGTGCATTTCCACCTGCATCTCCAAGAATGATTGTAGCTGCCCTGGAAAATGATAATACACAGAGATTTATCCAGTCTTATGCAGGTAATAATGCGACAACTCCTTCTTATCTTATTTCTCCTTTAATTGAGAATACAACAGGAAATAAAGTTTTAACATTTACGACTACATTGGTATCTCCGTCTCCCGGGCCTGGAACCATCCAGATCGGATTAGCCAACAGCGCCAGCGATATGTCTACTTTTGTAGCGGTAGGAAATCCTATCAATGTAACTACCATTGGAGTAAATCAGAACATAAGTGTTAATATTCCTTCAACTACAGGCTCTTATATTGTTTTTAGATTTACGCCAAGTGCTACCCACGTAGCTGTTCAAATTGATGATGTAGTCTATAAAGTGAATAGCTCTTTGGGAGTAAATGATACTGCTGCGGTAAAAGAGAACTTTAAGTTTGCAGTTAATTCTGACAACACTGCTTTAGAATTTATTACAAAGACAGAGCCTAAAAATATTGAGGTGTACTCTGCTGCAGGGCAAAAAGTTGCCGAAGGAAAACTAAAAGGCCGGAAATTTGACATCAGCACACTTCAGACTGGTGTTTATTATATGCTTGTTGAAACCGCTGAAGGATCAGCAGTGAAATCCAAGTTCATTAAAAAATAAGGTTTATTAGACTGTAAAACCTCTATAGAGCCGGCTGGAAGATTTTCCAGCCGGCTTTTTTCTGCACTATAAACGGTCATTTTCATGCTCAATTCTTCTGAAACAAGATAAATATCATGTTTTTATTTAGAATGATTAAAAATAATTATCTACTTTTGTGGAATCATTCTAAATAAGAATTTAAAAAATAAGTTATGAAAACAAAACTATTATTGGCTTCAGTTCTTGCTCTTTCTGTTCAACAAACTGTTTTGGCACAAACTGATGCATTAGGATACACGCAGGCAAATATGACGATGGGACCTTCCTACCAGAATCGTGTGTTTTTTAACCTTGCCAATGGTAATATGGTTTCCCAGCCAGCGAATACATGGGATGTTGCTTTTTACAGAAATTCCAACTTTGCATTTGGATCAAGAGTGAATGATGCAATGAATATAGAAGTATATACTGCTTCTACCAACATGGCAGACTGGGACAACATCAGCATCAGCAATATAGGAAGCTGGGGTGAGCCTTTATACAACCCTGACCAGACTACAGATATAAGCCAAGGAGCTTTTGAACAGGGTCCTATTACCCATCCTACCCTTCCTGCAACGGGCTGGGGAGTATACAACAGCATGACTCACCACATCGAAGGAAAAGCCATTTTTGTTTTAAAATATACCACTTCCAATACGTATGTGAAATTTGCTATTGAAGATGCTTTTGCCGGATATACCTTTAAATATTCAAAATGGGACGGATCTGCATGGGGACCTACTGAAACCAGAACTCTTGCCAACGGATCAGATAATGCGTATTTCAACTACTTCTCATTCACAACCGGAGCCAAAGTTCCCAATATGGAACCTCCTAAAAGCGACTGGGATTTTATGTTTACCAAATATTACACGTTCTATAATAATATGATGATGTATCCTCTTACGGGGGCTATTCAGGGACCAAGTGTAAAAGTAGCAAAAGTACAGCCTGAAACACAGGAAACAGCTACCTTCAGTACGCCTGCGGATACCAATTTCTCATCAAACCTTACTACGATCGGTCATTCCTGGAAAGGTATTGGAAACGTTTACAACAATGTAGTGTATTATGTGAAAAAAGGCAGCGATTATTACAGAATGTACTTCACGACCAACGGAGGCGCTACTACCGGGGATATGTATTTCAAATACAAAAAGATAACCGCTACTCTGGGAATCACGGAAGTAAGCAAAAAAGCGTCTTTCGGGATCTATCCCAATCCTACGACCGCTGACAAAAAAGTGACGGTTCTGTTTGATGTTAAGGAAAAAGCAAACAACAAAGGAAGCATAGAAGTCTATGATCTTACCGGGAAAAAAGTACATACTGCAGAACTGACCAACCAAGCCGGTTTCTACAAGCAGGAGCTGAACTTATCTCACCTTACTGCCGGAAATTATATTGTAAAAATTACTTTCGGAGGCAGTACGGAAACCAAAAAACTTATTGTGAAATAACTCAAAATTTTAATACTTTCTATTTTTTCTAATCAAAAGGCGGCCTCAGTACTCTGGGCCGCCTTTTATTTTTTTATTGAAAGATTCAAAGATTAAAATATTTAAAGATTATTGGATGCCCGGAACAATTCAGCTCAGCAACCCCTATTTTTTTAATCTTTTAATTTTTTAATCATTAAATCCTTAAATCTTTAAGCCTTTAAATCTCAAAGCCTAATATATCTTAAACCCCTTATACACTTCCGCAGAGCTTTCCAGCATTTTTGAAGCATCTTTACGGAAATCCAGAAGATGATCCTGTCCGTTGTGCCTGTTGTGGTGATCTACACTTTCCCACAACTCAATCAGGAAAAAAGTTCCTTTGTTGTCTTTGTCTTCAATAAGGTCATACTGAAGGCATCCTTCTTCTTTTCTGGTTTCTTTTACAAGGTTCTGAAACAGTTCTACAGCGTCCATTAAATAGTTTTCATTAAACTTAAAAAGCGCTACTATATGCAAATTCATGTTCTATTGTTTAGTGATGTAAAAGTAGAATATTTTCAAAACCAAAATTGTTTTTCCGGCATTTATTTTTCTGAAAACCTTAGAAATATCACTTAAAAACTGATTTATAAATAGTTATACAGCTCATCACAATAACGAGGATTCCAATCACCAGAAACATTTTTTTCACTGGAAGCTTTGCGGTGAGCATGGCAGAAAAAGGAGCTGTGATAATACCTCCAATCAGAAGACCGAGAATAATATTCCAGTGCTGGATTCCGAGAGTAAGAAAAAAAGTAATAGCGGCCGTTATCGTCAATATAAATTTAGCCACCGTAGAACTGCCAACAGCAAATCTTGGGGTAAAAGCATTTTTAATCAAAGTTCCGGTAACCAGCGGGCCCCAGCCTCCACCGGCAAATGAATCTATAAACCCTCCGATTACTCCCAGCCTGGTAAGATTGGTCTTTCTTTTCATCGCTTTGTTCTGCTTTTCTTTAAAAGCATTGGACAGGATCTGAATTCCGAGATAAAGGGTATAAAAAGCAATAAGTGTTTTTGTAATATTGGCATAATATTCTCCCAGATAGGTAAGGCTTACCGCACCGATAACAGCTCCTATTACCGCCGGAACAGCCAGCTTTTTAACGAGACTTTTGCTTACGTTTTTCAGTTTGATGTGGCTGAGACTTCCCGCCGCCGTTGTGAAACTTTCAGCAGAATGAATGCTTGCACTTACAATATGGGGTGGAATGTTCAGGAAAAGAAGGGTGGTTGTGCAGATCACTCCATAGCCCATTCCCATAGATCCGGCGACAATTTCCGCCAGTACACCTACCAAAAGCATCCAGTAAAAAATATAGTTGTCTTTGGCCAGAATATTCTGGAGCTCTTCTATATACCCCAACTCATACATGGACAGAACCGTGATCAGCAATAGCGCAGCCGTAATAAAAAATACATTGAGTCTTATCTGAATTTTTCTGGAAATTATCATATTATCATATTATTACAGCCCGACCCTAACCTTTAGATTTTCTGAACAGATTCTTTCTTCTGCTTTGAAACCATTGGCAGCATAGTTTGAGCATGTCTGAAACATTTGGAACACTGCAAATATCAAATAAAAATATTATCCTACCAAAAAAGTAGACTAATAAATCAAAAAAAAGGACCGGGTCAGTCGACCAGATCCATTAAAGTTTTTTTCTCAAGAATATTCAGTGAGGCATCTCTTACTTCGATGAGAACATCATGCAGTCCGCAGTGATCTTCGTTACAGTCTTCACATTTTTCATAAAAGTTTAAACTGACACACGGAAGCATGGCAATAGGCCCATTCACCAAACGGATAATCTTGGCAAGTTTCACATTTTCAGGATTTTCTCTTAAAAAATAGCCGCCCCCTTTTCCTTTTTTACTGTCGAGGATATCTGCTTTTTTAAGTTCCAGCAGGATATTTTCTAAAAACTTTAAAGGGATCTTCTTATGTTCTGCAATTTCGGAAATAAGAACCGGGCCGTCATTCCTTTTCTCTACAAGGTACGACAGCGCTTTAAAAGCATATTGGGATTTTTTTGAAAGCATTACAGCAAAAATAAGAAAATAGTTTGAATTTGGGAATTGGGGGAAGGGGAAAAGGGTAAGAAGGCTGAGAAGGCGAAGAAAGCTGAGAGGATAAAGGAGGCTAATTGATAAAGTGGTAAAGAGAATAAGATGAATGTGTAGATTCATAAAAATAATAAAATAAAGCTGCCAGGCAGGCAAACGAATTTACAAATATTCTTTTCAGCTTTCCTTCTTATTCGTGTTTAATCATCCGCCTTTTCGCCATTTTGCTCATTAACTTTTTCGCTTTATCAGCCTTATTTGCCTTCTTAGCCTCCTGAGCTTCCTTCGCCTCTCACTCCCACCCCTTTTGCCCTTCTCCCATTAAATTCTTAAGTTTGCCCCATGTTCAGTAAACAAGAAGCACAACAGCTAAAAAAGGAGTTTTGGACGGCTTTTGGAAAGTCTTTTCCGAGAAAATGGCTCCTTTACGATACCAAGATCAAGGATTTATCATTTAAATTTCTTGCCGACAACAAAAAAGCGGAAGTCTCTTTGGATATAGAAATGAAGGATGAGATCTTCCGTAATGCATACTATGAAAAGATCTGGTCTCTGGAAGATATTTTAAAAGATTTTATAGGAGATTTTCAAAAAGAGGAATATTTTACTCTTGAAAACGGAAAGATAATCAGCAGAATTTGGGTTGAAAAACATCATGTATCTGTGTTCAACAAAAACACCTGGCAGGAAACTTTTGAGTTCTTCCGTGAGAAAATGGATGGATTTGAGCGGTTTTATTATGAATATGAAGATTTCATCAAAGATGTGTAATTCAGGATATCTAAAGAAATTGAATTAAAAATTACAGATATTTTTCTTTCCATTAAAAATTATTGTCTTATTTTTAGACTATAATATTTTTACAAGGTTAAAAGACGATTTACCGTCGTTTTTAATTCTTTACATTGATCATCAGGAAATGGAAATCTTAGAAAAATATAAACTCACTTTTGTTAACCGTCCCTTCAGTTATCCTGATGGGAAAACGGTTAATCTTAAAATGGCCCTTCATCTTGTAGAAAAAGACTTTCTGGGCTATTTTATGGGACGTTTCAAAGACAGTGCAAGTATTGATGAAATCATCTCACAGATTGACTTCATTATTTCGGAAGGTTTCTATGATCCTGAATATTGTGAAGAAATCTATCTGGATTTTCTCACCATGAAATACACAGATACTTCCGTTGTGTTTGAAGATATTGATACTGACAGAAGGTTTCTTCAGGAAATTCCGTTTTCCGATATGAAAGAAATGCTTTTGCTGTGGAAAAATTTTGTACAGACTTCTCCTTTTGACGGAGCTGCTGTAGATAAATATTCAGAATTTCTCTACTATTTGAAAGATGGTGAATCTGAAGAAGTAGCAGTCTCATTTCTCGTAAAGATATTTGGTGAAATTGATTTTACTCTGGTAAAAACAGAACATATCGGCGAATACAGAAAAGAATTCAGCACAGCTTATAGCAAAGGAAAGAATGATGAGTTTTATATCACCAGTCTGTATGACCAAAACGGTGTGATGATCTATGAAAAGGAAGAAAATTATTTCAAGGGAACATCTGAAGTGGTGATTAGAAAGTATTACCTCGATGAAAAAACAAATTATCAATCAGAACTTTTATATAATGCTGAGGGTCAGTTTTCTGCCATGGAAAACCGCAATGCAGACAGCCCGTATATTTATGCTAATGAGATAGAAACAATCCTTCCCGGCTTCTTAGCAAAAAATCCTTATTATAAAAATTCAGATATGATTTCTTAATTCTCTGATTTTAAATATATTTGAACTCGCAAAAAGACCACCCATGAAAATTGAATACAGAGATGAAAATTTTAAGCTCGTGGACAGCATCCATGCTTATGGGAAAAAATACAAATGGTATGTCATCCAGACGACCAGAATAAAGGCCTGATCCCTCTATACAGCGGATAATGATTCCGCCTGAAATACCTATATGGTACCCCCTTAACGAATTTCTACACAACCGTACTTATAAAAAACTTTCCGTTTCAGAAATAATGATTCTGAAAAATACGGCATGAAATGGTATAAAATTACCAAAGCCAACTTAACCAAAGCAAGTTAATTGAATCTAAAGGCTGTGGGGTTTTGGAATGTGTAAGAAATTCAGATATTTTTTGACACAAACACAATGATTACACAACACACATTAAACGACTAAACATGAAAAAAGTATACAAAAACATTTTTGGAGAAGTGATTTCAAAAGCTAAAGCGGAGAAATTGGACGACTATCATTTATATTATTATGAAAAAGATTCTGATGTGCTGAAAGAAATAGAGTTTCTCACTGAAGATGAAATTTACAGTATCAATTACTTTATGAACCGGGAAGATGATGAAGAAGAGGTAGTGAATTATCTGAAAGAGAAATCTGATCTTTTTGATATTGAAAAAAGAGAATCTGCCGGAGACTTCATTATTACCACCAATAAAATCTATTCCCTGGCTGTAGATGAAAAACCTTTGATTTCAAAAACGGTTTTCTACCATAATGATCCCGAAAATTTCATCTGTTCTCAAATCCTTGATAACGAAACGATGCAACCTATACCGGAAAGAACCACAAAATGCTGGTACGCTGCCGATAAAAACGGAGAAAAATATGCTGCGATAGAGTTCAGTTACCAGGAAGACGGGAAACTTGAACTGGCCATCAATAAAATTCCGAATCCGGATAATGATCTGGACTGGGAGCATTACGAATACTCTACTTTTAAAAATTTACAGAGCCAGATTGATGCAGACATCAGCTATTACAAAACTGCGGTACTGCTTCCGAAAACTGCGGACAAAGAGAAGTAAAACATTCTCAGTTTAAACAGTAAACAGCTCCATTCAGAGTTTTTTCAATCAGGATTATTAAAATTCTTGATGAAAACAAAATACTATATTTGCTAAAAAATACAATTTCAACAGAAATAATAAAGAGAGACTTTCGGGTCTCTTTTTTTATACCCCTATAATTAATCTGACTTTAATATTAAAATATTATCATTATCGCAAGGGTAAACAAAGATTCACTACTTTTTTGAATGTTTTTAAAGCTAAACAAAGCCACTTCGTTTATTAAAGTAAGGCATTACTCCAATGAATTCTATGTCGCTTCAAGCACTATATTAATGATTGAAAATCAATTCACTAAGTCTTTTTGTTTTTAGGGCACATTATTCTGAATTTACTTGTTCAGAATAAATAATACGTCACGTTCTGTCGCTAGCCATAACTATTTTTGTTTCATAGAGATAAAATAGCATGTGTAAAAATAAGTACTATACGCATAAATGATAAAATTCACATTAAATCTTTTTAAGGAGACTTTAATAACCGTTAAAAAACGTTAAATTTGCGTCGAAATTAAAAAACTAATATTAAAACAAAACACAAAGAGATGAAGAAATTCTACTTGGGTGCATGCACTTTATGTACCGTTCTTGGGTTGTCTGCCCAGGAAGTATTGTGGCAGAAAGATATCCAATCTTCTACGCAGGATTTTCTAAGCCAGGTTACGACTACTATTGATCAGCAGTATCTTATTTCGGGAAGTTCGATCCAGTCAAAAAGCCAGACGCCAGCAGCTAATAGCCAAAAGCAAAACAATGGTTATGATTTTCATTTGATAAAACTCAATCAGCAAGGCGAGCAGGTGTGGGAAAAATACCTCTCCGGGAATAACCACGACTATTTGTCGGCTTCCGTAGCCACTCAGGAGGGAGGATTTCTTCTGGCAGGAACTTCTTATTCCGGAAAAGGTTTGGATAAAAAAGAAGATTCCAAAGGAGGATCTGATATCTGGCTGGTAAGGCTCAATGAATTTGGAGATGAACTATGGCAGAAAACTTTGGGCAGTTCCTCAGATGAGGAGGCAAGATCCGTTATTCAGACGACGGATTTGGGATTCTTTGTAGCCGGAAATGTCACCCTTCGAGAACCTCAGGGTACGGCTAAAGGTTACGGTTCCAAAGATGTCTTGATTTCAAGATTGGATAAAAACGGAAAAGTACTTTCTGAAACCATTCTTGGTGGAAAAGGCCTGGATGAAGTGGAGAAAATAATTCCTACGAAAGATGGAGGAGCATTGTTAGGGATTTATTCCAGAAGTTCTACAAACATCAATGATAAAAGATCAATGATCAATGATGTAAAGCAGTCCAATAGAAATGGTGCGTCTTCCAGTATCAATGATCATTTATCAAACATCAATTATTCAAAGAATTCCGAAAACTTCGGTGAAGG
>NZ_LFND01000005.1 GCF_001045465.1 Chryseobacterium angstadtii
GTTAACTACTACGACTCCTATCCTCAAGGGTATGATTTCAATCCCCCGTTTCCAACCACTATTCAGGGAGAGCCTGTCCTTACCGAAACTCCCTCTTCAGACGGCAGAAGCACCAAAGGCCTCCCCGTGATGAGCCTGGTGAAGAACATAGAAGACGATAGCTGGACCAAAAATTACACCTATTATGACACCAAAGGCCGTGCAGTGGGAACCTATTCCATCAACCATTTGGGAGGCTATACGAAAACAGAATCCAGACTGGATTTTGCGGGCGTTCCTCAGACTGTCATTACAAAACATAAAAGGCAGGCAACCGATACAGAAAAAGTCATTACCGAAAACTTTACCTATGACCATCAGAATAGAATGCTGGTTCATAAACATCAGGTAGACAATAATCCCGAAGAAATTCTTACTCAGAATATCTACAACGAACTTTCTCAGCTGAAATCTAAAAAAGTAGGAGGAATATCATTAGCCACCCCGTTACAAACCATAGATTACCAGTACAATATCAGAGGCTGGATGACCCAGATCAATGACCCGGCCAACCTGAATGGAAAACTTTTCGGATATAAAATAAAATACCATGATCCCGTTTACACCAGTATTTCATCAGCAAAATTTAATGGGAATATTGCTGAAATAGACTGGAATATGTCAACCGTCAATAATCTGAAAAGATACAATTACACCTATGACAAACTGAACCGGTTAACAGATGCCGAATATGCCGAACCTAATGCGACCAATCCTCATAATAAAAATTTTGATGAGCGTCTCACCTATGATTTAAACGGCAATATTTCATTCCTGAAAAGAAATGCCCTTCCTGTTTTTGGAGGAACCGCTACTCTGGTGGATAATCTTGAGTATAAATATTCTGGGAACCGTCTCAATCAGATTATAGAAAGCTCTCTGAATGACACAGGATATGAAGGTGGAAACAATACCATTGATTATGACCTGAACGGGAATATGATCAATATGAAAGACAAAGGAATCCAGACTATTGCTTACAATTACCTGAGTCTGCCCGATGCCTTTTCAATCAGCCAGTCAGATGCTTTGGGAAGCGGCCAGCCATCCAATTCAGATTTAAACTATTTATACCGTGCAGACGGAACAAAACTCAGAAAAACCTTTATAGGCTATGCGAGAAGAGGAGGATCCGATGTAAGGCGTATTACAGATTATCTGGATGGTTTTCAGTATAACTATAATGAAGAAGGAGGCCTTTGCCTGACCTGCAGAACAGATGCCGCTTTTGAAGAACAGGCCTACGAAAATGTAGCAAAAACATTTCCCGAGCCTAATGCTCTGCCCGAATGGAAACTTGATTTTGTGCCCACAGCGGAAGGATTTTACAGTTTCACGGAAAGTCGTTATATTTACCAATACCGGGACCACTTAGGCAATGCCAGAGTGAATTTTGCCAAAAACAGCGCAGGTGTTCTTGAAATTACGGATACCAATAATTATTATCCATTTGGATTGAATCATATTGAGGGAATGCTTAGTAATTCTAATTTTGGAAGTTATAATAGCTATAAGTACAACGGGAAAGAATTGCAGGAAACAGGAATGTATGATTATGGAGCTAGGTTTTATATGGCGGATATTGGAAGATGGGGAGTGGTGGATCCGCTGGCGGAAACTTCTAGGAGATGGAGTACTTACAATTATGCTTACAACAATCCTGTTAGGTTTATTGATCCGGATGGAAGGCAGAATGAAGATATAATTAAAGTTAATGCACAGGGCTATGTTCAATCTATTACCCCTCAGGAAGGGCCACACGTTGTAGTGGATGAACAGGGAAATCAATTAAATATGGGTGATTCTGTTGCTGATCAGGAACAGCTACAGGCACTTGTTGATTATGCCGGAACAATGACGGACTATGAAGTACAGGATGCGGAAGTCAGTTTGTATATACCATATCCAGCTCAAGATATGGCGGACAGTTTCAACAAATTAGGAATGGGAGGCATAAAAGATACGGCACAATACCTTCAGGCTTTTGGAGAGCAATCATTTTTTATGTCACCTTGGATGTTTTATATGGGTTTACTTGGTAATGGAACATTTGATTTTGCTGAAGAAATGTCTTTTTTGGTTCAAACAAGGGATAATGCTTATAATCCTATACAAGGGGGGGGTGCTACACCACCGGATGGAGCGGGAGGCTTTATCAGATTTGAAGGAACTAATACATTATATAATGTGTATGACGCAGGGAATTTTAAAACAGGAAAGGCATTTCAAATGATTGGTGCCCCTTTGGATGTTTTGAAAAGTGGTGCGGAGTTGAATAGTAAATATATATCACGTCAAGGTCCTGATACCGTAACAGATAAGAAGGCGTATACTAATGGTTACAATTATAACAGAGTAGGATGGAAAAAATAAATATTAGAAATTTAGCAATTTTATCTTTTATAATTTTCTTGTTAAATTTCTCCGCATTTGTCTTTATAGATATATTAGAGTTTATTAAACCATATTCGTCTTTTAATAAGAGAATAAGCTTTTTTATTTTATTTCCCTTAAATGTAATTGGTATTATAATTTCATTTGCTGTTATTATAAAAAATACAATAAATAAAGGGAAAATATTTTATACACTATTGTGCTTTCCACTATTACTTATATTATTTTATTTCTTTTTTCTTAAAGGGGTTTATTTAAAATAAAATAATAAGAGGATATAAAATCATTTGGGTAATGTGAGAATAAGTTTCACCAGAAACAGCACAGGAGCTCTGGAAATCACCGATTCAAATGATTACTATCCTTTTGGAATGAATCATTTAAGGACTGGAGGTGCTTTTTTTGGTGGAAATACATATAAGAATTATAAGTACAACGGAAAGGAGTTGCAGGAAAGCGGGATGTATGATTATGGGGCGAGAATGTATATGCCTGATATTGGGAGATAGGGAGTGGTGGATCCGCTGGCGGAGAAGATGACGAGGCACAGTCCCTATAATTATGCTTTTAATAATCCTATGATGTTTACAGATCCTGATGGTAGATATCCTATTCTACCTTTAGTCGGGACTATATCTACATTTTTAAAAACTTTTAATAACACTCCTTCTAAAATGGGTGCTCTTTCAGGTACAAATGCAGCCAATGCAATGTCAAGACTAGGAAATACTGAATTTAGTTGGAGTCAAGGAAGAAGCTTACCCATAGCTACTGGTTATTTTAATAATAGGGAAGGAAGATATGTTTACACATCTAAGGGAGGTTGGGTTGATATGGTACATTTTCTATTCTATGCTGGTAGGGCATACAATTATAAGCAAGAAAAAATAGATGCTCAAAAAGAAGTTTCTGAAAAAGGAGGGGCTGTATCTCTTCAAACGCTGGGTAAGTCTAAAATGAATCCAGTAAGTGAATCTTTACAAGATGGTTATTTACAAGAAACCTCGGATGTTGCTTTTGCTGCACATTCAGCATATAGTTATGAGGATTTACCTAGCGATAAGTTTGGAGCAGAGTTTGGAGCTAATGTTTTCGACTCTAATAGCAAACTATCTTTTGGAGAACAATTATTGAATTATATGAACACATTAGGAGCAACAGATCCACAAAATGCACCTAATTACAATGAGTTACCAAAGCAAGATAATTTAAAGACTCCTCCAAGAAAAAATTACAGTACAAAACCTGTTTATATTGAAGGAGATGACGGAAGTTCAAATGACAAGCCTTGTTCGTTATGTCAGCCAACAAGATCAAGACAATAATATTAAATTTAATTCGAATATGAAAGTATATAAATTTCTTGTACTATTTGTGAGTATGTTCATATTAAGTTGTACTTCAAAAAATATAAAAGAAGCTAATCAAGTTATTAATAAAATTGAGAATTACAGAAAGGAAAAGCATATGCTTCCCAATGATTTGAATTCTATAGGAGTTCAAGAAACGGAAGAGGGACCGGTCTATTATAAAAAAGTAGATTCATTAAATTACATTATCTGGATTCAAGCAGAATCTTCTATAGGTGAATCTAGAATATATTATTCAGATACTCAGAAGTGGGAAAATGGATTTAGAGAAGTAGATAAAAACAATACGAAATAGGTTATATATAAGATAACTTCAAATAGAATAATTCAAAAAACAGGTAATCTAAATGATTGCCTGTCTTTGGTTAAAAATCATTTAGTAAATGTAAGGATCGGTTTAGCAAGAAACACTGCAGGCGTTCTTGAAATTACGGATACCAATAATTATTATCCTTTTGGGCTTAATCATATTGAGGGAATGCTTAGTAATTCTAATTTTGGAAGTTATAATAGCTACAAGTACAACGGGAAGGAGTTGCAGGAAACTGGGATGTATGATTATGGTGCGAGGATGTATATGGCGGATATTGGAAGATGGGGAGTGGTAGATCCGCTGGCAGAGAAGATGAGAAGATGGAGTCCTTATAATTATGCGTTTAATAATCCTGTTCGTTTTATCGACCCAGATGGAATGACTCCTGTTACTGATTATTACAATTTAAAAGGACAGCTCACAAAGCATGTTGAAGATGGGAAGCTTGATAAAAAAGTAGTTTTTAACTACTAGTAAAAAAGAAGCTGATACAGATGCAGCAATTATTGCAGGACATGTAATTAATCAAGTGTCTAATGATGATTTGAAACAAATTGATGACATATATGCTTTTGGCAAAACAGATAAAACAGGTACTGAAAAAGGTTTTTTCTTTGGTCAAAGTGGAAAATCTTCAAAAACAGTTACTGGAGAGAAAGCTGGAGAAGTAGGCACTAAAGAATGGGCAGATGCAAGAAAAGATTTAAGAGAAAAAGGTGATAAACCAGCTTCTGATGCACACTTGCATCCATTGCATTATGATAGTTAAGGTAACGTAACAAGTTATGGAGTACCTAGTCCATCTTCTACAGATAGTGATCCAAAAAATATGTCTGGTAATACACAGCCTTCTATGGTATTAGGATGGACTGAAAATCAAGGATCATTACCTTCTGGTCAAATAGGAGGAACTCCTCCTCCAAATACATATACTCCTACTGTAGGATTTTATAATACTGGAGGGTCTATTATTAGAATAGATTATTCATCATTTAAAAAAGCAATGGAAAAAATAAACAAATAATTATGAAATATTCAGCCTTTATTTTATTAGTTCTGTTGATGAGCTCTTGTGCTTCTTACATAGATGTACCAAAAAAAAGTATTAGTAATGATAGTATGGTATTTGAGTATGGTAACAATTATAATAAGCTTAAATATATCAATAAAGTTAATGCTTCAGCCGATCAGGATATATACTATACAACAAACTTTTCAATAACATTACCTAAAAATATTGTTAACTGGAATGTAAGTAATAATAATTTTTTCTTCGAATATGATGATAAGCAGATATTTTATATTTACTCTTCTTATAAAAATGAAGGACAGGAGTCTGAGAATTGGGAGTTAAAAGATATTGATTACAATGAAGTTTTAAAATATCTAGGAGAGTATTGGGATAAACGAAAATATAACGAAAATTATCTCTATAAAGTCCATAATGGAAGAGTATCGAAGTTTTATACAAATGGGAAATACAAAATATTACTTTATAATATAAAAACTGAAAATATTCAGACATTTATCGATAGCTCAAAAACATTTAATACGAACTTATAACCCCTCGCTGCCGCACAAATCCTTTCGTGTGGCATTTTTATTAATAATGTTATCATATGTATATCTTTACGTAAAATATATATTGATGAGCAGAAATTCACGCTTGGTGTATCTGTCTAGTCATATACATTTAGTTTTTAGAATGTATGATTTGTCGTTTTTTACCACGCGAAAGGATTCGCGCGGTAGCGAGGGAAACAGATTGGTTTTCTTCATTTAATGCGAATATTGGTTTTGGTGCATCAGCTGGACTTGAAAAAGGAATTATAGTTCCTACAGACCCAAATCATAAATTTATTACATCAGATTTTGCAGGAACAGGTGTTTCCTATTCTGGCGGGGACGGTCCTATTAATTTGTCATATGGAGGTTCATTTAATGATACATATGATGGATATAAAAATGGTGATAATTTTATACCCTCTCATTTTGGACAAAATTCTAAAGCTACTAATAGTGGATACAGGAGTGGGGGTATAGGTGTATTTAAAGGGTCGGCGCAAGCTTTACCCGTAATGTGGACAAAATCTAAAACGCATGTATATGGACAATAATAATTTTAATCTATCTGATAAAAAACCAATGATTGTTTTTTTGTTAATATTTGGGTCAATTGTCTTTCTTATTGTTTTTTATTTGAATCATGATTCAGATAATATAACTAAAAAACAACTTTTAAAAATTAATAGACACACAAAAGTTATTGATATATATGTCAATAAAAATGAGCATAATTTTTTATATGTAAAATTTTCGAACGGGTCTGAGAAAATTATGGAAACTTCTTACCAAATAGGTGATTCTATTTCAAAAAGTAAAGGTGATTCCATTGAGTATATTTTTAGAGGGGATAGTATTATCCAAAATAATTTATTTGAAACAGCAAGAAAAGATGATTAAATGAAATCTAATAATAAAATCCTCGCTGCCGCACGAATCCTTTCGTGTGGCATTTTTATTAATAATGTTATAATATGTATATCTTTATGTAAAATATATATTCATGAGAAGAAATTTATGCTTGGCATATCTGTCTAGTCATGTATATTTATTTTTTAGAATGTATGAACCACGCGAAAGGATTCGTGCGGTAGCGTGGATTTAAACACGGAAGACATTAGTAGTATTAAAGGACGGTCTGAAGGAGTACCTAGTCCTAGAGATCCCGAAGCTGCTGCAACGAGGGTAGAAATGACAACCGCCGTTCAGATTGGAATTAAAAGAGATCCAGCCAATGCCCAAAAATTACTAAACTCTAACTAGAATTAGTTTAAAAACAAACCAAAATGAATAAATTGATTTGCCTATTTTTATTTATAGTTGTGAATTGCAGGGCTCAAATAAAAAGTGATAATGATTATCAAAATATGAGTGATGTAATAGATGAAAATATAAAAAAAACTGTTTACTATGAGATTTTAAAAGAGAATAATATACAAACAAAATTTTATATTACGAATTTATCTTCTGATGAAAAGGAAACTATAAAATCAAAATCTTTAAAAAATGGATTGCTACTAAAAGATGGGTTTTATGCTTTTTATATAAAGGATATTAGGTATTCATTTACTCATATTTATGTAAAATCAAATGGAAAAATAAAAATATTTCAATCTATAAATTGTCCGCCGGATAATATAAAAATAAAAGAAGCAATTACATATATAAAAGACAATTTTGGAAATAAAGGAAGCTTAGTTGATGATATTTCTAATTATTCAAAATATATTCAATATTCTAAAATTGATCCTCAATCTAAATTTAATTGTCAAACCCAATGAAGGGAAATTATTATTAATGACTAGTCTTTAAAATGAATGTAGATTATAGGGCAAAAAGTAATTATTGATTGGAGGTTTGGAAAGATTTATAAGTGATGCAACCCTCACTGCCACACGAACCCTTTCATGTGGCATTTTTATTTATAATTAATTTTAGTAAACACATCATTGTATATATTTCCGTAAAACAGATACAAAGAGTAAGATTCATTCAGTAGTATGGAGTAGATTTGAGTAAGGATATTTTTAGTCATTCATATCCAGAGATAACGGTAACCCTGAAACTTCTTTGTCTGATATAAATACAGCAAGAGGAAGTTGTCTACCTAGAGTGTTTCAAGTTTCAAGTAAAAGAGTGTGTAAAGCAATATCTAGAGAATGAAAATAGTATTTATAATAATATTAAGTTTAATCATTAATTTGTTTTATAGCCAAGACTATATTCCTGATTTTGATATTCCAAAATTTATAAAAGGTGGAGGAGTTTCAAAAGAAATTTACCGTAAGAAGAATGGAAAATTAGAACTTAGTGAAAAATTTTATTATGAGAAAGATTCTGCACTATTAAAATTAACAACACATCAAATATTATTGGATGGCAATATTCTTACAGGGGTTAATTATTTTTTAGATTCTCAAAATCGAATTATAAAGGAAGAGATTCAAACATCTAATTCTCATGTTGAACCCAATATTTACTTAACAAAAAATGTAACAATTAACTATTTTGATACTTATAAAGTAATTTTATTTCATGATAAACAAAATAAGGTGTATCTCAAAGAGTATTATTTTTATAATGATAAAAAAGAACTGGTTGAAAGCTTTATAGTTTCTAATGATGATCTCACATTGCATGAAAGAAGTATCTACTACAAAAAAAACGGATATCAAATCAATGAAAAAGAAACTTTTACAGATCCCAGATACAAAACTATTGTAAAAACGAAACTTGATAAAAATGGATTTCCTATTTATATAGAATCAGAAGGAAAACTAATGCAAAATAATGAGAAAATACCTAAGCAAATTACCTATTATGAGAATGAGATAGATGCTAGAGGGAATTTGTCTAAAGTATTTATTATGGATGGTAAAAAGAAAGAATTGATTAAGGAGGTAATTAATAAATACGAGTAGACAATTATTTGTATTAATTAGATAGTAAAAGCCATTGTAATTGATAGTCTACAATGGTTTTATTATTTTAAGATTGTAAACCGTTATATTTACCAATACCGTGATCACTTGGGCAATACCAGAGTGAATTTTGCCAAAAACAGCGCAGGCGTTCTTGAAATTACGGATGCCAATAATTATTATCCTTTTGGACTCAATCACATTGAGGGAATGCTTAGTAATTCTAATTTTGGAAGTTATAATAGCTATAAGTACAACGGGAAAGAATTGCAGGAAACTGGAATGTATGATTATGGGGCGAGGTTTTATATGGCGGATATTGGGAGGTGGGGAGTTGTTGATCCGTTGGCAGAGAAGATGACGAGACATAGTCCTTATAATTATGCTTTCAATAATCCGATAAGGTTTATTGATCCGGATGGAATGGCTCCTACGCCAATAGACATCATAACGAAAATTCTATCTGCAAAAACCAAAACTTATCCTTCGGGAACTAAAGAGTATTCTCGAAATGTTGCTATAACAATGACACTTTTAGTGTATAATCCTGAAAGACTAGATTTGTCAAAATCAAAATTTAATAAATCGCAAGGAGTTATAAACTGGAAAGAATTCAAAGGGGCTGCAAGTAGAGATTTAGCTTTAGGTAGTATTAGGCAAAATGATAATATAGAAAGTTTAAACGTTGTTTATAAGGTTATTACTGATGCAAATGATATAAAAGGGACAGCCAATGTTATGACAATTACCTCTAAGGATGTCTATAATAAAAAAGAAAATACTGATGTAAATGGATTAACAGAAGGGCGAGGAGGACAGATTGGTATTGTTCAGTATCAGGATGGAAATTTTAACGACACTATATTTCATGAAATGGGACATATGTTGGGATTAGGGGAAGGCTATAAAAGGCTTGGTTTTCAGTATCCAAACGAAGATTCAAATACAATAATGGATACTAATGGTAATAAATCTGTTACTACTCAACAAAAAGCAGAAGTGGGATTTGTTCCAGTAAATTATCAAACTGGTGATGTATATAAAGCCTCTACTCCCGGTAATAACCCTAATTTTAGAAGATCTTCTAAATTGCGGAAAGATGTTGAGACTTTTAATAATGATAATACACGTACTCGATAATTATGTTTAGATTGTTTTTTATATCATTTATAATTTTATTTATTAGTTCTTGTGAAAATAAAAAGAATGGTACATCATTCCAAAAGACTAATATCCAAAATATTCATTTTGAAATTCCAGAAACTTTCTCATTGAAAAAATCTAAGAGTGAAGATATGGTAGTATATGATATTTTTTCTAATGGAAAATCAATAGGTTCTATATATTTTGGATCCTACTACGAACCTTTCCATGAGAATTATTCCATTACAGTTGAAAAGGAAATATATGATAAAGGTAAGGTGAACGGGGAGAAAATATTTTTATCAGATAATGCTCAAAGAGATTATAAGAATGGTATTTTCAATGAGAACTATTATTATCTCGATACAATTAATAATAAAGTAGGGCAAATTATGTTACCAAAAAGAAGTAGTAAAGGATTAGTAGGGATTTATTTTGATAGTATAGACATCCATAAAAATAAGTTTGCCATAATAAGCACAGATTTAAGTGAACACAATAAAAAAATATTTTTGAAAATCTTTAAGACAATAAAAATAGAATAATTATTAAAATATAGTTTTTTGATAATTTTAAATATGTATTATAAATTTTTCATACCAGTACTAATTCTATTGATATTCTTTTCCTGTAAAGAAAAGAGGAGCATTCAAGCAATAACTATAAACAAAAATATGATTGACGAATTACAAAGAGATAATAAAAGATCTAAAGTGGGAGCTGTTTATGTTATAAGTTTATTTACGGATAATAATAAAAGTTTATGTGAGATTGTGAAGTGTAAGGAATCCCCCACGTCAATGAATTTTGTTGGGTGCCAGCTTTTAGATAACGATACAATCTTTTTGTATATAGATAAAAAAAATAAATATTTAAATTGTTATGAGCCATTAAATAAAGTTATTAAGTTTAATAAAAAGCAATTTATACTTGAGCAAAAAAAAGAAGTAAAGTATTATATGCTTGATACACTGAATTGTTCAATAACTCCTACTACCTCAAGCTTCAGCTCTGAGCAGGTGAATAGATAGTCTTCTTAATAAGTTAGATCTATTAATTTTAGTTAAGTGAGTCGGTAAGCTGTTTCTGAAAATAAAATGTACAGTTCTTATTGTCACAAGAATCCTTTTGTGTGGCATTTTTGTTCATAATTATTAGTATAGCCTAAGCTACTCAACAGCAGGGCTTGAAACAATTTATATCATAACTCAAGCTTAGAAAATAGAATTGGAGGTATTTATGCTCAGTATAATAATAAAAGTACAACTTGTAAAGGAAAATCTAAATGAAAAGAATAATATTATTAATTTTTTTAGCCAATTTCTTATTGAGTTGTAAATCTCAACTTGATAGAAAAGATGCGGAATATATTTTAGATACAGCTTTAGAAGTTTCTAGTAAAAATAGAATTAAATATAACTTTATAATTTTAACATCTATGAATGTTAGAGATACAGCATTTTATAAAAATGGAAAATTTGGCATTGGTATTACAATTATGGATAGTAAGGTGACAGATGGCTTAAATTATAAAAAAATATATTCTTATAAAGGAATTCCTATTGTTTCGAAAGATTCTTTAAGAATTTTTAATTCTTTGCTTACTCCTATTCCTTATCAAAATCTTAATGAAAATTCTATAAAAGGGTTACATTATGATCCATTTAATATCACATTAATTTTTGATAAAAAATCGAAGCTACTACATACCTTTCCAGAAAATTATGAGAATTATTTTAAGAAATTTAATAAAAATTAAATCATTGATTTTTTAGAATTCATTAAAAAAGATAATTTTAAAACAAGAGTGAGATATCCCATCTACTCTTCTTTAAAACATCTGCAAATGATTCCTAGTGTATCAGATTTAATTTTGACTTCAAGCACGAAGAGTATAATTGGTAAGTTTTCATCAAATTGATCTAATTCTATGAAAAATATAATTTTTTTAATTCTTCTAGGACCATTATTGTTTTCCCAAAATTTTCAAACAAAAGATTCTCTTAAAGTGCTTGCTAAAAGTAATTTTAAATCAATGGAAGTATTTGAAAATAAGAATGGGAAATTAACTCCAACAAGAAATTACAGCTACGACAAAAATAAGAATGAGATCACTATAAAAAATGTATCTGACAAAAATAAAGAATGGATCAAGACAGTTGTTCAACTTGATGATACTTATCGTATTATTCAAGAGAATAAAATAATTGAAGGGATGATGATTTCTGAGAAGGAAAATAAACTTGTGAAGAAACAAGTTTCAAAGATTAAACAATATACTTATGTATACAATAGTATTCAAATAGAAAGCTATAATAATGAAGGTCATCTATATAAAAAGGAATTTAATCTCGTTGACGATAAAGATCGCCTAATTTATAGTACATTATTATTAAATGCTTCTAGTGACATTGTCGTTGCGCAGACAGAAAGATATAATTGGATTGATAATAATAGCTATGATTATGAAAAGCTAACTTTCAATGCTCCAAAATCAAGAGTAGAAGGGGTATACAAGTTAAATCCATATGGAGATAGGCATTCTTTTAAAGGAAGTATGACTATTAATGATAAAACAGAATTGTTGGATTTTAGCCTAGAAGAAAAGATTAAAAAGTTTGATTCCAAAGGAAATTTAATGAAAATTTATATTCTTGATAATGGAAAAGAAAATATTTTAGAAAAAAGAAAAATTGTTTATTAATAAAAATTCCTCTGCTGCCGCACGAATCCTTTCGTGTGGTACTTTTATCAATAACTATCATTTGAATTTTTTTGAGAAGGAAATAGATTCAAATATTTTAGAAAACCATTATATTTACTAATACCTATAAAGACTGTTTAAATTTGCATAGTCTTTATATAGATAACGAAGGAAAAACTAAGAAATCAAAATGAAAAAGATAATGAGTTTATTAGTGATTGTATCTTTTGTATGCTGTACATCGCAGAATAGAATATATACCGAAAGTTTCAAAGGTAATTATACATATGCTGATAACAAACAATTTCTAAAAATAAAAATCCTTGATAATAATGCAATCACTATAGAGAAAAAAGTTGAGGCAAATAGAGTTGAATGCATTGGTAGTTATAAAATTATTTCAAATAAAAAGATTAAAATTAATTGTACAGATAAAAGAAATATAGATAAAGCCAATAGTATTGCTGATTTTATTCCTTTAAGATTTAATATGAAAGATGAAACAATATTTTTAGAATCAAATACAATCAAGTATAGGAGTCTAATATTACAAAAAGATTAATAATAGATTTTGGATTCAAAACTTATAAATTCAATAAACCTTCGAAAACCTTCGAAGGTTTACAGTTATAAATTACCCATAATAAACAAGCCCTTTAATCTCCATCTCATTTCAGGTCATGCCTTATTTTATACCCTGGCTTTTAATCCTTTCCTCAATAATCCTCCAGTCATAAAAATGAAAAACCCTTCCGTTGCTCATGGCGACAAATACACCTTTCGGAAATTTTGGTCCTAAATTCACATTCGCGACCTCCGAACCGTCGCTTTCACTGGTGGAAACGGGAATTTCAGCGATTCTTCCTTTTGCCGGATCTTCTCTCAGATAGACATTAAAGGTATCTTTTTGTTGGTTTGAAACCAGAATATATCCGGTTTGGGCTGAAGTAGGATAGATGGAGATTCCTTCCACATCAGATTTAAAATCACCTTTTCCAAAAATGAGAAGCTCCTCATTTCCTTTGGCCGGATCCGCATAATACTGATGTACTCCAAACTGTTCATCCGAGTAATAGATGTATCCCATTTCATCATCTACGGCGATACTTTCAATTTCTTTAAGACCGCTGTATTTTCCAAACTTACGGATAACTTCACCCGTTATTTTTCCGTTTTTTTCAGAAAGCTCATATTGCCACAGATAACCGTCGGCAGGTCCCGATTTTCGTCCCACAACAGCATAAATCATTCCCGTTGCCGGATTTTTATACATCGAAATCCCCATTGGATCACGCTCTGTTTCTCCGTCAAATACGGTAAAAGCACCCACTTCTTTAAGATCAGGAAGACTGTAAAGCTTTACCGTATTGGTTTCCCTTTCCGTAACCGCAGCAATATCCGTTTTCTTTCCGTTTAAAACAAAGCCGTATTCGATGTCTACGTTGTTCGGGCGCTTTAACCCCGGAACTTTATTGATAATTTTTCCGTTCAGATCGAAGGCGAACAGGCCACCGTCTGTATCTTTATCTGTGCCAATGATGATACTTTTTGAAGCATCTTCAGGATGAATCCAGATCGCGGGATCGTCCGTATCATGAACTACTGTTTCGGTAATGATAGAAGGTTTTATTTTTTTTCCTAAATGGTGTGCGGTACAGCTTACTACAAAAGGTAAAACTGAAATAGCTATTATAAGTGATGTCTTTTTCATACGTTTAAAAATCAAATTTTACTCCTAAAGTAAATCTTGGTCTGTAATATTCAACCTGTGCTGTTCTGCTCTGGATTCCCTGGTAGTATCTTAACGGTTGATTCGTTAGATTATTTGCTTCTGCAAAAACTCTCAGCTGACTGGTGATTTTATAGGAAGCATTGGCATCAAGGAAAACCTGTTTATCGTAATAGCGGTCCTCAAAAGAATTTCCACCCAGTTCATCAATATAATGAGAAGCATAATTCATAGATACTCTTGCTGAAAAACGTTTGTTTTCCCAGGATAGAGACCCGTTGAACATATGCGGAGCAGCTCCCGGAAGCCCTACATCGGTTCTTTCTATTCCATCTTCATTGGTGATTCCTTTAGCCTTTGACTTTGTATAGGTATAATTCACATACACACCAAGACCTTTCCAGAATGCTCCCGGAATAAAATCCAACTGACGCTGAAGAGCGACTTCAAAACCGTAAATATCTACATTATCACCATTACGCTGCTGGGTAAATCTCCAGTTGCTTTCTCCGGCAGGGATAGGATTGGACTGCCCTGCAAAATCGCCCGCAAAATCAGAGGCTGTATAATTCCTTCTGGAGTAGGTATAAATAAAATCCTTTAAATTCTTATAAAAAACACCTCCCGAAAGAATTCCTACGGATTTAAAATATTTTTCAGCCATAAAATCAAAATTATAGGCATAAGTGGCTTTTAAATCAGGGTTTCCGGCGGCAATGGTTTCATCGGCAGAGATAACGTTCAGATAAGGAACCAGTGAGTAATAATTCGGACGGGCTAAAGCTGTTGTAAAAGCCGCACGGAGCACAAGATCCTGAACCGGAACATATTTGAAAGAGATATTAGGTAAAATATTCGTGTAGGTATTGGTTCGGTTGATTTTTCCTTCCAAATCCTCTTCATTCATGACGTAGTTTCCGGTATAATCAATTTTTGTGGTTTCAAAACGGGCTCCGGCAATCATCGAGAAAGTTTCGCTGAAATCCTGATCCCATCTGATATATCCTGCGTAAATATTTTCTTTTGCATTGTAATTGCTGGAAAGGAATTCTTCAGGTTTCAGTTCTCCTTTAAATAAATTAGGATTAAACAGATCCAGACCACCTACATAGGCAGGATCTGCAAAAGTTCCCGGAACATAGTGGCCCGGCTGGAAATTGTTTCCATCTAAATTCACGGTAGGAACGGAGAGCAGGCTTCCCATATTATCCAAAGGCTCGAAAGCATAATAATCATTATTTCGCTCCTTTTCTTTTAAGCGAAGACGTAATCCTGCACGTAACCTTCCTTTCTGATTATCTATTACCGAAAATGGAAAACGGACGTTCACCTTAGCACCAAATTCTTTCTCCTGTGTAAAACTGTTGGCATCTGAAAGGTCACTCAGCGTATAGACTCCTAAATTGTCAGCGGCCAGTGGAGTGATCATAGGTCTTTCCGGATTGCTGAGATCTGAGGAAAAAGTCATTTTCCCGTTTTCAAATTCCATATACCGCTCATGAGGTTTTTTCTCACTTGCCGTAGCATAATTCATAGACCAGTCCAGATCGATCTTAGAGCCCAGAAGATGTTCACCGCGTAATGCATAGTTCTGCACTTTTTGTCTTTCCAGACGGGTATTGTCGTTATTGGCATCTCCCGTTTTATTCTGTCGGGTGATGCTCCCTTTCCAACCGGTGATCTCGGTTTCGTCCGTATTGTAGACCGGTTTAATTTTATATCCTAATGCAAACCTGTTTTCTTTATCTGTCCTGAAATTATACATGGCAGAAGCATAGATCTTATTTTTTGAATTGAATTCATAATCCATGTTCAGGTCAAAACTATGCCGGATTCGGTGTTCATTATAATACCGGATACCCATTTTACTGATGTAAGCCGTTTGTGCGGGATCATTAGCCTGGCTCCATGTAGGCTCAATATTGTCTGAACCGAAATTATTATTGTTATAAGAAAAACTGAAAACAGCGCCCAGCTTTTTATTAAGGAAACGGTTACCATACACGAATCCGGCTGTATAATTACCCTTTTCACGGATTGGATTATAACCGCCGGCAAGGGTTGCTGAGATTCTCTGACCATTAGGGGAGGCTCTTGTGATAAGGTTGACGGAACCACCTATGGCATCGGCATCCATATCCGGAGTAAGTGTTTTATTCACTTCAATAGTGGAAATCATGTCAGAAGGAATAAGATCCATCTGTACATTTCTGTTATCCCCTTCGGCAGAAGGAATTCTGTCGCCGTTCAGTGTTACGGAATTTAAATTCGGAGCAAGCCCTCTGATGATGAGGCTTCTCGCTTCACCCTGGTCATTCTGTATGGTGATTCCGGGAACACGTTTCAAGGCATCACCAATATTGGCATCCGGAAAACGTCCGATCTGATCAGCAGAAATTACGTTGGTAATATTGGCATTGTTTTTCTGCTTGTTCAGCGCCCTTGCCTGATTTTTTAGCGTAGCTCCACTCACTACCACTTCAGCAATCGTTGTCTCCTTGCGGGTAAATACAATATTCTGCTTTGTATTTTTTTCGGCTTCCACAGAGACATTGTATTCAGTTGCTCCATATCCTAGATAATCTACAGTCATTGTATAATTTCCGGAAGGAACATTCAGGAAAACAAAATTACCATGATCATCGGAGGTGGTGTAGATATTTCCCGGAGTCAATTTTATTTTTGCACCCGGAAGTGCTATTTTAGAATCGTCATTAATATTTCCGGAAACGGTTCCGGTTTGTGCGTAGAAAAAAATAGAGGCACATAATAAGACAGAGGTAAAAATTTTCTTCACTTTTTAACGGTATATTAGATTCGGACAAATTTAAACGTCTGTTTGGTAAGTGAGTTGAAATGAAGGTTAAGATTGTTTTAAGGATTTATGAATAGAATTGAGGTTTTCAAGAGTTAAGCGCTGCCTGATTTTCAAAATTAAATCATATTAGGCGAATGAAATCTTACATTATTTCATCAACAAAACCGACCTGAGTTTAATGGAATTATTAAACCCGGCCGGTCAAAATATATTAAAATTTGCTATTAAGCCTACTTAAAATTATTCTCCTTACTGCACTTCCGTTTTCGCTTCTTTAATGCTGTTGATTGAAGAGAAGACTACTTTTACTATGATATAATTAACTTAAAAAAAATAGTAGTTTTTCATCATTTTAAAAATGGGCCGGAAATGAATGCTCATACTAAATCAGCCCGGCCCCACATAAAAAAACTTTTGAAAATCGTATGAAAAATTATAATAAAAAAAACTATTCTTTAATCATTTTTTCAGTGACTGTTTCTTTTCCATTGCTTATTGAAACAAGATAAGTTCCTGAAGGAATAGAAGAAATATTGATTTTATTTTCTCCTTCTACTGCTTTTTGAGTGATAATCTCTTTTCCTCCGGCATCCATGATTCTAATTATTGTTCCTGATTTTTCTATTGCTGAAAGGCGCACATTAATTTCATTTTTAGCAGGATTTGGATAAATCTTAAATGATTCCGTTTTACTGATAGGCGTCTCGTTCTTTACCGTAGCTCTTGTTGGGTTGTTAGCTGATTTTCCGGTTACAATCAAGGTGTAGTTTTGTGAACCTCCTGTCAGTGTTCCTTTATGGCTGATCACCACAGAGTATTTTCCAGCTGGAAGTACGCCTGCATCTACGCGCTCAAAGTTATCGCTGTTATTATCCTTCTTTGCATTGGTAGACCGGGAGGTTAGAGCCCACGGATAATAGTTTGTGCCATTAGAGGCTACAATTCTAAGATCAAGATCATTCACTAATCTCTTCGTAGGATTGTTAAGATCACTTTCAGAGGTTTGTACAGCGCCGGCTCTGTCATACCATGAAATGGAAGCTATTATAGGATTAATACCGTCCGAATTGATGCTGACAGTTTCTTTTGCACCGTTATTGAGTTGTTTGTTTACAATTAGAGCTGTTGAGTTTCTGTTATTAATAGTTTCCACCATTTTTTTAGCATTAAGTAACCCCCATCCGAAATTTACATCAGGACCAGTTGCTCCGGAATCATCGGAAGTATGTAAGGCAAGGCCTTTTAATGCAGCTCCCAGCATAAAACTTCCGGTCTGGTTTTTGAAATGCTCATTCACAAGTACTAGGGTTCCCGTAACGTTAGGAGATGCCATGGACGTACCAGTCAACGATTCATAAGCGGTATTAGAAGAAGATACAGTAGAGTAAACTCCTGTTCCATTTCCTGTAATATCCGGCTTAATCCGCATATCATCAGTAGGTCCCTGACTGCTGGATGAATTAATAGTTACAGAAACTAAATTTCCGTTATTATCAATATTAGCATCATTGGCATTAGCTACTACAATAGCATTCTTTGAGGTAGACGCATCACTCAGGTTATCAAAAACTTTTGAAGACCCACCTCCTAAAGGATATTGGTTATAGCCACTGCCACCACTGTTACCAGCAGCTTTACACACAACATAATAAGGTGCATTAAACAGAATTTCGTCAAACTGGGCGGAAGTATCTATATAAGCTCCGAAATACCAGTAAGCAGCTTGCTCGTATATATTAACAGGATTGTATCCATAAGAATGATTGGAAATAGTAAGTCCCTGCGATGTTTCTGTAGCCATTTCACTGACATCATTGTTCCATTCATATGATTTAATTTTAGACTTAGGAGCCATCCCTTTAGCACTTGGAGTTATTCCAGATGCAGCAACAGTTCCTCCTACGTGAGTAGCATGGCGATTTCCTTGTGTACTGGTTGTAGGATTTCCGGTATCACCAATTGTTACACGGTTTCCAAACTCCTGATGGGTTTTGCGGATAGCATCACCATCCCAAACATTGACCTGAATATTTTCTCCATTCAGGTTCAAACCTAAGGAACCTCCTGAATTGAGATGATTGGCTCTTGTGGATTTCGCTGCTGCCGTATTGTTGTTGGTATAATAGATGGGAACTCCGTCTATTACTTTCATTAATTCCTGTTTGGATCCGTCACGGTTCTCAATAATAACAGGAATATTTTTTTTCTGGGCAAATTCCAATGCTTGGCTTTTTTCACGGGCAAACTTTTCTGCACTTTCTAAAGAGATTTTTTCAAGTGCGGAAACATTGGTTGCTCTAACGATTTTTTGTTTTTCTTCTAATGTTTGTGCATTAAAAAATAAAGTACCTGCTGTTAAAGCGCCTAATAAAATAATTTTGTTCTTCATAACTTTTGTTTTCTAATTTGTGTTTTGAATCTTTTGTTTTGGTTTTTTCAAAAGTACTATTTGAAAGATGTAATTGGATGGCTAAAGAAGCTTAGTTAATGTTTTTTGTTTTTTATTTAATTTATAATCAGTTGATTAGATGTGTTTGAATTAACAATAAAATTCATTGCGTTGTGATTTTTCACCTGATTTTATGGCGAAGTCCAGTTTTTTTCTGTCTGTAATGTCAAATTGCTTTGATAGGGTTATTTAAGGATAAAATGAAGTTTTTTTGGGCATTCGCCCATGCTGAATAGCTAAGTTGTTTAATTTGTAATATGTTTTTCTTAAAAACTGCTTTTTAAAAGAAAAAGACCCGGATTTTTTGCTCCGGGTCTTGATATATTCGTAATATAAAAATGCTAAATCTTATTCTTTGACTATAATAGAAGGAATATTAGTCATGACCAACCATTCACCATGTTCCTTAACGCAAATAATCAGGGATGAAAAAGAAAGGGCAGAGCTTTCCAGTTCTACTTCTGCATGAGCTATATTTCCCTTTATAGATAAGGATTTATACATGATGCTCCGTGATTTTCCTCCAAAAGTTTTTTCCTGAACATATTTGATATATTGTTCTTTTGAAATAATAAAAATACCTTCATTGCCAAAGAAGCCGTCCTGAATATTCTGGTAGCGGGGATGCAAAACTTCTTCCAGGGCTTTTGGGTCGCTGTTGTCTCCACCTTTGATGAATTTTTCAATAGTTTGTTTTATGTTTTCCATAATTAGCTGAAATTTAAATACTTATTAATCTGAGTCTTTACTAAATCTGTTTTTGCAGAAGTCTGATCGGAAAGGGCAATGCCTTCCAGAGGAAAATAATTAATATCAGTAATACCCAAATGATTTAAAATACAGGTCAGGTGGTTTTCCATTGGATTTCTACCTTCTATGGAATGAATGCCGCCTGAAACTGTAATGATATGGGCCTTTTTATTGGAAAGCAATCCTTTAATTCCATTGTCGGAAGTGAAGGTCTTTTCAGTTCTGATAACATGATCAAAATAAGCCTTCAGAGCAGAGGGTATTCCATAATTGTACATAGGGCAGAGGATCAGGATCTCGGTGCATCGGTACAGCTCGTCTATCCATACATCAGACAGGTGAAGATAGCCAGGATAAAAGCGGTCATCATAAAAAGCAGCAAAGGTTTGCTGGGTAAGATGGGGAACAGGCTGTGTGACTGTATCTCTTTGGATGACTGAACTATTGGTATGTTTTGTGGTCCAAAGATGGACAAAATAATCACCCAAAGTTCGCGAATAAGAATCTTCAAGCCTGATGCTGCTGTCGATTCTGAGAAGTGTGTTCATACTTTTTTCTCTAAAGACACAGCGATGGGAGAGAATGTGACAAAGAGCCGGATTATTTTATTTTTGAATTTAAACCGGAGATAGTCTTTTTAATTTTTCAGGATCTACAATAGAATAAATTTCACGGATCAATCCATGATGATCCAGATCTAAAATATGGCAGTTGTACAGGTGTTCCCCCTGCCAGAAACATAACGCAGGTTGGTGGTTGAGGTAATGAAACGTGAATGCTTTTTTGGATAAAAACTGTTCGTAAACATAAGCAAGCAGTGATGCGGTTGCTGATTTTCCTGTTTCTACAGCTTTAACTACACGAATGCGTTTCCCGCCATCTGCAGACAGTCTGATATCATCCATGAGGAGTTCCTCTATCCTGGGAATATTCCCTTCACTTAATGCTTCCTGGTATTGGTGAAGTATAGAAGTGTCTGTAGAATTGGCTGCATCAGGAGCGTACTGAATATGTTGCAGCTGTTTTCCCGCACGGCTGAGGAGCTGCCGGGAATTATCAATGCTTATATCAAGGGTTTCAGCAATTTCCTGATGAGAATAATCAAAGGCTTCTTTTAAAATATAAACAGCGCGTTCTCTGGGATTTAGCTTTTCCAGGAGTACAAGAAGGGTGTAGCGGGCTGTCTGTTCCCGGATCAGTTTATTTTCTCCGTTGTCGAAGGACAGAGGTTCCGGAAGCCACTCTCCATATACCATTCTTCCGGTATGTCTATTCTTGAAATTAATGGCATGGTTAATGGTGCTTTTTATCAAAAAATTAGTTTCATTCCTGATTTCGGAGTGATCTAAAGAAATATATTTTTCAATGACATCCTGTACAATGTCCTGAGCATCTTCGTAGGAGCCTGTTATATTGTAAGCGTAAGTCAATAGCCTGCTGTAATTTTCCTGCATGGTATTTCTCTGAAAGACAAATCTAATGAATAAAATGTGACAAGTTTTCGGAAATATTAAAAGAAGAGATAAAAATAGCTGCCGACATTCGTGTAAAAATACTGATTTCAGAGAGCTGAATATATTAACGTTTTGAGAAATACTTAAATCTTTATAATATTACAATTCTAAAACGCTGAAATAATATGGATAAAGAATTTTCATCAGAATTGCTTAGACTTGCTCAGAAAGATCTGTCAGTAAGAGAACGTCTCGCTTCTGAGGGGAAACTTTCGGGAGGTTATCACCCTGAAATGGAATCTGTTCATAAGCAAAATGCAGAACGTCTTAGAGAAATCATGGATGCAATTGGTTTTCCAACAGTTTCAAAGGTAGGAGCTGAAGCGAGTGATGCAGCCTGGCTTATTATACAGCATTCCATAGGAGAACCGGAATTTATGAAAAAATGTTACGAAAAAATGCTGGAGAACCGCCGGGATATCAATCTGTCCAATTTAGCTTATCTGCATGACAGAATACATTTTTTTCAGGGAAAGCCGCAACGCTATGGTACTCAATTGACCTTTACGGGAGTGCCATATCCGGTAGAAAATAAAGATATTCTCAATGAAAAACGCGAGCAAATGAATCTGCCTGCTCTTTCTCAGGAGGAAATAAACAGGATTCCCGGTGTGGACGATATTCCTGAAATAGAAAATCAGGATCAAAATTATAATGATTGGCGTGCTAAAACGGGATGGACGTAGCCGGAATCAGGTGAAATATCAGGACAGGAAGTATTCATTTGAGGAGAATCCGGAAAGATTTAGAGTATAATTATACAAAAATGGTCAGTGTAAAAATGCCTGAAAATACTGATGCATATGGGCTGATCAATATTTTACTCCTTATTATCCAATGACTTTGGCTAAACTGTGAAAAAATATTTTGCCAGTTACAAAAAAGTCTCTATATTTGCACCACTGAAAACAACGGTACAGCCGTTATTCAGGAGAGTTGGCAGAGTGGTCGATTGCGGCAGTCTTGAAAACTGTTGACTGTAACAGGTCCGGGGGTTCGAATCCCTCACTCTCCGCAGAAAAGCCTTAGAATGAAAATTCTAAGGCTTTTTTATTGGCTCATTCAAACTTAGCAATGCTGATAACAAATTTTAGGATGCTTGTACTCAGGAATATCAAGAAATGAAGCGATGTTGTTGTTTTAAATTATGAAGAGTAGGCGATTTAGGATTTTAAAATAGATTTAGCGTATCTAATCATCAGCTATTTCGGAATAGAGTGAAAATAATTAATATTGTTACATAAATTAAAATGTTCAATATCATATGTCACAACTTCTTAAATACAGAGAAAACTTGAATCTTACTCAAGAAGAACTGTCGGCAAAGTCAGGTATTTCCGTAAGAACCATTCAACGGATTGAGGCTGGTACTGAACCCAAAGGTTATACTTTAAAAATGCTGGCAAAAGCACTTAATGTAAAAGAAACTGAATTATTAAACAATCCTGTTAACGAGACTGTCAATTACCAATTGATTAAACTTATCAATTTATCTTCATTACCTTTTATTATTTTTCCGCCAATGAATATATTGGTGCCACTGCTTATTATGTATTTTAAAAAGGAAAATAATTTAATGACAAAACAGATGGTTTCTCTTCAGATTTTATGGACTTTAATATCAGTAATCGTATTCTTCTCTAGTCCGTTTTTGAATAGGATATTTTCTATTGATTTTCCATTAGTATTGATTGTTGCTGCAATAGCCTGCATCATCAATATTTATATTATCATTCTCAATGCAATTTCAATCGACAGGAAAGGCAAGATGCGTATATTTTTGAATTTCAACTTCTTATAATACCTGTCGGGTAGTTGGCGTGTTCTTGTCGGGCTAACTTTTCTATTAAATCGGGAATCATCCTGAAATTTGTCTCATTCATTAATATTAAATATTTTAACAATGAGACCGTTCAATTTAATTACTGCTATCTTAATTTTATTATCAATAAATACAAGAGCCCAGGTAAATCCAAAATCAGAATTATTTATTACCCTTCAGAAAAAAGACAGTATTTTATTTGAACAGGGATTTAATAAATGTAATCTGAGTGCTGTCGAGAATCTGGTCACTAATGATTTTGAATTTTATCATGATCAAAACGGGATTCAGGACCAAAAAACATTTTTAAAGAATTTTAAAGAAAGTATTTGTGAAAACCCCAAAGGCAAGCCCATCCGGAAGTTAGTAAAAGGAAGCCTCACAGTTTTTCCTTTATATAATGAGGGAAAATTATATGGAGCCCTTCAGTCGGGTATTCATGATTTTTACATGATGAATGACAAAGAACAACGTTTCACGGAAAGGGCAAAATTTATGGCTACATGGTTGTTGGAAAAGGGAGAATGGAAGTTGAATAAAGAACTGAGCTATGATCACAATAAGCCGGAAAGATACGATCCTCAATTTGAAGATGGCTATCCTTTTCCTTTATTCAATTCGGATTCAGAAATTCAGAGGCTTTTAAAAGATTTAAAAATACCTTCATTATCAATTGGATATATCCATGATGGGCAATTGCAGCAAATAAGATCTTTTGGAGTACAAAAAAATGATATTCCGGTAAAGTACAACAGTATTTATAAAGTAGCTTCACTTACAAAACCAATCACAGCAGTAGTCGTATTGAAACTGGTGGAGGCAGGAAAATGGAATTTGGACGAACCTTTAGCCAATTATTATATCGATCCCGCAATTAAAGAAAGCCCATTTTTAAATAAATTAACAACCAGAAATGTTTTGTCTCAAAAATCAGGTTTTCCCAATTGGAGATATTTAAGAGCAGACAAAAAATTAGCGTTTGAATTTGAGCCCGGAACGAAATTTCAATATTCCGGTGAAGGATTTGAATATGTAAGAAAAGCTATCGAAAGGAAATTCAAAAAATCTTTGGAAGAAATTGCAAAAGAAATCCTTTTTACCCCATTGAAAATGAATGATACCTCTTATTACTGGATGAAAGCAACAGACGAAAGCAGATACGCGGTAGAAAGTGATACAGCAGGACGGGCAATGAAGTATGAAAAATACGATACATCCAATGCTGCCGCAAATTTGCTCACAACCGTTGAAGATTACAGTCAATTTTTAGTGCATATTTTGCAAAAAGCAGGGCTTTCAGAAAAGTTATATAAGGAATTTATTCAACCGCAGACTCAGGTGAAAACCGGCATCAGTTGGGGGTTGGGAATGCAGATTCTTCCGGATCTCCCTGATCATGAATTGGCATTGCAGCATACAGGAGGAGATGATGGAACCAAATGTATTGTCTTGCTTCTTCCAAAATCAAAAAGAGGTCTTATTATTTTTATAAATTCTGAAAATGGTCTCATTATTTGGAAAAAAATTATTGAAGAATACTTAGGGAAAGTTGGTGAAGAAATTGTAAAACGGAATTTAAACAAAACTGAAAAACAAAATTGATTGATTAAAAGGAGGAATGCAATCAAAAGCTCATTGAGAAACGGTTTGTAAACCATTGTGAGAGGGTATCAAAAAGATATCTTTAAAAATTAAAGCCTGCAGTTTTTATCATTACAGGCTTTTTTTTGTTTTAACCACCCAAATTACTCCTTGTCTTCTGCTTTAAAATTTGAAGGTGATGTATTTTTATATTTCGTAAACAGTTTATTAAAATGGCTGGCATCGGTAAAATTAAGTTTGTCAGCAATTTCATTAATGGTATAATCACTGTGTAAAAGCAGCTTTTCCGCTGTTTTTATTTTATATTGAATCACGTGCTGTTGAATAGAAAAACCAGTCTTGTTTTTCACATAAATGCTTACATAATTGGAGGAGAGTGAAAATTCTCCGGCAATATTTTCTATCCTCATTTTGGTCTCATCCAGAGCGTAAATGCTTATATAGGCAAGGATTCTGTCGATTTTACTGAGTTCCGCATTCTTCCAGCTGTTTGTAGTTGGGTCATTAATCAGGTTTCTGCACAATAAGGTAACCATAATGGAAAATAATTCCGTAGTAATATCACCATTATATATTTTTTTTGCTGAAAACTCGTACCGTAAATTTTTAGCCAGCTGGATGAAGTACTTTCGGTCTTCAGCATTTAAAACTGCCGACTCATATTTGACAGACCTTCCTGTAAGCAGCAACTGAAAAGCTTCCTTTACATTTTTACTTTTTCCGGGCAGCAGATAAGTGGATGCATAATGATGGGTAAATTTTATGTAAATGAATTTTGTCTTTTTGTGAATGATGAACTCATGCTGATCACTGGGATGAAGCAGAAATACATCTCCTTTTCTGTAGGAAAAAGTAACATCATTCAGATGGTGGTTGCCTTTACCGGACTCTATTACAATCAGCTCATAAAAATTGTGATTATGGTATTCTACATCCCAGACTTCCTTTTCAACAGTGAAAATATTAAAATCCCTGAAATTGACGATACGTTTCATTTTTAATAGATTTTTACAAATATATAATAAATACATACAATGTTTATTCGGTTGAATTTGAGAAACTTTGCATCAACAAATTATCAAAACATGAAAATATCTCATCTATTACCTATGGCTTTGCTGGCCATATTATTAGTTTCCTGCAATGATTCCAGAGCAACCGGAGAAAAAGGTCAAAAGACTGTAATAAAAATGCATAAAAATCATTGGGCTAACGGTGCTCAATTGGTAATTTCAGTTTCCATGCAGTTTGAAACAGGTGGGCAACCTGATAGGGCAGAAAGCCCGTTTAGTGGAAGCCCGCTGCCTAAAGGACAGCCAGACCTGCCTGCAGAAAGCTGGTACCGGTACGGAGCTAATGAAGGCATTTACCGGATGCTTGATCTCTGGAGAAAATACGATATCAAAGTCACTTCCCATGTTGTAGGAACTGCGGCCCAAAAATATCCCGAAATTGCCAGGGCTATCGCAAAAGATGGGCATGAAATAGCCGCACATGGCATAGCGTGGGACAATCAATGGAATAAAAACTATGCTGATGAGCTAACCTTCGTAAAAGATGGTGTAGACATGGTGGAAAAGATCACTGGGCAAAGAGCGGTCGGCTATAATTGCAACTGGCTGAGACGCAGTCCGAATACTTTAAAAGTGCTTCAGGAACTTGGTTTTTTGTATCACATAGATGATCTCAGCCGGGATGAGCCATTCATTACTAAGGTCAATGGAAAAAAATTCGTTGTGATGCCTTATACACTTCGTAATAATGATATTGTACAAATCGCGGGAAATCACTGGAGTCCCGATCAGTTCCTATCCCAGTTAAAACATGAATTTGACCAGCTGTATGCCGAAGGCGCTGAAAAGAGAAGAATGATGAGTATCAGTTTCCATGACCGCATTGGCGGAACACCGGCAATGGTACATGCTATGGAAGAATTCATACAATATACAAAAGAGAAAACTAATGTAGTTTATATGAGGAAAGATGACATCGCCAAAATGGTGATTCACGATCCCAAAACGCTTGTAGACAACAGTGAAGAACAATACAATAACTAATCATACATCATTTAGAAACCTATTTAAATTAACCCAATGAAAAAGCTTTTTGAAACGTATACATTATCCGGAAATCATTTAAAAAACCGTTTTGTTATGGCTCCCATGACCAGAAGCCGGGCCTCAGAGCCCGGGGATATTCCTAACGCTTTAATGGCAGAGTATTATGGGCAGCGCGCCACTGCCGGTCTCATTATTACGGAAGCCACACAAGTATCAGTACAAGGTATGGGCTATGCTAAAACACCCGGAATTTACTCCAATGAACAGGTGAAAGGCTGGCAGTTGATCACACAGGCTGTCCACGAAAAAAAAGGAAAGATATTTCTGCAACTCTGGCATGTGGGCAGGGTTTCTTCATCTAAAATAAACGGCTTACAACCTCTGGCTCCGTCTGCTCTGACTGCGGATAAAACCAATGTTTATATTTTTGATGGTGCCCCGAATGGAGATGCTACATTTGTTCCGGTAGAAAAGCCGAGAGCTATGGATCAATCAGAGATCAGACAAGCTATCAGAGAATTTGCGGAAGGGGCTGAAAATGCTATTGCAGCAGGGTTTGACGGGGTTGAGATTCATGGCGCGAATGGATACCTGATTGACCAATTTCTCCGCAGTAATTCGAATATCCGTACCGATGAATATGGCGGAAGCAAAGAAAACCGTATTCGTTTTTTAATAGAAGTTACCGAAGCTGTTATTGAAGCTGTTGGTAAAGAAAAAACCGGGGTCCGCCTGTCGCCTTTCATCAAATTTAAAGATATGGATGACCCCGAAATCATGGAAGCCATTATGCTGGCGGCAGAATATTTAAACCGTATGGACATCGCCTATATTCACCTGTGTGAGGCAGACTGGGATGATGCGCCCGCGATTCCCCTGGAATTCAGGAAGGAATTGAGGGAAAAGTTTAACAATACTATTATTGCGACCGGAAATAAAACCCCGGAAGAAGCTGAAGAATTATTAAAAAACAACAGGGTAGATCTTATCGGTTTTGGGAGAAATTTTCTGACGAATCCGGATTATCCTGAACGGGTAAGGCTGAATGTGCCACTTAATGAAATATCAGATCCCCATACCTTATTTGGCGGAGGTGGAGCAAGAGGGTATACGGATTATACATTTTTTAATATGAAAGATTACGCGGGTAAAATGCCACCCAAAATTTAATTTTAAGAACAGTTCATATTTATGGAAAAATTGAAATTACAAAATACGGCTTATTTTCTGTTGAAAATTTCTATGGGCGTTAATATGCTGGGGCATGGGCTTGCCAGAATTCCTAAAATCAATGCTTTTGCAGAGGGAATGACTAAAATCTTTGAGAAAAGCTGGCTGCCTGAGCCTCTGATCATGATTTTTGGAACAGTTCTGCCATTCGCCGAGTTTCTTATCGGATTAATGCTGCTCATTGGGTTTAAAACCCGATGGGCACTTATAGCCGGAGCATCTTTGATTGTTGTTTTACTTTTCGGAAGCAGTACTATTGAAAATTGGGAAGCTATGGGAATTCAGATGATTTATGCCATTTTCTTTTACATACTGATCATTCAAATGAAGGATGAAAAACCTGGTCCGTTAAACTCTAATCTTTAATAAATTTTTTAGACTGTGAGTTTCCTGAATGGTCACTAGCTTTTAAAATATGTACCCCTTTCTGCAGCTCGGAAACATTAATATTATTTCCTTCAGGGCTCTTTTTTAAAAGTTTTCCATCTATAGAATAAATTTCAATATTTTTCAATCCATCTGAAAAGAATAGCGTGTTTTTTACAGGATTAGGATAAATATTGAAATTTGTTTTTTTATCTACCTCAGATGTGGCAAGTGTATTACATTCTGCATTGTAGGTATCACCGGTAATAATCCATCCTTTAAAACCGGTTAATGCATTTCTTGCCGCTACAGCCTGTGGAGTAGAATACGCCAACCCGGATGCTCCCAGTGTTAAATTATTCGGTGTGGAAGGACTGTTGGCCCATCCTTGTAACGTGGAGTTGTAATTAGAGCAGGATAAACCGGAAGAATCCAGCATGAAGTTCGTCTGCGTAACAGCATATAAATTCCAGTTGCTCAAATCCTGATTAAAGGCGGTAGCATTTTTAAATATATTACGCATATCTGTGACTGAAGAGGTATTCCAGTTACCTATCGGCTGATTAAAAATAGGGCTATCTGTAAACATTGCATACATATTGGTTACATTGGTGGTATCCCAGTTGCCTATGGGTTGATTAAATTTTTTTGCTCCGAAAAACATATAACTCATATTGGTAACCGATGATGTATCCCAGTTTCCGATAGGTTGATTAAATTTTTCTGCTCGGGCAAACAAATCCAGCATATTGGTTACCTTTGAAGTGTCCCAGCTTTCTATAGGATGATTGAAAAGTTTACTTTCTCTGAAAACCCCCGCCATATCTGTTACATTGGAAGTATTCCAGTTTCCGATGGGTAAATTAAATTGGTGGGTACTGCTGAACATATAGCGCATATTGGTAACTTTTGAAGTATCCCAGCTTTCAATAGGTTGATTGAACATTTCTGTACCATGGAACATATAGCCCAAATTGGTTACCTTAGAAGTATCCCAGTTTCCAATAGGTTGGTTGAACTTGAAGGCATTGCTGAACATTCCCTCCATATTGGTCACCTTAGAAGTATCCCAGCTGGAAAGAGGCTGATCAAAAATAAAAGCACCATCAAATACATGTGCCATATTGGTGACATTAGACGTATTCCAGACGCCTATGGGCTGATTAAACTCTTCTGTATAAGCAAACATTAATGAAATATCGGTAACATTGGAAATATCCCAGCTACTGATAGGCTGATTGAATTTTTTCGCAGAATCGAAGCTTTGTTTTAAATTGGTCACATGAGAAATGTCCCAATTGCTGAAAGAGGAATTTCCAACCAGTTTATAGCATCCTGAAAAGATACCGGACATATCTGTAACATTGCTTAAAAATGGAATGTCCGTAGCGGTGACATCCATTTCTTCACAGTACCAGAACGCATCTTTCATACTGGACCATTTAATATTTCCCCATTGTGCTACATCTATAATTTTATAAACATCTCCGCGAACAGCTGAGGGTAGTACATAAAAGCAGATACGGTGAAAGTTGCCGTTTCCATTGGTTGTTTTTAAAGTATAGGTCGCATTATTAGCGATAGGATTAGAAGGAGTACCGAAATCAATTAAAAGAGGGACTCCAAGAGAAGTAGTTACATTCGCCAGTGTTCCGTGGTGAGTTGGATAGCCAATTTCCTCCCAATAGATGTTATAGTTCGTGCCTATTCCTGGAAAGAGAATTTGATTGGAGGTACTTGGTGAAGGAAATGGCCCCGTATTGCTGGGCTTCCATATCGTGATAAATTCATCCTGTGCTTTTATAAACGAGAAAAACATTAAAAACAGACTCAAAAACAGAAATTTAATTTTCATAGGATTTCATTTATTTTAAATAGGACAGCCTTTTGATTTTACTTTTATTGCTTAAAAGTAACTGATACAGCCATTATAACAAAACCTTACTTAATAAGTGTAATGATATACCGGTTAACTGTTTCAGATTAATTGGTATTCGTTATTAAAAGTCTTTGAATTCACAATGACAATTTTTAAAGTATGTAAAACGTATCCTGATGAGGTTTTTCCGATGTAAGACCGTATCCGGAAAAAATAAAGTGAAGAATAAAATTCATGGGTTCCTCACTTTGTGCTGGTATTTCCTCAATTAATCTATTGTAAAATTTTGTACTTCGCTGTATACTTGTACAAACATATGTTTAGATTTTAAAACACACCTATTCTTAAGTAAATGAATTAAAAAAATACTTTGGAATTGATAGGTTGATTTAATTTCAAATCAGTATAAGTATATTAATCCGGTAATCATATACTTAAACAGGTAGTCAACAGATATCTAAAACTACATTTTCAGAACTTAATTTTTTTACCTCAAACCATTGTTGAAAAATAATGGCGGGGAACATCATTGCTATGCAGCTGCCGGAGCTAAGTGTATTCAAACTTACAAACCACAAACCACACACAAATCGAATTAACAATTAATATGATTAAAAAGAACAACGATTATAATATATGTTCACTAAACAGTGAGTTAGTGTATCAGAAGGCCCACGATATTCTGACAACTATCATGGAGTTCCGTATTACGGAAGATAAGAAAGGCATAAGTTGTACTATACCATGTAACAGCTGTTATCAACCCCATATTCCTAAAATTGTACAGGCAATTGAGAAGGAGCAACCTGTTTTGTTTGTATTGCCTGCGTTTCCGGGGAAATCTCCCAATCCTCAAAAAGTACTGGGTTCATTGCCGGATATGGCAGAAAGATATTCCTTACAATTTCTAAACGGTTTATGCCAGTCAATACAGAAAATATATGCTCCGGGAGCACGTATTCTGATATGTTCAGACGGGAGGGTATTCAGTAATGTAATTGGGATGAAGGATTCGGATATTACTGCTTATCAAAAGGAAATAGACTCCATCATCAGCAGGTATCAGCTTACCCATATTTCCACATTTCACCTGGATCAGCTATACGAAGGGGATAATTTTGAAAATATGAGGCTTGAGTTACTGGAAACATTTGGCAAGCCCATTTCTGTATTGAAAGATAAAGTATCCCGTGGCACTGAAGAAAATGCTTCCAGAGAAGACAAAGAAGCCAATAGGATGTATAAAGGAATTACAAGGTTTTTGTTTGAGGATTCCATCCATCCTGAACAGATAAAATCCCGGGCCGGTATTCAAAAAGATGCGAAAAAAAGAGCCTATCGCGTCATTCAGCTTAGCAATGCATGGAGTGAACTTATTGCCAGCGAATTCCCTGAGTATGTCCGTTTATCCATTCATCCGCAGACCTGTGGTGATATCAAACTTGGCATCAAACTATCCACCGAAAACTCAATAACGCCCTGGCATGGAGTTGCTCTGAATAGGAATGGCAGGATTGTGTTCATGAAAAGATTTGAAGCCGAAAAATTAAATGCCCGCTTAATATACGACGAAAACGGGCGACCTGATTATTATGAACTCTAAATAAACACCCAACTCAATAAATATTAATTAAAATGAAATATACCGTTACACACCTTAAACCATTTGGAATTTTAATAGAAGCAGATGGTAATGACCATCATGTAAAAGATTTAAGTACCAAAATGCTGAAAAACTATTTTGAAGAAGAAAAACTGGTGGTAGTCCGTGGTTTTAAAACATTTGACTCCTCTGATGATTTTGCCGGTTATTGTGAACGCTGGGGAGAAGTCAGCTTATGGCCTTTTGGAAAAGTTCTTGAATTGGTAAGGCAAAACAATCCTGAAGACCACATTTTTGATAATAATTATGTGCCTTTGCACTGGGACGGAATGTATAGACCCGAAGTCCCTGAATATCAGATTTTCCATTGTGTTGATTCCCCGAATATAGATCAGGGAGGAAGAACCACCTTCTCAAATACCAGCATAGCCATTGATCAGTCCCCGGCAGAACTGGTTGAATTATGGAAAAATATATCCGTACGCTATACCCGCAAAATGGAGTTTTATGAAAGTACTACCATTTCTCCCATCGTTACCAAGCATCCATATAGAGAGCAGTTCATCATGCGTTACAATGAACCGCCGGCAAAAGATATTCCTGATTTTATTAATCCGCCCATCATAGAGTTCGTCGGGGTAGAAGAAGACCATCTTGATGAAATTCAGACACAACTAAGAGAATTGTTGTACAGTCCACAGGTCTATTATGCCCATACATGGCAGAAAAATGATATTGTTATTTCAGATAATTTTACCCTTTTGCATGGCCGTGAAGCGTATACCCAGGATGCTCCCCGTCATTTACAGAGAGTGCATGTGAATAGTTCACCTGCTTTCAAAAATCCCGGATTAGAATCATACAGATGAGAACACAAATAGCAGATATCGTAATTATTGGGGCCGGACCCGTTGGATTAATGTGTGCCTATCTTGGTCAGCTGTGTGGTTTATCCGTCATCATTATAGATAAATCTTCAGGCCCGTTGGAAGTAGGCAGAGCAGATGCTTTGAATGCCCGTACCCTGCAGCTTATTGAGATCGTGGATTTATTTGATGAATTATATCCGCAGGGGAAGCCCTGCAATACGAGTTCCGTGTGGAGCAATGGTGAATTTATTTCCAGACAGTCTACATGGTGGGATGAGCTGGAAGGCTGCTTACATAAACATTTCCTCATGCTTGGCCAGTCTTTTATAGAAGAATTGCTGGATAAAAAACTTAAGGAGAAAAAAGCAGCTGTGCAGCGAATGACCACAGTGGAAAATATTGAATTGACAGATGATAGCTGCATCACCTATCTTTCAAACGGAGACATTATCCAGTCTGCTTACGTAATCGGGGCAGATGGTTCACGATCCACTGTTAGAGATCTTTTTCAGATTCCGTTTGATATTCTGCGCCCACAAATTATATGGGCCGTGATTGATGGAATAATAGAAACCGATTTTCTCAAAGTACCGGAGATTATTGTTTTTCAGGCGGATACTTCAGATGTGGCATGGATTCCCCGTGAAGGAGAAATAGACAGATTCTACGTAAGAATGGATGTTAAGGATTTTAGTATTGAAGAAGCGGTTGAGAAAATTAACCGAGCGATGAGTCCTCATCAACTAAAATTTAAAGAAGTGGTCTGGTTCTCACAATTCTCTGTTAAAGAATCTGTTGCGGAAAAATTTTCAGTCAATAATAAAGTATTTCTGGCTGGAGATGCCTGTCATATTCACTCGGTTAACGGAGGGCAGGGCCTTAATACAGGTCTTGCTGATGCCTTCAATCTGATATGGAAATTAAATATGA
This sequence comes from Chryseobacterium angstadtii, assembly GCF_001045465.1. GTDB lineage: Bacteria > Bacteroidota > Bacteroidia > Flavobacteriales > Weeksellaceae > Chryseobacterium > Chryseobacterium angstadtii. Next base: position 34,069 of record NZ_LFND01000005.1, read on the forward strand.
CCATTAAATTCAATACATCCACAGCGCTTTTGCAGACTTATGAAAACGAGCGCAGGCCGGTGGCTCAAAGTGTTATCAATGCTTCAGGAGAACTTGTCCGTTCTACGAAATATTCTGATAGTGGGACCCATGCACAGGATTATGTGAGAATTGTACAAAAATATGCGGGGAATATAACCGGGATGGGAATCCGCTATGGAAATGAAGGATTGGCAGGGTCCAGAATATTCGATTTTAAAATGTATAAAGAGAATGTCGAAACACGATTATATTCTGTTTTGAATTATTCCCACTTCACGCTGCTGATTTTTGGAAATACACCCCAAAATGTGGAAGTTCCCGGATTTGTAAAAATAGTTCAGATCTATCCTGAAAAGCATTCCTCAGAATTTTGGACAAGCCATTCTCCCTATAAAGATATGGCCATTTTAGTAAGACCGGATTCCTATATCGAGTCTTTTGGCTCTTTAGAAGATATTCAGGCCCTATTATGGGATGAAATACTATAATATTGGTAAAATACAAGAGCAACAGTGAAGAAAAGATGATTTTTTCTTTGCTGCTGCTTAATACTTACAATTTTTATGAAAAATCAATTTATGTTATGAGCAGACCTGTTATTATTATAGACCCATTATCATCAGGGGTAGAGTTAGCTCCTGCATTCAAAAAAAGGGGAATACCGTCAATTGCCGTTACTATAGGATATACTGACAGGATAGGGTATGGAACACAAGTTCAAACTTCAGATTTTTCTGAAATTATTATGGATCAGCCTAACCTTTTGGATATCATCAAAAAATATAATCCTCTTGCCATTATTGCAGGAACAGATAAGGCTGTTCCTTTAGCAGAAGAACTCGCATTGGCTTTAACTCCCGAATTGGCTAACGACCCTTTAAAATCTTTAGACAGAAAACATAAGGGGTTGATGCAGAAAGCTCTTCAGGATGCCGGTGTTCCAAATATTAAGACGATCAGTACTTCATCTGAAAGCGAAGTGATTAATTGGATGAAAGAACATGAATTAACCGGATCTTCATTGGTGCTTAAACCACCCCTTTCAGCCGGAAGTGACAATGTTTTTCATATTCCGCAAGGGGGAAATTGGAAAGAAGCTTTTAACCAAATTCTGACTGAACCGTCCAAAATTACCGGGATAGTAAGTGAAACAGTTATTGTGCAGGAAGAAGTAGTGGGGACGGAATTTGCTGTAGGAACAGTATCGGCCAACGGTAAACATTATCTGGCTCACTTAATTAAGTATAATAAAATATCGTTTAATGGGCGTAAGACTATTTATGATTGCGTAGAGTTCATTCCTTATGAAGAAGAACTTTACGGTGAGTTATTCGAATATACCAAAAAATGTCTGGACGCATTGGGAATCTGCTGGGGAGCTGCTCATAATGAAATTATGCTTACTGAAAAGGGACCTCGTCTTATAGAAACGGCTGCAAGGATGTGTGGAGGTCCGGTGGTCATTTTTGCAAGGCAGGCCAGCGGCAGCAGCCAGGCAGATAAAGTAGTTGAAGCTTTTGTAGACGGAGATGTTTTAAAAAAAGACTATACATTTAAAGTACCTGTGATGCCTGTTTTTCTTAAATCTCCTGTGAACGGGGTTATCTCGAATTCCGAAATATTATCCGGGATTTCCCAATTGCCAACATTATTCAACCAATACATATGGTTTAAAGATGGTGATATTGTTCCCAAAACGGTAGATTATCTTACGAGTATTGGAATTGTTGCATTGTCCGGTGACCGCGATTCTATTTTGGCTGACTATCAAAAAATACGAAATATGGAAGCCAAATTAGTAATTCGTGAAGTATAACGCATGCAGTATTGGATCCGGTAATTACTGATCATGTACTAACAATCTGTAATAGTGAGTTCAGACAATAATTTTCTGCTAAAATCTGCTACAACTTTTTAATTATAATGATGCCTTTTTTAAATAGAGAATATACAAGAGAATGTCTGGCTTTGGCTTTTCCCGTAATGATTACACAGGTGGGACAGGTCTCCGTGAATTTATTTGATAATATTATCGTTGGGAAAATGCTGGGTGCAGATGCTCTGGCCTCTGTTTCTCTCGCTAATGCCATCTTCTATTCTACATTTGTTATTGCATTAGGATTTTCTTTTGCCATTCCTCCGTTAATTTCGGAGGCTCATGCCAGGCACGATTCACAAACGGTTAATTCCGTTTTTGCTCATGGTCTGATGATCAACATGGCTGTAGGAATTATTCTGACAATGGCATTGTTTATCTCTTTACCATTGCTTTATTATTCCGGGCAGCCTGCAAAGATAATTCCCGGAACTATAGATTTTCTGCAGATTGTCATAATTAGTATTATCCCGTTTATGGCATTTCAGGCTTTGAGAGGTTTTTCAGAAGGCCTTTCATATACTGCAGGTGTCACAAAGGCGACAGTTATTGCCAATGTAATCAATATTGTCCTCAACTATGTTCTTATTAAAGGAGTGTGGGGAATTCCTCCTATGGGGATCAGAGGCTCTGCTGTAGCAACTTTAACAGCAAGAATTTTCATGGTTGTTTTTCTTTATTTTGTTTTGTTTAAGGAGAATAGAACAAAAAGTTACCTCAACAATTTTTCATTGAAAATGGCTAGTTTCTCTAAAAGTATATTTTTTAGAATGATACAAATAGGCTTGCCGACAGCGTTACAAATGTTTTTTGAAGTTACGGCTTTTGCAAGTGCTGCTTTTATCTGCGGATTAATTTCTGCAGATCAGATAGCCGCTCACCAGATTGTATTTAGTATGGCTTCTTTTACGTATAATCTTTGTATTGGATTCGGTGTTACGGCAACGGTCATGATGGCCAGAAAATTAGGGGAGAAAAAGTTTACAGAGCTGAGAAAAGTAGGAATCAACAATATTAAAATTACATTTATTTTCATGCTGCTGTGCGGACTGCTCCTGATAATCGGTAGAAATAGTATTCCCTCTTTCTTTGTTAAAAAAGAGGATATCGAATTGATAAGGATAGTATCCGGATTAATGATTATTGCGGCTGTATTTCAGCTTTTTGGAGGGATTCAGGTGACTTCACTGGGAATACTCAGAGGTTTACAAGACATGAAAAAAGCTTCCTTCTATATCTTTATTGCGTATTGGATTATGACAATTCCTTTAGGGTATTTCCTCTGTGTATATCTGAAAATGGGAGCTCTCGGAATGTGGATTGCACTGGGAGCAGGGGTAATCATCTCTTCTATATTAGTTGTAAAAAGATTTTTATATACCTCTTCAATCCGGTCAGAATAAAAAAAGACCACATCTGTGGAGTAAATTGAAAGTATCCTGAAGACATAACATAAAAAATGAATTTATTAAGTAAAAAAAATAGATATGAAATTGAAAAAAAAATTAAGGAATATTAAAGCTTTTGTATTTGATGTGGATGGGGTTTTCACAGATGGACGCGTATATCTGTTGCCCGGCGGACACATGATGCGGTCAATGAATGTCCTGGATGGTTACGGAGTGACAAAAGCACTAAAGAAAAACTATTTAATAGGAATAATTACTGCTGGAAACGATGAGATGGTAAAACAAAGATTTAATGATTTGGGAGTTAAGGACTATTACGCCAAATCACAGGATAAAATGACTGATTTCATCCATTTCAAGAAAAAATATAATCTTAAAAGTGAAGAAATTCTGACTATGGGTGATGATCTCCCTGATTTTCATATGATGAAAAGTTCTGCGTTGGCTGTTGCTCCAAAGAATGCTATGGCTGAAATAAAGAAAATTGCAGATTGGATTACAACGCAGCAGGGAGGAAGCGGAGCCGTACGGGAAGTGATTGAAGAAGTGATGAAAGCGCAGGGAAACTGGCATAATAATGATGACATACATGTGAAAATGTAATACTTTTAGCTGGAATGTTAGTTGAAGATATCTTAGTAATAGATATCTTTTTTTGTTTTATAAATAATTGAAGTTGTATAGATGAAGACTGCTGCAATAATTTGTATCTTGTAGTACCACAGAACATTAAAAACTAATTACAAAATCATGAATATTATAGAACAACTTGAGAATATTACTCCTTACAACGGCAGGCCTGTAGAGGTGGTTGATAAGAAATGGTTAATAAGCTTTAATGGGTACAAGAAAAAAAAACAAAACTTTAATACTTACTATCAGTTTGACCCATTAGCAATAGTATATTGTGAATCTCCTGAGCAGGTAAGTGAAGTCGTTCAATTGGCAGGTAAAGAAAACCGCATTTTGAGGGTACGCTCAGGAGGACATGATCATGAAGCTGAATGTTCCGCAACAGGTGCTATTGTTATTGATCTGTCCAAAATGAAGCATGTTTCATTTGACAAAGCAACGAAAATTGCCGAAATAGAGCCGGGTGCCAGGTTTGAAGATATCGTAAGGATACTGAGTGCATATGATGTCTCTATCCCGCATGGAACCTGTCCTTCCGTAGCTATTGCCGGTTTTATTTCAGGCGGAGGATGGGGGCCCTGGACACGGTCAAAAGGAATGTGCTGTGAAAGTTTAGTAGCTGTTTCTATTGTTTTAGGAAATGGCGAAATTGCTTATCTGGACGAAAGGACGCAGAGAGGAAGGGAACTGTTATGGGCCATTAGAGGGGGAGGTGGCATGAGTTATGGGATCATTACAAAATTTTATATCGAAACCTTTCCGTTACCGGATGAATTGATCAAATTTGAACTCACATTTAAAGGAAGATTCAAAAGCATGGATGTCTTTAAAGTTTGGGAAGACATGATTGCTCCTTCAAACAATCCTGAGCTAACGGGAACCAATATCAAAATAAAGGCAAGAAATCCGGAGGATAAAGATTCCATAGAAGAATGTGTTATTTACGGCTCATTTGCAGAAAGTTCAGAAACATTTAAAACAAAGCTTAAAGTCTGGCTTAAACCTCTGGAAACCGATGAAAGTTTTTTAGAAGAATATCTGAAGATTGAAGAGATTAGAGAAAAAGGGAAACAGATTGCAGGGCAGATATTTTTTGAAGAATTATATGTAAACTGGGAACTAGGCCAGGCTAAATTAAGAGGAGGTACTCCGTCACCACATAAAGTAACTTCGCGGGTTGTGGTTGAAGACGGTTGGGGAGCCAGCGGAAGACAAAACCTCTATGAAAGCCTTAATACCTGTATTCTTCCTACTTCTCAGGAACTGAAAGATTCCGGAATAGAATGCTACGCAACGCACAATGCCATTTCAGGAGCGTATTATGCTAACCACAAAGCAGCAGGAACAGGAAATACTGAAAGTTCATTTCCATACAAGCAAAGACCTTTTATTATTCAGTATCAGGCTTGGTGGAAGCTGGAGGGTAATATTCCCGAAGCAAAATTTAAAAAATGTCTGAACAGTGTCCTGGAGTGGCAGCAGGAATGCAGAGACCGGTCTTTTCCTGAAACCAGCGGCTCTTTTATCAGCTTCAAAGACGCAAGCATTATGACCAAACATTATTTTGCCGAGAGCTACGAAGAATTGAAAAGAATAAAGGAGAAATGGAGCAATGACCCGGAAAATATCTTTAGTTCCCGAAAAACCATTATTTGATGAAATGGCGAAGTTGATTTTGGTAAACAAAATTCTAATGTATTGTAATGAGTCATTTTTACTGCGTTGTCTGATCAGAAAGTCTTGTAATTAACATAAAAAAAAATCTTCGAATCTATAGGTTAAAATAGTTAAATTAAACTATCAAAATAATATATAAACCTATGATTGTAAGAAAAAGTTTTAATCTTGTTGCTATTTTTCAATTCGCAGGTCATCATTTATGGTGGTTGGTAGCGTATATGCTTGTGGTCTCTTTGTCATATAACCTTCTTGGCTGGAATTGGCTGGCTATACCGTGGTTGCCGGTGTCTCTCATAGGTACGGCAGTTGCATTTTATATTGGATTTAAAAATAATCAGTCATATGACCGGGTTTGGGAAGCCAGAAAAATTTGGGGGGCTATAGTGAACAGTAGCCGAAGCTGGGGAGTAATGGTCAATTCTTTTATATGCAATAATGAAGATACTCAAATGTCAGAAAAAGAATTGATGCAGGTAAAGAAAAGACTCATTTACCGGCATATTTCCTGGCTGTATGTTCTTCGGAATCAATTGCTGGCACCTACCCAATGGGAACATGCGAGTTTAAAGGGGCTGTATGGAAAGGTAGCCCGCCAAAGACAGGAAGTAGGTGGTGTTGGTTTATTCAAAGAATATTTAAACGAAAAACAAAAAGAAAACTATTTCTCAGATGAAAAACAATGGAGTGGTGCAGCGAACGGAGCCACACAGATTATCAGCTTACAGTCTTTAGATATTGCAGATTTGGAAACAAAAGGCATTCTGCATATGCGGAAACAATTGGATATGCAAAAAGTATTATCAGATTTTTATGACCATCAGGGCAGAGCCGAGCGCATCAAAAAATTTCCTTTTCCGCGACAATATGCCAATATGAGTTTTATTTTCAACTGCATCTTCATTTTCCTCTTGCCACTGGGCATTGTTGCTGAGTTTGCAAAATTAGGCGAGGCAGGTGTATGGCTGATGATACCTTTTGGAACCATTGTAGGCTGGACCTATGTGGTGATGGAACTGATAGGTGATTATTCCGAAAACCCGTTCGAAGGCCTGCCGACCGATACACCCATGTTATCCATTTGCAGAACCATTGAGATTGATCTGTTGCAAATATTGGGGGAAGACGAAATACCTAAACCTATTCAGCCGGTAAATGATGTATTAATGTAATTACGGATCGCGCTTCAATTACTGATAATGCTATATCGGTAAGATTTTGAGGATAGAACTTAAAAGAAAAACCCGGGTTACGGCTAAATAGGCGGTCAATTTAATTAAAATTTATAAAAAAATAGATTGTGCAAAAACTAGCTAATAAAAATACGGCAATATGGATGGTATTGATTGGCAGTATAAGCATCATTGCTATGCCGTTGCTGCTTCCACTTTTGCCTCTTGGATATCTTAAAGACTTTGGTACAATAGGAGATGCATTTGGAGGTATTTCCAACCCGCTTTCACAAATAGTAGGATTTGTGCTGTTGTACCTTGCTTTAAAAGCACAAATAAATGCGAACAATATCCTTCAGCAGAACATATTGAAAGAGAACATGAAAGAGATGAGACAGAGAGAACTGGAACAGCTCCATGAACTCTATGTGATCTTTGAAAGAAATATTCGGGAATTTACGTATATCAACCGTTTTGAAGTTGAAGTTCAATTGCAGGTACTCAATGGCAAAAGAGCTATTTATTGTTTTGTAAACGATATTGAAAAAAGAAATATTGATCTACACAACACAGAAGGGTTATTACAGGAAGATGGAGTTCGGGAAATCGTAAGTATTCTGAAAACGGCCCAACTGATATTTGTGAAAATCGGTAATATGGATGTCGAAAATGATGATAAAAACTTTTATATCAACATCATGAAGCATGAATTGGTTTTCAGTATTTTTCCATATACAGATCTGGATGAGTCGGCGGAATTGAAATTACCTCAATGCCCGTACTGCCATGAATATCACGGTAATTATCCTCCGCTTATTTTTGATAAACTCTAGGAATTGAAGCTCTATTTTTCTGCTTAGAAATTTCAATTATTTTAAAACTTTTGCAATACATGTTTTTCTAAAAAAATCAATAAAAAAGTAAAATCATTTTTCAATCGTCATGTATTGTAAGCAGAATATATTTTGCGATTTATAAAACAAAAAATCAAAAATTTAAAATGGAAACAACAAACAAAACCTGGTTTATAACCGGTGCATCTCGCGGGTTCGGACGTATTTGGACAGAAGCTGCATTACAACGTGGTGACAAAGTGGCTGCAACCGCAAGAACCCTTTCAAGCATTGCCGATCTGAAAGAAAAATATGGTGATCATGTACTCACTCTGGAACTCGATGTTACCAATGCAGAACAGGCAAAAAAAGCGGTAGATGAAGCTTTTGCGCACTTTGGCAAAATTGATATTGTATTGAATAATGCAGGGTTTTCAATGATTTCAACCATTGAGGATGGTAATCCGGAAGATATTCGTGCGCTTTACGAAACCAATGTGATAGGGCCTTTGTTTGTGATAAAAGCAGCCCTTCCGCATTTGCGTAAACAGGGGTATGGTCATATTCTGGGAACTTCCAGCAACTTAGGTCATGTTACAATGCCTATTATCGGATACTATTGTTCTTCAAAATGGGCTTTCGAAGCCATTCACGAAAGTTTGGCGATGGAAATAGCACAATTCGGAATTAAGGTGACCATTGTAGAACCCGGAGCTTACGCCACTGAATTTGGAAGCGGGCAAATGCCGGATCTGTTTAAAGGTCTGGATATTTACACCGATTTCAAAAACGGATTTTTGGAACAAATGAAAGATCACCAACGTGGAAATCCCCATGCAACGCCGGAAGCACTTTTCAAAATGGTTGATTCACCCAATCCGCCGCTTCGTTTTTTCCTCGGAAGTGGTAATTTGGCCTGGACAAAAGGAGAATATGACAAACGTATGAAAGAATGGGAAGAATGGCAGGATGTTGCCGCTTCTGCACAGGGAAATTAGAACTCCTTAATAAATATCGTTTATTGAAACAGAGACTGTCTTTTTGTTAAGGCAGTCTCTGTTTTTTATTATTTATGGGAGTAATGCTTTTTAATCCTGGCACAGCAAGTCCACATTCAACATGATCATCGTATTTGTTTTAGTATAGCAAAGTTCAAAAGGAACCTTTTAACGGGAGTAACCGAATTCAGGGAAGTTGTAACAGTATCTCTGACACTTAATTCTTACCGGAATAGTTTTAGAAACTACTTGTCAGGGGTTTCTATTTCATTGTATTCAGAGGCAGTAAGATACAATTTCCTGATAGATCGGTTGAAGGCTACAAAGAAGTATTTTTTGAACATTTTGTGAATGAAAATAAAGTTAACTATATAGTTGACTTTATTTTTATATATTTACAAAAAAATAATTGTGGTGAAAAAAATAAAAAACAGAGTATTAACATCGGGATTGTTGCTGTTACTTCTCATTTGCTGGTACATAGGAACATCATCTCAACCGGTAACAAAACCGGAGAACGCTCAGGATCAAATAGAAAAGGTTATTGCTGAAGAAACGGAAAAATTGATGCGGGAGCCGGGCTATAAGGCTGTTTCAGGAGTACTTTATATCAAAGGCAAAGCTTATGAGTTTCATTATGGCAGACTGTCCAACGGAAAAAAGCCAGATAGTCATACCATATATGAAATAGGATCCTTAACTAAAACCTATACTGGCTTATTACTTTCCCAGGCGGTACACGACGGTAAAATCAACCTTGATGAGGACGTGAGAAACTATCTGGATGGGCCATATCCCAATTTTATTTTATCGGATGGCAGGCCCATCACGTTCAGACATCTCATTACTCACACAGCTGGTCTTCCTTTGTTTTTAAACTGTTATGATGGAAAACCAACAATAGAGCAACAAATAGCTTGTTTTGAACATTTGACTCCGGACGATTTTTTCGCCAGGCTAAAACAAACCAAGTTGATTGACAATTCGGGCAAAAATTACCATTATTCAAGTGTAGGAACGCAATTGATTGGCTATATTTTAGAGCGTGTTTATGGTTTATCATTCAAAGACTTGTTCCAGAAATATATTTTTTCCCGCTCAGGCGAAAAGCAAACCTTCTCGGAGTTAAAATATGACAAGAACTCGAATATATCAATAGGAAGAGACAGTAGTGGAGTTAAAATGCCTTTAATTAATGGGTTCTACAAATATTCAGGAGGTATGAAAGCCTCAACAGCTTCCATGTTCAATTACATAAAGATGTATCTGGAAAGCAATGATCCGGTGGTGAAACAAACGATGACCCGTTTGGCTGGCAACGTACAATACGGAAGAGCTTATGCCTGGAACACCTATAACTACGATAAAAAAATGAAAATGCTCTATCATAATGGCGGTAGCTTTGGTCATTCCTCATGGATCGCTCTTTACCCGGACATAAAAGTGGGAATTTTCATTGTGACGAATGTAGTAACTGCAGATTCCCAGAGCAAGCTGAACGAATTGTCCAATAACATTATCGACAAGATTGAAAACTCCATCAATTAAAATCTTTCAACAAAATAAAATATACAATCATCAATATCTAAAATAATATATCATGTTAAAAATCAATCATTCTTTCAAACCAAGAACTTGTTGTTCTTTTGTGTTTCTTTTGTGTTTTTGCCTGGGGGTGGAGGCACAGAAAAATGTGGAATATGTTCTTCCTACATCAGCTTTTAACAAAGAAGAAGCCTATAAAATGCTTGATGAGGGAAACAACAGCATCGAAGGGACTATTTCTTTGAAAAAAAGAGGTTATGTCAATTACCCGGGTTATCTGAGTACAGTTTTATTATATCCTGTAACGCCTCATCTTACCGAATTTATTGAGCTTAATAAGAAGTACAACAGCAGGAAAAAACAGGCAGCTATGACAAAAGAAGCTGCTATGGTCCGTATTGAAACAAAGACGATAGACAGCAAGGGGAATTTTGTATTCACCAACCTGAAACCGGGAAAATATTATATTGTAAGCCTGGTAACGTGGGAAAAAGTTAGAGCAAACAAGGTTCAGTCAGGGCCGGTAAGTGCCAATTACAACATGCTTGGAATACAGATGGGCGGCGGCCATGTTCCCACAGAAACCCGGTATGAGTCCCAGGCCTATGAAAAGGAGGTTGGCGATTACATTGAGGTATCAGGAAATAATAAGATCACTACTGTGAATATTGCTCAATAATCAGAATGTTATACTAATCACTAAAAACAAAAACAAATGAAACCCATTCATATTTTTCTCATCCATCTGTTTCTGTATTCCGGTATTGTTACCTTAAAGGCTCAAAACATCAGTTTTCCGGATGAAAATTTTAAAGCAGCTCTTATTGACCAGGGTGTTGATACAAACGGAGATGGAAATATCCAAAAATCGGAAGCCGCTCCAATTAAAAAACTGCATGTAAATAATGCCAATATTTCGTCATTGGTAGGAATTAAAAACTTTACAGGTCTTGAGGAACTTGCGTTTCTTGATAACAGGCTCACCTCTGCTGACTTTGAAGGGATGAAAAACCTTAAATACTTATATGGAAATAATAATAAGCTCACACAGCTCAAGTTGAAAGGGTGTACCAACCTGGAAGTGATCTTTATGGACCAAAACGAACTGTCTGCTTTAGATCTTTCCGGGATGGTACAGCTAAGAGACATACGGATCAACGTCAATAAGCTACGGTCAATTGATTTGAGTAGAAAGCCTAAACTGGAGAAAGTAATGCTCTTCAGGAATGAGCTGACGCAATTTAAAGCCGATGAATCTCCGGAGCTGAAAGAACTGGATCTTTCCAGGAATCAGATAACAGAAATGGATCTGAGACGTTTTTCCAGGCTAAAAGAAGCAGATCTTAACGGAAATCCTTTAAGAAAGATTAATGTGACAGGACTTGGTGCCCTGGAAAAACTCTATTGCGAACCCGCACCTTTTGCTCCGGCTCTGATAAAGCAAATGAATACTTCCGGTCTTGTCAGTCTGAAAGAGTATAAGTGGTAAGAATATGACCAACAGAGAAAATTTGTATTTTTAACTCATCCTTGTAACGGGAAAAAATTCTAACAGGAAATGGGATCAGTCACAAAAATTAAAACATATCATTTTCTCCCCTATAAATATGGTTCGGAAATGCTGTTGGATATCGGGCGTATCGAAACACTGAAGAATTATGTGTTGGATTGTACATTACATCAACTTAGTTTTTATGAGATTATTTTCATTGAAGAGGGCGAAGGAACCTTTACATTAGGCGAAAACAAGACATTGATAAAGCCTGGAACCGTTATTTTTACAAGTCCGGGACAAATCCGGCACTGGGACATAAAGAAAGAGGTAAAAGGGTATACGCTGTTTTTTGAAAAAGACTTTCTTCATCTGTTTTTTTCGGATGAACTGTTCCTGTACCGGTTCCAGTATTTCCATCAGTATTCACGCCCAACCGATATGCAGCTATCTGATCAGTCATTGGGCAGATGCCTGGAACTCTTGCATGGAATAGAAGGAGAGTTCAGACATCTTCAGAATGACAGCAATCATTTGATCAGGTCACTTTTGTACCAGTTACTGGTCATACTCAATCGGGATTATGCCAATGTTTACCATGTTCGGAGAGATACGTATATCCATCCGGATTTTTACAGGTTCAGGGCTTTACTGGAGAAGAAATTTGTAGATGACCGGAGTGTGGAAAATTATGCTCAGATGCTTAATATCAGTTCGGGATTTCTTAATAAAATCTGCAGACAGTTTAGCGGATTTTCGGCCCAGCAAATGATTCATTACAAACTGATTTCGGAAATAAAGAAATTACTTTATCAAAACAGATCTGCAAAAGAGATTGCTTACGAGCTGGGTTTTTCAGATCCGTCTAATTTTAACCGTTTCTTTAAAAAATGTACAGGGACCACTCCTCAGGAATATCGGAAGAAGATGTAAATGATCATTCTAAAAGCAAAATGACCATATTCGTACAATAGGCATATTCTAATTTTACAAAAAAAAGAATATGACAAAATACATCCTTAGTCTTCTCTTGTTCATCATGAACCTATTATTGATACAGGCTGAGCAACTATACGTTAATCCTCAGACGGGCAACGACGGAAATTCCGGAATAAAGTCTCAACCGCTAAAGACCATGATGGAGGCTGCAAAACGGGTAAACTTAAACAAAGAGGAGGGAGCAACCACCATTATCCTTTCAGAAGGTGTACATCTGTTAACTCAGACGGTTGTCTTCACCAATGATAAATATACCCTTAAAAACCGTCTTGTCATTCGTGCAGAGGTTATGCCGGATGATGCAGACTGGACTCCCCAGAAAATGCCGGTTGTTGTAACGGCAGTGCCGCTTGTACAGGGTGTGGGCGGAGAAGAAGCGAAAGGAATACAGCCGGAAGTAAGCCATGTGACGATTGAGGGGCTTCGATTCAGTGGCAGCCCGGACTATTCTTATGTAGATGGCAATAATCTACGCCGTTCCTATCCCATATGGCGTGATGGAAAAACATTGGATGATCTGCTTGTAACGCAGTGCCTGTTTGCGGGAAATGTAGATGTATTGCCGTTGCATGTCGGGGTTATTGCCAATGGATATGGTTTGGTCATCGATCATTGTGTTTTCTTCAATTGTAAAAACCCTGTTGTCTTTTGGAAAACCGATGGAGGAACCGGGAGTCGTAATGCGATGCGTTATTCACTTGTGTATGGCTGCTATTTCAGTGGGGTTTGGACGACGCAAAGTACTGATGGAGAGTCTTTCGATTTTCACCATAATGTCATAGCCAACAGTAGTACCGTATGGGTAAGAGAAAAAGGAAGTACACGGAAATATAGAGCTTCTGACAGCCTTTTTGCAGACTATACCAACCTTTCAGGATATGGAAGCGGTCCGTTAAGCGGAAGTGATGCAACATCAACAGACTTTCTGGAAATGAAAAATGTACAGACCACCGGCTCCGTAACAATCGAAAAGGACCAGAGTAAACGCAATTATCTGCAATTAGCAGAAGGCTCGATGGGTTCAAACTTAAAGGCAGGTCTTTTCAAAAAGGACCGGTAAGATCCGAAATGATTCTGAAAATAGTCTGATATATTGATGTGTTTTATAGTGAAAAGAGACTGTCTCAAAGTGAGATAGCCTCTTTTATTTTAATGTTTGGTAAGTATTATTGCTTTTTTAGCTTAGTATATCACATGGAGCTACACAAATCACCCAGGGGCATCTTTTTATTCCCGGAGGCGGGCAGCATGCTTCGGAACATCCGGAGGCTCCGCCATTGATACTTTTCAACTGATCTCTTGAAATTTTCTTAAAATTTTTCATAATAAAGTTATTGAGTTAGGTTAAAAATTAAGGCTGGTTTCCACCGCCGCATCCGTCGTATGGCATACATGTCCATTTTCCGTTGATCAGGCATATCTGGCCGCCCGGGCAGTTAATACCGCCTGTAATGGATTTCATTTCCTCTCTCTTGATTTTTTTTAAATTTTTCATAAAAATTAGGTTTAGTGTAGGCCTAAATTAATCAATTTTAATCAAGTGAAATATAATTATTATGAAAATTTTTATACTAATCCAATTTTATGTTGTGATATTGTGAGTTGCCTGTAGATTTTCTTTTAGATGAAATAAATGCTGCATGAGCGTGGAATACCTTGATGAATAACTATGGCAAACTTATTTTCACGCCTTGTTCGGGGAAAATATAATTGACTTTTAAAGGATTGTTTTCCAGCAGTTCTTTTTTTATAATCTCCGGATTATTTCCTGTAGGTTTTCTATGGGTGACTACGATATTGAGGTTTTCCAGGCTGTTTTGTCCTGTTTTTTCTTTCAGTTTTTCTAATTCTTCCCGCAGCAGATTGGGCGTCAGATGTCCAAATAACAGATTTTCAGGCTGGCTGTTTGGGAATGAAACCTCAATGAGTATGGTATTCAACTGTTTCTTTTTAATGAGAGGAGCCATATTTTTCCAGAGAATATCGAGTCGGTCAGATTTCTCAATCCGATCAGCTCCCGTATCACCTAAATAGAGTAAATAATGTTCACCTCTTCGAACCAGTGCTGCACTGCTTTTGTACGGATTCACATGGCTCAGTTCATAAGCTGTCAGAAAGAACGGCGTATTTGGAGCAGGGATTTCAATACCTTCCTGAAGCTCGTTATAATGGTACTTCCCGAGTATTGGTTTTTGGCCCTGATCGGCGAAATTAATCCAGGTATCTGAGATAAAGTAATGATTTTGCAAAATCTGAAGAACAGGTGACATCACAAAAATGTTCTTTTTACTGTCGGCAGGAGAGTTGATAATAAGCCCTGATAAATGATCCAGGTGGCCATGCGAGATAAAATATCCTTTTATCTGATCCCGCAGAACGTTTTCAGCAGTTCCGTTAAGGCTTTTCAGTTCAATGGCTTTTCGTATTCCGCTATTGACGGTACCGGCATCGAGGCAGATAAAAGCATTGTCTTTTGGGGCACCCACTAAATAGGCAGATAGATTATCTTCCTGTTCGCCGCCGTATATTCCTAATGGGACAACGTCAAAATTTTGGGCTTGACAGACAGTATACAGAAGAAATGCAAATAAAGAAAGTGTCGTTTTTTTCATGGGAGGTAAGCCGGAAAATCCGGGCAGCACAAATTTACATTGTTTTTTTGTGATGATATGCCTCTCTTTGTATTACTTTAATAAACGAAGTGGCTTTGTCTGACTTTAAAATTATTCAAAAAGGTAAAGAATCCTTGTTTATCCTTGCGGTAAATAATATTATTTTAATAATCAATTACTTAATACTATTCCTTAGCCCGAACTCAGGTTAAATAGTAAAAACATGGTCACATCATAAAAAGGACTGTCCACAACGAGAACAGTCCTTTGTTGGTATCTATTTGAAGAAATTCACTCCTGAATCCCTTTTGAAATTTTTTAGTTACGTAAATACTGGCCAATTCCCGCAGAATCGAATGTATAAGCAGATTGGTTCTCCGATTTATCCAGCTTTTTACTGATCGTTAATGCCCATAAAACAAGCTCTTTGCAGAAGTTCTGATCTTCCGGGCTTAATTCTGAAGCATTTTCCTCAACCACGGTTACTAAAGGAGTAATGCTGTTAAGTTTAGCATAGAATTCCTCATCCGTATCGTTGTAATTCAGTTCAAGGTGGTTTTTGTTGAACCATTTGATCAGGTCTGTATAAGGTGTTTTTATTCCTTCCTTCTCAAGTTTGGATATGCGTGGAAACAGGCTTTCAAACTGAATCATCACCGCCTGATCAATTAATATCCTGGCGACATAATCTGCACCTTCCTGTTCGCCTTCATACACCAGTTCAATTTTTCCTGTGATGGATGGAATGATGGACATGAAATCAAGCAGACGCACCGTAGTTTTCGCAGAACCTGATTCAATTAAACGCAATTTGGCCGCGGCTACCAAATTTTCCATTGCACTGATCGTGAGACGTGCGCTGACGCCACTTTTTGCATCCACATATTCACTGTCACGGGCTGCAAAAGCAACTTCTTCCAAAAGGTCTTTAGCCATATCCGGAATCTGTATCTGTGACTGATCCTCTGCGGAAATCATAGCCTCCTGTTCCGTAATCTGTCGGGCAAGTGCGATTGTTTTTGGATAATGTGTGAAAATCTGTGATCCGATTCTGTCTTTTAAAGGCGTTACGATGCTTCCTCTGTTGGTATAATCTTCTGGATTGGCCGTAAAAACAAACTGAATATCAAGAGGCATTCTCAGTTGAAAACCACGGATCTGGATATCGCCTTCCTGTAAAATATTAAACAGAGAAACCTGAATTCTTGCCTGAAGATCCGGAAGCTCGTTCAGAACGAATATGGATCTGTTCGCCCGAGGAATCATTCCGTAATGCAAAACGCGTTCATCAGAATAGGGTAGTTTTAAGGTAGCCGCTTTGATGGGGTCTATATCACCAATTAAATCAGCAACATTCACATCGGGAGTCGCCAGTTTTTCGTAGAAACGGTCGGAGCGGTGTACCCACGAAACAGGAGTGTCATCACCATGTTCCGCAATGAGATCTCTGGCATATTTTGAGATAGGCTGAAACGGGCTGTCATTGATCTCGGAGCCTTTTACAACGGGCATGTACTCATCAAGAAGGCTCACCATGCTTCTTGCAATTCTGGTTTTCGCCTGGCCTCGTAAGCCTAAAAGATTGATATGATGGCCTGCAAGAATCGCCTTTTTCAGTTGGGGAATTACAGAATCTTCATAGCCCCAAAGTCCCTCAAATACAGGTTCTTTAGCTTTAATCCTGGCTATTAGATTGGCTTGAATTTCCTGACTGATTGTTTTATCTGTATAACCGGATTTTTTTAATTCTCCGAATGTAGTATCGTTTTTCATTGTTCTTAAAGTAATAATAATTATCTGAAATGAGCTATTTTAATCCCAGCTCACAATTGTATAAATCTAAAGTTTGAAGTTTGAAGTCTGTAATCTGACATCTGTCATCTAAATCCTCTTTATCCTGTTCTTCTCATAATCCTCAAAAATCATTTGCCCCAGACCTGAAAGTCCTGTTAAAAAGGCTTTTCCTTTATTCTGGGCTGTAAATTCCTTTACAAATTGTCGCAGATAAGGATCCTGAGCAATCATAAAGGTCGTGATTGGAATTTTTAATTTTCTGGCCTGTGCGGCTCTGTTGAGGCATTGGGAAACAATCATTTCATCCAGGCCATAGCTGTTCATATAAAATTCTCCGTTGGGTAACCGGATGCAGCTTGGTTTTCCATCGGTGATCATGAAAATTTGTTTATTGGTATTTCTTTTTCTGCGAAGAATATCCATGGCAAGTTCCAATCCCGCTACCGTATTCGTATGGTAAGGACCTACTTTTAAATAAGGGAGATCTTTGATTTTAATGGGCCACGCTTCATTTCCGAAAACAATAATATCAATAGAATCTTTGGGATATTTCCGGTTGATTAATTCCACCAAAGCCATGGCTACTTTTTTAGCGGGTGTGATGCGGTCTTCCCCATATAAAATCATAGAATGGCTGATATCAATCATCAGAACCGTACTCATCTGCGCCTTATGTTTGGTTTCCTCTACAATGAGGTCGTCTTCCGTAAGGCGTAAGTCTGAAATTCCGTTATTGATCTGTGCATTTTTTAGGCTTTCGGTCATATTAACCGCGGATAAATCGTCGCCGTATTGAAAAGAACGGTTTTCGCCATCGCGTTCGTCCCCGATACCTGTTTTGCGGGTACGGTGATTGCCTGCGCCACTTTTTTTAAGTTTCCCGAAAATCTGATCCAGGGCATATTCCCGCAAAGCAGCTTCGAGTTTCGGAGTCAGTATATTTTTACCTTTTCCGGTTCCTGAATTGCCGTCTTCGGAATCTTTTTCTTCCTTAATGTAACCTCTCTTTTTTAAATCTTCTTCAAAATCCTGAAGAGAATATTCGTCGGTGAAAATATCATATTCCTTGTCAAGGATGTCGAGCCACTCAAAGGCTTCCTCTATATTGCCGGAAGTATGGGTAAGCAGATCCTTGAATACATCAAAGACCCGGTCGAAATGGGAAATGTCTTCCGGAATATGTTTGCTGAATGTAAAGCCTTTTTGATGATTAAAATCTTTGTTCTTCATAAAACGATGAAGCTTTTTTTACTGTTATTTACGTATAAAATACCTGAAATATGTTGTGCAACTTAAATCCATTAAACAGTTATGACCGTTTTTTAGCCCAGTTGAAAATAATCTGAAGGTATTCTGTATTTTTTTTAGCTGTTTGAGGATACAAGTTAGGGAAATAATAGGATCGTGAAAAATAGAAAAAACTAATGATTGTGATATGAAAAGAGAATATAGTTGAATAATAAAGCTGTTTTTCAAAACAACCTAAGCAAAAGTTTTATGTGATTCAAGAAAAATAACACAAAAGGGTGATTTTTACAGGATTATGTTTTTACTAATTTTATAGGGATAACTAAAACTAATAAAAACACCATGGAAAAACTTTTTGATTATCTTGAAGGACTTTTAGATACTATTAAGGACAACGGTCTTTTTATATTTCTGGCAGTTCTTTTTCCTGTTCTGCTCTACAAATTCGGAGCGGGTGAGGAAATTATTCTGGATCTTACATCCCGTGACATGATGGAAAGCCGGAACTTTTTTGTTATTGCTTCCTTTCTTTTCTTGGGCTTAAGCATCTGGTGCATACCTACATTGTCTATTTATATATTCAAAGCATTTACCAGAGTGCCATCTGACAGGGTTCTTCCTATATTGGACAAACTGCTGGATTTGTACAATGCCAAACCAAAGTCTAACCAGATGAGGAAAATACTTCAGGTTCCTGTCCGCTATATCGCCGTACTTCCGTGGATAATTTTCATTATTTCGTTAGTGAATGTTTATTATGGAAAGAAAACTATGATAATTACAATTCTGGCCCTTGCTGTTGTTATAAAACTTCTGGATTATTATAGCAAGATTTTAACGAAATCTTTTGATACGACTTTTCTTCAGCTTAAGAAATTTTGGGAAATTATATGTCTCGTGCTTATACTGGTTTTTGAATACGGAATTCTTCAGTTAGGTGTAAAAGGGTATTATACTTCTCTTATTGTATTTGCTAATATAACAGGAGTTTTGCTTGCCTATATATTTTTCCTGGTAAAAGAAAACTCAGAGGATTTTCCCGATGGTGATCCCCGCAAAATGAAAATGATTCATGATAAAACCTTTTGCATGCACGGCTTACTGCTGCTTATTTCTGTTGGAGTAATGATTTTTTACTTCACGAAGCAAATAAATGGAACGCTGAATACGGTTTCACCCATAACCATAGGTACAATGATAATGAGTTTCTACATTCTCATTATTGAACTTTTTATAACATCTCAGATGTTGCTTGCGAATTTAATGATTAAAGGTTTTTCTGATAATCGGTTTAGGTTCAGGGTGTATAAAGGAGTAGTTGTTTCTTTTGCCCTGTTGTGGATTATTTTGCTTTTCAGCAGTACGAATCCTCATACGATTACTCAAAATCCGGTAAAAGACCAGAATGAATATTTTGTAAGAGAAAACCTTTACAACCATTTTTCAGAATGGTACAAGAGACGCGGACCAGATCCAAAAACAGGTGAACTTGAAGTATTTTTGGTGTCAGGGCAGGGTGGCGGTTCCAGAGCTGCTTACTGGTTTATGTCCAATATGTTTGAACTGGACAGCCATAGAAAGGACTTCTATAAAAACCTCTATTCTATATCCACGGTATCAGGGTCAAGTTCCGGAGCTCAGATGTTTCTGGCTTCCAAAGAGCATTACAGGCTCTCTGAAAAAGCCAAACGGGATGTTGCAAGGAACATTTATACAAGAAATTATCTCAGTGGAGCTTTATATGGTTTACTCATTGGTGATTTTTTTGAAACCATAGCCGGTCTGTTTGGAATGCAAGAGCGTGACAGGAATTTCTATTTTCAGATGGAAGAACAAAAGGCATTTTTAGAGGCCCATAAAAAAGTAAAAGTATGGTCTGCTAAGGATTCTGTAAAGTACTTTTTTTCCAGAGATTATATGTATTACTACAACCGGAAGAAAAGTAAATACAACATTCCGTTGTTTTTTCTCAATTCAGCTATTGTTGAGAATGGTAAGAAAGCAGTTTTTAGTCCTGTGCAGCTGAATGCTCCCATAGACATTGTGAATAACGGGATAAGTAATGACTATGCTCTTTTCACCCTTTATGAGGATGCCTACGGGATTTACCGTAAATGCGACTGGTCTGCGAACAAGGAGATCCCCATGTCTGCCTGTGTAAATGCCAGCCAGTCGTTTCCGCTCATTAATGCTTACAGTTTCCTTCATGGGGTAGGTCGTTTGACAGATGGTGGTTTTTTTGAGAATTCAGGAACATCTACCACTCAGGAAATCTATACAGCTCTTAAAAAGTATGTTAATGAAAATAAGCTTCCTGTAAAATTTACTATGATCAATATATTAAATAGTAAGACGGATAGCGATCATGCTGTAAATTATTCAAGAGCATCTATACTTAATACAGCCACTGCCATACTGAACAACCCTTTTAAAGGCCATGAAGTTCTTGCCGTAAAGCAGCTTCATAAGCAGGTTGTGCTTATGAATAGTGACGGAAAAGACCGTATCATCACATTGATACCGACCGGAAAATATAATCTGACAAGAATTCTTAGCGAAAAATCGGTTTCTAAAATGCGTATTGATTTAGACAGTGTAAAGAAGCACAGCGATATTTTCAGGCTTAAAGATACCATGAGAGACAAACAGTTCCTTAAAGGATTTGCGACCCAGTAAAGTGGTTTGAACAATTCTATAGTTTATTCATAGGGAATTTAAATACAGAAAACAGACATATATTTTTCTTTTCCATAAAAAATTTAACCTGATAATGATTCGTAGCATCACGAAATTTTGCCCCTTTTATTTTGTAAATGATTTAAAAATAGATTTACCTGTGTGAAATTCTGAAGTTTATTAAGCGTTTTAAAGCAAAATTTAATTAAATTCTTGTGTTTATCAGTGATTTACTATTACCATAAAGACAAAAATTACTTTAACTTTGCTAATTGAATGATATACACTCATTGCTAAGTTTTAAGTAATGTTATGATATCAATTAAAACTAATACCGGAAGAATTAAATAATCAGAGAGTTAACCTAGCTGACATCACAGATATGAAATATAAATTCTTAAATTTTAAATTGAGAAAGATTGTTCATTACTCACTAATTCTATGTATTCTATTGATACAGGTTATTATAGCCGTATTCTTTTACAATGAATTCGTGAATGAGAAGAAACTGAATTTCATCAAAAAACAATTAGAGGAAAGCAGAGCTTTGGGTGGTTTAACGGATAATTCCAGAAAAGATTTTCTGGATGCCCAAAACTATCTTCAGAAATATATGGTCAGCCAGGATGGTGATGATCTGAAATTATATTTTAAATCACTCGGAAAACTGAAAAGTAATTTCGACAAAATAGATGAATACAAAGGCATACGGCCCAGAGTGAAAACAAGTCTTGCCCAGCAGAAAAAAGATACGCTGGGAAAAGCAAGGATGAAAACGATGCTGGATTCTGCCTACCAATCTTCTCTGAACCCTCCTGCAAGAATTGAAGATAAACCGTATGAGCTGAAAAAGTACAAGAATAATTTCGAAAATATGACGATTGAGACCCATACCTATTCTGATACCATCAAAAAGAAAGGTTTCATGGGACGTTTAAAAGATGCCATATCCGGAAAAGTAGAAGTTCAGAAAGAAAATACGGTCATCACGCTGACCAATAATAAAACGCTTGATCTTGCCCATGTAAAATCCGAAATGGATAGTACCATAAAGTCTATGGACAAACATTATACAGCCGAGATTAAGAAAGTACAGCAGAACGCCGTAAAGAGCCAGAAGGATAATACCTATTTTTACAATAATTTCAATAAACTACTGGTTTACAGTAACGGACTTATCAATGTTTATGAAAGTGCCATTAGGGATTTTAAAGCACAGCTAGAGAAAGAATACAACAAACAGGTTTCAGATAACAGTGAAATCAGAACCTCTCTGGTGCTCGGATTAATGATCTTAATGTTCATTGTTTCCATCCTGATCATGTATCTCACAAGAATGGCGTTTATCTACGAAAAGAAACTGAATGCGGCCAACGAAGAGATTAAGAAAAGTCTCACTTTCAAAAACAGAATTTTGGGAATGCTGAGCCATGAGCTGATGTCTCCGTTAAAGATTATTAATATTTTTATCGACAAGATCAATAGAACAACAAAAGATGAGACCACGAAAGATTATTTGAAGTCAATAAAATTTACCAACAGTACCCTTTTGATCCAGTCTAATCAGATTTTGGAATATACTAAGAACCAGGAAGCTCCAAAAAAACTGATTAGTACGGTTTTTAATCTTAAAGATGAAATTAATTCTATTACCACAGCTATTACGCCTTATATAGAAACCAGAAATAATAAATTTATAGTAACAGACAGAATACCTGCAGACCTTATCGTCAATTCAGACAACATAAAAATGAACCAGATTTTCATGAATATTCTGGGAAATGCCAATAAATTTACAGAAAACGGACAGATTGAACTTACTATGGCCACGGAAATGGTCAACGAAAATACAGTCTCCCTGATGACTACGGTAGGAGATACTGGAGTAGGAATTTCCGAATCTGATCTGGCGAAAATTTTTGAACCTTACTATCAGGGAATGATTTCAGATGAAATTAATAATTTTGGAGCGGGATTAGGACTGAGCTTATGTAAGGAAATAATAGAACTCTTCGATGGAGACATCTCCGTTTCAAGTAAGCTGCATAAAGGAACAAAAGTAACATTCAGTATCAATTTAAATATGAATAAATAATGGAAATGCCTGTTGAAAACAAGGAAATTGTATTTCTTTTAGCGGATGATCACAGCATTGTACGTCAGGGAATGGCCATTCTTATTGATGAAATTGTTCCCAATGCTACAATACACCACACTTCCTCCTTGCTGCAGATTGTAGAGCTGATAACATCCAAAGGAATAGAGATTGCTGTGATTGATGCCCATTTTCCGGACGGAAACAGTCTGCATATCTTATCGCAGATGAAAAACGCCAATCCGGATATTAAAATTCTCATTTTTTCAGGTCTTGAAGAAGATCTGCATGTTCTGAAATTTATAAAAGCGGGAGCCAACGGATATGTAAGTAAATTGAGTGATGAAGATGAAATAAGACAGGCTATTTCAGATATTGTTCACAAAGGAGAATATTTTTCTGATCTTTCCCGGAATTTATTGATACAGTACGTTCACAATCCGAATCTCATTAATCCATTGAGTCGCTTAACCAACAGGGAATTGCAGATCGCAGAAATGTATGCCGATGGTTATGGAAATCTGGAAATATCTAATCACTTGAATATCAAACAAAATACAGTTAGTACGATCAAGAAAAATATATTTGAAAAATTAAAAATAGAAAATCTTGTTGAGCTGATTGACCTGATCAAAACCCACCATAAAATATAGGATTTTTAAAACCTGAACTTCATTTATTCTTTATTCAAGCTATTTCGCCGATAAACATCTATGCTTTTATCGATATATATCGATGCCTTTCGTAAATATTTTTATCATGGAATGTTGTTACTTTGTACCAACAAAAACAACAAATGAAAAAAAGAGCAGATGAATTAAGAATGCTTTTAGGCTTTCTTAATTTTCTGCGGATGACTCCACAATAATTATGGGTGTGAAAATAATAAAACTATAATTATTGAAAACCTAAGTGATGAAATAAATATAAGTGTATGAATAACCTTGGGCTAGGCTTCTTGAAGACAGACCTTAAAAAAACACAAATTATTATAAAGAAGTAAATAGTTTTTGGTGATTGTACAGAAAAAATGAGGCTGCTTGTGATGGGCAGCCTCTTTTCGTATAAAAGATTGTCGTTATAAGCAGGTAATTTTTTAATCATTACATATGCATTTCCTTCATCAGAATCAACATCGTTGATTCCATCTTAGCTTCTCTTTGTAAGCAGCATAATAATTTTCTTTGCGTTAAAAAGAACTTTATCTCCTCTGCACAATCCATACTCAGTTTTGTAGATTTTAACGGATCAGGAGCAATAGTTGCGAGTAAACAAAAAATAATTGCTCTCGCAGATGACACAGATAGAGCAGATTAACAAAATTGAAAATCTTCATCATCCGATTAATCTGCGCGAAATTAAAAAAAATACGAGTTTTTTCTATTGTAAAAACCACATTTCAAAAGAGCTTCCTTCTTCCTGTGCATGATAGATGAGGTAGCCACGGTGGGCTTCCATAATACTTTTGGAAAGGGTTAAACCAATTCCGGAGCCGCCGTTTCTTGTGGTAAAAAACGGAAGGAATATTTTATTTTTAATCTCATTGGTAATACCCGAACCATTGTCCGTTAACGTTAAAATAACCCTGTTGTTTTGAGACCTTATAGCTGTTGTAATGATCTTTTCTTCCTTTTCTGAAACCGCAAATATAGCGTTGAGATAAAGATTGATAATGCATCGTTCAATCATTTTTACATCAGCGGAAACAAAATGTTCTTCTAAATTTAAAACCACCTGAATATGGTTCTTTTCAAATTCATGTTTTAAGAAATCGACTGCAGATTCTGTAATTGTTTTCAGCGATACATTTTTAAGGATCGGTTTGGGAAGCTCGGCCACCTGGCGGTAATTGTCAACGAAATTGAGGAGCTGCTTTGATTTCGAAGTGATAATCATCAGGCTTTCTTTCATTTCTTCCTGATCATCTTTATTCACCATATCCTGATTACTGATATATTCCAGATTTTGGATAAGACTGTTCACCGGAGTTAATGTATTTAAAAGCTCATGAGAAATCACTTTCATAAGGTTGTTCCAGGCCAGTTTTTCTTTCTGTTCAATGATTTTCTGAACAGATTCCAAAGTAATGATGAAAAAACTGTGCTGAACATTTTTCACCTGCTTTGTTCTCATGGAAAAAGACTGTTTCGCATTCTGGCGGATAGAAATATCAAGAAATTCCTGCCAGCTTTCATAGTTGGTCTCCTCAATAATTTTATAAAACTCAGGAATTTTAGTGGCATAGAGCTTCCATGAATTGTATTTTGGAATTTCAAGAATATTCAGGAAGGTAGGATTCACGTAAAACACCTTCCATTCCTTATCGGTTTCTGATAAAATCATCAGACCGGTATCTATTTGATCTAAAATACTTTCATACAGCAGCTTATAGGAAGACAGAGAAAGATGTTCATTTTTGCTCTGGTAGTAGAGCTGCACACTGCTGTTCATGAGCTCTGAACCTTTTTCTTTTGGAAATAGGGAAAAATCCTTTTTGATGATGGATTGAATAATTTTCTCTGCTTTTGTTATTTGAGATAAAAATGAGGAATTGGCTAAAATGACTAAAATCAGCATCAATGCAGAAAAAAGAAGCACATTGATCCATTTTTCCAACAGGAAAAAATGATAGCCCAGTATTCCGCAGACGATGGCCAATAAAATATAAATCAGCCAGATGTAATTATTTTTACTCATTGAAATGTATTTATAGATTCAATTATAATCCGAACTTTTCCATTCTTCTGTACAAAGCTGCTCGTGAGAGTCCCAGATCTTCTGCCGCCAAAGATATGTTGCCCTGATGCTTTTTTAGTGCTTTTTTGATGAGTACTTCTTCCATGTCTTCAATATTCAGGTTAGTGATTGTGCTTTCCTGTTCTTCCAGTTGAGGCATCAGCAGCTGAAGAATTTTATCATTGGATAAAATCACACTCCGTTCTATGCAGTGGTCCAGTTCACGGATATTTCCGGGCCATGGATAGTTTTTTAACTGGGATACTAAATTTTCGGATAATTCTAAATTCGGCTTATGGTATTTCTGCTTATACCGGTCCAGGAAATAGGTAGCCAGAAGAGTGATGTCTTCCTGTCTTTCCCTCAAAGCGGGAATGTTCACTTCCACCGTATTGATTCTGTAGTATAAATCCTGCCGGAAACGGTTCTCCGCTACTGCTTTTTTCAGGTTCTCATTGGTCGCGAATATAAAACGGACATCCAGCATTCTTTCCTTTGTTTCACCGATTCTGGAGAGTTTTCTGTTTTGAATCAGACTAAGCAGTTTGGTCTGGAGCTGAAGAGGAAGGTTGCCAATTTCGTCCAGAAAAACGGTTCCGTTCTGAGTGTTTTCTATTTTTCCCGCATAATCCTGGTGAGCGTCTGTAAAAGCTCCTTTTTTATATCCGAATAATTCCGCTTCAAAAAGATTCTCAGAAATACTTCCCAAATCAATATGTACAAAAGGCTCATTCTTTCTGTCGGACTGCTCATGAATAGATTCTGCCAAAACATATTTTCCCGTTCCGTTTTCACCCAGAAGAAGGACGTTGGCGTCAGTAGGAGAAACTTTTTTTATCTGTTCAAGAATTTCCTGCATTTTAGGTGAATGACTCTCCAGCTGATACTGATTGCTCTTTTGATTGATATTTTCCCATTGGCTCAGCTTTTTATTCTTCCGTGAAAGATCTACCGCGAGATTCACAGAGGCATATAGTTTTTCGTTATTCCATGGTTTGAGGATAAAATCCGATGCTCCTTTTTTTAAACCTTCAATCGCTAATTCCACTTCACCGTAAGCCGTCATCAGAATGACAGGAAGCTGTGGTTCAAGGGTTTTGATCTCATTCATCCAGTACAGGCCATCCTGACCGCTTTCAAATCCTTTCCGGAAATTCATATCCAGAACAACCGCATCGATCTGATGTTCAACGATAAATTTCAGAACTTTTGCGGGCTGGCTGAGACAGCTTACTTCCGAGAAAAATTTCTTCAGCCAGACTCTCGCAGAAAATAAAATATCTTCATCATCATCAACAATCAATATATGGGCTTCTTTTTTACGCATATCATTAAAAAAATTAATTGAACAGAGAACTCATTACACAAATTTAAAGCTTAAGTGTTCATTTTCGAACAAAAAGTGTCCGATAATGAACAGTTTTAACCAATGGCTTTCAAGCTTTATTTCAGACTGTCAGTCACTTACAGATTTATAATTTACTGGCATTTGGATTGTGTAATTAATTGTAAGCAAACGAGTTATCTTAATTATGGATACGAAAATAGTAAAAAAGAAATCTACATTGAAAATTGTTTTAATCGGATTGATCATTATAGTGGCAGGATCACTGTTCAGTCTGTATTTCATGAAACAGAAAAAGACGTATAATATTTCAGCGGAAGACATTCAGACAGAAGAAGTCACCCGTGGAAAATTTGAAGACATGCTGATGCTCACAGCACAGACCCAATCTTTAAACTCATCCCTGGTGAATGTTCTGGAAGGTGGTGCCATAAAGGAAAAGTTTGCAGAAGACGGGCAAATCCTCACGAAAGGAGAACCTATTGCAAGAGTCTACAATCCGAATACAGAATTTAATTATCTGAATCAGGAAACGGGAATCATGCAGCAGATCAGCCAGATGAGAAGTACGCTTCTTGAACTTAAAAATCAGGAATTCGTTCAGGACAAGGAACTGTTGCAGTCCCAGAATGATTATAATACGGCTTTACAGTCGTTCAATCTGCAGAAACGTCTTTATGAGGCTGAGATCGGCAAAAAGACAGATTATGACATCAGCCTGCAGAACCTGAATTACCAGAAACAAAGAAAATCAATCGTAGAAAAGGGAGCTTTTAACGAAAAAAAATCCAGAAACTCACAAATGGCTGCCATTAATTCTTCTATTGCTCAAATGGAGAAAAGCCGTCAGATTCTGCACTCCAATAAAAATAATTTCCTCATCATGGCTCCTGCTTCAGGAAGGCTGTCCTCATTTAATGTTTCGATAGGTGAAAACCTGACAACGGGCCAGAGTATTGGTAAAATTGATTTGATGGACGGTTATAAATTAGTGGCCAAAGTAGATGAATACTACATCAATAAGCTTCAAAACGGAATCAAAGGAAGTCTGGATAACGACGGTAAATCTTACCAGGTGATCATCACTAAAATTTTACCGGAAGTAAAAGACGGACAGTTTTCTGTAGAACTTAACTTTACAGATGTAAAACCACAAAACCTGAAAATAGGGATGACCTTTGGTGTAAAGCTTAAACTTTCTGCTGATACCCAGAGTGTAATGATTCCAAAAGGGAACTTCTATAAAGATACCAACGGAAAATGGATCTTCGTGGTAAAAGGAAACAAAGCAGAAAAAAGAAACGTTGTTTTAGGGCGCGAAAATCCTTTATTTTACGAAGTAGTTTCAGGACTGAAAAGCGGGGAAACAGTGATTACATCTGACTATTCAGATATTAAAAAATACGAAATTCTTGAGATTAAAAAATAAAAATAATTAACCTTCACATTTAAATAAGAATTACAATGATCAACGTTCAGAATCTTTCTAAAATCTATAAAACTGAAGATGTACAGACCAATGCTTTGAATAACATCAGCCTTCATATCAAAGAAGGGGAGTTTGTAGCCATAATGGGGCCTTCAGGTTGCGGGAAATCTACATTTCTTAATATTCTGGGTCTGCTGGATGATGCTTCTGCAGGATCTTACAAATTTGCGGAAGTGGAAACGGTAAAAGCAGGAGAAAAAAAGAAATCGGCTATCCGGAAGAAAAATATAGGCTTCATTTTCCAGAATTTTAATCTGATAGATGACCTTACAGTGTATGAAAATATAGAACTCCCATTAATTTATAACGGTGTTTCCTCATCTGAAAGAAAAAGAAGGGTAGAGGAAATCATGGAGCAAATCAATATCGGACACCGTGCCAGGCATTATCCACAGCAGCTTTCGGGAGGTCAGCAGCAGAGGGCGGCCGTTGCAAGAGCTCTGGTGACAAAACCCCAGTTGATTCTTGCCGATGAACCTACCGGAAACCTTGACAGTTCCAACGGAAATGAGGTGATGAATCTTCTGGCAGAGCTTCACAGAGAAGGCTCCACCATTGTAATGGTAACGCACTCTTCTTACGATGCAGGATTTGCTTCCAGAATTGTGAATATGAAGGATGGTGAAATATTCAATGAAGAACATGCTTCCCAAAGAAGGGATGTCTTTGAAAAGGCGGATGCGCAGGAGCTCCAATAACCGGAACATTCTTTAACTCATTATATTGTAAAAAACTAATAACCGTGGAACTCACTTTCCCGGATGGCAGGTGTGTTTTAGACCTGAATCTTCCCGGAAATATACCTTCATTACTTACAAAATTATACGATCATGCTTAATAACTGGCTTAAAATTGCTTTTATCAATTATAAAAAGAACTGGCTGTCTACTGCAATCAATTTATTTGGTCTTACGGTTGGTCTTACGGGATTCATGCTGATTCTGCTGCATTGGAATGATGAAGAGTCATTCGAAAAATGGAATCCTGAAAAAGATAAGATCTTCTATTTCCAAAGTCATTACAAGAAAGATAATTCTTACGGGAATAACATATCTGTTCCTATGGCAAGACGTGCCAAAGACGTCATTCCGGGCGTCGAGGATTATGTCCTGTTCAATGGTTCAGGAATAGGGCTTAAAATGACGACCAAAAACAAAACAGTCTATCAGCAGGAAGGAATGACCGCTACGGAAAGTTTTTTCAAATTCTTTCCTTTTAAACTGGTTTCCGGAACCTATAAAAATGCGTTGAAAGGAGAAGGCGTTATTGCATTGTCTACCACTGCGGCTAAAAATCTTTTCGGGACAACCAATGCTGCCGGAGAAAGTGTGAAATTTGATGGTAAAAACTATGTGGTAACTGCTGTTTATGAGCTGCCGAAAGAAAACAGCCAGATCAAACCTGAATTCATTATCAATCCTGTAGAGCAGATTAAAAATGATGAGAAGAACTGGGGGAATTTCAATTACGGATGCTTTTTTATGCTTAAAAAGGGGACTGATCTTATCACTTTACAGCAGAAATTTTTAACCGAAATTTTTGAATACAGAGCCAAACTGGACAAGGATTCCAATGGCATGACCCCTCAGCAGTATCTGGATCTCTATGGCCCTACAGGAAGCTTATTTACGCCTCTTGATGAGGTAAAACTTCACGCAAAGGCATCATGGTTTGGAGCGCCTGATTTCAAAACAATCTTGATCCTGTTCAGCCTTTCTGTCCTGATCGTTGTTTTATCAGCTATTAATTTCATCAATCTGAAGACTGCACAGGCCTCTCAGCGGGCTAAAGAAATCGGGGTAAGAAAAGCTATTGGCAGTACGAGAACCAACCTTATTGTTCAGTTTTTACTGGAAACGTTTGTTCTTTGCATCGCTTCGTATTTTCTTTCATTAGCTTTAACAGAGCTTCTTTTACCAGCCTTCAACAAGTTTTTTGATAAGGAAATGAAGATGAATGACTGGCATATCTACTTTTATTCCTTTGTCATGGTCATTATGGTAACATTGATCTCCGGATTGATTCCGGCCATCTATCTGTCCAACTTCAAAGCCATAGAAACCCTGAAAGGAAATTTCGCAAGAAGCAAACACGGAATCTGGCTGAGAAACGGAATTCTGACGTTACAGCTTATCATCTCATCTTTCTTTATTATTGGCGGATTGATCGTGAATCAGCAGGTGAAACACATGATGAACAAAGATCTCGGCTACAACGGGAAGCAGATTTTGATTATCAACTTCAATGACCCTAATCCAAAACCCTGGCTGAAATACGAAAGATTAAGAACCGAAATGAGCAAGATACAGGGAGTAGCTGAAATTTCTTATGGAGAAATTGTTCCGGGAAGTAATAGATCCAGCAGTTCCAATGTTGATTTTATGGACCAAAGTATTCAGGCTCAACACGGATCTATGGATTACAATTATCTGCAGTTTATGAATGTAAAACTGAAAAAAGGACGCTGGCTGGATCCGAATCTTAGTTCTGACACCATCAACAATGCCTTAGTCAACGAGGCTTTTGTGAAGAAATTCGGCTGGAAAGATGACGAAGCTTTAAAGAATGAGATCCGTCCGGGATTCGACAGCATAAAATATCATATTGTAGGCATCGTGAAAGATTTCAATATCAGAAGTTTGAGATCGAAGATAGAACCCATTGTGTTTTTTCATTATAAGGAAACAGGCTGGAAAAGAATGAATATTTATAACATTCAGATTAAAATAAAACCGGATGATATCGACGGAACTGTACAAAGAATTAAGAAATACTGGTCAGGATCAGTAGAACCGGGATATCCTATGGATTACTTTTTTGTGGATCAGAAATTTGCCAAAACTTTTGAAAAATACCAAAAACAGCAAACTCTTTTCACCATTCTGAATGCGATGGTTTTGATGGTGGCGTTGTTAGGCTTATTTGCCCTTTCTTCATTAATGATTGAACAGAAACTGAAAGATGTGGCTATTAAAAAAACTTTAGGAGCTTCAGACGGAATTTTAATCATGGGATTGACAAAACAATTCCTTTGGATTACTTTAACAGCGGTTATTATCAGCGTTCCGATCAGTTATTATCTGATGAGCGAATGGCTGAAAGACTTTGCTTACAGAATAGATATGCCGGTTTGGCCATTTATTATCAGTCTTCTTACGCTGCTTGTTCTAACATTTGCTGTGGTGAGCATCAAAGCCTATAAAGCAACAAAAGTAAGTCTTGTGAAGTATCTTAAATACGAATAATATTCACTTCCCTTTACAATACACTGAGTTCGGATAAGATATTTTGCTTTTAACGATATTATAAAGCCAGAAGCCTATTCCGGACTCAATTTAAATTCATCTTACACATGAAAAATCTAATCTTCCTATTTTTTGTGGGGCTATTTCCTGCACAGCAATCGTGGAATCTTCAGCAATGTCTGGATTATGCTGCCGCCAATCATCCGCTGGTTAAACAGGCAACAGTGAATATAAAGAAAAATGATCATCAGATAGCTGCCTCAAAAGGAATGTTATTGCCTTCTGTAGAGGCTGGCATTGATCATAGCTATAGTTTTGGATCGTCAATTAATCAGTCCAGTAACCAGAGAGAAGTGCTGAATACACAATACGACCAGCTGAAGGCTCAGGCTGATATTGAGCTTTTCAACTGGCGGAATTATGTGAATATTTCCCTGTCAAAACTCAACAAGGAAACCAGCTCCTACAGGCTTAAAAAGGCTCAGAATGAAGTGAAGCTGAATGTCATTCAAACCTTTTTCATCTACCAAAACAGCAAAAGCTGGCTCGATGTTCTGGAAACTCAGATTTCAGGGATTGAAGAGCAAATCAAGCGGACTGAAAAAGAAGTCGAAATAGGAAGCCGCTCAAAAAGCGATATTTATGACATAAAAGCCAACCTGGGGACGTTGCAGGAGCAATGGGTAAGCGCAAAAAATCAACGTGATCTGGCTAAAATAAATCTTCTTAACGCTTTAGCCATTCCTCAGGATTCTATAGATTTTGTGGCTACTGATGAGGAGGCTTTAGCGGAAGATGATTTCAATCAGCCTGATTTTACCAAAAGGTTACTGGAAAATAATCCGGCATACCAGACTGTTCTTGCGGAGATCAAAGCTCAGGAAAAAACGGTAGAGCTCGCAAGGGCAGCTTATTTACCAACCCTGAACGGAAGTTATAGTTGGTCTACTTTTTATAATAAATCTTTAAATAATAATGCTTCCACCACCAGTTTTTCAGATCAGTTGAGTCAAAACAAAAATCAATCGGTGTCTTTTGGACTTAGTATTCCGATTTTTAATAAATTTCAGGTCAAAAACAATGTGGAAGTTGCCAAATTGAATGTGATCAATTCTGCGTATGATAAAGAATTGATCGTCAACAATCTTACCCAAAGCATCAATTCCATAAAAGCACAATATATAAATGCTCAGGAAAAATATACTCTTTTAGAGGCTAATTTTGAAAATCAGAAACTGTCTTTTCAGAAATCAGAAGAAAAATATAAAGAAGGTCTGATGGATGCGTATACTTTCTTTGTGGTGAGAAACAACTGGCTGCAGGCTAATTATAACCTGATCAACAGTAGAAACGACGTTATCCAGCAGACGGAAATGCTGAAAGTACTGAAGAGCGGATTATAATCGACTGTTGTAAATAACCTGAGAGTTCGGGATAATGATGTAAGGAAGTCAGAAGCTCGAAGAGGGAAGTTATTGAAGTCCAAATATAGAAATGCGGGTGTGTTTTTATTAATATTTTTAAAACCACTTCAATAAGTATAAAGAAATTGTTAAATACTTACCGTCCAATAGTAGCTTCCATCCTCCATCTTCCTTCTTTTAATCTTAATTTCTTATTCCGAACTCAGGTCAAATATCGCATCATCCTATGAAATTCAAATGAGGCTGCCTCACTTTTGAGACAGCCTCATTTTCTGTACTTTTATTAAAGTATGATGGTAATAGTATAAAAAAATCTCTGGTTTATTGCTTTTAAGGATGAATCACTACAGGAGTTCCACCGCAAGTTGCATTACAAACATCGTACGGACCAGGGCCTAGCGGTAAATCAGTTTGGGCTTGGTAGAATCCGAGACAGCAGTTGAAACATGTGGAGAACTCAGCATTTTCCCAGCTGCCACAAGGACCGGCAGAAACACCTCCGGTGATATTTTTCAGTTTTGATCGGTCCAAAGTTTCCGCTCCCGGGATAGTTAATTTTAAATTTTTCATAGTAATAGATTTTAGTCACTCAAATATAATAATAAATTTCAAACAAGAGTGATAAATTTTGATTTAATGTGTTGATTTAAAATTGATTAATGTTATGTTAAATGATTTTACTTGAGAAATGTTTATTCTAAAGTGGTATTGAAAAATAGGATGCCTGCATTCAAATAGATTGCAGGCCCCTGTTCATAAATGTGGAAATGGAAATTTTCAATTAAAATTTAATCACTGTTTTGCCTATTGCTTTTCCGCTTTCCTGAAGTTCATGGGCTGCTTTCAGATGATCTGCCGTAAAACCTGTATACATCTTACCCAGAGTAGTTTGTAAAGTGCCGTTATCAATAAGTTCAGCCACTTTGTCCAGAATTTTATGCTGTTCCTCCATATCATCAGTCTGAAAAGTAGACCGGGTAAACATCAGTTCCCAATGAAAACTGACACTTTTACCTTTTAGCAGACGAAGATCTACAGGCTGTCCGGGATCACTTATAGAACCAATCCGTCCCTGAGGTTTAATCAGCTGTACAAAATCATTCCAGTATTGGTTGACATTCACAAAATCTACAATGAAATCTACCGTTTCAAAACCTGCTTCTTTCACTTCTTCTGCCAGATCATGATGATTCACTACATAATCGGCACCCATATTTTGGCACCATTCAATGGTTTCAGGTCTGGAGGCTGTCGTAATCACCTTCAGTCCTAAGACCTTTTTGGCAATTTGTATCGCAATGGAACCTACGCCGCCGGCACCACCAATAATCAGAATGCTTTTGCCCTGGTCTTTTTCGGGAGAAAGATGCATCCGGTCAAAGAAAAGTTCCCAGGCAGTAAGAGCCGTTAAAGGAATGGCAGCAGCTTCCTCTGTACTTATGTTTTGAGGAGCATGCCCCACAATCCGTTCATCCACCAGCTGATATTCCTGATTGCAGCCATCACGTGTAATAGCTCCGGCATAGTATACCTTATCACCTTTTTTAAAAAGAGATACCCCGTCACCAATGGCTTCTACTGTGCCTGCGGCATCCCATCCTATAATTTTGGGTTCATTGCTTACCTGATCTTTAAGGCTGTTCTGACGTACTTTGTAATCAACAGGGTTTACCGCAATAGCTTCTATTTTGACCAGAATATCTCTTCCGGTAGGTTGAGGGATTTCTTTTTCAAATTCAATAAAGCTTTCCGGTTCCGAAATAGCCAGTGATTTTTTAAATCCGATTGCTTTCATAGGAGAGTGTTTTATACTTTGATAATGTACGATATTTAATTAGGACTCAATATCCGAAACCGGGTTCAGTTCAATAAGCTGTATAGGCTCACTCATCAGCTCGCCGGTCTGTGCAGCAAAATTTTTAAAATGAATCGTTTGGGTGTGAAATTCAAAGGCAGCCGTGTCCTTAAATGCTTCCCGCATATAAAAGGTTCCTTTATTATTTTTATCCTCAAAAAGAATATAGTAAAGACATCCGGGCTCACTGCGTGTCGGATTGATCAGTTTTAATAATGCTTCCTTTAAAGCCGCTCTCTTTCCTTCTTTTGCTTTTAAAACAGCTGTTGATATAAATTGTTGATGAATCATAGTAATTTGATTTTTTGGTTTTAAAATTTAATGCCTTTAATTTGATAGTCCGCTTGTGTTTTATCACCACCCAATAATTTTCCGAGATAAGAATTAAGCACATAAATTGTCCCGTTATCTGCAGCATAGGCTGAAGTAGGGAATTCTGTCTGGCCGATCGCCATTTCTTTAACTTTGGACGCGGCAGCCCAGTTACTGGTGCTGGACAGCAAATGTACTTTTCCTTCTGCCAGGCCATTCTCTACCACAATGAGATGGTTTCCACTCCATTCCAGTCCGTCGGGTGCTTTGAAGGCATTATCCAGGCCTGTAATTTCTGTAACACTGCCATTGGAAATAGTAATTTTAAACAGTTTATTGCCCTGTGTATGAGCTGCAATTAAATAGCCGTCTTTGTGATAAACGATCCCGTTAAGTCCAAAACTGCCTGAAGGTGCAGCAAAGGCCGGGTTGGTCACAAAAACTGAAGCATTGTAGTCCTTATCAATTTTGTAAATCACAGGTGAAAAAGAATCTGTAATATAAATGTTTCCGTTGGCATCGGTGGCTATATCATTGGGAAATGCGCCTGCACTGGTTAATGGTTTTAAATTAATCCCTTTAATTATCGAGCCGGTTTTAGCATTATAAATTCCTACATACGCTATCTTTCCTGCTGTACTTCCGTTGGCTCCGCTTTTTTCCGAAGCACCTGCGTCACCGCTTGCTATAATGATTCTGTCATTTGTTTCGTCTGTATATATGCCTAAAGCCGCAATAAGATTGGCATCATTCACTAAAGGAGAGAGCGTTTTGCCGTCAGGGCTCAATGTGTACACCATACCTTTGTTAAAAGAGCTTATAACAAAACGGTTATTTTTATGGTCAAAATCAACCGATTCGGGATAAATACCTTCAGATTTTAAAGAATAGTTTTCCAGAAGAGGAACGGCTGAGGTTTCAGAGTTGTTCTCTTTATCATCGCTGCATGATGAAAGGCTTACTACTACTGCTGCGAGTAGAAAACCAGCCAATGAGTTTATTTTTTTATTCATAAGATTTGTTTTATTTTGTTTATCATTTATCATTTATCATTTATCATTTATCATTTATCATTTATCATTTATCATTTATGAAGAGTAGACCTCTCATACTAAAGTTTCACTCTATAGATAAAATAAGGAGGTTTCCCTTTATCTGCTTCTCCGGAAAAAGCAGGAGTACTGTTCAGCTGATTGACCGAAATGTACAGATAACCGTCTTCAGAAACCGCTACATTATCCGGCCATTTTAATCTTCCGTCTTTAATCAGTTCGGTAAGTTGCCCGTTCGCATCCAGTTTACTGATGCTGTGTCCTCCAAGATTGGTAATATAATGGTTACCGGATTTATCTGTTGCCGCGCCATCGCTTATAGGCTTATCTCCGAATTTTTGGATCGAATTTCCGATAGTGATATCGTCTGAATTGTCTCTGAAGAGTCTGGCAGGAACTTTATACCAGGATGTTCCGTTCATCGAACCAAAGAAAATAGTTTCCCGGTCATTGGAAAGAGTGATGGGATTAACAGCTACGCGTGCCGGTTTTCCACCAAAATCAATTACTTTTCCATCGATAATGATGTCCACATCTTCAGACTGCAAAGAAGCATGCCCGCTGAATCTTCTCGCTTTTTTTGTTTTAAGGTTTAAAGCGATAATACCCGGATTGGCAATACCAGCAAGATAAGCCCAGCCGTTTTTCTCGTCTATGGCCACATCCTGTATAAAACTTCCTTTTGGGGCAATATCAGCAGGAAGTTCAATTTTTTCTGCTACTTTGTTTTTCTTCAGATCAAACCACCAAAGTCGGGTTTTCCCTAATTCCAGACCCATATCTATTACCCACAGTCTGTTTTCTTTATCAACTGTGATGCCTAATGGTGTATCCAGTTGATCATTACTTGCGGGACCTCCGTTCTTTTGTAAAGCTGCGGATGGGAAAGGAACAGGTTTTCCGTTGACGATTTCCACCAGCTGCTGTTTAGGTGCCCCTAAAGGATGAATGGTTGCAAAAACACGTCCGGTACGGCTTACGGCAACATTTCCGGGTCTCACATCATTAAACTGAGCGACTATTTCAAGAGGGTTTCCCTGCTGCTGAAGATAAGAAGCAGTCCCATCCGTCCAGTCTTTGCGGACAGGAGTAAAAAAATCCAGATCTTCAGTACCGTCTTCCAGACAGAAAAACTCATGGGTAATACCCGCCGGAATAATCAGAACGCCACCGGCTTTTACAATGTACTCTTTATTGTTCATCAGAACCTTTACACTGCCTTTTGTGATATAAGTGACCTGTTCATTCGGATGCTGATGGGGCGGGACGTGGGCTCCCTTATCCATTTTCCAGAAGGCGAAAGTACTTTCTGCTCCCGAAACCCATTTACGTTGCAAACCTTTACCGACACTTTCCCAGGTTCCTTTGCTGAAATCGGTGTGTACTATTTTTTGCTGGGCAGGCATCACACCAAAGGAGAATAGGGCCGCAGCCTGAATAAGAATTGATTTTCCGGTATTCATAGTATTGATTGTTTATTTTTTTGAATTAATTTAATATTGTGCTTTAGCTTCGGAAGTCTTCCAGTTTCGCTGGTAGCCTTCGTTGTTCGTGTGAGGCAGTATTACTTCATAGTTGCTTTTTTCATCAAGCTGTATGGTTATTTTTGTATCGGAGAAAGTACCGTCTATCAAATGTCCTCCTGCCGTTTTATCATCCGAGATAAAATGAAAATGAAATGGAGAAAGATCCAGACCGCCTACATAAGGTGGACTATAAAAACCGACAAGAGTTCCTCTGATATTTTGCTTTTTATATTGTGGCCTTGTTTTCATAAAAGTGGCAATTCCGGTGGTATCCTTTTCACTCACTTTTACGGCTCCGCCTAAGGTTAGATTTTCGAATCCGGCTTCTATTTTTATGGCGTAGAAACGGTTTCGGGATGGCAGAAGATGTACAAGTTTCTGTTGTAATTCTGCCACGGTTTTTATCTGTTCTGCCATAATGGATTGATCTTTCCTGAAAAAGGTAAATGAACCGAAAGGAACCTGTCTTTTTTCAGAAGCTGTTTCTACCGATCCGTCTGTAGCCACGCGGAATAGTTGACCATCCAGCTGAATCAGTTCCCCGTCCAGAAAATTATAGGTTCCCAATCCAAAGTCACTTTTTTCTTTCAGCTCTTTTACTGTAATATCGCCTGTATAAACCCCGTTTCTCAGAGCATCCATAGAAGAGTAGTGGTAGATTTTATCTTCAGTTTGCTGGGCATGCAGTGAGGCAGAAAGGAGCGCTGTTATTTTTAAACTGAATATTGCTTTTTTCATAAATCAGAATTTGATAAAGCAAAATTATACTGATTTTTAGCAAGTTATTGGTATATTGTTTCTATGTTTTTGTATATTTTTGCTCATATAAAAACAACAGATATGAACCGGGATGTACTATACCAGCCTTACAGTATCCACTTTGAAACTTTGGATGTATTTCCGGAGAAAGAGAGCCGGAAGAATTTTTTTGAGCTTGTCTTTATTTTATCGGGTACCGGCCGCCATTGCATCAATAAACACAGCTTTGATTATTCCAACAATCATATGTTTCTTCTGACTCCTCAAGACTGCAGCCAGTTTTGGATAGACAGTACCACAAGATTCTTTTTTTTACAGTTCAGCAATATTTATTTAAAGGACAGCAGTATTTCGAAAGATAATATCCAGCGTCTGGAATTTATTATGGAAAATGCGAATCATAAACCGGGCTGTATTTTAAAAAATCAAAGTGATAAAACACTTATTCGTCCTATTGTGGAGGCATTAATCAGGGAAGCGGTGAACAAAGATGTCTATCACAGTGATATTACGGCACAGCTGGTCAATACGCTCATTGTGGTTGTGGCCAGAAATATAGCCAAATACCTGCCTCAAAAAATAGATGAAACCTCCGAATCGCGTATCATCAACATTCTGAATTACATACAAAGTAATATTTATGAGCCGGAAATGATCCGGACGGAAAATATCAGTAAAGCATTTGGGTTTTCAGAAAATTATCTGGGGAAATATTTCAAAAAACACAGCGGGGAAACGCTTCAGTCGTATATCAATAACTATAAAACGACTTTAATAGAACACCGTCTTAAACACAGCGACAGAAGGATTACTGAAATTGCAGATGAATTAGGATTTACAGATGAAAGCCATCTTAATAAATTCTTTAAAGCCCAGCGGGGAAAGAGCCCTAAAGCATTCAGACTGGAATTTATACAACAATCAGCCTAAGTTCTCTAATCCGGTTGAAAATTAATGCTTTTTTATTCTGTATTCAGATAAAAATAAAATGAAGGGTGAATAAAAATTCCTTTCTGGCAGAGGGTTTTCGAAATAAATACCTATTTTCGCGCCATGAGAATATTTCTATATGCATGGTTATGCTTTCCCCTTTCATTGTTCTCACAGACAAAGGCAAAAGTAGTTGGGATTTCAGATGGAGACACGATCACGGTTTTATTAAGCGGAAATGTACAGAAGAAGCTCCGTCTGGCGGAGGTAGACTGTCCTGAAAACCGGCAGCCGTTCGGAAAAAATGCCAAAAAATTCACATCAGATCAGGTTTTTGCGAAACAGATCTTATTTACGGAAACAAAAAAAGACCGCTATGGCCGCTCGGTGGCTAAAGTATATTATGACAACGGAAAATACCTTTCCGCAGAAATTATAAAAGCCGGCTACGGCTGGTGGTATTATGCGTATTCCAAAGATGCTGATCTTGGAGTGATGCAAAATAAGGCAAAAACTAAAAAGCTCGGTTTGTGGCAGGATAAGAAAGCGGTATCGCCGTGGGATTTTCGCAAAGAACAACGGGAAAATACTAAGAAGAAGCGACTTCAGAAACGTTTGGAGCAGCATGCGGCATAAAGAAATCCATTTTCCTTTTTCATTGTACAATAAACAGATAAAAGGCTATTATACAAAACGAAGCCGCGGCAGGAAATGCAGCGGCTTCTCTATATAAAATAATAAACAGGATATTAAGATTCAGCTTTCATCAGTCCGAAACCGGATGTGGCGGGCTCTTTTCCAAAAAGACACGAAAATATATTCTGAAACTCGTGAATGTATCTGCATTTAATAGAGTTTCCAGATATTTTCAAACCTTCCAGAATTTTTTTTGAACTTAAATCAATATCATATTTAATAAACGCTTCCGGCCTTTCATATCGGATTCTCTGTTCAGAACTGTACGTTCGTAGAAAACCGAATTTTTCAAGCCATTCTTCCGTTATCTGAATGGGTTTGATAGCGTCTGCCGGAACTGAAATACTTTGGATATCATTCTCAATTTTCACAAAATAATCATGGTTTCTGCCGTGAAATATTTCAGAGATCGTGTAAGTTTGGTTTTTGTATTCAACTAGGTTTTTAATTTTAAGATCTGCTGCGTTCATAATACTGTGAGTTTAGAAAGGTGTGTAGTAGAAGATGAATTGCAAATATTATGCCCAGCATTACAGTAAAAGCCTCGTGATTTTGAATGTTTTGTTAATTTTTTCTATAAATAATTAATTATATGTTAAAATAATACAGTTTTAGCCTAAAAATAACCGGATGGTGAAAAATAAATGAGGTACCTATGTGGTAGATAAAAGTGGTTAAAGATTCTTAACCGTTGCCGAGTCTCTGTTTTTTAAGGCCAGAATAAGTGAAATCCCGATGGAAAATAGAATGATTGAGATAAAAACGGTCCAGGAAAATGCATGAAGGATATAGCCGGTACCGCTTCCCAGAATACTGGATCCGAAATAATAAAAAAGCCAGTAAATAGAAGTGGCTGAAGATTTTCCATGCTTTGCCCGTAATGCTGTCATTTGGCTGGCCATCGTGTGAGCCGCAAAAAAAGCCAGTGTAAAGAGCCCCAGACCAAAAATTACAACATAGATATTTTCCGAAAGCAGGAGAGAAGCTCCACAAAACATAAAGATAACCGAACCTTTCAGAATACGTGAATGGCTGAACCTTTTGGAAAGCCTACTCGTAATCATAGTCCCGAAAACCCCGAAAGTATACATTAAAAAGATAAAGGCAATCACAAAATGGCTGAGAGAGAAAGGCGGGTCTTCCAGTCTGAAGGTAAGATAATTATATACACTCACAAAAGCGCCCATGAGAAGAGCAGCCATACAGTATAAACGGAGCATATAAGGATCTGTAAAAAACCTTCTCATCTGTTTTACTTTGAGAGAATAGTCAGTTTCCTGCGGATTAAAGAACCTGGACTCCGGGAAAAGCTTCCAGAAAACGAGGCCCAGAACAAGGCTTTCTATTCCTATAATCAGAACGGCATTCCGCCAGCCGAATTCTCCGGAAAGAAGGGTAGCGAATATTCTTCCGCTCATTCCGCCAATGGTATTTCCGCTCAGATACATACTGATGGCCAGGGCAACTACAGAAATATGTACTTCTTCTGTGAGATAAGCCAAAGCAACGGAAGAAACACCGGATACCACAAAACCTTTAATGACTCCTACCGCAATAAGCATACTGAGGCTGGGCATCCATGCTGAAATAATGGTAAGGATGGCAGAGGATATCAGCGAAAAAGTCATCAGTTTTTTTCTTGAATAACTGTCTGCTTTAAAAGCGAAAAACAGCAGTCCTATTGCCATACCAATGGTGGAAGAAGAAACAAGCAGCGAGCTGTCTCCGGCAGTAGTCCTGAAATATTCGGCAACTGTAGGCAGCATGGGCTGAAAAAGATAAAGCTGTGCAAATACGGAAAGCCCCGAAAAAAAGATACAAAACTTTATATACCGGAAACGCCGGCTTCCTTTTTCCGCTTTTTCAGATAGATCCATGATTCTTTTTACATTTAGAAAGGCTGTGACTTTTATAGACACTAAAAGTTCTGCAAAGTTCAGGATATTTTCTCAATTCTGAAAACGCTTTACTCAATTGGGTATATTGGCAAAACCGATGATAAGATAATTATTTTCTTTTGGATAGAGACCGGATACTATAACTCCATATTCCGGTCTCAGTATTAAGAAGGGGTGCTGTAAATGCACCATCCTTTAATGCATCATTTCGTGCACTTTAATCAGTTCGGCAATATTGCTGATGTTCAGTTTTTTGAAAATTCTTTTTTTATAAGTGCTTACGGTAGACATCTGGATATCCAGTTTGTTTCCGATTTCCAGATTTCCGCTTCCGTTGGCAAGAAGTTTGAAAATTTCGTATTCTCGGGAAGACAGTTTTTCAGAAGGATTGCTTTTTTTATTCTGAATGATAAGCCCAATCAGTTCACCGGGATAATAGTATCCTTTTTCGATGACCGATTTTACCGCTTCCTGGATCTCCTCTTCACTGCTCTGTTTGCTGAGGTAGCCTTCAGCTCCTTCACGGATGTATTGTATGGCTACATTTTTATCATACCCTGAAAATACAAGGATTTTTAAACTTTCCTGTATACTTTTAAGTTCAGAGATCATTTTTTTATACTGGGTTCCCGGCATATCAATATCCAGGAGAAGCAGATCGTAATGTTGGGTATGCAGATGTTGCTGTACCTGCTCATAGTTTTCTGCAAAATCTATTTTTAAATCAGGATAGGCAGATTCCAGCACTAAAGCAGTTCCTGCCCTCACTACATAGCGATCATCAGCAATTAAGATTTTTTCATTCATAAAAATTGACTTTAATAAGAGATAGTTCATGAGGGAAATTGAGGACTGGATTATTTAATGGATGCTTTTTTAAAGCCCCTATAATCGTACTCAGCCTGAATTCTTTTCCTCCGGAACAGGGATTTTCAAACTCCAGACAATACAAGCGGCGGGGGATGCCGGCTTTTCTTTCTGCAATTTTTCTTATTCCCGCATTGATGGTTATTTTAATTAGTTTTTGGTTATTTTCAATGGTATTTTGAAGGATTCTGCTGTATTTTGATATTAGTGTGTTGATAGAGGTCCGGAATAGCCCACGACCATTCTTAGCAGTGGTCTTAGCAATGTTTTGCGAAAGTCCCTTGCCATGATTACGTACTGTGAAAGTATGACACTGTCCGTAAATACTCGAAAACAATATTACAAAAAACAAGGTCCTTGCCTTCATAAATGCATAAATGATCTATGTTTTCCGCTTGATCAGGGCGAAAATGTATTAATAATAGTCATTGTACAAGTCGAAGTTTTTTTAAGGGTTGGGAATAACTGAATACAATTTTTTTTCATTAAATATTTCTATGTTTTGTGCCTTGTAATTAAACAACTTTGGTGTAGGCTGTAAAATTAGTGATTTTGTACGCATAAATTATCATAATATAGAATATTTGATATGAATTTTATCCGAAGGAATAAGCCACAGGCAGAAATAGGTGTAGTTAAATTTCTACAGGAGGTGACATATTATTCTACGGATTTTGTTTCCTTATCATTTTGAAGAATTTTAATTTTGATTGACTGCTTCAGGAAAGCTGATCCCGGATTCTTTTGAATTAACAGGCCGGTCTAATGAATTCTGAAAGCACAGATGTAAGCGCTGAATGACTTGTTCCCTCATAGAATTTCGGCCTTTTATCGATGAAGATATCTGGCTGGCAGAACAGGATCCCTTCAATATGACTCATTATACATGCTTTTTTTTATATTCTAACCAGGTCCGGAACACTTTTATAAGTACTCCGGATTTTTTTATTAATCAGGAAACAATGAATATCCGCTTAATAGCCATGTCAAGGTTCAAAACCTTGACATGGCTAGCTTCCACCTTACACTTCAAGTGCCCGAACCTATTAAAAGAACTTTACCAGGAACTCAGAGTAAATTAAAAACCTCCCCAAAAAGGGAGGCGAATAAAAATTGACTGTATATTGAATGAAAATTCAATCGTTATTGGTTGTTTTTGAGCCATTGAAGCCTGCGCTGATCGGGGAGATGCTTTACTTTGAAATTCTCAAAAACGGCAGTAAATCCTTTTCCGTCCGGACAAGCGGCCATTAAGCCTATCATTATGGGCGTGTTATCCTGAAGATGAGCATTACGCATCATCGTATAGGTTTTGTCATCAAAAGAGTAGAAGACTTCCACTGCATCAAGCCGCCTGACTGCTTTTATCCAGACCGAATCAGGAATTTTGTCTAATGAAACCACACTCCAGTCACTTGTTCCGTGGGTAACAACGGTGCTCAGGTTGTATTTTCCG
The DNA here is from genome assembly GCF_001045465.1 of Chryseobacterium angstadtii. GTDB lineage: Bacteria > Bacteroidota > Bacteroidia > Flavobacteriales > Weeksellaceae > Chryseobacterium > Chryseobacterium angstadtii. The sequence goes on from NZ_LFND01000005.1 coordinate 78,739, forward strand.
TCTACAAATTCGATTCCTGCTTTGATATAATTTTCTTTATCAATTCTTAACATGAGTCCCATCTGATCAAACCGGGCTTTATAATTTCCGGTAATCTTCACTTTTGCCTCAAACTCGCCTCCGTAAGTCGTATAATAGAAAGGAGCATCATCTACCGTGAAACCGTAATGGGAAATTCTCCAGTAATCGCTTTGAGGAGTAACAAACATAGATAAACTGTTGTTTTTAATCTCCCATTTTTCGGGTTCATTGAACCAGTTCATCTTTTCCAGTGTCTGGGCAAAGGTATGCTGCATCAATGAAAAGATACAGAAACTTAAAACCAATTTTTTCATTCTGTTTAGCTGGACGTAAATTATTATTTTAGCAAAAGTATTGCGAAACCCCATTTCTGCCAATACTGATAAATAACCATTTATGAACATCATAGAAAAACTGAACAGCCGGCTTCTGGACAAAATGGCAGACAGATGTAAGCTTGACATAGAGATTTACAAGCAGGCTGCATTGATGTATGCTCAAATGGAAGGCGCCATATCCGTCCTGAGTGATATGCAGGCCGATAAAAGTTATGTTTACAAATCCAAGACGGCTCTCGAGCTGGGACTCAGAACTGAGGAAAATCCTGCAGAGATCAATTCTATATGGGAAGAGGAGATCATAAAAAAGATACATCCGGATGACAGGCTTAAAAAATATATTCATGAGCTAAGGTTTTATGAACTGATGGATTCTATAGAGCCAGACTCCAGAGCTGATTACTGTGTCCTTTCAAAAATCAGGATGAAAGATAAAAATAATGAGTACAGAATGGTGAAGCACCGCATGTTCTACATCTATTCACCAGACAACGGAAAGCTGAGATTTGCCCTGTGTCTTTATCATATGGCTCTTAATCAGAAGCATCCTCTGATTTCAGATTTTATGATCATCAATACCTGCAAAGGAGAAGTAATTGCAAAAGATAAGCTTGATTATCAGAGTATTCTGTCTAAAAGAGAGCTGGAGATCCTGAAATATGTGGGAGAAGGATATGCCAGTAAAGAAATAGCCGGATTTCTTTCCATCAGTATCAATACGGTAAGCAGACACCGCCAGAATATCCTTGAAAAACTGAATGTAAAGAATTCCGTACAGGCTTTTAAAGACGGTTTTTATGAACAGTAGATTGAACCCCTGCTGAAAATCCGAAGAGTCAACCATGTTTTTTTTATTCTTATCTTTAATTTTATAGATTGAAATTTTACTATAAACAAATGATGATAATGAAAAGAAGTGAAGAAATTACCCTGCAGTATTTCGCCTTCCTTGAAAAGCATATTCAGGAGGTGCTTTCCGGAGCGGTGCCGGAATTTATGGAGCTCAATGAAATTGCCGGACAGCTGGCAGTTTCTCATAAACACCTTACAGATACTGTGAAAAAAGAGAAAGGGAAGCATCCCTGCTATTTTTATGATGAGAAAATCATTCATGAAGCCAAAATCATGATTGCTGATTCGGAGCAGTCTATTGCTGAAATAGCCAGAATATTCACTTATGATCCTTCCAATTTTTCCAAATTCTTTAAAAAAATGACCGGAACTACACCGGGAAAATTCAGAAAAAATTACAGTTCTGAGTGAAAACTAAAAATAATGACGCTTACGGAAATTAAGTCTACTTTTTGTATACTCTTTTGAATTTGTAAAATGCCGGAAATTTTTACAAACCGAAATAACAAAAGAAAAATAATATTTTAGAAATGAGGCAATTGTGAGAACAGTTGTCTTTTTTTTATGATTTGTTTATAAATAGTGATTTATTGTTGTCTTTTTTTTGTTAAATTTAATTCACTAAAAACTAATTAACTGTTAAAATACGCAGCAAAATATCATGATCATTAAAATAATTTGATTGCCAGATCGTAAGGTGAAAGATCTTATATCATGTATAATATTTAATGAAATAGATGGATTTAACAAGCATCAAATAATCATATATTTGTTTCTTCAAACAACTAACATTAACAACTAACAACATTAAGGATGAGTATCGATTTTACAACAGCAACATTCAAGGACTTTGAGAATATTCCCGATTACAATATTCTTCAAAGAGCAGAAATTTTCAGCGACTTTCTGGACTATATGAAATCCAACGGACGCTTACATTACAGATTGAGAAATACTTCAGGGACCAATGCCACATTAAATGTGAAAATTGAAGACCAAAGCAGAGAATACGTAAGTTTTGTATCCAGCGATTATCTTGGATTTACACAGCACCCTAAAGTAAAACAGGCTGCGATTGAGGGAATAGAAAAATACGGAACGGGTACGGGAGCCACGCCGCTTATCGGAGGTTATTTTGATTATCACGACCGGTTGGAAAACAGAATTGCAGATTTTTTTGGAAGACAGGGAGAAGAAGCCGTTGTTTTTACCACCGGATATACCGCGAATAGTGCCATGCTGCAATGTCTTATGAAAGGAGAGGATCTGGCTATTTTAGACATGGCAGTTCACGCCAGTGTTCATGAAGGATGTGCTTTTACCAATAAAAAAACATTTCAGCACAACAATTTGGAACATTTGGAACACATTTTGAAGGCTTCAGAGAATCAGTACCGTACAAAACTCGTTGTAATCGATGGAGTGTATTCCCAAGATGGTGATATTTCGCATACCAGAGAGATCTATGACCTTGTTAAAAAGTATAATGCTTTCCTGATGGTAGATGATGTTCATGGGATCGGAGTGTTGGGAGAAACAGGAAGAGGAACCCTTGAGCAGGCAGACTTACTACAAAAAGTGGACATTATGACAGGGACATTCAGTAAGACCTTTGGTAATCTTGGTGGATATGTCATTGCTAATAAAAAAATAGCAACATTCCTAAAATTCCAGTCCCGTCAGCAGATTTTTTCCGCCACAGCGCCCCCTTCATCAGCAGGAGTGATTAAAGCTATTGACCTGATAGATGAAGAGCCGATCTGGAGAGAAAGGCTTTGGAACAATATCAATTATTTAAAGAAAGGACTTGATGATCTGGGACTTGATACAGGAATTACCTGCTCTGCCATAGTCCCTGTAAAGATTGGAGATCCTCATATTACGGGAGATGTAGGAAGATTATTAATGGAAAACGGCATTTATACAAACCCTATTATATATCCTGCCGTTTCCAGAAAAGATGCCAGAATCAGGATGAGTGTAACAGCCAGACATGAGAAAGAGCATTTGGATAAAACTTTAAATATATTTGAAGATATCAATACAAAATTGCATATTGCAAAAAAATAATAAATTATGCCCAGAAAAGTAGTGCAAGGTCCCATCAGGGATAAAGAAAAAACCAAACAGAAACTGCTCGCCGCAGTAGGTAAAATCCTTAGAGTAAAAGGTTATTCAGGATTAAAAGTAAGTAAAATCGCAGCTGTAGCCGGTTTCGATAAAAAGCTTATTTATGAATACTTCGGTAGTACAGATAAGCTTATTGATGAATACATCAGATCTCAGGATTATTGGAGCAGAGTGAATCAGGAATCTGTAGATGTAGATCTTTCCGACGGAGGAAAAGAACTTTGTAAGAAAGCTGTACTGAACCAGTTCGAAAGCTTTAAGAAAAACAAAGAACTGCAGAAAATTATTCTTTGGGAACTTTCGGAAAGCAAACCAATCCTTAGAAAATTGGTAGAGCAGAGAGAAGAAGCCGGAGAAGTTCTGTTTGAAAACATTATCGATCCTTATTTTGGTGACCAGGCAGTAAGAACAAGGGCTATTATGGCATTGCTTGTTTCAGGAGCTTATTATCTCAATCTTTATACAGGGTACAATGCCAGCAAATTCTGTGGTATTGATCTGAAAAGTGATGAAGGAAGAAAAGCAATTGAAGAAGCTATCGTTGAATTAATTGATCTTTCTTACACTAAAAAATAATGATTAAAAGTTTTCCGATTTTACCGAAAATAATTTTTTGTTGATAATTTGAAAACTTTTAATTTTCAGATTAAAACTATATTTCTTATTTTTGACCAATGGAAAATTTTATCGTATCTGCAAGAAAATATCGCCCCCAGCAGTTTGACACTGTAGTAGGGCAGTCTCATATTACAGATACGCTGGAACACGCCATTGAAGAAAATCAGCTGGCTCAGGCGTTGCTTTTCTGTGGTCCCAGAGGTGTAGGTAAAACTACATGTGCCAGAATCCTGGCAAGAAAGATCAACGAAAAGGACGGCTCAGTTTCAGAAGACGGTTTCGCCTATAATATCTATGAGCTGGATGCTGCATCCAACAATTCTGTGGATGATATCCGCGAGCTGATAGATCAGGTACGCTTTGCGCCTCAGGTAGGTAAATATAAAGTTTACATTATCGATGAGGTGCACATGCTGTCTTCTGCTGCCTTCAATGCATTCCTTAAAACCCTTGAAGAACCACCGGCACACGCTATTTTTATTTTGGCGACTACTGAGAAGCACAAAATAATACCCACCATTTTATCGCGTTGCCAGATTTATGACTTCAAGAGAATTACCATTGAGGATATTCAGGGACATTTAAGAAACATCGCCCAAAAGGAAAGCATCCAGTATGAAGACGATGCCCTGTACCTTATCGCTCAGAAAGCTGACGGTGCTTTAAGAGATGCCCTTTCTATTTTTGACAGACTGTCTACTTTTTCCCAAAAAAATATTACGCTGGCCAAAGCCGCAGAAGTATTAAATATTCTGGATTATGATCAGTATCTCAATATAGTGGATCTGGCCAAAGAAAATAAAATTCCCGAAGTCCTGTTTGCTTTCAACGAAATTGTAAAAAAAGGCTTCGATCCCCATATCTTTATTGCTGGGTTGGGAAATCACTTCAGAGACCTGATGATGGCTCAAAACAACAGAACAATAGAGCTTATTGAAGTCGGGGAAAAGACCAAAATGAAGTTTATGGAGCAAAGCCAGAAATGGAGTGCCCAGCAGCTGATAGACGGGATAGAGATCTGCAACCATGCGGATATTAATTATAAGAATTCCAAGAATCCAAGACTTACAGTAGAAATTGCACTGATGCAGCTGTCTTCCCTGACAGCCAATTTAGGCGATACTAAAAAAAAAAGTTCTTAATACTGGCGCCATTTCTCAGTGAAAAGCAGGAAGTGAAAATTCCTGAAAAAGCTCCTGAGAAAATAGAGATAGCAGCCGAAAAACCCGCAGAGCCTGAAACGCTTCAGGAAACAGCGGTAAAAACTACAAAACCTTTATCAAGACAGGGTGCTTCTTCCGGTTTCAGCATTAATTCTTTTCTGAATAAAGAAGAGAAAGAAGTAAAAGAAGAAACCGTAGCCGTAAGAACAGAAAACCTTCCCCAAAACCATTTTACGGAAACAGATCTGCAGATGGAATGGAACCTTATGCTCAAACAGCTCCAGACCAGAAATGGTTTTATCTTTAATGCAGTGAAAGCATTTAAACTGATAAAGGCCGGAGAGAATATCATTAGAGTTCTGTATCCTTCAGATTCTGCCAAAGTGGAGTTCGACAAAATTGCCGGAGAATTCTTTAATCACTTTAGAACAAAAGTTCACAACCATGCTATTGAAGTAGACTATCAGAGAGACTTTGATAATCTCAAGATCGAAGTAGTGACCAAAAGAAAAATGTTCGAAAAATTCATCGAAAAAAACCCGCTTTTAAAAGATCTTGATGATTTAATGAAGTTTGATCTGACATAACTTATTGTATTTTTCATAATTTTTTTTTGTGAGAATAAGTTTTTTTATATCTTTGTCAAAGATTTTTGCAAAAAATACTTTTTTGACAAAAACAAATCAGATTTAAAAAGCTAAACAACAAAAGGTTCAGACCCAAGTGGAAAAATTATTGATCCCATATCTGTCTCATTTTGCACCCGCTAAATTCTTTAGCGGTTATTTTAGTTTTTCTGCTTTCTATTATAGAAATTTCAGAACGTATTATCGATTTTATTGGTACTGCTAACTGAATTTCTTTCCAAAAAATACGGGAAAATTAAAGTCCTTTTGTTTTCCTGATTCCTTTAAAAAACTTTGAACGGCATTTTTTGAAAAGATTTATAAAGTAAATTTTATAATGAAAGGACTATTGCTGTTAATCAAAAAAAATAAAAAACAATAAATTTAAAAGTATGAATTTAAAAGATGTAAAAAATGAGTGGATCAATGAGCTTTCGCAGCCTTTAATGATCGCAGGACCATGCAGCGCGGAAAGTGAAGCTCAGATGCTTGAGACCGCCAGAAGAATAAGGGAAACCAATGCTCAGGTTCCTATTTTCCGTGCAGGAATCTGGAAGCCGCGTACAAAGCCGAATGGTTTCGAAGGAGTAGGTGTAATCGGTCTGAACTGGCTAAAAAAAGTAAAAGAAGAATACGGATTCAAAACGGCTACGGAAGTTGCCAATGCACACCACGTATTTGCTGCTCTGGAGGCTGATGTAGATGTCCTTTGGATTGGAGCACGTTCTACAGTAAATCCATTCACAGTTCAGGAAATTGCTATGGCTTTAAGAGGGACTGATAAGCCTGTTTTCGTTAAAAACCCGGTAAACCCGGATCTTGCTCTATGGATCGGTGCTTTGGAAAGACTTTTAGGACAGGATATTAAAAACCTGGGTGTGATTCACAGAGGATTTTCAACCTACCAGAAAACAAAATACAGAAATAACCCAAACTGGCAGATTGCTCTTGATTTCAAAAGCCAGTTCCCAAATATTCCTATGCTGATAGACCCTTCCCACATCTGCGGAAACAGAACAGGTCTTGCAGATATTACACAGGAAGCATTGAACGTTGGATACCAGGGCGCTATTATTGAATCTCACTGCAATCCTGATGAGGCCTGGAGTGACGCTTCACAACAGATTACGCCTGAAGTATTGGCAGAACTGATCGGAAATTTAAAAGTAAGAAATTCCGGATTGGCAGGTTTCGACAATGAAATGGGACGACACAGAACCCTGATCTCTGACCTCGATTTTCAATTGATAGAACTTCTTTCTCAAAGAATGAAGATCTCCGAGAAAATCGGAAAACTTAAAAAAGAGAATGACATTGCTATTTTCCAGCCTGAAAGATGGAAAGTGATCACGGAATACGCAACGCAAAAAGCAAAAGAAACCGGAATGTCACAGGAGTTTATTGAGAAAGTTTTCAAAGCGATTCACGAAGAATCTATTGAAGTACAGAACAGTATTATGATCGAAAGATAATCAGTAACAGGATTGAAGAAGGAGAAATTTATTCCTATTCATTCTTGTAGAAAGATAAATATTAGGGCTTAGAGCGTTTGGATTAAGGGAAAATTATATTTTTGTTTTCAACTATATCCTAGACTCTAAGCCCTAATTCCTTATATTTGCATCCACATTATCTATGAAAGGCAAAATCATTAAATCTACAGGTAGCTGGTACCAGGTCATGGAGCTCGAAACAAATACAATTTTCGAAGCCAGGATTCGTGGCAAATTCAAACTTATTAAGACAAGACTTACCAATCCGCTTGCTGTAGGAGATTTTGTAGAATTTCAGTTGGAACAGGATGATATCGCCTGGATTACCAAAATAGAGCCGCGTACCAATTATCTCATCAGAAAATCGGTCAACCTTTCCAAAGAAGCCCATATTATTGCTTCCAATATAGATTTGGCCTGCTTTATTTTTACGCTGAAGCATCCCGAAACCTCATTGGGATTCCTGGATAGATTTCTAGCCTGTTGTGAAGCCTATAATATTACCCCTTTACTGTTATTTAACAAGATGGATGTTCTGAATGAGGAAGAAATAGAACTTGTAAAGGACATAGAATTCCTGTATCAGGAAATAGGGTATGATACGTTGGAAATTTCTTCTTATTCCAAACTGAACTTTGAGGATCTTCAGGAACTTCTTAAAGATAAAACCTCTGTATTCTTCGGACATTCGGGATGTGGAAAATCTACTCTCGTTAATGCATTGCAGCCTGGTTTGAACCTAAAAACGTCTGAAATTTCAGATTCCCATCTGAAAGGAAAACATACCACTACTTTTGCACAGATGTATTTCTGGGATTTTGGCGGAAATGTTATTGATACACCCGGAGTACGTGAATTTGCCATGATTGACATTGAAAAAGAAGAAGTGCAGCATTATTTTCCGGAGATCTTCAAAAAAAGAGAAGAGTGTAAATTTCACAACTGTCTTCACGTCAATGAGCCTAAATGTGCCGTTCTCGCTTCCCTTGAGACGGGAGAAATTCAGCATTCCCGCTATGCCAACTATGTAAAACTCATGGAAGAGGCTGAAGAAGCTTCACTGAAATAAGCTCTGGTTTTTTAGCAAGCCTGAATTGTTTTCTGTTTGTTAGAACTTTTTATGAGAAGGAAGGGGCAAACAGAGATGGATAGAAACTGCTTTGTTCGGAAAAATCCTGTGGTGAGCCTTTTGATAAATTGTACTGACTTTGTTACCGGATTCAGGTCTTCGAAGCTGTAATTTTTTTATAATTTTTCCTCGAAATAATTTTATCATACTTGTCGCTGCCTTTTTTAAGTTAATTTTTTTCTGACAACACCATTTTTTTCAATATACTGTGCGTCTTATTTTACAATAACTCCACTTTTTCCCTCTTAAATTTCTGCCAATATGAACTTTTATTTAAATTCATATTCTGTTTACAATTTATTGCATAAAAAAAAATTTAAAAAATGCATTTATTTCATTGATTACAATAGAAGCAATAATGTATTAATATGGTTTTTATAGGTTTTAAAAATTATCAAATATTCAATAAAATGATTGATTTTTTACAAATAAAAAACCCAGCCGAAGCTGGGTAAAAACTAATAACCATGAAAACTCAAATTAAACATGAGAATCGTAATATAATTAACAATTACTGTGCCAAAGTTTTTTCTGCATTTCTTAATAAAAGTTATTTTTATGTTAAAAAAAAATTAAAATAAAAATCAAAGATATTTTTTGTAATTTTGCGGCATTAAAAAAATATACATTTATGTCTAACATTACATTCACTATGATTAAGCCTGATGCAGTAGCAGACGGACATATCGGTGCTATATTAGGTAAGATTGCAGAAGGAGGTTTTAAGATTAAAGCTCTAAAATTAACTCAGCTTACTGTAGCTGATGCTAAAAAATTCTACGAAGTACACGCTGAAAGACCATTTTACGGAGAGTTGGTAGAATTTATGAGTTCAGGTCCTATCGTTGCTGCTGTTTTAGAGAAAGATAATGCAGTTGAAGACTTCAGAACATTAATCGGTTCTACAAACCCTGCAGAAGCAGCAGAAGGTACAATCAGAAAAATGTTTGCAAGAAGCATCGGAGAAAATGCTGTTCACGGTTCTGATTCTAACGAGAACGCTCTTATCGAAGCTCAATTCCACTTTTCAGGAAGAGAGATTTTCTAAGAAAACGACCTTTAAAATATAGAAACCAGAGAATTTTCTCTGGTTTTTTTGTGTCATAATGTCTTAAAACAGATGTCTATAAATTGTTCTCAATAGCGCCAACCCCTTCTCTGTACAGTTCTACGGGCTTGTCAAGCAATACGGCAATGACTGTCATATTTTTATCAAGCCTGTCTTTCGGAACATCAATATAAACCACTCCGGGAGTATCGCTCCAGTAAAGCTTATTATATGTCTGATGCTGAATCATGGATCCTTCACCTGCAATCCTGATTCTGGCAATATTATTTTTTATTCCTTTTAAAGCAACAGGGCCTGTAGGAGTGCCTTCCACAAACAGATATAAGGTCTGTTTATCACTGGAAAGAGCACTCATCCCGGAATAATGTCCTTCCGGAAGACCTTTTCCGGTTTCGTATAATGCTTCCGCATGTTTGCTGATCCACTGCAGCGTCTCAGAATTGGTCTTAGCTGTTTTTTTAATTTTCATTTCCTGTCCGTCACTGGTAAGTCCGGAGTTATTGAGAAGATTGTTTCCGCTATACAGAAGATTGGCCAGATCATAAACCGCCGTTTTAGTTTTTTTACTTTCTAAAATATCATTCAGGGAATAAGAATCCGCAAGGAAATTTTTCAAAAAAATGGGTTGATCTTTGAAAACAAGTTCTACTGTTGTGACATCTTTGTCAAATTTTATTTGAGACAGATCGAGAGTCATCGTACTTTTATTTTCAAAACTAATTCCTACTTTGGCGCCCGGATCGCCGACAACCTTTACAGCATAGGGTTTATTGGTAACGCCATACAGTTTCACGAAATCCTTAGCTTCTTCAAGGTAAAGGAATACCGATTTTTTTGATTGTGAAACCGAAGATTTTCCTTTGAAATTTTCAAAAGGAATCCCTTCATCCGTTCCGTAGATCGCTTCTTTGTTTTTTGAAGTCCATCTTCCGAGATCCTTTAAAATCTCAACCTGTTTTTCAGGAATAGTACCGTCAGATTTCGGACCGATATTGAGCAGTAAATTTCCTCCCATACTCATCACATCGGTCAATGTTCTTATCAGCATATTGGACGTTTTATAACGATCGTCATACGTCTGATATCCCCAGGAATCATTCATGGTATAGCAGAGTTCCCAGTATTTGCTTTGCGGTCTTTCAACCGGAATGCCTTGTTCGGGGGTATCATAATCCCCCGGAATGCTGAGTCTTGAATTGATGATGATATTAGGATTGTACTTTTTTAAGATGTCAGAGGTTTTAGAAGCTTCCCACTCTTCAGGGGTATGTTCCCAATCGCCGTCGAACCACAAAAGATCCGGCTGATATTGTGAAGAGAGTTCGTTCAGCTGGGTCTGATAATAGTTGACGAACTGCTTCCAGCGCTTTGGATCACTGCCGATTTCATATCTTTTTTTTGTCCGGGTATTGATGTCGTAATAAGGATGACTCCAGTCAGGAAGAGAAAAATAAAGCCCTGTTTTCAGCCCTGATTTTTTAAGGTTGCTTATCAAAGGAGTTAAAACATCTTTTTTAGCTAAAGAGTGAGAAGGAATAGTTGTTGCTTTATCGGCTTTTGAGTTCCATAATGCAACGCCGTCATGATGTTTGGTGGTGATCACGGTGTATTGTGCACCGGAGTTTTTGATCAGATCAGCCCATTGATCCGGTTGGTATTGTGATGCTGAAAACCCATTCAGTTGCTTCATGTAATTTTCATGGTTGATATAGTTGTTAAAGAATGACCATGATTCTGAAATTCCATCAACAGAATAGATTCCCCAATGAATCATAATGCCGAGCTTGGCATTTTTAAACCACTCCATTTTTTTATCATCCGAAGATTTCGTTTGAGCATGAATACTGCACGATACCAACATTAATCCTAAGAAAAAGGCTTTGATCCACCTGTGTTTCATTTTCCACTTTTTATTAAACCTTAAATATAAATAAAGAAGATCAGATTTTTCAATAATAACACTGAATACTATCTTCAATATAAAAATAATAAGCTTAAACTTTTTATTTTAAAATATTCTACCTGTAATTGTTGTAATTTTAGAACAATCATAAATGGAATACTTATTGTAAGTTTCATCAAAAAGGTAATATGAAAATTCCAGCAATAGTAATGGCCAGCTTAGTGGCCGTAAGTGTTTCCGGACAGACGACAAAACCTGTGAAAAAAGGAAGCAAACCTGTTAAGAAAGTAGTGAAGAAAGCAGATTCTCCGAAAACCGTAAAAGCGGCCGAGCCCAAAGTGGTACTCAAAAAAGATACCATCCTGAAGCATGGCGGAGGTTGCCCAGCCTGTGGAATGGGATAGTTTATGAAGAAGCCGCTATTGGGTTTGTCTATGATGCCGGAAGCAGATTTTGTTTCCGCAATACTTCCTTTGCTGCAGGATCATTCTGTAGAGGTATTGGAATGGTCTTTTGATACCTTTTTTGATGAAAAAGAACCTGAATGGCTTTCCGGGTTGTTGGATTTTTACTCAGCAAACAACAGGCTTTTAGGACATGGAGTGTACTATTCTCTCTTTGATGCAAGATGGACCGGGCGGCAGGAAATCTGGCTTGAAAAATTAAAAGAAGAATGTAAACATAGAAAATACAGCCATATTACCGAGCATTTCGGTTTTGTGAACACTGAAAATTTTCATCAGGGCGTTCCGTTGCCCGTTCCGCTTCACCCTCAGATACTTCAGATAGGAAAAGACAGGCTGAAAAGACTTCAGGATGCTGTGGAAGTTCCTGTGGGAGTTGAGAATCTCGCTTTTTCATTTTCCATAGAAGATGTAAAAGAGCAGGGAGAGTTTTTATACAGGCTTGTGGAAGATATAGACGGTTTTCTTATTCTCGATCTTCACAATATATACTGCCAGTCCTGTAATTTTGAAAAAGATATGCAGGAAATTATCCGGCAGTATCCGCTAGAAAAAGTAAAAGAAATTCACCTTTCGGGAGGGAGTTGGCAGGAAAGTGCTTATGGGAAGAAATTGATAAGAAGAGATACGCATGATGACCGTATTCCGGATGAAATCCTGCTCGTACTGCCTGAAGTGTTATCCCAATGTCCTTCTCCTGAATATGTTATCATTGAAAGGCTGGGGCATACTTTAAACACAGAGGCTGAGAGACATATTTTCCTGGAAGATTTTAAAAAAGTTAAAGACATTATTGAGGCTTTTGATGGGTATTCTGATGAAAATAAACCGGGATCCCGAATGACCGGGAAATATTCAGAGCCGGTTGAAGATTTTTTGCTGTATGATGAACAGACAAAGCTGACAAAGTTGTTGTTTGATGAAAATAATGTTGAGTTTATAAAAAATCAGAAGTTTCATTATTTCAAACCGGAAAACTGGGACGAGGAAATGATCAATACTGCGCAACAGATTATTAAAAAATGGAATCCTTATTAGGATTTTTTTTGTTTTACATCACAAATCAAAAATAAATGAAAATGACAACGGTATTTTTATTAGTTACTGCCGTGCTTGCGGCTTTGATCGCTGGGCTTTTTTATGCTTATTCATGTTCTGTAGTGCCCGGTCTGGGTAAACTTTCAGATGTGGAGTATTTAAAGTCTATGCAGAGTATTAACCGTGAAATCCTTAATCCGGTATTTTTCATGAGTTTTATGGGAACAGCGGTACTACTCCCGGTGACCACTTTTCTGTTTCGCGGAGAACAGCCTGCTTTCATCCTGCTTCTTTTGGCATGTGCGGCTTATCTTATTGGTGTTTTCGGGGTTACTGTGGTAGGAAATGTCCCTTTAAATGATATGCTGGATAAGTTTGATATCAGCGGTTCAACAGCGGAAGCAATTCAAGAGATGCGCAATAATTTTGAAAACAGATGGAACCTTTTGAATAATGTAAGGACTGCATTTTCGGTCATAAGCATCATTTTAGTGGTCTGTGCATGCTTATGGAACAAACAGGCATCGTAATGATTTTTCAGATTACGTATAAATACTTAATCCTAAATTAGGTATTTATACGGATGCGTCGTATATGATTTTATTTAGATTTTTACATCAGCAATTGCACAGGGAATCAAAAGCATTAAAGTCTTACGACAAAAAAAACTAATAACCACATAAGCTCAAATTCCGCAGGAAAGGCAGCATCCCAAGAGCTGCCTTTTTCTTTTTAATCCGTTTGTATCTAAAAAAACGGTGCAATAACTCCTCTTAAAAGAGTGTTTTTCCTGGTGTTTTACTTTTCAGATATTTTAATCTTTGTCATATCAAATATTAAAATTAAAACCCATGAAACATTTAGAAGTTTTTTTTAAGCTGAGATCGCTATCTCTTAAAAGTTTATGTGCAGTAATAGCGCTGAATTCTATATTCTTAATCACAAGCTGCAGTAAAGATGACGATGAGGCAGCAGTTCCCGTGCCTGTAGTATATGCAGAAGAAAATCCGTTAAATAAATACCATGAAAACGCAGGATTTACTACGGTGACGAATTTTATCAATTCCGGAAATTACGAATTTGGCCTGGCGTTTTCCCCGAATGTAAAAGGAAAAATCAATGCTATTACAGTGAAACTGCCGGATGCAAATCCAAACTTAAAGGTAACGATTTGGGATTACACGGATAAAACCGTTCTCAGAACAGAAATGGTGAATGTATCGGCTTCTAATACTCTGGTAACTAAAGCGATTACGGAACTGGCTCTTGAGAAGGATAAAAAATATATGATTACGATGAATTCGAACGACTGGTACAAAAAAAATAAACCGGACAATACGAATGCAGTATATCCAATCACCGCCGGGAATATCAAATTTTTGGAATATCGATGGGTCGGTACTTCGTCTCAGGTTTTCCCTACTAACATATCATCAGATTACAATGGAGGGGATTTGAGTTTCAATTTTCAGCAGGTAGACTAATAACCAATATATTTCTTTGAGAAAGGGCAGCCCAATTGGCTGCCCTTTTATATGAATAAGTTTGAAACTTCTAAATTTTCAGTAATTCAATGGTTCTTTCCGGACTCTCAGCAGAGAATACGGCATTTCCGGCAACAAGTACATCTGCCCCTGCTTCGAATAATTTGGAAGCATTTTCAAGATTAACTCCACCATCAATTTCAATAAGAGCTGTAGAGTTGTTGCTCAGGATAAGATCTTTGGTTTCAGCGATCTTTTTGTACGTATTTTCAATGAATTTCTGTCCTCCGAATCCGGGATTTACACTCATTAAAAGAACAAGGTCCACATCAGCAATAATATCTTCAAGCATCAGTACCGGAGTAGAAGGATTTAAAACAACTCCAGCTTTTGCCCCCTTGCTCTGGATATGGTGAATGGTTCTGTGAAGATGAGTACACGCTTCATAATGTACGGAAATAAGATCTGCCCCATGATTGATGAATTCATCTACATATTTATCCGGTTCCACAATCATCAGATGAACATCTACAAATTTTTTGGCATGCTGCTGTACGGTTTTCATCACAGGAAAGCCAAATGAAATGTTAGGTACAAATCTTCCGTCCATCACATCAATGTGAAACCAGTCGGCTTGTGAATTGTTCAGCATTTCAATGTCTCTTTGCAGATTCCCAAAGTCTGCGGATAAAAGGGAAGGAGCAATAAGCTTCGTTTTCATTTTTACTTTTATATTAGATATATAGAATCAAGAATCAAGAACCAAGAGTCAGGATAGAATCTTCCGGATATTGGCTATCTTTTATTTCCTATTTTGAACGTCTTGAATCTTGTGTCTTGCATCTTGGTTCTCTTAATGATACTTCAGTTTCATCTCCGGTTTAATCTTCAGAAGCGTTTCGTAGATCAGCTTGATCACGTTGCCTACATCTTCTTTGGACACCATTTCTACTGTTGTATGCATGTAGCGCAAAGGTAAGGAAATTAATGCACTTGGTACTCCGCCGTTAGAGTGGGCAAAAGCATCCGTATCCGTTCCTGTAGCTCTGCTGGCTGCGGCTCTCTGGAAAGGTATTTTTTTAACCTTGGCGGTATCTATGATCAGTTCTCTGATGGTATGGTGAATGCTTGGCGCAAAGAAAACAACAGGGCCGTCACCACATTTCTGGTCGCCTTCTTTTTTCTTCTCAATCATTGGGGTGGTGGTGTCGTGGGTAACGTCCGTTACGATGGCAATATTAGGTTTAATGGTATCAGCAATCATATCTGCACCATACAACCCAACTTCTTCCTGTACGGAATTGGTAATATATAAGCCAAAAGGGATTGTTTTCTTATTTTCTTTTAAAAGTCTTGCCACTTCCGCGATCATAAAGCCGCCGATTCTGTTGTCTAATGCTCTGCAGACAAAGTATCTGTCATTCATTTCAAAGAATTCATCAGGATAGGTGATCATACAGCCCACATAAACGCCCATTTCTTCCACTTCTTTTTTGGAGACAGCGCCACAGTCGATGAAGATGTTTTCAATTTTTGGGGTAGGTTCATTCTGATTGGCTCTGGTATGAATGGCCGGCCATCCGAAAACCCCTTTTACAATTCCTTTTTCTCCATGAATGTGAACCACTTTTGATGGAGCGATCGTCTGATCTGAGCCTCCGTTTCGGATTACATAGATCAATCCATCATCTGTAATGTAATTCACGTACCAGGAGATTTCGTCTGCATGAGCTTCAATAACTACTTTAAATTCAGCCTCGGGATTGATTATCCCATAGCACGTTCCGTAATGATCCACTTCAATTTTGTCTACATAGGGTCTGATGTAATCCATCCAGATTTCCTGGCCTTTATGTTCGTAACCTGTTGGTGAAGAAGTGTTTAGGTATTTTTCTAAAAATTTCAAAGATTTCTTTTCAAATTTCATAAAAAGGAATGATTTTTGCGTTCAATTTTTACTGTTATAAGTGTAAAAATAATGAATTTTAGTAAGATTGTCTGTCTTTTTATCTTCTTTTTTGGAGTCAGTGTTTTTGGTCAGAAGGATTCTATCATAGCAAAACCTCTCAACCAATATCCTGCAGAATCATTGAAAGTAGATGAGTTCGGTAATAAGTATTTTTATGACGAACGTCAAAAGATGAAGGTTTATGAAATTAATGGCGAACCCGTTGTCGTTCTGGACGAATTGGTTCTGGTCAATAAACCCCGATTTAATAATCAGTTAGATAAAAACTACTATTATTTCCTTAATAAAAAACTGAATAGAGTGTATCCGCTGTTTGTTACTGCACTTCAACAGTACAGAGATATCCAGGCTGATATGAATAATATGGACAGCAAAGCAAAAAGAAAGTTTGTGAAAGAAAGACAGAATATGCTTGCGGATCAGTATGAAAAACAGCTTCGTGATCTTACAACCACTGAAGGCCAGGTTTTTGCTAAACTCATGAACAGAGCAACCGGTAAGAACGTCTATGAAATTATTAAAGAACTTAGAGGAGGATGGAGCGCTTTCTGGTGGAATGTAAAAGGTAAAATGGCCGATATTGATCTGAAAGACCAGTACAATCCGCATAAGAACCGAACCGATGAGTTTGTAGAATCTTTGCTTCAGTCCAACTGGAACTCAGGATATCTGCAGCCTTATCCCGGAGCCGAAAATTTTAAAGTCAGAAAATAAATATAAAATTCCTGTAAATCATTACAGGAATTTTTCTTTTAATTTATCGAATACAATTTTATCTACCGGAAGAGGAAAAGGATTATCAGGTCTGTCGATGTCAATCCATTCCGTTTTTTCAATACATGGATCAAGGATCAGGAAATCTTCTTCGGTGGTAATGTTTACTATATAATATATGGTAAGGAGCTGCTCATTTTCTCTGAAACGGGAAACCAGAAAATCTTCCTGCGTATAAAAATGTTCCACAACTTCTATTTTCACATTCAGTTCCTCATCAAATTCGCGGTGAAGACATTCAAGAAGTCCTTCACCGAATTCAAGACCTCCTCCCGGAAATTTCATTAAAGGTTCTCCCGCATATTCTTCAAATAGGGTCAGTACTTTTTTATCCTTTACTGCACACGCATATACTCTAATGTTGATCTTGTCAATCATATATAATGTTTTGTATAGCTAAAGTAGGGAAATAAGTGGAAAGGGCAAAGGGATGAGATGGCAAAAAGGTGAATAGGCGAAGAAAGCTGAGGAGGCTGAGAAAGCAAAGAAAGCGAATAGGAGCTTCATAGGAGAAACTGTCAATTCGCTTTTATTCTTTATTATATCTATTTATATTTTCCGTCCCCTTTCCTTATTTCCTTTATCTTAGCCTTCTCAGCTTTCCTTGCCTTTTCACTGCTTCATCATTCATCATTCATCATTCATCATTTATCATTTATCATTTATCATTTTTTCCTCCCCAAACTACATCTTCACTGCATTTATCATTTCCCGCTTGCCCGGAGGTCCCTGTTTCTTCTCTACCTTAAAATTAAGTTCCTGAAGGATTCTTCTTACACTGCCTTTAGAAGAATAGGTTGTTAACAATCCGTTAACGGACATTTTGTCCGAAACCATTTCAAATAGTGGTTTTTCCCAAAGATCAGGCTGTACCCTTGCCCCAAAACAGTCGTAGTAGACAAGGTTAATTTTTGGTAAGTCTATGTCTTTCAGGTCAAAAAAATCACATTCTATCTTTTTTAGGTTGAAACCATTAATGATTTCAGATGATTTCCCCCATTCTGCCTGATGAATTTTTTGATAAATATTTTTGAATTCGGGGTTATCAAAATGCTCAAAGTAGGCAAGGTCATTAATTTCGGATTCATTTATGGGGTATTTTTCCAGTGAAAAATAATTGATGACATGATTTTTGTCAGTTTTTAAATATTCATTAATTGTCACTAAAACATTCAAACCTGTTCCAAAACCGAGTTCTAAAATATTAATTTCGCAATCATTTAATTGATTTAATCCATTTTTTATAAACACATGTTCTGCTTCCTGGAGTGCTCCATGATGAGAATGATAGTTTTCATTTAAATCATTGATAAACAGTGTTTTACTTCCGTCGTTTGTGGTCTTAATTTCTCTTTTCAAGCTATTTTTTTGTCAAATTTACTCTAAAATTTTTATATTTAGAAAATTATGTTAAATTTGTAGAACATCGTAAAAATTTTTAAAAATGATAATTCAAAAAACTGAAAACTCCAGACTTTCGGACTTTGATCCGAACAATTTTTCATTTGGAAGTACTTTTATAGACCATATGGTGATATGTGAGTATGAGAATGGAAAATGGGGTGATGTTAAATTAGTTCCTTATGGTCCTATACCTTTTACACCAGCCATGATGGGAGTAAACTACGGACAGGCTTGTTTTGAAGGTATGAAAGCTTATAAAGACAAAGACGGGCAGGTTTTCCTTTTCAGGCCTGAAAAGAATTTTGAACGTATCAATAAATCGGCAGCACGTTTGGCTATGCCTGAAGTGACTGAGGAAATGTTTTTGGACGGGTTGAAGGCATTGGTAGATATAGACAGAAACTGGATTCCTCAGGGAGAAGGAATGTCATTATATATCAGACCACTTATTTTTGCTACTGAAGAAGCTCTTAAAGCAAGAGTTGCCAATAAATATATGTTTGCCATTGTAGCAACACCAGCGAAAAGCTATTACTCGGAGCCGGTTTCTGTAAAAATTTCAGACCATTATTCCAGAGCAGCAAATGGTGGAGTAGGTTCTGCTAAGGCTGCAGGAAACTATGCCGCTTCTTTCTATCCTACACAATTAGCTATCGAAGAAGGATATGAGCAGATTATCTGGACAGATGATGCTACTCACGAATATTTCGAAGAAAGTGGTACCATGAACGTATTTGTAAGAATTAACGATACCATCTATACACCACCAACTTCTGAGAAGATCCTTGACGGAGTAACGAGAGATAGCTTCATTCAGCTTGCCAAGAAAAGAGGAATTGAAGTTAAAATAGAGCCTGTAGCAGTGAAAACTGTTGTTGAAGCTCAGAAAAACGGAACATTGAAAGAAGTTTGGGGAGTAGGAACAGCTGTTGTCACTACCGTATTCCAGGCTTTAGGATATGAAGGAGTGAAATTGGCTCTTCCAAAATTATCAGACGAAGAAAGCTATGCTGCTATTCTTAAAAAAGACCTTACTGACCTTCAGAACAACCTTAGCGAAGATCCATTCGGATGGAGAGTTGTGGTTGAAAAAGATGTTTTGGAAACTGTTTAATTAAGCATTATTTAGCTCAATAAATAAGACCGGCAGAATAAATTTCTGTCGGTTTTTTTATTTTCTCGCTAAATATTGGTAATTTTTCAGAAAATTTAAAATACTATGCAATTTGTGAAGTTCAGATTATCGTTGAGTATGCTTTCTTTAATGAGTGTTCTAGCTGTTTCGTCATGCAGCGAGGATGATGCAGAGCTGGCGGTAAATGATTCGGCGGTAATCACAGTAGAAAATATTATTGAAAGTAAATCCCTGGTAGAATCCGGAACTTTCCAGAATGCGGGGTCTTCCCCTGTTCTTAATCCGGGGGAATCGGCTTCCTTTAGCTTTTATGCGGGAAAAGGGCAGGCGATTAGTTTTGTAGCGATGTACGGAAATAGTAATGATCTTTTTTTTGCTCCCGCCAATCCTGGGATAAAACTATATCAGGACAATGGGAATCCGGTAACCGGAGACGTTTCTTCACAGATGAAACTTTGGGATAACGGAACACGTGTCAATGAGGCTACAGGTCCTACGGTAACTCATCCTGGTGTAGCAGAAACAATTGTTAAAAATATTGCAGAAATTGCATTGGCAGTTCCTGCTTCACAGCTGTTGAAAGCAGAGCTTACCCATGAAGGCGGAACTAAATTTACATTAAAGCTAACCAATACTTCAGGCGGAACAGCCAATGAAACACCAATAAGCGCAGGAGTATGGGCCATATCTCATATTTCAGGAACAACACTTTCTAAGGAAGATCCTATTTTTTCACCGGGAAAACTGTCTGCCAACGGATTGACCGATCTTGCCGAAACCGGTAAAACAACGGCGATGACTCAGTATCTTACCGGAATTACAGGCCCTAATTCTCCTTTTTCACCTGTTTTGGTTGTTGTATACAGCGGAAATGACAATCCTATCTTTAAAACAGGAGAAAACGATCGGGGACAAGGCTTAAAAGAACTTTCCCAGCAAGGGAATGCAGATGTTCTGGCCGCTTTCCTTAAAACCAAATCCGGAGTAAAGGAAGTTTTTGTACTTAAAGACCCAGCTACCACTATTTTACAGCCCAGAATCAACGGGAACAATGGTGGCAAGGCTTCACAGACTATTTCTGCCCGTAAAGGAGACCGTATTGCTCTGGCAACGATGTACGGACAGTCCAATGACTGGTTTGTTGCTGCTACCAATAATGGGGTAGACGGTTCGACAAGAGGCGATATCTCTTCCATTATGGGTATTTTTGATAGCGGAACTCTGGAAAGCTCTTTTCCCGGTGCACATATCGGATCCCAGCCGGCGCAGGTTGAAAATCAACCGGTACAGCAGCTGGCTAATCCTAATCCGTTTAATACGCTTCCTTCCGTGCAGCAGATGATTAAAGTGACAATTCAGTAATATTTCAAGATTTAAAATAGATGATCACCTCTTTTTTGGGGTGATTTTTTGTTTAAATAAATGTTTTTTTTAACCACAAAAGACACAAAATTTTTTTGAATATTTAGTTTAAAGATGGAAATATATGATGTTATTAAAACTCATATAAGTATTTTAAAAATCTTAGATTTTTATATTCGGGATGCTAAAATCTGCTGAATCTGTGAAATCTGCGCGAGATAATTTGTAAACATTAAGATGAATGAAGATAATAAGTGAAGTTAAGATAAAATCCAATAGATTTTTTAAGCTGCACGGCAATACTTAAAGCGAAGCTTACCTTAATTATTCTTCAATACTTAAAAAATCTTAATGTTTAAAAAATACTCACTTAGATCAAGCAAATTGGGCAGATTTTTTATAAAATTTAAATAAGTTTAAGCATTTCAAAAAGCTTCTGTGTCTTCTGTAATTAAATTTTTTTAATCCTTGAATTTTTCAATCTTTTAATCATCTCAAACCTCCTTCATTACAAGTACTTTATCACGATCTGCTAAATTTTTTAAAACCGATTGAACAATATTTCCCCGAAATGCGTATTTTCGCAAAAGTTTATGAAAAAGTTACTCTTCATATCGGCAGTAAGTCTGTTAAGCTGCAACCGGAACACCCCCACGGCACATCCTCCTGTAGGGGGAATTCTGAGCCAGAAAGATCTGGATATTTCGAAGGAAAGGATGAGAAATCTGAATACGATTGAAAGAGGCCAGATTCAGGATTGGATCGCGGGGCAGTCTGTAAAGTATTATCCTACACAGCTTAATTACTGGGTAACTGTTGAAGGCTTTGATCAAAGAACAAGAAGAGCGGATGATACACCGATTTCTTATTCTTATGATCTGTATGATTTTGATGAAACTAAGATCTACGACAAACCTTTTGAAAGAAGAGATGCCAGATTCGGGCATTTTGATGAACTGAAAGCGGTAGAAAATGCTTTGCGTTTTATGCATGATGGAGAGGAAGTAACGCTTTTGGTGCCTTCTTCACTGGCCTACGGAACCTTTGGAGACGAAAAGAATATAGACAACGATATCCCATTAATCATAAAATTAAAAGCTCTATAAATAATGAAATTGTTTAACAAGAATATAATTCTGGCAGCGGCAAGTATTTCGCTGATGAGTTGTACCCCAATCTATAAAAAAATGAACGTAGACAAAGAAACTTACGAAGGTCTTAATGACGGACTTTATGCAAATCTTCAGACTTCTAAAGGAAACCTGATCGTGCAGTTCGAAGACAAAAAAGCACCGGTAACTGTAGCCAACTTTATTGGTCTTGCAGAAGGGAAAATAGATAACAAAGCTAAGGCGAAAGGAGTTCCTTATTATGACGGAACTATTTTCCACAGAGTAATCAAAGATTTCATGATCCAGGGAGGTGATCCTCAGGGAACAGGAGCAGGAGATCCGGGATATAAATTCGAGGACGAGAAAAACGACCTTAAACATACAGGAAAAGGAATCCTTTCTATGGCGAATTCAGGACCTAACACCAACGGTTCTCAGTTCTTCATCACTGAAGTAGCTACTCCCTGGCTGGACGGAAGACACACGATCTTTGGAAAAGTAGTAAAAGGAAACGATGTAATCGATGCAATTGCAAACGTTGAAAAAGGAGCTCAGGACAAGCCTAAAACAGATGTTGTTTTAGAAAAAGTGTCTGTTTTTGGGAAAGGTGATGCTTACAAAAACTACGATGCTGCAAAAACTTTCACAGAAGGTAAAGCTAAAATCGCAGAAAATAACAAAGCTTATATCGCTAAAGAAGAAGCCGAAAGAAAGAAAAAAGAGGAAGAATTCAAAGCTAACCAGGAAAAAATGGTGGAAAACCTTAAAGCTGGAATGCAGAAAACTGAATCAGGATTATACTACAAAATCACAAAAACAGTTGATGGTGCAAAAGCTCCTAAATCTGGTGACAATGTATCTGTACACTATGCAGGTAAATTAATCGACGGTACAGAATTCGATTCTTCATTCAAAAGAAACGAGCCAATTGAAATTCCAATTGGAATGGGAAGAGTAATCAAAGGATGGGATGAAGGTATCCTATTGCTTAAAGAAGGCGAAACTGCTACTTTATTAATCCCACCAGCAATGGCTTATGGGGAAAGAGGAGCAGGAGGAGTTATTCCACCAAACGCTTGGTTAGTTTTCGATGTTGAGCTTGTGAAAGTACAGTAATTGAAAATTTAAGATATTGAAAGCCGTCCGTGAGGACGGCTTTTTTTTGTTTTTATACGTAAATCTTTGAAAATAAGGGTGAAGTACGGATTCCCGTAAGGATGTAATATGCTACATTCAATAGATTTGAAAATGTACACTAATTTTGAATATTATAGGTGTAAAAGAATAAAATAATCTATGAATATGATAATTTAAAAGTAAAATCTATGAGTGAAAAGATTCAAAATAATATTTATCTATTAAGAGATAAAATTATGGTCCATACTAAAACAGGGGGAGCTCAAATAAAACTAATTGATTTTAGATATCTGAAATTATTTTTAAAAAATAAAGGATATGATGAACAAAAAATAAAACAAAACTTAGATAAAACATACGAAGTAAAATTATTTTACAAAAGAGCCGAGAATAAAATAAAGTGGAAGGATTTCATTAGATCAATATCTTTGGAGGAAGAAAAAATTTTAGAACTTGAAAAATCTGTTTCAGAAAGCTATATCCTTTTTTTAAAAAATAATAAAACGGGGAAAATATATTCATCAACTGGTGGTTATGCACATTTGACAGTTCAAGAAATTGCCACAACAGATTTTGGAATCCAAATTCTGTCAAGAATTATTAAATTGGATGACAAGGCTTTACGAGCAACAAAAGAACGTAATTTGACTGGAGGAGTGCAAGGGGAAGTTAAAATTTTCAGAAAAGATTACAATTTATACGAAAATGAAGATTATTCTAAAATCTATAATGAACTAGATGCTTTGATAGATAAAAAAACTCTTGTTGAAAAATTTGGATTTAAACATACTGATGTTAAAACTAATAGTATTTGTGTTGTGAAAAATTCTTTTTTATTAAAAAAATCCATATCATTTAAGGAACTTTTGAATATAATTGAGAAATGTGAAAAATTGTTTGAAGATGAATCTAATACCATAGAAATAAATAGCATAGAGAAAATAACCAGAACGGATAAGGTGCTACTTGATACTTTATTTGATGAAATATTAAGAAATGTATATAGTAATTATCTTAATAGGAACAATTTTTTTAGTGTTGAAATTAGTAATAAAGAATTTGAGAGATATTTTTATGCTTCCTATAGTCTATTGTATTTTAAATTGGGAAAAGTCAGCATAGAAAAAGAGACAGATGGAATTATTCGAGAAATCCAGTCAGTATTTGAAATTTTAGATGAGAAATTAGAAGAACCATTAGAATATAATGAGTTCAAAAAAGTAATGCTAAGCTCATATATTGAGACTTTTGATGAAAATGGAAATACACTAACACTAGATAAACTTATCGATCATTTTTGTACTGAAATTACTTATGAGGGAAGTTCTTATTTTTTCATTGAGAAAGATTGGTACATTGTTAAAAAGTCCTTTGTTGAAAATGTTAATAATCAGGTTAAAATCTTCTTAAGCGAAAACAAATATCAGAGTTTACAATTAAACAAGTGGTCTTCTGGAAACGAGAATGATTTCAATGCAAGTCACTTAGGTTATAAAAACACTTATGTTTTTGATAAAATTACACCACTGAATATTGAAGCATGTGATTTAATGAAAATTGACGAAATTAATAATGTAGTCTATTTTTATCATGTTAAAAAAGGCTTCGATAACTCCATGAGAGACCTTTGCAATCAGGTTTTGATTTCAGCTAAAAAGATAGAAGAAGATTCAAGATTAGGATATGCCTACCTACGAAAATTATATAAAAAATCATCTAATTATAAAGGAAAAGATGATTATTATCAAAAAGTTAAAAAGCAATTTAGTACAACTAATGAAGAACAATTTATAAATTTATTTAAAAATAAAAAAATTGTTTTTGTTTTGTCTGTTTTAGATACAGCTAAGAAAAAAAGAAGCTTGTATAGCAATATTGAAAAGTTTGATTCAAATATTGCAAAATTTACTTTAATAGATTTATCGAGACAAATGCGTGCGATAGGTGTAGATTTTCAAGTCTTACAATTGGAAAGATAAAAGTTTACATATATTGACTTATTTTACATTCTAAAAATCCATAAAAAGCTTTACTTTCGTGTAAAGTAATTTCATGAAAAAAATCCTCTACACCCTCCTCATTTTCTCCACAACCACCATTTCGGCCCAGGGCAAGAAATTCTTCAAAGGCGGGGAAGTAAAGTTGCAGAATCCGGTAGAAAAGATTAATCTGAAATTCGCCAATGATCTGCCCTTTGTAAAGGTAAGTATCAACGGGAAATTATATAATTTTCTGTTTGATACCGGAGCGCCTACCGTGATTTCTACAGCGGTTTATACTGAACTGGGACTGGAGAAAAAATACAAAAGCAAAGTAAAGGATTCACAGAAAAATAAACAGGAGCAGGTTTTTACCGTTCTTCCTGAAATGACTGTTGATAAAGCCGTTTTTAAAGATGTAGCAGCTATTGTTATGGATTTCAGTATCTCTGAACTGAGCTGTTTTAAAATAGATGGTATTCTGGGAGCCAATCAAATGGCTAAACTGTTTTGGAAAGTCAATTATGCAGAAAATTCATTGGAAGCTTCTACGGATCTGGCGCAGTTTAATCCTTCAGATTATGATATTGTGATTCCTTTTAGTCCCAGACCCCAGAAAACACCGATTGTAGAGGTTGATATTCAGGGGAAGAAAATGGATCTCACTTTTGATACCGGGTTTTCGGGAAGGCTAAAGATTGTAGATAAGGCATATGACGCCCAAAAAGTACTAAAGAGTGTTGATGTCTATGGGACGAGCTCTGTCGGTGCTTATGGAGCCGGAAAGCCTGCACCGGGCCATATTTTCAAGACAGCAGAGCTTTCATTGGGCAATCAACGTTTTTTCAATGAAATAGTAGCAACCGGAAATGCCGGCCTGATTGGAAATGATTTCTTTAAAAACTTTATTTTCATCCTCGATTGGTCCGGAAATAAGATTTACATGAAGCAAATTAAAAACGAGCCTGCAAAATTGGAATCTTTCGGTTTCGGATATCGTTTTATAGATGCAAAACCGACAGTTGCCTTCGTGTTTCAGGAAGAAAATTTTCCCCTTAAAGTAGGTGATTCTATCATCAGCATCAACAATGTCAATCTTGAAAATCTGGATAAAGACGGGGCCTGTCATTATTTTCTCAACAGAGTAGAAAGCGGACAGAATACAATCAATATAAAGATCAGAAGAGAGGGAAAAGAGATGGAAGTGAGATTGGAGAAGAAGGATTTTTTGAAAGTATAAGCTGGTGTTTGAGAGTTTGAGAGTGGGAGAGTTTTAGGTGTTGCGGGCGTGAGATGTGAGAGAATAAACTTTTAGGGTAAAATAATCTCATGCAGATTTCACAGATTGAGCAGATTTCTAGCATTGTAAATAAAAAAATCCTAGATTTTTAAAATACTTTTGTGAACTTTCTGTTTTCAAAGTATTTAGCTTTAGAAATAATTAAAAAGATTAGATAAAAACTTTTGTCCCTTTTGTGGTTAAAAAAAAACAAAAATTATAAATAAAAAACCGTTCAAGTCTATTGAACGGTATTCTAGTAAAGTCGAAATTAAGGTTATGCGTGTCTTGATTTCTTCCTCATTTGGGAAGAATTCATTTTTCCTGTAAGGGAGCTGATAAATACGAGTCCAAATCCTAGATAAGCTACGAATGCAGTTACGTATATGATCACACTGTTAAAATCTGGTTTTGAGGCATATATCAAATACACCAATACGGAAAAAACGGCAAAACTTAACAGGAGCATCAGGCTCCAGATATTCATTTTTGCGGCATCTTCATTTCTCTTAAAAATCATTTCAAAAAAGTCTCTCATCATAATCACTTTTTAAGGGTTATACATCTGTTTTCCGTTCTTTAATAGAGCGGTCCGGAATCATTTTCCGTTATAAATTAATAGCACACGGATCATGGTTAAAACTTGCTAAGGTCATGATCTTATGGCCGTTTGATTGTTGTACATCAGGAGATATTTTAATATCCCCATAAAATTTTAATTAAAAGCAGTATTGAAACCCGGAAAGGGATTCATGAGCTTTATGACACCGTACACAATATTCATCGTAAATGGAATTGATAAGAGGTTTATCTTTTCCGTTGCATACGGTATCTAAAGAAAAAGGATCATATAAATATGATAATGGCCTTTATCCGGCTCAGCGGAAACTGAAAATTCCGCGGTAACCTTTTCTCATCGTTTGTGCCTTAAATAATTTTTTTTCAATGATTTAGCTTGCGAATTTCATGCCAAAGTGAATTTTTTAACTTGTTTTTATAGATAAGTAATTTTAAGTTTGCATAAATCCACAACAAGTGACTCCGGAAAATTGAGAATAAAATTACAGAAGCCTGTTAAAGAATTAAACCATTTAAAGACAGCCCTCTTATGAATTCAAATACCGGAAAATGATCAGGAAGTACAAAAAATAGCCACTATAAATTAAACTCCTAAAGATCCAATTTACGGAATCAGATTCCCTTCTCATGTAAGGGTGGAGAAAATTCAGAGAATTTTTTGATGGGTTTGTTTAAAAGCCTTACAAAAAAAAATCAACAAGTTAATTCTAGAATACCAGAATCAACCTGTTGATGAAATCTTTCCAACTTAAAGTGAAAATATTTTAAAGAAGATTTTACATTAAAAATACATTTAAAGTAAAATCCTACCAGTTTTTATCAATCATATAAACAATCTGCGTCATCGCAGTAGCTCCCAGGAGAAGTTCTCTTCTGTTTACCTTATCAAAAGTATCTTCTTCGGTATGATGAATATCAAAATACCTTTGGGAATCGGGAACAAGCTCTGCCGTAGGAACTCCCATATCGTGAAGCGGGTAGATATCCGTTCCTGAATATCTTCCTTCAAAATTATATACACCATAAGGAAAGAACAGGCTGGACCAGCTTTTAATCTGATTTCTTTTCTGATCATCCATTTCCAGAGCAATACCTCTTGGAGTGAAACCTCCGGCATCAGATTCTATGGCAAAAAGATGTTTTTCATTCTTTTCTTTGACTGTTTTTCCGTATTGGATGCCTCCTTTTACTCCGTTTTCTTCATTTGCGAAACAGACCACTCTGATGGTATGATTATTTTTAATACCCAGTTTTTTAAATGTTCTCAATACTTCAATGCTCTGTACAATTCCGGCACCGTCATCATGAGCACCTTCACCTACATCCCAGGAATCGAGATGTCCTCCGACTAGGATCACGCTCTGGTCTTTTTTACCCGTAATTTCTCCAATGACAGAATGGGAGAGCTTTTCACCTTTCATTCCGCAATTGGAATTCAGTTTTGCGGTGACTTTCTGTGTTTTTAAAAGGGCTTCAAGTTCGTCTGCTGTAGTACTTCCAATAGCTACCGCCGGGATTTTTGAAACTTTGTCGTCGTAACGCATTGCTCCGGTATGTGGAACATCATCGAAGGCTGAAGACAGAGACCGGATAATAGCAAATTTACCTCCTTTTTTAGCCGTTAAAGAAGCAGCCGTTACCCTGTATTTGGCCGCATCACCGTAGCCTCTGAATGTTTCTACAAAAGACTGACTGAAAGGGTAGTTAAAGAATACTATTTTATCCTTTACCTGATCTGCAGAAAGCTTGTCATATTCTTCCATAGATTTTACGATAATAATCTCACCGGAAACATCTTTCCCGCCTGTGCCTTCAGAATTTCCAAGCGAAAGCATTTTCAGGTTTTTCCATCGGCCATCGGCCGTTTTGATCTGCAGAGATTCTTTTCCTCTCGTCCAGACCGGAACCATTACTTCCTGAAGCCATACTTTATCGGCTCCGGCATCACGAAGTTTTTGTTCGGCCCATTTTACAGACTTTTCATAGGCAGGAGAGCCACTGAGACGATGTCCGATATTTTTAGTTAAATCTTTAAGGTCTGTATAACCCTTTCCGTTGTTCAGAATTTCAATAGAAATCTTGCTGAACTGTATAGAATCTTCTTTAGACTGCCCGAAAACAGCCATTCCTAAGAATAATAGTGAAGTTCCAATGATCTTTTTCATAGTTTACCAGTTTTTATCAATCATATAAATAAGTTGTGTCATCACCGCGGCTCCCAGTAGGAGTTCTCTGCGGTTGACTTTCTCAAAAGTATCTTCTTCTGTGTGGTGAATGTCAAAATAACGCTGTGGATCAGGCACCAGTTCTGCCGTAGGAACACCCATTTCATGCAGAGGAGCTATATCTGAACCGGAATATTTTCCTTCAAAATTGTAAACTCCGTAAGGCAGGAACAGATTGCCCCAGCTCTGGATCTGCTTTCTGTTCTGATCATCCATTTCCAGGGAAATTCCTCTCGGAGAAAAGCCTCCCGCGTCAGATTCTATTGCAAAAAGGTGTTTTTCATTCTTTTCTTTGGCTGTTTTTCCATATTGTTTCCCTCCTTTGGTTCCGTTCTCTTCATTAGCAAAACATACCGCTCTGATGGTATGGTTGTTTTGAAGACCCAATTTTTTGAATGTTCTCAAGACTTCAATGCTCTGTACAATTCCGGCCCCGTCATCATGAGCGCCTTCACCTACATCCCAGGAATCGAGATGTCCTCCGACTACGATCACACTCTGGTCTTTTTTACCTGTAATTTCGCCAATGACAGAGTGGGAGAGCTTTTCGCCTTTCATTCCGCAATTGGAATTGAGCTTAGCTGTTACCATTTTGTTTTTTAATAAGGCTTCCAGTTCATCCGCAGATGTATTTCCAATGGCTACCGCCGGGATTTGCACGATATGGTCTTCGTAACGCATGTTTCCTGTATGAGGAACGTCATCGAAAGCGGAAGAAAGAGAACGGATAATCGCAAATTTTCCACCTTTTTTTGCCGTTAAATTGGCTGCTGAGCGTCTGTAGGCTCCGGCTTCCCTGTACGAAATAAAAGTCTGTACATGAGACTGATTAAAAGGATAGTTAAAGAATACAATCTTATCCTTTACCTGATCTGCGGAAAGTCTGTCATATTCCTCCAGAGATCTCACCATAATAATCTCTCCGGAAACATCTTTTCCGCCTGTGCCCTCTGAATTTCCCAGAGAGAGCATTTTTATTTTTTTCCATGATCCGTCTGAAGTTTTGATCTGCAAGGATTCTTTTCCTCTGACCCAAACCGGAATCATTACTTCCTGTAGCCATACTTTATCGGCTCCGGCATCACGAAGTTTCTGTTCGGCCCATTTTACGGATCTCTCGTAAGCTTCAGAACCACTTAAACGGTTTCCGATGTTTTTTGTAAGGTCTTTTAATTCCTGATATCCTTTTCCGTTATTCAGAATTTCTGTGGAAATCCTGCTGAATTGCAGAGAATCTTCTTTACTTTGCCCGAAAACAGTCAGATTGAGTACCAAAAACGAAAGGGCAGTGATCTTCTTCATATTACCAGTTTTTATCAATCATGAAAATAAGCTGAGTCATGGCAACAGCACCCAAAAGAAGCTCTCTTTTGTTCACTTTATCGAAAGTATCCTGCTCGGAGTGATGGTAATCAAAGTACCTTTGAGTATCTACCACCAGTTCAGCTAAAGGAATATCCAGCTTTTTCAGGGGTGAGATATCCTGAATAGCATCAGTCTGGTCAAAATCATAAACCCCGTAAGGAAGGAAATAATTCTTCCATTCGAAAATTTGCTTTCGTCTTTGTGGCGGCATATCTAAGGAAAATCCTCTTGGTGAATATCCTCCCGCATCTGTTCCTAAAGCAAAAACATGTTTTTCATCCTTTTTTTTCACATAGGCTGCATACATTTCGCGTCCTTGTCCTCCGTTTTCGCTGTTGGCATAAAAAACAAGTCTTATCGTATGGTTATTTTCAATGCCAAGCGCTTTGAATGTTCTTAAAACCTCAATACACTGGGCAATACCGGTTCCGTCGTCAATAGCGCCTTCCCCGAAATCCCACGAGTCTAATTGAGCTCCCAAAACAATCACTTTAGCATCTTTTTTACCTTGAATTTCAGCAATAATGTTGGGATTGGTAGTGTCGCCTTTTGACTGGGCGTTCATATTTATTTTGGCGGTAACTTTTTGATTTTTCAGTAGTTTTTCTAATTCGTCAGCAGATCTTACTCCAATGGACAGGGCTGGAATTCTTATTTTGTCATCAGGTTCATAATACACCATTTTTGCATGAGGCGTATCATCAGTAGCTGTTGTTAAAGATCTTATAATTAAAGCTTTTGCTCCTGTTTTGGCAATGACGGAGGCAGAAATTAATTTGGATTTTGCGGTGGCCAAATAAGAATCATTGGTATTAATGATCTTCGGGTCCATTGGAAGATTAACGAAAGCTATTTTCCCTTTCAATTGCCCCACAGACATGGCATTAAGTTCAGAGGTTGAATTGATTAAAACAATGTCTCCTGTAAGATCTTTCCCGCCAGTTCCTTCAGAATTTCCGAAAGACAGCATTCTGATATTTTTCCAGTCTCCGTTAGCTGTTTTTATTTCCAGGGATTCTTTTCCTCTGATCCAGACCGGAGCTTTAGCTTCCATTCTCCAGATCATTTCAATACCGATGGATTTGAGTTTTTTTTCTGCCCATTCCACCGCTTTTATATAGCCGGAAGTCCCGCTGAACCGGGGCCCGATTCCTTTGGTCAGTTCTCCCAGATTTTCATAGGCAGCACCGTTGGTCATAATCTCGTCCGAGATCTTCCTGAATTCATCATGATAGTTGAACTTTGCCGTGGCGACCTTTTTTACAGGTTTTTTCTGTGGCTTTTTTTGAGAAAATAAAAATCCACTCAAAAAGAGTGGAAGTATAATGAATATTTTTTTCATTTTTTATTTACCTTTCTTTTTCCAATGATAAAAGTAGGGAAAAATTGGGAATTTATTAAGGTTTCATATCATACATTAAGAGTGCTGTAACCAATTTAGGCTCAATGAAAGTACATTTTGGAGGCATACTCAGTTTAAGATCTGAAATTTTGATCATATCGTTGAAACTTACCGGATAGATTCCGAAACCTACCTTTCCTTCACCGTTGTCTATTTTTTCCTTTAAAAAGTTAATTCCCTGAAGGTTAGAAGTTCCTTTAGCATAAGAAATCTTTTCAGAACTGTCTGAATCTTCTATTTTAAGGATGTTTTTGAAAATGTATTTATCCAGAAGATGGTGATCCAGATTGTCCAGTGACATTTCCTTTGAACGGAGATCATGCTTTACATGAAGTGAGTAAAATTTACCGTCCAGATACATGGATATGTGGAATTTCTGCGAAGGGAAATAAGAGGTTTCACCCTTTTCATGGATCAGGAAATATTGGTCCAGCTGTTTTAAGAATTCTTCGCTGGAAAGCCCGTTAAGATCCGTTATGATCCTGTTGTAATCATGGATTTTGATGGATTGGTTGGAAACAATGAAACTGTATACGAAGTTGTAGGCTTCAGTTCCGTTGTGTCTTTTATTTTTTTCTTTAAGATGTTTCGCGTTCAGAGCTGTGGAGCCTATTCTGTGGTGGCCATCCGCAATGTAGAAAGAATCGATCTGATCAATCACTTCCTTGAACTGCTGAAGTTTCAGACGGTTGTCTATTCTCCAGATTTTGTGTCTGATTCCGATAGAATCTATATGATTGAAAATAGGAACATTTTTTTCCTCATGATTCATGAGAAGTTCAATCTTGGAATTGGAAGGGTAGGTAAGCAGTACAGGTTCGGCCTGCAGGTTTACTTTCTCCAGATAATGAGCGAGCTTTTCCTTTTTCTGAGGAATGGTACTCTCATGTCTTTTAATCTTTCCGTTCCAGAAATCTTCAATGCTTGCCAGTCCCAGTAAGCCTCTGAAAACCTGTTTGTTGGGGTAGATCTGCTCATAAAGATAGTATGCAGAACTGTCCTGGACCAATTTTTTTTCATCCAGAAGTTCTTCAAACGTTGAACGGATTTTCCTTAGATTCCGGTCAATATCTTTAGATTTACTTACAACGTAGGGTTTAATCATGTTGATGTAAGTATTTTCAACTTGAGCCTTCTCTGCAATCTCCTCTTGGGTGAAATTGTCAAGTGGATGTGTAGGGAAAGTGCTCTCAAAGTCTTTATGAGGTCTAATTCCACGGAAAGGTTTAAAAACAGGCATATTTTATCTTATGGTTTCTTTTTGTAGCTTAATAATTTGTTCTGCAAGTTCTGCGCCGATTTTTTCCTGAGCATCCACGGTGTTTCCTCCTACATGAGGAGAAAGGGATAATGCAGGGTTCATCAGCAGGGGAAGTTCAGGGGTTGGTTCGTTCTCAAACACGTCCAGTGCAGCTCCCGCCACTTTTTCAGATTCGATGAAATCAATAAGGGTAACTTCGTTGATGACACCGCCTCTTGCAGTATTCACTATGTAGACTCCGTCTTTCATTTTTTCAAATTGAGGCGTGTCTATGATATATTCATTCGTTTTTGGAGTATTGATACTGATGAAGTCTGTGTCTTTTAGAAAAGCATCCATATCATTGGTGGAAGTAATTTCAAAATTCAGAGTCTGTCCGTCGAAAAAGTCCAGCGTAAGAACTTTTGTCTTTGGGTTTTTGGTCAGAACTTTAATTTTCATTCCTAATGCTATTCCTATTTTCACGACTTCCTGTCCGATACTTCCAAAGCCGATTACTCCAAGTGTTTTTCCGGAAAGTTCATAAGCTTTGCTGAACGACTTTTTCATGGCATCGAAGTGAGTTTCCCCCTCCAAAGGCATCAGCCGGTTCGATTCGTGAAGGAATCTTGCCAATGCGAAAAAGTGTCCGAAAACCAGCTCAGCTACTGATTTTGAAGATGCTGTAGGCGTATTGATCACTTTGATTCCTTTACTTTTAGCATAATCTACATCAATATTATCCATCCCGATGCCTCCGCGTCCGATAATTTTCAAGCCCGGACAGGCATCAATCAGGTCTTGTCTTACTTTCGTAGCGCTTCTTACCAAAAGAATATCTACGTTATTTTCATTAATAAAATCAATAACGTGATTCTGAGCCACTCTGTTGGGCAGAATTTCAAATCCTGCTTCTATAAGGGCTTTTTCTCCTGTTTTTGAGATTCCGTCGTTTGCTAGAACTTTCATGTATAGTTTAGATTTAAAGATTGAAAAATTTAGCTATTTAAAAATTTTAAATCGGGGCGCAAATTAATAAATTTTAATTAACTGCTCTAAATCTTTCAATCTCTGAATTTTTTTAAGGTAAAATTATTTAATAGATTTCATGACATCTACCAGAACCTGAACACTTTCGATAGGCAAAGCGTTGTATAAACTTGCTCTGTATCCGCCCAAACTTCTGTGCCCGTTCAGTCCGCTGATTCCCGCAGCTTTCCAGGCATTGTCGAATTCTTCTTTTTTGCTTTCGTCTGTCAGTTTGAAAGAAACATTCATCAGAGAACGGTCCTCTTTTACACAGAACGTTTCAAACAGAGGATTGTTGTCTATCTCATCATATAAAAGCTTGGCTTTTGCTTCATTTCTTGCTTCCGCCGCTGCTATTCCTCCGTTCTTCTCAAGATACTGTAAAGTAAGAAGAGATGCATAAACAGGGAAAACCGGCGGTGTATTGTACATGGATTCTTTTGAAATATGCTGAGAATAATCCAATATAGACAACATATTTTCTCTTCCTGTTTTTCCAAGAATTTCTTTTTTGATCACAACCAGAGTAACTCCGGCAGGTCCCATATTTTTCTGAGCTCCTGCATAAATCAGATCAAATTTAGAAAAATCAATCTGTCTTGAGAAAATATCAGAACTCATATCGCAAACCATCAGGGTATCTACCTCCGGGAAAGATTTCATCTGAGTTCCGTAGATGGTGTTGTTTGAGGTGCAGTGGAAATAGTCATATTCCGAACCTACCGTATAGTTTTTAGGAATAAAAGAATAGTTTTCTTCTTTGGAAGAACCTACCACATCTACCGTTCCTAATTTTTTTGCTTCTTTTACAGCCCCTGCTGCCCATGTTCCTGTATCCAGATAAGCTGCTTTACCACCCACTTTCATCAGGTTGTAAGGAACCATTGCAAACTGCAGGCTTGCACCGCCTCCTAAATAAAGTACTTCATAATCATCACCAAGGTTCATCAGTCTTTTCACAATGGCACGCGCTTCGTCCATTACAGCAACGAAATCCTTGCTTCTGTGCGAAATTTCAAGAAGAGACAGACCAATTCCGTTGAAATCTAAAATAGCCTCTGCTGATTTTTCGAATACCTCCTGAGGTAATATACATGGCCCTGCGCTGAAGTTGTGCTTTTTGCTCATATTTTTACTTTTTTGGGTTGTGCAAGAGTTTTAAGAACTTGCGGTTGTGTTATTGATATTTTACTAGATTTATTGAAATTTATAGTTAAAAAAACCGCCTCAACCTACTGAGACGGAGCCTTTATTATTCACCGTGTAAGAACGCTTTTTTGTTAAGCAGCGCTTCGTCAGATTCTACGTGATCTTCATCAGGAACACAGCAGTCTACCGGACATACGGCAGCGCACTGAGGTTCTTCGTGGAATCCTTTACATTCGGTACATTTATCTGTTACAATAAAATAGACATCATCGCTTACCGGTTCCTGCGGTGAATTTGCATCTACAGTAAGTCCTGATGGCAGGGTCACAGTACCGGAAAGAGCGGTACCTTCAGAAGCTTTCCAATCTACGGCCCCTTCATATATTGCATTATTCGGGCATTCCGGTTCACAGGCTCCGCAATTAATGCATTCATCAGTTATTTTAATAGCCATCGCTAATTTTTTTTAAATTTGCACAAAATTACAAAATATTCCCCAATTTAAAAGTAATTATGAATACCGAAAATCAAGTTTTAGGACTTATTAAGTTAAGTGCTTATATAGAAGAGTTTTTAGCAAAGGATCAGGCTGAATATAATGATGGTGATATCGAATTTGAATTATTGCTGAAAAGATCCGAAATAGAAAATCCGTGGTTTACCATTGATAATCAGAAATTTGCTCTGAAAGAATGGACAGGACTTCTTACGGAGGAAAATATAAACAACTGGATCAGAAAGTATTCCGTTTCTAAACTTTCTAAAAAAGTGGGATTAATCCTTGCCGGAAATATTCCTCTTGTAGGATTTCATGACGTGATATCCGTGGTTTTAAGCGGTCATATTCCCATGATCAAACTTTCTTCAAAAGATAAGCAGATGATTCCTTTTCTGCTTAAAAAATGGAATGAATTTTCAGATAACACAGTTCAGTTTGAATTGGTTGAAAAACTGGAAAATTTCGATGCGGTGATTGCCACAGGAAGCAATAATACAGCAAGATACCTTGAGTACTATTTCAAAGATCATTTAAATATCATCAGAAAAAACAGAACGTCTGTTGCCGTTTTAAAAGGAGACGAAACTCCGGAAGAACTGGCACTTCTGGCTGAAGATATTTTCAGGTATTTCGGACTTGGATGCAGAAATGTTACACGGGTTTTTATTCCGAAAGATTTTGTGATCGACCGGTTGTT
The DNA here is from genome assembly GCF_001045465.1 of Chryseobacterium angstadtii. Lineage (GTDB taxonomy): Bacteria > Bacteroidota > Bacteroidia > Flavobacteriales > Weeksellaceae > Chryseobacterium > Chryseobacterium angstadtii. Next base: position 115,403 of record NZ_LFND01000005.1, read on the forward strand.
TGAAAGTTTCCTGGCATTCAAGGAAATTATCAATCATCATAAGTATGCGAATAATTATGACTATAACAGAGCGGTTTACCTGCTGAATCAGGATCAGTTCTGGGATAATAATTTTGTAATGCTGAAAGAAGACGATAAGCTTTTCAGTCCGCTTTCTGTTATTAATTTCAGCAGATATTCTTCTATGGAGGAAGTTAAAAGTTTTATCACTGAGAATGAAGAAAATATTCAGTGTATAGTGGCTAAAGATGAGCTGGGACTGGATTCCATAGCTTTTGGAGAGGCACAGCATCCCGCTTTGGATACCTATGCAGATAATGTGGATACGATGAAATTTTTGGAAGTGGTGTGATTTTCGTATCTTAACTGACTTATTTCACCAAACCCAATAGATTATGAAAAAAATATTTTTAGGACTTACATTGCTTGCAGCGCAGCTGATGTTTGCTCAAAAAGTGACCGGAGTAAAGGTTGAAAAGGTACAGAAAGAAGTTCCGGCACAGCTGACTAAAGAGAAAATCAATCTGTATAACGACAACTTTATGAAGTTTGTCGAAGCTCTTAAAAATTCTGACAGACCGTCTATTGATGTTCTTCTTTCCGATAAAGTAAAAGAAATCGTTACGGATGATGTTCTTAAAAAGGTAAAAGAAGGCTTTGACGTCAATAAAAAGCTGGACATTTTAAAAACAGGGTACCATAAATTAATGGACGGGTCCAGTTTGCCAAGCATCAACTATAAATATGCCGGAGATGCTTCTTCAAAAGAAGTGATTATGGCTGTATTTGAAGAAGATGGAAAAATTCTTGGGGTAATGCCTGCCAAGAAAAACAAATAATTTTATATCAAAAACAATAAAAAAATACTAACTATGATGACAGATGTCTTAGTCGCTCATTCTTCTGATTTGGAGAAAGCGTCTTTTTACAGGAAAACGTACCTGCATGTGGCTTTATCAATCCTTGCGTTTATCGGGGTTGAAACTATTTTATTGAAAACGGTTCCTGTAGAGATCATTGCAATGATGTTCGGGCAGAAATACACTTGGTTACTGATTATCGGTGTGTTTTGGCTGGCTTCCATGCTGGCTTCAAAATGGTCGTTATCACAGAGCAGAAGCACCCAGTATTTCGGATTAGGATTTTACATTATCCTGGAAGCGCTGATCTTTATGCCTATGATTTATATTGCGGCCGGAATGCAGGGCGGCGGAAACATTATTTTCCAGGCGGCTATGCTTACGATTGCTATGTTTGCAGGACTTTCTGCGGTAGCTTTTACTTCCAAGAGAGATTTTTCTTTTCTTAGAAATATCATTATTATCGGAGGCTTTATTTCAATAGGGCTTATTGTAGGAGGTGCTTTGTTTGGGTTCAACCTCGGACTTTGGTTTTCTGTAGGAATGGTACTTTTAGCTTCGGCAAGTATCCTGTATGAAACCAGTAAACTTAAAAATACCTATACAACAGGGCAGTATGTAGGCGCTTCTTTGCAGCTTTTTGCTTCCGTTATGCTGTTGTTCTGGTATATTTTGAGAATCCTGATGAGCAGAAGAAGTTAATTGAAAGTGAAGAGTGAAGAATGATGAATGAAAAATAGTGAATTCAGATTGGAAGCTCTTATCAATATAATCCTGGTGATCTTTTTATCAGGATTTTTTTATGCTTTTAAATTTTCAACCACAAATGGCACAAATAGTTTCACAAATACCACAATTTAAAGACTGCAATATTCGTGTCATTAGTGCAAAAAAATTAGTATAATTCGTGTTTTAAATGATTTGGGCAATTGAATTTTTAAATCTTTAAATGTTTCAATCTTTAAATTTCTAACAATTAATCCAAAAAATCCTGATGAAAAGATCACCGGGATTTTAATTGGATTCTTTACTGCAGATAAACAGAGGCAGCAGCATCAGCAATGGCATATTACGGAAGCTTAAAGCATTTGTTTAAAAGTAGATTAAAGAATGAAGAAAATAATAGGTTGAGGAAAGCCTCAGTAGTTTTGTGTTTTTAAGCTTTTCTTATTAAATCTTTAAATGATTCAATAAAAAATTATCTGTCAATAGATCCTAAGACCTTCTGTGCAAAAGAGTTTAAAGCGTCTTTTTCACTCATTCCGCTCTGAACGTTGGCATGTACTTCCAAAGCACCGCAGATGTTCGTGATCAGTTCTCCTGCTACATTTAAATCCTCTTCGCTGGTTCCTCTGAATTCGCAGAAGCTTTCCAGTACTTCTAATGTTTTTTCAAGATTTTCAGGAGTCTGATTCTGATAAAACTGTCTGATTACGGGTAACTTCATGATTATAATTCGTTAAAAAGATTAATTAAACTTTCTGCCTGGTTGCTCTGAACCTGATTCACCAGTTCTCCGTTTTTAAAAACTGCGAATGTAGGAAGGTTGTCTACTGTTGCTAATTTTCTGCTTTCAGGAAGTTTTTCCGCATCCACATAAAGGAAAGGGATATCTTCGTTTTCTGATGCCAGTTTCTTGAATTTAGGCTTCATGATTCTGCAGTTTCCGCACCATGTTGCGCCATATTGAACCACTACTTTTTCGTTGTCGTTTACTATATTCTGTAAAGTATCTTCTGTTAATTCTGTATACATAAGTTAAATTTTATGAAATTTAACAATGTAGCAATTTGATAATGTACCAGTGTAACAATTAAAATATTGGGTTTTAAATATTGTTAGATTGTTACACTGCTATATTGTTACATTAGTGTAATTGCTACATTGCTATATTAATTTTGTATTAGTTCTTAGCCAAGTATGCTGCTGTAGAATTTCTGTCTGCTTTCATAGCATCTTTTCCTTCTTCCCAGTTAGCAGGGCATACTTCTCCGTGTTTCTGAACGTGCGTGTAAGCATCAATCAGTCTTAGATATTCTTTTACATTTCTTCCTAAAGGCATATCGTTTACAGATTCGTGGAAAATTTTTCCGGTCTCATCAATAAGATAAGTTGCTCTGTACGTTACATTTGAACCAGTGAAAGTTTCTTCTCCTTCTTCATTGTATTCGAAATCCTGATCTACGATTCCCAATAGGTTAGCCAATTGTCTGTGTGTATCAGCTAAAAGCGGGTAAGTTACCCCTTCAATACCTCCGTTGTCTTTTGCTGTGTTCAGCCAAGCGAAGTGTACTTCGTTAGTATCACAAGAAGCACCAATTACTTTAGTGTTTCTTTTTGCGAATTCACCTAAAGCATCCTGAAAAGCGTGAAGCTCGGTAGGACATACGAAAGTGAAGTCTTTCGGATACCAGAATAAAATTACTTTTTGTTGGTTGGAAACTGCTTCTTCAAGAATGTTGATTCTAAGATCGTCACCCATTTCAGACATAGCATCGATTGTTACATTTGGGAATTTTTTTCCTACTAAAGACATAATTTTTCTGTTTTTATATTTAAATTTCTTGTGCAAAGATATAGATATTCCATCTATCGAACAAATGATTTTTGATAAATAAAATCTATAATTATTTTTGATCGATTTAAAGGAAAAAAGCCCTGATATCAGAGCTTTTTGTTTACTTTATATTAATTTTTATAGAGTCTAAATTGAAGTTATTAATTAAATGGAGCAAGAGTATCTTTGATACGTTTCATAGCTTCCCTTAAATCCTCTTCAGAAGCAGCATAAGAGAATCTGATGCATTCCGGGCTTCCGAAAGAAACACCTCCTACACAGCCTACATGTGCATTTTCCAGTAAGAACATGGCAAAATCATCCGAATCTTTAATTTCCGTACCATTCAATGTTTTTCCGATATAGTGGGAAATATCCGGGAAAAAGTAAAAAGCAGCTTTTGGAAGAACTACTTTGAATCCCGGGATCTCCTTCATCAGGTCAAATACCAGATCTCTTCTTGTTTTAAAAGCATCAATCATATATTTGTATTCAGAAGGATCGGTCTTTAAGGCGGTAATAGAAGCTCTTTGCGCTACGGTATTGGCCCCGCTGGTCATTTGTCCCTGAATCTTTTCACAAGCCTTAGCCAGCCATTCAGGACACGCAGAATACCCGATTCTCCATCCGGTCATGGCAAATGCCTTAGACATTCCGTTAATAACGGCAGTCTGCTCATAAATCTCAGGAAATTGAGCGATGGATGTCGTTTTTGTTTCGTAGTTGATATATTCATAAATCTCATCTGAAATCACGGTCACATGAGGATATTTTGCAATGACTTTCGCCATAGACTGAAGCTCATCATACGTATAATATCCACCGGAAGGATTACACGGAGAGCTGAAAAGAATCGCTTTGGTTTTATCCGTAATCGCTTCTTCAAGCTGTTCAGCTGTAATTTTAAAATCTGTAACGTAAGAAGTAGGAAGCATGACAGAGTTTCCGCCCATCATTTTTACCATTTCATCATAACTTACCCAATAAGGAGCAGGAAGAAGAACTTCATCACCGTCATTGATCACGGAAGCCAGTACGTTCAGAATAGCCTGTTTGGCTCCATTGGAAACACAGATCTGTGAAGGCTTATAGTCAAGGTGATTATCCCTTTTTAATTTGTAAGCGATTGCTTCACGAAGTTCAAGAAAACCGGGAACAGGAGAGTAGTGGCTGTAATTTTGGTTAATGGCGTCAAAAGCGGCCTGTTTGATATTGTCCGGAACATCAAAATCCGGTTCGCCCAGGGTAAGACTGATTACATCAATGCCTGCGGCCTTCATTTCTCTTGCTTTATTTGACATCACAAATGTCTGCGAGTAACCTAACCTCTTTACTCTATCTGAAAGTTTGTCCATTTAGTATTTTTGAATTTAAACAAATATATAATAAAAACGTTGGGGCAAAAAATAAAAAAGGATAAAGGAAAAAAGATTTTTGTCAGGTTTTGATTTAATCACTAGATTTGGAAATATGATCAAGCTTATCCGCTTTACCGTAGTATTTTATTAAATTTTAAGTTAAAAAAATGTTCAAACTTTTGTTTTTACTCTGTGCAGCTCTTTTCTCGGCGCAGAACTATCGCTTTGTCTACGAATATAAAATGAAACCTGACGTGGAAAGAAAAGATTCTGTCGTAACAGACTATATGAATCTGGATACAGACGGGAAAAAATCCTATTTCTCCAATGCAGTAAAATATGAAAGGGATTCGGTGTACAACGCCGATAAAAGCTATGCCGCTTTTTTGAAATCCAAAAACTACAACCGCAACCTGAATTATGTTCTTGAAAAAGACCATGCAAAAAAGTCATTTAATTTTTATAACAAATTCAAAAACGTAGGTCTGGTTGTAACAGATCAGGAGCTTCCGAAGTGGAAAATGGAGAATGAATTTAAAAAGATCAGCAATATGAATTGTCAGAAAGCAATCGCAGATTATAAAGGCAGAAAGTGGGTAGCCTGGTTCAGTAAAGATTTTCCGGTAAGTGATGGTCCTTACAAATTCAGTGGACTTCCGGGACTTGTAGTGTCCGTAAAAGACCGTGAAGATGATCATGTTTTTGAACTGATTCAGATAAAAAAAATCAGCGCAGTTACTGCTTTTATTCCTAAAAATAACAAGAAGATGAGTCAGGATGAATACAGAAAACTCATTAAAGGTTATAGATTTTCACCCGGAGAAGATATTGCAGCCATGAATGTCGATTCTAAAGCAGGAACCATCGGGCTGGAGCTGAAAGACGGCTATGTCACCCAACTTGACTATAGCAAAATCAAGAAAAGCGGAGCCGATATGGATGCTGTTATTGATAAAATGCTCAGGATGAGTAATAATCCTATTGAAAAAGAATAATATAGAGAGACTGCCCAAAAGCAGTCTTTTTTTATTTTTACTCAGATTTATTGATGATATTTTTTATGAATTAATACTTTGTTGAGTAAAAAATGAATTCCGATCAGAAGAGAATGGTAAAATGCCGTTCTCAAACTTTAGGTTTTGTATATTTAAACCATCTTATATTCAATCATATGAAATGTTCGCTTTTCTTTCTGCTGGTTCCTTTTATCGGGTTTTCACAAACTCATTCAAAAGATACTGAAATCAAGAAATATGTTTCTGAAGTGAATTCGGATTCATTAAAATCATACATCAATAAGCTTGTAGGATTTAATACCAGACATACTTTAAGCTCAGTAGACGATAAAAATCAGGGAATTGGAGCAGCAAGAAATTGGGTGGTTACAAAATTTAAAGATTATGCCAAAAATTCAGGAGGCAGAATGGAGGTGTATCTTCAGCAGGAAGATATTCAGCCGGATGGAAAACGGGTAGATAAAGTGGTCAGTCTGGGAAATCCCATCGCCTTTCTGAAAGGTACAGATCCCAATGATAAAAGGATTTTTCTGATTTCTGCCCATCTGGATTCACGTGTTACAGATGTGATGAACAGTACTTCATTCGCGCCGGGTGCCAATGATGATGGGAGCGGAGTAAGTGCCGTTCTGGAATCTGCAAGAATTTTAAGCAGATCTTCTTTTCCTGCCTCCATTATTTTTGTTGCGTTTTCAGGTGAAGAACAGTCGCTGCTGGGGTCTAAGTTGTTGGCTGATAAGGCTAAAAAAGACAACCTTCAGATAGAAGCTGTGCTTAATAATGATATGATAGGAAATCCCAAAGCAGGAGAAACAGGAGAGGTGAATAATAAGACACTTCGGGTATTCAGTGAAGGACTGCCTTATGCAGAGCTGGATAAAAAAGCCATGAGCATACGGAATCTCGGCCTTGAAAACGATAGTGAGTCCCGTCAGCTCGCACGCTACATCAAAGAAGTTGCAGAGCAATATGTAAAAGGCCTTGAAATAAAACTGATCTACAGAGACGACAGATTTCTGCGTGGCGGAGATCACTCCAGCTTTGTCAGTAACGGCTTCCCCTCCGTAAGACTTACCGAATACTATGAAAACTACGATCATCAGCATCAGGACATAAGAACAGAAAAGGGCAAACAATACGGTGATCTTCCGGAATTTATAGATTTTGGCTACCTGAAAAAAAATGTAGCCGCCAATATTGCGGTGCTGGCCAGCCTGGCCAAATCCGTTTCAAAACCGGAACATGTGGAAATGAAAGTAAAGGATCTTACCAACACCACGACCTTGCAATGGGAGAAACCAAAAACGGGAACTCCGGCGGGATATTACGTTCTTGCAAGGGAAACCGACAGTCCTGTATGGCAAAAAAAAATGTTTACAACGGAACTTTCCATGAAGGTTCCGCTTTCAAAGGATAATTTCATTTTTGCGGTGCAAACCGTTAACTCAACCGGAAATGTAAGCGTTCCCGTTATTCCGTCTATTGCCAGATGATCTTTTCCTGCGATAGATGAAATTAAAGCCTTACCGGAGCAACTTGATTTGAATACAACGGAAATAAAACTTATTTTTGCGGATTATAATAATTCATATGGCAATATCGTTAGTATTAAAATATTTTCCGGATCTTACAGAGAAGCAGATCGAGCAGTTTACCCAATTGGAAAATCTGTATAATGAATGGAATGAAAAAATCAATGTGATCTCAAGAAAAGATATGGAATCGCTGTATGAAAAGCATGTTCTGCATTCTTTAGGAATTGCAAAAATCATGGAATTCGCACCGGGTACAAAAGTCCTGGACATAGGTACCGGAGGCGGTTTTCCGGGAATTCCCCTGGCGATTCTTTTTCCTGAAACGGAGTTTACACTGGTAGATTCCATCGGAAAGAAAATCACGGTTGTGAAAGCTGTGGCTGAAGGAATAGGATTGACTAATTTAACGGCTATCCACGGAAGAGCAGAAAAAGTAAAGGAAAAATTCCATTTTGTAGTAAGCCGTGCAGTTACCCAGATGCCGGAATTCCTGAGATGGCTGAAAGGAAAATTTGAAAAAGAACAGTTGAATCCGAAACATAACGGAGTTTTGTATTTAAAAGGCGGCGATCTTGCCGAAGAACTTGCCGGAATTAAATGCGAAATCTTCAATCTTAAAAACCATTTTGATGAAGAGTTTTTTGATACTAAAAAAGTGATTTATGTATCAAAAGGTAATTTTAACTCTTAATTTCGTGAAATTATAAGTTATTTTTTACTGAAATTACATTAATAATCAGTAAATTAGAAGGTATGAAAAATCTTTTAAGTATTGGGTTTTCTGTATTGCTTTCAGGGCTGGTTTTCGTCTCCTGTGAGGATGATGATTATCAGACCATACAATCTGTAGGAAAGATCAGGATCGACAGTGTGAAGATCATGAAAGATACCATGGATGTATATTCAATACAGAGCATTAAGACGTATTCTACTTATCCGTCCCAATGTCAGGGTTTTTACGGATATGACTATATTCATGACAGCAGTCTTGAAAGATCGGTTACAGCCTATAGATACACAACGGAAGGTCCCTGCACGCAGCAGTCTCATGTAGGCGCCAGCCAGATCAATTTCAGCCCGCGTCAGACAGGAAATTATACATTTAGATTCTGGAACGGCAACAACAGCTGGATTACGAAAACAATTGTGGTTCAGTAATGATGAAGCTGCTTGTATTTTTCTGCCTTATTTCCGCCAATATCCTTTTCGCACAGAAAATCATCTGGCAGGAAGACCGGAAACTGACCTGGGATAATTTTAAAAGTCCCTTAAACAGGAAGAATAATGCCGATGTAGCTGCTTACACTCATTGTGGCTGGGAATATTCCGTAGTGAAATCCAGCAACCCTAAATCTCCGGTTAAAATTGAAATCACCACAATTTTTAATGAAGACCGATCCTGGAAAGACCCCAAAAGAATAGATGATTATATTCTCCTGCACGAGCAGAAACATTTCGATATCGCTGAATTGTTTGTACGGAAATTCAGAAAAGAAGTAGAGGAAAAAATCAAAACTTCCGGGGACTACGATAAAAACTTTAAAGTACTGTACCAAAAAATATCAAACGAGTATAAAAACTTTCAGATCTCCTATGACAAAATTACAGAACATGGGATGAATAAAGAAAAACAGGCAGAATACAATGCCATCATCGCTGAAGAAATAGACCACTTAAAAAGCTACAAAGCCTCTTGAAATTCCTTAACAAGATCATCCGTGAACTGCTGGACCAAAATCCGGACCTTTCGGAGTTTAACATCGTTTTGCCCGGAAAACGGCCCATCGTATTTATCAGGCAGATTTTAGAAGAAAACAACTATTCCGGATTTCTTCCCAATTTTTTTACCGTAGAAGAACTGATTGACAGGATTGCAGACAAACAGCCTGTTCAGGGGATCTCTCTGTGGCTTTTTGCGTTCGAAGTCTACCGTAACTTAGGTCTTATTCCAAGAGATGATTTTTCGGACTTTTTAAAGTGGTTTCCTACGCTTCAGAAAGATTGGGATGATATCCTGAAGTTTTCTGAAAGTGATGAAGCTGTTTTGCAGTATATGTTTGATGAAGAACGAATTAAAGAATGGGCTCAGGATCTTGGGGAAGATGATGATGTTCCACGTAAGAAATTTCTGAATTTCTGGCAGAATATGAATATTTTTCTTCCGGAATTGAAGAAAAAGCTACAGGAAAAGAACTGGGCTACTTCCGGAATGATTCATGAAGCGGCAAAAGAAAAAATTGCTGGTTTTGCTGAAAATACTTCTGAACATTTTGTTTTTTGTGGTTTTAACGCCTTTACGCCTGTAGAGGAAAAATTGGTAAGAAGCCTATTGAGGTGGAATAAAGCGCAGTGTTTTTTTCAGGCAGACCGCTATTATTTTGATGATGAAAAGCAGGAAGCCGGAAAATTCCTCAGAAATCACAAAACTTGGAAAGAATTTGATGACAACAGAGCTTTCCAGTGGATTGAGAATGATTTTAACCAACCCAAAAATATAAAAGTCTATGAAGTTTCAGGCAATGTAACGCAGACTAAAGTGCTGCCTGAAATTTTCAGTGGCATTGAAAATAAAACCTATTCCAATACAGCGGTTGTGCTGCTGGATGAAAATCTTCTTCCTGCAAGTCTGGATGTGATGTATGGAGTTGAAAACCTGAATATTACGATGGGTTTTCCTCTGAAGAATCTTTCATTTTCCAATGCGGTAAAGCAGCTTTTCTACCTTCAGAAGCAGCTGGAAAAGAACAGGTCTTCCTATTACTACAGAGATATTTTTCCTATCCTTGAAGAGCTTCCGAAATCTGCTGAAGATGAGTTGATTATCAGTAATTTCAGAACAAAAGTAGAGGAGAGGAATATCGTTTATATTTCAAAAAAGCTTTTAGAAGAGCTTCTGAGCGATCTTTCTTATTATGATCTTCTTAAAAAAGCGGATCATACGGGCGTTTATCTGGATCAGCTGATTGATTTCTGTAAACGGATCAAATGGCTGGAAATAGATGATATCCAGTATGAAAATGTATCTCACTTTGAAACCGCATTCAGAATCATTAAAAACCAGCTTAGTCCGTATGATTTTGTCATTAAGATGGAAACGCTTGAGATTCTGATCAATCAGCATGTGAATTCCGAAAGTATAGATTTTCAGGGAGAGCCGCTTCGGGGACTTCAGATCATGGGGCTTCTGGAAACCCGTCTTCTGAACTTTGAAAATGTAATCATGCTTTCGGTGAACGAAGGAAAGCTTCCGTTGGGAAATTCGCAGAATACCTATATTCCGTTTGATATCAGAAGGTATTTTGATCTTCATACTTTTCTGGAAAATGACAGTATTTATGCCTATCACTTTTACCGGCTGATTCAGGATTCTCAGAATGTGCATCTGTTGTACAATGCGCTCAGTTCGGGAGTGAATACCGGAGAAAAAAGCAGGTTTATTACCCAGATTGAAATGGAGAGTTCCCATCCGATAGAACACCTTATTATTGAGAATTCTTCCGAGCCTATTGCCTCTATGCCAATAGAAATTCCGAAGACGGAAATTGTGCAGGAAAGACTTTTGAAATGGAAAGAAAAAGTCTCAGCTTCACACCTTACCAGTTATCTGTATAATCCGATAGATTTTTATCTTTCCAAGATATTAAAGACTTCGGAAACGGATGAAATTGAAGAAGAGCTTTCCGTTAAAAACTATGGGAACCTGGTTCATTATTCACTTCAAGAAGTATATGAGATACTTAAAGGTAAAGTGTTAAAAGAAAAAGATTTACAAAATTCAATTAAAGATATAGATCAATACATTAATGTAGCCATTGAAAAGCTGAAACATCAGCCTGAATTCTATGAAAAAGGGATGAATTACATCCATAGGGCCATTGCTAAAAAGGTGATTGAAAATGTACTTACCCATGATCTTGAACTTGTAAAAAGTGGTAACAGCCTTGAGATTTTAGATATTGAAAAAAGATTTGAAAACGTAGATTTCTATCTGGATCCCAATGATAAAATTTCTTTCTTCGGATTTATAGACCGGATAGACCGCCTGAACGGGACTCTAAGAATTATTGACTACAAAACCGCAAAGATTAAAAACCTGACGGTAAAAATTGACGAAAACAATATAGATGACTATTTCCATAACAGTGAAAGAAAGCAGGCTTTACAGCTTTGTATCTATCATTATGTAGTGCAGAATCTCCCTGAGTTCTGGGGACTTCCTATAGAGACGGGAATCTGGAGTTTTGCAGAAGCTAAAAAAGGAGTGGTTTCCCTGCAATTCGACAAAGGAAATATTGATGACGCTATGGAATCTGTAAAAAATCTCATTCTGGAAATTCTGAATCCGGATCTCAGTTTTATTGAAAATATCAAGTCTTATTCGAATTAAAAAATGCATCCCATTGCCGGGATGCACTCAATTTGAAATGAAGAATATACAAGTGGGCTTGTTTTATAATTTTACTTTTTTGTTGACGGTTTTTCCATCAGTACCTGTCATTTGTACGATGTAAATGCCTGATTCTAAGTTTTTAGATTCAAAATTTGCTTTGTTGACTTCCTGCTGAGTAACCAATGCTCCGGAAATGCTGTAAATACTTATGCTTTTGATACCATTGTCAGCTTTCGCAATGATCTGACGGTTTTTTGTAAATATTTCAGCTTTATTTGCCAATGCCGGGTTTGCAACTGCCTTTTTGAACTGCAGATGGTAATAAGGAGTAGCGATTTCAAATATATTGTTTTGATTTTCAATTTCTTTGATGTCAATTCCACCGTCTGCGGCATACTGTTCCTGTGAAATGGTTTTTAACAGGTTCTTATTTTCATCAAAAATATAGACGCTGATCAATTCTTCCTGAGGAATTTTAATTTTTAAAACGCCATTGCTTTCAGATTGAACGATCTCATTTTCAGGAACTTCAATAGGGGTGTTTTTAACATACGGAATAAGCTTTTCATTTGCCTTTTCCTGTACTTTCAGAAGATAAACCCCGTCTTTCAATGTAGTCAGACTGTTTCCTGTTGCAGATTTACTCGCTGCTTTTTCCTGATTAAAATCTGTAATTCCGACAAGCTGCATATCACCAAGATCAGGTTTCAACTGCGAAGAATACTGAGCATTCGCTTCCGGTTTATTATTTCCCTGCTGTTTTGAAGTCAGGATAGCCCATTGATTAAGAAGGCCTCCGCTTCTAAGGGTGTTGAATTTAACATTGGAAGCCAGAACGAAAGGAACAATTCCTCCCACATGGCCCAATGGTCCCCAATAGAAAGAATCCAGCTTATATTTGTTAAGATCCCACCATGCATAGTAACCGCGCTGTACATCAATGGTTTTAGAGGTATTTTCAGGCGGAATGGCCAAATCTACGGTAGAATGTCCTAAGGTCATAGGAGTTTTGTTGTACCAGTCGTAGACATCCTTCGGTTTCATGCATCGTCTGAGGTTATTATTAGGGTTGTTGGTCACATCATTGATGAAGCTCTGTGTGAAAAGTTTTCTCCAGATGACAGGGCCCCAAAGAAGGCCTCCGTTGTCCTGAACCACATGGTAGTTGTATTTGTCAAGATATTCGGCCGATATTACTTCCGAAATACTGTTGTTGTACGTTTTATAACCTGTATTGTTGCAGGTATGGAGCACATTGGCCAGGAAAGAGGTGAACGGATAGAAATCTTTTTCCAGAACGCCTTTGTTTAGTGTGACCCCTGAAAAATCATAAGGTCCGTCTCCCATATAGGCATATTTGAATTTCAGATTCGTGGGATTGGAAGAATTCAGGCTTTTCAGCGTTGACATTGCGGCGTGAGCACCTTGAGAATAACCTGCCAGGAAATATTCATCATAGCGTTTTATTCCCTGCTGGGCCAGTACTTTATTGGCTGCCGTTACAAAATCTATGGTAGCTCCGGCCTCGGTTGCGGAGTCTACATAAGGATGAACACCTTCTCCGCTTCCCATTCCTACATAATCCGGTGCCATCAGGATGTAACCGTTCAGTACATAAGAAAGTTCCACAACAAATCCCGCTGTTAAGGCTCCTTTAAAATTGGAGGGAACATTTTCTCTGCTGTCCGTGGTCCCGTGGTCGGATACTACGGTGGAAAGTTTAAAATTAAGGTTAGGATACATGAGAAGTCCGGTAGCTTTTACCAGAACATTCTTCTCATTTTTAGTATAATAGGTAATCTTATAACCTTTGAGTCCTACATTGAAACCATTAAGATAGCTTACGAAATCCGGAGCATTCTGTTCGCCAAGACTGTTGGCAATGAAATTAACGACGCCTTGCGGGGTCAGATCCAGTTTCTGCTCTGCGCTCACAAGATCTCCTGCCTGCTGGGCAAAGAAGAATGGAGCTGCTAAACCAAGTAAAAGAGTGGATAATTTTCTCATATCAATATTTTTTAATGTGATTAAATTAATTATTTTTAATAAAATCATTATAATATTAATATATCAATAACTATTCATTGAATATAAATTCCCAGTAAAGTGAGTAAAATAAGGAGTCCGGCCATTCGGCCGGACTCCTCTCCAGTATATTTTGTCTTTTATTTAGAAAGCGTTGATTCCTGTAATATCTAAACCTGTGATCAGCAAATGAACATCATGTGTTCCTTCGTACGTAATTACAGATTCAAGGTTGGCTGCATGTCTCATCATTGGGAACTCACCCATGATTCCCATACCGCCAAGTATTTGTCTTGATTCTCTTGCAATGTCAATAGCCATTTTCACGTTGTTACGTTTAGCCATAGAGATTTGTGCAGGACTTGCTTTGTGGTCATTTTTAAGATTTCCTAACTGAAGACAAAGCAATTGTGCTTTAGTGATTTCCGTTAAGAATTCAGCCAGTTTTTTCTGCTGAAGCTGGTAAGAACCGATAGGCTTTCCGAACTGTTTTCTTTCTTTGGAATACTGAACAGCTGTACAGTAGCAGTCGATAGCAGCACCTATTACACCCCAGGAAATTCCGTATCTAGCTGAATTCAGACAAGATAGAGGTCCTTTCAGACCGGTAACTCCAGGAAGCAGGTTTTCTTTAGGAACTTTTACATCATTGAAAACAAGTTCTCCTGTTTTTGATGCTCTTAAGCTCCATTTGTTATGAGTTTCAGGGGTTGTGAAACCTTCCATTCCTCTTTCAACAATCAGTCCCTGTATTTTTCCTTCTTCATTTTTTGCCCATACTACAGCAATATCGCATACAGGAGAGTTGGTAATCCACATTTTGGCTCCGTTCAGAAGATAATGGTCACCCATATCTTTGAAATAGGTTTCCATAGAGCTTGGATCAGATCCGTGATTAGGCTCCGTAAGTCCGAAAGAACCGATCATTTCTCCGGCAGCAAGCTGAGGAAGATATTTTTTCTTCTGCTCTTCAGAACCGAATTCATTGATAGGGAACATCACAAGCGAGCTCTGTACCGAAGCAGCAGAACGTACCGCAGAATCTCCTCTTTCCAATTCCTGCATAATAAGACCGTAAGAAATCTGATCTAACCCTGAACCCCCATATTCAACCGGGATATACGGACCTAAAGCTCCGATTTTTCCCAATTCTTTCATCAAGCCCGGAAGATCGGTATGATTTTGCGCGGCCTGGTCAATCTGCGGCATTACAAAACTTTCCACCCAATCTCTTACCGATTGACGGATCAGTTTGTGTTCTTCAGTAAGTAAAGCATCAATTCCGTAGTAGTCTGGAATGCTTGTAAGAGGATAATATGACATGATTTTTTGATTTGTCTAAAAGTAATACTTTTCGGGTGGTTTGAAAAATTTTTTTGAAAATCTTTGTACCCTTTGATTCTCAGTGAGATAAATCCGGACTGGTGAAATATCAGTCAGGATAAAGTCTCCTAAGATTCTTCGTCATTAGAGATAGGATACTGATGGACTGCATTGTGCACCTTGCTTTTGAACTTATACAGATACGGAGCTTTGTTTGCGGATCCGTCATAAAGTTTTTCCAGCCTGTCCAGAATATTTAAGCTTAATATTTTACGCTGAAAATTATTTCTTCTGAACTTCTGTCCTAAAATAGTTTCATACAGCGACTGAAGATCTTTCATCGTAAATTTCTCAGGAAGCAGATTGCTGGCTGCCACTTCTGTGTTGATGTTCATACGCAGGTATTCCAGACCGGTTTCTATCACCCTGTCATGATCAAAAGCCATTTTCGGAAGTTTATTCACCTCAAACCATTCACAGCTTTCATTGAAAGCATCCGGAAAAGTATTGGCAATAGAAAAATCAATAAGGCTGCAATAGCCGACAGTAATGAATCTCTGAAAAATCCAGTGATCTTTGGGAACTTCAATTCCTTTGTTATTGAGAAGAATCTGATGTACGTTATTTTCAGTACGGTCTATCCTTCCGAAAGTATGGAACTGCTTTAAGAAAAGATCCTGAAGATGAGTTCTTTCATACAGCACTCTGGCAGCAGCTTCGCGAAGATCTTCATCATTGAAAACAAAACCGCCGGGAAGCGACCATAAATCCAGATCGTGGTATTTTAAAAGCAAAACCTTCAATATGTTGTTGTGAAAACCAAATATGGTGCAGTCAACAGATACATGTGCTACAAAATCTTTTGTATCAATAAGTTCCTGAAGGGTTTCTTTATTTTTGGTGTCTTTGATTTTCATGGGAGTAAAAATAAAATTATTTTCTATAATTTCTTCCCTGCAAGCTTAAAATATATCAAACTTACCGTAAAAAGCACAGAAACAGCAAGTAATATGTAAAGCGGATAATAGTTTAGTAGTTGTTTTCCAAACAGGACAGACATGATGATAGAACTCACAGAGCTGCCAAGAGAAGAAAAAATAACAATCAGGGAAGTAAACAGGTTAATTTTCTCTTTATCCACCTTAGCAATCATCTTAGAATTGATAACAGGGTAGAGCGGCGACAAAAAAAGCCCGATCACAGGAAACAGAAATACAATAATCCCGGAATTCACAGAATCAAAATACTGCACCCCTAAAATAATAAGCAGAACAGTAATAATTAAAGAAATACACAAAATATAATATTTCGATAAGGAAAACCGGTGAATCACATTGGCAGTAACCGTTCTTCCTGCGTAAGAAAAGAGGGCAAGGAAAGAAGTAGCCTGCAAAGCAAAAAAAGAATTGACATTCATGTGATTTTTATAAAAGGAGGGAAGCCACGAATTGAATCCCTGTTCTACAAAAACAATAAAGAAAATAACGGCAAGGAATGTCAGGGTTGCCGGCTTGGCAAAAACAGAAAGCTCAGAAAAAAGACTTGTGCCTTCTGCTTTTTTGGCTTCCGAGATATTCAGCTTTGAAAATAGAAATATGGTCACCGCACAAAGAATAGATATAGACAGAAATCCGAATTTCCAAAACTCTGAATATGGGCTGGAGATCAGCCACCCAAAACCTGTATTCACTACGAAAATTCCTATCATAAATGAAGCTTCCACACTGTTCATCATCTTCGCAAGAGACTTTTCATCTGAAATATTGTTCCGGATAATTCCAAATACACAGATTTTTCCAACGGCAAAACACGTCCCGATAATGGCAAACCAAACCTTATAAAACCAGAAATCTTCTACAAAAGGCAGCAGGCACGAACAGATTCCCACAATTACAAGGGCAGATATCAAAGCCTTTTTAGTGCCTGTTTTACTGATAAAATTCACTGCAAAAAGCGAAATAAATGCAATGGGAAGGTCCTTAAATGATTCCAAAAAGCCTAACTTCTCGTAAGTGATTTTTGCCTCAGAAAGCTGGAGGATCACAATACCCATACAGTTTAAGACCATTGAAAAAATAAGAAAGGTCAGTTTTAAGGGAAGTGAGATCCGGGAAAGCTTAGCAGTCATTTTGGGGATTTTTTTATTGTTTTTTTTGAGTTATTTTATGAATTATGACGCGAATATAGGGCTTTAAATGCCCAAAAATAAACGAAAAATTAAAATATTTATGAATACAATGTTAATTAATTAAAAAAAAATATATTTTTATTGTCTCAATTTGAGAATTAAAAACTAACTGTATATGAATCTAAGAATATCAAAAAGCCTGGGAATGGTTGCTGTGCTGTATTTTACAGCAAATTTCAGTGCACAGACCAAGGTAAAAGACACCGTTCCGAAAGAAAAAGCCATAGAAGAAGTTGTTCTTGTCGGTTACGGATCAGTAAAAAAGCAGAATCTTACCAGTGCTGCTTCTGTTGTAAAAGCAGACGCTTTTGATAACAGGCCTCTTTATAACGTAGGGCAGGCGCTTCAAGGACAGGCTGCCGGAGTGAGTGTGGTTCAGGCTTCAGGAAAGCCGGGTGCCAATATTGACATCAAGATCAGAGGAAACAACTCAATTTCATCGGCGGTAAGCCCTCTTTACGTGATTGATGGTATACAGACCAATGATATCAGTGGAGTCAATACGGATGATATTGTAGATATGACGATTCTGAAAGATGCATCATCCACTGCGATATATGGTATTAACGGATCTTCCGGAGTTGTTATCATCACCACAAAAAGAGGAAAAATAGGGAAACCGCAGCTTAATTTCAATGCTTACTGGGGATTTTCTAAAGCCGTGAAAAATATTGATGTCCTCAACCAGGATCAATACAAATCGTTATTAAGCGATATTAAACTGAACGGAGGTGGGGACTACCTTGCGACAGCCAATAACCCACGATATGCAGGAATTAATACGGATTGGACGAAAGAAGTTTTTCAGACTGGCTTCGATCAAAATTACAACGTTAACTACGCTTTCGGAAATGAAAGCATCAAAGCGTATGCAGCACTTGGATACCAGGATATTGACGGAATTATAAAACCATCCCGATTTCAGAGAACCTCTGCAAAACTCAACCTGGATGCGGTGATTCTTCCCTGGCTGAAATTAAATTCATCCGTTAATTATTTTCTCACCAACCTTACGAATACCAATGATAACCTGAGTACAGCAAGAGGCGGTGTTGTGTTAAGTGCCTTCAATACCCCTACATTTTTACCTGTTTATGGAAACCAGGTCAATATGAGTCCTTCAGATCCTGAGATATATGACCAGGCGACCGGAGCGATAAAAGACGGTTATAAACCGGGCCAGTTTGCTCCCAATCCATATCAGTCATCATGGGAAAACCCTGTTGCTTATCAATCCAGAAAAGATAAAACCCTTACCCAGAGATTTTTAAGTAATTTAGGACTTGAGGTGAGACTTTTCAAAGATCTGACCTGGAAACCATCTATCTCATTTGATATGATAGATTCCAGAAATACGAAGTTTACAGATGGATTTCAAACGAGTTATGGAAGATCCAAGTTGGGGATAGGTTCTCAGGAGTTCAATACCTTCCAGGAATATAATTTTGAAAATACGCTGAACTATACTTTCAAAAAATCTGTTCATGACTTCTCTTTGCTTGGAGGAATGCAGATCAATGAAAGAAATTTCCAAAGCAATTATTACGGCGGAGACACCTTCCCTGAAGGCATCTTCAACTTTAATTACGATCTGGCAAAAAATCAAAGCTATGATATCCGTAAAGAAATTTTAAGACAGGTTTCGTTTTTTGGAAGAGCACTTTACACATTGAACGGGAAGTATACGGTAATGGGAGTATTCAGAGAAAATGCCAATTCGGCGCTGGCTCCGGGAAATAAATGGGGCTTCTTTCCGGGAGTTTCTGCCTCATGGCTGATTTCCAAAGAAAACTTCCTGGCAGACAGTAAAATAATCAGTGAATTAAAATTAAGAGGAGGTTGGGGAAAAACAGGAAATGCTTCAGCAATTCCGGCCTATTCCCATTTTAATCTTTATAATCCTTTCTGGAATAACGGTGTTCCTGTCTATACAAATACTCAGTCCGACAGTGGTGATCTGGCTTGGGAGACAACAACAGATACCAATGTGGGATTGGATCTTGGAATTTTAGATAACAGAATCAGACTGAGTGTGGATGCCTATCAAAGAAAGACAGACAATCTGATCGCTCCGATTAGATTAGGGACTTCTGACTTTTTAATTTTCAGAAATATTGGTTCTCTGGAAAATAAAGGACTGGAGCTGGCTCTTAATACCGTGAATATTAAGAATGAAAGCTTCACATGGAATACCTCATTTAATATTTCATTTACTAAAAACAAGATAACAGAGATGAGCTCCTATCTTAGATCCATCCCGGCAACTAATATAGAAGGAATGGGAACGTTGGTGAAATTTGAACAAGGGCAGCCATTGGGAATGTTTTATGGGTACCAAACTTCAGGAGTAAATCCTAACAATGGAGATATGATGTATGTAAATGCCAGTGGAAATGTAGTTCCTTATACAGAATTAAAACCTGAAGACAGAAGATACATCGGAAATCCTAATCCTGATTTTACTTTTGGTTTCAGCAATAATTTCAAACTTAAAAACTGGTACCTGGATATGCTTGTTACCGGATCCGTGGGTAATGATATTTTCAATGCAACACGATTTGATCTTGAAATGATGAATGATTACAAAAATCAGTCTACAGAAGTATTGAACCGATGGACAACAGCAGGCCAAATTACCGATGTGCCAAGAGCGAATTCCCCATCTGCACAGTTTATCTCTGACCGATTCATAGAAAACGGATCTTATCTTAAACTGAAAGCCGTAACTTTGGGATACAATTTTTTGAATCCGTTCAAAGGACTAAGCAAACTTAATCTGTACGTAACAGGACAGAATATCTTCACCATAACAGACTACTCAGGAATGGATCCTGAAGTAAACGCATTCAGCCCTAATAACGGAACTTCCGGTGCCGAAAGAGCTGTTTTTGGAATAGATTACGGAACCTATCCGCAGGTAAGAACCATCATCATAGGATTAAAAGCTAATTTCTAAATTATTCACAATGAAAATCAATAAAGCAATATATTATCTGTTCGGAGCATCCGTCCTTTTTACAGGGATTTCCTGTAATGATTTCTTAGATACCGAGCCTATTACAGAGCAGGGTATTCCCATCATAAACCCACTAAAAACTGCAGCTGATGCAGAAAACAGGATGAATACCATTTATTCTGCATTTGGAAATGAATACTGGCAGCTGGATTATCCCATGAATGGTGATGCACAAACCGATATTTCCTACGCAGGAGCAGATAACATCCAAAACTTCCAGCAGGATGAATACCGTATTATAGCAACCAATTCCAATGTAGAAAGAGACTGGAAATACCTATACGGTTTTATCAATGACTGTAATATGATCCTCAATTATGTAGATGAAATCAATGATCCGGCACTCACAGCAGCCAGAAAGACCGAAATGAAATCCGAAGCAGCGATTATGAGAGCCTTATATTATTTCCATGGGGTACAGCTTTGGGGAGATATTCCGTTAGTAACGAAAGCGGTGATAGGGGTAAATGCGGGTAACTTTGATGAGGTGTACAGTCAGGTTTATCCTGCAAGAAAAACAACTCAGGAAGCGTATGACATGATCATTGCAGATCTTGAAGGCGCTCTTGCCAATGCTCCGGCAGGAAGTGAAAAATACAGAGCCAATAAAAATTTAGCGTACGGATTACTAGCCAAAGCAAATGCTACAAAACCCAACCCGGACTGGGCAAAAGTAAAACAATATGCCTCCAATATATCAGGAGTGAACCTACTTCCCGTATATGATCAACTTTTTGACGGACTCCATGAAGCCAATGCAGAATCTATTTTTGAGGCTAATGGTAATGCAGGAAGTGTATGGGCATGGGGATCATCTATGTTTTTGGGAACCGACTGGAAAAAATTCAATATTCCTTCCAATGATCTTGTTAAAACATTTACGGATGCCGGAGATACTCAGAGATTGAACAGCTCAATTAAATTTTCTCCTGTGGCATGGTCCGATAATTACTGGCCAAGCAATAATTATCCGTTCATGTATAAAATGAGAAAGATGGATGGTACCCAGAATTTCTATATCATGAGATATGCAGATATTCTTTTACTGCAGGCAGAAGCCTCTGTAAGAACAGCAGATTATGCAGGAGCAGCAGGATACATCAATCAGGTGAGAACCAGAGTAGGGCTTGCTCCGGTAGCCATTACCTCTGAAACAGACGGAATTACCAAAGTGCTGGCAGAGAGAAAACAGGAACTGGCTTTCGAAGGGCAGCGCTGGTTTGATCTGAAAAGAACAGGAACTGCTATTGCCACACTTTCCCAGCAGAAAGACGGAAACGGAAATATTCTTCCGTATGCCGCCAATATCAATCAAAACAGATTGTTATGGCCTATTCCTCAGGGACAGAGAGATAACAATCAGAACTTAACTCAAAACCCAGGTTATTAAATATGAAGTTTCACAATTTATATAGTTTCTTTTTTAAAGGTACCGCGCTGCTTTGCGGTGTGGTACTTTTTCCTGTATCATGTGCATCCGTAGGAACGGACAAAGAATCAGGTGTTCAGTATTGGCTTACAAAAGGCGATGAAAGTGTAAAACTGCAGCTTCAGAACCCAGTCAGATTTGTAAATAATTCCAACAGCTTTCAGAATATTGAAATTGATGCTGCCCAAAAGTTTCAATATGTTGACGGCTTCGGATATACATTAACGGGAGGTAGTGTTGAGGTACTCAACCGTTTGTCTCCTTCAAAGAGAAAAGCTTTGCTTCACGAACTTTTTGGAGCTGATAAGAATTCTATTTCCATCAGTTATTTAAGGTTAAGCATAGGCGCATCAGATCTCGATGGAGAAGTATTTTCCTATGATGATTTACCTGCAGGAGAGACAGATCTTTCCCTTTCGAAATTCAGCCTGGCAAAAGACAAAGCTTTGATTGCAATGTTAAAGGAAATTTTAAAGATCAATCCCAATATTAAAATCATTGCAGCACCTTGGTCAGCTCCGGTTTGGATGAAAGATAACGGAAAATCAAAAGGAGGAAGTTTAAAACCTGAACTTTATGCTGCCTATGCCCAGTACTTTGTGAAATACGTCCAGGGAATGAAGAAAGAAGGAATTATAATTGATGCAATCACGCCTCAGAATGAACCTTTACATCCGGGAAATAATCCAAGTTTATATATGCCTTCCGAAAAGCAGGGAGATTTTATTAAAAACCATTTGGGACCGGCCTTTAAGACCAACAATATCAAGACAAAGATCGTTGTATATGATCATAATTGTAATAAACCTGAATATGCCATTGATATTCTGAAAGATCCGGAAGCTTATCAGTATATAGACGGATCTGCTTTCCATTTATACGAAGGAGAAATTTCAGCGTTAAGTACGGTTCACAATGCGTTTCCCGATAAAAACCTATATTTTACCGAGCAATGGACAAGTTCAAAAGGAACTTTTAATGAAGATCTGAACTGGCATACAAGAAATGTAATCATCGGATCCATGAGAAACTGGAGCAAAAATGCCCTGGAATGGAACCTTGCCAATGATTCTAAATATGGACCTCACACAGACGACGGTGGATGTGGAATATGTAAAGGAGCGATAACGGTTTCCGACAGTGAGAACTTCACAAGGAATGTTTCCTATTACATTATTGCACACGCTTCTAAATTTGTTCCAGCCGGGTCTCAGAGAATAGCCTCAACGCAGACAGATCATCTGGCGACAGCAGCGTTTATGACTCAATCTGGGAAAATAGTTTTAATAGTTCAGAACGATCATAAAGAAGATGAGAATTTTAATATTAAATTTGCCGGGAAAACCGCTGCAGTAACAATTCCCGGACGCTCAGCAGCAACCTATGTTTTTTAATTCTATATCATGAAAAAAGCTTATTTCTTACTTGCATTTTCAACATTGGGAGTGAATGCCTACGGGCAGAAAACGATTGATCAGAAAGTGGCGGAACTTCTGTCTAAAATGACCCTGGAAGAAAAAGTAGGGCAGATGGTTCAGTACAGCGGTTTCGAATATGCCACGGGACCTCAGAAGTCCAATTCTGCAGCGGTTTTAGAAGAAATAAAGAAAGGAAAGGTCGGCTCTATGCTCAATGTAGCGGGAGCTGATGAAACCCGGGCTTTTCAAAAGCTGGCCCAGCAATCCAGACTTAAAATTCCGTTGCTTTTCGGGCAGGATGTTATTCACGGATACCGGACTACTTTTCCTGTCAATTTGGGACAGGCAGCAAGCTGGGACCTTGGAATGATAGAAAAATCCGAAAGAATTGCCGCTACGGAAGCTTCCGCCTATGGCATCCACTGGACTTTTGCTCCGATGGTAGACGTAGCCAGAGATCCGAGATGGGGAAGAGTCATGGAAGGTTCAGGAGAAGATACTTATCTGGGAACACAAATCGGTTTGGCGAGGATCAAAGGTTTTCAGGGAAAAGGATTGGGAAGTCTTGATGCCGTAATGGCCTGTGCAAAGCATTTTGCAGCGTACGGAGCCGCAGTTGGCGGAAGAGATTACAACTCTGTAGATATGAGTCTGAGACAATTGAACGAAACCTATCTTCCTCCTTTTAAAGCCGCAGCAGAAGCGGGTGTGGCAACATTCATGAATTCATTTAATGATATCAATGGAATTCCTGCCACAGCCAATCAATATATTCAGAGAGATCTGTTAAAAGGAAAATGGAATTATAAAGGTTTTGTAGTTTCAGACTGGGGCAGCATCGGAGAAATGATTCCTCACGGCTATGCCAAAGATGCGAATGAAGCTGCGGAAAGAGCAGTTTTGGGTGGAAGTGATATGGACATGGAAAGCCGGGTTTATATGACAGAACTTCCCAAACTGGTAAAAGAAGGAAAAGTAGATATAAAGTTGGTGGATGATGCAGCAGGAAGAATTTTAACCAAGAAATTCGAAATGGGACTTTTCGATGATCCCTACAGGTTCAGCAATGAAAAAAGACAGAAAGAGCAAACCGATAATGCAGAACACAGAAAATTCGGAAGAGAATTCGGAGCAAAAAGTATCGTACTTCTTAAAAATCAGGGCGCTGTTCTTCCCCTTTCAAAAACAGTAAAGACAGTGGCTTTGATCGGGCCTTTTGGAAAAGAAACAGTAGCCAATCACGGTTTCTGGTCTATTGCATTCAAAGATGATAACCAGAGGATTATTTCACAGTTTGACGGAATTAAAAATCAGCTGGATAAAAATTCAACCCTATTATACGCAAAAGGCTGTAACGTTGATGATCAGGACAGATCCATGTTTGCAGAAGCGGTAGAAACGGCCAAAAAAGCAGATGTAGTGATCATGACATTAGGCGAAGGACATGCCATGAGCGGGGAAGCAAAAAGCAGAAGCAATATTGGCTTTACAGGTGTTCAGGAAGATTTGCTTAAAGAAATCGCCAAAACCGGAAAGCCAATCGTATTGATGATCAATGCCGGAAGACCGCTGATTTTCAATTGGGCAGCAGACCATATTCCTGCTATCATGTACAATTGGTGGCTGGGAACTGAAGCAGGAAATTCTACCGCAGATGTTTTGTTCGGAGCCGTAAACCCGGGAGGAAAACTTCCGATGAGCTTTCCGAGAACAGAGGGACAGATTCCTGTTTATTATAACCATTACAATACAGGAAGGCCGGCCAAGAACAATACGGACCGCAATTATGTTTCCGCTTATATTGATCTTGATAATGATCCTAAATTTCCGTTTGGCTACGGCTTGAGTTATACGGATTTTAAATATTCCGATATGGTTTTAAGCTCAGAAAACCTTAAAGGAAACCAGACACTGAATATAAGCGTAACTGTTTCCAATACCGGAAAGTACGACGGTGAAGAAGTAGTACAGCTTTACATCAGAGACCTTTTTGGAAAAGTGGTAAGACCCGTGAAAGAATTGAAAGGTTTTAGAAAGATATTGATAAAGAAAGGAGAAAGCCAAAAAGTAGATTTCAAACTGATCCCGGAAGATCTGAAGTTTTTCGATGATCAATTAAATTTCGACTGGGAAGGTGGAGAATTCGACATCATGGTGGGAACCAGTTCTCAAAATGTACAAACGAAAAGAATCACCTGGACTAAATGATATTCAATAGGAGCGGGCTTTAGTCCGCTTTTGGAAAAGATATTCAATAGGAACGGGCTTTAGCCCGTTCATTCAAAAAAAGAAAAATCAAAACGGCTTTAGCCAAAACCTAATTTTTGCCTACGCATCCATGAAAATCAAATTCCAACATATCATTCAACTCATTACTATCGGAACTCTATTTTTTTCGATGACAAACTGTGTTTCAAACCACACATATTCGGGGAAGAAATTGATTTGGAGTGATGAATTTAACGGAAAAGGTCTTCCGGATTCTTCAAAATGGAACTACGATGTTGGTGGTGATGGCTATGGAAATAACGAAGCTCAGTTTTATACCAAAAACCGACTGGAAAATGCTAGAATGGAAGGCGGGAACTTAATTATAGAAGCCAGAAAAGAAGATTGGGAAAAGAATAAATATACTTCAGCCAGACTTTTAACGAAAGGAAAGTTTTCTTTTCAGTACGGAATGGTTGAGGTAAGAGCAAAACTTCCCAAAGGCCGCGGAACATGGCCTGCGATCTGGATGATGAGCGAACGGATGAAGGAATGGCCGGACGATGGCGAACTGGATATTATGGAGCATGTAGGTTTTAATCAGGGCTATGTTCATGCCTCGGTTCACACCAAAAAGTATAATCATATTCAGGGAACCCAGAAAACGGATACTTTGGTGGTGAAAGATGTCAGTGAAAAATTCCACGTATACAAAGCAGAGTGGACTCCGGAAAAAATAGACGTTTATATTGACGGACAAAAGTTTTTCACTTACGAGAATAAAGAAAAGACTTATGAAGCATGGCCATTTGATCAGCCTTATTTTATTATTTTAAATCTGGCAGTGGGCGGCTTCTGGGGTGGAAAAGAAGGTATTGATGATGCTGTTTTTCCACAGAAATATTATATAGATTACGTAAGAGTTTATCAAAATAAATAATGAAGCGAGGGCGTTTGCGTCCAAAAACAGAAAGAAAAAGATTATGAAAAAACTAATTGTGAGCTGTTTGGCAGTAGGAACTTTTTTAAATGCCAATGCACAGAACTATTGGAAAAAGAATGCAGGGAAAACAGCAAAAGTGATTCTGACCAGCTCCAAAACGAATGAAAAGATGGCAGATAAAGGAGTGGTTAAGTTTGAGAAATTCGGACAGCCGAAAGAAACAGATGCCTGCATTTTTGTAGATCCGGATTTTAAATATCAGAAGCTGATCGGAATAGGAGGAGCGATCACCGATGCCTCTGCGGAAACCTTTTATAAAATGCCGAAGGATAAGCAGAAAGAAATTATGGAAGCTTACTTTGGAAAAAACGGATTGGGATATACGGTAGTTCGTACGAATATGAATTCCTGTGATTTCTCCAGCGATTCCTACACTTATGTAGAAGATAATGACACGGCATTAAAGACGTTCAATATCGCTCATGATGAAAAGTATAAGATCCCGATGATTAAAGAAGCTCAGAAAGCCATCGGAAAAGATTTTACCTTTTATTTTTCACCGTGGAGCCCGCCGGCCTGGATGAAATCAAACAAAAGCCTGTATAAAGGAGGAAGACTGGAAAATCAGTACTACCAGACCTGGGCGGATTACTACATTAAATTCATTAAAGAATACGAAAAAAGAGGAATTAATATCTGGGGACTGACGGTTCAAAACGAACCAATGGCCACTCAAACCTGGGAATCCTGCATTTATTCTGCGGAAGAAGAAGGAGAGTTCCTTAAAAATAATCTGGGGCCTACACTTTGGAAAAACGGCTATAAAGACAAAAAAGTAATGATCTGGGATCACAACAGGGATTTGATTTACCAAAGAGCCACCACGACTTTAAGCGATCCGGAAACTTCAAAATACGCACACGGAATCGGATATCACTGGTATGAAACCTGGAATAATAAAACGCAGCTTTTCGATAATTTAGCGGAAACACAAAGAGCTTTTCCTGATAAATTCCTGGCTTTTACCGAAGGCTGTAAAGAACAGTTCAAAATGTCCGGTATTTATGATGTAAGTTTAGGAGAGCTGTACGGGAGAAATATGCTTAACGACTTCAATAAAGGAACGGCTTTATGGACCGACTGGAATGTTCTTCTGGATGAAACGGGAGGTCCCAATCACGTAGGGAATTTCTGCTTTGCTCCAATCATTGCAGATACGAAAACAGGAGAAGTGCATTATACCTATGAATACTATTACGTAGGTCATGTTTCGAAATTCATTAAACCAAATGCCAGAAGAATCGGAAACTCTTCCAACAGAGCAGCCCTTACTTCTACTACTTTCATGAACGAAAACGGCCAGCTGGTGACCGTTATTATGAACGATTCTGAAAATGATATTGAGACGAATCTATGGATTGAAGGGATGTCTGCCAAGCTATCTGCTCCGGCACACTCTATACAGACGGTTATTTTATAATTTCATAAAATTGTTTTATATAGAACCGGCGGCCTCGAAGAGGCCGCCGGTTTATTTTTCTGTATATTTTTAAATGCTTTTTTATTCAGTATCATATTTACTGATGACTCTCTGGGTAACGCCCGAGCTGCTGAAACCACCGTCATGGAAAAGGTTTTGCATTGTAACTTTCTTCGTAAGATCCGAGAAAAGAGTTACACAGTAATCTGCACATTCCAGAGCCGTAGCATTTCCAAGTGGAGACATATCTTCTGCATAGCCTAAGAAACCACCGAAACCTTTTACACCGCTACCTGCAGTAGTCATTGTAGGAGACTGAGAAACCGTGTTGACACGTACTTTTCTCTCGCCCCAATAGTTACCGAAAGTTCTTGCAATACTTTCAAGATAAGCTTTGTTATCAGACATATCGTTGTAATCCGGGAATGTTCTCTGAGCTGCAATATAAGTAAGGGCCAAAATACTTCCCCACTCATTCATACAGTCTTTTTCCCAAGCCACACGCATTACTTTGTGGAAAGAAACAGCGGAAATATCCCAACCTTTTTCCAACCAGTCGTAATTCATTTCTGTATAATGTTTTCCTTTTCTTACGTTGATAGACATTCCGATAGAGTGAAGGATAAAGTCGATTTTACCAAATTTGGCAACGGCAGCATCAAAAAGTTTTTCAAGATCTTCCACAGAAGTGGCATCAGCACCTATTACTTCAGAACCTGTTTTTTCTGCTAAACCATTAAGCTCTCCCATTCTTAATGCAATTGGAGCATTGGATAGGATAAATTCAGCGCCTTCTTCATGACATCTTTCAGCAACTTTCCATGCGATAGATTGCTCATTAAGGGCTCCGAAAATAATTCCCTTTTTGCCTTTAAGTAGACCGTATGACATAATTTTTTAAAGTTTATTTAAATACAAATGTAGCAATAATTTGTGTTTTGAACATCATAAAAATGGAGCCTTATCAATTTAAGACTCCATTTTCTTGAAAATATTTATATGACTGAAATTTTAATTCGTTTTCTTATTCCATTCTGCTTTCACATCTTCCGCTGCATCCTTTGTTTTTTCCCATGCATCATTGGCTTTATCCTTGATATCGTCCCATGCATCAGAAACATTGTTTTTTACTTTATCCAGCCAGTCTTCCTGAGTGGCTTCCTCATCATTGTTTCTTTTATCATTGATATAGGCTTTTGCCTTATCTGCCAGTTCTTCAATTTTCCACTTGGCATTGTCGGCAGCATTTTTTAAAGAATTCTCTGTATTGTTTACTGCATCTTCCGCTTTGTTGTATTCTGAATTATTCATAATATGTAATATTTTATTGTTGTGTACCAGTAATTAAACAATAACCATTCCTAAAACCGGGCCTCGCTGTTAAACTTTTCTTAATCTTTTGTTATACTTTTCTAAATCACCAATAACTTCCATCTTCCTTCTCCAAACTTCCAGACATTATTAAAAAAAGAAAGGCTTTATCCCGAACTTAGATTAACTTTAATAATATAAAATTGACCTTTATGGAAAAAATACGCTGCGGCTGGTGTGAAAAAGATGAGCTTTACCGGAAATATCATGATGAAGAATGGGGGAGACCTGTGTATGATGATGAGATTATTTTCGAATTTCTTGTGCTTGAAACCTTTCAGGCAGGGCTTAGCTGGTATACAATCCTTTCCAGAAGAGAACATTTCAGAAATGCCTTTGATGGTTTTGATTTTAGAAAAATTGGACTTTATACCGATGAAAAAGTTGAAGATCTGATGAAAGATGCAGGAATTATAAGAAACCGCCTTAAAATAACAGCCACCATCAATAATGCCCGGAAATTTCAGGAAGTGCAGAAAGAGTTTGGTAGCTTTTCAATTTATATATGGGGCTTTGTAGAAGGAAAACCATTGGATAACCGGCCTAAGACTTTAGCAGATATTCCTGCTGCAACGGAGGTTTCGGATATTTTATCGAAGGACCTTAAAAAAAGAGGTTTTAAGTTCATGGGTTCTACGGTAGTTTATGCACATATGCAGGCGACCGGAATGGTGAATGATCATTTGGAAAGCTGTTTCATCAGATAGTGATAAATTTAATTTTATTCAATTTTAAGTGATGTTTTTTATTAATAATATAATCGTTTTTGATGATTATAAAATTAAAAATGATGTTATATGTTTTCAGTAAAGGATTTGATGTTGTGTTAATATAAGAAATGTTTCAATTAATAGTGATTAAAAGGTTGTTTACTCACCATTAAGTGTATTTAATTGTAGAATTTGTAAAAAATATTGCATTTTATTAAAAATTCGTATATTTGCACCCTTTAAAAATAAACTATTAACAAAAAGGTGATGCAAAAAAAACTGAAACTTCAACTGCTTCCTGTCTTATTATTTTCAACTGTTTTTATTCAAGCTCAGGTGGGGATTGGTACTTCTAGTCCGGATCCATCGGCTATGTTGCAGATCAGTTCGAAAAATAAAGGGATGCTTTTGCCAAGCATCGCCTTAGCATCATCTACAGACCAGATTACAATTCCCAATCCTGCCGAAGGGCTTATCGTATGGAACAACGGTTCCGGCGCTTTGACGACTTCAGGGATTTATTACTGGAGCGACTCCAAATGGAATATGCTTTCTACCGGTACGGGAAACGGATCGAATGGAGGCGTTACTCCACTGGCAGCCTGGAATAATACAGCCATGAACAGCGGGAACTCCGGAGGAGCCAACACAAACCTTGCACTGGGAACCAATACTACGGATGATCTTGTTTTTAAAGTAAATTCTATAGCAGTAGGAAGACTGGGCGTTAATAATTCAATCAGTTTCGGAACGGCTGCCAATGCCGCGCAGAACGGAATTGCATTAGGGAACTCCAGCAGTGCTTATCAGGGAATTGCTATCGGAACGAATACTTCAGTGACGGCTAATGAATCCGTAGCATTGGGTGCCAATTCTAAAATCTCCGGATATCAGTCAACAGCAGTGGGTTTTAATGCCAAAGTAACCGTTAATGAAGCTACTGCAGTAGGAAATAATGCTGATGCATCAGGATTTCAGTCTATTGCACTGGGATATAATGCGAAAACAACCACAAATGATGCTACAGCTTTAGGTAAAAACTCTACGGCATCAGGGTTTCAGTCAACGGCAGTAGGGTATAACGCGAAAACGACTTCTAACAGTGAGACCGCTATAGGATATAATACCATAACCAATAACCAGAATTCCACAGCGGTAGGTTCCGGTGCGAATGCTTTGGGACAGTTCTCTACAGCATTAGGGTATGGTGCGGTAACTTCTCAGGCCAACGCTATTGTTATCGGTAATAATAACGCCAATATCGGAATTGGTACCGGAACACCGAATGTTTCGGCTAAAATAGATGTAAACGGTCAGTATAAACTGGGAGAAAAGGGAAGTGTACAGAAAAATCAGATCAGTTTTCAAACATGGCCTTCGGTTTCCGTCAATAATCTGGCTCCGGGAAGATCGGTTAGCATGGAAATTCCTATTCCTGCCAATATGCAGCCCGGCTCCGTAAGAGCGGCTATCGTAGTTTCTCCGGCAGGTGACTTCGCGGGAAACACTTCTTTTTCAATATCCAACCCAAGAATGACCTCTACTTCAAGCGTTACCATCAATCTTACCAATATCTCCGGAAATACGGAAAGCTTATACTCGACGCATTTTTATGTGATGATTAATGAGTTTTAAGGAGTAGAGATTATTTTTGGCTAATGGCTAATGGCTAATGGCTAATGGCTAGAGCACGGCAAATTGGTCTGCATATTTTAAAAGTGCTTATCCATTCAATAGAGCATCCCACTCTTCAAAAGACAAAGGTGGTAATCCTTGCTTTTCTCTTTGCTCATTTTTAATCTTAACTGATATGGGAGTTATTTTTACTTTGCTATTTTTTTTGGCAATTTCAACCTCTTGTTGACTAGGCAGTTCAGGTAGAATCAATTCGTTTATATATTCTTCTATATTATCGGCTACCTTTGCCGGCCATTTATCTATTCCTTCGAGCCCCCAATCGTCTTCTTCGTGAAACCAATAAAACACTTCTTCCGAATTCTTATTCATACATAGCAAATCTCCGCCGTCTACACTTGCAATTGGGAAAAGTTCTTCAGGCATTCTTTCTGCATAGGTTTCATAATTTTCTGATAAACTTTGGTATTGATCTTCAGAAATTCCAAAGAAATAATTTAAGTTAAACTGAATTTTATTTTTTTTATAAAAAGTTTTAGAGGGCTTACATACATTGTAATTCAAAATAAGTTCTTTAAAACCCGCAGGAAGTTGAAAGTGATATTTTATTTCAAAATCACTAACTTTTTCTTCTACAATGTTTTTTTCTAGTTGTATTAATGTGATTATTTTATTCATATTATTTTATTTAAGGTAAAGTACCATCTCTTAGACCAGAAGCTTCTCCGGTATGTGGGAAATTACCATTGATTGATTTAGGAACTAATTGCATGGTTAATCCATCTTCCACATGATGCCAAACATAACCGGCAGGAGTTTGTGTATAACCAGCAGCAGCATTTGCTAAAGCTTCGTCATGTGAATATTTACCATTCATACCTGTTACTGGACTCACTTCATCAATCGCATGTGGAGAGAAGTCAGGATAACCTGCAGCATTATAAGTCACAGAATCTCCATTAATATCTGTATAAGTAGTACTGCCATCAGGATGGTTAACTGTTTTAGAATGATCAATTTTTTTATTTGTTGGAGATGGGCTTCTTGGTTTGCATCCATTATGCACCAATATCCCATCCTCAGTCACATAATAGTTTTCGTTGTCTGCAATATTAAAGTTATAACATTCTTCGTAGTAAAAGTATTTTGAAAACTACAAAAAATGCCGGGCTAGAGCACGGCAAATTGGTCTACATATTTTAAAAGTGCTTATCTATTCAATAAAGCTTCCCATTCTTCAAAAGATAAGGGTGGTAATCCTTGCTTTTCTCTTATTACTTTTAGTTTGATGGAGTTAACAATACTATTCGTTATAAAAAGAATTTAAAAACTCTGTAAATGATTCGGAAACTGGGATGAAGTTTTTATTTTTCAGGAATTCCGCTTCTATAATATGAACTGAACCTTCTTCTGACAGTAAAAAAATATTTCCTCCATTATCATACGCAAATGGAATCTTTTTATCAAAGACTATTCCGCTTTCCTTATAGTCTTGAATAATCTTTTCAATGGGTAACAGACCATATTTTATAGGGTTAAAACCATTGATAGTAAAGACATGTTGTATTCCTTTTATTTATATATTCGTAAGGAGGATATCCACCATTGTAAGTAAGGTAATGTTTTTTAAAGTCGTCAGGAAGATTTATCTGTAAAGTTTTTTCAAAATTTTTTAAATCTGTTTCCGTAAGTTGTTTTTCCGTTTGCTCAAATTCCATAATATCTATTTTAACAAGTTTTGTTTAAATGTAGGTGAATTGCTTTTATGGGTAATTTCATTATATACGGATATTTTCTTCTCAGTAACAGAATAGTTTTTATTGTTAATAATCTCAAATTTATAAAAGCTGATAACTTTGACTATTTTTATTGTGAATTAACATTCTCCAGTTTTTTAGTTTCTAAATTTAGATTTGTTTCGAAGTTCCAGCCATATTCATCTTCTTTAAGAACTTTAAAAATTGGATTATCGTCTCTTACAAAAGTAAATCTGTAATACACCTCTTCTTCGGAAATATCCTGCTCAGGCTTCCCTAAGCATACTTCATATAATAAGCTGTAACTTCCCGGTTCGAAATTGATTGTTTCAATTTTATTTAATGGATAATATTTTCCTTTTTCTTTTTCAGAGATTTCATCAACTTTTAAATCACGATATAGCTTTATGGATTCAGCCACAGTATTGATACTAAAATCATCATAATTTAAAACTTCAAAAGGGAAAACAGCCGCTCTGATTGAATCTGGACTTATTTCTACTTTATCTGTTTTATTTATGAAAAACCAGCATCCAAATGAATCATCAACTAATGGATCTAAAACAATGTAATCTTTGTTCCATATTACACCATCTTCAATATCCTTTTCAGTCCATGTTTGCTTTTCCAAATCAAAAGGAATAGAACGTATTATGATTTGATTGTGTGATACTAAAATGTTTTCCTTAATCATTTTTAAATTTATTTTAATCTGTTATAATAACTTTTACAATTGTACCATTTGGATAGTCACTTAGAGCATTACCAATAGCACTTCCAGCTCCTCTGTTGTCAGATGGATTTATATGTCTGACACTTGCTCCATTTCCTCCTTCAGCAAACATTGCCATTGGCCATTCATCTCTATCTAAACTCGGTTTAGTTTTAATTCCTCTAAGAGAATTTGCTCTATTTGTTTTTGATCCATCCCTCGCAATTGTCACGACACTTGGTTTTCCTGAAGCTATAGCGTCTTGAATGTGTTGACCTGTTTCTGGGTAATCAGCCTTACTAATTGTTACTTCTACAGTGTGTGCTTGGCCTTCAACATTTCTTACTTGGGCTTTATTAGTGTATCCATTATGCACCAATATCCCATCTTCAGTCACATAATAGTTTTCGTTGTCTGCAATATCGAAGTTATAAACTTTTTCGTAATGTGGCAAGACTTCAACACTGATAATGGTTGTATAATGACCGCCTTTAAGATGTAATAAATCTCCTGCGTTTAAATCTCTGGCTTCAACCCAATCATCATTGCAGAAGAAGCGGTGCTCCGGGGTAACTCTGAGAAATTCTCCGGTAGGAAGCTCCAGAGAAAGCATTTGCATGGTATAGCGCTCGTGTTTTACGAGAATGGGCTTGTATTCCTGCTGTTTCGTTTCCTCATTATAAGTAAGAACCAGATCTCCTTCAAAGAGCTCTTCAATGGGTTTTAGTCCGTTCGGAGTATGAATCTGGGTCCCTGCAGGAAAACAAACCAATGTCGCTCCTCTGGCTGCAAAAATACCCAATATAAGGCTTACTCCGCTTTCTTTAAGCTTTTCCAGAGTATCTTTGTCACTGCTCCAGATATTGTACTGATCATAGTAAGCGCCTCCAATCCCCAGACCTCTGAGCCATTTACAGGCAGCGGGCAGGTTTTTAAATCCTTTAAAGGTAAATTGTTCTATAAGTTCTTTTCTGGCGGTATTCATGAATTGCTGTCCGAAAGTGGTGGCGAATCTGCTGACTCCCTCTCTGATTGTTGTGGCTCCTGCAGCTGCTGAACCGGCCCCTGCTACCATTGAAGTAGCCCCTCTTCCCGCGAGAAATCCGAAAGCAAAGTTGGCTACATGCCCCAAATTGGTAAGTGCTGCGCTTCCCCAGGCTTCCCAAACGGTTTCTTTTGGGGTAATGGTTCCTCCTTCTGCAGGACATATCATGATGGAGGAAAGGGTAAGGGTTTTATGATCTTGTATAGAAAATTTTTGTGAAGTGTTCGTCCATTTTCTTTGTGCTGCCGCTGCCTTACATTTTATAAGCCCTATAGCAACGGCGGCCAATACGGCTGCTGCAATAATAGCTGCTGCCAGCCAGCCCGGTCCGGGAATCATAGCGCATATTCCTACGGCAATACCTGCCGCTGCTCCGGCCATAAAGGCTACACTGCCCAGGCAGACGAAATTATTTCCTTTAAGGGTATCCAGTTCTGTAGCGGCTTTGTCTCCGCTAAAGGTGACAAAATCCTGGCTTGTGACCTTCATCTTCTTTGGAGCAACTCCTTTATCGCATACTACATAATGTTTTTCGGTAAGATACTGTTCTTCTTCCATGATATTACAGTTCTAAATGAGTTTCCATAAAACAATGATAGTAGAAAAATTCACCCAGTTTTTCAGTAATGGTAAAATCAGATTTTAGCAATATCCGGTCATCATACAGGTATTTTCCGTTCACTTTGTATTCGGGATGCATATAGTTGTCTTTTGCAAATTCCCGTAGCCTTCTGATCATCTTATCGTCCCGGATCATCATTCCTTCCACATTCCATTCATCAAATTCCTGTTCCGTAGTTTTTTTGGAGACGGAAAGATTGACCGGAATAACCACTCCGGCCCCAAACCGATCCATATCTTCTCTTTTTACATAGCTTTTTGAGCCTTCTTCAATGGGTTCTTTTCCGAAAATATAAAAGAACTGATAAAAGAAATGGATGTATTTGATGCTTTTTATTTCCATATCCTCATTGGTAAGCTCGTACTCTTTGGCGCGGATAATTTCATAAGCTTCAATAGGATGGGCATTGGTAAGCCATTCTTTTACTTTTCCCCATTTTTGACGGATGAGGTCTCCATTATAAATTTTAGCAATTTCTCCCTTTTTGTTGATCCCAACTTCCAGGGTGCTGTAGATACTGCATATTTTATTGGTCATTTCCGTAATCTGAACAATCAGGGGATCTTCATACATTTCCAGATTGTATTCAGTTTCAGTAATTTCAAACAGGTGATAATCTTCATCAGGATCTTTTCCTTTGTATATAACAGATGTTTTAATATTGATTTTGTAATTACTGTCCAGACTGTGTACTTTGGTTTTGCCTATAATATCTGTATTGTATTGATATTCTTTGCCTATCTCCATCTGATTACTTATTAATATTTACTTTACTGCCATTGATCTGAACTTCTGAGCTTCCGGAAACATCTATTTTTTTACTGCCTATTTTAGTTTCATCTTTAGAAGAAACATTGATGCTTTTTTTGGCGTCTACAATAATTTCTTTTCCGTTGATGGTTATTTTTCCTTCCTTATCGATCACAATGGTACTTGCTCCCACCACAATTTTGAATTCTGTATTGGCCGTAAGGGATACTTTTCCTGTTTTATCCATTTGCAGTACCGAGGCATCACCTACATTGATCATATTGGTGTTTCCTGCTTTTACGGTATTGTTGTTTCCAACGGTTACCGTTTTATCGTTATTGGCATTGGTGAGTGCGTTTCCGGCACCGTCAAAGAGCATATTAGCTCCTCCCTGATCTTTCAGATTCATAGAACCAGCTCCGTTATCATATTTTAATTCGGCTCCGCTTTTTCCGCTAAAGCTCATGATGTTGTTTCCCGCTCCTCCGCCTGCGCCAATGCTGCCATGGAACATTCCGCCCATAACAAAAGGACGGTCGGGATGCTGATGAACAAAGTTAACCACCACCTGATCCCCAACTTCCGGCACAGACATAAATCCGCGGTTTTTGTTTACTTTATCACTGCTTCCGGCATCAGGGCTCATCATCCGGATGAATTCCGTAGTGTCCGGCCCGTTCTGCCAGTCAAACTGAACCTGTATGCGGCCTTGATTTAACGGGTCAGTATTCGAAATAACTTTAGCGAACTGAGGATCAGCTTTAGGCATTAGAAATTCGGGACGGGGAAGATATCCGGTATCGGCAGCTATAGCTTCAAAATTTCCGGTATAATAACCTCTTCCGTCTACCTCATGGCTGATTTCCGTGATCATAAGCTTGGTAAAATAAGCCGTCTGATTGGTTTCTGTTTTCCGCATTTCCACATCTGCAGTACATCCAGGATATAAAAAGGGTACACTGGTAGTTCCGGACGTGATAAAGACATCTACTGCTTTGCTTCCGGCGGTCCCTTTCTGTGACGCATCCACATCCATAAAGGTTGTGGCTTTAATTGGAGCCACTCTTAGAGAAGGTGTAGTAAACGTTTTTTGTGATATTTCGTAAGCACGTTTAGCAATATCTGATTGGTGGCTTATTTTTGAGCTTCCTGTGGTGAGCTTTTCATTTTTACTGCTGTTATAGCCATAAAAAGTAGGGTTCACATGTTGGGCTTTCATTTTTATTTTAATATCGTGTACGCTGCTTCCATAGACCAGCTGTACGGGTTTTTCCTGTGGCGGAAGTTTTCCGAAATGAAGAACTTCGCCGTCATAATAAAACTGCTCTCCATAGGCTTCTGCTATTCTTGCGAGATAATTATAATGGGTTTCTTCATACTGAGAACTATAAGAGACATTGCCGTGCTGGGAATCTACTCTGAAATCAAATTTATTGGATCCAAGACCTTCTTTAATAACCCAGTCTGCAATACTGTTCAGGCTGATTTCCTGCGCGCCGCCAAAACTTTGGATATGAGGTGCAGCATCGAGCAGTACGGTAGGACTGTTTCCTGTAAGTACTATGTTTCCCAGACTGCCTTTGTCCTGGCTGAATCCTACTTCTGTGATCACACCCACGAAATTCCGTTCAGGGCTTTCTTCCACATCCTTATATTTGAATACAACCGTAATTCTTTTACCCAAAAAATTTTGCGCCTGCTCAAGGTTATGATTTTCAGCACTTCCTAAAGT
This sequence comes from Chryseobacterium angstadtii, assembly GCF_001045465.1. Lineage (GTDB taxonomy): Bacteria > Bacteroidota > Bacteroidia > Flavobacteriales > Weeksellaceae > Chryseobacterium > Chryseobacterium angstadtii. The sequence continues at coordinate 153,483 of NZ_LFND01000005.1, forward strand.
GTCATGAGCAAGAGTGAGACTGAATTCATGATGTTTAACGGCACTCTGGGTAAGTTTGAAGTGTTTGAAGTGTTTGATCACTTTACCCTCAATGATGATTTCAAGTTTAGCAACGCGGTTGATTCCCAGCAATTCACTTGTGGGAATGGATTTGGCATTGTGTATTTTGGATGTAGGCTGTTCTGTCCAGATTTTATTTTCAGAAACTAGAGTCGGGTTGGGCTGGGAAACTTTGTTCATAAAAGTATCAGCCTGAGAAAGTGACTGTCCTGCGGTCTGTGCTGTTTTTTTTATTTGATCGGCTTTTTTTAAAGTCTTATTGCTTCCCGGTTCTATGGAACCCAGATCTTTTTTAGATTTTGGGATCTGTTTTTTTGATGATTGGCTATCTTGAAACATAACATATTTTTTCTGGTTGGTGTATGTAAGCAGCAGTCTGAATAAAATGCAAAACTGCATGAGGGTTTTTCTTATCACTCACTTCAGATGAAAATACTGCCTGGTAATGTCAACAGAATAGTATCATTTGTGAGGAATTTATCGTTCTGTTTTTCACTTAATTTATAGGATGAAATCCTTTTTTTTTATGCTTTAAAGTATAATTAATGTTTTGTTTAACTAAATTTAACATTCTGATTTACAGGGGTGTATTTGTGGTATTAAAATCACGTCCATGTGAAACAAATATAAGAATCGGGGAGGTGAATAGGAAAAATATACAACCCTATTTTGGTTTTTGTCGTAGTTTTACTACTAACGATTGTTAGGCTTAAAATGAGACATAAAAATGATGAAAGGAAACATCACTGTGGTTTATTTGAATAAATTAAAATGAAAGAATGTTTAACAGGATATTTTGATTTATTTTTGTTGAAGATCTGCTTGAATCTCTACTTCAGCCAGAAATTGAAGGCTTAAATAATGAAAGCGGATCCTTTAAATTTATGAAGAAAATAGGAATTATAGGTTGCGGCTGGCTTGGATCCAGGATAGCAGCTTCAATGTCCGGTCGATACCCAATATATACTACCGCAACTACAAATATTAAAGCCGATGAGCTGAACTCTAAAGACTTTAATGCCACTGTTGCCAGTTTCCCGGATTTTCAGCTGGAGAAAAAGATCACGCAGTGGGATGAGATAAAAGGGATGGATGTCTTAATCATTACCATTCCGCTTTCCGGAAAAAGCTGCTGTGTAAGTTCATTGTATAACAGAATTCAGCACTTACTGTCATTTATCGGGGATTTTAAAGGACAGATGTTCGTAATGAGCTCTACCGGAGTGTATCCGGATATTCCCGGGAATTATACTGAAGAAAATCTTTCTTACAATCAAGTTCCCGGAGAGAGAATGATCAGAAATGCCTATCCGCAGGTTAATATTCTGAGATTAGCCGGATTGATGGGAGATAACAGACTTCTTAAAAATTATACCATTTCAAATCTGGAAGCTCCTGTAAATCATATTCATTACGAGGATATCTGTCATGTGATTGAAAAAATGATGGAGAAAGGCTCAGAAGGCAAGCTGTATAATGTAGCTGCACCAGAGCATCCGTCAAAAGGATTGGTGATCAATGCTCAGAAAAATCTGCCGTCTGCTGAAGAAACAATAGGTGAGGGTAAAATAATTCTGTCATCAAAATTAATTTCAGAGCTGGATTTTGTGTTCAAGCATCCCGATCCGAAAGCATTTCACTAAGATAATTATAACGAATTTTTTTTCAATCAAACCTTATAGGTTTTTAAAACCTATAAGGTTTAGTTATTAGATTTAATTGAAAAGTATTAAAATTCTATTTTTTCTGCAGTAGTGTATATACTCTGTCTGCATGGAAATAAGAATAGAATAAATCAGTATTGGCGAGCCAGTCGAAATGAAGGCCAAAATTTCTCTTGGATTCCGGAACATGGGCTTTATTGGTTTTTGACTGTTCACTTTCGTCAAATACCAGGCTGTTTTTAACAATTCTGCCTTCTGTTACCTGCATGAAATAATAGTCGACCGGAATATCTGCCCATTCAGAATGATGTTCTATGATGAAGTTCTCAATCTGATAGTTTTTTATCATTCTGAAAATATCTATATCACAATGATCATTATCACGGTTATACGTATAATTCTCAAAACTGTCCCTGGATTCTAAATACCGGATGTAGTCTTTTAAAAACTCAAAATCTTTGGCTTCCTCCAGCCCGAGATCACAGGAAGTGTTGAAAGGAATAAACGTAAATCCCTGAACTTTAAAATGAACAATATCCCTGTTCAGTTCCAGATTTTTATCCGTAATAAGACATGTGATGTCCTGGCCCATGATTTATATTCTATTTAATGATTCTTTCCAATACCCAATCGATAAGGTTTTTCTCAGAAGCATGATGATCCGCAGAGAATTCTCCACGTCTTCTGTTGGCAATAACGTTATTCACGGTAATCGCTTTGTGACCCAATAATTTGGAAAGAGCATAGATGGCTGAGGTTTCCATTTCAAAGTTGGTTACGCCAAGATCATTTAATGTTTCCAGGAATTGATCATCCACAGCCTTTAAACGCAGCTGTCTTCCCTGTGGAGCATAGAATCCCGGGAAAGTAGCCGTATTTCCGTGGTATTTTGCATCTTTATAATATTCTCCCATCTCTTCTGCCCAGTCTGAAAAATAAAGCATAGGTTTGATTCTTTCATACGGGAATTTCTCCATAAAACTTTTTGAAAATTCATTCTCAAAATTGTAGTCCTGATAAAAATGCATCAGCCCGTCCAGACCTACAACATTTTGGGTTACAAGCATATTGTCTACCTGAACATCAGGGTTTACGCTTCCGCAGGTTCCCATACGGAAAAGTTCAAGTGCTTTATGTTCCGTTTTGAATTCTTTGTTTTTAAGATCAATGTTCACCAAAGCATCCAGTTCGTTCATAACGATATCAATGTTTTCAGTTCCGATGCCTGTGGACATTACCGTAATTCTTTCTCCGCGCAGCGTTCCTGTGTGGGTATAAAATTCTCTTTTGTTTTTTTTGATCTCTACCGTATCAAAATATTTTGAAACTTTTGCTACTCTGTCCGGATCTCCCACAAGGATGATCTTATCAGCAATATCTTCAGGCAAAAGATTTAAGTGGTATACACTTCCGTCATCATTCAGAACCAGCTCTGAGGCAGCAAGTTTATTTAGCATAATCTATATTTTTGTTTTTTAATTAATGAAAATAGCATCTTTATAAGGTGATCCGGCAAGGTCATAGATCGTATCATATTCTTCTACGATTCTTTTTTGTCCCTGGAATACTTCATAAACCGTAATAATGGTCTTTTCAAAGTTTTTCGGATCTTTTCTTTGAGAGGTGATTTCGTAGAACTTGTCGCCTTTTTTCAGAACGGAAACAATCTCTTCTTTTGTAGAGTTATTAGATTCCATCATGCCGGGAAAGTCCATTACTACTTCTTTCAGATCAGTGTAGTTTTTGTAAGGTTTTGTTACTCCATTTGAATAGACGTATACATTGGGTACCTGTTTGTCTTCTTCAAGGCGTACCAGATAATAGTCATTGCCTTTTTTCTCTGCATAAACGGCCATTTCTTTCTTTTTCTTCTGCGCAAACGTACAAATGGAAAGGAAACTCGCCACCAACGCGAATAATACTTTTGTTTTCATAATAATATTTTGTTTTAATCTGTTGAAAATAATGTTAAAAACCTCTCCCAATATCTTTCGTCATTACTTTTTTTAACAGGCATCAGGAAGTATGCCGTTTTGAAGTACCGTGAATTTGATTTCGGGGTTTAAAATTAATAAAAATATTTTACCTGAAATAACCTGATTTTGTGTTAAAGAAGTTAATAGGTTGCAGTTGGTAGCCGGAAGCAAGTAACTGCATATCCTTGTCAAGGTTTTAAACCTTGACAAGGATTGTTTCTTTAGTGAAATAAATTAATAAAATAGTCCTGCCACTCAACTTCTGATCTCAATACCTTCCATCTTCCCGCTTCAAAATTTCTGACATTATTTAAAAAAACTTCCTCTCAAATGTTGGTTAAAATATAAACATTTCTTAATCTGGAATTAAACTTGGGATAATATCGAAACGGTACTTTTGCCGCTAAAAAATTGATGAGATTGTATGCGCTACTAGCTGTGATGGTATTGATAGGCTTTGCTGTCATGTCTTTTAACCCGGTTGATAAGGGAGAAAAAAATGAAAATACCTTTATCAATAAGGGACTTTCAGATTTTAAGAGCAAGCTTGATCAGCTGAAATCGGATGTATATCAATTCTCAGAGGATAAAATAAGTATTGAAGAGCTTAGAAATTCTTTAAGTACAACAAGAAATTCATTTAAAGAAATAGAATTCTACATTGCCTATCATTATCCCGAATTTACAAAAACACATCTTAATGCAGCTCCGCTTTTCCATATAGAAGCTGCCGGAACTTCAGCTTATACATTACCTCCGGAAGGACTTCAGGTGTTGGATGAACTGATATTTTCAGAGGAAGCGGGAGAGGAAAAAGAAAAGATCAAAACCATTACAGATTTTCTGTACAATTCTTATTCAGGCTTTTATCTGAGTGCCATGAAGAATGGTTTAAGCCGCGGGAACAACAAAACATTACCTTTAAGAATAGAGCTGATAAGGATTTATACATTAGGAGTGACGGGTTTTGATACCCCCGGTTCCCTGAATATCTCCGAAGAAGCCCGTCATGCATTTGCGGGAATTAAAGAATACATCAACGACGATGCTTATTTTAAGAATTATAATGTTCAGAAGGCCAATCATATTCTGACAGAAGGAATGACTTATCTATCAGCAAACAAGGATTTTGAAACTTTTGACAGGATTGAATTTTATAAAAAATACATTCAGCCGCTTTATGAGGAGTTCGGAAAGTGGGATGGAAGAGCAGATGATCTCAAAGAATTTTCCGGCTGGAATGTGAAGAGCAAAAACCTGTTCAGCAGTGATTTTCTGGATCCGTATTTTTATACATTGCTGAAGTCTTCGGAAGATAATGCAGACCTCCGAAGCCTCGGGAAATCTATTTTTTATGATCAGAATTTAAGTCAAAATGGCAAAATGAGCTGTGCATCCTGCCATCTTCAGGAGAATGCTTTTACAGACCTTAAAGCAAAATCTCCGAGCAATGTGGAAGGAAAAACCGTTTTAAGAAATTCGCCTTCTCTGTACAATGCGGTTTTCGCAAAAAGATTCTTTTATGACCTTAGAGCATTCTATCTTGAGCAGCAGGCAGAACATGTTATCTATAATGATGATGAATTTAATACAAGTTATGAGGAGATCATCAAAAAACTAAAAACAAAGCCTGAATATAAAAAAGCATTCCGCGCCGCTTTTAAAGACGGAAAAATAAATAAAGAAAATTTTTCTAAAGCACTGAGCTCCTATGCAGCTTCCCTGTATTCTTTTGATAGCGATTTTGACCGTTTTATGAGAAATGAAAAGGATATTCCGGATGAGGTGAAAAAAGGATACAATTTATTTATGGGTAAAGCCAATTGTGCGACCTGTCATTTTGCGCCTCATTTTTCAGGTTTGGTACCGCCATTCTTTAACGAAAATGAATCTGAAGTACTGGGAGTGACCGTAAAACCCATAAACCAGCTGCCTTTGGAGCTCGATCCGGATCTGGGACGAGGAAAAAGTCCTGTGAAAAAAGAAAAATCCTGGATTTATGATTATTCTTTCAAAACCGTTACAGTCAGAAATATAGCCCTTACAAAACCCTATTTCCATAACGGAGCCTTCAATACACTGGAAGAAGTGATGGATTTTTACAATGAAGGCGGAGGAGAAGGACTCGGCCTAAAAATGAAGAATCAAACCCTGCCGCCGGATAAATTGGATTTAACCAAAACCGAGATTAAGCAGATTATTGCTTTTCTGAATTCTTTGACGGATATCAGCAGGGCGAAGTAGTTCGGGGTGCGGGTTTGCGGGTTTTTGAGTTCCGCGATTCGAGTTTTTGAGATGCAAGGTGCGGGCTTTGGGGTTTCGGGGCAGGAGATTTGAGATATAAAAAGGTTATTTAGTTTTTAAAAGCTAAGATTTTGAGAGAATGATAAATGATGAATAGAGGTCGTAATAATCATTAATCACTCATCACTTATCACTTATCATTCATCATTTATCAAACCTAAACTTAATTCCCTCGCCACCTATCTCACAACACCGTACCCCGTATCTCGCCACCCGCACCATATCATTTAACAATTATTTAATTCCCTTAACATTAAGTTTCAGATTAATTAATATTTCCCGATCCATATTTAAAGTCTTATTAACGGAGTTGCTGCGCCAAAAAAATAGTTTTGCAAGGTCTAATAAATCAAAAAAATGAAGAAAAAATTACTTACAATTGCGGCATTGGCTATGGTCGCAGGCTTTAGCGTACAGGCGCAGACTTTTTTATTCAATAAGAATTCATCCTGGAGCTATAAAGACAATAACCAGGCGTTAGCAGATCCCTGGAAAGGCCAGACATTTGATATTTCCACCTGGGCTGCAGGAAACGGACCTCTGGGATATGGAGATCCCGTGACCACTACAATTAATTCAGGGCTTACAACAGCTTATTTTGCTAAAGATTTTACGGTAGATCTTTCAACCCTTTCAGATAATATGGAATTGGGGGTAATGAGAGACGACGGAATCGTGGTTTATCTGAATGGGGTAGAAGTCGTGAGAGACAATATGCCAGCTGGTACTATCACGTTCAATACATTTTCCAGTACAACCATAGATGGTGCTGCGGAAAATATTTACAATATTTTTTCTATTCCAAAATCCAGATTCGTAAACGGAATCAATAGAATTTCTGTGGAGCTGCATAACAGAAGTACTACCAGCTCTGATCTTAGAATTGATGCTTATCTAAAGACAACAACTACTGTTACTCCTTCTGTGGGATGTACGGGAACGCATATCAGCTGTTTTACATCTATTGTTCCTACTGCACAGACCAACAAACTGATTATTCCTGCTGAACATAAATACCAGCTTATCTTAAAAGAAGGCGACAACTATACTGAAGGAGGCGGAATGGTAGGCGGGCAGAATGACTTTACAGGTTATGTTGCCAAAGCCGGAAGCAGTACAAACGGATATCTTTCCGTTAACCATGAGACCAACCCGGGAGGGGTTACCATGGCAGAACTTAATTATAACGCAGGAACCAAACTTTGGCAGCTGACAAGATCCAGAGCAGTAAGTTTCTCAGATCCAAGTTTGGTGCAGACGATCAGAAACTGTTCCGGAGGAATAACACCCTGGGGAACGGTAGTTACGGCTGAAGAATCTGTAACTTCAAACGATGTCAATAATGACGGCTACAAAGATTACGGATGGCTTGTGGAAATTGATCCTGCTACAGCACAGGTAATTTCTAAAAATGCAGACGGATCCAAAGGAAAACTTTGGGAAATGGGTATTATGAACCACGAAAATGTAGTGGTGAATAATGCAGGAACTATTGCTTATTACGGCGAAGATGGCGGAACCCACATGGTTTATAAATATGTAATGGATACTCCGAATAACCTTGCTTCAGGAAATCTTTATGTGTTAAAATTAGATCAGGGATTAAGTGCATCTGGCGATCCGGTAGGAACTACAGCCACATGGGTTCAGGTTCCGAATAAAGTGAAAGCAGACCAGAATAATACAACAGGTCAGGCTCAATCATTAGGAGGAACAAGATTCAACGGAGTGGAAGATGTAGATATCAGCCCATTAGATGGTAAAATCTATTTTACTGCAAAAGGACTGGATAAAGTATACCGTATTAAAGATGACGGAAGCACTGCTTCTCAGGTAGAAACTTTCGTAGGAGGTTCTTCTTCAACCTATTCTTTCAATACTGCACAGGGAATGAAAACCGAAGCCTGGGGAGATGGAAATGATAACCTTACGTTTGACGAGCTTGGAAATCTTTGGGTTCTTCAGGATGGCGGAAAAAATTACATCTGGGTAATTGCTCCGGATCATACACAGGCCAATCCTAAAGTGAGACTTTTTGCATCAATGCCTGCAGGATCCGAGCCTACAGGGCTTACTTTTACTCCTGATCATAAATTCGGTTTCTTCTCTATCCAGCATCCGGATTCCACGATTTCTACAGATATAGATGCAACAGGAAATACAATTGATTACAGAGGTAAATCCGCTACCGTTGTTATTGCCTTGAAGCAAAACTTAGGAACATCAGGTGCATTAGGAACCATTGAAAATCAGAATGCAGAAAATACAGTAGACGTAGCACCCAATCCTACTTCAGGTATCGTGAAAATCAATTCGCCAAAAGGATTAAAAGATATTTCGGTAACTGCATACAGCATGGATGGAAAAATTGTATATACGAAGAAGTTCAGCGGAGTTAACAGGTCATTGGATCTGGACTTTACCCACCAGCTGGAAACTTCCCGTATTCTGGTTCTGAATATCGAAGCGGAAGGCGGTTTCCAGAAGACTGTGAAATTATTAAAAAAGTAAACTATTAATATTCAGTCTCGGCGGCGGCAAAGCCGCCGCCGAGACTTTTACTCTATGAAAAAGCTTATTCTTCTCACTTCTGTTTTCTCCCTCTTTCTGGCCAATGCACAGATAGATCCGGTGAAATATCCTACGTTTACCAATATCGACGAAGCATTAAAGAGTGAAAAAACGGTTTACAGCATGAGCTTCAGAGAAAAGGGACTTTTTAATATTCCTCCCGGGATTTCAAAACTGAAATCTCTGTTTTTCCTGAATATCATGGGAAATAAGCTTGAAAAAATGGATCAGGAAATTTTTGAACTGACTGAGCTGGAGATTCTGAATGTGAATGAAAACAGCATTAAATATATTCCGGATGAAATAGGAAATCTGAAAAAGCTGAATAGCTTTTCCATGAATCTCAATAGTCTGACCTCTGTAAATCCCAATATTGCTAAACTTCAGAATCTGAAAGCGGTGCATTTGGATGCCAATAACCTGAATGTTTTTCCGGAGGCTTTGATGAATATTCCTGCTTTGGAGGAAATTAATCTTCAGGGAAATCAGATCAGCATCATTGCGGACCGTTTGGACCGGATTAAAAACTTGAAGTTTCTCAATCTTTCTGAAAATCAGATCAATGATTTGGGGAATCTTTCTTTTCCTAAAAACCTGAAATATCTGGAATTACAGCAAAATGCCATTGTAAAACTGCCGGAAAACCTGTTTAAAGCTCAGAATCTTGAATTTTTAAATATAAGTAACAATCATATCACAGAAATATCCTCTCAAATAAAAGGATTGAAAAATATAGTCAGTATGAATCTGGCAAATAATAATCTGAAAGACATTCCCGAAGAAATTGGGCAGCTGAAAAAGCTTAAAACCCTTATTCTGACAGGAAATTCTATAGAAAAAATAAAGATTGAACGGTTAAAAAAACTGATGCCGGAAACCCAGATCTATTTCTAGATCTATCCGCCGACTCTTTTAGTTTTGTATCCCATTTCTTTAAGGATATTCATTATTTTATCACGATTATCGCCCTGAATAATAATCGTTCCATCTTTCTCTGAACCGCCTATTCCCAGGGTGGTTTTTATTTTTTTTGAAATTTTCTTCAAATCTTCTTCACTGCCTTCCCAACCTTCAACTATGGTTACAGGTTTACCGTTTCTGCCTTTCTTTTCAAATTTGCACACCAAAGGTTCCTGCTGCTTAAAAGCTTCTTCAGGCATCTCAAAATCCTGCTCTTCATGTTCCGGAAAAAGGTTCTTTAACTGATCTCGTAAATCCATAGAACAAAATTAAAAAGATTTACCGATTAATGAACGTAAATAATCAACGAAATTTCAATTTTTGAAAAGTTGATTGGAATTCAATAAAAAACCTGTGAAAATTCCGATTCGACATAAGTTTTTATATTTTTCACCGTTTGATAGAAAATCTTTAAAACTAATATGAGAGCCAGATACATTTTTGCATTCCTTCCATTAGCTTTTGGAATGACCAACGCCCAGACAGGTTTTTCCAGTGATCCGTTAAATGCAGTATTTGAAACTAAAGATACAGACCGTTTCTGGAAAGCATTCGATACTATGGAAACCTCTAAACAAAATCCTTTTGCAGACTATATCAAAAACGGATCTCCGGGTGTAAAAGGTTTTATAGAATACAGGATCATCAATGCAGATTCATTATATACAATGGTAAAAAAGAGAAAAGAAGATTATCTCAAAAGCCGTAATGTTCTGTCCGGAATCAATCAAAAGGAAAGAAGAATCAAATCAATTTACAGTGCACTGAAATATTGGTATCCGCAAGCCAAGTTTCCACCGATATATTTTGTATACGGAAGATTTAATACCGGAGGAACGTTTTCTAAAGACGGAATTATGATCGGAACAGAAACCCTTCAGAATCTGGATGGCATTGTAGGACTTGCTTCGCATGAACTGATTCATTTCCAGCAGGATATCAAAGGAAATGATAGCTTGTTAAAATATATATTAAGTGAAGGAAGTGCCGATTTTATCAGTGAAATGGTATCCGGAGAAACCATTAACAGCCAGTTTTATAAATATGGAGAAGCCAACTCTGATAAGTTATACAGAGAATTTGTAACTGTGATGAAGAAGAAAGACTTTACAGACTGGCTGTACGGAACCAGTAAAAAAGATGATCGTCCCAACGATCTGGGCTATTGGATGGGCTATAAAATTTCCGAAGCCTATTTCAAAAAACAACCGGATAAGCATAAAGCCATTCACGATATTCTCCATATTCAGAATCCTCTTCTGTTTCTGAAAGAGAGCGGCCTTCTGGATCAGTATATCAGAGAATATGCAAAGAAAAATAATATGAAATTTGAAGACTTTTTTAAAGAATAATTTTTTTGTTTGAAAGCAGAAGAGAATTGTATGGTTCACTAATGATCTGTCGGGTTTCCTGATCATCATCCATAAATTTAAGGACTTCAAATTCTTCCGTTCATCGGAAATTAGGTAAATTTGTGTAACAAAAAGTTATACAAAATGTCAAAAAAAGCAATATTAGCAATCCTTGACGGATGGGGACTGGGAACCAATCCGGAGGTTTCTGCATTAGACAAAGCCAACACTCCATTTATAGACAGCTGTTATCAAAAATTTCCACATACCACACTTGAAGCCAGCGGCCTGGCAGTAGGACTTCCCGCAGGACAGATGGGGAATTCCGAAGTGGGACATATGAATTTAGGTGCCGGAAGAGTGGTATACCAAAATCTTGTAAAGCTGAATATGGCTGTTGAAAACGGAACTTTGGGACAACAGCAGATCATTCAGGATGCCTTTGAATATGCTAAAAAAGAAAATAAAAAACTCCACTTCATCGGGCTGGTTTCCAATGGAGGAGTTCATTCACATATCAACCACTTAAAAGGTTTATTAACTGCTGCAAGTGAATTCGGACTGTATGAAAATGTTTTCGTGCACGCATTTACAGACGGAAGAGACTGTGATCCGCATTCAGGGCTTGGATTTATTGAAGAGCTTCAGGAGCATATGGCCACTACAGTAGGTAAGCTGGCTACCGTTACCGGAAGATACTACGCTATGGACCGTGATAAAAGATGGGAACGTGTAAAATTGGCGTATGATGCGATGGTAGAAGGTGTCGGGCTTCAGACTACAGATGCTTTGGCTGCCATTAAGTCTTCTTATGACAATAATGTAACAGATGAATTTTTAAAACCTATTATTCTCGTTAATACTACGGCAACAGGAAACATTGTTCCGGTAGCTAAAATAATAGATGGAGATGTGGTGATTTGCTTCAATTTCCGTACAGACAGAGGTCGTGAAATTACAGAAGTTCTTACACAGAAGGATTTTCCTGATTTCTTTATGCATAAACTGAACCTTCATTATATCACATTAACCAATTACGACAAAACATATCATAATGTACAGGTTGTATTTGATGAAGAAGTTTTGAAGGAAACGATGGGAGAAATCCTTGAAAGAAATGGCAAAACGCAGATAAGAATTGCTGAAACGGAAAAATACCCTCACGTAACATTTTTCTTCTCCGGAGGAAGAGAGGAAGAATTTGTTGGAGAAAGAAGACTTTTATGCCCGAGCCCGAAAGATGTTCCGACTTATGACCTGAAGCCTGAAATGTCTGCCTACGAAATTACCAATGCAATACTTCCGGAACTAGAGAACGGAACGGCTGATTTTGTCTGCCTGAATTTCGCCAATACAGATATGGTAGGGCATACCGGAGTTTTTGAAGCCGCAGTAAAAGCCGCAGAAACAGTAGATCAATGCATTGAAAAAGTGGCTACTACAGCTTATGAGAACGGATATGCCGTATTTATTCTCGCAGATCACGGAAATTCAGATGTAATGATCAATCCGGATGGTACGCCTAATACTCAGCATTCCACCAACCTTGTTCCGTTTATTGTAATGGATAAAGACCATACATGGAATTTAAAACCAGGAAAACTGGGCGATGTGGCTCCTACTATTTTAAAAGTAATGGGAGCGGAAATTCCGGAAGTAATGACAGGAGATATCTTAGTGAGCTAAAAATTCAATAATAATGTCACAAAAATGTCGTTGTGATATAGATGGCGGCATTTTTGTATGATTTATATCAGTCATCGTATGGGTTGCATATGTTATTATGCGACAAATAATAAATAAATCATATCTTTGCAAATTAAAATCCATATAGTAAAATGTATCAAAAGCTTGTCAGAAAAGAAGTAATGGGAATATTGGAAAAGGAAGTGAGTTCTTTTCTGGATAAATTTTTAACGCCAATTGAAAAAATTTGGCAGCCCTCCGATTACCTTCCGGATCCGTCAAGCTCAGATTTTAAATATGACCTGGAAGAAATCCAGACTTTTGCCCGCGAAATGCCTTATGACCTTTTTGTAACCCTGATCGGAGACTGTATCACCGAAGAAGCATTACCTTCTTATGAGTCCTGGTTGATGGGAGTTGAAGGCATCAATCAGGAAGAAAAAGTAGGCTGGGCCAACTGGGTAAGAGCATGGACTGCTGAGGAAAACAGACACGGAGATCTTTTGAACAAATACCTTTATCTGTGCGGACGTGTGAATATGAGAGAAGTGGAAATTACCACTCAGTATCTTATTAATGATGGTTTCGATTTGGGAACAAGTATGGACCCATACAGAAACTTCGTTTATACAAGCTTCCAGGAAACAGCTACCAATATATCTCACCGTAGAGTAGGAACTTTGGCTAAACAGTCCGGAAACGGAAAACTGGCGAAGATGTGCGGAGTAATTGCTGCCGATGAAGCCAGACACGCTAAAGCTTACAAACATTTCGTTGCCAAGATCCTTGAAATAGATCCGTCTGAAATGATCCTTGCTTTTGAAGACATGATGCGTAAAAAAATCGTGATGCCTGCACACCTGATGAGACAGTCCGGGCAGAAAGCAGGAGAACTTTGGGGACATTTCTCAGATGCGGCACAGAGATGTATGGTATACACCGGAAACGATTATATCAATATATTATCTGACCTTCTGGACGAATGGAAGATTGAACATGTAAAAGGATTGACTGAAAAAGCTGAGAAAGCTCAGGAATATCTGATGAAGCTTCCTGCAAGACTACAGAAGATTACAGACAGGGTTGCTACTCCGGATCTTCAGTTCCAGTTCAGCTGGGTGAAAAGCTAGTTTCAGATAATCATTAAATTATAAAAACTTAAGAGTGCCATCGTTTTCGGCACTCTTTTTATTTCTTATCTTTGCAAAGCTAAAATAAACAAAATGTTAAATAATAAAAAAATTGCTGTCGATTTTGATGGAACTATTGTGGACGATGCATATCCGGCAATTGGAAAAGCGAAAATTTTTGCTTTCGAAACCTTAAAAAGACTTCAGGCAGAAGGATACAGATTGATTCTTTGGACATACAGACACGGAAAAACCCTTGATGAAGCAGTAGAATTCTGCAGAGAAAACGGGATTGAATTCTATGCCGTAAATTCCAGCTTTGATGGAGAAGTTTTCGATTCTGAAAATCAATCCAGAAAACTGGATGCAGACTGGTTCATAGACGACAGAAATTTAGGAGGATTTCCGGGCTGGGGAGAAATCTACAATATTATCCAGGAAAGAATAGAATTCCGTGTGGAAGGAAAAGAAGTGCTGGCTTATTCAAAACTCAAAAAAGAAAAGAAAAAAGGACTTTTCTGGTAAAAATTTAAAATAGAGGCTAGAAGCTAGAGATTACAAATTAGTTTTTTAATGCTGCTTCTTTATTTAAAACTTGATCAGAAAACCATAGATGTTGGGAAGGTTATCATTTAATCGTACTTTAAAATATACATTAAGTTGTAATCTAACTTCTGACATCTAATATCTAACATCTAAAAAAAATGATTCAATTAAAAACAATAGAGGAACTTCGCCTGATGAAGGAGAGTGCACACCTGGTTTCAAAAACACTGGGGATGCTGGCAAAAGAAATAAAACCGGGAATAAACACTTTATACCTGGATAAGCTGGCTCACGATTTTATTAAAGATCATGGGGCTGAACCTGCTTTCTTAGGATATGGCGGCTTCCCGAATTCTTTATGTATTTCTCCGAATGATCAGGTGGTTCATGGTTTTCCCAACAACGATATTATCCAGGAAGGAGATGTACTTTCTGTAGACTGCGGGGTTATCCTGAACGGTTTCGTAGGAGATCATGCCTACACCTTTGAAATCGGGGAAGTAAAACCTGAAGTGAAAAAACTATTACAGGTAACGAAAGAATCGCTTTATAAAGGGATTGCACAATGTGTAAGAGGAAAAAGGATAGGAGATATTTCCTATGCCATCCAGAGCCACTGTGAAAAAGAAGGTTATGGTGTTGTGAAAGAATTGGTAGGGCACGGTCTTGGAAGAAAAATGCACGAAGATCCACAGGTACCTAATTATGGAAAACAGGGAAGCGGAAAAGTAATCAAAGACGGTCTTGCGATCGCTATAGAGCCAATGGTAAACCTGGGTACGGAAAAAGTGAAATTTCATAATGACGGCTGGACGGTAACCACTCTGGACAATCTGCCTTCTGCTCATTTTGAACATGATGTAGCTGTGGTTAATGGTAAGCCGGTACTGCTTTCTACATTCAAATATGTTTACGAAGCATTAGGTATCGTGAGCGATGAAGAAAAGCCATTCCAATTGGATTTTTAATGAAAAAAGTAACTAAACTTTTATTGAATAAAATACCTCGTCCCATGCTTATTAAAATGAGTATCTGGGCGAGACCTCTTATCTATCAGCTTTTCAAAGGAGATGAGTTCTATGATCCTATTGATGGGAAATCCTACCGGAAATTCCTTCCTTATGGTTATGGAAAACAGCGTGAAAATGCATTGTCTCCCGGAACACTGAGTCTGGAAAGACACCGCCAGATGTGGCTGTATTTGCAGAATGAGACCGATTTTTTTATTAAAAATCACAAAGTCCTGCATATAGCTCCCGAACAGGAATTTCTAAGGAAGTTCAAGATGATGAAAAATCTGAACTATATCTCCGCGGATCTTTTTTCTCCCATTGTAGATGTGAAAGCGGATATTCTGGATTTACCTTTTCCTGATGAAAGTTTTGATATTGTTTTCTGCAACCATGTGCTGGAACATATAGAAGATGATGCAAAAGCTATCAGTGAATTGTACAGAGTCATGAGGCCAGGAGGCTGGGGGATTTTCCAGGTTCCGATGAGAAATTCTCTGGAGAAGACCTATGAAGATTTTTCTATTAAAGATCCAAAAGAACGTCAGAAACATTTCGGGCAGTATGACCACGTCCGCTGGTACGGAATGGATTATTTTGACCGTCTGAGAAAAGCCGGCTTCGAAACAGAGCCCAACTTTTATTCTCAGAACTTTTCAGAAGAAGAAATTAGAAAATACGGGTTAAGACAAAATGAGATTTTACCCATCGTTTTCAAAAAATAAATAAACCGCCTTCATCATTTTGGAGGCGGTTTTGTTTTTATTCTGAATATAAAACGTTGATCAATTTTCAAACAATAAGCCCATTTTCTGATTTGAAAACGGGCTTATTTAATATAGATAGAAGTTGCTTTTAATTTTAGTGAGAAACAGATTTCAGTCCTACCACTGAACCAATAAGGGTTACAATGAAGAATATTCTCCAGAAACTTACAGGGTCTTTAAAAAAGAAAATTCCCATCAGAGCAGTTCCTACAGCTCCGATTCCTGTCCATACCGCATAAGCAGTTCCTATGGGAAGTGTTTGTGTCGCTTTAATCAGCAATAGCATACTGATGGTCATGGTTACCAGAAATCCGGCATACCAATAGTACATTTCAGATCCGGATGTTTCTTTGGCTTTTCCTAAACAGGAGGCAAAGGCTACTTCAAATATTCCGGCAATGATTAAAATAATCCAATTCATTTCTTTTGATTTTCTCTTCAGCAAATTTCCGGATTTGCGGGCAGAAAAAATTTTACATTTGTTAAAAAATAAAGTGAATTTTCTCCGAGATTCGGCTTGCTGGTTGCGAGTTTCTGGTTGTCAACCTTGCAACTCGCAACCAGCAATTCGTATCCCGCACCCGAAACCTCATTTAATCTCCGCCCGGATCCTGCTCAGACTCACCTGAGTAATTCCAAGATAAGACGCAATATGCCCCAGCTGAACTCTTTTAAGAAGATCCGGTTTATAGGTCATCAGATCTTTATAGCGTTCCAGAGACGTTTTGAATTGCCTGGAAATAATCAGTTCTTCTGTTTTTACAAGTTCCCTTTCTGCAAATTTCCTTCCCCAGTTGGCAATGTGAATATCTTCGTTGAACAGTTTTCTCAGGCTTTCCGTTTCCAGAACATACAGGTCACAGTCTTCAAGGAGCTCTATACTTTCATAGCCGGGTTTGTCTTCCACGTAGCTTTTCATGGAAATTGCGGTCTCACCTTCACTTCCGAACCAGAAAGTGATATCGTTTTCAGCTGTAGAAGCGTAGGCGCGTACAATGCCTTTCCTTATAAAATAGATATGAGGAATAATCTTATCCGCTTCCATAAGACAGAAATATTTAGGATGTGATACTTCTGTAATATGCTTTTTTAATGAGGCTTTGGAAGCTTCAGGAAGCACATAAATACGGTCGAGAATCTGGTCTATATCCATAAGGTAATAATAATGTAAAAGTATAGGTTTTAAGAGATCCAATACAACTGTATCCGGATTAATTTCCAAATTAATGAAATAATAAAAGAGGGACTTACTGGGATCAACAGAATTGGTCCGTTTTTTAAGCAGATTACACTTTTTTCTTTTCTAAAAGTTGACTTAAACCGTGGAGACCAGTTTTGTTTTACTAACTTTGCATTTTGTAATATTATTTTTATGCACAAAGCAGGATTTGTAAACATAGTCGGAAAGCCTAACGCCGGAAAATCTACCCTATTAAATCAGTTAATGGGAGAGAAGCTGGCGATTGTAACTCAAAAGGCCCAGACAACCCGCCACAGAATTTTTGGAATTTATAATGAAGAAGACCTGCAGATAGTATTTTCTGATACTCCGGGAGTATTGGATGCCAAATACGGTCTTCAGGAAAAAATGATGGATTTTGTAAAGGATTCTTTACAGGATGCTGATGTATTTCTATTCATTGTAGACGTTACCGATAAAGCCGAGCCTTCAGAATTTTTAATTGATAAACTTAATAAGATCCCGGTTCCGGTATTGCTGTTACTGAATAAAGTAGACCAGACCAATCAGGAAGGGCTTGAAAAACTGGTGGAAGAATGGCACAACAGAATCCCGAAAGCAGAGATTCTTCCTATTTCCGCTTTGAATGCCTTCAATACAGACATTATTTTGCCGAAATTAAGATCTCTTTTACCGGAAAATCCGCCATACTATGATAAAGAGCAGTATACAGATAAGCCGGAAAGATTCTTTGTAAACGAAGCAATCCGCGAAAAAATCCTTTTGAATTATGAAAAAGAAATTCCTTATTCTGTAGAAGTAGTTACGGAACAGTTTAAAGAAAAAGAAGGAATTATTTTCATAGATTCTATTATTTATGTGGAAAGAGATACCCAAAAAGGAATTATCATCGGACATAAAGGAGAGGCTATCAAGAAAGTAGGAACAGAAGCCAGATTGGATCTTGAAAAATTCTTTTCCAAAAAAATTCATTTGAACCTGTTTGTAAAAGTGAAAAAAGACTGGCGTAAAAACGACAGGGATTTGAAAAATTTCGGGTACAGATAAACTAAAAATGCTTGTAATTCCGTTCTATTAAAAGATTTTTATTACCTTTAGTCTAAATTTTCAGTAAATGAACTATCTCAAGTCAAATTCCAGCTCAGTACCTAAAGATATTATTTTACTCGTTGTGAGAGTGTTTGTAGGCTTTGCTATGCTTTCTCACGGTTTTCCGAAGCTTCAGATGCTGTTGGAAGGGGGTAAAATAGAATTTTACGATTTTATAGGATTAGGTCCTTTAGTGACCCTTATTCTTACGGTTGTTGCTGAATTTGTCTGTTCAATACTGCTTATATTAGGGCTTTTTACAAGAATTTCTTTAGGATTTCTGATCTTCACGATGGCTATGGCTGCTTTCCTGGTTCATGGAGCAGATCCATTTGAGAAAAGAGAACTGAGTCTTATTTATCTGTCCGTGTATCTTCTTCTGATGGCATTTGGTGCCGGAAAAGCTTCAGTAGATCATATGATAGAGAAAAGAAAGAGAGCTTCAGACTGGTAACCGGATCTGAATACGATAAAATACAAGAGGCTGTTTCAAAAGGAAATAGCCTCTTTTTTGCTTTTATAAAGGTTTGCAAGGAAGGTTTGAAGGAATGCACGACCATTTTGGAGAGTCGTTCGCATCTATTCCTATAATACACGGTTTGTAACCTGTTCCGCATACAGGAGCACCTCCTCCGTTAATAGTTTTCAAATCTCTTTTAGATAATTTTTTTAAATTTCTCATAATATAAATATTTTGTTTATTTGACCGAACTAATATAATATTATTTAATTATATCACAACAATGTGGGATAAAATTTATAAGTTCAGTTATATCTTAAAAATGACTAAATTCGTGGAAAATGAATTTATATGAAGATTAAACTGACTATTTGCCTTTTGGCATTTCTCAATTTCTATGAGGCACAGGAGAATATTACGTATCAAAAACCTTCTGCGGAAATTCTGAAGCTTGCAGATTATGAAAGACCTCCGAGTGTTTTGATGAACAGTAAAAAAGACTGGGTAGTATTCACTTACCGTCCAACGTATAAAACACTGGAAGATCTTAATCAGCAGGAAATGAAACTGGCAGGATTAAGAATCAATCCGGTAACCAATATTTCAAGCAGTGCTACCTATTCCAATAATCTGAAGATCAGAAAAATCAATGATAAAAATGAAATTCAGGTAAAGAACCTTCCTGCGAATGCTAAAATTACCTATTTGTCATTTTCACCTGATGAAAAGAAACTTGCATTTACCAATACAACAAGCAAAGGCGTAGAGCTTTGGGTAGTAGATATGGAAACGGCTTCGGCCAAAAAAATTACAGCAGATAATCTGAATGCCAATTTGGGAAGCCCTTACACCTGGTATAACGATTCACAAAGCTTTCTGATCCGCACTCTTCCCCAAAACAGACCAGCTCTGATAGATGCCAGCAAAGACCTTCCTACAGGGCCTATTGTGTCTACAGCAGACGGTAAGGTTTCGCAGAACAGAACGTATCAGGATCTTTTAAAAAATCCTCAGGATGAAAAGAATTTTGAAGTTCTTACCGCTTCTGATGTATACAATGTAGATCTGGCAGGAAATCTTAAAAAAATAAAAGATCAGGACATGTATTCCGGACTGAGTTTTTCTCCGGATGGAAACTATCTGATGGCGACTGTTATCAAAAAACCGTTTTCCTATATCGTACCTTTAAACAGATTCCCATCTACCACAACAGTGTATGACGCCAAAGGAAATGCTGTAAAAGTAGTGAATGAAGTTCCTTTGAATGAGATCATGCCAAAAGGTTTCTCTTCCGTAAGAACCGGAAAAAGAAGTATGGGATGGAGAAGCGATATGCCGGCTACTTTATCGTATGTTGAAGCTCTGGATGGAGGAGATCAGTCTAAATCTGTAGATTACAGAGATGAGGTATTTACATGGGAAGCTCCTTTCAGCTCTGCTCCAAAATCATTCTTTAAAACAAAACAGAGATATGAAGGAGTAAGCTGGACCAACGATCATTATGCGGTTGTTTCTGAAGGCTGGTATGACACGAGAAATACTAAATCCTATTTGGTAGATCTTAATAGCGGGGAATCAAAAATATTTGATGACAGAAATTATCAGGATGTTTACAGTGATCCGGGAAATTTCAATACCGCAAAAAACCAGTACGGAAGATTCGTTATTGATATGAAAGGAGGGAAAACGTATCTTATAGGTGACGGATTTACCAAAGACGGACAGCATCCTTTTATTGATGAAATGGATGTGAAGTCGCTCAAGAAGAAAAGGCTGTACACTTCCAACGTGAAGAACGGTAAAGAAGAGATTATTGACATTCTGAATGCTTCAAAAGGTGAAATTTTAACGACACAGCAGTCTCCAAGCCTGTATCCTAATTACTTTAAAAAGAACATTAAATCTAATAAGGCTGAAGCGGTAACTACTTTCGCAAACCCTTTTGAAAGCATCAAAGATGTATACAAAGAGGTAATCACCTACAAAAGAAATGATGGAGTTACTTTGACCGGAACGCTTTATCTGCCTGCCAATTACGACAGAAAAGCGAAAACGGAAAAACTTCCTCTATTGATCTGGGCTTATCCTACAGAATATAAAGATAAAAATACCGCAGGGCAGAATACCCAAAACCCGAATGATTTTACATTCCCGTACTACGGATCTTTTGTATACTGGACAACGAAAGGATATGCCGTACTTGATGATGCAGCATTCCCGATTATCGGAGAAGGAAAAACAGAACCGAACGATACTTTCATTCCGCAGTTGGTAGCCAATGCTGAAGCAGCTATTAATGCAGTGGATCAGTTAGGATATATCGATAAGAAAAAAGTAGCGGTAGGAGGGCATTCTTACGGTGCATTTATGACGGCTAACCTTTTGACGCATTCCAAGCTTTTCGCGTGTGGTATTGCAAGAAGTGGTGCCTACAACAGAACTCTGACTCCGTTTGGATTCCAGAGCGAGCAGAGAAACTATTGGGATATTCCGGAGATCTATAACACCATGTCTCCGTTCATGAATGCGGATAAAATGAAAACACCATTGCTATTGGTTCATGGTGATGCAGACAATAATCCGGGAACCTTCACTTTACAGACGGAAAGATATTTCCAGGCCCTGAAAAACTTGGGAGCGCCTGTAAAAATGGTTCTTCTTCCGAAGGAGTCTCACGGCTATGCGGCTAAAGAAAACATCTTACACCTTTTATGGGAACAGGATCAGTTCCTTGAAAAGTGCCTGAAGAAATAAAATAATTGAAGAGAAAGCCCGTTCCAACAATGAACGGGCTTTTTTTATTTCCCTTAATAATAACCATGATGAGAATATCCTACATTTTATTTTTTATTCCTGCTTTAAGTTTTGGACAGTTATCCTCTGAAATAGAGAATTTATATGGTGAGTTATCTAAAAGTAAAAATGTTGAATCTGCTCATATCGGATATGGCATGTCTGAAAGTAAAGTCTATAAACTGTTTGAAGAGATCAACAAAAAGGCCTCTGACAAAGAAGTGGAGTATATTGCTTTTAAGGGAAATTCTGTAGCAAAAGCTTATGCTTCATATGCTGTTTTCAGTAGAAAGCTTAAAATATTGGATCAACTGTTTGATGATTATATCAAGAATAATGATTCCATTAGTATTATTCAAGGCTGTGTAGGATCTAAGTCACATTTAGCAGATGAGCTTTACAGGATGATCTTCTGGGAAAAGGATAATATAAAAATGACAGAGGTTTATAGGAAACATAAAGCCAGTATTAAAACCGAACATGAGCTCGTAAATTTCATTGAGCTATTTAGCATTGTGGAATCAAAATGGAAGGTAGAAGAAATTGATTCAGTTTTAATAAAGTTTGATCAAATGGTTCTTAATAACCCATCTTCACCACAGAGTTTGGTAGAGCTTATTACAGGATGTTATTACTACATAGAAAAAAACATCCTGAATATCATGATAAACTAGCTTACTTCGAGAAAAAGTATAATTCTGAAGAGATAAAGAAATATCTGGAGTTTTGCAGTAAATAATTTGATTGAAAAATAAACTTACAATTTTACTATGCCAATAGTTAGACGTTTTGAGCAAAATAAGAAAACATTAGAGCAGTTTTATAAAGAGCTTATTCCAAAACCTGATGATCAAATCGCAGACTTTGGAACACCTATGCTGGAAGTTCTGAAATCCGTCAATACAATGTTTCAGGAAACTGTTTTGTATGGATTAACTTCTCATGCATCCTTGCTTTTATTTAGCGACAATCATGAAAATTCAGATTATTATGTAATTATTAACGCATACCAACTCAATTCGTATGCTGAATATAGAATTGATTATGTGATTCCGGAAAATATTAGACCATGGGAAGGAGCAATTGTAAATGGGAGTTCCGGAACATTAGATGAATTTGAAAAAAAGATTATTATTTCAATGTATAATTCTGAAGGATGGAAACATAATATTGAATTGCAAAATCTATACGAGAGCATAAAGTAAAAAACCGTTCAATTTGAACGGTTTTTTACAAATATTTCAACACTTCATCAATACTTTTCAGTTCCATAAAATGATTATGCTCCAGATGATGTTCATGCTGTTCATGACTCCAGGTTACATGATAAGGAATATGTGCGGCAAAACCTCCGATTTCCAGAACTGGCAAAACATCTGATTTGATGGAATTTCCAAGCATCATAAAGTGTTCAGGTTTACAGTCCAGGTGTTTCAACAGCTTTTGATAATCGCTTTCCTTCTTGTCACTCATAATTTCAATATGATGGAAATAGTCCTGCAATCCTGAATTTTTGAGTTTTCTTTCCTGATCCAGCAGATCGCCTTTTGTAGCGACAACCAGCCTGTATTTCCCTTTTAAAGCTTCTAATGTATCAGTAACTCCATCCAATAATTCTATCGGCTTCTGCAGTAATTCCTGACCAATCTCAATCGTTCTGTTGATTAACTGCATAGAGGCTGTGCCGCCCGAAACCCTGCTCACCGTTTCGATCATACAAAGCATGAAACCTTTTACACCATAACCATAGAGGTGAAGATTCTGCATTTCGGTTTTAAATAATTCCTGAGACACGGAATGCTGTGGCAAATAATTTTCGAGCAGCACACAGAATTCTTTTTCTGCTTCCTGAAAATAAGGTTCATTGATCCAAAGGGTGTCGTCTGCATCAAATGCGATGGTGGTTATGTGATTATTCATTTTACTTTTTGTAATTTTCTCCTGACAAAATTCAGTATAAAAATTCAATCAGAAAAGGACATTTGTCCCGGATAAGATATGTTAAGGACCAATCATTTGTTTTTAAGCTATTTAGAAGATCTTTACCAAAAGAAGGAGCATGAAGAAGATATCATGGTAAGGTTCTTTTCTAAAGGGAAAAGGATATTTACACAAAATGAAAAACCTTCAAAAATAATGTTGATTAAAGAAGGAATTACCAAATGTTTTTTCGTTGAGGAAAATGGTAAAGAATTTATCGTTGAATTTTTGGGAAAAGGGGAGATCATCGGGGAGATAGAGCTCATCCGGAATATTTCCTGTCTGTGCAGTATAGAAGCAGTAACGGATGTAACCGTTTATAGTGTCGCTATACCTTATTTTAAATCTTTAATAAAAAATGATCTTTCGCTGAATAATCTCCTGCTGGATGTTTTTGCTGAACGGATTGTGAATACTTCCAAAAGAGCATCATACCAACAGCTGTATGCGGCAGAACACACTTTAGCCCAACTTCTTGAACTCCAGAAACAGGAGAAAATTGAAATGTCAAAAGAAGATATAGCGGCTTACCTGGGAATTACGGTGAGAAGCCTGAACAGGACGCTGAAGAATTTGGGAAGATAGAGAACGTTGGGAAGCCGGAAGATAGAAGAAGGAAGTTATTGAGTGCTAAAAGACGGTTGGTATGGGTTCCTATGAAAAAATAACTAGACTCTTTTTTACCGTTACAATTTCGAGTAATAGCCATGTCAAGGTTCAAAACCTTGACATAGCTTCCTAAAAAATAAATAGCAGCTTCCATTCTCCCTCTTCCAGTTCCCATCCTCAATTAATTGCAATTATTGACCGGATTTCTACTCATAAAAACATTATCCTCCGTATTTTTGCACAGATATAAAATCGGAAACTACAAAATGAATGACCTGCAATTCAGGGATGCTGACCTGAAAGATTTAGAAAAAATAGTGGAGATCTACAATTCTACCATTCCGTCCAGGATGGTGACCGCAGATACCGAAAATGTGTCTGTAGAAAGCAGAAAAGAATGGTTTGAGGAGCACAATCCTGAAACAAGACCGCTTTGGATTATTGAAAATGATCATGAAACAGTAGGATGGGTAAGCTTTTCTTCATTTTATGGAAGGCCCGCATACAACGGAACCGTTGAAATGAGTATTTATCTGGACGAATCCTGCAGAGGAAAAGGCTTTGGTAAAAAAGTGATGGAGTATTGTATTGACCGCGCACCCGGTTTAGGAATAAAAACGCTTCTCGGATTTATCTTTTCTCATAATGAAGCGAGTTTGAAACTCTTCAGGCATTTCGGATTTGAAGTATGGGGAATGTTTCCCGATGTGGCCGTTCTGGATGAGGTGGAAAGGAGCTTGACGATTTTAGGAAAAAGGGTAGGATAGGTTGATACAATGAAAGAATTATTTGCGATTTTATCCATTGTAATGTTTGTGGCTAAAGGAAATGCCCAAACAGAAAATATCAATAGTGGGAAATATCACCCGGCAAAGGAACATTTTGAAACTGAGTACCGTAAACAGGAATATCCCCAATATTCAAGATCTCAGATCAAGGTGGAAAAAGATAGGATTGTTATTGATATTGTTAAAGTTATTGAGTTTTCAAAATATTTAGATGAAAGATTTAAATTGATTTTTGCAAACGGATTATTAGACCCTGTAAGAATTAATGGAAATCCGGTTTTAAAAATAACGGATATGGATGAATTACTCTTATTGAATCCAAATCCTCAAACCAAGAGATTTAAATTTTGGAGTTTTCCTCAAAATAAAAATGCTGAAAAAGATAGTATTGAATATCTTCTTAGAGGTAAGGTGAATCCCAATGAATATTATTTTGAACTTCAAAATGAAAATGCAGATGAAAATACAGGTTTTAAAGAATTTGTAGAAGGAGCAAAGCTTTCTTATCTGGCGTATGGAGGAATTATCCTTTAACTTGCTTTAACTTATAATGTCTTCTTAGACTTGAGCAATAAAAATGATGTGGGTAGAGAGAAGTTAGAAGCTGCTGTTATCCTTGTCAAGGTTTTAAACCTTGACAAGGATAATTTAAAATGAATTTCGCGAAGTTGGAGACTTCGCGAAATTCGTAAGGAATGGATCAAATTCTTTTAATCTATTCCGGATATTTTAAATCGATAAGTTTAGCTCTATACTCCTTCAGATTTTTGAGAATTTCATTTAAATCTTTATCTTTATTCAGGATTACAATACCATGATAAATAGGATAGTCATTTATACTTAGATCAAATTTGCTGAGTGATTCGTTGGATGCTTTTGTAGTTGATTTTATATAATCAGCTAAAAGAAAAATGAGATTAATATTGGGTTCAGACTCATAAAAAGGTAAATAATCTTTTTCTTCATGAATGTCAAAAAAATCCCTTATTGTCAATCTTAAATAGTCTTCAATGGCTAAAATTGCAAGCTTGTATATGGACTCATATTCCTTTTTATCATCCAATGAGCCCCACCAATCTATTGCTAATTCATTTCCTCTGAAATATATTATTGCTTTATTTAAGCCTTCAATAATGATTTCTAATCTTCTAAATGTAGGATCGAAGAGAGCATGTCTTCGTAATTCTTCTATACTTAAATCCATTTTTAAAGAAGTTACTTACTTTTAAAAGCAGGTTCTTTATCTTTTTCAATATAAATGTAGCGACTTTTTATACCGTTCTGAAGCATGGATTTCTTTTTATTAAGCTCTTCAATCGTTTCTATACTTTCGTTCTTGAAAGAGGTTTTCTGGCCATTTTTTATACCTTCCGCCATCATCCTCGTGGGATTTTCGTAAATGTCCTCGATATACTTATTGAATTTCTCGTTGGAAATAGGAATGGCAGACTTTCCATAGTGAGTTTCGACAAAATCTTTGGTATCGTATTCGGTGCTTAGCTTTTTATTGCTGATCAGCTTATAGATAAAATTTTTATCGGTGTCTTCCAGAATAAAGATCAGACCCGGAAGTCCTCTGAATTTGTAAGGACCTTCTTTAATATTCACTTCATTACAAAACCAGGCATTCCATGTTCTGCCTCCGAAATCGGTAGTGGCTTTTTGAAGTTTATAGCCGTTATATTGTTGTGTTTCCTGAAGCAGTTTCCAGTTCATTTCGTCATTGGTATTCACTACAAAATAGTCGAAAAAATCTCTGTACCATTTGTTTTTAGACGAATTGGGAGCTCTTTCGATTACCTGGTCTGTTTTGGTACTGTATCTTGAAACAGATCTGTTTGCGTTTTTATTGATGGAATCATATTCTGCAAACGTTTGATCATAGAATTTTACTGATTTTGGGCTGATGTCGAGATTCATAAGATTCCGTCTGTAATCTTCAGAAGCATCTTTTCTGTACTGAAGTTCATAAGTAAATCTATTGGTTTGCGCTTGATAAAATGATCCTGCATATAAGGCAAGCAGGAATATAATTTTTTTCATGATTCTATTGACTCTGTTTAATAATGGGCCAAAAATAGTGAAATATAATAAACAAACCAGCGCGGAGTCGAAGACTCCGCGCTGGTTTTTCAGCTATTCTTTTAAAAAAAATCGAAATGTCTGAAGTTCGAAGACGCAAGTGGTTCAGCCTTAGGAACAATTATATTTTTATTTTAATTGTTGATTAATTTAACCAAACCATCAGAAATATAAATGTCCAATAGTAGCTTCCATCCTCCTAATTCTGCTTAATTCTCTTCGCAGACATATTTAAAAATCGTTTCACCAGGAAAACCGCAGAAACGGTAAGTCCCAGTCCTAAAGCAATCCACATTCCGAATGCACCCATTTTCAGAGTAACACACAGAAAATAACCCAGTGGAATTGTAATGATCCAGTAAGCAATGAAAGTATAAATGGAGGGAATTTTCACATCCTGAAGCCCTCTCAGCATTCCTAAAGCGGTAACCTGAATTCCATCCGATAGCTGGAATAATGCGGCAATAACCATTAATTTGGAAGCCAGCGTAATTACTTCCACTTCCTCTTTTTTAGTAAAGAAAGTCGGAAGTATGTTTCTGCCCAGAATGAAGACCAGACCGCAGATACACATGAAAATAAAGGCAATTTTAAGGTTATTGATTCCTACTTTTCGCAGTTCAACAAAATTCTGCTCACCCAATTTTCTTCCGATCATTACCGTAGAAGCCACACTGAATCCTACACACAGGTTGAAGGTAAATGAAGCCATACTCAATGCAATCTGGTGAGAAGCAATATCGTGCGCTGAAATTAAACCACAGATAAATGCAGCCCCTGCAAAAGCAGTTACTTCAAAGAACATCTGTAAAGCCGTTGGCAGACCCAATTTCACCATTTTATCAAACATACTTCTGGAGAAAACCTGGATTTTTAATGAAAAATCTTTAATATATCGTCTTGTCTTTTTCTCTTTTACCAATACCACATAAAGGAATACTACCATGAAAATTCTCGAGATCAATGTTGCTAAGGCTGAGCCTTTTACGCCCATTTCAGGGAAAATCCATAGCCCTTTGATGAAAACATAGTTCAGAACAATATTAATGATGTTGGCAATAATTGTTGCTTTGGTAACGCCTATGGTGTAAGAAAGACCTTCGGAAACTTCACGAAGAGTCTGAAATGCCATAAACGGAATCATGCTGATCGCCATAATACCGAGGAAATCCACTGTATTAGGGATAATTTTGGCAGGCTGCCCCGAGTGATAGAGCAGAGGCATTCCTAAAAGTAGAACTCCCATTAAAATGATTCCCACAGACATATTGATGACAAATCCGTGGCTGAAAACAGAATTAATTGTTCCATGATCCTGCTTGGAATGAGCCTCCGAAACCAGAGGCGGTATGGCAAACGAAAATCCCAGCGCCAGTACAAATACCGAGAAAAACACAGCATTTCCCAATGAAACTGATGCCAGCGCGTCTGCACCTAAAAGTTTTCCGACAATAATATTGTCGAACAAATTCACCGAGACCTGCCCCACCTGCGTAAGCATTACAGGAAGAGCCAGAGTCAGGCATTCTTTCGTATAGTTTTTGTTTAAAAAGTTCATAATAGTTTATGATTCATATATAGTTTAATTCTTAAAATCGGGCAAAAAAAAAATTTGCAGTAAGGCTACTGCAAATTTTATAATATATTTAATGTTTAATTACATTATTTCCTTACAAAACTGGCAACATCCTCTTCGGAAACAGTATTTCCGCCAAGAATAATTAATCTTTCCACAACATTTCTAAGTTCTCTGATATTTCCGGTCCATGAAAGAACTTTAAGGGCATCAATAGCTTTATCATCAAACTTTTTCACGGCAGTACCATGCTCATCGGCAATCATACCGGAAAAATGCTCCACTAATAATCTGATGTCATCTTTTCTGTCATCCAATGGGGGAACATAAATTTCAATCACAGAAAGCCTGTGATAAAGATCTTCCCTGAACTTACCTTCTTCAATCTCCTTCTGCATGTTTTTATTCGTTGCTGCAATTACCCTTACATCAACTTTTATTTCTTTGTCGCTTCCTACCGGAGAAACTTTGCTTTCCTGCAATGCTCTCAATACTTTAGCCTGGGCAATAAGACTCATATCTCCAATTTCATCCAAAAAGATGGTACCACCGTTGGCCTGTTCAAATTTCCCCTGCTTGTCTTTGATAGCACCGGTAAAAGAACCTTTTACATGTCCGAAAAGTTCAGATTCAATAAGCTCGGAAGGAATAGCCGCACAGTTGACTTCAACCATCGGGCCTCTGGCACGTTCACTTTGATTGTGGATGGCATGTGCTACCAATTCTTTTCCTGCACCGTTTGGTCCTGTAATCAGAACTCGGGCGTCAGAAGCAGCTACCTTTTCGATCATATCCTGGATTTTTTTCAATGCAGGAGAATCTCCGATCATCTGATATTTTTTGTTAACCTTTCTTTTTAAGGTTTTATTTTCAGTTTGAAGGTTTTTATTTTCCTTTTTCAGACTTTCTTTAGCCAAAGCATTTTTTACGCTTGTAATCAGCCTGTTGATATCGATAGGTTTGGAAATAAAGTCGTATGCACCTTCCTTCAGGCAGGAAACAGCAGAGTCTATATCCGCGTGACCTGAGATCATGATGAATGTGCTTTCAGGTTTTAAGACCATACTTTGTTTCAAAAGTTCGGTTCCTGAAAGTTTAGGCATCTTGATATCGGAGATCACCAATGCGAAATCTTCTTTTTCTATCTGTTTGTAGCCTTCCAGGCCATCTTCAGCGATAACAAATTCGTAATCGGTAAGTTCATCAGAAAGAATACTGTGTAATACTCCCGAGATTGCTTTTTCGTCTTCTACAATAAGGATTTTTTGCATAGTTGCAAATTTAGATTTTTTGATTCAATTATTAGCAAAAACTATACCTAAATATACTATTTTGAATAGTCTCTTCTGCCGAAAATAGCAGATCCCACCCTTACGGAATTGGCACCGCATTCAATGGCAGCCGGGAAATCATCACTCATTCCCATAGATAAGGTTTCTAATGTTTTTAATTGATTCAATTCATCAAAAAGTCCTTTTAACAGTAAGAATTCTTCTTTTACCTGTTCTTTATCGTCCGTAAATGTTGCCATTCCCATCAGTCCCGTGATGTGAATGTTTGAAAATTTTCCATCCACATAGTCTTTGAACAAAGCTTTTGCTTCAGCTATTTCAAGCCCGAATTTACTTTCTTCAGCGGCGATTTTTACCTGGAGAAGTACCTTTATGGTTCTGTTGTTTTTGCCCGCTTCCTTGCTGATTTCTGAAAGAAGTTTTTCTGAGTCCACACTCTGGATTGTATCTATAAACGGAGCAATATACTTTACTTTATTCGTCTGCAGATGCCCTATAAGATGCCATTGAATATCCTGGGGCAGGACAGGGTACTTTTCCATAAGTTCCTGAACCTTATTTTCCCCAAAGATTTTCTGGCCAAAATGATATACTTCCAGAACAGCTTCTGCCGGATGTGTTTTAGAAACTGCTACCAGTTGTACTCCCGCCGGAAGCTGATTTTTTATTGCGTTGTAATTTTCTTTACGATTCATAAATGCAAATTTCTGAATTTTAAAAGCAAAAAACTAATGAATCTGTAAAATTGTTGTTGACAATTGCTGGTTTGTATTTATTGGTTGCTAGTTGTCAGTTTAACATCAGTGTAATTTATTCCAATTGTTACACTGTTAGATTACTAGATTGTTACATTATTATATCAATTCAAAATCTCATTGATTTTCGGATACTGCGAGATCTTTCTAAACACAAATTTGTTGCTTTTCTGCAGTTTCTCAATAAACATATCAAGTTCGTTGATGGAATCCGCATCTCTGAGGTATTGATCGTGGGTAAGGAACACCAGATGCCTTGATGTTTTTTCCAGATCATTTAAAAATATGCTGTCTACTTTTTTAATCATAGCTTCATGGCTGCCTTTCAGAGTCATTTTTTGGGAAGGTCTCCATTCAAGATCCCAGCCGATTACTTTGTAGCCTGCTTTTTTAAGTCCGTTGGCAGCTTCTGCGGAACTTTTGATATCGGTAACATCAATATTGTTCAGTCTCCAGATATTTCTTCCCGGTGTTCTTGCTATTTTATCATAAAGTTTAAGGCTGTCTTTCGCAATATCAAAATCGTGAACTACGGCATCAGCATTTTTGTAAAAATCAGTGTATTTGTTATGGGCGTGTGTAAAGCTGTGATTAGCCAGCTCAATCAGAGGATTGTTTCTTAAAAGATCAAGATCATCCTTTTGTCTCTTGCTTCCATAGGCATGCTTTCCTACCAGAAATGCAGTAGCACAAACGTTTCTTTTGTTTAAGATTTTAAGAAGGTTTTCCGTTCCCTGATTAGGGCCGTCATCGAAGGTAAGGTAGATAATTCTTTTATCGGTTTCTACACTTTCATCATCTATTTTTATTTTGGGGACCGTTTCTACGGTGGGATGTTCGTGAGAAGTTATTTTTTCAAACTCTTTCACGTCAGTTTTGCTGTTACAGCTGTTGAAAATAATTGAAGCCGCACTCACCAATGCAGTCATCCCAAGAAAAGCCTTTTTTTGTGACTTTTCCCCAAATAAATTTTTCATAAAGATAATGGAAGTTTAAATTGTTAAAAATCGTTAAAATATTGCTAAAATATTAACAAATTATATGCCAGTATTTGTTAATATTTTGATTTTTAATTTTATTTTAAGGTCTTTATTTAAAGATGTATTATCGAAAGAAGTGTTATTTGAATATTATGTTTTGTTATTACTTTGTTTTAACATTTAAAAATGCCGAATCGATGCTTATTTTCTATTGAGATTGAAGTTTCGCTATTCTTCCTTTACCGGGGAATTATTTTCTACAGCCAGTTTTTAGGAAGAAATTACGGTGTAGAAAAATAAGTCTGTCGAAATTGAAAATGTAAAATGGGTTCTTTATAACAAGAAGAAAGTCTTTACTTCAGATGTTTCCGGCGCTTATTGCAAATTCCGGGCATCCAATGTAAAGACTTCTTTATTTCTTTATCTGAGGCGTCTCTTATCTTACATCTGCATCGAGATCAACAGAGTTTAATCTTAATGAATTGAGAATCACAGAAAGTGAGCTGACACTCATTGCTGCCGCCGCAATCATAGGGGATAATAAGATTCCGAAGAAAGGATACAGTAATCCTGCTGCTACCGGAATACCTAATACATTATAAATAAAGGCAAAAAACAGATTCTCTTTGATGTTTTTAAGGAGCTTCTCGCTCAGTAATTTTGCTTTTGCCACTCCTAAAATATCACCTTTTAACAG
Organism: Chryseobacterium angstadtii; assembly: GCF_001045465.1. GTDB lineage: Bacteria > Bacteroidota > Bacteroidia > Flavobacteriales > Weeksellaceae > Chryseobacterium > Chryseobacterium angstadtii. The sequence continues at coordinate 185,811 of NZ_LFND01000005.1, forward strand.
GGTAATCTCTGCGCTTTCCATAGCAACATCAGTTCCTGTTCCCATTGCAATACCAACGTCTGACTGTGCTAAGGCAGGGGAGTCGTTGATTCCGTCTCCGGTCATGGCTACAATCTTGCCTTGCTGCTGAAGTTTTTTAACCTCATTCAACTTATCTTCCGGAAGGCATCCTGCTTTATAATGTTTGATTCCCAGTTCTTCAGCAACTGCTTTGGCAGTATGTTCGTTGTCTCCGGTCATCATCATCACATCAATTCCTTCCTTCATCAGGCGCTGAACAGCTTTTTTGGAAGTGTCTTTAATTTTATCCGTAAAGCTTATGAATCCTAATACTGTTTTGTCCTGTGCGATATAAGATATGGTATGTGCTTTTGACTGTACTTCTACTGCTTTTGCCTTTAATTCCTGAGGAATCGACAGATTATTGGAGGTAAGAAGCCCTTCGTTTCCTAAATAAACGGTTTTTCCGTTGATATTTCCCTGAACTCCTTTTCCTGAAATATTTTCAAAAAGATCCACTTTTTCAGCCGTTAGGTTTTCATCTTTCGCTCTTTTAATCACCGCGCTGGAAAGAGGATGCTCTGAATTTTGATTTAATGAAAAGGCCAGTTTTAGCAATTCATTTTTATCTCCGTTTCCGGATATTTCAATATGTTCCACAGAAGGTTTTCCTTCAGTTAAAGTTCCTGTTTTATCGGTAATCAGTACATTTACTTTATGCATCTGCTCCAAAGCTTCTGCATTTTTGATCAGAATTCCGCTTTTGGCTCCTTTTCCGATTCCTACCATCAGTGACATTGGAGTTGCCAGCCCGAGCGCACATGGACAGGCCACAATTAGAACGGCAACTGCATTCACGAATGCAAATAAGCTTCTTTTTCCTTCCGGCCCGAAAAACTGCCATAGAACGAAAGTAAGAACAGCGATCAGGATTACGATTGGAACGAAGACTTTAGAAACTTTGTCGGTAAGCTTCTGAATAGGAGCTCTGCTTCGGCTGGCTTCGTTCACCATTTTGATAATCTGCGAAAGAAGGGTTTCATCACCTACTTTTTCGGCTTTCATGATGAATACCTTGTTTCCGTTGAGCGTTCCCGAAGAAACTTTGTCATCTATATTTTTTTCTACCGGAACGGGCTCTCCTGTGATCATACTCTCATCTACCAAAGAGCTTCCTTCCGTGATTTTTCCGTCAACAGGAATTTTTTCACCCGGTTTTACTTTCAGCAGATCTCCGATTTTCACCTGGGAGAGCAATACTCTTTTTTCCTCTCCGTTGATCATCAGATTGGCTTCATCGGGAGACAGATTCATCAGTTCTTTAATGGCATTCCCTGTTTTTTTATGAGCGGCAGCTTCCATCAGCTGTCCTAAAATGACAAGCGTCAGGATAACACAGACCGCCTCAAAATACAAGGGTATTTCATGATTATGTCCTCTGATTTCATGAGGAATAATGTCCGGAAATATTAAGGCTGCAATGCTGAATATGAATGCTGCGGCTACCCCTAAAGCAATCAGGCTGAACATATTTAAATTCCAGGTTTTAAAAGAAACCCAGCCTCTTTTTAACAGAAACCATCCTGAATAGAACATCACCGGAATAGTAAGAGCCAGCTCCATGAATCCCTGAATAGTGTGGGAAAAAGGAAAGTTGATGAACATTCCCCCCATCGAAAGGATAAAAACCGGGATGGTAAAGGCAACGGAAATAATGAATTTCCTCTTTAAATTATTATATGTTTCATCTTCCTCGTCATCACCGCTGTCAGGCATTCTTACGAGGTCCATTCCGCAGATTGGGCAGTCTCCCGGTTCATCACGGATGATTTCCGGATGCATAGGACAGGTATATTTTGCCGTTTTCTTTTCGGGATATTTTACGAGATCCATTCCACAGACAGGGCAGCCTACGTTGGAATCGTAAGTTTTGTCTCCTTCGCAGTACATTGGGCAGTAATATTTTCCGGCCATGTCATCTGTGACTTTCGGAGCTTCATGATGGTGGCTGCGATCATGATGATGGGAATGGCTATGATTGTGAGCATGCTGATGATTCTGAAGAGAACCGGCTTTTACCAGATCTTCAGTAATTTCCTCGAGATGCATGTGGCAAACAGGACAGTCTCCTTTTTCGTCATAAACTTTATCTCCTTCACAAAACATCGGGCAATAGTACTTTCCTATACTGTCTTTAAAGTTTTCCGGAAGATGGGTTGAAGAATAAGTGGGTTTATGATCTGGATTTTTGGCATGTTTTTCTTCGATGGGAACCAGATACATTTTGCAGACAGGACATCTTTCACCCTGTTTAAAATATACTTTTTCGCCCTCGCATTCCATCGGGCAATAATAAACAGAAGAAGGTGAAACCCGGTCCTGAGGTTTTACAAATGCAGTTTCAGGTTTTTTAGGATCTTCCAGCTTGTATTTACCTCCCAAAGCATCATTTAAAACTGAAAGTTCGATTTCCTTATCGGAAGTGATGGTTGCTGTATTGTTTTCCAGATTGACATCGGCTGTTACTCCCTCAATACTGTTGAGTTTTTCAGAAATTTTTTTCTGACAACCGGAGCATGTCATTCCGAGTATATTATATTGTCTGTTCATGATCCTTGAATTTATAGTACAAATATCCAAAATGGATAAGTAAAGCTGTTATAAATTTAAGGATAATAGTTATAGAATTTTGCCTGCGAGTGTGTTTGAGAGTTTGAGGGTAGGAGTGTTTGAGGGTGGGAAGGTTTGAGAGTGGATGTAATTTCGGGAGTTTAAGAGTAATTATTTTTTGATATTGTATGATCATAGCAATCGGTTTGTGCGTTTTAAAACACATTTACGCTCAAGCACTAAAACCCTCCTATACTCAAACCCTAAAACCCTCCGACTCAAAAGCTGTCCAGAGTCTTCCTTTGATGAACTTTCAGTTTTTTGAATTCTGTAGGCGTGAATCCGGTAATGTTCCGGAACTGGGAAGAAAGGTGCTGAACGCTTTTATAACCCAGCTTTCCTGCAATTTCGGTCAGGGTAAATTCATTATAAAGAAGCAGTTCTTTTACTTTTTCAATTTTGTGAAGGATGAAAAACTGTTCCAGGGTAATATTTTCATTTTGAGAAAATGTTTTGGAAAGAGCACTGTAGTCTTTATAAATCTTCGAACTTAAAAATTCGGATAAAAGAAAGTTTTCATCAATATCCAGCTCACTGATCTTGATGATGATCATATTTTTAATTTTATCTACCAGCTGATGGGCAGAATCTTTTATTCTTTCAAAACCGGTTTCAATGAGTTTTCTTTCTATAGACTGCATTTTTTCAGCAGGAACTTCAGTGGCCGTTTCTACTTCACCCAAATTTACAGAATGCAGCGCTAAACCTTCATCGCTGAAGATTTTTTCCACTGCGGCAATGCAGCGGTTACACACCATGTTTTTAATGAATATTTTCATGGTTTGCTCAGTCTGTCTTTTACAAATTCTATCTGTGTTTTTCCGTGTGGTGCAGGATTTCCTTCACTATCCAGATTTACCATTACGATTTTGTCTACTGTAATGATGGTTTGGTGGGTCATTTTATTTCTTACATCACATTTTAAAGTTACGGATGAAGACCCGAAATGAGTGGCTTCAATACCTATCTCTATAATGTCTCCCTGTTTGGCTGAACTTACGAAATTGATTTCCGAAATGAATTTTGTAACCACTTTTGTGTTCTCCAGCTGAATGATAGCATAGAGCGCTGCTTCTTCGTCAATCCATTGAAGAAGTCTTCCTCCAAAAAGAGAGTGATTAGGGTTCAGGTCTTCGGGTTTTACCCATTTTCTGGTATGGTAGTTCATATTCTGATAATTTGCAGTACAAAGGTAGCGTTAAAAAGCGGTTCAGTCAAGAGAACAGGATATACTAATCCTAAACCAATGATTCATTTTCTCAATCAGTTTTTGAAACTGGTTTTATTTTTTTTACAATGTCTGAAATTTCAGAAAAAAGGGTTGCTATAGAAGGATCGTGAATCTCTTCTATTCCCGGAACTCCAGTATATCACCAGGCTGACAGTCCAAAGCTTTACAAATGGCTTCAAGGGTGCTGAAACGGATGGCTTTCGATTTTCCTGTTTTTAAAATGGAAAGATTGGAGAGGGTAACGTCTACTTTTTCGGAAAGCTCATTCAGAGAGATCTTTCTTTTAGCCATTACAACATCTAGATTTACAATGATAGGCATATGGTACAGGGTTTAAGATGGAGATTTTGTTTTCTGCTGAAAATCTGTTGGTTAAGGAAATAGGTTTTTTCAAAAAGCAAAGAGGCAAGATTATAAGCAGTCATATTAAAATATGGATGGATATGCTGTGGTACAGGGCATTGTAATGGGAAGGTGCTTAGGATTTCCACGTTATTTTATTTTAAAAATGAAAATGTAAATATCAGTAAATATTTATTGAAAAACAATATTTATTAATTGTTATTTAATAATTTATCAGTTTGAATTCAACATAATGTGAGAAATGATGAAAAAAAGTTTTGATTTGAATATTTTAATTGTATCTTGCGTACGTTATATTTGGAATCAATATTTGTTCATTAATTTATGTTGTTTTTCTTTTATATACCAATTTTTTATTAATTTTTTAATTTTATTCAAAATGAACATTTTTGTTTCAAACATCAATTACGCAACTAAAGAATATGAGTTGCATGATCTATTCGCAGAATTCGGTGATGTATCATCCGCTAAAATCGTTACAGACAGAGAAACTGGCCGTTCAAGAGGTTTTGGTTTCGTAGAAATGGGCGATGAAGAAGGAAAGCAAGCTATCGAAGCTCTAAACCAGAAGGAATTCAACGGTAAAACTTTGAACGTATCTGAAGCTAAGCCAAGAGAAGAAAAGCCAAGAAGAAGCTTTGACAACAACAGAGGTGGTGGCTACGGTGGTGGAAACAACAGAGGCGGCGGTTACGGCGGTGGAAACAACCGTGGAGGTAACGGCGGTGGAAATCGTTGGTAAAAAATATAAGGTGGCTTTTTAGCCACTTTTTTATGTAATATTTATCCCTTTCTAAATCATTTAGGAAGGGATAATTTTTTGCAGACATTCTGCTTATTTTTTGAAAGCGATTTATTAAAAAACAGAAACCAATTTTTTTCTGAATTAATAATGAATACTCTGTTTATAGGCAATTCCTGCTCTTAATCTTTTTTCTTCTTTTTCTTTTTTTCTTTGTCCTTATTATCCTTTGCTTTGGCTTTTTTCGTTTTCTTAGGATTTAAGACTTCCTCAGCATATTCAAATTTAGGTTCTTCAACTTTTGCCGGGATGATTTCAATTTTAAGGTCAAAATAGTTTTTAAGATCATCCTGAGAGATTAAATTCTCGTTAAACAGAAATTCAAGAATATCCTTCCCCGAATCGTTGTAGAAATTATGGGCAAGTTCTTTCAAAAGAAACTTTCTGTACTCCTCCAGTGGAACAATCACTGTATATTTAAAAATCCTTCCTTCTTTTTGAGTCGTGATATAGCCTTTTTCCACTAAAATCTTCAGATAAGTGGAAACTGTATTTTGGTGTGGTTTAGGTTCAGGATGCTGTTCCATAATATCTTTAAGATAAAATGATTCAAGTTTCCAAAACAGCTTCATGAAATTCTCTTCGGCAGCAGTAAGATGATTTATTTTCATAGAATATTCTTAATGTTGAAATTGTATATTGCAATAAAGATAGATAAAAGATACCAGAAATGCTATTCCGGCACCCATAAATACTTCCTTTATCGTGTGTCTTTTTAAAATAACGCGTGTAACTCCCACTAAAGCAGCAATTCCCAGCCAGATTAATCCGGCTTCCCAATTCAGAGTGAAAAACAACGCTGCGACAAATACATTGAAGGCGGTATGCATTGAACTTTTAATGAAAAAATTACTTATCTGCATCGTGAAAATAAGGATCAGAATAAAAAGCATAACCAGATCTATATATCCGTTTTGAAAATAATTGAAAACAAGATAAGCAACAACGGAAGCGGCGATAAATATATAAAGGGTTTTTCTTTGCACACGGTCTGAAACATCCATATTGGTATATCTCCCGGTTTTCACATTCCATACGAGCCAGATTACCACGGGGATGATAATAAGTAATAAGATAGGTGCAAAATAAAGAAGAGATTCTTTCAGGGAATACTCTTTTACACTCATATAAATAAAAAATATAAATAAAGAAACCAGCGGGTTGAAAAAATCTGAGATCACTTTTGAGATTTTATGCAGTAGTAAAGACTGTTTTTCTTCCATGTTTAAGTTTAAAATTCAAATATAACACTATAAGCAAAAAAACAATTAGTATCTATACGATAAAAACAAAGTTTTTTTTATAATTTTGCTCAAATATTTCATCATAAAAAAGCAAGAGCTAACACATGAAAGAATTTTCTAAAGAGGTATACCTGAAGTGGTATGAAGATATGACAATGTGGAGAAGGTTTGAAGACAAATGCCGTTCTCTTTATCTAAAACAAAAGATCAGAGGTTTTTTACATTTGTATAATGGCCAGGAAGCTATTCCTGCCGGCTTCGCACATGCAATGGATTTAACGAAGGACAGTATGATTACTGCTTACAGATGCCACATCCATCCAATGGCGATGGGAGTAGATCCTAAGAGAATCATGGCTGAACTTTGCGGTAAAGCTACCGGAACATCCGGAGGTATGGGTGGTTCTATGCACATTTTCAGTAAAGAACACCGTTTTTACGGAGGACACGGTATTGTAGGAGGACAGATCCCTTTGGGAGCCGGAATTGCTTTTGCAGATAAGTATTTTGACAGAAAAGCTGTAAACATCTGCTTCTTCGGAGACGGAGCTGCGAGACAGGGATCGCTTCATGAAACTTTCAATATGGCGATGAACTGGAAGCTTCCGGTAGTATTTGTAGTTGAAAACAACCAGTATGCTATGGGAACGTCTGTAAAAAGAACAGCCAACCATGAAGATATCTACAAATTAGGATTAGGGTACGAGATGCCTTGCCTTGCCGTAGATGCCATGGACCCTGAAAAAGTAGCTGAAGCAGCTTATGAAGCTATAGAAAGAGCGAGAAGAGGAGACGGGCCTACATTCATTGAAGCAAGAACTTACCGTTACAGAGGACACTCTATGTCTGATGCTGAGCCTTACAGAAGTAAGGAAGAAGTAGCGATTCATAAGAATGATGACCCTATGGAACTGGTAAAACACAGAATCCTGGAAAACGGATGGGCTACAGAAGCTGAATTGGAAGCTGTAGACAACAAGTCAAGAGATTTTGTAGAAGAATGTATCGAATTTATGGAAAACTCTCCATATCCTGATCCGGACAAGATCTACGAATATGTGTACGCTCAGGAAAACTACCCGTTCTTAGATAAATTAGAAAAATAAAATAATTTGCTGATTCGATGATAGATGATGTGGCCATTCTATGTTCACTGTTCTTATCATCACATCATCACATTAACAAATTAACACAATAAATTATGGCAGAAGTAATTACGATGCCCCGACTTTCCGACACTATGACGGAAGGTAAAGTGGCGAAATGGCATAAAAAAGTAGGAGATAAAGTAAAAGAAGGAGATATTTTAGCCGAAATTGAAACAGATAAAGCTGTTCAGGATTTCGAATCTGAAATAAACGGAACTCTTTTATACATTGGTGTAGAAGAAGGCGCTGCTGCTGCTGTAGACTCTGTTTTAGCAATTATTGGAAATGAAGGAGAAAATATCTCCGGATTAACCGGTGGGGCTGCTGCTCCGGCTGCAGGAGGTTCTGAAGAGAAAAAATCTGAAGAAGAATCCAAAACAGAAAATAATGCTACCAGTATTGAACAGACCACTGCGGAAGTTCCTGCAGGGGTAGAAATCATTACCATGCCAAGACTTTCTGACACCATGACAGAAGGGAAGGTAGCTAAATGGCACAAAAACGTAGGCGATACAGTAAAAGAAGGAGATCTTCTTGCTGAGATCGAAACAGATAAGGCAGTTCAGGATTTTGAATCTGAATTCAACGGGGTATTGTTGAAGCAGGGTGTAGAAGAAGGAGGTGCTGCTCCGGTAGATTCCGTATTGGCGATCATTGGTCCGGAAGGAACAGATGTTTCTGCAGTAGGCGCTCCAAAAGTTGCTGCTCAATCTTCTGAAAAACCAGCTGAACAGAAAAATGAAGCTAAAGCAGAAGAGAAGCCAGCTCAGGCTGTAAGTTCTTCTTCTTCAGACAGAATTGCAATCTCTCCACTGGCTAAAAAAATGGCTCAGGATAAAGGAGTGGATATCAATAGTATCAACGGTTCAGGAGAAAACGGAAGAATTGTTAAAAAAGATATTGAAAATTATCAGCCGTCTCAGGCAAAAGCTCAGCCTTCTGTTTCTGCTCCTGCAGCGGCTCAGGTTGCATTAAGCTTTGTTCAGGGCGAAGATACGGAAACACCAAACTCTCAGGTTAGAAGTATCATTGCGAAACGTCTTGCTGAAAGTAAGTTCTCTGCTCCTCATTATTATCTGATGGTAGAGATCAATATGGATAAAGCGATTGAAGCCAGAAAAGAAATCAATTCCCTGCCGGATACGAAAATTTCTTTCAATGATATGATTATCAAGGCTACGGCGGTTGCTTTAAGAAAACACCCTCAGGTGAATTCAAGCTGGGCTGGAGATAAAATTATCCACAGAGGAAACATTAATGTAGGGGTGGCAGTAGCTATTCCGGACGGATTAGTGGTTCCAGTATTGAAAAATACAGATCAGATGAATTATACTCAGATCTCTGCTGCGGTAAAAGATATGGCTTCAAGAGCTAAAAACAAAGGTCTTAAAGCTAATGAGATGGAAGGTTCTACTTTCTCGATTTCAAACCTGGGAATGTTCGGAATTGAAACATTTACAAGTATCATCAACCAACCGAATTCTGCAATTCTTTCAGTAGGGGCTATCATTGAAAAGCCAATTGTGAAAGACGGTCAGATTGTAGTAGGAAATATTATGAAACTTTCTTTAGCATGCGATCACAGAGTGGTAGACGGTGCTACAGGAGCTCAGTTCTTACAGACTTTAAAAACATATCTGGAAAGCCCGCTAACTTTGTTACTGTAACAATTCCAGATTGTATCATATTAAAACCTCTCATTTCGGGAGGTTTTTTTATGGACTTTACCCATGATTAAAAAATCGTGTTTTAGTGGGTAAATAATTATGTTTTTATTGGGGTAATTAGTATTTTTGAATCATGATTAGAGCAAGCAATATCCATAAATCTTATGGAAATTTAGAAGTACTGAAAGGAGTAGACATTCATATCAAAACGGGTGAAGTAGTTTCTATTGTAGGCGAGTCCGGTGCGGGTAAGTCTACATTGCTTCAGATCTTAGGAACGCTGGATCACCCCAGTAATTCCAATAAATATAATACAGAAATCAGTATTGCAGGGGAATCTTTCATCAATATGAATGATAAACAGCTCTCAAAATTCAGAAACCAAAATATTGGCTTTGTGTTTCAGTTCCATCAGCTTCTTCCCGAATTTACAGCTCTTGAAAATGTTTTGCTTCCTACAAAAATAGGAGGGGCTAATGAAAAGGAAGCTCTAGAAAAGGCATATGCCTTATTTGAAGATCTCAGAATAGAGGAGAGGCTGAATCATAAGCCTAATCAATTGTCAGGTGGGGAAGCGCAGAGGGTGGCCGTAGCAAGAGCTTTGATCAATTCTCCTAAAATTATTTTTGCTGACGAACCTACAGGAAATCTGGATTCCAAGAATGCAGATGATCTTCACAGGCTATTTTTTGACCTGAGAGATAAATATAACCAGACTTTTGTGATTGTGACCCACAACCCCAATCTGGCTGAAATCACAGATCGAAAGCTGGTGATGAAAGATGGAATGATCGTGGAATAAAAGGCCTACCTTGATGAAAAAAATTATTTTCCTGTTCCTTTTTATTATTTCCTGTGTAAAGGCTGAGCTTCAGGGAGGTGTTTTTTCGGAAGAGATTCCGGAAGCAAAGGTTTTGGAAATAAAAAACTACATTAAGGGAAAAGGTTATAACCAGGATATTGCTATTTTCATTAACTTTAGAATTCCTTCGGGGAAATACAGGTACTTTATTTATGATCTGAAAAATAATAAAGTACTGCAAAAAGCAATTGTTGCTCATGGTTCAGGCTCTGTGGTTCGCAATTCAGAAGCCTTGAAATTCAGTAATACAGAAGGATCATACCAATCTTCACTTGGGAAGTATGAGATCCTTGGGAGTTATATCGGTAAGTTTGGAAAATCTTACCGTCTGAACGGTTTAGATACTACAAACAGTAATGCAATGCAAAGAGCAATAGTATTGCATTCTTTGGGATGTGTTCCGGATAAGGAATCTCATATACCCGCCTGTTTAAGTTTGGGATGTCCAATGCTATCCACCAATGCATTATTACAAACCGCAAAGTATCTGGATACGTCAGAAAAACCGGTGATACTTTATGCATTTTATTAACTTGATAACTTCCAAAATATGACGATAAAATTCCTTGCAGAAGATGACAGACCCAGAGAAAAATTTTTACTGAAAGGTAAGAACTCTCTTTCCGATTCAGAGCTTCTGGCCATTATAATGGGAAGCGGAAGCAGAGATGAAAGTGCGCTGGATCTGGCAAGAAAGATCATGGCATCAGTCAATAACAACTGGCATCAGCTGAGTCTTCTTTCCAGCAAAGATCTCACGAAGTTTAAAGGGGTAGGAGAAGTTAAAGCCATTTCCATTATTGCTGCGTTAGAAATCGGAAGAAGGAGATCTGTTCAGGAAATTCCGTACAAGCCTATCATTTCAAACAGTGATGATGCCTATCTCATTCTTAAAAACCAGCTTTCAGATTTAAGAACAGAGGAATTTTGGGCCATCTTCATGAATCAGAGCAATAAAGTAATCCATATCTCAAAACTTACACAAGGAGGAATCAGCCAATCTGTAGTAGATGTAAGGATTTTATTTAAAACAGCACTAGACCATTTCTCTACAGGAATTATTATTGCCCACAATCATCCATCGGGAAGTCTTAAGCCGAGTAAAGAAGACATTAATATCACAAAAAAAATAAGAGAAGCCGGAGAAACACTTAGCATCCAGCTTTTAGACCATATCATTATTACGCAGGATACATATTTGAGTTTCTCAGATGAAGGATTGTTATGATTAGAAGAGTGAAATACAGCGAAATTGATTTCGTAAAATATACGGAGTGTATTGAAACCTCTGTGCAGAGAAATTGGTATACACAAAAGGATATTTTAGATCAACTTTCGGGGAACTGGCATATTTTGGTATATGGAAATTATGAAGCGGTGATGCCTGTTCATATGTATAGAAAACTGGGGATAAACTTTGTTCATATGCCTCTTTTTTGTCAGCAATTTGGTGTTTTTTCGAAAACTGATAATCCGCAAATCAATGATCAGTTTCTCTATTTTCTAAAGAAGAACTATGCGGTTTTCTTTTATTTGTTTAATCAGGATAATAATTTTTCTGTTGAGCTTGAAAAAAGAAAAAACTATGTGATATCAACTTGTGATTATACCGTATTAAAGAAAAAATATTTTAAAGGAAGAAAATCTGCAGTGAAATCTTCCCAACATCTTGTTTATAAGGAAATAGAACTGGATGATCAGAGTCTTTTATTTTTCAAAAATAATTTTAAAGGCCTGGAAAAGCAATCCGATTGGGACAAACTTAAAGCTTACTTATCATTTCTATCAAAAACAAAATCACTTCAACTTTGTGGAGCTTTTTTCAATGATTCATTAATTAATTTAGCCGTTTTAATTGTTGATAAACACCAATTGTTATTATTAAGTTTAATTAATGACGAAAATTATAAAGCTGAGAACGGCGCTTCTTTTTTAATTGACAGAATCTTAAACTTATATATTCACGAGAAATCTTTTAACTTTATGGGGAGTAATATCCGGGGGATTGAAATTTTTTTTAAAAGTTTCGGTGCAGAGCTTCGTGAATATTATTTTTTAGAAAATAAATTTCTTAAAAGATTTTCTTAATCAGCTTGTTATTTAGATTAATTCTAAATATTATTGTAACTTTATAGATCATTATAATATTAATATTTCAACTATGCTAAAGCAGATCCGTCATTATAAACTCCCTTATATTATTTACAATTTTTTTAACAGAAAAAAGTTAGAACATAATATTCCTTTGTACAAAAAATACGGAATCAATAAAAATTATTTCTCCAGTATTTCCAGTGCAGATTTTGCTCATCTTCCTGCTTCAGAAAGAACTATTGCGAATGAAAAACTGACTGATACTCCTTTTTTTAAAGAACTATCTGCAGAAAATAAGGAAAGTGCATTGCAGTATGATGATAACGGATATATGATTTTGAGGAATTTCATTACTACAGATGAAGCCGATCAAATTAACAGTGAAATTGAAAAACTGATGGAAAATGGGACGCTGAAATTTATTTACGGCGGAAAACTAATGTTTGCCATCCATCATTCCGAAATTATTAAAAATATCGGCAGTGATAAAAATCTGACTGAGTTTTTGTCTGTTCTTTTAGACGGCCAGGCTAAACTTTTTCAGAGCATCAATTTTATTAATGGCAGCCAGCAGAAGACGCATTCCGACAGTATTCATATGACGACTTACCCGCTGGGAGGTCTGCTGGGCGTGTGGATTGCCCTGGAAGATGTGGATGAAACCAACGGAGCTCTGCATTACATCCCCAAAAGCCATAAACTTCCGTATTTTCTGAATTCAGACTATGAAAATGAAGGCGACTCCATAAGAATCGGGAAGAAGAGTTACCGTGCTTATGAAGAATTTTTGGAGAATAAAGTGAAAGAATTAGGTTTGAAAAAAGAAATTTTTAAAGCAAAAAAAGGAGACATGTTGATATGGCATGCAAATATTCTTCACGGTGGCGAACCTCATACGGATAAAAACAGAACAAGAAAAAGCCTTGTATATCATTTTTTTGACGAAAACAGTGTCTGTTATCATGAAGTGACACAAAGACCGGCTCTTTTTGAATTATAAAAGATTATGGATCTTGAACGTAGATTTAGGCTAATTTTTTCCCAGTTATTATTTGGTTTTTTGTCTTAATAAACAGAATGATGATCGGTTTTTATCTTATCATGATCCTCTCTCACATCTATATTCAGAATTCTAAGACCGATATATTCAAAAACTCTTTAGAAGCCGGAAAATAATTAGTAATTTTGCGGTCTAAAATTATGGCTAGTTTTTCAGGATATCTACCGTATGCTTTTGCATTGATTATCGCAATTCCTTTCTTGGTTTTGCTGAGACAATTTGTACACTCCTATATTACTCTAAAAAATCAGGAGATCAAGCTGCTTTCTGTAAAATCCAATTCAGAAAATAAGGCGCATTCCTATGAAAGGATGACTCTTTTTTTAGAAAGGATGAAGCCTTCAAATATCATTCAGAGATTTGATAAAGATCTTGCTGCCCACGAGTTTATCTTTCTTACGGAGAAAACCATCAATGATGAATTCGAATATAATTCCTCACAGCAGCTGTACCTTACAAAAGGATCGTGGAAAAACATTGTGGACTCCAAAAATGCCCTGATAGATTTACTTCATAAAACCTATGACGGTCTGAACGGAAATACAAATCTGGAAGAATTCAAAACCATATTCCTGATGAACTATATGGAGGGTGATGATTATATCGCAGCCACAATAGAAGACCTTAGAAGAGAAATTTTAATTATAACTTAAAAAAATAACAGATAAATAATGATTCCAAATTTTAAAGCACATCCATGGCACGGGGTTTCTGCAGGAGAAGATGCGCCAAATGTTGTCAACGTATTCGTGGAAATCGTTCCTTCAGATACTATTAAATATGAAGTAGATAAAGAAACAGGATTTTTAAAGGTAGACAGACCTCAGAAATTTTCTAATATTATTCCCGCTTTATACGGTTTTGTTCCCAGAACATATTGTCATGACGAAGTAATGAAACTGGCTATCGAAGCCGGAGCTGATGATGTAACGGAAGGAGATCATGATCCGCTTGATATCTGTGTACTAAGTTCTCACAATATTCATTCAGGAGGATTATTAATGGAAGCTATTCCAATCGGTGGATTCAAAATGATTGATGGTGGCGAGGCAGATGATAAGATTGTTGCCGTAATGATTGGAGACCACGCTTTTGGACATTTCAGAGATATTTCTGAACTTCCTGAAGCAGAAGTGAAGAGATTGATGCATTACTTCTTAACGTATAAGAACTTACCGGATGAGCCTGCAAAATGTAGAATTCATGAGGTATACGGAGCTGAGCACGCTAAAAAAGTGATCAGAGCTTCTCAAAAAGATTACGCAGAAAAATTCGGAGGCTAAAAAGCATTCCAAAATTATAAAAAAAGCAGGTGAATTTTCATCTGCTTTTTTTCGTTGATAGCACTATTTTACTTTCAGCAGTGAAATAAGGAATACAGGAAAACTTAAATAAATTAATCTTTTCATCAGATATCATGTACTTATGATGTCCTGTAAATTGACGGAAAAAACATATTAAAAGATATGGTTTAATAAAGCATAGGAATTTTTATTATATTTATAAAACTAATTACTATTTATTAATATAAAAATAATAAACTATGGATTTGTTCTATTTAATTCCGGTTTTTGGTGTTGTCGCCCTGTTGTATACTTTTCTTCAGAGTAATTGGGTAAGTAAGCAGAATGCCGGAAATGAAAAAATGAAAACAATCAGCGGACATATCGCTGACGGTGCCATGGCCTTTCTAAAGGCTGAGTACAAGATTTTAACTTATTTCGTAGTGGTGGTAGCCATTCTACTGGCCGTAATGGGGCTCAGTAATTCCAATTCTCACTGGAGCATAGGTATTGCTTTTGCCGTTGGAGCTGTATTTTCTGCCCTCGCTGGATTTATCGGAATGAAAATCGCCACCAAAGCCAATGTGAGAACCGCAGAAGCAGCCAAAACCTCACTTTCCAAAGCTTTAAAGGTTTCCTTCACAGGAGGCTCTGTAATGGGAATGGGAGTTGCCGGACTGGCAGTTCTTGGCTTAGGAGCCCTTTTTCTGATTATCAAGCAGATTTTTGCTCCCGATGCTACTGTAGACTCTCATGAAATGGAAAGAACCATTGAAATTCTTACAGGATTTTCTTTGGGGGCAGAATCCATTGCTCTTTTTGCAAGAGTGGGCGGAGGTATTTATACGAAAGCCGCCGATGTGGGAGCCGACCTGGTAGGAAAAGTAGAAGCAGGAATTCCTGAAGACGATCCCAGAAACCCCGCTACCATTGCTGATAACGTAGGAGATAACGTAGGAGATGTTGCAGGAATGGGAGCCGATTTATTTGGTTCGTATGTGGCAACCGTCCTGGCTACGATGGTTTTAGGCAGAGAAACAATGTCCGATGATTCTTTCGGAGGATTTGCACCTATTCTCCTTCCGATGCTGATTGCAGGAACAGGGATTATTTTCTCCATGCTGGGAACCCTTTTTGTAAGAATCAATGATAATGAAGGTTCATCTACTTCCAGTGTGCAAAATGCCCTGAATTTAGGAAACTGGGGAAGTATTGTAATTACAGCCATCTCCTCTTACTTTTTGGTGACTTATCTTCTGCCTGAAAAAATGGTGCTCAGAGGTCACGAATTTACCAAAATGGGCGTTTTCGGAGCAATCATGGTGGGACTTGTCGTAGGAACTTTAATGAGTATTATTACAGAATATTATACGGCGATGGGTAAAAGGCCAGTTTCAAGTATTGTAAGACAGTCTTCTACAGGACATGCCACGAATATTATCGGTGGTCTTGCGGTAGGAATGGAATCTACCTTACTTCCGATTATTGTTTTGGCAGGAGGGATCTATGGATCTTATCTATGTGCCGGACTTTACGGTGTGGCTATTGCGGCTGCAGGAATGATGGCTACTACGGCTATGCAGCTTGCTATCGATGCATTCGGGCCTATTGCAGATAACGCGGGAGGAATTGCTGAAATGAGCGAACTTCCCAAAGAAGTCAGAGAAAAAACAGATATTCTTGATGCTGTAGGAAATACCACAGCTGCTACAGGAAAAGGATTTGCCATTGCCTCTGCAGCATTGACTGCTCTGGCTCTATTTGCCGCTTTTGTAGGAATTGCAGGAATCGACGGAATTGATATTTACAGAGCAGACGTTCTCGCAGGATTATTTGTAGGAGGAATGATTCCTTTCATATTCTCTTCACTGGCCATTACGGCAGTGGGACAGGCAGCTATGGCAATGGTAGAGGAAGTAAGAAGACAGTTCCGCGAGATTCCGGGGATTCTGGAAGGGAAAGCTCAGCCCGAATATGAAAAATGCGTAGCCATTTCCACAGATGCTTCCATCAAAAAAATGATCCTTCCCGGAGCTATTACCATTATTTCACCGCTTTTAATCGGTTTTATTTTTGGGCCTGAAGTTCTAGGAGGATTCCTGGCTGGAGCTACCGTATGCGGAGTTTTGATGGGAATGTTTCAGAATAATGCCGGAGGTGCCTGGGATAATGCTAAAAAATCATTTGAAAAAGGAGTTGATATCAATGGCCAAACGTATTATAAAGGTTCAGAGCCACATAAAGCTTCGGTAACCGGTGACACGGTGGGAGATCCTTTTAAAGATACATCAGGACCGTCAATGAACATCCTTATTAAACTGATGTCTATCGTTTCATTAGTTATTGCCCCAACTTTGGCCGTATTGCATAAAGATAAAATTGAAGCCAACAGAAAGGCTAAACTTGAAACTCTGACAAAAGCTTCCCACGGAAGTTCAGCAACAGTGCATACAGATCTTCAGACAGCTTCTGTTTCTCCAAAAGAAATTAAAGGTCATCTGAATGAAAATGGAGATTTTGTGTATGAAACAGGAAATATTCAGGAAATAAAACTGAAAGGAGGAAAAACCATCACATTAGGAGAAGGAAGCAGACTGTTTCAATTATATAATGCAGTGGAACAGAAAGACCAGAAAGCAATGGATCCCAATAACTGGTATACGGTCGAAAATCTTTATTTCGAAACAGGGTCCAGTGATCTGAAAGCAGGATCGGAAGTACAGCTAAATAATCTGGCTGAAATTCTAAATGCCTATCCCGATTTGAAAATAAAACTGGGAGGCTATACAGATAATACAGGAAATGAAGAAAGCAATCAGAAGCTATCCAATCTGAGAGCTCAGACCGCAAAACTTAAACTTCTGGAATTAGGAATTTCCGGTGACAGAGTAGAAGCGGAAGGCTACGGATCTCAGCATCCGGTTTGTGAAGCCAATGATACCGATGAATGTAAAGCCAAAAACAGAAGAATTGATGTAAGAGTTCTTGCTCTTTAAAATCATTCATATATATTGAAAGCACCGCCATCGCGGTGCTTTTTTATGAAACAGTACAGAAACAGTACAATTATAATTTTAAAATGTACCGAGGCATAAAACCTATCGAAGTAATATCCAATTTTGTATTACTTTAATAAACGAAGTGGCTTTGTCTATCTTTAAGACACTCAATAAGGTGAAAAATTCTTTGTCTATCTTTGCGATACATCATAATTTTAAGATGTACCGGGCATAAAACCTATCGAAGTAATATCCAATTTTGTATTACTTTAATAAACGAAGTGGCTTTGTTTATCTTTAAGACACTCAATAAGGTAAAAAATTCTTTGTTTATCTTTGCGATAAATATTAGGTTGCTAGTAATCATTTGTTTGTGTTAAGCAGCTCAGGCCAATTATTATTTTTATGCTGAAAACACGGCAAAGTACAGTCTAAAGATTTCTCTGAAGATGTTCCAGGGCCTGAATAATTATTTCATCTTTTTTAGCAAAACTGAACCGGATATAATCTGAGTTCTTCCGTGAATTATAAAAAGCGGAAAGCGGAAGACATGCTGTTTTTTTCTCTACGGTTAACCACTTCGCAAACTCTACATCCGTCATTGTTTTGGAAATATTTCTGAAATTGACAATTTGAAAAACACTTCCTTCGGCTTTTTTTATAGCTTCCAAAGGAGTAGACGCTATCATTTCATTGAAGATATCCCTTTTCCGCTGCATGACCAACCGGTTTTCCGAAGAGTCAAATACTTCCAGATATTTGGCTAAAGCATATTGGGCAGGAGCATTGGCACTGTAGGAAATATATTGCTGATGGCATCTGAATTTGGCCGTCAGATCTTCAGAAGCAAGCATGTAACTGACTTTCCATCCGGAGGTATGAAACATTTTTCCAAATGAAAAAATACAGAATGTTCTGTTTTTCAGTTCAGGATGCAGAAAAGAACTGTAATGCTCAACGCCGTCATAGCAATAGGTATCATAAATTTCTTCGGAAATAAGATAAATTTCCTGGTCCTTTATCAATTCATACAACTGATTCCAGTCGTCTTTTTTCCAGATGGTTCCGGTAGGATTTTGCGGAGAATTCACAATAATGGCCTTTGTCTTTTCAGAAATGCATTTTTGAAAAATCTCCCAGTCAATGGTAAAATTATCATCAAGATCATAATAAACAGGAATACCTCCGTTGAGCACAACAGACGGTCCATACGTATAATAAGAAGGCTGGATAATAATCACTTCATCTCCCTGATTTAAAACTGATCTGAGGGCAGTATATAAAGCAAAGGTTGCACATGGAATGACTGTAACTTCATTCATCTTCAGAGAAATGCTGTGAAATCTTCCCGCATTGAATGCAATGATATTCTCAATCAGTAATGGATTGCCCGCAAGAGGCTCGTAATGATGGGTATCATGATCTGCGGCTTCTTTTAAAAATGCAGTTAGTCTTTCATCAATATCAAAATCCGGAAGTCCCAGGGAAAGATCAAAACTATTGTGCTTTACAGCGAGTTCAGACATTTCCGTGAAAAAGGAATAATGGGTAAATCCATAAATATTTTCCATCTATATATTGCATTAATTCAAATATAATAAAAAATGCAGTTCATTACAGATTAAATAAAATTTGTTATTTTTAAGCAAATTATTATCACATGAAAAAAGTACTTCTTCCGCTGTTGGGACTGGCTTTAGCAGTCAGCTGTGGGACGACAAAATCTTCAGAAGCGGCCTCGGCTCAGTCCTCATCTGTAGCAAAAGGCGATAAAGCATTTCTATCTGCATACAAGATGATTAAAGCAGATGAATTAAAGAAAAACTTATACGTTATTGCATCCGATGAAATGGGTGGCAGAGATACCGGAAGCCCGGGCCAGAAAAAAGCAGGGGAATATATCGTTAATTACTATAAAGCTTTGGGAATAAGCTCTCCTAAGGCATTAGGATCCTATTATCAGAAGGTTCCTGCTGAATTTATGAAAAAAAGAGGCGGTGGAAATCTCCCGGATTCTGAAAACATTCTGGCTTTTATTGAAGGAAGCGAAAAACCTGAAGAAATTGTAGTAATTTCCGCTCATTACGATCACGTAGGAACTAAAAACGGAGTCGTTTATAACGGAGCCGATGATGATGGAAGCGGTACGGTAGCCGTTATGCAGATTGCAAAAGCATTTCAGGAAGCTAAAAAAGCCGGAAAAGGGCCTAAAAGATCCATTCTGTTCCTTCATGTGACAGGAGAGGAGCATGGTCTTTTCGGTTCTGAATACTACACCAGCAACCCTGTATTTCCACTGGCGAACACGGTAGTAGACCTTAATATTGACATGATTGGAAGGGACGATCAGGAGAACAGAGGAAAGCAGTATGTCTATGTGATAGGCTCTGAAATGCTGAGCTCTGAACTTAAAGTGATTAACGAAGCTGCCAATAAGAGATCCAATAATTTAGAATTAAACTATAAATATGATGATCCGGGAGATCCACAACAGCTTTACTATCGTTCCGATCATTATAATTTTGCTAAAAACAATGTTCCGGTAGCCTTTTTCTTTGACGGAATTCATGAAGATTATCACAAACCGACCGATGATCCCGAAAAAATTGATTATCCGCTGCTTGAGAAAAGAACCCAGCTTGTATTTACTACAGCTTGGGACATTGCCAACCGACCTGCAAGAATTGTAGTAGATAAAAAATAATTTTTTGGCTCAAAGCAAAGACGTAAAAAGTTTAGAATATGATAAAAAACGCGTCTTTGCTTTGACCAATTTATAATTTTCAAATTAAAATGTATCCCGCAGGAATTTATGTTGTAAAATCTCCTGAAACCAAATAATTAAATTGAACTTTGAATAAATATGCTGATTCGTGAAGCCATAGCGGAAGATATTCCGCAAATTCAAACCGTGAGAAATTCTGTGAAAGAAAATACCCTCTCAGATCCCGGATTGGTCACTAATGCCGACTGTGAAGAGTTTTTATTCAAACGTGGAAAAGGATGGGTTTGTGAAATAGATACCCGGATTGTGGGATTCTCTATCGTGGATCTTGAAGATAATAATGTTTGGGCTCTTTTTTTACATCCTGATTTTGAAAATAAGGGAATCGGAAGAAAACTTCATGACATCATGCTGGACTGGTATTTTGAGCAAACCCAAAAAGATCTCTGGCTGGGTGCATCTCCGGGTACAAGAGCGGAGATATTCTACAGAAAATCCGGCTGGCAGGAGAATGGGATGCATGGAGATGAAATCAGGTTTGAAATGAATTATAATAACTGGAAAACAAAAAGAAAATGAAACAGGGAGTAAAATCTATAAGACCTTTCATCGGAGCTGAAAATTTTGAACTAAGCAGAAGGTTCTACAGAGACCTCGGCTTTGACGAAGTGATTCTTGAACCTAAATTATCCCTCTTTAAAAGACAGGAGACAGGGTTTTATCTTCAGGACTATTATGCCAAAGACTGGGTAGACAATACCATGATCTTTATGGAAGTAGAGAATACGGATGAATTCTGGAAAGAGCTTTTGTCTTTGAATCTTATTGAAAAATATGAAAAAGTGAGACTGACACCGATAAGAACAATGGAGTGGGGAAAGGAATGTTTTGTACATGATCCGTCCGGGATTTTGTGGCATTTCGGGGAATTTTTTTAAGAAAGAAAGATGATTTACGCTTTTGATACGTATTATTACGAAGACTATGCGAATACGGTATGTATTGCATTTGAAGACTGGATTTCTGAAAATGAATCCAAAATTTATATTGAAAAAACAGACATCACCTCCGGATACGAGAGTGGTGCATTCTATAAACGGGAATTACCCTGTATTCTCAGCCTGCTGAAGAAAATTGAACTGAAACATGGAGATCTTATCATCGTAGACGGTTATGTGAGCCTTGATAATGAAGGGAAAATTGGTCTTGGAGGCTATCTGTATGAAGCTTTAGATCAGAAATATCCAATTATAGGCATTGCAAAGAATGAATTTGCATCGCCGGACTCACAACGAAGAACCGTTTTAAGAGGAGAAAGCAAAACACCGCTGTTTCTGACTGCAAAAGGAGCCGATGTGGATGAAATACTTCCTGAAGTTATTCGGATGTCCGGTTCTTACCGGATACCGGCTTTGCTGAAAAAGCTGGATCAATTGTCCAGAGCCTGATTATTTTCTAATTTCTTTTAGCCAAATTATTGTAGTTGTCAGATTTATAGCAGATTAGTTCAATCTGCTTTTTTGTTACTAGCATTATTCTTGGAAAAGTGACAAATGTCATGCGCATGTTATTTTTATTGATTCTAAATAAATATAAATTTGTCTCAAGAAAAATAAGCAATCCATGAAGAAACTTTTTACTTTTTCAGCTGTGGTATTCTATATGATGATGAATGCGCAGTACTGTACTCCGGCTTTTCAATATGGAGCAGACAGTAATATGATCACCAACGTGAGTCTGGGAAGTATCAACAATGCATCGCCTTCTCAGTCGGGAAGTACGCAGGCTTATGAGAATTTCACCACATTATCCACGGATGTTCAAGCCGGAAACACCTATCAGATATCCGTAAAAGGACCTTCCAGTACGTTTCCAAGTGATGTGGTTGTTTATATTGATTTTAACAGAAATAACAGTTTTGATGATGCAGGCGAGAGCTTCTATATCGGAAGACTTGGAGCGGCCAACCCTTTCAATGCATTAACGATAACAAAGGATATTTCAATTCCGGCTAATGTAACGGCTGGGGTGACAAGAATGAGAGTGCTTAAAAACACAAATACGGCAGCCTATTCCAATCCCAATGCACCCAATTCTATCAGTACATCCTGTGATACGGGACTGAGAGCAGGACAAACAGAGGATTATGCACTGAATATACTGGCAGCGAATCTGTCAACATCTGAAGTGGTAAAGAAATCTTCTGTGAAAATATCACCCAATCCAACTTCCGGAACTGTCAATATAAAAATGGAAGAAGCTCTTGAAAGCTATGAGATTTACAGCCTGTCAGGTCAGAAACTTGATGAAGGAAAATCGGCTCCTGTGCAGATGGAAAGCTTATCACCCGGAACTTATCTTATTAAAATTTATACCAGAGATAAAAAAACAGTGACAGAAAAAATCATAAAAAAGTAGAAACACTTATCTAATCATATCCATATCAATTTTTGTTTTTTAACCGGCAGAGCCTATCTGCCGGTTTTGTTTTGTATAAGATATTTTATAAAGGCTTCGAATTCAGTATTTCCAGTAAATCATTTTTGGAAAATTTCTGAATCCCCGATCCATCCGTCTGAAGCAGATTTTGAGCGAGCTCATTTTTCTTTTTCTGAAGACTTAAAATTTTATCTTCTACTGTATTCGAGCAGATCAGACGTACGGCAATGACATTTTTGGTTTGTCCGATACGGTAACTTCTGTCGATTGCCTGGTTTTCTGCAGCAGGATTCCACCACGGATCCACCAGATAAATATAATCCGCTTCTGTAAGGTTTAAACCTACACCTCCGGCTTTTAAACTGATCAGAAATACACGGACTTCATCGTTTTCCTGGAAATTATTAACAGCTTTACCCCGGTTTTTGGTTTGTCCCGTAAGATATTCGAAAGGAATGTTTTTATGCTCAAGTTCTGCTTTAAGTAAGTCCAGCATCTCTACAAACTGTGAGAAGACAAGGATTTTGTGGTCTTTGGATTTACTTTCAATTTGTTCCATCAACAAATCTATTTTTACGGCATGCTCCCCTGAATAACCTTCTTTTAAAAGTACGGGAGAATTACAGATCTGTCTCAGTCGCGTAAGCCCGGTGAGAACATGCATGCTGTTTTTATTGAGATCATCATCGTCATTAGCGGCAATAAATTCACGGAGCTCCTTTTCATAAGCGTCATAAATCTTGCGCTGTTCGGTATTCATTTCACAATAAATCACCATTTCCGTTTTTTCCGGAAGCTCTTTGGCCACCTGCTTTTTGGTTCTGCGGAGAATAAACGGCCTTATTTTTTGCTGAAGCTCCTGAGTTCTTGTACCGTATTCAAATTTATCAATAGGAACAGCGTAAATATCTTTAAAATACTGTTTGCTTCCTAAAAGTCCCGGACAGGCAAAAGAAAGCTGGCTGTAAAGATCAAATGTATTGTTTTCAATAGGAGTTCCGGTAAGAACCATTCTGTTTCTCGATTGTAGTAGGCGGGCAGCTTTATATCTTTCGGAATTTGGATTTTTAATAGTCTGGGACTCATCCAGAAAAACATAATTGAACCGGAAGTTTTTCAGAAACCGGATATCGGAAAGCAGCATTCCGTAGCTGGTGAGAACTACTTCATACTCAGACATGTGTTCTGAAGCTTTCTGTCTGTCTGCCCCATAATGAGTAAGCACTTTTAGAGAAGGAGCAAATTTAAGGATCTCTTCCTGCCAGTTGAAGAGCAGGGAAGTAGGAACCACAACAAGGTTCGTGGTTGGTCCGTTTTTTTCCCTTTGAGAAAGAATGAATGTGATTACTTGTAAGGTTTTCCCCAATCCCATATCATCTGCCAGACATCCACCGAAATTGAATCCGTCAAGAAAGCTCATCCAGTTCAGTCCATCATGCTGGTAGTCTCTCAAAACAGCATTGAGTTCTTCAGGAATCTTTACTTTGGGAATTTCTTTTACAGATGAGAACTGAAGGGAATACGAATTGAGTTCTTCCTGTATTTCATCGCTTAAAACCTCTTTTTCAAATAGAGAAGAGACCTCGGTAAAATGAATCTTAGGAATTTTAAGATCCTCAGCATCAACTTCTCCGATACGGAAGAATTCACTCATTCTGGTCATCCATTCCTCTGGGAGAACACCCAATGTACCATCGTCCAGCTGTACAAATTTACTTCTGTTGCGTATGGCGCGATGGAGCTGTTTTAAAGCGGCTTCTTTCTGGCCAAAACTGACCTTTAATTTGGCGTTGAACCAGTCCATTCCGCTGGTTATCTGAATATTGATATTCGCTTTGTACGAGTTGATTTTGTTGTTTTTAAGTTCGTTGAAACCCAATATAAGAACGCCTTCGTTTCTCCAGATTTCAAAGGCCTGAAGAAACCAGTCCTGGTCCAGAAATTTATCTTTATGCAGATAAAAATAATCATAGCCATCCATCTGTTCTTCAAAATCAGGATGCTGTTTCATGATGAGAGAAGTAAAACGGGCTTCTTCAGCATCATTTCTATCAATTTTAAAGACATTTCCGTTTTGATCGGTCCCGAAAAGCTGCTTTCTGGAGTAGACAGGAATTTCAGACTGACCATATATCATCACGGGAGTTACCGCAATATAATTTCCCTGTTGACGGAGATAAATAATCTTTTCATTCTGATCATTTTTCTCTTCAAGCTGTGCTGGAGTTGCCTGTAATATATAGCTGTAATTTATGTGAATACGCTGTTCAAGCGATGCAAGTATATTTTGCATAAACGCTTCGTATTTTGAAGCATGAATAAGCAGAATTTCATTATTTGCTTTAAAAAATTTGATGATTCTCAACATATCCGGATCATCCACAAAGCTAAATGTATTCCTATTATACACGAAGTATTCATTCCGGATGATTACATTTTTGAAAGGTATGGAAATATCATTAAATTCAAGCTCGCCCGTCACTTCATAGAACGGCTCTTTTTTGAATACGTTAAGCTGTATTTCTGCCTGTAAAATATCAAGATGTACGGGAACAAGAGACTTTGCAGATACGGTTTCCGAAAGTTCACGGTCATGATAATAAGTATCAAGTCTGAGTGGATTCTGTGCGATAAGCCTGAGAGCTTCCAGTTCTGCCGTATTGTACTCTTCATTATAATTGTTCTGAAAAGCGGAAACAGCCGTGTAAAACTTAATATGCACCGGCTCTTCGGCTTTCCAGATGAACTGCATGGCATCTACAGAATTCACCGGATTTTTAATTTTTCCGGTCTGCGTAGTTTCTGCTTCCATCAGAGAGAAATTCAGATGGCTGTAATACCGGTGTCTGCCGATAACCAGAATTTTTTTCTTCCCGTTTTCCTGTGAAGCCAGTTCATGAACTACTGAAGAACGTTGAGGCAGAAGATTTTGTTTAAGAACATCCTCATCTATCGGTAACATTTCTTTGATCTTTGGCTGGGCCTCTGCTTTATCTTCGGTATAACTCAGTTCGAAATAAACATCCAGATCAGGTTCATTTTCCAAGCCATAGCTTTTGGCTTTCTCCATAAAGAGTTTCTTCCGGAGAAACGGATCGAAAAAGGTTCTGAATTTTTTTTCCTCCACAATGGAATGGATGATTTCAGCCTGATGTTCACAAAGTTGATCTTTAGGGTTGCTGCACGTGCAGGTACTCACGATGGAGCTGCCGATCTGGTTTACAGAAACAGACGGATACTGCTGTAACGGAGATTTTTTTGTAAAAATACCGTGGTCTTTTTCAATGGCAGTGGGGACAATTTCATGAAAATTTCTGATCTCCAGAAATGCGCTGCCGGAGGTATGCTTCAGAAGATCATACACCGATAGTGTGCTGATGCTGGTATTTTCAAGAATATATGCTGCCATAAACACGCGAATTTACAAAAAAGATAACAAGTTGAAGATGACGTGAAAAAGTACTGCAAATAGTGATTTATTGAAAACAGAAAGAGCATTTTATGCTTTGAATACCAATATAAAAAGACAATTGTATTTTATCATACGATTAATAGAAATTTTATCGTTATTATTGTACAACAATTAAATTCATGAGAAAAACAAAATGAATTTGAAAAAAATATAATTTTTTTTTAATGACAAGCAAAATCATAGGAGTCGGCAACTATATTCCGCCGGAAACCATTACTAATTTATTTTTTGACCAACATCATTTTATTAACAAAAACGGAGAGTCATTAAAGGAAGCGAATGATATTATTGCCCAAAAGCTAAAGGAAATTACCGGAATTGAAGAAAGAAGGTATGCATCTGAGCATCAGGTAACCTCGGATCTTGGGCTGATAGCGGCACAAAGAGCAATAGAGAACTCAAAAATAGATCCTGAAACGCTGGATTACATCATATTTGCCCATAATTTTGGAGATGTTCGTTTTGGTACTGTTCAGTCCGACAGCGTTCCGAGTCTGGCTTCAAGGGTAAAACATCTGCTAAAGATTAAAAATAATTTCTGTGTGGCGTATGATGTACTGTTTGGATGTCCCGGCTGGATCGAAGGAGTGATACAGGCCAATGCTTTCATCAGAGCCGGAATTGCAAAAAGATGCCTGGTTATTGGTGCGGAAACATTGTCGAGAGTAGTGGATATTCACGATAGAGACAGTATGATTTATGCTGACGGAGCAGGAGCAGCTGTTCTGGAAATCAGTGATGATAACAGTGGAATACAGTCTCACTTATCTGCATCATATACTTTAAATGAAAAGGATTATCTTTTCTTTGGTAAATCGTACAACAATGACGGTTGTCCTGATACGCGGTACATCAAAATGGATGGCCGCAAGATCTATGAATTTGCCCTGGTGAATGTAGCAGATGCCATGAAAAAGTGTCTGGATGCAAGTGGGTATTCTATAGACCAGCTCGATAAAATCATTATCCATCAGGCGAACGAAAAAATGGATGAGGCTATTGTAAAACGTTTCTATCAGCTCTATGATGTTCCGATGCCGGAAAATATTATGCCTATGGTTATCTGTAAACTGGGGAACAGCAGTGTAGCTACTATTCCGTCTCTGCTTACCATGATTCTTAACGGTGAGCTCCCTTCCCATGAGATAAAAGAAGGACAGATCGTGCTGTTCGCATCTGTAGGAGCAGGGATGAATATCAATGCATTTGTTTATAAGTTTTAAGAGGTTGAAGAAAAGATTGACGATTATATAGTCGAATTTTTTCATCATTAACATAAAAAGGCCCGGACTGATTGTCCGGGCCTTTGTTTTTTTTAAATTCCATTCTTTAATCAAAATTATTGAAGATTGGCAGCAACCCCATTTCTCTTTACCTGATATAAGAAAGGGGCCTGGATAAACTGCTTATCCTGTTTTAGTTTATAATTGGAACCTTCAAAATAGGCTTTAGCTTCAGAATCGTTGTACCCCTTATATTTCAGCCAGGCAACGGTAATTCCGGCAAATTCATTCTTAGGAACTTCCATCGTTGGGCTGAAGTGGGTTCCTGTAGTAGCCGTTGCAGACCATACAGGAATATGCTGGGTCTGAGGTCCGTACCATACCTGTGGAACAAATGCAGGCACAATATAATCCAGGGCGCTGGTTAAAATAAAGGTAGGAGCTTTTACGGTAACGCCTAATGCCAGTGGGCTTGGCTGTATCGGCAGTGAACCGACCACTTTTAGTTCAGGATCAATAAGATGCAATGCACTTTCGGGAAAACTGGCTGCCCAGAATGAAGCGCCTCCTCCCGCTGAATGCCCGGATACAATCATTTTAGATAAATCAATTTTTCCGTAAAGAGGAGACTGGCTGTCCTTATTCAGTTTTGCTGCGTGAATTGCTGCAAAAACATGCATAGCCGGCGTTACATTCACAAAATTAGATGAAACAATTACTACAAAACCATGACTGGCCCATAATTTAGCCATATCATAGTAATTTCCGTCATTGGAAGTGAAGCCGCCTACAAAATTGACAACAGGCAACTTACTTAGATTCTGAATGTTTTCCGGATAATAAACAGACATATTGATAGGAAGGCCGTTGTTTCCGTAAGGGAAATTGTTAGTGCATTTAAATGAATTATCCAGAACATTAATTGATTTCAGTACATCTGTAATGATTCCTCCGATATTTTCACATTTTCCGACCATAGCGGTGGTTGTTACCTGATATGGGCCCGTTGTGGCATACTGCTCATTGGCTATGCCTGTTGCAGGAAATAATACAGATTTTGAAGCATTCTGGCTTTCTGCCATTATAGGGTTGTTGGGTGGGCTATCCAGCATTTCGTCATTGTTTTGACAGGATAGTAAGCATAATGATGCTACCAGTACAGGAATAATGATTTTTTTCATAAGTTTAATTGTTTTATAATGATATTGTTAGGTAAAGCTGGATGTTTTTGTCTTTTTTATCCATTACCTAGTGATTGGTTGAAGCAAATAAAATGCATTCTGAAATGTTTTGCATGGGCCAGTTTTTGATTTTATATGAATACAGTTTTTTTATTGACTCCTGTATCTATATAAAAAAGGCTCAGATTTATGATCTGAGCCTTCACTTTTGGAAAAGAGTAAAATGGGTTATTATTTTACCGTGTATAAATAGACATTTGTTGTTTTTTTTATTTTAAAAGCGATATTACTGAAGATTATCGGCTACCTGATTTCTCACCACTCTGTAAGGATGAATACCCTGAAGGAACTGTGAATCGTTTTTAAGCTTATAATTAGGTCCTACAAAGTAAGCTTTAGCGTCTGTATCGTTATATCCTGTATATTTCAACCATGCAACACTTATTCCTGCAAATTCATTCTTAGAAATTTCCATAGTGGGACTGAAGTGGGTAGCCGTAGTAGCCGTAGCCGCCCAGGCAGGAGACTGGTTGATAAGATGACTCTGATGCAGCTTTGTATACCACGGCATAACAACGATATCGAACCTGCCGGTTAAAATAAGAGTAGGTGCCTTTACCGTAAAACTAACGGCTGCAGGTCCGGGTTCTATAGGAAGAGAGCCCACTACTTTTAAATCCGGGTCAATCAGTTTCATAGCACTTTCGGGAATACTGGACGTGAGAAGGGAAGCTCCTCCTCCTGCTGAATGCCCGGCAATAATCATTTTAGACATATCAACTTTTCCGTACAGCGGAGATTGAGTATCCTTATTCATTTTTGAAGCTTTGAAAGCACCAAGAATATGCATTTCCGGCATTGAATTGATGAAATCCGAAGAAACCACCACTACAAATCCATGACTGGCCCACAGTTTAAGCATTTGTGCATAATTTCCCTCGTTGGAAAGTATACCGCCTACGAAATTAACGACCGGAAGTTTGCCGGGAATACTTGCAATATTGGAAGGATAGTATACGGATGTGGTAATGGGAAAGCCATTTCCGTAAGGCAGATTATTAGTACATTGAATAGTATTGTCCAGTATATTAATAGATTGCAGGATATCTATTACTATTCCTCCCAAACCTCCGCATTCTCCAAGAACAGCATCGGTGCTTACTTCATAAGGCCCCATTTTTCCATATTGCTCATTGGCAATACCTACAGCAGGGAAGAAATTAGATTTTGAAGCCATCTGTTCTGCAGTTGAAGTTCTGCTGTCCGGGACTACTTCCAGTGTTTCGTCATTATTCTGACATGATAGAACTGACAGGGATACTGCCAATACGGAAAGAATCATTTTTTTCATAAATTTAGTTTTTAAATGGTTCTAAAGCATTTTTCATTTATTGGTGATTTATTGCCAAAGAAACTACTTTTACTTATTTTTTATATGATCCAGTTTTGTATTTTTTTTAAAAACAGGAAATAAATAAATTAATTTTTTTTTGAAGGTCTAAAAACCGGAATACTTATCCGTTTAGTGCTTATTACAGAAGCTCTGAAAGTAGTACTGGGACTGTGTTTTTCTTCAAACACTAATCATTTTTCATTACCTGTTAATTTTTGTTCAATCTTTTTTGTTCAAAACTGGATCAGATTAAATTTTAAAACTGGCCTACCAAAAAGAGACTAAAATATTTTTTCTTTGACAGTCATAATTATTTGATTAAAGGTCAATTATATGTCGTTGCAATTCCTGATGTACTGTTCCAATAGCCTGATTTACCTGTAAAAAGTAAGCTTAACGGAGTAATCATGTTTTCATCTGAATAACGATGCTTGTGGCATTGTCGTAATTTCATTGTAAAGCGGCAATAATAAAAAGAGATTTTAATTAAACAGCTTATTTTAAAATGTTACGACCTTGGAATCTTGATCTGGAAATTGATGAAAAATATTCTCATCTACCCATTTATAAGCAGATTGTTGAAACCATTATTGATGCAGTATACTCCGGAAAACTGAAAAAAGGAAATGTTCTTCCCGGAACCAGAAAACTGGCAGATATGCTGCAAGTCAACAGAAATACAGTAATTGAAGCTTATAACCAACTGGAGTATCAGGGGTGGGTAACTTCCAAGCAAAGAACAGGAACCTTTGTTTCTTATAATCTTCCGAGCCAGGAAACAGGGCAAATGTTTACTGAAAGTCTCAAAAATACTTCTCTTATTAATAAAATTGTATTCGATCAGGGGCTTCCGGATACCAATTTCTCTCCTATGGAAGATATTATCCGGGAATACAAAGTGGTTCTGAAAAAAATACAGAAACAGAAATTGTACACTTTTACAGATTCGGCCGGATATAAAAAACTCAGAGTGATATTATCTCAAATGCTGAATCATCAAAGAGGAATTATTGGAGACGAAAATAATATATGCATTACAAGAGGCAGCCAGATGGCTTTGTTTCTCGTTTCTCAGTGCTTGTTGAAAACGGGTGACTGTGTTATTGTAGAACATCCCGGCTACAGGCTTGCGTGGGATGCATTTGGATATGCCGGAGCAACCGTTTTGTATGCGGAGGTAGATTCGGACGGAATTATCATTTCAGATGTCAAAAAATACATAGAAATGGGAATGAAGATAAAAGCGGTTTATGTATCTCCCAATTCCCAGTTTCCTACTACAGCTATACTAAGTGAGGCAAGACGCAAAGAACTCGTTGAGTTATCCAATGCCCACAATTTTTATGTGATAGAAGATGATTACTGTATTGATCTCAACTATACCGGAAACAGACTTTTGCCGCTTTGCAGCGATGAAAGATTAAAGAATTATGTATATGTGGGTACCTTCAGCAGATCTGTAAGCCCGTTTTTAAAGATAGGGTATGTGGCAAGCAGCCATATATTCATTAAAAAGCTGGTTGCTCTCAGAAGGATTATAGACATTAACGGGGATCCGATTATGGAGCGGGCCTTGTTTAATTTAATGAAAGACGGCATTTACACCAAACATGTAAAGAAATCTGTACAGCATTATAAAAATAAAAGAGATTTTCTGGATGGGCTTTTAAATAAATACCTCAAAGGGAAAATTACCTATGTAAAACCCCAGCTGGGGCTTGGGTATTGGATTATACCCTTGAAACCGATGCTGAATGACTTTGAAATATTTTTAAAAGATGAACTGATAAGCAGGGGAATCCGGTCAATTATCGGTTATGATTATTATAAGAACGAAGGGGAAGGTTTTCTGATCAGTTTTGGGTCTGTATCCGAAGCGAACCTGGAAGAAGCGATAAAAATATTGGCGGATTATTTTTAAATCTGTCTCATATCTTCACAGAAACATTTTTTATTAACAATTTATATTTAACAACGAAGGAAGCTGAACACTCAGTTTCCTTTTTTAAATGGATATTTGTAAAAAGATAAAAGCTACTTTTTGTAGAGCTTTTTCCATTTCGTAATAGTATTTCTGCTAAGCTTGAAATGGGCAGCCAGCTGGCTGTTG
This sequence comes from Chryseobacterium angstadtii, assembly GCF_001045465.1. GTDB lineage: Bacteria > Bacteroidota > Bacteroidia > Flavobacteriales > Weeksellaceae > Chryseobacterium > Chryseobacterium angstadtii. The sequence goes on from NZ_LFND01000005.1 coordinate 217,777, forward strand.
TTTAAATTATTAACGAGCTGGTATTCCAGAATCTTTACAATGGCATCTTCATTATAAGATTTGTGTTTCTGATTAAAAGCTTCAGTTTCCTTACAGTTGGTATTGAATATAAGATCATTGAGTGAAAGGATATCAAGTGTGGATAAATTCTCTTTTTTAAGAATCAACAGACACTCTTTATGATGATGTAATCCTTTTTTTAGGAGGATATCTGTATAGAGTCTCCTATAATCCGGTATGTTGTTTGTCATCTGTTACAAATTTTTTATAGTTATGAATTATCATATTTGCTGAGCCATTTATAAAGGGTGGTTTTGGGAATTTTGTACTCCTCCATCACCTGTTTTTTAGTTTTTTCACCCGTTTGAATGAGGTCCAGAATATAATCTATAATTTCTTTTGTGTAAATGTTCTTCCGAAATTGGGGAAGTGTGGTTCCGGTTTGTATTTGTTTGGTAGGAGGAGAATACAGGATGAGGTGCTGAGAATAGATCCTGAAGAAGTCGTATTCTAATAATTTGCACCATTTCAGAAGTAGATCTGTATCTAAAGACTTTGAGGTATATACTTGCTGGATTTCGGCTTCAGTCTGTTTAAAAAAGCTACAGATACGGCCGGTTTGTATTCCGGATTCCTCCATTCTCCGCTTAATTAATGAACCCATGTGTATATTTTTTGATTCAAAAATCATTGATATTCATTTTTTATGTAAACAATACGGTAACTAATCACTTTGTTTTATCACAGCAGAAAAACAGTATTTATCAGTTGATTTTCCATTCAGCCTGTCAGAAGATATCCTGTAAACTGATAATGAATAAAAATTACCCGTTTCCTGTAATTTTTTCCTTAAAATAAATAATGACCTGTTATGATAATATAGATTTCAACATTGAATCAAACTCATTTACGTTTACAAAAAAAGATAAAAAAAAAACCTTTGGCCTAGTCCAGTTTTTAGTTTTTGGTCAAACCAGCTTCAATGTAAAGGATTTTCCTGATGAAATCTGGATTTTAAAATAAAATAAAACTGGATGATACTAAAAATTCCCAAAAGTGCTTTTTTTGTATCATTAAAAATTCCGGTATTCTTGAATAAATAATGAGCCTATTGGTTATGGAGAAAAACGTAGCAGGGATATTACTTTTAACAGGACCTCTTTTTATTTCACGTATTTATTGCCCGGAGATATCTTCTGGGAAGCTTTTTTACTCTGTTAATGGAACAGAAGATACAGACAGAGAAAATCTGCATCCTGAATTTTGATCAGAAATATGCAACAACAGCACACCACTTACTTAAAATATCAATATAAATCTCTTTTTACAATGCATTGAAATTTATTCAGTATGAAAAGCATTACAGAAGAATATTCCGCATACAGTTCCCTGTTTTTAGTGGATGAAGCCCATTATACAGAACTCTGCAGCTACCTGAAAAAAGTGACTTTTAAAAAAGATGATTTCTTTTTGAAAGAAGGGGAATACTGCAGGTATGTAGGATTTCTGAAATGTGGACTGATGCGAAGCTTTTATAACAAAGACTGTAAAGCTGATATTAATGTGAATTTTCACCTCGATCACAGTCTCATTACTGATTATGACAGCATTTTATTCGGGATAAAGTCCAAAATAAATATTAAAGCCATCGAAGATTCTGAAGTGTTTCTTCTGCACAAAAACCATCTCCAAGATTTGTATCGCAAAGATCCTTATTGGCAGGAATTCGGAAGAAAAATGGCAGAGGTAGTTTATCTTCATGCAAAAAGACGGGTAGAAAACTTGCTATGCAGGTCTCCTGAGCAGCGCTATCATCAGTTATTACTAGAAAATCCAAAAATATTTCAGTTGATGTCTCAAAAACATATAGCCAGTTATTTAGGGATACAACCTCAGTCTTTAAGCAGAATAAAAAGAAGAATACAGAAGCGTTGAAAATACTCCATAAAAGCATCCTGAAATAAACATCCCCGGATCCTGAAAACCGGGGATTAAAAACTTAAATCTACTATGCTATTAAAAAAATATAGTCATAAATGGGTTGTAAAGCTTATAAAGCCTTTCTGTAAACCTGGGTATTAATTGAACCCCGGCCCCAGTTAAAATTATTCGCCGCATCCCACATATTGAACCTGAATGTAGTACTTCCTGATCCTGCATTTTTTTCAATATATCCGTTTAACGAATAAGTAATGGTATAGGCAGGGCCATTATTGGTAATATTCTCAATATAGCTGGCTCCTATAGTAGACATAATAAAACCTCCTGCGCCACCATTCAATGCAGAAAGAGTTACTTTTCTGGAGCCTAAATCGGCCTCTGTTCCATTCTTTAAAAACCGTATTCCCATATAGCCCCCTGGAGTAGTTCCCATTACAGGAATACCGATAGGCGTAGAATAATTAACCACAACTTTTACCGAAGAATTGGCGGGAACGGTAATGGTGGTAGATAAACCGATATCTACATTATTTATCGTAGTATTGCTGGTAACAATTCTGTCTACCGGACCTGCTGCTGCACCATCATAGGCATTGTCAAAGATCCAGTTTTTTGTGGCATTTTGGAATCGGTACCATACATTATCCGTCCCTGAAAAATAATAATAGCCGGGAGAATCTACATTGGAAGTCTGTCCGGTTCTGTTGGCACTGGCTGCAGCAAGAGTAACATACAGAACAGCTCCGTCCTGTGATGAAGTATAGGTTTTTGCTTTGAGCTGGTCTCCGGTTACAGAAGGTGGGATAATTCCATCTAATGTATTAATATCGCTGGCCTGCCCTATAATATGCAGGGTACTTTTAGGTGAGATTGTATTAATTCCTACCTGGGCTGAATTAAATGTGAAAAGAAATAAAACGGATACTGAACACAATATTTTATTCATTGCTTTTTGATTCGGTTAGTATTGCAAAGAAATAATTTTTCCACATGTGGTGACTAATCCAGTTTTCTGTTTTATGCTTATCCAGAAGGTATTCTGACCCCGAAAATACAAGACAAGCATTACTGTATACTATAAAAATTAAAAACTGGATGGCTACGGATAGAAGCAAAATAATTTTATTTGTACAGAGTCTGAAAAACTGATCATTTTTAGATTCTTATATTCAATACATTTCTAATTAATAAACTATTTCTAATCTATGCAGTTTGACTTTATGATCATCCACATCGGTGAATTTATACGGCTTAAAGTGATTGAACTTGAATTGGATTCCGCTGCCATCAGTTCTTTTTTTCAATGCACCGAAGCAGACATTGAAGAAATGTACCGCTCAAAAAGTATGAGTATCCAAAACCTTCAAAAATGGGGCGAACTTCTGGAACACAATTTCTTTGCAAACCTGTGCCTGGCTTCATATTCTTCATGTTCCAAAGATATCGGGTAAAATAATAATTAAACTAAGCTCGGGACAGAAAGATTTCCAGATCTCCACGCTAAGGCTGAGATTTAGAAAAGTCAATAGTCAATTTTCCTACGCAAGTGAAATGTGAAAGTCCTCCAACTCCAAGATACCTCTCAAATAATTCATCACTTCCCGAAACTCTCAAACCCGCATCCCGAATCCCGAATCCCGGACCCCGTTCCTCGTAACTTTCAAAATTATATATCGCTGTTACCTGTCATCCATTTTGGCTACACGTTAATCCGTTTTGGCAACTCTTTCCTTTTTTCTATTGCAGACCTTTGTTCTGTTAATTTAAATACAGAAAAAAAATGAAAACAATTTTTATAACAGGCGCTTCAACAGGATTAGGAAAAGCAACTGCCCAATTATTTCAAAGCAAAGGATGGAACGTTATTGCTACCATGAGAAATCCGGAAGGAGATACAGAATTGGGTAAGCTGGATAATGTAACACTGCTTCCACTGGATGTGACCAATCTTGAGCAAATTAAATCTACTGTTAACAAATCACTGGAATTAGGACCTGTGGATGTAGTGTTCAATAATGCGGGTTACGGTCTTATTGGTCCTCTGGAAGCATTAACGGATGAGCAGATTTTAAAGCAGCTGGATACCAACCTTCTTGGAGTAATCCGTGTAACGCAGGCATTTATTCCTCATTTCAGAGAGAAAAAAAGCGGGATGTTTATTTCCACAACTTCTATTGGCGGGCTGATTGCTTTTCCTTTAGGCTCTACATATCACGCTACCAAATGGGCCCTCGAAGGATGGAGCGAAAGTCTGGCCTATGAGCTGAACACATTTGGAGTTGATGTGAAAACAGTTTCCCCCGGAGGAATTAAAACCGATTTTGTAAGCCGTTCTTTAGATGCAGCCACAACTCCGGCCTATCAGGAAATGACCGATTCTTTATTTTCCAGTTTTGAGGGTATGATGGAAACTGCTTCCGAGCCTGTGCAGATTGCTGAGGTAGTATATGAAGCCGCTACAGATGGTAAAAAGCAATTGAGATATGTAGCCGGAGAAGATGCAAAAGCCCTATATGCACAGCGTCTTGAGCAGGGAGATGAGTTGTTCAGAGAACAGTTTGGAAAACAGTTCATGTAAGAATTCTAAAATAATAAGGCAGTATAAATCTATTTCTTTATGCTGTCTTTTAAGCTGAATATTTAATACATTTATAGTATGGAAAAGAAAGATAATACACCACTGAAATTTTCATCCATATCGGAGTTTCACGACCTGCTGAAACTTCCTAAGCCCCTTCATCCGCTGATCAGCCTGATAGATATTACCAAAATGAAGGTAGATAAGGAAATGTTTAGAAAAAGTTTTCTGATGAATTTCTATAAAATTTCCTATAAGTTTTCAGAGCACGGGAAAATGGGGTATGGGCAAGGGTATTATGATTTTAATGAAGGAGGAATGATGTTTACTTCGCCCGGGCAGATCCTTTCCGCGGATGTGGAGGCAGAATATTGTGGATATACTTTACTGATACACCCCGATTTTATGCGGACTTATCCTCTGGCGAAGAATATTAAGAAATTTGGTTTCTTCTCTTATGATACCAATGAAGCCCTGCATCTGTCTGATCAGGAAAAAACAATAATTACAGGATTGCTGGACAATATAAAGAGTGAATTGCATACCGCTATTGATGAGGTAAGTCAGGATGTTATTATTTCCTATATTGAAGTTTTGCTGAATTACAGCAACCGTTTCTACAAAAGACAGTTTATCACCAGAAAAGCAGTTAACAGTGATTTGCTTTCTAATATGGAGACCATACTGGACAACTATTTTAATAACGAACAGACTTTAAAAAGCGGAATTCCCACCGTGGAATTTCTGGCTTCCGAACTTCATCTTTCCCCTCATTATTTAAGTGATATGCTCCGGAATCTTACCGGTCAGAATGCACAGCAGCATATTCACGAAAAACTGATTGAAAAAGCAAAAGAATATCTTGCAGGGACAAATTTTTCAGTATCGGAAGTCGCTTATGCTTTAGGTTTTGAACATCCTCAGTCTTTTAATAAACTGTTTAAAAAGAAGACTGATAAAACACCTTTAAGTTACAGACAGTCATTTAACTGATATACCATCTAATCAATCTGAAATAGAAATTAAATAACAAAAGGCTGCCATTCGGCAGCCTTTTTTATAGGATTATACTACAATTAATTATTTTTTGATGGCTTTCAACGTTTTGGTAGTGCCGTCATTCATTTTTAAAGAAATAAAGTAAACTCCAGTCTGTAAATCACCCAGATAAAGCGATGCAGATGGTTTTTCAATCACTTTAACCAATCTTCCTGAAGGATTGATGATACTTACTGATTTTACATCAGATACATCAGAAATCGTAACCACATCATTGAAAGGATTTGGAGATACACTGATTTTTTTACTGTTGCCGGCTACTTCGTTGGTAGACAGAGTAGAATTGTCATAAGCAGAAATCTGGAATTCTCCGTTGCTTGTGGACGAGCTGTACTTCCATACACTTACATATAATGTTGCTCCTGGGGTTTGTCCTGTTAATGAAACCAATGAGAAGTTTCCGTCACCACCGTCATCATCACATCCAATTTCTGTTAAAGAACCACATGTTCCGCTATATACAGTAATTGAGGAATCACTAAATGAAGAGTTGGCGGCTTCTTTGGTTTCTATCTTAACTTTTCCGCTTTGCGGTACCACTACACTAAACCATACATTTCCTGTAGCACCCGAATTACATGAAGGTGCTGTACCGTCAGCAGTAGCTCCGCTATTGTCCGATGTGATCATTCCGGAAGTAAAGTCTGTTCCCGATGTTAATGGTATTGCAGTTGAGCAGTTATCATTAGCCAGAGGAGTAGACTCATAAGCTGAAATCTGGAATTCTCCGTTGCTTGTGGAAGAGCTGTACTTCCATACACTTACGTATAATGTAGTTCCCGGGGTCTGTCCCGTTAATGAAACCAATGAGAAAGCCCCGTTGCCACCGTCATCATCACATCCAACTTCTGTTAGAGAGCCACATGTCCCGCTATATACGGTAAGTGATGAATCACTAAAGGAAGAGTTGGCAGCTTCTCTGGTTTCTATCGTAATATTTCCGCTTTGTGGTACCACTACACTAAACCATACATTCTCTTCGGCATCCGAATTACATGAAGGTGCTGTACCGTCAGTAGTCGCTCCGGTATTGTTTGAAGTGATCATTCCGGAAGTGAAATTTGTTCCTACTGTTAATGGGACTGCAGCTGAACAATTATCATTAGCCGGAGGTAATACCTGATAGGCTGAAATCTCAAAATCTCCGTTACCTGTACTGGAATCATATTTCCATACGCTCAGATAGATGGTGGATCCCGGCGTCTGCCCGGTTAAGGAAAGCTTTGAAAAAAGTCCCTCACCGCCGTCATCATCACAGTCAATTTCTGTTAAAGATCCACAGGATCCGGTGTAAGCGGTAAGTGTTGAATCATCAAAAGAAGATCCTGAAACTTCTCTGGTTTCTATCGTAATATTTCCGCTCGCCGGAACGACTACGCTAAACCAGACATTTTCTACGGCATCTGAATTACAGGACGGAACATCCCCATCATCGGAAGCTCCCGCATTCGTAGAAGTGGTAGCTCCTGATGTAAAATCTGTACCAACAGTCAGAGATGTTGCTCCTGAACAATTGTCATTTTGGGCATACACCAATGTGGCAGCAAGCAATGACAAGCAAAATAATAGTTTTTTTTTCATAATATTTTTTATTAAAGACTTTTAACAGGATAGGTGTGTGAAAAAGAGAAAATCAGATAAATCTTACGAATTACAATTCATCATTTGGACTTTTCGGCTGACATGAATTGGCGGTTTATCTTTAATTCTCATTTGTGTTGATAATTTTGTAAATATACAAAATTAATTAAGTTTTAATAGTGGATTTTACTGTATTAAGTAAATAATTAATGCATATATGGAATTTGAATTAAACTTATTTTGATGTTATAAATGCCTGTTTTGTATAATTTTTTACTATATGTTTAAATTAAATAATTTGATTAGTTAATTACAGTATATGAAAGAATTTATTTAACCTAACTTGTTGCATTAAGATTCGATAAAAATTAATAAAACAAATTTTTTTTTTATGACAGATTGGAAAATAAAGGTAGTTACAGAGTAAAGTATGGTTTTACTTCGATAAGTTTTTGTATTTTTTATATTAGATGTACTGATGAATTGAATTCACACAATGTAAATAGAACAAATCAAAAGCTGTAATATTGCAATTCAAATCATACTAATGAAGACTAAGTTTCATCTTCCACCGATTCCGGCCGTATTATTATCTATTATCAGTGTGCAATGTGGCGCAGCAATTGCGAAGGGACTTTTCCCTGAAATTGGAGCAGCGGCTACTGCTACTTTAAGGATTGGGCTGTCTGCGGTTATCTTATGGATTGTTTTCCGTCCTAACCTATCCAAACTCAATGCGAAACAATGGAAATATGTAACACTTTATGGGTTATCGTTAGGTGCAATGAATTTAATTTTTTACATGGCTATTGAGCGTATTCCAATTGGGCTGGGGGTGACTTTAGAATTTGTAGGACCTTTGGTTCTGGCAATTTTCAGCTCAAAAAAAATGACAGATTTTGTATGGATCATTTTAGCAGTCGTGGGTATTGCATTAATCGCACCATGGTCGAGTAATGGATTAAACGTAGTTGGCGTTTTATTAGCCCTGCTCGCTGGTGGTTTTTGGGCGGCATATATTGTTCTTGGAGGAAGAATATCTAAAATAATGAAAGGTGTTGATGCGGTTACTATTGGGATGCTCATTGCAACAATCTTTATACTGCCGTTTGGGATTTTTGATGGACGGCTTGCTAGCCTCAACCCACATTTGATCGGTTTAGGAGCGGCACTCGCTCTGCTTTCCAGTGCTATTCCTTTTACGCTGGAAATAAATGCTCTTAAACAATTACCAGCACGAACTTTTAGTATTTTAATGAGCCTTGAGCCTGCAATGGCCTCTTTAGCTGCTTTCGTATTTTTACAGGAATATTTATCAGTTACCGAATGTATTGCCGTAGCCTGTGTGGTTATTGCATCAGCGGGCTCTGCAATAACTTCGAAAGGCATAGAAGCTAAATAGAACATTATTTTGAAAAAATAACAGGAATACACCAATTATCTTGTTAAAGAAAGATAATTTTTGATGTAGCTATCTTTTGTAGATGGCTTTCTTTAAAACTGAGTGTGTAATACCTGTAAGTGTTATTAATAAAAGGAGATGCAGCCTCACCAGGAATCGAACCTGGATCTAAAGTTTAGGAAACTTCTATTCTATCCGTTGAACTATGAGGCCATTGAACAGAATAAAAATACTAATAAATTTAAATAAAAAAGGACTTTGAATCATCAAAGCCCTTTAATTTTAGGTGAAGCTGAACGCTTTTTTCTTAGTCTTTTGTGATTTTAAGCTTTTCGGATCCGTTATCTTCAAAATGTATATGGAGAATATAAATTCCTTTGGCATAAGCTGAAAAATCAATTTTTGCATCACGAACTTTAGCATAGCGTATGGCCTGTATTTTTCTGCCGTCTATGGTGTAAATCTCAATTTCCTTAATGAACTTATCGGTTTTTAAATAACCTGTTTCGGAAACAGGGTTAGGATAAAACCGGAAGCTCTGCAAAGCACTTTCGGAAACAGCCAGCTGACCGGTGTTTATCGTTTTGCTAATGGTTTCCGAGCAGGAGTTTTTGGTTGCCGTAAGAGTTACGGTATAGGTTCCTGCAGCTCCGTAAACATGGTTCGGGCTCACTGAAGTGGATGTCGTTCCATCTCCGAAAGTCCACAACACTGTATCATAATTCGTTGACAGATTGGAAAACGTAACATTCTGACCATTGCCGCCCGCTGAGAAACCTGCGTGCAGATGAAATACATTGGAGTTCCATTGGGCCGGATTGCTGAAAAATGTGCCGTCTGCCAGCTGCTGGTAATATTCAGCTTTAACCTGTGTCATTCCGCTGTAGAAAGTAGACGGAAAAATCCTGTCCTGAAAAAGAGCCGTGTATACGGATGCTGCTACAAGATAACTGCCCTGCGGACCGGGATGAACATCGTTGTAACTGCTGTGTAATGCCAGATCCTGAGTGGCTGTATAGTGAGCTCTTGCAGACTCTCCGGCAGGAACCATTTCAACCTGCATCAGTGTAGACATTTTCGTAATAGAATCTTTAATGGTCCTCTGAAGATTGAAATAAGTGGCATAGTCATTCTGAGAAGGAACACCGTACGGAATTTCATAGAGAAAGATTTTTGAGCACGGACTGTATTTCCTGATAGAGTCTCTCAGCTTTCGTCCTCTTTCTGCCGTTACGGAAACGGGAAAAGAATGACCCGCAGATTCCGCCGTTCCCGGCTGCATGACAACGTATTTGTAATTTTTAGACCGTATGGTCTGGTACAGCGCATTGTCGTTCACATGATTTACAAATCCGGCACCTCCTACGGTGTGGGATGTTACCTCCACATTTTTTCCTTTGGTAGCGGCAAGATCTTTGAAAAGCACAGGCATGTCGTTGAAGTACGTCATACTGTTTCCAATAAATAAAACCTGATCTGCCTGAGCAAAAATGAGTGTACAAAAATTGATCAGGACGAAGGCGAGAATATTTTTAATCATACTGTTCATAAAGATTAATTGTTTAAATAGATTAAAAACCTGCGGAATGAAAAAGACAAATCCGCAGGATCTTGATAATTAGTATGAAATACTCAGGTTTTTTTCCTTTTTGATGTAGGAAATATTCTCGAATTCTAAAAAAAATGACAAAGCAGAATGCTGCATCAATAAAGGGTAGTTTTGTTTCATAAAAAATAATTATTTAATTGATAAAGTTAATATTTATGTTAAAAGTCATATAAAAAACAGTGAAATATCATTAATATTGCAACGTATTCATCGTTCAGATCAAGATATAGAATTGATGTTCCCGGGTGGTTATCGTTTTTAATGCTCTCCGAAATTAATCATTATTTTCTTTACAATAAGGGCTGTAAAAGGCTGATCAATAAAATGTAGTATGTAAGTCGTAGGTATCTTTTTCTGATGATGTAATAAATAATACCCGGACAACTTATTTGAGAACACTAAAAAATAATATGGCTAAAAAAATACTTTTTTGTTTATTCCTCTTTTCACTTTCTTGTCCTATTTGTGCTCAGCAGACAAGTGAAGAAAATTTGAAAAATGTGATTTTTGACATCGGGTTTTCTACCGCAGGTGAAGCGGAAATAAAAAAAATTGACAGTCTTATTTCTATATGCCATCAATACGGTTATCGGGATTGCGAAACGTTTGGGTATCTTAAAATCGCGAATATTTACAACAAAAATAATGATATCAAAAAAGCGTTTTATTATACGGATCTCATTGAAAAGAAAAATCTCATGAATCCTGAGACAGATTTTGAAGCCGTTTTTTATTTTCATACCCTTCGGTCTGTACTCAATCAAAAATTAGGAGAAAGAATTACAGCGCTTAAATTATTAGATGAAGTGGCAAACAGGGCAAAAGGAAATGCCTATTTTGAATATCTGCTCGACTGGCAGTATGCAGGGCTCTATAATGAAATGAATGAACAGGATAAAGCACTGAAAGCCTATAAAAATGCTTATCTGAAAGCAAAAGAATACAGAAGGACAGAAGGGCTCAGCAGCAGAAAAAACAAAAATAAAATAAGCAACAGCTACAAACCCACTTCTTATCTTGCCGGAATGTACCTGGATTCAGGGAAAATAGATTCAGCCCGGATTTATATTGAAGAATCGCTGCGTGATGCGAAGAAGGTGAATGATATTGGACTTCAGTATGTTGCTTCTTTATTTGCCGCCAAATATTACGTTAAAGTAAAAGATTATACCAAAGCCAAACAAAACTTATGGATCTGTAAAAATATAGCCGTCAATGATTATAAAAGTGAAAACTTTCAGAAAGCGGTCATCACGGATCTGATGAATTTATACGAGCAAACAGGCGGGAAAGACAGCGCAGATTATTACTCCAGACAGTTACTGACATTGCAAAACTTTAATGAAAACCAAAATAAAGCCCAGCGGGATATCCTCGATAAAAAGAAGCTGGAAGAAGACAGTAACAAAACAAGGGAAAGGAACACACTGATCTATTTATGCACAGGGCTCCTTCTGGGCTTTGTACTGGTTTATCTTTTGTATATCCGGAAAAGTAGGGATAAGAACATAATCCCAACCGATGCTCCTGTTGTACAGGATAATGATCTTTTTGAACAGGTCATTATGATGGCCAAAGAAAACAACCCCGAATTTTTAACCCGTTTTAATGATTATTGCCCGGGCTTCTCGGAAAAGCTGCTCGAGGTTGCTGATCTTAAAAGTTCCGAAATCAGATTTTGTGCTTACCTGTATCTTAACTTTTCTACAAAAGATATCGCAGCTTATACCTTTATTTCGGTAAGAACCGTGCAGACCAAAAAATACCGCCTCAGAAAAAAACTCAATATTCCTAATGAAGCCGATATTTATTTATGGCTCACAGATCTTTTAAAATAAGATGTTATTACACAGCCTGCAATGATCTAGCTACCGAGTTGATGCAAGAAAGCATTCAGATCCACCTCTTTATCCAGTCCTAATTTCTGTTTGATTCTGTAGCGGCTCATCCTGACACTTTTAGGTTCTATATGCATCAGCTGGGAGATCTGCCGTGTATCCATTTTTAGATAAAGATAGGCGCAAAGCTTCATATCCAGAAGACTTAGCTTTTTCAGAGCTTTTTCAGTAAGAAGATTGAAAAACTCAGGATGAATCTGCTGTATCTGTAATTTGGCTTCTTCAAAATCGTTATCCAGGACAATTTCTTCCTTCACAATTTTCTGCATGTTCAGAGAATTGTCATCTCCAAGCCTGTCCTTTATGGTATGAAGAACCCGGTTTTTATGTTCCAGTTGAAGGGCATTGGCCATAGCTTCTTTCTGCAACTGCTGCTGCTGTGCTTCCAGAAGCTGCTGTTCTGCTTTTAATCTGGCTTTTTCTTCTTTTTCAAGTTTAATCTGCATTTCAGATTCATGGTTTTCCAATTGAAGCTGCTTTTCACGTTGCAAAGAAAGACGGAGTTTAAAATGATAAGAACGGAACATAAAAAGAAGTCCTAACAAAGAAGCTATTGCAATACAGGCATATAAATAAGTCTGCATTTTACGGCTGGATTCCCTTTCCTTCAACATTTGTACCTCGTTGTTTTTCTTTTCGGTTTCAAACTGTATTTCAAGCTTTTGCGCATTCAGAGCCTGTTTCTCATTGAAGTTTTTGTTGCTGTATTGGGTGACTTCCTCCTGAAAGGCTAGGGCTTTTTTAAAATCTCCCTGTTGCTTATAAAGAACAGACAGAGCCTGAACCACATTGATTAAAGTATAATAATAAGGATGCTCTCCGGTTTTCATGAGGTGATAAGCTTCCAGCAGATAAGTTTCAGCCAAAGCCGTGTTTCCTTTCCGTGAGGCCAGTTCACTTAATATTCCCAAACTGCTGGCGGTCACTTCCTGAGTATTTGGAACATCTTTAAGGAGATTGGCTGCCGATTTTGCATAATACACGGCTTTTGCTTCTGCTTCCTGATCGTTTGGCGGAAAATACTTTAAATAGGTGTTTGCTATATTCACACAGGTAATGGCGTGTGTATATTTTGAAACCTGTCTGGGATGCTGGCTGTAAAGATCTTCAGCTTTGTGCAGATAAAAAAGAACACTGTCGAGCTCCGGCTTCTCTTTAGAAGCATTGTAATTGTATTCATGGGCAACGGATAAGGCCGCATAAGAAGTGCTTAAAAGGTTATAATCTTTTGTTTTTAATGCATTTTCGGTTGCTTTACGGGCATATTTGCTCACTTCTGCTGTATTATTCCAGTCTGAATGGGCCGCATAAAGCTGATAATATAATTTAGATGCAATATAAGGATCAGATGATTTTTCCAGCTGTTTTAGTCCTAACTGGCAAAAATGTATCCTCTTTTCCTGATTCTCTACCGTTTTGTATAAAAACGCCTGGGCATAATATCCGTAAGCCATAGCAACCGGATTTCCGGACTGTTGTGCAAGGATCAGCGCAGAATCACTTACCTGTTTTATAGTGGCAAGCTGCTGATTATTACCTTTTATAACGGTGATGAGGGTATAGGCTTTAGCAGCTTCCGTATAGTTTTTATAATGAATAGCAATGCGGGCGCCGTGTCTGGCACTTTTTTCTGCTGCAGTGTAATCCCTGTTGATTCTGTAAGCTTCCGCAAGCTGACACAGTAAAGCTGGTTTAGATTTTTCCTGAACTCCTTTACCGGCAATGGTCTGTCTCAGACTGTCGATATAAAGACTTTGGGCCGGACAACTTAAACCGACGCAGAGGAACATATAGATAAAGAAGTGATGCAATGCAGATTTCATAGATCTAAATTAAAACAAATTGTTGAACGAAATTATGGCGGTGAATAAATAAACAAATTGAATGTGATTGTAATTTGTTGATAATCAATTGTAATTGATTTGTGTAGACATATTGTAGATGCAGTTTCTAAGCAATGTAGATAGTTTGTAGCGCAACAGATTTTGGATAATCCGGGTTTTGTCCAAATATTTGTAACAGCAATAGTGCAGAATAATTTTAGGAACCAAATTATGAATAACAAAACTTTATCAGTCATTTCCTACATCACTCCGATAGGCTGGCTGTTTGCTTATTTTTCAGGAAAAGATCAGGCAGATTCTCTGCTGAAGTATCATTTGAAACAGTCGTTGGGGCTGATGATTGTGAGTATTATTTTCAATATCATCATGAGAATTTTGGCTACGGCTGTTCCGGCGCTTTCTTTTTTAGGGATTTTAGGACTTCTGATCCTGATATTCTGGGTTTTGGGTATGATCAATGCGGCCAATGGCGCTGAAAAACCCGTTCCGGTATTCGGGAAAATGTTTGAAAATCAATTTGCTTTTATAGGTTGATCGATTTGATTAAAGAATTAAGATAATGAATTACAGGTATTTTACGGAAGAAAATGGTCGGTTTCATTTAAAAAATAATATACCCGCTGCCATGATCCGGTTTATTGGATGTCTTATTATTGCGGCCGCTTTGTATTTTATTATTCCTCCTGAAAAGAAGATTGGGGTTTGGGGTGCTGTATTATTTGTATTCTTTGCCCTGGTCAATCTATTAAAAACAACCAAAAAACTGGTAATTGACCCCAAAACGAAAACCATTATCCATAAAAATAATATACTGAACAGTGAAGCGGAGTACCGGTTTGATGAATTTGAACAGTTTTATGTGCTTGTCGCAAAATATCTCTTTATCACGATGGACAGTACCGCTTTTTTTATATTCAATAAAGGAGGTAAAGAAAAAAGAGTTCCGATTATAGTAGGGCTTTTTGGATCGAAAAAAGTTCAGAATGCCATCAATGAAGTAAGTGACATCATGAATTTGGATGGGAAATAGATGAAGATTCCTGTAGAGAAAGACAAAGATTATTAATACTGAATTTCTCAGAGCCGATTAATCATTATTAAAAAAGCAAAATATGAAACATGCCCTCGGGATATTCTGGATACTCTATATGCTTTTTTTTGCGATACCGTTTCCTATGATTCTGTATTATAGTATCAAAAGCTCTGAACCGCCTGTTCTTACTAATGTCAATCCCTGGTTGGCAGTGGGGATTTTAGCCGTTTCTATTCTGTTGTGGATTATTGTTTTGGGCGGCTGGTTTTATAAATGGATCATTGTGAATTTTGTCGCCAAAAGAAATGTAGCTCATCTGGTCAAGCATGGAATTCCCAGGAAGGCTGAAATTCTGGAAGCGGTAAAAGTATCCAGGCCCGGAAGCCAATACAATAGCTATGAACTGAAGCTTCTGTTTAAAAATCTGGTGAATACCGAAATTAAACAGAAAATAGTGGTTAATGATGCGAAGCCACAACAGAACCGTTTTGAGAAAGGGAAAAGTATTGAAATACGGATTGATAACAATGCGAAAAGGACGCCTTATCTTATTCCGGCAGGAAGCGAAGCTGGGATCAATATTTTGACGATTATGCTTATCAGTCTTGGCTGGCTTACAGTTACAGGATTAGTCACAGGGTATTATATCTACTCTTATCAGACTGAAAATAATGGAATGGGCTGGAGGTTTATTGCCTGGTGGCATCCTTTAATTTTGTGTCCGGCTATATTACTGTTTTACAGAGGCATTTTCTCTTACTTTCTGAACAGGATTTTCAATGGCAGAAAGGGAGAGGCGGAACTGATTAAGTTAAAGGGAATAAGAACCACAGCACGGTTGATCAGTGCAGACCAGACCGGAACTTATATCAACGAGCAACCTATGATTTTGTTCAAACTGGAATATGAGGATGAACAGAACCAGATCCGGAGATCTGAAATAAAAAAGATTGTGAACCTTCTTGACCTGAGCAGTGTAAAACGGCAGACTATTGATGTCTTTTACTTAAAAGAAGATCCGGGCCGTATTGCTTTTGCAGAAGATTTGGAAGAAATTACCTGAACACCATGAAAAAATCACTCATTATAATAACCGGGAGTCTTCTGTTATCAGGTTGCGAACAGGTTTCAAAGAGTATTAAAGACACCTTTGAACCTCAATCAGATACCCTTGCACAATTGAAAAATGAACCTGTTCCATTTACTGGCGAAAGCCCATACGATGCCGCGGTGGAAAAACAGATTCAGGAAGTGGAACATTTGGTTACAACCGTGATAGAGAGGCATTCCCAAACCCACATTCAGAAAGATACAGAAGGTAAAAACACAGACTTTTTAACAAATGAAGAAAAGCTGAAAAGCGCTGAGGAAGCATTAAGGAAGCTTCCTCAGTATACGGGGAAAGAGATCAAAATCTATTCTACCATTCATTTTTATAATGATGGCAGGATTCGTACCATGCTTCAGCATCCTGTGAATCCGGAATATATTGATAATTATGAATACCGTAACGGGAAATGGTCGGAGCCTGAACCAGAGCAGATATCCGTTAAAGACCATATTCAGGACCGTCTGATCCCTTTGGAAAGAATAAGTTTCACCAACGTAGCAAAAGCTGCATCAGTCTATCAGGAAAAAATAATTTTGATAGAAGGTGCAAAACCTATAACCAGTCTATATATATCCGTATGGAATAACTCCGTGCGATGGTTTCCAACAAGTGTAAATGGGAGCAGGGAGCGTTATTCCATCGAGCTCAATCAAAACGGATCTTTAAAAAAATGGGAAAGGGAGTAAAGATGAGCCATGATCACCCATTTTATTGTGACAGAAGGTTTATCATTTTTAATAAAGGATTTGTTTGTCTAAATGGATAATTTAAAAGAAGTAAAGATGAAGCCAATTTCATAGATTCTTCCTAAGTTATATTGTGTAGTAGTTAAAGTTGGAAGAAGGGAATATCCATGTCAAGATTTTGAACCTTGACATGGTTTTTTTTTATTTTCTCTTGACTAATATTGTGTGTTTCAAACCTTGCCAAGAATAGTTTGAAATAAATCCGGCTTCTTTTTATATAAATCCACCACCAGATCTATCTAACAATACAATAAAAGAAAGGACCCGCTCTTTAGAAGCGGATCCAGTAGATAAAACATCTCATTTTTTTAATTAGACAACAATTAAAAAAGCACAGCCGACAATGCTGTGCTTAAATTTTTATTTCAAATTTAATTGCAATTTCAAAGCTGAAAAAAGCAAAAAAAGATTTCATTTCAGTTGTATTACATAGTAAATGTAGCAATATTTTTAATACGAAATATGAATTTAATGTTAAAATTCACAAGTTATCCACATTTTTTTGTGGATAAGTACCAAAATTACATTTTCAAAACTTCTTATTTCTCCTTCTTTTGCCCATGAACAGGAGAAAAATGCTATTATAATGCAGTTGGCAGATAAATAATAGAAATGGTGTTGGTAAGTACCCTGTTATAGTTATTGGCCTCCGTATTCAGATTATATTGATTTCCTGTGGTTCCCGGGGTAATATATTTTACGAGAGGAACTGTTTTTTGATTGGCCTGCATAAAAATAATGCTTTTCATGTTTAAATACGTAATGAAATTACTTCCTCTGGCTGAATCCAGAGTCTCATAAACACTGTAGAAAATAGAATCTGTGAGTCCGCTTGCAGGAAATGTTCCGGTGTATGGCTTTGCCAGACCCAAACGGATGGGGTTTTTAATATTGTTGGC
Organism: Chryseobacterium angstadtii; assembly: GCF_001045465.1. Lineage (GTDB taxonomy): Bacteria > Bacteroidota > Bacteroidia > Flavobacteriales > Weeksellaceae > Chryseobacterium > Chryseobacterium angstadtii. The sequence goes on from NZ_LFND01000005.1 coordinate 235,478, forward strand.
CGGATCAAAATTATTGGCCCATGGTTTTAGAAGAATGTTCATATTCACCAGGTAGTAACCGGTAAAAGGCGCCGTAAATTCACCTGTCGAAGTATCGAAAGTATTGGATTTGTCCGCCACCTTATTATCAAATATAAATCTTCTGATATTATTGCCTAGATCACCGCTCACAAAAGTCAGATCGTTTCCTGAGGATTTCATATTAATCAGGGCAACCAGTCTGTTCAAAAGAATATTATTGATTTTCGTATTCATTTCATCGGCATTCACAAAAATATTCCATCTCCCGTTGCTGAAAGAGTAGAGTCTGTTTTTGATGACATCATCGCTTGTGTTGAGCGGAGTTCCGTTGTCTGCATCACTTAAATTGAATACCAGAAGTCCGTTTGCCGGATTATTGATGGTGGTAATATCAGTAGCTCCGGATAAAGAAACTCTTGGGATCAAAAGTCCTTTGTTGGTAGCCTGAACGTCAAGTGCAGCACTGTTATCCGGACGTGGGTTGGCATTGATACCTACCTGGGAATAATGAAAAACTCCCAGAAAGAGGGCAAGTAAGCTGTATATTTTCATCGTCTTAATTAATTGGTAGATAAACAATGGTAATATTATTAGCCTGAGTTCTGTTGTATCCCAGACTTTCTGTGGACATAGAATAAATATTATCTCCAGCCGTAGTGCCCGGGGTAATATACCGGGTAAGAAAACATATTTTTTGGTCTTTATTCATATAAATAACGCCGGAGACTTTCAGTGTTAATGGCTGCTGATCATCTGTGACTGCGTTTAAAGGCTGATTGAGAAACGCAAATGTTGCATTCCCGTTATAGGTAAACGTAGAGTAGGGATTACTTACGCCTAAACGTACAATGTTGGTTGTATTTTGAGCCTGATAACTCTTCAGAAGAATAGAAGCATCTATCTGATAATACCCATTTTTAGGGGCTTTGAATTCCGAAATGGTGGGATCATAAGAGCTGTTTCTGTCGAAAACTTCATTAGTAAAAAATATCTTTCTGATATTAGCTCCCAGATCGCTTCCAACATAGGACGTGTCATTTCCCGTAGTGGAAACATTGGCCACAACTTCAAGCTGGGGAACACCAAGTCCCTCAATGGCTGTATTCAGTACAGTGTCTGTTACGAGTAAATTCCATGAATTGGTGGAGGATGAAAAGGTATAAAAATTATTGGCCATCACTCTGTTGCTGGTTCCTGTAGAAGTAGTGAGATTATAAACAATCAGGCCGTTGGCCGGGGAAGGTATTGTGGTGATATCCAGATTGTCCTTCAGGCTTACTCTTGGAATCAGAAGTCCTTTATTAGAATGCTTAATGTCCAGTACTGCACTTGGGTCAGGAGTGGTAGTATTAATACCCACTTGAGCACTTGCACTGATGCCTAATATCAATGCCGAAATAATTAGTGTTTTCATCTTTAATTTACTGTTAAAAAAAGTGTTATAAAGACAAAGGTATTGGTTTCATTTGTTCTTATTTTGAGTTTTTATTTGAATGTATTGAATTAAAATTCAATTATTTAAATAATATTCATTCCATATAATATTTATTAGAGTTATTTTTAAATAGATAATCGTTTACAAGATATAATTTGGTGAAATTTAATTTTTTAAAACTTTTTTCTGTTGGAAGATACCTGTTGAAAGGCTATTACAAGGTATATTTTTAGTTTATAATGAATTTTAAAAAATTTGTAATAAAATATTCATAATATCGATTGTTTGTCATTAAAATTTAAACTAAATAATTGACTGCTATAGGTTTGTGGCTTAAATAAAAAGTAGAACTTTCTTGTAATTATCTCTGAGCTTGTAAAGCATTTCTTAATTTTTGTTTGCTATAAAATTAGCCTTGTCAAGGTTCAAAACCTTGACAAGGCTAACAAGGCCGAAGAGGAGAGCAGCCATTATTCACCTCTGGCTTTTGTTGGCAACTTATTAAATTTCCTGACCCGAATTCAGATTTAATACCTATATTTGAGTCATTAACATCTCTTTATCAATATAATCCACCAGTCAGATTGGTTTCTAAATGATCTGGCATCCCCGAGGTTCAAAATTTCTGAACCCTATTTTCCCATGATTTAATATGAAGAAACAGACAGCCGTATCGGATGAATTCTTTGTCATTTGTGATGGTTGTCAGGTTTTATAAACAAAAAGAGATTATAATGAAAACAAATACTATTGCCGTAATAGGCGGAACCGGGAAATCCGGAAATTATCTTGTTCAGCAGCTCCTTAAAAAAGGGTATTCTATGAAGTTGCTGCTTAGAACCCCTGAAAATTTTAATGATGAAGATCCTTTAATTGAAAAGATAAAAGGTGATGCAAGAGATTTTGATGCTGTGAATTATCTTGTGAAAGACTGCCAGGCTGTTATTAATAAAATTGGACAGCCTGCCGGAGAGACATCTGTTTTCACGGCTGCTACCGGGAATGTGATCCGGGCTATGAATTTCCATAAAATTAAAAGGTATATTTCCACCACAGGGCTGAATGTGGATACGCCTTTTGATCAAAAGAATGATCGGGTAAGGTCTGCAACAGAATGGATGTATCAAAACTATCCGGAAATTACAAAAGACAAACAGGATGAATATGAGCTTCTGGTAAACAGTCATTTAGATTGGACTCTCGTAAGGCTTCCACTCATTATCCCAACTTCCGCGCAATTCAAAACAGAAGCTGATCTCACGGATTGCAAAGGAGAAGAGATCAGTGCGGCGGACCTTTCGGAATTTCTGGTTTCCCAGATCGATGACAGAAGGTATATCCGGCAAAGCCCCTTTCTTTATAACGTAAAGGAATGAATTACAGGTTTAAGGTTTCCACACCTTAGATTTTCAACAAAAAATAGAGAGCTCAACGGCTCTCTATTTATATTTAGTTTTCAAGTTTTTCTGCGATGTATTTTGCGGTATGTGATTTTTTGCTTTTTGTGAGATCTTCCGGCGTGCCTGCAAAAACAACTTCTCCACCATATTTTCCGGCTTCGGGGCCAATGTCGATAATATAATCTGCACATTTGATAATATCCGGCTGGTGTTCTATAACAATCACGGAATGTCCCAGATCAATCAAAGCCTGAAGAGATTTCAACAGCTTCTGGATATCGTGGAAATGAAGTCCTGTGGAAGGTTCGTCAAAAATAAACAGAGTTTTGTCTGTTGTAACGCCTTTCACAAGGAACGAGGCTAGTTTTACACGCTGTGCTTCACCTCCGGAAAGGGTAGAAGAGCTCTGCCCAAGCTGAAGATAACCCAGTCCCACTTCCTGAAGCGGTCTCAGTTTGGTAACGATTTTTTCTTCGTTATTATCTTTAAAGAATTCCAAAGCTTCGTCTACCGTCATATGAAGAATATCGGAAATGCTTTTTTCATCGAATTTCACCTCCAGGATCTCGCTTTTGAAACGGGTACCTTTGCATACTTCACATTCCAGCTCTATATCTGCCATAAACTGCATGGAAACATTGATGACTCCTTCTCCTTTACATTCGTCACATCTTCCACCGTCTACGTTGAAAGAGAAATGCTTGGGTTTATAACCCATCATCTTTGATACTTTCTGTTTGGCAAAAAGATCTCTGATATCATCGTACGCCTTCAGATACGTAACGGGATTGGAACGGGAAGATTTTCCGATAGGGTTCTGATCAATCAGTTCAATATGTTTAATCAGTTTCTTAGGGAATTCCACAGAGTCGTAATCTCCTTTTTTTCCACCCATTCCAAGCTGGATCTGGATATCATTGGTTAGGATTTCCTTCATTAATGTAGATTTTCCGCTTCCTGAAACTCCTGAGATTACGGTAAGGCTTTCAAGAGGAACGTCTACATCTATATTTTTAAGGTTATTTTGTCTTGCCCCTTTAATATGGATCCATTCCTTCGCTTTTCTTCGCTTTTTAGGAACTTCAATTTCCATTCTTCCGGTCAGGTATTTTGAAGTAAGGGTATCTGCGTCTTTAAGGTCGTTATAGTCTCCGGCAAATACCAGCTCTCCTCCGAGATAACCTGCTTCAGGGCCAATATCTATAATATAATCTGCCGCTTTCATCACATCTTCATCATGCTCCACCACGATTACGGTATTTCCCAGATCACGAAGATTTTTTAAAACTCCGATCAGATTTTCCGTATCTCGTGAGTGAAGTCCGATAGACGGTTCATCAAGGATGTAAATAGACCCTACCAGAGAACTTCCCAAACTCGTTGCCAGATTGATTCTCTGGCTTTCACCTCCGGAAAGGGTATTAGAAGTTCTGTTCAGTGTTAAATATCCAAGTCCTACTTTTAAAAGGAATTGAATGCGGGTTTTGATTTCATAAAGTAATCTTTTGGCCACATCCTGATCATGCTCGGAAAGTGTAAGCCCGTCTATTAAAGGATAGAGTTCGTCCAGCGGAAGCTCGATCATAGACTGAATATTGTGTCCGTCTACTTTTACCCAGCTGGTTTCTTCACGCAGTCTCAGACCTTCGCAGGTAGGGCACAGCGTTTTTCCTCTGTATCGGGAAAGCATGACGCGGTACTGGATTTTATACAGGTTTTCTTCAAGCATTTTGAAGAAATTGTTGATAGAAGGGAAGTTATTTTTCCCGTTTCCTTTCCACAGGTAACTTTTCTGTTCTTTGGTTAATTGGTGGTAAGGCTTATGAATAGGGAAGTCTTCAGCCTGTTTGATGAAAAGTTTTTTCCATTCACTCATGGTTTCTCCTTTCCAGGAAACAACGGCATCTTCGTAAATGGATAAGGTTTTATTGGGAATAACAAGATCTTCATCTATCCCGATCACTTTTCCATATCCTTCACATGCAGGGCAGGCTCCGTAAGGATTATTAAAACTGAAAAAATGCACATTCGGTTCAAGGAATTCTATGCCGTCCAGTTCAAATTTATTGGAAAATTCTTTTACTTTTCCGGTGTCTGTATTTTTCAGTGAACAGTAGCCGTGACCTTCATAAAACGCCATTTGGATAGAGTCTGCAAGCCTTTGAAGGAAACTTTCATCTTCTTCGTAGGAAAAACGGTCGATGGCAAGATTAATGATCATTCCTTTTTCAGGAACAAAACCAAAGCTTTCCAGATCTTCAATACCGGCTACATTTCCGTTGATCTCAAGCCTTGTGAAACCTGCAAGTTTTAAAACATTCAGTGTTTCTTTAAAATTGTCGGCATCATATTCCAGAGGAGCGGTCAGTAGAAAAGAGGTTTCTTTTTTGGAAGCTTTAATAAAATCAATCACATCAGAAACTGAATCTTTTTTTACTTCCTCCCCAGAAACCGGAGAATAGGTTTTCCCGATTCTGGCAAAAAGAAGCTTCATGTAATCATAGATCTCCGTAGAAGTTCCTACTGTAGAACGGGGATTGGAAGAAATTACCTTCTGCTGAATGGCGATAGAAGGAGCAAGCCCTTTGATGTCATCTACTTTTGGTTTTTCTAATTTTCCCAAAAACTGACGGGCATAGGAGCTTAAACTTTCTACATATCTTCTCTGTCCTTCCGCATAAATGGTATCGAAAGCCAGGGAAGATTTTCCGCTTCCGGAAACTCCCGTGATTACGATGAGTTTATTCTTTGGAATCAGAACGTCTATATGTTTCAGATTGTTAAGATGAGCATTCTTAACGAAAATCTGTTTTTTAATATCTATTTCTATTGTTTTAGCCATGTCTTTTTATTCATATAAAGTGTATACTGACTGAGAATTATCTTTGGTCAGTGTGATGGTGTTTTTACCGTATGCAACATTCATATTATTAAAGACCGTATTTTGGGATTGGGTCTTGATGTTAATAATTCTGTTCTGGTTGTCATAAGAAAACACATCGGTATATGTTGCTTTTCTGTCATCATATCCCTGTAGCCTTGTTATTACAGAAATAAGACCGTTTTTATAGGTGTATTGGGAAATTGTTTTATTTTTTACTACATCTGAGCCGAAATCATATTCAGTTTTCGTCATTTCTTTCAGCTTTCCTGTTCCATCATAGCTGTAAGTTCTGGATTCTCTGATATTTTTGCCATAGATGGAAACAAATTTTGTCAGTAAATTATTTTGGTAGGTGTATTGTTTTTCAACAATTCCGTCCCATGTTTTGTATCTGTCCAGTATGATATTTCCGGCTTTGTCATATTCAAACGTTTCAGAGCCGGATCTGGACGATCCGTTAGGGAATATGAGTTCGCTGGTTAAAGAAACTATTTTTCCCGCGGAATCATACTGATAGGTACCTACGGCTTTTGAATTTCCGAATAGTTTGGTTCCTTTTGTCAACCTGCCTTTTTCATAAACATAATCATAGGTTTCATCCTGCTCCTGAATTTTGGAAATATTGTTTTCTGCATCATATGAGACCTGTCCTTTTTTGGGACGGTGATCTTGCGATGAATATTCAAAAGAAGTAATTCTTCCTTCTGACAGCGTAGTTGTATATTGATCTTTTCTGGCTTGGGGAAAATCTACAGGTCCGGGCGGTATCAGATCCTTTTGTCCCGCAGGAAGTTCTGTATTCCAGCTGCTGAAAAGAATTTTTCCGCTTCTGTCAAACTTTTTTACCCATACATCAGTTTTGCTTTCGCTTTTATTGATGGTTTGAAGTTCGCTGATGATATGATTTCCGATGATCCGGTTTTCAAACTCTTCTTTAGTATCCAATTCCTGTATGGGATTCGGAGTTTTTGCTTCGGGATATGCGAATTGAGCATTGATGGAAATGCCTGCAAAAAATATGGAAAAGAAGATTATTTTCATCGTAAAATTAAGACCCACAAAATTACGAATTTTTAGTGAAAACAATATGCTTAAAATGCATCAGAAACATAAATATATTTTTACGTTCAGCGCTAAAAAAGAATACCTGTTAGCGTTGAATGAAAGTAGATAGAGGAAATAAATGATTATCATTCATAAGGTTATATAAATGGCATATTTCTATGGTAATTTAAATCATTTTATGATTTTCGTTATATTTTTGAATTTTACTATTGTTTTGTATTTTAAAATTATTTAAAATTGTATTCATAAATTTGTAATATAGAAATGAGAAAGTTATTCAGAGATCTTGTTACACATTTAATGAGAAAAAGATAAAAAGTTACTTCCCTACAAGAGGCTGTTTTCAGAAATGGAACAGCCTCTTTTTATTAGATGCCGGCTAAAAAAAGATTCCAATGGTAAGCAGCCAGCTTCGTCAAATCAACCTGTTGATTCTCTCTTTGCTTTCCTTAAATCAATATTCTCAAAGATAGTCTTTGCGTGGTAAAAAAATACATGAAATTTTCTGCAAAATTTACCAATTTGATCGGTAGAAGAAGCTTAAAACCTATTTTAAAGTCATTATTTTTATGATATCTATCATTTGCCTGTGTTCCGGAACTCCCTTACTTTTGATGCCATTATTAAAGAAACTGATTAAGAACAAAAACGGCAGCTATTATGATCAAAAAGATTGGAAGTATATTTTTATTGGGATCAATATTATGTGTTCAGGCACAGGAAAAGACCACGGATATTGAAAGTGTTGAATTTCAGGGTAAATTTATTTCTACTCCTTATAAAAATGCCAATCAGAATATCACGGTGATTACTAAGGAGGAAATCTCTAATTCACCGGCAAAAAGTATTGACGAAGTGCTTCAGCAGGTTCCGGGGATGGATATCAGAAGGAGAGGAGCGAATGGTGTTCAGAGTGACATAGGCTTCAGAGGAAGTTCTTTCGAGCAGGTACTTTTGTTGCTGAACGGAATCAGAATGAACGATTCCCAGACGGGACACAATTCCATGAATATCCCTGTAGATATGGATGATGTGGAAAGAATCGAGATCATAAAAGGTCCGGCAGCCAGACGATTCGGACAGAATGCATATGCCGGGGTTATTAACATTATTACGAAAACAAATCCCGGAAAACGCGTAAAAATAAGTGCTGACGGAGGTGATTTTGAAACCTATGGCTTCGGTTTCAATGCTCAGTTGGGAAATGAGAAGTTTTCCAATTCTCTTCAGGCCAATTCCGCTTCATCACAGGGATATATGTACAATACGGACTACGAGATCCGAAATGTTTTCTACCAAAGTAAACTGAATATTAAAAACGGGGATTTAAAATTACAGGCAGGTTTTTCGGAAAAGAAATTCGGGGCCAACGGGTTTTATGCCTCTAAAACTGCTACGGAACAATATGAAGAAACTCAGGCTTCCATTGTAAGTTTAGCGCATCAGCAGACGTTCGGGAATTTGAAAATCAGTTCAAATGCCTATTGGAGAAGAGGTCAGGATATGTATGTTTTTATTAGAAACAATCCGGGCTTTTACAGGAATATGCATATCGGGAACAATGTAGGTGGGGAAGTGAATTCCAGCTATCAATGGGGATTGGGAACAACCGGCGTGGGAGTGGAGTTGAGAAAGGAATTTTTAGCGAGTAACAATTTAGGAGAACGAAACCGTTTTGTTTCGCAGGTATTCTTTGAGCATCATTTTTCGTTGCTGGATAAAAAACTAAATATCAGTCCGGGAATCTCCTGGGCGAATTATTCTAAGGAAGGGAACTTTTTCTACCCGGGATTGGATGTAGGATATAATTTCAATCAGAATAATAAAATTTGCGGAAATATTGCCAGAGTTCACAGAGTTCCGACCTTTACGGATCTTTATTACATAAGTAAAACAGAGCAGGGAAATCAAAATCTTCTTCCCGAAAATGCTGTTTCATCGGAAATTGGATACCAGTATCAGAACAGTAAAATCCTTGCAAAAGTGAGTGGATTTATGAGGAATTCCAACAATTCTATCGATTGGGTGAAAAAAAACCTGACTGATCCGGTTTGGTACGCTCAGAATGTAGGGAAAATCGACACAAAAGGAGTTGAAGTTGAATTGAGTCACAGAGCGTTCAGCTGGTTGAAATATACTGCGGGATATACCTATCTGGACAGCAAAATAAAAGAATCTAATGAATTTGTTTCCAGATATATTCTAGACAATCTGAAGCATCAGGTGGTGGCTAAATTAGAAACCAGATTCCTGAAATATTTTACGAATGAATTGGTATACAGGTATAATGAACGCCTAAATCAAGGGAGTTATAATCTTCTTGATGATAAGCTGAGTTTTGCCAGAAAAGATTTTTCGGTATACGTGTTGGTTAACAATGTGACGGATACAAAATATACGGAAGCTTTTGGGGTAGCTATGCCTCAGAGATGGTTCCACTTAGGCTTCTCATACACGATTAATATTAAGTAAATGTTAATTTATTGATTAATTAAAATTAATATTAACAAATTATTAAATACTATATTTTTGCAAAAATTTTTTATGAAACTTTTTTTAAGCCTGAGTTTACTTTTCAGTATAACATTTCTCAAAGCACAGGACCATATTTCCAGCTTCAACGCAGTGACTCTAACCTACAAGTTTCATCCGAAATTTTTTCTCTATGCAGAAGGACAGCTCAGAGGTAACGAAGATTATACGTATCCGGATTACTACGAGATCAAAGGAGGACTGGGATATAATCTGACCAAGAATCATAAGCCTTTTGTAGGACTTGGTAGGTATGTGAACTATAAAGAACACCGCCTGAGCAGAGAAGAATTCAGGGTTTGGCTTCAGGATGTCATTGATTTCAAAAAAGGGATCGTGAAGTTTGAAAACCGTCTCCGTGCAGAAAAAAGCTGGTTCTATGAGCCGGCAACCGATAAAGCTTCCCAGAGAATGCGCTACAGGTACCGTCTGAATGTAAGTGTACCTTTGAACGCCAAATCCATTAAAAAAGGAACTGTTTTTGCCAATGTATATGACGAAATATTCCTGGTAAGCCCTATGAAACCTACTTTCGCAAGAAACAGAGTGTATGGTGGTTTCGGTTATCAGATTGATGACTACTTCGGAATCCTGACGGGTTATCTTTGGCAGCGTGAGTTTGAAGCGAAAGGAAATAAAAACCTACACTTTGTCTATCTGGCATTAAACATCAATATTGACGATACGAATCATCCTGTGAAAACCTATGATTTCCCGGGAGCGGATTAATACTTCTCTATCAGATAATGATAGGCTTTCAAATATTTGTTGAATCTTTTGATATCTTTTGGGGTAAGCTCTCTGTTTACCCTTCTGAGGTCCATATTGTCCCGGAGGTCATTTAATTTTACAGCGACAGCCAAAGGTGACCTTTCTGTTCTTTTAACGAACTCATCGTAATCTTCTTCAGGATCAAATTTGGTGAGACAGCTGATGGCAAAAATAATGTATTCGGGAAAACCTTCGGCTCTTAGATATTCAAGGCTGAACTCTTCCGGGTGATCTTCCACCACATCATGAAGAACGCCAACAATCTTTTCGTCGAGTGTTTTGCCGTATTCCATGACACGCATGACGTGTGCAATGTAGGGAGCATGGTATTTGTCTGTTTGTCCTTTGTGTGCCTTATCGGCTATTTTTATAGCTCTGTTGAGCAATTCTTCTTTTGTCATTTCAAATAGAAAATAGAATACAAAAATAAAAAATGCCTTAAAAAATAAGGCATTTTTATTGAGATTATTTTAAGTAAAATTAAAGAGCAGTTTCATCTTCCACGGAAGCAGTCGGGGCGTTGTTTTTTACGGATTCTATACCGTTTTCCATGCCGTTTTCAGATTCGTACATCTGGCTGGTTCCTATGATCTGACCATTTCCGGCCTTTAAATTGAAATAGCAGCGGCCGTCTTTGGCTGTATTTCTTTCAAACTTCGAATCGTCCTGAGAATTGGTGCGTACAGATTCTATTCCGTTTTCACAGGATGCTTTTGAGCTGTATCCCTGGCTCGTTAAGATCACCTGTCCGTTTCCGGCTTTCAGATTGAATTGAAATTCTCCGTTTGTTCTTGTCGAGATAATAAATTTTCCCATAGTAATTAGTTTTTGTAATTGGGTTAGTGGTTTGTAATTATTTAAAAGGTACTTCTTTTTTCAAGATACCGTTGTATTTTGGCTTTATTCTGTCTTTTGGAGCAAAGAAAGATGAATATAGATATGTAGTAAAGACTTGTGTTTTTATTAACATATTGAAAGTGTGAGTGATCTCTGGTTGTTTTTAATGATTAAAAATAGCAAAAAAATTAATAATAACAAAATAACCTTCGCGAAGGTTCGATCAACAAAAAATTGAATTATCTCATTTAGAACTTGCGATGTGTGATTAACCTTTTTAGAAAACGGAACTTTTAGTTGTCCCGAATAATAATAAAAAGTAGTTGGAGATCTGAAAAAAAACTCTATTTTTGGCCATTAAAAAAAAACTAAAACTATGAAATGGTATTTAAAAGTATTAAAGCAGTATGCTGATTTTAAGGGAAGAGCAAGAAGAACCGAATACTGGATGTATGTATTGTTTAATATGATCTTCGCAATTGCAGCCCTGGTATTGGATAATCTTTTAGGATTGAAATTTAACGAGCAAATACCTTACGGATTTATTTATCTGATGTATGGATTGGCTACTTTCATCCCAGGATTAGCAGTACTTGTTAGAAGATTACATGACGTTGATAAAAGCGGATGGTGGTTTTTTATATCTTTGATCCCAATTATTGGAACTATTTGGTTACTTGTACTCCTGGCAACAGATGGAACTCCGGGGTCTAATCAGTATGGTGTAAATCCTAAAGAAAATTTCAATGAGATAAATGAAATCGGACAAAAACAGATGTAATTTTAAAAAGAATTACAACCCATATTAATATAAAAACGCTCCAAATTTTTGGAGCGTTTTTTATTGTATTTAAAATAATGTTTAGTAATTACCTTTCGCAATATAGTGTGCCGCAATCTTTTCAGTTAAAGCCACTACATTCGGATGATTGGTATATTTAGTAAACCTTCTTAGACCCGAAAGCATCATTCTCTGCTCATCACCTTCCGCGAAAGAAATAATTCCTTCTTTAGCAGCTACGATGATTTTTTCAACTCCTTTGTAAAGGTTCAGCTGAGCCATTGCAGCTTCCACAGAATCAGGAGAGAAGTGTTTTTCAGCTCTTAATATGGCAGATTCCGCCATATAGATCTGGTTAAGGATTTCAGAAGCATTTAATAATAAGTGCTGCTGTTTTTCAATATCCATCATATATTTCTGAAGTGCAGCTCCGGAAACCATAAGGAATACCTTTTTAAGATTCGCAATAATTGCTTTTTCCTCACTCATGAACGCTGAATAATCAGGAACTTCAAATGAAGGAATTCCCATCAGTTCTTTGCTGATTGCCATAGCCGGAGACAGAAGATCCAGTTCCCCTTTCATTGCTCTCTTAATCAACATTCCAACGGATAATAATCTGTTGATTTCATTGGTTCCCTCATAAATTCTTGAAATTCTTGAGTCTCTCCATGCAGCTTCCATAGGAGTATCTTCAGAGAATCCCATACCGCCGTATACCTGGATTCCTTCATCAGCTGTGTGCTGTGCAAGATCAGATACAAAAACTTTAAGGATAGAACATTCTACTGCGAATTCTTCCACTCCTTTAAGCTCTGCCGCCTGATGATCCATTCCTCCGGCTACCAGTTCGTCAATTTTATCCTGAACATCTTTAGCTGCTCTGTATGAACCTGCTTCACTTACGAAAACACCGGTTGCCATTTCAGCAATTTTCTTTCTGATGGCTCCGAAAGTAGAAATAGAAACTCCAAACTGCTTTCTTTCGTTAGCGTACTGGATAGAGTGGTTTAAAATTCTTCTCTGAGCATCCAGACATGCAGCTGCCAGCTTGATACGGCCTACATTCAGGGCATTTAAAGCAATCTTAAATCCGTTGTTTCTTTCTCCTAATAGATTTTCAACAGGAATTTTCATATCGTTGAAGAAAACCTGACGGGTAGAAGAGGCACGGATTCCTAATTTATGCTCTTCCTCACCGAAAGTAATGCTTCCCGGATTTTCAAGCTCCGAACGGTTAATGATGAAACCTGTAATATTTTTGTCATCATCTATTTTCGCGAATAATGTGAATGTATCTGCAAATCCTGCATTGGAAATCCACATTTTCTGACCATTGATGATATAATGTTTTCCGTCTTCGGAAAGTTTAGCTCTTGTTTTTCCTGAGTTGGCATCAGAACCTGCATCCGGCTCAGTTAAGCAATAAGCCCCAAATTTTGTACCTGTTGCCAGATCCGGAAGGTATTTTTTCTTTTGCTCTTCAGTACCGTAAAGTACGATAGGAAGAGTTCCGATTCCGGTGTGTGCTCCATAAGCAGTCGCTAGTGAACCCGTTACTCCGGAAATATAATCGCAGGCAAGCATGGTTGTAACAAAACCCATTCCCAGACCGCCGTATTCTTCAGGAACAGATATTCCCAACAAGCCCATATCTCCAAGTTTACGCATTGTTTCTTCAGTGAATGCATAATCTTTCTTTTCAAAACGTTCTTTCTGTGGAACAACTTCTCTGTCGATGAATTCTTTAGCAGAATCACGAAGCATTTTTTGCTCTTCGTTCAGTTCCTCAATACTGAAAATGTCATTCGCAGGAATTTCCTTAATCAGGAACTCTCCGCCCTTTAATGTAGCCATATATTATTTTGTTTTTTAATAAGATTTTGAAGAATAAAGAGAAAAGAATAAAGACTTTAATGGGTTAGATTTTTTTGAAAGCCTGAAATTATTCTCTGTAATTCTATGATTTTATTTTCTATATTTTCCATTTTAGACGACTCAAAATAACCTCTGTGATTTGAGATAATGATTTGAGTCTGTAATTCATAAAGAGAGCCAAGACTTATTTCTAAAAACCGATTAAAATCTTTATTAGAGCTTCTGCTAGAACCTTCCGCAATATTGGAAGCAACAGAAACAGCACATCTTCTAAGCTGGGATTTCAGTCCGAATTCTTCGCTTTTGGGATAAGTATCGGTTATAGCATATGTTTCATCAGCTAATTCAATGGATAATTTCCAGATGTTTAGGTTTTTGAAATTATGCTTCATCTTGGTCTTTTCTCTTTATTCTTTACTCTTTTTGTCCATTAATTAAAGAAGCTCAAAGATGGAAGCCGCTCCCTGGCCTGTACCCACACACATAGATACCATTCCGTATTTGTTGCCGCGTCTTCTCATTTCGTCAAGAAGCTGAACCGTTAATTTGGTTCCGGTACATCCAAGCGGGTGACCAAGAGCAATAGCACCTCCGTTGACATTTAAGATATCAGGGTTTAGACCTAATTCTTTTTTAATGGCTACAGATTGTGATGCGAAGGCTTCGTTTAATTCAATTAAGTCAATATCTTTTAATTCAAGACCTGCTTGTTTTAATGCTTTTGGAATAGCATAAATAGGACCCATACCCATAATTCTAGGCTCTAAACCTGCTGCTGCATAAGCCACTAATCTGGCTTCCGGTTCAAGACCTAATTCTTTCACCATTTCTTCACTCATTGCCATTACAAAAGCAGCTCCGTCACTCATCTGAGATGAATTCCCGGCCGTTACGGTTCCTCCGTTGGCGAATACAGGTCTCAGTTTGGCCAGACCTTCCAGAGAAGTGTCTTTTCTAGGACCTTCGTCAATAGAGAAGTCGAACTTTTTAGACTGCATTTTTTGGTTCTCATCCAGGAAATTGTATTCTACAGGAATTGAAACAATCTGGTTCGTAAACTTTCCTTCAGCATTAGCTTTTAAAGCTTTCATATGCGATTCAAAAGCGAACTGATCCTGTTCTTCTCTTGTAATATTATATTGTTTGGCTACTTCTTCAGCAGTGTAACCCATTCCCCAGTAATAATCAGGGTTGGTTTTCGCGATATCTGTTTCCGGAACGGGCTTATAACCACCCATCGGAATATAAGACATAGATTCTGTACCTCCTGCGATAATACAGTCGGCCATTCCTGCCTGGATTTTTGCAGAAGCAATCGCAATAGCCTCACTTCCTGATGCACAGTATCTGTTTACGGTAACTCCGGGAACTTTATCGGTATTCAATCCCATTAAAGAAATCAGACGGGCTACGTTCAACCCTTGTTCTGCTTCCGGCATTGCGTTTCCTACGATAAGGTCGTCAATTCTGTTTTTATCTAATTGTGGAAGTTCAGCCATTAGTTTTTCAATAACTGTAGCTGCCATCACGTCTGGACGAGTAAAACGAAGGGAGCCTTTAGGTGCTTTTCCTACGGCAGTTCTAAATCCTTTTACTATATATGCTTGTTTCATTTTGTATTAAAGTATTTACGTAAAATGTATTAATGATTTAAAATGTTTGAGTATTAAATTTCTGCTTCAGTTTTGCCAGCATATTTTGTATGTGTTTGATTTCTGAATAAATTATATTAAAATCATCATTTTTAAAAAATCCCAAATCGTTTGCAATTAAAATCTGAGTTTCAAATTCAAATGAAGAGCCTAAAGCAATATTCAGAAAATGTGAAAACTGGGCATTGGTATCCCGACCTGCACCTTCAGCAATGTTAGAAGGAATTGAGTAAAGACTTCTTCTGGATTGAGAGGTAAGCCCAAACATTTCATCCTTTGGAAAATCATTTGAAGCCAGGTAAAATACTTTACAAAGCTTCATAGATTTTGTCCAAACTTCTAAGTCTCTAAAATTGTGCATCGTGAATACATTAATACTTTTTACATTTTACAAAAAAATCTAGTTTCTCAACGGTTTTCCATTCTGCAACATATACTGAATTCTCTCCAGAGTTTTTCTTTCACCGCAAAGCTGTAAGAAGGTTTCTCTTTCAAGATTCAATAGGTATTGTTCAGTAACAACAGTAGGTTCGGAAAGGTTTCCTCCCACCATTACGTTCGCTAATTTGTCTGCAATTTTCTTATCGTGCTCAGAGATGAAGTTTCCGGTAAGCATCTGGTCGGTTCCTACGTAGAACATTCCCAGTGCATCTTTCCCTAAAACTTTTACCCTTTGCTCGATAGGCTGAGTATAACCTTGCTCTGCCAATAGTTTGGCTACTTTCTTAGCTTCTGCAATCTGTCTGTTTTTGCTTACGGATACAATATCTTTTCCTTTTTCAAGAATTCCCATATCATACGCTTCATAAGCGGAAGTAGCTACTTTACCCATAGCGATATTCATAAATGCTTCACGAAGTCTGTTGTTTTTAACATCATCGCTGTGGAATTCTCTGGAAGTTCTTAAAGTAAGCTCTTTGGTACCACCACCGCCAGGAATTACTCCAACTCCGGTTTCTACCAGTCCGATGTAAGTTTCTGCTGCTGCAACCACTCTGTCGGCATGCATAGTCATTTCGCAACCGCCACCAAGCGTCATTCCGTGAGGAGCAACAACTACAGGAATAGAAGAGTAACGAACTCTCATCATGGATTTCTGGAAATAAGCGATGGCCATATTCAGATCATCCCAGTCCTGTTCAATAGCCATCATTAGGATCATGGCAAGGTTGGCTCCTACAGAGAAATTGGTTCCCTGGTTTCCAACTACCAATCCGTCGTATTCTTTTTCTGCTAAATCAATAGCTCTGTTTAATCCGTCAAGAACTTCACCTCCCAAAGAATTCATTTTTGAACGGATCTCAAAGTTGATGATACCGTCGCCAAGATACTCGATAGCAGCTCCGGAATTGCTCCAAAGTGTTTTGTTCTTTCTGATATTGTCTAAGATAATAAAGGCATCCTGACCAGGAATTTTATTGTATTCTCCTGAATTTTTGTCAACGAAAATACTTTGACCTTCATCATTTACTTTATAGAAGGATTCTACATTTTTAACCCAGTCTGACACTTCATAACCTGCATCTTTTGCGAGTTCGATACCTTTTTGAACACCTACGGCATCCCAGATTTCGAAAGGACCGTTTTCCCATCCGAAACCGGCTCTCATAGCATCGTCTATTTTGTAAACTTCGTCGGAGATTTCAGGAACTTTGTGAGAAACATAGGCGAATAATGCCCCTAAAGATTTTCTGTATAATTCTCCTGCTTTATCTTTTCCACCAATTAAAACTTTAAATCGGTCAATTGGTTTGTCGATATTTTTAGTTAATTCTAAAGTTGGGAACGAAGATTTTCCCTGAAGCTCATATTCTAATGTATCAAGATTCAATCCGTGAATTTCAGATTTACCTTCTGCATTTTTTACTTTTTTATAGAATCCCTGTTCAGTTTTAGAACCCAGCCATTTGTTATCCATCATTTTCTGAATATAACCTGGAAGGGCAAAAACATCATTGAAGTCATTAGCTTCTGCACCGCTCTGGCGAACACCGTTGGCTACCATCACAAGTGTATCAAGACCTACTACATCCGCTGTTCTGAATGTTGCTGATTTTGGACGTCCGATGACAGGACCCGTTAATTTATCAACCTCAGAAACAGTTAATCCTAATTTCTGTACATTATGAAGAAGATCCATCATGGAGAAAACCCCGATTCTGTTGGCAATGAATGCCGGAGTATCTTTGGCTAAAACAGTCGTTTTTCCTAAGAATTTAGCCCCATAATTCATGTAGAAGTCAATCACTTCCGGATCTGTATCCTGCGTAGGGATGATTTCCAGAAGAGGAAGATATCTCACCGGATTAAAGAAGTGAGTTCCTGCAAAGTATTTTTTAAAGTCATCGCTTCTTCCTTCCACCAGAAAATGAATAGGAATACCTGATGTATTAGAAGAAATTAATGTTCCCGGTTTTCTGAATTGTTCAATTTTTTCATAAACAGATTTCTTAATGTCAAGTCTTTCAACAACAACTTCAATAATCCAGTCTGTATCTTTAATTTTCTGCAGATCGTCATCGAAGTTTCCTACTTTTATTCTATCCGCAAATTTAGGTGAATAGAGAAGGGCAGGGCTTGCTTTTTTCAGCTTTTCAAAGTTTTCAGAAGCAATTCTGTTTCTTACCGCTTTGTCATCTTTGGTCAAACCTTTTTTCTGTTCAGCTTCCGTCAGTTCAAAAGGAACGATATCCAAAAGAGACACTTCCACACCAATATTGGCGAAATGTGCTGCAATACCGCTTCCCATAATTCCTGAACCAAGAACCGTTACATGTTTGATTCTTCTTTTCATATGTAAATTTTTATTATTTCTAAACTCAGATGAAACCATGAGGTTTCATGATCATTTATTTTCTGTTATTTAATAATTCGTTTGCAATTTTCATGATTTCAGACATCACTTCCTTGAAAGTTTCAATTTTTTCAGGAGCAATTTTTTCCATCACTTTCTTGTTGAAATTGACCACTACTTCTTTTGACATATTCCTGGAGTTCAGACCTTTATCTGTAAGTTTAATGATCACTTCCCTTTTATCGGTAGTGGTCTTTTCCTTATAGATGTATCCGTTGTCTTCCAGAAGCTTGATAATTCTGGTCAAAGAGGTAGGTTCAATGGCCATTTTAGGGCCTAAGTTGGTACTTCGGGTACCTTCTTTGGGATCAATTTTAAGAAGGGTGAGGGCTTGTACAGCTGTAGAATCATGCTCTTGGGCAAGTTCTGTATACATTTTAGAAACAGCCAGCCAGGTCTGTTTTAAAACTAAATCTACGTTTTCTATTTTTTCTTTATTATTATCCATCATTTATGTACTAATGGTGTTACCCAAATTTAGTAAATATTATGCATGCATAGTATTTATTAACGTTAAATTTTGTTAATAACCTGATAATAAACCGATTAAATTGTATGACTAGCATAATACTATGCATGCATAGTATGTGAATTATTTAATATAAACGTAGTATTAATGAATGTTTTTAACGAAATGTATTATTTCTTCGAAAGATTCACATTGCTGTTTGATAGTGTCGGTATGGATTTCCCAAAAACCGTTTTTATATTCAAAATGTAAGGTGGAAAGGTCTTTTTCGAAATTTTTCTGAAGCAAAGAATAGAGCATTTCCTTATGAACCTGTGGCGCTTCAATGGAAGGAGGAACAAAATTTTCATTCACCTGAAACAATGAAACATTCGTAAGTTCTTCATGCTGAAGCAGCACGTCTTCTACAATTCCCGAGAAAAGCTGATTATCTTTTACATACCATATTTTATCTGCAAATTCTTTAGCCAGCCTCCAGTCATGAGAAGAAAATAGAATGAGTTTATTTTGCTCTTTGGCCAGTCTGCGGAGTGTTTTCAGGATAATCAGTTTATTTTTCTCATCCAGATGCGTCGTGGGTTCATCCAGGATAATTATAGGTGAATTTTGAGTAATAGCCCGCCCGATGAATGCTTTTTGTAGATTTCCATCCGAAAGATTTTTGAGTAAAGTATGCTTATATTGATCAAGCTCCAATTCATTGATGATGTGAGATACTTCTTCCCGGTCTTCTTTTTTTAACTCAAAATAGAAAGGGTAGTAGATGTATTTTCCCAATGAAATGAGGTCTTCAACAGTATAATGCTGCGGAATGTTCGATTTTGAAAAAACAATGGCGATATTTTCTGCAATCTCCTTAACGGAAAGGTCTTTTATATTTTTATGATTAATTAAAATTTCTCCTCCTAAAATAGAAATTTGATGTAAAATAGATTTGATAAGGGTCGTTTTTCCTACACCGTTATTACCAATCAGAAGGCATACATCACCTAGTTTCAGATCTGCATGGGCATTTGAAATTAAATTCTTGCTGTAGCCTATATTGGCTTGTCTGATTTGTAGGTGCATTGATTTATGGGTTAATCACAAGGATGTAACTTGTTTTACAAAAATACTGCTTTAAAGTATAAAAATGTCAAAAGTTTTGGATAGGCTTGTTTCTTAACAGATGAATATATTGGTTAATCGCAAAGACGCAAGTTTTTTATAAAAATAGTTTTTTTAAGACGCTAGGAATTTGACTCTGTCAAATTTTTATACGAGAATATAAATATAAAATAGAAGAGCTAATCTTAATAATTCTAACCATATAGACAATCATTTTATCGAAAATAAAATCCTAGCGCCTTAATACGCAATCCTACAAAAACCTCGCGTCTTTGCGACTAACCAAATAAATAATTTTTTATTCATTGCTTAATCTTATTTATTAACTTATAGAAATATTGATCAATCATAAATAAGCAATTGAATATCAAAAAGGATTATGAAAATTAAATAACCTGATTTCGTCAACATAATTTATAAATAATTAACGATTCTGGTTACTCCATTTTTAAAGACATCGGATTGGAAGTTTAAAAGCATTCCTAATTTGCAATTTGTCATCTTTAAATAGGTCAAAAGTTGTGCTTTATGAATAGGATTGATATATTCTACGGCTTTTAATTCTAGTATCAATTTATTTTCAATGATTATATCAATTCTAAAAGCATTTTCAATTTTTAAATCTTCATAAATAATGGGAAAGAGTTTCTGTTTTTCTACTAATAAATCGGTCTTTGAAAGTTCATAGAACAAACATTCTTCGTAAACATGTTCAAATAATCCAGAGCCAAGCTTTCTGTGAATTTTTAAGCCTGCGTCAAAAACTATTTTTGATAATTCATTTTCTGTCATTGTGTTGTGTTTTTGTGAATTTACACTTTTCATGGATAAATAAATCACAAAGACAAAAAATTGCATTAAAATGAGGATGTTGTAAGAAGAAAAAAAATCAGTAAGCTCAACAGTCTGAATTTCCAATTTACATTTTATCGGAGATAAACCCCCAGCGTCTTAATACGCAATCCTACAAAAAGGACTTAGCTCCCTTACGATTATCAACAAGAAAGCGTTGCTTTATTTTTTATAAATGAATATATTGGTTAGTCGCAAAGGCGCAAGTCTATTATAAAAATAGTGTTTTTAAGGCACAAGGAATTTGACTCTGTCAAATTTTGATGCTGGTTTTATAGTGAGTATAAAATGGATGATTTAATCTTAATAATTCTAACTCTCCACATCATCATTTTATCGGAGATAAAATCCTGGCGCCTTAAAACATAGCTCCAAGAAATACCTTTTGCGCCTTTGCGATTAACCAATATTCCTTTTAAGCTTTAAAAATTCACTTATTCCTCTTAAAGCCTGTTCTGTTTCAAAAGCATCAATAAAATAACAGGTATTCCAAACACAGAGCTTATCACATTCAGAGGAATTTGTGTTTTCTCAGCGGTTACCGAGAAAAGCATCATCATGAGCATTCCGAGAAACATATTAAGAATCCATTGCTGCCATAGTTTGGATGGATTATAAATCAGTCTGCAAAAGTGAGGAACTATGATACCGATAAATAAGATTGGGCCAAGAAATGCGGTAATAGAAGCTGAAAGCAGGGAAGAGGCTGCAATAATCAGGATTTTCAGCTGATTGAGATTCACACCGAGACTTTGCGCGTAGGAAGTTCCTAACGAATTACCAATGAGAGGTTTTATACTTTTAAAAGAAAAAAACAGGCCTATGAAAACCAGGATAGACAATACATAAATCTGGTTTCTCGTAACCATATTATTAGCCCCGAATGACCATAGAATATAGTTTTTCAGACTTTGATTTTCTGCATAGAACTGCAATAAAGAAACAATAGCACCTGCAAATGCGGAAACAAGGAATCCGAAAATAATGAGATAGGATTTATCTTGAAATCTGTTCGACATAGAAAGCAAAACCAGCATAAGCAAAAGACTTCCGGCAATAGCTGCAAGGCTGAGAAAGCTGTTCTGCAAAAATTCAGGGATCAGGAAATCATGGGAGAATAAAATGTAGAACGCTACAGATAAACTGGCTACGGAAGTGATTCCCAGAATATCCGGGCCCGCCAGAGGATTTTGGAAATACTCCTGCATCAGAAAACCCGATGTGGGAATGGAAATTCCCGCTAAAAGCATGACAAGTACCCGGTTGATACGGATTTCGGCGATTTGACTTTGGGCAGAATCCTGAAAAAAATCCTGCAGATGTAAAGTTAAAAATCCTGTGTTCAGGTTAAAAACCGTTGTAACAACAATAGCTGCTGTCAGCAGTAAACACAGGATTTTGAATTTTTTTGACATTATTCAGAAAGAATCTGGATGTTTTATTTTAAAAAGGCTTCGACTTTGGAGTTCAGTACGTCTTCAGTCATCATTCCTAAATATTCATCAGTTTTATCGCCTTTTCTCAGATAAGTAAAAGGAATTGAACCGCCGTCCCATTGCTTGAAATTGCTGGTGAAAAAGGTTTGATCCAGCTTTTGGCCATCCAAAAGGATGATGTTGGGCGCCAGATTGTTTTCCTGTGCAAATTTCTTTACAGAACTGTTCCACTCAGATTTATCATCAAGGTTGATGAATGTGAATTTTACAGGCTTATCTTTTAATTCCTCCATTTTTTTCTTAAAATGAGGGATCTCTCTCATGCACGGGCCACACCAGGTTGCAAAAAAATTGGTAACATATAAAGTGTCATTTTTTTGAGCTAAATATTTTCCGACATTCTCTGGAGAAAGTTCTTTTGAAAGGCTGGCTTCATTTTCGGGAGCTGTATTTTCTGTTACGGAAAGTGAGTCTGATGCAGATGAATCTCCCGTTTGCTGGCTCTCCTTTTTACAACTGTAAAGAGCGGTGAGAATAAGCGTTGATAAAATTATCTTCTTCATAAATTATTTTTTGACTATTTTTGAATTGAAGTATGGAACAACAAATCTATAAAGGGAAACTGATACAGTTTCATCTGTTAAAAATAGCGAAAAAGGAACAACTGACCAAAAATACTTTTTCTCTGGAATTCGATATTCCGGAGAATTTGCAGGAGAATTTTAAGTTTGAAGCCGGGCAGTTTGTCAGTGTGAAATTTATTGCTCACGGCAGGGAAGTTATTAATGATTATTCCATGACTTCAGCTCCGTACGAGAAAAAAATAAGCCTCGGAATAAAGGTAAATTCTTCTGAAGGAGCTACTTCGGAGCTGTTCCGTAATTATCAGATAGGAGATGAGCTTATGGTAGGTGAGCCTTCGGGAAGATTCACACTGGTTTCCAAGCCGAGTGAATTCAGAACCATCGTTGCTTTTGCTGCCGGAATAGGAATTACACCAATTCTGAGTCATTTTAAAAATATTCTTCATACGGAACCGCGGACCAGATTATTTCTGTTTTTCGGAAATAAGAATTCCGAAGAATTGATTTATAGAGATGAGTTGGACCGTCTTGCCAAAAACAGTGGTGAGAGATTTCAGATTTTCTATTTTTTTTCGAGAGAGAAAACGGCAGACCAGTTTTTTTATGGCAGGCTGGATGAAAAGAAACTTCACCTTATCATCAATCAGATTCTTCATCTTGACGATACAGACGAGGAATCTACCATTTGGGATGCAGTGGATGAAGTGCTGATCTGCGGTAAAGGAGAAATGATAAAAGCGCTGGCCAATGCCTGCTATCACCATGGAATTCCGAAAAGAAATATTCACTTTGAGCTTTTTGAAGAATATAATGATGATATTTATCCGGTAGAAAAAGAATTTCCTTTGATTGAGAACGTAGAAGTCGCTTTTAAAATGCTCGGAAAGGACTATGAAACCATTCTTCCCAGCAATAAAGAAAAGATTCTTCAACAGCTTCTGACCCAAAAATTTCCGGTACCATATTCATGTAAATCCGGAATCTGCGGAAGCTGCGAATGCTATCTGGAAGAAGGAGAAGTAGAACTCCTTGAAAATGAATATCTGACAGAAAAAGAAGAAGCACAGGGAAAAATACTCGCGTGTATGTCCATTATAAAAAGTAAGAAAATAAAGCTTAACTTTGATCTTAGTTGAGAGTTATCAGGAACATATTTAACTTAGGGGTTGTATCTGCGGAATTGGGAATTCTGTTGATATGTCTTTGTAATGCCTGGGTTTTCGGGCTCACCAACGGACGAACGTATACTAAAATTTCAAAGATCCCTCCGAGGGAAATTGCTCTGGTGCTGGGAACTTCGCCTAAAATGAGATCCGGTCTTTCCAATCCTTATTTTACCAAAAGAATGGATGCGGCAGCCCTTTTGTATCATCACGGTAAGATCAAAAAGATCATTGTAAGTGGCGAAAAAAGTAAGGGCTATAACGAACCTGGTGCCATGAAGAATTATCTGGTTAATCAGGAAGGAGTTCCGGGGGATATCATTATTGAAGATCCGAAAGGATTTAATACCTACAAAAGTATTCTGCGTTGTAAAGACGTTTACAAAAAGAAAGATGTGATTATTGTATCACAGGGCTTTCATAACCTTCGTGCGTTGTTTTTTGCAAGAAATAATAATATGAATGCCCTTGGATTTGATGCGCAGGATGTCACCAAACCTGAAAGTTACTACAGAAATCAGGTCCGGGAAATACTCGCCAGAGTGATTGCTGTAGTGTATTTCATATTGGGAATTTCTCCGGATTAGAAAGGATATCCGAATGCGATATTCAGTGTAGGTTTGAACGGCTGGATGTTTTTAAATCTCCATCGGTCTCCATCAGGTTTATTCGGATCGTAGATCTTGTAAGCTAAGTCAAGTCTGAATGTGATATAAGCGACATTCACCCTTAAACCAAATCCACTCCCGATACCCATTTGTCCCAGGAATTTGTTGAATTTAAACTCATCTCCATAACCTCCGCTTCCATCGGATTTTCGAATACTCCAGGTGTTTCCGATATCGGTAAATAAAGCCCCTTCATACATTTCATTAAACGGAATTCTGTATTCTATATTCGTGGTCAGCTTTACATTGTTCGTCATATAGGTACGGACTCTCTCGTCAACCTGAGAATCTGAAGGACCTAACCCTCCAAATGCCACCCATGCTCTGATATCATTGGATCCACCATTGAAATAAGACTTAATAACGGGCATATCAGTAGAGTTGCCATAAGGAATACCAACACCGATAAACTGGCGTAAAACCAGGGTCTGATTACCATTGAATTTAAAATATTTCCGGGTATCGATATCAAACTTCACAAACTGCGCATAAGGAATTCCGAATATGGTTCTCTGCGGGTTGGTTACAACACCTCCCGCATCTCTTTTCTGATTGAATATGCTTAAAATATTTCCGGCAAGTTCTACTTTACCATTAAAATAAAAAGCGTTTGGATAATCTTTTTTACCGATCTCACTATACACAAAATTGTAGATCATAGAAGATATTAAGATGTCCTGAGTCTGTCTGTCTTTATTTACGAGAGATCCCATAAATGCCAACAGGAGATCCTGGCCTTTCTTATCAAGCGTACCTAAGTAATTAAGATCTTTCAGGATCATCTGCGAAACATCATCAATACTAAGCTGCCCAGAAAGGTACCTGTTCTGAATATTTGCAATCTGCGGATCAGTAGAAGCAGAAGTATAGGTAAAATAATTACTGAACATATCGTCCTTTATGACATTATCATTCGCAAAATAATCATAATAGGCATCTTTATTTTTCGTAAGACTGACCTGGGTATTGAAAAGGGTAAGCCTGTGTGATACCTGATCATTAACATTAGCCTGATAATTCAGTCCGGTATTGAAGTTAACCCTCCCTAATCCAATATTATTTTGCACCGATGCTCCCAGAAGAATGGAAGAAGTAGGCGTATATCTTTTCGGAAGAAGTTTATAATACTCAAACGGCAGAAGAAGTCTCGGGAAATTAAGGGAAGCCTGCGCAGAAATTTCGTAAGCCAGGTCTTTCTTATCAATGTTTTTCGTACTTCTTATGGATCCGAAGGTTCCGGAAATGCTGGTTGAAAGGTTTTCTGCCCCTTTGAAAACATTCCTCGTCGTAAGGTCTACAGAAGGAGATACCCCAAGATTCAGGAGCTGGGAATAGTTGATATCCGTTCCTACTTTAAGCTCGTATTTCGGAAGGGGTTTCAATACGTAAAGAACGTCCACGATACTATCATTAGGAGCAGTTCCTCCGCCTCTTCTTAAAGAATCTCTGGCCTTCAGAATGCTGAAATTGTTCATAGCGAGGAAATTTCTTTTCGTAAGGTCAAGATTCTTTTGGTCATAAATTTTCTTACTGTCTACAATAACTGCCCTCCATAAGGAAGATGTTTTGTAGCTGTTATCCATTTTATGAAATCTGATTCTTCTTAAACTGTCTTTTATGGTATTCTTAGGAAAATCGCTTGCTTCATTAACGATGGCCACATCAATATTTCCGATAGTTGCCATTTTATAAGGATGATCCGCAGAGTCCTTATGGATCTCCAGGGTTAAAGGAACCTGTGTTTTGCTTTTCAGTGAATCTGCAACAAAGTAGATCTCTTCATTCGTATTATTGAATTTATAGTATCCGTTTTCCCGCATCAGCTCCGTAATTCTTGTGACTTCTTTTTCCAGAACAGTCTGGTCAAGCCTTTGTCCCGCTCTGATAAGACTCTTATCCAGCTTTTGCCAGTACAGACCTTTTACCGTAGGATCTGTAATATTATAATAGTAATCTTTAATATAAGTAGGCTGATTGTGCTTGATAAAGTAATTAACTTCCGCTTTTTTTGAGGCGGAATCAATATCATGTTTAAGATGTACATCAGCATCCCAAAAACCTCTGTAGGTAAGTCTTTTCTCTATGGATTCCGTACTTTTTTCACTTCTGCTCTGGTCCAGAATTACAGGCGGTGTTCCCCAGCTGTGAAGCAGACGGTCCATAAACAGGGTTTTTCCCAAACTGCTTTTCATATTGTATTTAAGGAAAAGAGAATCTCTCAGTTTCTGGTTTCTCATTTCATCAGGATACGTCATGTATTCGTTGAGAAGAGTATCATATTTAGGATTCGCCATATTATAAAATCCTAAACTTAATGGCATGAAAAGAAGCTGCTTTTTATTGGGTTTCTGCTGAACGTAATCTTTCAGTTCATCATCGAAAGATTCTTTCTTATCTTCGAACTCAAAGTTGTTTCTGGTAAGCAGATATTCACCGTCCGGAACTTTTTTAGTCGTACTGCAGGCATAAAGGAGACCAACAAATGTTGCAAATGAGATAATTTTATAATATTTTTGAGGAGAATTCTTATAATGCTTACAGCTCATACAATAAAAGTTTTACAGTCTTTAGATAAAAAGAAGTTCAGACAAAAATACAATTTGTTTTTGGTTGAAGGTAATAAAATCATTTGCGAACTTTCTGAATCTAATTTTAAAGTTAAAGAAATATATTCTACCGATCCACAAAAATTGGACCGCACTGATGTTCCTATTATACAGATCACTGAAAATGAGCTGAAAAAAATCAGCTTCCTGAAAACCCCTAAAGATTCCGTGGCGGTGTGCTATCTTGCCGATGAAGAAAAAACGGAAGATAAAGATGTACAATTGGTGCTGGATGGAATTCAGGATCCGGGAAATCTGGGGACTATTATCCGTCTGGCAGACTGGTTCGGAATAGAACAGATTATCTGCAGTGAAGACACCGTAGATTTTTACAATCCGAAAGTGATTCAGGCAACGATGGGGTCTTTTACACGGGTTAATATGGTTTATACCCATCTTACCGAATACCTTTCCGGAACAGAGAATGTAAATATCGGAACGGATATGGAAGGGGAGAATATCTATACTTTTGAAAAGCCGAAAAAAATGAATCTGATTCTGGGTAACGAAGGAAACGGAATGCGTGTGGAAACGGAAAAGCTTCTTCAGAAATGCATCACCATTCCAAGATTTGGAAAATCCCAGTCTACGGAAAGCCTGAATGTTTCTATGGCGGCGGGAATTATTTTGGGACAATTGTTTTCTAAATAGAATTTAGAATTTAGAGGTTAGAAATTAGAGGGTTTTAGAAGGAATAAAGAATATTCTCGTGGTTAGTATTTTAAATCATTCAAAAAACTAATAATGGTATTCCGGCTTTCATCAACTAATACTGAATAGAAGTTAGAAATTAGAGGTTAGAAGTTAGAGGGGTTTAGAGGAAATAAAGAATATTCTTACGGCTAGTATTTTAAGTCATTCAAAAAACTAATAATGGTATTCCGGCTTTCATCAACTAATATCTAATTTCTAACCTCTAATTTCTATATTCTAAACTATATGAGCTGTTCCAAGCTGGAAACACTTTTGTTTTTCTGATAGACTTCCAGTTTTTTTCTGACGTATTTCAAAGCAATAGGAGCGAGGTAAATCATAGCTGCGCCCAAAAGCTTTTTCTTCCAGTTGGGGCTTTTCATATTCTTTTTGGCATAATTCCCGACTACTGCGGTGATGCCAAGTTTAATCAGACTGTCTGTCACATTGCCGCCTAATGCGGTACTTGCGATTCCTACAGCTGTATTTTTATTGATAAACATATCTTTTACTTCGGAAGTAAGCTGTCTGGCAATAACATCTTTTCGGAGCACTACTTTTTCATCACCGTCTTCATCTACTTTTTCCTGCAGATATTGGTCTGTAAGCCCGTTGGTAAATGCACTCAGGCTTTCTTTGGTATTTTTAAAGGTAAGAAGATTTTCAAGATCATTGATTTCACCCTGAAGCAGTTTTTTCTTTCTTCTCAGTTCTTCGATGCTTTCGTATTTTCTACCCATAGTTTAATGATTTAAAAATTTAATAACCTGATCTGCAACCATATTGACAAGCTTATTTTTAAAAGCCATAATAAGAGCCATTACGAGTACATAAAAAGCAGCAACAATCAGGAATCCGTAGGAAGTATTATCCAATGCTTTACCAATAAGAAATGCCATTCCGAAATTGAAAAGGATAATAAAAAAAGTAAAAGCAACCAGCAGTACTACAAAGTAGGTAATAAGCCCTGCAGAAAGAGAAGATTTTTCAGTAGCTTCAATTTTCAGAAGATCTATTCTCTTTGATGCATATTCTTTAATAGTCTCTATCATTGTTTTTTTTTAAAGTTACAAAAAAAGGAACTTTCTCACAAAAAGTTCCTTCTCATAATTTACTCAAAAAATAAATTATTTATTTTTTAAGATCGTTTAGTTCAGCTTCTACATCCTTTACTACATCTGCTGTTTTGGAAACAATCTGATCTTTGTATTTATCATAACCGTCTTTTACAGTATGAGCTACGCTGCTGGCAGTTTCTTTAAAAGTAGAAGAAATATTGCTGTATTGGTCTTTTACTTTTTCGGAAACTTCACCGTATTTGTTTTTAGCCTGATCCTTAAGATCGTCTGCTTTATTTTTGATTTTTTTTCTGGTTTCCTTACCTTCTTCCGGTGCATAAAGCATTCCTAAGATTACACCCGCTGCAGCACCTGCAAGAAGTCCTGCCAATATACCTGCTGTATTTTTTGCGTTTTTCGACATTTTTAGCTTTTTTAATAGTTAATAAAATATTAGTTTTTTACTGGGTCAAAATGTACAATTTGTATACCAAAGGAGGTTTTCTTCCTATTAAAAATTGTTAAATCTTGTTGATGTGAGATAGAATAAGATCTATGGTTTCTTCTTTTGTAAGCTCCGTATTGTCTATGACAATGGCGTCCTCTGCCTGTTTTAAAGGAGCGATTTCCCTTTCACTGTCAATCTTGTCGCGATCTATGAGGTTCTGTTTTACCTGCTCTCTGTCTGTCTGAATTCCTAAACCGGCCAGTTCAAAATATCTTCTGTTGGTTCTTTCGTCAATACTGGCAGTCAGGAAGAATTTATAGTCCGCATTTGGCAGAACTACTGTCCCTATGTCACGTCCGTCCATAATAATGCCCCCTTTTTCTGCCAATGAGCGCTGCGAGTGAAGAAGAAAGTCTCTTACTTCTTTCTGTTTGGCGACAAGACTTACATTATCGGAAACTTCCGGGGTACGGATCTGCTTGGAAATATCAATATGATTAAGATAAAGGATCAGTTCTCCATCGTGGTTTCTGAATTCAAGTTCTATCTGGTCTAAAGAAGAGAAAAGCTCCTGAAGATTGATGGTGTCGGTCCCATCTGTACAGTTCTGTAAGGCAAACCATGTAACGCCCCGGTAAAGTGCGCCGGTATCCAGATGTATAAGATCCAGTTTCTCGGCAATGACTTTGGAGATTGAACTTTTTCCGGTAGACGAGTACCCATCGATAGCTATTACAGGTTTTTTCATACCGCAAATTTCAAGATTTTTTTTAGAAAATCAAGGTTGTACAGAAAAAAATCTATGTTGTTCTGTAAATTTTTATTCTGAAACTATTCTCCTGCGTGGCTGCTAAGGTCCATAGAGACTCCTATCTGGTTCACATTGGAAGAGTTGTGATATCTTACGTGAGCATAATCAATACGGAATCTTCTCAGTTTAATTCCAAATCCGCCGGAAAGTCCTGAAAAATTTCTCTGATCTGCTACAGCAAGCTCGTTTCCTCTTTTTGCATTGTATCCCAGTCTGATGTTAAAGCTTTTCTCAGGGAAAAGTTCTGCGCCTATGGAAAAGTGGTCGGCAAGTTTTCGCCCGAAGCCTACTTCCTGTCCGTTGATATTATAATCCGAAGAAATATCGAACTGTTGAAGATCGTGAGCCGTAATAGTCACAGCCAGCGGGATCGCTTTAAGGATTCTGGTGTAGCCCAAATCTATTCTGAACGGAAGATTTTCTCTGGTTCCGTTAAAGGATTTCAGCTGGAAACCGAAATTTCGGAGAACAAGAGACAGAGCTTCTTTGTTTTTTTTGTTATGATAGGTAACTCCTGCAGTTCCGGAGATGGCCGAGGAAGTATAATTGTCGATTTTTGAAGTAATGAAGTTGATGCCACCACCAATCGTCCAGTCTTCTTCAAACTGATAAGCATAACCGGCTCCTATGGCTACGTCTGAAGCTTTGAATTGCCCGTTTTCATAGCCGCTTTCGTCGGTTCTGGGAATGCTTCCATAGGTCATATATCTGGCATTGATGGTCGCCATATGCCCGTTGTCGAAGTCTCTGGCATAAGCAACGGTACCATATTTGGAGTCAGCAAGATAAGCTGCGGCATTCACAGAAAGCTGCTTGTCTGAATCTCTATTAAGGAGTGACGGGTTTGCAATAGCAAAGGAAACATCATGATCTCTGACGGAAATTGCATCGCCGCCTAAGGCAGCCTGTCGGGCAGATACAGGGATGTTTAAGAAAGGATAAACATTTGTTCCTGTTTGCGCATAAGAAACAATTCCTGACAGAAATAATGAAAAAATGACAATTTTCTTCAATTCAATTTATAATTAATGCAAAAATAATCCTTTTTCGTACTTATCAAAATATTTCTGACATTATTTCTGCGTAAATATTTTTCTTTTTTCAATATTTTTAATGATTATATTTGCAAAATCAAATTTCGGAGAAATTGGCTCCGGTAAGTTTATTAAAAATTAAAGATGAAATATAAAAGAATCCTTCTGAAACTGAGTGGTGAGGCCTTAATGGGGAACAGACAATATGGTATAGACAATGAAAGACTGCAGGAATATGCCGCTGAAATCAAAAAAGTAGTAGAAAAAGGCTGCGAAGTGGCAATTGTAATTGGAGGAGGAAACATTTTCCGTGGAGTAGCAGGAGCTGCAAAAGGAATGGACCGTGTGCAGGGAGACTATATGGGAATGCTGGCAACGGTAATCAACGGAATGGCTCTTCAGGGGGCACTTGAAGATGCAGGAATCAAAACCAGACTTCAGTCTGCTATCGAAATGGATAAAGTAGCTGAACCTTTCATCAAAAGAAGAGCCGTAAGACATCTTGAAAAAGGAAGAGTAGTGATCTTCGGAGCAGGAACAGGAAACCCTTATTTTACTACAGATACAGCAGCGACTCTTAGAGCTATTGAAATTGGTGCAGATGTAATCTTAAAAGGAACCAGAGTAGACGGAATCTACGACAGCGATCCTGAAAAAAATGCAGATGCTGTAAAATACAATTCATTATCATTCGACGAGGTATATGCCAAAAACCTTAAAGTAATGGATATGACAGCCTTCACCCTAAGCCACGAAAACAAATTACCGATTATTGTATTCGATATGAATAAAGATGGTAATCTGGAAAAGATTGTAGACGGGGAAAATGTAGGGACTTTAGTAGATTTATAGGGAGCAGGTGGCAGAGAATAGGTTGCAGGTGATTAGAAAATTTAAAAATTAAAAGATTTAAAAATTTAAAAATTACCCTTCGCTTATTGCTCATTACCCATTACTTATTATTTATCATTTATAAAATGTGTAACTTATCAAATTTTAGCTATATAATGGAAGAATTAGATCTTATATTAGAATCGGTAAAACAGGACATGGATGCAGCTGTAAAGCACCTGGATCATGCATTTCAAAGAATTAGAGCAGGACGTGCTTCTACGTCTATGGTTCAGGATGTAATGGTAGAATATTACGGAGCTCCAACTCCTATCAACCAGGTTGCGAATGTTTCTGTGCCGGATGCAATGACTATCTCTATTCAACCTTGGGACAGAACAGCAATTGGTGCTATTGAAAAAGCAATCATCAATTCAAATTTAGGTTTTGCCCCTTCTAATAACGGAGAAAATATTATTCTTAACGTTCCGCCTTTAACAGAGGAGAGAAGAAGAGAACTGGCGAAGCAGGCTAAAGTAGAAGCTGAAGGTACAAAAGTAACCATCAGAAATGCGAGACAGGACGGCCTGAAAGAACTTAAAAAGCTGGACGGAGTTTCTGAAGATGTTGTAAAAGGAGTGGAAGAGGAAATTCAAAACTATACGGACAAATATGTTAAGACTTGCGATGAGCATCTTAAAAATAAAGAAGCTGAAATTATGAAAGTATAATTTTCAGACTTTGAAAATACAAAAAAGAGGTTTCTGTGGGAACCTCTTTTTGTTTTTACAGGCATTTGATTTCGCCTCGCTGGTCTCTGTG
Organism: Chryseobacterium angstadtii; assembly: GCF_001045465.1. Taxonomy (GTDB): domain Bacteria; phylum Bacteroidota; class Bacteroidia; order Flavobacteriales; family Weeksellaceae; genus Chryseobacterium; species Chryseobacterium angstadtii. Next base: position 268,170 of record NZ_LFND01000005.1, read on the forward strand.
TTTTAATAATGACTGGTATGTTTTCAGAAGTTCTTCCGTGTTGCATTGGATTTTTTTACCGGGAACTTTGTCTGATGCAGAAGGATCTTTGCGGTCGGACCGGATGGTGTATTTTTTTTCGAGGCACTGCACGGCTCTGTCATCGTTAAGATAGATACGCGTTTCTATAATATCATCTTTGGTAACAGGTTTTTCAGGGGTTCCTCCGTCAAAACTCCATTCCGTTTCCTGCTTAACAATAAAGAAAGGCTTCCCGTTTTTGATAAAATATCTTTCGGAGGCTGAGAAATGACTGTGTTCTGCGTAAGAATGTTCTATCACTTTAATTTCTCCCTGATCTGAATAAAAAGTCACCTCTCCTAAAGGTTCCTCATTGCAGTTGTACTGAAATCCTGCAGGACTGAGCTTTTTGGATTCCAGTTCTGCATGAAGAGCAGCATAGTCTTTTTTTATCTGATTAATAAGATCTGTTTCGTTTTTTGCAGGGACAGTATCTTGCTTTGAAGGGGCTTCATTTTTTGAAACAGAAACATGAATTGCTGTTTTATCTTTATCGTTTTTACATGAAAAAAGAAAAAGAACACTAAGGATGAGAACTATTTTTTTCATATACTTTTTTGTTATGATTTAAAAACCGGGTAAAGAATTACTGTTCATCAAAATAACTGGGACTAAAATAGAAAAAGATCCAGAATAAAGCATTTCTTTTTTTATATCAGTAAGTTTGAAATTGAAAGGGGGGAATTATTGAGGCTTGTAAAGATATACTACAGAATAGGTTTGTTAATTTTTTTATCCGGCTAATTACCCGGAGCAAGATTTACGGGAAAAATCCTTGACAAGGATTCTCAATAACAACTGTTTTTTATCAGGGCTCAATCCAAACAAAAAAGGCCCAGAACTTCTGAACCTTTTTCTATTTATGTAATGAAATTTATTTACAGTTTTCGTTGTAATCGGTGATCACTTCTTCCACAATTTCCGGAACGTTTGACATTACGTCATCAATCTGGCTTTTGATCAGTTTTCCAAGTCCGGATCTCTTTTTTTCATCATTTTTAAGAGAGGCATAGGCGCCGCTGGTCAGCTTACCTTTTGCGTAGCTGCAGTCGGCTATAATTATTTTAGCTTTGGCTAAAGTCAGTTCCTCAATTTTTCCTCCTTTTTTGGAGTAGATATAGGAAGGGGCATTTTTAAGTCTTTGGGTTTCGCGGTCTGCTGCATCAATCTGGCCCTGTCCGGCTGCAAAGGTAGTAGGGTAGCCGTACAGCTTGTATACTTTAATTTTGCCGTCTTTTACCACTTCTGCAAACTGAGTGCTTTTAGTAAGGTTGTTGAATGCTTTGATGTTTCCGCTTAAACCTCCGGTAGCTGTATTGAAACCTTCTTTAGTGTTGGTGTACTTAATCATTTCAAAATGCCTTTCATTGCTGTTTTCATCAAAGGCAATATATTCCTTAATATCATCCGAATCAAAAGTTTTGAATTTCTGTTTCTTTTTAGACTTATCTATATCGGATGCGGCAACAAATTTTACTTTTTTCTGATTGTTCCAGGGATTATTGGCATCTCCGTTCATTCTTACAATACCTTCGATCTTTTTGCCTCCTTTGTCGATGATGTAACCATACTTTTCATCATTTCTCAAATCATAATCCGTATTGTCCTCCTGTGCAAATGCAGGGAAATACATTAATGCGAAAAAACTAAATACTAGTATTTTTTTCATGTAGTTATCGTTTTTAACAATTTTTTGTAAATATAGTTTTTTATCTATTACTTCCAAATACCCTTTATACCACAAGTTTTAAATAAAAAGACCCGGAAATTCCGGGGCCCTATATTCATTAAATTTATAAATCTTTAAATGCTTCAATCTTTTAATTTTTGAATTTTTTAATCTTTTAATTAAGATTATTGATACCTCTTATGTTCCTTATTTTTAGAAAACCTTTTTGTAATAGGTTTGAGGAGAGCTTTGTATTTCTCTGCATCAAACAGCTGTGAATCGGTCAATGCTTTATAAGTCATCCATACTCCAAAAGGCAGAAGGATAAGGTTGGGAAGCCATGCTGCAAGATAAGGACTCATTCCACCGCCCCATGCAATATTTTCAATACCAAGATTCATCACATAGAAGATGATGAAGATAACGATTGCAATAATCACCGGAAGTCCCATTCCTCCTTTTCTGATAATAGATCCTAAACTGGCTCCGATCAGGAAGAAGATAATACAGGTAACAGAATAAGAAATAATTCTCTGCTGGTAGATCACTACTTTACTGAAATATTTTACATTCGAAGTGAAATCGTTCTTTTTACCGGAAGCCGTTGACTTTAAGTTGTCCAGCCTGCTGTATGCATTAAAGAGAATATCCAGCTTTTTATCGCCTTTTACGGTATCCAGTTTGATCTGCTGTTTTGCAAGCGTTTTGGACTTGTTTTTATCCATGTAGTTGATCATGGAATTCGTCTGGCTCAGTACATCGGCACTGACACTTGAAAAGAAGGCTTCATTTTCTTTTTTACTTTTATCAACAGTTGCATTCAGCTGTCCATATGTCTGGAAACGGTAGTCGTCTGTGATCTGCTCTTTTTCTATGGCTTTGTTGATGATTTCGCTGATGTCGAAATGGGAAACCAATGTATCAAATTTAATAGCCTGATCCGGTTGCTTAAGTCTTACGTTTTCACCTTTTCCGGCGAAATTGTCTTCAAATACATAACCGTTATAAAGCTCAAGCTTCAGGAAATTCTTGTTAGCCGCAGGAACAAATTTCCCTTTTTCTGCTACAATAGACTGCTGATTTTCATAATTGCTGGCTTTTCTGTGTACAAAAACACCTTCTATACTTTCTCCGTTTTCCCCGTAGATTTTATCGAATTTCACCATATATCCCGGAATCTGGTCAATGAACTGTCCCGGAGTAAAATTTAAAGCAGGTTTGGTCTGGGCAATATTGAAAAGCATGTTTTTGGCTTTCTTCTGGAAATCCGGAATAATATTGTTGGAGAAAAAGAACAGCATAATAGCCAGTATAGTGGCCACACCCAACAAAGGAGCCATAACTCTGGTAAGGGAAATTCCCGCTGCTTTCATGGCGGCGAGCTCATAGCGTTCTCCAAATTCACCGAAGGACATAATACTCGCCAGCAGGATGGTAAGCGGAAGTACCATACTGATAACACTTACTCCGAGGTAGAAAAGAAGTTTGAGGATCTGCCAGTAGCTTAATCCTTTTCCCATGAACTGCCCCAGCTGAACCCAGATAATGTTTACAATAAAGATGAAAAACAAAACGCTGAATATAAAGAAAAACGGCCCAAAGAAGGTTTTTATGATATATCGGTCTAGTATTTTTAACATGCGCCAAAATTAATGAAAAAGCCACAAAGTTTACTTGTGGCTCTTATAAATTTTATTACTTTTTATTTAATAGCAAATTTGCTTATTAGCCTTCTCAGCTTTCTTCGCCTTTTTGCCTTTTCTCTTCACTACAATTCCGTGATGACGTAATTCTTGAACTTATTCTTGTCGAAAACAAACATATTAGCGTCAAGATCCTGGTTCTCCTTATACTCTTTAATGGCAATAACGGCTACATCTTTATTGTTTCCATGCTGCTCCAATTTAACCATCTGCTTTTTTGCAGAATCTACAAACAGATAAACAGACTGTATTCCGTTGGATTTTACCGGAGTCAGTTTAATAAAGTCTGCATTGACTCCGTTTACATTTTTCTTTCCGTTATACGTTACGTTATAATCGTTTCTGTAGGTAGTAAGATAGTTGATAGGGGAGAACATGCTGCTGCTTCCGTTAGGTTTTGCAATTGTAACTTCCATATCATCTGCATTGATATTGTAAATTTTGCTTCCGTCGAAGATCTGTTCCGTATCCATGATCTTCAGTTTATATTTATCTCCTGCAGAGTAATAAATTCCCGGTTCTGTTTTGGTTACCTGCCCGTTTACACCTGTTCCGAAAGAAAACTTGAAGTAAGAATTCTTTTTGGAGTTATAATTGGCTGTGATATCATCCAGGATCTTTTTTGCTTTCGCATCAATTTTCTGTGCTTCGGCAAATCCTACGGCACCTATTACAAAACTTCCGATTATAACTTTTGAAATAATATTTTTCATTTTTTTAATTGAATAAACTTTAAACATTAATGCTGTCAGACTAAACTGATCCGGCATTTTTCCCTTTAATTACGCAAATCTTCCAAAAACTGTTCCAAAGAATGAAGATCACTGATAATCACTTCTCTTGCTTTTGCCCCATTAAATCCTCCTACAATTCCGCTTGCTTCAAGTTGATCCATGATTCTTCCTGCCCTGTTATAGCCTAACTTCAGCTGTCTCTGAAGCATAGAGGTAGATCCCTGTTGCGTAGAAACAATAATTCTTGCAGCTTCTTCAAACAAAGCATCTTTTTCATTCGGATCAAAAGCTCCCACTGTACTTGTAGAATCTTCAGAAACAAATTCAGGAAGAATAAACGCAGATGCATATCCTTTTTGTTCCCCAATATATTCTGCCAGTCTTTCCACTTCCGGAGTGTCCACGAAAGCACACTGAAGTCTTAAAATTTCATTTCCGTTGAAATAAAGCATGTCTCCTTTACCAATCAGCTGGTCTGCACCCGGAGAATCAAGAATAGTTCTTGAATCCACACTGGAAATTACTCTGAAGGCAGCTCTTGCAGGGAAGTTAGCCTTAATCATACCCGTGATTACGTTTACGGAAGGTCGCTGTGTAGCTACAATAAGGTGGATTCCCACGGCTCTTGCCAACTGGGCTAGTCTGGCAATAGGAAGTTCAACTTCTTTTCCTGCCGTCATGATAAGATCTGCAAACTCATCTACAACCAATACGATATAAGGAAGGAAACGGTGTCCGTTCTCAGGATTTAATTTTCTTTCCGTAAACTTTTTGTTGTACTCTTTTAAGTTTTTACAGAATGCATTTTTAAGAAGGTCATATCTGGTATCCATCTCTACACAAAGAGAATTCAGGGTATTGATTACTTTGTTGGTATCTGTAATGATGGCTTCATCCGCATCTGGAAGTTTGGCCAGATAATGTCTTTCGATTTTTGAATATAATGAAAGTTCCACCTTCTTAGGATCCACCATAACGAATTTCAGTTCGCTCGGGTGTTTTTTGTAAAGAAGAGACGTAAGAATGGCATTAATACCTACGGATTTACCCTGTCCTGTGGCTCCGGCCATCAGCAAGTGCGGCATTTTGGAAAGGTCAGCCATAAAAACTTCATTCGAAATAGTCTTTCCGAATACAACAGGAAGATCCATATCCGTATTCTGGAATTTATGAGAAGCAATCACAGAACGCATGGAAACCATAGTAGGATTCTTTCTCGGAACTTCAATCCCGATAGTTCCTTTTCCAGGCATCGGTGCAATGATTCTGATTCCCAGTGCGGAAAGATTCAGAGCGATATCATCCTGAAGTTTCTTAATGGCAGATACCCTGATTCCTGCTTCCGGAACAATTTCGTATAGTGTAACGGTAGGCCCGATGGTTGCTTTAATTTCTGAAATACCCACGTTGAAGTTTTTCAGAAGTCCTACAATTTTATTTTTGTTTTCTTCTAATTCCTCTTTATTGATGGATATTTCTTCGCTGCCATAATCTTTTAGTAATTCTACCGGAGGCATCTGAAACCCTGCCAGATCAAGTTTATGATCATACAGTCCGTGCTTTTCTACAAGCTCCTGAGATTTTCTGTCTGAATCATCCAGTACATCAACTGCCTGAGCAACTTCCACATTGAATTTGATATCGTTTTGGGTAGAGGTAACCGGAGGAACAGGAGTCGTAATAGCCGGACTCACAGGAGTCATGTCAAAAGCCTGCTCCGGTGTTGATGTAGGAACAGAAGGTTTTGTGTTCAGATTGAAATTCACAGGCTTTTCTTCCTCTTCAAACGAAGTATGATTAGGCGTTACAATCGTCTCTATATCTGTTGTAGGCTGAACCTCAGGAAATCCTTTCGGAACATTTACCGGATCGTTTTGCTTTGTTTTAGGTTCTGGCGTATTAGACACGTCAGTAACTGTTACATTCGGTGCTGATTCTTTAGCTTCCTCTTCAAGTTCCTCATCAGCTTCAAAGTTTTCCTCAGAGCTTGGCATCATGGATTTCATTTTACCGATTGTACTATCATTGATTTTATCCAGTTTAGCCTTAACAGAGCTTGGACGAAGATTGAATTCCAGGATAAAGTATAAAAGAATACTGGCAGCCAATACCACCCAAAGTCCTACAGATCCTATAATGGCATTAAGATAATCCATAATCTGATAACCGTATACGCCACCCAAAACTCCCTGTCCTTTCGTAACTGCCCCCATGAAAATAGGAAGCCAGCAGATAAAAAACAAAGAATGACCAATGGTTTTCCATGGCTTGAAAGTTCTTTTTTTAAGAATAAGGGTTCCTACAACCAGAAATAAAAAGGCGATAATGAAAGAAGCAATACCTATGCTTTCGAATATGAAAATATTCCCCAGCCAGTCGCCCACCTTCCCAAAGATATTAGAAGATTTTATCGTTTTATCGGTCATGGTTCCTGCCTGGCTCTGATCTGCCTTCCAGTTCATCAAATAAGAAATGAAGGAAAGAGCGAGAACAACAGAAAAAAGTATAAAGGTAAGCCCGAAAAAAATTCTTGGCTTAGATAAGATTTTGCCTTTATCAGGCGATTCAGTCGGTTTTGTCTGTGTCTTTTTATCCATAATATCAATGTGGGCAAATTTAATGTTTTTTCAACATTAATAGAATCTTTTTTTGTTCAAAAGATAGCGTAATTTAGGGTTATTTTTTAAAATTACACTGTCTCTTCCGGATATTTTTTTTCATTAAAATGTAATCATAATGTATGTTTTTTTCACTTACCTAAATAAGCATGATTACTCCTCAACTAATTTTATTCCATAAATTGAAAAAACGGAGAAAATATAAAATAAATACTGAGTTTTCAAATGTGGTTTCTAAAGGAGATGGGTTTATTGTAAAGGTTTAATTATCTTTTGTCAGTAAGCTTTTTTCGACAATTGCAAATAGAAGCTTTCAATCAGACGGATAGGTAGATTGTATCCGGAATTTTATGAATTTAAAAATTGAATTTTCTATAATATTTTTCACGTTATTAAGAATGGTTCAAAATAACTGAAATAGGCTCCAAAATGACAAAAAACAGCTTTTTTTAGCCTCTTTGTTGTTTATCATCCTTATTTTTGCATGTCAAGTAAAATAAATCATGAAGAAGCTCCAAGATATTCTTATCTCAACCAGAACAATGGCTGTGCTGTTACTGGTGTATGCATTTGCAATGGCGTATGCAACGTTCTTAGAAAACGACTACGGAACTCCTACAGCCAAAGCTCTAATTTATGAAGCAAAATGGTTTGAATTAATCATGTTCCTGCTCATTCTCAACTTCGTAGGAAATATCGGAAGATATAGACTCTGGAGAAGGGAAAAATGGCCGGTACTGGTTTTCCACCTTGCTTTTATCCTGATTTTTATAGGAGGTGCCATCACCAGATACATCAGTTTTGAAGGGACTATGCACATCAGAGAAGGTGAAACTTCCAATGAGATTGTGACCGATAAGAATTTCTTTAAGATCCAGGTCGAGGAGAAGGGAGATGTTCTTAACTATCAGGATGTTCCTTATCTGATGTCTCCTCTGCACAAAGATTTTAAAGCAACCTACGACTTTCATGGAAAAGAAGTAAAAGTTTTTACAAAAGATTATATCCAGAGAAAAAAAGACAGCCTAATTGCTGAACCAAACGGAACAGAATATCTTCACCTGGTATCCACAGGAACTACCGGAAGACAGAATATCTACATCAAACCGGGCGAGACAAAATCTATCAACGGAACTTTGGTAACGTTCAACAGAGCGATAGAAGGGGCTGTAGAATTTAAAAAAGAAGACGGAAAAATATTCATTAAAACTCCTGTTGATGCTGCATTTATGACCATGGCTACTCAGGCTACGGGCACCACTAAAAAAGATGAGTTTCAGCCTTTGGTTTTAAGAAGTTTATATACGATCAACGAATTGAAACTGGTTGTTCCTGAAGGCCTTAAAAAAGGAAGACTGATGGCTTTCGAAGGGGACAAAAAGAAAGACGCTATGGTACCTGACGTGCTTAGAATAGAGCTTCAGGGCCCAAAAACAAAACAATTGGTAGATCTTTCTGTAGAAAAAGGTAATCCGAATGCATTCAAGCAGGTAACAATGGACGGACTGAATATTATGGTTGGTTTCGGACCAAAAGTATACAACACGCCTTTTGCATTGAAGCTGGATGACTTCGTGATGGAAACATATCCTGGAAGTTCATCTCCAAGTGCTTATGAAAGCCACGTAAAAATCATTGACGAAGGAAAAGAAACTCCTTATAAGATCTATATGAACCACGTTCTAAACCATAAAGGATACCGCTTCTTCCAGTCAAGCTTTGACCCGGACAGAATGGGAACCGTACTTTCTGTGAACCACGATTTCTGGGGAACTATCATTTCTTATATCGGATACGGACTATTATTCTTGGGAATGTTTGTGATCTTCTTCTGGAAAGGAACTCATTTCTGGAAACTGAATAAAATGCTGACTGATGTTAATAAAAAGAAAACAGCTGCAGTACTTCTAGTGTTGTTGAGCTTAGGCTTAAATGCACAGAAGATAGAAACTCACGGAACAACTGACGGAAGCAGAGAACATATTCATGTGGAAGGAGACGATCATTCTCACGCTCCGGCTCCGTCTGCACAACCACTTGATGGTGCTGCTCCAAAACAGAACTCTCTGGCAACGCCAATGAATAAAATGAGATCTATTTCTCCGGATGAAATCATTGCAAGAAACAGAATCAGCAAAGAGCATGCGGACAAATTCGGATATCTTCTGGTACAGAATTTTGATGGTAGGATTGTTCCTATCAATACGGAAGCTCTGGATGTTTTAAGAAAATTATACAAAAAAGACGAATTCAAGGGAACAGACGGAAAGTCTCTTACGGCTAACCAGTGGTTTCTGTCTGTCAATACAGATACACCGAGCTGGACAATGGTACCCATGATCAAAATCGGTACAAAAGGAGGTGATGAATTGAAAAATAAAACTAAGGCTGATGATGAAGGGTATACTTCACTGATGAACCTTTTCCCTGCGGATGCCAATGGAACCATGACTTATCTTCTTGAGCATGATTATAACACTGCATTCCGTAAAAAACCTTCTGAGCAGACCAATTATGATAAAGAAGTAATTGCGGTGAACGAAAGGGTACAGATCTTCAATGAGTTTTTCAGCGGTCAGTTTATGAGAATTGTTCCTGTAAAAAATGATGCCAACCACACATGGCATTCATGGCTTGATCAGAAATTCGAACCGGATATGGAATCTCAGCAGGTAATGGGACCTTATTTTGCAGCGGCTCTTACGGCTCAGAAAACAGGAGACTGGAGCAAGGCAGATGCTGAACTGGTAAAGCTTTCAGAATATCAGCAGAAATGGGGGAAAGCAGTAGTTCCTGCAAAATCTAAAGTAGATCTTGAGGTTTTCATGAACGAAGTGAATATCAACTTCAAATTGTTGATTTTCTACACCATAATAGGTGGATTATTGTTGATCTTAGGATTTGTAGAGTTATTCAAGTCAAATAAAATTTTAACTAAAGTAATCAAAGTAATTATTGCTATAGGTCTGGTTGGATATTTATGTCACTTCTTAGGCCTTGTGGCAAGATGGTATATCTCAGGACACGCGCCATGGAGCAACGGTTATGAAGCTATTATTTTCATCTCTTGGGTGGGGATTACAGCAGGACTTGTTTTATACAGAAATGCTAATGCACTTATCCCTGCAGCCGGATTTATGGTGGCTGTTATTATGATGGGATTTGCGCACGGTGGTTCCGCACTTGATCCGCAGATCACGCCGCTTGTTCCTGTATTGAAATCTTACTGGCTGATTGTTCACGTAGCGATTATTACATCAAGTTATGGTTTCTTCGCATTGTCCATGATTATTGCTGTAATTTCTCTGGTATTCTATATTATTTCAAATAAAGACACCTATAGAATTCACCACGATACAACATTAAAAGAATTGGTAATCGTTTCTGAAATGTCCCTTACAATCGGTCTTTTTGCCTTAACAGTAGGAAACTTCTTAGGAGGAATCTGGGCCAATGAATCCTGGGGAAGATACTGGAGCTGGGACCCGAAAGAAACATGGGCATTCATCTCCATCATGGTATATGCTTTTGTATTACACATGAGATTGGTTCCCGGATTAAGAAGCAGATGGGCGTTCCACGTAGCAACCATGTTTGCCTTCTGTTCTATGGTGATGACCTACTTCGGAGTTAATTATTACCTGAGCGGACTTCACTCTTACGCAGCAGGAGATCCTGTTCCTGTTCCGGCATGGGTATACATCGGCCTGGGAACAATGCTTCTCTTATCAGCGGTTTCTTACTTCAAGTTTAAAACCTTAACGAAGAAATAAAAAATATTTACAGTATAACAACTGAAATCCCGGAATTTATTTTTCGGGATTTTTTTTGTGCGGGATTCGAGGTACGAGTTTTTCAGGTTCGGGTTTCGGAATTTATTCTATTCTATCAACAGAGCTCCCATACCCAGCGCATCTCGTACCCCACACCTCGTAACTCGTATCCCGAAACCCGCATCAAAAAAAACTATCTCCAATCATTCAAAATTAAAAACTTATCCATATCTTTATGATATCAAATTAATATCAAATTTAAAATTACAATCATGGAAAAAGTATTAAAACCTATGTCCGGTTATCTGGCATTAGTATTCTGTCTGGTTTTATTTGTCGGAGCTGTTTATTTTTTTATTTCCGGAGTTGAGCAGAGTATCACCTATGTGATTATTGCTATGCTTTGTTTTCTGCTGTTCTGTTTCTTTCTGAAAGGACTGATGATCATTCAGCCTAATCATTCAAGGGTATTGAATTTCTTTGGAAGATATGTGGGTACAGTAAAGGATAACGGTTTGTTTTTCATCAATCCTCTGTATTCATCACAGAAAATGTCTCTTCGTTCAGAAAACCTTCAGGGGCAGACTTTGAAAGTAAATGACAAAATGGGGAATCCTATTGAAATTGCCGTTGTCATGGTATGGAAAGTAGGAGATACCTATAAAGCAGCTTTTGATGTTGAGCGCTATTCAGACTTTGTAAGAATGCAGAGTGAAGCAGCAGTGCGTCATTTGGCAATGAGTTTTCCTTACGATAATTTGGAAGACGACCATGCGCCGATTACCTTGAGAGAAGGTGGCGATAAAATCAATTCTATCCTGGAGCAGGAGCTTACAGACCGTCTTTCAAAAGCAGGAATCGTCATTCAGGAAGCGAGAATTTCTCACCTGGCCTATGCATCGGAAATTGCAGGAGCAATGCTTCAGAGACAGCAGGCTACGGCTATTGTTGCGGCAAGAACAAAGATTGTGGAAGGAGCAGTAGGCATGGTAGACCTGGCATTGAAAAAACTTTCGGAAGAAAATATTGTAGAGCTGGATGACGAAAGAAAAGCGGCTATGGTAAGCAATTTAATGGTGGTGCTTTGCGGTGAAAAAGCAGCAACTCCCATCTTGAATGCAGGAACGCTTTATTAAATGAAGAATGAAGAATGAAGAATGAAAAAATAAAAATGTAGAGTGATGAATGGAAAATGAATTGTTAGATTCAGCTGAGTGAAATATTTTGCGGGCTGGTATACGATTTATTTAAATGAAGTTTTTGCATTTTAATGCGTTATTGAAAAGAATTATTAAACAGGCAAAGAGAAAAAATGAAATCGGAAAAAACTTCAAAACCCTCCGAAAGCAAAAGTAAAAAATCTTTTGTGATAAGGATCGATGAATCTACCTACAAGCAGGTGGAGAAGTGGGCTAATGACGAGTTCAGAAGTGTAAACGGACAGATAGAATACCTGTTGCATCAAAGCCTTGTCAATTCGGGGAGGAAAAAGAAAGACGCGGATGAGTAAACTTTTGTAGGTAACCTTCCCAATACTAGAACAATAATAATCTAATTAGCCTTTATACAAGAAAAAAGCAGAGAAAATTTCTCCGCTTTTTTTATTTTATACAACTCTGAAGCGTATCAGCTCCGAAGTAGAATATGACGAGCCAAATCAAACCTTTGATCGTGAAAAAAGCAAATCCTGCCCACCCTACACGCTTGAACCATTTCTTGAACTTCGAATTGTTGTTTTCCTGTGAATTTTCCATGTCTGAGAGTCAAAAGATTACGTTACAAAGATAAGCATGTTTATAATGATTCCAAATAAAAAGGTTGTTAAAAAATTAAAATTTTGAGGTTCGCATAATATTTCTATCTTTAGAGGAAACGAAAAGTAACATTTTATGTCTAAAAAAGTAAAGGATTTCGGAATCGAAAAAACACTCAAAAACCTTGGTATTAAAGAAGAAAATAAGGGGACTTCAGTGGGCGGAAAATATTTTGCTTCGGGGAAAACAATTGAAAGTTTCTCTCCGGTAGATGGCAAGCTTATCGCCAAAATAAAGACTTCCGGAGAAAGTGATTATGACAAAGTAATTGAGACGGCTCAGAAGGCGTTTCAGGAGTTTAGATCTATCCCTGCTCCTAAAAGAGGTGAGATCGTTAGGCAGCTTGGCCAGAAATTAAGAACATATAAAGACGACCTTGGAAAACTGGTTTCTTATGAAATGGGTAAATCCCTTCAGGAAGGTCTGGGAGAAGTTCAGGAAATGATTGATATCTGTGATTTCGCAGTAGGAGTTTCAAGACAGCTTCATGGGTACACAATGCATTCGGAGAGACCTGGTCACAGAATGTATGAGCAGTATCATCCGCTTGGGATTGTGGGAATCATCACCGCATTCAACTTCCCGGTTGCCGTATGGGCCTGGAATACAGCGTTAGCCTGGATCTGTGGAAACGTTACCATCTGGAAGCCATCTGAAAAAACACCATTGTGTGCTATTGCCTGTCAGAATATTATGGCTGAAGTATTAAAAGAAAATAATCTTGGAGAAGGTATTTCAAGCGTATTGGTTGCTGACCACGAGATCGGGCAGAAGCTGGTTGATGATAAAAGAGTTTCATTAGTTTCTTTCACAGGTTCTACAAGAGTAGGAAGAATGGTTTCTTCTAAAGTAGCGGAGAGATTCGGGAAATCTATCCTTGAATTGGGCGGAAACAATGCAATCATCATTTCTAAAGACGCAGATATCGATATGTCTATCATCGGAGCTGTTTTCGGAGCTGTAGGTACTGCTGGACAGAGATGTACGTCAACAAGAAGACTGATTATCCATGAAAGCATATACAACGAAGTGAAGACCAGATTGGTAAAAGCTTACGGTCAATTGAAAATCGGGAACCCGTTGGATGAAAATAACCACGTAGGACCGCTTATCGACGTAGATGCTGTAAATCAATACGAAGAGGCCATCAAAAAATGTAAAAAAGAAGGTGGAAAATTTGCTGTTGAAGGCGGAGTTTTAAGCGGAAAAGAATACGAATCAGGTTGCTATGTGAAACCATGTATCGCAGAAGTTAAAAACGCTTACGAAATTGTTCAGCACGAAACTTTTGCTCCTATCCTGTATTTAATCAAATACAAAACACTGGACGAGGCTATTGCTATTCAGAATGATGTTCCTCAGGGATTGTCATCTGCTATTATGACCCAGAATTTAAGAGAAGCAGAATTATTCCTTTCTCACGCAGGTTCAGACTGTGGTATTGCCAACGTAAACATCGGAACTTCCGGAGCTGAAATCGGAGGTGCATTTGGCGGCGAAAAAGAAACCGGAGGCGGAAGAGAATCTGGTTCAGATGTATGGAAATACTACATGAGAAGACAAACTAATACTATAAATTACACCACGCAACTACCTTTAGCACAAGGGATTAAGTTCGATTTGTAAGAATTTAATTTAAATCATTTAACGATTTAAGAATTTAAAAATTAATAACCTGGAATGTTTAAACTTTTTTAATCATTCAATTTTTAAATCAAACACAATTAATTATGGAACAAACAATTGATATAAAAGTAAATAAAGTAAAAGAAACAGTAGGAAGACACGTTTTGGCAGACGGCTTTGATTTTGTGATGGATATTGAAAAATCCCACGGTTCATGGCTGTATGACAAGCTTACAGACAGAGAGTACCTGGATATGTTCTCTATGTTTGCATCAGCCTCTATCGGGTACAATCACCCTTATCTGGTAGAAAGATCAGAGTGGCTGGGAAGAATGGCTGTAAACAAGCCTACTTTAGCAGACGTGTATTCAGAGGAGTATGCTCACTTTTTAGAAGTTTTTGAAAGAGTGGTAATTCCCGAAGAACTGCAGTATGCTTTCTTTATTGAAGGTGGAAGTTTAGGAGTGGAAAATGCAATGAAGGCGTGCTTCGACTGGAAAACGCGTAAGAATTTTGAAAAAGGACTTCAGACGGAAGCCGGGATCTGTATTCATTTCAGACAGGCATTTCACGGAAGAAGCGGCTATACTTTGAGTTTAACAAACACTTCTGACCCAAGAAAATATCAGTATTTCCCGATGTTTGAATGGCCAAGAATCTTAAACCCTAAATTGTCTTTCCCGATTACGGAAGAGAATTTGGAGGAAACCATCAAAAATGAAAAACTGGCTCTTATCCAGATTGAAGAAGCTATTCTGATGAATCCAAATAAAGTGGCTTGTATCATCATTGAACCTATCCAGGCAGAAGGAGGTGACAATCACTTTAGAGACGAATTTTTATTAGGATTAAGAAAAATTTGCGATCAGAATGAGATCCTACTTATTTTTGATGAAGTTCAGACAGGTATTGCCATTACAGGGAAAATGTGGGCGTTCCAGCATTTTACAGCAAAGCCGGATATTATTTCTTTTGGTAAAAAAGCTCAGGTTTGCGGAGTTTTAGCGAACAGAGAAAAATTTGATCAGGTTCCGAACAACGTTTTCAGAGAAAGTTCAAGAATTAACTCTACTTTCGGAGGGAACTTTATAGATATGCTTCGTTTCCAGTTGGTGATGGAAGTCATTGAAAAAGAAAACCTGGTTGAAAATGCAAGAGTGGTTGGAGATTATTTATTGGAAAGATTAAAAGAGCTGGCTCAGAAATATCCTTCGAAAATTTCAAATGCAAGAGGAAGAGGCCTTATGTGTGCCATTGATCTTCCTTCAGCAGAAGACAGAAACCATTTAATGAGCGAGCTTTTCAAGGATGGATTAATCATTCTTCCGTGTGGAGATCAGTCACTTCGTTTTAGACCACACCTTAATGTTACACAGGCAGAAATTCAGTTAGCTTTAGACAAAATCGAGAGCAATATTAATAAAATTTAAAACCAAAGATTTGTAATTTTCAAAAAAACATTGTACATTTAGATACTCAAACGATATAGAATATGGAAAGAAGTACGAGAGTATCGGTTTTTGAAAGTGACAAGCCTTCAGAAATCCAACTAATAAAGTCTAAATTGGATGATGCACAAATTACAAACAGCGTCGAAAACAGTTATCTTACATTCACGACGACACCTACTGCAACATCGTTAAAAGTAATGGTAGATCTGGAAGACGAGAAGAATGCATTTCAGATTATTGATGCATACCTTCAACAAAGTGAAAATCAATAAAAACAATTTCATAATTTTAAATTTTACTACTTCGAACCGAAAATTAATTTAAATTAATTTTCGGTTTTTTGGTTCAAAAAATGGTTAGCATTTAAACGTTTAAATATTTAAAAATTGAAAGATTAAAAAATTCAAAAATTAAGAGATTAAGAATAGGAATTCCTGTTCTGTGTATTTGATAAAATATTCAATAAGGGTGGGCTTTAGCCTGCCTTCAGAATAATGGTCATTATATTCGGTTTTAGCCAAAATCAAAATATGAACAAAGAGGATTTGTTCTCTGTACAATATAAAATATTCAATAGGGGTGGGCTTTAGCCCGCCTTCAGAATAAATCCTAGCTAATCCGGCTTTAGCCGAAATTAAAATAGGAACAAAGAAGATTTGTTCTTCGTACGAAATAAAATATTCAATAGCGGTGGGCTTCAGCCCGCCTTCAAAATATAAACATTCTTATTAAAAAATAAACCAAAAATGAACGTAGAAACTCAGCTGAGGAAAGCAGAAATTGAAGACAGAAATGCTATTTGGGCTATTATCCAACAGTCTATTGAAAGAAGAAAACAGGACGGAAGCACCCAATGGCAGAATGGCTATCCCAACATGGGAACCGTGGAAAGTGACATTGCAAAAGGCTTTGGATATGTTCTTACTGTAGAAAATGAAATCGCAGTATATGCAGCCCTGATACTGAATGATGAACCGGCTTACAGTACCATTGAAGGAGCTTGGCTCAGCGACGGAGAATTTGTAGTGGTACACAGAGTAGCGGTAGATGGAAAATTTGCAGGCCAGGGAATGGTGAAGAAATTATTTGATCATATTGAAGATTTCACAAGAGCTCAGGGAATTCAAAGTATAAAAGTAGATACAAATTATGATAATATTGCCATGTTGAAAATCCTGGAAAGTAAAGGATATTCCTACTGTGGCGAGGTCCTTTTAGCAGACGGAATGAGAAAAGCCTATGAGAAGATTATAATTTAAGTCAAAAGTTAAATCAACTTTCATTGAATTTTTAAAAGAAGTTGTATTTATAAACTCTATCATGTTTGTTCGTTTAGTTCTGAACTAATTTTTACTTTTGTCAAAATTTTTATATTATGCACCAAAGTATAGAAATTGATGAAAAAATTTTTCAAGATGCCGTAAAGTTTTATGGCACCGTTTTCAACCTACCGCCTTTAGCTTCAAAAATCTATTCCTACCTTCTTTTCGATTATGAGAAAGTAGGAATTACTTTTGATGAATTTGTGGAAGTGCTTTCCGCAAGCAAAAGCTCTGTATCAACGAGTATTTCACTACTGTTGAATGCCCAGCTTATCATAGACCACAATAAAATGGACGAGAGGAAACGGTATTTTTTCATCAATGACGAGTACAAGAAGATCAGATTTGAAAAAATAGTTCAAAAAATGCAGGACGAACTCAAATTACTGGATGATCTCAACCATTTTAAAAAAAATCATGACAATGAATACAATGAACGAATAGACGCTTACAAAGCACTTCTCAATAAAAACATCGAAAATATTCAGGAATCTCTTAATAAACTTTAAAATGAATAATAAGCTAGTTATACTTTCTATTGCAGCGTTTTCACTTACAGCCTGCAAAAAAGAAGCTCCGAAACAGGATGGTGCGAAACCTTATCCTGTAGTTTCCGTGGAGTCAAAGAATATAGTGGGCTATCAGACCTTTCCGGCTACCATACAGGGAAGGGTAAACAATGATGTCCGCGCAAAAATACAGGGATATATCACTCAGGTGCTGGTAGATGAGGGACAGTATGTTACAAAAGGACAGCCTTTGTTCCGTCTTGAAACCAACATTCTTACTGAAAATGCAGCGGCTTCCAAAGCCGGTATCGGTGCAGCTGAATCTACTATTGCAGCAGCGCAGGCATCCGTAAATGCAGCTCAGGTAGAGGTGAATAAACTGAAACCATTGGTTCAGAAAAACATCATCAGCAATGTACAGTTGCAGACCGCACAGGCTAATTTAGCCCAGGCCCAGGCCCAGTTACAGCAGGCGAATGCGGCAAAAAAACAGGCCGTTGCCAATTATAAAGGAGTAGAAGCCAATATTGAATATTCTATCATCCGTGCTCCTATTTCCGGAGTAATAGGAAGACTTCCTTTAAAAGTAGGTAGTTTGGTAGGACCAACTGATCAGACTCCGTTGACAACGATTTCTGATACCTCTCAGATCTATGCCTATTTTGCAATGAATGAAAAAGAATATTTTGATTTCCTTGAAAAATCGCCGGGGGCATCCATGCCTGAAAAAATCAAAAACCTTCCTATGGTGGAACTTCAGTTGGCCAACGGAAGCCTTTATCCTGAAAAAGGAAGAATTGAAGCCATTACAGGACAGATTGATCCTACTACGGGGACTATTCAGTTCAGAGTTGGCTTTACCAATGCCCAGAAATTACTGAGCAACGGTAACAGCGGAACTATAAGGTTCCCACAGAATTACAACAATGTGCTGGTAGTGCCGGAAAGTGCTACTTACGAACAGCAGGGTATTGTTTACGTGTATAAAGTGGAAAAAGACACCGCTAAAAACGTCGTGATTGATGTGGTAGACAGAATAGACAATATGGCAATCATAAAATCAGGAGTTAATAAAGGCGAAATTATTGTAGCAGCCGGTATCGGAGGTCTTAAACCAGGTACCGCAATCATAAAGAAACCTATCAAAATGGATAGCCTTGTTCAATCAATAAAACCGAAATTCTAATGATAAAAAACTTTATTAACAGACCGGTTTTATCTACCGTAATCTCAATTTTGATTGTGATTCTCGGTGTGCTAGGGCTGATCTCGTTACCGGTTACACAGTATCCGGATATTGCACCTCCCACAGTAAGCGTATCAGCCAGCTATACGGGAGCGAATGCCGAAACGGTCATGAAAAGTGTGGTAGTCCCTTTGGAAGAGCAGATCAATGGGGTGGAAGGTATGGACTATATCACTTCCAGTGCCGGAAATGATGGTTCTGCCCAGATCCAGGTATTCTTTAAACAGGGAATAGACCCGGATATCGCTTCAGTAAACGTACAGAACCGTGTGGCAAGAGCAACGCCGCTTCTGCCTTCTGAAGTAACCCGTTCAGGGGTTGTTACCCAAAAACAGCAGACAAGTGCCCTGATGTATATGTCCTTCTATTCCGAAAATAAGGATCTGGATGATGTATACCTTCAGAACTTTTTGAATATCAATATTATTCCGAATCTTAAAAGGATTAATGGTGTAGGGGATGCCAACGTTTTCGGAGGTAAAAACTATTCGATGAGAATCTGGCTGGACCCTGCAAAAATGGCGGCTTACAGTGTAACACCAACAGACGTAACCAACGCCATCAATGAGCAGAGTAGAGAAGCCGCTGCGGGATCTATAGGACAGAATAGCGGAAGTTCTTTTGAATATATCATTAAATATGTAGGTAAATTCAACGATAAGGAACAGTACGATAATATTATCATCAAGGCTCTTGCCAACGGACAAAACCTGATGCTGAAAGATGTTGCTAAAGTAGAACTGGCAGGCCAGTCTTACAGCGGAATCGGGGAGAATGGAAACAACCCTTCCATCAGTATGGGGATTTTCCAGACTCCGGGATCCAATGCTCAGGAGATTATCAAGAACATTAAAGATTATCTGAAATCGGCGGAAGGAACTTTTCCAAAGGGAATCAAGTATACTTTCAACTTTGATACCAACGAATTCCTGGAAGCTTCCATTGAAAAGGTAGTACATACCCTGATTGAAGCCTTTATCCTTGTATTTATCGTAGTGTATATTTTCCTTCAGGATTTCAGATCTACCCTGATTCCGGCCATTGCGGTTCCGGTATCTATTGTGGGAGCATTCTTCTTCCTGAATCTCTTCGGATATTCATTAAACCTCTTAACCCTTTTCGCATTGGTATTGGCCATCGGTATTGTGGTGGATGACGCCATCGTCGTCGTCGAGGCTGTCCATGCGAAGATGGAACATGGTATTTCAGATGCTAAAAAGGCAACTGTAGAAGCGATGGATGAGATCACGGGAGCAATTATCTCTATTACATTGGTAATGGCAGCCGTATTTATTCCGGTAACGTTTATTACAGGTCCTACAGGGGTATTTTATCAGCAGTTTGGAATTACGCTTATCGTAGCGATTATTATTTCTGCCATCAACGCCTTAACTTTAAGTCCGGTTTTATGTTCATTATTCTTAAAGCCTCACGCAGAACATCATACAGAATACAAAAACCTTAATTTCCTTCAGAAATTTTTCTATAAGTTCAATATTGCTTTTAAAACAACTACGGAACGTTACGGAAGAGGATTTGTATTCCTGTTAAGACATAAGTGGGTAACCCTGGTTATTTTTGCCGTTACCGGAGGAATTTTATTCTGGGCAAGCAGCAGCATGAAGAAAGGTTTCGTTCCTACAGAAGATAGAGGAATTATCTTTACAGATGTTCAGCTTCCTCCGGGAGCTTCTATGGAAAGAACTTATAATGTTTTAAAAACTCTTCAGGCTAAGGCTATGAAAGTTCCGGGAGTTCAGAACGTAACCATTTCAACAGGTAGAGGATTCTTATCCGGAAACGGAAGTAACAACGGTCTTGCCTTTGTGAAGCTGAAACCTTTTGACGAAAGGAAAAAAGACGGCCAGACTTCTGAAGATATCACCAAAAAACTATTTGGAATTGTAGGATCTGTTCCTGATGCCAAAGTAGTATTCTTCCAGCCGCCAAGTGTACCGGGATTCGGGAATAGTGCCGGTTTTGAAATGGTACTGTTGGATAAATCCGGAGGAGAATATGCAGATCTGGATAATAAAACCAATGAATTCATCGGTAAGCTGATGCAGAGACCGGAAATTGAATTTGCACAGACTTCGTTCAATACAAAATATCCACAGTATCAGATGGAGATCAATGTTCCTCTGACCAAGCAGCTTGGTGTTTCGGTAAGTGATATTCTCGCTACCATGCAGGGATATATCGGAGGAATCTATACCGCCGACTTTACTAAGTATGGGAAGCAGTTCAGAGTAATGGTTCAGGCCCTTCCTGAAAACAGAAAGAACATTGAAAACCTGAACGAACTTTACG
This sequence comes from Chryseobacterium angstadtii, assembly GCF_001045465.1. Classification (GTDB taxonomy): domain Bacteria; phylum Bacteroidota; class Bacteroidia; order Flavobacteriales; family Weeksellaceae; genus Chryseobacterium; species Chryseobacterium angstadtii. Next base: position 289,005 of record NZ_LFND01000005.1, read on the forward strand.
TAAGAACAGGTTCAGGAGTCATGTCTCCTATCTCACAGTTCGTAACCCTGAAAAAAGCCTACGGACCTCAGTCTGTAAGCCGTTATAACCTCTTTACTTCGGTAAAAGTGACAGGAGCAAACTCTGCAGGATACAGTTCCGGAGATGCAATCGCTGCGGTACAGCAAGTGGCCCATGAAACCTTGAATCAAAATTATGCCGTAGAATTTACGGGGTTAACAAGAGAAGAATTGAATTCCGGATCTCAGACGCTGTTGATCTTTGGATTAAGCTTAGTCTTTGTTTACTTTATCCTTTCTGCTCAGTATGAAAGTTATATTCTACCGTTAATTGTTGTTATTTCCCTTCCTCTTGGGGTAATGGGTGCTTATTTCGGGCAAAAGATCATGGGACTGGAGAACAATATTTATTTCCAGATCGCCTTGATTATGTTGGTCGGATTATTGGCAAAAAATGCAATTCTTATCGTTGAATTTGCCGTCCAGAGAAGGCATCACGGGGAAACCATCGTTATGTCTGCCATCAATGCAGCCAAAGCCAGAGTAAGACCGATTCTGATGACCTCTTTTGCGTTTATCTTCGGATTACTGCCATTGGTGCTTGCCAGCGGAATTGGTGCGGTAGGTAACCGTTCCATTGCAACAGGTGCGGCAATTGGATTGTTGATAGGAACTGTTTTAGGATTATTTGTAATTCCTGTACTGTATGTGATCTTTGAAACACTGCAGGAAAAAATCAAGCCTATTAAAAAAGAAGACATCAGTTTAGCAGAATAAAATTAAGATTTAAGAAATTAGAAGTTAGAGATTAGAAATAAATCTAAAAACTAACTTCTAACTTCTAAACTCTAACTTCTAATTAAAAATAATGAAGAGTTTATTAAACATCATAAAAGGAATCACTTTTTCGGCGGTCATATTAGGTGCCATTACATCATGTATGGCCAGAAAAGAATATGAAAGACCGAAAAATGTTGTCGACGAAAAGCTTTTCCGTACAGATATGCTTCCCTCAGACAGTGTAAGTGTAGGAACCGTTTCGTGGAAAGAAATTTTTACGGATCCTATATTGCAGGGGCATATTTCAAAAGCTTTAGACAATAATTTAGATATCAGAATTGCCCTGCAGAGCATTGGTTCTGCCGAAGCTTATCTGAAGCAGAGTAAAGCTGCGTATCAGCCCACTCTTTCTGTAGGACCCAACTACACCTTTCAGACTCAGTCTATTAATACCCAGTTCGGGCAGATCATTGGAGCGAGACGTTATATTAATCAGTTTGATATTACGGCAAGCATCGGATGGGAAGCAGATTTATGGGGTAAATTAAAGGCTCAGGAAAAAGCCCAGCTGGCTGCTTATTTGGGAACAGTGGCGGCTCACAAAGCGGTTAAAAGCGATCTTGTATCATCTATTGCTTCCGCTTATTACCAGCTTCTGACTTTTGATGCTCAGAAAAGAATTATCAATGAAACGATTGCCGTAAGAGAAAGAAACCTGGAAACCACCAAAGCTTTAAAAGCTTCCGGAAACCTTACAGAAGTTGCCGTACAGCAGAGTGAAGCTCTTGTTTTTAATGCAAAATCACTGTTGATTGATATTGAAACACAAACTCAACTGCTTGAAAACACAATGAGTCTCCTTATGGGAGAACCTTCACATTCTATAGAAAGATCTACACTGGAATCACAAAAAATTCCTATTGATCTCAAACTAGGATATCCGGCGCAGTTATTGGCCAACCGCCCAGACGTTATGAGAGCAGAGTATAACCTTATGAATGCTTTTGAACTGACGAATTCTGCAAAAGCCCAGTTTTATCCTACTTTAAAACTTACGGGAAGTGGAGGACTGCAGTCGGTAGATCTTGATCATTTATTCAGTGTCAATTCATTATTTGCCAATGTGGTGGCAGGTTTGGCGCAGCCGATTTTAAATAAAAGGCAGATCCAGACCAACTACGATGTAAGTCTGGCGAATCAGGAAACAGCTTATCTGAACTTTAGAAAAACGGTTCTTACGGCCGGGAAAGAAGTTTCAGATGCCATCAGAGTATTTTCTGTGCAGGATTCTTTTATTGAATTAAAACAGAAGGAATTGGATGCCTACAAGAAATCGGTTGACTATTCTCAGGAATTGGTGAACTATGGTATGGCCAATTACCTCGAAGTATTGAATGCAAGCGTTAATTCATTAAATGCGGAGCTTAATATCTCCAATGCGGAATACAGTAAAATGAAAGCTGCCGTAGAGCTGTATCAGGCTCTTGGTGGTGGATGGAAATAAGAATTCCAACCAATATACATAACAAAAACGTACATCAGCAGTGGTGTACGTTTTTATGTAATACGGTTTGAATAGACTTTGCTAAAATAGAGATTTTTGTATTTCTAATAAGTGAATTTATTGTGTATATTTGGTTTATAATATTTTTCAGTCATTATTAGCATATTTAAGAAAAACATAAATGTGTTGATAATCGTAAATAGACACATTAACCATGATGAAAATTTTAATAGACCCACTTTTTAATAAAAAAGAGATTAGTAGGAAAAAAGAAAACATAATATCTACCGAAGAAGAATTAAAAAAGCAAAAATTAATAGCACTTAAAGACGACAATTATTTAGTAGATTCCGGTAGAGTTGAAAAAAAGGATATGAAATTTTTTACTAATGAAAAAACTTATATCTCTAAAAAACCACATTATAAGTTAAGTGATCTAAAATATATTAATCATTTATTTATTAGAGCTGTTGCTAAAGATATAATTTTTGAGAATGTAGATTTTTCAAAAACTATTTTTGAAAGTTCATACCTGAAGGATTGTAGATTTATAAGATGTAACTTTGAAGGAGCAAAGTTTGTAAGCTGTAACTTACAAGGGTCTTATTTTGAATGTTGTAAATTTGATTATGTCATTTTTGAGAAGACATTTGTTGATGATGAAATATTTGAATGTGCTCCTAAATTAGATAACTTAAAGTATAAGTTTGCACGATCACTAAAATTAAATTATGCCTCGATAGGTGATTATATTAAGTCATCAAAAGCTGTTACCATTGAATTAGAGGCTACAAAGAGTCATTTAAAAGATAGCTGGCTTTCAGGAGAAGAATGGTATAAATTGAAATATGGGGGGCCAAAACGAAGGATTGAGCAATTTTGGAAATGGACGAAAGTTAGTATTTTAGATTTTATTTGGGGAAATGGAGAAAGTTTATGGAGATTAATAAGGTTTAATTTAATAATTTTTGCATTATTAACAGTGTATGATATTTTTGAAAAGAATAATACAAACGCTTTTGCAATCTTTAAAGTTTTCACAATTGAAATACCAGGGAACTATTTTGGATTAAAATTAAAAAATAATAATTATTTCGAATATTATGATGATTGGCTAAATTTAATATTAGTGATTACTAGATTGGTGTCTTTTGGGTTATTAATGTCTATAATTTTAAAAAAATATAATAGACGATGAAAAATATTTATATTTTTGGCTCGGTAGTCAGGGGTGAGGTTGATCAATATTCTGATATAGATTTGTTATTAATTACTGATGAATTTACAGACAATATTAATGCTAATAAATACTCAATTTATACCCCGGAAAGAATTAAAGAATTATATATAGAAGGAAATCCATTTGCATGGCATTTATATTATGAGTCTAAGATTGTGTATTCTTCTGGACAAGATTTTTTAATTGGTTTAGGTAAACCTGCTAAATATAATAATTGCAAATCAGATCTAATAAAATTTAAAAAATTATTTGATGATAGTATTATTTCTATTCAAAGTAATGATTTTTCTTTAATTTTTGATTTTGCAATGATATTCTTGGCAATTAGAAATTTTGCTACTTGCTATACACTTAGCTTTTACACTAATCCTATATTTAGTAGGAAAGCATTTGAAAGATTATATGATTATCCACTTAAATTGGATGAAAGAGTTAAAGAATTGTTAATGATGTCAAGAATAAGCTCGACAAGAGGAATAAATTATGACATTAAAGAAGAATATCTATCCTTGTTTAATATGGAGGTGCAAAAAATAGAAAGTTGGTTCAATGAAATTTTAGAAAATTATGAAAGCAGAGTTTAATAGCAGAGTTGATTTACAAAGAGAGGTAATAAAGATTATTAATAGTAAACCTCTAAAAAAACAATTAACGGGTTTATCAAAGCCTGCGATTGATAATTGGTTTGTAAATAATAATATATCAAATGAGTTTTTAAAAAGTATTTTAATTGTCATATCAGAAAAACTTTTTTTTATTGCTAATAAAAGTCAAGATCAGATTACTGAAGAGTATAGAGATTTACAATTAAGTGTACAGAAAAATATTGAAGATCTAAGAATATTTACAAAAGATCAAATTTCCTAAATATTTTTTTCTGTAAAATTGTATATGATAATAGTTTGAAATATACTTTACTAAAAATAAAATTTGAGGGATCATAGAATGATCCCTTTATCTTTTAAAAACTGAATTTCTTTGGATAAAATATTTTTATTTAAATTTTCACCAAATTTGTGTGACCATACGTAATCTAAATAATTGAAAATTTCTTCATCGGTAAGAGCGGAACAAAAAACATATAAGTTTCTTTTTTCTTTATTATTAAAATGTTCAATAGTGTAACTATTAAATTTGTCCTTCCCGAAATTTTGGTTATCAAAATAGATATTCTTTTCAATAGCAGCATCTTTTATTAAATCCATAGAATGTTCATAAAAAAAAGATATATCAAGTGGGTCTTCTTCTATAAGGTCGCCCATCAATTGCCAAATAAAACTGTTGGTTTTCATATGTAATTTAGCCTTTTTATAATTTCAAAGCTATTAGGTTTTAAAATTAATGAAAATTATATGATTTTTAAAAATATATTTTAAAGTGTTGAATTATATAAATGACTTTTCTTTTATACAATTTCATTTGGATATATGTAGTAAACTACGTAGTTTTGTAATATAAATTTAATGGACATGGAAATACATATTCAACAACTCAATAATACCTATTCAGATCAGCTGATTGATCTGATTCTCACTATTCAGCAAAAAGAGTTCAATATTCCGATAACGGTAGAAGATCAGCCGGATCTTAAACAGATTGAAAGTTTTTACATCCAGGCAGGCGGAAATTTCTGGGGTGCATTTATAGATGGAGAACTGGTAGGTTCCATAGCATTGGTGAAGTTTGATGAAAAAGAAGCGGCAATAAGAAAGATGTTTGTAAAAAAAGAATTCAGAGGAAAAGAACTGAATATTGCACAGAAACTCCTGGAAATTTTAATTACATTTTGCCGGGAGAATAAAATAGATCATTTATATTTAGGAACGGTATCTGTACTCGGAGCGGCCATGCGTTTTTATGAACGAAATCATTTTGTACAGGTTGAAAAAGAAAATCTGCCGGATACATTTCCGTTGATGAGTGCGGATAATGTTTTTTATAAACTGAAAATAAACGAAGAGATATGAATATAATTGATGAATCGGGGATTCTGGCTATTTCTACAAGATTACAGCGTCTCAGCGAGCAGCTCAGGAAAGATGGGGCCATGATCTATCAGTCTTTTGGGATTGATTTTGAGCCGAAATGGTTCCCGGTCATTTTCACCCTGCATCACAAAAAAATGCTCAGTGTGGTTGAAATCGCCAACGAAATAGGGTATACCCATCCTTCCACGATAAGCCTGCTCAAAGAACTGGAGAAAAATAAACTGATTCAATCGAAAAAAGATAAACAGGACGAACGCAGAAGACTGATTATCCTGGCTCCGAAAGGAATTGAGCTGATTGAAAAGATGAAACCGGTTTGGGAACTGATGTCAAAAGTATTAGGGCAGATCGCGGATAATGAAAATAATCTTTTAACTGCAATCAATGAAGCAGAAAAAAAAATAAATGAACAGTCTTTTTATCAAAGAGCTTTACAGATTAAAAATGAAAAGTAAATGAATTGATTGTTAATTATTTGCATGGTCATTGGTCCTGTTTTGTTCTTAATGTTGATTCAAATCCTTCAGTATGCAGTGAAATTTTTAATGAATTAAAATAAAAAAAGAGGGGAAAATATTTGTAAATGTGGTTTAAATACTTACTTTTGTACCGCTTTAAGAAAACAAGGGGGATTGGCGCAGTTGGCTAGCGCGTTTGACTGGCAGTCAAAAGGTCACGGGTTCGAATCCCGTATTCTCCACTACAGCAAAGCCCTTTTCACAAGGGCTTTTTACTTTTTTGAACTTTTTTGGAGTAATTAATACGTACGAAAAGTTTAAGCTTCGGATGCAGTTCCTTTAATCTGTTTATTTTCTAAACTTTAAAAAGTACTTACCAATATAGTTAGGCTACTTCTATTATCCTTTATTTGTAAAATGAGGGTTGTGATATTCGTACTATATTAAAATATATTAACATTGATTTTGTAACATTTTCTATGTTTTTGCACTAACTAGTGAATAATTAAAAACATTTACATGAAAATGAAAATAAAAAATATAGTGCAGCTCAGCATTATAGCAGTTTTACTCTGTTTTAAAATCAATGCACAAAATTATCAGCCATTGAATATTGTTAACGGTTTTAATGCAGACCTTATTGCTAACGGCAATGGACCTGCATCGTCTTCCACTACACAAAGCGTGGATGATCCTGTTAACGGTTATGTATTTATGTCTACAGATTTTATTAACGGTTCCAATGTAGCTCCCACTTCAGGATTGCCCAGTAACGGATTGATCAATTCTGTCAATACCTCAGGTTTATCATTTCAGTTAGCCCCTTATACCGCTGATAATTCTTTGAGGTTAGAGAATACAAATGATTCAGGAGTTCTGACATTTAATGCCAACCCAAAAGCATCAAAAGTGTATATGCTTGCTACAACGGGTAGTGGGAGTTCTTCTGCTGAAATCATAGTTACATTTACTGATGGCAGCAACCAGACTTTTTCGGACCAAAACATCAATGACTGGTACTATGCAGATTCTTATGCAATATGGGGAATCGGAAGGGTGAGTAGAGTTACGGATAATATTGAAAACAGTACGGATAATCCAAGACTGTATGAAATTGCACTTCCTATAAGCTCCACGAATCAGGCCAAAAACATTGCGAATATTTCCGTGACAAAAACGTCATCTGCAATGGGTATTTTGTGTGTATTCGGTTTTTCTTATGTGGTGGCTAATAGCTGTATCGCTCCGGATACTGTGAGCGCAACCAATATAACTGCAGATTCTGCTGAAATATCCTGGAATTCAATATCAGGAGCTACTTCTTATGAAATTTACAGAAGTCTTTCCAATACGGCTCCCAATGGCTCCACTCCGGCAACAATTACAGGACTTTCAGGTACGTCTGCAATTATTCAGGGCCTATCTCCGGCTACTTCATATTACGTGTGGGTAAGATCAAATTGCGGTGGTAGCAGTACAAGTGACTGGAGTCCTGCATTTGCTAATTTTACGACTTTGTGCAGTAGTGTAAATACTCCGTATACAGAAAATTTTGATTCAGCAAATTGGTATATTCCTAATTGTACTTCATATGAGGACCTAAGTACAGGGGGAAGTTGGGGTGTTATAGATGCTACCGGATTAGCTGGTTTTTCTTCAAATGTACTGTATACTTTTACGTCAGATCAGAATGATTCCAATACCTGGTTCTATACGAATGGGATCCATTTAGTGGCTGGCAATACCTATGTTCTTACATTTGATTATGCTGATTATGAATCGCCTCAGAGTTTTCAGGTAGTTTATGGATCATCACCAACGTCTTCTGCAATGAATAATTTGATTCAGGATTATTCTGATGTGAATGTGGGCACATCTACTCCTGCTTCACTTACCCTAACTCCGACGGTAACAGGAGTCTATTATTTAGGGTTTAATGTGTACACTCCTGCTTCCAGTGGCTTTTTTGGAGCTCTGTTTTTAGATAATTTGTCTTTGGTACAAGGAAATTTAGGAACATCAGATCATACATTAGATAAAAACAAGATAAAAGTGTATCCTAATCCAACAACTCATTATTTATATGTAAAGAATGATCAAAAAATTATGACGGTCAATATTTTTGATTCTTCCGGAAAAAAAGTTTTATCTGCAGATAGGGTTGATGAAAAAATTGATGTTTCCCAATTACTGCAGGGAAATTATTTTATTACTTTAAAACTGGCAGATGGAACAACCTATTCTCAAAAATTTATAAAAAGATAAGAAATAAGTTATCATAGAAGTAATATTTTCTACTACATCATTAATAAATCCCGTACAATGGGTTATTAAGTAATGGCTTCAATAGTGAAAAGGTTTGGTTATATTAAAACGATTGAGGTTAAACAATAGATTAAAATCCGTGTATATTAATTTTTATTATTATTTAAAGAGGAGATTTCCTTGAAAAATAATTTATCATAGTCTATTTTTTTAGTAGAAAATATTATTACTTTTGAGTGAACATTTTAAATCAATAATTATGAGAAAAATTATTTTACCAGCGATCCTTAGTTGTTTTTCCTTTTTAAGTGCGCAAGTAGGTATTAATACGACTACTCCGACGGCAACTTTAGATGTTATTGCTCAAAATGCAACAAGTACAAGTGTAGATGGTATTATTGCTCCTAGAATTGACAGATTAAGAGCCTTCAATATGTCTGGTGTACCCAATGGAACATTGATTTATATTAATAACATTGGTACAGGTTCTGCTACAGGTCAGACTGCAAATGTCACTTCAACCGGATATTATTATTTTGAAGGTACAGCCTGGCAAAAATTAACTACGGCTAATATCTACAGCTCAGATGGTACTTTGAATGCAAACCGTACAGTAACTATGGGAACAAATAATATAGCATGGAACAGTACTGCCGCTACAACTACAGCCACGAATCTGAATGCCAATAGTGTTACTACAGGAAAAGCTTTGGATATTTCTACAACTGGGCTGACTACAGGAACTGCTTTTAACATTACTTCTTCTAACGCAGCAACTAATACGAATGGGGTGATAAAAGTAGCCAATACTTCTGCTTCCGGAGCAGGAACTTTTGCCACTTTACAAGCTAATAGTACGGCGGGATCTGGTTTGAATATACTCAATAATGGAAATGTAGGAGTAGGGATTTCTACTCCCAACAGTACACTGAATATAGAGGGATCTTTTGAGGCCGGCTATAAAGAAGTTACAGCAAGTACTACTTTAACGGATAAAGACCATTACATTACATTCAGTGGAACTACAGCCAATCAAACAATTACTTTACCAACAGTTCCAGCCACAGCAGCGGCCTCTTTTTCGGGAAGGATATACAGAATTAAGAATATATCTACACAATCTTTAACCCTTGCGGCGGCGGCAGGTGCTACTTTACGTCCTACTTCCACCAATGTCTCCACATACATTTTACCTGCAGGTGCTTATATGGAAGTAGTTTGTAATACTAATTTAGGTGCAGCTGCAGTTTGGGACTTGTCCTATTTGGCTCAGACGGTATTGTCAAATGTAGAAATTTATGGAGGTCAGGCTTTGATACCGCCTCATAACTCTTTTGCAGCGGATTTTTCCAATCATACGGTTGCCACCTATGATACGGCAGATTGGCAGGTTATTTCTAAAACATCTACCAATACCAGTACTTCTGGTACAGGCAGCACTATCAGTATAACGAATGCAAAACAAGTTATAGTGTATGAATATCAGGGTACACCATTTACTCTGACTAATCTTTTCCCTATTTTAACTCCGGGTAATAATAGCGGTTTTCCAGATGTATACACGGCAAACTTTGTCTCTATCGCCAATACAGGGACAGGTGGTAAAACAAGATTGACAGTAAGTGTTACCAGAAGTGAATTGAATGGTAATGGTACCAACTGGGCCGGAACATTTTTACTGAATATTCTTTTGGCAAAAAAAGTAAACTAAGGAAAGGTCTAACCTATAAGAAATCAGGTCAATATACTTTAATAGAAAATATTTAAACTGATTGGCAGTCAAAAGATCACGGGTTCGAATCCCGTATTCTCCACTCGAAAGTAAAGGAGTTACAATAAAACATTGTAACTCTTTTTTATTTGATGGAAAACCAGCGAGCAGATAATTCTGACAAAATTCACGAATAAAAAGTCTCTGTTTTATTCAATTTCTTGTTCCCTCAAAGTATCCGCTTCATCGAATCAATGAAATTGATTCTCTCTTTGCTTATCTTAAAGTCTATAGTAACAGACTTGATCTTTGCATGAAAAAACATCCATTTTATTTCAGCTTTTATTCCTTCTCATTAAATCTTATGCTTAATAGAGTTAATAAAACCTCTTTGTTAATGAAAATTAATAAGCCACTACAATGTGCAGTGGCCTATTGGTGGAATATGGATTAAAAAATATTTCTAGTTACTTCTCGAACGTGATACAGTTAGCAAGTAAACCAGATGGGCAAACATGCTTCTTTTTACGGATTCTATTTTTACACTGCCTGTAGTCTGATTGATTGTGGTTACAATATCCGCATTGCATTGTCCTGAGAAACTTCCGGCCCCCAAATAGTTTGCAGAATTTGCAGTAGGGTAAGAGATCCTCGGATAGTCAGGAGCAACCTGTTCCGCAGCGGTAATTCCTCCTATATAGCTTTTGTTATCAATAAAACTGGAAGCCCAGGTTCCTGAAAACTGGCCGTTCCCTGTATTGATGGTTTGGCCTACAACTACCTGAGTATCCACTGCTCTGGTAAATCCGGCGCAGGAAGTGTAATGATTTACTCTAACGGTGCAGGAAGAGGAATTGTCGGTGGGTTGAAAGCATTGTCCTTCATAAATGGTCATTCTTTGTTCAGCAGGTGAGGTTGAGGTATTTAGTAATGCTTTTGGAGAAAATATCTCTTCAGGGGAGATCAGAGTTAATACACCCTGTTGGTCTGCTGCTACAATTTTTCCTTCAGTATTGGCCAATCCTCTTATTCTTGTAATTCCATCCACATCTAAAGTGTGGGTCGGTGTAGTCGTATTGATTCCAACCTGGGATTTTAAATTACTGAAAAAAATAGCAGCCACAAAAAAGATTATTCTTGTTTTCATGTTTATGAATTGGGTTTTTATGAGGTTTTAGATTTTTCACTAAATTAAGAAATATTTATAATTTCGAAAATAAATTTTATTTAAATTATGTATTGTTAATTAAAAATAATTTATAAGATAAAAATGTAGTATAATAAACAGATTATATTCACGTAATAATAATTTTAATTTTTTGATGTATTTTTTGTATATCTATGGTGTACTGCTTGTTTCTATTTAAGAAATAATTGTATTTTAGCCAAAATAAGCGCCTTATTCATAAAAATATAAACGGGTGATTAAAATTCAGATAATCTGAATAAAAAAATTAGTAGATTTGCACCCAGCAAGCCGTAAAATGATAAACACACATTCGGTTCCCTGTTTCAGGAGCAGAATGTAAACGATAATAATAATTTGATTAGGTTATAAAACTATTAGAAACTATGAAGAAACTTTTTTTACTTCTTTTAACAGCTTTTTTATTTATCGGATGTAGTTCTGATGATGATACTATTTATGATTATATAGGAACATGGTCAGGAAAGTACACGGGAAGTGATGACGGAACCTGGTATGTAGTAGTTGCCAGTGACGGAAAGGTAACAGGAACCATGCATTCCTCGGTAAATGATGAAAATTATAATATTTCCGGGCATTTAACTGAAACCGGGGATCTTACTGCTGTTGTGGGGCTTCCTTCCGATGGAGAATTCAAAGGAACCCTTTCAAGAGAGAAAAAAGGAAACGGAAGTTGGTCGAACGCTGTTCCTACTCCGACAAGATCCGGAACCTGGACAGGTGATAAACAATAAAGAAGAAGCCTGCAGAATCAATCTGCAGGCTTTTTTTATTCAAATAAATCCCATATGGGTAATTTCATTTTTTTGCTTCAGAACTAAAAAATAGAGCAGGAGTTGGCCATCGGAAAACTGTTTCTTTAAATATATAGTGTTTCCCTGTTCTGCAGTTACATTTTCCTCAACATATTTCGCAGAATAAGCTTCCAGATCTGGCTGTATGGTAATGATCACCATTTCATCTGCTGAAAGTCTGTTTCCTATATTCAGGATCAGATTTTCATTTTCTTCTGAAATGAAAGCATCAGGATATACATTTTCTTTCTCTCCAAATCTGAATTCTTTAAGCGCCTTCAATCCTTCCGGTGTTGAAAGCCCATTTTGTACCGTTCTTTTTCCTCTTTCAGAAACAGTGTCAAAATCTTTGACAACAGTCATCAGCTGGGCAAATTTCTGATAGAGCAGGGGATCTCCGGCTTCTTTGGTATAGCTTTCAATACAACTTCGTAAAGTTTTTCCGGCTTTGGAACAATGCCCGAACTCGGAACTGTTCTGCCTCACTTTTTCGTAAGAAGGATTCTTTTTAAAAGCTGTTTTATTAAATCCACTTTTTTTCCGCACAACATTTTTTCCGTTCAGGCTGTAAAAAACCAGATCGCCTACACTTCCTTTAATTTTTATTAAACTTTCATAGGTTGCCATATCGCAAAATTGAATTCAAATATACTAATAAATATAGAGAATTAAAATTTTAACATATATTTATCATATAGTTGTAGTATACTTATTATATAATTTAAATATAAAATGTATATTTGTATAGAATTAGTTACTTCATTTAAAATCAGATGACTATGATACCGGGATTATTTGAAAAAAACTTAAAAATAAAGCAGATATCTGTTCTGCTTTTGGCCTCTGCTTTTGTGGTTTCATGCGGGTCTTCCAAGAATGTATCTTCCGGAAAAAAAACGGGAACCAAAACAGTAGCCAAAGCTGAAAACCTCAGAAAGCTGGATTCTAAATTCGACGGAAAAATCTCCAGATCCATGAATGATATTCTCAAAGATGCAGAGAAATACCTGGGAACTCCTTATAAATTTGGAGGGAATACTTCGTCAGGTTTTGACTGTTCCGGATTTACCGTAAAAGTTTTTGAAGAAAATGATTTCTCACTTCCCCGAAGATCTGCTGATCAGGCGGATGCCGGACAAAAAATAGATATTAAAGAAGTAAAACCCGGAGATTTACTCTTTTTTGCAACAGCCGGAGGAAGCAGAGTTTCCCATGTAGGCATTGTTCATGATATAGGAGCAGACGGTGAGGTGAAGTTCATTCATGCATCCACATCAAAAGGAGTGATGATCTCCTCCCTGAACGAAAAATACTGGAACAAGGCTTATCTTCACGCTCAGCGAGTATTATAACAGCCTTGTTGAGATGATATGGAGATAAAAGACCGGACCTTTGCCTTTATTAAAACTGATAAAAAGCTGGTAAAGCTCTTCTTCAGAGATATTACAGTCATAAAAGGTTTGGGAAATTATGTGGAAATCAATACCCTGTCTCACAAAAAATACATCTACTACAAATCGCTTAAAGAACTCATTGAAACCCTTCCTGATGAATTCATGCGGGTTCATAATTCCTATATCGTCAACTTAACGAATATTGAATCTTTTGAAGACAATCAGCTTGTTTGTCAGGATCAGAAAATTGCCGTGGCAAAAAGCTATAAAGACTGCCTGATTACTGCACTCAATACAATGATGCTCTGAAAAATAATTCATCATAAAACCCCTGTCAAGGTTCAAAACCTTGACAGGGTTCGAGGTTATCTGCATAGCAATTTTGAAAAAGAAAACATCAGAAAACCGCCCATCCAGATAATATTTTCTTCAGACCAAATAATAAATTGGTTCAACTGCTTTATTCATTTTAGATTCGTAAAAAAAAATAACAATGAATAAAGACGAAGCACTGCATTACATCAACAGCCACAACCTTATTGAAATAAAAGCAGGAAAACACAGGACCACTTTTCTCGAAATCTGGATGGTTACCGTTCATGACAGAATTTTCGCAAGATCCTGGGGATTGGCGGAAAGAAGCTGGTACAATACCTTTTTAGAAGATTCGGATGGGCAAATTAAATGTGGAGAAAAAATAGTCAATATAAAAGCTGTGGTCCCGGATGATGCAGTAGAGCTGGCTTCTGAAATTAATACCGCTTATTTAACAAAATATAATACAGGCGAAAATATAAAATATTCAAAAGGAATTATTCAGCAAAAACACGTAGAAAAGACCATGGAATTGATTATCTGTGAATAGAAAGACCACAAAAAATACTGAATAACGGCTTGTAAGGACTTATCGCCGAACTTGTATACTAAAACAATCTTTTGTACTTTTGACCTTCAAAACCGTGCGGAGCCGCAGGGATAATTTATACTAAAATCAAATAAGAAACATGTCGTTACAACAAACTATTGAAAACATTTGGGATAATAGAGATTTATTACAGAATGAAGACAGCCAGAAGGCGATAAGAGAAGTTATTTCTTTACTGGATTCCGGAGAACTTCGTGTTGCTGAGCCTACAGAAAACGGATGGCAGGTAAATGAATGGGTGAAGAAAGCCGTAGTAATGTATTTCCCGATTCAGAAGATGGAAACTATTGAAGTAGGTCCGTTTGAATTTCACGACAAAATTCCTTTGAAAAGAAACTATGCTGAAAAAGGAGTGAGAGTTGTACCGCATGCTATTGCAAGAGAAGGTTCTTTTGTAGCCTCAGGCGTGATTATGATGCCTTCTTATGTAAATATCGGAGCTTATGTAGATTCAGGAACTATGGTAGATACATGGGCTACGGTAGGAAGCTGTGCACAGATTGGTAAAAACGTTCACCTTAGCGGTGGTGTAGGAATCGGTGGGGTTTTAGAACCGTTGCAGGCTGCTCCTGTGATCATTGAAGATGACTGCTTCATCGGGTCAAGATGTATTGTTGTAGAAGGGGTTCACGTAGAAAGAGAAGCGGTATTGGGAGCTAACGTAGTATTAACTGCTTCCACAAAAATTATTGATGTTACCGGTGATCAGCCTGTAGAAATCAAAGGAAGAGTTCCTGCACGTTCGGTAGTGATTCCGGGAAGCTATACAAAGCAATATCCTGCCGGAGAATATCAGGTTCCGTGTGCATTAATTATCGGACAGAGAAAAGAATCAACAGATAAAAAAACATCTCTTAATGATGCGTTAAGAGAGAATAATGTGGCGGTATAAACCATATAATTCCTAAATTTTGAAGATTTATTTTTAAAATTGACATATTAAACCCCGAATATTGATTTGGGGTTTATTTTATGAATACATTTAGACCATTAAAAAGTTGATAAAAACATGGGTATGAAAATTGCCTTCGATGCAAAACGTTTTTTTCATAATACGTCCGGATTGGGTAATTATTCAAGAGATCTGGTAAGGATGCTTTCTGAGTATTATCCTGAAAATGAATATCTCCTGCTGAATAAAAACAGTTCAGAACGGGGAAAAGAAATTCTGGAAAAACCCAATGTACGTTTTGTGAAAACTTCAAAAGGAAACCTCTCCCGCCAGTTTAAAATGGGTAAAGATGCCCAGAAAGAAGGCGCAGATATATTCCATGGTCTCTCCGGCGAACTTCCTTTGAAATGGGGAAAAGAGCCCATCAGAAAAATAGTGACCATCCATGATCTGATCTTTATGAGATACCCGCAGTATTATTCTTTTTTTGACCGGAAAATACACTTGTGGAAATTTAAAAAAGCGGCTGTTTCTGCAGATAAAATCATCGCCATTTCAGAACAGACAAAAAGAGATATTGTCACCTACTTAAAAGTTCCCGAAACTAAAATTGAAGTTATTTATCAGGGCTGTCATAAGGCTTTTAAAGAACAGCAGTCAGATGAATTGATTAAAGCGGTCAAAGAAAAATTTCATCTTCCGGCACGCTATATTTTAAATGTGGGAACTATCGAAGATCGTAAGAATCTTCTCAACATTGTCAAAGGAATCTTGGGAACAGAAATTCCTCTGGTTGTGGTCGGTAGAAAAACCGCTTATTATAAAAAAGTGGAAGCTTTTATCAGACAAAATAAAATGGAGAAACAGGTCCTCTTCCTGGAAGGTGTTTCTATGGATGAGCTGGCTGTTATTTATAAACTGGCCGATATTTTTGTTTATCCGAGCTTTTTTGAAGGCTTCGGAATCCCTGTCATAGAAGCCCTTTTCTCGAAGACGGCAACCATTACAAGCAATACCAGCTGCCTTCCTGAAGCAGGAGGAAATGATACCGTGTATATAGATCCCGGAAATGATAAGGATATCGGAGCCAAGATAAAATTTCTCTGGGAAAATGAATCGGAGAGAAAACGCCGTGCTGAAAAGAGTTTCAGCTTTGTTCAGAAATTTAATGATGAACCTATCGCACAGCAGTTGATGGATTTCTACAAAAAAAATCTGTAAAAAAACTTTGCAGTTTAAAAATAAATCCTACATTTGTACCACAATTCAAAACAATGAAACCGAATTTTTTAACACTTCATCATTACTATCATCATCTCTGCTAAGACGGAATTGATTGATATAAACATGTGTTAAAATCAAAAATAATTAAAACCGTCTGAGTAAACAGACGGTTTTTTTGTTTCCCGGATTTCCCCGGAAATATCCAACAGATCAGTTTTATTTACTCAGACTTCAAAACAATACAATGAGTAAATTAAAAATTGCGATCCAGAAAAGTGGCCGCCTTTACGAAGAATCTCTACAGCTCCTGAAAGACTGCGGTATTTTTGTAAACAACGGCAAAGACCAGCTGAAAGTTTCTGTAGACAACTTCCCGATGGAAATCATGTATCTCAGAAATTCAGATATTCCCCAATACCTTGAAGACGGAGTAGTAGACGTAGCCATCGTTGGTGAAAATCTTTTGGCTGAAAAACAGAAAAACATCCAGATTGTTGAAAAGCTGGGTTTTTCAAAATGCCGGGTTTCTCTTGCCGTTCCCAAAGAAGTGGAAACCGATGATCTTTCCTATTTCCAGGGGAAAAAAATTGCCACTTCCTATCCCAATACCCTTAAAAATTTTCTTGACCAAAAAGGAATTACTTCCGACATCCACATTATTTCAGGTTCCGTAGAAATTGCCCCGAACATCGGACTGGCAGAAGGTATCTGTGATATCGTAAGCTCCGGAAGCACCTTATTTAAAAATGGATTGAGAGAAACAGTTACCATACTGAAATCCGAAGCTGTTTTGGCCAGAACATCCCAGCTGGAAGCAGATAAAGCACTTATTCTGCAAAAATTCTTATTCAGAATCCAGTCGGTTTTAAGAGCAAAAAACTCAAAATATATCCTGATGAACGTTCCCAATGAAAAAATCAGCGACATCGCTTCGGTTCTTCCCGTTCTGAAAAGTCCTACAGTGATTCCTTTGGCTGAAGAAGGCTGGAGCAGTATTCATTCCGTGATAGATGAAGAACGTTTTTGGGAAGTTATCGACGAGCTGAAAGAAAGCGGCGCGCAGGACATCCTTATTATTCCAATTGATAAAATGGTGATTTAATTATGAAAATATACAGATATCCGGAAAGGAAAATATGGTCAGAGCTCGTAAAGCGCCCGGTTTTTGAGCGTGAGGAAATATCCGGGCTGATCACGGAAATATTTGAAGCTGTTGAAAAAAACGGAGACAAAGCACTTGTAGGATTTAATAAAAAATTTGACAAAGCCGTAACTCCCGAAATTACAGTTTCAGCCGAAGAACTTGAAAATGCAGAAAATGCAGTTCCCGAAAATCTAAAGAAAGCGATAAAACAGGCAAAAGAAAACATCACAAAATTCCATACCGCCCAAAAAACACAAACCGAAAAGATTGAAACCGCAAAAGGGGTAATCTGCTGGAGAGAAAACCGGGCTGTAGAAAAAGTGGGGATCTATATTCCCGGAGGAACAGCGCCTTTGTTCTCCACAGTATTGATGCTTGCTGTACCTGCGAATCTGGCTGGTTGTCAGGAAATTATTCTTTGTACGCCACCGGATCGTAACGGTAATATAAATCCTGCGATTCTGTTTACGGCAAAACTCTGCGGAATTACTAAAATATTCAAAACAGGCGGGGCGCAGGCTATTGCAGCAATGACTTTGGGTACAGAAAGTATTCCGGCGGTCTACAAAATTTTTGGACCTGGAAACCAGTTCGTTGTCGCGGCAAAAGAATATGCACAGCGTTATGGAGTAGCGGTTGATATGCCTGCAGGTCCCAGTGAAGTCCTTGTTATTGCAGACGGTAAGGCTGTTCCCGACTTTTGTGCCGCAGATCTTCTGTCGCAGGCAGAACACGGAAGCGACAGTCAGGTGGTATTCATCACAACAGATGCAAAAATTTTCACCGGAACTATTGAGGCCGTAGAAAAGCAGATCATAAAGCTTCCCAGGAATGAAATGGCCCGTCAGTCACTGCAAAACAGTCTTTTTATCCTGACCAGTTCCCTTGAAGATGCTTTAGATTTCAGTAATCTTTACGCTCCCGAACACCTTATCCTTGCTCTGGAAAATTTTGAAAACTATATTCCGGGTATCAGGAACGCCGGATCTGTTTTTCTCGGAAATTATTCCTGTGAAAGTGCGGGAGATTATGCAAGCGGAACCAATCACACATTGCCTACCAATGCTTATGCAAAGAACTACAGCGGTGTTTCACTGGACAGTTTTGTCAAAAAAATTACATTCCAGCACCTTTCCAGAGAAGGTCTTAAAAGCATAGGAAAAACAATAGAAATAATGGCAGAGGCAGAAGGCCTTATCGCTCATAAAAATGCAGTATCCATCCGATTAAAATAATATAATGAAAAATTTGACTATCAATAGTTTAGTAAGAGAAAATATCCTGAAATTACAGCCTTACATCAGCTTCAGGGATCATAATGAATTTAATGAACCCGTGATGCTGGATGCCAATGAATGCCCGTTTGGAGAATTCAACAGGTATCCGGATTCTTCTCAGAAAAAGCTTAAAAATAAATTAGCAGAGCTTAAAAATCTTTTACCGGAACAGATCGCCATCGGAAACGGAAGCGATGAACTGATTGATCTGATCATTAAAATATTCTGCGAACCCAAAAAAGATGCTATTCTGATGATGAATCCTTCTTTTGCGATGTACGGTTTTTACGCTGCAGTGAATGAAAATGAAGTAGTAAAACTGGATCTGGATGAAAATTTTGAAATTGTTAAAGATGATTTTTTAAAGATCACCCAGGAGCGCGAGATCAAAGTTTTCTTCTTATGTTCTCCTAATAACCCGACCGGAAACAGTGTGGAAGATCTTGAATTCTTCCTTCAGAATTTTAACGGAATTGTGGTGATAGATGAAGCATATATAGAGTTTTCCGGAAACAGATCGGGGATTGAATTGCTGGACAAATATCCTAATTTAATTGTACTCCAAACCTTTTCAAAAGCCTGGGGAAAAGCAGGAGCAAGAGTCGGTACGGCTTATGCTTCGGAAGAGATTATCCGTTTTATCAATACGGTAAAAGCCCCTTATAATGTGAATTCTCTAAGTCAGGAACTGATCTTAAATCTATTGGAAGATGATAACATGCTTAAAGATAATGTTGACAAAGTTCTGAAGGAAAGAGACTGGCTGAAAGAACAGTTCAACAGCATTGAATGCATTGTAAAAGTATTTCCGACAGATGCCAATTTCTTTTTGATCCAGATGGCTGACGGCAGTACCGTTTATCAGAAAATGCTGGAAAAGGAAATTTTGACCAGTCAGAGAGCGCCCGCCATTCCGGATTGCATCAGAATCAATGTGGGAAGCCGTGAGGAGAATGAAAAATTAATCAACGTTTTAAAAGAAATTCAATCATGAAAAAAGTATTGTTCATAGACCGCGACGGAACACTTATCATAGAACCGCCCGAAGACTTTCAGGTAGATTCACTGGAAAAGCTGGAATTCTATCCCGGAGTTTTTCAGAATCTTTCCAAAATTGCAAGGGAAATGGATTATGAGCTGGTGATGGTAACCAATCAGGATGGTTTGGGCACCGAAAGTTTTCCTTACGAAGATTTTATTAAACCTCAGGAAAAAATGCTGAAAGCTTTCGAAAATGAAGGAATTATTTTCAGTGATATCCTGATTGATAAAAGTTTTGAACATGAAAATCTTCCCACCAGAAAACCGGGAACCGGAATGCTTTCCAAATACCTTTACGGGAATTATGATTTGGAAAATTCATACGTCATTGGCGATCGGGTTACAGATATTCAATTAGCTGAAAATTTGGGATCTAAATCTATTTTTCTCAATAAAAACTTTAATGATGATGCGACGCTAAGTACAGACAGCTGGCCCGCCATTTATTCTTTTTTAAAACAGGAATCCAGAAAGGCCAAAGTCTATAGAAAAACCAATGAAACCGAAATAGACATTCAGATAGATCTTAACGGAAATGGAAAATCTGAAATTTCTACAGGCCTTCACTTTTTTGATCACATGCTGGATCAGATTGCAAGACACGGAAACATAGACCTGAAAATTAAGGTGAATGGAGATCTTCAGGTAGATGAGCACCACACCATTGAAGATACGGGAATTGCTTTAGGAGAAGCCTTTTTAAAAGCACTGGGAAATAAAAAAGGGATTGAAAGATATGGTTTTCTTCTTCCGATGGATGACTGTCTGGCCCAGGCTGCCATTGATTTTGGAGGAAGACCGTGGCTGGTTTGGGAAGTTGATTTCAAAAGAGAGAAAATTGGCGATGTTCCTACAGAAATGTTCTTTCACTTCTTTAAATCATTTACGGATTCTTCAAGATCCAATCTGAATATAAAAGCAGAAGGAAACAACGAACACCATAAAATTGAAGCGGTATTCAAAGCCTTTGCAAAAGCGGTAAAAATGGCGGTGAATCAATCGGACAGCAGTTTCAATTTACCATCAACCAAAGGAAGTTTATAAAATGATTGCATTAATAAAATATAACGGAGGAAATGTAAGTTCGGTGCAGAATGCCCTGACCCGGCTGAACATTCAGTCTGTAGTTACGGATGATCCCGAAGTGATTATCAAAGCGGATAAAGTCATTTTCCCCGGCGTTGGAGAAGCTTCTTCAACCATGAAAGTATTGAAAGAAAGAGGTCTTGATCTTCTTATACCTTCCTTAAAACAGCCTGTTCTCGGGATTTGCCTCGGTATGCAGCTGATGTGCGGAGATAATGAAGAAGGAAATACAAAAGGGATGGGAATTTTTAATACCGGTGTTAAAAGATTTCCACCGCAAGAGCTTGTTCCCCACATGGGCTGGAATACGATTTCAGATCTTAAAAGTCCGCTCTTTTCAGGAATTGAAGAGGGCAGCGATGTCTATTTTGTTCACAGCTACTATTGCGGGCAGGCAGATGCTACCATTTCGGTGTGCGATTACATTTTACCGTTCAGTGCCTCATTACAGAAAGACAATTTTTTTGCGGTACAGTTTCACCCGGAAAAATCGGGACAGACGGGAAGCCGTATTTTAAACAATTTTATACAGCTATAAATGATGAAAATTATTCCGGCTATTGATATTATCGACGGAAAATGTGTCCGTCTTTCAAAAGGAGATTATAACACCAAAAAAATCTACAGTGAAGATCCTGTAGAAACTGCTAAAGAATTTGAAAGTTTCGGAATCCGTTTTCTGCACCTTGTAGATCTTGACGGAGCTAAGTCTAAACATATTGTCAACCAGAAAGTTCTGGAAAATATAGCCCGGGAAACTTCCCTTCAGATTGATTTCGGAGGCGGATTAAAATCAGGGAACGATATAGAAACAGCTTTTAATTGCGGAGCCAGGCAGATTACCCTCGGAAGTATTGCCGTGCAGGATCCGGAATTTTGTTTTGAAATGATCAGAAAATACGGCAGCGAAAAAATTATTCTGGGTGCAGATTGCGAAAACAGGAAGATAAAAACCTCAGGATGGCTGGAAGAAAGTAATTTAGATATTATTGATTTTCTTCTGCAATACCAGGAAAAAGGAATACTTCAGACCATCTGCACAGACATTGCAAAGGATGGAATGCTGGAAGGCCCTTCAACAGATCTGTACCGGGAAATTCTGGATAAAACCTCAGTGAAACTTACAGCCAGCGGCGGTATCACATCCATTGAAGATGTGTACCGAATGAAAGAGATCGGATGCTCCGGAACCATTATAGGTAAGGCTATTTACGAAGGAAAAATAAAATTACAACAACTTCAGGAATTTATTGAAAATGCTTAAAAAAAGAATTATCCCATGCCTGGACATCAAAGATGGAACTACGGTGAAAGGAATCAATTTTGAAGGGCTCCGAAATGCAGGAGACCCTGTAGAACTTGCTGTGAAATATGAGCAGGAAGGAGCTGATGAACTTGTGTTTCTGGATATTACCGCAACCGTAGAAGACAGGAAAACATTCGTTGAACTGGTGAAAGATATTGCAGGGCAGCTCAGCATTCCGTTTACGGTGGGAGGCGGAATTTCTTCCGTGGAAGATGTCAGAAAGCTTTTAGAAGCCGGAGCAGATAAAATCAGTATCAATTCTTCGGCGGTTAAAAATCCGCAGCTGATCTCCGAGCTGGCAAAAGAATTCGGAAGCCAGTGCGTGGTTGTGGCTATAGACACGCGGCTGACTAACGGATCAGACCTCGTATACGTCCGGGGCGGAAGACAGGTTACTGCATTGAACACGGTTGAATGGGCCAAAGAATGCGCTTCTCTTGGAGCAGGTGAAATTCTTCTGACCTCCATGGATGGTGACGGAACAAAAAGCGGCTTTGATGTCCGCATTACCAGCTTGGTTTCAGAAGCCGTCAATATTCCGGTGATTGCTTCAGGAGGAGCAGGAAGTATTGATGATTTTGTTCAGGTATTTAATGAAACTAAGGCAACAGGAGCTTTGGCAGCCAGTATTTTCCACTTTAATGAAGTGCCTGTTCAGGAATTGAAAAAACAACTTAAAAAGCAAAAAATAGCAGTACGATGAAAATAGATTTTGAAAAAACAAACGGCCTTGTTCCGGTGATTATCCAGGACAGCACGACCCTTCAGGTGCTTATGCTGGGTTATATGAATCAGGAAGCTTTTGAAAAGACAGAAAAAGAAGGAATTGTCACCTTTTTCAGCCGCTCCAAGAACAGACTGTGGACAAAAGGTGAGGAATCCGGTAATTTCCTGACAGTAAAAAATATCAGTATCGACTGTGATCAGGATACAATTTTAATTCAGGCATTACCCAAAGATACAGTCTGCCACACCGGAAGCTTCAGCTGTTTTGGTGGAAAAGAATCCAAAGGCTTTATCTATGAATTAGAATCGAAGATAAATGATAGAATAGATCTGAAAACAGAAGGTTCTTATACCTATTCCCTTTATCAGAGAGGAATTAATAAAATGGCACAGAAAGTAGGGGAAGAAGCGGTAGAGCTCGTTATTGAAGCCAAAGACAGCAACGACGATCTTTTCAAAAACGAAGCGGCAGATCTCATGTACCACTTCCTGATTCTTCTCAAAGCAAAGAAAATGACAATGGAAGATATAGAAGACGTTCTTAGAAAGAGAGCTTAATAAATAAAGATAATGACCTTTGAATTTTTCAAAGGTTTTTTTGAAAGCAACCATGGCTAAACTGTTGTCATCTTAAATTCCATATTTTTCCGGAATATTGAACTTTTCAGCAATATAACATTGAACCGTTCACCAACAAATATCTTTCTGAAATCATTGAAATTTGTACCTGTAATCATAAGAAAAATATAATGAATAAAACAATTCTAATTACAGGTGCAGCAAGCGGTTTCGGAAAAATTGCCGCCTTCGATCTTGCTCAAAAAGGACACAACGTGATTGCTACCACACAGGTTTATCCTCAGATGAGTGATTTAATTCGTGAAGCCAAAGAAAAAGGAATAACGCTTACAGTAGATAAACTGGATGTAACCCATTCAGGAGATATCGAATACATTTTGAAGAAATATGAAAACATCGACATCCTGATAAGCAATGCCGGAATTATGGAAGGTGGTCCTATTGCCGAGCAGCCCGTTGATCTGATTCGCTCTATGTTTGAGATCAATGTATTTGGAGCATTACAGCTTGCCCAGGGTTTCATTAAGAAATTTGTTGAAAAAAAGCAGGGGAAAATCGTATTTACATCGTCTATGGGCGGCCTTTGGACAGTTCCTTACGTAGCGGCTTACTGCGCTTCAAAACACGCGCTGGAGGCTATTGCAGAAGGGTTGAAAACAGAACTGGCTCCTTTCAACATTAAGATCGCGACGTGCAATCCGGGTGTTTTTGGAACAGGGTTTAATGACAGAGGAGTAGATTCCATTTTCAGATGGTATGATCCTAAAGTGAATTTTACTCCGGAATCCTCCTTCGATGGCGTAGGAGAGTCTCTTGCTCATCAGCTGGATCCTCAGTCTATGGCAGACGTGATTGTAAATGTGGCACTGGATGAAAATTCTAACTTCAGAAATGTACATCCTAAAGAAACGGAAGATTATGTAAAACAGCTCCAGGCAGAGGCATGGAATGCAAAAAGTTAAATTATGAGTATCACTTTTAAACAGGCTGAAAAAGCATTGAGCACAGCCATAGAAAAAGCAGGATCCATTCATATTCCGGTAAGCATTGTCGTAGTGGATGCAGGAGGACATCTCATGGCACTCGCAAGACTGGACAGTGTGTACGGCGTTATTGATTTTGCTCTTAAAAAAGCCAGAACGGCCGTCATGTTCGGGATTGACAGTGAGGTGATGGGAAGTATCATTGCCGGAGCGGATATCCACGGATATGGTATGATCAATTCCAATGATGGGCTTCTGACCATTCCGGGTGGCGTAGTACTCAAAGATTCGGAAGGAAAAATAATAGGAGCCATAGCTTCTTCCGGCGGAACGCCTGAGCAGGACAGAGAGATTGCTGTGGCGGGTGCTGCTGCTATCGGTTAAAATTCAGATATTTGCAGTATGGAGAATACTTCCGAAATAATATTTGATCAATTGGTCTATTCATGTGCTTTTGAAACATACAGAGGCCATGAGGAGTTTATTCCGGACCATTTTCTGGGGTTTCAGCTTTCCGGGGAAACGCATGCTTTTTATGGCAGGGAAAAAGTGGTCATCAAAGATAATATGGTGGTTCTGGTCAAAAGAAATCAGCTGATCCGTACGGTAAAACAGCCCGCAAAGAACGGGAAATACCAGTTTATTTCTATAACGCTTGATCAGGAAACACTTCGGCAGTATGCGGCAGAAAATAAAATGTCGTCCACAGGAAAATTTCCGGACACTGAAAAGCTTTTCTTTGGTTCCGATGAATTTTTCAACGGGTATTTTGCATCACTTCTTCCTTACGTTGACAAGACAAAAACAGCGACTTCAAGACTGGTGGTTTTGAAAATAAAAGAAGCCATAGAGCTTATCCTTCAGAGCAATCCGGAATTTAAAAATCTGCTTTTCGATTTTTCTGAACCTCACAAGATTGATCTTAAAGAATTCATGAATAAAAACTTCATGTTCAATGTATCGGTAGAAATATTCGCCAGACTTACGGGCCGCAGTCTTTCTGGATTTAAGCGTGATTTTAATAAAGCATTCAACAATACGCCCAAACAGTGGCTTAAAGAGAAAAGGTTGGATGAAGCCTATTATCTGATCCGGCACAAAAATAAAAAACCGTCAGATATTTATCTCGATCTGGGATTTGAAAATCTTTCCCATTTCTATTATTCATTCAGACAAAAGTTCGGTTTTACAACCAGCGAAGTTTGAAATAAAAAAACACATCAATAATAAGCAAGGAGCAGTGGAAAACTGCTCCTTTTCTGTTTAAGGGATTAATCTTTCCGCTCTCAGCTTTTCAAACAGTCCGGTAAAAGATTCTTCCGTATTCTGGTAGTCTGAAAATCCAAGCTTTCTGCTTTCGGACATATCACACATCACTTCCAGAGGTCTTCCCAGATCCAGATCGGTATGCCATGCTGAAGCAAGTCTGTCCAGGCTGGTTTCCTGCAGGTTGTATTTTTCTGCTATTGTTTTCCAGACCTCTTTATCATTATTCAATTCATTTTCAAGAGGGCGTACCGTTCCGTCAAAATCTTCAGATTCAATACCAAACCAGTCTGCCAGCCTTTTCCAAAGCCATTTCCATCGGAAAACATCTCCATTCGCAATATTGAAAGCCTTATTTTTTGCAGATTCCGTAGTGGAAGCCCATACGAGCTGTTTGGCCAGAATTCTGGCATCGGTCACATCAGAAACGCCGTTCCACTGTTCCGGAGATCCGGGCCAGATGAATTTCCTTCCGGTTTCCTTACAGATACTCGCGTATACCGCAAGGGTAGTGCCCATATTCATCAGGTTGCCCACAGCATATCCGATTACCGTGTGCGGTCTGTGAATACTCCACGTGAATCCGTCTCTGGCAGATGCTTTGTATATTTCATCTTCCTGGGCATAGTAGAAGTTCGGAAGAGGAAGTCTTGGATGCTCTTCCCGGACAGGTGTTTCAGGGAGTCTTCCTTCTTTGGCATACGCCTCAAACGGTCCTAAATAATGCTTCAGCCCGGTCACCAAAGCTACATGCTTCACAGATTGTTTCGGAGCCAGTACATCCAGCAGATTTCTTACCAAAGCACTGTTGATACGGATGTTTTCTTCTTCCGTATCGTTTCGCATCCAAGTGGTGAAGTAAACATGCGTAGGAGAGGTTTCCTTTAATGCGGTGCTTAAACTTTCCGTATCCAGAAGATCCGCTTTCACGGAACGGAGCTGCGGGATATTGTGATTTGGATTTCTGGACAGCCCATAAACCGTCCATCCCTGTGTAATAAGCTCTTGAGCAAGATTGCTTCCTGTAATTCCTGTGGCACCGACTACCAATGCAGTATTGTTTTTAAAGTCCATATTCGTAAAATTTCTTTTACAAAATTAGGAACAGCATAGTGTTAGATTCCTTGATCTGCGTCATGCCTTTCTGTTGATCCAGATCAAGTATTCAGAGACCATTTTTTTCGTATCCTGCTTACTGTTTCGGGAGCAAGCCCTAAGTAGGAGGCAATAAGATGATGTGGAATTCTCTTGATCATTTCAGGATTTTTCCGGGCGAATTCCATGTATTTTTCTTCTGCGGTAAAACTGTTGGAAACCATCAGCCTGTAATCTTTTGTAACCAGACTGTTTTGATAGAGAATTCTGAAATACCGGTCCATAACGGGAATTTCCAGCATCATTCTTTCATAGTCTTCCAGTGTGATCATCAGCACTTCGGTTTCTTCTACGGCATCAATATTCAAAACAGCCTTTTCCTGATTGATAAAACTATTGAAGTCGGAAATCCACCATCCTTCAAAAGCAAACATATTGATCCGCTCGTTTCCTTTTTCATCCAGCAGGTAAGACTTCAGTAAACCGCTGTTCACAAACGAAAGACATTTGCAAATATCCCCTTCCTGCAGCAGATACTGCTTTTTCCTCAGTTTTTTTGAGATGAAAAAAGACCGGATCTGACTGATCTGCTCCTGAGGAACATCAACTTTGTTTTGGATATGGGAAAGAAGGATATCAAACATTGGAAAATATTTAATCAAAAATACTACTTTGAAAGCAGTATTTTATTTCATTTCTCAAAATCATAGAAATTGATTCCTATATCTTTGTTCTTTGTTTTCACAACTCTGGTATCTAGCGGATAGATTATAAATTCTCCTGCACCACGGATTTTAGCATCCAGAAGATGCCCTGCCAGAGCGGTATAATCTTCCCTTCCTAAAGTAATATGAAGGTGAAGAACAGGCTTTTCTTCTATCTCGGAGATATTCCCTGAAATATTGGTGATTTCCATTTGTTCTCGGAACGTTTTGTCCACATATTTTTTTTCAGACGGTTTAAAAAAGCGCAGCGTGGCTTCATTGGCGGCCCCGATACCGGTTACTTCTCCCGCCTTAATGTTTTGGGTAGTTATAAAATCGGTTAATGCATCAACAATACTGGATTGGTCCTGAACACTTACGATATAAATTGAACCAGCTTTTCTTGCGGACCAGTTATTTCCTTTAAAATTTTGTGTATCCATAACGGTTGTTGTTAAAAATACGGATGATATTCCGTTTTCTAATGTCCTTATTTTTTCAGATAATTGATGATTCCGATCACATCATCTTTTCCGAAACCTTCATCATGAGCAGACTGATAGGTTTCACTCAAAACTTTTGATAAAGGGAAGTCAGCTCCGGCATTCTGAGCAAGGAGAATATCTTTCAGCATCAGATCCAGGGCAAAAGCCGGGTCGTAGCTGTTATTAATTAACATTGGCGTTTTTACTTTTGTAGCCCCGTTTCCGCTGGCACTTTCATTAATAATTTCCAGCATGGCAGTACGTTCAACACCCAGTTTATCAGCAAAAAGAACCGTTTCTGCCAATCCCTGATAAATAGCTGACAGAAAATAATTGATGGATAATTTTCCGGCAATCCCTTTTCCGTTGGCTCCCAGATGTTTTACGGCTTTTCCTAGCTTTTCGAAATAAGGCATTGCGCGCTGAAGGTCTTTTTCTTCACCTCCGGCCATAATAATCAGGCTTCCTTCTGCTGCAGGAACAGTGCTTCCTGCTACGGGAGCATCAATGAAAGAAGCTTCTTTTATTTTAACGGCAGTAGCAATTTCGGCACTTGCCTCTGGAGAAATAGTGCTCATATCCACAAAAAGCTTTCCTGTGATATCCGACTTCAGAACCTCCGAATAAATAGCCTTTATGGCATGATCATCAGTAAGCATGGTAAATATAATGCTGTTGTTCCTGATCAGATCGGGGATTTTGGTATAAACGGTTGATTTTTCTTTAAAATCTTCAGTCTTTTCAGTAGATCTGTTGTACACGGAAAGAGGAAATCCTGCTTTTTCAAGATTTTTAGCCATTGGATGGCCCATATTTCCTAATCCGATGAATCCTATTTTTTCTGTCTCCATATTTTATTTTTTCAGTTAAAGTATATAATGGTTTCTGTTGTAAAGGAACCTGAAGAATCTAAGTTTGAAATTGGTAAGACCTACTTGTGTGTATTGGAGTAAGTCCGTTCTGTATGCATCAAAAAACCGACCAAACGAGTCTCTTACTATTAAGTTTTCATAACAGAATTGAAGATCTGTTCCGTTCATATTTTTTTGATATAAATTTTTTAAAACGGGAAAACTTGCGGAAATTTGCAGCAAATAAGATTAATGAAGATTATAGACATCGAAAGCTGGAACCGAAAAGAACATTTTGAATTTTTCTCACAAATGGCAAGCCCGTATTTTGGATTTACTACCGAAGTAGACTGTACAAAAGCGTATCAGTATGCCAAAGAAAACAGGCATTCCTTTTTCGCCACTTATCTTCATCGGTCTATGCTTGCTGTGAATGCTGTAGATGAACTTAAACTGAGGATTGTAGAAGGTAAAGTAGTTTTATACGATACCATTCATGCGGGAAGTACTATTGCGAGGGAAGACGGAACTTTTGGTTTTGCCTTTATTCCTTTTTCTGAAGATTTTAGAGGATTTAATGCGAGAATGCAAAAGGAAATAGAAGCGGTACAGCAGTCTTCGGGACTTCGGCTCAAGAACGGAGATATTGGGAAAGATCTTATCAGGCATACTACCATTCCGTGGAATTCTTTCAGTGCATTGCTTCATCCTACCGGTTTTAATAATTCGGAATCTGTCCCGAAAATCACGTTCGGAAAATTCAGTATCCGTGATGGTAAAAAATACCTTCCTGTATCTGTGGAGGCGCATCACGGATTGGCAGACGGACTTCATCTTGCCCGTTATCTGGAGGTATTTCAGAGAGAACTGGACAGAGATTAATCTGTTGTCGGTCTTTTGTAAGAACTTTCGGTTTTTATATTAGCTTTTCATACCTATCAATTTTTCAGCTCTGAATGCAGGGCTGAGACATGAGCTGTTTCCCATCATCAGACACCGTTTTCCCGGCTGAAGATCTTCAAAAACATTGATTAGGATCATAAAAAAGAACATCTGCAATCCGTTACATTTGTTTAAAATAAATAAATGAACAGCTTATCTTCAAAACTTGAGTTCAAATGAAATAATTCAGGATTAATGGGAATGACGTGGTATGTATGTGGTATTCCAATTTTGTAAAACTTTAATCATTTTCTCTTTCTTTGTTTGAAAATAAATGTGTGAATGATTTCATGGATAGAATTTGTCAAAATAAACAGAGAATATCATGAAAACACCATTAAAAAACAATACTGATGCATAGGAAATGATGAAATTTAAGTAACAAAAAAAATAAAAGCTCCATCAAGAGCTTTTGAGATAAAAGGGAGAAGAAGAGTTTGTACTGATGCTTTACTTGTGAAAAGGATCAGAAATAAGAGATGAAAAAAATAATATGAAAAACGAAAAAATAAAATCGAATTTAGAAGATTTAAACCAAAAGATAGTAAGGGAAGACGAAATCATAGCACTGGCCAAAGAAAATTCTCCCAGACTTCTGAACAAATTCAGATTAGTGTATCCTGATTTTTTTGATGAAATTTCAAAAGTTCAACCCAATCTTAAAAACTCTGAACTGATCTTCTGCATTTACCTGAAACTCAGCTTTACAACGAAGGAAATTGCAACATATACTTTTGTAACCCCGAAAGCCATCCAGAACAGAAAAAACAGAATCCGGAAAAAGCTTAATATTCCTTCTGATATGGACATCTATAAATGGTTCAACGACCTTTAAACCTACTTTTGTATCAGTTTATTTATATTTGGATTACTGCTTTTTCCAGATCATGGTAAAGCAGTAATTTCCATTGTTCTTCAAGGGCTTCTTTCTGCCACTTCAGCCTTAATTCCATTGCTTTTCTGCCATCGAAATCACTTTTATAAGCCAGATGATATTTCAGGTAAGATTCCTGAGGAAGATCGTCGGCACCATAAAATACGGTTTCATTATTTTCTCTTATCCAGAATACCTGCATAAAAGGGGTGTGGCCGCCAACCACTTCAAAAGAGATCTCATTATTGATTTTTCCCTGATCTTCATCCATCCACACAATATTCGGAAGGGTGATCAGTTTTTCCAGTATATCAAAATCGAAAGACGGATTTCCTCTGTTTTCAAAGGCAAAATCCAGCTCACGTTTCTGAATATAAATGGTTGCATTCGGAAATGCCGGAACAAAACCATTTTCCGTTTTTTGTATGCTGCCGTCAATATGATCCTTGTGGAGATGCGAAAGCAGAAGTTTGGTGATCTGTCCGGGTTTTATATTTTCCTTTTCCAGGAGTTCAGAAACAACAGTTTGTCCCGTGGTATTTTTCCATCCGATGCCGGCATCCAGGAGAATATAATCATGATCTGTGACAATCAGAAAAGGCTGTACAGACATTTTGATTCCTTTTACCGTGTCGCGGTTCTGATCTGTTAAAAGCGTAAAGTCCTTCGTTTTGCTGGCCGAAAAATTACCTTCTTTAAGGGGAATAATTTTCATGCTGCAAATTTCCTTAATATTTCTAAGATCTGAAAACCTTTTTTTCAATGAAACCCATCGGAAAAAACAATCATATTACCAGCTGTTAAGCCCTTCTTTCATGGCTTTGGCGTAATATTCATCATCAAAAGAGTAGAGGTCGGGAGCTTTATGGGCCCCACCGCGTCTTTGTTCTTCAAGTTTTTTGAGAATTCCCAGGTTTTTAATTTTCCGGTAAAAATTGCCGCGGTTCAGTTCTTTTCCTAAAACAGCTTCATACAGCTTCTGCAGTTCCGGAAGGGTAAACTTTTCAGGAAGAAGATTTCTTCCGATAGGTTTGGCTGTTATTTTCTGCCTCAATGCGAGGAGCGCTTTCTGAATGATTTCATAATGATCCATCCCAAATTCAATTTCGGGCAGCTTGCTTAAAAAGACCCATTCACAGGTCTCACTGAATTCATCAGGAATCAGATGGAACCTAGACGGGCTGTACAGGGCATAGTATCCTACGCTGATAAAGCGCTGTTTCTGGAAAAGAGTTTCGTCAAAATCTTCGAAATAAAATTCACTCCGGTTTTTCTTCCCGAATACCCCAAATTCTTCAAGATACACATCAGATATGCCCGATCTTTCTTTAAGAATCCTTTTTACAGCTTCATCCAGATCTTCATCTTTTCTTACGTAGCCGCCCGGAAGCAGCCATTGTTGCCTGTAATTGGTTTTTATCAATAAAACTTTAAGCTCGTTATGATCAAATCCAAAAATAACCGGATCGGCTGAAATATGAGGCAGGAAAATTTCTTTTGCCGCTATTGACTGCTGTAAAAGCCGCTGTTTAGAATCCATGGAACTTGTATAAATGTGTCTAGTACAAATGTGCTAAAAAAAAATGAAATTTCATAGAAATCCTTTATATAAAGGTATTTATGGGATATATATTGAAAAAATAAGGATAAAAAGATAAAGGCATAAAATATTAACAGATATTTTTCCGTTAGAAAGAGACACAAAACAGAGGATTTACGTTCTGTAAAGCCTTTTTTGACGAAAAAAACATCTCCCGCTTTTCCTTCCGAAATAATTGTAAGATTAAATGCCATAGTTGATTGAAATTGGCCGTCCCGAATAGACGGCCTATTTTTTTAATGATTATCTTTGACCGTTTTTAATGAAGGATGCGGTATAATGAGTAGAAATGCCGCATCAGGCAGATTTTTCTCTGTATAATTTTGAAATAAATTCTAATCGTATCATGCAGGCAAGTTCTTCCCCTGGTATTTCCCGTACTGTAATCTGGCTGATGGCCGTTATTTCGGGTCTTGTGGTAGCCAACAATTATTATAATCAGCCTTTACTGGCCCTTATTTCCGACGAACTTCATGTTTCTGAAAGTGCAGCAGGCAGAATTTCTGTACTTACCCAGATTGGTTATGCGCTGGGATTATTGCTGCTTGTACCATTGGGAGATAAATTTTTACGTAAAAAATTGATTTTAGTGGATCTGGTCCTTGTATTCGGAGCCTTACTTTGGATGACGTTTGCTACAGAATTATGGATGCTGTATGCGGCAAGCCTTCTGATTGGCGCTACTTCGGTAATTCCCCAGTTATTTGTGCCTATCGCGGCAGAATTGTCTTCAGATAAGGAAAAGTCCTCAAACATCGGGCTTGTGATGTCAGGACTTCTGCTGGGAATCCTTTTATCCCGTTTTATAGGAGGAATTGTAGGAGAAATGTGGGGCTGGAGAACGATGTTCGGTATTGCTGCCGGATTAATGATTGTGGTTTGGATAGCCGTGTATAAGATGCTTCCGGAAATGCAGCCCAACTTTAAAGGATCATACAAAGAACTTATGCGCTCTGTTGCTCATCTTGCCAAAACCCAGCCTATCTTGCAGCTCGCTTCATTTCGTGGGGCAATGGCTTTTGGATCTATGTGTGCTTTGTTTACCACATTGGTCTTCCATATGGAAAAACCGCCTTTTAATGCGGGTTCTTCCGTAGTGGGAAGCTTCGGACTGGCAGGAGCCGTAGGAGCGCTGGCCGCTGCAAAAGTGGGAAAACTTCAGAAATACCTGGATATCAACCGTATTATTCTGTATTCCCTTTTTATTGTGGTAGGAAGCTGGGCTTTTACCTATTTTGCCGGTGAAACCTATTGGGGACTGATTGTAGGAGTGATTCTCGTCGATCTCGGAGTACAGTCGAGCCACATTATGAACCAGACCAATTATTTTTTAATTAAATCTAATGCGGTGAACAGGCTGAATACGGTTTATATGGTATCTTATTTTATCGGAGGATCACTTGGAACGTGGCTTGCTTCCATAGCCTGGCAATATGCCCAATGGTCCGGCGTATGCTTTGTAGGAGCCTCTTTCGGGTTGCTGGCGATTATTGCTCATGTAGTGTTCTGCAAAAAAATGAATGCTTCTGCGTCTTAAACTTTAAACTTAATTCTTTTCCGTATTTTCTTTAACCAGATCTCTGTGTTTATTTCCCCATTTTTCCAGGTCTTCCCAGATTGGGATCAATTCTCTGGCGATGAGGGTAAGCTCATAGTCTACTCTTGGTGGAACTTCGGCATGTACCGTTCTTTTTACCAAGCCTTCTTTTTCAAGTTCTCTAAGCTGTAGGGTAAGCATTCTTTCCGTGATTCCGCAGATCCGGTCGCGAACCTGGCTGAAGCGCAGTTTTCCGTCTTTCAATCTGTTTAATATCAATAGTTTCCATCTTCCTCCGATTTTGCAGACCGCGTAAGACAGATCACATTCCTGAATGTATTTTTTATTGATGTTATTCGTCGAATTTTCCTTTATTTTTCCCATAGCTTACAAATTTGTTAGTACCATACAATTAGCTGTATACAGTACAAATGTAAGGTTTGAAAATTAATTTTGTCCCCAGAAACTGAAAATAGAATACAGTTCTGGGAATAATAGCGCTCATATTCCCTTCCATAAAATATCATTAACAGGAAAAATAAGAATAATGAAACTCACATCATCCATACAACAGATCGTCGATCATTTAGAAAAAATAAAGTCATTCAATGCACAGAATCCACTGGATGATACCCGGAAATATCTTGAAAC
Source organism: Chryseobacterium angstadtii (assembly GCF_001045465.1). GTDB lineage: Bacteria > Bacteroidota > Bacteroidia > Flavobacteriales > Weeksellaceae > Chryseobacterium > Chryseobacterium angstadtii. The sequence continues at coordinate 323,533 of NZ_LFND01000005.1, forward strand.
CATGTCACTTCAGTTTAGTGGAAAAAAAGAAGCTGTTGCCATGATAGAAGAATTGAATATTCCGATGGAAAATCACAGTATCCCGATCCGTATTTATCGTCCGAATGGAAAAAGTGTCAGAAAATCATCCGCGATTATTTACATTCACGGCGGATGGTTTATTGCAGGAGGTTTTGAAACCCACGACGCTGTAGTCCGTAAACTGGCCAATAAAACAGGATCGGCAGTGATTTTCATAGATTACAGACTGGCTCCTGAACATCCTTTCCCTGCCGGGCTGAATGACTGTGTTGATACGGTAAATTGGGTTCTTGAAAATGCTGAATTTCTGGATATTGATAAAAACAGAATCGGACTGATAGGCGACAGTGCAGGAGGAGCCCTTGCAACAAGTGTTTCCACGCAGGTAGGAGAATTTCTGAAATTTCAGACATTGATTTATCCGGCTGCAGATAACCGTTTCAATACAGATTCATGGAAAACTTATGAGAATGGCCCTGTTCTGAATAAAGAAGGCGGTATTCAAGCCTGGAAATGGTATCATCCAGAAGGTGAAATTACTCCGGATCCTTTAGCGGTCCCGATTTTGATAAAAGATTTTAAAAATACCCCGCCTACACTGGTTCTTATTGCTGAACATGATCCTTTAAGTGATGAAGGAGAAGAACTGGCACAGCATATGAAAAATGCAGGAATTCCGGTTGATATCAGTTTTTATAAAGATATGGTTCATGGTTTTATGCATATGGGAGAAATCCTTAATGAAGTTGATGAAGCCGTTATAGAAATGGCCGCTTTTGCTCATCATCATCTTGAAACCATTGAAATATAACGATGAAAAAATACGCCTACATCGGATGTCTTGGATTTATAGCAGTGATTACTACAGAATTTGGCGTAATTGGAATCCTTCCCCAGATTGCAGAGCATTATCAGATCGGTATTGACAAAGCAGGCTGGCTGCTCAGTGCTTTTGCATTGATTATTGCATTGACAGGACCTTTTATGACCTTACTGATGTCCGGATTCGACCGCAGAAAAGTGATGCTTGCTGCTATTGCTGTTTTTCTTCTTACTGCGGTGGTTTCCGCTATGTCACCTCCTTTTTGGTTGCTAATGCTGGTGAGGATACTTCCGGCATTTTTACAGCCTGTTTATATTGCAACCGCTTTATCAGTTGCAGTATCAGGTTCGGATAAAAAGGAATCAAACAAGCTGATGGGCATTGTTTTTATTGGGGTTGCCTTAGCTATGGTAACTACGGTTCCTTTTGCAACATGGCTGGCCAGTGTATGGGTTTGGGAATCTTCTTTCGCGGTTCAGGCTGCAGTCAGTATAATGGCTTTGATGGTTATTTATTTTCAGCTTCCCTCGATGCCTGTAAACGGAAAGAAATCTTATAAAAGCGAGCTTAAAATTCTGTCCAAACCCATCTTTATCATCAGTACAGCAATGAATTTTTTTATGATAACAGCCTGGTTTTCTACGTACAGCTATTTTGCCGATTATCTGAATAAAGCGAAAGGGATGGATGGTACCATGATCAGTTATATGCTTTTTCTGTTTGGGATTATTGGAGTTTTTTCCAATTGGATAGCAGGAAAAATGCTGAGCTGGAGTGTATCAAAAACAACGGCTTTGTTCCTTTCCGGGACGGTAATCATACCTTTTCTACTGTATTTCTCGGGAGACAGTATGCCTGCAAATATCATTGTTATAGCGGTCTGGGGTTTTCTGTATTCTCCAAGCTTTCAAAATGCTTCAACTTATATGATCTCTTCCGTCCCGGATTCTCTGGAATTTGCCAACAGTTTAGCTACTTCTTTCGGAAACCTGGGGGTAACGTTGGGAACTGCATTGGGAGGATGGATGATTGTCACTAAAGGCGCCTCTTACAATCCGTGGATAGGCTTTGTATTTGGTATTCTGGCTTTTTGCATGATCATTTTGAGAAGTATTCTGGAAAAAAGAGCGGAAAAGAAGAAGATTATTATTCCCTGCCGATAATATACTGTAATAAATTTTGTTACAATTGTAAAATGTAGTAATTTTGATGTATTAAAAATTTCACCAGGAATTAAAATCAAAAAAAATGAAAATAGAAATATGGTCAGACATTATGTGTCCTTTCTGCTATATCGGAAAGCATAATTTTGAACAGGCCCTTGAAAAATTACCTTTTAAGAATGAAGTGGAAGTCGAATGGAAGAGTTTCCAGCTGGATCCAAGTCTTGATGCGGTAAAGACACAAAATACCATTGAATATTTTAAAGAGAAAAAAGGATTCCCGGCAGATCAGGCTGCTCAGATGATTGGTCAGGTAGCCCAGATGGGAAAAGGAGTCGGAATAGATTTCAATTTTGAAAAAGCCCTTATCATTAATACTTTCACAGCTCATAAATTACTTCATCTGGCTAAAAAATACAGTAAGTCTTCCGAAATGGAAGAAGCCCTTTTTAAAGCTCATTTTATTGACGGAAAAAATGTAGGCGACATTGATGAACTTGTTACCCTTGCTGAAAATTCAGGAATAGATAAAGAGGAAGCAAGACAGGTTTTAACATCCGATGGACTTAATTATGAAATCAGTCAGGATATTCAGGAAGCAAAAAACAATGGTATTTCAAGTGTGCCTTTCTTTGTTCTGAATGGGAAGTATGCCGTTTCGGGTGCGCAGCCGGCTGAAGTGTTTGCAGATGCGCTCCAACAAACCTATAAAGAAACAGTAAGTCCTTTTAAAGACCTTTCGCAGGGTGGAGCTTCATGTGATACTGACGGTTGTAGTGTTTAATTATGTAAGGAAGTCTGAAGCCGGAAGAAGGAAGTTATTAAAGTCTAAATACAGAACGACAATGCCGTTTTATTAAATTTTTAAGGTTAATTCCTTAAATTTTATTCTTTTCCAGCTTTATGACTGTTCTATTTTTTTAACAAAAATTCCACGAACGACACTGTTGAAAGGCCGTGACATTCGTGGAATTCGTAGAAAAAGACTAGTTTTGCAGAATTATAAATGCTAAAAAAACAATTCTAACCATGAAAAAAATTTTATTATCGTTAGCTGTAATAGCTACGAGCTGTGTATTTGGTCAAATCAACCTTGAACATTCTTTCGCGGATAATGAAGATGTATTTGTCTATAATAAAGACAATTCTACTCTGTATGTATCAAAAACTTCTGATAACAAGATCAAAATTTATAATTCAAATTATACTTTACAAAAGACCGTCAATGTTCCAATGCCTGCTAATCATGGAATGTTTTATTCAGGATATTTTGGAGCCAACTCTTTCTTTATGTCCAAGCATATTTTCAACACGGATGATAAATATGAATTTATGGTTGAAACCTATTTTCAGGATACAGTAACAGGAAATATTACTTACAAGCTTCTGCTAATCAATGAAGACGGTAATCTGATTAAAGACTTCCATCCGAATCCATCCTCTAAACAGTCCTCTGAAAATTTTGAAGTGTATCACGATAATGTCAATAACACCAACAAATTGATTGTTCATAATTGGGTGAACGGATCTACCAATCAGTTTGATGTTTATGCATTATCTACTTCTACACTGACATCAAAGGAGATTCAGTTACAAAATAAATTAGCAGCATTCCCAAATCCGGCCAACAAAGTTCTGAATATTATCAATCTAGGAAACGGAGCTAGTAAAGTTCAGGTTTATGATACTGCAGGAAAACTGGTGATCAATAAAACATTCAGTTCTAATGATAGCAAAATTTCTGTTGATGTTGAAACTTTAACGAAAGGAATTTACATCTATAAAATCGGAGATTTCAGTTCCAAGTTTATTAAAAATTAAAATCTGATTAAATCGATATTCAGTATAAAACACCTCAAACCGGGGTGTTTTTTTATTCTGTTTGAATGAATAAAAAAATAACCTTCGTTTTATCCGATCAATGCTTACTTTTGTTTAAATATGTATACTCCATGATAAAAATCAATGCCGAAGCTCAATATCCGGTTTCAGAAACTCTGTTTGTCTTTGCTTTGGACTCGGAAGCAGGAAAGGCTTTTGACGGGAAAAATAAATTGGTAACGGGAATAGGCAAAGTAAATGCGGCAATAGAACTGACTAAAGAAATTCATTTCAGAAAGCCCAAACTGATTGTAAATCTGGGATCTGCAGGCAGTAAAAACTTTAATAAGGGTGAAGTAGTCTGCTGTACAAAATTTATTCAGAGAGATATGGATGTGAGAGGTCTTGGTTTCAGTCTTTATGAAACACCGTTATCCGGAATTCCTCCTGTACTGGAATATGGTCTTCAGATGAACGGCCTGGAAGAGGGTGTTTGCGGCAGCGGCGATAGTTTTGAGATGAATCATTCCGAAACAGATTATAATATTGTAGATATGGAAGCCTATCCGCTTGCCCTGATTGCAAAGCAGGAGAATATTCCTTTTCTGTGCCTGAAATATATCTCCGATGATGCAGGAAGTGATGCCGCAGATGACTGGGCTGTTCAGGTACATCTGGCTTCTGAAGCCTTTAAAAAACTACTTTTCACCGAAAATTCGGATCTGCTCAAGACTAAATGATCTGCTTTCTGATCAACCGGATAAAACAATACTTATGAGTGAAATATTAAAGCAGCAGCTACTAAATGTCATTGAAATCTCTGATCAGGAATTTGATTATATTTTAAGTCATTTTACCTATAAAAAATTGAAAAAACATCAGTTTCTTGTTCAGGAAGAGCAGCAGGTTATGGATGATTATTTTATTCTGTCCGGTTGTGTAAAATCTTATTATACCGACGCGGCAGGAAAGGTTCATATTATTCTTTTCGGAACAAAAGACTGGTGGATTACAGATTATGAGGCCTATTACTATCAGAAGGCAGCCACATTGAATATAGACTGTATAGAAGATACGGAAGTATTATGTTTAAGCAATAACAATCGTGAAAAGCTCTGTAAAGAATTGCACAAAGTTGAACATTTTTTCAGAAAAAAAACCAACCGCAGAAATGTATCCCTGCAAAAAAGAATTCTTACTTTACTGAGCAGCAGTGCCAGGGAACGCTATGAAAAATTTCTTTCAGATTATCCTGATCTTGTTCAGAAACTTCCCAAACATCTTCTTGCTTCTTATTTAGGAGTGACCCGTGAAACGCTAAGCAGGCTTTATACCTTAAAATAATGTGATACAGATCACCATTTAAATGTGAGGTGAATCCTTTCAAAAGGCTGCTTATATTTCCAATTTTGTCACAGAAACTTTAATACATAAAGACAATGACAAAATTTAGTATTCAGCCTGAAAGCAGTACAGTGAACTGGACAGGCAAAAAGATCTTAGGACTTCACACAGGAACCATCTCTATCGAAAGCGGTTACCTGAGCTTTGAAAATGAGGATCTTACCGGAGGGGAAATTGTAATTGATATGAAAAGTATCATTATTACGGATATTAAAGATCCTAAAATAAGCCAGGACTTTCTTGATCATCTGAATCATGATGATTTTTTTTCCACACATCAGTTTAAAACAGCAAAACTGGTCATTACCCACGCAGAAAAAACAGAAGAAAAGTATAAGATCACCGGTGACTTAACCATTAAGGATATCACAAATCCTGTAAGTTTTATCACTTCCGTAGAGATTTTTACAGATTTTCTTCATGCTCTTGGAGAAATTGTGATAGACCGCACACTGTACAATATGAAGTATGGCTCCGGTAAATTTCTTCCCAACCTTGGGGATAAATTGATTCATGATGATTTTGTACTTCAGTTTAAGTTGATCGGACAAAATTCAATGCCATGAACTGGAAAAACACACCATTCACAAAAATATTCGGGACTGAGTTTCCTATCATTCAGGGACCGTTTGGAGGAAAGCTTTCTTCAGTGGAACTTACGGCTTTGGTTTCTAATGCCGGCGGTTTAGGTTCTTTTGGTGCCCAGCCTTTTTCCCGGGAAGAAATGATCAGTATTTCAAAAGAAATCAGGCGGCAGACCAATAAGTCATTCAATCTTAATCTTTGGGTAAAAGACAGGGATGAGGATATTGATCTGTTTCAGAAAGAAGAATTTGAGAAAGTCATTAAAATATTTCAGCCGTATTTTGAAGAAACGGGAATAGAACCACCTTCATTTCCGCTTCCTACCAGCCCCGGTTTTGAAGAACAGGTAGAGGCTCTTCTGGACATTAAGCCTTCTGTCTTCAGTTTTGTTTACGGTATTCCTTCTGAAAATATTCTGGAAAAATGCAGGCAGCTCGGCATTAAAACCATGGGAACTGCTACCACACTGGATGAAGCCATTGCCATAGAAAATGCAGGTGTGGACGCTGTGGTTGCTTCCGGTTCTGATGCAGGAGGGCACAGGGTTGCATTTCTGGAGCAGGCAGAAAAGTCTTTGGTAGGAACATTTTCACTCATTCCTCAGGTGGCAGACCATGTCCGGATTCCCGTTATTGCAGCCGGAGGAATTGCCGATGCAAGGGGAGTGAAAGCTGCTTTCAGCCTCGGAGCCGATGCCGTGCAGATCGGAACGGCATTTTTAGCCACAAAACAGTCGGGAACCAGCAATATTCACCGGAAATTACTGTTTTCCGAAAACGCAAGATACACCACACTCACCAAAGTATTTACCGGAAGACTTTCCAGAGGTATCAGAAACCGCCTTACAGAAGAATTGCATGAAGTACAGCATGCTCTGGCTCCATATCCTCTTCAGGGAAAAATTACAGGAAAGCTCGGAGCTTATCCTGCCAACACAGAAGCGCACCCGGAATTCAAATCTTTCTGGAGCGGGCAGGCAGCTCCGCTGTTGAAACACCATGATGCACAGGTTTTTATGACGGGTTTAATTAAAGAGCTCAACAGTATCATGTAACGCAGAAAATACCGGCTATCTAAAGAATATTTCCATGAATTATCCGTAATTTTACTTGATTAATCACTACTGGCCCTTACTCTTTTTTATTTCTACTTTTTTAGACAGACTCTTAGTTTTTTAGGTTTAAGACAACCAGGAAATTTGGCTTCACGCCTTATTAAGCGGACATTTTATCCAGGTAATTTCATCAGTGACTTTGCTTATTCTGAACAAAATAAAGTAAACTGTAAAATTTAGCATAAAAACACCTCACACCGGGGTGTTTTTTTATTCTGTTTCAATGAATAAAAAAAGAAATAACCTTCGTTTTATCCGATCAATGCTTACTTTTGTTTAAATATGTATACTCAATGATAAAAATCAATGCCGAAACTCAATATCCGGTTTCAGAAACCCTGTTTGTCTTTGCTTTGGATTCGGAAGCGGGAAAGGCTTTTGATGGGAAAAATAAATTGGTAACGGGAATAGGAAAAGTAAATGCTGCTATAAAATTGACTAAAGAAATTCACTTCAGAAAACCCAAATTGATTGTTAATCTGGGGTCTGCAGGCAGTAAAAACTTCAGTAAGGGTGAAGTGGTCTGCTGTACGAAATTTATTCAGAGAGATATGGATGTGAGAGGTCTTGGTTTCAGTCTTTATGAAACTCCGCTATCCGGAATTCCTCCTGTTCTGGAATATGGTCTTCAGATGAACGGACTGGAAGAGGGTGTTTGCGGCAGCGGCGACAGTTTTGAGATGAATCATTCCGAAACAGATTATAATATTGTAGATATGGAAGCCTATCCGCTTGCCCTGATTGCAAAGCAGGAGAATATTCCTTTTCTGTGCCTGAAATATATCTCCGATGATGCAGGAAGTGATGCCGCAGATGACTGGGCTGTTCAGGTACATTTGGCTTCTGAGGCGTTTAAAAAGATATTGTTTTCATAATACAGGTTTACGGAAATTCAGCAGCAGTTTTCTATATGATTTTAAATTCCCGACTGACTTGATATGAAAGTTACTTTTTATGAGCCCAAGCATCCCTTGCTTAAAAAATATATGCAGGGCTATTATTTTATAGAAAAAGATGATAGTGATCAACCGATCAGATATCTTACGTTTCCGGACAACTATTTCATTGTATCAGCTTCTAAGGATGTGACCGTGAGTGTAAGAAAGGGATGGGTAGAGGTGTACAGATCCTTAACAGAAAATTTGGAGATGGACTTTGTTTTCAGATGTTCTGTTCCTACTGAAATTTTTTATCAGCAGTCTGTGGATGAAATTACTTTTTACTTTAAGCCATTGGGGATTTATCATTTCTTTGAGGTAGACGGGTGTGAAGTTTTAGAAGAGCATATTCAGCTCTCAGACCTTAAAGAGATGTTAGCTAATGTTTTAAATGAGCCGGACAGGGAAATACAGATCAAAACACTGGAAGATTATTGGCTTTCAAAATTCAGGGAGAAAGATTTGGCGTTGGCATACTCCATATTGACCGATTTTGAAACTGAGCTCAGCATCGAAGAAATTGCGGCAAAAAATGGTATAACGAGGCAGTATCTCAATAAAATCTCTAAACGTTATCTGGCTAAACCTGCCTCAGAGTTCAGAAAAATCCAGAGATTCCGTAACGCTTTGATATCCAATAAAACGGCCAGAAATCTCACAGAGCTTTCTTATGAAAATCTTTTCTATGATCAGTCACATCTCATTAAAGACTTTAAGGAGTTTACTAAAATAAGCCCCAAGAAGTTCTTTGAACATGTAGATACGAGGAAGAATAATATCTGGCTGTTCATCTAAGTTTCCATTTTTACAATTTATTTTTTTTCTATTGAAATATTTTTGCTGAAATCTTAAATCTAATTTCAATGAAAAAAATACTCATCGCAATTTCTCTTTTCTATTCTCTGGTTTCCTATGCTCAGAAAGAGGATATCAAAACGGTACTGTCTGAGATTACAGAGAAAGTGAAGAGCCATTATATTAATAAAGAAACTTACAAAAAAGTAGATTCTTTACTTCAGAGCGAATATAAAAAGGGAACTTTTAATAACCTGAATAAGAAAGACTTTTCAACATTTATCACTCAAAAATTAAGAACAGATATCAAAGACAAACATTTTTTCTTTAAATATCTCGATCAATACAGTCCTGAAAAGCTGGTAGACGAAAAGCAGAAAGAGAAAGAAAATGATTTCCACAACAGTCTTGAAAATTTTGGCTTTGAAAATGTGCTCCGGATGGAAGGTAATATTGGTTACATCAATCTTAAAGGTTTTGCAAGTGCTAAATCCAGTGAAAAAACATTGGCGGCTGCCATGAATTTTGTTGCCAACACCAATTCGCTCATCATTGACCTGAGAGAAAACGGTGGCGGAGATAATGAAATGCTTCTGTTGTTCTGTAGTTATTTTTTTGATAAAAAGACTGATCTTTATACAACCTACTTCAGGAATAAAGATAAAACGGTCATGAACAGCACACAACCTAAAGTTTCCGGACAGAAATACCTTCATAAAAAGGTTTATATATTGACCAGTGAAAAATCTTTTTCTGCGTCAGAAGGTATGGCTTTCTTTTTACGGGAGCATAAAGTAGCTGAAGTTATTGGAGAAACAACAGGTGGCGGTGCCAATCCGGGAGAGCATTTCATCCTACAAAATAAATATTTCCTTTTCGTTCCGGCAGGAGAAGTAAAGTCGGTTATAAGCCATAAAAACTGGGAACAGGTAGGAGTGACTCCAGATTTGGAAGTAAAACCTGAAAACGCTTTAAAAGCCGCCCATATTAGAATTTTAAAAGATATTCTGAAAACAGGAACAAGAACAGAGCTAAGTATACTTGAAATAAAAAATCTTATTAATAAATTAGAGCAATAAAAACCATAATATGTCGTCAATAATTATCCATAAAGCTTCAGCCGAAGATCTGGAAACCATACAGGAGGTAGGAATACAGACGTTTTTGGAAACCTTTTCAGAAAGCAATCCGGAAGAAGCTATGAAAGAATATCTGGAGAAAAGCTTCAGTACGGAGAAAGTGGGATCGGAATTAAACAATCCGGATTCTTATTTTTTTATTGCCTGGGAAGAAGATACGTCTGTGGGATACCTGAAATTAAATTCCGGTGCGGCACAGACTGAACTGCAGGATGATACTGCTCTGGAGATCGAACGTATATATGTGAAAAAAAGCCATCATGGACAAAAAATAGGACAGCTTTTGTATGATAAAGCGATGGAAGTAGGCCATAAACTAAAGAAAAATTATTTATGGCTGGGAGTTTGGGAAAAGAATCTGAAAGCACTCAGTTTCTACAGAAAAAACGGGTTTGAAGAATTCGGGAGTCATACATTTACGCTGGGAAATGATGATCAGACCGACTTAATGATGAAGAAGATTTTAGATTAATTATAAATCAGTTTTGAAAGAAATCAACTGACAAAAGCTTCAACCCGGGTTGGAGCTTTTTTGTTTAATCATTCATAGAAATAACTTTATTTAAATTAATGTATATTGCTTTAATATAGTGTTTTATATTATTTTATTTAAAGTGTAATTAAGATGTGCTTATTTCAGATATATGCTCACTTAAAGCGAAGCTCATCTTAATCCTCTTAAAAACTTAAATATTCTTAATGGTTAAAAAAGTAAAAAAAAAATCCTTTTAAGCATTACACTTAAAAGGATCCATCATAATTATTATCAAATATTAATAAGACATTTAAATATTTTCAAAGTTTTTACCCAGATGTTCTTCAATGACGAAGAACGGGTCTTCCGTAAGCGTGTGGGCTCTCATTTCCATCAGACTTACTTTGCTCATCATACGAAGCATAATTCTTCTTTCGCAACGGTACTCTATACCATCGATGTTTCTTACTCCCGCTCTGAAAGCAGATCTTCCGTGGGCGCATAAGTGATTGTTCACCAATATAACATCTCCGGCCTGCGGTGTGAAACCTGAATAAATCAGATGTCTTGCCTCTTCCCAGAATTCATTCAGGTGATAATGAGCATCATCAGCCTGTCTGATACTTGGATTGAAAAGTTGTTCTGCGGCATCAAATCTCATGAAAGGAAGCTCATAATTACCGTAAAGAATGGCATCCAGTACTTCTTCTTCGTCAGTTCCTGTTTCCAGATTGGCATCTTTCGGAATTTTAAACTTACGCTCAAACAGAGGTCTGAAATTTTCACCGATAGATTCGTGGGAACGGATAGAATATAGAGTAGATGGCACCTGCTCTTCATTACGGATGTACATAAAGCTTAAAAAGTCCGCCTGATGTTTCAGAAACGCATCTTCTGTATGTACATAAAGATCTGTTGAGGATCCTGATCCGGTTTGGGTTTCCCTCATTTTTTCATCCGGAATAATGGCATGCATCAGTCCTCCGCCTTTACGCTGAGAATAATACTGTACAGGCTTGGATGGAAGCGCACCATGAATTAAGGCACAGGCAAAACCATATAGATTGAATTTGGAATAATCTGCGGACTGCCAGTTCGGAGGAGTAGTTCCTATACTTTCCTGGTCTATGTCCATTAATCCTCTGAATGCCAGTGCTCCATACTGATTTTTTGAGAAGTCGCTGGCAAAATCAGCTGCTATATGTAAAATTCTTTCCGGTAAGAAATAAGAAGCCAGCTGATGTACGTGAGTAATAAATTCTCTGTTTTCATAGCTTCCGTATTTTCTCTGAAGATGCTCTGCCGCATCTTGTATCATTCTTCTTTCCTGAGAGGTGATCTCAATGACTCTGGGAAGCAGTTTTACCGCGGTAATACTGTCTTTATCTAAAATTTCTGTAGAATTCATTAAAAAAATATTTGGTGTGTGAATATAATTTTTATATTTGTTTTTAATTATTCTAAATAATAATAGCGCCATCAAATTTATGAATAATTTACGAATCTCCAAATAAAAAGTAAAAAAAATGTAAAATTTAAAAACTTGACTGTCAGGCATATACATCTATATGTCACCCAACTGCAAACAACTTATTGATTTAAAAAATCACCTTACAAATACGTATATGAACAACAATCAAATGCCAGCCGGAGAGATCCTGGAAGGCTCCTTACCTCACATTTCGGGGAATTTTGGAAATATTTTTCATTCTGATAATTATGATCATTATCGCACCGCTGTAGAAGATACTTTAGACCTTGTCGGAAAATTTCTTCACAGAAATGTTAAACCTTTCAGCGGAATAGAAGCTAAAGAAATGAAAGGTATGGTAGAGCAGATAGACCTTAATCAAAAACTATCTTCATACCAGGAACTTCTTCAGGAAGTAGATACTATATATGTAAAGCATGCCACAGCTTTTCACCTTCCTCAATATGTGGCACACCTTAACTGTCCTATCGTAATTCCTGCACTGGCCGGAGAGATCCTTGTAAGTGCTATCAACTCTTCTCAGGATACTTATGACCAGAGTGCCGGAGGAACCTTTATGGAAAGAAAGCTGATCGATTGGACAGCTGCACAATTAGGATACAGCGCAGAAACAAGCGACGGTGTTTTCACGGCAGGCGGATCGCAGAGTAATCTGATGGGACTCGTGATGATGCGCGACTGCTTTTCTCAGAAAAGATACAGCCACAATATCAAACTGGATGGGCTTCCTCCGCAGGCAGGGAGATTCAGAATCTTTGTTTCGGATAAATCTCACTTCAGTAATTTAAAGAATGCCTCTATCATGGGATTAGGCGAAAAATGCATCGTTAAAGTTCCTACAGATGAAAGATTCTGCATAGACATTGCGCTGCTTAAAAAATACATTAAAAGAGAAGAACAGATGGGGAATATCCCTATCGGAATCGTAGCAACTGCCGGAACTACAGACTTTGGAAATGTAGATCCTCTGGAAGATATAGCCAATATTGCAGAACAGTACAATATCTGGATGCATGTGGATGCCGCTTACGGATGTGCTTTGCTGTTAAGCGAAAAATACCGTCATCTTCTGAACGGTATAGAAAGAGCAGACTCGGTAACGATAGATTACCACAAATCTTTCTTCCAGCCCATCAGCAGCAGTGCTTTCATCGTTAAAAATAAAAGGGAACTAAGAATCCTGAAACACCACGCAGATTACCTGAATCCTGCAGAAATGGATGAAGAAGAAATTCCTGCACAGATCAACAAATCCATTATACAGAGTACCCGAAGATTTGATGCTTTGAAACTTTGGTTTACGTTAAGAATGATGGGGAAAGAGCAACTCGCAGAATACACAGATACGGTGATAGACCTTACCAAAGATGTTGCGTCTATGATTACTGAAAATCCTGACTTTGAACTGCTTTCGGATACAGATCTGAGCGTTCTGGTTTTCCGTTATATCAGAACCGATATTGAAGACCTGAATGCTTTGAACCAATATATCAAAATGAAGCTTTTCTACAGCGGGGAAGTTCTGGTAGCAAGTACAAAAGTGGATGGTAATTTCTACCTGAAATTTACCTTCCTGAATCCAATCACGACGACAGAAGACGTTCACCAAATTTTAAACAAAATAAAATCACATGGAGAAGACTTTGGTACAAACCAGTAATCTTACAGAAAAAGCACAGGAAATTACAGTCCGGATCCTGCTGAACGGAATGCTCCGCGAACTTGGAAACGGAAAATTTTATCAGGGAGTTCCGAAATACGATACACTTACCGCTCAGGCTTTGGAAAAAAATACGTCTCCATTGCACATAAGATTTGAGTTAAAGAAAAGTGAAGTCTTTTTATTCGCTCCGGTTTCTTACCGTTCCGAAAGTACTTTTCATAACTATGGAGACTCTTTATGGGTGGTGGACCATAAAAACCAAAAAGTGGAGGAAGCAGATGTTGATCAGTTGACAGCATTAGTGTACCGCGAGCTTTCAGAACAATTCAGTGAAAAAGGCTTAAATCTTTTTACCAAAAGAATCCACAGCAGCCTTAGAAACCTGGAAATGATCATGGAAGAAGGTTTACAGGAAAAAGATGCCTTAACCTATTCTTTCCTGGAATCTGAGCAGCAGCTTCCGGTGGGCCATAATCTCCATCCTTTTACAAAAGCAAGAATGGGCTTCTCAAGAGAAGAACAGCTTCTTTACGGGCCTGAATTCAACCAAGGAATTCAGCTGGAGTATTTTCTGGTTCATAAAAACAATGTTCAGGAAAATTCAGTTTTGGAACAGCCGTACAGCGAGTTTCTGAAGAGTATGGTTTCCTTACCGGAAGATCTTGAACATCAGTTTCTCAAAGAAAGTGAAAAACTTTCTGATTTTTATGTAGTTCCGTGTCATCCGTGGGAAGCTACCTATCTTTTGTCTATCAAAGAAGGCGCGGAAATGATTAAAGACCGCAGTTTAATCCGCATCGGTGCTTTTGGAGAAGAATTTTATTCAACATCTTCCATCAGAAGTATGTACAGCCAAGATATTCCGTGGATGCCTAAGTTTTCTTTAAATGTTCTTTTAACAGGATCTATAAGAATCAATACGGAGAAGGATCTGGCAAGAGGCTATGCATCCGCTTTATGGCGTAAACATGCTGGAACGGCATTTGAAAAAGATTTCAGCCAGTTTAAACTGCTTCTGGAGCCTGTAACATTGGGCGTTTATCATCAGGATAAAAATATCGAAAGCCTTAATCTGCTGATCCGTGAAAATCCGTTCCAGCCGGAAGACAAAATACTTCTATTGGCAAGACTGTGTCAGGACGAACCTGCAGACGGGAAAAACTTTATACAGAAATTCTTTACGGAAGTTTCCGAAAAGCTGGGAACAAGCCCGGAAGAAGCAGTTACCAGCTGGTTTGCAAAATATATTCAATTATTAATTACTCCTTTAAACCATTTATACAGCCGTTACGGAATGGCTCCTGAGGCTCATCAGCAGAACCTTCTTATTCAGCTGGACGATCAGTTGCTGCCGCAGACGCTGTTTGTAAGAGATGCACAGGGCTATTTATTAAGAGAAAGCGCAAGAGAACAATATACAGGCCTTTCAAAGGATTATCCTGAAATTGAGGACCTTTTCATCAGAGATGAGCGCCTTCTGGATATTATCTCTTATCATGTGCTGGTAAGCAATATTTCTGCACTGGTTGCGTCATTAGGAAAGACAGGATGGGTAAAAGAGAGAACATTGATCAACATCCTGCACAACGAATTCGAACAGATTCATCAGGAAACCCCTTCGGACTTTACGCGTTATGCACTTAAAAACCGTTATTGGGGCACTAAGACAAACTTTAAGGCAGTAGCTAACGAGATTGATGGAATTACCAGTGCCGGAGCTATTTCTTATGCTAAAGTTCCGAATCTTCTTCACCTGTATTATTTCTCAGATCAGCTGATTCATCCGAAAGGACAAGAAATCTTCTTTCAAAGGTATTTCCAGAAAGATGATGTTACCGTGACAATGAGACCAATAAACCTTGATGAAGATCTTGAGATGCTTCATGAATGGTTCAACCGTGAACATGCTGTAAAGATCTGGCAGATGAACTGGCCGATTGATGAGCTGGAAACGTATTACCGTCTGATGCTTCCAGGGGATGAAGCTCACAGTTATATCGTAATGAGCAACGGCGAGCCTACGTGTAATATTGAGATATACTGGCCATGCAGAGATATTGTAGGAGATTACTATGATGTGCTGCCAACCGATTACGGAACCCACCAGTTTATAGCACCTACAGATCCGAAGAAAAAATACGTTTCACCTTCCACACAATCTATGGTAGACTATGTTTTTGGCCAGCCCGAGGTTGGTAAAATGGTAGGGGAAGGCTCTGTAGATTCTCTGGCTTCTATGATGAACAAAGCCCATGTAGGCTTCAAGGTAGATAAAGTCATTGAAATGCCGCACAAAAAAGCCAATCTGAACTTCTGCTACAGAGAATGGTATTGGGAAAAATTCCCACAGAACAAAGACGTACAATTCACCGTAAAAATTACTGAACATGAATAATGAAACCATATATAATGTGATCGGAATAGGTATCGGTCCTTTTAATTTAGGGCTGGCTGCCTTATCCAATCCTATTTCTGAATTAAAAACACTTTTCCTTGACCAGAGAGATGGTTTCGACTGGCATCCGGGATTAATGATTGACCATGTAACGCTTCAGACACCATTTTTGTGCGACTGCGTATCTATGGCAGATCCTACCAATCCTTTAAGTCTTCTGAATTATCTGAAAGAAACAAACAGGCTGTATAAATTCTTTATCAGAGAAGATTTTTTCATCCCTCGTAAAGAATACAACCGTTACTGCCAATGGGTGGTAAGCCAGCTGCCACAGTGCCGTTTTTCCACTCAGGTTGTAGATATCGTGTATGAAGACGGATTATATCTGATTACAACGGTTCACACCAAAACTAAGGAAACGGAAGTATTTAAAACAGAAAGACTGATTCTGGGAACAGGAACACAGCCTCACATTCCTTCGTTTATTCCGAAAGAAGATTCACGTATCCTTCACACAAGTTCATACCTGTACCGAAAGGAAGAACTTTTGGCTCAGGGTAAAAAAATTGCGGTGATTGGTTCAGGACAGAGTGCGGCTGAGGTTTTCTATGATTTGCTACAGAGCCGTGACGAAAATACACACTTAGGCTGGTATTCACGTCCGGACCGTTTCTTCCCGATGGAATATTCAAAGCTGACGCTGGAACTTACTTCCCCTGATTACGTAGATTATTTCTACAGCAGAGGGGAAGAGGCAAGGAAAATCATTTTAAGCAAACAGCAGGCTCAGTTTAAAGGAATCAATTATGACCTCATCAACCAGATCTATGATTTCATCTATGACCTGAATATTGATAATGCAGATCCGAAACTGACCATTGTTCCAAACAGCCAGCTGGATAGAGTAGACAACAGCAGCCCGGGCCATTTAACTCTCGAATTCACGCAATTAGAGCAAGAAGTTCCTTACGAGCAGGAAGCGGATTATCTGGTGGTAGGAACAGGATACCGTTATCATGAACCTGCTTTCCTGAAGAATATCCAGTCCAGGATTAAGAGAGATTCCAGCGGATTATTTGCGGTTAACAGAAATTATTCAATAGACCATAATGGCGGCGAAATCTATGTGCTTCACGCAGAAGTGCACACGCACAGCTATATTTCTACCGATCTTGGAATGGCGGCTTACCGTAATTCTTATATCATCAATGATATTCTTGGAAGAGAATACTATCACATTGAAAAGAAAATAGCGTTCCAGGATTTTGATGTAGAAAAACATGCGGCTATGCCAACGGTCAAAATATAAGTAACAATGAACACCCATTTAAAAAATAATACAATCAGCCAGGAAATCTGGCTGCAGGCCAACAGAGATCTTATGGCCAAAACCATTGCAGAACTGATGCATGAGGAAAGGCTGAAGCCAATAGCCGTGTTTGAAGATGAAGCAGGGTTTACCGTCTTTAAACTTGAAACCGGATTTGAAAATATTGAATATGGTTTCCGCGGACAGGAAAGAATGATGGATTACTGGTATATTGATAAAGACAGTATCGTGAAAACAGAGAACGGTGTACAAACCTCAACGCTGAACATTCCTCAGTTCTTCCTTGAAATGCAGACCGTATTCGATCTGGATGCCAATACGCTGGCAAGATATACCGAAGAACTGCACCATACTTTATACTGTGATGCTTTGATTTTATCGAGAGGTGTAAAGTCTTCAAAAGAGCTTGCGTCCAGCAATTACCAGACGGTAGAGCATCAGATGACGGGTCATCCCTGGGTGATCGTGAATAAAAGCAGATTAGGATTTTCTCCTACAGACCTGCAGACTTTCGCTCCGGAAGCGGGAGAAACGTTGAAAGTTTTATGGCTGGCTGCTCATAAAGACAGATCTGCTTTCCAGTCGCTGGAGCATATTGCTCAGGAAAAATTTTACCGTTCCGAGATTGGAGACGAATTGTATCAGGAATTTCAGCAGAAGCTGATCGGTATTGGTAAATCTGTTCAGGATTATAATTTAATTCCGGTGCATCCGTGGCAGTGGGAACACAAGCTGAAGATCCATTTTACAGGCGATATTGCATCCGGTATCTTAATACTTTTAGGAGAAGGAAATGATATCTATAGCCCACAGCAAAGCATCAGGACTTTGTTCAATACAGATCATCCTGAGAAAAGATATTTGAAAACGGCAGTTTCTATTTTAAGTACAGGAAACATCAGAGGACTTTCACCTAAGCAGATGAAAATTGCTCCGGCTATTACAGACTGGGTGAAAGGGCTGATCAAAGATGATGCTTATCTGGAAACAAAAGAAACAATATTTCTGGGAGAGGAAGCTGCTATTGCTTATCTGCACCCTCAGTACAGTGCGATTGCAGGAGTTCCTTATCAGTACAATGAATTTTTGGGAGCTTTATGGCGCGAAAGTGCCTGCAAATATTTAAAAGAAGATGAAGAAATGTTCACCATGGCTTCTCTGCTTTTTGTGGATCAAAACGGAGTTCCTTTGGTACAGGCTTTTGCAGAACAGGCAGGAATCAGCATTCAACAGTGGATTACAGACTATCTTGATGCTTATCTTACACCGCTGCTTCATATTTATTACACCCATTCCCTTTGTGTGACTCCTCACGGAGAAAACATCATGGTGGTATTGAAAAACGGAATGCCTCAGAGAATCGTCATTAAAGATTTTGTAGATGATATCGTACTGACCACAGAAGCAAGGGAAAAACTTCCTGATCATCTGGCAGACGGGCTGATTCAGTCTTCCAACAAGGAAAATGTACCTCTGTCTATTCTTTTGGGCGTTTTTGATGCATTCTTCAGGTATTTGTCTAATGTTTTGCATACCTATTCCAACTTTCCGGAAGAAACATTCTGGACGCTTGTTCATGAGTGCATAGAGAATTACAAAAATCAGAACCCTCATCTGAATGAGCGCTACGAAAAGTATGATCTCTATATTCCAACGTTCAAAAGATTTTACATCAACAGCCTGCGTTTGAAAAATAATGGCTACAGCGAAAACAAAGCATTTGCTATTCCTAAAAAGGATGGAGCTCTGCCAAATCCGCTGTACCAGATCGCCAATAAAAACTCTGTAGCAACAACGGTATGAGGAAGTTTCTGCATCTTGTAAAAGAAGGCTCTGTATTTGCGTACGGAGCCCTGGCGGGAAAAAAAGTAGAACTTACATCCGGTAGCATCAACCGTTCTATCTTCAGCCTCGCCATTCCTATGGTGATGGAGCTGGTGATGGAGTCTGTTTTTGTCAGTATCAATCTTTTAATTATTGCCAGACTGGGAGATAAAGTTCTGGGTCTTGTAGGAATTGCAGACAACTATATCAATTTTGCCAATGCCATTGCGATTGGATTAGGTATAGCAGCAGCAACACTTACGGCAAGAAGAGCAGGTGAAAAAGATCAGGAAGGCATGAGCCGTACCGCCCATTACATTATATTGCTGGCAGCAGCTTTTGCTTTGTTGATTGGAGGTTTGTCATGTCTTTTTGCCGGTGAAATCATCAGTTTCCTCGGATTCAATACCAATACGGTAAGTCAGGGACTGTCATTTTCACAGCTGGTCTTTTTAAGCATAGGGCTGGTGATCCTTCGTCTTTCCATCAATGGATTGTTCAGAGGAGCCGGAGATGCAGATCTTGCCATGAAATCACTGTGGCTGTGCCATATATCAAGTATGGTCTTTGCGGTGATTCTTGTGTTCGGTCTTGGTTTTATTCCTGCTTACGGATTAATGGGGTTGGCTTATGCTACTGTATTATCCAGATTATTAGCGGTTTTATACCAGTTCTTTATTCTTCTTACAGGCAAAACCAGTGTCAATATCCTGACAAAATTCCATGTAGATCTTCCTTTGCTGAAGAAAATCATGAGAATTGCTCTGGGAGGTCTGGTACAGTACATTGTTCCTGCTTCCAGCTGGCTGATTATGGTTAAGATTATAGCCACTTTCGGGACTACAGCGCTTGCAGGATACATTATTGCTCAGAGAATTGCTTCTGTAGCAACGATGCCTGCCTGGGGAATAGGAAATGCTGCAGGAGTTCTTACAGGTCAGAATTTAGGAGCCGGAAACCCGGACCGCGCAGAAAAAACAGTGTGGCGGGCAGGAGGAATTAATATGACCTATCTGGTAGCGGTTGCTATATTCTGGCAGTTTGCCGCCGAATATGTGGTGACTTTCTTCACTAAAGAAGCAGAAGTAGCCCGGTATGCCGTACAGTATATCCATGTGGTATCTATGGCGTATCTCTTACTGGGCTTTACAATGGTAATCAGCCGTGCACTGAATGCGGCCGGTAATATTATGCAGGTGACCCTGCTGTACATGATCATGTTCTACGTCATTCAGCTTCCGTTGGCTTATTTCCTCGGAGTAAGGCTTCAGTGGGAACTGAAAGGAATCTTTACGGCTATAGTTTCTTCGGAAATTGTACTGGCTGTATTGTTCTTAATGATCTTCAAAAATGGTAAATGGAAAACTATAAAAATTTAAAATGCACACAACAGACGAATTTTATGAAATTATCGCATCAGCAATTGCTGTAAAGAAAGAACTGGTAGACGAAAACCTGACGTATCAGGAAATCCCTGAATGGGATTCTATGTCGCACCTTCTTATTGTAGAAGCTCTGGAGCAGTTTTATCAGGTAAAGTTTGACTTTAATGACATCCTTGAAATGGGAACCGTCGGAAAGATCCGCGAAAAAATGAAAAAATACGATGTACTCGTAGAAAACTAAGTATATGAAAATTTTAGAAAATGTAATTGCCAACAAGAACTTGTTGTTTACAGATGCTTCCAGCGGTGCCACCACACCGATTGGAACGCTGTACCGGTCTTTAGGCCTCAATCCTGTAGAAAAAGGATTGATCTTTTTGTACAATGACAATCAGCTGCCCAGCATTGAGGTGCTCCTCAATTTTTATGGAACGGCTCATGCCATTGCTGTTTTAGGACAGAAACTGCATCCGGAATTTAAAGAACGTCTGGAAGCTGAATACCGTCCCAAATACATCTTCGATCCATCAAGAGAAGAAGTTCAGGGATATGTTTTGAAGGAATTTTCCGACAGTGTGAAAATCTTTGCTAAGGAGAATTACCAGCCGGAAGTCACTATTGATCCTGAAATCAAGATCCTTTTAAGTACTTCCGGCACCACCGGAGTTCCGAAGCTGGTGAAACTTTCAGATGAAAACCTTTATCAGAATGCGGTAAGCATCCTTCAGTACATGCCCATTGAAGCATCTGATGTAGTCCCGTTAAACGTACCGATTAATTTCGTGTACGGTTTTTCTATTTTTACGACCAACTGTATGCGGGCGGGAAGAATAGTCTGCACGGATAAAGACATTATGCAGAAAGCCTTCTGGGACGAAATGGAAGAATATGGCTACAGCACGCTGGGAGGCGTTCCGTATCTGTATGAAAACCTGAACAGAATCGGGTTCTTCAGAAAAAACAGCAACAGTCTCAGATATATGACGCACACAGGAGGTGTGATTAATGCTGAGCTGAGAAAAACCATTTTCAACTACTGTCATGAATTTGAAAAACAGTTCTTTGCCCAGTACGGTCAGACAGAAGCCGGCGGAAGAATGGCTTATCTTACCACAGACGGACTTCTTGAAGAAGAAACATCTATCGGGACCCCTGTACATGGGGGAACATTCCAGATAGACCCGGAAACGGATGAACTTCTTTTCTTACATTCAAGCATCAGCGGAGGTTATGCCAACAAGCTTGAAGATCTGTCTACTTACGAACAGCCCAGACTTCTTCATACGGGAGACACCGGAAGAAAAGGACAGAACGGACTGTATTACATTACAGGAAGAATCAAAAGAATCATGAAGCTTTTCGGAATCCGTCTCAATCTGGATGAGGTAGAGTTTATTCTTAAAAATGAACTGGACGGCAATACGGTGGTGTGTCTGAACGGCAATGATAAGAAGATCATTGTTCTTTATGACAACCTCGGGATTGATCCCCAAACCATTACCGAAATCATTAAAAACAAGCTTCGCATCAATCCGCAGTACGTACGCACCGAACACATAGAGTCATTCCCATTATCACAAAACGGCAAAATCAACTACCCACTGCTACAAAATTTACAGCATGAAAATATTTAAAACCCCTATATTACTTTTATTCCTTGTCGGTCTTCCTATTTTTGCTTCTGCCCAGCAGAGTGAACGCGTTAACGGAAAGATCATGTTGTCCGAAAAAGTGCCCGTGAAGAATGCGCTTTTAAGATTAGTTAATACGCCGTATCAGGCTAAGACCAACAATTTAGGAGAATATTACTTTGATAATGTGCCACCCGGAGAATATACGCTTCAGGTGGTTTTGAATGACATTGAACTGATGCGTGAGAAGATCCGCATTGAAAAAGATGTTTTTGAAATTCCGGCTATTTATACTTCAGTAGAAAACAACGTGATTGAAGGAATTACAGTGTATGCCGTAAGCCGAAACAAATTTCTCGATAAAGACAGTACATCTGTTGCAAAGATGCCTTTGAAAAATCTTGAAAATCCTCAGTTCTATACAAGCATCAATCAGCAGATTCTGAAGGAGCAATTGATCTATGATGTTTCCGATGCCTTGAAAAACGTTTCAGGTATTGTAAAAATGCAGGGAAGTGCCGGGAGAGCGGGAGACGGAAGTTTTTATTATAATTTAAGAGGATTTCCTACCAGGGTTTCTATGGTAGACGGTGTTCCGGCAACCACCAACTCGGAAATTGATCCTGCAGATATTGAACGTATCGACGTGATCAAAGGACCTTCCGGAACCCTTTACGGAGGGGCGGTGAATTCCTTCGGAGGATTGATTAATGTAACGACCAAAAAGCCGAAAGATTATTTCGGAGGAGAAGTTTCTTATCTTTTGGGAAGCTATAATCTGAACCGTGTTACAGCTGATGTATATGGCCCGATTACAGATTCAAGAAAAACGTTGTTCCGTTTGAATGCTGCGTATCAGTATCAGAACGGATTCAGAGATTCTGAATTCAGAAAATCAATGTTTGTGGCCCCTACATTCAGTTATCAGGTGAACGACAGGTTAAAATTTAACCTGGGAGCTCAGATTTATACCTATGAAGGAACCAACACTCCGATTATCTTTTTACCTAGAACGAGAGCATTTATTGCAAAAACTCCGGGTGAACTTGGATACGACTGGAAAAGATCTTATTCAAATAATGATATGAGCTTAAAGGCGCCTTCCATCAATGTAAAAGCTGAGGTGAATTATAAAATTTCAGATCAGTGGACTTCTCAGACTTTACTCTCAAGAAACTACAGAAAAACGGAAGGATTATACCAATATCAGTTCATGAGAGGAGACACGGATAACATTTTAGAGCGTAATGTACAGTGGCAGAATGGTGAGGGAGCCTCTACCAGCTTTCAACAGAACTTTAATGGAGAATTTAAGATAGGAAGCGTTAAGAACAAACTTCTTATCGGATTAGATTATTTAAACCAGTCTTTGAATAATAACCTTTCTCCAATTGTTGCATATGACAGAATTGATGGGAAGAATCTCGCAGCGCCAATAGGTGGAGGAGTGACAGGAACATATGGAGCCATTTCCAAAGATTTGGCTTTACAAAAAATCCAGACTTCTACAGCTCCTTTAGTAAGAAATACGGCATCCAGCAATATTTACGGAGCGTATATTTCTGATGCGGTATACATTACAGACCGTTTGATTGCTTTATTAAGCTTACGTTTTGACCATTATGAAAGCAAAGGACAACTTGACTTAAACACAAATATCAATACGGGAACATTCAATCAGAATGCATTATCTCCAAAATTCGGTTTAACCTACCAGATCCTTAAAGATCATTTGTCTGCATATGCTAACTATATGAATGGTTTCAGCAATGTAGTTCCGGTTGCACAGCCGCTTGCAGACTATAGTGGAGATTTCAAACCACAGAGATCCAATCAGTGGGAAGTGGGATTCAAAGGAAATCTTTGGAGAAACAGAGTGAACTTCACAGTAGGATATTATGATATTCTGGTTAATAATATGCTAAGAGTAGAACCGATATTTCGTGACGGAAAAAGCTACAATGTGACCATTCAGGATGGAGAACAGAGAAGTAAAGGTTTCGAAATTGAAACGATCCTTAACCCGATTCAGGGTCTGAATATTATGGCAGGATATTCTCACAACGACAGTAAGTTTGTAAAAGCTGCTCCTGCTGTGGATGGCCGTCGTCCGTCTTCTTCAGGTCCCACTAATGTATTCAATTCATGGGTGAGCTATATATTGCCGATCAATGGACTTTCAGGTCTTGGATTAGGCTTTGGAGTAAACCGTGTCGGCGAGCAGATTACTGTAGATAATGCAACTACCGGACAGTTTACCTTCCCGGCTTATACTTTAATCAATGCTTCCATTTCTCTTGAAAAAGAAAGATACAGATTAGGATTTAAAATGAATAATTTAGGAAATGCACAGTATTTTGCAGGGCAAGGTGTTATAGTTGCCCAAATGCCTCGTAACTTTGTAGCTGAGGTGAGTCTTAAATTTTAATAATGAATTCTACATTTAGAAAGATAACATATCAATTACATCTATGGCTCGGACTAACGTCCGGGCTTATAGTTGTAATAATGGCAGTTACAGGATGTATTCTTGCTTTTGAAAAAGAATTGAAACATGCCATACACCCGGAAAAATATTTCGTTAAAACCATAAAAAAAGAAAAACTTCCGTTTTCTGACCTTAAACTAAAAGCTGAACAGGCATTACCGGACAGTCTGAAAGTGAGCAGGGTAGAGATATCTTCAGATCCTTCAAGAAGCTATGTCTTCCGATCTTTGAAAATGAATAAGGAAGCATTAACGTACTGGGGTTCTTATATTCATTATTACAGAGTGTATGTAGACCCTTATACCGGAAAAGTGCTTGAAGTGGAAAATGCAAAAAATGATTTTTTCGAGATTGTGATGGATCTTCACAGAAGACTTTTGCTGGGTGAAAAAATTGGAAAAACCATTACCGGATATTCAACGCTTATATTGGCAATTATGCTTTTTTCAGGGCTGGTGATCTGGTTTCCCCGGAAAATGAATAAGAATGCACTGAAAGGAATGTTTTTCATTAAAACATCGGCCAAATGGAAAAGAATCAATTATGATATGCACAATGTCTTGGGATTTTATGCGGTCATTCCTCTGCTTCTGATCTGTTATGCCGCTTTGGTCTGGAATTTTGAAGGCTTCGACAAATGGATGAAGAAAACGCTGAACGGAAAAGCCAAAACGGAAGAGAAAGCCAAAAGCATAATTCCTTCCGAAGAATCAACGGATCAGAAAAATATCCTGAATATCGTAGGAAATAGAGTAGAGAAGAGTCTGGCAGATAAAGAATCGGCGCTCATCAGCTTTCCGAAGACAGAAGAGGGAACTTATTATGCTGAGGTTACCTATGGCAGCAAGCATTACCAGAATGAGCAGTTCAATTTTGATCAGTATTCGGGTAAAATAATAAGACAGCAATCCTACCAGGATAAGAACATTGGATATGGCTCTGCATTAAGAGCAAGGAATTATGATCTTCATACAGGAAGTATTCTTGGAACCACCGGAAGATTCTTATTTCTTTTTGCAGGTATTATTGCGGCTTCACTTCCTGTTACGGGATTTATTATTTATTTAAACAGAAAAAAGAAGAAGCCAAAGAAAAAGAAAGTGAAAGTATAAACTTCGAAAAACTTAAAAAACAAAAATTCAGATAAGTGTAACCATTGAGTGTTACACTTTTTTTATTCCTGAAAATTTCAAAAATCCATAAAACGCAAACATCTGTGTACATCCGTGCCATCTGTGGTTAATTTAAATTTAAAACCAATTTTCACGGAATACTATTTTGAAACATTAAGATCAATGAAATGAGTAAGGTTAGTTAAGAAAAATCAATTGATTTTTTAAGCTATCCACCTTAAAGCAAAGCAAAACTTAATGTTCTTAAAAACTTAATAACCCTTAATGGTTTATGAAAAAAGCTCTTAATTTCCATTTCAAACCTAATAGGTTTTTAAAACCTATTAGGTTTATTGTAACCATCCTCAAAAATCTGCTACATCTGCATAATCAGCGAGAAATAGAAAGTATTTTTACAACAATTCCATGGTGAGTTCCATATTCATTATTGAAAATCGATTTTCACGGAATACTATTTTGAAACATTAAGATCAATGAAGTGAGTAAGGCTAGTTAAGAAAAAAATCAAATGATTTTTTAAAGCTATAAACCTTAAAGCAAAGCAAAACTTAATGTTCTTAAAAACTTAATAACCCTTAATGGTTTATAAAAAAAGCTCTTAATTTTCATTTCCAACCTAATAGATTTCAAAAACCAATAAGGTTTAAAATCAACATCCTCAAAAATCTGCTATATCTGCATAATCAGCGAGAAATAAAAAAATCACAGCAATTTTTTAGCATTTTCCGCAAAAATTCCAACACTTCTCTCCATTTCCTCAATAGTAAGGTTTCCAAATCCCAATCTCATGGCAGTAAGATCTTTAGTCTGATAAAGCAGTGTCTTAGGAATAAACAGATTATTCTGCGCACAATTCCGGCTCAGTTGCATCAGATTGACCCGAACATTCCATTCCAGCCAGAAAGCAAGACCTCCGGATGGTTTTTGAAACTGTATCAGCCCTTCCAGATTGTTTTCAAGCAGTTCGGCAAAATAATCCCGCCTTTCCTGATAAACCTTTAGAGATTTCTTCAGATAACGGTGGATTTCACCTTCTTCAATCATTTCTCCCAGGGCTCTTTCCATTAAAATATCTCCCTGCCGGTCAATGATACCCAGATATTTTCTCATTTCTCCCATCAGATTTTCAGGAGCTACGATAAATCCGGTCCTGAACCCCGGTGCCAGCGATTTTCCAAAAGACCCGATGTAAATAACCATTCCGTTTGTATCTGCGCTGGCAAGTGGAAGGATGGGGCTTTTATCATAATGAAATTCATAATCGTAATCATCTTCCAGAATGATGAATCCATATTCATTGGCCAGATCCAGAAGTTCCAGTCTGCGTTGGGCGCTTAAAGCAACAGTTGTAGGATAGTGATGATGCGGCGTAAGATAAAGCATTCTGATTTTTTGCTTTTTGCAGGCTTCTCTTACATGTTCTACAATAATTCCGTCTTCATCAATGGGCATCGAAAGAATATTCACGCCTGCCTTTTGAAAAATCATATTCACGGAAAAATAACTCAATGCTCCTACCAAAACAGTATCATTCTGAGAAAGGAGAATTTCGGAAACAATATAAATACTCATCTCCGTGCTTCGGGTAATGAGAAGATTGTTCTTTGAAATTGGCATTCCTCGGGAAAGATTGAGGTACCGGGATAAATGTTCTTTAAAAAATTCACTTCCGTCGTGGTTGTAATGTCCCAGCATTTTCTGGTTGGATTTCCTTTTAAGAATAGAACTGTAAAACCGTGAATGCTGGCCAATCTGGGTCAGTCTGATATCCGGTACGCCATCATTAAAAACATATTCACAATCTGAATGCTCAAACGGATTATCTAAAATATTGGACGTTTTAAAAGAGAAACCTGTCGTTTCGGGGTAATTCTGAAGACTGTTTTTTTCAAAATTCTTCACTTTCACGGGTTTCTCATGATTTTCTCCGATAATGAAGGTTCCTTTGTTGGGAAGGCTTTCTACCCAGCCCTGTGCCGATAGCTCGTCATATACTGCTACTGCTGTATTGCGGTGGATTTCCAGAACTTCACTGAAGGTCCGGGTTCCGGGCAGTTTGGTTCCATAAGGTAGAAAACCTCTCTGAATAGCATTGATCAGTTGATTGGCTATTTGCATATAGATAGAAGTCTCTGAACTTCTGTCGATTTCTATAAAACTTTGATAAGGAATTTTAACCGGACTATCCATAATATTAAAACTGGCACCTTTTAATGGTCCGGCAATATACTAATTTTGGATCAAAGTAAATGATAAGTTACGGGATACGCGTTACGAGGTATTAACTACGACCTATGAAAAGAGGATTAAACCCCGAAACTCGTACCCCAAAACCCAAACCTCGCAACCCGAACAAAAATCAAAAATATATGGAATTTCATCAACTGCTTGAAAAAATTGTACAGGATGGAGTAATGCACGCCAAATGGCTGAATACGCTCTCATTCATGGAAAATGCCGGAGCAAGAAAAATTTCGAAATGTGAGCATCCTGTTTCAGTGACCTTGATTCAGCTTAAACATGCTGCTGAAGAGCACCGTCACGCTTATTATCTCAAAAAACAGATCGGGAAAATAGACCCTGAATTGTGCAAAACCTACCAGCCTGATGAACTTCTGGCGCCGGTAGCTACCAGACAGTACCTTCATTCTTTAGACATCAAAGCATGCAGATACCTTCAGACTGTATTCAATCTGAATCAGGAAGAACTGAAATATGCAGCCTATCTTTTTGTGACGTATGCTATTGAAGTCCGTGCTGATGAACTGTATCCGGTCTATCAGGATATTCTGACAAAAGAATCTTCAAAAATTATGGTAAAATCTATTATTCTGGAAGAAGAAGGACATCTTGAGGAGATGATCAATCAGTTAGACGAGTTTTCGGCAGACTGGAAACTTCATGCCGAGCATATTCTGATGATAGAAAAAGAATTGCATACCCAATGGATTGACGCTATAGCAGAAGAAGTGTCACAGGTAGATTATGCTTAAAAAATTTCAGCAAGCCCTCGTTAAAAGAGAGGAAGACGGAATATTAAGGACTTTAAAACCTCAGTCAAAAGGAGTTGATTTTTATTCCAATGATTATCTGGGTTTGGCTGGAAATAAAGAATTGCAGTTGGAGTTACTGTTACAGATCCAGGAAAACCCGGAATTGCTTTCCGGAAGCTCCGGATCCAGGCTAATTAGTGGAAACAGTAGTAAAGTGACAGAAGTGGAAAACTATATTGCGGAACAACATCAGTATTCTGCAGCATTGCTTTTTTCTTCCGGCTATAATGCAAATTTAGCTTTATTCTCTGCATTGCCAGACCGCCATGATGTCATTATTGTGGATGAACAGATTCACCGTTCGGTTCATGATGCCTGCAGGATGTCGCATGCTAAGAAATTAAAATTCAGACATAATGATCTGGAAGATCTGGAATGTATTCTGCAAAAACAAACCGGGCATTGCTATATTGCTATAGAAAGTCTCTATTCAATGGATGGAGATCTGGCTCCGATTCAGGAAATTGCAGCTTTGGCGAAAAAATATAATGCCGCTTTGGTTGTGGATGAAGCCCATGCTTTTGGCGTTTTCGGATACGGATTGATTGAAAAATATCAGTTGCATCACGATGTTTTTGCAGCCGTAATGACTTATGGAAAGGCTTTGGGAGCACATGGAGCATCTATTCTATGCAATGAAACAGTGAAGGCTTATCTGGTCAACTTTGCTTCGCCATTCATTTATACCACAGCAGCACAGGATTTTTTATGGGCAGCTATACAAACCGGATATGAATTTTTAAAGAAGAACCCCCAATTACTCGAAAAGCTTCACAGAAATATTAACATTTTCAGAAATCAGAATATACAAACACCCTCTTCGGGATTGAGCCCGATACAGGCTGTACTGATTCCGGACAATCAACAATTGAGAAATTTACAGAGAGCTTTATCCGACAAAAACTTCTTAACCTACGCCGTCTACAGTCCAACTGTAAAAGCAGGAACCGAAAGACTCAGAATATGCCTTCACAGCTTCAATACTGAAAAAGAAATTGTTGAAATGGCGGAGATTATTGGAGGGTTTGTTTGAAGCGAAATGGTGAAGGAAGCAAATAAAGCAAAGATGGCTGAGAAAGCGAATTTGCAAAATTGCTTATGGATAATGAATAAAAAAAAAGCAAAACCCGAAACCCGAATCACGCACCCCGTAACCCGAACCCCGCAACACCCCATGAACAAACTATTCATCACCGGCATAGGAACCGAAGTTGGAAAAACAATATGCTCAGCTGTTTTAACGCAATATTTTAAAGCAGATTACTGGAAACCTGTACAGTCCGGAGATCTGGAGTACTCAGACAGTTATAAAATAGAATCCTGGACAGATGATACAGTCTGTCATCCGGAAACTTACCGTTTTAAACTGGCTGCGTCTCCTCACCAGTCTGCCCGCGAGGAAGATGTACAGATAGATATTAATCATTTTCAGATTCCTCAAACAGATAATATGCTTATTGTAGAAGGAGCGGGAGGACTTATGGTTCCTCTTTCAGATGACACTTTTATGATTGATCTGATTGAGAAGCTTGAACTTCCCACAGCATTGGTGGTCCGGAATTATTTAGGGTGCATCAATCACAGTCTGCTTTCCATCATGGCATTAGAACAAAAAGAAATTAAACTGGAATATCTGATCCTCAACGGAACTTTTCCTCCGGATACGGAAAGAGTTATTTCCGGATATATAAAAAAAGAAACGAGAATTATCCGCATCCCTGAAATTGATCAGCCTACAAAAGACAGCATCAGAAATGCTGCAGAACAATTAAAAAAAACAAATTTATGATAATGGACAAAAAAACAACCATCAGAAACAACTGGACAAAAGAAGAAATAGAGGAGATTTATCATCAGCCTCTGCTTGAACTGATCTATAAAGCATCCACAGTGCATCGTGAATGGCATGATCCTTCAGAAGTGCAAATCTCAACATTGTTATCCATCAAAACGGGAGGGTGTCCTGAAGACTGTTCTTACTGTGGTCAGGCGGCCCGTTACCATACCAATATCAAAGTGCAGGCGCTATTGCCGACAGAAACCGTTATTGCCCATGCCCAAAAAGCAAAAGACAGCGGCTCATCCCGTTTCTGTATGGCTGCTGCTTGGCGTGAAGTTCGTAACAACCGTGATTTCGACAGGGTTATTGATATGGTAAAAGGAGTCAACGAGCTGGGACTTGAAGTATGCTGTACTTTGGGAATGCTTACCGAAGAACAGGCCATCCGTCTTCAGGAAGCAGGTTTGTATGCCTATAACCACAATCTGGATACTTCAGAACAATATTATGAAGAAATCATTTCTACCAGAACCTTCGATAACAGAATCAATACGATTAATAATGTAAGAAAAGCAGGAATAACGGTATGTTCAGGAGGAATCATCGGACTTGGGGAAACACACAGAGACCGTATTTCCATGCTTTTGACCTTAGCAACGATGCCGAAACATCCGGAATCTGTTCCTATCAATGCTCTTGCAAGAGTGGCAGGAACTCCGCTTGAAGATAATGAAAAAGTAGATACCTGGGAAATGGTAAGAATGATTGCTACGGCAAGAATTGTAATGCCGTCGTCAATGGTCAGATTAAGTGCCGGACGTATAGAAATGAATGAAACAGAACAGGCCTGGTGCTTTATGGCCGGAGCCAATTCTATCTTTACAGGAGAAAGAGAAACCTTATTGGTAACTCCGAACCCGGGTGTTTCTGAAGACATGCAGATGCTGGAAAAACTGGGTCTGAAACCGATGAAGATGAAGGAAAGTACCTGTTGTTAGAGGATACGAGTTACGTGAATTCGTGATTCGGGTTTGCTTACAGAACTTCTATCCCGTCTTTTAACGACTAACTTCTAATCTCTAATTTCTAACTTCTAATTAAAGAAAATGAAAACATTAATACCAACCCATCTGACCGAAAGAGATAAAGCTGTCAACTGGCATCCTTATACTCAGATGAAAACAGCCGGAGATGCCGTGCCTATAGTAAAAGGAAAAGGCGTTTATTTATATGATGAGGATGGGAAAAAATATATAGATGCTGTTTCATCATGGTGGGTAACTTTGCATGGTCATGCTCATCCATATATTGCAGAGCGTGTATTTCAACAGTTGAATACGCTGGAGCAGGTTATTTTTGCAGGATTTACCCATGAACCTGCTGTTCAGTTATCAGAAAATCTGCTGAACCTGCTGCCGGAAAATCAAAGTAAGGTTTTTTATTCTGATAATGGCTCAACCGCAGTAGAAGCGGCGTTGAAAATGTGTATTCAGTACGCCTATAATCTGGGAAAAGAAAAGACCAAAATTTTAGCTTTCAAAAATGCGTATCACGGGGATACTTTCGGTGCGATGTCGGTAAGCGGCAGAAGCGTATGGACAAAACCTTTCGGAAGTATGCTGTTTGAAGTGGTTTTTATTGATACACCCAATGCAGAAAATCTGGACGATTTAAAAAAACAGATCGGAGAACTTGCAGAAGAAACAGCCTGTTTTATTTATGAACCTTTAGTACAGGGCGCTGCAGGAATGCTGATGTATGACGCCAAACATCTGGACGAGCTGATGAAGTTCTGCAGAAGTGAGGAAATTCTGATGGTTCAGGACGAAGTGTTTACCGGTTTCGGAAGGACAGGAAAATTATTTGCTGCCAATCATCTTACGGAAATGCCGGATATTATGTGCTTTTCGAAAGGTTTAACAGGAGGAACAATGCCAATGGGAATTACGACCTGTTCGCAAGAAATTTTCAGTGCATTTTTGTCTGATGACCGGTATAAAACACTGTTCCACGGGCATTCTTTTACAGCCAATCCTTTGGCATGTACTGCGGCATTGGCCAGTATGGAGCTTTTATTACAGGAAGAAACATTAACAGCAATTGACCGTATCAGCAGACAGCATTCAGATTTTTCTAAAACTCTTTCAAACCATCCGGATGTAGAAAACGTACGCCAGACGGGAACTATTCTTGCTTTTGAATACAAAACTAATCAGAATACCTCTTATTTTAACGAGATTGGGAAAAAACTGTATGATGCATTTTTGCATCGTGGCATTATTATGCGTCCTTTGGGAAATGTCATGTATCTGGTTCCACCGTATTGCATCAACGCAGAAGAATTAGACTTTGTTTATGAGACTATTCTTGAGGTTTTAGAGCTATTTCAGAATTAAGATCATTGCCCCATTGATGAAGCTGATGGAGTATAGGTCCTAATTTCAAAGCTTTGTCCGTTAATTTATAATAAACTTCCGGAGGGAAATTATAGACTTCAATTCGTTGGATGATATGATTTTCCTCCAGTTGTTTTAGCTGCTCCGAAAGTACTTTCTTTGAGACTCTCGGCATTTTTCGCCACAGCTCTACAAACCGGATCTGTTCTTCTTCAAAAAGAGAATGCAGAATCAATGGCTTCCATTTCCCGGAAAGAATATCCAGACTTCGTCTCAGTCCGCAGTTTTTAAATTCTTCAAAATTCATACATGATTTGCTATTTGTCGTTAACCTTTTGGTAACCGTCCATTATTTAACAGAGGTTAAGCAATAGTTTTGCTGTACAAATTTAAATAAAATGAAACTACAGTTATGGCGTAATGCTACCTTGCTGCTCCAAATCGGAGAAAAAAATATTTTAATTGATCCTATGCTTGGAAAAAAAGGCAGTCTGGGAAAATTTCCGATGACAGACAACGAACTTCTGAATCCTCTGGTTGGTCTTCCGTTCAGTGAAGAAGAATTGAACCATAAGCTGTAGACCATAGATGCAGTGGTGGTGACTCATCTTCACCCTGATCACTGGGATGAAAAAGCCATTGAGCTGTTAGATAAAAACATTCCTGTCATTTGTCCCGCAGCAATTTCAGAGCAGATTTCCGAATTCGGGTTTAAAAATATAATTTCCGTGAAAACTTCCGTGACATGGGAAAATATTCATATTTCTACCACGGAAGGACAACATGGAACCGGAGAAATAGGAGAAAAGATGGGATTGGTCAACGGATTTGTTTTTAAAACAGAAAGCAAAACCATATACATCGTAGGCGACAGCATTTGGTACGAGGGAATAGCGGCGGAAATCAGCAAACATAAGCCACAACATATCGTTGTCGCAGGAGGTGCTGCCACTTTTGTGATGGGAGATCCTATCATTATGACCAGTGATGATATTGTCCGGCTTTGTCAATATGCACCGGAAGCTTCTGTTTTGGTCACTCATCTTGAGGCAGTGAGCCACTGCAAAGAAGACCGCACATTTATTCAGAAAAAGATCAATGAAAACAATTTGCAGGATAGATGTTTTATTTTGCAGGATGGAGAAGTGTATTCTTTTGATTAAAAGGATGGTGGCACTCGAAGCCACCTTTCCCAAAGGCAATGGCTTATTTTTTGGATGCCTTTCCTAAATTAATCGCTATGTTATCTGTATTTCTATTGGAGCTGAACTGGAAAGAATTACTGATGGGGCACGAAGAATGGTCCTTTCTTTTAGAGATTATTCTCAGGACAGCTATTATGTTTCTTGCTATTATTATCGGATTAAGGGTTTTAGGCAAAAGGGGAGTGAAACAGCTCTCTATTTTTGAACTTGTGGTTATTATTGGTTTAGGTTCTGCAGCCGGGGATCCTATGTTCAACAAAGATGTAGGGATTATTTCCTCTATTCTTGTTTTTGTTGTTATCATCCTTTTGTACAGTATTATTACCTTTTTCATAGGGAAGAGCAAAAGATTTGAAAAGCTGGTGGAAGGTTCGTGCAGCTGCCTCATCCGCAATGGAGAATTTGCTATCGATAATTTTAAGAAAGAAAACCTGGGCAGTGATGAATTCTTTGCCGAGTTAAGATTAAAAGGGGTCTCGCAGCTTGGGCAGATAGAAACGGCTATTGTGGAAAGTTCGGGGGAAATCAGCCTGTTTTATTACGAGGATAAAGATGTGAGATACGGTCTTCCCATTATGCCGGAATCGTTAGAAAATCCATTAAAGAATATCAGCAAAGAAAGTTATTATTCCTGTATCTTTTGCGGATATACAGAGCATAAAACACAGGGAAATGCAGGCTGCTGCCCTAAGTGCAGTAAAGATGAATGGGTGGAGGCAAGCAGCAGAAAAAGGATTACTTAGCGGCTGATCTAAAATATCCCGATAAGAGCTAGTCTTCTACACATTTATTTCTGGCCGCTTTCATCCCGAAATAAAACATCAAGATCACGGCGCAGCTTAAAAAGTAAAAAGAACTTTTCCACGAGAGATCCCAGTCATGAAGTCTTCCAAAAACCGGAGGCCCGAATGCAGCAATCATATAACCTACAGACTGTGCCATTCCTGATATTTTCACGGCATTGGCACTGTTTTTCGTCCTTGTTGAAAAGAAAAGAATAGATAAGCTGAAAGATAATCCGTTTGAAATACCGATAATGACTGCATTGGCATAAATCCACTGAGACTGCAGCCATGCAAACATTAGGGTGCTCACCAACATCAGACTGCAGATGAAAACAATCAGAATTCGCTGGTTCTTCATTTTGCTGGCGATAATCGGAGCACAGAAAGTGATAGGAATCATAGTGATCTGAATCATAAAAAGAACCCACCCCGTGCTTTCTTCCTGCATTTTATAATCTGTGAGGAAAGAGGGAAGCCAGGCCATAATGCAGTAATAGAACAATGACTGAAGTCCCATAAATATACTGATATTCCATGCCTGGGCAGATTTAAACATATTAAAATCAGAAACACTTAATGCCGCTTTTTTCTGACCTGAATTTCTTTTGTTGAAGATCAATTCCAATATAAGAACAAATAGTCCCAGTCCGGCAATAATGAGCCATATCCCGAGTGAACCACGCCATCCGAACCCTGTCCATTCTCCAATTCTGACACTGAAACCCGATGCCAGCGCTGCAGTAAGATTCATGGACACCGCGAAAATCCCGGTCATCAGTCCGATTTGTTTAGGGAAATTATTCTTGATGTATCCCGGCGTCACCACATTTCCTATACAGATTCCCAAACCGATGAAAACCGAGCCTGCAAAAAGCGTCCAGAGGGAACCTGTAATACGCAGGAAAAGCCCGAAACTCAAAATTATCAGAGAGTACATCAGCAATTTACTGATACTCAACTGATGCGAAAATCTGCTGACCAGAACTGAGCAGGTCGCAAACATAAAAAGTGGGATAGAGGTAAGCAGGCTCACCTGAAAACTGTTCAGGTGTAAAGCATTCTTTATATCCGCTAGTACGGGAGAAACCGAAATAATCGGAGATCTCAGGT
Organism: Chryseobacterium angstadtii; assembly: GCF_001045465.1. GTDB lineage: Bacteria > Bacteroidota > Bacteroidia > Flavobacteriales > Weeksellaceae > Chryseobacterium > Chryseobacterium angstadtii. The sequence goes on from NZ_LFND01000005.1 coordinate 359,481, forward strand.
TGCTGGATACAAGGATAACAACCAGAATATTAATGGCCATCAGGATATAGGAAGCATTCTTTCTTGTTTCGTTCTTCATCGCACAAATAGATTTATGGCAAAATTAATTCAGTTGTTTTGTTTAATTTTGTCAAAGTTTTAACTTAAAACGACATGAACCCTCACGACACGATTGCAATTGACGAACTGGAAAAACCTTATTTTGTATGGTTTGAAGAAAACTGGCGGCATGATGATATTCTTCATTCTCATCAAAAAGGCCAGTTGGTGTATGTAGAAAGTGGATTTCAGTACATTACGATGGACGGAAAAATCTATCTGCTTCCGCAAAATCATGCCGCATGGATTCCTCCCGGGGTTATTCATAAAACCAATTCCCATTCCGAAAAAATAAAACTGATGATTATGTTTGCGAATGTAGAACAAGATAGTGCTTTTCATCGCGAGATTAGTGTTTTTTCAGTACCTCCTGTATTGAAGGAAATGATAAGATATGCGGAGAAATGGTCAAAATTAACATCAACGGACCCTGATGAAATCCTGTTCCTGAAAGCTCTTTTCAATGAGCTGCCTCAATTTGTAGAGCATTCATTAAAACTCCATATCGGGCTTCCCGAAGACAAACGGCTGTCTGATGCGGTGGGCTATATTCATAATCATTATCAGGAAGATATAAGAATGGAAGATCTAAGTGACATTTCTTTGCTTTCTTTACGCACTATAGAACGCATTTTTAAAAAAGAAACAGGAACGACCCTGAGTAAATATCAACAGGTTCTGCGGATTATCAAAAGTCTGGAACTGCTAAGCTCCGGAGATCTTACCATTTCAGAAATAGCCTATGCTGTAGGCTATAAAAGTGTACAGGCTTTTACAAGAAGCTTTCAGTCTGTCATGAAATTCAGACCTACAGATTTTATAAAGACCATTAAATAAAAAATCTCCGGGGTGGCCGGAGATTATAATCTGTAGTGAATTGAATATATTCCTAGAACTTGAATACACAGCCGCAAACGCTCATTTTGCCTTCTACAACTGTAGTCCACTGGCCGTTCCATGTTCCTCCGTAAGAGGCGCATATGGAAGGACACACTTCTTTCGCATCTTCGTTGCTCCAGATAGGTCCCGCTAAAACGTCCAGGGTGTATTCTGTGCTTCCCGATGGTTGTGTATCGAATTCAACTTCGATAACGCTCATCTGACCTTCAACAATGGTGCTCCATTGTCCGGTGAATTTTCCTAAATGAGCCGCGGCAATACGGCCTCCTAATCTCTGTGCTTCGTCATTGCTCCAAAGCGGACCTGCAATGATGTTGATTTTGAATGTTGACATGGTGTAATGTTTTAAGTTGTTTAACATTACAAATTTGTCACTTTAAAGGGAAGTATGGTAGAGTAGAAAGCACTAAATTAATAATTCCGTATTTCCACCTAAGCATTCCATAAACATGTTGAATTTTAATATATGAACCCAATAAACAATTACGAATGCGTATAATTAAAAAGGTCCCCTAAAGGAGGAGACCTTAAAAAAACACAAATGATGAAAAAAAATTATTTCGATCCACAAATATAGATAATTTTATATCATAAAAAACATAATTTTGATATAAATTTTAAAAAATTATTAATTCCAGTTAAAAATAATGAATTGAGTCATTCTTATGTTTCTTTCATTATTTTATAATTGTATTTCTACAATAAGAGAAAAATGTACGGAAACGAAGAGTACGAGGATATTTCTACGACCTGGGAAAAATTCAGATTAGAAATTGATCAAAAATCCTTTGTAAGAAAATGAGGAATTTGAAATAAAGGTTAATAAAATATTTTACCGTTTTGTATTCTTACCGTTTTTTCTTTTTCCATCTTTTTGACAACCCGGATAACGGTTTCTACACATAAACCCGTAAGAGAAGCCAGCTGCTGTCTGGTAAAAGGAAACTGGTAAGAATATTTGCTGGTGTACTGATTATAAGATTTAAGACTTTCCATGACCCGTTTTACCTTTGTGCCAGGATCAGGTGCCGAAATATTATTCAGCATCACATGCCTGTAATACATTCTTTCAGCAGTATAGAGGTAAAGCTTTTCAAAAAGTTGAGGAGAGTTCCTGATAAGCTCGAGAAATTTAACTTTCTCCATTCTTATGATTTCGCAGCCGGACATGGCTACAGCATTCACAGGATAGGCTTTATCAATGAACAAGGAACTTTCCGCAATACAATGCCCGTCAAAAGGGATACTGTGAATGATTTCCCGCCCGTCCTCGTGATAGTTGTTGATTTTTACCGTTCCGGTTTTGATCTGAAAATAATATTTAGGCATGTCACCCTCTTTAAAAATAATCTCATTCACGGTATACTTGATCAGCTCAGCTCCTGAGGAAAGCAAAAATTCTTCATCAATTATCATAGGTATATGCATCTGTTCTGTATTCTGGGCGGCTATAAAGCATAAGTTTTACCTGTTTTCAATAAATCCGGTTTATGCTCTTTTAAATTTTCAGCCAAAAATAAATATTACTTTATAAAAACAAGGTAAAATAAACAAACTTTAACAAATTGATATTAAAAACAATGCTAACATGATTCCAGTCATAAAATGTATCCTCCCTTCTGTTTAATTTTGAAATCATATATATTTCCATATATCTCAATACATTACGTTTTAACATGGCCTCTCGATTGAGAGGTTTTTCAGTTTCTTTAAACATTCTGGATGATGTGAAAGAAAGATGCGGCAAAAGAATGATATTTAGCATATTTCCGATATTACAAGTGTTATTTAATGCATAGCTAATATTAAAATGATAAATTTAGGACAGTTAAAGTCCATAACGAAAGAACTTCTTTCAACACAATGAAGTATTCTGAGGCTTTAACTCATTTTAAAAGAAAGAATTTTTATCAAAATAAAATGACACATAAACCGTTACACAATTTCCATATTCCGGTGATGGGTCTGGCGTATACCATAGACAGCCCGATCCGTGTTGCCCAATATGGAATTTCTTCCGTTATTTCCATTATTGATGATGAAATCCTGGAAAAAATGAAAGACTTTTATAACAGGAAATTCAATCTGGATTATTTAGGAATTTCAACAAAAACAGAAGATTACAGAGCAAAAAGAATTACGGCTTACCTGGATATGGTAGATGATATCGTGAATGAAAAATTTGAAACTTTCAAACAGGAAATCACCAAAAATAAGGAGGCTTTAAAAAACTTTATGGCCATATTGCCCAATACTTCAGATCTGAAAAACGGGCTTCAGAATCTTATCAATCAGAAAGACAGCTTAGGATCGAGCATTAAAAATTTCATTGAATCCAATCTGACTCCGGGGAGCATTGATGTCAATATTATGACGAAAGTCGATAAAGACAACTACAAAAAAGACGAACAGCTTCCTGTGATGTTCAATGACGCTCATGCTTCGCTTCGTGGTTTTGCACAGAGCAAGTTATCTTCTTCAATGGTACTTTCTGCGGGGATGAATCCGCGCCTGTACAGCTATATTGAAGAGTTTGATGACTTTTTTCCGGATCAGAATGGTATGCTGAAAAAGAAAATTATTCTTAAAGTCAGTGATTTCCGCTCTGCTATGATTCAGGGAAATTTTCTGGCCAAAAAAGGACTGTGGATTTCAGAATACAGAATAGAGTCCGGTCTGAATTGTGGCGGTCACGCATTTGCCACAGAAGGAATGCTGCTTGGACCTATTATGGAAGAGTTTAAGCAGAAAAAAAATGAACTGATTCAGTCTGCCCATGCATTGATGATTGCTGCACTGGAACAGAAAGGAAAACATTCGGTTTCTGAGCCACTGGAGATAAAAATTACAGTTCAGGGCGGGGTAGGAACCTCTGAAGAACATGAGTTCCTGCTGGAAAACTATCATGTAGACAGCGTGGGATGGGGATCTCCTTTTCTGCTGGTTCCTGAAGCGACTTCCGTGGATACCGAAACCCGGAATCTGCTTTTAAAATCAAAGGAAAAAGATTTTTATCTGAGTAATATTTCACCTTTGGGAGTTCCTTTCAATACTGTTCGCGGAACATCCAATGAGCTTTTGAAACATCAAAAAGAAGCGGCCGGAAGATATGGAAGCTCATGTCCTAAAAAGCTGCTGGCTTTGAGCAAAGAATTTTCACCGCAGGGAACCTGTACGGCTTCTAAAAAATACCAGGATATTAAGTTGAAGGAATTGCAGGCCAATGTTGAATTGTCTGCTGAAGAAGTGAACAGAAGAAAGGCACAAATTACAGATAAAGCCTGCCTGTGTGTAGGATTGGTGAATTCCGCTTATATGGAGCAAAATCTGGAAATAAAAGGCGAAAAACAAGGCGTAGTGATATGCCCGGGACCCAATCTTGCGTTTTTTGATAAAGAAGTTTCGCTTTCGGAGATGGTAAAACATATTTATGGAAATGCCAATGTTCTTCCCGATAACCAGCGTCCTAATATGTTCATCAATGAACTGAAGATGTACGTGGATTATCTTAAAAAAGAAATTGCGAATTCTTCGGCACAGATTACTCATGCCCAGACCAAGAAGTGGAATGCATTCAAGAAAAATGTATTGGAAGGTATTGAATACTACAATCATCTGTTTCATACATCCAATTTCTTTAAAAGCGGATTGAAAACCATTGACCTGCAGCTGCAGGAATATAAACTGATGCTTACAGCCATTGAGGTTCCTCAGGTTGAAAAGTAACAGTACTTTTTTTAATTGATAGATCAAACAGCTTCCATTGCGGAGGCTGTTTTGTATTCCACGAAGTGAAAAATCATGCCATAATCAGGAAAGCAATCAGATGATTATGAATATGATATATACTGTTAATTGCATAACTTGGTATTTGTAACAAATCATTACTTTTGTTGAAATACATTTTTTATGAAATACGGTTTAATTTTTATTTTTCTGTTAAATTTCAATTTAGCATTTTCTCAAACTGCTTTTCCGACAAAACAACTGGATGACAAGCTAAATATCTTATTAAAAGAAACTTATGCACCCGGGTTTTCCATAGCCATTGTTAAAGATAACAAAGTGGTGTATAGTAAGGGATTCGGGTATAGTAATATAGAAAAAAAACAAAAAGCAGATGAAAATACTTTATTTGCGATTGGTTCCACTACTAAAGCATTTACAACCGGTTTACTCGGAATTATGGAAGCTGAACATGGGTTAAGCTTTGATGATAGTCCACGGAAATATCTGCCAAAGCTGGAGTTTTATAATGATCTGCTTAATTCCGAGCTTACCATTAAAGATCTGGTTTCTCACCGCTCAGGGCTGCCAAGGCATGATATGTCCTGGTATCTGTTTCCTACCGAAAACAGGGATAGTCTGTTGGCCCGGATAAAATACCATGAACCTTTCAAAGATATTCGTACCCAATGGTATTATAACAACTTCGGATATCTTATTCAGGGTATGATTACGGAAAAAATTACGGGTAAATCCTGGGAAGATAACATTCGGGAACGGTTTTTTATCCCTCTGGAAATGAAAAACTCCAATTTAAGCTTTGCAGAAATGAATAAGGCAAAAAATATGGCGATCGGTTATGAGTGGAAAAATATGGAGACAACCAAAGCCATGAACTATTACAATATTGCTGCTATGAGCCCCGCAGGAAGCATTAACAGCAGCGCTCTTGAGATGACCCGCTGGATACAGATCTGGCTGAATAAAGGAAAATACAAAGAAAAGCAGGTGCTGCCGGAGGCTTACGTAAAAAAAGCCATCAATCCGTTATTCATCATAAGCGGAATGCCGGATCCGAAGTTCCCTGACCAGCATCAGAACAGCTATGGATATGCCTGGTTTGTCTCTTCATACAAAGGACATTACCGTCTGGAACATGGAGGTAATATTGATGGTTTTTCAGCGAATGTTTCTCTTTTTCCTTCCGATAATATGGGCGTTGTAGTGCTTACTAACCAGAATGGGTCTATGTTACCTTCATTAGCCAGAAATATAGTTTCCGATCTCTTACTTGCCGCTAAAGAAACAGACTGGATCGCGTATCTGAAGGAAAAGCAGACCGAGGCCAAGAAAAAACTTGCAGAAACAAAGAAAACAGCAGCAGAAAGCAGAACAACTGGCACCAAACCATCACATCCACTGCAGGATTTTGCTGGAGATTATACGCATCCGGGCTACGGAACCTTTCATATTACAACAAAAAAAGATTCACTTTTTGCTCAGACTCCAAAAAACGAACTCTATTTATCACACAAACATTATGATGTCTTTATTCCAATGGAGGTTAAAAATAATGTGATAGATAAAGACGCTGATGATGATTCCAATTTTAATTTCCAGACAGATGATTCCGGTAAAATCGTTTCTATGTCTGTAAAGCTCGAACCAATGCTTGAACCACTTACATTTAAAAAGAAAGCCACAGTTACAGCTCCAAAAACAAAATAAAACAGGGTTGATGTATGGGAACATTATTAAAAAAATGGCCAGCTGCCTGTATGGTGCTTCTTATGATCGGATGCAACAAACCAGCTGAGACAAAGATGTATGATATTGTCATCCAAAATGCACGGGTCATTGATCCCGAAACTAAAACAGACAGTATACTTCAGGTAGGAATTATTGGTGACAGAATTGAGGCTGTTACCGGACAAAATCTTAAAGGAAGAACTACGGTAAATGGTGCAGGGAAAGTGCTTGCTCCCGGTTTCATAGATTTGCATGCACATGGGCAGACCAATATGGAAAATGCTTACCAGGCTTACGATGGAGTGACTACCGCTTTGGAACTTGAAGTGGGCGTAGATACCATCTCAAAGTGGCTGCAGGCCCGTCAAGGTAAAGCTGTTCTTAATTACGGGGCATCAGCCTGCCAGTTGGCTTACAGAAATCGCGTTCTAAGAAAAAATAATAAAGTATACCCTTCGATTTATGAGGAATTAACCGATAACAGTGTCAAATTTCCGGTCCCAGAAAAAGATTTTAATACCTTTGAAAAGCTTCTAAGGAAAGCAGTTACGGATGGAGTTATCGGTATTGGGGTTCCGGTTGGGTATCTGCCTAATGCTTCAGCAGAAGAAATTGGGTTTGTATATGAACTGGCAGGCAAATGGAAGATTCCGGTATTCACCCATGTTCGTGAAGGGGGAGCAATTGCTTTTCAACAGGCTATTGCCGATGCTGTTGTGAATCAGACCCAGTTACATATCTGCCATATCAACAGCATGGCGAGGAAAGATATACTGTTCTGCCTCGATTTGGTTCAAAAAGCACAATTAAGAGGTTTTCCCGTTACCACCGAATTGTATCCCTATACTGCAGGTAATACCGAGATAAGTTCAGAAATATTTAATGAAGGATGGCAGCAGCGTTTGGGATGCAGCTACGGTGATTTGCAATGGGTTGCCACCGGAGAAAGACTGACTCCTGAAACATTTAAAAAATATAGAAAAACCGGAGGCTCGGTTATCGTGCATATGCTTAAAGAAGACTGGATTAAGGCTGCTATTGCTTCTCCGGTTACAATGATTGCCAGCGATGGAGGGGATTATTCGCCTAAAGGACATCCCAGAGCTTCAGGAACTTTTTGTAAAATATTACGCCAATATGTACGGGAAGACCAACTGATAAGTCTGCCAAAAGCTATTGAAAAAATGACTCTGATGCCTGCTAAAGTTCTGGAAAAAGCAGCTCCGGATATGAAATTCAGAGGTAGAATACAGAAAGGCTGTTTTGCAGATTTAATATTGTTTGACCCCAAAAAAGTAAGGGATAATGCAACCTATGAAAACGGATTCTCCTATTCTACAGGAATGGAAAATGTGTGGATCAATGGCAAAATGCTGATTTCCAAAGGGGTCATGCTTTCTGGAGTATTTCCCGGAAAAGCCGTAAAAGGACGCATGGTAAAATAAATCAAATTTCTATAACATATTGATTTTTAATTCATAACATGTAGATGGTTTAAAATTGATTGAAGTAAGATATCATTTGTATTACTTTAATAAACGGAGTAGTTTTGTTTAGCCTTAAAAACATTCAGGAAGGTAAAAAATCTTTGTCTATCCCTGCGATAAAGGAAAGTATTTTAAAATCAATTATTGGAATCATTTCTAATCCTGAATAAGGATAAAATAAATACAGAATGAAGCATGTAACAGTAGCAGGCTGCGGTATTGCAGGTCTTACCAGTGCGATTGCCCTTCAGGAAAACGGTTGGGAAGTCTGCATATTAGCCAGAGAACGGTTCGAAAATACATTATCCGAAAAAGTAGGGGCTATCTGGTTTCCTTTTGCAATAGAACCTGCAGAAGAGGCTGCGCGATGGGGAAGTAAGTCATATCAGCGCTATTTGAAGGAACAGTTACCTGATAACGGTGTTTCATTTATTCCTTTCACCATTGTTTATAACGCATCCAGTGATACATCATGGGTGCAGAAATTACCGGAAGAAGCCGTACGCGAATCCAGCCTGGAAGAATTACCATTTGGAGCAGAAACAGCCTATGTAGCGGTTGTACCTCTTGCTGAACCTCCCATATACCTGCCTCATCTTTTTAAACGTTTTATGGCTAATGGAGGCAGATTTGAACAGAAAGAGATCACTTCTTTAAAACAGCTGAGCGATTTGGACACTTTTGTCGTAAACTGTACCGGATTGGGAGCAAAAGAAATCTGTATGGATGATGAACTCTTGCCTATGCGCGGGCAAATCCTGAGAACTGCGCGTCTTGATATACAGTCCTGCGTGAATTCAACCCAAGATGGGGCTTTAAGTTACATCATAAAAAGGAAAAACGACTGTATCATCGGAGGGACAGACTATCTTAATGACTGGAATATGAATATTGAAAGCAACGATACGGCATTAATTTTATCCAGGTTTCATGAATCGGGATTATCCTCAAAAGCACCGGAGATCCTGGAAGAAATCGTAGGGTTGCGTCCCAAAAGAAGCGAAGTCCGTTTTGCATTCGATACCCAATATCCAAACGTTTTTCACAATTACGGACATGGCGGTTCTGGTTTCACCGTGGGCTGGGGATGCGCATTGGAACTGGCAGAGATAATGACCCAACATGCTTCCAGTAATCAATGAGTTGTCAACACAAACATGGCTTGTACCTTTATTGTTCGAAAATTGGATTTAGAGACAAAACCAGGGTATTGCAAAGCTGTTGAACTTTTATGAGTTAAAATTAATCAGAATATTCCTTTAAAAGCTGTCTGTAGCTCATCAGGATAGAAGATTTTGAGATAAACCCGATAAAATCATTTTCATCACTGGTTACAGGAAGATTCCATACTCCGGTATCGTCAAAAATCTGGAGAATTTCCAATGGTTTATTTTCACGGTAAATGACTGCCGGAGGAGCTTTCATAATCTGGGCTACGGTTTGCTTACTGTCGATTTCCTTATTAAAAAGATAAGGACGGATATCATCCAGGGTAAGAATTCCTTTCAGTTTCCCAAATTCATCAATAACAGCGTAAATATTTTTGTTCCCGTTTTTTACCTGCTCAAATAATTCGGTAACAGAAGCATTTTCATTGATAGTTTCTGAATACTGATCAATAAAATCTTCCGTTCTTAAAGCAAAAAGAAGGTTTTTATCATGCTTATTGGTGAATATTTTTCCCTGATCGGCCAAAGATTTAAGTTCCGGAGAAATCGGGGAGAACCATTTTGCAATAAGATAAGAGATGATGGAAACAATCATCAGCGGAATGAAAAGATCATACCCGAAACTGGATTCGGCAATCAGGAATATAGCGGTAAGCGGGGCATAAAGTACACCGCTCATTGCTCCGGCCATTCCTACCAGAACAAGATTGGTCACGGGAACATCCGTAAACCCGATATGCTGGCAGATCAATGAAAATAGATATCCTACAGTACCCCCGGCAAAAAGAGACGGCGCAAAATTACCGCCGTTACCTCCACTGAAGATGGTGAAAGAAGTGGCAAATGCCTTTAAAAGACATACCAAAATCAAAAATATAATGATCGTCCAGTCACCAATCTCAAAATACCTGAAAAAGCTGTTTTTGATAATCGCATGGGTATTCCCGTTCGTAAATGCCTTTACCGTTTCATATCCTTCCCCGAACAGAGGTGGAAAAAGAACGCACAGCAAGGAAAGTACGACCCCTCCAAACATAGCCTTCTGCATTCTTGAAAGCTTAATTTCTTTGATAAAATGTTCTACTTTTTGGGAAATAATCACAAAATAACGGGCATATAATCCGGTAACAATCCCCAAAATAAGATAGTAGGGAACATTTCTATAATTAAAAGCCTCTCTTGTGTAAAATCTGAAAAGGATATCTTCCTGAAGAAGAACTCTGGATAAAAGACTTCCGCAGACAGCAGCAACTACAAGCGGTATGAAATCTGTAAAAACAACGCCTGTCAAAAGAATTTCAAAAGCAAACATAATTCCGGCAATCGGAGCGTTGAATGCCGAAGCAATTCCCGCAGTAGCCCCGGCAGCCAGTAAAAGTGTTCTTTCTTTATAGCTCAAACGGTAAGTCTGCGCATAGTTGGAACCGATAGCTGCTCCGGTAACCGCTATGGGGCTTTCCAGTCCGGCAGAACCTCCAAGTCCTACTGTAACCGCACTCTGAATAATCTGAGAATACATTTTCACAGAAGCCACGATGCTTGAGTTTTGTGCAATTTCATACAGAATGGCACCAATTCCTTTTCTGTCCTGTCCTTTAAATATCGTAATTACAATAGCTGTCGTCAGTACAATCCCTAAAAAAGGAAAAACAATATAGAAAAGAATCTGATATTCAAAATGAACCCTGTGCGTAATAAAATTATGGATGTTGTGAACGAGTGTTTTCAGGATTACTCCGGCAAGGCCGGCGGTACAGCCCACAAGGATTCCCGAAAGCACCAGAAACTGATTTCTGCTCAGCCTGTTGTTCAGCCAGTGGAGGATGAGTTCATAGCTGCGTGCCTTTTCCAGCCCGTAGTTTTGAAAGTCTCTTTTAAATTTTAAAAAGCTTAGATATTTTTTTTTATTGTGAATTTTCACCTGGGAACCAATTTTAAAACCGTAATGGTTTCGTAAATTTATGAAATATCTTTATAAAAATTTCACCTCAGATTGCTTAAAAATATAAAATTAGGGCTGTAAAATACTGTAATTCACTCCGTTATTTTAAATTCAAATATTTTTTTGATTTTTTTATTCTGATTCTGATTCTGGTGAATTGTAAATGCTATTAAGTGGCCAACGACTACATAAAAAGTTTTTTTGCGGAAGGAAACTCTTGCTTTACAATAGATCACAAATTATTTTTTTATACATTTAATTACTCATTAAACTTATTTCTATGATCCGTAAAATATCCATCACTCTGCTAATAATTATTTTAGTTTCTGCTGTTTTTCAATCCTGCAGCAATAAAAAAGCTGAAAATTTTCAGGAAATACTGACCAAAAAGGAAGCCCAGATGACGGCTATGCTGATTGGTGAAAAAGGTTTTGAATCCGTTAAACTGGACTATCTGATTGCCCATGATTACACAAAAGCTCTTTACATCACAGATCAGGAAGAAAAAGAATTCAATACCATTATTAAAGAGATTGAAATGGCTGATATAGAGGGAGTCCAAAAAGGAAAAGAAACCCAGCAGGCGGTTCTGAATTATTATAAAGCTCTCAAAGACCTTTTCCTTTTTTCAAGAAAAGAAATTGAGCAGGAGAAGCTGATGCGTTACAGTAAAGATGACAAAGAAATACGGGCAGCACAGGACCGGAGACTTGAATTAGGGTATGAAAAACAGGAACTTTATCAGAAAGTATTCAAAGCGGATGAGAAATTCTTTACGGTGAAAAAGCAGTTTGAAGAGGAAAATAATTTGGAATGGAGGTAAATGGGGCTGAAAGGTTAAAAAGCAAAGAAAGCTGAGAAAGCTGAGAAGGCTAATAAGTTAATTTGTAATTTTGCCTATTCACTATTCACTTTTTCCTCAAACCACTTTTGCTTTCCGCACAATCTTTGCCAGCAGAGCCGGAAAGAATCTTTTGAGATAAACACCCATAGTTTCGCGGCCGCCTATCGAAGCCTGATTTTTCTTTTTTTCTATGGCCGATAGCATTTTTTTTGCAAAAACGTCAGCCGGCATTCCATTTATTGTGGCATCATCCATTGTGCCCTGAGAAGTGCCGTTCCCGGTTACTGCATTGATTGAAATATTGGTTTGTATAAATCCGGGACAGATGAGTGTCACCACAATTTTTTTGGTAAATAATTCTGCCCGAAGCGAGTCGAAAAAGCCGTGAAGTGCATGTTTGGCCGCTGCATAACTGCTTCGCATCGGGGCTCCGAAAATGCCCATAAGACTGGTTACCGCAACAACGTGGCCGCCGCCATTCCGGATCATATAGGGGAGAACAGCCTTAGTAAGGGCTACAGTTCCTAAAAAATCAATATCCATTAAACGCTTATCGACTTCTATATCTGTATCTGTTGCCAGAGAACGCTGTGACAAACCTGCATTGTTGATCAGAATATCTATTTTTCCAAACTTTTCGATGGCTTCTGCCGCCATATCCGGCATTTTCTTATAATCTTCCAGGTCTAGGGGAAGTATAACAAAACGGCCTGCCTCCAGCCCTGCTTTTTCAGCAACCGCATACAGCTGATCTTTATTTCTTGATGAAAGAATAATTTTAGCATTACTTTTTACAGCCAGCTCATTCACCAGAGCTTCTCCAATTCCTGATGAAGCTCCGGTAATCCAGATCACTTTATCATTAAAATAACGGTTCATTTTTAATCTGTCTACAATTTTGATTCTTGATAATTGCCCCTTTTTAAAGTCGGGCAATATATTGTCCTGCTTTCATTCCCGAAAAAATACATCCTCCCAGAAATGTTCCTTCCAGAGCGCGGTAGCCATGCATTCCGCCTCCGCCAAAGCCTGCCGCTTCTCCTGCGGCATAAAGTCCTTCAATAACGGTATCATCTTCTCTTAAAACCTGTCCGTTGAGATTGGTTTTGATGCCTCCCAGTGTTTTGCGGGTAAGAATATTGAGGCGTACTGCAATCAGAGGACCGTTTTGGGGATCCAATATTTTATGTGGAGTAGCTACACGGCCCAGTTTATCTCCTAAATAATTTCGGGTATTTCGGATATAATTGACCTGGGTGTCTTTGGAATATTTGTTATCAAGCTCTCTGTCTCTGGCCTCTATCTGTGTTTTAATCTTTTCATAATTCAGAAGATGATCACCGGAAAGCTGGTTCATTCTTTCCACCAGATCTTTCAGGTTGTCTGAAACAATAAAGTCTTTTCCGTGTTCCTTAAAAGCTTCTACAGGTCCCGGGGCTTTTTTTCCAAAGATCCTTTTCAGGAAAAGAGCGTAGTCTTTATTGGTGATATCCGGGTTTTGTTCCGATCCCGAGAGGGCAAATTCTTTTTTAATGATTTTCTGGGTCAGAATAAACCATGAATAAGAAAAGCCTGTATCCTGTATATATTTCAATGTTCCAAGCGTATCAAACCCGGGAAGGAAAGGAGCGGGGAGACGGTTTCCTGTAGCATCAAACCATAGAGAAGACGGTCCGGGCAATATCCGAATACCGTGTTTGGGCCATATCGGGTTCCAGTTTTCTATACCTTCCGTATAATGCCACATCCGGTCCGGATTGATAATGTGTGCCCCGGAATTTTCTGCAATTCCTATCATTTTTCCATCCACGTAAGCCGGAACACCGCAAACCATATTTTCAGGGGCTTTTCCCAGTCTTTCCGGCCAGTTTTTCCGGACCAATTCATGATTGGCTCCTATTCCTCCTGATGCAATGATGATATGAGGGGCATGGTATTCAAACTGAGAAATGATATTTCTGTTGGTTGCGGCACCTCTTTCCTGGTTGTCGTTTTCAAGAATATCTCCTTTAAGACCTTTTATTTTTCCATGTTCTGAAATCAGTTCGGTGACTCTGTGTCTGAATTTCATTTGTAACAGCCCTTTTTCTTGGGCTTGATACGCTTTTTCCACAAAAGGCTTCACCACACCAGTCCCGGTTCCCCAGCTTACATGGAAGCGGGGTACGGAATTCCCGTGACCGGTTGCAGATCCGTCACCACGTTCTGCCCAGCCTACCATAAACATAAGCTTAATGCCCAGTTTGGAAATATAATTGTATTTTTCATGGGCTGCAAATTTCAGGTAGGCTTCTGCCCATTTTCGAGGCCAGTCATCTTCTGCACGGTCGAATCCTGCAGTACCTGTCCAGTCCTGAAGAGCCAGTTCATAAGAGTCTTTAATTCCCATTCTCCGCTGCTGGGGCGAATTGATGAGAAACAGGCCTCCGAATGACCAGAACGCCTGGCCACCTATGTTTTGCTCTGTTTCCTGATCAAGCAGGAGGACTTTCTTTCCCTTATTGGTTATTTCCATAGCAGCAGTAAGTCCTGCGAGCCCTGTACCGACAATAATGGCGTCAGGCCGGAATTTCTCTTCCATTGTATTGATTTGCTTTTGTTTGCCCTTTATTTCCCAGAATAAATATATAAATTATTTAGGCTTAAAAGGTTTAAAATATTTCAAACATAACTATGCTTATCATAGAGCTCATGGGTAAATTCATATCTTTGTTAAAAATAAAAGAATGAAATATTTGTTTTTAATGACGTGTCTGGTGTGTTCGTTTTTCAGCCAGATGTCTGCCCAGCAGAAACAGGATCCGTGGAATGAAAACCAGCTTATGGATCCGGCACTTTTAGCTTCAAAAATTACAGCGAACAAAACAAAGGATATTGTGATTATTTCTGTAGGTCCGGAAGCTATTATCAAAGGTTCTGTAGACATCGGGTCAACGCGTGAGCCGGAGAATCTTGAAAAACTCAGAAATTACCTTAAAAATATTCCCAAAGGAAAAGAGGTGATTATTTACTGCGGATGCTGTCCTTTTGTAAAATGCCCGAACATCCGTCCTGCATTCAATTTGCTGATGGAAATGGGTTTCAAAAATGCTAAACTTTTAAACCTGCCAAAAAACATCAAAGCAGACTGGCTGGATAAAGATTATCCTACAAATGACTAATATGAGAGCTTTTTTTTCTTTTTTATCCGTAATTATTCTTACCGGATTGATGACTGCACAACAGTCCAGAATTACAGTGGGACAACAGGCTCCTGATATTGTTCTGCCTCAAACGGATGGCACCTCATTTTCTCTTTCTTCTTTAAATGGTAAAGTCGTACTGATTGATTTCTGGGCGACCTGGTGTGCACCCTGTGTTGAAGAGCAGCCGGAGCTTAAAACGCTGTACAATACCTTTTCTGAGCAGGTGAAAAATAAAGAATTTGAAATTCTGGGTGTTTCTTTAGACCGAAGTAAAGAAAACTGGCAGAAAGCGATAGAACGCTTCGGGATCAACTGGATTCAGGTGAGTGATCTTAAATTTTGGAAAAGCCCTGTTGCTAAGGCCTACGAAATAGAGGAACTTCCTTTTAACGTAATTACAGACGGTCAGGGAAAGATTATTGCTAAAAATCTTCACGGAAAAGAGCTGGAAGACTTTCTTCATCAGTATTTTAATCAAAAGAAATAATATTTTCGAATATATAAGCAGGAGCGGTCATGAGTACCACTCTTTTCTTTTGGTTTTTAAAGGAAAATAAGCAGGATGTTCATAAAAAAGCCGGCTTTCAAAAGAAAACCGGCTTGATGTAAAAACTAGAGGGTTGTAGACTAATAAGCGAGTGTAATTCCTCCTCCTACGCCCATATCACTGTCATAATGCGCGCGGATGGCTACATTTTTATTGATGATATATTTCAATTCTCCCATGTATTCCATATCGGTATTGACCATAAAACCTGCTCTTATTCTTTTTGAGACAGGA
Source organism: Chryseobacterium angstadtii (assembly GCF_001045465.1). Lineage (GTDB taxonomy): Bacteria > Bacteroidota > Bacteroidia > Flavobacteriales > Weeksellaceae > Chryseobacterium > Chryseobacterium angstadtii. The sequence continues at coordinate 375,363 of NZ_LFND01000005.1, forward strand.
ATATCTTCCCGCATTAACTGCAAGCGTACAATACCGTCATGATATACTTCTGCCTGGAAATTGACCAGCATAGGTAAGGTATACATAAAACCTAAACTAATAGCTCTACGCGTATCTTTTTCATTTTTCTGACCAAATATATTTTTCTCACGTTCATCCATTCCCATCTTTCGATAGCGCCAGTCAAAGCCGATAAACGGCATAAACCACTGCATTTTTCCGATATATCTTCCCAAATGGGTTTCCACTTCATATCCGTGCATATCATTATACCCTAAACGCCATTCTGTACCTAAGCTCCATCTGGCATTCTGAAGCATGGCATCCCCATCGTTCCCATTGGTCGCAAAATCGTTCTGAATCATAAAGTGAGGCATATTGCTTTCTTTCTGTAATTCTTTGTAAGCATGCTTCTTATCAGGTAAATAAGGATTCTTATAATCATCCACTGCAAAAACGCGGTTCATTCCGGACATCATGTGGTAGAGGATATGGCAATGGAAAAACCAGTCTCCTTCTTCATTAGCCAAAAACTCGATGGTATCATTTTCCATAGGCATTACATCCAGAACATTTTTAAGAGGTGATTTTTCTCCTTTTCCGTTAATGACTCTGAAGTCAAAACCGTGTAAGTGCATGGGATGTCTCATCATAGAGTTGTTGTAAATGGTAATGCGCAGAATTTCTCCCTTTTTTACAGGTATTTTATCTGTTTCTGACAGAATTTTATTATCCATGCTCCATACATATCGGTTCATATTTCCGGTAAGGGTAAATTTTAATTCTTTTACGGGAGCATTTTTTGGAAGCGATGTGTCATAAGGAGACTGCAGCATGGCATAATTGAGGGTTTTAATGTCACCCAGCGCGTTTGCATTATAACGGTCGGAGGAATTCTCCATATCCATTTTATGCTGGCTGTGATCCTGCTTTCCTTTTGAATTTCCTGTAATTTCAGGATACATGACAACGTTCATATCCATTTGGTTCAGGCTCATTTTCATGCCCATATCATCCAGATCTCCATTCATTTTCATCATGCCATTCATCATTTTCATGCCTTCAAAATATTTCAGGCGGGGAAGGGGTGATATCAGCTGTTTGATACCATTGCCGACAAAATAGCTGGCTGACTGGGTTCTGTCTTCTGTAGTTGCTAAAAATTCATAGGATATGCCTTCTTCAGGAATGGTAACCACAATGTCATAGGTTTCTGAAACGGCAATAATCAGCCTGTCGACTTCTACAGGTTCTACATCATTACCATCATTGGCCACAACGGTTATTTTTCCTCCGGCGTATCGCAGCCAGAAGTAGGAAGAAGCGCCGCCGTTGGATATTCTTAACCTGACTTTATCACCAGCTTTTAAGGTTTTTCCGTCCACGGATTTTAAATCGGTTGTATTATTTCCGTTGATTAATATTTTATCATAATAGACATCACTTACATCCATTGCGAGCATTCGCTTCCATTCATTTTTCAATTTGGTTTTAAAATAACCTTCTTTGATGGCTTCTGCGTAGGATTGGGTGGCATTCTTTTTAATCGCGGCCCAATCGTTGGCGTTATGAAGCATCCGGTTGACATTATCGGGATTAAGATTCGTCCATTCACTTAAAACAATGGGAACGGTAGGTAAATCATCAATTCCTTTTCTGAATGTTTTGTCGTCGTTCCTTTTTTTCATGACAAAATTCCCATACATCCCGATCTGTTCCTGTAAACCGGAATGAGAATGGTACCAGTGTGTACCGTTTTGAATAATCGGAAAGCGGTAGGTATAGGTGGCACCTGGTTTAATGGGCTTTTGGGTAAGCCACGGCACACCATCTTCTTTATTGGGTAAAAATACACCGTGCCAGTGCAGGGATGTACTTTCTTTTAACTGATTATGAACTACAATTTCGGCAGTGTCTCCTTCAGTAAAAGTAAGAGTGGGCATGGGGATCTGCCCGTTAACGGCAATCGCTCTTTTCTCTTTGCCGCCGTAAGTGACTAAGGTATCTTTCACAAACAGGTCGTAACGCACCACTTTTTGTGCAAAAACGGATTGCGAATAGGACCATATAAAAAATGCACACAGCAATCTTATTGTGATATTTCTGGGTATAATCATTTTTAGTTTTTTTTAATGAAACTTATTGCTGTTCTTTCAACCAATCGGTTAAAGTTTTAATTTGCTTATCATTCAGTTTTGCATTGTTATGCATTATGGTATAGGATGATAAGGGCATTTGCTTAGTTTCTATTTGTTTCTTTATCGAGTTGAGTAATCTTTCCTGCTTTCGGTTGGAATAGGTATCCCATTCATTGAAATTCAGTTCTTCTTTTCCTTCTCTGATATGCTTTTCCACCATGTTTCTGGCAGGCTGTATATAATCATACCATACATAGTTGGTGTTGTTGCTGTGACAGTCGTAACAAGAAGTCTGAAACATCGTTTTTACCTCGGCAGACATTGTATACTTCCGCGTGAAATCGGTTTTGTAAATCTGCCCTTCGTCTGTATTGGGAGCAGGCTGGTGCCATTGAAAAGCAATAAAAATAAGCAGCAGTATCACTGGAATTATCTTTACTATTTTCTGCATGTTACCATTCTTTTTTTACAGAACCACAGGTAAGCATTTCACTGCCATAGTACGGATTTTTAATGGCTTTGGCCTCACTGATCCAAATAGCTCCTTTCCCGTCATTGTACATCGGGCAATAGCTTTCGTATAGTTTTTGGCTGGAACCGAACATAGCAATAAGATCAGAGATATCTTTACTCAATGGAACCAGATGCTCTCTTTGATGATCCAGTTTGCCTGCATTATCACCAATATGTTCTGCATTTTCTTTGGCATCCTCCGCAATTTCCATATACTCTTTGTGTTTATTTCCCGGTATGGTTTTCATATCGACCTTATTTAGAGTGGCCAACAGTTGTTTTCCTGCACTGGCAGCCGCTTTGTCATTATCCGCAACAAGTGCATTTTTTAAAGTCAGATAATCTTTAATGATCAGTGAGATGGAAAAGTTCTGGATCTGTTCTTTTGCCTCTGTTTTTTCTGATTTTTTAGATAAAGTATCGGTAGAGATATTTGAAGATGCTGAAGTGCTTTGCTGGGAATTTGAAGCAGACTGAGTATCAGACATTGCTGTTGTATCATTATTTTGTACAACACTGTCTTTATTGGGCGACTTATTGCAGGCAACGGATACGGCTGCAACGCTTACTAATGATATGATTGAGAAAACTATATTTTTCATTTGAATTATTTTTATGGTTTAAAGAATGATTGAGACGTATTATTTCTTAATGGTTTCCTGTACACTACCGCACGTAAGCATCTGAGAACCGTAAAACGGATTTTTAACTGTTTCCTCTTTGCTTAGCCAATTGGCTCCTTTACCATTATTGAACATCGGGCAATGCATATAATACACAGGCTCTGACTGGTTGGATGCTTTAGCCAGATCATATAGACTTTTTGAAAGCAGGGAGAAAGATGTTCTTTGCTTGGCTACATCGTTAGAAGCGGCTATTTTTTCTGCATTGGCCGTTAGGTCTTTTATAACATTCATCCAAACGGTATGTTCTTCTGTAGAAAGTTTGTTCATGTCTACAGATTTCGCTGCACTCACTAATTCTGCCGCTTTTTTAGAAGAAGTTCCCGCATCAGATTTTATCAAAGCATCTTTTACCAAAAAATAAGTGTCAAAAACAGGTGTTAGCTGTGATGAATTTTGATTGGCTGTGGTATTGGCAGAAGACATTCCGCCGTGGTTATGGTTGGTGTGGTCATTTTTCATATCCATAGCATTCCCTTTGTTTTGAGTGGCTGGTTTTAGCTCTCTTGTGTATTGACAGCATTCCGGGAGTTGGGCATAAGTGTCATCAGGAGCCAAAAACTTTTCGCTGTCGTAACCTGATAGGGCAATACGCTTTAAAATTTCATCCTGAGTTGTTTTTTTACTGTCGTATTGTAGAGTGGCCATTTTGGTATTCTCATTCCATTCTACGGCAGCTACGTTTTTTACGTTTCCTGCTTTCTCTATGGTGGCTTTACACATTTCGCACTTGCCGTATATTTTTACGGTTTCTGTTTTTGCATTTTTGATTTGTGCAAAAATGTTGACGGCGGATAGTAATACGGTGATTACTACCAATATTTTTGATATTGATTTCATGTTGAAATATTTAATTTGATTAATAATAAAGGGGTCTCTGAAAACCGGATTCAGTTTTCGAAAAGACATAATAATGGCTGTAAGCCTTGTTTTTAACCTATTTTGGGAGGTTGCCAGATAGAAAAATTGGCTGAAGGATAATAAGGTTGTTTGAAGACAAATTTCAATGTACCTTCTTCGCTGAAATGTTTTTTAATTTTTAGATCTGCCACAGAAGGTAGGCCTAAAGCCGGCAATATGGTGCTGCATCTGCATGAACAGTCCTTGCATCCGCCATTACAGTCGTGATGTTTTTTGCTGTCGCTGCATGATTTTGGTTTGCAGCATGATTTTTCGTCTGTATCTTTTTTAGAGGGCTTGGTAGAGCAGGAAGCGGTTTCGGTTTTTATTTCTTTTTTAGAACAGGCAAATCCGATGCTTGGTATTAAGAAAAATGCCAAACAGAGAAAAATAATCAGCCTGATATGTGTACCGGAAGCTTTCAATATGACAAAGCTAAGATTTATTTGCGATTAAATTAATTTTTTTAGAGTTTTTAAATGAAAATTATAAAGAAAACAAATTTTTAAGATATCCTTGTTTTTACAGATTCCCCGGATTATTTAGTTTAAAACCAGATCAATAGAGAATGGGGATTAAGCTTTTAATTATCAACCGTCAGTTGGTGGTTATTTCTTTTTGATACCGATAACTTTTAATGCTCCAGGAGTTAAATAAATAGTATCAAAAACAGTAAGCGCTTCTACATCAGGAAATGCAGGAGACATCAGATCACTTTTATTAAAAGACAATTCAACGCTCTGATCATAAGATGCCTCAATTCTTACTACAGAATAGCCGTTATAAGCTATTTTAAAGTCTTCAAACATGCAATTCCTTTCTGCTTTCTGGTATTGGGTATATTCCTCAAATCCATTATTGTCATTTCTTTTTCCGTCATTGTGATCTAATGATTTCCAGGAAGAATAATTCTTGGGTTCTTTTAAGGCGTTCCCCTGTTCATCCACAGGAACAAACATTCCGAGGGTAAGCGGTTGTCTTAGGAAACTGGCATAATTTTTCATCAGCTTTAAGGTCTGAAGATCTGCATATCCTTCGTTGGAATAGTACTCAATGACAAAATCTGTCATCGGAATCAGCTTGTGGGAAGCTTCAGTAGGCATAATAGGTGTTTTCTTTTCAAAAAATAAAATTAGTATTTTTTTATTTACACTACCAAACATTCTTGATATTTAAAATACAAGTAGCTATTTCTTATTTTATTTTAATGCAACTTTGTTGCGTTATTTAAATTTTTATCTCTACTTTTGCAACAGAGTTACTATAAGAAATTTAATCCCTTATTTTATGAAATCGAAAATTCTTGATGCAGTGGGAATCTCTGCGGCAGTTCTGTGTCTTATTCACTGTATTGCTTTTCCTTTATTAATGATTATTCCGTTCGGTATTTCTCATAATCCCTATATTGATCTGGCTTTTCTGTTGATCGGCCTCGTTGTGGTTTACAGAATTACACGGACTATGCCTCATGACTGGCTGAAACTTCTGTTTTGGACTTCTATTCTCCTGATTTCCGTTTCAGTTTTGGCTGATCTCATCTTTGAAGTACATATCCCTTTAATTTATGCAGGAGCGGCAGGATTAATTACCGGACATATGATCAATTATAAAAACCATAAACATTAATCAGGATGACGAATAAAAAACTGCCAGTAACCGTGCTCAGCGGATTTCTAGGAGCCGGAAAAACTACTTTACTGAATCATATTCTGCATAATAAGCAGGGCCTTAAAGCGGCTGTAATTGTGAACGATATGAGTGAAATCAATATCGATGCGCGTTTGGTTCAGAACCAGCAGACGCTTTCCAGAACAGAGGAAAAGCTCGTGGAAATGAGCAACGGATGTATCTGCTGTACGCTGAGAGAAGATCTGATGATAGAAGTGGAGCGACTGGCCAAAGAAAACCGTTTCGACTATCTTTTCATTGAAAGCACGGGAATCAGCGAACCTATTCCTGTTGCACAGACATTCACTTATATTGATGAAGAAAGCGGTATTGATCTGTCCCGTTTCAGTTTTGTAGATACGATGGTAACGGTGGTAGACTGTTTCAATTTTATGAAAGATTTCGGATCGGGGGAATTGCTTGTGGACCGCGATCTTACGGATATGGAAGGTGATTACAGAACGATTGTGAATCTTCTTACCGATCAGATTGAATTTGCCAATGTTATTATTTTAAACAAAACAGACCTTGTAAATTCTGATATTTTGGGATTTTTAAAGGCTGCCATTCAAAAACTTAATCCTGAGGCTAAAATCATTAGCTCAGAGTTCAGCCAGATTGATTTTACAGAAATTGTGAATACCCGGCTTTTTGATTTTGATAAAGCGCAGGCATCTGCAGGCTGGCAGAAAGAACTGGCATCCGGTCATCATACACCTGAAACTGAAGAATACGGAATAGGTTCTATGGTTTTCCGGAATAAAAAACCTTTTCATCCTATGCGTTTGTGGAAATACCTTAATGAGCGATATCCCGAGGGAGCTATGAGAGCTAAAGGTCTTTTCTGGCTGGCTTCAAGACCGGATGATGCTCTGAACTTTTCTCAGGCAGGAGGATCTTTCAGACTAGAGAAAGCAGGAGTGTGGTGGAGCAGTATGCCTATGAGCCACCGGGTACAGTATGCCTCATTTGCAGAAAATCAGGAATTTATTGAAAGCCGTTGGGACGCCATTTGGGGAGACCGGATTAATGAGTTGGTTTTCATAGGCCAGCATCTTGATCAGGAGCAGATAGAAAAAGATCTTCAGGATTGTTTGATCAATACTCTTGAAAAAGAAGCTTTTGATCAGGGGAAAAGTTTTGAAGATCCATTTCCTCAACATATTTAATCTGAGATTCGGGTTAAGACATTTCAGTTTTTATCATGATATAAGGAAGTCAGAAGCTCGAAGAGGGAAGTTATTGAAGTCCAAAGATAGAAATACAGGGGTGTTTTTATTCATATTTTTAAAACTACTTCAATAGTAACTTCCATCCTCCATCTTCCCATCTTTTAATCTTAATTTCTTATCCTGAACTCAATACATTTAGATGAAAATTCATAATTAATTAACGCAACATAATTTCATTAATTGACAATGCAGTTTAACTTGCATCTTGAAATTTTATTATCATGGACAGACGTAAATTTTTAAAAGGATCGGCATTGCTTACCGGGCTGTTTACTTTAAATCCTGCTGATTTATTGGCTAACGGTTTAAAGGAAGTCTCAAATCCTAAGAAAAAAGCAAAGAATATTATCTTTATGATCAGCGACGGAATGAGCTCCGGAACTTTGGCGATGGCCAATCTGTACTCTCAGAATATTCTGAGCAAAAACGGAAACTGGATGAATCTGTATCATGAAAATAAAGTTTCAAGGGCTTTGATGGATACGGCTTCAGCAAGTTCTGTGGTTACGGATTCTGCCGCGGCAAGCTCTTCTTTCGGTGGTGGATTCCGTGTGAAAAATGGTGTTCTTAATATCGGGGCCAATGGTGAAAAATATGTTCCAATATGGCAAAAATTTAAAAAAGCAGGCAAAAAAGCGGGTTGTGTAACTACGGTGACTATAACCCATGCCACGCCTGCAGGCTTTTGTGTGAATTCAGACAGCAGAAATGCAGAAAATGAAATTGCTGAAATGTATGCCGAAATAGGCTTTGACGTGATGATGGGAGGTGGTGATGAGTTTTTCAATCCTTCAAAAAGAGAAGATAAAAAAGATGTCTACGGGCTGTACCGTCAGAAAGGCTACCAGATTTTCACAAACAAAGGGGATCTGAAAAAGGCAGAAAAAGGAAAAAAGATTCTGGGAGTATTCAATTCCGGAGCTTTGCCTTATTCTATCGACAGAACTCATATTCCTGAGTTGCAAAATACCCCTTCACTGGCTGAAATGGCCCAAACAGCTATTGATCAGATGAAAGACCATCCGGAAGGTTTCGTCTTACAGGTGGAAGGTGGAAAAGTGGATTGGGCGGCCCATGCGAATGATATTGCTGCTTTGATTCATGATCAGCTTGCTTTTGATGAAGCGGTTAAAACGGTGATGGATTTTGCCGAAAAAGATCAGAACACCCTTGTGATTATTACCACAGATCACGGCAATGCCAATCCGGGAACCATTTATGGACCTGATGCTACCAAAAATTTTAACAGCATTTCAAATTATAAGTATACCAACGAATACATCCTGAATGCCATACATCCGGATTTTAATCTTCAGAAGATGAAAGACTGGATCTATGAGACCAGTAAAATAAGTCTGGCTGATGAAGAAGCCAAATATCTGCTGAGCTTTTATTCCGGACTGGAAAAACAGGAAGCAGGGCTTTACAATTATAAAAAGCTGCCTTTTAAAGCGTATTCGGAGATTCAGAAAAAGCATAATTCTGTAGGCTGGATCAGTATGGATCATTCCGGAGATTATGTTGAAACGGCAGTATATGGGCCAGGGAAAGAGCTTCTTCCTGCTTTCATTAAAAACACAGATCTGCATTATCTGATGCTGAAAGCGGCACACATTTGAACAGATCAAAAAAGGGTAGTATTTCTAAGATCGTGGCTTGCTTACGTATTTATTGCCCTTGACAAAAAAACGCCACGGCAGAAGTACATCTTCCTGAGCATAAGCAACCCCAATACGGGGTCCTGCTGCAATTTCATCAGGAGAATATCTGATTCCGTGATCTTCAATCCATATTTCATCTTCGGTAAGATCTTTTTTATTGAAAGAACGGTCTATTCCCAAAGCTTTTGCTGCTGAACCCGGCCCGGAGGATATCACCGCTTTATCAGCCGGCATTTTCCGTCTGAGTTCCATAGTTTCGAGACCTGTCAATGGCTGTACCGCTCTTACCAGAACAGCATGGGGCTCATTTTCAACGGAAGTGACAACATTGAAAAGATGATGAATTCCGTAGCACAAATACACATAGGAAATGCCTCCCTGACTGTATAAGGTTTCTGTACGCTCTGTACGGCGGCCTCCATAGGCATGGGAAGCTTTGTCGGTCACGCCAAAATAAGCTTCGGTTTCTACAATGATCCCTGATGTAATATGTCCGTCTATTTCCGTGAAAAGGACTTTTCCCAAAAGGTCCCTGGCCAGAAAAATAACGTCCTGATTCAGATAATAGGAAAGAGGTAGTTTCAAATCTTTTTATTTACCCAAAAATAAGCATAAGGTAACGATTATCAAAGTGTATCAGAGAGGAACAAAATAATTCTGGCTGATTGAAAAAAGAACAAACTGGTATGGTATGCATTATATAATTGTTTCTAAATTTGTGTTGATACCCAATAGTATTCATTATGAAAAAATGTAATACAAAGGAGGCGTGTATTGCTCATATTCCTTTGTTTTCAGTCATAAAATTTTAATTAAAAATGATTAATTTCATCTTGAATAATGGGTAGATTCAACCATAAAAACTTTATATGATAAACAGTGAACATTTTTCATACGATCTGGAATCTGATACGGAGCCTTTTGGGTATGAGATAGCCAGTCTTGTTGCCGATAAATTAAAAACCGGTCAGATTTTGGGATATGGCCACCGCGACTACTGCGGCATGGGAATGAAGGCAGATGAAAACCAACGGTTTTTGTACGGAGAAATTTACGACGGCATTGATTTTTCAAACCCGCGGATCTTTGAAACAAAAGATGTATTTGTAGAATGGCTGGCTGCCCAATCTACCGCTTCACTGGCCCGTTTGGATGATGAAGAATTTTTTCAGGGAAATCAGATTATTTCAAGGAAACGCCTGCTGGATTTTATAAAGTAACACCTCAGTTGTCTAGATACAACCACTAAACAGACTATACATTTTATGAAAACATTTACCTATTTTTTTAAAACAGGCAACAGGGCCGTGGTTCTGTTAATCTGCTTTTTGATGACGCTCACCTCTGTTATCCATGCTCAGACGAATGAGAATGCGACGATAACTTCATTGTTTCAAAATTCCTATAAAGTATATAAAGACATCCGAAAGCCCAATGGTATTTATCTCGATGCTTTGGCACTCAATGGAGCAGGGGACAAGCCTGCAGCTATTGTAGCGAACGGGATAGGCCTGATTTCAATCTGTATTGCAGATGGCATGCGTCAAAAAACTGGTGATGCCACCAATTGGGAGAGTAATAGCAATGCTAAAACTATGGTGAATGCAACGCTTCAGACATTCATTGATTTTAAAAATGCAGGAAAAACAAATTCTGCGGGACTATTTCACCGGTATTTTGACTATAATACAGGAGATCTGGCACAGGGCGGATGGTCCGGAGAATACAGCACGGTAGATAATGCCATATTCAGTATGGGAGTTATTTTCTGTAAAAATTATTTCGCTTCCGATCCTGCCATTGTTGCCAAAGCAGATCTCCTTTTAAACTCGATGGATTATACCAAAGCGATAGGAACCAACCAGATCTACATGGTTCTGGATCAAAACGGAAACGGGAATAGCCCGACACTTCCGTACAATGAATACATGCTGGTTTCCTGGCTTGCCAAGAATGCACCTTCTTCCAGTGCCAATTATGCAGGATCTCAGACCTTCTGGAACACTTATTTTGCCAATCCTGCAACAGCGCCTGTTGTTAAGATGAACTATTGGGGCTATGAAACTTTATCTGACGGGCAGCATTGGTTATCCAGCTTTATTCCCCAGTTCTGTTATTATTTGTGTAATTACTATAAGAATAATACGGCCTACATGAATTATTTTACCAATACCAAAGAGAGTGACAAACTGTACTGTCAGAATATTGGGTTCAGTGCTTCTGAATGGGGACTTGGTGCGGGAGAAATTCCCGGCGGAGGATATTCTGCGGATGCGGTGGAGAATAATCCCAATCAAATCGTTTCGCCTCATATTATAGCAGGATTTATACCTGTTTATGCCCAGAGTAAGGCTGATCTGCTGAGTTTATACAACAACGGAACCGGATCTGCCGTTTATGATCTGGTTTCGGATCCTTCAAAAAAAGTTCTTTGGAGATACCGTAAGAATAATACTGCTTTAAGGACATCCTACATTCAGGCGATTGATTTTTCGTCCATGCTTTTCGGTCTGGCATCGCTACCTGAATATCTGGGTGATAATTGGTTTAATACTTTTAATGTTATGCCGGGTTCACCAACGCTAAGCACGGTTGAGACAAAGACTGGTGACGAAAGCATCCATTATAATTCTTTTGAAAAGGCTATAAAAATAAAAGGGATCCCGGGTGAAAAGCAAATTGAAGTATACACTCTGGAAGGAAAACTTCTGTATAATGGATCAACATCGAATGATCAGGCTTCAATTGATGCCAGTACGATGAAAAAATCTGTGGTATTGGTTTTGATCAAAACACCTAAAACAATCACTAAGAAAAAGATATTGATTTATTAAGTATCTTCATCTCTGTTTATTGTATGCTGCCGGATGATGATGTTTTGAATTTATAAAATGATATAACCGTTTAAATTTCCATTATGAAAATAGGTATCAATATACTTTTGGTCATCTCTTTTTTACTTTCCTCTTGTAAGCCTGATACTCCCAAAAAGACAACCGGAAAAACAGATCCGCTCTGCTGGAAGGATATCCGGGTGGGTGAGCTTCCTCCGGAAGGAGCCTACTATGCTATTGACAGTCTGGTGAAAAAATGGAATTTATGCTATGAGCGTATAGAAATGGGTTGCGAAATAACGGATAGTATTACCCGATTACAAAAACAGAGTGAACATTCCAACACCATCTACTTCAAAAGTCTCGAAAAAAAACTGGGAAAGAACTGGAAACAGCAGTTTGACCGGGAACTTCATAAGTTAGACAGCATCAACTGGATCAAGATCAGCAAAGAGATAGACAGCCTGAATCAATGATGTTTTATTTCTTATTTTTCGAGATAGAAAGATTTCAGATCTCTAGGCTAAGGCTTAGATTTAGAAAGGTCAATAGTCAATTTTGCTACGCAAGTGAAATGTGAAAGTCCTACAACTCCTTGATACGGCTCAAATAACCTATCACTTCCCGAAACTCTCAAACCCTGAAACCCGTATCCCGTACCTCGTAACTTTCACTATCTTAATTTTCATACCCCGAGTACAGATTAGTTAACTTAAATAAATAGAAAAAGGAGACCGTAAAAGTCTCCTCTTTTGTTTCAGAAAGCTAATCGTGAATTCATTATATATCAGCATTCTGATATCATTCTTTCTATTTTTTAATAAACTGCTTTTTGAATGATTTTAATATAAGATACTTTGACCGTTTAATACCTTGCTCATGAACAGAATCAGTGCAAGGACGAATAATTTTTTAAATTTCATAGCTTGTGGTGTTTTTTGTTAGAGTTAGATGAAAGTCATATGATTAAGAATTTCTACTTGTTCCAGCCCCGTCTTTGTTTTAGCCTTTTATTTTCCAAAAATTGAAGTTTCCTTAGCCATAACACCTGGCGTGAGATTGAAATTTATACCTGAATTTGAGCTGGATATTTTTTATGCTATGAACCTTCTTTTTCCTGTATCAGTGCAGTAATTATCTTATTTATTAGGGTTTAATGGTAGAAGGTATGTGAAATTGAAAGAAAAGAGAAAAAGATGCTATTCTTTTCATTGAAAGCCATAATTGTATTATCAATTTTACAAATGTATAATTGATTTTATAGATTATTTACTAAGTATAATCAATTATTGTTAAAATTAATATGATTATAATTTTATTTGTTTGATAATCAAATCAATGATTGTTGAAAATTAACATTTTATTTCAAAGGGATGTGATTTAGTTAGTGTTAATTATGGATTTTGTTTTATGGAAAAAAAATAATACAACGGTTTAATAATTAGTGAGTTGTGCTTTTTTAGTTAATTTTTTACTATTCAAAGCATAATATTGTTAAAGTCATAAATGTTGTGTTAATAGAATTAATACATGTTGTCTTGTAATATTGTGATATTCAGTTAAATAATTTTTAATAATTAATGCTTTTGTTAATATTTTATTAATCTAATTAATGAAAATTAATAGCAAAATTTATTGTTAACTCTTCTTCCATAAATAATTTTGAACCACAAACTGCCTTTGAATGAATTTTTGCCAGGCTTAAATTCCACAAAAGCATTTTTTGAATAAAGAAAATTATTAATGAAAATAGATCTAAAAGAAATTAATATCGGACCTCTTATTAAAATGGAGGTGGAGAATAGTGATATAGATATCAGCCGCATATGCAATTTTATGAAATGCACTGAACAGGAGGCTGTTGATATGTATACACAACATGAGCTCTCTACCGATCTTCTTTTAAAATGGAGCAAACTCCTTAAATATGATTTCTTCCGGTTGTACTCACAGCATCTTATTTTTTATGCTCCTCAAAAAGATCCCGTCGGGGCTCATATCAAAAAGAAAAGTATGCTCCCGAGTTTCAGGAAGAACCTGTATACCAGTGAAATGATCAGGTTTATTCTTGAACTCATACGGACGGAAAAGAAAAGTAAAAAAGAAGTGATTGAAGAATATAATATTCCCAAAACCACTTTGCATAAGTGGCTTGACAAATATTAAAGCCCATTGATAAAAAGTCTCTTATCGTATTAAAGAAGAGATGGGTTTTATATGTTTTGTGAACGCAAGGGTAGGGATTTAATTAATTGATATTTAAGTTTTTATATTCACGATAAACATAAAAATGATAAACAAGTTATAAGTATGAAACTAACCAGACCTGCGTATAAAAAAATATACGAAGACATGCTGAGATTAAAGTTCCCAGACAAAAGAAAAGATTGCGAAACTATTCTGTCAAAAGATGATCTGACAGAATTTGATATCCTCCAGATTGAAAATATTCTCTTCAGGAAAACAGAAACGGAAAAGTCTCTTGATGATAAAAGACACAGATCCTATGACAGAGATACCATTTTAAAAATCCTGGCCTATCAGAAAGCTAATAAGTTAAATAACACCCAGGTAGCTTCCCGCTATGGTTTAAGCAGAAACACGGTAGCCGGTTGGAAAAAGCGATTTCTTCTGATCAGGATTTCCGGCAAAAATGATAATTATTTAAATATGTGTTCCCTTTAAATTAAATAATATGAAAAAAAAGTATTACCTCTCTATAGGGTATTCTATAGTGTTGATTATTCTCTCGTTTTGTTCTTTGCTATCCGCTCAAACAACGAGCGCTAATGCTATTACAAACGGAAATTTTGGTACAGATACCACTACAGGCGGAAACCTAAATGGCTGGGCTACCAATGGAACAGGAACAGATCTTCCTACTAGTAATAATTGGTTTGCTGTTAATGGTGGTGCTACTGCATTTCGTGATGGAGCAGAGGGTTTGAATCTTACCCAGTCTAATGTTGTTTTTAAAACATCATCCAGTCCTAAATATGCGACTTTTTCGGTGAAAATATCCCCCGTTAATGCTTTTGGAGTCCCAGTTAATACATCGTGGGGAAAAATGAGCATTTGGTTAGAGGGACCATCCGGAGGATTTATAAAGCTCTTTTCTGTTTTTAACCCCATAACTGCTGACGCCAACTCACCAACTGTTAACATAACAGAAATCAATCCGGCTATTGTACAGAAGCTAGCAGTAAATAACAGTCTGACAGCCCGTAGTTTTGCTACAGGGGCTTATTCAACGGTTGATGTAACTGTAGATACCGATCTCTTGCCCAATTCAGGTATAGTCTTATTCCAGCGTAACAATGGAACGGCAAGCGGCCCGAATGGAACGGCCGGAACAGATGATTTCTTTATAGATGATGTTTCTTATACCCACCTGGTATGGCCGGATACAGATAATGACGGCATCGATGATAGTGTAGATATTGATGACGACAACGACGGAGTTCCTGATGCTACAGAAAATCCTATTTGCTATTTTAGCGCCGATGAATGGAATACAGGTGTCAAACCGCAAAGCATAGTTACCATAAGTTCTGCATTGACTACTACTACAGGGTTTTTCGATCAATTGACGGATGGAGTTAATAATGTGAGCGCGGTTACTTTTTCAAATACCCCGGCACAGGCTATTCAGAATGCCAACGTTTATCTGTTTAATTTTGCTTATCCTGTAAGGCTGGATGCTTTATATTTAAAGTTTAATACAGCAACACAATTTGCTGGAACTACAAAAATACAGGGCTCGAATACCAATAACGGTACAGATTGGGTAGATCTTTCTGCCGCCATTTCACAAGCAGCAGTAAGTAATACTACCGTAAATGGTGATGTGAGTGTGACGACGTCCATTAAATATCCGGTAACCCTCAACACAACTACTGCCTTTAAATATATTAGAATTACCGGAGTAGCAGCAACTAATATTGCAGCCCAGAATGCTTCTGAAGTGTATTTTGATTTTAATACACCAACATACGTTGCTTCCCGTTATCCGAAACTAACGTGTACAGGCGCAGGCACAGATGCCGATGGAGATGGAACTCCTAATCACCTAGACCTCGATAGTGATAATGACGGCTGTTCTGATGCTAAGGAATCGGGAGCTACTACTAATACGACGGCTAATTATCAGTTTCCTGATATAGATTCTAATAATGATGGATTAGTAGATGCTGTGGACGCTAATAATGATGGAATTGTGGATTATTCTTCTGTTTATTCCTACGCAATTAATTCATCCATTAATGCATGTACAGATTCTGATGGAGACGGTATTGCGGATGTCAATGATATTGATGATGATAATGATGGAATTTTGGATACTGTAGAGGCAGGGTGTAATCCAAATGTAGGTTATAATACAACATCAGCAAGCGGAATAAGTAATATTTTTAGCCAATATGGAGTAAATTCAGGAACTTTATATACCCAGCTTGCAGATGATATTGGTCTTGTTTTTTCGGAAACATCAACCTTTGCTTCAGGGATTCTATTATCAAGTGCTGCTTGTGCACAGCCTGCTTTACAAGGAACCACTTATTCTTCCGATATTTGGATAAAATCTGTTAATCCGACAAATATTACGCAGCCGGTACCATTAAAAAGTATTTCATTTAAAAATGACTGTGCTGCCAGCAGTACTAATCATGAGTATATAGCCTATTCGGCTTATGATGTTAGTGGAAATCTACTATACACTTATAATATAGCTGCAGATCCTACAATAGTACAAAATTCAAATTTTAGATTTGATTTGGTGATGAATCCCAACTATCAAGTTTATTCCATTAAGATAAGCCGACTGTCAAATGCCGTTGTGGTGACTGGCGTAACTTTAGGAACTGGGAATGGTTTTTCGGTCTGTAATATGAGTACCGATACTGATGGAGATGGCGTTCCTAATTACCTAGATCTCGATAGTGACGGAGACGGATGCCCGGATTTAAAAGAAGCAGGGGTAAGCCCGCTGACAGATCTATTTACTCCGTCTGCTACAAACAATGTAGGAGGAAGCTATGGAATTGCAAATCCTGCGGGCAGTCAGCTTAATCCGTCTGCTGCGGATACAAATAATGACGGATTAAATGATAGTGTTGATCCTGATCTTAATGGGGTAACCAACTACACTTCAACATACAATGCTTATGCAATTAATTCATCTATTAATGCATGTACAGATTCTGATGGAGACGGTATTACAAACGTAAATGATATTGATGATGATAATGACGGAGTTCCGGATAAAGTAGAATGCCCGGGAATATTTGGAAATATGACTACAGGCGGAGGTTTTTCCACTACAGCAGCCAATATTCCTAATTGGTATATGGGGCTTGCATCAGCAACTCTTCCTATTGCAGAACCCTTTACTCCAACCGTAATATCTATTAGTAATACCGGAGCGGTATACAATTATGGAATCGGAGGAGGCAATCAGGTGAATTCACCGCTTACCGGAGGTCTTTTTGATACGAATGACGGGGGAAATACAGCTGCAGGACTTCAATATGTACTGCAGGAAAATGATCCTAACAGACCCGTAGTCAATAAACTATCTTCTCCTCTGGTAGCCGGAGCTACTTATAACTATGCCTTTGACTTAGGGCTTCGTACTACTACAGGAACTACCAATAAGTATATTGTGATGCTGTATAACGCAGATACCCAAAGACCGGAAAAAATGATAGAATCCGGAGTTCTTAACACTTTACCGGGAACTTCAGATACGCCAAGCTATAAAAACTTTACCGGAAGCTTTGTTCCTGCTTTATCAGGAAACTACTATTTATTATTTTACCCTTCAGTATCTGGTGGAGCAGCTGATGATTTTGTCATCGACAGGGTAGCTGTAGCCGGAGTATCTTCAAGCACATGTGATACTGACGGAGATGGTGTTCCTAACTATCTGGATCTTGATAGTGACGGTGACGGATGTCCTGATGCTATGGAATCAGGGGTTTACGAATATGTAAGCACGAATGGAGGAACCATGTCAAACGGTAGTTTAACAACTAATATGATTGATCCAACCGGAGTTAGAAATGCTGTTGCCGGTACGGGAGCCCCTGCTGATTATGGTGCCAACGGTTTTTACAATCTATTGGAAACCACAGAAAACGGGATAGCTAAATATCCATCCACTTATGATATGGCTCTTGATCCAGGTGTTTCAAACTGTTCCGACAGAGATGGAGATGGAATTCCGGATTTTGTAGATATTGATGATGATAATGATGGAGTATTGGATCGTATAGAAGCATGTCCTTCCAGACAGTATTCTGTTCCCGGAGATGTTATTGACGGTAGTACAACAACGGTGCAAAGTTCTGTACCATCTGCAGGATTTGCAGAATCACCAGCAACAACCTGTGCAGGCACAGGAACGATTGATAATCAATATCCTTTTTCTAACCCGGCAGCATGTAGTTTTATAACAAGAACAGGGACTCAGGCTAGTGGTACATGGAAAATTACGTTCTCTTCTCCGGTTCCAGCAGACAGAATCATGATAGGTTTTGTAACGGCTGCTACTGCAGCTACAACCAACCTGGTTTATACGTATGCAGTTAATCCGGGTACTGATGCTACATTAGGAACTGCAAGAGATTCGGAGTTCAGTGATATAATAACCAGAACTAATTTAACGAAAAACGGTAGTACCTCTTACAGTCAGACAACATTAGGTGCTAATACAGATCCTGCCATAACATTAAAAGGTTTTGGAAACCGTACCGTGAAAAGTTTAGACTTTTCAGTGTCTGGGGTAGCAGCTACCGGAGCCGTTTCATTCTTTGTGACGATTCAGTCTAATAACTGTGATCCTGACGGAGACGGAATTGTAAACAGCCTTGATAACGACAGTGATAATGACAACTGTTCGGATGCTGTTGAAGCAGGAGTTATCACTTACGTTACAGCCAACGGCGGAACCTTCAGCCCGGGAACATTGAATAACCCTTCTTCCACGTTGTCTCCTAATGCAACGGTAGGAAATAATACTCCTGCTGACTACGGAGCCAATGGATTCTACACGGTCATAGAGAATAATGATACTGCAGCCGCTACCTATAATGGTACTTATACCTATGCGAATGCAATCAATGCAGCTATAACGGCGTGTGCTCTGGCATGTTTCAGACCGGCTGTTACCGCAGGAACTATTTTACCAACTTTATATGGTATTACAGCTTTAGGAAGAGCTGCGGAAAACACCGGAAGCTGGCCTGGAGTAAGAAAAGGAGGCTGGGTAGCCCTTGAAGCCAAAACTAAAGGATTTGTACCGAACAGACTAACCACTGCGCAGATTAATGCTATTCCGGCAGCTGATCTGGCAGAAGGAATGATGGTATATAATATTACTTTAGATTGCTTGTACATCAATACAGATGGTACTGCAGCCGGATGGAAATGCTTCAATACCCAAACATGTCCTTAATCGTATAATCATTTAACACAATGAACACAATGAAAACATTTAAAATTCTCATATTTTTGTTTGGAACCGTAGCTGTTTCCGGGCAGGTTGCCATAGGGAAAGGCTCCGTTACCAGTGCTTCGGTTTCCTTAGAGTTTGAAACCGGTAATAAAGGGATCATTCTTCCCTGGGTCACCAGTACAGCTGCTGTGACAGGAGCAGTGAACGGAACGATTGCCTATGATCTTACAGACCATAAAGTAAAGGTGAAATATGCGTCCGGCTGGAAAGATCTTTCCGTAGATACTACAGGAACTACAGTAGATCCCGTGACAAGTACGGATGGGGTTTCAATGCAGACTCCATTCAATGAAGAGCCCGGTGCAAAAGTTACCGTTGGAGCTCCGGGAGCGGATCCCGGAATTCTGGTGCTGGAAGATACCAACAAGGCGATGATTCTACCTAAAGTATCGAGTCCTCATTTAAATATTATTAATCCTGCTCCGGGCATGATGGTCTATGATACCACAGCAAAACAGCTGGCTGTTTTCAATGGTACAGTCTGGAGTTTTTGGAAACCATAAAATAAAACTTTTTAGAACAAAGTGATTTAATAGGTTAATTGGACAGCCCCAAGAGTGGGGCTGTTTTTTATTTTATATGCAGTTGATTTTCAATATAATCTGATTGTTGTGATGAGTTGTATGGCCTTGGTCACTTCTTTACTTATGGCAAAAAATAATCATTTTCTTTTTAGGATTGATGCAGGAAACTATTGAAGATAAAGAGAAAAGGAAAACGAATGTTATTGTTTCTATCAAACATGGTATTTTATTGAGAATCTTGTAAATGTATAATTGATTATGTATTGATGGTTTTAATCATTTGATAATCAATCTTGTAGTTTGTGTAATTCATATTTTATTTTAAGATATGAAGGTATAATGACTGTTAACTATAGATTTTATATGAATTAGCAGGTATTAGATTTAACTATTTGATAATGAAGGTTATATGTTTTTTTTTAAGTTAATATTTTTGCTATTAAAAGTATTATATAATTATTATGATGTTTTTACAAATTGAAATTAATATGTGTTTAACCTTAAATTATTGATATAAAGCAATTTAAACATATGATTTTTAATGTTTTTATTGAATTTGTATCACCTTAATTAATGAAAATTAATGTTCTGATTTATTGTTGTTCCTATATCTGTAAATAGTTTTGAAAATTGAAATGTATTTGATTGGATTATTTTCAATATTGAACTAAAAGAAAAACATTTTTGAAAAAAGAAAATTATTAATAAAAATAGACTTAAAGGAAATTAATATCGGGCTTCTTATTAAGGTTTCGAATCCAGAAGATAACCATACATAAATATCATTTCCTTTAAAAAAACACATTATGAAAAAAAAAATTATGACTAAATTGTTTAGCCTGTTGTTTTTATCGGCTATTTATTTTTCTTGTCACTTATATGCACAGACAGGCCCAACGGATGACTGGGATGGTGATGGTATAATCAATCAAACTGATCTGGATGATGATAACGACGGCATTTTAGATACTATAGAAGGATGTAATGGAGGGGTTCTATCTGGAACATGGACAATATCCGGAACTACTGCAAGCTATGACTTTGGAAATGGAGTGATCGCTAAATTAACTGTTACCAACGCTACAACTTTAAGAAACCAAGCTTTTGCCAATACAAATTATTGGTCGTCAACAGCAGTTATGGGAAGTAATGCTTTTGCCGCCAATTACTCTTTTACAGGAGCAACTCCAAGATTAGTGATATCATTTGTTGATGCTTCAAACAATCCTGTATTTGTTAGTAAACCCCTTATTCATATTGATGAATTGGGAGGAGCTGCCGGAACAACACCTCAAAGAGAGACATCTAAAAGAATGACTTTACTGAATGGGCTTACATGGACTCAGCTAGCTGGTAAAACCGATTTCTTAACCACACAAACCACCGTTCAGGATGCCAACGCAGGCCAAACATCTACGACAACAGGGCATTATACAACAGCCGGAACATTGCAGATAGACCAAATGGTATCACAAATAACGATAGATTTTGCCAACGCTTATGCAGGAAATGCTACGGTTGACGGAGTTCTTTTGAAACTGGGTAATATATGTGCTGAACCAGATACAGATAAAGACGGTATTTTAGATGTCTTCGATCTGGATAGTGATGGAGACGGATGCCCGGATGCTATTGAAGGTGGCGGCGGATTTACAAGCTCTCAATTGGTTAATTCTTCTATAAGCGGAGGAAATACCGGAGCAGCGTACAATGGTTATGCAGGTCCTGTAATTCAAAACTTTGGAAACACTGTTGACGCGAATGGAATTCCTACTATCGCTAATGGCGGACAAAGTGTAGGAAACTCTAAAATAATGTCTGCTGATGATGACTGGGATGGCATAGGAAATTCCTGTGATCCTGTAGACAACAGGCCCGATACCGATGGTGATGGAATCAAAGACTATTTGGATGTAGATGATGATAATGACGGAATTACTGATGTCTTAGAACAGGCCTGTGGCATATCGAGTAACGCATTTAAAACAAGTCTTATTGTTACAAAACCTTCTACCATTAACTATACTTTTGATGGTACCCAGACATTGGCAAATCTAGTGGATGGAGTTGATGCCAATGATTTTGTTATTTATAACCCTACCGGAACTCTGAGTAATTCCGAATGGCTTAGGATTGAGCTGCCTACAGCAAGAGTGCTTACTTCATGGGAAATAGGCCAGTATTCCGGGCAGACATTATTCAGTACTACCAGTACATACAAAATACAGGGAAGTAATAATGGGGCCTCCTGGGTAGATCTTACAGGAACATTATCCTATCAAAATAATCAAACAGGGCAGAGTTCACAGTCTAATTCCAATATTGCGGATTTTTCCACCAATAAAACTGCCTATAAATATTACCGTTATTTTGGAATCGCAGGAGCTGTGGGAACTGGTTGGGCAACAGAATTCTTTTTTAAAGAATGTGCTTCCCTGGATACGGATAATGATGGTATTCCTAATCATCTGGATCTGGATAGTGATGGTGACGGATGCCCGGATCTAAAAGAATCAGGAGTAAGCCCGTTAACTGATCTATTCACTCCATCTACAACCAACAATGTAGGAGGAAGCTATGGAATTGTAAATCCAGCCAACAGCCAGCTTAATCCAGCTGCTGCTGATACAAATAATGATGGTTTGAATGATAGTGTGGATCCTGATCTTAATGGAATAACCAACTATACTTCCACGTACAGCGCATACGCAACTAACTCATCTATAAATGTCTGTATTGATACAGATAACGACGGAATACCGAATTTTAAGGATATTGATGATGATAATGACGGGGTTTTAGATATAGTAGAATGCCCTTCTCTTGTTGGAAATATGGCTACAGGCGGAGGTTTTTCCACTACAGCAGCCAATATTCCTAATTGGTATATGGGGCTTGCATCAGCAACTCTTCCTATTGCAGAGCCTTTTACTCCAACGGTAACATCTATTACTAATACCGGAGCGGTATACAATTATGGAATAGGAGGTGGTAATCAGGTTAATTCACCACTTACCGGAGGTCTTTTTGATCTGAATGACGGAATGAATACAGCTACTGGACTTCAATATATTCTCCAGGAAAACGATCCTAACAGACCCGTAGTCAATAAACTATCTTCTCCTCTGGTAGCCGGAGCTACTTATAACTATTCCTTTGACTTGGGGCTTCGTACTACCAATGGTTCCACCAATAGATATATTGTGATGCTGTACAACGCAGATACCCAAAGACCGGAAAAAATGCTAGAATCCGGAGTTCTTAATACTTTACCTGGAACAGCAGACAACCCAAGTTATAAAAACTTTACCGGAAGCTTTGTTCCTGCCTTATCAGGGAACTACTATCTGCTATTTTACCCTTCCATATCAGGTGGAGCGGCTGATGATTTTGTAATTGACCGAGTAGCTGTAGCAGGAGCATCGGTAAGTATTTGTGATACTGATGGTGATGGTATCCCGAATTATCTTGATAATGACAGTGATAATGACAACTGTTCGGATGCTTCAGAAGCAGGAGTTATTACTTACGTTACAGCCAACGGCGGAACCTTCAGCCCGGGAACATTGAATAACCCTTCTTCTACTTTATCTCCAAATGCGACGGTAGGAAACAATACTGCAGCTGATTACGGAGCCAATGGATTCTACACGGTCATAGAGAATAGCGATACCGCATCAGCGACTTACAATGGTACTTATACCTATTCCAATGCAATCAATGCAGCTATAACGGCTTGTGCTCTGGCATGTTTCAGACCGGCTGTTACCGCAGGAACTATTTTACCTACTTTATATGGTATTACTGCTTTAGGAAGAGCTGCGGAAAACACCGGAAGCTGGCCTGGAGTAAGAAAAGGAGGTTGGTTAGCCATTGAAGCCAAAACTAAAGGATTTGTACCGAACAGGCTAACCACTGCGCAGATTAATGCTATTCCGGCAGCCAATCTGGCAGAAGGAATGATGGTGTATAATATTACTTCAGACTGCCTGTATATCAATACGGATGGTACTGCAGCCGGATGGAAATGTTTCAATACCCAAACATGTCCTTAATCGTATAATCATTTAACACAATGAAAACATTTAAAATACTCATATTTTTGTTTGGAACCGTAGCTGTTTCCGGATAGGTTGCCATAGGGAAAGGCTCCGTTACCAGTCCTTCGGTTTCATTAGAATTTGAAACCGGTAATAAAGGGATCATTCTTCCCTGGGTCACCAGTACAGCTGCTGTGACAGGAGCAGTGAACGGAACGATTGCTTATGATCTTACAGACCATAAAGTAAAGGTGAAATATGCGTCCGGCTGGAAAGATCTTTCCGTAGATACTACAGGAACTACAGTAGATCCGGTGACGAGTACGGATGGGGTTTCAATGCAGACTCCATTCAATGAAGAGCCCGGTGCGAAAGTTACCGTTGGAGCTCCGGGAGCGGATCCCGGAATTCTGGTGCTGGAAGATACCAACAAGGCGATGATTCTACCTAAAGTATCGAGTCCTCATTTAAATATTATTAATCCTGCTCCGGGCATGATGGTTTATGATACCACAGCAAAACAGCTGGCTGTTTTCAATGGTACAGTCTGGAGTTTTTGGAAACCATAAAATAAAACTTTTCAGAACGAAGTGATTTAATTAGGTTAATTGAACAGCCCCATGAGTGGGGCTGTTTTTTTATAATGATTTGTCTCTCATTCAACCAGTTTGAAACCGACTCCTCTGATATTCAGTATCTCTACAGAAGGATCAAGCGTTAGGAATTTACGCAAACGCGTAATGTAAACATCCATGCTTCGTGCGGCAAAAATATTATCGTCTCCCCACAATTTGAGCAAGGCTGTTTTACGTTCAAGGACTTGATTTTTGTTAATCATCAGCAGGTTGAGTAATTCAGCTTCTCTTTGAGATAAATTAATGGTTGTGTTGTTGTGGATAAGTTCCAGTCTTTTAAAGTCAAACTGAAAACTGCCAATTGTATTATCTGTTAAAGTGATTGTTTCGGTTTCAACAAGATGGGTTGAAGATCTTCTGATTAATTTTTTTATTCTTAATATAAGCTCTTCCATACTGAAAGGCTTTCTCATGTAATCATCAGCTCCAATTTCCAATCCTTTAATAACATCAGATGTTTGTGATTTGGCAGTTAAAAAAATAACCGGAACCAGATCGTCAATTTTTCTGATATCTTCAACTAAAGAAAAACCATCTTTTCTGGGCATCATGATATCCACCACACAAATATCGGGTTGCCTGTTCTTAAATTTTGCCCAGCCTTCTATGCCGTTATTGGCAATCTCTATTTCAAAACCATTCATTTCCAAAGTTTCTTTTACGATCATGGCCAGCACAGCTTCGTCTTCTACTAATAAAACCTTTATTTTATTCATATGTTCGGAAATTTTATAATAAAAGTAGTCCCTGAATTTAATTTACTTTTCACTGTAATCTCTCCATTTAAAGTATTCACAAGTTTCTTTACAAAATTTAACCCTAATCCGTAGCCTTTTACGTCGTGAAGATTCCCTTTAGGAACTCTGAAAAATTTATCAAATATGTAGGGGAGATACGCGGAGTCAATTCCTTTACCATTGTCCTCAACATGGAATTGGATCCCTTTTTCAATTGGAGAAATCTTTAAGAGAATATCTACTCTTTTATCAGCATATTTTATTGAATTATCTAACAGGTTAGAGAGCACTGTATCAATGATATAGGGATCGGTACGAAATTCATCATTTGTTAATTGATTGATATATTGTATAGTGACATCTTCATTAATGGCGAATCTATTGATAATGGTGGGCACTAAATCATTCAAATGTACTTGAGTAAGCTTGACTGTATTTGGCCGTTCACTGAATTGAGCAATATCAAGCATCCTGTCTACATTATGGTTCAGTTTGTCCAGGATATCATTATTAAGGGTAAGGTATCTTTTTACCTTATTTTCGTCGTTAATAGCATTAAAATTAAGCAAAGCTTCATTGGATGACTTCAGTATAGAGATAGGTGTCCGGAGCTCATGAGTTATATTATTGATAAAGTCATTCTTCACATCATCCAGTTTCAATTGCCTTTTTATGGTGAGTGCCATAAAATAATAGCTTCCCACTGACAGCAGAATAAGAATCAGAGAAACCGATAGAGAAACTATATTTTGTCTTATGATGTAAATACCAAAATTATTCATCTGAACTTTTGCAAATGCATGATCTTTGGATAACTGGAGAGGGATGTAGAACGTATTTTTAACTGGAATCTTGTTATGACTTAAAGAAAGGTTAAAATTAATATCAATATTGTTTTTAGCCAATTCGTGTTGTATTATCGCCTTCAAATTTTTTAAATCAATTGACTTTAATGTTGATGCTTTTAATTGCAGAATTATTCTTTTCATAATCGGCAATTGTTCTGTAGGTATCTGAATAGGCATTATTGTCATTCGGTAAGGTAGCTCTTTTGTAGTATCCCAGTTTTTCTTTTTGGAATTGTCATACCATTTACCCGTCGCATAATATATGCGTTGATCATCCTTTCTTATGATGGGTATTGAATCGAGTTGCTTGAGCTGATAAAGCTCAATACTTTTCTTCAATGTATTATCTATTACAGTATTTAAATTTTTCTCTGCGATTTTATAAGAATTAAAGGTCCAGTATACCTGAAAAATAAAAATGCAGCAGACTGTAATCGATGCCATTAAAAATACTCTTCTGTATTTCTTATTCATTTTGTATTCAGTGTTTGAAATTTATAATTCATAATGTGTTTTCGGTATCACAAATGTAATTTATTTATGCTTTTATTCATTAACGGTTAACACTAGTTAACACTAGTTAATTCTCGATTAACAATTTACGTTATAGAACTTTTTTAGGTTTGCTTTATTAATTAATCAAAAATGGATTGGCTAAAAGCAAGATATAGTAATTATAAAATGATGAAATCTGCCGAAGTCTTAAAAAATAAAGAAATGAAATTTAGAAACTGGTTTTTAGTAGTGTTGCTGTTTCTAGCAGCAGGAATGAATGCGCAGATTAAAAATCCTGTCAAGTTTAAGTTTACCATCAACGATTTGGGGAACAATCAATACGAGGCTGTTTTAAATGCAACCATGGAAAGCGGCTGGCATATTTATTCCAAAGATCTTCCGGAAGATACAGGAATTCCTACGGAGTATAAAGTTTCCGGAAAAAACATTGAGCTGATAGGAAAATTTACCGAAGT
>NZ_LFND01000006.1 GCF_001045465.1 Chryseobacterium angstadtii
AAAGTGACCGACTCGGTAGCTCAGCTGGTAGAGCAATACACTTTTAATGTATGGGTCCTGGGTTCGAATCCCAGCCGGGTCACAAGTTTACTGAAAAGTAAATTTTTTTCATATTAATATTTTGTGATTTGGTGTATCAAAGGTTTCCTCAAGAGACCTTTGATTTTTTTTTGATATATACTTCAACCTGTAAAAGTAAAGCCGCATCAGGCTCAGAGATTGTGGACTGAACAAAAATTAATTGCTCATTGCACTCGCGGATTATGAGGATAAAGCAGATGAATAGAAGTGAAAGTCAGTACACTCTTCATCAAAATCAATGAAGTTGATTCCCTCTTTGCTCTCCTTTATAAACACTATAATAATTTTCTTTGCTTTAAATAACCAGACTTTAACTACTCCGCAAGTTTTGTGTATGGCCAAAGAAAAAGCTCTGATCCATAAGACCAGAGCTTCTTTTATAAATTATGCGGATGCATTGTTGGAGTACATTCCGTACTAATCCAGATGCATATTGTCAATTAATCTTACACCATCTACCACAACCACAATAAATGCGCGGTATTTTCTGTCTTTGTAAAAGAAATCGGTTTCTTTCAGGGTGTCTTCATCGGCAATCAGGAAGTATTCCAGCTTCATTCCCTGTTCGTGATCGAAAATATCTGTTACTCTTTCCTTTATTTCAGGAATGGTAACCGTGCGGAACCAATCGTTTACTTTATTTAGGGTGTTGTAAATAACTTTTGCAGCTTCTTTTCTGTCTTCATGGAGTCTTTGATTTCTTGAGCTTAGTGCCAGACCGTTTTCTGCTCTGTAAATAGGAACGCCGATTACCTTTACCGGAAGCTGTTTTTTTTCAACCATTTTTTTGATGATGGCTAGCTGTTGGAAATCTTTTTCACCAAAATAAGCATTGTCAGGTTTAACCTGTCTGAAAAGTTCTTCTACCACAGTTCCTACCCCGTCAAAATGTCCCGGTCTGAATTTTCCTTCCATTTCATTTTCCAGTCCGTCAAAATCATAATGCTGGCTTTCTGTCTTTTCAGGATAGATATCTGCCACTTCAGGAATGTATACTGCATCTACCAGTCCTGAGTTTTTCAGGATAAGAATATCACGGTTGATATCTCTGGGATACTTTTTCAGGTCTTCAGGGTTGTTGAATTGGGTCGGATTTACAAAAATTGAAGAAATTACCAGGTCATTATCTTTTCTGGCTTCTTCATACAGGGCAAGATGGCCGTTGTGCAGTGCTCCCATAGTAGGGGCAAAGCCTATCTTTTTCCCCATTTCTTTCTGTCTTTCAATGAAATCCTGAAGGGTTTTCTTATTTTTTATAATTTCCATTGTTTATTTTAATACTAATTCAAAAATACTAAAAATATCATAAAATTATATGAGTTTTTAATAATTTGAAAATAGGAATTATCGTAAAATAATGTTAATTAAAATAATGTTGGATGTTTTTTTGTAATTTTGCACATTAAAGCATTTTTACAAAAATATAGATAGAAATTTATGCCGAATCAAAAAATACTGTACATTACTACAGAGATGTATCCATATCAGGAAGATACAAATATGGCTGCAGTGGTAAACAAAATGGCACTTAAGATGCACAATGAAGGCAATGATGTAAGAGTTTTTATGCCAAGATTTGGACAAATAAGTGAGAGAAAATTCCAGCTTCACGAAGTGATCCGTCTTTCAGGAATGAATATTATTATCAATGACCTGGACCAGCCTTTAATCATTAAAGTAGCTTCTCTTCCGGGAGAAAGACTTCAGGTTTACTTTATCGACAATGAAGAATACTTCAAAAGAAAACAGTACTACGTGGATGATGAAGGGAACCCTTTTGATGATAATGATGAAAGAGCTATTTTCTTTGCCAGAGGGGTTATTGAAACCATCAAAAAGCTGAACTGGGTTCCGGATGTGATCCATTTAAACGGATGGATGTCTTCTTTTGTTCCAATTTACCTTAAAACCTATTACGAATCTGATACTTACTTTAAAGACGCCAAGATTGTACTTTCTTTATACAACGAGAAAGATGCAGACCTGGATAAGAATATTGCTGAAAAACTGGCATTCGATAATATTTCAGGATTAAAAGCGTTAGATAATCCAACGATCAAAAGTTTCGTTGTTGAAAGTATGAATTACGTAGACATGGTAGTGAAAGGAGATGAGTTTTTAGATGAAGACCTTGATA
Source organism: Chryseobacterium angstadtii (assembly GCF_001045465.1). Classification (GTDB taxonomy): domain Bacteria; phylum Bacteroidota; class Bacteroidia; order Flavobacteriales; family Weeksellaceae; genus Chryseobacterium; species Chryseobacterium angstadtii. The sequence continues at coordinate 2,219 of NZ_LFND01000006.1, forward strand.
AAGGATTCAAGGAAACAACAACTCCAAAATCAGAATACGTAGACGTAGATTCTATAAACCAACTTTATTAAAATCACATTTTTAATGACTCATACTGTTAAAAGGACCTTAGCCATTCTCTTTATGGCGGTTTTCGGAAGTACTCTTCTTTATAACTGCGAACCGGATGTGGATTCGCTGGGAGAGCAGCTTTTTCTTGGTGATGCTGCTGAAGGAAATATTTCCTCACATGAACTTATCGCTTATAATATTAACAATAATGATACGATCCGAAGTGATGCGGGTAGATTAGTTAGTCTGATTAATACATCGGGAGTATCAACCAGTACAGCTGTTATAGGAGCTTTCAATGAAGGACAGTTTGGAATGCAGAAAGCCTCTTTCCTTACCCAGCTGAGAATGTCTACAGATAATTTTGATTTCGGAACAGCTCCAAAGATGGACTCTGTAGTGCTGGTGATGAAACCTGTTGCAGTAACAGATTCAGTAAGTGCACCGGGAGCAAAAGACGAAAGTATTATGATAGGTACAGACAATGTTCCTGTGTCTACAGATATCAAAACGTATCCGGTTTCTTATTTTACAAAATATGGTAAACTAAAACTTGGAGCCGGTGGTAGCCATACGCTTCTAAATGTAAAAGTAGATGAAATTACAACATTCCTGGACGGAAATTCGGATGCTTTCAAAAGATCCAATGTGGTTGTAAGCACGGGAGCAGCTTTGGGTGCTTCTGTATTTAACGGAAAAGTAAGAGCGGTAACCATTACCAAGAAATCTGACAACTCATCTGTGTTTACATCAGACCCAAGTTTCAGAATCCGTTTAGATAAAGACTTTTTCCAGACGAAAATTCTTGATAAAAATAAAAAGCCCGAACTTATGGATGCGGCAAACTTTACGAGATACTTCAACGGAATCAGACTTTCTGTGGATGAAACAGATGGATATCTTCTTCAGTTCTCTCCGGATACCATGGAGATCGTTATGTATTATACCAATGAGAAGAATGATAACGGAACCATTACAAGACCTCAAAGTACCTTTAAACTTTTAATGAGTGGGGGAATAGGTAACCAGCGTATCGGCCAGTATGCTTATGACAGAACTAATTCTGCCTGGAAAACTGCTTCTTCAAATATCAATACAACGGATGGAGATGATAAACTTTATACTCAGGGGATGGGAGGACCTTCTATAGCTGTGAAAATTCCTGAGCAGACCATCATTGATCTTAAAAAGTTATACAATGAGAAGAAAGAAGCTATCATCAGCGCTAAAATCAGAATCTATACAGATCTTTCCAGCTGGAATAACAATTACAGAAAAACTGCGAGTAATCTTACCATTTCTCCTTACACGCTAAATACGGCGACCAATTTATTAGAGGTTTCAGGCTTTACAGCAGAACAGACTGCAGGATTCCCATGGATAAAGTCCGCTGAGGATTTAAGCTATTATGATTTCACTGTTACCAAAACGGTAAAAGATATTGTAGAAGGAACAGCAGCCAATAATACCATCATTATTAATCCGGGTCAGTTTGTTCCTACTACAAACAATACATTGGCAGGATATAGATTTACTACGAGAGCATTTGCAACAGAAAGAAATGTTTTTGTAGGATCATTCGATAAAACAAATCCTAACAGAATTCAGTTAAAAGTAGTTCACGGGATTAAAAAATAAAAAAAACACTAGATAAAATATGTGCGGAATTGTAGGATATACAGGATTTCAAGATGCGTATGAAATTGTAATCAACGGTCTTAGAAGATTAGAATATAGAGGGTATGACAGTGCCGGAATTGTTTTAGAAAGTTCAGATAAAAAATTTGAAGTAGAAAAAACAAAAGGTAAAGTAGATGATTTGGTTAAAATTTCAGAACAACTGAAAGGAACAGCCAAAATAGGGATGGGACACACACGTTGGGCTACTCACGGAGTTCCGAGTGATAGAAACTCACACCCGCATTTGTCAAATAACGAAAAGATTGCCCTTGTACATAATGGAATTATAGAAAACTATGATACCATCAAAACGATGCTTACGGAAAAAGGATTTACATTCAAATCCGAAACAGATACAGAAGTATTGGTGAACCTTATCCAGTACTTTATGGATCTGAATTCTGAAACAGATTTCCCTACAGCAGTAAGATATGCTTTGAATGAAGTATACGGAGCCTATGCTATTACAGTACTTCACGAAGATTATCCTGGTTTGCTGGTTGTAGCAAGACTGGGTTCTCCTCTGGCTATCGGATTGGGAGATAAAGAATATTTTATTGCTTCCGATGCATCTCCTTTCGTAGAATTTACCAAAGAAGCCATCTATCTTGAAGAAGGTCATATGGCCACTATTTCATTGGAAAATGGAGTAGATATCAGAACGATCAACGATAACTCTAAAATAGAGCCTGAAATTCAGGAACTTAAATTAAGTCTGGAGCAGATTGAAAAAGGAGGGTATGAGCATTTTATGCTTAAAGAAATCTTTGAACAGCCAAAATCTATCCACGATACCATGAGAGGAAGGCTTCTTGTAGACGAAGGAGTAATCAAAATGGCAGGAATCTGGGATCATGTAGAGAAATTTAAGAATGCCAACAGAATTATCATCATTGCTTGCGGAACATCATGGCATGCCGGTCTTATCGGAGAATATCTTATTGAAGAATATGCAAGAATTCCTGTAGAAGTAGAATATGCATCAGAATTCAGATACAGAAATCCTATTATTACAGATAAAGATGTGGTGATTGCAATTTCTCAATCCGGAGAAACGGCAGATACAATGGCTGCATTGAAATTGGCGAAAGAAAAAGGAGCATTTATTTATGGGATCTGTAATGTGGTAGATTCTTCCATTGCAAGAATTACAGATGCAGGTTCATATACCCATGCCGGTCCGGAGATTGGTGTGGCTTCTACTAAAGCATTTACAGCACAGCTTACGATTCTTACTTTAATTGCCTTTAAATTAGGAAAACACAACGGTAATTTAGGAAATGCAGAATTCATGAGCTTAATTGCTGAGCTGGATGCTATCCCTAAAAAAATTGAAGAAGTTTTAAATACAACTCACGAGCTTACTCAGAACATTGCAAAAGACTTTGTAAGTGCTACGAACTTCCTTTATTTAGGAAGAGGATACAATTATCCTGCAGCGCTTGAAGGAGCTTTAAAACTGAAAGAGATCTCTTATATTCATGCTGAAGGATATCCTGCGGCGGAAATGAAGCACGGTCCTATTGCCCTTATTGATGAGAATATGCCAATCGTTATTATTGCTCCTAAAAAAGGACATTATGATAAGATTGTGAGTAATGTTCAGGAAATTAAGGCCAGAAAAGGAAAAGTGATTGCGGTAGTTAATAAAGGAGATCAGCAGGTAAGTTCAATGGCAGATTATGTGATTGAAATTCCTGAGACTTCAGAATGTTTCTCTCCAATCGTTGCATCAGTGCCTTTACAACTGCTTGCATACTACATTGCTGTGTACCGAGGAGCCAATGTAGACCAGCCTAGAAACCTGGCAAAATCAGTAACCGTGGAATAAAAAACAGTTGTAAATAAAATAAATTTAGATTTCTTCCGTTATTTCAAAAAAAATCTTAAAAGTTTCTTAAAAAAATTATATATTTACGGCTTAATTATAAAAATTAACATGAAAAGGATATTTCTTTTATTATTGTCTGCGTCGGTAGCATCAGTATCTTGTTCAGGTGGTGGCAGTTCTTCTGTAGGGAAGCCTGGAACAAAAGGAGAATTGATACCAAGAGAAAAAACGAAATCATTTGTTGCGGAAAGACCATATGGAATGGTCGGTATTCCGGCAGGTTCATTTGTTGCTGGTTTAGCAGACCAGGATCCAACAAATACTCCTGAAAAAGCTTCGTTAAAAACTGTTACAGTCTCCTCTTTCTTCATGGATGAAGCGGAAACTACTAATGCAGAATACAGGGTATTTATCAATTATGTAAGAGATTCTATTGCTAGAACTCTATTAGCCGAAGCTGCCGGAGAAGGTGGTGAAGAAGGCGGACGTAGAGGAGCAAGCATAGGAGATTATGCATACCTTGCTAAAAAAGAAGAAAATTTAACACCTTATCAAGAATATTTAGAAGGCCAGGGAGGAAGAGAAGACGGAAGTTATGATGCCAGCAAAAGATTAGACTGGAAAATCCCATTGCATTGGACTACCGGAAAGTATCCTGATGTAGAATATGCGGAAGTTCTGGAATCTATGTATCTTCCGGCTTCTTCAAGAATCGGAAACGAAAGAATTTTAGACGTTAGTAAATTAAAATACAACTACCAGTGGGGAGATATGGATGCTGCACTTGCTGAGAACGAAAGAGGTGCCAACTACCTTAAGAGTTCAAGCATTGCCATCTATCCGGATACTACGGTTTGGGTAAACGATTTCCACTTCGCTTACAACGAACCATTGTTCGAACAGTATTTCTGGCACAAAGCCTATAAAGATTATCCTGTTGTTGGGGTAACCTGGGATCAGGCAAGAGCTTACTGTAACTTCAGATCTAAACTGAAAACAGATTACAACGAAAGCTTAAAAAGAAAAAAACAAAGACCATTGCAGTTCCGTCTTCCTACAGAAATCGAGTGGGAATATGCAGCAAGAGGCGGAATGCAGAATGCTACTTACCCTTGGGGTGGTCCATATTTAATGGACGACAGAGGTTGCTACTTAGCCAACTTCAAACCTAAAAGGGGTAACTACATGGAAGACGAGAAAAAAGGTACTTATACATATACAGCTCCAGTAAAGAAATTTAAGAAAAATGGATTTGGGTTATTTGATATGGCTGGAAACGTTTCTGAATGGACAGAATCTGCGTATAACAACTCTTCTTACGGGTTCTCTTCTACCTTAAATCCTTCTACAAAAGATAAAAAGGATACGAAGAAGTCGGTAAGAGGTGGATCTTGGAAAGATATAGGATATGCCCTGATGACAGGTGCAAGAGATTGGGAAAGAAAAGATTCTGCAAGAAGCTATATCGGATTCAGAACTGTACAGGATATTCCTGAAGCAGCTGTTAAGCCAAGAAGAGTTAACAGATAATTAACCAGACTATTATTTTTCAATAACAATTTTATTTAACATTAAAAAAACTAACTTAATATGTTTAAGACTAAAGATGCTTGGATGAATTTCTTTTATTCATTCGGTGCTGCAATTGTAATTCTTGGAGCTTGGCTTAAAATTACTCACATTACCTTGGGGCCAATTAACGGTAATATCGCTCTTACAGTGGGACTTATTACGGAGGCTATTATCTTTATCATTTTCGCATTCGACCCTCCTAAATCGGAAGAGTCTTATGCATGGGAAAATGTTTATCCTGAACTATTAGACAAACATGCAAACCCAAACCCTTTACATTCTAATGTGTCATCTAAAAACAATGCACAGCAGTTTGCAGAACTAGAAAATTCTCTTTCAAATAAATTAGACAAAATGCTTCAGGATGCAAAACTGGACGTTCAGTTATTTGACAGATTAAGAACTGGTATCGACAAGTTTTCCAACTCTGTAGACCAGATCAACCAAACCGTTGACGTATCTGCTTCTACTCATAAATATAACGATCAGCTTAACAAAGCGGCTCAGCATATGGAAAGTATGAATGCTTTATATGCTATGCAGCTTGAAAGCGGTAAAAGACAATCTGAATTTGCCAACAAATATGTGGCAGATATGCAGAAGTCTGCAGAACATTCTGAAAAATTCAATCAAGAGTTACAAGGTTTAACAACTAATCTTAACAGTTTAAATAGAGTTTATGGTGGTATGCTTACTGCTATGAAGTCTTAATTCCTAACCATTTCTAATTAACTACTTAATCAAAAACTAAAAGAAAAGAGAATGGCACAAGGAAAACAGACACCTCGTCAGAAGATGATCAACCTGATGTATTTGGTGTTCATCGCGATGATGGCCCTAAATATTGATGCAGAAATCATCAGATCATACTATGACTCTACCAGAGCTTTGAATGAAACAAGAACCTTAACGGAGAAAAAGAACGAAAAGATTTTTGAAAAAACATTGGAAGCAAAAGCTTTGCAGGTTCCGGATACTTACGCACAGCCTTGGGAAAACTATAAAGTTTTAAAAGGTAAAATTGACGGATTGGTATCTTCTGCTCAGGAGATAAAAAATGCTTTGAAAAAACAGTCAGAGTTTCATGATAAAGACCCAAAGACTGGAAAAGATATTGATGTAAGCGAAAATTTTGCAGCATTGAACAACAATGAAGCAACGACAGAGTATTTCTTCAAAGAAGGAGATGAAAATTCACCTTCAAAAGGAGCTTTGGATTTAAAAGCTAAAATTGACGATGTAAGAAATTATATCAATGCAACTTTCGGAAACAATCCTCAGTTGAAAGATTTAGTAGACAGAGCCAACAAATCTCTGATTGCTGAATATCCAAAAGGAAAATCTCCGAACGATAAGACTTGGTTTCAGAATAAATTCTATCATCAGCCTCTGATTGCTGCGATCTCTAATTTGGAGATTATTCAGAATGATGCAAGAAACGTACAGTCTGATGCATTGGCATTGTTACTTCAGGAAAAAGTAGATGCAAGTATCAAATTCTCTAGCTATGAGCCAATTGTTTCTGGTCCGGTAGATATCCAGGCAGGAAAACAGGCTGAAGTAAAAGTAATGTTGGGTACTTACTCTAACAGTAATAAAATCAGCATCACGGGTGTAGGAAGAGTAGAAAATGGAAAAGGAATTACTTCTATTTCAGGTTCTGGTATCGGAGAGCACAAATTGGGAGGAACAATTACTTTAACTGATGCTTCAGGAAAACCTCAAAGTTTCCCGTGGACGCACACGTATAACGTAATTGCAGGACCAAGAGAAGTGAAGCTTGAAAAAGGATTATTACTTTCTGCAGACAAAATGAATGTAATGTATAGAGGACTTGAGAACCCTGTTTCAGGATCAATCTTAGGTGCTGACAATTCTAAACTTTCATTATCTGCTCCGGGAGCTTCTGTAAGAAATACAGGCCCAGGAAAATGGATTGTAAAACCTACTACTGGTAATACAGTTAAGTTGACATTATCAGGTATAGACCCTTACGGAAAATCTGTATCTCAGGTATTTGAATATAGAATTAAGAATGTACCACCGCCACAAGGACAAATCAGAGGACAGAGTATTGTAGCAATGCCTCCGACTTCGATCCCGAATCAGACGGTACAGGCAGCAATTCCTGACTTTGACTTCCCAGTTTCGTTTACTGTAACTCAGTTTATGGTAAGAGTACCTGGAAGAGCAGCACTGTTAGTTCACGGAAATTCATTGAATGATGCCGCTGGATTAGTGAAAAACCTTAGATCTGGAGACGTAGTTTCTATCTTTGATATTAAAGTTACTGCTCAAGGACTGGATGGCCAAGTAATTAAAAACATTACTCCTATAATCATTAATATTCCATAGGACTAAAATTGTAATTTATTATGAAAAAATATATTAGCACCCTTTTAGTATTAGTTTCGGGATTTGCTTTTTCCCAGACTATTCTGAACGCAGCTTCTCCGGAAGAGTTCAGACAGATGAGAGAGGAAAACAAACAAAAAGTTGGTGATACTATTATTGATAAAACAGTAAAGCCTCTTGAATATGGGTTTGTAGAAGATAAAGATATCCTTAAAAGTATGTTTGTATGGGAGATCATTGATATGAATGACAAGATCAACCAGCCTTTCTACTATGACAATCCGGACGGACTTCTTGCTACACCTACAAGATCACTGTATCAGTTATTGTTAGATGCTGCATTAAGTGGAAAGATCGATCAGGTTTATGATGATGAAAACTTTACAGTAAAACTTTCTCCGGAAGGTATTCAGAAAAGACTTGAAAAAGTAATCATCAACGATGCTGCTATTGATATCCTTAACTCCGGAAGACAATTAACAGATCAGGAGAAAAAAGAATATACTGACGTTTTCAAGACTACTACTGAAAAAGTAAAAGTTCTTAAAATCATGGGTATGTGGTTTATCGATAAGAGAGACGGACAAATGAAGTACAGACCTCTTGGGATTGCTGCTATGGGACCGGATCCTGCCGTACAGGGAGTTATCGGACCAGATGGTAAGCCAATTGCAAGTAACGATGAGCTTATTGACCTGTTCTGGATCTTCTATCCAAATGCAAGAGACGTATTAGCAAACAATTTTGTTTATAACAGAAAGAACTCATCTGCCGATCTGTCTTTCGATGATGTAATCAATGCGAGAAGATTCTCTTCAGTGATTTACAAATCATCAAGCGGTTTAGGTGATGGTACCATCAAAGATTACATCCCTAAAGATGCTGACGATCAGATGGAAGAAAGTGAAAGAATCAAAAGTCAGATCCTTAGTATGGAGAATGACATGTGGAATTACTAAGATTTCACTTGATATTTATATAAAACCTGAGTATTTTTACTCAGGTTTTTTTTATTATGAAACAGATAGACTATATCATCGTTGGAGACGGCTATGCAGGCATGTTTTTCGCTCACCAGTTAATCAGAAACAACAAATCTTTTGTATTGTTTTCGGAAGGCAGAAAAAGTGCCTCACAGGTTTCTGCAGGAATTATTAACCCTGTGGTACTTAAGAAATTTACTACATTCTGGAAAGCACAGGAACAGATCGATTTCCTGAAGAAGACATTAACTGAGATAAAATCCTATACCGGAAAAAATTATCTTATTGATTCCCCTATCCATAGAATTTTTCATGATGAAAACGAACAGAAACTCTGGCTGAAAAAATCAGAGAATGATGAACTTTCCGGATTTCTTGACAAAAAATTCGATCATTTAGAGGTAGTAAAAAACAACTTTCTCACAGGAAAGGTCAATCAGTCTGCCAGGCTCCAGGTGAGTGGATTTTTCGTGGATCTATTTGATTTTTTAGAAAAAAATGCATTCCTCATTAAAGAAAAGTTCGATTATACAAAATTGGATGCTTCTTCGGGGACTTATAAAGATCTTCAGTTTAAAAATGCAGTATTCTGTGAGGGAATGGGCGTGACGGAAAATCCTTTCTTCTCAGACATTGCTGTAAATCCCAATAAAGGACATCATATTAAAGTAAAACTTTCCCATGCGATTCCGGAAGATGTCACCATTAAAAAGAAACATTTCTTGTTCCCGACAGATAACGGACTCTATTTCTATGGCGGAACCTATGACCGGGAGCAGCTTCACCATCATGTAGATGAATCTGCCGTAACCCAACTTGTCAATGGCCTATCTGAAATTTATCCCCATGATTTTGAAGTGGAAGAAGTAAATTTTGGTTTCAGACCTACCGTAAAAGACAGAAGACCTATTATAGGAAGGCATGCGTCATTTAAAAATCTCTATGTTTTCAACGGTTTGGGAGCGCGGGGAATTCTCAATGGCTGCTACTTTTCAAAAAGCCTGTACCAGTTTATAGAAGAGGATATCCCTTTGCATGAAGAAGTCTCTGCCGAAAGGTTTAAATAAGAATTGATGCTGGAAGAGGAAGTCAAAAGGTGCTGCCAGGATATCAATGGGCTGAAGTTGCAGTAAAGAACATGAGAATAATCGAAATTGTTTTAACGCCTTCCATATCCTCCCTCTTCCGGCCTCCGCCTTCCATCTTTCACAGATATTCCCTGAAAATTCTTATCTTCAGAAGAGAATTGAAACTATGAATGAAAATACCCTGGGTATAATAGCCGGAATTCTTACTTCCATCTCCATGATCCCTCAGCTGATTAAAGTTATCAGAGAAAAAAATGTTGATGAAATTTCTCTGGTAATGCTTCTGGTCCTTATTTCAGGGCTTTCGTTGTGGGTATGGTATGGCTTTATGAAAGATGAGCTGCCTATTATTGTGTCCAATGCGTTTGCTGTTCTGGTCAATATAAGCCTACTGATCTGCTATATGCTCTATAAAAAATCCTCATAATAAGCCCACAGGCGAAACGGTAAAATGGCAAAAAAAGTAAAACAGTCAATTTTTTATCTACCTATTCACCTTCTTTGCCTTCTCAGCCCTTCCGCCTCCTCAGCTTTTTTACTTTTTTCGTCTTTTCCCTCAACTACGGTTGAAGAACAAATTTCGCCAAAGGAGCCATTCGCGCCTTATTTAAAGTCAATGTATTTCCATTAACGGAATAATTATCTGCAGCAAGTAAAGCTTTTGTGAAAAGCTGTTCTGTTTCAAGATCCTCGCAGGCCATCATGGTAGACATTCCCTGGTTGAATTTGATTCTCATGACATCAGGCTTGATTTCATAAGTTCCTCCAACACCGTTGCAGCCCGCATGGCCTTCATATCTCATGCCTTCCGTATTCAGTTTGAAATAAGGATTGTTTTTAGGACTTTTAAGTTGGATGGGCTTTCCGTTCAGTTCCGTAAGTTTCCAGGTTTTACCGGTAATATCAGTCGTTTTCTGAGCGGCCGGCGTTTTACAGGCTGTCAGAAATACCAGCATCATCATAGCCGATAGATAAAGATATAAGTTTTTCATGGTGATTTTGTGTGTGGTTTTTAATATTGTTATAGTTCCTATATTAACCTGTTAGGGATAAGACATTTCAGTTTTTATCATGATGTAAGGAAGTCAGAAGCTCGAAGAGGGAAGTTCTTGAAGTTCAAAGATATAAATACAAGGTGTTTTTATTATATTTTTAAAACGACTTCAATACATGTAAAATTGTTAAATACTTACCGTCCAATAGTAACTTCCATCCTCCATCTTCCAATCTTAATTTCTTATCCTGAGCTCAGGTTATATTAGTAAGAAGCCATTTTTGCAGAACCGGAACCTTTTTCACGTTTTGCATGGAAAAGTACCATATCTACGTTTTTTTTCAGTAAAGTGATATTTCCTTTAATATCGGAATACTGATATTCTTCGTTACTTGCTGTGTATTCAGGAAGAGCATCGCTTTTCTTGAGTTCATAAGTTTTGCCTTCCAGGTGAATGGTAGCTGTACTTTTTGTGTGGTTGATGGTCACTTCAATTTTTTCCCCATAACTGTCGGTAAAAACATCTTTAGAGATCTCATCTTTGTGTTCAGGTGCAGATTCGGCAATGGTTTCTGCTTCTTTGCCGGGATGTTTACACGCTGTTGAGGAAAGGATGGCCAGCCCAATAAGAACCGATGTGAATAATTTTTTCATAGTGATAAGTGATTTGGATAGGTTTCATGAAATAAATATGTTAATGTTATATAAAATTACGAATATTTTTAATGAATATATGTTAATTTTACATAAATTAATCTTGTTTTTCTACCAGTTGAGCATTACAATTTCTTTACAAAACTTTCATTTGAATGATAAAGAAGGGAAACTCATTAAAGATCAGCAGAGCTGATAACCGCAGAATATTGCTTTAAACAATCGGTTTTAAGAATAAAAAAGTACATTTTTTTTCATGATTACATTTGTTGTTTTTAATTTGGTGCAAAATTATTAAAAATTATATAATGCTGATACACAGTAAAAAATGATTTAAATCATACTGTTGAGAGTTTAAAATTTTATCATTTTCCTGAAAAAACAACAGGAAACCCTCATGGCTTATAATAACAGACACTATCTTACGCTTTGGCCCAATCAATCCATGACAGATAATATGCAATTGAAATAGAAAAAAACTCACAGACTTATTCATTATTATAAAAAACTGAGTAGCCGTACTCACCCAAAAAGATTTAATACTTCAGATTTTAATATCATCCCACACGTAAAATTAATGAATGCAAACCCTATCTTGTATTACTTTAATAAACGAAGTGGCTTTGTTTATCTTTAAAAAAATCAGAAAAGTAAAAAAAACTTTGTCTATCCTTGCGATAAATAAAAGCATTTTAAAAATCAGTCATTTAATAGATTCATAATCCACAATTCAGGTTAAAAAAATTAACAAATAAAATTGAATTCAAACCAAAGCATTTTTTTTATTACAGAGTAGGGTCTTTTCTTTACCCGGTTTTATTTCATGTTTGAAATTTGCCATAAAACAATTTTAAATGGTATTTATACTTATTATTGTCGAATTAGGGTGATATAAAATGGTAATCCACAAGAAAATGAATGCATTATTTCTTTATTCAGTTAATTTAAAGAAGCGTTAAATTTTGTTAATCTACTATGAGCGTATGTCTTTCTAAGTGTACATTTGCGACTTCGAAATGAGAAACTATATAGTATATTTTTTGACCGCCCTTTTTCTGCTCTTTGTGGTAGAAAGCAGGCTCAATGTCAAAACACTCAACAATGATTATTCCGGTCAGGTTTCTCACCATATGCCTAAAAAAGCCAACCGCCTGAACCAGACTTTTGAAAAACTCTCGGTACAGCAGATGGCTGATAATTTTGACAATACCACCTTTGAACTCACTGAAGATAACTTTCAGTTGTCTGATACTCTACAGTTTATGGCTGTATTTGCCAGTGTATTCAGTCTTGTCTACATTTTTAGGCTTCACTCCTTTAAAAGCAGAAAACCGGGAATTCATGGTTTTCTTTCGCTGTATTCCAATGTTAAAACTTTCATTCTGATCCGTTCTATCAGAATTTAAAATTTCATTTTCGTGATCTGTTTTCTGTTCCTCTATGAGCGGAAAATACACTGCGTTGTCTATGTCCGGTAATCATTACACCGCAGGATTTCCATTACCGTTTTATTTCCATTCAAAACATTAACGATTTATATTAAACTCTAGAATTATGATCAAAAGAGTTGCCTCAGGCATTGCACTCAGCACGCTTTTATTGGCGGTTGGCTGCAGTCAGAAAAAGCAAGAAAAAGAAGAAGCTGCCATTTATCCCGTTACCAGTCCAGTGAAAATGGATACGGTAATCAACAAGGAATATGTAGCTCAGATTCAGTCTGTCAAAAACATTGAAGTCCGCGCGCAGGAAAAAGGATTTCTTGAAAAAATTTATGTAGATGAAGGCCAGTATGTGCAGGCAGGACAGACCCTGTTCAGAATTATGCCCCAGCTTTATCAGGCTGAATTATTAAAAGCCAAAGCAGAAGTGGAGCAGGCTGCCATAGAATTGAGAAATGCCAGTACGCTTGCCAGTAACAATATTGTTTCCAAAAATGAAAGAGCAATGGCAAAAGCCAAGCTGGACGCTGCCAATGCAGAAATGAAGCTGGCCCAGATTCATTTATCTTTTACAGACATTAAAGCTCCGTTTTCCGGGGTGATCAACAGGATTCCGCTGAAATTGGGAAGCCTTGTGGACGAAGGAGATTTGCTGACCTCTTTGTCGGATAATACCAATGTTTACAGTTATTTCAACGTTTCAGAACCGGAATACATTACTTACCAGACCCATGCTGCCGACAGAGGAAGTAAACTGGTATCCCTGATTATGGCCAACGGAGAAATGCTTCCCCAAAAAGGAGAGATTCAGACCATAGAAGGAGAATTTGATAATGAAACAGGAAATATTGCGTTCAGAGCAAAATTTCCAAACCCGGATAAACTGCTGAGAAACGGAGAAACCGGAAAAGTACAGATGACTTTGCCTGTTCACAATGCACTCATCATCCCTCAGAAAGCAACGTATGAAATTCAGGATCAGAAATACGTATTTATTATTGATAAAAAAGGAATGGCAAAATCCAGAAATATAAAAGTAGCTTATGAATTGCCCGACCTTTATGTAGTAGGTTCAGGCCTTGCGGAAGGAGATAAGATTCTTTTAGAAGGAGTACAGAAGGTGAAAGATGACCAGAAAATACAGACCAAATTCCAGGATCCTAAAAAAGTTCTTCAGTCATTGAAACTAAAAGCAGAGTAGTCTACTCTTAAAACGAAGCAGTATGTTTAAGAAATTCATCCGCAGACCTGTTCTGTCTATTGTGATCTCACTGATCATTGTATTTATGGGAGTCCTGTCGCTGGTAAAACTTCCGGTGACTCAGTTTCCCTCCATTTCACCTCCTAAAGTAAATATCACCGCAGAATATCCGGGAGCCAACAACGAATTGCTGATCAAATCAGTAGTTATTCCCCTCGAAAGAGGTTTGAACGGCGTTCCCGGTATGAAATATATGACCTCCGATGCGGGTAACGATGGTGAAGCTTCCATTCAGGTTGTATTTGACCTGGGAACAGATCCCAATGTTGCCGCGGTAAACGTTCAGAACCGTGTATCTTCAGTAGTAAATAAACTCCCGCCTCTGGTAGTGCGTGAAGGAGTGAAAATTACCCGTGAAGAACCTAACATGTTGATGTACATTAACCTGTACAGCGACGATCCTAAAGCAGACCAGAAATTCCTCTTCAATTATGCCGATATCAATGTGATGTCCGAATTGAGAAGGGTGAGTGGAGTAGGTTTTGCAGATATCCTCGGAACCCGTGAATATGCGATGCGTATCTGGCTGAAACCGGACAGGCTTACCGCCTACAGCATTTCCGCAGACGAAGTGATGGAATCTCTGAATAAGCAGAGTTTGGAAGCTTCCCCGGGAAAAACAGGGGAAAGTTCAGGAAAACGCTCCCAGTCCTTCGAATATATCCTGAAGTATTCAGGACGTTTCAATAATGAAAAAGACTACGGAAATATCATTCTGAAAGCAAAACCGGGGGGCGAATTTGTAAGATTGAAAGATGTTGCTGATATAGAATTCGGTTCTTCCATGTATGATATCTATTCTACCCTGAACGGAAAACCTTCTGCCGCGATTACCGTAAAGCAGTCTTACGGTTCCAATGCCAGCGACGTTATCAAGAATGTTAAAGCCTTGATGAAGGATCTGGAGAAAAATAACTTCCCGAAAGGAATGCATTACGACATCAGTTACGACGTTTCCAGATTCCTTGATGCGTCTATGGAAAAGGTTATTCATACCTTATTTGAAGCCTTTATTCTGGTAGCAATCGTGGTGTTCCTCTTTCTTGGAGACTGGCGTTCAACACTGATTCCGGCTTTGGCGGTTCCCGTTTCACTGGTAGGTACATTTGCCGTCATGTCCGCATTTGGAATTACGTTAAACATGATCTCGCTCTTTGCACTGGTAATGGCCATCGGGGTTGTCGTCGATGATGCGATTGTGGTTATTGAAGCCGTTCATGCCAAGATGGAAGAAAAAGGACTTTCTCCGTTAAAAGCTACGGAAGAAGCGATGCACGAAATCAGCGGGGCAATTATTGCAATCACGTTGGTAATGGCATCCGTATTTATTCCGATTGCATTCATGTCCGGTCCGGTTGGGGTATTTTACCGTCAGTTTTCCATTACAATGGCCTCTGCCATTATTCTTTCGGGGGTTGTGGCTTTAACACTGACTCCGGCTTTATGTGCTTTGATCTTAAAAAATCACCACGGAAAAGCTAAAAAGAAAACGCCGATTACCATTTTCTTAGATAAATTCAATAATTTATTTACGAAAGGAGCCGGAAGATATGAGAAAATGCTTAACAAAACCGTTAAGAAAAAATCCATTACACTTCCTTTATTGCTGGCATTCTGTGCCTGTACTTTTTTCCTGAGCAACTCTCTTCCTTCAGGATTTATTCCGGCGGAAGATCAGGGAATGATTTACGCGATTATTCAGACACCTCCGGGATCTACTCTGGAAAGAACCAACCAGATTGCTAAAGAATTATTGAGAGAATCTGAAGATATTGATGGAGTACAGTCGGTTTCTTCACTGGCAGGATATGAAATTCTGACGGAAGGTACGGGATCCAATTCAGGAACCTGTCTGATTAACCTTAAAAGCTGGGAAGACCGTAAAGAATCGGCCGCAGAGATTATTGAAAAACTGGAAGAAAATGCCAAAAATATTCCCGGTGCCAATATAGAATTCTTCCAGCCGCCTTCCATACCAGGTTATGGAGCTGCAGGAGGTTTTGAACTCCGTCTGCTGGATAAAGCGGGAAGTGGAGATTATCATAAAATGGAGCAGGTAAGTAATGATTTTGTAAAAGAACTGAAAAAGAGACCGGAACTGGGCTCTGCATTCACCTTCTATTCTGCTAGTTTCCCGCAGTATATGCTTAAAATAGACAACGATCTTGCCGAGCAGAAAGGAGTAACGATAGAAAATGCCATGGATAACCTGTCTACATTGATTGGTTCCAACTATGAAACCAGTTTCATCCGTTTCGACAGACCTTATAAAGTAATTGTTCAGGCCGGTCCTCAATACCGTGCACTGCCTACAGATCTTTTAAAACTGTATGTAAAAAATGATAAAGAGCAGATGGTTCCTTATTCAGATTTTATGAGAATGGAAAAAGTATATGGACTGTCTGAGATTACAAGACATAATATGTATAATTCTGCAGAGGTGAGCGGAACTCCCGCGCCGGGATACAGTAGTGGACAGGCCATTAAAGCCATTCAGGAAGTGGCAGACAAAACACTTCCGAGAGGTTTCGGAATAGACTGGGCAGGTATTTCCAAAGATGAAGTGAGCAGAGGAAATGAAGCCATATTTATTTTCCTGGTTTGTCTGGGATTTGTCTATCTGATCCTTGCTGCTCAGTATGAAAGCTTTATTTTGCCGCTGCCGGTTATTTTATCCCTTCCAACAGGTATTTTCGGTGCATTCTTATGCTTAAAATTATTAGGACTGGAAAATAACATCTATGCACAGGTGGCCATGGTTATGTTGATTGGTCTGTTGGGTAAAAATGCCGTATTGATCGTTGAATTTGCCGTACAGAAGAAAGCAGAGGAGGGAATTCCTGTAGCGCAAGCAGCTATCGAAGGGGCAGCCATCCGTTTCCGTCCGATTCTGATGACTTCCTTCGCATTTGTTGCTGGTCTTATTCCACTTGTAATGGCAACAGGTCCGGGAGCTATAGGTAACCGAACAATTGGTACTGCCGCAGCCGGAGGAATGCTGATAGGAACTATTTTCGGACTGATGATTATTCCGGGACTGTATTATATTTTCGGAACGATTGCGGAGAAGTCGAGACTGGCAAGATATGAAGAGGAGAATCCTTTAACAGAACAAACTGAACCTTATCAACACGATGACAAACATGAAGATTTATAATAAATATATAGCAGCCATTGCTCTATCGCTTTGCCTTATAGGCTGTAAAGCTCCGATGGCTACCGTTATAAAAGATGAAGTAAAAGAAAACCTGCCTCAGAATTTTAATCAGGACGAGCAGCAGGATGCCAATGCAAACAGCGGAACAACTCCGTGGAGACAGTTTTTTACAGACCCGAATCTGGTAAGCTTAATTGAGACTGCTTTAAAAAACAATCAGGAGCTGCTGATCACGCTACAGGAAATTGAAATTGCAAAAAGCGGTGTTTTAGCCAAAAAAGGAAAGCTGACTCCAACGGTTTCTGCCGGAATAGGAGCCGGGCTTAAGAAAGCAGGACGCTATACCAGCGAAGGCGCCGGTGATGCAACTACAGAAATAGAACCCGGAAAAGAAATGCCGGATCCGCTTGGGAATTTCGAAGGAGGGCTGATGGCGAACTGGGAAATTGATATCTGGAAAAAGCTGAGAACCGAAAAAGAAGCGGCAGTTGCTCACTATCTTTCTACCGTGGAAGGCAAAAACTTTGTCCTTTCCAACCTTATTGAAGAAGTTGCAGATAATTATTACGAACTGTTGGCACTGGATAATCAGCTGGATATTATTCAGCAGTATATCAAGCTGCAGGAAAGGGCTCTGGAAATTTCCAAGATTCAGAAACAGGCAGCAGCAGCTACGGAACTGGCAGTGAAAAAATTTGAAGCCGAACTGGCGAAATCCAAAGCCGCGGAATATACAATCCGTCAGGATATCACCGAAAAAGAAAACCAGATCAATGCACTTCTGGGAAGATATCCGCAGCCTATCGTAAGAACGAAGGAAAGCTTTATGTCTACGATGCCACAGACGGTTTACACGGGAATACCTTCCCAGTTATTGGCCAACCGTCCTGATATCAAACAGGCAGAATTAGAATTAAAAGCTGCAAAATTGGATGTGCAGGCTGCCAGAAAGGAGTTTTATCCGTCACTGGAAATTTCTGCAACATTAGGGCTGGAAGCCTTTAAACCCTCTTATTTGGTTAAAATGCCGGAATCGATAGCTTATAATTTAGCAGGAGAACTGGCCGGACCGCTGATCAATAAAAGTGCGATCAAAGCCAACTTTCAGACTGCCGATGCCAAGCAGATTCAATCGTTGTATGAGTATGACAAGACCATTTTACATGCTTATCTGGATGTAGCGAATCTAATGTCGAAAGTTAAAAATATAGACCAATATTATCAGATGAAATCGCAGGAAACTAAAGCACTGGATCAGTCTATTGATATTGCGAACCAGTTGTTCAGGAATTCAAGAGCAGATTATCTTGAGGTTCTTCTGAATCAGAGAGATGCTCTGGATGCCAAAATGGAGCTGATTGAGGCGAAACAGAAACAGCTGAGCACCGTTGTAGATATTTACAAAAGTTTAGGCGGTGGCTGGAAATAAGACATCATAATTCTATCAATATAAACAGTTAATGTTTTGGGCTGATCCTTTCGGGGGTCGGCTCTTTTTTATTTTATACGACAAGTTCTGTCGTTATAGAGTATTAGCTTTGCCTTATGATCATATGAATTAAGTGTAAGTACAGTCATGTGATATCATTCATATTAAATCTCGTTAAGGAGATTTTAAGAGTCGTTAAAAAATGTTAAATTTGTACAACTTTTATTAAAACTAATATTAAATACACAAAATATGAAGAAATTCTACTTGGGTGCGTTCTCTTTATGCACCGTTCTTGGGTTATCTGCCCAGGAAGTATTGTGGCAGAAAGATATCCAATCTTCTACCCAGGATTTTCTAAGCCAGGTTACAACTACTATTGATCAGCAGTATTTTATTTCCGGAAGTTCTATTCGTTCTTCGGCAGGTTCCCTTCGAGAGCCTCAGGGAACGGGGAAGCAAAACAATGGTTATGATTTTCATTTGATAAAACTCAATCAGCAAGGCGAGCAGGTATGGGAAAAATACCTCTCCGGAAATAACCACGATTATTTGTCGGCTTCTGTGGCTACTCAGGAAGGAGGATTTCTTCTGGCAGGAACTTCTTATTCCGGAAAAGGATTAGATAAAAAAGAAGATTCAAAAGGAGGATCCGATATCTGGCTGGTAAGAATCAATGAATTTGGAGATGAACTGTGGCAGAAAACCTTGGGAAGCTCTTCTGATGAGGAAGCAAGATCTGTTATTCAGACGACGGATCTGGGATTCTTTGTGGCGGGTAACAGACAAAGTTCCCTTCGAGAGCCTCAGGGAACTAATGGTTACGGTTCAAAAGATGTCTTGATTTCAAGACTGGATAAAAACGGAAAAGTACTTTCTGAAACCATTCTTGGTGGAAAGGGTCTGGATGAAGTCGAGAAAATAATTCCTACGAAAGATGGAGGAGCACTGTTAGGGATTTATTCCAGAAGTTCCACAAGCATCAATGATAAAAGATCAATGATCAATGATGTAAAGCAGTCCAATAGAAATGGGGCGTCTTCCAATATCAATGATCATTTATCAAACATCAATTATTCAAAGAATTCCGAAAACTTCGGTGAAGGAGATTACTGGATTGTCAAGCTCGACAAAACCGGAAAAGTAGAATGGGAAAAGAATTATGGAGGAAAAGGAGATGATCATATCAGAACATTAGCCTTAACATCAACAGGTTACTTAATCGGTGGTGAATCCAGATCCGAAAGATCAGGAAATAAAACAGTTGGCATTGAAGAAGGTACAGATCTTTGGCTGCTTTCTTTGAATGAAAGAGGGGAAGAGGTTTGGCAGAAATCCTTCAGTTTTGGAAACCGTGATATTCTGATGGGAATGAGTGTTATTCAGAGCCAAGATTCAAGAGCCAAGAACCAAGACTTTACAAAAGGAATTCTATTGGGAGGTTATACCCAGGCAGAGGGCCCTTCGAGAGCCTCAGGGACCTCTTCCGATGATGAAACTTTCTGGATGCTTTACTTAAATGAAGAAGGTAATGAGCAATGGAGAAAGCACGTGAAAGGAGAATCCAGAAAACGAGAGGAAAGGCTTTCAGATATCAAATTAAACAGAGACGGTTCTATTATTCTTGCCGGAACCAGCGCCGAAGAACTAGGAAAAGAAAACTGGAAAATTGTGAAACTTGGAGACAGCCAAATTAATAAGCTGATTGAAAAGCAGGATATCAAGATCTATCCGAATCCGGTATCAGATTATGCTTATGTGGAAATAGGATATGATTTCAAGGAAGCGGATATTTTATTGTATGACATGGGCGGAAGACAGCTTCAAAGCTTAAAGACTAAGAATAAAGTGACTAAGATCAATACTCAGAATTTAATTCAGGGGGCTTATCTGGTGACGATAAAGACGGATACGGGGAAAACGGCGAATGCTAAATTGATAAAGAAATAAAAACTTAGGTAATGAGAAAAATATATATGTGCCTTATAAGCTTAGTAAGCTTAAACTTTACTTTACAGGCACAACACCAGTTTCAGGGAGTTAATTTTGGAGATTCCGCCAATCCGGTTCCTTCGCTTACTTCCCTGGCAGATTTTACAGATAATCCGCCATCATTGGCATTAGGTATACCGGAAATTTCAATACCGCTAGTCAGTATTTCGGGATATGGCGGTTCGGGCTTTGGCTTACAGCTGAGTTATAATCCATTGAATGTTTCACAGGATGAACCGGCAGGAGAATCCGGAGCAGGTTGGTCTATTTTCAAAGGCGGGGTGATTTCCAGAAAGATCAACGGAAATTTGGCAGATGAGGCGTTTCAGAATACAGCCAGCCCTCATTACGAAAAAAATGCCTTCGATGATGAATATTACTACAATCTCCCGGGATTTTCAGGAAAGTTTAAAATAGAAAGAAATACCACCGAGAATACATTCAGAATAGTAGATCTTTCCCCATTGAACCATGTTAAAATAGCGTATACCAAAGAAAATAACACCGCTACATTAATTGTTGATTCTTTTACCATTACCGATGATGATGGCAGCACCTATTATTTCAACGATTATTCCACTGCGGTAGGCTATGATAGTTTTTATGAAAATAAAGGGCTTTCGGGACTGGAATACAAATCGGCCTTTTTCCTTACCCGCATCACAGGTGCTGATGGGGTAGAAACCGCCAATTTCACTTATCAGAAAACAACGAAGTACGATACTAACAATACCACGCTTCTTTATAAAAGCTGCCACCTTCAGAAAATAAATACGGCAAGTGGAAATATTGAAATCGTTTATGACTACGACCAGGCCCTGGAAAAAACCATGAATGATCCTTACAGCATTAAAAAGGTAAGTCTGAATAATTTCTACGGTAAAGCAGCGGAATATGCTTTTGAATATTCCTATCCCGTTCCCCCCTATCCGGGGAATGCTACGCATAAAAGAAGGCAGCTGGACAAAATAAAGAAAATGGATGGGCAGACCGTTATCGAAGAAACGGCAATGCTCTACAATCCTCTGAGTTTAGATGCTCAGTACGCTTCATCATGCTCTGGAAGCAACGTTATTAGTCCCCAAGGTGTTCTCAAAAAAATTATTTATCCTACGAAAGGGGTCACAGAGTATGTTTACGAAAGCTCAGATATTTATGCCGATATGAATTCTGAGGCCTATCTTGCATCTTTAGCAATGGATTACGTGAACTCCTGTATACAGCACAAACAGTCATTTTCCACTTTTGATTTTAATACCAATCAAACACTCACATATTCTTTTACGATCCCCGGCGATCCTTCAAACAAGATACCGTTTTGGATAAATTATTCAGAAGCCTACACCGATGTGGATCCTAATACCGGGCAACCCATTCTACTGCCTCCGGTGCCTGAAAATAAACGAATCAATTATACACTGAAAAGAGGAAGTGAAGTACTTACAACCAATCAAAAAGGGGGGCATGTAAGGTTTTATAATTATCCCGGACAATATACCGTCACCGCCAATGTACCTTTAAGGCATGGACAGGTGTTTTTTGATCTGCAGGAGCTTATAACCAATCCAGGGCCCTATTGGAACGGAAATTCACATGCATCATACAGAATACGCACTATCAAAAGGTTTAATGATATAAGCAACAGCACACCGGTGAAGGAGATTTCATACCAATACGATGATTTTTCAAACTCCAACACTTCAAGCGGCTATATTTCCCGTGATGGCAAAGTGATGTTTAAAAATGTAAAGGTAGCGGACGGTTCAGGAAACGGATACGCAAAATATTACTTTAAGCTGGATAAGGATTATCCATCGTATCAGACGACGGTCAATGGAAATTCTGTTAATTTCCAGCCTTACTACAACCTTTTAAGATCAGGACTTCTGGAGAAAAAGGAAATGTTTAGTGAGACCAACCACCTTCTGGGAAGAGACGAATACGAGTATACATTTGGCATAGCAGATAACCTGGATTACCAGACTGATGAGGGGTTTTATTCCAAAACAGCATTTATCAGCCAGACAAAGAGCAGTTCAATTGCTTATCCTTCAGGATCTACAGCCTCTTTCCTGCAAACTTCGAGTGAAAACAATGTAAGAGCGGATAATTACAAGGCTTCCTCTTCAAAGACTACTGCTGCAGACGGAACAGTAACTGAAAGCTTCTATAAATATGCCCAGGATAAAAATCACACCAGACTGCTGGCAGCCAATATGACGGGAGTATTACTGGAAACAGAAGTAAAAGAAAACGGCAAAACCATCGGAAAATCAGAAACTAAATTTGATAGTTCTTCCAGCGTATATCCAACCTCTGTAATAGGCTATAACAGACAGACCCAAAGTCCTTCTACCCTCTCCACTATGGATGTCTATGACGACAAAGGGAATCTGGTACAGGCAACCGGGAAAAACGGTATTCCGGTGACAACAATCTGGGGATATTACCAGACCAGACCTATTGCCGTGATTGCAGGTGCTTCCTATTCTCAGGTAGCTTCTCTTTCTACAGTTATGGCAGCTGTCGATGCTTCTAATCAGGACCGTGACAATCCCGCTAACGAAGCAGGGCTGCTTCTGGCTCTGGAAGCCTTGAGAAAAGATCCTGCTTTGAAAAACTACAGTATAACGGCCACCACTTATGATCCTTTGGTAGGAATAACGAACTCCATTTCAGCAAACGGAATCAGAACGGTAAATGTTTATGATAATGCAGGCAGGCTGATCAAGGTAAAGGACGCAGATGGAAAAACATTGCAGGAGAACCAGTATAACTACAAACACTAGTGAATGATGAATGAAGAATTAAAAATGAAGAGTAAGAATGTGTTAAAAGATAAGAGTTTTACTTTCAGTATTTATATTGTTGAGCAATACAAAAGGTTGACGGAAGCGAAAGAGTTTATTATGTCAAAACAGTTGCTTAGAAGCGGAACAGCGATTGGCGCATTAATCCGTGAAGCAGAATTCGCCCATAGCAAGACAGACTTTATCAGCAAGCCTTCCATTTTTCTGAAGGAAGCTAACGAGACCTGTTACTGGCTTGAACTTTTGCACGGCATCCATTATATCAATACGGAACGATTTGAAGAGTCATCCAAATACATCAATGAGCTCATCAGTATGCTGGTATCAAGCATTAAAACCTCAAAATTAAAACTGAACAAATGAACACATATAATGAAAAATTAATCATGAAAACAGAAAAATCAGGGATGAAAAAATATTTTTCACTCTTCACTCTTCTCTTTTCATTAGCTATCTCCGCGCAAACCAGTCTCAGTACTTCTGAAAACTACATTTATACCAAAAACTGCCTGGATGGAGACTGTACTAAAAAATCAGAATCTGTGCAGTATTTTGACGGATTGGGAAGACCAATACAGTCAGTTGCCATTAAGGCTACGCCACTTGGAAAAGATGTTGTAGTCCCGATAGAATATGATTCAAAAGGGAGGCAGGCCAAAAGCTATCTTCCTGTTCCGCAACCGGGCACAGCGAGTGGAGCGATTTATACCGACCCGCTTGCCAATGCTGCGTCCGCCGGATACGGAAGTGAAAAGATCTATTCCGAAAAACGCTACGACGATCTTTTTACCACAAGAGTGAACCAAGTGGCTCCGGTAGGAACTGCATGGTCACAGAAACCGTCCAATATGGCTTACGGAACCAATGCCGCCAATGAAGTAAAGAAATATGAAATCACCACAAGCTGGGTAGAAGGCAGAACCAATTCCAAGATTGATTTACCGGGAACCTTTGCTGCCAACCAGCTTATGAAAACTTCCGTTACCGATCCGGATGGAAATACCGGTACAGAATTTAAAAATAGTAAAGGACAGACCATCCTGGTAAGAAAAAACGACGGCACCCAGAATGTAGATACTTATTACCTCTACAATGAATACGGTCAGTTGGTGTATGTCATTCCACCGTTGGCTGTGGAAACTTCAGCTCCCAATCAGACGATGCTGGACAAGCTGTGTTACCAATACCGCTATGACGGGCTGGGAAGACTGGTAGAGAAAAAAGTTCCGGGAAAAGGCTGGGAATATATGGTATATGATAAAGCCGACAAGTTGCTTCTTACCCAGGATGCTGTAATGGCCACCCAAAACAAATGGCTGATGACCAAATATGATATGCTCGGCAGAATTGCTTATACCGGAATAGTCAACAATAACAGTAGCAGAAGTATCTTGCAGAATCAGATTGCAGATTTGGTTATCTACGATGCCCGCAATTCCAGTGGTTTCGTAAGGAATGGAATAACTGTTTATTATACCAGTGTATATTTAAATATAGATACTCTTCTGTCCGTAAACTACTACGACACCTACCCTGCCTACAGTTTCAATCCTGCTTTTCCTTCCTCCATACTGGGAGAACCTGTCATTACCGATACACAGAATGCTTCGGTCAATACGCAGGCGATGCCTACCCTAAGCCTTGTGAAAAATATAGAGGACGACAACTGGACTAAAAATTATGTGTATTACGATAAAAAAGGAAGGGCAACAGGAACCTACAGCATTAATCATCTGGGCGGATACACCCGTACAGAATCTGAGCTGGATTTTTCCGGAATGGCCAAACAGACGAAGGTATATCACAAGAGACAGAATATAGATGTCGAAAAAGTGATTACCCAAAGCTTTGATTATGATAGCCAGAACCGTGTTTTAAAGCACCGCCATCAAATAAACAGCGGTCCGGTAGAACTTTTAACGGAGAATACTTATAACGAACTTTCTCAACTTTCCAATAAAAAAGTAGGTAATGGACTTCAAAGCATCGACTATCAGTATGACATCCGCGGTGCGCTTACGAAAATTAATGATCCCAATGCACTCGGAACAAAGCTTTTCGGGTATGAGATGAAGTATTTCAATCCTCAGAATACCACTCAGAGTTCTACCGGAAAATACAACGGAAATATTACTGAGGTGACCTGGAAAACAGCTTCGGATCAGGTTTTAAAACAGTATAACTATCAATATGATGCCCTGAACAGGCTTAAAAAAGGAACGTATTCTGAACCTGGAGCTTCTGTTCCTGAGAACGGATTCTTTAATGAAACCTTAGCCTATGATCTGAACGGGAATATCACTTCCCTGCAAAGAAACGGGAAAAGCTTTTCAGCAGCGGCGCAGCTTATTGACAATCTCTCCTATAATTATACCGGGAACAAACTCAATACCATTACAGATACGTCTGGTAATTACAGTGGTTATCCGGATTCTTCAGGAAATACGATTTCCTATGATGACAATGGAAATATGAAAGATCATATAGACAAAGGCGTTTTAAAGATTGATTATAACTTCCTTAATCTTCCTGATTATGTAGAATTTGATAAGCTATATGCTTCAAGGGAATATGCCAATCTGCTTTTTAATGTAAATACAAAGTATGTATACAAGGCAGACGGAACCAAGCTTCAAAAGACCTACACGTTCGGATCCGGGAAAACGAATATGGAGACTATAACGGTAACAGATTATCTGGATGGGTTCCAATATGAAGCCAAGTATACAGGAACTAAGACAGCACCCGTATTAAAATTTGTTCCTACTGCCGAAGGATATTATAATTTTGAAAATAATAAGTATATTTACACCTATACGGATCATCTGGGAAATAACCGTTTAAGCTATACCCAAAACAGTACGGGAACAGGAACGGAGATCATTGAAGAGAACGGCTATTATCCATTTGGTTTAAGGCATAATGCAAGTACTGCAACAACAACCAATCCTGCGTACAACTACCAGTACAACGGCAAAGAATTACAGAAAGAAACAGGCTGGAACGATTACGGCGCCAGAATGTATATGGCAGATATTGGCAGATGGGGCGTTATAGATCCATTAGCAGAGCAGATGAGAAGGTTCTCCCCTTATAACTACGCTTTTAATAATCCGGTAAGCTTTGTAGATCCGGATGGCATGAAGCCGATGAATATGCTGAAAATAGCTGGCGACGGGTTTGAGAATACGGATGTAAGCTATGGAGGAAGCAATCCAAATTGGGTAGGCTTAGGAAATGCGGGTAGCTATGGTGAAAGCTATGGTTTTGGTTCTGTATCTTCAGGTGGTGGGGGAAGTATTTATCAAACTGATCAGGGAACTGTATATACAGGAAGCGCAGCTAGCGATGCTTTTTCCTCTTTATTAGCTGGTAATACGAAACCTCCGAAACCAAACTTTTGGAAACGTGCTGGTAATTGGATTAGAAACCTTTTTGGAGAGAGTAATAAAGGAGCTGGAATTGCAACAATTGTTCCGGGAGCTACTGCAACTAAAAGTAGAACTGGGAAGCTAGAAGTTGGTGACGTTCTAGAAACAGAATCCTTTATTAGCAGTTATGGAGATGGATTTATAGATGGTGCTGAATCTACTTGGAGTTATGTTAAAGGTCAAGTTTTTGGTGATAGTTATTGGGATGGAGTTGCTAATACTTTTAGTTTAGGAGCTTACAATACATTAAAAACAATAGATGGGCTTGTAAAATTTGCTAATGATGCACCCGAGTATACAACAAATGATTATGCATATGGAGCAGGTTTTATAACCGAAAAAGCTGCAGAAGCTATAATATTGAAAAAAGTTTCTCAGGTAAATCCATTTGGAATAAATGGAGGATACGGTTTTAAGATAGGCAGGACAGAATTTCTATATGCAAATCCAAGTGTAGGTGGTGGGACTATATTTTCCTACGCATCATCTAGTGGAGGAAAATTTCGCATAGATTATCATGGCCTACCTTCAATAAATAGAGGTAATACATTACATTTTCACTCAAATTACTGGGGATTTAGTAACTCACCTCATAGAAGTTTAAATCCTTTTAATTTCGGAAAACCTATAAAATAAGATAAATGGAATTTCACAACAGAATTTTAAACAAAGATATTGGTCTTCTTTTTATTGATGATTTCAATTTATATAACTGGGATGATTTGAGTAAAATAAAGAATATTTATAAATCTTTATTTTTTAAAGGAAGTACATTATTTTTTTCATTTAGGAGAGAAGAAGATTTAACTGATGAAAAAGAATTAAAAAAACTTAAAACAAAAATATTAGATATATTTAATAGTGAAGGCGAATATATTGTTTTAAGAAAGCTGGATGATAAACGTTTCGATAGTATTGCTAGAATAGTTGTAAATGAAAATACTTATAATTTTCTTTTTGATCTTTGGAATTATTTTTACAGTTGCTCTATTTTTATTCCCAACAAAGATTTTACTTTTTCTGATTATATTAATTTTTATAAAAAAAACAAATTTGAAGATAAGGGAAATGAAAAGCTATTAAGTAATTATTTTACCGATTTTACTTGTATTAAAGGACTTGGTGGTGATAATATGATTATAAGTCATCGTAGTAATTACGATTTGTCTAAATTTATTTCTATATAAAAAAATCTTCTCAATGCCACACGAATCTTTTTGTGTGGCAATTTTTTAGTAATTGCTTCCAGTAAACAACCTCATTGTATATCTTTACGAAAACATATATTGATGAGTAGAAATTATAAATTCCACAATCCGGAAGAATTATATTTTATAAGATATGAGGTAGAAATCTAGTTTTATAATACTTTTGTAAAAAGCTATTCATTCTTTGATCCTTAATTTTTTAATCCCACGCTGCCGCACGAATCCTTTCGTGTGGCATTTTATTAATAATTACTTCCAGTAAACTACCTCATTGTATATCTTTACGCAAAGCATATTTTGATGAATAGAAATTCATGCTGGCTGTATATGTTCAATCATAAACATTTAGTCTTTAGAATGTATGATTTATAGTTCTTCAAACCACACGAAAGGATTTGTGTGGTGCGCGGAGATTAGTTATTAATCATGACTATACAAAAATTATACAAATACCAACAAGTTCAGTAATAAAATGAAAATAGAATTTTTATTAGAAGAAAAGACGTTATTGTCGGCAAAATATATAAAGTTAATTGACAAAAAAGATTTTGATAAAATAGTTATTAAAAGAAGTGATATTAAATCTACCAATCTACAATTTGGAGAAATTTCTCAAAAAGATTTAATAATTAGGATTTCTTTTAAAACCTTTAAAAATGATTATATTTTTAACGTTTCAGATATTTTAATTAAAACAACCGAAATTGTTTTGTTGGGAATATTTAATGACCCTTTGGGTATATACAATCAAGGATATATTGATAACTTCAAACTTCTTTCTGATAAAAAAGAAAA
This sequence comes from Chryseobacterium angstadtii, assembly GCF_001045465.1. Lineage (GTDB taxonomy): Bacteria > Bacteroidota > Bacteroidia > Flavobacteriales > Weeksellaceae > Chryseobacterium > Chryseobacterium angstadtii. The sequence continues at coordinate 30,949 of NZ_LFND01000006.1, forward strand.
AATAAATTGGTATGAATTAAACGATAAGCAAAAATATTATTATTTAAGAGGATGCTATCTGTTAAATGGAGTTAGGGAAACTATTGATAATGTTGATTCTACAATCATAATTGATTTATCAAAAGTGAGAATAGATTTAGATGTATATTATGAAATTGGGAAATCTTTTTTTAAATCATATGGCTATTTTGGTACTGAATTTCATTCTTTTAGAGATTGCCTAGTTAGTGTCATTGGTTCAATAAGAAAAAGAGAAAAGGTGCCCATTTTAAAGATTGAGGGACATAGAAGTTTTGAAAAGTATTTTGCAAATAATATTTTATTTAATGATTTTTATGAAATGTTCAAAAGAGTCGGTTTTGAAATAGACAATTTACAATAATCCCCACTGTTGCACGAAATGATTCGTGCAACAGTTTTTTAACAATCACTTCAAGTAAAGTGCTTCATTGTATATCCTTGCATAAAGTATATATTCATTCTAAACTACTTTAAAAACACAGCTGGCAGCGCAGAAGTTCTTGAAGAAAACAATTATTACCCGTTTGGTTTAAAGCAGGAAGGCTATAATACATTCACCGGGAACCCTGCCTACAACTACCAGTACAACGGAAAAGAACTGCAAAAAGAAACAGGCTGGAGTGACTACAGTGCCAGAATGTATATGTCCGATATTGGAAGATGGGGCGTTGTAGATCCTTTAGCAGAGCAAATGAGAAGGTTTTCGCCTTATAATTATGCTTTCAATAATCCGGTAAGCTTTGTAGATCCTGATGGGATGAAGCCGATGAATATGCTGAAGTAGATCCTTTAACAGAGCAGATGAGAAGGTTTTCGCCTTATAATTATGCTTTTAATAATCCGGTAAGCTTTGTAGATCCTGATGGGATGAAGCCGATGAATATGCTGAAAATAGCTGGCGACGGGTTTGAGAATGCGGATGTAAGCTATGGAGGAAGCAATCCAAACTGGGTAGGCTTAGGAAATGCGGGTAGCTATGGTGAAAGCTATGGTTTTGGTTCTTTATCTTCCGGTGGAGGGGGAAGTATTTATCAAACTGATTAGGGAACTGTATATACAGGAAGCGCAGCTAGCGATGCTTTTTCCTCTTTATTAGCTGGTAATACGAAACCTCCGAGAAAGAGTTTCTGGGAACCTGCTGGTAATTGGGTTAGAAACCTTTTTGGAGGTGGTAAAAAAAGCTCTAATAAATTAGAGGTTGGCCCTGCTGAAAGGATTGCTGATGCTGATTTTGCTATTAACGGAGCCAAATTTTCTGAATCCATTTTTGGAGACTTTGGAAAACAAGTGTTGGAACCACAAGACACTTTTTGGGAAAAACTTGGAGGGATGAGGACTTGGACAGATTCTGATGGCCGTGAATATTGGGTTGATTCTGACGGGAAAATAACAGGGATGGCTCCTCTTATGGGAGATGTTCCATTTGGTTCAGGTAGTGTTTTCAGAGGACCTGGACTTCTAAAAGAATTACCATCAATAGATGCCACTAGAAAAGTGCACGGTGTTTTACCAAGATCCATAGATTTAGTTAATTTTTCAAAAGATGAACTTAAAATATTGCTTCAAGAGCTTAAAATAAGTGTTCAACAAAGGATAAAGACTACTTCTAAACTTGGTAGAGATGTTGGTCATGGTGAAAGACAATGAGCAGAACAAAATCTAATTCATTACATAGAAAAATATCTAAATAAATAATATGAAATCAGCAAGTGAAATAGCACAAATGTTATTACAGGATTTAGCTCAAAATTTGAACAATATTCAGAAAAACAACTCCTTGATATATTATAATGAAATATTAGGAGATACTTCTTTTTTGTTGGCAGGCCTCCTTAATGTACTCGTTAAAAAAGAAAATTTTATAGATAAAATTTGGATAGATGATAGTCTTATTACAGATATTAAATTATTAAATAGTAATAAAATATTTATTAAAGGGGTTATGATTTGGGGAAAAGAAGGTACAACAGCTCAATGGGTTGATCCGTTTGAATTTATTATGAAATTCGACAATGACTTATCTACTTTTATTAACTACACTTTCTTCTATCAAGATTTTGATATAAATGAAATATCTTATGAAGAATATAGAGAAAATCGTTATAATTATGAAGTTGAGAAATGGAGGTACGAATTTAAAAGTTAAATTAATATATGAGTAATAAGTAGTTTACATGTTTATAGAAATAATATTTAAAGGATTATTTTCTGTGTCAAATTTTAATCTCTTAAAAAAACTACTGCTAAATGCAAAAGAAGTACGTTTCAATGATCCAGAAATTAATTCAGTAAATGGTTTTGATGAAGTAATTAAAATAATTAATTCGAATACTTATTTTGACTTAGTTATCAATACGGATCATCTGGAAATAAAAGAAAAAATCGTTCCAAGAGTATTCATTAATCTTGGACGAAATAATGACGAAATAGAAATGTTATTTTTCTTTGATTTAAAAGATTTAAACGAATCAAATTTTAAAATAAGTATTGATTATTTAAGGGATTGGGCAGAAGAATTTCAAAAGAAATATAGTTTCAAGTACTTTATTTGTCAACCTGATAATGCGGACCAATATGAATATTATTTTGATATTAATGGACAAGGTTCTTTGTACAATAATATTAAGTAGAACAGTATTCTTAATAGTGCTCTCAAGTTAGTGTCCTATTACTTTTGTCATCAACTTGTTGAAAATAAAATATTAAAATTTAAAAGTAAGGGCAGAATAATCTGCTCTTATTTATTTGATGGCCAATTAAACAGCACAGAAGTTCTTGAAGAAAACAATTATTACCCATTTGGTTTAAAACATGAAGGCTATAATGCACTCACCGGAAATCCTGCGTACAATTACGGATACAACGGAAAAGAACTGCAAAAAGAAACAGGCTGGAGCGATTACGGCGCCAGGATGTATATGGCAGATATAGGTTTAACCAATTTAATATATATGTCTGCTGTAGTTGCTCATGAATCTTCACATTGGGGAGATCACATTAAGAGAACTGTTAAATATAATGATACAGGTCTAAGCTCTACTTATGGTGATGTAGAAAACTTTTTTGAAAATAGAGCTTTCGGTGGTAGAATGGGATCATATTCTTCAGGAATATCAGTATATATAAAGAATTATGTACAGAGCAATTTTATTTTATTAAAATCAATATTCAAATAGTTATGAAAAGAACAATCATTTTTTCAATAGTCACACTCTTCATATTATTTTCTTTAACGTCATGTGCTTCACTTGAAAAAAATAGAAGAAAAGAACAATTCATAACACAATTTTTTGGTAATGAATCAGTCTATAATAGCTTGAAAGACTACTATTCTCCAAAAGACATCATTATTTATGATAGTAAAAAAGAATTGATAAATACACCAATTTCTTTTGAAATAAATTCAAATAGAATAAAAATTGAAACAACAAAGCCTCTTAATGATAATTATTTTAAAATTTATAGCTTTAATTTAAATAAAAGTTTGGCTTCAATAGTTTTAGCTACTTCTGATGGGGATAAGGGGGTTATCTATTATGTAGAAAAGAGAAATAATAAATGGGTTATTATGAATATTATTTCTAAAAATAGATATTAAAATTTATAGCAATGTCAATATTCAAGAGTAAATAATTTTATAATATGACAAAATACCTAAAAGCTTATGTACAAAAGAACTTTCAATTATTAAATAATATTTATAAATGATAATTATGAAAAAAATACTCTGTTATTTATTAATATCTATAAATCTAATGATGTCATGTAGTTCACAAAATACTTCTACTTCAGATACATTTAAAAATTTTACTAAAGAATTTTTCATGAATCAAAACGTTTATAGGGCTTTAAAAAAGTATGCACGAAATAACACAATACAGATTATAGATCCAGATCACAACATAATCAATGAATTTACAACTTTCAACAATAATAACCTTAATATTAATATAAACATTGAAAAGCAAGACGATTATGATTTCTATGTTAAAAAAGCAATTATTAATAAACACTTAGCTTTTGTAGTTTTGTGGTATAAAGATTCTACAACAGCATTATGTTTTTATCCAATTAAAAGTGAATACACTCCAAATAAATGGATAGTCGAAGAAATTACAACTAAAAGCATCAAATAAATTTTATTTTCGTTTGTCCAAATAAAATAAGCCACTGTTTTTGCAGTGGTTTTTATTTTAAACAAAATAGAACTATTATATTTACCAGTATAAAGACCATTTAGGAAATACAAGGGTAAGTTTCGCCAGAAACAGCGCAGGTGCTCCTGAAATTTTAGATGTCAACAATTACTACCCTTTCGGATTAAACCATACCGGAGGAAACGGGGTTAACAGTTCAGGATTTGGAAGCTGGCAGAGCTATAAATACAATGGCAAAGAGCTTCAGGAAACAGGGATGTATGATTTTGGAGCAAGATTCTATATGTCCGATCTGGGAAGATGGGGCGTTATAGATCCTTTAGCGGAGCAGATGACAAGGCATTCTCCCTATAATTATGCTTATAATAACCCGATAAGTTTTATTGATCCGGATGGAAGAAAGCCACAGGCACCAGATGATGAGGCAAAATCTTTTATGTATCCTAATTCGCTCTGGAACTTTTTTGCAGGACCAGGGCCTAAAGATCCAGGAGCTCTTAGGAGTTTTATTGCACAAAATAACGGATGGGGAGAATTTCAGTATTTCATGGCGCCAAGTGATAATGGTGGAGGTGGAAGTGCCCTAGTAGGTGATACGCAGGAATTTAGAGATATTATGGCATTTCTTTATTTCGGAAACATTAATTTTTCTAAGTTTGGAACTCTTGACCCAACACCAAAAAGGAAATATTTAAAAAATGAAAGCAGTTTTAATATCTGGGGTATTGAAACAAGAAAAATACAATATCAACTAGATAATGTAAATATGAATTTAGAATTTAAACAGATAATTAAGCAAATAGGAGAGCTTACAGATAAAGTAGACAGTGCAATGGACTGGACGCCAGGAATAAGTGGATCAAAAGGTGTTTATGATTTTATTAAGGAAGGAGCTAAATCTCTGAATCCTTCAACACTTATATTTGTGTTAGGATCAACGACAATTATGCTTGAGAGTGCTAATGCTAAAAACTTTTTAGAAATGTATCAAGATGTTCGAAGTAATTACGATGACATGCATGCTAAATTCCCAGTCAATATGAAAGGAATAGCCGTAAATGTGGATATGATTTTAGGTCCTCAAAATCATATCTGGTCAAGATATAGTTTTTATGATATAAGTACACATCGATATTTAGGAGGAAGAACTTTTGAATAAATTAAAATATGAAACTTAAAGTAACTGTATTAGTGTTAACTATTCTTATATTTTTTATTAGAATATTTTACAAAGAATCAACAAATTTGATTGAGATGAATTTTAATCATTTTTTTGGAGTAAGTTTTGACAGGGTTGTGATATATGTTTATCAGATATTTGTATTCCTCTTTATTACATCTGTAAAGAAAATTAATATAATAATAGTTTTAACTTTACTATTAATCAATCTCTTTTTAATAATTTGCTATACAATTCCTCTAAGTAATTTGGGGTAATTTATAACAGTTAGTGATGAAAGATTTTAGAAACTAATAATACCAACACTGCCACACGAATCCTCTTGTGTGGCATTTTTATTAATAATCATTTCCAATAAACTACCTCATTGTATATCTTTACGTAAAACATATATTGATCATTAAAATGATAAGATTCTTAAATTATATTATTTTTCACTTTATTGAATTTCAGAAAAAAGTTGGAAATAATGATGTCTCAATATTTACAACTTCAGTGTTTTTCACAATAATGATATGGATGAATATTTTAACGGCGATAAATTATATTCTTATGAAGAATTACTATCCTACTACAAACTATATTATTCCCGTTGCATTATTTTGTATAGGATTATTCTGGATAATCAACAATTACATTAGGAAAAGAAAATATGAGAGTTATATTTTTCATACATCCTTTTTAGGATACATTTATTTATTTCTTTACATTTCAATAAGCTTTGTATTATTTGTAAATAGTGTTGAATTAATAAAAAAATAAAGCATGATAAATTTAGATTTAAATACGGCTATAAATATTTTAGCACTAGACAAATACTCAAAAATGACAGATAAGGAAAAAGTAGAATTATCTGAAATTGAGAAGCCTAAAGAAGAAGAAATTTTTGACAATTTAAAACATACATATGCTGGAATTAGAATCTCGTATATTGAAGATCAACTTAAAACTTTATATCAACTGCCCATAAGCGTTTCTGGTAAAGCTCAAGAACTAAATCCTTGCTCTTGCTGTGATTACAAGACAATTGTAGAAAAAGGGAATTATGAAATTTGTAAAGTGTGCTTTTGGGAAGATGATGGAACTACAGATGAATCTAAATATAGCCATGTAAATCATATGACTTTAAAAGAAGCCAAAGATAATTTCAAAATAAAAGGAGCTATTTTAGAAAAGTTTTTAAATTTTGTAGATAATGAAGGTAAATTGAAGTATGATAAGAATACCTAAATAAAGATAACACTCGCTGCTGCACGAATCCTTTCGTGTGGCATTTTTATTAATAATTATTTACAATGAACTACCTCATTGTATATCTTTACAAGAAACATATTTTGATGAATAGAAATTCATGCTGGCTGTATCTGTTGTATCATAGACATTTAGTCTTTAGAATCTATGATTTATAGTTTTTTAAACCACACGAAAGGATTCGTGCGGCAGCAAGGGAATTCAGGAAGTATTTAATTAAAAAAATAACAGATTGGTCTATCAGACTTTTTATCAAATGACAAATATATCAAAAATAACTACAGGTATTGAAGAAGCTGAAGGAGGAATTCAAGAAGAATAAGAAATAATCGCAGGTTTTAATTCACTCTTTTTTACTAAAAAAACACAATATATTCTAATATCTCATTTTTCTTTTATTGGTGATATTTATAAACATTTAATTATATTTGAAAAACTAATAATACATAAATATGACTGATAGCAAAGTACTAAATCTTTATCCAATCGATTATCCGTTTGAAACATTAGTTCAAAGAGCAATTGCAAATCCTCCTAAACTTATTCTTAATCCAGATTTCCAGAGAAAATACAAATGGGATAAAGATGGCTCTGAAAGAGCATCTAAATTTATTGAGTCATGCCTTATGCGAATTCCTTTACCAGCTTGTTATTTTGCAGAAAATGAAAATGGAAATCACGAGGTAATTGACGGTGTCCAGAGAATCACTACAATTAAAAGGTTTTTTAATAATGAATTCAAATTAGAAGGTCTTACGGTATTCAAAGACCTTGAAGGTAAAAATTTTGATGAGCTTGGTGATTTTAAAAATGAATTAGAAAGTACAACAATTAGATGTATTATCCTAAGAAAAGAAAATCCTAAAGAACTAGTTCAAGAAATATTTGCAAGGTTAAATCAAGGAGCTGTGCAACTTACAGCACAAGAAATAAGACATGCAATTTTTCCTGGGTCTCTAGATAATTTATTGATTGAGCTAAGTTCAATTCCACTTATTGAATCTTTTGGTAGGGGACAATCAGGGACTAAAGAAAAAGATGGAAGAGAAGCTGAAGAAATGATATTACGTTTTTTTGCAATGCGTACTGATATGGCTGATTATGAGGATGTATTATCAAAATACTTAGATAAATTTATGATTGATAATCAAAAAATTTCTGAAGAAAAAATTGAAGAACTAAGATCTGAATTCAATTCTACTCTAAATAGATGCACTGAAGTATTTGATAATCCATTTGTAGATTTAACAAAAGATAAACCTAAGCAAAGTCTAGTTCACTATGATCTTTTAATGTGGAGTTTTAAATCATTAACAGATGAATACATAATTCAGAATAAGCATTTAATAATCAATAAATTTAAAGAATTATGTATAGATGAAAGATTCACTAGAACACTCTCAGGAGGTCTCCAAAAGAAAAGCTCTATATTAAAAAGAAGAGAAATATGGTTAGAAAAATTGGCTGAAATAAATGGATAATACACAATACAAGGGTGTATATATTGCCCAACTCGAAAAATTAAAAGAAATCATAGAAATAGCTAACTCTAGGATTGTTTCAGAAGAACCAGATGATTTCTTTCAAAACAACACTAATTTCTTTACAAAATCATTTCTTGTTATAATGTGTGCATATCTTGAATCTTACCTAAAGGATGCTTTGATGGTTATTATTGATGAAACAAATAATAAGTTAAATCTAAGTAAATTACCACACAATCTTGTAAGATGGAGTTTAAATATTGAAAAAGAATTTAAAAATTCAGACTCAAAATTTGAAGATTTCAAAATTCCAATTAAGAAAAAAGAACTTGATGATTTTATTTCTGGCAATCCTTTTAGAACTAAAGATTTATTTAAAAAATTAGGAATAAATTTAGATTGTGATCTAATATTTGAATCACAAAAAGAAAGAATAAATGCCATTGTTGTTAAAAGAAATAAAGTAATTCATCACAACGATGATGCATCAGATGTTTCAAATGACGATTTGCTTCTAAATATTAATATAATTACCGAATATATTAGCAATATTGATCGCCTTATATGTTCACATATTTAAGATAACCCCCCACGCTGCCGCACGAATCCTTTCGTGTGGCATTTTTATTAATAATCATTTCCAATAAACTACTTCATTGCATATCTTTACGTAAAACATATTTTGATGAGTAGAAATTATAAATTCCATAATCCGGAAGGATTATATTTTGTAAGCTTTGCTGTGGTAGGCTGGTTAGATGTATTTATCCGAAACGAGTATAAAAAGCTTATGTTAGAAAGTTTAAGATTTTGCCAAAAAGCAAAAGGTCTAGAGATTCACGCTTGGTGCATTATGTCCAGTCACGTGCATTTGGTTTTTAGAAGTATAAACCAACAAAAACCAGAATTATTAATTGGAGATTTAAAAAGATTTACAAGTAATGCAATTCTAAAAGCTATTCAAGAGAATCCCAAAGAAAGCAGGAAAGAATTTTTATTAGATTTCTTCTTGAAAGAAGGGGCAAAAAGCTCAAATGTTAATAAGTATCAGTTCTGGAGACACGATAATAAACCTATTGAGCTATGGAGCAACAAGGTCATAAGTCAAAAAATTAATTACATCCATCAAAACCCGGTTGAAGAGGGCTTAGTTTTTAGAGCAGAAGATTATAAGTATAGCAGCGCAGTTGACTACTCCGATGAAAAGGGACTTTTAGATGAAATTGTTGTCTTTAGAATGTATGATTTATAGTTCTTCAACCACACGAAAGGATTCGTGCGGTAGCGTAATTAAACAATGAGAATGAATAGTTTTGCAAAAAGCTATTCATTCTTTGATCTCAATTTTTTAATCACAATTATTATGAAAAAAATACTCTTATTCATCTTTATACTGACCTTCGGATTGGGATGGGCCCAAAAAGTAAAAAAAGAAGAAAAAGTAAAAGATAAATTTGAATCCCGGCAGCCGCAGGATATGTCTGTTCCGCCGCCTCCAATGGTGGCTTTTCCCGCCCAATATCCTAACGAAAACAAGGCCTTCGTTGATAGTGTAAAAAAGAATTTAAATAAAGATGCTCTTAAACCTCTCGGTAAAGAATTGAAAACCAAAATCATATTAAAAGTGAATCCGGAAGGAAATGTCGTCAATGTATCCACTTACGGCGATAATGAAATTTTTAACACTGAAGTAAAAAAAGCAGCTGAAAAAGCCACTTATAACGTAAAATGGGAAGCCGGAAAAAATAACAGAGGGGAAAAAGTAGTTGATATCGTCAACCTTCCGTTTAAATATTCAAATACGTAATAGAGGTAGCAGGTGTTAGGTAGTAGGGAATCCAATGCTGGTGCCAGTGTTCTGCTCATGTGTACAAACAATAAAAAACCACTACTTTTCGTAGTGGTTAATTATATTCTATCCAAATTTTTTCTTTCTCATCCAGAAGAACAATCCTCCCAGAAGCCCGATTACCACTAAAGGAAGCAGCAGATTCAGCCATTGCCAGTTCGCTTTCTCTTCCGTGATCCGGTTTCGGTCCAGAAGTCTTTCTTCGATATTTCTGTTTCGCAGCGCCATCAGATTGCTGTCATCCAGAAGATAATCCAAAGCATTTCTCAGAAACTGTTCATTTCCGAACTCCTGATTCGTCAGACGGTCAATTCCCATCGGAAGAGGCTCGCCTTTATGCATTTTATTTCTTCCGACATCTCCGTCAGCAATCACAATCATTTTATTCTCAGGACTCTGGCTTTTGAAACCCGGATATCCTTTTCTTTCAATTCTCGATGCATAAGCAGAATTAAATTTTCCTTCCAAAGCTACCGCAAAGATCTTTGGAGTACTTGGCTTTTCCATCTGTCCAAGACTGTCCACACTCGCAATTTCTTTAAGATCCACATAATTCGGAACCTGCTTCAGAAGCGTTCTCTCGCTGGATTCAAAAAGAACTTTGGTTTTAATATTTTTTCTTCCTCCCAACGTATCAATAGAAGTCGGGAATTCGAATTTTACAGGGTTGATATTTTTCGTAATCGGATTGTCATTTTCAGCAATTCCCAGCGGAAAATATGGCCACGGAAGGCTTGTATATTGCGGGTTCCCTCCTACTTCTCCGGTTACCAGTTTCAGCAATGCAAACTTCTTAACATCTTTCACCAGGGCCGGATTGATTCTGATCCCGTAATTGAAAAAGAAATCCGTCATATTGATATCTATAGGGAAAGGCATTACTTTTTGAGACCTTGTCAGCGTATCCATTTCAGCATTCACCCCATCAATCATCCAAAGTGTTTTTCCGCCATTCATAATAAACTGGTCAAGAATCACTTTTTCGTTATCTGTAAATGCTTTTCTCGGTTTTGCAATCACCAAAGCACTCATTTGCTTCAGTAACGGAAGATCTTCAAGGGTAAGTTCTGTCTGATTTTTTGGGACTATAGGACCTGCATCATAATTTTCCATCGCCAATTGCATAAAACCATGGAACTCTTCAGGACCAAGCTCATCCTGATTCACCAGGATTCCGACTTTCTTTCTCTTGTCCGCGGCAATGTTCTTGATATTGGAAACCAGATTATATTCAAGACCTTCTATTGATCTCGTAAGCTGCTGATCTGCGTCAATACCTGCCTGCTGCACCACCAATGGAATAGAAACACCCCTTTTGTCGTATTTTAGCACCGCATAAGGGAAAAGTGTAATCTGTGAAATTTTTCCGTCTTTGATATCCGGAAGTACGGAAGGCTGCATGCCCATGGCCATCAGGGTGTCCTGAGTCATTTTTGTTTTAATCGGATCTATGAATTTGAAATCAATCTTAGGATTGATCTTTCTGAACTCTTCCAGCATAAACCGGGTTTCATTCTGAAGCTGTTTAAAACTTGCCGGAAAGTCACCTTCAAGATAAACTTCTACGGTAAGCGGTTTTTTCACCGATTCAAGCACTTTCACTGTATTATCAGAAAGCGTATATCTTTTTTCTTTGGTTAAATCTAATCTGATCCCGGAATAGGTAAGCAGAATAAACAGAGGAACTACTGCAATTAAGAAAATTCCCAATGGAGATTTAAAATCGTACTTCTTCATAATGCTACTTCTTTTTAGAGATAAAATGGTTGGACAATAATAATGCAGCACCGATGATCAGAATAAAATAAGCCACATCTTTAAGATCGATAAGACCTCTTGTAAAGCCCAGAAAATGCTGATAAAAGCCTAAATTCTGAAGAATAAAATCAGCACTGCCCAAAAGCTTGTAGCTCGCCAGCTGCTCTATTCCGAAGTACATAATAAAACACATGAAAACCCCTAAAAGATAGGCCATAATCTGGTTCTGTGACAACGAAGAAGCCAGAATGCCCACTCCTGAAAAGGCTGCAATTAAAACAATAAGCCCGATATAGCTTCCGAACGTCATTCCCAGGTCAATATTCCCCTCAGGAACCCCCAGAACGTAGACGGTATAAAGATAAATCAGCGATGGAATAAGGCATAAAACCCCGACAATCCATACAGAAAGAAATTTCCCGGTTACCAGGTCCGAAACTTTTAAAGGCTGGGAAAATAACCAGTTCAGCGTTCCTGTCTGCTGCTCTTCCGCAAACGTTTTCATGGATAGAGCGGGAATAATAAACATCAACAGCCACGGAACCAGTACGAAATAACTCTGTAGAGAGGCCATTCCGATATCGAAAATATTAGAATCATTTTCGAAAAAAAACAGGAAAAGAGCCGTTATCAGACTGAATGCCCCGATGATCACCCACGCACTCCAGTTTCCAAAGTAACTCCAAAGTTCCTTCTTTAAAATTGCAATCATAGTTTTTTTGTAAAATGTAAAAAGTAAAGTGCATACTTTACTTTCAACAATTATTTGTTTTTTTTATTTTTATTAACGAGTTTCACCGTCATCATAATCAGAAATACAAGAACGAAAAATCCTGCAATTAATTGCCACCAGTATTCAATTACAGAAGATTTAAGGATTACGGTAAACACCACCAGGAACAAAATGAAGGTAGCGATCTCGTTGGCCTGTCTCAGTTTGATATTGGGTGTTTCGATCGTTTCTCCGTTCAATTCCTTCAGTTTCAGGACTTTTTTCCAGCACCAGTAATGATAAACCGCAAGACCGATCAGAAAAGTCAGTTTCAGATGGAACCAGGGCATTTTCATCAGCCCGGTATTCAGAAAAATCATGACAATTCCGCATACGGCCATAATAACACCTGCCGGAACCGTAATGATATTCCAGAGCCTTCTGGCCATGAAAGTGTACTGTTCTCTGAGGATTTTCTTTTTTTCTTCAGCAAATTCGTCCGTATCTTTATAGTAAACGAAAATTCTTACGAGATAAAAAATTCCCGCAAAATAGCTTACCATAAAAATGATATGCAGTGCTTTGAGTATGGTATAAAGCATCAGTAGATATAAAAATTATTGATCGGTAGCATCAACAGGTTGCATTTCCTGCAGTTTTACTCTTTTGGCCCCAAGATTCACGTAGTATTTCTCCAGTTTGTTCAGATGATCTTCACTGGTTTCCTTCCCTTTTACATGCAGGCTGTAATCGCTCCAGATATTAATGCAAAACTGACCTTTTACTAAGATTCTGCTGTTGGATTGTTCAAACCTTTTGGCAAGAAACGTATCCAGATCATTTTTTGTTTTAAACTCATAGATCACTACTCCACCATCGTCTTTTCTCGAATTATTATACGCAAAGATGTAGAAATTTTTGATGGTGGCTCCTGTTTTCGGCCCTTCCATTTTTGAAATAATATCGGGATTATCCGTCATAAAAGGGATCTTTGTAATCCCGATATTTTTCATTTCTTTATCTATAGTGGCAGGTTTCATGCCCTGTAATTCTACATTTTTAAGATCGAAATCCATAATGCTCTGTGCAGAGAAACTTTGAAAACATACAAAACCGATGATCAGAAGTATTTTTTTCATAAAACCTGTTTTAAATAATTAATATTTTAATTAAGAAATAACACCCAGCTCTTTTCCTACTTTTTCAAAAGCAGCAATCGCTTTATCAAGGTGTGCTCTCGTATGGGCAGCAGAAAGCTGTACTCTGATTCTTGCTTTTCCTTTCGGTACCACCGGATAGAAGAATCCAATTACGTAAATTCCTTCATCCATAAGCTTTTCAGCCATTTTCTGAGCAAGTGGTGCATCATACAACATCACCGGAACAATGGCGGCATCTCCTTCAGGAATATCAAATCCTTTAGCAACCATTTCTGTTCTGAAATAAGCTGCGTTTTCCATTACCTGATCACGAAGTGAAGTATCATTGGAAATCATATCCAAAACTTTCAGAGCAGCTCCTACAATACCAGGTGCCAATGAATTGGAGAATAAATAAGGACGGGAACGCTGTCTCAACATATCGATGATCTCCTTTTTACCGGAAGTAAATCCTCCTAAAGCACCTCCTAAAGCTTTTCCTAACGTAGATGTGATAATATCCACTCTACCCATCACTTCATTCGCTTCATGAGTTCCACGGCCTGTTTTACCGATGAAACCGGTTGCGTGGGAATCATCTACCATCACCAAAGCATCGTATTTATCTGCAAGGTCACATACTCCTTTCAGATCAGCAACAATACCATCCATAGAGAAAACTCCGTCTGTAACGATGATTTTGAAACGGTGATTCTTTTCGGAAGCAGCAATAAGCTGAGCTTCAAGATCCGCCATATTGTTATTCTTATAACGATATCTTGCTGACTTACAAAGACGTACACCGTCAATAATGGAAGCATGATTCAGTTCATCCGAAATAATAGCATCCTCTTCTGTAAACAAAGGTTCAAAAACACCTCCGTTAGCATCAAAACACGCTGCATATAAAATAGTATCTTCAAGACCTAAGAAATCTGCAATTTTCTTCTCCAGTTCCTTGTGAATATCCTGTGTTCCGCAGATAAAACGTACCGATGACATTCCGTAGCCATGAGAAGCAATCATATCCTGAGAGGCCTTCATCACCTCCGGATTGTTGGACAAACCAAGATAATTATTCGCACAGAAGTTCAAAAGCTTCTTGCCGTTAGCCTCTATTTCAGCACTCTGCTGAGAAGTGATGATTCTTTCTCTTTTGTAAAGACCATCATTTTCAATGTTTTGCAGTTCGTTCTGTAAATGTTGAAGATATTTTTCAGAGATCATTTTTTAGTAATTTTTTAGATGCGCTAATTTAATAAAAAGGCGGTAAAATATCAGCTTTTAATAGTTTTATTCTAAAAATAGAGGCTAAATTAAGTTTTAACACTACTAGTCTACTAATTTAGTAGGATAATAGTTATATTTGTTCCTTAAATTCAGGAATATGAGATTGACTCCCATTCAAAAAGTAAAGAAAATAAGTTCCCGAAGCTTTATCAGTACCTATATGAAACCTCGATTACCATTAATCATGGAAGACTTTGTAGACCCGGAAAGTCCTGCATTTAAAAAATGGAATTATGAATATTTTAAAGAAATAGCCGGCAATCATCAGGTCAATATCTACGGAAATGAACTGGAATCACTGGACAGAGTGGCCAGCAGCCCCATCGGACAGACTACATTTTCAGAATACCTCAACCTCATCAGCAGCCAACCTACAGAACACCGGCTTTTTCTTTTTAATCTGCTTACCATCAAGCCTGAGCTTAAAAATGATCTTCATTACAATGACGTAACCAACGGGAAAGTATTAAAGTGGCTTCCTTTTATGTTTTTCGGAGGTGAAGGCTCTATCACGAGAAATCATATCGACATTGATATGTCCCATGTATTTATAACCCAATTTCAGGGAATTAAAAGGATCTGGCTTTTCCCCTGGGAACAATCGGATCTCATGTACAAACTTCCTTATAATTTCCACAGCCTGCCTAATATCAAAGACCCGGACTACAGTGAATTTCCTGCACTACTCTACATTAATGGTTACGAAGCACTGCTGAAACCCGGTGAAACCCTTTATATTCCTTCCGGTTGGTGGCATTATATCCAGTATGAAACTGAAGGATATTCTGTTTCCGTAAGAGCACTTCCTTTCAGTCTTCTGGAAAAATGGCGGGGCTTTAAAAATATGGTAGTTACGCGGAATTTTGATAACATCATGCGCAGAGCATTCAAAGAGAAATGGTTCAGATACAAAGTAAAAACAGCCAGAAAAAGAGCTACAAAAGCCATCAAAAAACAGAGAAGCTTCATGATCTGATGATATCTTTCTGTTTCAAAAAAAATAAAACGGACCATGAGTCCGTTTTATTTTTTATTCTATATAATCCTTGTCAAGGTTTAAAACCTTGACAAGGGTTCTTTCTTTCAGTTGTAAACTTCCTGACAGTTATTTTCAGTTCTGCCATTAATGCTTAACAAACTTTATATTTTTCTCCTGAACCGTAAAGATATAAGTTCCCGGAACCAATTCTGAGATTTCAACTGCTTTTCCAGGCTGGTATACGGCTTTTCTGATCAGTTTTCCATCAATAGAATGAATGGAATAATCAACGGCTCTGTCAATTCCTTTTAAATACAATTCGTTTTTAGCCGGGTTCGGATACAGTGCAAATTCGTCTTTTTCTACGGAAGCTACGCTTAAAGTATTATCCTGAGTTACCGTAGAATTTTTATCCAGAATCTGGTGCTCATAATTAAACTGAACACTCGCTACAGGAAAATTGATACTTTCAAGAAACCCTTGATTGTTTGTAGTATGATTCAGTACAAAATAGGCCGTTTCACCTCCGGTACCGTTTACTTTAATAGGCAGCGGCATTTCAAAAAAGCTTACAGAAGCATTACTCTGAGTCTGTCCTGCTTTAAAAAAGATCTGATTTCCGGTTTGTTTCCACTTGATGGTGTAAGTAGGATATCCCTGTCCATACAGCCAATCATTGAAAAACTCGGTAAGATCTTTCCCGCTGGACTGTAGGAATGAAGCTTTAAAATCTGCAGTGCTGGCATAGCCGTACGCAATGTTTGGTCTTGAATGGTAATCTTTCACGGCCTGATAAAATGCAGTATCTCCTAAAATCCATTTGATCATCCTCACAATATAACCTCCTTTTGCATAAGAAAGTCTGCTGCTGAAAATCCGGTTTACACTGGAAAGTTCAGTATCCGAGACATAGGTACTTCCTGCCGTAGAACTTGTAATCGTATTTTTCTCATTGGCCAGATAATTCAGAAACTGGGCGTTGGTCATCAATAGTTTTTCATTGGCCAGATGTTCTCCGAAAGTGGCAAAACCTTCATTCAGCCAGATATCATTCCAGGTGGCACAGGTTACTTTATCACCAAACCACTGGTGCGCCAGTTCGTGGGCAATAATTCCTTTGCTCCAGCTGCCCATGGAAGACATGGTTTGATGTTCCATACCTCCTCCCCACTTAAATTCCATATGCCCGTATTTTTCATCACGGAAAGGATAAGGTCCGAAATAGGTTTCAAAAGTAGTCATAATCTGTTTCGTCCATTCAATATTGGCCATCGTTGTTGCATTGGCATTGGTAGACGGAAAAACATAATTCACAAAAGGGAATGGCGGGTTTCCAATGGTACTGTTTACTTTGGTAAAATTAGTAATGGACAAGGCAATCAGATAGGCTGCCGTAGGGTAAGCTGTTCTCCAGAATGTCAGTTTTTTTCCACCCGTAAGCGTGGTTTCAGACATTAATTTTCCGTTCGCTGCCACATTATATTGTGAAGGTGTGGTAATTTTAAAGTCAAATTTTTCAATTTTATCGTTCAGACTCTGTTTTGTCGGGAACCAATCCTGTGCCCCATAAGGTTCACTCAATGTAGAAAGAACAGCCGTTGTTCCCTGGGTACCATTAAAAAAAGCATCATACTGATCAGAAGGAGCTCCTGAATAATTAATGGTAAGGGAATCCAGCGTATTGGCAGGAATAGAAGCCGGAAAATCTATTTTAATTTCTTTGGTAGCGAGCTGTTGAAAGGTAATATTGTTACCGTGGTATTTTACCGTTGAAACAGTAAGTTCATCCGTAAGGTCAAAATAGATACTGTTCATGTTCTGATTAGGCTTAAAATGCGAAGTCACAGACCCAGAAATATTATATACTGCAGGATCCAGAGAAACATCCATTCTCTGATACTGTAAATCGTAATTCAAAGTATTGGGGTTCACATTATAAGCGGTCATTTTTTTAGCAAAGGATTTCATTTCCATTGCTCTCAGTCCTTTCTTTTCAATATTGTGATCATGCCCGTCCTGAGCATGTAATGTCTGGGGAAGCAAGAAGCTCAGAATCAAAAGATAAAGTATTTTCATATCTAATAAAATTATGAGCATAAATATAAATAAAAACCTTCTAATGCATCATTAAAAGGTCAATTTTACGCAAAATCGATTTCTAAACATAAAATAGAAATAATTTATACTTTTTCTTAATATTTATTTCATATTATTATCAAAAACAAATAATTTTTTAAATATAAAATAAAAATAATTCACCATTCACATTAGCAATTATATGCCATTTTTAACTTCATATTAAAGATAAAACATTTAAAGCTTATTATTTTTAATATTTTATAAACTTTAAAGTATGCTCTTTGATACTGAAAATATAGGTTCCGGGAACCAGTTCTGAAATCCCAACCGTTTTCCCTGGCTGATATACTCCTTTTTTCACCAACTTACCATCTATAGCATGTACAGAATATTCAGCAGATCTGTTCATTCCTTTGATATGCAATTCATTTTTGGCAGGGTTCGGGTATAAGGCAAATTCATCTTTCTCCACAGAAGATACACTTAATGTATTATCCTGAACTACTGTAGAGTTTTTCTCCAGAATCTGGTATTCGTAATTAAATTCAACACTGGCTACAGGGAAAGAAACCGTTTCCAGGAATCCCTGATTGTTCGCCGTATGATTCAGCACAAAATAGGCCGCCTCTCCACCTGTTCCGTTTACTTTAATAGGAAGCGGCATTTCAAAAAAGCTGACAGAAGCATTACTCTGCGTTTGTGAAACTTTAAAAAAGATCTGATTTCCGGTCTGTTTCCATTTGGTGGTATAGGTGGGATACCCTTCTCCGTACAGCCAGTCATTAAAAAAGCCTGTAAAATCTTTCCCGGTAGACTGAAGAAGTGATGCCTTAAAATCTGCGGTTTTTGCATAATTGTAGGATAATTCCGGTCTTCCGTGATAGTCTCTTACAGCTTGGTAAAAAGCATTATCACCAAGAATCCATTTGATCATTCTTAAAATATAGGCTCCTTTTGCATAGGTAAGTCTGTTACTGAATATCCTGCTTACATTGGACAGCTGTGAATCCGGAACGTAAGTAGAACCATCGGGAGCTGAAGTGATATTATTGATTTCCCCTAACAGGAAATTTTTAAACTCGGCATTGGTCAGGAGCAGTTTTTCATTGGACAGATATACTGCGAAAGAAGCAAAACCTTCATTCAGCCAGATATCATTCCAGGCGCCGCAGGTTACTTTATCTCCAAACCACTGATGTGCCAGTTCATGGGCAATAAGAGTTTTGCTCCATCCTCCCATGGACGACATGGTCTGGTGCTCCATTCCCCCACCGAACTTAAATTCCATATGTCCGTATTTTTCATTCCGGAAAGGATAAGGTCCGAAATAGGTTTCAAAAGTATTCATCACCTGCTTGGTCCATTCAATATTAGCCATGCTCGTAGCGTTTGCATTTGTCGTTGGATAAACATAATTCACAAAAGGAAAAGGCGGATTTCCAATCGTATCGTTCAGTTTGACGAAATTGGTTATGGACAATGCGATCAGATAGGCCGCAGTAGGATAAGCTGTTCTCCAGAATGTCAGTTTCTGATTTCCCGGAAGCGTTGTTTCCGACATTAACTTTCCGTTCGCCGCCACATTATATTGTGAAGGTGTCGTAATTTTAAAATCAAACCTTTCAATTTTATCATTCAGGCTCTGCTTCGTTGGAAACCAGTCCTGAGCGCCATAAGGTTCGCTTAAAGTACATAAAATAGGCGTCCCGTTTTGTGTGGTTGTTGTAAAAGCATTTCCTGTAGGAGGTGCTCCTGAATAATGAATGGTAAGTGAATCCAGCGTATTGGCAGGAATAGAGGCCGGAAAATCTATTTTAACCTCTTTTGTGGGAAGCTGCTGGAATGTCAGATTATTTCCATGATACTGTACCTGTGAAACGACCATGACATCGGCAAGATCAAAATAGATGCTGCTCATATTCTGATTGGGTTTGAAATGGGACGTAACGGAACCGGATATATTGTAAACGGCAGGATCCAGAGTCACATTCATTCTCTGATACTGAAGGTCGTAGTTTAAAGTATTGGGATTAATGTTGTAAGTGGTCATCTTTTTTGTAAAAGACTGCATTTCTTTCGCAATAAGCCCTTTCATTTCAATATTGGGCTCATATTTCTGGCTAAAGAACTGCTGAGACATTAAAAAACCAAGAATTAAAAGATAAAATTTTCTCATACTCAGGATATTAGATATAATCAAAGATAAAAAAAACCTTCTAATCAATGATTAAAAGGTTTGATTTAGCACAAAATAAATGTTGATCAGCAGTCAGACTACTTTCATCACTCGCGACATCTGATTTTTCAAGATCAGATATCCGGTATTCATCATTATTTTTAGTGCTTAATGAATTTCAGGCTTTGTTCTTTTACTGTAAAAATATAAGTTCCCGAGAGCAAATCTGCAATTACAATAGCTTTACCCGGCTGATACACTCCTTTTTTCAATAACATTCCGTCTGCAGAGTGAATGGAATAAGGAGCCGTTTCTTCAATTCCTTTAAGGTACAGTTCATTTTTAACAGGATTGGGATACAAAGTGAAGATATCTTTCTCTTTTTCCACCGAAGATACTTTTAAGGTATTGTCCTGAGCTACGGTAGAATTTCTTTCCAGAATCTGGCGCTCGTAATTAAATTCCACGCTGGCAACAGGAAAAGTAACAGCCTCCGTAAATTCCTGATTATTAAAAGTGTTATTCAATGCGAAATAAGCAGTCTGGCCTCCGGTTCCATTGACTTTAACAGGCAACGGCATCTCAAAAAAGCTTACGGAAGAATGGCTTTGCGACTGTGCAACCTTAAACTGAATCTGATTTCCGGCCTGTTTCCACTTTATGGTATAAGTAGGCTGTCCCTGTCCATACAGCCAGTCGTTAAAAAATTCTGTAAAATCTTTCCCGGTAGACTGTAAGAAGGAGGCTTTCAAATCAGAGGTTGCAGCATAATTATAGGCCAGGTTCGGTCTTGCATGATAGTCTTTTAATGCCTGATAAAAAACATCATCACCCAAAATCCATTTCATCATCCATACAAGATATCCTGCTTTTGTATAAGAAAGTCTTGAGTCAAAAATAACACTTACATTACCAAGATTAGCATCTGAGACATACACACTTCCGCCCGGGCTCGCTGTAGCTATATTTTTCTGTCCGTTCATATAAGATATAAACTGAGCGTTGTTCATCAGCAGCTTTTCATTGGCCAGATGTTCCCCGAAAGTGGCAAATCCTTCATTAAGCCAGATGTCATTCCAGGTCCCGCAGGTCACTTTATCTCCAAACCACTGATGAGCCAGTTCGTGAGCAATAAGGCTTTTATCCCATGCTCCCATAGATGAAATGGTTTGATGTTCAAGCCCGGCCCAGTTAAACCCGAATTCCATATGACCATATTTCTCGTTGCGGAAAGGATATGGACCAAAATAATTTTCAAAAGTGGTCATAATCTGCTTCGTCCATTCTATATCAGACAAACTCGAAGTATTACCCGCCGTTGCTGTATAAACATAATTGACAAAAGGGAACGGAGGATTTCCTATGGTATCGGTATATTTTGTAAAATTCGCGATGGAAAGTGCCACCAAATACGCTGCAGTAGGATACATGGTTCTCCAGAATGTAAGTTTCTGCCCATTGGCGAGATTGGTTTCGGACATTAATTTTCCATTGGCTGCCACGCTGTATTGTGATGGAGTTGTAATTTTAAAATCCATCCTGTCAATTTTATCATTCAGGCTTTGTTTGGTAGGAAACCAGTCCTGCGCTCCATAAGGCTGATTGAAGGTGTAAAGTGTTGGGCTGCCACTCTGATTACCTGTAGAAAAAGAGAAGCTGTTGGGGCTTCCGGAATAGCGGATCGTTAAAGAATCCACAATATCCTGTTGAAGCAGTGCAGGGAAATCTATCTTTATTTCTCTTGAGGGAAGCTGCTGAAATGTAAGATCGGTTCCGTGATACTGCACCTGAGAGACATTCAGACTGCTCTTAAAATCAAAATAAATGCTGCTGATACTTTGACTGGGTTTAAAATGAGAAGTTACAGATCCTGAAATCTGATTAACTTCCGGATTTAAGGTGAGTTCCATCCGCTGGTACTGCAAATCGTAATTCAGGGTATTGGGGTTGATGTTTCCCGCCCCCATCTTACCGGCAAAAGATTTCATTTCTTTAGCTTTCATTTGTTCCCTGTGCAGATTGTCCGTTTGTGATAAGGCGAGCTGACTGGTCAATGCAGTCAACAGAAAAATAATTTTTTTACACATAATATTCTTGTTTGGTTGATATTTTTTAATAAAAAAAACCTTTTAACAAATGCTAAAAGGTTTTTAAAGTACTAGACTCTATTTTTTAAAGATCCAGAGCCGGTTCAAGAATCTTTTCCATTCTTTTCTTGACCATATCTACAGATCCTGAATAATTATTAACCATTAAAGAAAACACGAGCGTCTTCCCTGAATTCGTTTTAAGGTATCCTGCTAAGGTTTTTACTTTATTTAAAGTTCCTGTTTTAGCAAAAACCTGTCCGTTTCCGGTGCCGATGAACATTCTTTTAAGTGTTCCCGACTGTCCGCCTACCGGAAGTGAAGTGAAATAGGTTTTGTAGTATTTTTCATCCATTAAGGAAGTTAAAAACTTCACCTGGGAAATCGGGGTTACGTTATTACTTCTGGAAAGTCCGCTTCCATCCATATAATTTAAACCGATCATATCAAAGCTTTCGTCCTTCAGGTGATTCGTTACTACCATTCTTCCTGATTCTGAAGTCTGGTCTCCCATTTTCTGGAAACCGACTGTTTTGAGTAAAGCCTCAGCTAAAGAATTGTCGCTGTGCTGATTGGTGTAGAATACAATATCACCTAATGTCGGAGATTTGTAGGCTGCAACCAGTTTTCTGCTTTCCGGCGCTGCATCCGTCATTTTCGGAGTTACTTTTCCGCTTACTCCAATTCCGCTTTTCACCAAAGTTGTTCTTAAGGTATTGGCCAGATAAGCAGGAGCATCAGGAAGTTTTGTTGTTAAACTGCCGTCACCATCATACTTTTCTGCGTATACCATTTGTTTTACATAAGGAGAAACGTAGAAATATTTTTTATCGGAAGCAAAACCTGATTTTTTCACGATCAGTTTTTCATTGGCCGGATTGATTTCGCGGGTAGTTCCAACAGGTAAGTAGTAATTATTGTTTTCAAGCCATACAACATTTTCCGGAAGCACTGCAATATTGCCTTTGAAAAGCGCTGTCTGAATGATAATATCACCATTTACCTTTTTGATTCCTTCACGGGAAAGTCCGCTCATAAAATCTGAAATAATATCCCTGTAAGACCATGCTCCGGCTTTATTGGTTCCCAGAGACGGATCTCCGCTGCCTACAAGATATAAATTTCCGTTTAAAATTCCATTTTCATCAATAGTCCCTGAATATTCCAGCTGCGTCATCCAACGGTAGTTTTCCCCTAAAATATTTAACGCTGTTTCCGTGGTTAAAAGTTTTGTAGTGGAAGCCGGAACTAAAGGAGTATTTTCGTTGTACGAAGAGATCACCTTCTTCGTTTTCGGATCGTACACTACGAATCCCCAGCTTGCATTTTTCAGCACAGGATCCGTCATCATTGTGTTTACATTAATATCTACGAGCTCTTTGGCCGATAAAATCGTTTTCTCCGCTACTGAAGTAATGGGAGAAGGCAGATTCAAAGTACTTCTTTGATTATCGTAAGCCTGAGAGTAAAGAACTGTAGAAACGGTAGATTGAGCAAGGAAAAACCCAGAAGCCAATACCGCTACGCTTGAAATATATTTTCTGTAATTTACCATGTATCTTTTTTTGTTTCTATAGTTTGACGCTATAAAAAATGATAAGTTAAATCATCCAATTAAAGAGCCAAACACTTAATCAACGACCAAAAGTAGAAATTATTGTCAGAAAAAGGATCACAGAGATCTTATAAAAGACTGTAAAATTTGTTAAAAATTGTTAAAAATCAACAAAAACGTCTTTTTTAATACTTTGATAAGCAGTGATTTCATCAAATTCATTCAAACTTAGCAAAACCATTTTTTTAAACTCCTCATACTTTTTCCCGCGTGGAAGTTTGAGCATAATCTGAAACTGATATAAATTATTAAGCCTCGCAATCTGTGCTCTTTCCGGTCCCAAAACACATTCTTCAGGAAGATATTTTCGTAAAATGGAGCCCAGAAACTGAGACGCCCTGTTCACTTTATCTTCTTTCCGGTGTTTCAGCTCGATCATAATGAGTTTCGTAAACGGCGGATAGTGAAATTTTTGACGTTCGGTAAGAATATATTTATAAATTTTTGCCGGATTGTTCATCTTGATCAGCTGAAAAACAGAATGCTCCGGATTATAGGTCTGGATTAAAATTTTTCCTTTTCCGGAAACTCTTCCTGCTCTTCCGGATACCTGTGTAATCAACTGGTAAGCTCTTTCTTCGGCTCTGAAATCCTGAACATACAGCAGCGAATCTGCTTTCGGAATGGTCACCAGCTCGATATGATCGAAATCAAGGCCTTTGGAAATCATCTGCGTTCCCACAATGATATCCGTTTCCCCGTCCTCTATTTTCTCGTAAAGTTTTTCGTACGCAAATTTTTTACGCATGGAATCTACGTCCATTCTGTCCACTTCACTATCCGGAAATAGTTTGGATACTTCTTCGTGAATTTGTTCTACTCCCACTCCTCTTTCGTTCAGGTTCTCTGACTGACATTTCGGGCAGGCTCTCGGCTTGGAAGCTCTCTGGCCGCAGTAGTGACATTTCATTTCATTGGCTGCCTTGTGGTAGGTCATTACCACATCGCAATTGGAGCAGTAATTCACATAGCCACAGGTTTCGCATTCTATAACGTTGGCATAACCCCGACGGTTGTGAAGCACAATAGCCTGTTTCTTTTCATCCAGTGTTTTTTTGATCTCATCAATCAGATGCAAAGAAAAATTCCCGGAAACTTTTTTGGATTCCTGAGCTTCTTTAAAATTAATAAGTTCATACTCCGGAAGGTTTACATTCCCGAATCTTTCGTTCAGAAAAATATATTTTATTTTATCTTTTCTGGCATTATAATAACTTTCTACAGATGGCGTTGCCGATCCCAAGATGACTCCGGCTTCGTAGAAATTCCCCAACACCAATGAGGCATCTTTTGCACTGAAATTAGGTGATGCTTCTCTTGGTCTGTAAGCGGAATCATGTTCTTCATCCACCACAATAAGCCCCAGATTCTGATAAGGCAGAAATAGCGCATTGCGTGTTCCGATGAGAATTCTGATATCATTTTGTCTGATTCTCCTCCACACTTCAACCCGCTCAAAATCCGTGAGTTTCTGATGGTAAAAACCAAGCTGCCTGCCATACTTTTTCTCGAGTCTTTGGGTAATCTGCTTCGTCAGTGAAATTTCAGGAAGCAGGAAAAGAACATTTCTGCCCTCCTGAATGCATTCTTCGATTTTCTCTAAATAAATGTGGGTTTTTCCTGAGGAAGTAACTCCGTGAAGCAGTACATTTTTTCCTTCTTCAAAAGCCTCATCAATTTCAATCTTAGCTTCTTTCTGCTGATCGGAAAGCTCTTCAATCTCTTCAATTTCACCTTCATAGCTTTCAATCCTGTCTTTCTGCATGTAATATTCTTCCACAAGATCCTTATCCGCAAGAGGTTTAAAATGTGAACTTCCAAAATATCCATCCTCAAACAGCTCTGATTTTTTAATGGGAATATCCGGATGCTCGGTCTGTTTTTCTAAAATCGCGAGGAAAAGATCCTTCTGTTTCGGAGCTTTATTCAGTTTTAAAAGAATATCCGTAAGGTTCCGGTTACTCAAAACCTCATCTTTGATCTTTACATAAGCAACTTCTTTCGCTTTATATTTTTCTGCAATTTTTTCATCAATTTCAATATACTGCAGATCAATCAGCGAGTTGATTGTTTTAATGATCTCTTTTTTAGGGATAAATGCTTCAATATCTGTAAGGTTGATCAGCTGGCGGACTTCCAGCGCCTGAATCAGATACATTTCACTGACATCCAGGTTTTCAAAATCAACTGTTACATTGGGTTTTAATTTTAAATAAGTTTCACTTTCCAGTTTCAAAGAGGAAGGAAATGCAAAACGGTAGATTTCTCCCAATCCGCACAGGTAATATTCTGAAAGCCAGTTCCAGAAACGGATCTGCTCCTCCGGAAGTATCGGCTGATCATCCAGCATGCTGATGACTTCTTTTGCCACAAAACTCTCGGGAGCATTGTCATGAAGCTCAAATACGATTCCCGTATAGATCTTCTTCCCCCCAAACGGTACAAGCACGCGCATTCCTATCTGAATATCAGACATCAGTTCTTCGGGTACTTTATAGGTGAAAGATCCTTTTAAATTAAGTGGTAAAACGATTTGGGCGTATTGCAAGGGAAATTTTTAAAGTGTAAAATTAGATTTTTCTTCAGAGAACTGCAATATTTTATTGAGATTGTATTTTGTGATTTTAAGGAGATGCACTGAAGTCATCTTAAAATAAAAATGAAGGATTATTTGCGTGAATACATTGGTAAAAGAGCACCATTATATTCTTTGATGAAATTTAGATTTTGGCTAAAGCCGGTTGCATTGTTGTTCAAAGTTTAAGCAGGCTAAAGCCTGCTCCTATTGAATATTTTTGTCTCATATATAAAATCTGGCCCCATATGTTTGTAAAAGCTTCGCGCAGATTGAGCAAATTATGCAGATTTAAAAATAGTGGTAACCTCAATGCGGTCTTTACAATCTGTGAAAAGTTATTCTAAATTTAGTATGATGTTTTTTAAACGCAAAGAATTTTTTGAGACTATAGAATAAGGCTAGCTAAGATGGAATCAATCTTGGATTGATTCGATGAAGCTTGATGGATAAGACATTTGCTTAGTCAAATCAATGAAATTGATTTATTCTTTGCTTTAATAAAATTAAGAAGTTTTAAAATAAATGTTTGCGTAAAAAACAAAACACACTTATTTTTTTAAGCTCTCGCAGGTAAGTTTCGGGGTATTGTTTAAAAAAGCCATTCCGTGACCTGGTACCAAAAGGCGGAAGTAATAAATCCTACAAGAATACTGAATCCGATGATGAGATTGGTGAGTTTAGTATTCAGTCTGAACTGTTCTGCAATAATACTTGAAGTAACCACTGTGGGCATGGCAGCTTCAAATATTGTAATTTTAGCTACATCCCCTTTTATATTGAGAAGTAAAGCCAATCCCAGAACAATAGCCGGCGCCAAAATAAGTTTGTACAGCATGGATGCAGACATCTGTGGAATGAGTTTTTTCCATCCGTTAAATTTCAGTTGAAGCCCTACTGAGAAAAGAGCCAGCGGGCTTACCGTTGCAGCCAGTTTATCAAAAAAAGGTTCCGCAGCCGTAAAATCAATAAACTGCGACAATACCAAAGCTGCTATACAGCCTATCAACGGCGGAAATGTAAGCAATCTTTTCAGAATAAATACGGCACTTACTTTTCCGGATCTGCTTCCGCCTTTTACTGCGGCAATAATTCCTAAGGTGGAAAGGGCAAAAAACATGGTCTGATCACAAATAATAGCGATGCTTAAAAGACTTTCTCCATAAAAAGCACTGATAAGAGGAAAGCCTATGAAAGAGGTATTGCTGTATCCGCTCGTTAGTTCCAGTGTACTTCTTGAACGCCTTGAATAGCCTTTGCTTTTACTGTAAAACATCATAAAGAAGAAACAGAAAACCGAGATGAGGAATGTCGCGGCAATGGGGAACAGCATTTCTGCGGTCCACTTTACTTTCGGAAGATATTTAAATGAAACTGCGGGCAGGGCAAGGTAAAGAATCCAGGTATTAATGCCTTTGTGGGCATCGGGATGGATAGATTTTGTTGCTTTAAATACCATTCCTGCTATAATACATACTGCAATCAGAACAAAATTCACCATACTGTTTAAGAAATATCGGCAAAGTTACGGCTGATTTTTCATTTATGGAATTAAAAAAGTCATTTTTAAGCTCAAAATACCGTTTTTATTTAAATTAAAATTAGAATGAATTTGATCCATTAAATTCAAAGAATACTGCATTTAAAGCTATTTTATTCAAAATAATCACAAAACTTAACAGAATATTTATGTTAAATTTTAATATTTTAACTAAATAAATCACAAAATATTGAATAAATTACTACATTTACAGGACACAAAAATATTTAATATGAAAAGTAAATTAATGATTGCAGCACTAAGTGTGCTCTTTCTCTCCTCATGCAATTCCAATGAGGAAATCACTGCTGAAACTCCACAACAAGACCTTCAAAAGCAATATGCGCTGGGGGCAAGGCTGGTAGATGAGCAAACCTTTAATTCTTATGAAAAAGCGGACGTGGAAGCACTGACGCTGAAATTCAAAGGGAAAAGTTCATCTGCGGCTAAAAACACACTTCCAAGCAGTTACATCATTCCAAGTTCGGCCGTCGGTAATCAGGGATCCGAAGGTTCATGTGTGGCATGGGCTACAGCTTATGCCGCCGCAAGTTCTCTTGAACTTAATTTTAAAGGGGTAACCCAGAGCAGAAGCCCTGAATATGTTTACAACCAGATCAAAGTGGGAACATGCGCTCAGGGAGCTTATGTTACGTCCGGACTTAACCTGATAAAAAATCAGGGAGTCTGCAGCTGGAGCGAAATGCCTTACACTGACGCAGGATGCTCTACACAGCCTAATACAGCTCAGAAAAATGCAGCCAGCACCCACAAATTTACCAATTGGGGAACTGTCAATAAAACAGATATCGCCGGCGTGAAAAATCTACTGAGCATGAATCTTCCTATCATCATTGCCGTAACCGTAGACGATAGTTTCTATAATATGGGAAATACAGGATGGATATGGAAAGCTCATTCCGGTACAAACTATGGGGGCCACGCCATTTGTGTTGTCGGATATGATGACAGCAAACAGGCTTTCAAAGTGCAGAATTCATGGGGACCGTCTTGGGGCAGCAGTGGGCATTTCTGGATAGATTATACTTTCTTTGCTAAAACCTCCGGTGGAGCTATTAATGAGAGTTATGTAGCCTACGTTCAGTAATTGATGATCATCACTGACTTATTTTAATATAGAAAGAAGCCTTCCGTAGTCATGGAAGGCTTCTTGTTTTTTATTTGGAATATTGTGAAGATTTTATCTCTAAAACTTCATGCTATGGATTGCTGAGTTGAAAGTCGTAAAACCTTATAAACCTCATAGGTTTTTGAAACCAATGAGATTTGTTTTTTCATCAATCTCGCAGATTGGGGTGATTTTGTAGGTTTTATTCTATGATTATTTTAATTATGTAAGATATCCCAAAGGCTCAATATTTCAATGTTTTTCATGGGTTTGGAAAGTTTGATCTTTTTTGAAGTATGGGGAAGAAGATCGAAGAAGTTATCACTGAAATGGATATCTCCTATCAGATAAACATCTTTTGCCAATACATTGGTGGAAACTTCAATTTCATCCGGAGCAATTTTTTTAATTCTGATATCAGGCTTTGTTAGCTGTAAATCTTTAGGTTTGGAAAAGAAATGTTGGTTAACAGCAATGGTTTTTCCTTCTTTATCTTTTAAACTAAGCTGTAGAAAAGTTTTATTTTTTTCAGATTCAGTTATTAAATTTTTAATTTCAACCGGATCGAATTTTAAAATGCTTTCCAATGTATTTCCTTTTGAAAAGGCTTTGATTTCTTCTACAACTTTTCCATCAAAATTGATTGCTTTGATCTCTACATTAACGTCATTAAAATTCTTAATTCCATCATTAATGGCATAAAGATTTAAGTTTCCCTCTTTTTCTTCTGCTAAAATAACCTGCTGCTCAAAACTTCGTCTCATCTGATAATGCAGCGCTTTCCAGTTTCCTAAATAATCAATGGATGACCACGAAACAACCGGCCAACAGTCATTGAGCTGCCAGTATAAGGTTCCCATATTGTAAGGTTTTGCACGTCGGTGAGCTTCAACCGCGATTCTCATTCCCCGTGCCTGAAGCAATTGAGAAGCATAATTGTACTTTACCAGATCAGCTGGAATTGTATAATCTCTTTTAAGGTATTCATTAATAATATCCCAGCCTCTGGCGTGTTTTTCATGAGCTTTTATAACCGGATTCTCCCTATGAAGTTCCGGAGTTCCTGAGAACATTGATTTGACTGTTTCCAGAGTCGGCATGCCCTGAAAACCATATTCAGACATGAAACGTCCTACTTTTTCATTATAAATTTCAAACGGCTGCTCGCCCCACCAAACGCCCCAATAGTGGGAATCTCCTTCAGAAAGACTTTCCTTATGCCCCCATCCGATAGAAGGTGAACTTGGCCAATAGATATTTTTTCCGGGAGTAAGGCTTTCTTTTAAAGTGTTTGGGATAAGTTCATGGAACAGCTTTTTATAGTCTTTCCAGACCTGTAGGGAATCATTTTTTGAATATTTGAACTGTTTCTGATAGCCCCAATTGACTATCGCCTCATCCACTTCATTATTTCCGCACCATAAAGCAATAGACGGATGATTCTGCAACCTGTTGACCTGGTCTTTTACTTCTTCCTTTACATTGTTCAGAAAATCTTCGTCAGCGGGATAAAAGCTTCCCGCAAACATAAAGTCCTGCCAAACCAGAATTCCGTTTTCGTCGCAGGCTTTGTAAAATTCATCGTCTTCATAAATTCCTCCGCCCCAGACGCGGATCATATTCATATTCGCTTCTTTGGTATCCTGTATCAGCTTCCGGTACTTTTCTTTCGTTATTCTGGGTGAAAAGCTGTCTGAAGGAATCCAGTTGGTTCCTTTTGCATACAAAGGTTTTCCATTGACTTTAAAATAGAAAGATTTCCCGGCAGCATCCTTTTCCTGAACCAGTTCTATATTCCGAAGCCCAAAAGAAACTTTAGTATTCTGGATTTCCTGAACTCCTTTGTCTGCATACAAACTGATTCCTGTATTGTACAATTCAGGTTTTCCCCAACCGTTAGGCTGCCAGATTCTCGGATTTTTAATTGTATAGGGAACAGAAAGTCTGTTAATTCCTTTTTTGAGATGAAAACTGTGATTCTCTTTGTTCTGATCCAGCTTAACCGAATAATCACCTTCCTTATCCGAAAAGACTTCCATATTAAAAGAAACCTCAGCCAAAGCATCGGTCAAAACACGCTGTTGTATCTGAACATTCCTAATTTTTGCTGTATTCCAAAATTGTAGCTTTACATCTTTCCAGATCCCGGCCGTTACCAACCTTGGTCCCCAATCCCAACCGAACTGATACTGGGCTTTTCTCACAAAGCTTCTGGGGGATTCCGGCATGGTAAACGGTACTTTCTTAGCCAGCTCTTTTCCTTCTTTAACCGCAGATTTGAATTTGATCTGCAATATATTGTCTCCCTCTTTCAAAAAGTCTTTTGCAGGAATTTCCCATTTCCTGAACATATTATCTGTTTTCACAAGCAGTTTTCCGTTCAGATAAACTTCTGCAAAGGTGTCGAGGCCATTAAAAACAAGGTCTATATGATCATTCCCCAACTCTTTTGAGGTTACCTTAAAATCGGTTTTATATTCCCATTCTTCATTTTCTATCCATTGTCCTTTTTTTTCATTTTCATCCTTGAATGGATCCGGAATGATTTTATTATTGATCAGATCGAGATGAACGGTCCCGGGAATCTGCGCAGGCAGCCATTTTTGTTCCTGCGTATTTTTGAACTGCCATTTTTCTAAAGACAAGTTTCTCTCAGATATCTGTGCTGCCATCATATTCTGAATAAAAAGGAAAGCTAAAAGGATAGATCTATTCATTAAGGAATTGATTTATAAATTTATAGTAAAAGCCTTAAACACCTATTTTGTCATTCCGAGGAACGAAGGAATCTCTATTATTATTTCTTGAGATTCTTTCACTCCGCTTTGCTTCGTTCAGAATGACAAACGTTGTTCCTATCACTTCTAAAATTTAACTTTTTTTCAAAGCTATAATTTCATCTGCGCTGGCAAAAGCTCCGCCGTTTGTGATCGCTGAGGAGTGAAAATAGCCGGCATTGGTAAATTCTCTGATCTCTTGTATATTCGTTGAGCGAAGTCCTCCTCCAATCAGGATTTCAATTCTCCCATTCGAAAGTTCAACCAGTTTTTTCAGATTTTCTTTGCCTTCTGAAACGTTGGGTTTCTGGCCTGAAGTGAGAATGGTTTTGAAACCGCAATCAATTACCTTTTCCAGAGAATCTTCCAGGTTGTTTGCTCTGTCGAAGGCCCGGTGGAAAGTACATGGAAGTGGATTGGCAAGGTCTATCAATGTTTTGTTCTGCTCAAGGTTTACTTCATCATTTTTATCAAGAAGACCAAAAACAAAACCATCAACATCTAAAGATTTTAAATGGATCAGATCTTTTTTCATTTGTTCCAGCTCTTCTTCTGAATAGGTAAAATCTCCGCCTCGAGGCCGGATCATTACAAAAATCGGGATGTTTATTTTTGCTCTGAGATCTTTTACGGTTTCAGCATCGGGAGTTGTTCCTCCTTCGCTTAATCCGTCACATAATTCTATTCTGTCTGCTCCATTTTCAAACGCAATCATGGCTGATTCCGGATTGAAACAGGCTATTTCTATTTTTGACATTTTTTTAGACTATTGTATTTTAAATTATTACTGAAGAACATCTGCAATTAAAAAAGAATCATTTTCTTTTGCTATTTTTATTTTAACGGGATATTCTGCCTTTAAGTTTTCATCGGAAAGTACGGTGTCAAAGAGCATATCCGTTTTACTTTCCGAGATTAGATGACATGTTGAGACCTTTATTTTGTCCCAATCCTGTGCTGTGATTAAAAATCCGTAACCTATTCCCGCTTTTCCGGTATCAAATTTTCCTTTCCATTTGTCTTGAAATTCTTTCTCGGTAAGACTTCTGTCGACATCCATATCCACATTCATTGCATCGGTTTTATACTCATAATAATCTTTGGTAGTTATTCTCTGCATTTCTTTGTCCAGACTGCCAAGATCTGAGTTAAAATAATTTTCAATACTTGTTTCAAGCCATTTTTTGGCCTCTTCAGATTCAGTGGATTTATTTTCAACCTTCACCACTTCCTTCGGAGGAAATTCGGGATGTATCGGAGTTTCTTTCTTTTCTTCTTTACATGCAGCCATCATTAAAACGGATGCAATGAGTATTTTTTTCATATATATTCTGAGTGATACTTGAAAACGTATAAAAGACCGTTTCTATTAATTTTTTAAACAAAATATAATTATTTCAAAGCAAATTCCGGTTTTTCCAGACGGTTGCCTTTCTGATCATACACTGCGAAATTAAAGCCATCCTGAATACAGTAAGAGCCATATTCCCCTTTTTTGTTTAAGGCTATAAACCCAACCTGGATGTCTTTCAGGTTTTTATTTCTTCTCTGGGTAATCTTTACAATTCTTTCAACGGCTTCTTTACAGGCTTGCTGAGGATTTCTGCCCTGTCTCATCAGTTCTACCACCAAATGGGTTCCTACCGTACGGATCACTTCTTCCCCATGACCTGTGGCTGTAGCTGCTCCTATTTCATTGTCTACAAATAAACCGGCACCAATAATGGGAGAATCTCCTACCCTTCCGTGCATTTTAAAAGCCATTCCGCTGGTGGTGCATGCCCCGGAAAGATTTCCCTGTGCATCAAGCGCAATCATTCCGATAGTATCGTGGTTTTCGATATTGGCAACGGGCTTATATTCACTCTTTTTCAACCATTCTTTCCACTCTTTTTCTGATTCGGGGGTAAGAAGGTTTTCTTTTTTAAATCCCTGCGACAAAGCAAACTGAAGTGCTCCGTCTCCAACCAGCATCACATGAGGTGTTTTTTCCATAACCGCTCTTGCCACGGAAATAGGATTTTTCACATGTTCCAAGCATGCTACAGAACCAATATTATAATTTTCATCCATAATACAGGCATCAAGAGTAACCCTGCCATCTCTGTCGGGACGTCCGCCGTAGCCTACGCTCCTTTCTGCAGGGTCCAACTCTACAAGACGAACTCCTTTTTCCACTGCATCTAAAGCTTTTCCTCCTTTTCCCAGGATAGTCCAGGCTTCTTCGTTAGCTTTCAGTCCGAAATTCCAGGTGGAAAGCACGATGGGTTTATTGACAGGTAGATTGTTTTCGGGTAATTCATTAGCCATTAAGTCTAATGGATTGATGGCAATTGCTGCTGTTGCAATTCCTAATTTTTTGATAAAATTTCTCCGGTTATTGTTCATTGTATCTCGAAATTATATAATACCAACAAATATCTTAAAAAAACTTCAATGAAATCCCCGAATCGGCCAGAGTAATGCTAATTTGTTATTTTTATTTATCTTTACTTTCAGAATGGACACGTTTAAAACTTTCAGGAATATGGCTTTCTTTCAGGAATTATCTGATGAGGAAATTCATGTTTTAGTAAGTATGAGCACACCGAAACTGCTTCATAAAAAAGAAAAACTTGCAGTACCGGGCCAGCCTTTCCATCATCTCATTGTACTTTCCAACGGTTTGTTACGGTTTTATTTTGATGACGAAAACGGAATCGAGAACAATCTTTTTTTACCCTCAGAAAAAGAAGGAACCATTATGGAAAGCCCGGAATCATATTCCTCTGATTATGTAAGAAAGTATACCATTGAAGCGGTTATTGAAACTCAGATTTTTCTGTTAAACAGAACAGAATTTGAAGAAATGGCATTTCAGCACCGCGGTATCCACAATGTATATCTGAAGTCTTTAAAACAGATTATCAACACATTAAGAGTACGCACGGAACAATTCTGTTCTGAGTCTCCACATTCCCGATATGAAGAATTTATAGAGACCCGCCCTTTTACATCTCAAAATGCCAACAGAAAATATATTGCCAATTTTCTGGGAATTACCCCGAACTCTCTTTCAAGGATGACCGCCCGTATCCATAAAAAAAGAAACGAAAGAAAAAAATAACCTAAGAATATTTTTTCTCATTTTGTTCAGCTTAATTTTGCTTATTCAAAACACTGTAAAACAAATAATTAAAAGCAAAATGAGAAAAATACCATTGGCAAACACTACCTATTATAGAATTATCTTTAATCTTCAATAAGATTCAAAGCTGCCCACCGGCTATTTATTTTCTGGTTTCTCCGGCAAGCTTTATTTACGTTTAATTTTCATTTTATACATTTTATGCAAAGAATATCCTTACTTCTCTGCCTGCTGTTATCTTGTAATTTTGTTCAAGCAGCATCAGGTAACATGGAAGACCAAATAGCCGATACCGCTTCATGGCTGATTTTAATGATTTTACCTATTGCCGGAATTTATCTTTTCTGGAAAGTTCATATTTACCCGGAAAAGGTAGCCGAAAAAAAGAATCACTCTCAATTGAAAGCCATCAAAAGTATGTGTCTGCTTTCTCTGATTTTTGGAGGGCTCCTGTGGCCTGTGGCCTTAATCTGGGCCAACTACGATTATGATGATCCAAAAAAAGACACCAACAACCCTGAAGAAGAATTTAAAACAACAGAAAACTAACAAATATGCTGGAAATACTCATCGCCATATATGCAGGAATCTGCTGGTTACTTATTAAAAAACTAAAACTTATTCCCTGGACCTTTACGACGCAGGTCGTAGTATATTCTCTCCCTATTTTCGGGAGCATTGCTTTAATACTGAGCCTAAATTATTTTTGCCCTATCACCTCAGATGTTAAGGTAGGAAACCGAAGTGTAGATATCACCACCCAGGTTTTGGGAAAGGTAAAAAAGGTATATGTAACCACCAATCAGGAAGTAAAGAAAGGAGATACCTTATTTGTTCTGGACCGGGAACCTTATTTACAGGAAATTAAATCTCTGGAAGCTAAAATAAGCAATATGAAGGCTACGGTAACCTCTTACGATACGGACATCTCTGCATCCAAAAAAAACATTACAGGTTTACAGTCGCAGCTGGATCTTGCCAATAAAAGAGTGAGCCAATACCAGGAATTGGTAGAAGCCGGCGCTGC
Organism: Chryseobacterium angstadtii; assembly: GCF_001045465.1. Lineage (GTDB taxonomy): Bacteria > Bacteroidota > Bacteroidia > Flavobacteriales > Weeksellaceae > Chryseobacterium > Chryseobacterium angstadtii. The sequence goes on from NZ_LFND01000006.1 coordinate 66,901, forward strand.
CAATAAATTTGATCTGGAACAGGCTATAACGAATGTACAGGATTTACAGTCCCGTATCAGTGCGGCACAATCACAGCAACAGTCTCTGGAAACAAAATCCAATGCATCCTATGGCGGAGAAAACTCTTCTGTTTCTGAGATCCAGGCGAAATTGGAGCAAGCCAAATGGAATCTATCCCAAACGGTTGTTTTAGCGCCTACAGACGGTATTATTCCGAACGTTCAGCTCAATGAGGGTGCTATTATGGCTCCTTTTAAATCAGCGTTTGTATTAATCCAGAAACAGCAGTCTGTTATCGGTTTCTTTGCTCAAAATGAACTGGAAACAGTGAAAAGCGGAGATGAAGTTGAACTGGCTCTTAAAACAGAACCCGGAAAGGTAGTGAAAGCAAAGCTGGAATATGTAATTGATGCTACCAGCCAGGGAATTATGAATAATGCAGGAGGAATGCTTGGAGGAAACGGATCTACGGCAGGACTTCCTGATACAGCCAGACAATTGCCGGAAACGGACGGAAAGCTGATCGCTAAGTTTGTATTAACGGACAATCAAAAGCAGCTGACTGTCGGTGCCAGAGGTACGGCGGTGATCTATTCCGATCATATTAAACCGCTTCATCTTATCCGAAAAGTAATGGTTCGTGTGAACAGTAAAATAAACTTCCTGATCCTTAAACTTCACTAAAATGTATAAAAAAATAATTATAATGGGAGTACTTTCCATAGGTTTAAGCTCTTGTATAGGCTATAAAGAACCCACAAAAGAAAATATAGATCAGCTGAAAAAAGACAGTGAAATAGCGACTCACATCAATATTCCGGATGACTGGATCTTTGACAGACAGGCCAATGCACGATCCATTTCCTATGAATGGATTACAGACATCAAGACTCCTCAACTGGAAGGATTGATTCAAGAGGGAATGCTGCATAATCCGGATCTTATCATTGCAAAGGAAAAGCTGAATCAGATTGAACTGGCGATGGAAATTGCAGGAAGTGATCTTTACCCGAGTGTGAGCGCGGTGGCCAATACTTCTAATAATCTGGTGAATGAAAGCCAGATCCGACGTCTGGCACTGAAAGCCAGCTGGGAAATTGATCTTTGGGGAAAGAATAAATCTGCACAAATGGCCAGCACCAGTGATTATTTCACGGCAAAGTACCAAAATATCCTATTGCACCAGTCTATTGCAGGAATGATTGCAAAAGCTTACTATCTGAATATTGCAGGAAATATTCAGGAAAATAAAATTGAAAGCTATATTCTTCAATCTAAAGATCTGGAAAAATTATATCGAATCCAGAAAAAGGTCGGAACAGCTAATGCATTAGATATCTCCAATATATCTGCAGAAATTATTTCGCTGCAAGGCTATCTGGAAAAGGTTAAAAATGCCAATATTCAATCCAGAAGATCGTTGGAATTGCTTACAGGAAAATATCCTGAAGGGAAACTGGCCACTCAGAATTCCTTTAATCCATTAAAAAATGGGATCCCCGAGTCTTTTCCACTGGAACTTTTAGAAGGCAGATCTGATGTGCAGGCCAGCCATTTCCAGATAGAAAAGGCTTTTTACGAAGTACAGCAGGCAAAAGCAGCGAGGCTTCCTTCTCTGAGCATCAGTTCAACTTTGGGAACTGCGGGCAGTAATGTAGAAGCTATAAATTCTTTTTTTTCCAATCCATTATTAAAAGTAGGCGGCGGATTGGTTTCTCCATTATTCAACGGCGGAAAACTGAAAAAGAATGTGGAAATAAAGAATTCCCAGCAGAAACAAATTGTAGAAGAATATTCAAAAACAGTGCTGAATGCTTTGAACGAGGTAGAATCTTCTTTAGCCAATCTGCAATCTATCGAGAGACAGCTCACTTATAGTCAAAGTGCCATCAAGGAACTTGAAAACAATATCAATCTCACTCAAAAGCAGATAAAGGTAGGTGCCAATAACAGTTTTGTACTCATCCGGAAGCAAAGAGATCTTCTTAAAAATGAAATGAACCTCATCAACCTGGAGCTCCAGTACAGAATAGAACGTATTAATCTGTATATGGCTTTAGGAGCAAAAAACTTTATTTTTTCATAATTTCTATACCAAAAGACTGCTGATCAATTTCCGGCAGTCTTTTATATTATACAGCTGGTAAAGCTCAATGATCCGCATCCATTCATCAGTGCGGTAACTTATCTCTGAAATATCCGTAGACCCAGGTTCCTGCCACAGCACTCAGAAGTGTAACGGAAACAGCTAAAGCTCCTGTCCCGATCTGAGCGAAAAGCGGTCCGGGACACGCTCCCGTAATTGCCCAGCCAAAACCAAAGATCAGGCCTCCGTAAATCTGGCCCTTGCTAAATTTCTTAGAAGGAATGTGAATAGATTCCCCGTAAATTGTTTTGATATTCAGCTTTTTAATTAACCAAACTGAAATAATTCCTACAATTACTGCACTTCCGATAATCCCATACATATGAAAAGACTGCAAACGGAACATTTCCTGAATCCTGAACCAACTGATGACTTCGGATTTCACGAAAATAATTCCGAAGATAATTCCTGCCAAAAGATATTTGATATTATGATACCATTGATGCTGGAGACTGCTTTCATTGGTACATACAGCATCCTGATGACGGATATCTGATTCTTTATAATCTATCATAAATGATTTTCGTTTAAAAATTAAGTTAAAGAGAAAGAATGACCGGCAAAATGAAATTAGCCATTATAAAACCACCGATCATAAAACAGATTGTGGCAACTAATGACGGCCATTGCAGATTGGAAAGTCCCATAATTGCATGCCCGCTGGTACATCCTCCCGCACATCTCGTCCCGAATCCCACCAGAAAGCCACCGACAACCATCATTATAAAGCCTCTTAAAGTAAAAATGCTTTCGAAATTCATAAGCTGTACGGGAACCTGATTGGTATAATCTGTAATTCCATATCCCGCCAATTCCGTTTTCAGCTGAGGATTTACTGTAATTTCAGCCGGATTGAGGAGAAAATGGGCAGCTATCATTCCTCCGAAAAAAATTCCCAGCACAAAAAACAGATTCCAGACTTCTTTTTTCCAATCGTATTTGAAAAAGCTGATTCCCGACGGTATACAGGCAGCACAGATATGTCTCAATGAAGAGCTGATCCCGAAAGATTTATTTCCTAAAATTAAGAGCGCAGGAACGGTAAGTCCAATCAGGGGGCCTGCTACATACCAGGGCCACGGTTCTTTTATAAGATCCAACATGTATTTATTCATTTAATTCTCTGCAAAGATGGGGATAGCTGAAGAGAAGCACAGCTACTTTTGTTACATAAGGTGGTTTTGGTGAATTTTTTCAACCACAAAAGGTGCGAGAGTTTTTAAGCACTTTAGTTATTTTTAAGTTGAATACAATGTGGAAGGGGCTTCGAGAGCCTCAGCCCCCAGTGGTCTTTGTTGCCGTAATGATAGGCTGAATGTACTAAGTACCCTCTAAAGGGGGCTGAGGCTCTCGAAGCCCCCTACACGTCAAAAATCCTTCGAATTTTCGCCACTTCTCCAGCGGAGGGGAATGCTTACAATCCAAATGATAAATAGGGTTATTTTTATAGAATAGTGATTTTATTGCGGCCAAGCTTGAGTGTTCCGGCTTCTTCTAATTGCTTAAGCAGTCTTGAGACGACAACTCTTACAGTTCCCAGTTCGTTAGCCAGTTGCTCATGGGTAGTCACTATTGTTTTGGAATCGGCAAGTTCAGATTTCTTGTGAAGCAGATGAAGCAGTCTTTCATCCACTTTTTTAAAAGCAATAGCATTGATGATTTCCAGGAGCTCTTCAAAACGCTTATGATAGAGTTTAAAAATATAATCCAACCATTCCGGATATTCTTTGATTAATGACGAGGCTTTATCCATCGGCAGAAAAAGGATTTCTGTATCTTCTTCCACTTCGGCTTTTACGATACTTTTTTCGTTGTGCATTCCTCCGAGGAATGACATGATACAGCTTTCACCGCTTTTTATGTAATACAGCAAAATCTCTCTTCCGTCTTCATCGGTTCTGATCACTTTCATCATTCCTTTCATAACAATGGGAATGGAATGTATAGAGGCATTTTCGCTGAGGATTGCATCTCCTTCACGGTAGGTTTTGGTGACTCCGTATTGATAAAGCTTCTCAACCAGATCAGGTGAGGTGGAAAATTCTGAGGAAAGGATATCGTTCTGCATTATATTCATTCAGCTTTGAGGTTTAATTTACACCGATTTCATCAACAAAGAGCCATGCTTTTGAATCTGCGCCAGGGTTTCCCGCAGGAATTATCCCTGCATTTTCTATGGCAAGCTTAATGTATTTTGAGTTCTGGTTTCCTACATTCAGTTTTATTTTTCCTTTTAAATTCTGAATTTCGTCTTTCCCGATTTCTTTGATCATTTTAAAATTCTTTCCGTCATCAGAAACAAAAATCTTTGCCGATTTTGCAAGGTGAATCCAGCTTCCTTTGTTTTCAAGTGTATTGAAATAAACTTCTGAGAAATTGGTTTTTTCGCCTAAATCAATAGTTGCGATTACATCTTTTCCCTGAAAACCCAACCATGTCTTTCCTAACTTTCTTACATTTCCGATAATTCCGTCAACTAAAGTAAAAGCTCCGCCAAAAGAATAGTTTTCGTTAGGCTGCTGTTCTAAAGTTATTTTTTTTCCTGTTGCTTTTGAAACTGTAAATTCCTGTGTAGAAACAGCGCTTTTCAGTTTTCCGTCTTCAAAATAAGCAGATTTTACGGTTGAAGACTGAGGAATACCAATTGGTCCCTGATAGATCTTCGAATTCACAGAAGGTTCGGTTCCGTCTGTGGTATATCTTATTCCCTTAGGATCCTGCGATACGGAAAGTTCATAGGCAATCCCTTTGTTTGCAGAAATTACTTTTCCGGAAATATTATAGATACTTTTTGCGTAATTGATCTTCATTTTATCCAGAACTTTAAACTGATTGATGACTCTGCCTTCAAATTCTTTATAATTTTTGGAATCTGCTGTTCCCCATCCTACTTCTGAAAGTGCCATCAGTCTTGGGAAAATCATGTATTGTACCTGCTTAAAATCCGTGATGTATTCTGTCCATAAATTGGCCTGAACACCTAAAATATATTTGGATTGTTCTTTATTCAGTTCTGCGGGAATAGGATTATAGGAATACACTTTATCCAATGGGGTAAAGCCTCCAAATGCATTAGGCTCAGACTGCGGATCTCCCTGATAGTGATCAAAATAGCAATAAGAACCCGGTGTCATTACCGCAAAATGTCCCGATTTCGCAGCTTCTATTCCACCGTTTACGCCTGTCCAGCTCATTACTGCAGCGTTTGGAGCAAGACCTCCTTCTAAAATTTCGTCCCAACCGATGATTTTTCGGCCTTTGCTGTTTACATATTTTTCAATTCTTTGGATGAAATAGCTCTGTAATCCGTGTTCATCTTTCAGATTATTTTTCTTAATAAGCTCCTGGCAGTGGGCGCATTCTTTCCATCTTGTTTTCGGGCATTCGTCACCTCCGATGTGGATATACTGAGACGGAAATAGTTTCATGACTTCATCAAGAACATTCTCCAGAAAAGTGAATGTTTCATCTTTTGGGCAGAAAACATCATCAAAAACACCCCATTTTGTTGCCGATTCAAACGGTCCTTTTGTACAGGCCAGCTCCGGATAAGCTGATAACGCAGCCAAAGCATGTCCCGGCATTTCAATTTCAGGAACGATGGTAATATGTCTTTGCTGGGCATATTTCACAACGTCTTTAATCTGTTCCTGAGTATAAAAATAAGGGCCGTAAGGTTTTCCGTCAAAGGTATCGTCTACATAAGCTCCAATCATTGATTCTTTACGTTTTGACCCTATTTCTGTCAGTTTCGGATATTTTTTAATCTCAATTCTCCAACCCTGATCATCCGTGAGGTGCCAGTGAAAGGTATTCAGTTTATACATCGCAAGATAGTCGATGTACTGTTTCACCTCATCCACATTGAAAAAATGACGGCATACATCAAGATGCATTCCGCGCCACGCAAATTTGGGATGGTCTTCAATTTCCATCGCCGGAATCTGCCCGTCTTCCTTATGTTCTTCAAACAACTGGATCAATGTCTGAAGAGCAAGGAAATATCCCTGTTTCGTATGGGAACTGATGGAGATTCTTTTGGGAGAAATATCAATAGAATATCTTTCTTTATCGCCATCAGGGTCAATCGGCATTTTCGGTTGTGAAACCTGCAGATACATCACATGTACTTTTTCGGTACTGCTGCTGGATTGAAATTTAACCTGAGTGCCTAAGCGTTTTTTGAAATATTCGGTTTCTTCTTTCGGAAGTTTATCATTCAGTATCAATGTTTCAGGAATGACAAACTTACCTTCCTCGAAGGTTAATTTTTCCGGATATGGGATTAAATTTGGTTTCATCTGAGCATTAAAAACAGTTGAAAAAAGAATGGAACATACAAAAAGGAAACATCGCATCTGAATATGATTAAGGTTTTAGCTAAGATAATTATTTTCCAAAACTCTTTGCCCCATTTTAACCTATTAAATAATAAAACATCTAAATTTGCAAAAAAAATACAATGAAGAAAAGCATTTTACTTGCAGCAGGATTATTATTTTCGGTTTCTACACAGGCACAGATTATGGATATCATCAAATCTACCGTAAAAACCAAAACAGGAGTTGATCTTGATGCTCCTTCCAAAACTAAAAGTCCTGTAACTGCAACGACCACTACCACAACAACCAGCACTACTACTCCATCCAAAAATTCTCCTGTCAATCTTGGAAGTCTTACTTCTACTCAGATTTCATCAGGATTAAAAGAAGCTTTAAGCATCGGAGTAACAGACGGTGTAAAAAAACTGGCTCTAACGGATGGCTTTTTCAAAAATGAAGCGGTAAAAATCCTGATGCCTGAAAAATTAAGGAAGATTGACACTACATTACGCTCTTTAGGAATGGGAAGTCTTGCAGATGAAGGGGTTAAATTATTAAACAGGGCTGCGGAAGATGCGGTGACGGAAGCTGCTCCTATTTTCACCAATGCCATTACCTCAATGACGATTACGGATGCCAAAAATATCCTGTTAAGCAGTGATAATGCGGCCACCAATTATTTACAGTCCAAAACGCAAAGCCAGCTGTTTACGGCCTTCCAGCCAAAAGTGAAAGCTTCACTGGGAAAAGTAGGCGCAGATACAGTCTGGAAAAACCTGATTTCAAAATACAATACCTTTACGGGGCAATCTGTAACGACTGATCTGAATGAATATGTAACTACAGAAACCATTAACGGTGTCTTCAAAATGGTAGCGGAAAAAGAAAGCGGAATCAGAAATACTCCGGCTATGAGAACGACTTCTATTTTGCAGAAGGTTTTTGGGGCTCAGGATGCGAAATGAGTTAGAAGTTAGAGGCTAGATGTTAGAAATTAGTTGTAGAATCTAGTCATTATTCTTTTAGTTTAAGGAAATTTTAAAGCATAAAAAAGCGGTCTCACTTCTGAAACCGCTTTTTCTTTTGTCTTGAAACAAAAATTATATGATATGCTGAGCTGAGTCAAAGCATTTTCAATGATATTAGAATTGCATTTCAGGAATTTCACCTTCAATGATCAGATCTGCTTCTGTTGACTGTATAATGTGCTCTACTGAAACGCCCGGAGCTCTTTCTACCAGTTTGAATCCGGCCGGAGTAACATCCAATACCGCTAATTCGGTTACGACTCTTTTCACACAGTTGACGCCTGTAAGCGGAAGGGTACATTTTTTCAAAATTTTACTTTCTCCTGCTTTATTCACATGCATCATGGCAACGATAATATTTTCTGCCGAAGCCACAAGGTCCATAGCTCCACCCATCCCTTTTACCATTTTTCCGGGAATCTTCCAGTTGGCAATATCTCCGTTTTCAGAAACTTCCATAGCACCAAGGATAGTAAGATCCACTTTTTGACCGCGGATCATTCCAAAACTGAATGCGGAATCGAAAAATGAACCGCCCGGCAGAATGGTGATCGTCTGTTTTCCGGCATTGATGATATCGGCATCTTCTTCTCCTTCGAAAGGAAAAGGTCCCATACCGAGAACTCCGTTTTCACTCTGAAACTCTACGGAAATACCTTCTGGAACGTAGTTGGCAACCAAAGTAGGAATTCCTATTCCCAGGTTTACATAATAACGGTCTTTCAGTTCTTTTGAAATCCTTTTAGCAATTTGTTCTTTTGTGAGCATATTAAAAACTTAGACTGCAATTTAATTCTTTTCAACTGAATACAAAAGGGCTTTGTTGCTCAAAATTATTAATACCAGCCGAGCTTAGGATAAAGTGTTTATTTTTAATGATGTCAGGAAGTTGGAAGCGGGAGGTTATGAGCGGGAGAATCCTTGTCAAGGTTTTGAACCTTGACAAGGATAACAACAAAGACTGAGGCTAGAAATGTCAATGGTGAATTTTCACAACAGATATGATATTTCAGACCTCAGATACTGAATCATTCACTCTGCAATTACGAACCAGCAACTGACAACCTCTCCCAACCTCATTCACTCTCAAACCCTCAAACCCCTCAGACGCTCAAACTCCCTCACCCGAAACCCGCATCCCGCACCTTCCAACCCCACAATATTAATTTTCTTACCCCACACTGTAAGTCAAAATAATATCTCTAATTTTGCAAGATTATTGATTAGAATGAAAATACTTTTAAGATACCTCAAACCTTACCAATGGTTAATTATCCTTTCTTTGTTACTGGCTACCATTAATCAGGTTTTTTCTTTATTTGCGCCTGCCATTACGGGAAATATCCTTGATAAACTGGTAACGCATCCTAATTTCTTTGATAAGGAGAAACTTTTACCGAGAAATCTGAACCAATATCTTTATGGAGACGGGATCTATCACGGTGTATTTTACTTTTTAGGGTTACTTATCGGAACAGCAATGGTGAGCAGAATAGCCAAAGCTTTTCAGGATTATGCCGTAAGCGTTATCACTCAGAAATTTGGTGCAAAAATCTTTACGGACGGTTTAAAACATTCGATGGCGCTGCCTTACCAGGAATTTGAGGATCAGAGAAGTGGTGAGACTTTATCTATCTTAACGAAAGTAAGGGAAGATTCTGTGAAGTTCATCACCAGTTTTATTAATATCTTCTTTGGGATTTTAGTCAGTATTATTTTCGTTTCCGTGTATGCAATCCGACTGCATTGGTCCATTATGCCTGTATATATCTGCGGAATTTTCCTGATTGCTTTTATCACGAATTTATTAAGCAAGAGAATAAAAAGCATTCAGAAGAATATCGTTTCGGAAACTACGGCACTGGCAGGAAGTACGACGGAAAGTTTAAGAAATATTGAGATTGTCAAAAGTTTAGGATTAACGAATCAGGAAGTGATCCGTTTAAATAATAATACCTATAAGATTCTCGGACTTGAGCTCAGAAAGGTTAAAAGTATCCGTTCACTGAGTTTTATTCAGGGGACTATGGTGAATTTTCTTCAACAGCTGATTACGATGACGCTGCTTCTTTTAATTTTCAAAAATATTGTTACTCCGGGTCAATATCTTTCTCTGATGTTTTATGGTTTCTTCATTTTCGGGCCTATGCAGGAAATCGGGAACATTATTATTTCTTACCGTGAAGCTGAGGCATCTCTTCAAAATTTCGACCGTTTAATGAAAAAAGATGTGGAAGAAAAACCACTACATCCTAAACAGATTGGAGCTATTGAAGAACTGGAATTTAAACATATTTCTTTCAAACATCAGTCGGCTCAGTATAAAGCTTTAAATAATATCTCTTTTCAGGTTAAAAACGGGCAGACTATTGCTTTTGTGGGGCCAAGCGGTTCAGGAAAAAGTACTTTAGTGAAGCTGTTGGTGGGACTTTACAGACCTCAGGAAGGAAATATTTTTTACAATTCCATCAACGGAAAAGAATTCGATTTTGATGAGCTGAGAAATCAAATCGGATTTGTAACTCAGGATACCCAGCTTTTCGCAGGAACCATCAAAGAAAATCTTCTTTTTGTCAACCCAGATGCTACGGCGCAGGACCTGGAATCTGCATTACAGAAATCCAGCTGTACGGCATTGCTTGAAAGAGCGGAAAACGGCATAGAGACCGTTATTGGTGAAGGCGGACTGAAACTGAGCGGTGGAGAAAAGCAGAGAATTGCCATTGCCAGGGCTCTTTTAAGAAAACCCCATCTGTTAATATTTGATGAAGCGACTTCGGCGCTGGACAGTATTACGGAAGAAGAAATCACCTCTACCATAAAAAACATTTCAAAAGAAAGGGAGCAGATTACGGTGCTTATTGCCCATCGTTTGAGTACGATCATGCATGCGGACCAGATTTATGTACTTGAACGCGGGCAGGTGATCGAAACGGGGTCTCATGATAAGCTGATTGCCGAAAAAGGACTCTATTATGCGATGTGGAGACAGCAGATCGGAGAACGAAAAATGCCTGTTTCACAAGAATAAATAAATAAATAAAGCGCTGAAACAAATTCAGCGCTTTATTTTTATGATGAGTACAGTATTTCAGAAGAAATTAATCCTTTTTTCTGACTGTTCTTTGTTCAATTCTCTTTTCGAATTTTTCACCCTGGAAAATTCTCTGAACCATAATTCCCGGAATGTGAACTTCATTAGGATCTAAAACGCCCGGTTCTACCAATTCTTCCACTTCAGCAATGGTGATTTTCGCGGCGCCAGCCATAGGATGATTGAAATTTCTTGCAGAACCCTTAAAGATCAGGTTTCCTACATGGTCTCCTTTCCAGGCTTTTACAATAGAAAAATCTGCTTTGTAGGCATGTTCCAGAATGTGAGGTTTTCCGTTAAAATCTTTCACTTCTTTTCCTTCCGCAATTTCGGTTCCATAGCCGGCCGGTGTATAGAAAGCAGGAATTCCAGCCTGTGCTGCTCTGCATTTTTCCGCTAAAGTTCCCTGTGGAGTAAGCTCAACTTCCAATTCTCCGGACAACATCTGTCTTTCGAATTCTGCATTTTCTCCTACATAAGAAGAGATCATTTTTTTGATCTGTCTTTTCTGAAGCAGTAATCCTAATCCGAAATCATCAACACCCGCATTGTTTGAAATGCATGTAACATCTTTCACATCACTCTCTACCAAAGCATTTATTGAGTTTTCAGGAATACCGCACAGACCAAATCCGCCCAGCATTAAAGTCATTCCATCTTTAATTCCTTCGATGGCTTCCTTTGCATTTTTTACTCTTTTATCTATCATGAAATATTAGATTTTCTGTCCGTTAAATTTAATAAATTTTATGATATCTACGGTATCCGGGAATTTATTTGAATCTTAATCTAACTTTCTACACTTTTTTTCATCATAGTATACGTTAAATCTTTCTAAACCTAAAAAGTTTACGTTCAATACCGTTTAATATGGAAAAAAACACATTCAATAAAACCGGAGATCTATTTTACGTTATTTGCAGAATAAGTATCGGATTGTTCTTTTTCATCACAGGTTCCAGTAAACTTTTCCATCCTGTTTTTCAGGGATACATGCTGAAAACCATAAGCAGTCTGGGATTTTCTCATCCTCAGTTCATGGCCAATTTTGTTGCTTTTAATGAAGCATTCTGGGGACTGTTTCTGTTAATCGGGCTGCTCACCAGATTCAGTTCACTTTCTTTAATTGTCATTATGCTTGTGGCACTGGTGACCAAAGATTTACATTCCATCCCTACAGAAGTGGTTCCCATTGATCCGGAAACCGGAATCTACCCTATGGACCCTTTTACGTGGCTTACCTATTTCTTTTTTCTGCCACAGGTCCTGTTGATCATGCTATTGGGAATGTTTTCCCTGTATGGATACAAAACTTTCGGTATTGATCAGTTCCTGGTGAAGAAAAAGGAAGATTTCTTTTATTTATAGAAGAAACGAAGTTCTATAGAGCGGAAGAATCAAGCATACAACAAAGTCAGGATTCAATTTATGGCCATTTTACAAGATTTCTTTAGATTAATTTAGTTGTGAAACAAAATTTGTGCATGTGAATTATACATTTTAAGTTTACGAAAAATAAAAGCACAATGAGATTAATCCCAAAAAAAATTGTTCCGAGTTTTTTATGCATAGTACTTTTTACTGTATTTCCCATATCCTGTAAAGAAAGAAACAAGGTCACCACTCTTCAGGAAATAGCCTTTGTAAACCACCAAACCGCCCCCACAAAGTTTATCCGGGTAAAAGGAATAAATTTCGCTTATCGGATACTGGGGAAGGAAAAAGGAATTCCGTTAATTCTGCTGCAGGGATTAGGATGGTCGATGGATAACTGGGATCCTGCTGTTATTAATGGCCTCGCTAAAAAATACAGACTTATCATATTCGATAATAAAGGAGTTGCCTCATCGGGTGGAACCACACCGCACACTATACAGGAAATGGCGGACGATGCTATAGATTTTATACAAGCTTTAAACTTGGATAAAGTAAATATAATGGGGTATTCGATGGGTGGATTTGTTGCTCAAAGAATAGCTTTCACCCGACCTTCAATGATTCATAAATTGATTTTGGTAGGCTCCGGGCCGCAAGGGGCAGTAGGGTTATCTGATCTGCCCCATACCATATCCAAAATAAAAGGGTCAACACCTGAAGAATTTTTCATAAAGTTCGGATTTACGACCTCTGAGAAAAGTATTGCCGCTGCAAAACAATCTTACACAAGAATTCATCTTCGTACAGCCAACAGGGATCTTCCCCTTAGCTCTGCTGCTGTTGCCTCCCAATTTGCCGCTATTTCAAGCTGGGCCATGCCGGATGCCAGTGCACTTACTGAATTAAACACCATTAAATGCCCTGTTCTTATAGTTCATGGTGAAAATGATCTTGCGCTGCCAGTTCAGAATGCTAAAATACATCATTCGGAACTATTGATCTTCCCCGATTCCGGCCATGCAGCCTTCTTCCAAAATGAAATTCTATTTGTAAACAAGGTTTCGGCATTTCTAAGTCAATAATTATAAAACATTTGAAGAAATCAACTTCGTTGATTCGATGAACCGATGTTTACATATGCGTAAAAAATAAGTTTCTTTCATTTTACATTGGCAAAAAAGACCAAAAAACTAAACAAAAGTGTAAAGTCTATTCAAAATCATTTATCGTTTTTTGCACTTAAAAATCAAGTACTATGAATGAAGAATTTTGCTCAAACTGTAAACAAACCATGAAACCCAAAAGAATAGACGGAACCTACATTCTCCATGAAATAGAACACGTCTTACATTTTGACAGGGGCATTTTATATACCATAAGAGAGTTATTGGTAAGACCCGGAGAAAACATCCGGAATTTCATCAGTGAAAACAGAAGCAGATTGGTAAAACCGGTGATATTTATTATTGTTTCCTCAATAATCTATACGCTTATCAATCATTTTTTTCATATTGAGGAAAGTTATATAAAAATTGATGGTGCCGGAGATTCACAACTCAATGCAATTAACAGCTGGGTACAGAGCCATTATGGCTATTCCAATATGATCATGGGAGCCTTTATTGCTTTTTGGTTAAAAATATTTTTTAAAAAATATGATTACAACTTTTTTGAAATATTGATTCTGCTATGCTTTATTCTTGGAATGGAAATGCTGATGTTTTCCGTTTTCTCTATCGTTGAAGGGCTGACTAAATATCATCTTATGCCGGTTGCAACGGTGATTGTATTTGTCTATTTTTCATGGGCTGTAGGTCAGTTTTTTGATAAATCCAAAGCAGGTAGTTACTTTAAAGCCCTTGTCTCCTACCTATTGGGAATGATAACGTTTTGTATTTCGATCATGATTTTAGGAGCTTTAATGAACTTAATTTCCCATTAAAAAGTAAAAGAGATGATCATTGTTATTTGCATTTTATTGTTCCTCTTTGTATTAAATAGAAAAAGCGGGAAATAATTTTCCCGCTTTTTTAATATATTGTTAGAATATTACTGTATAACCAGCTTTAAAGTAAATAGTTTTCTTGTGTGAACTTTCACGAAGTAGACTCCTTTCGGAAGATTTTCATTCACCAGAGAGAAACGCTGATTGTTGATGTTTTTTGATTCATACAACAGCTGTCCTGATGCTGATAAAAGCTCAATTTTCTCAATCGGGTAATCACTTTTGATGAATGTAGGCTCACCCGGTTTCGTTGGATTCGGATATATCACTACATTTTTCTCCGTACTTTTTACCTCCTCGGTTCCTAATGTTCCGGATGTCACCTGAAACTGTTTTCTGTTTGAAACTTCTGTATAAGAGTCATTGGTAAACATCACCATATAATAATTCCCGGGTGTTGTTGGAAGCGCTGTTCCCTGAATGGTTTTTGTTCCCTGAGTAACTCCGTCAAAATACGTATAAGAAATAAAATTATCGTCCGGAGTCTGAACGCTCTGAGGATAAATTCCCAACCAGTCTTTGATAATTCCCGGAGAATCCGTCCATGAAGCGGTAATATTTTCACCTAAAGTATAAACCGGCTTGTTGATCCATAATTCGGTAACGATATCTCCTACTTTAAAGAATACTTTGTCCCCGATTCCGGTATATCCATCCTCAAGAAGATACTGAGCATAGTAATATCCTTTTGGAAGACCTGTAAAATTCAGGGTTCCTGAAGCTGTTGTTACGTAGCTCCATTTGATAGCAGTATTGGTTCCCGGTGTCTGGCCCATTTTATAAATCCCGATCCAGTCTTTCACTAAATTCGGTCCGTTGCTGTAATTCACAACCACTGTTCCGCCTACCGGATACGTATCTGCAGTAGTCTGAAGCTGTACTTTCGGGCCTACATAAAAACTTTTTCTGTCTGTAATTTCCGTGTAGCCGTTATTCGCAAAGAATCCTGCAAAATACTGGCCTTTGTTAGCCAATCCATTGGTGAAAACTGCTGTTCCGGCCGTTTGTCCGTTGGTGTAAAGATATCCCTGAGAAGTGGTTGTAGCCGGAGTTTGTCCTTTTTTGTAAATTCCTACCCAATCCTGCTGATTTCCAGGACCTCCTGTATAAGTGGCTGTGATAGGCTCATTCTGTGTATATTCGGTTTTATCTAATACGAATGTAGGGTTGGAAACTACGCTTCCCGCTACTTCAAACTGTTTTACATCGCTCCAGTCGCTCCATTCCAGGTTTCTGTCTCTGTAACGTACTTTTACATAATAGGTTCCGTTTGAGATGGAATTGGCAGCAATGGTTGCTTTTGTAATATCAAGTCCCGCATTTAAGTTTTTCGTTCTGTCCGGTGTTCCGTTTCCGTCTTTCCCGAACCAGTTTTCATAATCACGGTAAAATTCTTTTTCAATTACTGAAAAATTAGCAGCTTTACTGATCTGGAACTGTGTGGTATTAAGAAGTTCCCCGTTGGATGATGCAAAGGCACTTCCGTCCAATGTCAGCGGTAATGTTACCGGAGCTGTAAAAGTATTGCTAATAACAGGTTTTGAAGGTCTGGGCTGGTTTTTATATCTATGGAAAGTATCTACAAGTTCGTTGTACTTTCTGTTGTACACACCACCAATTGAGTAGCTTTCTATATCTACTTTTCCTGTTGGTATATCTACTTCCACAATCTGGTACGTCCAGTCTGTAAGTGTTTTCTGTACATCATCAAAATCCTGTTCAGTAGACATTCCCCAATACTGATCCCATGCCGTACCGCCGGAAATAATCTGATAATTCGGGGTATCTTTTAACTGCCCTCTGTGGTATAAGTGGTGGTGCGCTCCAACATGCATCAAATATTTGCTGGAAGTAGTCAGCAACGGTACTGCGTTGTTTCTTACCCATGTAGAAATGTCTCCTACATACTGTTCTGCCTGGTAAGGTCTGTGGCTTAAAGAAATAATCCAGTCTACCGTAGGGTCATTATTAGCTTCAGTCAGAATCTGGGAAAGCCATGTTTGCTGTGCTGTTCCCGTATGCTCTGAACTTAAACTTACGAACAGAACATTTCCGGCCTGCTGTGCATAATAATTCTCATTCCCAGATGAGATATTTCTGTATTTAATTTCATCTATATAAAAATGGGCATAATAAGAATTCATTCCCAGAGTTCCGTACGTTTCGTGGTTCCCCACTGTAGTCTGAATAGGAAGATAAGGAGATAGTTTGATGTTCTTTTTAAAATGCACATTCTCATAATGATCCAGAGTTCCTACATCAACCTGGTCACCCACCATAAAAGTGAGAGCAATATTATCTGAAGGATCAGAATCCGGTCCGAATTTTTGTTTTAATTTTTTGAATGCATTCAGCGTAAGACTGTCGTATCTTGGTTCCGCCTTGATCTGGTTGTCACCCATGATCAGGAAACGTATTTTTCCGTCTGCGGTAACTGCCTGACCCGGCGCAGGAAGCGTTCTGAAATTATAAACGGAAGACTCGCTGGTTCCTGTTTTTATTTTATAGTAGTATTTGGTGTTGGCCTGCAGACCTGCGATTTTTGCGGTGTGGTAATAATAATTGTTGTTGTAGCCTGTATCGGAAAAAATGTTAGTTGTTCCGGTAACTGTCACGTTCAGGTTGGTTGGTGATGTTCCGTAAATAACTGTTGTTTCGTTATCAGAAGCTGTTTTCCAATTCACAATCATAGAACTGGGTGTCGGGTTCTGAAGATAAGGGAAAAGTGTCTGCCCGAATGTCATCTGGACGACAAAACAAAAAAAGAAGAAATAATGTTTCATAATGATTTACTTTTGTATAGATTTATTTTAATTTGTAAATCAGAACATTAAAAGAATAATACTCTGATTTTTATTTCGGGCAAAAGTAGGTATCCAATATAAACTGTGTCTGATGGGAACTTAAAGGAACTGTTAACTTTATGAAGAATTTCCGGCTAAAAAATTATAGTTTTTAATACATAATTTATTTGGTGAAATCAAAAACTATTTTGTATCTTTGCGACCTGTTATTCAACCTCTGACGAAGAACGTGTAAGTTGCTTAGCTTTAACATTTTATTTTATTAATAATGGATTTATTAAAGTACGTACAAGACCAGTACATTACTAAAAAAGATTTCCCTGAATTCAAAGCAGGAGACACAATTACTGTGTATTACGAAATTAAAGAAGGACAAAAAACCAGAACTCAGTTCTTCAAAGGTACCGTTATCCAGTTGAGAGGTACAGGTGCTACAAAAACATTTACTATCAGAAAAATGAGTGGTGATGTAGGTGTAGAAAGAGTATTCCCTATCAACATGCCTGCACTTCAGAAAATTGAAGTTGACAGAAGAGGTAGAGTTAGAAGATCTAGAATTTATTACTTCAGAGACCTTAGAGGTAAAAAAGCTAGAATCAAAGACGCTGCTTACAAGAAGAAGTAATTCAGACAACAATACATACAAAAAGAGGCTATCTGTTCGGATAGTCTCTTTTTATTTTTTATGGTGGGTGTAACGCGGGGCTTCGAGAGCCTCAGCCGCCTTGTGGTAGGATTCATAATGAGTTAAAGTTAGTATACATTCTCTCTTAGCCTTAGCCTTATTCCTAGTCCACCCCTATCTTGATCAAATCTTACTTAATAAAATTATATAAAGCGCTGAAAAATTTAGGATAAACTTCTATATGCGGAAGGTGGCCTACATTATCCAATTCAACCAGTTCTGAACCCGGAATTTCTTGCTGGGTTTTCTTTCCCAGTTCCTGATACTGTCCCATTTTGGGCTGAAGTTCTTTTGGAGCTCTGTCTTTTCCAATGGCTGTACGGTCTCTTGTTCCGATAATAAGTAAGGTAGGAACTTTTATATTTTTAAATTCATAACAGACCGGCTGATTGTAAATCATATCTGAAGTAAGCGCAGCATCCCAAGCTACCTGCGGATAATCTTTATGAAGCGTCCATCCGGCAATAAGATCCAGCCACGGCTGATATTCGCTTTTCCACTGGTTGTCATAATAGAATTTCAACTGATAATTTTTATAGGTTTCCGCCGTATTTTTAAGCTCAGACTGATAAGCCTGGTCTATCGTCTGATAAGCGGCAAAAGTTTTATAATCCTCCAGGCCTATAGGATTTTCCAGAATTAGTTTCTGAACTTTTTCCGGATAAAGAAGGGTGAACCTTGTTGCCATCATTCCCCCCATAGAATGTCCCAGCACAATGGCCTGATCAATCTTCAGCTGATCCAGAATAGCTTTTGTATTTTGAGCCAGCTGTGAAAAGGAAAACTGGTAACTCTGAGGTTTTGAAGATTTACCAAATCCTATCTGATCCGGAATAATCACTCTAAATCCTTTTTCAGACAGATCTTTTGCTGTTTTTTCCCAATAGGCTCCATTAAAGTTTTTTCCATGAAGCAACATAATGGTCTTCCCGTTCGATTTCTGAGGCTGTACATCCATATAAGCCATTTTGAGATCGTTATTCTGAGACTTTAGATTGATATAGTGAACTTCAAACGGATATTGGTATCCGGACAATACTGCATCAAGAGGTTTTATCTGTGAAAACAGCAAGGTAGGCACAGCCGACAGTATCATCACTGCTGCTGCCATTCTGAAATATTTCATGTAGATCTTTATTAATCTATTAAAATTAAAAAAACCGCTCCAAAAGAAACGGTTTTTACTGTTATTTTTAACTTAATTATAAGTATTTAAGATAATTCCACCACCTGAGTTTCCTGTTTTGAAGGCAGATTCATGAGGACAATCGCAAAAAGAATAAGGATAATTCCTACCCACTGCACCAACAGAACTTTCTCGCCCAGCAGAACAAAGGCCATGGTTACGGAAACAGGAAGTTCGAGTGATGACACAATACTTCCCAGCCCAAGTCCTGCATTGGGAAAACCAACGTTGAACAAAATTGGTGGGACAATGGTTCCGAACAAAGCAAGAACAAACCCATAAGTCCAGAATATGGAATAATTAAAGGAATGAATATGCTCCGTATTATCTGTGAAATTAAGATATAATGATTTTAAACCATCAGAATACATAGGCCCGATCTGAGCAAAAAACAGGAAAGCAAATACTACAACAGCCCCACCCAAAAGCATAATAATACTCTTTCTGAAAACCGGAAGATGCGTAGCCAGCGTGTTGGATGTAAACATGGTCATGGTATAGGAAGCTGCCGCCATTAAGCCCCAGAAGATTCCATGCCAGTCGAGCTCAATATCCATATTGATTAAATTGGTGGCCAATATAGTTCCTGCCAATACAATAATTACTGAAACCACTTTTCTTGCATTGGGCAGTTTCTTTGAAATAATGCTTTCCACCACCACACTGAACCATACAGACTGCATGAGCAGGACAATAGCAATTGAAACATTGATATACTGAACTGCGATATAATAAAACAAGCTGGTACACCCTAAAGATGTTCCGGCAATCATCAGCATTTTTACTTCTTTACCACTTGGTGATGAAAGTTTCTGCTTTGAGGTAATGGTCTGGATAAAATTGAGGATCAGAAGCCCAACCAATCCCAATAAAAACTGAGAGGTGGTTACTTCTGAGGTGGTATAGCCATCATGATAAGCCATTTTCACAAATGTCGCCAGCATTCCGTAAATACTGGCCCCGATCCCTACGAATAAAACTCCTTTGAGTATATTTTTCTTCTTCATATTATTTTTTACAGCCTGCAAAGTTACAACATAATAATTGAAATACCCGGAGAGGTAAGAATGATAGATAAATAAAATCGCCGCAAGCTTTGCTTGCGGCGATTCTCAAAAATTGATTGATTCAGTAATTATTTTTTAACGATTACTTTAGATGAAGCTTCAAATCCAAGACCTTTTACAGTTACCATATAGGTTCCGTTGATCAGGTTATTGGTAGAAACTGCTTTCTTAGCATCCGGTGAAATTTTATCTTCTGAAGATACCAGTTTTCCTGACATATCATAGATTTCAAGGCTTACTTTTCCTATTGTACTGCTTGGGAAAGTGATATAGAATTCGTCTTTAGCAGGGTTCGGGTAGATAGAAATTTTATTTTTAGCCGCCTGCACTTCCTGTGTTGAAAGTGATGCACAGTCTTCCGGAACCGAGAAGCTTTCAGTCTGGTCGTTGATATTGGTAGGAGATCCTGCCAAAGCAGCTGATCCTAAACCTCTTTTAGCAAACACTTTCCAGATCATACATTTATCCACTCCGCCTGTTGTTGCCAATTCAGCCTGAAGGATTGCATTTCTTCCGTCCACAAATGTAGGGTTACATACCTGAAGTTTCAATGCATCTGTTACCAGCTGAAGAACTCTTGCACTACCACTGTTGGCATTAGCAGTAACGTTAGAAGCATATCCATACTTTTCAACGTATTTCCAGTGAAGGTCCCAAAGCATAGTCGCCCACACAAATCCGATAGAGTGAACATCCGGAACAATAGCAGAACCGTTGTTGTACTCCATTCCGTTTGTTCTTCCGTAAGTATAGTTATTTACAGCAAAATCAGGTGAATATTTAGCAGGTCTGATTCCTCCTCCTGTAGTGGTCTGCCCGATAGGATAAGTTCCCATTCCTCTTGCTACTGAAGCGTTGTCTCCAGGTCTGTTTGTTAACATTAATGCAAAGAAATCTGACCATCCTTCACCCATTTGCTCTTTATCAGCATTTGAATTTAAACAGTTGTATCCGGTTCCGGTCATTCTGTTGGAGATCCCGTGCCCGTATTCGTGGGTTACAATTCCGTTATCGAAACTTCCGTCGTATTTTGTATCGGCTCTCAAATCAACGTTTACGGTTGTAGGAGTAGCCAGCTTACCTTTGATAAATTCTCCTTCGGCATTGGTAATCAATATAGAAGGTATAGTAATGGTAGCATCCGTGCCTCCCATATTTCCTAAGGTAGCTCCATTAGCGGCATTGTTATAAATAATAGCACCAATAGCTCCTGCATTCTGTGCATTTTTCACTTTCACCGAGAAACCACAGGTTCCGCCTCTTTCCACTAAACCTATTTTTCCGGCTAATTCTCCGGCAGTCAACGCCGTACATCCGTCGATAACACTTGCCAGTTTTACATCTCCTGTGATTCCGATATCATTTAAAGCAGGACCAAACTGAGCCACTCCTGCATTTACTACACGGTTTACAGCATCAGACGGTGCTTTATAGAATAACTTACGGTTTGATCCCAACCAAAGATACATTTGCATTATCCCGTTGTAATTATCCGGATAAGAGGCAAAGTTGGCATTATTGAAGCCTCCCCCGTCTTGTGACTGTGCAAAAACATCATCATCATCCAAACCACCGTTTCCAAAATTATTATTCTGGAAGTTTCTGGCCGGTTCAGTAAATCCCAATTTATAGAAAATGTCGTGCACCATATTGCTTATATAGAATAAGTTGGTGGTAGCAGCAGGTAAATTAAGGTAGGTAAAAGCGTTAGGATCATAAGCGAAATCGAAGTTTCTGGCAGCGCCACCATCCGGAGATACTCCGAAAGTCTGTTCGTTACCGTCTTTATCATCGTATGCGTATACATTGTTTCCTCTTGTAGTAGTGTAGTGCGTCGTTGCATTAGAATGCCACCCTTCCGGTGAAGAAGCCGGCAGCCATGGATTGGTAACGATTGCTCTTGTACCGAACGTAGGTGATTCTACCGGTAAAGGAAATACATTATATGATGCGTTATCCGGAGCCAAAGTAAACATATTACTACTAGTTGCAGGATATGAGTCTTTATTCTGCGGTAACGAAACCATCAGATTTTCACCATGAGCATAGGCTTCGTTATGAAAATTACATGACAGATTTAGATTGAATTTGCTTAAAATCTTTCCTGTATTAGCATCCACAAGAATATTCCAGTGGTTTGAAGTTTTAGGTTCATGTACCAGATATTCGTAGGCCAATCTAAGGTTTTGATTCTCATCTGCCGTATACACCAGCCTTTGCTTTACAGCTTTGGATTTATTAGGTCCCTTTTCGAAAAAGGCCATAATCGGCAGGTTCGAAACATCTTCGGTCCCTAAATCGGCGGCTATTTTCTGTAAAGCCACTTCTTTTGTAATTCCTACAGCTGTAGAAGTGGATACTTTATAATCTTTCAGAAAGTTATCTGAATAATAAACAATTTTATTATCCTTAACCAATGCTGTTCCTGCAGAAGCATAAACCGGTATTCCGTTGTAGGTCTGCTGGAATTTCACCACATTTCCGTTCATCGATTTTGAAGGGTCTGTATTTTCAATGACGAAGTTGGTAAGATCGTTCTTTTTATATTCCCTGATTTTGTTTTGAGAAATATAATCTTTAATAAGCTTCTCGTTATCTTGTGCAAATAAAGTAGAAGGAAAAACTGCGAATGCAGCAAATAAAAGAGGTAGAGTTATCTTTTTCATTTTTACTATTAAAGGCGCTAATTTACAAATAATTCACAATTAATATATTTTTTTAATTAATTATTTTAAAAAATAAAACACTACTCTAAAAAAACCTTTATTTATAGTATTTTTATCATTTTTATAATGAGCAAAAAAATCAGTTATCTCCATTAAAAATGTTTAAAAAACAAAATAAGAATAAAGCTCCATTGAAATGAAAACGGAATGAAAAGTCAAAAATACAATGAAAATAAGTTTTAAAATAGACCATAAAAAAACCGCTCAAACGAGCGGCTTCATATCATCAATAGGTCTTTTCTTAAAAACCGGACTTATTTTTTGATTATTTTTTCTGAATAGATTTCGTTCTTATCATTAATAACATTCACTATATAAACTCCTTCTTTTCGGGAACTGATATCGATGTTGATTTCTTTTTCATTACGTATAACTTTATTGTACACTGCATTTCCATTCAAATCTCTGATTTCCAATCTTCCTGATTCAAGATTATTTTTCAGTAGAACTTTAAACAATCCGTTAGTAGGGTTTGGTGTCAGGGTAAACATTTTTTCTTTTACAGACGACTGGGCACTTCTCAGTACCGGGCATTTCATGCTGATATCATAGTCAAAATAAGGATAGTTATTCCAGCTGTAAGCAATTTTATATTCTCCGTTTTGAAGATACACCATACTCAGTCTGAACTTCTGCTGCCCTGTTGCTCCATTATTTACCGGATAATCAAAATCCGACGGTTGAAAATAATAATTGAAGAAATTCCCGGCTCCAAAGGAAGGCGTAAATGTTATTGGATATACACTTCCGTCCTGTACACTTACGAGCTCCAGTCTAAGATTCACCAAAGTGGCTCCGGCAGGAATGTTATAATATCCGCCGATACCAGCTGCACCCTCTATACATTCTCCAGGCTCATATCTGAAATTCACAGTCGCTAAGTTACCCGGATCGCAGATATTGGAAGCCACTTCCTTCCAGTAATCTACTTCCATATGTCCTATAAAAAAGCCATTGGGTCTGTTGTAATACAGTCTTGGTAAAACACCATTATCAGGATCCGAAACATTCGTTTCCAATAGTCCGTTATATAAGCCTCCTGCGCTGGAAATAGATGCTGCAGCCCTTAATGCCTGAGTATCTGTATTGGCATGAATCATTGTAAATTGTGCCTGATAACCCATTTTAAACTTCACCACATTCTCAAATGCAAGAGGGCTATTTAAAGTTGTATTATTATAATTGACTAGATAGGAGTCATGAGGAGTTCCTGAATTCCTTTGTGCATCTGTAAATACTACAATCTTCAGAGGCTGCCCAAGATTTAAACTCGTCTGGCTGCTCACAATATCCGGAGTAAAAGCTCCGTTGAAAGCAGTTGCAATCAGATCCAGGGATTCATTAAAATAATCTCCAAAATCCAGACGTCTTTCAAAATTTTGTGCTGTAAAGCCATCACTGGTAAAATCACTTTCGATATAAATTAAGGCTTTGTTGGCTCCGGAAGCATTACCATATATTCCTGCTCCGTATTGTACAACGGCTACTCTGTTTCTGGGATTACAGGCTAAAAGCTCCTCCATCAGTTTAACTGCGCCACGTTTCATGTGAACATAGCTGTCATTGGTAGTAGATCTTCCATTATCGAGCATAATAATGTAATCTGAGGATTGCTGGGCATTAAGATTACTCAATGACATTAGAAATGCCACGAGGAAAAATAAGAATGTTTTTTTCATGGGTACTATTTTAAATTTAGTTGGCTAAAAATAATATTTTTTCCCAATTTGATGAAATATTTTAATCATAATTGAAATAAATTAATAAAACAACAATTAATACATCCAAAAAAATAAAAATATTGACAAATAAATAAAATTTTAAACATCATACCATCAGACTGTTATATCACAAAAACCGAAATTCTTTTCCAGTTTGAAAACTTCTCATTTTGAAATACAAACCAGCTCACAAACGCTCATTAATACTATTACTTAGCCTTTTTGGGTGTTCAATAAAACAAAAAAAAGCCGCTCATTTGAGCGGCTTCATATTATCAATGGTTCAAAGATTATTTACCTTCTTCCATTTTTCTTTTCAATTCTGCTAATGCATCGATATCTCCAAGAGTTGATCTTTCTTCGTTGTTTGAAGAAGAAGATACATTTCTAGAAGAAGCTTCTTTCATATTTTTCTTCTCTTCGTCTCTGAAGATTCCTGTATGAGAAACTACTACTCTCTTGAATTCTTTATTGAATTCGATTACTTTGAACTGAGCATCTTCACCTTTCTTGATTTTAGATCCATCTTCTTTCTCTAATAATCTTGATGGGCAGAAAGCTTCTACTTCAACGTCTTCGAACTGTACAGAAGCTCCTTTATCGTGAACTTCTACAGCTTTACCAGCGTGGATAGTACCTTCAGCATATTTAGTTTCGAATTTATCCCACGGGTTTTCAGTTAACTGCTTGTGACCTAAAGATAGTCTTCTAGCCTGAATATCTAATTCAAGAACGATAACGTCTAGTTTATCACCTACTGCACAGAACTCAGATGGGTGCTTGATTTTCTTAGTCCAAGAAAGATCAGAGATGTAGATTAATCCGTCGATACCTTCTTCTAACTCTACGAATACACCAAAGTTAGTGAAGTTTCTTACAGTTCCTACATGCTGAGATCCTACCGGATACTTAGCTTCGATGTTTTCCCATGGATCTTTAGATAACTGCTTGATACCAAGAGAAATTTTTCTTTCTTCTCTGTCTAGTGTTAATACTTCAGCTTCTACTTCATCACCTACCTTCACGAAGTCTCCTGCAGATCTCAAGTGAGTAGACCAAGACATTTCAGAAACGTGGATTAATCCTTCTACACCTGGAGCAATTTCTACGAATGCACCATAGTCAGCAAGAACTACTACTTTTCCTTTTACTTTGTCTCCAACTTTCATGTCAGCTGAAAGAGCATCCCACGGATGAGCTTCTAACTGCTTCATACCTAACTGGATTCTTGTCTTCTCATCATCGAAATCAAGGATAACAACTTTTACAGTCTGTCCGTCTTCAAGGATTTCAGATGGGTGGTTCACTCTAGACCAAGAAAGGTCTGTAATGTGGATCAATCCATCAACACCTCCTAAGTCGATGAATACACCGTAAGAAGTAATATTCTTAACAGTACCTTCAAGAACCTGACCTTTTTCAAGCTGAGCGATGATTTCTTTTTTCTGACCTTCGATATCTGCTTCGATCAATGCTTTGTGAGATACAACTACGTTTTTGAACTCAGGGTTGATTTTCACAACTTTGAACTCCATAGTCTTCCCTACGAACTGATCGTAATCTTTAATTGGCTTAACATCAATCTGAGAACCTGGTAAGAATGCTTCGATTCCGTGTACGTCAACGATCATACCTCCTTTAGTTCTAGACTTAACAAAACCGTTAACGATTTCACCTGTTTCGTGAAGTTCGTTTACTTTATCCCAAGCTTTAAGCGTTCTTGCTTTTCTGTGAGATAACTGTAACTGACCAGTTTTGTCTTCTCTTCTGTCTACCATTACTTCAACCTCATCACCTACACTTAGGCCCTGGTTGTAACGGAATTCGTTAAGAGAAATAACACCTTCAGACTTGAAGTTGATGTCTACGATAGCTTCTTTGTCTGTTAATCTTACTACTCTACCTACTAGAACGTCGTTATCGTTCAGGCTGTTAAGAGATCCGTTGTAGATTTCTTCTAAGTCGCTTTTTTCTTTTCTCGCATCTGCATCAAGACCTGATTCGAATGAATCCCAATCAAATTGTTCTGGTGCTACGTTTTGGTTTAATAAAACCTCTGCTGAATTTGTCTCTTTTGACATTTTCTAATAAAATTTGTATTCCTTCTCTTTTAACGGTCTGATAAATGTGATTAAAAAATACGGAAGTAATTAATTATTAATATTTTACTCTTTCAAACCTTTCACACAAAAAGTGGGTGCAAAGATAAGGATTTTATTTGATATAAACAATGGATTTTCTTTGATGCGGGGTGTGAGTTTGAGAGTGCGAGGGTTTGAGGGTAAATGAGGTTGGTAAGGTTGTTAGTTGCTGGTTGTCAGTTGCATTGTTAATAATTAAGTTTCTGGCGTCTGAAATATCATACCTGTTATAAAAACTCATCATTCATTTGAAGCAAAATTCACGATTGGCATTTCCAGCCTCAGCCTTTATCTTTACCTAAGCTTCAGCCTTAGCCTAAAATATATTTTTCAAAAAAACTTTAACTAAACCATCTTTTTGCAATCAAAACACCAGGATTCCTAAAAACTAAACAATGTATAAACATTTCCTTTTCATTTTTATCAGCCTGATTTCGTCCGGTATGAGCGCTGTAAAAGCCTGCACCATCTTTTCCTGTTCAAGAGCGGGCCAAACATTTGTGGCAGCCAATGAAGACGATATGACCCCGTTTACCAGAATCTGGTACAATCCGGCAACCAAAGACCGCTATGGCTCAGTCAGTTTTGGGGCTCCGGATATGCAGTCTGCCGCTGCCATGAATGAATATGGACTGTTCTATGATTTTGCTGCTGCCAACTATGACCTGAGTAAATTGAATCTTAAAAAACCTTATCCGGGAGATCTGATGTGGGAAATATTAGGAAAATGCAAAAATGTAAAAGAAGCTATGGTCTTCTTAAAAAAATATGACTTTGCCATTTCTGCTAAAGCCCTGCTGGCGGACAAAGAAGGAAATTCTATAGTCGTTACTCCGGAAGGAATTACAGAAAAGACCGGTGATTTCCAGGTGAATTCAAACTGTAATATGATCAATGGAAAACTATCCTGCAGAAGACCGGATATTGCCAATGAAATGCTTTCGGGCTCCACGGAAAACAATATTGATTTTCTAAAAAGCATCTTAGACAAAACCCATCAGGAAGGAACATTGAATACGTTGTACTCCACGATCTGCGATCTTAAAAAAGGAATCATCTATGTGTATCTTTTCCACGATTATAATACGGTATATAAAATTGACTTAAAATCTGAATTGAAAAAAGGGTATCATATTGAAAATCTTGCCGATCATTTTCCGTCTTCATTTGCCTATGAAAATTTTTCCAAAAATCATTCTTTATACCTTAAAGAATCTATTTTTCAGGAAATGCAGAACAAAGGTGTAGAAGCAACAGTCAATCACTATATTGCAGAAAGCGAAAAACAGGATCCGAAAAATAAAAACCTCGATCCTGCTTTGCTGGAAGTCGCCTTGCAGCTGATCAAATACTCATGGAATGAACACAACAATGGCGCCATGTGGGATTATTGGTTCAGCAAACCTGACGGATACAATATTACACCATACAAAGATCCCCGACTTACCTCTGCCGAAAAACTTTTACAATATCTCTCTGCTAAAGAAGAGAAAGATCTCAAGCTCCGGAATTTCATGTACGAAATATCAGGATTCATCAATTTCACACAGGGAAACAAAAGTATCGCCAGGGAATTTTATGAAAAGGCTATTTCCAATCCGGCTGAAACTTATCCTGTTACTTTATCGAGAGGGAAAGAGATGTTGAGTAGACTGAAGTAGATGGCAGATCTAGATTTTAGGTTTTAGATTTTAGATTTTAGATTTCAGACACCAGATATCAGACGTGAAATTAGGAGATACTACTACTGGTGGCTTCGGGAGCCTCAGCCACCAGACATTTGTCCTTCACTTACTATTCTGGATTTACAACCCTCAGACTCGCGTCCCACAACTCTAAAACCCTCTTACACGCACACCTCGCATCCCGAAACCCTAAAACCCTAAAACTCTAAAACCCTCCCACTCTTAAACTCGCAACCCGAATCCCGCACCTCGCTCCCAAAATTCCCCGACTCAAACTTCCCCCTTAAATTTCATTACCTTTGCAAAATGGAATTAGAATCAATTTATCAGAAACTGCAGATTCAGGATATGAATCAGATGCAGAAATCAACATACAAAACAACAGAGAACAATACGGACGTTGTTCTGTTGTCTCCCACAGGCTCGGGAAAAACACTGGCCTTTTTATTCCCGGTTCTGCGTAACCTTAAAAAGGATTTTTCAGGAATTCAGGCTCTGATTCTGGTTCCGGCCAGAGAGCTGGCGCTTCAGATCGAGCAGGTTTTCAAATCCATGGGAACTGATTTTAAAGTTTCGGTGTGCTATGGCGGCCATGATAAAAAGATAGAGGTTAATAATTTAATTGAAGCGCCCGCAGTTTTAATCGGAACTCCGGGAAGAGTGGCTTACCATTTAAGAAATAATAATTTCGATCCTAAGACTATTCAAACATTGGTTCTGGACGAATTTGACAAAGCATTGGAACTAGGCTTCCATGATGATATGGAATATATTTCAGGTTCACTGAAAGGTCTTTCGCAGAGAATTCTGACTTCTGCAACGGCAATGGATGAAATTCCGAAGTTCACAGGTTTAAAAAATGAAAAAACCATTGATTTTCTGAAATTAAATGAAGTAAAGCCGGATATCCAGCTTCGTAAAGTGATGACGATCTCTGAAGAAAAACTGGACACTCTTTTTAATCTGATATGTAAAATCGGTAATAAAAGAACCCTGATTTTCTGCAATCACCGTGAAGCGGTAGACCGTATTTCGGAGCTTTTAAGGGAAAAAGGAATAGACAGAGAAACGTTCCACGGCGGTATGGAACAGGATGAAAGGGAACGTGCTCTTTTAAAATTCAGAAATGATTCTGCCAGAATTTTAATTACTACAGATCTGGCATCCCGGGGCCTTGATGTTCCTGAAGTGGAATCTATCGTTCACTACCAGCTTCCTCCCAAAGAAGATGCTTTTATTCACAGAAACGGGCGTACCGCAAGAATGAACGCCAAAGGTTTTGCTTATCTGATTATGACTGCGGAAGAAAATTTTCCGTTCATTAAAAGCAACACACCGGAAGAAAGTGTATCCGGATTCAATAACGTTCCGGGGAAAACACCTTTCCAGACCATTTATATCAGTGCCGGAAAAAAAGACAAGGTCAACAAAGTGGATATTGTGGGTTATCTTATCAAAAAAGGAGAACTGCAGAAAGAAGATATCGGTATCATAGAAGTGAAAGATACGACTTCTTATGTGGCTGTTTCGAGAAATAAAGTAAGCTTTGTCTTGAAGAAATTAAGTAATGAAAAGCTTAAAGGCAAGAAAGTGAAGATGGAGGTGGCTTATTAAGAACATCCGGATGATTCAAAATAAGAAAAGAGGTCAGTGTCCACTGGCCTCTTTTCTATTACAATTCTATTAAAAAAATTATTTAATGATAAGCTTTTGGTTATATGCTCCTTTCGGTGAGTTGATATTAATAATATAAACTCCCTTCGGTCCATTTAAATTAAATTCTTTGGTATAATCTCCGTTAGCCTGGTAAGAATCAGAAGAGATCACTCTTCCTGATGAATCGAAGGCAGTCACTTTCATTTCTCCTTTTAAGTTTCTGGATTTAATGAAGAATCTGCCGTCACTTGGATTAGGATAGATCTTAATATCATCTGCCAATGGCGAAGAAGTTTCTGCTGTTCCAAGAGTCTGTATCTGGCGGGTACATACCAGAAGAGACCATCCATTAATATTTCCGATATCTTCAGGGTAGTTATCAGAGGCGAACAATTTCCATTGTCCCTGAACAGAAGACCCCACGAAAATCTTCAGTGATTCATCAGACTTTGCTTCTCCCTGGATAGGTGTAGCACATACAATATCAGCACCCTCGTCACTGAATGTAGCTGTAATATTATCCTCATCGTTACACTGTCTATTCCAAATAAGAGCAGACATTTTAGTAGGCCCTTCTATCCCAACCGCCAAATCACTAACGAACGGATGGGTAATGGAAGGAATAACTTTAATCTTAGTAATAATTCCATTATTATTAACCATTAAAGGAGCTGAAACTTTTGGGGATGAAACAGCATTTCCACCCGGGCTATCTTTAATAGCTACTACAGGACCTTCATATGCATAGGTATTACATGTCTCTCCTGCTACGGTATAATCAATAACAAAGCTAGGGCTTACTGCATAATAAATATTCCCTACGGCCTCAATCAAAATAAAAGCATTGGCTGAAGTAGATCCTGCAGGGATTGTAATCTGTTCATTTCCGTCATTAGGTGTATTGGCTGCAATGGTAGTAAATGTCTGACCTCCGTCTGTAGATAATTTAATATTAACATTAGCTGTATTTACCGGTGCTGCGTTGGTAGCTGCCACATCCCACTTTACATTCATCGCTGATCCGGAAACTCCCGACTGTCCAAATGCCGGTTCTGTCACTTTAAAAGGTCCGGATTCAGCATTTATGGTAATCATCATATCATCTTTACTGGTCTGAGGTGCCGTAATTTGATTATTTCTTACTGTAAGTCTGAAATTGAGACCTCTGCCCACTCCTGAAACAGTCTCCCATCTTGTGGTAAGTACACCCGCCAGAACTTTATTAAATTCCGGAAAATATCTCACCGGAACGCTCACCGGTTTCATAGACCTGAATATAGGTCCGGCAGGTTTATCCAGATAAGGAATTGAATTGACTCCTGTTTGGGTAGAACCCGAATCCATCTCTTCCCATGCATAGGTATAAGAAGCTGTATTGGCATCTGTTGAAGTTCCTTTTAACACAAATGCTGTAGATTTTGGAATGGTATAGTCTGCACCTGCGTTCACTACAGGCGCAGGATCTGCAAAAGGAGTATTGGCACCGCATGCCACACTGTTTATTCTGGCTTTAATCTCATTTACACTGAAACCGTGAAAATAATCATCAGAATTAAATTGAACATCATAGTCTCCTGTTATTCCAGTGTAAGCCATGATTGTTGATCCACTGCCAGGCTCTACCAACGATGCCAAGTCATCGGATGCTACATTGTGGCTAAACGTGTGATTCGCCCCTA
Source organism: Chryseobacterium angstadtii (assembly GCF_001045465.1). GTDB lineage: Bacteria > Bacteroidota > Bacteroidia > Flavobacteriales > Weeksellaceae > Chryseobacterium > Chryseobacterium angstadtii. Next base: position 98,224 of record NZ_LFND01000006.1, read on the forward strand.
ATTGATGCCCCATTTCATGAGTTACGTAATCAATATCGAAAGTATCTCCTTCAGGGAAATTACTTGCAGTCCAGCCCTGAGCTTTGGTATTGTCATCACAAATATTACCGGGTGCATATCCACTACCATTTTCTTTATCGTAAATATGCCCCATATCATAGTTGTTGGCACCAATAATATTCGTTATGGTCGTTTGGGCCTGTGGATTTTGTTCATCATCAGCGGCATATGGATCGGTTGCAGGATCTACATATATGATGGCATCATTATTAGCAACTAAATTGAAATGTAAAGAAAGATCTTTTTCAAAAATACTATTCAGGCGGGTTACAGATGCATTCATCGCAGCGAGAACCACTGCCTTTTTCTCCGCTTCCGTAGCTGTTGCAGGAGTTCCGGCAGCAGTAAGATGATACTGACCATATTCTCCTGTACACGTAAGAGCAAGCCTGAAAACATTAAAACCTGCCGTTTTTTTGTTTTCAGCATCGTTTTTTGCTTCAGTATTTTTAGAATCTCTCTTTCCAGGGGTAACACACTCAAAAGGCTCTTTATCCTGGTCCTCTCTTCCATTGGAATCAAAAACAGCATACACTTGTCTGTCTTCTGTGTAAGGTTCTATAAATTCTGTAATCCCTGATCTGGTGATCATGGAAGAGAAACTTACTGGAGAAAGACTGAATCTCAAAACAGCAGTAGGATCTTCGATACCTGTTCCTACATAGGATTTGATATCCGGATATTTCGCCTGAAGCTCCGGAGCCATATTTGAAAATTCCCAAACCTGAAATTTCTCCAGCTTTCCATTAACTGCAGGAATTGAAATCACAACTCCTTTGGTATTGGCAAAACGGGCAGGGGCTTTTTGTAAGGTTTGTTTAAGTTCGTCTGTATTCAACGAATACAATGCTGAAAATTTCAATTTTTTCTGAGATTTTTTAACTTTCTCAGATTTTATTTCTGTTCTTGTCCATTGTGAAAATCCCATAAAGGGAATCATGGACATCGTAATAAGTAAGTAAATTTTCATATTTATGGTTTTAAATGTGATTTTGTAAAGGCCTTATCTAAAATTTATTTGCACAGGGAGTTTCAAAATATTGAAGCTATTTACAAAAATCAAATAAAAAAAACAATATAAAATATGAATAATCAATAATCATAACATTATATAAATAAAATAAACGCAATAAATTCAATAATTTTATACAAAAACAAAAATAGATTAATATTTTTCAATTAATTAAGACATTCAAATCATAAAGAATTAAAAACCAATATATTATAAATTTAACAAAAAAAAAAGAGAGATTGCTGTCTGCAATCTCTCTTTATACTATTTTATTAAAAATTTATTTAATGATAAGCTTTTGGTTATATGCTCCTTTCGGTGAGTTTATATTAATAATATAAACTCCCTTCGGTGCATTTAAATTAAATTCTTTGGTATAATCTCCGTTAGCCTGGTAAGAATCAGAAGAGATCACTCTTCCTGATGAATCGAAGGCAGTCACTTTCATTTCTCCTTTTAAGTTTCTGGATTTAATGAAGAATCTGCCGTCACTTGGATTAGGATAGATCTTAATATCATCTGCCAATGGCGAAGAAGTTTCTGCTGTTCCAAGACTTTGTGTCTGTTGTGTACATACTTCAAGAGACCATCCTGTAATACTTCCTGTAGTTCCAGGGGTATTATCTGTTGCAAAAAGCTTCCATTGTCCCTGAGCTTTATGCCCTTTAAAGATAGCCAAAGACTCAAATGATCTGGTTTCCCCCTGAATAGGCGAAGCACAAGCTACAGCATTTCCGGCATCGCTGAAAGAAGCAGTAATACCTGAACTGTTCGTACAGGTTCTGCTCCATATTAATGCCGAAGAACCTACCGGGCTCTGAATGCCCACGGCAAGGTGTCTTACGTTAGCATGAGTAATAGCAGGAGTTACTTTAATTCTGGTGATCGTTCCCGTATTGTTAACCATTAAAGGAGCTGAAACAATTGGTGCAGAAATAGCAGATCCTCCAGGCCCATCTGTGATGGCTACAGCATTTCCTGCATAATTATAAGTTGTACAGGTTTCGTCGGTCACGGTATAATCAATAACAAAACTTGGGCTTACCGCATAATAAATGTTGCCTACAGCTTCTACCATGAGAAAAGCATTCGCAGAAGACGATCCCGCAGGAATCGTTACCTGCTCACTTCCGTCATTAGGTGTATTGGCTGCAATGGTCGTAAATGTCTGGCCTCCGTCTGTAGATAATTTAATATTAACATTAGCTGTATTTATTGGTGCTGCGTTGGTAGCTGCCACATCCCACGTTACATTAAATGCACCTCCTGAAGACAATGACTGTCCAAATGTAGGAGCAGTTACTACAAAAGGTCCCGCAGCTGCATTTACAGTCACTACCATAGCATCTTTGCTGGTTTGCGGATCTATCGGGTGATTCGTTCTAAGCGTAACATTGAAATTAAGATTTCTGGCTACGCTGGAAACAGATTCCCATCTTGTCGTTAAAACTCCGGCAAGTACTTTATTAAAATCAGGTAGATATCTTACCGGGCTGCTTACAGGAACTACAGATCTGAAATTAGGACCCGCAGGTTTTGTAGGGTAAGCAATAGTATTGGCGTCTGTTTCAGGATCTCCAGCGGCATCCATTTGTTCCCATGTATAGGTGTAAGATGCAGTATTTGCATCTGTTGTCGTTGCTTTTAAAACATATGGGGTAGATTTTGGAATCGTATAGTCCAAGCCGGCATTGACAACAGGAGCAGGATTTACGAAAGGAGTATTAGCTCCACAAGCGACCCCGTTTATTGTATTCTTGATTTCCGTAACATTGAACGCATGGAAATAATCATTAGAATTAAACTGAACATCATCATTATCCCCCATAATTCCGGTATAGGCCATAATAGTAGTACCGCTTCCGGGTTCTACTTCAGAAGTACCCGAACCGTCAAGATATAAAGAGAAGGTATGATTGGCTCCCAGCTGATGTCCCATTTCGTGAGCTACATAGTCTATATCAAAGCTGTCTCCTTCCGGAAAATTACAGGAAGTATACCCTCTGGCTTTTTGATTGTTGATGCATATTACTCCTAAACCGGCTACTCCGTTGGCATTTCTTTTATCAATCAAATGTCCCATATCATAATCTCCGGCAGGAACACGTGTAGATATAGCAGTTTGGGCAGAGCCAGTTCCAAAAGTAGTATATGGATCTGTTGCAGGATCTAAAAATATAACGACTTCATTATTGGCAATTAAATTAAAATGCAGTGACAGATCTTTTTCAAAAACGCTGTTCAGTCTGGTAAGAGAGGTATTCATGGCAGCAAGAATGACCGCTTTTTTTTCAGCATCAGTAGCCGTTGCCGGTGTGCCCGCAGCCGTTAAATGATACTGTGCATATTCTCCTGTGCAGGATAGGGCCAGTCTGAAAACATTAAATCCTGCAACCTTTTTTTGAGTCCCTTCATTGTGCATTCCAAGAGCACTTTTCTCAACAGCATCCATAGTAGAGCATTCGAAAGGTTCTTTTTCCTGGTTTCTTTTCGCGTTAGAATCAAAAACAGCATATACTTTTCTGTCTTCAGTATAAGGTTCTATAAATTCTGTAATCCCTGATCTGGTGATCATAGAAGAGAAACTTACCGGAGAAAGGCTGAATCTCAAAACAGCAGAAGGATCTTCTATTCCTGTTCCTACATAGGATTTGATATCCGGATATTTTGCCTGAAGCTCCGGAGCCATATTTGAAAATTCCCAAACCTGAAATTTCTCCAGCTTCCCGTTAGCTGCGGGAATTGAAACCACCACTCCTTTAGCATTAGCAAAACGGGCAGGGGCTTTTTGTAAGGTTTGTTTAAGCTCATCTGTATTCAGTGAGTACAATGCTGAATATTCCAGCTTTTCCTGAGATTTTTTAACTTTCTCAGATTTCATTTCTGTTCTTGTCCATTGTGAAAATCCCATAAAGGGGACCATAGACAACGCCATAAGTAAGTAAAATTTCATATCTATAGTTTTGAATGTAATTTTGTGAAAATTTTATCTAAAATTTATTTTTTTGGAATTTAAATGTGTTATTAGTTCCAATTAAAAAAAACGTTTAAACTCTTTACAAAAAAAGCAAAAAAATCAACACAAATCATTAACAATCAACAATAAAAAGGCTACTTTATCAATATTCAAATAATTAACGTAAATAATATTATAAAAAATTCAAATAAATTAATATTTTTCAGCAGATCAGAGAGCAAATGAGGATCAGATCCCAAATCATTCAAAATCAATACACTTATCAAGTTTCAGTAAACAAATAACGGTTTCAAAAAACAGTTAAAAATAAAAAGAGACTGCTGCTTGCAATCTCTTTGTTTTATTGTCCTATTCTATCTTAAAATATTCTCCGAAAAAATGGATAAATTTATTCTACTCCCCTCACTTTTGTAGGTAAAATATAAACCGACTTTGAAGCCGTAATAAACAGAACATCATTATTTTCCCCTCCGAAAGTGACATTAGAGGTCCATTCTTCTTCGATGGGAATATGATAGATTTTCCTGCCTTTAAGATTGAAAACATGTACGCCTTTACCTGTTAAATAAAGATTACCATGTTTATCCAGCGTCATCCCATCCGAGCCCATTTCACAGAAGAGCCTTCTTTCGGACAGCTTTCCTTCACCCAGGATATCATAAACATAGGTTTTTCCGGCATCAATATCTGAAATATATAATTTTTTAAAGACTTCACTTCCTACAATTCCGTTAGGCTGTGTAAAAGTTTCCAGCCGAATGGTTTTACCTTCTTTGGTTCTGTAATAAAGGCCTTTATGAGAAATTTCCTGTTTAAAATCTACCCAGTAATCTCTTTTATACAAAGGATCTGTAAAATACATCCCGCCGGAAGCATCATTCCATACATCATTGGGACCGTTCAGTCTTTTCCCTTCAAAACCTTTCAGAATCACTTCTACTGTTTTATCTTTTGAGATTTTCCAGATTTCCCCCTGATCATCGGAACAGGTGATAAGGTTGCCGTCTTTATCAAAATGCGTCCCGTTCGCCCTGCCGCTTTTTCCTAAAAATTCTATCACCTTATTGGTTTTCCAGTCCCAATAGTAAATTTTATCATTAGGCTGATCCGTAAAATAAACATTTCCTTTTTGGTCCGAAGAAGGTCCTTCCGTAAAACTGAACTGATCCGAAACCTTCTCAGGCTGTACATCTGCATAAAACATTTTGCTATAATTTACTGATTGACAGTTTATCAATGCGAAAACCAAACCAACCGAACTTATTTTCCAGATATTTTTCATTCCTCCTCTTTTAAAATGGCAAGTTACAATATCGTAAACAAGATCCAAATATATTTTCTCAATTTGATCCATTAAAGCAACAGAATTAAAATGTCCCAATTATCCTATTTTTGAAGCAGATGGTATTAGTTCAGAAATGGTTTTATACAGACCTTTGCAAAGGGTATGATCAACAGTAATTTTTCCTTTTGAAACTGACTGAAAAAGCAGTTTGGTCCGGCCTCCAATATTACATTAATACTTTTTTAACTAAACAAAAGTACCGCAATGAGTACAGAACCAGGCAGCAGCCCATTTGTAGAAATAGAAAACGATACGTTCAGGAATTCGGTGGGCACCATGGATGAAACCGGAAAAAGAAAATGGGTGTTTCCACGAAAGCCCAAAGGAAAATACACCAACTACAGAAATTATGCGAGTTATGCTATGCTTGCTCTATTTTTCGGGCTTCCGTTTGTAAAGATCAACGGCAATCCTTTTCTTCTGATCAATGTCATCGACAGGAGATTCTTCATTCTGGGACAACCATTTTATCTTCAGGACTTTTTTATTCTTGCTTTGGGTGCGGTAACATCCGTGATCTTCGTCATGTTGTTTACCGTAGTTTTCGGAAGAATTTTCTGTGGATGGCTGTGTCCGCAGACTCTTTTTATGGAAATGGTTTTCCGGAAAATTGAATACTGGATAGAGGGAGACCGGAATAAACAGATGAAACTAGACAGACAGGAATGGGATGCGGAAAAGATTAGAAAAAGACTGCTAAAATGGTCTGCTTTTGCATTTATTTCGCTGGTTATTGCTCATTTTATGTTCATGTATATTGTGGGATACGAGGAAGTATTCAGAATTATGGCTGAAGGACCTGAAAATCATTCTCTGAAATTCCTTGTGATGATATTTTTCACGCTGACTTTCTATTTTGTATTCGCATGGCTTCGTGAGCAGGTTTGTACACTGGTATGCCCGTACGGAAGACTTCAAGGGGTATTGATAGACAAACAGACCATCAATGTATACTATGATTTCAAAAGAGGAGAAGGCCGTTCGAAATGGAGAAACAATGAGGACCGTAAAGCTGCAGGAAAAGGAGACTGTATAGACTGCCATCAGTGCGTCGTGGTATGCCCTACCGGAATTGATATCAGAAACGGGCAGCAACTGGAATGCGTCAACTGTACAGCCTGCATCGATGCCTGCGATGAGGTGATGGATAAAGTAGGACTTCCAAGAGGACTGGTCCGTTATGCCACAGAAGCAGAAATTGAAAACCAGGATAGTTTTAAATTCACTTCAAGAATGAAAGCTACGACGGTATTTTTAGCTCTGCTAATAGGATTTTTAGGCTTCTTAATGTATGACCGGGGATCTATGGAAGCTAAATTTATCAAGCCCGCAGGTTCTACTTTCTTTATTAAAGATGATAAAATTACGAATACATTTATTTATACTCTACTCAATAAATCGAACGAGAAAAAAATCCTGACGATTAAAGTACTGACACCTGTCAATGCGGAGATCAACTATTTTGGGTCAGAAAAAATTATTCTGAAGGGAGATGAAATTCTGAAAGGAAACATCAATATTACCTTCCCTGAAAAAGATATTAAATTCTCCAAACAGAATATGGTGATTGGTGTCTTCGATGAAAAAGGGGAAATGTTGGATTCATTTGAGACTACTTTTGAGGGACCGTTTAAGCTGTTGTTGTAGATTGTGGGATTTCTAGATACCAGATGCGGGATGCCGCGTATTTTAATGTACTTCTGGTTTCCTTATTAAAAATTTAAGCCTTGTATTTTCTCATAAACTGCGTAGGAGTCATTCCGGAATTTTTCCGGAATACTCTTACAAAGTAGGAATATTCTTCATATCCGAGTCTGAAAGCGATTTCCACAAGACTTTCATCAAGGTACATCAACATTCTTTTGGCTTCCAGTACTACTCTTTCCGTGATCATGTCAGTGGCTGTTTTCTGAACAGTGGTTTGTGCAATTCTGTTGAGATGTTTAGGCGTGATTCCCATTAAAGAGGCATAATAGGAAATGGATTTCTGTTCCGTAAAATGCTGTTCTATCAGATTTTCAAAATCCTGGTAATGCTTAAAATAAGAAAGACTTACGGAAGAAGAACGTATATCAATATCTTTTGAGAAAAGTCTTGTTGCATTGATGAAAATTTGAGACATAAGGGAAAGAATCAGTCCTTCTTTCATCACATGCTGCTGCAGATGTTCTTTTCCCAATTCCTGAAACAAAAAGCTGTTTTTTTCCAGTTCATCTGCTTCCAGCTGCAATTTTCTCGGAAAAGAAACGGAACCGAAGAAAGGAAAATTCCGGAGCTTCTGGCTTACATAATGCATTTCGTAAAATTCCTGTGAGCAGAAGAAAATATACCCGTCAATATCCTCTGAGAGCTCCCAGCTGTGAATCTGCCCCGGAGAGAGAAAAAAAAGACTGCCTTCGGAGACCTCATATCTTTGAAAATCTATTTCATGAATTCCTTTTCCCTTCGTAAAAAGAACAGCTACGTAAAAATCATGCCGATGGGGTTCCTCAATATGCCTATGCCCCAGAATCAGATGTTCTTTCATGGTATTGAAATAAAAATCTGATGCATTCCTTCCGGATTGGAATAACTGGATATGAAGGACGGAGATAGAATTCATTACGGATAATAAACAGATCGTTGTATTGTATAAAAGTACTGCAAAAAAGAGATATAACGCAAATCAGCATAAAAAAAGGACCGGTTTTCACCAGTCCTTTATTCAGATATTGATTTTTTCTATTTAATAATAAGTTTGGTGCTGTAAGCTCCTTTTGAAGAATTGATGCTGATCACATACACTCCTTTTGGAACGTTTACATTAAACTCTTTTGTTCCGTTTCCTTCGCTTTGGTATGCAGAGGAGAAAACCAATCTTCCGCTGGCGTCATGCATTCCCACTTTTACCTCCCCTTTTAAGTTTCTGGATTTAATAAAGAAGTTTCCGTCACTCGGATTAGGATATACTTTGATATCATCTGCCAACGGAGAAGAAACATCATGAGTTCCCAAAGCCTGCGTTTCTCTTGTACATACTTCAAGAGACCATGCAGTAACGGTTCCTGCACTTCCTGCATTGTTGTCTGTTGCAAAAAGTTTCCATTCTCCCTGTGCTTTATGTCCTTTAAATATAGCTAAAGATTCATTCGATTTTGTTTCTCCTGCAAGAGGGGAAGCACATGCCACAGCATTTCCGGTATCACTGAATGCCGCGGTAATTCCCGACTGGTTTGCACACTGTCTGTTCCAGAAAAGAGCTGAAGATCCAACCGGACTTTCAATTCCTATAGCCAGCTGGCTGATATTCGGGTGGGTAACGGATGGAGTTACTTTAATTTTAGTAATGGTTCCGGTATTATTGACCATCAACGGAATATTTATTCTTGGAGCAGATATCCCAGAACCACCAGGGCCGTCTGTAATAGGTACCGCAGCTCCGCTGTAAGTATAGGTATTACAGGTCTCTCCGCTCACGGTATAATCAATCACAAAACTTGGGCTTACTGCATAATAGATGTTCCCAACGGATTCTACTAAAATATAGGCGTTGGCAGATAAGGAACCTGCAGGTATTGTGATCTGTTCGCTGCCGTCATTAGGCGTATTGGCGGCTATGGTTGTAAATGTCTGTCCGCCGTCTTTGGATAATTTAATATTAACATTGGCTGTGCTAACTGGTGCCTGATTGGTATTGGCTACATCCCATGTTACGGTAATTGCACCTCCTGAAGTTAATGATTGTCCGAATGTAGGTGCTGTCACCTGGAACGGGCCGGATGCAGCATCTACCGTTATCGCCATAGCATCTTTGGATACCTGAGGCTCTGCCGGATTATTGTTTCTTACGGTAGCCGCAAAATTAAGACTTCTCGCAACACTGGAAACCGATTCCCAGCGGGTTGTCAAAACTCCTGCCAGTACTTTATTGAAATCAGGGAAATATCTCACCGGAGAACTTATCGGGGTAAAAGATCTGAAAGTAGGTCCTGTAGGTTTTGTAGGATAGGCAATTGAAATATCTCCGGCCCCTATCTGAGCTGTTGCAGCCTGATCTGCCTGCTCCCAAACATAGGTATAAGAAGCTGCATTGGCATCAGCAGTGGTTGCCTTCAGTACGAATGGTGTGGATTTAGGAATGGTATAATCTGCTCCTGCACTGATATCCGGAGCGGGATTGGCAAAAGGTGTATTCACCCCGCATGCAATGCTGTTTAATTTGTTTCTGATCTGTGTCACACTATTGGTATGAAAATAATCATTGGAGTTAAACTGAACATCTGAAGCGGTTGTTATTCCTGTATAAGCCATGATGGTGCTTCCGCTTCCCGGTTCCACTTTCTGGTCTGCCTGGGAAGATCTGTAGGTGTAAGAATGCCCTGCTCCCAGCTGATGTCCCATTTCGTGGGCAACATAGTCTATGTCAAATTTATCTCCTTCAGGAAAATTGTGGGCAGTCCATCCTGCTCCTTTTGAATTGTTATTACAGATCACTCCTACTCCGGCTGATCCGTTACCTCCCTTTTTATCTATAAGATGCCCCATGTCATAATTTTCGGGAGCAATTCTTGCCGATATCTGAGCATGGGCTTCATTGGGACCTCCATTGGTGTAAGGATCTGTAAGCGCATCCAGGAATATAAGGGTATCGTTATTAGCGATAAGGTTAAAATGAAAGGACAGATCTTTCTCAAAAACACCGTTCAGTCTGGTAAGTGATGCATTCATCGCAGCCAGAACCACTGCTTTTTTTTCTGCATCTGTGGCGGTTGCTGGAGTACCCGCTGCCGTTAAATGATACGCTGCATATTCTCCTGTACAGGACAATGCCAATCTGAAAACATTAAATCCCGCCAGTTTTTTATTTACACTTTCTTTTTTTTTTTCAGCTGCGCTTTTCTCTGCAGTATCTATTACCGAGCACTCAAAAGGTTCTTTTTCCTGACCTCTTTTTGCATTGGAATCAAATACGGCATAGACTTTCCGGTCTTCTGTGTAAGGCTCTATGAATTCGGAAAGTCCTGATCTGGTGATCATGGATGAAAATCCTACGGGAGACATGCTGCATCTTAAATATACAGAAGGATCGTCTATCCCGGTTCCTACGTAAGATTTAATATCCGGGTATTTTTTCTGAAGCGCAGGATCCATATTGGAGGATTCCCACACCTGAAATCTTTCAATTTTTCCTCCGGCTGTAGGAAGCGAAATAACCACTCCTTTTGATCTTGAAAAACGCTCGGGAGCATCTTTCAGCATATTTCTGAGCTGATCGGCATCTAAGGAATATAAAGCAGCATATTCCAGCTTTTCCTGAGATGCTTTGACCTTTTGGGTCTTTACTGATGTTTTTGTCCACTGTGAATATCCTAAAAAAGGAAGCAACACGATGGAAAGAAAGAGAAAATTTTTCATAGGATAATAGTATTTTGGGTGTGCCCTAATTTAATAAAAAACAATAACATAAAAAGCTCATTCAATGATAATTATAAACCAAATTCATAAAAAAAGCCACTCATCAACAATAATATTAAATTATATTAAAAAAATACATGTAAAGTTCATAATTAAAGAAATTCATACTTTAGCCATTCAAAGCCAGCTATTTCATTAAAAAAACAGGCCTCTTATAGCTATTTAGGCATGCATATTTGCATCAGAGTTTAAAAAATATTTATCTTTGGCTTTTAGGATTCATACAATGAAGATAAATTTACCTGACAAACTGTATTATTCAATAGGAGAAGTGGCAAAAGCTTTTGATGTAAACACTTCATTAATACGGTATTGGGAGCAGGAATTCCCCATTATTAAACCTAAAAAGAATAAGAAAGGAAACCGGTATTTTACTCCTGAAGACATTAAGAACCTTCAAATGATCTATCATCTGGTTAAGGAAAAAGGCTACACCCTGGACGGTGCAAGAGTGGCATTGACCACAAACAGCAAAATTTCTGAAACAGTGACCATCATTGACCGCCTTGAATTTATAAAAGCTGAACTTCAGAAACTGAAAGCGTCTCTTTCAGACAGAGATTCTGAATAATCTGTACAACAATATACGAAAAGCATCTCTTGAAGATGCTTTTTTTCTGCTCTTTCTCCTGATCAATATCTTCAAATCATTCTAAACAAAAAGTAATCAGATGTAATTTAAAAATCATTTGAAAGAATCTGTTGTACAAAACAGCTCATTCCCTTTCTTACCCTTGCTTCAACTTATTTTTATTGATAAGTTTATGGGATGATGAGAAAAAATGATTACCGTAAACTGGCATTCATGGGAATACTGCTGATTATCCTGCTTGCCTTTCAACATTATACCGGCAGGGAAAAAGAAAATTTTCCGGAAGTTCAGTTTATTATGGAAAATTCCGTTTTAACAACTCTTACCGACTTTAACCCGAATGACCTGGATTCAAAACAATGGGAACAACTTGGGTTTTCTGAAAAACAGGCTTCCACTATTCTCAAATACAAAGAAATGGTAGGAGGAAATTTTATATCAAAGGAACAGTTAAAAAAATGCTATGCCGTTTCACCTGAAAAGTTTGCAGCGCTGGAATCTTATCTGCTGCTTCCTGAAACTGCTGAAAATACTTATTTAAAAAAATCGGGCAGTTATGAAAAATCCGGAATTATTGTGCGTGAAAAATTCAATCCTGACAGGCTCACTGCTGCCGGATGGATGAAGATGGGTTTCAGTGAAAAACAGGCCGCAGCGATTATAAAATACAAAAACTATCTCGGCGGAAGTTTTATCAGCAAGGAAAAACTGAAAGAATGTTTTATTATTTCTTCTGAAAATTACAACAGGCTGGAACCTTATGTTCTGCTTCCCTTAACAACTCCTGCCGGCTTTAAAAACAGAGCAGAAAATAAACCCGAAAAATCTAAAATTCATTACCGTGTATTTGACCCCAATATTTTGGATTCTGAAGGCTGGAAAGCTTTGGGATTTTCGGAACGACAGGCGAATACCATTATTAATTATCGTGACAGAAATCTCAGAGGGAGCTTTAAATCTCCTGAAGATCTGGAAAAATGCTTTGTGATCTCTCCTGAAAAATTTCAGGAACTTAAACCTTATATTAAACTGAGCTTTGATCCCCATAAAAATCAGGAGACCGATTTTTCAAAAACGGATCTCAATGCCATTACCTTTAAGCAACTGATAGAATTCGGACTGGATGAAAGGAGTGCAGCTTCCCTGCTTGGATTTCGTAAAAAACTGGGCGGTTTTGTCAATAAGCAGCAGATTCTGGATACTTATAATATTGATAAGGATTTAGTTCAGAAACTGATTTCTATTGCGCAACTCAATACCTCCAATGTTTCTAAATATAATCTCACGGATGCTCCTGAAGAATGGCTTCGAAACCATCCCTATTTTAAATATTCTGCCGATAAAATTATTTTTTACCGCACCAGCTATTCCGATGATGCCAAGATCTGGAAACTTCTGAAGTTGAAACCGGAATATGAAACGAGAATGAAGCTTTACATGAAAGCTCCTTAATCTGCAGTTTTGCTGGAGTCTGAAAGCAAACCGTTAAGTGAACTGAACTCTTCTTCTGTAAGATCACGCCATTTTCCAACCGGAAGATCCAGTTTAATGTTCATGATACGGATACGTTTCAGTTTTTTTACTTCATAGCCAAGATATTCGCACATTCTTCGGATCTGTCTGTTCAACCCTTGTGTAAGGATGATACGGAAAGTCATATCATCAATTCTTTCTACTTCACATTTTTTGGTGACCGTATCCAGAATCGGAACTCCGTTTCTCATTTTGTCGAGAAATTTGGGCGACATAGGCTTGTCTAGACGTACAATGTATTCTTTTTCGTGATTGTTTCTTGCTCTAAGGATTTTGTTGACGATATCGCCGTCGCTGGTCAGAAGAATAAGACCTTCACTAGGTTTATCCAGTCTTCCGATGGGGAAAATTCTTTTCGGATGGTTAATATAATCAACGATATTGTTTTTTTCACGCTTGGTATCTGTAGTGCACACAATTCCGATAGGCTTATTAAATGCGATATATACGTGTTTATCCTGCGGTTCACGGATAGGTTTTCCATCTACTTCCACAACATCTTCATCAGAAACTTTTGTTCCCATCTCAGGAACCTTTCCATTAATTGTAATCCTTCCTTCTTCCAAAAGCTTATCTGCTGCTCTTCTCGAACAGTAGCCTACTTCTGATAAATATTTATTGATACGCGTTTTTTCCATTCGTCTTCTCCGTAACCTGTATAATTTTTATTGTTGAAAATAATGATTCCATCACTTAAATCTGTAATTAAGTCCAGGAATAACCGAAATTTTTTAATTACAAATTCTCAAATCTGTATTCATTATTCAAAAACTCCGTTGTTGCATTTTCAATGGTATAATCTCCGATCTTAGTTCTTCTGAGCTGTGTAAGATAAGCACCTACGCCCAGCTCCTGCCCGATATCATGAGCAAGACTTCTGATATACGTTCCTTTTGAACATCCCACCGTAAAACTTACCAGCGGAAAATCAATCTTTACATCCTGAATATAGAAAATCGTTGTTTTTCTGGACTTCATTTCCACTTCCTCTCCTGCTCTTGCCAGATTGTAAGCTCTCTGCCCGTCTACTTTTATCGCGGAATATACAGGAGGTTTCTGTTCGATTTCCCCTACAAATTTATTCAAAACTTCAAGAACTTGCGCTTCTGTAACAGGAGCAATATCCTGGTGAAGAATCTCCGGTTTTTCCGTGTCATATGATTCTGTCTGAACGCCTATTTTAATTTCTGTCCAGTATTCTTTGGGAGCATCCTGAATTTCAGGAATTTTCTTGGTGAATTTTCCGCAGCAGACAATAAGAAGACCTGTTGCCCGCGGATCTAAAGTTCCGGCATGGCCTATTTTAAATTTTTTAGGAAGGTTAAACTCTCTTTTGAGTTTGTATTTCATTTTATTGACTGCCTGAAAAGAGGTCCAGTCCAAAGGTTTGTCTAATAAAAAAACGTATCCTGATTGCAGTTCTTCAGCTGTCATTATTCTAAAATTTCGGTGATACTTACCAGACTTGGCAGTTTATTGACTTTCTGCCTGCATTCGGTACCGTTTTCTACATTGATAAAGCATTTTTTATCTCCTATGTAGTAATATATATTTCCAAAAGGATATACGGAGCTGTTCGGAACGATATTCACCGTATAATTCTCAGGTAAATTGAATTTATAACTCGTTTTGTTTATCGCTGTAATTTTTTGTTGATAGCACTTTCCTTCTTTGCTGTATTCCATAAAAGGTTTATGATCCAGTTTTTCGTCCGGTACAAGCTCTTTACAGATCAGTAAATCTCCAATGGGAGCTTTCTCTTTAAGCTCAACAAAAAATTCTATTCTTTCTTTGGTATTGTTTTTCACAAACAGAGTATGAGCCGGTGAGCAGGAAACAATTACCCCTGAAAAAGCCAATATCTTTAAAACAGTACTCTTCATAACCTTATTTAAAGAAATAGAAATAAATAAGGAGCGCAATTCCTACAAAAATACGGTACCATCCCCACGGTTTGAATCCGTATTTGTTCAATACTCCGATAAATGCTTTAATAGCAATCAAAGCCACAATAAATGCAACGATATTTCCAACGACAAAAATCATGATGTGATCCTGAGAAGCCATAATCATTTCATATCCTTTCTGAGGATTAGCCGTTTCTTTCCCCCATGTTTTCAGGAAAACGGAATATACCGTTACCGCCAGCATGGTAGGAACCGCCAGGAAAAATGAAAACTCCGCTGCAGCTTTTCTTGTAAGTCCCTGTGACATTCCTCCGATAATAGAGGCCGCACTACGGCTGGTACCCGGCATCATCGCAAGACACTGCCAAAAACCTATGGTGATAGCACTTCTTACACTAACACCTTTTTCATCATCAATTTTAGGGTTTTTGAACCATTTGTCTGCAAAAAGCAAAACGACTCCACCCAATACAAGTACGGACGAAATAGCAATCTGATTTCCTAGAACGGATTCAATTTTATCATCAAATAAATACCCCAAAACCAATGCAGGAACTACTGCGAAAGCAAGTTTATAGTAAAGCTGGATATTTTTCAGATCAAAAAACTTTTTCCAGTAAGCCACCACAACGGATAAAATAGCACCAAACTGAATGGATACCTGGAACATTTTCAAAAATTCATCATCCGGCAAGCCTAAAAGGTTGGCTGTAAAGCCCATGTGTGCGGTAGATGAAATAGGAAGATACTCTGTAAGTCCTTCAATAATAGCAATGATGATTGCTTTAATTAGATCCATAATATTGTAAAATTAAAAGATTAAGAGACTTTGGAATTTAGAATAATTTACTAAACTCCTGAATCTCTTAATCTTTAAATAAAGTTTAAATTTATTTTCTTTTTAGAATCGCATAGACTTCTATGACAAAGCCTATCACTACAAACAGTGGTGCAATTCTTATCCTGCGAATAGAAAAAATACCGTCATTCCATGAGTTGGGATCAAATTTTCCATCTACTGTATTGGCATCAGGACCCATCATCAGAAGAAATCCTACAACGATAAATGCCAGGCCTATCAGCATCCACTTGAAGTTCTGCTGCCCAAAATAAAAAGTATTTTCCTGCTGTACTTCAGTTTCTTTTCCAAATTCTGAAGCGGCGAATTTATTTGTTTTTTTGCTCATTATTAAGAGTAATATAGATCGTCAACGTTTGATTTTAAGAATCTCCATGTAGCGAAGATGGTACTTAAAACGGAAATAAAAATTCCAACCCCAAGTACTAAAATAACCAGCCAGAAATACTGATTGTTGTCCTGTACGAAAGCAGAACCAATCTGACTTGTAAAATAATACCAAACCCCGAACAAAGCTAAAAGACCGATTACAGACCCGATAGCTCCTAAAACGATAGCTTCAACGATAAAAGGTTTAAGAATAAATCTTCTTTTTGCTCCTACCAGCTGCATGGTTTTAATGATAAATCTTTTAGAGAATATCTTCAGTCGGATAGAGTTATTGATAAGGACTACAGCCAGGATCAGGAAAAGAATAGAGAATCCTAGTATCCATTTTAAAATTCTGCTCAGGTTATTATATACATCCACCATCAGCGTACTGTCATTTTTAACATCCACAATACCCGGAACAGATTGGATAATCTTAATGGCTCCGTCAATTTTTGCAGGGTCTACATACTCCGGTTTCAATGCCACTTCTATAGATGATGGGAAAATATTTTCTTCAAAAAGGGCATCGCTGTCTATCCCCATTGTTTTTTTGGCTTCTTTAGCCGCCATATCTCTTGAGATGTAGGTTGCTTTTTTTACAGGAGCTAAAGTCTGCACCTTTTTAAAAGTTTCTTCCTCCAGTTTTGCAATTTTCACCGAGTCTTTAGCATCATAGTTTTGATCGAAATAAGCATTCACTACCAGCTGTTCCTTAATGTAGTCAGAATACTTCTGGGCATTAATTAAAATAAGCCCCATTAATCCTAACAAAAATAACACTAAGGCGATACTTATTACTACGGTAATATTGCTGGACCGAAGCCTTTTCTTATTAAACTCATCTACAGATTTAGCCATTAATATTAAAATTTTTGGCTAAATTAGAAAAAAACTTCCGAAATTTGGGACCAAATAAAGAAAATCATTGTTAATAAAATCATAAAAAACTTTGAGTGTAAAAGCAAAAAAACATCTTGGACAGCACTTTCTGACAGATGAAAACATCGCACGGAAAATCGTGGAAGGTCTTAATTTTGAAGGCTATAAAAATGTCATGGAAGTAGGTCCCGGAATGGGCGTCCTTACCAAATATCTGCTGGAGAAGGACCAGTCTGTGTATCTTGCAGAGATCGACACAGAGTCTATTGAATATTTGAAAAACAATTATTCAAAAATCACGGAAAATACCTTTGTAGGAGATTTTCTGAAGCAGGACTTTCATTTTATCAATGGAGAACAGATTGCCATTATCGGGAATTTCCCCTATAATATTTCTTCACAGATTCTTTTTAAGATCGTAGATTATTATGAGCAGATTCCGGAAATGGTAGGAATGTTCCAGAAGGAAGTGGCCGAAAGAACGGCAGCTGTTCCCAGAACTAAAGATTACGGTATCTTATCTGTACTGATTCAGGCTTATTATGATGTATCCTATCTGTTTACGGTGCATGAAAACGTATTCAACCCACCTCCGAAAGTAAAGTCGGGCGTGATCAGACTGACAAGAAATCCCAAAAAAGGTCTTGCCGGAAATGAGGTTCTTTTTAAACAGATCGTAAAAGCAGGATTCAATCAAAGGAGAAAAAAACTGTCGAATTCACTGAAAATACTGAATATTCCTGAAGCTTTGAAGACGCATGAATTTTTGGATAAAAGAGCAGAAGAGCTCAGCGTCCTGGATTTTATCGGCTTTGCCAATCTCTGGAAACAGAATCAGTAAAATTCAGTTGTAAAAATAAAAAAAGCCTTTCAAGTAATCTTGAAAGGCTTTTTTTATGAGCTTTATATTTTTATTCCCTGTTCTTCAGCATAATCCATCCGGACCAGTTCATCTGAACTTTTGATTTAGGGTATTCGAAATTAAACTTATACCAATAGGTGGAAGTAGACAGTTTCTTACCTCCTACCGTTCCATCCCAAACCGGTTTTTCTTTGGAGAATCTGAACATTTCAACGCCGTATCTGTCATAAACAGATCCCGTAAAGTTCTTGAATTCACCCAGTGCTTTAAGATCCAGCACATCATTTACTCCGTCATTATTAGGTGTAATGATATTATTAATCTGTAAAGTATAGAAATCAAATGTTCCCACACAATGGGTTCCTACCCTTCTCACCAATACGGTATAATTGGTATTGTTCAGCAGATTGGTAAATATATTAGAATCCTGCCATGTGAGCCCGTTGTCTATGGAATATTCCAAAGTACTTGGGGTATTATTCATGGATGGGTTTTCTGCCG
Organism: Chryseobacterium angstadtii; assembly: GCF_001045465.1. Taxonomy (GTDB): domain Bacteria; phylum Bacteroidota; class Bacteroidia; order Flavobacteriales; family Weeksellaceae; genus Chryseobacterium; species Chryseobacterium angstadtii. The sequence continues at coordinate 116,577 of NZ_LFND01000006.1, forward strand.
TGATGATTACTGTTTTTTTAGAGCTTTCATAGTTTATGGCCGTTACAAAAGGTGTTGCTGCCCCTCCTACTTTTGCCGTAAAGGTTTTTTTACAGAATCCGTTATCTACTTCTACGGTATAAATACCCCAGCTGTCTACGGTAATCGTCTGTGTAGTGGCTCCGGTACTCCATAGATATTTATAATTCGGACCTGCACCTGCATCCAAAACAACGCGGTCACCCAAACACATTTCTACATCTTTTAAAGGAGAAGTGATCTCCGGCGTCACTTCAACTCTGATGGTTGCAGGGTTTAAAGAACGGCATCCTTTCGCTCCTACCGCATACACGGTAAATGTAGTGGTCTGATACAATGTTACGGTTTGTGTATTGCCTGTACCCGGGAAGTTCACCCATTGGTAGGTAGCTCCGCCATCAGCAGTAAGGGTTACTGTTTCTCCCGGACATATTTTTATTCTGGAAGATTTTATACCCGCTGTAGGGGTTGTTTCTTTGAGCAGTTTTAATTCTACCATCTTGCTGCAAAAGCCTCCGTTTGAAACTACGGTGTACAGAATCTGTCCGTCTGTACCGTTATAATTCAAGATATTCTGGATATTATTCGTATTCTGAGCGATAGCATCAGCCTGATTTACATAAAATTTAAATATAGCACCCGGAGTAGGGCTTAAAGATGGCATGGCATTCGTGAGGTCGAAGGTGGTAATATCCGGCGTGGCGCAAAGCAGCAGTGAAGCATCCTGTGCCTGCGGAGTGGTTCCTCCATGGATTTCTATCGTTGCTTTTCCCGGACAAGGATTTCCCGGAACTCTTACTTCAATGGTATATGTTCCGGGCTGCGTGGCCGTAATGGTATTTGTTGTAGCCCCTGCTACCGGATTTCCGTTCAGGAACCATTGATATAATAAATTAGGATCACTTACGGATGCTGTGATCACCTGTGGTACGTTGTCACAAACATTAATATCTGAAGGCAGTGTAGCACCGCTAGGATCCAGAAGCTCTACTCCAATGTTAAATGATCCTCCTTCCAGAAATACAGCCGAGTCATAAATGTGATCCGCAAAGGTATAAGGGGTATAATCGGCAATAACCATCTTAAAATGGTATTCCTGCCCCGCCACTACAGTAGCTACAGCAGTAAGAGGAACTGTTCTTCCTTCAAAATTGGTTTCTATATTGGTGGTATTATATCCTCCGAAATATTGTTCATTCACGGCTCCGCAATCTCCCGGTATCGCAGGGTGGATATTCGTAACACTTACAGGTCCGGCACCCCCGGGAAGTATTGCCATATTCTGGTAAGCCCCGCCTGATGTAGGTCTTAGAAGAATTGCAAAAGCATCTGCATAATCACAGGGAAATCCGCCGTAATATTCTTCAGAAGCTAATATATAATTAAATTTAATTTGGGAAGTTGTAGGCACAAAGTCAAATTCCAGAAGAACAGCATCGGCTAATGTTCCGGTAGATCCGATAGCCTGTGCAAGATCGGGATCACTTCCACCACCGTTATTATCTCCCAGGGTACCTTCCGCTGCGTTTCCGGCTCTTCTTGCTTTTCCTGTAGAAAGTACAATCCCGTCTTTAAACGGAAAATTAGTAGTTCCTTTGTTGAAATATCCCCAAGATCTGTCTGCATCAGTTACTGCATGGTTGGGTGTTATCTTTACATTGGTTACGCTGGGTGTTACACAGGTATTAGTTCCTGAGGAGATCAGAACATCCTTTACCAGCTGAGTAATAGAATACGTTGAAGCCGGGTAAGGAGGAACGTTTACATCAATAAAAGCTCCTGCTTTATTTGCAGGGGGAATATTTGTTTTGTGGAGAACTCTGGGCTTACCAGTCTGAGAATATGAATAAGTCGAGACGACCAAAAAAAATAAAAAAAAGAGGAGATTTTTTCGCATAATACTTTTGTTTCAACAAATTTAATTTATTTCCAAATATATCCTATATTTTTTGTCATTATTTTAATATAAAAAAAACAAACCTTCCAAATATGGAAGGTTTGACTGTTAGTTTCTATTTTTTAGCAATATCCAACCTGACCTTAATTCAAGTTTTTTACTGGCCGGATTTTCCCACTGTACTTTGTACCAATACGTACCCGTGGCCAGATTCAGTCCTTTTAAAGAACCTCTCCAGACCGGATCTTTTTTAGAGGCCCTGAACAGTTCGGCTCCATACCGGTCAAAGACTGATGCTGCAAAATTGTTATATCCGCTGATTCCGGAAAAATCTATTCCATCATTTACCCCATCCATATTAGGCGTAATCACATTGCTGATCACAAAGGTGAAATAGCTTAATGTTGTTCCGCATTTTGCTCCTTTTACCCTTACCATCAGAGGATAGTTGGTATTATTTAAAACATTATAGAATATATTGGAATCCTGCCACACCAGACCACCGTCTATGGAATATTCCAGAACTCCTCCTGTAGGATTGTTTGCCGTAAGCGTCAGTACATGGTTATCGTATACTATATTCGTAAATTTCGGAAGCTCAGGATTTAATAATTGAGCGGAGAATACTTTAGAACAAACTCCATTACTAATGGTAACGGTATAGGTTCCCACAACGTTGGTGGAAATGGTTTGCGTAGTGGCTCCCGTATTCCATAAGTAAGTATAGTTAGGTCCTGCTCCTGCGTCCAGAACTCCCGTATCTCCTGCACAAACGTATACATCCTTCAATGTAGAAACGATAGCCGGAACTACTTTAATAATTATTTCTGCCGCTACTAACGAGCTACATCCGTTACCTCCCAGTGCAAATACCGAATAAGTAGTGGTAACCGTTGGTGAAACCACCTGTGTATTTCCGTTTCCTGGAAGCCCTACCCAATTATAGGTAACTCCTCCGGTTGCAGTAAGCGTCACGGATTCTCCTGCACATATTTCTGTTTTAGATGCTGCGATTCCCGCAATTGGTGGCCCTACTATAACAGTTACTGTAGCAGGATTGGCAGAGATACAGCCGTTAGCTCCTACTGCATGCACCGTATAGGTTGTAGTTACCGTAGGAGAAACTACCTGAGTATCGCCATTTCCAGGAAGGCCACCTCCCCAGTTGTAAGTAACACCTCCTGTTGCCGTTAATGTTACCGATTCTCCTTCGCATATTCTAGGTTGCGAAGAAACAAGCGCAGCTACCGGAAGTGCCGTATTCTGAACTACATTCACTGTAGCCGTATAAGTACATGTCAGATTTCCCGGCTGTGATACATTGCTCACCGTAAGTGTATATGCCCCTCCTGCATTCACGACAGGGGAAAGGGTATTTCCGCCTGATACAATGTTTCCGCCACCGGCCGCTGTCCAGGTAATGGTGGATCCCGCAGGTACTACAGATGCTGTTGCATTAAGTGTAATCTGAGGATTTGTACAGGTAACTTCCTGTGGTGCTGCTATAGTAAGGGTTGTTTCAGCTGTTCTCAGTAGCTGAAGGGAAACCACATAATGACAGCCCCCATTTTTTACTAAGACAAATATTGTTTGATTACCCGGTGGCGCATATGTGGTAGGTGCCGCAATAAAATTGGCATTCCCGGCAAGTGCATCAGCCTGGTTGATATAATAAGTAAAAGTAACTCCTCCTCCGGCAGTGGTAATCTGCCCCTGAGCAGTGGTAAGATCATAAGTAAGGTTTGGCGCATAACATTTATGCAATACTGCATCCTGTACTGTGATAGGCTGTGAAACTTCAATAGTAATGGTTGCCGGATTTTGAGAAACACATCCGTTTGCCCCTACAGCCGTTACTGTGTAGGTAGTATTGGTGGTAGGTGATACCGTCTGCGTATTTCCATTTCCGGGAAGCCCGCCGCCCCAGTTATAGGTAGCTCCTCCTGTTGCCGTTAATGTAACCGATTCTCCGTTACAGATCTGTATTTTAGTTGCTGTAAGCCCCGTAACAGGCGGAGCACTGTCTCCTGTAACCGTTACATTGGCAGTAGCGGTACACAATACATTCCCCGGCTGGTAAGTATTTGATATAGTTAAAGTATAAGTTCCCGGAGCATTGATTACCGGAGTTAATGTATTTCCTCCCGAAACAATATTTCCTCCCGTAGTAGTCCAGTTAAAAACAGATCCTGCAGGATAAACAGAAGCTGAGGCATCCAACGTTGCCTGTGAACTGGTACAGGTTAATACAGGCGGAGGCAAAGCGGAAGCTGTCATCTGAGGTGCTTTTACCAGCTGAAGCTCGGCTACTTTGGAACAGAAACCATTCTTAACCAAAACATAAACCGTTTGTCCTCCAGGACTTGAATAGGTAGCCGGGTTCGGGATGGTATTTCCATTTCCCGCATTGGCGTCTGCCTGATTGATATAATAGGCAAATGTTGCCCCAGGTGTTGTACTTATAGAAGGCTGAGCGGAGGGTAAATTGAATGTTACATTTCCTGCCGCAAAGCAGCTCGTCAGTGTTGCATTCTGAACCGTTGGTGAAGTCCCTCCCACCACAGTAATACTTGCTGTTCCCGGACAGTTGTTTCCCTGGATAAAAACCTGAACACTGTAAACCCCTGGCTGAGTAGCCGTATAACTTGGCCCTGTTTGGCCCGGAATAGGGTTATTATTTAAAAACCACTGATAAGTAACATTAGGTGCCTGCACAGAAGCCGTGAAAGTCTGCGGCGTATTGTCGCACATGTTAATGGTATCAGGAAGCTGTACTCCGGCCGGATCAAGAATCTTTACTCCGATATCAAATGATCCTGCCTCAAGAAACACCGCTGAATCAAAATTAGAATCTGAATAATCGGCCAAAACCATTTTAAAATGGTAAGTCTGGCCCGGAACAACTGTGGCTTTCGCCGTTAATGGAATCGTACGTCCGTCAAAGTTGGTCTCTACCATCGGATTGTTAATTCCTGCAAAATACTGCTGGTTGACAGGTCCACAACCTGAATTCCCGGGAATTGTCGGGTGGATATTCGTCACACTCACAGGTCCGGCTCCACCGGGAAGTACTGCGAGATTGGTATAGGTAGGATCCGTTGCTTTTTTTAAAAGTAAAGCAAACCCATCTGATATGGTACATGCAAACTGATGGGAGGTATCATATTCTTTGGAGGCAAATAAGTATCTGAACGTAATTTCTGTAGAGGAAGGAACAAAGTCGAATTCTATGTAAGTGGCATCTCTCAACTGAGTATTGTTCACATTTAATGCCGTAGCAAGATCAACGTCTCCTGCAGAAGGAAGAGGATCGCTCAGAGTTCCCTGAAAATTGTTTCCGGTTTTTCTTGCATATCCGGTTGTAAGAACAATTCCTTTATCAAAAGGAAAAGCAGTGGTTCCTTTATTAAAAAAACCCCAGCTTCTGTTGGCATCGCTCACGGCTAAATTCGGAGAGACATTTACGTTGCTTACGTTGGCCGTAGAACAGGTTCCTCCGGATATCAGTACCTCTTTTACCAGCTGTGTGATGCTGTAGTTGGATTCTGCATAATTAGGGGTATTTACATCTATAAAAACACCTGCTTTCATAGAGGCTGCTCCCGCTCTCTTTGCAGGTATTGTGGATCTGTCTTTGTTCTGAGCAAGAACAAGATTTCCCAATAATGCAAAAAATAGCGCCAAAAATAAACTTTCAATCCTCCTATTTAACATTTTATAGTATTTGAAACAAAAATACTATTTTTTTTGATTGAAATTCAATTTAGTACAATTTACATTATCACTAATACAAATTTATTTATCTTAAAATATAAATTCATTTTAAGGGTATATAATAAATAAGACCGGCAAAAATACCGGTCTTTATACATATTAGATAAAATTTATTCAAGATTTTTCAACAGGATCCATCCTGTTTTTACGGCCAGTTCTTTGCTGGCAGGATCCTCATAGGTCACCTGATACCAATAGGAAGAGGTAGGAAGACGTTTTCCCTGGAAATATCCATCCCAATAAGGTCTGGTTTTTCCTGCTTTAAACACTTCCCTTCCGTAGCGGTCGAAAACAAGACCTTTAAAATCTTTATAACCGCTTACTCCACTGAAATCAATGATATCATTAACTTTATCTCCGTTTGGCGTGATTACATTTTTAATAACAAATGTAAAATATTCTAGGAATCCTTCACAACTTGTATTTTTCACTTTGACACGGATGGATATTACGGTATTCTTAGGAACATTCGAAAATACATTGGAAGCCTGCCATGTAAAACCATTGTCTACAGAGTATTCCAAAGTTCCGTTGCTTGGGTTGCTTGCCGTAAGCACCATAGTTCCGTTTACATTATAATCTACTTTTATAATTTGCGGTACAACTGCACGTATCACCTGGGTTTTAAATTCTTTGGAGCAAACGCCATTACTTATTTTTACAGTATATTCTCCGGGAGTATCTACCGTAATAGCCTGTGAAGTTTCTCCGGTATTCCATTCGTAGGTATAGCCCGGGCCGGATCCGGCATCCAGAAGAATCCTATCTCCCTGACAGATCTGACCTCCTTTCAGCGAAGAAACGATGGCAGGTACCACATCAATAGTAATGGTAGCAGGCTGTAAAGATTTACATCCCTGTGCTCCTATGGCGTAGACGGTGTAAGTTGTATTCTGAGTAGGGCTCACGGTTCTCACTCCACCCGTATTTGAAGTATCTCCCCATTGATAAGTTACTCCTCCCGAAGCGGTCAATACCAGAGATTCTCCTGAACAGATTCTTAATTTCGGTGCTGTGAGCTGGGCAACAGGTGTTTCTTCTCTTCTTAATGTTAAAGTCACGATCTTGCTACAAAAAGCTCCGTTGGAAACCACGACAAAAATGACCTGCCCGTCTGTTCCGTTGTAAGTGGTTGTATTGGTAATAAAATTATTATTCTGAGCCTGTGCATCTGCCTGAGTAGTATAAAACTTGAATACCGCTCCCGTTGTTGTACTGATCTGAGGTTTTGCATCCTCTAAATTAAAGGTACTGCGGGTAGGCGTAGCACACAGTTTTAAAGTGGCACTCTGAGCAAGAGGAGAAGTTCCCCCTATGATCGTAATGCTTGCTTTCTGACATTCTGTTCCGCCCACAAATGTTTTTACCTCATATACTCCCGGCGAAGTGGCCGTATAGATTGCGTTGGTTGCAAAAGGAATAAATACTCCGTCTTTATACCATTTATAAGTCATTCCCGGCACAGCAGATACCTGCGCTTTTAAAATCTGAGGGGTATTGTCACACATATTCACGGTCTGCCCCAGAGGGTTTCCGTTATTATCAACAATGGTCATTCCAATATCGAAAGAACCACCCTGTAAGAAGACAGCAGAGTCATAACGCCTGTCCACGGCATCCGCAAGAACCAGTTTAAAATGATAAGCCTGCCCCGGAATAACGGTAGCAACCGCTGTAAGAGGGACTGTACGTCCTATAAAATTAGTTTCAATATTCTGGGTATTCAGACCGGCAAAGTATTGCTCGTTTATTAAGGTGGTACATCCTACTCCGGCCGGAACAATATTAGTCACGCTCACAGGCCCTGCACCATTGGGCAGAACAGCCAGGTTGGTATAGGTAGGATCGCCTACTTTCTTTAAGAGGAGTGCAAAACTGTCTGCAAAATCACCGCACGGAAATCCGCTGGTATATTCTTCCGAAGCAAACAGATAATTGAATTTCACCTGATTGCTGTTGGGAACAAAGTCGAATTCTACGGCTACCACGTCCTGAAGATCATCCGGAGGGTTTACCGCCGCTACAAGATCCGGATCGTTTATTCCAGAGCCCGGAACCTGATCAGACAGTTCACCAGGCCCTTCATAGCCATTTCCTGCTCTTCTTGCTTTACCTGCCACGAGAACAATACCGTCATTAAAAGGGAAATTGGTAGTTCCTTTATTAAAATATCCCCACGCCCTTTCTGTGTCTGTTGCCAGCTGATTCGGAGAAACGGTTACATTGGATACGTTTGGTGCCGCACATACGGAGCCTCCTGAGATCAGTACATTCTTCACAAGCTGCTCAATATTATATGCGGAAGCCGGGTAAGTGGGTACATTTACATCTATAAACACGCCAGCTTTCATCGTTAGCTGAGATGCTTTTTTCGGAGGTGATTTTTTCCTGACATTCTGGGAAAATACTGCTACAGAGGAAAACAGTACTAACACAAATAAAAAGTATTTGTTCAATCTATACGTTAACATTTTTATTATTATTTATCCAAATGTAACAAAAATACCATTAAAAAACACGTCATCATCTAAATAAAAAAATAATTCACCATACGCATTCGTAAAAAATATGTTTTATAAGTGAAAAATCCGCAAAACAACAGGTATTAAATTTCAAGCTTATAAAAACGCTTAAAAAAAATCAGACCTGTACAATTTGTAAGGTCTGATTTCTATAATTATTATGGATCATCCGGCTGCTATTTTTTCAGCTGATCAATTTCATTCTGAAGCTGGCTGATGATATCTTTCAGTGCTTTAATTTCATTTTTATTGGAGCTTACGTTGCTTTTCAGAATTACATTTTTAGCTCTTTCGTTGTGGTCTTCATCATCTTCTTCTTCATTGATCTCTTCAATATCTTCCTGAATGTCTTCAATATCTTCGTTGATCTCCTCAATATCTTCGCTGATCTCTTCAATATCCTCGCTGATTTCTTCTATATCTTCCTGAATATCTTCAATATCCTCGCTGATCTCTTCAATATCTTCCTGAATATCTTCAATTTTCTCGTGGCTCTTATTCACAGACATCTGAATGAAAATGGCCAGATATATTGCTTCCAGAGAAACAACAGTGGTAAGAATCAGAAGCATTTTGTCGAACGCAACAAGATTGAGCATCGGCAAAAGAAATGAGGTGATGAAGAATAAGGTATGAACAATTAGTGAAGGGATAGAGCCCACCCACCATGTGATACCGTTTGCAATTTTCTCTAAAATTTCTGTATTTTCTTTTTCTTTTTTCATCCTTTCCTATGTTTTTTATAAGAGTTCTTTGGTCACTCCCAGCCCAAACAGAGCGAAATCATATCTGGCGGGATCTTTTTCATCAAATTTTCTCACGGCAATATCCAGTTCTTCCACTGTTTTCCAGTCATTCTGAGTTCGTGAAAGCAAACCGAGCTGCCTGGAAATATTTCCCGTATGTACATCTAACGGAATTGAAAGGTATTTCTGATCTATATTTTCCCAAATTCCAAAATCTACTCCATGTTTGTCTTTCCGGACCATCCAACGAAGGAACATAATAATTCTTTTGGAAGAGGAGTTTTTATAAGGTGAGCTTACATGTTTATGACTCCTGTGTTTTTCCGTTTCCAGAAAACCGCTTCTGAATCTTTCAATAGCATGAAAAAAATTAGTTTCCTGATCTTTTATCATGAATAAATTTTCAAGACTTTCATTCTCTTTATAAATTTTATTGAACTGCCTGATAAAGTAAGCAAAATCCTGGCCGTTAAAAGTCCGGTGTATACTTTTATCCTGAAGAACATCCAGATCTTTGTCAGAATGGTTCAGGACAAAATCATAGGGAGAGTTGCCCATGATATTGAGCATTTTTTCTGCAGATTTAACGATTGATTTTCTGTTTCCCCAGGAAATGGTGGCTGCCAGAAAACCGGCAATTTCAACATCCTGTTTTAAGGAAAAACGATGCGGAATCTGAATCGGATCATCTGCAATAAAATCGGGATTGTTGTACTGATCTGCTTTTTCGTTCAGAAAGCTTTTCAGTTCTTCAAAATTAAGCATACAGGTTTTAAATTTTTACACTTTCCAAAGCTTTGGGAAGGAAGGTATTGGGAAAAACTTCTCTGGCTTCATCTGTAAACACGGTGAGATCGGCATATCTGTTGGAAAAATGCCCCAGAATCAGTTTTCCGACTTCCGCTTTCCGGGCGATCATGGCAGCTTCCATAGCAGTAGAATGTCCCGTATAATCTGCCATTTCTTTCAGATCATGGAGAAAAGTAGATTCATGGTAGAGAACCGTTACGTTTTTAATGATAGGAAGAACACTTTCAAGATACCGGGTATCACTGCAGAAGGCATAAGATACGGGAGGTACAGGATCCAGTGTAAGAATTTCATTTTTCAGGACGTAGCCATCGCTGAGCACAACATCTTTTCCTGCTTTTATATTGTGATAATCACAGCTTTCTATTTCTTTGTACTTGGCAATTTCCTTCATATTCAGGTGCCTGTCTTTTGGTTTTTCTTTAAAAAGATAACCGTTGCAATATATTCTGTGATCCAAAGGAATGGTATACACTTCTACCCTGCTGTCTTCATAAATTTTTTCCGAATAGTCTTTATCCAGCTCATGATAAACGACTTCAAAACCGCGGTGTGTTTCCGTAATCTGAAAAATGGTTTCCAGCATTTTCTTGATTCCTTTAGGACCATAAACATGCAGCGGAATATCTCTTCCAAGCAGACGGAAAGAGGCAATAAGACCTGGCAAACCAAAACAATGATCGCCATGAAGATGCGAAATAAAGATATGATTGATCTTTGAAAATCTTGCTTTTGCTTTTCTCAGCTGTACCTGCGTTCCTTCTCCACAATCAATTAAGAAATGTCTCTCTTCCATTTCCAGCAACTGGGCTGTGGGTGAGGAATTGATCGTCGGAATAGCTGAATTAAAACCTAATATCGTTAAATAAGTACTCAAATCAATAGTTTATTATAACAAATGTACGACAGAAAATCTAAACATATATTTCAGATCTAAGTTTAAATGCTGAAACGCATAGAATATCTGCCATCACAAAAGGTTTTCACCGATATACTTTCTGAAAACATTCCCTATTTGTATTAAGGTTAAAACCTTTTGCGATTGGAATTAATCTTTTACTTTCAGGAAATCCAGGAACAGGTCCAATGCCTGCTTACGATGACTGATTCTGTTTTTATCCTCAGGATTCATTTCTGCAAAAGTCATCTCATATCCTTCCGGAACGAAGATAGGGTCATATCCAAACCCTTTATGTCCTTTATTTTCTGTAAGTATATTTCCGTGAACCCTTCCTTCGAAATAGCGGGCTCCGTTTTCGTCATAATAGCACAAAACTGTAATGAAATAGGCTTTTCTGTTTTCTTCACCGTCCAGTTCACCTAAAACTTTCTCCATGTTTTTAGCAAAATCGTGATCGCCTGCATAGCGTGCAGAAAAAATCCCGGGTCTGCCGTCCAACGCTTCAATCGCAATACCGCTGTCGTCTCCTAAGCTCGGAATTCCGGTTTTTTCAAAACAGTATTTTGCTTTAATTAAGGCATTGGCATTAAAAGAGTCTCCGTCTTCTACGATTTCTTCATGAATATGATAGTCTGTAAGGCTTTTTACAGTAAAATCATTGCCCAAAATCTGCTGAATTTCTTCTTTTTTGTGGTGGTTGTGTGTTGCTACTAATAATTCCATTACCATTATTTTTTTATAAAAAAACTGACTGCAAAAGTAAGAATTGAAATTCCAATACAAGCAACTGACAGGTAATAAAACAAAATCAGCTGCGTGGAATTATCTCTATCTTCCTTTATTGCCATTTCTATGATGTTTCCATTTTTCGGATAGGTCTGCAGAATATAATCTCCTGTTTCATCAACAGCAAAATTCGCATATGAGGTATATATTTTATTTCCAACTGTTTCCACTTCAAAAATGAATTTAGGGACAGCCGTATCCGGAAATTTTCTGATGATATTGTTTTTAAGATCTTTTAATTCAAAATAATAGTTTCTTTTTTGAATTTCATTGGCATTATCATTCACCAGATAAAGTATGTAATCTCCTTTGCTTAATTTTAATGCAGACTTCTCCGAAGTTTTAAGTTCAATATAATCAGACTGCTGTAAAAAGAAGAATAAAACGGTACAAACTATGGAAATCAGGGCGAAAATTCCTGAAACAATTCTTATTCTCTTTTTTATTTTAAATTTCCGCATAATGTACTTTATACTTTTTCATAAAAAGATAGTAAAACAGGGAAAAAAGAACAATTCCTATGGCAAGAATAATCCATTCTGAAATTTTGAAAACTTCCGCAAAACTTTCATTTTTGGTATAGGTCACCAACATCGAAGAACACAAATTGTTAAATCCATGCAGTAACATCGGTAACAGAAGGGATTTTGTTTTATAATACACCAGTCCAAGCACACATCCCAGCAAAACCGCTCCTACAAACTGCCATGGATTTCCATGAACCAGCCCGAAGATGAGAGATGCATAAAAAATAGCTCTTTTAGGATCTACTCCTTTATTGATGAGCCCTTTCTGAATAATTCCTCTAAAAATAATTTCTTCAAAAATGGGTGCCATAATCACCGTCATGATGATCATTGTAACAGGTTCAAAGGTCAATTTCTCCATAAGTTCTGAGAAGTAATCGTAATATTTTCCCCAGAACGGTCCCGTAATAGGAATAAGTGATGTGACAAATTCTGAGATCAGCATCATCCCGATCATCATAGGAAATATCAGGAGATAGGTAGATAAATTGGTAGGAGAAAAATTGAAATTTAGTTTTTCCCCGGTTGATGGCCTCACAATAAAAAAATCAAAAAAAGCAATAGCTGTAAGAAATCCGGCCGCATTCGTAAGCATTAAAAACCAGTCTCTAAGTTCAAGATTTTCTCTGAAAACAATTTTCCAGAAACTACCGAAAAAGGAAACAGCGATTGTCCCTATGAATAATCCTGCGATCAGGACAAGACCTCCCATCCATGTAAACGTAAACTTAGGATACTTACTATTTTCCATACTTTTCTCTGTACATTTTAATAAAAACAAAGATAATTTTTTTGAATACGGCGGGCAACTAAAAAAGGAAATTGTTGGGCGGGGGCGGGTTTCGAGTTGTGGGGTACGGGTTGGAGAGTTTCGAGTTGGAGAGAGTGATTTGTTTTTTTGTGAAAAAAGTTGAGGATGTTGAGTGGAGAATACAGACTGGTCGAAGCCACCGGAGTTCTGTATTTCTTCTGTCTGATGGCTTTATAATCTTGTACTGGTAGCTTCGAGTGCCTCAGCCGCCAATCTTGATTACTATTAGCCATAATAATTAGTTTTATCATTCACCTTTAACATGCAAAGCAAAATTCACCATTCATTATATCATTCCAGCCTAAAACCAAAACTCAAAACAAAGATTAAAACAATCCTCAGAATCTCGTATACCGCACCCCGCAACTCAAACCCTCAAACTCGCACCTCGAAACACTCAAACTCTACTACTCTCCAACCCGCAACTCGCACCCCAACTATTTATTCACCTAAATTATTTGAAACCTCGTAAAAAATCCCGATTTTTGCAACTTCAAAATACACTATGTCAGACTTAATCAAAGAAATACAAAAAAGAAAGACTTTCGGGATTATTTCCCACCCGGATGCCGGAAAAACTACGCTTACTGAAAAGTTACTGCTTTTCGGAGGGGCTATTCAGGAAGCCGGTGCAGTAAAGTCGAACAAAATAAAAAAAGGAGCTACCTCCGACTTTATGGAAATTGAAAGACAGAGAGGGATCTCTGTAGCTACTTCCGTATTGGCTTTTGAATATAAAGATCACAAAATCAACATCCTGGATACGCCAGGTCACAAGGATTTTGCTGAAGACACCTACAGAACCTTAACGGCTGTAGACTCCGTAATTGTTGTGATAGACGTGGCAAAAGGGGTTGAGGAGCAGACCGAAAAACTGGTAAAAGTCTGCAGAATGAGAAACATTCCTATGCTTGTTTTCATTAATAAGCTTGACCGTGAAGGTAAGGATGCTTTTGATCTTTTGGATGAGGTAGAGCAGAAATTAGGATTAAGAGTCGTTCCGCTATCCATTCCTATTGGTATGGGAAGTGATTTCCAGGGAATTTATAATATCTGGGAGAATAATATCCAGCTGTTTCTTGAGGAAAAGAAGCAAAAGGTAGGTGAAACTATTAAGTTTGATGACATCAACGATCCTTCGATTGATGAAGTAATCGGAGGGAAAGCAGCTCAGAATCTTAGAGATGAACTGGAGCTGGTACAGTCCGTATATCCTGAATTCAGCCGTGAAGATTATATGTCCGGTGATTTGCAGCCTGTATTCTTTGGTTCGGCTTTGAATAATTTCGGAGTACGTGAATTACTGGATGCTTTTATTGAAATTGCCCCGATGCCTCAGCCTAAAGAAAGTGATACACGTCTTGTAAAGCCTGAGGAAAGTACTTTCACAGGGTTCGTTTTCAAAATCCATGCGAATATGGATCCGAAGCACAGAGACCGTCTTGCTTTCGTGAAAATTGTTTCAGGAACATTTAAAAGAAATGAAAATTATCTATTGGTAAGAGAAGGCAAGAAAATGAAATTCTCTTCCCCGAATGCGTTCTTTGCAGATAAAAAGGAAGTTGTAGACGAAAGTTTCCCGGGAGACATTGTGGGTCTTCATGACACCGGAAGTTTCAGAATCGGAGATACATTAACAGGAGGTGAAAAGCTTAGTTTTAAAGGAATTCCAAGTTTCTCTCCGGAGCACTTCCGTTATATCAACAACAACGATCCGCTTAAAGCGAAGCAGCTTGCTAAAGGTATCGATCAGCTGATGGATGAAGGAGTAGCCCAGTTATTTACTCTGGAAATGAACAACAGAAAGATCATCGGAACCGTTGGAGCGCTTCAGTATGAAGTAATTCAGTACCGTCTGGAACATGAATATGGTGCCAAATGTACCTATGAACCTCTTTCTATGCACAAAGCATGCTGGGTGGAAGCCGATGAAAGATCTGAAGAATTCAAAGAGTTTGCAAGACTTAAGCAAAGATTCCTGGCAAGAGACAAATACAATCAGTTGGTATTTTTAGCCGATTCTTCATTTACGATTCATATGACCCAGGAAAAATTCCCTAATGTGAAGCTGCATTTCATCAGTGAATTCAAAAATGATTAATAATAATCTCTATTAAAATAAAAAAAACCGTTCCTATGAACGGTTTTTTTTATTAAATCTGTTTGATGATCTATTTAGGTATCATCATTAATTTCTTGACAATTTTTTCTCCATCTACAGTAACATGAATCATATAGGATTCAGTAGGTAAATGTGTTAAGTTAATCCGCTCCAGAATTTCGTCAAATATATATTTGGTCTTTTTAGGAACAATCAGTTTTCCATCCATTGAAAATATTTCGTAAGAAATAACATAAGGACGCAATGGAACCTGTCTAGGGAAATCTGCTTTAATATAAACATAACCATCATTGGAAGGTACAGGATATATCATCAGCCCCTGGTAAATTCTTGTAGGGACTGTCGGATTCCCTGGATTTGTTCCAGGATTGACTACCACTGATGAATTGATTGTAAAATTCTGTGAATTGACATTTAAAAATACATTATCCACAGCTTTTACCATAATTCTGGCATTGTTCGTAACCGTTCCAAGACCACCTGGAACAGTATAATTATAAGTACCGTTGTTAGGAGTGCTTGCCACCAAAACTGTTGGAAAAGTAAGACCTCCGTCTTTGGACAACAGAATAGTTACATTAGGTGTGCTTATAGGAGCAGCCGTTGTATTGGCAACATCCCATTTAATTGCATATGACTGACCTTCAGTCCAAACAGTTCCTGCTGTATTTTGTGAAGTAACCACAAAAGGTCCCGCAGTATCTATAACGGTAAGCTTCACGTCATCACGCCCTGTCTGGCCTCCCTGAGCATTATTATCTCTTACAAGAACTGAAAAATTAAGATCTCTTCCTCTGGAGGAAAGCTTTTCCCATGCTCTCACATCTGTAGGAGCTGCAATGGCAGGGTCATAGCCGGAAACAATGGTAGAAAGTCTAGGAAAGTATCTTGAAGGTGACGCTGTAGGCATTACAGACCTGAAAAGAGGTCCCACTGCATTGGTCGGTTGAGGCGGCATAGTCGCTGCTCCAAAATCAGTTTGTTCCCAGGTATAGGTAAGAGCATCATTATCCGGGTCCGATGCAGTTGCTGTTAGCATAAACGGTGTACTCTTCGGTATGCTTCTATCCACCCCTGCATTGGCAACAGGCTCTCCATTTGTAGTGGGCGTTTTAACACCGCAGTTTGAGGTGGCACCCGTAGTCAATCTAAAATACATTTCTGCAATACTTACTGCATGAAAATAAGCGTCACTATGAGGTTGCACATTGGGAGCACAGATACCTGCGTATCCCATAATAGAGCTGGCACTTCCCGGCTCTACCGATGTAGGGTTGTTTCTGTTACAGCCATTATTCTGTGTATGGTTTGCTCCAAACTGATGTCCCATTTCATGGGCTACATAGTCTATGACAAAAGGATCCCCTACCGGAATTGCAGAACCTGTAACTCCGCCTGCTTTGCTATTTCCACAAATGGAAGGAGTAGCTGCTAAACCGTTATCATTTCCTGCATTGGCCTGAAAGAATAAGTGTCCGATATCGTAGTTGGCAGCACCAATAACATTATTGGTAACCGTGATATTTTCATTGAGCATCTGCCCGGCATCCAGGGTATTAAAAGTATCTGTAGCGATAAAGAATAAAGAATCTGTATTCGCAATAAGCTGCAGTCTTACTGAAATATCTTTTTCAAAAACTTCATTTAATCTTGTGACAGCTAAGTTAACAGCCGCAAGAACAGCCGCTTTTTTCTGAGCATCCGTTCCTGTACCTACACCGGCCTGGCCTGCAATATAAGCTGTGTATTCTACTGTTGTTGTAATAGCCAGCCTGTACTTTCTAAGCAATCCGTCTATAACTGTTTTCTGAGCATTTAAAGCAGATGCATCCAGTTTATTATCTTCATTAAAAAGACATTCAAACTGATTAGGAGATGATGCATTTTTTCTGTCGTAAAGTTTATAAACGTTATTATCTTTTGTATAGGAATCGATATAATAAATTCCCTGATTATTTCTGATCATCCCATTAAATCCAAAATAAGGATCTATGGTAAACTTTAAAACTGCCGATTGGTCCCCTTTTTTGAAACCAGTATAAGAGCGGACCTCGGAATATCTTTTCTGAAGGTCGGGATGCATCGTTGATGATTCAAAAACCTCGTAGGTATCAAAGCCTCCTTCAAGGTTTGGAAAATTCAACAATACTCCTTTTTGAGACAAATGCATGTCACTGTCCGGCAAATTTTTAAGTTGATTTTGAATCTCACTGACATTGAGTTTAAACAAAGTGAAATCTGTAATCTTTACATTATTCTCACGAATTTCACTGTTGATCTTTGAGTCAGACTTTTTCCAATAATTTTTTTGAGCAAACCCTACTGCTGAAAACATGAATAAGGTTCCCAAAACCAGTAATTTTTTCTTCATCTATTTATTTTTTTTAATTAAGAGGTTATTAGCTTAACACTTGAAGGAATTTTTCCTTCTATCTTAAGAATCACTATAGGATCCTTTTCTTTGTTCGATATATATTCTTCGTTATTAATTTCTTTATAATAAACATATAATACAGATTTGTCTTCTTCTATCTTCTCTATTTCAATATCTCCGTAAGGCTGTATTTTCAATTTGGGCTTCAATACAATCAGAAACTCACCTTCAGCCAATGTAGGGATTGGTGCTGACCGGGAAAATCTCTTATCTTCCATTAAACGGTATAATTTTAAGGTTTCCTCAAAAGACCGTAAAATGGTATATTCTTTTAATGGTATATTTCTATTCAGTCTTCGTACTTCTGAAAACTTGACATCATTATGGTTTTCACTCGTTAATGATTCTGCTTTAACACCGGTTTTTGAAGCAGAAACATTTGTACAGCTTAAACCACCCCAAAATCCAATCAAAAGCAACAGAAAGATCAATACTCTTTTCATCACTAAAATATTAATACACAAATGTAAATATTCAAAATGAAAATTATAAATGTTTTTAAAGAAATTATCAAATAACTGTTAAATTAACCCAAAAATACAATAATTAATTGTTAAAATTATACAATCGTTTAAAAATAACTAATAAATTAAAAACAAAAGCAGCTGCCTATCCGTATCTCTTTATAAATACACTTACAATTTCAATTAAAATAAACCATTCAACATGACATTGAACGGTTTATTTTTGCAATCCAATGATCTGTTATTTTTTAATAATCAGTTTTTTGGAAATTTTCTGACCATCTTTATCTACCTGGACGATATATCCTCCCGAAGGAACGTGAGATAAATTAACTTCTTCCCGGGTTTTACCTCCTTTAAGATCTTTTCTGGCATTTACTAATTTTCCGTCCATTGCAAAGACTGTGTAAGAAATACCATTTCCTGATTCTGTTTCGATGGTAAAAATTCCTTTTGAAGGGTTCGGATAAATTTTTATTCCTGCCTCCGCCTTTTCCGCTTCACTTACACCCAGTGTAGAATTGACCGTAAAGTTGGTGGTATTTACATTTAAAAATACATTATCCACTGCTTTTACCATAATCCTTGAAGTTGAGCTGGTTCCCAAACCTCCCGGAACATTGAATGTATAAGAACCGTTGTTTGGTGTGCTTGCAACAAGCGTATGCGGGAATGTCACTCCTCCATCCGTAGAAAGGAGAATCATCACATTAGCCGTATTTACAGGAGCTACATTGGTATTGGCTACATTCCATGTAATGGTCTGAGAGCTTCCTACATTCCAAACTACTCCCGCGGCATTCTGAGAACTTACCGTGAATGGTCCGGCAGCTGTAGATACCGTAAGCTGGATATCATCACGGCCTGTCTGCCCGCCTACAGGTTTATTATCTCTTACCAGTAAAGAGAAATTTAAATTTCTTGCCACAGTAGAAAGCTTCTCCCATGCTCTGTAGTTTGTAGCTGTATTAATTGTAGAATTGTACCCTTCTATAATGGTTGAAAGTCTTGGAAAATATCTCGTAGGAGAAGTTGTAGCCCACATCGACCTGAACATCGGACCAACAGCATTGGTAGGTCTCGGAGGCATCTGTGCTGCTCCGGTGTCTATCTGCTCCCAGTTATAGGTGATAGCATCCCCATCCGGATCTGACCCTACGCCGGTTAAGGCAAATGGAGTTCCCATCGGGATGGTTCTGTCCGGACCTGCATTGGCTGTCGGTTCATTATTCTCTGTTGCGGTATTTACCGAGCAGTTTCCTCCTCCTGTAATGGTAGTATACATTTCGCGGATACTTACAGCATGGAAGTAGGCGTCACTGTTGTTTTGTACATTCGGGGCACAGATCCCTGCGTAGCCCATAATGGAGCTGGCACTTCCCGGCTCTACTGAGGTTCCGTCATTTCTGTTACAGCCATTATTTTGAGTATGATTAGCTCCAAACTGGTGCCCCATTTCATGAGCAACATAATCAATCACAAAAGGATCTCCTACAGGTACTGCCGATCCTGTAACACCTCCTGCTTTATAATCATTTTCGCACACTGAAGGGGTGTAAGCCAAACCATTATCATTTCCCTGAGTAGCCTGGAAAAACAGGTGTCCTATATCATAATTATTAGCACCAATTGCGTTATTGGTTACAACAATATTCTCATCAATCATCTGATCCGCATCCAATGCATCAAAAGTGTCTGTGGATGTGAAAAATAACTGATCCGTATTCGCAATAAGTTGTAAAGACACGGAAATCTCATTTTCAAAAACCTGATTAAGGCGTGTTACGGCTAAATTAACAGCAGCCAGTACAGCAGCTTTTTTCTGGGCATCTGTTCCTGTGCCTACCCCAGCCTGTTGGGCAGTATAAGCGGTATATTCTGTGCTGGTACTTATAGCCAGTCTGTATCTCCTCATTAAACCGTCTATAACAGTTTTAGTATGTGTATTTCCAACATCAATTAAAGGTGAGTTTCCTTTAAACAGACAATCGAAACGGCTTTGTGAAACGGCATTTTTCCTGTCATATACCATATAAATTCTGTTATCCTTAGAATATGAATCTATATAATAGGTCCCTTTTATCCCTCTTACTGATGCATTAAGTCCGAAATACGGATCATAGGTAAATCTGATACTGGTTGCAGGATCTCCTACCTTCTGGCCTGCATAAGATTTGATATCAGAATATCTTGCCTGCAGATCCGGATGCATAGTAGAAGCTTCAAAGACTTCGTAGGTATCAAATGTTCCCTGAGCATTGGGAAATTTTACAAGAATGCCTTTTTTAAAAGAAAGACTGTTTCTGTCAGGAGCCAAAGAAAGCTGGTGCTTCAATTCATCTGTATTCAAGCTGACCAATTGATAATCTGAGGTTCTTACGTTTCTCTCCCTTGTGTCTTTTACATTTTTCTCAGTGGTCCTGCTCCAGGTATTCTGCTGGGCAACAGCACTTCCCGAAAGGAGTACCAGACCTGTAAGAAATAATAATTTTTGTTTCATTTTAATATATTTAGATTGTGGTTAATTTTACTTCTTTAGGTTCGCCAATAACCTTCAGTATCAATATAGGATGGGACTGTTCTTTTTCTGCATATTCCCAATTTTCGATTTCTTTGTATAAAATATTCAGTACCGATCCGTTTGTTTCCATCTTTTCAATTTGAATATCTCCGTATTTTATTTTTTTCAAACCCGGTTTCAGGATCAGAAAATATTCTCCTTTCTGCAAAACAGGAATAGGTGCAGATCTGGAATATTTTGAATCATTGAACTTCATATACAGCTCTTTCATTTCTTTTGTAGAAGTAATGACTGTATATTCCTTCAGATCATTATTAAGATTAAGTCTTCTGATTTCCTTGTATTCCACTTTTTCAGGATGATCTTTTTGTAGATTTATTTGTGAAACACTTTTATATTCAGCACAGTTCAATACCAAAAAATTCATAAAACTTAACACCATGAAATTTTTAATAAATAGCCCCATAATCACAAAGATAAATCTTATTTTAAGAATAAAAGATGTGTTTTTTTCATCTGTACAATGATCAATTTGGGATAATGAATACGTTTTACATAGCAACACAAATATTTAAATAAAAAAATTAATCTTAATAAATAAAAAACAGAATAATAATAAGGTAAAAATCAAAAAAAAATTTTGTAAAATAATTGTAAAAAAAATACAAACCCTTCATTTTTATCACTTTACAATTTACCAGAACTATACTTTTCATTTACAAAAATATCTTTTCCCTCCCTGCTAATTTTACTTCATCAAAAAATAATGTTATGAAAAAGTTCATATTAGTGTTAGCAGTATCAGGTACTTTTATCATGTGTAAAAAGGGGGAAGCTGCCCATTCCAAGATTGAAAATACATTACATGCTGCAGACAGTACAGCGGCTGCCGTGAATGAAACGGTAAACTCTATCAGCCATGCCGCAGACAGGGTTCTGGATTCAGCCAGTATCAGAGTAAAAGATTTCGAAGATACAAAAGGAGAAATTCAGCAAAAAATAGAAAACACATCCAAAATCGTAGATTCTTTATCAGATAAAATTGCTTCTACAAAACTGGAATCGAAGATTGAAAAAAAGGATTCTGCTGAAAAGAAGACTGAAAAAGTGGTGGTGAATGTACAGGCTCCAAAAGTGGTTAAAGAAACCAAAATCGTTTACAAAGAAAAACCTAAAAACGATGGTTATGAGCTTAAAAACAGATTGGTAAAAACGGGCAATCTCTCTATAAAAGCCGACAATACAGATACCGTAAAAGAACTGGTAAGAGAAGAAACCCTGAGAAATAACGGGTATGTAAAAAGTGAAGAACTTTCCTATGTTACGGCTGAGCCTGTCAGAAAAGAATCTTCGTATACCGAAAATACCCAGAAAATGTATGCTCTTGAGATTAAAGTTCCTATCAGAAATTTCGACAGTTTAATGAATGATCTTAGCGGAATTGGCCAGACAGAGAGTAAAAACATACAGGTTTCCGGAAACAGTTATGAAGATAATACGTTATGCAATATCACCGTGACTCTTACCGACACATCGGATTATGAAAAAGAACCTAAAACTTTCGGCGAGAAATCATTGGCTGCGGTTTCATCAGGCTGGAGCGTGATTACAGCCACTTTATTGTTTCTTCTTCCCTTATGGCCGTTGTTTCTGATTGCAGGAATCGGATACTATTTCTACAAGAAGAAAAGTAAAAAAACAACCGATGATCACCCTCAATAACACAGGATTCATCAAAAGCATATTTTTTAATATTTTTTTAATGAATATGAAAAATTTAAATCATTACTTCTTCTTATATTTATAGAAATAAGAAATGAAATAATATCGCTTGAATGAGCGCTCGTATATTATTAAAGTAAGTGGTTTGTAAATGGAAAGGCTCCCAATCGGGAGCCTTCCGTTATTTCATGTTCACTACTTTGTCTACAATAAACTTTGTATTTCCTCTCCAGGGAAGTGCTCCGTTGTATTCTTTGTAATGAAGATCAAAAGTTTTACCGCTGTTGGTTTCCAGTTGTTTAAAAATTTCAGGATCTTCTACAGAAAATTCAAATTCGTAGCTCGTTACGGTCCCCGTTTTTCCTCTTCCAAAACCTTCCTGGATTAGTTTTCCTTCATAGGTTTTGAAAACATAGCCTTTTTTCATGGCATAATTCAGATACCCTGATTTTACTCCTTCTCCAAAGACGAAATAGTATTTGTACCATACAAAAACGCCCACCAGAAGAAGAACCACTCCTAAGGTGATCCACAAAGATTTTTTCATAAGCAGTGTGTTTTAGATTTATATTATTTTGCGATGCTTCGGGAAATCACAATTTTCTGGATCTCGGAAGTTCCTTCGTAAATCTGTGTGATTTTTGCATCTCTCATTAATCTTTCTACATGGTATTCTTTCACATATCCATATCCACCGTGAATCTGTACGGCTTCAATAGTAGTGTCCATTGCTACCTGAGAAGCATATAATTTTGCCATAGCACCGCTTTCAGAGATATCTTTACCTGCATCTTTCTCGCATGCTGCTTTGAAACACAACATTCTTGCCGCCGTGATTTGCGTAGCCATATCTGCTAATTTGAATGCAATAGCCTGGTGGTTGATGATTTCAGTTTTGAAAGCTTTTCTTGTTTTAGCATATTTTAAAGCCAATTCATAAGCACCTGAAGCAATTCCTAAAGCCTGAGAAGCAATTCCGATTCTTCCTCCGTTCAATACTGCCATTGCAAAATTAAATCCGAAACCGTCTTCCCCGATTCTGTTTTCTTTCGGTACTTTTACGTTATTGAAGATCAAAGAGTGCGTATCACTTCCTCTGATTCCCAATTTATCTTCTTTTACTCCAACTTCAAAACCTTCCCAACCTCTTTCTACGATGAAAGCATTGATTCCTTTATGCTTTTTCTCAGGATCCGTCTGTGCAATTACAATATAATAAGAAGCTGTTCCTCCATTGGTAATCCAGTTCTTGATCCCGTTTAAAAGGTAGTAGTCTCCTTTGTCTTCTGCTGTTGTTTTCTGGGATGTAGCATCAGAACCTGCTTCAGGCTCGGATAATGCAAATGCCCCGATCACTTTTCCGCTGGCAAGAGGAGTAAGGTATTTCACTTTCTGTTCTTCGGAAGCGAATTTTTCCAGACCTGCACATACCAATGAGTTGTTTACAGACATTACAACCGCTGCAGAAGCATCAATTTTTGCGATCTCCTCCATTGCCAAAACGTAAGAAACACTGTCCATACCGGCACCACCGTACTTAGGATCTACCATCATCCCCAAAAGGCCCATTTCTCCCATTTTCTTTACTTGCTCTGTTGGGAATTTCTGATCACGGTCTCTCTCGATAACTTCAGGTAATAGTTCATTTTGTGCAAAATCTCTTGCAGCCTGCTGAATCATCAGCTGTTCTTCCGATAAATTAAAGTCCATAAAAAATAATAATTAGATAGCCGTAAATTTACACTTTTTAACGAAATCTGAAAATAGAATTAGAAGTTAGAAATTAGAAGCTAGAAGTTAGCAGTGAATCGTTTCATATTTTTGGGGTATTATTACTGAAAATGGCCGGATATTATGGCAGGCATTCAATTAATTTTCAATTAGTAAATTCTGATTACTACAATTAAAAAAAATGCTTATATTTAAAATTCTTTAAAAATTGCTTAAAAAATCATGACAATCAAAAGATTATTCGATATACCCCATTACGCTTTAGAAAAGTTTCCTAAAACGGATATGTTTGTGACAAAATACCAGGGCGAATGGAAAAAAACTTCAACGTTAGAGTTTATCAATCAGGGAAATAAAATATCCAGAGGACTACTGAAACTGGGTATCAAACCCGGAGACAAAATTGCTCTGATTACCACCAATTCCCGTACGGAATGGGCTGTTATGGATTTTGGACTGTCTCAGATCGGGGTAGTTTCCGTTCCTGTTTATCCAAGTATTTCTGCGGAAGATTATGAATTCATCTTTAATAATGCGGAAATTCAGTATTGTTTTGTATCTGATAAGGAACTGCTCACTAAAGTAATGAAGGTAAAGCATAATATTCCTTCTTTACAAGGTGTATTTACTTTCGATACCATAAGCGGAGCAGCCAACTGGAGAGAAATTCTTGATCTAGGGGAAGATGATTCTACCCAAATTGAAGTGGAGGATTTGTCCAATGCGATCAATTCTGAGGATCTTGCTACTATCATTTATACATCAGGAACTACGGGAAGACCGAAAGGGGTAATGCTTACCCACCACAATATTGTTTCCAATGTTCTGGGTTCAATTCCGAGGATTCCGAAAAGGAAAAGTCTTGATTACAAAGATTCCAGAGCTTTGAGTTTCCTTCCGATCTGTCATATTTTCGAAAGAATGCTTTTCTATCTGTATCAGTACAATGGATTTTCTATCTATTTCGCCGAAAGTATTGATAAAATGGGCGAAAACATTAAAGAAGTGAAGCCTCATTATATGACTGTGGTACCACGACTGGTGGAAAAAGTATATGATAAAATCTACAATACAGGTTCGTCTGCAGGCGGCCTGAAATCTAAAATATTTTTCTGGGCTCTCAATTTAATCAGTAAAAAGAAAGTGATCGGAAAACCTTCCGGATTACAGGAAATCATTGCAGACAAGCTGGTTTTCTCTAAATGGAGAGAAGGTCTGGGCGGCGAAATCGTCACACTGGTTTCCGGTTCTGCAGCATTGTCTACAAGATTAAATATGATGTTCCAGAATGCCGGAATCCCTATTCTTGAAGGTTATGGATTAACGGAAACCTCTCCGGTAATTTCTGTAAACAGTTTTGAAAAAATGAAAGTAGGAACCGTAGGAATTCCATTGGATAACTTACAGGTGAAGATTCAGGAAGATGGAGAAATTACCGTAAAAGGACCTTCTATTTTCAAAGGCTATTTCAAAGCTGAAGATATGACCAAAGAAGCTTTTACAGAGGACGGCTATTTTAAAACGGGAGATATCGGACATATAGACAGTGAGGGATTCCTTCAGATTACCGATCGTAAAAAAGAAATGTTCAAAACCTCCGGAGGAAAATACATTGCCCCTCAAACCATTGAAAACCAAGCAAAAGCTTCAAAATTCATCGAACAGATTATGGTGGTGGGCGATGGTGAAAAAATGCCGTGCGCATTGGTTCAGCCTGACTTTGAATTCGCTAAAAACTGGGCCATGAGAAACAACCTGAATATTGGTTCCAATCCTGCAGAAATTGCAAAAAGCCCTGAACTAAAGGAGAGAATTGAAAAAGAAATCGACGGCATCAATGAGCATCTGGGGAATTGGGAAAAGATCAAAAAGATTGAACTTACTCCGGAAATCTGGTCTATCGACTCAGGATTGCTGACTCCTACTTTAAAGCTGAAAAGAAAAGCGATTAAAGAGAAATTTATGGATCTCTACAATAAAATGTACGAGCATCACGATTAAAAATACAATGAGCTGTTTCAAAATGGAACAGCTTTTTTTATGTTTTGGCTACTAAACCGCGGGGGAACTTATGGTATGATAAATGATGAATGACAACGGATGAATGATAAATGGACTAAAGTTCGTTCCTATTGAATATTTACATGATTAAGCATAAAAAAAGTGCTTCATTGCTGAAGCACTTTTTTATTATTTTTCAATCGATAATTAGAATTTAATTACGGATTTCATTTTGTCATTTTCTTCCATTACCAATTCGTCATCTACAAGAATTTTTCCGGAATGCTCATCAATAATGATTTTCTTTCTCTGAGCAATTTCCATCTGCTTTTGAGGCGGAATAGTGAAGAATGAACCTTTTGGAGCTCCTCTTTCTAATCCTACAACAGCTAGTCCGTTGATAGAGCTTTTTCTGATTCTGTTATAAGAAGAAAGCAATCTCTCGTCAATCTTACCGGCAAATTCCTTAGACTGCTCTATTAGGTATTCTTCTTCTTTCTGAGTTTCAGCAATAAGGCCTTCCAGCTCTTCTTTCTTGAATTTCAGGTGGTTTTTCAGATCGCCGATTTTATCGTTAAGTTCGCTTAAAGTTTCATTTTTATGAGCAATTTTAGCTCCGAATTCTTTAATTCTCTTTTCAGCAAGCTGTATTTCCAGATCCTGGAATTCTATTTCCTTACCTAGTGCTTCAAACTCTTTATTGTTTCTTACATTATCCTGCTGAGATTTGTATTTTTCAATTAAAGTTTTCGCATGGTTAATCACTTCATGTTTGGTTTTGATCTGATCGTCCTGATCTTTAATATCTGCATGAAATTTTTCAGCTCTTTTTTCAAGACCTTCAATCTCAATTTCAAGATCTTCAACTTCAATTGGCAATTCTCCTCTGGTATTACGGATTTCATCCAATCTTGAATCAATGATCTGCAAATCGTATAAAGCTCTTAATTTTTCTTCAACTGAAATATCGTTGGTTTTTGCCATATTTAAATGAAATAATTTACTGGGTTTGTTTTTTCAATAGATTTTGAAATTGCAAATGTACTAAATTTTTGTGATAAAATTTCAAATAATTGTTGAGTTACAAATTGTTCTGATTCATAATGGCCTATGTCGCAGATCAGCATTTTAGATTCTGCCAGAAAAAAATCGTGGTATTTAATATCTCCAGTAAGATAAGCATCACATTTCCGGGATAAAGCAGCCTTGATTCCGCTGGCTCCGGATCCGCCAATAACCCCTACTCTTTTAATTTTTCTTTGAATAAAACCGGAATGTCTGATTACTTCCAGTCCGAATTTTTCTTTCACCAGTTTTAAAAAATCCTGCTCATCCATTTCCTCATCCAATTCACCGTACATTCCCAATCCGGAGTGCTGGTTTTCATTGTCTAATTGATAAATCTGATAGGCTACTTCTTCATAAGGATGTGCGCTTTTCATTGCAGAAATAATACGCGCCTGTTTGTAACCTTCAAAAATAACAGAGATCATATCTTCATCTGCGTTTTCACGTACATTGTGCTGCCCGGAAAATGGATTTGAGCCTTCCATCGGTCTGAAAGTACCGTTTCCGTTGAGTGTAAAACTGCATTCATCATAGAATCCAATATTCCCGGCTCCTGCGGAAAAAAGAGCTTCTTTCACCTGTTCCGACTGTTCTTTAGGGACAAAAACAGTCAGTTGTTTTAAATTATTTTTCTTAGGCTGAAGGATTTTCATGTCTTTTAGTCCCAATTGGCTACATATTCCGTGATTAACGCCAAAGAAGTCATTATCGAAGGCTGTATGGATGGCATAAATAGCGATTTTATTTTCAATGGCTTTTAACACAGCTTTCTCTACATAATTCTTTCCGGTTAAAGATTTTAATCCTGAAAAAATAATAGGATGAAAACATACAATCAGATTACAGTTTTTCTGAACAGCCTCATCTACAACATTCTCCAGAGCATCATGGCAGACCAATATTCCGCTTACATTCCGATCCGGAACTCCGCAGAGCAATCCTACATTATCGAAATCTTCTGCCTGCTGCAATGGAATACGGTTCTCTATTTTTGAAATTACTTCGCTTATTGTCATTTTATTCTGTATGTTTGCTACGAAAATAACGATAATTTGTTAATTTTAAAAAACATTCAAAATGGAAAAAGAGCATAATCTTGTTCCCGAAGACAAGCTTTGGAAAAGGTTTCTTTACAGGGTTATCTACCGCGCCGATACCAAACTCGGAAAATTATTTGACATTGCATTATTATCCCTGATTCTGATAAGTACAGCCATCATCATGATGGAAAGTGTTCCTCAGCTCGATAAAAGATTTCATACTACTTTTTTGATCCTGGAATGGGTAATTTCCATCTTTTTCACCATTGAATACTGGCTGCGGATCAGTGTTGTGAAAAATAAAAAACATTACATTTTCAGCTTTTTCGGCATCATTGATTTTCTGGCTCTTGTCCCTTTCTATCTGAGTTTCTTTTTTCCGGTGACCAAGTATTTCCTTATCTTCAGAATGTTGAGAATGCTTAGGATTTTCAGAATTTTCAATCTCCTGGATTTCATGAATGACGGGTACCTCATCGTAAGAGCATTAAAGAACAGTTCCAGAAAAATCTATATTTTCCTTTTGTTTCTGATTATTTTTTCAGTGATTGTAGGGTCTCTGATGTTTATGGTGGAAGGCGGAAGACCCGGCTTTGAAACCATTCCACAGTCTATTTACTGGGCGGTAGTTACTGTAACGACTGTAGGATATGGAGATGTCTCTCCTATCACCCCGATGGGTAAGTTTTTTGCTGTTATTTTAATGTTGGCCGGTTATTCCATCATTGCGGTTCCTACAGGGATTGTAACGGCAGAAATGCGGAACAAAAGACAGAATCTGGAAAAGATCTGCGACCAGTGTGGAAATGAAGATATAGATGATGATGCCAGGTACTGCAAACAATGTGGCAAGAAATTAGCTTAGTATTGGGTATAACTATTCATCTATTAACCAAATACCACAAAAATCATGGAACCACAAAAGAAAAATAGACCGAACAGTCTGGTCGTCATCCTATTCTCTCTCATTGTACTTATGATTATTATTTACTTTGTATTGGTCCTGTTTTTCCCAACTATTTTTGAGCATATGACTACAGGGGAAATTCAGCCGGTGCCCAATAAGTGATGAGTAATGAGTGATGAATGATGAATGATGAGTGATATAAAAAAAGACGGCTGGCGCCGTCTTTTTTCTTTGTAATATGTGTTATTTGGGTTTTTATTTTTTGATGGCTTTTATCATCTGTTTGGAGCCGTCTTTCATATGTAAAGTAACGAAATATAACCCTTGTTTCAAGTCTCCCAAATGTAACGCTGATGAAGGGTTTTCAATAGTTTTCACTAGTCTTCCGGAAACATCAGAAACCGAAACTGATTTCACAAGATCAGCTTTTGAAATATTCAACACTTCTGTGAAAGGATTCGGGTATGCTTTAATTTCCGCTTTTGCTTTGGAAACTTCTGATGTGGAAAGAGAGGCTGACTCCACTTTAAAATTATCGACAAAGAACTCATAATCCTCAGGATCGTTAACAGTTCCGTCTGACGCATAAAATGCAAATACAGTGTTGGCTCCGGTATAGGACGTTAAATTATAAGAATAGGTTGTAGAGGCATTGGTTGGCGCATTGGCTGCATCCCATGTCTGAAGAACAGTCCATGTGCTTCCTCCGTCACCGGAAACCAGGAACTGAACTACATCATCAGATCCCATAGCGGATGCGCTGGTTCCGAAAAATTCTGTAACTGCATAATCAAATTTCACTCTATATCCTCCTGCAGACAGGTTGAAAGGTACTGTTTTCAGCCATGCTGCGGTACCTGTAAAATATAGATTTACTTTGGCGGAATTATCATCATTTCCTGCGTTCAGGAAATCTCCCTCATACCATAGTTCTAATGTATCATCCGGCCCTGTGGAAGGATCACCTCCTGAGGCCTGCTCCCAGCAGCTACCCGGGAATGTTGAAAAATCATTAGTATATGTGGTGGTTGGCACAATGGTGGCACATTCTGTTGTAAAAGACGTTTCTAAAGACCATCCGCTTTTATCGGAAATGCTGCATACAGATCTTACCCATACATAATAGGTAGTAGCAGGAGTAAGAGAAGATAATGACGCGGATAAAGTGGATGCATTTACGCTTCCTGAAGCTGCAGTTGTACTTGTAGGTGATGTATTGGCAGGTGAATAATAGTATTCATATCCTACGCCAACGGTGCTTGTGGGAGCCACCCAAGAAATGGACGCTGAGTTTGAAGTAATTGTATTTGAAGACAAATTATTGGGTGCAAGACAACTTGGAACGGCCCCAATAACTACAGTATAATCGTGGGCTTCTCCATAACCCATCGTATTACAAGGCTCCGGCTGACTTGAGAAGCGGTCTCCTACTCTTATTCTATACGTTCCGGGGGTAATGGTTGAAGGAATACTTATGCTTCCATTGGTCACAGAATTAGTATCCGATCCTGTACTGCTTGCTTCAGCAACAAGCTCCGGTGCTGTGTCATCAAAGGTTCCGTTATTATCAAAGTCAATCCAGATTCTCACATTCTGATCGGAATACTCATGGGTTACGGAAAAGGAATAATTAACTCCGGCGTTTAAATTGATGGTCTGGGAAAGATAATCTCCGTATGCCGCCTGAGAACATCCCGTATCAAGATGGCTGAAACCTGCTCCCGGAATCTGAAAGCTATTGATCATATCTCCTCCATCACATCCGCTGGAAAACTCAGGTATACAATAGGTCTGGGCAAATACACATGTACTGATTGTTAATAAATTCGCAAGTAAAATCTTTTTCATATAATAATTTTTTATGGTATAATCGAATTTAATAAAAAAAAACTAATAAAAAAACTATTTCACTTAAAAAAGACCAGTCAATCAATTGTTTATAAAATAGTACAACCTGCAATGATCATTCAATTATCCTACTAAATAATTACACTCATTTTAATCAAAAAAACAGCAGCCTTTCGACTGCTGTTGATGAAATGATAGGTTATTGAGATCTATCTTTTAATTGTCTTAATCGTTTGTACTGATCCGTCTTTCATATGCAATGTGATCAGATACATTCCCTGTTTTAAATCTCCCAGATAAAGAGATGACGAAGGTGTATCAATTGTTTTCATCCACCTTCCTGCAGAATCGGTAACCGACACAGATTTGACTTTGGATGCATCAGAAATATTCAGAATATCCGTGAAAGGATTCGGATGCACTTTAATAGTGTTTTCTTTTTTATTGATATCAGCTGTGGCCATCGTGGTACAATCCTGGGTTAT
Source organism: Chryseobacterium angstadtii (assembly GCF_001045465.1). Taxonomy (GTDB): domain Bacteria; phylum Bacteroidota; class Bacteroidia; order Flavobacteriales; family Weeksellaceae; genus Chryseobacterium; species Chryseobacterium angstadtii. Next base: position 147,712 of record NZ_LFND01000006.1, read on the forward strand.
TGAAATTGAATATTTCCCAAATCTTTCTGCCGAATATCCTGTTAATAATACATAGTAGGTTGTTCCCGCTGTTGCATTGAATGTTAACGTAGATGCATCATAAAGATTATTTGTACATCCACTGTCTGCATATCCAACTCCCGAAGTGTTACCTACACAGGTAAGTGAAGAACAGTCTCCCGAATATACCCTCAGATAACTGTCAAATTCAGTTCCACATGCATTGACTGTTATTGCGCCTGTAGTTTGTGCCGTAACGGTATACCATACTCCTTTGTAGCTTGCAGTAGTGTCAGCACCACCACAGGTACTGCTCGGTAAAGTTTCATCTGCAGCCAGTGCATTATTCCCTTCTACTATTCCACCACAAGGGATAGCTATTGCTGTATCACAGGTATCGTTAGCAGGAACCACAGGTGTTGTCACACAAATACTGAAATTTGATTCTATAGCGACTGCAGTTGATGAAGAATATACTCTTACATAGTACATCTGACCGGCTGTTAAGTTTGTCAGCAGTACATTAGAGTTACCATAGGCACCTGAAGAGCAGGAAACTGTAGCCAAAGCTCCACAAGATCCGGAATAAACCTGTGTTGCTGTAGCATTATCCGTATAGTTTACAGTCACAAGCTGAGTAGCTGCAGTAGCCGTAAATGAATACCAGACATCATCATTGATACCGGTTATGCTACAGGTTGGTGCTGTTTCTGTACTTTGAGTGGCTCCGGCGGTAGTACCACTTAAAGAATTAGTACAGGTTTCGGTACTGCTTACTGATAAGGAAACCGCATTAGCACAATTATCATTAGCCGGTACTGCCGCTGTGGTAAAGGAAATTTCTGAACATCCTGCCGCATCTCCAAATGCATTGTATGGAATTACCGTTGCATAGTAAGTGGTATTTGAATTTAAGATCCCAGGTGTATTATAGGTTGTTACATCTCCTGCATCAACATTATTGGCTACATCAGTTCCGCCGCTCGTTGTCCCAACTCTAACCTTATATCCAGTGGCTGAAGTAATGTGTTGCCAGTTTAGGATACCATCTGCCTGTACTCCGGTTGCCCCGTTCACCGGTGTGTTAATAGTTGTGCATGGAGGTACAGCTGTAGGCACCGAATCTACTATAAAAGTATCGGCAAAAAGATAAAACTGGTCTGTATCTGTTGCATGGATCGCTACATAAACAGTTTGCCCTGCATAGGCGGATAAACTGATTGTTTTCTTTGTCCAGACACCCGGCGCTTTTTCAGTTGGCTGAAGTACAACAGTAAATGCACCAGATGTTTGGTCTGTTGTTGAAAGCAGTACTTCATAATTTTCCAGGAAACTTGAATATCCTGATTTAACATAGAAAGAAAATCTATCACTAATCCCTGCCTGTACATTAATTGCCTTTGTAATTAAATAATCATTGTGAGCTGTATCATCATAGGTAATCCCTGCTACATTTGTCCCTGATTGTGCCGCATCTGGCGGTACACGAATATCCCATCCATTTGGTCCTCCGTTGTTAATAACGGCCCATCCTGTCGGAAGTGTAGTTCCGCCATCGAAATTCTCCGTCCATTGCCCGAACATTAAAACAGGCAGAATGGTTAAAAAAAATAGTAGTTTTTTCATTTCGTTAGATTTTAAATTAATGATTGAAAAATATCAATATTTATCAATTTAAAATACAAAAAGAAAAATATAGCCTTAATTTACATAACAAACAACATTTATTAATACATGAACATCAATAATAATAAAAACCAATAAAAAGAAAATAATTCCCCATAAATAGAAATAAATTTCAATGCTTTATTTCAGAAAAATTCAACCAAAAAGAACACCTGCGAATCAGTAATAATAAAACAGCAGCCTTTCGGCTGCTGTCTCTTTATAGTGAAGGTTAATAAAAGTTTTTATTTTTTAATGGCTTTGATGATCTGCTTAGATCCATCTTTCATATGAAGTGTAACCAGATACATTCCTTGTTTCAAGTCTCCTAATTGAAGAGTTGCAGAAGGGCTGTCAAAGGTTTTCACTAATTTTCCTGAAAGATCAATAATCGCTACTGATTTTACTTTAGAGATGTCTGAAATAGTCAGGGTCTCTGCAAAAGGATTAGGATATGCTTTAAGTTTATCCTCTTTATTCACTTCAGAAGTACCCATTGTAGAACAGTCCTGCGTTACAGAAATGGTATATTTTCCAAATCTTGCCGCAGTATATCCTGTCAGTAATACATAATAGGTTGTTCCTGCCGTAGCGTTGAATGTTAATGTAGATGAATCATTAAGATTGGTACCAGGACATCCGCCGTCAGCAAATCCAACTCCTGAATTATTACTTACACATGTAAGTGCTGCACAACTTCCGGAATACACTCTTAAATAGCTGTCAAACTCAGCTCCACACGCGCTTACAGTTATTGGTCCTGTAGCTTTAGCATTTACAGTATACCATACTCCTTTGTAGCTTGCTGTAGTAGTAGTTCCTCCACAAGTGCTGCTTGGTAAAGTTTCATTGGTAGCCAGTGCATTGTTGCCTTCCACTGTTCCGCCACAAGGGATAGCTATTGCCGTATCGCAAGTGTCGTTAGCCGGAGCTACAGGTGTTGTCACACAAATACTGAAAGAGGAAGCCGTAGCTGCAGTGCTTGAAGAAGAATATACTCTTACGTAATAAACCTGCCCTGCAGTTAAAGTAGTCAACAGTACATTTGAATTACCAAATCCTCCATCTGTACAGGCAATGGCAGTAAAGCTTCCGCAAGATCCTGAATAAACCTGAGTTGCCGTAGCATTGTCAGTATAGTTCACAGTTACAAGTTGAGTAGCCGCTGCAGCTGTAAATGAATACCAAACATCATCATTGATTCCGCTGGCAGCACAAGTTGGTGTAGTTCCAGTACTTTGAGTAGCACTGAAAGTAGACCCGATTACAGGAGAAGAACAGGTTCCGGTGTTACTTACAGTTAATGAAGTAGCATTAGCACAGTCATCATTAGCCGGCGGCGGCGGAAGTGTTCCAATACAAATGTTAAATGTGTTGGCATAAACCGTTGTAGCGGTATTGGCATTGGAGTTATAAACTCTTACATAATACGTTTCTCCAGCTGTAAGACCTGTAAGTGAAGTATAATTTGTATTTGAAGTGATGCATGTCTTGTTTACCAAAGCTCCGCATCCTCCTGTGAATACCTGAGCATACAGACTTGTAGACGAGCTGCTTCCCACAGAAACTACATTCTTCAACCAGATCGTATGTGCAGTACCGGTTGCAGTAAACGAATACCAAACATCATCATCAGGATTACCTGTACATGTACCTACCGGAACTGAAGAGTTGGTAGCACTTAAAGTGGTTCCTGCAGCCACAGATCCACAGTTCATATCAGGATTTACAGTCAGAGGAACAGCATTTGCACATTCGTCATTAGCTGGTGCTGCTGGCAGTGTTCCGATACAAAGATCAAATGAGTTCGCATATAATGAAGCTCCTGAATTAGCATTGGAGTTATAAACTCTTACATAATAAGTGTCTCCTGCATTCAGGTTAGATAAAACAGTGTAAGTTGTATTGGATGTAATACATGTAGTGCTGGTTAAAGTACCGCAAGCACCACTAAATACCTGTGCATATAGTGAAGTAGATGCAGAAGTTCCAACAGAAACTACATTTTTCAACCAGATGGTATGTTTAGTTCCCGTAGCTACAAATTTATACCATACATCATCATCCGGAGTACCACTACAAGTACCTACCGGCACTGAAGAATTAGTAGCTCCTGAAGTATTTCCTGAAGTCACAGATCCACAGTTCATATCCGCATTTACAGCTACTGTTACAGCATTGCTGCACTCGTCATTAGCTGGCGGCGGCGGCGGAGTAGAAATACAGATATTAAAGCTGGCATTGGTATTAGCATTGGATGAATATGTGTATACTCTTACATAATACGTCTGTCCTGGAGTAAGTCCGGTTACCATATTGATATCTGCATCAGAACACAGAATGCTGGTTAAATTGCCACAGCTTCCTCCAAGAACCTGGAAATACATATCCGTATCTGAGCTAACCCCTGTTGATACTATATTAGATAAGGTAACAAGGTGGCTGCTTGCTGTAGCGGTAAAGCTATACCATACATCGTCTCCTGGGTTACCACTACAAGGGGTAGCGGCCATAGAATAACTTGCCCCCAGTGTATTGCCCGGTGTTGTGGCAGTACATGTCAAGCTAGGGTTTACAGTTAATGATGTTGCATTGGCACAGTCATCATTAGCAGGAGGTACCGCTGCACTGGTTGTAAAGTTTCTTTCTGTACATCCTGTAGAAGCAACATTTCCGTTGTAAGCCGTTATGGTATAGAAATATTGTGTGGAAGGGTTAAGCTGCTGTGCAGTGGTTAAAGTATAAAGTAAGATATTTCCTAAATCAAAATTAGCCAGTACATTGTTAGCCCCGGCAGAAGTTCCGATACTCAGGCGATATCCCGTAGCTCCTGTTACAGAAGCCCATGAAAATGTAGGTTTCGTTGAAGTCCCTACAACAGCAGATGTAGGAGCACTCACAGTAGGGCATGCTAACGTAGAAGTAGTTGTAAAACTTCTTTCTGCACATCCTGTACTTGTTCCTAAAACATTCACTGCATAAACTGTATAGTAATATTGTGTATTAAAGTTCAGGAAGCCGGCAGGTGTATAACTTGTTACATTTCCTACATCCACCATATTCATGACGTCTGTGCCACCCGGAGTTGTTCCGATGCTCAACTTGTAAGAAGATGCATAGTTGGACGCTGTCCAGGTAATAGCAGGCGCAACAGCTACATTGGTAGCACTTGCAGCAGGAGCTGTAACAGCCGGACAAGCCGGAATAGCAGCCGAGCTAAGTCCCAATAATCCTGTAATAGACTTTATTGTTCCTCTGGTTCCCGAAGGAGGAGATGCAGGATCCGGATTCGTCGTATCACTTCTGTAAGCAATCCCAGAATTTGAAGGCCCTGTATAAGTATAGAACCTGTTACTACTGGCTGTAAAGTCTGCTGTATTTTCGTCTACAGCTATCACCAGGTTATCTGTATTGTTATAAGCAAAAGGTGAACTGAAATTAACAGTAACTTCGCTACCCACTACATTTACAGCCCCTGAAAACACCTGCGTCATATTGGCCAAAGGGATCCAGTCTGTATTAGAGCTAAAGGTTGTTTTTGTTGTGTGACCAATGTAAACCACCCAATCTACAGTTTTAGAAATATCTGCATTATTCGGGAGATAGAATTTCACTCCTGTAATATTTCCCGCTGCAGATGCATTAATCTCTGTTTTGGCAAAAATTTGCTGGCTGTAATTATAGCCATAATTTACGTCCACGGGCATGTATCCGCCCTGGGTAGTTCCTCCGCCCAAGACCACCTGGGCATTAACGAGTGTCGCTATTAAAAAAAACAAACACGACAATAGAGTTTTTTTCATACTTAGTAAAATAAAATTAGGGAGGTAAATGTAAACAAATATTTCACTAAATATCAAAAATTATCATAAAATATTAAATATCAAATCAATAATAATTAATTTTATTAAACAAAATCAAATACTTGTTTAATATTGCATATAAATTCACAATTAAAAACAACAACATTAACCACTGAATATCAACAAGTTAAATTATTTATAAAAATCACGCCGAGTGGATAAATTTCTATTTAACATAAAAAATTATTTAAAATTTTCACCAAATAACGATTTATTTAAAATAAAAAAAGCGACAAAATGCCGCTTCAATGTTTCTTATAATCTTAATTTTAATTCAGATAAAACTCATATTTGTTGAGGAGCTGAATCTCTTTAATGAGATCCCCGTTCAGATCCACAGAATGTTTCATAGACTGTACTTCTATATGGGAATCATCTTCAATATTCTTAATAAAGAATTTGAGCTTCTGGCTTCCTTTATTTCTGTCGAGAACAGTTCTGAAAAACTCCAGATCTTCCGTACGAACATCCATGACATCCATCACCAGGGAAATACTTTTCGCAAAACGCTCAAAAGCCTCCTGAAGCTCAATGACATCATTCACATTCACAAATACCCTCCCGTCTTTTACCTGAGCAAATTTTATTTTAAAAATCACAAATCTCTGAACTTCAAGCTTTTCTTTCAATTTCATGTAATCCCGGTCTCCAAGCCTGAATGAATAGGATCCGGAATAATCTTCCAGTGTAACAAAAGCTACTTTTTCACCACTTCTGAAACCATCCTGAACCCTGTATTCAGTAATCAGTCCTGCTACCGTATATTCTTTTCCGCCACCGCCATTTTCTCTTTCTTTCTGAAGTGTTTTCCAGTCTTTCTTCTTTTCTTCAAACAATTCTTCCTGTTTATTGGCAAAAGCCTGTTCTTTATAAGCATCTACCTCATCCAGATTTAAAAAGAGGAAATTTCCTTTCGGTTCCGCTTTCTTCACTACTTCTTCTACAATCTCTTCTTCACCAATAGACATTTCATCCGAAACAATTTCGGTAAGATCGACTGTTTCATCCTGAGTATCCGTCTCCAGAACCGGAACATTGTCCGTCACCACTTTTTCTTCCTCTTCTTTTTCCAGTACATTTTTTTTGGAAAGCTGTCCCTGCATAAACTGGAACTGGTATTTGAATTCGTCCAGCGGATGTGCGGAAAGATAGAATCCGATGATTTCCTTCTCTTTATTCAGCTTGTGCATATTCGGCCATTCCGGGCAAGGAAGAAGCTTAGGCTGCTCTATCTGTACCTCATCGGCAAAATCTGCGAAGAGGGAATGCTCCATTTCGTTTTTACTTTCCTGGAAGCTCTGTCCGTATCTGATGAGTCTTTCCAGATTCGTTTTACCAGCCATATCAATATCAAAATACTGACCTCTGTGGTAAGAACCAAGTTCGTCAAAAGCTCCTGCCAACACTAAACTTTCCGCCACTCTCTTGTTCATCTGAGAAGGCAGTATACGCTCAAAGAAATCGTAAATATTTTTAAACCTTCCATTGGCTCTTTCTCTGGTTATCGCTTCACTCGGCCCTTCTCCGATTCCTTTAATAGCCCCCAGACCAAAACGAATCTGACCTTTTTCGTTTACTGAAAATTTATACTGGGATTCATTAACATCCGGCCCCAAAACATCTACCCCGATACTTTTACAATCTTCCATGAACATGGTGATAGAATCTGTATTGTTGATGTTATTACTCATCACACTCGCCATATATTCAGCCGGAAAATTGGCTTTTAAATAGGCCGTATGATAGGCAATCAGCGCATAACATGTGGAGTGAGACTTGTTGAAGGCATATTCCGCAAAGGCTTTCCAGTCATTCCAGATTTTATTTAAACGGTCTTCATCGAGGTTGTTTTTCTTTCCACCTTCAATGAATTTCGGATACATTTTATTAAGAACATCGATCTGCTTTTTACCCATCGCTTTTCTCAATGTATCGGCCTCACCTTTGGTAAAGTCTGCAAGTTTCTGGGACAAAAGCATTACCTGCTCCTGGTATACGGTAATTCCGTAAGTTTCTTTTAAATATTCTTCGGTTTCAGGTAAATCGTAAACAATTTCTTCAATTCCGTGCTTTCTGTTGATAAAGTTCGGGATATATTTAATAGGTCCCGGGCGGTAAAGCGCGTTCATGGCAATAAGATCGGCAAAAACCGTAGGCTTCAGCTCTCTCATGTATTTCTGCATCCCCGGACTTTCATACTGGAAAATCCCAACGGTTCTCCCCTCTTTAAATAACTGGTAAGTTTTCACATCATCCAGAGGAATTTCATCCGGATCAAGATCTATATTGTGTCTCTGCTTAACCAGTTTCATGGCATCTTTAATGATGGTAAGGGTTCTAAGCCCCAGGAAATCCATCTTCAGAAGCCCCGCACTTTCCGCTACGGAGTTGTCAAACTGGGAAACCAGAATATCAGCATCCTTTGCAGCAATGGTGATCGGTACAAGGTTACTCACATCCTCAGGCGTAATAATTACCCCGCAGGCATGAATTCCTGTATTTCTGATACAGCCTTCCATTTTTTTAGCACTCGCCAATACATCGAAACGGGGATCCTCAGGGTTATCGAGAACCATCCTCATCTCATCTACCAGCATTTGCTCTTCGGGCTTCAGTTTATCGTATTTTGCCAAAGCTTTGGCGATGTTCATTCCCGGACTTGGGGGAATCAGTTTAGCGATATTGTTGGTATCGGGAATCGGGACATCCAGAACCCTTCCGGCATCTTTAATGGCAGATTTCCCCCCCAAAACGGAGTACGTAATGATCTGCGCTACCTGGCTCTGTCCGTATTTTTCAATCACCCACTTGATAATCCTGTCTCTACCTTCATCATCAAAGTCAATATCAATATCGGGCATCGAAATCCTTTCCGGATTCAGGAATCTCTCAAAAAGGAGGTCGTATTTAATTGGGTCTACATTGGTAATTCCAATACAATAGGCTACAGCAGAACCTGCTGCGGAACCCCTTCCCGGACCTACCCAAACTCCCATATTACGGGCTTCGTTGCAGAAATCCTGTACAATAAGGAAATATCCCGGATAACCGGTATTCGCAATTACATCAAGTTCAAAATCAAGACGTTCTTTTATTTCATCCGTAATTCCGGTATCCACATATCTTTTTCTGGCTCCTTCATAGGTTAAGTGGGTAAGATAAGCCATCTCCCCTCTTTTTCCTCCGTCTGCTTCGTCTTCTGCATGAATAAATTCTTCCGGAATATCAAATTTGGGAAGAAGTACATCTCTTTTTAAGGTATAAGGACTGAATTTCGCGAGAAATTCATCATAAGCCTCAAAAGCATCCGGATAAGCCAGAAATGCTTCCTTTATTTCGTCACTGTTTTTTATGTAGTATTCTCCGGTAGTAAGTCCTCTACGTTTCCCAAAGCCTTTTCCAACAGGAGTCGTTAATTTTTCCCCATCTTTGATACAGCTTACAATATCCTGGATATTGGCATCATCTTTATGGGTATAAAAGGTCTCGTTCTGAGCCAGGATCTTGGTATTATATTTATCAGCCAGATAGAGTAAAACTTCATTCAGGTGCTCTTCTTCAGGCAGTTTATGATTCTGAAGCTGAACATAAAAATCGTCTCCGAAGGTATCTTTCCACCATTTAAATAGTTCCTCCCCTTTCTGTTCCCCCGTATTCAGGATGGCGTCCGGAATATCTCCCAAAATTCCGGAAGTCACGGCAATAAGTCCTTCTTTGTATTCAGCGATCAATTCTCTGCTGATCCTCGGTACTCCAAAGTAGAATCCTTTTAAGAATCCTATACTCGACAGTTTGGCCAGGTTTTTATAACCATTGAAATCTTTAGCCAGCAGCACCATTTGGGTTCTTCTGTCCGGATCATCTTTTGTAAACTGTTTTTGCTCGTAACGGTCTGAGATATAAAACTCACAACCTACAACCGGAATAAGCGGTGTGGAAACCGGCTCCTGCTCTGTAAACTCTGTTCCGTTTTCTTCTGCTTCCTGTTTGTTGGCAAGGAATTCCTTATGTTTTTTAGAACGGTCTGAATTAGCAGATTCCACGGCGGAAACGAACTTAAAGGCCCCCATCATATTCCCGATATCTACTATTCCCACAGCAGGAAAATTATCATCAGAGGCTTTTTTGATAAGGTCATTAATCCCGGAAGTAGCCATCAGAGTTGAAAAAACACTATGACTATTGAAATTAAAATAGCTTCCTATATCAATTTCATCAATATTTCCGAAATCGGTCTGTTTTTTCTTATTATTAAAATCCGCTACCTGTCTCCGGATGACAATATTAAACGGTTTTATCGGATCCGGGTGGAGGGTTTTAAAATAAGCCAGCTGATCTTCAGACACCTTTAAAACTTCAGCAGGAATTACTCCTATCCTCATCATTTCAAAGAATACCCTGGCGGTTGCATTTACGTCGGCAGCAGCATTGTGGGCCTCATCAAATTTGTGCCCGTACAATTTTTCGTACAGTTCTTCAAGTTTCGGAGATTTGTATCTTCCTCCTCTTCCACCGCCAAGCTTACAGTAGTCTGTCCCTAGAATCATGGTATCGGCTCTGGGCTTTTCCTGAAGATTGTCTTTTATGGTTTTTCTATAAAATTCTGCTCCTACGATATTATAATCGAACTCTACGTTGTGTCCGGAAACAATTCTTACCCTGTCCAGTGCCTTTGAAAACTCTTCCAGGATCTCCTGAAGATCCCGTCCTTCTTCATTGGCGATTTTAGTTGTAATTCCGTGAATCCTCGCTGCATTAAAGGGAATATCGTACCCTTCAGGTTTTATAATATAATCCTGGTTTTCTATTAAATTACCATCATCATCATGTATCTGCCATGCAATCTGAACCATTCTTGGCCAGTTGTCTGAGTCTGAAAGCGGAGCATTGAAATTCTTAGGTAATCCGGTGGTTTCTGTGTCAAAAATTAAATACATATACGTTTCTAACTTTTTAAAAAAAGAGAATGTAAAGTTACTTCATTTTTTCAAAAAAACCATCACCCAATCCCTAAACAATAAATCATAATTTTTCATAAAACAAGGATTTTACGTAAAAAATCAAATTTATCTTTATTTCAAACCATTATCGCAAACAATATTACAATAAAAGAAATTAAACTAAATTATTATCAATAAAATATACCGTTTTATGAAAATAATATAAAAAATATAATTTAAAATTGATCCTGTTGTATATATTTGTCCTGTAACTCTAAAATACAAATATGAAAAAACATTTATTTCTGGCCGCAATGCTGGCCACACTGTTCGTGAATGCTCAGAAAAACGACAACCTGCAACGGGATTTCGAAAACCAAAGAATCATAAACAGTGAAAAGTTTGACGCTTATGTTTCTAGAAATTATGCATCTAATAAAAAAGATGCTAAAATCCAACAAGAAATTGAAGAGAAAAAAAGTGTTCTTGCAGGATTTTTAGGAGACACTCCTTATTTCTACGAGCTTCATGATATTGATCAAACCAAAAACTCCAATTCCGATTTTCTTCAGAACGGAACCGTTTCAGGACTAAACGGATCTTTTAACGGTGAGAATATTAAGATCACCGTGTTTGACGGAGGAAGAGTATTTGCAACACACAACGTTTTTAACAATGCAGCCAATCGTGTAACCAACAAAGAAGCCAATACAATGAATTACAGTGCACATGCTACTGCAGTATCAAGTTTTATTGGTGGAAAATCATACATTTCCAACTCCAAGGATATTCAGGGTATTGCTAAAAACTGTACTTTTGATTCTTATGCGTTTATGACCTCAACACTTCCGGGAAATACTTCCCAAAGCAGTGTTTTTCAAAAAATAGTAACCGCACAGCCTAAATTATCAAACCATTCATACGGAACCAATTTAGGTTGGGATTACCGTCCTTTACAGGGCATATGGGTGTGGAATGGCTATTACAGTAATGGCACTTCATATAATGCACAGGGAACCTATCTTTCCAATGATGAAAACTACGATAAAATTGTGTACAGCAATCCATCTTACGTCATTGTAAAATCTGCTGGAAATTCCTATGGGATGATACCGCCTGCCGGAGCTACTAATAAATACTACAAAGATTCATTGGGAAATCTTGTTGCTTTCAGTTCTTCAGACACCAATCTCCCTTTAAAAAACTGTAATTCAGGATATGATTGTATAGGTACAGGTTCATTAGCCAAGAATATCATTGTTGTAGGTGCCACAAATATTCTTACCGCAGCTGATAAAAGATACACCAACGCCTCAAATGTTATAAAATCGAGCTACAGCAGTGCAGGGCCAAGAGATGACGGAGGTATTAAACCGGATATTACCACAGTAGGAACCAACGTAGGGCATGCCTCTACGGCAGAAGATACTACCGGAAGCTCTATTTATAGCTCAGGCAGTGGAACATCTTACTCCGGTCCTATTGTAGCAGGAATTATCGGACTTTGGACTCAAATCAACAAACAACTTCTCAGCGGTGCTGAATTCAATGCTGCTTCCGCAAAAGTACTTACTATTCATTCTGCGTCTGAAGCCGGAAATATAGGACCGGACCCTCACCATGGATGGGGTTTCATTAATGCTAAAAAAGGAGCTGAGCTTTTGGTAGGAAAATCTAATGGTACCGTTATATTTTCGGATGAAGCCTTAACCAGCGGTATTGCCAACAAAAAAACAGTTACTGCCTCCGGAAGCGAGCCACTTAAAGTAACCATATCATGGATTGACCCGGCTTATAAAACACCTAATTATCAAACTTTTGCTGAGCTTCATAATGTAAGAACATCAACATTAGTTAATGATCTTGATCTTAGAATTATTGACACCTCCAATAATACGGTTTATTATCCGTGGAAGCTTGATCCAGCCAATCCTCTAACAGCTACAAAAGCAGACAATAAGGTAGATAATGTGGAGCAAGTAGTCATTAATGCTCCGGTTGCAGGAAGATCTTACAGAATTGAGATCACCAATAAAGGTAACCTAGTTAACGATGCGGGCGCTAACACCAGTCAGAATTATGCCATCATGGTAACGGGTCACAGTACTGTGGCCAGAACCTCTGCAAAACCAAGCGAAGTAGCAAATTCATCAAACAGCATTGTGATTGCTCCTACCAAAACCACAAGCACTGTACAGGTAATGAATGCCCCTAAAAAATCAGTATTCAACATTTATGATCTTTCCGGCAAAAAGCTATCAAGCGGGTTAATCAATAATGAAAAAGAATCTTTAGATATTTCCACTTATCCTGCGGCGATATACATTATCGAAGTCAATACAGGAAAAGAAACTGTATCCAAAAGAGTCATCAAAGAATAATTCCCCAATCTATTTTCATTCTTCAGCCGTTTTCACTTGATGTGGAAACGGCTTTTACATAATATCTTAAAACGACTATTCCTTTCCAGCTTCTTAAAAGGTATCAAAAAGTAAAAAGAGACCCATGATTTAACATAATATAAAGCCTTTTTCAAGTATGAAAACTATTAGTATCAGGATCTTAAATTAAAATTATAAACAAGGGAATGGAAATGTTTTTATATTTTAAATCAAACCATTGATTTACAAATAATTACACCAAGCTATTTCATTTAATTGATATATTTAAGCATTACTTTTAATATAAATACTATGAAAAAAATCTTTATCCCGATTGGCATTTTAACCCTCATCGTTACAAATGCACAAAACAATGAAATTCTATTACAACAACTCGAAAAAGAAAAAATAGAAAACAAAACTAAATTTGAAACTTATGTCTCCAAAAAGTATGGCTCAGACCGCAGTCCGGAAATTTTAAAAGAAATTGAAGAAAAGAAAATAACACTTGCCGGATTTTTGCCAGGTAACAAACCTTACTTCCTTCAAGCTGAAGATCTGGATCAGGTCTTAAATTCTAATACAGACTTTCTTCAAGATGGAACGGTAACAGGACTTACCGGATCATTCAACGGAGAGAACATCAAATTTACCATTTTCGACGGAAGCACCGTGGGCGGCGCCGCAAGGGTATATGCGAATCATGTTCTTTTTAATAATATTCCCAACAGAATTACGAACAAGGAAAACAGCACCCTTATATACGGAGATCATGCTACTTCTGTTTCAGGGTTTATAGGATCAAAAAATTATCCTTTTACTTTCACATTGAATGATGGGACCACCAGACAGGTTAATTTTAAGGGAATTGCACCCAATTCATTTATTGATGCTTACTCTTTTGGTACCACTACATTACCCGGAGATACTTCATCAAGCAATGTGTTTCAAAAAATACTGATTGCACAGCCTAACATCTCCAATCATTCGTACGGAACGAATCAGGGATGGGGTATAGCCGCTGTTTCAGGAGCTACCGCCTGGGTATGGAACGGAAGCTTTACAAGTCCCAACACCTATTATGACGCGCAGGGAACCTATCATACGGGAGATAAAAATTATGATCAAATCGTATACAATAATCCTTCTTATATTATCGTAAAATCTTCCGGTAATTTTTTTGGCAACGGGCCAGGAGCTGACAATCTCAAAAGGTATTATACAAATGCCGCAGGAGCATACGTAGAATTTTCAGCTACAGATACACTTCCGCCTGTAAACTGTGTACAGGGTTATGACTGTATCGGCATAGGTTCACTGGGTAAAAACATTATAGTTGTAGGCGCCAATGACCGCATTACCGCCAACGGAGGAAGATATACGGCTGCTTCAGATGTTATTCATTCAAGCTACAGCAGTGCGGGACCAAGAGATGACGGAGGCATAAAACCGGATATCAGTACAGTAGGAACTGATGTTGCAAGTCCTACAACTGCTAACAACACTACGGGAAGCAACAGTGTTACCATTGGCAGCGGAACCTCTTATTCCGCCCCTATCGTAACAGGAATTATAGGGCTTTGGACCCAAATCAATAAGCAGTTATTTGCCGGCAGTCTTCTCAATGCGGCTTCTGCCAAAACTTTAATGATACATTCTGCTCTGGAAGCAGGAAACATTGGTCCTGATCCTCAATTTGGCTGGGGATTTATCAATGCTAAAAAAGGGGCAGAATTATTGGTGGGAAAATCTAACAATACCGTATTATTTAATGATGAAACCCTGAATAATAACACGCCGAATATCAAAAAGGTTATCGCTTCCGGTTCGGAGCCGTTAAAAATAACCCTGTCATGGGTAGATCCTGAATTTACCAACTTTGATAATGAATGGGCTTCCAATAACAACAACAGAAACTCTAAGCTGATTAATGATATAGATGTAAGAATTACCGATATGGTAACCAATGCTGTTTATACTCCCTGGAAACTTGATGCGCTAAGCCCGATGACACCCGCTACAAAAGGAGACAATACGGTAGATAATGTAGAACAGGTTATCGTAGATGCTCCCGTTGCAGGAAGGATTTATAAAATTGAAATTTCCCATAAGGGTACATTGAAAAACAATTCAGGTGCAGCAGCACCTCAGAACTATTCCATTCTGACTACAGGATATACTCAGGTATTAGGAACCCAGGAGAATGCTTATTTAACGAATATTGCCATTGCCCCTACTGTCACCAAAGACATTGTAAACATTCTTAAAGCACCTAAAAAATCAACTTACACTGTTTATGACTTATCCGGTAAAAAACTCCGGAATGGTATGATCAAAAGTGATAAGGAATATGTTGATCTTTCGGCTTACAATAAAGGAATTTACATCATTGAAATAAATACCGGTAAAGAAGTTATTTCTAAAAAAGTAATTAAGGAATAGGCCTTTACATCATTCAATCTTCACAAAATACTAACAGTTGTTAGTATTTTGTTTTTTTGTGTATATTTGCTATCTATGGAAAATACACTTCACGAAAAAGTTTCTCAGGATATTTTGTTAAAAGCATACAATCACATGATGCTGGCAAAGGCTATGGCGGATATCTACGAAGAAAACAGAAACATCTGTAAATATGTTCATAGTACTTCCAGAGGCCATGAAGCTATTCAGCTGGCCACTGCTTATCAGCTTAAAAAAGAAGACTGGGTGTCTCCTTATTACAGAGATGAAAGTATTCTTTTGGGAATCGGTTTTGAACCGTATGAACTCATGCTGCAGCTTCTCGCAAAAGCAGAAGATCCTTTTTCGGGTGGAAGATCCTACTACTCTCATCCTTCAAGCAGGGACGAAAACAAACCCAAAATCATTCACCAGAGCTCTGCTACAGGAATGCAGACCATTCCTACTACAGGTGTTGCTCAGGGGATAAAATACATTCAGGATTTTAATTTACAGAATTTTGAAAACAATCCGGTTGTGGTATGCAGTCTTGGAGACAATTCGGTAACGGAAGGTGAAGTAAGTGAAGCTTTACAGTTTGCCGCTCTTCATCAACTTCCTATTATATTTCTGGTACAGGATAACGAATGGGGAATTTCTGTAACCAAAGAGGAAGCAAGAACATGTGACGCCTATGATTTTGTATCAGGTTTTACAGGATTGAGCAGAATGCGTGTGGACGGAACCGATTTCGTGGAAAGTTTTGAAGCGATGAAAAAGGCGGTTGATTTTGTAAGAAACGAAAGAAAACCTCTGGTAGTCTGTGCAAAAACAGTACTTATTGGTCATCATACGTCTGGAGTAAGAAGAGAGTTTTACAGAGATGAAGAAGATTTAACAAAACATAGAGCTAAAGATCCGGGCGAGATCCTTAGAAAACAGCTTCTTGAAGCCGGAGTGGATGAAGATCTTTTAAAACAGATCACTAAAAAAGCCCGTCTGGAAGCAGAAGAAGCATTTGAAAAAGCCAAAAATGCCGAAGACCCTAAACCTGAAACTGTTATGCAGCACGTTTTCGCCCCTACCCCTATCACAGAGGAAACGGGAACCCGTGAACCTGCCGGCGGTGAAAAAATCGTTATGGTAGATGCGGCTATTCATGCTGTTCAGGAACTGATGTGGAAACACCCTGAAGCTCTTCTTTACGGACAGGATGTAGGGGAAAGAATTGGTGGTGTGTTCAGAGAAACGGTCACTTTAGGAAAAAAATTCGGAAGTAAAAGAGTATTTAATACGGCTATTCAGGAGGCCTATATCATTGGATCAACGGCCGGAATGAGTGCCGTAGGACTGAAGCCTATCGTGGAAGTTCAGTTTGCCGATTATATTTATCCGGGAATCAATCAACTGATCACGGAAATTTCAAAATCAAGTTATTTAAGCCAGGGAAAATTCCCGGTTAGCAATATCATCCGTGTACCTATTGGTGCTTACGGAGGAGGCGGACCTTATCATAGCGGAAGTGTTGAAAGTATCTTAGCCAACATTAAAGGAATCAAGATTGCCTATCCGAGTAATGCAGCTGACTTTAAAGGATTATTAAAAGCAGCTTATTATGATCCCAACCCGGTGATCATGCTGGAGCATAAAGGTCTTTACTGGAGCAAGGTTCCGGGAACTGAAGATGCTAAAACCATTGAACCGGCAGAAGATTACATCCTTCCTTTCGGAAAAGGAAAAGTAATTATTGAAGCGGATCAGAATGAAACTGAAAAAGGAAGAACATTATTAGTCGTTACCTATGGAATGGGTGTTTACTGGGCTAAAGAAGCCGTGAAGAACTTTAACGGCAGAGTTGAAGTCATTGACCTTCGAACTATAATTCCTTTGGATGAAGCACTTGTTTTCGAAAGAGTAAAAGCACACGGAAAGTGTATCGTTCTTACGGAAGAGCAGTTAAATAATTCGTTTGCGGAAGCATTTGCGCACCGTATCTCGAAAAACTGTTTCAAATATCTGGATGCTCCTGTAGAAACCATGGGATCTCTGGATGTTCCGGCCGTACCTATCAATCTGGTACTGGAGAAAGAGATGCTTCCTAATGCTGAAAAACTCAGCAAAAAAATTGAAGAAATGCTGCACTATTAATCAGCAATATTAAATATATGAAACCTCTAATTTTTTAGAGGTTTTTTTTATTACTTTTAATATAGGATTACGATACCCGAACTTTGGTATTTAATTTGCTCATGTCCACACCAAACTTGATGAAACAGTATGATCACCACAAAGTATTTCAATTACAAACAGGTTCTTAATCTTGCAGGCGGCCATTTGATCTGGCTTACCGCCTGGTGTACATTGGTAGCAGCCCTTTTTTATTTCTTTAAATGGCAGTGGATGATTATTCCGTGGGTTCCGGTAGCTCTGATTGGTACCGCAGAAGCTTTTTATGTAGGTTTTAAAAATAACCAGGCCTACGACAGATTGTGGGAAGCCCGTAAAATATGGGGCGGTATTGTAAACTCCAGCCGTTCTTTTGTTTCCATGCTATATGCTTTCAATACAACCGGGGAAGGGAACAGCGAAACCGAAACGATAAAAAAGAGAATAGCTTACCGCCATATTGCGTGGCTGTACACTTTCCGCGAACAATTATTAATTCCTACAGAATGGGAGCATATGTCCCAAAAGAGACATTTCGGAGATATCAATATCAGAAGGCACAGACTCATTAAAGCCGGATTTCCGGACTATGGAAGAACCCCTATTTTCCTTCATAAATATCTTTCCGAAAAGGAACTTGATCTTCAGCCGGAATATAAAAATTTTGCCACTTACCTGATTTCAAAACAGGCCAAAGAAGTAAACGAATTAAAAAATTTAGGCGACATTTCGGATTTCAACCAAATGCAGCTTCAGGAAGCCCTTAATCTTTTCTATGATTATCAAGGCCAGGCGGAAAGGATAAAAAAATTCCCTTCACCCAGACAGTTTGCCAGTACCGCTTTTATTTTTAACGTCATCTTCATTATGCTACTTCCTCTTGGATTGGTGAATGAATTTGCAAAACTGGGGAACTGGGGAATATTGGTCAGTGTTCCTTTCTGCGTCATCATCGGATGGATTTACATTGTTATGGAACTGGTTGGAGATTATTCCGAAAACCCTTTTGAAGGGATGATGTTCGATATTCCCATGCTTTCCATATGCCGAACCATTGAAATTGATGTTCTTCAGATGATCGGTGAGCATGATGATCTTCCTGACCCTATTGCTTCCAAAAACGGAGTTCTCGTATAATTACAGAACAATTGCCGTTGTATTTTTCACCTCAGAGATCATAAAAGAACTGTGGGTACTCGCTATATGCTGGAGTGCCGTTAATTTGGTAAGCATAAAATTACGGTAATCCTCCATGTCCTTAACGCCTAATTTCAGGATATAGTCGTAATCACCGCTCACATGGAAACATTCTGTAACTTCCTGCAGGTTCATGACTTCTTTTTCAAACTGCAGTACAAATTCTTTTTTGTGCTGTGCGAGTTTTATATGACATAAGACAATGAAATCCCGGTTAATTTTGTGTCTGTTCAGCAATGCTACATACTTGGAAATCACGCCTGTATTTTCAAGCTTTTTGATACGTTCATAAACAGCTGTTACAGACAAACCCAGCTTGTAAGACAGTTCTTTGGTGGTCTGCTTGCAGTCTTCCTGAAGTAACAGGAGCAGTTTTTTATCGGTTTCATCAAAATTCATAGATATATTTTTGGATAAAGTTTAACAAATTCAAATATAATAAACATATTTTCTAATAAAAATAGAAATAGCAGATTTATATTCTACAAATTTAAATATATCTTGTAATAATTAGGAAAACAAAGCATATTTAAGCCGACAAATAAAACCTAAAGTTTATGGAAAATTTTAATGCGGCCAATGAGATCCAGGATCTTCAATATTTTGGAGAATTCGGAGGAGTAAATCCATCGATTTCTGATAGTTCCACCTATACCTTTCTTTCTGCGAAAACCATGTTTGATACGTTTGAAGGAAATGCTGAAGGATGTTATTTATATTCCAGACATTCGTCCCCGATGAATCTTTATCTTGCCCAGGCACTGGCAAAAATGGAGAATACTGAAGCAGCCAATGTTACAGCATCCGGAATGGGCGCTATCACTTCTGTTTTGATGCAGGTATGTAAAAGCGGCGATCATATTATTTCCAGCAGAACGATCTATGGAGGAACTTATGCTTTTCTTAAAAATTTCCTGCCTCCTTTTAATATTCAAACTTCTTTTGTAGATATCGGTAATTTTGAGTCTATCGAAAATTCTATAACACCACAAACCAAAGTGATCTACTGTGAAAGCGTGAGTAACCCGCTTCTTGAAGTAGCAGACCTGAGAAAACTTTCCGAGATCTGTAAAAAACACAACCTGAAACTGATTGTAGACAATACCTTCTCCCCTCTTTCTGTTTCACCCACCTTATTGGGAGCGGATATCGTTATCCACAGTTTAACAAAATTCATCAACGGAAGCAGTGATACGGTAGGCGGTGTATATTGCGGAACCCAGGAATTCATTAATGATACCAAAAATGTAAACAACGGAGCATGTATGCTTCTGGGGCCCACCATGGACAGCTTCCGTTCGGCAAGTATCCTTAAAAACCTGAGAACGCTTCACATCAGAATGAAGCAACATAGCCACAACGCCATGTATCTGGCGGAAAGGTTTGAAAAAGACGGACTAAAAGTATCTTATCCGGGGTTGAAATCCCACAAAGATCATGAACTGATGAAAAGTATGATGCATGAAGAGTACGGATTTGGAGGTCTGTTGACCCTGGATGCCGGTACCACCGAAAAAGCAAATGAACTGATGGAAATGATGCAGCAGGAAAATCTGGGTTATCTGGCGGTAAGTCTTGGATTCTATAAAACTTTATTTTCATGCTCGGGAAGTTCTACATCATCAGAGATTCCGGAGGAAGAGCGTGAAGCTATGGGTATATCGGACGGATTGATCAGATTTTCTATCGGGCTGGATCACGATATTGCCAGAACCTATGAAAAAATGCGGGAATGCATGCTGAAAACAGGCGTTCTCAACCATGAAACTCTATTCATATCCTAATTTATTGTTATAAAAGCTGCCGGAGTTCCGGCAGCTTTTATTTTTTTATTGCTTATGAAAATGCTTCGGAAAAGCATCCTCGGGTTTCATCCTGAAAATATTCAGAAGTACCCATGATTTTAGGAAGCCGTATCCGTAGGAAAACATCTGGATATAGGTGGAAATTACCGCCATTCCGGCAATGCTTATATTTTTCGTCACCCACATGGCGTGGAAAAACACAAGGAAAGTATACAATCCGTAAAATGCCAGGATAATTCCTCTTCCCATTACAAAATATTCTATAAAACCTAAAATATATCCCAGCATAAACAGAGTTGGAAATGCAAAGGAAATCTTTACATAATTGGGATGTCTCTGATTAAGAATAGGTCTCGCACAACCGAACTGATACACCTGTTTGGAAAATTTCCCCAGATCTACCCTTCTTTTATGAAAAACGGCGATATCATCAAAAAACGCCGTTGTAAAGCCTTTCTCCCAAAGCGTCATGGACAGATCCGGATCTTCCCCGATTCTCATTTCGGAAAAACCGCCTACCTTTTCAAAAACAGCTTTATTGACACCCATATTGAAACTTCTCGGCTGAAATCTGGATACCGCTTTCTTGCTTCCTCTGATTCCTCCGGTTGTAAAAACTGAGGTCATGGAATAAGAAATCGCTTTCTGCATCAGATTAAAACCTTTATGGGCTTTATCCGCCCCTCCGAACGCATCACATGGAATGGTTTCTATATCTTTCTTGATATTTTCTATATAATCCTTTTCGACAATAACGTCACTGTCTACAAAAAGCAGCCATTCATTCTGAGCTCTTTTCGCTCCGTAATTTCTGCTGAGCCCCGGTCCGGAATTATCTTTTTTGAAGTATTTAATGTCTAATATTCCTTCAAAATTCTGAATAGTCGGTTTTAGATCAATAAGAGAACCATCGTCTACAATAATAATTTCAAAGTCTTTGTCTGTCTGAAAAGTCAAAGAATTCAGCAGTTCAAAAAGCTCGTCTTTTCGGTTGAAAATAGCAACAACAATGGAAATAGTAGGTCTCAAATTGAAAATTTTTCAAAATTACTTATTCGCTGATGAACCCGCAAACAGTTTAACAGCTTATTCAAATAAATTAACTTTTAAATAGTTTCAATATCATAAAGATTCCTGAAATCATACAGAAAGCTTCATCCATCATAAAAAAGGACAATCCAAAAAGAATTGTCCTTAACAAAAATCATAAAATGGTCATTACTGACTTCTATATTAGAGAAGAAAAACAGGCTATCTCCAAATAGCTATTAATTTCCATAGACAGTGCTTTGTCCGTATAATACATTCGTAGCATTTGAAAAATAAGAGGCTATGTTGGTAGATCCCAAATCATAATATAAGAAAACGCCATACCCGTCATTTTTAGTTCTCTGTGCATAATTGGTAACCGTAGAAGCACTTGTGTAAGTAGATGTTCCAGGTTTTACATTTACTGCCGCAGCTCCTTTATGGGCACTATCCAGACCCGGAATATTTGGAGCCGAATAAGTGCTATAATAAGGGTTCCAGGCATAGTCTACTTTAGATCCTACAGTCACTCCATTATAAGAAAGATTACTCGCTGAAGGACCGATGTTATAAAATGAAATGATTTTATTCGGAAGGAGCTCTCGAAGTGCCGTCACAAGATACACAAATGAAGACTGATTAGGCTGAGAAGTTCCGTTGGCTCCATAGTTTGCATATTCATCATCAAAGTCGATACCGTCTAAACCATAGG
The DNA here is from genome assembly GCF_001045465.1 of Chryseobacterium angstadtii. Classification (GTDB taxonomy): domain Bacteria; phylum Bacteroidota; class Bacteroidia; order Flavobacteriales; family Weeksellaceae; genus Chryseobacterium; species Chryseobacterium angstadtii. The sequence goes on from NZ_LFND01000006.1 coordinate 169,912, forward strand.
TATTGACTGCATTGGCTAATTCCTGTGCAAAATCTTTAGCAGCCGCCTGGCTTGGAAAGTTTGCAAATCCAGCTCCCTGATGATTTCCAAGAATAGACAGCATCACCTTGATTCCTTTGTCCTGTAAAGGTTTGATGTATGTGGTTTTATTACTCAGCACATTGGTCACCTGATCATTAAAATGCAGATAGGCTTTCCGGGTAGAAGTATTGTAATTGATATTGGCGGCAAAAATAATGGCAACATCAAAAAGCTGTTTTCCGTCTGCCAGCTTATATTTGCCCACTTCTCTGATATCATTATTATTGACTTCAACATACATAATGGAAAGCGGTTTCTTTCCAAAGTCGGCCACTTTTGAAGCCATTCCTCCTTTAACGGATACTGAGGCATCATTTGAATTGACAGAATCATCTGAACGTTCAGAATTACACGAAATCATCATAGAAATACTGATTAATAAAATCAGTAAAGACATTAGGCTTATCTTTTTCATATCGTTAATATTTAGTTGTTTTAACGAATTTAGACAAGCCCAATTGAAACATTTAATATTAAATTATCAAAATATGCTATTATTTTATCAACTAATCCCTAACCATGCATATTTGGGATTAAGGCAAGAATAAAAATCTTTTGAAAGAAGGAAGCGAGAAGCAGGAAGATGGAAGTTCATATTAGATATCATTAGTTATTTTACTCTTCAATAACTTCCATCTTCCATCTTTAGACTCCCTTTCCTAACTAACAATTAGGCACAAAAAAAACCTCCCGGTTACGGAAGGCTTCTATACAAAACTTATTATTCTTTTTCAATTTTATGAACCTTCTTGGTCCCTTCGTACATTTCGTACTGCAGGAATCTCGTTTCCAGTTTTCCGTTGAAAAGTTTGATTTTTCTGGAAGGGCGAAGACCTATTTTCTTCACTGCCTCCAGATCAGAAGAGATCAGCCAGGCTAGTGTATTCGGATAGTTTGTTTTGAAAGTATCCCCGATTTTCTTGTAAAAATCATCATCATTAATAGAAATTCTCTCATCATAAGGCGGATTGAAAACCATTAACAGCGGGAAAAGCTCTTTTTTAGATTCGAAAAAGTTCTGTTTTTTCACTTCAATCACATCTTCCATTTCCGCAGCTTCAACATTGATTCTGGCCGCGTTCAGCATTCTGGCATCAATATCGTACCCTACGATTTTTCCTGTAAATTCTTTAACGCGGTTTACTCTTACTTCTTTGATCTTCGCAAAAAGATCGGCGTCATAATTAGACCAGTTCTGGAAAGCAAATCCTCTTCTGAAAATCTGGGCCGGAAGGTCCATCGCAATCATAGCTGCTTCCACAAGAAGGGTTCCGGAACCGCACATAGGATCCAGGAAATTACCTTTTCCATCCCAGCCTGCCAATTGCAACATTCCGCTTGCCAATACTTCATTAATAGGCGCTTCTCCCTGTTCTTTTCTGTACCCTCTTTTGAACAGCGGATCTCCGGAAGAATCCAAAGAAACAGTTACCAATTCCCTATCGATATGAAGGTGGAATTTAATATCCGGATTTCTTGTTTCTACATTTGGGCGTCTTTTGAATTTATCCTGAAAATAATCAACGATAGCATCTTTCATCTTCAGTGTTACAAACTGAGAATGTTTGAATGTTTCGGAATTCACCGTAGAATCAATAGCGAAAGACTGATCTACATTCAAATAATCTTCCCACGCAATAGTGGAAAGTTTACTGTAAAACTGATGTTGGTTAAATGCTTTAAATTCAAAAACAGGAATTAAAATTTTTAATGCTGTTCTCGCTGAATAGTTAATTTTATAAAGAAAACCGAGGTCGCCTTCGCAATTAACTGCACGATTTTTCATTTCAACGTTTTTTCCGCCCAATTTTTTGATTTCTTCAGCAAGAATCTGCTCCAGTCCGAAGAATGTCTTTATCTGAATCTTTAGATTTTCTGTGTCCATATATATTTGTCAAAAGATTTAATGATTTAAAAATTAAAAGATTATGAGTTTTGTTTTGATCCCTATTGAATCTTTCGATCCTTCAATATTTAAATACTTTGCTTTTAACCGCACAAATTTAGTTATTTTTGCATTATGGAATGGTTTGAATCTTGGTTTGATACACCTTATTATCATCTTCTTTATAGTAACAGAGACTATACGGAAGCCGAAAATTTCATTACAAAGCTTACTGAAGACCTTCAGTTGCCACCTTTATCCAAGATTATTGATCTGGCATGCGGAAAAGGAAGACATTCGGTATTTCTTAACAAGCTGGGCTATGATGTATTGGGACTGGATCTTTCCAGACAAAGCATTGAATTTGATAAGCAGTTTGAAAACCAAACCCTTCTTTTCAATGTTCATGACATGCGAAATCCTATTGATGCCGATCCTATGGACGCTGTATTCAATTTGTTCACAAGCTTCGGATATTTTGATAATGAAAGTGATGACAAGAAAGTTTTCCAATCGGTTTATCAGGTTTTAAAACCGGGCGGATATTTTGTTCTGGATTATCTGAATGAGGAATATGTAAGAAAAAATTTAGTCGCTGAAACTACAATAACCCGTGGTGACATTGATTTCAAGATTCTGAAAAAAATAGAAGGCAGACATATCATCAAGGATATCCGTTTTGAAACAGAAGGAAAATCTTTTCATTTCTTTGAAAAAGTAAAGCTTCACACTTTGGAGGCTATCCATTCTTATGCAGCCGACTGCGGTTTTGAAAGAATAAACATCTGGGGCGATTATCAGCTGAATGAATTCAACCGTGAGGTTTCCCCGCGCTGTATCAATTTATTTAAGAAAAAAGCATGATAACGGTTGTTTTACTGATATTAAGCGTTATTACGGGAGTATTTCTCGGCAAGCATTTCGGAAAAAAAGAAAAGCTGGCTAAAAATCTGTTGGTACTAAGTGCCGGATTCCTGATCACAATCTGTCTGAATGAAGTTTTCCCACAGGTATATACTTCCAAAGCAGCCGGCAATCTGGGGATTTTCGTCATTGCGGGAGTTCTTCTTCAGATGGTCTTGGAAGCTTTAACCAAAGGTTTCGAACACGGCCATTTCCACCATCACAGTGAGAATAATATTCTTCCTATGGCGCTGATGGTCGGCCTATTTATTCATGCATTTATCGAAGGAATTCCTTTGGCCAACGACAATCAGCAACTGTCTCCTTATCTTTGGGGAATTGTATTTCATAATCTTCCTATTTCATTTATTCTCGGGGCTTTTCTATTCAATAGGAAAAATGAATCGAAGGCTTCACCTTATCCTTCCCTTCTGATCGTTGCGTTATTTGCCCTTGCTTCTCCGATGGGAATGTTACTTGGAAATTATTTCAATCCTGATCTTCAGCCTTATTTTCTGGCTATTGTAGGCGGGATTTTCCTGCATATATCTTCTGTTATTATTTTTGAGAGCAATAAAAACCATAATATCGACTGGGTAAAGATTGGGCTTGTCATTTTAGGTGTTTCTTTGGCTTTGGTGATGCATCTTTTCCACAGCCATCCGTGATCATATTATAAAGCTGCTTAAACTTTTTTATTAAACCACAAAAGTCATAAAAGTTTTATTTTAAACACTTTAGTGATTTTTAAAGGTTTATGTGAACTTCCATCATAGCTAACATCTGTGCAAATAACTTTTGTCTCTTTTGTGATTAAGCTTAAAATGAGTGTAGCAGGCTTATTTTATACTTTTAATATCCTGCTAAAAAGTTTCACAAGTTTTATTATAAAAAACATCGGTCATCAATAAATCGAAGCTTTCCGGATATCTATCCGGAAATTTTTCGTTCTTGTTGATAGATGACAGGAGCTTTATATCTATTTTCATCATTTTAAAAATATCAATCATATACATTAATTAGAAGAAAATCAAATAGATAATTTTAAAAATTATTTAAAATCATCATTTTATCTCTGCCTTTTATTTAATATCTTACATTAAAAAATACGTTTAAATTAAAATTTTAACATCTTTTAATAAAATAAAACTACTCCGTTTTTAGTTTTTTGTATATTCGTTACTCAACCAATCGTGATATATGAAAAAAAATCAAGACCTCTCAAAAGCAGTCCTGTTCTTACTCCTATCCGGATTTTTATCCGCCCAGAACACCAAAGAAAAAGATTCTTTACAGACCAAAGAAATTGAAGATGTGGTGATAGTAGGATACAAAACCCAAAAGCGATCCAGTCTCACCGCTGCGGTTTCCGTGATATCAGAAAAAAAATTAAAAGATTCCAATACGCCCACTGTAGCCAACTTACTGCAAGGTAAAGCTGCCGGTGTACAGGTGACACTTGGCGGAGGTGCTCCTGGCTCAGTTCCTACGGTAAAAATCAGAGGAAATTCCACCATCAATGGTCCAAGTGAAGCGCTTTGGGTTGTAGACGGTGTGGTGATGAACGGAACTCCCAACCTGGATCCCAGTCAGATTGAAAGCATCAACATTCTGAAAGACGCCACTTCTACAGCCTTATACGGATCAAGAGGTGCCAACGGTATTGTACAGGTCTTCACAAAGGCGGGAAGCTCAGGAAAAAGCGCTCTTAATGTTTCCACGAATACGTCTTTCAACACCTTTACCAATGGACGTTTTAAGCTGATGAACGGGACGCAGATGTATGATTATTTCACGTCTCTGAAAGGAGCTCCATCTATTCCCGAAAACCTTAGAAACGATGGCTACAACTGGCTTAAAAATGGTACACAAACCGGAGTAGCTCAAAACTACACCATTGATTTCAGCGGAGGTTCACAGAATTCGAAAACTTTTATTTCCGGAAATTATTATAATGAAAGCGGAAGTGTGAAGGGATATGATTTTAACAGGTTATCTTTTAGGATCAACCATGAACAAACGGTAAAACCGTGGCTTATTATAAAACCTAAGGTAAGTTTATCCTATACCACAGGAAAAGACAGGCAGGAATCACTTTACCAAATGTACCTCAATATGCCGTGGGACAATCCGAGAGATGCCAGTGGAAATCTGGTCCGTCTGGATGAATTCTACACAGGAACATGGTATGGAAGAGACCGCAGCAATTACCTGTATGATCTTCAATGGAATTACGGAAAAAGCAATCAGCTGGACCTGATCGGAAACCTTGATGCAGAAATAAAATTTACAGATTATCTTAAATTTATCACCACCAACAGCGTCACTTACAAAAACTATGATGACATGTATTATACTGATCCCAGATCTATTTCCGGGTTCAGTAATAAGGGGGAATTAACAGAGTCTTACCTGAAAGACATCAGCAAGTTTTTTAATCAGATGTTGAGATTCGACAAGGATTTTGGGAATCACAATGTGAATGCACTTGCAGCCTATGAATATAGTGACCGGTATTATAAATCTTCCGATGCCGGCGTATATGGTATAGTACCGGGAACTGCGATCTTTAATACGGGAGCTGCCACAGGAAGGAAGCCGAGAGGAGTAAAATCCGACAGGGCCTACAATGCATTTCTTTTTAACGCTGAATACATATTTGATAAAAAATATTTTGTTCAGGGATCTATCAGAACTGAATCTTCATCGGCATTTGGTGCCAACCAGCGAAACGGATTATTTTATTCTTACAGTGCAGGATGGAACATTCATAAAGAAAAATTCTTCAATGTAAAACCTGTAAACGAATGGAAACTGAGAGCCAGCCGCGGTCTGGTAGGAAATACACCGAGCCCCAATTACGGATGGCAGGATTTGTATGAGCTGACTCAGGTGTACGACGGGCAGATTGGAGCTACATGGAGCCAGCTGGGAAATTCCAACCTTACCTGGGAGTCTATTTACCAGAACAATATAGGAACGGATCTTAAATTATTCAACAACAGATTAGGTTTAAACATCGATTATTTCAGTAATAAAACTAAAAATCTACTCATCAGGATTCCTCTTCCTTCATTAACCGGTGTGGACAGGCAGTATGTAAACATTGGAGACGTACAGAATAAAGGCTGGGAGTTCGCTGCGAATTATATGGTGATTAAATCCCAAAATGTAAGCTGGGATGTAGGTTTCAATATCAGTACCTATAAAAACAAAATTCTTTCGACCAGAAATAATGCAACACAGGTATTGGCTAATAACCATGTGGCGATACCCGGATATGACGTAAACTCTTTCTATATGAGAAAATGGCTGGGAGTTGATCCCAATAATGGTCTGGGACAATGGGAAGTGATCAAAGCAGATGGAACTACCGGTACCACCTCCAACTATAATCAGGCAACGGTGCAGGTTGTAGGCTCTTCCACTCCGGATTATTATGGAGCCATAAATACTAATCTGAGTATTAAAAACTTCTATCTCAATGCCAATCTTTACTTCTCACAGGGCGGGCAAATCTACAACAGTTACAGAGAATTATTTGATTCGGACGGTGCTTACCCTTATTATAACCAGATGGCACTACAGGACGGCTGGACCCGATGGGAAAAACCGGGAGATATAGCCACGCATCCTGTAGCGGTATTCAACAACAGTAATTTAACCAACAAACCATCATCCCGATATTTGGAAGATGCAAGCTACGTTAAGCTGAGATCTTTAAGACTGGGATATAATTTCCCGGCATCTTTAACCGAAAAGCTAAAAGTCAGGTCTGCGGGAATCTTTATTATGGGTGAAAATCTATTTACCATCACCAAATTCTCAGGAGTTGATCCTGAAGTGGGAGCAGCCGATCCTTCTGTTACCACATCCTATTCCGGTACAGCAGGAGCTATTTACCCAAATCCAAGACGATTCTCTGTAGGATTCAACTTTTCTTTTTAAAAATTAAATTAGTATGAAAAAAATAACAATACCATTTCTATTATTATTGCTGACAGCATGCAATATAGACCGTTCACCCTATGATTCCAAAGAATCAGAAACCGTATTGGAAGATCCTGCCGGGTTACAAACCATCACTTATGGAAACTATGCTTTGCTAAAAGGAGATGCTGAAGGAGGCGGTTTTTTCAACAATCTTTACAGAATCGGCGAATATGGTGGTGATAATATTGATATCAGCGGTACAACAACCGATGCCTTTTTTTACTACTACAATTATAGAAGTATTAAAAACAACGGCCGATCAAATACCATATGGAATTCCGGCTATAAAGCAATTATAGGCTGTAACCGGATTATTTCCAGAGTTACGGAAGGGAAAGATGCTGAAACAGACCAACTGATCGGGGAAAATTATTTTCTTCGGGCCTATGTTTACTTTTCTATGGTGAATGTATTTGGAAGACCCTATAATCAAGGTGCAGGAAATCCCGGTGTTCCTTTGAAAACTTCAGATGATGTTAATGATTTACCTGCCAGAGCAACTGTAGGACAAATCTATGATCAGGTAGTAAGCGATCTTTTAAAAGCAGAACAGTTAATGACTGTGGACAAAAGCAATATCTATGCTTCAAAACAGGCTGCTCAGGCTTTACTTTCCAGGGTATATCTTTATATGGAAAACAATGACAAGACGATTGAATATGCAGATAAAGTAATCAATTCCGGAAAATATGCTTTGCTATCGAGAGCAGAGCTTCCTTCTTATGCCACCAAAAAGCCTGAAAACAACACGGAAACTATTTTTGCTTTTAAATACAATAAAGATGGTGATTACAGCGATGGGTGGTATACAATAGGTTCTATGTATGCCAATATCCAGAATGTAGGCTGGGGTGAAATGTATGCTTCTTCCTCCTACCTCGATTTGATCAATCAGAATCCTCAGGATGCAAGAGTAAAATTTATTTCTCCTAAATATACTGATCCGGCCACTCCGGTTGCCTATTGGGTTCAGCAGGGAACCAATTCTTCAGGAGGGGCCTCTTACAATTATGTTTTCCAGAAAACTTTTCAGCAGGGCGGAAATACCTATTTTACGATGAATAACGTGAATTATCAGGTACAGTCTGAGGTGACACCCAATAAGACCAGTTATTATTTTATCAATTCAAATAATGCTAAAGTCTATGTTGAACTTGACAAAGACATGGATAAAAGAAACGGCTATCCCAAGTTTTATATTTTAAAATGTTCGCTTCAGGAAGGAGTTCCGCATTTATGGTCTCCTGTAGTCACCAGACTGGCCGAAATATACCTCAACAGAGCTGAAGCTTATGCGAAAAAGGGAAATGCCACCTCTGCACTGGCTGATATCAACACCATCCGTACAAGGGCAGGAATTCCAACGTATACTGCTGTGCCGGCGGGACAGACTGCTTTAGAAATAACTCTTCAGGAAAGAAGGCTTGAACTGGCTTTCGAAGCGCACAGAAAATATGATGTTTACAGAAACAAATTAGAAATGAACCGGCAGTATCCGGGCTCTCATCTCAATGGCAGCAATGTTTTCTATACTATCCCATATACTCATAACCGGATTGTAGAATACATTCCTGAACAACAGATTCAGATCCAGCCTAATCTCACACAAAACCCGGATTAGACATTTATAAATAAGAAGCTCCGGATCTTACCGATCCGGAGCCTCAATTTAATCACTCATTACACAATCTGGAATTAGAATTTCCAGCCGAATGTAATAAAGAAGTTATTTCTGTTATTTTTCACCTCTGAAACAGCAAAGTAATCTGATGACATAATTCTGTTATCAGAATAATAAGCAGTGTCAGTAGCAGGGTTTCCAGTTTCAATTCCTCTTAGGAAAGGATTGCTGTATTTAGATGTTACATACTGATAAGATGCATCTATATAAAAGGATTTGAAATCATATCCTAAACCGAAAGAAGCCAGATTTCTGCTGTTAAGCATCATATTGCTGTATGAATTGTCGGAAGTAGAAGCATCCGGATTTACCTGGCTCACAGTCAAAGCATCGAACGGATTGGATGTGAAAGAGTATCCTCCTCTCAGTCTGAACTGCTTTACTCTGTACTCAGCTCCCACTCTTACTTCTGACAAATTCTTATAATTGTCTTTGAAGAAGCTGTTCAGGTCACTTTCGGTACCTGTTACCACCTGATATTTAGGTCTTGTTAATCCTAAAGTATAGTCAACATTCAAAGAGAAGTTTTTGCTGGCAACAAAAGCAGCACTTACAGTTGCTTTAAGCGGCGTTGTAAGATCTCTGGACTCTGAAGCTGTCCCGTCACCGAATTCAGGGTCGTTATAAAATCTGTAATCTCTGTCTATACGCCAGAACGTAGGAGTTTCAATAGCTCCCCCGATTCTGAAATTAGGACTTAGCTTTCCGATTACCCCCACTGTGGCTGAAAAACCTGAAGATCTTTCAAACATAGGCGTATTCTGTCTGTCGAAGTATTCCATAGAACCGTCCGCCAGTGATTTGAAAGCTGCTGTATCATACTGATCAATAGATGCGTTGAAAAAGTTCAAACCGGCACCGATATATAAGTTATGGTTATAATTAGCTCCTACCCCGAAACTTGTTTTTGAAAGATTTCCATATCTGTTATAGGCATGTCCTGCAAATGAAGCACTTTTACCATCAGAAAAATCCTTGATGACATCATTGCTTCCGGGAGACTCTACATAATTATCCAATGATTGATTGGAATAGTTGATTCCGATATTAATAAACTTCCATCCTGTTTCAGTCATCAGAGGAAAAGACATTACAGCCCCTATATTCCCAAGATCTGTAGTCGTTTTACTGTAATCTATGGTAGACCCTGCCCAGGTACTTTTATTTTTATTTCCTGCGATAGACAGAGTCCCGGAAACCTCTCCGGAAATAGCAACTCCTAAACCTGCGGGGTTCGTAAGCAGAGAATTGGCATCACCTCCTAATGCTCCGTTAGCTCCTGCCATTGCATTAAACTTTGACGAACCCACCATAGGAGTACTGGAATAAACATCTGCAGTATTTCTCAATATAGAAACATCCTGAGCCTGCGCATAGAATGCTGCAGAAACACTCATTAATACTAAAGATTTTTTTAACATTATTTTTTTAAATAGTTATTAAGTTTGAAATTATCTGCCACCTCTGAAGCCGCCGCCTCCGCCGCCGCCAGATCTGAAGCCGCCACCGCCACCGGAAGAACCGCCGCCTCTAAAACCACCACCGGAAGAACCTCCGCTTGATCTGAAACCACCGCCATCATTGGATCTGAATCCTCCGTTGTTGTTATTATTATAGCTTGGCTGTGTATTATAATTAGGTCTTGGCTGAGAATTTGAATTACGGAAACCTCCTGACTGTGGATTTCTGTATCCGCCATTCGTATTTCCCTGTCTGAATCCTCCGTTGTTATTTGAACTTCCGTTTCTGAAACCGCCATTTGTGCTGTTTCTGAAACCTCCGTTTGTACTGCCGCTTCTGAAGCCACCGTTATTAGATGAGTTGTTGAAACCGTTAGTATTGCTGTTTCTGAAACCGCCATTATAGGTATTGGTTCTGTACACTGCATTGGTTAACCCAGGATTACTGAATGCACCGCCACCACTTCTTCTGTACATAGGTCTGTAGCCGTTACCCCAGTAGCCACCGTTCCAGCCCCAATATGGGTTACCGTAACCGCCACCCCAGAACGGGTCATAATATCCGCCCCAATAAGGAGAATATCCGTATCCCCAGTAAGGGTTACCCCAGCCCATAGAGCCTCCCCAGCCCCAGCCGAAAGAACCACCCCAACCGAATGAGCCGCCCCAGCCCCAGGATAATCCCATACCCCAGCCCCAGCCACGGTTCATACCCCAACCCCAATAAGGGCTATAACCACCATACCATCCCCACGGAGATCCCCAGGAATTATCGTAATAGTTGGTTTGAGATCCGGCAAAAGCGCCCCAATCTGAATCTGTAGCATTGCTATTCCAGTTGTTATCGCTCCATGTGTTATATCTGTTGTCCTGTTCTCTGGAATTGGCCTGAGCGTTTTCGATGACGTTAGAATCTTGGTAATAATCATAATTTTCACCCACTCTGTTTCCGCCATTGTTGATGATCACTCCTTCTGGCAGCGTATCTTTATTGGGGTCATAGTACACCCCGTCGGTCTCCGTGTACCCTCCCATTTGAGCACCACAGGACACAAGCAGCAATCCGCCTGATATTGCTAAAATCCCTTTGGACTTTAACAGACCGAGCAAATTTTTATGTATATTTCTTTTCATGATAACGTAAAAATTTTTAATTTAAATTATATTTGCAATCTGTACCAAAAATGTACCAAAACACTGGTAAATAAATCTATCAAAAATAGATTTTTATTTTTAGATTACAATAATGTACAAAAGTTAAAAAAATTTTAAAAAATAATGGCAAAATTAACCTCAAGAAGCGAAGATTACAGCAAATGGTATAATGAGTTGGTTGTAAAAGCTGATTTAGCTGAAAACTCTGGAGTGCGAGGATGCATGGTGATCAAACCATACGGCTATGCAATCTGGGAAAAAATGCGTGATGAAATGGATAAAAGATTCAAAGAAACAGGTCACGTGAATGCTTATTTCCCGCTTTTTGTGCCCAAAAGTCTGTTTGAGGCAGAAGAAAAAAATGCAGAAGGTTTTGCCAAAGAATGTGCAGTAGTTACCCATTATAGATTAAAAACCGATCCGGACAATCCACACAAACTGATTGTAGATCCGGATGCAAAACTGGAAGAAGAGCTTATTGTACGCCCTACTTCTGAAGCCATTATCTGGAATACTTACAAAAACTGGATTCAGTCTTACAGAGATCTTCCTATCCTGATCAACCAATGGGCGAACGTTGTTCGTTGGGAAATGAGAACCCGTCTGTTCCTGAGAACTGCAGAATTCTTATGGCAGGAAGGACATACCGCACATGCTACAAAAGATGAAGCAATAGAGGAAGCTGAGAAAATGAATGACGTATATGCAGATTTTGCAGAAAAATTCATGGCGATCCCTGTTATTAAAGGATTAAAGACTCCATCTGAAAGATTTGCGGGAGCAGATGAAACCTACTGTATTGAAGCATTGATGCAGGATGGAAAAGCTCTTCAGGCAGGAACTTCTCACTTCTTAGGTCAGAATTTCGCGAAAGCTTTTGATGTGAAATTCACCAACAAAGAAGGTAAAATCGAACATGCATGGGCAACATCATGGGGAACTTCTACCCGTCTGATGGGTGCTTTGATTATGACCCATTCCGATGATTTAGGGCTGGTACTTCCTCCTACCCTTGCGCCAATTCAGGTAGTGATTGTTCCTATCTTTAAAGGGGAAGAGCAATTGGCTCAGATCAGCGAAGCAGCATTGGATATTGTGGCTAAATTAAAAGCAAAAGGCATCTCTGTAAAGTTTGATGACGATACGCATAACAAACCGGGTTGGAAGTTTGCAGAATACGAATTAAAAGGTGTACCTGTAAGAATTGCAATGGGACCAAGAGATATTGAGAACAAGTCTGTGGAAATTGCAAGGAGAGATAATTTAACAAAAGAAGTTCGTTCTATCGAAGGAGTGGATGTTTATATTGAAGAATTATTGCAGACTATTCAGAAAGAGATCTACGAAAAAGCATTCAATTTCAGAAAAGACAATATCACCAGAGTGGATACTTATGAAGAGTTCAAGAAAGTTCTGGAAGAAAAAGGAGGCTTCATTTATGCACACTGGGACGGAACAGCTGAAGAAGAAGAACAGATCAAGGACGAAACAAAAGCAACAATCCGATGTATTCCTTTAGATGACGATATTGAAGAAGGAATTTCTATGGTAAGTGGAAAACCGTCTAAAAGACGTGTATTATTCGCAAAAGCCTATTAATTTTTTTTATTGAAATTCAAAAACCTGGCAGGAAATTAAATAAATATTCAAAAAAAAGTGACTTTTGGACAGATTTTTGTTTAAATTTATTCAACATTAATCTAAAAAAATAATTTATTATGTCTTTAAATGTCATTGATTTAATTAAAGGACAGCTAGGTCCCGCTTTGGTTTCACAAGCAGCTTCACAATTTGGAGAAAGTGAATCCGGTATTTCAAAAGCAATCGGAGGTATCCTTCCTGCTGTGGTAGGGGGACTGGCAAATAATTCTGATAATCCTGGAGTTTTGGATGCAATTACCAATGCTTCATCTAGCGGAATTTTAGGAAATTTATTAGGGGGATCATCCAGCAACCCTGTAATATCCACTTTGCTTACCTCTATTTTTGGAGACAAAATCAGCGGAATTGTAAATGCTATTGCTACTTATGCAGGTATCAGTAATAATTCTTCAAGTTCGCTGCTTAATTTGGTAACAGGAGCTACGGTAGGTTCTATCGGAAAATATGCTACTGATAACAATTTAGACAAATCAGGTATTTCAAGCCTGTTGGGTGAGCAAAAAGGAATTGTTTCTTCACTACTGCCTGCAGGTCTTTCTTTGGCATCCCTTAACCTGGGAAGCTGGTTTGGAGGAAGCTCTTCTCATGCAGAAGCAGCACCAAAGCCTGAAGAGCCGAAAATTGAAGTAACGAGAAGTACTACAGCTGCAGGAACAAATCCTGACAGAAATAACAATAATGAAGGCGGAGGTTCAATCTGGAAATGGTTGCTTCCGCTTTTACTTTTAATTGCCGCTGCTTATTTCTTATGGAAGCAGTGCGAGAAAAAGCAAACCACTACCACTACAACCACCACTGATTCTACAGCTTCAAAAGTAGATTCGGCTGCTGTGGCAACTCCAACAGACACTTCTGCGTCTACTACAGCACCAGCTGCTAAGACAGATGAAAACATTGATCTTAACGGTGTAATGCTGAAAGGCTATAAAGGAGGTATGGAAGATCAGATGATTACCTTCCTGAAATCAGGAAATTATAAAAATGCTGCTGATGATGCTGCATTAAAAGATAAGTGGTATGATTTTGACCATGTAAACTTCAAAATGGGAAGTTCTACTGATCTGGAAGCAGGTTCTCAGGGACAGCTTGATAATTTGGTAGCCATCTTAAAAGCATTCCCGGATGCAAAAATTAAAATTGGAGGGTATACTGACAAAACAGGTAACGAAGCTTCTAACGTAAAATTATCCAAAGCAAGAGCTGAATTTATTAAAGCAGCTTTAGCTAAGGCCGGAGTTGGAGCCCAGGTTCTTGAAGCAGAAGGTTACGGAAGTAAATATGCTAAAGTAGATGCCAAAGCTTCTGATGCGGAAAGAGCTGCAGACAGAAAAATGGCAGTGAGATTTGCAAAATAATCGTTTAGAATCACTAAAAATAAGATCCCGAAAATTGATTTTCGGGATTTTTTTTGGACTGGACTTTCGTATTTATATTTATTTAAGTAAATTTGTTAGTCATTTCTAACATTTATGAATTTCAATACCAATAACGCCTGGCGTAAAGATAAAACTTCCCACTCATTATCAGAGGTTTATTCCTCTATAAAAGTCCCACGAAAAGCTAATTTCTGGAGAAAATATCTTGCTTTTGCCGGCCCGGGACTGATGATTGCCGTAGGATATATGGATCCCGGAAACTGGGCAACTGATATTGCAGGGGGTGCTCAATTCGGGTATACCCTTCTTTCGGTTATTTTAATTTCAAACATTTTCGCAATGGTTTTGCAGCATCTTTCCGTAAAACTGGGAGTTGTTGCGGAAAGAGATCTTGCACAGGCCTGTCGTGATCACTTCAGTCCTACCACCAATTTTATTCTGTGGGTATTTTGTGAAATAGCCATCGCCGCCTGTGATCTCGCAGAGGTGATAGGTTCTGCCATTGCTTTAAATCTTCTCTTTCATATTCCGCTTACCTGGGGAATTGTAATCACAACTGTAGATGTTTTGATTATTCTTTTACTTCAGGCCAAAGGTTTCCGATGGATAGAAAGTATTGTGGGCGGACTTATATTTATCATTCTGGCCTGTTTTATCTATGAAATTGTCATTTCGCAGCCTGCTTTCAATGAGATTTTAGGGGGATTGGTTCCTCAAAAAGAAATCATTCAAAATCCGGCCATGCTGTATATCGCTATCGGGATTTTAGGAGCTACTGTAATGCCTCATAATCTATATCTGCACAGCAGTATCGTTCAGACAAGAGATTATCCCCGTGACCGTGAAGGAAAAAAAGAAGCTATCAAATTTGCTACTCTGGACAGCACTGTTTCATTGATGCTGGCTTTCTTTATCAATGCAGCTATTCTTATCCTAGCGGCTGCCACCTTCCATACTACCGGAAATAAGCATGTAGCAGATATTCACGATGCTTATAAAATGTTGACCCCAATCCTGGGAGCTTCTATGGCAAGTATTGCTTTTGCGATTGCTTTGCTGGCATCAGGACAGAATTCAACACTCACCGGCACACTTGCTGGGCAAATCGTAATGGAGGGCTTTTTGAATATCCGTTTAAAACCCTGGCTGAGAAGGCTTATTACAAGACTGATTGCCGTAATTCCTGCGCTGATAGTAGCCATTATTTATGGTGAACAGGGAACTACTGATTTGTTGGTTTTAAGTCAGGTTATCTTATCCATGCAGCTTAGCTTTGCAGTGGTTCCATTGGTTATGTTTACTAATGACAAGGCCAAAATGGGAGAATTCGTGAATAAACCTTTCTTAAAAGTCTGCGTCTGGATTATTTCTGTAGTGATTATTGTTTTAAATGTGTATCTGCTTTATCAGACATTTACGGGATAGGGAATAATGAATAATGAATAATGAAAAGTGAATAGTGAATAGTGAATAGTGAATTTCTCAGCTCTGATAATTCACCATTCATTTGCGAGGCAAAAATTGACCATTCACAATCTGTTATTGAATGCTGAATCATCAGCTGTAAATTTTTCGTATCCAATAATTCACCATTCACTTGCGAAGCAAAAATTGACCTTTCACAATCCGCTTTTGAATGCTGAATCATCAGCTGTAAATTTTTCGTATCCAATAATTCATCATTCACTTGTGAGGCAAAATTGACCATTCCCAACGCATTCTCTGCTTCTTTTTTCTGCCTTAATGTCCATATTTTGTATTTGGCAGGCTCTTTGTCAAACAACTATTTAAATAAATATTGAATTATGGAAAATCAGGATATTAAGGAAGAAAGCGTCAATAATCAGCAAGAAAACAATATTCAGAACGAAGCAGTATCTGAAGACAATGTGACAGCTACCCCTTCTGCAGAGGAACTTTTGGCAGAAGAGAAAGACCGTTACGTCAGATTATATGCAGAATTCGAAAACTATAAAAAAAGAACGTCAAAAGAGAAGATGGAATTCTTCCAGTATGCCAATCAGGATATGATGGTATCTATGCTGGGAGTTTTAGATGATTTTGAAAGAGCTCTTAAAGAGATTGCTAAAAACGGAAATCCATCTGATCTTCAGGGGGTAGAACTGATCTATCAGAAGTTTAAAAACAAACTTACCGAAAAAGGCTTAAAAGCAATGGAAGTAAATGCCGGAGATACTTTTAATGTAGATTTCCATGAGGCAATTACTCAGATTCCTGCACCATCGGAAGATCTAAAAGGCAAAATCGTGGATGTTATTGAAACAGGATATACTTTGAGTGATAAGGTGATCCGTTTTGCAAAAGTAGTAACAGGAAACTAAAAGTAAATAAATGATAAATGGTGATAGATAATTGACTGACAGCGGGTTTTAAACCATAAGCAATAGGCATCAATTATCATTTATCAATAATCAATTATAAGAATATGTCAAAAAGAGATTATTACGAGGTTCTTGAGATCAGTAAATCTGCATCGGCCGACGAGATAAAGAAATCATACCGAAAAATGGCCATCAAATATCACCCGGATAAAAATCCAGGAGACAAGGAGGCTGAAGAAAAATTTAAAGAAGCTGCAGAAGCTTACGAAGTACTGAGCGACGACCAGAAGCGTGCACGATACGATCAGTTCGGTCATGCCGGAATGGGCGGTAATGGTGGCTTCGGAGGAGGAGGCTTCGGAGGAGGAGGTATGAATATGGAAGATATTTTCAGCCAGTTTGGAGATATTTTCGGCGGAGGTTTCGGTGGCTTTGGCGGAGGAGGCGGAGGACGCCAGCAGGTGAAAGGTTCCAATTTAAGGATCAGAATCAAACTGAACCTTGAAGAAATGGTGAACGGGACACAGAAAACCATCAAAGTAAAAAAAATGAAGACGGCTGAAGGAGCCACTTCAAAAACCTGTCCTACCTGTAACGGTTCAGGAGTTCAGCTTAAAGTAATGAACACGATGTTTGGCCAGATGCAGACGCAGACTACCTGCGGAACCTGCCAGGGAATCGGGAAAGTAGCTGATAAAATTCCTGCAGGAGCCAATGCACAGGGACTGATAAAAGACGAGGAAGAAATCTCAATTAATATTCCGGCAGGTGCAAGAGACGGTATCCAGCTTAATGTAAGAGGAAAAGGTAACGATGCTCCATTCGGAGGTGTTCCGGGAGACTTATTGGTGATCATTGAAGAGGAAGTAGATAAAACGATCAAGAGAGAAGGTGATAATCTTCATCAGGAATTATATGTTTCTTTTGCTGAAGCAGCTTTAGGAACGAAGAAAGAAGTTCCTACGGTAGGTGGTAAAGTAAAAATCACGGTTGATCCGGGTACACAATCCGGAAAGATTCTCAGATTAGCCGGAAAAGGGCTTCCAAGTATCGACAGCTATGGTAAAGGCGATATGTTTATTCACATCAATGTATGGACTCCACAAAAGCTGACGAAGGATCAGAAAGATTTCTTCGAGAAGCAGATGTCCAGCGGAGAAATGGTTGCAGAACCTTCCGGAAAGGAAAAAACTTTTTTTGATAAAGTGAAAGATTTATTCAACTAAAATATTAAAAAAAGAGGCTTTTGTTAGCCTCTTTTTTGTGTTAAATACATCGGGGCGGCTTCTACGAAGCCGCCCCGAGACGTTTATTATAATCAGATTTCTATTTCTTCTTTACTAGAGAAACAGCCCCTTTTCCAATCGTAAAAAGTGCCACAGCAAACAAGCCTCCTACAAGTCCCAGAATAATTTCTTTTAAGATAGTAAGCAACTCATTTGAAGACCAGGAAGGTAAAACATGGTGTAGAAATTCTACTCTATGGGCAAAAATACCGCCAGCTACCATGATCAAAGCAATAGTCCCTATCACTCCCAACGCTTTAATAACAACAGGTAAAGCTTTTACCAAAAAGTGTCCAAGCTTGCTGAAGAAGCCTTTGTCATTACTTTTTTTGATTAATTTGAATCCTGCATCGTCCATTCTCACGATCAAAGCAACAATTCCGTACACTCCTACAGTCGCTATAAAAGCAACCAGACTGGTAACCAAAATCTGAGTAATGAAAGGATGACTTTCTTCCAAAACCGTTCCCAAAGCAATAATGACGATCTCTACAGATAAAATAAAATCTGTGGTAATAGCGGATTTTATCTTTGCTTTTTCTATTTCTTCATCACTTTTTTCGTCTTCTACAATTTCTTCTACCACTTCGTGGCCTTTTTTGTCCCGGTGAAAAAGAAATTCTATGATTTTTTCAACACCTTCAAACGCCAGATAGAGTCCTCCCAGAATCAACACGTAGTTAATGGCCGGAGCATAGAGCCAGTTGAGAAGGAATACAACCGGAAGAATAATGAGTTTATTGATAAAGGAACCTTTTGTAATGGCCCACAAAACCGGGATTTCCCGTGAAGAAAGAAAACCTGTAGCTTTCTCCGCATTCACCGCCAGGTCATCGCCCAGAATACCTGCTGTTCTCTGTGTAGCTATTTTACTTGTAACCGCTACATCATCCATCAGCGCTGCAATATCATCCAAAATCGCAAAAAAACCAGATGCCATATTATTTTAATATTTTTTTAATATATGTTAAGTCCCGCAAAAATAATTATTAAAATCTATTTTTATTTGTTTCTGAATATTAAATTTAAATATTTCTGATGATAAACTGCTTACCTGAGCAAAAGTCTGCTTATTTTTAACCTGTTTTTTAAACAAGATATCATGCGCCATAAAAATAACCTTCTTTTCCTGAGTTACATAACTTTTATACTCAGTATATTCTGTTCTCCTTTAAAGGCTCAACTTAAAACAGAAATCAATGGAAAAAAGCTGGAAACAAAGAGGAAGGCTATTGAGAATATTATACAGGCTTACCAGGCTATCAACAAATTCAACGGAACAGCCCTGATACACGACCATACAACCATCTTCGAAAAGTCTTACGGATGGCAGAATGCTGAAAAACATATTCCAAACCGGAACAGCGGTGTTTATCAGATTGCTTCTTTAACCAAGTCTTTTACTGCATTAACTATTGTAAAACTCGATGAAGAAGGGAAACTTTCTGTAAAAGATCCTGTTTCTAAATTTATTCCAGACTATCCGAGGGGAAATGATATCACCATTGAACATCTTCTTACCCACACTTCCGGAATTTATGAAGCCCTCCGGAATAAGGAATATTTCCGCCTTCTTCATACCGGGCAAAGTATTTCCAAGGATATGAATATTTCCTTTTTTAAAAATGAACCTTTAGATTTCGAACCCGGAACCCAGTTCTCCTATACTAATTCCGGCTACATTCTTTTAGGAATAATCATCGAAAAAGTTACAGGCTTGTCATATGAGGATGCTGTAAGAAAAATAATTTTAAATTCTTTAAAAATGAATCACACCGGATTTGATTATCCGAAACTGAAAAGTCCGGACAAAACGGTCCCTTATGACTATCTTTCCAAAACAAAGCAGGAAAAAACCGAAATATGGAATCCGGAACTTACAGGCCCTGCAGGACAGATTTACAGTACAGCTGAAGATCTGTACAAATATTATCAGGGACTCAGAGATTACAAAATAGTTTCTAAGGAAAGTTTTAAAAAGGCGACCACTCCATTTCTAAGCGGCTATGGATACGGCTGGTTTATTGATGATCTTTTTGGTAAAAAGCTGATTAATCACGGAGGAAATATTGAAGGAGCTACCAGCTATTTTGCCATGCTTCCTGATGATGACATCTGCATTATTCTGCTTAACAATATCACAAGCAAAAAGCTTGAAAAAGCGGGCAACACTATTTTAGCAGCCCTTTTAGATCAGCCTTATGATCTTCCAAAGCCAAAAAAGGAAATCACACTGGAGCCTTCCCTACTTCAGAAATATGTTGGAAATTACAAACTATCTGATGATAGTATTATCCATGTGCTTTATGAAAACGGACAGCTTTTTCTTCAGAACGGCAACGAGCCTAAAGTCAAAATGCTGGCTGAAAAAGAGAACTCATTTTTCCTTCAGGATGATGATTCGGAAATTACATTTATCTTTACAAAAGGTGAAAAGGATGCTATCTCGATAAAAAAAGGACTTTCATCAAAAACAGCGGAAAAACTTTAAGGCGGCAGAATGGTGGATTTTGATTCGCAAGTGAATGGTCAATAAGTGAATTCTGGATTTTGAATTGTGAATTTTGAATTTAAAGAACCAATCAAAACTAGTCGAATCACAAACCTCGCATCCCGCAACTCGCACCCCGAAACCCACATCACGAAATCCGAAAAATTCCGTAAATTTAAGTAATGAAAAAGCTTATCCTCAGATACCATTTTTTTGTTGTAGGATGTCTCAGCTTCCTGCTGCAGTCCTGCAATACAAGATTCAGGGTTTGGGTAGGTCAGGACGGCCAGCAGAAAATATACAATCTGAAGTATGGCGAACATAAAAGACAGAAAATGGACGTTTTTCTTCCTAAGGATTATCCGGAAGACACTCCCGTTGTCCTGATCGTGCACGGCGGCGCATGGACTCTCGGGAAAAAAGAACACATGATCCAGATTCAGAAAATGCTTTTTACTCATCAGATTCCGAGTGTCAACATGAACTACCGGCTGGTTTCAAAGCGGAAAAAAATCACTTATAAACAGCAGCTGGAAGATATTGGCCTTGCTATTGAAAAATTTAATTCTCTGGCCGGAAAAGCAGAACTTCAGCCCGACAATTATATTATTCTGGGAGAAAGTGCCGGCGGCCACCTTGCTCTTCTTTACGGATACCGGCATCCGGAACAGATCAGGAAGATTATTTCCCTGAGCGGGCCTACCGATTTTTACAGTCCGGAATATCTGAATTCATTTTATTCAAAATATACTTCTCCTACTTTCCAGAAGGTGGTAGGAACAAAGTTTGACCGTAAAAATGTTGCTGCTGCGTTTAAAGAAGCCAGCCCGATTGCCAACATATCCAATGTGCCTACTTTACTGTTTCAGGGAAATAACGATTTTCTGGTGAATCAGCATCAGGGATTGTCTATGGATTCTGCTCTTACAAAGCTTAATATTCCTCACAGACTTGTCTTTATGGACAGAACCGGGCATGTTCCAAGACTTTTCAGCAAAATAAAAAGAGACAGCATCATTTATCCGAATATTCTGGAATGGATAAAAAAATAACCTGCCGGAAAGCAGGTTATTTCTAATATTTTTATTGATTTTATTACTCAGAATCTTTGTCTTCATATTTAGAAAAATCATCTTTCTTCCCGAAAACAAATTTGATAATCACCGGAAGAGTAGTTACCAGAACGATGATGATGATGATAAGCTCCAATTTTTCTTTAAGGTTGATCCCGAACTGCTCCTGGAATAATTTATCCAGATAATGTCCTGCAAAAATCAGGATGAAGGACCAAAGCACAGCTCCGATTATATTATCTCTTAAAAACTCTTTCTTATCCATTTTCACAATCCCTGCAACAATCGGAGTAAAGGTTCTCACTACCGGTAAAAATCTGGCCATAATAATTGCGAGTGCCCCGTGTTTTTCAAAAAAGTCGTGAGCCTGATAAAGGTATTTCTTTTTAAACAGCATGGTATCTTGCTTTTTGTATAAAGCAGGACCAGTTTTCACTCCGAAATAATAACCGATTTCATTTCCGATGATCGCTGCAATAGCTACACATGAAGCCAGAATAGTTGTATCTAACAAATCGCTCCCCGTGGAGCCAAAAGTCTCTTTGATGATTTCAACGGCATAAATTCCTGATACAAACAGAAGTGAATCTCCAGGTAGAAAAAATCCTACAAAAAGCCCTGTTTCAGCAAAAACAATAAATAAAATAAGCCAGAATCCACCCATTTTAATGTAAAACTCGGGATTCAGTAAATCTCTCCAGCTATTGAAATCTTCCATATATAACGATTAGCAACAAAAGTAAGTGTAAAAAGTCTTAAACAAAAATTAATTATAAGATTTTAACTAAAATCCGGACATGATATTTTACAAGTCCAGATCATCATCTGAAACAGCGGTACCATCGGCCATCAGGAACGCTTTCAGGAATGGGGTAATATTTCCGTTCATCACAGAATCCACATCTGAAGTTTCATGAGCAGAACGAACATCTTTTACCAATTTGTAAGGGTGCATCACATAGTTTCTGATCTGGCTTCCCCACTCTATTTTCATTTTATTGGCTTCTATCTCATTTCTGGCCTTCATACGTGCTTCAAGCTCCATTTCATAAAGTCTTGAACGAAGAAGTTGCATAGCTTTTTCCTTGTTCTGAAGCTGGGAACGGGATTCGGAGTTCTCAATAATAATTCCGGTAGGTGCGTGACGAAGACGTACAGCCGTTTCTACCTTGTTTACGTTCTGTCCTCCAGCTCCGGAAGATCTCATGGTTTCAAATGAAATATCGGCAGGATTGATGTTGATTTCAATAGTATCATCCACCAAAGGATACACGTATACCGAAACGAAACTCGTATGACGTTTCGCATTACTGTCAAAAGGTGAAATTCTTACCAGTCTGTGTACTCCGTTCTCCCCTTTCAGATATCCGAATGCATATTCTCCGTCTATTTCTAAGGTTACGGTTTTCACTCCGGCTACATCTCCTTCCTGGAAGTTGAGTTCACGGATTTTATACCCTTGCTTTTCAGCCCACATGGTATACATTCTCATCAACATGGAAGCCCAGTCGCAACTTTCCGTACCTCCTGCCCCGGCAGTGATCTGAAGAACAGCAGAAAGCTCGTCTCCTTCATTGGAAAGCATGTTTTTAAACTCAAGGTCTTCTATTTTTTCTACAAGTTTCGGGAATGTTTCATCAAGCTCTTTTTCAGAGTCCGGATCTTCTTTGGCAAATTCCGCCAGCACCTGCAGGTCTTCAAACTGGGTACTGATCTCTTCATAGTCTTCTACCCATCTCTTTTTGGAACGAAGCTGCTTCAGGAAAACCTCTGCTTCTTTCGGGTTGTTCCAAAACTCAGGAGCAGCTGTTTTTTCATCGTCATTCGATATTTCTATCTTCTTTTTATCTATCTGAAGGTATTTATGTAAGTCTCCGATTCTGGAGTGAACTTCTTTTATCTGGTCGTTGTTGATCACGAATTTGTAATTTTATACAAAAATACGGAATTTTTCGGATTTCGAGGTTCGTGATTCGGGTTGCGAGGTTCGCGTTTGGGGTAGTTTAGTTACTCTTTTAAATCCACTATTCGCTTATTGACCATTCACAATATTTCTGGTCCGGGGTGCGAGTTTTGGGTTGCGAGATGCTAGTTCCGGGTTTCGAATAGTCTTTTTAATTCAAAATTCACGATTCAAAATCCAAAATTCACTTATTCACAATCACCTTCCCTCTCAAATCATCCCGGCTACTATCTCCCCAATTTTCGGGGCCAGAGCTACTCCCATTCCTGAGAGTCTTACTGCACAGAATTGTCGGTTGGAAAGCTGTTTTACGATGGGTGTTTTTTCTGAACCCATAGCCATAATTCCTGACCACCGGAGCGCAATTTTTATATCCTGACCCGGCAGAATAACTTCTTTTAAAAAGTTTTCCAAATGGTTTTGAAGAAATTCCGTGGTTTCAAAATTGGTGGTTTCTTCTGTTTTAAAATCCTGATTGCGGCCGCCGCCCAGCAATATTCTGTTTCCGAGGTTTCTGAAATAATAAAATCCTTCATCATAATGGAAAGTTCCCTGCAGTTTCAAATCTTCAATGGGTTCCGTTAAAAGAATCTGTCCGCGCGCAGGAATGAGTTCTTCTTTTTCCATGAATTTTGAGCTGAATGCATTCGTACAGTAAATAACCTGATCCGCCTTTACAGAAAGTGCTTCCAGAAGGTGAACTTCACCTTCTTCTTCACACTCATTTATTTTTTCCACTTCAGTCCCAAAAAGGAATTCTACTTTCAACTCATAGCATTTCTCCAAAAGTTTTTGCAAGAGTTTACCGGAATGCAGACTTCCTTCACAGGGATTTTCAATCAGAAATTCAGATTTTCCGAGACCAAATTCCTTAATTTTTTCCTGGTTCAGGAAATAGGTTTTGTCGAGACCTGTTATTATTTTTAATTTTTCATTTACTTCATCCAGCTGCTGTAAAGGTTCATCATTATTTAAAATTTCATAGCCTCCGTTCAGATCAAAATCTATTTCACTGTTCTTAAAATATCTTCTGATCTTCTGAAGCCCTTCATACCTCATCTTCACCAGTTTTAGTGTTTTGTCCCAACCCATTTTCCTGGAATCGGAAATCACTTCCGTAAGGCTTCCAAAGCAGGCAAAACCGGCATTCCGGGTAGAAGCTCCCAAAGGAGTTGTATTTCTTTCAATAATTAAAATCGATTTTCCGGGATATTTTTCTTTAATGCTCACAGCTGTCCAAAGCCCGGAAAATCCGGACCCGATGATGATGATATCCCGCTTTCTGTAAAAGGTTTCGAGTTCCCAGATGCTGTTCATGAGTAATGAGTGATTGGTGATGAGTAATTTTTTTAGATTTTAGATTTCAGACTGAGGCAAAGGTTTAGGCTTAGATTAAGAAGGTTGTTTGAACTCAAAATCGGAATTTAGAAACAGAAAGACGGTGAATGGTCAATTGTCAATGAGTGAATTCTGAATCTTGAATTTTGGATTGTGAATCTTGAATTACAAAGAAGACAATTAAGACTACTCCAAACCCCGAATCCCCAAACTCTCTAACTCTCTAACTCTCTAACTCCATCATCCCTGTGCATCTCCATCACCCTCTTCACCATTATGATGAAAGCCGATTGCTCTTCTAGGTTCTTCAACCACTTTATAGGTTTCCAGTTCTTTTTTCAAAGCCTGAATTCTGAATCTGAATTCATCAAAATTGTTGATAATGGCATCGCCCAGAAATCTTGCCACCTGATCGAGATATTCCTCGGTAAGTTTTCCTGCGGCATCTCTTAATGCAGCATTCAAAAGTGCCTGATCTATTTTAAGGTTTTCATTTTTAAGCCTTTGGTATTGATTTTTAAGGCGTTTTTTAAGGCTTTGTGTAAAATCAATCAGCATGGTGTTGCTGAATGCTTTCATTCTGGACGAGATCTCATGCCAGAACGGAACTTTATCTGCCTTGTTCTTTTTAAGGATTTTGTAGAGTAGAGAATCTTCTTCAAGCCCTTTTGTCATTGCATACAAAATGATTTCCGATCGTTCAGCGGCATTGGGTGGAAATATCGGGATCATCACGTCAAATCTTCCGGGAGCCAGAATTTCTTCATCAATCCCTGAAACCGTATTGGCAGAACCTACCATCAGTAACTCTTCTTTTTCAAATCTGCTGATGTAATGCAGAATCAATTCCTGGGTTTCCAGATTACAGGAAGCCAGATCTGTTTCTGCTCTTCTTTCCATCATAATTTCATCAAAATCATCAAGGAAGAGAAGTACTTTTTCTTCCTTCATCATCGTCAGCAGAAAATCATTGAAATTGGTTGGATTTCCATCAATGAAAGATGTTCCGAGATAGTGTTTTTTCACTTCTTTAAACTGATATCCGATTATCTCAGCAATTTTCGTTGCCCAAAATATTTTTCCGCTTCCCGGAGGTCCGTAAAGAATAATTCCGGCAGGCTTATGAATTCCCCAGTCTTTGATCTGCTGAGGATTCAGGAAAGGTTCCAAAACGGCCGATATATAAAAGAACAGATCTCTGTAGCCTATAAAATCTCTATGTTTCAGGCTCGTTTTATGTCCGAAATAATCATAGACAAACTGATAATTGCCGCCCAATTTATTATCTATACCATAGCTGGAAATGGATGAACGAAAAAATCCGTTATCAAAAATATTGGGATTATTTTCTTTGATGGCCTCTTCTACTTTTTCCTTCGGCTGGTTGATCACTTCTGCTATTTGCTCCAGCGTTTTATTTTTATCGAGATCTTCTTCGTAAAGCTTTAAGAAATCCAGATTTTCACGGGCAAACTTCTCAAAATCTTCTTTTACTTCAAAATTTGTACTGATACATACTCCCAATTCAAGATCGAAATCCTGAATAAACTGTTTGATGGCTTCTGCCGAAACTTTCAGCTCTTTCGCTAATTCAATTAACTTCATAACAAACGATTAATTCTATCAAATTTAATATTTTAATCTCAAAAATCTATTGAAAATGTAGTAAAATTGATGGTGGGTTTCGAGATGCGGGTTGCGCGGGTTGCGAGTTTCTGGTTGTGAGAGTTGTTACGAGTTATGGGGTGCGGATTTCGAGGTGCAGGTTGTGAGATACGGGATTAGGAGTAGTCTTAATTGTCTTTTCTAAATTCTAAATTCAAAATTCAAAATTCAAAATCCAAAATTCAAGATTCAGAATTCACTCATTGACAATTGACAATCCTCCTGTTTCATGGTGCAAGATGCGGGTTCCGTTATTGAGCCGTTACTTTTTTCACCATTTCATTCACCGCTTCTTCTACAATTTTGGGTTGATCCTGATTGATATAATGCCCGCTTGTAGGTAGGACAATCTGTTTGCTGTCAGTAGATAAATTCAACAGGTCTTTCTGCATTTTATCCCATGCTTCAAGCATTTCGGTTTTAAATTTAGGGTCTTTGATGAAGCTGTCGTATCTTGTTTTATCTCCAGCTGTCAATACATAAAGCGGGATTGAGCCAAAAGAAGTAATGCCCGCAGCTTCTGTCTTAATAGATTTCATGTGATCCTGCTCTTCCAGTGTAGCATCGGCGCTTTTGTAAAGGAGTGCCGGCATAATAGAATTCTGGTATTTATATTGCGGACTGAGTGGAAACATATTTCTAAACATAAGCCTCGCCGCTCCAAAGGTATTGGCAAATTTTAAAAAGCCACCGGGAAGCCCCTGGTTCACCATGCCGTGTAATTCGGGGGACAGGTATTTTTCGTCTGCCGGATACTGACTGTCTATCAATATGACTCCTGCAACATCCTGAGGGTATTTTTGAACGAAAAACCTCGTCAGCATCCCTCCAAAGGAATGGCCTACCAGAATATAAGGCTTCGGCGCTTTGGATTTTTCCAGTAAAGCGTGAAGTTCTTCTGCTATTTTCTCACCTGTTTTAGGATTGGTTCCTCTTTCGCTCCACAAGATTCCGGATCTGTCATATGAAAATGTAGTATAGGTTTTGGGTAGGTCTTTCTGAATATGGTACCATTGCAGATGGCCTGCCGGATCGAAAGCAGTTTCGAAAACCACTGTAGGACCGCCTGTTCCTTCTTTCAGATAGTGCATTTTATGATTCCCGACTTCTGTTATCTGTCCGTCAGGTTTAATTTTCTCCGCTATTGCCCGGGATATTTTTTCGAAAATAAATCCGGTGATCAATAATACAATAAGGAGTAAAAAAAGCGCCATCGCAATACGCTTAATCCATTTAATAATTTTCATAGTTATATTTTTTGGTGTGGAGTTTCTTCAATGAGTCTTTGTTCTTTAAAAATAGTTACACTTATAAAACAATGATACTGTGAATCTTGTTACATTGAATCTGGAAAAATATCAACATGATATGATCTGAAAAAAAATAGCAGAGGTTTGTAACAATCGTTAATTTACATAGACTACTACTATGTAAAACAAATTACATGGAAAAAATCTTATCAGTAAAGAATTTAACGAAGAAATTCAAGAGAACTGTTGTTAATAATATCTCTTTTGATGTAGAGAAAGGAAACGTCTATGGCTTGCTGGGACCTAACGGAAGCGGAAAATCAACCACATTTGGGATGCTGCTGTCTACCATTAATCCTACCAGCGGCGACTGGTATTGGTTCGGGAAGAAAGGAACGGAGCCGGATACTTTGAAAAAAATAGGAGCCATCATTGAGCAGCCTAACTTCTACCCTTATCTGGATGCGGAAACCAACCTTAAGATTGTGGCTGAGATTAAAGGAGTTCCTTATACAAGAATTGCAGAAGTTTTGAAAACGGTAGGTCTTTTTGAAAGAAAAAACGATACTTTCAAAACCTATTCTCTGGGAATGAAACAGCGTCTGGCCATTGCTTCTGCGATGCTGAACAACCCGGAAGTCATGATCCTGGACGAACCTACCAACGGACTTGATCCTGAAGGAATTATCCAGATCAGAGAAATCATCAATAATATCTCCAGACAGGGCATTACCATTATTATTGCCAGCCATCTTCTGGATGAGATTGAAAAAATATGCAGCCATGTGATTGTATTGAAAGAAGGAAATTCCATCTATTGCGGAAGAGTAGATGAAATGACGGCTAATAACGGATATTTTGAATTAAAAGCGGATAACAACAGTCTTCTTTTCAGTGCATTGGAAGAGCTTCAATGGTTCAGTTCCATGAAAACCGACGGGGAAATCATTAAAGCCCAGGTACGCGAAGATGCTTCTGTATCTGCTTCGGCATTAAACCAAAAGCTTGCTGAAAAGGGAATTTTTCTTTCTCATTTAACCAAGAAAAAGCTGTCTCTTGAATCTCAATTCCTTGAACTTGTAAAAAACACCAATACCCATGCTTAAATTATTAAAACTAGAATACTATAAAAACCTGAATTACAAACCATTCAAGGTTTTCACCATCCTTTATTTTGTTATTCTGATTGCTCTCCTGTTCATAGGATTGGTAGATTTTGACCTATTCGGAGGAACCATCAATTTAAAAGAGCAGGGAATTTACAATTTCCCTGAAATCTGGAATTTTACGACATGGATTGTCGCTTTGCTGAAAATTTTCCTGGGACTGATTATTGTCTTCTCAATTTCGCAGGAATTTACCAACAGGATGTTTAAACAAAATACGATAGACGGACTGAGCAGAAAGGAGTTTATAGAATCAAAATTACTTACGATTACCGTATTTACAAGCATTTCTACCCTTATCGTTTTCATCATTGCTATGTTTTTAGGACATCAGTATTCGAAAGTAACCGATCCTTCAAAAGTGTATGAAGAAGTATATTTTATAGGAAATTATTTTGTGAAGCTTTTTACATTCTTCTCTTTTCTGATGTTTCTTTCCATATTGCTTAGGAAATCCATGTTTGTATTTCTAGGATTCTTTGCTTACTGGATAGTCGAAAAGGTTTTAACAGGTTTAGAAGTTTATCAAAAATTAAGAGGAGTACAGGGAGAACAGAGAAAAGCCGTTCTGGAAAATGATTTTTTCATGACCAGCCTTTTACCGCTGGAAAGCATGTCTAATCTAATTCCAAACCCACTAATGCGACTGAATATGCTCAAAATAATGGGTGTAAAATATGAAGCTCATTATCCTTCGGAAAGTATGATTGTGTGCATTATATGGTCTGTCATCTTTATTTTGGGATCGTACTGGATATTGAGAAAAAGAGATTGGTAGTTTTTGGGATTGAAAGATTTTAAAAATTAAAAGATTAAAAAATTCAATGATTGAAAGATTGTGTGATTGGGTGATTCAAGATTGAATTGATTAAAGTGGTCCTTTGGATCACTTTTTTTGTTTCGGGAATAGATAGAATGTTAAAAATACTATTAAACTGTTTGGGTATGTGTTTTTTCTTTAATTTTAAACAAATGACGGGAATGAAAAAAATTTACTATCTGCCGGGACTCATCAGCGCTATACTTATTCCGCTGCTTTTCTGGTATTATGGAAACCAAAGGGTGCAGCCGCAATATACCGTTGTAGATCTGGGGCTTCCTGCCAAGCACAACTATCATCGTGACGAGGATAACACCTTTGAACCCTATAGGAACTGGAATTATAAAAAAATCACTGTAAAGCCCAATACCGCACTTCAAAATCAGAAATACTATGTTTCGGAACTGAAAAAACTTCAGGAAAAAAATGAAAAAGAAACGGGTATTGAGTTTGTGATTGATGACCGCAATAATTATCAGGATTTTATCGCTTTAATAGATGCGATGACCCTTGCAGGACAGGATTCCTATGGTATTGACGTGAAAAAAACCAATCATTTTTTTGCCCTTCATTTTTATAAAGATCCGAATGGGACTGAAAAAATCCATAGAATGGACTGTGGAACCAGAGATGCCACGGTCTATTTCACAATTGATCATAGTTATAAAGGAGTGGAAAAATTCAAATATCTGCTCGAACTCCCGAAACAATCTTATTATATTGTCTTCGGCTTTCTGTTTTTCCTGAATATCTCAATGTTCAGCATTAAAGAAAATCTTCAGATTTAAAGAAAAAGACTGGTATGAAAAAGATCTATTACTTTCCGGGACTCATCAGCGCTGTACTTATTCCGCTACTTTTCCTGTATTATGGAAACCGGAAATTTGAAGAAGTAAATTTTAATGTTATTGATATCTGGCTTCCTGCAAAAGCAAAAGTGGAAGGCGAAAAGTCCTATTTAAGCTTTGAACCTTACAGAAACTGGAATTATAAAAAAATAAAAGTAGTCCCCAATACAGCAAAGGAGAATACCCAACTATATGTTGCTGAAATCAGGAATTTGCAGAAAAGAAATGAGAAGAATTCAGGGATTGAATTTATTCTGGATGATCATAATAACTACGGTGACCTCGTTGCATTACTCAGTGGTGTAGAACTTGCAGGACAATCTACCTACACTCTTGATGCGGAAAAGACATGGCATTTTTTTGTCAGTCAAGAATATAAGGATCCAAATGCCGCAGAATCACTTGCTGCTCTGAGTGACAAATGCGGGAATATGGGTCGTGATTTTCCCGAAGAGCATTATTTTAAACGATTCCAAAAATTTCAATATCAAATAACCCAACTTCCCAAAGAAGCATTGTACCTCATCTTCGGATTTTTATTACTGGTGAATATCTCAATGCTTAGTATTAAAGAAAGGCTTCAGTTGAATTATTAAAAGCCGACCATCACTAACTCTTTTGACTGCTAAGCATAAAAAAAGACCACCTTTCGGTGGCCTTCCCTTCATATTACTTTTTATCTAACAAAGAGATATACTCTCCATATCCTTTTTTCTCCATTTCCGCTTTTGGAATAAACTTCAGTGAAGCACTGTTGATACAGTATCTGAGTCCTCCTTTATCTGCGGGACCATCTGTAAAAACGTGTCCCAAATGGGCATCTCCGGTTTTGCTTCTTACCTCCACTCTCACCATTCCTACGGATTTGTCTAATTTCTCATCAATCAGTTTTTTGGTGATTGGTTTTGAAAAGCTTGGCCATCCGCAGCCTGATTCAAATTTATCGGTTGAAATAAAAAGAGGCTCTCCGGTTGTAACGTCTACATAAATTCCTTCACGGGTTTCGTCCCAGTATTCATTTTGGAAAGGTCTTTCCGTTCCGTTTTCCTGAGTTACTCTGTATTGTTCTGCCGTAAGCTTTTCTTTTAAGACCTTTTTATCTTCCTTCTGGTATTTGGCTTTAGGAAGCGGGTTGGCATTTTTAGCCATTTCAAAAAGTCCCGGTTCAATGTGGCAGTATCCTCCCGGATTTTTATCCAGATAATCCTGATGATAATCTTCCGCTTTGTAGAAATTCTTCAAAGCAACAGTTTCTACCACGACTGGCTTGGAGTAATTTTTAGCCAGCTTTAAAACTTCATTTTTCACCACACTGCCATCTTCTTCATTCGAAAAGTAAATTCCCGTTCTGTACTGATCTCCTCTGTCATTTCCCTGCTTGTTAAGGCTTGTAGGGTCAATTGTTTTAAAATAAAGATCAATCAGCAGTTTAAGATCAACCTGCTCAGGATCATATTTCACTTTTACCGTTTCGGCAAAGCCAGTCGTGTGGCTTACCACCTCTTCATAGGTAGGATTTTTGGTATTGCCGTTCGCATACCCTACTTCAGTTCCTACTACTCCGCGGATTTGTTGGAAAAAATGCTCTGTTCCCCAAAAACATCCGCCTGCAAAATAAATTTCTCTGACATTTCTATTGTCCATAATTTCCTCATTTTCTTTTTCTTTGGTTAATACTTTAGACTTATTATTTTTAAAAAGCCCGGATCCGGCAGCGAATACTGCTATACCCAGAATAATTCCGAGTACAATAAATATATTTTTCATTTTTTTCTTTTTATCCATTACTTTTTATTGAATTTGTTTAAACATTCATTTTTAAACCATTAAGACATACGCTGTGTTTTATTTCTGAAATCTGCCTTAATGGTTTAAAATGTTAAACAGATTTGTTTGACACAATCATTAATCCAAATCCTAATAACATCAGATCTTTCAGAATGAAAAAGTCTGTAACAGGAACTCCATCCACTATATTCCAAATTCCGGGAGTCGTAAAGAGGTAGCTCAGGGTAACCACAAATGTGATGACCATTCCGATACCTGCATACTTCCTTAGAGATGCAAATTTCACACTAAATATCAGTAATAATGCAATGATAATTTCTATCACTCCGATAGCATTTGACACCACTTGGGTACTTACTATTTTATATACGAAAAAAGTGAGAAAATGGTTTTCCACCAAAGGTTTGATAGCCGCCGCTTCAGTAGGGGTAAATTTAAATATTCCGATCCACAGCAAAATTAATGCAGCTCCGAAAAGCGAAATATAATACCCTGATTGGTAAATTTTGGATTCTGTGTTAAGATTTGAAATTCCGTTCATGTCTTTAAGATTTTGAATGATACTTTTTTGTTTTCAAAAGTATAGTCGGAAGCATTTCAAAATCCTGACAAAATTTTTTCTAAAGATCTAATTTTTTTAAAACCTTATTTTTAAATTCCTGAATTTCAGTCGTATTAATTTCAGTATTTTCTTTATGGGAAAGCTTTCTTTTTAAAATATCATCTAAAATTTTCAGTTTCTTTTCATAAGCCCTGCACCATTTACAGATCTTTATATGCATGGAAAGCTGCCAGTCTTCCTTCGGGGAGATGGCTCCTGCATTTCTCTTTTCCATCAGCATGGTTGCTGTACTGCATGGCAGAAACAAAATATGAATCAATTTTCTCAGCATTTTTATGATATGGTTATAAGTTCGCAAACCAGTTGATATCCAAACATTCCCTCAGCTGCATTCTGCTTCTCTGAAGGATCTTCCATAGATTGGTCGCAGAAAGTTGTAATTCCTGACTTACTTCCGGTGCTTTTTTCTCCTCAAGATAGTACATTTTCAGCGGAATCTTCCATCTGGAGGGTAAATTCTCAATGCAATCTTCCAAAGTTTTATTAAAATCATTATTATCTAAAAGTTCCGGTTCTCTTTCCGGAGTGTTCCACTCATTCAAAACATCATCCTTCTTCCAGGAACCTTCTTCATTAAAAAAGTGATCCAGGTTAATCTGCGGCTCCGATTTATATTTTTTCCTGTAAAAATCAGCGGCTTTTCTGTTTAAAATAGCATTCAGCCAGGTCAGAGGCTGGCTTTTCCCTTCAAATGAATCGTATGCCGAAAATGCGGCTAAAAAAACATCCTGCACAACATCTTCTGCCTCCGTTTTATCTGAAAGCAGATAGGCCGCCCTTTTCAAAAGAGCCCCCGAATATTGCTCTACCCAGCTTTTCAGTACATCATTTTTCGTCATTTTTTATTCTTTAATATTACAAAGACAATGCTTTTTCAACTTACACAGCTCGTTTCATTCATCTGTTGAAATAGAAAATCAATCAAGTCCCTATTTAATATTAAAACGAATATAAAAAGTTAAAACAGAACATGCAAAATTTTTATAGCATAGATCTTTGAGAAAGCTCCCACAAACCTCATCGGTTTCGAAAACCTATGAGGTTTATATAAAACAATTAAGTTTACATTTTTGAAATCACTCTATAATAAGCATTTCACAGTCACAAAAAATATAAAGATTTAATCACAAAGCAGACATGAATAAATGCTCTGTATTCTTATGATTTTATAATAATAAGCACCACAAACCTTATAGGTTTCGAAAACCTATAAGGTTTATATACTATTCACATTTACTAAAATCTTGGATTCCCCCATATCTTAAAAACAACATCCTATTTCAAACCCTTCGCAGCCTTACACTCATCCGGCAACATATAAACCCTTCCCATCCTTCCCCATTCAAAACATAGCATAAAATTATTTACAAATCGCTTAAAAACATTAAATTTGCATCTTATCAAAAATTTGATAGTTTTAAAAGCAAAGCAATACTATGACATCACAAGAGATTCGTCAAAAATTTTTAGATTATTTTAAAAGTAAAGACCACCTTATCGTTCCTTCAGCGCCTATCGTGTTGAAAGACGATCCTACCCTTATGTTTTCCAACTCGGGAATGACGCAGTTCAAAGATTTTTTCTTAGGCTACAAAACACCTACGGCCCCAAGAATTGCCGATACACAGAAATGTCTTAGAGTTTCCGGAAAGCACAATGACTTGGATGATGTAGGTAGAGACACCTACCACCATACCATGTTTGAAATGTTGGGGAACTGGTCTTTTGGTGATTATTTCAAAAAAGATGCTATTGCTTTTGCCTGGGAATTACTGACTGAAGTATTCGGAATTCCAAAAGAAAATTTATATGTTACCATTTTCGAGGGAGATGCTTCTGAAAACCTTGATAGAGATCAGGATGCTTATGATTTCTGGAAATCCCATATTTCTGAAGACAGAATTATCAACGGAAATAAAAAGGACAACTTTTGGGAAATGGGTGAAAGCGGGCCATGCGGACCATGCTCAGAGATCCATGTAGACCTTAGAACACCTGAAGAGAAAGCTAAAGTTTCCGGACTTGA
The DNA here is from genome assembly GCF_001045465.1 of Chryseobacterium angstadtii. GTDB lineage: Bacteria > Bacteroidota > Bacteroidia > Flavobacteriales > Weeksellaceae > Chryseobacterium > Chryseobacterium angstadtii. The sequence goes on from NZ_LFND01000006.1 coordinate 204,786, forward strand.
GCTTGTGAATAATGATCATCCTCAGGTAGTGGAAGTATGGAACCTGGTTTTCATGGAATTCAACAGAAAAGCAGACAAATCTCTGGAAAAACTTCCTGCACAGCACGTGGATACAGGAATGGGCTTCGAGCGTCTTTGTATGGCGCTTCAGGGTAAATCTTCCAACTATGATACAGATGTTTTTACACCGCTTATCGCTAAAGTGGAAGAACTTTCAGGTAAAAAATACACCGGAATTTTAGAAGACGAAAAAGATATTGCCATCCGTGTTGTGGTAGACCATATCAGAGCAGTTGCATTTGCGATTGCTGACGGACAGCTTCCTTCCAACGGAGGGGCAGGTTATGTAATCCGAAGAATCTTGAGAAGAGCGATCTCTTATTCTTACCGATTCCTGGGAATGAAAGAACCTTTCCTGTACAAACTTGTGGCTGTACTTCAGGATCAGATGGGTCCTTTCTTCCCTGAAATTCAAAAGCAGGGGAAACTGGTTTCCGAAGTGATCAAAAGTGAAGAAGATTCATTCTTAAAAACCATTGAAAACGGACTGATCAGAGTTGAAAAATTAATTCAGCAGACTATTTCAGATCAATCAAAAGTATTGCCAAGCGAGGAAGTTTTTGAATTGTATGATACTTATGGTTTCCCGGATGATTTAACGAGAATCATTGCAGAAGAAAAAGGTCTTACGATTGATGAACAAGGTTTTAAAGCTGAAATGGAGAAACAGAAACTGCGTTCAAAAGCGGATTCTGCCCAAAAAGTGTATGACTGGGTAACTCTGGAAGAAAGAGAAGAAAACTTCGTAGGATATGACCAGATTGAATCTGAAACTTATATTACAAGATACAGAAAAGTAGAAAATAAAGACGGAGAATTTTATCAGGTTGTATTGAGCAGCTCTCCTTTCTACCCTGAAGGCGGAGGCCAGGTAGGTGACAAAGGTGTTCTTGAAAATGCTACAGAAAGCTTCGAGGTTTTGGAAACTAAAAAAGAAAACGGACTGATCATTTCCCTGATCAACGGTCTTCCGAAAGATGCAGGAGCTGTTTTCTTCGCTAAAGTTCAGGCTACTGACAGAAGAAATTCTCAGGCTAACCACTCTGTAACCCACCTTTTACATGAAGCTTTAAGAGATGTTTTAGGAACTCACGTAGAGCAAAAAGGTTCTTATGTAGGTCCGGATTATCTGCGTTTCGACTTCTCTCATTTCAATAAAATGACTGAAGAGGAACTGGCTTTGGTAGAAGAAAAAGTAAACCATAAAATCAAAGAAAGCATTGCTCTGCAGGAGTTCAGAAATATCCCTATTCAGGAAGCATTGGATAGAGGAGCAATGGCATTGTTCGGTGAAAAATACGGTGATAATGTAAGAATGATCCAGTTCGGAAGTTCAAAAGAGCTTTGTGGAGGAACTCACGTGAAAAATACCATTGAAATCGGTCATTTCAAAATTGTTTCCGAAGGTTCTGCTGCGGCAGGGATCAGAAGAATTGAAGCTATTTCAGGAGATAAATCCGAAGAATATTTCACCAATCTTGAAAATCAGATCGCTGAACTTTCCCAATTGCTGAAGTCTAAAGATGTGGTAAGATCTATTGAAAAACTGATCGAGGAAAATACTTCATTAAAATCTGAAGTAGAAGCTCTTAAAAAAGAAAAAGCAAAAGGCGAGATTGGCGAATGGAAAAATGCTTACGAGCAGAAAGGAAACAAACAGCTTTTAGTGAAGAAAACATCTCTGGATGCAGGTTCTGTTAAAGACATTGTGTTCCAGCTGAAGAGAGAGATTCCTACTTCAGTAACAATCATTCTTTCTGATGCAGACGGCAAACCAATGATCACCGTTGGCGTTTCTGATGATCTGGCAGCAGAGTATCAGGCAGGAGCCATTGTGAAAGATCTGGCAAAAGAAATCCAGGGCGGCGGCGGCGGAAATCCGGGCTTTGCAACGGCAGGAGGTAAAAATCTTGACGGTTTGGAAAATGCTTACCAAAAAGCTTTAAATATTTAGAATTAATGACCCTTACACTATAAAACATTAAAAACTTCTGAAAATTTCAGAAGTTTTTTTATTTATAACCATTCTAATTATTGATCTTACCTTAACAAACCATTACCCAAACTTAAACTATTTGTTTCGTCCTCTTAAAATATAGTTCATAATAGACTTTTAGTTTTGCTACAATCGAAATTAAAAAAGTAATTATGAAAATTAGTAAAACTATCGGAGTCTTATTGTTCTCTGCTATAGCGCTTCAAAGCTGTAAAGACGACAATAACGAAGAGCAGGGAAACACGCCTGTCAATCAGAATATCAAGATTGAAAACTTTTCACAGGAGCCGGCTTTCGTTTATGCAATGTCCGGTTTTGAAAACCTGTCGATCACGACCCTGATCTCAAGTTCCGATATTCTTTCAGGAACTCCCAATTTTGTTTATGCAGGTCAGCCGGACGGTATGGGAATTATGAAAGACCCTAGTTCCGATGGTTATCTAATGATCAGCAACCATGAAATTACCCAGTCTGTATCAAGAGTTTATTTAGATAAGACATTCAGACCTGTCAAAGGAGAATACATCCTGAACGGTATTGGTGGTATGACCAGATTATGCTCTGCTACGCTTGCCACTCCGGAAACTCACGGTTTCAGCGCTTTTCTTACCGCTGGTGAATCCGGTGAAGAAAGTATGGTTCATGCCATTAATCCACTGGCTCCGGCTTCACAGGCATCTGATCAGTCCAGAGTAAAACCTGCTTTAGGAAAAGCTTCTATGGAAAATGCCGTTCCGCTTCCTAAAGATGTATCAGGAGGAAAAACTTACATTATGGTTGGGGAAGATCAGTCTTATTCTTCTTCTCACCAGTCTGCAGGACAGCTGATTATGTATGTTTCGAATACACAGGGAGATCTTGATAACGGAAAACTATATTCTTTGAAGAGAACCAACAACAACTATACGGAAACGGATATGGTGAAAGGAAGTTCTTACGATGTGGAATTTGTAGAAATTTCCAATGCTAAAAACTCAACGGGAGCACAGATCAATCAGAAAAATATTGACAATAACGCCATCCGTTTTTCAAGAGTTGAAGATGTAGATTACAGAAAAGGAGCCGGAAAAGGAAGAGAAATTTATTTTACGGCAACCGGAGAATCTTCAGACGGAGCAACCCCAAAACCGGGATTAACAATGTGGGGAAGAGTTTACAAACTTGTCCTTAATGAAAACAATATGCTTACCGGAAAACTGGAAGTAGTTGCGGAAGGAGATTCGAATCCGGGAAACAACCTGATCAATCCTGATAACTTATGTGTAACGGAAAACTTTGTGTACATCCAGGAAGACGGAGATTCTTATTATACCGCTGCTGCCCACGATTCTTACATCTGGCAGCTGAATATCGCTACAAAACAGTATAAGCCATGGCTAAACATGAAACACAACAGATTGGATACGGCCTGGCAGACCGCGTACAACCAATCTGGAAACCTTCAGAAGTTCGGTTCCTGGGAATATGGAGCGATGGTAGACATATCTGATATCATCGGAATTCCAAATACCTTCACGGTAAACATCCACTCTCACACGTGGCAGAAAGATAAATTCAAGAATGCAGACGGTGCCGGAGTGAATACCAACAAAGAAGGCGGACAGGTGGTCATCATCAGAAACGTAGAAAAATAATTTTTAAATATCCAATAAAAATCCAGAGTATCAGCGGAAATATTTCCGTTGGTACTTTTTCATGCCTATGAACTTTTTTTCAAAATATCCGGTTCTCATTGTTTTATCTGCAGCCATGGCTATTGCGGTATTTTTTCAATGTAAAAGTGACAAATACAAGCCTGTAAATGAAGATCTCAGTGTTGTAAAAAGTGAACTCCTCAAAACCAATATTTCATTCGAAAAACAAGTCAATGAACTGATTACCCTTGTCTCAAAAAACACCGATGAAAAAACACTTCAGGAGAAATTTGAGAACCTACGGATAACCTATAAAAAAATGGAATGGGCGGTGGAATATTTTCTTCCGAATTCAGCACGTTTCATCAATGGTCCTGCCCTGCCTGAGATTGAAATGGATGAACATACCGAGCTGGAACCCGAAGGTCTTCAGGTACTGGAAGAAATGTTTTACCCTTACACCCCTGAAAATAAAGATGAAACAATTCGTTTTCTAAAAAAGCTGATCAATAAAAGCAATACCATTAAAACCAATTTCCAGGCGATCTCCATGAGCAAGGATCAGGTTTTTGATGCGGCCAGACAGGAAATTTTCAGAATCTCCAGCTTAGGAATTTCCAGCTTTGATACCCCGATATCAGGAACATTTTTAAAAGAAATGCCTTATTCTCTGAAAGCCGTTCAGCTGACTTTACAACAGATATCGACCCAACAATCAAAAACAGCACTTCAAAAGATAGATGCAGCCATTGATTCCGCAATTGCCGTTCTGAAAAAAAATCCGGACAGAAATTCTTTTGATTATGTACATTTTATTCCGGATCATTTGAATGTCATTTCCACATTGCTATTGGAGTTTAAAAAACAGGAAGGTATTCCCAACATTGAAGTCACTTCTGCCTTAAATAAAAACGCAGCTTCTTTTTTCTCAAAAAATGCTTTCAATCCCAATGCTTTTACTCCCGGAAAAGAATTCGCTTTCTCAGATGAAAAGGCGGCTTTGGGTAAAAAACTGTTTAACGACAATATCCTTTCCAACAACAATAACAGGAGCTGTGCAACCTGCCATATTCCTGAAAAAGCATTTACAGACGGGCTTGCCAGATCCATGTCTCTTGAAAATTCGGAATTGCAGAGAAATGCACCATCACTGAATTATGCAGGTTTCCAGCATGGACAGTTCTGGGATATGCGCAAAGACGATCTGGAAGGCCAGAGTTCCGATGTCATCTCCAATAAAGAAGAAATGCATGGCGATTTGAATATTATTCTGGATAAGATCAATAAAAATCCTTCTTATCTTCCTGAATTTAAAAAGATTTACCATACCCAAAAAGCAGAAACCTGGCAACTTCAGAATGTATTGGCCAGCTACATCCGCTCTCTGGCAAAATTCAATTCCGATTTTGATGAATACATGAGAGGAACCCCTTCTGCCATGACAGAAAAGCAGAAACAGGGATTCAATCTGTTCGTGGGGAAAGCGCAATGTGCCTTATGTCATTTCATTCCTCTTTTTAACGGAACCGTTCCTCCCAATTTCAAAAAAACGGAACAGGAAGTTTTAGGAACCGCTGTGAACGGAGACAATAAAATGTTTGATCAGGATCTTGGAAGAGGAAAGTTTCATGAAACGGTAGCGGCTCTGCAACATTCTTTTAAAACACCAACCCTCAGAAATATCAGCAAAACAGCACCCTACATGCATAACGGAGGTTATAGAACCCTGAAAGAAGTCATGAATTTTTATAATAAAGGTGGCGGAAAGGGTTTTGGTTTTAAAGTAGAAAATCAGACTCTTTCAGATGCTCCCCTCGGACTTACGGATCAGGAAATTAATGATATCATTGATTTTATGGGAGCATTGAGTGACCGGTAAATGTTTTTATTCAAAATTCTGTTTTATAAAGCTGTCATAGAAGATCTGTGCACATCTGTGAAATCCGTGGTTAAAAAAATCCGCGTCATCAGCAAAATCTGCGCGAGATGATATCAATTCAGCTGGATGTTTTTTATCTGAATCTTCTTTTGTCTTGAAACAAAAGAAGCAAAAGTTCAAGACCGGGAAACTTCCGCTAAAAATAAATCCTGTTCTCTAAAAATTCTAAAACTTGCGCGGATCTATTGTTTCCGCTTCGTTTCAATACTTGTCCCGCGCTTCGGACAGTAGAATTTTTTTAACGTTCACAGGATTTATTTTCTTAACGCTCCATTTTCCTAAGTCGGTTTCGTCGTCATTATAAAAATCAACTTTTCAAAAAAATCTGTGTAAATCTGTGAAATCCGTGGTTAAAAAAAATCTGCGTCATCAGCAAAATCTGCGTGAAATTATATCAATTTGGATGTTTTTTATCTTAATCTTCTTTTGTCTTGAAACAAAAGAAGCAAAAGTTCAAGACTGGGAAACTTCCGCTAAAAATAAATCCTGTTCTCTAAAAATTCTAAAACTTGCGCGGATCTACTGTTTCTGCTTCGTTTCAATACTTGTCCCGCGCTTCGGACAGTAGAATTTTTTTAACGTTCACAGGATTTATTTTCTTAACGCTCCATTTTCCTAAGTCATCCTTATAAAAATCAACTTTTCAAAAAAATCTTTGTAAATCTGTAAAATCTGTGGTTAAAAAAATCTGCGTTATCAGCAAAATCCGCGTGAGATAAATCAACCTTACTTTAAGCCAATATTTCTGAATTTCTTGAATTATTTACATCTGATTATTCTATGCAAAAATTAGATTAAATCAATGTATTAACAAATCATAAAAACTTTCTCAAAAGAAGAAATATTATTACTTTTGATCTAGTTTTTACATGAAAAGGTTTTTAGTTTTATTGTTTTTAATGATGTATTTCTTTGGTTACTCTCAATCAAAGATCAGGGTCATTGACGAAACTGATCATCAGCCTGTATCCAACGCAAAAATTTCCTGTGACGGAAAGATTCTGGGCTTCACAGATACCACGGGTTTTCTGGAATTTAAGGCTTCATGCAGCACTATTGAAATTGAGGCAGACCGCTACGAAAAAGAAACAGCCGATGTAGAAGCTGATATGGAAGTTTCCCTGCTGAAAAAAGCATTAAAAACTACCAAAATTGAAGAAGTCGTTATTGAAGACCGAAGTGATCCCAGGGCTCTTGAGATTCTCAAAAAAGTAAATAAGCTCTTTAAGGAAAACTCTCCTAAAAGTTTAGATTCCTATGCCTTTAAATCTTACGAAAAGGTATCTATGGATATTGATCAGGATAGTATTAAGCAGTTTAACAACTTTTTTAATGACTCCAATCTTTTTAAGAAAAAAAGAGAAAAAGATTCGTTGAATAACCTCTCTGCCAAGCAGATTTTTTCAAAAAGCAAACTCTTCTTATGGGAAAGGGCTCAGGGGTTTTTATATTCCAAAAAATACGGTGAAAAAATCAATATTCTTGATAACAGAATTTCCGGTCTCAAACAGCCAATCTATGAGATGATTGCCATCCAGCAGAGCAACCGTGACAAAATTCCAAACCAGATCAAGCAGGAAAACAGAGGGCTTTACCGCTTTTTCCTTTCGGATACTATTGAAGTCAACGGAAGAAAAACATTTCTGATCCGCTTCCGTGAAGTGAATTACAAAAAACCGGATAAAAGAAGAAAGTACAATGGTGCTATCTACGTAGATACCGAAACCTACGGCATTCAAAAGATTGAAAATTTCAGTAAAAATAAAAACGACGGGATCATCACCAGTACCTGGGTTTTCTATAATAACAAATGGTTTCTTGCTCAGGAAAAGGTAAAACTCAGGATGAGCAGAGTGGCCATGGAAGAGGAAAAAAAAGAAAAAACGGAAGAACATCCCGAAAAGAAAGATAAAACCAGCTTTGGGACCTACGCTTTTCTAACCTCTACCTATTTTGATTTTAAATCTCCTATTGAAGAGGATAAACGCGATTTCAAAGGCTATACGTTTTCGGTAAAAAATGCAGACGGACATCTTCTTGACCAATACCGCACCGATCCTCTGACAGAAAGGGAACGTAATACCTATACCACGATAGACAGCCTCGGCAGAAAGTATAATATAGACAGCAAAGCGAAAATACTGACGGGACTTATTAACGGACAGATCAGAGCCGGTATTGTAGATTTTGCCGTAGATGAAATTGTAAACTATAACTTATATGAAGGATTCAGACTTGGTTTAAAGGCCAAACTCAATGAAACTTTCAATCCTTATTTCTCGCCGGATTATTATTTTGCATACGGTTTTAAAGACGATAAATGGAAGTATGGAATCGGTCTGGATATGAAAACCAGTCTGGATAAAAATTCATTCTTCAGGATTGAATATTATAACGATGTAACGGCATCCGGAGAGTTTTACAGGAGACTTTGGAACTTCAAGATGAGAATGATGAACTATGGTAATAATATCAACAACGATAAATATTATCATTTCAGAGGAGGTTCACTTTCTTACCTGAATGATGTGACCAACGGGCTCACTTTAGTTTTTGCCGTCAAAAGGAATATTGAAGAAGCCAAATTTGATTACGCGTTCCGTGGAAGAAGCGGTGAATTTGATAACTTTAATACCCTGTTTACTTTAAAATATTCTCCGAATTCTACCAACATCATGACGCCTCAGGGAAAATCAATCATTGATCAGAAATATCCTGAACTGTATTTCAACTATGAACAGAGTTACAAAGCATTGGGTGGAGATTTCAATTATACCCGTTTTGATGCCCTGTTTGTTCATAATTTTAAAACCATGTTAGGAACTACCGGATTCAGGCTTTATGGCGGAATGGTATTGGGGGAAGCTCCTATCTGGAAACACTTTACCATGAATGGTCTGGCTTCTCCGAGAAAAGATTTCAATTTCAACCTGACGTCTTATCTTGGCTTTGCAACACTGGAAGGAGGAAAATATTACAATGATAAATTCGTTGCGTACTATTTTACCCATAAACTTCCTCTCTATTTCAAAAGTTTCGGGCAGAATATTTCCAGCTTTGATTTTGTACTGAGAGGAACCATCGGAGATATGCAGCACCCTGAATATCATCAGTTTAAATTCAGAAAACTGGATCATCTTTATCAGGAAGTAGGACTTGAATGGAATAACTTCCTGTCCAGCTACTTCAATTTAGGTCTGTTTTATAGGGTTGGATATTATACTACGCCCAACTTCAAGCAGAATTTTGCCATCCAGTTCAAGTTGAAAGTTTTGGAATTTTAAAAACCTTTCCATACTTTTTATCTTTTTAAACTAGAATTTAAACAAAATCATAAATACATAAATACATAAATACATAAATACATAAAATCAAAAACATGCAGACAATAGAAATTAAAGCGGAACAGTTTTTTGAATTATTAAAATTAAAAGACACTTCAATGTGGGAGATTTTCTCTCAAATGATTGATGGTAATGAAAAAGAGATCATATTTTTAGATAACGAAGAAAAAATTCTGTTCAATTATGTCCTTCCTTCAGCACAGGAAAAATTGGAAGAAGACAGAAAGGAGTTTTCAAAACAATTTTCAGATAAATTGGCTAACTTCAATTAAAAATTTCAGATGAATAAAAATTACCTGTTCTCTGTGTTGGGTATTTTCCTTTTCAGCTTCGGGAATGCTCAAAATTATAAAAAGCCGCTGGTTTCTGCCATCAAAGAATCAGACCTGAGGAAAGACATGTATGAGCTCGCCGCAGATCAGTTCTGGGGCCGTGAAGCCGGAACCCTGGACGAATTAAAAGTGTCGATGTGGCTGGCCGATAAAGCTAAAGAAGCCGGAATGAAACCTGCCGGTGACCACGGAACTTTCTTCCAGTTTTTTGATATGTACAGACATCAGGTGATTCCTCAAAGTACCTTGACAATTGGAAACAGCAGTCTGAAATTATGGAAAGATTTTCTGGTTGCAGAACCCGTCAATGCTTCTATTGATACTGAAGTTGTCTATGCCGGAAATGCCGAACCTGAAGAGCTTTCCAAGCTGAATATCAAAGGTAAAGTACTTGCAGTAAATGCTTCTGAGAAAAATATAGACCAGGAAATGACTCTTTTTGTGAGAAGATATCCCGGATTTGTAAGGACTAAATATTACAACAAAGCCTACGAGCTGGGAGCAAAAGCCATTATTTTTATCACAGACGATATTTCTGAAAAAAGCTGGGTTGAAGTTGTACCTCAAATGACAAGAGGAACTTATGGCGTGGAAGGACTCCGGGAAAAAATAACGGATAATATTCCTGTTTTATGGATTAAAAGAGAAAATGCAGGCTGGGTAAAAAACAATCCGAAAATTGCTCTGAATCTGATCACGGAAACCTACAAATATCCATCCGTAAATATCATCGGAAAAATAGAAGGAACAGATCCCAAACTTAAAGAAGAATACGTTTTACTCAGCGGACATCAGGACCATGACGGGATCAGACATCCTGTAAAAAACGACACTATCTATAATGGAGCAGACGACAACGCCAGTACTTGTGTCGCCATGCTGGCTATGGCAAGAGCTTACAAAAAGCAGCCTGGAAAAAGAAGTATTTTATTTGTTTTCCATGGAGCCGAGGAAAGAGGATTATTGGGTTCCAGATGGCATGCCGCGCATCCTGTAGTTCCTAAAGAAAAGATTGTTGCCGTTCTGAACGGAGATATGATTGGAAGAAATGACAATAATGAAGCTGCTCTTCTGGGAGGAAATGCCCCTCATAAAAACTCTGAGGAACTGGTAAAAATGGCCGAAGAAGCCAATAATGAAAGTACAAAATTCAAATATTTAAAAGATTGGGATGCTCCTAACCATGCGGAATATTTCTACTTCAGAAGTGATCATCTACCCTATGCAAAAGTGGGAATTCCTGCTGTATTTTTCACCAGCGTTCTGCACGACCAATACCATACTCCGCAGGATGAATCTGAAAATATCAATTACAAAAAGCTCTATAAAATGACAGAATGGATGTACCGCACATCCTGGAAAGTGGCTAATAAAGCCGAACGTCCTAAAGTCATTTCAAATTTTACGATTGAGAGATAACAAAAAAAGCTTCACGATTTGTGAAGCTTTCTTTTCATCATTGGGTTTATAGAATCTAATTATAAAAATTTCTTTTGGAAATATTTGTGTTCATTTGTAAAATTTGTGTTTTAAAAAATCTGCGTCATCAGTAAAATCTGCACGAGATAATACCAATTCGGTTGGAGGCTTTTTTTCTGAATCTTCTTTTGTCTTGAAACAAAAGAAGCAAAAGTTCAAGACCAGGAAACTTCCACTAAAAATAAATCCTGTTCTCTAAAAATTCTAAAACTTGCGCGGATCTACTGTTTCTGCTTCGGTTCAATTCCTGTCCCGCGCTTCGGACAGTAGAATTTTCTTAACGTTCACAGCATTTATTTTCTTAACGCTCCATTTTCCTAAGTCGATTTCGTCGTCCTTACAAAAAATCAACCTCTGAAAAAATCTGTATTCATCTGTAAAATCCGTGGTTAAAAAATCCGCGTCATCAGCAAAATCTGCGCGAGATAAAACTAATATTCTAAATCAGCAGATTCATCAGAGACGGATCATTATTCAGATAATTCACAAAAAAATCGTGCTCTTTCATTTTGTTCATTAAAGGGGAAAAATCTTTACTCTGCTTCAGCCCTATTCCTACCACAGCAATCCCCTTCTCCTTAGAATTTTTCTGAGTGTATTCAAAAAAAGTGATATCATCATTCGGTCCCAAGACGTTCATCACAAAATTTTTCAGAGCTCCGGGACGCTGCGCGAATCTTACGAGGAAATAATGTTTCAAACCTGCATGCAGAAGAGCTTTCTCTTTAATCTCTTCCATACGGGTAATATCATTATTGCTTCCACTGATGATACAAACTACATTCTTTCCTTTAATCTGTTCTCTGTATTTTTCAAGAACAGCTACTGAAAGGGCTCCCGCAGGCTCTACCACGACTGCATCTTTGTTGTAGAGAGAAAGAATCGTTTCACATACCATTCCTTCATCCACTACGGCCATATCATGCAGAACATCTTTGCAGATCTCAAAATTGAGACTTCCTACCTCCTGAACGGCGGCTCCATCTACAAAACGGCTGATCTTTTCAAGAAGAACCGGTTTTCCCCTTTCCAGCGCTTTTTTCATACTCGCAGCAGCAGATGGCTCGACTCCTATAATCTTCGTTTCCGGAGACAATTCCCTGAATACGGAACACACGCCCGCAGCCAGACCTCCTCCGCCTACCGGAACAAAAAGATAATCAACAGGTTCTCCTGACTGTTCAAGGATCTCCAATGCCGCAGTAGCCTGCCCATCTATGATATCCTGATCATCAAACGGATGAATAAATATCCCCTGATGATCTTTGCAGAACTTGACCGCTGCATCTTTCGCTTCATCAAAAGTATCCCCGTAAAGCACTACATCTATATAATCTCCTCCAAACATTTTGACCTGCTCCAGCTTCTGTCCCGGAGTGGGTAAAGGCATGAAAATAGTCCCTTTCACCTTCATTGCACTACATGCAAAAGCCACTCCCTGAGCATGATTTCCCGCACTGGCACACACTACACCTTTGGCCAGACTCTCGGGTGACATTACTGCCATTTTATTATAAGCTCCACGGATCTTGTAAGATCTTACCCGCTGCAAATCCTCCCTTTTAAAACTTATTTTCGCTTCATAGTCAGCCGAAAGATGTGCATTGACTGCCAAAGGTGTCCTTACGATCACCTTTTTCAATCTCTCGGCTGCTTTGTAGACGTTTCCTAAAACGGAAGGATACGTTTCTTCTTTCATCATGATGTTTCCGTTAATTGTTCTCCGGTCTCAGGCTGCGGACGGTTTTACCCGCTCTCCACATTTCACTCTCTCTGAGTTCTGTAAGCTCTACTTCCAGTTTTTCTCTGTAATCAGGTTTGCTGTTGCTGTCTATGGATCGCTGAGCTTCATCTCCTTTGGCAACGCTGTCATAAAGTTCTTCAAACAATGGAGAAGTGGCATCTCTGAAACGTTTCCACCAGTCCAGGGCTCCTCTTTGTGCCGTGGTACTGCAATTGGCATACATCCAGTCCATTCCGTTTTCAGCAACCAGCGGCATCAATGATTGGGTTAATTCTTCCACGGTTTCGTTAAATGCTTCCGAAGGACTGTGCCCGTTCTTTCTCAGTACATCATATTGTGCGGCAAATATTCCCTGTACGGCTCCCATCAATGTTCCTCTTTCTCCGGCAAGGTCACTGTATACTTCTTTTTTAAAGTTGGTTTCAAATAAATAACCGCTTCCTATCGCTATTCCCAGGGCAGTTACCCTTTCTCTGGCTCTTCCGGTAGCATCCTGATAAACGGCAAAACTGCTGTTCAGTCCGCGATCCTGTAAAAACATTCTTCTCAGAGATGTTCCTGATCCTTTAGGAGCTACAAGGAATACATCCACATCCGCCGGAGGAACAATTCCTGTACGTTCGTTAAAGGTAATTCCGAAACCATGTGAAAAATACAGCGCTTTTCCTGGAGTAAGATGTTCTTTAACCTTTGGCCAATATTCAATCTGAGCTGCATCACTTAAAAGATAGCAGATCACCGTTCCTTTTTGAAGCGCCTCTTCTATTTCAAATAATGTTTCTCCGGGTACAAATCCGTCAGCTATTGCTTTATCCCATGATTTTGAGTTTCTTCTTTGCCCGACAATGACATTGATTCCGTTATCTTTCTGGTTAAGTGCCTGTCCCGGTCCCTGTACTCCATATCCGATCACTGCTACTACCTCATCTTTTAATACTTCCTGAGCTTTTTCCAGTGGGAACTCTTCTCTTGTCACTACGTTTTCTTCAACTCCGCCAAAATTCAATTTTGCCATTTTTTAAAATTTTTATTTATTATTGTTATTTAATTATATTCTTGATCAGCTGGCACGTTCTACCGCTGTCAGATAAGGGTTTTTATGATAGTGAACTTCCAGAACGTCCACCTGTTTCTCCATTTGCCGGGTAATCTTCTGTACAGACTCTTCCGTTTCCCGGATAACGATTACAAACTTTTTTACTTTCTCCATTTCGGAAGGACCTGCACTGAAGTTCACAATAGAGATTCTTCTTCTCGAAAAAATAGCATTGATCCTGCCGATAAGACCTAAAAAGTCTTCTGTATAAGCAGTAATGGTGTATTCTTTATTTTCTGATTTCATCTTGTTTTATTTATATTTTAAGCTTTATTATGGGTAAGTACGATCTCTGAAACGCTTTTCCCCTGTGGAATCATTGGAAAAACATTATGCTCTTTTCCGGTCATTACTTCCAGCAGAAAGGCTCCTTTATGGTGAAGCATTTCACGAAGACCACCTTCTAATTCCTCTCTTTGGTTAATTCTTTTTCCCGGAACAGCATAACCTTTGGCAACCTGTACAAAATCCGGACTCTGAATATCTACCGATGAATATCTCTCTTCATGAAACAGCTCCTGCCACTGTCTTACCATTCCCAGATAGCAGTTATTGAGGATCAGGATTTTTATATCGGGCTGATACTGCATCAGGGTTCCCAATTCCTGGATATTCATCTGGGCTCCTCCATCTCCCATCACTGCAATCACCGGAAGACCGGTTCCTCCATAAGCCGCTCCTATCGCTGCGGGAAGGCAGAATCCCATGGTTCCCAAACCTCCGCTGGTGATATTCGTTCTTGGAAACTTGAAGTCGGAATATCTGCAGGTAGCCATCTGATGCTGTCCCACATCGGTTACAATTACCGCTTCACCCTTAGTCATTTCGTTCAGATGGCGGATCACTTCACCCATAGTAATCTCTCCTTCTGAAGGATACAGCTCCTTGCTGATCAGATTAATATGTTCAATTTCATGACAGTCCTGAAACCGCTGGTACCATCCCGGATATTGTTTTGGCTTAATCATGGCAGTAAGAATGGGCAGGGTTTGTTTACAGTTTCCAAGAACCGGAACATCTACTTTTACATTTTTATTGATTTCAGCTTTGTCTATATCCAGGTGAATAATTTTGGCTTGCTTGGCGTATTGATCAAGTTTTCCGGTTACACGGTCATCAAAGCGCATTCCTATGGCGACCAAAACATCACATTCATTAGTTAGAATATTCGGACCGTAATTTCCGTGCATTCCTACCATTCCTACTGCCTGCGGATGATCTGTGGGAACAGCCCCCATTCCCAATACGGTCCAGGCTATGGGAATTCCGGATTTTTCAGCGAACTGCAGAAATTCCTGCTCTGCCTTTCCCAGCAATATTCCCTGACCGGCAATGATGAACGGCCGTTCTGCATTATTGATCAGAGCAGATGCTTTTTCAATGTTTTCAAGATTAGGAAAAGGATCTGGTCTGTAGCTTCGTAAAGAATCACAGGGAGTATATCCCGGGTCAAAAACCTTTTGCAGCTGGGCATTTTTGGTTACATCAATCAATACAGGGCCTGGGCGGCCGGATTTCGCAATATAAAATGCTTTTGCCAGTACTTCGGAAAGCTCGTTTGCATCGGTCACCTGATAATTCCATTTGGTAACAGGACTTGTCACGTTCATCACATCTATTTCCTGAAAAGCATCAGTTCCCAGAAGATGTTCAAACACCTGTCCTGTGATGCATACAATGGGTGTATTATCCAGCAGTGCATCGGCTAATCCTGTCACCAGATTGGTTGCTCCGGGTCCGCTGGTTGCCAATACGACTCCCACTTCTCCTGATACTCTGGCCAGTCCCTGTGCAGCATGAACAGCTCCCTGCTCGTGGCGCACCAGAATATGTTCCAATTGATCTTTATAATCGTAAAGAGCATCATAGATCGGAATAATAGCTCCTCCCGGATATCCGAAAATGGTTTTTATCCCTTCCTGAATAAATGCTTCCAGGATGATCCGGCTTCCGCTGGTTTCTGTTTGTGTGGATATATTTAAGTTCTTCATTGTATTTTGTATTAAGCAAGTTCGTCAGTTACACAGCCTTCTGCCGCTGATGATACGGTGCATGCATATTTGTACAGCAATCCTTTTTTCACTTTAAGTTCAGGTTTTTGCCATCCTCTTTTTCTCTGTTCAATTTCCTGTTCGGAAACTTTCAGCTGTATGGTGTTGTTGACTGCATCTATTTCAATCAGGTCATTATCTTCCACGAAAGCAATTAAGCCTCCTTCATGCGCTTCGGGGGTAATGTGTCCCACCACAAAACCATGGGTTCCTCCGCTGAATCTTCCGTCGGTAATTAAAGCAACACTTCCTCCCAGACCGGCTCCGATCAGGGCGCTGGTAGGTTTTAACATTTCAGGCATGCCCGGAGCTCCTTTTGGTCCTTCATTCCGGATCACAATCACGTCTCCATACTGAACCCTTCCGTTTTCAATTCCTTTGATCAGGTCTTTTTCACCATCGAAAACTCTCGCCTTTCCTGAAAATTTTTCTCCTTCTTTTCCTGTGATTTTGGCGACACTTCCTTTTTCAGCAAGGTTTCCGTAAAGGATTCTCAAATGCCCCGTTTCTTTGATTGGATTTGATAAGGGTCTGATGATCTTTTGCTTCGTAAAATCAAGGCTTGGAACATTCTCCAGATTTTCAGCAATGGTTTTTCCGGTAACGGTTAAACAGTCGCCATGAAGCAACCCTTCTTCCAACAAGTATTTCATAACAGAAGGGGTTCCTCCATGATCATGAAGATCCTGCATCAGGTATTTTCCACTGGGCTTAAGATCTGCCAGTACCGGAGTACAGTCGCTCATTTTCTGGAAATCATCCTGAGTAACGGAAATTCCTACACTTTTTGCCATTGCGATAAAATGCAGAACGGCATTTGTACTTCCTCCAAGAATGACAATCAGACGAAGTGCATTTTCAAAAGCCTTACGGGTCATAATATCTGAAGGCTTGATATCTTTCTCGAGCAATATTTTTATGTATTTTCCAGCTTCAAGGCATTCATTCTGTTTTTCCTTGCTCAATGCAGGGTTGGATGATGAATAAGGAAGGCTCATTCCCAGTGCTTCTATCGCGGAAGACATGGTGTTTGCCGTGTACATTCCACCACAGGCCCCGGCTCCCGGACAGGAATTTTTAATAACGCCTTCAAAATCTTTTTCTGAGATCTCTCCTGCAATTTTTTTCCCTAAAGCTTCAAAAGCAGAAACAATATTAAGCGGCTCTCCTTTGTAACATCCCGGAGCGATGGTTCCTCCGTAGACCATAATAGACGGCCTGTTCAACCTTCCCATAGCGATGATGGTTCCCGGCATATTTTTGTCACAACCCGGCAAGGCAATGATTCCGTCATAATACTGTGCACCACAAATAGCTTCAATACTGTCTGCAATCACATCACGGCTCACCAGTGAATAGCGCATTCCATCCGTACCATTACTCATCCCGTCGCTTACTCCTATCGTATTGAAAATCAACCCTGCAAGGCCGTGGTTCCAGGTTCCTTCTTTGACCACTTTTGCAAGATCATTGAGGTGCATGTTGCACGTATTCCCATCGTAGCCCATACTGGCGATCCCGATCTGGGCTTTGTGCATATCTTCTTCTGTAAAGCCTATCCCGTAAAGCATTGCTTTTGCAGCGGGCTGTTCACTGTTTTGTGTGAATGTTTTTGAATATTTATTTAGCATATTATCCTGCATTTTCTGTTCTTATCATGTTCCAGCGTGGTATCATATATTTCAATTTTTCCGGAATTCATTAGTGAAGCTTTTTACTTAATTTCGGGTCAAAACTACAGCTTGTAATATTTTTTTTATTTTGTGTTTTGTGAAAACTACAATACTCAATCGTTTGAAAATAAGATTTATTTATTTGAAAATCAATTACTTATATTTAAAAAATTTACAATGACAAAACTCTTACCAGTTTCTGATAGGCCTGCTGTACTTTTCCACTTGCTGTATCTTCCCAGTCTTTGGTGAAAGGAACATCGTCCAAAGAATCCAGCGCTACAATTTCAGCGGCAGTACCACAAAAAAATGCGGCATCGGCTCCTCTCATTTCTTCAGGTTTAAAGAAGGTTTCTTTAACGGGAATATGAAGTTCACTGCATATTTCAAAAACGGTCTGTCTTGTAATTCCAGGGAGTATGCTTCCTTTTGCAGGTGTAAATAATGTTCCTTCTTTTTCATAGAATATATTGGCTCCTGAACTTTCGGCTACATTTCCATATTCATCAAGTAAAAGGGCTTCATCATAGCCTTTGTCTTTGGCTTCCTGACATGCCAGAATAGAATTGACGTAATGTCCGCCTACTTTAGCTTCTATCTTAAAAGCTTTGGGATTGGGGCGCTGAAAACCTGAAGTCATGATTTTCATTTTGTCTGCGAGATAGCCGTTGCTCCATTCCCAGGCCAGCAGAGACAGATAGGATTCTTTCCCTTTTGAAAGTGACATATTGGGAGAACAGGTCACCAGAGGGCGTATATAAGCATCACTGAAGCCGTTTCGTTCTAAAAGTTCATAGGTAAGATCCGTAAGCTGGCTGACTGAATAATCAAACGGGATATGCATTAATTCTGCTGATTTTTTCAGTCTTTCATAATGTTCTTCTGCCTTAAAGATTTTGGTTCCGTAATCGGTACTGTAAGATTTAATACCTTCAAAAACGGAATAACCATAATGAAGAGACTGCCCATAGAGGTCTGCTCCTGCTTCTTCTGCCTTGAGAAAGTTTCCGTCGAAATACACGATAGTTTTGCTGTTGTAATACATGATATTGTGGTTTAAAAATTAACAAATGGGAATAAAAAAAGCCCTCTCACGCTGTGAGAGGGCTCAAATATGTACAGTCATATTCTTTCCTTCTCACACACGCAAGGGAATAATAATGACGATAATAATAACTGCTAATAACTGATACATAATTTCTGCAATAAAAAAAGCCGTTTCAATAGATGAAACGGCTTATATAATTTAAATTAAAATATTTTACAATGCCGCTTCCTTACTGCTGTTAATGACAACAATAATATTAGAAATGACAATAATATTTTTCTGATTCGTAAAATTCATACTGCAAATGTATTAATTTTTTAATACTGCGCAAGTTTTTTTAACACTTTTTATTTTTTTCGTAAAAATTCTCTGAGGGTTACAGCTGTTTCAGCTACATCGTGTACTCTTAAAATTATGGCTCCCTGTTCCAGAACCTGCCTGTGAAGTTTTTGTGTTTCTTCATTGATTTCCAAAGGAGATTTCCCCAGTGGTTTATAGATAAATGATTTTCTGGAAATCCCTATGAGCATTGGAAATTTTCCAAACCCGAGATACTCTGTTTCACTTATCATTTTCATCTGATCCTCTACCGTTTTTCCGAAACCAAAACCCGGATCGAGGATAATATCTTTTACTCCTTTTTCGAGAAGTTCACCGGTTTTTTTCGAAAAATATCGGTTGACTTCAAGGGTAATATCTTCAAATTTTATTTTGTCGTGCATGGTTTCATAGGTCGGATTTACGTGCATCAGGATATAAGGAAGCCCTGTTTTAGCGGCTGTATCAAACATTTTATCATCAAATTGGCCACCGGATATATCGTTAATCATATCAATCCCTTCATTAAACCCAAATTGTACTGTCTCTGCATAGAAAGTATCCAGTGAAATCAATGCTTCCGGAAATTCTTTTTTGATTCGAGAAATCATACTTCCGATTCTCTCTATTTCTTCTTTACTGCTTAAAAAATCAGCATTCGGACGAGTGGATTGCGGACCGATATCAATAATCTCGGCTCCTTCTTTCAACAATTTTTCTGCATGTTTCAGAGCTGACTGCCCGTTATTAAATTTCCCACCATCGGAAAAGGAATCTGGTGTAAGATTGAGGATGCCCATGATTTTTGGGTGATTGAGCTGTACGAGTCTTCCGTTGCAATTGATGGAATGAGGTACGAGGTGCGGGGTGCGAGATGCGAGGTGCGGGTTTGGGGTTTCGGGGTCTGAGGACATGTTTTGTTGATAATTGATGATTGATGATTGATGATTGATGATACTCTGCAAAATTAAGACTTATTGGGGAATGTGGGAATTGATGTTTTTTGTTTGTTGCGGGGTGCGAGGTACGGGTTTAGGAAATATGTGAAATGTATTTGTTTATTTTGATTTAAAGAAATTAGAATCAATGCTTTGATTTCTTTGCGTTTAATTATCGCAAAGCTAGACAAAGTTTTTTTATCTTTTGGAATGTTTTTAATGGTAAACAAAGCCACTTCGTTTATTAAAGTAACACAAAAAACTATCAATTATAAACTAGCCAAGACAGATATTATGATTGAAAAAGCAGCATTTTTACAAACCTCCCATAAGAAACCCGCAACCTGCTCTAACACCTTCGAACTCTAAAACCCTCCCACTCTCAAACCCTCTCACCCCGAAACCCGCACCCCGCACCCCAAAACTCTGACAAAAATCAATTTCCGATTCCTGCTACCTAAAACCTTATTCGTATATTTGGGAGATTAAGAGAATTTATGTCAAAAACATCAGTACAGTTCGGGAAAGTTATCAGTCAGTGTCGTGATCTATTCAGCAAAAAATTACAGGATTACGGGGCAGCATGGAGGGTTTTAAGACCCAGTTCCATTACGGATCAGATTTATATCAAAGTCAATAGAATCCGTACGCTACAGATGACCGATAAAAAAATGGTGGATGAAAGCGAAGAGGATGAATTCATCGCTATTGTGAACTACTCTATCATCGGGCTTATTCAGCTTGAAAAAGGACTTTCCAATGATTTTAATGAAGATAAGGATGAAGTTTTACGTCTTTACGATCAATATGCTCATGAAGCTCAGGCTTTAATGGAAAGAAAGAATCATGATTACGGTGAGGCATGGAGAGATATGAGAATTTCTTCTATCACCGACCTTATTTATCAGAAAGTACTGAGAACAAAACAGATTGAAGACAATCAGGGTAAAACCATCGTTTCTGAAGGGCTGGATGCCAATTATTTCGATATGCTGAACTATGCCGTGTTCTGCCTGATCAAGTTCTCTGAAAAAGAAAATATTTCCGAACCCCAAAAATAATTTAATATGATCAAAGGTTTATTACGCTTTATTATTGCTGTTATATTTATTCTTTCCGGCTTTGTAAAGGCTGTGGATCTGGTAGGATTTTCTTTCAAAATGGAAGAATATTTTGCCCCTTCGGTATTCAACATGCCATTCCTGGAAAAATTTGCGCTTCTTTTCTCAATTATTGTGGTTGTCCTGGAGCTTTTCTTAGGATTTATGCTGCTTTTGAAACTGAAGCTTAAATTCACACTCTCAGCGTTAATTGCCCTTTGTATCTTCTTTGGGTTTCTTACTTTTTATTCTGCCTACTACAATGTGGTAACGGATTGCGGATGTTTCGGAGACGCCATCAAGTTCACTCCGTGGCAGAGTTTCATTAAAGACATTGTACTTCTTATTGGTCTTATCATTGTGTTTATCCTTTACAGAAAGGAATTCCGTAAAAAAGATGCTTACAGCAGCGACAATACGAAAGAGTCTTCCGGCAAGTTCAGATATGCTCTATTAGGCCTTTTTTCTGTGGTTATGATTTACATTATGGCACAGGGAATTATGCACGAACCACTGATTGATTTCCGTGATTATAAAATTGGGGCCAATATTAAAGCAGAAAAGGAAAAAATCAATAAAAATCCTTCTGAATACAAGACTTTTTATTCTCTTAAAAATCAGAAGACAGGTGAAGTTTTAAAGGTCAATCAGGACGATTATATTAAAGAAACAAAATACTGGGAAGAAGGTTCTCCATGGAAAATTGAGGAAGGAAAAAATGAATCTGTTCTTACCAAAGAAGGCTATAAATCGGAGATGGTAAAATTCAAGATTGAAGATCCAACAGGAATAGATCTTACGGATGAAATCATCAACGCACCTAAGGCTGTACTTGTTTTCTCTTATCATCCGAAAGAGGTTTCTGCAGAGCTTATTCAGAAAATTGAAGCTAAAGTGAATGCACAGAAAGGCGCTGTTATCTATGGCGTTTCTACAGATGCCAATACTTTTAAAACCATTAAAAATGCCATGATGGACGGAACCGCTATCAAAACGATTGCAAGAAGTAATCCATTTGTACTGATTATGGAAAAGGGAAAAATTGTAGACAAACAGCCTGCAAAGGACTATTTGAAGTAGGAGAAGTGGTGGATGAGTGAATACTGAATCGTGAATTTTGGATTTTGGATTTTGGATTAAAAAGCAATCAAAAGTAATCGAAATCCGAAACAGAAAGATTGTGAATGCTGAATTTTGAATTGAAAAACCAAATAAAACTATACGAATCACGAACCCGAAACTCTCATCACCAAACCCGAAACCTCGCAACCCGTACCAACCAACAAAATTAAACACTAAACTAAAACATACATCTACACATGCAAAAATCAAATAAATCTATCGCCGGTTATCACCTTTTAATGATTCTTTCCTCTGTAGACGGAGAATTTGCTCCGGAAGAAGGAATGCTGGTTCAGCAATATATGGCAGACGAATTTCCGTTCAGAATGAATCTTGACAATGAACTGGAAACTCTGGCTCTTTTACAGCCTGAGGAATGGAAAGACCATTTTGAATTTCATGCAAGATGTTTCTATGACGATTCTACGGAAGATGAGCGCATAAAATTTGTTCAGTTTGCCAAAACCCTGATTAAAGCAGATAATAAGGTGACGGACGAAGAGCATACATTCTACAAACTTTTGAAGAACCTTTGGAACATCGCATAACTCCACCATCAAAAAACCAAACATATAATGAAAAAGTTCTATCTGGGAATATTAATTATGAGTGCCTCTACAATACAGTCTCAAAAATTTCCTGCTCTTAAAGCTCCTATTGCTGAAAAACAGGAACACATCCGTGAAATTCATGGTGATAAAGTGAATGATCCTTATTACTGGATGATTGATTATTTTAAAAAAGGAAAAGATTCTACCAAAGTCGTAGATTATCTGAAAGCCGAAAACACTTACTGGGAAGGCATGATGAAGGATACGGAGCCTTTCAGAGAGCAACTTTTTCAGGAAATGAAGGCCAGAATCAAGGAGAAAGATGAATCTGTCCCTGTTTTTGAAAACGGATACTATTATTATACCCGTACGGAAGCTGGAAAACAATATTTCAAATACTGCAGAAAGAAAGGAAGCCTTACCGCTCCGGAAGAAATTCTTCTGGATATAGATCAGCTTGCGGAAGGACATGCTTATTATTCTGCAACAGGCTTCAGCATCAGCCCGGATAACAGCAAACTGGTTTACGGAGTGGATGATGTTTCAAGAAGGCAATACACATTATTTCTAAAGGATCTGAAAACCGGGAAGATTACAGATCTGGGCATTAAAAACACAGGAGGTTCTGCGGAATGGGCCAATGATAATGCCACCATTTTTTACACAGAAAACAATCCGGTAACTCTTTTATCCGAAAAAATCAAAAAACATAAGCTGGGAACAGATCCGGGTAAAGATGTTACGGTTTATGAAGAGAAAGACAAAACCAATTATATTTCCGTATACAAATCTAAAAATCATAAATTCATTCTGATTTATTCCGGAGCTACCACTTCTTCGGAAACCAGATATCTGGATGCAGATCAGCCGAACGGAACCTTTAAGGTGTTCCAGCCGAGAATGAAGAACGTTTTGTATACCATCACGCCTTTAGAAGATAAGTTTTTGATCAGAACCAATAAGGATGCTCTTAACTTTAAGATCACAGAAACTCCTCTGGACAAAACAGGCGTTGAAAACTGGAAAGATTTTATTCCGCACAGAAATGATGTCTTAATGCAGGGTGTAAGTGCTTTTAAAAATTATCTGGTTTTCAGTGAAAGGCAGAACGGACTTACCCAGTTGGTTATTTATGACCGAAAAACGGGTAAAAAGGAAGCGCTTACCTTTGACGAACCTGCTTACACTATCTCTTCGATGGAAAATCCGGAATACAATACCGATAATTTCCGTTTCGGGTATACTTCAATGATTACTCCTTCTTCTCAGTTCGAGCAGGATTTGAAGACCGGAAAAAGAATTTTACTGAAACAGCAGGAGGTTTTAGGCGGCTACAATAAGGAAAACTATACGACCGAAAGACTTTTCGCAACCGCAAAAGACGGCACAAAAATTCCAATCTCCATTGTTTACAAAAAAGGATACAAGAAGGATGGAAACAGCCCGTTACTGCTGTATGCTTACGGTTCTTACGGAAATTCTATGGATGCGACTTTCAGTAGCACAAGACTGAGTCTTCTGAACAGAGGATTTGCTTTTGCTATTGCTCACATCCGCGGTGGTCAGGAAATGGGAAGACAGTGGTATGAAGACGGAAAAATGATGAAAAAGAAGAATACATTTACCGATTTCATCGATGCCGGGGAATATCTGGTTAAAGAAAAGTATACTTCCCCTAAACACCTTTATGCTCAGGGCGGAAGCGCCGGAGGTCTTCTGATGGGCGCTGTCATCAATATGAGCCCGAATTTGTGGAATGGGGTTATTTCACAGGTGCCGTTTGTTGACGTTATCAATACAATGCTTGATGAAAGTATTCCATTAACGACCAATGAATATGATGAATGGGGAAATCCTAACAATAAGGAGGCTTATTTCTACATGAAGTCTTATTCACCTTATGAAAACATTGAAAAGAAAAACTACCCGAATCTTTTGGTAACCACAGGATTACACGACTCTCAGGTACAGTATTTTGAGCCAGCTAAATGGGTATCCAAACTTAGGGATATGAAAACAGACAAAAATGTACTGCTTTTAAAAACAGATATGGCCTACGGACATGGTGGTGCTTCGGGAAGATTTGATTATCTGAAGGATATCTCTCTGGTGTATGCTTTTATGTTTAAACTGGAAGGAATTAATAAATAATTAAATATCACGCAGATTTTGCCAATTTTGCAGATTAACAATGACAGAAAATGATATTTCATACATTGTTTGAAAATGTATTTTTAATGTTTACAATCAATTAGGTCCTGGTTTGCTATCAAAATAAACTTATATCTTAACCGGAGTAAAATGGGTTAAATCATTACAATCTGCGAGAAATAAAAGAATAAATAATAAAATTACATAATTAGACTATGAGAAGAAAAATAGTTGCAGGAAACTGGAAAATGAATAAAAATGTCATTGACGCACAGCAGTTAATGATTCAATTACTGAGCTATAAAAATAACAATACCACCAACTGCGAAGTATGGATTGCGCCACCTTCTTTATATTTAATGATGGCCAAAGATATCTTCGAAAAAGACGAAATTGGGGTATTCTCTCAGGATATGAGCGAACATGAAAGCGGAGCCTACACAGGTGAGATTTCTGCTGACATGCTGGAATCCATTGACGCAACGGGATCTTTAATCGGGCATTCTGAAAGAAGACAATACCACGGTGAAACGGATTCTCACTGCAACAGAAAAATCAAATTGGCGCTTGACAAAGGTCTTATCCCGGTATACTGTAACGGTGAAACCCTTGAACAGAGAAAAGCAGGGCAGCATTTCGAAGTAGTGAAAAACCAAACTGAAGTTGCTCTTTTCACGCTTTCTGCTGAGGAGATTAAAAAAGTAGTGATTGCTTACGAACCGGTTTGGGCTATCGGAACAGGGGAAACTGCCACTCCGGAACAGGCTCAGGAGATTCATGCCCACATCAGAAGCATCATCGCTGCGAAATACGGACAGGAAGTAGCAGACGAAGTGTCTATCCTTTACGGAGGTTCTGTAAAGCCTGATAATGCTAAAGAGATTTTCTCTCAACCGGATATCGACGGTGGACTGATTGGAGGAGCTGCTTTAAAACTGGAAGATTTTTCTAAAATTATTGAGGGATTTAATTCATAAGTTTTGGCTAAAGCCAATTGAATTTATAATTTTCATTAAATGGGCTAAAGCCCATTTCTACTGAATTCAAATCATATACAGTCAAAAACGGCGGCATCTTCGATGCCGCCGTTTTCTTAAAAAAATCTAATTATTGAATATCGACTATATACATAGTTCCTTTATCTACTTTTCCTGTTTTGGGAAGTATTTTTGCTTTTGGATTTCCGTTTCCGTCATCCAGGATTCCAAAATCATCATCATTGAAAACCGCCAGTTTATTGTTTCCTAAATAAACAATTCCTTCAAATTTATCATGTTCATATCCTAATTTTGCCACCAGATCTACGGCTAGCACTTTAGATACGGGCTGTATTCCGGCATTGGTAATTTCATCCCATGTAGACTGTTCTAAAGCTTTATTATTGATCTTCATTCCGTCCACCGCCGTAAGATCGGTTCCGTTTACGTCTGAAGCACCAGCTATACTGATTCTGTATACTTTTTTGGTTCCGCCCTGCGATCCGAAGTTGCCGTCTCTTTCAATCACCAGAAATTCTGTATTGCTGATCGCTGTAATATCACATACCGAGTCTGAAGCCCCTCCATTCTGCCTGTACAGAAACTGCTTGGTTTGCCCTGTTGCAATATCAAAAGTGACAATTCTGGTTAAAGTAGTGTTGGTTGCCAGAGCTTTTGTAGGGACATACATGGTAGACTGTATGGTTCCTACCAATGTTTTTCCATCGGGGGTGATGCACAGACCTTCCATTCCTCTGTTGGCTCTTCTTTTAGCCAGAACAGCAGGTAGTTTTCTAGATCCGGTATTAACGCCTACAGGACTTATTCTTTCCAGTTCTACTCCTTCTGCATTGTAGTGAACAATATGCGGTCCGTATTCGTCAGAAACCCAGAATGTTCCATCCGGAGCAGCCACAATACTTTCACTGTCCAGACCGTAATTATCCGTTCCCAGAACATTTCCTGACGAGTCATAAGCTGTTTCTCCGGTGCTTCCCATTCCTGCAGGGTTTGGAAGTCCGGTGATAGGCTGGCCTGAAGGATTTTTAAGTTTAATATATTTAATCACCTCGATGTTTCCTTCCGCATTAATCTTAAAATGCATGATCGTAGGAGTGAAATTCGGAGCAGGGAATTTTTTTCCGTTAAGGTAATCCGTATTCGGGCCACGGTCGGTAATCACATAAAATTCTCCTTTTCTGGTAGGATGTGCTGCGGCACCGGAACCGAAGCCACCGTTGATGACATCTACCCCATTTACCGTCACTAGTTTTGAGAAAGGGAATTCCTGAGGAAGTTTACTGTAATTAATATCCTGGTTATTTATCTTGTCATCATCTTTACACGATGTGAGAGCTGTGAATACTATAGCCGATAACAGCAGTTTTTTCATATATACCTTTTATGCCGCGAAAGTATAGATTGATTGTAAACTGATTTTAAATTTAATAATAAATATACTTTAACAATAAGACTTTTACATGAATTAATTTTAAACATGGAAATTAATCCGAATATGATGATGCTTCTTTTCAATCTTTAGCAAATCAAAAAATCAGGCTCCTGAAATTGATCCGGTATTTAAACAAAAGAAGAAGATGAGATCATAATTCACAAAACGACATCAAAAATTTATGTAATATATTTGCAGCTGCTAAGGCTGAACATCTGTTCAATAATAGGGAATCAAGTGAGAAGAAATTCAATGCTTGGGCTGTACCCGCAACTGTAAGCTTTATTAAACTCTCTGTACTTTATGCCACTGGACCTACATCCGGGAAGGCGTACTTTGAGAAGCAAGCCAGGAGACCTGCCTTATCTGTATTCGCATCAGGAAGAGAGACATCTGAAAAGGATTTCATCATTTGTCCTGTGAGAAAGTTTCGGGAATAAAACTTTAATTTAATTATATTATGAAAAAGATCTATCTTTTTTTTCTGCTGCTCACTCTGCAGCTATTCTCCGCCCAGTTTACAGAGAATGACATCAAATTCTGGGTAGGAACAGGCTCCAAAAAAGCTTTTTTCATTGCTGATTTTAACGACAGCGATAATCCTACCTCGTATGCCTGGGGTTTTCGTTACGATGCGAATAATCTCACGATGGAAGACCTCATCAATGCCATTGATGCAGCGGAACCAAAAATGGAAGCAGAAGTCCCTTCAGGATTTCTTTACAGCCTGAATTACAATCATCATATTCCCAGTCTGGATGATTACTGGTCTACATGGTCGGGAACTGCAGCTGAAAATATGGCTTTGAATAATGGGGTGAACAATGACCCATTGGTGGACGGAAAATGGTACGGAATTTCTTTCGGTTATGGATTCGGGCCCAATACACCTCCTCTTTCTCATCCTTCTGCTCCTGTAGCTGCTTACAACTCTGCCTGGTACAGTCCTTCGCAAATCACTCAATGGATAGGATCCGGAAGCAATACAAGCCTTGTTGTCATTGATTTTGGAACCAACAATTCAAATGGTGAGGCTCATTCTTTTGTTTTCGGGATTAAATATAATGGAAATCTCACTGCAGAACAGGCTCTTCAGCTGATTCATGCTCAGGCTCCTTATTTTAATTTTACATCACTGAACAATCAAATCAGTACGCTGTCTTTAAATAATTTTACAGGAAATGCTTCCGGGGCCGGTACATGGAAACTTTTTAAAGGAAAAGATCTTTCAAGCTGGAGAGGACAATCCGATCTTTCTCAGGTTCAATTGAGCAATAACGACTGGCTGGGGCTTAGTTTCGGACAAAGAATGCCTTTCACGCCAAGAGAAGCATCCAGCTCAACTTTGGCTGTTTCGGATATCGGTAAAAAACATTTCGGTATTTATCCAAATCCGGCAAGTGATTTTATCCGGATAGATACTGGGGAAGATATTAAAGAAGTGAATATTTATATGGTTTCAGGGCAGAAAGTACTGACCGGAAATACAGCAAAGATTGATATTCACACATTGAAAGCAGGCGTTTATTTCGTGGAAATTAAAACCTCTCAGAATACGGTGGTTCATAAGATGATTAAGAAGTAATAAAGTAGGTAAAACCCGTTATTATTTTTTGGTTAAAAAATCTAAAGCAATAAAAAACGCACCGAAGCCGGTGCGTTTTCTATATTCCATAAAAGGAATTATTTTTTCTCTGTATTTCTCTGCAGAACTTCGTCTACCATTCCGTAGCCTTTTGCTTCTTCAGAAGTCATCCAGTAGTCTCTGTCTGAAGACTTTTCAACCCATTCGTAAGTTTGTCCTGAGTGATGACCGATAATTTCATACAGCTCCTGCTTTAATTTCAGCATTTCTCTAAGGTTGATCTCCATATCTGAAGCTACACCCTGAGCACCTCCTGACGGCTGGTGAATCATTACTCTTGAATGTTTCAGTGCTGAACGTTTTCCTTTTTCTCCTGCTACAAGCAATACGGCACCCATTGAAGCTGCCATACCAGTACAGATGGTTGCTACGTCCGGCTTGATGATCTGCATCGTGTCATAGATTCCTAAACCTGCATATACACTTCCTCCAGGGGAATTGATGTAGATCTGGATATCTTTTGACGGATCTGCACTTTCTAAGAATAAAAGCTGTGCCGTTACGATATTGGCTACCTGATCGTCAATTCCGGTTCCTAAGAAGATGATTCTGTCCATCATCAGACGTGAAAATACGTCCATTTGTGCAACGTTTAATCTTCTTTCTTCCATGATATACGGCGTAAGATTTGTCGGGCCGTACATTCCCATATACTGATCGGTAACCAGACCGTTATTTCCTAAATGTTTTACAGAGAAATCTCTGAAGTCTTTTTTAATGTCCATATTTCTATTATGTATTATTAACTATTTCGAAGTTTAAATTACAACTTTTATTCCTAAAATTTTATAGGACTTTTTGTCACAGATTATCCGCCTGCTCTTTATCCTTACCTTTTTCTGTCTACATAGATTCCTTTGATGGGAGAATATTCTATAATTTCGCTCAGCCTCATGGAAGCCTGCTTCAACAGGGTGATTTTTTTTATCAGCTCGTAGTATTTTACTTCATCTGTTCCGTTGTACTGATCCAGCTGCTTGGCTGTTTCTTTGATCAGATAATCAATATACCTGTATTTATGCAGCAGGACATCGCCCTGTACCTGTTCTGCAATTTTGTCTCCATAATTGGGCGGATAAATATTTCTGGAGCCCCAGTTTTCCAATTCATCCAAAGGCATGAGTGCATCTACTACTTTGGAAGTAATTTCTTCATCCATGAGAGATACAAAAAAGGTTCCGCTTCTCAGCTCATCATTCTGAATTCCTTCTTTTACCTGATTGATGATAATTTCATTCCCTTTTACTAAGAAAATGTACTGCTCTTCTTCAAAATGCAGCAGAATTTCTTCAATCACCGTAATCTGATATTCCTCGTTTTTTTCATTGGTCCTTTTCAGAACAATATCCCCAAACATCAGCATATGGTCTACAAGTTTGCTTTCCATAAACAAAACATCGTACAGATAAGGATCTTCCTTTTCCTCGTCCAGCGGCACCACTTCCAGTTTCGGCAGCGCTTTTTCCTTTTGCTGCTGATTATGCTGATGCTGGTTTTGAGTGATTTGTTTCTGAACATCAAGCTCATTAAAAAGACTCTGTTCCGAAAGTCCGAATTTATTGGAAACCTGCTTCAGATACACTTCACGTTTTAAAGCATTCTGAACAAAACCTACCGATTTTACGATATCTCTGATGGCTTCAGCCTTTTTAATCGGATCGTTTCCGACTTCCTTTAGAAGAATTTCAGCTTTAAAATCAATGAAATCCATCGCTTCATTTTCGATGAATTTTTCGACATACTCCTGCGAATGTTTTCTTGAAAAAGAATCCGGGTCATCACCATCCGGGAAAAGCAGGACACGGATGTTCATGCCTTCGGTCAGAAGCATGTCTATACTTCTGAAACTGGCTTTAATTCCGGCATTGTCCCCGTCAAAGAGAATGGTTACATTTTCCGTAAGCCTTTTGATCAGCTTGATTTGTTCCGTTGTCAGGGAAGTTCCCGAGCTTGCCACTACATTTTCTATTCCGGACATATGAAGGGCAATCACGTCCATATACCCTTCTACAAGAAGACAGATGTTTTTTCTGGAAATCGCCTGCTTGCTTTGATTTAAACCGTAAAGAACATTGGATTTGTGATAAATTTCCGTCTCCGGCGAGTTGAGATATTTAGCGGTCTTGACATTATTTTTAAGAATTCTGGCTCCAAAACCGAGAACCCTACCCGAAAAACTGTGAATCGGGAAAATAACCCTTTCACGGAAAC
Organism: Chryseobacterium angstadtii; assembly: GCF_001045465.1. Lineage (GTDB taxonomy): Bacteria > Bacteroidota > Bacteroidia > Flavobacteriales > Weeksellaceae > Chryseobacterium > Chryseobacterium angstadtii. Next base: position 235,648 of record NZ_LFND01000006.1, read on the forward strand.
GGTCGATTCCCGAGGGTGTATTTTCAGGAAATATAGAAAGTCCGGATTTCTCAAGAATTTCTTTTGTATATCCTTTTTCTTCGGCATACACCGTAAAGGCATTTTTTTTCTCCGGTGAATACCCCAGCTGGAATTTTCTGATGATATCATCTTTCAGCTCACGTTCTCTGAAATAGGCCAAACCAATGCTTTTTCCTTCTTCCGAATCCCAAAGAATATCCTGATAATAAGAATTGGCAACCTCATGAATTTTATACAGCTGATCTTTTTCCGTCTGGGCATTTTTGGCTTCTTCAGAAAATTCACGCTGATCTTCTTCAATTTCAATTCCGTATTTCTTGGCCGCATGACGAAGGGCTTCAGGATAGGTAAAATTCTCGATCTCCATCAGGAAAGAAATGGCTGTTCCTCCTTTTCCTGTTGAGAAATCTTTCCAGATCTGCTTACTTGGCGAAACCACAAAACTCGGAGACTTTTCTTCATGGAAAGGACTGAGCCCCTTGAAGTTAGACCCCGCTCTTTTCAACTGAACGTACTCTCCTACTATTTCTTCTACCCGTATCGTTGAGAAAATTTTATCTATGGTCTGTTTGGAAATCATAGTGTAAAATTAAATATTTAGTTTGAAGAAAAAAATTTACTCCCAAAATTACCCATCAACTCCTGAAACGTTCCGGAATCTATCCTCATCTGCCAGTAGTCTTTGTATTATTGAACGATGAACCGTCTGGAAGTATCTCTCAGCCGGTTTTTGACTGAACTGATCAACTATTGATAATATATACATAATTTAGAATTAAATTTGCAGTATGAAAATACAGTCCTTACAAGAATGGCAGGAAATTGTCGACAAGATCATTCCTGACTTAAAGCATAATATCCTTCTTTTAAAAGGAAATCTGGGTGCAGGAAAAACCACATTCACTCAATTTCTTCTCAAAAATCTGGGAAGTGAGGATGAAGTAAATTCTCCTACCTACTCCATTGTCAACGAATACAATTCTCCAAAAGGCAAGATCTATCATTTCGATCTTTACCGTTTAAAAAATATTGAGGAAGTATACGACATCGGCATTGAAGAATACCTTGACAATGCCTTTCTGTGCATCATAGAATGGCCGGAAGTATACGAAGAAGAACTCTACGGACTCAAGTACCACACAATGAGCATTGTGAATACAGGGGATGAAAGAGAAATCTCATTCGAGTAAATATTATGTATCTTTGCTTATAAATTCAGTTATAAAACAACAACCTGTAAGACATAATTTATTTAAAGAATGAGTACTACAAATATTTTTACTCCTTTTACTGAAGAAGAATTGATGCCGAAAGAAGAAAAGTTGGAGGTTATTAAGAAAGGAAAACAATTCAGCATTGGGATTCCTAAAGAAACCTGTCTTAATGAGAGGAGAACCTGCATTACTCCGGACGCAGTACAGGTATTGGTAGAGCACGGCCACGAGCTTATTATTGAAGCGGGTGCCGGAGAAGGTTCTTTTTTTACAGATTTACAGTATTCCGAATCCGGAGCAAAGATCACCAATGATCCTAAAGAAGCTTTCGGACAGGATCTCATTTTAAAGGTCAACCCTCCTACGGAAGAAGAGATTGAGTACATGAAACCGAATACCTATCTGGTTTCCGCACTTCAGATCAACCTGAGAGATAAAAATTACTTCCTGAAACTGGCAGAAAGAAAGATCAATGCCATTGCTTTTGAATTTATCGTTGACGAATACAAGCAGCTTGCTTTGGTAAGACTGGTCGGCGAAATAGCAGGAACCGTTTCTATTTTATATGCTTCCGAGCTTCTGGCACTTTCGAACGGTTTAATGTTGGGCGGTATCACAGGAGTAAGACCTGCCGAAGTGGTTATTTTAGGAGCAGGAATTGTGGGTGAATTTGCAACCAAAGCAGCCATTGGACTTGGAGCCAGCGTAAGGGTTTTTGACAACTCTCTTTCAAAGCTGAGAAGACTTCATACTCTGGTAGACAGCAGAGTTCCGACTTCCATCATTGATCCGAAAGAATTAAGCAAAGCATTGAGACGTGCAGATGTAGTGATCGGCGCACTTCCAAGATTAAATATGACACCTATCGTTACCGAGGAAATGGTTGCGAAAATGAAAAAAGGCAGTGTAATCATTGATATCACCATAGACAACGGTAAGGTAATTGAAACTTCTGAGCTGACCACTATGGAAAATCCATATATCATCAAACACGGCGTGATTCACTGCGGACTTCCGAACCTTACGTCGAGAATGCCGAGAACCACTACCAAAGCGATTTCCAATTTCTTCCTTTCCTATATTCTGAATTATGATGAAGAAGGCGGTTTCGAAAACATGCTGATCCGCAAAAACGAAATGAAGCAGAGCCTCTATATGTATAAAGGAAGACATACCAAAAAAGTGATCTGCGACCGTTTCGGACTTACTTACCACGATATCAATCTTTTAATTTTCTAATGAAAAAAATTAAATTCTTTTTAATAGGCCTTATTCCAGGGCTGATTCTCGTATTTTTTATTTTAAACAAAAAAGGAGCCAGCTGCAGCGGGTACCTTCCGAACAGCCGTGTGATTGCAGAAACCCTGTCTAAAGAATTCAAGTATTCTGAAGAGGCTAAAAATGCAATGACTACTTATAAAATTGACGAAAAGTTTATAAAAGACAGTATCATTACGAAAGGAAAAGTAGATTTCGACAAAAGCCATGCTCAGAAAAAACCTTGTCCGGACTATGTTATTACCTATCCGGAAAAGAATCCTTCCTATGAAATCACCTTTGAAAAGTGTGAAGAAACGGTAACGGTGAATTCTTTGAAGAAACTGAAATAATTAGAATTTTATTGTAAAGATTTATTTAAACATTAAGGAGTTTAGAAATTTATACTAAAAAGAAAAATTAAGAATTTGACTGCGTCAAATAATAAGCAGCACGCTTATAAAATATCTTTGATGTTTTCTTAATGGATCTTAACAGCTTAAATATCCTTAATGGTTTAATTTAAAGCTTCCACTTAGCGTAACGTCGCTTGTATTCAGTATTTAAAAAGTAACAAATCCTCATTTTATGGACGGCAATTACTACATGATTCACGATTATCTGATATTCACTGGAGTATTTGCCATATTCTTCCTGCTTACCGTCAGTATTTATCTCTTCAGCCAGAACAGCAGGATCCGGCAGAGAAATACCCGGCTCACGGAAGCAAATAAGATCATTGAACAAAAGCTGAATGAAGTTCAGCTTGAACATATCGGGACGAAACTGAACCCGCATCTTTTCAAGAATATTCTCAATTCTGTACAGTCACACGCCTACCAGACATATATGTCTCTGGATAAGCTGGCCAACGTTCTGGATTATATTTTATACGAAAGCAACAATAAATTTGTAAGTCCGAAAGAGGAACTGAATTTCGCTTTAAGCCTTATTGAGATTAATAAAATAAAGATTAATCCTCTTTTTGATTTCAGAATTAAATCAAGAATCAATAAATCTGATGCCATATACGAAGAAAAAGTTTTCGCTCCGCTTATTTCTGTAGATCTTATTGAAAATGCTTTTAAACACACCGATTTTCTCGCTCAGGATTCTTTTATTTCCATCCATCTGGAACTTGAAAACGGAATGTTTACCATGAAAGTAAGCAATAAAGCTTCACTAAAAAATGTTCTCGAAAAAGAAAACAGCGGCTTCGGAAGTCAGTCTCTGGATCAAAGGCTGAAAATGATCTACAATAACCATTATCAGCTTGAAAAAAGTTCAAAAAATGGTATTTTCACAGCAGAATTAAAAATCAATTTAGGAGAATTCTATGATAAAATGCGTTATTCTTGACGATGAACTTCTGGCGATCAGCTATTTAAAACTTCTATGTGAGCAGATCGAAAACGTAGAAGTGGTAAAAGCATTTAACGACCCTAAAGTTTTCCTGAACGAAATTGAAAACATTGACTGTAATCTCTGCATTCTCGATATTGAAATGCCGGGAATGACCGGGCTTCAGGTAGCAGAGCTAATTTCAGGCTCCAAAAAAATTATTTTCACTACCGCTTACAAAGAATATGCTGCCGAAGCTTTTGATCTGAATGTGGTAGATTATGTAAGAAAACCCATCAAAAAAGAAAGACTTATCCAGGCCTTCGAAAAAGCAAAAGCACTGGTAGATGCTCCTCACAAAAAGGATCTGATTGAATGGAATACCAATATCGGAAAAACCGTTATTTTTACAGAACAGATTGCTTACATCAAAACTTCTGAGATCGACAGCCGTGACAAAGATATTCTCCTGAACGACGGAACTACCATTGTTCTTAAAAACCTCAGCTTTAAGACCCTTCTCGAAATGCTTCCTGCCAAAGATTTTGCCCAGGTAAACAAAAAGGAAATTATAGCCCTCGCTTCCATCAAAGTATTTTCTACCAACGAAATTATCAGTACCATTCAGTTGGAAGGAGATAATTTTCTTAAACTTCAGATTGGAGAAGCTTATAAACATTCGTTAATGGATCTGTTTGGAAAGTAAATCTTTCAGAACTTTAGGTTTTCCCTGCAGATCATTATCTTCTCTAAAATAAGGAAGAGGGAGGCCTGAAGATGGAAGTTATTGAGTCCAAAATTTAACTTGAATCTCATTTCATCAATTTTTCAGGACTGCTAAAATTGCTAAATAGGTATTAAAGTAGATCCCGAACAGTAACTTCCGACTTCCTTCTTCCAGCTCTCAAGCTTTTTATTACATTTTTTAGAACATTTATTACATTTAAAAAAGAAGGGTGTTTAACATTCATATATTCTCATCAACTTTGCATTAAAATATTTAGGAATCATGAACTGGGGGAAATATAGAAATTTAATTTTTTACATATCAACCATCGCTTTTTTTTCATGTCTGATGTACTTCTTCATCATTGAAGGACAGACCCTGGAAATCAAGGAGAATATCGTAACAAAGACCAATACAGGATCTACCTGGGACAATTTCCAGGAATCTTTTAAAGCAAATCTTCACCATCCGCTGGCACTTCTTCTGGCACAGATTGTCACCATTATTCTTGTCGCAAGACTCTTCGGATGGATCTGCATGAAAATAAAGCAGCCCAGCGTAATCGGGGAAATGATTGCGGGAATTGTGTTAGGGCCTTCACTGCTCGGCATGTATTTTCCGGAGTTTTCAGCCTTTCTTTTTCCTAAAGAGTCATTAGGTAACTTACAGTTTCTGAGTCAGATAGGGCTTATCCTTTTTATGTACATCGTAGGAATGGAACTCGATCTCAGTGTATTAAGAAAAAAAGCACATGATGCAGTCGTGATCAGTCATGCGAGCATTATCATTCCGTTTGCATTAGGTATTGGTTTATCTTATTTTGTCTATCAGGAATTTGCACCTGAAGGTATCCAGTTTACATCATTTGCCCTGTTTATCGCTATCTCAATGAGTATAACGGCATTTCCTGTACTGGCAAGGATTGTTCAGGAAAGAAATCTCCAGAAAACCAAGCTGGGAACCATCGTTATTACCTGTGCCGCAGCAGACGATATTACGGCATGGTGTATTCTTGCAGCGGTGATAGCTATTGTAAAAGCAGGTTCTTTCACCAGTTCCATCTATGTGATTATCATGGCTATTGCATATGTATTTTTAATGATTAAGATTGTAAGGCCGTTTCTGAAGAGAATCGGGGATCTGCAGGCTGGCAAAAACACCATCAGTAAGCCGATGGTAGCCATTTTCTTCCTTACGCTGATTCTTTCCGCCTATGCCACTGAGGTGATTGGTATTCATGCTTTATTCGGAGCTTTTATGGCAGGTGCCATTATGCCTGAAAATGCAAAATTCCGTACACTTTTCATTGATAAAGTTGAAGATGTGGCTTTAGTCCTTCTTCTCCCGCTTTTCTTTGTGTTTACCGGACTTCGTACCCAAATCGGTCTCCTGAATGACGGACACCTTTGGATGACAGCCGGATTTATCATTCTGACAGCCGTAGCAGGAAAATTCGCAGGAAGTGCCCTTACCGCAAGATTTGTAGGCATCAACTGGAAGGAAAGCTTAACAATAGGCGCCCTGATGAATACACGAGGACTTATGGAACTTATCGTATTGAATATCGGATATGATCTGGGTGTTTTAAGTCCGGAGATCTTTGCGATGCTGGTTATTATGGCTCTATTCACAACATTTATGACAGGCCCTGCCCTTGACTTTATCAATTTTATTTTTAAATCTAAAAAAAGCAGCCAGGAAGATCTTCATGATGCTAATGGTTCCAAATACCGGGTGCTTCTTTCCTTCGATAAACCAGAATCCGGGAGTACGCTGTTAAAACTGGCTCATGATTTCACCAATAAAATGAACGGTAATAAAAGCATTACTGCCGTGAATATTGCTCCTGTGGACGAAATGCATGCGTATGACATCAATGAATATGAAGAAGCTCAGTTCAAAAATGTGATTGAAACTTCACACGATCTGAAACTGGAAGTAACTACTCTTTTCAAAGCTTCTACAGATATTGAAAACGATCTTACCGGAATTTCAAACAAAGGAAATTATGATCTCCTTCTGATTATGCTGGGCAAATCCATGTATGAAGGAAGTTTGCTGGGCCGTCTTTTGGGATTTACCACCAAAATTATTAACCCCGAAAAGCTTCTGAACACGGTAAAGGGTAAAGGAAATATATTCAACAACTCTCCTTTTGACGATTTTACACTTCAGATTCTTGATAAAACCAATATTCCCGTAGGAATCATGGTTGAGAAAGATTTTAAATCGGCCGATAAAGTATTTGTCCCGATCTTCAACCTCAGCGATTTTTATCTGCTGGAATATGCCAAAAGACTGATCAATAATAACAATTCCCAGATTATTATTCTGGATGCAGCCGGACAGATCCGCAACAATATTGAAGTCAGGGAACTCATCAGAAGTATCGAGCAGGTTGCCCCGAATCACATCACTTTATATAATGATAAAAAAATTGAGAAAGAATTTCTGAATGCCCAGGACCTGATGCTGGTAAGCAGTAAAAGCTGGAAAAACCTCATCGACAGTAAGAGTCTCTGGCTTTCTGATATTCCTTCGACATTGATTATCTCCAATCCGTAAAAATCAGTCCACACAGTCCATATTTCGTTTTTGGCATTGTTAGAAAATAGATGGATAGTCTATTTCGTAAATTTAATGAATGCTGAAACGGAACTGTAGATCCGGCGGTTGAACCTTCCTGCAGAGGGGAATACTGCCGGGGAATCTGCAGACGTGTTGATGTGATGATTTTTTGATGTGATAATGTGATGATGAATTAATGTAACAATGTATCAATGTAACAGTTTACCAATGATTAAATCAATTCATCATCACATTATCACATCAAAAAATCATCACATCATATTACTTCTCATTCCTTAATTTCAGCAGTCTTTGGAACGATTCGGAAAATCTTTTCTGCTCCTCATCAATATAATCGCTGCTGAAAGGAGCTCCGCAATCTAAACTGTTGATGGTATGAATGAGTTTTCCTTTTTCAAAATAATTTCTGTTTTCTTCTATTTCGGATTTCTCAAAATCAAAAGCTTCAGTATCATTATTTTCTTTCATGGCCTTCTCGTTGTAAAATAAAGGGCGGTTATAGGTATATATTTTTTCAAAAACAAAAGACAACTTTCCGTTAAGCAGATAATATTCTGTAAGTACCTGTCCCATCTCTCCATACAATCTTGCTGTCATCTTTTCGAGATGTCCCTTGTTCTCGTAAAATGTAGCCTCTCCTCCTTCTGCAGATTCCCCCTCAATGTCTTTCTTTTTTACAGAGCTCCATTTTGTAATGGAATTGATTCTTTTGAAATTAGCACGGATGGGTTTCAGCCGGTCTGTTAAGAATTCATTCACCGCAATATCTTCTGTATTGAATGATTCTTTGATTTTTATGGTATCTGCCGGCAAAAAATGTAGAGAAATAGTCAATACAGATGGTTCTATTGTAGGAAAAGCATTGTTTTTTGCCTGCGTAAAATGACCGGAAAACAGGATTATCATTAAAAAACGAAAAAAAATATTTTTCATGATCATTGGCTTTTAAGTGTTTTACAAATCTAGTAAATCTTTAAACACGGAAAGTTTTTATAAGCCTCATAAGAATAGGTAATTATTTTATTTGCTTTCTTCTCATAATCAGCATTATAATTTTAAAAATTCAGTACTGAAATGGATTTTGAATACTGTTTTTTTATAGATTTATCAGATAAATCACAATGTATGGAAATGGATTTTTTCGAATATAAAATCCGAAACGGAGATACGCTGCAGTCTATTTCCTCAAGACTGGGAATGACCAGTGAGGAACTTAAACTGTTCCATAATACCCGGTGCAATAAAATGGACACCTTGTGGTTTGAAAACCTGAATGGCGCTCAGTATATTCTTGTACCCGGGAATTTTAAAACTGAGCAACAAAAGGAATCTGAAAATAAAAATATCCTGCCTCCTTCCTGTGTGCATGAATCTTTCTTCCTACCTGCTTACCATATCCGGGAAACCTTCGAAAATCTGCTGAAAGACACTTTTGTGATAGATTATTCCGTAGAAATAGATATTCACAGAGAAAAAAATGATAACCATTATGTTCTGAAATTAAGAAAAAAGGATTTCAAAACAAACGGCCAGACACCGGATGATAAGGCAGGAAGTCTCTCGCTGGCCTGTATGGAGAGCATTATGCCAATCGAGCTTATTCTTTCTGATAACGGAAATATTGCCAGATTTGCCCATCATGCAACCATGATTAAAAAATTCAAAGAAACCCGCAAAGATCTTGAGGAATTCTTTATGGGCAAGATTTCGGAAATGTATTTTAATGCCTTTCAGGATTATATTTCTGATAAGGAATATTTTTTCTATCAGCTCAGGTCTACCCTACTTTTTCAGACCCTATTTCCCAAAATGGACTGGTTCCGCAAAACTTCGGTTTGGTCTGAAGATTTTTACTTTATTCAAAATTCATTTCCTGTACAATGTTCTATGGAAACCGGGTATAGAGATGAAGATCAGGATTTTATCATCACCATTTTAAAGGGAAAAATCACAGATTCCTGCAGTCTTCAAGAACTGAAACGAGGGGTAAAGTTGGGTGTAACAGCTGAAGAACCGGTTTCAGGCGAAATCAGTTTTCAATACACCACCCATAAGCGAAGTAAACACCTGTCCCGGGCAGAATCATCGCTGAGTTTATGGCATGAAAACGTTCAGATTCAAAAACACACTGTCACCATAACACAATGATCATATGAGAAAATATATTATTCAAAAAGGCGATACTTTCGGTTCCCTTGCAGAAAAATTCGGTTTGACAAATGATGGGATTTTAAAAAATTACCACAATCTCCACTGTCCTGAGGAAGATATTATGCATGAAGAACCTGTTCCCGGAAAATCAATGCTGATCATTGAAGATCCACAGTTTGTGACAAAGGAATCTTTATCTCAGGAAAACGTCGAAGGTACGGAACCTATGTCCAATGAAAGCAGTTCTTCACCTCTAAGTAATGAACAGTCATCTGAAAACGGGAAAAAAGAACAAAAAGCCAATGAAGACGAAGAAAAAAACAGCAGCAGTTCTCCTCATGAAGGAAAATATTTCGTTATACAGAAAGGAACTGTGCAATGCAGTCAGGGCTTTCAATTTCCAAAATTAAAAGTCACCAGCCACAAAAAACACTACTGGAATGATGCTGAAGGGCAAGCTGATTATCTTGCCGTAACAGAAGACGATCTGCAATTAGATCCTGCAACAAAACCTTTCGGACAATGCAGGCTAAAACCTTCATCCGGCGGATATCTTCCATGCACTTATGCTCCGGCAGGAAAATGGCAAAAGACCTACGAAAAAGTAAAAATAATGGGTAAAAGCTGTCTCACTGAAATTTCTGAACTGATGTGCACTACCGGCGGAAAAATCACCATCCTAAAACATGGCCAGCAAAGCGAAATCAGCAGATCCCAGATTTCCAATGCCCATACACAGGAGCAGCAGGTTTATAATCCGGTGGTGGATTATGATGAGTTCAAAGAGGATATTAATGATCAACAATATTATGTTTAAGCTATGACAGGAATAATAACAGGTACCCGGAATCCATTTGCTGGAACCAAAAATTATTATGAAATTAATGCTTTTCATATTCTTGGAAGCTTTAACAGCAGTTATGAATGGCATCTTTTCAAAAAGCGGAAAAACAACACCTGGAAAGATATTACAGAAACTCCCAAAAAAGGGAAAAAGGTTTCATACCAATTCGGTGAAATCGCAATCGGTATTGAGTTTGAAATAAAAGTATATGAAATTCAGCAAGGTCTTCTTACCGAAACTCCTACATCCAAAAAACTTATTGGAACTCTTGTACTGATTCCAGCACCAGGAAAAGTATCCAAGATTGATAAAGTTGTGCTTTTCAACAGAAATGCAAAAAATATCAATAAGGCAAGTTACCGGGATACATTAACTGCCCAAGCTCACTGTATTGCTATGTTTGGCAAAGAAATAGAGTTTCAGCTTTGGGAAGATGATGCGGAAGGAAAAGGTCATGATCCTATCATCAACAAAAATAATCATCACAATAAAATTTATAAAGCCAGAGTTAATGAAAAAGGGATTGCAGAAGTAAAAATCCCCTTGATGTCCGATGAAAAGATTTTCAGAAAGATGGCCAATAGATTTCTTATGAAAGGTGATCAGAATGAGGGAGCGAATCACGAATATTATATCACTGCGAGTTATTCAGGAAAAATACAGGAAGCCAGCCAGGTGAACGTAGATGTTTTAAACCCTGATTATAAAAAAGAAAAAACTCAAACAAAGCCTCGTCAAAAACCGCAAGACGATACTCCAAAATTTCCTGCAGGATCAGGAGGAATGATAAAACAACCCGATTCAAAAGGTACTATTTTAGATGCTGTTTTCATCGATGATTCCGGGAAGGAATTGTCAAAAGTTGCTGTAGGAGACAAAGTACGGGTAAGAATTCATTCCAAGAACATGGTTGGAAAACATATCCAATATATCATTTGGGAATACGATACAGGTTTTCACGATGAAATCTACCGAAGCGGAAATATCAAGATTCCGGCAGACGTATGCGACACAACCTCAGGATTTATCATTACTAAGGGGGTTTTTGACAAAGGAACAGATCTTTCCATTGGAGATCGGGATTCTGAACAACAGAATTATTTTATTGAAATTATCTCAATAGATCTTTTAGCAGAATCCAAAAAATTCGGTGTAGATTCGGAAGGATTGATGGAAGTGGAGAATGTGAAGAGTCCGGCGATGGTGAAAGGGGAAGTGGAACTGGAGAAAAAGGCAACTAAATGTATATGTGAGGAACAGTATAAAGATTTGGTTTGGGGAGGAAAAGTAAGTTGCGAATTTAGAAAGAAAGTAGTGCAAATGGCAAAGAACTTAGAGTTGCCTCAAACAAATTATGAAGGAGCAAATTGGTTAATGACGATTATGGCTTTAGAATCTGCATATTCATTCAGTCCCAAATGTGGAACTTTTGGAAAAAAACCAGATGAAAGTAGTAAATATAAATATATCGGACTAATCCAATTTGGAAAAGCTGCAGCAGAGGAAATTGGAACAACAAGAACTCATTTAATGTCATTAAGTGCAGAGCAACAATTAGATTACGTTGAAAAACATTTTAAAAAGAAACAATATAAAAACCTATTAAAAAATAGAACAGCACTTTACTTGGCCGTAAACTATCCAAACTCAACAGCTCATGCTTCTGAAAAAAATTATGTTGTTTATGATAGCACAAAAGATGCATATGATGACAACTCAATGTTTAAAAGAGAGACACACGAGTTTTGGATTGATAAAACTGGTAAAAAAAAATATTATGAAGGCAAAGAAGGAAAGTCTTATGTTTGGGAATTTGAAGAAGCATTGAAAGAAGTAGAAGAATTAGGGAAGTCTAATAAAACAAAGACTTTCACATGTGGAAACGATAGTATAAAAAATGACGATACCAATTCAAAAGATATTGTTACTTATCATATATATCACGACAACAAAATTGAGAAACATGTTCCAAAAAAAATAAAAAAAGGAAATGAGACTAAATACAAATATGTTTATCATGATTCAAAAGGGAATGAGCATGAAATAGCTATTGCTGATTGGCATACAACTAAAGAAAAGGGAGTTGGACAAGTTTATAAAACTAAACCAACTCATGCAACGATTATTTCTGATCAAAATGTTTCAGAAGGCAATACATCTAGGCGTATAAAATATGAAAACGGAGACATTGCAGAATATGGAATCCACCCTAAAAAAGGAATTATTTGGTTGTTATATAAAGCAGGAAAAAATAATATTGAATTAATTAAAATGCCAGATGGCTTAAATTATAAAAAAAATGAAGTTTGTATTGCTTATAGCTTTTCAAAAACTCAAAGAAGGTATACAGGAGCAGATTCTTTTGCTGGATTTATTGGATATTTAGCCAAATCTGGGTACAAACTAACCACAACGGGTAGTTGTTTTTCTGAAGGATCAAGCTTTCCAAGTCAGGAACATTGCAATGGAAGAAGTGTAGATACACTTTATTTAGGTGCTATTGAACAGGATCAAAAAGTAATAGACAATGCAATATTTTTCCATTTTACAGAAGTTTTAAAAGGCGTAAATACTTATTGTCAAAAGTTAAAAAGGGCAGGTAATGGAGGCGCTCTTCATAATAGTCATTTACATTCTGGAAATTTTAATAGTCGTATTATAAAAATAATTAAAGAAAAATGAAAAACCTAGTTATTTTATTATCATTCATAAGCATATTTTCTTGCAAAAAAGCACAAGAGAACGTTTCAAAACCACCTTTTCCCCAAGAAACTTCCATTGATAAAAATTGGAGCGGTGATGTATTAATTTCAGATTTGAATTTTGTAAGCTCTATCAACTCAACTTGTAAATTAAATACTACTTTTTTTAATAGATCAGAAAAGCAAGTTGAACATGATGATGCAAAATGTGTTTTATCTAAAATTAAATTTGATTACGATAAATTAAATTCTATAAATAAAAAAAATATCATTGGAAAATTGAATTCTAATACAGAATTATTCATTAAAAATTCAGTTGATAAAAACAATAATGCAGATTTAAGCTACCAAACAACATTGTATATAGAAAAAAATAAAACTATAACTGATTCAATTGTCATTTATCAATCTTTTAATTATTCAGAAGCATTAATCGTAAAAACAAAGTATTATTATCTTGATAAAAATGAAATTTATTTACTAGATGTCACAGAAGATGAATCCGGAGCAAATGTTGAAAAATGGGAGCATTATAAAATAAATTTTTCTGGCAGCGTATCTTTAATAAAACAAAATTTTTTTTTGAAAGATAATAATGTTACGAAAACCAATATTGATCTTTGGAAAGGAGTATATCATTTTGAAGCATCAAACAGAGACGAGGCAAAAACCATTTTTGATATAATGATAAATTCATTGGAGGATATTTCCTTAGCAGTCACTGAAGAAGGAAAAAAAAATAATTATTCTAAATTACACGCCGAAGAAGTTAATAATGGAAAAATTAAAATAAATTACGATAGTTCTTCTGGAGATATGGGGACTATTTATATTGAAAGATCTGACAACAATTACTTTATTTCGGGAAACCCAATATACTTTATCAATCCTGGGACTGATGAAATGCCTCTGCACAAATTGAAATAATATTTAAAAATTCTTCTTTATTGATAATGATGTAAAAAGAGCCTCTTTTATTTCAAGCTTTTACTGTAAAAAATTGAATAGTCACTGAAATTAATATATCAAACATTTTATTCTAAATGAAAGCAATAGTTCTCATACTATTAACAATAACCATACAAAGCTGTAATGGTCAGGAAAATAAAAAAACTGAACATACCAATAAAACAAAAACACAAGAAAAAAAGATATTAAAAACAAGCTCAGATAATACTTCATCAATTAACTTTTTTGATGATAAATATAAAAACAATGGTTATTATATTCCCGATAATTTAAATGGAGAAATATACCCTATGTATTCTTACATGGATGAGGATATCGGAGCATTTTCCGTTAATTATATAGGTAAAACACAAGAAGAACAAGATTTTTGGAGTGTTTATAATCATAATGGATTTTTTAAAGACAAAAAAATTGAAAATATTTCTTCTAATTTAATACAGGGAAGTTTAAAGTCTAGAGTTAAGAATTATTACATCATTGCAGATTATTTAGAAAAAAAAATACATTCAGAATTTTGATAAAATATCTGGAGAATTTGACATTCATGATAACGCATTGGAATCTCTCTATATATATGACAATGGCAAATGGGTATTATTAGAAACAATTAAGAAAATTAATATCCCAAATAAAACACAATCTTTTTTTTATGACCTAGCATCACAATATTTTAATAAAACTGAAAAAGAGCATTCGATATCAGCCTCTGGAATATGGGCGTTTAATTGCAATTCGAACGCAAGGATTGTTTTTTTACCAAATCTTAATAGCACCCAATTTACCATTCCAGGCAGATTTTCAATGAATGCTGAACTAAAAAAAATTGGACTCAACAAGTATGAGCTCTATTTCACTGACTTTCCACCCATCATTCCCCTTCCGGATGAAATGCAAAATTGGGAAAACATTGATAATAAAAAGCCTGTAGGTATTCTTGAAATTATTAATGAATCAAAAATAAATTTAACCTGGTTTGGATTCTACTACAAGAAAACAAAGAAATATATACAGACCGAAAACCCTTTCAATAAAAATAGTTCTAAAGCAACTATTATCAATTGCCCAGAGTAATTCTTAGTAAACCCTTTTAAACTCTCGATTAAATCAATTTCAAAAAAAATATTCATTATTTTAAACCTATTTTTAAGATTTAAAATCCCCCTTCCATGAAAAAAACAAGCCTCATCTGCCTCAGTCTTCTGGCTTTTATCAGCTGTAAAAATGAATCAAAAAAAGCAGTAAACGAAATGGTAACAGTTAAAAAAGACAGTGCAATTCTTAAAAATCATGCGGTAGAAAGCTCTCTTGTCACTGTAACTAAAGAAATTCCATCATCTAAAAAGTGTACCGAAAAACAGATAGAATATGAAACCGAACAGGAATGCATCTTTACCAATACCTCTATTCATGAAGTCTATAGAAGAACAATAAAAGATAAAGAAGTAGAAAAAGCTGAACTTCTACCGGCCGATCTACCAAAAGAGAGCACCACAAAAGAAATCAACAAAGATGGCCTGATTTCCATAACCTATACCGTAACTCCTAAAAAGACCGATATTGAATTTTTCTTTGAAGGAGGCGCCACTACTTTAAGCCTGGAACAACATGAAAAAAATATCAAAAGAACTATTATACACAGCGCAGATTAATTTAAACCAAAAATAGACAGAGTTTAAAAAAAAAATTTATACCTTCGCTTTGTGAATTTCAATAAAGGAACATATTATTATAGAATTTTAAACTCAGATTTGGGCTAGGATTCTTATGAACATAACTTAAAACCTCGTCCCAGGACGGGGTTTTTTATTTTTTAAAATTAAGAAAGATGAAAATAAGTATTATTGGTGCAGGTTTAATCGGAGGTTCAATGGCTTTAAAATTAAGGGAAAAGGGCCTTGCAGATTTCATCTACGGAATAGACAACAATCAGGAGCATATTAAAAAAGCACTGGAACTTCATATTATAGATGCAGGTACAGACCTTGAATATGGAATAAAAAATGCCGACTTTATTATTTTAGCCATACCTGTAGATGCTGCCAGAAAGCTGCTTCCAACCGTTTTGGATCTGATCTCTGATCATCAGACCGTAATGGATGCCGGATCTACAAAAGCCGGAATTGTAAAAGCTGTGAAAGACCATCCGAAACGCTCCCGCTTCGTTGCTTTTCACCCGATGTGGGGTACAGAAAACAGCGGACCTGCTTCTGCCATTTCAGACAGTTTTTCAGGAAAAGCCGGCGTCATCTGCAATAAGGAAGAATCTGCTCCCGACGCCCTTCAGTTAGTGGAAAAAGTAGCAGAAAGCCTTGATATGCATCTTATTTATATGGATGCAGAAGATCATGATATCCATACTGCTTATATATCCCATATTTCCCACATTACCTCTTACGCACTGGCCAATACTGTTTTGGAAAAAGAACGCGAGGAAGAGACGATTTTTCAGCTTGCCAGCTCAGGTTTTTCAAGCACGGTGCGTCTTGCCAAATCACATCCTGAAATGTGGGTTCCGATATTTAAACAAAATAAAGAAAACGTTCTGGACGTACTTAATGAGCATATCACGCAGCTTCGAAAATTCAAGGCTGCCCTGGAAAAAGAAAATTACGAATACCTTGAGGAGCTAATCAGCAATGCCAACAGGATAAGAGGTATTTTAAGATAAAAGAAGTTGAGAGGCGAAAGGGCAAAGAAAGCAAAGATGCAAAGAAAGCAAATGATCCGATTAACAAATTTGCTTTTTAGCCATTTTCCTTCTTTGCTTCCTTTGCCCTTTTACTTTTTACTTTTTAGCTTCCTTCGCCTTCTCAGCTTTCTTTGCCTTCTTAGCATTTTTGCCATTTTACTCCTAAATAAATCAAAAGCTGTACCTTCAAACTGCGACCACCCATCCCTACAACCTGCCACCTACCATCTGCTACCTAAAGCGCTCCCATTTTTCGCCAACTATTTAACTTTATTAAAAAACATTTTAACTTTATTAAAATAAATTGTATTTTCGTAAAAAATAATTCATGAAACTTCCGACGGTCTGTCCAAGTTGCGACAATACTTTAAACGTAAGCCAGATGAAATGCCCCAACTGCAAAACAGAGATAAGCGGCGACTACGAACTTCCCGTTCTGCTCAAACTGAACCGGGAAGAGCAGGAATTTGTTCTCAATTTTTTTCTTTCCAGCGGCAGCATTAAAGAAATGGCCAAGCAGGCAGGACTATCCTATCCTACCATGAGAAATAAAATGGATGATCTTATTACCAAAGTAGAACAGTTAAAAACCAATCTTTAAACTCATTATGATGAACTGGAAAACTATTTTTAATCCTTTCGGAAGATTTGATGATAGGCTGCTTCTCACGGTCGGACTTATTTCCACAGCTTTGGCAATTGTAATGGGCTACTGGACCGGAAGCTACTTCAGCAGTATTTATAAAATTAATAATTTAGATCGGGTAACCCTTCAGGCGGTGGCTGTTCCCACCTTAATAAGCTTTGCTTCTGCCATCATTATTCTTTTCATATTGGGAAAGATTTTAAACAACAAAACAAGGCTTATTGATATCGTCAATACCGTACTCATTTCACAGCTTGTACTAATCATTCTGCAGGCTACGGATAAAATACCTTTTATAAAAAATGCCCAGGACAGAATGATCGGTCTTCAGGGTAAACCATCAGAAGCTTTACCCATTGGAGATCTTATGATCGTGGTAGGTATGGCTTCATTCGCACTTATCATTTTAATTTACAGCATCACCATCTATTACAACGGCTTTAAAACAGCCACCAATATCAAAAAATGGCAGCATATTGTTCTTTTTACAGCTGTATCATTAATTATGACTTTGATATGCCAGATTGTAACATCTAAATACTTTTAAATATCATGAAAATTAAATTCTTATGGGTGCTGGTCTTTCTGGCACACCTTTGTCACGCCCAGATTGAAGGAGTCTGGAACGGGGAAGTAGACATCCAGACGATGAAACTTCCTGTAATATTAAAGATTAAAAAAGGTTCTGAAGGGTATTCTTCTCTGCTCAACAGTCCTCAACAAAGCAAGGATGACATTCCTGTAGATAAAACCGTCTTCATTAATAACGAGCTTAGTTTTGACATCAAAAAACTCAATGCCAGCTATAAAGGTGTTTTCAGGGAAGACCATTTCGAAGGAAACCTGAATCAAAATGGAAGAACTTTTCCTCTTAATTTATTCAGAGAAATCCCAGCTAAAGCTCCTGAAGTTTCCTATCTGAACGGAAAAGCCATTAACAGGGAAAAAATAGATGATTTTCTGGATTATATTGCTCGGAATAATCAGGGAATCGGAAGTGTATCTATTTCCAGGAATGGTGTTCAGGAATATCATAAAGATTTTGGCCAGCAGCAGTTAAAAGGGATCACTTATGACAAAGACACCCAATACCAGATAGGGTCCATCAGCAAGATGATTACAGCCGTTATGCTGATGCAGCTTGTGGAAAACGGAAAGCTTAAACTGGAAGAAAAACTATCGAAATATTATCCGGAAATTCCTAATGCACAAAAAATTACTCTGCATCAGATGCTGAATCATACCAGCGGACTTGGTGATTATGTAGGGGAAGAGGAAGACAACTGGCTTTTCGGGAAAGCTGCGGTAGGTGACAAAGCTATTATTGCAGAGATCAAAAAGCAAGGCGTCAGTTTTGAACCCGGAAAGAAAACCAAATATTCCAATTCCGCTTATTTCCTTTTAAGCCGGATTTTAGAAAGACTTAATAACAAACCATACAATATTTTATTAAAAGAAAATATTACCGATAAAGCAGGAATGAAACATACTTTCTCTGTATTGGATCAACCTAAAAATGTGTTTAAATCCTATAAATTCAATGGAAAAAACTGGGAGGAAGTCCGTGATTTCAATTTCCGAAACTGTATTGGATTGGGAGATATTGTTTCTACTACGGAGGATATGAATACCTTTATGAATGCCTTATTCAGTGGGAGTTTCATCAAAAAAGAAACCCTTGATATGATGATTTCCAATAAGGAGGAAAAGGTTTTCGGAACAGGAATTATGAAAGTTCCTTTTTACAATATTACAGCTTACGGACATGGCGGTGATACGGCAGGCTCTCACTCCATTTTATCTTACGAACCTGTGGACAAGCTTTCTTTTGCGATCACTATTAATGGTGAAAATATGCGCCACAACGATCTGTATGTGGGTGTTTTAAATTTACTGTATGGAAGAGATTATCAATACCCATCATTTGATACAGAAAAACCGGAGACCGATCTCAAAAAATACGAAGGGGAATATGAAACAAAGGAAATTCCTATTCCTTTAACAGTATTTTCAAAAGACGGATCTTTATTTGCTCAGGGAAAAGGACAACCTGAATTCCCACTGAAAAAAATGGAGAAAAATAAATATCAGTTTGAGCAAGCAGGTATCATTATTTTGTTCTTACCCGAAAGTAAGCAGATGGAGCTCACTCAGAACGGGAAGACGTTTTTGCTTACTAAAAAATAGTCTGTCTTTTAAACCATTAAGATCTTTTAAGTTTTTAAGAATAATAAGCTGAGCTATGCTTTAAGCGCTGTGACAAAAAGCAAATTTACATTGAATCATAAAAAAATCCTTAGACTCATCATCTAAGGATTTTATATGTAGAACCGTTTGGTTTTCTTTTAACATTCAGGGACGTTTACTGCAATAGCCAGTCCACCTTCTGAGGTTTCTTTAAAACGATCACTCATAGATAAAGCGGTTTCCCACATCGTCTGAATTACTTCGTCCAGGGTTACTTTTGCTTTTGTAGGATCACTTTCCAGTGCGATATTCGCTGCTGTAATGGCTTTCATGGCTCCCATTGTATTTCTTTCGATACATGGAATCTGTACCAGTCCTTTAATCGGGTCGCAGGTAAGCCCCAAGTGATGTTCCATCGCAATTTCTGCTGCCATCAGAACCTGTCCTATACTTCCTCCTAAAATTTCAGTAAGTCCTGCCGCTGCCATCGCTGAGGAAACTCCGATTTCCGCCTGACATCCACCCATTGCTGCTGAAATGGTAGCATTTTTCTTAAACAGGGTTCCAATTTCTCCGGCTACAAGAAGAAATCTTACGATATCATCTTCACTGATAAATTCGGTAAATGCCTGCGAATACATCAATACTGCCGGAATTACTCCACTCGCTCCATTGGTAGGCGCAGTAATAATTCTTCCGAAACTTGCATTTTCTTCGTTAACTGCCAGTGCAAAACAGGCAATCCATTTATTGATATTGGTGAAATTTTCTTCCGCATCTACTACCAGCTTGAACCATTCGTCGATATTTTTATAGACTTTGTCGCCCAAAAGTTTTCTGTTGATTCCCGCAGCTCTTCTGGTTACATTCAGGCCTCCCGGAAGTACACCTTCTTTATTAACCCCTTTGTAGATGCATTCTTTAATATTTCTCCAGATATTCAGGGCTTCTTTTCTGGTTTCCTCCTGAGATCTCCAGCTTTCTTCGTTAATCAGAATCAGGTCTGAAAATCTTTTAAATCCAAGTTTCTCACAATATTTTACAATATCCGAACCGTGATGACATGGATACAATGTTCGGACACATTGTTTTTGTATTGAATTTTTTTCCTGACTTGCAATAAATCCACCTCCTACAGAATAAAAATCCTGAACAAGCTCTGTTCCGTCTTCGAAAACAGCTTTAAAAATCATTCCGTTAGGATGGAAATCAAGGGATTTCTGCATATTCAAAACCAAATGATATCCGTAGACAAAGGGAATTTCTTTTTCCCCGCCTAAATGAATAACCTGGTCTTTTTTTATTTTTTCTATCTTTTCATCAATTTTTGATGTATTGATGGTTGTAAAATCTTCGCCATTCAATCCAAGCATCCCGGCAATATCTGTCCCGTGCCCGATTCCCGTTTTAGCTAAAGAGCCAAAAAATTCAAGGAAAACCTCTTTCACCTCTGCGATTGATCTTTCCCTTTTTATAATTCTGATAAATGCAGAAGCTGCATTCCAGGGCCCCATCGTGTGCGAACTGGATGGCCCTATTCCTACTTTAATAATCTCAAAAACCGATATTGATTCCATAAATGACTGATCATTTTTCCTCGTCAAACAAAGATACGCGATAAATCCCAATAAAAGTATCCACGGATCTCAGAATTAATAACACTTTACAAATCATGAGATCCCTTTTAAAAACCTATTTTTGTAAATTAGCTGATACTATGTTGTCTTCACAACCCGTCATAGGCTTCTCTCCTTTTAATTTAATTATTTTGAATGGAAACATTAATTAAAAACATTTTGCAGCATGTCAGCTTAAGTACGGAAGAAGTTTCTATTTTTAAAAGCTTCTGGACAGAAAAAACATTGGAAAAAGGTGAATTTCTTTTGAGAAACGGAGAAATTTGCCGTTATGACAGTTATATTGTTTCAGGTGTTTTAAAAGCCTTTTGCATCAATTCCGAAAATGGAAATGAAGAGATTCTTTTTTTAGCTATTGATCATTGGTGGGCAACTGATATCGCCAGTTTTTCCAAACAAAAGCCTTCCATTTATAATATCCAGGCTGTAGAAAAAACAAACCTTTTACAGATCAGCCATCAGTCTTTCCAAAAAATGCTGCAGGAAATTGCTTCCCTGGAAAGATACTTCAGAATTATTTTAGAAAGTTATCTGGGGACTCTTGAGAAGAGGGTTGTATTTAACAACATGTACAAAGCCGAGCAGAAATATTATGATTTCCTGGATACTTATCCTGATATTGTCTCCAGAGTTCCCCAATATTTAATTGCGTCCTATTTAGGTGTATCAGCTGAATTTATAAGCCGAATCAGGAAAAAAAACAAATCCTCTTGAACTAGATCAATTTTTAAGGAATGAATAATCAGGAATTTTGTTGTTATAAAATTTATAATAATGAAAGTATTAATTATTAACGCCAGTGTAAGAAATCAAAGGTCTTACAGCCGAAAACTCACCGAACTTTTTGTTGAAAACTGGAAAACTAAATATCCACTCGATGTATTTACTTACAGAGAAGCAGGGATTGACAGTATCCCTAATATTAATGAACCCTGGATTGCAGGAGCGTTTAAAAAGCTGGAAGAAAGAACAGAAGAAAACCAAAAGGCATTACAATTAAGCAATGAGCTGGTAAAAGAACTCAAAGAACACGATATCTACGTCATTGGAACACCTATGTACAACTGGTCTATTCCAAGTGGATTAAAAGCTTATATAGATCAGGTCATGAGAATCAATGAAACCTGGAAGTTCAGGTCAGGTGTTCCGGATGGTGACTATGTGGGTTTGCTCGAAAACAAAAAAGCATTTATATTATCCGCACGTGGCGATACAGGATATGGAGAAAATGAAAAGAATGGGCACATCAATTTTCAAACCACTTATCTGAGACATATTTTCGAAATTATGGGTGTTCAAGACCTTACTGTTTTTTCATTAGACAATGAAGAATTTGGAGGTGAAGTGTTTGAAAAGTCAAAAAATAATATATTCAGAGCCATCCAATCTATTGAATAAGACCGGAAAAACATTCCTTTAATCTGAATATTTTCAATCAGGGCACTCAGACTATACGGACATGCCCTGATTTTCATGTAGAAATAATCACTTGAAATACTCCTGATGCTGAGAAAGGTCGAGTCCTTTATTTTCAGACTCTTCAGAAACCCGCAATGTAATGATGGAGTCTGTAATTTTATATAAAAGCAGCGACCCAAAGAATGTAAAAACCGACACCAGAACAAGGGCTGCCATATGATGGGCAAAAACTTCAACACCACCGTGAAGAAGACTTGCATTTTCTCCATGGGCAAAAACAGCGGTCAGAATCATTCCCATAATTCCTCCTACTCCATGACAGGCAAAAACATCAAGAGTATCGTCTATTTTCTTCAGAGCTTTCCAATTGACCATCAGATTAGAAACAATAGCCGCTGCAAATCCTATAAAAAGGCTTTCAGGAATCGTTACAAAACCACAGCCGGGAGTAATAGCCACAAGACCTACCACAGCTCCGATGCAGGCTCCGAGCGCGGAAACACTCCTTCCATTGATTCTATCGAAAAAAATCCAGGTCATCATCGCGGAAGCAGAAGCAATAGTAGTAGTTCCGAAAGCCATTGCCGCAGAAGCATTCGCACTCAAAGCAGATCCTGCATTGAATCCGAACCATCCGAACCACAGCATTCCGGTTCCTAAAAGTACGTATGAGATATTGGAAGGTTCATGATGCGGATTTTTCCTGCTTCCAACCACCATGGCTCCTGCCAGAGCTGCAAAACCTGCACTCATGTGGACTACGGTTCCTCCCGCAAAGTCTTTTATGCCGAAATATTTGTTTAAAAGTCCCTCAGGATGCCATACCATATGACAGAGAGGCGTATAGATAAAGATACTGAAAAGTACCATGAACAGGAGATATGAAATAAAACGGACCCTTTCAGCAAAAGAACCGGTAATAAGCGCCGGAGTAATAACGGCAAATTTCATCTGAAAAAGGGCAAAAAGCACAAAAGGAATGGTAGAAGCCATCATTTTATGGGGTAAGACTCCTACGCGGCTGAAAAACGGATAACTTAACGGATTTCCTATCAGTCCATAATGTACTCCATTGATCTCAAAGCCTAAAGAATCACCAAATGACAGAGAAAATCCCACAACCACCCATAAAATAGAAATAACTCCAAGTGCAATAAAGCTTTGCAGCATAGTAGAAATTACATTTTTCCTGCCTACCATTCCTCCGTAAAAGAACGACAGTCCGGGAGTCATCAGAAGTACAAGGCCTGCCGCAGCAAGAATCCATGCCACATCTGCTCCTACGATTTTATCTTCACTCAGAAATTCTCCGGTATTGGGAAAATCAACTATCGGACTCCAAAATAATCCGCCGAATGCCACAAGGGTAATAATTGAAAAGGAAACAATCCACTTTAAGCCAATTTTCATACATTTTATATTTAACCCTATCAAAATTAAATATAAATTTTATAAAAACACATATTTTAAGCAATTAACCCTATAAAAAAAATATGTTGGAAATAATTTTTCTTATTTTTTCAAGCAAATACCTCTTTCAGTATTTTGGAAACTTCTTTGTATTTTGTTGCGGGAAAAAGGTGAGTACCGCCTTTAATAATATAATCCGGCTTTGAATATTTAATAGGAAATACAATATCCTTATCTCCCAATATCTGGATCACTCCTGGCGTTTCTTCAAATTTCCACTCGGAAACCTTTTCTACAGACCATTTCAGATAATAAGGATCTCTGACTCTGAAATATTGAAGGATCTTGGGATTTTTCGGATCAAACAGCTTTCTGATTACGGAATATACATTGGCAGCTTTGTCATTGAACATCCCGGTAGGAAGTATTCTTGGAATTTTTGTGACCTCACCGGTTTTTATAAATTTAGATTTTTCTTTATCCGATCTTATACTTCCCATGATCACCACTTTTTGTGCAGGTTTCAACTTATTAATTTCCTGTACCATGATTCCGCCAAAAGAATATCCCAGCAGGCAGAATGGCTCTGAAACATCTACTTTTTCAGCCATGCGTTCAACATAGGAATGAAAGGGCTCATTTTTTTCAGGGATGAGCCAGTCTATAAAAATCAATTCGCTTTCCTCGGGAAATTCAAGTCTTTCCAACACTTTAAAATCTGCTCCAAGACCGCTTATTACATAAATTTTCATAGGACTAATTTAGGAAAAACGATGGAGATTAAATTGAAATTGTATATTATTTTTAAGCTGTTAAGAAGGCTTTTTCTTTAACGCAAAGGTAGAAAGATAATGCGCTTGAGTTTTAAGGCGTGACTGCGTCACAGACTAAGCATGCGCTTTATTCACATGCTTCATCGAATCAATTTTAATTGATTTCTTCTTTATTTCTTTAAAGTACAACATAATAATATTCAAACTTTGCATAAAAAAATAATCATCCTACATGAATGTAAGAGCACAAAAAAATGGACAGTTTATAAAAACCGCCCATTGTAATATTTGATAGTCTATTTTACTTATTTCTTTTTCTTAACAGGAACTCTGTTGTCGTTGTCCAGTTTTTCTGTAGACACTCTGAACTGGAAATCCATTTCATTCTTGATGAAGTAATCTTTCAGAGAAGACTGGTAGAACACTTTAAAATCTCTTCTATTCAATGAGAACTTCGCAGATTCTATAACTACTGTAAACTGGGTTACATACGCATTTGCAGGGAAAGAAATTGTCTTTCTTACTCCTTTAATAGTAATATCCCCATAAATGGTTGAATTATACTCACTGTTTGCTAGAGGAATAATCTTGGTTAAGTGGAATTTCGCAATCGGAAATTTCTTAACTTCAAAGAAGTTGGTACTTTTCAGTTCGTTGGTAAGCTTGATCTGATCTTCCTCTGAAACATCTCCCGCCATCATACTTCTCATATCTATAATAAACTCTCCGTCTACCAGAACCGTTTTATCAAAATTGAATTTTCCGCTTTTCAGCTTTACGGTACCTGAGTGCGAAGAAGCTTCAGTTTTTACAACTTTATATCCCCACCACCTGATCTCTGATGAAGTCACTTTTGAAACTTTATCAAATTTCTTTTGAGCAGAAACAAATGACATGCTCGCGCACACCATAGCAAACAATAGTAATCTTTTCATTCTTTTTTATTTACAATTCAACAAAAATAAAAAAAAGTGTAGAACTTCTACACTTTTAATAACCTTTTTTTGATTAAATTATTTAGCAGTTACTTTTACAAGCATTTCGATATCATCTTTCACAAAAACATCCTGCATTGTAGACTTGTAAGCAACGTCAAATTTTTGTCTGTCGAAAGAGAATTTTTCAGAAACCAAACTTACTACTCCTTTGCTGTATGCAATCTTTGCAGGGAAAGTAATAGGGCTTGTTTTCCCTTTAACGGTAAGGTTTCCTGTTACTAAAGAATTGTAGATCTTATCGCTGTTTTTCTTTACAGAAGTAATTACGAAAGTAGCGGTAGGGAATTTTTCAACTTCAAAGAAGTCACCGTTTTTAAGGTGTCCGTTCAGTTTTTGCTGATATTCTCCGGAAAGGTCTGTTGCGTTGATAGAAGTCATATCCAATACAAAACTTCCTCCTACAAGATTATTTCCTTTCATGACCATATCTCCTGATTTTACTTTTACAGTTCCATCGTGAGAGCTTGCCTCAGATTTTGCTACTTTGTATCCCCACCAGTGAACATCAGACGCTACTACTTTCTTGGACTGTCCGAATGCAAGGCCGCTGGCCAAAACTGCTAATAAGAATATTTTTTTCATTTGAATAAAATTGTTTACTTGTTTAACGGTGCAAATGTAACCAACTTATCTGATAGATTTCGTTGATGTATATCAATAAAATTAATTATTTTTATGAATAATATCATCCCATAAAAAAACTCCGAAAGCTTCGGAGTTTTGTATTTTAATTTTGATAGTAAGCGGTGTACAGTGCAGCTCCTTTTAAGGCTGTATGATTCTGTTTGATCAGATAAATCGGGGTATGTCTAAGCATTTCCTCCATCTTATCGCTGATCTTAAATTTCTCATAGAATTTTCCTTTATCTATGTACTCACGGATCGTCTGCGGAATATCACCTGAAATTAAAAGACCTCCTGTCGCTTTAAGTTTCAGAGTCAGGTTATTGGCTTCTCTTGCCAGGAATTCCAGGAAGGTATCCAAAGCAATTTTACAGATCATCACATCTTCTTCTACAGCGGCTTTGTAAAGTTCTTCTACAAAATTACCTCCTGAAAGGCGTTCTGCCAGCCATTCAGGCTCCGGATGTCTTTTTACATCTCTTAAAAACCGGTAGATATTGAAAAGTCCCGTTTTAGAAAGTACATTTTCCCAGCTTACAATACCGTAGATATTGTTCAGGAACTGATAGAATTCTACTTCTACATTTGTTCTTGGTGAGAATTCCGAATGTCCGCCTTCCGTTGCAAAAGGTCTCAGATATTTTCCGTCGAAGAAATATCCGGCTTCTCCCAATCCGTTTCCGGGAGCCAGGATAGCTACATTTCCTTTTTCAAGGTGTCCGCTGGTGTAGATAGGATCTAAGTCGTCATCTTCCAAAAGCGCCATTCCATAAGCAGAAGCTTCCAGGTCGTTCAGCATATCTCCTTTTTGGAAACCGAAATCTCTGGTGTAATCCTCAATATTCAGATTCCAACCTAATCTTACGGGGCTACTTTTCCCTTCAATTACAGGTCCCGGTACAGCCATTGCGAGACGTTGTATATTCTCAAGCTGATTGTCCTTCATGAATTTTTCCAGTATTTCAGAAAATGAATTATAGCTTTTAGTCTTATATTCATTCTGAATTTTTATCTCAAGACCTCCGTTACCGGAAACAAAATAGCCTAGGATAGTTATATCTTCACGGAGGCTGGCTCCAATGATAGTAACGTGATCATTATTACTGTTCTCTACTCCTGGTAAATAAAGCGGAAATTTTGGATTCAAAATCATAACCTCAAATTTTATCAAATATAATAATAGTTTTCGTAAATACTACAGGGAAGCAAAAAACCTTTCTATTTTCATAAAAAGGTTTGGCTAATAATTGTTTATATAAAAATCTAACTACTTTCCTAATGGAATATTGTACCCGAATCCTACTCCGATGTTCCCCACATTATAGTCCTGTCCGGCAATATCGCCTTTATCTCCTACAAAAACCTTCTGGTATTGTACGAAGAAATTCCAGTCTCTGTTGTGATATCCGATTTCAGGCTTGATGTAGAAACCTCCGTCCGGTCTGTTCGCAGAACTGTTGGAAGCTACTTTTTCATCTCCTACAAGGAAACCGTATCCTAAGTCTGTTCCAAAATAGAAACCGGTTTGTTTAGGGTAAATTCTGATTAAAGCTCCTACAGGAATTACACCTACATCATTGTTATCATAACCGTTGTTACTTTTTCCGAAATAATGAGTATATCCTGTTGCAATACCTAATCCAAAACCTGGAGTGATCAAATTCTGATAAGATACATCTACACCTGCAGCTGCAGAAAGGTTATCAGCAGGAACTGCCAAACCAACATTTGCACCTACTTTGATCATATTATTCATTTTTGAGCTCTGTGCGCTTGCGATACCTGCTGTAAAGATTCCAGCTAATAATATGGCCTGTTTTAACATTTTCATAACTCTAATTTTAAATTTTACTAATGCAATAGGCTGTAAAAATCGTGCCAAGGGAAGCATTCTGACAGATTTTAACGTTCATACATATCATAAATACATGATTATCAATATGTTAATTTATCTTAAAATTAAATGATTGTTTAAGTTAAATCTTTAAAAAAAGAGACGATATTAAGAATTTTTAACCCTTTCTCATTTTAACCTTTTCGATTATGCAGGATCAAAAAACTAAATTCACCTAGCATGGCCGATTCACTATTAAATAATAAGCATCTTCTATGGCGTGCCGGTTTCGGAACCGGGATCAACCAGATTGAGGATCTGAAAAACAAAGAGATAAAAACGCTGGTCAATGAGTTATTCAGAGAAGGAACCTTTACTGAAATCAATTATGATACTCCGGACGTTCCTGTTTCAGATAATATGATGGACAGCAGAACACCTGCTGAAAAGAAGAAAGAAATGCAGCGGATCATCAGAGAACAAAACAACGAACTGAACCTTAACTTCCTCAATCAGATGGTGAACAGTAAGGAACAGATGAGGGAAAAGATGGCATTTTTCTGGCACGGTCATTTTGCTTCGAGGGTGAATAATTCAAAATTCAGTAAACAGCTTCTCAATACCATCAGAAAGCACGCTCTGGGAAATTTTAAGGACCTTCTCTTTGAGGTAAGCCAGTCCCCCGCCATGTTGAATTTCCTGAATAATCAACAAAATAAGAAAGATCATCCCAACGAAAACTTTGCCCGTGAAGTCATGGAATTATTTACTATGGGAAGAGGAAACTATACCGAAAAAGACATCAGGGAAAGTGCAAGAGCTTTTACAGGATGGGGCTATGACAAAGAAGGCAATTTCCGGGAAAGAAAAAACCTGCATGACACCGGAACGAAAACATTTCTGGGGAAAACAGGAAACTTCACAGGAACCGATATTTTAGATATTATTCTTGAACAGAAAGCCACCGCTACATTCATAACCACTAAAATATACAGATTCTTCGTCAATGAAAATGTGGATCAAGCTATTGTAGAACAGTTAAGTACCGGGTTTCACCGTTCCGGATATGATATCAGGAAACTCATGACCGATATATTCTCAAGCTCGTGGTTCTATGATAAAAAAAATATGGGCAACAGAATAAAATCCCCGATAGAACTGATGACCGGAATTATGCGGATGCTTCCCATGAACATTCAGAATCCGGAAAATCTCATTGTCTATCAGAAACTGCTGGGACAGATGCTTCTTTATCCCCCGAATGTAGCAGGATGGCCCAATGGAAAATCATGGATAGACAGTTCTACCTTGATGCTCAGATTGCAGATTCCACAGATCTGGTCCGGATTGCGGCCTTTGGAATATAATCCGCGGGAAGATGATGATATCGATATGGGTATGAAATCCCGTGAAACAGCTTTAAACAAATCATTTAAGAACCCCAATATTACAATCGACTGGAACAGGCTTGAAAAGGTCTTTGCCGATAAAAACTGTGAAGATTATCTGATTCAAAATACAAAAACATTAGATATGAACTCTGTTAAAGGGTTTTCGGATAAGAGTATAAAGATGAATATTATTAATCTGATGTCTACGCCGGAATACCAGTTGTGTTAGGTGATAGATGATAGGTAGCAGGTGATAGGTGGCAGGTAATTTTGATCGGCGCTTAGCTTTGCAGTCTTTTGATCTCTTATTTTTTTGTTTTAAAACATTAATCCAAAATACCAACCATCATTCAATCAATATCCAACCCCGCGCACCCCGCATCACGTAACCCGAAACCCACAACCAAACACCTAAAATTATGCTAATCAAAAGAAGAGAATTCCTCAAAATAAGTTCGCTGGCCACCGCATCCCTGATGATGCCTAATTTTCTGAAAGCCATGACACTGGATGAAGCTCTGGCTCCCAATCAGAAAATTCTGGTTGTCCTTCAGTTTACAGGAGGAAATGACGGACTGAATACCATTATCCCAACGAAAAACGATATTTATTTCAAAGAAAGAAACCGCATTGCGATCAAAGATTCTTTGCCTCTTAATGATGAAACAGGAATCAATCCCGCTCTTTCTTATTTCAAAGAACTGTTTGATAACGGTGAACTTTCGGTCATGAATAATGTAGGTTACCCCGAGCCTAATAAATCCC
Organism: Chryseobacterium angstadtii; assembly: GCF_001045465.1. Taxonomy (GTDB): domain Bacteria; phylum Bacteroidota; class Bacteroidia; order Flavobacteriales; family Weeksellaceae; genus Chryseobacterium; species Chryseobacterium angstadtii. The sequence goes on from NZ_LFND01000006.1 coordinate 265,836, forward strand.
ATTTCAGAAGTATGGATATATGGCATTCCGCAAGCCGCAGTGACGAGTTTCTGGAAACAGGATGGATCGGGCGTTTTCTGGATGAAGAATGCTACAAGTGCGAACATCCCACCCAGGCACTGGAAGTGGATGATATGCTGAGTCTCGCGCTGAAAGGGGAAAATAACAAAGCATTTGCCTTCAAAGATCCGAAAAGACTTTATCAGACGAGTCAGGAGAAGTATTTCAAATCTCTGTACGATCACCATCATGATGATGAAACGGTTTCTTATCTGTATCAAACTCTTGGCTCAACCATCAATAATGCCGATTATATTTTTGAAAAAAGCAAGTCAAAAAAAACAGACCAGATCTATCCGAATTCACAGCTTGGAAAGGACTTTAAAACAGTGGCATCCCTGATTAAATCTGATATCAATACCCAGGTTTACTATCTCTCAGTGGGAAGTTTTGATACCCACGTTAACCAGAATGAAAGACAAAAAAAACTTTTCAGCGACATTAATGAGGCTGTAAAATCTTTTGTAGCCGATCTGAAAAGCAACGGAATTTTCAATGATGTCTTATTGATGACTTTCTCTGAATTCGGACGCAGGGTCGCTCAAAATGCCAGCAACGGAACCGATCACGGAACGGCCAACCAGATGTTTTTTATCAGCGGAGGTCTTAAAAAGAAAGGCCTGCTGAATGCACTTCCCGATCTACAAAAACTGAACGAAGGTGATCTGATCTACACGGAAGATTTCAGAAAAGTCTATGCAACGATTCTTAAAAACTGGCTTAAAGCAGATTCTTCCAAAGTACTGGGCTGGAAAAACGGGATTTATGATTTTATATAATTTAACATGAGTTCGGGTTAAGAAAATTAAGATTGAGATATTGAAAGTTGCGAGATCCGGGATCCGGGATTCGTGATGCGGGTTTGAGAGTCAGAGGGTTTGAGAGTTTCCGGAAGTGATAAGTGATAAATTATGAGTGATGAGTTATTTGAGGCGTATCTTGGGGTTGGAGGACTTTCACATTTCACTTGCGTAGCAAAATTGACTATTCTAAACCTCAGCCTTAACCTGGAAATCTGAAATCTTTCTATTCCGAATCAGGTTAATTAAAAACAATCAATAACAAGAATGACTGCAACAAAAAAACCTTATAGATTTTTGAAATCCATAAGGTTTAGATATGATTTATACTCTGATTAGAAAGCTATGCTTTTCTATACTTCTTTTTTTTCTTCCATGGAGCATTTTTACCCACATCGCCTGCCATGATACATCCGTAAGGCATCACCTCATCCAGCACCTCACAAAGCCCGTATTCTTCAATCTGTGCTCTCACATTTTTAGCACTTTTATAAGCACTTGGCAGCTCGGAAATATCAATTTCGTTGGAGAAGAAACGGATATCCAGTCCTTTGGTTTCTTCTTCGAAAATCTCTTCCACGGTTTTATGAGCCAGCGACTTTTTATGCTGGGTTCTGCTGAAATTTCTTCCGGCTCCGTGAGGGGCAAAACCTAAATTTCTATCATTCGTTGTTCCCTGAACAATCAAAACGGGTTCTGACATATTCAGCGGAATCAGTCTTGGCCCGGTGATATCCGGCATGAATTTATCATCCAGCGGAGTGGCTCCTTTTGCATGATAAAACAGATCACCATCTTTGAAGACGAAGTTATGTTCGTTCCAGAATCTGTTCTTCTTTTCAGTTCCCAGTTTATTTAGCACTGCATCATGAATATTCGTATGATTTTCCTTAGTCCATGTTCTGATCAGCTGCAAAGCTTCCCAATAGGCTGCACCTTCTTCTGTATCGAAAGGAATCCAAGCATTTTCTCTCAATGTTTCAGGGGAAATATCCTGTCTGAAACGGTTGGCCACCTTCATTCCTTTATCATAAAGGGCTGCACCCGGAGCTCTTGAACCGTGATGGGTAACCAACATTGTATTTCCTGTATTTTTAGATTTTCCTACGAACAAAAAATGGTTTCCGTCTCCCTGAGTTCCCATATGAGAACGGGCAATACTGATGAGTTTTTCGTCATTTAAGAAGTCGTTTTTTCTGAACGCATCCATCAGTTCCTGAGACATCGGCATCTGCTCCCCTCTCGGTCTTCCTCCGTATCCGAAATGAGTGAGTGAATGGGCTGCATCCAGTACCTCTTTAGGATCTGCATCTCCAAAATCCGTCAACATTACTGAACAACAGATATCCGCGCTATGGAATCCCGGATGAATGGCGTTTTTAGCCACCACCACTCCACCTACCGGAATCAATCCTTCAGGCCCTGTAGGACAGGCATCCGGCATCAGTGCACCGGCTGTCAGCGTCGGAGTTTTCATCAGAACTTTCATGGTATTGATTACTTTTTCTACATTATCATCTTCACTTTCGTGTTCTGCTCTGATATTGATGACAAAATCCTTCGCTGTTTCATGAAGCGGAATGATATCCGGCTGTTTGAACTGCTCCAGATATTCTTTGATCTGAATTTCATCCAGATTATTTTCATTGATATGTACAATGGCATCTTTAAACCATTTGGCTGGTCTATATCCTAATTCAATTAAATGATTTCCGTTAAATTCCATTTGTCTTTTCATTTTGATAATGCAAAGTAACAACACAAGTACGCAATAATTCTGCGCAGATCAAATTATTTTAATTATTTTTGTGGAAATATAATAAAGGAAACTGATTTTAGAATTTGCTAATTGCCTTTCTCAGCTTTCTTTGCCCTATCATTAAAACAAAAAAACATGTTATTAGAACAATTAAAAAACAGTCCGGAAAGTATTCAGTTTAAAGAAGTGATTGCCTATATTGACGAGAAATATGATTTCACTCCTACCGAATTTAAAAACGGAAATACAGTGAATGAAGCAGGCCAGAATAACGGTTCATGCAAGGTTTTCAGCTTTGCACAACTTCAGGGTCTGTCAAAAGAACAGGTTCTTCCTCTTTTTGGTGAATTCTACAGAGAAGATGTCCTAAAAAATCCTGAAGCAACAGATCACCAGAATATCAGAAACTTTATGGAATTCGGATGGGATGGAATTTCTTTTGAAGGGGAAGCGCTAAAAGAGAAGTAATTTTTAAAGTCAATGGTGAATTTTGCTTCGCAAGTGAATGATCAATTTTGAAAATGATTAAGAAGATGACTTACCAAACAAAATTCACTATTGACCATTGACATTTCATCATTCATCATTCATCATTCACCAAAACCACAAAACCATGTCCTCCAATAAAAACGCCCTGATCCGCTACAAAACATTAGACAAATGTTTAAAGAACAAATACCGGAAGTATACGCTGGAAGATCTTATTGATGCCTGTTCCGATGCTTTGTTTGAATTTGAAGGAAAAGAATCTTACGTAAGCAGACGAACCGTTCAGCTCGATCTTCAGAATATGCGAAGTGAAAAATTCGGGTATGAAGCCCCGATTGAAGTATATGAAAGAAAATACTACCGCTACAGCGATTCTGAATACAGCATCCATAATATTTCCGTTAACGAAAGCGATCTGAAAGCCATGAACAACGCCGTTCAGATCCTGAAACAGTTCAAAGATTTCTCTATGTTTAAAGAAATGAACGGTGTTATTCAGAAACTGGAAGATTCCATTCATTCTACGGGACAAAAATCAATTATCCATCTGGATAAAAATGAACAGCTGAAAGGACTTGAGCATATTGATATCCTCTACGAAAGCATCTCAAATAAACGAGTTCTGAATATCCTCTACCGCAGCTTCACCGCCAGAGAATCCAGTAATTATGTGGTACATCCTCAATTATTAAAGGAATTTAACAACCGCTGGTTCCTGATCTGCCAACACAAAGGCAAGATGTACAATCTGGCTCTGGACCGTATGGAAAGCATCAGCCCGGAAGAAAGTATTCAATATATTGATAAAGATCTGGATGGTGATGAATATTTTAAAGATATCGTAGGCGTTACCGTTTCAGAAACTATGGCTTCAAGAAACGTTGTTTTCTTCGTAGATTCTCATAATGCTCCCTACGTAAAAACAAAGCCACTCCATAAAAGCCAGGAAATCCTAAGTGATACAGAGGAAGGAACTCTGTTTAAGATCTGTGTACAGATTAATTTCGAGCTGGAAAGACTGCTGCTTGGATTTGGAGACTCTCTGGTCGTTCATCAACCAAGAAAGTTAAGGCTAAGGCTGCAGGAAAAGTTCAAGACAGGGTTGAAAAACTACGACAACCTGAATATTCCTGATGATCATTAATATTTCTCTACCCTGGAGCGGCGGCAAAAATTCAAAGAATTTTTGCCAGGGTGGTAAAAAACATTTATCATTAAAATCTTCTACACTTTAAAGTACCACGCAAACCCACATTTCCAAAATGGCTTGGAAATTGTATTAGTCAGCACATCAAAAAAATTTTACTATGAAATCAAGAATATTTAAAGCATTGATTGCCATTATAGCTCCAATCGTAATAGAATATATTGTAAAAAAAGTATCTGAGAAATTAGATAAAAAAGGAGAAGACAAAGGGGAAAAACCTAAGCAGATTACTGCATAAACGTAAAAGTAGTTAGAATTTAATTTTATTGAAAAGAGACTGTTACTATTGGATACAGTCTCTTTTTTTATTGAATTTTTATGACTGATTGTCCTTTTGAAAAGTCCTATTTCTTTTCATCACCCATTCAGCATCTTCACAGAGTAATAGCCTTCATTCATGTGAATTATCACTTTCTTTCCGTGATCAATTTGTATTTTAAACAGATTCTCCAGAGGAAATTCTAAAATAATCTGCAAAACCAGACGTATGACTCCTCCATGCGTAATGATCAAAATTTTATCCAGCGCTTCTTCAGAGGTAAGCTCATTCCAAAAGCTCAGAATACGGTTTCGCATTTCCAGAAGATTTTCTCCGCCAACAGCCTTTGTATTGACAAAATCAGCGTACCACGGATTGATTTCTTCTTCCGAAATATCACTCCATTTCATCATTTCCCAGCTTCCGAAATTCATTTCCCTAAGTCTTTCATCTGTTTGATAATTCAAATGAAAATGCTCTGCCAAAAGAATACACCTTTCGGAGGGACTTGAAATAACCCGGTCAAAGTTTTCACCAAGATTTAAAGCTTTAAAATCTTCAATATAATTACTCCGTAAAGGGATATCCGAAAAGCCATAACATAAATTCTCCGGATTTTCTACCGCCGTATGACGAATTAAATAAATTTCCATACGATCATTGTTCCTAAATAAAACAAAACTTCAGAGACCTGTTGCACAGCCCCAAGACAGTCACCAGTATATCCGCCGATATGTTTCTTAAAATACCAACCCATGCAGATCTTTCCCAAATAAGCCAGTATAAAAGCAGGAATCAGCCGCCAGTCCGGAATCAGAAGGAAGGAAACCAAAACACTGATACCACTTACGATCAGTGCTGTTCCGTCCAGAGGTTTATTAGCTAAAGGTTTCGATTTGCTCACATCAATATCCGTCACATAACGATGGGTATAAATCATAGTCCCCGATATAAAACGGCTCGATGTATGGGCAATGATGACAATTCCTAATGTTTTAACAAAATCTATATTTCCCAATGCCTGAATACTGAAGAACTTCAAAGCAAACAGCAGTATAATCCCGACCGCTCCGTAAGCTCCTACCCGGCTGTCTTTCATAATGGTAAGAATCTTTTCTTTTCCATATCCGCCTCCGAAACTGTCACATACATCCGTAAAACCGTCCTCGTGAAAGGCACCTGTCAGAAGAACACTGGAAATCATCATCAGAACAATTGCGATATCCAGGTTAAAAAGATGATAAGAAAGATAAAGCACAACAGCATTCACAAAACCTACCAAAAGACCTACCCACGCAAAATATTTCTGCGACCTGTTCATGATTTCACCGGAATAAGGAATGGTAAAAGGAACCGGAATTCTCGTGAAAAACATAAGTGCAGTGGCGAAATAGATCAGTTCGTTCTTTATTACTTTCATTTATTTTTTATTTTACAGGAGTCCAACATCTATAATGGATTAGCTTCATTTGTTTTACTGATGATGGTACTTTCTTTATCTATAAATTAATATGGTCGTTTTCCAGACGTTCCTACATAACAAGCACTATTTTTCCGGCAGTACGGCGGGTTTCTACTTGTTGATGGGCTTCCGCCATAGAGGTAAAGGGATATTTTTGGGCTATATAAGGCTTTATGGCTCCTTTAGATAATACATCAGCGAAAGCTCTAAGGTCTTCCCCGTTAAACTGCAATGCCCTTAAAGACAAATTCACATTCTTTTCCTGTGCTTTAGACATCAGACTCTCATTGGTAAGTGCCACAATGGAAATAATAGTCCCGCCGGGTTTAACTGCATCAATAGAATGTTCTAAAGTTTCTCCTCCAATAGTATCAAAAACAAAATCTGCATCCTTAATCACTTCCCAAAAGTTTTCGGTTTGGTAATCTATATGCTGATCTGCGCCCAGAGACATTACGAAATCATGATTTTTCCCGGAAGATGTAGCAATCACTTCTGCACCCAGATATTTAGCTATTTGCACGGCATAGTGACCAACACCACCTGCAGCTCCATGAATAAGAATTTTGTCTCCTTTTTTAATATTCATTCCATGAATCAGTGGCTGCCATGCTGTCAAACCAGCCATCGGTACCGCTGCAGCCTCTTCGAAGGTAATATTCTCCGGTTTACGGGCCAACAACTCTACATTCACAGCTACGAATTCAGCATAACCTCCGGCATTTTGTAAAAGGGCAAAAACTGCATCTCCTATTTCAAAGCCATCCGTCTGCTCAGCTTTTTCAATAATTTCACCAGATATATCCCAGCCCATGATTACCGGTCTTTCTGAACCGAATATATGGGTAATAAATGCAGATGAATTACGATAAATTGCATCAGCCGGATTGATACCGATGGCTTTTACCTTTATTAAAACTTCCCCACTTTTTAAAGCAGGTTTCTGTGTCTCACCAAGAACCAGTTGATCAGTTCCTCCGGCTTCGTATAATAAATATGCTTTCATCGTTTAAAAATAGAAATTAATAAGAATATTATTTAACCTGATCGGACTAATATTTAAAAGTTGTTTAAACTTTTTTATTAAACCACAAATCTGCTGAGTCTGTGAAATCTGCGAGATAATTTTTAAACATTAAGATCAATGAAGATAATAAGTGAAGTTAAGATAAAATCCAATGGATTTTTTAAGCTACGCAGTAATACTTAAAGCGAAGCTTACCTTAATTATTCTTCAATGCTTAAAAATCTTAATGGTTTATTATTTAACCATACGAGTCACAAAAGTTTTATTTTAAACACTTTGGAGTGATTTTTAAGTTTAAATACTTTGCGCATAGAAGTTCAAATAAGTCTTTAAAAATCTTTGATTTTTATTCTTTTGAGAACTTTTATCATATCTAACAGCTGTGCAAATAGCTTTTGTCTCTTTTGTGGTTAAGCTTAAAATGTTTTTAAATAGACTTATTTTATACTTTTAATGTCCGGCTAAAAAGTTTAAACAAGTTTTTAATTAATACATTAAAACCTAAGATGATTTATTGGTAATATGGGCACTTTCAAAACTTGACATTTCATTCAGAAAATTGACAGCGCTTTGAATAAGCGGATAAACCAGCGCGCAACCCGTTCCTTCTCCCAGACGCAGATTGAGATTCAGCAAAGCTTTCTGTCCTAAAATTTCCAGCAGTTTCTGATGAGCATTTTCATCACTGACATGACAGAAAATATAATTGTCTAGAATCTGAGGATTCTTTTTCCAGACGGCAGCGGCGGCCACACTTGCGATAAATCCGTCAACCATAATTAACATATTTTGACGGTAGGCCTCTTCCATAGCGCCCATAATCTGTACCATTTCAAGACCGCCAAAAGTCTGCGCAATTTCGTCTGTGGTTTTTACATCAGGATATTTTTCAATCGCTTCCGATAAAATCTGAATTTTATGCTGCAACTGAGTATCATTCAGGCCTGTTCCACGTCCCACGCAACTAATCAGCGGCAGATCGAATAACCTGCTCATCATCAGTGAAGAAGCAGAAGTGTTTCCTATTCCCATTTCTCCGAAACCAATAATATTACAACCTGTTTTGGCTATTTCCGAAACCACGGATCTTCCGTTTTCTAAAGATTTTTGATATTCTTCTGCGGTCATTGCAGGTTCTTCCAGAATATTACGGCTTGATTTTCTGACTTTTTTATCAATCAGTTCAGAACCTTCTGAGAAATCGAAATTGACTCCTGCATCCACAATCTTAATCTCAATAGCATTTTGTCTGCAGAAAACATTGATGGCAGCACCTCCACCCAGAAAATTCATAACCATCTGATAGGTAACTTCCTGTGGGTAGGCACTCACTCCCGAAGCAGCAATCCCATGATCGGCCGCAAAAACGACCATATGAGGATGGGAAAGCTTCGGCGAAACGGTTTTCTGAACCATTCCTATTTTGTGAGCCAAATGCTCCAAATGTCCTAATGCCCCCAAAGGTTTTGTTTTAAAATCTATTGTATGCTGTAATTCTTCTGATAACATGGATGTGTATGTAGTTTTGATTGAGTAGTAAAGTTGCAATATTAGTGAAATTAGGGCTAGAGTCAAGAAACAAGAGCCAAGAATCAAGATTTTAGATACAGACTTCATCCATTTGTCAATTGTGAATCGTGAATTTTTGAATTTTGAATTAATTGGCTTGCACAGAAAAATTGACCATTGACATTTGATTGTGAATTGTCAATTGTCAATTGTGAATTAAAAAAAATAGAACTATTCGAATCACGGAACCCGCAACTCGCACCCCGAATCCAAAAAAACAACGCAAAAACACCGCGCACTACCGCTTTTACTTTGTAAAAAATTAATCAAAATGACACCAAAAATAATAGAAAAAATAAAGGAAATAGAGAAGGAACGCCATGTAGAAGTGCTTCTGGCAGTAGAATCAGGAAGCAGAGCATGGGGTTTTGCATCTCCGGACAGCGATTACGATATCCGGTTTATTTACCGCCATGAAAAAGACTGGTATCTTTCTCCGTGGGATAAAGATGAGACGATAGAGTTCATGACGGAAGATGATCTGGACGGTTCCGGTTGGGATCTCAGAAAGACATTTCATCTGTTGCTCAAATCGAATGCGGCTTTACTGAGCTGGTTCTACTCTCCTATTGTTTATAAGGAGAACAAAAAGTTTATGGAGCTGTTCAGGCCTTTGGCAGATACCTGCTTCTCACCGATAGCGGTTTCCTACCATTATTTGAGCATGAGCAAAAAATATCTGGAAGCCTGCAGAAATGATGAAGTAAAACTGAAAAGTTATTTTTATTGTTTAAGAACGGCATTGACCGGAAAGTGGATCATAGAAAAAGGAACTGTTCCTCCTGTTTTATTCAGTGAATTATTGGTTTTAACGGATGATTTTACCCGAAAAAAGATAGAAGATTTGATCGCTTTAAAAGCCACCAAAGGAGAATCCTATTATCATCCGAACGACTGGGAGCTTTTTGGATTTTTGGAGAAAACTGTTTTGGAAAACGAAGAGAAATCTAAAGGCCTTAGCAGCGGTAAGCCAGATAAAAAGGAAATGGAGAGGGTTTTCCGGGAACTCTTAATAGTATAGAATTATGACTTTTTTTAACTTTAAGAAAAAGAACAGCATCAATCCGGGACAGACCATTTCAGTGTCGGAAACATCCGGACAGCATCCATTGATCAAAAGATGTCAATATCTTAATGAAGAATATGGACTGCTGGTTCCTGATGTGTATCAGGATCTCTTCATGAAGTCTGGTATTTCTGAAAAAAATCCTTACTATAAAGCATTTTGGAAAGAAAGACATGATTATCTTTATCTGGAAATTTTCTACACCCAAGACTTTGTTGCTTATGTGATCAGAAGGTTTAGCGAAATATTTGGTGAACAGGCAGATTATAAAGCACTTCAGGCCTTACTGGAAAATGGAGAGTATGGATTTCTACATAAGGAAAACAGGTTTTGGACTGAGCATACTGACCTTTCATTTCTTGATGCGTGCTATGAAGAACGGGGAAGAAATCAGGATGATCTCATCATTGTTCTGGATGTCTGTTCGGATTGCGGGCGAACAGAATACATGATCCTTACCAGTGATAAAAAAGGATATCCTGCGGTATGGGAGCATGGAACGAAGGAAGAAATTCAGTATAATGGACACATCATAACCTATCATGCTTTGAATTATCATCGGATGTCGCGTTACAGATTCTTAAAAAAGTAAGATCCATTCAATAAAAATAGGGGAAAGTTGATGCATATAATTAGTCATAAATTATAATATGGGAATATTTGATTTTTTTAAACGGAAAAACAATCCTCCGGTGAATCACAGGAAAGCAAAAGCCCCTGTAGCGGTCATTCATCCTTTTACAGAACAGTGCCTTTATTTACAGGAGGAGTTCGGTTTGATTATTCCGCAGTCTTCGATCGATTGCCTGATCCGTTTCAATTTTCCGAAAGACCACTATTATTACAGTTTGTTTTGGCATTTCAGCAATGATTTTCTTGAAGTTTTTTACAATGGAAAATTTATTCAGTTAGTTGTGGACCGCTATCAGGAAACATACGGTAAAAATACAGATTTAAAAAAGTTACAGGAATTGTTAGATGATGCCCGATTTGAATTCGGTCTCAAAAACGATTGTTTTTACAGCGATACTATTGATTTTGACTTTCTCAATCAATGTTATGCTGAATACAAAGCTTCCGGTGAAGAACTTATGATCACACTTGACTTCGATTATGAGAATCTCATCCTTACCACCGAACTGAAAGGGTATGTAGGACAGAATTATCCCAGTTTTAATGCACTGTATAAAACAACAGCAGGCATAAGATACAAAATACTGGAAGACTTTGAGTTACTTGAAGATATTATTCAGAAACTTCTGGATCAAAGTGAAAAAGATAAGACCTTCCCGTTGAAATAACATCTGATCATCAGAAATAAAGAAAGTTCTTTTTTTTAAGGAGCTTTTTCTTTTTTATAGAATCCCTATGTTTTACTCTTATTAGCACAATAAATTTACAACACTGATAATCAAACCATTAAATGATTTAATTTATTATTTCAAAAATATTTTACATTAAAAAATGCTCTACGCAAAAACACTGCGTACTCGTATTCTTACTTTGCATCATCAAACAACAAGGAGGCTGTAGCTCAGAAGGTAGAGCAACGTAAAAACACTTTATACATTTTTAACCTGTCCGCAGGTGTGATCCATAAAGTTACTTCGCATTAACGCCGTGTGTCGCCGGTTCGAGTCCGGTCAGTCTCCCTAATTGAAGTGGTGTGAGATTTAGGTTACTTCGGTTTGAAAAAAAAAGCCTTAATCAGTTTTAAATCACTTCTTTTTAATTAATAAAAACTAAGAATATGTCAAAATTTAACACAAGAAAAACTGGGTTTGATTCCGGCATCATCGCTGGAAAATTGACAGATAAAGCAGGAAAATATACAGATTATGAACTGCTGAGAAGAGTAACACTGGCCAATATGCTGTTCGAATCCGACTATTACCAGTCTGCGGATGAGATCATGAAGCAGATGGAAGACCTTTGCTATAAAGTAGAGGGTGAAAAGATCATTGAGCTGGCCATGGAATGCCGTTTTGAACAGAAATTGAGACATACACCGCTTTGGCTGCTAATTCTTGCCAACGAAATTCATGAGGTTTCCGTGAAGGAAGCTTTGGCTAAAATTGCCAACAGACCGGATATGACTATTGATGTACTTCAGATGCTGAAGGTAAGAAACGGATCGTATAAAATGTCCAAATCTATCAAGAAAGGTCTTGCAAAAGCGTTCGATAACTACGATGAATACCAGATTGCTAAATATAGAAAAAGCAATATGGAGGTTTCTCTGGTAGACGTTGTGAATCTGGTTCATCCAAAACCAACGGCTAAAAATGAGCTGGCTCTGAAAGGTCTTGTTGAAGATACATTAAAACCCGCAAATACCTGGGAAACTGCTCTATCACAGGGTGCTGATAAAAAAGAAACCTTTGAAAGAATGATCAGTGAAAAAAGTCTGGGATCTCTGGCCATCCTGAGAAACCTTAGAAATATGACGGAAGCCGGACTTTCAAGGAATAATATCAGAACTGCGATCTCACAGGTTAACAGTTACTGGCTTACTCCGCTGAACTTCCTGTCTGCACAGAGAAATGCTCCGGATTATACCGCTGCCATTGATGAAGCTATGGAGAACTGCTTCGCTCAGGAGAAAATTAAAGGAACGACCATTCTGGCTATTGATGTTTCCGGAAGTATGGGAAGAGTGACTTCTTCCAATTCAAAGTTCTCAAGAATGGATCTTGCTTTTGCCATGGCTGCTGCAGGTTCTTATATTTTTGAAGATCTTATCCTTGTCTTTACAGCCGGAAGCGATGCTGAAAGAAAAGGTAAGCATATCATCTGGAACGGATCCAAAGGATTGGGACTGTTTACTAATTATGGTAAAATTGCCCTGGAAATGGGAGGTGGTGGTATTTTCACCTATCAGCTGTGTGAATGGCTGAAGGATAACGGCTATGCAAAAGACGCCGAAAGACTGGTCGTAATTTCCGATAGCCAGGATATTGATGCCCATTACGGTCTCGTAAGAAAACCGGATACTTCACCATATACAAGTTCTTATATCATCGATATCTCAACCCATACCCACGGTATAAAAACCGGGAACTGGACAGCAGAAATCAATGGATGGAGCGATAAAGTATTTCATTATATTAAGGCTCTGGAAAACTGATGTTTTCCGGAGTTTTTTATTTACTCTTATGTTAATCAGCATAATATCAACTTTATAAAGTTTTAAAAACATAAGATAAATTTATCGTACGATAATTTTGTCGTACGATAAATTATTCCCGAACTTATCATTCTGGAATTATATGCACAAACTTACCTCGAAGTTGTTCTTAATAAAAATGAAACGGCTCTTTATGAGCTTCCAAAAGAACAGAGAATATTTTTTGAGCAGAAAATCCTAAAAAGAGAACAGAAATAATGACCATAGACTTTCTTCAACAGAATCACCTCATCCTCTTCGAAGCCATCTCCGGAAGCCGCGCTTTCGGGCTGGCCACAGAAAATTCGGATACGGATATCCGTGGGGTTTATTATCTCCCGAAAGAAGATTTTTTCGGACTTAATTATATCCCGCAAATCTCCAATGAAACCAACGACATCACTTACTATGAAATTGGAAGATTTGTAGAACTTTTACAGAAAAACAATCCCAATATTCTGGAAATGCTTGCCAGCCCGGAAGACTGCATTTTACACAAAGACCCGCTGATGGACTTGCTCCGTCCGGAAGATTTTTTATCCAAATTATGCAAAGATACCTTCGCCGGATATGCCGTGTCCCAAATAAAAAAAGCAAAAGGTCTGAACAAAAAAATCCTTAATCCCGTAGAAAAAGAAAGAAAATCAGTTCTTGATTTCTGCTTTGTACTTGAAGACCAGGGATCTGTTCCTCTGAAAAAATGGTTATCCAAAAACGGAAAAGTTCAGGAAAAGTGCGGACTGGTGAATATCGGAAACGCGAAGGGAATCTACGCTCTGTTCTATGATGAATCAGGATCTTTAGGATACAAGGGTATTATCCAACAGGAGGAAGCCAATCAGGTTTCTTTATCATCCGTTCCTAAAAATGAAAAACCATCTGCCTATCTTTTCTGTAATCTCGACGCCTATTCCACCTATTGCAAAGATTACAGAGAATATTGGAAATGGGTTTCCGAACGCAATGAAGACCGCTACAACGTCAATCAACAGCACGGCCAGAACTACGACAGCAAAAACATGATGCACACGATTCGTCTTTTGCAGTCGTGTGAGCATATTTTTAAAGCGAACACTTTACAGGTCCGTGTAGACAACAGGGAGGAATTACTCGACATCAAAGCCGGAAACTGGTCTTATGAAAATGTAATTCAAAAGGCTGAAGATCTGATTGAATCTATAGAAAATTACCACTCAACTTCTTCCCTTCCCGATGAGCCGGATATAAAAAAGACGGAAAAAATATTAATCGGGATACGTGAAAAACTATACTGCTAATGATCAGTCTTAATATTCTTAATAACTCAACTTAAACCTAATGGTTAAAAAAAATTAGGAATATTAAGACTCTTTTTTCTTTGAAGCTTTCGCAATTGGATTGTAATCCAGGCATATTTTTATCCAATACTCAAAATCAGCCTGTTTTTGAAAACCTGCCGGCTCTACATAACAATATCCTTTGAGCTGCTTTCCTTTCATGATCATTGGAAGAAAACCTGTTCTTTCTGAAACTTCCTCTTCCAGATCGGGATCATAACGGCACATCAGATTATCGTGGCTCACATTAATACACATCTTATCATTCACCAAAAATGATAATCCGCTGAACATTTTCTTCTCCCTGATCTCCAAATCAGGAATTACCGAAAGCCGTTCACGAATTCTGTCTGCAAGTTCAGTACTGTATGCCATGGAAAATAATTTTACCATTTAAATGTAAGCAAAAAACACATTAGACAACACGGTTTTTTCTACCTCTGATGTTTATATCACATTTATTAAATATTTTTTTATTTAAAATAATTATTGTTTTACGATAATTAATTATATATTTGCAACAGTAAAATAATTATTGCCATGAACCAGACCAAAATTATTGCAAGGATTCTCTACTATATATGCTCCGTATTGTCCGTGGGCTACCTTATCATGGTAGTCTATTCAATGTTCTGTCTGGCTACAGGTTATGGGATAACGCCTTATAAGGATGGTAAATACCTTCACATTAATTATCCTTTTACCCAGCAGCCTTTTCTGAATATTGAAAACAACAGCCCGTATATTATCTTTTCTTTTTTTGCAGTTTTAATTTCTTACGGGGTATTTTTCTGGCTTTCATCGCTGGTTTTCAGGGTATTTTTCCAGGAAAAACTCTTTACGGCAGACAATATACGTTTGCTAACGATATTTTACAGATATAATATTTTCATTCCCTTACCATTGGTGATTATCGCCAATTTTTTTGTGGAAGTGGAAAGTATTGTCTGGGGATTGGTTTTTATCCATTTCATGCTTGGAATTTTCTGTCTGTTTCTTGCAAATATCTTTAAGCAAGGACTACATTTGCAAAACGAACAAGACCTATTTATATAAAATGCCAATTATAGTCAACTTAGATGTGATGCTGGCCAAGCGAAAAATGCAGAGTAAAGAATTGGCAGAAAAATTAGGAATCACACCTGTTAATCTTTCTATTCTTAAAACCGGCAAAGCCAAAGGAGTACGTTTCGATACTCTGGAAGCCATATGCAAAATTCTGGAGTGCCAGCCCGGAGATATCCTTGAGTTCCGGGAGTAATTTCGGATTTTGAGATTCGGGTTACGGGTTTGCGAATTCCAGGCTATGAATCTGTAAATAGTATAACAACGACACATACTGATAACTGACAAATATCCGGTGGCTGAGGCTCCCGAAGTCACCACTAATATCCCTCACTTCTAACTTCTAACTTCTAATATTCAAGCAGCCCAAATGGCCTGCCCTATCCTTCTATTAACCAAACCTTATCATATGAATACTCTATCCATCAACAATCTCAGCCTTATTTACAAAAATGGCTTTCAGGCGGTAAAAGATATATCGCTCGACATCGGAAACGGAATGTTCGGCCTACTGGGCCCGAATGGTGCCGGAAAATCATCATTAATGAAAACCATTGTTGGGCTTCAGAAACCCACATCCGGTCAGATTATTTTCAACGGAAAAGATGTTTCCAATAATCCTGATGATATCAAACAGAATCTTGGTTTTCTGCCCCAGGATTTCGGGGTCTATCCAAAAGTATCGGCCTATGATCTTCTTGAACATATTGCCGTATTAAAAGGAATCAACAACAGTAAAGAACGTAAAGAACAGATTCTGAGTCTGCTGGAGAAAGTAAATCTTTCCGATTTCAGAAAAAAAGAAGTGCATACTTTCTCCGGAGGGATGAAACAGCGTTTTGGAGTCGCTCAGGCGCTGCTTGGAAATCCTAAAATCATTATTGTAGACGAACCTACCGCAGGCCTCGATCCTGAAGAACGAAACCGTTTCAATTCCTTACTGAATGACATCAGCCAGGATGTTATTGTTATTCTTTCCACTCATTTGGTAGAAGATGTCAGAAATTTATGCTCGGAAATGGCCGTGATGAACAATGGGCAGATCCTGAGACAAGGGAAACCCGCAGACTTGATTTCCGAACTGGAAAACAGAATCTGGTCTAAACCGGTTGATACAACCGAACTGGAAAATTACCTTTCCAGTCATGAAATTATCAGCCGGCAGCTGATTGAAAGACAGCTTCACATCACTGTATTTTCAGAACAGCAGCCTGAAAAATTTGAGGCTGTAAATCCTTTACTGGAGCACGTTTACTTCCGTACACTCACCCAAAAACCATAATCATGAATGCCTTATTTTTATTTGAAGCCAGACGTACCACCAAGCACTGGCCAGCCTATCTTATAGCCTTGATTTTAGCAGGAATAGGAATCTTCTGCGGCAGTAGTTTCAATCTCGCAGCCGGAGACGGAATCTACCTGAATTCACCATACACCATAGGTTTTATGACCGGAATGTTGAGTCTTTCTATCCTGTTTATTGCAGTTATTTATGCAGTACAGATTCTTTTTAAAGATCAGGATTCAAAATTTGATCAGGTTCTGTTTTCCTATCCCTTTTCAAAATGGACCTATCTGAGCGGGAGATTCAGTATCTATTTTCTTCAGACTTTTCTAAGTTTTTCCTTTTTAATGCTTGGCTTTTTAATCGGACAGGTAACGCGTACGGGAAGTGAAATGCAGGATGGATTCAATCTGATCAACTATCTGTATCCGATGCTCATCTTTGGTTTCGTCAACAGCTTTTTTGTATGTGGTTTTCTATTTTTCATTTCACTGATTTCCAGAAAAAAACTGCTTGTTGTCGTTGCCGGATTGCTGCTTTACGTTCTATATATGGTCGTTATGGTTTTTTCCAATTCTCCGTTTATGGCCGGAAGTTTACCACAGTCACTGGAAACACAACAGATTTCTGCCCTGCTGGATCCGTTTGGCTTGTCATCTTATTTCCTGGATGCCAGAACATTTTCCGTTCATCAGAAAAATACAATGCTAATCCCTTTTGCAGGTTATTTATTAATCAACAGAATCGGGTTTCTGGTGATTACCGCTTTATTTTTATTGATCACTTTCCGGATGTTTTCATTTTCTTCTGTATCAAGGCAAAAAGTAAAGAAAATAGTTTCCGGTTCTGAAAATCAAAATGCTCCATCATCCGCCTACACTATATCCCAAATCAGTTTCGGAAGGAAAAATACATTCCAATCCATTATTTCTTATGCAAAAATTGATTTGATTTACCTGTTCAAAAGCATCACCATTCCTGCCGTTTCTATTCTGCTTCTCTTTTTTGTCGGAATGGAAATGTATGCCGAGATTGAAAAAGGGATCCGTCTTCCTCAGAAATATGCGGGTTCCGGGCTTATGGCGACAACTATTTCAGAGAATTTCCCTCTGTTCGGACTTCTTCTTGTAGCGTATTTCATCAATGATCTGTATTGGAGAAGCCGTTCTTCAGGGTTCTTTCTGATTGAAGACAGCACTTTCTTTTCAAAAAGCAAGATATCGGGACATTTTGTTTCCATCAGTATTTTGTTGTTCTTTTTTACCGGAATTTTAATTATTCAAGGCATTATTTTTCAGGTGGTGTATCAGTATACTTATTTCGATTGGAATGCCTATCTCGGAGTTTTTCTTTTCAATACGTTTCCATTAATCCTTTTTTCAGGGTTTATTTTATTCATCAATTCTATTATAAAGAATAAATTTATTGCTTTAGGAATTTCAGTTCTTGCTGTATTTCTGCTCGCCGGACCGGCTTCAGGGAAGATTCTTCCTTATCCTTTATTGAGAATATTTTCAGATTTTAAAGGCAGCTACAGTGATTTTAATGGTTATGGCATTTACGCATCTGCTTTTGCCGCCAGACTTTTATTCGGAGCCGGACTGATTTCTTTTCTATGGATGATGAACAGTATCGTCAGAACTAAGAAATTTCAACCGTTTTCTTCCGTTCCCTGCCTGATTTTACTTTTTTCAGGTATTGGTGCCGGAGTGTTTTTTATGAAAGGCTATATTCCAAAAGATGAAGAAAAAGAAGTAGCTATATCTGTCGACTATGAAAAGCATTTTAAGAAATATGAACATCTTCCCCAGCCGAAAATAACGGATGTTAAAACTGAAATTCAATTATATCCTTCAGAAAATGCTTACCGGATCATTGGAAAATACATTCTTACCAATTATACCCAACAATCCATTCCCAAAATTCTGGTTAATTTCAATCCTGATTTGAAAATAGAATCTGCAAAGCTACAATCAGGTTCTGAAATAGCACAGGTTCATCAAACGGTATCGGAAATCCAATTAAAACAGCCCATGAAACCCGGTGAAACAGCTGTTCTGAATTTTGAATTAACTTACAAATGGTATGCAGTGAACGGGCATCAGTCTTTTAATGCCATTATAGAAAATGGTTCTTTTATGCGGATCAGCAGATATTATCCTACCATTGGATATCAGAAGTCCGAAGAAATTCAGGATGAGCAAATTCGAAAGGAAAATCATCTCGGAAAGCTGGCAGAGCTTAAAAGACCGGAAGCTCCGGAGGTTTACCGCAAAGATTATATTAATTTAGAGATGACTGTTTCCACAGAAAGAAATCAGACTGCCATAGGCACAGGAGATCTGGTTAAAAAGTGGACGAATTCAGGACGGAATTATTTTCAATATAAAGCTGAGAACATTCCTTTCCGGTTTGCTGTTTCTTCCGCAGATTATCAAATAAAAAGCCTTATTCATAAAGGGATTGCGGTCAATCTTTTCTATCATTCCAATCATTCTGAAAACGCAGATCATCTTCTTGATAATGCGAAAAAAACACTGGATTACTGCCTACAGAATTTCGGGAGTTATCCTTTTAAAACTGTCAATTTTGCAGAAATTTCATCGTTCACCAGAGGTTTTGCCGCAACAGCCTATCCTTCCGCCGTCTTTATGCCTGAAGATATGGTTTTCCATGCCAATATTCACGGGGATAAGGAGCAGGATGTCATTAATGAGCTTGCGGGTCATGAGCTTTCGCATTTATGGTGGGGAAACAGCCAGATCAATCCGGATGACAGAGAAGGCGCTTCCATGCTTACTGAAACACTGGCCATGTACACGGAAATGATGCTTTACAAAAAGATGCACGGCAACGAAAAAATGAAGGAGAGATTAAAGGTTCATCAGCAGATTTACGACAATGAAAAAGGTTTGTATGAGAACCGCCCGATTTACAGGGTAAGAGGAGATATGGCACACATTGCCTATTCCAGAGGTGCGGTAGCTATGGTAGCATTAAGCGAGCTCATTGGAGAGGAAAAAGTGAATGAAGCACTAAGAAGTTTTCTCATCAACAACCGTTATCCTAAAAAACCGTCTTCAATAGACCTTCTTAATGAATTTTATAAAGTATGTCCTGATTCGGCTACAAGAAAAAAGGTTGATGTATTGTTTAAAACAGACTGAGTTCGGGATTTGTGATGCGGGATACGGGTTTGAGAATCGGAGGGTTTGAGAGTTTTAGCATTTGAGGGTTTCGGGATACGGGATACGGGGTGTGAGTTGCGGGATTAAATTAGTTTCAATGGTTCTTTTTTTAATTCCCAATTCAGCGTTAAATAGTCAATTGTCAATTTTGCTTCGCAAGTCAATAGGCAATTGGTGATAGCTAATCAATTCATGATTCATAATTCACAATTGACATTCCTTAGTCTTAGCCTTTGCCTCAGCCTAAAAATCTGAAATATTTCTATCCCGAATCTCAGGTTAAAACAATATAAAATCGTCTTTGGGCGATTGATACAAAAGTGATTTCTCTCTGACTGAAAATTATATTGATTTTCTTTTCTACTCATAAATTATTATCACTGAGGCTGCAAATTGTTGCAGCCTTTTTTATGTTTTTTAAAGAAATCTCGAAACCCTTGTAACAATATAAAAACATTGACTACAAATTAATTGATATATCAATAATTGATAAATCATTATTATTTAAAATAGAAAGCATGGAAAAATTAAATTCAATTATATTTTACAATATAGATAAAGCGATAAGGTCATACAGAAACTTTGCACAGCGACAGCTCAAAGCCCACGGTTTTACCATCACCATCGATCAGTGGCTGATTATTAAAGCAATCCTGGAAAATCCCGGGATTACCCAGAATGAAATCGGGGATTTGGTTTTTAAGGACAACGCATCGGTGACAAGAATTATTGATCTGATGGTAAAATCAGAATATGTGATCCGGAAGGTTCATTCTGAGGACCGCAGAAAAACGAATCTTGAAGTAACCGAATCCGGTAAAAAAATCATAAAAGATGTTCAAAAAATAGTAGAAGGAAACCGAAAAACGGCTTTGAAAAACATCACAAAAGAAGAGCTGGAGATTATGAATTCTGCCCTGCTCAAAATATCAGAAAACTGTATAAACACTAAAAAATAAACACAATGACCAGATTATTTTTACTCCTGCTGACATGGGTACTGACTTTATTCAGCTGCCTGTTTTCAGCACAGACGGTGAACAACTTTTCACTATCCGGAACCGTTAATTCCGGGAAAACTGAACAGCTGGAAATCAATCTGTTTGACTCCGGAAATGCGTTAGTAAAAACAGAAATTGCTGAACAGAACGGAAAATTCAGTTTCAGTGATCTTAAAACGGGGAGTTATCGTTTGAAGATCAGCAAAAACGGGAAGGAAGTTTATCAATCAAACGATATTCAGGTTGCAGAAAACAAAACCCTCGCTCCTATTGATCTCAATATACAATCTATCGAAGGGATAACCATTACCAAAACCAAACCTTATATTGAAAGACAGGACGGAAAGATGATTCTTAATGTTGAAAACAGCATTGCCAGCACCGGAAATTCGGCTTTTGAAGTGCTGGAAAAAGCGCCGGGAGTGAATGTGGACAGTAATGACAACATCAGCCTCCGGGGAAAAGGAAATCTTCTGGTACAGATTGACGGAAAAAATACGCCTATGACCGGAACTGATCTGGCGGCTTATCTGCGGGGCATTCCATCTTCAACGGTTGAGAAAATAGAATTCATTACCAATCCGTCTTCAAAGTACGATGCAGCCGGAACTTCCATCATCAATATCAAGTTAAAAAAAGACCAGCGAAAAGGAACGAACGGAAGTATTTCCACTTCTTTGGGAACGGGAAAATTCATCAAGAACAATAATAGTTTCAGCATCAATCACCGCAACAAGAAAGTGAATGTTTTCGCCAATTACAGCTTTGCTTACCGGGAATTTTATAATCATCTGGTTCTGGACAGGAATTTTTACACAGACGGTACTTTTGACAAAGCCTACCTGCAGGATAATTTTCTGAAATTCAACTTCAGAAATCATATTGCAAAAACAGGGATGGATTATTATTTGAACGACAAGAATGTACTTGGCTTTTCCGTAGGTTTTGTGAGCAATAAATTTGATCCGAAGGGTGATAATTCAAGTCTGATATTGGGAAGCGACCGCCTTCCGGACGGCAGTTTTACGACTAAGAACCGTTCTCATGATCACTGGAAAAACATATCTTTCAACCTGAATCATAAATATACGATAGACTCATTAGGCTCGGAGGTTACTACGGATTTTGACTTTATTAATTATTCCAACACATCTCTGCAAAATTTTGAGACAAGAACGTATGAAACCAACGGCAATCTGAATAATCTTGATATTTTACAGGGCGATATCGGTGGAAATCTGAATATCTATTCTTTAAAATCTGATCTGACAAAGAATCTCAAAAAAAGCTGGAAACTGGAGGCTGGAATCAAAACCAGCTTTGTGAAAGCTGATAATGACCTGAAGTTCTTTAATGCAAGTTCAGGCGTTCCGGAAATAGATCTGAATAAAACCAATCATTTTATTTATGAAGAGAACATCAATGCAGTTTATGGAAACGTTTCCAAAAAGTGGGAAAAATTCAGTGCCACGTTCGGTTTAAGGGCTGAAAATACCAATGTAACGGGAACTCAGATCACCACAAATCAGGTGAATAAAAAGAACTACACCCAATTGTTTCCAAGTGCTGTTTTTTCATACGATGTAACGGATAAAAGTAATCTGGAAATCAATTTCAGCCGCAGAATCACAAGACCAAGCTATAACCAGCTGAACCCTTTCAAATTTTATCTGGACCCTACGACTTACAAAGCAGGAAATCCGGAGCTTAACCCTCAAACCACGATGAATTATGAATTTACCTACAGCTTAAACAGTAAGTATTTTGCGACTTTGAGCTACAGCAGAACGGCCAACAATATTACAGACGTCATTAAACCGGTTGTGGAAAACGGAGAAAACATTACGGTTCAGACCAATGAAAATCTGAATTCTGCATCATATTTCGGCCTCTATCTGATTGCTCCCGTGAAGCTGACAAAATGGTGGGAGATGAATAACAGCGCGAATTTCTATTACGGATCCTATACCGGAAATGTATCCGGAACGCAGATCAACAATCAGGGGAATTTCACCTTTAACATTAACAGTATCAATTCTTTCAAGCTGGGCAATGGTTTTACGGCTGAACTTACCGGAAACTACAGAGCAAGGGAAGTTTACGCCTATATGGATGTACAGCCGAACTGGTTTTTGAACATAGGAGCTCAGAAAAAGTTTAAAAACAATAGTGTTTTGAAGTTTTCATTCAATGATATTTTCTTTACGAGCAATCCGAAAGCGCAGACCACTTTTAACAACTATGTAGAAAACTTTGTGGTAAAAAGAGATTCGCGTGTAGCAACGATCTCCTACACTTACAATTTCGGTTCTTCCAAAAACGGGCAGCCAAGAAAAACAGGAGGTGCAGATGATCTGAAACAGAGAATCGGAGCTTGATAAAATGGCAGAAATATATCCTTAATTAATACAATATGAAGGGAAGCCGGAAGAAGGAAGTTACCCTCTTTGATAATAAAAAACCACTGAAAATTTCAGTGGTTTTCTTTTGTTTTATTAATACATAATCTAAAAATTTCCCTCTTGGAGGTTTGAACATAAAGCCATTAAAAGTCATTATACATCGCAAATGCTTGAAATAATGTCCCGTTATAGTTTCCTCCCTGAATACACTGAGTCGCAGTGAGGTCGAAGCAGGTTCCTAAAATTTCTATGGAATGGGTTCCTGCTCCCAGTAAGGTTATATAACTTCCGGTATTATAAAAGATTCCGCTTAAATTATTTCCCGTATTAGTTCCATTCGTGTAAGTATTTGAAGCTCTTACAACATTGGTTCCGTTAACACTTAAATGGGTTCTCAGCAACTTCAATCTCACATCAGAAAATGTTGTTGATAATGTAATCGGGACTGAAAAATTAATAATTACAAATGCCGGCTTTATTAAGGTGATGGACTGATTGCTGATACTTACAGGAGCAGTTCCGTCTCCTCCTGTATTGACCAAAGCCAAAGTATTGAGACTGAATAACTGCACCATCTGCTGGTTAAGTACATTTTTTTTAATGTAATCAACATTACCGTTAGCGTCTGCAATCTGTACATTATCATACACTGCATTTGCAGACTGATTGGTTTGGGTTCTGACTCTTAAATTTCCGTTAACATCTAGGGTTCTCGTGGGTGTCGTGGTATTTATACCGACCTGAGCACTTAAGGATGCACAGGACAAGAATAAAAAAATAATTTTTTTCATGATTTCTGATTTAAATGATTAGGGTGAGAATAATCTTATGTGTTTTATGTGTTTTTTTGTGTCTTATATGTTTTGCTAAGATTCATATAAAACTTACACTTCTACATGGATAGTAGTGACTGGCTCTGTAAACAATGATATTTTTCCTGAAAGAAATTTATTATAGCTATAATGAAAATGGTGTTAAAAAAAATCATTAATTATTGACAAATATATAACTATAATTCACATGAAAATGAAAAATTTTTTTATGTTAAATTACTGATAATCTGTGTTTTAATGTCTACTTGTGCGTTTATACAGAACTAAAATATATTCTCAATTTTAATAAAAGCAATAGGATAAAAAATCAAGTTTTAAAGTTTTTTTTCAGAAGAAAGCTATCTGTAATTTGAATACCAGGAAATCGTGAAGAAGCCACATAGGTTAAAATAAAAAATCCCTCAAATTAATTTGAGGGATTCTATTATGTATTAAGACTTACTATTAAGCTTCAGCTGAAGGGTTCTGATCTCCGGCCGGTTTTTCACCTTCCGGTTGAGCATTTCCTTCATTTCTTGCCGGTCTTTCAGGTCTTCCCTGTCCTTCCGGTCTTGGTTTTCCTTCCGGTCTTGGAGGTCTTGGTAAAAGAACTTTTCTTGAAAGCTTCATTTTCTTACGGTCGTCATAACCCATGAATTTCACTTCTACTTCATCACCTTCTGCATAAGGAACTTTGTCAAGACGGGCCCATTCAATTTCAGAAATATGAAGAAGTCCTTCAGTACCTTTTGCAATAGCTACAAAAGCTCCGAAATCCATTACTTTTACTACTTTACCTTTATACACCTCTCCTACTACAGGAACGAAAGTAATTTCATTGATCTTAGCAACGGCAGCATTGATTTTCTCTCTGTCTGTTCCTGCAATCTCGATACGTCCGATCTCTCCGATTTCTTCAATCGCGATCACTGTATCCGTATCCTTCTGCATCTGCTGAATGATTTTTCCACCAGGCCCGATTACTGCACCAATGAAGTCTTTAGAGATCTCCATTACTACCATTTTCGGTGCGTGAGGCTTCACATCTGCTCTTGGCTCAGCAATAGTTTCTGTGATTTTATTTAAGATGTGTAATCTTCCGTCTCTCGCCTGCATCAAGGCTTTTTCCATGATATCCATAGAAAGTCCCTGAATTTTGATATCCATCTGACAAGCAGTGATACCGTCTGCAGTACCAGTTACTTTAAAGTCCATATCACCCAGGTGATCTTCATCTCCTAAGATATCGGAAAGTACGGTAAATTTACCTGATTTTGTATCTGTAATCAGACCCATTGCAATACCGGAAACTGGTTTCGTAATTTGTACACCCGCGTCCATTAATGCTAATGTTCCTGCACAAACCGTTGCCATTGAAGAAGAACCGTTTGATTCCAGGATATCAGAAACAATTCTGATGGTATATGGATTTTCTTCAGGAATTACAGCCTGTAATGCTCTCTGAGCTAAGTTTCCGTGTCCTACTTCTCTTCTTGAAGTACCTCTTAAAGGTCTTGCTTCACCAGTAGAGAACGGAGGGAAGTTATAATGTAGGAAGAATTTTTCGTCGTGTTGAGAAATTACGCTGTCTACCATGTTGGCATCTTTTACAGAACCTAATGTCACAGCAGTCAGAGACTGAGTTTCACCTCTTGTAAATACTGCAGAACCGTGAGCTCCCGGAAGATAGTCAATTTCTGACCAGATCGGACGAATCGTCTGAGGATCACGCCCATCAAGACGGATATTGTCTTCAAGGATCATCTGACGCATTGCCTCTTTTTCTACATCATGATAATATACTTTTACAAAAGGAGTTACTCTTTCAAGCTCTTCTACATCCTCTACATATTGTGCAAGGAATTCTTCAAGAACAGCCTTGAATTTCTCACCTCTTTCTTCTTTTCCTGAAGGCTGCTTAGCCACCTCGTATACTTTATCGTAAGTTTCTTTCCAAACTTTCTCACGAATCGCTTCGTCGTGATTTTCGTGACTGTATTCTCTTTTAGGGAATGCTTTTCCTACTTTCTCAGCTAATCTTTCCTGAGCTTCAATCTGTTTTTTGATTTCAGCATGACCGAAGATGATGGCTTCCAGCATTTCCTGCTCAGAAATCTCCTTCATTTCTCCTTCTACCATTACGATGGAGTCTTTTGTAGCTCCCACCATAATATCAAGTTCAGAATCTTTCAATGCTTCATAGCTAGGATTAATAGCCAGCTCTCCATTGAATCTTACAACTCTTACTTCAGACATAGGCCCGTTGAAAGGAATATCTGTAATAGCAATTGCCGCAGAAGCTGCTAAACCTGCTAAATCATCAGGAATTGTTTTTCCGTCATAAGAAATTAATGAAATCATTACCTGAACTTCAGCATGGAAATCTTCAGGGAAAAGCGGACGAAGAACTCTGTCTACTAAACGCATCGTTAAAATTTCCTGATCTGAAGGTCTTGCTTCTCTACGGAAGAAGTTTCCAGGAATTCTGCCACCTGCATAGAATTTTTCTCTATAATCTACTGTTAATGGTAAAAAATCTACACCAGGATTAGCTTCTTTATTGGCTACAACC
Source organism: Chryseobacterium angstadtii (assembly GCF_001045465.1). Taxonomy (GTDB): domain Bacteria; phylum Bacteroidota; class Bacteroidia; order Flavobacteriales; family Weeksellaceae; genus Chryseobacterium; species Chryseobacterium angstadtii. Next base: position 292,341 of record NZ_LFND01000006.1, read on the forward strand.
GTTGCTAAAAGCATGGTTCCGCCCATTTTTACTACCACAGATCCATCAGCCTGCTTGGCCAGTTTCCCTGTTTCAATTGTGATTTCTCTGCCGTCTGCAAGAGTAATCGTTTCTGTAAACGCTTGAGGTACACTCATAAATTTGTCGTCTTTATACTCCGTATTGAGTATGAATTAATATTTAAACTCTTTAAATTTTCGTCTGCAAAGGTACTATATAATAATGAAATATTAAATATTCATCCGTATAAATGCAGTTCGATATCGTTGGATATTTCCTTTGTATTTTGCCAAAGATGCAAAAATTTTCGCCCAATGCTGTCTCTCTCCTTTTGATTTCTTCATTAAAAACATTTTTTTCAAAGAAAACTGATGATAAAATTCGCTTGTTTTCGTATTATTGTCTCAAATTATGTAAATAATATTTCAGCATCGTTAAATACGACTTATCTACATAAAAAAACACCAGAAAAGTTGGAGAAAACAGGCCTCTGCCTTATATTTGCCCTACTTCTCAAAATATATATGCAGCCGACGAAATAACTGAAAGAATTTAATCATTCTTGTCCAATAAATAAATGTTTATGATCAATAAAGAAGTGAAAACACAGAGCAGAAACTATACGATCCCGCTAATCACGATCACCCTGCTCTTTTTTATGTGGGGATTCATTACCTGTATGAATGATATCCTGATTCCTTATCTGAAACAGCTTTTCAAACTTACCTTTTTTGAATCCATGCTCGTGCAGTTCTGCTTTTTCGGAGCATATTTCATTGGTTCCCTGATCTATTTTCTAATCTCTATTTCAAAAGGAGACCCTATTAATAAGGCAGGTTATAAAAAAGGAATTATGTTCGGTATTTTTCTGGCGGCCTTTGGCTGTATATTATTTTATCCGGCTGCTACATTTTCCTATTACCCTTTATTTCTAGGAGCTTTGTTTATTCTGGGGCTGGGTTTTACAGTGCTTCAGATCACAGCCAACGCTTACGTTTCATTACTGGGCAGTGAAGAATCTGCTTCCAGCCGTTTAAATATGACCCAGGCTTTCAATGCTTTCGGGACCACCATTGCTCCGGTACTTGGAGGACACCTTATTTTTGAATTCTTTTCTGCTCCGGATGGCTCGTTCAGTGCGGTAGCCACCAGAATTCCTTATCTGATCTTTGCCGGAATCCTTTTATTGGTAGCATTATTGATTTCAAGAGTAAAATTGCCTTCTTTCCAGACCCAGGAAGAAGAGATTGTAAAAGGCTGGGGCGCTCTTGAATTCAGTCATCTGAAATTCGGAGTTTTTGCCATGTTTTGTTATGTAGGCGGAGAAGTAGCCGTAGGAAGCTTTATTATCAGCTTTCTGGAGCAGCCTCAGATTATGGGTTTCAATGAGATCATCAGCAAAAATTATCTTTCTCTGTATTGGGGAGGTGCCATGATCGGGCGTTTTCTCGGGGCAATTTCTTTGAACCAGTCTATAAGTCAGGGCAAAAAAGCCATTTATATGCTGGGTGCGGCAGCGGCTGTTTTTATGGTTATTTTCAGTATTGTTAATCTTAGTTTTGCCCAAATCAGCTTTTTCATTGTATTTATTGTCCTTAATTTCATTGCTTTCTTTATTGGTAAAGCAGCTCCGGCAAGAACGCTGTCTATTTTTGCAGCCATCAATGTCCTGCTTCTCATCTCAGCTATGGTCAATCATGGTGAGTTGGCTATGTACAGTATTTTAGGCATCGGGATTTTTAACTCAATTATGTTCTCCAACATCTACACGCTGGCTATTTCAGGTTTAGGGAAATATACCAGTCAGGGATCTTCTCTGGTGGTTATGGCTATTTTGGGAGGTGCTATTGTTCCTATTTTCCAGGGATATCTTGCAGATCAGTTTGGTGTACAGCATTCTTTTATTATTCCTGTTTTCTGCTATTTGGTGATTCTGATATTCGGAGTCTATTGTACTAAGTATCTGGGACATGTGGGAAATTCTGAAGCTCAATCCGGGCATTAAAATATTTCCCTTGTTTTGTAAAAAGTAACGCAAGGCTAGACAAAGAATTATAAACCATATTTTGTTTTTAAGATATACAAAGCCGCTAACGCTTATTTTGGTAAGACAAGGCTTTTTTGTCAATAAACCTTTTTAATAGTAAGAAGTGAGATGTTTTTTCAATATCTCACTTTTTATTTTTAAGTTTTATTTTAATAGTAACTTTTAAGATTATTCATACACCTATCAGATAATCAATACCTTTATTCTTATGAAAATTCAATTACAGCTTGAGTATTTTGCTTTTTTGATATTAGGAATCTTTGCATTCGGCCGTACGGAGCTTTCCTGGTGGTGGTTTGCAGGCTTGTTCTTTGCTCCTGATATTTCAATGTTGGGATATATCATAAATAATAAAGTGGGCGCATTTTTCTACAACCTTTTTCATCATCTGGGGCTTGCGATTGCTGTCTATCTTGTAGGAACTGTATTAGCTCTTCCTTATTTGCAGATGGCAGGTGCTATCTTGTTTTCGCACTCTGCATTTGACAGAATTCTGGGTTATGGACTGAAATATCCGGACAGTTTTCAGAATACCCATTTGGGAAAGATTGGAAAGGACAAAAAGTAGTGGACTACGTAAAAGGAAGCTACTTGCAAAACCTATGGAGCAGATAAGGTTTATTTTACCATATAAAGGTATTTTTAGAAATTAACCACAGATTACACGGATTTACACAGATGATCTTGTTGTTTATGATAAAGGAAATGGACAAACCATGATTAAAAAAATCGTGCTGATTATAGAGATCATTCAGGTTTTTAATGTATTTATCTGCTCTATCTGTATTATCTGTGAGAAATCTGAAAGATTGGAAAGGACAAAAAGTAAAAGCATAAAAAAAGCAGCTTCTTTCGAAACTGCTTTATTTGAAAATCTTTGTAGATTATTTTCTTAAACCTAGTTCAGCAATAATTGCTCTATATCTTGCGATATCTTTGTTTTTAAGGTAATCTAGTAAACTTTTTCTCTTACCTACCAATTTCACTAGAGATCTCTCTGTGTTGAAATCGTGACGATTAGCCTTTAAGTGTTGAGATAAGTGATTGATTCTGAAAGTGAAAAGAGCGATTTGTCCTTCAGCACTTCCTGTGTCTGTTGCAGATTTTCCATGTTTTGAGAAAATTTCCTGCTTTTTTTCTGTTGTTAAGTACATTCCAATATTGTTTAATGATTATTATGTAACGGGTGCAAAATTACGACTATTTTTTGATTCTGCAAACATTATTGATTTCATATATCAAAATTGATAGAAAAAAATGTTAAAAATTTCTTAATAAATTGTATGTCATCCAACGAAAAGGCAGTAATTTTGCATACGAATTACAAATGAGAAAAATTATATTTTTTACAGCAGTCAGCACTTTTTTACTGGTAGGCGCCATTTCAGTAAAAGCACAAAAGAATGCCGACAATAAAACAAAAAAAATCCTTTACTTCAACCCTGAGGTAGAGCCAGATATCGACGAAATCAAGGAACCCACCAACCATGCTTTTTTCAGCGCCGTTTCTGATAATTTCAGCGGAAGAAGAGATAAAATGCTCAGAGCTGAAGTTCAGATTCCTTTTGACAGCATAGAAAAACAGACCATCACCGATTACTGCGTCAATAATGATGCTGATTTTGCCATTGTTCCCAAAGTAAGGTATTTCAAAGTAGGCATCGGAAAGTATGTATTTTCTAATCAGGTAGTAGTCAGCATGAAACTTTTTGATGCGGAAGGAAACCTGGTTACTGAATCGGACTATGACACGTACCGAAAAAATATGCGTCTTTTAGGTTCTACGGAAAACTCCATTAAAATAGGTACAGACGGTGCCATAAAAGGGATTTTAAAAAAACTCAGAAAATTGAAGCCTTCAGCGGGAACGGAGCTTTAGTAGTTGTTTTGTTTCGAGTTTCGAGTTGCGGGTTACTGGTTATCGGTTGCGAGTTCAGTGATTCGAATAGTTCTATTTTTTTAATTCACAATTCAGCATTAAATAGTTAATCGTCAATTTTGCTTCGCAAGTTAATGGTCAATTGGTGATGGCTGATCAATTCAAAATTCATAATTCAGCATTAAATAGTCAATGCTCAATTTTGCTTCGCAAGTGAATAGTCAGTTGGTGTTGGTCGATCAATCCAAAATTCAAAATTCACAATCAAATATCAAGACTCAATTTTGCTGTGCAAGTCAATAGTCAATTGGTGACAACCAATCAATTCACAATTCACAATTCAAAATCAAATATCAAGACTCAATTTTGCTGTGCAAGTCAATAGTAAATTGTTGGCAGCCAATCAATTCAAAATTCACAATTCAAAATTCAACATCAAATATCAAGGCTCAATTTTGCTGTGCAAGTCAATAGTCAATTGGTGACAGCCAATCAATTCAAAATTCAAAATTTAAAATTCACAATCAAATATCAAGACTCAATTTTGCTGTGCAAGTCAATAGTCAATTGGTAACAGCCAATCAATTCAAAATTCACAATTCACAATTTACAATTCTCCCCCATTCTATCTTCAAATATTTCCCTCAACATAATTGAAAAAAGCTTCAAACATATTGATTATTAGTTAAATATTTTCATCAAGTAGTGAATAATATAATATTTTTTACTATTTTAGTTCAACAAATCAAAACTTATACAATATGAAAAATTTAAAGAAACTCAACCGAGAGCAACAAAGTCAGATCAATGGTGGAGCCATCAACAGATGCAGCATAACACGACCTTGCAGCGTTGGATGGTGCTGTAGTGGAATATGCTCACCGCATGCATGTATTGATCCGGAACTTTAAGAATTATGTCTTTTAATAATTAAATCAATGGATATGAAAAATTTAAAGAGACTCAGCAAAGAACAGCAAAAGAAAATCAATGGCGGAGCTTTTGAAAGATGCAGTCTAACAAGACCTTGCTTCATAGGCTTTTGCTGCCAGGGTGTTTGTATGGAATACGACTGTATTGAATAACTGCCGTTTTTAATTAATGATTAAACTATTGATATGAAAAAACTCAAAAAGCTCACCAGAAAAGAACAGCAGGGAATCAGCGGCAGCGGACTGAATAAAAAATGTCAGATCCATAGCCAATGTGGATTCGGAGAATGCTGCGAAGGAGGAATGTGCATGCCTTCCCCTTATCCTCTATGCGGACCTATTCTCGAATAATATAGGTATTTATGAACTAAATTTAATTTTTGAACATCTGCTTCGGCGGATGTTTTTTTTCAAATGTATATAATCAAGTGCTTTACACTTTAATTAATCCTTAATTTTACAGCTTTCCTTCATAGTCTTAATTTTTTGAATTATTTTTGCATATCCTAAAATTTTACGTTTTGAATTCCAGAGACGAACTTATCCTTAATCCTGCCGATATTGCCGAAACTCTTAGCAGTCTTCCTGCTGATGAGAGGCTTCTGGCACTTTTAAAAGTTCCGAAAGAATATAAAGCGGAAGTTTTTTCCCATCTTGATCCTGATTTCCAGGAAGACACCATCAGAAGTATCGGAAGCGAAGAAGTTTCCGAAATCCTGAACGGAATGACGCCGGATGACAGAACCGCTCTTTTTGAGGATTTTCCCGATGAACTGATTAAATATTCCATCAATCATCTTAATCCACAGGAAAGAAGAATTGCCCTGAAACTTCTCGGCTACAATTCAGATTCCATCGCCCGTCTGATGACTCCATACTACATCCAGATCCGTAAAGAATGGACGGTAAAACGATGTCTCCAGCAAATCAAAAAGGTCGGAAAAAGAGTGGAAACCATGAACCACCTTTATGTAGTGGATGAAAGAAACCGCCTGATTGACGACATTGCTCTCGGAAGCCTTCTTTTGGCTGAGGAAGATACGCTGATCTCGGACATCACCGACAATCATTTCGTAGCAATAACGACCACTACAACGAAAGAAGATGCAGTAACCTACTTTGAAAAATATGACAGAACCGCCCTTCCCATCATCACGGAAGCCGGTGTTCTTGTAGGTATTGTAACGATTGATGACATTTTAGATCAGATTGAACAGCAAAATACGGAAGATATCCAGAAATTTGGGGGTCTTGAAGCATTAGATGATCCCTACACTCAGACTTCTCTTATGGAGATGGTCAAAAAAAGAGGAACATGGCTGATTATCCTTTTCTTCTCGGAAATGCTGACCGCCTCTGCAATGGGCTATTTTGAAGATGAAATTCAAAAAGCGGTTGTATTGGCACTGTTTGTCCCTCTTATTATTTCCAGTGGAGGAAACTCCGGATCTCAGGCTGCAACGCTTATCATCAGGGCAATGGCTCTTCAGGAAATAGGACTGAAAGACTGGTGGTATGTGATGAAAAAAGAGATTTTCACCGGATTGGCTCTCGGCAGTATTCTTGGTGTTATAGGCTTTTTAAGGATTATGCTGTGGCATGAAGCCGGATTCTTCAACTATGGAATATACTGGCCTTATGTAGGGTTAAGCGTAGGTGTTTCACTCGTTATGATTGTTCTTTGGGGAACACTTTCAGGTTCTATGGTGCCTTTTATTCTTAAAAAGTTAAATCTCGACCCCGCTACTTCTTCTGCTCCATTTGTAGCCACTCTGGTAGATGTTACCGGACTTATTATCTATTTTTCCGTAGCCGGACTTTTCCTGACAGGAAAACTTTTGTAATTTAGGCAGACAAAGTCTGAATATGAAAGTTGTTTCTCTTGTACCCTCTATTACAGAGGCATTATTTGATCTAGGTCTTACCGGAAATGAAGTGATCGGCAGGACAAAATTCTGCATCCATCCCTCAGAAAAAATAAAAGACGTTGCCATTATCGGTGGCACCAAGAATATTAATATTGATAAAATTAAAGCATTACAACCCGATCTTATTCTGGCCAATAAAGAGGAGAATATCAAAGAACAGGTTGAAGCTCTAATGGATGATTTTAAAGTTCTTGTAACCAATGTAGAAACCATTGAAGACAATTACTACCTCCTTAAAACGCTCGGAAACATCTTTAATAAAGAGGAAAGAGCCCAGCAGTTCAATCTTAAAATCTATGATGTCTTGGAACAGGCTAAGCTGGATTCCCCAGTAAAAGCAGCCTATCTGATCTGGAAAAATCCTTATATGACTATTGGCTCCGATACATTTATCCATAAAATTTTATCAGAAATAGGTTTTGAAAATATCTTTAAAGGCAGAACCCGATACCCGGAAATTCAAATGGAAGATCTTGCCGATGCAGAGGTCATTATGCTCTCCTCCGAACCCTTCCCTTTTAAAGAAAAACATGTAGAAGAAATGAAAGCGTTTTATCCCGATAAAAAGATTATGATTGTAGACGGAGAAGCATTTTCATGGTACGGAACCCATATCGCGAAATGTGGAAATTATTTTACAGGACTACTTTCTGAAATTCATGCTATGCAGCGATAATGCCCTAACCACAAAATGGGCAAAAGTCTTTTAATGCTTCAGTTATTATAAGTTGAATGATTCATGCATTAAAAGTTCAGATAAGTTCTTAAAAAATTCATTTTTTTTCTTAATATGCATAAACATCTGTAGAAATTAGTGTAATCTGTGGTTAAAAAAACATCAACTGCAAAACAACTCGTGGCACTCTAAGCCACCATTACATAATTGGCTTCGAGTGGTGCCTAAGCCAACGACAGGCATTATCATCATCAACAAAAAAAGCCCCGATTTAAAATCGGGGCTCCTATCTTATATTCTGTTTCGTACAGAAGTTCAGTTACAATATTTTGGAAACTTCGTTACAAAGCCATTCCAATAACTCTCTGTCTTCAGCTGTAAAAGGATCTACCGTATGGGAATCAATATCTATCTGACCTACATTCTGTCCGTTTTTAAAAATCGGAACCACAATCTCAGCTTTGGTATCAATAGAACAGCTTAAATAGTTACTTTCCTGATACACATCCGGCACTACGAACGTTTCATTGGAAACCGCCACCTGACCGCAAATTCCTTTTCCATAAGGTATAATGGTATGATCTGTAGGTGCCCCTACATAAGGGCCTAAGATCAACTCTTCCTTGTCTCCGTTTTTAAAATAAAATCCGGTCCAGTTGAAATAAGAAATTTCCTGATCCAACAGATGGCAAACTTTCTCTAGCTTTTCTTCTGTATTATGTTTTGGACTTTCAAGAATGGAAGAAAGTCTTTTCTTTAATTCTGACATTGTATATTATTTTTTAGGAGAATTGTTCAAAGGAAAGTTCTTCTTTATAACCGAACATTCCACGTTCTTTTATCATTTCGGCAACGCCTTCCGGAACCTGGTTTTCCCAGCCCGAAACGCAGCATGCAATTTTTCTTAAAATCTCTCTTGAATAAATTTCCAGGAACTCCGGATTATGGTTCGTAATATCTACGATACGGTTGTTGTGTTTGAAATATTTATAAAGCTCTTTTAGATTTTCTTCAACTTTAAGGTTGGCAGAATCCAGCAATTCGTGGGTTTCAGGATCTTTGTAAGGATAAAGATAAACCCTCATACCGTTTCTGAAGAATTTCCCGAATGCTTCAAGAATCCCTCCCGAAAGGTCTTTATAATACTTTTCATCAAATACCATCAGAAGGTTATTCACTCCCATAGCAACACCAATATCTCCGCTGGTATAGGACGCAAAATAATCAATCAGTCGGTAATATTCCGAGAAGTTTGAAATAATAACGGTGTAGCCCAGTTTCCCAAGAATATCTACCCTGTCCATAAAATCTCTTTCATCAATATCACCATCTGCTCTGAGGTTTGAAATGGTAATTTCAATCAGAACTTCTGTTTCTTCATGGGTACAGGTGGCATCTTTCTGAAACATCTCCAGCCCGTTTTTAAGCATATCGATGTTTACTTTCGTTACAGGTCTGAAGCTTCCTCTTACCGCAAAAATATTCTTCTTGTACAGAACATCTGCCGGAAGCATATTGCTACCCTGAGAATTGAAGATCACAGCATCGGTCATTCCGTGCTTAACAAGTTGCAGAGACATCAATCGGTTATCAACATAGTCAAAAGCAGGGCCGCTGAAATCAATCATATCAATTTCAAGACTGTCTTTTGCAATGTCGTCGTATAAAGATTCAATTAAGTTTCTGGGATTGTCGTAGTAGTGGAAGGCTCCGAAGATCAGGTTTACTCCAAGGTTTCCTAAAGTTTCCTGTTGAAGGGTGGCATCATTTTCTTTGAATTTTACATGGATCACAATCTCATTGTAATTTTCATTTTCTTTTGTCTGGAAACGGATTCCGACCCAGCCGTGGCCTTTGAGCGTTTTATCGAAATTAATCGTAGTTACCGTATTGGCATAAGAGAAAAACTTTCTGTTCGGATTGTTTTCCCTTGAAATCCTCTCCTCAATCAATGCTACTTCATAACGAAGCATTTTACGGAGACGGTTCTGGGTGACATACCTGTTTTTCGCTTCTTTCCCGTAAATGGCATCACTAAAATCTTTGTCGTAAGCAGACATCGCCTTAGCAATTGTACCGGAAGCCCCTCCTGCTCTAAAAAAGTGACGAACAGTCTCCTGCCCTGCTCCAATTTCCGCGAAAGTACCATAAATAGTAGGATCTAGATTAATTGTTAATGCTTTTTGTTTAGGAGTTAGTTTCTGATACATTAGGACGTAAAATTTTTCGTAAATTTACCAAAATTAAACCAACCTCAAAAGAAAATGAAGTTGAAATTTTTAGGAACCGGTACTTCCCAGGGTGTGCCCGTTATAGGCTGTACATGCGAAGTATGTACTTCCGAAAATCCCAAAGACAAACGTTTCCGCTCCTCAGTAATGATTACTACAGAGGAAAGCAGAAAAATACTGATTGATTGCGGACCGGATTTCAGAGAGCAAATGCTTCTCAACCACGAAAATAATGTAGACATAGCCCTTCTTACCCACGAACACAACGACCATGTGATCGGGCTGGATGATATGCGCCCACTTATTTTTAAGAGTGGAAAAGATATGCCCATTTACTGCTACGAAAGAGTGGGACATGAAATCAAAAAACGTTTTCCTTATGCTTTTACGGATGTAAGATATCCTGGCGCTCCCGCTTTTGATCTTCATGAAATTGAAAACAAGCCTTTCCATGTTTTGGATACGGAGATCACGCCTATTGAAGTGATTCACTATAAAATTACAGTGTTCGGCTATAAATTTAAAAATGTAGCGTATATCACGGATGCTAATTTCATTTCAGACACAGAAAAGGAAAAACTGCAGAATCTGGATGTGCTGGTTTTAAACTGCATCAGAAAATTTGATCCGCATCCTGCCCATTTTATCCTTCCTGACGTTATTGCCCTGTTTAAGGAGCTGCGACCTAAAAAATTATTTTTAACTCACATCAGTCACCATCTCGGGCTGCATGATATTGAAGATAAGGATCTTCCGGAAGGAATGCATCTTGCCTACGATGGGCTGGAAATAGAATTTTAAAATTTTCTCCCAAAAAGCTTTTGAACATTAAAAAAAGTTCCTATATTTGCACACCAATTTAACACAAGCCCAGGTGGCGGAATTGGTAGACGCGCTGGTCTCAAACACCAGTTCTTAGGAGTACCGGTTCGATCCCGGTCCTGGGTACAAAAAACCTCTGAAATCATTTGATTTTCAGAGGTTTTTGCTTTTTAGGGGATCAAAAAGGGGACTAAAATAAATAAGCTAGTTCAATTTGAATTTACTATTTTTGTATAAATAACATTATTATGGATTTTGCGGGCAAAGGAAAACGAAAACCTCAATTAGATATTGATGTATCTATTATTAACTTGGATAATTTGAATCCACGCCTAGTTCCCTATCTTACAGATAAGGAGACAGCAACTCAATTAGACTTAATAAAAACTCTCTATGATTATTTTGATACTGAGGAGATTGCAATGTCTTTAACTGAAAATGGTTATTTTGATGAGGAACCAATAATTATTGTTCCTAATAAAAAACCTGAAGATTTTAAATATTTAGAAGACTCTGATCAAAATGCAGCATATATCCAAAGTCTAATTAGTGAGGGAAAAATTGATTTTACAGTTGTAGAAGGCAATAGAAGGATTTCAACAATTAAATTATTAACTGATAACAGTATCAGAAAATCATTAAATATTGAAAAAAGCTATCCAACTACCACAAATGAAAATGTAATTAATGATATAAAGCAAATCCCTTGCATTATATACGAAAATAGAGAAGATGTTTCTACTTACTTAGGAGTAAGACATATTTTAGGAGCTCTTAAATGGGAGGCTTTTGCAAAAGCGTCATATATTGCTGAATTTATTACAACAGAAACCAATAAAGGGATAAATGTAAATGAAGCAGTAAAAAAGGTACAAGAAGTAATTGGAGATAGAAGTGATATAATAAAGAAGCAATATGTAACATATAAATTATTTTTGCAAGCAAAAGAAGACTTAAATGATTTCGATCTAAAACCAATTATTAATCGTTTTTCACTTTTAACTGTTGCTTATAATTCGCCTACAATTAGAAACTATATTGGTGTAAAAAGATATTCTGAAGTTGATTTTAATGAAGATTTAGTACCTGTCGAGAAGTTATCAAATCTAGAAAATATTTTAACTTGGATTTATGGTAATGATAAAAAAAATCGTAAAAAGGTACTAACTGATTCTCGTCAAATCACTAATAAATTAAGTCATATTGTTCAATATGAAGATGCAGTAAAATACTTACTTAAAGAAGATGATTTAGATGGTGCATTTGAAAGAACAAATGGAGAGAGGGAATTCTTATTGAAAAAATTATTAGAAGCTAATAAAACACTGAGTAGTTGCTTACAGTTTGCATATAAGTATAAAAGTGATGACCAAATTCTTTCGCAAGTTGACGATCTAAAAGAATTAATCGAAGTTCTCAAATCAAATCTAACTTAGTATGTCTCAGTATATAGATTTTAAACCAGGAAAAGAAATTGAATGGCTTGAATTAAACTCGTTATTAACAAACCAACCATTATCAAAGTCTTTGATATATAGATTATCAGGAAATGAAAATGAATCTGAGGTGGATGCTTGGTTAAGTGAAATAGGAAATAGAGTAACAATATATAATGAATCTCCATATATTATTGATAATAATAGAATAATACCTCAAAAATCTTGGGATGAGATCCCAGAGTATTTTCTCTGTTTATATTATTCATTTTGCGGTGCAAATGATTATTCTGGTGGCACAAAGTTATTTGAAAAAATATCTGGCGAAGCATTAAAAAATTTTCTTAATGGAAGTATATATACATTAGGTTTCCCTGCTGATAAAGGTTTTAATGAATATTTAAATGACATATCTACTATTTGTCATGAAAATCGTCTAATGCCTGCCGATAGTAGCTATAAAGATGATGGAGTTGACGTTGTTGGCTATAAATTATTCGAAGATAATAGACCAGGGAATCTATATATACTTTTACAATGTGCAGCAGGTAAACATTGGAAACAAAAAAAACCTATAGCTTTAAATAGATGGACAAATTATATACTTTGGTATCCAGAAAATATTATTCAATCTATTTCTACAGTTGATTTTGTAGATGAAAAGAATTGGCACAAGAATTCTTCAACTTTTGGCATGTTAATAGATAGAATAAGAATTTTTAATTATTTATATAAAAAAGAGGTGGATGCAGACTTAAGGACTGAAGTGTTAGAATGGTGTAGAACAAAAATTAGTAGTGGAATATGAGATTTATAGATCTTTTCTCAGGGCTTGGCTGTTTTCATGTTGCGTTAGAAAGTTTAGGGCATGAATGCGTTTATGCTTGTGAAATAAATACAGAACTTAATGCTCTATACAATAATAATTATTTCATTAGACCAGATTCTGATATTACTAAGGTAGATCTTAACAGTATTCCTGATCATGATATTTTGTGTGCTGGATTTCCATGTCAAGCATTTTCAAAAGCTGGAAGGCAATTAGGCGTTTTTGATGATAGAGGAAAATTAATTAATAAAGTAATAGAAATTTTATCTATAAAAAAGCCCGGATACTTTATATTAGAAAATGTAAGAAACCTAGAAAAACATGATGATGGGAAAACATGGGCATTTATTTATAGTGAACTAATAAAATTAGGATATCATGTAGACAAAAAAATTCTTTCACCCCATAATTTTGGAATTCCGCAACATAGAGAAAGAATTTTTATTGTAGGGAGTAAAGAGGGGCTGGAACATTTTAAATGGCCTGAAAACAACAATGCAACACCAGATATCAACAATATAAACTTTACTGAAACATTTGTTCCTATTGAAAGGGAAAAAGAAAATGTTTTAAATATCTGGCAAGATTTTTTAGATATCCTCCCGGAAGGAGTAAAGCCAATAACCCCACTTTGGAGTATGGAGTTTGGCGCAAATTATCCTCTCGATATTGATATCAATAAAATGACTCTAAAAGATTTAAAAAAGTATAAAGGGGTTTTTGGTATAGACATTAATGGTAAAACCAAAGAAGAGGTATATAAGTGTTTACCAAATTATATAAAAAAACAAAAAGGTGTAATGCCTTCTTGGAAGAAAAATTATATCCTTAGAAATAGACAATTTTATAATGACTATAAAGAGCAAATAGATGCAGTACTACCAAGAATTAGGGCTCTTAATAATGAAAGTTGGCAAAAATTTGAATGGAATTGTGGTGAAGAAGAGAAAAATATTTGGAATTATTATATCCAATTCAGAGGATCAGGAATAAGAATTAAAAAAACTGATTTTTTCCCATCATTAGTAACCGTAACAACTCAAATACCTATTGTTGGTAGAGAAAGAAGATACATCGCTGTTGAAGAGGCAAAATTTTTGCAGTCAATTCCAAATAATATTTTATTGCCTGAAACTAAAGCATCATGCTTTAAAGCTTTAGGAAATGCTGTAAATGTAGATATAATTAGATTTATAGCATCAAATCTTATTCCTGGTGAAGAAGAGAAGGTTAATATACCTGCTCAAGAACTTGAAGCCAACTCTTAAATATAGTCATCGTTTAACCTGAGAAAAACTGAAAACTCATAAAAATATAACCTCAGATCTATTCTGAGGTTATTTTATTTGAAAAAAAGATTATCATAAATTGTGGAGTAAAGATGAGAAAGGAATAAGAGGTAGCTATGGACGAATGGCATATCTTGAAGATTTAGAAACTGCAATAAAGATTGTTGCTGACTGGACTAGTAGAAAAAGTTCACCTACTGAATTATTTATGGCATTTTGGGATAAAAATGAGGAATTAGGCTACGGTCATAAAGATTAGATATTTAATAGATAAATGAACTTTATTTGTAGTCAAAAATTCATACTCTTTTCGAATAATATTCTATTTTTACAAAATTAAAATCACTTTAATATGAAAAAAATAATAATGGCTATATCTCTAATTATAGCATTTTCAGTATCAGCTCAAACATCTTTAAAACCGGAAAGTAAAGCCGAAATTTCATCAAACAACTTGCCAGATAAGCAAATAAAAGCACAACTATTAACCAGCGGAAAAATTCAAAGTGGAAGTACTTTAACATTCATACTCTCCGAACCCACTTCAATTGCTGGTGTATCCACAAAAAAAGGTCAAATCCTATCTGGAATAGCCAGAGAACAAGACGGACGACTTTATGTTGATGTTAGTACTGTCAAAATTGATGGTAAAGTTTATCCTGCTAAAATAAAAGTATATTCAGAAAATGGAATAGAAGGATTTGGTCTTAATGGAAGAATGCCTAATTCTAAGAAGCCAATTGAAATTCAAAATAGTGGTACTAACGCTATTCTAATGATATATAATTAATATAAGCCCGGTATTATAATATACCGGGCTTTTGATTATAAAAGTAAATTTTGAACAAAGGAGCAACGAATGACAAGCGTTTTGAAAAAACGAGTAGTCTGAGGAATTGACGACTGAAAAATTGTCATCAAAATAGATTATTCAAAAAATTATTAAGTTGATTTTTTGAATTTATTTGAATAAAGCCACCATTTTTTATTTGTTTTTCAGATTCTATAATATCTGCAATATAACTTGATTCATCATTGAATGGTTCAGCTTCTACTTTA
Source organism: Chryseobacterium angstadtii (assembly GCF_001045465.1). Classification (GTDB taxonomy): domain Bacteria; phylum Bacteroidota; class Bacteroidia; order Flavobacteriales; family Weeksellaceae; genus Chryseobacterium; species Chryseobacterium angstadtii. The sequence goes on from NZ_LFND01000006.1 coordinate 307,469, forward strand.
ACTTTTGTATTTTTATCTAACTTGATCTTTAGCTCTTTACAAACAACTTCGATATCATCAAATAAACAGTAATATGTTTGCTTATCTTTTTCAAACTCAATATAGCAAAAGGATACGTCTTTTACTTCAAGTGAACTGATAAATTCTTTTTCACTGGAGTTTAATAAATGATATTTATATTGGAAAATGTAACTTTTAGAATATTTATCTGTGTCATTGAAAAATAGTCTTACTCCATTTTCATCCAGTCTTGTTATTGATAGGAAATTTAAAACTCGTAAATAATTTTCGACTTCAAAAAAACAGAAGCAAAACCTTTCCTTATAATCAAAATCGATATTCCCAAAAATAGAAACCCGCAAATTGTGGTTTTTTGCATTTTTTAAAAACGATAATTCATCCTTGTTAAGATTTTCAAAATATCTAGATAAAGAATAAACATTAAGTTCTTTGTCTAACTCCATTTCAATATTGGAATAAGAAATATCAGTTTCTATAAATAATTCATTAGTAGAATTATGACTATCAAAGAAAAAAGATCTTATAAGTTCTGTGATTTTTACAATATAAAGATCTCTTTCAGCAAAAACTGAATCTATATAATCTTGAAGCAGATCTTTGATTTTATTGTTGGCTGTTGTATTTCTAATAATCCTTAAGCATTCAATAATCTGATTATTTTTTATATTCTCGATACTGAAATTAGGTTTTCGTTCAAAGTATTTAAAGTCATCATCAGCATAGTATACCATATTTCGATAATTTGCCCTTTTTGTTCTCATAAATTTTGCCAAATCAATACTATCCGGATAGCCAATTCCTCTTCGTTCTGATTTTATTTGCTCTAAAAGATTGATTGCATTTTCTTTTAAGATCGCATAGTTTTCATAAGGAAAGTCTCCAGTCTTAAAAACATTAGAATATTTTACACTATTATTTTTTATTTTTTTGAGCAAATCAATGCTAGGAACATGTCCCTCTTTTAAGCTTTCAATAAAATCCAAAACAATTTCTTTTTTATAAAACCATTCACCTGCAATATTTTGTTTCGAGAATAATCGTTTGATGCGTGATTCTAAAGAGCTTAAATCAGTATAATGATACACATTAATAATTTCATTGTCTTTTATACCTGAACCTGTTTTAATATTATTAAATCTACTTTTAAAATCCTGTGTAATTCCTACTTTAATCTTCTGTTTAAGTTCAATTACATAAAAATCTTTGTTTTCCATAATTTGATATTTTGTTATTTGGTTTTCTTTATAAAAATGATGTTGTTTTCAATTCGTTCCACTGTTGTAGTGATATGTCTACCATTCAGGTTAAAAGTATAATAGTCTCCAATCTTAGGTCTAAAATCATAATCATATCGCTGGGTTTCCCTTTCTACCAAAATTATTTTGTCTGGTAATTCGAAAATTTGCTTTATAGTATAATTGATATGTCTATTATTCATTGTGTAATGTTTAAATTAAGTTTTTGCTTTCTTCAATAATTCTGAAATAATTTTCACTCATTTCTTTATCACTGACAACTTCTTTAGAAGTGGGTCTGTCAGATGCAAAGTCTTCTAAAAATTGGGTTTTTAGAAACTCCTTTGGTTCCCCTTCAGCTATGATACCATAGAATTCTCCTGGATTAAGATTAATTAAGTCACTAACTTTTACTCGGTCTCGTTCTTGAATATTTTCACTTTTACTTTGACTATCATTACTTTGGACATGTATTACAGTTCCGCTTGTTCCTGTTCCTGTATTTTTATTAATAAAGGTTCTATCTTCTTTAGAAAATAGGGTTTTAACCATTTCTGCCGTTTTCCCATTTGTAACTCTGCCAAAAAATTGATTTCCTAAATTCGAAATAATGATTTGCGCCTTATCTTGTCCATAATTGTCTACTAGTTGGCTAAAATCCTGCACTCCGAATATTGTTGCAATTTTATTACTTCGAGCTGTGGCAGGAATTTGTTCTATGTTAGGGATGTAAATCGTTGGAGCTTCATCTAACAAGACAACACTTTTCTGCTGTTGTGGTTTGTTCATTTGTCGCATACCCACACTTATAATTAGAGAAATTACAGGGGCATAAACCTGCGGAAGTGTACTATCATTTCCTAAACATAAAAATGTTGGATTCTTAGGGTTGTTTAAATTCAAATCAACATCGTTTTTTGACAAAATCCAGAATACATCTTTTGTATTTAGCTGAGCAACCGCTGTCTGAATGGTAGATAATATACCCGCAACTTGATTCTGTGCTTCATTTTCTAATGATTGTCGCAAGGAAGAAACCATTCCTCCGGCTTCATAATTTTGGGAAATTTTTAATAATAGTAATTTAATATCAGTATGTAATAGTAAACTAATTACATGAGGTAAAGTACAATATTCAGGATGTTCCTCTTTAAGCCACCATATTACTCCTGCAATAATCATTTTAGTATTATTTGACCAAAAATCAGCTTTCTTAATACTTTCAGGGATAAGGTTGTTGACCAATGCTTGTGAATATTCAATAGCAATAACGCTTTTTGTTAAATAGTGGGGTGCAATCGGATTGATCCTATCGCTTTGTTGAGGGTTTTTAAAATCTACATTTTTAAGACAAACATTGCCATTGTAATAACTTGACCTAACCTTATTTGTTAATTCAGGACTTTTAAAATCATAGAGAATACCTGTATATTCTTGCTGTGAAATTTGTTTGATAATAGGCTCAAAAATACTTGCACTCTTTCCAGAACCTGCACCACCTTGTATGTAAATTCCTCTGAATGGATTAGCTAGTTTTATGATTCCTGATTTTGTTTTAAAGTTTAAACTTTCATCATCAACCTCTTTTGCGAATTTTTGTATAGGAGAATATTTTAGCTTGGGCTTACTTAGATCCCGGATAAGATAAAAAGCGGATATTAAAATTGGAGTAAAAATCAGAATTACTCCCAAATTTCCTAAAGATGATTTTGTTTTTTCTCCAATAAGCCCCGTTAAAAAGATAGAAAGTACTGTGAAAATTCCAACATATACGAGACCGGTTGGAATGCTCTTAAACTTCCCCAACTTATATACAATATGCCAGAACGACAATCCTAAAAGTGAAAAGCATATATTTAACCAAATTGGGGCTTTAACAAATAACCCTAAAGGCGAATGTGAATATTTTTCTGGTAAAAAATATTTAGTGACTGGTGCAGTAATAAACATAAAGTTTACTGCTATAAAAGCTATACAAGTAACAACTGCTAAAGCTTTTAATATCTGAGGTAAAGAACCTAGTTGATTCATAATTCTAATTTTTACTTATTCCTAAACTTTGTGATTTTTCTTTATTTTTCGAAGTTTCTAATTGTTTTTTCCGACTATTATCCAAAACTGAATTAAACTTATAATCCAAATCATACTTTAATTCTTTAGCCAGATTATTAGCGGACATTTCTCTTTTAATTTCGGACATCTTAAATTCCTGTCCTGATTTCTTATCATTTACAGTGAAACCTTGTATTTCCCCTTTCCTATTAATGGTTGGCTTCATTTCATGTCCTAAAGCTTTCATGTATTCCATATACTTGGAAAAAGTTTGGGGTTTGATCTTCATTACTTGGCTATGAGATTCAAAGATTTGTTTCTTTATCTCTTTGGACTGCATAATTTTATTTTCCTGATTTTTATACATTATATCCCTTGCGGAGATTAACCCTCTTTCTTTTGCTATTTTGTGAACAGTATTTTGAGCTTTAAGAACAATGAAATTGTCTTTAATTGCCTTGTTTTTTTCGTCTATACGATTGATCAATAAATGAACATGTTTGTGATTTTTTTCCGTATGTACAATTGCCAAATAAGCTTGCTTTTCAGGATTTACGCCAATTCCTTTCATAAAGTCATGGCTGATTTCCTTTAGCTCTTTATCTGTTAACTTCTGTCCGTCTTTAGGATCTGGGCTAATGTATGCCGTGAAAAATTTTTTATCACATGTGTAGTTTTCAGATTGCTGGATTCTGAAACTATTCATTATTTCAGTGGATGTTTCACCATAAATGAGATTTCTATCTAATTCATATCCTTTATGCTCTGCAATTAAATAATCTACACCCTGCCGGCTTCCTCTTATTGATTTTGCACTTGCTGTCATCTTAGGAATTTTTGAATTTCAACTTTAATTTGTTCATTAATGTTTTTTAACTCAGAAATCAGTTCCTCTCGATTTTCCTTACTTAAAATATTAGTTAGATTTCGGAGTGCAGTACTGATAAAAGTCAAATTTTTCCAGGCTTCAATTTCTTCCTTCGAAAAGCGAAAATTTAGACTCTTATCCAAAGAAGATTTTCTTATATATTCAGAAGTTTTAAGACCTGTTCTTTCTGCTTTATCAGAAATCATTTTCTTTTCATTTTCTGAAACTCTGATTTCGATTTTCTTATTTCTTTTCATTGTAAAATTTTTGCGACCAACGGGAGCAAAACGAGAAGCCTTTAGGACTGAAAAACGAAATGTAGCGTAGCGGAATTTGGTTTTGTCAGGACAAAGGCACTTCTCGACCTATGAACCGTAATAACTAAAGTGTTTTTTGCTTGTCAATAAAAAAGTCATTAAAATCTTTGTAGCCTTCGTATAGTTTTGAGCAATCTTCAGCTCTAGAAAAACAAGATAAAATTTCGTTTTTGGACCTTTCTCCTGCCTTATCATTATCTAGAAAAAGCTTTATTGAACTAAAATTTCGCAACTGTGTTTTTGCTTTTTCAAGCATAGAAACCGAGTTTAAAATCAATAAACTTTCAGCATTTGAAGTAGTAAATTCAAGGTATGAAAGAGCGTCAATAAATCCTTCAAAAACCGAAATTGAAGCATCTGATTCTTGAATAAAAGAAATATCTTTTGAGGTACATCCTTTATAAAAACTATTGCGTAATTCATAACCTCCGGAAAGGTTTCTAAAACCTATTGCATATAACTTCCTATTACTGATTGTAAATTTCACCTCATTAAGTAGATGATAAGATTTACTACTGATCCCTCTACTTTTAAGATATTTTTTGAGATAATAATTAGACAGTGGTTTGACTTCAGTAATATTAATATTAGCTTTTGATAAATCGTTTTGCTTTTGAAAAGAAAAATTAAAGTTTTTTTCTTCTGCCCATGATAAAGCCTCGGAAACAGAACAGTTGAAGTATTTCACAATAAAGTCTGCTGTTTTTCCTCCTTTGCCTTCAGAAAATAGATACCATACGTTCTTATGTCTATCTATCTTAAAAGATGCTTCTGTTTCTAGTCCAAAAGGATTAAGAAACCAAGCTTCTTTTTCATTACATTTTACAGGTAGGTGTCCAAGCGAAGCCAGAACTTCTTCCAGTCTTATATTATTATTTAGAGTTTGGCAATTCATAAAATTCGGGTTTATATTAATTGGGAATTTGATGAATTGATGAAGAATGAAAGTAAATGACTTATTTTCAATTATTTATTATTTCATCAAATACTCATCAATTCATCAAACAATTGTTTAATTGTCTCATCGTTATCTCATCAAAAAGTGTTAATTTTTATTTTGATGAGCTTTTGATGAATTATAATTTGTTATTAATTAGATGTTTATATATCTATCTCATCATTTCATCATAAATTTCTGTAATGAAATTTCTGTTTACTGTAAAATATCTTCCAATCTTATTTAGCTGATAAAAGCTTCCATTATATTCAATATCATATTTTACATAGGCTAAAGAATTATTTTTCGGTTCTATTTTCCAGTTGTTCTTCAATAGTTTTCTAACATCAGACACCGACCAGTATGCTTTAAACATAGTTTTTAACATTGATACTATATCCGTTGGAGTAAACTGTATTTCGTTTTCATCAAAATTTTCAAAAATCTCATTGAAAAGTTCTATCATTTGTCTCTCAAGTTTATTGTTGTTTCTCCAAACCAGTTTTCGTAGTGCATCGGTTTTAATTTCATTAGGAGAAAACCACATTCTTGATTTTTTTTCTGTTGTAAATGGATGCGTTAACAGAAAAGAGAGGAAATAGGGAATTTCAGTGACCAACTGAAATAAGAACTCAGTATTTTCTTCTTTGATAGGTTTTACTTTGATAATCCAAAATCGGATTTCATTTTCGTCTATCTGGATAAAATTGTCCTCGTTATTTGAACAAAGTATAAACTTTGCGAAAAAGTCAATTTCTTCTCTGTCGTGTCCCTTTCTTTCAATTTTATCTTTATCCGTTGTGGAAAGATATTTTAAACGCTCTGTGATTTCTTTTCTGTCAAAAAATACTTCATCAATAGCTACAATAAGTTTAGCTGTCCAATCTGCATTGAATTGAGAACTAAAGGAATCACCTTTAATATAGGTCATATTAAGTCCGAAAATAGCTTTAAGCCACTTTATCATTGTCGTTTTTCCGGTCGCTCTCTCTTTACTTACTAAGCAAAGTATTGGTAGATATTGAGTAGGGAGTTCTAAAAGGATTTTTAGATAATCTATTCCCAGGAGAAATTGATTTCCAAAAATATGATTGAGAAATAAAATTGATTTTTCAATTTTCGGAGAATCAATATCAACTTTTTCCTCAACTGGTTTAAATGGAAGTTCATTATAAGTATTGTAAAAATTACCAATTATCCTCTCATAATTTAGATTGTCGGGAATACAAATAAAATCATCTAGTTTAGGTATATTACTGATAAAATCTTTACCGTGATCAGTAATTATTGTTTCTCTATTCCATTTTGACATCAGAGAAATTGTATCACCTGATATTGTTGGTTTTCGAATGATCTTATAGTATGATGTTCCCACACGTATATATGGATTTTCCTCATTCATAAGTAATTGGATTATAAATCCGTATATTAGTGCTACGGATTGATTAAACAAAAGATATAAGCGTAACTACTGCAATAGTTGCGCTTTGTTATTTAACACGGGAATTTCTATTTCTACCGTATTCTAAAAGTTCACTTCTTGAATAATAGTACCTACCACTAAAATTATAATAGGGCAGATTTTTATTTTTTCTCCAATCTATAATTGTAGGAATTGAAATGTGAAGAAATTTTGATGCTTCTTTTTGAGAAATAAGATCTTCAGGTTGTTCCTCAGTTTGCTTTTGAGGGATAATAAGATTATTAGCTTTACTAAGAATAATCTCTACGGCTTTTTCTAAATCTCCTTTAGAATGTGAATAAAGTAATGTTGACATTTTATTGAACTTTAATTGGTTTTACTGAAGACAAAGTTCGTTTTACTCATATCAACAAAAAAAAATTACTCAATTATGAGTAATTTTACCTTTTAAAACAATTTGAATAACAACACTTTACAAACTATTGTTATTCTTAACAAGTAATTTTTCTTTAAGTGTTTTTATTTCATTTTTATCGAGTGTAATCTTGTGTGCTTGAGTTAAAGTACTTTCATTTAATGGAAGTCCTGTAGAATTTAACATAATTTTCGCAAGGTCAATTACTTTATATTCCATAATTTTTGTATCCTTCATAAAACGAAATAATCTCATCACATTTTGTAACTCTTTTGAATCAATATTTAATTGGGGAATCTCTTTTATTATATTCGCATTATAAAAAATACTAGCAAATGTTTTGAACTCATTTTTCAAATTTAATCTTCTAGTCTTTTCATTAAAATGCATTTCTAGAAAACTGTCAAAATAATTAGTAAACTCATTTATTTCTATATTTATTCTAAAATTCTTTAAATTCCAAACATCATTATTTTCCTCAATCAAATTTTTCACTGTTTGATTCAAAGCTGTAAATTCTTTTTTAAAGGATGTATCTTCAATTGTTTTTGTAATGTTTTCTAATGCTAATTTTTTATTGTAATGAAGACCTTTTTCTCCATCAAAATCTAAAATTGTAAAATTTGATAAAACATTTTCTACCAAGAAATTTGAATTATTGATTTTTTTTAAATTATCAATAGTATCAAATAAGCTTAATCTGTATTTCCAATAAAATAATTGTCCAGTTGTTTTATTAGATTCGTTGTTTTCAATTATATAATTGAAGTTATCAAAAGTTAGAATTTCACTAAAAGCTAATAAGAAGCCTTTTGTTTCATATTTATTATCAATGTTAATTCTAGCAATTTTATCTATAATTGAGTTATAGGCTTTCTGACGATATTCAGAATTTATACTTTTCCCTTTTATGAATTTAATACTTGTAGAATATTTCTGAAATTCAAATTCTTCTCTGAGATTTAAATAACCCTTTTTCTTTGAGTCAAGAATTCTAAAAATCAAATAGAAAAATAAAACAGAATAAATAATTCCAATCCAAAAATTCAGATAAAAACTATAAATCAAATAAATAAAGAGTGTAGCTAGAATTAAATAAATAAAGACTAAAAAAGACCTATAAGAGTGAAAAATTGTATTTTGAATAAACCAACTCATTTTGTTCTCAAAATACTTTTCACCTACCTTTTTAACAAATAAAAAAGTACCAATCAAGAAAACCACAACTGTAATATAAATCAAAGCAGGGTTTTTTAAGAGAAAATTTAATATTACTTCCATGCTTTATCCATTTGATCATCAGTAAATGCCTCAGTCACTTTCATGTATTTATCCAGAACAGCATCTTTCTTGATGTTTGCTATTTTCTTGATTGCTTTTGGCTCCATACCTAGAAGAAGTGAATTTGTTATAAATGTTTTCCTAGCTGTATGACTACTTATAAGTTCAAATTTGGGAACTGTTTTGGAAACCTTTTTTGATCCTATAAACCAATTTATGGTTGTCATAGTATTAATTTCAGCCTTTTCACAACACTCTTTTATATAGTCATTGAATTTCTGCTGAGAAATAGATGGTAAAGGTTCATAAATTGTTCCCTTGTATTTATCAAGAATGGCTTTAGCATACTTATTTATTTTTATAGCATGATTTTGTGTTTTTGTTTTCTGTATTGATAATACAATATGATCCTCTGAAATATTAGCTAAATGTAGCTTTGCCAAATCAGAAAATCTTAACCCAGTAAAACAACCCATACAATAAAAATCACGAACATGGCATAATCTATCATTATCGAAATCATGATTATTTAACTTTAAGAGTTCATCAAATGTTAGATATATAATATCAATATCATGCTCCGTAGCCTTAAAATCTTCAAAGTCTCTTTTATTTTGATATCCTTTTTTAATACAGAATCGGAGCATTGTTTTCAATACAGCAATGATCTTAGCGAAATAATTATTTTTTATTTCTCTTTCAATAAAACAATACCTGGATAATTCTTCAAAAAAACGATCGTTTATTGATTCAAACTCAACTTTATAATTAGTATCATTTTCAAATTCTTTTAAAAAATTTTTGACAGTAGTCTGTGCTTTCGTTGTATTATAAGCTTTGGATAATTTACCTATCTCAATAAATTCATCAAAACAAGTAAAAAAATCAAAACTAGAAACTACTACATCTTTGGATTCAAACTTTTCAATAAAAGTCTCTTTATTAAATGAAATTTTATTGGCTTTAAAAAAAAGAAAAACATCATTAATTCTATTCTCAAGAGATTGTAATGTTTCATTAATTTCTAAATGATTATTGTATTTTTCTTTTTTAGAGTTTGGTGAAACTCTAAATCCATTCCAGTATCTAAGCTCACAACTTTCACCAGTATTACGTTTGATAATTGTCTTCTCATGTTTTATTAAAACACGAATAGGCATTAAGCTATCTTGAGTTACTTTATCCTTTCTTAATTCGAAATAGTACTTCATTTTAAATTTAAAATAGATGAAACAAAATAAAGGGGGAATAAAAAGGGGATCATTTTAAAAATTAAAATCAAAAAAACTGACTAAACCCCAAATAATCAAATTTTATCTAACTCAAATATAACAATATACCAACAATTAAAACTAATTAAAATTCACTAAAAAAATATGGTAGTTCGGTCCTGGGTACAAAAAGCCTCTGAAATCATTTGATTTTCAGAGGTTTTTATTTTAAAGATGGCTTTTATTTTTTTCTCTTACCATTTTTCAAATAAGCCATGTAATTTTTATTTAGTTTTTGGATGAGAAAGATAATAATGCCAAAGCATCATCGAAGCTACAGAACGAAAAGGTTTCCAATTTTCGCTGATGTCTAGAATTTCCTCCTTAGCTGTACTTTTTGAAAGCTGTTTTAACCGCTTTACAGCATTCACAGCAGCCAGATCTCCGATTGGAAAGACATCTGTTCTCTGAAGGGTAAACATCAAATATACATCTACTGTCCAATTGCCGATTCCTTTTAAACTGACCAAAGTCTTCCGAGCTTCATCATTTGACATTTTTGAAAGCTCGTCAAGATTAATTTCTCCGTTAACAATAGCACTTGCTAATCCTTTGATGTAGATATTTTTCTGACGGCTCACATAGCATTCCCTCATTTCTTCATCAGTGAGTTTAAGAATATTTTCAGGAACAATTTCTGTTAGTTTTTCTTTCAGTTTATTTAATGTGGCCAAAGCTGACGCTAAGGAAACCTGCTGCTCCAGAATAATATGGACAAGGGTTTCAAAAGTATTGGCACGCGTCCACATGGGAGGATACCCGTAATTGTCCAAAATTAATTTTAAATCCGGATCCTGATCCGCCAGGTGATCACACAATTCCTGAAAATTTTCAAGGTTGAAAGTTTCTATTTTTTCAGGAATATTGATGTTTTTATTGTTCATCGTCGTTTAGATTATCATTCAGAATAATTTCGGCATCGTGAAACCCTGTTCCAGATCAAGAAGAATTGATTTGTTTTCCAATCCTCCGGCAAAACCAACTAATTTCCCAGAGGCTCCCACCACTCTGTGACAAGGCACAATGATGGAAACAGGATTTTTGTTTAAAGCTCCACCCACGGCACGAACCGCTTTGATGTCGCCAAGAAGTTTGGCCAACTCACCATAGGTTTTCGTAATACCGTAAGGGATTTTCAATAAAGCTTCCCAAACTTTAACCTGAAATTCCGTTCCTCTAAAATCAAGCGGAATATCGAAAGTTGTTCTTTTATTTTCAAAATATTCCTTTAGCTGCGTCTCAGTCTGTAAAAGTAAAGGATGTTCATCATCTCTTACAGGCTCGGAAAGCTTTGTTCTTTTGTAATCTTCTCCTTCCCAGATAATGGCTACAAGCCCTATATCGGAGGATATAGCCCTTATCATTCCCACCGGAGAAGGAATATCTTTATAGATCAACTGTTTCTGGTCTTCCATCCTGTTCTGATATTTTTTTTAAGGTTTCCGCCGTTGATTTTGTGCCCGGAAGTAATTGAAGCATTATCCCGACCATTACAACACAAATGATTAAACAAATAATTCCAAAGTGATAAGCCGTTTGCCAGCCGTCTTTCGAAAAATAGAAAAATACTCCTCCAATAATGCTCACACCCAATGCAGAAGCAGTCTGCTGAAAAGTTGAGTAAATTCCTGCTGCCGCACCTGCATACTGAGAAGGTACGTTTTTTAATGCAATATTTAATAGCGAAGGAAGAACGAGTCCGTTTCCGAATCCCCAGACTCCCATTAATCCTATAATTACCCAGGTACTGATACCCGGTTTCCAGAGGGTCATTTGAAGATAAAATGCGATTACTAAAATTACTACTCCTACCTGCAATACTTTTCTTCCAAATCTTACGATGAGTCGGGAAGCCATTACAGAAGATATAATGAATAAAATTCCGGGAATAATAAAATAAAGCCCTGAATCCAATGCCGAAACTCCCAATCCGTTTTGAAGATAGACTGAGCTCAATAAAAGATAAGCGGTATGCAGCATAAAATGAAATAACACGGCAACCAGTCCAATATTAAAATCTTTTATCTTAAATAGCCTCACGTCAATCAACGGATTTCCATTTTGGGAAAGTTTGATTTTTTGATTATAAATGAAAAAGGCGAAAAGTAAAACAGACAAAATAATCAATCCGAAGCTCCACAAAGGCCAGCCTGCTTCACGCCCCTGAATCAAAGGATAAATAAGAGAAAATAAAGCTAAAGTTAAGATTAAGATTCCTGTGTAATCAAATTTTGTATTTTGATGTTTTACAGTTTCTGTCACATATTTATTCGTAGCCCAAAGTGTTATGATTCCTATAGGTAAATTAATAAAGAAAACCAGCCTCCATCCTTCGATAAACCAATGGGTATCTGATAAATAACCTCCCAACACCTGTCCGATTACGGCCGCAGTTCCAAGTGTAATTCCATACCAGCCAAATGCTTTTGCCCGTTCTTTTGTATCCGTAAACAAAACCTGAATAAATGCAATGGTTTGCGGAACCATAAATGATGCGCTCAATCCTTGAAAAAGTCTCGTTACGTTAAGCTGCAAAGCCGTTTCTGATAAACCGCAAAGACAGGAAGCCACGGTAAAAGCAAACATTCCCCAAAAGAAAACTTTCTTTCTTCCGAAATGGTCTCCTGCCCTTCCTCCTGTGATCAGGAATGCAGCATAGCCCAGAAGATATCCTGCAATTACAAGCTGCATTTCGCCATCTGTAGCATGAACTCCTTTTTTGATGGTCGGAATGGCAACATTGATGATAAATACATCAATTACTGAAAGCAGCGGTGCTGACAAAACGATAATCAGCTCCAGCCATTTATTTTTTACTTCTTTCATTTCAGATGAGTTTTTCAATGATTTTCTTTGCCGATTGTATTTCGTCGGGCCTCTTGAAAACGGAAGCTGTTACAATTGAGCCTTCCAGCATCACATAAATTGTTTCGGCCAATTCTTCATCCGATAATAATTTTTTATGTCCTGAATTTTCAACCAACATTTTGATGAATTTTTTGCTGTGAATTTTCGCCGCCTGTATTTCTGCCAAAAAACGAGGGTCGTCTATCCCTGCCTCGTCATTAGCTTTAATAAAAGGACAACCTCCGAACTGCCTGATTTCCTGCCGTTTCGTATGATGATCGAAAACAGCCAGTAATTTTTCTTTAGGATCCTCCACTTCGTTCACAGTAGCTTCTAATCTGGTAAACCAAAGCTCGTGTGTCCGCTGAACGTACGCAATCAACAGATCTGTCTTGGTTTCAAAGTGTTTGTATAAAGATGCCTTGGCAATATCTGCCTCTTCAATGATTTGATTGATGCCTGTATTGCTAAAGCCCTGTTTATAAAACAGGTGATCTGCAGTATCTAATATTTTGTCGATAACAACCTGACCTCTTTGTTTCATGCTACGAAGGTATAAAAACAAATAGACAACTCTGTCTATTTGTTTTTTTTATTTTTTCTATTTAGTTCAAGGGTAGGTATTATAGAGTTGAAATTTCACTTGTCGTTCTTTAAAGTTACCCTCCATATTTCAAGAAAATTATATTATTCAATGAAATATTAAAATTCATAAATTATTTAAAAAGAGCTTATTAACCATTTCTAAGAATCACACAAAAGTGGTATTGAAACCTCTTCACCTTTTCAATATTTTTGATAATCAGTCTATAATATTGAAAGATTAATAACCATAAAACTCAAAAAAATGAAAAGATTACTTATTTCACTCTTGCTTATACTCTATTCTCAAATTGTCTTTTGCCAAAACAATTCTAGACAAGACAAGACAAAAGAATTAAAAGTACCGGAAATTTTAAAAAAACTGTCTGAGGACGAATATCAAAAAATTCTTAATAGAGAATTTAATTCCGTGATCAACAGCAGTGGGAAAACCACTATCGGAAATTATGCTTCTGCTGATATAAAGGATGGACAATTAGCATTCAACGCAACAAAAAATTTTAAAAACGGAGATATGCTCTCCATCAATGCTAGTGGAAGTGTTACAGATGGCGTTTTTGCAATTTTTACTCAATCTAAAATAAACAGCAATGTGGGCGTTAATTTTAAATATAATATAAGATTTAACTCATCATACCTTTCTTACTATGACGATGAACTGGATAAATTAAGTAAGAAAAAATCCGTTGCAGATATTGAATACAATTGCAGTAAATTAATTTATGAAAAATACCCAAAACTATTATCTGCAAAATTAGACCTTCTAAATATGGAGGTCATAGCTATTAAAAAACAATTAGAAAACCTCAAATTAGAGGATGTAACAAAAGCAAAATATGAGTATCAATTGGCATTAAAAAACCTACAAATTGATTCAATTTTACTCAAGCAGCAAACAAATCCCTCGATTGATGAATTCATGAAATTAAGTGAGGCTAAAAAAATAAAAAACCAGGAAACCGCCATCGAAGAGTTTAGTTACACCGGAATATATTTTCATTGGATAAGCTTCGGTGCAGGATTTCAAAACAATAATTTCAATCATTTTGATTCATCTTTAGTCTATGAAAAGCAAATTTCTAAAAAAAATTATGTAGGATTAAAAGCTTCCATAGAATATAATGTGTATGAATGGAATCACCGCAGCCAACCAACACAATATTTATTACTTGGCATATCCGGAGGGTTGGATGACAATTTTGCAGAACTTAATAAAATGGAAATCAATGAATCTACCAGTTATACCTCTTCTTCTGAACAAAGAACCATAGCCAAGAAATTCAACGCTTATCAGGGAGATTACAAAACTAACTTGTCTTACAGTAAAATTTATGCAGATTATTACAGATTCTTCTCTAAAAACACGATGGCGGTTCATATATATCCGCAAGCCAGATTTAAAGAAGAAACCAAACCCATGTTCGATACAGGAATCGGACTTTTATATTCTTTTAAAGATTCCAAGAAAGAAAAATCCAAATTACACGCAGAGCTTTATTTTACGTTGAGTGACTTGACAAATTCTCTGGATTCAGAATTAGCACTTTTGAAACGAAATGAGTTTGGATTAAGACTATCAATACCCGTATCATTCCTTAAATTTTAAAATATCAGATTATGGCAAAAAAAACCAAAAAAACCAGAGACCATTCCACCCTTTACCGGGCAGACTGTATAGACTGTGACAGATATGTTGGCGGAAAAACTACAAAAGAACAGGCCGATATCGACAAAGCAAATCACAAAAGTCTTCCCGGCTTTGCTGATCACGAAGTAAAAATTGAAATCACACAAAGATCATATATTAAATAAATGGTCGTTGCCTATTAAAAAAACCTCTGAAATCTTTTGATTCTCAGAGGCTTTTGTTTTCAAATTCTATCCAGAAAAAGGTAACTGACATTTAAGTTTTATTCCTGTTCTTTATGAAATTCTATACCGGTTTTTTTCAAATTTATCCAGCAAAAAGAACTTGTTGATAAAGCTGGTAAGTGATGCGTGCTTTTATGTATTTTTCTAATTGGAAAAACTGAAGGGCGGTCTGTGGTGAAATATCTTTCTCCACTTTCTGATAATATTTCTTCAAAAGTTTATCCGACTTGCTATCAGAAGCTGTTATATCTACTACTAATTTTTTATAGCCATTTTCGTTGTTGGTATTCAATAATGTCAAGTATTGATTAATAAGCCTAAAATTTGCAGATCCAATTTTCTGTCTTTCGGTTTCATACTGGTTGTAGATATTCCAAAATTCACTATTCTTTTCGTTTGGAATGCTCATGTAATATTGAACAAATTCCTTTTTCTCTTTTCCAATCATGCTTCTTATAAGATCAGCTTCCTGCTTAAATTGCTGGGCATAAATAGTTTTGGAGCCTAACGTGAAGAAAATGGCTAAAATTACTTTACTGATTGTTTTCATCATTTATGTTTTATTGTTAATTACAAGAATCTTTTTGTTTAGATTAAATGCATAACTTATGGGATAAACTTCTTTTTCCACTTTGTTATCGAATTTCTGCTCACTTTAAAATGTAAAGCGGTTTCTATATTTTTAAGGTTATTTTTTTTTTGATATTGAAGAATTTCAATAATGCTTGCTTTATCATAACAATAATATCTTCTATTAAACTTGATAGCCTGCTTGTCTTTTTTAGGGAATATAAGATCATTGATATGGATGACCTCATTGGCAGATAGATTCTTTTTTTTAAGCAAGCCACTACATGCTTCTTTGGCTTCAGGATGTTTTGATAATATATCCGAGTATATTTTGATGTAGTTAGGTGTTGATGGCATCAATTTTATTTTTTTATTTTAAAATGAGTAATATTCCTGCTTTTTCTAAACTTTTACGTTATTGCTGCTATTTCAATACATTTAAAGATCTCTGTTTTTGTATTTACTGATCCATTTGTAAAGGGTTGTTTTAGGAATATTATACTCTTCCGTAATCTGGGTTTTAGTTTTCTCGTTGGTAAAAATCAACTCCAGCATAAAATCAATAATTTCCTGGGTATAAATATTCTTTCTGAAAACCGGCAGCTTAGTTTCTTCAGCTTCTTGTGAATGTTTAGTCTGTCTTGTTTGTGGAGCATATAAAATAAGATGCTGGGAATATATCCTGAAAAAATCATATTCCAGAAGTTTGCTCATACGCAAAAGAATTTCCGTATCCAGATGCTCTTCTTCATACATCTGCCTCACTCTCTCCTCACTTAAATTCAAATATTTCTTTATCCGGGCTAATTCTATATCGGCCTCTGCAACCCGTGCTTCAATAAGCTTTCCTATATGTATTTTATTAAAATTCATGGTGTACTTGTTAATTAGTTATTAAATATCAGTCCTACTCTATTGCAGTCGCTCAATAGAAATACGTATGTTGTGATAGTCTTTGCACAGAGGAACAGAAGGAGTTTCTGATATACAGAAGAAGTCTACCTTATACCATCTCTGATCATTAATGATAAGATGTATTTTGTAAACTTGTGCCACTTCAGGCTGCCATTTGACTGCAGAACCAACTGCTAACCCTGAAATATCCTTCACCTGATTTAACGCAAGAATCCCCGTTCCGGATGTTGGTGCTACTCTTCCTAAATCCGTGTGCCATTGAACATGAACGGAATTAACTGACGTATTGACGAGCATCAGATGATAGTGAAATTCACCCGGCATTTTTTGCAAATCCAATCTAATTCCTTCTATCGATGGTAAATCCGATAAAAACGTACTTATATACTGCCCGCTAAAGATATCGTGCTGTAAAATTCTCCCATGATACCCCAATACCTGTCCTACATTCAACAAACAACCTTCAGCAGCAGTATTCTCATGATTTGTGCTGAACGTTTCATTGATAACAGCGCGGTTAGTTTCTTCATCTACAGAATGTGATTCCTGAATATCTGAATGGATTTCGGATTGAAAATTAGGTTTTGAAAACAAAATAGCCATTGCTGTAGGAATCTTTTTATTCATATATTGTTTATTTGTATTTATTTTCTTCGTTCCAATTCAAACATACCATACATGCCTGTAAGCATAATAGAAGTGGTTTCTGCAAATGTTTTTTTGCGGGTCAGCCTTATATTATCAAGTTAAAAAGTTTGGGTTATAGTTTTGTCCATTTATTGCCGGCAGCATCAAAATAATAATATCCGGCAGAGCTTAATCTACAAAGGGAGTTAATCCCTGTTGTCACACAAGAATATAATCAAATTTTGGAAAATTTGCAGCTATACCTAAACATCCAAAGCTGTTGCAGAAGTAATGGTATTAATATCTACTTGGGAAAATATGGTTTCTGAACAAAAGAATACTGCTCCAAATAAACTTTTTCATTCCTAATTATTTATGGCAATATTAGATCATCTTGTGCGATTAAAAAATAACCCAAATGAGTTAATTTTTCTTCAATGGAAATTGATGTCCCAATTCCGGAAACTGTTGTCGGTAAAAAATAGATCAATCCTCCTCATTCAAACAATCTTAAACAGTTCTCCTTATTAAATCCATAACAGATTATATTTCAATACAAAAGAGATAAGCTCTCCGGATGTCTTGGTATTCGTTTTGGCACGAAGGTTTTTCTTATGGTTTTGCACGGTATGATAGGAAATAAATAATTTATCCGAGATTTGAGGGGTATTATATCCTTCAGCCATCAATTTTAAAATTTCCCTTTCACGATTTGTTATATGGGGAGGCTGAATATTTACCTCCAGCATCTTCTGATCAACGTGCTTGAAATATTGAATTTTATTGTTAAAGTTAATGATAGAAAGCAGAGGCATATTGACAATATTAAGATGGGAAAGATCATAATGAACATAAAGTATGCTTTCAATTTCATTATACTGATTGGTATAGAACCATGACTGGATCAATACCCATTTGAATTCACGCTTCCTGTTCATAGCTCTGACATACACATTGAATTTCAGACTGTCTCTTTCCGGGCTTTGGGAATGAAAATAGATTTCTTTGGTAAAAGCCAGCGCTGCCAAAAAATATTCAAGGTCATCAGGATGGAAAATAGGAGATAAAGATAAAAAATCTTTGGTAGCAAAATCGTCTTTTGAAAAAGGAGTCATTTCCTCAATATTATTACTTACTGCTTTAACTTTATAATCAGAATAACTGGCAATTATATAATAAAAAGGGCCTATTGCAAAATTCTCTACACTCTTGATCGTTTCACTAAATATGCTCACATAATCGTCTCCTGAAAGTGTTTGATGAACTTTAAATGTTTCAATATAATGCTCAATTTTTATAGGGGTGATCTTTTTCATAGGAGTACTTTATTAACAATAATTATTAAAAGTTATTACATGTTTAAGTTGAGGGAATATATTATCCGGCAACCACTGTCTTTGTTGATAATAAACTATTCTACAGCCATTTTCCAAAGTTAGCTATAAAATAGACATAGAATTTTAAAAAAATGCCTCATATAGGCTATTTCAAAGGCTTTATAAAATGAATATTTTTGATCTCAGGTTTTTCTCTCAAAATTTAAAAAAAACAATTAGAATGATAAAAAACACCTTTTACTATTAATCCACCGGTATCTGTATATATGCCATTTTAATCGATAAAACACACAATAAAAATAATTTTTTCATCTTAGTGGTGTTGGTTACCCTGACAGACAGAGTATTGCTTTAAAAATGAATAATGATTTCAATTTATCAGGCAAGCTCCGTCTGTTTTTCAATGGTATCTACAACCTCCTGAAAATATATGCTCGGGTTTTATATTTTCGATCTGCTATTTTTATTAAATAGATATAAGAATAGCAAATAGCGTGAACCGAAAATTAAGAAAAGAGTCCTGTTTTGATCCCAGCTATCCAAGACTCGAAGTGGGCACCTTTATACATGAAAAGATCACAACAAGGGTATTTTATTTTGAAAAAAGATTCGAAAAAGAATCTGAAGAAAAAAGGATTTCTTCAGATTCACCAGTGTATATCTTAAATCTACTTATATAAATTGGTTATTGTAAGGATATATGCTTCCTCTCTTGATGTGATTTATCATCAAAATGAGCATGCCGGGCCTGTTTCAAATGAAAAGGTAGTTTTGCCTACTTCTATTATTTTATATTTTAAAAGAACAGCCCAATTAGTTTAATCTAAAGAATTCAGACTAGTTCAGAATAGTAAACTCAATATACGGCGGAATCCCATTATTTACCGGAAGCTGAACAGGTGGTCTGGTGTCCGACCCTCCTATTCTGTTACATTTTACATAAATCTGAACAGGAAATGAAGTTGTGGTGATATAATTCACCATTACATTGTTATCACTCCAATACATTGCATCCGGCCTTGTAGAGTTGGGAGGTAGAATATCTACCTTAGAAACGACCTGTGAATTAGAGTTCTCAATTTTCATAAGACTGCAACTGGCATAGAAATCACTATCAGGAACAGACACTTGTCCCATTCTTCCCATATTGGCTATAATCCTGTAGGTCTTTCCTTGTGCCAGGTTAATGATATCGTTATTCGTTTTTGTAATATATCCGTTGGGGATATTATTAAATGTGACTAACTGGTAAGTAATATTCACACCAGCTGTTGAAATATCCTGTAAAATGGTTCTATCTTTAGTGTATCTTACCGTTGTATTGAATGTGTCCGGCGGGCTTTCTAAAGTAGACCAAAAAGGCACTGCATCCGTACCGGAATTATACTGAAGCCTATCTAAAGTGGTATTGTAAATCATCGTAGATGCAGGTCTGAATCCCGGAGAAATATTATTATCTCTTTCTGAAGTAGTCAGTCTTGGGAAAACAAATCCTGATTGAGTCGTATTAAGATCTAATTTCCCTTTAGGGCTGGCAGTTCCTATTCCCACAGATCCTGTAGGCAGAACAATAAAGTCATCTGTCGACTGAACATCTGTAGGTGCTCCCGTAAGACTATTATTCTTTCCTCCATCTATATGAAGGGTACCTCTGGGATTGGTCGTATTAATTCCTACTTGTCCTTTTACCTTTACCAGGGCTGGAAGAGCAACTAATAATATTGCTGTATATATTGCTGTATATATTGTATTACGTTTCATATAGAAGATAATTAATTCATTATAGTGATAGACCATATAGGACTAATCCCCTTGTTTACAATAGAATACCCGGAAGTTGTTTTATAACAGCCCACATATACCTCTTGATCTGTGGTAGTCGTATCCAAATATGTAGACAAAATATTTGAATTATTCCAGTTAAGAGTAAAAGTCTGGGGTTGTATAGAAACATTAACGAGCTGTCCCACTCCTGATGCATTAATATTGCACCAGCTATGCCAGGTATCTGAAGATTCCATTCTTCCAATATTTACTTCCAGGCGATACGTTTTACCTTTAGCCAGCATGACTCTCCCATTGGACTGCATCGTAACATATCCGGGAGGAATATTGTTGAAAATTGGAGCCGGATCAAATACTATCTGTGTGGTAGTAATACCATCATATGGAACTACCTGTTCCCCATCCGTTTTTTTAAATACTACAGATTTATTAACGGTCTCATTAACCAACTTCAGGGTAATCCAATTCGGAATTGCATCTGTACCTATATTTACTTGAATGGAAGCCGCATCAGTATTGTATATCATCGTTCCTTTTGGCCTTCTGCCAAGAGCAATGGCATCCCGCTGCGCTGTATTTATTCTGGGTGGGAGAAAAGGTGATGATGTACTTTTTAAGTCTAGTTTCCCTTGTGGGGAAGTAGTTCCTATACCAATTCTTCCATCAGAAGTTACGATAAAATCATTCTGCTGCTGTAATAAAGAGGGAGAACCTGTTGTAGGATTATCTTTGGCTCCGTCCACATGGAATGCACCTTGTGGAGCTGATGTATTGATTCCGACCTGAGCATTGGAGCGAATCAGAAAACCAATAGTTATATAAAAAACTAAAAAATATATTCTTTTCATAGCTTTAAAATTTTTAAAAGTTATTTAGATAATTGCTAAACCCGGGAACACCATCTACTTTTAGAGCATAGCATTGAGAATATCTATTTTGAATTATTAATTCATGATTGTAACACAGAATTTAGCAGGAATATCTAATGTAAAACTGGCAGAATTCCCTGTCACCTTTGTACATTTTATGCTTACTTTTTTTACAACTGATAAATTATTATTAATATAAGCTGTAATAATGGGACTGTTGTTCCAATTGTTAAGCGAATAGTTGGAAGGCAATAGAGATGCAGTACCAATAACAGTATTGTCTTCCATCAGATTGCACGACATTTCATTAGCATCAGAGAATTCAACTTTTCCCATATCAACATCTATTTTATATGTTTTTCCGGGAGCAAGGCCCAGAGTCGTACTATTGATTTTAGTAATATATCCGTTGGGTATATTATTAAAAAGAGGAGCATCAAGATTAAAAGTGAGGTCTGTTGGTGAGGTCCCCACATTTTGTACTGTTCCTTTTTGATAGAGAACTGTTCTGTTAATTGTCAAGCTGGTGATATCAAGATTTTTCCAAACAGGAACAGCATCTGTCCCTGCATTAATCTGGAAATAGTTGGTATCGGTATTATATACCAAACTCCCGGGAGGTCTATTTCCTGTGGGAATCCCATTTCTTTGTATTGTTGTCATTCTAGGGGGAATAAACCCCAAGCTGTTACTTTTCAAATCAACAACTCCTTGAGGAGATATGGTTCCTGCACCAAGCCATCCTTCATTGGTAATCACTACATCATTGCTCTGCATGGCACTTGAAGGCAATCCGGAAGAGGGATTATCTTTACCTCCATCAACATGCAGAACAGAAGAAGGAGCTGGTGATTGTGTATCAATTCCAATCTGAGAAAACACACTGATACTCAATGTGAGTAGTAACGGACTGATTAAAAATTTCTTTTTCATTTTTCTGTTAGTTTTAATAGGGTAATAAATAATGGCGAGATGTTAGGAGAATGGAGGTATATTCCATTTTGATATAAAACATACCTCCGGATTCATTTCAGGAAAGCTAAAGCTTCTATTTAAAATTAATTACAAGAAAACATTACTTAGGATTGAGATGAATATTCTGAATATTTAAAATTTGTGTTTTTATCCTGTTTATTGTACTCTTTGAATGGTCATTCTTATGTGGTGATAATTGTTGGAGGATGAAGGGACATTGTAATCTGACACTACAAAATAACTAATCCTATACCAACGTCTGTCATTTATTATAAGATTAATCTCTATAAGATCCGGATCAGTATTATGCATATGGCCAAACATTGATGAAAGTTCTACAACCTGCCCTGTCCCTATATTCATTTCTTTATAGGAAGGACTACCAGAAAATCCCTTCACCTGAACCTTAACATCTATAGGTAATCCTGTTATATTTTTTACCTTTATAATGTATGTATAATCCATAGATCCATTTTTCATGAGATTCATTTGTAAACCTTCTATTACAGGTAGATCTGCAAGAAATTCACTAGCCAATTGATAGGACGCCATATCATTCATTCTGATCTTACCATAATAAGACTGAGTTTGCCCAAGCTGTAAAACATCTCCTGAAATCGCAGCCTGACAGCTTTTTCCTAAAAAGTTCAGATTAAAAAAAGCAGTGGAAGGAGAAGACTGTGCCGGGGTTCCGCTAAGATCATATACAAGCTCTCCTTTCCCATTCGTTAATACTCCCGGACGAAGCGTTGCAGTCAACCCTGTATTTCCCGTGGATGCCACCGGAGCTCCGGAAGGATAACTTCCTCCGTTTCCTCCTGTATAAGGAACTACCATTGTTCCGCTGTAGGGCATTCCTGCCGTAAAAAAAGGTGGACTAAAGTAAGCATTTGCACAATCAAATCCGGCAATGGAAGGGGAAATAGTGGAAGATGAAGTGAAGGCTCTCCATTCCGTACCATTCCAATAATGATAGCCTTCAGTTTTCAGATTACCCGTTCCTAAATTGTACACCAGTAATCCCACTGCCGGTAAAGGAATGGTAACCTGGTCTATCGATGACTGCAGGGACACTTTAGGGGCCAGAAAACCTTTTTTCCCTTCCGTTGGTAAAGAAGAAACATCCAGGTGCAGAATAGAAGATGGATCTGGCTGTTTTGTACCGATTCCAACCTGGGAAAGTACATGAGTATTGCATGTAAATAATACAATCCCCACTGAAAATATTCTTTTCATTTTGTGTTTTTAGATAATTATGTTTTGTGTTTTAAAAATAATTTCAGCCTGTATAAACTATAAAATGCTACTCGCAGAAGCTATCACAAATAATACACCTGCCCGTTGACATAAGTATATAGGACAATCGTCATCAAAGAAAATGTATTCATTTTCATAGTATTAAATTTACACGGTTGACTTTTGTATTATGATAAAATAAATACAGAGAGAAATAGCTCCAAAAAAATAAAACCATGGATAAGGGTAAGGATAAAGGTAAGGATAAGGGTAAGTATAAAATATATCATAATCAATATTTTTGATTGTCTTTATGAATGATTAGTCCATCTTAATCGCCCAAGTTCTCCTTGATTTTTTTACTCTTTGTGATTTATTACTATTGGGTGTAAGAATTTTGAGTAAGTACATAAAAGTACTTATCATCAGTAAATGGGTGTGTTTTTTTCATCTGTTTTTTTTAAAGTTATCGCAATATTAATTGTATAAGAGAACAGCTTTTAAATCAAAAAAAAATTCCTTTATAAAATATATTGCAAACCTATACAAATTAATTTTCGAAGAAAATGACTCATATGGGTCATTTTTAGAAATGAATAGAAAAAACACCATGGATCAGGTATTTCTGAGCTCCGTAAGTTACAACAACCGGAAGAAGAGAACACAAAAAAACCTCTGATATTTCTAGTTCTCAGAGGTTTTACTTGTTATATCTTCCTTGAATTTAAAAACTCAAAGCCGACAACGGATGACTTTCTTTAAACTGAAGAAATTCTTTCAGCGTATACTCCGGGCACGCGCCTTCCTGTGAGGTGATGAACGCTCCCAGAGAAACCGCCTGAGCCATAATTTCATGAGCTGAAGCTTCTTTCTGTAATCTTTTTGATAAAAATCCGGCTAAAAATGAATCACCGCTTCCAACCGTATCTTTGACCTCAACGGGAATGGTAGGATACAGATAGAAGTTGTCTTCATAGGCATACAAAGCCCCTTTACTTCCTTTGGAGACAATGATTTCTTTAATCCCAAATTTATCCTGCAGGTATCTGATGCTGTCTTTTTCATCCTTATATTCTTTATTTAAAAAATCCAGCATCATACGGAGTTCAGCCTTATTGAATTTAGCCAGCTGTGTTTTATGTAAAAGTTCATTAATCATCCTGATCTCATAATAAGGTTCTCTTAAATTGATGTCAAAAACATTGTAAGAACTTATTTCCAGCATTTCAAACAAAGTATTTCTCGATTTTTCGTTCCGGGCAGCCAGTGTTCCGAAAACTAAAGCATCAGCTGTATCCAGTACTTTTTTGTTTTCCTGAGTGGTTTCAATAAAATCCCAGGCCACATTTTCTACAATATCATAATGAGCATCGTTGTTTTCATCCACCATTGCAATGACGGTACTTGTGGGATGTTCCTTCGTGATCTGGATTTGATCCGTAGAAATCTGCCAGTCTTTAATTTTCTGCAAGATACCATGACCCAGTTCGTCATCTCCTACACTGCTGATCATTTCTACATTCAGTCCCATTTTAAAAAGGTGATAAGCTACATTAAAGGGAGCTCCGCCAATTCTCCTCTGTTCCCCCGGAAATATATCCCAAAGAACTTCTCCAAAGCAAACTGCTTTATATTTTTTGTCTTCCATGATCAGTTAAATTATAGGTTCAAATAGATAAGTTTTGTTTTATGATATCAGTAAATTACTAAAAATTGTATTGTTTTATGCTTTTTTATCTTTAAAATGAATAGGCCTGAACAGAAAACTGAAGAAACGCATTATTGTTTACCGGATTCCACATCGCCCATATTCCCACAGGAATTTTGTATCCTTCAATGGTAAAACTTTTAGAAACAATAAGGCTTATTTCATTGAATCCCGCATCTTTTGCAAAGAAATTATTCTTTTCCCCGTTGGTGTTATTCAGGGCAAAGCTGTAGCCTACCCTTCCACGAACTTCCAGGCTTTCTTTTTTGTACATAGGATATTCTCCCGAAACAAAAGTGGAATATTTATTTTCTGTATTGATGCTGTTCCGGTCTCTCCCGAAAACCACCGTATTCCAGCTGAGAACCAAAGGAAATTGCTCACTCATCGTGTAATAGGATCTGAAATCCCAAAAACGTCCGGTTTCGCGGGCAGAATAATTAAAATATTCCTTATTGTTATACGTAGCACCGGGAGAAAAGTTATAAATATCCCATAACTCCAAAACCAGTTTCTTGTTTTTATATCCTATGTAATGATTAAATTCCTTGTAAGAACCATCAAAATTACCACCTCCCCAAAATCCTCCGTAGAAATTTTTAAAATCCAGATGTACATCTCCGGTATAAATGAATCCGGCCGATACTTCAAGCCCTCTCCAGAGATGACTGTTTCTGAGCTGTAAGGCAGAATGCAGCTCCTGTGCGCTCAACGATATATTTCCTATGACTGCCGAGAAAAAGAATAACAGATTATATTTAAGCATATTGTGTTTTTTTAATGAAATAATATCAGATAAGAAGGTCTTTCTCGCGGATACGGGATCCAAACAGCGCGTAAGCCAGCATCAATAATTCACAGATCACTGTAAGAAACCAGGTCCATCTCCATGATCCGAAAGCATCTGCTAAACCACCTTGAATTAATGTAAAGACAGCACCGCCAAATACCGCAGAAATAAAGATTCCCGAAGCTTTTGATGTATATTTATTCAATCCTTTTATAGACAGCGAATAAATACAGCTCCACATCGAAGAATGCAGAAGCCCTATAGCTACCAGAAACCATAAATTCTGTGTAATCATAGACACTACAGCAAGTATCGCAGCCAAAACAGTGGTGACCGCCAGCTGTGTTCTTGCAGAAATCTTACTAAAAAAACTTGATACAGCCCTCCCTATAAGAAATCCGCCCCAATATAAAGTGGAAAGTAAAGCATGAATTCCCAGGTCCATTCCTCCGATAATAATATCTGTTTTCCCGAAAAATGTAATCGGGTGACCGGAATCCATCAGTTCAAATGCATACAGGTTGATGTTGGCTCCAATGGCCACTTCGGTTCCTACATAAAAGAAAATAGCAAGAACGCCCAGTACAAAATGTCTGAAGGACCAGATGCTTCTTTCCAGCTTTTCTCCTGCAACGGCTCTGGTATGGGCAATATCGGGAAGATGAAGCCTTTTGGTGATCACCATAATCACCAATATGCACAGTATCAGTATAGAAAGAGGCAGAAGCAGCTGTCTGATCTCTATATTTTCGATGGAAATCCCGCTAAACATGACAACGGTAACGAAAAACGGTGCGGAAGTTGTTCCAATGGAATTAATAGCCGTTAAAATATTCAGTCGCTGTACAGGCTGAGTTCCTTTCAGTTCGTATGAAGCCGCATAAGGGTTTACGACCACCTGAATAATAGCCGCAGAAGTCCCCATTAAATACGACCCAATCACAAAAATCACGAAACCGAAAGGAATCACAGCATCTTTAATGGTAAAGTTGAGATCCGGGTATTGGTAACCAAACCATGATGAACACAGATACATCATCAGTCCCGAGATCATAAAGAAAAGTCCACGGAGAATGGTATTTTTATATCCGAAAGCATTCACCCACTTACTTCCCAAAGTTCCGTTCAGTAAATAACCCAGAAAAAAGAAAAAGGAAATTAAGGTCGTGAACGTATTTTTAAGTCCTCCGGCATGGCTGAGAAAAGTAAATTTCAAAGGGGCCTGCAGTTGCTCATTCACTGTGGTCAGAAAGCCCACAATGAAGTAAATGAATGTTATAATAACAAATGGCAGGATCGGGTTATTGGCCTTGGATCCTGAAGGCTGGATGTCTGGATTGATAATCATAGTGTTTTATTTAATGATTGATTTTAAAACAGGACCGGTTCCCTGGTCTTTAATTTGGCTGGCAAACTGAGTGTAGAGTTCTACAAACTTCGCTGAGTTCTTCAGATCTGCTCCTTTGAAAGCTGACAAGCTCAGGAAAGCTGTAGAATCTTCATCATCAATCAGTTTCTGATCTTCCTCATTCAGCCACGGCTCTCCAATTTCAAAAAAGTGTCCGTTATCATCTGTTCTGTATTTGAGATAATGTCTGTACGATGCTGTAAGAAATGCTGTTCTGGTGAGATCCATACCGGCTTTGATCATGATGGCAAGATTAGGAATAATGTACACCGGGAATTTTGAAATTCCGTCGAAGCACAATCTGCTTACCTGATCGCTGACACTGTGATTGGCAAATCTTTCAATAAGCGTTTTTTTGTATTCTTCCAGATTTGTATTTCCGGGAGCAGGAACTAAGGGAGTAATATCTGTATCCATGAAACTGCGTACGAATTTTACGATCTGTAGATCTTCCATAGCCTGATCCACTTTGCGGTATCCCATCAGAAAAGAAGGATATGACAGCAGGGTATGTGAGGCATTAAGCAAACTCAACTTCATATTTTCAAAAGCGGTCACATCTGCTGTAAATTCTACACCTACCTTCTCCCATGTAGGTCTTCCTGCTATAAAGTTGTCCTCAATAACCCATTGTGCAAAATCTTCACAGTAAACAGGAGCCAGATCCATTATTCCGCTTTTACGGTTCAGCCTTTCGATATCTTCCGGTGAAACCGCAGGAGTGATACGGTCTACCATGCTGTTGGGAAACGTAACGTTATATCTGACCCATTCCGCCAGTTCTTTATCCTGAGCTTCTATAAATGTGGTAAAGGCTCTTTTGGCGGTATTTCCATTGTGCTGAAGATTGTCACAGGAAAGGATGGTAACTCCGCCGCTGTTTTTCATTTTTCTTCTGCGAAGCCCTTCTGCCACGAATCCGAATACGGTTGAAGGATTCCCGGTATTTTTTAAATCATGCTGAATCTTTTCATCGTTCAATATAAAATCTCCCGTTTCCTTATCCAGATTGTAGCCGCCTTCTGTAATGGTCAGGGTAATAATTTTCACGGAAGGATCGGCAATTTTATCGGCCACTGCTTCCGGATCTTCAACTCCCCAGATGAGTTCACACAGCGAGCCGATTCTGTACACCTCATCAATCCCATTTCTTCCGCATACCGTAAGAGAATAATCAAGATTCTGAGCTCTTAAACTATGAACTGTTTTTTCATCCGAAGGCAACAGGCAGACTCCACAAATTCCCCACTGCATCTGATCTTCGTGCTCCAATACGGCGTTGGTATAAAACTGCTGATGGGCCCGGTGGAAATTTCCAACCCCGATATGTACAATTCCGGCAGTTATTTTTTGAGCATCATAATGATAAGAAATGGTATTCATAAACAAAGATTTATTAATATGTTAGTCAATCCGTTAAAACTATATTAACAATCAGTTCATCATTTGTTTTTTTTGAAATATTTACATTGGGAACGTTCCCAAAACTCAGGGAACGTTCCCAATTGCCTATTTTTTTATTATTTTTATCAAAAAACATAAGCTTATGAGACGTGTTACCATTAAAGATCTCTCAAAATTTTTGTCATTATCTACCTCTACCATCTCCAGAGCACTGCTGGATGACAAAAATGTAAGCTATGAAACCAGAAAAAGGGTACTTGATGCTGCCGATCAATTGGGATATAAACCTAACCTTACGGCTTTGAATCTAAAATCGGGGCAATCGAAGACCATTGGTATTGTTGTTCCGGAAATGATCACTCCTTTTTCCGCGAAGGTGCTGGAAGGAATTCAGAATATCCTCTACCCTCTCGGCTACAGGCTGGTTATCACCCAATCTGATGAAAATCCTCTTATTGAAAGAAAAAACCTGCAGCTTCTGGAAGGCTATAATGTAGACGGCATCATTATGAATCTGTGCCACGAAACCTATAATAATGATCTGTATCAACAGATTATCAATCAGGGAACCCCTTTGGTTTTTTTCGACAGGATTCCCGATAAATCCCTTGATGTTTCCAAAGTAATTGTAAACGATTACATCAGCTCATCTTTAATGGTAGAATACCTGATTAAATCCGGAAGAAAAAGAATAGCCCACATAATGGGGCCACAGACCATCCGGAATGCGGTAGAAAGAGCTAACGGCAATAAACGCATTATGACCAAATACAATATTTCTGATAAAGACCTGATAATCAATACAGAAGGAATGACTTTTGAGTATGGAAAAAATGCAGTGGAACAGCTTCTCCAAAGAAAAGTGGAGTTTGACAGTATTTTTGCATTCAGTGATACTTTAGCGATAGGCGCTATGAATTATCTTCTTGAACAAAACATTAAAATACCCGGAGATGTTGCCGTGGCCAGCTTTTCCGGAACAGAATTATCTACGATTGTTTATCCTCAGCTAACCAGTGTACAGCAGCCTTTGGTAAAAATGGGTGAAACTGCCGCAGAGCTGATCCTTGAAAAAATCAAAGATCATTTGACACCAAGCAGAACAGTACTGATGGATGCGGTGTTGGTATGCCGGGCTTCTACTTTGTAAAATGGAGGTTGGCTATTGTCAATTTAAAACTCTTTTATTCTTTGAAAAGATGATTAAGTTATGGGTCCATGAAATCTCTCTCACCAGTGGTGAGAGTTTTGGAACAAACAAAAAAAATCCTATCCCAAGACATTTCTCAAGGATAGGATTCACACCTAAATAATAAAAAATTATGTCAGACTATAAACAAAGCTGCTATAGCCTGAGCTTCACTACCGGTTAAGATTTCGTCATAAGCCGCAGAACCTGCCGCTGCACCAAAAGCAGTACTGGTATTGAATCCTGCCTGATTAACGTTATCTTCTCCGGCATATACAGGATTCGTGGCTGCAGGCATATTGCCTCCGTTCGCCAGTTCTATCCAGCCTTTATTGGCTCTCATTCTTCTCACCTGTGAAGCGTGTCTGGCTTCCACGGAATGAATCTGAAGAGCAGCCTGTAAAACGGTTTTATTAGACATTACATTTCCTGCCTGTCCTTTGTAAGCACGAACTCCCGTATCTTCAAAAGCCTGGGCAAGAACAAGAAACTGGTTGTAGTCTGTAAAAGGCATAAAGTTTCCTCCTGCCGTAAAATCAAATGTGGGTTTTGCTCCCGGAGTTTCCCCTAAAGAAGTTAATGTACTTTTAAGAAATCCAACGTGAGCCGATTCATGTTTAGAAATCTGCATAAAAACAGGTCGGTCCGCATTAGGAATAAGCGCCGGTGCCGCAAGCCCGAGTGCATAGTATTCATTTTCCAGATATTCCAGAACCAATGCCAGTTGCAGCGCATCCGTTAAGGCGCTTTTAAAAAAGCTGGCGGAAGTATTTTTATCTAAAGTTTCCGCTTGAGCGGGTGTTGCCATTAATGCTCCCAATCCCAGAGGTACAGAGGCTACTGCCGCTTTTTTACCCCATGTAGACATATTGGTGATGGTTTCTAATCTTGTAGCTTCTGTGGTAAAAAATTTATCATTAGAAAGCTTATCGAGTAATTTAAGAATGTTCATAACTGTAGATTTTGAAAATGAATAATTAGATGATTCCTCTTTCTTTCCATGTGAACGGAGTTTTTATAAATCCGCCTGCTGCCATCACAATATCTTTCGGTTCTTTGGCAAGATCAAGCCCGTTTGCATCTATCACATCATCACCGGAAAAATCTGTAGATCCGGGATTAATAATGTTCCTGATGGCAGAGGCGTGTCTTGCTTCCACGGAAACAATTTTTCCTGCAAGTACCAGATAAGCCGGGTTGGTAATATACTTTCCAGCTCCGTTGTATGCCGCTACTCCTGTATCTTCCAATGCCTTAGCCGTTGCCAGAACAGAGCTTCTGTCATTAAAATTTACATTAGCATACTGAAATTGAAGAGTGGGCAATATATTGGTTGTTGCACCAGTAATGGCCGCTTTAAAAAAGTCACGGTGAATCACTTCATGATGATAAAGGTCTGTAAAAAGGTCTTTTTCAACACTTGAAATTCCGGAGTAGAAATTATTAACCACTTTAGTATAAAAATCAGCTTCCAGCTGTTCTAAAGCATATGCATAATTCAGAACTCCCACGTCTCCTGTACCAAGGTCGAAAACCTTACCGTTATCCATCATTCCGAAATCATTATCGTCATCACAACCAATCAGTGTAAGTCCTGCCATTGCAAGCCCTATACCGCCCAGTTTCAAAAAATTTCTTCTGCTTGTATCCAGAGTGGCTCCCTGGCTAGAAACATTAATCGTTTTTTTCATAATATTATAGATTTGAATGTTATTTGATTCTCAAAAGGGTAAAAAAAGCAGCATAGTCAATTATGCTGCTTAAAAAACTAAAACATTACGGCATCAGCACCGTATCTATTACATGAATCACCCCGTTGGACTGATTCACGTCAGCTATTGTCACTTTGGCACTATTTCCTTTGGCATCCTGTACATAAAGATCTTTTCCTTTGGTCCAGAAAGTAAGTCCTTCTCCTTCTACTGTTTTCATCATGCTTTTTCCGTTTCCGGCTTTTACAGCGGCCCAAATATCTTTAGCACTGTATTTTCCTGCCAGTACATGATAGGTAAGAATTTTGGTAAGCATTTCTTTATTTTCAGGTTTTACGAGAGTTTCCACGGTTCCTTTCGGAAGTTTTGCAAAGGCTGCATCTGTAGGAGCCAATACTGTAAAAGGTCCTGCTCCCTGCAGTGTCTCTACCAAGCCTGCTGCTTTCACGGCTGCTACTAAGGTTTTATGGTCCTTCGAGTTTACAGCGTTTTCAATAATATTTTTGGATGGATACATAGGCGCTCCGCCTACCATTACTGTTTTTTCTTTCATCGTTTGTGCAGTTACCTTCCCACTGAAAACGAATGATAAAGCTACCATTCCGAAGACTGCGATTTTTGATCTTGTGTTCATTTTGTTGATTTTTTAAGTTAATATCTATTTGATTTGTGTTCTTAGAATCATTTACGAGGATCGTTTTGATTTAGATTTAAAAAAATTGATTTTTTATTAAAAATTTTAAAATCTGTTATTTCTTGCCGGAGTTCGGGACAAAATCGAGACATACTGAATTCATACAAAACCTTTTGCCTGTGGGATTTGGACCATCATCAAAAATATGTCCCAGATGGGAATCACATCTTCCGCACAGAACTTCGGTTCTTTCCATATGATGAGAGTTGTCTTTTCTGTATATCACACTATTCTTACGAAGTGGCTCATAAAAAGAGGGCCATCCGCAGGTGGTTGCAAATTTTGACGTAGAAAGAAACAGTGGATTTCCGCAAACCGCACAGAAATAGGTTCCTTTTTCATCAAATTCATAGTATTTCCCTGTAAAAGCTGTTTCCGTTGCTGCTTCTCTGGCCACTTGGTAAAGCTCAGGCTTCAGAATTTTTTTCCATTCTGCATTGGTTACCTTCAATGGAGTGGTTACGGTATGGGAATAGTAGGGGTTCTTAGTCTTAAAATTACCTGACTGGGCGAAAATATCTTGTGATATAAAAGTCAAAAGGCAGGCAACTCCTGTTTTTATGATTAAATTTTTCATAATTGATAATAATAAACGATTACTTAAAATCATTTACGATGTAAAAGATTTTCCGGATGTTGATTGTTGTATCATTTATTTTATTACATTTGGACTGAAAATCACACATTATTAAAACAACCTATTCGGAAGAAGAGCTTATCGTTTTACTAAAAGAAAAAAACGAATCCGGCTTTCACTATTTATACGATCATTATGCAGGGGCACTGTATGGCGTGATTCTCCGAATCGTTCAGTCAAAAGAGTATACCGAAGAAATTATTCAGGATGTTTTTGTTAAAATCTGGAATGCCATCCATCAGTATGATTCCTCAAAAGGCAGGTTTTATACCTGGATGATCAATATCGCAAGAAATACAGCCATTGATTATTTAAAATCAAAAGGTTTTCAAAACGAGCTTAAAAACCAACCGCTTCCGGATTTCGTATATAATTCTAAAGAACTTTCAACGACTAATCATTCATCCGATTTTATCGGGTTCAACAATGTGCTGGAAGGTCTGGAAGTTGACAAGCAGGAACTGATTAACCTGGCTTATTACCAGGGATATACTCAGAACGAAATATCTGAAAAGCTGAAGATACCCCTTGGAACGGTGAAAACCAAAATGCGAAACGCACTGATGAAATTAAAGGATTTGTTAAAAGATTATCAATAAATTGAACACTAAAGAATACATATCATCCGGAATTATAGAATCTTATATTCTAGGTCTTGCTTCTCCTGAGGAAGCAGGGATTTTGGAGTGTGTGATGAAAAACAATGCTGAAGTAAAAGCGGCTTTTGAAGAAGCACAGAAAACTTTGGAGGATTTGGCAACAAGCCAGGCCGTGGCACCACCAGCCGATTTAAAGTCTAAGATCTGGGATAAAATCCAG
Organism: Chryseobacterium angstadtii; assembly: GCF_001045465.1. Taxonomy (GTDB): domain Bacteria; phylum Bacteroidota; class Bacteroidia; order Flavobacteriales; family Weeksellaceae; genus Chryseobacterium; species Chryseobacterium angstadtii. Next base: position 341,286 of record NZ_LFND01000006.1, read on the forward strand.
CAGGAGCAGGTTACTGAAGAAGTACAGCCTGCTGTTATTAAAGAGATTCCAGCTGTACAGCCTCAACAGGACATTATATCCGAAAAGAGAAGCAACTGGAAACCTTATGCCATTGCGGCTTCTGTATTATTCCTGGTTAGTGCTGCCGGAAATCTTTTCTGGATGAACAGCCAGTCTAAAAACCAACAGGAAATTGCAAAAATGCAGACCGAGAAAAAATCTCAGGATCTTGCTCTGCAGAAAATGAATCAGAAAATGGATATGTTTACCAATCCGGATATGCAGATGGTTATGCTAAAAGGAGTAGAAAAACATACGGATTCCAAAGCCATGGTTTTCTGGGACAAAAAAACGAAAGAAGTTTATCTCAATGCTGAAAATCTGCCGAAAGCTCCGGAAGGAATGCAGTACCAGCTATGGGCTATTGCAGACGGAAAACCCGTAAGCGCAGGCATGTATACAGAAGAAAAAGACAGTAAAATAGCCCTCGCCAATATTCCGAGAGCGCAGGCATTCGCTATAACCCTCGAAAAAAAGGGAGGCAGCGCAGTTCCTACTATGGAGAATATGTATGTAATGGGGGCAATCTAAGTCTTTATTTACCCGCTATAGACATCAAAAAAATACTAATTTTAAAATGCTATCCCACAGTGATAGCATTTTTTGATATGCCTTATAAAAGTATATTAGCTGAAGTGTCTGTTATTTTTATATTTACAACAGGACCGTACAAAAACTTCAAAACATGATATATTCCCCCAAAATATCCTAAAGTTTCTATTCTGTTCCGTAAAAACAGCTATATCCTGCTATATTTGTTCCCTGAAAAATAATTCTACAATTATCATCAATGAATTTATTATATGTTAACTGGGATGTAAGTCCCGAAATTTTCAATATTTCAGGGTTTCCGCTGAAGTACTATGGCTTGTTATTTCTTACAGGACTTGTTTTATGCTACACGATCTTAAAAACCATCTATAAAAAAGAAAATCTAAGTTTAAAGGCTCACGACGCTCTGTTCTCCTATGCTTTTATAGGAATATTGGCAGGAGCAAGATTAGGGCACTGTCTTTTTTATGATTTCGATTATTATTCCCAGCATCCGATCGAGATATTTCTCCCGATCCAGAAAGGGGCAGACGGAGCCTATCATTTTTCAGGATATGCAGGACTGGCCAGTCATGGCGGCGGAATAGGACTCATCATCATGCTTTTGATATATTCCAGAAAATTCTCCATTAAATTCATGACCGTTCTGGATGTTGTTGCCATTGCAACCCCTTTGGCAGGAGCTTTTATCAGGCTCGGCAATCTGATGAATTCTGAAATCATAGGAACACCTTCTGATGCTCCGTGGGCATTTGTATTCACTCATGTAGATGCTATTCCGAGGCACCCGGCACAGCTTTATGAGGCAATTTCCTATCTCGCGATCTTTCTAGTGGTGTATTTTATTTACACCAAAAATATATTTAAAGTGGGAAAAGGGTTTTACTTCGGGATCACGACCCTGCTGATTTTCATTGTTCGCTTTTTCGTAGAGTTTATCAAGGTAGATCAGGTTGATTTTGAAAAAGGAATGAGTTTGAATATGGGGCAGCTTCTAAGTATTCCGTTCCTGTTTTTAGGACTTTTCTTTATTGTAAAAAGCATCCGGGAAAAGAGAGAAATGGAAGTTTCGTAAATCCCTGATGGATAGTATAAAATGGAAACGCCTTCGGAGTCTGTAGATTCCGAAGGCGTTTTTTTTGACCTGCAATTACAAAAATTGGCCTAAAAGTATTAAGCCAATTCGTACTCTACTTTTGAGAATACTTACATCCACATATATTCTAATTATTGCACTTGGTCATTTTTCCATCTTCAAACCATTATTCAAGCTTTGTTCCATTTAGCTGACTCAAAATTGCATAAAAAAGAATCATTATAAAAGAAACAGCTATCAAATAAGCCTCCCGGTCTATGAAGTGATTTTTTAAGCTTATAATTCTATAGAAGGCTTGTAGGTCCTGCCTATAGGAAGTTTTTTTCCGTTCACCTGAATCATACTTGCCGAGCGGACTTCAATTTTCGGTTTGGAAATAATGTAAGATTTGTGGATCCTGGCAAACATCTTAGGGTCCAGGCTTTCTTCTATCCTGCTGATCGGCATTTTTACAGTCACTGTCCCCATTTTGGTATGAATGTGAATGTATTCCCGTAAACTTTCAATGAAGAAAATATCATGAAGAACAATTTTAATTTGTTTTTTACCGCTGCTGATAAAAATATGTTCGCGGTCTGCCGCTTCCAGAAGGGCTTCTTCAGCATTCATGAGGTATTTGAATTTTTCTACCGCTTTTGTGAATCTGTCATACGGAATAGGTTTCATCAGATAATCCACAATATCAAGCTCATACCCTTCCACAGCGTACTGATGATAAGCCGTTGTTACAATCACAAGAGGTGGTTTTTTCAGCTTTTTCAGAAAATCAAAACCTTTTACCACCGGAAGATGAAGATCCAGAAACATCAGATCAATATCATGTCTGTTCAAAAGGCTTCCTGCGTACACCGCATCTGAACATTTGGCTACAAGGTGAAGGGTTTCATCTCTCGAAACGAAATTTTCAAGGATCTCAGCGGCTATGGGCTCATCTTCTACGATGATGCAGTTGTATTTTTTAGAAAGTGGATGGGTCATTAAAATCAATAATTAAGGTTACCATATACCGGTCATTGGTGCTTTCCACTGTGAGTATATGTTTCGGATAAAGAAGTTCAAGCTGTCTGCGGATATTTTTCAGACCTATTTTGGTGGAATGTCCGTGGGGATTCTCTTCTTTCGAGTTTTCGATATGATAATGAAGGACTTTGTTTTTCAGCTGAATATCAATATGAATAAAACCTCTTCCTAAAGCTTCGGAAACACCATGTTTAAAAGCATTTTCCACAAACTGAATCAGGATAAGCGGGGAAATCTCCTGGGAAGGATCGTCCGTATCTTCATGAAAACGAATCACAAGATCATGGTGCCGGATCTTCTGGATCTGAAGGAAATCTTTAATATTTTCCAAGTCCTTATCAATAGAAATATACCGTTCTGCCGCTTCATAAATATTATACCGCATCACTTTGGAAAGCTGTAAAATAGCATCCGGAGTTTCATCTGCTTTTTTAAGAGCCATTCCGTAGATATTATTGAGGGTATTAAACAGGAAATGGGGATTGATCTGGGCTTTCAGCATGGTAAGCTCCTGATCCAGCTTTTCTGATTTCAACCGTGAGATCTGTTCTTTCAGGATATTTTTCTGTCTTGTAATTTCCACACCAAAAATCAAACCTACCATAAAAATAAGGTCCATAAAAGAATTGAAGGCTACCAGTCCATTGATAAAACCTGAGGGTTGTTTACCATCCAGCGTTTCCACAACACCGTAGATGTGCGGATAAATAATATAATGGGTAAAAAATCTGTGTGCCAGAACAGCAGCACAAATAATAAGGCCGTAGAAAACATAAGTAAGAATTTTATGAATCCCGGTTTTCTCGTACACATACAAAAGTGAATAGGCCAGCGGCATTTTAATCAACAAATATCCGAGTTCCAGAATAATGGTATTCTGAAGCCTTATCTGCCAGTCTACATCCGGGAACTGATATCTCGACCAATAAAAATCAAGATAAACCTCCAGAATATAATACAGTATCCAAAAGAGCAGATGAACATATAATTTTGATGATATGCCTGATTTCAATCGTGATAGGATTTACTATGCAAAATACCATCTTTCGGCGGAAAATAAAAATGCGGGCAGTCTAACCCGACCCAACGGTCTATCAACTGCGTTTTTCCTGTTGTAAAGAAGGATAATCCGTAAAGATCAGCTGCAAAAAACAGCATATTAACAGTACATTGAATTCTATTCCATTGGTTCCTCCACCTACTACATACCAGCCATTCTGCCAATGAACCCAGTAAATTCCTAGAATGAGGATCACCATATTGCAGACAGAAACAGGCTTCACCCACCGGTCCGACCAAATAAGAAATACAGAAAAAAGATGAGTCAGCTTCACCGCCCAGGCCAGATAGAGCCCGAAAGGACTGAAACCTATGGTATCCAGATAAAGACGTCCAAAATTATTAACATCTCCACTGAAAATAGACACCACACTGTGCATCAGTAGGATAACAAAAATCGCTGAACGGAGATAGAAATTCTTTTTCATGAATTGAAATTAGAAAAATCACGAAAAAAAATCACAATTGCTGTGCATCAACAGCTTAAAAGTGTATATAAAGGGTAGGAAGCCGGAAGAAGGAGGATGGAAGTTATAACAGACCGCCTATTTATAATACTCGGTTTTCATAACTTCCCTCTTCCCTCTCCTATCTTCCAAATCAATTATCTCGTTGTGTAGCCACCGTTGGCAAAAATAGTCTGCCCTGTGATCCACCAGCCTTCCGTCACCAGAAATTCAACCAGCGGAGCGATATCCTTAATATCCGTAAGTCCTCCCAATGCAGATGCAGATTTATGATAAGCCACCGCATCGTCTGCTTCCTGTCCGTAGAAGAAAGGCGTATCCATTGGGCCCGGCGCAACTGCCGTTACTGAAATTCCTCTGCTTCCAAACTCTTTCGAAGCGGCTCTGGTAAAATGTTCTACAGGAGCTTTCGCACCGGCATATGTTGAATACAAACCTGTATAAGCAGCCAGTAAAGAGGTTACTATGGTACAGATTTTACCATGATCATTCAGTTTTTTTCCTGCTTCCTGAAGAAAGAAATAGGCAGATTTTGAGTTGACGTTAAACATCGTATCGTATTCTTCTTCCGTAGTTTCGGCAAAAGGTTTTTTAAGCACCATCCCTACGGTATTGATAGCAATATCAATTCCTCCGAATTTCGAAATAGTTTCATTAAAAAAGGCGCTAATATTTTCTACTTTCGTAAGGTCTCCCTGGAATAAAAATGCTTCCGCTCCCAATGCCTGAACTTCCGCCAGGGTCTTCTCACTGTCTGCTCTTGAGCTTTCACTGTTATAATGAATAGCCAGCTTTGCTCCTTTCGCTGCAAAGTCCCTGCTTAGAAGGCCGCCTAAATTTTTGCCGCCTCCGGCAATTAATATTACTTTTCCTTTGACATCTTGTGTTGACATTATCTATTGTTTTAAAATGTTATCACAGCAAATATGGAAAATGAATATCATTTTAGTATGGTGAATTTTTCGGAAGATGTAATAAATTCCTAATTTTCTCCTTATTGTGATGAAGAATATTAATCAAATTAAAAAAAATAATATTTTTTTCACATACCACAGAAAAGATATATCCTATTATTTACCAGCATGATACATTTATAAAAGCCCCTGAAATAAGGCACTAACAGAGATCAACTCCAAAAACAGAGGAGTTTTAGGCACAGCATTTGCAGCTCCTTGAAACGTATTATACACCACTTCATTTTTATAATATATTATTTTCCACAATCCTCAGTACGCTGAGGATTTTTTGTTTTATTATCTGTTAAATGAAACGAATATTTTACTCTTATAAAACCTGAAAATACATTTTTGATAATCAATGATTTAAAATAGGTTTATTCAGTTTATTATCGTATATTTGCCTATTAATTAAATAGGCCTCTGCCTTTGCCCTCTGTTATAGTTTTAGAAAATATTTCTTTTCAGTTCCCGCTTTCTCAGACGCCTCCTTATTTTAATAATGACTTCTTTTATCCATAAATGGCAAAAAACAAACTGTTTTCAACTTTTTGTTTATAAAGAAGAACAGACGGACTACTGCAGGCTTTACACAGCCCAGGGCAGATCAGGTAAACAAATACAATTTAAAATTAAATAATAGAATAATTTATGGCAGACTCTTTTTCTAAAAAAGAAAACTTCAAGAAAAAAATTCAAAAGCAAAAAGAAAAAGCGCTAAGACGCGAAGATCGTAAAACGAACAACAACAAAGGAGCAGAAGATGTTTTCATGTATGTAGATGAATTCGGAAGACTTACTTCTACCCCTCCTGAACAAAGAGAAAAAGTGGAAGTGAATATTGAGGACATTCAGCTTGGTGCAGCCCCAATTATTGAGGAAGACATCAGAAAGTCCGGAATCATTACTTTCCACAGTGAAAAAGGATATGGCTTCATCACTGAAGACAATACCAAAGAAAATATTTTCTTTCACAACAACAGCTGTGCACATCCTGTAAAAAAAGGAAACAAAGTATCTTTCGAGAAAGAAAAATCTCCGAAAGGATTCTCTGCAGTGGATATTCAGATTATCAAATAATTACTGCTTTAGCTTTGCAATAACAGATCTGTTCTTTTTCTGCAGGTTCTGTAAAACAATAAAGAAAGCCACCCTTAGAGGTGGCTTTCATCGTAAAAAAAAGTAAAAATCAATCCAGTTTTCCGCCCAGTGCTTTAAAAAGCAGAACGTTATTCCTGGTATTCTGATGCTTAAACTGGAGCAGATCCAGCTCAGCAGTCAGTTTGCTTTTCTGAGAATTGATCAGTTCAAAATAATTGGCGTATCCTGTGAGATAAAGATCATTGGAAACCTCAACACCACGGTCCAGAAAGCCTACTTCTTCAGATTTCAGCTGCAGCATACGTTCATAGATCTTGGTCTGTTTTAGAATAGACTGAAGCTCATTGAATGCCGTGGTAATGCTTTTCTGATAATTGAGAAAAGCAATTTCCTGTTCCTTTCCCGCTACCTTGAACTCATATTTCAGCTGGCCTTTATTAAAAACAGGCACCATTAACCCTCCCAATAACTGACCTGCCAGAGAAGCCGGACTGAAAAAATTTCCGGCAGAAAAAGAATTCAGTCCAAAGCTTGCCCCAAGATCAATCTTAGGATAAAAAGCCGCTCTTGCCGCTTTCGCATCAGCCTGAGATGCTTCCAGTACATAATAATTCGCAGCGACATCCGGTCTGGAATGGATCACGGATTCCACATTGATTGTTTTGTTCAGAATCTCCATATTCGTAGGCATCAGCAATTTTCCCCGTCTCACATCACCGCCGTAGCTTCCGGTTAATGTTGTAATAGCCTGTTCCACGGTGACAATTTCCACTCTGATGTGTTCAATTTCAGCCAGCCAGTTATTATTTTGTGCTTTAAACTGCTGTACGGCAAGTTCCGTTGCCTTTCCTACTTCCCGCTGGGCAAGTACAATTTCAAAAGCCCTCTGCTGAAGATTATAGTTTTTCTGATAAATGGCCAGCCTGTTGTCCAGCGCTACCAATTGATAGTACAGGTTAGCAATATCAGTAAAAAGTTCCACCTGCAGCAAACGTAATCCTTCCGTGGAAGCCAGATATTTTTTCTGGGCTGCCAGCTTTTTGTTTTTAAGCTTTCCCCAGGCATCTATTTCCCAGCTGCTTCTGGCTCCCAGCCAATAATTTGGGGTAAAATCACGGTTGATTTTCTGATCTTCCGTAATATTCGGTGAAAGGTTGGTATCGTAATTTCCAACTCCTTCCATTGTATATTTTCCGTAGCGGTCACCAGATGCAGTTGCTCCTATTTCAAGAGAAGGAAGAAGATCCATCTTGGAACGTAAGAGAAAGCTGTTGGCAATATCTACCCTTTGCTGCGCAATCTGAAAATCCGGATTGGCCCGAACTACCTTATCAAAGAGTTCCAGTAGATGATGATCCGTAAAATAAGATTTGAGATTGATCTGCTGAAACTGGTCTGCATCCGAAGCTTTTTCCTTTTTTATCAACTCATCCGGCAGCGTCTGCGCTTTTTTCAGCTCCGTTACTTTCGGAATGGTACACGACATCAAACTCAATATTGCAATTCCGTATCCTATATTTCTATGATTTAATCTCTTCATTTTTCTTTTTATTTTCAAGTTTGGCAAAGAATATATACAGTCCGGGAATAACCACCAGCCCGAAAACAGTTCCGATAAGCATTCCTCCCGCAGCAGCAGTACCAATGGAACGGTTTCCTACCGCTCCGGCTCCTGAAGCAATACATAAAGGAATCAACCCGGCAACAAAGGCAAAGGAAGTCATCAGAATAGGACGGAGACGCTGTCTGGCTCCTTCAATCGCAGCAGGAACAATATCATAGCCCTGTTTATTTCTGGCGACTGCAAATTCTACAATAAGGATTGCATTTTTAGCTAAAAGCCCGATAAGCATTACCAAAGCAACCTGTGCGTAAATATTGTTATCCAGCCCGGTAAGTACCAATGCGATATAGGATCCGAAAATTCCTGTCGGAAGGCTCAGAAGAACCGGCATCGGAAGAAGGAAACTTTCATATTGTGCCGCCAGCAAAAGATATACAAACAAAAGACAGATCAGGAAAATATACACGGTTTGATTTCCGGATAAAATTTCTTCTCTGGTCATCCCCGACCATTCAATATCGAAACCTCTCGGAAGTGTTTCTTTTGCGACACGTTCTACTGCTGCAATAGCATCTCCGGAGCTGTACCCGTCACCAGGTTCACCATTAATCATGGCAGACATATACATATTATATCTTGTTAAAACCTCAGGTCCGTATACTTTTTCAATGGTGATGAAAGTAGAGAAAGGCACCATTTCGCCCTTATCGTTTTTCAGATAGAGATTCAAAATGCTCTCCGGTGTATCCCTGTGTTCAGGATCTGCCTGCACCATTACTTTATACATCTGGCTGAAACGGATAAAATTAGTCGCATAATAGGAACCGAGCATCGTCTGCAGAGTAGACATTGCGTTGTCTACGGAGATTCCCTTTTTAGCAGCCATATCATAATCCATATTGATCATGTACTGCGGAAAGGTGGCATCAAAACTGGTAAAACTATTTTGCAACTCGGGAGCTTCATTCAGTTTTTTAACAAAATCCTTTGTGATTTTATCTGTATTTTCAATGGTTCCTCCTGTTCTGTCAAGGAGACGCAGCTCAAAACCGCTGGTATTTCCAAAACCGGGAACAGTAGGCGGGGCAAAGATCTCAATCTGTGCATCAGCAATACTTTTTGTTTTATCGGAAAGTTCTGTTATCAGATCATTGACGGAGATATTTCTTTCTTTCCAGTCTTTAAGATTGATCATCGCCATTCCGTAAGAAGATCCGGCAATTTCTGTTACAATGCTATATCCGGCAAGTGTCGTTACATTCTCTACTCCTTTTATCTTTTTAGCAATTACAGTAACTTCATCCAGTACTTTTTCCGTTCTCTCAACGGTTGCTCCCTGCGGAGTGGTAACACTTACATACACCATTCCCTGGTCTTCCATCGGGATAAATCCAGTCGGCAGGAACCTGCTCGTAACAAAAGTAAGTACAATGAATAAGAACAGAATTCCGAAAGTAACGATGGTTCTGGTTGCAAATTTTGATAAAATACCTACGTAGGTTTCTGTCAGTCTTTCAAATCCTTTATTGAAGCTTTGGAAAAACCGGTCAACAATATTTTTCTTTTTGTTGTGATCATGAGGTTTCAGGATAATGGCACACAGTGCCGGAGTCAGAGTTAAGGCATTTACTCCGGAAATCACAATACTTATAGCAAGCGTCAATGAAAACTGACGGTAAAATACCCCTACAGGTCCGTCGAGAAAAGCCACCGGAATAAATACGGCCGACATCACAATGGTAATGGCTACCACAGCTCCTGCAATTTCTTTTGTAGCACTGATGGTTGCCTCCAACGGCTTCATTCCTTCCTCCATTTTCACATGGACGGCTTCTACAACGACAATCGCGTTATCCACCACAATTCCGATGGCGAGAACCAAAGCAAACAGCGTCAACAGATTCACCGAGAAATCCAGCATATCCATAAAGGCAAAAGTTCCCACCAACGCAACCGGAACAGCTAATACCGGAATTAAAGTGGAACGCCAGTCCTGAAGGAAAATAAAGACCACAATCCCCACAAGAATAAACGCTTCAATAAGCGTTGTCAGTACCGCACTGATGGACGCATCAAGGAATCTGGAGACGTCATATGCCATATTGTATTCCATTCCGGGAGGAAACGAGGTGACTTTCAGCTCCTCCATCTTCGCCTTTACGCTTTCAATCACTTCAGAGGCATTGGAACCGGGACGCTGCTTCATCATAATAGATGCCGAAGGTCTTCCGTCTGTTTTGGAAACCATCCCGTAATTCATGGCTCCGAATTCTACTTTAGCAATATCTTTGAGTTTAAGGATGGTTCCGTTCACATCAGATCTGATAGGAACTTCCTCATATTGTTTAGGTTCAAAGAATTTACCTTTATATTTAATGACATACTGGAGCTGGCTGGACGTTTTTCCGGATGTTTCTCCTACTTTCCCCGGTGCCGCTGAAATATTCTGCTTCTGCAGGGAACTGATCACTTCATCTGCTGAAATACTATAAGCTGCCATTTTCTGCGGATCCAGCCATATTCTCATGGAATATTCTTTCTGCCCCATAATCTCGGCACGTCCTACCCCATCAATACGTTTTAGTTCCTGAAGTACGTTGATATCTGTAAAATTGTAGATGAACTGCTCATCCTGGCTTGGATCTGTACTCGTAATATTGAGATACATCAGCATACTGTTCACCTCTTTCTCAGTAGTTACTCCGGCTCTGATTACCTCTTCCGGTAATTCATCGAGAATTGTGGTCACCCTGTTCTGAACATTTACTGCCGCTACATCAGGATCTGTTCCCACTTCGAAGAATACCTGGATTAAAGTAAGCCCGTCATTGGAAGTCACGGTGGACATATACGTCATTCCCGGAACTCCATTAATCGCCCGTTCCAAAGGCAGGGCTACGGCATTGGCTGATACTTCAGCATTGGCACCCGTATATTTGGCGGTAACGGTTACCGAAGGCGGTACAATATCGGGAAACTGGGTAATGGGCATCTTCATGAGTGCCATAATTCCCAGCAAAACAAATACAATGGAAATCACCAACGAAAGCACCTTTCGTCTTATAAACATTTCTACCATGTCAGTTTGATTTAAAGATTAGGGAAGGTTAATACTTCTTTTTAATTTTAATTACATCACCGTCCTTTAAAGACTGTGTTCCTTCGTAAATGATTAAATCTCCTTTTTTAAGACCACTTTCCACCACATAAGAATCTCTTAAAGTAGCTCCGATCTTAATAGCGGTCATTTTCACTTTGCTCTGTTTATCTACAACAAATACATAGGTTTTATCCTGGATAGAGAATGTGGATTTCTGAGGAATTAATATCGCATTGGCCTGATGCTCGGAAATAATAAGTTTTCCTGAAGTACCGTGCTTGATAAGGCGGTCCGGATTGGGAAAGAGCACTTTATAACGGATAGATCCCGTAGTTCTGTCTATTTCTCCTTCTGCTGTTTTCAGTGCTCCGTTGAACTGGTAATTCACTCCGTTCGGAAGAGTAAGCTCAATTTTCTGATGATTTCCGATTTTGTCGTTGGCCAAAAGTTCAAAATACAGGTTTTCCGGGATGGAAAAATAAGCATAGACTTCGTTCAGCTGGGACAAAGTTGTGAAAAGGGTTCCGTTTTCTACAAGGCTTCCTTCTTTATGGGGAATAACATCAATCACACCATCGAAAGGAGCGGTCACCCTTGTAAAGCTGATCTTCTGAAGAACAGTTCTTCTCTCCGCATCTGCAAAGGCATGTTTCGCTTTGGCCGATGAAAGTTTTGCCTTTACCATTTCCAGCTCATTATTAGCTACAAATTTTTTAGCATGAAGGCTTTGGATCTGTTTCAGCTCTACTTCTGCAACGCGGACGTCTGCATCGGTCTGTTTTAAAGTGGCATTGGCTTTTAAAAGCTCCATCTGAAGTTCGGCATCATTGATTTTGAAAAGAGACTGTCCCTGGTGTACAAACTGCCCTTCATTCACATCAATACGCTGAATAATGCCGCCAATCCGTGAACGGATGTCTACATTTTTCTTCGCCTGAATATCTGTTACAAACTGGTTGTTGACGAGTGTATCTTTTTCTTTGATCTCCAGTACAGGAACTTCTTTTTCTTTTGCTCTGTTTTTTTTGTTGTCTTTACTGCATGACACAGCGAATAATATTGCCAGAAAGCAAATTATTACATTTTTAGAATACATTTAAAGGTATTTAAGTTATAAAATTTCGATAAAATAGACGGATTTTCAATAACTTATACTAATACAGCTGGAGGAGATGGAGAAATGATTTTACTCCGCAAATGATAGAAATGGCAATGTCCGGAAGGCTGATTCTGGAGGAAATCTTCGTGATGGAAGAGAAATCTCCTGTTGCCATATCCTCTTTGCAGATTACATATTTTACGATCTTTGAAGCGGCAGGCAGCGCATGGGTGTTCATGTCCGTTTCCTCATAAAAATCGAGGGCAAGGACGTTTCCTATATTGGGAACACATGGAATATTACGTAATGATTTTTCTGCCCATTTCGAATTGAAAAGGGTGAAAACCAGTATGAAATAAAAAAAGATAAATGACCTCAGACCTGCCATGTCAATCAGAAAAACTTTGGTTTTTTAGTAAAAACGATAGTTCGGCTAAATTATGGATTTTATATGGGGTTTTTGGCATTATGAATGTTAAAAAAACTTAAACAATGCCTTATATCATTAAAAAAATAAGGTTTCTGAACTGCTTCAAAAACCTTATTTAATTTTTAGACTTATTTTGTACTGAACATTTTTTCCAGGACAGTATAACGGTAATTGAAAATATCTTCCAGTTTCTTTTTAACAAACAGCGAGTGGGCCATTTCACCCAAAAACCCCATGGGAAGCTCATAATCAACAGTATCTTTCATGAGAACTCCTTTTTCGTTGGGGATGAATTCATGGTGGTGATGCCATAATTTGTAAGGCCCTTTTTTCTGGAAATCTATAAAACTCTTCTGAAAATCTACTTTAAGAATCTCTGTCTGCCACTTCATCTTTATTCCGAACAGTGGTGATACATAATAATCAATGAGCATTCCTTCAACAATTTCATCGTTCTCCATTTTTGTCAGAACTATAAAATTCATGTCTTTAGGCGTGATCTCTGTGAGGTTATTGGCGGAAGAAAAAAACTTCCAGGCCGTTTCTATATTGCAATTTAGCTGTTGTTCGCGGAAAAGTCGGTGCTTCATAATTTCTCTTATATTACTGATAGATCCACATCAGGATAGGTTTTCCTGTCTTTTGAATCATAGGATCAATCTCTCTCATGGCATTATTGGAAATGGTTGGACAGCCCCAGCCCTCCGGAGACCCTTTCGGAAAAACTTCGTTGTCACTCATCTGGTCCCAGGAATGGAAAACGATATATCGCTTCAAAGCATTACTGTTGGTTTCTTCCAGGCCATGCATCAAATATTTAATATTGATTCCCCATTCACTCCGGCCTCTTCCCTGTAGCTTATATTTTCCTAAAGATGAAAGGTGGCTCCCATCTTCGTTGCTAAATTCGGGGTGATCTTTTGAACCGTCTCCACTCCATGGATTGGAGCCGCAGCCATGACCCACAAGGTACTTCTTCACAACCGATTTCGTTTTAAAATCCCAGACAAAAAATCTTTTAATCCCCGAATGAAGGCTCATATCAATCAGAATGCAGAATTCTGTGCTGAGCTTTTTTGAAACGCAGAACTTTAGAGCTTCCTCTGCTTTTTCTGTAATTTCAGTGAGGTCTTCCTGAGGCTTCTTTTCAGTTACGATGGCAGGATCAGTTGTAATACGGCGGTTCTCTTTAGGTTCATTGGTACAGGAAAATATAAGATGAGCGGCCAGAATTGCGGTGAAAATCCTCATTGCGACTTATTTATAATGTCTGAAAATTCCAAAATCCGAAGGTGTCCATAAGGCTGCTTTCTGTCCTGCTGCTTTCAGTGCATCATTGGCCCAGGTATTACAGGTATTCAGGAAGCTGTATTTTCCTTTGGCATCATAAAATGCATCGTTTACGTCGTATACGGCATCGGTAGGAATCAGGATGAAATTTCCTTTGGAATCTTTATCAAATTTATCTTCAACAAATTTCACCAGACTGGTATACTGGTTTCTGCTGATCATTATTTTTTTGCAGTCCTCGCCTTCTTTCATGGTTTTATAATACGTACAGTGCATCGCCGAATCACTCAGCCAGAATGCCGCTTTGAATGCCGTAGAAAATTTCAGATCCGCCCATGTTGGGGTATCAAGATAGAAACCTTTGTCGCCCCAGCCAATTCCTATATAATTATAATCTGTACTTTTTGATTTGGTATTGGAAAAAGGAACTTTCGTACTCCAGTCGAAAAGATCGTTTTTCACGGGCATTACAATATCTGTATGCACTCCGTTGGTATAAATATAAATGGGAATATCTTTCGGCTGCCCGTCTTCTTCTCCTGAAACTTCTATAAGTGGCAATACAAGCCCTAAAATCACATAGAGCGCCACAATTCCCAAAATAGCTCCTAAAGTTTTGAGAACATATAATACTATTATTTTCACCGTCATGTCTTAATAAAATTTAATCTTCAATTTCCTGTAAAAGTATTTGTTTTAATCGAAAAAATGATTAAATTTAGTTACGAAATATTCACCAATATGCGTAAAAATACAAAATCACAAAAGAGATTTAAAGTAAGAGTGAAAACAGCTCCAAAAAGAGTACAAAAAAAACGTTGATTTTCTGTGGGACATTGGTCTCCTGAAAGTCAATTTTCTTTTTAGGAAAAGCTTTCCGACTGTTCTTATTTTTTTAGATCTTATCCTCCCTAACACTGATTGTATAAGGGGTGGTCGATTATCCTCCAGAGTTTTGGAACCTAAAAATTCCAGATGAGGATTTGTCACCAAAAATTTAGGATAGAAGATGGATGAATTTGTGAAATGGTGAATGTGTGAATTGTTAATTGATCGGTCATAACCAATTGACTATTGACTTGCGGAGCAAAATTGAGCCTTGATATTTGATTTTGAATTTTGAATTAAAAAAAATTAGAACTATTCCAATCACGGAACTCCCAACCCAAAACCCATAACCAGTAGCCCGCACCTCGAAACCCGCAACCATTAATCAACATCTGAAGAACGTTCCAGGAATTCAATATTCCGCTTCAATCCTGCAAATTTTGTTCTTTTTACGGGGGATTTTCTAAAAATTTCTGAGAATATCTCCTGAGTAATTTCCCGCCATTCTTCTTTTTTGAAATTTTTCAGTGATTCATTCGGAGCAAAACGGCTCTGAAGATTAGGAGCTGAGAATCTGTTCCAGGGACATACATCCTGACAGATATCACATCCAAACATCCAGTCTTCCATCCTGTTTTTAAAATGATCCGGAATTTCATTTTTGAGCTCTATCGTCGCGTAAGAAATACAACGGCTTCCGTCGATAATCTTTTCTGAAACAATGGCATCAGTAGGACAGGCATCAATACATTTTCTGCAGGTTCCGCAATGATCTGTCGTTGCATGATCAGGAATGAGCTCCAGATCACAAATGATTTCGGCTAAAAAGTAAAACGAACCATTCTGTTTGGTAATGAGATTGGCATTTTTCCCTACCCAGCCTATACCTGATTTTCTAGCCCAACTGCGTTCCAAAACAGGGGCAGAATCCACAAAAACCCGGAATCCGAACTCTCCTATCTCTTCCTGAAGTTCTGCCACCATTTCACGGAGGATTTCTTTTACCACCTCATGGTAGTCTTCCGCATAGGCGTATTTTGATATTTTATAGTTTTCCAAAGCAGAAATTTTCTCTTCCGGAAAATAATTATAGGAAAGTGAAATAACCGATTTAGAACCTTCTACAAGCAGCCTGGGATCTAATCTTTTATCGAAATGGTTTTCCATGTACTTCATTTCTCCATGGAAGTTATTTTTAAGCCATTTTTCAAGATTCGGAGCATCTTCTTCTAAAAATTCCGCTTTGGATATACCGCAGCTCTGAAATCCAAAACGTTCTGCTTTGGACTTGATTAACTGAGAGTTTTTTTCGGCACCGGAATTAAGGATTTTCACTTTGCAAAATTAAGATTAATTTACTAATCTTTTGCTTTCCAATTATTGAGGAATTTTTAGGATTTTTTGTGGAAAATTTAAATTTTGATAAGGAGTTTTTCAGAAAAAAATTGCGTATTTTCGTTCTTACTTTTTTAATCTAAAATTAAACAGTTATGTCTTTAATAGAAGTTATACAATCAGGAAACTATGAATTAATTGATGTTCGTGAGCCAATGGAGCTTGAAATGGACGGAAATATAGACGGAGCCCAAAATATTCCTCTGGGTGAAGTGGAAGACAGAAAGGAAGAAATTCTATCTGTTGAAAAACCAGTAATCCTGTTTTGCAGAAGTGGAAACAGAAGCGGAAAAGCATTAGAATATCTTAACAGTCAAGGCTTAAAAGACGGCTATAACGGCGGAGGCTGGGCTGAACTGAAAGCTGTACTGGAAGCAAATCAAGGAACTTTTTAAAAGTTCCTTTTTTATTTTCAGCAGTTATGTATTTAAAGGAAAAATTCAAAGATCTCTGTTTTGATTTGACATCGGATCAGGATCTGATCAACAGCTTCTGGGAGGAAATTGAAACTAAATATTCCGAAAAAGGCAGGCATTATCATAACCTTTTTCATCTGGAAAATATGTTTCTGGAACTGGAAAAGGTAAAAAGCAACATTCAGGATTTCATGGCTGTTTCTTTTTCCGTGTTTTATCATGATGTTATTTATGATGCCACTTCAAAATCCAATGAAGAAAAAAGTGCTTTATATGCTGCCGAAAGACTTCAAAAACTGGGTCTACATCAGGATATAATCTCAAAAATATCATTACAGATTTTAGCTACAAAATCGCACCTCCATTCCAATGATTCCGATACCAATTATCTTCTGGATGCCGATCTTTCTATTCTTGGAAAAGATCCGGAACTCTATCTGGACTATACCCGGAAGATCAGAAAGGAATACTCCATTTATCCGGATTTGCTCTATAAACCCGGCAGAAGAAAGGTGCTCAAACATTTTCTCGAGCTTGAAAGCATTTTTAAAACTAAAGAGTTCAGGGATCAATATGAGTTTCAGGCTAAGGAAAATATTGTTGAAGAACTTAGAATTTTGTAATTAAAAAAGGAGATGCAAAAAAAATTGCATCCCCCGTCATGAAAAACATCCATTTCACTAGACCAATACACCACATTCAATACATTGGAACTGTTTGGAAATCTCTTTACTGATGATTCAAGAATAAAGATCACTAGAGTATTTCAATGTGATTTAGATTGTATATTTTGTGTAATAAGTCCTGTAACAGAAGTAGAAATTTACTATACTATCTCTGAGAAAAAAACTCAGAGAATAATTAAAAATTTATTTCCGGTTATTAATTCTTCCTTTTTTTATTTCCATTAAAAATGGATCATAAGAAAAACATAAATGGTATAAAAGCATACAAAAAAAGCTGTCAACCTAAAGTCACAGCTTCATTTGTGTACAAAATTGTATAGAGGATTCTATTACACTCACTTTATGTACAAATGACCTCATTTCAGGATCCTTATTTTTTGTCATCAACTATTTAAACGGATAAACTCTGATGCTTTTGTGAGAACCAGCTCCGGCACTTCCTTATGCGGCGTATGCCCAATTTCGGGAATTATATATTTTTCGGCTGTTCCATTTACTTGGGTAATTGTTTTTTCAACCTGATCCATTGTTCCGTATTCATCGTCTTCTCCCTGAATGAAAAGCAAAGGGCACTGAATGTCTTTTAAAAGGTATTCAATATTCCAGTTTCTGTAGTCTTCGCGGGTCCAGGTTTCTGTCCAGGCTCTGAACAACATTTCTACTTTGTCTCCGTGGTATTTTTGCAGGCGTTCGGGAAGATTGGTTGTTTTGTAAGCTTCCCAGGCATCATACACTCCTTTTAATGTGACCTCTTCTACAAAAATATGTCCCGCTTCGCAGATCAAAGCCTGTACTTTTTCCGGATATTTAGCTGCGGTAATCAGTGCAATGGTTCCGCCGTCACTATGTCCGAACAGAATTGCATGATTGATATTCAATTCTGCAAGAAGATCGTTTAACAGATCTGCTTCCAGTTCCATATAATTAACGGGTCTTATATGAGTAGGCATCGGATAGGATTTTCCGTAACCTAATCTGTCATAGAGGAGAATATTGCACCCTGTAGCTTCAGCCAGTCTGGAAGGAAAATCTCTCCAAAGCTGTGCGCTGCCTAAGGAATCATGAAGAAAAACAAGGGTCGGTCTGCCTTCAAACCGGTGAACATATTCAATATAAAGGGTCTGGTTATTAATCGTTATTAAGTTATTCTGCATCATTATATCATTGGGATAATTACTCACTTAACTGAATGTTTAAAAAGAAAGAACCTCAGCATCTACTGAGGTTCCTTTTATGCTATAAAAAAGGTATTTTGGTTTCTTCAAACTCTTTCAGCAGATTTCGGAATACCGTTTCTACCGGTAAAATTTCATCAATTAAAGCGGAAACCTGACCTATTTCCAGTTCGCCGTCTTCCATATCTCCTTCAAACATTCCGCGCTTTGCTCTGGCTCTTCCCAGAGAGGCTATCAATGCTTCTTTATCTCTTCCCGACTGATAAATCTCTTCCAGCTCGCCAAAGAATTTATTTTTAACCATTCTTACCGGTGCCAGTTCTTTTAATGTAAGATGAGTATCTCCCTCGTTAAGCTCCGTAATTTTCTTTTTCCAGTTTTCATGGGCACTTGCTTCAACGGTAGCAGCAAAACGTGAGCCTATCTGCACACCATCTGCTCCTAACATCATGGCGGCTTTCATCTGTGAACCCAACGCAATTCCTCCGGCAGCAATCAATGGTTTAGAGATGTGTTTTTTGACATTCGGGATCAGACAGAAAGTAGTTGTTTCGTCTCTTCCGTTGTGTCCTCCGGCCTCAAAGCCTTCAGCAACAATAGCATCTACTCCGGCCTCTTCACATTTTACAGCAAATTTGGTGGAAGAAACCACGTGGGCCACTTTTATTCCTTCCTTCTGAAGTGTTTCTGTATACGTTTTTGGATTTCCGGCGGAAGTAAAAACAATCTTCACTCCTTCCTCCAGGATAATCTGGATGATTTCTTCAAGATTAGGATAAAGCATCGGAACATTCACGCCAAACGGTTTATCCGTTGCCAGTTTACATTTTTGGATATTTTCTCTAAGGATATCAGGATACATGCTTCCCGCCCCGATAATTCCCAGCCCTCCGCAGTTAGAAACCGCAGAAGCCAGTCTCCATCCTGAATGCCAGATCATTCCGGCCTGAATAATGGGATATTGTATGTTAAAAAGTTCTGTAATTCTGTTTTGATCTGTCTTCATTTCATGAAGTTTTTTTGCTGAATTAAAATCTATGAAATTGCTCATGCGTAAAAATACTAAAAACAATGGTTCTCAGTCATTAAAAATAGATAAAAAACCTGATATACACTATATTTTCGAGCGATAAGAAGTGAGTATCTCATCAATCACCGGGCTCAGATTTAAAAACTTTTCTGCTAAAAAATGCAGATCCTTCACTAAATGATCAGGATTCAATTCAATCCAGCCTTCCATAAGAGTCAGAGGTCCATATTTTACACTAACATTCTCCCAATTCTGACAGTCTTCCTCGAATCGTTTCCTAAAATCATCTGCAAAGCTCCGGGCCTGTATTGTATAGCCTTTAATATTTCTCAGTTTCAATGCGTGGATATTGTAATATACTTTTTTCTGTTCCACCGATTTTTCATTCACCCAGACGGAGAAAAAAATTCTTCCGGGAGCATCTATGGGAGATTCCATATTACTGGACCATTCCGGCTTGTATATTTTCAAAGCGATGGATTCAAGAATGAAGTCTACGGAGAATTTTAGACCTGCATGTGTAAATTCTTTAAGGGAAATAGTATCAACAGCTTCCTGGAATTTTTGTACGTAAAAATGATTATCCATTGCTTTAAATTTATCTTTTAAATATATATTTTTTTGGAATGCATTCACAAAAAAACCTTCAGAATTTCTGAAGGTTTGATATTTATTTTTTAACTGAATCTTTTTTCCAGTTGGCTTTGAACTTACAGTTGTCATAGCGTCCGTCAATGGATATGAAAGTTGTCGGTAGTTTGGAGTTGACAAACTTCTCAATCATTTCATTTCGCTTTTTATTGAGGGCCATCTGCTTGATTCTGTTATAATCTGTTTCCAGAGTGATCTGGTGAGCAGGGATAACATCTTCCTGTTTGATGATCTTTACTACTTTTCTCTTATTATCGTCGTCTTCAAAAGGAGCCGTAATATCACCTTTATTTAAGCCGGCAAGCTCGTAGCTGATTGCTCCCGGGATGCTTTCTCTTTCAATTTTATCAGAACCGTCTGCTCCGGGAATAAGTCCGGCGTTGAACTTCGTTCTCTTATCGTCTGAGAATTTAAAAGCTGCATCTTTAAAAGTCATTTTTCCAGCTACAATAAGGCCTTTGATACTGTCTAGTTTTGCTTTTGCCATTTTAATTTCCTCATCAGTAGGAGTAGCTTTCAGCAAAATGTGTCTTGCATCATATACTTTCCCTGATTTCTTGATCAGCTGTATAATATGATACCCGAATTCTGACTCAATAGGATCTGAGATTTCATTTTCCTGAAGGTTCAGTGCAGCCGCTTCAAACGGTTTCACCATCTGTCCTTTGTAAATGTTTTTATACAGTCCTCCGTTCGCAGCAGATCCTTCATCTTCAGAATAAATCCTTGCCTGGCTTTCGAAAGTTTCTCCGCCTGCAATATCCTGTTTGATTTTCTTTAATCTTTTGATCAGATCTTCCTTATGAGCTTCTGTAAGCTTAGGATACATCATAATCTGAGCTAAAGATACCTCATCCTTCACTTCCGGAAGCTGCATTTTATAAAGGTTGTAGAAATCCGTCACCTCATTTGGCGTTACGTCTGCCTTTTCAGTGATACGCTGATATTTTGCCTGTCCGTAGTATTGGTCAATATCTATCTTTTCGATAGCATTTTTCATTTCAAATCCGTTTCTGAATTTATATGCGGCAAGCATTGTTTTTTCATCCGGGAACTGACCAAGTAACTGACGGTATTTTGCATTCGCCTGCTCTTTAATAGCAGCAGAACGGTTTTCAATTAATGTATCTTTTTTGGCTTCATATACCAGAAGCTTATTACTGATAAGATTTTCAAGGAATTCACATTTATCAGTCTCAGAAGCACCCTGTTGTTTGGCATAGTTCATCTGCTCATTCACATCTGATTCCAAAACAATTTCATCACCGATTACAGCAGCAATACCATCCACTAATTCCCCTGGTTTTAGCTGAGCCTTCATGTTTGAAGAGAATATCATCATGAAAATCCCAAGAAGAAAAGTGATTTTTAGTTTATTTGTCATTTTACTATTTTAAACAAGTTGCAAATTTAGAATTCTTAACGAATTAGTCTCTATTTTTTATTATAAATATTTCTTAAAAAGACTTATTTATTGCAGTTCAACATCGAATGTTGTTAATTCTTTGAATTGTTTCAATCTGCTGAACATATCAGATTCATTTACTTCTTCAATTCTTTCTGTTCCGAATTTTTCAACGGTGAAAGAAGCCATAGCTGAACCTACGATCAAAGCAGACTTCATGGTATCGAAATCAAATTTTCCTTTTTTAGCAAGATAAGCTGCAAAACCTCCTGCAAATGTATCTCCCGCACCGGTTGGATCGAAAACATCTTCCAGTGGAAGCGCAGGAATCGCAAATACTTTATTGTCGTGGAAAAGAAGCGCTCCATGTTCTCCTTTTTTGATGATCACATAATCCGGTCCCATCGTATGAATCTTCTTAGCTGCTTTTACAAGAGAATATTCTCCGGAAAGCTGTCTAGCTTCTTCATCATTGATGGTAATAACATCTGTTTTAGCAATCATATCCATCAGAATATCCAAAGCAGAATCCATCCAGAAGTTCATCGTATCAAGGATCACCAATTTAGGACGCTTGTTCATTTTTTCAAGTACGGAAAGCTGAACGCCCGGGTGTAGGTTTCCAAGAAGAAGAATCTCTGCATCCTGCATAGAATCAGGAATTTTTGGATCGAAGTTCTCTAAAACATTCACTTCAGTAGCCAAAGTATCTCTGGTATTCAGATCGTTGTGGTATTTTCCGGACCAGAAGAACGTTTTTCCTTCTTTTACGATTTCTATTCCTTCAATATTTACGTCTCTGTCTGTGAACATATCAAGGTGCTCCTGCGGGAAATCTCCTCCTACAACAGAAACAATACCAGATTTAACGCCTAAAATAGATGAAGTAATGCTAATATAAGTAGCAGCTCCTCCTAAAATTTTATCAGTTTTACCAAACGGCGTTTCGATTGCATCGAATGCAACACTTCCTACAACTAAAAGTTTCATATATTTTTCAATGTATTTTAAAGTCAATTATTTTTTCCATTCAAAGGTATCCAGCATATGTTTCATATCATTTTTGATATAGTTCACTGCCGGGGCCAAAGAGTCCGGTTTCGGTCTTGTATTAAAGTATAAATAAGCAGTGACGAAATGTTTCGTACTGTCTGTAACGTAAAACTGAAGATTGGAAGCACTCTGGCCTTTGAGTTCATAGAAGTTTCCGTATACCTTTTTATCAGGGTATTCAAAAGATTTGGTATCTATGGAGCTGGCTTTAATGGTATGCTCGTATACCATTTTTTCGGCTTCTTTGATGTGATCTGCAAAATCATTCTGTATCGGGTAATAGGTTACAAAAACCTTGGCTTTCATTTTGGGATAATTCAAATAGTACCAACAAGGCCTTTTGGCATCTGTAATGGTTGCAAAATCTGAATATTCAAAAGTATAGGCACAGTTATTTTCAAACTTCTGATATTTCGGTGCCGGATACTCAAGGCGGAGTTCCCCATAAGGTTTTGGAACATGATCTTTTCCGCACGAAATTAAAAGCAGCGATACAAAAATAAAAATGACGTTTTTTATCATTTTGCAAAAGTACAAATTAGATTTTAGATTTTGGGAGACAAATTTCAGTCTTTCAGTGAGTTTTGAATGTAGTTTTCCAAAGGCTTGGGAAAAGATTTATCGTGAGAGTCTTCAAAATTGGTAATGATGTACTGATTTTGTGCGATAAAGCTGTCCCAGGCTGCTTCTGAAAGAACCTCAACATTTGAAATTTCAATCGTGAGATTCTTATGGGTAAGCTTATGGGTGATGGTTTTCACATTCCTGATAAAGGGCTCCAGATCTGAAGAAATGGCAGGCGGAAATTCAAAGAGTTTCTTCCAGATAAAATCATCCTTCCTCTGCTGAATCAAGAACTGTCCGTTCCTGTGCACGAAATAATATTTCAATGCAAGATCTTCTGTTTTAACTTTTTTGGTTTTAACAGGATAATCGGATGTCTTTTCAAGAGAAAACGCAAGGCAGTCATCATTAACCGGGCATTCTCCACAGACAGGGTTCTTAGGTTTACAGATCTCTGAACCGAGATCCATCATCGCCTGATTAAAATCTCCTACATTGTCAGGTAGAATCAATTCTGCGAGCTGAGAAAAGTATGAGAAAGCTTTTGAACTGGAGATATCAAAATCATCTGCAAAAATACGGCTCAGAACACGGTAAAAATTACCGTCAACAGCGGGCATTCTGGCTCCGAAACATATACTTGAAACGGCAGCAGCGGTATATTTCCCTACTCCTTTAAGCTTTAAAATTTCTTCATATTCAGAAGGAAATGTCCCGTGATATTCATTCATAATCTGCTGTGAAGCTTTATGAATATTGATGGCTCTGGAATAATATCCGAGGCCTTTCCAATAAAGCAATACTTCATTTTCTTCAGCTTCGGCCAAAGTCTTTACATCCGGAAATCTTTTAATGAAATTATTATAGTGGTTCAGTCCCTGACTGATTCTTGTCTGCTGAAATACAATTTCACAGATCCAGATTTTATAAGGGTCTTTGGTCTGTCTGAAGGGCAGATCTCTTGCATTTTTTCCGTACCAGCTGAGGAGCTTGTTTCCTATAGGTCTGAAGTTATCGTTTTCTAATTTTTCCAAAGGTTTCTTCTTCATTATAGATGCTTCGACTCCGCTCAGCATGACATTGTACCCTAAAGTGTTAGAAACATCATGCTGAGCGGAGTCGAAGCATCTGAATTTACAGACGTTTAATTCTTCTCTGCAAAGATAAAACTATTTATCTTTTTTTACAGAATATACCGGAGCGGCCTTCAGCCATTCATATTTAAGATTTCTTTCCGGAGCAATAAGGCGGTATCCTTCCAGTTTTTTCAGATAAAGATAGATGGAATCGCTTTTAAGCTTGAGTCTCTGCTGCGAGAGAAACATAAAAGGATAGTCTACTACTGAATCTCTGACTGTTTTAAGGACTTTTCCGGATCTCACTTTATACAGAAAAAATGATTTTCCTCTTCCTCTGGAACTGTCGGCCAGTTTTACATTTGAACTTGCGATAACGAGCTCGCTGCCGTCAAAGCACTCTTCTTCGTCCATGATATAAGCTTTCCCCTGCTGGCGTTCATCTTCAAAAAGATCTACCTCATAATGATCAGGCTTCTGGTATTTTTTTTCGCACGCAGCTAATACCATCAACATGAATATAGGGAGAAAGAAGCTTAACTTTTTTTTGATCACATTAATTTTCATATGAATTGGCAGTAAAAAACCGATGTAAAAAATGCATCGGTTTTTTTATTAAAAGTTGAATTTTTATTATTCCTGAGTATATTGTGCATCCCATTCGTTGCCATCATCTCCTTTGTGTCCGTCTAATTTAATAACGAAACTTTTTGTAGGGAAATAAGGGGTCATACGGATATCAAGCCATACTCTGTCTTTATTCACTCTATCTTGCTCGAAACGAACAATTTTGAATTTTTCAATCAATTTATCCGGGCCTTTGATATTATCCAGGAATGTAACGATCTGTCTTCTAAGATCATCTTCATTTTTTGCATTCCAGTTTTCGAAAGCTCTTCTGTTCAGGAAGTCCAGTAAAACTTTAGTTACATAGTCGAATACACGAACTACAGAGTAAGTCTGAAGCCCGATATTGTCTCCTGTAAACAATGTTTTTGCAGAGAATGCCATGATTTTCCCGTACTCATTAACCATCGGAACAAGACCCATTTTTTCCAACTGAGAAATTTCACTTTTCTTCAATTCGAATTTTACGGCATCTACTTCGTTGATATTTCCGTGTTTTTTACCTGCTGCTACCTGAGACATCAAGGTTTTGTGAATTTTTCCGGCCAATGAAGTGGAAGGTGGAAGCTCTACGTTTTCCTCTTCTCCTACTTCTTCTGCTTTTCCTCTTCCCACAAGCCAGTTACACGTCATAATAACGTTACTTCTGTGAAGCTCTCCTCCAGTAAGATTGGCTGAGTGGAATAAATCTACCACATCATCCGGCTTATCAAGATTAGCAAAATCGGTAACCATCATTACTTTGTTCTCGTTACAGATTTTTGCCCATTTTTCAATAACCTTATTTGACCCTAAATATCCAGGTATAGCCAGGATAGAATAGTTGTCTCTAAGATCCAAACGGTCGTAATAATTTTTGAATTCTTCAGAAATGGCATCAATGAATAAAGGGTTATCAAGATCTGAAACCTGCTCCAAGCTTGCATTCACGATACTTACATTATCCACTTTATCCAATTCTGTGTTTTTATAGAATTGGGCTACAGTTCTGTAGTTGGTTTCCAACATACGTACTGAATCCAGTGCATTTTTCAAATTGGTTTTTAAATTCTGATCAGCTGCCTGTGCTTTGTTTTTACAGGTATCTGCCATTTTATCTGCAGATTCGTTTCCTTCCAGAAGGCTTACCCAAAGGTTGATTTTCTGAAGGAGTTCTTTTCTTTCATCAGATTTATTATTGTCTGTCAGGAAAATTTCTTTCCTGGCTTTTCTTGTCGGGTTCATATTGGCGATACCGTCTACAACGGATTCAACAAAGCCAAAACCTCCCATTTTATTTAGCTCAGCAAGCGGATTCCCTTTCGGTTGTCCTGCGTGTTGCTGCTGACCCTGCTGTTGGCTTTCTTGTGCCTGTAATTTGCTATCCATGATTTGATTTAGTGTAAATGATTATTTTTCAAGTTCTTGTGCCACATCTTTCAGTACTTCGATGAATGCAGCTCTGGTCTGATCATTCTCAAGCATATTACGCAGAATCTTATTGGTTTTCAGCTGACGTACAATTTTGTTGTACTGCTCCTGCTCTACGCTAAGCTGCTGTAAATACTCTGATTTCTGGGTAAGATTTTTTGGGGTAAAGTCTGCAAGATTCTGAAAACGGAATTCTTCTTCCACTATAGCTCCATCTTCCGTTTCGTGCTGTACTGCTACAGAAGGCTGAAAATGTCTGAAAACGTCGTCTACCGACTTTAGTCCTGTTACTATTTCAGGGGTATAAGATTCTTCTGTGGTAAGCTGGCTCACTATCAGGGATTTGTTTTCCTGGATTTCCTGGATAGCTTCATTAGCGTCTACTTTTACTTCGTTTCCGCCAACACCATAATTAAACATTGCCATATTATTATTATTTTGAGATTTATGATTTTGGTTTGGATCTGTCTTTGAGTAATTTACCGACGAATCGAATAAATTACCAATCCAATGTTTAAATTTAAAAAAAAACTGTAACATACAAAATTTTGTCAAGATTTTTCTTGAAATATTTAATTTAACCCATAATATATATAACGTAAAATCATCACTTTACGATATCACTAAACTATGAAAAAATAAATAAACAAAACACGGAGATGTAAAATAAAATCCGAGGGTATTTTGTTGCCGTAAGAAAGTTACGAGGTATGGGGTTTTATGATGCAGAATGCGAGTTTCGGGGTGCGGGATTCGGGTTTGAGAGAGGGAGAGTAAGAGGGTTTGAGCGTTATGAGTTTTGGGATGCGGGTTTCGGGTGTGGGTGTGTGTGGTGCGGGATGCGGAAGTATTAAATGAGCCGACCAATATCTGGTGACTGAGGCTCCCGAAGTCACCAGAAGCAGTCTATTCTATCCAAAATCTAATGTCTGAAATCTTTAATTTCCATTCACCATTCACTTGCCCAGCAAAATTGACCATTGATCTTTCTCAATCTCAGCCTTTGCCTCAACCTGGAACTCTGAAACCTTTCTATCCCAAGCTCAAGTTAAAAAAGAATTTCTCCGGTATGAAGAAAAATATTTTTTATATTTAAATAAAGTAAACGGAATAATGAAAGATGTAAAGATCGCGTTCAGAAAACCAATATATCCTGTTTCCGAAGCATTGGAGCAATATCTGGAAAAACATAACAGAACGACCAAAATTCAGTTTCTGTATGAAGATCTGCTCAGATTCAGCGACAGTGTGAATATTCTGGATAAGGAGGGCAAAGATACTTTGTGGCTCGGGGTATTGTATCCTGAACATGAGTTCAGAGAAATAGAGGCTAATTTAAATAAGATTTACACTCTTCTTCATTCCGACGGAGATGAAGCCACTTTACCCTATCTGAAAGTAGACACAATAGACTTCTGTACCTTCGGAAATTCTAAACCTTTCCGAATCCGGGTAAGAAATATCCTGAACGATAATTATACTAATTTTTATATAAAACAGGCCGATGCATCACGGATTTACGGACTGGAAATCGAAGACCTGCTTTCGCCCAACAGGATCAATTTTTTAATTTATAAAAACACCCTGATAGAAGAACATATCTTGGGAATTCCCGGAGACGTCTTTATTCAGAAACATTTACACAACTGCACGGAATCGGAAAAGGCACAAATTTCCAAGGAGTTTGTAAAATTCAATGAACGCTGCCTTATCGGACTGCTTGGAGACATGCGCTCCTACAACTATGTGATTATTCCCATACACGATTTCGATCAGGTTATTTACAGAATCCGTCCTATTGATTTTGATCAGCAGAGTTATGAAGGAAATCTGAAAGTTTATCTTCCCCAATATTTCAAAGAAAACAACGTGATGGTGAATATGGTACTGGAAAAACTGAAGCCTAATTCTATTGAACAATACCGTAAAGAAGTACGTTCACAGATTGTAAAAAGGGTAACCAGCAGCAAAAACAGGTTCGATGAACTTATTTCCATTATGAAAAAAGAAAATATTGCACCGGAAGCCCATGTAACAGAGCTAAAAACAGCTTTGCGAAAACTCACCTACGATGTCAATTTCAAGTATTGCAAAACTATGGGAGACATTATAGAAACCGGGATCAATTTTGTTCTCCGCAATTATAAGAAAGCCTATTAAAAAGAGAATCCACCTCAGCGAAATGTGAGATGGATTCTTTTCTTTTTATTTTTTTGGCTGTTCTACCAGATTTTTATTCTATCCTGAGGCGCTTTGTACATTTTGTCGCCAGGTTTGATATCAAAAGCTTTGTTGAATGCATCCTGATTAACCAACGGGCCGAATGCTCTGAATACACCCGGAGAGTGCGGATCTGTCTTTACCTGATTGATCATGTACTGATCGGTAGACTTGGTTCTCCACACGGTTGCCCAGCTCATAAAGAACCTCTGATCCTGCGTAAACCCGCTTATTTTTCCCGGATTTCCTTTATCTTTCAAATACATCTGCAATGCATCATAAGCTACCGCTACTCCACCAAGATCCCCGATATTTTCACCACTTGTGAATTTACCGTTGACAAAGCTTCCTTTTACAGGTTCGTAAGCGCTGTACTGAGCCGCCAGTTGTGCCACTTTCGCATCAAAGTTTTTACGGTCTTCATCTGTCCACCAGTTATTTAAGTTTCCGTCTCCGTCGAAACGAGAACCACTGTCATCGAATCCGTGAGAAATTTCGTGTCCGATTACGGCTCCAATTCCTCCAAAGTTAACGGCTGCATCCGCTTTAGGATTATAGAAAGGGGGTTGAAGAATAGCCGCAGGGAAAACGATTTCATTGTTTGATCCGCTGTAATAAGCGTTCACAGTTTGCGGCGTCATTCCCCATTCTGTTTTATCTACCGGTTTTCCTACTTTATCCAGATTTTTCTGATACTGCCAAGCCGCTACATTCTGAAGATTGGAATATAATGTAGCGCCTTCTTTTGGAGCACCTACTTTCAACTGAGTATAGTCTTTCCATTTATCCGGATAAGCAATCTTTACGGTAAATTTAGAAAGCTTTTCCTGTGCTTTGACTTTAGTGGCCGGAGACATCCAGTCCATATCAGCGATATGTTTTTTGAATGATTTCAGAAGGTAATCAATATACGTTTCCATCTGAGCTTTTGCTTCAGGCGTGAAGTATTTTTCAACATATAGTTTCCCGAAAGCTTCACCCAGAACTCCGTTCACAAGCGTAAGTCCTCTTTTGTCCATCGGACGCTGCTCTTTTTGCCCCTGAAGGTATTTTGAATAGAAATCAAATCTGATCTGCTCCAGTTTATCATCAAGATTGCTGGCATTTCCGTTGATTAAATGATATTTTAAATAATCTTTCAACAACGGAAGGTTCTTTTCAGTGACAAACTGATCCATATTCTGATAATATTTCAGTTCACCAATGATCACTCTGTCTGTATTGACACCGGCATCCTGAAGGTATTTAGCCAGATTAACATTTTTAACCAATCCTGAAAGTTCGCTTACATTTTTAGGGTTGTATCTCAGGTTAGCGTCTCTGTTTTGCTCCAGTGTTAGCAGATAATTGGCAAGCTGTTTTTCGAATGTCACTACATTCTGTGCAGCCTGTGCCGTATTTTTATATCCTAAAACACCGAATAATTTATCTACATAAGACTGATATTCTGCCAGAGTTTTGGTATTGGCGTCATTTACTTTCTGATAATAGTCTCTGCCTAATCCCAGATCCGGACCTCCCAGATATACCGCATTCATCTTAGAATTCTTCATATCGGCACCTACTCTCCATCCATAGAAAGAATTGTCGCCCAATTTCGTGGCTTCAAGAAGGTATTTCTGAAGATCATTCAGATTTTTAATGGCATCTATTTTTGCTAAATCACCTTTGATAGGAGCTAGACCTTCCGCATTTCTTTTGCTTACATCCATGAAGGAAGCATACAGATTCTGGATTTTCTGTCCTTCTGAGCCTGCAGGATAAGTTTCAGATAAAATTTTGTTCAGGATATCCAGCGAAGCGTCATCCACATTCTCTCTCAAAGCATTGAAAGATCCCCAGCTAGCCTTATCCGAAGGGATTTGAGTCGTTTTCACCCAATTTCCGTTTACATAGCTAAAAAAATCATCCTGCGGACGTACATTTTTATCCATATAAGATAAATTGATTCCTTCCTCTTTCACTTCTTCTTTCATAGGCTTTTCAATGGCAACCTTAGTATCTGTTTTGGTTTCTGTACCAGCAGTTTTCGCTGTTCCGCATGAGTTTAA
Source organism: Chryseobacterium angstadtii (assembly GCF_001045465.1). Taxonomy (GTDB): domain Bacteria; phylum Bacteroidota; class Bacteroidia; order Flavobacteriales; family Weeksellaceae; genus Chryseobacterium; species Chryseobacterium angstadtii. The sequence continues at coordinate 371,667 of NZ_LFND01000006.1, forward strand.
AAATACAATGCCGGAAAGAGCAAGTATTCCAATATTTAGCTTTTTCATTAAAAAAAATTTTGATTATGTACAAACTTACCAAATATACAAACTTTAGTGATAAGTGATTAAGGATAATTGAGAAATGATGAGGAATTGGTAGTGGGTTCGGGTTGCGGGATGCGAGTTTCTAGTTTCTAGTTTCTAGTTTCTAGTTACAAGATCCGGGTTACTAGTTTCTAGTTGCAGGATACGAGGTGTGGGATGTGGGATTTAATTTTAAATAGGGTTTTATTTTTAGAACTGGTGGCTTCGAGGGCCTCAGCCGCCAGATATTTGGCGTTTATTATATATTTAATACTTCAGACTACCCAACTCACAAACCGGATCTCGCAGCTCAAAAACTTGTACCTCATACCTCGCATCCCAAAACTCATAACGCTCAAACCCTCTTACTCTCCCACTCTCAAACCCAAAACCCGCCACCAAAACAAAAACCGCTCATTGCTGAACGGTTTTTGAGTATGACGATCTGATGACTACCAGATTTTGATTCTGTCTGCAGGAGTTTTGTACAATTTGTCTCCCTGTTTTACGTCGAATGCTTTATAGAAAGCGTCTACGTTGATTAGCGGACCGAAGCTTCTGAAATATCCCGGAGAATGCGGGTCTGTTTTCACCTGGTTCACCATGTATTTTTCACTGGATAAAGTTCTCCAAACGGTTGCCCAGCTTAGGAAGAATCTCTGATCCTGAGAGAATCCGCTGATTTTTCCTGGGTTTCCTTTATCTTTTAAATACATCTGAAGGGCATCGTAAGCGATATTTACACCTCCTAAATCGGCAATATTTTCACCGTTGGTGAAAGTACCGTTGACGAAAGTTCCTTTTACCGGCTCGTATTTGTCATACTGAGCAGCCAATGCTTTTGTTGCTTTTTCGAAGTTGGCTTTATCTTCCGGCGTCCACCAGTCTACTAAGTTTCCGTCTGCATCAAACTGAGCACCTGAATCATCAAAACCGTGGCTCATTTCGTGTCCGATTACAGCACCGATTCCTCCAAAGTTCACAGCAGCATCCGCTTTAGGATTAAAGAACGGCGGCTGAAGGATAGCAGCAGGGAAAACGATTTCGTTGTTTACCGGGTTGTAATAAGCATTTACGGTTTGTGGAGTCATTCCCCATTCTGTTTTATCTACAGCTTTACCGATTTTAGCTATATCTTTATTGTATTGCCATTCAGAGATATTCTGAAGGTTTTTGTATAAAGTTCCTCCTTTAGCTTCAGGAATGATTTCTAATTTTGAATAGTCTTTCCACTTGTCCGGATAAGCCACTTTTACCGTAAACTTGTTCAGTTTGGTCATTGCCTTTTCTTTCGTTGTAGAAGACATCCACGCCAGGTTATTGATGTGAACTGCGAAGCTTTTCTTCAAATAATCAATCAGCTCCACCATCTGTGCTTTTGCTTCAGCAGGGAAGTATTTTTCAACATATAATTTCCCGAAAGCTTCACCAAGAGAACCGTTGATTAATTCGAAACCTCTTTTGTTCAATGCTCTCTGCTCCTGCTGGCCTCTCAGATATTTACCGTAGAAAGCAAATCTCATATCACCCAGTTTTTCGCTTAAATAAGAAGCGCTTCCGTGGATCATGTGGAATTTCAGATAATCCTTGATGACAGGAAGATTCTGAGCATTCACTAATTTATCGAAGTTCTTGTAATACCCGATTTCTCCGATGATTACTCTATCGGTGTTCACCCCTACTTTTTTAAGATAAGCAGGAATATCAACTCCTTTTACAAGGGTTGAAAGCTCAGCCATAGTCTGAGGGTTGTACTGAAGCGTATTGTCACGGCTCTGCTCATTCGTCAGATACGTTTTAGCAATGCTTTTTTCATAGTCTACAATACCTTTTGCCGCAGCATCAGCATTTTTATAGCCTAATTCTTTAAGCATAGAAGCTACATATTTCTGATATTCAGCAATAGCTTCCGTATTTTTTTCGTTTACTTTCTGATAGTAGTCTCTTCCTAATCCTAAAGAAGCATCTCCTAAATACACTGCATTCATTTTGGAGTCTTTAAGATCTGCATCAATTCCCCATCCGTAAAGCGTATTTTCACCGTCTTTTGTTACAGAAATCAGGTAATTCTGAAGATCAGCAAGGTTTTTGATGGCGTCAATTTTATTCAGGTTTTCCTGGATAGGTTTGATTCCGTCTGCATTTCTTTTCTGCATGTTCATATACGATGCGTACAGATCCTGAATTTTTTTCCCTTCGCTTCCGTCTGCAAATTTATCTTTCAGAAGAGAGTTCAAAATAGTCATGGAATTGTTGTCCGTATCTTCTGCCAGTTTGTTGAAACTTCCCCATGTAGGTTTATCGGACGGAATTTTAGCCGTCTTCATCCACGTTCCGCTTACGTAATTATAAAAATCGTCCTGCGGACGTACGGAAGTATCCATAAGGCTGATGTCTAAGCCTTTATCGGTGCTGTTTACTGCTGTTTTAGTAGCTTTTGTCTGTGCACTTACTGTATTTTGAGAGCACACGCCAGCCAATAAAAACAAAGAAAGCGTTAGTTTTTTCATTATGATAACAATTTATACTATATGTATGTTCTTTTTAATCTTTGTTACTTTTACAGAAAACAAATTTAAACAAATATCAGGAAGCGGCTATCTCTTTCACATTTCCTGTTCTTTTTAGAAATCCCCAGGACTGCATTTCTCCTTTCAGCGCTTTTCTTAAACTTCTGAATAACACAATATACATGAGCCATCTGTACCCAAAACGCTGCGGAATAATATACAGCAAGCCAATCAGTTTTTCCCGCTGCATAATAAATGTCATCAAAGCCAGGGAAGCGTCCACCAGAAGGAATATCAGATAATAACTGAAGATTTTCTCTCCGTTTCCTGATAAAATTCCAAAAAACATAATCACATCAGCCAAAGGTGAAAAGAAAGGAATAATATACTGGAAAAGCAATATATTAGGCATTGCCCAAAGTCCCAGTCCTTTGTATTTCGGGTTCAGGAAGGTCTGACGCTGTTTCCAGAACATCTGCATAATTCCATAGGTCCATCTGAAACGCTGCTTTAAGAATTGTTTTACACTTTCTGGGGCTTCCGTTACGGCAACCGCTCTGTTTTCATTGGCAACCGTATATCCGGCTCTTAAAATTTTCACCGTGATATCACAGTCTTCCGCAAGAGTATCTGTGGAATATCCTCCGGCTTCTGCAATCACTGACTTTTTGAATGCTCCTATAGCACCGGGAATGACTGTAATAGCGTTGATATGAGCGTAAGCCAGTCTGTCGAAATTCTGACTTGTCGTATATTCTATCGACTGCCATCGGGTGAGCCAGTTCACCGTATTTCCTACTTTCACATTTCCGGCAACGGCGGCGATCTTTTCTTCAGACTTTGAGTTTAAAAACCTTGCCATCAGATATTTTACGGCATTTTGCTGAAGTTTTGTATCTGCATCAATACAGATTACATATTCCGCATCGGTCTGTGAAATCCCATAGTTCAGAGCTGTGGCTTTTCCTCCGTTTGATTGGGTTAAAACTTTAAGTTTCGGATGGTTCGGAAATGCATTTTTTGTTTTTTCATAAGTTGAATCCTTACTTCCGTCATCAATCATAATGACATCAAAATTCGGATAATTCTGTTTCAGTAAATTATTCAGGGAGGATACAATATTTACCTCCTCATTGTATGCCGGAACAATGATGGATACTTTCGGATAGGATTCCAGAACAGGAAATTCTCCTGATCCTTTTTCTTTTCTTCTTTCTTTAAAAGCCCAATACATCATGATTACCAGTCTGAACAGCCCCAGAACAATAAAAATCGTGAAAAGTGCGACCAGAAAATGACTTACTCCGTAAATAACTGTCGCCAGTACCAGATTGAGCTGCATAATATAATAGGATCTCGTTTTAGGAACTCCCGGCATCAGTATATTTTTGTTTTTATGCAGAATACTGGAAAGGTTTGTAAAGTGGTATCCCTGTTTCTGAAGGGTCGGAATCAAAAACTGAAGTGCTTTTACCGTTTCTTCTCTGGTATCTCCGCCTGCATCATGCAAAAGAATAATATTTCCTCGCTCCTGTTTTATGCCTGCCATTACCCGTTTGATGATCTCATTGGCTTTTATTCCCGGCTGCCAGTCCTCAGGATCGATGCTTTCACCAATATCCAGATAATTTTGCTGTCTGGCCAAAGCTACGGGAATAATTTCTTCAGAAGTGGTAGGCTCGGAATCTGCATTATAAGGAGCTCTGAACAGAATGGTGCTGTGTCCTGTGATACACTCTATTAGCAGCCTTGTCAGTTTCATTTCCAAAAGAGCTCTCGCCGGGCTTACTCTGGCTACATTTTCGTGGGTAAAGGTATGGTTTCCAATTTCATGACCTTCCCGGAAAATCCTTTTAACCAAAGGAAGATTCTTTTCTGCATTCAATCCTACGAGGAAGAACGCAGCGGGAACGTGGTATTTTGAAAGAATATCTAAAATCTGCGGTGTGTAGGTTTCGTCCGGCCCGTCATCAAAAGTAAGCACCAGTTCTTTTTGCGGAGCTTCTCCATATTTTTTCACTTCGTACGAACTTGGGTACGTCACATAATTCTCGTCGGTGATTATTTTTTCTTTGGGATCTATTTCGAGGGCAATTTTTCCGTCGTGAGGTGTATTCAGAACATCCAGAACTTCTCCGTCTCCGATATAATCTACCATAGTCTGCCCTTTTACATTTTCCAGCGTTTTTAAATTAAGCTTGGAAAGGCCTACCAGCGTAAGATCTTTATCATAGAAATTCCAGATTCTGCTGTCTTCACTTCCGAGTCTCCAGATGGCTGTTCCGGCGAGCGGATATTCGGAGGAAAACCGCATCGTATTAAAATTGGAGGCTGCATCGTTGAAAAAAACCGTGTGGGTATTTTTTTTAGAATCGGTGTAGGAATAATTTAAATTGAATGTGTTGTCATCAAAGTTCATCACCGCCTTACTTGCATTCGCTTTGGTAATAGCCTGCATGTAAGTGACAGAAGTATTGTCATCTTTGTTCCTGCTCCAGTCGTAACCGTAAGCTGCAAGTCCGAGAATGATTTTTTCCGGAGTGGTTTTCTTAACTATCTTCTCAGTTTGCGCTTCGATCCACTTTTGGGAAGATACAGGTCCGGCATCGCTGTCTACGGCATATTCGTCGTAAGCCATGAGAATGAAATAATCTACATAAGGATTCAGTTTCTGGATATTATAATCGTCGTTATCCGTCATGATGTCCATAGTCACCAGCAATTTATTCTGTTTGAACGTTTCTGAAAGCTCCTTCATAAAAGCAACAAGATATTCATCAGAATCCAGGTTCATATCTTCAAAGTCAATATTAATTCCTTTAAAATGAAATTTCTGGCATTGCTGTGCCAATTTCCGGATAAGCTGTGTTCTTCTGTTCGGGTCTTTCAAAACTTTGCCCAGTCCTTCAGAACGGAATTCTCTGTCTGAATTATTGCTTAAAATAGGCATGGCTGCGACTCCGGTTCTTTTAATGACCTTATAGCCTTCCGGATCTATATTGGTTTTTAAATCTCCGGTTTTAGGATCCAGGAAAAACCATTCCGGAAACACCAGATTGATATGTCTGATATTTCTTTTGAGGGACATCAGAGACTGCGGATCCCATGCTACATAGAATGCCGAACGTATGCCGCCCGGAAACCGGGACCAGCTGCTGTTTTGGTTTTTAAGTCTTTCGGCTCTTGCTACCTGAATTTTGGCAAGATTGGTATGAATGTTTTTCTCAGAAATAAAACTTCTGAATCCTTTATATTCTTTCGAAATTTTATTTTCCTGAAGATAGGGTTTACTGGCTGTAATTACGGCTTTATAATCTTCTTTAAAAGGAATTTTCGGGCTTTTGTCCAGCTTCATCATCAGTCCTAAAGCAAGCAGAAGCAATACTGCAACGAAAATAAAAATACGGGTTCCCCACTGCACGCCTCTCCAGCGTTTTTTGCTGTCGGTCTGAAAAATCTGTTTTGAGTTTTCCACGTTTTTTGAAATTTTATGGAATGGATCTCAAAAAGTGTGAAAAACAGTGTTGGTTTTAATTAAAAAAAAATTAAAAAAACAAAAAGAATTTTAAGCATTTATCAGAAGGCTTACCACATCCTGAATAACTTTCTGGGAAACAAAATCCATAAAATCAAGTCTTTCCAAATGAGGCAGATACAGTTTTGAAGTAACTTCCTGATCTTTAATTCTTATGGTATAAAAAACCGTTCCCACTTCTTTCCCGTCCTCTCCCCTTCCCGGGCCCGCAACGCCGGTTGTAGACAAGGAAATATCTGTATCAAACAGTTTCTGACATCCTTCTGCCATTTCAGCTGCCACCTGCTCACTTACGACGGTAAACTGCTCTACCGTTGCTCTGGAAACTTTCAGAATATCAATTTTCTTTTCCGTAGCATAGGCTACCATCCCTCCCATAAAATAGGCTGAGCTTCCGGGATTAGAAGTGATCATTTTGGCCAGTTCTCCTCCGGTACAGCTTTCTGCCGTGGAAATAGTCAGCTTTCTTTCGGTAAGAATTTCTGCCAGAATTTTCTCTATTTTATCCTCAGATACAGCAATAACCTTATCTCCCAACAGCGGAAGCAGCTTCTGAACCTCATCTTCTGCCTGCAGTTTCAGGGCTTCTTCGTTATCTCCTGATGCCGTTAATCTCAGTTTTACACGGGTGCCTACCGGAAGATAAGACAATGCGAAATTTCCGGGAAGTGCAAGCTCCCAGTCTTCAATGGTGTCTGCGAGAATACTTTCAGGAATTCCCACCACGGAAACAATCCGGGTATGAATATAATTAAGACTGAATTTTTCCTGTAAATAAGGAACAATCTGATGTTTAATCAAAGGTTTGACTTCATAAGGTACCCCCGGAAGACTGAAACACAGCTTTCCGTTCTGTTCCATCATCATGCAGGGAGCTGTTCCAAAGTGGTTTTGAAAAACAAGAGATCTGGAAGGCACAAAAGCCTGTTCTTTATTTCTTTCCAGAATATCCAGACGGCCTCGCTTTTCCATATATTTTTTAAGATGGTTGAATGTGACTTCATCCAATACAATTTCATCATTGAAAAACTCTGCCAGTGCTTTTTTGGTTTTATCATCTCTTGTCGGGCCTAAGCCTCCGGTGGTTATGATTAGTTCACCCAATTCAAAAGCCGTTTTTAAGGTGTCTTTAATGGTATCAATTTCATCTGATATTGTAAAAATCCGGGTAACCTGTATCCCGATATTTTTAAGTTCGGTAGCAATAAAATTAGAATTAGTATCCACGGTGTTCCCGGAAAGGATCTCGTCTCCGATGGTGATCAGAACTGCTTTTTCCATATCGTATCAATTGTCATGCAAAGGAAGTTAAAAAATGTAGAAGGGCAAAATGGTTGAAAGGCGAAGATGGCTGAGATGGCGAAAAGGCTAAGATGCAAAAATGAGAAAGGACAGAAAGGCAGATGAGGTAATAAGCTGATTGACAAGTCTGATGTTTTGCCATTTCGCTCCTTCGCTTTTTCAACCCTTTACTTTTTAGCTTGTTAAAATTTTCGTGCAAAGTAACTGGGGACGTAGAAATTCTGAAAAACAACGAATTGCTACTTGTGCGAATTTCAATTTAATTTAACATTATTTTTATGTTAATTTGTGTTAAATATTGATTTTTATTGAATTATTAATATACAAATGAGATAATTTAATATAAATTTATAAAACAATTCAAAAACAATTTTATTATGAAACAAACTCTACTTTTTTTCAATTTATCAGATTTAATCCGGAAAATCTTTAGGAAAAGGATACTCTCACTGAGCTTATTCTTCGCTCTTTTAGCTCATGTTAATGCACAAATCGTTTATACTGACATTACCGATTGTACCACAACTATGACAGCCGGCGATAGCGGTTTTCAGCTTTGCAGTATAGATTTCGATAACGACGGAATGAGAGAATACAGTTATAGATGGGATGATTGGGGCCCTCAAGGCTGGTTTATGCATTTGGTTCCGGGAAATTTTAATTCCGCAATAGCACTGAAAGGCACAACCACTAATGCATTCGGAGGAAGATTTGTAAAATCATTTTCTTCCAACGAGACTATTGGAAATACTGAAACATGGGGTTCTTCACAACCTGAACCTTTTATAGGAGAATCTACAACTGATAGCAATTTTTTGGGCCTGGGAGATAAATACATTGGTGTACGGTTCATCAAGAACGGTGTTAATTATTATGGCTGGATTTTAGTGAATTTTTCGCAAACAGGCAACGCAAGAAGTCTAACCGTGAAATCCTACGCTTATAATTCCACGGCTAATCAGTCAATTTTAGCAGGCCAGGGCAGCAATCTTAGTGTCAATGAAACGAAGGCGGCTGAAAATTTTAAAATTTACCCTAATCCTGTAAAAAAATCTTTTACCATTGAGCATACTATTAAGAGTGGTGATATCAAGTATGAGATCTATAACACTTTGGGACAAATCGTAAAAACAGACGTACTGCATAGCAAAGAAAAGCAAATACATGTTTCCGAACTGGATAAAGGTGTTTATTATATCAAGCTATATGATAAAGCAGGTACATTAGGGCAGCAAAAATTCATTAAAGATTAATTTGGCAGGCTCTACAAATACTATCGGTGTCTCAGAAGAAAGTACAAAGAATAGATGAAGGAATGTTCGCAGAAACTATATTTCTTCAAACTGAACTATAAATTTTCAGTACTAAATCTTTCCCGTTTCAACAGAATTCTCATTATAATTTAGGTTTTAAAAAGACCATCATTCAATTATTAATTTAAATTGAATGGTGGCTTTTATTTAACCTGAGTTCGCGTTAAGACATTTCAGTTTTTATCATGAGGTAAGGAAGTCAGAAGCTTGAAGATGGAAGTTATTGAAGTCCAAAGATAGAAATGCAGGGGTATTTTATTAATATTTTTAAAACGACTTCAATACATGTAAAAGAAATTGTTAAATACTTACCATCCAATAGTAACTTCCATCCTCCATCTTCCATCTTTTAATCTTAATCTCTTATCCTGAACTCTCAGGTTATTTATATTCCATTGAGCTCTGTTTAAAAATAATAATTCTAGGAAAAGACCTTCAGAAAATTATCTTTAAAACTTCCGGAAACTTCAATCTCCGTATCATCCGAAAGCATTACAGTACCACTTTTATGGTAAGATTTTACAAATCCTGCATTGATGATATGGGACCTGTGAACTCTTACAAAAGGGTTTTCCAGTAAATCATCAAAATGCTTCAGGAACCGGCAGACCATTTTTTTTGATCCGTCCGTAAGATAAACCTGGGTGAAATTTCCGTCGGCCTGCAATCTCAGGATATCTTCGGTTTTTACGACATCAAATCCCTGAAGTGTAGGTAAAATAAGCTGTTGCTTTTCAGGTTTAAGTTTTAAGTTTTCCAGAAGAATTTTATTCCGGTTGAGCTCTTCTTTTCTTTCAAGGCTTTCCGCCACCTTATTCACCGCCAGAATAAGCTCATGAATATCAATTGGTTTTAAAATATAATAACTTGCAGATTTATTAAGTGCCTGCAGGGAATACTGGGAAAACGCCGTAATAAATATGGTTTCATAGGAAAAGTCTTTGGTAGCCTCTAGCACATCGAAAGCGTTTCCGAAAGGCATTTCCACATCCAGAAATACAAGCTGCGGCTGCACTTCAGCAATAAGAGGAACGGCTTCTTTGATATTTTCTGCTTCTCCAACTATTTCAACCTGCGGGCAGTATTTTGTGATATAATTTCTGAGAACCTCTCTTGCAATGATTTCATCGTCTATGATTACGGATTTTATTTTCATTTTTTGGGGGATTAGATGGTAGGTTGTGAGTTGTTAGTTGCGGGTTTCGAGATGCGGGTTACGGGTTACGGGGTGCGGGTTACAGGTATTTGCCGTTTTTAAATTTTAAGATGCGGTAGGAGGTTTTGGAGGTTTCATTTTCTTTGCAGTCTCCGTTTACTTCTTTGGTTTTCCTGTTGACCGAAATGGTTTTGATTTTAAGATCTGTGAAATGATTCGTTTTTGTCTTGTCCATCATAATTACAGAATGATCATCATCGGACTCACCGGTGCATCTAGTATCCCACTCTCCGCTGTAACGGCTTAATTCAAATTCATTTAAAACTTTTTTAAGGGTTTGCGCTGCAGGATAATACAATGAGATCGTTTCTGAAGAATAAGGATTGGGCTGGCTGCCGTTTTGAACGTACACTTTCAAACCAAAAGCACGGATTTCGCTGCTAATGTTGTACAGGCCAGTATCAATCGTTAAGCCTCTCAACATAATTGCATCTGAAGTAATTTCAACCGGATCAAAATACTGATTTTTAATTCCGCCCTTTTCATCTGTGATCACAATATAATTCCGGATCACGAAAAAATCCTCTTCTTCTTTTCCTTGTAAAATAGGCAGAACAGCGATATAGGCATTTTCCGCATTCGGCATTTTCTTTTCTGTACAGAATTCTTCTTTAATTTTAACTTTATCCAGTTTTAAGCTTTTTATGATATTTTCAAACCGGACACTGTTGATTTCCTGCCCCTGCAAAACACCGGCAAATGAAAAGATCATCATCCCTATGAATATATATTTCCTCATTTCTAAACGGTTTAAAAAAGATTGATTTTTATATTCACTACAACCCCGGCACCGTCTTCCTTATCTTTTATAGAACAGGTGATTTCTTTTTTGTAAAGGTCATTCAGCAGGCTGATTCTTTCCAGCGTATTTTTCATTCCGCGGCCTTCTCTGGTCTTCTGATGCTCGGTTTTCTGTTTTTTACTTTCCTCAATGCCTATTCCGTTATCTTCAACGGTGATTTTCAAATGCTGAGATTCTTTTGTAAAACTCAATTTCAAAAATCCTTTGTCGCTTCTGTAGCGTAATCCGTGCCATACCGCATTTTCCAAGAACGGCTGAATAAGCATTCCGGGAACTTTGAGGCTTTGCATATTCAGGCTTTCGTCTACCTCAATTTCGTAATCAAATTTATCGGCAAAACGTGTTTTTTCTAAAGCCAGATAATTTTGAAGCAGATCCAGCTCCTGCTGAAAAGGAATAAAATCTTCGGCAGAGTTTTCCATGACGCCCCGCATCAGTTTGGAGAATTTCGTAAGATATTGGTTAGCTTCCAACTCGTTATTCGTTGCAATAAAATGATTGACACTGTTTAAACTGTTAAAGATAAAATGCGGATTCATTTCACGCCGTAACGATTGTAAGGCTATTTTTTTGTTTTTAATCTGAACTTTCTTGAGCGTTCTGAAAATAAAGATGACCAGCCCGGTTAACAGAACCAAAACCCCGATCAGGCTGTAATTAAATACATTTTTCTTTCGGATGAGCGCATCTTTCAATTCTTTTTCTTTTTCCAACTGGGAAATTCTCTGTTCGGTATCTTCCAGTATTTTATTGTCTACAAGGCTTCTGTCTTTGGATACAAGATCCGGAAGCTTTCCGAGAAAATCTCTGTACAGCGAAACCGATGCGTCCGTATTTCCTGCTATATTATAAAGGCTGTCCAGTTTCTTGACACTTTTCTGAGCTTCCATGGTATGGCCTTTTTCCAGGGCAATTCCATAGGCATTTTTTAAAAGAGCCACAGCTTCCCGGGGATCATTTTTCTTGATATAAATATCAGCCAGCTCCTGAATCTGGTTGACTTTCTCCTGAGAATTTTCTTTAACAAAATCTTCTTTCAGGACGCTTTTTTTGGCTTCAATGGCTTTATCAAAATTCCTGTTTTCAACATAAAAATTGGTCAGTTTCTGATTGATTTCCAACGCCTGCTGAGGGGCTTCTTTCTTGGAAATCACATAAGCATTATTCAGGTTTTCTTCCGCTTTGGGAATATCTTTCTGCTGAATATTCACATCTGCCATTTGGCTGTAACTGGCTGCAAGATCGCCTTTATCTTTTGTTTTAAGACCTATATTGATATTATCCTGAATGGCTTCTTCTTTTTGTTCGGCAGTAGGAGAAGAAAGTCTTGCCACATCATTGGCATTCACTGCCCTGCTCTTTTCACTGTAGCTTATCTCGGCAGCCATGCTGTAATTGCTGATTGCCGGAGTTATTTTGTTCTGCTTTTCCTGTGACTGAGCAATTTTCCGGGTAACAGATTCCAGATTTTTTTTATCATTAAGGTTTTTATAAATAGTTCTGGCCTTCACCAAAAACTCTTCACTCTTGGCATAGTTTCCCTGATTATAGTAATTGTTGGCAATTCCTACATAGGTGTCGGCAACTCCTTTATCATCATTATTATCCACCGCTTTTTTCAGCTTCGCAGCAGATTTGTAGGCTTGGGTAACCCGCGTGGAATCCTGTGCTGTACAGAAATTTCCTGCAGCAAGAATGAAGATGAAGAATATTTTCACAATTAAATTCACGGATTTCAAATCTTTAATGCAAAGTAACTAAAACTTTATGTATCCTTTTCTATTCTTTACCAAGTCAAAACCTTATTTCACCCAGTTCTGTACCTTCAGGAATGTACAACGGACAATTTGAAACTTAAAATCAAAAGATAAGTTTTGGGACTGAATGCAGAACTGAAGGACCAATCCTTGTCAAGGTTTTGAATTTTGACAAGGGTTATTGATTAAGATACGGGTGGTTTAAAATTTAATTTCAAAACGCTTTAAAAGGCAAGTGTTAAAGGAATCCCGCCTTTTTCCAGCCATCCACCAAGTGAAAAGCTTCTTTCACCAAGTCTCTTCATTCCGGGTTTCCTATCGCCGTAATTTTACTCCAGAATTTAAAACAAGAAATTATGAAATTGAGACATTTTTTATTAATCGGAATCTTTACTCTGGGAAGTTTTGTTCATGCACAGGAAGTAAAGAAAAATGCTATTGAAGTAACAGGTATTGCAGAAATGGAAGTGGAACCGGATGAGATCATCTTCAGCATCGGCATTAAAGCGGATAACAAAAACGATCTGGCAGACAATGAAAAGAAACTGTTTGAAACATTGAAAAATTCCGGCGTAAAGAACGAGGACATTAAGTTTAAATCTATGTACCAGAATATATACGCCAAAAACGGAAAGTTCACAAAAAGCTACCAGTTCAAAGCCAGTACAAAAGCCAATATCAGTAAGTTATTCGAAGATCTGAATCAGAAATGGGTAAGCAACCTGAATATTGCAGAAGTGAAGAATACAAAAATCGCCGACTTCAAGAAAACAGTGAAGATCAATGCTTTAAAAGCAGCCAGAGAAAAGGCAGATTATCTTCTGGAAAGCATGGGCAAAAAGACCGGCGCACCTCTTGAGATCATCGAAATTGAAGACTATACCAGCGATATGATTCTTCCCGCAGCTTATAAAAGCAGCATGAGCAATGTACGGCTTGAGGCGGCAGATGCTCCGGTAGATTTTTCTTTTGATAATATTGAGAATATCAAACTTAAATACAGTATCAAAACAAGATACGAAATCCTTTAAAATTAACAGATTTAAGAAACAGTCCGAAAGGGCTGTTTTTCTTTTTTAGCCCCGGTATTTAAGTTCACCAAGTGAAAGCAGGGTTTCACCAAGTCTCCGGATTCTGAGCTTTAAATAGGGATAATTTTACTACAGGAATTTAAAATAATATACTATGAAACGCTATTTAATACTATTCATTACATTCTCTGTTTCCCTGTTACGGGCACAGGAAATTAAAAAAGAAATTGAAGTAAAACAGGCCACTGTATTTCTTCAGGGAGCCAAAGTTTTCGGAAGCACCAATGTAAGTCTTCAGAAGGGAAGAAATAAGGTGAGAATCATTAACCTTCCCAATAATCTGGATGAGAATACTTACAAAATCAATCTTGAAAAAAGCACGACTCTTCTTTCTATAACGCCTCAAAGTAATTTTTTGAAAACGGAAGATCTGTCCGAAGGTGAAAAGAAACTGGATGATGAGAGAAAGAAACTGCAAAAACAGGTTAATCTGCTGAATATTCAGATTAAAAATCTAACGGGTGAACAAAACATCATTAATGACAATTTAAAAGTCTCTACCAATGATAAATCCACTCCGCAGGAACAACTGATTAAGCTAACCGAATTTTACAGAAAAAGAATGCTGGAAATAGATAATCAGGTTTTTATTTTGAATGAGCAAAAAGCTGTTTTAGACGAAGGTATTGCTAAGATTAATAAGCAATACGCAGAAGAGCAGACCCACAAAAATACCAACAGAAAAGAACTTATTCTGGAAATCCTTGCAGACCGCGAAACCAATCTCAATCTGGGAGTAAGTTATATCGTTTCTGATGCAGGCTGGATACCGTCTTATGATCTGCGGGCAGAATCTGTGAAGAAACCACTCGAAATGGTTTACAAAGGAAAAATCTATCAAAAAACCGGACAGGACTGGAAAAATGTAAAGCTTTTTGTTTCTACCTACAGACCATCTTACAATCAGGACAGACCTATTCTTTCTCCTCTTTACGTTGCTGAATACACTCCTTACAATGAACGGGCTGAAACCGCCAACTACAGTTTGAAAGCTGCTACAAAAGAAGTGAATTCCTACCAGATAAGACAGGATGCCGCTATTTCGCAAAGCCAGATTCCGGTAGCTACTGTTTCGGACAGCCAGATGAACGTTATTTATGAACTTAATTACGAACAAACCATAGTAAGTCAGGAAAAAGAACAGTATGTCATCCTTGATAAAAAACAGATTGACGCTACCTACAAATACCACACGGTTCCGAAACTGAACAATCAGGTGTTCCTGATGGCCTTTATTAAAAACTGGCAGAACCTCAATCTGATCTCGGGAGAAGCCAATATTTATTTTGAAGATAATTATATCGGAAAAACAAATATCACCAGCCATTATGTAAAAGATGAATTCCCGATTTCCCTGGGTGTAGATGAAAGAATCACCGTAAAAAGGATTAAACTGGAAGACAAAACATCCCAAAAGAACTTTAACACCAATAAATGGGAAACAGAATCTTTCCAAATCATTATCAGAAACAATACAAAAGAAAATATTGAACTGGAAATCCTTGATCAGCTCCCGATCAGCGAAAATTCTAAAATACAGGTCAAAGCCTTAGAAATAGGCAACGGAAGCCTTGACGGGAAAACAGGAAGCATTCTTTGGACCAGAAACATCGGCAGCGGAAGTTCGGACAAGATTAATTTCTCTTACGAAGTGAAGTATCCAAAAGACATGCAGATTCAATATTACAGCAGATAACCAATAAAAAAAATAATATGACAACTTTAAAAATCTTAGCAATGACAGCTGCAACCGCTTTTTTAAGCTCAGGCAGTTTTTCAGACATCCGCTGTTCAAACAGCACAACAACAGACAGAGCAACATTGGTACAGAATGCTTCTATACCCAAGATACCCACTCCGTCAAAAGACAATAAAATTCAGGTTGCCCTTCTTCTTGATACGTCCAACAGTATGGACGGCCTTATTGATCAGGCTAAATCAAGGCTGTGGAATATTGTGAATACATTAACCACATTAAAGTATAACGGACAGGCTCCTCAGATAGAAATTGCGCTTTATGAGTATGGTAATGACGGGATTCATGATGAGAACTACATCCGCCAGGTAGCCCCATTAACACAGGATCTTGATTTGGTTTCTGAAAAATTATTCGCCCTGAGAACCAATGGCGGCAGCGAATACTGCGGTGCTGTGATCCGGGATGCTTCCATGAATCTGAACTGGGACGGCAACGAAAAAAGCATGAAACTGATCTACATTGCAGGAAATGAACCTTTTGACCAGGGAAGGGTAAATTACAAAGAAGTGATCTCCAAAGCCAAGAGTAAAAACATCTACACCAATACTATTTTCTGCGGAAGCAAAGAGGAAGGAATCCAAACTTTCTGGCAGAACGGCTCTGTTCTCGGCGGCGGAAAATATTTCAATATCGACAGTGACAGGAAGGTGATTTATATTGAAACGCCTTATGATGTGAGAATTTCAGAATGCAATACAAAACTGAATGACACCTACATCTACTACGGAAGTCATGGCTCCGAATATAAGCTAAAACAGGCAGCTCAGGACAAGAATGCAGAAGTACAGTCCGTATCCAATTATGTGGAAAGAACCGTTGCCAAGTCTAAAAAGAATGCTTACAAAAATGATCATTGGGACCTTGTAGACAAAGCTGAAAAAGATGCCGGATTTATTGCTACCGTTAAAGACGATGCACTTCCCGCCGAACTGAAAGGTAAAAGCAAAGAAGAGATTAAAAAAGCGGTTGCCGTAAAATCTACCGAACGGGGAAAAATCCAGAAGGAAATTGAGGAACTGTCCGGAAAACGTCAGAAATACATTGATGCTGAAATGAAAAAAAGAGGCAGTACAGATGCCGATGATCTTGGAAAAGCTATTGAAAGATCAATCCTTGATCAGGCCAAAAAGAATGGCTACACCCAGTAAACAAAATGCCCGTTCATGATGAGCGGGCATTTTGTTATTTGATCTGATAAATTGAAAAAAAGGATGAACTTCCAGCCAGCAATTCTAAAGACAAAAGGCTGGTTCTTGCGCCGAAAAAAACCTGATCACCCGCATCCAGTGCCACAATATTCTGGGTTTTTCTTGTGGGAGGTGAAACGTTTACATTTAATAGACTGATATTCAGATAGCTTTCGTCTGCAATCAATTCCGGAGGATTATTTCCTCTTTTAACAAAAATTCCTGCTCCGAAATCTCCTACTCCAACAAGAGAAGAGGCTTTCAGCTGAACATAGATGTCATAGATTCCCTTTCCGGGTGCCGTAAATGTGTAATTTCCCACATCAAAATCATTATTTTCATCAATAATTTCTCTGTCGAATCCTACTTTCAACCAGTTTGAAAGTATTGATAGGGACAGTAGTATAGTTCCATCGGTACCGGCACCGGATACATACGACTTTATATTCTGATTCAGTAACTGTTGTTTTGAAATGGTCTGCACATACCCACCGCCAGTTTTTACAAGGATAGAATCCGCACATGAACCTCCTTCACATTGCTCTGCAACCCGTACCCGAAGATCTCCGTTAATATCAAGCATCGCTTCCGGAACTGCAGTATTGATACCCATCTGAGCTGCTGTTTTTATCATAATAAAAATAAACAGCACTACGAAAATATTTCTATTATTTCTCATGGTATTAGGATTTAATTAGTCTAAATTATGATTTTATGAAAAATAAAGACCTATAATAAAAGGCTTAATCATGGTTTATTAACTTAGGTTAAATGATTTATTTGCTAAGGTTAATAAAGCAGGCAGCATAGAATAAAATCTATAAAAAAAACCACATACATTTCTTTGAAAATCAGTAAATTGTATAGTCAAACAATTAGATCTGAGTGGGAAAACCAAACGGAAAAACAGCGTATTTTAAGGCGTATTCCTATTTTATAATCAGTAAATATATTTTCCCATGAGGAATGATTATGCTGTTTGGGGAAGTGGAATACTATTTACGTTCAGTATAGAAAATTGCATACTGAATGATAATAAGATGTAAAAAATAGTTTCAATAAATTTTTAAATTAAAATTCATAAATTAAACAAAAAACACAATATGAATTACGAAGAATTCATCAAAATATATTTCGAAGAAAATAGTTTTTTAAACAAAAAAGATCGGGACAAGCTTACAGAAATGATCAGGATCGTAAGCTATCCCACCAATAAAATAATTTTACCCCGTGGTGAAAAAAGTAATCAGGTAGGGATCATTTCAAAAGGACTTATCCGTGGCTATGATAAAAGTGACCGGACCGTATGGCTTCTGCACGAAGACAATGTGTACGGGCTTACAAAGACTGCTTCTCTGGAGTATTCTTCATCCCTTACTTATGAAACACTGGAGGAAACCACATTATTTTTATTCAATTATCCGGATCTTGAAAATACCATCCGTGAATATCCCAATGTAGCTGCCCTGATGATGATGTTCTGGAAAAATATGACTGAGGAAGTCTGTAAAAATTACTACGTATTTCTTCATTCTACTCCTGAGGAAAGGTATCTGCATCTTCTCAACCAGGATTCCAAACTGATTTTAAGGGTAAAATCCAAAGATATTGCCACTTATCTGGGAATCCATCCGGCATCTTTAAGCAGACTTAAAAAGAGGCACTTCAACCCTTCTCACAATCCCAAAATAAGTTCTTAGACTTTTTCATCGTCCGAATTTAAAATACCGGGACAGCGGGTGTTTTTTATTTTTCATAAACAGAGAGGTCATCTCCATTCCTGCCACCGAAAAAGTGATCCCGTTTCCTCCGAACCCCAGTACAAAATAAGAGTTTTTAAACTTTTTATGTTCGCCGATATAAGGCAGCCCGTCTTTGGTTTCTCCGAAAGTTCCTGCCCAGACGAAATCGGTGTAGAAACGCTCACCGGGTTTTATTTTTTTCAGATTTCTCAGAATTTCTTTTTCCTTTTTATTCAGAAGGGCATCTCTTTTTTCTGCATCATAGAAATCTTCGTCTCCCCCGCCAATCAAAAGCCTGCCATCGTCTGTAGTTCTCATATAGAGATAAGGATCAGCCGTATTCCAAACCAGTAAGTTGCTCATATTTTTCAATGGCTTCTCATCTATTTCCGAAACAATGGCATAGGTACTTTTTAAATCTACAAAGTTTTCTTTGAGTAAATTTTTACTTTCATATCCGATACAGTAAATCACTTTTTTTGCTTTAATCTGAAAGCCGCTGTCTACAGTGACCAGATTAAAACCTTTGTGAAATTCTACAGTTTTCATTGCAGTTTTATCGAATATTTTCAATCCCTTCTTCGTATTATATTCGAATAATTCATGGGCCAGTTTAAAAGCATCTACACTGGCGCCTTGTCCGGATAAAATCCCACCGTATGTATTTTCAAATCCGAATTCTTTCAGAATCTGTCTCGGCTCGAGCCATTTTACTTCAAAACCGGCCTCTTTTCTTGCTTTATATTCTTCTTTAAGCCAGCTTACATCTTTTTTCCGGGAAGCGAAATACAGAGATTTTTTACGTTTAAATCCTGCATCCGAACGGATCTGTTTTGAAATTTCCTCAAGGGTATCTATGGCATCCGAACAGGCTTTATAGCTTTCATAAGCGCCTTTTTTGCCTATTTTTTCTGTCAGTTCAAAAAGCGGAACATCTATTTCGTACTGCAGCATGGAAGTGGTGGCTGAAGTGCTTCCGTTGCAGATCTCACGTTGATCAATTAAAATGGTTTTATACCCGTCACTTATCATCTGATGGGCAACAAGGCTTCCGGTAATACCGCCGCCTATGATCAACACATCACAGTTTTCATTTGATTTTAACGAAGGATAGGAAGCTGTAAGCCCGTTTTTTAAAAGCCAGAAAGGTTCGTTTGATTTTAAATCCATAATTGAGTTTTATGTTAAAAACAGTAATAATTATAAGTATTTTAACTATTATTTTTCAAATTATGGTGCAATTATTGTACCCCGTTTAAAATCCAACCATCCAAAAATAATTATTATGATAACGATTATTCCAGAAGCTCCGGAAAATGTTGCTGCATTTAATGCAACCGGAGAAATCACTAAAGAAGATTTTGAAAATCTTGTAATTCCTCATGTAAAAGAAAAGGTAGAGCAGTTTGGCGAGCTGAATTACTTATTGTATTTAGATACAGATCTGGATAATTTTACGATGGGTGCATGGCTTGAAGATGTACTGTTAGGATTAAAAAACCTTACCAAATGGAACCGTACAGCGATAGTTACAGACCAAGAAGGTGTACAGAATTTCACCGATATATTCAGTGTTCTGATGCCCGGGGAATTTAAATCTTTTCCTAAAGAAAACCTATACAATGCCCTTTACTGGTGTAAAAATGGTAATGAGGTAGAAGTTTAATAAAGGTAAAAAAGCGAAAGGGCAAATTTGTTTTTTTACCCTTTCGCCTTTTAACTATTTATCACAAGGTACACATTCTATTGAAGCATCTTCATTATCGGGATTTTCTTTACCGTACAGATACCTGTATCTCAAGCTTATGGCCAGCCCAATGAACGTCATTCCCACTCCTACCAGCGAAGGATATTTAAAGGAAAGTCCGTATTCTAAAGGAATTCCGCCTAAAAAAGCTCCCATTGCATTCGCAATATTAAAAGCAGCCTGCATAAACGCAGCAGCCATCATTTCACTTTTAGGAGCAGCCTTCATCATCATAATATTAATTGGGGCAGCCACCGACATGGATAAAGCTCCACATACAAATGTCAGGATAAGTGCCGTATTCTGATGTTCTGCAAAGAAAAATACACCCGCAAGAGAAATCATCATCAGAAAAATCAATAATACACATGTTTTTTCAGGTCCAAGCCTGTCGGAAACAAACCCTCCGGCAAGATTACCCACTACCATTCCGGCACCGGCCAGAATCATTACATAAGCCATCTGATTGCTTTGAATGCCTGCAACAATGGTCATTAAAGGAGTAATATAGCTAAACCAGGTGAAGAGCCCTCCAAACCCAATCGCTGTAATTCCCAAAACCAGCCATGACTGCTTATTCTTAAGGAATTTGAGTTCTTCCAGAAAATGGGTATCCTGATTGGATTCTATTGCCGGAAGCCATAATTTGAGGAACAGAATAGCAAAAAGACCAATCAGTGCTACAATGGCAAAGTAAAGTTTCCAGTGATAGGTATGCCCGATATAGGTAACCAGCGGAACCATAAGTAAATTGGCTACAGTAAGTCCCGTAAACATCAGAGAGATATAAAGTGCCTCCTTCCCTTTTCCGGCCATTCGGGAAGCCACCACAGTTCCTACTCCGAAAAATGCTCCATGAGGAAGTCCGGACATAAATCTGATGATAAGCATACTTGTATAATCGGGAGCTATTGCGGAAAGTCCGTTGAATAAGGTGAAGAGGATCATTAAAACCATCAATACCTTTTTAGGGGGAAATTTCACAGAATACCCGATCAGAATCGGAGCTCCGATTACTACTCCCATAGCGTAAGCGGAAATAAGGTGTCCTGCCTCAGGAATACTAATTTTTAAAGTATGGGCTATATCCGGAAGCAATCCCATCACGGTAAACTCGGTAGTCCCGATTCCCAGACCGCCTATAGCCAGCGGTATTATTCTTTTATCAATCTTCATCGTCTGTAAGCTCTTTTGAGAGTTAATTGTAAACAGTTTTCACTTCAAAACAAAAATAAGTTGCCCTCTTTATTTTGAAAGGGCAAAATTCGCAAGAAATATTGGTTTTCACTTCTCCTGAAATGATAAAAATTTGCTCTATATTAACCTTTTTATGTAATTTTAAAATCATAATTAATTAAAATAGAACAAAATGAAGATCCAGAAAGAAATCATAGAGTTTGAAAACGGAAAGTCTTTTAAACTTTTCTCACCCTCTTTGAAAAACTGTTTTTTCTGGCATTACCATCCTGAAATAGAGTTGGTATATGTAGAAGCTGTCAACGGAATCCGCCATGTAGGAAGAGATATCTCCGGTTTCTCGGAAAGTGATCTTCTGCTGATCGGTTCCAATGTTCCCCATCTGAATTTTGATTATGGAATTCAGACAGAATGCAGGCAGCTGGTTCTTCAGATGAGAGAAAGTTTTCTTCTGGAGATAATTTTTCCTGTTCCTGAGTTTGACCCTATCAAAAAGCTTCTTGAAAAATCCTATTTGGGGCTTTCATTCTCGGGAGAGACAAAGAAAAAAGTGGTTGAAAAGCTTCATGAAATGAAAGATAAAAATGCTTTCGATTCTTTAATGGGACTGATTGAAATCCTGCAAACCCTTTCTGCTTCAGACGAAGTAAAGGAACTCAACAAAGAAGATACAAGAATCAAATGGTTTCTGAATGACAAAATCAGAATGGGAACTATTTATGATTATATCCACGAAAATTATGACAAAAAGCCCAATGTCAATGAAATTGCAAAGATAGTCAGTCTGAGTACTCCTGCTTTCTGCCGGTATTTTAAAAAGCAGACGAATATGACGTTTACCGATTTCGTTAACAACTACAGAATCAATCAGGCAAAGATATTTCTGCTGAAGGATTATTCTGTGACCGAGGTTTGTTTTCAGGTAGGATTTGAAAGTCTTTCTTATTTTAATAAACTATTTAAGCAGCATACGGGTGAAACACCATCGGAATTCAGAAAAAAATATTTGAAGAATATTGAAGTATGAAATTAATTTTTTGGGATAAATTTTTAAATATTTCTCCCTTTTTATTATGTTTTGGCTAAAGCCAAAAATCCATTGATCTTAAAAACAAAGGCGAAAGCGGGCTAAAGCCCGCCCCTATTGAATTTTAATAAGATCCATTAAATCATTAAATCATTAAATCATTAAATCATTAAATCATTAAATCTTTTAATCTAAAAAAACAGAGCCGCTTCGAATGAAGCGGCTCTGTTTTTTTAGTGTATATGCTTTTCAGCGTGGTAAGAACTTCTCACCAACGGTGAACTTTCTACATGTCTGAATCCTAAACTTCTTGCAAAATCTCCAAACTCATCAAACTCTTCCGGTGTGATGAATTTTTTTACCGGTAAATGTTTTTTGGTAGGCTGCAGATACTGCCCAAGTGTAATGACGTCTACATTGGCATTTCTGATATCTTCAATGGTTTGGAAAACCTCATCTCTGGTTTCCCCCAACCCAAGCATTACTCCGGTTTTTGTTCTTCTCTGGCCTGCTTCTTTTAAGTACCTCAGTACTTCTAAGCTTCTTTCATATTTAGCCTGAATTCTTACTTCTCTCGTAAGACGTTTTACGGTTTCCATATTGTGAGAAATCACTTCAGGAGCTACGTCTACCAGTCTGTCAAGATGCTTGGTCAGCCCTTGAAAATCAGGAATAAGGGTTTCCATAGTAGTTCCCGGAGAAATTCTTCTAACAGCATTTACAGTTTCACCCCAAAGAATGGAACCCATATCTTTCAGATCATCACGGTCTACAGAAGTAAGAACAGCATGCTTGATTTTCATTAATTTAATGGAACGGGCCACTTTTTCCGGTTCATCCCAATTTACATCAAGCGGTTTTCCTGTTTTTACACCGCAGAATCCGCAGCTTCTGGTACAGATATTTCCTAAGATCATGAACGTTGCCGTTCCTTCTCCCCAGCATTCTCCCATATTCGGACAGCTTCCGCTCTGGCATATGGTATTTAATTTATATTTGTCGACCAAAGTTCTAAGCTCTCTGTAGTTCTTTCCGGTAGGAAGTTTTACACGAATCCACTTTGGTTTTTGAACGGTAGTATCTTGAACTAAATTTTCCATTTCTAAAATTGAAGTTCAAAGTTAAGGAATTTTTAATGGAAACCATCTAATGGAAAAATTGATGGAACAGATAATTCGAAATACTGTTGTAGTTTGAGGGAGTTAAAATTAAAAGTGAGTTGGGAAAATTTTGAACTGTTAAGGGTTTATTAAGTTTTGAAGATCGTTCAGGTGAGCTTTGCTTTAAGTTTAATGAGTAAATAAATTTGCATCAACTTTTATTTAATCTTCATCAAACTCATTATTTTTAAGCAGCTCTGCAAGAACTTTCTTGGCACGCATAACCCTTACTTTTGTATTCGCCACGGAAATTCCAAGTTCCTCTGCGATTTCTTTGATGCTTTTTTCTTCAAAAAATCTTAATTTGATAATATCCTGATAATTGGCATCCAGAGATTCGATGGTTTTGATGATCTTTTTCTGTTCTTCATTAGAGATCATCAGCTCTTCCGGAGATTTTGCAAACTGGTTTTTAACTTCATCCAGATTTTCAGTTGGATCCTGATTTTCACGACTCCTTTTTCTCCAGAAATCAATGACCGTATTTTGGGCGATGGTTAATACCCAAGTTTTAAACTGAAAATGCGGATCAAACATATCCAGTTTTGACAGGACTTTTGAAAAAACATTCACCGTGATTTCATCTGCATCATTTTCATCTCTTACTTTCTTCATTACAAAAGAAAAAACATCCACCCAAAAAACATTGATGAGTTTGGTCTGGGCTTTCTGATCCTTTTCTTTTGCCTTTTGAATAAGCAGAAATAGCTGTTCGTCGTTCATTAATAACAAATATAAATGATTTGGGTGAAATTGCAAAAAGGTAATTTTGCCCATTTGCCTTACAGCCCTTCCGCCTTTTTACCCTTCATACTCCTGAATTTACTATCTTTGCACCATAAAATTTTAAAGAAAAGTATAGATGAATTCCTTTATAGAAGAACTGAAATGGCGTGGTCTTTTTGCTGATATGATGCCCGGAACCGATGAACAACTGAATAAAGAGGTAACTACTGCTTATATTGGTTTCGACCCGACTGCTGATTCTTTACATATCGGAAGTCTTATTCAGATCAAAATTTTAGCTCACTTTCAACAGCACGGGCATAAACCCATTGCTTTGGTAGGAGGAGCTACAGGGATGATTGGTGATCCTTCAGGAAAATCTGCCGAAAGAAATCTGCTGGATGAAGCGACCCTGCTTCACTATGTTGACTGTTTAAAAAATCAGCTTTCAAAATTCCTTGATTTTGACGGAAACGGGCCTAACAAGGCTGAGCTGGTGAATAACTACGACTGGATGAAGAATATTTCTTTCCTTGATTTTGCTAAAAACGTAGGAAAAAATATTACTGTAAATTATATGATGGCGAAGGATTCCGTGAAGAAGAGATTTTCGGGCGACGGAAGTGCTGAAGGGATGAGTTTTACGGAATTTACCTACCAGCTTATTCAGGGATATGATTTCCTTCACCTGTATCAAAATAATAATGTGAAACTTCAGATGGGAGGTTCTGATCAGTGGGGAAATATCACTACAGGGACAGAACTGATCCGCAGAAAGGTACAGGGAGAAGCATTTGCATTAACGGTTCCTTTAATTACGAAAGCAGACGGTTCTAAATTCGGTAAGTCTGAAAGCGGAGAAAATTACTGGCTGGATAAAAAGAAAACATCTCCTTATAAATTCTACCAGTTCTGGCTGAATGCTACAGATGATGATGCTGAAAGGTTTATCAAGTTCTACACATTCATCGGAAAAGAAGAAATTGACGCTTTAATTGAAGAACATAAAACCGCTCCTCACGAAAGAAAGCTACAAAAGAGACTGGCAGAGGAAGTTACGGTATGGGTACACGGCATAGAAGAATATCAAAAAGCACTGAAAGCTTCAGAAATTCTTTTCGGACGTTCCACGGCTGAAGATCTGGTAAGTCTGGACGAAGAAATTTTCCTTGAAGTTTTTGACGGAGTTCCACAGAAAGAGCTTCCGAAAGCTGATGTACTGGGCGTATCCATTATTGATCTTCTTTCCGAAAAATCAGGGTTCTTAAAATCCAAAAGCGAGGCTCAGAGAGAAATCAAGGGAAATGCAATCTCTGTGAACAAGAATAAAGTAAATGATACTTATACAGCGAACGAAAGTGATCTTATTGACAGTACATTTCTTTTGCTTCAAAAGGGTAAGAAAAGCTATTTTATTGTAAAAGTTATCTAAGAATTAAATTCTACAATTATATCAAAAGGCTGTTTTATACAGTCTTTTTTGTTTTGGTTTACTCAATATTGCTTCTCAGTTCCATTCGGTCTTTCACATTTGTATTTTGTTTATGATCATATATCTGCTCCTGTTTATCAAATAATTTTTTGACACAGTTCTATTTTTAAATCAAAAAATTCAATCATTTGATTAAAACATTTGGATAAATTAGAATTTGATTTATATATTTGTTGTCAGAAATAATTTCAATCTAAAATGGCGAAAACGAAAGAAGTAAAGAAGCTGGATATATCTACGGAAGAGAAAATAAAGGAAGCAGCCCGTGTGGTATTCCATAAGAAAGGCTATGCAGCAACCCGGACAAGGGATATAGCTGAAGAAGCGGGAATCAATCTAGCTTTGCTTAATTATTATTTCAGAAGTAAGGAAAAACTGTTCAATATCATCATGACCGAAACCTTATCGGGCTTTGTTCAGAAAATGTTTGTCATATTAAACAATGAAAAAACAACTTTAGATAAGAAAGTAGAGCTGGTTGCCGCCAATTATATAGACCTGTTATTGGAAGAACCTGAAGTACCCGTTTTTATTTTAAGCGAAGTTAGAAACAATCCGGCTATTCTAATAGAAAGACTGCCTGTAAAACAGATAATAACTCATTCAGTATTTTTTAAGCAGCACCAGAAGGCAGTAGCGGACGGAAAGATAAAAGAACCCAATCCCTTGCATTTTCTGATGAACTTAATCGGGTTAATTGTTTTCCCGTTTGTAGCAAGCCCTATGCTGAAAATAATTGGCAATATGCAGGATCAGGATTTCCATCAATATATGCAGGAAAGAAAAACACTTATACCTAAGTGGATAAAAGCAATGATGAAAGCATCATAATTTTTTTACCTATAAATTAATCAAATGATTAAAATAAAAAAATAAATAAGATGATTAAAAAATTCATTTCTATAATAAGTTGTTGGCTTTTGACATTTGGCTATGTCCAAGGCCAATCGTTAACGTTGGAGGAATGTTACCGTCTGGCAAAAGAAAATTATCCTGCAGTTAAAAAAATAGATTTAGTAGCAAAGTCTGCCGACTATACGATCAGGAATGCCAACAAAAAGTTTCTACCTCAATTCAACATTTCGGGACAGGCAACCTATCAATCACAGGTCGTCAATTATGCCGAACTGCTCGGAGGAAGTTCATCTCCTTTGGGGGTAGACTTCCCCACTTTCAGCAAAGACCAGTACAGGATACAGGGCGAGGTGGAGCAAATGCTGTTTGATGGTGGAAATACCCGTTTCCAAAATGAGATCACCAAAGCCAATGCACAATTACAGAAACAGAACGTTGAAGTGGAACTGTATGCAATAAACGACCGCATCAATTCCATTTTCTTTTCTATCTTCTTACTGGATGCACAATTGGAACTCAACACCCTGAAAATAGACAACTTACAAACCCAATTAGACAAGACAGAGGCGGCATACAAATACGGAACGGCTTATGCAAGCGACGTAAACGAAATCAAAGCCGAAATTGAGAATACCAAATCTACAAACATTGATTATCAGGGGAACCGTTCGGCTTTCTTAAAAATGCTTTCCATTTTTATCGGTAAGGAAGTGGCATCTTCTTCAGAATTGGTAAAACCCGAACCTGTGCTGTTATCAGAAACCATCAACCGACCGGAGTTGAAAACCTTCGATTTGCAGAAAAGCATGTATGAGACACAGACAAAACAACTGAGATCAAGCTATCTGCCCACATTCAAAGCCTTTTTTCAAGGGGCTTACGGAAGACCTACGCTTAATCCCGTTTCTAATGACTTTGGAGCGTGGTATATTACAGGTATACGTCTGAACTGGTCGCTTGGAAGCCTTTATACTATAAAAAACCAACGGGCCATGTATGATCTGAACAGCCAAACTGCCGATGCCGACAGGGAAACCTTTATACGCAATGTGAAAATGGACATTGCCCAACAGGATGAAAATGTACGAAAATATACAGAAATGATGGGACAGGACGAAAAGACCATTGCATTAAGGGAAGCAGTTACCCAATCGGCTTCTGCACAGCTGGCAAACGGCGTCATTACCACCCACGAATACATCCAAAAAATCAATAACGAAAATGCGGCAAAGCAAAACCTTATTCTTCATCAAATACAGTTATTACAGGCACAGTATAATGTAAAGTTCAAATCAGGCAATTAATAATAAACGTAAGAAAATGAAACAGATAATAGTATTTATTTCAGCGGCATTGTTATTCAGTGCCTGTACACAGAAGAATGATTTCGATGCTTCGGGAAATTTCGAGGCGGATGAAGTCATCGTATCGGCACAGCAAAGCGGTGTATTGCTTTCTTATGCTGTAAAAGAAGGCAACCCACTCAAAGCCGGAGATAACATTGGGCGGATTGACGTTAAAATCGTAGAGCTTCAAAAACAGCAGACCGAAGCCAGTATAAACGCTTTGAGTGAGAAAACGTTGACAACCAATGATCAGACGGAATTGGTACGCCGTCAGCTTGATGTGCAAAAATCACAGTTATCCCAGCAGTTACGCGAAAAGACACGAACCGAAAATCTGGTAAAGGCTGATGCGGCCACACGTAAACAACTGGACGACATTAATTCCTCGATAGACCAGTTACAAAAGCAGATTGCAGTAACGGAACAGCAACTGAAGCTAAACACCTATAACACCGATACCCAAAACCGCAGCATATTAAGTGAAAAAGCCCCAATGGAGAAAGCTGCAGCACAGTTTCAGGAACAAATAAACAGAGGACAAATCATTAATCCTATTAACGGAACGGTATTGACCAATTATGCCCTGCAAGGCGAAATGCAGACTGTGGGCAAGCCACTTTATAAAATAGCCAATACAGAAACGCTTGATTTGAGAGCCTACATTACTGGAACGCAGCTTCCGCAAGTTAAAATAGGGCAAAAGGTAACGGTAAGGATTGATAACGGTAAAGACGGCTATAAAGAATACAAAGGTTCCATCACCTGGATTTCCGATAAATCGGAATTTTCACCCAAAACCATTCAAACCAAAGACGAAAGAGCCAATCTCGTTTACGCCATTAAAGTACATGTAAAGAATGACGGCTATCTGAAAATAGGAATGTACGGGGAGGTTTTGTTTAAATAGTCAACAACTAAAAAATGAGTTCAGTAAGTGTAAAAAATATAGTCAAAACCTACGGAGGTGTAAAGGCTGTAAACGATATTTCTTTTGATGTGCAAAAGGGCGAATTGTTCGGACTAATTGGTCCCGATGGAGCGGGGAAAACGTCTATATTCCGTATTCTTACCACCCTATTACTTGCCGATAGCGGAACTGCGACGGTAGAAAATTTCGATGTGGTCAACGATTACAGGGAAATCCGTAACAGGGTTGGCTATATGCCGGGTCGGTTTTCGCTGTATCAGGATTTAACGGTAAAAGAAAACCTGACTTTTTTTGCAACAATATTCGGGACAACCATTGAAGAAAATTATGACCTCATTAAAGACATTTACGAACAGATTAAACCTTTTAGCGACCGCAGGGCCGGTAAACTTTCAGGAGGTATGAAACAGAAACTGGCCTTGTGCTGCGCCTTAATCCATAAGCCTGAAGTTTTGTTTCTGGACGAACCCACCACAGGAGTAGATGTGGTTTCAAGAAAAGAGTTTTGGGAAATGCTCGACAAACTGAAAAAACAAGGTATTACCATTGTTGTTTCTACCCCGTACATGGACGAAGCCACCTTATGTGACCGCATTGCGCTGATACAGAATGGTATTATTATGTCCATAGACACGCCTGATCATATCATAAGACGATTTCCAAAGACGCTGTTTGCTGCCAAAGCAGATAATATGTACAAGCTCCTGGAAAATTTGAGGAATAATACCGAGGTAGAAAGCTGCTACGCATTTGGAGAATACCTGCACCTCACACTGAAAACAGATGATACAGATCCTTCGACAGTCATGCAAATTGTGAGAGATCAAAACGTTTCAGGACTTGAAACAAAAGTAGTAACACCGACTATTGAGGACAGCTTTATCCGTTTGATGAATGAGAACACCCATGATGAAGCATTAAAAGAAAAAGCCAATGGAAAATAAAGCAATTATCTGTAAAGGATTAACCAAACAATTCGGTGATTTCAAAGCCGTTGACGGTATTTCCTTTGATGTTGAGCAAGGTGAAATTTTCGGTTTTCTCGGAGCGAATGGTGCCGGAAAAACAACGGCAATGCGTATGCTCTGCGGGCTTTCCTATCCCACATCCGGCCAGGCCACAGTAGCAGGTTTCGATGTATATAAACAGCAGGAAAATATCAAAAAAAATATTGGCTACATGAGCCAGAAATTTTCACTGTATGATAACCTTACCGTATTAGAGAATATCGAGTTTTATGGTGGTGTATATGGCGTATCAAGACCCGACATAAAAGCACGAAGCAGTGAACTCATTACCACACTTGGGTTGGAAAAAGAGGCCAAAAAGCTCGTCAGCGAACTGCCTTTGGGCTGGAAACAGAAACTGGCTTTTTCAGTAGCTATTTTCCACCGTCCGAAAATTGTGTTTTTGGATGAACCTACAGGAGGCGTTGACCCTATTACCCGCAGGCAGTTTTGGGATATGATTTATCAGGCAGCAGAAGATGGCATCACGGTATTTGTCACTACACATTATATGGATGAAGCCGAATATTGCAACCGTATCAGCGTAATGGTTGACGGACGTGTGGAAGCATTAGATACCCCTACCAATTTAAAAAATCAGTTCAATACCCATTCCATGGACGAAGTATTTTATCAATTGGCAAGAGGAGCGAAAAGAAAATCGGATTAAGATGAAACAACTATTTGCATTTATAAAAAAGGAATTTTATCACGTATTCAGGGATAGGCGTACTTTATTGATCCTCTTCGGGCTTCCCATTGCGCAAATCATACTTTTTGGTTTTGCATTGAGCAGCGAGGTGAAAAATATTGGTATTGCCGTCCTGGACAATGCCCGTGATCTACAATCTCAGCAGATTGTCGCAAAAATAAATTCAAGTTCCTATTTTCAAATCAAACCACCTGCCCTGAACTATCAGGAAATTGAACGGCGCTTTAAAGAGGGTGAAATAAAATGTGCCATCCTGTTTCCGGCCAATTTCGGTTCAGACTTATATAAAACAGGCGGAGCACAGGTTCAGGTTATAGCGGATGCTTCCGACCCTAATACGGCAACGACGGTAACCAATTATCTGAACGCTATTATCGGCAATTACCAACAGGAACTTAACCCCACGGCAAAACCTTCCTACCAAATCATTACTGAAACGCGCCAGTTATACAACGAGGAACAAAACGGTTCGCTCAACTTCATTCCCGGCGTAATAGCACTGATATTTATGATCGTGAGTACCGCCCTTACATCGGTGTCCGTGGTACGTGAAAAAGAATTGGGAACCATGGAAATTTTATTGGTATCCCCCTTTAAGCCTATCATGGTATTGATTGCTAAAGCCGTTCCTTATCTGGTGCTTTCGCTCATTGATTTTATCATTATTTTATTGCTCTCTGTATTCCTCCTTGATGTGGAAATCAGGGGAAGCCTTTTGCTCATTTTTGCAGAAAGCATCCTGTTTATCATTACTTGTCTTTCTTTAGGCCTATTGATTTCAAACCTTACCAATTCTCAACAGACGGCTATGATGATATCCATGATGGGGATGATGTTGCCTACCATGTTGCTTACAGGGTTTATGTTCCCTCTGGAAAATATGCCCAAAGCTTTTCAGATAGCTTCTTAT
The DNA here is from genome assembly GCF_001045465.1 of Chryseobacterium angstadtii. Lineage (GTDB taxonomy): Bacteria > Bacteroidota > Bacteroidia > Flavobacteriales > Weeksellaceae > Chryseobacterium > Chryseobacterium angstadtii. Next base: position 403,054 of record NZ_LFND01000006.1, read on the forward strand.
ATCTTACCCTCAAAATATTATTACACCATTATAAAGGCGGTCATGCTCAAAGGGCTTGGCTTTAGCTATGTGTGGAAAGAAACGCTCATTTTGGCAGGAATGGCAACCGGCTTACTGACCTTGACATTAAGAAAGTTTAAAATCAGATTATCATGAAAATATTGCGTTTTATATTACAAAAAGAATTCCGGCAGATATTCAGAGATAAGACCATACTGGCCATGATGTTTGTAATGCCAACCGTTCAGCTTATCATCATGCCATTGGCAGCCAATTTTGAGGTGAAGAATGTCAATGTGGCCTATGTTGATCAGGACCATAGCACATACTCTCAAAAGCTTAAAAACAAAATAGCATCATCAGGTTATTTTAAGATGGCAGATAATCCAAAGTCCTACAAAGAAGGATTGGAAATGATTGAATATGGTAAAGCCGATCTGGTGTTGGAAATTCCGTCCGGTTTTGAAAAAAATCTCATCCGTGAGGGAAGCCAAAAGATCAATCTTTCCATTGACGCCATTAACGGGACTAAAGCTTCCTTAGGCAGTGTTTATCTATCGTCTGTCATCAAGGATTTTAACAGCAGTCTTGATGTCAATATAAAACTGCCCAATGGAGCAATGACAGCTCCTGATGCAAAAATCACCGTAGCAAGTTCCAACTGGTATAATCCGAGAGCGGAATACAAGTACTATATGGTGCCTGGCATTTTGGTACTGTTGCTTACACTGATTGGAGGTTTTATTACCGCGTTGAATATTGTTAAAGAGAAAGAAATAGGCACTATTGAGCAAATTAATGTAACCCCTATTCAAAAATGGCAGTTTATTTTGGGTAAGCTCATCCCTTTTTGGATTGTGGGCATGATTGTGTTCACTATTGGGCTGACAGTCATGTATCTCGTTTACGGCATTTTTCCTGCAGGCAGCCTGTTGGTTCTTTACGTATTTGCAGCAGTTTATCTTGTGGCGCTACTAGGCTTGGGCCTGCTTATTTCCACCTTTGCGGATACCCAATTACAGGCTATGTTCATCGCTTTTTTCTTTATGATGATATTTATGCTGATGAGTGGTTTCTTTACAAGCACCGATAGTATGCCGGACTGGGCAAGAACAATGTCTGAGTTTACGCCGGTAACACATTTTATAAAGGTGGTAAGGCTGATTGTATTGAAAGGAAGCGGTTTTGCCGAAGTAAAAAATGAATTGGGCTATCTCGCCATTTTTGCCCTGGCACTGAACGGATTTGCCATTTGGAATTACAGAAAAACGAGTTAGAGATCATGCAATACAACATGTATGAAACCGAAACAGGAAGACTTTACGGAAACACATTGAAAGCCAGCTTTAAAATAAAAAAAACCGCTTTGAAAGCGGTTTTATATATTAAGTAATTATAACTTACAATTCTAAGAAGCTGTAATCAATAGAAGCTACTAAAGGACCTGCTCCAACCATCTTTTTGGTTCTTACAATTTCTCCGTCTATCCAAAGATTAACCACCAGTTCCGAATCCGGGTTAGGAAGGTCTGCTTTCGCATCAAGATTAAGCTGTGCCTGGCTTGAATTCACGAAAAACTCACCACTTGACCAGGTTGTTCCTACAGGATCGAAAATATCGGTTTTAGTAGTACCTACCTGTGTTACGATAGCTCTGATAACTCCTCCGGTAGTAGTTTTCACTTCAAATTGAACAACGTGATCTGCAAATTCTTCATCATCATCCTTTTTACAAGAATTCACCACAGTAATTACAGAAAATAATAGAACGAATAAAAAAGAAAGTCTTAGTAAACTTTTTGATTTGTAAAATTGCTTCATTTCTCCAAATAGATTTTTAATGTTTCAAATATAAGTTTTTTATTAATATAAAAATAACTTTTATGAAAAATTTCCAACAAAGATTTCCAAATAATATCAAATCAATAAAAGCCTTGTTTCACGGCGAACCTGTCTTTAAGCCTAACTTCCCTCCCCATCCTTTGTAAAAGTAAAGCTTCACTGTTAGGAGACATTACAATATGATTTATTAATTATATTTGCTGTATGAATTTAGATTATATAGTAAGAGAACCGGAACATATTACACCCAACACCACTGTCCTTTTTATGCTTCATGGCTATGGCAGTAATGAACAGGATCTTTTCAGCTTCAGGGAAACGCTTCCTGCCGAGTGGCTTATCGTAAGTTTCAGAGCCCCTAGAGATACCCAGTTTGAGGGGTATTCATGGTTTGATATTGATTTTAACAGTCCTGATAACTTTATTGATGTTCCCCAGGCTAAAGAATCTCTGAACGGAGCGCTGGAAAGCATTCTGAAAATAGTTAATCATTATGGAGTTACCGAAGGAAAGGTTCATTTGTGCGGATTCAGTCAGGGTGGTATATTATGCTATGCGCTGGCTTTAAAACATCCGGATATGTTCAATTATGTAGCCTGTTTGAGCAGTTATCCCGAAGAAAAGCTTCTGGATGGTATTGTAAAAGATAAAAAGAAACTGGAAAGGCTACGTTTTTTCGTATCACACGGGTCAGACGATGCTGTTATCCCTTTGGAATGGGGAAGAAAAGCGGCAGACCTTCTGTATGATCTGAGCTGCTATTTTACATTCAGAGAATATATGAGCGGGCATGGCGTTAACCAGAAGAATTATATGGATCTGATGGATTTCTTTTCGAAATAAATAATCATTCATTTTAAACAAATTCAATCTACATCAACAATCCGTTGTAATTTATACAAACATTCCTGCATTTGGAATGTTTTTTCATTGATAATAGAGATTATTTCACTAAATTCAGTAAATGAAACATAAGCTTTTTTTACTGGTCTTGTTCTTCAGCATTTTTTTCAGTGCCCAGAATTCTTTTGAGCTTCTCAATACTAAAAAAGCAGTGATCCCTTTTAAGCTTATCAACAATCTTATCTTCATTCCCATCAATGTTAACGGAGCTGAACTTACTTTTATGCTGGACACGGGAGTGGCGGAAACCATTCTTTTCAGTCTGGATAATAAAGAAATCAAATTTCTGAATGTAGAAAAAGCAAAATTTTCAGGACTGGGGGGGAATGTAAGCATAGACGGTTTTAAATCTACCAACAATGTGGCGAAGATAGGCGATCATATTATCAATCCGTCCATGCTTCTTTTTATTGTGATAGATGAAGAATTTAATATTTCATCCCACATCGGAATTCCGGTGAATGGTGTGCTTGGCTATCATTTCTTCAAGAACCATCCGATTTCAATAGATTATTCTTCAAAAAAAATAACCATTTATGAGGACAATGAGTCTGAACAGTTTAAAAAGAAAATAAGAAAATTTGATGTATTGCCCATGAGTATTGAAAAAGATAAACCTTATATTTTTGCTGATGTGGAAATGACGAACGAAAAGAAAAGTTCAAAGCTGCTTATTGACCTCGGTAACAGTGATGCCATATGGCTCTTCCCTACCCTCATCAAAGATTTTGTCTATAACAGACCTAATATTGATGATTATCTTGGCCGTGGATTCAACGGGGATATTTATGGTAAAAGAAGCCGGATCCATAATTTTTATCTTAATGATTTTAAATTTGAAAAGCCACTTACGGCGATGCCAGACGAATATTCCATTCAGCACGTTAATCTCGTAAAAGACAGAAAAGGATCTGTAGGAGGAGAAATAATGCGGAGATTCTCTATCATTTTCGATTATACAGGAGGAAAGCTATACCTGAAAAAGAACAGAAACTTCGACGATCCTTTCCATTTTAATATGAGCGGACTGGATTTTAAGCAGGACGGACTGGAATGGCAGGAAGACCGAGTGAAAATCGAGCCTAAAAAAACATCTGAAACCGGTTCTGAAGTTACTGCCAATAATAATTTTCAGTATAAATTCTTTTTAAAACCTATTTTTTCAATTGCAGGAATAAGAAAAGACTCACCCGCATTTAAGGTAGGATTGCTGAAAGACGACCGCATCATCACCATCAACGGAAGTAAAACCTCGGATATGACCATGGAAAAAATTATGGAACTGATGAAATCTGAAGAAGGACGGAGCATTACTATGGTGATCCAGAGAAAAAACAAGGAAATGACCTTTCATTTTGTATTAGAAGACCCTATCCCGTATCAAGAATAAAGTATGAAAACTGAAGAAAGTACCATAGATAAAATAAGAACCCGCCCAAGATTCAAGATGTTTACCCATCTTACCAAAGAAGAATATGCGGAGAACTTAAAAGAATATCTTGCCAACCATAAAGATGAATTTTCCGGAAACATCAATAAAGAAGTAGCCACCATCTGGGTAGCCACTGAATATGACAGCTACTGGAAACCCAGGCTTGCTTTACGAGTGGAAATTGAAGATGACGAAACAGCTATACGGGGCGTGTTTGGTCCCAGTTCTGCCGTTTGGACCTTTTTCATGTTTCTGTACTTTTCGTTCTCTATACTGTGGATGACCTTTTTTACAATGTATTACGTAGAAAAGCAGATAAAAAGCGCCGAGTTCCCGTGGGCCCTGAGCGCTTCATTTGTTATGGTGCTATTCATTCTGCTTACCTATGCAGCTGCCAGATTCGGGCAACACAAAGGGAAAGAAGAAATGCTTAAGCTCAGAAGATTTGCTGAAGAATCTACTTTACAGTTCGAAAAGAAAATTAATTAGCAGGAACTTCTTCAGATTTTTCGTTTTGGACAGGAGGCGCCATCGCTTTAGCCATTCGAATGGAATCTGCCACTTTCTCCCTGTTGTCCTGTTCTCTGATCATTTTTTCAACATTGGGTTCCAGAAGCTTCGTCATTTCCTCCACTGAAATATTATTAGCATTAGGATCATCCAAAAGCTTTCTCCACGGTTTTCTACCACCCCATTTATAATCCCCGAATACCATCACCGGCGTTCCTTTCGCTTTCGTAGTGGCTCCACCCGGATTCAGGATCCAGGTATCTGCATAAGAATAAAGCCATTGGGCATCTTTCATCAGCAGACGCAGACAGGAATGTGAGGCAGGATATCCCGGAAGGTCATACTGATGCCATCCGATCCCTCCGATATTATGGATATTGAAATTATAAGGAAGTTTCCATTCGCTGCTTACCGTAGAAATAGACAGTTTCTTTTTCCAGTTGGCAAAAGTAAGTCCTCGCGTGGTTTGGGCTGCTTTTTTTCCCATACTCGTAGGTCCCCATTTTACAAGGCTTCCATTGGAATATACTCCATAAGCCTGTATAGGATAAGAAAAGATAACGAATTTTTTCACTCCGCTGAGGACATCCAGCTGCATGGGAAAAGGCGAATAAGACATCAGTGTAGTATCTATTTTCGCGGGAACCACCAATGTATCAGAATTCCATTTGTTTTTAGAATCTAGCCTGTTTAAAGCAAGAATGGCATAACGTTCCTTCTCGCTGTATTTTTTACTGAATTCCGCGTATACGGAATCTCTCAGTTTTTTATCTTTCGGAAGAACAAAGGCATTATAAAAACCATTTTCCTGCATGGCAGGCGGAACAGATTCTTTTTTCACTACAGAATCCTTCTTAATGGAATCTTTTTCTACTTCCGGCGTTTCCGATGAGGAAACTGTATCTTTAAAAGTGTCGCTTATTTTTTCAATCTCCTTCTTACATGAAACCAGCATTGCGGCACAGAAACAGGCGTATAAAAATATTTTTTTCACAGGTATGTTTTTCATAGATAAAATCGGTCATTTAGTTTGGTTACCCATTGCAAATATCAGACCTAAATTTGAATCATAAAAGACCTTGTAAAAAATACCGTAAAAAAACGGTAATTAAGATTATTGGTTTACAACAACTTATTGGTTTTAGCGAAAGCCAGAGCTTCTGCAATATTATTGACTCCAATTTTATCGAAGAGTTTTTTACGGTGAAATTTCACGGTATCCGCTGAAATAAAAATTTTATCTGAGATTTCATTGATCGTCAGCCCGCTGGCATACAGACTCAGGATTTCGTATTCTCTTTGGGAAAGCTTGATCTTTTCCTCTTTTTCCCATCGGTTGGCTTCCACATCATATTTCCAGAACGCTTCCGAACCTTCTCTGCTCACTACAACATTCCCGGAAGATGTGTTATTGGAAAGCGAAACAATGCACAGTGCTTTCCAGATCTGGCCTTCTTCGGTGAGGAACATAGGGGTAAGCTTATGATTAACAAGAACCTTATTCTTCTTACTGTTAATAAGAGAAAAATCATAAGAAATGCTGTACAGCTTCCGTTCGTGTACGGGAATATTCTCGTAGAACTCGAATCCGGCTTCATTAATCTTAATTAAAAGCTCTACGTCTTCAGGTTTTACATTCTGAAAATAGAAAGCATAGCCCAGTTCTTTTACTTCTTCCGAAGATTTTCCGCACAGAAACAATGGATTTTCCGACACATAATCGAAAGCCCTGGTCTGATAATCTATTACATATAAACTCTGATAAGTGAGTCTGGAAAAGGCTTTTACCGCCTCAAGATATTCTGAAGCCTGGCTGCGGTCTATATCCGCATCACTGCGAACCTGATTTTTATCGTTAAAAAATTTATTTATTTCTTCCATATATATTCCTTAGTATCTCAAAAAACTACCCTAAAGTGTAGTATTGATCATCCTTAAACAAATCTACACAAAAGTGTAGTGGTTATCAAAGCAACGTGGTATAATTTTGCGAAAAATAACCTTTATTCTGTACGTAGAAACAATTTAATGGCCCGAAAAATGAAAAATATTTCTTTTTACACCGTGTTTATTTTATTTACAGCCTGGGTTATTTATATTTCTTCTTTCCCAATCACGAAAAACAGAACCTCCTATTGTGATCAATGGGAAATTCCTGCGGATAAAAATGTGAAAATTACCAACCCATTAAAAGAAAGTCCTGAAGTCACTCTATCTGTTTCTTCACCGGAAAATAATTTAAATATGCCAACAATAACCATGAAATAAATAAAGTAGCTGCCTGTAAAAGATTCGGTCCACGTTAAAGTAGATTTCAACCATGAAGTTTTTATCGTAAATAACCCAAACTCATTGCATGAGATGCAATTCAGACTGAAAATATTAAATAACAACGGCCGAATTAAAGCAGCCTTTAAAGATCAGCTAAAAATCAGAATTAATTTCTGAAGTAAAAAAAACCACAAACTGATTGAAACATCATATCAGCTGATCTCAAAATATTACTGTCTTCCTGACAGTAATTTTTGTTTTTAAGAAGTAAGGGTTTCCCGCAGATTAATCAGATAGAGCAAATTTTCTTTGTCCTCTGTTTGAAATTTTATACCGAAATCCGGCCGGACTTCTACTTGCGGGCAATCATGATTACATGTGTGGCCACGCTTTCGTCATTGTTGATATATGCTTTACTGAACGTGTCGGTAAGTCTGAAAGATCCATGCCTGATCATTTCTGCCAGTTCTGTCGCCGCATAATAATAAAAATAAACACGGTCTCCACTGCTTCCGGTTAAAAAACCGGATTGTTCATAATCTCCTTCCTCAAAGCTACAATAAAGGATTCCGCCCGGTGCCAGTAATCGATACGCATCGCCGATCAGTTTTTCTACCTCTCCCTGGTCAAGGTAAGGTATGCAGAAACCACAAATAATACCGTTATAGGTTCCAGCAGTAGCAATCATGCTGATATTCCTTACATCCATCACCCGGAAACGGGCCCGGGTATTGAGCTTTTCTGCTAATGCGATCATGTTGGGGGCCATGTCTACCGCCTCGATCTGCCAGCTGGGATTCCTGTTGAGCAGATAACGGGTTATATTGCCGGGACCGCAACCCAATTCCAGGATACGGGCATCTTCTTTAGCAATTGCAGCTGCAAAAGCATCATACGTATCATCGTATAGATCCAGGTCCATAAACTTGCCCGCATAAAGCCCGGCAACGGAATTCCAGGTATTAAATGTTTCGGTGTATTTATCCATGGTATTGAACAGCTAGTTATCAGTATAAATATACGATATAAAAAACAGCTCCGAAAATGGTTACCGGAAGCAAAATGATTTTGTGCTCCTTACCTGATGCTCTTTAGAAGTGATGACATTAAGATCATCATTATAGAGACTTAGTTGTTGTTGAGTCCACAGCTTTTGTACCTAACCCTCCATCCTTAATTTTAGATCAATCGAAAATCCTCATCATAAGTACAAAAAAAATCCCTCCAAATAATTGAAGGGATTTTAAAAATATCTTGCGATCCGGACGGGACTCGAACCCGCGACCTCCGCCGTGACAGGGCGGCATTCTAACCAGCTGAACTACCGGATCAATTTTTTTAAAGTAAATTGACAAAACTTCTGCGATCCGGACGGGACTCGAACCCGCGACCTCCGCCGTGACAGGGCGGCATTCTAACCAGCTGAACTACCGGATCAATTTTTTTAAAAAGAAATTGACAAAACTTCTGCGATCCGGACGGGACTCGAACCCGCGACCTCCGCCGTGACAGGGCGGCATTCTAACCAGCTGAACTACCGGATCTAATTTTTTTTAAAAGTAAATTGAAAAACTTTTGCGATCCGGACGGGACTCGAACCCGCGACCTCCGCCGTGACAGGGCGGCATTCTAACCAGCTGAACTACCGGATCATTTTCTGTTGTTGTAAAGAACGTTGTTTCTTTTTTGTGATTGCAAAACTACAACTTTTTTTATTACCTGCAAATTATTTACAAAGAAAAAGCCTTCCAAAAGCGGAAGGCATTCATTATCAAAGTTATTTTTTACAAGTGTGCGCTTAATTTTTCAGCGATTACCTCTTTTGGAGCCACACCTACTAATTTATCAACCACTTCACCGTTCTTAAAAATCAGAACTGTAGGAATGTTTCTGATGCCATACTGCATAGAAATCTCCTGGTTGTTGTCTACATCCACTTTTCCTACCACTGCTTTTCCTTCAAAATCTGAGGCTACTTCTTCGATGATTGGTCCTAAAGTTCTGCATGGTCCGCACCATACTGCCCAAAAGTCTACCAATACCGGCTTATCTGATTTTAAAACCGTGTCCTGAAATGAGCTGTCCGTAATTTCTAAAGCCATTTTGTTTCTTTTATTTAAATTAATATTATATTCCTATTTCAATCCTTAATTGGATAATCAAAATTACGATTTTTAAGCAATAAGACTATCTATGCTCAACATTTGTTTTTTCTATAGCGAAATCTTTAGAAATTTCAATCAAAGCCTCTGCCAGTGCATCTATCTCTTCTTTTGTGGTCATATGACTGAATGAGATACGCAATGGGGTACAATGATCCATTTCATCCTCAGAAAGAACCATCATCATCACCATTGAAGGCTTAGAAGCTCCCGAAGAACATGCGCTGCCCTGGGAAATAGCAATTCCTTTCATATCCAGCTGAAGACCGATCAGCGGGTTTTTATAAGGCAATAAAGCACTTAAAACCGTGTAAAGACTGTTTTCCTTCTCTGCACTCCTTCCGTTGAATTTAATGCCCGGAATAGCAGCGAAAAGTCTTTCTATAGCATAGTCTTTCACTTCCTGCATGTGGCGGGTATATTCCTCCATATGATTTAGAGAAAGTTCCAGTGCCTTTCCAAGACCTACGATACCGCTTACGTTCTCAGTTCCTGCTCTAAGGCTTCTTTCCTGAGGTCCGCCTGTAATAATCCCTTTCATTCCGGTTGCCTTTCTGATAAAAGCAAAACCTACTCCTTTCGGACCATGGAATTTATGGGCACTGCACGAAGCAAAATCTACTTTGATATCGGAAAGATCCAGATCCATGTGAGCCATAGTCTGTACCGTATCTGAGTGGAAAAGAGCATTGTTTTCTTTACACAGTTCAGCTATTTTTTTGATATCGATAATATTTCCGATCTCGTTGTTGGCATGCATTAAGCTTACCAGTGTTTTTTTATCTGAAGCTTTTAATAATTCTTCCAGTTTATTAAGATCAATATCTCCTTTTTCGTTCGGGCGGATGTAATTTACCTCTACTCCTTTTCTGCTTTTCATATCCAGAATACTTTCCGAAACACATTTATGTTCCAGTGGAGAACTGATGATTCTTTCTATCCCCAGGTGTTCTACACTGGATTTAATGATCATATTGTTCGATTCTGTTCCGCACGAAGTGAAAATAATCTCCGCAGGGGTTACATGAAGATAGTCTGCCACCTGCCTTCTTACATTTTCAATCTGGATCTTTGCTTCCTGACCAAAACTGTGGGTAGAAGAAGGGTTTCCGAAATTCATTTTCAGGGTGCTCACCATTGCATCTATGACTTCTTCTGAAAGAGGGGTCGTTGCAGCGTTATCTAAATATATTTTGTTCATTTTTAATTTGAATATTTTAATTCTACGGATGTAAACTGATAGTCTGAAGGAACGGTAAAGATAAACCAGGGATTTGAAAGTACCTGTATCTCCATACCTCCGGAGGGTTCAGCCGGAATTTCCACATACAGTATATTATTTTTCACAGATACACTTTTAATCGCTGTCACTCTATGACTTCCCGATCTGAAATTCCCCATATTGTACAAAACTACTTTTTTGTTTTTCGGAAACTTCGGGTAGTTCACAGAAGGTTCTTTCTTGAGGTCGATAAGACCGAAACTCCCTTTGATGGAGTTACGGAATTGCTGTTCGTTTTTGATGATCACAAATCCTGCAGTATCCGGGCCTCCCTGTGTTTCAGAAACAAGAAGTTCTCCACTTTTCTGCATATCTGATGATGTCTGAGACGGCGTCCCGGCACAGCTCATTAACACGGCGGTACCTATAATAAGCAGTCTTTTCATTTTTACATTTTTACCACCCAAAATTAGTGAAAAAATTGGTAATGACCTTCATTTGCCCATTTAAGCATCTGGCGGTCTCCGGAAGTATCTCCGAAAGCAATTATTTTATCGTATTTAGAGTCATGGATCTCGGCTTTTATCCTTACCAGTTTTTCTTTTCCATTGCAGTTTTTCCCAATGAAATTTCCTGTAAAAATACCGTTTTTAAACTCTGCCCGTGTAGATATCAGCTGCATTTTCAATTCTTCGGCGAAGGGCTTTACCCAGATATCCAGCGAGGCCGTCACCAATAAACTCTGTGTATTATCTCTATCGATATTTTTTATAAAGTCGAGGGCGTTTTCTCTTACGATCTTAGGATAATGATGCTCGAAAAACTGCTTAGACTTCATTTCAATTTTTTCCTGGCTCTGCCCTTTCAGAATAGATCCGATAAAGCTTTTCTTCACCTTTTCTGTTTCGGCAAGCTTGAGTTTCAGCAGGATAAAAAGAGGGACATGTCTTAAAAATTGTATCCGGAATTTTGTAGAATCGTAGAATTTAAGATACATGAACATGGTATCTTTATACGTTAAGGTCCCGTCAAAATCAAAACAATACAATTTTTTCATAAATCTATGACTTAGGGTAGTTTTACAAGTTATTTATTAAAGCATTTGATAATCCAGCAATCAAAAATAAGCAAATTATTAAGAATAAAGTAACCGGTAAGTTTTGAAAGACAAATTCTGCAGCAGTTAATGTCTTAACATCAAACGTACATTCCTTTCGTTTTATTTTTTCTATTAATTTTCTCACCTCCTTCAATTCAAAATCGTTTAAGGCATAGTTTCTGATTTTTTTGCCGTTTTTCAGAATAATGAATGTTTCAAAAATAGTATAAACCGTTGTCTGTTTTTCAAATCCTTTCGAATACTTTACAGGTCTTGGGATCTGTTTAAATCCCACAATATCCTCAAGCAAAATCTTTCTTGAAAAAGGTAAAAACTGGTAGGAAACCATCAGATAATCCGGGGTTATCTTAATGATCTGAGTCTTTAGAAAATAAAACAATGAGCCTGACGCAAACAGCAAAAAGATAGAATTAATAATATAAACCGCCATTTTCGAATCTGCATCCGGATTTTGTTCCAGCGTGCTGTAAGTAAAACCCATCATTAAGCTGAATAAAATAAATCCTATAAAGAAAATGAAAAGATTAATAGAAAAAGGACTGGATTTATAAATGATTTTATCCTTCAAAATAACACTAAAGCTTTAATTTTTTAAATATAAACTCAGGTATATTTTTTATAATCATCATAATAATGCCCCAAACCGGTAAAACGTAGGCCACGTTCTTTTGTTTTTTAAAGGCCTTATAAATGCAGGCTGCTGCCTGTTTTGGGGTTGCAGTCAGTTTGGGATTCAAAGGCAGTCCTTCCGTCATTTTCGTCGCCATAAAGCCCGGTTTTACGGTAAGAACATGCACTTTTTTATCAAACAGATAATTTCTGAGTCCGCTGAGATAGGCTGTAAAAGCTGCTTTGGCACTTCCATAGATAAAATTACTCTGTCTTCCGCGTTCACCTGCTACCGATGAGAGGCCGATAATGGTTCCGGATCTTCTGCTTTCAAATTTCTGTGCAAAATAGTTCATCACGGGAATCAATTTTGAATAATTGACTGCAATGATTTTTTCCGTATTCCTGTTGTCATAAAGACCTTCTTCTGTCCCTTCACCTAAATATCCTACAGCACAAAACAGTACATTTGAGCTTACATGATCAAATGTGTTATAATCAATCTCTTTCATCAGATCGATTTCAATAACTTCAGACTGCTGCAGAAATTTTACATCAAGGTGCCTTGCAAATCTTTCCGTAGTTTCTTTACTGGAGGTAAAAAGATATATTTTTTCAAACTTTTCTCCTTCCTGGAGAGCCTTTTCCACAAAAGCCTGTGCCACTTCAGACGTACTTCCCAGAATTATCATTATGAATTGTTGTTTATGATTCTTTTGTGCTGTAATGACACAAATTTTGAACTTTGAATATTTTTAAGGTAATTGGTGAGTGAAGACTTACTCATACTGTCTTTGGTAAGATAAATTCTCCCTCCGAACTGCTGAACAATATCATCCAGTTTTTCAACCAGTTTTTTCAATTTGGAATTCACTTTAAAATCGAGTGCCAGCGTATATCCTTCGAATGGAAATGAATTATAAGCTTCGGGATTATTTTTTCCGAAAAGCTTTAAAACAGCCAGAAAAGATCCGTTTCCGCTTGCTGCAATCGTTTCAAGGATCTGTTTCATTCCTTCCTTGCCTGCTTCTTTGGGGATGACCATCTGATACTGGATGAATCCTGATTTTCCGTAAATTTTATTCCAGTCGGTGATTGCATCCAACGGATAGAAAAAGGTTTCATAATCAATAAAAGTTTTCACTTCTTTCTTGGCCTGCTTTTTAAAATACAGAAGATTGAAGATCTTTACCGTCAAGGCATTCAGGACAAATCCCGGAAAATAAAACGGAACAGTCGGCTGGAATTTTTTCTTCAGTCTTAATGGCTGTTTGGCCAGATTCTGAGGCAATTCGTGCTGAAAAGCATGTTCTCCTCTCATTAAAATACTTCTTCCCAGGTTTTTCCCTTTCTGAAGGCAATCGATCCACGCTACGGTATACGTCCAGCTTTCACTTTCTTCAAAAAGTCTGAAAATTTCATCCAGATTCTCTGCTTTGATACTTTCCTGACGGATGTAGGCAGATTCTATATTTTTAAGTTTAAATTTTACCGTAAGGATGATCCCCGTAAGCCCCATTCCACCGATGGTTGCCCAGAATTTATCAGAATTCTCTTCTCTGGAGCATGTAATGATGTCTCCATTTTCTGTCATTAATTTAAATTCCGTTACATATTCTGAAAAGCAGCCTTCCGCATGATGGTTTTTTCCATGAACGTCCGAGGCAATAGCTCCGCCCACCGAAATAAATTTTGTCCCGGGAGTCACATACAGGAAATAGCCCTGCGGAACAGAGATTTCAAGTACATCGGAAAGAAGTACCCCGGATTCACATTCTATAATCCCGTTCAGACGGTCGAAACTGATGAATTTGTTTAATTTTTTGGTGGAAAATATGGTTTCACCCAGAGAGGCATCTCCATAGCATCTTCCGTTTCCTCTGGCGATCACTTCATTATGGCTGAGTACAAATTCTTTTATTCTTTTGAAGCTGTCCTCAGATCTCATTTCTTTTTCTACCACCGGGAAATTACCCCAGTTTGTAACTTTTTGTGTGAAATTCGGCTTCATTTTTTAAAATAAATCTGGATTAAAAATGCGGCTACCCAAAGGATTAAAGTCACCTGAATATATCGGTCTCTGTACACAATTTTTGTGGGAGATTCTGTTCTGTTGTATACCAGTGTCTGCTGAAGGTATCTTAAAAAAGCAAATACAACGAATATAACGGTATAAAAAACCCTCTGATGAAATCTTCCCTGAACCTCAGGCGAAAGTGTAAACATCAGATAGCAGACAATAGCGAGCGTTACTGAAATGGAAAGTGTAATATCTGCAAACTGTACATTATAGCCGTCCAGGGCTCTCCTCGTCTTTCCTGAAACCTGCGCATTGATCAATTCTCCTCTCCTTTTCCCTATTGCCAGTACAAGCGCCAGTACAAAGGTGAGCAGAATGGCCCATTGAGAGATTCCTATTCCTGTAATATAACCTCCTGCCAATACCCTGAGTACGAAACCGCAGGCAATAATGAAGATATCAATAATCGGAACGTGTTTAAGCTTAAAGGTATACGCCAGATTCATCACAATATAAAAAGCGATAATCGTAATGAATTTCCATAGGGATTCGTGGAAATAAAGCTGCGCCAGGACCACAAGAGCTGCATCTGCAACAATAAGTCCTATAAGAATTCCTATTGCTTTCGATTTTGAAACAGCACCGCTTGCCAGTGGTCTTCTTCTTTTTTCGGGGTGTTTTCTGTCTGCTTCAATATCATTATAATCATTGAGTATATACACCACACTTGCTGCAAGGGAAAAAATGATAAAGGCGAAAATACTTTTGGAAAGCAGATCTAAATTTGTAATATTTCCTGAAAAGAACAGAGGGACAAAAACAAACAGGTTTTTCACCCATTGCTCCACACGGAGGAGTTTGAGATATTTCTTCATTTATGCAATTTCGGTTACAAAAATAGTGATTTCAAAATTTACACCCTAAAAATACAAAAAAAACCGCCGAGGCGGTCTTTTACGAAAATATTTATAAAATAAATTGATTACTGTCCTTGCTTGGCTTCGTTAATCATTTTTTCATTAGCAGTAATGGCAAATTCCACTCTTCTGTTTTTAGCTCTTCCTTCGTCTGTATCGTTGGTAGCTACAGGCATAGATTCACCTTCTCCTTTAGTAAACATTCTGTTCGAAGCAATTCCTTTTCCGGAAAGATATGCTTTTACGGCATCTGCTCTTCTCTGAGAAAGAGATAAGTTGTAAGAATCAGAACCTTTGCTATCAGTATGTCCGTAGATATTGATGTTGGTATCAGGATTATCAGCAAGAACTTTTGCTAATTTATCAAGGTTGGTCTGAGCAGCAGAAGTAAGGTTTGAAGAATCGAATGCAAAGTTTACGATGCTTTCATTCATGGTGATCTTAATACCGTCTCCTACTCTTTCTACTTCAGCACCAGGCAGAGTTTCTTTAATCTGCTTCGCCTGCTTGTCCATTTTGTTTCCGATAACGTTACCGGCAACACCACCGATAATACCTCCTAATACTGCACCTAAAGCTGAATTTTTACCACTTCCTACATTATTACCCAAAATACCTCCGATTACAGCTCCCGAAGCCACACCTACTGCGGTACCTCTTTGCTGGTGGTTTGAATTCTGTACAGCTTCACAGCTGGTTAATAATAGTGCTGATGATAAGAATAGTGCTCCTATATATGTTTTAGTAAGTTTCATTTTTTTGATCTTTTATGTTGATAAATTATTTCATTCCTGTTCTCTGGAAGTTGTAAACAACCTGTACTGTGCTTCCATCGAAAGGAACATTCTGTACAAGTGAAAACTGATCTGTAGACTGGTTGGTAATAGTTAAAGAGTATCCTACAGTATTTTGCTTAGCTTTAGTTCCTGCAGCGATTTTTTTAAACAAGAAAGTATTGCCATCTTTCACTTCAAATTTAATGGGCTGAGTAATGCTTGGGCAAGCTCCACCGCCATTTAAAGTATAAGCACCTGTGTAGTTATTAGGAATTAATCTCCAATGGCTACCTACAAAACATTGAGCATCTGCACCTTCGTCAAAAGGCTTGATTTTGAATCCTTTTTCATAATCAACGCTAACGATTTGCCAGTCGCCTTTTAATTTAAGGTATTCAACTCTTTGGTTTTGTGACGTTTCTGCTTTTTTCACTGAGGAACAAGACACTGCAAAAAGTGATGTTCCGATCATCCCTGCAAGTAGTAACTTTTTCATTTTGTTGTTTATTATTTTGTTATATATAAAGTTACAAAAAACCGTGCCAAATTGAAAAATAAAAATAAAAAAAGTCCGAAAATTTCGGACTTTAGATGGTTTCCCCTTATATACAGGAAGATATATTATTTTTTAACAGCCTTTTTTACGGATTTCGCAGGCTTCTTACTTACGGAAGATTTTCCGTTGTAAAAATTGGTGTACGCATACTCCGCAGCTTTCTGAAGATCTATTACCCCTCCCGCCTGAGAATATTCAGGGAATTTGTTTTCGGTATTCGGGTTACTACTCTTCACAAGTGCTTCAATGATCTGATCCGGTTTCAAATCAGGCATATAAGCCAATAATACGGCAGCAGCTCCTGCTACAACAGGTGATGCCATAGAAGTCCCCTGAAGATATTTGTATTCGTTTTTAGGAACGGTAGAATAAATTTCTTCTCCCGGTGCAAAAACGTTTACCATTTTCTTGTTATAGTTAGAGAAATCTGCTCTCAGCTCGTTATTTCTATTGGTGCTTGCTCCTACTACCAATACGTTGTTTACGAATGGTTTTTCATCGGTAACGTTTTTAAAGTTGGTAGGGAAAGCAAGGTGCTCAGCTACGTCTTCATTTTCATTACCTGCTGCTTTTACCAGAAGTACTCCTTTATCCTGTGCATATTTAAAGGCATCCCATACTACATTTTTCCCCGGAGATACAGGTTTTCCGAAACTCATGTTCAGAATCTTAGCTCCGTTGTCTACAGCATATCTGATGGCATTTGCAACGTCTTTATCTCTTTCATCCCCGTTAGGAACAGTTCTTACCGACATGATTTTAGCTACTTTTGAAGCAACTCCGTACTGTATTTCTTTACCCTGAGGAAGTCCTGCAATAATTCCGGCAACGTGTGTACCGTGTTCCGCATCAGGTCCTTCATAATCATTGTTTCCGTAGCTTTTCTCAGAATAATCATCGTAGTTGTCTCCTACGATTTCTTTTCTCGGATCATAGCTCAGGTCATACTGTTTGGATTGCGGAGCAAAATGATCGATAGCTTCTTTCATCTGTTCTTTCATCAGCTTTTCAAAATCAGCGGAAGATTTTCCTTTGAATTCCGGACTTTGAGAAACCTGTCCTAAAACCTGAAGTGCAATAGCATCTTTCTGGTCAGTAGGTGGTTTAATGCCTTCCAGCGTTTCTGCCGTAACCGGTTTTCCTCCCAAAAGTTTTACCATATTCGGGATAATGCTGTTGATCATGGTATAGGTCTGCAGGCTCTGTTTTGCTTCGATGCTTTTTTTGTTGAAAAGCTCTTTAGATTTCATATACATCGCAAACTCTTCCGGCATTTTTGCCTGATTGGCTTTGTTTTTTGCAGAATCATCCCCTTCAAAAAGAGGTTTATATTTAGCAACAACTCTAGTTACCTCCATATTGTCGATATCAATATCGCCGTTTTTTCCGCCGATAAAGTTCCATCCATGTACATCATCAATGTATCCGTTTCCATCATCATCTTTTCCGTTTCCAGGAACTTCATTAGGATTCGACCATACATTTTTAACAAGTCCCGGGTGATCTACCTGAACACCACTGTCTAAAACCCCTACAACAACTGTTTTAGGTTTAAGACCTTTGGACTCTAAATATTTATAGGCATTGGCCGTATTCACGCCATATACTTTTGTAGCCGAAAAATCTTTATGATACCATGTCATAAGATCTTTATCTTCTTTTGGGTCAACGCTCGTAGCCTTAGCTTCCTGAGCATAAGAAAAACTAAAACCTGCCAGAAAAACAGCAGCTAATAATACCTTTTTCATATGTTGATATTTACTTTTTTTAAGTTGTATGCAACCGCCATTTCATTAATTTATTTCCGCAGAACTTCTTAAACGGCGATTTCATGTTAATATGCTTGCTTAATATTTTTTATATAAGTCAGAGATTCAGGTCCTTTGTTACAGATAAGATCTAAAACCGACAAATCTTTCAAGAATCCAAGTTTATCTGAGAAGGTCTGGTAATATTCTTCCATTTCAAATTCGGAAGGGTGTTTTGCAGAAAATTTCTCTCTGAAACTGATGCATTCAGGATTTTTGATATATTCTTCATTCAAAGACTGTGCCTTTTCTGTTTTAAGGATCTGCTGAATAATTTCCAGTCCTTTCAGATTGAAATCAAGAAGAAATTTTTCATTAAGATCAAACATTTTTCTGAATTTATCTTCATAATATTCAAAATAAGGCGAACTCTGGTAAGCCGTTTTGATGGATTTCCAGTGCAGATTTTTCCAGTCTTCACGGTACGAGATCTCAATATCTTTAAATTCTCTTTTACCGTTATGATTGATCGGAATTATTAAGGAAAGCTTTCCGTTTGCCCCATAGATATTGGTTCTGTTTCTGTAGGTCTGTTTCGGAAAATTTTCAAACTGTTCAAATATAATTTCATTTTCAGGATTTAAAAACACTGAAAACCATGAAACCGGAGGCATATAAAATACCGGCAATAATACATTCGTCATATTCATTATACAAAAATGAAGTATTTTTTCAAATACTTCATTCTATTTTAAGTTTTAATTTAATTCTACTTATTCTTCCGTGTTTTTCTTTCTGAATAATTTCACGAAATATTCCCATCCGAAGAAAAGAATAAGGATCATAGCAGCAATCCACCAGTAAGAAGTTTTATTGGCTTCTCCCGTATTGGTTGCTTTGAACATTCTGTCCCAACGGAATCTCCATCCCTCAGCCTGATAAGAAGAGCTTGAATCTTTAAATGCGCCTTCAATACTCATCCAGGTGAACATAGGCTTTCCTACAATATTTTCTTCCGGAACAAAACCAAAGAATCTCGCATCCAATGAAGCATCTCTGTTGTCCCCAATCATCATATAATAATCCTGTTTGATGGTATACTGAGTTGTTTCCTTACCATTAACAAAAATTTTCCCGTTTTTATTTTCCAGGCTGTTGTGCTCATATTCAGAGATAATCCAACGGTATTCCGAAAGGGTTTCCTGATTCAGAGTTACTACATCTCCTTTTTTCGGAATTTTTAAAGGTCCGTACCAATCCTGATTCCAAGGTTTGTTAACAGGGAAAATAGATTGAGTCGTATCGATTTTTGTTTTTGCCTGGTCTTTATAATATACTGCAGCTTCTCCTCTTGGCGTAATATCTTCTTTCATATCAACAACCTGAGGAATCGCTTTAATTTCTTTAGCAATTTTATCCGTCAGTCCCTGGAAAATATAGACATAACCTGATCCCATTGGTGCAGGCTGCTCCACTACCGGTAAAAAGCCATAAATCTTATACAAGGCAGGAATATCCAACTGACTTCCTGTATTCACAACATATCTGTGCTGTACTTCCTGATCTCCTAAAACAGTCTCCGGTTTTCCGTTCACGAAAAGTCTTCCGGCTCTCATTTCGAAAGTATCTCCTGCTACAGCGACACATCTTTTAACGTAAGGATCTTTTCTGTCAATCGCCGTATGTACGGAATCCTGAGGATAGTTGAATACAACCACATCATTTTTCTGAGGCTTATTGAACTGGAAAATTCTTGTGTAAGGCAGCTTGATGCCATCAACATATGATTTTGGATCATCTTTCGGGTTTCCTTTCTGCCCGGTATCCATAATGGTTCCCTGCAGGAATGGTATAGCTACAGGACGCATCGGCAGTCTGTATCCGTAGCTCCATTTGTTTACGAAAAGGAAATCACCTACCAGAAGTGTCCTTTCCATGGAACCTGTTGGAATTCCGAACGGTTGTGTAACGAAAACGTGGATAATGGTTGCAAAAACCACTGCGAAAGTGATAGATCCTATGAAAGTATCTTTCTTTTTAGTCTCTTTTTCTTCTTCCGTAGCAAAAAGATCGTTGGCATTTTCATCTTCTACTTCTGCATCTTTGGAATAGTTCACCGTAGCCATATAAATAAACGGCAGGATCACCGTAAGAAGCTGGTTCTGGAAAAGAGTCTTTCCGAATTTTTTCATCAGATAAATATGAAAAACAGACATCATAATAGGCCCTACTATCGGAAGATAGGAAAGAATGGCCCACCATTTCGGATGCTTTGTTTCCTTTAAAATAATGAAATAATTATAGAAAGGTATAAATGCAAATAAGGGACTGTGCCCCATTTTTTTGAACAGCTTCCAAGTGGAAATCCCCATCAGTACAGACAAAATGAGAACGAATACTGTATAAGTTAAAAAATAATTCATAGTTTTTTGTGCCTATTCTAGATATATAAATGATAAATGATGAGTAATAAATGATTACAGCGTTCTGCTATTTATAATTTACTATTCATCATTCTCCTTTTTATTGGTATGCAATTTAAAGATTTTGTTACAAATTAAAGCCCCAAAACGTCTTTCATTGTGAAGTTTCCTTTTTTGTCTTTAATCCATTCTGCAGCAACCACAGCTCCAAGGGCGAACCCGCTTCTATTGAAAGCTGTATGTTTGATTTCAATTTCGTCTACTTCACTTTTATAATAAACGCTGTGGGTACCGGGAACTTCATCTTCACGAACAGCAAAGATTCCCAGTTCACTGCCCTGAGTTTCTTCCAGTTTCCAGGAATTGAATTTCGGATTATTTTTGATAATGCCTTCCGCAATGGATATAGCCGTTCCACTAGGGGCATCTTTTTTATGGATATGGTGAATTTCTTCCAGCTGGCAGGAATATTCATCCACATTTTTCATAATGTCCGCTACTTTTTCGTTCAGAGCAAAAAACAAATTCACTCCCAGACTGAAATTGGAACCGTACAGAAAAGCGCTCCCTTGTTCTACAGCTATTTTTTCAACTTCTTCTTTTTTCTCCAGCCAGCCTGTTGTTCCGCAAATCACAGGAACTTTGTTTTCAAGACAGGCTTTGATATTATCGTAAGCTACTTCAGGCAGTGAAAATTCAATAGCTACATCCGGATTATTAAGGTTTTCTGCTGTTGGAGTCTCTTTTAAACGGGCCACAATTTCATGCCCTCTTTTCTGAGCAATTTCATCGATGATCTTCCCCATTTTTCCGTATCCAACCAGTGCTATTCTCATGTAATATCTTTATTTTATTTTGATCAGTCAACCTTTCGGCCGGATCATCTTTATTAAAAATTCTGTTTTAAAATCTATAACTTAAACTCAACCCTGTTTTAGGTGTGGTAATCCCATACTGATCCTGGATTACGGCAGGTGTGAAACTAAGATCCGGGTCATGGCGGCTTTCGTAAAGATGAGCATCTACCACGGCATCTACAATATTCAGGATGTAGATAAGCCCCGTAATCGCTATTGCATAATCTCTTTGCCTTTTGTATCGGTCTTGGGCATTTCCAAAAGCTCTCTTATCAAGCCATGGACGGCTGTCCACAAATTCATTCGGGGTCCCGTTCAGTTTTGCGATGTAATATTCCCTGTATTTTCTGTATTGGTTGTTGCTCCAGATGGTGTACCCTATACCGGCACCTACAGCTCCCCAGACAATAGGAATTTTAATGTATTTTTTGTTGTAATACTGCCCTAATCCCGGAAGCACTGCAGAATACAGCCCTGCTCTGGTAGGATTCAGTTTGACCGTTTTTTTAGTAGGCCCGTTTGCTTTTTCCAGATCTTCGATGATCTTGGCTTCTGTTTTCACAGATTTTGCCGGCTTTGCAGGTTGAGTAATCACAGCAACACTGTCCTTCGGAAGAGGTCCTATACGAACTGTATCGCCGGGCGTTACCTGCGAATAGGCGAAAGCAAAAGTGCACAGAAAAAATGTGAAAAATATTTTCTTCATTATTTAATATGGGATAAAATATATTCCAGCTCTTCTTCATTTTTGAAGTCCAGAACAATTTTACCTTTTTTACCGTTTCCGGATGTTTTGATCTCTACTTTTACGTCTAAAATATCAGCAATCGTTTTCTGGGCTCTCTTAAAATTGTTGGAAAGCTCAGCATTCATCTTTTTCGCTGCCGGTGATTTAGGATTTTTCAATGCCGTTGCAGCCTGTTCCGCCTGACGTACATTGAGTTTTTCTTTAATAATCAGATCAAACAAGATCTGCTGGTGTTCTTCACTTTCAAGGCTGATGATGGCTCTTCCGTGTCCTGCAGAAATTTCACCACTTCTGATGGCATTCTGAATATCAGGATTAAGCCTTAACAATCTGATGGAGTTGGTAATGGTACTTCTGTCCTTTCCTACTCTCTGACTCAGATTTTCCTGGGTAAGCCCAATCTCATCTAAAAGTCTCTGGTAAGTAAGAGCGATCTCAATAGCATCAAGATCTTCACGCTGGATGTTTTCAACAAGGGCCATTTCAAGCAGCTCCTGATCATTTACCAAACGGATATAGGCAGGAATTGTCGGAAGTCCGGCAATTTTACTTGCACGGTAACGTCTTTCCCCTGATATGATTTCGAATTTCT
Organism: Chryseobacterium angstadtii; assembly: GCF_001045465.1. GTDB lineage: Bacteria > Bacteroidota > Bacteroidia > Flavobacteriales > Weeksellaceae > Chryseobacterium > Chryseobacterium angstadtii. The sequence continues at coordinate 425,761 of NZ_LFND01000006.1, forward strand.
CGCCGTCTTTTCTTAAAGTAACCGGTTGGATTACACCTAAGTTTTTGATTGACAGGGCAAGTTCGTTTAATGCTTTTTCATCAAAATAAGTTCTCGGCTGGGTAGGATTCGGATAGATATCTTCGAGAGCTACCTCAACGATATTGCCCACAAACTTATCTGCTCCTTCATCGGTAGCGGAGTTGATACTCGCTTTGGATTCAGCGCTTAGAATAGCACCCAAACCTCGTCCCATAGCTCTTTTTTTGTCCTTCATAGATATAATTGATAAATGATAATGACTCAGTGAAAATCATACGATTCACTGATTGTCCATTTATTATTAAATTAATTTTTTACTAAATTTTCGTTCTTCAGCAAAACTTCTTCTGCCAGCTGAATGTACTGGATGGCTCCTTTACTCTCTGCATCATAATTCAGGATACTTTCCCCAAAACTAGGAGCTTCACTTAATCTTACGTTTCTGCTGATGATGGTTTCGAAAACCATGTCAGGGAAATGGGAATTCACTTCTTCCACTACCTGATTGGATAATCTCAATCGGCTATCGTACATGGTAAGAAGAAGACCTTCGATTCCAAGATCTTTATTATGGATCTTCTGAACATTTTTAACGGTATTCAAAAGCTTACCCAGCCCTTCTAATGCAAAATATTCACACTGGATCGGGATGATCACAGAATCTGCTGCAGTAAGTGCATTGACGGTAATAAGTCCTAAACTCGGCGCACAGTCTATAATAATATAATCGTAATCGTTTCTGACCTCAGCTAGTGCTTTTTTCAACATATACTCGCGGTTTTCTTTGTCCACTAGTTCAATTTCCGCTGCTACCAGGTCAATATGTGAAGGGATAATATCCAGGTTGGGAGTAGCTGTTCTTTTGATACAGGATCTTGTATCTGCGCTATGCTCCAGAAGATTATAGGTAGAATACTGAACGTCTTCCACACCGAGTCCTGAGGTTGCATTCGCCTGAGGATCAGCATCAATGATCAATATTTTTTTTTCCAATACCCCTAATGCTGCCGCCAAATTTACAGCTGTTGTTGTTTTTCCAACTCCTCCTTTTTGATTAGCGATACCTATGATTTTTGCCATTATTAGAACTTTAAGTTTCAAAAATACACTTTTTTCTTTGCTCTCGATGAGTGGAGAAATTCAAAATTGAGTTAAAATATTGTTAATAAGCGATTTAACAATTAAAAAAATTATCCACAAAAAAAATTCTTTGTGGATAACTATCAAGATTTGTTTTTTACATCAACTATTCAAAGTTCATCGAGATCGGAAATTTAAAATAACTTCTTACCGTTTCACCTTGCTTATTTTTAGCAGGTTTCCATACTCCCTTAATATTTTTAATAGTTCTTATGGCTTCACTATTAAACTGAGCATCTTTACCATTGGCTTTAATTCCGGAGATGGTTCCGTCTTTTTCAACAACAAAGGTGATCACAGTTCTCATAATATCCCCGGTACCTTCAAAGCCAGAGCTGTCGAAGTTGTTCATTACTTTGTTTCTGAATGAATCAATTCCTCCTGCAAATGCCGCTTCTGCTCCCAATTCGTCGCCGCTAGCAATACGATTATCATCAACTTTTGGAGCTGGCGGAGTTGGCGGAGTATTAGTTACAGGTCCTGTACCTATTACCGGAGGTGTCGGAATGTAAGTATTATTTTTCACCGGATCTCCTTTAAGGTTATCTACTAGCCCCGGAGCCGCATCTTTAGGCTTATCCTGTTTAATTGGTTCTACTGCATCAATTTTAGGCTCCGGTACCGAAGTATTAACTTGTTTTATATTAGGTGGAGCTACAGGCTGAACTGGTTTTACAATCTCTACAGGTGGTCTTTCATTGGTATCCACCTTTTTTAACTTAATCACTACCGGAGGTCCGTCTGTTGGTACATGTACCGAAGGTCCGCTTCTAAATGCCGAAATCACCAACGGAGTTATTGAAACGGCAGCTAATAAGCTTACGCCCACAAAAAGTGCTTTGGTTAATATTCTATCTGATTCATTTCTTAATGCATAGGCACCGTATTCTTTGTTGCGGTGCTCGAAAAGAACTTCGTTAAAACGAAATTCCTGATTTTGGTTTAGGTGTTTCATCACTATTAAATATTTAAACTGTTAAAATCAGTGATTATTAGTTTTACAAGCTCTTATCGATAAGCAATGTTTCAATATCAAAATATCTGCCAAAATTTTATCAAAACGTCAGTATTTCTAAAAATACAATGACAATATGCAAACTTTAACATAATTATCTTTTTTATATACTCAAAAAACAATCTGCAAGCGTTTCATTTTCCGTAAAAAAATCACTCCTATTTAAATTTTACGCACCATAAAATAAAAAACAGTGAAAAACACATTAAAAAACAGGAAAAACACTGTGGATTTAATCCAGCAACCCAAATACCTTTGTCATGTAGAAAATCGGGGACGCTGAAAACCGAAAAGAGTAAGCAAAGAACATTTTTAAAACTTATAACTATGCCAACTTTAACTCAAGAAGCCAAAACAAATTCATTGATGAGTATGCTTTTAAAGCAAGTCTATGACACTGTAACCAACGGAGGAAATCCGGAATCTTTAGGAACTGATGATTTTATCGCCTTTGATCCGGTAGGGATTACTCTTTCTGAAGATACTTTCGATTATGCCCTGAATGGTCTTTTCGGAGATGCTCCTTCACCAAAGCCTATGCTTGACGGTACAGGGAAACCTATTTTGGATGCCAACGGAAATCCTAAAATAGATATGGAAGCTTACCAAACGGCTTTATCTAACAGTAAATTCAAAAAGTATCTGCAGATGGAGCAGTTTGCCGCAATGGTGGATGCTATCCCTTCACAGCTCCCTCCTCTTACTGAAGACGGAAAAGGAAGAGCCATCACCATTATGAATGATTCTCAGAAAAGGGTATCAAAAGTATATGAGGATCTTTTGCAGTGGTCTGTAGTGGTAGATACGGATTTTGATCAGAAAGTAGAGAAAAAACTGGATTCTCTGAGAGACAAATTATTCAAAATAAAAAAGGTAAAAAATCCTGATTTTGATGAAAACGCTCCGGTAGATGATTTGAACAAACCAGAACTGATTCACACTTTCGTAGCACCTACTTATGCTAAATATGTAGAGTACCAAATGAAGTATTATGATGTAGTAGATGCCAACAATGAAGTAAGAATTGCAGCAGACAATGGAGATACAGACGCTATGGCTAAGCTATCTATTGACGGGAAAAACATGAAAAAGCGTGAAGATGCGGCATTAAAAGCGTGGCAGTCTTTAGGATACAAAGAAGCTGTGGAGAGAATTCAGAATTATTTGAGCGAAATTGAAGAAAAACACATGCTTGTCATCAAAAAGAGAATCCAGGCTGAGTTCAGAAACAGCCAGAGAACAAGAATTTTGGATTATACCAATTACTCTCCATGTATTCCTGTAGCCGCCAATGCTTTGAAGGAATCGAAAGGTTGGCCAGAAATCTCTATTTCGCAGGGAAAAGCCAATTCCGATTATTCTAAAACCATCCACAACTGGGGAGCAGCAGGAGGTTTCAGTATGGGATTATTCTCTATCGGAGCAAAAGCCGGAGGAAAAAATGAAAAAACACAGATCAATTCTGACTATACCAGTATGGATATTTCTTTCAAAATCGGTAAGGTAAGAGTAGAAAGAGGTTGGTTCAATCAGCAATTCATAGAATCTAAATACTGGAAACTTCACGAACAGTCTCCACAAACTTTAAACGGCGACATGATCAGTGACGGAAAAGGCAAAGGACTTATGCCGTCTATCATTACAGAGCTGATTATTGCTAAAGATGTTTCTTTAAACTTTAAAGACAGCAGTTCAGCCTACACAGATGTTAAAAACTCAGTATCCGCAGGTGGTGCAGTTGGAATAGGGCCTTTCATGATTGGAGGAAGCTACAGCTACGACAACCAAAATGTAAAATCCAGTTACGCATGGGAAGGCAAGAAACTGGTATCCAAAGGAATCTACATTATCGGCTACAAATGCCACATTGTACCGAAGTCCCCGAATCCGAATCCGGAAATCAAAAAATGGGCAGACGGAAAATCGTAACCTAACCTGAGTTTAATAAGGTCAGGAAGATGGAAGCTATTGAAAACTGAACATACGAGTATACCGGAGTTTTATATCCCTTTAAGACTACTTTATAAGTTTACGACATCTATTTAATGTAAATGTCCGGCAACAGTTTCCATCATCCTTCTTCCTATCTTATAACCTAATATATCCTTCTCAATAAGAGTAGCCGGCAGGAGTTTTTTCCTGTCGGTTATTCATCTAAACTAAAAACTATAGCCATGAAATATTTTGTAGCCGTCTACCAGAAACTCAAGAATATTTATATGTCTCAGAGTTCGATGGAGAATGATCTTTCTATGATCTGTCCTTCCCTCAGAGTATATGAGAATGAGGAGCTGGAACTGCTGAAACCTCAGAGCCTGCTGAATGATGAGCAGAAAAAAGCACTTTCTATTATTAAAAAGCAGAATGTAGCCTATGAACTGAACTCAGTTCCTATTTCCCCGAATTTCTGGGATCTGAACCCCAATAATTCATTGTTTGATATTTATCGTGATATTCTGGACAAAAACAATCTGAAGAATCTGGAGGAAAATCTGAACCAGGTTCTTGAAAACAAAAGCACGGTTCTCTTCGATGCCAAAAACAGCGACACCAAAGAATTCAAAGCTTATAAAAAATACAGAACACTGTACGAAGATACCATTAATAAAGTGAGTGATCATTTACTACTGTTTGACGGACTTGATACAGATGAAGAGAAAAGCAACTGGAACGACAGACTCATCAGTCTCAACAATCTGAAAGAACTTGCTTTTTCCGAATGGAAAGTAAAAGGCAGCAAAGACCTTATTGAAAAAGAGCTGGCAAGAATCAACAAATCGTCTGATGCTGATCTTTATCTTGCTATGGCACAGAATGCAAAACACATATTCGAAGCGGCAGAGAAAACAGATGTGATCAACAATGCGTCTATTCATGACATTAATTTCATTCCTTATGACTTTATGGAAAATGAGTCAGGGTGGAACAGCATGCGTATTGAAAAATCTGAACTCGAAGGCCTGCATTCCGAAGCTAAAAACAACAATGAAAATATTCCTACAGAAATTCTTTCTATAGATTATGACGAAAGCATGATACAAGCTGTAGAAGTAGAATATTCTTTTGTTCATCTAAAAAGAAACTGGTTTAATAAAAATTTCATGCTGTCTGAGCATTTTGAATGGAAAGAACCTAAGAAAATATCGGACGGGCAAACTATTTCCAATGATTTTAAACTGCCAGCCTTTCCAAAAACCATGATTCTGATTAAAAATCTGAAAGTAATTCTGGATCCATCCATTATCAATGCCAGTGTAAGCAATACGGAACAGTTGGTCTACTTCGGGCCTATGGTGATGAAGCAGCAGGTTTTTGTTAATAAAAGCAATAATCAGAAATTCCTGAAGGCCATCACGAATGTAAAAACCATCAAATCCGACCAACTCAATTATCTGGCTAAAAAAACGATGATCGCAGACGCTCAAAAGGTAGCTGTACTCAACACCAATTTTTCAGCAAAAATGGAATCTGTTGAAACACTGAAAACTGATAACAACGCAGCATTTGCAGGAAAAATAAATACAGGAAATATTCTGGGAAATATTAAAAATCTACGCCCGCTTACTCCTGTTCCTCACGGAGCAAGTCCGGTACAGCCAAGCCCCCAGCCTTCCAACCCCATTAAAGTACCCTGGGGTTCCTGGGGACCTAAATTTCCGACTATTCCGACTCCTACCCCAACGCCGATACCGGTTCCTGTTCCACAACCTCCTCTAGGCGCGATTGTACAGTTTAAAGTATCGGATAAGATCAATAACGACCCGATCTACAAATGTGCTATCTCTATTAAAGGAACCAATAACAACCGGATTTTTGAGATTGAAAGCAACGAAATAGGAATTATAAGTCAGTTAATTCCTATCGGAGAATACAGCATTGAACTGAGGATTGACGATTATGCTGTTTTAAACCAGAATTTCAGTGTTAATAATGCAACACCTATTAATCTTGAATACAAACTTCAGAGGGAAGAAGTAAAATTTAAGTCTTTTTTTCTGATCGGGATGATTTGTGAGAGAATGCCGAGGATACCGGTTGATTAGATATCAGATTTCAGACTGAGGTTGAGGATAAGGTAGGAAAATGGTGAGTTGTATGGGTTTGGGGGAGTAATGGTGGCTTCGAGAGCCTCAGCCACCAGATATGAGTCATCATACATAAGACACCAGATATGAGACGCCATACATAAGCTACCGAATATAAGCTAACAAATTATTTGTTCTACATTTTATATTTCCGGACCTACATAACTCTAAAACACTTAAACTCGAATCCCGCACCTCGTAACCCGAAACCCGAAACCATCATTTATAAAAAACAATAACCATGAAACTTTTAAAATACTATACAAAAGCACCAGAAGTAACCACACTATGTGAAATTCTTTACAAACTGGGATACGACATTAAAATTTCAGATTCATTTACTTTGGAAGTAGATGAAGCTGTAAAGGATTTCCAAAGAAAAAACTCTTTGGTTGTAGACGGAATCGTCGGGGTAAAAACCTGGTCCGTTCTCCTGGAAGGTGATGAAAAACCTCTAAGCTCAACCGACAAATTTCTCAAAGAAAGCGATTTGGTTGACTTTGCCCATGAATACAATCTGGAACTGGCCGCCGTAAAAGCTGTCAATGAAATTGAAAGCAGCGGAAAAGGTTTTTTAATTAACAATAAGCCCAAAATATTGTTTGAAGGACATGTTTTCTGGAATGAACTCAGGAAAAGAGGCATCGATCCTAATACTTATTACAATGCAGAAAGCAAAAATGTTCTTTACCCAAAATGGACAAGAGCCTTTTATCAGGGCGGGGTAAAAGAATACGACCGTTTAAATGAGGCCATCAATCTTAACAGCAACTCCAACTTTGAAGAAGCAGCTTTATCTTCTGCTTCATGGGGAAGTTTTCAGATTATGGGTTATCATGCAAAAAATCTTGATTATAACGATGTGCATCATTTTGTCTCTAAAATGGAGCTAAATGAAGGTGAGCACTTGAAAGCCTTTGGAAAATTTCTGGAGAAAAACGGCTGTCTGGTTCATCTGAGAAATAAAAACTGGGCAGGTTTTGCCAAGCTTTATAACGGAGCAGGATATCGTGAGAATAAATACGATGAAAAGCTGGCTAAGGCTTATGCAAAATATGCACAAAATTAAATATGGAGTTTTTAATTTTAGTTCCTGCAGGTAGTATATGCTGTCTGTGGGAATTTTTCTTTTGCAGAGGTTATAAACCACCCCGTCAAAAATTCTTTGAATTTTCGCCACCCCTCCAGAGGAGGGGAATCTTCCCTCGGCTCAATAATTATTATTCATCAGTATAAAAATCTTTGATTTTTTAAAAACTTATATGAACTTTTCATACATAAAGCATTCAACTTAAAAAACTTTTGTGACTTTTGTGGTTGATATTTTTTGACCACGGATTGCACAGATTTACACAGATGTTTATGTGTATTTTATACTGGAGAAAAGATTTTAATGTATTTTAAACATGATTTTTTAGTCATCGATATGAAGAAATTGAGGCTAAAACTACTTCAAAATCACGCTTTCATGGGTTATCTTTATAGTCAGATGATCATCTTTTACTATTCTTTTTTTGACAAAACAATATTCCAAAGCTACAAACTGATAATCAATGGGTTATATTTGTTATTTTTTAACATTAGTTTAACATTTTTGCTTATCTTTGCTTTTCGTCAAATAACTAAGGATGTCTTTATACCAAAAAATTGCAGAAAAACTACAATATATAAGTCCGAGTTTTTATAAGAAGAGATACTTTAAAAGTTTAAGCCATCTTACCAAAGATAATTTTTCGGCACGGAATGTAGAACCGGAACTGGTATGGATCAAAGAATACCTTCCTAAAAGTGCTGTAATACTTGATATTGGTGCCAACGTGGGAACTTTTCTCTATCAGTTGGAAGATAAACTGAATCATGAGAACATTTATGGTTTTGAACCGAACAAGAAGCTTTACCGCCGATTGAAAAGACTTTTCCCAAGAATGAGGGTATTTCCACTAGCCCTTTCTGATGAAAACACAACGGCTGAGTTCAAGGTTCCTATCATTAATGGTAAACAGATCGCTTCCCGCGGTACTTTGAAGACTTCCTATAAAGAAAAAGGCGAGGAAAAAAGCTATACGGAAAAAGTAAAGGTGATAAAACTGGACGAATGGGCTGCTATAGAACATTTTAACAGACTGGATTTTATCAAAATAGATGTAGAGGGTAATGAAATGAAAACTTTGTACGGAGCTAAGGAAATCATCAGGCAGTTTCTTCCCACACTAATGGTGGAAATGGAACAGAGACATCACGACAACCCCATCTGGAAAGATATTTCTGAAGTAAAAAGCTGGGGATACGAAGCCCAATATCTCAACCGTAACAGCTTTACACTGGAACTTCTGACGGAAGAGATCCTGACACACAACACTAATGACGAAAAAAACAAGACCAGCTATATCAACAATATTATTTTTACACCAAAAAACCATTAAAAAGACAGTATGAGTTTAGTAGCGAGACAGGGCTTCAAATATTCCATCATAGGTTATATTGGTTTTCTGCTGGGTACCATATCCGCCATTTTTATTTTTCCGTATAATTTTGAATTTTACGGCAAGCTCCGTTACATTCTGCCTGCTGCTGAGATGTTGGTTCCCTTTGTTGTACTGGGGATTTCTTATTCAAACGTAAAGTTTTTTCACAGGACGGAAAGGGACGGCAAGAAACAGAATATGCTGTCGCTGTCGCTGCTTGTGGTTTTTATTAATTTTATCATTTTTACGGGTGTATTTTTTGTACTCCCCTATTTTTTTCCCAAATTCAGACATTCTGAGGCCTGGAAATTCAAGGAAATGATTCTTCCGCTGATTCTCATTCTTTCTTTCTGCGCAATTTTTAATAAATATGCATCCAATTACAAAAGGATTGTAGTCTCCAATATTTTTGATAATCTTCTTCCTAAAATAGCCAATCTGGGAGCTTTTGGCCTTTATATTTATTTTGCATCTCAAAAACCTGCTTTCGCTTTTTTCTTTGGAATGTTTGCGCTGATGCTTTTCGGATACGTTTATTACACCAACAAGCTTGAAAAAATACAGCTGGATTTTAATACAGATTACTTTAAAAAAGACCATTTCTGGAAAGAATTCTTTAATTACAGTTTCTTCGGATTTTTGGGAACTTTTGGAAATTATCTAGCTATCAACAGCCTTATGGTGGGTGAATATATGGGAATGGAGGAAGTAGGAATCTATTCTGTTCTGTACGCACTGATCTCTCTGATTTCTATTCCGCAGTTGGGGCTTTTCAATATTTCGGCTCCGATTATTAACAAAACGCTGGCTGACGGCGATATGGAGGAACTTGACCGATTTCATAAAAAAACCTCTTTGTCTTTATATTTTTTAGGTGCCGTTCTGTTTTCATGTATTATGGTAGGATTCCCTTATCTTACGCAATTCATGCCTAAAAACGGGACGATGCTCAGGGAATACGAGCCCGTAGTCTGGATCTGGGGATCTGCTGTTTTGATTGATCTCGCAACCGGTTTTAACGGAAATATCATTTCCCTTTCAAAGTACTACAGATTCAATATTCTGATTATGCTTTTACTGGCGGGACTTACGGTTGGGCTTAATTATTATTTCATTAAAAATACGGATCTTAAACTGATTGGAATTGCTTTATCTACGGCTATTTCTCTGACCACTTACAATGTCATCAAAATTGCTTTCAACTATTTCGTATTCAAAGTTTCTCCGCTATCCATCGAGATGATTTTCGTTTCCATTATCTGTACTTTGGCCATTACGGTAGCTATTGTCCTTCCAAATTTCAACAACAACTTCATCAATCTGATTTATAAACCTGCCGTGGTTCTGATCCTGATTTATATTGGAAATTATTTCACAAAAGTTTTCCCTCTTGAGGATTATCTGAATGCAAAATTTATTAAAAGTATTTTTAAATTTAAGTAGAAATTAAATCTCTCAGAACCTCTTCCAGTTTTTCCAGAACTGTTGCTTTGCTGTAGTTTGTCCGGAAATCGAAGTTTGTATTTTTAAGTGCTTTAAACTGTTCTAAAATATTTTCTGATTCAGGAACTATGAATTCTGATTTCGAAGGATAATCTTTCGAAAAAACAGCCATTTTGCCATACCTGATGGCATCTCCCAGATTTCCGGTCATCTTCGTAGCACCATATATTTCTTCGAGGCTGAAAAATTCAGTTTTCTTCTGAACCGGACACCATAAAACATCTGCTTTTCGCATTCCGTTTTCAAAATCCTGATTTGAAACTCTATCCGAAAAATATTGTATCAATACATTTTCCGGAAGTTTCTGAGAAAGTTTTTTCAGTTCTTTGAGCTCATCACCCTGAGCTTTACCCAGAAATATGAATTCACATTTCTCTTCGGTCTTTATATTCTGAATGATTTTAAAAATATGATCATAATTCCGCCTTTTCTGAGAAACACCTCCGGGAATAACAACGGTAAGCGCTTCGTTTTTATGGCTTTCAAAATTTTCGGTGTAAAAAAGAGGAAGAAACCGATACATCCCTTTTGAAATCTGCTCATCCAGAACCAGTAAGCTTTTGGCATTCCGGTAAGCTTTTGATGCATAAAACAATCCTTCTTTCCACCAGAGTTTCAGCCGGTAGATCAGATCTCCTTTGAAAATACTTTTAATCAATGCACCTTTTGAAGCTACTGAGAAATTGATATTATGAACAATAACAGCGGTGTTGTATTTTTGAACCAGCGCATGAAAAGTATTGAAATACCGATGAACAGTCCCAATGATAATCAAATCGTATGTCTTTGATTTCAACTGTTCCAGAATCATAGAACTATCCGACAAAAAAACCGTTTCTCCATGCTCATCCACCAGATCTTTTATCTTCTTCGAAAAATAATAATCTACGCTAAAATCAGAAGAATCATTCATAATGTTCATGAAAGCCTGCGCGATCTCTGCGTGGGTGTCTATTTCTATGTAGGCGATTTTTTTCAATTGTGGGGTGTGAGTTGCGGGTTATGGGTTGCGGGTTGCGGGTTGCGGGTTGCGAAAGGTAAAAAATTGTGGGTAAATGTTCTGCTTTTTATACTATTTTATGAAGATTTTATTTCCGGCAGATCAGGAATTCTATTCGCTAATCAGCCTATTTACCATTTCGCCATTTTACTTTTTTTACATTTTCAGCCACTTTTTCTTTAGTGTTTTCCAACGTTTATCATTGATGGCTTTCTGTTCGTCTTTTGAGATTTTCAGTTCCAGTTTCTGTGTTTTGCAGGTTTCATAAGCTTTGATGATCTTAAAGAAAAAAGCAGCAGATCCGGACCTGGCAGCCTCTTTTGCCGAGGCAATGTAGGCCAAAAACCTGTTCAGTCCCAAAAAGTAAAAGTATCTGCCATAATAATCTGCGGGTCTGATGGTATAATCTGCGCCTTTCACCTTAATCAGTTTTACATGAAGCTGTGGAAGAACCACTTCTTTCCAGCCCAGATTTTCCAGCAAGATGGAGTCTATATTATCCCAGCCCAATGTTTCCCTTAAACCTCCCATCTGCACAAAACATTCTTTACGGTAAGCTTTCATTGGTCCTCTTACATGCTGTTTATTAGAATTCCCTTCATAAACCCAGTTTCCGTCTTTTTCCACATACAGCAATCCGCCTGCAAGCCCGTATTCCGGATTGTTTTTAAAAGCATTTTCTATTGTTTCCAAATAATTGTCAGGAAGAATAATATCTGCATCGAATTTACAGATGACATCAAATTCATCTATATTCCGGGTTTTCAATCCGTTCTTAAAGGCACTTACCACTTTTGAGCCGGGTTGATGGGCAGATTTCTGAAGGTTGACGGTTTCAAAACGGGAATCATGATCTGTGTAGCGCACAATTACTTCCAATGTTTTATCCGTAGAGCCGTCATTAACGACCACAACGGTAAAATCTTTGAAACTTTGCTGTTGTAAAGAGTCCAGAGTGAATGGAAGATTATCTTCTTCGTTATGGGCAGGAATAATGATTAAAAACCTCAAGCTTTGATTTTATAAATGATGAATGATAAGCGATAATTGATCAGTGATGACGTCATTCTCTATCAATTATCGCTTATATTATTTTATTTGTTATGCGGTTTCAGCATATTTTTAGGATCAAGAATTTCATCCAGTTTCTCCTGGGAAAGAACTCCTTTCTCCAGCACCAGATTGTAAACACTGTTTCCGGTTTCCAAAGCTTCTTTTGCGATCTCTGTAGATTTTTTATATCCTATGTATGGGTTCAGCGCGGTAACAATACCAATGCTGTGTTTCACCATATTCAGGCAGATTTCTTTGTTGGCCGTAATTCCCACCACACACTTATCACGAAGGGTATCCAGCGCATTGCAAAGGAAATTAATATTTTCCATAATGGCATGAGAAAGTACCGGCTCCATTACGTTGAGCTGCAACTGTCCTGCTTCTGCCGCAAAAGTCACTGTAAGATCGTTTCCGAATACTTTAAAACACACCTGATTCACCACTTCCGGAATCACAGGATTTACTTTTCCTGGCATAATGGATGATCCCGGCTGCATCGGAGGAAGATTGATTTCAAATAATCCGGCTCTTGGACCTGATGAAAGCAGTCTTAAATCATTACAGATCTTAGAAAGTTTCACCGCAAGACGCTTCGTGGCCGATGAATAAATTACGTAAGAACCTGTATCCGGAGTGGCCTCCACAAGATCCGGCGCTGAAATAACCGGAAAACCAGTGATCTGGGCAAGGTTTTTCGCACAAAGTGTAGCATAACCTACCGGAGCATTCAATCCTGTTCCGATAGCCGTTGCTCCCATATTCACTTCTACAAAAAGATTGGCATTGTTATTCAGTTTAGAAATATCTTCTTCCAAAGTAGCGGCATAGGCTTCAAATTCCTGCCCCAAAGTCATTGGAACAGCATCCTGAAGCTGAGTACGGCCCATTTTGATGACATCGTGAAATTCTTTCCCTTTTGCACGGAAAGCTTCCACAATTTTTTCAAGTCTGTCAACAAGCCCAATATTCATGTGAAGCAGTCCCATTTTGATGGCTGTAGGATAGGCATCGTTGGTAGATTGTGAAAGGTTGATATGGTCGTTGGGTGAGCAGAATTCATATTCCCCTTTATTTTTCCCCAATTTTTCTAAAACGATATTCGCAATCACTTCATTCGCGTTCATATTGATTGAAGTTCCTGCACCGCCCTGAATCATATCTACAGGAAACTGGTCGTGGTATTTTCCTCCTGCAATTTCATCACAGGCTTCGGCTATTTTGAAGTAAAGGTTTTCTTCAAGTAATCCCAATTCATAATTGGTTTTTGCCGCTGCTTTTTTTACGAAAGCAAGACCTTTGATAAAGTCCGGATACGAAGACAGAAGCTGTCCTGAGATTTTGAAGTTATTGATCGCTCTCTGCGTCTGCACCCCATAATAAGCATCTATAGGTACATTTAATTCGCCTAAAAGATCACTTTCTTTTCTGAAATTTTCCATTACAGATAATTTTAACTGTTTTTATTTTTAAATATAGCAAAAACGCATCTTAGCCGATGCGTTTTACCTGTTATTTCGCTGGATATTTTTGGTTTAAAGCCTGGAGGGTTGCCCATGTTTCGGCATCCATAATCCCATCATAATTCTGAGGGCGGAAGTGATACTGAAAAGCTTCGATGGTCTTTTTCGTAGCATCGTCCCATTTTCCACTCAAATCCAGATAATACCCGAATTTCAATAAGGTAGTCTGAACAAGAAAAACAAATGACGGATCACTGTATTTCACTGCAAAATCAGCCTGCGCAAGAGTCAGGAAATTCTGTTTTGCAGCTTCATCATACCACATTCCAAGCTGATATTCATCGTAAAGCTTTTTCCAGGGAAACATAGGTCCCGGATCCTGCTTTCTGGTAGGTGCAATATCTGAATGAGCCAAAACATTCGTTGCCGGAATCTGATATCTTGTTACAATATCTTTAGCCAGAGCAGCCACTTTCTTCACCTGATCATCACTAAACTCCGCAAATATCTTCTTTCCTGTAGCATCTGAGGTATACCCTGCATTAACGATCTCAATTCCTATGGAGGTATCGTTAAGGTTTTTATCGTTTCTCCAGGCGCTTACTCCTGCGTGGTAGGAACGTTTGTTTTCGTCTACCAGCTGATAGATCTCATTATCTCCTGTATTATTGACAAGGTAATGAGCACTCACCCCCTGCTGAGTAAGAACGGTGATAGATTTATCATCAGGAAGGGCTGTATAGTGTAATATAAGGTAACGCTGTCTGAAATTTTGTGCAATGGCAGGAAAATAGGTCTTTACTACCTTATATCCGGCCGGTTTTGCAGATACTATAGAACCGTAACTTGCCGTGTTGTCATTTTTAGCAGGATCTGCTAAATTGGTTGTAAAAAATTCTACACCGTGTTCGTTGGTAATTTTAGGTTTCGGAGTTTCGGCAACCGGAGTTTTAACTGCCGGTTTCACCTGTGATACCGGGGTTTTCGGCTTGTAGGTATTTTTTTTAATATTTTGTTGAGAAGTACATGAAAAAACAAAAGTACTTAATCCGATGATATATAATGTCTTACGCATCAGTTTATTTTTTTAATCATTTATCACCTCAAAAATACGCAAATTTTTCTTGAATTTTATTTGGTAAATAAAGAAATCTGTTCTATATTTGCACTCGCAATAACGGAACAACGATCATTAAAAAATAAGAAAAAAGGAGGGTTGCCAGAGTGGTTAATGGAGCAGTTTGCTAAACTGTCGACGTGCAAGCGTCGCAAGGGTTCGAATCCCTTACCCTCCGCTATTTTTCTTACTTATCAATATACACTTCGGGGCGTAGCGTAGTCCGGTCATCGCGCCTGGTTTGGGACCAGGAGGTCGCAGGTTCGAATCCTGCCGCCCCGACAGTTTTATTAATTTTCTCAAAATTATTTAATGGGTGCGTAGCTCAGCTGGATAGAGCATCTGCCTTCTAAGCAGACGGTCAAAGGTTCGAATCCTTTCGCGCTCACAAAACTCACAATTTTTATTGTGAGTTTTTTTGTTTTTTATACCTTTTCTTTTTTTCTACAAAATTTGTTTTTTCGAAACGCAGGTACACCATTATAGAGAGCCAGCATTAAAATTTGAAGCTTTGGGCAAAGTACTCTGTTCTTTTTTTTACGCAAAGTCTACTATAATGCTGCAAATCTAGGAGAGCAAAGATGGCGGCAGAGCCACTGACTGAGCTCATTAATATACGCCTGCTTAATCAAATCAATGAAATTGATTCCGTCTTTGCTGGTCTAAAATATACAGTTTTAAGATAATACTTTGTTTCAAATTATCCGGCAGGTATTGACATTGAAAAAATAACGGAGGTAAAAAAAGATCTTACCTCCTTAGCGTTATGTACAGGAGAATATGAACAACTTCAAGCGCTTAATGAGGCGGATCAGAATTCCTTTTTTTTCAAACTCTGGACACTGAAAGAAAGCTATGTAAAAGCTACAGGAACAGGTTTATCCGAGGGATTAAATACCCTGGAAATTTCAATGAACAAAGAAAATATAAGTATGAAAAAAATGGGAAACCTATCCAGGCTTATTTTGAAACCATGGAATTGAATCAAGAGCAACAACTTTCGATGTGCTCACTTTCTAAAAATCTTCACAAGAATATGCAGCTGTTTTTACTTAATGAGTATAGTTCATTGAAGAGGTGAAAAACCTTTTGGGAATGTCAAAAGCTACTGACAATTTATTGAACCCATAATAATGGTCCTTCCAAGTTCACAAGACCGACATTTGAATATTCCATTTATGCAATTTTATTTTTATAAAACTTAAATAATTTAATCAATAAATAAAAAAATATTAAAAATATACTATATCAACATGTAGTGTATTATTTTTTTACTATTTTTGAGCACTATCAAATTAATTTATAAAATATGAAAAAAGTATTTTTTTTGTCTTTTTTATCTTCCCTATTAATGATTTCATGCTCATTAGAAGGTTCTGAAGAAAATAACCTGATGAAAGACTCATCAGAAGGAAGTATTAACAAATCAATTATTTCTAAAAATCAAGCAATTGGTGACTTTAAAAAAGCATTAGCTGATGCGAATAACCCAACACTTATTAAAGAAGAAATTGAAAACAATTCAGGAAGCCAGGGATTTAGTTCATCAAGAAAAAAAATCTTATTAGAACCGGCGAAAACAGTTTTATTGTCTACAGGAATGACTACAGAAAAAATCAATGGTTTAGATGATGATGCGATTATTTCACAAGCCTTCATTGCTATTTCAAATCAATAAAAACAATAATATATCACCTGAAATATGAGAAAAATTCTTCCACTACTTTTAGTTCTTTTAGCTGTAATTATTAAAGCCCAGCAATACCCGCTGGTAGTTTATAATTTTAGTCCTGTTGCTGTTACTAAAATGAAAATTAAAGTCACAGATCCAACAACCTGGACACAGGACTGCCATCCGATTGTTTCCGGAGAGACCGCAGGTCCCATGCTACCGGGCACCACTGTTACTTATGATCTTTTGAATACCAGTGCAACAAAAACTCCACCCATCAATCAATGGGATGCTATGTCCCACTATATAGGTATTCCTGATGCAATATATAACGTAAATGCCGGTGCAACCTTGCCAAGTGCTTTAACCTCTATTATTAACTGGCAAAGTATTATTATAGAATTTGCAAATGGTGAAACCATTGATTTAGGAAGAGGCTGTGTTCAGCCAGGTACTCCGACATTCAATTCGGGACCTACTCCATCTGGCAGAACTGCTGCTACTAATACTTTGCTTTCACCTGCACAGCAAATCGTTACTATATTCTGATCATTGTTTATTCAAAATATAAGTGAGACTGTTTCAAAGGAGACAGTCTCTTTTTTGTTTTATAACCTCATAAAAGCTGGCCCGCATCGAGCCCCCCGAATCTCACCGGGGCGGTCAAAGATATTAATCTGCTTAATCAAATCAATGAAATTAATTCCACCTTTGCTGGTCTAAAATAGGCAGTTTTAAGATAATACTTTGTGTAAAAAAATAAGTAGCCTATTTTTCTCAACTGTTTGAAATACCCAATGACAATTCGTCACTACTTTATCTGATGGCATTATTTTCGTCTTTAACAAAAACAATTCACACAAAATAGTAACATTATTTACTAAAACAACACCTATTAATAAAGACAAGTAAAAATTCCGCAACCTGTAATTTTTAATTAATGAAAAAAATTCTTGCTATTTTTATCATTTCTGTTCTTGCTATTTTCCTTCTTAATAAGATGGTATACCAGAAAGTTCCGGAACAAGATACAAAAGAACAGCTCGCAGAAGTTGAGCGGTACAAGCATCCCCTGAAAAGTATTTCTATGGAATACCGCGACAACAGTGATCTTAAAATATTCGATTCTATACTGAAGGACAATAAAGTTTTAATACTTGGGGAAAATACCCATGTTGACGGATCAACTTTCGAAGCCAAAAGCAGACTTATCAAATACCTTCATGAAAATTTGAATTATAATGTTGTTCTTTATGAAGCAGGACAATATGATACCTGGGTGATGAACGAAGAAATGAAATATCACCAACTTAAAACTTCTGCGGATTCCATCGGAGGTCTTGGACTTTTTGAACACTGGTGGAATGCAAAAGAAAACCAACCGCTGATTCAATATTATCAGAAAACCAAAACATCTGCTAACCCTATTGAAATAGGAGGTTTTGATATTCAGTTTTCGGGGGGAGTATTATCTTTCAAACGGGGAAAGCTCCTAAAAGATTTTTTAAGCCGCAATGCGATTAATATCAACAACTTTCCTATTTTCAACAAGCGTATCAATGAACTCAATAATTTTATTTACCCTAAATACGTCAGCAGAGTCTTAAAAGGAAATCAGAAAAATGAATTCCTCCAGGAGCTTACCGGACTTGAACAAGCAGTTCTGAAACTGGAAAAAACGCCTGAAAACACAATTTATGCCCGGTATTTCAATGACATGAAGAATTATATCACCAAAAACTGGAAATACAAATCGGGCTCTGTGAAGAGTATGCAGTTCAGAGATTCCCTGATGGCGAAAAATCTTATTTATCAGATCGATTCTGTTTACAAAGACAAAAAGGTCATCGTATGGTGCGCGAACATTCATTCTTTTGCAGAAAGGTACAGCAAAGATTATCTCCCGCTGGGCTCTTATATCAGGAGTAAATATGGCCAGGCATCCTATATTATTGATTTTTCATCATACGCTCAGCAATACGAAACCGGAGGCCCCGCTGATAAACCCGGAAAATGGGCTATTGAAAATATATTTCACAAAACAAAGACGCCTTATTTTTTTCTTAACCTCAGAAATATTCCCGAAAGTTCATTTCTGAAGAAAGAATTTGTATCCACCATCAACCAGAGGGTTGACATGAAAAAGAACTGGAGCCGTTCTTTTGACGGAATATTTTACATAGACATCAATACCGTTTTAACCCCTATCAAGAAATAATGGAAAGCATCATTACTAAAGATCTGAGCTACACAACAGGTTCTAAATCTATTTTAAACAACATAAGTCTGAATGTTCCGGAAGGCAGTATATATGGCTATCTGGGAAGAAACGGAGCAGGAAAATCAACGACCATAAAGCTGCTTTTGGGACTTCTGGAAGCGAGCGATGATAAAATATTCATCCAGAACAAGAGTTTAAAACAGAACCGGACAGAAATCCTGGCATCCACGGGAAATCTTATAGAATCGCCTTGTTTTTATACCAAGCTTACGGTTTTGGAAAATTTAAAATACCTGGACATCATCTATGGAAAGGGAAGCAAAAGAATTGATGAAGTTCTGGAGCTGGTAGATCTGCATAACGAAAAGAAGAAAAAGTCCAGCGCCCTTTCAATGGGTATGAAGCAGCGTCTTGGCATTGCTATGGCCATCTTTCACGATCCAAAACTGCTGATCCTGGATGAACCTTTAAATGGTCTGGATCCACAGGGAATCTTTGAAATGAGGAAACTTTTTCAGCATCTGAATGAACTGGGGAAAAGTATTTTTCTTTCAAGTCATATCCTGAGCGAGCTGGAAAAAACAGCAACCCATATCGGGATTATTGAAGGCGGAAAAATGATTTTTCAGGGAACAAAAAATGAACTCCTCAGTCAGGTGGAAAAAGACGTGGTTCTGAAAGTAAATCATGCTGAAAAAGCTGTTTCTGTACTGCAGGAATCCTTTTCCGTTGTACAGCAAAGTCCAGATAAAATTTCAGTCAAGGCCACTGATGACAAAAAGTTCAATATGCTTTTGAAAATATTAATTGAAAGCGGAATTGAAATCTACGACATAGAATCCCAGAGCACGAATCTTGAACAGATTTTTATTAACCTAATCTCTAAAAACCATGACTAATACATTCTCTAAAGCTTTTTCTTCCGAGCAGTATAAACTCTCTAAGAATAAGGAGATATTCGGAATCTTGCTGCTTCCTGCTCTTATTATCTTCGCTATTGATCTTTATGACGTTTACAACATTCTTACCGAAGGCGTGGCTGAAGAAGGAACGGTAAATCCGTGGAAAATGGTATTAGGAAGGACGATATGCATGTTTCTTTATATGCTGTACCCTATTCTTGTTTCGCTTTTTGTTCATGCCTGCTGCGATGTGGAATACAGGAATAATAATTATAAAATTCTTTTTACTATACCGCTTTCAAAGTCGAAAATATTTATGTCAAAAGTATTATTTATGCTGATGACGGTATGGCTTTCGATGATTTTAACTTATCTGGCTTTTCTTCTGAGCGGCTATCTTTTCAGCATTGCTTTCCCTGAGCTAGGTTTTCAGAATTACGATTTCAGAGAGGTGATTTTTTATGTCTTTTTAAAGTTTACCATCACTCTTTCTGCTATTGCCATGATTCAGCTGACATTAAGTCTGATCTTTAAAAACTTCATCTATCCTATTGGTTTCAGTATGTTCATGCTGGTTTTCTCCATAATCGTGAATGAGAAAAAGTTTTCTGATTTCATAGTATACACGGGAGGTTATAAACTTTATGGAAATCTGATGTTTGAAAATATTTCTTTTGAACGGCTGGATTACTGCAATATCGCTGCAATATTTATTTTTGCAGGGGTGAGTTATTATTTGTTTGTGAGTAAAAAAGTAAGTTGAATTCAAAAACAGGTTCAGCGGGGTCTGAGACACCGCTAAACTTTCTTTTTATTTATTTTAAAATTATCTTTTTTCAGTAAACTTCTGCTTACCTTTTATTTCTTTGAAAAGCTCTCTGTAAAGGCTATCCAGTTCTTTCGGAGGAACACCTGAATCAAAAGTTGATGATTCGTATACTTTTCCATCAGCTGTAATTAATATGGTGGAAGCAAAAGCCCGGTCCCCAAACCTTCCTTCTGAAGGAGCTGCCAGTGAACTTATTTTATCCAGATTAACCATTTCGGCCTGTTTTACAATACTTTCCCAGGCTGCAGCAGACAAAACATCAACTGAAACATTGCCGTTTACAGATGTAGTTTTAGAGCCCGGAGTAAATGTAATTAACCTGTTTGTACCTCTGGTCTGTTCCGTGATTTCTACCTTCTGAATCTTAGTTTTTTTCTGTACACCGTTTGATGTAATAGCATCTGAACTTCCTTTTTGTTGTGAAGTACAATTCATATGACACAAAACAAGGGGGATTAATGCAATCAACAAT
Organism: Chryseobacterium angstadtii; assembly: GCF_001045465.1. Classification (GTDB taxonomy): domain Bacteria; phylum Bacteroidota; class Bacteroidia; order Flavobacteriales; family Weeksellaceae; genus Chryseobacterium; species Chryseobacterium angstadtii. Next base: position 446,719 of record NZ_LFND01000006.1, read on the forward strand.
TTATAATTCATTTTCATTGTTTTTTAGATTTTACCAAAAATTATTAGTAAAAATAAATATATTTGTAAAATTAATTAAATTATATACACATGAAAGGTAAAACTACTTTTAAATTACCGTTTTTACTTTTTTTAACACTCTTCTGTTTGGCATTCGGACAGAAAAACGATCCTAAAGATAAGATTGTTTTTGGAAAAGTCTATTCCCTTGAAGAGCTTAGAAAAGCAAATGGATTTGTGAGATGTGCTTCTTCAGAATATGAAGCGATGTTACAGCAAAAAGACCCAAAAAGAATGACTGAGCAGCAGTTTGAGGACTGGATTGGACCCCTAATTGCTAATGCACAGGCCAACAAGTCTCAGAATGGAGGAATCATCACCATCCCTGTTGTAGTACACGTTATCCACAGCGGACAGGCGTTAGGTACGGCACCAAATATTACAGATTCACAGGTTCAGTCTCAGATTACCGTGATGAATAATGACTACAGAAAACTGGCAGGAACTCCGGGAGCTAACAGCAGCCCTGTGGGAGCAGATACTATGATACAGTTTGCGTTGGCTAAAGTAGACCCTAAAGGAAATCCTACCAACGGGGTAGACCGTGTAAATCTTTGCCAGGCTGCATGGGCAACTTCCGCCATTGACAGCTATGTAAAGCCATTGACAATCTGGGATCCTACAAAATATATGAATATGTGGAGTGTACAATTCTCCAATGCTGATCTTCTTGGGTATGCGCAATTCCCTTCCAATTCCAATTTAGCGGGATTGAATGCCAATGGTGGTTATGCTGATACCGACGGTGTAGTGGCTAACTATGCTACTTTCGGAAGCAGTGCTTACAACGACGGAACCTTTTTATTAAATGCTCCTTATGACCGTGGAAGAACAATGACTCACGAAGTGGGACACTTTTTAGGATTAAGACATATCTGGGGAGATTCAACGTGCGGAACCGACTATGTTGCAGATACTCCTACTCACAGAACATCTAACGGAGGATGTCCTACGCACCCAAAAGCGAACAACTGTGGTACAGCAGACGAGATGTTTGAAAACTACATGGATTATACTATTGATACTTGTATGAATATCTTCACAATCAACCAAAAAGACAGAATGGATGCTGTGATGAACAATTCTCCAAGAAGAATGGAATTAAAAACATCAACTGCTGACATGCCTATTCCTTTATTTGCCAACGATGCAGAATTAAAGGGTGAAAAAAGCTGTGAACAAACAGCATGTGCTGATTCTCCAGCCCCTATAACGGCTCAGTTCTCACTTTACAACAGAGGAACAAGCGCTCTTACTTCTGCAGTGATTACTTATACTGTAAATGGCGGAGCCGTACAAACCACTAACTGGACTGGAAACTTAGCACAAGACAAATATGCTATTGTTAGTATTCCTACCGGAGCAACTACAGGTAGTGTTTCAGCACAGATCACATCTGTTAACGCAACTACCGACCAGAGAGCAAGTAATAATGCTTCATCTGTGGTGTTAGGAAATATAGTACCGGTATCAAGCACAAACTTCAAATTCGAACTACAGCTTGATTATTGGGGATCTGAAACTACATGGAACATAAAAAACAGTGCAGGTACTACTCTTTACAGCGGAGGTCCTTATACAGATGTTGTAAACCCTGGTACAAACCCTCCTCCAGCATTAATGACTCAAAACTGGGTGTTACCTATAAATGACTGTTATACTTTCACAATCAATGATGTTGCAGGTGATGGTATCTTTGAATATGACGGTTATTACAGAATTCTAAATTCAGCTGGAACTGTGGTAGCAGCAGGTAATGACTTTACTGATACACAGGAAAGAAAATTCAAAGTAGTAGGTGCCTTATCTACGAACGAGGTTTCAAAAGACAAAAACACAGCAGGTGTTTATCCAAACCCTGTAAGTGATGTTCTGAACGTTACCAATGTAGCTAACAACACGAAGTATGAAATTTACAACGCTGTTGGACAGATTGTAAAAACAGGTTCTCTTGAAGATCAGAAAATCCGAGTGGCTGAACTGGCAAAAGGGACTTATTTCATCTCATTCAAAAATGACAAAAAAGCAGAAGGCGTAAAATTTATAAAAAAATAAATTAGATTTCAGTCTGCAGTTTTTGCAACAATAATAAGCCTCCGGAAAAATTTCCGGAGGTTTTTTTTATTTTTTTCTTTATTTTTTTCAATCTCCAGCAGAATTCAAAAAACAAGAAAGCACTATTTATAAAACATTGATATTTAACATCTCCTATTTTTTCTAATAAAGAAACAGACTTCTTTTTAATCCGGGATGATTTGAATGTGACGAATTATTATTAAATAATTTTTCACAATTGTCTTTTTTATTCAAAATAATTTTCTATCTTTGCACTCGCAAAAACGAAGTAACATTCGTTAAGATGACCACCAATTCGGGGCGTAGCGTAGTCCGGTCATCGCGCCTGGTTTGGGACCAGGAGGTCGCAGGTTCGAATCCTGCCGCCCCGACAGTTTTATTAATTTTCTCAAAATTATTTAATGGGTGCGTAGCTCAGCTGGATAGAGCATCTGCCTTCTAAGCAGACGGTCAAAGGTTCGAATCCTTTCGCGCTCACAAGAAACTCACAATGAAAATTGTGAGTTTTTTTGTTTACAAAGGTTGTGACCGTGTCACTGATCAAGCTACCGTTATAAAAACATCCGCTTACTTGAATCAATGACATTGATTCCGTCTTTGCACACTTATAATTTGTAGTATTAAAATCAGACTTTGCGTCAAAGAAAGTATTCTACTTTTCCACTCTTGTAACACTCTTTTAAAGCCCTAAAACAAGATGATCTCATCTTCACGGACAAATCACCCATTCTCCCATAAATAAAGCATTTTTGACTATTCAGAATAAACTTATCACGGTATTTAAAAATAACTGACATCAATTTTGTACTGATTGTTTACTTATTAACGCTTTTCAGACTACTGAAAACGGATGTATATAGAAGAACATAAGCAGTTGATAGACTGAAAGATTTACAACTTGTACAGGATATAAAACTTTTGCATATTTATAATCTGATGAAATAAAAAATTGAGAAATGGATCATTTTAAAGAAGCTCAGAGTAATATGAGAGACAGTTACGGCAATGGATCAGTTGGCATATTTGTTTCAGGAATAATCTGGCTGCTCTCATGTGCCGTGGTGAACCTGTATACCCCTCAAAAAGCCATTTGGTTTTTAATGATCGGAGGTGTATTTATTTTTCCGCTTTCCTTACTGATAGGAAAACTGGCAGGAATTAAAGGTGAGCATCAAAAGACCAATCCTCTCGGAAAACTTGCTATGGAAGGTACAATATGGATGATTATGTGCATTCCTCTGGCGTACGGTCTGTCTTTACAAAAAGCAGAGTGGTTTTTTCAGGGAATGCTGATGATCATAGCAGGCAGATATCTGACTTTCGCCAGTATCTATGGGATATCAGTTTACTGGATGTTGGGAGCTGTACTCGGACTGTCTGCTTTTGCCCTTTTCAGTACAGGAGCAGGAACATTTTTATCTGCTTTCGCCGGTGGTTTTGTAGAAACAGTATTCGGAGTTATGATTTACCTATTCTACAGACGTGATAAGCAAAAAGAGCTGAAAGGACATCAATAGAATAGCATTAAAAGGTTATTAATAAATCTGATCAATCATTTACAGGTCATAAAAAAGCCGCTATACAGTGTACAACGGCTCAATTTATCATTATATTTTATTTCTGGCTATATGTACTACCATTCCAGAGATACGTCTTAGAAGAGCGTTTTTTCTTTTCCCTGTCTTTATCATCTTTCTCCATCTCCTCCATTTTAAAGACAAAAGTATCAGGAATTCCTCCTTTATCATTAGGAAATACAAATTCTTCGCTGTGATAATACACATCTGCATCTCCTACATTCATCAACTGTGGGAGTGTGATGAGTTTTTTATCTTTAAAGAATACATATTGGTCATAGCTGGCAATCCCACAAGCTTCCCCGGAAACCATCGCTTTAAGGGTTAGCTCTACATTTTTCAGCTTATGTCCGCTTTCAATAGTAAAGGTGGCATAGCTCAGCTCCTCACCTCTTCCTGTATCAAAATAAACCTCATCAATCAGCGTATTTCCTTCCATTACTTTTATACCGGCTATATTCTGTTTTTGAGTTCTGTTATATTCCTTACTTTTCCTGTCCACCGTTTTTGAAAGTCCGAAAAGAAAATCGTAGCCATTTTTATTGCGATAGCCTACACATAAATTTCCGCCCCAGATATAGCCTTCAGAAACAGTTTCTCCTTTTTGATAGGAAACTTTGTACCAGTTAGCTCCTCTTTCTCCCAACCGGAGAATTGCTTCTTCTTTTTTAAGAATCATTACCTGCTGATTGGTCTGCAACGAATCTGTTACCTGTGATTTTACATCCGGTTCTTTTCTCACTCTGGTCCAGTCTGTAAAAACTTTCTGGGCTTTATTTTCCTCAAAACCAAAAACCCCGTCCGGATATATCATATTTTCTTCCTGTGCCGAAAAAAGCTGCAGAAATAATACAAATAAGGCGGTTAATAAAGTTTTCATATTCGTGTTCAGTTTCATTATTTTTCCAACAGCAAGCTTACCCATTCTTCACGCTGAAGTTTCTTTTTCAGTTCAAGTCCGTTTTCTCTGCAGACTTCAAGAATATCATCTACATCAAAGAAACACAGTCCTGAAAGCAACAGCTTTCCTCCTTCATTCATTACAGAAACATATACCGGAATATCAGAGATCAGGATATTTCTGTTGATATTCGCCAGAATAATATCAAAATTTTCTTTTCCTAAATTGTCTGCCGTCCCTTGTTCAATATCTAGTTCAACTCCGTTTCTGGTGGCATTTTCTTTTGAATTTTCTACAGACCATTCATCAATATCAATTGCTTTTACTTCTCCAGATCCCTGCTGCTTTGCATAAATGGCAAGCACAGAAGTTCCACAGCCCATATCAAGAACCTTTTTACCGTTGAAGTCAATATCCATCATTTGCTGGATCATCAGATGCGTAGTAGGGTGATGCCCTGTTCCGAAAGACATTTTAGGCTGAATAATAATTTCATGCATCCCGGGTACCGATTCATGAAACTCTGCCCGGATCATGACTTTATCGTCTATATTGATCGGTGAAAAGTTTTTTTCCCATTCTTCATTCCAGTTGATATTAGGCATTTCTTCGAAAGTATATGTGATCTCCACATTTTCGTTTTCAAAAAGCGGAAGCGCCTTCAATTCTTCTTCATTAAACAGTTCTTTCTGGATATATCCTAAAATTCCATCAATTTCTTCTGTAAAGCTGTCAAAACCTATTTCGATAAGCTCTGCCATTAATATCTCGTTCCATGGCTGTAATGGAGAAATTTTGAAATTGAATTCTAAATAATTTTGCATGTGAGTCAATAATTTAATGCAAAAATAGGAATGTTATTACGGTTAAAAAAATTGAAATGCTATGAGTATGGTTTATTTTGAGAATAATGTTATTCGTTTTAATCACAGAAACGCTGACATCCAACGGGGGCGACTGTTTTATTTTGGCTAAAGCCAGGTGACCGGGATGAATTAGAAAGCGGGCTAAAGCCCGCCTCCATAAATATTTTCATTGTTTAAATTAACACAATCATACCCCGTATCCCGCACCTCGTAACAATTAATTAAACAAATAACACCTCCGTTTACGGATTGGTAGAGAAAATAGAACCATTCGCAATCAATGCCCTTCTGTTCATTTTCAAAATATCTCTTACCCATTCTGCAAAATCTTCAGGCTGAAGCACTTTATCAGGATTTCCATCCGTAAGTCCGCCCTGGATGCTCATATCAGAAGCAATCGTACTTGGTGTCAGTGTGATCACACGGATGTTCTGTTTTCTCCATTCCGCCATCATCGACTGTGACAAAGAAACCACCGCCGCTTTAGATGCCGCATAAGCCGACATATTTGGTCCTCCTTTCAAACCTGCTGTAGAAGCTACATTCACAATATCTCCTTCACCACTTGCTTTAAGGAACGGATAAACTGCTTTCGCCGCATAATAGACTCCGAAAAGATTGGTTTTAATCACCTGTTCCCAGATTTCAGAAGGCATTTCTTCAATACTTCCGAAGTCTCCAATACCCGCATTATTTACCAAAATATCTACACCTCCAAGTTGTTTGGCAAGAGATTCAATCCCTGCTTTCACTTCAGATTCATTATCAACGCTGAAAACAGCATAAGCCGAATTTACTCCAAGCGCTTTGATTTCCTCTGCTGTATTTTTAATATTTTCTTCGTTTCTACCGGTAATGGCAACATGTACCCCTTCATTAGCCAAAGCCAAAGCAACTGCTTTACCAAGCCCTCTTCCACCACCTGTTACGATGGCATTTTTTCCGTTTAGATTCATAATACTATTGTTTCTTACAGCAAATTTACGAAAGAACATCGTGATGAAGCCGGAATAACGGACATTTAATAGAATTTTAATAGTCTAATCCGGAAATTTTTCACCCGCAAAAAACGACAAAAGCTTTAATACTTTAATCTTTTTAAGGCTAAGTATTTTATGCATAAAGATCCGTGGAAATCTGTGCAATCCGTGGTCAAAAAAAATATCAACCACAAAAGTCACAAAAGCTTTGAATACTTTAGTTCTAAGTTGAATACTTTACGATTGAAAAGCTCACATAAGTTCTTAAAAAATCTTTGATTTTTAACTGAATAATATGCACAAACATCTGTGAAAACCTGTGCAATCTGTGGTCAAAAAAATATCAACCACAAAAGACACAAAAGTTTTTTAAGTTGAATGTTTTAAGTGGGAAAAGCTCACATAAGTTCTTAAAAAGTCTTTGATTTTTAACTGAATAATATGCGCAAACATCTGTGGAAATCTGTACAATCCGTGGTCAAAAAAATATCAACCACAAAAGGCACAAAAGTTTTTTAAGTTGAATGCTTTACATGAGAAAAGTTCACATAAGCCTTCTAAAAATCAAAGATTTTTATACTGATAGATAATAATGATTGAACCGCGGAAATTACTCTCCTCTAAAGGGGTGGCGAAAATTCAGAAAATTTTTGACGGGATGGTTTAAAACAAAAAAACCTACCTCTTTTTGGAGGCAGGATTTTGATTCCAGTAATAAAAACTGTTATTTATTTTTTAACTGATCCGGAATATTGGTCGTAACAAAGCCAATTCCCTGATTTTTCAACTGCTCATAAACTGCTGCATCATTCACCGTCCAGGAATTGGTGATAAGCCCCAGCGCCTTCGCTTCCGATATCCAGGTAGGATTTTTCTGAAAAACACTGTAATGATAATCCATTCCGTCCAGACCTTCTTTCTTGATCTGCTCAGGAGAAAGTTCTCCGTTCAGATACTGTACTTTAAATTGAGGTTCCAGCTTTTTGATCTCTTTACAGATATTCAGGCTGAAGGAAATATACTCGCATTGCCCTTCCAGCTTCATATCCTTGATCATTTTAAGTGTCTTTTGAGTGAGTTCTTTTTCCAATTCCGGAGTTTTGGCAGGCTTGATCTCAACAATAAGCTTTAAAGAAGAATCTTTCTTGCCCTGTTTCAGATAATCTTTCAGGGTTGGAAACTTTTCGCCATTGGATAATTTCAACGCTTCCATTTCTTTGAAAGAAGTTTCCGAGATCTCCATTTCTCCGTGGTGCTCATCATGATTGATGACAGGAACACCATCCTTCGTCATTCTCACATCGAATTCCGATCCGTATATCTTTAATTTCTGGGCATTTTCCAGGGATTTAATAGAATTTTCTGTTGTAGGCGGCTGTGCCTGGAAGTAGCCTCTGTGTGCGATAATCTGGGTTTGTGCCTTCATTAGGACTGTACTTAAAACTGCTAACCCTAAGATAAAATTTTTCATAATACAATTTAGATAATTAAATAAAAATCTTAAAAACGTTTGATAAAGGTAGTGTTTAAATGTTAAAAGCTATATTTAGCTCCAATCTGGATCTGGTAAGGATTTCCGGAAAGAGGTGCTAAACCGCTGGTATTTTTAGTATACTCAAACTGCTTCGTGGCCTGATTGAATTTGGTTACTCTGTACAGGGCCATATTTCCGTAAGACTTATTTACGCCCCATTCTTTGTTTAGAAGGTTGGCTACGTTGAAAATATCCACTGAAAGTTCAAAGGCTCCGATCTTTTCAAATTTAATTTTTTTGGCAACACGTACATCCCAAACTCCGTAGAATCCATTTTTACCGCCGTTACGTTCTGCTATCGCGTTGTTGTATTTTTCCACATAATCTTTCAGTGCCTTTCCTACTTCAGGGTCGTTAAGAAGCGGCTGCGTAATAATTTCCGGGAAAATGTAGGCCAGATCGTTAGAATCCACAAAGTCACCGTTGATATTTCCACCTGCTGTTACCGAGAAACGGGTTCCCCCGATTCCTGAATATCTTAATCCCAGTGTAAATCCTGCAATAGTAGGCGAGTTTCCGTAAAGCACTATTTTATTTCGGAACTGGTTGTCGGAATAACTCATTCTTAAATCTCTTGGATCGCCCTGAACCGGAGTGGAAAGTGTTGCAGAATTCGCTACGTTTCCGTTGTATGAGGTATTGTCTTTGATATCAGACCAGGTATAACTTGCCGTGATCTCCCCATCTTTCCAGTAGCGGTAGCTGGTATCTACCACAAATGAATACTGATTTACTTTACCATCACTTACCAGCTCAAGTACTCTTCCGAATTTTTTATTGATTCTTCCTTCTTTCCAGTCAATGCTTACACTTTTATTATCATTATTGATGATGGTAGATGCAGGTACATATACGCCTCTTCCTCCTTCATTGTCTAAAGTGAAAAACGGGTTGGCCACCATATTTCTGTCGTAGTAGAAGTAATTGTTTCTCCCCAGTGCCATATATCCTGCAATTCCGGCTCTGAACCTTTCATTAAAGAAGTGGGTATAGGAGATATTCGCTTTATAAACGATTGGAATTTTTGCGTCTTTTCCTGTATAATTGATGGTTGGAATCTGATATTGTGAAAGTGAAGGAACCGTTCCGTAATCATTTCTGTACGCCGGGAAGTTAGGAACAAGACCAATATTACCGGGATTCACATCTACTGTTGCCAGATGTCTTCCGTCAAAAACAAGATTATTGATCACCATATAGTTGTTGATATCCGAAGAGAAGATTCCTGCTCCAAATTTTAAGAAATCTTTATTTCCTTCGTTGATATTCCAGTCAAACTGAAATCTTGGCTGAATAACGAATGATTTGATCTGGTTATCCGTTCTGATTCCCATCTCGTCAAAAAGTTTCTGATTCAGTTCAGCTTTAGGATATCCTCCATAGTCGAATCTCAATCCGGCCATAAAATCAAGACCTGTTGCTATTTTAGTCTGAATCTGCCCATACAATCCTGCATTCCAGATATTGGATTTTACGGAAGGATCATCCATCAAAGGCACTTCTCTGTAGAATCTGTATGGAGTAAGATTGGCAAAATTCGTCATTCCCTGGAACTGGAATCTTCCATTCACTTCACTTCCGTAGATGGATTTTGATCTGGTGTACATGAGATCTACCCCAAAAGTATACTTAATTTTATCCGTGTTGTAGTATAAGTTATCTACAATCTGGAATACATTATTTCTGAAACCTTCCTGAGCAAAACGATGGCCTCCAATCTGGATATTGGTAGCTCCAACACTTGAAGTAACCCCTTCTACCACTGCTCTTGGAACCGGTTTTCCTAATTCATTGTTCTGATAACTGTCCTGAAAAGTGTATAAATACTGTGCTTTTAATTCATTCGTGATATTCGGCTTAACGTTTGTTCTCAAAGTCAAAAGTAAGCTGTTATCCAGGTTTTTATCATTTCCGTAAGATTCAAAGAAGTTGATCGCGGTATTATCTACCAATCCGTTTTTATTCAAATCATACGTGAAATTATTTCTTAGCGTCAATAAGTTCTTCTCATTGATCTGCCAGTCCAAACGAAGGAATCCTGCATCTGAATTTCTTACTTTATCGAAACTTCCGAATTGCGGGCTATTTCCTACTCCATATTTTGATCTTGCAATATCCAGGAACTGGTTCAGCGTCTGCGTAGTGGTATTCAATCTTTTCTCATCGTCCGTAGATTTGATATCTGCAATCTGCAAAGGTCTTGAATCCAGCTGGTGATCCCATGCAACGAAGAAATGTAATTTATTTTTAATGATAGGACCTCCCAATGAAAACCCGAACTGGGACGTAGAGAAATCGTTCTCTCTTTTGTTCCCTCTGATGTCATATGGACTGGAAAGCCAGTTGGTTCTCAGGTATTCCCATGCACTTCCTGAGAATTTATTTGTCCCTGATTTGGTAACGGCACTTACCGTTCCTCCTCCACTTCTTCCCAACGTTACATCATATTGATTGGTCGTGATCTTGAATTCGCGCACCGCTTCAATTGAAATAGAGAATGGTGCACCGCTACGGCTGGTTGTAGATCCTGCAGAAGTCGGGTTTTTAGCTGTCATCCCGTCGATGGTAAAGTTGGTGGAAGATCCCAGCTGTCCGGAAAGGTTTCCTCCTTTTCCACTTAACGGAGACAGTTCCGTAAGATTGGTAAAGTTTCTTCCGTTCACCGGCAGCATACTGATATTCTTGGCTGAAATAGCTGTAGCCGCTCCCAGGTTTCCGATTTTATTTTTCAGGTTTCCGGTAACCACTACTTCTTCTATCTGCTTCTCTCCATCACCCAAGCTCATATTGACCGTAACCTGATCTCCGAAGTTCACATTATATCCTTCTTTTTTCTCTTCGTTCACCATCACAGTGTAAGGCCCGCCAAGAGGAATTTCTTTGAAAATATATTCTCCTTTCGAATTGGTCTCCGTTTCCGTCCTGAACCCTGTAGACTCGTTCACGATCGTTACTTTCACTTTTTCCTGAGCGGTGCTGCCCAGACCGGTTACTTTTCCCACAATAGAAGCCTGCGTAGTCTGCGCATAGGCAAGTGTTCCAAATCCCAAAAACAATAATCCTAGTACAATCTTTACTTTTCTCATCTCTTCCGAAAATCTATTTATTAATTTTTTATGGCCGTCAGGAACCTGAATAATTTTTATTTTTTTAATAGAAACTGTACAATCATTCAGGTTTCTTCAAATTAGATGTGCAAAGGTATTTTGAGTTTCGGAACTGGCTGTTTAAGGGAGTTTTAACAATTTTTCAATTAAATCATAACATTGTGTTAAATTAATTTAAACACTTGTTTTAAATGAAAGATATTCAGCACTTTACCTTGTATTGCGTTTTTTTAATATTCTGATAATATTTTATTGTAGTATTTTTTAATGAAATTAGTTTAGCTATTTTTGCTCAAAAGATAGAAAGGAATGTCTGAAAATATACAGCAAAAAATAGAGCAGCTCCGAAAAGAGCTCCATCAGCATAATGAAAATTATTACCTTCTGGATGCAGCCACCATCTCTGATTATGAGTTCGATATGCTCCTTGAGCAGCTTCAGGATCTGGAAGCCAAACATCCTGAGTTTTATGATGAAAATTCACCTACGGTACGTGTAGGAGGTGGAATTACAAAAGTATTCCCTACCATTCAGCATAAGTTCAGAATGTATTCTCTGGATAATTCTTATGATTTTGATGATCTTGAGGACTGGGAGAAAAGGATTATTAAAACCATCAGCGATCCTGTAGAGTTTGTGGCAGAGCTGAAATATGACGGAGCCTCTATCTCTATTCTTTATGAAAACGGAAAACTGGCTCAGGCCGTAACCCGTGGTGATGGTTTTCAGGGTGATGAAATCACTCCGAATGTCCGCACCATTTCTGATATTCCTCTGACACTGAAGGGAGATTTCCCTGAACATTTCTTTATGAGAGGAGAAATTTATCTGACGAGAAAGAATTTCGACAAGCTTAATAAACTGCGTGAAGAGGAAGGTCTGGATCCTTTTATGAATCCCCGTAATACCGCCAGCGGAAGTTTAAAGATGCAGGACAGCGGAGAGGTAAGAAAACGAAGTCTGTCTTCTGTACTTTATCAGTTTATTGCTGAGGATGTTCCTGCTGAAAGTCATTGGGATTTGCTTCAGAAAGCACAAGGCTGGGGTTTCAAAACTTCACAGCAGGCGAAACTCTGTAAAACCTTAGATGAAGTAAAGGAATTCATCAGCTTCTGGGATACCGAGCGACACAATCTTCCTTTTGAAATAGACGGAATTGTATTAAAAGTAAATTCTCTACAACAGCAGAGACAGCTGGGCTACACAGCAAAATCTCCGCGCTGGGCCATGGCTTATAAATTTAAAGCTGAAAAGGTAGAAACTGAACTTCAGAGTGTATCTTATCAGGTGGGAAGAACAGGAGCCATCACTCCGGTTGCCAATTTAAAGCCTGTTTTACTGGCCGGAACCATCGTTAAAAGAGCTTCTCTTCACAATGAGGATATTATAAAAAAACTGGATCTGCATGAGCATGACTTTGTGTATGTAGAAAAAGGCGGTGAAATTATTCCAAAAATCGTTGGAGTGAATACCGAAAAAAGGACTGAGGAAAGCCGGGAAATAGAATACATCAAAAACTGCCCTGAATGCGGAACGGAGTTGGTGAAAATTGTAGATCAGGCGATCCATTTCTGTCCGAATGAGCTTCACTGCCCGCCTCAGGTGGTAGGAAGAATGATTCATTATGTTTCAAGAAAGGCTTTAAATATAGATAATCTGGGAAGTGAGACCATAGAACAGCTTTACAGGGAAAAGTTAATTGAAAATCCTGCTGATTTTTATGCATTAACGAAGGAACAGATTCTTCCTCTGGAAAGAATGGCGGAAAAATCTGCCCAGAATATTATTTCAGGGATTGAAAAATCTAAAGAAATTCCTTTTGAGAAGGTTCTTTACGGAATCGGAATCAAGCATGTGGGGGAAACGGTTGCCAAGAAACTGGTGAAAAACTTCGCCACAATTGATGAACTGAAAGCCGCCACTGTGGAAGAACTTTGTCAGGTGGAAGATATTGGAGCAAAAATCGCGGTAAGCATTGTAGAATTTTTCGGCAATTCTGAAAATATACTGATGATTGAGCGTCTTAAATCTTATGGAGTTCAGCTTGAAAAAGGAGAAAGTTCAAATGAGGTCTTATCTAATGTTCTGGAAGGAAAAACATTCCTTTTCACTGGAAAACTATCCTTATTCACCAGAGAATCCGCCGAAGAAATGGTGGAGAAACATGGCGGAAAAAATATTTCTGCAGTGTCTAAGAACCTCAACTTCCTTGTGGTTGGCGAGAAAGCCGGAAGTAAACTGAAAAAAGCTCAGGACATCGGAACGATTACCATTCTGGACGAACAGGAATTTCTGAATCTGATAGAGAAACAGTAATTTCTTTAACAAATTATAATTAAACCATTGAGATTAGATTTCAATGGTTTATTTTTGCCATTTATCACCAATAAAAGAATAATAAACTAAACAAGACTAATCCATGAAAAAAATCTACTTCATCGTTTGTATGATGATATGTTGTGCATTTCAGGCACAAATTGTGAATATTCCTGATCCTTATCTAAAATCAAAATTATTTACTTACGGAGCCACCAGTAATGCCGGCGGAACATTTATAACGCTTGACGCCAATGGCGATGGAGAAGTACAGGTATCGGAAGCAGCCATGGTTTATAAAATTGATATCAATAATCTTACAGATGCTGTAACAAGTTTATCCGGTCTGAATCAGTTTCCCAATCTAAACGAACTTGTCCTCACCAATCCTAATCTGCAGACCTATAATCTGGTGTTCAGCAATTATCCCAGTCTTCAGAAATTAAGATTTCTGGGAGGTGAAGTGGCCAATGTAACGGTTGAAAACTGTAATGCTTTAAATTTAGCGAGCCTCGGAGCCCATGGAAAAAACATCACCATCCAGAATACTTCGGTTCAGGAGGTTAAACTTCAAAATATAAACGCTGTTAGTATTTCTTCGGCACCCAATCTTAAAAAATTCTCTTTATTCGGGTCTACTCTGACTTCTTTAAATTTAAGTAATCTGCCTTTGCTTGAAGAAGTAAGTGTGACTGAAAACCCGTCGCTGGCAAGCATTAATTTTGCGGGAGATGTGGCATTGAAAAAATTAGAATTATTTCGTAATCAACTAAGCGGTCTTAGCGTACCAAATCCTTCTCTCGTTAATTATTTAGCGATATCCACCAATCTTATCCAGACTTTTGATCCTACTCCTTATACCGGATTGACGTATTTTGACATCCATCAAAACCAGCTTACAAGTTTGAATTTAAGTGCGAATCCTTTACTTTATGAAGTTTCAGTTTACGACAATGCATTAACAGCCTTAACGTTTAACAACAATAATAATTTACAGTATGTGTATGCCGGGAATAATCAGTTACAAAATATAGCGTTTAACCAAATTCCTAATATGAGAGGAATCCAGATTCAAAACAATCAGTTTGTCAATATTGATTTTTCACAGAATCTTCAAATGCTTTCTTTTGACTGCACAAGTAATCTAAATCTTAAAACGCTTAACATAAAGAATGGAAAAGATAGTTTTAGTGGCTCAGGGTCTGCCTGTGCATTCAGCATTACCCCACAGTTACAGTACATCTGTATTGATCCGGGAGAAATTTATGCGATTAATGCACTTCTGACACAATATAATCAGACGAATGTTGTAGTAAACTCCTATTGTTCTTTTACACCCGGAGGAAATTCTTATCTGTTTCAGGGGACTGCAAGATATGACCAGAACGGAAACGGATGCGATGCCGGAGATCCTTCAAAACCGTTCCAGAAATTTAATCTTGTGAGCTCTGTCGCAGGATTATCCAGTGCTATAGCTAATGGCAGCGGCTCTTATGCAATGTACCTTCCGGCCGGAATCAATATCATTACACCGGTTTTGGAAAACCCGTCGTATTTTACGGTTTCGCCAACTTCAGTAAATATTACATTTCCTAATCAGCCTGCTCCTGTTACTCAAAATTTCTGTCTGGCAGCCAATGGAACCCATCATGATCTTGAAACAGTCATTATGCCTATTACCATTGCGCGTCCGGGGTTTGATGCTCAATATAAAATTATTTATAAAAATAAAGGGACATCTGTACAATCAGGGACGCTGGTATTCAATTACAACAATAATGTAGTGAATTACCTGACTTCAACCGTTGCTCCGAATTCACAATTGCCGGGAGCGCTCAACTGGGGTTTCAGCAATCTTCTTCCATTTGAAACCAGAGAAATAACCGTAAGTTTACGCTTAAATACTCCAACGCAAACTCCGCCTTTGAATGGTGGAAGTATTCTTCTGTACAATGCCCAAATCAATGGAGCAACGGACGATACCCCTGCTGACAATCTGTTTACAC
Organism: Chryseobacterium angstadtii; assembly: GCF_001045465.1. Classification (GTDB taxonomy): domain Bacteria; phylum Bacteroidota; class Bacteroidia; order Flavobacteriales; family Weeksellaceae; genus Chryseobacterium; species Chryseobacterium angstadtii. The sequence continues at coordinate 462,141 of NZ_LFND01000006.1, forward strand.
TGAATCAAACGGTTGTGAATTCGTTTGACCCTAATGATAAAACCTGTCTGGAAGGAACTTCTATTTCACAGGCACAGGTAGGAAATTATGTTCATTATCTGATCCGATTTGAAAATACGGGAACTGCCAATGCTCAGAATATTGTGGTGAAAGATGTTATAGATACTTCAAAGTTCGATTTATCAAGTTTAGTTTCCCTGAGTGGAAGTCATAATTTTGTAACAAAAGTGAACAGCCCGAATGTAGAATTTATTTTTGAAAATATTCAGCTTCCTTTTGATGATGCCAACAATGACGGGTATGTTTCGTTTAAGATTAAAACCAAATCTACTTTAACGGTTGGTGATACTTTCAGCAACACCGCTCAAATTTATTTTGATTACAATGCACCTATCGTGACCAATACCTACACTACTTCAGTACAAAACACACTGGCAGCCTCTGAAGTGAACCCTACTAAAAATGATTTCAGTATTTATCCTAATCCGGTACAGGATATTCTTTACATTCAGTCTAAAGATGAGGTGATAAAAGCAGAAATCTATGATACCTCAGGAAGAATTCTGAATACTGCAGGAGTAAAAAACAATTCTATCCCTGTTTCTGAGCTGGCGAAAGGAAATTATATCATCAGACTCTCTACAAAAAATAAAGTGATGATGCTTAAATTCATTAAGGCATAGAAATAATGAATCCGATATATTTTAAAAGCTGTGATATTCTCACGGCTTTTTTTGGCTGTCTTTATTATCCATGTCAAGGTTTTGAAACTTGACAAGGATGGGTGGATCAATTTTGGCTAAAGCCGATTGGTATTGATTTTATTATCATTAAGCGGGCTAAAGCCTGCTCTTATTCACGCCATATTTTTGTACGCACAACCATTTATGTAAATAAAATTAACACAAAACAACTATTTAAATAATATAATTAAACAAAACTCAATAAAATCAATTTTATATAAAATAATAAAAACTAAAAAGTAATTATTTTTCATAATATAATTTTTTATATATTTATCAAAACAAATATCACTAAACCATGAAAAATTTCTATTTTTTTGTGCTATTCCTGGCGCAATTACCTGTCACGGCACAGATTGTGAACATTCCGGATCCTCAGTTTAAGGCTTTATTGCTTTCAGGAAACACCAGCAACCATGTGACGCAGAATATGGCCAACAGTTGGACGAATATTGACACCAATAATGACGGTGAAATACAGCTTTCAGAAGCCGCCAACATCAAGAGCATTAATATTTACAGCTATACCAGCGGCACTTTTATTCAGCTCTCTTCCATTGTGGGTATAAAATCATTCACCAATCTTCAAAATCTGGACATATCCGATACTCAGAATCTTCTTTCCGTAGACGTTAGTGGTATGCCAGCACTCCGGTCAGCCACTTTTAATAACAATATCAACATGACTTCTGCTAATTTTGCGGGTTGTCTCTTACTGGAAAACATAGGAGTAAGAAAAGCCAACATCGTCAATCTGGATGTCTCCAATCTTCCGAAAATGAATATTCTGGACTGTACGGGAGGAAAAGTACAAACCATCAATTATTCGGGAAGTACAACCATGAAATCTCTGCTTTGCAGTGACAATAAAATTTCCAGTATTAATCTAAGCCCGCTGGCTGATTTACAAACACTTAATATTTCCGGGAATTTACTGACCACTCTGAATGTAAGTAATTTAACAAAGCTTGAAAATCTGACTTGCTCGGCTAATCAGCTTACCTCCATCAATCTTCAGAATACACCTAAATTGAAATCGCTGGAAGCCAGCTATAATAATCTGTCTACTCTCAGCATACCTCAGAGTCCGCTGTTAAATTATATAAGGGCTATCAACAACCAGTTTACGAGCATTAATCTTTCGACTGTCCCTTTACTACAGGTAGCTGCCCTTAATAACAATCAGCTTACTACACTTGACATAAGCCAGAACACTATTTTGAATTCGCTCAGTATTTCCAACAACAATCTACAGAGTTTGTTTATAAAAAACGGAAGGCTTACAAGCGCGACTTATCAAAACAACCCTAATTTGAGCTATATCTGTTGTGATGATTCGGAAGTGAATAGCATCATCAGTCAGAATGCAACCTACGGATACAATAATGTGGCGGTTAATTCTTACTGCTCCTTTACTCCCGGCGGGACTTTCTATACCGTGAAAGGAAACATCCGATATGATATGAACGGAAACGGCTGCGATCCTGCAGATCTGAATATGGCATTCCAGAAATTTACGATCGCCAGCGGAACCACTACAGGAAGCCTGGTTGCAGACCAAACAGGAAATTATACGATTCCATTACAGGCAGGATCTCACGTTCTGACTCCTATTCTTGAAAACCCGGCTTATTTTACTATTTCTCCACCGTCTTCTACGGTAAATTTCCCGACGCAAGCGAGTCCATTAACCCAGGATTTCTGTATCACTGCTAATGGTTCGCATCCTGATCTTGAAATTGTCATTATTCCACTTGATTCTGCAGTACCAGGATTTGAATCGGATTATAAAATTGTCTATAAAAATAAAGGAACCACCACGCAGTCCGGAACCATAGTATATAGTTTCAATGATAATGTGATGGATTTTATGAATGCTACAGTGACGCCAAATTCACAATCAACAGGAAATCTAAGCTGGAATTTCACAGGACTTCTTCCTTTTGAAACCAAAGAAATCAAGGTTAAATTTGAAATGAATACGCCTACGGATACTCCGCCTTTAAATGATGGTGATATTCTTCATTATACAGCTCAAATCAATGGAGCAACGGATGATACCCCTACTGACAATACATTTACACTGAACCAGACGGTAGTCAACTCTATGGATCCTAATGACAAAGCCTGTCTTGAAGGAACTCTGATCGCAGAAAACCAGGTAGGAGATTATGTACATTATCTGATCCGATTTGAAAACAACGGTACAGCCAATGCAAGAAATATTGTTGTGAAAGACGAGATTGATGCTTCAAAATTTGATATGTCTACGCTGGTTCCTTTAAGCGGAAGCCACAGTTTTGTAACAAGAATGTCCGGAAACAATGTAACGGAATTTATTTTTGAGAACATCCAGCTTCCATTTGATGATGAACACAACGACGGATATGTTTCTTTCAAAATCAAAACAAAATCTACTTTAACGTCGGGTGATATATTCAGCAATACGGCTAAAATCTATTTCGATTATAACGCTCCGATTGTTACCAACACATTTACAACTGCCGTAAGAGGTATTCTGGCCACAGCAGAAACCAAAGCAGATCAAAATAGTATGATGCTTTATCCAAATCCGGTACAGGATATCTTATACATCAAATCTGCTGAAGAGATTATTAAAGTGGAGGTTTATGATGCATCAGGAAGGGTCCTGAATACAACAGGTGTAAAAAACAATTCCATCAATGTATCTGAACTGGCCAAAGGAAACTATATCATTAAGCTGTTTACGAAAGGTAAAACAATGACTCAAAGGTTTATTAAAAATTAAGCTAATAACCGTGATTTATATGGATAGGGCTGTGAAAAATTTCACAGCCTTTTTTATTTCTTACGATCCAAATCCGAAAATAAGTGACACCAAAACGTAAAAAACAAAAGCAAGCAGAGGACATCCAAAAAATGCAGCAACTGTGAATACAAAGATGTAAGTCCCGTAGTTTTTAGCTGACAAAAACATCCTGGTAACCATATTATGAATAAATAAAAGAAAAAAGGCATAAACGACCAGCAAAATATTGGAAAACAGAAGAAAAAGAAAGAAGTCTCCGATATCATTTACCAGATCATCAGAATGTATAAGACTCAAGAATATGGAAGTTACCAAAAGAAAAGCCGAGAAAGAAAGTATTACAGACAACATCTTACTTTTCCAGTTAAGATTATCAGAAAATACGAAATAATACAGATTGGCTGCAGCGAATATAAACAGTATGTAAATGATGAATCCCAGCATAGTTATAAAAACCTTGATTGTAACTTCGTTTACTGTCAGCTAACTATAAAAACCATTAATTTAAAAACAAGAATCATATAATTATTCTTTAATATTATGGTCTTTGATAAAACTTTTATAGCTCTTTTCCCATACCGGAGATTCTTTAAATTCCGCTTTCCTCTGAACGACAAGGGATGCCCCTTCATTAAAAAGTTTTTCATCATTCAACATTTTCACGCCTTTCATGATAATGAGAATCCCATAGGCACTTTCATTATTTTTTATTCTGTCCAGGATCAGATCTTTATTTTGCAGGATCACATGATGGTCTTTCATTTGGGAAATAAAGTTATCAAAGTCAAGATCATCCATATTCTGAAGTGAATTTTTCACCGCTTTTTCATAGACTTCCTGAGAGATTCTTTTTGTTTTTTCTAGTAATGTGACAAGTCTTAGGGTGCTGTCAAAAGTCATTTCACCGGATACATAATCTGCAACATGGTCCATATCATATGCGTTTACGGCAATAATTTCCGCTTCTCCCGGTTTCATAAACCCATCTAACAGAAATTTTGCTGTTTCTTTTTGAGTATGTGTTTTTTCATACTCCTCCAGAATATGAAAAGAAATAATCTTATCCGTTATCCAAAGATCTGCCAGTGCAGCATTATACAACGGACATTTTTTCATAGAAATCTGCTGATAGAGGAAAGACAGGCAATTGCCGCCGCAATCTCTTCCTTCATTGATTTTCTTATTATTTTCAATTGCTTTGATGACAATTTCTTTAGCTTCTTCACTGCAGAATTCGGCTAATGCAAACATGTAAGGAAAATCGGAAGAATCGGTAATATGCTCCTTCATGAACGGTAAAAATTTCGGATCCGGAAACTCTTCAATAGCCCGGTAAGATTGATTCCCAAAGCTTTTAATAAGGTCTATATCATCAGGATTTTTGTATTTCGCAAGATTCACAAGCAGTATCGGTGACTTCGTATCTATTACTATCTTTCTGATTTTCGAATAGGTATCATTATTCGTAGGTAAATCATAGGTTAAAGCTTCCAAAAGATCCTCATTAACAGGACTGGAATTCAGAGCAGCAGATACCATTTCACTGTGAAGATCATCTTTTTCTTTTTCTGAAAAAACATCGCCCACAGAGACTGCTTCAAAAATATAGGCAGGTAAAAGATGTTCACCTACCATACAACCCGTTCTATAAGTTAACTTCTCCTTTGAATGAAGGTTTTTCTTAAAAATGTACAGTATTTTTCCACTTTCTTTTTTATTAGCCAGAACATCAATGGCTGCTACTTTTATGTAAACATTTTTCCCTTTTTCTGCTAAGAATACAAGTTCTTCCGGAGTTGCTTCTTCAAAAAGTGATTTTTCAATCTTTTTTATTTCTTCATCATCACTTGAATAGGCTAATCTTGTTTTTTCGAGAGGTTTAATGATCGTTGCCGTTCTCTTTGAAATCTGGGAACAGGCGCAGAAAAAGAACAGGAATAATAACAGGCTGATCGGTCTTTTCATGGAATGGTTTTGCTAGTTTGCAAATGTAAAAGAATTTTCTTCCAATCTCTTACTTTAATGTAAAACAGAAGGCATTCTGTTCTTTAAAGCTTCCTGAAAAAACTGAATCTGCTCAGGGGTAAGGTTCTGTAGATAAATAGTCCGCTTTCCATTTACCAAAAAGTTCGGATAGGATAATAAAGTAACTGTATTTTTGTGTATGCTGAAAGATCTTAATCCAGTGGGGCTTTTTGTATTCTTTTTATCGAAATAAAAGGTCAGGTTAATAAAACGTGCCGGAATAAAATAAAAGTCTTTCGGGAATAAAAAAACAGAATTTTGATTCAAAAGGATATCAAAACGGCACCAGCGAAAGCTCTTTTTCAAAACCCCTTTATCTGTAACAATCTTTCCATTAATGTTTTTTAATATTCTGGAATCTGGCTGTTTATATTTAGTGATTATTTTTTTATTCTGAAAATAGAAAAAGATTCCCGGTATAATTAGAGATGCAATACAGATGGGAATGAAGTAATCGAAGATATGATCAAACATTAGAAATAAGGTAATCAAATTATTTTTCAAGCCTCCAATTGTCTAGAACTAATGTAATAATCACATCATTCCACATCTCAAAACTTTTAAGCTTTGAACGCACCGGAATAATAGAAGTTTTGATCCATTCATTTCTACCGACAATATACATCATAGCATCATAATGTAGCATTTTATTGAAGGGATTACTTACTTCAAGAGTCATTCCTGTATTTTCCTTCTCTTCAGTATTTTGCAAAAATTCTATTTCTATCGTTTTGGATGGATTTTTATTTTCTCTCACAACCTTCATTGATTCTATTATTCCTTCTTTTATTTCAGCTTCTACAAAAACATGCTCACCGGGATAAATCTGAAGTGTATTCTCTTTTACAAAATATTTGGATTTCTTAACCTCCTGCTGATAAAACCTAACAGAGTCTACAGCCAGTTTTAGGGTAAATGCTTCTCGAGATTCTCTGTCATTTTGAGCAAAACAAATATTAGCTGACAAGCACAGCAACAGGATAATCAGATCTTTTATTTTCATAGCTAATGTTGAAACCCAAATATATAAAATTTCCACCTTTAACTATTATGCTACCGGCAGCCTGAAATAAAAAGTACTTCCCTGATTTGGGGAGCTCTCCACTCCTATTTCGCCGTCCTGTTTTTCTATAAAATTTTTGGAAATAGCCAGTCCCAGGCCTGTTCCGTTCTGATGTTCTCCCGGGACCTGAAAATAACGTTCAAAAATCTGGCGATGGTATTTTTCATCAATTCCGCTTCCGGTATCGGTAATGCTGAACCGGATCATGGAATCTTGTTTTTCCACCTTAATTTCTATGTTTTCATCCTGGAAGGAATGTTTTACCGCATTGGTTAAAAAATTATTGATTACCCATACGGTTTTGTCGAAATCCGCATTGACGAAATCATCTTTGCTTGTAAGGTATTCCGTTTTGATCTGAATATTTTTCTGTTCAGCCAGCTTTTCTACGTTTTTCACAGCGGTCTCTACCATTTCTTTTGGGGAACATTTTTCAACGGTCAGGCGGATATTTCCGGTTTCAACCTGTGACAGATTCAGAAGTTCTCCTGTAATGTTAAGCAAACGCTGTCCGTCGTCATTAATTCCTTTCAACAATTCTTTCTGCTGATCATTCAGTTCTCCAAATTTTTGATTCCCAAGAAGCTGTACACCCATTTTTATGGCAGATATTGGAGTTTTCAATTCGTGTGAAATAGTCGCTATAAAATTCGTTTTAGCAAAATCGAGTTCTTTGAAAGGGGTAATATTTCTCAACAGAATTACTTTTCCGATATATTTTGTCTCTTTTTCTCCGGTTTTTATAATGTTGATGGGAACAATATCCTGTTCAAAATAATTTTCTTTATTGTCACGAACTATTTTGATAGGCTCTTTTACCGGATGGTCAATATTTTTAAGCAGTTCACGCATCAGATCATTATTGACAGCCACTTCATGAGCAGTTTTACCAATAATGTCTTCTTTATGGAGGCTGGTAATTTTCAAAGCTTCATCATTAATCATATAGATAAAATGGTTTTCATCCAGTCCAATAACGGCATCGTGCATATTATTCACCAAAGTTTCAATTCTCTTTTTATCCATTAATTGTTTGGACAGGCTGCTGCTTTCGTATTCCTGAAGTTTTTCCGCCATAGTATTAAAAGAATCCGCAAGACTGTTGAATTCCTCACTGCCTTTAAAATGAACCCTCTCATTATAGTTTTTAGCAGCAATCTGCCGGATACTGAATGTGAGCTGATTGATAGGTTCTGCAATGGTCTGCGGAAGATTAAACAACAGAATAAAAGCGATCAGAAAACATACGGTTCCCAGACTTACGATCCAGAAATTGGCATTTTCGGCAGTAATGATAGCAATATCACTTTTCCGTTCTATCCCTTTCATATTCAGGGACATGATTTTAGATAAATCTTCACGGATCAGTTTCTCTTTTTCCGGAGAAGGATGTTCCAGATAACTTTTGAAATGCAGGTTCAGATTTTGGGTAGCTTCTTTCTCTCCGAATTCTGTGAGGTTTTTTTCCTGCAAATTACTGTTTTTCTGAAAATTGGCAACCGCTACAACGCTGTCCGTACTTATTTTATCCAGAGCCAGCAACATATTTTTAGAAAATTCAAGGCTGTTATAATTGGCTGTGAGGATTTTTTCCGTGTCAGACTTCAGTTTATGGATATAGACGGATCCTATGACCGACATGAGAACGATCAGTAAAAATAAAAGACCTACGCCTAGGGTGAGTTTTGTTTTAAGTTTCATTATTTCTAAGATAAAATAATAATATCTGTCTGTCTTTCATTCAGCCTGTTCATCAGTGTGTAGATCCAGCTATAGCCGGAAAGACGCTGCCACAGCTGTGCATGGGGTTTTCCGATGCAGACGGTTGTGATATTATGGGCAATCACATATTCCAGAATTCCTTTATGAATACTGCTTTCTTTTATACGGACTACTTTAGCCCCTAATTCCTGTGCTAAATTAAAATTATTAATCAAATACCGCTGTTTATCGAGGGCAATTTTTTCAGGATTTTCCGAGGGACGCTGAACATATAAAACCGTCCACGGACTGTTGTAATAACTTGCCAGACGGGCTGTTTTACGGATAATATTTTTAGCAATCTTTTCATTACTGCTGATGCAGGCCAGAAATTTTATAGGTTTAAAATTTTCCGTTTTAATCTCTGTTTCTACTTTTCTTTCCACATGAGCTGCCACTTCTTTTAAAGCGAGCTCCCGGAGCTGCAGGATATGTCCGCTCTGAAAGAAGTTCGTAAGGGCCATCTGAATCTTTTCCTTTTTGTAGATTTTTCCTTCTTTCAAACGGGTCAGCAGTTCATCGGCGGTAAGGTCTATATTCACCACCTCATCGGCAAGAGCGAGAATTTTATCCGGAACACGTTCGGTGACTTCTATTCCTGTTATTTTTTTTACTTCCTCATTCAGGCTTTCGATATGCTGAATGTTCATCGCGCTGATGACATTGATTCCGTTATCCAGAATTTCCAGTACATCCTGCCATCTTTTTTTATTTTTGGAGCCTTCCACATTGGTGTGAGCCAGCTCGTCTACTAAAACAACTTCAGGGTGCTCATTGATGATGGCCTGAAGATCCATTTCTTCAAGATTTTTGCCTTTATAGAAAACCGATCGTCTTGCAATTTCAGGGATTCCGTCTGTAAGGGCTACCGTTTCTTCCCGGCCATGGGTTTCTATATAGCCGATTTTTACATCAATGCCGTTGCGCAGAAGAGACTGCGCCTCCTGAAGCATGCGGAATGTTTTTCCCACACCTGCGCTCATCCCGATATAGATTTTAAATTTACCTTTCCGGGATCTCTGAATCAATTCTAAAAAATGTTTTGCTGATGACATTGATTTCTACTTTTACAGTATTATATTGTTATTTTTTACTACAAAAGGCACAAAGGTTTCTGCTGGTTTGAAATGCATAAGTAAGTTACTACTATTTCTGATATTTTTTCTGCTGAACTATCTTGAACTGCCCCGTCAATTTTTTTTGAATTTTCGACATTCTCCCCTGGAAGGGAATTTCTCTGGGCTCAATCATTATTATTCAGCAATATAAAAATCTTTGATTTTTTAAGAACTTATGTGAGCTTTATCTACTTAAAAACATTCAACTTAAAAAACTTTTGTGACTTTTGTAGTTAATTAATTATTTTTCACTCTTCATTATTCACTTTTCATTTCCTAAAACCATGCTGCCAAACTCGTTGTAATAAAGAAATTCCCTTGTTTCAACTCATCGTTTTTCGCAAAAATGGCATCTTTAGAAGTGAATCCTCTGGCTTCTGTACGGAATATTACATTTTTCAGAATAGCATAATCTACGTTCAGTGAATATCCGAAAGTCTGGAATCCGTTGGGGGTTTTGGTGTTAATAATTACTCCGTTTTTATCATTATAATATTCTACTCTTCCTGCCAGAGCCCATTTGTTGTCTAACTGGTATTTCATCAGGACATTAGGCGTATACCAGATGTTATAGCTGCTGCTTCCTTTTGTTTTCTGTTCGGCTCCGATATCAAAGCCCAGCAAAGCAATAAATTGGTCGGTCAGCTGAAAACTCCCGTAAAGGTCGTGGAAATAGCGCATTCTTTTCTCGTCCTTTGCTTTATCGTTTCCAATGAACGAGCTGCTATTCAGCGTAATTTTTTCTGTCGGTTTGTAAGTCACCTGATGTCCGAAAGAAATGGTTTGATTTCCTTCCGGTTTTGCAATTCTTTGCCAGCCGTTAAGGATCAGTCCGCTTAAAAACCATTTTCCGTTATCTGATGTGTAAGAAACTTTGGCTCCTGTTTCAAAATAAGGAGAGTTGTCGGCGGCAAAGCTTCTGGTAAGGTTCATATTGTCTTTTCCTATGGCGCTTTCCCAGCCGATGTGAGAAGGCATGATTCCGGCATCTAACCAGAGGTTTTTATTTCTTGACAGTCTGATTCCTATGTTCGCTTCATTGACGTAGCGCAGTGCTTCCTGCTCGGCTGCCATATTATCCTGTGCGTAGGTTCCGGCCATTAAGGCTACGTTTGCTCTCAGATTCTCACTTTGATAATTGGCTTTGATCAGTCCTAAATTGAGATTCAATTCGTTATGTCTGTTATAGGAATATAAAAAATTCTGACGGAGATGGTTGGCAGGCTCATTAAAATCATAGGTGTAAAAAAGTTCTGCATAGGCAGAAAAAGTTACTTTATTTTCTGTTTTTAATGAATCTGACGATTGTGCTTTCGGGAAAACTATTCCGAATAATACGGCACATGTAATACTATATCTTTTCACGGTAATTTCTCAGTTATTTTAATTGATCCAAAGCGATATTAAGCTTTAATACATTTACTTTTGAAGGCCCTAAAATTCCTAAAAAAGGTTTTTCTGCCTGGTTTTTTATTAATTCTTTCAATTTTTCTTCAGAAAGATGTCTGACTTCTGCAATTTTTTTCACCTGATACAAAGCTCCTTCTTCAGAAATATCGGGATCAAGACCGCTTCCGCTGGCGGTTACAAGCTCTACAGGAACTTTTGTATTTTCCATTCCCGGATGCTCCATTTTCAGGGTATCTATTCTTTTTTGTACAATTTCAAGGTATTCCTGATTGCTCGGGCCTTTATTGCTTCCTCCGCTTCCTGCTGCATTATAATTAACGGATGAAGGACGGCCGTGGAAATACTTTTCCGATTTAAATTCCTGTCCGATATTCGCATAGAATTTCTGCCCGTTTTGGGTGATGATTTCTGCATTTCCTTTTGTTGGTAATATTTTCGAGCCTCCATACACGATAAGCAGATAAATTCCAACGACAGCCAGCATTACGATAGTCAGTCTGAATGCTGTAACAATATGATTTTTCATTTTTAAAATTTTAATAGAATAAACTAATCACTAAATCGATGATTTTGATTCCAATGAACGGAACAATCACACCGCCCAAACCATAAATCAAAAGGTTTCTTCTCAACAGTGCACTGGCACCAATAGGTTTATAGGCAACACCTTTTAACGCTAACGGAATCAGGAAAGGAATAATCACGGCATTGAAAATTACGGCTGATAAAATAGCAGTTTCCGGGCTGTGAAGATTCATAATATTCAACTTCTGAAGAGAAGGAATAAAAGTGATAAAAAGTGCTGGAATAATGGCAAAATATTTAGCCACATCATTCGCAATACTAAAGGTGGTAAGTGTTCCGCGGGTCATTAGCAATTGTTTTCCAATTTCCACAATTTCGATCAGTTTCGTAGGGTCGTTATCAAGATCTACCATGTTTCCGGCTTCTTTGGCAGCCTGTGTTCCGCTGTTCATGGCAACACCCACATCGGCCTGAGCCAGTGCCGGAGCATCATTTGTTCCGTCTCCCATCATGGCAACCAGCTTTCCTTCCTGCTGTTCTTTTTTAATGTAGTTCATTTTATCTTCAGGTTTAGCTTCTGCAATAAAATCATCTACGCCTGCTTTTTCAGCAATGAATTTTGCCGTCAGAGGGTTGTCTCCGGTTACCATTACCGTTTTCACCCCCATCTTTCTCAGTCTCTGGAAACGTTCCTGAATTCCTGTTTTAATGATATCCTGAAGCTCGATAACACCCCACACTTTTTCATTCACAATAACGACAAGAGGTGTTCCTCCGTTTTCAGAGATTTTGGTAACGGCATCCTGGGTTTCTTTCGGGAAGGTATTCCCGGCTTTTTCAGTCAGTTTTTTTATCGTGTCATAGGCACCTTTTCGGATTCTTGTGTTTTCAAAATCTATTCCTGAGGTTCTTGTTTCAGCTGTAAAATCAATATAAGTAGGATTGGGAACCAGAAGATCTTCCGATTTCAGCTGGCTCAATTCTATGATGGATTTTCCTTCCGGTGTTTCATCCGCTACAGAACTCAGGGCAGCCGCTTTAATGAAGTCAGGCAGCCTGATTCCGTCCGCCGGGTGAAATTCCGTTGCTTTACGGTTTCCGATGGTAATGGTCCCTGTTTTATCAAGCAGCAATACATCAATATCTCCGGCAGTTTCTACTGCTTTCCCGCTTTTGGTGATTACATTTGCTCTCAAAGCTCTGTCCATTCCTGCAATCCCGATTGCAGAAAGCAGACCTCCAATGGTTGTGGGAATCAAACAAACGAAAAGTGATATAAATGCCGCAATGGTAATTGGAGTCTGCGCATAGTCTGCAAAAGGTTTTAAAGTGAGTGTGACGATAATAAAGGTCAGGGTAAAACCTGCCAAAAGTATAGTTAATGCGATTTCGTTAGGTGTTTTCTGTCTTGATGCCCCTTCTACCAGCGCAATCATTTTATCTAAAAAAGATTCTCCGGGTTTGGTAGTGACTTTCACTTTTATTCTGTCCGAAAGAACTTTTGTACCGCCTGTTACAGAGCTTTTATCACCTCCTGATTCACGAATAACGGGAGCACTTTCGCCGGTGATTGCAGATTCATCAATGGTAGCAAGCCCTTCAATGATTTCGCCATCCATTGGGATCTGATCTCCTGTTTCACAAAGAAAGATATCGCCCAGCTTCATCTCAGCAGACATTCTCAGAACGGTTTCTACCTGAAACCCAGGTTTATTATCCAAAACCACTTTGGCCGGAGTTTCTTCACGCGTTTTTCTAAGGGTATCTGCCTGAGCTTTTCCTCTTGCTTCGGCGATGGCTTCCGCAAAATTAGCGAACAGAACGGTGAAAAATAAGATGATAAATACGGTAAAGTTATAAGCAAAGCTCCCCTGTGAACGGTCACCTGTAAGACTGAAAAGACTTACGATAAACATCACGACGGTTCCGACTTCTACCAGGAACATCACGGGATTTTTAAACATAATTTTCGGATTCAGCTTAATAAAGGACTGTTTGATCGCTTCATTCACCAAATCTTTTTGAAACAATGTCTGTGATTGATTTTTCATTTTTTTGAAAGAGTTATATAATTGTAAATCAATGGTAACCATTAAGATCAACTGAAACAGTAAGGAGTGGAAATGGATTATTATTGAAGTGAATGTTTCGATGAGATGTAGACTAGTTTCCCGACCCTTCAATCTTCCTAATGGTTGACTATTGATTTTAATTTTAATGTTTATTTAGAGAAATACTGGATCTGTTCTGCAATAGGCCCCAATGTTAATGCAGGGAAGAAAGACAATGCTGCGATAAGAAGGATCACTGCCAGCGTCATAAAGCCGAAAGTAGCCGTATCCGTTTTCAGGGTTCCTGAACTTTCCGGGATGAATTTCTTCTGGGCCAATAATCCTGCAATGGCTATAGGTCCTATGATAGGAATAAATCTGGATAACAGCAATACAATTCCGGTTGAGATATTCCACCACGGGGTATTGTCTCCAAGCCCTTCAAATCCGGAACCGTTGTTCGCAGAAGAAGAGGTAAACTCATACAGCATTTCGCTGAACCCGTGGAAGCCGGGATTGTTTAATGTTTTGGCTCCAAATTCCGGCAGATAGGCTGTTAATGCCGTTCCTACAAGGATCAGGAAAGGATGGAACAAAGCCACAATCATGGCGATTTTCATTTCTTTGGCTTCAATCTTTTTACCCATAAATTCCGGTGTTCTTCCCACCATCAGACCGCTTATAAATACAGCCAGAATAATAAAGATGAAATAATTCAGGATCCCTACTCCACAACCTCCGTAGAAGCTGTTGATCATCATCGCCAGCAGCTCATTCATTCCTGAAAGCGGCATTGTACTGTCGTGCATGGCATTCACGGAACCCGTTGAAATGATAGTCGTTGCAATACTCCAATATCCTGACGAAGCACTTCCGAAACGGATTTCTTTCCCTTCCATGGCACCAAGACTGCTGTCGGCACCCATCTGTGTGATAAGAGGATTCCCGTTCGTTTCATTGATGATATTCGGAACGGCAAGAACAAGAAAACCTACGGTCATTACAGTGAAAATCACCCATGACAGTTTTCTTTTTTTCAGATAAAACCCTAAAGCAAAAACCAAAGCAAACGGAATAATCATCTGGGTGACCATTTCGGTCATATTTGTTGCATAGTTTGGATTTTCAAGCGGGTGTGCGGAGTTGGCTCCAAAAAAACCGCCTCCATTGGTTCCCAGATGTTTGATCGCTACAAAAGCAGCTACAGGACCTCTGGAAACATCTACTTTCTGGCCTTCCAGTGTTGTAATATGGTCTTTTCCTTCGAAAGTCATCGGACTTCCATTTACAGAAAGGATCAGAGCGACAAGGATGCTTATAGGAACGAGTATTCTGACCACAGATTTAGTAAAGAAATCATAGAAATTCCCTAGTTCTGTCGTGGCTTTTTCTTTAAAAGCTTTGAAAAGAACTGCCATCGCGGCCATTCCGGTTGCTGCGGTTACAAACTGCAGGAACATCAGATAAAGCTGGCTGAGATAACTTACTCCTGTTTCACCTGAATAATGTTGAAGGTTACAATTGACCAGGAAAGAAATTGCTGTGTTAAAAGCAAGATCCGGTGACATATTCGGGTTTCCATCCGGATTTAAAGGCAGCCACGACTGGGTCAGCAGGATGATGAATCCTATAATGAACCAAACCAGGTTAATTGTCAGCATGGCATACATGTTCTGTTTCCAGTTCATCTGACGGTTTGGATTGATCCCCGATATTTTATAAATTAATTTTTCGACAGGTTCAAAAATAGGGTCTAAAAAGGTTTTTTTATACCCAAACACATTAGCAATGTATTTACCGAGAAATACTCCGATCACTAATGTAATTACAAACATGGCAATTACGCCTAAAATTTCTGTTTTCATGACCGATTAAAATTTTTCAGGTTTCAGCAAAACGTAACAGATGTACCCGAAGGCCAGAATGGAAAGGAAAAATAAACTCCACATAGTTTTATATTTTATCAAAAAATTCAACGGATTTATAAAGAAGCCAGAACATCACTGCAAAAAGCAGGATCAAACCAAGAAGCATCATATCATTATTATTAAGGTTAATAGAGTCAGCAGTACATACGATACCAGCAGCAGGCTAAAACCTGCGTGCTCCCGTTTTTTGAACGTTTTCTTTGAAATTGTCATTTTTAAAATATTTTATTCGTGACATATAGGCCAAAAGAAAGTCCAAATTCAAAATAAAACCAATAAGATACTGACAAACAACATATTAATACAAATAACTCAATCTTATAAAAACACGAAAGCCTATCATTTTGATAGGCTGGTTTATTGAAATGATAGGGGTTAGATATTAGATATTAGATGTCAGACATCAGATTTCAGACATCAGACATCAGATTTTAGATTTTAGATTTTAAATATATTGTATGTGAGGATTTTTTGTGGTAGTGGTGGCTTCGAGGACCTCAGCCACCGGGGTATTTGTTGTTTATTTAATATTTCTGGATTTGTGGATGCTAAGTCTGTATTTGGTAGTTTATGGTCTTAAAAGATTAAAAGATTAAAAGATTAAAAGATTAAAACATTAAAACATTAAAACATTAAAACATTAAAATATTAAACCCTCGAAACACGCATCATGAAACCCGAAACATGCCCCCCGGAACATGCCTACCTCAACCCATATTCCTCCAACTTACGATACAGCGTCGCAATACCGATTTCCAGGAGTCTTGCAGCTTCGGCTTTATTTCCTTTTGTGTAATTCAGTACTTTTTGAATGTGTACTTTTTCCAGAGATCTTATGCTTAAAGAATCGCTTTCGGGAATGGCTTTATCTGAATAATGAGGTAGGCTTTCAACATCCAGTGTATTATTTTCCATTAAAATAAGGCTTCTTTCCACCGCGTTTCTGAGTTCCCGGATATTTCCTTTCCAGTCGTTTTTTTCCAGAGTTTTGTAATAGTCCGGGCTTACCTGCAAAGCGGATAGGTGTAATTTTCGGGAGAAAATATCAATAAACCCTTTTGCCAAAATTTTCAGGTCTTCTTTTCTCTCTCTGAGTGGCGGAAGATGGATCTCAAAAACATTCAGGCGGAAATAAAGGTCTTCCCGGAAATGTCCCTGCTTTATTTCATCTTCCAGATCTCTGTTGGTGGCCGCAATCAGCCTGAAATCTGATCTGGAAACTTTTGTTTCACCCATTTTGATAAATTCTCCGGTTTCCAGAACACGAAGCAGTTTGGCCTGCAGCTCTATTGGCATCTCTCCTATTTCGTCTAAAAATAAGGTTCCTCCGTTGGCTTCTTCAATCAGTCCTTTTTTATCTTTTACAGCACCCGTAAAAGCGCCTTGCTTATGACCGAAAAGTTCGCTTTCCAGTATTTCTTTACTGAATGCGGAACAGTTGATGGCTACAAAATTATTTTTATTTCTTTCGCTTCCGTCGTGGATTGCGTTGGCAAAAACTTCTTTTCCGGTTCCGGTTTCTCCTGTCAGAAGAACTGCAGCATCCGTTAAAGCTACTTTTTCGGCCAGCTTTTTAGACTGAAGAATCAATGGAGAAGTTCCGATGATCTGTCCGAATCCTTTTGTGACAGCCGTTTTTTGAACAATTTTAGACCGGTTGTCTTTTACTTTTTCCAGTGCTTTGTATACCAGCGGAATAATCTTCTCGTTGTCGTCTCCTTTCACCAGATAATCATAGGCTCCATTTTTCATAGCCTGCACCGCATCGGTAATATTTCCGAAAGCGGTCATGAGGATAATTTCAAGATGCGGATATTTGCTTTTGACAGAGCGTACCAGTTCTACCCCGAAAGCATCAGGAAGACGGACGTCACATAAAACAACATCAAATTCATACTGCTCCAGCATTGTCATTGCAGACCGTGCTGTAGAAGCTTCTTTGACATTAAAATTTTCTTGGGTAAGGATCATTCCCAGTAATTTCAGGAGCTTGATCTCATCATCAATGATCAGAATGTTTCCGGACATAGTGGTTGTTTTTGGAAAACGTACTGCAAACTTATTGAATTTTTTGAGCAAATGAGTCGTGGGATCAGGAAAATTAGTATTTGTTTTGAGTAAAAGGCGAAAAGATAAATTTGCTTATTTGTTTTTTTTGTTGCTTGTTGCTTGTTATCTGATCCTTGTTGCTATTATTATATTTAAAAGTTTGTATTTTATTTCCTTCCCTTCAACTTCTTCGCATTTTTCGCTTCTTTGCTTTCTTTGCTTTTTAGCCTTTTTACTTTTTCACTTCCCTATAAAACATCTCCAATGAAAGTTATAGACGCAATAGTAACAAAAACCCGCCACTTTCTTCCCCGATTCCTTACATTTGTAATGCATTCGGATCTAAAAGAATGGAATGAGTTAGCTTATGATTGACAAAAGATACAGAGAAACGGTTCATACAGATAAAAACAACTACGAATATATTACGGTAACCCAAGATGAAAACAAGGTAAGAATCTATACGCTGAAGAATGGTTTAAAGGTTTTCCTGGCCCAGAATTTTGATGCTCCAAGAATACAGACTTATATTCCCGTAAGAACGGGAAGCAATAATGATCCTTCTGATAATACGGGACTTGCGCATTATCTGGAACATATGATGTTTAAAGGAACATCGAAGATCGGAACGCAGAACTGGGAAAAGGAAAAGGAACTTCTTGAACAAATTTCATCGCTGTATGAGGAGCATAAAGCAGAGCAGGATCCTGAAAAGAAAAAGACGATTTATAAAAAGATTGATGAAGTATCTCAGGAGGCCAGTCAATATGCCATAGCCAATGAATATGACAAGGCAATCTCTTCTCTGGGAGCCAGCGGAACCAATGCCCATACCTGGTTTGATGAAACGGTTTACAAAAATAACATTCCGAATAATGAGCTTGAAAAATGGCTTAAAATAGAGAAGGAAAGGTTTTCGGAAATTGTACTCCGACTTTTCCATACGGAGCTGGAATCGGTATATGAGGAGTTCAACAGAGCTCAGGATAACGATTCAAGACTTGTGAATTATGAGCTGATGGATGCCCTGTTTCCTACCCATCCCAATGGTCAGCAAACGACGATAGGAAAACCCGAGCATCTGAAAAACCCTTCCATGAAGGCTATCCATAAATATTTTGACGAGTATTACGTTCCGAATAATTATGCTATGGTTTTAGTCGGAGATCTTGATTTTGAAGAAACAATTCAGCTTGTGAATCAATATTTCGGAGCGATTCCTTACAGAGAACTTCCGAAAAAAACACCGGTCATAGAACAGCCTTTAACCGAAATTGTAAAAAGAACGGTAAAAAGCCCTACAACTCCGAGAGTTCAGCTGGCATGGAGAACTGACAACTACGGTACAAGAGAAGCTATGCTGGCCGATATTACAGCTAATATTTTAAGCAACAGAGGCGAGGCCGGACTTCTTGATCTTAACATCAATCAGACTCAAAGAATGCTTTGGGCACAGGCCTTTTCTGTCGGTTTAAAACAATACGGATATTTTTCCATTGTAGCTGTTCCTAAGGAAACTCAGACGCTGGAAGAGGCTACCAATATGGTTCTGGAGCAACTGGAACTGATAAAAAAAGGAGATTTTCCGGACTGGATGCTTCCTGCCATCATCAGCGATTTCAGACTTCAACGTTTGAAAGGTCTTGAAACAGCAGACGGACTGGCGACCAATCTTTATGACACTTATATCAAAGGAAGATCATGGGAACAGGAGCTGAATGAACTGGATGAATATCAAAATTTCACCAAAGAAGATGTGATAGACTTCGCCCGTACTTTTTTTAAAAATAATTACGTTGAAATTGATAAGGAAAAAGGGATCAATGATCAATTGGTGAGAGTTGAAAATCCGGGAATTACGCCTATCAAAATCAATCGTGATGCACAATCTGACTTTTTAAAGGAAATTGTTGCAGAAAAAACGGAAGATATCAAACCGGAATTCATTGATTATGAAAAGGAAATTGTAAAAGATACCATCAAGGATAAGAAGCTGAATTTTGTCAGAAATAAATACAACGACATTGCCCAGGTTCATTTTATTTTCCCTTTCGGAAGTGATCACGACAGGGATCTTGGAATTTCCACACAATTATTGCAGTATCTCGGAACTGAAGATCTTTCCCCTGAAGATTTAAAAAAGGAATTCTTTAAAATCGGGGTCAGCAATGATTTTAAAACCACCAATGATCAGCTTCTGATCTCCCTGAGTGGACTGGAGGAAAATATAGAGAAAGGTATTGCTCTTCTGCAACACTGGATGTATGATGTAAAGCCGGATCAGGATATTTACGGACAATTTGTGGAGACTGTTTTAGAAAACCGTCAGGCTACCAAAAAGGATAAAAACCGGATTATGACCGCCCTTACCAATTACACCAAACTGGGCAGTTTCTCCCGTTACACGGATATTATTTCGAAAGAGGAACTGGAAAGCAGCCGTTCCGAAGTATTTACAGATAGAATGAAAAAGCTTTTCAAATATCCTTATCAGATATTTTTCTACGGAAAAGATCTTGAAACCTTTAAAAAGTACATCGGAAATTATATAGAAAACGAAAGTTTTTCAATTCCCGAGCCTAAACAATATCCTGAGCCTGAAACCAACGGAAATGTCTATTTCACAGGGTATGACATGGTGCAGATGGAGATGAGCAAAGTAGGAAGAGGTCATCAGGTGGATATCTTAAACTTCGGAAAAATCAATGTTTTCAATGAGTATTTCGGAAGAGGACTTTCATCTATTGTTTTTCAGGAGATCCGTGAAAGTAAAAGTCTGGCGTATTCTGCTTATGTTTCTTACGCTGCCAATTCTGAACTGGGCCATCCCGATTACATCACAACTTATATCGGAACCCAGCCGGATAAACTTCAGACTGCGGTAAGTACGATGAGTGAACTTATGAGTGAACTTCCTGAGGTTCCCATCCAGTTTGAAAATGCCAAGAATGCAGCTCTGAAGCAGATAGCCTCTACCAGAATTACCCGGAATAATATTTTCTTCAATACCTTGCGTCTGCAAAAGCTCGGAGTCTATCATGATTTCAGAAAGGATATTTACGGGCAAATTGAAGATCTGAAATTTGAAGATCTGAAGAAATTCTATCAAACAGAAATCCAGCCGATACACTTTAACACAGCGATTATTGGCAAGAAAGAGAATCTGGATATGGATGCAGTGAACCACATGGGAACTTTTAAAGAATTAACGCTGAAAGAGATTTTCGGACATTAAAAATAGAAACCGCTTCTGTAATAGAGGCGGTTTTTTTTATTTGGTTTTATTGGTGGGCATGTGGCTTCGAGAGCCTCAGCCACCAGAATTTCGCACCCCGTACTTCGAATCTCGCATCTCCGGACCCCGAAACTCTAAAATCTAAAATCTACGTCATCATACAATCTCCGTCTCCGTCCTGATATTCCGGATCAAATCCTGGCGGAAGATTTTGTATCAGGCGGGTTTGAAAGAGGTATCTTCGTTCAAAATCCCGTTCATAGATCTTTGGAAATGTTTTAGATTTTGCCAGTTCTTTATTTAAATCTTTCTGATAACTGGTCAAAGCTTTTACTTTATTTTTAACAATAAAATAGCTCAAAAAATCGGCAAAGTGATCCAGGCCGGTCTCACAAAACAGGTATGGAATTTTAAGATACCCATCTCTTAAAAGCAACAGAGAGCAGGCTGTGAGGGTATTATTGTGATCATAAATCTTTACCCAGAAATATTTGAAAATTTGAGCATAGCTTGAGAAAAGATACTGATCTTCTTTTCCTTTATTTTCAAGTACCCAGGGATTTTTTATGAAGACATTAATTTCTTCCGCGTTGCGTCTGCTTTTGAATTTTGAAATAAAAACAGAGCTCTCCGGATCAATCTGGTCCAGGATTTCGAATCTGAATTCAGTTTTTTTGGCTGTGATGTTTTTTAAAGAAATCAGAGAGTTCGCTACCATATCTCCTATTTTGAAAAGAGGAGTCAGTGCTTTTGTTTCCGGCTTTTTCTCAGGAATCATTTTAGAGGCATCTGTCCTGAAATAATACCGTTTTCCCTGTTTGGGATAGGCATAATCGAAAACGCCAAGCATATTATAAAGGGCTTCAGCTTCTTTGGTAAATTCTGTTGCTACAATATTTCCATCAAATTCATCAAATGCTTTATTCAAGAGTTTTTTTGCAATTCTTTTCCCCCGGAATGCCTCACTCACATACAGTGTACTCAGCCATGCGTAACGGAATATTTCTCCATTGATGAAAAAATTATCAGGCAGACATCCCACATATCCGGCCAGTTTTCCTTCATAAAAAGCAAGGATGAGAAGCACCTGATCATCTGAAGCTTTCAGGTTCTTGATTTGGGATTTTGCCCTGTGTTCTGAAATAGGAAGAAAGTCAAAGCCTTCAAAGCCTCCTGACGAGATGAAATCTTCAAGTTGTTTTTTATTAAATGTCTTCAGCTCTGTCATCTTCTCACTATTTTATTTTTGTGTATTATCTTTTTCATTCTGAAATAGGCCATTTCCCTTTTCAATATTTTTTCTCCGCTTTCTCCCATTTCCATTGGAATTCTCTGGAAATTTTTCTCAACGCTGTCGAGTTTTATTCCGGCACATCCAAAGCTGTAAAGAATGTCTTCATTTTTAAACAGTTCATCAAAAAAAGCTTTCTTCACTCCGAAATCGGTGAACGGAAACGCAAAGGTTTCATGTAAGAATCCATTTTCTTTGAGATAGTTGAAAGTCTGGTCTGTTGTTTTCATCTGATCTTCCAGAGACAAATCTCCATATTTAGGATGATCCCAGCTGTGAGCAGCAATTCCATAACCTTTTTCGGTCAGTGTTTTTAATTCTTCAGTACTGAGATAAGGTTTGTACTCTTTTGAAAATGCTTTATAATCCACATCAAGCTTTTCGGCAAGAATTTCCAGAACCTCTTTTTCCTGATAACTGATGTTTAAAATTTTATTTATTAAAAACTCTTTATCTGCTTTATTTTCAAGTGACAAAAGGCTGTAAACTTCATGATTTATAATATGTATTTTCTTAATTCTATCAATCAGCAGGCTTGCCTTACATCTGAACATCATATCTCTGTTATCAATAAAGGCCGGATTTATAAAATTACAGGCATAAATTCCTTTCCGCTCCAGAACAGGAACCGCGACTTCATAAAATTCTCTGAAACCATCATCAAAAGTAAGCAGTGCAATCTTTTTCCGGGGCCTAAAATTCCCCTGGACAAAATCTTTAAATTCCGACCAGCTGACCAACTGGAAGTGTCTGGAAAAACAGTCTAAATCTTCTTCAAACTGCTTTGTATTTTTATAGTTGATAACGTGCTTGATATGGGGCAGATCGTCATCGGAAACACAATGATAAAGGGGTAAGCAGTAGTTCAACGGAAAAGAATCCCCGATATTTTTGTTTTCAAAAGCGGCCAGTAAATTGATGATCTTTTCTTTCATCTCTGTTAAATAAAAAGAATCTATTCAAATGGTATTTAAATAGATTCTTAAAGGTATTACTTTTATGGATTATTTGATCACCTTCATTTCATCAATAAGCCATTTAGAATCAGCAAATTTATCGATAATGAAAAGGATATACTTAGTGTCCACCATTATATTTCGACTGAAACGTGGGTCGTAGTTGATGTCACTCATCGTTCCCTCCCACTGTCTGTCAAAATTAAGACCTACAAGATTTCCGTTGGCATCCAGAGCCGGACTTCCTGAGTTTCCACCAGTAGTGTGGTTGGTAGCAGTGAATCCTACCGGAACATCTCCCGATTTATCTTTATAGAATCCGTAGTCTTTTTTGTTGTAAAGATCAATCAGTTTTTTAGGAACATCGAATTCATAATCTCCCGGAACATATTTCTCGATCACTCCGGCAAGATGGGTCTGGTAACCGTAAGAAACAGCATCTCTAGGGGTAGAACCCTTTACTTTTCCATAGGTTACACGAAGCGTAGAGTTAGCATCCGGGAAGAATTTTCTTTCTTTATCCGTAGCCAGCTGCTGCGCCATAAATTTCTTCTGCAGATCATCAATTTTTCCCTGAAGAGCAGTATATTGAGGATCAGCCGTTTTCATATACGTCTCTTTCATAGAAACATACAGCTGAAAAATAGGATCTTTTTTCAATGTTTTGATCAGTTTGTCCTGATTGGAAAATGCCTTTTCAATATCTCCGGTAAGAGAAGCTCCGTTTACCTGAGCTCTTCCTGTGATAATTGAATTCTTAGACATCTCTTCTATCATCGGGATATTCTGATTCTCTTCTTTGTACTTGTTGAATCCAAGAGGCAGGAACTGAGCACCCGTTTTATTGGCATACAGAGCCAATAGTTTTGCGGTTACTTTAGCATCAAGTTCTGCACTGTAATCTTTATAGAATGATGTTAACTTTGTCTTTAGTTTGGCAAGGTCTTTTTCTTCCATTTTCCCTGCTTCTACAGAGGCAATATAATCGTAGTAATCGCCTGCCAGTTTCAGAGTTTCAGCATTTTTTACGACTTCTGTATAATAGGCATTGTTCAGTGCATAAGGAGCCTGATCGTTATACAGTTTATTCATCTGGTCTAATGTAGCTTTGATCTCAGGGTTCTTAGCGACCAATGAACCTTCGTACATTACTTTTTTCTCTACAGCATTGGATTTTTTCAATCCTTCTACTTCACCGATCCATTTTTTCCAGTAATTGGCTACTGATGCATATTTTGAAGCATATTTGATACGCGTTTCACTGTCTACACGCATTTTTTCGTCTAATGTTTTCAATGCTACATCACGTACGGCAATTCTTGCAGGATCGATATCCGTCATGATCTTTTCTACCGCTACAGCAGGAAGATATTCCGTAGTTTTTCCCGGAAACCCGAATACGAAAGTAAAATCGTTTTCAGCTTTATCCTTAATAGAAACCGGTAAATAATGCTTAGGAACGTAAGGAACATTGTCTTTTGAATATTCTGCAGGCTTGTTGTCTTTACCCGCATAAATTCTGAACATAGAGAAATCCCCAGTATGTCTTGGCCAAACCCAGTTGTCTGTATCACTACCGAATTTCCCAATACTTTGCGGCGGTGCCCCAACCAAACGGATATCTTTGTACGTTTCCGTAGTAAATGCGTAATATTTGTTACCGTAATACATTGATTTTACAACGATAGACTGGTAAGGTTCTATTTTCTGAGTATTTTTATAAACCTCAATATTTTTACTGATCTTTTTAGCCAGTTCCGGCTCTACCAGATTATCGGTACCTTCCAAAATCTGATCGGTAACCTCTTTGATATCTACAATGAAATCTACTTTTACACCAGGATTCGGAAGTTCACCTTCAGGATTTTTAGCCCAGAATCCATTGGAAAGAAGGTCGTTCTGAACGGTAGAATGTGCCTGAATCTGCCCATAGCCACAGTGATGGTTGGTAAGCAGCAATCCTTTCGGTGAAATGATTTCTGCAGTACATCCCCCGTTAAACTGTACTACCGCATCCTTTATGCTCGGCTTCTGAGTATTGAAAATGTCTTTGGCAGAGATCTTCATTCCCAAATCCTTCATTTCCTTTTCATTCAGTTCAGTAGGAATCCACATTCCTCCATATTGTTGTGCAAATGCCATTGCAGCCGGCAAAAGAAATACGGATAAAAGTATCTTTTTTGTCATAATCAAAATTTTGCCCCAATTTACAAAGAATATTGTACATATGCCTTACGTGGGTGAGGAAATGTGGGGTGAGGGGTGAGGAATCAAGAATCAAGAGCCAAGAACCAAGAGTCAAGATTTTAGATACCAGACTTTAGACATCAGATTTCAGACATCAGACTTTTAGGTTGAGGCTGGAAAATGTGAATGGTGAATTTTACTGCGTAAGTGAAATGTGAATTTTAAGCACTGGGAATTACTACTGGGGCTGATATCAGGTGGCTGAGGCTCTCGAAGCCACCGGATACTAGGTTTCAGGTTTGAGACTTTTAGGTTAAGGTTGGAAAATGTGAATGATGAAGTTTGATGTATAAATACAAGGTTTCATTACTACTGGTGGCTTCGAGAGCCTCAGCCACCAGATGTAAGTCAACGTATAACTATCCTTCATTTAATATTTCGGATTCACGGCCCAAGAATATCTCATAATTTCCTCTTATACCCTTTCAATCCTCAAACTCCAAAACTCTCAAACCTGAAACCTCGCATCCTGTACCTCGCATACCATATCCCGCATAAAAGTCATCTCCGAAAACCCGCCAATGGCTCAATTTTTGTTTCTAACAGAGCACTTAAATATCACTATATCTAAATTATTTCATTATGACGAATAGCAAAATATTCATGTTCGCAATGGCATCGGCAGCCTTGCTAGCATCATGTAATCAAAAAGAAAAAACCGTTGAAAATACAGTTGCTACAACAGATTCTGCTGCAGTGCAGACAGCACCTTCGGACAGTATTACCAAAGCAACTCCTACGGCTGCCGGAGATACTTCCGAAAATGCCCTTGACTGGCCGGGAACTTACGACGCTGTAGTTCCATGCGCAGACTGCCCGGGAATCAAGACGTCTCTGACAATCAATAACGATAAAACATTTAGCATTACTGAAGAATATATCGACAGAAATTCGAAAAACCAGGATAAAGGAACTTTTGAATGGGATGCAACAGGAAGTATGATCACTTTAAAAGGAAAAACCGCTAATTATAAGTATAAAGTAGGCGAAAATATTCTGATACAGCTGGATATGGACGGTAAAGAAATTTCCGGTCCGAACAAGGATCTGTATGTTTTCAAGAAAAAATAGAGGCTCAGGCCTTTATTTTTTTGCCTTTATCTTAAAACTGATAGGCAGTAATTTTTGGATCGTTGATAAGACTTCTGACCAACTCATCATGTCTTGTATGCCTGCCTGTAAGTCTCCAGATTATAGAAAGGCTTCCCTGTGTATACTGCATTTTCAGCATAAAATGTTTCAGGTGATGTTCCTTGAATATTTTTTCACAATGTCCTATATCTTCAGATCCCAACACCGTTATTCTATATTCTCTGATCTTATGGCTGCTGTCTATAAAATTCTGAAGATAAATCAATGCACTCAGGATCAGAAGCACCAGAACGGTTCCCAGCAAGGAAAGATAAACATAGCCAGAACCTACAGCCATTCCTATCGAAGCAGTAGCCCAGATGGTAGTTGCCGTGGTGATGCCGTCAATTTTATTATCTCCTTTAAAAATAACTCCTGCTCCCAGAAAACCAATTCCGGTAATGATATTTGCAGCCAAACGGTCCGGATTCTGTACTCCGATTTTAATGGAAAGAATAGTAAAAAGACAGGATCCGAAACAGACCAGAATAAAGGTTCTAAGTCCTGCAGATTTGTTTCTGTATTCGCGTTCCGCACCAATCAGCAGTCCCAGCAAAACTGAGATGAGTATCAGGAGCAGTTCGTTCTGAATCGCATAATGATCCTGGAGAAAATCCATTGTATAAAGTTTATCTGAATAAAATTACAATAAAAAAGCGTATCCTCATACTTTCTGATACCAGACTTTGTACCGTTCAAAATTCCGATTTAAAGGAAAAGTTTTGTAATATTACAGTTTAATATCAATAAAAAGATTCATCATGACTCCTATTTTTTTTGCTACAAAGGAAGAATTCAGACAGTGGCTGGAAAAAAATCACATGAATGAAAAGGAAATTGTGGTAGGATTTTACAAAAAAAGCACTGGAAAACCTTCCATGGACTGGCCGGAATCAGTGGATCAGGCTTTATGTTTCGGATGGATAGATGGAGTAAGAAGGTCTATAGATACTGAAAGCTTTTCTAACCGTTTTACCCCCAGAAAGCCCAACAGCATCTGGAGCGTAATCAATATTAAGAAGGTGGAAGAACTGACGAAAGCAGGCCTTATGAAACCGGAGGGACAAAAGGCATTTGAAGCCAGAAAAGAGGGCAAAACAGGGATTTACTCACATGAGAATGCCCTTCTACTCGATCCTGTGTATGAGCAGCAGTTTAAAGCCCATCAGAATGCCTGGGATTTTTTTGAGAAACAGGCTCCTTCTTATAAAAAAACGATCATTCACTGGCTGATGAGTGCCAAACAGGAAAAAACAAGACTTTCAAGACTGGAAAAAGTGATTCATGAAAGCGAACATTTACGAAGATTAAAATAAATAGACAGTATACTTAAAAAATAATTTATGGAGAAAGAAATTTCACACTTTTGGCTGGGGTATTTTAAAAATGAGGAGGATTTCGATGATTTTGCTGAAGAGAATGAAAGCTATTATACAGAGGAGGAAAACGAAGATTTATATGTCTCCAAATTTGCACAGTCTCAAAATATACAATGGTTTGATTATGATTTTCTGGAGTATGGTTTTGAAGAGGCCAGTTTAGGCATTTATGAAAAATTCGCAGATTATTCTTATGCAGACCAATGGCTTCCGGCTGTGGAACAGAAGATCAACGAACTGGGACTGGAAACTCCGGTGAACGCCATTATTTTTGCAAGCAGACATGTGATCCCAAGACCTGTTTCCGTGAACGATGAGGAGTATGCGCTTTACTACATCGGCGAAATTGAATATAACATCTAGTTTTTGTGAAAAAGACATCAATAAAGGATCATGGAAATCTGCTGAAGGTTTTTATGATCCTTTTAAATTATGACGCAATCCGGAGAGACATAATCATGCTCTGGGCAGATTCTGTTTTGGCCTCAGAAGAGGAATCTGAATATCCGTTTATTGAACTTTCTACCTCTAACAATACACTTGATACCATACAGATCTTAAACAGAAATTCCACCCATGCGGATAGCGAAATCACTTCCAGAGCTGTATTAGGTATTTTGTATCATATGCTTCAGGAAGAAAAGGTGGCTTTAAAAACGGCTTTTGAGGTTGCAACCTCTATTTCTTATGAAAAGCAACTTACCGATGCTGAACAGTTTCTTCTTTATCGTTTTGACGAATATATTGAACTCGGTCTGCATGAAACTAATGAAAAATTAAGGCTTTTCAACACTCATTTTGTGGATTTATTAAGGGTATATCAAGATTTCAGGCTTGAAAACCACAGCAACTGGCCGATTATCAATGAAAAAATGAAAATGGGTCTGGAAATTCAGCTTGAAACTGTCAGGAAAAAATATCCTTACTATTAGAAACCATGACTATTCCGGATCATACAAAGAAGGAAAAAACAAAGGAAATTTATGGAGTATCGGCAGAAAGTCTTATTTTTAAGTAAGTAAAGATTTCTGATATGTACAAAAAACTCATTGCCATCAATTCGGCTGTCGTACTGCTGTTGGCTGCTGTGTATGTTTTGGGATATTATGTGATGAACTATCCTATGCGGTTTGATTTATGGTACCTGTTGAAAGAATGTCAACTCCAGTATCTTATAGCCGTTCTGTGTATTACGGCACTGGCTTCTTATCTGATCAGCAGTCTGGATTTTAAAAAACTGAACTTTAAAAGTAAGTTTTTAAGTGTGTTTCCTGTGGTTAACATTCTGGCTGTGGCATTTTTCGTTTATATAGCCGCCGATGGATTTATAAAAAATAAAAGAAAGCTCACCAATCAGGAAAATTATTACATCCGGGAGGCTAAAAAGGACATCCAAAAAGACCAGATTATGATGAGATACACAGGTGGATTTTCAGTTTCCGGCTATGATCAGAAAACACTCAGCAGAATTGACAGTGTTACCAGAAAATACGGCATTATTTCACAAAATACAGGCTGCACCGTTGATATGACAGATATAAAAGCCCAGGAAAAATATGACGAAATCACCAATCCTTACCTTGAAAAAAGGAATGGGAAAGGCTGGAAAGAGAGAATGAAAAAAGAAATTGATGATGTGAAAAAAACTAAAAATCAGGGAACGGAATAAACAAATTTAAAGATGAATGAAGATCTGCAAAACGAAATTAATCTCCACTCGGCCGGAGCCACAGTACGGCACCGTTCTGATTTTGATCATTTGAAAAGTCATAAAAATGAATTTCAATTAGACAAAGAATTTATCGACAAATGGGTGTTACCATTTTACATGACCATACGCCATACTTCCGGCTTATGGATTGAAGAAATAAAACAACTCAAAGATGAGATCACTGAAGATATTACCGCTGCTCTTCTTGGAGATTTTAACTGGAGAACAAGAACTGTGGGAGCTTATTTTTCTGCTGTAAAAAACTATGAGAGTCAAGTTGACATCATTGGTGTACATCTTCTTAAAAGTGAAGTATGCTATGCAGGCGATCTGTATGCTCTTGTTTTTGCGTTTTATAATAATGAGAAAACTGTTCGGTACCTGAATCAGTATCTTGATTATTATTTACAAAAACCTGAACTTTATTTTGATCAGGAAAGAGTGATGGAAACTGTTGTTTATCTGGATACCATCAATGGCACCCATAATTTTGCAAAGCATCTTATTTACTGGGAAAAAATGCTGGAAAGAAGGAAGGAAATTTCCAAGATGAGGAATATACAAACCGCTAATTTCATTGAAAAGCAGGAAGGAAAAGCCAGAGCTGAAGAATTTCTGGCAGCTGTAAATAATTTTAAATCTCAGTACAATCTAGATACGGAATGGATTAGCGAACAAATTCAACTCTTAAAAGAATTGAGAGACTATTCTATTTAATAAAAAAACCATTGAAAAAAATTATACCTGTACTCGTTTCCTGCTTTTTGCTTGTTTATTCCTGTAAAAAGGATAACATAACTGCTACTGATCAGAAAAAAGATCCACTTACAGAAATAGATATCCAAAAAGATTCGTTAAACAATAAGAGTCTCGGACAACAAATTAACTCTTTTAAAATTGGAAAAAAAACTTCTGATCTGGTTCCGAACGGCTATGATATTCAGTATGATGCGGAAGGTGACCTGAATCAGGATAAGCTTCCCGACATCGCGCTTGTTATTAGGAAGAAAGCAGATACGCTGGCTGGCAGAAAAATGATGATCCTTTTAAAAAATCCGGATCAAACTTACCGCTTGGATAAAATTTCAGACACCGTACTTCCGGATGAATACAACGAGTCCGGATATAAAATGCATGACCCCGAAGATATTTCCATACAAAACGGTGAACTGAGCATTAATTTATATGATACAGGGCCCTACGGAAATCAATTCAGTAGGTTTAAATACCTGAACGGAGATCTTATCCTGACTTATATTGAAACCTATAATATGGGAGCAGGTTCTCATTCTGCGTTGTTTTATACACCGATGAAAGGGAAATTAACCCTTGAAACCTTGAATACTATGGAGGAAGAAATGCCTTCGGAATCTAAAAACTTTCAACTTAAAAGAGAAAGGTATTTATTTGAAAAAACGTCTCCGGATCATGTAATACGAAAGGTTTATGAATCTATTAGTGATTAACAGGCTTTTCCTTTAATAAGCCTATCTCAAAATAGCGAAAATGGGTAATTGATGGGTGTGTATAATTATTCGAATTTTGTTGGAACAGATTTGAAAAGATCTGTATCAAATCAATCGAAAAAAAAACATTAGCATCATGAAAACTCTACATTTCGGACTTTTAGGAAAGGAAAATACGGGTCCTTTTATTGTTACGGCTATTCTTTATAGCATTATTTTATGTCTGCCTTTTATTTATTTTCTGTATCTGAAGGGGCAGCCACATTATTCCAGACATGAAAATATAGATGAGGCAGGAAAAACCATTGTGGTAAAAGACTGGCGGGATGATGCAGAATCCAGACAGTTTATATTGCTTACAAGAGCATCTATTTTCAGTGCCGCTTTATCTTTCGGAGCGCTTGGAGCAGCGGTAAGCCTTATCACGCGGGCAAGAAAATCCAGCGCCTTCAACCCTAAAATAACCATCAAAGAATTAATTTCTATACAGACTATAGGTGCTGTTTTTGCTTTTATCCTTTCTTTGATTTTTATGGGCGAAATGATTGGCGGAACCTTATTCCCCAATGCTGATGAATTTTATTACATTCTCTATATTCCCGCAGCAATGGCAAAGCTTATGGTTTGGTCTTTCCTGGCAGGTTTTGCAGAAAGATTCGTTCCTAATATTCTTGAGAATTTAACCAAAATAAAAGATTCCAATGAGGATTCCTGAAACAATTTGTCTTTTTATTTTGAAAAATATTACAAAACTTGTGTTTCACAGAATATTTATATTTCATATCTTTAGTCAGTATTGATTTTGAATGAATGATCATTCTTAAAAAATACAGATGAAAAAACCAAGAGGAAGGTAAGATGAAGTGGTGAAAAATGATTATAAAAATTTCCTGCATCACACAGAAAATTTTGGAAGGCTAAAGTTTTAGTCTTCTTTTTTTTGGATAATAGAGAAGTGAAAAAGAGTAATAAATCCTTGATTTATCTAACTTATAATACTACCTGATTTCGGAATAATGAACAGCATGATTGATTATTAAAATGTTATCATTTATCGCAAGGGGAAACAAGATTTTTATACTTTTTTGAATGTTTCTAAAGCTAAACAAGGCCACTTCGTTTATTAAAGTAATACAAAAATAGGCTATTACTTAGATTGGCTTTATGTCCTTATGTATCTTAAAAATGAAAAATCATCGTACAAACCTTTCTGTTTAGCTTTTCGATTAGGAAACCTTATTCCGGGTTCAGGTTAAAACAAAAAAAGGTGAGCTTCAAAACTCACCTTCCTTTTTATCTTTTATTTGATTAATGTGCTTCCAGCCAGTTGTTGCCTACTCCCACTTCTACCAATAACGGCACTTGTGTTTTCAGGGCACTTTCCATTTCTTCTTTGATCAGTTTTGACGCTTTTTCAATCTCGTCTACGGGAGATTCAAATACAAGTTCGTCATGAACCTGAAGCAGCATTTTGGTCTGAAGTTTCTGCTCCTGAAGTTCTTTATCAATTTTAATCATGGCCAGCTTTACCACATCTGCAGCACTTCCCTGAACGGGCGCATTCACCGCATTTCTTTCAGCGTGACCTCTTACCACAAAGTTATTGGAATTGATGTCTTTCAGATGGCGTTTTCTTCCTAAAATGGTTTCCACATATCCTATCTGGCGGGCTTTGCTTACCTGCTCTGCCATATATTCCTTTAATTTCGGATAAGTTTCGAAATAGGCTTCGATCATCTGTTTTGCTTCGGTTCTTGAAAGTCCGGTCTGTTCTGCCAGTGCAAATGCTCCCTGCCCGTAGATAATTCCGAAGTTGACGGTTTTGGCCTGGCTTCTCTGTATTTTGGACACTTCTTCCAGAGGAATTTTGAACAGTTTTGCCGCTGTTGATGCGTGGATATCTTCGCCATGCTGGAAAGCTTTGATCATATTATCTTCTCCTGAAATCTCAGCAATCAAACGAAGTTCAATCTGTGAGTAATCGGCAGAAATAATCTTTTTTCCTTCTCCTGAAACAAAAGCTCCCCTGATTTGTTGTCCGCGAAGGGTTCGGATCGGGATATTCTGAAGATTTGGATTTACACTTGCCAAACGGCCTGTAGCAGCGGTAGTCTGCGAGAAATTCGTATGGACTCTGTTGTCCTGCTTATCTATCTGCGAAGGCAATGCATCTACATAGGT
This sequence comes from Chryseobacterium angstadtii, assembly GCF_001045465.1. Taxonomy (GTDB): domain Bacteria; phylum Bacteroidota; class Bacteroidia; order Flavobacteriales; family Weeksellaceae; genus Chryseobacterium; species Chryseobacterium angstadtii. Next base: position 495,202 of record NZ_LFND01000006.1, read on the forward strand.
AGATTTCAGCTTCTGATAGGTTCTGTATTCCAGAATATGCTTGATGATCTCATGTTTTGAAGAAAGCTTTTGCAGCACATCTTCCGAGGTTGCATACTGTCCTGTTTTTGTTTTCTTGGCTTTAGGATCCAGCTGCATTTTTTCAAAGAGGATTTCTCCGAGCTGTTTCGGGGAATTCATGTTGAATTCTTCTCCTGAAAGTTCAAATATTTTAAGTTCCAGCTGTTTCAAATCATTTTCAAGGTCAACACTTTCCTGAGCCAGCCATTTTTCATCCAGAGAAATTCCGGACAGTTCCATTTTTGCCAGCACCTCCATCAGAGGCATTTCTATATTGAAGAAAAGATCTTCCAGGTTTTCTTTTTTAAGCTGTGGAGCAAACAGTTCATACAACTGGAAAGTTACGTCAGCATCTTCTGCTGCATAGTCGGTTTGCGTTCTCAGGTCCGCATCTCTGAAAGTTCCCTGTTTTTTCCCTTTTTTCCCGATGATGGTTTCAATGGAAACGGGTTTGTAATTCAGATAAACTTCGGAAAGATAATCCATTCCGTGTCTTCCGTCCGGGTTCAGCAGATAATGGGCGATCATGGTATCGAACATGGCCCCTTTCACTGTAATATCGTACTGTTTTAATATTTTATAATCGAATTTTAAATTGTGGGCAATTTTCAATAGGTCCTCTTTTTCAAAGAAAGGCCTGAAAATTTCCAGAGTCTGAAGCACTTCATCTCTATTTTCGGATAAAGGAATATAATAAGCCAGACCTTTTTTATAAGAGAAACTCATTCCTACAAGCTCTGCTTCAAGCTCATTCAACGAGGTAGTTTCCGTATCAAAACAGACTGCTTTCTGTTGTAATAAATTACTGACCAGTACTTTCTGCGCTTTAGGATTGTCCACAAACTGGTACAGATGGTCATTATGCTCTATATTGGATTTGGTGGATGTTGCCTGATCCAGTTCTTCAAAATTAGCAAACAGATCGAGCTGCATAACCTGCCCTTTTATTTCCGTAACTGTTGATACCTGCTTAATCTCAGCCTCACTTACTGCCGCTGTTTCTACAGGTGCGGAAGCAAAAGCTCTGTAAAGGTTTTCATATAATCTCCGGAATTCTATTTCCTCAAAAACTTCTTTTACTTTTTCAAAATCCGGTGTATCCAGATCGTACTGCTCCTGATGGAATTCTACGGGAGCATCACAGATAATGGTAGCCAGTTTTTTGGATAAAATCCCTCGTTCCGCAGAAGCTTCCACCTTTTCTTTAAGCTTTCCTTTCAGCTTATCGGTATTCTGAAGTAAGGTTTCTATATTCCCGAATTCTTTAAGGAATTTCATGGCTGTTTTTTCTCCTACACCATCCAATCCCGGGATATTATCTACCGCATCTCCCATCATCGCAAGGAAGTCTATAACCTGTTTAGGATCTTCAATTTCGTATTTTGCTTTTACTTCATCTACACCCAGAATTTCTATATCACCTCCCTTTAAGCCCGGTTTATAGATCTTGATTTTATCGGTAACGAGCTGGGCAAAATCTTTATCCGGCGTCACCATGAATGTGGTATACCCTTCTTTTTCTGCTTTACACGCAATCGTTCCTATGACATCATCTGCTTCATAACCTTCTACCCCCAAAATCGGAATATGCATAGCCTGCAGGATTCTGTGAATGTATGGAACTGCAATTTTAATGGCTTCAGGAGTTTCACTTCTGTTGGCTTTGTATTCTGAATAGTCGTCAGTTCTTACGCTGGCCTGTCCTACATCGAAAACAACTGCCAGATGGGTTGGTTTTTCTCTTCTGATTAATTCAATCAAAGAATTGGTAAAACCAAAAATAGCAGAAGTATCCAAACCTGTGCTGGTAAGTCTCGGATTTCTGATCAATGCGTAATATCCTCTGAATATCATTGCATAAGCATCAATAAGGAAGAGTCTTTTATCGTGTGTTGCGTCCATAATATCTATAATGAACAAATATAAGAAAATAGGAATATTTTTAGAAGGAATGAGAGAGGAATTGTGAGTTTTTGGGATGGGATGCGGAATGCGGGTTTCGGGGTGCGAGCTATGGGTTTGAGAGTCGGAGCGTTTTAGGGTTTGGGGGTTGTAGTGAGATTATATGAATGTCTGCAATTTGATACTAACTAAAATATATATTTAATGCAGAAATTTTACATAAAAGTCTTATGTTTGTTATCTGCTATCTAAAATCCGGTGGCTTCGAGGGCCTCAGCCACCGGGTATTGGTCGCCAGTAGTAATTTTCAGCTTTTAAAATTCACATTTCACTTTCGAAGCAAAATTCACCACTCACATTTTCCAACCTCAACCTAAAAATCTCACGTCTGACATCTGCTCTCTAAAATCTTGATTCTTGCGTCTTGGCTCTTGATTCTAAATGACAAACTCACACTCATCAGTCATAAAAAAACAGAACAACATTGCTGCTGTTCTGTTTGGTTGTTATTTTCTTAAAAGACTTGGGTCTGATTAATGCCCTGATGAAGGCCACATTCCACGGTATTCTGAGTTACCAAGCGTGATTACTTCAGCGCTTACTACGAAGCTGATCAGCATACTGTTGCTGTCTACTGCATCGAAGTCTACTTCGTGCTGGATTACATATCCGTTTTCCCACTTCAGGGTAGTTAATGTACCTTCTTCGTGAGATTTATTGAAAGTAACCTCACCTGTTGTAGGCTTGTATTTTCCGTTTAATAAGCTTTCCAGGATATCAGATTTTTCAGTAGCTTCTACTGTCACTTTGATAAGAGCGTTGGAAGGATCTGATGCTACACGTCCTGAAACGTCTGTAGATCTTGATACGCTATAGTTAAGCTTTAATAATTTTTGTCCTTCTCCGTTGTTGAATTTTAAGATTCCTCTTGAGTTTGCTGCCATGATTGGTGAATTTTAATTGTGTTATATATATTGTGAATAGTGATTGATTACAGAGCAAAGATAAACTCGATAAGGGTACGGAAAAAGTTTTTGAATGCAAATCTGAAATATTGTAGTAATTCTACGATTTGATGTCGTAATTCTACGACTTTTGATTTAACATAATGGTTTAAATGCTTATTTGGAAGGAGTTTAATGATAATAGTTCCGGTGCTTTCAAGTTATTATTTTACACGAATAAGAGAAATATAATATTTCTATTTTCAATAAATCTCAAGACTAAATTAACAAGTAAAAAATTTAATCTACGGGAGTATTTGCAACTACACTACTGCCATTAGGTTCTGCTGCCAAGTCATTTGCCATCCCTCCTGCCAGTGCGGCTCTTGCCTCCTCAGAAAATATGGTTCCTATAAATGGTATTAAAAATAATCCTCCCTGTATAGAGTTTGATTTTAGATTTCCAAGACTTGATTTTAAGTTTTCAGCAACGGCAGTCCTTCCATCATCAACCATACTCGGAGTCATTCTTCCATTATTATAAAATCTTATAGAATTTTTCCATTCCGGGTACTTACCGCTATTTAAATCATTTAACAATTGTTTGGCCAGAGGATTATTTCTGAGAACCGGCCGACTGAGACCGTCTAGTTTATCCAACTGCTGCATTAAATCTTTATTCTGAGCATAAATAGTATAAGAAGTTACAACATTCGTTACTTTACTAAGAACCGTAATGTTATATTTTCCACCGCTTTTTTCCACTTTAAGCAGATCCTCTGAATCTTGTGTAAAGTCATCAGGCTTAGCAGGAGCTCCCCAATACTTGTTTTCATCAATATCAGTTTCTTCGGGTTTTCCGGTTTTCGGATCAATGATGTTTTCCTTATGATTATTCATATTATCATAAGTAACATTATCCTTTAAATCACCATTATTCTCATGTCCCCATCTTATTCCTCCTCTAAGTCCGTAGTTTATACTACTGAAAGCAAGAAACCCTACGCCAAACCTTCCCACTGTCATCCAGGCTTTCATCCCTATAGATGCTGTCCCAAATCCGGCAAAAGCACTTGGAAGAAAAAATCCGGCACCAAATGAAGCAACGACATTAATTCCCAGTTCCCATTTATTCTTTGTAGCGATAGAACTTGCGGCCGCTTTTGCAGATGCTTCATCAAAAAATGGGGTAAGAATACCGTCTTTTTTACATTTTAAAATGGAGGAACGGGTAATGGCTGAAGCTCCATTGATTTTTACACTGTTGTGTGCCAAGAACCACTGCCCTCCATTTAAAGGATCTGTACATTTATGATTTACCGCAACTACAGCTGCAACAACTCCCGAAGCCAATAAAACACCTCCAGCAGCTAAAGCAACCCAGCCTAAAGGGTTTGATAATAGTAACGCTCCGACGATAAGACCTGCACCAAAAGCTAACAAGGTACCAGCTAAATTTGCAGGTGATTTACATGTAAATTCAACCATTATATTCTTATCATCAACTGTGAGTAAAGGTTGTTTAGTATTTTGATAATAAACATCCGCCGTTTTTCTACTGAAAGAAAATTTTTGCGGCTCCGAACTTAACTGGTAAGTACACACTGCAAAAACTTTATCTTGTGGAATATATGAAACTGCCATAATCTTTTTTTAACATTTAATTATCAACTTTTCTAACAGTAATTTTTCTCATTTGGCTTGATTAATCCAGATCTAATAAACATCTCTTTTTTACAGGGAGAATACATAAAACAATCCAAACAATAAGGTCAGTAGTCCTAAAGCTAACAGTATAAAAGGCAACCAGGAAACAAATAAAATACAGTAATCTATACCCTTTTTGATTTTCTTGCCTTTTAATACTTCTGTTACCTCTTTCTGTAGGTTTTTTATATTACTAACCTCCTCTTCAGTGATTTTTTGAAGACTCACCCAAACAATCCAATAAACATATTCTTTGTTTTTTGTGTTTATTCTCAACAAATGCCCCATTGTTTTATGGGTCAACAGATAAAAGTTATAATCAATCACATCTCCTTCTTCTATTTCTATATTCCGGCTTTCATTTATATTTATAGTATTCTTTACTACATTAAATGAAACTAATTTTGTAAACTTTAAATTGATATAGAACATCATCAAAGTAAGTAAAGACAATCCAAATATCAGAAAATAGGTTTGGTTAACAGTATAACTGAATTTTTGAGCAAAATAAACCAATACGATTACCAGTATTCCCATTCCCAGCATAGAAAGGAGTAAAACTTTAAAATTTGCGATTCTATATTGCTTCTGCATATTATAATTCTACTTTTTTAATTTTATATTCAGTAATGATTTCAAAATTGTTTTTTACTTTTTCAGCTATTGAGGCTTTTCCTTCTGTCATAAAATTAGATTTTTTATCTATTGTATAAGTAATTCGATAGACAAAATCAAATTCAGAATAGCTATACTTAATGGTAGGCTTATAAATCTGATCATACATTCCTTTAAGACCTTCTTCGGACAAATCCTTTCTATTAAGCGTTCCTACAAGACGAAAAGTAGCTGAATTTTCATCTTCATTTACCATTGATTTTACAATATCCGTAGATAGCTCTACATTCGGGAAAATCTGTGAGAACTGATGCACTGTATAATCTTCCAGCCCTGCTCCTTGATAAGCTCTGAAAAATATATGATAAAAAAGGTTTTTATCCAGCATTCCCGCAAAATTTTCTTCTTTCAGAAATTCTTTATTTCCGGTATCAACAACATCTTTTGCCTGAGCAGGAGCCTGAGAAGACAGTTGCTTAAACATATCATCATTGGCCAGTCCAAAATCTCTAAAATGTATCCATCTTTTTTCTATATCATCCCTATTATAAACTTTATCAACCTTACCCGATTTCAATATTTCAACAATAACCGGACTTTTTATTTTTTCGAATTTGTGGGAAAATTCAAAACCTTTCTCAAATACGACCGGATCTACACTAAATGTAAAATCGGTTACACTGATATCAAAAATAGGACTATGATCCACTTTTTGAACTAAAAATTCAAGATAGGTATTGGCAGACATCGTAATCACCTCATTATTAACTCTGGAAATATTCAGCTGCTCGCAACGATACCTTGATTTAAGATTAAAATCAAGATCTTTAACATTCTGATTTTTATGAAGAACATCTTTAAATGATTCTGCATTTATAATTACATGACTAAGTTGTATAGGCAGCTTATCACCAATGATTAAGCTTGCTATGCCGCTATGGGAATTATGAAAGGCTTTTAAATATTCAGTTTCAATTTCATATTTCTTCGCAATGGATTCTAAAGTATCCGATTCCTTGATCTCATATCTAATTACTTTCATATAATTAATTTATCTCTACCTGTGTTCCGGTTATTTTCGTATTCCCCTTAAAATTAGCTGTAGCACTTCCCGCCTTAATATCCACTTCAGCACTTGTAATCGAAATTTTAGTTCCTGTGATGACAATCTCGCTGCTTCCTACTTTGAGTGTTATTTTATCAATGCCTGTTAAATCAATAACTCCGGCATTATCCATTTTAAATACACTGTTTTCGCCGCCAACGGCTACTTTGTGAGTATTTCCAACATCAGTGGTGTGATCACAGCCTACTTCCAGCTTTTTATTATTTCCAACTTTGTCTATTTTATCGTTGCCTACCGTTTTCGTGCTGTCATTATTGGCGTTATGGACTACGTTTCCAGCACCGTCAAAAAACATATTGGCTCCTCCCTGATCCTTCAGATTCATAGAACCGGCTCCATTGTCATATTTCAATTCGGCCCCGCTTCTTCCGCTAAAGCTCATCACATTATTTCCCGTTCCTCCGCCTGCTCCAATGCTGCCGTGAAACATTCCTCCCATCACAAAAGGACGGTCAGGATGCTGATGAACAAAATTAACGATCACCTGGTCTTCCACTTCAGGAACAGACATAAAACCTCTGTTTTTGTTTACTTTATCACTGCTTCCTGCATCAGGAGACATAACACGGATAAATTCTGTGGTATCCTGCCCTCCCTGCCAGTCAAACTGAACTTTTACACGTCCCTGATTTAAAGGGTCTGTATTGGAAATTACCTTAGCAAACTGTGGCTCTGCCTTCGGGTTTTCAAACTCCGGGCGGGGAATATATCCTGTATCTGCCGCAATAGCTTCAAAAGTACCTTCATAATACCCTCTTGCATCGACTTCATGGGTAACTCCAATAATCATTAATTTGGTAAAATAGGAAGTATCATTGGTGTCTGCTTTACGCATTTCGATATCCGCAGTACATCCGGGATACAGGAACGGAACTGTTGTAGCTCCTGAGGTAATGAAAACCTCGGATGCCTTGCTTCCGGCTGTTCCTTTCTGTGATGCATCAATATCCATAAAAGAAGTCGCTTTAATCGGAGCAACTCTTAAAGATGGGGTCTTAAAGGTTTTCTCTGAGATTTCATAAGCGCGTTTGGCAATATCTGAAGTATGACTGATTTTTGAGTTTCCGGTAGTCAGCTTTTCATTTTTACTGCTGTTGTAGCCGTAAAAACTTGGGCTTACGTGCTGGGCTTTCATCTTGATGGCAATATCGCTGACACTGCTTCCGTAGGTAAGTTTTACAGGTTTTTCCTGAGGCGGAAGTTTTCCGAAGTGGAGTACTTCGCCATCGTAATAAAACTGTTCGCCGTATGCTTCTGCAATTCTGGCCAGATAGTTATAGTGGGTTTCTTCGTATTGTGAGCTGTAGGGAACATTTCCATGCTGAGCATCTACTCTGAAATCGAATTTATTCTGCCCGAGTCCTTCTTTTATTACATGGTCTGCAATACTGTTTAAACTTACTTCCTGCCCTCCTCCGAAACTCTGGATATGAGGCGCTGCATCCAGCAGTACTGTAGGACTGAAGCCGCTGAGAACAATATTTCCCAGACTTCCCTTTTCCTGACTGAAACCGACTTCTGTAATGACTCCGACGAAATTACGCTCGGGTCCCTGTTCAATATCTTTATATTTAAATACGACTGTAATTCTCTTTCCTAAAAAATTCTGGGCTTCCTGCAGATTGTGATTTTCTGCACCACCCAAAGTATCATGGGCAAGCATCAGACTGAATTCATGATGCTTTGAAGCATTCTGTACCAGCCTGAAATGTTTGAAATGCTTAATGATCTGACCCTCTACCACAATATCAAGTATCACTACACGGTTTATCCCAGCAATATAGCTTTCCGGAATTGCCTGTGCATTGTGTATTTTAGAAGTGGGTTGTTTGGACCATACTTTATTTTCGGTAACAGAAGGGTTGTTGGGTACCAGCGTTTGATTCATAAACATTTTTGAATCCTGTGCTGCACCGGAGTATATTTCCTGAGCTTTCTTCGCTGATTTTTTAACCGCTTCGTCAGCTTTCTGGAGCTTATCATCTATTTTTTGTACCGCTATATTTTCAGCTTCTTTCAGCCTTTCTGTGCCCTTTATATTCTGCATTCCTCCTTTTGGAGTTTTTCCTTTTATCGATTGATCATCCTTAAACATAGTGTGTTTTTTTTTGCTTAAATTAAATAATAAAATTGAATAGCATTCCAAAGACTTACTGTCATGAAAAATCATGTTGTTCTTTCTTATCTGTCTTACCTGAAAGAAGTTGGGTAAGATCAGTATTCTGGCTCTTTATAGGTAAAACGCCAAAAACAGAATAGTATATTCTTACGAATACACTATTCTGCACCAATTTATTTTTACTAAGAGATTGTTCAGATTATTTACCATCTGAAGGCCAAAGCCCGTCGAACTTAGAATTACCGTAGCTGATTCCTTCCGCACTTACTACGAAACTGATCAGCATGCTGTTTTCATCTACTGCGTCGAACTCTACCTGGTGCTGGATTACGTATCCGTTTTCCCAGCTTAAAGTGATAAGTGTACCTTCTTCGTGAGATTTGTTGAAAGTCACCTCTCCTGTTGTAGGTTTGTATTTTCCGTTCAGTAAGCTTTCAAGGATATCAGATTTTTCAGTAGCTTCTACTGTTACTTTGATAAGGGCATTGGAAGGGTCTGATGCTACACGTCCTGAAACGTCTGTAGATCTTGATACACTGTAGTTCAGTTTTAATAATTTCTGACCTTCTCCTCCGTTGAATTTTAAGATTCCTCTTGAATTTGCTGCCATGATTTGTAAATTTTAATCGTTAATATTTTGTGATTGGGTGATTGATTACATAGCAAATATATAACGTCCTCTTATCATAAAAAAGCATTTGAATGTAAATCTGAAAATTTGTAGTAATTCTACGATTTGATGTCGTAATTCTACGACAATAGATTTAAAACACTAAACTAAACAAATGATTATCAAATATTTAAAATAAAATAAAGAACAATAAATTCAATCATTTTTTACACCTAAAAGAGAAATATGTTGACTTTTTTCAAGTCCATTCAGGAGTTATTTAACGGGTAAGAAAGATCATAATATCCACAAAAAAAGCCGTACTTTTTGTACGGCTCTATTATTTATTTTTCAAATTTATTGCTGCATTCGTCCTCCTTCTTTTATGGATCGGGAAAGGATCTTATTCTTTTTCAGAAGAAAATCCGGCATAAGATCGGTAGGCAGATAAAGAGGGCTTTCTCCTTTTGTCTGCAGTTCATCTATAATACCCGGATTCCAGGCAAGAATCTCATTTACCTGTACCTTCAGCTCATCGGCAATAACATCTAAATTAAATCCTGCATTAATCTCTGTTTCCTGAAGTGATACTCCATTATTCTTACGGTTTCCCGCTTCTGTAAAGAAAACCTTATTAAGCCTTGAAGAATTATAATTGCTTAAAACACTTTGCAGTTCTCCTGTAGCATAACATGCATTCAGGTATTTTTTTACATGATTAATGGTTTCTGCGGGAAGATATTGAGAATAGATATGATACTGTGTAGAGCCTGCTGCCTGCATAGCTTTGGCAATATTCCCCTCACCGCAGTTGTAAGCTGCCACTACGGTAATCCAATCGCCATATTTTCTATAAAGATTCGCAAGAGAGATCGCGGCGGTTTTAGTACTTTTATACACATCTGTACGTTCCTGTTCGGTAAGACCATACTGATTGGCATGTGCAGTCATAAACTGCCACATTCCTACGGCTCCTGCTCCCGATGTGATATTCCTGTTGAAATGAGACTCAATCAGGGCAAGATTTCTTAAATGTTTGGGAATACCTTTCTGAACCAATGAATATTCTATGAATTCAACGATTTCCTTATTGGCATTGATGATGTTATTGTACCTTTTCACACTGCTTTCCGAGGTATCGGAAGCGGCTAGAAACTGTCCGTTCATCATTACAAAAGTCCCTGCCAGCATGAGTACTGTAAAGATATTTTTAAATAGGGTTTTCATTGTATAATGTTTTTAAGGTAAAGAAAGCTGATAAGCTGATGGCTAATGGCTAATGGCTAATGGCTGATAGGCAAATTTACTTATTTACTTATTAGCTTTCTTTGCATTTTAATCTACTTTCCAGCTCAATTTTTCCTCTTCTGTATTCCAGTCTACATGAATGGTCTGGCCGGATTTTACTTCTTCGCGCACGATCATTTTTGAGATCGGCCTGGCCAGCTGTGCCCGGATAACTCCGGAAATCTGTCTTGCTCCATATTTACTGCTGAAGCCACCTAATGCAAGGTTTTTTACGGCTTCGTCGCTGATTTTTAAAGTCATTCCAAGTCGGGTAAGTGAGGTATGGAGTGATTTCAGCTGGATATTGAAAATTCTTTCTGCGATAGATTCCGTAATAGGAGCAAAAGGAATAATTTCTGTAATTCTCGCTAAAAATTCAGGTCTGAATCTTCCTGAATTAGACATGATCTGCATCAGTGATGAGGATTCCGGAACTTTTCCTTCCTCAAACTGTTTTACAATCTCTTCACTTCCGATATTGGAAGTAAATAATATCAGTGCATTGCTGAAGTCTCCTTCTTTTCCTAATTTATCATGAACTTTCCCTTCATCCATAATCTGTAAAAATACATCGAAAACAGAGTGATGGGCTTTTTCAATTTCATCAAATAAAACAACGGTATAAGGCTGCTGTCTGATTTTATTAACCAACATACCTCCTTCTTCATATCCTACATATCCCGGAGGCGCACCGTATAGTAAGGCTGCGGAATGTTCTTCTTTAAATTCGGACATATCAAAACGCACCATCGCTTTCTCGTCATTGAAAAGAAGTTCTGCCATAGATTTGGCCAGCTCCGTTTTTCCTGTTCCGGTAGGCCCCAGAAGGAAGAAGGACCCGATAGGCTGTCCCGGTTTGTTCAGTCCGCTTCGGTTTTCAACAATAGCATCGGAAAGGATTTTCAAAGCATGATCCTGCCCTACGACTCTGTTCAGTAAAAGGGATTCCATATTCAGGAGTTTTTCTTTTTCCTGAGCCTGAATCTTTCCGATCGGGATATTGGTTTTGGCTGCCATTACTGCCGCCAGTTCCAAACGGTCTACTTTTTCTCTTTTTTTAGCGGCATGCTCTAAAAGTTCCGTGTAGGTATCATCAATAATTTTATGAATCTGGTCCACAGGCATGGAGTTGTCTATAACCGGCTGTTCCTGTAAAGATCCCCAAAGGATAGGACTTATTTTATCCCTCAGAAGATTATAATTCCAGATCAGCTCATTAGCCTGGTCTTTGGTATCGGTAAATTCTTCTTTTAAAATGGCTTCATAGGTTTCTTTCCAGCTTGCGAGTTCTTTTTCAGACAGCTCATCCAGCATTTTTATGGCAGCCATGGTTCTGTCAAGTAAATCTATAGCGGCATCCGGCAGTTTTTTACCTTTTGCATATCTTTTCGCAAGACGTACACACTCGGAAATAGCTGTTTTTTCTACTTCAATGCCGTGATGCTTTTTATAGCCTTCCAGTAGGACATCAATCATTTTCACACAGGTCTGTTCATCCGGTTCATTAACGGTGAGCACTTCAAAACGGCGGTTAAAAGCCTGCTCCGGCTCAATGATTTTTCTATATTCCTCCTGGGTGGTTGCTCCGATTACGGTAATCTCACCTCTTGCAAGCTCCGGTTTAAGAAGATTGGCTACGTTTCCGATGCTTCCTTTCGGATCAAGTAAGGTGTGAATTTCATCAATGAAAAGAACAGCTTTTTCAATCTTCTTACATTCATTGATGACTTTTTTCAAACGGTCTTCAATTTCTCCTTTATATGAAGTTCCGGCCAGCAAAGCGCCTGTATCCAGTTCAAGGAGTGTAGCATTCTTAAGCATTTCAGGAACATTTCCTTTGGTAATTTCAATGGCAAAACCTTCTACCAATGCTGTTTTTCCTACTCCGGGCTCCCCTATGATGATTACATTCGGTTTACTTCTTCTGCAAAGGATTTCAACAAGCATTCTTAGTTCTTTGTCTCGTCCTATAATGTTTTCAAGATCTCCTTTTCTTGCCTGTGCAGTTCTGTCTACACAATAGCTTTTAATAGAAGGAAATGATGAGTCTGTAAAATCTGATCCGTTTGAAAAAAGAGATGAAAAATCACCGTCTTCGGATACCGCAAAAGGAGTATCCTTTCTATATAAATTGAATATTTCATGTTCTCTCAGCGGAAGTGATTTCAGCTGCTGCAGCGAAAAAACGACCTGAGGTTTTACAATCGCGGTAAGAATACATATGGGCGTGATTTCGTCCAATCCAAGTTTCAGACGGATATCATCTGCTTCTTCTATAAGGGTGTCTATGGCTTCATCCTGACGTACTTCATCCGGAAGATGTGCCGTTTTCGGGTAATCCTCAATGCGAACATCTGCCCATTCATAAAAATAGCCGGGATCTTTATCAATGCTTTTAAGGAATTCATTAAGGCCTATATCTTTATGCATTAAAGCCTGCAGGATATGCGGGCCTCCGTATGTTCCATTATAATTCTCTTTTGCTATAGACTGAGCAATGTGAAATAGCTGTTTTACGGTTTCGTTGGTTACTAGTACTCCCATTTATAATTTTTCTAATATTAATATGTCTTGTGTTCTTTTTTACTTTTTCAGATTATTTGGTGTCATCTGAAAAGGAAATCCATTCTTACAAATATATCTTTTTTATGCAAAATGTATGTAGGGATAAAGATAGGTAATTCTTTGATTAGAGAAGTAATAAGTTTTTAAGAAAACAGGCTCATCATCCTACAACATTTTTGGTTAAAAAAGACTGTCTTTTAAGGGACAGTCTTTTCTTTATGAATGTTGATGTGTAATAGTGTCTTTTCAAATTGGGTTCTGTTCCTGAGGAATATCGCCCGGATCAATAGCTTTAAATCTATTCTTTCTATTATATTGAAGTTTACCTGATGATTTTTCTGTTCTCTGAATTTCAAGAATTCTTTCAGATTCACTTCATCATGGGTAAACTTCAATAGTAATATTTTGTGATGTGGTGATTGTTGAACAAATATAAAACAGTAATTTGTTTATTAAAAATATTTTATCAAAAATTTTAAAATTTGTAGTAATTCTACGACTTTAGATTTAAGAATCCTCCATATACGCCATTACAAAAGGGTTTTTACCTATCCGATTATTTAAACAAAAACAATAATTTTACACTTATTTGAGAAATAGACCTGATTTTTGGAGTTGGATGGAGAATTTTTTTGGGTGCAGGATTCGAGATGTGGGGTGCGAGTTTGAGTGTCGGAGGGTTTTAGGGTTATAGAGTTGTAAATAATGAAATGAGAAATGTGAATTGTGAATTTAAAATAATCAATGAAAGATAGGTCTCCAGTGGCTTCGGGAGCCTCAGCCACCGGAGATTAGTCGCCAGCAGTAATTTCCATCTCATAAAATTCATATTTCACATGCACGGCAAAATTCACCATTGGCCAATTCAACATACATCCTACTTCCTTTCTTCCACAAAAAAAAGCAGAAGTGATACTCCTGCTTTTACTATGTTTTAGTGACTGATTAATGTTTTGTGTATTCCGGTTCCTCAACGGTCTGAGTGGTTGGCATAAAGTATTCATTAAGCCAATAGAAGGTCTGTCCGTTCTGCTGGATCTTCACTGCAGGGTTGTTTCTGTGGGAAAGCATTCTTTCAGCAAGATTTTTATAGCTTTTGAAATGTCCTCTTACCGTTTCCTTCTGAACGATTTTAGACTTTTTCCAGCCTTTCAGCTTGTATTTTGACATCAGTTCATCTTCTGAATTATCAAATCCTGTACTCAATCCTACGGCATAAGACATTGGCTTCTCGTAAAGCTCAGACTTATCAAGGAATTTTAAAGTAGGGTTGTATTTTTTCAGAAGTCTTATATATTCTTTGATGGCTCTGGACTGGTTAAAATCTGCTCTGTCAGGCTCTGTTTTCATATACACTTCGGTATAGAAATTCTTAAGGTTATCATATTCGGTTTCAGAAATAAGAATTCCTTTTTCAATACCCGGTTTGAAATCTTTCAACTCTTTCGGAATGTAACCTTTCACAAGGAACGGATTTCCATAATTGATCAACTGTGCCGCAATTCCAGCAGAAACCGGATTGGTAAGCCCCGGGAACAGATATTTATATTTCAGATCCACGTCTGTTCTTCCTGCTCCTACAGAAGAGTGGAAATAGTCATTCAACGACTTATCTATGGTCTGATTATCTAATGTAACCTGAGCAATAAGGCTGTCTACAGATTTTTTAAGATAACCAGGCGTTGCAACATCTCCTTTTTTAGGGAAAATAACAAATCCCTGAGACATACTTTGCTTTGGATAATCTAATGAGAAGAATCCGGCATCTCCTTCTACAAGGCTAAAGTTATTTTTAGTAAGAACATCATTCTGGTTGATGATCTTCTGCTTTTTAAGTTCTGCAATATTTTTTGCGGTATTGGTCACCACGTTTTCAGCCATCAGTACAAAATCATTGTAGGTATCAGATGATCTTGCGCTGGTCTGGAACATAATTAACCTAGCCTGCGCCTGAGTCAATGAGCTGATTACGTTGTACATGTTTCCGCTCTGGCTGGAAGAAGTTCCTACAGTTACCACAATATTGGTTTCATCAGGAACATTGGAAAGAAGATTTCCGGCAGCAAAAAGCGCTTCGCCTACCGGCTGATATCCACTGTTACTTGCACAGTTCATTTCATTCGTTCTATCATCAATAAATGATGTAATTTTGCTGTAATCGGTACTTAAACCGGAAACCAGAACATTCTCTCCGCAAGGATTATTTTTATATAAAACAACGCCATATTTTACCCCGTTAAAATAAGAAGGCTTTTCAAATCTAAGCTGAAGATCCTGAAGAAGGGATTTTACGATAGGAGCATACGGTGCATTGGGAGCACTTACATCCAGGGCAAAAACGATGTTGATATTTTTATCTCTTTCCGTGATTTCTCTGTAACGGTCGAAAATAATCTTATCACCCAGAACATTGAAAATATAGTTTTTACTGTAATCCAGGATATTGGTAAAATACTTTGTTTTGGAGTCCGGAGTCGGAGCTTCATTTAAAGCCAGGCTTACAGGATAGATATTTTCAAGTGGAGTTCTTTTATTGGTATCAGTAAGGAGAATAGCTGTTCTGCTCTCCGAATCAGCTGCCCCGGGATATCCTTCATGTATTCCTAAAGTAGACTCTGTAACTTTTGTATCATTTTTAATTTTTACGGCAGAACGCTCTCCCCATGCAGAGATCACGTTGGCATTCACCCATCCGTAAAGATTGGTGCCGATACTGTCTATATCAATCGAAGGTTTCTTACCTACCAGAAAACGCTTATTGTTTTCCGCCTGTTTATAGACGTACACCATCTGTCCGTTTGGAATTTTGACATTGGCAGTTTCTATAAGGCTTGGTGAATTGAACACCATGATAGAGTCGTTTTTATAGTACCTTTCCGCACTTCGGATCACTTCGCTGTTATTCGGAACTACGGCTACTCTTACCGGATAACCGGTCTTTTCGCTTTTCAAAGAATTATTCCATAGAAGAAGATCCGATTCCGGAATCCATCCGTATGTTTTTATGGATTTTGACGAAACCTTTTTCATTAAAGCATCCGGAACGTATTCCGCTACTTTCACCATTCCGTCTCTATGTTTCAGAACCATTAAAGGCTCAAGGAATTTAACTTCTTTGTAAGACTTTTCGTCGCTTTTATCAAGATAGGCCGTATTTCTGGATCTGTCTGAAATTACAATCCATGGCACTGATTTTTTTGGATATCCATTTACGACAGGCGAGTTGTCTACCTGTCCATACTGAGAAGGTTCAGGTGTTCTTTTAGATGGCAGCTTCACCTGACAGCTCGTTATTAAAACTGATAAACCTATATAATATGCTGCTAGAGGAAATTTATTTTTCATCCTATTTTATTTTAATGATTGGTGTATCCGGGAATCCGGATCTTATTATTTGCTTTGGTTGATGTCCACTTTCGTTACACAGTTCTGCTTATCATCTAAGTTCACTTTTACGGTCTGGATCACCACGTTTTTATCAAACTGAAGTCCTGCACAATACATGTAGAAGTTATTGGCTTTGCTATCGCTCACCTTTACTACTGTATTTTCGTTGTTACACAGATAGGTATTCAGCAGATAATTATAATGCATATTAAAGCTGTTTCCGTTAGCAATCTGCTGCAAATGGTATTTAAAATCGTCGTCAATTTTCTTGTAAGAATCTTCTACAGGGATTTCATCTTCCTCCAAAGCATTGTAAGCCGGAAGGATTCTGATATTGTGATAGATAGGCTCCTGACTTTCTTCTGTAAGTAATGCCACACGGTAATCTCCAGGTTTTTTATAGGAATAGAATGCCAGTCTGTCTTTGGAATCTGTGTTTCCTGTTTCTCCGAATTTCCATGCAAATTGCGTAGCCTCCGAAACCGCTCTGAACTGTACGTTTTCATACTGTCTGGCTTCACTCTGCGCTTCAATAGTCGTAATAGATTTTATAGTATCTTTTGACTTCTGAGTTCTCGCAGATACCATTACCGGAAAGGTTTTGGTATACTTGTTATCAATGATCAGACTTACCGAATAGTACCCCGGTTTGTTGTAAAAGTGAATCCCTGTGCTTTTGTCGGAAGTAGTTCCGTCTCCAAAGTTCCATCTTTTTGTTTTGGCAAACTGGGTTTTGTCCTCAAATAAAAGAGTATCTCCTACAGCTAATGAGGATGGGTAGACAACTCCTACAATATCATCGGCAGAATGGATGACTTTCTTCTGCAGCCATAGCGCAACGAGGGCCGCAATGAGCAGCGTTGCGATAACACCAATAATAATGTTCTTCTTGTTTTTTTGAAAATAATTCATAGTTAAGTGATTGTGATGTGTTTTATTCCTTTAATGTTTATTTTTCTGAATTACTGGGTTCTTGCCCTTAATTCGTTTTCTCTTTCATAAAGACGGTTCTGTTTGTCTTTAAAGCCTATTCTGCACTCCTCCACCTCTTTTTCAAATCTCTTTACATCTTCTGTGGTGGTTGAAATAACTTTTTTATCGTCAAAATACATTTTATAAAATTTGGCAACCTGCGAATATCCGTCTTTACGAATATCTATGACCTCATTTCCGTGAAAATAGCTCGCCAGACCATTGATTCCATTATAGATATTATTCTCTACAAATGGCTCCGGTGATTTATCAGAAATTCTGCTGATCATAGCATAGGTACTGTCCATTTCTGGTTGTATTAATTTTTGCCGGCTATCAAATTCCTTTTTTTGTTCAAGGCTCTGTAATCCTTTTACATCTTCATCTGAAAATGGAGAATCGAAACCTTTCAAAAAGATGATTCCCAGGAATATCATAGCGGCTAAAAGCATCAGTATTAAATAAAGAAACTGATAATGTCTTTCTTTTTTAGATAATGTAATTTGACCCTGCATAATCTTTCTTTTTTGGTTATCGTCTTCTACCTCCTGTGAAATTTCTCGTAGGATCTTTTCTAAGCTGTTTATTGGCATTTCCTACTTTTCCAATACAGTCCTCAAGATCTCTGAGGATGGTTCTCTTTCTGTATTCCACTGCTGTAATATCATTCTTTAAATTCAGCATAGGAGCTATCTGCTTCATTAAAACAGCATAGTGCTTGAAATTATCGGCACTGTCTTTTCCCATTATGTTTTTGGCATCCCTTACATCATCCATAATACTGGTTCTGAGAAATACTTCATTCTGAACTTTACCGGCATTCAGCTGATTCATTTTATCATAGATATTATCTACGTGAGACTTAAGAACATCTCCACGGCGCATCAGTTCTTTATAGGCATCCGCATCTCTGGTGATTTTTTCCCGTTGAATATTATAGCTTTTAAAAAAGAGAAATAAGCACAGAAAAGAAACCGCCGCCAGAACGGCGAAAGACAGAATAAACTTCCAAATGCCTACTCTGACATCAGATTTGTTTAATTTTTTTTCCCTAGTAGAAGACATATATTTGCGATTTGTTTGGCCTGTGAAAATATAAAAAAAAATTTTTATGCACAATACGTATTTTCCCCACCCCAGTTTCGTGAAAACCCTATTTAACCTAAGTTTAATTTCCACTTTCATAAGTTTTTCCTAAATTAGGCCTCTGGATTTTAAATATCCTACACCAAACCTATATTAAACGTGAGTAAACTATTATCAAATACAGTACGGTTTTCTATAGCGGACAGTGATTTTTATTTCAAGAAAATCATGATTAAAACGCTTATGGAAAATCCTTTCTATATGCTTCTGAATGACTGCAACAACGGGCATGAGCTTGTGAACAGGATTTACAGAAGACAGGAAGATGTGTTTATTATAGAACTCTTTATGCCGGTATTAAGCGGAATTGAAGCAATTAAATACATCAGGAAAAACAACACTGAAACTCCTATCGTTACTTATTCCAGCACTTATCAGGAAGATATGGCTGAGATTCTTTCCAAAATCCCCAATATATATTACTGCCAGAAAAAAAGTACCATTATAAAAGACCTTATTAAAGGCAGTATTGCCTCTGATAGCTTTGATTATGAAAAGTACTCCAAAGAATGGGAACAGCAGCCACTCGCCGTACAAAACTACATGGAAAGGCAGAAAAAAGGCCAGGAAGAGCTGACTCCTACTGAAATCCAGCTGATGAAATTCTGCTATGAAGGCTACAGCAATAAAGAGATCGGTGAAAAACTAAATCTCAGTACACGCACCATTGACACCTATATTAACCGGCTTACGGAAAAGCTGGGACTGAAGACAAAACTGCATCTCATTCGGTTCTGCGTGGAAAACGGCTACTACAATTCCAGCATGTAGCGAGATTTAACGTAATATTAATATAGGGTAAACATGAAAACTCCAACTCTTTAAACAAAATTTTTTTGCCACTAATTTGCTAGTATTCAATTTTTTTAACTAAATTTGCACACCTAAAATTTAAAATTAAAAAAGGAAATGACAAAGGCAGAATTGGTAAACACCATCTCAAATAAGTTGGGAACAGAAAAGAATGAAACACAGAAAGTTGTAGAAGCTTTTATGCAGGAGATCAGAACTTCTATGTATAATGGGGATAACGTTTATCTGAGAGGTTTTGGATCTTTTATCATTAAAACAAGAGCTGCTAAAACAGGAAGAAATATTTCTAAGAACACTGCAATTGAGATTCCTGCTCACAACATTCCTGCTTTCAAACCTTCAAAATCTTTTGTAGAGAAAGTAAAGACTAAAGTCGCAGTAAAATAAAAAATTAACTGAATATTAACTAGTTACTAAAAAATTAAAATTATGCCAAGCGGAAAGAAAAGAAAAAGACACAAGGTTGCAACTCACAAAAGAAAGAAAAGAAGAAGAGCAAACAGACATAAGAAAAAATAATCTCTTTTTCTCGAGATTTACAATATAATAATATAGTTGGTGTTTTTAATTATTTAAAGTTCACCGACTATATTTTTGTTTGCAACGATAAGATTCCCGGGAACATACGGCGGCTTTTACGGATATTGAAAAAAGATATACCATTTTTCATTCTAAATCCTTATATTTAGTTTTATTTATCTGCTAAAAAACATGCCGGTTTCTTATAATCTTAATAATTTTTATCTTATAACAAAATGAAGAAAGAACTAATAGTTTCGCATGAAGATGATCTTACAAAGATTGCACTGCTGGAAGACGGAAGACTATGTGAACTTCATGAGCAAGAGGACAAAAGTGAATTTATAGTTGGAGATCTGTTTGTAGGAAGAGTAAAAAAACTGGCACCCAATCTGAATGCCGCATTCGTCAATATAGGATATGACAAGGATGCATTTCTGCACTATCAGGATCTGGGACCACAATATCTTACCTATAAAAAGTTTTTAAAAGATACAATTTCTAAAAAACAGAGCACTTCAAGCTTAAAAAATTTCGAGATTCAACCCGAAATTGACAAAAACGGAACCGTAGACAAAGTTATTGTAAAAGACGATCTCGTTCTGCTTCAGATTACCAAAGAACCTATTTCTACCAAAGGGCCCAGGATTTCTACGCAAGTTTCCCTGACCGGCCGTTTTCTGGTTCTGATCCCTTTCGACAATAAAGTTTCCATTTCCAAAAAAATCAGGACTGCTGAGGAAAAAGAAAGACTGAAAACCCTTATTGACAGCATTAAACCTGAAGGTTTTGGAGTGATCATAAGAACTGTAGCGGAAGGAAAAAAAGTAGCGGATCTTCACAATGACATGAATCAGCTGATCCAGAAATGGGAAAGCACATTCAAAAACATTCAGAAAAGTAAAGTTCCGGCCAGAGTTTTAAGCGAGGAAGACAAAGCTTCAGCTATATTAAGGGACAATTTCAACCAGGATTTCGTGAGCATCATCTGCGACGACGAACAAATGGTGAATGAAATGACCAACTACGTAGAAGTTATAGCTCCGGAAAAAAAGAATATTGTTCAGTTTTACGATTCTCACATTCCTCTTCTCGAATATTACAACGTTGAAAAACAACTCAAGCAGAGTTTTGGAAAACACGTTAATATTCCAAGTTCAAAAGGTGCTTACCTTGTTATTGAGCACACAGAAGCGCTTCACGTTATTGATGTGAACTCCGGAAATAATATCACTACCGGAACCGCCGTTAATAAAGAACACGCTCTGAAAGTAAACAAAATGGCAGCCACCGAGATTGCCAGACAGCTTCGTCTCCGGGATATGGGAGGCATCATTGTAATAGACTTCATCGATATGCAGAACCCTGATCACAGAAGGGACCTGTATGAACATCTGAAAGAAGAAATGAAACGTGACAAAGCCCGTCACAAAATTCTTCCACCGAGCAAGTTTGGACTTATCCAGATCACCAGACAAAGAAACCGCCCGGAAAAACAGATTGAAACCAAAGAAGAAAACCCGAACAAAGACGGAGAAATAGTAGCTCCGATTGTTATCGTGGAAAGAATGGGTGAAACACTCAGAAGTATACTGCAGAAAGAAAAAGGAAAAGTTTTCCTGCATGTACATCCATTCGTGGAAGCCTACCTTACCAAAGGCATCAAAAGTATCCAGATGAGATGGTTCATTAAATACAGAAAATGGGTAACCATCATCCCAAGAGATTCTTTTAAATATTTAGAATACAAAATTTACAATTCGAAAAAAGAAGAATTGATTGAATTTTCTAATTAAGACAAAATTTAAACCTCCAGCATAAAACTGGAGGTTTTTTTATATATTTGCTCGAAATTACATGAAATAAATTCTATTTTACTGTAATCATTAACACAAAACTTCAATGTAAATGAAAAAAAAATTATTTCTTGTGCTGCTTATGGCAGTGCAAACTTCCTTTGCCCAAATTATTTCCAAAGACCCTACTTTTGCTTCAAACGGAGTCGCTGAAATTCCCAGTAATTCGATAGGTAACGCCTATCAAATGGTTCAAAATTCTAATGGCGAAATTTATTTCACTTATAATGTAGACGTTGCTTCAGGAGTCACCCATGGATTTGTATCCAAACTTACGCCTAACGGAACCCCGGATTCTTCTTTCGGAAACAATGGAACCGTTCAGCTGTCTTCCGAACCTTACATGAATCAGATAAAATTACAGGCCGATGGGAAATTGTTAGTTTTTGGTTTATTAAACAATGCTCAGGTATTAAGAATGCTTCCTAATGGCCAGCCAGATCCTACTTTTGGGACCAATGGTGTTTCGCCGGAAATATATGCAGATCACGATGACTTCTGGAATTCCTATGAATTTATTTTACAGAATGGAAAAATAATTGTACATGGCATCAGAAGGATTGGTCAAAATCAGCATCACGCTATCTACAGACTGAATTCCAATGGAAGTATAGATCAGACTTTCGGCAGCAACGGATACGTGACTACGCAGGGAAAAATCACAGGCAGAACTTTCGTACTTATTGACAGCCAGTCCAACATCATCAGTTTCAGTGACAACATCAGCGTTATTGAAAAATTTGATTCCAATGGACAGCCGTTGACCAGCTTTGGAAATAATGGCGTGGCACAAATCAGCATTAACGGTTCACCAGTAGGCGATGTCAGCACTGCAATGATAGACAGTAGCAACCGAATTCTTTTCTCAGTAAACGGGATTCACGACATTTTCAGAATCAATCCGAATGGAACCCTTGATACTACATTTAATTATGATTTATATAACGAGCTTGCCTTAAATTCAGGTCCGGATATTTTCAGCATTAATGAAAAAAACGGGTATTATTATATTGGCGGAAATGCGGGAAATACTTCATTCAATACTAATTATTTTATTTCAAAGCTCAATCAGAATGGTTCGGTAAATTCTACGTTTGGTCATTATATAGAATCCAACTTGGCCGATCCTCCGCATCTTACTCCACCTTTATCAACAATAGGCGAAATGATCGTTAATAACAATAACATAATCGTAAAAGGAAATAACCGTATCGCCAAATATCTGTTTAGCAATGCTACATTAGCCACAACCGATGTTTCAAAATTCAATGATGATATTTCTTTTGAAAATCCGGTTAAGCAAAATCTGGTTTACCAATCAAAAGAAAAAGTAAGCCAAATTGAAATTTATTCGATTGACGGAAAAATAATAAAAACACTGCACGGCAGCAATACTCATGTTTCAGAATTAGTAAAAGGAACTTATATCGCAAAAGTCACTTTCGAAAATAAAAAAGTGGTGACTAAAAAGCTCATCAAGAATTAATTGAATATCTTAACTAATAAAAACTTCAACCTCCGGACTGTGTCTGGAGGTTTTTTCGTTAAATTGCTTTTAAAATAAGCAGATGAAACATTTACTTATACCATCAGTTCAATTAACCATCATTGTCATGGCAACTTTCACAAAATGGTGGCTCGTGCTTCCTGTTGACGGCGGCAACACATCCATGTCAGGATTTCCTTTTCCTTTTATTGCTGACGGTTGGCATACATCATTATCTTACCAAATTTTCATCATTGAATTTTTAGCAGACTTCCTTATACATCTTTCACTTTGGACATTGATTTTATTTCTGATCAATAAATATCTCTTCACCGTAAAAATTCCAAAAGTTTTAAATACTATCATTTGGGGGCTGGTCATTATCATTTCAGGATTAGCCATTTTTATTGCTGCAATGCCAGACCAGGTCATTAAGCTGAAAAGAGATTGGGAAATACAAACTTTACTGAATTCAGGATATCATTTTAATTGGCAAGAGCAGCAGCGGCAATAGAAATCATTTTACAACAATAAACAACAACAATACACTACAACAATGAGTAAAGAACACCACTACAAAACAACCATCAACTGGACGGGAAACAAAGGAACAGGAACCAGCAGCTACAGAAATTATGAAAGAAGCCACACCATCAGCATTGAAAACAAAGCTGTTATTGAAGGTTCTTCCGATCCGGCCTTCCGTGGAGATAAAACAAAGCATAATCCGGAAGACCTGTTTCTTTCGTCTCTTTCTTCATGTCATATGCTCTGGTACCTTCACTTCTGTTCCGAAGAAGGCATCATTGTTACCGATTACACAGACGAAGCCACCGGAATTATGGCTGAAAACCCTGATGGAAGCGGGAATTTCACCTCAGCTACCCTACATCCTACAGTAACTGTTGCAGAAGCATCAATGGTTGAAAAAGCAAAAGAACTTCATCACAAGGCCAATCAGTTTTGTTTCATTGCAAGGTCTGTTAACTTTCCTGTAAAACATATCCCTACTTTGTTAGTTAAATAATTTTTACACAATTATTAAAACCTTCAAAAACATCATTAATACTACAAATAAAACAAAATAACTCTAAAATTATCAATCAAAATTCCACAAAAAGAGAATTATTTATCAAATAATCAATAAAATTTAAGTTTTATAATCATTTATTATGTAAAAAATTACAATTAATTGTTATTTTTATGTAAAATGTAAAGTTTTTTTTATATTTTTATATAAACAAAACTAACCATGATGAAACCGAGATTAACCATTTTTGATGAGCCACTACTCTACACAGAAGGTTTATCAAAATTGCTCGCTCAGAGCAAAATTTTTAACACGATTGACATTTGTAATTCTTATGAACCCTTATTTGAAAAATTAAAAGAAGATCCCCCGGAAATTCTGGTTATAAGCTCCAATATGCTGATGCTTACAGATATTTTCAAACTTGTAGAAAACATTACCACCCACAACAAAAGAATCAAAATTATTGTCATAGGCAGTAGTTATGATATGATTGACATCCGGAAGCTTTTTAATAAAGGTATAAAAAGCTATCTCGACAAAAACAGCAGATACGATGAATTCCTGAAATCTATCAATGCCTTGTTGCTCAACGAGATCTATATATGCGACAACGCCAAAGAAAGAATGATCAGCTTTATCAGCAACGACGAAGGAAAACACAATCCTCACATCAAAGAACCCTTAACACGCAGAGAGATGGAGATCCTTAAACTCATCTGCGACGGTTTCAGCAGTAAAGATATCTCTGAAAAACTTTTCATAAGCATTAATACCGTAGAAACCCACCGCAAAAGGATTCTCTTAAAATTAAACGCAAAAAATTCCGTAGGAATTGTAAAATATGCCTTAGAAAACCACATAATTGACTGATGAAAAAACCAATTTCGATTAACCTCAAAAAAATTCCAGACTTATTGTCTGGAATTTTTTTTGAATGAGGGTAAGGAATTATTTTTTTAGATTTCAGATTTTAGATATTTATACTGGTGGCTTCGAGAGCCTCAGCCACCAGTATTCGTCCTTCTTTGAATATTTTGAGATTCACGACACTCACTCTATAATTCTACAACACCTATACTTTTATACCTAGTGCTCAAGTCCCATGTCTGGTGGCTGAGGCCCTCGAAGCCACAAGTATTAGTCTTTCTTTGAATATTTCGGATTCACACACTCAAACCCAAAAACTCTCCGACTCTCAAACTCAAAACCCGCCCTACTCATAATCCGGCATTTCACCATTTGTAAAGAGAGACGTTCTTGTAAGATCAGTCATCGAGCTGTTGAGATCTATTACCATTATATTTTTCTGTGAAATATTATCATTAGAAGTATTCATAAAGATAATCTGAGCATTATTCGGAGAGAATCTAGGATCCAGATCATTGGTTCCTAAAGGTTTTTCACTTTCCGTAGACACGTCATAGAGGATATCATTGGTCAGATTATAGATAAAAATTCTGGAATCCAGCTGCCGGTAATTTCCGCTTCCATCCTGATATCCGGCCATATCTCTGGTGTATACAAGCATTTGTCCGTCTACGGAGAAATTAAGTCCTCCTGCTGCTCCCATTGATCCTGACAAGATCGTTTTTAAAATACTTCCGTTCATATCAATGATATAAATTTTTGTACTGTAACCACTATAATCATTTGTTTTAAGGGCGATTTTACTGCCGTCGTAGCTCCAATCGCATTCAGAGATCATACTGCCATCCGGAGTGGTATATACCAGTGTGAGGCCGCTTCCATCCTTATTGATCCTGTATAATTTATTAAAATTGGAATAGAGAATTTCCTGACCGTTTGTACTCCATGCAAAATCCATTTCATAATTATTAAAGCCTGCTGCCGGCACTGTAGTCACCTTGAAAGGATTGGATCCGTCCGGGTTTGCAGTGTAAATATGAGTACTTCCGCCTTCAGTCCGCAAAAATGCGATGAGTCCTGCATTATTATTTTTCCGTGGCCTCCAGCTGTTATAGGATCCATTGGTGAACTGAAAACTGTTTCCCTGACCATCACTCGACATGATTACAAAATTTCCGTTCTGTTTCTGTACGTAATGATAGCGGTTGGCAGGAACCGTATTGGTTGTAAATTTATTGACGGGGCTTAAAACTGGCGGGTGAATGCCGTCCGAAACAGACACCTGCCAGAAGTAACTAACACCAAATTTTAAATTTGAAAGAGAATAATGCTTCGCAGTCAAATCATTAATCTGAACTACCTGAGTATCCAGATTGTTTTTAATTGTTAAACTATATCTCAAAACATCAGCCGTGTCGGGATCTGTGGCTGTCCATGTCAGTTCCACGTTTAAAGGCTGATTGACCGCATTGTCTACCGGACTTAGCAGCTGCGGTGCAGAAGGAGGAGAATTCAGGGAAGTATCGTCGTTCATTTCAAAGACAACGGTTACCGTCTGATTCTGATTTTGTATGTTGACACCCTGAAAATTGGTGACATAACCCGAAAGTTCGGCTTTCACAGAATAATTTCCAATCGGCATAGCTCCAATTTCAAATGTACCATCCGTTCCACTGAAAACCGTCTGTGTAGTGGGTGCCGTAAAAATTTTCACATTAGCGATAGGCACATTGGTTCCTCTTTTCACCACTTTTCCTTTCAATATTCCTGTCTGAGCCTGATCCACAAGTTCTTCATCGCATGAAAACAGGCAAAAGGCAAGGATAAATAGGCTGAGTATTTTTATTAAAGTTTTCATAATTCGTGTTTTTAGTGTTTTCCAAGGTAAAAATTGATTCCAACGGCAAACCGGAGAGCCTGATCTTTTCTTTTTCCGTTCACCAGACCTTCCCAGTTATCCCTAAAACCTATATCATATTGCGATGAAGCACGAATGGCGGTATTATTCCCTATCATATATTCCAAACCACCACCCACCTGGCCTTTGTATTGAGGTTTATATTTTGAAAACAAAGCCCCCATTCCACCGTACACATACGGACTGAATCTGTATTTCGGAAACAGAAGAAATTCCAGATTGAGTTCCGGGACAATGTAATTTCTTTTAATAATATTTTTATTCTCTAAAGTGAAATAGCTTCCGCTGGCTTCAATATTGAAATTTGGACTTATAAAATATTTGATCCCCAATTTTCCTCCGGCGTTCATTTTAGGATTTACATAATCATCTTTAATCTTCTGGGCTTCTATATTGGCAAAAACGGAAACTTTCTGTCTGTAATTTTCCGGGAACTTATTCCCAACAGTTCTTCCGACATTTGCTTCCTGCTCTTTATTGTAATCATTGATCAAAGCCTGATAGCCTGTTAAATCTTCTGAAGCTTTGCCCCAGATTTTATCACGGATCCCTTCAACAATCAGAGATCTTACGGCTTTCTCAATGGCTTCGGTGACAGCAAGCTGTACGGGCTCGTTTTGGGTGAGACCCACCTCTGCTTCAAGTAATCTTTCCGTATCAATATATCTGAAAAAACTGCCGTTGACACTTGTGGACACAATCGTTTTGGAAATATAAACGGTTTTGAGAATTTCTCCGTTCAATGTGGAAACAGCGCGCAGATAAATGGTAATCCTGTCCTGGCGATATTGGGTAGAAGCCCCTATTCCGAAATATCTGGCCCCCAGACCTCCGGTCATAACATTGCTGTCATAAGAGATCACACCTCCTTCAAGAAGAATTCCCGCATAAAGAAGAGGAGGAAGAGACTGGCTGTTTTTATCGGCATCTTTCATGTATTCCTGCCTTGTAGAGCGGATAATCTGTCTTTCATTCAAAAGATTTGCGATATTTTCTCTTTCAATAGGAATAAACCATCGGCTGTCTTCAAGTGCTTTAATCAGAATGGTAGTGGTTCCCTGCGGAACTGCTGTACTCCAGTTGTTCCCGTTTTCGGAGGGTTTGTACTGACCGGTCTGGTCTCTGAATTTATAGACGCCTATGACTATTTTTTCTTTGGGAAGAGGAAGGCTCCTCAATTCCGCTGTAGAGGGAGTAAGTTCTCCCATGGTGGATCTTTCAGGATCGGAAGGAAGACCCAGTATGGAACTGCAGGCCTGCATTAAGCATAGCAGGAACGTACAGAAAAAAATTCTGGTGTAAGTGTAAGTTCTCATGGTAAGTCTGGTTTTTAGTTTTTTTTATTTTGGAATGACGATCTCGGACTGATCACCTGAACTGGTATCCAAAATATTAATCAACAGCCCCTGAGCTGTAGTCGTGATCTGGAGATAAAGCGACCCAAAGAGATAGTTCCCCGGTTTTATACTGCCTTCTCCAAACTGATCTTCAAATAATTTCCGGGACAGCTCGCTCAGTATCTGCCTGTTGAGGCTTTGGCTGAAACTGTCCAGAGAATTCACATTATCAAGCAAATCACCGTAATCATTTTTTTCATCAAACTGATTCTGTGCATTGGCTGAACTTAGAAGCCACTGGTAATTAAATGTATCACCTCCGAATGCCGGATTGACAGGCTTATAAACGAGCTGCTGAGATTTTCCGGAGAAAATACCCGCAATAAAGGTCAAAATAATGATAAAAGTTTTCATGGCGGACGTTTTTAGTAAATAAATTCATTTTTAATAAGGTTTTTCTTTGCGTTAAACTCTTTGATGTATTTTAAGCTGGCTGCCAGCTGTTCTTTCAAATAATCTTCATTGGGATTGGTCATAAAACTGTAAATCACTTTATCATCCATCTGGATATTGATCTGGCCGCTGGTTCCGCGGAGAGGAAGTTCGGAAATAGTAACTGCACCACTGCTTTTATCGGGAATCTGGCTGTACTGCATATAAAAAAGATCATAAAAATCTTTCCCGACTTTGGTCTTGGTTTCATCTATAGTAAGCCCTTTCAGTTCAAAGACGGCATCTTCTTCCACTTTGTCCGTTTTTTTTCTGAACAGATCATTGTTGAGTTCTATACTGTCTTTGGCTATCAGTTTCCGGGTTTCTTCGTCCCTTACATAGAGAAATGCTTTCAGCGCATCTTTTGGCTCAAGATTGACACTGATTTCTGATAAAACTTTTACTTCATTGGGATTGATGGAGAATTTTCCGCTTTGCTGGTTATTGGAAAGATTTCCGGAATTTCCTTTTTTAATGGAGATCAGCATGTAATTCAGTTCTTTGTACACTGCAGTATTGTTGGTAACCACAGCTTTCAGTCTGATCTGATTTTCGAGGGTACTGCTTTCTATCCTTGCGTTCACTTTTTTATCTTCCTGCCCATCAACCAATGCAGACAGGAAGATAAATAAAGTGCACAGATTTAAGGAATATAAAAATTTCATCATGTGTGTTTTAATAATTTCTCATGAAGATGGTCTTGTTGTCGCCTTTTACATTAATCTGCATTCCGTCTGAGACACTATTGCTTCCGGTGATATCAATGATATTGTTGTTTCCCTGTGTAGTAACGGCAGTTTTGGTTTCTTTATCCGTGAATGAATTGATGAAATAAAGCGTGTTGTAATCTCCCAGCTGCTGTACGGTCATATTCGTTTTAGCATTAAGAGAAAGCTCTGCATTATTGTAATCTCCCATCTGGATAACAGCGGAACCGTAAAGTCCCTGTTCCGTCTGCTGTTTTGCCACAAGGTCAAGAACCGTGCTGCTGTTGATCTTGTCCCAGTCTACCTGCTGTGCTTTTACACACAGTACTGCGAAAAGTGTAAAGGCACCCCATCCCAGTTTAAACATGGTATTAATTTTTAATAAAGGTACATGAATAGAATATCCGGAAAAACACACCCAGCGGGTACAACTATAAAATCATGGTTTCCGGGTATTTTTATGGTTTAAAGCTTAAAAAAGGAGAAAACCGCAGCCTCTCCTTTTATTTTTGATTACCGTGCATAATTAGTTAGATTGATTAATCACCATTGAGTTTCCGTTACCCATCTGAGTTCCTACATGGATATGGGAATCACCGCTTTGAGCCACCCAGGTAAAGTTGTTGTTACCCATTTGCACGTCCACTGCTGTATTGGAGTCCCCTAACTGAATTTGATATAATTGGTTTCCGTTTCCAACCTGTGCTCCAAGAGCTGTATTATCGTCACCTATCTGAACAGCAGCAGCAATATTGTTATTACCTACCTGATCATGGGTTGCGGTATTGTCATTTCCATCCTGATATTGTACCAAAAGGTTACCGTTACCTACCTGAAGACCGCTTGCATCATTTCTTCTTCCAAGCTGGATCTGATAAGCATCATTACCGTTACCTAACTGAATAGCAGAAGCATCATTTCTTCTTCCATCCTGATACTGAAGTACAGAGTTTCCTAATCCAAGCTGAACAGAAGAGGTTTCGTTTCTTCTTCCGATCTGAGTTTGTTCTGTAGAGTTAAATGCACCAAGCTGCCAGGTAACTGCAGAGTTTCTGTTTCCCTGTTGGCTTACGTCGTTAGTGTTAGCAAGACCGGTTTGATCTACATCAATGGAGTTTCTGTTCCCTATACTTTCGGCAGTATTAATATTCAGAACACCTACCTGATCAATGTCTGCCATATTACGGTTTCCATCCTGTGTCAGGGAATTGATGTTCAAAAGACCTGTCTGATCAACAGTTGCAGTATTCAAGTTTCCGATCTGGGCAGTAACATCAATATTTGATTGTGCGAAGCTGAAACTCATGACCAATAGTGTAAATACACCTGAAATAAAGTTTTTCATTTTGATAAAAATTAATTGGTTAATAGTATGACAAAGGTATATTCTAAACCCAAATGAAAAACCACGGCTAAAGTGTAAATTTTAAAAATCACGGTTTACAGTTTTGGATATAACCATTTGCCGTTTTATGGGAATCACGTGTTTCAGTTACGTGAAAATACGGTACAAAACAATATTGATTTTCAACTAAATAAACAAAATAACTCTAATTTTATCAAAACAAAAGAAAGCATTTATTTCATTAACCTTTTCATTTTTAAATCATTGAATTTATAAATCTTTACATCCTTCAATGGTTAATTAATGTTAACGCCTGTTCTTTTCTTCAGTATATATTGCTAAATTTGAGCTATGGAAAGTTTTGGAAAAGATTTATTGAGAAAAATTACCAATGTGGAACTGCCGGGAATCAATGCACACGGCGTATTCTCACCGCCTTCCCGTCCTCTATTTACCTATGATGAAATCCTGTCTAAAAATCCCAAGTTTGCAGCAGTAAACATCGTATTGTACCTGAAGGACAACGAATGGTATTTTCCTCTGATCCAGAGAACAATCAATGAACACGACAGGCATAGTGGCCAAATCTCCCTTCCCGGCGGCAAACGTGAGGAAATGGACCGGGATTTTGCCGAAACTGCTGTACGCGAAACTTCAGAAGAAATCGGAATAGATAAACACTATATAAGGGTAATCAGGGAGATGTCTCCTATTTATATTCCCCCAAGTAATTTTTATGTATATCCGTACATTTCATACACGAAAAAGAATCCGCTTTTTGTTCTCCAGCAGAGTGAAGCTGTGGAAACCATAGAATTTCCTATCACTTCTTTCCTCAATCTTCCTGATAATCCTGAAATGATGGCATTACCCGGTGCTTCCGGACATGAAGTCCCGGTCATTAATTTCAACGGATATATTATCTGGGGTGCCACAGCAATGATATTAAGCGAGTTTAGTCAGTTGCTGAAAAAAATGTAACTTTGCATACCGTGTTTAATTGAGAGATGGCGAAGAAAAATATTTTCACCGATGCATTCGGAACACCTTATTTTTTAAAAAGGTTAATTATTTTTATTTTAGGAATTGTATCCTACAGAAGATTCAACGGCTTTAATAAACTGAAGATAACCGGTACAGAACATCTTGTGGATCTTCCGGATTCCAATGTGCTTTTTGTATGCAACCATCAAACCTACTTTGCCGATGTAGCAGCAATGTATCATGCATTCTGCGCTGTAAACAACGGTTATCTGAACACGATTAAAAACCCGATCTATCTGCTAAATCCAAAGATCGATTTTTACTATGTAGCTGCAGAAGAAACCATGAATAAAGGAATTCTTCCGAAGATTTTCAAAATTGCAGGGGCTGTAACGGTAAAAAGAACGTGGAGAGCAGAAGGTAAAAATGTGAACAGAATGGTTGACATGAGTGAGGTGGATAATATTATGAAGGCTCTGGACAACGGCTGGGTAGCTACTTTCCCTCAGGGTACTACATCTGCTTTTGCACAGGGAAGACGAGGTACAGCGAAACTGGTGAAAAACCAGCGTCCTATTGTCATTCCAATCAAAATCAACGGGTTCAGGAGAGCATTTGATAAAAAGGGTCTCCGCGTAAAGGTGACCGGCGTAAAACCTACCATGGAGTTCAAAGCTCCTCTGGATATAGACTACGACAACGAAAAAGCACCTGAAATTTTATTAAAGATCATGACTGCCATTGAGCAGACGGAAGATTTCAATGTATTACACAATTATGATGAAGAACTTAAAGCTAAAAAAACAGAACAAAAGGACTCCAATCATTAAAGTAAGTAAAAAATTATGAACAAAATATTAGGGATCATATTTGCGGTCTTAGTATTAGTTTCCTGTAACAGCCAGAAAGTATATTCAGATTTTGATATAAGCTATTCCAAAAGCGGAGGCTTGGCACCGGTGTATGAGAATTTGCTGATTAAAGGTAACAATGCTCACTATTCTATAGAAGGTCAGGGAAAAAAATACAAACAGGATTTCAAAATTTCCGACGAAGATCTGAAGAAACTGGATCAGACGCTTTCCCAAAACAATTTCAGAAGAATTCAGGAAGACCGTAAAAAGCTTTATGATAACGTAAGTACCTCCATCAATATCAAGAAGGGACCGAACGAAGGCAGTAAAACTGATGCCAGCATGATCATGCCCAACTTTACGACGAACTGGAACAATATTCTGAATGCGTTTCAGGAAATCATTAATAACAATGTAAAAAAACAGTAAATAATTGAAAACCCACTTCATTGCTATCGGCGGAAGCGCTATGCATAATCTTGCGATTGCGCTAAAAGATAAAGGATACCAGGTGACTGGTTCAGATGATGCTATTTTTGAGCCTTCAAGATCCAGACTGGAAAAGAAAGGAATTCTGCCTCAGGAAATGGGCTGGTTTCCGGAAAAAATCACTGCGGATATTGATGCTGTTATTCTGGGAATGCATGCACATCAGGACAATCCTGAACTGGCAAGAGCAAAAGAGCTGGGTTTAAAAATTTACTCTTATCCTGAGTTTCTATACGAGCAGTCTAAGAACAAAACCAGAGTAGTTATTGCCGGATCACACGGAAAAACTACAATTACTTCCATGATTCTTCACGTCCTGAATTTTCACCAGAAAGAGGTGGATTTTATGGTGGGTGCACAGCTGGAAGGTTTTGACTGCATGGTAAAGCTTACCCAGGACAACGATTTTA
Source organism: Chryseobacterium angstadtii (assembly GCF_001045465.1). Taxonomy (GTDB): domain Bacteria; phylum Bacteroidota; class Bacteroidia; order Flavobacteriales; family Weeksellaceae; genus Chryseobacterium; species Chryseobacterium angstadtii. The sequence continues at coordinate 528,752 of NZ_LFND01000006.1, forward strand.
TGGTACTGGAAGGAGATGAATACCTTTCTTCACCCATTGATCTGCGTTCCAAATTTCTTCTGTATCAGCCGAATATCGCTTTAATGAGCGGTATTGCATGGGACCACATTAATGTATTTAAAACTTTTGACGACTATATTGAGCAATTCAGAAGATTTGTTGCCAGCATCACTCCGGGCGGAGTTTTGGTGTACAACGAAGAAGATGCCGAAGTCGTAAAAGTGGTGGAAGCTGCTGAAAACTATTTCAGAAAAATTCCTTACAAAACTCCCGAATATGAAATCAGCAACGGAAAGGTGTATTTAAAAACCGAAATGGGAGATGTTCCGCTTTCTGTTTTTGGTGCGCACAATCTGCTGAATATGGAAGGGGCAAGACATATCTGCCAGACCCTGGGGATTATGGATGAAGATTTCTATGAAGCCATTATGAGCTTTAAAGGAGCTTCAAAACGTCTTGAGAAAGTAGAAAGAGAAGATAAGGGAATTCTTTATAAAGATTTTGCCCATGCCCCAAGCAAAGTAAAAGCAACGGTAAAAGCTTTCCAGGAGCAGTTTAAAAAGGAAAAGAAATACGGTTTCCTTGAACTTCATACCTATTCAAGCTTGAATCCTGTCTTTTTAGAGCAATATGACCATGCGATGGACGGGCTGGATGAAGCGGTAGTTTTCTATTCCGAAGATGCTTTAAAGATCAAAAGAATGGACCCTATTTCTCCGGAACTGATCAAAGAAAAATTTAAAAATGATACTTTAAGGGTATTCACCAATGCGGAAGATCTTCATGCGTATTGGGAAACTTTAGACAAGACAGACGGTGTTTTCCTGATGATGAGTTCAGGAAATTTCGGTGGTCTTGATCTGACGAAATAATTTGACAAGAAACCTATTACGGTTTTCTGTATATAAAATAAAACTCCTTTCAAATTGTCTGAAAGGAGTTTTTTTATTTTTATTTAACCTGAATTCAGGGCAAGAAATTAAGATTAAAAGATGGGAAGATGGAGGATGGAAGTTACTATTGGATGGTAAGTATTTAACAATTTCTTTTATGATCTATTGAAGTAGTTTTAAATACCCTGTATTTCTATCTTTGGACTTCAATAACTTCCCTCTTCAAGCTTCTGACCTACTTACATCATGATAAAAACTGAAATGTCTTAACTTGAACTCTCAGGTTATTTAATTCTCTGAAAATAATATTTAATCACATCATTAATTCCGTCATCATCAATATCTTCTACATGGCTTTCCATAATCATTTGAGTGGATGTTAGCTGGGAAACAATATAAGGATAATCATATTCTCCTTCGTACCAGAACTTTTGAGTTTTTTTATCATAAGTATATTTTCTGGTGACTGTTTCATCGGGAGCACAGGTATCATTGTGCTGAATATAATTCACCGTAGTCATTTCTCCCTGTCTGAATTCATGGGTACTTTCTGCACTGCAGCCTGTCGCAATATGGGTTTCGGTTTGCTTTGTAGAAGATTTATAAGCCTCTACCTTGCCCAGTTTCCATACTCCGATCATCGTACGCTGATCATTTTCCTTCTCATCATTGTGGTCGCTGCAGCCTATCATAGCCGAAAGTACCAGGGGTAGAAATATTTTTTTCATAATTAAGTTTTTAAACCTTTTAAAGTTGGCAAAATTAAGCTAATTTCAATTAAATACTTTCCGTTTCAGTGATAAGATTTCGCAGAATGTCTTCTGTAGACCCATTACTGTACTGATGGATGGATTGTCCTGCCCAGATGCTTACAAAATCTGTATTCTGGAGCGTCTTGGAAATTCTGCGTAATTCATTGGTCAGTTTGTTCTGATAAGGATATGGCATGATAAAATCTGAATTTTCAAGGCTTTCGATAAATTGATTTCTGATTCCTCTGGCATACCTTCCTGAAAAGCTTCTTGTCAGCATAATATCTTTTTCAGTTACGGATTGAAGTCTTTCTTTTTCAAATGGCTGCAATCCGCTTTCCTCTGATGCCAGTAGCATGCTTCCCACCTGGAATCCACTAGCGCCGAGCTCTTTGGCTGCTCTTACCGTTCTTCCGTTAAAAATTCCTCCTGCATAGATCAGCGGTACCTTTACATGTTGATATACCTCTGAAAATAGAGTCAGTCCTCCAATCATGGGAATATTTTCGGCATCAAAAGTTCCCCGGTGTCCTCCGGCTTCAATTCCCTGCACACAAATAATATCAATTCCAGATTTTTCCAGAATCAGAGCTTCTTCCAACGAAGTACACGTTCCTATGAGAGTTACTCCGTTTTCTTTCAGCTTTTGTATGGTTTTATCATCCAGATTTCCAAAAGTAAAGCTCAGTATTTTACATCCTTCCTGAATTAGAGCATCTACCTGTTCATGATACGTATTTACTTTAATATCTTCGAGATCAGGAAGATTTACTTCAAGATGGTGTTCTTTCGCCAATTGGGTGATGTATAGTTTCGCTTTTACAAACTTTTCCCTCAAAGCATACGTTATCTCAGGAATATGATGAACGAAAATATTGGCTGCAAAATGCTGATCCGTCAGTTTTTTGGTTTCCCGGATAAGTTCCACACATTGATCTGCAGAAAGATCAGCCAGTGCCAGTGAACCCAGGCATCCTGCTTTTGCGGCGGCGGCAGTCATTCTCGGGGTACTTACCCCAAACATCGGAGCCTGAATTACAGGATATTGTACGTTGAATTTCTTAGTGATGGTATCGGGCCAGAACATACGCATTATTTTATTTAAAATTTACGAAAATAGGGTGATATTATTGGGGTTATTAAGCATGATATTGCTCACAGGAATTCTGTAGATGAAAAGTTTTGTGAACAGTTATTTGTTTTAACCACAGATTACACAAATTTCCACAGATGTTTATGGGTAATTATCCAGTAAAGAATCTTTGATTTTTTAAGAACTTATGTGAACTTTTTATACATTAAGTTTTCATCTTAAAAATAAAGTATTCAATGCTTTTGTGACTTTTGTGGTTGATACTTTTTTGACCACGGATTGCACAGATTTTCACAGATGTTTATGGGTAATTATCCGGTAAAGAATCTTTGATTTTTTAAGAACATATGTGAGCTTTTTATACATGAAGCTTTAAGCTTAAAAAACCACAGTGTTAAAAACTTTTGTG
>NZ_LFND01000007.1 GCF_001045465.1 Chryseobacterium angstadtii
GAAAACTGCCGGAAAATGGAGGAATTCGTATGGAGTGAGCCGGATATCTTACCGATCCTTCAAAATGATGTAGTACTCGCTTCTTTATATGTAGATGATAAAGAAGAGCTTCCTGAAGACCAGAAAACGAAAATAGATCTTGGTGACGGGCAGATTAAAAAGGTTAAAACAATCGGTGACCGATGGAGCTTATTCCAGCAGGTGAATTTCAATAACAATTCCCAGCCGCACTACGTTCTGATCACACCGGATGGAAAAGTAATCAACACTCCTGTGTCCGGATATATGCCGAAAGAGGATTTCAAAAAGTTCCTGGAATGTGGTGTTAATTATTACAAAACAATAAAGTAAGATTTAATCTCAACATCATAAAGCCTTATCAATTGATTTTGATAGGGCTTTTTTGTGCACTTATTAGAAAAATATCCACACTTACTAATTCATTTGAGAATACTTCCTTTTTTTTATTAAATTACACCCTGAGCCACTCAATTACAATTACATATGAACTATTTCAAATTTACTTTTTTATTTTCCCTAATCATGTACTCCTTTATGCCAGCGCAGACCGCACCTGCTATACAATGGCAGAAATCATTGGGCGGAAGTAATGGAGATCTCGCAAAATCTATTCGGCAAACTTTTGATGGAGGATATATTATGGCTGGAGAATCTTCTTCTACCGACGGAGATGTTACTGGAAATCATGGAAGCAATGGATATCAAGATTACTGGATTGTAAAGCTGGATCCTTCAGGAATGATACAATGGCAGAAATCACTGGGAGGAACTCTTTATGAGAGTTCAAATTCTATTCAGCAAACTTCTGATGGAGGATATATCATTGCCGGACAGTCTTTTTCTACCGACGGGGATGTTACTGGAAATCATGGAAATGCCGATTACTGGATTGTGAAATTAGATGCCTCAGGAAACTTACAATGGCAAAAATCATTGGGTGGCAGTAAAGAAGATGTAGCCAACTCCGTTCAGCAAACTTCTGACGGAGGGTATATTATTGCCGGAGAGTCTTATTCTACCGACGGGGATGTTACAGGGAATCATGGGATTTCCGATTGCTGGATCGTAAAATTAGATACATCAGGAACCATGCAGTGGCAGAAATCACTGGGTGGAAGTTCTTACGAGAGGGCCAATTCAATCCAACAGACTTCCGACGGAGGATACATTATGGCAGGGGCTGCCAGTTCTACCAATGGAGATGTTAGTATAAATCATGGAAACGAAGATTTTTGGATCGTTAAATTAGATGCCTCAGGAACTATACAATGGGAAAAGACATTGGTGGGTAATCTCGCTGATTCTGCACAGTCTATCCAACAAACATCAGAGGGAGCATATATTGTTGCCGGCTTATCTAATTCTGTAAACTCTGAAATTCCTACAGTTTTCGGAGTATCCAATTATTGTGTGGCAAAATTAGATGCTAACGGAAACACATTATGGCAAAGATATTATGGGGGCAGCGGCGGCGATCACCCTTTCTCTACCCAACAAACATCTGACGGAGGATATATTGTAGCAGGGGGAACTTCTTCTTTTGACGGAGATGTTACGGGAAATCATGGAGGTTTTGATTACTGGATCCTGAAATTAGATCCTTCAGGGAACATACAATGGCAGAAATCATTGGGTGGGAGTGATTATGATGAAGCCTATTCCATTCAACAGACCGCTGATGGCGGGTATATACTCGCAGGTATGGGGTTTTCTGCAAACGGAAACATTACGGGATACTACGGAAACAGTGACGCCTGGATCGTCAAATTAAGCTCCGCCCAATTAAGTACTGCGGAATCTCAACTTATGAATAAGCCTCATATCTATCCAAATCCCGGAAAAGATTTTGTGTATATCAGTCCTTTGCCTGGTGAAACAACAATCAGTATTTCCGATATGTCCGGAAGGAAATTATTTACCCGGAAATACAGTGAACAAAAGGCGGCAATAGATGTCAGAGCATTTACCAACGGCACCTATCTCATTCAGGTATTTTATAAGGATGAAATCATTTTATCCGAAAAACTCATCATCAGCAAATAACAGAATTATCTTAAAATTTCAAAAAATAATAGAGAATAAAAAACCACCACAGTAATTCAAATGTTAAAATTCAAATATTTTTCAAAATAATTATCAATTACTAAATTAAGGTATAAACTTTGTATGGATTCCTCTAAATAAAGATCAAAAGTTCAGTCTTTATTAAAATTCGTTTAACATTTAAAATTATGAGTTATGGCTGAAGTAATTGCACAAGAAAAACAGGGAGGCAAACAAAAGAAAAAATTAATCAGAGTAGACATGACCCCGATGGTGGATCTGGGATTCCTGCTGATCACCTTCTTTATGTTCACCACCAATTTTACAAAACCTAATGTGATGGATCTGGGGCTTCCGGCAAAAGGAACACCTCCAAGTGGACCTGTCGTAGACCAAAGAAATCAAGTTACATTTATCCTGGGAAAAGACAACAGGGTATTTTACCACCAGAGCAATGAGACGGATCTCAATTCAGAAAATCTGAAAGAGACGGATTTCAGCGGTGTGAAAATTTCAAAAATCATTTCTGAAGCTTATAAAAAAGCTCCGGTACCTGAAAACTTCACCGTGATTGTAAAACCAACCGATGATGCCAACTACAAAAACTTCGTAGATATTCTGGATAATATTGCGATCTCTAAAAAAGAAAGATATGGCATTACAGATATAAAACCCTGGGAAGAGAAAGTTTACACTGAACTTACCCAATAATACAAAGGAGCATTTTTACAATGCTCTTTTTTTATTTAAATTTGAAGAAACATCTAAGATTATGCTGAACTTCGAAAGAAAAGGAAAAGGGAAAGAAACCCTGGTACTGCTTCACGGTTTTATGGAAACCCTTTCTATCTGGAAGGATATGGAACCTCATCTCTCCGAGAATTTCTCCCTCCTGAAAATAGATCTTCCCGGCCATGGACAGTCCGACATTCTAGCAGAAGTCCACACGATGGAACTTATGGCTGATGAAGTAAAAAAGGTCCTAGATCATGAAAAACTGAGCAAAGTCCATTTGCTGGGTCATTCTATGGGTGGCTACACCTCGCTGGCCTTTGCAGAAAAATATCCTGAAACCCTTAAAAGTCTTACTCTGTTTTTCTCCACTTATTTTGCAGATGATGAAGAAAAGAAACAGCAGCGGATCAAAAGCTACAGAATTATCAAAGATGCCTTTGCCCATTATGTCAGAGCCGGAATACCGAATCTTTTCAACCCCAATGAGAGGGATATCCTTGAAGGTAAAATTGAAATAGCTCTCGAAACAGCCCTTTCTACCAATAATCTGGGAGCACTGGCCTGTGTAAAAGGAATGGTGGCAAGAACAGATAAAAAGCATATCATGGAAAATCTTGAAGCTAAAATTTTAGTTTTGGCCGGAAAACATGACAATGCTGTAAAGACAGATACCATGATCAAACATCTTCCGGACAGAACGAATATCAAATCGTATATTCTGGATTGCGGGCACAACGGACACTGGGAAAAACCGGGTATCTGTGCCGAGATTATCAATACGGAACTTCTTCACAATCTTCCAAAAAAATTAGTGCTTTAAAAGCTTTTGCTATGACGCATCTCAGCTGCTTCGTATCAAAAATTCTTGTATCTTAGTAAGGAATAATTATCTCAATGGGTTTATTCTCTTTCAAAAAAAAGAAACCGCCGGTCATCGGCCTTACGCTTTCCGGTGGAGGAATGCGTGGAATAGCCCATATTGCAGTATTGAAAGCGCTGGAAGAATACAATCTGAAGCCGCATATTATCTCAGGAACCAGCGCAGGCTCCATTGTCGGGGCATTCTATTCTTTCGGAAAATCACCGGACGAGATGATGGATATCGTAAGAAACACTACATTCTTCTCCAGATCTTACCTGAAGCTTTCTAAAAATGGGATCTTCAGCTCTAATTTTATTTTAAAGCTGTTCAATGATCATTTTCCTGAGAATGATTTTAAGATCTTAAAAATTCCGGTTTACGTTACGGCTACGGAAATGACTCATGGAATTGTAGATTTCTTCTCGGAAGGAGAGCTTTTCAGTCCTCTTCTGGCTTCATCAAGCGTTCCTTTTATTCTCCCGCCTGTAAGAATAGGTGAAAAAATATATGTTGACGGAGGTGTTCTGGACAACCTTCCCATTGAACCTATTATTAACAAATGTGACTTTCTCATCGCTTCACACGTTAATTCAATAAGCTATGACGAATTAAAGAAAATGAGCCTGATGAAAGAATTTGACAGGATTCTCCATTTAGCCATTGCTAAATCGGTTTATTCTAAAGTAAAATCCTGTGATATTTTCTTAGATCCTCCTAAAATGACGAAATTCAGTTTGTTCAGTAAGAAAAATCTGGATGCTATGTTCCAGGAAGTATATGATTATACTTGTGAAGAACTGGAGGAGAAAGGATATATAAAAGGCTCCCAAAACGAGAGCCTTTTATAATAGATTATTTAAAATTGTATTATTCTTTAATTACCTTAAATGTCTGTTCGGAATCTTCTGTTTTAACTTTTACAAGATATACCCCTGATTTCAAATCACCAGTCTGGATTACAGATACATTTTCCTTAACAGATTTAACCAATCTTCCTTCAGCAGAGTAGAATGTTACTTCTGTTACTTTTCTGCCTGATGTTGAAATATTTAAAACATCTTTCATCGGATTCGGATATACTGCTAATTTTGCCTGAGCATTGGTTTCATTTACGGCCAATGTTCCGGCTGGAACAATAGTAATGAGGTAATCTTCAGCCTGCCCATAACCAGCTGTTCCTGAAGTTGAGGTAAGTGAAGTTCCTGAAGAATAACATGGACTTAAATATATAGTGCTTCCAAAGTTCTTCTTCACTCTCATTCTTGTTTTTCCTAATGTAGCCGTAGCAGGAACCACAATATTTCCGGTTGCCGTTTTGGCATCAACACCTGTAGAATTCACCAGTGTAACTGCTGTAGCAGCCGTTCCAAAGAACGCTTCTCCTGTATCCGCAAAATCCCCATCCTGGTTCCAGTCTATATATACTATAAATCTATTGGTACTATTTCCGTCCGTGTTTCCTTTGAAAGTTATCGGATACGTGGCTCCCTGTTCCACAGATACATTTTTATCTGTAAAGTTTTCATGAGCCGGGCTTGTTAACACTTCTGAAGAAGTATTCGTCATATTTCTCAACTGCACAGAAGTGATAGGTTCCACCCCATCTGTAAACCTAAGGTTTCCAGAACAGTAAGGAGCAAATGCATCTCTGGTCGTAAAGCTGGAAGTCTGACATCCCACAGCAACGCCTGCCGCATTTTTAGCTACAACTTTCCAGTAATACGTTGTATTTCCAAGCAGGTTAGAAAAATCAGCAAATAAATAATTGCTTGCTACCAGCGTTGTTGGATTAGAGTTGGTATCCAGATATACATCATAGCTATCAACTTTTCCTCCGGAAGCTGGTGCAGTCCATGTTAATGTGGCTGCATTAGGATTCACCCCGGTAGCCCCATTAGCAGGCGAAACTAAAGACGCAACACAGTTAGGTACTACGGTAGGTGCAGTATCAGTTGAAATATCATCAAACAATAATCTGAACATGTCTGTAGAAGTGGCCTGGAAGCCTACATATACCGTCTGCCCTACATAAGCGGAAAGATCTACAGAAAAGAAGGTCCATTTGCTCGGAGCTGGCGCGTTTGCGGTCAGTACAGTGGTAAACGCAGCTGCAGTAGCAGTCGTAGTGGACAATTTAACAGCATAGTTTTCAACATAGTTAGGATCTTGGTTCTTTACAAAATAGGTTAGTCTGTCATTCACCCCAGCTACGACAGTAATGGCTGGAGTCACTAAAAAATCATCGTGAGCAGCCGTACTGTAATTGATCTGCGCAGCATTGGGCAGGGAATAGGTACTTCTCGGAGCTCCCGGACCAAAAATAAATCCATTGGTATCTCCTCCGTTAATTACACTCCATCCGGCAGGAGTAGTAGTGCCGGCATCGAAATTTTGAAAAAATTGTGCATGTGCAGCAATAGGTAAAGCGCACAACAACGCGAGTAGTTTTGTTTTCATGAAATAATTTGTTTTATCATTAATTTAGTACCCAAAGTACAATAAATTTATATATAAAACAAACTATCAAACAAATCTTTACGATTTAATAAATTTCTAACTTTCTACAAATCGTTTAAAATCTTCAATCGTATTCTCTAAAGAGCCATAAGATTTTCCACCAGCGGCATTGATATGTCCGCCTCCGTTAAAGTGCTTTCTGGAAAACTGGTTCACATCCACATCATCTTTACTTCTGAAAGAAATTTTAATAAAATCATCATACAGATCTTCCATGAAGAATGCCGCCATTTTTACACCTGCAATGCTTAATCCGTAGTTCACAAAACCTTCCGTATCGCCTTTCTGGAAACCAAATTCTTTTAATTCATTTCTTGTAAGAGACAATATGGCTACTTTACCATCATTCACTACTTCTATTCTTCCCAAAACAAGAGCGAGAAGATGAAGGCGGGAAACCGTATTCGTGTCCCAGGTATTTGAAGTGATTATTGAAGGATCAGCTCCGTTTTCGATTAAATTGGCAATAATCCTGTGTGTGGTTGCACTCGTGGAACGGAAACGGAAGCCTCCTGTATCCGTCATAATTCCGGTATAAAGACACTCCGCGATATCCTGATTGACCAAAGATTCATCCTCCATGGCTTCTATAAAATGATAAATCATCTGGGAAGTGGCAGGAATTATCGTATCAGAATATACAAAATCAAATGCTTCCGGCTGCTGGTGGTGGTCGATCAGAATTTTTTTAGCCGTGGCCTTCGTAAGCCAGTCGCCCAATATTCCTATTCTTGAAGGAGAATTGAAATCAAGACAGAAAATCACATCCGCCCCGTTAATCAGATCAGATGCATACTTTCTTTTATATTCTCCGATAATCACTTTTTTAGATTCCGGCATCCATTTCAGGAACTTGGGAAAATCGTTGGGAACAATCACTTCTGCAGAAATTCCTTTTGCTTTCAGATAATGTTTCAGCCCGAGACTGGAACCTATAGCATCTCCATCAGGATTATAATGAGTAAGAATAACTATATTGTTTTCAGGCGTAAGTAACGTCTTGATATCTGAAAGTTCTGCTGGTGTAAACATCGTGTGTTTATTTTTCTTTAAATTTGAGTTTCCAAAGATAGAGCTTTTAAATAAATCATTTCAATATTATTTCTGAACGCGGAATTTCATTTCCAGTTATGGTTTATCAAGTATTGAATAAAAAACATTTCAAATAATTTCTAAAAAAAGATTAGTAAAGTTTGTAACTTTTAAAAATTTCTATATCTTTGCAACCTGAAAATTAATAGATTAATTACGATTTAAATATATAGTAATGAGTAAAAGAACATTCCAACCATCAGAGAGAAAGAAAAGAAACAAGCACGGTTTCAGAGAAAGAATGTCTACGCCAAACGGGAGAAGAGTTTTGGCAGCAAGAAGAGCTAAAGGCAGAAAGAGTTTAACTGTTAGTGCTTCACGCGCTAAGAGATAATATCTCGAATTATCATATACAAATCATGCTTGAAAAGAAGTTTTTCAGGCATTTTTTGTTGTTAAAATTTCCCAAAGTTTACCTTTTTTAAGCTTCTTTTTTCTATTTTTAAGATCTGAAAAAATATTTCAGAAATTGTACGATAAAATTGAATTATGCCGCATACCAATATCTCAGGAGATAATATTATAAGCTTACAGCACGCAAAAATTGCGCAAAAAAACTTTACTGTTCTTACTGATGTTAATCTAAACATCAAGAAAGGCAGATTCTGTTACCTTATCGGAAAGACAGGTTCCGGAAAAAGTTCCCTTCTGAAAACACTTTACGGACACATTCCTTTAGCATCAGGGCACGGAGCTGTAGTAGGCTTTGAACTTGCCAAACTGAGACCTTCAGATATTCCTAATCTGAGAAGAAAATTAGGAATCGTATTTCAGGATTTCCAGTTATTGTCCGACAGAACGGTTGAGAAAAATCTAAAATTCGTTCTTGAAGCTACAGGCTGGAACGATAAAATAAAAATGGAAGACCGCATCAATGAAGTTTTGGGAAGCGTAAACATGAAAAGCAAAAAACACAAAATGCCTCATGAACTTTCCGGTGGTGAGCAGCAGCGTGTGGCTATTGCCAGAGCTTTACTAAACCATCCTGACCTTATCCTTGCCGATGAGCCTACAGGAAACCTGGATCCGGAAACATCCAACGAAATTATGACCCTTCTGAAGCAGGTAGCTCTTGAAAACGGCGCTGCTGTAGTAATGGCAACCCATGACTATCACATGATTCAGAACTTCCCGGGTGAAGCCATCAGATGTGAAGACGGAAAAGTTTCCGTACTGGATACCGCAGAATTATTTGAATAAAAATGAAAAGATTAAAAGTTCAGAATCTTCTGACTTCTAATCTCTAGTTTCTAAATTCTTTAAAAACATGAAACTCTTTAGTGAGTTCAAGATATTGGTCCGAGTATTGTCTCGGACTTTTTTCTATGACAAAATCAGAGATTTCCGGTGAATTTTCCAGCAAAGAAAACTCCAGAACTAATCTTTTCGTTTTTGAGCCTGCAATGCCCTGGATGTTTACTTTTCTTTTGAGAAATAAACTGTTCTGCAAGGCTATTTCCGTAAAATCCTCCCCCGCTTCCGCAGGAATAATCACCGATAAAATACCTTGATCAGAAAGCAACTCAGCAGAAGCCGAGATAAGCTGCAGGAAATTAAGCTCCACTGTCTGGCGGGCAATTTTATCTTTATCCGAACCCGATTCTTCAAAGTACGGAGGATTTGAAACAATCAGATCAAACTTTCTATCCGTTTCAAAAGTTTTAAGATCCTGGTGGATACTTTTCAGTCTTGACGAAAAAGGAGAATGTTCAAAGTTTGTTTTGGTGAGTAGCGCAGCTTCTCCATTGATATCCAGACCCAGAAAAGAAGCATGGCTGTTTCTCTGCGCCAGCATTAATGAGATCAGTCCTGTTCCTGTACCCACTTCCAGAACACCCGAAGCATTTTCAACATTACATAATGTACCAAGCAGAACTCCGTCTGTACCCACGCGGAAGACGTCTTTTGACTGCTGAATTTCGAAATGTTTAAATGTAAAAGGCTTCACTATAAATTCGTAGGCAATGTAATGGTAAACGTAGATCCCTTCCCTACTTCAGATCTTACGGCAATCTCTCCTTTATAATCCTCAATCATTTTTCTTACCATGGAAAGACCAAGTCCCATCCCACTGTTTTTAGAGGTAAAATTAGGCTCAAATATCCTTTCGTACATATTTTCCGAAATCCCTATCCCGTTATCCTGTACGGAAATCATGACCCTTCTCTGATGTTGTTCTACATCTACATTGATGATCAGTTTACGCTGATCACTTTGAGCCTGCTTCGCATTGGTCACAAGATTGGTGATGATCCTGGAAAGGTAAATCCTGTCCATATTGATCATAATATTGGATTTATTGGAATGCATGAAAATACTGTCGTCATTAAAGACACGCAGAATATCTTCCACTTCGGTATTCAGATTGATGACTTCGTTGTTTTTCTCAGGGAGTTTTGCAAATTCGGAGAAAGCTGAAGCAACCGTTGCAATCAGATCGATCTGATCTACCATGGTTTTACTCATCTGTTTTACCCTTTCTTTGATATTCGGATCTTCCGGATCAAATTTCCTTTCAAAATTCTGGATGGTCAGCTTCATTGGGGTAAGCGGGTTCTTAACCTCATGCGCCACCTGTTTTGCCATTTCTCTCCAGGCCTCTTCGGATGCTTTGAAACGAAGTCTTTCTTTCTGGTCCTGAATCTGCAGGATCATCCTGTTATAAGCTCTTGCCAAAGCATTAAGCTCGTCATTTTTATAGTATCTGATGGGACGCATTTCATTTTCAAACAATGTAATACGTGTAATCATATCTGAAAATTTAGTGATATTCTTCGCAAGACTGTTAGAAGTCACCCAACTGATCCAGATGCTGAATAAGATAAGGAAAATATCGACCAGAAGAATATATTTTACATACTGATGAAGTACATCAAGATAGGCAGATTCATTGTGATACAAAGGAATGTATACAATTCCTACAGGCTCCAGTTCATTATTTTTTAAAAGGAGATAAGACGAGGTACGGCCTGCATCTTTGGTTTTGTCGTACCCTTTGATATCAACCCTGGAATCGGTAGCCAGAATTTTATTAACAATATTGATGGGGATCGTTTTCTGATCAATAAGACTTTCATCTTTGTTGGAAAGAAGATAACTTCCTTTCAGATCATAGATAACAATATCATGCTGGTTGATATCGGCTATTTCAAAAATTTTATTCCCCAATACCTGCGGCAGATCTTCGGTTTTCACAAGCGTTCTGCTGACCGCATAATCCAGATACCTCATTACGGCATTGGTTTTCTCCTGCATATCGATATTACTCTGCTGCATAGAGTTATTCCTTAAAACAAAATAGGGAACGAGTGAGGTAGCAACAACACTTAAAAAACATACAAGCAAGAAACCGAAAAACACCCGGTTTCTTAAACTATATCCTTTATATTTATTAATCGGCATCCTACTTTTTAATTAACCTAGCAATATACTTACCAATAATATCAAATTCTAAATTAACTTTATCTCCGATTTTAAGATGCTGCATATTGGTGAACTCCCACGTGTAAGGAATAATAGCCACTGAGAACTGTGTATCTTCACTTTTTGCCACGGTAAGACTGATTCCGTTTACCGTAATTGAACCTTGCGGAACCGTTACAAAGCTACCTCCATCTTCATATTTTATCGTAATAAAATAGCTTCCGTCTTTATTTTCGATTCCCGATACTTCCCCGGTTTTATCCACATGTCCCTGTACAATATGTCCATCCAGTCTTCCATCCATTTTCATACATCTTTCAAGGTTGACAACGGAACCTACCTCCCATTTTCCAAGATTGGTTTTTTCTAATGTTTCATTGATGGCTGTTACTACATAATGATCCCCTTTAATCTCAACTACGGTCAGGCAGCATCCGTTATGAGCAAGACTCTGATCTATTTTCAGTTCGTTAGTAAAAGGACATGTTAGGGTGAAATCTATGTTGCTTCCTTTTTCTTCAATCTTTTCAATAACGCCAACTGCTTCAATAATTCCTGTGAACATATTATTTTTTGCTAAATTTGTAAATTATAATGTTCAAAGATAATCAAAATGAGCCCAAAAAACCATAAAGTACGAGTAGGAATTTCAATAGGTGATTTTAACGGCATTGGTCCGGAGATCATCATGAAGTCTCTGACAGACAAAACCATTACGGATTTTTTCACTCCGGTAATTTTTGGCTCGGGAAAGTTATTTACCTTCCAGAAAAATATTTTCAAGCTGAATCTGAATTTCAACTATGTGAATGAAGCATCCCAGGCTCAGGCAGGAAAACTTAATATGGTGAACTTAACCAAAGATAACGTCAACGTAGAATTGGGTGTTCCAACTGAAGAATCCACAAAAATGGCCATCGACTCTCTGGAACTGGCTACGGAAGCTTTGATGAAAGGGGATATTGATGTGCTTGTAACCGCACCAATCAATAAGGATGAAATGGTAAAAATGGGCTTTAAACATGCCGGGCACACGGGATATTTTGAAGAAAAGTTCAGTAAAAAAGGATTAATGTTCCTGGTAACTGAAGATTTGAAGGTTGCCGTTTCCACCCACCACATCCCGATTGCCAACGTTGCAGAAAATATTTCCAAAGAAAAAATAAAAAAGCAGATCAGAGCGCTGAACCAGACCCTGATTGAAGATTTCTGTATCCAGAAACCTAAAATTGCGGTATTGGGACTGAATCCTCATGCAGGAGACGGAGGCGTCATCGGAAAAGAAGAAATTGAGATTATAGAACCTGCCATAAAAGAGCTTTCAGACAATGGAGTGCTTACTTTTGGGCCTTACCCGGCAGACAGTTTCTTCCAGCCTGGAAAATACAGAAACTTTGATGCTGTTTTAGCGATGTATCATGATCAGGGGCTGGCTCCTTTTAAAACTTTAGCTTATGAGGAAGGTGTGAATTACACAGCCGGACTTCCGTTCATCAGAACTTCTCCGGACCATGGAGTTGCCTATGATATTGCCGGAAAAAACATCGCTGATGCTCAAAGTTTTACAGAAGCTATTTTCACCGCTATTAAGATTTTCAAAAACAGAAGTGAATATAACGATCTGATGAACAACAGAATGCAGCCTAGAAAAATGGCTGTGGACAACGGAGTAGATGAAGATCTGCCTGATGAACAGGAAGCATAACCCTAGAAAACAAATTTTAAATTAATTTGTTATGGAATTTATTTGTTATTATAAAAAAATTGCATATTTTTGCACACTCATTTTATGGACAAGTTAAGAAACTATGACGTAAGCTTTTCCGGGCTCAAAAACGGAAAGCACGTGTTCAAATTTGAGATAGATAAAACGTTCTTTCAATTATTTGACACTGAACAGGAATTTACAAATCCTAAAATAACAGCAGATGTTTTTCTTGAAAAGCATACTACCTTTTTAGAATTTGAGATTAAAGTAAACGGAACTGTTGATCTCGTTTGTGATATCACGAATGAAGAATTCAGCTATCCTATTGAAAACGAAATCAAGATTCTGGTGAATTTTGGTGAAGAATATGATGACAGCAATGAAGATGTCATTACCATTCCAGCCTCAGATCATGCCTTCAATGTGGCACAGCTTATCTATGAAAACGTACAGCTTTCTATACCGATGAAAAAACTTTCACCGAACGTAAGCGATGAAGATCTGGAAATTCTGAACAGGTTCAGTCCAAAAGATATTGAGGAACCGGAAGATGAAGAACATGAAAGCGACCCGAGATGGGACGCACTGAGAAAGTTAAAAGACAATAATTAAATAAAATAATTTAAATATGATGAGATGATGAATCTCATCGCTCATCAATTAAAAAAGTTATTCAAAATGGCACATCCTAAGAGAAGACAGTCGTCCACAAGAAGAGATAAGAGAAGAACTCATTATAAAGCAGTAGTTCCTCAATTAGCGAAAGATGCAACAACTGGTGAACTTCACCTTTACCACAGAGCTCACTGGCATGAAGGAAAATTGTACTACAGAGGTAAAGTAGTATTGGAAAAAGAAGTAGCAACTACAGAAGAAAACTAAGAGTCGCTTTTCACTGAAAAAGCCTTATTTTAATACAAAAACCGCCCAATTTTGATAAAATTGGGCGGTTTTTTGTTGTTTTTTATGTTTTTTTGGTATCTTTGGAACAAAATCAAATATCAAATTTATGGACATTAAAGACATACAAAATCTTATCAAGTTTGTATCTAAGGCTGAAGTTTCAGAAGTAAAATACAAAACTAAAGATTTCGAAATCACCATCAAAACTCCATTAGCAGGTAGCGATGCGGTTTATGCACAGCCAGCGGTTTATCATACAGCTCCTCAGGCAGCAGCTCCGGCTCCTGTAGCAGCAGCAACTCCAGCGGCAGCTCCGGCTGAAAAAGCTGAAGCAGCATCTGATGACAGCAAGTATGTGGTTATTAAATCTCCAATGATTGGTACTTTCTACAGAAAGCCATCTCCAGATAAAGATGTATTCGTAAACGTAGGTGATGAAGTTTCTGTAGGGAAAATAGTTTGTGTAATTGAAGCAATGAAGTTATTCAACCAGATCGATTCTGAAATCAGCGGAAAAATCGTGAAGATCCTTGTAGATGATGCTACTCCGGTAGAATACGATCAGCCTTTATTCTTAGTAGATCCATCTTAATTTAGAAGTTAGATGTTAGACATTAGATGTTAGACTTTATTCTGCATTCAAAATAACATTATCTAATTTTCAAATTATCTAATTTTCAAATTGAAGAAGATGTTCAAAAAAATATTAATAGCCAATCGTGGCGAAATTGCAATGCGTATCTTACGTACCTGCAAAGAAATGGGAATCAAAACCGTTGCGGTATACTCTACTGCAGACAAAGACAGTCTTCACGTAAGATTTGCTGATGAAGCGGTATGTATTGGTCCTGCTATGAGTAAAGACTCATATCTTAAAATCCCTAACATTATTGCTGCAGCAGAAATTACCAATGCTGATGCTATCCATCCGGGTTACGGATTCCTTTCTGAAAATGCTAATTTCTCAGGAATCTGCCAGAAAAACAACATCAAGTTCATTGGTGCTTCTCCGGAGCAGATTGAAAAAATGGGGGATAAAGCCAATGCCAAAGCAACCATGAAAGCAGCAGGAGTGCCATGTGTACCGGGTTCAGACGGACTGATAGAGTCTTACGAACATGCTGTAAAAGTAGCTGAAGAAACAGGATATCCTGTAATGATCAAAGCGACTGCAGGTGGTGGTGGAAAAGGAATGAGAGCCGTATGGAAAGCTGAGGACCTTAAAGATCACTGGGAATCTGCCATTCAGGAAGCTGTAGCAGCCTTCGGAAACGGAGGAATGTATATGGAAAAACTGATTGAAGAGCCTAGACATATTGAGATTCAGGTTGCCGGTGACCAATACGGAAAAGCATGCCACCTTTCTGAAAGAGACTGCTCTGTACAGAGAAGAAACCAGAAACTGACGGAAGAAACACCTTCCCCTTTCATGACAGACGAGCTTCGTGAGAAAATGGGTGCAGCCGCTGTAAAAGCCGCAGAATTCATTGGATATGAAGGAGTAGGAACTATTGAATTCCTTGTAGACAAGCACAGAAATTTCTATTTCATGGAAATGAATACAAGAATCCAGGTAGAACACCCGATTACTGAACAGGTAATTGATTATGACCTGATCAGAGAACAGATTCTTCTTGCTGCAGGAACCCCTATCTCAGGAATCAACTACTATCCTAAACTACATTCAATTGAGTGCAGAATTAATGCTGAAGATCCATATGCTGACTTCAGACCATCTCCGGGAAAAATCACAGGATTAAACATCCCTGGCGGACACGGAATCAGAGTGGACACTCACGTGTACTCCGGTTATACGATTCCCTCCAACTACGACTCTATGATCGCTAAGCTTATCACTACGGCTCAGACCCGTGAGGAAGCTATTGCCAAAATGAGACGTGCATTGGAAGAATTCTATATTGAAGGAGTAAAAACAACCATTCCTTTCCACAGACAACTGATGGATAATGAAGATTATCTGTCCGGAAACTACACTACAAAATTCATGGAGGATTTTGTAATGGATAGAAAATATGATAATCACTAAGATTATTTACAAATCAATATAAAACTGCCCCAAAATGAGGCAGTTTTTTTATGTCTCCATATTTCGACTCTTGATTTAGCAGTCAAAAAAAGCTGCCGGTCTTCTACCAATCTTCTGTACCTCCCACTCCATCGGGACTTCATAAATCCTTACCATCAAAATTCATAATTCTCTGATTTTCAATAAACATAAAAACCTAACACTTGTTAGTCGCAGAATTACGACACTTTTTTAAATTTATTCAAAAATCTTTTTTTGATCGTATAATTACTTCTATTTTTGGTGATATAAAACTACAAATCACACAATATTAACAATTAAAATTTACTTATCATGGCAGAAAGAAATTCAAGAGGAATTCTAAAATTCAACGGCGGTGAAGGACAGAAGTTATTAAAACTTAACTACAGTGTATCCCGTTCTACAGACGTATCAGGAAGAGTAGCATCAGATCCTTCCAATGCATTGATCAAAATCACAGTAGAAGCAACTGAAAAATCAGACATTCTGGAAAGTCTTCTTAACGGAAAATACAAGCCTACAACAGGTGAAGTAACATTCAACAAATCTCACGAAGAAGGCACACTGACTACTTTGAAGTGGGAAAACGGATATGTAATCCAGCACGAAGTAGACTTTGACGCAGTAGATGAAAACAGCATGTACATCAGCTTCATCGTAAGTGCAGAACTTATCGACCTTGGTAATTCTTCTTATAAAGCAGAATGGCCTACTTCTTAATAATGTAATTTCTTACATTCACAACAAACAGCAGACAGAATGGTACACCCGTATTAGGGATGCTGTTCTGTCTTTTTTTGCTAAAAATTATGGAATAGAGAAACAGCTTTCGTTCTCACAACCATTATAAAACGAAAGAAAATACAGATACAATTTCTGTACATCATATTCCGGGATCAGCCTGAGGAACACAAGAACTATGGATTGATATTTGGGAAAAATGCAGGCACTTAACAAGATCACTAAGTAAAAAATTAAAACGGCATGGAAGAAAACCGAGTACAACCTTTTCAGAAATATTTATCAGGAAACCACCTCTACCATGTGGAAAATTTGCTGGAAGTACATTTTGCAGAAACAAAAGGCTTCCATTCCTCCTGTAAAGTAAGCATACAGGAAACGGAAAACGAAGATGGCACCAAAAACTGGCAGATTGAAAAGACTGAAGACGTTCCCCTTCCCTCCGAAAACCATTTTATGGAAATCCTTCATGAGCTGGAAGAAAAATCTTATCCAATATCCATAAAAGTGGATGAAAAAGGCAGTTTTCTCAGTGCTGCAGATCATAAAAAGTATGTGGAAGAATGGAAACAGAAAACAGCTTCTATTCAGGAAAAATATCAGAATGCGGAAATCTTCAGGAATTTCTATCTTTCAGCACTGGAAGATGAAAGTACCTATTACCAGAATCAATTTAAAGAGCCTTTCTGGAACCTGCTCCTTTTTGCTCCTTCTTATGCAGACAACGGCGGAGACAGTGAAGAATCCATCCGCTGGAATATCAAAGGAATCGGGAATATAGACTGTAGAGGAAACCTCACAGCTGAACAGAGAGAATATGGCTTTGATGCTTTTTTCAGATCAGAAAGCACTGCTCCAGAACATATAAAAGAAGAGCTCAACAGGAAGTATCTTCAGAGAGCAGAACAGTATCAGGCTGAACTTACCATACAAATGGAATACAACTCCCCCAAAAAGCAATACACAAAGAAGAAAGCAGAATTCATCCTGCGGAACGGAGATCAGATCGTATACAGGGAAATAAGCAGTATGATATAAAGCACAACTGCGGATAATTCCAACATCGTAATCAAAAATTAATATCCTTCTCCCCGAAAGATATAAAACCTGCTTCACCTGATCACCAAAAGAAATATTTTCTAAAACACCCCAGACATAGCTTAAAATACACTTGAATTATGGTCGTGTACTGTATTACGTTTTTGTTCATGCATCTCATTAATAATGCTTAAATTTGTCGAAAACCAAAACATATGTCAACAGCAGCAACAGCAAAAAACTCACAGTATTTTATTGACCTTGAAGACAAACATGGAGCACACAACTATCACCCTCTTCCGGTAGTTCTTGATCGCGGAGAAGGCGTTTTTGTATGGGATGTGGAAGGCAAAAAATATTATGACTTTCTTTCAGCATATTCTGCTGTGAACCAGGGGCACTCCCACCCGAAAATTGTAGCCGCTTTAGTAGATCAGGCTCAAAAACTGGCCTTGACTTCAAGAGCATTCTACAACTCAAAATTAGGCGAATACGAGCAGAAAATCACGACTCTTTTTGGATTTGATAAGGTTCTTCCTATGAATTCCGGAGCTGAAGCCGTAGAAACTGCTGTAAAAATAGCCAGAAAATGGAGCTACGAAGTAAAAGGAATCTCAGAAAACGCCGCTAAGATTATTGTTTGTGAAAACAACTTTCACGGAAGAACAACTACTATTGTTTCGTTCTCAAATGATCCTGATGCGAACCAAAATTACGGTCCATTCACACCGGGATTCATCAAAATCCCTTATAATGATACAGCAGCTTTAGAAGAAGTACTTAACAGAGAAGCGGGAAATATCGCTGCATTCTTAGTAGAACCTATTCAGGGGGAAGCAGGAGTTTATGTACCGGACGAAGGCTTTTTGAAAAATGCTTCGGAGCTTTGTAAAAAACACAATGTACTTTTCATTGCTGATGAAGTTCAGACCGGTATTGCAAGAACAGGACAACTGA
The DNA here is from genome assembly GCF_001045465.1 of Chryseobacterium angstadtii. Taxonomy (GTDB): domain Bacteria; phylum Bacteroidota; class Bacteroidia; order Flavobacteriales; family Weeksellaceae; genus Chryseobacterium; species Chryseobacterium angstadtii. The sequence continues at coordinate 18,109 of NZ_LFND01000007.1, forward strand.
TTGCATGCCACCACGAAAATGTACAGCCGGATATCCTGATCTTAGGAAAGGCCCTTTCCGGAGGAATGTATCCCGTATCGGCAGTATTGGCCAATGACGAGATCATGCATGTAATCAAACCGGGACAACACGGTTCTACATTTGGTGGAAACCCGATTGCCTGTGCAGTTGCCGTAGCCGCATTGGATGTAGTAGCTGATGAAAAACTATCTGAAAGAGCAGAACAGCTTGGGCAGCTTTTCAGATCTGAAATTGAAAAGATTATTGAAAAGAACGACCTTATCACCAAAGTAAGAGGAAAAGGTTTATTGAATGCGATCCTGATCAATGACACACCGGACAGCTCTACCGCCTGGAATTTATGTTTACAGCTTAAAGAAAACGGTCTCCTTGCAAAACCTACCCACGGAAATATCATCAGATTGGCACCACCTTTGGTTATTACAGAAGAGCAGCTTTTAGACTGCGTCAGAATCATTGAAAAAACTATCACAGAATTTCGTTAATGAAGTTATCAGTCTGTTATATTGTTTTAAATGGAGAAAGAATCATTGAGAAAAGTATCAGAAGCGTTCATGAGATAGCCGATGAGATTATTGTCGTTGATTCTTTTTCCACAGACAAAACGGAAGAAATCTGTCGTGGATTTCCGAAAGTAAAATTTATTCAAAAAAAATTTCTCGGCTTCGGCTGTCAGAAAAACTATACCCTGTCTGAAGCTTCGGGAGAATGGATCCTGTTTTTAGATTCCGATGAAGTTCCAGACGAAACGGCTGTACATGCCATTAAAGAAATTTTAAAAAGCTCTGATCCTTCTTACAAAGTATACGAGATTCACTTCAACAATATTCTGCTGAAGAAAACCATCCGGTATGGAGGCTGGGGCAATGTATGGAGAGAGCGGTTCTTCAAAAAAGGTCACGGAAAATATTCTGACGATCTGGTGCATGAATGTTTTATTACAAAAGATAAAAAAGGGAAATTACCCGGAAATATCAACCACTACACCTATAAAAGTATCGCCCATCATATTGACAAAATCAATAACTACACTCAGCTGATGGCAGAAAAAAAGGTTTCCAATGGAAAATCGGTATCTCTTTTTAAAATTATCTTTTCTCCTTTCTACGATTTTATGAAAACCTACTTTTTCAAACTGGGTTTTCTGGATGGAGTGGCCGGATTTTATATTTCAATCACCGGGGCATTTTATACGTTCCTGAAATATATTAAAATCAACGAAATTCTCAAGTTCAAATAATCATCTTTGGATTTAAAAATAAAAACAGCCGGACTGCCAATTCATTATTGTCAGTCCGGCTGCTTCTTTTATTCCCTGTATTAGCCCGCTCTTATTCATGAGAACAAATGGTTATAGATAGTCCGATTCCCTCTGTTTATCCTTTTATTGTCCTTATTAAAAGATCTTTATTTAGCTTTGAATCTGGCTATACATTAGTATGAACCTCATTTTAAGGTATTTTTAAGCGACTGCATTCAATATTTAATTAATTTTGAATGTTGTAACAGATCTCTTTTTATATAGACTCATACATTAGTAATCAATTAGCCCGTAAATAAAAAAATAGAATTAAATGGATCATAAGAAACTTTTACAGATATCAATCCGGTAAAAATGATCAGGTCCCAAAATTCAGATAACCATGTTTAGATTTGTTAAAAGGACACTTGGATTTTCCAAAGCAGAAAGTGTCCGCATTCTTATGTATCATAAAGTTCTACCGAAGAAAAACATCTCCGGGAAAGATTTTTTAACGGTATCTACAGAAGATCTCGAAGTACAGTTCCAGTACATTAAAAACAATTACAACGCCTTATTTTTTGATGAGCTCAATACCCAAAAACATTTAAAAAATAAGCTTATTCTAACTTTTGATGACGGCTACCTCAACAATCTGCAATACCTGGTGCCATTATTGGAAAAGTACCAGTTGAAAGCCACGATTTTCATCCCAACCGGGCTGATTCTTAAAAATGAGAAGGAGCAAAACCGTGAAATGATGACGTTTGAAGAAATCAAATCTCTTAATCCCAAATATGTTGAAGTTGCCCTGCACAGCCATGGCCATAAGAATTATTCAGAAATTTCGCTGCAGGAAACAGCAGATGATCTCTATGAAAATATCAAAACACTGGAAGAGAGGAAAATTCCTTTCACCAAGGTACTCGCCTATCCTTACGGTAAATTCCCAAAAAAAGGAGAGCACAAAAGACAATTCTTCTCCTTATTGGAAAATGCAGGCATCACTTCTGCAGTACGAATTGGAAACAATATTGATTATTATCCCTGGAAAAACAAATTCGAGATCAAAAGAATTGATATCAAAGGAGGTGACAGTTTCAGCGTATTTAAATGGAAACTGAGACTCGGAAAGATTAAACTTTAATTCAGGAGCTCACGGTAAAGATTTTCGTAGGCATCTGCCATTTCAAGATACCCAAACTTCAGGGCTCTCTCTTTCAGCTGCGAAGCATATTCATTTGTTTTGGAACCATACGCCTGCATCCCCGAAGCGTATATCTGCTGCATATGTTCTGCTGAAAAATCATCAAAATAAAAGGCCAGATTTCCTCCGATTTCCGGAAGACTGGTCAGCTTACTTAAAAAAACAGGTTTTCCGAAATACATGGCTTCCACAGGCGGAATTCCAAAACCTTCGGCCAGTGAGGGATGGCAATAGGATTCGCAGTGCTGAAGAAGATAATATTTCTCATTATTGTCTACATTTTCCACAATATGAACTCTGTTTTCCAATCCCAATGTTTTAATTTTCTCCAGAAACCTCTCTTTGTAGGCAGATTTTGCTGAAGAAGTTACCAATACGAGATCCCTGTCGTTTTTTGAAATCAGATCCAGCAAAACCTCCTGGTTCTTTTTGGGAAACAGCACTCCGATATTCAAAATGTATTTTCTTCCGATGAAACTGTACTTTTGTTCAGACCTGAATTCAGTTGTTTCAGGAAAAGTAAGTCCGTTATAGATTACTTTTACTTTTACCGAATCTTTCAATTTAAAAATAGCTTTGTTTTTAAGAAAATCTTCTTTTACAAATTCTGAGATACAGACCAGCGCATCTGCATTTCCAATGTTTTTCTGAACAAGTTTGGTACTTTTTTTCACCTTTTGATCAGAACTGTTGTCATGAAGAAAATTAAGATCGTGAAGAGTGACTACTTTTTTCTGTCCTTTTTTTATGCTGTGAAAATAATCTGAAAGCTGATGTGTGGTATGAATAAGAGAAAAAGATCCGGTATTGAATGGAATTTTCTTCTGCCAGAACTTCCAATTGATAATTTTAAAGTTTTTTTTCGTTATTGGAAGATTTTTTTTTGGTCCGTAAAAAGTATAATCAAAATCAGAGCTTTTCTCGTCCAGACCCTTTATTAATGAAATACATACGTTGGCAATTCCCGACTTCGGGTACTTCAATCTTTCGGCATCAATTAGAATTTTTTGTTTCATTCCCGTCAGGCTTTTCATCAAAAATATAAATTTAAATATGAAATTTTTATTTTTGCAGTATGAAAATTTGTTTAATCAGCTTCGATTTCTGGCATTATGACGAGCACATAGTGGAAAAACTGAGTGATAGAGGCATTCAGGCATGCCATATCAACATCGGAGCCTTTACCCATAAAAATACCGGAGAACGTATAAAAAACACGTTCAGCAAGATTTTTCTGGGCAAAAACCCTAAATATCATAAAAGACAAAGTTTCATACTGGAATCTCTGGAAAAAATTGGAAAACAGGACCAGATTCTGGTGATCAACCCCGAAGCTATCGAAGAAAGCATTCATCAGAAAATACGGGAATATGCAGACAGGAATATAGCTTATCTTTACGACAGCATGGCCAGGAACCCGGCGACCCATCTTCTGCATTATTTCGATACTATATTTTCTTTCGATGACAATGATGTACAGAATTTCGGATTCGAAAAAATAACCAATTATAATTATCTGGATCATGTTCCGGCATCCAAGCAGCGTCCAAAACTGGATCTGTTCTACATCACGTCTTATGATCAGAAAAGGCTTTCCGCCCTGAATCTGCTGATCAACAGGCTGAACCCGATGAAAATAAAATTCGAGGTGTATATGGTAGGAAAGAAAGGCTGGAAAAATAAGCTGAATCAGATTATCGATAAGAAGAATATTGATGTTTTAAAATTCGGAAGAAAAAAAATTGCTCACCACGCACTGCCTGCTTACTATAAAAATACCAAAGTTATCCTTGATCTGATGCGTGCCGACCAGACGGGTCTCAGCTTCAGAATATTCGAAGCCATGGCTCTGGAAAAAAAGGTCATTACCGATAATCCTACGATCAAAACATACGATTTTTATAATCCTCATAATATTTTGGTGCTGGATAAGAACTTCCGCAATGTGAAAAAAGATTTTTTTAATACGCCATACGAAAAGCTGCCGGAAGAAGTTTATCATAAATATACACTGGATCACTGGATAGATACTGTATTTAAACTTAATTCATGAAAGAAATAAAAAATGTGCTTATTGTAACCCGGGAATATAAGTGTTCTCGTACGCCGAAAGTAGGCGGCACAGGCGTTTTTTATAAAAATCTATGTACGGAACTGGTAAAAAAAGGAATAGCCGTACATGTTTTCCTGATTTCAAAATATGCATTTGATGCAGAGGAAGACGGAGTAAAGATTCATTCTATCAAAGATATTTTCAATGCCAATCCTCTTCTTGAACTGGTAAGGTCTTTTACCGGAAAACTGAAAGCTTTTGAGCAGATTCATTTCAAAACCTATCTTTCCGAGAAAAGAATAATTTCGGATAAAATAAGTTCCTGGATCAAAAAGAATCACCTTCATTTTGATATTGCAGAAACCCACGACTTCGACGGTCTGGCCCTTTCTATTCCCAAAGAAATTCCTTATACAATCAGATGCCACGGTTCCTGGTCTGTGCTGGAAAAGTATTTCGGATATAAAAAAGTACATAAAGGGCGTGTATTCTGTGAGAAAGAAGCTTTAAAAAAATCGGACAACATTATTACGATATCTCAATACAATGAGAGGATCAACAAAAGCCTTTTCGCGATTAAAAATCCTAAACTCATCTACAACGGTATTGATGAAACATTCTATAAGCCTGATGAAAGTACGGAAATCATTCCTCAATCTGTTTTCTTTTTGGGCAATGTATCTTTTGAGAAAGGAGCGGAAACGCTTATCCGTTCTTTTATTACACTTAAACAAAATAAACCCGGCGCATCTCTCCATTTCATAGGAAATCCCAACCATTATCCGGAATACGTTACAGAGAACATTCAGGATAATGAAATCAGAAGTTCCATTCATTTTCATGGCAACAAATCAGGGACGGAGATTGTACAGCTGATAGGCAAAGCAGAGACAGTATGCTTCCCCTCCAAAGGTGAAAATTTTAGCTTATCTTTGCTGGAAGTAATGGCCATGCAAAAACCGGTAGTATGTTCTGCTATAGATTCCTTTAAAGAAATTATACAGGAGCCTGAAAACGGCCTTATTGCTGAGGAAGACAACTTCCACGAAAAGATAAGTCTCATTTTTGAAGACGATGAACTGAGAAGCAGGATAGCACTTAATGCCCGGAAATTAATAGAATCAAAATTCGGCATTGATAAAATGGTTGATGAAACCATCAGCTATTACCGGGAGATTATATAGAAAACAGATCTGTAATCACCGGAAATAGTGACCGAACTTCTTAGGTCATCCTAAGTTTTAGAATATGAATGCAAAGGAACAAATTGAAAATTTAGAAGTACAGCTTAAAGCACTTAGAAAAAAATATTACATCAAATCTTTTTTCAGAAAAGCAAAGAGGCTGGTAACCGATTTTTTACCGCTGGATTCTATACCCTCTGAATACTGTGCAGAAAAAATTAAAATCAGTGAGAAAAATGAGGCCGAACTTTTTCTGCCCCAAACTTTTGATGCACCGCAGGTTTCTGTAAAAACACCGAAAAATGCTATAGAAATTTATGCATTACAGGATGTATTGTGCATTCCTAATTCCACCTATTTTCTGGATCTTAAAAAAGAGAAAATCTTTTATGAGAGATGGCATGATGACGACAGGATTACGTATGTATACAATACGGATAATCTGATGCAGCATTCCATGACGCTTGCCAAAGTGAAAAATCATAAGAATGTGTACTATGATGAGGAAGCTATTTTCCTGGGCGGAACCTTTACTTTTAATTATTATCATTTTCTGGTAGACATCCTGTCTAAAGTAGAGTTTTTCAAATACATTCCGGATGCCAAAAATAAGCTGATCGTTATAGACGAAGATGTGCAGAAGGTAGAAAACCTGAAAGATCTTCTGATGTTTTTCCTTAAAGATTATAAAGTTATATTTCTCAACCATAACAAGAATTACTATCAATTTAAAAAGCTTTGGCACATCACCAGTAACAACTATGCAGTTCCGAATATTATGCCGGGGGTAGACTATGAAGCCGGATTTGCCAAGCTGTCGAAAACATCTCTGCAATATCTCAGAAAAACAGCTTTTGAGAATCTGGATATGACTAAAGTCCGCATTAAGCCTGTTCAGAAGATATTTATTTCCAGAAGATCCCAGTTCAGAAAATATAATGCAGACGAAATTCTGGAAGTAGCAAAAAAATATGGATTTGAGGAAGTCTTTTTTGAAGATCTGAATATACACGAACAGATTTATCTGGTGAACACTGCCGAATATATGATAGGTCCAAGCGGTGCTGCCTGGACTAATGTTCTGTTCGCGAATCCTAAAGCAAAAGGTTTAAGCTGGTTCAGTTCCGTGTGGGGAGATTTTGCTATCTTCTCAACCTTAGCGAAAGAAGTGAATTTCGATCTTTATTTTTATATTTACCCGCAGGATTATGAAGGCTTCCATGAAGATTACAGACTGGACCCTGAGGTTTTTGATCAGTATCTGAATAAGCTGATCAACTTACCGGCTGCGGAAATTCAAAATCATCCGTAACTATAAAAAATAACTCACCATAACCGACCTGAATACCGCTGAGAATAAACTTAGAAAAACAGATACATACCACTTTAATTCTCAATCAATTGAATTAAAAAACACCTCTGCTTTTATTTTTAATTTCTCCACATTTCTATGTATGTTGTATTTAAAATTAATGTAAATTTCGCAGTTCAAAAAAAGTATTCATCAATATTATTTTTTTGACTGAATTTTAATTATAAATCAATCGGTTACTTAGAAAAAACATACGCATGAAATTGATTTTTACGGGTCTTTTATTCTTCAGTTCTTTCTTTTACGGACAATTTTCTGATAACTTCAACAATCATCATCTTTCAAAGGCTCCGGAAGAATGGGCTATACTCAGAGGAAAAAATGATGCGGGAGATGATTTTAATAACTGGAAACTGGAAAGTCTGAATAAAGACGGCTCAGATCAATGTTTCTTTGTAAGGTATGAGAATTCGGGTGAATTAAATGAGGATTGGCTGATTAGTCCTAAAATAGATTTAACTGATTATGAGGGTAATTTCCTGGTCTTTTCCCAACACAACTCTTTTGTGGGCAATACTACAAAATACGAAATAAAAATTTCTACAGATTCGCAACTCGACCGTGACCAGTTTCAAACCGTGGCGTCTTATACCGATTCTTCATTTGGTAAAAATTTCAGTTTAAAAAGAATCAATATTTCGAAATTTGACAAGAAGCAGATCTATATTGCTTTTGTAAAAAAAGATGATGACGGCAATAACTGGTATATAGACAATGTATCCGTCAAAGGAAAACCGGTATCCGAAAAAAGCAAACCCTTATTTTACCCTAATCCAACGTCCGGAGAGCTTAATGCCGAAAAAAGCGTCCAATCTCTTCAGGTCTTGAGTATGGATAACAGGCTGCTGAAAACCTATTCGGATGTAAATGCCATTGATATCTCCGATCTTCCGGCCGGAATGTATCTGCTTAAAGGAACCTATGACAATAAAGAAATTTTTGAACAAAAAATTGTAAAAGAAAATTAACCATGTCTAACACTAAAGTGCAGATCTTTGCAGGGTCTATAATGGTATTTCTGCTTCAGAATTTCATCTTCGGACAGAATTATTTAGTAGGATTTTCAAAAGAGTCTATCAACCCTAACTCTACCATACTTTCGTCTCCTCTTGCCGGCTTTGGTGATCCCAAACAAGGAAGGTTCAGTATCAGCTTCCAGGAAGCAGGCATCGCACAAAATGCGGTGGCCATGTGTTCCTCCGATACCAAGTTTTATATGGCGACAAGTGACAACAAACTTTGGCAAGCTGATATCAACGCCGGTACGCCCAATTGGGTTTCTATGGGAATGGCTTATTATGTAACAGCATTAGCCTATGGAAACGGCAAGCTGTACGGCACTGACAAATACAATAAACTGTGGATGAGAAACGCCGATGAAAATGACAGCCCATGGACCAATATAGGATCTGCCTATGAAACTACCGGACTTACCCTTCTGAATAATAAGCTGTACGGAACCAAGAAAAACAACACGCTTTGGGTAAGAGATACGAGCCCGTCTAATATTCCCTGGAAAAACATTGGAAAAGCCAATTCTGTAAGGTCATTAACCAATGATGGAACTCATTTGATTGCTTTGTCTAAATATGACAATGATTTATGGACAAGAGGCACTTCATCATCCAACGAGAGCTGGTCAAAAATCGGAACGCCTAACCGTACCACTTACGGCTCTTATTTATCCAACATTACTTATGTTAATAATAAATTGTACGCCACTTCCAACAAAAACAAATTGTATTATTCTCAGCACAGCCAGAGCCCTATTTATGCATATGCCTCTTATTTTGAAAAAAATTCAAAAAAAGCCCTTATCATTACCCTTGATTTATGCGGTATCAATTATTCTTTTTCCCATAAAGTAAAAACCGAAATAAAAAACTTATACAATATTGATGAAGATGCTATTTTGATTAATTGCTCCCATACTCATTATGCCCCCGTGTCTCAGAACTATTCCTGTCTTCAGGATTTTTACCATAATCCGGATCCCAAATATCTTGACATTGTAAAAAATTCCGTTTTAACGGCTACACAAAATGCAATTAACAATAAAACCGAAAGCAATTTAAGTTTCGTAAAAGGCAAAACCAATATAGGATACAACAGAGCAGACATTTCCAAAGATTTAGATAACAATATCACAATGGTTATTGCAAAACAGAGCACTACCAATATGACCAACGGTGTTATTCTGAGTGCAAGTACACATCCTGTCTGGTATAATCAGCCCCGTGATTTCGTTTCCATTTCGTCGAATTATGTAGGAGCGACAAGAGATAAACTCGGCATATTAAAGAATATTAATAATGTACAGCTTATGCAGGGATGGGCGGGTGATATCAATCCTTATAAAACAGATACTCCAGACCAGACTGCCAATAAACTCACTCAGGATTTCAGTAATTTATTTGCCTTATCGTCATCACCTGTTACCGGAGAAATTACGGTTAAACTTGACTCAATTGCAGTCCCGCTTAATAATTTCAGCTTTAACAGAGCGGTCAATATTAAAAAAGCCAACACCGGAAAATACGACCAGGTATCTGAAAGAAATGTAAGATGGGCCAACAATATTATTCACCAGTATACATCCGGGACATTGTCTAAATCTGCAACCATCTATATCCAGATTTTAAAAATCGGCGACTGGAATATCGTAGCCCTGAGCCGGGAAGCGGTCTCTCAGTATGCTATTGACCTGTACAATCATTATAACCCTTTAAAATTAACGGTATTAGGATATTCCAACGATGTATCAAGTTATCTTCCTGTACAATGGCATATAAAAAAGACTATTCCGAACTATGAAGGATATGAAAGCTTTTTTATTTATGGACAAAGTGGTATTCCCGTGAATAATGTTGAGGATATTATATTGGCCAAAATATACAGTATGATGCAGTAAAAGCAGTCTGTAAAAATATAGTGAAGCTTTGCCCGTTTACGGATAAGACTAAAAAACAGATCGTCCTGAGAAAAAGAATTTGTGATTACAATAGTCTTATTTCAAAAGATTATTATATTTTCATTCCCCAATACTGACGGGAAAATCTATTTATTCCTTTCCCGACAATTATTAACTGATTAAACAATGAACAATTCACCTCTTGTAAGTCTTATCATCATCACCATGAACCATGAAAAGTTTATTGAGCAGGCCTGCCAGTCTGCCATTTCACAGACTTACCCCAATTATGAAATCATTCTGCTGGATAATGCTTCGAAAGATAAAACATTTGAAAATGCAGAAAAGGTACTTTCACAGTTCAGTCAGCATTATAAAATGATCCGGAATACCGAAAGTTTCGGGGTGGCAAAAAATATCAATATTGCCATTACCCAGGCTTCAGGAGAATATGTTTCCCTGCTTTCAGGGGATGACTGGTATACGGAAAACAGTCTTGCGGAAAAAGTATCTTATATTCAGAAAAATCCAGTTGATTTTATACTTTCAGACGGGTACAAATATTACCAGGATGAAGACAAAACAACCGATACCTACACCCCAAAGGAGAAAAAACAGGTTATAGAAAGTCTCAGCAATTTCTTTCATGAAAACGTTTCCGAAAACAAAACATCCAACGTAGGAACATTTGTAAAAAGAGAAATGCTCGTGAAATATCCGTTTGATGAAAATATCAACACGGAAGACTGGGATATGAATCTAAGACTGACTTCCAAAGGCTACAAAATCGGATTTATCGATAAAAAGCTTTTTTATTACAGAATTCTTTCCACCAGTCTTTCAAGAAACTGGAAGCTCATGAAAGATTCCTATGAAAAAGTAACTCACAAATACATTGATTACATAAAAGCCGATCAGGAACTGTATAAAAAATACAACCTGAAACTCATCCATTTCAAATATGAAATCCTTTTATCAGAAACAGATTCACCCACTGAGAAAGAAAAGCTGCAGACAGAATGGAAAAAAGAAAAATACAGAATAAAATATAAACATCCGGTTTTATTCTTTAAACTGCTGCTGCTTAAAAAGTAAATAAAACAGAGGGAAGCCTGAAGCTGGAAGAAGGAAGTTATCAAAGTCTAAAGCATAAATACAGTACTGCTTTATTAATTTTTAAAGACAGATCATCAAATTTTGAAGTAATTGTTAAAAATTACCGCCAAATAACAGCTTCCTGCCTCCCGCTTCAGGCTTCAAGCCCTATTATCCTAATATTCTTAACCAGAACTCAGCTAATTTTAAGTAAATTTGCACCAAAATTTTAATTGAAATGGAGAAAGTAAGAGTTCGTTTTGCTCCAAGTCCTACAGGACCTTTGCATTTGGGAGGCGTAAGAACCGCATTATATGATTATCTTTTTGCTAAAAACCAGGGAGGTGAATTTGTACTTCGTATTGAAGACACAGATACGGCAAGATATGTAGAAGGAGCTGAAGAATACATTGAAGAAGCTTTAGAATGGTGCGGAATCATCCCTGATGAAAGTCCTAAGAAAGGAGGAAAATTTGCACCTTACAGACAGTCTGAAAGAAGAGATATCTACGACAGATATACCGAGCAGATCCTTAAAACAGACTATGCCTACATCGCTTTTGATACGCCGGAGGAGCTGGATGCTATCCGTGCTGAATTTGAAGCTAAAGGAGATGTTTTCTCTTATGACAATAAAACCAGAAACCGACTGAGAAACAGCGTTGCCCTTTCTGAAGAGGAAGTGCAGAAACTTCTGGATGAAAAAACACCGTATGTGGTACGATTCAAAATGCCGGTGGACAGAATCCTGAATCTTGAAGACATTATCCGTGGAAAATCTGCGGTAAACACCAATACATTAGACGATAAAATTCTGGTAAAGAATGACGGAATGCCAACTTATCACTTCGCCAACATTATTGATGACCACGAAATGGAAATTTCCCACGTGATCCGTGGTGAAGAGTGGTTGCCTTCTCTGGGACTTCACACTTTATTATACGAAGCAATGAACTGGCAGGCGCCACAATTTGCTCACCTTTCTCTGATCCTAAAACCGGAAGGAAAAGGAAAATTAAGCAAAAGAGACGGTGATAAATTCGGGTTCCCGGTATTTCCGCTGGACTTCAAAGATCCTGCAACAGGAATTGTTTCCAAAGGGTACAGAGAAAACGGTTATCTTCCTGATGCCTTCATCAATATGGTGGCTCTTTTAGGATGGTCTCCTGCAGATGATAAGGAAATCCTGACTCTGGAAGAAATGTGCCAAGAATTCGATCTTCATAAGGTACATAAAGCGGGAGCCAGATTCAGCAAAGAAAAATCTGAATGGTTCAACCATCAGTATATTCAACTGAAATCCAATGAAGAACTTCTTGAGATCTTAAAAAATACAGACCTTGACCTTTCTGCTGTTTCTGATGAAAAGCTCATCAAGATTATTGGTCTGATGAAAGAAAGAGCTACTTTCCCGAAAGATATTTATGAAAACGGAAAATTTTTCTTCGAAGCACCGACTTCTTATGACGAGAAAGCATCTAAAAAAGCCTGGAACGAAGAAACTTCTGCTGTTTTAGGGGAATTAGCTGAGAATCTTTCTGACACTGAATTCAGTTCAGAAACCATCAAACAGGCAGTCCACGATTTTGCGGAAAACAAAGGCCTGGGAATGGGAAAAGTGATGATGCCGCTGCGTCTTTCCTTAGTAGGAGAACTGAAAGGACCAGATGTTCCGGACATCATGGAACTGATTGGAAAAGAGGAAAGTATCTCCCGAATAAACAATGCTATCAATAATTTTAAATAGTTTTTCATAATTTTTCATAAATTTGAAAGATTTAATTTACTTCAAGAAATGGAATATTTAAGTTTCGAACTTCCTATAAAAGATCTAATGGATCAACTTCAGACTTGTTCTTTAGTAGGAGAAGAAAGTGGTGTTGATGTAAAATTAGCATGCAGCCAGATTGAGGACAAGATTTTGGAAAAGAAAAAAGAAATCTACCAGAACCTTACCCCGTGGCAGAGAGTACAACTATCCCGTCATCCGGATCGTCCTTATACAATAGACTATATCAACGGAATGGTAGATAAAGGAAGTTTTCTGGAACTTCACGGTGACAGAAATTTCGCAGATGATCCTGCCATGATTGGCGGTTTGGCTACACTGGACGGTCAGAAAGTAATGATCATAGGAACTCAGAAAGGAAGAACCACCAAAGAAAGACAGTACAGAAGATTTGGAATGCCGAATCCGGAAGGGTACAGAAAAGCTTTGAGACTGATGAAACTTGCTGAGAAATTCAATATTCCTGTAGTAACTTTAGTAGATACCCCGGGAGCTTATCCTGGATTAGAAGCTGAAGAAAGAGGACAGGGTGAAGCCATCGCCAGAAATATTTTCGAAATGGTTCAGCTTAAAACGCCTATCTTCACGTATATCATTGGTGAAGGAGCAAGTGGCGGAGCTTTGGGAATAGGTGTAGGCAACAAGGTTTACATGCTTGAAAACACCTGGTACACCGTAATTGCTCCAGAAAGCTGTTCTTCTATCTTATGGAGAAACTGGGATCACAAGGAAGATGCAGCCAATGCGCTGAACCTGACTCCAAAAGATGCTTTAAGAGAAAAATTCATCGACGGTATCATAGAAGAACCACTTGGTGGGGCTCATTATGATCCTGAAACAGCTTATCTGAATCTGAAAAATTCAATTTTACAGAACATTAAAGCTTTTTCAAAATTCTCAGGACAGGAACTGGAAACCCAAAGGCAGGATAAATTCATTGCCATGGGACAGTTTAAAGGATAAAAATAAAAACGGTTAAGAAATTTTCTTAACCGTTTTTTTTATGCCGTAAAAAAGATAATGTCTTCAACTATTTATTCAAAAAAATGAGTGACATCATCTTTCTTCAGAATTACGTTTTGAATATATCCGCTCACTTCTGATGATTCCAGTATGGGAGCATTAATCTGCATGGATTTTATAAAACCTCCTTTCTGAGGGGATATTAAGATAATCCTTCCCATTTCCAGATCAAAAAGTCTCATATTAACTATAGCAAACTGCTTTCTGTCTGCCGTTATAAAAGAAATATATTCAACAGGCTCTATATTAGTATTAATGACACCCTGGCCTATAAAGTTGGGATAATTTCTCGAAATTACAGAAGCATTCTGAAAAGGATCTTTAACACTCTCATCAACCAGGCAAACAATCGTAAAAAAGGCTTCATCCGACTTATTTTTGATATAGTACCTGTTGATATTGCTATTTTCAATAGAAAAAGAGACAGCAGCCAGCTTATTTTTTTTTAGTTTAATAACATGGGTCTGGGTCATCATTCCTGCTTTATACGGTAAAACAGGAAATGCACTAAAACGAATCGGATGCTGATCCCGGTTTAAGCCTTCTATATCTTTTTTCAGTAAATTTTCATCACAATTTTTAAGATCCTGCATTTGGTCTATCTGGCTCTGTTTTTCCTTTTCTTCCCAGTTAAATTTCTCTTGCCCATTCATAATGTTAATATTCAATAGTACAAATAAAAATACAATTATTTCTTTCATGGCTTTTTAGTAAAGATAAAAAATAAATCCTTTAAATTCACCTCTGATAGAGTTACTTTTTAAATCATATAGCTGTAAACTAAATGCTTATACAAAACATTTATTCTCTTTATAATGATTTTTTTTGTAAAAAAAACTTTTTTATTTCATTTTTTTTATAAATTAGCTAGACAAATCCAAAAACAATTTTATCATGAAAAAACTTGAAGCATTTGAGATTAAAAAATTATCTCTTAAGAAAATGAACACCTTATTAGGAGGTGTAGCAGCACAATCCTCTACAGGAGGAGTTACAACCAATACATCTGGTAGTGTTGACAGTGACCAAGGTAATGACAGTGGTGCACTTGACAGAGATTATGATGTACCGCAACCGCAGAAACCTACACAGCAAACCTTAATTGCTTAAAAACTTCAGCCCTCTTTTTTAAGAGGGCTTTCTTGTTTATTTTTAAAAATAGTATAAATGTAATATTTGGATAGGATTGAATGACAGTTTGCATCCAAAGCCTATACAATATATATTGACGGGTACTCCCCACCAAAAAAACTATGATCCTGATATTTAGCTCATTACATGATTTCTCTACTACTATGGTATGTGAATGGCTGAATCGTTTTAATGAAAAATTTATACGAATCAACCGTGAAGATGCTGTTGATATCGATTATATTGACTTGAAAAACGGAGAAATCTATCTTACAATAAATACAAAGGACGAAACCATAAATTTGAATACCGTAGATGCCGTATGGTACAGACGAGGCGGATTGGATAGAAATATCCAGATAAAATACGCAAAAAATGATGATCATTATTTATTTCAGGAGGGGCATGTACTCAATAAGCATATTCAGGATGAATACATTACCCTTATATCCTATATGCAGGATAAGATAGAAAAAGAAAAAAGCCTGGGATATAAAAGAAAATCCTCTCTCAATAAATTAAAAGTTTTGGATATTGCCAACGAAATAGGCCTGGATATTCCTAAAAGCTGGATTGTTACCAAGAAAAAAGATCTGATCCGGCTAAAGGAAAAACATGATCTGATCACCAAAGCTATTTATGAAAGTGTATATTATCAGACACAGGATTATGCTTATTACACCTATACCAATGAAATTCTTACCAAAGAAATTAAAAACTTCCCCGATGTTTTCCCCCCATCATTATTACAGGAAAAGATCAATAAAAAATTTGAATTAAGGATATTTTATTTAAGGGGAACATTCTATTCAATGGCTATATTTTCTCAAAAAAATAAAAGAACCCAGGTTGATTTCAGAAATTACGACGGTGAGATTCCTAACAGAAGTGTGCCTTTTGAACTCCCTGATGATATCAAATACAAACTTGAAAAGGTTTTCTTAAAAATAGGTTTAAATACAGGTTCCGCAGATATGGTTGTAGACAGTAATGACACTTATTTCTTTCTTGAGATTAACCCAATCGGCCAGTTCACAATGACTTCACGCCCGTGCAACTACAATCTGGAAAAACTGGTCGCCTTAGAACTAATAAAAATAAAAAATGAGAATTCAAAAATTAAAACTGAAGGATAATCAGGACCTGCCTTTATTCTTAAATTATATCACCCATAATAAGTTTAAAAAAATAGATCATAATAATGAAGGGAAGAAATTTTACACTAAAAATGAAAAATTGAATTTCAATAATTATTACTATGCAACCGAATATCCCATTTCAACAATAATAGATTTTTCCTTCATTAAAAATGATGAATAATAATCCGAAATATTTAAGCCTGTTTAAAGATTGTATCATTGTAAAAGGAGCAGTCAACAGCTTGTTCATGGACCTTACCAGAGAATCTTATTTTGAATTTTCTACCCAATATTATGATATTCTGAAGTCATTTGAGACCCTTCCCTATGATCATGTACTGGATAATAATATTGAAAATAAGGATCATGTTGAAAGTCTTGCCGACTTTCTGCTGGAAAATGAATATGCCCAATTCGTAGAAAATCCTGCCCTTTTTCCGGATATTAATGAGCAATATGAAAGCTCGCAGAAAATTCATACTGCCATAATAGTTTTCGACGGGTCTTATTCCTATTCCCAGCTCAAAGACTGTATTATGAGTCTTGACCAGCTAGGATGTAAACATATTGAGCTGAGACTGTTTGTAGACTTTAATAAAGATTTACTTGATAAGACCATCAGTAAGTATACTTTTAACTTCATTAACAGCATTAATCTGATTACCCGTTTTGATAAAAAACTGAAAAAAAAAGATTACTGGAAGATCATTGAAGATTTTCCCATCATAAGTAATTTATTTATTCATTCTGCCCCGCTAAATGAAAGAAATGCAAAAAGTATTGGTTACGGAGATATTGGAAAACGGAATATAATATATACAGTTCAGACCATCAATTCAAACAATGACTGTGGCAATATCAATGCAGATGCTTTTTTTAAAATAAATCTGACGCAATATCTGCACAACAAAAACTGCAATTCCTGTTTATATAAAAAAATAGCTGTAGATGAAAAAGGAAATATTAAAAACTGTCCTTCCTTAGAAAACACCTTTGGAAATATAAACACATCTTCTTTGAATGAAATCATCTCTACAACAGAATTTGATCAGCTTGGATCTATAACCAAAGACTCCATAAAAATTTGTTCAGATTGCCAATTCAAATATTTGTGTTTTGACTGCAGGGCTTATCTGCAAAATCCTGATGATCTTTATTCAAAGCCATTAAAATGTGGATATGATCCTTATTCTGATCAATGGAACGACTGGAAGAAAATGAAACAAAATACGGCTGCCATTAAATATTATCAATTATAAAATAAAAACGGTTAAGAAAATTTTCTTAACCGTTTTTATGTATAGTTTTCTTCTTTTTTTCTATTCAGATACATTGAGTGCAATCTCAATATCTTTATCAATCTTTTTCAGCGAAGAATATTTGGCATCACATACCATCGTGGTAAGTACATATTCTCCTTTATCTATCAGGATAAAATTCTGTCCTTTTGCAGGAACACTCAGGTTATAATATTTTTTGCCGCTTATTTTCACAACTAGATTACAGCTTGATCTGTTTTTGATATTAATATAGGCATCATTTTTACTCGTATCATTATTAAAAAGATGGGTAAGCATGGCGGCCGTTCTTTTGGCTTCATCAGTGGGCTCAGCTTTAGAGGACTTTCCTGCACTGCTTTTGTTGGCAGATCTTACAGAAGCATAATTCACAGTTCTTTCAGGTTTTGCTCCGGTTGCAGCTGTATTGGTAGCCAGTGTTTTTCCGCTGTTCAACTCGTTATTTTTAACAATATTTTCAATCTTCTCTTTGCTGATAGGCTTAATCGTCGGCTTAGCTTCAGGGGAATTATCAGCCATGATCATATCGATCAGCTTTCTTTTAAAATAATCCGACTTGGCATGCCCGGGATTCTGTTTCAGAAAACCGGCAATCACTCTTGCTTCTTTTGAAGCCTCAGCATCCTGCTCTGTATAGATGATTACCGTTTCCTTTTCTACAACAGCCTTAGATTTCGATTTTTTCTTTTTTTGTGAAAAACCTAAAGCAAAAATGCATAGAAACAGAAGGAGAAAGATTTTTTTCATTAATCAAGTCTTTAAAATAGTATTAAATATATCAATAACGTGAAAAGTCATTTTTTAGTTTATCATTAAAATCATTATCTTTGCACTGCTCTAAAATTAAGCTAAAAATTAATACTAATCTTAAATAAAAAATAATAGATATTATGTCTTATACACCAGCTGCTGCAGACGTAGCAAAATTAAGAAACCAAACAGGTGCAGGTATGATGGACTGCAAGAAAGCTTTAGTTGAAGCTGAAGGAGACTTCGAAAAAGCAGTAGATATCCTTAGAAAAAAAGGACAGAAAGTAGCTGCAAACAGAGCTGACAGAGAATCAAGTGAAGGTGCAGTAATCGCAAGAGTAAACGAAGATAACACTCTAGGTGTTGTTATTTCTTTGAACTGCGAAACTGACTTCGTTGCTAAAAACGAAGCTTTCATCGAGCTTGCTTACGAATTGGCTGAAATGGCTATTTTCGCTGCTACTAAAGAAGAGCTTTTAGCTACAGATTTCCACGGAATGACTGTTGCTGACAAATTAATTGAGCAGACAGGAGTTATCGGTGAAAAGATCGAGATCGGTGCTTTCGAAAGAATCGAAGGACCATTCCTTGGAGCTTACATCCACGCTGGAAACAAAATTGCTGCTATTTCTGCTCTTTCTGCTAAAGTAGACGGAGCTCTTGAAGTTGCTAAAGCTGTTTCTATGCAGGCTGCTGCAATGAACCCAATTGCTCTTGACGAAACAAGAGTTTCTCAGGAAACTATCGACAAAGAATTAGAAATCGAAAGACATAAACTTACTGAAGAAGGTAAGCCTGCAAACATTATCGACAATATCTTGAAAGGTAAAATGCAGAGATTCTACAAAGACAATACTTTGGTACACCAGGATTTCATCAAAGACAGCTCTATTTCTGTTGCTGACTATGTAAAATCTGTAAATGCTGATCTTAAAGTAACAGGATTTGTAAGAGTAAGCCTGGCTTAATCATCTTTCAGATTAAAATATGGATCCCGGTGAAATTTCACCGGGATTTTTTTATGGTTCATGCCCCGGGTTGTTAAGATAATATGAAGCCAATTTTAAATATTTAACAACATCAGCACAAACGCAGATTTGTGAAATATTTTAATTAAAAAATTGATTATTAATGTTTAAATTTGCTGCCCCTTATAATAAAGCATGAAAAAATTTCTACTCGCGATCTGCGCTTTTCTTTTTTTAACCGTTAATGCGCAGCTGGATACCGAGCACTGGTTTGCTCCAATGTCTGCAAGTTCTCTTCAGGGAGCACCCCAATGTTATTTATACCTGTCTACCAACGAAACAGTCCCGTTTTCCGTACAGGTTTCCAATAACAACACGGTATTTTCCACCGTACAGGTAAGTAAAGGAAATCCTGTACAGCTTACCGTTCCAAGCAGTTACATGATTGCTTCTTCTGCAGGCAGCCTTTTTACCCAGAACAATATGGGTCTGCATGTAAAAGGTCCTAAAAAATTCTTTGCCAACTTCAGGTTTTCGGTTCCGAGCCAGGCTGAAATCATTACATCTAAAGGACTGGCAGGTATCGGAAAAACTTTTTTCATTGGAACAGCTCCTACTACCTATCCAAAAGACTATGTAAATTCTACCGTAGGAGTAACTGCCACGGAAGACAATACTACGGTTACTTTATCCGGGTATAATTCTGACATTGTCTTCTCTAACGGCAGTGTGATGCCCGCCAGAACATTCACCATCAATAAAGGGAAGTCTTATATCATGGATGTCATAAGTGATATGGGCGGAGCCAGCAACAGAAAGGGATTGTTAGGGGCAAAGCTTGTTGCGGATAAACCCGTGTCGGTAACCAACGGAAACTTCAACGGTCTTTATACTACTCAGAACAACAGCAATGTAGATATCCTGATGGATCAGGCGGTTCCTGTGGATCGTTTAGGAAAAGACTTTGTCATGGTAAAAGGAAACGGTCCTTCCAACTCAGGAATGGAAAAGGCCCTGATTGTTGCTACAGAAAACAATACCACGCTTATCGTTAACGGAAATCCTGTGGCCGGTGTCAATCTTAATGAGGGAGGATATTATTTGATAGAAGGGACCAACTATATCAACCAGGGGAACGGAAATTATAATATGAATATCTCTGCCAATAAGAATGTTTATGTATATCAGCTTTTGGCTGGAACATCAGGAAATACAGTGTATCAGACAGGAGGAATGAATTTCATCCCGCCGTTAAGCTGCTTTTTACCTCAGGAAATCAATGAAATAGGGTTCATTAACAGAATAGGAACCACTTATTATGATACTAAACTCAATATCATCACACAAACGGGTGCTGCGGTAACTCTGAACGGAAATCCTCTGGCACCAGCTACGGGTCCTTTTCCTGTAACCGGAAATCCGGGCTGGGTTACTTATTCCGTGATGAATGTTTCCGGAAATATCACTGTCAATTCTACCAAACCTGTTACAGCAGGAATTGCAGCCGGAAACGGTGCTGTAGGCTATGGAGGCTATTTTGCCGGGTTTTCTTCGGTACCTGCCATTACCAAAACAGGAGATTGCTATGCAGGAATCCGTCTTGAAGTAGACAACAGCTATGACTCATATCAATGGTATTTCAATGGAGTTTTAATTCCGGGAGCTACTTCTTATTTTATCAATCCAGAATTATATGGTGCAGGAACCTACACCTGCTTTATTACCAAAAACAACTGCGAATCCAGATTAACTTCCGAATACCAGTACACTTTATGTCCACCGATATCTACTACGACCTACAATATCGGATCGTGCAATACAAAAGTGATTACTCCGGCTTTCACAAGTTCTTCACAGGCTATTGTTCCTTCCCATACCAGCATTATTTCTCCGCCCACCAATGGTACGGCCACGGTAGATGCGGTGACAGGGCAAATTACTTATACTCCCAATGCAGGGCTTACAACCGATACTACGGACTCTTTCATCTATTATATTGACGGAAACGGAAATCCTGCAGATTTTGAATATTTCAAAGTGGTAGTGAATATTGATGTTCTTCAGACCCAGAATGCAAGTCTGTCTTCGTGTGCTAACGCCAACGGAAACGGAACATTTAATCTTACCTCTGCCGTTTTAAGTCCGGATACGGGAACAACAGCTACTTATTATACGAATGCCAATTTAACAGGGCAAATTACCAATCCAGCTACTTATTCTGGCCCTGCGGGAACTATTTATGCGAATGTAACTTCTGCTTTCGGCTGTTCTAAAACGGCACAGATTTCATTAACGCTGAATCCTTCCCCGAACATCAATACCAGCAACTTCAATGCAAATTTCTGTGATGATAATTTTGATGGAATTATCAGTGTAAACTTTGCTACCGTAACCCCTCAGATTGTCACCAATGCAAATAATTTCATTGTAAAATATTACCTTGTTCAGGCAGATGCCACTGCAGGAAACAACAATACGCTTCCTATGAACTGGACATACAATACCAATACAACGGTTTATGTAAGAGTTTCAGGCAATACCAACGACTGTCCTCCGGCATTCGGGCAGATCAATTTTACCATCGGAAATAAAATCACGCTGATTAGCAGTTCTGTTTCAGCAGATGTCTGCGATAATGATCTCGGCGGATCTGAACCGGCCAATCTTAATGACTATAAAAATTTATTCACTACAGATCCAGCGGTAATTCTTTCATTCTATGCTTCGCTGGCAGATGCTCAAGCCGGAACAAATCCTATTTCTGCTAATCAGAATATCACTTCTGTCCATACGTATTATGTAAGATTTCAAAGCAGTACAGGATGTCCTAACACGGGGGTTCTCAAACTGACTTTAAAAACACCAAAGAAATCCACCAGACTTTTCAATCAGGTAGTCTGTTCAGATGAAAAAGTGATCCTTGACGCAGGACCTGGATTTACATCTTACCTGTGGAGTAATGGTGCTACCACACAGAGTATTACGGTAGGCGTTGGAAATTATTATGTAGATCTTGGGTTCAACGGGTGTGTATACCGCCAGAATGTAAGTGTAACAACTGCTCAGGCTCCAACCATTACCCGAATAGAGATGTCCGGATCTAATGCAACCGTATATGTAACGGGCGGAACTCCTCCTTATCAATATTCTCTGGATGGAATCAATTACCGGACTTCCAATATTTTCATGGGGCTTTCAAGAGGTATCCATAAAGTATATGTACTGGGTTCAGACGGCTGCCAGCCAGTGACCAAAGAATTTTTGGTATTGAATCTGGTGAATGCCATTACACCCAACGGGGATGGGCTTAATGATGTTCTTAATTATTCTGATTTAAGGATCAAACAGAATGTAAGCATAGAGGTTGCTGACCGCTACGGAGCCCCTGTTTACAAGTCTTCTGATAAAAATTATATGTGGGATGGAAAAGTAAACGGAAGGAACCTTCCTACGGGAACTTATTGGTATGTAATCACATGGACTGAGCCTGATACAAAATTACCAGTTTCGTACTCTGGATGGCTTTTAATTAAAAATCGTGAATAATTTTTAACTTTTGTCATATTTATTTAACACTATTTCAAATATTATTTTAAATTTGTAGAAATCCTAATTCCTATACGAATGAAAAGATATCTACTCAGTTTTGTGTTGTTTTTTTTAACCATTAATACGCTCTTTGCCCAAAGAGATACGGAGCATTGGATTGCGCCATATTATAACACTGTAACAGCTTATACTAATACCCTGTATTTGTCTACAGATTCAGTGACTCCGTTTGATGTAAGAATATACAATAATAATGCTCTGTTAACCACAGTTACCGTAAGTAAGGGTAACCCGGTAACTTATACCCCTAATGCCAATTTTATAACGGCTACGGCGGCGGCTGACGCATTTAAAGTAACTACTAAAGGTTTGTACCTTAACGGAGATAAACCTTTTTATTGCAGTTTAAGACTAGCACAGTTTTCTCACGGAGAAATTGTTACCAGTAAAGGAAAAGCCGGTATCGGTAAACAGTTCTACGTAGCATCCAGTCCTAATACACCTGCATCAGCTACCTATACCGGTAACTATAATTTCACTGCAGGGATTATGGCCACCGAGGACAATACCAACGTAACCGTAACCTGGAATGCCACCGGACTCGTATTTTATGGAGGGGCTCCTACAGGAAACTCCCAAACGTTTACTTTAAACAAAGGGCAGTCGTTCATTTTTGCAGGTCCCGGAACTACGGCGGCCAACCTATCCGGCTTTATCGGAGCCAAAGTGGTAGCAGACAAGCCTGTAACCCTTACCAACGGAAGCAGTAACGGTAACTTCGGAGTAGATTCTCCGGGAGGATCAGATGCCGTACTCGATCAGTCTGTTCCTACTGAAAGACTCGGAAACACTTTTGCTATCGTAAAAACCAAGTCTACGAAACCCGCTGCCAATATGGAAGGAGGAATTATTATCGCAACTGAAGACAATACAGAAGTATATATAAACGGTTCTACAACTCCTGCTGCAACACTTGCTGCGGGTGCCTGGTATAGAATTGACGAAGTTAATTACATCACGCAACCCGGTGCAGGAGCTCATTCCAATATGTATATTTCTACGAATAAAAATGTATACCTATATCAGTTTGTTGCCATAAATAACGATAATGCGACTTGCGGGTTTAACTATATACCACCATTAAACTGTTTCCTTCCGAGGAAAATTGATGAAATCGGTAAGATTAATGAAATGCCGGGGATTACTTCAACCATCAGCTTAAAACTTAATATCCTGACTGAAGCAGGTGCCGTTGTCATGGTAAACGGTAACCCTCCTGCAGTAGCAGAGGGACCTTATCCTCTTACAGGAAATACCCAATGGGTAACTTATGCCATAGAAGGAATAGCAGGTAACCTCACTATTACATCAACCAAAGCTGTAACTGCAGGGGTTAATGGAGGATACAGTACTGCAGGATATGGTGGATATTTTGCCGGATTCTCTTCAATTCCTGTTATTGCGAAAAAAACAGGTGAATGTGCACCCGGTATTGTACTGGAAGTTGACGACAGTTACGAAACATACCAGTGGTATGTAAACGGAAATGCTATACCCGGAGCGGTAGCCAATACATTCTCACCTACTACCTCAGGAAACTATACTGTAAAAGTAACTATGGGTACATGCCCGCCGGTTACTACGCCAATTTATAAAGTATTTACCTGTTTAAAACTGACTACACAGGCATTGAATGCATGTTCTACTAAAGTGATTACCGCTGCATTTACCTCTTCTACACAAACTCCTGTTCCGGGTACGCTGGTTATTGTTACAGCACCTACCAACGGTACGGCAGTAGTTAATGCAAACGGAACTATTACTTATACTCCTAATGCAAATTATTTAGGCCCGGATAGAATTGTTTATAAGTTCTGTGGAAATGCTCCTGAGTTTATAGATTGTGAGCAGATTACCCTGAACCTTACTGTAGTACCTTTCGTAGTGAGAGATGCAATGCTTAAGGCATGTCAGTATGATGTAGATCCGTATGCTTATTTTGATCTTACAAAAGCCAGTGTAACAGACTTTAATCCGGTTGTAAAAAAATACTATCCTACACTTGCTGACCTTACTGCAGGAACCAATGAGATTACCACTCCTGATAATTATCCGTCTGCCGGAGGATATGTGTATATAAAAATAACAACCGCTGAAGGATGTACAGCCAATGCAAAAGTAGAGCTGATTGCCCTTCCGATCAAAAAATCTCCTGTCCTTGTTGACCAGATTATCTGCGTAGACAGCAAGACCAATCTGAATGCAGGTCCGGGATATGATTCATACCTGTGGAGCACCGGAGCAACTACGCCTGCTATTCAAAATGTAGGAGTTGGAGAATACTCTGTAATTCTGGGTAAAAACGGATGTTTCCTTAAACAGACTGTAAGAGTAAGAAAAGCTGAAGACCCGGTAATTACTAAAATTGAAATTTCCAATACAACAGCAACAGTTATTGTAGACGGTGGAAAAGCTCCTTATCAATATGCGGTAGATACTCAGGCCAACTGGCAGGATTCCAATGTATTTACAGGACTTACTAGAGGACAGCATACTTTCTATGTAAAAGACGCTTACAACTGTGATCCTACAACGGTAGAAGTTACTATTCCTAACCTGATTAATGCCATTACTCCTAACGGGGATAATAGAAATGACTTTATCGACTACAGTGAGCTGGCATATAAAGAAAACCTTTCTTTTGTAATTTATGACCGATACGGAAATATGGTATTTACCGGAAATAAGTTCAACAATTACAAGTGGGATGGAAAACATTATGACAAGAAACTTCTTACAGGAACATATTGGTATCATATCAACTGGAATGAATCCAATAAGGAAAAAACGCCAATCAAATATACAGGATGGATTTTAGTTAAAAATATCGAATAACCTACCCTGATTAGTAAAATAGATAACCGCGATTTGATATCGCGGTTTTTTTTTGCCTTAAAATGAATATTTATTGCATATTTTACAATCCTTCTTAAAATATTCTGTTATTTTTGCTGGAATCCTAATTCCCGTATCAATGAAAAATTTTTTACTTACTTTTCTTTTTTTCTTTGCATCAAGTAATCTGTTATTTGCCCAAAGAGATACAGAACACTGGTTTGCTCCTATGGCAGCAACAAGCACCAACGTTAGCTCTCCTCAGCAGGCGCTGTATTTTTCAACAGATTCCACTACTCCGTTTCCTGTGGAAATCTACAGCAACAATATCCTGCTCGGAACCGTAACGGTAGCTAAAGGAGCTCCTCAAACTTTTCAGATCCCTTTAGGAAGTATGGTTACCAGCAATACTTCCGAAATGTTCAAGCCTGTCAATAAAGGATTGTACACAAAAGGGACAAAACCTTATTTTGCAACTTACAGGTTTTCCGTAACCAGCCACGGCGAAATTCTTACTTCTAAAGGTAAGGCCGGAATTGGTAAGAAATTCTACGCAGTAGTATCTCCTATAGAAAATCCTATCGTTTCCTTGAATTTTACATCAGGTATTATGGCGACCGAGGACAATACGGTGGTTACCGTTTCGGATTATTCTCCGGACATCATATTCAGCAATGGATGGACAGGTGCTACCAATCCTACTCTTACCTTCACGCTGAACAAAGGCCAATCTTATATTATTGAAGGAACCGGTGATAAAGCCCCCAATAAAAATGGTTTTATCGGAGCTAAAATAGAAGCCGACAAACCGATTTCCGTAACCAACGGTAATTTCAACGGCCAGTTTGCGATAATTCCTCCGGGCAGTTTCTTCGACGGATCTGATATCGTTATGGACCAGTCTGTGCCTACAGACAGATTGGGAAATGAATTTGTTGTTGTAAAAGGAAATGGCGATATCAGTGAGAGAATGGAAGATGCTCTGATTGTTGCCACCGAAGGCGGAACACAGGTATATATCAACAATGGTGCAACGCCAGCGGTAACCCTTAATGAAGGAGACAGCTACAGAGTGAACGCACTGAGCAACACCAATTACATCAATCAGGGTAACGGCCATTACAATATGTACATCAAGACCACAAAAAATGTATATGTCTATCAGCTATTGGCAGGTGTTGCCACAAGTAACGCAACAATAGGATTCAACTATATTCCTCCTTTGAACTGTTACCTACCCCGAAAAATTGACGAAATTGGAAACATTAATATTCTGCCTCCCACAACCAATAACGTAAAACTGAATATCCTGACAGAAACAGGAGCCGCAGTTACGGTAAATGGGGCTACACCTACTGCTGTACAGGGACCATATCCTGTATCAGGAACCACGTCATGGGTATCGTATTCCGTTCCGAATGTGACAGGAAATGTTACGATCACTTCATCCAAAGCAGTAACTGCAGGAATTTCCGGAGGAAGCGGTGTTGTAGGGTATGGCGGATATTTTGCAGGCTTTTCCTCAATCCCTGTCATTGCCAAACAGACTGGTGATTGTATTCCCGGAATTGTGCTGGAATTAGATGACAGCTTTGATTCTTATCAATGGTACAGAGACAACACCCCTATCCCCGGAGCGGTAACCAATTCTTTCACGCCTACCCAATCAGGTGAGTATACCGTAAAGATTACTGTAGGCTCATGCCCTCCTATCGTTACTCCGGTATATAAAGTATACACCTGCCTTACAGAAACTACTCTGAACCAAACGGTATGTGACGGAGTAAAATTAATTGTACCCACTTTTACCAATTCTACACAATCTGTAGTACCCGGCACTGTAACTATTATTACTCCACCTCTCAACGGTAATGCTGTGATAGATCCAGTGACCGGTGTAATCAGCTATGCTCCTGCTTACAATTATATAGGCCCTGACTCTTTTGTTTATAAATTCTGTGGAAACAATCCCAACTTTACGGATTGTGAGCTAGTAACCCTGAATTTAACAGTTTCTGAAAGCCCGATTGTAAACAATGCATCTTTAAGAGCTTGTTTTCTGGAAGCAAATCATGCTACAGGATTATTCAACCTGACCAATGCCGCTGTAACGACGCAGACAGGTGTCACTAAAAAGTACTACCCTTCTCCTACCGATGCGGACAACAGTACTAACGAAATTTTAAACCCTACCAACTATACAGCCCCTACAGGAGTTGCTTATGTAAAAGTGATTAATGCTAACGGATGTTACAGAATTGCAGAAGTCACACTTACCGTTCTTCCGCCTGTACAATCCAGCGTACTTGTCGACAAAATCATTTGTGTAGAAGATAAGACAACACTTGATGCAGGACCTGGATTCAATGGCTATGAATGGAGCACGGGTGCTACAACGCAGGCTATCCAGAATGCCGGTGTAGGAACGTATTGGGTAAAACTTAAAACAGGGGACTGTGTCACTCTTCAGCATGTAAAAGTATATGCTACGGAGCAGCCAGTTGTTTCAAACATAGAAATTTCAAATACCACCGTTACTGTGTATGCAATAGGCGGAACTCCTCCTTATTTGTACTCAATTGATAATATTCAATGGCAGACTTCCAATATATTTAAAGATGTAGCCAGAGGAATATCTGCCGTTTATGTAAAGGACAACTACAACTGTGAGCCTATCAAAGTGGAAATTACCATTCCGAATCTGATTAATGCAATTACTCCGAACGGAGACGGGGTAAACGATGTACTCGATTATTCCCTTTTATCCGGCAAAAAAAATCTTGAGTTCAGTATTTTTGACCGTTACGGAAGCAAAATATTCCAGGGAGATAAATCCAATGACTACAAATGGGACGGAACTTTAGGCGGAAGCAAAAAAGTACCTACCGGCAACTATTGGTTTGAGATTCATTGGAATGAGCCCAACGGCAAGCAGATTCCGGTAAAATATACAGGCTGGATCATCGTTAAAAGCAGAGAATAATAATCTTATCATATCAATTTTACGGCCGCGATTTTTTTATCGCGGTTTTTTTATTATTTTTTCAAGCCATGAATACTTTTTATTATTAAATTTGTGTTAAACTCAGACCCTGAATGAAGAAAACTCTATCTTTTTTATTTATATTTTGTATTTTCACCTTTACCTTTGCCCAGCTGGACAGAGAGCATTGGTTTGCTCCTATGATGGACAGGAGCGGAAGTCCGAATCCGTATCAGAAATTATATCTATCTACCAATAGAACGACCCCTTTTCCGGTTAATATTTACAACAACAATGTCCTTATCGGAACAGTCAACATCAGTAAAAACAGTCCCCAGAAATTTGATGTATTAAGAAGTTACATCATCACTACTGATCAGGCAGATTTGTTCACTCCTACCACGAAAGGATTATATCTCAAAGCTGAATTTCCTTTTTATGCCAATCTTAGATTTTCTGTGTTTAATCATGCGGAAATCATCACTTCAAAAGGAATACCTTCCACGGGGAAAAACTTTCATGTTGCCAATGTACCCATTAGTGTCAACAACGGAATTTTAAATTTTATGGCCAGCGTTCTGGCTACAGAAGACAATACCACAGTAACCGTAAGCGGCTATAAACCAACGGTACAGTTCTCGAACGGAACAACCGGAGCCGCAAACCCTAATATGACCTTCACCCTCAATAAAGGGCAATCTTATATCATAGATGGCAGAGGCAACATTGCAGACAATTTTGATGGTTTCATAGGGGCTAAAGTCACAGCCAATAAACCCGTCAATGTTACCAATGGAAATTTCAACGGTCAGTATGCCGGAGATTATCCTACGAGCTCTGATATTTTAATGGATCAGGCTGTTCCTGTGGAAAGACTGGGAACAGAATTCGCGCTTGTAAAAGGAAACGGGAGCATCGGATCTAATATGGAAGGTGCCATTATCATTGCTACAGAGGATAATACCCAGATTTTTGTTAACGATGAAATTCCTCCTCTTACAACTTTAAATACCGGACAATATTTCGTTGTTCCCGACTCTAAATATAAATTGCAGGGGGGAACTCATTATAACCTCTATTTAAGAACTACCAAGAATGCTTACGTTTATCAGGTTCTTGCCGGAGATTCTGCTTCGGGAAGTGAAGTAGCCACAGGAGGATTCAATTTTATTCCTGCCCTCAACTGTTATCTTCCCAAACAAATCAATGAATTGGGTCTCATCAATGAAAACTTTGTTCATTCCAATATCAATCCCGGTGGAATCCTGAATATTCCCACCAAGCTCAATCTTATTACGCAAAGAGGCGCGAATGTTACAGTCAACGGAGGTGTTCCGCCCGCTGCAACAGGACCGTTCAATATGACAGGAACCACCAATTGGGTTACTTATGGAATTCCCAATGTAACCGGAACCATCACTGTAGTTTCGGATAAAGCCATTACCGCAGGGATCAATGCGGGAAGTGATGCGGTGGGATACGGAGGTTTTTTTGCCGGTTTTCCCACACAGCCTGTTATTTTAAGATCAGGAGGAGACTGTGTTCCGGGCATTGTACTTACGGTTGACCCGATTATTTATGATACCTATCAATGGTTTGTGAACGGAAACATCATTCCGGGAGCCAACGGATCATCCATAACGCCTACGCAGTCCGGATTTTATACCTGCTCAGTAACTATGGGAAGCTGCGCACCTTTGGTTACGGAACAGTTTAAAGTTCTTAACTGTACCAAACTAAGTACAGCTACCTATCCTGTTTGTGCCACGCAGACCATCACGCCTGCATTCAGCAGCTCTGCCCAAACCCCGGTACCTGCTACCGTAGCTATTGTTACAGCTCCTACACTGGGAACCGCAGTAATAAATCCTGCAACCGGCATTATCACCTATACGGTTACAAACCCGGGAACCGCCGGAACGGATACCTTCAGCTATACATTCTGTGGGAATGATCCTGTCTTTACAGATTGTGAAACCGTAACTGTTACCATTAATATCCAATCCATTACAGTCAACAATGTTACTTTAAAGGCCTGTAATATTAATGGTCAGGGTACATTTGACCTTACTACAGCCAATGTAACCAACAATAATCCGGTCACCATTACTTATTATCCTACCCTGATAGATGCCCAGACGGAAAATGCGGCTGCACTTATTACCAATTCCAATGCCTATAATGCTCCGGATGGGACTATTGTGTTTGCTGTTGTGAAAAATAGCTTAGGATGTAAAAGTATTGCTCAGATTACCCTTTCATTATACAACCTTGCGATTGTACTGAATAACTATAACGGTGTTTTCTGTGATGATAATATGGATGGAACCGTTACGGTGATATTGTCCAATATAACAGGTATTGTTCTTAATAATCCGGGATATTTTACCAATGTAAGATACTATGCCACACTGGCTGATGCCAACGCAGGCAATGCCAATACGCTGCCTAACAACTGGAGCTACAACGCTGCTACGACTATTTTTATCCGGGTAGAATCTCCGGATGGCTGTGCTGTTGTTGTACGACCTTTACAGTTCAGTATCGGGCCCCGAATTCCTTTAATCACAAATGCCGCAGTCACCAATGCATGTGATGATGATCTGGATGGAATAAAAGCCGTTAACCTCGCCCAATTCATCCCGCAGTTTACAGCAGACCCGAATGTAACCTACACCTTCCATATAAGTTTAGCTGACGCACAAAACGACAGCAACGCCATAGCCGCAACAGCGAATATTACAGGAACACAGACTTATTACATCCGGTTTGAGAAAAACGGAGTCTGTCCGGAAGTAGGATCCATCAGAATTACCGTTAAAACGCCTAAAAAATCAGACATATTAAAAGATCAGATCATTTGTCCTAAAGCAACTACCAATCTGGATGCAGGTCCGGGATTTGAAAACTATCTGTGGAGTACCGGAGCAGCTACCCCTGCCATTACGAATGTCCCGGTAGGCAGCTATTGGGTAGATCTTACCTTCAACGGCTGTGTTTACAGACAGTATGTGAACGTTACAGAATCACCGCTTCCAGTCATCAGCTCTATTGAGATCAACGGATCTACAGTAACAATAGGAGCAAGCGGCGGAACACCTCCTTATGAATATTCCCTGGATGGCGTCAACTGGCAGACTTCGAATGTCTTCAACAATCTGACGAGAGGAAGGTACAAAGTATTTGTACGCGATTCTAAACTGTGTGACGAAGTAACAAGAGAATTTGCCATCATTAACCTGATTAATACCATCACCCCAAATCTTGACGGACACAATGAACAGATTGATTATTCTGCTTTAATGACCAATACCAATCTGGAATTCAGAATATTTGACAGATACGGTGCGGAAATTTTCAGAGGAAGCCCGGAAAACCGATTTACCTGGAACGGAAGAGTAGGCGGAAGACCTGTTTCTACAGCTACTTATTGGTATTTCATCAGCTGGACAGAGTACGGAACTTCTACTTCTGTAAAATACTCTAGCTGGCTGTTGGTAAAAAACAAATAAGGCATATTATCGGTTAAAAATTCGCCGTATCTTTCTTATTAATGTAAGTTTATAACATTCATTAACAGTTTAGTATTAAAGTTTAATATAACTTTAACCTGTGATTATGATCTTAATAGGCATGAATTGCTGTATTTCTACGTAATTTTGCCCTAATTATATGAAGAAGCTAATTACCCTTTTGATGCTGGTTTTTCTGGTGAAAATCAGTGCACAGATATACTCCGGAGAGGTATTTTTAAGAGACAACTCAATCCTGTATCTCAATCAGGTTTATGTGACCAATCTGAATACCCAGAAAACTGTACTTACCGATTATAACGGGAGCTACAATATTCCTGCCGCTGCGGGTGATGTTATTCGTTTTACCTCTATTGTAACGGAGCGAAAAGACGTGAAACTTACGCCCCAAATGATGCAGCAGAAAAATTTAATTGAATTAAAAATTGCGTATTATGAAATTCAGGAAATTGTTCTGACCAGATTCAAACCTACCGGAAATCTAAGGTATGACGTTAATTCCATAAGAAAAGAAGATAAAGGACTTGCCATAAAAAAAGTAATCGGGCTGCCTGAACCTAAAGGAGACGGAACTTCGCCGGAACTTCCTGTAGCAGGATTAAGAGATGGCGGGCTTACCTTCAGCTTAGAGAGTATTTACGATATTCTTTCGGGCGACAGAAAGAAAAAGCAAAGGTATATGGCTTATGAAAGGATGAACAATTCTGTGACGCAGATTAAAAATTATATGGGGAAAGATTATTTCACCAAGTTCAAAATCCCGGAAAACCTGATTGATAATTTCCTTCAGTTCGTTTATACTTCAGAAAACATTGAAGCTTATGTGCTGGCCGGCAATTTTGAAGCCATCAAAATACCGATAGAAAAATACCTTCCTATTTATCAGAAAAGGCTCAAAACTTCGAATCTACAGGAGATCGTAAAATAGTTTTTTCGATATTAAAAACCTTCAAAGACATGTATACCATTCAAAATTTATAGTATACATGTCTTTTTTTATTTAAAATATTCTTAAATTTCATATCACAAACAAGTGTTTAAAATAAAACCATAAGTATCCCGTTATTTAGAGGAAAAAACTAATTGCCAAACACCAATTAAGAAAGAACACCAACTTTTACTTAATATTTTGTCAATGAAAAAAATATTTTTACTTTTTGCTTCCATATTGTTTTGTAGCCTGTCTGCCCAAAAAAAGGGAAAAGACTACAGTAATATTTTAAAAAGCAAAAACATCTACGAAATCAATGCTTTTCTAAGAGATGCTCATCCTGACGACCCCCGCAGATCTGTATTGAAGCCCCGGGTAATGGAAATGATGACAGCTTACATCAAGGATGCCCACCCGGCGGATCAAAAGGTAAAAGACATGCAGGAAATGCTCGCTTTACTGAAAAGAAGACCTTCTACAAAGATCAGCTTTGATGAAATGAACGCCATTATCAAACAGAAACAAATCGCCAAATACAAGGCAGAACTCGCTGCCAAGAAGTCTACCGCAGTCTATACTCCAAGTAATGCCCAAAATACTTTTGTTGTGAATACAACGGCCAATGCAGCTATTCCTAATGCAGAAGCAGAAGAATTTAATATGCTGATGGCTGTAAATCCTGTAGAACATCAAAACAAAACCGTAAAAATTTTAAATTCATTATTCGATAATGATCCCAACAGCAAGGAAAGTATCGTTCTTATTCAGAATAAATCGGACTGCAATATCATTGTAAGGATGGAAGGCGTGGGAACCACCAAATACCGGCTTGCCGTTCCTGCTCATGATGAGAGCTCCATTGTAATAGATAAGGGACAGTATCTTTTCACCAGTCTGGTGTGTGGCGCGCAGTATGCTTCGCAAAAAACAATTCAGAAGGCAATTATGGTAGCGCTGGGCAGTTCTGCAGCTCCATAAACGTTCTATAAATATACTCAGTACATGTCTTTTATACGTAAAAGGCAAGGTAATCTATATAAAATTTGCTATTTTTGCGGGATTTTATAAATGACTCGATGGGCAAAAATAAATTAGCAAGATTCGCAGAAAACAAGATTTTACCAAACGTAATTCAGCCAACCAGAGAAGATGCGCTGAACGGCTTTCCGCTTAAAGGAAAATGGAGAGAGGAATTCTTTAAGAACGATCATCCAATCGTATTGGAATTAGGCTGTGGAAAGGGTGAATATTCTGTAGGACTTGCGAAAACATTTCCTGAAAAAAACTTCATCGGGATAGATATTAAAGGAGCCAGATTCTGGTTCGGAGCTAAAGAAGCTGTTGAAAACGGTATGAATAATGTGGCATTCCTGAGATCACAGATCGAACTGGTAGATCATTTTTTTGCAGAAAATGAAGTAGATGAAATATGGATCACTTTCCCTGACCCACAGATTAAATACAAGCGTACCAAGCACAGACTTACCCATCCTGACTTTTTAGCCCGTTATAAAAAATTCCTGAAGCCGGGCGGAATCATCCATTTAAAAACAGATTCTGAATTCCTGCACGGATACACACTGGGTTATTTACAAGGAGCAGGACATGAAATTATTACGGCTCACCATGATATTTACGGCGCTCCGGAATACGATCCGAACACAGAACACCTGAGAGATATAAAAACATACTACGAAGAGCTCTTCTCAGCCAAAGGAAAAACGATTACTTATATAAAATTCCGCATAAGCTAATGACATAAACACCTTGATGAAAAAAAAATTAACGACCTTTCTCTTCATTTTCCTGATTTCGGGTTTCGCTACTGCGCAGAAAAACAGCAAAGAAATTCTAAAAAGCACCAATATCAGGGAAATTGAAGACTATCTCAAAAATGCACATCCCGAAGATCCTAAAAGAAGCGTACTGAAGCCCAAGCTTATCGCTCTTAAAAATGCTGAATGGACAAAAGGAGCCGCAAAAGCCAAACCTATGGAGGCCAGACCCGTTATGACGGATATCCCCAAGAGGTTTATGAAGAATTCCAATTCCGATGATGCAGAAGAGTTTAAAAGACTTCTCGCGGAAACGTCTGATCAGCATAAAGAAAAAACAGTGAAGCTTCTGAACGCCATGTTTGATGAAGACATCACCCGAAAGGAGGCAGTTCTGCTGTTTAGAAATAATTCGGACTGCAATATCATTCTGAAAATTGAAGGCAAGGATTTTTATAACCTGGCTGTTCCGGCCCATGGAGAAAACTTTATCGTTCTCAATAAGGGTTCATACACGCTGAACAGCAATGTTTGCGATATTAAATACGCGTCTTCAAAAGACATAAAAAAAAGTATATTTGTAGTGATTGAAAACCCCGGCATACCTAACAAGCCACAACCAGAAAAAGATCTGGCAGAAGGCCAGAAGGAAAAGGTACCGGCAAAATCAGTAAAAAAGAAAAGATCATAAAAACAACCGGTATGAAAAAGCTATTTGTATGCTCTACCCTCTCGCTTATTCTCATTAGCTGTAATGCCAACTACGGCAGCTATCCTGTGAGAACCACCTACCCTTCCGGGTCAGGAAGCAATAGTTCAGCCAATACAGAAAGAGAATATGCTGAGCTGATTAAAACCTATAAGCCCGAAACAGCGGATGTTTTAAATGATCTTCTTAACGCAGATTCTCCCGGTAACCCCAAAACTTCAATTTCCGTGGAAAATCAGTCACGATGCAATATGGTTCTTACCGTAAGCGGAAACGGATTTTTCAAAAAGATTCCCATAGCTTCCGGTAAAGTGGGATATACCATGGTTCCTAAAAACCAGAATTATAAACTATCCGGGATGCTTTGTAATTCTTCGTACCAGTCTACTAAATTCATTTCAACTTCTTATTCTGTGAAATTATCAAACTAACAGTTTCGATATTGAATGGTAAAAAATAAAATCTCTAAATAAAAACCGCTGTGCTTATGTACAGCGGTTTTTTTATTTCTCATCATTATCAATACTTCACTGAATAATATTAAAAAAACAAGCTGTTGTTTTATCTTTTTCATTGTTTATAAAAAAATGATTATTTAATTCCCATATTAAAAACCAGATACTAAAAGTCATATAACACACTAGTATTCAATTCAAAATAATTAAATATAACAACTGACTATATCATTATATGGAGAAATATTAATAACTTTAATATTGTAAAATGAAAACAATAAACAGTTTTTATTGAAAATAATCTAACCAACCATTAAAAACTATATTAATCATGAAACAAATTGAAAAAGAACAAACTCAGCAAAAAGCTGAGAAAGCAGTATTGAAAACTTTGGCTGAGACAAATTCCGGCAAATTAATTTTCAAAACAGATGAAAAAATATCCGTAACAGACGGCATACCTCCTTCACAGCAGTACTTGTGGAAAACTTCACTCCCCGGATGTGGTAACGAAATCGTTTCTGTACTGGTGAGTAATAATTACATCTACGCAGGCTCCAATGGATTCGTCTATCAATTGGAT
Organism: Chryseobacterium angstadtii; assembly: GCF_001045465.1. GTDB lineage: Bacteria > Bacteroidota > Bacteroidia > Flavobacteriales > Weeksellaceae > Chryseobacterium > Chryseobacterium angstadtii. Next base: position 54,703 of record NZ_LFND01000007.1, read on the forward strand.
ATGGATGGAAAAGTCCTGAAAACAAATAATCTTCCGGGAAGAGGCCATGGAGAAATCAGATTGGATATTACCGATGACTATCTTGTCGTGGGAACCACCGGATATGTGGTGCTGATCTCACTGTCAGATTTTGATAATACGAATGCCAATATAAACACTTCGCTTCCCGGATGTGATACCAACATCGTTTCCGTATTTGCAGGCAATGGTTATATTTTTGCGGGTTCAGACGGATACGTTTACCAACTGAGCCTTAGCGGAGAACTGCTTGCCACCAATACGCTTCCGGGAAGAGGTAACCACGAAGTACGTCTTACCACTACCGACACCTATCTTGTCGCTGGAATATACGGATATATCACCTTAGTTTTGATTACAGATTTTGACAATACTGATCGGAATATCGATATCTCTCTGCCGGGAAGCGGATATGCCACCGTTTCTGTACTGTCCGATAATAATTACATTTACGCAGGTTCAAATGGATATGTTTATCAATTTGAATTGAACGGGAATCTCATAGCCAGCAATAATCTTCCGGGAATGGATCATAAGGAAGTCCGTCTGGCACTCAATTCCACTTATCTTATTGCAGGAACCAACGGTTATGTTGTCTTGGTTACACTTAATAGCTTTGGAGATACAACCCTGAATCTCAATATCTCTCTTCCGGGTTGTGACTTTAACATTGTTTCCGTAAAATCTGAAGGAGATGTGATTTTTGCAGCGTCCAATGGATACGCCTATCAGTTATCCGGTAACAGCGGTAACATTATGGTGGTCTATGGTCTTCCGGGATTGAGCAACCATGAAATAAGAATTGACAGTGAAAACTACCAGCTTTATCTTGGTACTTACGGATATCTCGCAGCAACAGAACAAACCGTTGTACTTGATGTAGATATTATCGGGCAGGAAACCAACAGCTGGTGTTGGGCTGCCAGCGGGCAGATGATCATGAAATATTTGGGCACCAATATCAGCCAATGTGAACAGGCCAATTATCGCTTCGGATTAAACAATTGCTGTATTACCCCTACTCCATCCAACTGTGTCCGTGGCGGGTCGCCAGATTTTAACCATTGGGGATTTAATTACGACCTTACCAATCCGGGTGATGCCTTGTATTTTGATGAGCTTCAAAATCAGTTCGATTCAAATATGCCGGTTGCCTTCTCCTGGAGATGGAATGGAGGCGGAGGCCATGTACAGGTAGCCATAGGATATTCATCGCTTTCCGAAATGGTTGCCGTGAACGACCCGTGGCCGCCACAAAAAGGTACTTTTAAGTGGTTATCTTACAGCGCCTATGTTCAAGGTTCTACCTATAGACATGGAGAAGATTTTTATAATATTTACAAAAATACAAACCTCATTCCCAATACATCTATGAGTAGTAAAAATTCAAATATAAAACCTAATCCTTTCAGCAATCCTGATGAAGCTGTCAACGACGGACTGAATAAATTTCTATACCTGGCAGATGATAAAAATTACAGAAAAATGGGATTAGGAAAAATGGTAAGTAATCCGGATTCGCTTCAGGCAGATTCAAATTATCTAGAAGTCTATTTCATCAGATATGACAGTTTATTGACTTTTAATAAAAATGGCTCTGCTTCCGATATCCTGATTGATCTTCATGAAAGAATGTATCCTGTAATTCATGAGAATGAAGTGGTATCGGCCATTACCATTCGTCTGGATAACCATGAAAAATGGGAAGTAAAGAGTATTGGAGATTCTCCATTAATTAAAGAAGCTACTTCTCTAAGGAAACAGTTAAAAGATATCCATTCGAAATTCTTTATCGTAACCATTCCGAGCTTATATTATCTTTTTCTTGGCTATTTTGAGCATGATAATAGACTAAAGCTTATAGAAATCAATGCCGGAAATGACAATTCATTAACCCAGGATAGTCAGCAGGATGCCTCTGAAATACTTTCTACAATAAAAGAAAAGGCCATGAACAATCCATTTCCTCTTACGGGGGAAGAGTAGAATAAATTCCATCATTCTATATAAAGCTAAACGCCGCAAAGTAAAAACTTCACGGCGTTTAACTATATTAAAGAAAATCTTTAATTATTCAGCATCTGCTGATGCAGATGCTTTTTTACCTTCTTTTTTAGAGAAAATTTCTTCCAGGAGAAAAATAAAACATCCCCCCTTTCAAAAAATTTATTATTAAAGAAGGTCTATTTCAATTACAATTATCATATTCATACGATAATAATAATTTATTTATCTTAATTTCAATAAAAAACATATATTTGACTAAAAACTTGTACCATTATGCCAAGCCTTACTCCCAAAACAAACGTCCTTGGATTTTCAAATGCGTACCATCTTTTGAGACGCACGACGTACAATATAACGAAAGCAAAAATTACAGAATTTTCAACCAAAACTCCTACGGAAGCCATAATGGCTTTGTTTACTTTCACTACACCCAATCCGCCATCTCCATTGAATAATATTGGAGAAACGATTATTCCTACAGCAGCGAATTCTACCATTACAGACACCCAGGCAACAGCAAACAACGTGAGGAATGACCTTTACTGGTGGCTGTACAGTGCGCTGAAAGACCCTTCAGCACAACATAAAATTGCTTTTTTCCTTCATCTCCTGTTTATAACCGATGACAACACCTCATTCTGGACCAATTATGACTACAAAGAACTTCTTAGATTTCACGTTAATGGAAGTCTCAAAGATTTGGCCGTAAGAGTGACACAAAACCCTAGAATGTTGACCTATTTAAATAATAATGTCAACCAAAATACAAGTCCGAACCAAAACTATGCGCGGGAATTTCTGGAACTATTCACCATTTTAAAAGGGCCACAGATTGCCACCGGAAACTATACCAATTACACAGAAACAGATGTGCAACAGGCTGCCAGAGTATTGACAGGATTTTCGCTCACATCAGCTATTCATTTAGATAAGACAGCAAGACTTACCTCTCTGGATCCTGTTACCAGTTTACCAAGAGGTGAAGTAAAAATAAATAGGCATGACACGGGGAACAAAACCTTTACAGGTGCTTTTGGAGGTCAAATTATTACTGGAGGAACCACTGAAGCCACCATAAAAGACGAGCTTCAGAACTTTGTTAATATGATTTTTAATCAAGATGAAACGGCAAAAGCTTATTGTCGGAGAATATACCGCTATTTTGTCGGAAGAGAGATTACAACAGAGATAGAAACGGACATCATAGTTCCGCTTGCAACCGCCTTGAAGGCCGACAATTATAATATTTTGCCCACGCTTGCAACATTGTTGAAGAGTAAGCATTTTTATGATGAAGAAGACGCAATCGTTGGAGATCAAATTATCGGAAGCTTAGTAAGAAATCCCGTTGAGCTTTATCTCCACATGTTTTCTTTACTGAATCTGCAGATGCCGCTTTACTCAGCAAATCCTTCAGCAATACACAGCCTAATGAATGTTGTAAATACCTATTCCAGCAATGCGGGAATGCCTATTTTCAGACCACAATCGGTGAATGGATATTCAGGGTATTCCAGCAGTCCTAATTATGATAAAAACTGGATCACAACTTCTTCACTCAGGATAAGGTACACCAATACAATTGATTATTTAATTAATGGATTGACCTATAACGGTTTTAATTTTAAATTAAATAATGCCGCTTTTGTAAAAGACAGTGGTTATTTTTCAAATCCCGGAAATGCAGATATACTGGTAACAGAATTTTTACAAATGATGTTTGTAGAAGTACCGGATGGTGATCGTTATAACTATTTTAAAACTATTTTTTTGAACAATTTAAGTCCAACCAACTGGCTTAATGAATGGAATAATTATATCAATACCGGTGTCATAACCAATGTGAAAATCCCAATTGACAGACTCTTAAAAGCTATTATTAAATCTCCGGAATTCCAAATCATCTAAAATCATGAACAGAAAAGACTTTTTAAAATTAGTTTCTCTTGCAGGGGTAGGAACTCCGTTTTATCTCAACGGAATGCCTTCAAGGTTTATGAATCAATTTTTGGATTTACAATTGAATTGTGATACAGTAAACGACCGTGTTTTGGTGATCTTACGACTTGCAGGAGCGAATGATGGTTTAAATACCGTAATTCCTATCAGTCAGTACAGTACCTATTCTGCATTGAGGCCGAGTATTAAAATTAACAATACAGGAACCGGAAGCTACATCCCTTTGGACAGTACAGTTTCCTCAGCTAAATTGGTTGGTTTAAACCCTTCCATGACAGGATTTAAAGATTTGTATGATTCCGGGAAATTATTGTTGATGAATGGGGTAGGATATCCAAATCCAAATTATTCCCATTTCAGATCAGAAAATCTTATGTTTGCGGGGAAAGACGGATCTACAAGTGCAGATCTTCTCGATGGAATGTTTGGAAGATATCTGGGTGCATTATATCCTGGTCTTGCAGGAAATCCCACGACTTTAAGTCCGGATCCTCTGGCCATTCAGATGGGAAATCTCAATCCCTGTTTATTTTATGAGCATACTACGGAAAAAAATATTGAATATAACCTGACGGGGTTTCAAAATTCAATGTTCAACACTTTAAAAAACTTATTAAATTCCGAGTATCAGGATCTTTTAACCTATATCAAAGGGGTTGCGGCAAGCATGGACAGCTATTACAACAGAGTAATGCAGGTTTTCAATACCGGCGTGAATTCTTCAGCAACCTACCCCAACTCTTCTTTAGGAAAACAGCTAAAAACTGTTGCCAGAATGATTCAGGGTGGAAGTAAAACTAAAATTTTCCAGGTTAACATCAGCGGATTCGACACCCACGTGAGCCAGGTGCAGGCAGGAAGCACTCACCTCGGAACACATGCCAATCTTCTTGCCGATATCAGCAACTCTTTGAAAGCATTTCAAACAGACATTCAACAGCTGGGAATTGCAGACAAGATCATGACGGTTACTTTCAGTGAATTTGGAAGACAGGTAAGAGAAAATGCAAGCACAGGGACCGATCATGGTGATCTTGCACCATTTTTTGTAATAGGAAATGCAGCTGCTGCAGGAATTCTGGGTGATCATCCCGTCTTTACGAATTACACCAGTTATTATTACAATCAAAATCAAAGAAGATATGATTACCGTCAGATTTTCGCATCACTTCTCCAAGATTGGCTGGGAGCAAGTACAAGCCTGATGGTAACTTCCGAGCTGGATTATTACGTAACAGGGGCACAAAAAGTTGATGTAATAAAAGATTCTCAAAAAGCAAATGCAGTTTGCACAACTTTGGGAACCTCAAATCTAATCGCTGAAAATGGCATTAAAATCTATCCTGTTCCGGCAAATCAATATGTTTATGTGGAACTGGACAGTAGAAAATCATCCGAAATTACGTATCAGCTTTTGGATATGACCGGAAGAAGTATTCTGCAACGTTCGGAACATATAGTTTCCAATCGTCTGGAGATTAATGTTTCAGATATTCTTCAGGGAAACTATATTTTAAAAGTGAAAGCTAATGGTAAAGAAGTTACAAAAAAGATAATCGTTACCCATTGAAATCATTTATAAAAACAAAAAACGCTGGACCTAAATCCAGCGTTTTTCCTATATTAAAGAAAATCTTTAATTATTCAGCATCGAAATCAGCATCTGTATCAGCAGATACTTTTTCTCCTTCTTCTTTAGATTTTTCTTTATCAGCTTTTCTTTGAGACTGACCTTCTTTGATAGAATCAGAAACGATGTTTAAGATCATATCAATAGACTTAGAAGCATCATCGTTTCCTGGGATAACGAAATCTACTTTTCTTGGATCAGAGTTTGTATCAACAATACCGAAAACTGGAATACCTAATTTCTTAGCTTCAGTTACAGCAATGTGTTCTCTCATGATATCTACAACGAAGATTGCAGAAGGAAGACGAACCATGTCAGAGATAGAACCTAAGTTTTTCTCTAAGTTAGCTCTTTGTCTGTCTACCTGTAATCTTTCTTTTTTAGATAAAGTTTCGAACGTACCGTCTTTTTTCATTTTGTCGATATGGTTCATTTTCTTTACCGCCTTTCTGATAGTAACGAAGTTCGTTAGCATACCACCTGGCCATCTTTCTGTAATATAAGGCATATTAAGTTCAGCAGCGTGTTTTGCTACTACTTCTTTCGCTTGCTTTTTAGTTGCAACGAAAAGAACTTTTTTACCTGCAGAAGTTAATTTTTCTAAAGCGCTACAAGCTTCATCCAATTTAACTGCTGTTTTATGTAAGTCTACAATGTGAATACCGTTTTTCTCCATAAAAATGTATGGAGCCATATTTGGATTCCACTTTCTAGTCATGTGACCGAAGTGTACGCCAGCCTCTAAGAGGTCTTTTACATTTGCTTTTGCCATGTTTTCTGTTTTTGTTAGTTTACTTTCCGTCTTTTAAACAATCAACAACTTCTTTAGATGGGAGAAGCGTTTGGATGCTAAACGTAACGGGCAATTTTTGCTTTAGGCTTTAGGCATTAAGCTGTAAGCTTTCAAGCGGATTAAAAATTTTAATAAGTTCAAATAGCTTATTGCATATTGCTTTAAGCTTACCGCAATTCTTAACGTTTTGAGAATTGGAATCTCTTTCTTGCTTTTTTCTGACCTGGCTTCTTTCTTTCCACCATTCTTGCGTCTCTTGTAAGTAAACCAGCTGGTTTCAAAGCTAATCTGAATTCAGCATTGATTTCGCATAAAGCTCTTGAAATACCTAATCTGATAGCTTCTGCCTGACCTGTATTACCACCACCGAAAACATTTACGGTAACGTCATACTGACCAACAGTTTCAGAAAGGATGAACGGTTGGTTCAATTTATAAACCATCACGTCTGTAGAGAAATAAGTTGCAGCATCTTTACCGTTTACTGTAATGTTACCAGTTCCTGGCTTTACATAAACTCTAGCTACAGAAGTTTTTCTTCTTCCGATTTTGTGAACTATAGACATAATTAATTATTTAAATTCGTTAACATTAATTGTTTTAGGCTGCTGAGCTTCATGTTTGTGCTCAGTTCCTTCATATAGATAAAGGTTCTTCAATAAAGCAGATCCTAATCTGTTTTTAGGCAACATACCTTTTACAGACTTCTCTAATACTTTTAAAGAATCTTTCTTCTGAAGTTCAGCCGCAGTCATAGACTTCTGTCCACCAGGGTAACCTGTATGCCAGATGTAAGTCTTATCAGCCCACTTATTTCCGGAAAGCGTAATTTTCCCAGCATTCAAAACGATTACGTTATCACCACAATCTACGTGAGGTGTAAAGTTCGTTTTGTGCTTACCTCTCAAAATCTTTGCAACCGTAGAAGCTAGTCTTCCTAACGGCTGTCCTTCAGCGTCTACCACAACCCATTCTTTATTAGCAGTAGCTTTGTTCGCTGAAACAGTTTTGTAACTTAATGTATTCACACGTTTTAGTTAAAGATTAAACATAATTTCCCCCTAAAAGGGTGTGCAAAGGTACAAATAATTTTTGTAACCCAAAAACATATTTCATTTAATCTATGTAACCTCCCCATTTTCACCATGTTTTAATAGATTTTAACTTATTATTAAGATTTGGCACAGAACTTGCAAAATAGATGACCGATGAAAAAATCGTTTCGAAGATTCTAAAAACACGCCTGATAAAGTAAAGAGTTTACTCCCTCAACTCTTTCTTTATTAACTTTTCTTTAAAGATTTCTGTAAAAACCTATTGATATAATTATTTTATTTTGCGAAATATTTATATTTGCGGCGAAACCATATTCCTATATCCATGAGTCACGGAAAAATAAGAGAAGATAAAACCTGTCTGAACTGCGGACATCAGGTTGAAGAAAGATTCTGCCCCCATTGCGGGCAGGAAAACGTTGAAAGCCGTCAGCCATTCCATTATCTTTTCACTCATTTCATTGAAGACTTCACGCATTATGACGGACAGTTCTGGAAAACCATACAGTACCTCCTGATCCGTCCCGGAAAATTGACCAAAGAGTATCTTGCCGGAAAAAGACAGCTTTATGTAGTTCCTGTAAAACTATATATATTCATCAGTTTCCTCACCTTCTTTGTTCCTGCTATTCTTCCTCACACAGAAGATTCATCTCCAAAAGAAGAGAAAGTGGAAAAAGCAGAAAAACCCAAAGACAATAAGGAAAAAGTATCGGAAGTTTTAAAAGGGCTTAACAAAGAAGGTTTTTTATCGAATAAAACGGCCGAAAAAATGAAAAAAGCCATCGATACTTTACATATAAAAGATTCTCTTCAGGCGGCTACAGATAGCGATAAAAGCAGTGACCTTATGGAAAGTACACTGGATCCTAATCATTCTGCCATCTTAGGCGCTCATAACATGAAAGAGTATGATTCTCTTCAGGAAACGGATAAAAAGGGACTTTATATTCTGGGCAGGCCATTTGCCGAGAAAATATTTAAATTCAGAGAAGAAGGCTATACAAAAGAACAGATTTTTGCAAAATACAAGGAAACCTTCATCCATACCATCCCCAAAGCATTGTTTTTCTATCTTCCCGTTTTTGCATTTTTCCTATGGATGTTCCATAATAAAAAGAAATGGTGGTACTTCGATCATGGTATATTTACTCTGCATTATTTTTCTTTTCTTCTACTGTCTACCCTGATCTTTATTCTATTGGTGAAGCTTTCCGATCTACTGCCTGATTACAGTATTTTAAGTTTGCTTTTTTTCCTTTTATTTACAGCCCTGTTCTTCTACACCTCCATTTATTTTTTTGTGGCCCATCACAGAGTGTACGAAAGCAGAAAAAGAACAAGTATCCTCAAAGGAATGATCCTGTTTATCATTAATTATCTGGGAATTATGTTCATGCTCATGATATTAATGTACATCAGCTTCATGATGATGCATTAACTGCGTAAAGACTTGCTTGCTCTAAAGCTGGCCAATAAATAATACGCCACAAAAACCGTTGAAAATTTAAGTATGGAAGGGATTGCCAGCTCCAGACTGAAAATCAGGGTGCCTATTAAAACCAGAACTCCCATGATCGCAAAAGAAATACCCAGCTTCTGTGGCAGCGTGAAATTGGGTGTATCCAGATAATAAGCAACTCCCCACGCTATTCCAAAAGCTAGCGCATAATATACATCAAGGCCGATATTTTCAGAACTGTAAAAAAAATAATTGATCAGGAAACTAAGTACCGTTCCTAAAGCAAAAAACATCAAAGCCTTTTTCATACGCTATATTATAATTGTGCAAAAATAAAGAATTTACTGATCATTTTTAAACGAATGATTGTTAAGATGGAGAAAACACAGTCTTCATCGCAGGAATAAGAAACTAACAATCAATAATTTACTCAAAACCAAAAGGTTCTTTTTTTATTATTATATTTGAAAATTCAGAAATTTTCTAGTTTTTTATGGAAACCCAAAAATATACTCCAACCAACAAAGTAAGAATCGTAACCGCGGCGTCATTATTTGACGGACACGATGCTGCGATCAATATCATGCGTCGCGTGATCCAGGGAACAGGATGTGAAGTGATCCACCTTGGCCACGACAAATCTGCAGAGGAAGTTGTGAATACCGCAATCCAGGAAGATGCCAATGCCATTGCTTTAACATCATACCAGGGCGGACACAACGAATATTTTAAATATATCTATGATCTTTTAAGAGAGAAAAATTCTCCACAGATCAAAATTTTCGGTGGCGGCGGCGGTGTAATCCTGCCTGAAGAAATTGAAGATATCATGTCTTACGGGATCGACAGGATTTATTCTCCGGATGACGGCCGTGAACTCGGTTTACAGGGAATGATTGACGATCTGGTGAAAAGATCCGATTTCGCTACAGGAAAAGATATCACGGCAGCTGATTTGGATGCCATCAGTTTTGAAAATTCTACAAGCATTGCTAAAGTAATTTCAGCCGTAGAAAACTTTTCAGAAGAAAAGCCTGAACTGGTAAAGGCTATTGACGAGAAATCAAAAGACTTAACGATTCCTATTATCGGGATTACAGGTACGGGAGGAGCCGGGAAATCATCCCTGACAGATGAGCTGGTAAGACGTTTCATCCGTTCAAATCCTGATAAAAAAATTGCCATCATCTCTATAGACCCTTCTAAAAAGAAAACGGGAGGAGCTCTTCTGGGAGACAGAATCCGCATGAACGCGATCAATGATCCGAGAGTTTATATGCGTTCTATGGCTACAAGAGAGAACAACGTTTCCGTTTCCCCTTTCATTCATTCTGCACTGAATGTTTTGAAACTGGCGGCTCCGGATGTAATTATTTTAGAGACATCAGGTATCGGACAGTCCGGTTCAGAAGTTTCGGATTTTGCGGATGTTTCCATGTATGTGATGACTCCTGAATACGGAGCTTCCACACAGCTTGAAAAGATTGACATGCTTGATTACGCAGACCTGGTTGCTTTGAATAAATCTGATAAGCGAGGCGCTTTGGATGCTCTTCAGGCGGTAAGAAAACAGTTCCAGAGAAACCACCTTCTATGGGAAAGTCCATTGGAAGAAATGCCTGTGTACGCTACAAAAGCATCACAGTTCAACGATCACGGTACTACTGAACTTTACAACAGACTGATCTCTAAAGTCAACGAAAAATTTTCAGATTTACAGTTAAAAACATTTGCTGAGCAGGAAATTACGGATGAAGTAACGATCATTCCTCCGAAAAGGGTTCGTTATCTTTCCGAAATTGTGGAAAACAACAAGCAGTATGATGCGAATGTGGAAAAACAGGCTGAGCTTGCCCGAAAAATGTATCATATAGATGGGGTTAAAAAAATCCTAAGCAACGAAATACTGGACTCCGAATATCAAAAAGCGGAAAAAGAGCTTCAGCAGGAAAACATCGACTTCCTGAAAACATGGGATGATACGAAAAAAGCTTTCCACGAAGAGTTCTATTCTTATTTTGTACGTGGAAAAGAAATTAAGGTTGAAACCTCAACAGAATCTTTATCCCACCTGAGAATTCCAAAGATTGCATTACCAAAATATACCGATTGGGGTGACCTTATCAAGTGGAAAAGCCAGGAAAATCTTCCGGGAGGTTTTCCTTACACAGCCGGAATTTATCCTTTCAAAAGAACCGGTGAAGATCCTACAAGGATGTTCGCAGGAGAAGGAGGTCCGGAAAGAACCAACAGAAGATTCCACTATGTTTCTGCAGAAATGCCTGCAAAACGTTTGTCTACCGCTTTTGACTCTGTAACTTTATATGGACAGGATCCTGCCCTTCCACCGGATATCTACGGAAAAATCGGGAATGCGGGAGTTTCCATTGCCACGTTGGATGATGCTAAAAAGCTGTATTCAGGATTTGATCTGATCAATGCTCTGACTTCGGTATCAATGACGATCAACGGACCGGCTCCTATGCTTTTGGCTTTCTTTATGAATGCTGCTATCGATCAGAATGTTGAAAAATATATTGCAGAAAATAAACTTGAAGCTAAGGTTGAGGCCAAGCTTAAAGAAAAATTTGATGATAAAGGTCTGGAAAGACCTAAATACAATGGGGAACTTCCTCCTTCCAATAATGGTTTAGGACTAAAACTTCTGGGAATTACAGGAGATGAAGTAATTCCTGCAGATGTATATGCAGAAATTAAAGCCAAAACAATTGCTACGGTTCGTGGTACGGTTCAGGCTGATATTTTAAAAGAAGATCAGGCACAGAATACCTGTATTTTCTCTACTGAATTTGCTTTGAGACTCATGGGTGATGTTCAGGAGTTTTTCATCACAGAAAAAGTAAGAAATTTTTACTCGGTGTCTATTTCCGGATATCATATTGCTGAAGCAGGGGCCAATCCTGTTTCCCAGCTTGCCTTTACCCTGGCCAACGGTTTCACTTATGTGGAATATTATCTGAGCCGTGGAATGGATATCAATGATTTTGCTCCGAACTTATCTTTCTTCTTCTCTAACGGTATTGACCCGGAATATTCCGTGATCGGGCGTGTAGCAAGAAGGATCTGGGCAAAAGCCATGAAACTTAAATACGGAGCTGACGAAAGAAGCCAGATGCTGAAATATCATATTCAGACTTCGGGACGTTCTCTTCACGCTCAGGAAATTGATTTCAACGATATCAGAACCACTCTTCAGGCGTTATATGCTATTTATGACAACTGTAACTCTCTTCATACCAATGCTTATGACGAGGCGATTACCACGCCTACTGAGCAATCCGTAAGAAGAGCCATGGCTATCCAGTTGATTATCAATAAAGAACTAGGTTTAGCTAAAAATGAAAACCCGCTGCAGGGATCGTTTATCATTGAAGAATTAACAGATCTTGTGGAAGAAGCGGTTTATGCTGAATTCGACAGAATTACAGAAAGAGGCGGTGTTCTTGGGGCTATGGAAACCATGTATCAGCGTTCTAAGATCCAGGAAGAATCTATGCATTACGAATGGCTGAAGCATACCGGAGAATACCCTATTATCGGAGTGAATACTTTCCTCGGAAAAGATGGTTCGCCAACGGTTCGTCCGGGAGAAGTTATCCGTTCTACCGAAGAGGAAAAGCAGTTTCAGATCGAAATGCTTCAGAATTTCCAGAAATCCAATGAAAACCAATCTGAAGAAGCCCTAAGAAAGTTACAATACGCAGCGATCAACCAGCAGAACTTATTTGCCGTGATGATGGATGCCGTGAAATACTGTTCTCTGGGACAAATCACCAATGCTTTGTTTGAAGTGGGTGGTAAGTACAGAAGAAATATGTAGTCCATAGCCGGACTGGCAATTTATAAATCAAACCTCAAGGAAATTTCTTTGAGGTTTTTTTGTATTTTTAAATAATAATGTATTTGTAATGAAAAAAGAATTTCAAATTAAAGAACCTTGTCGGCAGCTTTGGGATGACATGCAGGATGTAAATGATGGAAAGTTTTGTGATGTATGCGAAAAAAAGGTTTGGGATTTGGATCAACTATCCGGGACAGAAATTAATACGATTTTTAAAAGTAACGATTCTGTCTGTGGAAAAACATCGCTTTTAAAACCCAGTCTTTCAAGTGTATTTTTAGCACTCACCTTAACCTCAGCGACGTATTCCCATGCTCAGACAGGAAGCAACTCTCCCGTAGAAAACGTTTATCAGAAAGACATTACTATAAATGGTAAACTGGTTTCCTCTGAAAATGAAAAATTAATTGCTGGGGAAATCTCTTTGGTTACTCTAGGAAAACTGTATCAGGCAAAAGCAGATGAAAACGGAAATTTCATCTTATCATTCCCGGAAAAGGTATTAACAGAGCATAATATTATCAGAATTGATTATACTGTAAAGGTGGATAATAAAGAATTTTCAGATTCTAAAACTTCAATTCTGAAAACCAGTGAACTGCTGGGAAAACAAAATTTTGAAATTGAAGAAAAATATGTCACCATAGGAGCTGTTATGGTTATAGAGTCAAAACCACCGGATTTCTATTTCCTGGATGGAAAAAAAATAGGCAGGAGAAAGTTTGAAACCATACGAAAAGAAAATCCCGAATATCAATACATGGCATTTTACGATGACGTAATTGTCCAGAAACTTTCGAAAAAAGGGTACATCAACAATTTATATTTACTTTACTCGGATAAATAGTGAAGAAATTGACAATCAGTAAATAAAAAATCGGCACAGGTAATCTGTGCCGATTTTATGATCAATTATATTAAAATTTACTTCTTGTTAAAATCTCCCGCAAAAACAGAGATCACATTATTTTCAGAAAGGTATTTCTTCAATGCAGCATTCACTTCGGCTAATTTCAGATTCTGGATTTTAGCATTCTGATCGTCGAATTTCTCCAACGGAACGCCCAAAATAAGTTTCGTATTTACCAAATTAATCAGCATATTGTCTGAACCTAAGCTGGTCTTCCTTTCATTAGCATAGCTCTTCTTGTTAGAATCCAGCTCTTCCTGTGTAAATCCGGAAGTCAGTGCTTTGTTGATCTCTTCTTTCACTGCTTTTTCCACCGCATCTCTTTTTGTAGGATTCAGATAGGCATAATAGTTCCATGAAGCGACATCATTGGTAATAGGAACACTCAGGTAAGAACCTACTCCATAGGAAATACCGTCTTTTTCACGCAATCTCATCGGCAGTCTAGCAGAAAGGAATCCTCCGCTTCCCAGAATTTCATTCGCCATTACCAAAGCAGGATAATCAGGATGATCCTGAGTCATTTTAAAGCTTGAAGTTCCTAAAGCCACTGCATTTTCTTTATCAGGCGTGATGATATTTTTATCCTGTTTTTTTGTTTCGAAGAATGTAGGCTTTACTTCAACGAATTTAGATTTTGCCGTAAACTTCCCGAATGTATTTTCCAGCTCGGAAGAAGCCTGTTTAGGATCAATGCTTCCTATTAAAGTTCCTGCACCGTCTGATGCCCCCATAATATTCTGATAGAAATCTATAACCTGAGCCTGGGTTACTTTTTTATTTTCATCAATCTGTTCCTGTAAAGAAGGCACATAAAAAATGCTTGTTTTAGGATAAGGTGATGCCAGTCTCTGCAGATCATTCCCGGCAATAGCCTCCGGATCTTTTAACTGTCCTTCCAACCAGGTGTTTGTTTCAGTTACCGTTTTGGCCAGCTCATTCTGCGGGAAAGTAGCATTGGTCAGGATATCCTTCACAATAGCCATTACTTTCGGATAATACTGCTTATATGTACTAATGGAAATCATTAAATTTTGTCCGTAAACATTGGCGCTTACAGAAGATTTCATTTGGTCCAGTTCATCCTGAATCTGTTCCTTTGTTCTGGTTTTGGTTCCGGATTTCAATAGAGAAGCGGTTATACTTCCAATGGCATCTTTACCCTGAAGATCTTTTTCGTTCCCGATTCTTAAACGGAAAGTTCCCTGAATCTTATCTCCTTTAAGCTCTTTGTTAATAAGCCCGTATTTCATTCCGTTGGAAAGTTTTCCTTCAGTAAGATTTTTCTTGACATTCGCTATAGAAGCTTCAAAAGGGGCAACTTCTTTCTCCAGCGCTTTTCCTTTGTATCCTTTTACGAGATCAGCAATCTGGTTATCTCTGAATTCTGCAGGAGCAACTCTTTCTTCATTTGGAGAAGGGCGGAAAACACCAATTGTACGGTTATTATTTCTGAAATATTTCTGTGCAACCCTATTGATGTCTTCAAGCTTTAGGTTTTCAACATTGTCCCGGTATATAAAGCTCAGTTTATAATTCCCTGCGCCTACGATTTCGGTAAGATTAACCGCAAAATTAATGGTGTTGTTTTTCTCATTTTCAATATCTTTCACCAATTTTGCTTTGGCTCTTTTAAGATCATCTGCCGTGAACTTTATGGTTGAAACTTTATCCAGCTCTGTTCTTACCAGCTTTGTGGTCTCATCTAAATTCTTATCCTTCGGAACATCAAAATTAAAATAAACCATTCCCGGATCCCTTACAATCGGGCTGAACGTCCAGATGGAAGAAACTTTCTGGGTTTCCACTAAATTTTTATACAGATATCCCGAAGGGTCTGAAGTCAAGATCTCATAAAGTGCAGACAATGCAGCGTAGTCTTTATCTGCAAAAGCCGAGGTATGGTATCCTGCAGCAATAATCTGCTGATCATTGTTTCTTTTAATTTCAAAATATTTTTCTCCGTTCTGAGCAGGCTCTACCGTATAAGTTCCTCCTAATTCGCGGGCAGGCTTCTGTAAACCTGAAAAATAATCTGTAATGTATTTCAAAGCACTGTTCTCATCAAATTTTCCGGCAACAATAAGTGTTGCATTATCCGGCTGATAATATTTTTCGTAAAATTTTCTCAATGTGGGAGCCTTTACCCTTTCAATATCTTCCTTACTTCCAATGGTACTGTTTCCATAGTTGTGCCACGTATATCCGTTAGAAAATACATTCTGCATCATCACTCGCGTAGGATTATTCTCTCCGATTTCAAATTCGTTTCTTACTACTGAGAACTCTTTATCCAGATCACTCTGTAGAATAGTAGCATTCAGCATTCTGTCCGCTTCCATCTGTAAAGACCATTTCAGGTTTTCATCACTGGAAGGGAAAATTTCATAATAATTCGTTCTGTCATACCAGGTGGTACCATTCGCCTGTCCTCCTTTATCCGAAAGCTGTTTCTTGATATCCCCCATGTTTTTGGTACTCTTGAACAGCATATGCTCCAGCAAATGCGCCATTCCTTTTTCACCGTAACCTTCATCTTTGGATCCTACATTGTAAACAATATTCACAACCATATTACTTTGTGAAGCATCCGGTATTAAAAGTACTTTCATACCGTTATTTAAAGAATATTCTTTAACTCCTTCGATGTTGCTTACAAACTTTGGAGCTTCTGTCTTTTGTGAAAAAACAGGATTGAAACTTCCTGTAAAAAAGAGAACGGCTGTTCCGAGTAGTAAATTTTTCATTGGCTTTTATTTAATTTGATTTAAATTTAAAAAAGTTTTATGTTTCTATAATTAAATAAGACAACTTAATTCACCGGATGTTACATTTATTATAATGAAATTCAGGTTAATCTATAAAAATATCATTCCTCAATGAAACCCAAAGCCGTATTCAACTGGAGCAGCGGAAAAGATTCTGCTCTTGCGCTCTATAAAATCCTTCAGGAAAACCGTATTGAAGTAAGTACTTTACTCACCAGCATCAATCAGGAATTCCAGCGGATCTCCATGCATGGCGTTCCTATTTCTCTTTTAGAAAAGCAGGCTGAAAGTCTGGGTCTTCCTCTGATTAAAATGGAGCTTCCGAAAGAACCGTCTATGGAAGAATACCGTGAAATTATGAATACCACGATGTCACAAATTCAGGAAATGGGAATTACTCAGTCAGTTTTTGGGGATATTTTTCTGGAAGATCTCAGAAAATACCGTGAAGACCAGCTGAATTCAATAGGAATGGAAGCTGTTTTTCCGCTTTGGAAACTGAATACAACCGACCTCATCCATGAGTTTCTGGATCTTGGTTTTAAAACCATTGTTACCTGTGTGAACGAAACCTATCTGGATAAAAGCTTTGCCGGAAGAATAATCGACAAGGATTTTATCCGCGATCTCCCTGAAAATGTTGATCCCTGTGGAGAAAACGGTGAGTTTCATACGTTTAGTTTTGACGGACCTATTTTTAAGGAAGCTATTTCTTTTGAAATCGGGGAAACGGTAAAGAAAACTTATCCCAAACCAAAATCAGATTCTGAAGACGAAAACGGAGAATATGTCTTCTGGTTCTGCGATCTGATTCCGAAATAATAAACCGCTTACTACAATACTGAAGTTACTGATGCCCGATGTGTACTGAATTATTTTTCAAAAAATCCCTCATGACTGTAAAATAATTGATTCCACTTGTAAGCAAATTCTTTGTCTTAGCATAAATTTTGCATCCCTTTGAAACTTCTAAGAAATTTCTTACATTTAAATAAGCATCAAGCTTAATATCAGTAACTTTTAATTTAAATAAACACCTGTGATCAAAAAAATTACCTTCCTTTTCATTATCAGCTTATTATTTTCCTGCAAAACAGAAATCCCGAAAGCCTCTGTTTCGCCTGTTGATAAAAAGGCCATCATTGATTCAACTGTTACGGCTTTTCAGAAAACCCTTTTGGAGCAGCAGATAGATTCCGTATTTAAAAAATATAAATTCAATGGCAGTGTGGCTGTATTTAAAGATTCGCTCCAGCTGTACAGAAAAGAAAACGGCTATTCTGATTTCAAGAATAAAACTGCGATCGACAACAGTACGGTTTTTGCCATTGGCTCCGTAAGCAAGCAGTTTACAGCTGTTTTGATCCTCCTTCAGATGGAACAGGGAAAACTGAATGTAACGGACAAAGCCTCTAAATACCTGAAGGAATTCCGCACCAAAGAATACGAAAACATCACGATTCATCAGCTTTTAAATCATACTTCAGGCCTTAATACCTTTGGCGGAAAGCTGATGTTCAAAAGCGGTACTGATTTTTTCTATTCCAACGACGGTTTTAATGCACTGGGAAAAATTGTGGAAGCTGTTACCGGAAAATCATTTAATGAAGATGTTCAGGAACTTTTTAAAAAGGCGGGAATGAAAAGCTCTTCTACGGGAACTGTTTTTGAAGGGAAAAATTTCGCCAGCGCTTATTTGGGTAATGAAAAAAACGCTCAGATAGTTCCCAATATGCCTCAACGACTGGGCGGAAAAGACATAGGAACTCCGGCCGGCGGTATTCTTTCTACCATAGATGATCTGCATATCTGGAATAATGCCCTTTACGGCGGTAAAATCCTGAAACCGGAAACTTTAAAACTCTTCGTTTCCAAAAGCGCAGAAAGGCATCACGCTATTTTAGGGAAAATGGGTTATGGCTACGGCATTATGATCAATATCGGGAAACCTGAAAGTTATTTCCACAGCGGTTATGTAAAGGGATCTCCTTCTCTGAACATTTATTATCCGCAGACCAAAACATCCGTTATTATTCTCTCCAATATCGCTGACGAAGAGAAGGGTAAAAGCTTAACCTTCCGGCCGCACGTTGAAGTTGAGAAGATTACGGATAACCTGGAAAATGTTCTGCAACTGCTTAAATCAGGACATTCACTTTCTTTGCATTCCAGTATAAAAGTTGAATCTGAATAGCAGCGGCATAAAGAAAAAATGGTTTTATCATCATCGAAATGGCCGTTTGCAGATCTTTTAAAAACAGACATGAAACCGCGATCAAAATAACTCCTATGAATAGATTTTTTAAAAGTAAAGGATGAAAGCTGATCCGAAAATAATCATTTAAATTCATGGTTTTCAGGGTAAAATTATAAACCGAAAGGCCAAATATGATGATCAAAAACAGAATCTGAAGGTCATTAAACAGATCAAGATTTACATACAGCAAGCCTGAAAAAATTAATGAAAACACCAAAGCATAAGTCTTCATCTTTTTGAATCGGTTCTGAAGAATGTCTTTTTCAATTCTGGTCATTTTTCTTGTGGATAAAAAATCTGCTCTTACGATTTCAAGCTCGTTTTTCCAGTTCTCTTTAGTCCGGAGAAAAGCTTCCTGGAAGCTTAAATTATGTTCTTCCATCAAGTTAGATATCTGAAGTATAAAGTGATCTTTGATTTCCAAAAGCAGCTTCTGATCAAGTTTTTTTGAAACAAGATACCGGATGATCTCAATTTCCTGTGCTGTATTTATCATATGGTCCTGGTATTAAAGTATGTTTTCGGTTTGGTTTTATTATTCAGTTTTTCAGACCGCAGAAGTCTGAAGAAAATGCTGTATTTTTTTAAGGGACTTTTTATGTTTAAAGAAATTAAATAATCCAAAAATCATAAAGGTCTGGAGTAGAAACATAAAGGCAAGTGCAAATACCGCATTCAATATTTCGGAATGATTATCGGTTCTAAACGAATCATAGACAGGCTTTCCGTCTTTCATGACAAGCTGCATCATCGAAATAAGGCATATCACCAATAGTCCTGCATTCTGCTGATATATGGTATAAAAAAGCCTTCCTTTGTATTTAAAATCTGTTCTGATAAACTTTAAAATTTTATAATTCAACACCCAGACTATAACAGGGGCCAGAAAGAACATAAAGTTTTCCAGTCTAAAAAAGAGGGTGTACATTTTATCGGTATCTGAACCGTAAATAAGCAACAAATTAACTGCTAAAGAGATTAACCCAAATAAAATTGATTTTTTAAGAATCTCATTATTATTGGTTTTAAGGATTTTCTTAGCAATTACAGGAATGGGTTCTGAATAAAAAAAGGAATAACCCGTCATTTTAAATTCATCTTCCCACAATATTTTAGTTTTGTGGAAAGCTTCTTCAAAACCTACGTTTTCTTTCATCTGAAGGTCCGCAATTTGTGATATCATGTGATCTTTTACTTCCAGCAGGATATCCAGCGGAAGTTTTTGAAATATCAGATAATCTGTAATCTCATTTTCCTGGATTTCAGTCATCATATATTAAAAATGGTGCTTAGATTCAACAAATAACTTTTCATTTCATTTTCCTGAACGGCCTGGTGTTTCTTTCCTTTCTCTGTCAAAAGATAGTACTTCCGGTCTCTTCCGTTGATTTTCTGGATTTCTGAAGTAATCATCCCGTCATTCTCCAATTTATGCAGCAGTGGATATAGAGCACCTTCCGTCATTTCAAGTTCGCCCTCGGTAAGCTCTTTTGCCCGCTGGGTAATCTGATAGCCGTACATTTTTACTTCTTTCGAAAGCAGCTTCAAAATAATGTTCTGGAGTGTTCCTTTGTAAAGGCTGTTCTTTTTCAAGTGATGTAGATTTATACCTTTCAAATCTATGCATAATTTTCTTATGTATGGATCTTTTTTTCAAAATTTTGTATTTTGTTGTATGAAAAATCTGTATTTCATTGCTATTTATCCTCCGCAGGAAGTCATTGACGAAGTGAAGGTTTTTAAAAAGGATTTTGCTCTGAATTACCACAATTCAAAGGCACTAAAAAATGATGCCCATATTACTTTATTTCCACCTTTCTCCAGAGAACGGGAGCTTGAAAGTGATATTCATACAGCATTTCAAAAAATAGATACGAATATTCCTCCGTTTGAAATGGTAATGAATGGTTTCGGAAGTTTTCCCAATCCCAAGAACCCTGTTATTTTCATACATCCTGAAGCCAATGAGCATTTAAATCTGCTTCATCAGAATGTAAAACAGTATTTCAATTTCATGAAGTATTCATTCAATCCTCATATGACTGTTGGCTACAGAAACCTAAGTTTTGATAATTATCTGAAGGCATGGGAAGTTTACGAAACAAAAAATTATAAAACTAAATTCATAGTTGATAAAATTATTCTTCTCCGCCATGAACAGAACTGGGTTCCGATTGCAGAGAAACAACTCACCGGAAATATTTCAGAAAAATAAATGCCGGATGTATAACCCGGCATTAGTTCAGTATTTTAAATTCAAATCTTTTAGTCTTTAATCACTTTCTGGGAGATAATCATTCCTTCATTTTCGTACACATTCACCAAATAGGTTCCTGCCGGAAAGCTTTTGATATCTACCAATAGTGTTGAACGGTCTTTAAGCTCTGATTTTGCTCTGATCAGCTTTCCGGAAGCATCATAGATATCGGCTCTTACATTTCCTGCAAAATCCTGTTTTCCACGGATGAAAAATTCGCCGTCGGTAGGATTCGGATAGATGCTGTATCTTCTTTCTTCTGCTTTAACTTCCGTCATTTTACGCGATGTGGATTTATTCAGCGTCCATGTCACATTGGTAAAGTGAAGTGTGCTGTGGTTGTTCACTTTTAAAAGCGGACTGTTATCGTACACCGAAAAGATCAGGGTATTATTTCCTGTATTCAGTTGAGAGGGAGAAATCGTAAGTGCATTGGATGTAGATGACAGTAGAGTCCCGTTCAGTTTCCATGAATTAACCAAAGTATTAGGATTTGGAAGAATTTCATTCACCGTAAAGTTTACATTTGAATTGGCGTTCACTGCTGAAGTATTGGCAGGGGTATAAGAATCTACCGGAGAAACCAGGGAATGTATCTTTTCTATGATAGCCTCTTTACAGACAGAACAAAACTGTTGGTTGAGATATCTCATTTCACAGCTTTGGTGTGGCCTGAACCATGAAGGGCTTTCCGAATGGGAATATACCCCTACTCCGTTCAATCCTACCCAATTTTTCCATTTTACAGTGGTTGGGCTTGATGTCTGCGTTTTATTGGGAGATTCTCCGGAACCTGAAAACCAGTATTCATCTGCCAGCTTACCGAATGAATGTCCCAGTTCATGCACTACAATCTCATTGGAAGAGTTATTGACGGAGGCAAATGCATACGCACCACCGCATCCTCCATATTCAGTAGAATTTCCAAGCACGTAAGTAATATCATAGTCAGGAACATTGGCTGACAGCACCTGAGCTACTTTATTAGTTGTATTGCTGTAAATACACCGGTGAACTCCGAAATCAAAGGAAGACCCCAGATAATTATTAGGATTGGAAACCGGAATTACAGGCTCCGTAACATCGGTAGCCGTTCCCGGATGCTTTACGCCTGAAGCCGTAGAAACGACTTTGATGGCATACGCATTAAAATAATTTTTATATTCTGTATAAGGACTTTTCGTAAAAAGATAATTAACGGTAGACTGCGCCGATGAAACAAATGAAGTCTGTTGTGCCGAAGTAAAGCCGTCTCCCAGTACCGCTATAACGATACGTTTATTGTTCGTTCCGTTCTGCAGAAGGGAAACCGTTTGAAAGGTCTGCGCCATGCAGCTGCTGCCAATAAGAAGGGCCAGTAAAGTTTTTTTCATGATTATAGTTTTTGGGTGAATAAAAGTTCCGTTCCGGATTCTGTCACTTTTTCGATTTTTACCATCCTGATCTGTTCTGAATAAACAGTACGTACACTGAATTCTGTGTTTTCAAGTGGTATTTTCTTTCTGCTGATTCCTTCTTTTTCATACACCTCCATTTCAGGATGCAGCGGGTTTTTCACCAATTGTTTCATGATCTCTTTCCCTCCGGAATCTGTAAGGATGACAATAAAGTCTCCGGCTTCAAGATCGCCTCTGTCAAAAACAGGATTGGATTTTAGCCTTCCTTCAGCAATTTTTTTTTCCTGAAGAACAATTATTTCTTTTCCGGACTCTCCTTTATCCGCCTTGAAAAACAGATAAAGAATCTTCCCTTCTGCCCTGGCTTCAGCCCCCGGAATTTCTTCCCCGGAGCTCTCTAATCTGCTGTTTTTTTGAAAACTCAACAGCAAAAACAAGGGAACAATAAAAAAACTGATTGCATTTTTCATAACATTTTTATTTTAAAGTTATACATATTTCCCGATATATTGAATATTTTTATTTTATTTTTAACTGAATCGTTTTTACTTTAAAAACAACAAAGTAACACGGGATTTAAAAGAATAAGTACAGCCTTTTTTTCTATCTATCTTAAAATTTATTTCATGGTATTTTATATCGCATCTCAAAAATCAACGGTTAAAAAGCGACTTCCAATCGTATTTTGAGCTTTTGGATCTTTTTTAATTTTTTATCTCAAATTGAATCATCATCCCTTATCTTTTCCGGGATAAAAAAGTTTAGAAAGTTATATCTTTGATCCATGATTTCAGAGAAGATAATTTTAGGGATAGATCCGGGAACGGCCATTATGGGCTTCGGCATTATTTCTGTGAAGAAAGGTAAAATGGAGATGATTTCCATACACGAACTGATCCTGAAAAAGTATCCGAATCACGAAACGAAGCTGAAATATATTTTCGACAAAACCTTAGCCCTGATTGATGAGTACCATCCGGATGAAGTTGCTCTGGAAGCTCCTTTTTATGGAAAAAATGTACAAAGTATGCTTAAACTGGGACGCGCTCAGGGCGTAGCTATGGCCGCCAGCCTTTACAGAAATATTCCCATCACAGAATACTCACCCAAAAAGATCAAAATGGCCATCACCGGAAATGGTAACGCCAGCAAGGAGCAGGTTGCAGGCATGCTTCAAAATCTTTTAAAGCTGAAAGAATTTCCCACCAAATATCTAGATGCCTCCGACGGTCTGGCTGTTGCAGTATGCCATCATTTCAATTCCGGAACTATAGCCGATACAAAATCTTATAGTGGCTGGGATAGTTTTTTGAAGCAGAATCCGGATAGGTTGAAGTAGGAGGATAGTACGGATCCGTTGGATGTGTTTCTTAAACAAAATAAAGCCACCGAATTTTGTGACTTTAATCTTTACTTTGATTTATTCTTACCCACTTCTCTAAAATCATTTTCCCACTTTTGGGTATCGGAATAATATATTCTAGATTCCCTATAGAAGATTCTGCCTGAACCCAAACCATATAATTTGACGAATCTACTTTTTTATAATAAACAGAGCTATCTTCTGTTTCATTAATTCCTATAGCATTTAAATTATCAGGAATTATATGTTTTTCCTTTCTGTAATTCTCAATTTTATTAATAATTTGATTGGCATCTTTTATATTTTTTGGAGTACAACCTAGCATGATTATACTAAACAGTGAAAAAAGAAATGTATAGATTCTCATATTTAAATTACGTTTAGTATTACTGCCTTATCTTGTCGTTTTACCCATGTTACCAAGCGAAAGGATTCGCACGATAAAAAAATATAAACCAGACCATTCTAAAAGCTAAATTTACCCAACTGAAAACATACAACAAGTATCAATTTCCATTCATCAATGTATGTTTTGAGTAAAGGTATACAATGAAATAGTTTACCGAAAGCAATTATTAATAAAAATGCCACACGAAAGGATTCGTGCGGCAGCGAGGGGGGGGGGGGGGGGGGGGAAAAAAGGGGGAGGTTTACGGCAAATCTTTCGTAACTTTAGAAAGACAAGAGTCTTCCATATAATTTGAAAATAATTGTTCGATATACCAAATAGTTTTTTCAGAACATATATTTTTATCTTCTCCAAATAAAATTATTTCTTGAATTGATTTAATGAATGATTCATCTGAATCCATTTTCAAAAACTTAATATCATTTCCATTTAGGATAAAATAACTATTCTTAGAAACACTAGAATTTATATTAACATAACTATAAACTCCTTCTTCCAATTTTTCTTTCTCATTAATACCAAAATATATACTTAACTCACTAACTGCAATGTTTTCAATTTTTTCAAGTTGCAATTTTTCTTTTTTTAAATCCTCTTTTTGCGCAATTTCGGTAATAATTTTACTCTTAATTTCATTTAAATAAAATGTACTTAGTATTCTTTTTTCTGGAAATTCACAATTTTTATTAAACAGATCTTTTAAATTTCTATTAAAACTATAATGTGCTCTAATCAATCTCTTTACATAATCAACAATAATTTCTCTACAATATCTTTGTCCAAATAAATAAATCATTTGTGTTCTCATTGATTCTAAAAAATTCTTGAAAGAATAAATATCTAAAAAAATAATTTTATTTTGCTCGTAAATAAAGTTGAATTTAGGACTATGATTTCCTAAATAAAGATCATATATACCACTTTGTAACTTTTTTTCATCAACTTTTCTTTGATAAGTTCCATAAATAGTAAAACCTTTTTTTTGAGAATATTCATTTTGTGATATATAACCTTTTTGAAAAAGTATTTCTCTAATATTGTTTTCTAATTGAGAAAACGTGGTAATATTTTGAGATTTACAACAAGTAGCTAAAACGAGTAAGACAATAATAAAGTACTTATTCATAATTATTTATTTTTAATTTTATTATCTCTCAATTCTTTAAGAATCTCTATTCCTATAGCTGTTGGTATTGTTTCGCTGTTATTTTTAGGGTCAACAATACCAGTTTCATTTTGTTTCTTAAGTAGTTGGTAGTTCTTTTCATTTGCATGGCCAATCTCATGACCAAAAGTTGAAATTGATATATCAAAAGCACTTAAATTTCCCTCCTTCACATAACCTTCTTGGACAGAATCTAAATCTTTGTCTGGATTTTTAAAGGCTTCTTCGCTAGATCCCTCATATATTATCATATTAAAACCTACAAGTTTGCCATCTTTCTCAATTGAAGGCGTTTCTCCCATTGAAAAAGGGTGATTTTCTTTACTATATTCTACATAAGTTGGTATCTTTGAAGTTACTAATTGATCAAATTGTGCGGCGCCTCTTTTACCTGAATTTTTCAAACCATCTCCATATGCTTTGTCTTTATCAGTAGCAAACTTTGTATATGCTCCTTTTCCATCGTTAGCTTTGGGGTCATAAACTAACTGTCCATTTTTGTTTCGCCAATCATCTGCTTGTCTTCCATCTGGATCGATGAACCTCACAGGATTATCAAACGCATAGTTATACGGACTATGTCTTCTCATCTTCTCCGCCAACGGATCCACCACACCCCATCTTCCAATCTCCGGCATATAAAACCTCGCTCCATAATCATACATCCCTGTTTCCTGAAGCTCTTTTCCATTGTACTTGTATTGATAAGCACCTATATTAGGTCCAGTATAATTATGCAAAAGCCCAAAAGGATAATAATTATTTACATCAATTATTTCGCCATATTTCCATACATCCATGCATCCTTGCTTAGGCTTACATTCATTCACTACGTAGGCTATTGGCTGGATCACTCCATCTTTATTTAAATCTGAATAATTTAACCTTACATTCCCCAAATGATCTGTAAAATTATAAACATAGTACTCTTTTAATACATCATAATATCCTTCTGCTGTTGGAATAATCCTCAACTGTACAACAGGGACTTCGTTAGGATCCGGATGATAAATCCCCTCACCGTCCCATGATTCTATCTGGAATGTAGATTTGTACTGGAATCCGTCTAAATAATCTGTTTCTAAATCTCCAAAGAGCTTTTTTACTTTTGCCCCGTCTGCTCTGTAAGTGTATTGAGTTACTTTAGTATTCTGGACAATCTGTTTTGGTAAATTTAAATAATTATACTGGATTGAAGAAATTCCCTTATCGGGATGGCTAGTCATATTCCCATTTCCATTACTATTGTCATTATCATAGCCAATAGTACCTGCATTAGCAACGTACGGATAACCAGAGGAATTCTGTTGTTCATCTGTAATTTTTACCAATTTATTGCCAATATAGTCATACTTCAGATTGTCAATTGCCAAAGCAGAAGTATTACCCAATAAAAGCAATCCAGATCTTTTCAATCTAGTAATATTTCCATTAAGGTCATATTCCTGTTTTTCAAAATATTCTTTTGCCGTTTCATTTCCTGTTTTCTGATAAAAGCCTGCAGAAAGCCTGTTTAAAGAGTCATATACATAACCATAGATTTTTAGCACTTCATTTTCTTCGGCAAGTGTTTTCCACAATACCTCAGCTATGTTTCCATTATATTTGGCCTTTACTTTTAAATCAGGATAATCTGAATTAGGACTTTCCAGTCCTTCTACATGGTTATAATTAATCTTATATCCAAAAAGATCATTTCCTAAGTTGGCCGGGTCATTGATCTGGGTCATCCAGCCTCTGATATTGTACTGGTAATCTATGGTTTGTAACGGGGTGGCTAAGGATATTCCTCCTACTTTTTTAGATTTCAGCTGGGAAAGTTCGTTGTAGCTATTCTGAGCAAGAATTTCTTCGGGATTATTGTCTACCTGATGTTTATGAACCAACATTCTGTTCTGATGGTCATAAGTAAAGTTTTCGGTAATGACTTTTTCTGTATCGGTTGCCAGCCTTTTGTGTTTTGTAATGACAGTCTGGGGAACTCCCGCAAAATCCAGTCTGGATTCTGTTTTCGTATAGCCTCCCAAATGGTTGATGGAATAGGTTCCCACTGCACGGCCTTTGGTGTCGTAGTAGGTGTAATTCTTGGTCCAGCTATCGTCTTCTATGTTTTTTACCAGGCTCATTACGGGAAGGCCTTTGGTGCTTCTGCCGTCTGAAGAGGGAGTTTCGGTAAGGACAGGCTCTCCCTGAATAATGGTTGGAAACGGGGGATTGAAATCATACCCTTGAGGATAGGAGTCGTAGTAGTTAACGGATAAAAGGGTATCAACATTTAAATATACACTGGTATAATAAACGGTGATTCCATTCCTAAAGAAACCGCTGGAATGACGGGCATCATAAATAACCAAATCTGCAATCTGATTCTGTAAAACACTTCTGCTGCTGTTATTGTTGGCGATTCCGGTGTAGGCAATTCTACCCAGCATATCGTATTTAGTCATCTGCCATTTGTTTTGAGAGGCCATCACAGCGTCCTGAGTAAGAAGCAGCCTGTCAGCTTTATCATACACCATGAATTCCCAACCTTTACCGGGAAGTTTCTTTTCTACCAACCGGCCTTTTCCGTCATAGCGGTACTGGTAGCAGAGTTCGTCATGTTTGGCCGTATTGGCGGCAATATCTCCGCGGATGCTGGCCAAAGGGGGGATAACAAAGGCAAGCTGGTTGTATTCGTTGTAAACGTAGTTGGTATCCGCATATTCATCGACATTGATGACTTTTCTTACCAATACGGTCTGTCCCTGCCCGTTTTTGAATTCGATGGTTTCATTGCCGTCTTCATCTTTAACGGAGTTTTTGTAGAGCTGTCCATCGGTATAGAGCCATTCTTCTTTCAATTCAGATTTAGTGGCTCCGTTTTCCCAGGTGGTCACCGTGGTGAATTTTCTTACTCTATCGGCTACGGTAACGGCATCATAAGCGAATTTTACGGGTTTGGTATTCCATGCGGTCCCGACGTTTTTCTGTTCAAGAATTCTGTCAAGGGGTGAGTTTTCCAACACTTTTTCTGCATAGATTTTTTCTGAACCGTAAATATCGGGCTGTGTGGCATTGGCGAGCGAAGAAGGGACAATGGCTCCGTTCAAAGTTCCGGACTGGGGAACGGGAAGGAAGTCTAAAACCTGTCTCCCGAACGCATCGTATTCAATATGGGTAACAACATCTCTTCCTAAAGGGGAAGATTTGACATTGACAATCTGCTTAGGTCTGCCCAACCCGTCAAAATACTGAACGGTTTCGGATGTTTTTGAAGGCTGAGCGCCGTTATAGTCAAGATAGGTCTTGGACTGGATATAGTTTTCTCCCTGGGTAAGCTGGGCCTGCACGGAATGGGCCGTGAGAAGCATCCCAACGGGAATGAGTATTTTTTTCATGTCTGTGTTTAGTTTTTGTAGTTGTATTTGTACTCTTTAAGGATTTTACCATTGACATCAACTACTTTTTCAAGTCTGTTGGCGGTATCATATATATAAACTTCCCTGATGCCTGAAGGTGGAGTGATGCTTTTTACACCAATTAACGGATCGTAAGTATACGTACTAATCTGATAGGAAGATAATGCTGTATTGTTTCTGAAGGTGTTTAAAGCGTCAATCAGACTTTGCTCTGAAGTATTAGTACCTTGCTGGGCATCATTAACAGACGCGGTAACTATTGCGTCAATCAATGACTGCGAAATGTCCGAAAGTTTAGCTCCTTCTATTTTAGCAATAGGCTGGGTTTGATTGTAGCCCCAGATAATGGTGGTGGAAACTCCGTTTTTTCCGGTGTACTGCTGGAGGTTTCCTTTGGAATCGTAAATATCGTAAGTGACTTCGGTTGTAGCAACGGTTGGGTTTTGAAGATTGTAGGACAATATTGAGGTGGGAAGCAGTGTTGCTGGATCATCATATTTAGTTTCAATTCTCGAAATTGTTTTTCCTACATCATTGGCATTTTGTTTCTTTACAACCTTGCTTTCCAATGGAATTCCAAACATATTAGCATTGATTAATTTTTGGTTTCCTTTCTCAGGTGCGTACTCATAAGTTGTTTCATGAATAGCTTGGTCTGCTTGGACCTTTTTCTCAGAAGTTAGCTGGTAATGTTGTGAATTGTTATAGAAATAATCGGTTTGTGTAACAACAGGCAAACCTCCTAAGTAATCTGTTGTCTTTTGAGATTTTAAATAGGTAAACCGACTGATATTTTTATAATATACAGCATCTAAGTTTTCAAAATTATTCCATGTTCCGTCATTTAAAGTGGGCTCAAACAACTTACGACGGCTAATTGCTCCAAGATATGATGTTCTCGAAGCATCTTCTACAAAATTATACTCAACCTTTTTTAGAATAGTATTATCGTTTTTCTTATATATAGTTAATACTTCTTTTCCATTATCCCATCCGGAATTCGTCCACGGAGCCGATAAGATTTGGCTTCCTTTAATCGGATTACCCCAATAATCCTGATTAGAATTAAAATGATGAATAATTCTTCCATTACCTTCAATTTCTTCTTCAACAGTGTCATAAAAGATATTGGGATTAAAGGAGAATAATTTTCCGATATTCGATGAAGTTATTGCAGTATAATTCAAAAATAGAGTTTGTGTGCTAGTAACTGACCCCATACATGTAGAACCAACATTCCTAACTTCTTTAAATAGAGGCTCCCGTGTCTGATGAATAGAATGATCTCCATTATCTTTTATATACTTATATTTTCTTGTTACAGCAAACCCGTCATTCGGAGTATCAACCGTTGAAGCAACCCTATATCCACCTAATAGTACATCCTGTAAAACATATTGATCATCCTGATCATAATAATATACTTGGATATAGGCCTGACAACAAAAAAACCAAGCTTTTACAGTAACTTTAACAGTCTGATTTTTCTCAACATAAACATAAGCTGTTTTATTATTGTTCAATGAAGAATCTGCTGAAATGCCAAGAGGGCTAAATCCAAAACCAGGAATATTTTCATATAAAGGCATATAATTTCCGGCCTGATCTGTTACCCATACCTCACCTTTTTGTTTATCTGTTTCTAAATCCGGGCTGTCCCTACAATTACCATATGGATATAGATAATTGGCCAAACCAATACGAACATATCCTGACTTTGCAGGAGTAATGACTAATTCTTGCGTTGAATCATAAGTATTGGAATTATTTACAGTAGAAGTCCCCAAAGAAACCTCCGGTGCAGGAACCAAAACATTTTCTTTCCTCACGTGATTTTCATAGTTAAATAAAGTATTTCCACCTGTTGGATAAATAATGGTCTTTAATAGTCCGTATTGTCCATAAAAAGGGTTAACATTCTGATTGGCTCCGTTATATTGAGGAGCTGTTGTATCAGTACTTGCGAATAATTGTGGTACAAGATTGGTATTGCTTGCTCCATTATAATACCCCCACATATCTCTGGAAAAGCTTAATCTTGGAGGAAGATTCTCAGGATTATTGTAAGTAAATTTATGAGAAGAATCGTTTTTATTATTACGAATCTCCGTGAGAAACAATCTTGAAGAGTTTGTAGTCACATAATTAAAAGTAAAATCATTTATTACTATATCATTATGATATTTTTTAATGCCTGTCAGTTTTGAATAGTTTTCGTTTTGAATAGAATAGGTAAAAACAATTGAATTATTGTTTGAATCATATATTTTCTTAATTTGTTTACCTGACACAGATTGCTCAGAATCAGCAATTAATCCAATATTATTTGATGGCAATGCATAGTTTACTAATGGGCAGGAATTCCCTCCATTTGGCCCCGACCCTATATCTCCGTACTTTTGTTGTATTCCTTTGGTGTAAGTCATACTCTGAGATTGAGAAATAGTATTAGTATATGATACATCCTGATACTCCAGAGTAATCGTCTGCCCGGTAGTGGTAACCACAGAGGTTAAATACCAGGATTGAGGATATTGCAATGGTGGTTGATGCCCGCCGGCATTAAGAGTTCTATTCAATATATGCTCTACTGCATTAAAATTATACCTTACACCATTATCTAAAATAATTGAAAATAAATTACCATTATCATTCCTTTTTATTTTGTAGTTTTTTTGATCAATCATAAAGATACCCCCGGCTTTGTTGATCATAAATTTCACATTATGACCTGCAAAATTTGCAGTGTACAAATCCGGTTCGGAATCAAAATCATCTATTTCACAGAATTTCAGATATTCTGTCATTTGTGAAGCTGCATTTTCTAATAATGGAACATCTCCACTATTATAACTACTCTGTTCATCAGGAGTATCCCTTATTGTTCTTGTAATTACACCTCCTGAAATAAAAGTCCAGCCCAACCCTACAGAACCATTCATTTCGTCAACATTAATTCCGTTGGAAGAATAGTTTAAGGAAATAGGAATACTTGTTCCATCTACTGAGAATTCTGTAATGGGGATATTGATGTTGGGGGCTCCGGTAAACATTCCGATAGGGACATTTCCATACCTACTGAATTTGAATGATTCGGGGCTGGTTGGTGAAATTTTAGGAATATGTTTACCCGCATCATTAGTATTGGTCGTATAATCCTGAGCAGCACTCTGGCTATACACCAATTCGGAAAGAATAATTCCTACTAATATTAATTTTTTTTTCATAGTGTTTTATTTCTTTATCAATTTAGCATTCCCCGTTTTCCCCGTATCCGTCTTTATTGTCACCAGATAAGCCCCTTGAATTAAATTCTGAGTATTGATCTTAGTTACTTTATTCTTCGTCTTTATAGACTGAAGCTGCCTTCCACTCATATCGTAAAGGATAATATCAGCTTCTTTGAAATCATATCCTATTTCCACATACGCATAATCAGATACCGGATTCGGATAGATCCTGATGTCCTGCTTTTCAATCAGCTTATTAATCTGGCTATCTCCAAGCTTTACAATTTTCCAGTTTTCTTTTCCAAGTTCTTCGGCGCTGGTTCCGGCCAGAATAATAGAACCGTCTCTGTTTAATTTGATGTCAGAGAGTCTTTCCTCTCTTTTTCTGGATTCCCCTTTTACATGTTTTCTCCATTGCTCATTACCTTCTTCATTTAAGTAAAGCATCCAGAAAGTTTCATCATCCGTCTCAATACGGTTTTCTGCCTGAGTATAACCTCCCAATAGAATTCCTTTTGTAAAGTCCTGGTTCTTGGCTCTTGAATCTTGGCTCTGAATCACACTCATTCCCATCAGAATATCCCTGTTTCCAAAACTGTAATACTTCTGCCAGATTTCTTCCCCTCTTTCATTCAAAGAAAGCAACCAAAGATCTGTTCCTTCTTCAATTCCAACTGTTTTATTCCCTGATCTTTCGGATCTGGATTCACCACCGATTAAATAGCCTGTTGATGTCAAGGCTAATGTTCTGATATGATCATCACCTTTTCCTCCATAATTCTTCTCCCATTCTACTTTTCCGGTTTTGTCGAGCTTAACAATCCAGTAGTCGCCTTCACCGAAGTTTTCGGAATTCTTTGAATAATTGATGTTTGATAAATGATCATTGATGCTGGAAGACGCACCATTTCTATTGGACTGCTTTACATCATTTATCATTGATCTTTTATCATTGATGCTTGTGGAACTTCTGGAATAAATCCCTAACAGTGCTCCTCCATCTCTCGTAGGAATTATTTTCTCCACTTCATCCAGGCCTTTTCCACCGAGAATGGTTTCAGAAAGTACTTTTCCGTTTTTATCCAATCTTGAAATCAAGACATCTTTTGAACCGTAACCTTTAGCCGTACCCTGAGGTTCTCGAAGGGTGACATTTCCGGCTACAAAAAATCCCAAATTCGTCGTCTGAATAACAGATCTCGCTTCCTCATCCGAAGAGCTGCCCAAAGTTTTCTGCCATAGTTCATCTCCAAATTCATTGAGTCTTACGAGCCAGATATCAGATCCGCCTTTAGAGTCTTCTTTTTTATCCAATCCTTTTCCGGAATAAGAAGTTCCTGCCAGAAGAAATCCTCCTTCCTGAGTGGCTACAGAAGCCGACAAATAGTCATGGTTATTCCCGGAGAGGTATTTTTCCCATACCTGCTCACCTTGCTGGTTTAATTTGATTAAGTGAAAATCATAACCGTTATTTTGCTTCCCCGTTCCCTGAGGCTCTCGAAGGGAACGAATAGAACTTCCCGAAATAAGATACTGCTGATCAATAGTAGTCGTAACCTGGCTTAAAAAATCCTGCGTAGAAGATTGGATATCTTTCTGCCACAATACTTCCTGGGCAGACAACCCAAGAACGGTGCATAAAGAGAACGCACCCAAGTAGAATTTCTTCATCTTTTGTGTATTTAATATTAGTTTTTATAATTCCGAACCAAATTTAACATTTTTTAACACGTGAAAAATAGTATTATTAAGATTTAACACAAATAATGTCAATTTTGAGTATTTTTCTATGAACTCCACATCCTTAGAATACAAAAATATCTTAGCGGGGCGACAGAACCTGACGTATTTTACATCAATAATTTATTAATAGAAATATCCCAGCCGGACGAACTTTTAAAACAGAATTCTGTTCATTAAAAATAAAACATAAAAAAAGCTCCTAAAATAGGAGCCTTTTTTTATGAACAGTGGTCAGAATTAGTTATTTAAAAACTTCTTTGATCCGTTTTTGTTTTTGTCAGAGTAATTAACAATAAATGTTCCTTTTGGAAGTGGACGATCAATCTGAATTTCATTAGTTTTAGCATTTCCTTTTTGGATTAGCTTTCCGCTAATGTCATAAATCTGATAATCTCCAAAAATTCCTCCTCCGGTTAATTTCAATTTATTCTCAAATTTCAGGTAAACAATTTTTGCTTCTGCAGCGTTGGTTCTCACATCAGAAGTACCTAAAGCTCCTGTTAACCTTACTGCATAATCTTCTACTTGTCCGTACTGAGGTTGCGAGCATGAAGTTCCGTCAGCTAATGCGGCACCGTTATAAGTAGCTGCATCTACAGAAACTCTCATTCTTAAATAAGTATTAGTAACCGCTCCGGCAGGAGGAGTAACCCCTACTGTTACAACCTTTCTCGCTCCTGACGCCATAGAGGCAGACAAATCATTGGCTACCAATTCAGAATCTTCAAATGTTCCATTGTTGTTATAATCAATCCATACTTTGGTTTTAAATTGATTGGCCTGATTAAAGCCATTATCAAAAGTCACTTTCAACTCGGTGCTGGAATTGAAAGGAATATCTGTATAATAAGCAGGTCTGATACAAGTTGCTACCGAATAGTCCTCGTAATATTTTGGACTTTGCTCATCAGAATCATACCCGTTGGTAGTACTGCTCAGGGTTCCAAACTGTACCCTTGTAGCTCCAATTCCAAAATTATTATTAGCCGGATTTACAATACCTGTAGGGCTGCACTGCGCTGCTACCATAGTAAAAGGTGATGGTAGAACAGTCAGCGGATCCTGTCCTGCGGTAGAAGTAATCAGGTTCTTTCTATATTCCATCATCAGCATAATCCCTCTGTCTCTCTGACCTTCAGTAAATTTACGGTTAGAGTTGGTATAATTCATTATATTATATTGGGTGCCATCATAATTCTGATTGGTACAAGGATCTTGACTGTTATTATTTGGAACGGCAACTCCGTACATACTTCTCGAAGGGGAAGTGTCACAGACCATATCTCCATCAGATGCACAATTATTGTTTACAGGACAATCTGTTTGATTTGTATAGCCAATTCCCTGAAAAGTATGATACAGACCAAAAGCATGCCCCAATTCATGAGTAAGAGTTGTGTCATGCTGATTTTTAAGGGTGGCTACTTTCATAAAGCTTTCGTAGAAATAATCATAGGTGTCCGGGAATCTTGCATACCCCATAAGCCCACCGGCATTTTGCTGCTGTCCATCGAAGCCGATAACCACATAAATATTAAAATAAGAAGTTTCAGGCCAGTGTGGTGCTAAAGTTTTTATCTGGTTGTCGCTTGCCCCGGTTGTGGAATTCATCTTTACCCCTCTGGTATCATATGAAGCAATTGTACTTCCGTTGTATCTTACAATTCCGCTGGTAGGCTCACAGTTCGGAGATCGTTTAGCCAAAACAAGTTTAAAAGGAATAACATTTCCTCCATTTGCGCCTGCTCCTTCAGCATAAAATCCATTTCCGTAGGTAGTAGCATACATCTTATTCGCTCTGTCGATCCAGTCGATAACATTCTGATCCGTTAAAGCCAAATTTGCATTAGCTGCAGCACTCGATTCAATAACGTGTACTACAATAGGAATTTCATAGATCTGCCCTGTATACAATCCATTCCAGGAAGTAGTTCCTCCTACTTTATTAAGAAAAGAACGCTTGTCCATATTTCTTAATTTAGTCTCAACTTCTTCTCTATTTTTCTTTAATTCTGGAAATTTAATGTCCATTTTTCGCATTTCTTCGTCAAAACCGCAAAAATGTTCAACATTTTGAGAAAAAGCATTTAAAAACAACAAAAAAGCAAAAACAGTACTTATTTTCTTCATTTTACAAATATTTATTGATTAGTTCGGCGCAAATATAAAAATTTTTTACGAAAACAATAAATTCAATCTGTAAAATTGGCAAGATATTCCTATTTACTTACAACGAAATATAAATAATTGATTCATAAATAATTAAAATAAAACATTCAATTACTTGGCAAAACATAATACTATCTTTTACATTGGTATGATTTTTAGTATTACATTTGTATAAATTTTCAGTTATGAAAACAAACCAACAAACTATAAATCAAGCGAATCACAAAATAAACTGGTTCCAAAAGTTTCTCATGATATGCTCAGGAGGAAACATACATATTTTAAGAAAAACCCCGAGTGAATGGAATAAATTTTCAGGCATCGGAGGAATTGTGCTATTCACAGCGGTATTTGCTACTCTGTCTGCAGGCTATGCCATGTATACTGTATTTGACAACATATGGACTTCCATTGGATTTGGTATTTTATGGGGATTAATGATTTTTAATCTGGACCGTTACATTGTCTCTTCAATCAAAAAAACGGGAACCTGGTGGAATCAGATTCTGATGGCCATTCCCCGTCTTATCCTGGCGACCTTCCTCGGTATTATTATTTCCAAGCCCTTAGAGCTTAAAATTTTTGAGAAAGAGGTTAATAAACAGCTGAATACTATTATCCAAAGAAATAAAAAACAGTTGCAGGCTGAAATGAGTGGCAGAATTCTTCAGCAAAGCGGGCCGTTTGAAACAGAAAAAAAACAAATCGCGGAAAAAACAGCACAATATCAAAAAGCATATGATTCTGCAGCAGTGGAACTTGAAAAGGAAATTCTGGGAAAACAATCCGGGCTTACCAGTGGAAAAGAAGGTTATGGTCCCAACGCAAAGCGTAAACAGGAACTGAAGGAACAACGCCGTCTGGATCTTGAAAACTTCCAGAAACAAACAGCATCCAGAAACGAATACCTGGACAAAGAAATTTCCAAAGTATACACCAATCTGGAAACTGAACGAAAGTCTACAGAAACTTTTGAAGATAAATTCAACGGGTTTGCTGCAAGGCTTCAGGCTTTGGATGAGCTTGGAAAAAACTCAGCTATTATAGGACTGGCAGCTGCTTTTATTATGGGACTTTTTATCTGTCTGGAAATTTCTCCGGTTTTGGTGAAACTTATTTCACATGTAGGTCCTTACGATCATCTTTTGGAAAAAACAGAAAATGACTTCAAGCTGTACGCGAGGGAAAAAATAGAAAAAGGAAATGCCCTCACTGATTTCAGAATTGATGATTTTAAAGATAATTTAAAAAAATAGCGTACTTTTCACGCATGATTATTGATAAAGAAGAGATCCAGAAGAAAAAGAAAAAGCTGGACGACTGTAAAGCATTCCTTAAAAAAGAGTTCATCGGGATCGATAAGATTATTGATGATTTAATGGAATACATCCAGATCTGGTATCTGATGCCTGAGATTCTGACACGCCCCGTAGTCATCAATCTTTGGGGAATGACGGGTGTAGGTAAAACTGATCTTGTCAGAAAAACCATCCGGTTTCTGGAATTTCAGAACCGCTTCGTAGAAATAGAACTAAGCAACAGCGATGAAACGACCTGGAGCAAAAGTGTTGCCGATATTTTTCAAAGCAACCGCCTCAATGATGAGAAACCCAGCATAGTTCTCTTTGACGAAATACAGCGTTTCAACACCATTGACCCCGATGGCACTCCCGTTCCGCAAACGAAGTTCACCGATTTCTGGGAGCTTTTAAGTGATGGGCGATTAAGCAGAAGGGAACGTGATGATCTTGAACATTATCTCTTCTCCTATCTTTTGCGTAAAAAGGAAAATGACCGACGCAAAATGAACGGCGAAACAGAAATGGAAGAAAATCCTTACCTGAATCTGTGGGATGCCAAAGAACTGAAAAAATACCTCAGCATGGACGATGATGTGATGAGCATTATTGATATGAAGGAGGAAGATATGATCAAACTTATCCTGAAAAAACAGAAGGAAAAGAAGATTTACGAACCTGTAGACTACAGCAAAATGCTGATCATCATCAGTGGAAATCTGGATGAGGCGTTTCAGATGTCCCGTGAAACCAGTGAAGCAGATATAGATGCCAATATTTATCATGCGTTTACAAAGAAAATCACTGTTGTTGATATCAAGAATGCCCTGTCGAGAAAGTTCCGTCCGGAGCAGGTAGCCCGTTTCGGAAATATCCATCTGATCTATTTTTCATTAAAAACAGAAAATTTTCAAAAGCTTATCCAAAGGGAGATTAATACGCTTAAAACAAAGACAAAATCAAAATTCGGGGTCAGTTTAAAGGTGACTAAAAACATCAATGAGCTGATCTACAGAAACGGAGTTTTTCCTGTTCAGGGGGTACGCCCTGTATTCAGCAGTGTAGTTGATATTCTGGACACGAACCTCAGCAAATTTCTTTTCGAAGCCATTATCCACGATGATCAATCCATTGAGATTGACTATTCGGAAGTGGAAAAGAAAATTATCGGGACTATAGCCCAGCGCACGATTGAGATTCCTTACACGGGAAGGATTGACAGCATACGCCAATCCAATCAGCAGGACGCAATAGCCAATATCAGCGTTCATGAATGCGGACATGCAGTCTGCTATATGCTTTACACCGGTTTTGCCCCGCTTCAGCTGAAAAGCAAGGTAGCCAGCAGCTATGCCGCCGGATTCACATTCCCCCACCAGATTCATGATACCAAGGAGAGCATTGTGGATAAGATTAAAATTTATCTGGCCGGAGGTATTGCAGAGGAAATTGTTTTTGGTGAAAAAAATGCAAGCATCGGAAGAAGCCACGACAGAGAACAAGCCACAGCCCTGGCCGCTGATTATATCCGAAAATATGGGTTTGATGAGGAATATCAGGCTTCATACAGTCTTGAAGATTATCAGCACCGCATGCGACATGACATTACCGATAAGAAAATTGAAAAACTGATACAGGATCTGGCTAAAAAAACCAGAGAAGATCTTATCCTTCATGTAGATCTTCTGAAAGACATCAGTATTGAGCTGAGCAAAAAAGGAAGTATGTCTCCTAAAGAGATCCGCGAGGCAGCAGCAAAACACCAACTTGAAGTAAGCATCAAAGAAGAAGGATATCTTCATATTGCAGCGTATCATAAGATGCTTGGCGAATAGAGAAAAAATCCACGATAACAGAAATTTACATTAATAAAATTTTACCTTTCAGTTAATTCTGAAAGGTTTTTTCTTGACATAATTATTTTATCCGAAATATTTTATAATTTTACATCACTAAAATAATCATCATGAAAAACTTAATCTTAGCATGTACGCTGCTGATAAGCAGTGCATTCACTTCTACTTTAATGGCACAGTCTGAGCCTTTTCTTGGCCAAATTGCTTTTGTTCCTTATTCCAGAACCCCTAACGGATGGGCGGATTGCAGCGGACAAATAATGTCAATCGCACAAAACACTGCACTTTTTTCACTGATCGGTACCACTTACGGAGGAAACGGAACTACGACTTTTGCTTTACCGGATATGAGAGGAAGAGTTGTTATTTCTCAGGGGCAGGGTCCCGGCCTTCAGAATTATGTGGTGGGAGAAATAGGAGGCAGCGAAACTGTTACTCTGACTCAGCAACAGATGCCTATGCACAATCATACGGTAAATGCAGTAACGGCTGAAGGAAATCAGAACACTCCTACAGGGAATCTTCCTGCAGATACCAAACTTTTAGATAAAGAATATTCTGATGCCACTGCCAACACAAACATGAAGGCTACTATGCTCAATACAGCAGGGGGTTCTCAGCCGCATGAGAACAGACCTCCTTTCGTAACCCTGAGATGTATTATTGCCCTGCAAGGTATTTACCCATCATTTAATTAATAAGTTATGAAAGCTCTATACTTATTAGCTATAGCTCTTGGAAGTTCAGTGGCTGCACAGACCATTACTTTCAATGGGTGTCATAATCTGTTTGACAACCAGAATTTTGTATTTACGAAAACCGGAGTGGATTCATTTAATAAAAACATTTACATCACGACACCGGTAGACGGACAGCCTTGTGGAGGATTGGGAACATGTGAGTTTAAAATCCGTTGGAATAATACGCTTACAAGATGGGAATTTCTTGCTGACGAAGGCAACGGAACTTTCACCACTCCTTCTCTGATCTATTATAATTCTACAGGAAACGCAGGCAGCCAGAGACCGCCAAGCAATACCTTCGGGACATGGGTAGAAAATACGGCAGCCACCAACGGGCAGTGCGGAGGAAACCTTACGGGAACCAATTCTACAATGACAGGAGATGTACACAGCAGCCCTCTGGCAACATCGGATGTTACGAAGTCTAAAATTCAGATTTTCCCAAATCCGGTTTCAGATGTGATCCGTATTTCAGGAATTGAAAACGGACAGTCTGTTCAGATCTATAATGTAGACGGCCGTCTTGTAAAATCTGATGCATTTGATTCGAAGGTGGATGTTTCACAACTTCCTGCCGGAGTCTATGTCTTAAAAATCAGTACGAAGAATTTTGAATCCCATGAATTCAAATTTGTGAAAAAATAGAAATATAATGTCTTTATAGCATTAATTGATTATTGATGTAGCCTCCGGTATTGCCCGGAGGCTATTTTTGTATCGGTATTATAGAGACCAAACAGTTTGAAGTGGGAAAATGGAAGCTGTTGATACCGAAAACAAAATAACAGGAGATTTTTATAAGTAGCCATGTCAAGGTTTAAAACCTTGACATGGCTTTTAAAGAGAATAGTAATTACACATCTTTGATTTATATCTGCATAAAAAAATGCCGTACAGTCTCTTCTGCACGGCATTTTTATATTGATTTAAATAAATTCTAAAAAGAATAATTCGGAGCTTCCTGAGTAATAATTACGTCATGTGGATGAGATTCTTTCAATCCGCTTCCGGTAATCATCACCATTTTGGTATCTTTCTGTAAAGCTTCAATATCTTTAGCTCCACAGTATCCCATACCTGCTCTTAAGCCTCCCGTAAGCTGGAAAATTACATCTTCTAATTTTCCTTTGTGCGGCACTCTTCCTTCAATTCCTTCCGGAACGAATTTCTTAGCTTCACTCTGGAAATATCTTTCTTTTCCTCCTCTTTTCATTGCAGACAAGCTTCCCATTCCCTGATAAGACTTGAATTTTCTTCCCTGGAAAATAATTTCTTCTCCCGGAGCCTCATCGGTTCCTGCTAAAAGAGATCCAAGCATTACGGCCCCTGCTCCACTTGCAATTGCTTTAACGATGTCTCCGGAAAGTTTAATTCCTCCGTCAGCAATTACCGTTACATTTTTGGATGCAGCGTATTCGTATACATTATAAATAGCAGATAACTGAGGTACCCCAACTCCTGCAACCACTCTGGTTGTACAGATAGATCCTGGTCCTACTCCTACTTTAAGAACGTTTGCACCTGCTTCAATAAGGTCCTTTGCCGCTTCTGCAGTGACAATATTTCCTCCTACGATATCCAGATCCGGATATGTTTTTCTGATTTCAGCAATTTTATCTAAAACTCCTTTTGAATGCCCGTGAGCAGAATCTATACCGATAATATCCACACCTGCCTTTACCAAAGCAGCAATTCTGTCTAAAGTATCTTCTCCGACTCCCACTCCGGCTCCTACGATAAGGCGGCCGTTGCCATCTTTATTAGCGTTTGGATATTCCAGCTGATTGTCTATATCTTTAATGGTGATAAGACCAACCAGTTTATTGTCTTTATCTACAATCGGAAGTTTTTCAACTCTGTTTTTAAGAAGAATTTCTTTGGCTTTCTCAAGGTTGGTATTTTTATCAGAAGTGATCAGATTATCTTTAGTCATAATCTCTTCCACCTTCATATCAAGATTTTCCTGATATTTTACGTCTCTGTTGGTAATAATTCCAATCAGCACATTATCTGCATCTACTACAGGAAGGCCGGAAATTTTATACTTAGCCATTGTTTCTTTGGCCTGAGCCAGCGTATGGTCTTTTGAAAGGGTAACCGGATCGGAGATCATTCCGTTTTCTGAACGTTTTACACGGTTTACCTGTGCAGCCTGCTCAGCGATCGTCATGTTTTTGTGGATAAAACCTAAACCTCCCACTCTTGCCAGAGCAATGGCCAGATCTCCTTCAGTAACTGTGTCCATCGCAGCAGAAACTATCGGAACATTCAGCGTAATTTTGTCGGTAAGTCTTGATTTTAATGATACCTGATTAGGTAAAACTTCTGAATAAGAAGGGACTAGAAGAACGTCATCGAAAGTGATGGCTGTCTCTACAATTTTGTTATGAATAGACATCTTTACTTTCTTTGCAAAATTAGGTTATTTTGGCGAGATATGAAAATCCTTTTTAATAGTTTAAATAAAATTTAATAATCAATAACTTAAATCGAAAAACCGCTCTTATTAGGAACGGTTCTTTAGTACAAAATAATAAGTATAGTAGAAAACTACTTGTTTTTTTATTCTCTATTGAATAACCTTTCCGCTTTCGTCCAGCTTTTCAATATGGGTCTCATTGTTTTTATCCACATAGACTTTAAGGCGGATTTTCCCGTTGGTATCTTTTATAAAAAGCCCTACATCTCCATCAGCAGTTTTTCCGGCAAAGAACCTTTCCCGTGTAAGTTTTCCTTCCTGTCTCAGCTTGGCATACGCTTTTTTAGAGGCAACAGGATCATTGAGTTTCTTTAAAGAGTCTTCAAATTTTATAATCTCTTCTATAGGAAAGTCATCCGGTCTGTCCCAAAGTTTAAGGCCATAAGTCCTCTTCTTTTTATCACCGGTTCCTTCCATATATTGAAGCTGCATAATCTGATCCGTATTTCTCTGATCTACCGAATACACCATTCCTGAACCGTCTTTATCCGCACCGTATACAAGGCCTCCGCATTCGTCTCCCAATTCATTGAAGAAAATCATTCCGGCTTCTCTTTCTCTTGGTTTCAGGCTCTTGTTATTAAACATTCCGGGATGCTGACGCTTTTTATTGCTGATGACCATTTTAAGTGTTCCGTCTTTCTCTACAATATTGATCCGCTCTACATCTATTTCTTCAAAACGCTGGCTGGAATACTGGTTTTTAAATCCAAAAAAGAAAAAAAGGGCACAAGAAACAGTAAGGGAAACTGCGTAAATCTTTAGAATACGTACTTCTTTTATTAGCTTTTCCATCATAAATTGGGTATTGTGTTTTGGTGTTAAAAACTATTTGTCAGTAGCCGCGTTGATCATTTTAGATATATCATTAGCCGTAAAACTTCCTCTTACATCTACAAAAACCAATTCTTTAGCGGAATTGACCGTGATCATCATATTTTTGATGGTTTCTCCGCTTTGTTTCACTCTTACGTTAACGTTTTCACCATCATGCTTTATGGTAGCCCAATCTTCAAAATCATTATCATTTAAATATCTGGAGTATTCGTTCAGCATTTCCTTATTCCCGTTATCCACCGTCATTATCTTTATTTTTGATACTTTTTTGATCAGAGCAATCACCTCTTCACTTTCTCCGTCTTCTCTTAATGCTCGTTTGATAAACGGTTTTGCTAAAAACACAGGTACATTAAAACTTGCGAATCGGGCTCCTTTAAAATCATGTTCCGAATGCTTAACGAAGTCCATATTGGGTCTTCCTGAAACCACGCATGACTGAAGCAGCAGCACGGCAAAGATTCCTAAAAAAATGTTTATTAAAGTTTTCATGGTGATCAATTTTTAATCAATTGGTTTCAGAGTTCCTCCGGATGATTTGCTGATATTGGATTCTATTTCCGGTCTTCCTTTATATCTTACCAGTCCTCCTGAAGAAGCTTTTACTTTCAGCCTGTCGGATACATTTACAGAAAGATTTCCTCCTGACGTGGCTTCAGCTTCAAGCTGTACCAGTTTCAGTTCGTCTGCTTTTACCAATGCTCCGCTGCTGATGTCTATAATTCCCGAAGTAGCTTTTCCTTCAATAGCTGCATTAGATCCACTAGAAGCCTTTACCATGATGGTTCCCGCTGTAATTCCAGCCCTGATATTGGCCCCTGAAGAAGTGGAAATATCTGCTGTATTCGCAATTTTAAAGTCTCCTTTTATATTAGCTCCGGAAGATAGATCAATGCTTATATTTTCTTCTCGTATAGAATTGACCACATTGAAATTGGCTCCGGAAGATACTTTAACATTGTCCATTCTTGGTGAAGAAACGTTTACACTTAGGTTTTTGAATCTTAAATTCTTCGTTCCCTTATTGTCTACATATACCTTCAGAATTCCGTTCTCCACTTTGGTGATGATGTACTGAAGTTTGTCTGCATCGGCAATTACTTTAACGTTGGTAGGGCTTTCCTGTTTGAAAACCAAATTCACGCCTGTACTTACCTGAATTCCTGAAAACTCACCCACATTTCTCGCTTCCCCGTTAAGGTAAGAGGAATTGTTCTCCGAAGTAAAACTATTGGTTTTGGTACTGGTTGAAGAACTGGTTTTGGTCTCGCTGGAGTTGATGATCTTGTTGACATCATCCATAGAAAGTTTACCATCCAGCATCACCAGAATATTCTCTCCTTTTCCGCTGTTAATACTCAGCAACAGATCATCCAGCATCCCATCTTTTACATCAGAAGCAAGAAATTTAATTTTCGCTCCGGAATTATTAACGGACATGATCTCGTTGTAGTTCAAATTTTTCAGATACAGCGAAACATCTTTGCTTAATCTGGATAAGTTATCCTGAATTTTGCGTCCTTCGGTTGAATTATCCTTATCGGAACCTTCCGT
Source organism: Chryseobacterium angstadtii (assembly GCF_001045465.1). Classification (GTDB taxonomy): domain Bacteria; phylum Bacteroidota; class Bacteroidia; order Flavobacteriales; family Weeksellaceae; genus Chryseobacterium; species Chryseobacterium angstadtii. Next base: position 99,325 of record NZ_LFND01000007.1, read on the forward strand.
GATAAGAATTTTCAGGCCGTTTATTTTAGAAAGTAACGGTTTGATCTGATCCAGTTGTGAATCGTCAATATTAAGACTGCTGAGCATGCCGAACATAGGCTTTGCAATTTTAATAGAGGTCACCCCTTCTACTTCCTGATATCTGTCGAAAAGCATGTCGAATTTATCCCGCTGCCCGTACACCGTAAAAAAGTGGGAAAAGGCAAGCGCAAACAGTATGAGTATTTTTTTCATGAGTCAATTTTTATTCTTTAAGATGATTATTTTTTGCCTGATCAGGTGCATAATCTTTTTAGGGTTAATAATCGTCGTTTACGACGGCTGGCTGTACTAATTTTTCACTAACGTTATTTGCAAATATCTGGAATGAGTATTTAGTCACATTAATAGCTTCTTCTACATTATCTATCCTTTTACCATTTACAATAACGTAAGAGTCTTTATAGCCTGTAGAGTCTTTTAGGGCTTTATTTTTGGAAGACGTATTGTTTACAAATCTCGGTCTTGTTTCTTTTTTAAGCCTTCCTCTTTTCGGAAGAATCTCATCCAGTACATCTTTTTCCGCTATCGGATTATCCTGAAACACAGAATCTTTTTTAGCACCGGAAATAGAATCCGTATGATTGACTGCTACCTGCTCCTGGTGATCATTATTTTCTTCTATGAATTTCGATTTCTGTTTTAAAACCTCATTTTTCACCAATTGCTCTTTTTCAATGGCACCGGTTCTGTAATGATTAAAAAAGAAACCTATGCTGAAAAGAAACACAATTCCGGCCGCCATCCAAAACCATTTCGGGAAAGAAGGTGTATTCTTTTGGAGCGGGATAATAGGCACTTCATTTGTTTCTGTACCGGGAGCTCCTTCCTCTGTTTTCTGAAGAAAGTCTTCAAAGCTCCAATCCATTTTATCTTCCTTTATTTCTTGGAAGATTTCGTCGTATTTATTCTGAAATTGATCTTTGTTCATAGCTCATCAGTTGTGATATTTGTTCTTTTACTTTTTGTCTCGCCCGCATCAGATTCACTCTTACTGCGTTTTCTTCCATCTCAAGCATTTCGGAGATTTCCGAGACTTCATATTCTTCTACGTCTTTCAGATGGATCACCATTTTCTGTTTTTCCGGAAGCTGATTAATGAATCCAATAATATGCTCCTTCAGATTGTTGATATCCATGCTGTACAATTCTGAGCGGTGAAGCTGCAAATCTGCAAATCCTAACTTCACATCATGGTGTTTCAGCCTGTTCAGACATTCGTTCCGGACGGATTTCAGAGCGTAGGATTTCAAATTTCCAAACTGCTCCAGTTCCTCCTTCTTTTGCCAGAATTTCATCATCAGGTCCTGCACCACATCCTCTGCTTCATCACTGCTCATAACGAATCTTTTCGCAAAACGATACATCTCGTCTTTGAGAATAAACACCGTATTCTTGAAAGTTTCTTGGGTCATGAGTTTTGTTTCTATTAGTAAGACAATTAAAATCTCAATTCTATTACACTACATTATAAAAAAAATGATGTTTTTTGCATTTTGCTTCCCCTCCATATTTATAAAGCCTGTCTGTAAAAGCATTTGAATGATGTTTATAAAAATACTTTTTTTTTCTTTTCTGAAAGATCAATTGAAAATCTTCAGGTTTTTGCTATTTTTTATGCTAATAACTTCATAAAAGACGGAAGTTTATTAAGTATGAATTCTCTTTTTATTAACCGCAGATTTTCTCAGAAGAACACATATTCTTTTTAAATTACAAAGCATTTATCTATTATAATAAACATTCTACAGTTTCATAAACACAATCATCTGTGAAAATTTGTGAAATCTGCGGTTAAAAAAGAATATTTTCAACCACAAAAGTCACAAAAGTTTTTTTAGTTTAAAATCCTGCTTCAGAAAAGTACACTCAAGTTTTACAAAAAATCATTTAATTTCGTATTAATACTTCTTATCATCTTCATTCTTCTTAATGGTTAAAGAATATTTGAATAATCATCTGTGAAAATCTGCGGTTAACAAAAAACGTTTCAAGTTATCCCCAATACAATAAAAGCCTCCGAATTGGAGGCTTTCAATATTAATAGGTATCAAAAATATATTTTAAAATAGCTTTATCATCGTCCGTTAACGGCACTTTCCTTCTGTCCATAGCTCTTTCTGCCACTTCATAGGCTTTATCGAGTTTAAACCTTTCATCATCTTTGCATCCGCCCCAGGAAAAATTTTCCACAAGATTGGGAGGAAAACCGGGTTTAAATATATTGGAAGCAACACCTACCACCGTTCCTGTATTCAGCTGGGTATTGATGGCCGTTTTAGAATGATCTCCCATAATAAGCCCGGCGAACTGAAGCCCTGTGTCTTCAAAAGCTTTCGTTCTGTAATTCCAGAGTTTTACATGGCTGTAGTTATTTTTAAGATTGGAAGAATTCGTATCTGCTCCGAAATTACACCATTCACCAATCACTGAATTTCCGATAAATCCTTCATGTCCTTTACTTGAATAGCCAAATATGATGATATTATTCACTTCACCGCCTACTTTACAGTGAGGTCCCACAGTGGTCGCTCCATAAATTTTAGATCCCAGATTGAATTTGGAATCATCTCCCAATGATATAGGCCCGCGAAGATGACAGCCTTCCATCACTTCAGCATTCTTTCCAATATAAATCTTTCCTGTTTTTGTATTAAGGGTAGAAAATTCTATCTGTGCTCCTTCTTCAATAAAAAGATCTTTTTTCTCACCTAAAAATCCATTGGTAGAAGATAATTCCTGAGAAGTTCTTCCTCTCGTAAGCAAATCAAAATCGAAATCAATGGCGAGGTGATTATAGGTAAACAGATCGGCTGGTCTTTTAAAAAAGGTAAGATCTTCTTTAATATCCGTCATCTTTTCAATCTGATTCAGGGAAAATCCTTTCATATTAATTCTTGCCGCGATAAGCTCATCTTCATAAACCAGAGCTTCTCCCTGTTTAAGATCTTTGATCTGCTGAATCACTGTTTCTGTGGGCAAAAAATTCGTTACCAGGAAAAGGCTTTCTTTTTCTTCGGGATTTTTAAATTTATTCTGAAGAAAATTTTCGGTAAAGTAAGTGACTTCAGTATTTCCCAGAATCTTTTGCCACCGCTCGGAAAAAGTAAGGATTCCGCACCGCATGGCGGCAACAGGGCGGGTAAAGGTAAGCGGGAGAAAATCTTCCCAGTACTGAGCATCTGAAAATACTAATTGCATTATATAGAAGTTAGAGATTAGAGATTAGAAGTTAGAGGCCGGAACATAGGAGTTTTGTGATTTCCGGATAATTCGCGGCCTCTGATTTCTATTCTGAACAAAAATACGAAATTAGAAGTTAGAAATTAGTTTATGGAAGTCTTAATAAGAATACCTGTCTTTCTGTTTGGAAAGAACACAATTGTTATTTATGGATATAAAGTAAAAAGCATGACTGCAACCCACTAACTTCTAACTTCTAATCTCTAACATCTGTATATAAAAAAAGTCTCCCAATAAATTGGAAGACCCTAGTATGTTTGGACAACAAAAAATTACTTAGCGAATTTTTTGTATTTGTTCATGAACTTATCAACTCTACCTGCAGTGTCAACTAGTTTCACTTTACCAGTGTAGAAAGGGTGAGAAGTTGAAGAGATTTCCATTTTGATCAATGGGTACTCTTGTCCTTCGAATTCGATAGTATCTTTTGTTTCTGCAGTAGATTTGCAAAGAAACACCTCGTCGTTACTCATATCTTTGAAAACAACAAGTCTATAATTTTCTGGGTGGATTCCTTTTTTCATAATACAATTTTTAAAAAATTAAAGTTTGCTTTCGAAATAGTAATGGTATTTCTCTGCTAATTTTAGGTTGCAAAAGTACGACATTTTTTCAAATATCCAAACACAGAATCCATTTTTTTTATTAGATAAGAAATTCAAAGTATTTTCGTTAAATTTGGAATCTATTTAAACTTTAATTTCGATGAAATTCAAACTATTACTGGCTTTTTCTTTCTGGATGCTACTTGTAGCGGTATCATGTAATAAAGACGATATTACCTTTGATGCGCCTTCACAGCAGTTACGTTTTTCAAAGGACACGGTATTCTGTGATACGGTTTATCATCAGGTACGTTCCGAAACGTATTTTGTAAAGGTATATAATAATGAAGACAAAGATATTATGATCCCCAGAATCAATCTGGAAAAAGGAGCTGCTTCATTATACAGAATCAATGTAGACGGAAAACCCGGCTATGATTTCAAAGATGTGCCTCTGAGAAAAAAAGACAGTATGTATATTTTTGTTGAAATTGCCCCACAGGCAACAGGCCCTGAAGCCATTGCAGAAGACAAAATCTCCTTCAGCAGCGGTGCGGGACAACAGCATGTGACTCTGTTTTCAGTGGTGCAGGATGCCGAATTTTTCATCGAGACTCCAACGAATCCTAACCTGATTACCACCCACACCACCTGGAATAACAACAAGGCTAAAATTATTTATGGAGATCTTACCATCAATCCTAATATCACATTGGATATTCAGCCGGGAACCAAAGTTTATTTCCATACCAATAGCGGTATGAAAGTATCAACGGGGGCTACATTAAATATCAACGGGGCACTGAACGATGAAGTTATTCTCCGTGGAGACCGAAATGATCTGGACCACGACACTCTTCCTAAAAACTGGAATTCTATCCGAATGGAGGCCAATTCCAATCTTAATATGAATTTTGCCAGACTCTTCGGAGGGACCAGAGGTCTGGATATGAAACAGAATACTGCCAATATCAGAAACTCATTCATTCATACTTTTTTTGAATATGGTATTTATGCAGTAGGTTCTGCCGTTACTGCTGAAAACCTGGTAATGAACAACTGCGGCGAGTCATGCATCGGTATTTTCAGAGGAGGAAACCACAGCTATACTCATGCTACCATTGCCAATTATTCTAAAACAATGGGATCGTTCAACAGAAACGGAATTACGGCAGCCAATGAATGGAAAAATGCGGCAGGTACTACAGAACAGGGAGCTCTTCAGCGTCTGGATATCAGGAACAGCATTGTCTTTTCAGACAGGGACAACTCCGTTAATCTTGAACAGACACCGGGCCAGCAGTTTGAATTCCTTATTCAAAACTCACTGATCAAATATTCAGGAGTACCGGAAGCAGGATTTAATTTTGACACCAGCCCTAATGTGGTACAGAGTATCAAAAATCAGGATCCTGAGTTCCTTAATTATTTTGCTGCCAAGATGAATTTAAGAGTAAAAACAACATCTCCTGCCAGAGGAAAAGGAAATCTGGTAACAGCAGGAACTGTACCTTTTGATATCGTGAATGTATCTAGAACGGCTAACCCAACTCTTGGAGCATATCAATAATGGAAATTACACAGCTTCAGCAACAGGTAGACGAATGGATCAAAACCATTGGTGTCCGTTATTTCAATGAACTCACCAATATGGCAATGCTTACCGAAGAAGTAGGCGAAGTAGCCAGAATCATCGCAAGGAGATATGGTGAACAAAGTGAAAAAGAAAGTGATAAAAGCAAAGATCTCGGAGAAGAACTGGCAGATGTATTGTTTGTAACCTTATGTTTAGCCAATCAGACGGGAGTGAATCTGCAGGAAGCTTTTGACAAAAAAATGAAAATCAAAACTGACCGCGATAAAGAGCGGCATCAGAATAATGAAAAATTAAAATAAGATTCCAGATACAAGATTTCAGATATCAGACCTGTCATTAGTCTGTTATCTGAAATCGGTCATCTGATGTCTATAATCCGAAGAAACAATGAAGTTAGAAAAATCAAAATTATCAGAAAATAAAACAGTTCAAATCAGCGGTTCGAAAAGTATTTCGAATCGTTTGTTGATTTTGGAAAGTTTATTTAAAAATATACAGATTGGAAATCTTTCCAATTCCCAGGACACACAACTGCTGAAGAAAGCTCTTTCTGAGAACACGGAAACAGTGGATATTCACCACGCAGGAACTGCCATGCGTTTTCTGGCTTCCTATTATTCCATCTTTGAAGGAAAGACGACTATTCTTACCGGATCTAAAAGAATGAAAGAAAGACCGATCAAGAATTTGGTAAGTGCCCTGAAAGACCTCGGTGTAGAAATCGAGTATTTAGAAAATGAAGGTTATCCGCCTTTAAAGATCACAGGAAGAAAAATCACCCAAAAACAAGTGAATGTGCCGGCTAATATCTCCAGCCAGTTCATCACCTCTCTCCTTCTGATTGCCGGGAAACTGGAAAACGGACTGGAGATTAATCTGGTTGGTGAAGTAACTTCCAGATCCTATATTGAAATGACACTGGATATTCTGACCCGATTCGGAATTAAAAACAGCTTTGAAGGAAATACGATCAAAGTAGAAAATTTCGACGGGAATGGTGAACAGCCAACCGTAAGTTATGAAGTGGAAAGCGACTGGAGCTCGGCTTCGTATTTCTACTCCATCTGTGCATTGGGAAGAAAAACTATTCATCTGAAAAGTTTTTACAAGGAGTCTACACAAGGAGATTCTGCCATTGCTAAGATCTATGAAAACTTTTTCGGTATTAAAACGACATTCACAGAAGACGAGCATAAACTTACGCTTCAGCCAGAACCAGACTTTGTATTCCCGGAAAAAATTGTTCTGGATATGAACAACTGTCCGGATATTGCCCAAACACTTTGCGTAACCGCTGCCGCATTAAAAATCCCTTTCGACATTTCCGGACTGGGAACTTTAAGGGTAAAAGAAACGGACAGACTTCAGGCTTTATATAATGAACTGAAAAAACTGGGAACTGAAACAGAGATCACAGATCTTACCATCAAGTCTCTAAGTTTTGGAGAACCGGAAGAAAATATTTCGATCAAAACGTATCAGGATCACAGAATGGCTATGAGCTTTGCTCCGTACTGCCTGATTGGGGAACTCAATATTGAAGAGGAGGATGTGGTTGAGAAATCTTATCCGATGTTTTGGAAGGATCTTGGTGATGTGATGATTCGTTGATGTGGTAATGTGACGATTTGATGATTTGAAAATATGCTGATTTATGAGAAACTATTTTCTGCTTTTTGCCTTACTGCTGCCGATGCTTTTTTCGGCGCAATATCTGCTGCCCAATGAGGAAATTATTTATTCATTTGACACGAAAAACGGGAAGAAAATGGCTTTGGTGAAGGATAAAAAGAATGGTTATATCCAATATAGATTCGGAAGCAAAAACCGTGTTGAAATGGAATTTCCAGCCACAAGAACGAAGGAAAGCTGGAAGCAGTTTAAATATAACTCTTATCACAGAGGCGGCGGAAAGCAGAACGCAGGCATGGATCTCAACTATCTGGCTTTTACCAATAATCAATATAAATACCTATTGTTCAACACATATCATGCAGAGGATGAATCACTTTCCACGGGCATCACGGTAACAGACAGCAAAGGCAAAGAAACCAATATTATCGGGATTTATAAAACCATCAAAGGCTGCATGTGCAATTTGGAGGATTCAGAAGTGGTGAAAGAAGATTTCGGATTATAGTTTCAATCATGTTCAAATGAAAAAGCTCTTTTTCCTTTTTGTCCCATTGTTGATGATCAGTTTACAAGCCCAGAACCTGAAAGACTTCTCTGTTCCGAAAGGTTATCAGAAAGTTGCTGAAGCCAAAGGAGACCTGGATAAAGACGGAAAAGATGAAACAGTAATTATTTTTAATACAGATAAAAAAACCAATCTGAATGACCGTGATGATTTCCTGAGATCATTTTTCATCTTAAAAGACATAGACGGAAAACTGAAAATATGGAAGGAAAACAACTCTGTTCTTTTTTCCAGTGGAATGGGATTTTATTCTGAAGACAATGCACCGCCGGAAATATCCATTAAAAACAACAGTCTTTCTATTACTCAAATCTTCAATACGAATTCGAGGCATACACAGACTTATAAACATACATTCCGGTTTCAGAACGGTGATTTTTACCTCATCGGCTCCCATGACAGATTTGAAGATACCTGCGATTTTAATTATCTGAATGAAATCAATTTCTCCACAGGAAAAGTGATTGTTGATGAAGAACACTCTTCTTGTGATGAGGATGAAAAAGTTATCCCCAAAGATATTCACAAAGAATTGATTCATCCGTTTAAGACTTTGATCAAAATGAACAATTTCAAGATTGGGGAAAACAAATTTAAAATCCCCGGTTACCCAAAAGAAATTTACTACTGATTGTCAGAAACATAATGAGCAGAACCCAACGTTCTGCTCATCTTCGTTTATTTTTATCCACGTACTTATCCACAGAGTTATCCACAATTTGTGGATAACTTTCTTAGTTTCGGATTCCGTAGGCTTCCAATATCTTGCTGAAGATTTCCGTATTCTCAAACAACCCGGTGAATTCCTGGGAATGGGGTCCGTAAGCAAATACACTCGATGGAATTGACGTATGATCATTTGTGCTGAAATGCCCGAAAACCCAGCCGTCTTTAAGGCTTCCGTCCAAAAGAGTTAATCCTCCTGTTTCATGATCTCCAACAACAATGACCAGCGTTTCCTTGTTTTCATCAGCAAATTTCATTGCTTTTCCTACGACATGATCGAAATCCAGCAATTCAGTCACTAGTTGCTCCAGATTATTACTGTGCCCGCCGCCATCTGTCTGCGAAGCTTCCACCATCATAAAGAAGCCTTTTTTGTTTTCCTTTAAATCATTTAAGGTAAGATCAAAAGCATCAGCCAGCCAGTTTCCTCTCCCATTGCTTATTCTCTGTGAAGCCAAAGGATCAATCACCAAAGTACGGCTGTTTATTTTACCGACTGATTTCAGGTCCTGATAGAAATCGATCTTACCATCTTTGATCTTTTGCATATTCTCCTGACTCAATCCATTGGTAGGGCCTCCGATTAAAATTTTAGTTTTAGAATTCATAAAATCTTTCAGGATAGGCTCCGAACTGTTTCTGTTGTCCGAATGAGCATAGAAATCTGCGGGTGTTGCATCGGTAACATCTCCGGTAGAAATTAATCCCGAAACCAATCCTTTCTCAGCAATAATATCCGGAATCTGAGCCAGAGCTTTCCCCTGATTATCTACTCCCACAAAAGTATTTTTGGTTTTAACACCTGTAGCAAATGCCGTGGATCCCGGCGCTGAATCGGTGATGTAGGCATTCGAAGAATTGGTCTTGGACAATCCGGTGGATTTCATATTAAAAACATTCAGCTTCCCTTTGTTGGCTGTAAAAGCAGCATAGTATTGAGGAAGAGAAGTGCCGTCCGGAATCAGAAGAATAACATTTTTAATCTTTTTATCGGTTTTATCTGTTTTGTACGTTGGTTGGTACACTTCATACTCTTTTGTATTCCTGTAAAAGTTCTTAGGAATGGTATTGATGAACTTTTTAAGATCAGGAATATGATCCGTATTGATATAATCTACATCAAGATCCATGAGATTCACCCATGCATTGGTAAAATCAGGAGCTCCGTAAAAGCGCACCGGCTTCTGGCGGGCATGAGCCTTTTCTACAGATTTTCTGATCTTTTCTGTTTCTTCATCTCTTGGAATCCCTTTTCCGTTCCATTTCACCAGATCGGTAAAGTCTGCACTGAACAATCCTACTCTTTTCAGCTGGTCATCGGTATAGTTTGTATCAGGATCACCGTCAAAAAAGAGATAATTTGGATAGTTTTTAAAATCTTCCGGCTGAGGTCTTCCTCCCGTAATCACAATTTTAATATCCGTACAGCCAATAATTTCAGGATATTTCTTCAAAGTACTAACCAAAGCACTCAGAGACGCTCTATAATCCTGCTTGATGTCGATCAGCAATTGAAGTTTTTTGTTTGCATCTGGATAAATATTGCCTTTATTCTGTTTAATCTGTTTCGAAAGAGGATCAAGATAAAGGCTTTCAAGTGTTCGGTTCGGGAGCAGTTCTTTTTCTGTGTGTGCTACCCAAAGTTTTCCTTTAACCAAAAACACATCCGCTTCAATAGATCCGAAATTGGCATAATAGGCCTGCCAGAAAGGAATCTCCTGTTGATAATCATTATGTGAATGGGCATTGCCCGTAGTATACTTCAGATAATTCTGTGCCTGGTTTTGGGTAAATAGTCCAAAAGCGAGTACTGCTACTATTTTTTTTGATAATTTCATAATACGATCAGGCAAAATTAGAAAAGATCTCTGCTTCGCCTGATTAAGGTTTTCTTATCTTTTCATTAAAAAATCATGATATCCGGATATACATGAATTCAGCAAGAAGAAAGTATTCATGTGATTGACAAACACATTGACCTAAAACTAATGATTTAGTTGAACAAAACCGTCATTTTTATTGAAGATTACGCTCAGCCAGAGAGATTATATTTCATGATCTTCATTCTCCCCAATTTTAAGCGGTAAATAAATAAGAGAGTTCACTTTTCTTTTTTTACATTTGCTAAAAATACAGTGTATGCTGAATAACCTGATAACAGAGTATCAGTCGCTGTCATAAAAATTAAAAAAATCATCAATAATCCCATGACTATTATCATCACCGGAACCTCATCAGGAATAGGTTTTGTATTGGCAGAATATTTCGGAAAAAAAGGCCATAAAGTATACGGTTTAAGCCGAAAACATACAGAAAGCCAATATTTCAGGTCTATCCCGACGGATGTTACCGATAACGCTGCTGTTCAGAATGCCATCAGTGAAGTTTTAAAAACAGAATCAAGGATTGATGTTCTGATCAACAATGCCGGAATGGGAATGGTGGGAGCTGTGGAAGATTCTACGAAGGAGGATATTTTAAAACTATTCAACTTGAATCTCGTAGGAGCTGTTCAAATGATGAGCGCTGTTCTTCCCAAAATGAGGGAGAATAAATTCGGTAAAATCATTAACGTTTCGAGTATAGGAAGTGAAATGGGACTTCCTTTCCGTGGTTTTTATTCTGCTTCAAAGTCAGCACTGGATAAAGTGACAGAAGCAATGAGGTATGAAGTATATCCATGGAATATTGACGTGTGCTCACTACATCTTGGCGATATTAAAACGAATATTGCTGAGAACAGAGTAAGAACGCAAGTTTCCACGCCGTACAAAAGTGTATTCGATAAGGTATATGCTTTAATGAACTCTCACGTAGGCGATGGAACCGAACCTCTTGAAGTAGCGACCTACGTTGAAAATCTTTTGAATAAGAATAAATGGAAGGCCCATTATTATTTTGGTAAATTCGGGCAGAAGATCGGGGTTCCTCTGAAATGGGTTCTTCCACAGGGAACGTATGAGAATTTAATGAAGAAATATAATAAACTAGACTAAATTCAGTTATTTAAAAAATTATTTAATAGAGTTTGAACCATTAAGATCTATTAAGTGTTAAAAATAATTAAGTGAGTTTTGCTTTTTTAAGTTTACAATAAAAGTGAAATTGGGTTAATTCTAAGAACACTTATTAATGGTTTAAATAAATGGAACATTGAAGTTATTTCTAAAAATATTTTTTATCCTGTTCTGCGTTTTTATACAAGCGCAGAAGAAGCAGTATTGGCTTATTGATAGTGAGACGAATGTCAGAAAAAAAGTAAAGGATTCTGTATTGGCAGCAAAATTTCTGGATTCTCTGGCCCAAAGCAATTATTTCTTCACCAAACTGAAAGACGTAAAAGTAAAAGGCGACAGTACAGAAATATTTTACGACAAAGGAAAAAACTTCAACGAAACTTATGTAGAACTTTCTGACTCCATATCGCAGAAATTAAAGATCCAGAAAGATTTTTTCACCAAAAATTTAGATTCAACAAAGAAAAGCATCAATAAAAAATATATTGAAGACGGTTATGCTTTCAGCCGCTTGAAATCTAAATACAAGGGCCAAAAAAATGGCTATCCCATGATAGAACTGGATATCAACAAAAATGATAAACGGACCATTGATGGTTTTGTAGTCAAAGGTTACGAAAGGGTTCCGAGAAGATTTATGAAAAATCTGGAAAAGGAATTCAAAGGCAAAACCTATGATGAAAAGAATCTCCTGGCCATCAGTAAAAACTTTCAAAGTCATGCTTTTGTCACCCTGGAACGTCCTCCACAAACTTTGTTTACCAAAGACTCCACCAGCATCTACCTGTTTATGGAAAAGAAAAAGACCAATACTTTTGACGGGGTAATTGGTTTCGGGAATGACAAGACAGAAAAATTTACACTGAACGGAACCCTGAATGTGAATTTCAGAAATATGTTCAACGGATTTGAGACCGTGAACCTTTACTGGCAGAGAAACCCCGATAAAGGACAAACTTTTGATCTTCGGACCGATATCCCTTATCTGTTTAAATCTAATGTGGGGATGGAACTAAAAGTGAATATTTTCAGACAGGATTCTACTTTTGCCAATGTAAAATTCCATCCTTCATTCTACTATCATATCAACAGCCGGAATAAAATTGGGATCAGAGGAACCCTGGAAACATCCAGTATCATTGATACGCTTTATGTTCAGGGAAAAGATTACAATAAAAAAGGAATCGGGGTCTGGTTTGAAATGACGGAACCTACAGATATTGATCTTTTTCTGTACAAAACCAGAATTACGGCAGGATATGATTTCCTGACAAGTGTTTATACTAAAGATAATATTAAGGCCAATCAGAATCAGTTTTACTTTTTTGGGGAACATAATTATCATATTTCCGGAAACCATTTCCTCAATATAAAAGCCGAAGGAAGTATGATGGATTCTAAAGTTGAGTTCTCTGCGAATGAATTATACCGCTTTGGAGGCTGGAATTCCATGCGGGGTTTCAATGAGAAATCCCTTGCCGCCGACTTCTTTTATTATGCTGGGCTGGAATACCGTTACCTGATTGGAAGCCAGGCTTTCTTTGATTTCTTTGGGCAGTATGGCCAGCTGAACAATAAATCTTTAAATGTAAAACCCAAACTCTATAGTGTGGGGCTTGGTTTCAATTTTTTCATCCCTATCGGCTTAATGAGTTTCCAGCTGTCTAATGGTAATGAATTTGGAAACCCTTTTAAATTTAATGATATTAAAATCCATTGGGGAATACTCAGTAGGTTTTAGAGATCGAGTAATAAATCTGCTGATTAAAAACATCCTTATTACATGTATTATAATAAAAGAAAATATCGAAATGCAATGGTAGTTTCTGCTTTATCATAATGTTAAATATTTCTCTTAAAGAATATTAAAAAAGTATTTTTATTTTAATACCACATTAAAACACTCGTAACACTGTAGCTCTAAATTTGCCTTCAAAAAAAATGAAGAAGACTTTAGCTACTTTTACTGTTTTTTTACTCCCCCTTTACCTTACTGCTCAAGAAATTAACATTTCCGGAAATGTAAAATCCGAAAACGGCTCCAGCGTCTCCGGAGTAAATATTACCGACAAAAACACCGGAATAACTACGGTGACTGATGAAAACGGTAATTTTACCATCTCAGCTAATCCAAAAGATATCCTTGAATTTTATGCTCCGGATTTTTCAATGTATACTGTGGAAGTTTCGTCCAAAAGACAATATTCCATTGTATTGAAAAAAGCCAATGAGAAACAGATTGAAGGGGTTGTCATTACCGCTTTGGGAATCGCCAAAAAGAAAGAAAAAATAGGGTACGCCACTCAGGAAGTGGGTACCAAACAGTTTGAAACCATTACAACTCCGAGTATCGGAAACTTATTTTCAGGACAGGTTGCCGGTCTGAATGTTTCCAATCCTACAGGAATGCAGCAAGCCCCTCAGTTTACGTTAAGAGGAAATTCCAACCTTGTTTTCGTCATTGATGGAGTTATTGTAGAAAAAGAGGTTTTCCAGAATCTGGATCCTAATAATATTGAAAATATCAATGTCCTGAAAGGAGCTACGGCTTCTGCATTATATGGTTCCCGAGGAAGATACGGAGCGGTTCTGATAACAACTAAAAGTGCCAAAAAGAAGGGCTTCTCCGTGGAGTTTTCTCAAAACACTATGGTCACCGCAGGATTTACCAATCTTCCTAAAACCCAAACCGAATACGGAAACGGATCCCATGGAAAATATGAATTCTGGGATGGTGCAGATGGCGGTGTCAATGATGGTGACATGATCTGGGGCCCTAAGTTTGTTCCGGGACTGAAAATAGCCCAATGGAACAGCCCGATCAGAGATAAAATGACGGGACAGGTGATTCCGTGGTACGGTGCGGTAACCGGAACCCAGTACAATGATAAATCGAGATATGAAAGAGTTCCTATTGACTGGACCTATCATGATAACCTGGATACATTTTTAAAACCGGCGGTCATCAACAATAACAGTTTTGCCGTAAGCTATAAAAACAATAAAGATATCTACAGGCTTTCCGGAAACTTCATGAATTATGATGACAGGGTTCCCAATTCTTATCTTCAGCGCTACGGTGTGAATTTTTCTTCTGAAAATCATTTAGGTGAAAAATTAATATTTGATACTAAATTCAATTTCAACCAGACTTTTACGCCTAATATTCCTAACTACGATTATAACCCCAGCGGGCATATGTACACCATCCTGATCTGGATGGGAGCAGATGTAGACGGAAGAGATCTTAAAAATCACATGTGGGTCCCGGGAAGAGAAGGAACTGCCCAGGCCAACTGGAATTACGCTTGGTACAACAATCCCTGGTTCGGAGCTGAATATTATAAAAATAAAAACCGCACCAATGTAATCAATGCGCAGACCGGTCTGGAATATAAAGCCACCGAAGATTTCTCTGTAAAAGGGAAAATATCTATCGTAGAGAATCATAACAAGCAGGAAATATTAAGTCCTTATTCCTATTTCAATTACAGTGCTCCAAGAAGTGGTGGCTATCTTCTGAACGACACTAAAACGTGGAATATGAACTCTGACATCCTTGCCACTTATAAGAAGAAGATATCCGATAACTTCGATTTTACAATTAATGCCGGAGGTTCTACCTTTTATTACAAAAACAATGTAGACAATGCCTCTACTGACGGGCTGAAAATCCCTGAGCTATATGCTTTGGAAAATTCTATCGGAGCCGTAAAATACTATGATTATCTGAAGGAAAAGCTAATCTATAGTGCCTATTCAACCATTGATATCGGATTGTACAATGCATTTTTCATCAACGTTTCCGGACGTAACGACTGGTCTTCTACCCTTCCGAAAGCCAACAGATCTTACTTTTATCCTTCAGCATCGGTAAGTGCAGTGATCTCCAATCTTGTTAAAATGCCGGAAGCAGTCAATCTCTTAAAACTTTCCGCTTCATGGGCCAAAGTTGCTTACGACTTTCAGCCTTATTCCATCAGAAATTATTATCTGAACAATAAAGGCGCTACATTCAACGGAAATCCAATGTTCAATTATCCTACCATATTAAATGTGGAAAACTCCCTGAAACCGGAACAGACCAAGTCTTATGAATTAGGATTAAGTGCCGGATTGTTTAAGAACAGGCTAACTTTAGATGTTACTTATTTCAGAACGCTGGATTACAATAATATTCTTGAATTCCCGGCTGCTCCATCATCAGGATTTACATCGCAATATGTAAACGGCAACGAGTATACCACGAAAGGTCTGGAAATATCTTTAGGATTTGTTCCTGTAAAAACCACAGATTTCACCTGGAGATCTTTAATCAACTGGAGTACCTATGAGCAAAAATTGAGTTCCATCTATGACAATATGTCGGATTACAACAATATCAAGCTTGGCGAAAGAATGGACACTTACTATGATTACACATGGAAAAAGTCTCCGGACGGGAAAGTGATTCTGGATGCCAAAACAGGAATGCCTACAAGAGCTGATGCTCCAAGTAATCTGGGGCATTTTAACCCCGACTGGACGTTTGGTATCAACAACACCTTCAAATACAAAAAGTTCACCTTAAATATTGGAATCGACGGAAGTATCGGCGGTGTAATGAGGTCTCAGGTAGTAGAAAAAATGTGGTGGGGAGGAAAACACCCGAACTCCACAGCTTACAGAGATCTTGAATATGCCACTCCGGGAACTTACTATTTTGTCCCGGATGGTGTAAATTATAATGCTTCAACGGGAACTTACACCCCTCACACCAAACCTATAAGCTTCCAGGACTGGGCTCAGAATTATCCTTATCAGGCGAGAGTAACGGAAGATGAAAGTGAATTGTTCGCTAACGTTTTCGACAGAACTTTTATCAAATTAAGATCTGTAGTTCTTGAATACGACTTCTCTTATCTTCTGAATCCGAAGGGAATGATTAAAAATTTCACAGTCAATCTTTCAGGATACAATCTGGCCATGTGGAAAAAATCTAAAAACCTGTACTCGGACCCGGATTTCAAAATAGGAACAGGAAATGACAGCAAAGACCGGTCTAAAATCGGATCCGGAAATGATATCCAGGACCCTTCCAGCAGATGGATAGGCGTTGGATTTAATCTTAAATTTTAACGAATACGTATTCTGAACAATGAAAAATAATATCAATTCTATAGCAAAGCCACAAGGTGGTAAAACCTCAAAATGGCTTAGACAATTCAGTATAAAATCTGCCGCATTTGCAGGAATACTCATGCTGACCTCATGTGAATCCGATCTTGATAAGATCAATGAAAACCCCAATGACAAAGCCAGCGTAGATCCTAAAGTTCTTCTCACGTACGTTTCAAGGGATGCATTTCAGGTAAACGGCAACAATATGTATGCTTCCAGAATGATGATTGGTACAGACGGAGAAAACGTCTATCAGTATATGAAATGGAACAATGATTCCTTCGATCCTTACACCAACGGGCTTTTGAATACGGGAAAAATGATGCAGGAAGCCGAAAAAATCAACAATAAAAATTACAGCGCCATCGGTAAGTTTTACAGAGCTTATTATTTCTTCAATTTAAGTTTAAAATTCGGAAGCATTCCTTACACGGAAGCTGTAAAAGGAGAATCTGGAATTACCCAGCCGAAATACGACAGTCAGGAAACTGTAATGGCCGGAATATTATCCGAATTAAAGGAAGCCAACGATCTTATCAATAACACAGACAAAATTGAAGGCGATATCATCTACAACGGCGATGCTTCAAAATGGAAAAAGCTGATTAACTCTTTCCGTCTGAAGATTTTGATCACAATGTCTAAAAAAACCACGTTGGGAAGTTATAATGTAGCCTCTGAATTTGCTTCCATTGCGGGAAATCAGGCTTTAATGACTTCCATTGCGGACAATGGAGAGCTCAAGTTTGCGGATGCTGCGGACAGCAGATATACCATGTTCAACAACAGCGGTTACGGTTCCAGTTTATATATGGCTGATTATTTCATCAATCTGTTTAAAGCAAGACAGGACCCTCGTCTTTTCACTTTTGCGGCTCAGACTACGGCGGCTAAAGAAGCAGGAAAACCTGTTACGGATTTTTCAGGATACAACGGAGGAAATCCTACTTCGCCTTATTCGGACAATGCAGATCTGATTACGGCAAAAAATATCTCCAAAGTGAATGACCGTTTTTACAAGGATCCTACCAACGAACCATCTTCTGTTCTTAGCTATTCCGAGCAGGAATTTATCCTTGCAGAAGCTGCAGCTAAAGGATGGATCTCCGGATCAGCCAAAACTCACTATGATAATGCAATCAAAGCCAGTTTCAGCTTTTATCACACGTATGTAAAAAATCCGGGACAGTATTTTGCAGGATTTGATGTAAACCTTTATCTGGCTTCTCCTATGGTGGTTTATAATGATGCTGATACGCTTCCGAACCGCCTTGAAAAAATTATGACTCAGAAATACATGACGATGTTTCATCAGGGCCAATGGACTTCCTATTATGATTATCTGAGAACCGGATATCCAAATTATCCTTTACAGGCAGGAGTTTCTGCTCCGTTCAGATTCAGGTATCCACAGGCTGAATACAATTATAACGGGACCAATCTGAAAGCAGCATTGAATGCACAGTATGGAGGAAACGATAATATCAACTCTAAACCGTGGTGGCTTCAGTAAGCCAATAAATATTTATATAAAAACAGATAAACCGCAGGAAAATCCAGCTAACTTGCGGTTTATTTCTTATTTTGACCGAACATGAACAGAAGAGAATTTTTAGAAAAATCGAGTCTTTTACTGGCCGGGCTGGGAACTTCAAGCGTTCTTCATCCTGCCATTTTAAAAGCATTAGCCATTGAACCTGCGGCATTATCTACTTTTTACGATGCCGAGCATGTTGTGATCCTTATGCAGGAAAACCGTTCATTTGACCATGCTTTCGGGGCTTTGAAAGGGGTGAGAGGCTTTTTGGATAAAAGAGCTTTTATCAAACAGGACGGCCATTCCGTTTTTTTCCAAAAAGATAACTCCGGGAAATACGCAGCTCCTGCAAGACTGGATCTTAGAAATACAAAGTCTACGTGGATGAGTTCCCTGCCTCATTCGTGGGGTGACCAGCAAAAGGCTTTGAACAAGGGTAAATATGACCAATGGCTTCAATTTAAAGCGTCGGGAAATAAAGATTATAAAAACATTCCGCTTACTTTAGGCTATTACAATCGGGAAGATCTTCCTTTTTATTATCAGCTGGCAGATGCATTCACGATATTCGATCAATATTTTTGTTCCTCCCTGACAGGTACTACACCCAATAGACTTTTCCACTGGTCAGGAACACTCCGCGAGCAGCAAAACGGAAAAGTGAAAGCCAATGTTTACAATGAAAATATTGATTATGATAAATCCCGACAGGCTCACTGGAAAAGTTTTCCTGAAATTTTAGAGGATCAGAATGTATCTTGGAAGATTTATCAGAACGAGATCAGCCTGCCCAAAGGAATGTCAGGAGAGCAGGAAGCATGGTTAAGTAATTTCACCGACAATCCTATTGAATGGTTTACGAAATTCAATGTCAAATTTTCAAAAGGTTATTATCAGAATATTCCTAAGATCATTGCTTACCTGAAGGAAGAAATGGTAAAAAAACCGGATCAGAAGAAAAGATTTGAAGCGCTGATCGCCGAACTTGAAGAAGATCAGACTCAATATACACCTGAAAAGTATGCTCAACTTTCACAGAAGGAAAAAAATCTTCACGAAAAAGCATTTACAACCAATATCAATGATCCTGATTACTGGAATCTGGAGATTGGAAAAGATGAGCATGGAGAAAGGCTTGTAGTCCCGAAAGGAGATGTACTGTTTCAATTCCGTAAAGATGTGGAAGAGAAAAAACTTCCGCTGGTTTCA
Source organism: Chryseobacterium angstadtii (assembly GCF_001045465.1). Lineage (GTDB taxonomy): Bacteria > Bacteroidota > Bacteroidia > Flavobacteriales > Weeksellaceae > Chryseobacterium > Chryseobacterium angstadtii. The sequence goes on from NZ_LFND01000007.1 coordinate 118,598, forward strand.
TGGCTGGTTGCTCCGGAACATTTTTCGGACCATCCGGGATCGCCGTGGTATGGGGCATGGTATATTTCTGAAGTACTCAATATTCTGACCAAAGATCCTGAGACCTGGAAAAAAACAATTTTTATCATCAATTATGATGAAAATGATGGTTATTTTGATCATGTTCTTCCTTTTGCACCCCCTTTAAATCCAAGCCAGCCTGTTGATATGAACGGTAAAGAAGGCGTAGAATATGTGGATCAATCTCAGGAATATATGTCTCTTCTTCCGTTAAAAGATCATGAAAGAATAGAGGGAACGGTGGGTCTGGGTTACAGAGTTCCTATGATTATTGCATCGCCGTGGACCAAAGGTGGATTTGTTAATTCAGAGGTATCCGATCATACCTCTGTGCTTCAGTTTCTGGAAAAATTTATTACAAAAAAATTCAGTAAAGATGTCAAGGTGGATAATATCAGTGACTGGAGAAGAGCAATTTGCGGAGATCTTACTTCAGCTTTCAATTCATCCGATACAAAAGCTCCGAAAATGGATTATCTGGATCAGAAAAATTATGCGAAGACCATTAATGCCGCCAGAACCAAGCCTGTACCGAATCTTAAATGGTATGCCGAAACTGAAATCAATGATCATCTTCTGGATATTCAGGAAAGAGGAAGCAGGCCTTCGAATCCTTTACCTTATCATTTCCACGTTAATATGGAAAACGGAAAGATAAAGATGACCAATCTAAAGGAAAATGGGGTCCCGTTGCTGGTATATGACAGAACACAGTTAAACGGTAATCAATATCATTTTTCCTATGCTCTGTATGCAAAACAGGAACTGTCCCACCCTATCAATACAGGAAAATACGATTATGAGGTTTTCGGGCCGAATGGTTTTTTCAGAAAATTCAGTGGAAATAAAATGCCTGAACTGGAAGTACAACTGATTTGCAACGGTTCAAAAAATGAAGCGGAGCTGATCTTTAAAAAAGGGAAAGGAAATCATGCCGTAGTTTTGGAAGATCTGTATGAAAAAAGTAAAAAAACAATCTCCTTAAAACAACCTGAAGAAAAAATAATGGTTGATCTCGGCAAAAAGAAAGGCTGGTATGATCTGAAAATATTATTTGACGACCATATCTGGCATTTTGCAGGAAGAGCGGAAACCGGAAAAATTTCCATCTCGGATCCTCATTGGGCATAACCCAAATGATTATAAAACACTAAAGCCTTACCCAATTTGAGTAAGGCTTTTCTTATGATAATGGTCGTTATTCGCCTCAATAACTTTACATAATTCACATGTAAATATTTCAATACATAATGCAATACTATAAATGAATAAATAATAATATTTAAAATATGAGATTTTATTACTATTATTTGTTGATTTTTATTAAATTCACCTAACTAATTAACAAACATCATGAAAAAATTAAACCTAAGCATTGCAGTATGTTTTCTGGCCGCCGCATTTTCGGCAGACCTTAAAGCCCAGGACACGAATACTGACAATCACACGATCACCATTTCTATTCCTGAGGTTGCACTGGTAGATATTGAACCGGCAGCTACAAAAAACATCACGCTGGGATTTACAGCCCCTACTGAAGCAGGTAACCCTGTTACGGCAAGTGCTTCCAATAATACGCTCTGGCTGAATTATTCTTCCATTAAATCTGTAGCAGATCCTACCCGTAATGTATCCGTAAAAGTAAATGCTATTATTCCCGGAGTGGATATCCACGTAACTGCAGCAGCGGCTACGGGAAGTGGAGCAGGTACATTAGGAACACCTGCAGCTCAGATCACTTTAAGTGCAGCAGATCAAACTATTATTTCAGGGATCGGAAGTGCCTATACCGGAAACGGAGCCAACAACGGACACAATCTTACGTATGCTTTAGCGGCAGGAAGCGGACCCGGCGGTGTAGCTGCGTATGCAGATTTACAGGCCACGGCAACTACTATAGCTACGGTTACGTATACGATCTCAGATAACTAGTTCAGGTTAGCTTAAAGGTAAAACAAGAAGAAGCGGCGTGCCAGTTTCTTCCTGGCTTTATATGGCCATTATTTAATTCCAAACTTTACATGATTATGATAAAGCGTATTCTCCTTTTGATGTTTATGATGCTGCAGTTTAGCTTTTTATATGCCGGGATTGTCGTTCTGAACGGCCTTACCCATGCCTATAAAGTAGAAAACGGAAAAGTATACAAAGGAAAAATTGCTATTGAAAACACAGGCAGCAAAGCTCAGAATGTAAAATTATTTCTACAGGATTTCACGTATCAGGCAGACGGCTCCATCAGCTATACCACATTACACACCAATCGTAAAACCAATGGCGAATGGATTAAGCTGAATACGAATCTGATTACACTGAAAGGAAAAGAAAAAACTGAAGTTTTCTATGAGATTACAGTTCCTGACCAGCTTGCCGATCCCGGAAGCTACTGGAGCGTGATTATTGTAGAACCTGTAGATGATATAAAGCCAAGCAATGATAAAGCGGGTGTGAACATCACTTCCGTTATCCGATATGCCATTCAGGTGATTACGGATTATAAAACTGATCAGGCCAAACCGGATCTTAAATTTGAAAGTGTAAAAATAGAGAAAGAAGAAGGAAAGCAGATTGCGAAAATTGCCATTGCCAATAATGGAAATCTGTACTGCAAACCTACAGCCTCTATTGAAATCTACAACCGGAAAACCGGAGAACGTATCGGGAGCTATATGAGTACTGCCATGGGACTGTTGCCGCAAACCTCCAAATCATTTTATATTGATATCAGCAAGGTTCCCGCAGATCTCTACAAAGCTGTGATTATAGCTACCGATGAAGATGAAAATGCTTTTGCCCTCAATGTGGAATTAGAAGTAAAGAATGATTAAAACCTGGATTTTATATAGTATCCTTTTATTACCATTCCCGGTATTATTTTTTTCTCAACAGCAGCCAGGTCTACTGGCCAGTAAAAAAGATAGTTTAATGCCGGGAATGTCTACTTCTATTTCCTTTTCTTTGGAAAACAATTCTACCCAGGACAGAAACTACGACTTCACCGTTCAATCATCAAGTCCGTTTATCACTCCGATATTAGCCAAAGCGGAAGTCAAAATAGCCGCTCAGGAAAAGACGGTTTATATTGTTCCGATCCGTATTGCAGCAGAAGCAGCACAGGGTACTTATTCTGTTATTTTATATGGAACAGACCGGTATGACGGGACCAGCTTTACAAAAACGACAAAGGTAATTGTTTCAGGAAACCGTAAGCTTAGCCTTACTTCTTTAGATTCACCGGAATTTATACGGGCAGGGGAAACCATTCAGGCTTCTTTTCTATTAAAAAATAACGGAAATGTTACAGAAAAACTGATTCTGGAAAGTAAGAATGCGGTAGTAGACAATGATACCTATATTACACTGGCACCCAATGAATCTAAAGTGATCAGAATTTCCAAAATTACCAATGCAGAACTGGGTCAGAACGAATATCAGAATCTTAATCTGTCCGTTTATTCTCAGGACAATCCGAAAGAAAATCAAACAGCTTATGTAAGCGTAAGAGTGATTTCGGTAAAACCTACAGAAGACGATGTCTACCACAGGCTTCCGGTATCTGCCTCATTATCTTTTATAGGAATGAAGAATATGGGAGTTTATGACAACGGATTTCAGGGTGAAATATATGGTAAGGGAACTTTAGACAAAGAGAATAAAAATCAGATCGAATTCCATGCAGTAACAGCCAATCCTGTTGAATTCAATACTTTTACCCAATACGAAGAGTATTTCATCAATTATAAAAGAAACAATTTTTTCGTTCATCTGGGGGATAAAACTTATTCTGCTTCTTATTTAACCGAATATGCAAGATACGGCCGTGGAGCTGAAATAAGATATGATTTCAAAAAGTTCAGCTTAGGCGGGTTTTATAATCATCCGAGGTTTTTCAGAGATATCAAAGATGAATTTAATGTGTATTCGGCATTCAAGATGGGGAAAGAATCAGAAGTTACTGCAGGATATCTTTATAAGGTACCCAGAAAAGGGGAAATGAATTTTTCCAATATCAGACTGGACTCCGAGGCTCATCTTCCTTATACTGCCGGAAAATTTAAGATTTCAAAAAACATCATTCTTTCCGGAGAAGCAGCCTACAGCAAAACCGAACAGATGGAAGGAACTGCTTATATGGCCCAGGCTCAGGCTACATTCGACAGGCTTAATGGAAATCTAATGTATATGAGAGCGAGTCCTAAATTTGCGGGATATTTTACGAATTCCAGCACTTTTAACGGAAATCTTCAGTACAGAGTTCTAAACAGAGTAAGTGTATTCGCCAATTATATGCAGGATGCCAGAAACTTTGAACGCGATACCCTGTTTCTCGCAGCACCCTACCGGAACTATCTTCAGTATGGAATACAGTACAAATATCTGACTAACGGACTTATCACAGTATATAATGGATTTCAGAAATACCAGGACCGTCTTGAACCCAGACAATTCGATTATTATGAAAGGTTTTTTAAAGTAAGTGTAGATCAGAAGATCGGAATGTTTCAGATTAATCTGCAGGGCCAATTCGGGAAAACCAACAATTATCTGAGTGGATTTAATGGAAATTCCAATTTTTACAGCACGAATATATCGTTTGAAAAGTTCAGAACGTCTTTTAATATTTATGCAAGCTATGCAATTACGTCAAGATATCAGCTGGAAAATCAGAGACAGATTTATTATGGAGCCAGAATCTATAGCCGTTTTTCAGATAAGACCAGTTTAAGTCTTTTTTATCAGAATAATTATATGCCTGAAGAATATTTCAGAGACCGGAATCTTTTTGAGGTATTATTTCATCAACAGCTGTTTCCCGGCAGTGAGCTTGATTTGTCCGGAAGGTATTCTCTTCAGCGCGGCGATCTTGGGAATAAGGATTTTATATTTTCTTTGCGCTACACTCTTCGTCTTAATGTTCCGGTTCAAAGGATTGCAGAATACACTACTTTATCCGGAAACATCAGTAATCTGGGGGTAAAAAGAACAGGTGGAATCAGATTAATGCTGGGTAATTATTTATCGGTTACAGACAAAGACGGAAATTATATGTTTAAAAATATTATTCCAGGGAACTATTTTCTTGAAATAGACCGTTCAACAGCAGATATTAATGATATCACCAATATTCCATTCCCTGTATCCGTGAATCTTACTGATAAAGAAAATACCCTGAATTTTGGATTAACAACGGCATCAACAGTCAAAGGGATTATTCAGCTGTCTGAAAATGACGATAAGGAACAATACAGCTTTGTGCAGCTACGTCCTTCAACCGAAAAAAAGAAAAAGCAAAGCATCATCATTGAAGCATCCAGCGGGGATCAGACTTACCGAAAAATAGCATTTATCGGAGAACCTTTTGACTTCACCTATCTGCGTCCCGGGGAATGGAAAATTAAGCTTTACAGGAATGGTTTGGATAAGCGGTATAAAATAGCAATAGATTCTTTTCAGTATCATCTTAAACCATCAGAAACCCAGAATATTGTTATTCATATTGTAAAACAGCAAAGTGAAATTAAATACCAGCAGGAAATGATCAAAGTAGGATATAACAAAATAAAGAAGAAACAATGAAACTGAAAGAACTTATACTATCCCTGACTTTTGGTCTCATGTCCGGTGGACTATTCTCACAAACCACTGTTGCACTAACACTCCCTGTGGTAACTCTCCTGGATGTAGAACCTACAGGAAGCTTCACATTGAATTTTACAGCTCCTACAGAAGCCGGACAGGCTTTAACTGCTCCTGCAGCCAATACTACAAAATGGGTCAATTATACTTCAGCAATTGCCTCCGGAGGACTTACAAGAAGAGTTACAGCATCTATCAATCAGGTGATTCCGGGAGTAAATATAAGAGTGCAGGCAGCAGCGGCTTCGGGTGCTGGCGGCGGGACATTAGGAACATCTTCAGGACTGGTTACTCTTTCTACAACAGCATCAACCATAATTACGGGAATAGGCGGCGCATATACGGGAAATGGGGCGAATAACGGCCATATGCTTACGATCAGCCTTTCCGTGAATACATATGCCAATCTTTCAGCCCATATCAATACACCAGTTGTCATCACCTATACCATCACAGAATAAAATTTGGAAATGAAAATCATTAGTAGCGTTCTAAGGAATATGCTTTTAAAAAAATATCTGTATCTTGCTGCGTTAACAATTAGCAGTTATTTGCAAGCTCAAACAGTAACTCCCAGTGGAAGTAACTGGACTGTAAGTGTACCTGCTATTACTGAAGCAGGAAATAATTACGGAGGGACTTATGCGAGTGCTACTAATGTAATTGTATTATCCGGCTCAATGCCCGGGTCTTTCCTTAATCTTCTCTCAAATGGGGCTGCCAGGATCAGTGTGCGCTACACGCCTACTCTCTGGAATAACGCTCTGCGTCTATACGCAAAAAGAAGCGGGGGAACTGCTACTATCAGCGGACTTTGTATTGGCTGTACTGCAACTGTTAATGGGGGAACAACTTATGCAGAAATATTACAGGCAACTGATACTGCATTGTGTACCATAAACTTTTCAGGAGTTTTAGGACTTGGTAACAGTGTATCTTATTCCGGAATTAATGTACAATTGCAGATAAGCGGTGTTTCTGTAGTAATTCCCGCCGCATCCTATAGCTCACAGCTTGTTTTCACAATAGGTCCAAATTAAAGAACGTTTTAAAACTGTGGGATAAATAATAAGAATTAAAAGAAGGATGATCAGTGATCATAATGTTTTCTTTACCACAGGTGGCACAGATTGACACAGATGTTTATGTTATTATTTTATCCGGGAGGGATTTTATGTTTTTAAGGTTTTAGGGTTCGGCTAAAGCCTGGGGAATGGGTGATATCGGGTAAGCGGGCTTTAGCCCGCTCCTAGTGAATATATAGGATACAAATATGATATGACAGCCAAGAAGCATTTAGTGACAAAGGGTTAAGAATAGTAATAAATATAACCGCAAGGCTAGACAAAGAATAGATTACAGCTAAACCGTAGAATTAAGGTAAACAAAGGCGTAAACTTATCTAAAGGAAGACAAGGGAATTGAAGAAAAGAAAGAAAGGCAAAAAATAAGATTCGTATATCCTGTTTGCCGCTTAGATCATAAGTAAACTATTCTTCATTCTTTATTCTTTATTCTTTATTCTTTATTCTTTCAGAGTAATACAAGGGATGAAAAGAAAGAGAGAAAGAAAGGTAAAAAACGAGATTAATATATCCTGCTTACCGCTTAGATCATAAGTAAACTATTCTTCATTCTTCATTCTTCATTCTTCATTCTTCATTCTTTATTCTTTATTCTTTATTCTTTATTCTTTATTCTTTATTCTTTATTCTTTATTCTTTATTCTTTATTCTTTATTCTTTATTCTTTGCTCTGCTTATTGCTTACTGCCTACTGCAAAGATAAATCTTAGTCTTAATCTTTACCTTAGTCTCAACCTCAATTCAGATAGTCCCAAAACAAAAAAAGTCTCACACAATAATGTATGAGACTTTTTTAATAAAAACTGGCGGCGGCCTACTCTCCCGCGTTAGCAGTACCATCGGCGCTGGTGGGCTTAACTTCTGTGTTCGGAATGGGAACAGGTGAGCCCCACCGCTAAAACCACCCTAAAGGCTTTATATAAGAGGTTAGAGGTTAGTAATTAGAGATTAGTAAAACTAAATTCTAATATCTAGAGTCTAACTTCTGATTTTATCGATAAAAACTTTCACAAAGACAAAACCTTGTCTGCGCACAAAAGAACTTGTTAGAATGTTTTAATTATTAAATTCTTTAATTATTAAATCTTTTAATCTTTAAATACTTTCATATAGCAACCATAGGCTATAAATCTACGGGTAATTAGTACTACTCGGCTATGCTGTTACCAGCTTTACACCTGTAGCCTATCAACGTCGTCATCTACAACGACCCTTAAAAGATGTCTCATCTTGAGGCGAGTTTCGCACTTATATGCTTTCAGTGCTTATCTCTTCCAAACGTAGCTACTCAGCGGTGCACCTGGCGGTACAACTGATACACCAGAGGTTTGTTCAATTCGGTCCTCTCGTACTAGAATCAAGCCCTCTCAAACATCTAACGCCCGCAATAGATAGAGACCGAACTGTCTCACGACGTTCTGAACCCAGCTCGCGTGCCACTTTAATGGGCGAACAGCCCAACCCTTGGGACCTTCTCCAGCCCCAGGATGTGACGAGCCGACATCGAGGTGCCGAACCTCCCCGTCGATGTGAGCTCTTGGGGGAGACTAGCCTGTTATCCCCGGAGTACCTTTTATCCTATGAGCGATGGCCCTTCCATACGGAACCACCGGATCACTATGTCCTGCTTTCGCACCTGATCGACTTGTTGGTCTCACAGTCAAGCACCCTTATGCCATTACACTCTACGCACGGTTACCAAGCGTGCTGAGGGTACCTTTGAAAGCCTCCGTTACTCTTTTGGAGGCGACCACCCCAGTCAAACTACCCACCACGCAATGTCCTTCTGAAAGAAGTTAGGCTCCAAGTAAGTAAAGGGTGGTATTTCAACGTTGGCTCCACAAACACTAGCGTGCCTGCTTCAAAGCCTCCCACCTATCCTACACATTACTTACTCAAAGTCAATACGAAGTTATAGTAAAGGTTCACAGGGTCTTTTCGTCCCATTGCGGGTAATCGGCATCTTCACCGATACTACAATTTCACCGAGCTCGTGGCTGAGACAGTGCCCAGATCGTTACACCATTCGTGCAGGTCGGAACTTACCCGACAAGGAATTTCGCTACCTTAGGACCGTTATAGTTACGGCCGCCGTTTACTGGGGCTTCAGTTAATGCCTTCGGTTTAACCCTAAGCACCTTCCTTAACCTTCCAGCACCGGGCAGGTGTCAGACCCTATACAGCATCTTTCGATTTAGCAGAGTCCTGTGTTTTTGATAAACAGTCGCCTGGGCCTCTTCACTGCGGCCACCATTGCTGATGGCGTCTCTTCTTCCGAAGTTACGAGACTATTTTGCCTAGTTCCTTAGCCACGACTCACTCGAGCACCTTAGGATTCTCTCCTCGACTACCTGTGTCGGTTTTGGTACGGGTTGCTTCACTTCGGCTTTTCTTGGAAGCACTTTCCTTACAGCAACTTCGCCCGAAGGCTAGGTCTTGACTATTCCGTCAGTCTCCAGTAAGTACGGCACTCCGTCCCCTTTTTAGTGTGAGCAAGTATGGGAATATTAACCCATTGTCCATCCACTTCCCCTTTCGGGTGCGCGTTAGGTCCCGACTAACCCTCAGCTGATTAGCATGGCTGAGGAAACCTTAGTCTTTCGGTGAGGGGGTTTCTCGCCCCCTTTATCGTTACTTATGCCTACATTTTCTTTTCTGTCCGCTCCACAATACCTCACGATACTGCTTCGGCGCAAACAGAATGCTCTCCTACCAGATATACCCATAAGGTATAAATCCATAGCTTCGGTAATATGTTTATGCCCGATTATTATCCATGCCGGACCGCTCGACTAGTGAGCTGTTACGCACTCTTTAAATGAATGGCTGCTTCCAAGCCAACATCCTAGCTGTCAATGCAGTCCAACCGCGTTGCTTCAACTTAACATATATTTGGGGACCTTAGCTGTTGGTCTGGGTTCTTTCCCTCTCGGACATGGACCTTAGCACCCATGCCCTCACTGCCGTAGAACATTTATTAGCATTCGGAGTTTGTCAGGAATTGGTAGGTGGTGAAACCCCCGCATCCAATCAGTAGCTCTACCTCTAATAAACTTATATACGACGCTGCACCTAAATGCATTTCGGAGAGTACGAGCTATCTCCCAGTTTGATTGGCCTTTCACCCCTACCCACAGGTCATCCGAAGACTTTTCAACGTCAACCGGTTCGGTCCTCCACTCTGTGTTACCAGAGCTTCAACCTGCCCATGGGTAGATCACAAGGTTTCGCGTCTAATACTACTAACTAAGCGCCCTATTCAGACTCGCTTTCGCTCCGGCTCCGGTACTGAATACCTTAACCTCGCTAGTAACATTAACTCGTAGGCTCATTATGCAAAAGGCACGCCGTCACCCAACTTGTGGGCTCCGACCGCTTGTAGGCGTACGGTTTCAGGTTCTATTTCACCCTTCTATTCGAAGTGCTTTTCACCTTTCCTTCACAGTACTTGTTCACTATCGGTCTTTCAGGAGTATTTAGCCTTGGAGGATGGTCCCCCCATATTCAGACAGGATTTCACGTGTCCCGCCCTACTCATTTATCACTTAAATATGCCTTTCATATACGGGGCTATCACCCTCTACGGCTGTTCTTTCCAGAACATTCTATTAAACATATAAAAGCTTTTGGGCTAATCCGCTTTCGCTCGCCGCTACTTACGGAATCTCTTCGATTTCTTTTCCTCCGGGTACTTAGATGTTTCAGTTCTCCGGGTTTGCTTCCCATAAGGGATGACATGTCTTCAACATGCCGGGTTGCCCCATTCGGACATCTGCGGATCAATTCGTGTGTGCCGATCCCCGCAGCTTTTCGCAGCTTACCGCGTCCTTCTTCGCCTCTGAAAGCCTAGGCATCCGCCATACGCCCTTAACGATTTCTTTCCTATTTTTGGTTACTCAAGCGCTTTTATGCGCTCGGTTTTCTCTTTGTGATGTCTTTACCGTTAATGTCAATGATCTTTATTGCTGTACTACTGTAATAATGTAAAATGTATTAATGATGGCTCTCATCATTATGAGCATACATTCTTCCATTTATTACCCTCGTACCTTATATAAAATACTTACGTACTTTATACAAATGTGGAGAATAAGGGAGTCGAACCCTTGACCTCCTGCGTGCAAGGCAGGCGCTCTAGCCAGCTGAGCTAATTCCCCCTCTAGTTGCTTTTGGCGATTTGCTTCTTGCTTTTGGCTTTTTTGCCATCTGCTATAAGCCATATGCCAGCCGCCTTAATTAGTAGTCTCGGGCAGGCTCGAACTGCCGACCTCTACATTATCAGTGTAGCGCTCTAACCAGCTGAGCTACGAGACTGTCTGTTAGACTAACAGATTTCAGATATTAGATATCAGACTAATCTTTATCATTACATCCTGCCTCTGGTCTCAATCCCTTTTACTAATTTCTAGTGGGTTGTGTATTGTTATATATCAACCAAATAAAAAAACTAAAGCTCACTTTAAGCAGAATCAATGTACTTGCGTACTTAATTTTGTTTTTCGTCCCGAAAGACGCTCTAAAATGAGATGTTCCAGCCGCACCTTCCGGTACGGCTACCTTGTTACGACTTAGCCCTAGTTACCTGTTTTACCCTAGGCAGCTCCTGTTACGGTCACCGACTTCAGGTACCCCAGACTTCCATGGCTTGACGGGCGGTGTGTACAAGGCCCGGGAACGTATTCACCGCGCCATGGCTGATGCGCGATTACTAGCGATTCCAGCTTCATAGAGTCGAGTTGCAGACTCCAATCCGAACTGAGACCGGCTTTCGAGATTCGCATCACATCGCTGTGTAGCTGCCCTCTGTACCGGCCATTGTATTACGTGTGTGGCCCAAGGCGTAAGGGCCGTGATGATTTGACGTCATCCCCACCTTCCTCTCTACTTGCGTAGGCAGTCTCACTAGAGTCCCCAACTGAATGATGGCAACTAGTGACAGGGGTTGCGCTCGTTGCAGGACTTAACCTAACACCTCACGGCACGAGCTGACGACAACCATGCAGCACCTTGAAAATTGTCCGAAGAAAAGTCTATTTCTAAACCTGTCAATTCCCATTTAAGCCTTGGTAAGGTTCCTCGCGTATCATCGAATTAAACCACATAATCCACCGCTTGTGCGGGCCCCCGTCAATTCCTTTGAGTTTCAGACTTGCGTCCGTACTCCCCAGGTGGCTAACTTATCACTTTCGCTTAGTCTCTGAATCCGAAAACCCAAAAACGAGTTAGCATCGTTTACGGCGTGGACTACCAGGGTATCTAATCCTGTTCGCTCCCCACGCTTTCGTCCATCAGCGTCAGTTAAGACATAGTAACCTGCCTTCGCAATTGGTGTTCTAAGTAATATCTATGCATTTCACCGCTACACTACTTATTCCAGCTACTTCTACCTTACTCAAGACTTGCAGTATCAATGGCAGTTTCACAGTTAAGCTGTGAGATTTCACCACTGACTTACAAATCAGCCTACGGACCCTTTAAACCCAATAAATCCGGATAACGCTTGCACCCTCCGTATTACCGCGGCTGCTGGCACGGAGTTAGCCGGTGCTTATTCGTATAGTACCTTCAGCTTTCCACACGTGGAAAGGTTTATCCCTATACAAAAGAAGTTTACAACCCATAGGGCAGTCGTCCTTCACGCGGGATGGCTGGATCAGGCTTTCACCCATTGTCCAATATTCCTCACTGCTGCCTCCCGTAGGAGTCTGGTCCGTGTCTCAGTACCAGTGTGGGGGATCACCCTCTCAGGCCCCCTAAGGATCGTTGACTTGGTAGGCCGTTACCCTACCAACTATCTAATCCTGCGCGTGCCCATCTTTATCCACCGTAGTTTTCAATATCGAATGATGCCATTCAACATATTATGGGGTATTAATCTTCCTTTCGAAAGGCTATCCCCCTGATAAAGGCAGGTTGCACACGTGTTCCGCACCCGTGCGCCGCTCTCAGTCTCCCGAAGGAAACCTACCGCTCGGCTTGCATGTGTTAGGCCTCCCGCTAGCGTTCATCCTGAGCCAGGATCAAACTCTCCATTGTATGTTTTTCCTGACCCGCTCAAAGTTTATTACGCTTTAGTTTTTTTCCTTACTTGGTTGTTATATTGTATGTCAATGATCTTTGTTCTTTCCGCTTTAATAAAGAACTTTTTTCTGTCGTTCTGTTCCTTATTTGCGGTTGCAAAAGTATAAATTTATTTTCTAATGACAAAATGTTTTCAAGAATATTTTAAAGTTTTTTAAGTAACCTTAAATAGTATTTCAAATCATTTTATCTCTACTCCTGCGCTCCCGAATAACCGGACTGCAAAGATACAAACTTTTTTAACGCTCACAACTTTTATTTCAATAAATGTTGCCTGCTTTTTTTATATCTATAGGAGGGTAAATTCTGCTTAGCTAAAAGCTCTTCTGCGCTACTGAATCTCTTTCGTTTTTCAGTGGGGCAAAGATAGCGCCTTTAAACAACGTAAAACAAATTTATTTAACATAAAATTCATCCAACTGTAACAATGGGGATAAGTGTCGTTATAAAGATCTAATTTAAAATAGATTACGCGAAAAGTGGACTTATTAACATTGAGCAAAAGATGGATTAATTAGGGGTAGGATGTTTGAAAAAGAAATAAGCCAGGGGATAAGTCAGGGAAGGAATATGTTGGGAATGGGGAAAAAGTAGCAAAGGGGGATATAGAATAGGAAGGTGACGGGGTAAAAATGTTCATGAGAAAAGAAAAGTACGAGGGAAGAAGGAAGGAAGAATTAATTTCTTTGATTCTTTTTAAGCGGGCGTGTAAGCCATATCTATTCATGGTAAGAAATTAATTTTATTGACCACGGATTGACACAGATATTTATGTTATTATTTTATCCGGGAGGGATTTTATGTTTTAAGATTAGGCTAAAGCCTGGGGAATGGCTAATGTCGGGTAAGCGGGCTTTAGCCCGCTCCTAGTGAATATATAGGATACAAATATGATATGACAGCCAAGAAGCATTTAGTGACAAAGGGTTAAGAATAGGAATAAATATGCCAGCCGCTTTCCATGGTTGCATTTAAAACAGCCTCGTATTGATTGTTCCCCAAATCGTTGATGGTAAACTTAAACTTGACAGGATTTTTAATCTGCGCATTCATTCCTGCTGCTAGAAACAGCAACACTACTAAAAACCAGTTTCTAAATTTCATTTTTTCTTTTCATTAAAATTTTTGAGAATACGTTATGTTTTCCCATCCTTTGCATTTTCTATCGCCAGTCTTAAAATATTCCGGTCATGGAATGCGGGATCCCAATCCATATTTTTTTTGCCTCGCTAAAATAGATATTTTTTTGTCCCTAAAAAATTTAGAAACTTCCTTTTTTCTAAAACCCTGTAGAATTCAGTGCTCTTACTGATGATCCGGACTCTTTTTGTAACGTGATTATTGATTTTTTCAATTCAGTCCATGTTCTTGGATGCCTCATGGGCTTAAAAGTTAAAACGGTATTCAAGAGTGCCGAGGAAACTCCGCGTTAAACCATCCGGTCGGGTATCTCTAACTAAAAAAGGAGCTCCGATACTAAGCTGGAGAGCCTGTTTTTTATTCAGTACATAGTCTAAGAACAGATTTCCGTTGATCGTCAGGCCTTTTGAGCCTTCAATCTTCTGTTCAGTTCCGGAAATAGTAGAAAATTGGTCATCGGAAAGATGGTAAATGTTGAGCAGGCCCGGCGTAACCAGAAATTTGTCGGTAATTTTGATCGGATAAGAAGCCCTGAACAAAATGTCACCGCTTCGTTTAAAATCCTTAGTCGTCTGGAAATCTCTCCAAATGGAATTGGCAGGAGTGTTTTCAGCAACAAACTGATTGCTGTTCTGGGTCAAAGGCTGCTGAATAGCCGCTACCAATTGCAACTTTTTGATCTGATATCCAATTCCGGCAATCAGGTCCAGCGTTCCCAGACTGGACTGGTAATCCATAGGCAAAGGCTGTCCGTCTTTCATTTTATTTCCGTTGGCCAGAGGGATTTTAGTCCCTAAAGTAAAAGACAGATTTTGATCTAAACGGTAATTGGTATTCACGTATACATCAGATACTCCAAAGGTACTCACTCCATTTCCGGATTGGGAAAGGGCAGCCACTTTAACGCTGATGCCCCATTGAGAATTAATCTCTCTGTTGTATTCCAAATAAGGGCTGTACACGGTAATGGAATGATCTGCCTTACCTACAGAAAGCCCGGCTTTAAACTGATTTTTATAGAGCGATATAGAATCGTTGCTATGAGGTTTTAAGCTGTTCACAGTACAGAAACCTGCGTCACTGCAGCCTTGTGCTTTAATTAAACCTCCATTGAAAATCATCAGAAACAGGCCGAAATAATATAAATATGTATTTTTCATAATTTGATTTTTTTAAGGTTAAGGCGCTCAATCAGGAGCAGGAAAGATTGTTCCTGATTAAGGCCTTTTAGATTTTAAAGTTCCGGGTAAGAACTTCTATAAATTTTTCAGAATGTCTTCTACTGATGCTCTTTCCTTATAGTCCGGATTAAAATGTCTCCAGGTAATTTCATGATTTTCATTAAGGATAAAGGTGGCGGAAACAGGCAGTCTTCCTGATTGGTCGGATCTGCTGTTTTTAAAATCATCTTTCAGTCTTGAATTGTAGAAATCCAGTGTTTTTTGGTCAGGCGTATAAAGCACATCGAAAAGCTCGGCAATTTTATAGTCTTTGTCATATAAAACCGTGTAATTTGTTTTGGTTTTATTGATGGTTTTTTCTATAAATTCAGGTTTTTCCGGAGATACAATCACCAGTTTTGCATTTTTAGACTGAAGTTGAGGTGAAATGTTTTGCAAAGTTTCAATGTATTTATTGCAGTAAGGACACCACTGTCCGCGAATAAAAACTAAAACGATTTTCTGCTTTTCATTGGATAATGTGAATTTTTTCCCGAACCGGTCATCAGCCGAAAAATCATTAATTTTTTCTCCAACCATTCTTCCTTTCACCTGATCTATAGTCTTAGTCATGTTTTGAGCCATGTTTTGGGAAGAGGCTTTATCCAGAACGGCCATTCCGACCGCGGAAAATTGAGGGGCATTGTAATATCCGAAATCATATTGAACAAGCTCACCGTTTTTGTCTAAAAATAAGAATGAAGGATAATTGACAATCTTGAACTTTTTGACAAGATCTTTTCCTTCTTTTTCCGCATCAATAGCCAGATTCACGAAATTTTTATTGAACATTTCACCAAGCTTGGCATCGGTAAACGTATTTTTCTTCATCAGCTTACACGGGCCACACCAGGTGGTATAAAGATCAATGAAAATCAGCTTATTTTCTTTTTGAGCTATTTTTTTGGCTGCTTCCAGATCGACTTTCTGGAAATTGATGCCTTTGTTCTGTGCATTCATGGAAACTCCCATCAATAAGCATAAACTGAATACGATTGTTTTAAGCATAATATTGGTATTTATATAGAAGTTCCGGAAACAAAAAAAAATCACCCGGATTTCGGATGATTTTTAAATATTTTCTGTAAAGTATTGAATTTCAGTATTAAAAATTGTCGCTGTCTTTGATTTTCCGGATCTGTTCCACGCATTTGTGCTTTTGGTTTTGTGCATTGTGTTTGCTGGAATACTGATACTTGTTCTGGATTTCTTCTATGCTTTTATTTTTAATGAAGATATCCTGAATTAAATTTTGACAGTGAGAGGAAATAGATCCGATGTAAAAATTCAGTTTGTCCCAGTAGCTGTTTTCGTTCTCAATGGCAAGATCTATCTCTTCCTGGTTTTCTGCGTAATAATTTTCCGTTATTTCCACTGAAAAGCCATTATTCCTTAATTTTTTAAGCCATAAATTTTTAGAAATTCCGAAAACATAATTTCCTAGACACGTAAATATTTTGAAGTCATCCGCATATAATTTTTCATACAGAATTAAAAGCGAATCCTGGAAAATATCTTCCGCATCCTCCAGTTTACCCTTATTACTCAGAATAAATTTTTTGGTGGACCCAAAGTATTTTTGATACAGGATCCCAAATGCGGCATTGCTGTCTTTTTTGAAGTCTTCTATCGCTAAAATGTTCGTTGTTCTCCTGTCCATATTATTTTCAACACTTTTTTTGCCTTTGTATCTGCTAAAAACCGGCGGTCCTGTCTGTAGGGAAGTATGCCCAAAACTTCATCTTTTGAATCACATAGCAGCCAGATATTGTCCTTGTCAATAACGGATAGCTTTTCATCCCTCAGAAATTTCGAAACTTTCTTTTTGCCATTCATGCCGGAAGGAAAAAAGAGATCTCCTTCTTTCTTTCTCCTTAATTTGAGCGGAAGATGGATTTTCTCCCCATTAAAATGCCACTCGAAAGGGTGTGAATTTGAAAATTGAAGTTTAAAGTCTTCAGGGAAAATAATTTCCAGATCAGGGCCAACCGTTAATACAATTTCTTCAGATTCTGAGTCGGAAACTATTTTCGCGGTGCGGGCTTTAAAAATAAATTCATCCCTGTTGATGATCAGTTCATAATCTTTGGAAATGAATTTTTTTCCGTTTTCCGCTTTGAAAAATTTAGGAATTTCCTCTTCCTGATTAAATCCGTATTTCTTTAAAATTTCAAATTTGACGAAAGGACTTTCTTTATTCAGCTTTTCCTTTGATAAAATTTTATGTTCAGGGTTAAATAGACTCAGTCTGTTTTCTATCTCTTCAATTTGTTCTTGAACAAAATCTTTCGTTTGGTTCAGATAAGAAGAGCTTTTTTTGAAGTTATCCAGAAAATGATCGTTCGTTTCCAGAAGTTTCGGGACAATTTCGTTTCTGATTTTATTCCTCAGATAATCACTTTTTTTGTTGGAAAGATCTTCCCGGAAATCAATACCATTCTCTTCAGCATATTGGTAAATTTCCTCTTTTGAAAAAGTTAAAAGCGGGCGGATGGTATTGTGATTGCGGGCCGGAATTCCACTCAGTCCGTGGATACCGGATGCTTTGGAAAGATTGATTATAAAAGTTTCCAGCTGATCGTTCAGATGATGGGCAGTCACCAGAAAATCCAGTTTTTTCTGCTCCTGAATTTCTCTGAAAAAGTGGTACCGAAGCTCTCTGGCCCATAATTGAATAGAGTTTTCCGGTTTTTTGTCCTTTTCCGATACCTCGTAAAGATGGAATGGAATATGATTTTTCTCACAAAAACGTTCAACCGTTTTCTGATCCAGATCCGAATCTTCACCACGAAGTTTATAGTTGATGTGGGCTACCTCATAAACCAGCCCTGAATCCTGAAAAAGAGAGACCAGAACCATAGAATCTGCACCGCCGCTTACGGCCAGAAGATAGCTGTGATTTTCCGGTTCCCGAACAAGGTTTTCAAGCTGATTTTTAAAACTGTATTTTTCCAAGAGATAGGTTGAAGATTTATTTCATACAAAGATAATTCATATTATTCAATTGATTTTTCTAACTTTGATTCGTCTAAAAATGATTACTTATGAAGATTTTTAAAATTTTAGCAGTTTCTGCAATGGCGTTAGGATTGACCTCTTGTGTCACCAAAAAGCAGTACGAAGCTTTAAGTTCAAACTATAAGCAGTGTATTGAAAATATTGGCGAAAGACAAAGAGAAATCCAGGATTTAAAGTCTCAGAATTCTGCATTGTCAGGGGAGAACAATCTTTTAAAAAGCCAGCATGATGCTTTGAAATCATCTTTGGATGCATGTCTTTCAAATACCGGTAAAAGCTCTGCAAATATTGATAAACTGGTTGGGGAAATCAATGCTTCCAACTCTTATATCAAGCAGCTGATTTCAAACAATGCTAAGAATGACAGCCTGAATATGGCGTTGTCTAACAAGCTTAAAAGATCTCTTGATAATGTAGGAGATGAAGACGTACAGGTGAAAGTACTGAAAGGAGTGGTAATGATCTCTCTTTCGGATAAAATGTTATACAAAACAGGAGATTACAATGTATTGCCTGCCGCTCAGGAAGTGTTAGGGAAAGTAGCTAAAGTAATCAATGATTATGATAAATATTCTGTATTGATTGAAGGTAATACAGATAATGCTCCTTTAAACTCTGCAAACCTGCCAAGAGACAACTGGGATCTTTCTGCATTGAGAGGAACTTCAATTGCTAAAGTTCTTCAGACTCAGTTTGGAGTAGATCCTGCGAGAATTACTGCAGGCGGACGTTCTGAATACAATCCTAAAGCAACCAATATGAGTGTTTCAGGAAGAGCAGAAAACAGAAGAACAGAAATCATCATCATGCCTAAGCTGGATGAATTCATGAAATTAATGGATATCGCTCCAAAAAAATAAGGATACCATACCTATCCGATATCAATCGAAAATCCCGAAGCAATTCGGGATTTTTTTTATATTAATTTTTCCTTTTTTAATGGATTAATAAGCTTACGGAGAAAGAATCTGCCTGTTGTAGCCTTCTTGTATCCTTTGGGAGAACGGGCTGTTTCCTTTACGGGCTGTTCAAAATAGAAATTGGTGATATTCCAGATGATCATGATCGCTGAAAAATAGTATAAATTGAGAACGAGGGCAATTCCTATATGCATGGAAATGGTAAGCCAAAGTCCCATTTTTCGTGTTTTCCGGTTCCAGATAAAAAAAGGATAAAACATTTCTATGATAATTGTTGACCAACCTATGAGTATCAACAGATAAGAATGTTCGGCAAGAAAAGTAAAATCAATATTCAGATCTCTGTTGGAGTAGGGCAGATGGATGGCTTTCCAGATAGACTCCCCGTTCCACCAGTTAAATCCCAGGATTTTATCCAAACCGGAGAAAAAATAAGCAATGGAAATGTGAAGCTGAAATAACCTTTTAACGGGAGTAATATTAATGTCCTCTGGCGTATTGCCGAATAGTAAATTCCTTAATGAGAAACTATGATCCGATGGGAAAAGAATCAGATAAAACAGAGACATGCTCGTGAAAAAGTCTGCTCCATAAGCGAAAAAAGAGCTTCCTTTCAATAAAGCGATCTGTAATATCAGCAGCAGAAAAGCTGAAATTCTGGAATAAAATCCAACAATAACAAAAACACAAAGTGTGATGAACGATATTTTTACACCCGCAAGAGTAGTGCTTTCCGGAATTCCGAAAGACTGAAAAAAGCTGACGACCTTCGGAATGGTAATAAGCCAGTCCGGAGTGAAAACATTCATAATATCCTGCGGAATAATACTGTTGCTGGAGAAAAGCTTTTCAAAATCCGGCATAGTCGCCATAAACTGCAGTAAAATAATAAGTCCTGTGGCTACTCTGAAAAAGCTTAAAAATTCTGTATTTCCATCTTTTTTGAAAAAGAAATTTTCAATTTTCGCATAAATAAGGTTCACGCTTTTCATCACTTTAGTATTTAAATTCATCAATAAGAATAAAATTTTCTTTCACTTTTCCCTTATTAAAATCAGCAATTGTAGGATAATCGTAAAGGTAAAGCTTCGCTGTAACGTGGGATGCTTTGGTATTTTCCTTCATTACATTCATCGCGGTCTGCTTGATAATCAGATCCAGATACTGATAATATCTGCTGTCGTAAGTTCCTTTATCGGCCGATATTTTATCGAGAAACATATTGAAGACCGTGGTGTATCTCACCCTGCTTTCTTTTTTCCTGAAAGAAGGCATTAATTTTTCTTCCAAAACATTCCCGTTTTTATCTTTCAGTTCAAAACTCAGGAGAAAGTCGCTCGCCACATTAGGTGCATAAAAACCATACCCCGTATCAAAGCCTGTGTAAGAGGCAAACATATTCACAGGCGTGGCTTGTACAATATTTTCCGACAGAGTGTAGATCAAAGGCTTCTGATACGTCTTATTTTCATAATAGAATCCATAAAATCCGTCAAATGTACTTTTCAGACCCGTCACAAAGACAAGGAACAACAGAATGAAAATTCCGGATAATTGAAGTTTCCTTTTCATAACAGAAATTTTTAGAAGGGCTGATTCACAATACAACCAGCCCTCTGTTTTATTTGTAATTAACCAGTATATTATTAAGTCTTGTATTGATTTTAGGATCAATTCCTCCAATATCATTTCTTACTGATTTCATGAGAACATTCGTAAGATTCTTTCTGCCGATAAGTGGCGGGCAGATGGTATATTCATCAGCGCCTCTTATAGATAGTTTGTTTAATGAAGTGATGTCTTTTTGAGTCAAAAGTGCTGCCTGGGTAACAGCCTGGTTACTTTGAATAGCATAATAATTAGGAGTAAGTTCTTTGGCCCCGTATTTCTGTAGAATACCATCAACTTTAGATTTTAGATCTCCATATTTTTTCCAGTCGATATTGGCTTTCAAAAGACATCCGCGGATGATGTACTGGCGGTTCATTTTGTACACAATAAAGTTCGTTCCTAAGCTTGTGGAATAGTCTTTCTGGAGTTTCAGTAAACTTTTAAGATCGTCATCAGATATTTTCTTTACGCTCTTAATGATATAGTTGTTGTCAACTACATAATTGCCCTTTTCTTTGTAAAAAGTCATTTCCTGAGGGGCCAGTCGGGAGAAGAAAAAGACTAATCCGGCAATGGCTCCAATGAGAAGTAAGGTTTTTGTTTTCATGTGGTTTTTAGAAATTAGATATCCCTACTCTTTATTTAGGATTTTCGGGTTTCTCCTTTTTATTGTCCAGTATTCATACGTTTAATAATCTGTATCAAATGTATTTTTATCTGCAATAAAAAGGCGCAGGAATTTTCCCGTTTTAAGAAAGGTGTTTTCCCTCTTTTTTTAATTGATAGGTAAAGAGATTCAAAAGAAATGAAAGGATTTTCCCGAAACCGGAAGCTCTGAGATAAGATGGTGAGTCTTGGAAATGGAGTGTAAAAGTGTAAAAAAAAGGCATTGGGAAGTCTATGGGTAGAATGCAAAAAACAAATCCTGAAGAGATTCAGGATTTGTTTTTTTGATTAAATTAATTCTTCTTTTTTCAATAATGAAATAATTCTCTGTAAAAATGAATTGGATACTTGCGTTTTAGTTTTTTTAAAAGAAGAATCCGCCCTGCCCTTAGGCCCTGCGGTCTTCCGATTCTCTCTGTTAATTAGTTTTTCCTCTGCATTCATTTTTCTTGTTTCCTTAGTGTTTTTACCCCTTGTTCTTTGCAAATGTATAACTATGCGTCCGAAAAAAACATCCGTATTTTCACGGTATTTTTCATGGGGATTTTCCGGGGCGGTGTACGAAAAGTATAGGCTGGTAATCATTTTTTCTTTATATTTAAGTAATTTTGAAGATTATAAAAGAATTGCAGTATGAGCTTTTTTGAAGAAAAGAATCCTGAAATGGACAGGTATCTGGAGACACATGCTTCTTCGGAACCTGAAATTCTGAGAAAACTGAGAAGAGAGACCTATCAGAAAACCACACAGCCTCACATGATATCCGGATATCAGCAGGGAAGGCTTCTCACTATGGTTTCCCAAATGATGCAGCCGAAGAATGTGCTGGAAATAGGTACTTTTACAGGTTACGCCACGCTCTGCCTTACATCGGGCCTTGCTAAAGACGGTAAGATAACCACTCTGGATGTCAATGAAGATCTGGCTTATCTGCCTAAAAAATACTTTGAAGAGAGTGAATATGCTTCACAGATCGAATTTAAACTTCAGGATGCCAAAGAATTTTTAAGAGAAACAGATCAGATTTTTGATCTTATCTTTATTGATGCCGATAAAGAAAACTATGCCGAATATTTCAGGCTGATAAAACCAAGAACAAAATCCGGCTCTGTGGTGATGTTCGATAATGTGCTGTGGTACGGAAAAGTATTGGAGGAAAATCCAAAGCAGAAGTCCACGCAGGTGATTAAAGAACTGAATGATTTAGTGGCAAAAGACAATGATTTTGAAAATCTTATTTTACCTTTGCGCGATGGAGTGAACTTCCTTAGGAGGAAATAAGACATCAGATATAAGACAACAGATGTCAGATGCCGGCTTCAGTGAAATCTGAAATCTGTTGTCTGAAATCTATCATCTAAAAAACTATGAATAAAGGAATTTGTAACGTTACGGTAGCACCGGTTCGGGCAGAAGGTTCGGACAAATCGGAAATTGTTACGGAAATATTGTTTGGAGAAAGTGCCGATATTCTGGAAGTGAATAAAAACTGGACCAGAATAAAAATGCATTATGACGGATATGAAGGTTGGATGGATACCAAACAGCTAAAACCGGTAACGGAAGAAGAACTGACCAAAAGAAAAGTGACTGTTGTGACTGAAGATTTTTCTTCGGTACTCATGAATGATGGAAAAACCCTTCTTTCAATGGGGTCTGAGGTAGAGTTTCCGGTGGTAGCTTCAAGAAGGAGCCACGATCTCCGCGAAAGTATTTCCCTGGCTGCAAAGGAATTCCTGAACGTTCCTTATTTATGGGGCGGTAAAAGTTTTTTTGCCGTAGACTGTTCGGGTTTTACCCAACTTATCTATAAAATTCATGATATTAAACTGCCCAGAGATACCTATCAGCAGGCGGAAGTAGGGGAGCCATTAACTTTTGTGGAGGAAAGCCGTCCCGGAGATTTAGCTTTCTTTGAAAACCCTGAAGGGAAAATTATTCATGTAGGAATCATGCTCGATAACCAAAGGATTATTCACGCATCCGGAAAAGTAAGAATAGACATCCTTGATTCTACAGGGATTTTTAATAAAGAAATGAATAAACATACTCATAAACTGAGAGTGATTAAAAATTTACTTTAGCCTTAATTAAATAGAGTCCGGATGGAGAATATTCTTTTTACAGTTTTTGATATTTTTAATTTCGGACTGCTCATTTTTTTCTGGTGGTTTACCCTGAAACATTATAAGAATCTTCCCCAAAGAATTCCCGTGCATTTTGATTTTGACGGAAAGGCGGATAACTTTGGAAGCAAGAAGTATTCTTTTTTAACCCCGCTTCTGGGAACCGCTCTTTACTGCTTTTTTGTATATGCATTAAGGCATCCCGAAACAGCTAATTTTCCTGTAGAAATTACAGACGGAAACAAATCTGCCCAGTTCCTTATCATGGAGATTTTTCTAAGATGGCTGTTTGTTCTGGTCATCCTTATTTTTATGAACGGACAGGATTATATGTTCAGGTATTCTTTTGATGAAAAAGTGAAACCCAAAGTTCCCTTATCTACAGCTCTTCTATCCGTGATAGGAAGCCTGATCGTAGTTTTTATTTTTGTAGCGATTTTCAAATGATACATTCTAAAAATAATTCAGAGCATTATACATGGGGGAACGGCTGTGACAGTTGGATTCTGAATGATTCCCGGGGTCTTTCGGTGAAGCAGGAAAAAATGCCTTCCGGAACTGCTGAAAAGCTGCATTTTCATAAGATGGCAGAGCAGGTGTTTTATATTTTAAAAGGAGAAGCTGTTCTGTATATTGATCACGAAAAATTTACCGTAAAGGCAGGAGAAAGTATTACTGTTCAGCCCGAATCAAAACATTATATTTCCAATGAATTGAATGAAGAACTGGAATTTCTTGTGATCTCCGGCCCATCTACCCATAACGACCGTTTTGAAATCGAAAAATAACTAAGATGTCTTTTCTATACAACATATTTGTCAGCCTTCTCATTTTCGGAATGAAAATATTTTCCGGGTTTAATGATAAAACTAAAAAAGGAGTTGAAGGAAGAAAACAGTCTTTGGATAAGGTAAAAGCCATATTTTCACCATCCGATAAGGTGATCTGGATGCATGCGGCCAGCCTCGGTGAATACGAGCAGGGACTCCCTGTTTTAGAAAAGCTTAAAGAAAAAATGCCGGAACATAAAATTCTGGTCACCTTCTTTTCGCCTTCAGGATATGAAAATGTAGCGAAAAAGAAACATATGGCAGATGTGATCTGCTACCTTCCCTTCGATAAAAGGAGCACCATAAAAGAGTTTATTTCCCGGTTTGATACAGAACTGTTCTTTACCGTAAAATATGATTACTGGTATCATCTTCTGGCTGAACTGAAAACACGTGGAACTAAGATTTATGTGATTTCGGCTTTGTTTTATGAAAGACAGTCTTTTTTTACTTCTTATGGGAAATGGTTTGTGAAACAGCTCCGCAAAAATGTAGACTGGTTTTTTCACCAGACCCAATTCTCTTTTGCACTGGCAAAAAGTATCGGACTTGTGCATTCATCAATCACGGGAGATACGAGATTTGACAGAGTAAAACAGCTCAGAGTACGGAATAATCACGTTGACTCGATTTCACATTTTATAGGCGGACATCAGGCGGTTGTATTTGGAAGCTCCTGGCAGGCCGAAGAAAAGATAGCAGCAGCAGTTCTTAGAATGAATGAAGATGTAAGGCTAATTGTGGCTCCCCATGATCTGAAAAGAGTAGAACATTTAAAAAATAATTTTCCCGAAGCGTTATTATACAGCGAAATTCATAAGGCAGAACACCCAATTTCTGAATACCGGCTTTTAATCATAGACAGTATAGGTTTGTTGTCAAAACTTTATTCTTATGCAGATATTGCTGTTGTTGGAGGAGGTTTTCATGATGCCGGACTGCACAATATTTTGGAGGCGGCCACATTTGGTGTCCCTGTGATTTTCGGAAACCATTACAGAAAAAATCCTGAGGCAGATGATTTGATTAAAGCCAACGGAGGGAAATCTTTTACAGACGAACTAGCTGCCGCAGACTTTGCTCTATATCTTCTGAACAATGAAGAAGAACGTAAAGAAATGGCTGATTATGCCGGGAAATTTGTCACCGATAAACCGGATGCTACCCATTTGATTTTACAGAAAATTTTAGCGTAAAAATCCCTGGCTTTTGATATCTTTTATAATCTGTTCAATGTCTTCCGGAATACGGTCACTCTGAAGCCAGTTAAAATCCAGACCGTTATTGATGCATAATTTTTGCAGATAATGGTTTTCCTGAATCTTACGGTGGGTTTCTTCCAGAAGTTCATCAATTTCCATCCAGTAATCTTCATCCAGTTTTCTCGTCAGAGCCAGTGCTTTGAATACTTTATTAATGATGTAAATATAGAGTTTGTAAACATTGTCGAACCTCTGTCTGCTGAGGTCACTGTTGGAATCCAGAATTTTATTCACAAGCAGAAGGTTCAATGATACTTCCCCGAACTTATCCGTTGTTATTTTAACGTGTTCGGTGATGTCTGCACTTACTGTGCGGATCGTACTCATAAAATACTTGGCATTTCCGATGTATTTAGCCGCGAGAAGAAGTTTTTCAGCGACATTTTCCTCCATGGCATTTCGCTTATCATCGGTAGTTTCCTGGTCAATCAGTTCGAAATACAGCTTTTTAGACAACAGTTTATCCTTTTTCAGGAGTCTGAAAATAAGACGGTCTTTTTCTATGGCGGAAAAAGCACTTAATGCTGCTTTAAATTCTTTTGAATACTCCATTAATTGAATATTTTAGAATATTTCAGAAACCCGTTCATAGCCCAATTAGCTGTATAGTACAGAGATTTTAATGTAGAGAATCCCATGAAATCTTTATAAACAAGATACTGATCTTTGATGATGTTCTTTTTCTTTCGGGAAACACTGTTTTCGCGCATTCTGTATTTGGCCAATGTCTTTTTTACGGGCATTCCTTCCGGGATTACTTTTAAAAGATTCAGCCACATCACATGATCTTCCCGTTTGCTTTTTATCGGAAATAAAAATTTGCCCACTCTTTTGGTGTCGTACATGGTAGAAACCGGTGCCAGCCTACAGGTTTTCAGAAGATTGGAAAACGTTACGACTTTATCGGCCAGAAAATCTTTTAGCACAGGTTCAAGCTGTTCATTACACCTTGAATAGTTGCAGTATACCAGTTCTGCATTGTTTTCCTTCATATAATCCGTCATGGTTTCCAGGTATTCAGGATACCAGAAATCATCAGAATCCAGAAAAGCAATATATCTTCCGGTAGCTCTTTCCAGGCTGTTGTTCCTTGCATTTCCGGCGCCTCCGTTTTTCTCAAGAACCTGGAGCTTTATCCTCGGGTCATTGTATTTTTTGATCAGATCTACCGTGTGATCTTTGGATAAATCATCGGTAATCAGCCATTCCCAGTTTTCGTAGGTCTGGTTTAAAACAGACTGTATGGTTTCTTCGATGAATTCAGCAGAATTGTAGCAGGGAGTGATGATGGAAACGAGGTCTTTCATTGATGTTTTTACTGGGAGTAAAATTATAAAAATTTTTTCTCATAAAGATGCCATGATGCAATTCCCACGGCTATCACCACAAGCATGCATACAAAGCTCATGAAGAAAGGATTGTAATCCGCGAACAGTCCCAGCGTGGCAAATACCCTGATAATAGGGAAATGGAAGATGTAAATACCATACGTGAAGTCTCCGTACTTTCCGAAATTATTCAGAAACTTCAGGGAGTAAGCGATATAAAGAACAATAATGCTGATCATAATGGGAGAGAACAGCTTGATATGTAAAATCAAATCAATCCAAACCGTAATGATGGCAATAATGAAAAGAGTGTTTTTATATTTAATGAACTTGTCGAAATAAAAATAACCGAACATCCCGCCGATGAAATAGCACAGCGAGCCTGGAAGCTGTTTGGAAATAGAAATTTTTCCGGCCGTTTCAAAATAATTGAGAAATGCCAGAGAAAGAAAATACAGGACGATAAGGCTTATGTTTCTGTACTTATTATTTTTTCCGAACAATAAAAAGATGAGAGGGACTGCGAAATAGAAACACATTTCTATCTTGAGTGTCCATAAAGCACCGTTCACCGCTTCATTTCCAAATACGCCGGGAAGAGAAGGTGCCATGAAATTCATAAATAAGGAATTCCAGAAGAAATACTTATAAACCTGGATATTTCCAAAATAATCTGACAACGGGAGCGTACTGACAAGGCTCAGAAGAACGGTACACAGAAAAACAACCAATAAATAGGCCGGAACAATCCTGTTGATCCTTTTCCTGATATAGCTTTTCAGGCTGGAAGAGCGTTCATAGCTTCTCGCAATAAGAAAACCACTGACGATGAAAAAAGAAAAAACCGCAATTTCTACAGGGCTGTTCGTTAAAAAATAGAGTTGACTGGAGTCACTTAAAGCTCCCAAATGTCCTAAAAAGACAATGAAAGCAAGGAGAACACGTATGAAGTCAAAATTATTTTTCGTTATATCCTGCATTTTTGTTTCTTTCTGCAAAAATAGTTTTTTTAATAAAATAGTAGACGTTCCGGAGATTCAAAATTTGTTAAATAACGGCTATTATGGCGACTAATGTTCTAAAATTTTCAGAAATATGGAATATCAAAATAATTTTTCACAAAAAATGGTGATATAAATCAAAAAAATTATAATTTTAGCCCTTGAAAATTTTATATATGAAGAAATTAGCATTACTATTTGCAGGTTTATCATTATTTGTGGCTACAGGATGTAATGATGATGATAATAATGTGATGGAATCTCCTCTTGTAGGAGTATGGCAGCCGCTGAAAGAAGTGGTTACTACTGTTGAAACAGGTGAGGACCCGGTTTCAGATGTTATTACGTACAGCGACTGTCAGAAAGAATCCAGATGGAGATTCAATACGGAAGTAGCTGGTAAAAGAACAGATTGGGGTGAAATTGGTACTACTCCACAGTGTGCTATTACTTCAGACCGAAATTTTACCTACACTTATGATAAAAGTGCTAAAACGGTAGTGGTAAAATATCAGGGTACGGTAGAACCTGCCAACGGTAAAATCATTACCCTCAACGATACCACGCTAAATCTTGCATTCAGAGAAGAGACTCAGGATCCGACTGTATTTAAAACAAGAACATTTACGTTCAAGAGAATTCCTCAATAAGATACATTCCATACCTTACTATAGATCTCATCTCCGGATGAGATTTTTTTGTTGAGGAACATTCCTGAATTAATCAAAATTAAAATTTCCATTTCTTTTAAATTCATTATTTTTGTGAAAATTAGAATGGGAGTTGACAATCTCACATCTAATATCTAACATCTAATATCTATAATAAAGTGTTTTACGATCATCAGCAGATAGAAAAAAAGTGGCAGAAGTACTGGGAGGACAATCAAACCTACAAAACCTCCAATAACACAGACAAACCGAAATTTTATGTTCTCGATATGTTTCCGTACCCATCCGGAGCAGGGCTTCACGTGGGGCACCCGCTGGGATATATTGCATCGGATATTTATGCGAGATACAAAAGGCATCAGGGTTTCAATGTCCTCCATCCGGTAGGATATGACAGCTTTGGCCTTCCTGCTGAACAGTACGCCATTCAGACAGGGCAGCACCCTGCGGTGACTACTGAAGAAAATATCAACAGATATGAAGAGCAGTTGAAAAAAATTGGCTTTTCATTCGACTGGAGCAGAGAAGTGAGAACTTCAGACGCATCCTATTATAAATGGACGCAGTGGATATTCATCGAGCTGTATCATTCATGGTATAATAAAAATACCGATAAGGCAGAATCCATCAATACCTTAATTCAGCATTTTGAAGAAAAAGGAACGGAGGGATTAAATGCCAACCAAAACGACGAACTGAATTTCACGGCAGAAGAATGGAAAGATTCTTCAGACCTTGATAAAGAAGATATTTTACTTAATTACCGTCTTGCCTACAGAGCAGAGACTACCGTAAACTGGTGTCCCGCTCTTGGAACCGTATTGGCCAATGATGAGGTGAAGGACGGAAAATCCGAAAGAGGAGGTTTCCCTGTATTCCAAAAGAAAATGATGCAGTGGAGCATGAGAATTTCGGCTTACTCTGAAAGATTATTACAGGGTCTTAATACATTAGACTGGCCGCAGCCTCTTAAAGATGCCCAGGAATACTGGATCGGGAAATCCCAGGGAGCTCAGGTTCAGTTTCAGGTAGAAGGTCATGATGAGGTTGTTGAAGTGTTTACTACCCGTCCTGATACTATTTTCGGAGCTACTTTTATGGTACTGGCTCCTGAAAATCCTTTAGTGGATACCATTACTACAGATGCTCAGAAAGCAGAAGTAGATGCATATATAGAAGAAACTTCCAAAAAAACGGAAAGAGACAGAATGGCTGACGTGAAAAACGTGAGCGGTGCCTTTACGGGAAGCTATGCCGTTAACCCTTTCAGCGGCGAGAAAATGCCGGTCTATATTTCAGATTACGTATTGATGGGCTATGGAACAGGTGCTGTAATGGCGGTTCCTGCACATGACGAAAGAGATCATAGATTTGCAAAGAAATTTAATCTTGACATTAAAAAAGTAGTAGCTACTGAAGAAGATGTTCAGGAAAAATCTTTCGATTCTAAAGATTCTGTTTGTGTAAACTCTGATTTCCTAGACGGATTGAATTATAATGATGCCAAGTCAAAAATAATTGCTGAAATAGAAAATAAAGGAATTGGCCACGGAACTACGAATTACAGACAGCGTGATGCTATTTTCTCAAGACAGCGTTACTGGGGCGAACCGGTTCCTATATATTATAAGGATGGAATGCCTTACACGCTTCCGGTTTCTGCTTTACCGCTGGAACTTCCTGAAGTTGAAAAATACCTTCCGACTGAAGACGGAGATCCGCCATTAGGAAATGCAAAAGTATTTGCGTGGGACGAAGCCAATCAGAAAGTAGTGGCTACAGATCTTATTGATGATAAAACCGTATTCCCGTTAGAATTGTCTACCATGCCAGGTTGGGCAGGAAGCTCATGGTATTTCCTTAGATATATGGATCCGAATGATCAGGAGGTTTTCGTTAAAAAAGAACTGGCGGATTATTGGGGACAGGTAGATTTATACATCGGAGGAAGCGAGCATGCTACCGGTCACTTATTATATTCCCGTTTCTGGAACATGTTCTTAAAAGACAGAGAATATATTACTCATGATGAGCCTTTCCAAAAACTGATCAATCAGGGGATGATTTTGGGGATGAGTGCATTTGTGTACAGAATTGATGGAACTAACCAATATGTTTCAAAGAATCTGGCAGAAAATTATAAGACTCAGAAGATTCACGTTGATGTATCCTTATTAAAAGGAGCATCAGACGAATTAGATACCGAAGCTTTCAAATCCTGGAGACCGGATTATGCTGATGCAGAATTTATCCTGGAAGACGGAAAATACATCACAGACCGTGAAGTAGAAAAAATGTCCAAGTCTAAATACAACGTAGTCAACCCGGATGATATCTGTGAAGAGTACGGAGCAGACGGACTAAGATTATATGAAATGTTCCTGGGACCTTTGGAGCAGTCCAAGCCGTGGAACACACAAGGATTAAGCGGAGTGTATGGTTTTCTTAAAAAATTCTGGAATCTGTATTTCAACGGAGATGTTTTTGAAGTGTCTGATGAAGAACCTACAAAAGCGGAATATAAAGTTTTACATACCTTAATAAAGAAGGTCGTTTACGATATTGAGAATTTCTCATTCAATACTTCCGTATCTTCATTTATGATTGCTGTAAACGAGCTTCAAAAAATAAAATGCAACAAACGCAATATTTTAGAACCGTTAGCCGTTATCATCTCTCCATATGCACCGCACATCTGTGAAGAGCTTTGGAGCCTGTTGGGGAATAAAGAATCTGTTGAATTTGAGAAATTCCCAGCATTAAACGAGGATTACCTTGTAGAAGATGAAATTGAGTATCCGGTAAGCGTAAACGGTAAAATGAAGTTCAAAATTTCTCTTTCAGCCCAGTTATCTGCTAAGGAGGTGGAAGATTTGGTGATTTCAGATGAAAAAATGAAGCCGATTTTGGAAGGTAAAACACCTAAAAAAATCATCGTAGTGCATCACCGTATTGTGAATATCGTAATTTAAAAAAAAGTTAACATTGGCAAATTAAAAAAAATGAGGGTCTTATTTTTTTAAATTTCTAACTCAAATGTTAAAAATGGGAAAAATAAATAAAATATTTAAAAATTATTATTATATCGAAATCGTATTAAAATTTCTTTATCAAAAAAATGCAAAATGTTTATTTAAGACTCTTGCATTTTAATTAATTTTGCCTTTAATTTACACCTTGTAAAATTTTAAAACAATATAATTTAGTTAAATATGGAAATGAATGTTTCAAAAAATGATGAGCAAGTAGTTGCTAGAAAAGCAGGAGGTTTAAACCCGGCTGTTATTATTCCTATTTTATTTGCTATAGGAGTTTGTATTTATTTATTCGTTCTTGGAAACCCAGGAAACTTTAAGGATGCAGAAAAACTAGGAAGTGGGTCTGTAGCTTTCTCAAGCGTTGAAGGAAAAGACATTCACCCAGAATCGTTCTTAGGGATTATCTACAAAGGAGGGGTTATCGTACCAATCTTGATTACTTTCATGATTACCGTAATCGTTTTCTCTTTCGAAAGATATTTCGTACTAGGAAAAGCTGCTGGTAAAGGAAACCTAGACAACTTCGTAGTTCAGGTAAGAAGCTTACTAAATCAAAACAAAATTGATGAAGCTTTAGAAGAGTGTGACAGACAACAAGGATCTGTAGGTAACGTAGTGAAAGAAGGTCTTACTACTTACAAAGCTCTTTCTCATGATACTACTTTAAATAAAGAGCAAAAAATGGTAGCTCTTAACAAAGCTATCGAAGAAGCTACAACTCTTGAAATGCCAATGCTTGAAAAGAACATGATGATTCTTTCTACTTTAGGTACTGTAGCAACTCTAATCGCACTTTTAGGAACTGTAATCGGGATGATCAAAGCATTCTTCGCATTAGGTTCAGGTGGTGGTACTCCGGATGCTGCTGCACTTTCTACAGGTATCTCTGAAGCCTTGATCAACACGGCATTAGGTATTGGTACTTCAGCTATCGCGATTATCCTTTATAACTTCTTTACATCTAAAATTGACGGATTAACTTATAAGATCGACGAGATCGCTATGAGCATCCAGCAGTCTTTCGCTGAATTCAACTAAGAATTGAATTTGTAGCAAGGAATTTGCATTCCAATTAAAAGAAGTTTAATTAAAAATAATTCAAAACAATGGCGAGAGTCAAACCAAAAAGACATGGAGTAGTGACGGATATGACGGCAATGTGTGATGTTGCCTTCCTACTACTTACATTCTTTATATTGACCACTCAGTTTAAAAAACCTGACGTGGAGCAGATTAAACCGCCATCTTCAATATCAGAGAAGTTACTTCCTGATGCAAGTTTGATGACCATCAACGCTACTCCGGACGGAAAATTCTATTTCCAGCCGGTAGAAAACGCATCAGAGAGATTACAGCTTTTAGACAAAATGGGACAAAAGTATAACATTACTTTCACCAATCAGGAAAAAGCTGCATTTCAAAAAGTACAAGCAATCGGGGTTCCTATGAACCAACTGAAAGGCTATCTCGATTTGTCAGATGAGGAGCAGAAGAGCTTTAAGAGTCCTACTGGGATTCCTATGGATAGTACAAATAAGCAGTTAGTAGAATGGGTAAAACAAAGTTTAAGCGTAAATCCTGATTACAAATTAGCAATCAAGGGTGACGTTACTACTGAGTATCCTAAAGTTAAAAGCTTATTTGAAGGTTTAAGAGATATTGATTTTCTTAAATTCTGGTTGATTACATCACAAGAAGGTAAACCATAATAATATCATTTAGAAATGGCAGAAGTACAAGTACAGGAAAAAGGCGGCAAAGGCGGCAAGGTACGTTCCAAGAAGCAGAATACCAGAGTAGATATGACTCCGATGGTGGACTTGGGTTTTCTATTGATTACCTTCTTTATGTTCACAACCACATTTAGTAAACCGAATGTAATGGATTTGGGGCTTCCGGCAAAACCTAAAGAGGATCAGCCGAAACCACCTCCAACAGAAATTAAACTTTCTAACTCAATTTCTTTATTATTAGGAAAAGACAATAAAATCTTCTGGCATCAGCAGGATCCTACATCTTTAACTGATCAGAATCTTAATGAGACTACTTACGATAGAGAAGGAATTAGAAAAGTAATTGAGAAAGCTAAGGCAGGCGCTGCAGATATAACAAAATTTACTGTTATTATCAAACCGACTGACGATGCAGTATATAAGAACTTTGTAGATATTCTTGACGAAATGGCCATCACCAAAAGTGAGCAGTACGGGGTAACCGATGTGAAGCCGTGGGAAAAAGCTATTTATGATAAGAAAGTTGGAAATAATGGAGCTGCGGCTGCACCAGCTACAAAGTAATCTAACCATAAAATTGTAAATCTATGGCAAATGAAAATGTATACAATCAGAATCTTACTTTAGACGAGATTGTATTTGAAAATAGAAACAAGGAATATGGTGCCTATGATCTTAGACATCAGTATCCGAGACTTCTGACAAAATCTTTTATTGTTGGAACGGCATTATTCGTGGTTGCGGCTTTGTCTCCTTTTATTTATCTTACCATTAAGAGACTTACTGAACCGCCTAAACAGGAAGTGAAGGCAGATTTGGTAAACATTATTGAAGAAGACCCAATCATTGAACAGCCAAAAGAAGAAGAACCACCTCCACCACCTCCTCCAAAAGAAGAGGAGAAAATTGAGGTTATTCAGAACGTAGTTCCTGAGCCTGTAAAAGCTCCTAAGATTGAAACACCACCGCCACCAATTTCTAAGCAGTTAGAAACGACGACTGGTCTTCAAAATCAGGAAGGGGTAAAAGCTCCGGCTTATACACCACCGCCACCACCACCATCTACTGGTAACAAAGTGAGCACAGCGGAAGTAAAAGCAAACAACCCTAACGAAATCTATAAAGACGTAGATCAGGCTGCAGAATACCCTGGAGGGATGAATTCACTAAGAAAATTCCTTGGAGAGAATTTCGATACTTCTCTAATGGAAGGAGGTGAAGGTACCCTTAAGGCAAAACTGAAGTTCGTTGTAGAAAGAGACGGAACTGTTTCCGGAGTAACTATTGAAGAGAAATCTCCAAATGGCGACTTCAACAGTGAAGCTGTTCGTGTAGTTAAGAAACTGAAAAAATGGACTCCTGCGAAAAGAAACGGGGAGAGCGTTAGATCTTACTATAGCGTACCGTTTACTATGAACTTTGAATAAGACTTATTTATTCAAATTATAAATAAAAAAGAGAAGCATATGCTTCTCTTTTTTATTTTTTTTGGTATTTTTGTTACATGATGTTCAATTGGTTATCCTTAGTGACAGGATTGTTTTATATCGTTTTGGGAGTTGTAGTGATGTACTACAAATTCTTTTTTACGACTTTAGAGCCCACTATTGCCTATGCAATGGGTGGTTTGCTTATTCTTTATGGAGTATTTAGAATCTATAGAGCAGTTTCAAGAATTAAAGATTCAGGAAATGAGAAATAGTGTAAAAATTGCTTTGCTTTCCCTGATGAGCATCACTGCTTTAAGCTGCAAAAAAGAAGATAAATCCCCATCTTATCACAAAGGAGATCTTACCATATTAACCGACGAGTCTTTTAAAAGCGTTACAGAAGCACTCGCAGATGGGTACATGATTAATTATCCTGAAACCCATATTAAAATTGTAACCAAAAAAGAAGATTTAGGCTTCCTTGATTTACTCAATGATAAGGCCAGAATAGCTGTAATGTCCAGAGATCTTACTCCTGAGGAGAAAAAGACGTATGAAGAACAGGTGGATCTGAAGTTTTTGCCTGCCAAATTCGCTGCAGATGCTGTAGTATTTGTGGTTCCTAAAGACTCTCCGAAACAGACTATTTCTATAGATGAAATAAGAAGCGGTCTTGAATCGGAAGCAAAGAATTTTATCTTCGACGGTACCAATTCAAGTAACCTGAACTTTGTAGCCCAAAAGCTCAATAAACAACCGAAAGATCTTAAATTTTCCATCATTCCGGGAAATCAGAATATTATTGAAGAACTGGGAAAATATCCCGATAAAATTGGAGTTATAGGATTAAATACCTTCAGCCGTCCTTATGATAAGGCCTCTGAAAAACTCAGAGATATGGTGAAAGTTCTGCCTGTACAGACTAAGGAAGGAGTCTATACCTCGGATTTTGCCAATATGCGTGAAATGAAGTATCCGTTTACCCGTGTTCTGTATTTTTTAACCAATGAAGGAAACTTTAATATTGCCAACGGATTTATCAGATATTCATGTACACAGCTGGGACAGATGATCGTTCAGAAAGAAGGTTTACAGCCCTATAATATATACAAAAGAGAGGTTCAGATGCGTTAAAAAATATTAAATTAGTGTTAGATCTCTTATAAAAAAAATGTTTTGGTCCAAAAATTGTGGAGCATATAACTCAAAATATAGAAAATATAAAATGAAAGATATAATGATTATGAATGTAAAGAAAATTGCTTTTGGAGCAGCCGTAGTATTTTTTGCCGGTTTGGCCTCTGCACAAACACTGCAGGATGGTATCAACAGTATAGACAGTGATAAGTTTGCACAGGCTAAGAATAACTTCACGGAAATGGTTGCAAAGGCACCTACAGCAGAAAATTACTTCTACTTAGGAAATACTTATCTGAAACAAGCTGATCCTGACTATGCTAAAGCTACTGAAAGCTTTAACAAAGGTTTAGCTGCAGATGGAAAAAGTTTCCTTAACAAAATCGGTTTGGCTACCATTAAATTAGGTAAAGGTGATAAAAGTGCCGTTGCTGAAATTCAGAAAATCGTAGCAGATTCAAGAGAGAAAGATGCTGAAGTATTATTCAGAGCAGCAGAAGCTTTAACCTTATTTGAAAAAAACAGTGCGCCTGACGCAGCTATTCAATTCCTGACTAAGGCTATTGAAAAAGCTGAGAAAAAAGGAGTTCCTGCTTACTACTATTATACACTTGGAGACGCTTACAGATTGAAAAGAACACCGGGAGAAGCAATGTCTGCTTATGACAAAGCGTTACCGTTAGCTAAAAATAAAGCGTCTGTATATACAAGAATGGCTACTTTATGGATGGCAGCTCAACAATGGCAGCAGGCTAAACAAAATATTGACAAAGCAATCGGGGTAGATGCAACTTATGCTCCGGCATATAAAGCATTGGCTGCTTATGATATCAGATATCAGCAGAATGCAAAAGCAACACAAGACCTTATCAACTATACAAAATATGCAGATGAGGATCCATATACTCAGTTGGAAATCTCTAAGCTATATTTTACCAACGAAGATTATGCGAACTCTAAAACAGTATTAGATAAGATTTTTGATAAAATTGATGATCCAATCAAATTTAAATTAAGATCATATCAGTCTTTTGCAGATGCGAACTATGCTGAAGCAAAACAGAATATGGATACCTTCGTAGCTCAGGCTGAGAAAACAAGACTGCAGATGGCAGATCAGGGTCTTCAGGGACTTATCGCAGCAGGATTGGCAAAAACAGAAGCTGATGCAGCTAAAAAAGCAGCTTTAATGGCTGAGGCACAACAAAAAATTGCCATTGCTAAAGCAGCTAAAGATGAAACCATGAAGTGGGATATTGAATTGGCTAATATCGCAGGAGGAGGTGCTTCTCAGGCTGAAGCTGAAAAAGGACCTACGACTCCGGAAATTGAAGCATTGAAAAAGAAAGTAGCTGCTAATAAAGAAGATTCAGATTCTCTGTTTAAATTAGCTACTGCTTACCAGGATGTGAAAAACTGGAACGGAGCCGTTCTTACATGGCAGAAAATGAGTGCTCTTCTTCCGGATTGGGCACCGGCTTACTACAGCCAGGGGTATTCTTACCAGCAGGCAGGAAACAACGATGCTGCAAAGCTAGCTTACGAGAAATTTATCAGCACGGTAAAACCTGCAGATGCGGAAGCTAACAAACAGACTCTTGCTTATGCTTATTTCGCAGTAGCGTATATGAATAAAGATTCTGATACGGCAAAAGCTAAAGATTATGTAGCTAAATCTTTACAGCTTGATCCTACTTACCAGGATGCTGTAAAATTAAATGCAGAAATCAACAAGTAATTTAAAATTTAAATTATAGATATTAAAACTTCCCATTCTCAATGTTTGGGAAGTTTTTATTTTAAGTCTTATCTTTGAACATATGAAAACAGATATACTAGCTTTTGGAGCGCATCCTGATGATGTGGAACTGGGATGCGGAGGAACTATTGCGAAATTGATTTCGGAAGGAAAAACATGCGTGATTGTAGATCTTACCAAAGGAGAGCTCGGAACGAGGGGAACAGATGAAACCAGAAGAGTGGAGGCGGGTGAAGCTGCTAAGATCCTTGGAGTTTCGGCTAGAGAAAACTTAGGCATGAAAGATGGCTTTTTGGTCAATTCTGAAGAATATCAGATGGAGATCGTAAAAATGATCCGCAAATACCGTCCGGAAATCGTCTTAGCCAATGCAGTTGATGATAGACATCCGGATCATGCAAAAGGAGCGAAATTAGTGTCGGATGCGTGCTTTTTGGCCGGATTGAGAAAAATTGAAACCGTTGTGAACGGCGAAAGCCAGGAAGTATGGAGACCGAAGCAGATTTTTAATTACATCCAGTGGAAAAATATCAAACCTGAGTTCGTTATCGATATATCTGAACACCTTGATAAAAAGATTGAAGCGTGTATGGCCTTCAAAACACAGTTTTATGATCCAAATTCCAATGAACCTGTAACTCCGATTGCAACAAAAGACTTTTTTGAAAGTCTTACCTACCGTGCTCAGGATTTAGGACGGTTATCGGGAGTGGCTTATGCTGAGGGATTTACGTCTGAGAAGCTCATTGCGATGAAAAATTTTGATGGAATTGTTTGGTAATTAAAAAATCTTCCCTATATTTGCACTCACAAAACGGTGATTGTAGCTCAGTTGGTTAGAGCGTCGGATTGTGGTTCCGAAGGTCGGGGGTTCGAGACCCCTCATTCACCCAAAAAAGTACACTTTTTAAAGTGTACTTTTTTTATTTTATACCTACTTAATCACCACAATTTGGCGTGTAATTTTTTCATTAATTGTTTGGTTCTCCATAATAAAAGTATATTTTTGCACTCCACAGCATAAAAATCGTAATCATGATACATGGTGTGGCTAAAAACTAAATTTGAAAAACAATTAACCATGAAAATAAAAAAAGTACCTGAACTTTTATTCTTTTAATTCATCAATACTGACTGTTCCCGGCCATTTATACCCAAAATATACCCTCAGAGTTTCTTTGAAGATATAAATTATGTAGTCAATTCATTTTATCGGGTATTTCAACAATCCTAGAAACCTTATCTATACCGGGGAGAATTTCGAATGTTCTTTCAGTAATCATACAGTATTATTTAATCAACAAAAGCTTTTAAAATCAAATTTTAATCAAAGCTCCTGTTTTTTCAGAAATCAACTTGATTTTGGAACGTTTGCATTTCATATGGAGTTCAGAAACCATTCAAACGAAGCGAAACCGAAAAGCTAAACGAGTAGGAAAAAAAACTATAAAACTTAAACATGAAGAAACTTATTTTATTAAAAACTATGAAAAAACTCTACTATTTACTCTTAATCCTCAGTTCAATT
The DNA here is from genome assembly GCF_001045465.1 of Chryseobacterium angstadtii. Classification (GTDB taxonomy): domain Bacteria; phylum Bacteroidota; class Bacteroidia; order Flavobacteriales; family Weeksellaceae; genus Chryseobacterium; species Chryseobacterium angstadtii. The sequence goes on from NZ_LFND01000007.1 coordinate 157,879, forward strand.
TCTGCATTTGCACAAACGTACACTTACACAACATACAATACTTCTAATTCAGGAATAGGAAGCAATTACATTGCAGATATTAAAACTGATGCCAATGGTTTGCTGTGGTTAGCCACTTATAACGGGGTTTCAACTTTTAACGGAACTACTTTTACGAATTATAATACGACTAATTCCGGTATTGCATCTAATTCGATTATAAAAATTCAAATTGATGGCCTGGGCAGAAAATGGATAGCCTCCCAACTCAACGGAATTATTTTGTATAACGGAACGACCTGGACTAACTATACAACTTCCAATTCAGGATTGCCGACTAATGAGATCAATGATATAGCTGTTGACGGACAAAATAATCTTTGGATTGCAACCAATTCAGGACTTACAAAATTCAACGGGACTACCTGGTCTACTTATCCTGCTGTCACGAATCTGAATTCTGTAGCCACTGATAGTAATAATGGCGTTTGGGTTACCAATGATGGTGTATTATATAAATTTAATGGAACTGATTTTGATTTTATCGCTCAGGGAACCCAAAGAATATTGAGAATAGCGAACAATACTGTGTATGTGAAAGGTTCTGATAGCTTAATTACATTAGCGACAAGCGGAGGTAATATCACATTCACTTACCAAAGCAATTCTTGTCTTGCCGGATACAATCTGAACGCTTTGGATGTTGACACAAACAGCAAAGTCTGGATTGGATTTAATGGAGCAGGTGTACAAAACTTTACGAATTGTACGACTTATACCACAACAAATACAAATTCTGGTTTACCGGATAACTATTTTAGTGCAGTTAAGACCCAATCTTCAGGAACTGTTTGGCTGGGAACGTTACAGCTTGGTTTAGTAAAAATGTCACCAAGTGCTGATCAAACAGGCTGTTATCAAAAAATAAACGCTGGTAGTCTGCATAGTGTAGCTATAAAAGCGGACGGAACATTATGGGCTTGGGGGAATAATTATTCAGGACAATTAGGAAATGGTACCACCACGAATGCAGTAACTCCAAAAAAAGTGGGAACCGGTAATAATTGGAAAGAAATTGCTGGCGGAAGTAATCATACAATTGCTCAAAAAACGGATGGAACGCTTTGGGGCTGGGGAGCCAATTCAGGACAATTGGGCAATGGCACAAATACAGATCAGTACACACCGGTACAAATAGGAACTGCTACCGATTGGAAAACCTTTGATACCGGAATGTATCATACAGTGGCTATAAAAAATAACGGTACACTATGGGCTTGGGGACTTAATCCTTATGGACAGTTAGGTTCTGGCAATACTACGACCAGCTTAGTGCCAATTCAAATAGGAACTGCTAACAATTGGTCAGCTGTTCAATGCGGACAGGATTTTACCGTTGCATTAAAAGCAGACGGAACACTATGGGCCTGGGGAAGCAATACTTACGGTACCATTGGTGATGCTACCAATACCAACAGGCTGGTACCTACTCAAATTGGAACCGCGAGCAATTGGCAAAATCTTGGTGTTGGAGCGCTTCATGTTGCTGCATTAAAAACAGACGGAACACTTTGGACCTGGGGATATAATGCTAATGGACAATTGGGAGATGGAACAACTGCCAATAAGAATGTTCCGACACAAATAGGAACAGCCACTAACTGGCAGACTATTGCTTCGGGAGGAAATCACACCACGGCTATAAAATCAAACGGAACACTTTGGGCGTGGGGAAGAAATCAAAACGGTCAATTAGGAAATGGACTTACGTCAAACAGCAATGTTCCTGTACAAATAGGAAATCTTACAACCTGGAAGGCAGTTGCTGGTGGAATATCACACACATTTGCCTTAAAGAGCGACGGAACTGCTAATACATGGGGGTTAAATCTTTACGGTCAATTAGGTGATGGTACTAATGCTGACAAAAATGTTCCGACAACTATTGCCTGTCCAAATACTTTAGGAGTTGATGATGTTACCCTATCGGAAATTACTGTAAAGGCTTATCCGAACCCGGTTAAAGATCAACTTCATATTTCGTCTGATGAAAAGATTTCTTTGGTATTGGTTTATAATGTATTGGGGGAGGAAGTGCTGAATAAAACCATAAATGCTAATCAGGGGACAATAGATGTTTCAGGTTTAGCACCGGGAGTTTATTGGGTTAAAGTAAACTCAAAAGATCGTATGAAAGTATTAAAAGTGATTAAAAAGTAAATAATTAAAAATACCCGCGACGAAGATAAGAGCGGTTTAATACCAAAAAGAGTGCACTTTTTAAAGTGTACTCTTTTATTTTATACCCTTCCTGAATTCAGTTTTCAATCATTGCTTTTTTATATCATCCAGTTTGAACCGGAAGAGAAAATTTGCTGGAAAACATATTTGGCAAGATTCAAAACCTTCTCAAGGATAGTTAAAATAGGTTAATTTCAGTAGGTCCTGAAGGGGGCTTCACTAAAAATTTGCCTATATTTATTGACATCAACTTCACCTATGGAAATCAAAGTTACAGTAAAGCAATTAGGCAGAAAGCATCCCATTCTTTCGGAACAGAAAATTGAAATTGAATATCATCATCCTGAAATTACATTAGAAAATTTGCTGAAACTGATTGTTCAGCAACAGGTAGAATCATTCAACAGTAAATCTTTTGAGCAGGAGGATGTGGATAACACAAAAGCTCCGGCGGAAAACTATCTGAATATTCTCACGGATACTGGCAAAGCAGGCTTTGGTAGTATTTATAACGAGAAAAAAGCAGATGTTCAGAAAGCGCAGGAAAATGCTGTACAGGCCTTTGAAGACGGTATGTTTGCCGTTTTTTACAATGAAGAGCAGCTTGAAAGCCTTTCTCAGACTATAGACCTGAGCACGCAGCATACTTTTGCTTTTATCAGACTTACATTTCTCGCAGGAAGTTATTGGTAGCTAAAACACTGAATCATACAATACATGGAAATTAAAGAAAAATTAGAATCGAAAAAAATTGTAAATTACTATAAGAGTTTACGGAAAGATTTAAAAGAACAGACGGAGAAAGGCTTTATATCACAGCTTTTCTCAAAACCTAAACTAAAAAGGGAAGTAGCGGAATTAGGTCTGCTGATCCTGGGCAAATTCAATTACTATCAGGAACTGACTTTAGGCTGTGAGCAGGCAGAAAAACTTAAAAAATATATAAAACCCAACATCTGGGAAGATAAAGACTATTATAAACTTCTGGAATATTTCTTTGGAGACAATGCGGGACTGGTAAAGCATGCCTGGGATAAAATGCCTTATAAAATGTACCAGACCGGCTACTACAGGCGCTCCTTCCGGGCACCCAATAACGAAAGATACATCATGCTCAACCAGGTGAATCTCATCGGAAGCCTCATACAGTTTCCCAGCATTTATTCTTACGGAGATGGCGGGGAACAGTATTACAACCTTTCACTGGAGGAACAGATAATCTACGATACTCAGATATCCAATAATTCATATCAGTTTTATCTTTGGTCTGCTGCGATAGATACAGGAAATACGGCTATTTATCAATTAATCGAAGATATTATTTTTAACAAACATCCTGAGGGAAAGGTCTCAAGGAACATCATAAAAGCATTACTCAACAGCGAGCAGCAGCATTGCTGGGAATTAGTGGAAAAACTTCTTCTGGCAGCTCAGCGGCAGGAAGGGTTGAGACAGACTGTTCTGGAAGCTCTGGACGAAACCAGCATCGGAGCTTTACAATATATGACTCATGTAATTGTAGAGCACAAACTTACTCGTTTTTCTTCTGTGGTGAGAGCGATAGATACCTGGACGGGCTTAGGCTGGGATGCTGAAAAAGAATCGGTGGTTAAAAATATAGTGTCATTAGCGGATACTTACTTCACCAATCCGGAACTCATTCCGGATGCAATCAGAAGTAAGAATAATAATGAAGTGTATATGGCGCTTTGGGTACAGTCGGTATGGGATGTGGAAAAAGCAGTTCCTTATCTTCATCAGCTTTATGACACAGGAAATGTGGAAAAAAAATGTCTGGCCATAAAATTCGCCGTGGAAACCTTTGATCCTTATATTCAGATGCCGTTGTATTATAAAGCGGTGCTGGAAGGAGATCTGCAGGTGCTGGCTTTTGCAGGCGGCCCTTTATCTACCTTGTTGAATGCCAATGTAACGTCTAAATTTTTCATCAACAATCCGGATTATCCTGATTTCTTTGAAAAACTGCATGATCTCACCAAAAAAATAGATGTCAAGGAAAAAAAGTTTGAAGGCAAGGTATTTTCATGGCTCACTTCAACGTTCAGTAAAAGCCATTTGTATGCGTCCATGTTTTATCTGGTAGGGGAGGATCAGAGCCGGCTTGATAAAGTACTTTCTTATTTTGATCAGTTTGAACTGTCGTTAAGAGAGCAGCTTTCAAGATCTATTCTGGGTGATTTTTACTGTTATTCCTATTCTTACAATTTTGGAAAGAAAAAAGAAGTAGTAACCCCGTTCCAGAAAGAATTTGCATTTAGAATCATAAAAGACAGAGGCGAGTCTATGGTGGCTTCCGGGATTAATGTATTGCAGCAAAATCCTTTAAATAAAGAAGAGATCATGCTTTTTGCCGATCTGTTCAAAAGAAAAGGAGGTACATTACGCAAGAAACTTATAGAGCTGGTGGTACAGCAGGAAGACAGCATCATTACTCCGTTGGTTGAGGAACTGGCAGATAAAGGAGATATAGAACAGCGTACAGCTTCACTGGATATAATGCTTCAACTCAGGAAAGACAAGAGAGTTTCAGCGCAAATTGGGATATGGATACAGAAATATTCGGAAAAGTCAAAAATATCAGAAAGAGAACAGAGCCTTCTCGATCAGCTTAATCCTTCCGAAGACAAGAAAGTTCTTTCCGCAGAAAACGGATTCGGGTTCTATGATCCTTCCGTCATTTCAAAATACAGACTGCCGAAAGCAGATGCAGGCTCTGTGTATGTGCAGGCCGTTAAAAAGGATAAGTATGGTTTTACCCAATCCATGAATCATATTAAAGGAGAATTAAAAAAACTCAATGATTTATTTTTAAAACATAAAGACCACGAATATGAAGTAGAAGGCTGGAACGGCTCTACAATAACGGTTTTGATGGGAAATACCTTCCGTCACATCAGAAACAATACCGAAAATTTTACACCGGAACAGCTAGCAGCCAATTATCCTTTACACGAAGTATGGAAACAATGGTATGAGAATTCAGGGCTGCAGCCGCGTGATTTGTTTCTACTGACTTTTACAGAAAGCTGTGACCGGAAAAAATTCCGTGACTTCCTGGAAAATTATGTATTCTATCACAAGGATATGATGCCTAATCCGATGAAAAGTGATTACTATTGGGATAATCCTGTAAAAAAAATCCTTGAATCCTTACAGTATCAATTTGTATTTGAAGAAAAAACAGATTTCTTGCTTGATGCATGTAGCAATCTCTTTGCTCATCTGCCTGCGGATATCCTTCAATACAAAGCAAAAGAAAGCGACTATTATTATGGATACGGAGGCAGCGGATGGCAGCAGCTGGGCTTTTTCAATGTGTTTTTACAGGCCATTCCTTTTAAAAACCTGACGGATGAGCAATATATTAAACAATGGAACCTGTACCGGTGGATGCAGCACAATGGCCTGGAAGGAAATATAAAACACGCGGTTCCGAATTTCTATCTGTTCTGCAAAGCTTATGAACTGAAAAAAATCACCAAAGATGAGCTTTATGAGGGGATTTTCACCGCCGATTCTGTTATACGGGATCTTACAGTCAGAACTCATAGCCATTATCAGGAAAGATATCTGGAGACTTTTCCTTTCCTGAAACCGATTATTGAGGAAATACAGAATAAATTCCTGGATGTAGAACTCATCAGGGGCGATTCCAATACCGCAGTTTCTCAATTTGTACAGGAATTTCAAACCGTTTACGGAGCGCATCGCCTTGTACAGCTCTTGAAAGGACTGGGAAAATCTTCGCTTTATGCCAATTATATTTACAGCTATGGCAGAGAAAGTATGACCAAACAGAAACTGTTTTCCTATCTGATTTCCAATTGCTATCCCACAGCAAATGATACCCAGGAATCTTTTAATGAGATGATGAAGAAGGAGAAGATCGCAGAACTCCGTTTGATACAGGCTGCTGTTTATGCGCCACAGTGGCAGAAACTCATCAGCAGTTATTTGGGATGGAAAGGCCTTGATTCTGCCATCTGGTGGATGCATGCTCATACCAAAACCAGTGCTTATCAGGCACAGAACTCAGAGTTAGAAAGTGAGGTAGCTAAATATTCATCTGTGGATGTTCAGGAATTTCAGGATGGAGCTGTAGATAAAGACTGGTTTACGGCAGCTTATAAGGAATTAGGAAAAGCCCGCTGGGAAATGCTTTACGAATCTGCAAAATATATATCGGACGGAAACGGACACCGTCGCGCCAGACTCTATTCTGATACCCTTACAGGTGATTTGAAAATAAAAGAAGTAACTGCCAAAGTAAAAGATAAACGCGATCAGGATTATCTGCGTGTTTACGGGCTTGTACCCCTGAGTAAGACCAATCCTGAGAAAGATGTTCTAAGCCGTTATGAATACATCCAGCAATTCAAAAAAGAAAGTAAGGAATTTGGATCCATGAAGCAGGCAAGTGAAGCTCTGGCTATTCGGGTGGCTTTGGAAAACCTGGCAAGAAATGCGGGTTATCCGGATCCGGTGAGATTAACCTGGGCTATGGAAACGAAACAGATTCAAACCATTCTCTCGAAAGAAACACAGGTGACTATTGATGGAGTGACTGTCGGCTTGATTATCGAAAACGATGGAAAAGCTGAAATAGTGGTTTTCAGAGATGATAAACAATTAAAATCTATTCCGCCGAAGATCAAAAAAGATAAAGCGATTGTGGAACTGGGGAACTACCGTAAAATTATGCGCGAACAATGGACCCGTTCCCGGAAAGGACTGGAAGAAGCCATGATCAGAGGGGATGAGTTTCTTTTTGCAGAAATTAAAAATCTTTTTGAACATCCGGTTATTGTAAAGCATTTAGAAAAACTCGTATTCATCTCCAATGATGATAAAATAGGATTCTACCATGACGGGAATTTGGTGAATGCTCATGGTGAAATTCAGGAATTAAAAGAAGATGCGGCTTTACGTATAGCGCATTGCGTGGATCTTCATCAGCATTCTGTGTGGAGCGATTATCAGCATTATTGTTTTACGGAGAAACTGATTCAGCCATTCAAACAGATATTCAGGGAACTGTATGTACCTACCGCTGATGAGCTGAAAGAAAAATCCGTGTCACGAAGATATGCAGGGCACCAGGTTCAGCCGAAGCAGACATTGGCATTGCTCAAAACAAGAGGCTGGAAAGTAGATTATGAAGAAGGACTACAGAAAGTCTATCACAAAGAAGGCTTTCAGGTGAAGTTATATGCCATTGCCAATTGGTTTTCTCCTGCAGAGGTAGAGCATCCTACCTTGGAAACCATAGAATTCCATTCATTAAAGGATTATAAAAATATTCCTTTCGAAAATATCAATCCAAGACTGTTTTCGGAGGTGATGCGGGATATAGATTTGGTGGTATCTGTCGCTCATGTGGGCGGAGTAGATCCTGAAGCCAGCCATTCTTCCATTGAAATGCGGGCGGTACTGATGAAAGAAACTGCCCGGTTATTCAAGCTGGATAATGTGAGTATTGAAGGCTCCCATGTACTGGTGAAAGGTAAAATGGCAGAATACAGTGTTCATTTGGGTAGTGCGGTTGTTCATCAGGTTCCGGGTAAATACCTTTCTATTCTTCCGGTTCATTCCCAGCATAGAGGCAGGCTGTTTTTACCTTTTGCGGACGATGATCCGAAGTCTGCAGAAGTTATATCTAAAGTATTGTTGCTGGCCAAAGACAATGAAATACAGGACCCTACCATTCTTACTCAGATAAAACAGGAATATAAATAATAATTCCCAAAGTTATATTTAATCACTTATCAATCAATAGGTGATTAAATATAACATTGAGAATACTTTAAATGTGGAAATTTACTTAATGAAATCCTGTCGGAAAACGTTGCTTCTATTTCTTTATTACTTTTATTGTTTTTGTACTATTTTGAGTATTCAGCTGCAATAAGTAAACACCTGGGCTAAACTTAGAAAAATCAATCTGATTTTTGTTTATAATAAAGGCTGGTATTTTTTGACCCGCCATATCGGTAATTATCGCCTTGTTAATTGGTGTGGCAGAATCTACCGTTAAAATATTGACTACAGGATTGGGATGAATTTCTATTTTGTCTTTTTCGAAATCTACATCATTAATCCCTAATGTCGCTGAGTTATTTCTAGAGATGATATGCTTTTCCGGATCAAATTTTACTCCGGTTATGTTAAAAGGAACATTAATGACGAATGATTCATTGTTTACGGTATTATTCACATAGGTATTATACACTTGCCCTCCTGTCCCTGTAAACTGTAAGGGTAAACGCATTTCAAAATAATTAACAGAAGGATGTGATTGGGTCTGGCTCACAAGAACTCTTACTTGGCCGGATCCTATGTTTTGAGCCTTAATGGTGTAAATAGGATACCCCTGATTGTATATCCAGTCATTGAAAAAATCTGTCAGACTGCTTCCGTAAACGGCCTCCATATGGGCTTTAAAATCTGGTGTCTCTGCAGTTTTGTATATTAGATTGGGATCATTTATGTAATTTTTAAGCCCTTGTAAGAATGCTGTTTCACCCAACTTGAGCCTCAGCATATTAAGGACCATAGCTCCCTTATTATAAGTAAGACGGACATTGAAAATACGGTCTTCATTTAGAGCTTCTGCATCCGTAAGATATACCGCACCATTAGGTTGTGATGTTATGTGGTTGATCATTCCGGACCTGTTCGATATTCCTGCTGCATTACCATCATAATGTTCTATTAGCAGTTCATCCATGAAAGTGGCAAAACCCTCGTTTAGCCAAATGTCATTCCAGGTAGCGCAGGTAATTTTATCTCCAAACCATTGATGAGCCATTTCGTGCTCCATCATATATCTGTCATAATTACTAATAAAAGATACTGTTGGATGCTCCATTCCGCTATATGTAACTTCAGCGTTTCCGTATTTTTCATTATGATAAGGATAAACTCCCAGTAGGGATTCATAAAAGTTTAAAAATGAAGGAACTGCACTTAATTTATTTTGTGCTAAACTCAGATGCTCTGGAAAAACATAGTTAATAATCGGGTAGGTATTTGGTGCTGTGCCTCCGGTTTGATTGAACGTGCTGTAATTGGTGACGGCAACGGAAACCAGGTAAGCAGGAATAGGATAGTTGTGGTGAAAATGGGTGGTTTTATCCGGGCCGGAAATTACAGGGCTGGTGGTTTCGACTCCGTTTCCTACCGCTAAATATTGTGATGGGGCAGTAATATATAAATCAATACTATCTATTTTATCTCTCATATCTTGTTTACACGGCCACCATTCTCTGTCTCCAAATGATTCTGATAAGGTAAAGAAAATGGGAGAGTTGTTATGGGTTGTAAAAAAAACATGCCCCGTATCAGGTGGTACCCCGGCATATACAATTTCTACGGATGCGCTTGTACCGGCTAATTGTGTACCAGGAAGGGTAATGACTAATTCGTTGTTTGTATTTTGTATGAATGAAAGGTTTACATTATTTTGTTTTACTGAACTTACTACCATTTGATTGACCAAATCGAAAGTCAGAGTATTCATATCCGATAGTGCAGTATAATGAGTTGTAACCTTCCCGGATACATTTTGTACGCTTGGATTAACTTTTAATTCTATTTTATGATAGGTAACATCATAGTTTACAGTGTTGGGATTGAATAGAACTGTCTTTGTATTCAAAACTGATTTCATTTCCTTTTTAGAAATCATGTCAATATCATATTTTTTTTCTTGCGAAAACATTAATGAAGATGACAAAATGATTAATAAGATGTAATTTAATTTTGCTTTCATTGTTAATAATCTGTGTTTATTTGGAATAATTGACGACTAATATAACTTAATTTTTTAACAAAGCCAATATCTAGCTGTACAATATGTTGCTTTGAAAATTATTGGTTTTCAGTTTCTTACTTTGTTTGCGCAAAAAAAAGATGGAAGGCTATTTTAAATCAGTAGCTTTATTTTATAAGAATTGCGGGCATAAAAAAAGCACCTTTTTCAGATGCTTGTGTTTTTAGATATTCTTTTTTTAAACTTCGTCGTCAGAATCAATTGTGAATGATTTGCTCTTGAAGTCTTTGTCGTGTTTTTCTGATATTACATCCTCACCCTTTTCGTTAATGATGAAATCTGTGGATTCATTAAACATCTCCTGAAAACTTTTAAAATCTTCTTTGTAAAGATAAATTTTGTGCTTCTCGAATGTAGCTTCCCCATTCTCTCCGAAATTCTTTTTGCTTTCGGTAATCGTAAGATAGTAATCTCCTGCTTTCGTCTCGCGCACATCAAAGAAATAAGTTCTTCTCCCTGCTTTTAACACCTTAGTGAAAATTTCATTTTCATGGCGTTCCTTGTATTCACTCATTGTTAGATATTTTTTAATCTTGTTAAGAACAAATATAAAAGAATTCTTTTAATCACAAAATTTTTTTTATGATTTATTTAACAATTGAGAACGAAACGGCTAAGCAGTTACAGAATTGGCAATTTCGGTGAGGTTGATGATTTTATCGGCTTTTTGAGCGCTAGACTCTCTGTGTGTGATAATTATGGATGTGGCATTACTGATTTTTCTATCAATATTTTCCAGAATATTCTGCTCTGTTTCGGTATCCAAAGCAGAGAGAGAATCATCAAAAATAATGATATTTGGATCCTTAATCAGGGCTCTGGCGATACAGATTCTTTGCTTCTGTCCTCCCGAAAGCATCACTCCGCGTTCACCAACAAGTGTTTTATACTGCTCTTTAAATTCAACAATATTTTTATCAACATCCGCAATTTTTGCATACTCTACCACTTTTTCATGGGAAGGATGATCAATGGCAAAACCGATATTATTTTCAATAGAATCCGAGAACAGATAGCTTTCCTGAGGAATATAGCCAATGAAGTTCCTGTAATTCGTAAGATTGTGCTCTTTCAGGTTTTTACCGTCAATCAAGATCACCCCTTCAGTAGGATCAATCAGTCTGCAGAGAAGAAGGGCAATCGTAGATTTTCCGCTTCCGGTTTTCCCCATAATCGCGAGAGATTCTCCTGCTTTGATGGTAAAACTTAAATTATCCAAAGCTCTGATTCCTGTATTGGGATATACATAAGACACGTTTCTGAATTCAATATCTCCTTTTATAGGATAAGTGTCAAAGTTGGTATTAATGATCTCCGATTTTTTATCCAGAAATTCATTAATTCTCTGCATAGAAGCTTCCGCTCTCTGGTTCACAGACGTTACCCAGCCTACCATCGAGAATGGCCAGATCAGGATATTGATGTACATAAAGAAGTCGGCAATTTTACCCACACTCAGTTCTCCTGCTATATATTTCTGACCGCCAATAAGAATAACCACTACATTCAGAAGCCCGATTACAAATAAGATAATGGTAAAAAAATACGCTTCTGTTTTAGCTAAATCTAAAGCTTTATTTTGATAGTCGGTTACCTTTATTCCGTAGTTTTTCTTGATGTAGTTTTCTTTGGCAAAAAATTTCACCACCCGGATTCCTGAAAAGCTGTCCTGTACAAAAGTGGAAATAGCAGACTGGCTTTTCTGCATTATTTTAGACTTCTGATTGATGATGGAACTTACCTTAAATATAATATAGGATAAAATAGGAAGGGGCAGCAAAGTCCATAAAGTCATGGAACTGTCCGTTTTTACCATATAAATACTGGTAATCAAAAGAAGAACAAGCAAATTAATGACATACATCACGCCCGGGCCCAGATACATTCTTACTGCAACTACGTCTTCACTCAGTCTGTTCATCAGGTCACCTATCGTGGTCTGTTTGTAATCCGTAAGAGAGAGTTCCTGATAGTGTCTGTAAATTTTATTTTTCAGTTCATATTCAATTCTTCTGGATGCCACGATGATGGTCTGGCGCATCATAAAAGTGAAAAATCCGGTCAAAAGTGAGCAGCCTACAATAATGGCTACATACACCAGAACCTGCTTATTGAAGCCCAGGTTACCGCTTTTGGTAAGTTCGTCCACAGATTTTCCTACAAACTGAACTTTATATATATTGAAGAAATTACTGGCAATGATAAATAACAACCCCCAAAACAATAATATTTTGTGCTTCCAAAAGTAAGGGTTTAAGGTTTTTAGCGCTTTCATAAAGTTTTACAAATTTACGAAAATGTAGACAGACTACGAATTTCATCAATTTTAATTTTTGTATCTTTGCACCCATAAAAAGCTCTTTGAATGTTAGGAAGACGACAAATCCGTGAAAAAGTAGTACAAACAGTGTATTCATACTATCAGAATCCTGTAAAATTTGATGTTTTAGAGAAAAATATGTTCTCTGGAATAGAGAAAATCTATTATCTCTATATCTATCAGCTTAATTTTTTGGTAGCACTGAAAGAATTGGCTGAAACCCAAATTGAAATCGGGAAGAACAAATATCTTAAAACTGATGCAGACCTTAATCCTAACCAGAAATTTATCAACAACCAGGTACTGATCAAGCTGGAAGAAAATCCTGAAAGATTATTCTTTACAGGCCAGCACAAACAGCTGAAATGGGATATGCACGATGATTTACTGGTGAAGACTTTCCAGAGAATTACAGGAGGAAAACGTTATCAGGATTTCATGAAAGAAGACGGATATTCTTTTGAAGATGATCAGAAGTTTATCGGAAAACTTTTTTTAAGATATATTGCTGAAAATGATGATTTTCACGACTATCTTGGAGATAAAGAACTTTCATGGTATGATGATATCCACATTGCGAACTCTATGGTTCAGAAAACAATTGGTTTCCTGAAAGAAGATGAAGAAAGCAGAACTTTAATTAAGATGATTAAAGATGAAGATGATAAAACTTTCGCGGCTAAACTTCTTAAAGATACCCTGAACAATTGGGAAGTAAATGAAAAGAAATTGGGTGAAAGACTTGAGAACTGGGATCTGGAAAGAGTTTCTTTAATGGATAAAGTTATTTTGTCGACAGCCATTTCAGAATTGGATAATTTTCCTTTTACCCCTTCAAGAGTTATTATCAATGAATATATTGAAATTGCAAAAGTATTTGCAACAGACCGTTCCAATATATTTATTAACGGAATTTTGGATAAATATTGTAAAGATCAAAATAGAATTTAACATGAAAAAGACGTTATCAATTATCGCTTTGTCTATCATAGGCTTTGGTTTGGTTTCTTGTAAAAAAGAAAATCAACAAGCTGCAGCAGGTGCAGAAGCTGCTAATATTGCAGATTCTACAGCAGGTGCTACCAATCTGGCTCCGGTTAATTCTGCCGCTGCTCCCGTTTCTGCTGAAACAGAAGCTGCCGCTCCGGTTTCAAACCAGCCGGTAACATCTATTGCATTATCTGAAAGCAATTTCGATTTTGGAAAGATTAAGAAAGGAGATAAAGTAGAACATATTTACGAAATCACAAACACCGGAAAAAACCCTTTGGTCATTTCCGAAGTAAAACCAGGATGCGGATGTACTGCCCCTGATTTTACAAAAGAGCCTATTCTTCCTGGTAAAAAAGGAAAAATCACTTTGCATTTTGATTCTTCAAGCTTCGACGGAAACGTTCAGAAATATGCAGATGTATTTGCAAACGTAGATAAAGCTCCTATCAAATTAACGTTCACAGCGAACATTCAACCATAATTTAAATAATATGTTGACAATCTTTTTACAGGCACAGCAGGGAGGATCTTCATCTATGATGCTGATCATGATGGGGGTAATGTTTGTGGGCTTTTATTTTCTGATGATAAGACCACAGATGAGAAAGCAAAAGCAGGAAAAAACCTTTCAGGAAACCTTGAAAGTAGGAACCAGAGTAGTTCTTACCTCAGGTCTTCACGGAAGAATTGCTCAGGTTCAGGATGATGGATTCGTTATCGAAACTTTGTCCGGAAAACTGAAATACGAAAAAGCGGCCGTTTCAAGAGAATTTACTGAAGCCCGTTTTGGAGATAAAGCAAAAGCTGCTGCTGATAAAACAGCAGAGAAAAAAGAAATAGAAACTGAAAAGAAATAATTTTTTAGTTTGAAAATACAGCTCGGCGCGGTGAACGAAGTTCACCGCGCCGAGCCTTTTTATACAGTTTGAGAATCAGGGATTCAGATGCTAGATTTCAGACATCAGACATCAGACATCAGACAGTTATTAGGCTAAGGCTAAGTTCGAGATTAAGAAATGGGAATTATCAATTTTGGTGTAAGTTTGAAGACTTACAACCCCGAAACCCCGAAACTCGTATCTCATAAACCTTTGATCATTATGGTTTCGCATATTTCGTCAGATTAATGCTATCTGTAAAACCGTTTGAAAAAAAATCCCTCATCATAAAATCAAATAAAATATCTTTGCACCATGAATCAAAATACAGGCAAAACAGTTCTCATATTAGGAGCCAATTCGGATGTTGCTAAACAATGTATAAGGCAGTATATTGAAAAAGGTTTCTCTGTAATAGCGGCTTCAAGGGATATTTCCTCACTTGAAAAATTTGTGGCAGATCACAGACTGGATGCAACAAAGATTCATATCCTTTATTTTGATGCAGTAGATTTTGATTCCCATCAGAAATTCTATGATGAACTTCCTGTAAAACCCCATATCGTGGTGTATGCAGCCGGATTTTTAGTGGATAACGAGAAAGCACTGAGAGATTTTAAAGGAGCTCAACAAATGATGATGGTTAATTATATGGGAGCCGTTTCTATCCTGAATATTGTTGCCATGGATTCCAATAATACAGGCCTGGAAAGAATAATCGGTTTGTCCTCATTATCCGGTGTAAGAGGCAGAAAGAGCAATTTTGTGTATGGTAGCACAAAAGCTGCATTTACGCAATATCTGGCGGGTTTAAGACAGGAATTGTCTTCCAGAAACATAAAAGTGAATGCTTTGGTGATAGGTTATATCAGAACCAAGATCAATGAAGGACTTCAGCTTAATGAGTCTTTGATAATGGAGCCTGATTATGTGGCGGAACATATCGTCAATGCCGGCAATTCCTTCACCATCGTCCCGAATTTTAAATGGAAGATTATTTACGCTATCTTAAAGGTTTTACCGGAAAGTCTTGTAGCAAAGCTTCCGTAATATTTCTGAACCAATGATATCTTTTTTGTCTTAATTTTCGTAGACTGGTAGGGGATTTTTGAGAATGCAGATGCCATAGAAATTGGAGGTTAAGCTTTTTTTTACTACTTTTAGGACTCCAAATTATTTCTTCCCGTAAGATTCAATTTCTAAAATGATCATTGAGTAAAGCTTCAACGAACCGTTCTGCTATCCAATCTATTTTTTGTATATACATTTCTTTAAACACCAATGTTTAGAGCGATTTATTTTTTGAAATAGATCCGCTTTTTCTCAGTCTCATTTTTTCAAAAAAACTAATTACTCATGAATAATTGATACCCGCTAACCTATCAATATTTAAAATAAAGAGTACAAAATGGACGATTTAAAATTAAGCAACATTCAACAGCACTGGGAAAACCTTGTAGTTTCCGCAATTTCATGGGCACCCAGAATCATTACCGCAATTATTTCTGCATTACTGATTTATCTGATTGGATCCTGGTTGATCAGAGTAATTAAAAAACTAATTGAGAAAGGCTTTAAAAAGCGTAATATGGAAGCTTCTTTACAGCTCTTTCTTTTAAATATCATTAGCTGGGGACTGAATATCCTGTTGTTTATTGTTGTTGTTACCCAATTGGGAGTGCAGACCTCTGCATTTGTAGCCATGATTGGTGCTGCAGGTCTGGCTGTAGGTTTGGCTTTACAGGGGTCACTGACCAATTTTGCAGGGGGAATCCTTATTCTCCTGTTAAAACCATTTAAAATAAGCGATTTCATTTCTGTCAGTTCAGGAGTTTCAGGAACTGTAAATGCTATTGATGTCTTTCATACAAGATTAATAACTCCACAAAACCAATTGATTGTAATTCCAAATGGGGAAATTTCAAATAAAAGCATTACCAACTTTACACAGTTGGGAACGCGAAGAACATGGTTTGATATAGGTGTTTCCTATAACGCAGATCTGAAACAGGCAAAAGAGATATTAATGGAGGTGATCAGAAACAATGAATATGCTTTTGAAACTCCGGCACCACAGGTCGTAGTCACGGAACTTGGAGATAGTGCAGTTAATTTATCAGTGAGAGTTACCACTTCCAATGAAAATTACTGGGCAATGAATGAAGAATTGATTATTACCTGCAAATTTGCTCTTGATAAGGCAGGAATTGAGATACCTTTCCCACAGAGAGATATACACGTATATAACAAATAATCGGATACTAATATTTTAGTTTTAAACTTAAAAAACAGGCAGCTCCTTTCGTAATGGAAGGAGTTGTTGTCAAATGACAATGGTTTCTAAGAGAGATTTTCATACTTTTATATCTTCCCAATATCTTGGCCAGATTATATATGAAAGAACTTTTTAATTACATCAGAAAATTCGGAACACTCACCCCTGAGGAAGAATTGCTGATTGCCGACGGGCTTCAGGAAATCACTATACAGAAAGGGGAAACTTTTATAGAAGCAGGAAAAGTAAGCCGGAAAATAGCTTTTGTAAAAGAAGGAGTTTTCCGGTCTTTGTACTATAATAGGGAAGGAGATGATTTTACCCGCTATTTTATATATGAAGGACGATTTATAGGAGATTTCTACGGCTTTGCAGATCAGAATCCCTCTCTTGAATACATTGAAGCCATTACAGACGGAGTATTGCTGGCCATTGATCTTCATCATTTCAAAAGACTGGAAAAGGACATTAAAATCTGGCCGGTATTATTTGCCAGATTACATGCGTTTGTTGCAGAAAATAAACTTAAAGTGGCAAGCACAATGCTCAATCTGGATGCAAAGTCCAGGTATATCCATTTTTTAAACCATTACCCCGGACTTGCCAACAGAGTACCACAATCTATGCTCGCTTCCTATCTGGGAATAACACCTTCTTCACTGAGTAGGATCAGAAGGAATATTATATAAAAGAAATCAGTAGAAACGGGCTTTAGCCCGTTTTTTCAATAGTAAGGATATTCATTGGCTTCAGCCAAAACTTAAATATTAAATTTCAAGATCATAAATCCTTTTTTGCCAAATGACAATGGCCTCCTTTTCAAACCGCCCTAGCTTTGCAGCATAAAATTTAAATATATGGATGTTGTTTTAGGCCTGCAGTGGGGAGACGAAGGTAAAGGTAAATTTATAGATCTTATCAGCGAAAATTATAATATTACAGCCCGTTTTAATGGTGGAGCCAATGCCGGTCACAGCATAGAACGCAATGGTAAAAGAATTACTCTGAAATCCCTGCCTTCAGGAATTTTTATGAACGGAGTTCAGAACGTGATAGGAACCGGTACGGTACTCGATCCGGTAAGTTTGAGAAAAGAAATTTTAAATCTTAAACAATTTGACGAAACGGTTGAGCCGGAAAATAATCTGATTATTTCCAAAAAAGCACACCTTGTTCTTCCTACCCATAGACTTCTGGATATTTTTATGGAAGATAGTCCGGAGTACACCACTATCGGGACTACGAGAAACGGGATTGCACAGGCTTACTCCAATAAAATATTAAGACAGAATGTAAGAGTTGAAGATATAGACTCTCCCGATTTTGAAAACAGGGTAAAACATATTTTAGAAAGAGATTATAGGCTGCTTGCAGGCGGAGATAGGGTACTTCCTCCATTGGAAGAAATCAGCGGAGAATTTTTTGAAGCCATAGATTTTCTGAAAAAATTCACCCGTACGGAAACCGAAATATTTTTGAATACCGCTTTATCCGAAGGAAAAAAGATTCTGGCAGAAGGTTCTCAGGCCGCAATGCTGGATATAGACCACGGAACTTATCCGTATGTAACTTCTTCCTCAACTACTGCAGCAGGAGCTTGCAGCGGCTTGGGTATTTCACCTAAGAAAATCGGTGAGATATTCGGGATTGCAAAAGCCTATTGTACAAGAGTAGGGAATGGAGCGTTTCCAACTGAGATTTTCGATGATCTTGGGGAAGAAATCAGAAATAAGGGGAATGAATTCGGTTCCAATACCGGACGTCCCAGAAGAATTGGCTGGCTAGATCTTGTGGCTTTAAGATACGCCATTATGATCAATGGAGTGACCCAGGTTATCCTGACCAAAGCAGATATTTTAAGCGGAATGAAATCTGTGGCAGTTTGTACCCATTACGAGTTGGAAAACGGAGAAATTATGACTGTTTCCGGAACTCTTCCTGAAAATGCGCGACCAATTCTCAAGCCGGTTGAAGGTTGGAAAGGAGATATTTCAGCCATTGAAAATGCTTCCGGTTTGCCTAAAGAATTACGAGCTTTTCTCTCTTTTCTGAATGATGAAATTGGAGTTCCTGTTACCTATCTTTCTACAGGCCCGGGAAGACATCAGATATTTAAAATTGGATAATGAATAACCTGAGCGGGATAAGGTTTATTACGATGACTTTTCATTTTTTAAGATTGAGAAAGGCATAAACTTATCCAAGTAATATCCAATTTGTATTACTTTAATAAACGAAGTGGCTTTGTCTATCTTTAAACACTCAAAAAGGTAAATAATTCTTTGTATATCCTTGCGATAAATTATATATTACTAATAATCAGTGATTTAATACTTTTTTTGTACCAAACTCAGATTAATAAATAGATTAAAGGAAAATTGTTTGTTTTTATAGATTAGTTTATACAAAAAAGGTTAGAAAATATATTTTCTAACCTTTTTCCTTATGAAAAAATTAAATTAGTTAACTTTTGTAAGCTTAAAACGTTGCTTTGTAGACGGTTGAACACTTTGATCCGTAGTGCCTATGACAATAGGTGTAAGGTTAGTAGTTAAACCATTCTTCACCTCCAATCTTAGGGATGGAGCATTCTTAGGAGCGAATCCAAAGCCATTATTTCCCAGGTTGAATAATAACCATTTCTGAGAATCTGTACTAGCATCCGTTCTTAATTCTACTGCTGTTCCGTTGGCTGTTCCACCGCTTTTTACCGTTAATACCTTTGTAGGATCCAGTGAAGATTTGATGATATAATAACCGTGATCAGATTTAGTGAAAGTAAATCTCTGATTATTTCCAGTAGAGGCTGCATTCAGAACCACGGTGGTGCCATCTGTAGCGGTAGTTCCGGAAATACCCAGATTTTTATCAGTAGCTAAAGAAGTTGTCATCGTATAAGTTCCATTGACTGCCGAAGTAGCATTCACAGGCCCATACAAATGATTTATCCCTGCATAATCACCGGCAGACAATCCTGTTCTTTGCTTGGTGAAAGTAGAACCGTCCAGTTTAGTCATTACAGGTTTAGTCGGGTCTATAGCAAAATCCGTAGACTGATACATCATAACAGAACCGAAATCAAATGCTCCATGTCCTGCATAGTCATTGTAAAGATTGAAGTTATGACGGCTTCCTTCTGTTGCCCTGTTCACATCTACAATAATGTACTGATCTCTGTCCGGACGGCACTGTTCATGCATAATTCCCATAGAGTGCATAATTTCGTGGGCAATAATTGCCGGATAGGTGGTATTATAAATTTTAATACCGTTCACTCTGTTTTTCTGCCATCCAAGTGGAGAACTGTTTGTCGTTGTATAAGTGAAAGTGATGTATTCTGTCTGATTGGTACGTTCAACAAACTGAACATTGGTTCCGGTAGAAATCAGGTCAAATGCTTTGTTAATATTGGTAAGGAACGTATTGTAGCTTTGGGTACTCAGAGTTCCCTGGCTTGGCAATGTATAATAGACTGTTGCATTGGGCCATGTTTTAATAAAGGAACTTACAATGGTACTTTTCTCTGAAGTTGACAATTCGGAATTAGCCTGCATTTTTAATTTGTCAAATTGTTCAGCCGAAATAGTAAGATCATCTGCATAAAAATATTCACCGTTTACTTCATTTACGTAGGTGTATTTTCCGTTAATTAATAGTTTGTGAACTTTTGTACCATCCAGGTTAGTAGTTGTTTGGTCAATAGGATCTGCCTGAGTATTTTCAAGATCCGACCTGCATGAATTTAATGCCAGAACAAGGCATCCTGATAAGAGCAATAATTTACTTGTCATAATATAATATTTAAAATTGTGGTTTGTAAAATATTAAATGCTAAATATCAGAGGTAACCTAATCAGCCTCCAAAAACGGGCTTGATTACGAAACCTTATTTTAATCATCATTATTATTTAGCAGTATTTTATAAAGATATAAATATTTGCTATTTGTGAATATAACATAATATAATGTTTATTTGTTGCATTATTTGTTGTTTTGTAGGATTTATTTTGTTAATTATTTTATTTTTAGTGATATTTTATTATTAAAGTATAATTTTAGTTATTTATGGGAAATTGATGTATGAATTGAACTTATCCCATTTAGGTGAGTAATATACCTTTTGTCAGGATATTTTCATGAACATCTTGAAATATATTGCGATTATGGAAAGGAATAAAAGGGCATTGATGGCATATCTTTCCTGATTCTGTATAAAGTGCAGAATAAGTAAGCCAAAAGTTTTTAGGAACGACATAAAAAAAGCGGAGAAAAAATCTCCGCTTCAGTTTATGCTTTTAAATTCAATTGTATTTCCAGTTCATCCAGCTGGGCATCAGCAATAGATGCAGGAGCGTCTATCATAACATCCCGCCCTGAATTATTCTTAGGGAATGCAATATAATCTCGAATCACTTCATTTCCATCCAGAATAGCCACCAAACGGTCAAATCCGAAAGCCAAACCACCATGAGGCGGAGCTCCGTATTTAAAGGCATTCATCAGGAATCCAAACTGAGCTTCTGCTTCCTCTTTTGTAAATCCTAAAAGATCAAACATCTTAGACTGAAGATCCTTATCAAAAATCCTGATAGATCCACCGCCGATTTCGTTTCCGTTCAGTACCATATCATACGCATTGGCTCTTGCTTTCCCCGGATCTGTTTCCAGTAAGTGAATATCTACAGGCTTAGGAGAGGTGAAAGGGTGGTGCATAGCGTGGTAACGTCCACTTTCTTCATCGAATTCCAATAATGGGAAGTCTACTACCCAAAGCGGTGCAAAAACATCTCCTTTTCTCAGTCCAAGACGGTTTCCGAGTTCCATTCTCAGTGCAGAAAGCTGTGCTCTTACCTTATTCTCGTTTCCGGATAAGATCAGCATTAAATCGCCTTCTTTGGCTCCGAATTTTTCGATGATTTTCGACAGATCTTCTTCATTATAGAACTTGTTCACAGAAGAGGTTTTTACTCCGTCATTCTGGAATTTAGCCCAAACCATTCCTGAAGCACCGATCTGAGGACGTTTTACCCAGTCAACAAGCTCGTCAATCTGCTTTCTTGTATAATCTGCACATCCTTCCACATTGATTCCTACAACCAATTCGGCATCATCAAATATTTTAAAGTCTTTTCCTTTTACCAGCTCATTCAGTTCCACGAATTCCATTCCGAAACGGATATCCGGTTTGTCGTTCCCGTATTTTTTCATCGCATCGGCGAAAGTCATTCTCGGGAAATCTCCGAATTCCTGTCCTGTAATATCTTTGATTAATGTTTTCGTCATTCCTTCAAAAACATTCATAATATCTTCCTGCTCTACAAAAGCCATTTCACAGTCGATCTGGGTAAATTCCGGCTGTCTGTCCGCTCTTAAATCCTCATCACGGAAACAT
Organism: Chryseobacterium angstadtii; assembly: GCF_001045465.1. Classification (GTDB taxonomy): domain Bacteria; phylum Bacteroidota; class Bacteroidia; order Flavobacteriales; family Weeksellaceae; genus Chryseobacterium; species Chryseobacterium angstadtii. The sequence goes on from NZ_LFND01000007.1 coordinate 179,809, forward strand.
TTTACGATCTGGAAATATTTATCCATTCCGCCTACCATCAGAAGCTGCTTGAAAGTCTGCGGCGATTGCGGAAGCGCATAAAACTGCCCCGGATTCATTCTGCTTGGAACCACAAAATCTCTCGCCCCTTCTGGAGTAGATTTGATAAGAACCGGAGTTTCCACCTCGATAAATCCTTCATCTGAAAGGTAGTTTCTTACCTTCTGTGCCATTTTATGACGGAAGATCAGTTTTTCTTTTACCGGATTTCTTCTGATATCCAGATAGCGGTATTTCATTCTTAATTCTTCACCACCATCTGTTTCATCTTCAATAGTGAAAGGCGGAAGCTGGGATTCATTAAGTACAGTCAGTTTTTCAACTAAAATTTCAATTTCTCCGGTTGGAATATTAGGATTTTTGCTTACCCTTTCGATTACTTTTCCTGTAACCTGGATCACAAATTCACGTCCCAGTTTTTTAGCTTCCTCCATTAGTTCAGCGGAAGAACGGTCCTGGTCGAATACCAACTGAGTAATTCCGTAACGATCTCGCAGATCTATCCAAATCATAAATCCTTTATCACGGATAGTTTGTACCCATCCAGAAAGTGTAACTTCTTCATTAAGATTTTTCAGAGATAATTCTCCGTTGGTGTGCGATCGAAACATAATTATTTGTTTAAAGTTCAATGTTTAAGGCCCCAAATTTCAAGCCTTTAATTTTCGTTGGCAAAGATAAGATTTTTGCAGGTTTTATAAACAAAAAAAACTTCCTTTCGGAAGTCTTGTATATTATTTAAAGGCTTTTTAGTTATTGGTAGCTCCTTTCTGTATAAGTAACTGTGCTGTTTGCTCCTTATTTCCTAATTTGGCCCATGCAAGAGCAGTTTTACCGCTGCACGCTTTATTTACTTCTGCCTGGTTATCCAGAAGAAATTTAACAATATTATTTCTGCCATACAGTGAACTGAAACCTAAAGCACTGAAAGTTTCGTCTTTAAGAGCAAAACATTTGTTGTAATCTCCTTTTACAAAACTCTTTTTGAATAAGGCAATATCATCAGACTGAATCGCCTGCATCTGTTTTTTGCTAAGTTCCTGAGCGGAAAGCATATTGAATGTTACCGAGATGGCAAGCAGAAAGGTAGTAGAGATTATTTTTTTCATAAGATTCATTTTAATAATATACAAATCTAAATTATTTTTTTGATACAAGTGACTTATTTTTTATAAGAATTGAATTTGTATTTTTGAAAATCAGATAATTATTGATTGCAAAATGACCAGATACATAGATTTTTTAAAAAAAGCATTTAGCGGAGAAGAGGTAGATTATACAAAAATAACGATCAGAAGTGCCGTGCTTCTTCTTGCTATTCCTATGATGCTGGAAATGGCCATGGAGTCCGTCTTTGCATTGGTTGACCTGTATTTTGTGGGACATCTGAAAGAAAGCGGATATGCCATTCAAACGGTTGGATTAACAGAATCGGTCCTTTCCGTAATGTATTCCATTGCGATAGGGATGAGTATGGCGGCTACAGCTTTGGTGGCGAGAAGAATCGGTGAAAAAAATCCCGAACAGGCTTCCAGAAGTGCTGCGCAAGTTTTGCTGGTATCATTTATTGTTACTTTTATTCTGAGTTTATTAGGCGTTGTTTATGCAGAGGAAATTTTAATTCTGATGGGTTCAAAACCGGAAGCGGCGGCCTATGGTAAAGAATTCACGAGGATTATGATGGGAAGCAGCGTTATCATTATGCTTTTATTTTTGATCAACGGAATTTTCAGGGGAGCCGGAAATGCAGCTATTGCCATGAAATCGCTGTGGATTGCCAATATCGTGAACATTATTCTCTGCCCAGTTCTGATCAGAGGTTTCGGGCCTGTGCCGGCCATGGGACTTACGGGAGCAGCTTTGGCTACTACGATAGGGAGAAGTATCGGGGTTATTTACCAGTTGTATCATCTTCTGGTAGCCGGAAATCAGATCCGTATTGCGCTTCCTTATTTCAAACCAGATTTCAGCCAGATAAAATCCATCGTAAAAATTGCAACGCCTGGGATTTTCCAGTTTGTTATAGCTTCATGCAGCTGGATTTTTCTGGCTCAGCTGGTAGCTACTACCGGACATGAAAATGCCTCGGCCGGATATCAGACCGCTTTGAGGCTGATGATGTTTTTTATGCTTCCTGCCTGGGGATTAAGTAATGCTGCGGCTACTTTGGTAGGTCAGAATATGGGAGCCAACGAGATGCTGAGAGCAGAACAGTCTGTGATGAAAACCGTAAAATACAATGTCATCTTTATGTTGGTCGTGAGTCTGATATTTTTCCTGCTCGGAGATTTTCTGGTAGGCTTTTTCACGCAGGAACCGGAAATTAAAAATTTTGCCAAAAATGCTTTACACATTATGAGTGTAGGATTTGTTTTTTATGGTATCGGGATGGTGCTTATCAATGCGTTTAACGGAGCCGGAGATACCTGGACACCTACGTGGGTGAATTTCTTCGGATTCTGGCTGTTTCAGATTCCATTGGCTTATTTTCTTTCAAAACACCTCGGTATGGGGCCGAAAGGAGTGTTTATCTCCATTCCTGTAGCAGAAACATTAATTACCATTGTTGCTTTTATATTGTTTAAAAGAGGGAAGTGGAAGATGGTGAAAGTGTGATGAGAGTGAAGAATGAAAAGTGAAGAATGAAGAATGAAGAATGAAGAATGAGGTTACTGGAAGGGTTTGTAATTCCTGTTAGTTGGTTGAAATTTGATAAAAGGAGCCTTTGATGAGAGGAATGTGGATTTTTAAAATTGACTGGAGGTTATTTTTGTGCCACCCGATAACCTCCAGCTTCCATCTTCAGATATCCTTTCCTCAAGAGTTTTATAAAAATTTTAACAGCCTTAATTTTTTGTTCCAGAGCATATTATCTAATTTAGTGTTCAACCAACAAAACATTTATCATTATGGGAAAAGGAGATAAAAAATCCAGAAGAGGCAAGATCAATTCGGGAAGTTATGGTAAAAGAAGACCTAGAAAGGCTTCTAAATCAATCGGTTCTTCTGAAGCAAAAGCGAAGAACTAAAAAAGCAAAAAGGCTGAAGAGATGTTCTTCAGCCTTTTTTAATATACAAAATTAAATTATTTTCCTCCTAAAATATTACCAAGGATGCTTCCTAATCCGCCTCCTTGCTGCTGCTGTCCTCCGCCTCCGCCAAGTACGCTTCCTAAGATATCGTTAAGCGGGTTTCCTCCGGACTGCGACTGACCACCGCCTCCTAAAACACTTCCCAAAATATCATTTAAAGGACTGGACTGCTGGGTCTGAGCCTGGCTGGATGCATTTCCTAGAATTCCTCCTAAAAGATCTCCTAAACCTCCGGCTCCCACATTGTTCTGTTGTTTTTCTTTACCAATGTACCCCATAATTACCGGAGCCAGCATCGCTAAAATAGGCCCGATCTTGTCGATAGAGATACCCGTATTCTGGGAAAGCTGATTTTCTACATTACTTTTCTGGCCGCCGAAAACGTGGTCAAGAATCGATCCTCCTTCTGCCTGTCTTGCTTCAGCCTGAGAGGCATCATCAAGAATACTTCCGTCGTGGTCTTTATCTAAAGCATTATTTAAAGCTTCTGCTTCATTAGCATCCTGAGATTTGTTTCTAAGATAAGAAATTACCAAAGGGGCAGCTACAGCCAATAAGGCGATAATCTGGTTTCTGCTGATCCCGAATTTGTTTTCTGCCTGTTCAGCAACCTGGTTGCTGGTGTTACCTGTAAGTAGGTCGATTAAACTCATAGTTTGTGTTTATTTTAAAGTATTAAGTAAATCAAAGTTATCAAAAAAAATTATTCACAAAATCTTTTCACTTCACAATTATTGTTAAAGTTTTTTAATCTCCTCCTCGGTATATCCCTTGCTTTTCTTTAGCTTTATATAATCGTTGGCGCTGTTAATCATCCAGTACACCGGTTCCGGAGCTGTTTTTTTATCAATTGTGAATTCCAGAATTCCTTCATTGTCATTCATCCACGGAAGGATATAATAATTCAGGCCGCCTTTGTATTTTTTGAAGGCATGAACTTCTTTCCCTTTCTCTGTAAGCAGTGCCGTTTTATATAAAGCCAGGTATCCCAAAGGAATCAGAAGGCATACCCATGAATACTTTCGAACAAAGGTGTATTTTGAATGATAAAGCCCGTATCCTATAGATAGAGCAAAAATATTGTTGAAAGGAAGGAAGAAAACATAATTATCCGAAACGGCATAAAACGTTGAAAAACCATACACACAAACAGATCCGGCAAGGAAAACGAAAAACATTTTCCGGTCCAGACGGTAAAGCATTATGGCTCCCGTTACTCCAAAAAAAGTAAATACATTGAAATTATAGATGAGGTAGGCAAAAGACTGGAAAAAATCTTTCACATACTGCATGAATGTTTTCTTAAAAGAATCTTCCACCCAATGACCACGGTCTGAAGTATAAACCGAATTAAACGGATATCCCTGCGATGTATTCAGTATAAAAAGGGACAAAAAGAGTATTCCAAAGACCAGCAGCGAACTGTAGGCATATTTTTTTTCATTCCTGAAATAAAAAAGAAAGATGAGAAATGCCGGAATCAAAAGGATATTCTGAATATGTACCCAAAGACTGATTCCTAAAAATAAACCTGCGGCGGCAATATACTTTTTTTTGTGCTCCGTAAAACTCTTAATGATGGAAAAGAAAAATAAACTGATCCAGAAAGAATGGTAGGTATACACTTCTACAATTTCTGCATTTCTCCAGAACGAAAAACTGAATCCGAATACAAATGCTGCTGTGAGAGACACCCATTCCGCTTTGGTAAGCGTTTTTACAGTAAGATAAATAACAGGAACCGTAGCTGCTCCTGAAATAATAATCAGTAACCGGCTGGCTTCAATGGCATCAAAACCGGTAAGACGTTCGATGAAAATAATGGTATTGATATAAAGGAAATGGGTAGTAGCCGTAGCTATCGGAATATATTCCCCTTTCTCTGCTTCAAATACAAAACCTATGCAGTCTGCAAAAGGAACCTTGGTGAAAGTTCCGGCAAAATAAACAGCAAGAAAAATAATGAACAGGAAAAGAGCAGATATATATTTACCCATATCAATTCTTTACAATAGGAACATTAGAGCACGCCTCTCCGAACATGAGTGACTTCACTATCGGTTTCAGCTGTTCTACAAGCTCAATATATGCATTTTCCGGGATCTCTTTATCCGAACAGCCTTTTACCAGTACTCTCTTGCCTCTCATATCTTCAAAATCATAAGTCTGAATGGCATTATGCATCAGAATAACTTCCAGATCTTCACGGTTTCCAAAAACAATTTTTTTGGCGGTATCTGTAAGCTTGGCCGTCAGTACAAAATAAGCCCATAATGGAACTATAGTATCTACGGAATTGTAAATGTATATATAAGCATCTTTGTACTCTTCGGTATCGATGGCTTCTACTTTCTCCCTGAAATCTTTTTCCTTCAGTATCATTTCCTGAAACAGAAAATCTTTAAGGTCAATACCCTTTCTTATCCCCTTAGGAACCAGAGTGGATAGGTCGAAATTCACAAGGCCACTTTCGGCAACTTTATTTCGGATTTCAAATTCTTCTGACATTTTTATCATTATCTTTGGACAAATTTACAAATTAAGATCAAGTAAACCTTAATTTGTTCTCTATCCTTACCATAGAAACCTCCCATGATTCAGCATCATCCTGACAGAGTGAAATCAAGAGAGATTTGAAGGTTATAAAAAACAAATAAAGATTTCGGAAGAAATGAAATATTACATTATCGCAGGAGAGGCTTCCGGCGACCTGCATGGAAGCAATTTAATGAAAGCCCTTTTACAGAAAGACCCGCAGGCGGAAATCAGATTCTGGGGTGGAGATCTTATGAAAGCCCAGGGCGGAACACTCGTAAAACACTACCGGGATCTTGCCTTTATGGGATTTCTGGAGGTCGCTATGAATTTAAGGACCATCCTGAACAATATCAAATTCTGTAAAGAAGACATTCGCAGCCACAAACCCGATATTCTGATTCTGATTGATTATCCCGGATTTAACCTGAGAATTGCCAGATTTGCAAAAGAACTGGGAATTAAAGTGGTCTACTATATTTCACCACAGCTTTGGGCATGGAAAGAAGGAAGGGTAGAAATCATTAAGAAATATGTGGATGAAATGATGGTGATTCTTCCTTTCGAAGAAGATTTTTATAAAAAACATGGTGTACATTCCCATTTTGTGGGACATCCGCTTCTGGATGCCATCTCTAGCCTGAAAGACATCAGTCCGGAAGCATTTAAAAAAGAAAACGGCCTGAACGAAAAAGAGATCATTGCACTTCTCCCTGGTTCAAGAAAGCAGGAAGTGGAAAAAATGCTTGAAATCATGCTTTCCGTAAGACCGCATTTTAAAAATTACCAGTTTGTAATTGCCGGAGCACCAAGCCTTCCCAAAGAATTTTATCAGAAATATGTGGATGACAACGTTCATTTTGTTTCCAACAGAACTTATGATCTGCTGAGATGTTCGAAAGCTGCGCTGGTCACTTCGGGAACGGCAACCCTGGAAACCGCTTTGCTCAATGTTCCGGAAGTAGTATGCTATCGCGGAAGCAAAATTTCATACGCTATCGCAAAGAGACTGGTTAAAAACATCAAGTATATTTCTTTGGTTAATCTGATCATGGATAGGGAAGTGGTGAAAGAATTGATTCAGGCCGACCTTAATACCCAGAATCTGGTAGAAGAACTGAATAAAATGATTGAAGGCGAAAAAAGAAACAAAGTTCTGGAAGATTACAACCTGCTAAGAGAAAAATTGGGAGGAAAAGGAGCCAGTGAAAAAGCGGCTGAGGTGATTTTAAGTGTTTAGAACAGAGTTCCAATTGATTTAATGCTGACGGGTTTTGTAGATTTAAATTTTTATTAAAATGAATTTTAAAAGCTTACTCATATTCATTCTTTTGACGGGTATTTCCCTGAAAAGTTTTGCTCAATCCAATAAATCCCGTGATCAGGTTCAGATTTTCTACTACGGATGGTATGCAAACCCAAAAGTAGATGGAAAGTATGACCATTGGAATCACAAGATCCTGCCTCACTGGAGTAATCCGAAATGGAACAACTTGGGACATTACAAAGGAGGAGATGATATCGGAGCGAATTTCTACCCCGAACTTGGAAATTACAGTTCCAACGATCCTGAAATCATCAGAAAACATATGAAGATGATGAAAGATTCCGGTGTGGGAGTCGTTATTCTAAGCTGGTTGGGGAAAGATTCCTTTGTAGATAAAAGCATTACCCGATATCTGGATATGGCAGATCAGTTCGGTTTGAAGGTAGCCTTTCACATAGAACCCTTTTATAAGAGTGTAGACGAGCTCAGAGAGCAGCTTTCTTATCTTGTTAAAACCTATTCCAGGCATCATGCTTTCTATAAAAAGAACGGGAAACCTTTATATTATGTATACGATAGTTATAAGATTTCTCCGCAGGAATGGTCTGAACTGCTTTCCAAAAATGGAACAAAAACCGTCCGTAATACGGAATTAGACGGGTTTTATATCGGATTGTGGGTGGAGAAGGAGCATTCAGCTTTTTTTGAAACCTCCGGATTTGATGGCTTCTATACCTATTTTGCCAGCGAAGGTTTTGTCTTCGGAAGTACGGTTTCCAACTGGAATTACCTTTCCCAATATGCCAAAGATCATCAACTTATTTTCATTCCGTGTGTGGGACCCGGATATTCAGATACCAGGATAAGACCGTGGAACGAAGCCAATTTCAAAAGTCGGGAAAATGGGAAATACTATGAAAATATGTTTAAGGCCGCTGAAAAAGTACATCCTGATTTTATTGGGATCACTTCTTTTAATGAATGGCACGAAGGAACTCAGATAGAACCGGCAATTCCAAAAAAAGCAGGTGATTTCAAATATGAAGACTATGGTAAAGATCCCTGGTTGTATATTAAAGAAACAAAAAGACTGACCGATCAGTTTCTGAAAGGAAAGTAAATGAGTACTACTTGACTTTATTTTCTTTAATACTGTTTTGAATTTAAAAATTTAATCAAATAAAAGCTGCAACTGCAGATAATTTACCCATACCAAAAAGCTGTCCGATCGGGGCGGCTTATTTTTTTTGTCTGAATGAGATTTTGTAGTAAATAATCAGGCTCCTTGTTAGTAAATTAGAGGGGAAATACATTCTGATTCTGCAAAATCCGTGTTATTCAGGAATCCAATAAATCAATACTTTTTAAGCGTCATAAAAGCACTCATTGAATCAGCAGCCTCTTCTTATTCTGGCCGTATGTTTTATCCTCGGAATATTTTTTCAGGATCAGCTAATGCTGGGTAAAGTTGGCGTTGGGATAATTGCGGCAGGTTGTTTTTTGATTCTTCTGTTGTACTTTTTCCATTCCTATTTTTTACATCAGATAAAGACCGTTTTATTAGGCTTACTATTTTTCGGAACCGGAATCGTTCTTCATTTCTTTAATACTTTTTCCTTTACAGAACTTCCGGCTTCCCGAAATGAAACAATAGTCTTTAAAATTTCAAAGAAATTAAATTCTACAGAAAAGAATAAAAAATATGAAGCCTTTGTTGAGGTTGACGGGAAAAGCTTTAATTCAGTCCTCTACATCCCAAAAACAGGTAAGGAACTCGATTTTAATCATTACTACAAAGCACAGGCTTATATTTCAAAACCGAAGTCGCCGCAATATGATTTTCAGTTTAATTATGCGGGATATTTAAAAAGAAAAGGAATTGAATACCAATGCTATCTGTCAAAAGAAATCTCTTCAGCAACAAGAAATGATTTGAATGTAAGTGAACGGATTCAGCAACAGAGATTTGAAATCCTTCAAAAAATAGATAAAACCCAAATGTCTCCGAAGACCAGAGAGTTTTTAAAAGGAATTATCCTGGCAGACAGAACAGAAACGGATGCAGGAACGGTACAGGATTTCAACCGTTCGGGGATGGTGCATCTGCTGGCGATCTCGGGAACGCATATCGTAGTGATTTTCGGAATGTTTTATTTTGTTTTGACCAGATTCTGCCCTCTTTGGTTTAGAAAATATGCAGTTATTTCCTGTATTTCCCAGATCTGGTTCTTTGCTGCATTTATAGGCTTTGGAAATTCTGTAGTGCGCTCCTGCATTATGCTTACGGTGTATTTTGTCTATGTACTTCTTCAGAGAAAACCGGATTTGCTCCATTCTTTGTCACTTTCGGCCATGATTATTCTGATTGCAGATACCTGGCAGATCTTCGATGTGGGGTTTCAGCTCAGCTTTCTTGCGGTTTTGGGGATTTTCTGGCTGAATCAACCTCTTTTAAAGTATTTTCCTAAACAGGATGGCTACTTCAAAAAGCTGCTTTTCAATGCGGTTACCATATCACTTTCGGCGCAGCTGGCCACACTTCCTTTGGTTCTTTACTATTTCCACCAGTTTTCGTTGGTTTCTATTCCGGCCAATATATTGATCGTGCCTTTTTCAGAGCTTATTATTGTGTTTTCGTTTTTAATGACGATTCTTATTGCATTGCGGATGGATTTTGGTTTTATTCAGATGATCTATGATACTTCAATTCAGATGCTGCTGAAACTGATACATTGGTTTGCAGAATCGGATCTGCTGTTTTTTTCCAATATCCCGATGAATTTGGTTGAGGTTTTTATTGCATTGGCCATAGTTTATGAGTTGAGGCCGTCACTTTTGAAATTCAGCTTAAAAAATTCAATGAAACTGGCAAAAATTATGGTATTATTTTTTATCGTCAGAACAGGTTTTTCTGTTTTTGAAAATCAGAGACAGGAGATTCTTATCCATGATTTTGGAGTGAATAAAGTGTTGTCTGTAAAGGTAGGAAATAGAGCTGTTTTCTGGGTTGCAGAAAATTCTGACAGAAAGAAGCTAGTGAGTTTTGTAACAGCTCCTTATTGCTCTTCAAGACGCGTTCGGAAGGTAGAAATAAAGACTTTCCCTAACATGGTACAAAAAGCAATTTATAATGGTAAAATATATGATTTGAAATAATAAACGGTGTTTTATATTATGGCCTTACAATGCCCGCTGGATTCTTATTTAGAAAGATTACAAACTGGCTAATTGTGAGATTTCTCACTTCCCGATATTGTTAACATTTCTTAATTTTGTGGAAATTCAAATTTAAACTTATATGGCAGGTTTAACGAGTTCTACGATAGGTAGAAAATATGCGATGGCATTATCAGCTCTATTTTTGCTGATCTTTCTTATACTGCATTTGACGACCAATTTGTTATCAGTTCTCAATCGTGATGCATTCAACACAGCATCAGATTTCATGGGCTATAATCCTTTTGTGCAGTTCTTAATGCAGCCTGTTCTTGGTTTTGCAGTTCTTTTCCATTTTATTATGGGGTTTGTTCTGGAAATTAAGAACAACAAAGCGCGTCCGGTAAAGTACGCTTCAAACAACCCTTCTGTGAACTCTTCATGGATGTCCAGAAATATGATTATTTCAGGAGCAGTTGTTTTGGCTTTCCTTGCGCTTCACTTATATGATTTCTGGCTTCACGAAATCAATTACAAGTATGTAGAAGGATTGGCTCCTGATGCAGAACGTTTCTGGCCGGAGTTACATGAGAAGTTTGCAGATCTTTGGAGAGTTGCTTTATATGTGATCTCTTTTGTTTTGCTTGGACTGCATTTGGCTCACGGTTTCCAATCTTCATTCCAGTCTATTGGAGCAAGACACCCGAAATATACTCCGGTAATTAAAGCTTTTGGAAAATGGTATTCCATCCTTATTCCTGCAGGTTTTATTTTTATTGCAATTTTTCACTTCGTAACTCAATAATATCAATATACCAATATGAGTAAATTAGATTCAAAAATTCCGGCTGGTCCTTTAAAGGATAAATGGAAGCATCATAAAGACCATATGAACCTTGTTGCACCAAACAACAGAGATAAGATTGATATTATTGTTGTAGGGACAGGTTTGGCAGGAGGTTCTGCGGCAGCTACTTTAGCTGAGCAGGGATACAATGTAAAAGCATTCTGCTACCAGGATTCTCCAAGAAGAGCGCACTCTATTGCAGCGCAGGGAGGGATCAATGCCGCTAAAAACTATCAGGGTGACGGTGACTCTACTTACAGATTATTCTATGACACCATCAAAGGAGGTGACTACAGAGCAAGAGAGGCCAACGTTTACAGATTGGCGGAAGTTTCTGCTAATATTATTGACCAGTGTGTTTCGCAAGGTGTTCCGTTCGGTAGAGATTACGGCGGTCAGCTGGACAACCGTTCATTCGGTGGGGTTCAGGTAAAAAGAACATTCTACGCAAAAGGACAGACAGGTCAGCAGTTGTTGCTGGGTGCCTATTCTGCAATGAGCCGTCAGATCGGTAAAGGAAGAATCAAGATGTACAACCGTCATGAAATGCTAGACCTTGTTATCGTAGATGGAAAAGCAAGAGGAATTATCGCAAGAAACCTGGTAACAGGTGAAATCGAAAGACATTCTGCTCACGCGGTAGTTATTGCTTCAGGAGGATACGGAAACGTATATTTCCTTTCTACCAATGCAATGGGGTCCAACGTTTCTGCAGCCTGGAAAATCCACAAAAAAGGAGCGTATTTCGCAAACCCTTGTTATGTACAGATTCACCCGACTTGTATTCCGGTTCACGGAACACAGCAGTCTAAACTGACTTTGATGTCTGAGTCACTAAGAAACTCCGGAAGAATCTGGGTTCCTAAGAAAATTGAAGATTCAGTAGCGATCAGAGAAGGGAAACTGAGACCTGAAAATATTAAAGAAGAAGATAGAGATTATTATTTGGAGAGAAGATATCCGGCATTCGGAAACCTGGTACCAAGAGACGTTGCGTCCAGAGCAGGTAAAGAAAGATGTGATGCAGGTTTCGGAATCGAAAATAATGATACTAAAGAAGGGGTTTACCTGGATTTCTCCACAGAAATTATCAAAAAAGGTAAAGAAGCCGCTATCGAAAAACATATTCACAATCCTACAGATCAGCAGATTTATGATTTAGGAAAAGCTTGGGTTGAGGAGAAATACGGTAACTTATTCGTTATGTACGAAAAAATTACTGCCGATGATCCTTACAAAACTCCAATGAAGATTTATCCTGCAGTACACTACACAATGGGTGGTGTTTGGGTAGATTACAACCTGCAGTCTACAATCCCTGGATGTTTCGTAATTGGTGAAGCTAACTTCTCTGATCACGGAGCGAACAGATTAGGGGCTTCTGCATTGATGCAAGGTTTGGCAGACGGATACTTCGTACTTCCTTACACTATTGCAGATTATCTTTCTGCAGACATCAGAACAGGTGCAATTCCTACGGCTTCCGGTGAATTTGATCAGGCTGAAAAAGGAATTAAAGATAAAATTGATTTCTTCTTAAATAATAAAGGAACTCATTCAGTAGATCATTTCCACAAAAAATTAGGACACATCATGTGGAATAAGGTGGGAATGGGAAGAACTCCTGAAGGATTGAAAGAAGCTATCGCTGAAATCGCTCAGGTGAAAAAAGAATTCTGGGCAGATGTGAAAGTTCCCGGTGATGCTGAAGGAATGAACACCGAACTTGAAAAGGCGTTCAGAGTTGCAGATTTTATCGAGCTTGGACAATTGATGGCCATTGACGCATTACACAGAAACGAATCTTGTGGTGGACACTTCAGAGAAGATCATGCTACTCCTGAAGGTGAGGCTGAAAGAGATGATGTTAACTTTAAATATGTAGGAGCCTGGGAATATCAAACAGATGATATCAATACAGAAGTTCTGCACAAAGAAGACTTGATCTACGAAAACATTGAAGTTAAAGCAAGAAGTTACAAATAATCTCCAACCTATAAATAAATAATTATGAGTGCAAAAAAAGGCCTTCATCTTACCCTAAAAATTTGGAGACAAAAAAATAGCAAAACTAAAGGTCAGTTCGAGACCTACAAAATATCAGACGTTTCTACAGATTCTTCTTTCCTGGAAATGTTGGATATTTTGAACGAAAACATCATCAACGAAGGAAAAGAGCCTATCGCTTTCGATCACGACTGTCGTGAAGGAATCTGCGGGATGTGTTCTCTTTACATCAATGGTAGAGCACACGGTCCGGATACCGGAATTACAACGTGTCAGCTTCACATGAGAATGTTCAAAGACGGTGAAACCATCGTTATTGAACCTTGGAGAAGTGCCGCTTTCCCTGTGATTAAAGACTTGATGGTAGACAGAAGCGCATTCGACAGAGTAATGGCTGCAGGTGGTTTCATTTCCGTGAACACTTCAGGAAATACTTTGGATGCTAATGCCATTCTGGTTCCTAAAGAAGATGCAGACAAAGCAATGGATGCTGCTGCATGTATCGGATGTGGAGCTTGTGTAGCTACATGTAAAAACGGTTCTGCCATGTTATTCGTTGGAGCTAAAGTTTCTCAGTATGCTCTTCTGCCTCAGGGTAGAGTGGAAGCAAGCAGAAGAGTTCTGAACATGGTGAAAGCTATGGACGAAGAAGGATTCGGAAACTGTTCGAATACTGGAGCATGTGAAGTGGAATGTCCGAAAGGAATTTCTCTTGAAAACATTGCCAGAATGAACAGAGAGTACATGGCTGCTATGCTGGACAAAGGATAAAATCTATTCAAAATACATCAAAAATCGTCTTCATTATGGAGACGATTTTTTTTATGTGTGGTATCAGGCTGTTAAAATTTGTTAAGTTGTTGATTGAATAAGACATTCTTTATTTAATAAGTCTATATTTGGTGAACACTTTTTGAGAAAAGACCGATAATCCTCATTCATAGATTTTTATCTACAACTGAAAATCTGTACCGGTAAAACGGCTTCAACAGCCCTTTTCATAGGATTTCATAAAATTTTCAAAAAAAATAAATAGTGTTAATCAACAAGCCGTAAAAAACGTATTTTTGTGTAATATTAAAATTGAAATGAAAAAATATCTTTTATTGTTTATCATCACAGCATTTGTGATGTCTTGTTCAAAAAAAGTTGAAGTAAAAGGAAAAATTGCTGGAAGTTCACCGCTCGAAAGAATTGAATTTGTTGAAGCTTCTGGAGTGGCAACCCTTCCACTTGTAAATATTGGTTTAGATAAAAATGGAAACTTTACAGGAAGTTTCGATGCTCCTAAAGACGGAATGTATGTAATCAACTATGCAGGAAAGCAGAATCTGATTTATCTTGAAGGTGGACAGAAGTTGAACATTTCCGGAAATGCAATGACTTTCCCTAACGAATTTGTAGTGACAGGAGATGCTAAGAAGAATAATGATTTCCTTCAGGGTTCCCAGAAATTCTTAGGAGAATACGGAAGCAAAATCAATGTTCAGCAGCTGATGTCAGGTGACGAAAAAACGTTCCTGAAAGGCGCACAGAAAATTGAAGCAGACATCAACAAAAATGTTGAAGAACTTGCTAAGAAAAACAACCCTGGAAAAGGAATTATAGAATGGAAAAAGAATGATGTGAAAGTAACCATTCTGAACCTTCTTGCCAATTACGAAATGTCTCAGCGTCAGATGTCCGGAAATCCTTCATTCAAAGTTTCCAAAGCTTTCAAGGATTACGAAACCAAGCTGGAAGGAGATAAAGACATGATGGTAAAAACAATTCCGTTATACAGACAGTATCTGCTTGTAAAACTGAGCCCGGATTTCCAAAAATATGCAGAAGCAAAAGCGAAAGGAAAAACAGATATCATCACTTCCGAAATTTTTGCACAGTTCCTGAAAGACAGAAAAGAACTGTCTCAGACTGCTAAAGATTATCTATTGGCATTTGTGGTAGCTCAGGATATTCATCCGGGTGCACCAGCAAAAAATACAGAGAAAATCACAAAAATTATCGATACAGATATTAAAGATGCTGCCATTAAAGCAGATATCGTTAAAATGCAGTTAGCAATCAATGGTCTTAAAGTAGGAGAACTTGCTCCGGAAGCAGCATTGGTAAAAGCAGACGGTAAATCTTATAAGCTTTCTGAAAACAAAGGAAAACCATATATGCTGTTCTTCTACGCATCTTGGAATCCTTACATCAGTGAAGCTACGGTTCCTGTACTGAAAGAAGTTGTGAATTTCTATAAATCTAAAATGAACTTCGTTTTTGTAAACGTAGACGATACAAAAGATCAGTTCGTAAAAACAAGTTCTGCATTATTAAAAGGAATTCCTGGAACGAATGTTTACGGTGAAAAAGGTCTTGAATCAGATATCGCTAAAAAATATGGCGTTTACGGATTCAAATTACCTTGCTTCGTCATCGTTGATAAAGACGGTAAAATTGCCAGCAGATCTTTTGTAAACTTAGGAGAGCAGGAAGTAGTAACCGTTCTGGATAAACTTACAGGTCTTTCTGCACCGAAAGTAGAACAACAACCTATGCAGTTGCAACCGGGAATGACTGTTGACCCTTCAGGACAGCCTGTAAATCCTCAGCCAGCCCCAACTAAATAATAAACTTTAACATAGATGGAAACCTTATCTTCGGATAAGGTTTTTTTTATTGTATTTTTGCAGATTGAAACCGGAAATTTTTTCGGTTCATATTAGAAAAATAGAAATAGAGTTTGGGGTGAGGCCGGAGGGCTTTATCCTACATTAAAAGAATTTGAGTTTACGGATGAGAAAGAAGAAAAAAGATATCATTCTTGAAAATATTAAGTTATTTGGTGCAGGAGCGAAAGGCGTTGCCATTGGAAAAACCGAAGAAGGGAAAACCGTACTTATTTCCGGAGCTGTTCCGGGAGATGTGGTGAATGCCAGAGTAAAAAAATCCAAGTCCAAATATTACGAAGCGGAAACCGTAGAAGTGGTAGAGCCTTCACCGTACAGAGTAGATCCTAAATGTGTTCATTTCGGAACATGCGGAGGATGCAAATGGCAGAATATGAGCTATGAGAAACAGCTCGATTTCAAGCAGGAAGAGGTATACAATAATATCAAAAGAATCGGAGGAATCGATGATTTTGAAACCATCTCAATTTTAGGCGCCGAAGAGCAGTATTTCTACAGAAACAAAATGGAGTTTTCTTTCTCAAACGCGAGATGGCTTACCCAGTATGAAATAAGCTCCGAAGAAAACTTTGGTAGCAAAGACGCTTTAGGATTCCATATTCCGGGAATGTGGAGCAAGATCTTAGACCTTAAAGAATGTTTCCTTCAGGAGGATCCGTCCAATGCCATCCGTTTGGCGGTGAAAAAATTTGGAGTAGACAACGGATTTGATTTCTTTGATGTAAGAAATCAGGAAGGGTTTTTGAGAACTCTGATGATGAGACAGAACTCTAAAGGAGAATGGATGGTTTTATTCCAGCTGTACAGAGAAGAAAAAGAAAACAGAGAAAAATTATTCCAGTTTTTACTTGAAAAGTTTCCGCAGATTAAAACATTGGTATACGCTATCAATTCAAAGCAAAATGATTCCATTTATGATCTGGATATCAATATTTATTTCGGAGAAGGATTCCTGATGGAAGAAATGGACGGATTGAAATTTAAAATCGGACCGAAATCATTCTTCCAGACCAATTATAAACAGGCATTGGAGCTGTACAGAAAAACCCTTGAATTTGCCGATTTAAAAGGTGATGAAGTAGTGTATGACTTGTACACCGGAACCGGAACCATTGCCCAGTATGTGGCGAGAAATGCCAAGCAGGTGATCGGAATAGAATCTGTTCAGGAAGCCATAGATGCAGCCATTGAACATGCTGAATTAAACGGTCTTACCAATACAACATTCTATTGCGGAGACATGAAAAACGTCTTTAATGATGAATTCCTTGAAAATCACCCTAAAGCAGACGTTTTAATTACCGACCCGCCAAGAGACGGAATGCACCAGAAAGTGGTAGAGCAAATTCTGAAACTGGCACCGGAAAGAGTAGTGTATGTAAGCTGTAATTCGGCTACCCAGGCCAGAGATCTTGCTTTGATGAAAGACCATTATACCCTCGTGAAGATATTGCCGGTAGATATGTTCCCGCAAACTCACCACGTTGAAAATATAGCATTACTCATCAAAAAATAATTACTTACATTTGAAGATACTAATCTGAAAATTTAAATGAAAAAAGTGAAAAACCTTGGTGCTGCATTCCTGTTAGTTGCTTTAACATTCAGTCACAACGGATTGAAAGGGCAGGAAAAAGACTCTACGGCAGTAAAAACGGATACCGCAAAAGTAAAAACGGATGATCCCAAGAAAAAACCTGTTATAAAACCTTACAAAGAGATTATTACAGACAAAGCCGTTTCAGATCAGGGCGTTTTCACAGTTCATAAAATTGAAGATAAATACTACTTCGAAATTTCTGACAGAATGCTGAAAAAGGAATTTCTTTTAGTAACAAGACTTACAAAAGCCGCTGCAGGCATGAGATCCGGAAGTACGGGATATGCAGGAGACCAGATCGGTCAGCAGGTAGTGGCTTTTGAAAAAGGTCCTAAAGACAAAATTCTTTTGAGAGCCATTTCTTTTGTAGATTATGCAAAAGATTCCACTTCGGACATGTACAATTCTGTGATCAGAAATAATGTACAGCCTATTATCAAAGCTTTTGACGTAAAAACTTACGGGGATAATAAGAAGTCCTCAGTTATTGACGTTACAGATCTTCTGAATTCCGATAATGAAACAGTTTCTTTTTCTGTGACGAATAAAGATGCTTTCAAGGTAGGAGCTTTCCAGAAAGATATGTCATTTGTGAATTTTGTGAAATCTTTTCCTAATAATATAGAAATAAATACCACCAAAACTTTCGCACGTACTTTAGGAAAACCGTTGCCGGGAGCTACTCCTGCCAATACACCTAAAATAAGTGGAAATTATACCGTAGAAATTAACGCTTCATTTGTTCTTCTTCCCGAAAATAAAATGCAGGCCCGATACTTCGATCCGAGAGTAGGCTATTTCACAGTAGGCTACACCGATTTTGACCTGGATCCGCAAGGCGTAAAAAAGATTTCTTTGGTTAAAAGATGGAGATTGGAACCCAAGCCTCAGGACCTTGAAAAATATAAAAAAGGAGAACTGGTAGAACCTGCGAAACCTATCGTATTTTATATTGACCCCGCTACACCCAAAAAATGGATTCCATATCTGATTCAGGGAGTGAACGATTGGCAGAAAGCTTTTGAAAAAGCAGGTTTCAAAAATGCCATTTACGCAAAAGTTCCCGATTCCAAAACAGATACGGAATGGAGCCTTGAAGACGCAAGATTCTCCGCCATTGTATATAAACCTTCAGATGTTCCGAATGCTTCAGGACCCTCCATCTCAGATCCGAGAACAGGGGAAATTCTGGAAAGTCATATCAACTGGTATCATAATGTGATGTTACTTTTGAGAAACTGGTATTTTGTTCAGGCTTCACCCAATGACGAGCGGGCAAGAAAAATGAAGTTCGATGATCAATTAATGGGTGAGCTGATCCGTTTTGTTTCTTCTCATGAAGTAGGGCATACTTTAGGGTTGAGACACAATTTTGGTTCCAGTTCTACAGTGCCTGTTGAAAAATTGAGAGATAAAAAATGGCTTGAGAAAAACGGCCATACACCATCCATCATGGATTATGCCAGATTCAATTATGTTGCACAGCCGGAAGATCATATAGGAGACTCGGGAATCATGCCGAGAATAGGAGATTACGATGACTGGGCAATTGAATGGGGATACAAAAGATTTTATCAGTACAACACTCCTGATTCAGAAAAAGAATACCTGAATAAATGGGTCATTAAAAACCTGAAAAACGAAAGACTTTGGTTCGGAACAGAATCCAATCCACTTGATCCAAGATCCCAGAGTGAGCAGGTAGGAGACAATGCAATGATTGCCGGTACCTACGGAATTAAAAACCTGAAAAGGATTTTGGATAATCTTGAAAAATGGACGGAAACTCCCAACGAAGACTATGATAATCTGGGAATCATGTATGATCAGGTAATCGGACAGTTCAGGAGATATGCCGGACATGTTTCCAAATATATCGGAGGCCAGATGGAAACGCCTAAAACAGCAGAACAATCCGGTCCGGTATATGAAGTTGTTGCTAAAAAAGATCAGCAGGAAGCCATGAGGTTTTTAGAAGAAAATATTTTTACAACTCCACAATGGCTTATTAAAAAAGAAATCTTTGAGAAAACAGGAAAGACTCCGGTAAAAACAATTGAAGATATCCAAAATGGAGTTCTTTCAAGAATTCTGAGCCCGATGGTTTTGCAGAATATGTCTCAGATGGAAGCCATAGATCAGAATACCTATACATTGGTTGATCTGTTTTCTGACCTTAATAATTCCATCATTAAAAAAGCCAGTTCGGATGTATACGGAAGAAGCCTGCAAAGAAATTATGTGGATAACATGATTAAACTTATTGATGCCAAAAATCCGGATAGATCTGATGTTTCTGCCATTGTAAGAGGAAATTTGATTACCATTAAAAAAGATCTTTTAGCAAAAGCAGATACCAATACCGTGAACAAATACCACTATGAAGAACTTGCTTTCAGAATTGAGAAAGCCTTAGACCCAAAATAAAAAAGATGAAGTATTTTAAATTTCTCGTAATGATCTGTTTGGCAGGAATGCTGTTTTCCTGTGGCGGAGACGATGATATTTGTGAGAGCGGTGAAGGAACACCCAGAATAAAAGTGGCTTTTAAATCTATGTCAACCGGTAAAGCGATGACGGTGGATTCACTGTATGTAGCTGTAGACTATGGCGCAGGGAAAGTACAGTTGGGGAAACTTCAGAAAATAGACTCAAGACTTATTCCACTTAGAGTAGACGATTCTCCTTTTACCGATGTTTATTTCAGAATAGAAAATACAGGACCGGAGTCTCATGTAAGAATCAACTACAGTACAAAGACAGCATATGTTTCTCCCGGCTGCGGAATCAAAAAAACATATGAAAATCTAAATTCACAATTAATACAATCAAATCCTGTCCAGAAACTGGAAGCAGGACAAAACCAAATAGAGAATGAAGACAGGACTAATCTTTTCCTTTTTTTTTAGCATCATAGGAATAATGGGGCTTGCCCAGGAAAAAAAAGAAAGCAAGGAAACCAAAAAAGTTCAGGAAAAATACAAACCGAATTTTATGGTAGGGTTTGATGTTCTTAATACAGGGGTTTCATTCTTTTCAGACAGAATGCTTTATCAGGGATTCATTTCATCAAAACTCAGAGGGAATGTGCATGTAATTGCTGAAGCTGGTTTTGAAAAAAATGTATATCAGAAAAACGGATATGATGCGAAAGCCAGTGGCCCCTTTGTGAAATTGGGTGCTTTCTATATGTTGGCAAAAGATCCAGAAAATGAGTTCAATGGTTTTTATGCAGGAGGTAAAGTCGGGGGCGCTTTTTATAATCAGGAATATATGGCTGTTCCGGTCCGCGGATTTGGTGGCAGTGCTTCTTCTGTAGCATTTCCGTCATCTTCTCAGACTTCCGCATGGCTGGAAGGAACTTTGGGCGGTAGAGTACAGCTGTTTGAATCTAATTTCTATATTGATGTCAATCTTCAGCCGAAATACCTTGTCTATACTTCCAAGCAGGATGATATCACCCCTATGATTGTGCCGGGATTCGGAAGAAGCTCTGGTAAATTCAATATGGGCTTTGCATGGAATATTGCGTATAAGTTTTAAAATAATAAATTCAATGACTTGTTAATCAGTGATTTATTGTTTTATACAATAAAATTTAAATAATGAATAGAAAATCCTCAGATGCATATCTGAGGATTTTTTTGTTGCCGTTTTGTTATCATAAACAAATTATGGTTGCGATTTTATAATAATTCTGAAGCCTGTTTTGTCTGATTAAAGAGACTGTTGGGATGGGATAAAAGTTCATATAGCAACCTATACAGGTTCAACAACCTTTTTATCAGTAATATAATGCTGAAGTTTAAAATGTAGAAAAAAATTCTACAAAAAGTGATATATGCTTATAAATGATAAAGGGATAAAAATGACGTTTTAGGTCCTAATTTATCAAAAAAATGCAGTAATTATGTATAATACAGAATCCTAACCCTGTCTGTTGATTTTATATTTTAGTATGTAAAATATATACTTATTGTGGAATTTTAATAAAAAAATATTTGAATGAATGTATTAATAATGAAAAAATTATTAGATTTGTGTAATTATTAAAATATTGGCGAATGAATTAAAAAACTATTCTTTTATTACAGAATATCTGTAAAAATCAATGTCTCAGAAATATTTTTGAGCATTAAAACAGTAAACACTATACTACTTTACATACTATTGCTATCACTACTAAACTAAAAACATATGAGTGGATTTTTACTCTGTAAAATGAGCCGGCCCTTTAGGGTGCTCATAACATTGCTTTGTATGGTCTTCGGACTGTTCGCACAGGCACAAACAGTTACAATTGGTACAGGAACCAGCACTCAGAGGAATCCTCTGGGCGCTTATTTTGGATTTCTGAGAGATGCGTCTCTTTATACTGCAGCGGAAATTAATGTTCCGGCAGGAGGAAGCATCCAGTCTGTGGCATGGAATGCTACAGCAGCTACCAGTATCAACATTCCGGTGAAGATTTATTTAAAATCTGTTCCCGCTGCTACAACTACTGTTACATCACAGGATTGGGCTACTGCCACTTCCGGTGCATCTCTAGTATATAGCGGAAACTTAAATAATTTACCAACGGGATGGAATACAGTTACACTTCAGACTCCTTATTATTATAATGGAACTGACAACCTGATGGTGTTGGTTGAAACCAATTATGGAGGGTTTGGAACAGGTCCGCTGGCCGGGAATGCTTTCACGTACTCCACAGCTGCTTCAAAACATATGTACCTTGAAGTAGACAGTACGGCTCCAACAGGATCAATGACGGTTAACTCAGACAGACCCAATATTCGTATGGTTGTGGGGCCGCCGCCTTCATGTTTACCTCCTTCAGGATTCATTTTAGGAGCTGTAACCACTACCAGTGCAACAGTGAGCTGGACTGCACCGTCTGCTGTTCCGGCAGGAGGATATGATGTATACTACAGTACATCTGCTACAGCACCAACTACCACAACACCACCTTCCCAGACAATCACAACAGGAACAAGTGCAACACTTTCTCCATTGAATCCTAATACAACGTATTATGTATGGGTAAGATCAAAATGTAGTGCTACAGATCAGAGTACATGGGTAGGGCCTATCTCCTTCTATACAGGATTCTGTACACCGGCAGGTACTTCCACAACCTATTATCTGAGAACGGTTAATACAACGGGAGGAATTTCGAATTTAAATTATACAGCTACTTCCTATGTAGGATACGTTAATAACTCTGCCACAAGTTTCTCAGGATTGCCTACCAATACAATCACCATGAACTTGAATACCGGAACCAGTACATATTATTATTATGTATGGGTTGACTGGAATAATAATATGAGTTTTAATGATCCGGGGGAAACCATCCTGGCAACTACTACTTATGCTACTTCAGGAACGGCTACAATTACAATACCTTCAACACAGCCGCCAGGGAATTACAGAGTAAGAACTGCAACATCATGGTCCGGAGCGCTTACTTCTTGTGGAACGGCATCTAATGGTAATTACGTAGACTTTACATTAAGTGTTATTGCTCTACAGCCATGTACTACTGCACCTCCAACGAATATGACGGTTTCCAACCTTACGCCAACTTCGGCTCAGGTGAACTGGATGCCTTCAACCGGAGCAACTTATGTATTAAGATACAGAGCTTTACCTAGTGGAGCTTGGACCACGGTAAATATTACGACACCTTTGGCAAGTAACTATATAATCAACGGTCTTACAGAGCAAACACAATACGAAGTTCAGATTGCTACCATCTGTGGTGGAGTACAGGGAGCATTCTCTGCAAGTCTTCCATTTACCACTCCTTCCATTGTGTATTGTACTTCAGCTTCTACAAGTACTACTATTGACGGATTTATCAGTAGAGTAGCAGTAGTTCCGAATGCGGCAATACCAATGACAAGCGATTCGGATTTCAGTAATTATACAGATTACAGTACAGATCCTGCAAGACAGATTACTTTGGTAAGAGGTCTGGGAAATAATACGGTTACTATAACTAAGAGCTGGCCGGGGACTCAATGGTCTTTCGGAACCGGAGTATGGATTGACTTTAACAGAAACGGAATCTTTGAAGCCAACGAGCAGGTATTGACTTCTCCAAGTAACACAACTTCTCCTGTTACGGCTACCTTCACTGTGCCTAATGCAGCAGGAGGTGTTTACACAGGAAACCTTACAACCCGTATGCGTGTAGCGTTAAGAGAAAGCGCAGCTGCAGCGGCTTGTGGAAATTTCACCTGGGGTGAGGTTGAAGACTATGCAGTGAAGCTGATTGATCAGCCTGCGTGTACTACTGCTCCTCCGACTAACATCACAGTGTTGAACCTTACGGCTACTACAGCTTCTGTATATTGGATGGGTGCTGCCAATGCAACCTATACCATCAGATGGAGAGTATCTCCTAGTGGAGCCTGGACAACTCAGGTTCTGGCAGCTGGAGTAAACAACTATACAATTACGGGACTTACGGAACAGACCAAGTATGATGTACAGGTTTCTACAACTTGTGGAACTACTACAGGTGCTTATTCTGCAACCGTACAGTTTACGACTCCACCATTGACGTACTGTCAGATGACGGGTACAGGAACTAACGACCACATTTCAAATGTAACCGTTACTTCTTCAAACCCTGGAGTACCGGTAATGAACAACACAAGTGTACAAAACAACTACACCAACTATACTACGCCTCAAACATTAATTACTCTTGATGCAGGTTCTAGTAACAACAAGATCTCTGTATCGAAAGGATGGACCGGGGCAACCAGTAATGTGGCTGTTTCAGCTTGGATTGATTATAACAGAAACGGTGTTTTTGAAACATCAGAACAGATTATCAACTCAGCAGCGAGCTCTGCTACACCTATTACCAATAATAATTTCACGGTTCCGGCCAATGCTTATACAGGACCGTTTAACACAACCATGAGAGTGGTGGTTAAACGTACCAGCGCTCCGGTATTGTGTCAGAATGCAGTGAACGGTGAGGTGGAAGATTATGCAGTGAAAATCAGACCATGTAGTAATAATACACCAAACCAGCCTGGAATCACTGCTACTCATAATACGGCTACGCTTACCTTCTCCGGAGTTCCGAATACCGTAACTTACCTTGTGAGATACAGAGTTCAGACGCCTCCGGGAGCATGGACTGAAGTATATGCTTCTGCATTACTGAATAACATTCCACTTGTAATAACAGGTTTAACGCCTGCTACCATTTATGAAGTTCAGGTAGCTGCCGTTTGTGGAGATGTTATAGGTACATTTACACCAATCAAAACTTTTGTAACAAGATGTGACCCTACGCCTCCGAATGTTACAGTAAGTAATATTACGACCAACTCTGCATTAATTACATGGGCACCACTTTCAGCGAGCTCTACGTATACATTGGAATGGAGAAAAGTGGGAACTACCACATGGACTCAGATCAATAATATTGTTCCCCCTGCCAATACTTATTCGCTAACCGGTTTAGATCCATATACGAAATATGAAGTAAGGGTGGCGAACAAATGTGTTGGAGAGACAACTCTTAACCCGTATTCAAATCCAAAAGTATTTACTACGGAAAGAATATGTGAATTGCCTCCTCCGGGATTAACGATTGTTCAGCTTACGCCTACATCGGCAGAAGTAGTATGGGAAGGATTCCCTGGAGCAACGTATATGCTTAGATACAGAAAAGTAGGTATTCCAAGTTGGACTAATGTTTCTTTAACAGCACCTACTTATACGATTACAGGACTGTTGGAGGATACGAAATATGAAATGCAGGTGGTAAATATCTGTAACGGTACGCCGGGAACATTTACACCTCCGTATTATTTCACTACGCCTATCGTGATGTACTGCCAGATGGCTTCTCAGAATGCAGTTAATGAACATATTGCGAAGGTTACGGTAGTTCCGAATGGCAGACCAAAAATGGAGAATGCTTCAGGCCCGTCTACTTATACCAATTATACAGGAGTTCCTGATACCTTCATAGAAATGGTTCAGGGGTCTACTGGAAATACCATTACTATTGAGAAAAAATGGAACGGAACGAATCATGACGAAGGAATTGCAGTGTGGATTGATTTCAACAGAAACGGATATTTTGATATTGATGAAAGAGTATTTACATCACCTCCGAATACCACAAGCCCTGTTACAGGAACATTCAGTGTACCGAATGATGCTTTTGTAAGCATGACTAGTTACAAGTATGTTGTCATGAGAGTGGCATTGATGAGAGATGGCGTTCCTGTGAACTGTACAAATGTTGCCAACGGGGAAGTAGAAGATTACTCGGTAAGAATTGCTAAGCCGGGAGTACCAAACTCTGTTAACCAAACAGATATCCTGATCTATCCTAACCCGGTAAGCACTTTATTGTATGTGAAAAATATCAGCAAGAGAGCGAAATATAAGATCTACAATTCTGCAGGACAGGTTATAGGTGACGGTATTTTACTAAACAACCAGGTCAATGTAAGTAAACTGATCAACGGAATTTATGTAATAGATATCGAAGACAACGGTAAAACCGTTCAGAAGAAATTTATCAAAGAATAATATTTAAATTTCAAATAAGTAAAGCCCTCAGAAATGAGGGCTTTTTTTATGATATCAAGGAGTATTGTGCGGGTGTAGAATAATTTTAATTTATAATTCAATAAATGTTGAAAAATTTACATAAATTTATCCTTATTAATTATTGTTTTTAATCTTTTACTGGTTTTATTATTAATATTTCAATAAATCATTAAAATGTATTTTTTATTATTAAAAAATATGTTAAGTTTGTAAAATTATTACAAAATACTGAAAAACTATGAAGAAAATTTCTATTTCCTTCTTTTTCCTGTTTTTGTTTGCAATGATCCATGCACAATGGACGCCAGCAGCCTATTCCGGGAAAGGACTTGACAGAGACTCAAAGTCTGACCACTATTTCACTTTGGACATTTCACAGCTCAAAATGCAATTGTCCAAAGCTGTAGAAACAGGTAAAAATGCAAAACCTGTTATCATTTCTCTTCCAACAAAAGGAGGAAAAATTGAAAAATTTGCAGTCTACAGTTTCCCGGTTGTAGTAAAAGAACTCGCGGACCAGTATCAGCTCGGATCTTATGTGGGAGTAGGGATAGATGATCCCTCAAAATCCCTGAGATTCAGCTTGGCACCTAACGATTTTCAATCGATGATCATTCAGGATGGAGGCTATGAATTTATAGACCCGGCCAATCCAAGCAAAACAATCTACAGAGTTCACCCGAAAACCGGAAAAGATAAAAAAGGTTTCGTTTGTTCTACAGAAGAAAGTGAGCATGCTAAACATGACATTGAAGAGCTTCACCAAAAAGGGAAAGCTTTTTTTAATCAGCCTAATGACTTTTCAAAAAATTCAGATAGAAAGTACAGAACTTTAAGGCTTGCCCTTTCCGTGTGTGGAGAGTATACTCAATTTCATGGAGGAACAGTAGCCGGAGCTTTGGCTGCAATGAATGCAACCCTTACAAGAATCAACGGGGTTTATGAAAAAGATTTTGCCCTTCACCTGAACCTGCAAAATTATCCAAACTTAATTTATACCAATGCCGCTACAGATCCTTATTCTGATACCCAGGGAGGAGTTACTAACGGTATTACTGGTTGGAATAATCAGGTACAAAATGTTATTACTGCCGGAGTAGGAAATGCCAACTATGACATTGGACACTTGTTTTCACCTCCGGGAGCCGGAGGAAATGCAGGTTGTGTAGGATGTATCTGCCGTGATAATACGGTACCTACATCAAATGATAAAGGTTCAGGATGGACTTCCCCGGGGAATAATCCTCCTACAGGAGATAATTTTGATATTGATTATGTTGCTCATGAGATGGGGCATCAGCTGGGTGGAGTTCACAGCTTTTCTTATGACCCTCCGCAGTTGGGTTCAGCTACAAGTGTTGAACCTGGTTCAGGCTCAAGTATCATGGGATATGCAGGTATCACAGGACCAAATACTGATGTACAGGCACACTCAGATGCTTATTTTAATGTGACCAATATTACAGCCATTCAGGCCAACCTGATTAATAAAACCTGTGATGTGGAAACGGCTATTACCAACACCCCTCCGGTAATTGCAGCCCTTCCTACTTATAACATTCCAAAAGGAACAGCTTTTGTTCTTACGGCAAATGCTACGGACGCAGAAAATGATCCTATGACTTTCAACTGGGAAGAAGTAGATATTGCGAACGAAGTAATTAATAATGCCAATTTAGGAAATACAGCAACAGGTCCGTCTTTCAGATCTGTGGCTCCTACGACGAGCCCAACCCGTTATTTCCCTAGATTTACGTCTGTACTTGCAGGTGTTTTAAATAATGCCAACAACCTTTGGGAGGCAGTATCTACAGTAGCGAGAAATACTAGATTTACCGTTACGGCAAGAGATAATAATCCTAATCCTCATGAACAGCAGACTCAATCTGCAACCCAGACTATTGTCGTAGGAAACAACGGCCCTTTTAAAGTAAATCCAACAACAATATTCAACAACGGTCCTACCAATGTTACCTGGGATGTAGTGGGTACCAATGCTGCACCTTATAATGCTCCTAATGTTAAAATAGATTTTACAACTGATAATGGAGTTACCTGGAATGTGGTGGCCGCCACTACACCAAATGACGGTAGTGAGGCTTTGGATTTTACAGCTTTCCCTCTAACAGTGGGAGGAGCTGCAAAAGTGAGAGTAAGTGCTATTAATAATGTATTCTATGCCATTGGAACAGCCACCATAGAAACACTTCCGATATGTACTACGAACGCACCTGGAGGAATTGTGGTTTCTGCTATCACACAGACACAGGCAACAGTTACTTGGAATGCATCATTCCAGGCAACTTATGTTTTCCGGTACCGTGTTGCCGGAACTACAAACTGGACAACAGTTAACCCGGCACCTGTAATTAATACAGTTACACTTACCGGATTAGCGCCGGGTACTCATTATGAGTTTCAGATCGCCAATGTATGTGCCGGAGTGACAGGTAATTTCTCCCCGATTTCAACTTTTGTAACTTTATACTGTGCAGCTACTTCAACAAGTACAGATAACGGATTTATTTCTAATGTAACGGTAGCCGCTACCAACTCATACACAATGAGTAATAATTCTGCTGCCGCTAACTATACTGATTATTCAGCAGACGCTGCGAAATTAATAACACTGGTTAGAGGATCTGCCAACAACAATGTTTCAGTTTCCAAATCCTGGCCGGCTGCCACTTCAAACAAAGCGGTAAGTGTTTGGATTGATTTTGATAAGAATGGTGTTTTTGACACTGCTGAAAGAGTTTTAAACGCAGCCAATAATACAACAACTCCAGTTGCAGCAGCATTTACAGTGCCAGCTACAGCTTATGCGGGACCACTTACAACCCGTATGCGTGTTGTTCTGAGAGACGTGGCAAACCCGGCTGCATGTGGTAACTTTACAAATGGTGAAGTAGAAGATTATGCAGTGAAGTTAATAGACTTGCCTGCATGTACAACTGCTGCGCCTACCAATATCACGGTGACCAATCTTACTCCTACTACTGCTAATGTTTCATGGCAGGCAGCAACCGGAGCAACCTATGTATTAAGATATAGAAGAGTAGCAACTGCTGCATGGACAACTATTGATCCTGTACCGGCTCCGGGTAATAACTATACGATTACGAATTTAACGGAGCAGACTCAATATGAAGTACAGGTTGCCACAAAATGTAATGGCACTCAGGGAGCATTCTCTGCTTCTGTACAATTTACAACCCCTCAGCTTACTTATTGTCCGATGACGGGTACGGGAATCAATGATCATATTTCAAATGTAACCGTAACATCTGTAAACCCAGGACTTCCGGTAATGAATAATAATAGTGTACAAAATAATTACACAAGTTATAATACACCGGCTACTCTCGTTACTCTGGAAATAGGTTCAACGGGGAATAAAATTTCTGTTGCAAAAGGATGGACCGGAGCTACGGCTAATGTGGCTGTTACCGCGTGGATTGACTTTAACAGAAATGGAACTTTTGAGACAACGGAACAGATCATTACTTCCGCACCAAGTACGACCACTCCTGTGACTGCTAATTTTGCAGTTCCGGCAGGAGCTTACAACGGTCCGCTTACAACAACAATGAGAGTGGTATTGAGACGTACAACTGCTCCGGTAATGTGTCAGAACGCTGTAAACGGTGAGGTGGAAGATTATGTGGTAAGATTAAAACCATGTAGTACGGCTACACCTACCAATCCAACATTTACGGCAATAACTCATACTTCAGCTAGTATTAACTGGACGGGAGCACCAGACAATCTTACTTACCTGCTTCAGTACAGAGTACAGGGAACTGCTGCATGGACTTCAGTATATGTTGCTGCCGTACCATATGTTTTAAACAACCTGACTCCTTTTACTACTTATGAAGTACAGATTGCAGCCAACTGCGGAACTACTACAGGAGCCTTCACACCAATCAGAGCATTCAGTACAAAATGTGACCCTACGCCTCCGGGAGTTACGGTAACCAATATTACTACGAATTCAGGATTGGTAACCTGGACACCTCTTGTTACCGGATCTACCTATGTGATGAGATGGAGAAAAGTAGGAGCTGCCGCCTGGACTACTGTTAACCTGCCGGCTCCGCCTGCCAATACTTACTCGTTAACAGGTTTAGATCCTTATACGAACTATGAAGTACAGGTTGCGAATCAGTGTACAGGAGAACCAAACCCTAACCCATATTCAAATCCTGTTGTATTTACTACATTAAGGACATGTGAACTTCCTCCTCCGGGATTAACAATTCTGCAGCTTACGCCTACAACGGCTGAAGTGGTTTGGGAAGGATTCCCGGGTGCAACGTATATCCTGAGATATAGAAAAGTAGGTATTCCAAGCTGGACTAACATTCCGGTTGCCACCAATGCCCACACCATTACAGGATTACTGGAAGATACAAAATATGAAATGCAGGTTGTGAACATTTGTAACGGTACACCGGGAACATTTACACCTCCGTATTATTTCACTACGCCTACCGTGGTATACTGCCAGATGGCTTCTCAAAATGCAGCTAATGAGCATATCGCTAAAGTAACGGTAACTCCAAACGGAAGACCAAAAATGGAAAATGCTTCCGGTCCGTCTACTTATACAGATTATACGGGAGTTCCTGATACCTTCATAGAAATGGTTCAGGGATCTACCGGAAATACCATTACTATTGAGAAAAAATGGAATGGAACCAATCATGACGAAGGAATTGCAGTATGGATTGATTTCAACAGAAACGGATATTTTGATATTGATGAAAGAGTATTTACATCACCTCCGAATACCACAAGCCCTGTTACAGGAACATTCAGTGTACCGAATGATGCTTTTGTGAGCATGACAAGTTATAAGTATGTGGTGATGAGAATTGCACTGATGAGAGACGGCATTCCTGTGAGCTGTACTAATGTTGCCAATGGAGAAGTAGAAGATTATTCGGTAAGAATCTCTAAACCGGCAATAGCCAATTCGGTTAATCAGACTGATATCATGATCTATCCTAACCCGGTAAGCTCAGTATTGTATGTGAAAAATATCAGCAAGAGAGCGAAATATAAGATCTATAATTCCGCAGCGCAGATCATTGGAGAAGGTATTCTATTAAACAACCAGATCAATGTAGGTAAACTGATCAACGGAGTTTATGTAATAGATATCGAAGATAACGGTAAATCTGTACAGAAGAAATTTATTAAAGAATAATATTTAAAATTCTAAAAAGGTCAAGAGACTGTCCCAAAATGGGGCAGTCTTTTTTATATTCTTCATTTTTGGCAATTTACATTTCCAAACAAATGTATACCTGTTGGAATTGGCCTTTATCTTATTGGGTCTGTGAAAATAGTTTGCAGGTTCACTTGCTCTCCATTCCTTTGAAGAGATTCTCTTTGATTGAGTTAACACTTTGACAATAAATTAAATCAATTTGCAATTACCGGGAATTTTTTTTGCTTTATTTTTTTACTACAGAAAAAAAATCATCTCACTTTTGTGACATATTCCTTTTTTAATGATCATTTTACATCATTTTTTTATGTTTTAATTTATATTTTATGAATTTTTTTCATTTATAATATTTTTTATAATTATATTTTTAATATTTGCGTGTTTTGTTATTTAATAATTATTTTATATGCGTATTTTATTTATTTTCATTAAATTAACCAGCGGAAAAATAGAATTAATGCAAGCTTTCAAATAAATTTTAAAAGATTTGTTAATTTGAATAATTTTAATTTTTAAAATATGGATGCTTAGGTAGAGATGGGATAATTTTTTGAGAAATAATAGTAGAGGATTGCCGAATAAGCATGAGTGGGTTCCGTATTCATTGATTAAAAAATAGTATCAAATAAATTATAACTTATAAAATAGAAAATCTATGGTAAAAAATTACTCTTTATTAAACATGTTATTATACCTTATTCTTATGGGTTTTATAACAAGTGCATGTATTCCAACAACGGCAACTTTTCCTTATAATGAAAGCTTTGCAGGCGATAATTTTACCTTTGTGAATGGTACGCAAGCCAATAAATGGTTTTATGGCAGTGCATCAGGAAATCCTCCCAATGCTATTTACATATCCAATACAACAGCCACGGCAAATAATTATAATACAGCTGCTGCCAGTGTTGTTCATGCTCATAGGAATGTCAGTATTCCTGCAGGAACAACTGTTTGCAGTGTATCTTTCGATTGGAAAGCCGCAGGAGAGAATGCACAGGATTATCTAAGAATATGGCTTGTCCCTACCACTTTTACTCCAGTAGCCGGAACGCAGATTGCCCCGGCAGCAGGAAGAATAAGAGTGGGTACTGATTATAATGGGCAGGGTACCTGGCAGACATACATTAATACCAACGTGAATTTAAATACGTTCGCAGGGGGTAATATGCGTTTAGTATTTGAATGGACGAATAATGCCAGTGGCGGCACACAGCCACCGGCTACTGTAGATAACATCTTAATTACTGCCTGTCTTCCTCCCACCGGGCCCAATGTAACAGCAGTTACACCCACCACCGCAACTCTGAACTGGGTAGCTCCCGCTCAGGCTCCGGCCAATGGGTACGAATATTATATTTCAACCACAAATAATGCCCCCAACAATGGTACAGCGGCAACAGGAACTGCAAATAATACTTCAGCCAATGTAACACAGCTATCGGTAAACACACCTTATTTTTGGTGGGTACGTTCTGCATGCGGCACAACGGACAAGAGTGTATGGGTACCGGGACCAGGCTTTACTACAAGAATATGCAGTAATGCAACTCCTGTAGTAGCAGTCAATCCTATTACTCATAATTCAGCTACTGTAACCTGGCCTCTGAATAATGGAGCAGATTCTTATGAAATCAGATACAGAGCTGTAGGGGCAGCTGCATGGATTACTTCAAACCAACTGCCAGCCTTCCCGCCGGCAGCTGCTAATACGCTTAATATAACGAATTTAGTACCCAATACTCTATATGAAGTAGAAGTAGCAGTAAGATGTGATGGTGCAACGGGAGCTTACTCTCATAATGAATTTACAACAAGATGTGAT
This sequence comes from Chryseobacterium angstadtii, assembly GCF_001045465.1. Taxonomy (GTDB): domain Bacteria; phylum Bacteroidota; class Bacteroidia; order Flavobacteriales; family Weeksellaceae; genus Chryseobacterium; species Chryseobacterium angstadtii. The sequence continues at coordinate 212,686 of NZ_LFND01000007.1, forward strand.
CCCGCTCCTCCGAATGTAACTGTAAATAACATTACAACCAATTCTGCTTCAATAGGATGGTCACCAGTAGCTGCAAACCTTACGTATAGACTGAGATGGAGAGAAGTGGGAACCATTCCATGGAACTTTGTCAATCTACCGGTACCTCCTGCCAACAGCTATGTTCTTCCGGGGCTTACTCCCGGCAAAACGTATGAAGTTCAGGTAGCCAGCCAATGCCCTCCTGAAACATTCTCCAATTCAAAAGTATTTACTACGGAAAGAACCTGTGAATTACCACCTTCAGGGCTTACGATACTTCAGCTGCTGCCTACATCAGCACAAGTCGCCTGGGATCCTTTCCCTGGAGCCACTTATATTCTGAGATATAGAAAAGTAGGTATTCCGAGCTGGACAGAAATTCAGACCCCTAATAGCAATTATCTGTTAACAGGCTTACTAGAGCTTACTAAATATGAACTTCAGGTGGCCAACATCTGTAACGGTGTAACCGGGAATTTTACCCCTCTGTACTTTTTTACCACACCTACAGTAGAGTACTGTGATATGGCATCAGGAAGTTCAGCAGGAGAGCACATTGCAAAAGTTACTGTAAAACCTGCAGGCAGACCCGTTATGGAAAATCCATCAGCTGCATCAGTCTATACGGATTATACAGGAACTCCTGCTACACTTATAGAACTGGTTCAGGGTTCTTCGGGGAATGAGATCACCATTGAGAAAAAATGGACAGGTACCAATCAGAATGAAGGAATTGCAGTATGGATAGATTTTAACAGAGACGGAGAATTTGGTATTGATGAAAGAATAATGGTTTCAGGTCCCAATACGGAAACCCCTGTTAAAGGAACATTTAGAGTACCGGCCAATGCAGTGGTAAGCATGACTGATGAAAAATATGTGGTGATGAGAGTGGCCATGAGAAGAGGCGATATTCCTGTAACATGTATGAATTTTGCGGAAGGAGAAGTAGAGGATTATAAGGTAAGAATCTTTAAAAATGGAATCTTCAACCCAATTAATCAGAATGATGTCTTATTGTATCCAAACCCGGTAAGCACGATTTTAAATGTTAAGAATATCAGCAGTAAAGCCAACTATAAGCTTTACCACGCAGGAAAGCTTGTGTCAAGCGGAATATTGTTGAACAATAAAATTGATGTAAGCCAGCTGGTAGGCGGTGTATATGTAATTGATATCCAGGATGGCGGAAAATCTATCCAGGGTAAATTTATCAAAAGATAAACCTTAATTCTAATAAACAAAAAAGACTGTCCTATAGGGCAGTCTTTTTATTTTTTCCGTGAATTATTAAAAATCATCAGAATGGTTTCCGGTAGTTTTTTTATTCAATACTGAAGATGACCTGCTCGGTCTGCTCTTTAAGATCTTCCAGATTGGTATTGTTGTAAATAATACAGTCTGCCAGTTTGATTTTATCCTTTTCGGGCATCTGTTTTTCCATAACGGATTCTACTTCGCGGTAGGTTTTTCCGTCCCGGTCCATCACCCTTTTGGCTCTGATATTGTCTTCGGCAGTAACCAGAAGAGACTGATAACACTGTCTGTTCAGTTTTAATTCGAACAATAAAGCGGTTTCTTTAAAAACTAAATATTTGGTTTGTTTTTTCAGCCATTCTTCAAAATCAATCCGTACGGCAGGATGAATGATTTCGTTTAATTCATGCAGAAGTTCACTATTGTTAAAAACTTTTTCTGCCACAAATTTTCTATTGTAAAGGCCCTTTTCATCATAAGCTTCGCTGCCCAGTAATGCCTTAATCTTAATCTTTAAATCTTCATTCTCATTCACAATGGCTTTTGCCCTGTCATCGGAATAATAAACCGGAAATCCAAACTCTTCTATAAAATGAGCTACTGTAGTTTTTCCTGATCCTATACCACCGGTAAGCCCAATGATCTTGGGTGCCGGTTCCGGTTCTGCTTTCTGAGTTTCTGAATACAATTCTTCCATAATCAAAAATTAATATCCGAAAATATCGTTAAAACTATGAACTTCATCCAGTCTGACTCCTTTTTCAGTCATTTTAAGACTTGCCAGTTCATTGTGAGCATCATGTTCAAAAAACAGTAAATATTCGTTATCTACGCACTGTTTAAGGAATTTGCCCTTTTCTTCCATAGTCAGAAGAGGTCTGGTATCATATCCCATCACATATACCTGATTGATATGTCCTGCGGTAGGAATAAGATCTGCTGCGAAAACAATCGTTTTTTCCTGATATTGAATGACCGGAAGCATCTGCTTTTCCGTATGTCCGTCCACAAAGATCACATCCATTTTCAGATCAGGAGCGAAACCGTAATTTCCTGTAGTAGGAAGGGGCAAATAGTTGAGCTGTCCACTTTCCTGCATCGGAAGAATATTTTCCTTCAGGAAGCTTGCTTTTTCTCTTGGGTTAGGTTCTGTGGCCCATTTCCAGTGGTTTTCATTCGTCCAGAAATGCGCATTTTTGAAAGCAGGTCTGTATCCTGTTCTGTCATCATTCCATTCAATAGCGCCGCCGCAGTGGTCAAAATGAAGGTGGGTAAGGAATACATCCGTAATGTCTTCTCTTACAAATCCGTATTTCTTTAAATTTTTATCAAGGCTGTCATCTCCCCATAGCGAATAATGCCCGAAGAATTTATCGTCCTGTTTGTTTCCGAGACCGCAGTCCACAAGAATCAGTTTCTTGCCATCTTCTATAAGCAGGGATCTTGTTCCCAGTTCAATTAGGTTTTTTTCGTCTGCAGGATTGGTTTTTTCCCACAAACTCTTTGGGACGACTCCAAACATGGCACCGCCATCCAGTTTAAATTTTCCACATTGTATTGGATATAGCTTCATATATATTTTGATTATTATTTCTTAATTAATTTCATTTTTTCAGCAATTTTTCTGCCGTTCTCATCCGAGGTTTCAAGCTCTGAAATGATATTTTGAAAATCATGATCCTTTCTGTTCTGAGAAAGTTTCTGCTTAATAGATATTTCTGTAGGAATTATTTTTATTCCGAAAGCTCCTTTCATTTCTCTTTCCACAAATTCCCGTCCCATATCTTTTACCATCATGGGACACTTCTGGAAGCTTTCATATTTGGAGGTTAATTTTTCCAGATGATGATACAGTTCTTCATGACTCATCAGCTGTACTTTTCCATGAATCTGTACCGCTTCATAATTCCATGTGGAAACATTGATATGATCGTACCAGCTGCTTGAAATATACGTGTGGGCACCGAGGAAATCACACAAGACTTCATCTCCGTCCTTTAATGTTTTCGCCTGTGGATTGGCTTTTGAAATATGAGTTTCCACATACGGATGCTCAGGATCATCTTCATTAAACATCATCATAGCATGAGTGGCTCTTATTTTTTCACCGGAAGAAATCAGCAGGGCAAACGCATTTTCTCTGATGATTTCTCTCATCAGGTTCTGGTCTTCGCTTCTGTATAATTTCGGGATAAACATAGATCGTTAAAATAATTCGCCAGGATTTTTAGGTCTGGTGATGTTTAAATGCTGATACGCTTTTTCAGTGACCTCTCTTCCTCTTGGTGTTCTGATAATAAAGCCTTCCTGAATTAAAAATGGCTCATAAACTTCTTCCAGTGTTTCAGGGTTCTCGGCAATGGAGGTAGCCAGTGCAGAAATTCCCACCGGTTTACCTTTGAAGTTCTCAATCATGACACGCATGATTTTATTGTCCATTTCGTCCAAACCGAATTCGTCTACATTAAGAGAGTTCAGTGCATATTTCGTGATATTGATTTCAATCTCTCCATTCCCTTTTATTTCAGCAAAATCACGGACCCTTCTTAACAGTGCATTCGCAATTCTTGGCGTACCCCGGCTTCTTCTGGCGATTTCTATCGCTGCATCCTCATAAATTGTACTTCCTAAAACTCTTGAACTTCTCTGAATAATCATGGATAAAAGCTCAACCGAATAATACTCCAGCCTGCTTTGAATCCCGAATCTGGCCAGCATAGGTTTTGTAAGCATTCCGCTTCGGGTAGTTGCGCCTACTAAAGTGAAGGGATTAAGGCCGATCTGAACACTTCTTGCATTCGGTCCGGTTTCCAGCATAATGTCAATCTTGTAATCCTCCATAGCAGAATACAGATATTCTTCCACAACAGGAGAAAGACGGTGAATTTCATCAATAAAAAGAACATCATTCTCTTCCAGATTCGTAAGTAAGCCTGCTAAACTTCCCGGTTTATCCAAAACAGGACCGGAAGTGATCTTGCAGTTAACGCCAAGCTCATTGGCAATAATATTGGCTAAAGTGGTTTTACCCAGACCCGGCGGACCATGCAAAAGAACATGATCAAGGGCTCCCCCGCGTCTTTTGGCAGCGCTGACAAAAACTTCAAGATTTTCCAAAGTCTTTCTCTGTCCCGCAAAGTCTTTAAAACTCTGGGGACGAATCTGCTCCTCCTGCATAAGCTCTTCATGCGAGTAGTTTTCCTTATCTGGATGTAAAAAATCTGGCATTAATTCATTTCATTTACCTCAAAGATAGGAAATTTAGAGAAAGGTTGAGGCTTAGGATGAGAAATTTCAGAGATTGAAAAAAGGAGAAGATAAGGAAGAGATAGAGGCTGAGGTAAAGGCTAAGATAAAGGATGGGGTAAAGGCTGAGGCATAGACAAAGGCTAATTTAGATGGAGTGGATTAAGATATTTTAAGTATTTTTGAGAGTAAAATTAATTATAAACAAGCTAGCTGTAGCTTAATCTTAGATCAATGAAATTAATAGGACCCTTTAAGCAGATTGTAACATTGGCAAATCTTCCGTTAAGAGGAAAACTTTCCGATGAACAGATAGAAATCATAGTAGATGGAGGAATTGTTGTAAATGACGGTAAAATTCAGGAAATTGGAAATTTCAATACGCTTAAATCTGAAAATCAAAATATAGAAATTCAAACCATTGAAGGAGAGCAGATTGTTCTGCCCGGATTTGTAGATGCCCATACCCATATCTGTTTCGGAGGAAACCGCGCCAACGATTTTGCCATGCGAAATGCAGGAAAAACCTATCTTGAAATTGCTGAAAGCGGCGGCGGGATCTGGAGTTCTGTACAACACACGAGAAATGCCTCAGAAGAAGAACTTTTAAAAACTTTGCTGGAAAGAATTGATTTCCTTATTTCATTAGGAATTACCACCATTGAAATAAAAAGCGGCTACGGATTGGACGTAGAAAATGAGCTGAAAATGCTCAGAATTATAAAGAAAGCACAAAACCAAACGAAAGCGAAATTGGTTCCTACCTGCCTTTCCGCACACCTGAAACCAAGAGATTTTGAAGGAAGTAATGCAGAATATTTAAACTATATCCTTACTGAAATTTTACCCAAAGTAAAAGAAGAAGAACTGGCTCAGCGTGTAGATATCTTTATCGAGAAATCTGCATTCCAGCCTGAAGAGAGTAAGGATTTTCTTCTTAAAACTAAAGATTTAGGTTTTGGTATTACCGTTCATGCAGACCAATTTACTCCCGGAAGTTCAAGAATTGCCGTGGAAGTAGGTGCGAAATCTGCGGATCATTTAGAAGCAACCGTTGATGAGGATATCGAGTTTTTAGCACAATCAGATACCGTAGCTACGGCATTACCGGGAGCCAGTTTAGGATTAGGTGAAAAATTTACACCCGCCAGAAAACTACTCGATGCCGGAGCGATTGTAGCGATTGCCAGCGACTGGAATCCGGGATCTGCGCCGATGGGAAATTTAATTACCCAGGCTTCTATTTTAGCAACATTTGAGAAATTAACGACCGCTGAGGTACTGGCAGGAATGACTTTCCGCGCTGCGTACGCATTAGGTCTCGAAGACATAGGAAAACTGGAATCCGGTAAAAAAGCAGATTTTGTAACTTTTAAAACCGATAATTTCCAGAATGTTCTTTACAATCAGGGAAGCCTGAATGCAGAGCATGTATATATCGATGGAATTCAAATTCATTAGACTATGGGAATTTTTGATAAGATTCTGGGTAAAAAACAACCGGAGAAAGGACACAGAACCTATAAAGAGTTTTGGGACTGGTTTTTGACCAAAGAGAAAGCATTTTTTGAGGTGGTCAGAAACAGAGAGCATATTGAAGATCAGTTTTTTGATATCATGGCTCCGGAGCTTTCCAGGGTAAATAGCGGCTACTACTTTCTATCCGGAATGTCTGGTGACGATACGGCAGAACTTATCATTACAGTAGAAGGGAATATTAAAAAAATGGTTTTTGCGGAGGAACTTGTTGCTGCTGCACCCAAAATGGAGCGGTGGAAGATTACTGCGCTTAAACCTGAAACGGATATTGAAAACGTAGGAATCAGAATGAATGATTTAGAGTTTACAAAAAACAATATTCACTTTTATTCCAATGAGATACAGGGATATCCCGATGAGATTGATCTTGCTTTTGTATATGAAGATCTTAATGAGGAGAACAGAAGTACCGCCACAACGGGAATCTGTATTTTTCTGGATAATTTCTTAGGAGAACTGAATTTTGCCACTCAAATTGATACCTTCAGTATTATTGGTAAAAATGAAGCGGTGAAAGAACTTGTTCCGATAGAAAAATTAAAAGAATTTCTTCTTTGGAGAGAACGGGAGTTTACAGAGAAATATAAAGATATGAAACTGGAAAGTGAAGACCGGTTTTCTCTTCTTGAAGCCACTTTGGAAAACGGAATGCCGCTTATGGCCACTGTGAATGCTTCTTTACTGCAATACAATGCAAAAGCTTCATATCCGTGGATATCGGTGCTGAAGATATCTTACGGAGGAAACAGGAATGATGGCTTCCCGGAAGAAAAAGATTACAATACCATGAACATCATTGAAGATTATGCCGTAGAAGTTCTTACTCCGGAAAATGGTCATCTGTATGTAGGGCGGGAAACGGCAGACAACTGTAAAAGCATTTATTTTGCCAGCAAAGATTTCAGAGAGCCTTCAAAAGTGTTTGATCAGATCATCAAAGACAATCCCCAATATAAAATTTCACTCGAAATTTATAAAGATAAATACTGGCAGAGTTTTGAACATTATAACGTCAATTAAAACAGATTTTTAATCGGTCAAGGCAGGCGAATGAGACGGAATAACAGCCTTGATCTTTATTTTTTTATATAAGTTTCCTTATATTGTGCCCCCGTTACTGTTCAGTCTTTGAAGAAAATAGTAACTTTCTATAGTTCTTAGTACACTCCTTGATAAGGAAAATAAAGCAGTCATATTATTCTTTGAGTACTTCTGTCAGGGCTATGCCAGGTGTCTGTCAATATTAAAATACGAAAAAATAAAGGTGATGAAATTTAAAAATCTAAAGTCTACTTTCAACAAAGGTGTTACTATTCCAAGTCTCATTTTTATTATCGGAACATGTTTTCTTTCGGCTTTGTATCCTAAACCGACGGAAAATATTTTAAATGAAATCAAACAGTTCATATTTATTAATCTGAATTGGGTGTATGTATGGGCAGTCACTCTGTTCGTTATCTTTTTAGTTTACCTTATGTTCAGTAAATATGCGAACATAAAGCTGGGAGCCAACGACAGTAAACCGGAATACTCCTTTTTTTCCTGGATTTCAATGCTGTTTGCCGCAGGAATGGGAATAGGGCTGATTTATTTTAGTGTAGCCGAACCCATGCAGCACTATTCTTCCGAGGTTTTTGCCAATAACCATTACGTGAGCAGAGCCAAGCAGGCACAATTATATACCTTTTTTCATTGGGGAATTCATGCCTGGGCTATTTACGGAGTGGTAGGGCTTTCCCTGTCTTACTTTGCGTACCGTTACAGGCTACCACTTTCACTGCGAAGCTGTTTTTATCCTTTGCTGAAAGATAAAATTAACGGAAAATGGGGAAATGCCATCGATGTATTTGCATTATGCTGTACTTTCTTCGGGCTGACCACTACTTTGGGATTTGGAGTGGTACAGATCAGTTCAGGATTAAATATACTTCATATCACCGCGGAAAACAGTTTTTCCAATCAGGTGATTATTGTGATCAGCCTTATTTCTCTTTCCGTTTTTTCAGCGATCAGCGGGGTAGATAAAGGCGTGAAAATTTTAAGTAACTTTAATGTAATGAGTGTGATTATACTCTTACTTTTTGTACTGATATTAGGCCCTACGGTTTATCTGATAGGAAGTTTTACCGAAGGATTGGGAAACTATATCAATAATTTTTTCAATCTTACCTTCAATACCCACGTTTACGAAAAAAATGCATTGCCCTGGTTTTACGACTGGACTATTTTATACTGGGCGTGGTGGATTTCATGGTCGCCTTATGTAGGATTATTTATCGCCCGAATTTCAAAAGGAAGAACAATCAGGGAATTTATTCTGGCCGTTTTAGTACTTCCTACACTATTCAATTTTATCTGGATGTCCGTGTTCGGAAACAGTGCCATTTGGTTTGATCTGAATGTAGCCCAGGGAAAATTAAGTGAGCTGGCATCCGATCCCGATGCATTGATGTTCCGCTTTTTAGAATATATGCCTTTATCAACCCTGACCGGATTTTTTGTTATCGCCATCATTATCATTTTCTTTGTGACATCTGCCGATTCAGGAATATTTGTCATGAACAGTATCGCAACCAAAAATTCCAGTAAATCTCCAAAATGGCAGATTGTATTCTGGGGAATTTTACTCGCTGTGCTCTCCCTTTTACTCTTAAATGCAGGAGGATTAAAAGCACTTCAAAGTATGACCCTGATTACGGCATTGCCATTTTCAATCATCGTCCTTTTATTTATAGTCAGTTTGATGAAGGGACTTACTATTGATCAGAAATACTATGATACTAACTTTTCTGCCTCCACGGTTCCATGGTCAGGAGAATTTTGGAAAGAACGTTTAAAAAATATCGTTTCCTTTAAAGATAATTCCTCGGTAGATCATTTTATCCAGGTGAAAACCAAAGAAGCTTTTACAGATCTGCAGCAGGAATTTGCAGCCAATGGAATTGAAGCGAAGATCAATCATTACGAAAACCCCGTCAGGATAGAAATAGAAATTCATCAGGGAGTCGTCAATAATTTTATTTACGGAGTTGAAAACAAAGTGAAAACGGTTTCTGAATACATTATCAATGAAACCAATCTTCCGGATCTGGATGATAAGAAGACCCATTATCCAAGATCCTATTTTGGGGATGGAAGAGAAGGGTATGATGTACAGTATTTTACAAAAAATGAATTGATTTCCGATGTACTCAAACATTATGAGCGGTTCCTGGAGATTGTTTCAGAAGAGCGCAACGAAATGTTCATCAGCAGTAATGCCAATCAACAGAAAGAATGATCTGAAACTTAACTTTTCAATAGAATGACGGATGTCATAGAGCACGGTTGAAATTGAATACGGCAGCGTTTTAATATGTAAACAATATTATTTAGATTTACCGGATAAAACGATGTCATTAAAATTTAATTTAAATTCTATGTTTCAGGACACCTGGCAAGGCCGATTAGACGGAGAAGAACTCCTTTTTCACAGAATATTCCAAAGAGTAAGAGAAGAAAAGGACTATGACCATATTGCAGCCGATGATTTTGTACTGCATGGTTTTGCTGTAGATGAAGGAGTAAGGCGGAATAAAGGAAGACAAGGTGCCAAAGAGGCGCCGGATGTAATCAGGAAGAATATGTCTAATTTCCCAGTGATCCGTCCGGATTTTACCCTTCTGGATTTCGGAAATATCACCTGCGAAAACGGCGATTTGGAAAGTTCACAGAACACGCTTGCTAAAAATGTGTCGAAGGTATTGTTGAAAGGAGGAAAATCCGTTGTGTTGGGCGGTGGCCATGAGGTGACCTATGCTCATTATTTAGGATTAAAAACAGCCTTTCCGGAACAGAAAATAGGAATTATCAATATAGATGCTCATTTTGACAACAGACAGCCCGAAGAAGGAGTAGGCGCAAGCTCAGGAACCGGATTCTGGCAGATTGCACAGGAAGGACAGATCAACTCACTCCATATAGGAATCCAGAGGAATTCAAATACCCTGAAACTCTTTGATACAGCCCATCAGTACGGAATGAAATATATCCTGGCAGATGAACTGTTTTTTGAAAACCTTCCCTCCATCTATCAGCGCATAGATGAGCTTATGGAAAGCGTAGACTTTATCTATCTTACCATTTGTATGGATGTGTTTAATGCATCCATTGCTCCGGGAGTTTCCGCTTCAGCATATAATGGTATCTTTGCAGATACGCCTTTTATGCATTTGTACAGGCATATTTTAAAAAGTAAAAAGCTCATAGCACTGGATGCCGCAGAAGTGAATCCTTCCCTTGATATTCAGGAAAGAACGGCGAGACTTGCTGCGTGTCTTGTGAATGAATGGTTTATGATATAGAATAGAATTATATTAACCTGTTAGGTGTTTGAAGCCTCGTATTTCGTAAATAAGTGAAACGCCTTTGTTTATAGTTTAAAGAAATTAAAATTAACTCTTTGTCTTTCTTTGCGTTTAATAATGACAGGGTAAAACAAGAATAATTTTTTATCATGATAAACAAGATTATTTCATTAAAAAAAAGTAAAATAAGAAAATAGACTGCTCATCATCAGCTAATTAAAATGATTTACAAAATATTCAGCAGACTATATTATTTTGATAGAGAAAATCATTATTTATTTAACGTTTAAGGAACAAAATTTGTTACTTTCATGGTGCTTTTAGAATAAAGGCATTAATAAATTCATTTTTGAATTTAAAACAGAGATTATATTATGGAACAGTTAATTGAAAATAAGCTTATTAAAGCAGATAAGACATTTTCAGAATGGAGAAAAGTGCCGTTTGAAAAAAAGCAGAAGCTGATTGCAAAAGCGGCAGAAATTTTAAAGAATAATTCGGAGAAATTCGGGAGGATCATTACAACAGAAATGAATAAACCGATCTCAGAATCAATTGCTGAGGTAGAAAAATGTGCTTTAATGATGAATTATTATGCAGAAGCGGATAATATTTTAAGGCCTGAAAAAATTGAATCCGAATTTTCTTATTCCGAAGTTCATTATGTTCCAAAAGGAGTGATTTTAGGTGTAATGCCCTGGAATTTCCCTTTCTGGCAGGTATTGAGATTTGCTGTTCCTGCAATGTTGGCTGGAAATACAGTCGTTTTGAAACATGCATCTATTTGTTTCGGAAGTGGAAATGCCATTGAAGAAGTTTTTTTGGAGGCAGGATTTCCGGAAGGTGTTTTCCAGAACCTGGAAGTAGGGCACAAAGCGGTAAAAGAAATTCTTGAACACGATGCTGTAAAAGGAGTGAGCCTTACAGGTAGCGGAAAAGCAGGTGGAGAAGTGGCTTCAATTGCCGGGTTAAATATCAAAAAATCTTTACTGGAACTGGGTGGAAGTGATGCTTTTATTATTTTCGATGATGCAGATTTGGACGAGGCCGCAAAAGCAGGAGTGAAATCCCGACTTCAGAATTGCGGACAAACCTGTACTGCTGCTAAAAGATTTATTATTGATGAAAAAATTGAAGATGAATTTTTGCCGAAATTCATTGAAGAATATAAAACCTATGCAGTTGGAGATCCTTTAAATAAGGAAACTAAACTGGCAGGTATGGCAAGACCCGATCTGGCCGATGAATTGGAAGCTCAGTTCAACCGGGCGTTGGAAAATGGGGCCGAAATTATTATTCCTCTGGAAAGAATTTCTGAAAATGAATTTAAACCCGGTTTAATTCGCGTTCAGGAAGGAAATCCTATTTTAAAAGAAGAACTTTTCGGACCTCTTGGAATGATCATGATCGCTAAGAACGACAATGAAGCTTTACAAATGGCGAACGATATTCCGTTCGGACTTTCAAACTCTGTTTGGACGAAAAAAGCAGACCGCCAGTTATTCTTTATTGAAAACCTGGAGTCAGGAACCGTTAATATCAACAGAATGACGAGTTCTGATCCGCGTTTTCCATTCGGTGGGAGCAAGGCCTCAGGATACGGAACTGAGCTGTCTTTACTGGCTTTAAAAGAATTTGTAACAGCAAGAACGATTGTGGGAAATTAGTTGTATAATGTAAAAAGTATTAATGTATTAATGTAGAATGTATTAATGTAATTTACAGACATTAAATATAAAAACTCCCGGAAAAATCTATTTCCGGGAGTTTTTTGTATGCTCGTCAAAAAGTAATTTTGCTTATTGCTTATTGCTTATTGCTTATTGCTTATTGCTTATTGCTTATTGCCTATACCGTAGTCAGTCTCAACGTATTAGTTTTTCCACCTTCATAAGACGGAGTAGCGTTGATGTTGATTACAAAGTCTCCGGCCTCAATATATCCGTAGTTATGTGTCAGCATATTAACCTGGATAATCGTTTCGTCCGTAGATTTTTTCATGTCATAGTAATACGCATGAACTCCCCAAAGAAGGTTCAGCATGGTGATCACTCTCTTGTTTCCACTGTATACGATAATCTGGGAATTCGGTCTGTGAGCGGCAAGCTGGAATGCCGTATATCCTGAATGCGTCAACGTAACGATAGCAGAAACATTGGTTGTTTTTGCAATTCTTACGGCTGCAAGGCAAACCCTGTTGGTAATGAATCTTTCGTCGATGCAATTGTAATCTTTCTCGATAGGCTCATTTTTATGCTGATAAAAATGGGTTGTTTCAATATTTTTTACAATTTTAGTCATGTTTTCAACCACCTGAATTGGGTATCTTCCTACGGATGTTTCTCCGGAAAGCATTACGGCATCAGCACCATCCAATACGGAGTTCGCAACGTCATTTACCTCTGCTCTTGTAGGCGTAAGGCTGTTGATCATGGTTTCCATCATCTGCGTGGCAATAATTACCGGCTTGGAATAGAACCTTGCTTTTTCTACCAGGTTTTTCTGGATAGCCGGAACTTCTTCCATTGGAACTTCCACACCAAGATCACCACGGGCAACCATCAATCCGTCACATTCCAATAAAATTTCGTCAATATTTTTAACGCCTTCAGGCTTTTCAATCTTAGCAATGATCGGAGTTTTGAATTTCCCGTTCGGGTGGCTGTCAATCAGTTTTTTAAGGTCAATGATATCCTGTGCGTGACGTACAAAAGAAAGCGCAATCCAGTCAACCTCCATATCCAACATGAAATTAGCATCCTGAACGTCTTTTTCCGTAAGAGCCGGAAGAGATACATTGGTATTTGGCAGGTTTACCCCTTTTTTAGAACTTAAAGGTCCCCCTTGAATTGTTTTTGCTTTTACCGTATCTATTTCATTGGTTTCAATAACTTCTAACATCAGTTTTCCGTCATCGATAAGAATTCTTTCTCCCACTTTTACATCCTGAGGAAACTGCTGATAGGTCATATACACTTTTGTAGAATCCCCTTCCATTTTCTCATTGGTAAAGGTAAGAACGTCACCCGGATTCAGGTAAGAACCTTCTTTTACAACACCTACTCTAAGTTTTGGGCCCTGAAGGTCTCCTAAGATTCCCACAGAATAGCCGTACTCACTATTAAGCTCTCTGATAATTTCAATATTCTTTCGAACTAAATCGTAGTCTGCATGTGAAAAATTTATTCTGAAAATATCAACACCCGCTTTCATTAGTCCTAACATTACCTCCTTCGACGACGAAGCAGGCCCTAGTGTTGCAATAATTTTTGTCTTCTTTAAATACTTATTCATAATACTGGATAATTTGATAAAGTTCCTCTTCAGAACTCAGTGTATAATCTTGTATCGGAAACACAAGATTTTCCGGGAGCAAAATTACGGAAAAATCAGGAATTTGTTCTGATGTATGAAGAATATATTCCACATCTGCCTGATTATTTAATAAAAATTTAATGTTTTCTTCTTCTGTGAAGAGCTCGGTCTGCAGTTTTTTTTGCTTACTTTCCGAAGACCGGTTGGAAATAAACGTAAAACATGTTTTTGTAAACTTGTGGTAGGCCTCAAATCTTGGGAAATAATAATCATAATAAGCCCCGTGAAAGATCACATCTTTTTTTCTGGAAAAAGTGAGCCCGTTGATTTGATTGATTTTGTAGAAAAACTCATGAGCAGGTATATCTTTTGCTAATCTTACCAATCCTATGGCAATATCTTCAAATTCTATATCATCTATATCATAAAGTTTTTGAATTTCCAAGTATGTTTTCTTTTTTATTTAAAATATAAAATGCTCTCTGTGCTGCTTTTTCTTCCGCCTTCTTTTTGGAAGTCTCTGTCGCATTGGCGATTTTTTCTTCTCCCAGCCAGACATGGCATCTGAATACCACGGATTTATTGACCTGAATTTCTTCGCAGGTCTCATATTTTATATTTACTTTTTTCTTCTGGCTCCATTCAAGGAGAAGACCTTTGTAGCTTACAATTTTATTTTCAAGCTTGTTAATTTCGGTAGGCGTAAGCAATCTTTCCAGAATGATTCTTTTGCAGGTATCATACTGAAAGTCCAGATAAACAGCACCAATAAGTGCTTCAAACAAATTTCCGGAAATGTTTTCGCCCAAAGCTGCAGATCCCTGCTTTTGCAAAAGATCAATCAGTTTTAGGTCTTCGCCTAATTTATTAAGGTTCTTCCTATTAACAATTTTAGATTTCATCTGTGTAAGATATCCTTCATTGGCCTGAGGATAGGTCTGAAACAGATGACAGGAAATAATTGTACCCAAAACAGAATCTCCCAAAAATTCAAGCCGTTCGTAATTACTGTCTTGATTTTTAGAAGAACTTTTTAAAGAAAAAGCTTCCCGGTAAAGAGCAACATTCTGAACCTCTGCACCCAGCATTTTTTTTAGCTCGGTACTGAGGAAATAGTCTCTCTCCGTTAATTTTCTTTTTCTTTGTCTGAGAAGGAATTTAGAAAAGTATTTCTGTAACTCCATTCATTGAATTTAGATTTTCTTAAATAGAACGCAAGCGTTGTGCCCGCCAAATCCAAAAGTATTGCTCATGGCTACTTTTACATCTTTCTTAACAGCGGTGTTGAATGTGAAATTCAGTCTGCTGTCAATATTTTCATCATCAGTAAAATGGTTGATGGTAGGCGGAACTATACCATGAATAATAGTTCCTAATGCAGCGATAGCCTCAATAACTCCTGCAGCACCCAATAGGTGGCCGGTC
Organism: Chryseobacterium angstadtii; assembly: GCF_001045465.1. Lineage (GTDB taxonomy): Bacteria > Bacteroidota > Bacteroidia > Flavobacteriales > Weeksellaceae > Chryseobacterium > Chryseobacterium angstadtii. The sequence goes on from NZ_LFND01000007.1 coordinate 227,835, forward strand.
ATTGATTTTGTAGAATTAATCTGAATATCGTAAGCGTGCTCGCCCAATAATTTAGAAATTGCGTTGGATTCTGCGATATCTCCTAATGGAGTAGAGGTACCATGCATGTTGATATGGTCTACTTCATCAGCAGTTAAGCCAGCGTCTTCCAAACAGTTTTTCATTACCAGATAGGCGCCTAAGCCTTCAGGATGCGGGGCAGTCATGTGATGTGCATCTGCACTCATACCGCCACCTTGTAATTCTGCATAAATTGTAGCGCCACGTTTTACCGCGTGCTCGTATTCTTCAAGGATGATACATCCTGCTCCTTCGCCCAGTACAAAGCCATCTCTGTCTTTATCAAAAGGTCTTGAAGCGGTTTTAGGATCGTCATTTCTTGTAGAAAGTGCCATCATCGCATTAAATCCACCGACACCACTTGCTGTAACGGCTGCTTCAGAGCCACCACATACAATCACGTCTGCTTTTCCAAGCTGAATGATCATTTTGGAATCAATCAGGGCATTGGCTGAAGATGCACAGGCAGATACCGTAGTATAATTCGGTCCGTGGAAACCATACTCAATAGAGATATGTCCCGGAGTGATATCCGCAATCATTTTAGGAATAAAGAAAGGGTTGAATCTGGGAATTTCCGTATTGGCCCATCCTAAAACTTCAGTTTCGAAAGTCTCTAAACCTCCGATTCCGGAACCCCAAATGACACCCACTCTGTTTTTATCTACTTGGTCTTCGATAATTCTGGAGTGTGCCACTGCTTCTCTTGCAGCTACAAGCCCAAGCTGAGTGTTTCGGTCCATCTTTTTTGCTTCTTTCTTATCGAAATGCTGCAAAGGATCGAACCCTTTTACTTCGCAAGCGAACTTGGTTTTAAAGTTTGTGGCATCAAAAAGAGTAATCGGAGCAGCACCGCTCTCACCTTTAAGAAGATTTTCCCAGTATTCTTTTGCATTATTTCCAATCGGTGTTATTGCGCCAAAACCGGTTACAACTACTCTTTTTAATTCCATAAACTTTTAAAATTTTCTTTTTTGTTGAAGAATATTATTTATTTACTACTTCTTCGATGTAAGCGATAGCGTGACCTACAGTAGTAATTTTTTCAGCCTGATCATCAGGGATTTGAATGTTGAATTCTTTTTCAAATTCCATGATTAACTCAACTGTATCCAATGAGTCTGCTCCTAAATCGTTTGTGAAGCTAGCTTCAGGAGTTACTTCTGTTTCTTCAACGTCAAGCTTATCAGCGATGATAGCTTTTACTCTTGATGCAATGTCTGACATAGTAAATTATTTTTTTAATTGTTAGATGGTGCAAATATATAAAATTCTTCACGATAAAACATTTTTTTAGTCTTTTTTGTGGGTAGACTATACTTATTTTATAGCTGGAAGTTTTAGTGTTTTAGTTTTCAGGTGTTTATATCTGCTATGTAAATCATCAATAAAAATAATTATGATCCCGGATTGAGAAAGGTGAAATCTAAAGGATACTAACTTTAGTACCCGTATCAAGGTTTCAAACCTTGACACGGGTGGTTTTTTTCAGAAGAAATTACAATCGGCCTGATGAGCCTTTTAACAAAGTTGAATTGAGCTGTGTAACAAAATAATTCTTTTGAAATTGTGGGAACTTTGTCCTGTACAATTAAAATCAACAATATGAAACGTATAGACAAAGCTTATATCAACGGTGAATTTACAGAATTGAATGGAGTAGAAGTATTTGATCTTATTAATCCTTCGAACCATCATAAAATAGGAGAAGTAGTTTTAGGAAATGAAGATGATACCAGAAAGGCAATTGCGGCAGCAAAAAATGCCTTTAAAACATTTTCCAAGACATCCGTGGAAGAACGGATAGAGATTCTTAAAAATCTGAAAAAGTCCGTAGAAAAAAGGGAAAAAGAGCTTATTGAAACCATGATCCTGGAGTATGGCGGGACCCGGCAGTTTTGTACAGTAGGTTTTCAGAATATGGTAGGCGCTTTTGAACATATGATAGAAACGCTCCGTGATTTTGAATTTAAGAGAAAAGCAGGAATGACGCTTGTGGAAATGACACCTGTAGGAGTGGTAGGTATTATTACTCCCTGGAATTCCAGCAACGGTTTTATCTGCAGTAAATTCGCCACAGCCGTAGCAGCAGGTTGTACTGTCGTGGTAAAGCCCAGTGAAATGAGTGCCCTTCAGACCCAGCTTATTATAGAGTGTTTTCATGAAGCGGGACTTCCTGCAGGACTTTTCAATGTGGTAAACGGGCTCGGAAATGTAGTGGGAAGTGAAATGGTGAATCACCCTGATATTGCTAAAATATCTTTCACAGGCTCTACACACACCGGAAAAATGATTGCAAAAGGAGCTGTAGAAAGCATGAAAAGAGTAACTCTGGAGCTTGGAGGGAAATCACCTAACATTATCTTAGAGGATGCAGATTTTCAGCAAGCGATTCCACAAGCGGTTTTTGGGGCTTATATGAACAGCGGGCAAGCCTGTATTGCGCCCACACGTTTACTGGTGCCGCAGTCACGGTTGGAAGAAGTCAATGAAATTGTGAAAAAGACAGTCCTTCAGGTTGTAGTCGGAAACCCGGATCATGAAGATACCAACGTGGGACCAATGGTTTCCGATAAGCAATATGAACGTGTACAAAGCTACATCAGGCTGGGGCTGGAAGAAGGAGCCGATTTACTGGCTGGGGGTGTTGGGAAACCTGAAGGTCTTGAAAACGGAAATTTCGTTAAAGCTACCGTTTTTACCAATGTAAAGAATGATATGCGTATTGCACAAGAAGAAATATTTGGACCTGTACTTTCCATTATAGCTTATCGTGACGAAGAAGAAGCTGTTGCTATTGCGAATGATACGCCTTATGGTTTGGCGGCTTATGTAACCTCTTCAGATGAGCAAAGGGCAGTTAAGGTAGCATCTCAGATTGAAGCCGGAAGAGTTTGTGTGAATGGTTTCAAGCATGATCCTTTAGCACCGTTCGGAGGGTTTAAACAATCGGGAATTGGGAGAGAATTCGGAGCCTATGGTCTTGAAGAATATCTGGAACCCAAATCTATTTTAGTGTAAACCCAAAATTTAAAATAGTATATTTAATCAGTCAAGCCGGATCTCTTTTGGCTTGACTTTAATCTTAACAGAATGTCTGAAAGTATTGATTACATTAATTATTCCTGCTACTTTACCGTTTTCCGTGAAGGCGAACAGTTTGTTTCCTATAATGCTCTATCGATGGTGATTTCCGGAGAAATGGAGCTTAATGACGGGGTTCACAGGAAAATATTCAGGAAAGGAGATGTGTATCTTGTCAGGAAAAATCAATTATTGAAATTTCTGAAAAAACCGGGAGAAGAAGTTGGTTTTAAATCTTTATCTATCCGGTTTGATGACGATTTGCTGAAAAATAAGAGTGCAGAAGAACATTTTTCTCTTCCGGAAAGACCCAAAACACCTGCTTTTATCAATGTGTCAGAAGCTAAGCATCTGAAATATTTCATGGAATCTTTGCTGCAGTATCAGGATCTGCTGGAAAATAAATCTCCTGAACTGGCCTTATTGAAGCAGAAAGAAGCTTTGATTCTTCTTTTTGGACATGATCCGTCCTTAAAAAATGTTCTGTATGATATTTCTGATCCCTATAAAATAGATCTGGAAGGCTTTATGCTGAAAAATTATCATTTTAATGTCAAACTAGATCGTTTTGCTTATCTCACCGGAAGAAGTCTGGCCACTTTTAAGCGGGATTTTGAAAAAATATTTGGAATCGCTCCCAGAAAATGGCTGCTTGAAAAAAGATTGCAGGAAGCTTATTATCTGCTGGAAAAAGGAAAAAAAGCAACAGATATCTACCTTGATCTTGGTTTTGAAGACCTTTCCCATTTTTCATTTGTTTTTAAAAAGCAGTATGGCTTGCCGCCGAGTAAGCTGCTGTTGTAATGCAATCTGTTTGAGCCATCCTTATCCATTATAGAAGAGAATTTATGTACATAGATTCTCTTTTTTTGTAAAAAAGTGGTTGATATTCTTATGGTAACAGATTTTTGCCAAGTGTATGATTATTCACCATTTGTTGAGGCTGTAATATCTATGAATAGGACTTTTCCGAGGGGAATAATAACTGACAAAGTTAATTCTTATTGTCGTAATAGTAAAGCATAGGAGTGAAAATGACAGATATCTGCTATTTGTTGCGATTTCCCGGTCTGTTAACTTTGCCCTCAGATACTTCCGATACAATTCGGCAAAAAAAACACAACCATTTAACTCAACTCGGTTACAAATCTTTTTAAAGAATTGTAATCAAATATAAATGAAAAATAATGAAAAAAATGATGATTTCGACAGGTGCAGTTTTATGCACATCCTATGTATCCTGCCAGGTTGGCATTGATTCCGAAAATCCAAATCCGTCAAGTATTCTTACAGTGACTCCCATAGATTTAAAAAGACAGTATAAAGGAACTTTTTTAAAAACAATGACAATGAGCCCTATCAATAAACCCGGCAAACGGTCAGCTGGTGTATAATATTGATAGAGAGTATTTAAACGTAAATAAAGGTACTCCAGCTGTATCTGAAATGGGGGTGTTTAAGGACTAAATAACAGCCTCAATACCATCTATAGCGATAGGTGTAATTTGAGAAACGATGTTTATCATTAACAGAATTTAGCATTAGATCTGCAGCATTTGAATGTTGATTATGCATCACTGAAATCTATCATCAAAACTTACCCTTCACCTGAAATTTCTCCAGTAAAAAAACATGGATTAACAATAATTGTACATAAATAATAGAAAAACAAATTTTTAAAATGATGAAAATAAATATAATTGTAACAACAGTACTTATATTATTAGGTGCAAAAATCTCAGCACAGGTGGGCATCAGCACCTCTATGCCTACTGAAACATTGGATATAAACGGTACTGCAAGAGTAAGGGATGTTCCTTTAAATGGAACTGTCAATGCTATTTATACAAAATCCGATGGTACAAAATCCGATGCTAAAGATCAGACTTTTAGTGCGACTAAAACATTAGTTGTTGATAATAATGGTGTATTAGGATATATCAGTGGGCTTCCACAGACCTCTAGTAGTTCAGGAACTCCTAACATAGGTGAAACTATTTCCAGAATATATTCTGTACCTAATGCACAGGCAACCGTAGGTGGTGGCAGATTTAGATTGGGAGCCTACGTAGCAGCCAATGGTCTCCAGTCTCTTCCGGTAATGGATGGAATTCAAATGGATCTCTTAGGCTATGATTCGAATTATTATGTTCCAATAATAGAGAATACAGCTGCCTTTTCTCAATAGGTCAGTTATCAGTCATTTGCCACTCAAGTGAACGAAAACAGAACACTTTTGAATTTCTCGCTATCACCATGTCCTTTTGGACCTACAACGTTTACTTCAAATTGGAATGATGGAAATAATAGTGCGGGATGGCGTGGTGTCGATAATAACAATATTGTATTTTGGAATACAGGGAATGCAGAAGTAGAAACTACCAACCTGCAGGTGCAGGTAAATGCCAATACATATAGATGGTATGAACTTAAATGGTGGTGCATGGAGGTATCCGGAGCTAAAAAAATATTTTTATCAGTTAAGCGGATTGCTTAAAAATACCCAATAATAGATAAAATGTATGAAAAATAATAAATTAACTTCTGTAATAGCTATGCTGGTTATGGTAGCAGGTATAGTTTTATCAAAAGGACAAGTCGGAATAAATACCTCATCCCCTCATGAAAAAAGCGTTTTAGATATCGTTTCCAGGATGAATAATACAGGAGTTCTATTTCCAAGACTTACAACATCCAATATTGCTTCTATTGAACCTTTAGTAGGTGATGCTCCCGTAGATGGTTTGTGGGTGTATAATACGGATACGAAGTGTTATAACTATTGGGCTGCCGCACCTCAGAATCAGTGGTTGGAAATTTGCGGAAGACCTATTAATGGAACTGTTTCCGGTTTGGCTACATTAAACTGCGCTGGCGCAAGTTCTACAGGTACGTTAACTGTTGGACAGCCTGCAAACGGTGTATCTCTTACAGTTCCCTATACTGCAGGTAATGGAGGAACTTACCCTGCACAAAATATAAATTCTACAGGAGTTACAGGTTTGACCGCAAGTATCATGGCCGGAAATTTCAATAACGGAGCCGGAAATCTTGTGTTCAGTATAACAGGAACTCCTGCTAATAGCGGTACAGCGAGCTTTGACATTAACATGGGAGGTTCCTCCTGTTCTGTGAATATCAACGTAAATGGATCTGCTGTTTTAAATTGTTCACAGTCTACGACTTCCGGAACATTGGTTGCGAATTCTGCTACAAATGGAGCGTCTTTTACAATACCTTATACTGCTGGTAATGGAGCTGCATATCCTGCGCAAAGTATTGCTTCAACAGGAGTGAGTGGTCTTACGGCTAGCATTACCGCCGGCAATTTTAATAATGGTTCAGGAAGCCTTACTTATACGGTAAGCGGTACGCCTGCTTCAACAGGAACAGCAAGCTTTGCGGTGAATGTGGGCGGATCTGGTTGCGTGGTTAATTATACCGTCGTTGCAGGATTTGATCTATCGAAGCTGAAAATATTGGCTTTGGGGGCGAGCCCTTATTCTATAGATACAGGAAACAATAATTCAGGGCTGGCACTTGCGATGAATAGTGCTAATAACTTTGGGCCTTCCGGAACAGTTAAAACAATCAATAGCTGGAATGTTACGAGGCGTAATGTAACCGGCGGCGGAGTTTCGGATTTAAATACTGGCGGATACAAAATGCTGATAGTAGGATATGCCTATGATGTGTCTAACAGCAGTGATCTCAATCTTATTTTGAATTTTGTTAATAATGGCGGAACCGTTTTGTGGTTCACTGAGTCAAGAGGAACATTTACGGTACAGCTGGTTAGTGCGCTGTCGGGAGGGTCCGTTAGTCTTGGGGATTGGGCTGATTGTACTGCTGCCAACTCAAGTGCAAATGATGTATTAACCGGGGATTTTGGAGATGCAAGAGGAAAAGTATATGGTAATGATGCTTGTATTGGCAGAGATTTAAGAGGAGGTTTTAATCCTAATGTCATTGATATTTTGTCCCGAAGCGTAACAACCAATAATCCTGTAGCATTCAAATATAAAACAAAGGAGTTTTATTGGTTCGGAGATGGCGGAATGTCAGTTTACATCGGTAGTGCACCTCCTGTAAACAGCAACAGCTATCCATGGCTGTTAGATAATAATAGAAGACCTGTTATGGGGCAATGGGGAAGTCCTCTGAGATCTAATGTATCTAACTCTGCCATGTTGATGAATATTATTAGTAAAGCTTTGAGAAATGCACAATAGCTAGTCTATCAGCAGGAACACATGTTTTTAAAGAAGATGTTTGGAGAGCTATAGAGTGGTTGGGGAATGGAACAGGGACGGAAAACCAGTCCATATTGGCCTCTTTTTTAAATTATAAAAAACACACTATTTTATATGTTTATTATGACTACAGGTCTTTTTTATAAGGCTTGTAGTCTGATAAATAAGAGGTGAAAAATAATAGCGGTTTTCGCCGACTCAATATTCAATTACGTAAATAAAGAATAAATGGATTTTAAAAATATACATATAGGTGAGGCAATTCAGAAAAGAGTATCGGAATCCGGAATAGAAACATCCCGAATTTGCAAATTCCTTAACCGTTCGGTAGACGAAATCTTTGAGATGTATACTTTAAAAAGCCTTGATTCTGAACTTATATTACGATGGTGCAAGATTCTGGAATATGATTTTTTCAGAATATATACCCAGCATTTGATTTTGTTTGCTCCGGTAATGGTGAGGAATCAAACTGACGTAAAGCAGAAATCGAGCTTGCCAAAATTCAGGAAAAATATGTACACAAAAGAAATTATTGATTTCATTTTAGACCTGATAGAAAACGGAGAAAAAACGAGAGCTCAGGTTATTGAAGAATATAGAATTCCGAAAACCACATTGTACAAATGGATTGATAAGTATAAATCATAAAGGCAGATACCTGTAAAGTAAAAAATAATTATGGAAAATAAAGGACCTGATTATGTGAAGATTTTTTCAGACATCATTTCTAAAAAATTTCCGGAAAAAATGTCTCATTGTACCAAATTTCTTGAAAAAGGAAAGCTATCCTCATTGGATGTTATTACGCTCAACCGTATTTTATTTCATGATGATGAAGCAGATAATGGTCACAAGTCTTATGATCATGAAAGTATTGCCCATATATTGGAATATCAAAGAAAGCAAAAGATGTCGAACAAAGAGGTTGCTTTGGTATTTAAATTAAGCAGAAATACTCTGGCAGACTGGAAAAAAAGAATACAGAAAAAAGAATTTAACCAATGAAAAATATTTCTTGCTATGGATCATAAAAAGTTTTATTTCAATAAAAAATACTATTTCTATAACAGACATCAAAACATGGTGATATCAGAAGATCAGTTGGTGGGGAAAAAGATGGATGACCTGGAAGGTTTTTTTACTGATTTTAAAATCCAAAAACTGCACACTAACGAACGCGTTTTTATCCTGAAAAAAACATTTTTCGGACTATTGAAATTAAAGCTGCATCTATACCTGAGTGAAGATACGGTCTATGATTATGCTATTCAAAATTAAATTTCAAATGGTATAACATTGCATCGGCACATTTCATTTCTACTACAGATTAATGTTGTTATTCTAGTTTCTAATACTATTTTGTTTGGGATGCCGATGCTTTGTTTCTTTAAATCTTACTGTTTAAAACGGCAGAACCTCTTGTAATGCTTAAATGTTTTTATTTGAGCTGTTATTTTAAATATTTTTAAATCAGTATTTTAAATTTATTGGGAACTATGTTTTTTTATAGCGACGATTGGTATAATTGTCGCTGTAAAAAACAATAGCTGGTACGTATTAATTTAATATCACAAGGATATGGGAAAAAAGATTAATCCAATGGATGAAAAGGATTTCAATGAGTATTTCGCTAAAAAAGAGGGCGAACTGCCGGAGAATTATATTGATGTTTTTAAAAATTCAATTGAAAATGCTAAGAGTTTCGCTATAGGACCCTACTTCTGGTTTATTAATAACAGTACAATTAAGAAAACGGAACGAACCAGTGACAATATTGAGCAGTTTACCCCTTTTAAGAAAGAAGATTGGATTGGCTCAGATACTGAATTTTTTATGGACCTGTTCCATCCGATGGACAGGGAGTATATGATGGCTGCCTTCGTATTTTCTGCCAACTTACGTTTGGAGTTTCTAAGAAACGGAAAAACCGATATGACATTCAATCATTACGGCAGAATGATCAACCGAAGTGGAGAGTATCGCTGGATATTACTGCAGTCGCCTGTTCAGATTGTCAATAATTACGACATAAAAGCTTCTATAGTTTTTATTTATGATCTTTCCCATTTTATTATTCAAAACATGCCGCTACTTTCGGTAATGGATTTTGCGGATAATGAAGTCAAGTATTTCAGACATATTGATCAGCATTTGCTTAAGATAGATGTAGATAAACCCGTCATTACAAAACGTGAAAAAGATGTTCTGAGACTTATGGCACAAGGTCTCAACAGTCCGGAAATTGCTTCAAAGCTTTTTATCTCCTATCATACCGTGGAAAACCATAAACGCAATCTTAGAAGAAAAACAAATGTCAAAACATCAGCAGAACTTATTGCCTATACAATGAATCACAGCTTGCTTGTGCTTTAGAAAAAGGAGGGTTTTTGAATGTAAAAGTTTAGATTTGCTTTCAAAAAAGCTAAAGGGTAAATTTATTGAAGGAATGCTGTTTATGGTCCTAAAAAAGATTATTTTTTAAGTTGATTTATAACCATAGTTGTTGTATTTTCAATATTTTGTTTTTTTAACTGGCATTCCCAAACGGTTATTATATTCCATCCCATTTCCAAGAGCTTACTTTCATTGATATTATCTCTGCTTATGTTTCCTTGTATTTTCTCAACCCAAAATTCAGTTCGAGTTTTTGGAATTACAAAATACTTACAGTCTTTGTGTCCATGCCAAAAACATCCATTGACAAAAATAACAGTTTTGTATTTTTTTAAAACCAGATCAGGTTTCCCGGGTAAATTTTTATCATTGATCTTATACCTAAATCCTTTAGCAAAAAGTAATTTTCTAAAAAGTATTTCAGGTTTAGTATTTTTACTTTTGATCTGCTGCATATTAAACCTTCTCTGTTCGGGGGTATGTCTGTCTGTCATATGATTTTTTTTAAATTTCAAAAATTACGGGATGCCGTAATTTTTAATAGAAAATACTATGTAAATTTATAAAACTGTTTTTTGTAATGTATTTTTTATTAAGTAAACATTGTAATTTTGCAAACAGTTTGCTGACCTTGAATGATAAACTTTATAAGTTTTTAAATTCAAAAAGTCAGTTTTTATTTATTTTTATATTAAACAATGTCAGAATTAAGATTTATAGATTTATTTGCAGGTGCGGGTGGCCTCTCTGAGGGTTTTGTGAGAGCCGGTTTTACACCCATTGCTCATGTTGAGATGAATAAGGATGCTTGTCAAACAATGAAAACAAGAACTGCATTTCATTGGTTAAAAGAACATGGGCGTACTGAAGAATATCAAGACTATTTAAAGGGAAATATTCTGAGAGACGAGCTTTGGACTAAAATCCCTGATAATCTAATAAAATCAGTTATAAATACAGAAATTTCAGAAAAAACACTTCCATATATTTTTGAACAGATTGACAGTAGTCTAAATAATCAAATTGTTGATATTGTCATTGGTGGACCACCTTGTCAGGCATATTCCGTAGCTGGTAGGGTTAGAAAAGATATGACTGACGATCCTCGAAATCATCTGTATAAACATTATGTTGAGTTTTTGAAAAAATATAAGCCAAAAATGTTTGTATTTGAAAACGTGCCAGGAATTCTTTCTGCCAACAATGGTCATTATCTTCAGTTGATTTTTGATGCAGTACGGGAAGCTGGTTATGAACTTGATAAAAAAGTTTTAAACGCTCAGGATTTTGGTGTATTGCAGGATAGGAAAAGAGTAATCATAATTGGATGGAAGAATAATTTGGAATTTGAATATCCACAATTCAAAAAAACTGAAATGGAGTTTGAAATAGGGAAACATCTTTTTTCTGATTTACCTAAAATAAAAAGTGGAGAGGGAAGTTGGGGCGTTTCGAATTATGCAGGGATAACAAATTCTTATCTAAAGAATTCCGGTATCAGAAACGGAGTTGATTTTACAACACAGCACATTTCCCGACTCAACAATGAAAACGATCTGGAAATTTACAGAATTGCTGTAGAAAAATGGGTAAATGAAGGAAAGCGTTTAAACTACGGAGAACTTCCTCCAAACCTAATTAAACACAATAATATAAAATCTTTTACTAACAGATTTCAAGTGGTAAATCACAAAGGTGTATCTCACACTGTTGTTGCTCATATTTGTGCAGATGGACATTATTATATTCATCCGGATATTACTCAAAACCGCTCAATAACTGTAAGAGAAGCTGCAAGAATTCAATCTTTTCCTGATGATTATTTTTTTGAATCGAGCAGGACGGCAGCATTTAAACAAATTGGAAACGCAGTGCCTGTATTGATGGCGGAAGGTATTGCGAATAAAATAAAAGAAATGATTAAATGATAAATTGGCAATACTATCCGAAAAGAAATACCTACACACCTCAAAGAAGTTATAAATATATCTAACATAAATGAATAAATAATATACATTAAGGAACAAGGCTAAACTAATCAACTGTAATGAAAATTATAATTAAATGCACGAATTCAAAGCTGAAATAGCCCAACCGAATCCAAAATCGACTATAAATTCTTATCGAAGTTTTGGATATAATTTGTCTACTGCTATTGCCGACATTGTTGATAACAGTATTTCTGCCAATGCTAGTGAAATTTCGATTTCGTATAAATGGCAAGGTCAAGATTCTTTTGTTTCCATTAAAGATAATGGGGACGGAATGAATAAAGATGAATTGGTATTAGCAATGACTCCGGGAAGTAAAGACCCTGAAGATGAACGCTCGGAAAAAGATTTGGGACGTTTTGGAATGGGATTGAAAACTGCATCTTTTTCGCAATGTAAAAGATTGACCTGTGTATCGAAGCGAGTAAATTTTTCAACAGTTAAAAGGTGTTGGGATATTGATTTTATAAATGATGCAGAAGAATGGCAACTTCTTGATTATATTTCTGATTCAAATTTGTTTGAAGAAATAAATGAACAAAAGTCAGGGACTTTAGTTCTATGGGAAAAGTTAGATAGAATAGTAGGAAAAGCCGAAAGTAAAAATGAAAGTGTAAAGAATGCTTTTTACCAAGAAATGGAAAATGTGCGAGAACATTTAAGTTTGGTTTTTCATAAATTTATTGAAAGTAAAAGAATAAAAATATTTTTTCAGAATGAAGAAATTGAAGCATACAATCCTTTTTTATTGAATCTCGATCCAAAGCCTGAAATGGGATTACCTGAAAAATTTGACAATGTAGAAGTTACTTACTTTATTTTACCTCATATGTCTGAAATTGGCAAGGAAGATTATGATAAAACAGGCGGCCCTCTTGGTTGGTTTCAGCAACAGGGATTTTATGTATATCGTGGAGACAGATTATTAGTTGCTGGCGATTGGTTAGGATTGGAGAAGAAAAGAGATTATGCAAAACTTGCAAGAATAGCAGTCAATTTTTCAAATTCAAGCGATTTTAATTGGAATCTTGATATAAAAAAATCTACTGCAACACCACCGATCGAAATTAGACGGGAGCTTTTAAGGATTGCGAAAATGGCGATCATGAAATCTGCTAAAATCTATAACTGGCGAGGACAAAAAAAGGTACGTAAAATCTCGAATTCAAATTTTGAGCCTTTATGGAAGGATGAAATTACAAGAGAAGGAATAAAGAAATACAAAATCAATAGAAAACATCCGATAATTAATTCACTGCTGACGGACAATAATAAGTTAATGTCAAAGGCTTTGAAACTTCTCGAAGAAAATGTTCCTGTTGAATTAATATTAAACAACCAGAATGAAGATCCCGCTTTTCACGAATTAGAAAAACATTCAGAAACTCCGAGTGATGATTTACTGAACTTAGCTGTTGAATTATATAATATATATATTCAACAAGGTATTCCAGAATCTTTAGCCAGGCAACAAATTATGTCTTCGACACCATTTAATTTATTTCCACTAATCAATGACTATTTGAAATGAGTACATTACTGCAATCAGCAAGAGCAATATCGCATACTTTACTATCTCTACATCAAGGAGAAATTACTGATGAAGTATTGTTGAATATAATTGAGAAAACCAAAGCAATGAATATTGTTGAAGGACAAATGTTTGATGAAGATGAATTATTTGAAATTCTTCGTGCGGATTTTAGTATTGGCAAAGGAGAGATAACAATATTATCCGACGAAATTACGCCTTGGCTCAAAGAAGAAAAAGCACATATCGACTTTGAATTATGGAATAGGTACAAATTGGATATGCAAAAAAACGATCCCTCGTTTCCTGTAAATGATTTGGATGATTTCACAGATAAAATTTTGGATAAATGTGTAAATCCAAAAAAAGAAGGTTCGTGGGACAGAAGAGGAATGGTAGTTGGTCACGTACAGTCTGGTAAAACTTCAAATTATGTCGGTTTAATTAATAAAGCAACAGATGCTGGTTATAAAGTAATTATTGTAATTGCAGGAACAATCAGTTCACTTAGAAGACAGACTCAGGAAAGGATTGATTCCGGTTATATCGGCAGGAACAGTTCTGCATTCATCAGAGAAAACCAAAACAAAATTATTGGCGTTGGGAAAATTAATGTCGATACAGATATTTATTCTTTAACGTCCTCTTACTACAAAACTGGAGACGAGGGAGATTTTAGCCAATCCGTTGCGAATAGATTAAACATTCCAATCGGAAAAAATCCGGTAGTTTTTGTCATCAAAAAAAATAAAAGTATTCTTGAAAATCTTATTGATTGGTTTTCTAAAGATGTCAATGCGAAAATTATTGATGGTTCGCCAAAATTGTTTGATGTTCCGGTATTAATAATTGACGACGAAGCCGATGCTGCCTCAGTAAATGCAAGTAAAAGCATCGAGGATATCAAAACTATAAATAAATTAATCAGAACATTACTGAATTTATTTAACCAAAATACGTTCATTGGTTATACAGCTACACCTTATGCAAATTTGTTTATTTCGCAAGAACACAAGGATGAATTAATGACCATTGTAAAAAATAAAGAGTATAAAATTGGAGAAGATTTATTTCCACGAGATTTTATTATTAATATAAAAGCACCAACAAATTACATCGGTGCTGCAAAAATATTTGGATTTGAAAATCCGGATGGAGAAGAAAAAGAAGCTTTGGATATTTTCAGAGCGATTGATGATTTTGACCCACCGTTTTTCAGAACTATAAACAAATTCAATAAAGAAGACTTACCAGAATACCTTCCGGGAAGTTTAGAAAAAGCTATAAAATCTTTCATTCTTACTTGTGCAATCCGCAGATTAAGAGGACACGAAAACAAACATAATTCAATGCTTGTTCATGTTGCCTTATTAGTAAAATGGATCGACAGAGTTGCTTCTTTAGTGAATGAAAAGACGAAAGAGTATGCAAATAAAATTAGGAGCGAAGATGAAGGAATTTTACAAGAACTGAAGGAATTATATGAAACAGATTTTGTTCCAACAACAGACAATGTTTTAGAAAATTTAGATTACAAAGACATCAGAATTAAGCAACATTCTTGGGAGGAAATAAAAGGTGAGCTGAAAAAGGCAGTTTCGAAAATTGATGTTCGTTCTGTTCATGGAACTCGTTCTACAACCAATTTAGAGTATCACAATATTGAGGAAATTGATTACAACAGACACGATAATGGTTTGTCAGTAATTGCTGTTGGAGGAAGCAGGTTATCAAGAGGAATTACCCTGGAGGGATTGTCTGTCAGTTATTATTTACGAACTACAAAAATGTACGATTCTCTTATGCAGATGGGGCGTTGGTTTGGTTATCGCCCTGGTTATGTTGATTTATGCAGACTGTACACGACCGAACAGATTTTTGAATGGTTCAATCACATCACAATGGCAACCGAAGAGATGCGAAATGATTTTGATGAAATGACCGCTTCGCATCAACGCCCTAAAGATTTTAGATTAAAGGTTAGAAATCATCACGGTTTGATGACGATTACGAGTTTGGCAAAACTCAATTTCTCTACGAATATTGAAATTTCATTCTCTGGAACTAACCCACAAACTTATCAATTGTTGAAAATGAAATCGACAATTGAAAACAATTTTAAAGCACTTAATAATTTAATCTCTGTTATCGGATTTCCTGCGGCTGAAAACAGAAAGGAGAGTAGAGGTAAAATCAGATATTTATTTTATCCCAATCTTGAAATTGACCCAATTTGCGATTTTATTGATGCTTTCAAAATTGAACAACCAAGTATTAGAAATGCAACATTGAGCGATTATATTAAAGCTCAATCTAAAAATAATAATATAAGTGAATGGAATGTTTGTATTGTTTCTAATACAGATGAAAAAGTATTTATCGATTACGTTGGAAATACGCCTTTAAATGAAAGACAAGAAAAAGAAGATGTGATGACATATGATTTACATTTTAATAATGAATCAATTACATTAGGATGCAGTGTCCGTAACCAGCCTAAAATAACACGAGCAAGTGATTATTATTTAATTGCCAAAAATCAAATTGATGATCTGAAAGACAGACAAGTGGATTTATCAATAAATAGATTGAAAAAAAATAAGGAAATAAAAGAACAGAGAGCTTCTGAGAAAAAAGGCTTGCTTTTAATTTATGCCTTAGACGAAAGAGCAACACCAAATGTAAATAACGGAATTCCAATAATTGGCTACAGTCTTCACTTTCCAAAGATTGAAAACGAAGTGAAAACTTCGTACACCACGACGATTTTTGACGGTTTTGATGAGGACCCACAAGAAGACGATGATTCTCCAAATAATGATAACGAATAGATATGGTTAACATAAAATCAATTTGGGAAACGCAAAAGCCAACGGGCGACATCATTATAAAAACAAGAATTGTAGATATTCTGCATCTCAATTGCTACGCCGCAACCAATCACATCACAGGTCAGCATTTGTACATAATGTCTGTTTCCAAAAATGTGGAAATTCCAGAACTGAAAAATTATCGTTTTAAAAGTGTTGAGATTTTTCCAGTTGAAACTGAAGATTTTTGCGAACTGAATATCTATTTATTAGACAGTGATTTAAAAGATATTTTCTCATTGTTCATCCAAAATGTTCTGGAAGATATTGCGGAAAGTGTGACGGAAAATGAAGCAGTTACAAAAACGCTGAATGTTATTTCAAAATGGAAGAAACTTTTTGATAAAATTAGTTTTAATGGTTTAAGCATTGAGCAACAGAAAGGTTTGATAGGAGAATTACTTTTCATTAATCAACTTTTAGATGATAAATCGTCCTCGGCCATTTTGAACGCTTGGACAGGACCCGATTTTGAAGACAAAGATTTTGTTTTTGGAGCAACAGGAGTTGAAATAAAACTTACTTCTTCAAAATATCCAAAACTGAAAATTACCAATGAAAGACAATTAGACACTCAAAGTCTGAACGAATTGTTTTTGATTTTATACACAGTGGAAGATGTAAAAGAAAACGGTTTTACACTTAATTCTTTAATCGGCCAGACTCAACAAAAACTGGTTGCAAACATTGATGAACTCAAATTTTTCAATGAAAGGCTAATGCTTTTGGGATATTTTGATGGCGATAAAGAACATTACAACAAAATGTATTCTTTAAAGAAAATACATTCTTATTCAGTATCAGAACAATTCCCGAAAATCATAAAAAGTCACCTTCCGCTAGGTATTTACAACACCTCTTACTTTATCGAACTTTCCGCTGTAGAAAATTTTGCAGTAGAAATGGAAGATATTATCAAAAACATTTAATGAATGGAAAAAGCATTACAAAATTACATTGATGAATTAAAATCTGACGTGGCTTCATTGGTTTATTCAGACGGAGAAGGAGCTAGTTTTGAAGATAAATTTACAGAATATTGCATTGAAGTTTTTGAATCTATCGGAAAGTCTGAGGGCGCAAGAGTTTTGTCTTATATTCATCCAAATAGTAAAGGAGGAATCGATTGGAAAATCAACGGTTATTGCTTAAAGGATCAATTTAAAGATGAAAATAATAAAACGTATTTTGAGACTTTAGATTTGTTTATAACGAATTTCAGAAACGATGATTATGGTTATAGTTTTAATGACAGTAGCGTTTATGATAGAACTATCAATCAAATAAAGAAATTTATAAATGATGCTTATAAACGACATATAAATTACATAGACCATTCTCATTCGGAGCTACACGAATTAATTAAAATAATTGAAAAGCAAGGGAAAGATTTTGACAGAATTAATATTTATCTTCTTGTAAATGGCTTCTCAGAAATAGAAAAAAACAGAATAGAGATCAAAGGTGTTGATGTTGATGTTTTTGTCCACACTTGGGATATTGCAAGATTGTTTAAAATAAACGAAACTAACAGTGTCCACGAACCGATAGAAATTGAGTTTGAGAAATTTACTGATGAAGGAAAGGGGTTGCAATGTCTGCAGGTTCCGAGCATCGACGAAATGTATGATTGCTATTTGGCAATAGTTCCTGGTGAAGTTTTAGCCAATTTGTATAAAGAATTTTCAAATGAATTGTTGGAAAGTAACGTTCGTGCTTTTTTAGGTCAAGCCGGTAAATTCAACAAAGGAATTCGGGATACTATTCGTGCAAAACCCCAAATGTTTCTTCCTTATAACAATGGGATTACTGCTACAGCTGAAAGTGTGGTAACACAATCAGTCGACGGGCAAATGATAATTACCCGACTGAACGATTTTCAGATAGTAAACGGCGGACAAACAACAGCTTCCCTATATCATACTCAAAAAAAATATAAGGAAGCGGATTTGAGTAAGATTTTTGTTCAGATGAAGCTCACTGTTATCAAAGATAAGGAACAGAAAAATATTGAAGTTCCTAATATCTCACGTTATGCTAATAGTCAGAATAAAGTTTCTGAACTGGATTTATCATCTAACAACCCTTATTTTGTTCAGATTGAAAATTTATCAAGGAAGAAATATGTGGTAAATCCCCAGAACAAAAATCAATCACTTCTATGGTTTTTTGAACGGGCAAATGGGCAGTATCGTGAAACGCTGAATAAGCAAACACTCAGCCAGCAAAAGAAATTTAAAGAACAAAATCCATCTCAACTGAAATTTGTAAAATCTGATGTGGCCAAGTTTATAAATCTCTGGGAATTGGAACCGTATTTTGTATCTCAAGGTTCACAAAAGAATTTCATCCATTTTACAAAAAAAATAAACATATTGGTCAGTAAAAATAAATTGCCTGGCGAAAATCTATACAAAAAACTAATTGCTAATGCTGTTTTATTCAGATCCGTTGATAAATTATTCGGTCGAAAGAATGTTGATGCAATTGGAGATACCAATTTGAAATCTTTTACAGTAGCTTACACAATTTCGTATTTTCACTATCTCACAGATAATCGATTAGATTTATGGAAAATTTACGAGGATCAGAAAATGGATGATGTTCTCATAAATCATTTCAAAAAACTTCTTGTTTTTGTGTATGATCATTTGATTAGGGAAGCTAACAACAGTTTGATTTCCGAATATGCAAAAAGAGAATCTTCTTGGAATAAATTGAAAGACTCGCCTTATAACGAAGATTTAAAGAAAATTGTTGCGGATTATTTAATTTCACCTGAAGAAAAAGAAAATAGAGAAAATGAGAAGGAAGCGGATACCAACGATGAAGAAAATAGACTTTTTATTGTTAGTGAAATTCACAAATTTGGTTTAAAGTTTTGGGATGGTTTGTTTATATATCTCGGGAGTAATTCCTTGGATGGTTTCATTAGAAATTCAGTTGAAGAAGTTTTAAAAAATATTCAAAGAAATAAAAACCTTCTGCCAAGAGATATAACAGTTGGTAGAAAAGTCATTCAGTTCTTATCAGAAAATCCATCGTTTTATGAGGAAATGAAGTCTTTGTCAAAATTTGAAAATCAAGAATCCGTAGAAATAAAATTTATGTTTGACCGATTAAGACTTCTGTCAAAAGATGATTGGAAAAAGATAATTGATTTGGCAAATCAAACCAATATTTTTACGATTCCTGAATTAAGTAATATAAAATCTATACAATCCACATTGGTGAAAAATGATCAGATAAAAGAACAGTCTTTGATGAAAGCCTACGAATCAATAAGAAAATTGAAACGGTTTGGGATCAACATCTAACTCGTGATAGTTTAAAATTAAACATATTATTACGATCTTTTTTAGTTTAAAATTACTTGCTGCCACCAATGTAACCACCAAAGTGATGTCTAATGGAAGTAAACTACTTATAAAAAACCCTCTATATCTTTGATATAAAGGGTTTTTAGATTTCAAAAGGTTTTACAACCTTTCATCTCGGTGGAGTTGGAGGGATTCGAACCCTCGTCCAAACAAGCAATACATAAGCCTTCTACATGCTTATTCTACCATTGATTTTCGACTGAAGGCAGAGGGCAGACACCCAACTTCCAGCTTATCTTCTGAAATTTTCGAGTTCCAGCCAAAGCATCTGAAACCTTATTCCCGCATTCCTATATCTCAGGATCAAACGCCGCAGAACAGAGCATTTGTGAGATATCTTGCTTCCTTACTATCTTCAGGAAAACGCTTGATCTACTATACTTCGATATTAAGCTGCAAGAGCGAACTCTTCGTTGCCAGTTAAAGTTGTGTAGCAAGGGATTAAAGAGATCGCGCTACGGTTCTCTGCATGCTTACTTACCCATTGATCTTGCTGTCGAAACCAGTCAACCCCATGAATAAAGTGAATGCAAAGATAGACTTTTTTGTTTAAATACAGCGAATCTCACCATTTGCTTTAAAAAAATAATGGAATGGGGTGCTGTTGAATATTAGAGCTGTAATAAAAACTGCCGGCTATACTATGGCCGGCAGATGAAGATGTATTAGTCCCTGTTTTTTAGTAAGATCCATCCCGATATTTCTACCGGTTTTTTACTGATTTTGTCTTCCCAGAATAATCTGTACCAATACGTATCGGAAGGAAGAGGTCTGCTCAGGTATTTTCCGTCCCAGATAGGTGTTTTGGTAGTGACTTTGAAAACGGATTTTCCATACTTGTCAAATATGCTTCCCTGGAAATTTCCATATTTACTGATCTCGCTGAAGTCAATGACGTCATTCTTACCATCGCTGTTCGGAGTGATTACATTCGCCATAAAGAAGGTGTAGTAAGTGGTGTTTGTTTCGCACAATGCGCCTCTGTTCCTTACTTTAATAGGGTATTGAGTGTTTCTGAGAACATTGGTGAATATATTCGATGACTGCCAGGTGAGGCCCCCGTCAATAGAATATTCGGCAGGAAGATTTCCGCTGTTTTTTATATTGATCGTTAATGTATTGTCTTTAAAAACAATATTTAAAATTTCAGGAGTCACAATGTATTTTACAGTGGCGGTAAATACCTTTGAACATACTCCGTTGCTTATGGTTACGCTGTAAATTCCTTCAAGCTCCACGTTGATGGTTCTTGTGTTGGCTCCGGTACTCCATAAATAAGTATAGTTCGGCCCTGGTCCTGCATCCAGTATTGATTTGTCACCCTTACAGATTTCAATATCCCGTAATGTGGAAACTATTTCAGGAACTACGGTAATGGTAATATTCGCAGGAGCCTGAGCAGGACATCCATTGGCTCCTGTTCCCGTTACGGAATAAGTTGTTGTGGTGGTAGGTGAAACAGTCTGGGTATTTCCATTTCCTGCTAGCCCTGTCCAGGTGTAAGTTGCTGCACCGGCTGCGGTAAGAGTTACAGATTCTCCAAGACAGATGGTCAGTTTAGGAGAAGTGACAGTAATCACAGGAGGAGTGGTGTTTTTTATAACATTGACGGAGGCTTGCGCTACACAACCTAAAGGAGTTGGGCTGGTAATAGTAAGAGTATAGGTTCCGTCATTGCTTACTACAGGATTTAGCGTATTAGCCCCTGAAACAATGACACCTCCATTGGAAGCAACCCAGGCAAATGTAGAGCCTGGTAAATAAATGGAGTCGGTTGCATTTAAGGTAACCTGTGCATTGGTGCAGGTGATCTGTGCGGGAGGTGCAATATTAA
The DNA here is from genome assembly GCF_001045465.1 of Chryseobacterium angstadtii. GTDB lineage: Bacteria > Bacteroidota > Bacteroidia > Flavobacteriales > Weeksellaceae > Chryseobacterium > Chryseobacterium angstadtii. The sequence continues at coordinate 249,235 of NZ_LFND01000007.1, forward strand.
CAATAATAGCGGCATCCATAACTACCGTAACCGATTTTTGATATTGACATCCCGCAGGAGTAGTAACGGTAACAGTATAGTTGCCGGGCGCGTTAACGTTGTTGGCAGCTCCATTAACCCCGTTTGACCATGTGAATGTATTTCCGGCTCCTTGTGCAGAAGCAGTCAGAACGGTTGCAGAACCCTGGCAGAAAGTAAGATTTCCTGTAATGCCTACATTCGGATCGTTTTCTGCAGAAATTGTTATAGACGCCGGAGTACTGGAGCATGCTCCGCTTGAGCCTGTTAAAGTATAAGTCCCCGGTGCTGTAATGGTTATCGTTTGTGTTGTAGCTCCTGTAGACCAAGTGTTTCCGGTAGCATTGCTGGAAGTTAGAGTCACATTTCCTCCAAAGCATATCGTCATAGATGATGCTGTTATGGTAGGCACCGGAAATTGGGTAACGGCAAGCTGTAATTCAGCAACCTTGAAGCAGGTTGAAGATTTCACCCGTACATAAACCGTTGTATTTCCTGATGTATAAGCTGTTGGATTGGCAATGGTATTCGTATTGCCTGCTAGAGCATCTGCTTGATTTAAATAATAATCAAAGCTCACATTCGCTGTGGTACTGATATTGGGTTGTGCTGAAGTAAGATTAAAAGTAGCCGTAGCTGAATTGGAGCACTCACTCAAATTCGCATTCTGAATAGCAGGAACTACACCTTGTGTAACGGTTACAGACTTGGTGTATTCGCAGTTGGCGGGTGTTTTTACAGTTACGGTGTAAATTCCGGGAGCTGTAGGTGAAATGGTATTTCCTGCCGCTCCTGTGGACCAGGTGTACGTATTTCCTGCTCCGCTTGAAGAAGCGGTCAGTTGGGTGTTGGCTGCATCGCAAAGTAGTAGATTTCCTGTGATATCTACATTGGGATCAGTCTCTTGGGTAATGGTAACAGCGGTTTGGGCACTTGTGCATGTGCCACTCGTTGCCGTTAAAGTATAAGTTCCGGCAGCGGTTACAGTGATGGTCTGTGTTGTGGCTCCTGTAGACCAGGTATTTCCTGTAGTGCTGCTGGACGTTAAAGTAACGTTTCCTCCAAAGCATATCGTTGTAGAAGATGGCGTAATGGTAGGAGTTACAGCTTGAGTAATGCTGAGTTGTAATTCAGCAACTTTAAAGCAGGTTGAAGATTTTACCCGTACATAAACTGTAGTATTTCCGGAAGTATAAGCCGTAGGATTAGCGATAGTATTCGTATTGCCTGCAATTGCATCTGCCTGGTTGGCGTAATAATCAAAACTTACATTGGCAGTGGTGCTGATATTGGGTTGTGCTGAAGTAAGGTTAAAAACAGCCGTAGTGGTATTAGAACACTCGCTTAGACTTGAATTCTGAACTGCCGGAACTTCGCCCTGTGTTACCGTTACAGATTTGGTGTACTGGCAGTTGGCAGGTGTTTTTACCGTTACGGTATAAATTCCTGGAGCGGTAGGCGAAATAGTGTTTCCTGCTGCACCGGTAGACCATGTGTATGTATTTCCAGCTCCGTTTGAAGAAGCGGTAAGTTGTGTTGAGGTTGATTCACAGAGTACTAAATTTCCTGTGATATCTACATTGGGATCAGTATCCTGAGTGATGGTAACGGAAACGGGTGTGCTTGTGCAGGTTCCGTTGGTGCTCGTTAAAGTGTAGATTCCGGGAGTTGTTACAGTGATAGTTTGTGTTGCTGCACCTGTAGACCAGGTGTTTCCGGTAGCATTATTAGAAGTTAAGGTGATGTTTCCACCCGGGCACAAAACGGTTGCCGATGGGGTGATAACAGAAGTAATACTCTTATCTTTAAATACAATAGCATTTGTCTGCTTACAGCTATTGATTGTACTGCCCGTGTTATTGGGGTCATGATAATTAATGCTGTAATAATAAGTGTTGGTTGTATTGACGGTAACCGGAGTTGTAATAGGATTTGTTCCCGTTGCAGCATTATTGGCATTGTTGAAATAAGTAACGGTAAAATTTGGGTTCCCGTTTAATATTCCTGCGGATAAAGTGCTGAAATCATAAAGTGCAGTCGGTCCGCAAATGCTGATTTCTCTTGGTGCGTTGGCTCCGTTTCCTGGATTTCCCGGTGGAATGAACGGATTCGGTGCTGCCGTTGAATTATTGAAAGGTGAAACAAAAGTAGCTGTTCCTCCCCACGTTAAATTAAATGTAAAGACAGTAGGCGACCAGTTGTCCAAATACAGATAATAAGTCTGTCCCGCTACTACATCCATGTATCTGCAGTAAGGATCCGTATTTCCGCCGGCCGATGTTGTATTCGTGTTCGTCATATTCATGCCGGTACTTGTCAATGCACCGGAAGCATTACAACGGATAGGAAATCCCAGATTATTACAGGTTGCATTGGGACCATAAATTGCCCAGTCATAATCCACAGGTCCGGTTGGGGTAAGATTGAAGGTGAGTGTGCCGCTAGTTGCAATAGTGAACTTGTACCAGACGGAATGATGTTCTCCCGACAGGCATCCGCCAACATTTTCGTTAATATTTCCAATACCGGATGGGGTATAGTTGATATTGGAATTTCCACATACAGTAATAGCGGAATTGCAGTCTTCCTGAGCGGATAAAGACTGATAAAGTATAAATAAAAAGAGAAAGAGTAGTTTTCTTGCCATAATTAATAAGGGGGTATAAAGAAAAAATTATTTCTATGCTGAATGAAGAGAAAATGAAAAGAAAAGCTTTTCTAATGGGGTAAGGAGAAGGTTGTTAAAAAAAGATTCATTTTCAGGGTTTTCATAGCAGTCTGGTTTTTAGGATTTTAATAATCACAAATCTAGTTAAAATAAGTTTATCGTAATTAAAACCGCGTTTACTTTAATTAAAATTCTATTTTTAGTTAAAATTATAAATGAAATATGTTAATTTCACTTATTGGATCGTTGTTTTAATAATTGATTAAGTTGAAATAGTATCAGGAAAATTATTTTTAAACAATATAATTTGTGGATTAATGAAAAAATGTTAACTTTGCAATCCAAAATGAGATGTAAAATATGTTAATAATTCCAGTAAAAGATGGGGAATCCATCGACAGAGCTTTAAAAAAATATAAAAGAAAATTTGATAAAACAGGTACAGTTCGTCAATTAAGAGCTAGACAACAGTTTATTAAGCCTTCTGTAACTTTAAGACAAGCTAGACTGAAAGCCGCTCACAAACAGAGAGGGCTTAGCAAAGAAGAGCAGGCTTAAGATTTTTCTTAACCACATACTAAATTCACTTCTTAAATATTCGTATATTTGAGAGGTGAATTTTTGTTTTTATACCCTAAGTGATGTTAGATAAGTATTTAGAATATTTACAATTCGAAAAGAGGTATTCTCCTCATACCATTACAAGCTACAAAAAAGACCTTGACGATTTTTCTCATTTCTATCTCAAAACAGAAGGATCGGAAGATATTTCCAAAGCAGACAAAAAAGTCCTCAGAAATTTTATCGTAGAACTAAGTGAAAACAACATTTCAAAAAGAAGTATCAACAGAAAATTATCTTCCCTGAGAAGTTTTTATTTATTTCTTTTAAAATTAGGGGAGATCAAAGTTTCACCCGCAGAAAGCATCTCCTCACTTAAGTTTTATGCTGAAAAACAGATCCCTATCTCTCAGGAAGAAATGCAGACACTCAGCAATCGTGTTCTTGCAGAGCACTGCGATATTCTCGAAAAGTGCATTGTTGAGGTTTTATACCAGACAGGAATTCGTAAAGCAGAGCTTTGTGGCCTGATGTTTGAGTATGTTAATTTAGGCGGAAATGAGTTGAAGGTAATAGGAAAAGGAAATAAAGAACGCTTTATTCCTATTTCTCAAGACCTTTCAGATCTGCTCAGAAGTTATCTGGAAATAAGGCAACCCGAAAGCCAACATCAATCATATTTTTTTGTGAACAAAAAGGGTAAAAAACTCTCCGAAAAATTTGTTTATGTGGTAGTTAATAAGTACCTTAGTCTGGTAACAACGAAAGAAAAAAGAAGTCCTCACATCCTTCGGCATAGTTTTGCTACGCATGTTTTGGATAATGGGGCGGAGATCTCCAAAGTAAAAAAAATATTAGGGCATTCAAGTCTTGCCAGTACTCAAGTCTATACGAATGCCAATATTGAACAATTGAAAAAAGTGTTTAATCAGGCTCATCCAAGAGCATCTAAAAAAGAAGAATTATGAAGATCACAGTTCAATCAATTGGTTTAACTCCACACGAACCACTGGAATCACACATTGACAAAAAAGTAAGCAAGTTGGAAACCTTCTATGATAAAATTCAGGAGTGCAAGGTTTTCTTAAAAGTTGAAAATAACTCAGATAAAAGCAATAAAGTAGCTGAACTTATTTTAGCGGTCCCGGGTGACGATATCGTTGTAAAAAAGACATCCGAAAGTTTTGAAGAAAGTTTAGACCTTTGTGTTGATACAGCTAAAAAGCTACTAATCAAGAAAAAAGAGATGGCGTAAGAAAAAAAGATAAAAAAAGTCATAAAAAAGTTTGAGAATTCAAAAAATCCGTTCTATATTTGCACTCGCAAAAAGGGAACAGCGATCTTTTGAATTCTTTTTTATATTTGCCTCCATAGCTCAGTTGGCCAGAGCACGTGATTTGTAATCTCGGGGTCGTGGGTTCGAATCCCTCTGGAGGCTCTTTTTAATATAAACATGAGGGGAGATTCCAGAGTGGCTAAATGGGACTGACTGTAACTCAGTTGCTTCGGCTTCGTAGGTTCGAATCCTGCTCTCCCCACATTTTATATTATGAAAAAAACTTGTGTATCTAAAGGATTTTTCCTAGATTTGCACAGCGTTACCAATAATTTTGGAAACAAAATTGCGGAAGTAGCTCAGTTGGTAGAGCGTCAGCCTTCCAAGCTGAATGTCGCGGGTTCGACCCCCGTCTTCCGCTCAAAAAGTATCACTCTGTCTGAGGGTGATTTTTTTTTCACAGCTGAAAAACGTAGAGTAGATTTTCTCTAAAGTATTCAGTTCACTTTTTAAAATTGCCTCCATAGCTCAGTTGGCCAGAGCACGTGATTTGTAATCTCGGGGTCGTGGGTTCGAATCCCTCTGGAGGCTCAATTTTAATATAAACATGAGGGGAGATTCCAGAGTGGCTAAATGGGACTGACTGTAACTCAGTTGCTTCGGCTTCGTAGGTTCGAATCCTGCTCTCCCCACATTTTATATTAATAAAAATCTTGTGTATCTAAAGGATTTTTCCTAGATTTGCACAGCGTTACCAATAATTTTGGAAACAAAATTGCGGAAGTAGCTCAGTTGGTAGAGCGTCAGCCTTCCAAGCTGAATGTCGCGGGTTCGACCCCCGTCTTCCGCTCAAATAAAATCATGCTAATCAGTGTGATTTTTTTAGTTAGTGCCGACTTAGCTCAGCGGTAGAGTGCTTCCTTGGTAAGGAAGAGGTCACGGGTTCAAGTCCCGTAGTTGGCTCTCAAAATTTCCCGGATTTATTTCGGGATTTTTTTTTGCCCGAAAGTTTCCCTAAGAATAATGAATCAGGCACAGAAAGTTGTGAGCTAAACAAAAAAACTAAATGCTTACACGGATTACAGGATAGAATAGATTATAAAAGTAAGAATCTGTATCATCTGATTAATCTGCTTGAAATTTCAAATTATTATATATCCATCCCCTTTTTCAGAACCAATGAAATGGACTCCTTTCTTTACTTCCATTATATTGTATGTAATTAAAATTGAACTTTGTGTGAAAAAAGCTTTTCTAGGGAACCAATTCTTATAAGGAAGTTCGGCTTAAAATTTAATTAAATCTTTTCATCTGCTTTTAAGTAATGACACAGGAACATAATTTTTTTGTTAAATTCGTATAAAATAAGATTTTGATGAATATTCTTTTATTGGAAGACGACCTCATTCTTTCTGCGGAACTTTGCCGTTTCCTGGAATCCAACCATTTTACCTGTGATAAAATCTATGATGGAGAAACCTTTCTCCGCCAGATTAAAAACAATACCTACGACCTGTATCTGCTGGATATTAACGTCCCAAAAATAAACGGGCTGGACGTATGCCAGACCATCCGTTCTTTCGATAAAAATACACCTATCATCATCATCTCCGCCTATGGAGATATCTCCGATAAAAAAGATGCCTTCACAAGACTGGCGGATGACTATCTGGTGAAACCCTTCCAGTTTGAAGAGCTGCTGCTGAGAATGAATTCACTGTTGAGGAGAAAAGCACCTTCCGATGCTACCGATCAGGATATTATCAGGATAGATGATCTTATTATTAACAAAACCGAGCAGAAAGTCTACAGAGCCGGTAACGAAATAGCCCTTACTCTGAAAGAATTTCAGTTGTTGGCCTATCTCGCCGAAGCACAGGGGAGAACTGTTTCCAAGCAACAGATTACAGAACATGTATGGGAACATAATTTCAATACCAATACCAATACTGTAGAAGTGTACATCAATTTTTTAAGAAAAAAGATTGATAAAGATTTCAAAGTTAAACTTATCCACACCCGTTCAGGTTTCGGATATTACCTAAGTCCGCTGTAGATGACTTTAAAAAGAAAGATAGCATTAACAATCAGTGTTGCTTTTTCCTTGCTTTTTGCAATGGTGATGGCCGTGATTTATCTGTCTTTTAACGATTTCAGAAGGGATGAGTTCAAAGAAAGATTCAGACAGCGTCTGGAATTTACTTCCCATTTTATTTCAAAGTCTAAAGATTTTGAAGAAGAAGCACCCATATTCTTTAACGAAAACTCAGATAATATCCTTCTCAATGAAACCATCTTGATTTTTAACAGCGAAAAAGAATTAATCTACAGTACCATTAAGGATCGCAATGTAACCTGGGACAGCGTTCTTCTTAAAGAGCTTGATGAAAAGAAAATCATCTACACGGAAAAAACCGTTCCCGAGATTTATGCTGCTCTCAGAAATATCAATGGGGAGAACTATTACATCCTGACCAGTGCGTTAGATACCAATGGAAAATCAAAGCTGGAGTACCTTAAATACCTTCTGATCACGGCTTATGTGATGAGTACGCTTCTGATCGGCTTTTTCAGCTACTATTTTATGGGGCAGTTTCTGCGTCCTCTGGAAGATCTGAATACCGAAATCTCAGAAGTGACAGCCCATAAACTGACAACGCAGATTCCCGTCCAGGAATCCAATGATGAGATCAACGTTCTTGCGAAATCCTTTAATACCATGATTGCAAGGCTGGATGATGTTTTTCAGTCTCAGAAAGATTTTACGGCCAGTGCTTCCCACGAAATCAGGACCCCGATCACAAGGATGGCGTTTCAGTTGGAAAACCTGATTAAATTTGGAGAACATTCTCCTGATACCCTTTCTTCTTTAAAACAGATTCAGCGGGATGTTTATCAGCTGTCCGACCTTACCAATTCCCTTTTGCTTCTGACTAAATTCGACAAGGAAAATATCCAGAGTATTTATGAGGAAGTAAGAATTGATGAAGTTATTTTTGAAGCTTTCGAAGCGGTGGAAAAAAGTTACCCTGCTCTGAAGCTGGATTTTCTAATTTCAGAGGACACTTCGGAAAACGGTCTTTTGACGATAGCAGGTATCCATTCCCTGTTGGTTATTGTCTTTATCAACCTGTTCAAAAATGCGGCAGTATATTCGGATGATGTGGAAGTGGATGTTTTGATCACTGAAACCAGCGATATGCTTACGGTGGACGTTATTTCCCACGGAGAAACCATTCCGGAAGAAGAACAGGCTAAGTTGTTTGAAGCTTTTATGAGAGGAAACAATTCCCAGCATATTTCAGGATCAGGTCTCGGGCTTCGTATTGTTAAAAGAATCCTTGAATATCACGGTGCAAAAATTGGGTATTCTTCTCCGGCGGAATATATCAATAAGTTTAGTGTGATTTTCGCTAAACAGTCTTAATTTCTTTAAAACATATTTATTTCATATCATACCACTTGATTATTTCAATGTGTTAAACGATTGTTTAATATAGGTTTTGATTTCAATCCCTATTCTTACAGATTTTGTACTTTTTTTCGTTAAACCAAAGATTGAATTTAACATAAAAATTCAACAAGCAGGGAATAAATAAGTAGGGTTGATGAAAGAGACGATCTTCCGAAATATCAGTATTCATGGGAAATTTAATTTTTTTTTAAGGGTTCTTTAAGTTCGTTTTAATCGTATAAAGGCAATTTTGTATTTTAAAAAGAAAATCATGAACAAAATTGCAGGGCTGTTTATTGCCATTTCCTCATTCATGGCAGCGCAGCAGCAAATGTCGCTTTCAGACTGTGAAGAGGCATTTCAAAAAAACAATCTTCAGCTGCTTGCAGAACAATACAATATCAATATGGCGGATGCAGATATTCTGCAGGCAAAAATCTGGGAACTTCCACAACTGAGCGGGCAGATCAATGCCTATAATCCGGAAGGTAAGAAAGTTTTTGATATAGGCCAGGCCAAAGGAGCGGAGATCACCCAGCTGATTTATATGGGTGGGAAAAAGAAAAATGAAATTGCGTTCGCAAAATCAAACAAAGAACTTGCCCAGCTTCAGTTTTCACAACTTTTGGTAGATCTCAGAACCCAGCTTCACGCCGCTTACTTCAATCTGTATTATGAAAAGCTTAAACTGGAGAATACCAATAAGCAGTTGGGATACATGAATGATCTTCTAAGCGCTTACCGCGTACAGTCGGCCAAAGGAAACGTTTCTCTTAAAGACGAAGTAAGACTGCAGAGTCTGGTGATCCAGCTTAATAATGATAAACTGGGAATCAATAAGAACATTCTTGAGTTTGAACAGAATTTAAAAGTACTTACCGGAGTTTCGGATGATATCGAACCACAGCTTTCCGAAACAGATGCTAAAGATATTCTTGCCGCACAGCCTTTCGGAGATGAAGAAGAATTAAAGAAAAAGGCACTGGAAAATAATTCTGACTATCAATATTTCCTGAAATTAATTGATAACAGTAAACTATATGCACAATGGCAGAAATCCCTGAATGTACCCGACCTGAACGTAGGGGCCGGATGGGACCAGAACGGAGGAACTTTCAAAAATGAAGTGAATCTTATGGTAGGAATTCCTCTTCCGCTGTGGAAAGCCAATCAGGGAAATGTAGTAAAAGCCAATTATGCCATTCAGCAGAACCAGAAAAATGCAGATTATCAGAAACTGAATCTTGAAACTAAAGTTCAGGCTGCTTACAAAACCTGGAAAACCCAATACGATCAGCTTGCCGAAATCAAAACCACGGACCTTAGTAATATGGAACTGGTGTATGACGGAATGCTGAAAAACTTCAGAAAAGGAAACGTGAACCTTATAGAATTTACAGATTTTATGGACAGCTACAGACAAACCGCTCTCCAGATCTATGATATGAAGAATGAAATCATGCAGTCGGCAGAACAACTTAATCAACTCATACAAACGAAAATCTTCTATTAAGCTATGAAAAAATATATAATCCCTGTACTGATAGCCCTGTCTTTATTATCATGTGCGAAAAAAGAGGAACAACCAAGCCCGAAGGCCAAAAAAGGTTTTGAACTGAGCAATACCATGCTAAGCTCTATTTCCTTAGCAAAAGCCGAGAGAAAAAACATAGAAGACCAATACAGTTTTTATGGAAAAATTTCCGCCGATAAAAACAGTTATATTGATGTTTATCCACTCGTAGGAGGGAATGTTTTAAGCGTCAATGCCGAGCTGGGCGATTACGTGAAAAAAGGACAGGTTCTGGCGACTATCCGAAGTACAGAGCTGGCAGAAGTTCAGAAAGATGTAAGCGATGCAAAGACAGATCTGGTGGTAGCCCAGAATAATCTGCGTGTAGCCAAAGAAATGTATGAAGGCAAGTTGAATACGGAAAGAGAAGTTCTTGAAGCCAGAAGCGTATTGCAAAAGGCCCAGGACCAGATGCAGAGAGCAACAGCCGTAAGTACGGTTTACAATGTGAAAAAAGGAAACATCTACAGTGTTGTTGCCCCTATCAGCGGATATATTGTTCAGAAAAATATCAACAAAGACATGCAGCTGAGAAGTGACAGAAGTGAAAATATTTTCGATGTAGCCAATACTACCAATGTATGGGCCATTATGAACGTAAATGAATCAGACATTGAAAAAATAAGCCTCGGAATGAAAGCGCAGGTGTCCACACTGTCTTATCCCGATAAAATCTTTGATGGAAGAATAGATAAAATTTTCAAAATTATTGACCCGGAAACCAATTCCATGCAGGCAAGGGTAGTTCTTGACAATGCAAACGGTCTCCTGATTCCGGAAAGTAAAGCGACGATCAAAGTATCGAGCTCGGAGAGCAGTACAGCTTTGACTGTTCCTTCAAAGGCTGTGATTTTTGATGATAACAGAAGTTTCGTGGTAGTCTTTAAATCCAGAACCGATATAAAGGTTAAAGAAATAAAAGTTCTGAAACAGGTGGGAGATATCACCTATATCGCAGGAGGACTTTCTGAAGGTGAAGAAGTGATCACCAACAACCAGCTGCTGATTTATCGCTCTTTAAATAGTTAATACATTTTAAACCATTAAGGTTATTTAAGCTGTTAGGGAAAATTAAGTATCTGCAAGCAGATATAATAAGAGGGAAGCTGAAAAATATCTTCAGATATTTCCTTAATCGAGCTTAAAATCTGAACTGCTCTTAATCTTAATGGTTCAATTAAAATAATATTTCTTTCAACGGCTTTTTTAGGTCATCAATTTAATCCATCATGAATAAATTCATTAAAAATATAATTGCTTTTTCCTTAAAAAACAAAGCATTTACCTTTATCTGGGTAGCTATTCTGGCCATTGCGGGATTCATCAGTTTCAAAAATATGCCCATTGAAGCTTTCCCCGATGTTACCAATACCCAGATTGTCATAATAACCCAATGGAATGGACGAAGTGCAGAAGAAGTGGAACGTTTTGTCACTACGCCCATCGAATTGGCCATGAGCCCGGTCCAGAAGAAAACAAGTGTGAGAAGTACCACGATGTTTGGTCTATCCATTGTTAAAATTCTTTTCGACGACGGGGTGGATGATACTTTCGCCAGAAATCAGGTGAATAACCAATTAAGAACCGTAAGCCTTCCTGATGAGGTGGATCCGGAAGTTCAGCCACCCTACGGGCCTACCGGGGAGATTTTCAGATATACGCTGGAAAGTAAAACAAAAGATTCCAGAGAGCTGCTTACCTTGCAAAACTGGGTGATAGACCGTGCTTTGAGAGGAGTTCCCGGAGTAGCAGACATCAATGTTTTCGGAGGACAGGATAAAGTATTCGAATTAAGTATAGATCCGAGAGCTCTGGACAAGTATAACCTTACTCCGCTTCAGGTATACGATGCTGTTACCAAAAGCAATTTAAATGTTGGAGGAGATGTGATCGAGAAAAACGGCCAGGCCTATGTAGTAAGAGGAATCGGTCTTGTAAAATCTGTAGCAGATATCGGAAATATTACCATTCAGAATGACAGCGGCAATCCGGTATTGGTGAAGAATGTAGCAGATGTTCACGAAAGTTCAATGCCAAGAGTAGGGCAGGCTGGTCTTAACCAGCATGAAGATACGGTGGAAGGAATCGTTGTCATGAGAAAAGGCGAGAACCCGAGAGAAGTTTTGGTTGGCGTAAAAGCCAAAATTAAAGAGCTCAACGAAAAAGTACTTCCGAAAGATGTTAAAATGGTAACATTCTACGACCGTGATAATCTGATGGATTTTACCACGCACACGGTAATGCACAACCTGATTGAAGGGATTATTCTGGTGACCGTGATTGTATTGATTTTTATGGCGGATTGGAGAACAACGCTTATTGTATCCATCATTATTCCTCTTTCTTTGCTGTTTGCCTTTTTATGTTTAAAACTGGCCGGGATGAGTGCCAATCTGCTTTCATTAGGAGCGGTAGATTTCGGGATTATTATTGACGGAGCCGTCGTCATGGTGGAAGGACTCTTTGTGATGCTCGATCATAAAGCCCATAAATACGGGACAGAAAAATTTAATAAACTCGCAAAAGGAGGCTGGATCAAACAGACCGGTACAGGCTTGGGTAAAGCCATCTTCTTTTCAAAACTGATCATCATTACTTCCCTGATTCCTATTTTCTCTTTCCAGAAAGTAGAAGGTAAAATGTTCTCTCCTTTGGCATTTACTTTAGGTTTTGCCCTCATAGGAGCCTTGATATTTACATTAACGCTGGTTCCCGTTCTTTCCCATATTTTACTGAATAAAAATGTAAAAGAAAAAAACAATCCGTTTGTGAATTTCTGGGACAGAATTGTTTTGAAAGGGTTCAACTATACTTTTAAACATAAAAAAATGAGCTTAATTGTAGCCATTTCTTTTATGGTGGTTACCATCTTCTCCGGAAAATTTTTAGGAACGGAATTCTTACCCCAGCTGAATGAAGGTTCATTATGGATCACCGCAGAAATGCCGATGAGCTCTTCATTAAAAGAATCGTTGAAAACAGCTGATCTGTTAAAAAAAGACATTATGAGCTTCTCAGAAGTCACAGATGTTCTGGCCCAAACCGGAAGAAGTAATGACGGAACAGACCCGAACGGATTCGGATTTGTACAGTTTGCCGTCAATCTGAAGCCTAAAGAAGAATGGAAAAGAAAGATCAGCCATGAGGAACTGATTGAGGAAATTGATAAAAAACTCAGAAGTTATCAGGGAATTACCTTTAACTATTCCCAGCCGATCTCAGATAACGTAGCAGAAGCGGTAGCCGGTTTCAAAGCCGAAAACGGTATTAAAATCTATGGTGACAATCTGGAAACTTTGGATAAACTGGCGGAAGAAGTTTTAAAACAGATTAAAGATGTAAACGGGGTAAAAGATCCGGGGATCATTAAAAATATCGGACAGCCGGAAGTAAGTGTGGTGCTGGACAGAGATAAGATGGCGGCTTATGGAGTGATGCCGGATGATGCACAATCTGTGCTGGAAATGGCTTTCGGAGGAAAAACAGCCTCTGAAATGTTCGATGGTGAAAGGAAATTCCCGATTCGTCTCCGCTATTCCCAGGAATACAGAAAAGATGAAAATGATATTGCTTCTTTGATGGTTCCTACTCAGGATGGTGCCAAGATTCCGCTGAAAGAGATCAGTACCATTGTGAAAGATAACGGAGCCGCTTTTATTTACAGAGATGATATTAAAAGATACATCGGGGTGAAGTTTTCAATCCGTGACCGTGATTTGGGAAGTACGATTGCCGATGCTCAGAAAAAAGTAGCCAATATAGACCTTCCGGATGGCTATTCCATTGGATGGACAGGTCAGTTCGAAAACCAGCAGAGAGCTTCACACCGACTGGCTCAGGTGGTTCCGATCAGTATCTTAGGGATCTTCTTCTTGCTGTTTATCCTTTTTGGAAATATGAAAGATTCATTACTTGTATTGGCGAATGTACCTTTTGCCCTGATCGGTGGAATTATTGCCCTTCATTTGACCAGAATGAATTTCGGAATCTCTGCCGGAGTGGGAATGATTGCACTGCTCGGAATCTGTATCCAGAACGGAGTGATTCTGATTACAGAGTTCCATCAGAATGTCAAGAATGGACTCACCTTAGATAATGCCATATTAAACGGAGTGAAATCCAGAACACGTCCCGTTATTATGACAGCGCTTATGGCTTCTATTGGTCTAATGCCTGCTGCATTGTCTACAGGTATCGGTTCGGAATCCCAAAAACCTTTAGCCATCGTGATTATCGGAGGATTAATAACGGCAACCGTATTGACGCTGCTTATCTTCCCGATTATCTTCTGGATTTTTAACAGAACCAAAAAGTCTCAACAAATTTAATTTTTCTTCTATCTATAGTAAGCGAAGCGCGGAAAACAGAGTTTTCCGCGCTTCTTCGTATCGAAATAATTATTATGAGTCTTTTTAAAATCCTAACCCTACGGCAAAAGCTTTTACAGCGTTAGGATAGTCTGAAACTGCTGTTGCAGCTCCGGAAGTCATATTCACGGTATAAAGTTTTGTTGAGGTTCCTACTGAAGCCATTAAATACGCTTTCTGGCTCATACTTCCGATATCGAAACCGTTAGCATTAGTAATATTGATTCCCAAAGAACCTGTTTCCACCAAAGTTCCGTTGTTGGGAGGATTTTGCTGATACAGCTTATCTGTATTATGATCAATTACGAATAGAGTAGTGGTGGTGGCACCAGCAAAATTATTCGTATAAGCAGCCGCGCTGATCATCGGGGTTCCCGGATTCAAAACCATATCGGTTGCTGCAAGAGTTCCGTCATTGGGATTCAACCGGAGATTTTGTCCCGTGTTGCTTACTACCCGGATTCTGTCTACCATTGGATTAAAATCAAATCCGAAATCAGTTCCTGCCAGTAAAGTGGCAAAAGGAGTAGTTCCTACAGCGGTAGCAGCACCGGTTCCTAAATTAATGGTATAAATCCTGCTTGAACTTCCCAAAGCATACAGCTGTCCATTGGCAGGGCGGAAATCTATTCCTAAAATATTCTCACCCGTTTGCAGTCCGGCTACTGTTTTTGAAACAGGCATCGGATTGTTTGGATTGAATATCTGGAGATTATTGGAATTGTCTATGGCGTAAGCTACTACTTCTGTCGGAATAGCCATATCGATAATGGCTTGCTGAAATGATCCTATAAAAGTAGCCTTACCATTATTCAGATCCAAAGTATGTAACTTTTCATTTAATGCTAATAAGGCGGTACTGTTGTCGTATTTAATATCAAAAGCAGCCTGTCCTGAGAATGTAGCCCCAAGGTTTCCTACTTCTACCAGGGTTCCGTTATTGGGTGGATCCTGCTTGAATAATTTTCCGGCGGCAGCATCAATATCATACAATACGGTGGAAGAAGCTCCCGCTTTGCTGTTGGTATAAGCCACTCCTGTAATGCTTGTTGTGGCGGTTCCTGAAATATTGGTGTCGGTTGCGGCTACAGCTCCGGTTTCGGGATGAAGCCTTAAATTTTGCCCGGAGTTGCTTACCAGTCGGATTCTGTCTACAGTCGGATTGAAATCAATAGAAGCAACAGTACCGGCAATAGCAGGACTGAAAGCAGTAGTACTTACTGTTCTTGCCGAGGCGTTGGAGGTATTAATGATGTATAATTTGCTGGCATTGGATAAGGCATATAATTCTCCGGTAGCCGGCCTGAAATCAATACTCATTAACTTTTCGCCGGAAGGAATTCCGGTTATGGCTGTTTTGGATGCAAATGTTTTAGGATTATTCGCATTGAAAGATACAAGCTCATTCATTCCTGTCAGGCCAAAAGCTGAAAGATCCGGTCCGGTAGGAATATTTTCGGGAATCATTTGGTCTTCAGAATCGGTACATGAAAAAATAGTTGTCATGGTAACCAGGACCAAAAATAGATGTAATACTTTTCTCATAATATTATTTTTTATTGGTTTATATTATCTACGAGAAAACATTCTCAGCGGTTTTATCTGCCGGATTTTAATGAAGAATAATTTTTTTTTAGGTTCTATTGCATTCAGAACTAGTCAGATACTTTATGCTTTGGGATAAAAACGTTTGCAATGATTTTTTTCAATCCGGAAATTTGTGTAAATTTGCACCTCAATACATTGAAATATAAGGTTTGTGCTTCATTGATTTGAATATTGAAACTTTTTTAAAGAAAAAGGTTTTGGTATTTAAAAAATCATTATATTTGCACACCGAAAAATTGAAAAATAATAAAATAAATAATTTTAAATCATGGCAAAGGAAACGTTTAATCGTAACAAACCACACTTGAACATTGGTACTATTGGTCACGTTGACCATGGTAAAACTACTCTTACAGCTGCAATTTCTGCTGTATTAGCTAGCAAAGGTCTTGCTGAGAAAAAAGACTTCTCTGCAATTGACTCTGCTCCAGAAGAAAAAGAAAGAGGTATTACTATCAATACTGCTCACATCGAATACGAAACTGAAAAAAGACACTATGCTCACGTTGACTGTCCAGGTCACGCGGATTACGTAAAGAACATGGTAACTGGTGCTGCTCAAATGGACGGAGCTATCGTAGTATGTGCTGCAACTGACGGTCCTATGCCTCAGACTAGAGAACATATCCTACTTTGTCGTCAGGTAAACGTACCTAGAATCGTTGTTTTCATGAACAAAGTTGACATGGTAGACGATGCTGAGTTATTAGAGCTTGTAGAAATGGAGCTTAGAGACTTATTATCTACTTACGAATTTGACGGAGACAACTCTCCAGTAATCCAAGGTTCTGCACTAGGTGCTCTTACAGCAGCTACAGCAGCTACTCCTGATACTGAAGACAAGTGGTTCAAATCTGTTGAAGAATTGATGGATGCTGTTGATACTTGGATCGAGCAACCACCAAGAGATACTGAAAAGCCATTCTTGATGCCAATCGAAGACGTATTCTCTATTACAGGTAGAGGTACTGTAGCAACTGGTAGAATCGAGGCTGGTGTTATCAACACTGGTGATCCAGTTGATATCGTTGGTATGGGTGATGAAAAATTAACTTCTACAATTACAGGGGTTGAGATGTTCAGAAAAATCCTAGACAGAGGAGAAGCTGGTGATAACGTAGGTCTATTGTTGAGAGGTATTGAAAAAACTGACATCAAGAGAGGTATGGTAATCGCTAAGAAAGATTCTGTGAAGCCACATAAAAAATTCAAAGCATCTGTATATATCCTTTCTAAAGAAGAAGGTGGACGTCACACTCCATTCCACAACAAATACCGTCCTCAGTTCTACGTAAGAACTACAGACGTTACAGGTGAGATCTTCTTACCAGAAGGTGTAGAAATGGTAATGCCTGGTGATAACTTAGAGATCACTGTAGAATTGTTACAGCCAATCGCTCTTAACGTAGGTCTTAGATTTGCGATCAGAGAAGGAGGTAGAACAGTTGGTTCAGGTCAGGTTACTGAAATCATAGACTAATCATCTTAAAATAAATAAAGCTTCCGGAAGGAAACTCTCGGAAGCTTTTTATCTACGGGCATCGTCCAATGGTAGGATACCGGTCTCCAAAACCGTTGATCAGGGTTCGAATCCTTGTGCCCGTGCAAATATTAATTATGAGTTCATTTGTCGATTTTTTAAAAGGTTCTTATAACGAATTCAGACATAAAGTTGAATGGCCAAAATGGGCTGATCTTCAGTCGTCTACTATTGTAGTAACTATTGCTACAGTGATCTTGGCATTATTTACCTTTGGAGTTGATGAATTGTTTTCTAAAGCAATCAGCAACATAATAGGAATGCTAATTAACGTGTTCAACTAAAAAAGTATTTTCCCATAATGAGCGAATTGAAATGGTATGTGCTGAAAGCAATCAGCGGACAGGAAAATAAAGTGAAAAACTATATTGAGACAGAAATCAAACGTTTAGGGTTTGAGCAGTACGTTACTCAAGTGGTTATTCCTATGGAAAAGGTTATTCAGATCAGAAACGGAAAAAAAGTTCCTAAAGAGAAACCTTACTACCCTGGATACCTGATGATCGAAGCTGATCTGATGGGGGAAATTCCTCACGTTATTAAGAATATTCCTGGTGTGATATCTTTCTTGAGTTTAACTAAAGGAGGAGATCCTGTTCCAATGAGAAAGTCTGAAGTAAACAGAATGTTGGGAAGAATGGATGAGCTTTCAGAATTTGCAAGCGATGTTGAAATTCCATTCATTGTAGGTGAAAACGTTAAAGTAATAGACGGACCTTTCAATGGATTCAACGGAACTGTTGAGAAGATTCTTGAAGACAAAAAGAAAATTGAAGTTTCTGTATTGATCTTCGGTAGAAAAACTCCAATGGAGCTTAGCTATATGCAGGTAGAAAAAGTATAATATACTTTTCAAATATATAAAGACCGCTGAAAAGCGGTCTTTTTTTGTTCTAAAGACTAATTTCATAGACTGTTTTCCTTTTTAGACCGCTCTGGTTTTCGGAATTTTTTTCACACAAAATGACTATAGGTAGAATGATTTTATTCTTAAGTTGTTAGTTCTATTACAATTAAGAAAAAGATTTTTCCAAACAAATCATTATTTACTTTCTTTAATCGCATTGTTTTGTGCAATATATATCACTTTATTTGGATTTATTTAATTATCATAAACAGATAAATAAATTATTGAAAACGGATAAATAAATTTTATTCAATTATTTTTTTGAATTGTTTTTTTGCTGTTCTACTTTTAAGCCAACCTAAATCAATTCACATGAAAAAAAAATTATTAACAGTTTTACTGTTTTCAGTATCCATCTTTATTTTTTCACAGAGTACAGGACTTCCGTGGTCAACAACAGATAGCGGAAGCAGAGTTCTTCGTGTAATGGGAGGAACAGATTTTAAATTCTTAACCAATTGGCAGGATGGAGCAGTGACAACCCTTCCTCTGAACGAAGGCTATGATCCTCTTAATGCCTATAATCCCAGCACAGGAGAATTTGTAGTTCCGGAAGATGGATTATACAATATTAAATCCAGAGTACGTCTTCAGGTTGGAAAAGGCGAATTCAATGGAGACGGAGGAATGTTCAGCACCGGTTACAGTATTGATAACAATACCGAGCCGGAAGGAAATACGGGAGCCAACGATACAAGAGTCATCAGAGGAACTTTTATAAGTGGTTTTCCTAATTATTACGACAGCCAAAGCCATGCTACCATCTGGTTGAAAGCAGGCCAGAAAATAAAGCTGATTTTCTATGCTAGAGGTACGGCTAATATGGCAGACCATAATAAAGTAAGTATTATCAGAGATGCATGCTATCTTAGAATTAATAAGATGCAGTAAAAAGACCGGAGCTTGGATGTTTCCTAAACTAATTTATTTTCTGTTTAGGTGACCGGAATCAATCTCTTGTGTTTGCAAATATTCATTTTCTATTTAAGACTACTCAATAGAGTGGTCTTTTTGCTTTTTAGCTGTTAAGAAGAATAGTTCGTGGCTTACGAAACTAAATCATATGATATAAAAGGCCTTGAAAAACCGATCAGATTTTTCACCTTTAGTTTTACATGATAAAGGTAAATACTTCTTGCATAGAAGATTTTGTTGATGAATATGGAGCTCTATTCAAAATAAATTTTATGCTTCACCTGTTTTTGATTAAAAAAATATCTAGTATCTGTTAAATCAGTTGTTTATTTTAATTAATCAATTGATAGTCAATAGTTTATATTGTGTAATTGAAAAAATAAATGTAGGTTTAAAAAGCATTAATGATGAAAAAGAATCAGAAACTTCTCTTTATTTTAGGAGGATTATTTCCTGTAATCCAAACTCTTCAGGTAAGATAGATTCAGATAAAGTGGAAATTTAGTTATTTCCCTATGCTTTTTTATTCTTTTTTGCCCGGGATATACTTATCCTGGAATCAAACACAATTTTAACATTAAATCATACACAAAATGAAAAAGCTTTTATTATTAACAGTTTTGTTTCCTTTTTTCTTTTTTAGCCAAGTAGGGATACATACATCCAATCCTCAAACCTCTTTTCACATTGATGGAGCTAAAGATAATCCTGCTACCGAAGCCCCTCCTTTAATACAACAAAAGGATGATGTAAGCGTTACCAAAACGGGAGACGTTGGAATAGGTACCATTACCCCATCAGAACATCTTGATATAGCCGATGGAAATGTAAGAGTCCGCGATATCAGAAATTCAATAGGTACAGAGGGAGATAAGCTTGTAGTAGCAGATGCCGGCGGCGTTCTGAAAATTGCAGGTGGTGCTCCTTTCTCTGTAACGAACAGTGGAAATAGAGTTTTAAGGGCTACTGGAGGAACAACCCTTGTTTATGGAACAGGTTGGCAAAACTATACACCTACTCCCATCCCTTTAGATGAGTCTTATGATCCTTTAAATGCTTATGATCCGGTTACAGGACAGTTTACAGTTCCAGAGGATGGCCTTTATTACATACAAGCCAAATTGTGTCTCGGAGTAGGAGGAGGAACTCTTGACGGAAATGGAGGAGATTATGGAGCTTTCTTAATCATAGATAATAATCTCAATAGTGCACTGGCAGGTAAAATGATCAGAGTCCTGAAAGGTACTTTTATTTCTGAAGGGGTCGAATGTTTATGATAATTGGGTAAATGCAACGGTATGGTTAAAAAAAGGACAGTTAATTAATGTATATCAGCTAACTTACGGTACAAATACGATGGCGGATAATGGGAATGTAAGTTTGAACCGTGGAGGATCATTTCTTATCATTAATAAATTATTGTAAGTGTTTTATTTCGAATTATACAAAGACTGTCGGGTAGACAGTCTTTTTTCTTACCCTATTTTAATGATTATCAATGATATGGGAAATTACATGTATTCGTTTTATCTGTAAAGACTTTTTTAAGCAGTATTTATCAGTATTTATGATTAAAGCTTATTAAAAAGAGATTTGAGTGGATGTGTTTATTGCGATCTTTTTAAAAAAGAATCTTTCTTTTCATTTTATTTTCACTGTTTTGTGATAAATGATTGAATTTTTGCTATAATAAGTATTTATTTTTTAATTTATTTCTATATGGCATGTTTCTTGTTAAGTAATAGGCGATTAATCCATAAAGCTTTATTCCTCTTACATGATATACTGCGTAACCTACGCGTATAAAATTGGGTATGCCTTAAAGAGGAAGAAATGAATTAGAAGGACTAATAAAAGTAAACACAAAACCCATTTCCAATGAAGAAAATTATTTCTACAGTACTTTTAGCTGGTGCTGTATTCATGAATGCACAAGTTGGCATAAACACCAATACGCCAGAAAAAGATCTTACCGTGAACGGGACGATGAAGACATCCGGGATGATTTTTAAAAGCCCTTTAGAGAAATTGGGTGCCAGCGAGAATTATACATTCATCATTAAATCTCCCGCACCTGAAAATAAGATTACAGCTTATAATGATTCTTTTGTTCCGAATTCCCCGGCACCTATTAATCTTATTCAGTTTAAAATTACCTGTGATACCAATGATAAGGATTGGGTGAACGAGTTTGATACCAAAATCAATTCCAATAAATTTCTTGTAGTGATTTCTTCATTTGGGTTTACGCAGCCCGTAAGAACTTTCTCTGCAGACTGGCTGACTCCGGTACCTCAGATTTTTGCCTATTCTTCCGGAGGAACCTGGAAACTGAAAGCCGATTATCAAGGATTTGCCCCGGACAACTCTTTCCCTACAGGCATATGGACGCTCAATCTGCTGGTTTTTGATAAAGCGTATGCAAAAGAATTGAATACTACACAAGATCTCGGAGCAGGTACCACCGGTGCAGCAGCAGCTCCATTAATTCAATAAAAAACATCATATAATGAAAAAAATAAGCACATTATTCCTAATGGCCGGAGCTCTTTTTGCTGCTAAGGCTCAGGTTGGAATTAATACCAAAACCCCGCAGGGTACTTTAGATGTTGCCGGAGATATTTTGGTGGAATCTTATCTTGTAGACACGGTAAATTCATCGGCAGGCGGAAATTATTTTCTTCTTACCCGTTCAAAAGATACTTCACCCGTAGGAAAAATTAAAATGTTGGATATTTCTCTGAGAAATGTAGCTCCCGTAAATACCTATAATGTTATACTAAAGAATGTGAATCAGGATGAAGTAGTGAGTCTTAATACAAACCTGGAAACCAGTAAATATGTAGTGGCCATTACCGGTGCTGTTTTTACCAATGCCGTTTCTGCTGTGAATACATCTACTACGCCAAAGTCTTTCGGAGCTTATTCTACAGAAGTTACTCAGGTAACTAGCGGAGGGAAGACCTATCATGCTATTAATTTAAGTTTTAAAGGAGCCAGTACAGTATCTTCTACCAACGGAACCTGGACGATTGCCCTGAATGTATTTGAAAGATCACTGGTAAAAGATTGGGGAACATTTAACGGGTCTGTATCTGCTTCGGCTTCACCTGTTTATTCGGGAGTTTCAACTAACACGCCTTTAGGGCTTCAATAATGATGATCATGGAAAGAAGAATTTATATTATAATGACCCTGTTCCTGGGAATGCTGATGAATGCCCAGACAGGAAAAGTAGGAATCGGAACAACAGATCCGAAAGAAAATCTGGATGTAAACGGAGATACTTATACCAACTCGCTGTATCTTAGAAATCCGGGAGAGCCTACCATGACAGGAGGAAGCTTTTTAGCGACCTCTGCCAATTCACTTCAGCTTTATAATCCTAATCTGGAAACCAGCGGATTGTTTAATTATCTTAAACTTTCCCTTACCGGAATATCAGGGGCAGGTCTTACAGATTATGATACTAAAATTGATGCGGATAAATTTCTTGTCGTCGTTCACAATTATTCTTTTAAGATGAATGATGGAACCACGAATGTAGCGCTTGACTATGGAGATAATGGTACCAACGATAACAGACAGGGATCTCCCGATGTGACTTCATTCAAAAGTAACGGAACATGGCATATCAGAGCAAGGTTTACGGACAGCAGGCTGATTGCACTTACTTCTGCCAATCCTCCAAGAACGTATAACAACTTTACGATTGATCTTTATCTTATGGCCTATAAAAGACTGATCACGAAACAGAATATTACAGATATCAATGCAGATCTCGGAGGAACCAACGGCTCTACCCAGACGATTAATAAACCATCCGGGTTTTAACAGCATTTATTGACGATAAAAAGAAAGAAGACTATTTACTGCAAATAGTCTTCTTTCTTTTGGGTTAAAGAGCAATTTTAAATATTTTGCTAATTTTTCATATAAGGCATAGGTTTCATGCTATTTTTTCAAATGATTTTATAATTTTATATGGAATTATATCTTCATGGGAAAATCTTTACTTATTATATGGTCTTTGTTGATTTCGGTTTCTCTTTGTTTCGGACAGGAGAAAAAAGAATACCGGCAGTATATGGAGACTGCCAATGAATTGAAATTTAAGGACTGGAAAAAAGCAGAAGCCAATATTCAGACTGCAAGGAAAAACGTTTCAGACAAAGATTTGGGCGATTTCTATATTGAAGCAGCCAAAATTTACAGTGATGTCAATTATTTTGATCTGGCATTGGATTATTCAGACAAAGCATATGCTCTGTTTTTAGATAAAGATGAAAAAAAGATGGCCAAGATAGACGGTATTTTTGCCTACATCTATTCCCAGCTCAATGATACAAAAAGAGCAGTGGCCTATTATAAAAAACTTTTAAATTTTTATCAGAAGCAAAAGGAACAAACAGAAACCATCAAGTCCCTGAACAATCTGGGAAATGCCTACCTGGTTTTATCAAAACTTGATTCATCACGCTACTATTTTGAAAAAAGCCTGATGATCTTTGAAACCTATGATAATCCGGTTTTAAAAGCATTTGTATTTTCCAATTTCGGAAAGCTTAATTTTTTGGAAGGAAACACTCTTAAAGCAGAAAATTATCTGCTGGATGCCGAGGGTATTTTGAAAAGAAACAATATTCAGGATCATAAATCAAACTATCAGGTCAATTATAATCTGGCTAATTTTTACATCGAACAGAAAAATCCTCAAAAAGCATTACTGCATGCAGAAAATGTAGGTCGCTATGTGGTTCCTAACTCGGTAAGCTTTGATAATACCAATTATTTAAGAACATTATACCGGGCATACCAGCTGAATAAAGACTATAAACTTGCGTCGGAAACATTTGCAAAATACGATTCCATACGGGAGCTGCTGAACATAGAGGAAAAAGCAGTGAATGTGGAACGGCTGAAAGTGAAACAGGATTATGAACTGGAGAAAAGATTGAACAAAATAGAGCAGGACAGAAAAAACACCTTATATATTGTAATGGTGGTGATTCTTTTACTGGTCTCGGCCATATGTATCCTGCTGCTCATTAATTTCAGAAATAAAACAGAGAAACTCCGGCTTGAAAAAAAATTGATTGAGAACAGAGAAAGAGAATTGGAAATAGACAATCAGATGAAAGAAAAAATGCTTGTCTATAAATCTATGGAACAGTCCAAAATAGAAGAAATCTTTAAATCTATTCTGGAACAGGTGAATGTCCTGAAATCTAAACTCAATGACAGCGAGATCAACGAAGTGTCCAGAATTATCAATGATATTAAAATGAATACCAAACAGGATTCCTGGGGTGAATTTGAATATCATTTCCTGAATATCCATGAATCATTTTATGAAAATCTGGACCTCAAACATCCCGGACTTACCAATTATGATAAACGGCTTGCTGCCATGCTAAAGCTTAAATTATCTACAAAAGAGATCTCCAATCTTTTGAACGTAACTCCAAAAACCATAGAAAATTCCAGAACGAGACTTCGCAAAAAAATGAATTTGACCAATACCAAAGAAGATTTAGCTCAATATTTAAATGAATTGTAATTTACTTATTATCAATTGATTGAATGTAGGTGTGTGGAAAGAGTGTGGTGGTTTTTACAGATGAAGTGGTAATTGTGTGGATAATTTTAAACAGGTTATCCTATACATTCTCTTCCTTTGTTTCGATTAATACGATACCACTATGAAAAAATTACTGACTCTTTTTGTGATTGCATCGCTGGGCTTTTTTGCTAATGCACAATGGAATCCTGTTTTGAATGAAAACCTTTCCGTAACCAAGCAGGCGGGCGGAGCATCTTTTTCTGCGACAACAAGTAGCGGGAAAACTTATATAGGCTACTGGAGAAGCGCACCTGCTCCCACCAACTACGAATTATGGCTGCAGATATTGGATCAGAACGGAATGAAAGAATTACCTGGAGACGGCGTTATGCTCAGCAACCAGATCCCGATGAACACCTATACCGTTGTTGAGAAAATAGCAGTAGACTCTTCGGATAATCTTTATATCGGAGTTACGGGAACGGGAACAGGAAATCCCGGATTTGTGTTTAAGGTTACTCCGCAGGGAACATCCGCATGGCCTAATGGTCTTAGTTTAGGAGAGGCTTATCTGCCAACTATTCTCCCATTGTCCGGAGGAGATATCGTAGTCGCTTATTACCCTCCCACTCAGAAATATACGAAAGTACAAAGATTTAATGCTGCAGGACAGCCGGTATGGGCCAATCCCATTCAGATTATTTCTGATGATGTGACGAAAAATACAATTCCCGCAGACCTTTTTGAATTATCAGATAATGAATGTGAAATTATTTTCCATAAACAGCTTTCCTTCGGCACATCAAGCTACCTGTTTGCTCACAAGATCGGACTGAATGGAACTTTAGCCTGGGACGGTGCTAAACAGATTGCTCCTAAAACCACTGCTTACAATGCCAAATACAGTGGCGCTGTAGATGGAAATGTGGTCTATTACGGTTACAGTACCGGAGAGAACATGAGATTCGACGGATATCTTCAAAGAGTTAATGCAGACGGTACTCTTCCATGGGGGCTTGCAGGAATAGACTTTGATACCAACCAGACGTATTTTGAGAAAGACATGAAAATTGCTTTCAGTCCGGGATCTTCCTACATTTGGTCCATTGCCAACTACAGCAGTTCTTCACAGGGAGAAAACGGTGAATTCGTACAGAAGTTTGATAAAAATACCGGAACAAGACTTCTGACAGATCATGGTAAGCAGGTATTTCCAATTGATAATGTTTCCATATACCATTTCGGAGATTTACAGCTCGTGAATGACAGCCCTTATTTTGTTGTTCGCAAAAAAGAAGGTACATCTGCAGTAAATATTTCCCTGAATGCGGTACAATTAACGAATAACGGAGATTTTGCATGGCCTCAGAATTATCTTCCTATGGCTACTTATCTGGCTTCAAAAGCATATATCAATGTATTGAAACCTGTGAACGGACAAAGTGTAATTGTATTCCAGGAACAGAAATCGAGTGATGCCTCTCTGGCTATCTATGCGCAGAATTTAATCCTGCCGAACGGAACAATGGCAGTTCACGAAGCTTCACAGAAAGATCCTTCAATCAGAATCTATCCTAATCCGGCTACAGACGTAATTTATGTTGATGGAATGAAGGATCAAAACTTCAGTATTTACAATGCTGCAGGACAGGTAGTGAAAATGGGTAACCTGAAACAGGGCAGAATAGAGGTGAGTGATCTTATAAAAGGAAATTATGTTTTGAAAATAAAAGATAAAGCAGAAGCTGCGAAATTTATTAAAAAGTAATATTCATCGTTAGAATAAAATAGGAGGTGTCTCGGCTGCCCAAAGGGCAGCCGAGACCTTTTTTATATTAAGACTGATAGAAATTTTTATTAATTCAACCTGGATCTGGATAAGGCTTTTTGAAACGAAGAACTAAACAAAAGGTTTAATACGTTGGTTTTTATTTATTAAACTTAAGAAGACATTAAATCTATTAACAGAATACTTAAAAGTAAATATTTCAGTTTCATAGGTTTTGTTTTTCGTAAATGGAGAGAAAAAGTTTTATGATAATTCTTTCTAAAAATCAACACATTCCGTTTGCTATTTCAAAAATATTTTATAATTTTGCAGTCCGAAAAGTAGGTTTACTGTATGTGAGTCGGTAATCTACTGAATAATAAATGCTTCCAAACTCATTAATTATTCAAACTAAAAAAAATTAAAATGGCTAAGAAAGTCTTTAAAATGGTAAAGCTTCAGGTGAAAGGTGGCGCAGCTAACCCTTCTCCACCAGTAGGTCCGGCATTAGGTTCTGCAGGTGTGAACATCATGGAGTTTTGTAAGCAATTTAACGGAAGAACCCAAGATAAGCCAGGGCAAGTTTTACCTGTAGTAATTACAGTATACGAAGACAAATCTTTTGAATTCGTTATTAAAACTCCACCTGCAGCTATCCAGTTGATGGATGCGGCTAAAATCAAAGGAGGTTCCGGAGAACCAAACAGAAACAAAGTAGGTTCTGTATCTTGGGATCAGGTGAAGAAAATCGCTGAGGATAAAATGACTGACCTTAACTGCTTTACAATAGATTCTGCAGTTTCTATGGTAGCAGGTACTGCTAGATCTATGGGATTAAGAGTAACAGGAACTAAACCAACTTTTAACGCTTAAAACTATTAGAAATGGCAAAATTAACTAAAAAGCAAAAGGAAGCTTTAAGCAAAGTAGAAAAAGGAAGAATCTATAACCTTGAAGAAGGTTCTGCTCTTGTAAAAGAGGTGAACACTACAAAATTTGATGCTTCTGTAGATATCGCTGTAAGATTGGGTGTAGATCCAAGAAAAGCAAACCAAATGGTAAGAGGTGTAGTATCTCTTCCTCACGGAACTGGTAAAGATGTTAAGGTTTTAGCACTTGTTACACCAGATAAAGAAGCTGAAGCTAAAGAAGCTGGAGCTGATTATGTAGGTCTTGACGAATATTTACAAAAAATAAAAGAAGGTTGGACAGATGTTGACGTTATCGTTACTATGCCGGCTGTTATGGGTAAATTAGGTCCATTAGGTAGAGTATTAGGTCCAAGAGGTCTTATGCCAAACCCTAAATCAGGTACTGTAACTATGGAAATTGGTAAAGCAGTAACTGAAGTAAAGGCTGGTAAAATTGATTTCAAAGTAGACAAGTACGGTATTATCCACGCTGGTATTGGTAAAGTATCTTTCGATGCTGCTAAAATCAAGGAAAATGCTCAGGAATTGATCCAGACTTTGATCAAAATGAAGCCAACTGCTGCGAAAGGAACATATGTAAAAAGCATTTACTTGTCTTCTACAATGAGCCCGGGTATTGCAATTGATACTAAATCTGTTAACTAATATAAATCCTCAAGACAATGACAAAAGACCAAAAAGTTGTAGCGATACAAGAGATCAAAGATTTGCTTCAGGATGCTAAAGTAGTTTATGTAGCAGATCTAGACGGTTTGAACGCTTCTAAATCTTCTGATTTCAGAAGACAGGCTTTCAAGCAAAATATCAAAGTAAAAGTTGTAAAAAATACACTTTTACAAAAAGCAATGGAACAAATTGACGGAGTAGATTTCTCTGAAATGTTCCAGACTTTCAAAGGTAACTCTGCATTAATGATTGCTGAAACAGCGAATGCTCCAGCAAAATTAATCAAAGACTTTAGAAAAAAAGAAGAGAAGCCGGCTTTAAAATCAGCTTTCGTTCAGGAAACTTTCTATGTAGGTGACAACAATCTAGATACTTTAGTAAACATTAAGTCTAGAGAAGAAATGATCGGTGAAATCATCGGATTACTTCAGTCTCCAATTCAAAGAGTTGTTTCTGCTCTTCAAAACAAGCCTGAGACAGTAGAAGCTAAAGCTGAAGAAGCTGCACCTGCAGTAGAAGAAGCTCCTGCTACTGAAACTCCGGAAACTCCAGCTGTAGAAGGAGAAGCTCCAGCTGCTGAATAATTACACTCAAGAAATTAAATAAATAATCAACAAAAACATTACAACAATGTCAGATTTAAAAAATTTAGCTGAAACGCTAGTAAACTTAACAGTAAAAGACGTAAATGAATTAGCTACTATCCTTAAGGATGAGTACGGAATTGAGCCAGCTGCTGCTGCTGTAGTAGTTGCTGCAGGTGGTGCAGGTGAAGCTGCTGAAGAAAAGACTGAATTCGACGTAATTCTTAAGTCTGCAGGTGCTTCTAAATTAGCTATCGTTAAATTGGTAAAAGATTTAACTGGTGCTGGTCTTAAAGAAGCTAAAGATATCGTAGATGGTGCTCCTGCTCCAATCAAAGAAGGTATCTCTAAAGACGAAGCTGAAGCTCTTAAGAAGCAATTAGAAGAAGCTGGTGCTGAAGTAGAATTGAAATAATTCAATTTACTATAGAATATGAAGCCCGGACGGTAACGTCCGGGCTTTTTTTGTATTTCCCTGTCTTTCAAAACAATCGATATTTAATAATTGTATTTGGATATAATTGCCATTTTCAATTCAATAGTTAATTATAATTGTTGAATTGCCAGTATTTAACATAATTAAATATTTATTATTCGTTGAATTACATATTTAATATTAAATATTTTTATTAAAAGATTGTTTTGATTGAAAAATTACTATATTTGTCACGAAAAAAAACACACACACAATTTGAAAAGAGGTTACTTTATTTTCTATGGCGCTGCTGTAGCATATTGTATAAGTATGTTGTTTACACTGCAAATAGAAAATCTCAGCACTTTATCTTTAATAACACATCAACCTGTTGTTTCAATTGGCTATTCTGGTAATACTTGTGATTCGGAACGCCCAAGCAGGGATAGAGATGTAAGTTCAGCTATTGAGTCCCGTATTCCGGCTGTCGGTAAAATATATACCGATAGAGAACAACTTAAAAATACGAGGAATTTAAAAAATGCATGTCATATTGAAACGAAAAGTATGAGTTCTGTTCATCCTGTTTTTGTTCACTATGATTTCCTGAAAAAAATCCCTTCTTTTATCGCTTTGAATACGGCAGGTAGGTATTCAAATTCTTTTTCCGCTAAAATGGAAATTGAGAAACACCAAAATACATTCATGCATTTTACTGGTGGTGCTAAAAGTCTGGGTGGTTTTTATTCAATTGTTGAATTTCCGGATAAACGATCTTAACTATCTCAGGCAGGCCAGCTGCTCCCCATTCACTTTAACGATACATCCCCATTTTCACTCTTTCCTCTGAGTGTAAAAGAAGTTTCATGTCTCCCTTGAAAAATAAACACATTAAAAAAAGACAAATATCACGACAAATGAAAAACAGATTATTTACGCTAACAGCTTTATCCTTCTATTTAGGTTTGAGCGCGCAAGTAGGAATAAATACGGGTCAGGGCCAGGCAACGCTTGATGTCGTAGGAAGTCCTTCAGTTACTACTAAAATGGATGGGATTATAGCTCCCAGGCTGACAGAAACTGAATTAAACAAAAAAACGTACGCTTCTGCTCAAACCGGAGCATTGATCTACATTACCCTTGCAGATCTTGCACCGGCAGGCCAAACGGTGAATGTAACCGTTCCTGGATATTATTATTTTGATGGAGCACTGTGGCAGAAACAGACCGGTACAGAATGGCAGGTGCAAGGAAATGCCGTCGGAGAAATAGCGACTACTACAGAAACTTTAGGGAACGCACCGGCTTCCACTAATTATTTAGGACCAAAAGGAGCTGCTAATCTTGTTGTTATTTCAGCGAATAAAGTTCATGCCGTTCTTGATACTTCAGGAGCTCTTTCCGGAGGTGGTGAAGATGCTTCAGGCCTTTCATGGGGAAGTTCGAATCTCATCAACAATACTTCGAATAATATAGCACTTGGAAGAGGAAATACGGCCAATGCTTCAGCAGCTAATTTCCCGGCAATAGCAATAGGATCATCTAATGTAGTTTCAGGAGGTGGTAAAGTCTTCGGTGCTGGAAACACTGCTACTGCTGCCAATAATTTTGCTTTCGGTGGATTCAATAAAACAGGAAACTCTGTAGCAGTTGCAGTGGGATATTCAAATGATGCTTCAAACGGAGGTTTTGCATTTGGGGCCAACAATGTGGTGAATTTGAACGGATTTGCTATTGGAAGTAATAACGATGTAAGCCAGGATCGTGCAGTGGCTATTGGTGTAGGAGGAAAAGCATTGGGAGACCAGAATGTCTATGCCAATAAAGTGCATGCTTTCTTTAACCAAAGTAACGGAACTGATACAGCTATAGGAGTGAATATAATTCCTGTGGCGGCTGTAGCAGCTGCGGGAGGTGCTATTCAGATGAAAGGTTTTGCTTCAGCGGCCAATGCTACATGTACTGCGGCTATGGCAGGTGCTATCCGCTATAATTCGACGACAAATGTTCATGAAGGCTGCAACGGAACGAACTGGAAAGCTTTATACTAAAAAAACAAACCTTAATAAAAAAAACAAATAGAAAAAATGACAAAAAAATTATTTGAGAAATTAGCGTCGGTATTGCTGGTGTTAATGATGTCTGTGTCCGCATTGGCGCAGCAGGGCTATGAGCCTATCCGTGGGATGGGAGTTGAAGCAAAGCCTGTTAATAATTCAGGAATCTGCCTGGCATGCTACAACGGAAGCATGAATCCGGTGATAGATGCAAACTTGGACAATAGCGTAAGCATGGGGAATTTTGCTTCCCTGGTGAGCGGTAACGGAATCTCTGTAAAGAATAACAATACCACTTATCCGGCAGGATATATCACCGGATTTAATGTGGATTTGGGAACCAGCTTCATTACAGTGGACCTGTTAAGCTCTTTAAGAATAAGCACCTATAAAAACGGAGTGCTTCAGGAAACAACTACAAGCAGTACTTTGCTTTCTGTTCCTGCATTTGGAGGAAGTAAAAACAGAATTTTCCTGCATTTAAAAACAACAAAGGATTTTAACGAAGTAAGATTATACCAGACCAATGTACTGTCTATTTTCAGTGCTATGAATGTGTATTATGCATTCGCATTCGATCCTACTAAAGTTCCGGTTGATCAGAATGGTATCTGTGATGATATTATTGCGGGAAGCGGTGTAGACGGGAATGTATCAGGAAGCAGCAGTTTCCTTGCGCCACTTTCTTTTGTTCAGAACAGAGAAAGAATAGGAGACGGAGACAAGAATTCTTATGGTTCTATTGTTTTGCCTGCGGGACTTCTTGGGTCTTATTCAGTGGGAGTATTAGATAAAAACCAGGTGTATCCTGCAGGAAACAAAACTGGTTTTGTAATTTCTCCGGATGATGAAGGAAAACTTTTGAGTGCTGAATTCCTGAAAAATATTACAGTGGAAACTTACTTATTTGGTCAACTTCAGGATTCCAGAACACTATCTGATGGCGGAGGATTGATTAACGTTAAAGTTTTAGGTTTTGGTACAGGAAAGCAGAAAGTAACACTTACATCGACAAAACCTTTCAACGAAGTACGTTTGAAAATTACTCAGACATTAGGAGTAAACTTAGGATCTTTAAAAGTGTATTATGCATTTGAAGAGCCGGCAACTTGCGAGTGTAATGATAAAATCCAGACAAGTGGATCTGCAATGCCGGGAAATCTTGTAACAGGAGCTAACTGGACTTCAGGACCTGGATTATTCGGTCTTATTTTATCAAAAATGATCAATCCGGGTGCTATTGTAGATAACAATACTTCTAATTATGCTACGGCTACTATTCCGGCTGCATCGTTTTTAAGTATTTTCTCAGCATATACTACGGTAAGCAGCAATACATTACTTCCTGCTAATACGTATGCCGGATTTACATTAGAAAAAGCAGCGAACCTGATCGGGGTAAGTGTTCTGGAAAATATCACGGTAACGCTTTATAATAACAATACCCAGACAGATAATTTCGTAAGTACAGGGAGTTTATTCAGTGGAAACTTCTTCACTACAGACTCTAATAAATTTTATGTAGGAGGAAAAGCAACAAAACCTTTCAACCGTATTAAGATTACTTTCTACAGTGGCACAGGAATACGTTTCCCTCAGAACTACAATATCTATAATGCATTTGCAAGCAGAGATGATGATAATGATGGTGTGCCTAACTGCTTTGACCAGTGTCCAAACGGTAATGACAGCATTGATACAAACGGAAACGGTATTCCGGATTGTGCAGAAGGTTGTACAGCTGTGAATGATAAATCGCCTACATTGGATACAGATGGAGACGGTATTGTAGATGCATGTGATTTAGATTCTGATAACGATGGAATTTCTGATGCTTTGGAAGATCTTAACAATAACGGAAAATTTGAAGATGATGATACAGAAGGAGTATTAGGTCCGGTACAGGTACTAGGTGACGGTATTGCAGCTTATCTGGATCTTGATTCTGATAATGATGGTATTCTGGATCTGTTTGAATCAGGAATCCCTGCTTCAGTAATCAGCCAGATTGATACAGACCGTAACGGAATCATTGACAGCAATATTCCAGTAGGTAAAAACGGTATTGCAGATATATTGGAAACTTCTCCGGATTCAGGAGTGATGAAATATCCGCTTAGAAATACAGACGGTGATGATAAACCTGATTTCCTTGATCTTGACTCTAATGGTTCTGTTTTTGATCTTTATGCGATCGGTAAAGCAAACTTAGATGATTTCGGTGCAGGATTTATCTCCAGAATTGATGATAAAGATAAAGACGGTATTCAGGCAGTGGTAGATACGGACCTTGTGAAGAGAGGAGCACCTAATTCTCCGCTTTCACCTTATGCTGCACTACTGAAAACGGCTCAGATGAGAGGAATCACTGCAACAGATGTTACTGAAAAAGCAAATGATATTAATGTGTATCCTAACCCTGTGAAATCAGGTGAAAATCTGAATGTGAAGTCTGAAGAGAGTGGTGTGTATACCTTGTTCTCTGCTCAGGGGCAGGTAATCAGATCTGATAAATTCTCCGGTAACGCTGTAATCAATACGGCTTCATTACCAACAGGAGTATATATTGTAAAAATTGAAACCAAATCTACAGTGAAATCTTACAAGATCATTGTGAAGTAATTTTCATATCCTATACAATGAAGGCCGCCCCTGAGGGCGGCCTTTTTTATGTAAAAAATTTTAACAGTCTCAAAATGAATGGGTTTTATTTGCCTATATGAATAAAATTTTGTAATTTTGTCCCTCTTTTGGCACGAATCATTGTACGAAAATCTATAAAATACTGAAAATCAGCTCTTTCATGAAAAATAATGAAAGAGATTTCCTGTGTTTAGATACTACGGCAAATTCTGCCCCTAAAAGTAATAAAAATATTTTGCATTACGCTGTGAAAAGATATACCAGCGTTGCAGTTAGAAGTTAGATCAAAGACTTTTTAGAATAAAGAACAAAGAATAAAGACCGATAATTGCGCCAAAATTTTCACACGTATTCTTTTCTCTTTTCTCTTTTCTCTTTTTGTCTTCTTCTGATATTTTTGAATGAATCAAAATATTTTTTAACCCTTTCTTTAAAAGTTTTATGAGTAAAACAACAGCAACAACAAGGGGGAATCAGAGAATTAACTTCTCATCAGCGAAAGGAAAAATCATCACTCCGGACTTCCTGGACATCCAGTTAGAGTCTTTCAGAGATTTCTTCCAGCTTGATACCCTTCCAGAAGACAGAACAGACGAAGGTTTATACAGAACCTTCCAGGAAAACTTCCCGATTACCGATTCTAGAAATCAGTTCGTATTGGAATTCCTTGATTATCTGGTAGATTCTCCACGTTATTCAATTAACGAGTGTGTGGAAAGAGGATTGACGTATTCAGTTCCTCTTAAAGCAAGACTTAAATTGTATTGTACAGACCCTGAACACGAAGATTTCCAAACGGTAGTTCAGGATGTGTATTTAGGCCCGGTTCCTTATATGACGCCTAGCGGATCTTTCATCATCAATGGTGCAGAGAGAGTTATTGTTACGCAGCTTCACCGTTCACCTGGTGTATTCTTCGGACAGACTTACCACGCTAACGGAACTAAACTGTACTATTCAAGAATTATCCCTTTCAAAGGATCTTGGATGGAATTTACAACCGATATCAACAGCGTAATGTACGCGTATATCGACCGTAAGAAAAAGTTACCATTAACTACCCTGTTAAGAGCTATCGGTTATGAGTCTGATAAGGATATCCTTCAGATCTTCGACCTTGCTGAAGAAGTGAAAGTTTCTAAAGCGGCCCTTAAAAAAGTGGAAGGAAGAACATTGGCTGCGAGAGTATTGAACACTTGGTTCGAAGATTTCGTAGACGAAGATACAGGTGAAGTAGTTTCTATCGAAAGAAACGAAATCATCCTGGACAGAGAAACAATTCTTGAAAAAGAACATTTGGATCTTATTCTTGATGCTGGTGTGAAATCTATCCTGATTCACAAAGAAAACAGCAATGAATTCTCTATCATCCAGAATACATTACAGAAAGACCCTACCAACTCTGAGAAAGAAGCAGTAGAGTACATCTACCGTCAGTTAAGAAACGCAGATCCGCCAGATGAGGAAACAGCAAGAGGAATCATTGAAAAATTATTCTTCTCTGAGCAGAGATACTCACTAGGAGAAGTAGGACGTTACAGACTAAACAAAAAGTTAGGTCTTAATATCCCTACTACAACTGAAGTTCTTACAAAAGAAGATATCATTGCGATCGTAAGACACTTGATCGAATTGGTAAACTCTAAAGCTGAAGTAGATGATATCGACCACTTATCAAACAGAAGAATTAAAACTGTTGGTGAGCAATTAGCAGGACAGTTCGGTGTAGGTCTTTCAAGAATTGCAAGAACAATCAAAGAGAGAATGAACGTTAGAGATAACGAAATCTTTACTCCGCTTGACCTTGTAAATGCTAAGACATTAACTTCAGTAATCAACTCGTTCTTCGGTACCAACCAGCTTTCTCAGTTCATGGACCAGACCAACCCGCTTTCAGAGATCACGCACAAGCGTAGACTTTCTGCACTAGGGCCTGGTGGTTTATCAAGAGAAAGAGCAGGTTTCGAGGTTCGTGACGTTCACCATACACACTACGGAAGAATTTGCCCGATTGAAACTCCGGAAGGACCAAACATCGGTTTGATTTCATCTCTGGGTATTTATGCGAAGATCAATAATTTAGGTTTCATCGAAACACCATACAGAAAAGTAGAAAACAGTAAGATTGATCTTTCTGCAGATCCTATTTATCTGAATGCTGAAGACGAAGAAGATAAAGTAATTGCTCAGGCGAACGTAGAATTGAACGATAACGGTGAATTCTTAACAGACAGAATCATTGCAAGACTTGATGGTGACTACCCGGTAGTTGAACCAGCTCAGGTAAACCTTATCGACGTTGCTCCAAACCAGATCTCCGGTATCTCAGCTTCATTGATTCCATTCCTGGAGCATGATGATGCGAACCGTGCATTGATGGGATCCAACATGATGCGTCAGGCCGTTCCATTGTTGAAGCCTCAGGCTCCAATCGTAGGTACAGGTCTGGAACAGCAAGTGGCTAAAGATTCAAGAATCTTGATCAATGCTGAAGGTACAGGTCTTGTAGAATATGTAGATGCTGATAAGATCACTATTAAATATGAAAGAAGCGACGACGAAGATTTAGTACAATTCGAGTCTGCTACTAAAACATACAACCTTACCAAGTTCAGAAAAACCAACCAGAGTACTACTATTACCCTAAGACCAAACGTAAGAGTAGGTGAAACGGTACAGAAAGGACAGGTACTTTGCGACGGTTATGCTACTGAAAATGGAGAGTTGGCACTTGGTAGAAACCTTGTGGTAGCCTTCATGCCTTGGAAAGGATACAACTTTGAGGATGCAATTGTAATCAACGAAAAGGTTGTACGTGAAGACTGGTTTACTTCAATCCACGTAGATGAGTATTCTCTTGAAGTTCGTGATACCAAATTAGGTATGGAAGAGCTTACAGCAGATATTCCTAACGTTTCTGAAGAAGCTACCAAAGATCTTGACGAAAACGGTATGATCAGAATTGGTGCGGAAGTGAAGCCTGGAGACATTATGATCGGTAAGATCACTCCAAAAGGTGAATCTGACCCAACTCCTGAAGAAAAACTTCTTAGAGCGATTTTCGGTGACAAAGCCGGTGATGTAAAAGATGCTTCATTGAAAGCAGATTCTTCATTAAGAGGTGTTGTGATCAACAAAAAATTGTTCTCCAGAAACATTAAAGACAAAAAGAAGAGAACTGAAGAAAAACTTAAACTTGAAGAAATTGAAAACACTTACAAGGCTAAGTTTGATGAGTTGAGAAATACTTTAATTGAAAAATTAAATACACTGGTAAGCGGTAAAACTTCTCAGGGAGTTACCAATGACCTTGATGAGGAAATCATCGGAAAAGGTGTGAAATTCACTCATAAATTATTGACTTCAGTTGAAGATTACGTAAACGTAAGCGGTGCAGATTGGACGGTAGATAACGATAAGAATGAATTGATCAAACAATTAATTCACAATTATAAAATCAAGTTCAACGATATCCAGGGAGTTAAAAACCGTGAGAAATTCGCAATTTCTATCGGAGATGAGCTTCCGGCTGGTATCATGAAATTGGCTAAAGTATATATCGCTAAGAAACGTAAGCTGAACGTAGGAGATAAAATGGCAGGACGTCACGGTAACAAAGGTATCGTTTCAAGAATCGTTCGTGAAGAAGATATGCCATTCCTTGAAGACGGAACACCGGTAGATATTGTATTGAATCCACTTGGGGTACCTTCCCGTATGAACATCGGACAGATTTATGAAACAGTTCTTGGATGGGCTGGTCAGAAATTAGGAATGACGTTCGCTACGCCTATCTTCGATGGTGCTACGCTTGATCAGATTACCGAGTACACAGAAAAAGCAGGTCTTCCTAAATTTGGTAACACTCACCTTTATGATGGTGGTACCGGGGAAAGATTTACTCAGCCGGCTACGGTAGGAGTAATCTACATGCTGAAACTGGGACACATGGTTGATGACAAGATGCACGCACGTTCTATTGGTCCTTACTCATTGATTACTCAGCAGCCGTTAGGAGGTAAAGCTCAGTTCGGAGGTCAGAGATTCGGAGAGATGGAGGTTTGGGCTCTTGAAGCATTCGGAGCATCTAACATCTTGAGAGAAATCCTTACCGTGAAGTCTGATGACGTGATTGGTAGAGCGAAAACTTATGAAGCTATTGCAAAAGGTGAATCTATGCCTGAACCAGGTATTCCGGAATCATTCAATGTATTACTTCATGAACTACAAGGACTTGGACTTGATGTAAGACTTGAGGAATAATTTTAAATTTTGAATGTTGAATTTTGAATCAGTTCAGAATTTTATAATCCAAAATTTATAATCCAAAATCTAAAATCTAAAAAATGTCAAATAAAAATAAATCAAGTAGATTTAATAAAATAACCATCGGTTTAGCTTCACCAGAATCGATTCTTCAGGAATCAAGAGGAGAAGTTTTAAAGCCGGAAACTATTAACTACAGAACACATAAGCCTGAAAGAGACGGGTTGTTCTGTGAAAAAATCTTTGGTCCGGTAAAGGATTACGAATGTGCTTGTGGTAAATACAAGAGAATTCGTTACAAAGGAATCGTTTGTGACCGTTGTGGTGTAGAAGTTACTGAGAAAAAAGTAAGAAGAGAAAGAATCGGACACATCAACCTTGTAGTGCCTATCGCACACATCTGGTATTTCCGTTCTTTACCAAACAAAATAGGGTACCTTTTAGGAATTCCTTCTAAGAAATTAGACATGATCATCTACTACGAAAGATATGTGGTGATTCAGCAGGGTATTGCTAAAAAATTAGACGGTTCCGACTTCGATAACATGGAGTTCCTTACAGAAGAAGAGTACCTGGATATCATGGAAACTCTTCCTGTGGAAAACCAGTATCTTGACGATTCTGATCCAAACAAATTCATCGCCAGAATGGGTGCTGAAGCTGTTGAAGATCTGTTAAAAAGAATTGATCTTGATGCATTGTCTTTCGATTTAAGACACAAAGCTCACAACGAAGGTTCTAAGCAAAGAAGAACGGAAGCTCTGAAAAGATTGAACGTAGTAGAAGCATTAAGAGGTGCCAATACCAGAATGATCAACAGACCGGAGTGGATGATTATGCGTGTACTTCCAGTAATACCACCAGAACTAAGACCATTGGTTCCATTGGATGGAGGGCGTTTCGCAACTTCTGACTTGAATGACCTTTACAGAAGAGTAATTATCAGAAACAACCGTCTGAAAAGACTATTGGAGATCAAAGCTCCGGAAGTAATCTTAAGAAACGAGAAGCGTATGCTTCAGGAATCAGTAGATTCATTATTCGATAACACAAGAAAATCTTCTGCTGTAAAATCTGAATCAAACAGACCATTGAAATCACTTTCTGATTCATTGAAAGGTAAGCAGGGTCGTTTCCGTCAGAACTTACTAGGAAAAAGGGTAGATTACTCTGCACGTTCCGTAATTGTTGTAGGTCCAAACTTACAGCTTCACGAGTGTGGTATTCCTAAAGATATGGCAGCGGAACTTTACAAACCGTTCATCATCAGAAAACTGATTGAAAGAGGAATTGTAAAAACCGTAAAATCTGCAAAAAGAATCATCGACAGAAAAGAGCCTGTAGTATATGATATCCTTGAAAACGTGATGAAAGGTCACCCTGTTCTTCTGAACAGAGCACCTACTCTTCACAGACTGGGTATTCAGGCATTCCAGCCTAAGATGATTGAAGGTAAAGCGATCCAGCTTCACCCGTTGGTAACAACAGCATTCAACGCCGATTTCGACGGTGACCAGATGGCGGTACACTTACCGTTAGGTCCTGAAGCGATCCTTGAAGCTCAGTTATTGATGCTAGGTTCTCAGAACATCCTGAACCCTGCAAACGGTTCTCCAATTACGGTACCTTCTCAGGACATGGTTCTTGGTCTTTATTTCATGACTAAAGAATTAAGCTCTACAGATACCATGAAAGTAAAAGGAGAAGGTCTTGCATTCTATTCTCCTGAAGAAGCGGAAATCGCTTATGCTGAAGGCAGAGTATCTTTAAATGCTAAAGTAAGATGTAGACTTCCGGTTAAAGAAGATGGAGAAATCGTAACAAGATTGATCGAAACTTCTGTAGGTAGAATTTTGTTCAACCAGATTGTACCTAAACAAGTAGGATATATCAATGAGCTTCTTACTAAGAAATCATTGAGAAATGTTATCGGTAAGATCCTTGCTGATACAGATTTCCCTACCACAGTGAAGTTCCTTGATGCAATGAAAGACTTAGGGTATTCAAATGCATTCAAAGGAGGTCTTTCATTCTCACTGGGAGATATTGTAGTTCCTGTTGAGAAGAAAACAATGATTGCCCAGTCTATTGAAACTGTAGATGAAATTAGAGCCAACTATAACATGGGTCTGATTACAGATACGGAACGTTATAACCAGGTAATTGACGTTTGGACGAACACCAATGCAGGATTAACTGAAATGATTATGAGTAGAATGAAATCTGATCAAGGTGGATTCAACTCTGTATATATGATGCTTGATTCCGGGGCGAGGGGTTCTAAAGAACAGATCCGTCAGTTATCCGGAATGAGAGGGTTGATGGCAAAACCGCAAAAAGCCGGTTCTACCGGTGCGGAGATCATCGAAAACCCGATCCTTGCAAACTTTAAGGAAGGTCTTTCCATCCTTGAGTACTTTATCTCTACCCACGGTGCCCGTAAGGGTCTTGCGGATACCGCTCTTAAAACTGCCGATGCAGGTTACTTAACAAGAAGATTGGTAGACGTTGCTCAGGACGTTATTGTTACTGAAGATGACTGTGGTACTTTAAGAGGTACGGAAGTGACTGCACTGAAGAAAAATGACGAGATCGTTGAAAAAATCTCTGAAAGAATCTTAGGTAGAGTATCACTTCATAATATCTATGATCCGGAAACAGATGAATTAATCGCTGAAGCAGATCAGGTTATTAATGAAATATTAGCGAAGAAAATCGAAGCGGCAGGTCTAGAATCTGTAGAAGTTCGTTCTCCGCTTACTTGTGAAACCAAGAAAGGAATCTGTGCGAAATGTTACGGTAGAAACCTTGCAACCGGTAAGATGATCCATATGGGTGAAGCAGTAGGAGTAATTGCTGCACAGTCTATTGGAGAACCGGGTACTCAGCTTACGTTGAGAACCTTCCACCAGGGGGGTACTGCAGGTAACGTATCAGAAAACCCATCTATCATTGCAAGAAGAGACGGTATCGTTGAAATGGATGAAGTAAGAACCATTACTTCTGAAGATGAAAACGGTAATACTGCGGAAGTAGTAGTTTCCCGTTCAACGGAATTCAGATTGGTTGCAGATAACGAAACCAGAACTCCATTAATGGTGGCTAACGTACCTTATGGTTCCATACTAGCCGTTAAGCCAGGTGATAAAGTGAAGAAAGGAGATGTAATCTGTAAGTGGGATCCGTATAACGCGGTAATCATTGCAGAAACCTCAGGTAAAGTTGAATACGAAGACATTATCCAGGGTATCTCATTCCAGCTTGAAATTGACGAACAGACAGGATTCGAAGAGAAAGTAATCTCTGAATCCAGAAATAAGAAAGCCGTACCAACCTTAAAAGTGGTAGATTCTAAAGGAGTTGAGCAAAAAGCTTACAACTTACCGGTAGGAGCCCACTTGATGGTAAACGATGGTGAAAAAATTAAAGCGGGTAAAGTTTTAATCAAGATCCCAAGAAAATCTGCAAAAGCAGGGGATATCACCGGAGGTCTTCCGAGAGTTACCGAATTATTCGAAGCAAGAAACCCTTCAAACCCAGCGGTTGTTACTGAAATCGACGGGGTAGTTTCTTACGGAAAAATCAAAAGAGGTAACCGTGAACTTATTGTTGAGGCGAAAACAGGTGAAAGAAAAATCTACCTGGTTAAGCTTTCCAACCAGATCCTTGTTCAGGAGAATGACTTCGTAAGAGCAGGTTCACCACTTTCCGACGGTTCTATTACACCGGATGATATCTTAAGAATCAAAGGTCCAACTGCGGTTCAGGAATATCTGGTAAATGAAATTCAGGAAGTTTACCGTCTTCAGGGGGTAAAAATTGATGATAAGCACTTCGAAATCATCGTAAGACAGATGATGACGAAAGTATCTAT
Organism: Chryseobacterium angstadtii; assembly: GCF_001045465.1. Taxonomy (GTDB): domain Bacteria; phylum Bacteroidota; class Bacteroidia; order Flavobacteriales; family Weeksellaceae; genus Chryseobacterium; species Chryseobacterium angstadtii. Next base: position 290,890 of record NZ_LFND01000007.1, read on the forward strand.
CGTAGATGGAGGTGATACTCAGTTCCTGGAAGGAGCACTTGAACATAAGTTTGACTTCCTTGAAGAAAACAACAGAGTATTTGGTCTTAAAGTAGTAGTAGAAGCCGGTGATTCTAAAGAATTCAAGCCAGGTCAGATGATTACTGCAAGAGAATTGAGAGATGAGAACTCTAAACTGAAGCGTGAAGATCAGGCTTTAGTTGAAGTAAGAGAAGCTCTTCCTGCTACTGCAACTCCTGTACTACAGGGTATTACCAGAGCAGCTCTTCAGACTAAGTCATTTATGTCTGCAGCATCATTCCAGGAAACTACTAAAGTTCTAAACGAAGCAGCTGTGGCTGGTAAGATAGACTTCTTGAGTGGTCTTAAAGAAAATGTAATTGTAGGGCACAGAATTCCTGCAGGTACAGGTCTTAAAGAATACCAGAATGTAATTGTTGGTTCTAAGAAAGAATTCGAGGACCTTAACTAAAATTAATGATTTGAAATTTGAGGTTTGAAATTATTTTTATATTTTCACAATCTCAAATTTCGAATTTTAAAAACATAATTTATAACAATGGACAACAATCAAAATCCACAAGACGGAAACATCAACATCGAATTAAACGAAATGGTAGCTGCTGGTATCTATGCTAACTTAGCATTGGTAAACCACTCTCCATCTGAATTCGTAGTAGATTTCATCCAATTAATGCCGGGGGTACAGCAGGCTAAAGTAAGATCAAGAGTTATTCTTGCTCCACTTCATGCTAAAAGAGTATTATCTGCTCTTCAACAGAACATCGCTAACTATGAGCAGCAGTTCGGAGAAATCAAAGAAGTTGAGCCTTTCGTATTAGGAGGTAACAACGTACAAGCATAAGATTTTTCTTACAATACATAAAGGTGCCCCGGTTTTTACCGGGGCATTTTTTTATGGGTATCATCCATTGAAATGTAAAATACCTGATTAAACGGAGAAATGAAGATATTGTCTATTTAGTATTATATATTTTTAATCTAAAATTGTGTTTTAGTTTAAAATATACTTATTAATTAATCAATTGTTAATTTTTTAATAGTGATAATTAAAGAACTATGTTTTTATGGTAGATAAATATCCAATTTTATATATTTGTTTTGAAAATGATAACAGATATGATTAGTAACCAACTTATTCTTAACAAATTTAGTTTTTTAGGTGAAAAATTTTTAACTGAACTGCAGGAAAACGCCATAATTACGGATATAAAGGCAAAAACCGAAATCATCCGGGAAGGGCAGAAAAATAAATATGTTCCTTTCCTGATCAAAGGTTCAATAAAGGTTTTTACCCTAAACGATGGCAGAGAGCTCATCTACTACTACATCAGACCCAATGACAGCTGTCTGATGACCTTTTCGTCTATTTTTACAGATTACACCAGCAGAGTATATGCGCTGGCTGAAGAAGAATCGGAAGTAATGCTTATTCCTGTATCCACTGTTCACGAATGGCTCATCAAATACCCTGAGATCAACAGAATATTTTATCATGAATATGACAAAAGGTTTTCAGATGTAATGAACATGGTAAATGATGCGGTTTTCCACAGATTGGATAAAAGAGTATTGAGTTATATAAAACAGCAGATTGACGTCACAGGAAACAATCCTCTCAAGATCACGCACCGTGAAATTGCCAACAGTCTCGGAACTTCAAGGGAAGTAATCAGCAGGGTTTTGAAAAAAATAGAAAATGAAGGAGAAATTCTGCAAACCAAAGAAGGAATCAAAATTCCTGTAAATGAAAATGTTAGAACTGTCTAAGGTGTGATGTTTTAATGGTTTTATATTTATTATTGATAAAAACAATCTACCCTGTGACTTTTATCACCTACTTTTAACTTTATAACTCGATAAGTTTGTTATATCATAATTTAATGCAAATAGTATATGACAAAAACTCTCTTATTTTTGTCGGTATTGGTATCAGGTCTTACCTTCGCCCAGGAAGATCTGTTGAAAGATATTGACACACTCAAAACAAACACAGAAGTATCACAGCCTGCTTTTAAAGCCTTGCAGATTGTCACCGGACAGTCTACCAAACTTACGGCCAAAAAAGAATGGTATATTGTGGTGGCGCACCGTTTCGGAGACATAAGCACAGGATTTAAAAACTTTTTCGGTCTAGATGATGCTTCTACCAAACTGGGCGTTATCTATGGTCTTACAGATGCCGTTTCAGTCAGCCTTTCCAGAGAAACGAATATGAAAACTTTCGAAGGGGCTGTAAAGTATAAACTGTTGAAGCAGACAGACAATACTCCTGTAGACATCGTGGGGTACAATGTGATGGCCGTAAATACAGATCTGGATAAGGACAATTATCCCTATCTTAAATTTGGAGACAGGCTTTCCTACCTTACCCAGGCTTTGATTTCAAGAAGGTTTAATGACAAGTTTTCATTACAGCTTACCCCTTCTTTCATTCATAAAAATCTTTATGATCCTGCTATTGAAGACAAAAATCAGTTTCTGGCAGGGTTGGGAGGACGCTATAAAATTTCCAAAAGAATCTCTCTTAATGCAGAATATTTTGTGAATTTTGACAATCACAGTTTCTATAAAAATCCTTTGTCTTTAGGAATGGATATAGAAACCGGGGGACATGTGTTCCAGCTTGTATTCTCCAATTCCCAGATCAACTCAGATATCGGATATCTCTCCAATGCAGCAGGGAAATGGGGAAAAGGACAGATTTTCTTTGGGTTTAACCTTTATAGAGTTTTTTAAGATGAAAAAAATAATGTACATATTGTCATCAGCTGTTTTGTTAATTGCTTGTGACAGCAGAACCTATGAGGAAATTTCCGACAATACACCTATCACGACACTGGTAAGGTACAATACTGAAGTGAAAACCATTGTGGACAACAACTGCATCGGATGTCACTCGGCAGGAAGTTTTAAACCCCTGACAACCTATAACGATGTTAAAAATAATATTGACGGAATTATAGACAGGATCCAAAGACCAAACGGTGACCCTGGAAAAATGCCGCAGGGTGGATCCCTGTCCCAAACCCAGATCAATACCTTCATCAAATGGAAAGCTGACGGGCTTACCGAAAATTAAAAAATATTGGATATGAAAAGATTAGTATTAATGAGTGCAGTACTGTTTTGTACAGCCCTTGTCCCGGCCCAGAAATACAGTTCCAAAACAGGTAGCGTAAGCTTTGAAGCATCGGTTCCGCTCTTCGAAGATGTATATGCAAAAGATAATAATAACGTAGTCGTTCTGAATGCGGATAGTGGTGAAATAGCTTCCCTGTCGGCAGTGAAAAACTTTCATTTTAAAACCAAATTAATGGAAGAACATTTCAATGAAAGCTATGCAGAAACAGCAAAATACCCCAAGACGACGTTCAAAGGGAAGATTATCAATTTTGATAAAACAAAACTTACTGCTTCTCCACAGAAATATACCGTTCAGGGAACCTTGAACTTTCATGGAGTGGATAAAGCGGTCAATTCTTCAGCTACTATTTATGCCAAAGATGGGAAAATCTATATGCAGGGAGGTTTTGTAGCCAGACCTGCAGATCATAATGTAACCATTCCGAAAATGGTAACCAAAAAGGTAGCGGAAAATGTAAACGTGGAATACAATTACGTAATGAGCAAACAATGAAAAAGATCATCTTCATCATCGGTATTTTCCTGAGTTTCTCTTTCATATCTGCTCAGGAAAAAGTAAAATCAATATTTGATGTTGCAAGAAACGGAACTGTAACTGAAGTGAAAGATCTGATGAAGCAGGATCCGGATATTATTAATAAAACCAATGAAAATGGCTTTTCACCACTTATTCTCGCGTGCTACAGAGGGAATGTTGAGGTTGCTAAGTTTTTGATAGATCATGTAAAAGATATTAACTATAAAAGTGAGGAAGGAACAGCTTTAGCAGGACTTTCCGTGAAATACAATAAAGATCTTACAATCTATTTATTAAATAAAAATGCCGACCCGAATATTGCTGATGTCTCAGGATACACCCCCTTGTTCTGGGCAGTAAAGTTTGGGAATAAAGAGCTTATCGAAATGCTGCTGAAGCACAAAGCAGATAAATCCAAAAAAGATTCCATGGGAATGACACCCTTTGAATACGCTTTACAAACAAACAATAAAGAAATTATCAACCTTTTAAAAAATTAAGATGAAAAAAGTTCTACTAGCACTTACTTTAGCCCTGACCAATCTGGCATGGGCGCAGTTTACAACCGGAACGGTGAATTTATCGACCGGGATGACCATCAAGCTTACCACTACAGCCAGTACAGTTACTATGACCCTTACCGGACCGGATACATCCTATTTGGGTGTTGGTTTTGGAGGAACAGGAACCACCGGAGGAATGGGGAATGGAGTAGACGGATTTATTTACAACGTCAATTCTACAACAAACACGAATATTGATTACACTTTTGCCGGAGTGGGAGTGCCTCCCAGCGCTGATGCTGTACAAGACTGGACTATTACTTCAAATACTACTTCAAGTGGAACCAGAACAATTGTGGCTACCAGATCGCTTGCAGGAGGGACAGGAGATACCGTATTTACCAATAATACAAACTCAATCAATATTTTCTTTGCGAAAGGAGCTACCACTACAATTGCAAACCATGGATTCGGAACTGCTAACAGAGGTTATGCAGTTTTGAGCAGGGCGGTATTGGGAACTACTGAAGTGGCTGCAGAAAGCAAAAAACTTATTCTTTACCCGAATCCGGCTAAGGAAACCGTGAGTTTTAAAAATGCTGATAAAGTGAAATCTGTGGATATCTATGAATCAGCAGGAAGAAAAGTGAGATCTGTAAAACCGGAAGGAGAAACAATCAATGTAAGAGATCTGAAGCCGGGAATTTATTACTTTGAAATTACTTTAAAAGACGGAAGCCTGTCTTATGAAAAGCTGATCAAAGAATAATACAACCTGATCTTTAAAAAATCATACACCAAATGCCTCTGAAACCGGAGGCATTTTTTATGGTCCAACTTTACGAAACCACCCGGAATTTTTACTCTGTTTTAATATACTTTTAATCTGATAAACTTTTTCAGGAAGAGTATACACCGTAAATTTGCAGAAAATTTTGACAATGAAGCGAGGAATACAAATTGTACTGCTGTTTTTTTCTTTAATGATCTATGCTCAGCAGGCTAATACAGACACGGCCCAGGTAGTTATTCCGGGTCGTACCAATACTGCTGAAGCACAGGCTAAACCTTACGTGATCATGATCTCCACAGACGGTTTCCGTTATGATTATGCTAAAAAATACCATGCAGAAAACCTGTTGGAGTTTGCAGCAGAAGGAGTTCAGGCAGATGCCATGATCCCAAGTTATCCCAGTATAACTTTTCCCAACCACTGGAGTCTCATCACCGGGCTTTATCCTTCCCATCACGGCCTGATAGATAATTTTTTCTATGATTATAAAAGAAAAGAAGCCTACGCAATGAACAGCAAAAAAAATGCTGAAGACGGAAGCTGGTATGGCGGAACACCTCTTTGGACACTGGCTGAAAAACAAGGGATGGTTTCTGCTTCACTGATGTGGGTAGGATCTGCAAGCGATGCTGCGGGAACAAGACCTTCTTACTACTATCCTTATCATGAAAAATTCAAACCTTCCGAAAAAGTGGAGAAAGTGGTCAATTGGCTGAAGCTGCCGGCAGAAAACAGACCGCACTTCATTTCCCTCTATTTTCCGGAAGTAGACGGAAGCGGACATCATTACGGACCGGATGCCATAGAAACCGAAAATGCCGTTCATTTGATTGATCAGGCCATTGGAGAACTGGTGAAGAAAGTGAATGATCTCGGACTGAAAAATGTCAACTTTATCTTCGTTTCGGATCACGGAATGATCAAAGTAGACGGAGGAGCTCCTCTTGAAATTCCGGCCCTGCTTTTGGATAAAAACAGATTTGATTTTTATAATTCCCAAACCCTGCTGAGAGTATATGTTAAAAATCCGGCTGAGATTAAAACAGTCTATAAAGAATTAAAAGCGAATAAAACAAACGACTATGAAGTCTATCTGGATAAAAAACTACCGAAATACTTACATTTTGCCACCAGGGATGATAAATATGACCGGATCGGGCAGATTCTTCTGATCCCGAAAGCACCCAAAATATTTTTAGAAAAAGGAAAGAAAACATCCGTAGGAAAACATGGCTATAACCCGAAACTGGTTCCTGAAATGAAAGCTACTTTCTATGCCTGGGGGCCGGAGTTTAAAAATAACGTAGTCGTAAAGGAATTTACCAATGTGAATGTATATCCTTTAGTCACAGAAATTTTAGGCTTGAAAATAGATGAACCTATTGACGGAAAACTGAAAGTATTAAAAGAAACCCTGAAAGACAAAAAATAATCTTAGGGTTTAAAATATAATTATAAAACAAGTTTCGGCGCGCCTTTGGCGCGCCGAAACTTGTTTTATAAATTGACCTGGGAATTAAAAATGAGAGGAAAACTCTTTCCCAAAATCTTCTAATTTAACACTTCCTGTAACCGGAGAACCGTGATCAATAAAATCTTTTTGTACAACTCCGGTTCTCATTCCTCTGCCCATTTCCACATACAGCTTAGCCATATCTTCAGGAAGTCCCGCCTGCAACATTCCGTTTAAAGAATCTTCATCAGAGAATTCTACCCATGGAAGTTCAGGTTTGTTGACAGAAGTTCCTAAAACCTTAGCAAAATCAGAAGCTTTTCGTACATCACTTACAATATACCGGATGGAATTGGTATTGGCGTCTTTTACAAGTTCTTCGGCAGCTGCTTTCGCAATATCATGGGGATGTACCACGGGAATTTCAATACTTTCAGGGTAATTACCGCCAATGATCCCTGCGTTCTGAATTAAAGGAATATCGTTGAAAAAGTTATTATAAAAATATCCGGCTCTTAAAAAAGTGAAAGACGTATTTTCTACTTCATTATACAGCTTTTCAATGTTGTGAAGACCAGCAATCGGGCCGTTTTCTACCGGCGATTCTGCGCCTACGCTGCTTAACATTACAGCTTTTTTTACGCGAGATTTTCTTATAGCTTCAGCATAATTTTTCCCTGCATTGGTCGTGTTTTCCACAATCTTATCCGGGCTGATGGCAGGAGGAGTCATAACAAAAACGGCATCCGCTCCTTCAAAAGTTTGAGTTAAAAATTGAACGTCCGTAATAGATCCTATAGCCGGAGTGGCTCCCAGCAATTCGATATCCTGTTTTCTGGCATCGCTGCTGCTTACTACTGTGATATGGTGCCCTTCGGCAATTAATTGTTGAGCCAATGGTTTCGCTACATTTCCTAATGATCCTGTGATTACAATTTTCATATGTAAATTTTTTATTGTTGTTTAATGGTCATATGCAATCGCTTAATATTCAGCTTTCTTTATGAACTGATTAAATGGCTGCGATTTCATAATAAAATATTTTTTTATTTCTGAGAACAAAGTTATATTTGTACTTACTTTTATACAAGTACTTACCCTAAAGTATGTAGCTATGGCAGCAATTAAAGAAAGTTCTACCATTCAGGAGAATAAAAAGATAGTGCAGGATTGTCCCGTCATGTACGTTATGGAAAGAATTGGCGGATTTTGGAAACCCATCATTCTGTTTAATCTTTCTACTGGAGAAAAAAGATATAGCGAACTGAAAAAATCAATTCCTGCCGTAACGGAAAAAATGCTGATTCAGCACCTGAAACAGCTGGAAGCTGACGGATTAATTATCAGAACAGCCAAACCCGTAGTACCACCTCATGTCACTTATAAACTGAGTGAAGCAGGTAATGAACTTGCTCCCGTTATTGATGCTATGGCAGAATGGGCATTTCAGGACATGGAAAGGAATGATAATAAATGTGCAGAAGGAAACAGATATAGGATAGATAAAAACCAGAGCGGCTTTAGTCAAAACCTGAAAAAATAAAAACAGGCTCTTCGGATAGAAGAGCCTGTTTTCGTTGAGATCCTGTAGAAGAATTACAAAGATTTCATATCAATTACAAAGCGGTATTTTACATCACTTTTCAGCATTCTTTCATATGCGTGGTTGATATCCTGCATTTTAATCACTTCAATTTCAGAAACAATATTATGCTTTCCGCAGAAATCCAACAGTTCCTGAGTTTCGGCAATACCCCCGATTAATGATCCCGCTACGGAACGGCGTTGGAAAATCATAGGCCTTGTGCTCACTTCAGCTTCACCGAATTCACCTACAAATCCTACAAGAACCAAAGTCCCGTTCAGAGTAAGTGTATGCATATAAGGATTGATATCATGCTCATAAGGAACCGTATCGATAATCAGGTCAAACTTTCCTTTTACCGTATCCATTTGTGAATCATCCGTAGAGATCACAACATGATCAGCACCCAATTGTTTGGCATCTTCTGTTTTTCCCGGAGTTCTGGAGAATAAAGTTACTTCCGCTCCCAGTCCTTTGGCCAGTTTGATGGCCATATGACCCAAACCGCCCAGTCCTACAACAGCCACTTTAGAGTGAGGTCCCACTTTCCAATGTCTCAATGGAGACCATGTCGTAATACCGGCACATAAAAGAGGAGCTACTGCTGCCAGATCTAAGTTTTCCGGCACACTTAAAACAAAATGTTCATCCACCACTACTTTCTGAGAATATCCTCCAAAAGTATGGCCTCCCAAATGCTTGTCTTTTCCGTTATAGGTTCCGGTAAATCCATTAAGGCAGTATTGTTCCAGATCTTCCTTGCAGCTGTCGCAGTGTCCGCAGGAATCCACTAGGCATCCTACTGCCGCCAGATCTCCTACTTTAAATTTAGAAACTTCACTTCCTACATTGGTGATTCTTCCCACAATTTCATGTCCGGGAACTACAGGGTATAAAGATCCGCCCCAGTCATTTCTTGCGGTATGAAGATCCGAGTGACACACTCCGCAGTATAGAATTTCAATTTCTACATCTTTAGGAGTCGTTTCTCTTCTTTCAATATTCATTTCTTTCAGGTCTGCTGTAGTAGACTCAGCGCCATAGGCTTTTACTGTGATTGTGCTCATTGGTTTATTTGATTTAAGTTAATAAGTTCGTTGATAATTGATTGTATTCCTCATCGCTTACAGGCTCCATCCATTCCACAATACCGTTTTGAGTATTGGGATTGATGGCTATGTGGACCAGTTCACTGTTTGAAGCTGCACCATGCCAGTGAATAACATCGGGGAGTATATTCACTACATCTCCTGCTTTTAAAGTTTGTGCCGGCTTTCCTTTCTCCTGATAAAATCCTGTTCCTGAAGTTACGATTAATATCTGTCCGCCTCCGTGAGAATGCCAGTTATTTCTGCATCCGGGTTCAAAAATAACGTTCCCGATCTGACAGTTTAAATCATCGTTGTTGGGTTTTAAAATCTCTACCCAGGCTGTTCCTCCGGAAAAATAAGCTGCAGGAGCCTTTTCTCCTTTAGGAAAAATGTTGGTATCTGGTGTTTTCATAACGGTACAAAATTCGATACTTTCAGATAAACATAACTTATACAGATTACCGAAATACTTACCAATTTTACAGACATCTTAAAAGGTACGCCGGAAAGTGGTAATTTTGAATAAGTTTAAAAAGACAGTCAATGGAAAATCAGGAAGTTGAGAAAGTGAAAAGTGTTTCAGATTATAATAGAATGGTGAATCATGAAACTCTGCATCCGCTCGTAAGCGTGGTAGATTTTGCAAAATCTGATCCTATCTGTCAATATAAAAGAACCTATACTTTTTATACTGTTTTTCTGAAAGATGTGATCTGTGGCGATATGCATTACGGCAAACACAGCTATGATTATCAGGAAGGAACACTTGTTTTTATTGCTCCCGGGCAGGTAAGCGGTGTAACCAATGACGGAAAGCCCATACAACCCGGAGGATATGCATTGCTGTTTCATCCCGATCTGATCAAAGGAACCAATCTTGGGAAAAATATCAAAGATTACAGCTTCTTTTCATATGATGTGCACGAAGCTTTACACCTTTCGGAAAAAGAAAGAGAGATTGTTCTGGAATGCTTTAAAAATATAAAACTGGAACTGGAGCAGTCCATAGACAAACACAGCAAATCATTAATTGTCAACAATATTGAACTATTCCTTAATTACTGCATGCGTTTTTACGACCGTCAGTTCATTACAAGAGACCATGTCAATCAGGGTGTAATTGGGAAATTTGAAAATCTGGTTGATGACTATTTCAGATCTGATAATCCGAAGAATATTGGTTTTCCTATGGTGAACTACTTTGCAGAAAAACTGAACCTGTCCGCCAACTATTTCGGTGATCTCATCAAAAAAGAACTGGGCATCTCTGCTCAGGAATTCATTCACAATAAACTGATTGATACCGCTAAAGAACAGATTTTAAATCCGGCAAAATCCATCAGTGAAATTTCCTATGATCTTGGGTTTAAATACCCGCAGCATTTCACCAGATTATTCAAGGCTAAAGTAGGGGTCTCACCAAGCGAATATAAAATGCTAAACTGATTTTGAAACGCAAACAGCACAAATACAACGATCTTATCTCGGTTCATTTATTTGTGAACATTTGTGTGAAAAATTTGTGTCATTCGTATTAAATAGACTTTCTTTTTGAACCACAAACAGCACAGATGTTTTCACAAATACCACAATTTTATTCAGAGTCACTTATTTGTGAACATTAGTGTAAAAAAATTGTGTCATTCGTGTTAAATAGATTTTCTTTTTGAACCACCAACAGCACAGATGTTTCCACAAATACCACGATTTTATTCAGAGCCATTTATTTGTGAACATAGTTTAAAAACTTGTGTTATTCGTGTTAAATAGACTTTCTTTTTGAACCACCAACAGCACAAATGTTTCCACAAATACCACGATTTTATTCAGAGCCATTTATTTGTGAACATTAGTGTAAAAAACTTGTGTTATTCGTGTTTAAATACCATAAAATATTTCCTCATCTCGAAAAACTAAATTAATTTTATTAGATAAAAATCGTTCAAAGTTTTTGAAATGACAGTTCAGCAGGAAAAAACTCACATTTTTCAGACGTCCTTTGGGAAAATTATCGCATTAAAAGAAAATGGGGTGGTCAGGGCTAAAAGCATCCGTTATGCCCGGTCTGAAAGATTTAAAAAGCCCATTCCGGAACAGTTGTCAGCATCAGAAATTATCTTTCCCCATAAAACTCCGGTCTGTCCTCAGGTTTTAAGCCCTCTGGTTGAAAAAATGATCGGACCGACCCCTATTGAAAGTTTTGATCCGGATGAATCTACTCAGTATCTTTCGGTATTCCGCCCTGAAAACTTTACAGAAAATGAAAAACTTCCGGTGATTGTATGGATTCATGGAGGTTCGCATGAAATCGGATGTGGAGATTTGCCAACCTCTGATCCCGGTGACTGGGTGAAAGAGCAGCAAATCATGGTAGTTACGGTTTCCTACCGGCTCGGGCTTTTCGGTTTTTTAGGAGGGAATGGTAAAAGACCACCTAATCTAGGGCTGTTTGACATTATAGAAGCTTTAAAATGGATTAAAAACTATATCCCGGAGTTCGGTGGTGATGCCGAAAATATCACCCTCTTAGGCCAGTCGTCAGGAGGGGATGCTATTGCCCATCTGATGATTTCTGACGGGGTTGAAGGATTGTTTCAACGGGTGATTATTCAGAGTGCTCCTTTGGGACTGCGGCAAAACAGACAAAAGATGTCTGCAGAATTTCTGAAAAACACCGAATTTCTCAGTGAAGAAACAGACCCTTTAAAAATGGTAGACGCCTATCACAAATGGGTGCCGTCTGTTGTAAGATATGGTCTGAAAGCAGCAATGCCATTCGGGACGCAATATGGTTTTCCTCCGCTATGCAAAGAAAATGAAGCCGTTGAAAGATGGAAATCCGCTACGGGAAAATATGATGTTCTGATTGGTTTGAATAATGACGAAACTGCTTTTTATCTCAAAACTTCAGAAGCATTCAATACCTATTTGAAGAGAGGAATCGGGTTGAAATTAATAGATAAAGTCGTGAGAAAGACAACCGAATTGATCTACGGGAAACCGGCGGCGGAATTTGCTGAAAACTATGCGAAGGCCGGAGGAAATGTATACCTCTTCAGAATTCATACGGAATTCGCAGAAAATACGATCGGAGCAGCTCACTGCATAGATCTTCCTTTGCTTTTTGGAAACGAAGAGGCTTGGAAACCCTCAGGAATGTTAAAAGATATTCCCTGGAAATATATAGATGAAAACGGGAGAAAACTAAGAGCGGTCTGGGCTGAATTTGCAGGAAGCGGAAACATCTCCACGGCTTCAGAATTACCTGAAATTCTTAAAATCCGCAAAATTATACGGTGAATAAGCTTCCGTAAAGTTTAAAAAATTAACTATTATTCAATTATAAATATGTAGATAAAATGATGTGTTTCGTATGTTATATTTGGTCATAATTATGATATTTTACGTATATTCGGATAACTAAACCCAAAAAATAAATTAATTATGAAAACGAAAATCCTTTCAAACACGAAAAAATTAAACAGAAAAGAGCTTAAAAACTTAAAAGGAGAGGGAATCATCATCCGCGACAGGGTATGCTGTACTTCCAATGAAGAAGGCTACTGCTGTGAATGGGCCAGCGATATATGGAACTGCCGTTATATCTACTGCTAGAACTACCCATTATTTTACTTATTAAGATAACTTTCAGGCATACATGATCAGGAGAAAAAGTATCCGGTTGTGTATGCTCTTTTTAGATTAATTTCAGAATTACTCGGAGATCCATACACTTACATTTCCTGCAGGAGCCGGAAAATTTCCCCAGCCATTTTCATCAATGCTTATCTTATCCTCCGTTCTTTTCAGGATGTCATAAAATGTTTTCCCTGCATATTGTTTGCCCATTTCCATGGGTTTGGTGTAAGCTTCTTTATTGCTTAAAACCACAGCGCATCCGGAATGTTGATCATCTCCTTCGCGTACCCAGCCCAGACAGTTGGCATCTTCAAAATAGTCTTTCTGTATGCCGTATGCGTGTTCTTTTCTAGCTTTTATAAGCTCTTCAATACCATCTACTTTATCTAGGAAAATTTCCTGATCATTACCTTCCCGGTCTTTATCCGTATAATGAGCACCATAAAGATCCGGGTAAAAAACACAAGGATAGCCGTTCTCGCGAAGAAGAATAAGTGCATAAGCCAAGGGTTTGAACCATGATTCTACCGGAGCTTCAAGCCCCTGCAAAGGCTGCGTATCATGATTGTCCACAAGACTTACAGAATGCATAGGATCAGCTTCAGTAAGGGTTTCATCAAAAATTCTCCGGAGATCATAGGAGTTGCCTTCCTTTGAAGCGGTGTAAAAATTGTTCTGTAGTGAGCTGTCGAAAAGACTCATGCATCCTTCCGTCACCTCAATATATTTTTGGAGAAGATTCAGCTGTCCCGGGGCCCAGTATTCTCCCACGGCAAAAATATTTTTTCCGCTGTTGGAGCGTAACATGGTGAGCCATTCTTTATAAAAATCGAAGGAGATATGCTTTAATGCATCCAGTCTTACTCCGTCGAAATCTGTGAGGTTGAAATACCATTCTGCCCAGCTGTTGAGCTCTTCACGTACAAAAGGATTACGGTGCTCAATGTCGTTGTACATGAGATAATCATAATTCCCTTTTTCATCATCAATCATCTCTTCCCAGTCATTGCCGTATTCAGACTGTATCTTATAAATATGGGAATCCATCCCTTCTGCATAGTCTACACCGCTGAAACAGGTGAAATTCCATTCAAAATCGGAATGTTTTTTTCCTCTTCCGGGAAATGTAAACTTAGTATAGGATTCTATTTCTATGACATCGGAAATAATTTTCTCCCGGTTGTTTTCATCCACCTTTACAACGCTGAACTTCTCAAGCTCATCACCACCAGCTTTATGTCCCAGAACGATATCTGCTATCACTTCTATACCCTGGCTTTTTAAAGCTTTAATGGCATTTAAATAATCTTTGCTGGTACCGTATTTAGTAGGAAGACTTCCTTTCTGATCAAACTCTCCCAAATCATACAGATCATAAGCGTCATATCCTACAGAATATCCTCCATTGGCTCCTTTATAGGCTGGAGGAAACCAGACCGAGGTGATTCCTAATTCAGCCAGATAAGCAGCTTGTTTTTCGGCTTCTTTCCATAGTTTTCCATTTCCTTCAGAATACCAGTGGAAAAATTGAATCATCGTAACGTTCATAGGAGAAGTGATTTGAGTTGATTTTCTACAAGATAGTGAAAATTTTTCACCTATTGATGGTCAAATTCTTCAAACGGGATTTTTAGTTGAATGGAAATCTGCTTTTTCTCTTCCGTATTGAGGTGGGAAAGGGACAGCCCTAATAATCTTACAGGTTTGTCAAAAGGACGGAGCTCCCATAGTTTCTTTCCGGTATTGAAATATTGTTCCGGCGAAGTGAAATAGTCTTCCTTTGTAAAACTTCTTGTGAAAAGGGAGAAATCTTTGTACTTAATCTTTAGGGTTAATGCTCTTCCGAGAATATTGTTTTTTTGTAATCTCTGATGAAGTTCCTGGCTCAGATGTTCCAGCTTTTCATTGATCTGCTGGTCATCAAAAAGATCTTCAAAAAAAGTTCTTTCTACGGCAACACTTTTCTGGATGCGATGAGGTTTTACTTCAGAATGGTGAATGCCACGAACCACGTTGTAATAATAACCGCCGGATTTTCCAAAAAGGCGCACCAGCTCTTCCAGAGATTTTTTCTTTAAATCTTTTCCCTTGTAAATGCCTAAACTAAACATTTTATTAGCGGTAACCTTTCCTACGCCATAAAATTTTTCAACCGGAAGTTCTTCCAGAAAACCTTCGATTCTGTCAGGATGAATGGTTTTTTGTCCATTAGGTTTATTGATATCGGAAGCAACTTTTGCCAGAAATTTATTAACGGAAATCCCTGCGGAAGCAGTCAACCCGGTCTGTTCGAATATTTTCTGACGGATTTCTTTAGCAATCTGATTGGCAGATTCTATATCTTTTTTGTTTTCGGTAACATCCAGATAGGCTTCGTCCAGAGAAAGAGGTTCTACAAGATCTGTATATTCATGAAAAATTTCACGAATCTGTCTTGATATTTCTTTATATCGTGCAAATCGGGGCGGAACAAAAATAATATGGGGACATTTTTCCTTTGCTGTTTTGCTTGGCATGGCAGAGCGGACGCCATATTTTCTGGCTTCATAACTTGCCGCTGAAACTACACCGCGGTGTTCTCCTCCCACTGCAATAGGCTTTCCTTTGAGAGATGGATTGTCATGCTGTTCCACAGAAGCATAAAATGCATCCATATCCACATGAATAATTTTACGGATGGGAAAAGAAGAATCCATACCGCAAAGATATGGATTCATTTATTTTGAATTAGGTTCTTAAGAAGTTTTCATCCTCATGGTAACGAGTAATGATTCGAAGCCTGCTTTTTCGTATGCTTTTACGGCAGATTCATTCTGGGCGTAAACATCCAGTCTTACTTCTGAAATGTCTTTAGATTTTGCCCAGCTGATCAGTTCATCTAAGATCAGCTTATTAACTCCTTTTCCCCTATGCTCAGGTTTCACGTACATAAATCCTAAATAGACATATTTTTCGAAATTAGAATAATTATTTTCAGGTTTCCGGATGCGGGCATAGCCGGATGCAATGATTTCGTTATTCTCTTCCGTGACAAGGACTAAAGAATCTTCGGACTTAACGAGATGAAGCAGATCATAATAATGAATTTCTCCATCACTAAGCGTGCTGTTAAAAGGCCTCTCTGCAGTTACAATTCCCTGTTCGAATTCTAAAAGGATTTCCAAATCCTGTTCTGTGGCTTCTCTGGTAATCATTACTTTAAAAGACGGTTTATGGTTTCCTGAATATCCGGATCTTCAGGAGAAATGGCATAATATTTTGCAATAGAAGATTTTTGGTCTATCACCATATATCTTGGAATCCAATTGAGATCAACATAATTATTGAAATCATTTTTCCATCCTGAAGCAAACCAGTAATTATCCTTGTCCTTCATATTGAATCTTTCGAGACTCTTATCGAAGCCTTCTTTTGATCTTTCCAGTGAAAGGAAGACGAAGTCTATGTTCGGATTATTTCTTTCCAGTTCTTCAGCTTTGGGAAGTGCTTTCAGACAGTCTCTGCACCATCCGGCCCAGAAATCTATCACTAAAATTTTTCCTTTATGTTGATCCAGAATTTGCTGAATGGTCGTGTTTTTTCCTTCTTCATCTTCAAGCTTCTGTGCCAGGGCTTCCCTGGAAAAACTGGTTTTTAGCACTTTAGGCTGCTCCTGTGAGTAGCTTAGCCCAAAAATACTTATCATAAAAATAAATACTAATTTTTTCATTTTCTCAATTTCATTTATACAAATCTAAACAATGAAATGCAATTAAGGTTTGATTTCTTACGAATTAGGAAAAATTTATAATATTGATGGGCTCTATGAGGAAATGCTATGGTATTATTGCGCGGACCACCCCGTCAAATTCTCAATTGGACACCCTCGCGGAGGAGGGGAATGTGCGTTTTAAGTTGTGATATGGGTGGGGAAGTTTTTACGGGTAGTTTTTAATCAAACCTTTTACCACGGCAATTACATTCGGCATGGCTTTATTAGCTGCATTCAGGACTTCTTCGTGGGAAACGGCAAGGGCAATATCCGGCCCGCCAAGATCCGTAATCACAGAAATACAGAAAACATCCATTCCCATGTGTCGGGCTACAATCACTTCGGGAACGGTGCTCATGCCTACCATATCGCCGCCAATGGCTTTGATCATACCATATTCCGCCGGGGTTTCAAAGGTTGGCCCCTGTAAGGCTACGTAAACTCCCTGATGAATTTTAATATGATTTTCTGCGGCAACCTTTTCGGCAGTTTCAATCATTTTTCTGTTATAAGGCTCGCTCATATCTACAAAACGTGGCCCGAACGATTCTATATTTTTACCGCGAAGAGGATGTTCCGGCATCATATTGATATGATCTTTTAAAATGACAATATCAGCAACGCTGTAAGCCGGATTTACACCGCCACACGCATTGGAAAGAATAAGATTTTTAATACCTAACAGATGGAAAATCCTTATCGGAAAAGTCACTGTTTCCATGGAATGACCTTCATAGTAATGGAAACGGCCGCTCATCATCAGAATCTTTTTGCCATTCAGGGTTCCGTAAATTAATTTTCCTCCGTGTCCGGCAACAGTAGTTTGCGGGAAATTGGGGATTTCAGAATATTCCAGAATATGAGTGGCTTCTACTTCATCCTGCAGTTTTCCCAATCCGGATCCTAAAACAATGGCAAAATCAGGAGTTTCCTGAATGATATTTTGGATAAAATCTGCGGTCTGCTTAATTTTTTCTAACATAATCTAAGATGATTTGATTGAATTCTTCCTTTTTATCAATAATGACATTGATAGGCCAGTAGTAAACAATTTCTCTAAGATAGTCAAAAGTTTTAAGACGTACATAATCCTTCTCAGTGGTAAGAATCAGTTTGTATTCACCTAATTTTTTATATTCTGCGGTGATTTTTTTTATATCGTCATCCGTGAAATTATGATGGTCTCTGAATTTTAAATGTTTAACACGCTGTGAGAATTTTGCCAAGTGTTCCAGAAGAGGCTTCGGATTGGCAATTCCGGTAATTAGCAGGATGTCATAATAATTCAGATTGTTGTCCGGAAGCATTTTATCTCTTCCGTATACATTTTCATCGTAGCCGATGGAGGAGAAGAAGACTTTCTGATTGTAGGAAGGTCTTATTCTTGAAATATAATAGCGTTTGGTTTCCTCAGTAAGTTCATCCGGACATTTGCTGACCATGATGATGTCTGCTCTTTTGGAACCATTTCTGGATTCTCTTAAATCTCCGGCCGGAAGAAGGTGATCTTTAAAATAAGGATCATTAAAATCGGTCATGAGAATGTTGAATCCTGCTTTGATGGCTCTGTGCTGTAAAGCATCATCCAGAACAAGCACATCAAGATCCATGTCATCAATTACTTTTTTGGCTCCGGGAACTCTTTCTTCGGAAACGGCAATCACAAAACGGTTTTTGAAGCGTTCGAAAAGCTGCATAGCTTCATCACCGACTATTTTATAATTGCTGTCGTAATTGGTGACCTCGTAGCCTTTCGTAAGTCTTCCATATCCACGCGAAAGTACCCCTGTCCTGTAATGTTTGGACAAGTATTGGGCGAGATACATCACCATAGGCGATTTCCCGCTTCCACCCACGGAAAGGTTTCCGACATTAATTATCGGGGTCTTAAATTTTGTAGTTTTAAAAACTCCCAGATCATACATTGTGTTTCGGATACCCGTTACCAAATGATAACCAAGGGAAAAAGGATAAAGGTACCATCTTTTCATACGTTTGCAAAAATAGGAA
The DNA here is from genome assembly GCF_001045465.1 of Chryseobacterium angstadtii. Lineage (GTDB taxonomy): Bacteria > Bacteroidota > Bacteroidia > Flavobacteriales > Weeksellaceae > Chryseobacterium > Chryseobacterium angstadtii. The sequence continues at coordinate 309,400 of NZ_LFND01000007.1, forward strand.
TTTTCATAAGGATTTTGTGTACTATTCTCAAAGACTTTTCATTAAATTAAAGTATTTTTGTGGAGTTATTATACTACATTGAGATACTTTATTGAATTTTCTTACAACGGGAAAAATTATTTCGGTTACCAGATACAACCGGATGCCATTTCTGTACAGGAAGAACTGGAAAAAGCGCTTTCCACGATATTGAGGGAAGAAATTAAAACCACAGGTGCCGGGAGAACCGATACAGGGGTTCATGCCAAAAAGATATTTGCCCATTTCGATACGGAAAAAGAGGTGGACGAAATCAATCTGCCCTATAAACTCAATAGTTTTTTACCGCCTGATATTTCTATAAAAAAAATATTTCAGGTGAAGGATGATTTTCATGCCCGTTTTGATGCTACCTACAGAACGTATGAGTATTATATTTCTCTTGCCAAAAATCCTTTTACGCAGGAATCTGCATGTCAGCACTGGAAAAGACCGCTGGATATTGATAAAATGAATGAAGCCTGTAAAATTCTTTTTGAATATGAGGATTTTACAAGTTTCGCCAAATTAAAAACAGATAACAAAACCAATATCTGCAAAATGTACAAAGCAGAGTGGGAGCAGGATGGAACTGAACTGAAGTTTACCGTTTCAGCCAACCGTTTCCTGAGAAATATGGTTCGTGCTATTGTAGGAACAATGGTGGAAATAGGAAGCGGGAAAATAAAACCTGAAGATCTGCGTAAAATCATTGAAGACAAACACCGTAATGCAGCAGGAACTTCCGCTCCCGGTCATGGACTATTTCTTGTGGATGTAGGCTATGAGTTTGAAGCGAAAAAATAGATGTTCTGTGTAATAAGCCAGTGTAAGAATAAAAATATTCAAGAGTTTTTATCTATCGTTCGTATTTGTTGATAATACCGGAAAAAATGCTATTTTAGCGATCAATGACTATTTCCATGGAAAATTCGTGTGATTCTTTTATGTAGAATACAGTATTTGCTGGAAATAGAAGTAAGACTGTATTAATAATGAAATCAGGATAAATCTGAATTTCCCGCTATATAAAAACACGAATTATGTTATCAATTTTTATTCTTATCGGAGCGTACCGTTACTACGCACAGCTTGCTGAAAAATTTGGAAAAACAAAATGGCATTACGGACTTCTGGCCATTGGGGTGTATCTGGGTACTCAGCTGTTCTTCGGATTTTCTTACGGGATTTACAAAGGAATTACAGATCCTAACGCTCTTGACAATGTAGATTATACAGGATATTCAATCGTTAATATTGTCAGCTGGATTATTTCAATTGCTGCGGTATATGGTGTTTATCAACTTCTTGAGAAAAAATTTGTAAAGGAGCAGGTGAATAAGCCGTCTATGGAGATTGAAAAGATCGGAGATCAGGAGGTGTAGATCATGGGTTAAGTAAGGTGACTGAGGCTCTCGAAGTCACCGGAATGTTGGCTTCGAGAGCCTCAGCCAACGGAGTGCCTCAGTCTCAGTCAACAGCTTGTGTGCCGGAAATAGCTGTGAAAGCTTACCCTAATAACTCCCAAAATCTGGTTTAGTATATTCATATTTTAAATCGTCCTTATCTGAAATTATCTATAACGATTTGATGAACTTGTAAAGGCAGACAAATTATAAAGTCTTATTTTTGCATAGAATTTTAAATTCTTTCTTCAACTCGTACAATGAAAAAACAAGATACCTGGGGGATTGTTAAAAGGTTGTTCTTTATCGGGATGAAATTCCGTTCCTGGTTCATCCTTACTTTAATAATTTCCGTCATACTCTCTATAGTTTCTACTTTCAGGCCTTATCTTACCATGGAGGTGGTAGATAATGATATTACCAGGCTGAAAGATACCGGTCTGATGATGAAGCATATCTACATATTGGTAGGTTTGGTGTTTGCGGAGACTATTTTAAACTTTTTCCTGGTTTACTTTTCCAATTTTATCTCGCAGAACGTTATCCGTGATATCCGTGAGAGGCTGTATGCCAAGCTGATTTATTTCAGAACCTCTTTCTTTGATAAAACCCCGATCGGGCAGCTGGTAACGCGGGCTGTCGGAGATGTAGAAACTATTGCTACGGTATATACGGATGGTTTTCTTATGGTTTTCGGAGATATTCTGAGAATCATATTCGTTCTGGTGATGATGTTCAGTACCAATGTTCACCTGAGCTACATCACATTGGCTATCCTTCCGTTAATGGTTCTGATTACCCGTTTTTTCCAGAAAAGACTGAAAAAAGCTTTTGGAGATGAAAGATCCTGGACGGCCAATCAGAATTCCTTTGTTCAGGAAAGGCTTGCCGGAATGCCGATTATACAGGTATTCAACAGACAGGAAGCTGAATTCAAAAGATTTGATGATATCAATATTACGTTAAAAGGAGCCCTTCTGAGAACGGTTTTTATTTTCTCGTTATTCTTTCCGGTAGTAGAACTTATATCTTCACTCTTTATTGGGTTTATCCTGTTTTATGGAGGATATATCACAATCAGTGCTGGAGTGGTGATTGCATTTATTCAGTATATTTCAATGCTGATCCGTCCGCTGAGACAGATAGCAGACCGTTTCAACAATATCCAGAGAGGTATTGTAGGAGCGGAAAGGGTATTGGGAATTATGGATGAAGACTATGCAATGCCGAATACGGGGACTGTGAAGAAGGATCATTTTGACGGTAAAATTGAATTTGAGAATGTATATTTTGCTTACGATGAGAAGCAGGAAGTATTGAAGGGCATAGATTTTAAAGTGAATCCGGGTGAAACCGTTGCCATTGTGGGAGCTACAGGAGCCGGAAAATCTACCATTATAAGCCTTATTACCAGACTTTACGATATCAATTCCGGGAAAATTGTCATTGATGATGTGAATGTGAAAGATTATGAACTGTATAATCTGAGAAGTCATATCGGAGTTGTGCTTCAGGATGTATTCCTTTTCCATGGAAGTATTTTTGAAAACCTGGCTTTTGGTGATGAAAGTATCACATTGGAAAAGATAAAAGCAGGGGCAAGAGAGATTGAAGTGGATGAATTTATCGAGCAGCTTCCGGGCGGTTACGATTTTGTAGTGAGCGAAAGAGGTTCCTCTATTTCTTTAGGACAGAGACAGCTGTTGTCTTTCCTGAGAGCTTACTTATCAGATCCTAAAATTCTGATTCTGGATGAAGCTACTTCCTCAATAGACCACGAAAGCGAAAAGCTGATTCAGAGAGCTACAGAAAAAATTACCAAAAACAGGACTTCCATTATTATTGCCCACAGACTTTCTACCATTGAGAAAGCAGATAAAATTATTGTTATGGAGCATGGTAAAATTGTGGAAGAAGGAAAACATTTGGAACTTCTGGATAAAAATGGATACTATTCTACACTTTACAAAGCTCAGCTGAGACATGAAGTGGAACTGGAAGAAGAAGAAAAATAAAATCATCAACTTACCGGAATGGTACTGCATGAGATAAAAAAAAGAGAGCTTTACTAAAGCTCTCTTTTTATTTGGGTATTAAATTTAGAATTTTAATTTCTTATGGAGAATCTTTCCATTTTCCAAGACTGCTTTTACCGTTAAAATGGTATTTTTCTCACGAACAGGGAATCTGAACTCAGAAGACTGTATAGCTGTTTTCCCGGTAAGGAGTCTTCCGGAAGCATCGTAAATATGAAGGGAAGAAATTTTTGAATTGCTTTTTACATAGACAGAATTCTCTTCTTTAGTGATTACCGAATCATCCATTTTAGTTACATTTTCTGTAGCCAGCATATTCTGACGGGTTATCGTTACAGAATAATCTTCTACCTGTCCATATTTTGGCGTATAGCATGCAGTAACCGCTGTCCCGTTGAATTCCCCGATTACTCTCATTCTTAAAGAAGTATTGGTAACAGCATTGGCTGGCGGAGTTACCGATGCAGTAGCCGCAGTACCGCTGCTCACTCCGCTTTGGTTAAGAACAAGCTCTGTAGTTTCATTGAACTGGCCGTCATTATTATAATCTATATAGGCTTTTATAACATGTGCATTGCTGGTTCCCGGTGTAATGCTGAGGTTGGTTGCAACTCCCGCAGGAATAGACGTTTTAGAAACTCCTGCACAGTAGTTTCCGGTGAAATTTTCATAGAAATTATTGGAAGCCTGTTTGAAATTGGCAGAATAGTTATTGATATCTGCAAATTTTACAGAAGTGATTCCAATATTATAGTTCCCTGGATTGGTGATGGAGGCCGGAGTACATGAGCTGGTTAATACAGCAGTATTATTCGGAGTTGTTGAAGACGCTACCGGAGAATTGATTAACGACTGTCTGTACTGTAGAAGTTGTGCTGTAGCTCTGTCTGCCTGCCCCTGTGTGAATAAGTTTCTGAAACAGAATGTGTAAGCCATTACATTTCTTTCACCGCCTGCGTACAGCTGGCTGGTGCAAGGATTGGTCTGTCCGGTCTGGCATGTATACGGAACGGATGAATGATAAAGACTTTTCATAGGTTCCGTATCACATACAAGATCTCCTTGCAGAGTACAGTCGGTATTGGTAGGGCAGTCTCCTGTGGTTTGGTTGTAGCCTTCATGGGTGTGGCGAAGACCTAATGCATGCCCGAATTCGTGGGCCAAAGTCTGTGCATTTACCGCAGAAGCATTCGTAGACATGAAAGAGTAATCGTTGCTTCCTCCGGGATAATAAGCATATCCATTCAGTGCTCCTGCATTGGAAGTGAGCTTTTTCACAACGTAGATGTTGTAATATTTGCTGGTGTCCCACATCCCCAAAGCAGTGATTTCTGTGGCGGCAACAGCGTTGGTCGTGTTGTCATCATTCACCCCTCCGCTTACATATTTAGGCAGATGAGATGCATTGATTCTGTTGATTCCGTTCGTAGTATTGCAGCTTGGATCTACTTTAGCAAAGACGAACTTTACAGGAAGTATAGCGCTGGTTCCGGACATTCCGCTGGAGGAGCTTCCTGCAAAAACACCGTTGGTATAATTGACCCAGGCGATAATATCTGCATCAGATTTGTTATTTGTGGTTCCAATGGCACTTCCGTCACCAACTACATGCACTACGACAGGAATTTCATATACCTGATTTTTGTTGAAAGTTTTGGCAAATTTTCCACTTTTGATGAGCTTTGATATTTCCAGATTAAAGGCATCATCCTGTGCTTTCTGCTCCGGATATCTTTCGTAATGTTTCCGCATCAGCTCATCTGTTCCGCATTCCTGAAATTCTAACTTCTGTGAATAAAAATTGGAGCATAGTGCTCCTGACATCAGTAGGAGTAATAGTTTTTTCATAGTACTTTGATATTATATTTAGGGTTGATAAAAATAATAAAAAATATATGAAATGTTTTGTAAAATAAGATATTGTGTGTATTTTAAATTGTTTTTAATTAAATAAATTATTAAATAGTTAAAAATAAATGGATTTGGTAGTAAATAAGAAAAATTTAAATATTTGAAATAAAGAGCGGATCAGATTAAAGAATTTCCGGTCTTGAAATATAGAATAATATTTAAACCAAGCCCGAAGAGCGTTATATCTTTTTAAAACTACAAAAAACGAAGTTTTGAACAGTTCCGAACGGTGTGGTATGATTTTCCGTCAGACATTTTATTTTTTCAAAACCGGTTTTAAATCTTGCAGCCAGCGAAACATCGTCATACTGCTGAATATCCAGTCCGCTGCATTGAAGAGGGCCATTTTTAGAAAAAGTTCCTATGATCATAAAACCAGTTGTGTTTTTTTCGGCTATGTCAAGATATCCGGATATTTGTTCAGGGGTAGTGAGGAAATGAAATGCAGCTCTGTCGTGCCAGATATCATAAGTTTCTTGTGGCTGAAATGTTGTGATATCCGATACAATCCACTTTACTTTCTCAGCCTCGGTTCCTAATCTTGCTTTTGCCTTATCCAGAGCTTTTGCAGAAATATCAAGCACGGTGATATCTTGGTACCCTTTTTTGAGCAAAAAATCTACAAGATTGCCATCTCCGCCCCCGATATCAATGATCTTAGCGTCCTTCCCCAATGGAAAAGAATCAATGAAATCAAGAGAGGTCTGCGGTATTTCCTGTGTCCAGCTTACCTGATCCTGGTTTTTGGTTGCATATACATTTTCCCAGTGTTCTTTTTGAGTGTTGTCCATCTTTATTTCCTGTGAGTTTAAGCTATCGGATGGCTATTCTTTCAGCTGCCCGTTCATTTCTTCAAATTTATTAATTAATCCATTAAGTTTTGCCTGCTGTTTTTTTATCGTTATTGGTCTTAAATAAAACCAGTTAATAGCAATCCATAAAAACGTAAGTCCATAAGCGGCAATGCCATAGATGATTTCCATTTTTGAGGCATATTCATACATATAAAGACCAATTCCTGTTGATAACATGATGAAATACAAGTTCAGCATGGTGGTTTGCATCAGCTTTTGTTTGCTTTTCAGCAGATAGAGACTATGCAGATATTCTGTATTGGTTTGTGTATAATCCAGTTTGTAAAATATCATAAACATTTGATTATAAGCTGTAAGGAAGATGATCATGGATAATACAACCAGTACAATTCCTATTTTGGTACTGAGCAGCTGAGGTTGGTAATAGTACCAGATAAGCCCTATTAAAAGGCTGGTAATGATAAGCATAATGTTAGTCCCTAATAACCTGTATAGGTTTTCGTTCCTGAATTTTTTCAGTCTGCCAAGTAATTCTTCCATGCTCGGCTGATGGGTAGTCTGCTGTTTCCAGAGACCTTTGAAATCTATATTAGTAGCCATTTTCTTTAAATCTTTTCGTTAATTTTTCTTTTATCCTGTGAATCCTTACCCGGATGTTGGATTCGGATAATCCTACGATGCCAGCTATTTCCGCTTGTCTCAGTTCCTCCAGTTCCAGAGAAATAATAATCCGGTCTGTTTCCGGAAGCTCCGAAATAAACTGATAGAGAAGCTGAATCTGCGGTTCCAGAGATTCCTGTTTTTTTTCTTCAAGATGGATGGGAAGATCTGCTTTTGTAAACTTTTTCTCCTTTTCAATCTGTTTCAGACAGTTATTCGAAGCAATTCTGAAGATCCATGTGCCGATACCGGATTCATTCCTGAAATTGGGAAGCTGGCGCCACACAATAATGAATGTTTCCTGCGCGAGATCTTTGGCCAGTTCAGAATTATTAACATATCCCATGCACAAACGGAAAATCTTCTGCCAGTAGAGTTCGTATATATCTTCGAATACCATTATTTCGTTGATGATAAAAAGTTATTCAACTGGTCCAGATACCACTCTTTATCATCGTACATAATAAAATGAAGTCCTTTTGAAGCATATCTCATATCTGCTGTTTTTAAATTTTTGTATTGGTTTTCAATGGCAGGTTTAAAATTAACAAAATAAGACTCCAGAAGAACAAGAGCAGGGCATTGTATATGCTTTATTTTTTCGCGCAGATCAGTATTAGAGAAATCGCAGTACATTTTCGCAAACGTAGTTCTGTCTGATTTCATGCTCCAGCCAATTACCGTTTCCTGCATGGAAAGGTCTGCTACAAGACGCGGAATGGTGCTGGTCTGCATTTGCTTAAATTGTTCATCATTCATTGTTTTTAAAGCATTAATGGTTGAAGTACAGTCATTGTTTTCTTTAGATTTAAAATTGGGGTCGGATAAAGCGGCCAGACACGGAAGAGCATCTACCACAACTATTTTATCAATAAGCTCAGGGTAATCCGCGGCTAATGCCATTGCAAGACCGCCTCCCATGCTGTGTCCGATAATAATAGGCTTTTCTATTTTCTGATCCTGTATGTAGGCGGCAATTTCTTTTTCCCAACTTTTAAAATCTGCATTGGCTGCTGGTGGTACTCCGGCAAACCCTTTCATGGTTAATACATAGCAGACGAAATTTTTTTCAAATTTGGCTGTAGTGTCATTCCAAACTTCTCCTGAAGACGCAAATCCCGGAATGAAGATGATGGATTGACTGCCTGTTCCTGATTTTTTTACTTCAAAAGGGTAAGCCTTTGCCTGTCCGAATATATTGCATGCTGCTGCAAAAACTAATAATAAGATAAGTAAGATTCTGTATTTTTTCATGGTATCAATTTTTAGATGATTATGCTCTTTAGAGACCTGCTTTTTCAAAATGTTACAGAATTTTTTTAATGAGTTTTCAAAGTTTTAATGAATGCCTCATGAGAAGGACTTTCTCCGGAATAAAACAGAGCATTAATTAACCGTGAATAAAGAGATCGTTTTTAAAGTCTCATGGAGTGATCAAAAACCGTAAAATTAATCACCGGTATCGTCTTTTTTTTGCTGAAAATTTCCAAGTTCTTGTGTAATTTAAAGTCCAAAGTATTCAAAATCTTTACTTTTTTGTGTTGTTCCAGTAAATTTGACCCTATTTTATCAGATTTTTAAGAGAAAAAACCACTGATTTTCTTTTACTTAATATAATGTGTCAAAAATTGAGTTAAAATTATTTTTCCTTGAATTAATAGGCTTTTAAGCTATGTATTTTTTTGAAAATTAACAAGCTGGAAAATAGTTGAATATTCATAAAAAATATAAAATCGCTATAAAATCATGATTTTATGTAAAAAAAATGTACTTACCTGATTATTATATTAGAAAATTCACTAATTTTATTATAAGTTTAGACCTCGCCCCGGTTGACGGAAGGGTATAAAGTGTAAAGTTGATTTTTTTAACTCAAAATCCAAAAATATAAATGAGCGATATACAAGATGAATTTAAAGTATTCAAGGACGAATTGAAAAAACTGAATATCGATGTACAGAAAGTAGTGAAGGTAGGAAACGGAAGCATGGATTTCCACGAGGTTTTTTACAAGTCACCAAGATACGAAGATGTGAAGAGCGTGTATGTTCAGCGTCATACTCTGGACAGTATGGTAGAGAAATTTAAAAAAGCTTACCACTAAAAATAAAACCGGGCGCCGCAGAGAATCTGCGGCGCCCGGTTTTTATGCTCAATCCAGTTAATCCTTATCTAAAGAAGAATTTTCTTTAGTGTCTTTCATTCTGGCATAGACAATCAGAGAAAATAAAATACATCCGGTGATGTACCAGTAAAAATAAGACTCAACACCTGCCTGTTTGAACCAAAGCGCCACATATTCAGCCGTTCCACCGAAAATAGCCACCGTGAGAGCATACGGAAGACCTACTCCCAGAGCTCTGATCTCAGAAGGGAAAAGTTCCGCCTTTACCACAGCATTGATGGATGTATAGCCGCTGACAATAATCAGAGCTGCCATGATCAGAAAAAAGGCTGTCCACATTGAAGTGGTTGTACTTAAAGCCGTAAGAAGAGGAACTGTAAAAACTGTTCCCAGAATTCCAAATCCCAAAAGCAGCGGCCGTCTGCCTACTCTGTCTGATAATGCCCCGAATACAGGCTGCAGACAGGCAAATATAAATAATGAAATAAATGAAATCAGTGTAGACTGCTCTTTAGTCAGATGAACGGTATTAACTAAGAATTTCTGCATATACGTTGTGTAAGTATAAAATGCCAGAGTTCCTCCCAGAGTCAGTCCGATTACGGTAAGCAATGCTTTAGGATGTTTAAGAAGCTCCGTTACCGTTCCTTTTTTCTTTTCGCTGAGCTCCTTTTTGTTTTCAAAAGCTTCAGTCTCGTGAAGATTGGCTCTTAAATACAAAGCAATAACAGAAAGTAATGCTCCAATCACAAAAGGAATTCTCCAGCCCCATTCTTCAAGCTGTGTTTCGGTTAAAAGCAGTTTCTGAAGGATCAGTTGTATCCCCAAAGCAATCAGCTGCCCTCCGATAAGGGTTACATACTGAAAACTGGAATAAAATCCTCTTTTATCTTCCGATGCCATTTCGCTGAGATAAGTAGCAGAAACACCATATTCCCCTCCGACACTTAAACCTTGCAGCAGTCTGGCGATCAGAAGCAATGCAGGAGCCAGAATTCCTATCGTTTTATACGTGGGAGTGAGGGCAATGAGAAGAGAGCCGAAAGACATCAGCAATACAGAAAGAGTCATGGCTTTTTTTCTTCCGATTTTATCAGCAATACTTCCGAATATCCAGCCTCCGATGGGACGCATCAGAAACCCTACGGCAAATATTCCCGCTGTATTCATCAGCTGGGCGTTCAGATCGGAATCCGGAAAAAATGAATTCGAAAAATAAATGGCGAAAGCAGCATAAGCGTACCAGTCGTACCATTCCACGAGGTTTCCCACAGAACCGCCAATGATAGCCTTGATTCTCTGGCCCGTTGTAATTTGAGTAGTATTCATATAAGTAAGATATTAAATTTTTTAAAGTACGATTTGAAAAGACAGTAGAAATTCACCTTTTCTGTCAAAAACTTTTTTGGAAGCCCCATCATAAAGCGGTCTGCTGCTGTATTGAGCAACAATTCTTGCATTTTGACCATATAAATAAAAATTGGCTCCCACATCATAATAGCTCCCGTTTTGGTTAAGAGCCTGCATATCTTTAAGCGCATAATTGAAAAATGGCTGAACCTTCAGAATGGTACTGAATTTCGGAAGAACAAAACCCATCTGCGAAAACCAGATATTTCCCGTTCCCATCAATACTCTGTTGTTTCCTGCTCCTTCCAGTGCTTTCTGGCCCATAAATTCTGTATTGGGAGTGCCGGGATTCAAAAGACCGCTTACTCTTAAATAATCAGGACCATAATTATACCTGTAGTACACCGAGTACAGAGTCAGTCCCATTTCTTTGCTTTTGTTTCCTACAGGCAGCTCTGTATAGACATCAGCTCCAAAAATACTCACATCATGCGATTCAAATGTGTTTTCTGAAGGTTGGGTTTGGGTGGCTTCTTTATTGGTATAAAAACCGGCTCCCAGATTCAGGACTTTCTTTGCCGCAAGATTATTTCCCGGAAGAAATGAAGTCACCGTAGTTTCCTTATTGAAAAACTGATAGAATGCATATCCTGCATAAGAAAGTTTTCCGCTTTGGTTGTTATCTACTGCCGGTCCGCCAACTGCCGGTTTCAAACTGGTCGCAAAAGGTTTGTTGACGCTGAAACGATAATTAATTCTATCCAGTTCTCCATGTACAAAAATTCCCAGCTGCCGGGAAAACTGATCGGCAATTTCAATGGTAGGGAAATTAAAAACTGGAATATCACCCGCAAGCATTTTAGTCGTACTCGCATTGGTAAGCCTGCTGACTCCGTTCCATGAATGAAGACCTGCTCCTAAATAAAGGTTGTTCTTATTAGGTTTTCCTGTCTGAAAATCATTTCTCGGAATAATGGCGAACTCATTATAGGCATCGTGAAAAAAGAAAGGCGCTTTTTTTCCGGCTCCATTGTTTCCCGTACCGGATCCGCCACCTGAATTAAAACTCTGATTATTAATTCCCATCTGCAAAAAAACAGAATAAAAAGGAGTCACCTGGCTTTGAATGATCAGTCTCATTCTCCTGATTCCGGCATCATAAGTCTGTTCCTGAGGAACTCCATTAACCAGTGTTCCGGGATTGTTATCAATACTGCGAAGCCATATTTGGCTGGAAATTCCAAACTTCAGCCATTTATCCCCTTTGGAATTAAGGTTTATTTTAAGTTCTCCCACATCTAAAGGATTCTTCAGAGGAGTAATCTCTTCCTGGTTTTTAAGCACATTTAAGGTATCCTGAGCATAAACAGATTGCATAGCAGCTAAACTGAAAATAAGAAGTAATTTTTTCATTGGCGCTTTTCTTTGCACCTAAACAATACATAAATTCTGAAGAAATTCTGAAGTTTTCATAAAATTGAATCATTTGATGTTATGTTTTTGAAATTCAATGGTTTATTTTACGAAATTGATTCTTGTTGTATGCTGATTGTTTTCAAATTGATAGATTATTTCCGTATGATAAATCTCCAAAATTTTCTTCACGAGCGCCAAACCGATCCCGATGGAGTTTTGATTGGGGTTTCCGCGCTTGAATCTCTGGAATAATTCTTCTGTGGGAATCGTAGGCGGATTTCCGGTATTGGAGATCTGGAAATAGCTTTCCGTAAGGGTTACGGAGATGGTTCCGTTTTCTATATTGTGTCTTTTGGAATTACTGATCAGATTGTTGATAACGATGGTCGCCAGGTTTTGATCAAAATTGACAAAAACATTTTCCTGAATATCTTTGATGACCCTGAGGTTCTGAATTTCAAAAATATCTTCAAAATAATGAAGCCTTTTCTGAAGCAGTTCAGAGAAATTGATCAGTGACGAATCGTTTTTTTCAAAATGTTCCAGTTTGGCGAGGAGAATAAGAGACTGGTTGATAGAGGAAAGCCTGTCCAGTTCATCATTCATTGAAGAAAGCGTGATAAGCTGGTTCTCGGAAAGTTCACTGTCCATAAGCAGTTCTATTTTACCTTTGATGGATGCCAGCGGCGTTTGCAGTTCATGGGATGTGTTTTCCGAAAGTTCTTCCAAAAGGTGATAATCTTTCTTCGAGCTTTCGGTCATTTTCAACAGAAAGGTGTTTAATGATTTAAATTCTTCGGTCTCCGTTTTCATCAGATCCATGGAAGGATTGTCTCTCAGACTGAACTTTTTGATCTCATCTATCGCGTGATAGAACGGTTCAAGAATTTTTTTTGATACCAGAATACTGACAATAATGGTGAGAATGATAAGAAATACCATGATCCATGCAATGACCATGATAATGCTCATCAGAAAATTATTCTCAATGATGGTAATGTACCTTACACTGGTGATGGCATATCTTTTATGATGAATTACAGGATATGTTGTCACTGTAATTTTGTTCATGTGCGACTGTATGCTTTTGTTCCAGATGTACTTTTCTTCAATAATTTTTTCTTTGAAGCTTTTGGAATCTAAAGGAAGAATTTTAACCTGAGTCTGCCGGTGATGAAATTTTAAATAATCGTAACCGGGATCCTGTTTCAGTCTCTTGGCCACATATGCATTCAAATCTTCAAGTTTCAGAATGGCAGAACGCATCGTAGCTCTTTCAAAAGCAAAATACAGAATGGCAAAGCCTGTAATAAGCACGAAAAATACCAATACGGTAAATGCTCTGGCAAAACGAAAACTTAAATTCATTTATCGATCCATTTATAGCCCAGCCCGTAAACTGTCTGCAGATAATCTTTTCCTCCGGCATCCGTCATTTTCTTGCGTAAATTCTTTAAATGCTGATACACAAAGTCTACATTATCAATACTGTACGTGTAATCACCCCAGAGATGACTTGCAATGGCCTGCTTGGAAAGCATCCGGTTCTGATTATTAATGAAGTAAATCAGCAGGTTCAGTTCTTTTTTGGTGAGATTGAGCAGGAGATCATTAATCCGGCATTCTTTGGATTCCAGATCAATTTTAATTTCATTGAAGCTTAAAATCCGGTTGGTTTCCGGCGTTTTTCTTCTGAGAACCGCTTTTATTCTGGAATGAAGTTCGGGTAAAGAAAATGGTTTGGTGATATAATCGTCTGCTCCGTCATCTAATCCGGTGAGTTTCGTATCTAAAGAATTTTTTGCGGAAACAATAATGACGCTGGATTCCGGGGCATAGTTTTTAATATGCTTCAGAATGTCCAGTCCGTTTCCGTCGGGAAGCATGAGATCCAGAAGAATACAGTCGTATTCAAAAAGTTCTATTTTTTCTAAGGCTTCTTTCGCATCAGAAGCTACTTCACAGATGTAATCTTCTTTTTTAAGATAGTCTGTGATGTTGGTGGCAAGATCTTTATGGTCTTCTATAATGAGAATTTTCATGCGAAAGTATTAAACCGGATACCCGTTTATCCGGTTTAAAGATATAAAAAAACCGTTCAGAAAATGAAGAACGGAATTTTTTAATTGTTTATTTAGAACCGGTATCCAATGGAAAGTCCGCTTCTGAATCCTGCCCATGGGCCGTCCACTTTTACTTTGGCGCCATTGGCATTGGTTTCTACGGTATAATCTACAAATGGGATATCCAGGTTTTCAATTTCTTTTTTTAGCTGTGCCTGCATTTCCGGGGTCAGTACATAGTCGCTGGTCATGGTGAAATCGCCCTTTCCGCTTCCGTAGTGAGCTCCTGCAATCCAGAAATCCAGGACAAGATTCTGACTTCTGGTAAGGAAAAACTGTACACCTACCATCAGACCACCGCTGTTTCCGCTGGTGCTTCCCTGACCTTTAAGCGGTATCTGGTAGGTATTTCCGTCTACAGCATCATAGTCATAATAGAAATCGAAAGTATTGGATGAAACATCTGAATAACGGTAATAGGGAGCGAAATAAAATCCCCGGCCATAGCCTTTTCCAATATAAAATCTTGGCTCGATGGTGAAATTGGTTGCCTTAACCCTTAAATTCTGGAATCTTTTCTCGTCTTCATCCTTTAAAAAAGCATTGATGAAGGGTACTTTTCCCTCCGTCATTGTTCCGAAGCCTATATTCAAAGAGAACCACTGGGTAATGGCTCTTTCGTAAGACAGATTGATATTTCTGAATGCATAAGCCGTAACGTTGGTCTTAACGATATTCATTTTATCCGATGGAGCAGCCTGAAGCTCCTGTGCACCTGCTTCTGAGAGCAGAAAGATGGGAATAGAAAGGAGTAGCTTTTTCATGACGTTATATTTGGTGATGTAAAAAAGAAGCAGCAAAAAACGGGCAAAAATACAATGATATTTCAATATGTTTTTGTTTTTGACTGTAAAATAATTGAATTATTGTGATGTTTTGTCTTTGGTTTACGTTTAAATGCTGAATTTAAATTAAAAAATAAACATGTAGGTCTTGAATGCTTAATTTTTTTAATTTCTATAAATTTTTAACCCTATGTAACAAAGGGTATGGGCCAAGTGTCTTATTTTTATTAATGAACTCTACTTTGGATATGAAAAAAACAATAACTTCTTTATTTTTTCTCTGTGGTATTTTTGTGTTTTCGCAGGAAAATATAAAAAAGGATACAGCAGATCAGTCGAATACAAAAGAAATTCAGGCAGTGATTCTTAAAGCTCAACGTAAAAAGCAGTTTTCAGATAAAGCTGTTTATACCTTCGATAAAGAAGCGCTGGAGAAAGCCAGATATGCCAAAGATCTTCTGCAGACACTTCCGGAATTACAGCTAGATCCTGTTTCCAATACCATTACGAGTACAAAGGGGGGAACTTCTCTGTTTCTTATCAACGGAATAGAAGCTACAGATCTTCAGATCCGCAGTGTGCCGCCAAGTGAAGTTGTAAAAGTAGAGTACTACGATATTCCACCCGCAAGATGGGCCTCGAGAGCAGAAACTGTGATCAATATTATCACCAAATCAAACGAAACCGGATATGTTTTCGGAGCAGATGCAAGAGCGGCGCTCAATACGGGATTTGTTAATGCATCCGCTTACGCCAACTTTACAAAAGGGAAAAATAATTTCGGTTTGGAATATTCTCTGAATTTACGGGATTATAACAACAGAAAAGTACAGAGTATCTATGATTATCAGCTTAACGGAGAACACTACCGATCGGATGAAAACAGAAGGGATCATTTCGGATATACCTCTCAGAATATTGCCCTGCGATACACCCGCCTGGTTCCTGATGACTATGCTTTTCAGGCCAAACTGAATATGGATATTTTTAGCCGGTTTTCAAAAGGTACCGGAGCAAGTGTTTTTACAAAAGACAGTTTTATTGAAGAGCATGAAATGTTTAAAAATAACGGTTCAGACTATGTGATTCCGAAACTAGATCTCTATTATTCAAAAAAAATAAATTCTAAAGACGAAGTAAGCATCAATCTTGTCGGTTCTGCTTACAGCACAAATACTACCGAGTCTGCCAGAGAATGGATTGTTCCTTCCATGATTTCAGTGTACGATAATGTCATGGTACTGAAGACGGAACAAACTAATTTTGTAGGTGAACTTGCCCATACTCATGATTTTAAGGCCGGAAAATTGTCTTCAGGCTACCGGATTTCGAGCAGTACGATTTCTAATGATCTGAATAACCTGGCAGGATACTCCCAGTACAGAGTTAATTATCTGGAGCAGTATTTTTACAGTGAATTCTCAGGAAAAGTTGATCAATTCAGCTATAGATTAGGAGCCGGACTTACGAATATTCATAATAAAAGTGCCGAGAATACTTTTGATGAATGGTCTTTTACCCCGAAAGTTATTCTGGGATATCAGCTGAAGAATAACCAAAGTCTTAGGTTTACAAGCAGCTATAGCCCAACAAGTCCCTGGAGCAGTGCGCTCAGCAGTAATGTGGTTCAGCAGGCCCCGAATATTGTACAGAGAGGGAATCCTTTTCTGAAGTCGCAGCAGAATTTTTCCAATAATTTAATTTATTCTTTTAACAATAAGTATTTTGACTTTAATGCTGCTCTTTTCTACAGATATACAGACAGGGTGATCAATCAGTATTATGTACTGGATGATACTTTCGGAGGATATGCACTGACGTATGAAAACGGAAAGAATGCCCAGCGGTACGGAATACAGCTGTCAGGTTCCTATAAACCTTTCGGAAATAACTGGCTTGTTGTGAAAGCCGTTCTGACTCCTACTTCAGAAACGCTGAGAACGAGCAAAGGGGAATTAATTAAGAACGATTATCTTTCGAATAGTTTTACATTATTCTCAGAATATAAATCTTTCAGTATTCAGTATATGTTCAATATCCCGGTTTATACCCTGAACGGAGCTTTCCTGAATACCAACGAGAATCAGAATCACATCTTTGCCAGCTACAGGCTTAAAAGCTGGAGTTTTACAGCGGGAATGTACTGGATCGGGATGCCTTCGGAGTACAAAACGAAAAGTCTCCCGGAAAGTCTGGTGAACTACAGTTCGCATACGAGAATTATGAATAACAAGTCGATGTTTGTTCTTGGAGTAAGCTTTGACTTTTCAAAAGGCAAGAAAACAGAACTGCAAAGAAAGCTGAATAATGAAACGGCTCCGGCAGCAACTTTTTAATAAAGCTGTGTCTTTTTGAGGGCGAAAGTGGAATGGCAAAACCCCTTTTATTAATTTTTATCTGCTAATGAAAAACCCTTGTCAAGGTTTCGAACCTTGACAAGGGTAATTAAGCCGAACCCAGGTTTACAAAAAAATCCACGTGAGCTTATTCTAAGAAGAGCCAGCTAAAACACAAAAGATAACACAAATAAACAATCCGCCCTGAAATAAGGCGGATTGTTCCGGAGATGATAAAAAGTTTTATTTTTTGATGAACTTAGTATTGTTCTTCGTTTCTGAATTTTTTCCTTTAACCTCTATAAAATACGAAGCCGGCGGAAGTTCAGAAATCTGAATTTTTCCTGACTGTATATCAGATGTTTTGATCAGTTTTCCATCCAGACTGTAGATGTTGGCAGATGTATAATTCTCCATATCTCCTTTGAACCCAATGAAATCCTGGGCTGGATTCGGATATACGGTGAAGTTTTCTTTTTTTACAGCATTGGCAACCGCTAAAAATGTTTCATTCAGAGCTACAGCGTTTGAAGTAGACTGATTAACGCCCAGTAAAGGCACTGAAATGTTTCCGGCGGTAGAGCTTAGCAGTGCATATCTGTGGGTACCGTCATAATAGGAGTAGGCGGTATTGGTAAGGGTTCCTATCGGATTAGAGTAAGTGATATCAAATGAGGCATACAGATTAAAAACCTGTGTGAATTTTACTCTCAGAACATTTGTATAGGTTTTGTTACCAATGATCAACGTTCCGTGTGCATCCGCCAAAGTTCCCATGGTTCCGCTGAAAAGGCCGTTGGCAGATGATGAAGAGAAAGTTCCTCTGGCATTGTCGCTTTGAGGAGTTCCGTAAACAGTAGGGTAATTCATGTAAGTTCCGTTGTCAACAGAAAAATTCAGGGTAGCTTGAGGATTTACGATTCCTGTGATTTCAAGTTTTGAAGCAGACGCTTTATAGAAAATAGTAGTTCCTCCGCCCACCATTTTGATGGTAGAACCCGGAAATGTGGTAATTTCAGAAGAAGAAGGAGCTGAATACGTGGTTGGAGATGCTGCTCCCTGTGTCAGGCCGCCGTTTGAAAAGGTAACATTAGCTCCTGTAGCAGAATTATTTACGGTCCCTGTTACGGTGTAATTATTCACGGTGTCCCCTGTTAAAGGATCATTAGCTGCTTTTGTCAGAGTGATCTGTGCAGAAAGTACACCGGAAATACCCAGCATAAAAAGTAGTTGTTTTTTCATGGTTAATTTTTTTACTAATATAAATAAAAACTGATATTAATTTTTAGAGTTAATTTATTTTTAATGAATAAAATAAAGGGATGAGAGAAAGTGGTTCTGATAGCGGTTTTTTATTTTAAAGGATGAAAAACAGTGCATCTATTTAATCGGATTCATCTGTGATTCATTCTTTTTTTGTCTCCTTAAATAGACTATTGAGATAAATCTTTTGTAAAAAACTCCCGCAGATTTTAGAGATTATGTAGATTTTTAATAGTTCTCGGGAAATTGAAACGGGATTATCAAACGCCTTTAACATTTCCACTTCGTCGAATCAATGAAATTGATTCCTTCTTTGCTCCTCTTGAATATGCAGTTTCAGAATCAATCTTTACGTAAAATAAGCCTCCAAAAAAACACTTTCTCTCTAATCTTTTCAATAGATCATAAAAAAAACCGCCCGATATTGATCGGACGGCCTTTCTGTGCGTTATCTGTTTTCTCTAGTTGCTCATTATTTTCCGGTAAGCGTAAATATCTTCAATAGTCACTACGCTCATTCCTTTCTGAGAAGCAAATGCCACAATTTCCGGGAGCCTTGCCATAGAGCCGTCTTCATTGGTCAGTTCGCAGAGTACGGCATCGTCTCCGAGATTGGCCATTTTTACAAGATCTACACTGCCTTCCGTATGACCGCGTCTTTCAAAAACACCGCCTTGCTTGGCTATCAGCGGGAAAACATGTCCCGGGCTTGCAATATGGGCAGCCTGCGCATCCTGTGCTACAGCTGTTCTGATGGTGGTTACACGATCTTTTGCAGAAACTCCGGACTCAACACCTTCTTTGGCTTCGATAGAAATAGTGAATGCGGTCTGGTTTTTTGAATTGTTGGTTTCCACCATAGGACGCAGGTTGAGGTGTCTGCTTTTTTCCTCGGAAATGCAAAGACACACAATACCGCTGCATTCACGGATTAAAAGTGCCATGTCTTTTTCTGTAATGGTGGAGGCGGGAAAGATGATATCACCTTCGTTTTCGCGGTTTTCATCATCTACTAAAAGAATTCCTTTTCCCTGTTGTAGTTTAAGAAGTGCATTTTCTACACGTTCTGTGGAGGTTGCTCCAAATTGTTCTAATAATTTTTCCATGTTATTTTACTTTTAAAAGTTAAAATAGTCTTCGGTACATGGAAATGAAATACGGCACAATAAGCCCGTAAGGAATCTTACTGACCGTTTCATTTTCTTCTCCCATCCAGACTTTAACTGTCGGTTTTGGAATTTCACCAAATCAGTCCCTTCAGAAGAAAGGAGTCGCGGACTGTAACCGCCGGTAGGGAATTTCACCCTGCCCCGAAGAAAACTTATACTAAGTTTTACTGTATGTTCTGATTTAAAATTTTATTTCATTCATTATATTTTAACGCACAGACCGCTAATTTCGGGAAGTTTTTTGAATTGGAGAAGTTATTTTTGATCGTATTTATGGATGACTATATTTTCAGTCCGAATGAGGGTATATTGCCGGAGAAGATCAGATAGGATATTTAAATCCGGGGTATTGAATGTCAAAAGACTTCAGTTCATCTTCATCGTATCTTTTTTCGCACCATCCGGTAGACAGATTGATTTCACCCAGCCCGAAATAAAGATCTTCACTTTCAAAAAAGCGGATTTTATTTTCAGCGAGATAATCCATCATTGTTTTAAAGCTGCCTCCCGGTTGGTTAATGAGTTTCTTCTTATTCAGCCAGAAAAAAGAGTAATCAGAATAAACGCCGCCCATTTTTATCTGGGCATGCTGAAAATCTATATGCCGCAATATATCTTCGAATTCCAGCATAAACTCATGAAGCTTACTTTCGGTATCAAGAAACCATTTGGCCGTTCTTCCAAAAGAAACAAGAATATCATCATAATAATAAGGAGCTTCCTGTATGGCCTGTGAGAAAATAGCCGGATGAAAATAATAATAATTTCTGTCCTTCATGGTATGCTGCACAAAGTCTAAAAAACCTTTATAATCAGAGCCCAGCATTATTGCTCCGTAAAAATAGTTCCATTGATACATTTTAATTTTTTTTCAGGTTAAAGATCATTGTTCTCTTAATATCTTTTCCATTTTCTTTCCTTTGGCCAATTCATCAATAAGTTTGTCCAGATACCGGATATTTCTCATCAGTTCATCTTCAATATCTTCCACACGATATCCGCAGATAACGCCTTTGATAAGCGAAACATTGGGATTGATTTTCGGAGCATCCTCAAAAAATGTTTTAAAATCGGTTCGGTTATCCAGTATTTCCTGCAGACTTTTCTCATCATATCCGGTTAACCAAAATATAATTTCATGAACTTCTGATTTTGTCCGGCCTTTCTTTTCCGCTTTTTGAATATAGTGCGGATAGACACTGGCAAAAGCTGTTGTATAAATTCTGGTATTCTGCATAATTTTTTAATTGATGTTTAAAATAAGACTATGAATGTTTCCCGCTAAGCTCTCCAAGCACATCATTAAGAATTCTGTTGAATTCCTCCGGATTTTCCAACATAGGATAGTGGCCTGTTCCCGCTATTTCAACGGAGTTATAGTCTGTTAAATATTTCCTGTTATTCTCAATGTTCGTAGGAGAATTATCTGAATTGATTGCTCTTACGGGTATCTGAACTTTTGATGCGGTTTCTCTGAAATCTTTTTTATACAAAGGTCTGAGGAGTTCAATAGCTGCCTCCGATGTGTTTTGAAGAAATTCATTCTGTAATCTTTCTCTTACCTCAGACGGTGTGTTTTCTGCAAAGAGATATTGGGGAAGGATGTTTTCTACGGCATTTTTGAAATCATTGCGATAGTGTACAAATAAATATTGCTCAGCCTGTTCATCCGTAAAAGTTTCATCAAGATCTTTTATGGTGTCAATCAGAATAAGCGCTTTTACTTTAGGAATTTTCAGAGATGCTTCAAGAACATAAGCTCCCGACATCGAATGTCCCACCAGAATAATCTCATCTGAATTGATCTGATCTGCCACCGCCTTGATATCATCTGAATACAGCTCACTTGACCATTCTTTTCTGGATGTATCAGATAAACCGTGTCCTGCAAGGCTCATTTGTACAATATGATAGGTATTGTTGAAATTTTCCTCCTGGTTGTTCCACCATTCTGCATTGCCGAGCCATCCGTGTACGAATAGAAGGGAAGGTTTTCCCTGTCCGCTTTCTTTATAATGAATTTTCTGTCCGTCTGACGATTGTGCGTATTTTTCCATGATTAATATAGTTTATAATGTAAATAAAATGTTTGGTGATCATTAGTGTAGACCATTTTTTGTATAATGCCGGGTTTATTGATTGACAGGCTCATAAATAAGCTGTACCACTCCGGATCTGAATACATTGGTTTTGATCAGTTTTAATTCCAGTCTGCTTTTCAATTCTTCAAACAAAGGTTTTCCGTTTCCTAAAGCAACAGGGTGAACAGAAATTCTGTAGACATCAATAAGATGAAGCTGAATAAAGGTTTTGATAAGACTTGCCCCGCCGTAAAGCCAGATATCTTTTCCATCCTGCTTTTTGATTGCTGCTACTTTTTCAGCAATACCGGAACTGATAAAAGTGGCCCGGGAATCCTCTCTGGTCTGTTTTGAAAAGACATATTTGTTTTTTGAATGGACAGATTCCCACAGCTTTTTTTCCTCAGAGGATGCATTATCTTCCGCCTGATAATTTCCCCACGAATCATAACTTACCCTGCCGTAGAAAATAGTATCGATACTGTCCAGAAATCCATCGAAATTCATATCATCATCCATAATACACCAATCTGTTTCTCCATTGGGACCTTCGATAAATCCGTCTAAAGTAACAGCCAGATCGAGAACTACTTTTTTCATATTGATTAATTAGGGTTTGTTATTGTAAAAATAAAAAAACGCTCTGAAGACAGAACGTTTTTGCGTTATAAAATTTTACCATTTCCAGATCTGCGGCTCATTTTTCCAGATCAGCAGCCTGAATTCCTCATAATGATTCCCGTTTCCTATGGTGTGGGTGTCCCTGAGGCCTTTGCCCAGTTTCAATTGGTGCAGAATCCCGGAATGGGCAGCTACCCAAAGTGTTTTTTCATCATCCGAAAGTGTCATTCCTGAAATTGTGGAACCTAAAAAGTGTCTCCACAACTGATTTCCGTCTTTGTCGAATGCCTTGATGTATCCGTAAGCATCTCCGAGAATGTAATACTCTTTTGTTGCTGTACCTGCATAAACCCTCATTTCTTCGTCAATAATGGTGTAGTCATCACTTTCCGTATACGCTTCGATGTCGGCACCTACATACTGGCCGGAATTGATGCCGATGGTAATTCCGTTGTAGAAATGACAGGAATTTGTGATCAGCTGGCTGTCATCTTTTGTAAACAGACAAAAATGCGGGTAGGAGGACTGTGCTCCGATGGATCCCAAAGTATTTCCTTCCGGATCCAAAATCCTGTGATCATAGCTTTGATCTCCCACCACAATATAGGAATTGTCATTGGAAAGAGTTGCGTTTTCCATATCAATGTCAGGTGTCCAGTCTTCCTCGTTGTCTTCATTAAGCGGGTGAATGAGTTTTTCTTCTTTCGGCGAGACCAGATAGATTCCAAATGAAGTGACCAGAAGAACCTTGCTGCCGTCATTGAAGGGAATCAGTTCCGTAATTCCTAATTCTGCAGTCTGGTTCAGTTCCAATTCATTGATGAGCTCTCCTTCCCAACCTTTATAAATTGATATTTTACCGGGAGTGGCCATAGCAAAAATATTATACTGTTTTGATTTTCCTATGGCCTGAATATTTTCGTCAAGCTGAGTCACCTGATCATGATCCAGCAGATAAGCCTGTCTTTTTTCATAAGAAGTTCCGGTCATGAAAACAATTTTTTCACCGGAAATAAAATGAAGCTGCTCAATACTCTGTGATCTGTTTTCCAATAAAGGAATAATAGGCGTGTGGGCCGGCGGAAAATTCGCTCTGAAATGATCAACATCTCCATCCTGATTGGCTTTTTTAAGCAGATTAAAAACGCCTTGTGCAAGATTGGATCTCTTATCTTCAGGTTCTTTGCCTTTCCAGTTTTCCCAACCGTTTTTTTCACCGAAATCAACCATTTCATTAATTTCTGTTGCATAACGTTCTCCTTTTGAGAACCATTCTTCCCGGATTTTTGTGTTTTCCATATTTGATGATTAAATAGTGTTTAAAATATTATTTGAAGCTTACCCGTTCTTCATGGCTGCCACTGATCTTTGCGGTGCTGCCTTTGATAAGTTTGGGATTGAGAGTTCCTGTTTTTTCTGCCGTAAATTCGAAACTCGCTATGCTCAGCCTTTCGCCCGGATTGGAGAAATTTTCTTTTTTCAGGGTGTAATTTCCGTCCGGACCTATTTTTATAGTATCTGCGGCTTTTTCTATAAAAGTTTCTACATTATTTTCATCCCTATTTTTTACCTGAACGCTTTTGGAAAGATAGAGTACATTCACATCCCGAAGACCGGACCATTGTATGGAAAAATCCCGGTTCAAAGGAGCTTCTTTTTCATAAATAATGTTTTTTGAACTGCTCTGCGGAAGGGAAGGAATGCGGGCCAGAAAAAGCTTTTTTCCGTTGGCCAGCTGGATTTGAATTTCATAATTTCCCTTGATAGGCGGAACCTTTTCTGCGCGGTAATGATACAGTTTGGAATAATACATATACGGCATCACTTTATATTCTGCTTTCTTTCCGTTGACGGATATTTTTACGGAATCGTTGCCGAACTTTTTTCCTTTTTTATCGTAGAGAATCACAGAAATACTGTTGTTGTTTTCATCAGTCAACCTCTGGAAAACATCAATTTCGGCTTTAATGTCGGAAATATCAGTGATTTTGGATGCAGGCTCGGGTCCGGAGCATGAATTGAACAGGAAACAGATCGCAATGAGCAATAGACTGAACATTGTTTTTATAGAGCTGAAGGTCTTCATAAGAATCAATTTATGGAGCTGTCTTTTTGAACTTAGCCTTTTTAAGAGCATTGATCATTTCATTTCCGATTTCTTCATCCAGATAGACAACGGAAGCTGTGAAGTCCTTATTCTTTATAAAAGAAGTATAGCTTACGACCTGCATTTTAGCTTTATTCGGAATGTCTATGGATACTGAAAACTTAGTGAAATCGATCTGATCGATTTTTTCATGAGCCGTTAAAGTATCAATCTTCGCTCCGGTAAAATTCTGTCTGTAGGTATTATATAACTGAATATTGGATTCGTAAACGGCCTGGCTGTAATCTCCTTCAATTTGCGGATTGTAATCTTTGATATTAAGAACGAAATAATTGTCCCTGTCTTTTTCGAAAATATTAGGTTTAAGGTTGCTGATATCAAGATCGGCATTGTAGATTTTTTTGAACTTTTCTTTTCCAAGATTGATAGCCTGGTCCGTTTCTCTCTGATCCAGTTTCTGAAACCCGCCTGGTAAATTCATGCTGAATCCGATTGCTTTATCCACAATCTGAATTTCTTTTCGGTTGCAGCTGATGATCAGCAGAAGAGAGAGATATAAAAATGATAATTTCAGGTTCATAGTTGGTGTTTTTTTTATAAATGTATCTGGGATATTTGTACAGACTTTATCTAATGTGCCGTTGTCTTTTATAATTATTTTAAACCAAGTGGTTTTGCAATGTCCAATATTTCATTTCAGCATCCTGCTTGATTTCTGTGAAGTTTAGTTTTTTCAGAAAATTAATGGAATTCACATTGTCCAACAGGCATCTGGCGGTAATTTCATCGACAATTCCGGTAGAGAAAGCCCATCGTATCAATTCTTTTACCGCTTCTTCAGCAAAACCTTTCCGTCTTTCTTCGCTAATGATTCCGTATCCGATATCTGCATTTTTTTCATTAAAATTATAGCCTTTAAATCCAGCATCACCAATAACTTCTAAAGTGTCTTTTCTGATAATTAACCACGATTCAAATCCTGTGGGCCCTTCCGCAAGGGACAAATTATTGATGATTTTAGGTATAATTTCTATGAAATCGGAGTCCGGCCATCTTTTTTCTTTTTTTAATCCTAATGCAGGCCAATCACTGAAATCATGATTCAGAATGTTTTCACACATTTTTATAGTTAATGGAATAAGAATTAATCTTTCAGTCGTAAGTCTGTCTATGGATAACGTATTGATTTTCAAATTTTTTTTCTTTAAGTAAATGGAACCTGCCTTTTATTTGATGAGCTCTTTTGAATAACGGGACACGGATTTATTATACCTCGGTAAATGTACGGACAGTGATTCAAGAACTAGTGATAAAGCCTCTTTATCCTGATTGATTGATGAAAGTGACAGCGCCAGGAACGCATTGACCGCATCATCCAGTTCATCAGAATAATTTTCCTTCTCTTCTCTGAGGATTTCAATACTTTCCTGTATCTTTCCGTTATTACGTAAGGTACTCGCAAGCTGGATCCGGGCTCTTCTTCTCCTTAATCCGGTTAATCCCGTTTCCAAAGCTGATCTGTAGAGTGGTTCTGCATTTTTTTCAAAACCCGTAGAGTCGTAGGCACAGGCTTTTTCAAAATCTGCAATGGCGTTGGGCTGCCCATTTGAAATTGTATTGGTATGGATTCTTATCAACTCAATAAAATCTTCATCAGAAATGCTTCCGAGTTGGTCCCAGATGGTTTTTAATTCTTCTTCCCAAAGTTCAGGATCTGTCATTTTTCAATTGTTTTTTTAACGAAATCTTCTATTTCTGCACTGCTTTTCAGGGTATTGTGGTACACGATATCCACGATGTCATTAATGAATTCATTTCTCGGATAGCGCTCGCCATTGATGATTAATGCAACAGATCTGTTCGTTTTTTCATCAAAGATCAGAATCGTATTGGTGCCGTAAGTGCCGCCTGTATTTCCGTAAAAATCAACAGAGTGAAATTGAAAAGTCATCAATCCTCTTCCATAGGTTTCTTTTCCGATCACAGGCTTCATGGTTTCCACGTTTTCTTTTGACAGAATCTGATGATTGAACAATGAGTACAGGAACCTATTCAGGTTTTCCGTATTGGAAGAAATATCCCCGACTCCAACAATGTTTTTAAAATAAAAATCCAGGGCAGTATGCCACGCATTGTCCTCAAAAATATAAGATCCCGTTACATTTTTTGGATTTTCGAGGGCTGATTTTGTGTAAGTAAGCTTCAACGGTTTGGTGATTTTTTCCTTCAAAACCTGGCCATAATTCCTGCTGAATTCCTTTTCAATGATTTTCCCCAACAGATAATACCCTGAATTGGAGTAGGAAATGTTTTCATTGGGAGCAAACAAAAGCCTCTGACTGATTATTTCTTTCAGAATTTCTTCGTTGGTTCTGGGTTCTTTAAGCCAGATCTCCTTTTCATTTTTCTTTACATAATTATTCAAACCTGCTGAATGTTCCAGTAGGTTTTTGATGGTCATGGATCCTGCATTTTTTATTTCAGGAAAATAATTGCTCAGTGGATCATGAAGCGAGATTTTATGCAGCTCGATAAGCTTAAAAATCAGTACAGCCGTAAACAGCTTCGTTACAGATCCGATCTGATAGGCTGTACCTGTATTCTTTTTTTGTTTTTCCGTGGCTCCAAAAGATCTGGAATAGATTTCTTTTCCGCTTTGAAAAATAGAAATATTCCCTATATCCAGATTATTTTTTTCAATGGCACTGATGTATTCATCTATTTTTTCAGCATGAATTTCCTGAGAAAAAGTGTTTTGAAAAAATAAAAAGAAAACAGACAGGATTGCCATTTTTCTTACAGCATTGATGAGTATTCCGGTCATATTCAATCAGTCTTCAATAGCTTCAATACCTTGCTGTTTCAGTTTTTCAAGATGATCTTTCATAGTTTTCAGCTGTTCCGGAGAATGTCCCTGCCACTCCATAACCTCTCCCGTCACTTTAAAAGGATGCTGGGAACGGTAAGAACGGGTAGGATTTCCCGGAAATTTTTTGTCGGTCAGATTGGGATCATCTTCAATAGCTCCTGTAGGCTCCACGATATAAATCCGTTCCCTTCCTTCCCCGGAAGCCAGTTCTGCACCCCAGGTTGCCGCTTCCAGGGTTGCTGAAAGGTAAATGTACTTCGCTTTTCGGCGGGTCCCATAGTTGGAACTGAAACCTGCTTCGATGAGGTCTCCGGTTTTGAGATCCGCTTTGGTGCCGTGATAGTAGATCGGGTTTTCTTCAGAAGAATCCTGATTCATTGTTTTTGATTTTTTTAAAGAGATGAGTGGAGGAGAAGTGGGTTATGCTTCAGACGTAACTTCTGCATTTTTATAGATATTCCAGAAATTATAATCCGTCATAGGCGCATCGGTAATTCCTACGTTTCGTCCCATGGTTACAATCTGTCCTCTGTGGTACGTTCCGTGGATGATCACATGCTGGATGTATTCATACTTGGAAAAATCACATTCAAACCAGGGAGATACTATTTTTACATTTTTCGTTAAATCCTCTTCGGATAAACTTTCAACGTAATCCACCAGTTTCTGTGAATTGTTTCTGATGCCATCGAAAATTTCTTCCTTACTAAGGGCTGCTGCCATTTTTTCAAAATCGAAATCCGGGTTTTCTGCAATATGTCCCCACCAGTATTCCTGCGTCTGCCAGATGTGGTGAAGAGTTTTCAGAATCGTTGGGAAGCTTGAAATAACCTCCTGATTAAGCTGTTCATCAGACTTTGAAGAGAGCCAGTCAATATACTTATTAACGACCCAATTATTGTACTGAACACTGTGGTTGATTAATGTTTTTAGATTCATGGTGATTCATAAAGTATTTAGTGATTTGATGATTTAAAAATAAGTAAAATATCAACTGTTTGTTCAAAAAATGACCATGAAATAGAAATGAAAGTTTTTATGAAGTTAAAAATGAACGGTTAATTTTGTTGTCAGAATCTATTCATAAGGGATTTCCGGCAGTTCAAAATAATCTCCCTGTGTTTTGTCCAGAGCTTTGGAGATTTTACCAAAATTTTCATTGCCGGCTTCCAGATTTACATATTTATCCACAATATTTCGATGCTTGTAAATGATGAATGTATTTTTAAAATCAGGATTTATTTTGTTCAGATTGACCTCTGTTTCTTTATCGGAAAAGGAGGGAACAAAACATAGGGCAGTCTTTTTTAAATGAAGCTCTTCCCCAAGATTGACGAGTACTTTCCTATACTCAGGATCCTGGCCGGCAGATATGAAATACACTTTCAGGTATTGACTTCTTTTCGTGCTTTCCTGTTCCAGAAACTGAAGCCATTTTTTGATGTCGTCCCAATCTGTTTTAGCTCCTGTAAAATAAAGGATACCTTGATACCTTCCGTATTTGCAAACCGGGCAGGTGCGGGTTCCTTTGTCAGGGCCATACGCGTGATAAGGTGTGAAAGAAGGCTGATCTTCACCTATATTCAATCCTGATCGGGCAGATTGCGGAATTGTTTTAGGATAATTGGGAATATGGAGGCCCAGAATAATAGTATGTTCTGCAATATGAATATTTCTTTGTATTAAAAGCCTTACAATGCCACTTCCGCCACGGTTTTCCTGAGGATTTTTTTTCAGATAAGGAATAAGGAGCGGATCATCATCAAAATTGATTTCATCTACATAATATTCATGATCAACATCCGGTTCTTTGATGGATAAATGAATATGTGCGGGCATCGTTTGGCCTGGATATGGCGCCGGGCGGATTGTTTTAATGGTATATTTTCCGGCTGCATCTGTTTTTACCCATCCACGGATGTGCCCATGACGTTCAGCACGTTTGTCCATTCCTTTTTCAGGAGAATAATAACCATCGTTATCCGTTTGCCAGTAATACATAATAATATTGGGTGCGGGAGTTTTTCCGTCAAGCTGAAATACGGTTCTGGATACGATCAGCTTTTGCCCTTTTTCATTCCAGCCGGGACTTGTGTCTTCAGAATAAATGGTTTTTGGCATTCCGACGTACATCATTTCACAACCGTCGCAACCTCCGCCTATAATGGCATTATTTATCTTTTTTTCGGAAGTCTGCCCGTTGCAGCTCATGAACCCCAGACATGGAATCAGCATGCCGATGAACAAAATCAATGTTTTCATACGATTCAACTTTTTTGCAAAGTTTATTACGTAAACATTTGATTTTCAAATTTAATGTGGTAAGGCGAGTTTATTTTGAGGTAAGATGAAGGCGGTCCAGCATCGGTTTGAAATCTTTTGCATAACTTCGGCTTGCTCTCAAAACAGTCTGGTCCGAAAGGGTGATATTATAATCCCCGTTTTGCCGTGACTGGTAAGAAATAATCTGATTGAGATTGATCATATGAGATTTGTGTATCCGGACAAACTGATTACCGTCCAGTTTGGCTTCCAATGATTTTAAAGTTTCATGGTGAAGGTATTTTTTTGAGCTGTGATGAATCGTAATGTAAGGCGTATTGGCCGAAAAATAAAGAACCTCCTTCAGGCTGATGATTATTTTTGTATTGTTCATGTCTGAAACCACCATAGATTGCATGGCTGTTTTCTCTGTTATTTCATCAGCGGTTTGAGGCGGATGCTGTACCTTATTCTTTAAAATGGTCAGTATCACAGATGATGAAGCATAGATAATGACTGTTTTGATCAGATAAGCCGTTAGTCCAAAATTAAAGGTCTGTATGTAAGGGAAAGTATGATCATATCCTATTTTTGACAGCAGCCATACCAGAGCCGGATATACGGTCAGATGAATTAAAATCATCAAACCTGTGATCAGCAAAAGAACTGAGAGTTTTTTCGTTGCTTTTATCCAATAATTCTGGATATAAAGCAGCGGAATAAAAAGAATCCAGAAAGAGCTGAAAAGCAGCGATTCCGAGAAATAAAAGCTGCTGTTTTGTAACCGCGTAAACCAGTAATCAGAAAAAATATTGAATGTAATGAACACAGCCATACTTCCGGCGAGAAGAAAAGAAGATTTCCACCTGTCTTTAAAGAAATGATATACCTGCTGGTTCGTCATATTTGACTCTGATTTTCAATGGATTGGTTAATGTAAATTTATGACTTTTTAGGCTGTATTCACTAAAAAAAGGTTTCTTATCATCACTTTTCGTGTTTTTCAGCTCTGCTGATGGCATCCAGTTTGAGAAAATATTCATCCAGCAAATCGTAAATCGCTTTTTGATCTTTTCCTGAAGCTTTATTATCCCAATCCGTATTCACGATAAGGTATCTGCCCATTTTTCTGTCTTTAAAAAACCAGATCACGGAATTCATTCCCGGATCTCCTCCGGTATGCCCGAAATTCCCGGTAGAACCAAACCCCATGGTGATTCCCATATTGTATTCGTCGCTGTATTCGCTGTTGCTTCTGTCCTGGAAATTCTCCGCTTTAAGCTGAGGAGTGAAATATTCTTTAAAGCTTTCTTTGGAAAGAAGGCTTCCGTTTCCAAAATACCCTTTCATCAGTTCAAGAAGATATTTACTCATATCGTCTGAAGTGGTAAGCATTCCGCCGTCTGGGTAAGTATTGAGCGAATAATAAGGATAAGGTTTTTGTTTATCGATAAATGTCCGGGTATATTTTGAGAAATTGATGGTATTGAAATTCCAGCCTGAATCATTCATTTTTAAGGGCTTGAGAATATACTTCGTTGTAAAATCAGCGTAGGACATTCCTGTTGCTTTTTCCAGGACCAAAGCCGCCAAAGTAGCCCCGATATTGGAATAATTATAGAGTTCACCGGGTTTTTTATCCAAAAATACATCTTTTGAATACCATTGCCCTTTTTCACTGAGAACGCGATTCAGAAATTCTTCAATGGAAATTTTAGAAGAAGGAGAATTGAATTTTGTAGGAGAAATATCAATCTTCAAATTTTCAGCAAGATTAACCGTATCTTTTAAAACAACCGTCCGGGTCAGGTATTCGTTATTGTCATTAATGGAAGAAGTATGCGTAGTGAGCTGTCTGATGGTGATCGGAATGTCGGGATAGTTTGGATTGATCACTTTAAAGGGAAGATAGGGATTGATGGGATCATCCAGTTTCAGCTTTCCCAGTTCCTGAGCTTTAAGGACGGCAATACCAATCAGGGTTTTGGAGACGGATGCTATATTCTGAACGGTATGTTCATCATATTTTTGAAAAGGATTTAATCCGGCAGTTCCGAATCCGTTTTGATATAAAACTTTCTGATCATTAACGAGGGCAACTCCAAAGCCGTTGAAACTGGCTGTCTTGCTTATTTCAGCGAGTTTATCCGTTAATTCTTTTTGGGTTTTTAAGAATTGTTCCGAAGCTTTTTTCTGCGCGGAACAGAAAATAAGGATACAGAAAAAAAGAATGCTGATATATAAATTTCTCATGACTGGTTTTATTAAAAAACAATTTCAGGAGTATAACTATTACATGATGGATCTATTCCGGATCTTTTTAACTTACAATCCAAAATGACGGTTTTGTTCTACATTTTCAGGATGAATCAGTGCTTTATTGGAATAAGTGGCCTGTTCAAATTCATTAATATTGACAGACAGGAAAGAGATCTCCGCGAATAAAGCTGTTAATTCCTTACAGATTTTCTTTGAAAGTTCCGCCTTCTGTTCCGTATTCCGGCCCTCCATAATATATCCGAAAACATGAAGGAAATTTTTCTTCTCATTTCCAAGCCGGAAATATTCATACGGCTGAAGCCTGACTTTGATGTCATTGGGAGTAAATAGGCCCGTAGAATCTGCCGCTGTATAAACGGTATCCATGATCTCGTCCGGGGTTCTCTGCTGAAGAATATCCCGGGAACATTCTATAATAAAATGAGGCATAATGATTTTATGTTCAGTGGTTTATTGAATATAAAAATAGGGAAAAAATGGATTGGTATTATTTTGATCCCCAGAATTTATTCCTGATCGAACATCAATTATGTCATTAATAAAAACTTGAATGAGATTTATGATTTCATATGTAGGTTGTTGTAAATCAAATGTTATTTGTCTTTTTACTTTTCAACTGAAATACATTTCCTTCCGGATCCGTTCCGTCGCATAACCAGAAACCATAGTTTTCAAAGGTTTTAATGGCTCTCATTTCAACATTTCTTGCTGTCAGTTCGTTTCTGGCAGATTCTATATCCGTTTCAATTTCAAAAACAATTTTGGTGTTGTTATCAAATGTATAGCCTTCCTCTATTTGTTCGAGATAAGGATCTCCGATTTTATGAAGTCCGATATTGACGGAGCCGGCATTCAATAAGGCCCAGATGGAATCTTCTTCAATCACTTTCAGATTAAAGTGGTCAACATAAAAATTCTTGAGCAGTTCTACGTTTTGGACATACAGAATAAGGGTGTCAAATGTTGCTTTCATGGATGAATTTTAGGAAGATAGATATAATAGAAAACGGTTCTGAATCCTGTTTTTAAAATAAAGGTTCACCATTTAAATCCGTTGTCAGGACTTCGCTCATATAATCAAAAAAAGGACGCATGGCTAATAAAGTAAGGACAGCTTCCTTCTGAAAACTATCGGATAACACTTCCTTATCTGTGAATTTTCGCATGACTATGTATTGCTTTTTCTTAATTAAATCAATGGCGGGATGATTTTTATCAAAACCTCTCGGAGCAGTTTTTACGGCATCTCCTTCAATTTCTCCGAAGTATTTGATGAACGTTTGATGAGATGTAATTTTTTCTATTTCCGTGGTACTGATTTCAAATTCCTTCCGGATCCGGAGCAGATCTTTGGCCTCAGGACCCCAGAATCCACCGCCCACAAAGCTGTTTCCGGGCTCCAGATGAATATAATATCCTCCTCTTAACATGGGTTTTGTGCGGGAATATCCAACTCCGAAATTGGTTTTGTAAGGAGTAGGATCCTTAGAAAAACGGACGTCTCTGTAAATCCTGAAAATATGGATTCCTTTCAGATGATCGTGTTCCTGAAGTTCCTGATAGATCTCAGTAAAGAATATTTTGTTTTCTTTCACCACCGCATCATATTCCGCTTTGTGTTGTGAAAACCATTCCCGGGTGTTGTTTTTTTCCAGATGTCGAAGAAATTCGAATGTTTTTTTCATGATGTTGTGTGAATGTTAGAAACGATTCATCCCGGAGGATGCTTTTATTTTATATTTTTCAGATGCTCATCGTAAAGGCCTACCAGCAGGCTGTTTCCGTCTTTATCTATTCTCAGGCCGCCGTATTTTGCATTTTCATACTTTCTGGCATGTCCTTCCTGAAAAAAGAAAGATTCAGCACCTATATTGACGTTCCAATGGTTGGTTGAGGTGTATTTAATCAGGTATTCCCCTTTGTTTAAAGGAGCGGGTTCCTGCTGGATTCTTACTTTCCCGGCAACTCCCTGAGGATTGAGGCGGACAACGAAATATCCTCTTTTAGGTATATCGTCGGAATAGGTATTGTCCGAAAGGCTGTACCGTAAACTCATGTAATCGCCCTGCATCAAAGAACGCGGATCAACCGGGGCAAGCTGTAAAAGAACCAACTGTCCGTCTTTGAGCAATTCTTCTTTTTTTGAAACGGAATAGTTGAAATACACCAAAAGAAGAATCAGGTTCAGCAATATAATGATCCATTTATACTTTTTCATTCGATGTCAGCTTTTTACGGGTTAATAAGTAGAGACCTAGAAATAAGATACCTGACGAAAATAAAAGGATGGATTTGGTCAACAGGGTAAAATGAAGGTCGTAATAATATTGTGAAACAAAGTAAATGAAGGCGATAATACCGATAACGAAACTGGTTTTGTAATTCACCAGAAAGCTCAGAAGAATAATTAAAATGGCTCCCGATATCGCCGGAGACAGGATGGTAGGCAGCAAAATAAGGGTACTTATGATATAGATTCCCGCTTTCTGTTGTGTTCCGGAAATATTCAGTCTTTCGAAAAGCCGGGAGAGTACATACAGGATAGTCAGGATAATCACGACAGACGAGATCCAAAGATATTCTCCGGAAAGATCGATAAGGTCACTTTTCCCGAGGAGAATCAATCCTGCTAAGAACGAAATAACCAATCCTATACGAACAGGATTGTATAATTTTGAAAGGGCATTATGCAGGGAAATTATTTTGGCTTCCTTCAGAAAAACAAAAGTCAATAGAATGGCAAGAACGGAAGTATACAGATGCGCCAGATCATCGTTGTGGCTGGTGATGATCATCGTTAAGAACGCTCCATTGATCACCAATACCGAAATAAAGGAAATGATATAAGTACGGGCCAGGATTAATGTAAGTCCTGCTATCATTATAAAAATAAGGCTTATTGTATTTTCACTCATTTCCAGCTTAACAAATCCCATGGTTAAAAGGATGTATCCGATAATATAAGAGGAAATACTTACGGTATCAAGGATGATTTTATCATAGTATGTATTGATAAGAATTCCTCCGATAATGGAAATGCTCCCTAGTATGAATAAACCCGCTGTTGAATCATATATTCCTGTTAGAAAGAGAAATCCTATAAAAGCAAGACTTGCCAATAAACCTCCTAAAATAGACAGGATTTTTATGGCTAATGACTGATGGTCATTGTTTTTCTCATAAGCCGCAAAAATAGCTTCTTCGTCAAACTTCAGTTCTTTATTGTCGGTTGTCCGGAAATACTCCAGGAGTTCTTTTATTTCTTCTTTATTTCTCATCTTTCCATTTTTTTTGAAGATTAATCAGTTTCATAATCACCAAAGTAACGCTTACAATGATAAACAGACTGACGATTAAAAACATTTCTACCCCGTCCGATATTTTGAAGAGGGAAGCAGCAATCATCATAATAATGCTAAGGGGTATGACCGAAAGATAAAAGCCGTTTTTAGATTGAATGCCATGCCGGATTCCGAAGCCATAAGCTATTAAAACAACCACTGTTAAAACTGGAAATGCCGGTTCATAACTGTCGAAAATGCCATAAATCATTCCAATTGTAGCAAAAGTCGCAGCGCCTAAAGCCAAAATATAGGTAAACCATTTGGGCAGGTTTTCAATCTTTTTATAGTGATCCAGCACAAGGGAGGCGATAAGTACCGTTGTATTGAACAGGAAAAGAATTGTAATGATGAGGATTTCCGGCCAGTCCCGGGCTACCTGTTGGGAGTATAAGATAAATGTAGTATTGATTAAAATAATGTACAGCAACCACAACGGAGCAAAATTGGATACGGCTACCCAGAGCGTTATGAAAAGCGTCCACACCAGAAAGAAGTCGTAGGCATTGGCTCCTGTCTGATAAATCTGTCCGAAGACTGCAAATAAAACGCCTACCAAAAATGAAGAACCTGTAAGGATAATACTTCTGGTGGTTGTATTTATTTTCGGCAGTAAAACGATGATGGTTGTGGCAATAATAAGGACTTCTATCAATCCGAATTTGACGAATTTATTCAGGGATGCCCAATTATAGGCGAAAAAGAAAATAATTCCCGCCGTCGTAAATCCTATACCGAGCGTGATTAACAATAGCCGAAGAAATTTCTGCCACATTTCCCGGTCATTATAAACGTTTTCTTTCAGGGCTTTTTCAAGACCTTTTTCTGTCACATTGCTGTGGCGACTGATGATATGGATATCTTCCCGCTGGAGATTTTTCATGGGTGTTTTTTTCAAAATTCTGCCTGAAAGAAAAAAATCATCAGGCTTCAATACAACGAAGCTACAAAAAATAAGAGGAACCGGAGCGATTGTTTTACTCGTGAACAGGAGCTTGGGAATAAAGAATACGTTTTTACAGTTCAGAAAATGGTATGATTTACAGGTACAAATAAATACTTATTCATTTTCAAAGAAGTTATTAGTCTCCTTTAATAATAAACCCATGAGATCTAAGATATTCATCAAGGCTGACATCAAATGGAATCACGTAATTATTGTCCAGATCATACATTCCGCTTTCGCCGTCTGAAGATTCTAAAAATCCAAGCATTTTAGACTGTGTTTTTTCTTTGGCATTTTTCCAACAGTTCATGATGAAATTACTTTCCAGACCGAATTGGTTTTCCCAATAATGTGCATAATCCAAATGACCATGCTCGTCGAGATAGGCAGAATAATCAATATTATTTTGATCCAGCACCTTTTTGCATAATTCCTGAACATCCATAGGGGAGTAGTCTTCAAACGAATGCTCTTTCAAGTGAAGTTCCGCTATCTGAATGGTTTTGTCCGGAGAATAATATTCATAATTAGGCAAAGCAAATAAAAAACTTAAAGGACTTGAAGCATAATAATACAAACTGATCACCTCAATTTTTTTATCATCTTCCCTGAATTTATATTTTGAATGTAAAACATCAACCAAAAATTGAGTGACTGCTTTTTCTCTGGGTAAGAGAAAAGTGTTTTTAAAGGCTTCGTCTATTTGTGTTTCTATTTTCTGCATGTTTTGTTCACTTTTGTGATTGTAAAAATAAAGAAAACTGGTATGTAAAACAGAATGACCGGGCCAAAAGTATTTTTTACTTATAGATTACTTTTGCTGTTTTAAAGATCTTTATAAATTCTTCCTTTTTCTCATTGGTGAATAAATCATTTTTGATGGATATGAAGCAGGAATGAAAACTATTCTCACCTTGCGTCAGATACCAGACCTGTGATACTTTACAATTGCATTTTTCATTGATGGCATTTTGTATTGAATACATGATCCATGGTTCTTTTGCTTTTACATCTTTTTCGATGAAGCTTAGCACGGCATCCTTTGATTTACTTTTTGCTGTTTTGTATACCTCATTCATCGCTTGTATTAAATCAACATTTTTAAGATCTGGATTTGAAGCTAAACTTAAATATTCTGAAGGCTTTTTCATATGAGCCACTAAAGTTATAAGTTGATTATTTTCATAAACTTCTTCGGTTATTTTCCAGTTTTCTATGTCAGGTATTTTCACAAAAACATGTTCGCTTTTCTTTTCCTGATACCCGCATAACTGTAAATATTCCTCATCGACTGGTGCACCCAGTTCTCTTGCTTCAGTAAAATCATGGCAGGCCATTTTTTTATTGTTAATGGCAAGATGAGTTTTTCCTCTTAATATTAATGCTGCCATATAGAGTTCTATAGGATTTGGCTTTAACGAAATAGCTTTGTTTAAGTCTGTTATGGCTTCTTTATATCTGTCATTATCGAACAGTAGAGAAGCTCTGACATAATAAACTTCAGCGAATGTAGGGTCCATTTCAATGGCTTTACTGTAGTCTTTTATTGCTTCTTCAAAATCGTTGTTTCCCTGTTTTGATTTTCCGCTGTCAAAATATTCTGTGGCTGTTTGTCCAAAAGTGAAAACAAAGCTTAATAATGTGATCAGTAAAATTTTATATTTCATTGTTTGGTATTGATGTAATGGTCCGGTTTTTTAGTACGTAAAGAAAACAAAACTAAGTAAACAAAACAAAATCCCGAACTTATGAGTCCGGGATTTTAAATTTATTGCTTGATGCTTGAGATGATCGTTTTCAGGAAAGAATCTATTTCTTCAGCAGATCTTTCGTTGTCATAAATCCTACTGGAAATGACTAATGTTAAATTAGGATCGGTAGGATGATTGAGAATATAAATTCCGAATTTGCCATGTGTTGACCAATCTTTCTCTGTTCCTGTACGCTCATTATTAAACTGAACATCATCCCCAAACCAATATCCTTTCATTTTATTAAATTCTACCGGTTTATATAAGGTCATCAGATCCATGCTTTTAGCTTCTTTATTCACTCTGTAATTTAGTTTTGGCAATCTGAATGCATTCATTGTAGAATTTTTTAACCCATTTATATCATTCCACGGGAACTTATATTTGTTAGAGTCATAATCTTTAAAGTTTACTTTATATCCTCTATTAGCAACTATAACCCCTTCGTGAATAAAATCATTGGCCAATTCTTTTGGATTGAGGCCGGGATAGTCGCGGCTGTCCAGTGCATATATACTGTAGAATACAAGATTTTTATCTTTAAGGACATATCCTAATTCTGTTTCTTTATCCCCTAATCTGCCGTTTTGTTCTAAGTCTATATCACCGGGAATATTGGTTTTATCTATTTTTAAATCTAAATAGGGAAGAAACAAATCCTTAGTTTCCCAGACCGGAACATTAAAGAAAATGGGCTCTAAAAGCTGTACTTTAGGACCATATTCCTTGTAGCCTATTTCCTGCTTCACCATTAATCCTACCTCTACCCGGATGCTTTTTTGTGCTTCGAGACCATTGGCCTGATCAAGAATCCATTGTAGGTTATTTCCGTTTGTTCCGAATCCACCTTCCCCAAAAACATTTAATTTCTTTTGAGCACTGGTTTTCAGGAAGTCTTCTATTGCTACATATCCATCTTTGTGAATTGCCCAATGATTGATATAAGTGTTTTTTGTATTAGCGAATTCCACATACAATTTGCAGAATCCGGATATCAGACCTACATCTTTAGGCTTTTTAAAACTCACCTGTAAGTTGGGCAGATCATTTTTGGAAATGGTAGAACCGGGTTTTATTTCCTTGCCATTAATGTAAGCCGAAAGCTGAGCGTTACCAAAACTAAAAGAAAGTAATGATAGGAGTAAAAATAAACGAATAGTTTTCATGGTTTTAATTTAAGAATTCAATAGTTGTTAGTTTTTTTTATGAAAAATTTTTCAAATATAGTTTATAGTGTAGAAATGCACAAATTGAAGCTAGTAATCATCTGTTCTCCGAGGTTTTTCGGATTTCGAAATATTTTATTAAGAGATCATTTTCATTTATACAATTCCCTTTCAATAAAATTATTAACCTTTTTTAAAGTTTCCTCCGCTCGCTTTTCTTTTCCTTTAATGAGATCCTTTTTTGTTAACGGCTTTCCATCTGCATCGGAAAAGATGGTATCCGACATTTCTGAAGAGCTATGAATGGTTTTTATATTTTTGGCAGGATCTTTTTTATACTCATTCCAGAGTTTATTGAATCTTTCATTGGTAAGAAAAACTTCTTTCATGTCTGAATCCATCAATGAAGGTTCATCATTGAGTTTTTTACTTCCTACCAGATTGAAAATATGATCCCCTTTATCGTCTCCGACATTTAAAATCAATCCGGGAAGCCCACAGAATTTATAAGGTCCGTCCTGTATCTGAATATCATTCGTGAACCAGGCTATCCAGTTTCTTCCGCCAAAAGTGGTGGTTGCTTTCTGAACTTTAAAACCTTCTATACTTTTTGTTTCAGGAAGAATAGTCCAGTTCATTTTGTGTTCTTCTTTTAAAGCGACGTTAGTGGCATTGAGAGACGTATGATAAACCGTTTCTAAATTGGGATACTTCTTCGAAACCCGGAAATTCACTTTTGGCTGTTTAATTTTTCTCATATCAAAGACATACGTGTGTGAAGCTTTTCCTTTTTCAAATTGTGCTTTAAAAAGGGAATCTCTGATGATCAACTGGGCGCTGTAGAAATTGGATCCCTCTTTTGTAATGTCAAGGTTCATCATTTCTTTGTCTACGTTTTCTTTGTGTAAAGAATCTATTTTAAAAGAATATTCATAGGAAAATCTTTGATTTTGAGCGAATAGGAGAGAAGATGTGAAAATGAAGATTAAAAGGATCGTAAGGTTTCTCATTTTTTAGGATATGTTTTTATGGTAGGTTTTGTTGGAATTATAACTAAAGTTTGAGGTTTTACGCTCGGGTGTGAAATCGAAATATAAAAACGGTTTCATCACTGATGTTGAGTATTGCAATTTCACCCCAATATTACAGGATCCGTGTTAGCAGTAGTCGTTTTAGCGTTCGTTAATTATATCAAATGGCGTTGTGTAAGAGCCCATAGTTTTCAAGTATTTTTTGTCTTCTTCTGTTAATTCATTGGTTCCAAGTGCAATGTCTTCACATATATTTCCGTCTTGCCTTTTTAGGGCAAATTCAATGGCTTCAATTTTTGGTTTTTTGTTCAATCCCAACATGGTTAAGTCCATAAATTGTCCTTGTGCAATTTCTCCTTTTGTTATTTGGCCAAGTAGAAAAAAATATCTGTCTGTTATTTGAATGGAGTTTTCAAGTTTAAACTGTGCCACAGTTAAGTTGTGCCAATTATTTCCGCAATATCTGCATTGTCTTGCGTAGGGTGTTCTTGCCAGCCTGTTACATTTAGGACAATAGTTCAGAAAAACTTTTTCAGGTGTTTCCTGCATTATTCGTTGGGCAACATTGAATTCAAATTCTTCATATCCGTCTTTGAGATACTCTTTTATGTCAGGCTGTTCACTGATCCAACCTCTGTCAACCATCATTTTTCTCATTGTTGGGTTGCCCTCTGTTTTATAAGTATAGATCTGATATTTCAATGCCAGCTTCTCATCGTCTGTCATTAAATTACTGAAATAATTTCTGATATAATTTGCTGTTTCTTTGTCCATGTAAGTCTGTTAAGGTTGCCTTCAGTGTTTCTATGCCTGGCGAGGGTATGAACCTCGGAACCTGTTATTACTTTAAATATTAAATTTCTTTTCAAGCGCTTGTTCTGAAGTTGTTATTCAGGTATTATGGGTTCGGCGCCATGATAATATTTCATATTTTCCCAATTAACATCAGGGAGTTTCATAAATTCTTCAGCAGTAAAAGATTGTTTAAAATCATTGATATAACCAAAATGTTTTGGATTTAACGTATCTATACTGCTCACTGTACCTTTGTTGTAATACCAAAATGTATATAATTTTTTACCCTGTTTATTATAAAAATATTTATTGGTTTCTTCCTCTCCACCAATGATTGAGCTGTAATAAATTTCACGGTTATTTTTGTCAATAACTGAAATCCCATCATTTTCATCTTTAATTCCATTATGGTAATCTTTATGGGTTTGTTTAAAGTATTCTCCCATTTTTTCTGACTCAATTATTTCAATAGAAGAAATTTCAAAGTTTTCCTTTAAAACATTCTCAGGGTTTTCGGTTTCGTCTAAATAATAAATTAGATGAGTTATTTTTTCATTGAAATACTCTTCTTTCTTTTTTATACATCCATTTTTATAATACACTTTTAAATATCTTTCCGCGGAATTGATGAAATCTAAATCTATTTCATTTTCAAAATAACTTTCATACTTAATTTCAAATTCCATGATGCTTATTTTTTAGCGGTTTTTGTATTATTTAAAATTACTGAGTTGTTTTGAATTAATTGGGTACGAGAAGGATGCCAGCGCCAGCGGGGGAATTAGTAAGCTGTAACATTCAAAATTCCATCAATCCCTCTCTTTCCATATATACTAACTGATTTACTTTTTGGAGTGTAATCGATTTGTGTAATATCCAATTTGTTTAAAGTTTCTATTAGTTTTCCTTTCTCATAGTTAATAATTTCCCAATTGACCATTAGTAGAGGATCATTTCCTAATTCAGAAGTTGCAATCTTGGTTTTCATAAACTCCATTACATCGTATTTTTTTAAAGAATTAGCCTCTATAGTATAATAGTTGGGTTTTTCAATGTTTAAATGATACTCTTGAATTAAGGACCAAAATTTGCCAGACCAATTTCGAGTGTCCCAAATTTTAATTTTTGAATTTAGTACTTGTTCAATTTCGGGTTTATTCTCTATGTCTTCAATTAATAAATTGGTCAGTATATTAATATCGTAAACGTATTCTGATCCTCTTAGTTTTTCAATTAAAAGTGGTTCAAAAGGCTTTAATCTTATTTTAGATTCCTGTAATTGATAAATAAAATTACCTAAATCAACCCCGGTTTTAGTTTTTAAATTTGAGGAAATAAAATTATTCCGCTCATTTTTATTCATTTTTTTCAGACCAAATGAATCATTTGTTTTACAACTTAAAATTATCGTAAAAACAGAAAATAAAAATAATAATCTCATATTTGATTGTACATTCATAATAGTGGCTTATAGTTTTTACAATCTCCAAATCTACAGATTATAATATATTTATTGAATTGATGAATACAGTATTATCCCACCACTGGATTAAAGTCGGGAGACTTTGCATAGTGGGGAATAGAGGAGATATTTGATCTTCATTGTCTGCCATTTGCAGAAAGTATGTTTTCGCTAATATCTGCCACTTGTATGCTTTTAATGGCTGAGCTGGTGAGAGACGTTGTACTTCCACCGATGATGTATAATTTATTGTTGTATACTTCCGCTGCAGCGTGTCTCCTGGGAATCATATTGGATGATAGCTGATGTAATTTATTGGTGGTTGTATCAAAATAGGCCAGGAAACTTTGATTATTAAAACCACCTACAATAAAAATCTTATTATCGGATACAGCTAATGAGTGCCCGGATATGCCAACAGGCATCGTGTACTTATCGACCCAACGATTAGTATTGAGATCGTAAACATTGATCAGACGGGATGGGGTCCCGTTAAAACCACCAATTACATAAAGCTTATCATTAACAATTTTGCCTTTTGCTTCTCTGGCTGTGGGCATATCTGGTAATGGATTCCAGGTATTTGAAGCAATATCATAGTACTGGAATTTATTGGAAAATACGGTGGTTGCGGCTCCGTTTAATCCGCTGCCGCCAAATACATATATTCTGCCATTATGGATGGCTGAACCTGAATTTCCCGTATAGGAACGATTAACAGCTCCCTTCGTTAGTGTATTGGTGGCAAGGTCTACAATTTCAAGATGGCTGTTTCCCCAACCGTTAAAAATATAAATTTTATTGTTGTAAGTCTCCGAATTAGCAAATCTTTTGGGAAGCAGACTAGAATTGAGAATACTCCAGCTATTACTGGTAATATTATATTTCTCAACATACCTTGCATCACTTGCTTTTTCCTGATACCCATTGCTCACATATATATGATCATTCACGATTACACTGGCTGTGGCCCCTCTGCCTGCAGACATATTGGCGAGATTTTTAAAATGAAGTGTCTGTGCGTGAGCTAGTATTGAACCTAAAAATGAAAGAATTAATAACTTTTTCAATGATATTAGTATTTATTTTTATTTAAATCTCTTTAATTGAATAGCGTGGTTTAAAGATAGGAAAAAGTTGAAAAAGAATTTTCTAAAATGCTTTTAGCCAGATGAACATAAAGATATTTTGAAGACTTACCTTTTTTGAAGACTTACCCAGTAAGCGATATAGAAAATGGGAAGAGAAATTTTGCATTTACTACATTAATTGATTTGGCTAGAGGTCTAAATGTATCGCCTAAAGATTTATTGGATTTTAAAATTGATTAGAAACCCCGACGGGAGTCGGGATTTTTCTTTATTAACCTATCAGGTAACATTCAAGGGCTTTACGTAGGCAGGTTTCGGAGCACGAAGCTCCAAGTTCGTACGTTAACCTGCCTAATGCAAAACCCGTGTTAGCAACAGCTATTTTAACATTCTTTGCCATAGACTTACTTCTTTATCACGTGGAATTTGTATCGTGCTTGTTCCTTGTCTTTCATAATAATTGTCTCCAAATTTTACAGGTTCACCATCTGTTTCAATTTTGAAAATAAGGATTGATTTGTCGTAGTAATTGAAGTAGTCTATGTTACGAAGTATTTGGTCAATATATTTTGATGGAGTAATTTTCGAGTGTTTTATTTTGTTTTCTATAACAGTTCGATATTCTTCGTGATTCTTATATTTTTTAACTTCTTCCTGAACTCCAGTAACTAAAAACTCTTTAAAAATAACAGATTTAGATTTGTAGTATTTCTCGTG
Organism: Chryseobacterium angstadtii; assembly: GCF_001045465.1. GTDB lineage: Bacteria > Bacteroidota > Bacteroidia > Flavobacteriales > Weeksellaceae > Chryseobacterium > Chryseobacterium angstadtii. The sequence continues at coordinate 353,333 of NZ_LFND01000007.1, forward strand.
GAAGTCACTATCTGCTTTTTTGTCTGCAACACCGATAATAACATAACCAATACTATCTTTGCTTATATTTGCGATTGCTGTCAAAGTTTTTAAAATTTTATCAAAACAGCCATCGTCAAATCCACTATCATTGTGCATTTTATGAAAACCAATTTTAAAGTCATAACAAGTATTTTCTGTATGAGAACTTTCTAGTATGTTTTCTAGTTTTAAAACACCGTTATTTAAAGCTGGGTCACTTTCACTTCTTTTAATAAAATATTTCCGAATTAATCCTTTAACAACCTCGACTCCTTGCTCACGCTGTTGAGATAAATTATAGAACTCTGCATTAGAAGTTAAATATTTATCACCAGCACCTTCAAGAGATTTACATAAGTCAGAGTAGCTAGTAATTTTTAGCTGTTCTTTTACTAGCAAGTCATAAAAGGCTAAGAAAAAAACTTGAAACGAACGATTAACATAAGATGTCTGTCTCTTAAATAAAACCCTAAAAAATGAACTTCTTGTGGCTTCAAATGTCTTACGAAACTCTTCAAATACTGACTCAAACATTTTAACAATATATGATTCGCCTAATTTTTTTATCGTTTGTTCGATTATTAAATTCTCGCCATAAAAATTATCAAGGTTTTTTGATGTTGCAGCAGGTCTTGGCTCAATTAAAATTGCACTAAGTAAATGTGCTAATAGTTCTTCATCTCTTGATTCTCTTATATTTTCATTTGTAATAAGATTGTGTTTACGCCAAAAAATTCCACCCATATCAATTCCATAACCTAAACTTTTGTTATTAATAGAAATTTTCTTCATATTGTTTAGTGTAAGTCTTTCAGTGTGAGAAACATCACCACGAACACTTTCAGACAATTGTCTGACTAGTTTACCGAATGAATTAATTGAACCAGCTTGTCTCAATTCTTGACTTGATAGATGTTTTCCATTTGAATTAATTCGTTTAAAAATATCGTCAATTGCGGTTTCTTCTTTAAAAATTGATACAGATAGAGGTAATTGGTAACTTGCGATATTCTTACAAAGTTCTCTACTTAACTTTGGTGTCTTTTGCGTTAATAGTCCTTTGTCAAGTAAATATTTTGTATTTGCAATTGTTTCCAAATCAAAATATTTGCCTTCATAAGAGAATTCACCTTCAATAAAGGATGTGATTGCATTTAGTCTTTGCATACCATCTATTATTTCAAGAATAGTATTCCCTTTATAGGAAATTTCAGCAACTAAAAAAAGTGGAACAGGATAGTTAAGTGAAATTGAGTCAATGAATTTTTCTTTTTCTTCAATTGTCCAAACAAGTTTACGCTGATAACGTCTATTTACCAATAATTGTTCTTTTTGGTAATAGTCAAAAATTGTTTCTACTGTCTCTGGCCTGATAATTAGTTTTTTTGTTATATCCATTGTCTTTTGTATGTCTGTTTATAATTGCTGTGTCATCCAAATTTACGCATTGCACCAATATACAATTGTGCGAATGTTGTTTTGCTTTTGGTTATCCATTTGTTAAATATAGAATATAAATATACTATTTCCTTACGGAAAACCATATTCCAAACAAAAAAACCGCCCCACAAAAGCAGAACGGTTTATATATTTAAAGCATTAGCACTGGCTACATCATTCCCGGCATTCCACCACCCATTGGCATAGCTGGCTCATCCTTCTTCACTTCAGTGATGACACATTCAATAGTAAGAAGATCCCGGAAACAGAAGCTTAGCTTTTGGCAGCAGCCTATTTTAATACGCTACTTACTTCAACCACTTCAAAGTCGTCATTATTTTGCAGCAGGTGTTTTAAGATAGGAATATGTCCTTGTCCAAATAGGAGAACAATGTACTTGTCTTTGGGATCTATTTGAGTAATGATATTAGAATAAATGGCTAAATTCCTCAAATACCATTCAGAAACTGCTTCCGCACCAATGTAGTTTTCTCCGGCGCCAATTTTTGCATAATATTTTAAGTATATTGACAGATTTTTCTGTAAAAGTTCTTTTGTATTGATATACTTTAGGATTTCGGTTATTGAATTTTGTTTGGTTACACGATCTATTTCACCCAAAAAGTTTTTCGCGATACCACCTAATTCATTTAATATATATTCCTGATTTTTTTCTTTAGCAGTAGCAGAAACCAAACTGTCACGTTTCATTCCGTAAAAAATATCTACACAATTGATGTGTTTTAAATTTAATTTTTTAGCCAATCTAAAACCAATTTGCTCTCGTTCAGAAACGGTTAATTTATACTTGTTTTGGGAATAAGCATTATACAGACTGTCAATTTGCTTTTGCTGCTTCAATGGTTTTTCTATCATCACTTTATCAGCATTGGTTCGTTTTAAAATTTCGGTGAGTTCTTCCAGTTCCTTTTGTCTTTTCGGAGCTAAAAAATCGTCAGTCTTTAATTCATACTTATCTAAATGAGGTGTTTCGAAGTGAATGGTCCCGATTAATAAGATTTTAGTCTTATGTTTAGACGCTTGCCCAAAAGCGGTTGTTAATGATAAAAGTGTAAGTAACAATGTAAAAATTGTTTTAGTAAAAGTCATGATTTTAATTTGTTTATTATTTTATTTTTATTGTTGTCGTTTTCAAAATAGCTTCAAAATGATGATCGTTTATGAAGGTAGTGCACAACGTGCCACCGCTTCATACAGTTATTAACTTCAATAGATTATATTTTTGGCCAAAGATAATGCTTATTTCGAAACATAAATATGAATTCATTGCAAAATTATCAATTGCATGAAATGGCTGTTGAATGATACTTTCAGCAACCTTTCTTGACTCACTGTTTGACTATTCTGAACAAAAAAACCGCCCTATAAAAATAGAACGGTTTATATATTAAATGGTCTCAGCGACCCGCTGTTACATCATTCCCGGCATTCCACCTCCCATTGGCATAGCTGGCTCATCCTTCTTCACTTCAGTGATTACGCACTAAGTGGTAAGAAGCATTCCGGAAACAGAAGCTGCATTTTCGAAATATATTCTTTAAAATTAAAACTTTTCGTCGGCTCCTTTTTGTGTTGAATTGTATTCAATTAATGTAGCGAAGGCTTTTTTCAATCTTTCAACTAAAGCTTGGTCAGCTGTAAAACTAAATGGAGCAGAATAGTCATCATAGTTAGGTCCGCTAATGGATAAGAAATCTTTTTCGGTACCATACTCTTTTCCTTCCAATACGGTATTGACTAATTTTTTCCCAGTTACATAAAAATCTTTTGAATACTCATTATTCATTCCCTTAACTGTGTTTAAGTCGATTGTTGTAAAATACCATTCGTTCATTTTAGCCTCCTTCTTATAAACAAAAATGCCATTGCTGTAAGAAACAAAGTGTCTAAAATCGCCTAATGTCCCGGCTAAATTTTCTTTCATTTTTCCACCAATCCAATCCATGGTTTCCTGTTTGGTGGGTTTTGCGGTTTTGTTTTCAGTGGATGGTTTGGTAGATTTTGGAGTTGTTTTCTTTTGGGCATTTACACCCATGCTTGCAACTGTTACTAGTAGTACAATTGCCAGCTTTAATTGTCTGGTCATAGTTTTAATTTTCATTGAATGCTTACTACTGTTGTGGGGGTGTCTGTTCAGCTTATTTCCCTGTATTTATTTTTGATATTTTATATGGAATTTCGTTTTTACTAAACGACTTTAATAATTTATAAGGTTTGCAAATTTATAAATTGTTTTGATTTGCCAATATACTATTTATTACTTATTGCAGAGTAATTAATCAAAATACACAACAAAAAACCGCCCTGCAAAAGCAGAGCGGTTTATATATTAAATGGTCTCAGCGACTCGCTGTTACATCATTCCCGGCATTCCACCACCCATTGGCATAGCAGGTTCAGCACTCTTTACTTCAGTGATTACACATTCAGTAGTAAGAAGCATTCCGGAAACAGAAGCTGCATTTTCAAGGGCAACTCTTGTTACTTTCGTAGGGTCAATAATTCCTGCTTCAAGCATGTTTACATACTCGTCAGTTTTAGCGTTGTATCCGAAGTCACCTTGTCCTTCAGCTACTTTCGCTACGATTACAGAACCTTCACCACCTGCATTAGCAACGATTTGTCTTAATGGCTCTTCAATCGCTCTTTTCACGATTTTGATCCCTGTAGTTTCGTCAGAATTAACTCCGCTAAGGTTTTCCAAAGCAGAAATGGCTCTTACTAAAGCAACACCACCACCTGCAACGATACCTTCTTCAACAGCAGCTCTTGTAGCGTGAAGCGCATCATCCACTCTGTCTTTTTTCTCCTTCATTTCTACTTCAGAAGCAGCTCCTACGTAAAGTACAGCTACACCACCAGCTAACTTAGCCAGTCTTTCCTGAAGTTTTTCTCTGTCGTAGTCAGAAGTAGTTGTTTCCATCTGAGCTTTGATCTGAGCTACTCTTCCTTTGATTTTAGCTTCATCACCACCACCGTTTACGATCGTTGTGTTATCTTTATCGATAGTTACTTTCTCAGCAGTTCCAAGCATGTCTAAAGAGATGTTTTCCATAGTGAAACCTTGCTCCTCAGAAATAACCTGTCCACCTGTTAAGATAGCGATATCTTCCAACATTGCTTTTCTTCTGTCTCCGAATCCCGGAGCTTTTACAGCAGCAATTTTAAGGGAACCTCTTAATTTGTTTACCACTAAAGTTGCCAAAGCTTCACCTTCCACTTCTTCAGAAATAATCAATAGAGATTTTCCACCCTGTGCAATTGGCTCAAGAACCGGAAGCAATTCTTTCATAGAAGAAATTTTCTTTTCTACTAAAAGGATATAAGGGTTTTCTACTTCAGCTACCATTTTCTCAGGGTTCGTTACGAAGTACGGAGACTGGTACCCTCTGTCGAACTGCATACCTTCTACAACATCTACTGTTGTATCGATACCTTTAGCTTCTTCTACAGTGATTACCCCTTCTTTACCTACTTTCCCGAAAGCTTCAGCAATAAGAGATCCGATAGTTTCGTCGTTGTTCGCAGAAACTGAAGCTACCTGCTTCACCATTTCTGTAGAATCTCCAACAGTTTTGGATTGAGATTTAAGGTTTTCAACCACTGCAGTTACTGCTTTGTCGATACCTCTTTTCAAATCCATTGGGTTTGCACCTGCTGCTACGTTTTTAAGACCTTCTCTTACGATAGCCTGTGCCAATACAGTAGCGGTAGTAGTACCGTCTCCTGCGATATCATTAGTTTTGGATGCCACTTCTTTTACCATTTGCGCACCCATATTTTCTACTCTGTCTTCAAGTTCGATTTCTTTTGCAACAGAAACACCGTCCTTAGTTACGTGAGGAGCTCCGAAAGATTTTTCAATCACTACGTTTCTTCCTTTTGGTCCTAAAGTTACTTTTACTGCATTAGCCAATGCATCAACCCCTCTTTTTAAAGCGTCTCTTGATTCAATATCGAATTTTATTTCTTTTGCCATAATGTTAAGCTTTAAGCTTTAGGCTTTAAGCAGTAAGCTTTTGCCTTGAAGCTGTTAATTATTATTTAATAATTTTTTTCTAAGTTGTATGAGTTTTTGTCTGATTAAATTCAGTTTTGGATTAAGGCTTAATAATTTGTCTTCGGAAGTGAAACCTAAATCGCAGGAAAGGAAGAGTAAATATTCAGTTTCATTTGTGGAACCTATACTTATTTCTAAAAATCGTGCAAATTCTTTGTCCGTTGATCTTCCGCAGCCTTCTGCAATATTTGTGGGAATGGAGACTGATGCTCTTCTTATTTGAGAAGTCAAACCAAAGAGTTCTGATTTTGGAAAACTTTCAGAGATGGTGTATATTTCTTTTACCAATTCATGGGCAATTTTCCAGGTATCATATCTTTTGTAGTCTCTCATTGCCTATTGCTTATAGCCTGATGCCTACTGCTTTCTATCCAATAACACCTAAAAGATCTCCTTCCTTAACGATTAAGAAATCCTTCCCGTCTAATTTTAATTCAGAACCTGAATATTTTCCATAAAGAACTTTGTCACCTACCTGAACAGTTGTAGGCTCATCTTTTTTTCCTGGACCTACTGCTACTACAGTACCTTCCTGCGGCTTTTCCTTCGCAGTGTCCGGAATAATAATACCTGAAGCTGTTTTAGTTTCTGCAGCGATAGGCTCGATAAGAACTCTGTCTGCTAATGGTTTAAAGTTTACTGACATAATATATTTTATTTTTAATTATTTCTCCAATGTAATTCTCTAAATGTATGCCATCAGGAATGGGTGGATGAAATGGCAGAGTTTTATTTTGCAGTGTGAAAATATGGCAGAAAAATGAAAAAAGTAAAGCCGGAAGATTCCGGCTTTGGTATTTAATTCTAATTTTTCGATGAATTATGGGCAGTGTTGTCCCGGCCCGATCCATAAAGTACATTTTCCCTGATTGTCGCGTTCGCAACAAACAAGTCTCGCAGCACCTCCAACGATGGTCTTCTGTGCTTCTCTGCTCAATGATTTTGCATTTTTCATAAGTTAATATTTTAATTTGTTGTACGTTCCTGAACATTTAAAGTCAATCAGGATTTTGACGATTTGGTGATGAGTATGATTCAAAGATAAAAATAAATTTACATATATAATACACTGTATGTAGATTTATTTACGTTGTTTGTAATTTGATAATCAGTTTTTTAACAATCGATTTGTAGTGATTGGGCGGAAAGTACTTGTTGTTGCTGTTCCGGATCGAAAAAGAAAAAAATGACCATAATAATAAACTTTTGACCTTTTTTATTTGATGGTTTCCAGTGTCATTTTTCTTCCGCCGAGATCCATATCCTGTTTCAGAATTTTTCGGCTTTCGGAATCAATATAATAAGTAACGAAGGAAGTCTTGTCACTGATATCATCCGTTGTTTTTACGGCCCAGACTTTTTTTCCTTCGTAATCTGTTTTCTTCACTTCCAGGATATAAGCTTTGATAAGGCCCTGCTTTGCATTCGGATTATAATCGAAAATGGAAAGGTCGGCCATGTAATTTTCTTTAAGCGGAGAAAATCTGAGCATCATCGGATAGCTGCTGCTGTCGAAATAATGGGTTGCCGGAATGTCTATATTGTTTTTTTTCTGAGATTTTTTGTCCAGATAATATCCGGTTACATTGGTTTTACCAGATTTAAGAACCATATCCCTCATCATATTGAACGAAGAATGATAAACAGGTTCGAAATTGGCGGTCTTTACGATGGTAGAATCCGTCCACTTGGCATCGGGAGCCTGTTTTAACTTAACGGTAGTTCTGATGAGAAGATCCGTTTTGTTTAATTTTTTAAGCTCAGTCGTGATGCTTCCTACTTCAATTTTTGTTCCTGCATTATCAGCATACCAGACTGCTTCTGAGGTTTCATCTTTGATCAGTTTAGAATCAATAGTGATGTTGGATGGGGTAAGCAGTTGTTGAGAAAACAGATGAGTGCTGCTTACTAATAAAAGGATAAGAAATGATTTCATGATTTTTTTTTATTAATAAGTGCTTCTGATTTTCAAAAAGTTACAGCCCTGATTGTAAGGAACGGGCAATGAGTGGTAAATGACAATTTATTTACCAAATTGACCATTTATTCTTCTCAATTTCAACCTTAATCTCAGCCTTAGCCTTATTTTATCCTAATCTAAAACCTCAGTTCTTATTTTTTGATTCTGATCCATCTTCGAAATCACTGCTCCGGAAATCGCAATACTGATAAAATTGGTGACTGATCTCGCTTCATTCATAAAGCGGTCTACACTGTAAAGAAGGGCAATATCCGTTAACGGAATCTTCCCAAACCTGTTCAGCGTAAAGATAAGCGCCAGAAATCCTGATCCCGGAACGCCGGATGCTGTTTTTGAAGTAAAGGTAATAATCACGAAAAGCCAGAGATAATCACTGACTGTTAATGAAATATTATAAAACTGAATGAGAAAGCAGCATGTCACGGAAATGTAGATACATGCCCCGGAAAGATTGAAATTATAGCCCAAAGGAATTACAAATCTTAAAATTTTTCGGCTGTAGCCTTCGGACTCCATTTTTTCAAAGATCAGTGGAAATGCTGTTTTGGAGGAGGATGTGGTAATCACCAGGATGATTTCTTCCTTTAAATCAAGTAAAAATTTCCAAAGCCGGATTTTAAACAGATAGGCAACAAGCCCTAAAACTCCGAATATAAAAACAATATCGGCCAGATAAACGGTGGCCACCACTTTACTGAGCGGAAGAAGCGTATTGATCCCATACACAGCCACTCCGTACGCAATATTACAGAAGATAATGACAGGAAGAATAATATAGAGATACTTAATCACCATATAAAAGGCTTTGATGGCCCGGTCTAACAGATTCAGAAACTTTTCTCTTGCTCCCGAAAGATTCATAAAGATTCCGGCTGCAATGGAAACAAGAAGAAAAATCCCATGTCTGTTCAGATAAAGATTGCCGGATAAAGTGTCATCATTAATCTCAAATGTTCTGGGAAGAGATCTGCTGATTCTTGTGGTATCGATTCCGGTATGAGCTCCCGGCCTCACCGCAATGCCGAAAATAAATCCTAAAATAATCGCTACAGAGCTGATGATGAGAAAATACAGAATGGTTTTCCAGACAATACTGCTTGCATTCCGGATTCCGGAGAGCTGACAGATTCCATACATGATGGCCATAAAAATAATCGGAAGGATCAGCATTTCCAGAACAAGGAAAAAATAACGGCTTACAACTCCCAGATGAATACTGATATCCGGCGCATAATGGCCCGTCAGTACTCCGCCGAGAATTGCGGCAAATACATATAAAGTGAGATTTTTTAAATATCTTCCTGTGAATGTTTTCTTTGTTTCAAAAAGGTTCATCTGAAAAAAATATGCTGTCCGTACAAAGATCCGTTGTTTTTTTTATATCTGAAATAAAATAATCGGTTAGGGATGATGGAAGAGGGAAGATGGAGGTTCTTAAAGAGGAAAATACAACTTCCGGGCGGTTTCTATTAATCTTTAAATCTTCCTATTAATTTTAAAACTGCGTCCAATAAAAACTTCCATCCTCCCTCTTCCAGCTTCTTTCCTTTAAACAAATCCAGGTTAAATGACACCCAGAATCAATGCCGCGATCAGCATCACAATAGAAGATCCCAGTGCCCATTTTAAAGTATATTTCAAATGGTCTGAAAATTCCACACCGGCCAGCGCTACCAAAAGATACGTAGACGGAACCAAAGGGCTCAGAAGATGTGATCCCTGACCGATAAGACTCGCTCTTCCCAATATTTCAGGTGAAATTCCCAGCTGATGCCCAGTGGCAACAATAATAGGCAATATTCCGAAATAATAAGCATCATTAGAGAGAAAGAAAGTAAGCGGAATACTGAACAGAGCCGTAATCACATTCATATAACCGCCCCAGCTTTTAGGAACAATTTCGATCATACTGTTTCCCATAGCCTGCATAATACCCGAACCATTAAGAATTCCCGTGAAAATTCCTGCACCGAAGATCATTCCCGCTACAGATAAAGCATTTCCTGCGTGCTTGGAAATAATTTTCTGCTGGTCTTTTAATTTAGGATAATTGATAATGGAAGCAATACAGAAGGCAATCATAAAAGCAATTCCCAAAGGCACTATATCCAGAATCATAACCACCAAAAGGGTGATGGTAAGAGCCAGATTGATCAGGATCAGTTTCGGGCGTCTCAGCTTCGGATCCACTTCGCCAATGATGTCATTGCTGTTGTAGTTGTTGTATTTTCCATGTTTGGCAATTCTTATCTTTTCTCTTCTTCCTAAAATATAAGCCACAAATATCACCCAAAGGATGCCGATGGCCATAATAGGAATCATAGGAACAAAAATCTCGGTGTGTCCCAGTTTCAGGGAACTCATTACCCTCGCCGTAGGGCCTCCCCACGGAAGAATATTCATAATCTGGCCTGCCAGCATGATAATACAGGTAAGAACCAGCGGATTCATCCCCTGTTTTTTGTAAAGGGGAAGCATAGCAGCAACCACAATTAAATAAGTGGAAGAACCGTCGCCGTCCAGAGATACCAATGCCGTAAGAATGGCTGTTCCTATAGTTGTTTTGATGGGATTGTCCCCAACGGCTTTTAATATAATATTGACCAGCGGCTCAAAAAGCCCCGTGTCGATCATTAAACTGAAATAAAGGATGGCAAAGATCAGCATCACTCCAGTGAGCGCGATTTCTTTTACCCCGTTTTTCATCATTTCTCCCAGTTCAGGACCAAAACCCGCAAAAAGAGCAATCGTTACAGGTACGATGACCAAAGCGGTAAGCGGAGTCATTTTTTTGTTCATGATCAGGACCATGAAGATCAGGATCATGAGGAATCCAAGGAAAGTAAGCATAGATGATTTGATTTATAATTATTAATTTTTGTTTTTCTTTCTCCAGTCGAAGCTGTTTCTGTAGCCTATGTAACCGTAATTACTCGTAGATCCGGTTTCCAGCTGATTGATAAAGGCCACTTCAATGGCTGAGTTTTTTCCCACCTTTATTCCTAGTCCTGCCGTTAAACGGTTGCTGTCAAAAGGATCTTCTTTCACCACATTCATTCTTAATTCATTTTTCAGAATGCCGTATAGTTTTTCTTTTTCACCTGCTCTGTTAAAAGGAATTCTCAGGGAAATAAGGTAACGGAGCCTCACGATAAATTCGTTCGGGTTGCTGATGAAACGTTCTTCCACACGGAAACGGTGCGAAACGGAAGTTCTCCCGATATTACCTCCCAGCGTCACCTGTTGGAAAGGTCTTTTCTCATACCGCTCTTTTTTAGAATTATCAGACTTATAGGAATCCAATACCAAAAACATAAATCCGGCGGCGGGTTTTACGTCATTGGCTACTTCGTAATCTAAGTAGGCAGAAACCAGAAACAGTCTTGTATCATATGCAAGGTCAAAAGAACGGTACTGGGAAAGCGCAGTTAATGTGCTTTTATCAGTAAGTCTTGCAGACATCAGATACTGGAACCACATATTATAATTGTCGCGGCTTTGCGCATCTACCAGCCGGACCATGCCCAGCAGAAAAATGATTATTAATCTGTATTTAATTTTCATGTAATGTTTAATTAATATCCCGATGTTTCAAATATATTTATAAGAACCAGCCGCGGATTTATTTTTCAATCAATGACAGTTTTTATCAGTAAACTGCAGGACAGGCTGAAAAAGATGGTATATTTGAAAGATTGAAATTTGGATTTTTTAGATGTTTTTAGTAATCAATATTGTACTTATACTATTGGTTTTCAGGGTTTTGTTTAGTGCAGGAATCCTGAAAAGGCTCATGGATTATCATTGGGGGCTTTTACTGAAGTTTCAGCATATTTTCTTCTTTTTGGTCTTTGCAGTGATCATTTTTTTCACCGAAAACTACTTTTTGGATGTTCCGGAACTCATCTGGAGTGTTTTATCCGTTCTGATTTTCAATGTAGGAATTTACAGTCTAGTTTATTTTTATCTGGTCCCGGAATTTTATCTTTCCAATAAATATCCTGAATTCATTCTCTATGCCCTGATCAGTTTTCTCGTTTCCAGCCTTTTTAGAATTTTGCTGGAACCTACAGTCTTTAATATGACTTTTAACGAAGCCCTTTCCAATACCAAGTTTTTATATAATGTGTATACTACTCAGGGAATCGTTATTCTCGTAGCTTCTTTTCTGGGAATCACAAAAGATAAATTTCTTATCGAACAGGACTTTAAAGATCTGGGCGAAGAAAAAGAGCAGCTGTATCTCGATTTGCTTAAATCTAAAATGAATCCTCATTTCCTGCTGAATACCCTCAATAATATTTATTCTAAAAGCTTCCAGCCATCGGAAAATACATCGGAGTCTATTTTGCAGCTCAGTAAACTGCTTCAGTATGTGATTTATGATACCGGGAAAGAAAAAATAAGCATGGCTCAGGAGTTTTCATCTATAAAATCCCTTATCGGATTATATCAATTAAAATATAATAATGTACTGAACATCAGTCTTGATATCCACAATGAAGAAACTTTGGAATTAATTGATGTTCCGCCCTCTGTATGTCTTACTTTATTTGAAAATGCCCTGAAGCATTCTGCCGTGGGAATAGAAGCAGACAGTTATATCCATATGAGGTATCAGATACAGGACGGGGAAATTGTATTTGAAATCAGAAATTCAGTAGCAAATAGAAAAAATCTTGTCGGGAATATGAACGACAGCGGATTGGGAAATGAAGCGGTAATGAATATCCTGGAGAAAAATTATGCAGGAAAATTTATTTTTATCTCCCAGCCTGCAGAAGACAATAATTATCAGACTGTTTTAAAAATTAAATTGTAATGGCTAATCTGACGATCGTAAGTGTAGATGATGAATACCCGGCGCTCCAGCTGATTCAGAAATATTGTGAGCAGATAGAAGATGTTGAGTTGCTTAAAGTATTTCAGAATCCGGAAGAAGCACTGGAATATCTCCGGGAAAATAGGGTAGACCTTGTTATCCTCGATATCAATATGCCCTATATCAACGGAATTGAACTCTTACATCAATTACCTTATCAACCTTTGTGCATATTCCTTACTTTGGAAACCCAATATGCCGTAAAAGCTTTCGAGCTGGATGTTGTGCACTATCTTGTAAAACCTGTAGATTTTGAAACATTCCGGAAGGCTATTCATAAGGCAAAAGATTTCCTGCAGTTTAAAAACTCTGCGGAGCTTCAGAAGAAAGAAGACTTTATCATGTTTAAATCCAATTACGTGATGCATAAAGTTCTGCTGGACGATGTACGCTGGATACAGGGATTCGGAGAGTACATCATCCTGGTTACCCCTCTGAAAAAGTACATGATTCTTGAGCGGATGTCTAATTTTGAAGAGAAATATCAGAACTTTGGTTTTATAAGAATTCATAAGTCTTATATTGTTTTATCGTCTCATATCGGTTCTTACGATTCCGCACATGTATACCTTAAAGACGGGGAAAAACTCCCGCTGGGAAGAACCTATAAAAACTCTTTGAAAGCCTATCTGAATTGATTCTTCTTATTTGAAAAGAGCTCTCGCAGATCAGGCGGATTACGCAGATTTTTAATGATTAAATCTATGTTTTGATATTATGGAAATTGGATTGGGGCGGGCTTTAGCTCGCTCTGGCGAATCACAGATTACAGATAGATTTTAAAGGATTTATTTGAAAATTCAATAGGGGTGGGCTTTAGCCCGCTCTGGCGAATCATACAGATTACGCAGTTTTTTTGTATTTAAAAATTCTCTGACAGATCATACAGATCACAAAGAAATCTTTGAAGGCTGTATTTAAAAATTCAATAGAGGTGGGCTTTAGCCCAATCATTACAACGGCTTGTCATGCTCAAATAAAAAAGGTTGTCTCAAATATGAAACAACCTTTTTTTATTTTTTATGATTTCTTTCCTGCGGCCTGCATCGGATTTACCTTTCCGTTGGCGCCTCCTCTTACCGGACCGCCTCCCTGTTTCTGTTTAAACAACTGGAATTTTGAAGGCTGACTGTCTGCACCTGCACTGCTCCACAAATTATTGGAAGTGTCGATATCCGCAGTTTCTCTCATTGGATCCAGTTGGATAGACTTGATCTTTTTATCGAAATAATAAGTCTTTGAAATTTTCTGCTCATTCTGTCTCCATATCTGTGCAGAAGATTTATCATACAGTTTCGATCCGTCTTCAAAAGTGAATTCAAGAATGATTGGCATTACCAATCCTCCTTTATTCACAAAATCGATCTGGTAGCCGGTAAGGTTTTTGAATTTCTCCTTATCCTTAGCATCCAGAGCAGCTCCGGCTTCATTTTTCACAGTATATTCCTTCTCTGAATCTACCTTTTCCAGACCTCTGTCATATCGGTAATAGAAATCCTGAAGATCTTTATCCTTATCTACATAGAATGTGATATTCTTGTCCTCTTTGTTTCTGATTTTCGAAATATCTTCAAAGCTATTCTGAAGCGGTTTTTCCACTTTATATTTAACTTCTCTGGCATCTCTCGGAGGAGTATTGAGATCCGGAGCTGCTACCGTTACTTTATCTATTGCAATATCTACAGGATCTGTTCCGTAGAACCATCCTCTCCAGAACCAGTCCAGATCCTCACCGCTGGCATCTTCCATTGTACGGAAGAAATCGGCAGGTTCAGGATGCTTGAATGCCCATCTTTTGGCGTATGTTTTAAATGCTTTATCGAAAAGTTCTCTGCCCATGATGGTTTCACGGAGAATATTCAATCCGGTTGCAGGTTTGGAATAAGCATTCGGGCCAAACTGAATAATGTTTTCAGAATTACTCATGATCGGCTCCAGCTGATCTTTAGGAAGCTTCATGTAATCTGTGATCGTCCATGCCGGACCTCTTTTCGATGGAAATTTATTATCCCATTTTTCTTCGGTAAGATATTCTGTAAAAGTATTCAGACCTTCATCCATCCAGCTCCATTGTCTTTCATCGGAATTAATGATCATCGGGAAGAAGTTGTGTCCTACTTCATGAATAATAACGCCTATCATTCCGTTCTTGGTTCCCTCGGAATACGTTCCGTCCTTTTCAGTTCTTCCGAAATTGAAACAGATCATAGGATATTCCATTCCGTTCGCTGCCTCTACAGACTGCGCTACAGGATACGGATAAGGAACGGTAAATTCAGAATAGGTTTTGATGGTATGGGCTACAGCTTTTGTAGAAAACTTTCTGTAAAGACCGTAAGCTTCTTTTGGATAGAAACTCATTGCCATTACCTTATTATTGTTTTCAGGAATCGTAACGCCCATTCCGTCCCAGATGAATTTTCTGGATGAGGTCCAGGCAAAATCTCTTACATCATTAGCGGAAAATACCCATGTTTTCCTCTGTTTCGAATGATTTTTTTCAGCCTTTTTCGCTTCATCCAGCGTTACAATTTCAACAGGCTCGGAAGCAGTTTCAGCCTTTCGGTATCTGGCCATCTGATCAGAGGTTAAAACCTGCTCATAATTCTTACATTCCCCGGTTCCGCCTACCATGTGATCTGCAGGAACATTCATGGAAACTTTAAAATTTCCGAATACCAGAGCAAATTCGCCACGTCCTGTGAACTGGTGGTTCTGCCATCCGTGGAAATCACTGTATACACACATTCTTGGATACCATTGGGTCATGGTGTACAGATCATTTCCGTCTTCAGCAAAATTTTCATAGCCGCCGCGGCCACCCATTTTTATTCTGTTCGGGATATTATAATTCCAGTCTACTTTGAAAACCAGTTTTTCTCCTTTCTTTAAAACCTTAGGCAGATCTATACGCATCATGGTTTTGTTCACCGTATACTTCATCGGATTGCCGGAAGCATCGGTTACCTTTTCCAGATTAACGCCATAGCCGTTGTCTTTTTCCGGGAGCTCAGTTGCCTTCAGCTGCTGGTCGGTAGAATAAGCGGGAAGTGTCGAAGGGAAATCAAAACCAGCATTTTTTACATTAGACTGCTCATTTTCGTCCAGCTGAAGCCAGATATAATCCAGATCATCAGGAGAATTATTGTAATAGGTAATCGTTTCCGAACCTTTCAGATTTCTCTTGTCTTCATCAAGATAAGCCGTGATATCATAATCAGCTCTGTTTTGCCAGTATCCGTGTCCGGGAGCTCCGGAAGCTGTTCTGTAAATATTGGGTGTCGGGAGAATGGTCCCAAGCTGTTCGAATCTGTTCCCGTGGTTACTGCCGGGGTTATTCTGAATATTTTGTGCGGTGAAGCCTGTATATGCCAATACAGAAAATGAAAATAGGACTGCTTTTAATTTCATTACCGAATGATTTAATAATTATCAAAGATAATAATAAGTAGTTTAAAAATTGAAAATGTTTCAAGGTTAAAAAGGAATTCTCTCCAAAGTCATTTTTAAAGACAAAGCAAACACCCCTGAAGAGACAAAAAGAATCCAGTCTTTTTTATTGACTTTAAAAAGATTCAGCGCTATAAATAATACGATCAGAATGGCGGCAACAATAACAATCTGTCCCAGTTCCAGCCCGATATTAAACCCTAATAAAGGAACGGCAATGCTCTGGCTTTTGGCGATCATCACTCTTGCGGTGTTCGCAAACCCCATTCCGTGAATAAGTCCGAAGACCAGAGCCAGATAATAATTGGCCCGCATTAGCGTCTGTTTTTTATTTTTCATCAGAATATTATCCAGTGAAGTCAGTACGATTGTCAACGGAATTAAAAATTCTACCCATGCAGAAGAAACTCTGAAAATATCCAGAATACTTAATGCAAGCGTAATGGAATGTCCGATGGTAAATGCGGTAACAAGAATAAGAACCTTTTTCCAGTCGCTGTAAGAGTAAACGGCAATAAGAGCCAGAACGAAAAGCTGATGATCCAGGGCATCCAGAGAAATAATGTGCTCCCAGCCAAGATTGAGATAGAATATGAAATCCTGCATATGAATTGTATTAAATTTTCTTTAATGGTTAATAATTTTTTATTTATTGATTCTTATTGTGAATTTTATTTATTTTCTAAATACATTATTTAAGATATTTTTATTTTTAAATGCTATAAAGTGAATTATTTTTTATTTTACAATTGGTTTTATGAATATTATTGATGCTTTGCGGGGATTGTTTATAAAATAAATATTGTATACTTGTAATGTTAAAAAAACTTAAAATATGGATTTTAAAAAACTACTTCTTACAAAAGTAAACATTCCAAACGGAGGATCGAAGTTTCTGAGGAATGCTACTGCTGCTTTTTTGGGATTGTACTCCTATGCTTTTTACGGACAGGTACAGAAATTAGACTCCCGTTTTGATATTTTACTTAAAAATAAAGAGAATGTATTAAAAGGAAATACGATAAAGGATCTGGAATATGATGGCATGAAGCTGGACAAGCATTTGGTTGTTACCTCCAAAGGTGCCCAAACCATGTATTCATGTATTATTTATACTAAGAATCCGGAAAAGCTTAAATCCGACGGCTTCCTTGTACAAAGTCAGTTACCGAATTTTGCTACCGCATTGGTAAGTCTTGATGATATTGAAAAGCTGATGCAGCTCCCTTACGTAACTTCTGTAATGGCTCCTGCTTTTGATGAACTTCATAATGATGTGAGCAGAGCCCAGTCCGGAGCCAGTCTTCTGCAGGATGGTGTTTTCAACAATACAGCCTATAATGGCGCCGGAATTTTAGTAGGTGTTTATGATACCGGAATAGACTGGAAGCACCCTGATTTTAGAAATGCTTTGGATCAGACGAAAAGCAGAATTGTTTCCATCTGGGATCAGACAATTACCGCACAGGGTACTGAAGCTCCTCCTGCAGGATTTGCAACCGGGGTGGAATATACCAGAGCCCAGATTGAAGATGAGTTGGATGGTACTCCGGCAGGTTTTGTCCGTGAGAATGATACCAACGGTCATGGAACCCACGTAGCAGGTACTGCAGCAGGAAACGGGGCTGCATTTGCAGATAAAAGGCATAAAGGTTTTTCTTCTGATGCAGATATTGTTTTTGTAAAAGGGGGAAACGGTTCTTTTCCTACGACCAATACCATTAATGCACTTACCTATTTCCAGAACGTAGCTACCGCACTGAACAAACCGATTGTTGTGAACATGAGTATCGGTGGGCAGGGAAGTGCGCACGATGGTACTGCTTCTCATGAAGTAGCTGTTAATAACTTTACAACATCGGGACCGGGAAGAGTAGTGGTGATCTCTGCCGGAAATGATTATGGGGCGAATCTTCACAGGCAGGTGGCTATTGAACCCAATGCTGCACAGATCTATTCATTCAATGTCAACAGCAATACTTCTGCTTCTTCCGTATTTTCGTTTCTGATGTATGCTAATGATAATACAGCAGTTACTGCCAGATTAACAACTCCTGACGGACAGCAATATACACAGAACATAAGCACAAACACAGCTCATAGTATCTTGGGTGGAGGTTTTACGGCAACCATGTACAATTATTGGAGTACAGATAACAATAAGCGTTATGTGCAGCTGGTGATCAATAGAAATACGGGATCTGTAGCCGATTGCCAGGGCTTATATACTTTAGAAATTACCAACAACGGAGCGCAGGCCATTACGACTCATGGCTGGCTATATAGCAAAGGAACAGGGATTACCGCAACTTTGCAAAACGGAGATAACGAATATGTGGTGGGAACTCCGGGTAATGCTTCCAACGCGATTACTGTTGCTTCTTACATGGGAAGGGCAAGCTGGTACACTGCTTCAGGGGGGTACTATACCCTTACTCCTCAGGAATCAATATCTTCATTCAGCGCACAGGGACCGAGAGTTGATGGTTTTCAGAAGCCGGATATTGCAGGCTCAGGACAGAATGTGATTTCTTCAAGATCAAGCAATTCAGCTCCGTCGGCAACAGATATTATCAACGGAACTAATTTTTACGTTAAAAATCAAGGGACAAGCATGTCTTCACCCGGTGTAGCAGGCGCTGTAGGTTTATTGCTACAGGCCAATCCGGCATTAACGGCAGCGGAGGTAAAGAGCCGTCTTACGACCAATGCAAGAAAAGACGGCGCAACCGGAAATACTCCCAATGCAAGATGGGGACACGGGAAACTGGATATTTATAAAGCAGTTACCACAGAATTGGGCTGCGTAGCATCTAATTTTGAAACGGTTACCTATGATGAACCTTATATTGTTGCGAATACGGAAAATAATAATTTCTTTGATAATACAGCTTTGGCGGTTCGGTATACACCCACGTTAACAGGTAAATTAGGAGGCTTTTCATTTTTAACGGGAACATCCACTATTCCAAGTGATATGGCTGTTGATATTCAGATCAGAAAAGTAAATGCCAATGGTGATCCGGGGGATATTATTGCCACTAAAACCGTTTCTTCCTGGGTAAATGATATTCAGAGATTTACTTGGAATTATGTAGATCTTTCCGGACTCAATGTGCAGATGGTGACAGGAAAGGATTTTTACATTGTCATTAACGGACTGAGTGGAAGGATTTCTATGAAAAATGAATCGATTTCCGCAAGCGGACGAAGCAAAACTTCAGCCAACGGAACTACCTGGAATGTCAGAACCTTCGATCTTAAAATGAGAGCAACCATTTATGAAAATGTAGCAGAAGTGAAAAACCTGGCCACATCCAATCAAACCAAAACATCAACGGTATCCGGAGGAAATAACTATTTTACCAACGCCTGCCAGCTGATTGCAAGAGTAGAGAAAGAAGCTGCCAGTACAGTGACAGGTGATGTTACGTCAAAAGTATGGGTTGATAATGCCCAGCCCAATTATGTAGCAAGAAGATACGAAATCAATCCTGCCGCGAATGCTGCCGCAGCAACCGGAAAGGTGACTTTATATTTCAAGCAGGCAGATTTTGATGCTTATAATCTTACAAATACTGTAAAACTACCTACCTCCAGTACAGATAATGCCAATAAAGCGAATCTTGTGATTGAAAAATATGCTGGAAGCAGTGCCGCAAATACCGGGACTACGGCTTCTTTTGGAAGTACAGCCACAGTAATAAACCCGGATGTAGCTGATTTTGTTTGGAACGAAACATATCAGTATTGGGAAGTAAGTTTTCAGACGACAGGTTTCGGAGGGTACTTTGCAAAAACAAATGCTACTGTTCTAGGAACGGCAGATGTTAAGCTTATTTCAGAAGTAGCTGTTACGCCAAATCCGGCAAAAGACTACGTCAATATTATTCTTGGAAAATATGCTAAGGCTTCAGTGGCCATTTATGATGCTTCCGGGAAACTGATCAAAACAGCAGATGTTACTACCTCTGCCAATAAAATTGATGTTTCAGCGTTTGTAAAAGGAGTGTACGTATTTACAATTACCTTGAATGATACAACCAAAATAACGAAAAAAGTGGTTAAAGATTAAGCCGGTCTTTTCTTAATTCACTTCTTTATCATAAGCAGCGGTTATATAACTGCTGCTTTTTTTATATTTGTTTTAAAATAAAATCAATGCAGGCTAGGTTTCTATTTACTTTTCTTTTTGCGGTCGTATTTGTATTTCAGAGTTTTACAAAAACGGAAGAAGTGCATCCCTATCATGTGGGCTCTGTAGAAATCAATTATAATGCAAAGTCAAAATCATTTGAAGTCACCGGAAGATTCTTTCTGGATGACTTGGAAAACGGTTTGGGGAAAAAGTACGGAAGTTCATTCCACTTTAACGATGAAAAGTATAAAGCTAAAATCAATGAAGCTTTGGAGAAGTATTGCGCCGAATATTTAAAATTAAAAGCGGATGGTAAATTTTTAAAGATCAATTATGTTGGGTATGAAGAAGACAGTGAGTCGGTGAATGTCTTTCTGGAATCGGAAACCGTGGGCAGTCCCAAAAAACTGGAAGCTGCGGTAAGCTTTCTGTATAATCTCTTTGATGATCAGATCAATATTGTTCATATGATTGTAAACGGAGACCGGAAAAGTGAGAAATTGACTTACCCCAATCGCTATCTTTATCGACAGTTTTAGTCATCATTTTTCTGCTATTTTGTTTCTTTTTTTATATCGAATATTAAATCACTAATTATTGATTAATAATTTTAAATTGTATCTCTTTTAAAATTGGATTTAATAGTTAATTAATAACAAAAATAAATTTTTAATAGAAATAAATTATATATAATTAATATTTCATTAATTAACGCTTATAATATTTGTTTTTTGTTTGAAAAAAATTATATTTGTGTAGGTTTATCGGGATTTAATTATTTTTTTATTAAATCATTTTTTAATGAAAATTTTTAATCAAGGCTGCAATCTGGTTGAAATTTGAATTCTTTTGAATTTAATAAGGCGGAACAATTGATTTTGAAATAGTCTGTAATAAGATTTTGGAAAAATAATGGTCAAATTTCTGATTAGGTAGGTATTGCAACAAATGTAACGATATCTTTATCGGATGAAATAGGATATGAAATCTAGATAGCCTGAAATGAGATACTGATTCTAATAAACACAAATTGTTAAAAGCACTTACGTTCCCTGTAGGTGCTTTTTTATGATAGTTACGCCTTTCCTTTTTCCAGTTGTAAAGAATACGATAAAGTCAATGCCTGGATATAATTTCAAGACTTTATCCAGTTAATAAATATTCTTTCTTCTAAGCTTGGAATAGGTAATACTCTCTTTTATATGCAGAAAATGTAGCTAAAAGAACTCCCGGGCGTCCATTTTTCAAAAAATAAAATAAACTTTTACAGTTGAATAAGGCAAATTAAAATTTTTGTTAATAATCTTATATCTTATAATAAAGATGTATTATTTATTTGTGACATTTTTTTATAAGAAGATTTTATTTTAAAATTCTGTTTAATGAAATATTGATATTGATTTGTTTTTTTTTAATCGAATAATAATTGATTGCTTAAATAAATATAATTGTATTTGTGGAAATTTGATTAAAACTTTTTTAATTTAAAAAAGTAAATTATAATAATTTTTAAATATTATTGATTGTATATTGTATCATGCTATTTTATAATTTATATTTAGTTAATTGTTATTATTTGTAGTGTTATTTTATTTTTAATAGCTTTTTGTTATTGAGTTTATATATTTGTTCAGGGTGTTCTGGAAAATGATCAACACACAGTACAGGATGCTTCAATAGTTTAAAATACTACAAATACAATGAATTATGAAAAGAAGACATTACCCTTTGTTAGTCCTGATGATTTCAGGATCTTTTGCTTTTGGGCAAGTAGGGATTAACACGGATAAACCTCAATCAACACTGGATGTAGCTGGAAATGGAGCTTCTGCAGTAGCAAAAGACGGTATTATTGCTCCAAGAGTAACGCTCCAGCAGCTTACAGCCAAAACAGCAGGTACCTATTCAGGCAGTCAGACAGGTGCCATTGTTTATGTTACAGAAGTCACGGCGGGAACTGGCCCCAGTTCAGCACAAACAGTTGAAATAGCCTCTACAGGATACTATTTCTTTGATGGAACTTTGTGGAAAAAAATTGGAGGCAGCAGTGCTTCTGATAATATTTACAATACAAATGGGACGCTTACCGGAAACAGAGTGGTAACTCAAGGGGCTAATACGTTGGCTTTCAACGGAAATGCTGTCAATGCATTCTCCGTGGATGGTAGCACATTTTCCGTAGATGCTGCCAATAATATGATAGGAATAGGAACAACTGCTCCTCATGCTCTTCTGCATTTAGATAACAGTGTTGCTAACCGAAAGATTGTGCTTTTTGAACAGGCTAATAATGACCATCAATATTTAGGCTTCGGAGTTAATGGTGGTTTATTGCGCTACCAGGTTGATAGCCCTGGTACGGATCATGGTTTTTTTGCAGCTAATGGAACAGGAGCATCCAGTGAGCTGATGAGAATCAAAGGAACTGGAAATGTGGGAATAGGGACAAGTACACCTCATGCTCTGCTGCAGTTAGATAACAGTGTTGCTAACCGAAAGATTGTACTTTATGAACAAGCTAATAATGACCATCAATATTTTGGTTTCGGAATTAATGGCGGTTTATTGCGTTACCAGGTTGATGGCCCTGGTACGGATCATGTTTTTTTTGCAGCTAATGGAGCAGGAGCATCCAATGAGCTGGTGAGAATCAAAGGAAATGGAAATGTGGGAATAGGTACTGCTTCTCCTTCACAAAGGCTACACGTTATAGGGAATATTTTAGCTTCCGGAACCATTACTCCTTCAGATATCAGAATTAAAAAAGATATTGTGGATAACAGCTATGGGCTGAAAGAAATCTTAGCACTTCGTACCATCAATTACCGTTACAAGGATGAAGCACTCAGCAAAGACAAAAAAGTAGGTTTTGTAGCGCAGGAAATTAAAGCGGCTATGCCGGAACTGGTAACCACTGCCAACGATGAAATGAAAACTTTGGGAGTAAACTATGCAGAAATGACAGTAGTACTTACCAAAGCCGTTCAGCAGCAGCAGGATATGATTAAAAAGCAGCAGGTAGAAATAGATGCTTTAAAAGCTGAGCTTAAAGAAATACACAAAAAGTAATCCGTCTTTTCAAACTGTTGGATGAAAATGTTCCCTTTTTATCCTAAACAGGGAAGGCAGATTTTATAAACGAAAATACGAAACACTTACAGCAATGTGAGTGTTTTTTTGATGTTGTAAATCAATAAAAAGATTAGAGGCCCATGAATCATAAAAATTTTCTGCTTATCTGCTTTCTTTGATACAGAAAATGGAACTAACTGATATCAATTGTATGAAAAAAAATAAACGTATACGATCGAATGAAGTAAGTTAAAAATTTTATTAATAAATAGGATATTTTATAATAATGATAGGCTGTTTATTAAGGAATATTTTTTTAATGATTTAAATAAGAAAGCTATGTTGATTTAAATAATAAAATATATTGTTGTTATACGGGTGAATGATTGATTTATTTCCTATTTAAAGTGGCATTTGTTGAATTTGTACAATTCGCTTTTGAATAAAAAATGCAGGGATCCTATTTTTTTTAATACCAATACGAGTATATTTTTTTTACACAATATTGAAATAATATTAATTGATCCGGAAATTTTCTTTGAAAAATATCACTGAATTATCATTCCCATATGGGTGATATTTTGTTTAGGGGAGTTAACAGGTTGGAAATTATTAAAGTATTGTTTATTAGTGGTTTATGGAAAATAAGCTTAACACTTTTTTTTCAAAAAACAGACATGCAGCTAACAATCAGTTAACATTAATATTTTACATTCTCTACTTTGGAAAACTAATTTTGCCTCGGAATCAAATCCAAAACACAAATTTTTTAGACTCATAAAAACACATTAAAAACATTTCTTGACGTATGAGAAAAATTATTTTACCTATGGTAATTGCTATATCAGCATTTACACAACAAGCGAATGCTCAGGTGGGAATAAATACCCCCACACCTGCAGCTACTTTTGATATTACTGCTAAAAACCCAACAGGAACCACAAAATCTCCTGAGGGACTTCTTATTCCGAGGATAGACCGTGAAAGAGCACAAAATATGACCGGAGTAACAAGTTCAACATTAGTATATGTTAACAGCGTGGCTACCGGAACACAAACCGGAACAGCCATCAACATTGATGCAATAGGATACTATTATTATGATGGTACCGTATGGGCAAAATTGAATACCTCTGCTTCCTCTTCAGTTAACCTCTATAATACGGATGGAACCCTTACAGGCAACAGAACGGTAACTCAGGGAGCTAATACATTGGCTTTTAACGGAACTGCTGTCAATGCTTTCTCCGTAGATGGAAACACATTTTCCGTAGATGCAGCCAATAACAGGATCGGAATAGGAACGAATACTCCCCATGCTCTGCTGCAGTTAGATAACAGCATTGTTAATCGGAAAATAGTGCTTCATGAATCCGCTGATAATGACCACCAATACTATGGATTGGGGATTAATGACTTTTTATTCCGTTATCAGGTTGGTAACCCTGGTGCAGATCATGGTTTTTTTGCCGGAAATGGAACAGATGCTTCCATTGAGCTGATGAGAATCAAAGGAAATGGCAATGTAGGAATAGGAACCGGTACTCCTCAGAAAAAGCTACATGTTAATGGGGCTGTCCAGTTTACCAATGAACTGAATGTAGGCGGGAATGCTACCACAGCCGGAAGTGCCGGAACAGCGGGACAAGTCCTTACATCCGCGGGAGCCGGAGCTGCTCCTACATGGACGACTATTGCGAATGCAGCAAGTACTAATATCTATAATACGGACGGAACCCTTACCGGAAACAGAACGGTTACTCAAGGAGCTAATACATTGGCTTTCAACGGAACTTCTGTCAATGCTTTCTCCGTAGATGGGAACACATTTTCTGTAGATGCAGCCAATAACAGGATCGGAATAGGAACGAATACTCCCCATGCTCTGCTGCAGTTAGATAACAGCGTTGCTAACCGAAAAATAGTCCTTTATGAGCAGGCTAATAATGACCATCAATATTTAGGTTTCGGAATTAATGGAGGTTTATTGCGTTACCAGGTTGATGGCTCTGGTACGGATCATGGCTTTTTTGCAGCTAATGGAGCCGGAGCATCCAATGAGCTGATGCGAATCAAAGGAACCGGAAATGTTGGAATAGGAACAGCTACTCCGCAAAAGAAACTTCATGTGAATGGAGATGCTCAGTTTACGGGTGAATTAAATGTAGGGGGGAACGCTACCACAGTCGGAAGTGCAGGAACAGCGGGACAGGTTCTTACATCCGCCGGAGCCGGAGCTGCTCCTACATGGACGACTATTGCAAATGCAGCAAGTACCAATATTTATAATACGGACGGAACCCTTACCGGAAACAGAACGGTTACTCAGGGAGCTAATACATTGGCTTTCAACGGAACTTCTGTCAATGCATTCTCTGTAGACGGAAATACATTTTCAGTAGATGCTGCCAATAACATGGTAGGAGTAGGAACTGTTGCTCCTCATGCACAGTTACAGTTGGGAAATACTGTTGCCAACCGTAAAATCGTACTTTACGAGGCTGCTAATAATGATACTCAGTATTTTGGTCTTGGGATTAATTATGGTTTATTGCGTTATCAGGTGGATAATGTTGGTTCCGATCATGGATTTTTTGCTGGTGATGGCTCAGCTTCAAACTCCAATGAATTGATGCGAATCAAAGGAAATGGCAATGTGGGGATAGGAACCGGTACTCCTCAGAAAAAGCTTCATGTTAATGGGCCAGTCCAGTTTACCAATGAACTGAATGTAGGCGGAAATGCTACCACAGCCGGAAGCGCCGGAACAGCGGGACAGGTACTTACCTCAGCCGGGCCTGGTGCAGCGCCTGTGTGGACGAATGCATCAAGTATCAATTATAAAGCTCCTGCACAAAGTATTGATAATACACAACCCACCAATACTTTTAATGTGGGGGACTTTGAATTTAAAATAATCCCGGTAGCGAGTCCAAACGGTAATGCATCTAGACCTCAAATCAGATTTACAGGCTCGGGAACAAGATCTTATGCAGCAATAGTTACATTATCCTGGCTGCCGGGCAATCAACCGGGACAGGCTACAGCAGGAAATCTAAATGGAACAGCCACTAATACTTTCACAGATCTTCCCGTTATATTCGGATCAGACACTAAGTATATGCTTGTAGAGATGAGGATTTTTGATATGGTTTCAGGGAAACACTTCCGTTATGAAATAACGAGAATTTACAATGATTCATTCTCACAAGCCACCTTTTTTCAGACATGTGAAGTGTTGTAGATTCCATATTTGATGTAATTTTTTAATATAGTTATTTCTAATGAAAACCTGGACTGAATAGTTCAGTCTGGGTTTTATGATACTAAGTAAGATACTTTTTCTACTTAAAATAAGGAAATAGGTTCCGTATAATAATCAATTGGCCGGGAAGGCAAACCTTTAAACATAAATAGTGAACACTTGCAGTAATGTGAGTGTTTTTTTATTGAACGGGTGAAATAGCAAAAAAAGCGTAAAGAAAAAAGTTATGAAGCTGTTAAAAGATCAATTGATAACAGAAATTCCGGAAATGCACCTCTGTTTTATCCCGTAAATTGATTACCCGATCCGTTTTCCAACTGCAGTTGAGCATTAATTTCCTGAGCATGAGCCCGCAGATCAGGAAAAAAGCCATCATAACATTCCTGAAGAAAAGGTTTATTGTTAAGGAATGCTTCGTAAACGGGGATCCCTGGTTCCAGATACCTGGCTTTGTTCAGAACATTCCGCATACTGAATTGTATGCCCCAGTCTTCGCGGTAATTGTAGAGCCAGTCATCTTCCTCCATTTTAGCCAGCATTTTTTTGAAATTTTCAGGAAGCCACTCTTCATGCTCGTTAAGAACGCTGTAAACCCTTAATGAATGAGCTTTCCACCCGGCCAGAGAATGCAGGGAAAGATCGGTGGCCACAAAATAATCCATGGCAACATCCACAAAAGCACCCGCATAAAGCCTCACCAGAGGAGAAAACACTTTTTTAGCCTCATGAATAGCCGGATGAGAATCCGTGAAGGTATCCACAGCCCTGTGCAGTGTAATGCCATCCTGAATATCTTTCGGGAAAGAGTAGCGGTCTTTGTTCCGGATAAAATCTTCAAGAAACTGTCCTACGATCTGTCCGTCCGAAAATGTAAGAAAAGAATGGGCTAAATAATTCATAAACGAATATAAAAATTTTTACACAGAAACCGGTCGTCGGCAAAGGTTTCCACCCAAACTCCTTTTTCGGTCTGTTCATATTGAAAACTAATGGGGTGCAAAGTGATCTTTTCCGGAAAAACCAAACCAAGATGAAGCTCATCATCATTCACAAAGCTTTGCAATTGCACCGGGTAAGGAAAAGGGTTTTGCATCTGCAGATCTTTGTATCCGTAAACCACCGTACAGTCAGAACCCAGAGGAGTGAAACGCTCATGCTCCTGATAAATATCGATAGAATGGGGATACCTTTCAATGATCGTCAGTCCGGTTTGCAGAGCAGCATAATACAGGATGGATGAAAACTGGCAGATTCCGCCTCCGTATCCGCTGGAGATATGATTGTTAATAAGATTCCGGCCCTCTTTGAAATGATTGCTTTCAGTAGGTTTTCCTATTAATTTCCAGAAAGAAAATACTTCACCCGGCTGAATAACCAGATGATGAATCTTATCGCTGACCACTTTCAGATTGTGGATTTTATTTTCATTAAATTCCCCCTTTTTAATAGTCTGTTTAAGCTCAAAGAAATGATTGCCGATTCTTTTTTCAGCATAGCCTGACGAATAATGATGACCAGATTTCCTTTCATCAAAACGGCGTTGCAGCAATCTGATATGCAGCTTCACAGAATCCGGTAGCAGTTTTTTTATAACCTGTTTCATTTCTTTTCCAGTACTACAATGTGATAGGAAGCCCACTTTTTAAGAAATGTACGGCACAGCAGAATATCGAAGGGCAGAAAAAAAGCCTTAATTTTTTAGGGAGTCTGTGAACAGGAAACAGTAAAATTCCTGTAGTACTTCTAAGATTCCATTGATTTTGGGTTAAAAGTGAAATTTCTTCAATATTAAAACTGTTGCCTGCATGCCAGTCTTCCTGAGGAGATACCACTTTTCTTCTGGTTTTTGTTGGATAATCAAAAATTAAAAAACCTTGATTATCTAATTTCCGGAAACATTCTTTGAGAAAGTTCTCTGTTTCTTCTTTGGTCTGATGCATAATCACATGAAAACAAAAGATACAGCCGAATTTAATATCAAAAGGGATGTTTGAAATTTCACCCACAGCCGTTATTTTTTCGGGATGTTTTTCTGAGGCAATGCGGAGCATTTTTTCACTGAAATCCACCCCATGCGTTGCAAATTCAAGGAGTCTGCCTGTTCCGCATCCCAGATCCAGGACTTTAGTGTAGTTCTTATCCTTGAAAAAAGAATTTAAAAAAGATTTCTCCTACCTGTCAATATACTTTCCGTAAGAGTTTCCAAATCGGTCCTCTTCATAGGTTTCTGCAAGATGATCATAGTAGGCATGAATACTTTTATTCATAATTTTAAATTCTTTAGTGAAAATAATCAATCTTGACTATACGATCAAGAGAATGTCTGAAACTTTTTAATATCAAAATTATACCGATCCGCCCGACTGTCCTTTCCTGAATTCAGAAGGGGTCTTATCAGTCATTTTTTTGAAAATCGTATTAAAAGCCGTTTTGGAATTAAAACCCGATTCAAAGGCAATACCTACCATAGACAGTTTTTTATAGGAATCATCCGTAAGCATTTTTTTAGCATGTTCTATTCTGTATTTATTCACAAAATGGAAAAAATTTTCATGCAGGCCGCTGTTGAGAAGATAAGACAGCTGATGAGCATTAATCTGAAGAAGATCCGAGAGCTTGAGTAAATTAAGGTCCCCATCCAGATAGGGTTTCTCGTTTTCCATTAAATTAATGAGCTTTAATTTTAAACCTTCCAGCTCATGGTCGGGAATCAGTTTTTTTCTTTCGGTTTCTTCCTGATCGCCTTCCAACTCAATAGATAGTAATTCGTCACGCTGTTTTTTATCCACCGGATAGATTTCCTTTTGCCGGAGCACATAATAAAGCGTGCTGTACACAATAAATAAAAACAGAAGATCCATCACCAGATGCTGGTGCATTTTGTAGACGAAAGCATTAAACAACTCATAGCCTACTGTAATAATGATGGTTACAAAAAGGAGAAAGCTTAATTTGATCAGCCACTGCAAATCTATGTTTTCCGTATTGGAAGAAATAATTTCAATCCTTTTCTGGTGCTTTCTGATCTTAAAATAAATAAGAGCGATATAAGGTAGATTGTGAGCCACATCTATAAGCAGCACAGCGTTGTAAATAGCAGGATGTTTCTCCGCATTAAACAATAATATCCAGTAAATCACCGGAACGATAAAGCACACCAGATCCCGCTTTTTAAAACGGTAATTAGGATTAATGAAAAATATAACGCTGAAAAACAGAAGAATAGGCGTAAATATCTGTACGGAATAGACCACAGATGCCAGTAAAGGACCCGCAGGAAGCATACAGAGTTTTAAAATATCCAAAATCCAATAACTTGACCACAACAAAAGAAACAGCCCGAAAAATAAATTGGCTCTTCTGTTCACCCTCATCGGATTGATCAATACCGTGAATGAAAGAAGGGTAAGACCACCGTAGAGCAGTACAAGAACAAATTTTTGAATATTTTCAAGCGGCATAGGGAATACTTTTAAAAGATCCTTTCGTGGAAATCTTCAATTTTGCTTACTTCCTCAATCTTAATTCCGAATTTTCTTTTCGGGATTTTGTTCAGATTCGAGACAAATATTTTTTCGTAGCCTAATTTTTCAGCCTCTGTAATTCTCTGTTCCACCTGAGCTATGGGGCGTATTTCGCCGCTTAATCCTATCTCCCCTGCAAAACAGAAATGCTCGGAAATCGCAATATCTTCGTTGGAAGAAAGAATAGAAGCCACTACCGCAAGATCCAGCGCAGGGTCATCCGTCTTGATTCCTCCCGTTATATTCAAAAATACATCTTTAGCCCCAAGCTGAAAACCCGCACGTTTTTCCAGGACAGCCAGAAGCATATTCAGTCTTTTGGCATCAAATCCGGTAGAACTTCGCTGCGGAGTTCCATAAACAGCGGTACTTACCAAAGCCTGAATTTCCAGCAACATCGGTCGGTTTCCTTCCAGCGTTACCGCTACCGAATTTCCGGAAAGCTCTTCAAATTTCTTTGTAATCAGAATTTCAGACGGATTCCGGATTTCTTTTAATCCCTGAGAAACCATCTCGTAAATTCCAATCTCGGAAGTAGATCCGAAACGATTTTTATTGGCTCTGAGGAGTCTGAAAAGATGATTCCTGTCTCCATCGAAATTCAAGACCACATCCACCATATGTTCCAGTACTTTCGGCCCGGCAATCTGACCATCTTTGGTGATATGGCCTACCAAAAATACAGGCGTATTGTTTTCCTTTGCATATTTGATGATCTCATTCGAGCATTCCCTGATCTGGGAAACAGTTCCGGGTGAGCTTTCAATCAGCTGTGATTGTAAGGTCTGGATAGAATCTATGATCATAAAATCCGGTTCCAGTTTTTTGGCTTCGTGAAGAATTTTTTCCAGTGAAGTTTCGGTAAAAAGAAAACAGTTCGGGTTCTGAACATCCGTTAATCGGTCTGCTCTCATCTTAATCTGCGAAGCACTTTCCTCCCCAGAGACATAGAAGATCTTTTTCTTCATTTTTAAAGCCAGCTGCAGCAAAAGTGTAGACTTTCCGATTCCGGGTTCACCACCGATCAAAGTGACGGATCCCAGGACAATACCGCCGCCCAGAACACGGTTTAGTTCTTCGGAAGGCGTTTTTATTCTCGGTTCTTCGCTGGTCTCTACTTCAATAATGTTGATGACATGCTGTTTCGATTTTGAAAAAGGAGGCGTTTTGGATGAGGTTTTCTCAACCACTTCCTCCACAAGGGTATTCCATTCTCCACAGTTTTTACATTGCCCCATCCATTGGGAGTATTGGGTTCCGCAGTTTTGACAGAAATATGCTGTTTTCAGTTTTGCCATACTGCGAAGTTAAAAAAAATGAATCTCCTTTTAGAATTTTAATTAATTTTCAGAGATGAAAAATCTTATCTTAAAAAGTATTCTGATATTCGGTATCATGACCTTTCTCAATGCGGGCCTGGTTGGTGAATCTGTAAAATTGATAGGCCTTCCGCCATCAAGCCATACCCTGCATGGTTTTGCTATATTTATTGGTTGCCTGATCATATGTGTGGTAAGTTTTATTACGATATTGATTTTTCAGAAAAGCTATAATGCCGTTTGGAAAGTAGCCCTGTTATTTGAAATTCTTTATCTCCTGATGCTTTTATGGTCCAAAATCAATCCCTTTACTTATTTTACCCAACCTACAGACGACCATTTGCTGGATATGATGCTGTACCTCAATTCAATAATTATATTTCTTGTAATCTGTCTTTTTGATGTAATTTATTCTAAAATAATCTCATCTAAAATTAAAAAATAACATACATCAAGAGCGAGATCAATGATATATCTTATATTTACCTGGTTATAATTAAATTACAATGAAAAAAATACTTTTATCTGTCGTTTTTACGCTGTTAAGCGTTTTTGGTTTTGCACAAACCGAGTGGGCTGCTGATCCCATGCACTCATCGGTTAATTTTAATGTCAAACATATGGGAATCAACTTTGTACAGGGTAGATTTGATCAGTTTAAAGGAAGAATAACCACGGAAGGAGCCAATCTGGATCATGCTGTTTTCGATTTTGGGGTAGAAGTAAACTCCATCAACACAGGAGTTGAGATGAGAGACAAGCACCTTAAAAGTGCCGATTTCTTTGATGCAGATAATTATCCGGCCATGAGTTTTCACAGCACTTCCATTACGAAGGATAAAAACAATTCATATATACTGAAAGGAACCCTGAAAATTAAGGAAACAGTAAAAGAAATCAGCATTCCCGTAACATTTGGAGGAGTGGCTAAAAACCAGCAGGGTAAAGAAGTAATGGGCTTTCAGACGAAATTTACGATTAACCGTCTAGACTACGGAATCAAGTACGATCCAACAGGTGCTGGAGTCGCTAAAGATGTAGAAGTGAGCCTGTATTTTGAAGTCGTAAAACAATAATTTCCATACATCATTTGATTGAAAAAGGTTTTCCTCATAACAGGAAAACCTTTTTTATTTTATACTACTCTTAACAGATAAAACGGTCCTGCAATTACACCTTCGGTCTCAATAACTTCCACCTTCCATTTAAAAATTAACACCTCCCGAAGAAACAGTGAAAATGCCGAAATCATCAATCAGCATAGTGTCCTTGCGGATACCGCTGTATTTCATCACCCTGTCGAGCTCCTTTTGTGATCTTCTTCTCATGATCCAGTCTTTATTCTGATGATTGTTCAGTACATAAGCAATCATTTTCAGCTGCGGATGCCACGGCTGTCCCGTGTAAATGATAAAGGAATTTTTTTCGGAAACAGATGCAGCTCCCTTAATGGCTTTGGCTGCCATTTCATTATCTCCGAAAAGCTCCAGAATTCCTGAAATAATGGTGATATTAGGTTCGAAATTAATCTTTTTATACGTTTCAGGATCAAAACAGTCAAAGTTTGTAAAACGGATATTTTGATAATTTTTGTCCTGAATTACTTTTTCACCTATTTCAATATTTGCTTTTACAAATTCATTGATTACAATTTCTGCTTCAGGATATTTTTCTTTGATATCGAATAAATAATTGCCTGTTCCTCCTGCAATATCAAGGATTTTAATTTTTCTGCCTTCCTGTTTCAGGCTTTGGATATTCTGTTCCAGAAGCTGAATCAAATGTTGTTTCCTGATACGGATTCCTTTCCAGCCGATGGCATTCAGATAATTTTTATCCATCATTTTTCCAAAACCCAGTTTACCTTTTGGCTGGTTCTGGTACACATAATGGAGAGAAGCCCCCGAATCGAAACCGTATTTCAGGCCGATAGCCATTCCGTTGCTTATCTTTCCAATATTTTTAAGCGAAAATTTCTGAAATTTAAAATTCAGATTGTTGCCCACATTATTCTGAAGATCTTCGTATTCCTTTACAGAAAAACGGTCAGGATGAAGATTGGCCGTCTTATGGGTTCTGCTGAAACATTTTCCGGCAAAATCTGCAACCTTCGCATACACCTCTTCTTTTCCTGTATCAAAGAGAATTCCATGAAAAAAGCCGGGCAGTACTTCATATTTTTTAAGATCCGTATCAAGCCTGTCGTAAAACATTTTCTGGTCCTTATTGAAAACCACGTGATCTTTCTCGGCAGCGAGAATAAGAGTCGGAGTGTCAATAGCTGCAGCATCTTCTACCAGACGTTTTCCCGCTTTTGCAAGGTCGATAAGAAGTTCAGCGTCAATAGATCTTGTAATCAGCGGATCTGTATCGTAAGCTTTCTGCTGCTCCGGATCGTGGGTAAGCATTTTAGATTTTACATAGCTTTTAATGATGAGTCCTTTCTTCAGCTTCGTTCCAAGCGTAATCATTTCATTGGCCAGCGGAACAATCAGATTGATTTTAAAAGCAGGCGCCAAAAGCGCCATTCCGGCAATATCCGGAGCAAAATCATGGGCCCAAGCTGAAGCTACAACTCCTCCGATGCTATTCGCCAAAACGAAAATGTCCTGAATTTTCACCTCGTATTTTGTTCCCAGAAATTTAGAAAAAGAATCAAGATCCCTTACATAGTCCATAAAAATGGAAGAAGTTCCGGTTTCCGTATGTCCGTGTCCGCGAAGGTCAAATGCAAAAATAGTGTAGTTTGAAAAAAGTGAAGACTGTGCAATATCATTCAGCCTCTCCGAATGTTCATGCCCGCGATGAATCATAATGATACTCTTCTGCTGGGGCTGGTAGTTCCACTCACGGTAGAAAATGGTATTCCCGTCAAAACTTTTAAAATGTCCGCTGTTCATAGTTTAAATTTTTTTCAAAAAATCCTTTAGATAAGGATGAATTACTGCATTTTTATGAATGCCCGTCATCATGGTTACTGCTTCGTCTACAGGTAAAGATAGAATATTTTTCATTACCAGAATACCTATGACTGAGCTTCTTGTAAAGCCCATGGTACAATGAATGAATATTTTTCCCTCCATTGGAAGATTGCTGTAGCTTTCTGTGATCTCTGCAACAAGTTGGCGCGTTTCATTCACATCAAAAGTACCGATGTCCAGAAAAGGAACTGAACGATACAATGACTTATTTTTTAAGTCTGGTATTTCCTCCATTTCGGCTGAAAGATCATAAACCAGGGTATCCGGATTGATTTTAAAAAAATGAAGATCTTCACGGCCGGGTCTTGATGAAATGTAAATACGAGGGGCTATTTCCAGAGGTTTTTTATTCTTCCGGAGGAATTTCCAGAACATCCAATAAATTATCAGATAAGGAGCATAAAATACTTTTCGTCCCAATGAAATTTTGCCGTTGTTGTTTTTTAAAAAGTGAATTCTGTTTTTCTGATAATGATATCCTATAATCATTGATATTGCAGCCAGCCATAATACAATCAGCCACAGATGACCGGAGAACTTATCCAGAAGCAAGGCCGCTGAAACTAGAATCCATCCGGATAAAAAGTAAAAATTGGCCACTTGGAAATTTCTATATCGGAAATCATTTTTTCGGTAAGGAAAAATAATAAAACTGATATGGGCGAGAATGGTTCCCGAAAGAATATCAATGAAATGGTGTTGGTAAGTCGTCAATGTAGAAATACCCAGCATGATCAGCCACAGCATAAAAAGGGTCCTGAATCTTTTCAGTTCTCTGAATAGGGTCCAGAAGATAAAAGCATAAGCAATATGCAGCGAAGGAGACTGATTGAAAGGAGAATCAAATAATTTCAGAAAATAAAAAGAGACGTTCAGAATTGAGGCATTGACCTGAGGTTTCGGTAAGGAGAACTTTAACGGAAATAAAATGAAAAAAAAGCCTGCCGCTACGGTAACGAAAAGCATTCTTTTGGTCAATACTTTAAGCTGCTCCTGATTTTTACACAGAAAAAAAACGGAGCAGAAAAAAATACCACTGGTCATATAAGGAATAATGCTCCAGGGTAAAAACGGAATATATTTTTCAAAATCAAATACAAAAGACGGAACCTTTTCCACCTCCGAAGCATACCATGCCGCAAAATTGTAGACAATCATGAATACAAGTGCACTGGAAACAAAAGCAAAAATCTGCTGTTTTAGTTGGGGTCGTCTTTCATCCATCGGGCTTTTCTGAACATAATCATATTTAATAAAGAAGAAGGAAGCAATGAGAGTGATTTCATCAGCCATTTCATTTTTACCGGGAAAATAACGAGCTTTTCCTGTTTCTCAATCGCTGTGGAAATAATAGCGACGGCAGTCTCAACATCCGTCAAAAATGGTTTCTTTCCGAGATCATGATTGTTGAGTTGTCTTAATTTCTCCGTGTCTACATAGCCCGGAGCAATGGCTGTTACTGAAATCCCAAACGGTTTCAGAGCACGGCGGTAAGCGTCTGCCATCTGGATCACAGACCGTTTTGTTTTAGTATAAAGACTCGATTTTTCATATTCCAGAATTCCGGAAACAGAAGCAATCACGGCTATGCTGCCTTTATTTTGTTTTCTCATGGCTTTTCTGGCCGTTTCAAAACAGTTCACGGTTCCCAAAACATTGGTTTGCAGCATTTCTTCAGCTTCTTCGTAGGAAATCTTTCCGGCAACATCTTCAGCATAGCTTCCCGCACAGTTGATGAAAATATCAAGAGACTTTCCACCTTTTAGAAAAAACTGTACCGCCGTATCAATAGAAGCCGGTTCAGAAACATCGGCCTGAAATATATTTAAATTTTCCGGACAGTTTTCCGGGACTTTTTCCGGATTTCTCCCACAGATGCCTACATCATATCCTTTTTTAAGATAATGCAGGGCAAGAGCATAACCCATTCCCGAAGTTCCGCCTGCTATAAAAACATTCATGAGATCGTTGTGATTTTAGTTGGATGTAAAAATAGATTTTAAAACTGAAAGTTGATGAATTGGATGAATTTTTTATCAATTACACAACTCACACAATTTTCCCGGATCAATTTCCCGAATATATACCCACAATCATATGTGTGCATCCGTGAAATCTGTGGTCAAAAAATATCAACCACAAAAGGCACAAAAGCTTTCAATACTTTATTTTTTAAGATGAAAAATTCATGTATAAAAAGTTCACATAAGTTCTAAAAAAATCAAAGATTTTTAATGCAACTAAGTTTAAGATAGCTAGCTACAACCCCAATAGCTATTTATCCCACAAACATTTCCTTCCACTGGAGAGGTGGTTTAAACAACACAAATGTTACACGCAATCATCCGTGTACATCTGAGAAATCTGTGGTGAAAAAAGAATTAAAATATTCAATAGGAACGGGCTTCAGCCCGTTTACTGAAAATAACAACAAAATCAATCGGCTTTAGCCAAAATCTATTTCGCAAAAAAAATCATCCGCGAATTGCTTTCAGAGTCTGATCAAAACCATATTTCCACTGCATTTCCATATCTTCTGCAAACTGTTGATAAGTTGCCGGGAAGGAAAAATTAATTTCCATCTTCAGCCAGTTGATACTTTTTTTAAGATAATGTCCTTTCAGCATATTTTTAATTGTGGTGGTATCAATCTGGAAATCCGCCGGAATTTTTTCGATCTCTGAGAGTCTTTTGTTGCCACTGAAGCCAAATACAGAACGGATAAGCGCTTCTTCAACCGGAGTATAAGGTTGTTTTTTTTCCGTAATAATAATATCGGCAAGATGCTTGACCAGTTCTACGGGAACAAGATCTACAACACCGCCTGCAAAATGTTTCCCCTGATAGAAAGCAGGCTCTACATAAAACATATCCGACACTGAAATCCGGGTACTTTCCAGGAGAGAAATATCAGTTTTTAGGGCAGAAAGTTCTTTGATAGCACTGTTTCTGAGATTTTCGGATGGAATAATGATGTTTTCAGGATGTATTTTTTCCGCGGTCTCTGGATCTGTGAAAATGATTTTTTTATACAGCTTTCTGTTATTCCTTCTCTGTCCGGCTTCTTTAGAGTGGAATAGTATTTCTGACCCGATGATTACGGTGGGAATTTGCTGTGAAAACTGAGCATTTTTTAATGAAGGAAAAACTTCAGATAAATCCTGAGGCATTTCGACAAGATACCTATCGAAGATATTTTCGATAAACGGTGCATATCTTTTATCCATTAATTTTTTTAATGAAAACAGCCCGATCTCAGACAGCTTTTTATGTTTTGTCAAAGTGGTTCCCGAAACAAACTTGAAATATTCTTCAGATTTCAGGTATTCTTTTCTCGAGAAATTATCCGGGAAAGCATTGATTATGGTAGCAGCAAAAGCGCCACCGCATGAAGCAATAAGTACATCGGGTTTCATATCCAGTTCTTCAAGAGCAGCAAATATGCCCAGATAAATCATTAGTCTGGTTCCGCCTCCTGAAAAAAGAACTGCTTTTTCAAATTTCCCGTTCATATCCTAATTATTTATAAGCAGAAGACACATCCAGAAAAAAACAGGTGCATTGAAGATCAGGCTGTCCATCCGGTCCAGAAGTCCGCCATGTCCCGGAAGAAGATTTCCCGTGTCTTTGATGCCTGCCTTTCTTTTTAAATAAGACATAAAAACATCGCCAAAAAATCCTGAAATTCCCAGAATAAATCCCAATACGGTATTGATGAGAATGCAAGTGTTCAATAGAAAAAATCCGAGAATATTGCTCAGCAGCACAGTCAGGAAAACTCCGCCGATAAATCCTTCCAAAGTTTTGTTGGGACTTATTTTGGGCGTGATTTTATGTTTTCCGAAAAACTTGCCCATCAGATATTGAAAAACATCGTTAAGTTCGGTTATCACAACAAGAAAAATAACAGCGTTCAGGCCGGACGCTGTTTCTCTGATAAAAGATAGATGAGGAAAAGCAAAAAGACAAACCAATAACGCTATGAAAATTCCGGTAAGCTGTTGTAAAGATGTTTTTAAGAGGAAAAAAGAAAGCAAAACCATTACAGCTACAACAGAGCTGTACACGAAATACCTTTCAATAGGAAGAAAATACAGTAGAAAAAACTGCATGATTCCAACCAATAGAGAAGGAATAACCCGGTTTGAACTGTTTTGGTACATTCTTAAAAACTCAAAAAAACACTGAAAACTTATCCATGAAACAAAAAGCTTCATAGCAAGAGGATGTGAGATTCCGAGTGCAAAAACAATGATGATGTAGATCCATGTTTTTACTCTTAAAGGAACGTCCGCAAATTTATTATCTTCAGGCTTCATTCAGTGATTTCTTTAATCGGATATAGGTACTGATGGTTAACAGAATAATGAGAAGGATAAAAATATAGGATGAAATTCCGGAAATATTGGCTCCAAAAAATACAGCGAGTCCGTAGATGCCGAGAATTAAAGCACGGTCACTTTTTCCCATTGGCCCATCGTATCGACGCTCTTTTCCTACGACTTTTCCAATCAGGCCTGCGAATTCATTAATCACACTTAAAATAATAAAACCCACGATCAGATATACACTTTCCGGCTGAAATTTCAGCAGTGGAAAAAAAATGATGACATCCGAAACAATATCACCTACCTCATTTAAAACTTCTCCTAATGTACTGGTTTGGTTAAACTTTCTTGCCATCATACCGTCCAGGGCATTCAAAGCCATTCTTACAAGCAGTCCGATGGGAAGGCTTAAAAAGAACCATTTCGACAAGTCTGCATTCCAGAATAATACACCAATAACCACAGACAATACTATAGAACTTACCGTGATCTGATTGGCTGTAATATTTTTTCTGTGCAGAAATAATAAGACAGGAGTAAGCAGCTGCTGAAATTTTGGTTTTAATTTATATACAGAAATCATGATGGTTATGGCTTTTTGTCATTGTGTTTATCAAATATAGATAAAAAAAATAAGCGGAATTAAGAATTGATTCTGAAGGGTTTTCTTATTTTCAAAATGTAAAAAATTGCTTTGTATCTCTTTTTCCCATAACTTTGCACAAACCTAATCTAATGAGTAAAAAGAATACAAAGTACATCTTTGTGACAGGAGGTGTAACTTCATCTTTGGGAAAAGGAATCGTGTCTGCTTCTCTGGGACTTTTGTTAAAATCACGTGGTTTTAACGTAACGATCCAAAAACTGGATCCTTATATCAACATCGACCCGGGAACCCTGAATCCTTATGAGCACGGAGAATGTTATGTAACCGAAGATGGCGCAGAAACGGATCTGGATTTAGGCCACTACGAGCGTTATTTGGATGCTCCTACTTCCCAAAACAACAACGTTACCACAGGGAAAATCTACCAAACCGTTATTGAAAAAGAAAGAAAAGGAGACTTCTTAGGAAAAACAGTTCAGGTAATTCCTCATATCACCAACGAGATTAAAAGAAGAATCAAAATGCTTTCCAAGCAGAACTACGATATCATTATTACTGAGATCGGAGGAACTGTAGGCGACATCGAATCTCTTCCTTATATTGAAACGGTACGCCAGCTGAAATGGGAGCTTGGTGAGAAAAATTCTATGGTGATTCACCTTACCTTACTGCCTTATCTGGCTTCAAGTGGTGAATTGAAAACAAAACCTTCACAGCATTCTGTTCGTCAGTTGATGGAAAGCGGAATCATGGCAGATGTCCTGGTATGCAGAACAGAACATAAAATTCCTAAGGATCAGAGAGCAAAACTGGCTCAGTTCTGTAATGTTCCTTTGGATAATGTGATTGAATGTAAAGATCTTGAAACCATTTATGAAGTTCCAATCTATCTTCAGAAGCAGAATTTTGATGATGTTGTTTTAAAAGGTTTGGATCTTAAAAGTGATAAAGAAGCAGACATTAAAGAATGGAAAAGCTTCCTTAAAAAATTCCAGAACCCTAAAAGAACGGTAGAAATAGCTTTAGTAGGAAAATATATCTCTCTTCAGGATTCTTATATTTCTATTGCAGAAGCATTCAAACATGCCGGAGCTGATCTTGAAACAGAAGTAAAAGTAAGATGGGTTTACAGTGGAGACATCACAGCAGAGAATATCAAAGAGACTCTGAAAGGAGTGAACGGAATTCTTGTAGCTCCGGGATTCGGAGATCGTGGAATTGAGGGAAAAGTTCTTACAGCGCAATATGCAAGAGAGAATAAAATTCCGATGTTGGGAATCTGTTTAGGAATGCAGATCATGACGATTGAATTTGCAAGAAATGTTCTTGGACATACCAAAGCGAATTCAATGGAGTTTGATACCGCAACCCCTGATCCTGTAATCTCTTTAATGGAGGAACAGAAAAATATTGTAGACAAAGGAGGTACCATGCGTCTTGGAGCATGGAAATGTTCTTTGAAAAACGGTTCAAAGCTTTCTGAAATCTATGGAAGCAAAAATATTTCCGAAAGACACCGTCACCGTTATGAATTCAACAGTGATTATCTTCAGGAATTTGAAAAGAACGGTTTCCTGGCAACAGGTACCAATCCGGAAACAGGCTTGGTAGAAGCTTTGGAACTGCCTGATCACCCATTCTATGTGGGAGTACAGTACCACCCTGAATATAAAAGTACAGTAGCAACGCCGCATCCTCTGTTCAGAGCTTTTATTAAGGCTTGCGAAAAGAAATAAGGTAATAATATACTATAAACGTCTTATCATAAACTCAGGCTGATTATTCTCAGCTTGAGTTTATTATATAGTAACATGGTAATGCATAGAGTTTTGATAAAAAAACAGTATTTTTGTCAGCTCAAAAAGTAGCACTTGATGGTACTTCGTTAAATTTAAAATTTTAATATAAAAATAAAATGCAACAAAACAACGGAATCGATAAAAGTCAAATGATCAGTTTTGCGGTTTTATGTTTGGTTCTTTTCGGGTTTATGTTCTATTTCCAGAACAAACAGTCGAAAGAAGAGCAGTTAAAAGCTCAGGAACAGAAAATCGAGCAGGTAAAAAATGCTGTAAAACAGACTCAGGCAAGCAATATCAATCCAAATGTAACTCCTGGAGCCATTCAGACAGCCCGTTTGAATAGCAAAGAACTGAATTTGGAATTCTCAAGCTTAGGCGGCCAGGTTTCTAAAGTACAGCTTTCAGAATATAAAGCATACAATCAT
Source organism: Chryseobacterium angstadtii (assembly GCF_001045465.1). GTDB lineage: Bacteria > Bacteroidota > Bacteroidia > Flavobacteriales > Weeksellaceae > Chryseobacterium > Chryseobacterium angstadtii. The sequence goes on from NZ_LFND01000007.1 coordinate 394,649, forward strand.
AAAACAGACAATGCAGATCTTCCGCTTTATCTGATTGATAAAAAGAACTCCAACTATGGTTTTCAGTTTAAGGATAAGACAGGAAAAGTAATCAATACTAAAGACTTAGTTTTTACACCTGCTGCTAATGGAAATACACTAACGATGACGGCTAACTATAATGGTGCTGTTATTGAGTTTATTTATACTCTCCTTCCAAAATACACCCTTGATTTTAAAGTAAGAACAAAAGGCCTTGCTGCGGTTACTTCCGACAATAAAGCAGACTTTATCTGGGATTACAGTGTAAGAAATCTGGAGAAAGGTAGAGCACAGGAACAGTCTCACTCAGAATTCTCATATGCTTTCAATAATTATAAAGATTATGATTATGACGGAAGAACAGAAATGAATGAGGAAAAAGAAACCCTTAACTGGATTGGTGTAAAACAGCAGTTTTTCTCTTCCGTGATTGAAGCTAAAAACGGTTTTACACAGAGTAAAGGAAACCAGGAAGCCATTGAAGAAGGAGAATATCTGAAGAAACTTAATTTTGAAGGATTTGTACAGATGACGGGAAGTGAGCTGAATCAGGATTTTACCTGGTATTTTATGCCGCTTGACTTACCTCTGTTGAAATCTTATGATAAAAACTTTGATGAAATCCTTCCGTTGGGATGGTCTTTCATCGGATGGATGAACCGTGGATTCTTTATGCCAATGTATAATATCATTGCAGAATGGGGACTTACCGCAGGTTGGGTGATTTTCTTAATGACCATCATTGTAAAACTGATCTTATCGCCGATTATGTACAAACAGCATAAATTAAGTGCGATGATGAAAGTAATTCGTCCTGAAATTGACGAAGTAAACGCTAAGCTGAAAGATGCTGATCCTATGAAGAAGCAGCAGGCTACTATGGAAATCTACCGAAAAGCAGGAGTGAATCAAATGGCGGGATGTCTTCCGGCACTTGTTCAGATTCCGATTTTCTATGCCTTATTCCGTTTCTTCCCGAACTTTATTGATCTGAGAGGGAAAGGATTCTGGTTTGCAAAAGATTTGACCGCTTATGATGATTTAATTAAACTTCCGTTTAAGATTCCTTTCTTAGGAGATCATTTAAGTGTTTTTGCATTAGCTTGTACTATTGTTATCTTAATCTATACAGTAATGACCTCAGGAAATATGCAGCAGCCACAGCAGGAAGGAATGCCAAATATGAAAGTGTTGATGTATATCTTCCCGATTACATTCCTGTTCTTCCTAAATACCTCTGCATCAGGTCTGTCTTGGTATTATTTTGTATCCAACGCGATTAACATTTTAATTATCCTTGTTATTAAATATGTGATATTGGATGAAAAGAAAATTCATGCACAGATTCAGGCCAATAAAGAAAAGCCGAAAGCTGAAGGTAAGTTCCAGAAGAGAATGAGAGAAATGATGGAGAAAGCTCAGGAGCAGCAGAAATATCAGGAAAGCCAGAAAAACAAAAAGAAGTAAAACAATAAGTTACTTATCATATAAAAAGAGAAGCAGTCATCTGCTTCTCTTTTTTTGTATTGAATTCTTTCAGAAAATGATGATATCCTGATTAATCATATTTCAGTCTAAACGACTGTCTGTGATGTTTTGTGGGCCCATACTTTATTAAGGCTTGCTGATGAGCTTTTGTAGCATATCCGAAGTTGGTATTCCAGCAGTATTCGGGGTGTTCTTCGTGAAGTTCTATCATTAGTCTATCCCGGTAATTTTTCGCAAGAATGGAAGCTGCAGCAATAGACAATACTTTTGAATCTCCTTTAATGATACACTGATGAGGTATAAAATTGTAAGGATGAAATTTGTTTCCGTCTACTAAAATAAGCTCTGGGGTTATGGTTAATTGATCCAATGCACGATGCATGGCATGAATACTTGCATTGAGAATATTGTGTTCATCAATGAATGAAGGAGGAAGCTCTGCAATGGCGTAGTTCTTTACATTGTCTTTAATATAACTGTCGAGCTCCATTCTTGTTTTGAATGTTAACTTTTTGGAATCATTGACAAGGTTTTGCTGAAAATTGTCATCCAAAATAACTGCCGCAGCCACTACCGGACCACAAAGGCAACCTCTTCCTACTTCATCGCATCCGGCTTCAATGTAATGGTCTGTCCATTTTTTTAATAAATCCATGAGTTTGTTTATATCCTATCATAAATAAGATGTAAAATTAGTAAAAATTGCATTTTGGTTGTTTGTGTATGTTTTTCATATGTATTGATTATTGATTGTATATATTGCTTCATTTAGAGGCAATGAGTGAATTATGTTTAATTTAGGGGCTTTGCGTGATTTTTAGTAGTATTGGTTTTTTGGTGTTAGATTTTTAAATATTGTGATTTTTTATATTGTATTTTTCATGGATTTAAATATTTTTAACGAATTATTTGGTGATTTTAAGAAAGTTTCACATATTTGCAATCAATAAAAAAATAATCAATTTAAACATGAAGAAATTAACAACAAGCGTTTTGCTAGTGGTTCTTACATCTTCTTTTGGTGTGGTAAATGCACAGCAGACAGAAGGGGATTCCACTAAAACGCAGAAAATCGGTGAGGTAATAATTACTGGTGTTCTAAACAAGAAAAAAACTCTTGATGCTCAGACCAACCCTGTTGTGTTACTTGATAGTAAGCAATTGATGCAGGCAGGTAGCCCAAATGCAATTCAGGCTTTGGCGGCAAAAGCACCCAACATGCAGATTAATAATACGAACTCTAGTGTTAATGGTACTTATGATATTAAATTAAGAGGAGCTAGAACTATTAATGGAAGTACTTCTCCATTGGTGGTAATTGATGGGGTTATTTCCAGTCTTTCTGTTTATCAGCAAATGCCATCTAACATGATTGATGGGGTAACAATTATGTTAGGTACCCAGGGAGCTGCGGTTTATGGACCTGCAGGTTTGAATGGAGCCCTTATTGTTACAACTAAAAAAGGTTTAGGAAGTAAAAAAGTTAATATTACTGTAAATAGTAACATAAGTTTTGATAATGTGGCTTTCGTTCCTTACCGTCAGGATAAATATGGACAAGGATGGTATGGAGACAGAGTACACGTTGAGAATGGTGCTTGGGGGCCTGCTTATTCTGACCCTGCTTATGCAGGACAAAATGTAGCAATTGGTTTACCAGGTTATGATGTAAATGGTGGTGGAATTGCAATTAACCCGGATGGAGATATTCCTGCAGACGATGCAGCTGCTGCTATCTATGGTCCTTATGCTCCTAGGTCTAAAAATAACGTTAAAGAATTCTTTACTACAGGTACAACATATGATAACTCTGTGACAATTTCTACAGGTAGTGAAACAGCTTATGCTGCATTATCTCTTAACAGGGTTGATAAAGAATTTATTGTAAAAGACGATACTTATAAGAAGACTTTTGCAATGTTTAAAGGAGGGTTTAGAAAAGACAGATGGGATGTTGATGGATCACTTTCATACTCTTCGCAGTCTACAAGTACTACAAACCCTGGACTTTACCGTAATCTTTTACAAGCTTCAACTGAAATTCCTATTGTAGATTTTAGAAATAGAACAGATACGCCTTGGGGATGGAACATGTATTATGCCAGCCCATATTGGACTATGAAGCATGAAAGAAACAATACCAGAACTAATTTAATTAATGGTACTTTATCTGTTTCTTATAAATTTAACGATCATATCAGTCTTCAAAACACAGGTTCATTACAGTTAACTACATCTGATGTATTAAACTGGAATGACGGTTGGGTGAATGGTACGAACGGATATAATTATGCTCCTGTTGCCCCTTCTGCACAAACTTCATCTATTTCTCAAAATAATAGCAACAGAAGATATATTTATGATGATGTTAAATTGAATTTTGATTACAAATGGGGAGATTTTGGGTTGAATGGTACTTTAGGGTATAACGTACAGGAAACCTATATCAAAACTACTTCTGCCGGTGGTACAGGAATTAAGCTACCAGGTATTTATCAAATATGGAACCTAGCAAATCCAAGTACACCTTACAATTTAAATAATGACAGATTTTTAGATAGAAAAATGGGTGTATTTGCTGATATAGATATTGCCTATAAAGATTACTTACACTTTAACATCACTGGTCGTCAGGAATGGTCTTCTAAACTGTTGAATTCAGATGAGGCTTTACGTGCTAAGTATTCTTATTTCTTCCCATCTGCAGGTTTCTCTTTCTTACCATTGAAAGCATTTGACGGTTTAGAGAGTGATACATTCAGCAGATTTGTGATTAAAGGCTCTTGGGCAAGAATTGGAAATGACCCGGTTTCAGTTTCTGCAATCGAACAAACTGTAGTTCTGGGAACAGGATATCCTTTCAATGGAAATTTAAGTTTTGTTAATAACCCTAACCCTTCAAATATTTCCGGAGTTTTACCTGAATTTACAAATTCCAAAGAACTTAACTTAGGTCTTGGTTTCTTCAAAGATGCTTTAACATTAGACGTGAACGTTTATCAAAGTGATGTTTCTGATCTGATCTCTAACCAGATTGCTTCAAGTGCTTCCGGGATTTCTTCAAAAATCAGTAACATTGGAGATTTAAGAAACAGAGGATATGAGATTTCATTAGGAATTGATCCATTTAAAGGAGGTGATTTCAGCTGGGATGCTAGAGTTGCTTTTGGTAAAGTTCAGCAGAGGATTACAGCTCTTAACGAGGGGCAAGCTAATGTACCTATTTACGAAGGTGGAAATATTGGGGTATATGCTATCAAAGGAGAAGACTTCCCTCAATTGATGGGAACGGGCTATATGAGAGATGATCAGGGTAGAATTATTGTAAACCCTGAAAATGGTAACCCTTTCGTTACTAATAACTTCATTAAGCTAGGTAAAGTTACACCTGACTATACAATCAATTTCAGTACAAACATACGTTACAAAAACTGGAGTGCTTTTGCAACAATGGACTACAGAAAAGGAGGAGTGTTTTATGCAGGGGCTATGCAGGGAATGTCATTTAGTGGACACCTGGAGCAGTCTGCATCATTTGACAGAACACAGGGAGGATATATTATTCCAAATTCTGTTTACTTAGATGCTGCCAGCGGACAATATGTACCGAATACAGATATTAAATCCGGAGGGGACGATTATAATGGACTTCCTACTTATTACGGACAGGTATACGGTAATATTGCTGAAAACTTTGTTCTTGATGCTACTGCTTTCAAAGTAAGAGAGCTTGGTGTTAGCTATTCATTTGGTAAGAGTGCAAGAGAAGCGCTTGGAGTAACCAATTTCACCATTGGTGTATTCGGAAGAAACCTTTTCTATAAATATGCAAAAGAAAATAAAGGATATGCAGACCCGGAAACTTCTATAGGTTCTAATAACAACCAAGGTGTTACAGGAGTCAATCAGTATCCTGCAATAAAGACTATTGGTGTAACAACAACAATTAATTTTTAATAGATCAAAATGAAAAATATAGGTTTAAAAACTATCATAGCGGCATCTTTCCTGATGGTTACTGCAACTTCTTGTAGTACAGACTATCTTGATGTTAACAAAAATGAAAATAACGCTTACGAAAATCAAATTACGCCGGCTGAACGTTTATCTGCTGCTGAAACAGTAGTTTACAGAACTCAAGGTGGGCTTGCGAACAGACTGGGGAATACGATGATGAATGCCTGGGTTGGAAATCATTATTTTTATGCTGCACCTTTGGATGAGGAAATGAAAATGCAGGCAACCTCTACTTTTTATAATGGAATTTGGGATAATTATTATAGAGGGGTTTCAAATTACCAATCTATAATTGACTATCCGGACACAACAAATAAATATGGAGGATATATAGCTATTGCTAGAGTAATGAAAGCATTCTATATGCAGACAATTGTCGATTTGTATAATGATGCTCCTTATTCTGAAGCATTCAGAAGACAGGCAAATCTTACTCCAAAATATGATAAAGGTGCTGATATCTATAAAGCTCTTGTAGCAGAAGTTAATTTAGCAATTGCTTCTATGAATGCTGGAGCGACACTTCCATCAACGGCTGTTGGAAACAACTCTCAGGATCCTATCATGCAAGGGGATATGGTAAAATGGTTACAAATGGCCTATACTGTAAAACTTAAACTTCTGACAAGGCTATCTATGTGTACTGACGCTGGTATTAAAACTATGGTAACTCAAGAGTTAGCTACAATGCCTACAACTACGGCTACTTATCTTACGTCAGATGTTACTATTAATCCAGGATATTCTTCTTCAAATGCTAATTCTCAGAACCCTTTATATCGTAATTTTGGGCTTAGAGATGTAGATTCAGGTGAATTGAGTGCGAATTATAGATTATATTTTGCAACCAAGCATATCCTTGATGATCTAGGTGGGCTTTCTTCTAGGACTACTGGTGTGGTTGATGGAAGAAGAAGCAGAATGTATAGAAATAATGGTATTGCAGCTGCTGGAGCTTCAACTCCTTCACTTCCTGCAGCTTTTAGAGGACTTGTACAAGGTGCTCCAAAAGAGGGAACTTTTACAGAAGGTGATTTTACAACATTAGGTCCAGCTATGTTTTATATTGCTTTAGCTGCCGGATCTGCTCAGAATGGTATTATCATGTCTGCTGCTGAATCTAAATTCTTACAGGCTGAAGCAGCAGTTGTTTACCCTGCAATGAGTGGTTTAGGTGGACAGGCTAGATTTGATGAAGGAATTGCTGCTTCATTCACTTTCTTAGCTGTGCCTACTACGGGAGCTACAACTTTAGCTACTTATATGGCTGGTATTGCAACCAAACCGGGTATCGGGTGGACAGCTACTGCTAATAAGCTAGAATGTATCCAATATCAGAAATGGATTGCTTTAACTAACATTAACCCACTGGAAACTTATATTGGTTATACAAAAACAGGATTCCCTGTTACGCCAATGCCAATTGGTGCTTCTTTCAGTAACAGACCTGTGAGATTAATGTATCCACAGTCTGAGTATATTGCTAACGGAGCCAATGTGCCTAATCCTGCTTTAACTGAAATGTATAGCAAGACAAGCCAATATGCACCATTCTGGTTGAAATAATCAAAACAAGTTTTAATATATTTTATTACCGCCTTCGGGCGGTTTTTTTATTTTATTAACTCAAAATGAAATTTTTATGAATAAATAAGTATTATGCATCGCATTGTTTATTCCGTGAAAAGTGAGTTTTTTTTTTCATTTAAATGTGATTTACATTATTGGTTATCAGTTTGTTAATAATGTATTAAAGGCCCTTTTTATGTGTCATTTTTCCATTAAAAGTCACAATATTTTATGAAAAATAATTATTGTTAAAAAAAATTATCTTGTTTTTAATTTATTGTATTTAACTTATTTTAACGATTATTTTTAACTTAATTTAATAATTTAATTTAATTTTAACGTTATCTTAAGATTTTTTTTGTGCTTTTAATAAAGTTTTACAATTTTGTAGAGGTATAAAAAATAAAATTTGATATGAAGAAATTAACGGCAGGTCTGCTTGTCTTAGTGTTGTCTTCTTCCATTGCTGTGGCTCATGCGCAGGAAAAGAAAGACACCTTGAAAACAAAGGAAATTGAAGGGGTAGTAGTTACTGCACTTGGAATCAAGAGAGAGAAGAAGTCTCTTGGATATGCTTCCCAGGAAATTAAAGCAAGTGCTCTTTCTGACGGTACTACAAATACAGGTAATATCGCATCACAGTTATCCGGTAAAGTTGCCGGTCTTAATGTTACAACCAATAACAATTTCGGAGGTTCCGCCAACCTACTCATCAGAGGGGTGAAAACACTTGGAGGAGGAAACCCATTAATCGTTATTGATGGATCGCCTGTAAACAATACGTATACGCAGGAGAAAAATGTGGATTATGGTAACGCATTATCAGACATCAATCAGGAAGATATCGAGTCTATCAACGTTCTGAAAGGAGCAGCGGCATCGGCTTTATATGGAGAAAGAGGTCTGAATGGGGTTATTGTGATCACAACTAAAAATGGAAAAGGAAAAGATGATGGATCTTGGGGAGTTACTTTCTCTTCTGCCATGCAGGTTGGTTTTATTGATAAATCTACTTTCCCGGAATATCAAACAAGATATGGTGCAGGGTATGCTCAAAAATTTGGAACGCAGGCAGGTGATGGCTTAAATAATGCCAACTTCGGAGCTGATGCATCATGGGGACCAAAATTCGATCCTAATTTGTTAGTTTATCAGTGGGATTCTTTTGATCCGACTTCACGAAACTACAAACAAGCAACCCCTTGGGTCGCTGCTAAAAATGGGCCTATTGAATTTTTTAATAATCCTACTACATTTACCAATAGTATAACTTTAGAAAAAGGGCAAAAAGGAAAAAATATCAGTTTCACCTATGAAAATATGATGTCTGATGGTCTGATGCCTAATTCTGAGCTTACCAGAAATAATTTCTCTTTAAAGGTGAATTATGATCTGACTCCTAAGTTGCATTCTTCTTTCTATTCTACAATGACTTTGCAGGAAACTACAGGTAGAAGTATCACAGGATATTCTAATAATACCGTAACAGGTTTCAGACAGTGGTGGCAAACCAACGTAGATGTTAAGGATCTGGAAAGAGCCTATTTTGCTAATGTTGATCCTGCTATTGCCAGTGCAGTCAATAATTATGGGAATGTTACATGGAATAGAAAAACTGCGGCTAACGGAGCGCCTGCTTATTGGAACAACCCATACTTCCAGGCGTATCAGAACTATACTTCAGATAAAAGATACAGAAGTTTTACTTATGGGCAATTAACTTACGACCTGTTGAATAATGTATCTGTTACCGGTAAGGTTTCTTATGACAGATCCAATCTTTTAGCTGAAAACAGATTAGCTGTTGGATCTTTGCCACAGGCCTTCGGACAGTCAAATAACTCAATTGGTTCAGGGTATGCAAGACGTGATGTATTAAGAACTGAAGTCAATTACGACTTAATGGCCAACTATAAATTTGATATTACGGATGATATTAATGTTTCCGGAGTATTGGGAGGAAATATCCGTAGAAATTACGTTAATTCTGTATATGCTTCAACTGAAGGAGGATTAGTAGTTGCCGGTATTTATGCATTATCAAACTCTAGAAAGGCACCTTTAGCATCAGATGAAATCGAATCTATAACACAAACCAATTCCGGATATATCACAGCTTCATTCGATTTCTTTAAGAAATTTTATTTAGATGGAACCTGGAGAATAGACCAGAGTTCAACATTACCAGCATCACATAATGTCTATAATTATCCTTCCATCACAGGAGCTTTAATTATGTCTGAAATTCTGGACACTAAAAACTGGATGAATTTCTGGAAATTAAGAGCTAACTATGCAGAGGTTGGAGGTACAGCAGATCCTTATCAACTGGCTAATAATTACAGATCTGCTGGGATTCTATCAGGTATAGGAGTATATAACCCTATTTTAAACCAGTCTAATCCTGATTTAAAACCACAAAGATCAAAAGAATTTGAAGTAGGAACTGAAGCTCACTTCCTAAGAGACAGAATTACTGTTGATTTTGCTTACTATAAGACAAAGACAATAGATCAGATTATTGCTCTTCCGGTTTCTTCCGGTGTAGGATATACAGGTAAAGTGATCAATGCCGGTAGAATTGATAATACAGGTTTTGAAGTACAGCTTGGTTTGGTTCCGATAAAATCAAAAGATTTTTCATGGAACATTGATGTAAACTGGTCTAAGAATCAGAATGAGGTAAAAAGTCTTTATCCTGGAATCACCAACCTATTGTTGAACAGCTTTCAGGGAGGAGTTTCATTAAATGCAAGAGTTGGTGAAGCTTGGGGTACCCTTGTTGGAGCTGATTATACTTACCTTAATGGTGAGAAAGTTATTGATCCTAAAACAGGTAAATACTTACAGAATGGTAACCAGATAATTGGTAATACTACACCAGACTGGATTGGAGGAATAAGAAACAGTATTAATTATAAAGGGTTCTCTTTTAGCTTCCTAATCGATATGCGTAAAGGAGGAGATATATTCTCTACAGATATGTACTATGGTCTGTCTTCAGGTTTGTACAAAGAAACAGCTGAAGGAGATTACAGAGACAAGCCTATTGTTCTGTCCGGAGTTTTCCCTGATGGCAGCCCAAACAATATCGGATTGTCACCTTTTGCTGATAATAATGGTGCTATGGGATATAAAACGCAGCCTGCAAGAGAATTTGTTTATGATGGTTCTTTTATTAAGCTGAGAGAGGCAAGTATTGGATATATGCTTCCTAAGTCTTTATTGGCAGGAACTAAAATTTATGATGCTAAAATTTCTATTGTGGGTAGAAATTTGTGGATTATTCATAAAAATTTACCATATGCCGATCCTGAAGCAATGGTAGGCGGAGGACTTAACTCCTATGGTTGGTCAATTGGTTCCATGCCAACTACGAGAGATGTTGGTGTTAACGTAACATTTAAATTCTAAATTACTTTAAAAATGAAAAATATTATAAAAATCAGTTTGGTGTCTGCGTGTATGGGGTTAGCTTTAAGTTCATGTCAAAGTGATTTAACCTCTCTTAACGATGATCCTAAACATCCGTCAGTTCTTCCATCTGAGAATCTGTTGGCTACAGCTATGTATCAATCATCTTATTATATGGATAACCCAAGTGTGAATTTCAATAATTACAGATTCTTTACACAGCAATGGGCGGAAACTCAGTATCCGGATGAAACTCAGTATAACCTGATTACCAGAAATCAGCCTAGAAATCATTTTAACAGAATGTATGTCTACAGTATTAATAATCTGAGACAAGCAAAAACCAATCTTAAAAATGAAGTTGAAGCTGAAGATATCAGAACTAATAAATTAGCAACATTAGAAATTGAAGAAATTTTTATTTGGGAAAACCTGGTAGATACTTATGGGGATATTCCATACAGTGAAACCTTCAAACCAGATGAAATTTTGACTCCAAAGTATGATGATGCTAAAACAATTTATATTGATTTGATCAAAAGAATTAATGATGTTATTGCCACTATAAAACCTACGGTTAAAGGATATGCACCTGTGTCTGGACTTACTTCCGGAGATTTTGTTTACTCTGGTGATATGACAAAATGGATCAAATTTGCTAATTCCATTAAACTAAGATTAGGAATGAATTTAGCCGACGTTGATCCAGCATTAGCAAAAGCTACGGTGGAATCAGCGGTTTTGGGAGGGGTTATTTCTTCAGAAGCTGAAGCGTATAAGTTTGGTTACGATGGAAATACATTCTCAAGCCCTGTATTTGACAACTTGGTGGCTTCCAATAGAAATGACTTTTTACCTAGTGAATTAGTCATTAATACAATGAAAAATTTATCAGATCCAAGAATGAGTATCTGGTTTACACAATTTGAAGGTGGCTATAAAGGAGGTGTTTTCGGAGAATTGAATGATCCTTATACCAAATTTTCCCAGTTAGGCCCTTATTTCAGATCTGCAACTACAGCATCTAATTTATTAAGCTTGGCAGAAGTTACATTCCTTAAAGCTGAGGCTGCTGCAAGAAACTATTCTGTTGGAGATACTGCAGTAAATCTTTATAATGCTGCTGTTAAAGTTTCAATGAGGGAAAACGGAGTAAGCGATCTAACTACTGATGCTTATCTGCTTGCTAACCCTTATAATCCAGCTAACTGGAAGCAGTCAATCGGAGTACAGGCCTGGATAGCTATGTTCAATAAAGGATTTGCCAGCTGGAATTTTACCAGACGTTTGGATAACCCTGTATTGGTGAATCCTCCAAAATCTAACTTATCATCTGTGCCATACAGAATGCCATACTCTGACCAGGAATATGTTCTGAACGGTGCCAACGTAAATGCTGCTGCAGCTAAGATTGGTGGTGATAAAGCAACAACAAAACTATTCTGGGATGTAAATTAATCACATCGTATTAACATTCATATTATACCGCCTTCGGGCGGTTTTTTTGTTTTTATACCCTTTTATTTTCATTTTGAAGTAAAAGTCATTCTAGTGGAAATAAAGAAAGTTAAGTGATGGCTTATTTCTTAATTGTATTTATATTATTGATTATAAGTGCATTATGTATTATTTTTATTGTTATTATTAAATAATATTGCCATCAGAAAAAAAATAGCAATAACTAAATTTGTTTTGTTAAAAATTCATAATTAAATCTATTTTATTGTAATTTATGATATATTTTTAATTTATTAATTTATGGTTAGTTATTATTTTTAAATTTCTTTGTGTTTGTGATAAAGTTTTTCAAAATTTGTTTGAAAAATTTATTTGATATGAAGAAAATCAAAACAAGTGTTTTTATTGTGGTATTGACATCGGCGATAACGGTTGTCAATGCACAGGAAAAAAAGAAGATTGATACGGCTGATACAAAGGAAATTGAAGGAATTGTTGTGACTGCATTAGGGATTAAAAGAGATGAGAAATCCCTGTCCTATGCCAATCAGACTGTAAAAGCCAAAGATCTGAACCTTACTCAGAATGTAGATGTTAAAAACTCTATTGTAGGGAAAGTGGCAGGGGTTCAGTTGAATGGCCAGGCCGGGTCCAAACTGGGAGAAACCGGTAAATTAAGGCTTAGAGGAGCGGTAAGCCTCCTGAGTGACGCAGATCCTATTTATGTATTGGATGGAGTAATAATGGATCCCAATACAATAGACATGGATATTGTTGAATCTGTGAACGTACTAAAAGGACCTAACGCAACTTCACTGTATGGAGTAAGAGCACAATACGGGGTGATTGTGTTGACTTCCAAAAAAGGAAGTAAAAGTAAACTCAGTGTAGAGCTGAATTCTACAACTACTGTAGACGTGGTAGCCAGAACTATGAAATACCAGAACTTGTATGGGCAAGGGTATGGCGGTGATGATTCTTTTAAAACTTTTGTCTTTAAACCGGATACGATGCCTGCAGAATGGGCCATATTTGATGGGAAAAGATATTTGGGAGATGATAATAATTACGCTGATGAATCCTGGGGACCAAAAATTGATGGTAAAGATTACATTCCATGGTATGCCTGGTGGAAAGACAGCCCGTATTTTGGGAAAACAGCCAAGTATGAAGCACATCCCAACAACGTACGTGATTTTTACGACAAAGCCATGACTTTTAAAAACTCCGTCTCGGTTGCCGGAGGTTCAGATGCCGTTACCGCAAGGTTATCCTTTACCAATCTGAATCAAAATGGAATTACTCCCTATACATCTTTAAAACGCAACTATTTTAATCTTAATGGGAATTATAAGTTCAGTGATAAGCTTAACATAGATGCTGTTGTTAATTTTTCTGATGGCCGTGTAAATGGTGATTTTGACGATGGTTATTCAAATCAGACCTCTGGTTCATTTAATCAGTGGTTTGGTAGGGATTTAGACACTAAAAAACTGAAAGAACTACAAAATCTTTTAACACCGGCTGGTTATCATGCCAATTGGAACTGGTGGGGGCCTGATGATTATTCACCAACTACTTTTACTGCCAAACCCGCTTTCTGGATCAATCCGTATACATGGATGAAAAACTATAAAAACTATACAGACCGGAATACGCTCCTGCTTTCAGTAGCTCCTTCTTATAAAATAACTAATGATCTTACTGCCAGGGTTTCATTTTCCAGAACACAGAACAAATCCATCAACAGATACTTTATGCCTTATTCATTGTCTAAAAATGGATCAGGAACAGGATCTGATCCGGCTGGAGGATATTTAACGTTGCTTAATGGTTTTGGGGTTCAGGATTCTCAATATACTGAAGACCAGTATGAAGGCCGTTTGAGTTATCAGAAAAAAATAAGTGATTTTGATATTTCCCTTTTCGGAGGAGGTAATATCACCAACAGAAACTGGACCGGAAACTCACAGCTTATGGACGTAACAGGTACAACTCAATATTTACTGACGCCTGACGTCTACGATTTTAGAAACACCAATATTCCTATTATAGCGGATCCTTATGCTTACAAACAGCAGTATAAATCTTTATACGCATCTGCATCAGTGGGGTTCAAGGATACTTATTTTGTAGATGGTTCCGTAAGAAATGATATTAATTCAGCTTATCTGAATAGTGATAATTCATTTGTGAGCTACTCTCTGGGAATGAGTTTACTTTTACACAATCTGTTAACCAAAAATGATATTTTAACCTATTTTAAATTGAGAGCCGGTATTGCTCAGATCCCTGCCGACTTGTCCGCTACCTTTACAAATCCTGAATTCAGAAATGGAAAACAGGCGCTCTCCGTCGGAACAAATCAATATCAGACAGCATGGCATCCTACAAGAATTATTAGTAAAAACTTGAAACCTGCCATCAATGAAAACAAAGAGTTTGGGGTGGATCTTAAATTTTTTAAAAACAGACTGTCATTAGGTGCAACCTATTATGACGAAGTAAGAAAAGATGAACCTATCCCTGTAACGCTGCCTTCATCCAGTGGCGCTCTTGATATCCTGATTAATTCTGCCAGCTCTGCAAGAAAAGGAATAGAGCTGGTCCTTAGCGGAGAGGTTTTCAGATCTGAAAGTGGTTTTAGCTGGACTACTTCGGTCAACTGGGCAAAAAATAAATCCACTGTTCTACAGGTAAATGATAATCTGGAATCTATTCAGTATGGTGACGCCAATGCATTTGGTTATATTTCTATACTTCAGAAAGAAGGATTGGAATGGGGGCAGCTTTATGGTACTGCTATTAAAAGAGATGCATCGGGGAATGCAGTGATTAACAGCAAAGGACTGTATGAATATGAGCCCAACCAGGCTTTCGGAAGCATACTTCCAGAATTTACAGGTGGCTTTTATAATACTTTTTCATATAAAGGTTTAAGTTTAAGCTTTACCATTGATTTTCAGAAAGGAGGCAAATTTTTCTCATTGTCGGAAAGATGGGGGAGCTCCAGCGGGCTATTGGAAGAGACCGCTGCAATGAATGACAGAGGGCATAATGTAAGAGATGCGGTAAAAGATGGAGGAGGTGTTCGTGTGATAGGCGTAGATACAGCCGGAAAGCCTGTGGACAGATATGTAGAAGCCCACGATTATTTTACACAATTCCATGCGAACAGAATTGCAGAACCATTTATTCACTCGGCAAGCTACATCAAATTGAGAGAAATTGCATTAAACTACCAGCTTCCAAAATCTATTTTTACCAAAACAGGGATCTCCAATATTTCGGTGGGAGTGACCGCCAGAAATCCGTGGCTAATTGCTGTCTCAAAGGATAATAAACATCGTTTTGATCCTTCAGAACTTTCCCAGAGTTTTGGTGAAGACGGACAGCTTCCTTCTACAAGAGGTTTTGGGGTTAATGTAAAGATTAATTTTTAAAATATAAAAAATGAAAAAACAATATTTAAATACATTTCGTCAATTATTTCTTTCTTCATGGATGATAGCTGCTTTGGCTTCCTGTAATAACGAAAATTATTCTGATGATTTTAACAAAGATCAATATGGTATTTACACGGCTACTTACAAAGCTTTATTATCGGGAGCGATCATGAATTTTGGACAGAATGGTGGAGACGCCAGTAATGCTTATCAGATGATGCCTATTCTCTATACACAATACCAGTCTCAGGTGGTTTATACTACTGAACAGACTTATGGAGATACACCGGGCGCATGGGGAAGGTATTATGCCAATCAGATTAATAATTTAAATGCAATTATTGCTGCCTATTCCGCCAATCCATCACCTGAAATATTAAAAGAAGGTAGCGCAGAAAATATGATCGGGGTTTCTAAAATTTTCAGAGCGATTATCATGAAAAGAGTGGCAGACGCTTATGGCGATGCTCCGTTTTCTGAGGCTACACAAGCCATGTCAAATGATTTGTTTCTTCCTAAATATGATAAACAACAAGCCATTTATGAAGGAATTATAGCTGATCTGAAAAGTGGAAGGGATATGCTGAATATAGAATCGAAATCCCCTACCGGAGATATTCTGTATTATGGAAATCTGGATAAGTGGAAAAAACTGGCCAATTCAATACTTCTTCAGGCAACATTGCAGCTTTCTAAAAAATTTCCTTCCGCAACCGGATATGCTGCCACAGAATTTAAAGCGGCTCTTGCCAATTCTGCAGGGGTCATTGAAACTTTAGAAAATGAAGCATGGTTTACCATTTCGCCGGCAAACTCGTATCCGAATCCTTTTTCCGCTTTTAGAGCAGCGGACTACAGAATCTCCCGTGAATTGGTAGAATCTTTAAAAGGATCTGCTAATACTTTTAATAAAACATCCAATCATACTTCTGATACACGGTTAACATTATATGCAAGTCGTGGTACGATGGCTGCAGTAGGATTGCCTTACGGATATAACTCTACAGACTTGGCTGCTGCAGGATATAGTACTTCCGGAACATCTACGGTGAATCTGAAGTTTAGAAGCAACAGTTCAGCAATGAATCTGATGACGGCAGGATATACCTACTTAAACAGAGCTGAAGCGGCATCAAAAGGCTGGACAACAGAGCCTGTTGCCGCTATGCTAACCCAGGGAATTGTCCTGAATTATAATACTTTGGATAGCCATTATGTGTTGAATAACAATGCTTATGATGCAGGAGCAAACCCTTTTGGAGGAAACAAGATATCTCCGAATGCAGCGGCATATGCAGCGGCCAGGGTGGCAGATATAGCAACATCCGGTGCGGAAAGAGTGATTGGAGAAGAAAAGTGGGTTGCTTTATTCATGAACGGGTTTGATTCCTGGACGGAGTTCCGAAGAACCGGATATCCTGCATTATTGCCCGCTCCAAGTGCTGTCAACGGAGGTGTGATTCCCCGAAGAATGCGATATCCTTTGGAAGAAGTGAATTTCAATAACTCCAACTACCTGAAAGGAGTTCAGGGACTGTCTCCAACAGAAGATAAAAATACTTCAAAAGTTTGGTGGGATCAGTAAAAAGAATCTCACATTTTAGAAAGTCCGGTTGATCCGGGCTTTTTTTGTTAGCAAGCTATTTATTGTATTTTGATTTTAAAATTGCTCTTTGTTACCATGAAAAGTTAGGAAATAGAAATGGATATAGAATTTCTAATCTATTATGGTTTAAAGCGTAATTTATTGAATTTTACGAGGTTTTATTGATCTGTGAAATAATATGCTTAACATATAGTTTTGTGG
This sequence comes from Chryseobacterium angstadtii, assembly GCF_001045465.1. Taxonomy (GTDB): domain Bacteria; phylum Bacteroidota; class Bacteroidia; order Flavobacteriales; family Weeksellaceae; genus Chryseobacterium; species Chryseobacterium angstadtii. The sequence goes on from NZ_LFND01000007.1 coordinate 411,869, forward strand.
GAATACATATTTACTCATCATATAGAATTGATTTATAGTATTGTTTATCAGTGTTTTATGTGTTTGTTTTCATAATGTTACATATAGTTATTATCAATGAAAAAGCTATTGTTTTATTCCGAATAAAAATATTGCATTAATGTTTTGATTTTGTTAAAAGTTTTTGTTTTAACTTAATTTAATAGTTTTTGAATTGATTTATTTAATGATTATTGAATATTTGATATTTTTTTATGATTTTGTTTTGTGATTTTAAGAAAGTTTTACAAATTTGTAGAGTCACAAAATTAAAATTTGATATGAAGAAACTAACAACAAGTCTGCTTGTTTTGGTATTATCTTCGTCTGTTGCCATTGCCAATGCACAGGAAAAGAATGATACAGTAAAAACAAAAGAAATTGAGGGAGTAGTAGTAACTGCACTCGGAATTAAAAGAGAGAAGAGATCTCTTGGTTATGCAACCCAGGAAGTAAAAGGGGATGCTGTTAATAAAAACCCTACCACCAACTTCCTGAATAACTTATCCGGTAAAGTAGCGGGGTTGGAAATTAAACAAAGTACCAACTTTGGCGGATCTGTTAATGTTGTAATGAGAGGATTTAAATCTCTACTAGGTAATAACCAAGCGCTTTTTGTCGTTGATGGAATCCCAATTCTAAATAATAATATCAATACTGCTTCCCAAAATACCGGAGGTGGCGGTTATGACTATGGTAGTGCCATATCTGATATAAACCCTAATGATATAGAAACTCTTAACGTTCTTAAAGGAGCAGCTGCAACAGCTCTTTATGGATCAAGAGCTCAAAATGGGGTTATTATCATTACAACTAAGAAAGGAAAAAAGAATAAAGAAGGTATAGGAATGGAGTTTTCTAGCTCTATTACAATGTCAAGTGTTGACAGATCAACTTTCCCTAAATATCAGACACAGTATGGTCAAGGATACAGAGGAACCAGTTTTGCGGGTACTTTAGATGGAAGCCAGGTCGTTGATTTCGGAAATGACGCATCATATGGTTCACCTTACGATGGGTCAATGGTGTGGCAATATGGGGCTTTTACTCCGGGATCACCAACTGAAGGACAAAGAACTCCTTGGCAAATGGCAAAAAATGGCCCGATTAAGTTTTTTGATGTAGGGTCCACATATGTAAACAGTTTAGCTTTTAGTGGTGGTAATGATGTTGCTACATACCGTTTAAGTTATACCAATACGAACGCTTCTGATATCATGCCGAATAGTTCACTAATGAAAAATAACTTTAGTGGTAACGCCTCTTACAAGCTTACTGATAAACTAACGGCAAACTTCTATGCTAACTACGTTACCCAAAAAACTAAAGGTAGAAACAGTACCGGTTATAATGATAACATTATGACTAATTTCAGACAATGGTGGGCAACCAACGTAGATATTAAAGATTTGCAGTATCTGTATAATGCTTACAAGAAAAATTATACATGGAATATCAATGGATCTGATGATTTAACACCTGCATTTTGGGACAACCCTTATTTCCAGAGATATGAAAACTATCAGAATGACTCAAGAGATAGATTTGCAGGAAACTTTAGCTTAAACTATGATGTAAGCAAAGAATTCAATCTATTATTCAGAATGGGTACAGATGGATATACCATGATGACTGAAGACAGAAAAGCGGTGGGATCTTATGTAGGAAATAATTTTGGTTTAAATACTGTGGTTCAACCATCAGGATATGCTTTAAGTAATTATAAGTTTAGCGAAACGAACTATGACCTTATTGCTACTTATAAAAAGGATATAACTGAGGATTTTAACGTAAGCGCCCTATTAGGAGGGAACGTGAATGTTCAGAAAGCTTTTTCTAATCAACAGTCAACATCCGGAGGATTGTATACTCCTGGAATATATACTATTGCCAATTCTAAGTCTAATCCTGCAAGACCATTGATATCCGATGTATCAAAATATCTATATGGTACTTTTGCTCAGGTTTCATTAGGATATAAAAATACTTATTATCTAGAAGGTACTATCAGAAGGGATCAATCTACTGCATTACCAAGTAATAATGCTGTTTATTGGTATCCTTCAATATCAGGAAGTATCGTTTTCTCTAATTTGGTTAAAGCTAGCTGGTTGAATTTTGGAAAAGTACGTGCCGGATATTCTCAGGTAGGATCTGATACCAATGCAGATCAATTGATGAATCGTTATTTTTCACAACCTTCATACGGAGATATTCCGGTATATGCTTACAATGCTGTGCTTAGAAACTTTGATCTTAGATCTCAGGGACTTAAAAATGTGGAGCTTGGTATCGAAGCAAAAATGTTCAACAATCGTTTAGGTTTTGATGTATCTTGGTTCCAGAATAAAGCTTATGATCAAATTCTGGCATTACCAGTTTCGTTTGCTACAGGAGCGGGTGCAAAAACTCAGAATGCTGGTGAGCTGACAACGGAAGGATTTGAAGTAGCTGTTAACATAACTCCTATCAAAACAACTAATTTTTCTTGGGATCTTAATCTAAACTGGTCTAATCCATGGACTAAAGTTACAGCATTAAGTCCGGGGATTGAAAATATTTCAATTGGTAGACTTCAGGGAGGAGCCAGTGTGAATGCTCCTCTAAATGGAGATTATGGTACCCTTTGGACCTCCGATTTTGTTTATGATTCGAATGGACAAAAGATTGTAGGGCCAAACGGAGCTTATCTGGTAACAGACAAAGCAACTTACAACCAAGGAAGCTTCCAGTCCAGATGGAGTGCCGGATTGAATAATACCATCAATTATAAAAATCTATCATTAAGCTTCTTAATTGACTGGAGACAAGGTGGAAAAGTATATTCTCTTGACCAATTCTATGGTTATGGAACAGGTCTTTATCCTGACTCAGTAGGAATGAATGATTTGGGTAACCCAATAAGAAATACTTTGCCAAACGGTGGAGGTGTAATTATGCCGGGAGTAATGCAGGACCCTAATAATCCGGGAAGCTATATTCCGAATACAATCAGATTAGATAGATCAAGATCCAGCCAGGTTTTAGGAACAGATCTTCCGGGAGCTGCTTATGTTTATGATGCAAGTTTCGTAAAGCTTAGAGAAGTAGCAATAACATATAAATTTAACAAAGATTTCTTTAATTCTAAATTTATACAGGGAATGTCAATGAGCTTAATTGGTAATAACCTTTGGATCATCCATAAGAATCTTCCTTATTCAGATCCGGAGGCAGGTTTATCTGCAGGAAACATTCAGGGGTACCAGTCTGGGCCACTTCCAACTACAAGAAACATATCGTTTAATGTGAAAATTAATTTTTAAGAAAATATGAAAAAATATATATTAACATCGTTAGTCGCTATGTTGTTCGTAGGATGTTCAACAAGTGATGATGTAAACACCGATCAGCATGCAACATATAATACCACACCGGAAGCATTGATAACATATGCACAGAAAGAATTAAGTGATTATATGACCACGCCCAATGTTAATGAAAATAACTTTAGGCTGACCATGCAGTATTGGCAGGAAACTATTTATGTAAACGAAAGTAATTATGACTTTACAAATAGGAACGTATCTAATAATGTCTGGACGGATACTTATGTGAATACATTAAAGAATTTAGATCAGGCAAGAAGAACGATCGAAGCATATGTTCCAACTTTTCAGGAAACTGCTACCTGGCCGGGTATAAAGAAAAATCAATTGGCAGTGATTGATATAATGCAGGTTTATACATTTCAGGTCATAGTAGATACCTATGGTGATGTACCTTATACGCAGGCTTTAGATATCGAAGCTTATCCACTTCCTAAATATGATAAAGCATCAGATATTTATGCATCACTTATTTCAAGATTAAGTGTTGATATAAATAATTTATCTGCTGGTTCGGATGCTTTTGGAAGCGGAGATATATTCTACAAAGGAGATGTAGGGCAGTGGAAAAAATTTGGTAATTCATTATTGCTTAAATTAGGAATGGCTTTGGCAGATGTAAATCCTGGCTTAGCACAGACCACGGTTAATCAAGCAATCGCAGGTGGATTAATGGCTTCATCAGGTGATGACTGTAAGTTTCAGTATCTGGATTCTTCACCTAATGAAAACCCTATTTATCAGGAAGTGACTTCCAGAAATGACTTTATTGCAGGAAAAACATTGGTAGACTATATGAATACTACGGCAGATCCAAGAATTAGTGTGTATTACAGAGGACCTATCAATGGGCAATATGTTGGCCAGGTAATTGGTTCACCTGGAGCTTTTGCCAGCTTTTCAAAACCTGGAGTTTTCACCAGAGATGCTACTACTCCGGGAGTACTTTTAAGCTACACGGAAGTGAAATTTTATCTTGCTGAAGCCGCTGCAAGATGGGGAATTGGGGGAGCTCCTGCTACTTTATATAACGATGCAGTTACCTCTTCTTTTACTGATTGGGGAATGGCTTCTGATGCAGCTGCCTATTTAGTAGCTCATCCATACAATGCTGCAAATTGGAAAAAATCAATCGGCGAGCAGGCTTGGGTAGCAATGTATAATCAGGCAGTAACTTCTTGGAATTTCTACAGAAGATTAGATTACCCACAATTAATTGCTCCTACTACAGCAATTCCGAACGCCGGAGGTAAAGTTCCTGTGAGACTTCAATATCCTCCTGCGGAATCTACAACGAATGGAACTAACAATTCTGCTGCAAGTGCCGCAATTGGAGGTGACAAACTGACTACAAAAATATTCTGGGACATTAACTAAGAATATGCATTCATATCAAAAACCGCCTTCGGGCGGTTTTTTTATTTCCGTATATTTGTAACTCAAAATTCAGAGATGAAATAAAGCTTTTGCACAAAGCTTTAAAAAAAGCAATATATAGACATGAATATTAAAGATAGTATAGAGAAGAAACTTTCAGAGGTTATTTTAAACATATTTCAGTTAAAAGACATCAATCTGGAAGTTCAGGAAAATAAAACGGAGTTTGAAGGCGATTTTACCATTGTTACATTTCCATTGGTAAAACAACTGAAGAAAAATCCGGAAACTATTGGCGTGGAATTAGGGGGAGCTTTAACAGAACAGTTTGAAATGTTTGAAAGCTTCAATGTAGTAAAAGGCTTCCTGAATGTTAAAGTAAAAAATCAGCTGTTTGTGGATAACTTCATATCCGTGAGCAACGATTTTGACAACATTGAAAAGAAGAATGCCACAGTAATGGTGGAATATTCTTCACCCAATACAAACAAGCCACTTCACTTAGGACATGTTAGAAATAATTTGTTAGGATTTTCTGTAGCACAAATCTTGAAGGAAGCAGGTTATGATGTGATTAAAACCCAGGTAATTAACGACAGAGGAATCCATATCTGTAAATCTATGTTGGCCTGGGAAAAATTCGGACATGGAGAAACACCGGATACAACCAATACAAAAGGAGATAAGTTTGTAGGGAATTACTATGTGGAATTCGATAAAAACTACAAAAAAGAAATTGCAGAACTTGTAGCCCAGGGTGTAGAAGAGGAACAGGCTAAAAAAGAGGCTCCATTGATTAAAGAAGCTCAGAAAATGCTTTTAGACTGGGAAAACGGTGAAAAGAAAGTAAGAGATCTTTGGAACGAAATGAACTCATGGGTTTACGAAGGTTTCAATAAAACATACCAAAGACTGGGAGTAGATTTTGATCAGGTGCAGTACGAAAGCAATACCTATATTCTTGGAAAAGATTTGATCCAGGAAGGACTTGACAAAGGTATTCTTTACCAGAAAGAAGACGGTTCTGTTTGGTGCGACCTTACAGATGAAGGACTGGATCAGAAACTTCTGCTTCGTTCAGACGGAACTTCGGTGTATATGACGCAGGATTTAGGGACCGCTGTGGAGCGTTTCAAACAAAATAATATTCAGAAATTAATTTATACCGTAGGAAACGAACAGGATTATCATTTCCAGGTTTTATTTAAAATTCTGAAAAAATTAGGCTATTCTTGGGCAGATCAATTGTTCCACCTTTCATATGGAATGGTAGAACTTCCAAACGGAAAAATGAAATCCCGTGAAGGAACCGTTGTAGATGCTGATGATCTGATGCAGGAAATGCACGATATTGCCAAGTCTAAATCTGAGGAATTAGGGAAGCTGGAAAACTTTACTGAAGAGGAAAAGAATACCAATTATGAAAGCGTAGGAATGGGAGCATTGAAATATTTTATGCTGAAAGTGGATCCAAAGAAAAAGATGCTCTTTAATCCTGAAGAAAGTATTGATTTTAATGGAAATACAGGTCCTTTCATTCAATATACATTTGCACGTATTCAATCCTTACTGGCTAAAGCCAATTTCGAGCAAAAGGAAATTACAGAGATTGAATTAAGCCAATCTGAAAAAGACCTGATCATGCAGCTGGCAAATTTCAAAGCAGTAGTTGCAAGATCTGCGGAAGCATTGAGCCCTGCACTTGTTGCGAATTACGTGTATGACTTGGTTAAAACGTACAATTCTTTCTACCAGAGTAATCCTATCCTGAATCAGGAAGATAAAAATGTAACGCAATTCCGTTTGAATCTATCAGATATAACAGCAAAAACAATACAAAAATCATTAAAATTACTGGGAATAGGAACCGTAAACAGAATGTAAAAAATGAAGCCTCCTGATATCTTGGGAGGCTATTTTTTTATAATGTGAAATGTGAAATGTATTCATGATAAACAACCACCAATATTACAGGACCTAACAACCCGCACCTCACACCTCGTAACCCGCACCTCGAAACTCTAACCCTCTCCCAACTTACTATCCCTGTACAGCTTCGCAGCACTCCATTTCGCATGCTTGGAAAGAACAACTTTGTAGCCTTTTTTGTAATTGTACACTTTCGTAAATTCAGCTCCGAAAAAGATCAGCATACAGGAGTAATTAATCCACATCATAATTAAAATTACAGTTCCTGCTGTTCCAAAAGCTGAAGTAGGCTTGAAATTTCCAAAATACAGACTCAGTAAAAATTTCCCCAGAGTAAATAAAATAGTAGTCAGTAAAGCACCCTTCCATACAGGTTTCCAACTGATCTTTACATCAGGAAGCACTTTGAACATCAAGGCAAATAAAAGCATAACCAATCCAAAGCCGATTGCAAAATTCACAAACTCTACCAACATATACGTTTCAAGACCAAAATAACTCGTGATCCAGTTGTTGAATAAACTGATCATCGAAGATAAAACCATCGTGATCATCAGTAAAAAACCAAGAATAAGAATCATTCCCAATGAATTGGCCCTGTCTAAAAGAAATTTCACTAAAGCCTTTTTAGGAGAAGCTTCCACGTCCCAAAGAGTATTTAAAGTATGCTGCAACTGGAAAAATAGGGTAGTAGAACCAAAAACCAGAGATCCTATTCCTACTATTTTCATAAAGATATTTTGCTTGTCAATGAGTGCACCGGCAATCATTCCCTCAATACTTTTAGCAACATCCTGGCCCATCAGACCACTGATCTGATTGCTGATTTCACCCCGGATCGCTTCTTCACCGAAGAAATTCCCCGCAATCCAGATAATAATAATCAATAATCCCGGAATAGAAAAGATCGCATAATACGCCAGACTCGCCGAATCTTTTGATGCGGAAGAATTGTTCCATTCAGTGAAGGTATCTTTAAGAACTTCCCAGAAAAATTTTATATTGTTGATCATAACGGATGTTTGCGTTTTATTTAAGTGAATATTTATTTCAATAATTTACACTGAAATTCCTACTGGAAATACGTACAGTTCATTAACCATAATCATCTGTGCTCATGTGTGAAATCTGTGGTTAAAAAAATCCGCGTCATCACCAAAATCTGCGCGAGATAATATCAATTCAGCAATTCTTTTTTATCTAAATCTTCTTTTGTCTTGAAACAAAAGAAACATTTTAACCCATTAGAAAGGATATCCGATGGCTATATTTAAAATTAAATTATCTTTTCTCCAGCTTGAATCCCCAAAATTAATCCGGTCAAATGTCCATCGGTCTCCTTTTTCATAATAAGGAACCCTTAAAGGCATTGCCAGATCCAGTCTTAAAATCAGGATAGAAAAATCAAGTCTCAGACCTACTCCGGCTCCCACTGCAACCTCGCTTAAAAATTCTTTGGAAAATTGGGCTCCCGGTCTTTGCGCATCTTCATTAATCAGCCAGACATTTCCGGCATCTGCAAAGACGGCAACATTTAAAAATTTATAGAGATTGGCGCGGTATTCGGCATTAAGTTCCAGTTTAATATCTCCGGACTGGTCAAAATAGTATCCGGATTTAATCGTTCTCGGATCAAAGCTTCCGGGGCCCAATGTTCTGGCACGGAATGCTCTGATACTGTTACTTCCTCCCGAAAAGAACTGCTTGGAGAAAGGAATATTTTCTGAATTACCGTAAGGATAAGCTATTCCCGCTATAAATCGTGTGGCTAGAGATGTTTTTTCTGTAAACTTATGATAAAGCCTGAAATCATTTTCTATTTTAGCATATTGGCTGAAAGGGATTCCGAAAATCTTTTTCTCTTTTCCTTTTTCAACATTAGCTCCTGTTACCAGACCTGTAATATTTCCCGCTAAATCTAAAGTTCCCTTATAATAAATTGTGGTTGGTTTAGACAGCATAGTATTCGTATAAGTATAAGAATACGTAGGTCCGAAAATAAGCTGTTTCTGAACCACTCTCTGCATAGCATCACTGTTGGCGGATATTGAATCATACAAAGCGGTAACTTTAGCCGGAGAGACTAATGTCACATCCAATACCTTCAGGTCATGCTCCTTTCTTACATTTTCCTTCCATAAATAACCAAATGATGCACTGAATGTATTAAGTGTATAATATTGGGTACGGTTCTGGAACTCAAATCCCACATTGATATTCGTTCTCGGTACAAAAGCACTTGAAGAATTAAAACGGAAAGGAGCCACAATTCTCGGTATCGAAAGCTGTACATTAGTTCCCGCTCGGAAAAGATTCTGAGCATTTTCCTGACCTCCCATCTGAAAATCAAATGCTCCGTAAACAGAAGCTTTAAACTGTTCAGCACCCTTGAAGAAATTTCTGTGGGTCCAGTTCAGATTCAATTCACTTCCCGCATAATTCGCAGAGTTGGTTCGGCCTAATGCTTCCAGTCTCAGCGACTGAATTTGTCTCGGTGTCAGTAAATAATAAGTATCAAACTGATGCTTTAATGAATCCGAAACGATGAATTCGTTTTTTACAAATTTAAAAACCCCCAGACTGATTAGGCGGTTAAGCGTAAGATTGTGATTCGAACGGTTATAAAGATCTCCCTTTTTAAAATACAAAGCCCTGTCAAAAATCTTGGGTTTGAATTTATGTTGCGGATCAATGACGTAAATATCATCATAGGCATATTTAGACAGTGAATCCGGGTTCATGGGAACACTGTATTTACCATTTTTTACATCCTGAATATTGTAATTGGGAAATACAATGACCTTGTCTATACTGAACTGTTGCGTGGCCAGATCTGGAGTGTCATCTTTTAATTTTACGTTCAGCTCCACCTGATGATTTTTGCTTACCGTACTGTCTGCCTGAACAATAATATTATCAGGACTGAAGTAGTAAAAACCTCTTTCTTTCAGCCCATTATCAATACGTTCTCTTTCGTTTTTAATCACATCAAGATCAAAAGGCCTCCCGGATTTAAGAAGAGTTTTAGGCGTTAAGTTTTGAATTTCTTTATTGATAAGCGAAGAATCCTGCTGAAACTTCACATTGTTGACTAAATATCTTGCACCCGGTTTTAAAGTATAAATGACCTGTGCCTTTTTATTTCTGGAAACTGTATCGTAAGTGGCTTTGGCATTAAAATATCCTTTGTTTTCAGAATAGTTTTCAATGATTTTTCTGTTGAACTCACGGTCTACATCTCCTAATAACACAGGTTTTTCACCTACTTTATATTTTAGCCAGTAATTGAAGCCCTTGTCTTTTTTAGGCTCTTTGGCGATGTTGTAAAAATATAATTTCGGACGCAGACCTAAGATTGAAGAATTAGGTTTAGGAACCAGGTTTTCTTCCAAAGCAGTTTGGAGTTCCTTTTTTTCCTTTTTCGAAAGACTGTCGTTTTCAATCTTTACTTCCCCTCCGGTGTAAAGCATCTGGCCTTCTTTCAGAAATTTCGTATTGCTGCAGGAAAGAGTAGCTGCGGTAAGCCCCGAAGCGAACACATATTTACAGTATATATTAAGTCTGCTTTTCATTATTTAAATTCTACCACTTGGTTATTTTTGTTTTCTTTTTTGCGTTTTTCTTTCTTGGATTTTTGAAAAATCTCACGGAATTTATCATAGTCCAGAGTAATGATAAATCCAATCCCGGTCTCAATGATCTGCCCTTGAAGAGCAACCTGATATTCATCCTTACGGTAAGCCCTTACCATATATCTGCCGTCTCTTGACAGGCTGTAATCTACAGTGACATTTCCGGCAATATTGGTTGTGTTTTCATTTTGACGCGCTTCCCCTTCCAAAGCAAAATTACTTCCTACGGAAACTTTCAGACGGTCATTCAGCAGTTTTTTACTCACCCCTACATTCAGATCCGTTCTTGTATTTTTTTGCCCGGTTGAATAATCTTCAGAAGAATCAAGCCCCAAATCTATATCAACCCCTTTGATTAAACCGGCAGCCAGGTTGTTCAGCTGTTGGGAAAGAATCTTGCTCACACTCTGTCTTGCCATAGTTTCAGCCGACATTCCCGCACCGGATTCAAACGGGTTTTCCCCAATAAAACGGTTCAGCAGCAGAAGAGCAAAAACCTGTTTATTCATTTCCGATTCCTGAGTTCTCAGCTGGGAAAGCTTTTGATTCACAATATCGGTTACCGTAGAAGATACGGAATTGTTTTTCTCATCGGTAGTAATATCAAAACTGATCTGTGGCTTTAGAAGCTCACCTTTCATTTTTAATAAAGTATTGAAAGGAATTCTCTGTTTAAACTGATTGAGCGTGCTGGAACCTGCTCCGTCACTGCTTACCTGCTGTTCAACGAGATCAATAGGTGGAGCTTCCGTTTTATAAATGGCCGTAATATCCATGATGGCCGCCGTAGGTTCTCCGGTCCAGGTAATGGTACTGCCTTTCTGAATATCAAATTTACGCTTCAGAACACTTACGGAAAGCTCATAAGATCCTTTTTCCACTTCATACACTCCTACAAGCGTTGTTTTTCCGGACGGATCGATGCCTCCGGTAAGTTCCGCTTCACCCTGAAGTTTTACAAAATCTCCGTTTGCTTTATCAATAACGATGGACATTTTTGCTTCCTTGCTTACCTCAATATTTACGCTTACATCCATTCCCTTGATACGGCTTTGTGCTTTCAGGGAATCCGCTTTAATAGTTTTATTCAGGACAACCTGATCCTGATCAATAAATTCCACAATTCCGTCTCTTTCCTGTAGAGAAGGGCTGGATTGAGGAAGAACAAAGGTGAAATCGGTATCATCTGAAACAGCCAATCTGCCGTCAACTTTCGGAAGATCCAGGTTTCCGCGGATATGAAGTCCTGCATCAATAGCAAGAACCCCGTACATCATGGCATCATTGGATTTCTCCGAATTCACCACTTTGAAATCTTTGGCATTCACATCAAGATTAAATGCAAAATCCCTGTACGTCTGGGTAAGAACCTGACCATTGATCACAAGGGCGTTTCCGTCTTTGTCGTTGATTTTAAATCGGTTGAACTCGATCCCTCGACTGGTGAAATCAATTTCGTCATTCAGTTTTCTGAAATCACTCCCTGTTTTTGCTATTTCCAGTCCTGCATCATTCAGTTTTACTTTACCTAAAATATTCGGTTTATCTGTATTTCCGGTAATCTTCAGATTTCCGGAGAGATAACCCTCCGTATTGGTGATGGCATTCATCGAAAAGCCCTGAAGCGTCTTCATCTGCAGCTTATTGATCGCCATATTCAGATCAAATGTGCTTGACGAAGTATTATAATCTCCGAGGATTTTTACATCATTATTGTTGCCGGAAAGGGCGACATCGGCATTTAAAATATTCGGTGATGTATTATTGACTTTAACGGCAAGATTTCCGGCCGGACTTCCATATACAATCAGATCCGTGATATTCAGATCCGAAGTGAAAGTCATGTTTTTCGTGACATCCCGAAGCTGGGCAGTCCCGTTGATGGTTCCTCTTGCCAGAACCGTATCTTTCTTGATCAGTTCCGTAATGGTTTCAATTTTAAAATCTTTCAGTGAAACATTCAATGGGCTGGCCGGGTTTTCGGTCTCCGACTGAAGCGAAATTTCACTTCCTCCATTGGTTAAGATAAACTGATCTGCTAAAATTCCTTTATTGCTGATCTGAATTTTATTGTTTTCAGCAACATTCCAATCCGAATAATTCAGTTTTAATCCGTTCGGATTTAGGGAAATTTCTGTAATATCATTCAGCGATTTTGCATTCCCCGCAATAAGGAACTGCGTCGCATCTTTGTCGTCTTTTGTGGTAATATTATAATGAATCGTATTGTCTGCAACATCTCCGCTCACAGCGATTTTTTTCAGTGTGAAGCTGGAACTTTTTAAAGCTGCTGCATTAAGACTATATTGCAGCGCCTGGTTTTCATTGGTCACTTTTAAAGCTACATTTTCCAACGAATTTTCTCCATATAGCAATTGCGGAATCTGCCCGTCTATTTCAATTTTTTGAGAATCCGCATCATAATTTCCTGCTAAATTAATGGTTTCAAAAGTTTTCAGCTCTGGAACAAATTTTCTGATCAGATCATCATTTTTAATCTTGGCATTAAACGTAAAAAACTGTCCCGGATCAATTTTCTCACCTTTGGCAGGTTTCTGGAACTGGTAATACTGATTGATTGTCTGTGTTAATGCGCCAAAAATCTGAGTCAGTTTATATTTTCCTTTTAAAGAGACATCCGCAATCTGAGAATTGAAAATAATCTGTGTGGAATCCTGTGTAGAAGACGCTTTCAGATTCACTTCCTGTACCGGATAAACCTCTTTGGTATCCGAGAACGCGAAATTTTTAAGGTTTAAATAACCGTTCAGGGCATCCGGATCAAGGCTTGAAAAATCTCCGTCGATCTTTCCTGCGATAATCATTGGTTTTTCATAGAATCCAAGTTTATTCACATCAAGTTTGATCACCTCACCATTGATTTTTATGGTTGGATTTTTTTCGTTGTAAACTCCCGAAGCGATTAAATTCAGACTGGCATTCGGATCCTTTGAATTGAGAACGATGTTGTAAACACCCTTATTAATTGTACCCGTCAAATCCATATTCTGGTAACGGTATCCTTTATATACTGCGGACGCCACATGACCTTTCAGATCCGCTTTTGCATTTTTGAAATCAAAACTTTCGCCTTTTGCAGAAATCTGTGCGGTAATGGCCCCGATATCTTTATTTTTAATGATCTTTCCTACCTGGATGGCCTGTAGATTGGCTTTTACATCGTACAGCTCACGGTTTTTTCTGCTCATGTCCACATCGGCTACAATGGCAGCATTTCCAAGAGTAGAGTACAGGTTAAGGTCCGTCTTTACCACTTTCGTAGTTCCCTTTGCACTTCCTTTGATACTGAAATGAGAAGGCAGGGAAATATTGGATGGAATGGTGTTTTTCGGAACCAGATTGTACACAGTTTTAGCTTCTGCCGAAAATTCTCCTATTCTCAGATCATAATAAAGATTCTCAGGTTTCATTGCATTTTTGACTCTTCCGGATGCAGCTACTCTAAGCTGGTCCAGCCCTGAAACTTTAAGATCTTTGATCAACAAATCGTTGACGATTCCCTGAACATTGGCATTAACATTCAGTATAGCATTCGGATATTTGTTGAATGGAGCTGTATTTCGCAAAGTAGGAACAATATTCAGGATATCTGCGAATCCAATTTTGGAATCTTTGATGTTGGCTGAAATTTTTACAGCACCCGGATTGGATGTCAGCTGATCAAGAGAGTCATAATTTAAAATCACTTCATCACGGATCAATGTTTTTGGAGTCTGAAGATAGAGATCTTTCAGGTAAGCCTGTTTTTCCGTATAGACAAAATCAGTATTGAATTTCTGGATATCCAGACCTCTTCCTTCCTGAATTTCTGCTGAATTTACCGTTCCGGCAAACGTATTATTCTCCATTTTGAAGCTTCTTACTTCCACGTTCATTTTAGAAAAATTCATGTGGTTGAAATCCATGCCTTGTTTCGTTGGGGCAATCGCCGTGTTGTTGTACACTGCTTTCACATCATTCAGAACCAGTTTTCCGAGAAGAACTTTCATCGCTTTATCTTTGTCCGAAACCTTAGAAACTTCAGGTTCTTTTTGGTCTTTCGGATTCGCATTTTGAGCAGGAAGATAAAGGTTTGCATTGATATCTGCTCCTGAAAGGATGACATTGGAAATATTGTAGGAATTATTTTCAAGATCCAGTTTGTTCACCTTAGTACTTAGTTCTTTAAACAGAACTTTAGCAAACGTTTTGGTATTGTCGTCGCCGTAATCAATATTGAAATTCGTCAGTTTGATTCCTCTGAGGCCAATATTCATCGGCTTTTTATCGTTCAGTGAATCTACCTTTTTCTCTACTTTTTTAGAAACCTCTTCAATAAGGTCCTGTTTTAATTTCAATTTCAGTCCGTCGAGATTGATATCATTAACGGCATACGTATTTTTATTGAGATCAAAAGTTTTAACCCTTGTATCAAATGATTTGAAATAAAGTTGAATATCGTTTTTGGACTGTTGATCATTGAAGGTTACCCCAATATCCTTTAAATTGATTTTATCCAGAGAAATAATGAAAGGCTTCGAAGGACTTTCCTCCTTGTCACTGGTCGCAAAAGCATTAATGATATAATCGAAGTTGAAAGTTCCGTTCGGTTTCCGTACCACATTGGCGCGGGCACCTTCCAGATCTATAGACGTAATATCGGCAGTGGAACTGATGAGCTTCATCATATTGAGACCCACATCCAGCTTTTTAACAGCGAGAAGCGTGTCTACATCCTGACCTTTGAGATAAAGATTCTCCATCACAAGACTGTTGGGAAATCCTATATACACCCTTTGCAGGCTTACTTTGGTCTTGATTTTTTTTTCAAGATATACAACCAGTTTGTCTTTGATGAAATTTTGAACGGCAGGAAGCCTCAGACTCAGTATCAGAAGGGTAAGAAAAACCAATATTGAAATAAAGGTTATTACAATACGCCTTAAAAGTTTTCTTTTGTTGATTTTCAGTTTCAAATGCGATCAGGTTTGTAACAAAGATAAGAATACTATTTTATTAGCTCTTTGTTGTGGTATCCTATTGCAAGTGCAAAAATCCTGCCTTGGCTGTCCAAATATGGAATTTAGTTTAGTAGTAGTCAAGTGAATCAGTTGATAAAGACAACCAAGGTGTGGATTTTTTTGTCTTTAAAAAAGCCCCCTTTATATCATTTTTAAATGTTGAAAAGGTTTAGCAAAAATGAAATTCAAATGTTAGTATTTCAAAGGGGGCCAGGAATATATGGAGATAATAATTTTTTGTTAACTGATGACATTTAATAGATTAAGATTGGAAGAGGGAAGCTGGAAGTTAATTTTTGGACATTCATTTTAAAAAAAGTTATTTTAAAATTCGATGATCCGGTCTTTAAAAAAATCAATAAAATGATGGTGTCATTTTGCTTTCAGACCTCAATAACTTTGTTCTTCCAGCTTCAAACTTCCCCACATTAAAAACTTAAATATCTTATTCGGGACTTTGATTAATTGTTTCCGTTTTCCCATTTCACTTCCTCACCCTGAGGAGCAGCACCGCCCTGCGCCTGAGTGATAGGAGACGTTTCCTGATTGATGTGGTAGATATACGCTGCAATTTTCTCAGCATCTCTTCCGGTAATGGTTCCGTCTTTGATGAATGGGCGCATCGTAGGATTGTTCGGTGAACCGTTTTCAAGCATCCAGAAAACATTTTTAAACAGACTTTTTTCCTTGATATTGATCCAGTGGGTATCGGTAAGGTTGGGTCCGATACCTCCTTTTCCGGCATCCCCGTGACAGGTTACGCAGTTGGTTTTGAAAAGTTCCTGGCCTTCTGCGATATTATCTGCACTGTATTTTGCCGTTTCCAAATCAATCTGTGGTGCATTTTTTTCATACTCTGCAATGGAAGCCAGCATGGTTTTCACTTCCTTGTCATATTCAGCTTCGGGATGAGCGTATTCCGTGAAGGCAAATGCGGTAAGATAAACGACACAGAATATACACCCGAACCAGAAAAGGCCTATCCACCATTTCGGTAGCGAATTGTCAAGCTCTGTAATTCCGTCAAAACCATGATCTATCAGAATATCTTTTTCTTCAGTGGCGGATTGCTTTTTAAATGCAGAATTCCACAGTTTCTGATAATAGGGAATATTTTTTTCAGCTAAATATGCTTTCTTTTCTTCTTCTGATAATCTGCTGAAGCTTTCGTTTTCCACCAGATCTCCGATAGAGTTCATGATCAGAAGAAGGATGACAGCGATGACAATAAGCGCCCAGAAAAAAGGAGAGGAAAAATAACCTGAATCTCCGGCGAACATTTCAAACGCCATGATCGTTAAGCCTATCGTTGTTGCGATATATATTGAAATTGGGGTTCTCTTTTTCATTGCAGTACAATTTTAAGGGTTACTCAGCACTTGCGGTCTGGATCTGGGTGGTTTTTATATCGGTTCCTAATCTTTGCAGATAAGCAATCATAGCGACAATTTCTCTTTGTTCAAGAGGCACATAAGATGCTCCTTTGGCCGTTTTTTCTTTTTCCATCTGATCTTTCACATCCGTAGCTTCAGAATAAATTCTCTGTACAATAGCTTTAGACTGATTGTCGGCCCATTTTCCCGCAGAATCTATTTCCGCTTTGGAATAAGGAACATCGAAATAATTTTTCATTAACTTCATCTTATCCACCATTTGAGTACGGTCCAGCTTATTCGTGATCAGCCATGGGAAACGCGGCATAATGGAACCTGCAGATGTAATTCTTGGGTTGTACATATGTTTGAAGTGCCATGAATCAGGGTTTCTTCCGCCTTCTCTGTGAAGATCCGGTCCCGTTCTTTTAGATCCCCATAAGAAGGGTCTGTCATAAATAAACTCTCCGGCTTTGGAATACTGCCCGTTTTTACCTTCAAATCTTACAATTTCATCACGGAAAGGTCTGATCATCTGGGAGTGGCAGGAGTTACATCCTTCACGGATATACAGATCTCTTCCTTCCAGTTCAAGTGGTGTATAAGGTTTTACGGCGGTAATCGTAGGAACACTTTGTTTTAAAGATAAGGTGGGAACAATTTCTATTAATCCGCCTATGGCTACTGTAATAAAGGCTAAGATGGATAAAAGCTTTGGAGTTCTTTCCAGCCAAAGGTGTACGCCTTCGCCTTCTTTTCTCGCGGTGCCGATATCTGCCAGCGCCGGAGCTTCCGCAGGAACGTTTTTCTGGAATGAACCTGATCTTACGGTTTTAATCACATTAATCACCATTAAAATAGCTCCTGATAGGTAAAGAACCCCTCCTAAGAATCTCATTTTAAAGTAAGGAATGATAGCAGTCACCGTATCCAGCCAGTTTTTCCACAATAAAGTTCCGTCCGGATTAAACTGTTTCCACATCAATCCCTGAGTGAATCCTGAAATATACATCGGAACGGCATAGAAAATAATTCCCATTGTTCCCAGCCAGAAGTGCCAGTTGGCCAGTTTTTTAGACCATAACGGGGTTCTCCACATAATCGGGATCAGGTAATATACAACCCCGAAGGCCATAAAACCGTTCCATCCAAGCGCACCTAAATGCACGTGCCCGATTACCCAGTCTGTGTAATGTCCTATTTTATTTAAAGATTTGGTAGCTAATAAAGGACCTTCGAAAGTGGCCATACCATAACAGGTAATTGCTACCACGAAGAATTTAAGGATCGGGTTTTCTCTTACTTTATCCCAGGCTCCTCTCAGGGTAAGAAGACCGTTCAGCATTCCTCCCCATGAAGGAGCAATCAGCATAATGGAGAATCCTGTTCCTACGGCCTGAGCCCATGCCGGAAGCGCCGTATACTGAAGGTGGTGAGGACCAGCCCAAAGGTATACGAAAATCAGCGACCAAAAGTGAATAATGGATAATTTATAGGAGAATACAGGACGCTGAGCCGCTTTCGGCATGAAATAATACATCAGACCAAGTACCGGAGTAGTAAGCACGAATGCTACAGCATTATGACCGTACCACCATTGTACAAGTGCATCTTTTACTCCGGAATATACAGAATAGGATTTCCAGCTTGTGAATGATAAAGGAACTTCAAGATTATTAAAGATATGCAGCATAGCCACGGCAATCCATGTGGCGATGTAGAACCAGATGGCTACATAAAGGTGTCTTACCCTTCTCTTCGCAATGGTTCCGAACATATTGATTCCGAAGATAACCCAGGAGAAGGTGATCAGAATATCAATAGGCCATTCATGCTCTGCATATTCTTTGGAAGTATTGATTCCCATTAAGAATGTGATGACTACGGCAACGATCATTAGCTGCCAGCTCCAGAAATGAATCCAGGAAAGCGTATCGCTGTACATTCTTGTTTTTAAAAGCCTCTGCATACTGTAATAAGCACCGCAGAAGAAGGAATTACAGACGAAAGCAAAAATAACGGCACTCGTGTGAAGCATTCTGATCCTTCCGAATCCCATAGCTCCCTGAGTATTGATCAATCCCTGAATATTTCCGCTTCTCAAACTCTGTATGGTAGTGTCATCTGTCCCGAATAAAAACTCAGGCAGTTCAGGGTAAAATAGCATCAGCGCGGCCGAAAGTCCCAGTAGAAAACCGACTAAACCGAATACGATAGTAGCATACAGGAATGCTCTGACAATATTATTGTCATAATTGAATTTTTGCGTCTCCATAATTCCAATAGTGTTGTACCGAAGTGATATTTATCCTCTGAAATCAGATGGTAATGACCTTGATTGGTGTGAAAAAATAAATATCATGTAACGTGTATAATGTTTTGCCAAAGGTATTTATTAACTTTGTGTAAGTCTAGTAGATACCCTTCTAAACTATACCGAAAACTACTAAAACAAAAACGATGAAAGTATGTGGCCAAAATATCAGGAAAATCCGTAGAAGTAAAGACCTTACGCAGGAGTATATGGCTTTTGAAATGGGGATTTCCCAAAAAGCCTATTCCGATATCGAAAATTCCAAAGTGAAAATCAATCTGGATATCCTCACCAAGATCTCCGGTATTCTGGAAATTAAACCATCCGACATCTGCAGTATTTCACACAAATGCGGAACAGACGGGAATGATGACCGCTACCAGGCGCTTTTGGAGTATATGAAAAAGAATAATATTTCAATTCCGGAGGAATATTTATAAAGAAACCCTGCTTTTTTGCTTTTAATTCTTTAAAACTGAATATATTGAATCTTCTGTCTGCTTTATAGAAGCAGAATTTCTCTAAAGTTTTATATATTTAGGGCATAATTGATTTTATGAGCAGCGAACAGAAAACGGAGTCCAATGATGGGGCTCTAGTAAGAGGATTAACCAACAGACATATTCAATTAATTGCCCTCGGAGGAGCCATAGGAACAGGACTGTTTCTTGGCATAGGTCCCGCAGCGGTTTTAGCAGGACCATCTGTTATTCTAGGATATGCTTTAGCGGGAATCATAGCATTCTTTATTATGCGCCAGCTTGGTGAAATGGTGGTTCAGGAACCGGTTTCGGGAAGTTTCAGCCATTTTGCCTATAAATATTGGGGAAATTTTCCGGGTTTTGCTTCAGGCTGGAATTACTGGATCCTCTACATCCTTGTAAGTATGGCCGAATTGACGGCTATTGGTCATTATATTCATTTCTGGTGGCCGGAAATTCCGCTCTGGGTTTCCAGTTTATTCTTTTTTATCGTTATTAATGCGCTCAACCTGGCTTCTGTAAAAGTGTATGGGGAAACAGAATTCTGGTTTTCCATCATCAAAGTGGTGGCTATCATCGGGATGATTGTGTTCGGGATTTACCTATTATTAAGTGGAACCGGAGGAGATAAGGCGAGTATCCAGAATTTATGGAACGACGGAGGTTTTTTCCCGAAAGGATTGTTTAACAAAACCGAAAGCGGATATTCCGGACTTTTTGCTGCAATGGCGATGATCATGTTCTCTTTTGGAGGGCTGGAATTAATCGGGATCACAGCGGCGGAAGCTAAAAATCCTGAAAAAACAATTCCTAAGGCAACCAATCAGGTGATTTACAGAATTTTAATTTTCTACGTAGGTGCTTTGGTTATTTTATTTGCATTGAGCCCGTGGAGAGAAATTACAGAAGGGACAAGCCCGTTTGTGATGGTTTTTCAGAATCTGAACGGATTCTCACTGAATATTTTTGGAAGTACAATACACTTCAATGTGTTAATTGCCAATATCCTTAACCTTATTGTTCTTACGGCAGCTTTGTCGGTTTACAACAGCAGTGTGTACAGCAACAGCAGAATGCTTTTCGGGCTGGCTCAGCAGGGGAATGCTCCCAAATTTTTAAAGAAACTGAATAAAAACAGCGTTCCTACCAATGCGATTTTAATCTCTTCCTGTTTTGCGGGAATCTGTATTATCATCAATAAACTGGTTCCGGAAAAAGCTTTTGAATATTTAATGGCATTAGTTGTTTCTACGTTAATTATCAATTGGCTGATGATCTGCTATACCCATTTGAAATTCAGAAGAGAGAAAGACAGAGCAGGGGTAAAAACCACATTCCCTTCCATATTTTATCCGATATCGAATTATATATGTATTTTGTTTTTACTGGCTATTCTGGTATTAATGAGTATTACAGGAATGGAAATTCAGGTTATTTTAATTCCGGTGTGGCTGGCTTTTCTGTTTCTGATGTTTAGACTGTATAAGCCTAAAAACAAATAGAAAACTGGGAGTTGATACGAGGTACGGGATACGAGTTTTTCGAGTTGGGGAGTTGTTAGTTGACAGTTGCTAGTTCGAACCACGGAACCCGCATCCCGGAACTTTATGAGTCACTCAAATTCACTTGCGAAGCAAAATTGACCATTGACGCCTCTCAATCTCAGCCTTAGCCTTATTAACCATAGATCTTATGAAAACAAAACACCAACTGAAATTTATTATATTCTTTTTATCACTGTCAGCATTCTGTTTTTCACAGAAGTTTAGTTTTATTTATGAAACAAAATGCAGATCAGCAAAAGAAAAACCGGAAGATATTTTTAAGGATCGTATGGTTTTGGATTTTGAGAATAACAGATCTATTTTTCGGGAATCGCTGGCTAGAAATGCTGATTCTCTCAAGTTGATTAATAAAAATGGAGGCTACAGAACAGGCGTTGAAAATCAATTTTACATTAAAAAAGATATCAGTAATAATAATGTAGAAAAGATTATTACTTATCTGCATGCCAATTATCTTCTTCCTATTGATGAAAAATTAAATTGGAAAATCCTGTCAGAACAGAAGACAATAGGAAAGTATAAATCTCAAAAAGCAGAGGTGAATTATGGCGGAAGAAACTGGATTGCCTGGTTTACGACGGAATTACCTTTTAATGATGGTCCGTATGTTTTCAACGGATTGCCGGGTTTAATTATTTCTATTGAAGATACAGAACATGATTATTCATTCAATTTAGTACAAATAAAAAAGGGTGGCGATTGGTTTGATGTAAGGACAAAAACAATTCAAATTGATTGGCCGAAATATGATCAGCTTGGAAAATCATATTATAATGATCCCTGGAATTCCAAATCCGGGAGAAAAGTTACATTTTTTGATCCTCAGGGAAACGAAAAAGACATGAACGAGATGATCAGAGACACACAGAAATCTATTCTTGAAGAAAATAATCCCATAGAGCTGAATCACAAAATCAATTACAAATAAAAATTTTTGTCGTTGTGTACCGGAAATTTCGACCTTTAATTTCAATGAATTTTGTTTATTCGATGTGCTGAGTAATACACGGAAATGCTTTATCTTTAAAGTACATAAGCCCATCTATTTACAAAATATAAAGTCGTGCAGATCAGTTTCAGCGAAATACAGAAAATTGTTGATCATATCGAAGAAAACTTTGACAGGGAAATCACGGCCCTTGAAATTGAGCAACTATCTCACTATTCCTACCGGAACTTTCAACGAATCTTTTTTAAAATCTTTCATGAGACCATTTCAGGGTTTCAGAAGCGGCTCCGGTTGGAAAAATCCTATAAAAAACTGATTTATACTGCAGATAAGATTTCCGATATAGCATGGGAAGTCGGGTATTTTAATATCCAGTCTTTTTCGAAAGCATTCAAAAAACAATATCATATTTCACCGGCAGAAGCAAGAAATCAGAAGCAGGAAATTTTTAAAGAATTTCTGGAGAGTGAAGCTGCCGATCTGCAGTATGAGATAAAATACAAGGATACGGTTTCGGTGTACTGCACATTTATCAAAGCGAAAGATTATAATAATCAGGAGATTAATGATTTGTGGAAAACCATTGAAGAAGAAAACGGAGATACTTTTCCTGCCTATGGAATTATTCGCGATCAGCCGCTTATTACCAACCGTTCCCACTGCAGATATGGAGCTGCTATCCTACAGACAGCTTCCGGAGCGGCAGGGTTTCGGAAAACAGAGATTTTCGGAGGAAAATACATCAGATTTATCCATCACGGACCTTTTGAACACATTTTAGAAACGTACCGGTCTTTTTACCGTTTTTGGCTTACACAGCCGCATCTTTTGCTGGATAATTCAGATGTTATAGAAGAATATGCACTTTCGGAGAAGGGAGAAAATATCACGTATATTTTTTTTCCGCTGCATTCCTGAAAGATGTCTTTTTAGGACAAGTTTTGTTTTTTTGATGGTCTAATTTTGCACCAGTTAAATATTCTACATCATAGAATTGATACTGCAACCCATTAAAAAAACAAGACAGAATGAAAAAAATTGGATTAATCTTTATCGTATTAATTTCAACTTATGCACAATCTCAGGTTTCCATTCAGGCGTATGGCGGAAATAAGGAATCTGAAATATTAGGAATTTATGATAAAGATTTTAAAAACAGATGGAATTACTTCGTTTCGGGAACCGTTTCCTATGATTATGAAACAAGAAAAGTAAGTCCTGCCGTTTATCAGAGCCTTAATTATTTTATAGGCAGCAACTGGGGAGCTTCTGCGGGAGTTCATATTTCGGATGAAGATGTAATGCCCTCACTGGGATTGGCCTTTGTGAAAGAAAGCGGAAACTTTGGGATCAATTTATTTCCGGCAGTTACCTATTCTTTTGATACCGGAAAGATGGGGTTAGGACTTTACACTTTACTGGAATATACGCCTAAACTGAATGAAAAGCTTAATTTCTACAGCATGCTGATGGTAGAGTCTGATTTCAGTTTTCAGGAACATCAGGAGAGCAGTCAGGTGATCCGTTTAGGAATTGAAAACAGCAAAAAAATTCAGTTCGGAATAGGGAGCAATATTTCCCAGACCGGAAATACTTTTGAAACCGATATCAACTTCGGTGTATTTATTGGAAAAAAATTTTAATGATATGAAACAATTATTCGCACTTACCCTTTTACTTAATATGACATTTTGTATGGCACAGACTTATCACTTCCCGGAAGAATCTTCACCTCACGAAGGAACCTGGCTGCAATGGCCTCACCATTATCAACACGGAATGGAATACCGGAAAAGAATCGAGCAGACCTGGATAGATATGACGCGGGAGCTTCAGTCCGGGGAGAAAGTTCACATCATTGCTTATGACAATGCAGAAAAGAAAAGGATTACAGACCTTTTAGGAAAAAATGGTATTCCGCTGAAAAACGTTGATTTTAAAGTGTATCCTACAGACGATGTCTGGGTACGTGATAACGGACCGATCTTCGTGAAAGATAATAACGGGCGTGTCTTAATTGAAGACTGGGGATTTAATGGCTGGGGTGAAAAATATGATTTTGAAAATTGTGATGAAATCCCTCAGCGCATCGGAGAAGATCTGGGCATTAAAGTCATTGATCTGAATGAAGAAATGGTGAATGAAGGCGGTTCGGTGGAAACAGACGGAAACGGCGTTCTGATGGCCTGCAAAAGTTCAGTGATCAGCCAGAAAAGAGGATCTACAAGAACGAAAGGAATCACACAGCAGGAAGCCGAGGAAATGTTCGAAAAATATTATGGCGTTTCCAAAGTAATCTGGCTGGATGGAGTGACAGGACTGGACGTTACGGATATGCATATTGACGGTTTTATGAAATTCATCAACCATAATACCATGATTACGATGGATGAAGACGGTCTTTTTGAAATGGGACTTACCGATAAAGACATCAATACCCTGTACGCAGCATCGAATGTAGACGGAAAAGAATATAAGAAAGTATACCTTCCTGCGACTAAGAATAAAGTAAAAACAGCTTACGGAAAACAGCTGGATGAGAAAGGCTCTTACGTGAATTATTATGTGGCCAACAAAGTTGTTTTGGTTCCCAACTATGGAGATCCGAATGATCAAGTAGCCAATAAAATCATTCAGGATCAGTATCCCGGAAGAAAAGTGGTGGGGATAGATGTGAGAAACTTATATGAAAACGGAGGAATGGTTCATTGTGTAACGCAGCAGCAGCCGGCAGGACGTTAGATTGAGAAGTTAGAAGCTAGAGATTAGAAGTTAGAAGTTTCTGGGTTTCATTACAAAATGAGACTACTGCAGATGCTTTTGACTTCTAATTTTTTGTGTTTAAGTCTGATATTTTCAGTAAATCATTTTATTTGTTGAATTATTTGTTGAGGAAACTGTCCTTGTCAAGGTTTTAAACCTTGACAAGGATTCTTAGTAAACCATGAATCACCTTTCTTGAAATTAAAGGTATATGTTTTTATAACCGCCCCGGAAAAATTAATATATCCTTAATCCGGAAAGAATTAATTATAAATATTTTTGTGCAGCTGTTTTTACCAGACGCACGATGTCGCAATTCGAAAAAATATATTCTGAATACAAGCATAGAGTCTACTTCTTCGTCAAGAAATATATTCAGAGAGATGAGGATGTGGAAGATGTTGTGCAGGATATTTTTGTACACGTATGGAAATATGTGCACAAAACAGATCACCCTTCGGCAATCGAAGCCATCATTTTCAAAACAAGCAAGCAGGAAGTCGCTAATTTTTACCGTAAAAATAAACTGGTGCTGGTTTCTTCAGACCAGAATGCCATTCAGGATACGGAAGACCAGCCTTCGGAAGAACTTTACACAGAGGAGCATATCTCCAAAATAGAAATCCTGTTGGATAAACTGCCCGAGAAAACCAAAGAACTGTTTATTCAGAATAAAATTAAAAACCTCAGCTATTCTCAGCTCGCCGAGGAGAATAAAATATCCAAAGTTGCCATTGGCAAACACATCAACAAAGCCATCAGCTTTTTGAAAATCAATCTCCATTAATTATTTCCAATATGAACTATTTGTTAAATCTCAACAGAAGAGGTTTACGATTTTCTGTTTCCACGTATTTACAGATAAACAAGCTTAAACTTAATTGAGAACAGATAGCTTATGGGTTTAGAAGACGAATTTGAAGAAAACTGGAGATCAGTTTCCGAAGAAGGAAATACAATAGACGATATCACAGACCGAAAGATCCGTACGGGAATCCACCGAAAGATTGCGAGAAAAAAGTCTGTGAAACAATTCTATTGGATAGCAGCCGTATTGGTTCCCTTCTTTATTCTTTTTCTTGTTTTTAAAACTACTGTTTTAGGATCCGGTGCTGAAGCAGAACATGCGTGGGTGTATGAAACATCCGGACAAAAAAAATCATTTGAGCTGCCGGACGGAACTCAGGTAGAACTGAACCCTTACAGTAAGCTTGTTCTGGATAAAAGTTTTGGCGATAAAGACCGTAAAATGGTTTTTACAGGACAGGGGAAATTCAGTGTGGCTAAAGATAAAGAAAGACCGTTCAGAATTAATGCAGGAGAATTTACAATTCAGGTTTTGGGAACTCAGTTCTTTTTGGATCAGAAATCTTCACAAAAAAAAGTAGAACTTTTTGAAGGAAAAGTGAAAATAGAACACGGCAGTACAATCACTTATCTGCTACCGGAAGAAATCTGGCTCAATGATCCCAAGAATCCGGATTATCATTATTACCGTCCCGAAAAGCAAAAGAGCTTTACATTTAACCGTTCTGCCTACTCTGAAGCGATTGCACAATTGGAAAATACCTACAACATCCGTATATCTTATCCGGTTCAGTTTAAAAATAAAAAAGTAAGCGGAGCATTCACCGGAAATCTAAATGAAGTGCTTTCCGTGATAAGCTTTCCCTTCAATCTGAAACCTGAGAAAATCAATGAAAAAGAAATTATATTAAAATAGAAAAGCATCGATATTGGCGTATCGATGCTCATTAAATCAATTTTAAAAACCGGTAAAAGTTTAAAAATTAACATTTGCGAATTTATGAAAAAAACAGCAATTAGTATTGCCGTGCTGGGGATTTTGTGCACATCACAATGGTCTTATGCTTACGGAATACAGCCTTCTTCACATTCTTTCTATGCTGCTGCGGAACTGCCCATCACGAAAGTTTTGGAAAAACTCAGTAAAACAACCAAAACACAGGTGTTTTATTCCGTTTCTGATCTGGAAGATATTATAGTGGATGACAGAAAGATTGATTACAATTCCTTGCAAAAAACACTGGATTATTTACAGAAGAACTATCCGGTAGAATTCAGTATTCAGAACAAAATTGTTACAGTAAGGAGAACTGCGGATAAAACGATGGTAAAAAACAGTCAGGATAAAACCCGTATTTCTAGAAAAGACACGGTTTCTGACAAAGAAAAGAAGATTGATGAGGTGGTATTGATAGGCTATGGAAAACAAAATAAGAAAGATATTTCCGGATCCATCGCTTCCATAGGAGAAAAAGATCTGAAAGGAGTCGCTTCCGGGAACTTCGGAGATATGATTGCAGGAAAGGCTACAGGAATTCAGATTACTCAGGCCAATGCCAATCCCGGAGCGTCACCCAATATCAGAATCCGCGGTATCGGGACATTAACGGCCGGTGCCAATCCTCTGATTGTGGTGGATGGATTTCCTCTAACGGAAGGGACCAACCTTAATTCTATTGATCCCAATTCCATTGCTTCCATTGATATTTTAAAAGATGCAGCGTCTACAGCGATCTATGGATCAAGAGGAGCGAATGGAGTTGTACTTATTCAGACCAAAGAAGGGAAAAAAGGAAAACTGGAATATACATTGGATTCTTATTACGGAATTCAGACCAGAAGCGATAACGAAAAGTTTGTAAATGCTTACGATATGGCCACTTTTATGAAAGAGGCCAGAGACAACAATTATCTGTCTAAAGGTGCTAACAGAAGTGCTTCCGATGATAATGCCACAAGAGTATCCAAAGGAGCCACGCTGAGAGAATTGATTCCAGATTATCTTGCTCCCTATTTAAATAAAGAGAAAGGACTCACAGACACCGATTGGTACTCAACAGTGCTGAAACCTGCACCCATGAGCAATATCTCCTTGAATGTTTTGGGCGGGAACGATAAAACCAAATACTCCTTTACCGGAAGTTACCTGAACCAAAAAGGAATACTGATCGGAACGGATTACGAAAAATACTCCGGGAATATCAATTTAGTCACCAATATGACTGACAAACTGAAATTCGGTGTTTCCATGACGCCTTCTTATGCACAGGGAAGCCTGTTCGATATGGTGAATGGCGGACGTACCTACAACCTTTTGCAGATGGCGACTACCATGTATCCTTTTTTTGCTCCCAGAGATGCCAACGGAAACCTTCTTATTTCTCAGCAGATAAAAGCCAATACGCCTACTGACGGTGCTTTGGTGGAAAATCCCGTGGCTATGGCAGAAATGACGGAAAGAAGATATTCGCTGTTTAAGACTTTCGGAAATCTCTTTGGAGAATGGAATTTTCTGAAGGATTTTAAATACAAAGTTTCCGCAGGCGGAGATTACACAAGCTATGAATACAATTTCTTTGATCCGTCCACCGTGGGAAGCTACCGAACCGCTGCTCCGGATGTCACCACAGCAAGCAGAACAGAATACATCACCAAGAATTATCTGATTGAAAATTTACTGACTTATGATAAAAAGATAGGCGGCCATTCCTTCAATGCCATTGCAGGACAGTCTTATCAGCAGGAAGAATCCAATAAAGTAAATACGCTGGCTGCCGGATTTCCGGATAACAGCATCACCAATATCGGCGGCGGAACTTCTTTTAAAGTAGATGTAGACCAATACAAATGGACATTGATTTCTTATTTTACGAGATTCAATTATTCCTATGAAGGAAAATACAGCCTGATGGCCTCTTACAGAAGAGATGGTTCTTCGCGTTTCGGTGTCAATACGAAATGGGGAGATTTCTATGCTCTTTCATTAGGCTGGACGATAAGCAAGGAAAGTTTCTTCCCTGAAAATAAATTTCTGGATCCTCTGAAATTCAGGTTCAGTGTAGGAAGTAACGGGAACAATCAGATTCCGAACTTTGGAGCACTTTCACTTATGGCGCAGGAAAATTATGTCTTTGGCGGTATTCTCGCACCGGGTTACCGTTCTTCCACGGCTCCCAATCCCAATATTTCCTGGGAAAAATCTGAATCCAAAAACTTTGGAATTGATTTCGGACTCTTTAACAAATACCTGAATGTATCCGCAGATTACTACATTCTGAACAGAGACGGCTTATTACTGGATGTTCCGGTTCCCCAGCAGTCAGGATACAGCACCTCTCTCCAGAATATCGGAAAACTCAGAAATAATGGCCTTGAAATACAGTTGTCTTTAAAACCGATTCATATAGGAGAAGGTTTTGAATACTCCAATAACTTCAGCTTTTCTATGAACAGGAATAAAGTGCTGGCATTAGCGGGAGGGCAAACCCAGATTGTGGCAGGAGCCAATAATTTTGCGATCACCAAAGTAGGAGAGTCTATTGCAGAAATGTATGGGTATCAAATTTTAGGCGTGTACAAATCTCAGGCGGAAATAGATAATTCTCCTCATATTTCAGGAACGATGGTAGGAGATTATATTATGGAAGATCTCAATAAAGACGGGAAAATTGATACCAATGATAAAAAAAGTTTCGGGTCAGGAATTCCTAAATATATCCTGGGATTCACCAATTCTTTCAGATATAAAAACTTTGAACTGAATTTTACTTTATACAGCGAGTTAGGAAGGAAGATCTACAACGGAGATATGGTGAGCATTTCAGAATCGGGAGAAGGATTTGGAGTTCCTTCACAGTATTATTTCGATAACAGATACAATCCTGTAATCAATCCGAACGGGAATTACGCCATGCCTAACATGAATTTTTCCAACAACAGAAAAGAAGCCCGAACTTCCAATATTTTCTTTAAAAACGGAGATTATGTAAGACTGAGATCATTAAAATTGGCTTATAACCTTCCGGAACAGCTGGTTTCCGCTTTAAAAGTGAAATCTATACAGCTGTACTTCGTAGGAAATAATCTTCTGACCTTTACGTCTTACCGCGGGCAGAATCTGGATGCCAATTCAGATAATATACTTACCCAGGGCTACGACAGCGGCTATTATCCCATTGCAAAAGTCTATTCTTTTGGAATGAATATGAAATTTTAAACCCCTATTTCCATGAATACATTTAAACCCATGAAAAAAATATATATTCCATTATTAGGACTGTTTCTATGGCAGTCATGCTCTTCGGACCTTCTGAATACTTCACCCGAAAGCACAAAAGTAACCGCCAATTTTTATCAGGATGAAGCGCAGCTTGAAGAGGGAGTGAATGCTGTTTATGCATCATTGCAGTATAACGGCCAATATCAGCTGGCGATGCCGACTATCGGCGAAATTCCTTCTGATAATACTTTTGATGAGGTTCCGGCCAATGATAGTTTTACTTACGGTGAATTCGATTTTTTTACCATTCAGCCTAATAATTCTTTACTCGGAAGCACCTGGAAAGATCATTATGTAGGCATACAGCAGGCCAATATTGTTTTGAACAGAATAGGAGGAATCAGTATGGATCAAACCCTTAAAAATACCCGGACCGGAGAAATGAGATTTCTGAGAGCTTTGATGTACTTCAATTTGGTCCGGATTTTCGGAGATGTTCCATTAGTAACCAAAGAAACCACAGATGTCAATGAATATTTCGGACAGGGAAGAACTTCTGCTCAAACCGTCTATGATTTTATTGAAACGGAACTTAAAGCATCTGTGGATATGCTTCCGGCAGTGACTTCTCAAAAGGGAAGAGTTACCAAAGGAGCTGCACTGGGAATATTGGGGAAAGTTTTGATGACAAGAAACAAATTCGCAGAAGCCTTACCTTATTTACAAAGGATAGAGCCGTTGGGATACAGTCTTCTTTCTGATGTCAACAAAATATTTGATCCTGCCAATAAGAACAATGCCGAAATTATCTTTGATGTTCAGTTTGCTTCCGGTTTGAACGGAAATACGGAAGGAAGTCAGGCATATCAGATGTTCAGCCCTTCAGGATTTGTATCCGGGGCAAAAGGACATAATCTGCCGACCAAAGAAGTGTACGCTGTTTTTGGCGCGGGAGATTCCAGGAGAAATGCTTTTGTAGGATTGACGCCCAATGGAGTGCCTTACAGTAAAAAACTGGTGAAGACATCCAATGCTATTGCGGATGGCGGAAGCAATACGGTTGTTCTCCGTCTGGCAGATGTTGATCTTTTAATGGCGGAATGTTATGCAAAAGCCAATGATTTCGACAACTCCAATCTGTATTTAAATAAAACCAGAATCAGAGCAGGATTAAGTCCGGTAAGCCTTACCAGCCAGGAACAGCTCCTGAATGAAATCGCTTTGGAAAGGAGAAAAGAACTGATAGGAGAAGGACACCGCTGGTTTGATCTGGTCCGGACCGGAAAAGCAGTATCGGTCATGACGGCTCACTTTCAGAATACTCCGGGATACAATACAGCCGTGATCAAAGACTATAATCTTCTGATGCCTGTTCCTCAAGGACAAATCAATACAGATCCTGCTATAAAACAAAATCCGGGATATTAATTTCAATTTTAAATACTATAAAAATGAACCATTATCATTTACAAAATATAAAAAAAATAAGTCTGGGTTTGGTCCTGTTGATCACCCAGCTGGCCTTTGCACAAACCAATTATTTCAAAAAAGGAATTCCTGAAAATAAAATCCTAGTCGTTGCCCACCGGGGAGACTGGCGGAATTACCCTGAAAACTCCGTTAAAGCTATAGAAGGTGCCATAAAAATGGGCGTCGATATCGTAGAGATAGATCTGCAAAAGACAAAAGACGGTCAGTTAATTGTCATACATGATAAAAAACTGGACCGTACCACAACGGGGCAAGGAGAGATTTCTGAAACTCCGCTTGCTGCCATACAGCTTTTATTTCTTAAAAACGGAGCAGGAATGCCTACCCGGGAAAAAGTCCCTACGCTGGAAGAGGTCTTGAATCTCATAAAAGGGAAAAGAATCATGCTGAATCTGGACAAAGGATGGGATTTTATTGAAGACGTAAGGCTGCTTACCGGGAAAACAGGAACCACAGAGCAGATTATCCTCAAAGGAAATAAAAAAGCCTCCGAACTGAAAAAGGAAGTCGGAAACAAGCTGGACCATATCATCTACATGCCGATGGTATGGCCGGAAGACTACAGCATTTATAAGAGAGATGAGGTCCTTAACCCTGCAGAATATATCAGAGACTTTTCTAAAATATTCAGCCCTGTAGCTTATGAAGTGATTATTAAAGATGATACCCCAAAAACAGACGAATTGTTAAAACTCATCCGCGAGTCTCATGCCATGATCTGGATTAATGCCTTATGGCCGGAATTGTGTGCAGGGCACGATGATGATAAAGCGATTGATCATCCTGATGAAAACTGGGGATGGATGATCAGGAAAGGAGCGAATATTATACAAACTGACCGGCCGAAAGAATTGATAGAATACCTGAAATCAAAAAACTTAAAATATGAAAATTAAGAGGTTGCTGTACGCATGGGTACTGGTTTCGGGAATGGTTTTAGGGCAGAACAGTATTTCCCTGACCCAATTTCCTTCTGATAAAATAATGGTGGTAGCGCACAGAGCGGATTGGAGGGAAGCTCCTGAAAATTCTGTTATGGCCGTAAAAAAAGCGATTGAGAAAGGTGTTAACATGGTAGAAATAGACTTAGCGTTGACAAAAGACAGTATTCTGATCGTAATGCATGACAATACCATTGACAGAACCACTACCGGAAAAGGGAAACCTTCCGACTATACTTTGGAAGAAATTAAAAAATTCTACCTGAGAGACGGACTTGGAGTACCTACCCAAATGCGGATTCCTACCCTGGAAGAAATCCTGAATACGACGCAGGGAAAGATATTCATTAATCTGGATAAAGCTTTTGATTATTTTGACCTCGTTTACCCCGTTCTGAAGAAAAGAAATCTGCTTGATGAGGTGCTTTTTAAAGGAACTGCAACGTATCAGGAATTTAATGAAAAATATGGAGCCATTAAAAACGAAATTCATTACATGCCCATTGTACGGCTGGCTAATAATGAAGGCTGGCCCAAAATAAATGAGTATCTGAACCATTATGAAGTGTATGGTTTTGAACTGACATTAGGCTCCGATGAAAGCCATCTGATCAATTTTAAAGAAATCCGGGAAAAAGGAGCCCGCGTTTGGGTAAACTCCTTATGGCCGCAGCAAAGTGCAGGGCACAACGATGATCTGGTCCTCGAAAATCCTGATATGTATGAATGGTTTGTTAAACATAATATCAATATCATTCAGACCGACAGACCGAAAGAGTTGATTGATTTTCTGAAGACGAAGAAAAGGTATGCAAGGAGCAAATAAATGCTTCAAAATTTAAAAGAGTCATTCATGGGATGGCTCTTTTTGGTCTTTAACGGCTTGGTTCTAAAAAGAAAAACCACCCTTAAAAAGGATGGTTTGTAGACCCACAAGTGCAGAATTCGAACTTTTTGTTAAGTGATTTGCGGAAAATAGCATCGTTGAAGACTGGCTAGTAAAAAGTGTTACATTTAAAATATAACGCCCTGCAATTTGCAAGGCGTTATTTTCGAAGCATAATCTTTAAAATTTGGAGCTTGACGTTTTCTCTTGTCGAAATTATCTCCTTAGTAAGGAAGTGTTGATTGGTCGTCATCTATCTCTTTTCCATTGTCATCAAAAAGCTGATACAAACGCTTCAATTCAGATAACAACATTTCTTCAAAAGATTTCCACTGAAATTTTGAAGTTGCATCCCATCTTTCACAGCAATGCACTAGATTGGTTTCTTTATCTATATATAAGTGAGATCCATCCCATCTATATCCCCCAATAAAAAAATAGTTATCCTTTGCATTTTCAGGCCTCTCATGAATATTGGGTGTAATAATAGAAAATGGCTGCCTCGAATTTGCTTTAGGATCTCGTGTCATATGCCTTCTTAGACCATCTAGACTTAATGTAGAAGACATAAAATTACCACCATTACTGTACTTCATTAAAAATTCTTTATAATCTTTAGGTAATACTGTATCCAATTCTTTTTCTAACAAATTAATTTCCTCAGTATTTAATTTTGGATAGATGATATTTAACCACCCTTTGGGCCCTTTGTGAGGTGCTTTTCCTATCATCATGGCCCCATCACTAGAGTTATCTAATCCTAAATTTGAGAACTTATATATAAGCTCATTGATTTCTTTATTATACATATTTTAATTTTATTTACGTTTTATTAGATCACCTGTCGTTTCATTTTTAAAATTGCCATTATGCCTTTGAAGATGTTCTTTCCTAGTAACAAATTCGATATTAGCAGGATCTCCAGCTTTATCAGGATGATGCTTAACATTATTAATGTGGTGGCCTACATATCCTTTAACTTTTCCTTTTTCTTTTAACTCTTTTGTTTCAGCATCAGTCCATCTTCTAGTACCATCTTCTCCACTTTCAACTAATTTTTTTTCATCCTTCCAAGCTTTTCTTACAGCACCTTGACGTTGGCTCGCAATACTCGGTATTTTAGCGGCAGCTTTTACTTCCTCAACTCCTTTTATAATAGGTGCTTTGCCCCCTTGGCTCATCAAAACACCTTCCGGCCCCCCGGCCGCAGCCATAGCAATAGTTGCTAGATCAAAAGAGCCGTTTACTACTTTTTCTTTAAAGGATTCTTTCGGCACTCCAATTTCTAAAACAAGCTGCCCCTGGCTATTTACCTGATATTTATTTCTTACTGCATCATTGGTTACAGTATTCACAGTTCTTACGACACTATTGGAAACGGCAGCCCTTACACTGTTAATAGCTCCACCAATCATCTCGGCAAACTCCATTTCGTTGCCTGGAAGGTCCTGTTCTCTTTTGGTGCTGAATGGCTCCAGTCCTTCTAATTCTCTTGAATCGACGACTCTGTTTCCGCTAAAAACATACGGCGACCAAGTATTATAATCTTCTGCCAGAGGATCTACATTAAAGAACCTTGCCATTGCAGGATCATAATTTCTCCATTTGTAGGAGCTCCATCCTGTATCCCTTTGCTTTTCCTGCCCTTGAGTGGAATAAGTATAATTTGGAGATATGGAGTAGCCAATATTAAGCTCACCTCCAAATTCCAGCCCAAACGGGTAAAAATTGGTCGTCCTATCTATTTTAAGGTTTCCGGAAGCATCTTTGTAATACGCAAGTCTGATGTTTCCGACATCATCTTTATACTGATAAATATACTTATTTTGAACGAAATCATAATAACCTTCTGAGGTCGGAACAAATTGCAGTACACCTTCTTCATATTGGAAACCATCGAAATATTCAGTCTTTCTCGTGGTTTCAATGCTTGTCCTCCCTGATCCAAAAGTATGGATTTTTTGTACCTTAGCCCCGTCCGCCCGATACATATACTTTGTATTTTCATTGTAGGCGATATCCCAGCTATCATGAGAATAATACTCCTTATCAAATTTTAAATACGATGGCAGGTTAAGATGATTGTAATCGATCTGCAAGATTCCCTTATCAACATGGCTTTTCATATTGCCATTTTCATCATACGTAAATGGGTTCCCTGATGTTTCCGGATAACCGCCATAAATCCCTGAATTATCAGTAATAGAATTAAGCTTACCAGCTGTATAGTTATAACTCAGGTTATCCATCAGCTGGGCGGAAGGCATGTTTTCTACAAGCCTGTTTCTCTGTAAGCTCAGAATATTCCCGTTAATATCATAAGCCAGTGTTTCATTATAATAATCATTTTGCGGAATGGTGGAATTAGGCTCAGAATAGATACCGGTTTTAAGCCTTTCTAAAGCATCATGATTATAATTATATCTTCTTAATTTATCACCGGATGCCTTCCAGTCCACTTCAGAAATATTCCCGTTAAATCTTCCGGTAGATTTATTGGTATATTGAGGATTATTATATTTCAGTTCATAGGCAAAAAGCTTTGATCCCAGATTGGAAGGATCATTTACTTTGGTCTGCCATCCGCGGATATTATAAGCATAATCTATAGACTCAAGTGGACTTCCTGAAGTATTCCCTGTTTTTTTATTAATCAGCTGTCCGATCTCATTGTAGGTGTTTTCTGCCAGCAGTTCTTCCGGGTTCGTGTCCACCTGATGATAATGTTTCAGAACCCTGTTTTGCCCATCATATATAAATCTTTCCTTGATCTGGAATTCTGTATCTATTCTTGATCTTTTATGTTTTGTAATGGTTTGCTTTATAGCACCGCCAAAATCGTACTCTGTTTCTGTAGTGGTATGCCCGCCCAGATAATTCATGGAATACGTTCCGATCACTCTTCCTTTGGTATCATACCAGTTATAGTTTCTTGCCCAGCCCACATCTTCGATATTTTTTACAAAGGATGAAAGCGCAAGGCCGTTGGTATTTTTTACGGTGCCTTGTCCCGGCTGCTTCAACACTTTCTGTCCCAAGATAGAGACCGGAATTTCAGAAACCAGCCCCGGTGCATAGGTATCATAATAATTAACGGTAAGAACCGTCATTCCACTTGTGGGAAAAGCATTCTTTGTATAATAGATGGTCAATTCCTGGGTTGTAAATGGAGTCGTATCAGAACGGGATTCATTATTAGCTGCGTTAACCGTAATATTATTAACGGCCTTCTGTAGTTCCACCCTTGTTGCGGTACTACTGAAAAATCCGGTGTATACAATTCTGTCTGACTGGTCGTATTTGGTAAAAAGCCAGCCTTTTGCATTAAAATTATTCGTGGTGGTTCTAAGTACCGCATCCTGGGTAAGGATCAGCCTGTCCTGCTTATCATAGATCATATATTCCCATCCTTTTCCGGGAAGCTTTTTTTCTACAAGGCGGTACCTGCTGTCATATTTATACTGATAGCAGAGATTATCAAGCGTGGTTGTATTTAATGGAGAACCTGCTGCCCCAGCCGGAATAATGTAGGCAAGCTGGTCATATTCATTATACACATAATAAGTATCGGCGTTTTCAGTTGTGCTTAAAACTTTTCGAAGGAGTATAGTCTGCCCATTAGAATTTTTAAATTCTATGGTTTTATTGCCGTCTTCATCAGCTGTTGTATTTTTATACAACTGTCCCTCAGAATAAAAAGAGGACTGAGAAACCGTAGAAGTATAGATCTTATTGGCAGCATGCCACGAAGTTACCGTTTCGTATTTTTTTACATTATCACTTTGCTTGTTCGCTGATTCTGTGTACTGAACGGGTTTTGTACTCCATGCATTTCCCGGCTGGGTCAGTTGCTTAATTTTATTTAGGGGAGAGCTCTCAAACTGCTTCTCGGAAAAGATCTTTTCTCCTGCGTAGATATTTCCGGGATCAGCCACCGGATAAGGAACACTCCCGGAAGTTTGCGGATAGATCGCTCCACCTGTTGTTCCGCTCTGCGGAACCGGGAAATATTCCCTAGCCTGTCTTCCTAAATTATCATAAGTAAGAGCCGTCACCACATCTTTTCCCAGTGGTGATCCTTTCACATTTACAGTTTGCCGGGGTCTTCCGAGTCCGTCAAAATATTGGACGGTTTCTATCCTTTTTTTGGATGGATCAGAGATTTTCGTAGAATCCAGATAGCTAATGGACTGTACATAGTTTTCGGTTCCTGTTAACTGCGCATGCAGGAGTCCTGATGCGGTACATAACCCCAGCAGCAGGATTATTTTTGATATTAAGTATTTTTTCATAGGTTGCGTTTTTTATGGTTTGAAGTTGTATTTGTATTCTTTCAGAATATTTCCATTTTTATCGTTTTCCCTGATTTCTTTCAGTCTTCCATAGACATCATAGGTATAGAATTCCCGTATTCCTGATGGAGGGGTAATGCTGGTTACTCCTTTCAGCAGATCATAGGTAAAGGTGGTTACCTTATATCCTTTCAGTGCAGCATGGTTCCTGAAAGTATCCAGGGCGGTGATAAAGGCCGGTTCAGCATCCGGATTGGAGGCGTCCTGATCAGAAGCGGATACAATGGAAGAGGTGATTCCTAAACCGGAAAGCTGGTCATAAGTTATACCCTCTATCTGGGCAATAGGCTGGGTACCTCCGTATCCCCACACAAATGCTACAGGTGCTCCCGTTTTTTCAGTGTACTGAAGGATATTTCCGCTGGTGTCATATTTATCATATTTTATTTCAGTGCTTACCGCAGAGTTAGGCATATCATAAAGTCTCACTAAACGTGGCAGGATCAGGTTTCCTGTTTCCGCACTAGGTAATGAAGCAGGATAAAGCGTTTCTGTTTTGGATATGATTTTGGTAGTGCTTCCTATGGTCTGGCTTGCTACGGTTTCCAGAGGAATTCCCACCATATTTTTCCCGATCATCAGCTGGTTTGCTTTTTCATGGGCATAGCTGTACGCAGTTTCATTAATCCTGCCATCTGAAGAAGTGGTTTTCTGACGGCTCAGCTGGTAGTTAGATGGATTATTATAGAAATATTCCGTTTCTGTTTTTACCGGGATTCCATCTAAGTAGTCCGTGGTCTTCTGGGATTTTAAATAATGCCAGTAGGAAACGCTGCGGTACTCGTTAACAATGAGGTTATCCAAATGTTCAAGATTGACAGAGAATCCCGCCGGCTTTCCGGTACATTTGTTACCGGGCAGAGCCACGTCCGCTGCGGTGCAGGTGTAGGGATGCTGAAGGGTTCCACATGCCGGATCAAATAATTTCTTCCCTGAAAAATTCTTAAGCTCAAAGGTGGCCGCATCATTTTTTTCATAGATATTTTCTTTCGCCTGAATAATATCCAACGCAGACGAGCCTGAGTTTTTTCTAAGGATAAATGATTTGATTTCAGTACCATTATCCCAGCCTTTATTGGTCCAGGGATTATTACTGATTCCATTAGGTCCCCATACATTGGAACCTGGATCATCTCTGCGGATGGTAAATTCTTTCATTTCTCCTCCGTTCTCAAAATTGTCGCCTCCTTCACTAATCGTTACAAAAGGATAAAGGCAGCTCATAGTTCCTGTATCATAAAGCGGCATCAGGCTGCTTGAAGAAAGGACAATATTGGAATTTTGTATGATACCGGTACAGCTTCCGGGATCACCTGAACCCGGCCCGCCACCACAGGCAATTTCCCATTTTTCCAGATCGGTGTAGAAAGTCCTGTTTCCTTTATCTCCTGAAGATTTGGAAAGATCGTCTTTATGGGCGTAATGGTATCTTTTGTAAACCGGAACGCCTGAAACCGGATCAACATCTTTGGTAGATTTCACCCTTACCCCTCCGGTATCCAGATTGGCCATGAAGGTCTGTGGGGCGGTCTTATAATAGGAAACCCGTCCATTAATACTGCTGCACAGAAAAGTAGCATTAAACTTAATCTTATATGTTCCCCCGGCCACGGCACCAAAAGAAATATGTTTTGTGATTCCGTCCCGTGTCAATTGATAAATCTGACCCTGGTTAACCTGAACTGATCCGGCATAGTGCCCTGAACCAGCAAAACTTTCGCACTCCTGTATTGAATTCGCATGCAACGAAGCGCTAACTGTAATGGTTTGATCCACTGCCGATACAATGGTATATTCAAGGGTTCTATCATCGGTTTGATTGTCTGTATCAACATCCAGGTATTCGGTAAAAAGAGGCGGATAAATGGTTTTTTCGCCCCAATAGGTATTCCCTTCGTATTCCAGTTCAGTATAGCCTTTGGTAGGATAGGTAATTTTTTTAAGCATTCCCAGTTTTGAGTAAGTGGGGTTAGGCTCTTTATCGGCACCTCCATAATTATACTTGTAAAGTCCATAATCCTGAATGTTTGCAGGAACAAGTTTATCATTATAAGTTTTACCGTTAAAATATCCCCAGTGATCCTGTCCTTTGGAAAGTCTTTCAGGCAGATCCTGCGGTTTATCATACTCAAAGCTGTATTTCTTCTGGGGATCTTTAAAGGTAACACTGCTGAGAAAGTTCCTTTTGTTAGCAGTATTAAGATAAGCTAAGGAAGCACTCTCGATAGTTTCCCCATTTCTGCCCAAAAGCTTGATTGTTTTTATTTTTACATTCCCATCTACATCAAGAGCAGAATTACCCGTTTCATATTCAAAAGTAACGGTTCCGTCTGCCGCGTTATTACTGCTGATGGAAAGAATCCGTTTTCCGGATACCTGCATGGTATTGCTCGCGATGGCTCCCGTTGAGGGGGCCATTGAATAACCTGACCCCTGGCAGCCGGCCTGTGTTGCCGGATAGCCTACAGACATCCTTAACATTTGGGATTGGGAGGTGGTATATTCGGAAAGCGTGCTAGCCTCATAATTAAGATAGATTTCATCACCATTAGGGTGCTGAATTTTGGTAAGATACCAGGCCGTAACAGCTCCGGAAGGAATTGAATGACCGCCTCCCACGCTTCTGTACATCGTACTTTCCTCTTCTGTAAAATAATATTTTTCACCATTAGATACGGTCAATGTAAAACCCTGACCTGTTTTTTCAATTTTTATCGCCTGCTGGTCTACGATATGGGGCTGATTATTCTGGTCATAAAAAAACTTCCCGGAATAGCCATTGAAATTAAAGGAATACAGATCAGCTTCTGTATCCAGAGCGTCGGAACCAGCTCCTACTGCAAATAAGAATTGATTGGTTACAGCACTGGTGTAGGCACCGCTTATGGGTTCCGGTGTTTTTATATGCGTGGATGATTCATCCGCCCTGTCTCTTACCATTCTGGTAATAACCCCTCCAAAATTCAGGTTCCAGCCTAAACCAACATTGGTGGAAAGCTCATCAACCCTGATACCATTTGATGAGTAGGAAAGGCTTAATGGAAGATTGATATTTCCTGTTTGATAAGTAAACAGCGGAACCGAAATATTTGGGGATCCTGTAAAAAGTCCTACCGGTACATTCCCGTAATTTCCCAAGGCATAAGCCGTTGGTGAAGGTGGGATGATCTTAGGCAGGGTCGTACCAGTTGAGGACTGTGCCTTCATAAAGCTTATGAGTAGCAGCACAGCCGGAATTAAGATTTTTTTCATTTGATTTATGTTTTATTTTTTGATGAGTTTGGCACTCGCCGTTTTATTCGTATCTGTTTTTATGGTCACCAGATAGACTCCCTGAATTAAATTCTGAGTATTAATCTTGGTTACTTTGTT
Source organism: Chryseobacterium angstadtii (assembly GCF_001045465.1). Classification (GTDB taxonomy): domain Bacteria; phylum Bacteroidota; class Bacteroidia; order Flavobacteriales; family Weeksellaceae; genus Chryseobacterium; species Chryseobacterium angstadtii. The sequence goes on from NZ_LFND01000007.1 coordinate 452,728, forward strand.
TTTGGTTTTTAGATTCTGGATTTGTCTACCACCCATGTCGAACAATAAAATTTCAGCATCTTCGAATTGGGAGCCAATTTCTACGTAAGCATACTCAGAGACAGGATTCGGATAAATTTTGATATCTTGTTTCTCAATTAGCTGATCCAACTGTTTATCCCCCAGCTTTACAATCTTCCAGTTTTCTTTTCCCAGTTCTTCTGCACTGGTTCCGGCAAGAACAATAGAACCGTCCCTGTTCAGCTTGATGTCTGAGAGCCTTTCCTGTTTTCTGGCAGATTCTCCTTTCACATGCTTTCTCCACTGTTCATTACCATCCTGATCCAAATACAACATCCAGAACTTTTCATCATCAGATGTCGAATTACCCTCGGCTTGGGTATAACCGCCTAACAGAATTCCTTTTGAAGATTTATCGTCTGCGGAATGAAGCACGCTCGCTCCCATCAGGATATCCCGGTTCCCAAAACTGTAGGATTTCTGCCAGAGCTCTTCACCTTTGTTATTAAGGGAAATCAGCCACAAATCCGTTCCTTCCTTTATCTCTACTGTTTTATTACCGGAGATTGCGCTTCTGGATTCACCACCGATTAAATATCCGTTTGATGTTAAGGAGAGGGTTCTTAAATGGTCATCTCCTTTTCCACCGAAGTTCTTTTCCCATTCTACTTTGCCGTTTTTATCCAGCTTGATGATCCAGTAGTCACCTTCACCATAGTTTTCTGTTTTCTTGACATAAGACGATGCTGACGATGGGGCGGGAGCACCAGTTTTATAAGTAGTATTACTTCGGGAATATACTCCCAATAATGCTCCGCCGTCCATCGTAGGGATGAGCTTCTCAGACTCATCCAAACCATCACCACTCAAAATGTTTTCCGAAATTATTTTGCCGTTTTTATCCAATCGTACGATCCAAATATCTTTGGATGTGCCGTTTGGCGAATTCTGAATGTTTCCAGCCACAAAAAATCCCATATCTGTAGTCTGGACAACGGCGCGGGCCTCATCATCCAGGGAAGTTCCGAGCGTCTTCTGCCAGAGCTCATCACCGAATTCATTAAGCCGTATCAGCCAGATGTCTGAGCCGCCTTTGGAATCTTCCTTTTTGTCCTGTCCCTTCCTGGAAAATGTGGTTCCAGAAACGAGAAATCCGCCATCCTGCGTGGCTACGGAACCTGCAAGGTAATCATGATTCTGTCCTGAAAAGTATTTTTCCCAGACCTGTTCCCCCTGCTGGTTTAGTTTTACTAAATGGAAATCATAGCCGTTATTCTGTTTAATGTCTGATATCCCAGAGCCTGACCGAGATTGAATGCTGCTTCCGGTAATTAAATACTGCCCGTCTATGGTCGTTGTGACCTGACTTAAGAAATCCTGTGTAGATGATTTTATGTCTTGTTGCCAGAGGACTTCCTGGGCAAAAATTGGAATAGTTGTATACAAAAAAAGCATACCATAGATCGTTTTTCTCATAATTTTATAGTTGTTTGGTTTATAGATTTTTAACAGCGAATATATCCCCATAGTAAGATATAATGATATGGGTTGTTTCACTATATTTTACATCCGTGTTTTTACGGATATCTGATTTTTTATTTTATATAAACTGTCTCTATTTTGCAAGTTTAGGGACTGCTAACGTCAAAAGCTGTCGTAATAAATTCTACTGAAATAATTATTTGGTTTTATTTGTGAAAATATTTCTTAAAAACCAATGCACTAAAAAAAATGGTTATAAATTGGTTATGAATTTCATAACCGCAGTTATAATTTATTTTTTAATATCTTAGCCATAAAATTAAAAGTATGTCTACGATAGGGACCAAACTTGCAAGGTTACGCAGGAAGAAGGGCTTTTCACAGGATGAAGTTGCCGCTAGGCTAAATGTTTCTCAACCAGCCTATCACAAATGGGAAACCGGGTTAAGCAGGCCAACTGATGAACATATAATGAAAATATGTGAACTCTTTGAAATTGAGATCGAAGAATTATTACAGGATGATCCCTCAACATTTAATAACAATACTATCAGTGATTCAACGGTATTAAATTCTTCAAACTCTATTATTTCCAATATCAATCTGCTTTCTCCTGAGTTAATGCAGCAGGTTCTGAAGAATCAACAGCAGATTACAGAAACGCTTAATACACAGAATAAACTTATAGAAATATTGATTGGTAAGCTCAAATAGTAGGAATATTCTATATTAATCTTCTATCGCATTTTAACCGATATAATTTATCCTTAACATCCACATGTTAAGGATTTTTTTTGTGCAGCGGTCAAAAAAGGTAAAATTGGGCAATAAAGCTGTAGACATATTCGAATTTTTTGTAGACACTTCTGATACTACACGGTCTCAATTCACAAATTCACACCTCTTTTTTGATTTTTTTTACAACTTAAAAAAATCATAGTTAAGATGACAGCTTATAAATACCTTCAAATGAAAAAAAAATGTGCAGTATCTAAGCAATAGTAGAGTTATTCAAGATTTACAATTTAATATATCTGAAATACAATATGTTATAATTATTTTTTTTTAAAAATCTTTCTTAGGATTTATCATATTTATTAGATGTCCAAGGAAACTAATACAGTGTGAAAAAAAACTAATACACTTAGCTGGGGTGTGAATTGCTTTTCTGAGACAGCAAAATCTTGCTTCATATGTTTTTGTTCGTCTACATTCGTAACAGATTGTCAATGAAACTTTTTAAAGGGAAATAAAAAATGTTTGTTCTTTTTCTAAGAAAAGCATGCGCAAATTGTTCAAAATGAGCAGCAATGTTTTGTAAGTCTTTAGGATCAGATATACATTTGACTTAACAGTTAATTCAAGGATTTAAAGAAATACAGCTTGTAACTTTTCTAGAATTAGTACGTTATTTTTCTAGAATGGTACCAACAATCTTTTGGAGTATTGCTTTTCTTAAATCTATATTTGATACGACTAAAATTTTTCATAATAGCTACTTACTATTTCGGTCAAATTATAAATCCAGGTCTGGTGATTCCCGAAATAGGATTGTTAAAATGTAGAAGCTGCAAAGTCAGTAACTACTTTTAATACAGTATCCTACAAAGGTGTATTAAAAAAACTTTAACCATTCAGAACAGAAAAAGTAATCCATAGCCCATACTCACGGGATATGCCTTTTTCTTTCATTTTACGGACAGATAAACTGTCCAAATAGTAACCTCAAAAACAATCAAAATGAAATCACTAAAAACAGCCGTTGCAGCGATAATGATCGCTGGCGGCACCATTGCAGCCTTTGCATTTACAAAATCTGATAAAGCAGAATTACTTACTGCTCAAACCGAATTGCATTGGTTTAGCCCCGGTGGCAGTTATCTGGGAGAAAAGACCATTGCCGAGCAGGAAGCTGAATGTCCAGGGGATAATTTTCTCTGTGCTAGAGGATATGATGGTGAAAATAACGGCGCTCCGGTAGGACCGATTCGTTATGAGGCTAAAAAAGCGCAGCCATAACAAGGAGAATGGAGCTGCAATTTGCAGCTCCATTCTTATTTTTTACTTAGTACAATAACCTGCATCTCCCTATATTCCCGGGTAAGGATAAGTCCCTGTTTTTTTAATGCAGCGATCATTCCTTCTAAATCGGTTTTTTCTTTTAATGGCAAGGCGATACTCAATTTTTGTCTTTTATCAAGTCCTGTCTCGTCCACGATGGCTAAGGGAAATAATGGTGAATCTCCATATGTCCATATACTGAGCAAATTTTCAAGAGGCAAGTTATTCCTAATTGTGGAGTCCTTTGTTTCGATAGTTTCTTCTTTTAAATTAAAAGGTGATAATTTAATTCCCTTTCCAGTTTTTAAAACAAGACATTCCATATCTCTGTTTTGGAGTTCTGAGCGTATTCCAAATTCCAAATCAAGAAACTTTTTCATTTTATCATAAGCTTCTTCAATATTATTCCCTGGTATAATCTGGTCATAGGAAAAATAATTTTTCTTTATGATATGATCTTTTTTATGCTCTGCAATTCCTTCATAAATAACCCTGCTAGTATGAAAATCTTCTAATCCAATGCATGCCAATTTATAGAGCCCTGAAAGAGATAGATTAATGGCTCTGATTCTGTTTGTGTTGGTTGTTTTGTCAAAGAACGGAGTAGTACTAAACGACTGCGTTCCTTTTTGAAAGTTTCCGAGGTAGTAGTATGATTTTAGTGCTGGAAAACCCCGGCTTTCATCAATCTGGATAAGGGGACTGAGCACCTTATAGGTGGCAACATCTTCCTGTTCATTTTTAAGAGGAAGCGATAATTTATCCCCTGCGATAAGCTTGCGGACATTTTCTTCATTGAGATGTTCCGGTGTTGTTATAGCTGCTACGACCCCTTCTTTATTGATCCATACATAATGGGGAATCTGCCGATGGGGAAAATATCTTTTCAGCAGCTGATCATCTGTCACGGAAGCGACCTTGATGCCGAAATTCTTTTCATAGGTTGTTAGAAATTTGCTGACCACAGCATTTTTATCACTTGTCACGGCCATAATTTCCAGATCTTCTGAAAATTTATTTTTTAGGGAATCTGTTTTGGGAAACTGGGCAATACATGGGGAGCACCATGTAGCCCAGAAATCGAGTATAAGGGCTTTCCCTTTTTTATAAGCAAACTCGTCCTGTTTCCAGTTGACCAGATACTTTGCATTAAAAGGTTCAACCGTATCACCGATACCATACACCTGAGCTTTTGCTCCGGTAAGAGATAATGCTGCTATATACAGCAACATAAAAATTTTATATAAAAAATTTAAATTATTCATAACCTTGATTTTGTGTGATAAATGGATTTGAAAGAATTACTGAATTGGGAACAGGGTAAAGGAGATCTGTGCCAGCAATATCCGGCTGTTTGTCTTTTAACACCTCTAATGCACGTCCTGTCCTTTTCAAATCAAACCAGCGGTGTCCCCACTCAGCAAATAATTCCGCTCTGCGCTCTTTTTCTATGATAGCAGCGATATCTTGTGAATTTCCGGTCATATCGGATAGACCAGCCCTGGCCCGGATGGTGTTGATATCAGCTAGTGCAGCCTCAACATTATTTTTTCTGGCGTATGCTTCTGCCCGGATCAGGTACTGTTCTGCGAGCCTGAAAACTTTATAATACTCCGAAACCGTACCTATGGCGACCGCTTTGTATTTTTGGGCAAAGCTGTACAGGGTTGAATTCACTGTTTTGTTCAGAATAAAATTACTTTTACGAAGATCACCTGTTTCAAAACTGCTGATCAGATGATCGGTCAGTGCCAGCTGTCCGAGCGCAGAAGCAGATGTACTCAGGGGCAATAGCTGGCGTGCTTCGGTGGTATTCCAGGAAGGCTGAACGGGCATTAGCTGCCAGATAGTTTCATTTCCTTCTATTGAAAATACCCTGTTAAGCGGATCAAGCGAATATATACCCGACTGTATCACTTCATTGGATTTTGAAATGACTAAATCCCACTGCTCGGAATAGAGATAAACCCTGGATAAAAGTGCCTGAACGGTTTTAAGATTAGGACGTACCCTGTTAGCGGTCACATAGGCATCCGCCATCAACTTTTCAGCCTCCAGAAGGTCCTTAATGATCTGCGCGTAAATATCGGCAGAGCTGTCCCTCGCTTTTACGGTATTGAGCTCATAATCGGTGGAGATGATCAAAGGAACATCCCCGAAAATATTCACCAGATAGAAATATATGAATGCTCTTGTAAAGAGTGATTCTCCCAAGAGCTGATTTCTGACACCCGCAGGAAGCTGCTGCGCTGCGCGCAATTTTTCGATGCAGATATTGGACTGGTAAATATTCTTATATGCCCTGTCCCATATATTAAAATCCAGTACAGAATTTTTGGAGGTCAAAGAATTCGTCCTGAGCTCATTGTAGGAAGAGTTGGTGGTGTTGGTATTGTAAAACTCATCGGCACTGAGCCCCGTAAATATCGTTATACCACCTGATGAATACCATAATGAAGTTCCCATAAACTGTGAATAGATCCCCAGTACAGCAGAAGTGGCTTTCTCACTGTCGCTGAAAACATCTTCGGCGACAATCCGATCTTGCGGCTGCCCTACATCAAGAAATTTGCTACAGGAGGTTACAGAGCCCAAAGCTGAGATTATACAAATGATCCATACTTTCTTAGTAAGACCTCTACGGGAATATGCTATAAAATGTTGTATTATCTTTTTCATAAGTAATGCGGTTAATAATTTAATGTAAACCCTAATGTAAAAGACCGTAAGGGAGGTATTGCCAAAATATTTCCCTGTGTTTCGGGATCCCAGCCCTTATAACCTGTTATCGTCCAAAGGTTTTGTCCCTGAAAGAACAGCGTACAGTTTTGGGCTCCAATTTTCCGTATTATCGTGGCTGGTAGATTATAGGAAAGTTCAAGGTTTTTTAGTCTTATAAAAGACGCATCACCCAGAACTGCATCGGATTGCATAAGATAATTGTTCGCGACGCCGTAAGCCTCACTCGATGTTGATGCAGATATTTTTTGAATTGTGCTTATATCTCCCGGCTTCTGCCATCTATCAATGACAATGTCCGGCTGATTGAACATCATGCCCGGAAAGCTCTGCGAATTTGAGTAGATGGCATTAAGGATGGTTGTTCCGGTCTGTTTTTTAAACTGGAAAAAGGTGTTTAAAGAAAATCCCTTATATCGAAGGGTATTCGACCAGCCACCGTAAAACTTTGGATCCAGTGATCCTAAAACTATATAATCGGAATTATTCAGATTCCCATCGCCATTAGTATCCTGAAAATCATAAATCCCGGTTTCAGGGTTCACAGCCATTGATTTGTAACGGTAAATTACATTAAGGGATTCTCCGAGTACATATCTCGAGCTGTAAGCAGAAGTTTCAAGATTTTCAAATCTCAATAGCCTGTTTTTAGGGATGGTTATATTCAAGGCGGTTTCCCATCCAAAATCCTGTTTGTTAAAAAGCTTAATAGTTAGTTCAGATTCCCAGCCTTTATTTTCGATCAGGGCCGGGAAATTTCTGTTGATACTGAAATGTCCGGTCTGGGATGGCAGGATATACTGTACAAGTTGATTATCACTGCGGTTGAGAAAAAAGGCCAGATTAAAGAATATCCTTTCCTTAAACCATGCTGTTTCCAGTGCCGCTTCATATTTTTTATTGACCTCCCATCCATAATTGGGATTAAATAAGCTGCTTGGGTAGAGTGCTGTACTACCCTGATAGGCCCGCCATGTAGACCAGGTATCGAGGTACTGATAATTCCCGATCTGGTCATTTCCTGTTATTCCGTAGCTTGTCCTTAGCTTACCGAATGAGAGGGTACTTTTTTTACCGGAAAGGAAATTTTCATTTGAAAAGATCCATCCGGCACCGACGGCGTAAAAATTTCCCCATTTATTGTCTGAGCCGAATCGGCTCGATCCATCCCTTCTGCCTGAGAGATTCAGAAGATATTTATTGTCCAGGTTGTAATTGATCCGTGCAAAAGCTGCGGCATATTTATAAGGTGCATAGCTGTTGAAAGGATTGCTCAGGGTGGTCGCTGCCGCAAGGGATTTTAATAACAGATCGTTGGCATAACCCGATGCCTTGATTGACTGCGCTTCATTCAAAGTGCTCTGCAAGCTTCCTCCCAGCGTAAAATGAAAATTGCTCTTATCTCTTTTAAAACTATAATCGATCTGTGGCTCTATGATCCAACTTGAAAATGAATTGGAGGAATATAGTGCGAAGCCCTCGTAATTATCGCCCGAAGGATCTTGGGTAGACAATGGGTCGTAAGACCTTTCATCAGCATGTAGGTCATTATATCCAAAAGCCGTTTTAATGTTCAGATCTTTAAGAATTGAATAGGATAACTGCATTCTTGTGATCAGGTTTTTACGATAGGAGTTAAATTCCTTCCGGGTAAAAGCAATTGGATTATAGAAGGAAGCCCCATTCTGGCTCCAATTGAGTGATCCATCCGCATTATAGAGTTCAGGAAGATTTGGAGGAAGATTACTATAGTATAGCGCATTGCCATTAAAAAGACGGTTGGATTCAAGGGAGTAGTTGGCAGAAAAGGCGACTTCAAGTCTGTCTTTAAGAGCCCGATGGTTAATATTAAGATTAACGGTACCTTTTTTATATCTTGAATCCCCGGTAAAGACCGTAGATTCCCTGTTAAAGCTTCCTCCGATTAAAAACTGGGTTTTGTCGCTGCCGCCGCTTAAATTTGCAGCGGTGTTCATGCTTTGTGCAGCCTGTCCCACGATCAGTTTTCTCAGGTCAGTATATCTGTTTTTGTCCCATAATAAAAGGTCAGGTGCATAGCTATCATTACCGGGTGTAGAAGATGGGGTTATATTATCATTTCTAAAGGCTTCTTCCCTGAGCTCCATGTACTGCTGAGTAGATAGCATTTTTATTTTCTTTGCGATGTCACTATATCCCTGTCCATGACGGATGTTTAACTTTGTTGCTCCGGCTTTTCCTTTCTTCGTGCTGATCAAAACCACGCCATTAGCACCCCGGCTTCCATATATGGCTGTTGCATCGGCATCTTTTAGAACTTCTATGCTCTCGATATCATTGGGGTTGATGCTGGAAAAGGGACTTAAACCGTTGGAAACAGAGTTTTGCATGGCAATATTGGTGTTGCCGGGTGCAAAGGGCACCCCGTCAATGATAAACAGCGGTTCTGAACCCTGTGCGAGTGAGTTTTTACCCCTGATCTGAATGGAGAAAGTAGATCCGGGTACGCCGTTATTCTGGATCACGTCCGCACCGGGCACACGGCCTATCATCGCTGCCAAAGGATTAGAAACGGGTTGGCTCTCTATTTCTTTGGCAGAGATTTTAGCTACCGATCCCGTATTAAACCGTCTGGTTGTTGTTCCATAGGCAATGGCAACAGCTTCATCGAGTATGGACTCGCTTCTAAGCAGCGTCACGGTGACAGTGGGATTTGCCGGGACTTCCACAGGAATAAATCCCACATAGGCAATATGCAGCATTTGATCCGGCTTTACATCGGGAAGGCTAAATCGGCCATTTCGGTCAGTGATCACAAGTAGGCCCGTTCCTTTAACCCTTACCGTTGCCCCGGCGATGGGCTCCCCGTTTTCGCCCATAACTTTTCCGGTAATGGAAGTTTCAGCGGTCTTCTGAGCAGGAATATCCCTGTCATTTTTCTTTTTCTGGGTAATAACAATGATCCCGTCCGTGATTTTATAATCAAGGGGTTGATTTTCAAATAGCAGCTTAAGGGATGCATAAAGTGGAGTATTACGCAGTGTAAGGGTAACGGGTCTTGCCACACGTAAAACCTGATCCGTATAGGAGAAGCCGTATTTTGTCTGTCTGGATATCTCTTCCAGTACTTTTTCCATAGATGCCTGCTTTACCGATAGTGTAACTGACTGAGCCGAGACTTTTAAAGAAATCTGTATGGAAAATAATAGTAGGGTCATCAGTATGACTTTCATACAGGACGGATATTTTGCCCGGCATTTTTTCAAATAGAGAGTACTTGGGCGGAATGCAGGTTTTCTCTCCTTGAAAAGAAGGTGATAATTCATACATTTGTAATTAAGGGTTAGATAATTCTGTTTGTTGCTAACAATACATGTTTAGCCCGCATAATCCGGGGTGCTGAAACACCCCGGTTTTATGCTTTAATGGGTAGTAAACATATGAAACAAGATCTTAGTCCATAAGCAAGAGCCTCCTTCCCTCAACTTTAAATTTAATACCGCTTATCTCTTCAAGGGCACTCAGTACGCTTGATAACTTTTTGTCCCGTCTTATAGAGGCGTATATTTTTACCCTGTCAGGAATGTCCTTATAATCTACCTTAATATCATACCATCGTTCCAGTTGTCGCAGAACCTGCTGAATTGAAGCTCCTTTGAATCTAAATTTCCCATCTTTCCAGGCCGAAAATAACTGAGCATCCACTGTACTGATATGAAATGTTGCATTCGCTAAAACCGCTTGCTGATCTGGAGATAGTATTGTGCGGATTGTTCCAGTTTCGTTTTCCAATTCAATACGCCCACTCAAAAGCGTGGTGACAGTACCCGGTTCATTTGGATAGGTATTGATGTTAAATGTTGTTCCAAGAACCTTTACGCTTTGATGGCCACTCTTGACAATAAACGGATGTTTCGCATCATGGGCAACCTCAAAATAACCTTCACCTTGAAGTTCCACTAGCCGCTGAGCACCGCTAAAAGCAGTCGGATAACGAAGCGAGGATTCTGCATTAAGCCAAACTTTTGTTCCATCAGGCAGATTGATCTGATATTGTCCTTTCCTTGGCGTTGAAAGTGTGGCATATTGTACAGGATGTTTTTCTGTAACAGCTGTTCCATCATTATACAAGATCTGGTCTTTGCTCACCTTAATCCCGGTTTTACCTTCACTTAAGGGAATAGCTTTTCCTCCCTCTATGATCAGTGTTGCGCGGTTCGTCCCCGGTAGTACTTCATCACCATAGGTTGATACCATTTCCGGGCTAGCATTCCTATGAAGGCTTTGGTAAGCATAGATAGACATGGAAATAATCGCTAACACTGCCGCTGCATATGGAAGGATTTTTCTAAGGAGCAAATTCCGCTTCTTTACCATCCGCCCTTCAATGCGATTATAAGCAGCATCCGTTACTTTTCGGATCTGAAAATCACTTACCGGGTGTTTGATTTTTTCAGATATAAGCGCATCATATAGGGCCTGTTTGGAAATCTGCTCATGTTCAAGCTTACCAAAATATTCCAATAGCTCCCTGTATTGTTGGGGTGTTAGGGTATCTTGCTGGTATTTCTCCAGTAATTCTCTGATATGCTCTTCCATCTGCCTGCTCTTTTTTATGTAATACGGCTAATTGCAGGATTCGGGTAGCTGGTATTTTAAAAATTATTATAAATATTTTTCGAATAGTTGGATAGCGATGCAGTATGCAGCAAAATCAGCTAGCTTATGGCTGTTCTTTTTGAGAAATTTATTGGCCTTTATGATGTGGTCCTTTACGGCGTTAGTGGAAATGCCGAGCAGATTACCCGTTTCCTCATAACTTTTGTTCTCAAACTTACAGAGTAGAAGTACATTCTTTCGCTGGGGAGGAAGTTCTTCAATGAGCCTGTAGAGTGCTTCGTCCAGCTCTTTTTTATAAGTGTGCGGCGCTGTCAGGGATAAAAAAAGCTCTTTTGATGATTCAAGTTTAAGTTGTTTGGCCTGTCTTCTGAAATGGTCATAGGAAAGATTAGCTGCAATGCGGTAAAGGTAGCTGCCCAATGATTTTTCAGGATCAATGTGGGTTCTGTTTTCCCAGACCCTGAAAAATAGTTCCTGAAGGGTATCTTCTACCAGAGTTTCAATTTTCAGTAATGAAAAAAGTTGAATAGTGATTTTAACCTTATATCGCTCATAGATTTCAGCGAATGCTGTGCGGTCTCCATCCCGCAGTTTTAACAGCAGCTCCTTTTCATCGATCAGCTTGTGGGATTTCATAACCTTTGTGGCAATTGGTAAAGTAAAGGTAGACAATCGTTGAATAATTAAAGAATAATTTTGAGGTAATGACTACGAAATCCTTTGGTGTAAAAACACACTTAATTCACAAAGTATAGTTTTGCGAATCTTCACAATAACCTTTATCCAGAAAATAATCATTCATCTTCAATGAAAAATTATTTAGAAGTTTCGATTGAATAATACTTGGACTGAAATTAATTACCAAAGTTATATTAAAATTCATATAAAGATTATCCAAAAATTTTTTAATAAATGGACCTTATAATAAATTCAAAAAATGTTGCCGCCCGATCATGTAATGTGATCGGACGACAAAAGACAAAAATTTTATTTTTTTATATTCAATAATAAAAAATATTCTATCCTAGTGAATTTGAAACAAATTGTTCAAGAAAAAATTTCATATCCAATTTGAATCTGTCTTTATCAAAATCTTTTACTTTTTTTGGTAATTTATCTAAATTTTCTAGTAAATCTGTAATCTTATTTCTAACTATATCTAAGCTATCTTTATCAGATAATGATAAAAACTTCTCATATTCATCTTGAGTTAATGTGATATCATCCAAAAATAACTTATACATTCTATGGTTTTGACCGGTGTATTTATTTATTGTTGTTTTATCAAAAATATATTTAGGAGATTGTCGTTTGGAAAATTTCTCAAAACCCTTTGGGGGATTAACACAGTTTAGCCCGATGCCATAATTTAACAAATCATTCCCGTAATTTTTACTATCAAAAAATTCCTTCATTTTTGATGAGATATTAGCAACCAAATTAGACTTATGTTTTCCTTGTGAATCAATTGTCAAACTAATATAAACATTCATATGTTATCTAAAAATTTTGTTACCCGGAGGTAATTGTCCATTTATTAAAAAGTAATTATATATTTTTATTTTTTCAGCTACTTTTATCTGCATCTGATTCCCGTAAAATTGACGTTCCATTATAAGTCCTTTGCCAATGCTATTAAGGTAATCAGTACTATATCTATCTGATGATGTCGTCTCACCATATTTCCAAACCTCACCTTGTTTTAGGCTCTGTTTTCCAGTTTCCGATGCACTTCCTCTAGTAAATATTGGGTAATCACCGGATGCATTTGCTACTAAAGCATATTGAAATCCTTCGGGCCCAGCGTTTCTTCTTGCCCTAATTTTATCAAGTTCATAGCTCATTTTTCCCAATATAGAACCTGCTCCTGCAGCGAGCAACACACCGGGGATTGCTATATCGTCTCCAATACCGATAACTGTAATGTCATCCATCAACATGCCTCCAGCGAGAACTAATCCTCCCTTCATGATTGCACCTGAATGGTCAACGGGCCCGGACATTATTTCCGCTTCTCCTAAATCAGGGGAATTGAACACTTCTTGGTTTGATTTAAAGAAACCGTGTTCACCAAGTTCTATATTATTCCCTGCAGAAGATGTATATTTAAATCCAACGGGGAGGTATTTACCACCATATAACTCTGTAGCAGTCTGCTGATCAATAACACGACTGTCATACAGTACGGACCCTCCATTTGTTCTTACCCAGTCAAAGGGTTCCATACCGTCCGGGTCTATAAATCTGACCGGATTATCAAATGCATAATTGTAAGGAGAATGCCTGCGCATCTTCTCCGCCATCGGGTCAACCACATTCCACCTGCCGATCTCTGCATCATAGAATCTTGATCTATAATCATATTGACCACCTAACTCATCCTGTATCTCTTTTCCATTATAAAGGTACTTATTATTTCCGCCGGCAACAACTTTACGCTTACCAAAGGGATAATAGTTATCGCGCTGAACAATGTCAACAATTTTAACACTGCTGCCCCTCTTTAAAGTGGCCCGCACATTACCAAGATGATCGGTGAGATTATAGTGATAAATGTAGTTATTTCCGCTTTTAAGCGCGTAACCAACAGAATTATGTATAATATCAATAACACCATTATTATATTCAATACCATCTACATAATCACGCGTAGTCTTCACGGGGTTTGTTGCTCCAATCGTAGAGAGCTTTTGCAATTTTGCTCCCGAACCGTCATATAAAAATGTTATATTAACTCCGGCCTTACTGACAACTTGTGGTAAATTTAAATAATTGTAGGAAAATGACATTCCCATACGGTCTGTCTTAACACTTCCATTGTCAAAATAGGTGTAATTTCCTGACACACCGCCTGTTAGACCCGTTAATCTGTTTCCATTGTATGTATAAGCTGTTACGGCGAGTGCATCCCGTTTAAGCGTTTTGATATTACCCATATCATCATATTCAAGAACCTCGGCAATACCTGCTGTTCCGGAAAGACCATTAGTCCCTCCAGTGAGTCTACCAATCTTGTCGTAACTATAGGTAAATCCTTTGGCGGTAGCATCCAGCTTCTCATTATCGTTCCACAGCTGTTGGCTGATATTTCCATTCCACTGTGGGGTCGTTCCATCCTGATATTTTAACTGCTGACTGAATCGTGGTGAAATACTTTTGGACAACCAACCCCTCTCGTTGTAGGTATAAATTGTCGTGTCAACATACCCTGGTTCGGTTGTCAGTTTCCCCATGAACTTTGTATTCAATTGCCCAATTTCATTGTAACTATTTGATGCTAAAGTTACCTCGGCCTGCTCCCCGATCTTTTCTTTTGAAGAAGTTAATCTCCCAATGTGGTCATATGTGTTGTTAGTGACAATAGTTGTGCTCCCTCCTGTCTTAGGAGTGTGCACACGGACACTTTTCACAAGTTCCCCAGGGAAATTATATGTATTTGTTATTTCGTCCTTACCACCGATATGGTTGGTGCTCTGAATATTTGTTATACGTCCGTCGTTATCATAATGGTTCACTGTCCACAGCCAAGTAGTCGTTCCCAATACCCGCGATTTAGTCACTGTTGGTAAAGTTTTTAACATCTTGCTATATGAAGCATGTGCTGTAAATGGAATCCCGGGGATATTGTCGTAGCTATCGTAGTAATTTACCTGATTAACAGTAATATTATTGGTATTCTGTGGGATTGTATTGTTTGTATAGCCTTCAAGTACTGTACCCCGATTTTCCCAGTTTGGACCAGTAAATTCCGCTAATGCCTTTTGTAGATCTTCATGATCGTCGCCCATATGGCCGGTCTCTACCCCCGTTAGCACTATTTTACCAAAAACGTCATATTTAAAAAAGCTCCACTCATTTTTTTTCAGCTGCTCGGCATCGCGGGTAAACACCACCTTATCATTATTGTTGTAAACAAGATAATCCCAACCCTTACCTGGCACTTTCTTTTTTACAACTCGTTTGCGTCCATCATATCTGTAGGCATAAATATATTTATCAAAGTTTGGATCTGTTGCAAGCTCCGTAAAACTGGTGGCTGTAACAGCTGGCGGAACTACATAATAAAGGTTGCCAAAATTACCATAGATATAATAAGTGTCAAGCGGATATTCCGCTTTTGTCTGAGGATTGGTATTCCATATTCTTTTGAGCACGATACGGTTTTCAGAATCCCTGTATTCGTCTACAGTACCAGCTTTACCAGAAACCCAGTTTTCATCTTTAACCGTAATTCTGCTCAGCTTACCTTTGGTAAATTTCCCTGTCCCTTTTGCTCCTGTGGGAATCCCTTGCGCATTATAATCCACAGTCCAGAGTTTAACCATCTCTGTAGCTGTTTCCACATTCGAACCGTAATCAGATCTAACTGAATGTCCCCCACCTGGTACCCCCATGATGACCGGCTGCCAGCCATTACCTGGCGCACCCTGCTCCAGCACACGACTCGCAGGACTGTTTTCAAAAATAGTTACAGCATATGGAAAATCGGTTTTGACCCCCTGCTGATCCCATGACCCATTCCTAGCATAATAGATCATCTGATCGATCCTGGCATCTGGACTGTATGCACCATCACCTGTTGCGTTTTTTACATGGGGTAAATATTTAATACTTTCCCGGCCATAAATATCGAATTCCTGATATTGAACAATATCCTTATAGGTCGGGCTAGCCATCAGTTCTACGCGCTGGATATTCCTGCCAAGCCCATCAAAATATTGCACTGTCTGATTTTCGTCACCTATGTTGCGGGGCTGATTTAATGTCTGTGCGGTTACGCCGGGTATTCGAAATGTTCTGGTTAAGATATAGTTCCTAGCCCCGGTGGGTTTACTGCTAAACGAAGGAAACTGGGATATACCGATTGTTACATTACTTCCGGCAGGAACATAAAAACCATTGGTTAGCTTAATGGAATTTAGAGCCTTAATTTCAGTCTGGTCATTATATATGTTCAGTTCAAGGTCATCTGGTATAATTGAAGGTGTTTGTGAGGACACCTTCAATCCCAATATTAACCCACAGGCGATCAATGCTGCCTTAGTAATGTATGATTTTGATAATTGATAAACTAAACTATTAAAAATTCCATAAGGTAATGAATTTCGAACTTCATCCAAAGTCTGCAAAAAGACTGGATTCTTATATTTTATATACTTTGGTTTCATAATGTTTTTTTTAAGTGTAACGATGTGCATTTATATCGCACCGAAACTACAACTCAATCTCCCCCCATTGGTCTGAACATTGATGTATACTCTCAACTGTACCATTTGTCCCAACATATGCTATGGATAATCCTCTGGAATAAAAACCTGAGGAAGCACGGGTACCATCCAGGTTACACAATATTGTTCCAACAATAATGGGCGGATCTGGCTGATCCAGTGGATTCAGAATATAGTACTCCGATCTATTCAATGATTCACATAGGCTCGTGCCCGACCCGTTTATACGCTGCATATAGGCCAGAGATACGGCGGCTGCATTAATCGGAATTTTTCTTTGTCCGTTACAGTCTATGGGCTGATTACGATAGTTATAGCAGAAAGTCTTTATTATATTGCCCGAGTTATCTTTGATTGCTGCAAGTCGGCCAAAACTATCATAGTCGTAACTTTCGACCATCCCTTTCGGGTCGGTCTTACTCAGAATCCCAATAAGGGGTTTATATGTAAAGCTCGTGATTTCGGCATCTGGCAAAGCAATCCTTAAAGCCTTTATCTTATCTGTTACAACTGTCTCTGTAGTGGTGGGATTATTTAGCTGGGTAACAATAGCGGCCCCGCCGAGCGCTTTCACCATATCGTTATAAACCACATTTTTTACCTCAGCAAGCAAATATTGCCCATTGTTGCCCCATATATAACAGATACTTGGTTCTTTGTTGATCTGGATCATTAGAGGATTTCCATAAACATCCATTATGCTTATGTCTTGCTCTAACCTAAGTTCAGGATTGAGCTTGAAAACCTGATCAGAATCTGTGTAAGCACCCTTAAAAGTAGCTTCTGACTGCGGTTTGGACAGGGCAGTTTTATAAATGGTATTGATCTTGCCCTTCATATACTGGAAGTAACTGCTGCCCTCAATATTTCTACTCCCTGATTTATCAACTATAGAAAATACTTCCACCGGAAGTGCGAGCATGTTCGCATTTCTCATTGAGACAATATTAGTAGTAATGTTATTTGTTGCCGATGGCAGGGTATAATCCCAAGGATATTTATACACCGTTTCGTTGATAAAATCTCTTGGATCGTAACTTTTTATTTTTTGCAAAAGATTGAGCGAATTATAGCTCAATTCTTTTCTCAGAATTGTAGAATCCCCGGAAAGTCCATAAGTTGTGACAAGGTTACTGGTAAGATATGGAACGAAAGTATAGATTGGAAGGGAAACATTGCTGATAGCGGCCAATGTCGGAGGGCCCACGTTCCGCATTGTTCTAACATATTTGTTATAGCGCAGTGCGTCAATGTTATACTTATAATCAGTTTTTTGAATTTTCTTTTTTTTATCATCAAAAATCTGTTCCGATAAAATGAGGCCACGCTCCAAGTCTACACTTGATATCAGCTTCTGTTCATAACGTGAGCTCTGTGATTGATTTAAGAACTGCGCAAATGGATCCTTATCTAAATAGCCGTTATCGCTATTACTATATTTTCTTATCCTGTAACCACCCATTGTCTTTTCGGTAACTTCACTGTACGTAACATGGCTACCGTTTGAATTATTCAGATAACTTAATGAAAGACTGCTGAAACGTTTATATGGCTGCCCTTGCAATCCGCTTCCTTCTTCATAGTATACTGGTTCTCCATTGAGCACACCACTGGAAAGCGTTCCATTTCCAAGATAATCCTTGGTATAGAAATATTCAGTAACATTGGGTTTTGAGCTGATACCGTCAAAATCCTCAGTTTTTCTCAGTCTCATTCCACCTGCAAAAGCATTGGTCGCATTCTTTTTTAAACTAATTTTTGGAGACTGTAGCACAACAGATGAATAAGTATGCGGTTCAAACGTAAAATTTGTGTAACCGCCTGTGGGATATTTGACCTGTCTGATCATCTCGGCCTTCATCAGTGCTGTATCCGGCGATCTGTACTGACTGTATAGACTCTGATTGGGATAGCGCTCAGAAGGAGCTACGGTCCTATCCATCCAATAGTTTTTGCCATTATAATACCCCCAGTGATCAATACGTCCCGAGGCATATGCCGGTAGTTTAACATCATTATAAATAAAAGAATAATAGGGAATAACAGTAACTCCGTCAGGGGTCACCGATTCAATTTTTTCTAATTTCAGACGTTCTGTTGACTTTTCAATATACTTAAATGAAAATTTTTTCACCTTCGTTGTGCCGGAACTGAGAGTAATATCATCAATTTTAAAACATTCTCCATTAACTTTTCCAATTGGAAAGAAGTCTTGGTAACTGGATTTAAAAGGCCATCGGAGGTCTTTTGTCAGTGAGCTGGCAAAATCACATGTTACTCCCTGGGAGGTCTTTATTTGAGTAAGAATGGAACTCATGACCATATAATTTCCCGGCTGGTTGATCCTTGTGGTATAATAAGATCCGGCCGCCATACCACCAACAGGTCCCTCCGAGATTTCAGTATACAGAGGCATATAAGGAGCATAACCACGCTTATACTTAAAATCAATGCTGGTTCCTTCAGGATAGAGTATTTTGCTGAGCTGCCATGCGCTGCTCTGAACATTGGTCATCCAGCCTTCATTATTGGCCATCGGGGGGGCGTCTGTAAACCATTCATCAGGAAGATAAGTTGGCGAACTGGGCAAGGAGAATTCAATAGCTGTCAAATCATAACCAAACATATATTTTATACCGTTGCTCATGGTCAGGGCAAAACCGGTGTAAGTCCTTCCCAATGTATATCCATCATAAACGCTATAGTTGCTAATTGCATCTATTTTGTAGTTGCTAGTAGTTTGAACTTCTATCTTGATGTTAGGATCATCTTTACTCTTCACCGACCATTTATTCTCATGGTCCAGATAAAAACTTCCGGTGATTCCGTTAAAATTAAACACAAATTCATCTGGAGCGCGATCTGAATTTTTGTTCCAGGATGTTTTCCAGTCATCAAGAGCGTTTAACTGCCTTCCAGCTTCAATGTAGCTCCATTTTCCGGTTTTGAAATATACATCATATATTTCGTCATACTCCCCATTGGCGCGCCTTTGAATAGCGCCGCCCGCCTGAAGAGACCAGTTCAGTCCAACAACAGACGGGCGCTGATCCGGCCTGCACCCAGAAGCATCATACGTTAGACTGATAGGGATTTTATTATTCCCGGCCTGCACATCCAAAATTGGAACTGATATCAATGCGGCTCCCGTAAACGGAGATATGGGAATATTTCCAAATTTTCCCAGTGTGGACACGTCAGGGCTTTGCATACTGGGCTGTGGGACAGAAGATAGCGGATTTTGCGCTTTTACAGACTCAAAAGCTGTAACAGTAAAGAACAAGGAGACAATTAGATATGCTTTATTTAACATAGCTCAATTAATATATAAGGTTAATTTAAGACAACATCATTTTTAAGAATTAATACTAAGAATATCCGCCATTTCTTAAAGGGACTATTACTATTCAAAGTATCTAACCGTTCGATCTTATTTCGAGTTCTTAAAACAGCATTTAGAAAACGATTCAAAAAAATAATTGACAAGCACACAAAATCAGCAAGTTATGACTATAAAATTCAAAAAAATATTTACAAGGTTATGTACATTTTCTGAAAAAAATATTTTAAATAAAAAAATTTACATAAATATGTTTTTTGGAGAAAATTTGAGTTTCCTCAATGTTTATGCGGGCGCATTTGATAATAATAAATTAATATAAACGTAGTTATTTTGCAGAAAACCATTTCAGAATTTACCTCTATAGTCGAGGTCTTCTCTTTTTCTTTTTCTTCAGGGCAGGTATGTATTCTGGTTCTAAATCCGCGGCATCACCAATTCTTAAAAGTGAAAAAAGTCCCGCTGCAAGTTCAGCGGTTTTAAAGATCTGCTCAAAAGCGGAAAAGGGGATATGGCTTTTAATGGAAAGTTCGTTACAGATTTTATTCATTTCAGCGAGTAAATTTTTATCATCCGTTCTGTTAAATGCTGGATTCTTCAAACGTTCATATCGGATAGATTTTTGCAGCGCATCTAGGACAGATTCCCGATATTTTTTCTTTTCTATAGCAAAAAAATGGGGATCGGTCAAAAGTATGGTATTTCTGCTTTTCTGATCAGCAATTTCCTTTTTCAGATTTTCTGTTTCCTTTTTAAGTTCAGACGTCCTTTTGTTCTCTGCTTCCAGCTGCTTATTGGCTTTTAAAAGTTCAACATTATATAATCTGAAAGCATCCCCGTAATTCCTGGTTGTTTTGTCAATATTAATCTGCTGGATGCCTAAGAAATTGGTTTCTTTGATGACCAAATCATTGAATTTACCGGAACCCAGCTGCGCTGTCATCTCCTGTATTTTGATTTCAAGGCCTTTTAATTCCTCTTCTTTTTTCTGTATCTTAAATTCTACCGCTTCCAGCCTGCCTATTGAACCAGAAGTACCACGTTCCATACCCAGGCACTCGGCAGCAAGATCCTGCATTTTGGAGTAATGAAAAGACTGATGTTTTAGTGTCTTTCCTGTCTTTAGATCCTGCCAGTCGGCAACAAGATGTGCATGTAAATTGGGTTTCCATTCTTTGGATTCTTTATCCCAGTGGCCTTCATCTTTATGGATGGCAATCTGGAATACCTTTATTCCCAGTTCCTGCTCCAATCTTCGGGAAAGATCATGAAGGTCTTTCATGGTGGTATCCTCTTTAATCACGACTACCGCTTCACGGACAGGCATCGCATTACGCTGTAATTTTCTGCCAGACTTTTCTTTGCAATAGGCTTCAATTTTTTGTATTCTATCTGAGATCTTTTCTTTTTGCCAATATTCATTTTTTGCAGTCAGGTCTTTTCGAACATAATCAAATGTCTTTTTCCGAAAATTATGAGTTTCGGAATCAAATTTTACAGCTTTAAAATTGATGGAAGTTTTCATATCTGAATATCTTTTCTTTTCACTAGCAAGCATCTTATGCTTGCCTGACCATTTTCATGAAGCGAAGCTTTATGAAAAGCCTCAAAAATCTAATCCGTCAGGATCAGATTTGAAGCCCCTGCTAGGCGAAGTAGAAACTTTGTCGGGAGCAAAGCGACCTTCAAAGTTGCGAATGAGCTCCTAACTTTTGCGGAAAGCTTGCTAAAAAGCGCAGTCCTACATTCTCCTGCGCACACCTTTTTTTATCCTGTTTGTTTCTTCTTTGCACGATTCCTGTTTTTCTGCATGCCCGTTTTTCGCTGCCGTTGTTATTTGCGTATTGATTGTCTCATGATCATGCTGCTGTCTTTTAGCTACGAGGTACTGATTCAGATCTTTATGATCTGAATAGAGGAGGGAAAAGTCCCTGGCATGGGGGAAGTGCTCAATGATCGTATCAATACACTGCGTTCCCGCTTTATCATTGTCCAAAAACAGGCTGATCTCTGAATAGGAATCAAGCAGCGTCAAAGCCTTTTTAAGCATTGCCGTAGAATTTAATACCAGCAGATCCCCCTCGAAAGATTTCTGCATTTCGATAAAGGACAGGGCATCGGTAAAGCCTTCAAAAACGGCCACTTTTCGGTTAGGGATGTTATTTCCAGTTTCGTTACCACTGATTGGCCAAGCATTCGAAAAGAAAGGTAAAACGGAAATATCCTTTTTAAGTAAAGCCCCCTTGTAGAATGCGTTTCTAAGTTCCCATCCATCAGAATTATTCTTAAATCCGACCGCATAAAACTGTTTATTGTTGGTGGTAAACCATAATTCTTTAATAAAGGGATATACCTTTTCACTTAAACCCCGCTGGTGTAGATAGGATAAAAGATTAGGATGTGCAATATCCATAATCCTGTCTATACGGTAATTAGGATTGGATTTTAGTGTCATTGTTTGCTGGTGAAAAGAAGAAAAATTTTGACCGGATGCCCATTCCAGGGCTCCTTTTACCGATGTGTGGAAATATTTCTGGATAAAATCGGTCGTTGTGCCGCCCGCTCCTTCTGAAAAGAGGTACCAGAGGTTCTTCGGCCTGTCAACTTTAAAAGAGGCATGGGATTCAGGCCCAAAAGGACTGATATACCATGCTTCTTTGTCATTTTGTCGGGTTGGAAGGTGTCCGAGAAAAGCGAGGACTTCTTCCAGCCCTATGGAATTTAATTGCTTACAGTTCATTTTGCATCATCTATTTTTCAGAAGATAGCAAAGCGAATAAGGTGAGGATGTAAACTGGAATTAAGTGGCCGTATTTGTCCTTTCGTTTCTTAACAAATCAATCTAATGCCTACTTTATTAGGACAGAAAAGGAAAAATACTGCCCATCAATACAGCCTTACAGTAATACTGGAATTCATGTATTTAATTTGTCATATCGCTGGCTTTATAGCTTTATATATTGCTGACAAATAAAAATCATAAAATTATATGAAGATACAATCATTACACGCTGACATGATGACTTTACAATTTGGTATACTCAAATAATGTTAATTAAATGTTTTGTAAAAATGATAACGTCATAGCAAACTGGCTTTATAATAATACATAAGGTTATAAGGTTAACAACATAAAGAGAAAAAATGACAAATACTTAATCTGCTATCCTATGGAAAATAAAAACCTATTTAATCATAACAATGAAACAGGAGATCCTACGAAAAAGGAAAACTTAACTGAGAACTCTGTCCAAACGGGACAAATATCGGATAATGATCGTCCTGTAAGCGATGACGATTATTTAAAGCTAGCTATGGAGCCTGATACGCCTTTAAAGGCTGGAACTGGGAAAATCCAATCATCTATGAGTAGAACCAGAAGGTCTAAATCCCAGGGACTAACGGAGAAGGAATATTTTGAAACCTTCTTTAAAATTCCAAAACAAAATGCAAGCAAAGGGAGGACTGTATATATCCGTCCAGAATTCCATCAGAAATTCTTAAAGCTGATTGCAGGACTTGAAATTGACAGGCTGACAATGTATGCTTATCTGGACAATATCATTGAACATCATTTTACAGAATTTGAGGAAACGATCTATAAGATATATCAGGACAGAAATAAACCACTTTTTTAAAGAAAGTGGGATATTTATCATAATTAAGACAATGAAGGAAATAAGAGGACAGTAACTTCCAATTTAGATAAGCAAATCATTTTCAGGAATAAATTTCCAAAAAATGATTCCTTATGCTATACAAAGAAACTGTCAGTAGAGAAATGTGGGAACTACTCCAAGAATTAATGAAAGATGGAAAATTTAAAGATTACATCTTAGTTGGAGGTACAGCATTATCTCTAAAAATAGGACATAGAAAATCAGTAGATATAGATTTGTTCACCACAAAAGATTTTGATTCACAGGAGATGCTTTATTACCTGAATCAAAAGTATGGTGCAGTCATTCCGGAAAGCAGACTTTTTACCAATACAGTACTTACCCATATCAATGATATAAAGGTTGATATTGTTACCCACAAATATCCTTTATTAAATCCTATAGAAATGAGCGAAGGTATTCGAATGATCTCTAATGAGGATATAGGAGCGATGAAGCTCCATGCCATTTTTCAGAGTGGAAAAAGATTAAAAGATTTTGTGGACATGTATTTTCTTCTGGAAGAGAAATCACTTAAAGACTATCTTCAGGCATATGAGAAAAAATATGACGGTCATGATTTTTTGGCTGCTTATGCACTGTCTTTTTTTGGCAATATTGATTTTGATAAGGCTTTTGATGTTTCAATGATGAAAGGAAAAGAGAACAATTGGCCAAGAATGTCAGAGCGTTTAAAAAAGGCAGCTGTTAATCCTGAATTGAAATTTGAGATAAAACTTAAACAGGAAAATGGAAAGAAACCACCTGGAAAAGGTAAGGGTTTTCGCCGATAATTATTGCTTAATCTAATGAAATTCAGTACATTTATAGTATGAAAAATATTGTAAACAATGTGTTAAAACCAAATCTGCACGCCAAATTTTTTTGGGATACGGATATAAATAAAGTGGACTGGCAAAAAATGTATGTTGCAGTTATCACCCGTATTATAGAAAGAGGAGGGCAAAAAGAGGTTGATGAGATCGTACGCTTTTATGGACGTGAAAAGGTTTTAAAAGCAGTAAAGGATGAAATCTTCTTTCTTCCCAATTATGCAATAGAAGATGCTATAAAATTTTTTCCGGAACTTAGAAAAGAGGAAATGTTCTGCTATTTAAACCGTAAAGACAGACCATACCATTGGATATAAATTATGAGCTGAACAGTTCCTTTAAACCTAACAACTTGGAAAACTCTCCCTTTATTAAATCAGAATTAATTTACTACAATCCATAGATGATCAAGATTAATATCATTTGATGCTCGATGAGCTATAGATTTAAAAAGAGAGTAGTCAGTATTATTATCTACTTCTGAAAGTGCTTCGTCGGATTTCCAATTTGTCTTATCTAGCATAGATAGATCGCCAATCCAATCATTAATTGTAGTATGCCAATGCTTAAAATCTTTGTCTTCTATAAAACCGAGCAGACCACATTCAAATAATCCTCTCCCATGTTTTTCAGATTTGTATCTTTCTATCCCTCCGTTATTATTATCACCAATCACATATTCTTTTTCTCGTTTTTTCTCAGGTGATGGAAGCCTCTTACTTTCCACAGAGTATAATGATGAAAGTTCTACATCTTGTTCATTTGGATAGAAGAAAAAATCTGAAAAGCCTTTACTCAGATTATAAACATCCTGATATTGTCCCTCAATATTAAATGGATATTCTTTCTTTCTGATAAGTATTTGGGCTTGCTTAGTGTATAGTTGAGTCAAATCGTTTTCACTTAGTTTCTTTTTCTTATGAAACCCGGATTTTAAATAAGATTTGAAATTTACCACAGTCTCTACCATACATTCTTTTGCAAGACTGACTAACCTATTTTTTGGAAGTGCAACATTAGGTTGAGAAAAATTGAATATGTTATCCTCTGCTATCATTAAAAACCTGCATTTGAAAAGTCGGAGAAACATTTGTCAGCATCACGATATGCTGTAAGAGAAAGCCAATATCTGTATTGGTTAGGTTTGATAAAAACAATCGTATCCTTTTGTGGGTACAATTTAATTATCCTTTTTATTGACAACTGTTCAGAAACTACATTATCTGTTAAATTTTCAATATTAAGATTTGATAAGTCTTTATGAAAGGCGGGCCTAATATTTTCAGCATCAAACTTAAATACGGCGGCTATTAATGAGTTATCTAGTTCTGCGACATCGCTCAACCTGAATTTTTGTCCGTTATCTTCTCCATAAACCATATTTAATACTTTCGAAAATTCAGAACCATAATGGATAATAAAATCTATATAATCTTTTTTACTAATCGACTTTGTGGTAATTGAGTTCTCACCATAGATAAAAAAATCTTGCTGAAAATTAATACAGTCATTAATTATGTTTAAATCAAAATCAGAAAAAATAGAGTGGTCTGGAATAAAAGGAATATTCTTTAAATCCTTTAAGAGAAACGTATTATTTCGGTTGATTAATGTTTCAGCACTTGTTGCAAGAAGCCAAAACTTATAGAAATTGTAATAATTCTCAAAAGAATCATAGATTTGTTTCAAAAATGATTTATCATTATCTAATGATTTGATAGAAACCATTCTTCTTTTAAAGGAAAAAGAAATTTCATTGAGAAATATTGGAAATCGCTTCTCTCCGATATTTTCCCAAATTATTAGATTAGGAGCTAAGAAAGCCTGCTCTTTAGGGATTTTTGAAAATTTAATTTGTTTTGTTATAGGAGATAATAAATCATAGGAAATGCCATTTTCATCAATACCTTTTGTTGTTAAAAATGGTATGTTATATATGTAGTCGGGAGATAAATTTTGTTTACTCCCAATTTCAAATCCCTCTTCAATTATGCTATTGTTATCGTTTAAAATATCATTGAGGGTAGGTAGAATTTTTACCTTTTCAATCAGATTCTTAATCCTTCCTCCTCCAAGTAGGTTATTTTTCCAAATAAACTCATTGTTAATAGCACTTTGTCTGTTTACGAAATGAAAATCATAATCATCTATCTCAAAAAATATTCGTTCTTTAGTGGCAATTGTACGTCTAAAAGTCAGGTGTAAAAGATTTTTACTGAAATCCGGCTTTTCATTTCTGACAAAAACCGCTGCGGAGGCTACATCTGCACCATTGTCCCAAAGTGACTTATTTCTTGCTAGAGCAGTAAAGTCAAAAATTTGTACAATGTTATAATTTGAGAACAAGGCTCTTTTATAATCGTTGGATGTACTATTGTAAAGCAGTCCTGATGATTTAATAATCAGACATGATAAGCCGCTTTCATTTAAATATCCTAAAGCCTCTGATAAAAACTTTAAGGCAATTTGACCTTGTGGTATAGTAACACTATTGTTTTCCAATTGCCATTTATTGGAATAATTGGAAATGGCACCTCGTACAAATGGAGGATTACCAATTATCAAATCAAATTTTTTACCTCTTATAGAATCACATTGGAAAAAATCTGACCATATAAGATTCTCTTCGGTTAAGTCCTCAAAACGTAATTCATTAATAATTTTTATAGGATTTAACTCGTTACAAAGCGCTAAGCTTAAACTAAAAGAAGCTAATTTTATCGCTTGTTCTTCTTTGTCAACTCCATAGATATTTTTCAACAGAGGTTTTAAATCCTTAATATCAGGAAACTTCATTTCATTTTGCAGTCGCCAGATTTGAACTAATCGTTTAAATGCAACTACCAGAAAAATTCCCGAACCACAAGCAGGATCTAATATTTTAAAGTCTTTAAGATTTATTTGTTCATATTTCTTCAGGGAAATACACTCATCAACCAATAACTTAGCAAGGTGGGAAGGAGTATAGTATAATCCTTTCTCTTGTTTATCCTCTCCTAAAAACTCTTCGTATAAACGACTGATTAACTCTACAGGAATATATTTAAATTCAAAATATCTTAAATCGAACTTGAATTCACCCTGTTGAGAGATGATGTCTGTTTTGTCAGTAGATAAAAAATCTGCAAGAATGTTTAAATCTAAGGATTGCAATTTTTTTTGTTCAGTCTCGGTCCAGCTAAACACGTTTCCGTTGAAATCTTTATTCAAATCAATCAACAGATCAACAAATTTTCCTTTACGCAATACTTCATTAAAAGTACTTGCTTTGTTATATTTCTTAAAATATTTTTCTGACAATAGTTTATTACCATTCGTATCTATACGCTCTTCTAAATATTTAATTAGTATAGCCTGAACAATAATTTTATTAATTAAAGAAGCTGAGTCTGAATAAGCCGTTTTTAATCTCTCGCTTACGCTTCTGATATTTTTTATTAAAGTATCATAAGCAGAATTTTGAAACTTGAATTTCTTTTTTACTTCTTCCTGTTCCCAAAAAAGGCCAGTCTTAATTTTTATGGAAAACTGTTCATTATAAAGATCGTGGATTCTACCCACCAAATTCAAATTAGATATTAAGTATTCCGGCTTGAAATTTTTGGTTATGTGTTTTGTACAATCAACTATTTTTATTTCGGTACTGAAAAAGAAACAAGCTAACGGTACTTCACCACTGCTCCAAATATTAGTTTGGATATCTGCAATTGAGTTATCTTCTTCGTTAAGACTCTTTTCTGTGAAATCGAAAAGATATACCTGTGGCTTGTAGATTCCGTTTAGTTGTAATCTAAAATATACGGCAGAGGCTCCCAAATCCTTTGCTGTTTCCAAGTGGAATTTCAGAAGTGGATCAGGAAGATTGTGTTCGTCAACCAAAAACAGCAAATTATCTCCTTCAAAGCCTAATTTTTTTAGACCTTGCGAGAATGGTTTTACAATGTTTTCAGGTAAATTCATATTAATTTTTACTTGTGTAAAATAAACAAAAATTGACTATTTTCAACTTGTAAAGATACAATTTCAATTCTTTGTGAATGGTATTTAAGACTAATTATTCAGGCGATCAGCAAAATTTATTTCAAAACTTGAATTCTTCCATTTTAATTATATGAATTTATGCTTTATCGACTAGCTCCTAACTATAATCAATACTGTTCAATGTGGAAAATTTAGGACAACAGAAGCCACAGAGTGCAATATAAAAATACAATATACAATCATCGCATATTTTTATTGCGTTAGTCCACGAATCACAAGCTTAAGGACCGTATTAAAATAATATTGCGATGGAAACAGGAAATTGTTCGGATGAAAACGAAAGGCTATATTCAAAAAAACTGACTCCAGAAAAAGTGGTTAGTATACTTGGAAAGCATGGCACAAAAGTCTCTATTGAAGAAGCTGAAATCATACTTCAATTTATGCGAAAAATTGCGGATATCGCAGTAAATCAGTATCTTTATGATAAGACAGACTAATGTCCAATATTCACCAAAAACTTTTATTATGGGAAAGATTGCAGACTTGTACATCCGTGTATCTACTGATGAGCAGGCCGATAAAGGGTATTCGTTAAGGGATCAGGAAGATCGGTTGAGAAGATACTGTGAGTTGAAGGAAATTTTAGTAAGAAATGTATATATAGAGGATTATTCAGCAAAAACTTTCAACCGACCGGAATGGAAGAAATTAGTTATAGCCCTTCGGAAACAGAGGGATATTAAAAGCTTCACGCTGCTCCTATTTACCAAATGGGACCGTTTTAGCCGAAATACTTCACAGGCGTATCAGACCATAGATCTATTACGCTCGCTAAGGTCTGAGCCGCAGGCAATAGAGCAGCCTCTTGATATGTCCATTCCTGAATCCAAGATCATGCTGTCCAATTACCTGACAATCCCGGAAGTGGAAAATGAACGCAGAGCATTAAATGTTTTCTATGGCATGCGCAGGGCGAGAAAAGAAGGCCGCTGGATGGGTACAGCACCATTGGGGTATATCAACAAAATCACAGAAGATCATAAAAAATATATTGCAGTTAAGAAAGAGGAGGCGGAAATCCTTACCTGGGCGTTTGATAAGATACTAGAAAACAGTTTCAACACAAATCAGATCTGGAAAATGGTCAGGGAAAAGGCTAAAGGAATGTCGCGGTTCAGTAAGAATAATTTTTGGACAGCGATCCGAAATCCCATTTATTGCGGTAAGATCTTTATTCCCGCTTTTAAGGATGAAGAAGCGTACTTTGTAAAGGGACTTCATGAACCTATTATCAGTGAGCTTAAATTCCGGGAGGTACAGGATGTATTAGACGGTAGAAAACGTGATTTTACTAAACCAAAAATTGTTTCTATGGACAACCTGCCATTACGGGGATTTTTAAAGTGTCCAAAGTGCGAACGTATGTTGACCGGGAGTGCCTCAAAAGGAAAAATGGGAAGGTATTACTATTATTATCACTGTTCTTCGCAATGTGGTGTTAGATTTCGTGCTCCGCAGGTGAATGAAGCTTTTGAAAGACAGTTAGCAGAACTACTTCCAAGACCGGGAATGTCAGAGGTTTTTATTGAAACTGTTATTGAAGATTTTCATTCAAAAACCAAAAGACAGAATACTGAAAGAAAACAGATGCTGAAACAGGTTGAAGATTTGAACGCACGATTGCAGAAAGCATTGATTCAAAAAGTTGACGGTACTTTGGAAGATGATGATTATAGCTTTATTAAAAAAGATACCCATGCTAAAATCGAAAGATTGGAGTTTGACCTCAGTCATTTATCAGATCAGAATGTTGAGATCAGCAGGCTATTGAAAAGCGAGCTTGGAAAGATCATAAATCTTTTCAGATATTATGTAGAAGGCGATATCGAACAACAAAGACAAATTATTAGTTCGATGTTCCCTGAAAAGCTGGTATTTGACGGAGAAAAGCATCGAACCCAAAGGGTGAATTCAGCAGTTCAGCTAATATATGCTAAAGAGAGGGAAATTCGGGGAAATAAAAAAGGGACAAATCTTTCCTTTTTAGATTTGTCCCAACAAGTAGACCCACAGGGATTCGAACCCCGACTGACGGTACCAAAAACCGGAGTGCTACCGTTACACTATAGGTCTGCTTTATTTTGGTGGTGCAAATTTACGCTTTTTTTCTTTACAGGCAAGAGGTTTGTTGTAAAAAGTATATGTTTTTGAATAGAGAATTGGTAAAAGTCCATGATTTCAGGAGTTTAATTTTACTCTATTTTAAAGCATTATTCTTTAAAGATGACATTTTTCGAATGAATTGGCTCTTATTTTTAGATGACAGGATCGTAAGGAATCTGAATCATGGGATTCAGGAAATACATACAATTAAAAAAACAGCCCTGTAAAAGGGCTGCCTAACCTAACTAAACAACTAAACAGTCTGTAAATAGTTTTTTCCATGGATTCTAAAAACATCAGACTTTATCTTTATTAAAAACAGTCCATTGTTTTGAAACTGTATCTTTCATCAGAATCTAAATGACTGCCGTTACCATCATCAAAGTCATTTTGGCTAATGATAGTATTGAAATCCCCGTTGCCTGGCGTACCTGTCTGGGCAGGTAGATGAATGAAAATAAACAGATGATAAGAAGGGCAGGGAAAACGGCATATTGATATTTTTTTTTCACATAAAATTTAATTTAAAAGAAACTTTTTTTTCCAACTGGCCACTGTATTTCTACTTAACCCATAACGGGCTGCCACCTGAGTATTATTTAATTCGTTGGCTTTTTGGTAAGCCAGAATCTTACAAATGGTATCGATGTCATAAGACCTGTGTCTTTTGTCTTTCATTCGTACATCGTTTTTTTCTTTTTTGAAGAGGATGCTTTCGATGTGAAGAATGTCAAAATCTGTCAGTTTAGTCTTGGCAAGGATCACTTCACAGTCTTTTCTTTTGTCTGGAAATTTTATCCTCAGCATGTCTTCATATATTTTTTTATAGGCAGGCCTACTTTGCTTTACACCCATTTTTTATTAGTTTGTTCATTATTGATACGTCTTTTCTATTAGGTTTTCATAAGCTTTGTTTGAAAAAAAGCATAGCGGAATAACCCCGGTAAATATCCGGTTTCAAAACTTTCACAGAAATTCTGAAAACAGATAGCAGGTAGATCATGAGTATAAAGCGCAAGCAGATCTATTGCCGTTTGCTTCAGCTCATGGTTTCAGCTAAGCACTGTAATAAAGTGCGATGTGAGTTGTGGAATTATGGTACCGATCCCATCCTATTTACGGAGAGACGTTGAAAAGGTTAGAATTCCGAAGATAATAGATTTCATTCATATAATAAAAATTTTGATTTTTAGTGTTTTTTTATTTCTATACTATTTGTTTAATACTTATTAAGCCATTTGTGTAAAGTAGTTTTGGGAATATTGTATTCCTCAACAATTTCTTTTTTGCTCTTTTTTTCTGTCCGTATCAGTTCAAGAATAAACTTGATCATTTCCGATGTGTACAAATTCTTCCTGAATCTGGGCAGCGGACTTTTCGTTTTTGTATGGTTTCTGACAATATCTTTCTGTGGTGCATAAAAAATAAGATGTTGCGAATACAGTCTGAAAAAGTCATACTTAAGCAGCTTACTCCATTTTAAAAGGAGCTCTGTAGAAATTTCATATTGTGCATACATATTGATAACCTCTTGCTCTGTGCATTTCAAAAAGTTACATATCCGGCCCATTTCTATACCGCTTTCTTCCGTTTCTATTTTAAGAAGTTGTCCAATATTAATTTCCTTTAGGTCTATTTTCATTAAAAATATTCTTTGTCTAAAATGAGTCTTTGAAAATTTTAGATTAATAAAATTCTGTTTTTTTAGATTTGTTGCCCAAAAATATTTATGAACAGCTGTAAAACAATAAATTTTTATATTAATTAGTATTAATTCTATTGTTTTATTTAAAGGTAAAATATTAATTAATAAATAATATAGTGTTGATTTTTAAGTGATTGCGTTTTTTGATGTATTAATTCTGTTATTGTCCATAAATTACATTAATCATATTGTTGATTTCGGGGATGAAATAAGGGGCAAAATACTATTGTGCTGATTTATAATCTGTTATTTTTTTTAGGGTACTTATTTCAATAAAGAGCATTAATTATTATTAACTATATACGCATTTTTTAGAGTAAAATATTAATTTTCCATCATAGATTTGTTTGATTACTAATGTGTTAACCTTTTTGTATTATTAATTTTAACACTAAATGCTATTTATACTAAATCACTATTGTAATTAATTATTTATTTGTAAAATTGCTATCACAACGTAATTTTTGATGAAAAGAATAAGATCTATTTTTCTTTTCTTTCTGTTTTCTATACTTTCTTGCATCAATCCTAAAAAAGAAAATGATTACTTTTTTGCTATAGGCAAAGAGATGACTCATGATATAAGAAATAATCCGGAAGAGATAAAAAGGTTAGCCAACAGAGAGTACGAAAAATATAAAAAAAGTGGGGATATAAAATACTTCATCAGCAGTAAGCAGGTGGGGCTGGTGCTTTATAGTAAAGACAAACAAAAGCAGATCCCTCTGTTTTTTGAACTTATGAAACTTAATAACGGCAGATTCGACTATATTAGTATGATCTGCAATAACAATCTGGCTGCCTATTTTGAAAAAACGGCTCCGGATTGGGCTTTGAAGTACGTTAATGCTGCTATAGAGGCCAGCGAAAATATGGAAGAAAAATATTCATTGGAACATCTTTATCATTTTAAAGGAAGAGTATTGTACAATGAAGGAAAGTATCACGATGCCATGATCCTTTTTCAGAAAGCTCTTGAAATCTTCAAGGAAAGAAATGAAACACTGTATATCGCTTCCATGTATAATAATTTTGGAGCCTGTTATGATAAGCTGAACCAGCTGCAGTCTGCCATTACCGAAACGGAAAAAGCCATTCAGCTTCTTGGAAACAAACCCAATCTCAATAATAATGAGAAAACTTTTCTGAATTACATGAAAGAGGGGCTTGCGCAGTATTATATGAAGGAAGGAAATTATAGAAAAGCCGAAGAACTGCTGCTGTCCGAATTTACATTCTCGATTCCCAATAAAAGCTATGGAATGACGATCAGCTCTTCCAAATGTTTACTGTCAATATATGAAAGCCAAATCATCAATCCTGAAGCAAAGAAGGAAATTATTCAGTCATTGGAAAAGATAGAGCCGAAAGTGCATTCCATTGAAAATGAAATTGGGCTTAACGGTATTCTCCAGGATTACTATTTAAAAACAGATAATACTCCGGGTCTGAAAAAAGTTT
The DNA here is from genome assembly GCF_001045465.1 of Chryseobacterium angstadtii. Lineage (GTDB taxonomy): Bacteria > Bacteroidota > Bacteroidia > Flavobacteriales > Weeksellaceae > Chryseobacterium > Chryseobacterium angstadtii. The sequence continues at coordinate 485,982 of NZ_LFND01000007.1, forward strand.
CCCTGCGTCTTTTAGAACTCTGTAAAAGGCATGAAACCAGGAACAGAGCTGAGATAGAAGCCAATCTGGAATTTGCTGATCAATATTTGATTAAATCTGCCAATCAGGAATCTGACTATGAAAGAAGAAAAAATATGTACTTCCTCATCGGCATGATTCTTCTGGTTGTTCTATTTTCTATCATCACTTCCCTTCTCATCAGAATGAAGAAAAGAAAAGACATCATGCACGATAAAGAAAAAGAACTCTTTGCCAAAGAAAAAATAATTTCTGAAAACGAGCGGGAGATCCTGGAAAAAAATATCCTGTTGCAGAACGAGAAAATCAACAATCTGTATCTTAATCTCAATTTAAAAACAGAAACAGAAAGAGAGTTCCTGAATAATATCAAAAAGATAAAAAAATTAAAGAATGTAGATACGGAAGAAGTGTTGAGAGATCTGCAGCTGAAAATGAATAATCTGATCATGATCGACAAAAAGAATAACGATCTGATTAATGAGAGTTCAAATGAAAACAGAAAATTCATAGAAAATCTTTCTCAGAGATATCCCGGGCTTACGGACCAGGAACTTCAGTTGTGTGTCTATTTCAAACTGGATCTTACGGCTAAAGAAGTTTCGCTCCTTGAAAAGCTCACAGTAGGAAGTATCCGCGTATACAAAACAAAGATAAAAACAAAACTGGGACTTGGAAAAGAAGATAGCCTTAGTGAAACTTTAAATAATATCTGATTTTTACTGTTTAAAATGGTGCTGAAATAAATTTATCAGCGATAAAATCCATAAAAAACCACCCTTACTAAGACTAAGGGTGGTTTGTTGGTTCACAGGGATTCTTTTTTCGGATGGAAATATATAAAAACCTACTATTCTTTTGAATTAAGTTTTAAATTAAATATTTTTTCAAACCTTCCATAATGCCCTGCCATAATGTGTTGAAAAAGCTTTTGTTGGGGTCACGCTCTTTATCCACCTCCATATGATCCGGTTCACCTTTCGAATCATTCTTTACAAAAATATTCGCGATGGCTGTCAGGATTTTTCTCTCTTTACCTGTATTTTTATTCATGAAATTCACGTGCATATCAGTGTATTTAAAATAAAAATTTCCCCCGATTTTTTTGCTGTTCCCTTTATAATCGAATTTCAGATAATTAATTTTGCCGTCAAGGCTCACATTCAGGTAAGGGCGTACAAAAAGATTGGCATTTTCTACGGAAAGATCTTTAATAGTCCCGTTAATGGCATAATCATCATGGATATTGGCCACATCAAACTGCCAGTGAACATCTGTAGGCGCATCCCCGAAAAACTTAAAATCAGAATCCACTTGTATTAAGGTGGGCTTTCCTTTCATTTTCGCACTGTTTACGTTGGCAATTTTCGCATTGAAATGATCAAAGGTAATTTTACCGGGAATCTGTGCTTTTTCTGCAATTTCTTCATAGGTTAATTTTGAATTTTTAATATCAACCTGTTTTACGTAAAGCGGAAACTTGACATCACGAAGTTTTTTGCTGAACATATAGCGCACTCCGATATCATCCGACGGTGCAAGATCATGGTAAATATTACAGTCTACACCGTCAAAAATAATATGATCGAGATCAATGCTTGTTTTACCTCCTATCACCGAGTTTTTATCCACAATATTCATGGATTTCACCTTTATCGTATACAGATCTTCCTCTACCGCAATCATTTTGTTAAACTGATTTCTGGAATACTTGGGAAGAAATGCAAAATTGCTGATCTGGGTTGTTTTTCCCGTATTTTGTATTTGATTCGCTTTTAATCTGTAATATTTTCCTGCATCCACGTCAATGGCCTTAGCGGTAATCATGTGGCTTTTTGCCTGAAACGGGATGGATTCCTTCAGCGTATTCTTGTCAGCTGTTACAGAATTTAGCTTAATATTAAAATTCCCGACTTTCATTTTTTTGATGCCTTGTTTTTCCTGGCTGAATGTTCCGTTGATAATGTTCAGAGCTCCGAGGTTGACCATCAGGTCAGGCGGCTGATTTTGAGTTTTTTTGGCAGATTTATTTTTATGGGTGGCCGCTGTAATACTGATGTCCGGAGCATATACATTAATTTCATCAAGCTTGAGTTGCAGCTGCTGTCCTACAAATTTTGACGTATTATTCAGGATTTCTATCTTCTCTGTTTTGATGTTAAAAACATCTTTTGTATTACTCTTTCCAATGCCATTGAAGCGGGCATCGCTGATGAAAATATCAGAATTGTCGGAACTTATTTTTTTAATGCTTACCGCCTGCAAAGGATCTGTCTTAAAGTAAATATTTTCAAACTCAATATGATGCGTAGAAAAGGCAAAAGGTATTTTTTCTTTCACCGTATTTTTATCAAAAACAATATCCTGAAGATTCACACGGAAATTATCTACAGAAGCCGTTTTCGTTTTATCCTGTTGCTGAATGAGAACAGAACCCTGTTGAAAATCAAGATTTTTGATGCCGATTTTCAGATTCACCTCTTTAGGATTTTCTTTCACCGTCTTTTTATGGGTGGAAGTCACGATCAGCTTCGGTTGGCTGAATATGGCATTCTGTACGATAAGAGAATCCTTGTCAATCGTAAAATTATCCGCAGTAAGCTGATTGATTTTCAGATCAAAAACATTTTTTGCATTATACAACGCAGGACTTTCAATAGGCTTCAGATGGAATTCTGAAACGCGAAGCTGCTTGTTTTTTGCATCAATTTTAGAAGCAGAAATCCTGTAAAATTCATTGACGGTAATCAGAACATCATGCGCATCAATTTTAAAATCCTTGAAGGCAACCGGAATTTTGGAAGCATCCTGACTCTGGCGGATGTCTGTAAGGTTGATATTGATATTCTTTCCTGTGAAAAGATCTTTTTTATCATTTCCTTTTACCGAAATATTCCCGTTTTGAACAAAAATATTCTCAATACCGAAATTTATTTTCTTTTGTGTGGAATCTTTTTTCTTTTTTGATCGGCCGGCAACCACTTGAATATTGGGATCAATGAGCTTAATATCATCCACCTTATAAGTTTTGTTAAAAACAGCATTCCAGATCCTGAAGTTCTCTATTTGCAGGCTTTTGACATCCCCTGAAATTTGAGTGACTGCCGGGTCCTGGGTCGGTTTTGTACCGATTGTAATGGAATTAGCCGAAATATTACCTTTTAAAAGACTAAGATCAAAATCTTCAAGACTAATCCGGTAAGGTGTTTTCTCGTTGATCAGGTCCGGTAACTTATGTTTGAGATAAATATTCAGCAGAAACGGGAAAATAAACCCTAAAAGACATAGGATTCCCAGTATTACTAATACAATTTTCTTTCTTTTTGGTTTTTTCTGACGCTCTAATTCTTTTTTCATTGTAATAGTGTTTTTGGTAGATTAGCAGTGATTTTTACAAAGCATATCCTTTTACGTTTTCAAATTTTATTCCATTAGTGATAGGTTATGATAATTTCATATGTTTAATCAGACATATTATTGAGTTAGTGTGAATATCGTAAGATTTTATCAGATATGGTAAAAATGTGGTATCTGATAAGGTAATGACGGCACTTTTTTTGCCACAGTTTATCCGGCCCATGTATCAGGCAGTCATTTTATGAGACGTATCAGGGTATAAAAAAGAAATAACTAAACTAACATCTATGAACCAAAACCACTGTATGAAAAAAATATTGTTCTTTTTTTTATTATTCGGCTATTTTAGTCTTTTCTCGCAATCAAAGATTATTGTTAAAAATTCCGGCGACCAGCTGCCCGTTTCCAATGCAACGGTTTCCTGCAACAATAAGACAATTGGTAAAACAGATGCATCAGGAATATTGAATATCAAAACAAAATGCAGAAAAGTGCAGGTTTCTGCCAACGGATTCAATGATGATGATGTTGTGGTTGATAAGGTGATGGAGGTTTTCTTAACCAAATCTGATCCCAACGTTAAAAATATTCAAGCCATCGTTTTAGAAGATAAAAGCGACCCTAGAGCATTGGAAATTCTGAGAAAAGTGAACGAAAATTATAAGCAAAATTCCCCCAAAAGCTTAGAATCTTACTCATTTAAATCCTACGAGAAAATTTCCCTGGATTTTGATGAAGACAGTATCAATGCTTATAACGCATACATCGCCAACCGCATAGATTCCCTTAAAAAATTGCCGCAACGTCCTATGAAAGCTACAGAGAAAAAAGATTCCATAGAATCTGTAAATCTGATGAAGCTTATTGGAGAAAGTAAAATTTTCCTGTGGGAAAGAGCCTCTCAAAATCTGTATTCCAGGAAATACGGAGAAAAAATAAATATCTTAGATAACAAAATTGCGGGAATAAAAGAGCCTATTTATGAATTAATGGCTTTCCGTTCGAACAGAAATCAGATCCCAAAAGAGATCCGTGAAGAAAACAGAAATTTGTACCGCTTCTTTCTGACCGATTCTATTGATATTGATGGGAGGCAGAATTATATCATCCGCTTTCGTCAGGTCAGTGATAAACAGTCTGCAAAACAGAGAAAATTCAACGGATATCTCTATGTGGATAAAGACACCTACGCTTTGAAAAAAATTGAAAGTAACAGTAAAATTAAAAGTGAAGGGAGTATTACAAGTATCTGGAAACCCGTTCAGGACAAATGGTTTCTTGTGAAAGAAAACTATAAACTGAAGATGGGTTCCACCGAGTTTGACAATGATGATAAGCAGGATAAAAACAAAACCAAAGAAGAAAAAGAAGCAGATAAAGAGAACCGGAAAAGATTCGGAAGCTACGCCTTTGTTACCGCAGATTATTTTGATTTTAAAACACCAATTGAAGAAAAACCGGAAGATTTTAAAGGATATACTATTGGTGTGAAAAATTCAGATGGAAAGCTGATAGATCAGTACCGTACCGAGAATCTCACCAATCGTGAAGAGGCAACGTATACCAAAATTGATAGTTTAAGCAGTAAGTATAAGCTCAATCAGAAAGCAAAAGCACTCGCTGGGCTTCTTAAAGGAAAAATAAAACTGGGCATGGTAGATTTTGATCTGGCCAGATTGATCGGATACAACAAATATGAGCATATAAGACTTGGAGCCGGAGCCAAACTGAATGAAAATTTTAATAAGTATATTTCTCCGGACGCTTATTTTGCCTATGGTATTTACGATAAAAAGCTTAAATATGGGGCTGGAGTAGATATCCGTACTACTTTGGAAAAAAACTCCTTCTTCAGAGTCGAATATTTTAACGATGTCATGGCGGCAGGCCGTTTTTCTGAAAACTTATGGAATTTCAGAATGAAAATAATGAATTCCGGAATTGCATTAAACAATGGTATATTTTACGGCTATGAAGGTTTCAAAGTCAGCTATGAAAATGATATTACCAATGCATTAACCATCAATGTTGCTGCGAAAAGAACTCAGGAAGAATCAAAATTTGATTATAATTTTAAAGGTTTGGGAAACAGCTTTGATATTTCATCATCATTAATCACTTTAAAATATTCACCCAACTCAAAGAATATTATGACACCCGGCGGAAAATATACTTACGAACAGAATCTTCCTGAACTTTATCTGAATTATGAACAGGGATATAAAGCGTTTGGTGGAGATTTTAATTTCAGCAGATTTGACGCATTATTCGTCCATAATTTTAAAACAAAATTAGGTGTAACAGGAGTAAGGCTGTATGGAGGTATTGTCACCGGAGACGCACCTGTCTGGAAAAATTTTACGATGAACGGTTTGGGCAACGGAAGAGGGGGACTGAATTTCAATCTTACCTCATATCTTGGTTTTGCAACAATGGAGGGCGGAAAATACTATAACGACAAGTTTGTAGGTGCTTATCTGACACACAGACTGCCGTGGTATTTCAAAAGTTTTGGAAAGAATGTATCCAGTTTTGATTTGATTTACAGAGGAACAATTGGGGATATGAAAAATCCGGAATTCCATCAGTTTGATTTTAAAAAGCTGGATCATCTCTATAATGAAGTAGGACTGGAATGGAACAATTTCCTATCATCACAGTTTAATCTGGGATTCTTTTACAGAGTAGGCTACTATAACACGCCTAAGTTTAAAGATAATTTTGCCATCCAGTTTAAATTTAAATTATTAGGGTTTTAAAAACAAAAAACCATCCTTGAAAAAGGATGGTTTGTAGACCCACAGGGATTCGAACCCCGACTGACGGTACCAAAAACCGGAGTGCTACCGTTACACTATAGGTCTGCTTTATTTTGGTGAGGCAAATTTACAGCTTTTTTCTTTAGATACAAGAAATTTTTAAAGTTTTTTTTAAATTTACATCGCTTTTTATTAGACCCAATCATGCTGATAGACTTCAATAATCTCAATATTAATAATTTATCCTTTGAGACGGATTTCGAACTTAAAATCAAAAATTTTCTCAATGAATGGTTTTCCGAAGGAGATACCGTAAACGTACAGACTTCCGGTTCTACAGGAGCACCCAAAGTTTTCGCAATCGAAAAAAAGAAAATGGTGAACTCTGCGGTGATGACATGTAATTTTCTGGGCTTAAAAGAGGGGGATAAAGCATTATTGTGCCTTCCGGTAGAATATATTTCAGGAAAGATGATGGTGGTTCGTTCTGCTGAAAGAAAGCTAAAATTGATGGTTTCAGACCCGTCTTTACATCCGGTAAAAGATTTGAAAGAAGAAATTGATTTCTGTGCAATGACGCCGCTTCAGGTAGAAAGCTCACTGGATAAACTGCATTTGATTAAAAATTTAATTATTGGAGGAGCCTCGGTTTCCGAAAGCCTGAAAGAAAAAATGGAGGGTACAGAACTGCTTTCCCGCACTTCAAACCGTATTTTTGAAACCTACGGAATGTCTGAAACCCTTTCACATATTGCACTGAAACAACTGATGCCGGAACAGGAAGATTATTTTACAGCCTTTGAAAACGTTTCTGTTACAACAGATGAAAGAGGATGTCTGAAAATATATGCTCCCAATGTGAACGCTGAAGAATTGCAGACTAATGATTTAGTTGAAATTAAAAACGGAAAGCAGTTTAAATTTCTGGGTAGGATAGATAACGTTATCAACTCAGGAGGCGCAAAAATTTTCCCTGAAACTCTGGAAGCTCTGGTAAAAAAAGAAATTCCCAACGAAGCGGTATTTCTAGGATTGGAAGATGAAAAGCTGGGACAGAAACTGATTCTGGTTTTGGAAGGAGAAGAATCTGGTGATCTGAGAAAAAAGATCCTGAGAATTCCATTTGAAAAAAACTTCCATAAGCCCAAAGAAATTGTTTTCATCGAAAAAATTCCAAGAACCCCAAACGGTAAAATAAATAGAATAGAACTCCGTAAAATAATAGCTGGAGGCTTATAATCCTTTATCTTTATTCTTTAATCTATCCATCTGTACCATGAAAGACTTTTCAAAAGAACTTAATTTTAAAACTTCCCGCAGCAGTGGAGCAGGAGGTCAGAACGTCAATAAAGTAGAAACTTCTGTGACGGTTCTTTGGTTTGTGGATGGGTCAGAATTTTTTACTGGGTACCAAAAAAACATCATTCAAACCAAATTAAAAAACAGAATCAATGCAGAAGGCTATTTGTTTTTAACCGTCTCAGAAAGCAGAACCCAGCTGATGAATAAAAATAAAGCGATTGAAAAAATAATTGAAATCGTTAATAAAGCCCTGATTGTTCCCAAAAAAAGAGTCGCAACAAAACCCTCAAAAGGACAGAAGCAGAAAAGGCTGGATACCAAAAAGAAAATCTCTGAGAAGAAGGAGAACAGGAAGTTTAAGTTTTAGAGACGGGTTGCGGGGTTCGGGTTACGGGGTGTGAGATGCGGGGTTTAAAGTGTGAGATTTGGGTTTGTGGGTGGTTCTTTCCTTATGTCGGATTTTTTGAGTATCTTAGGGGTATTAATTACTATTGATTTATGACAGCACCTATTTCTTTATTTACAGATAGCCATTCCAATGGCCTGTTGCTGTCACTGTTATATTTGCATACAGATTCTTTTCTGAAAAGTTCTAAGGACTTTATCAATTAAGCCCTGTCAGGATTCAGGGCAGGGAAAATATTCCGGTTTATTTTACGTATTATTTTTTGCAGTTTTCTACAGGATAACAGCCGTTTTGGTGACTGGTCCTGCGCTGGATCACTGGAAATCACTGCACCCGTTAATTTAAAAACAATTGAAAATGTCCAATCATATTATACTCACAACAGGAATTTATGACGCTATAAAAGATACCCTCAGAAGAAAAAAAGTAAGTCAGCCGGAAGAAAAAAGACTCGCCGAAGAACTGAGAAAAGCCAAACAGGTCCTGAGGAGAGAACTTCCTGATGATGTGGTGACGGTAGATAGAAAAGTCACCCTTAAAGACCATACCCGGAATTTTGAACATGAATATATTTTCGTAGCCACTGCAAAAGCCAAACCTGCCAAAAACAAATATTCTATTTTATCAGATATTGCTCTGGCGACAGTTGGATATAAAGTAGGAGATATGATTCAGTGGCCTTTTCAAGATGGGGAAAGAACCATTGAAATCTTGAAGGTAGAAGCCTGGGAAGGCTGATTCTGATGGTTAATACAAAAGAAAGTACAGCTCAAAACGGGCTGTACTTTTTCATAGAAATTAGAATAAAGGTCTAATTTTTAACATTTGTTAAAAAAAGATAGCCAGGCAAGAGTTTCTTTGATTACCCATGTTGCATTCCGTTTTTAAATTTTATCTTTGCAAAAATTTTAAATAATGAGCAAACCGATTTCTGAATTTATAGAGAAATATTATCTGCACTTCAATGCAGCTGCATTGGTAGATGCATCTAAAGGGTATGTTGCACATCTTAAAGATGGCGGAAAAATGATGATCACTTTGGCAGGAGCTATGTCTACTGCTGAATTGGGAAAAATTCTTGCAGAAATGATCCGTCAGGGAAAAGTTGACTTTATTTCTTGTACAGGAGCCAACCTTGAGGAAGATTTAATGAACCTTGTGGCGCACTCTCACTACGAAAGAGTTCCGCATTACAGAGATTTAACGGCCCAGGATGAGTGGGATCTATTGGAAAGAGGATTAAACAGAGTTACAGATACATGTATTCCTGAAGAAGAAGCTTTCAGAAGACTTCAGAAGCACATTGTAGATATATGGAAAGATGCAGAAGCAAAAGGTGAGCGTTATTTCCCACACGAATTCATGTACAAAATGATCCTTTCTGGGGTTCTTGAGCAGTACTACGAAATTCCGAGAGAAAACTCCTGGATGATCGCTGCAGCTGAGAAAAACCTTCCGATTGTGGTTCCGGGATGGGAAGATTCTACTATGGGTAACATCTTCGCTTCGTACTGCATCAAAGGTGAGCTTACGGCAACAACCATGAAATCAGGGATCGAGTATATGATGTACCTTGCAGACTGGTATACTAAAAATTCAGCAGGAAAAGGAGTTGGCTTCTTCCAGATTGGAGGAGGAATCGCAGGAGATTTCCCGATTTGTGTAGTACCGATGCTGTATCAGGATATGGAAATGCATGACGTTCCTTTCTGGTCTTATTTCTGCCAGATTTCTGATTCTACAACATCTTACGGATCATATTCCGGAGCGGTTCCGAACGAGAAAATTACCTGGGGTAAATTAGATATCACCACACCGAAATTCATCGTTGAAAGTGATGCTACCATCTGTGCACCATTGATGTTCTCTTACATCTTAGAAAATTCATAAGAACCGGTTTCTTATAAAAATACAAACGCTTCAATTCATTTTGGAGCGTTTTTTATTTCTCAGCTCCTCATTACAGTGTAATATCATAAATACATAAATACCTTTTACATTGTACAGAAAAATCACGGCGTGCCCCTCGCCACAGCAATTCCCAGGCCGGGTCGGGCTGCTCCGGGCTCCACTTCGTTACGGTACGCTGTACCGCTCGCTGTGCTTGCGCCCTCCATATCCCTCACGCAGAAATTACTCCAGAGAATTCACCAGAACGAAATACCTGTAAGCCAGAATTCCCTTTTCAAACTTGGTAAGGCGGTTAGGATCCTTGTTACTCAACTTGGGCAGAATTTTTTTATTGACTGTATTCAGCAGCCGGAAAAATGATTTTTTCATAACTTTATATTTTAAATGAAACATCATTGAAATATTGATCATCCAAAAATGATGCAAAAAAAGCAATAAAGATTGGTTTAGCAATTATTTTTAAGTACAACAGTTAACTATGGACGAAATTTTCAAACAACAGATTTACGAAATCACAAGGCTTATTCCGAAAGGGAGAGTTTCTTCTTATGGTGCCATAGCTAAGGCGGTAGGCTACCCGAATCATTCCCGTCATGTAGGAAAAGCGATGGGAGGGTGTCCGGAAGATGTGCCTGCCCATCGGGTGATATCCAGTTCAGGCGTATTATCCGTTCCTGAATTTCAGATCAAACTGGAAGCAGAAGGCATTACGGTTGAGAATTTAAGAATAAAAGATTTCAAAAAGCTCTTCTGGAACCCTCTTGAAGAAATTTAATCTTAACTTGAGTTCGGGATAATGTTTTCTAAAGTGAAAAGCTGAATTTAAGATGTGGAAGTACATAGTCTTATCAGAAAGGTTTGATACTATGATTCTTTATTTTTCTGTGAAAATCTGTGCCATCACTGGTTAAAAAAAATACACATTAAAAGCTTCACAGTATATGATAAAAATAAACCGCAGGAAAATCTCCGGCGGTTTCAATTAGACTTTTACGTGAAGGTGTAAATAATTAAAATGCCATGATCCTTAAAGTTCATGGCATTTTAATGTATACTGTAAAATAGCAGCGGAATAATTCTGTACCTGCTATTTTCTGCTTCTTAGTATTTTTAGTTCTTCCTTCAGTCTTTCATTTTCCTCTTTTAGCAGGGAAATATAGTCCTGAAGATTCTGGATAATAGAACCGGGGATATTATTAAACTGAGTCATAGTTCCATTTCCGGAAGAGCTGTCATTAAATATGGGATGATCATAATTAATAACGACTTTTACTTCATCATCCTCATAAATCTCTTCAACAGGCACATCCAGGAAACGGGCAATTTTATCCCATTCATCCTTAACAATCCTTACATCTCCACTTTCCTTCCTGCTGTAGTTGGATACATCAGTGGCAATAATGTCAGCTATCTGCTGTTGAGTATAGCCTTTCTGTTTTCTGATGACGCGTAGTTTTTCTTTTTGCATATCCGGCATTTTGTACAAAAATGGAAAAAAAGCACAATGTGTACAATAAAAAATAGAAAAAATATAGAGCAGGGCTTTTAGATTGAAGGAAAACTATTGGGAAAGTTTATAATATTATTGGGATCCAATCAATATGTTTATAATTTTCTTTTTAAAGTACAATGCCTCTTTGTTTTTACGCAAAGCCATCTTCATTGAGCTCAATAGCTAAATCAAGATAGTGTACAATTTTATAAACCAGTATAAACAAAAATAATTGTGCCTTTGTGTTTAACCCAACCTTTACATTCAAAAGCAAAAAAACTGCTCCCAATAAAGAGCAGTTTTTCGTTTTATGTATTATTTTATTATTTCTCCAGTTGCTTATAGCTTCTCTGAATAAAATCTGTCAGGTCTTTTCCTTTCAATAGATTCTGTGAAAGTTTTGCAAGATCCAGAGCGTATCGGATCAGGCTTTCCTTCTCCTCAGTATTTTCTGTTTTTAAAATCTGGCTTGAAAGTTCACTGTTCGAGTTCACTACAAGATTGTACATCTCAGGGAAATTTCCCATTCCAAACATTCCGCCTCCGCCAGTAGCTTGCATCTCCTTCATTCTTCTCATGAATTCAGGTTGTGTGATGGTAAACGGAGCATCGCTACTGTCAAGATCTTCAAGCTGAACTGTAAACTTAGCGTCTTTTACTGCATCTTCCACATTCTTCTTTAAAGACTCTTTTTCCGTATCATTTAATTTGGAAATAACGGGCTCATCCTTTTTAATCAGATTATTGATATGATCTGAATCCACTCTTGCAAATGAAATTTTCTCTTTGGATGTTTCCAGTTTTTGAATAACGTGCGAGATCACAGGCGAGTCCAGTAAAAGAACCTCATAACCTTTATCCTTAGCCGACTGGATGTAGCCGTGCTGCTCATCTGCATTTGTGGCATAAAGAATAACCGTATTGCCGTCTTTGTCTGTATGTAAAGGCTGAATTTTTTCAATCAGTTCATTCCATAGAAAATATTTCCCGTCTGTGGTAGGGTATAACGTGAATTTGTCTGCTTTTTCTGCAAACTTCTCTTCAGTAATGATTCCGTATTCGATAACGATTTTAATGTCATTCCACTTCTGTTCGTAATCTTCACGGTTTTCGTTGATGAGTGAAGACATTTTATCTGCTACCTTTTTAGTAATGTAAGATGAGATTTTCTTCACAGCACCATCTGCCTGAAGATAAGAACGGGAAACATTCAGCGGAATATCCGGAGAATCAATAACCCCTCTAAGCAGCATCAGAAAGTCAGGGACAATACCCTTCACTTCATCCGTTACAAATACCTGGTTCTGGTACAGCTGGATTTTATCTCTGTCAATATTTAAATTATTGCTCAGTTTTGGGAAAAATAAAACACCGGTAAGATTGAAAGGGTAATCAACATTCAGGTGAATATTAAATAAAGGTTCCTCAAACTGCATTGGATACAGTTCGTGATAGAACTTCATGTAGTCCTCATTCGTAAGCTCACTTGGAGCTATAGTCCAGGCCGGAGTTGGATTGTTGATGATATTGTCAACCTCTTCAGTTTCTGCAACAGCATCTTCAGGAGCGTCTTCCGGTAATGGAAGAGTATGGGTCTTTGTTCCGAATTTGATCGGGACAGGCATGAATTTATTATATTTTGAAAGGAGTTCACGAATTTTGCTTTCCTCTAAAAATTCTGTAGAATCTTCCGCGATGTGAAGAATAATTTCTGTTCCTCTGTCCGTCTTATCAGTTGTTTCTTCAAGGGTGAATTCCGGGCTGCCATCACAGATCCATCGTACTGCTGTTTCGTCTTTATAAGATTTTGTAAGTATTTCTACTTTTTCTGCTACCATAAATGCAGAATAGAAACCAAGACCAAAATGTCCGATGATTCCGGAATCTTTTGCAGAGTCCTTATATTTTTCAAGAAATTCCTCAGCTCCCGAAAAAGCAACCTGATTGATGTATTTTTCAACCTCTTCAGCAGTCATCCCGATTCCCTGGTCGATAATACGTAAGGTTTTCTGTTCTTTATCTATTTTAACTTCAATCTTTGGAGTTCCGTATTCCACTTTGGCTTCACCAATGCTTGTCAGATGTTTTAATTTTAAAGTAGCATCCGTTGCATTGGAGATCAGCTCCCTCAGGAATATTTCGTGGTCACTGTAAAGAAATTTTTTAATAAGTGGAAAAATATTTTCCACCGATACATTAATATTTCCTTTAGTCATAATAATTTCTGTTTTTAATTTTCTATTGATGCTCAAAAAAAATACCATCCAAAAGAATGTGACAGAATGACCGATGGTTTTTCACTAAAGAATTAAAAAGATTAAAAAGATTAAAAAGATTAAAAAGATTAAAAAGATTAAAAAGCACCTTCATTAAAATTCACTAGGAGCGGGCTTTAGCCCGCTTACTAATACCATCCATTCCCCAGGCTTTAGCCAAACCCTAAAACCTTAAAAACATAAAATCCTCCCGAATACGATAATCATATCAACATCTGTGTCAATCTGTGCCATCTGTGGTCAATAAAATTAATCTTCTTGTCAAGAATAGGTATGACTTATCCATCAGCTTATAAAGAATCAATGAAATTAATTCTATCTATCTTTCTTTCTTTCTTTCTTTCTTTTCTTCCCTTGTATTACTCTAAATAAGTTTACGCCTTTGTTTATCTTAATTCTACGTTTTAGCTGTAATGTATTCTTTGTCTAGCCTTGCGGTTATATTTATTACTATTCTTAA
>NZ_LFND01000008.1 GCF_001045465.1 Chryseobacterium angstadtii
ATGAAATAAATTCACTTGTAATTATTAAATTTCGTTGCAGTGCCTGCGACTGGACTCGAACCAGCACATCCTTAGGAAACCACCCCCTCAAGATGGCGTGTCTACCAATTTCACCACGCAGGCTATAAAATTACAAAAATCTAGTAATTTTTTTCGCTTGTGACCCGGCTGGGATTCGAACCCAGGACCCATACATTAAAAGTGTATTGCTCTACCAGCTGAGCTACCGAGTCGGTCACTTTTGTCACGATTTACATTTGAATAATGTCCCTCGTTTTCAGTGGTGCAAAGATATGAGTTTTTTCGTTATCTCAAAACTTTTTTGCAAATTTGTTTAAAAAAAATTCATGGTTATTTCACTCATCGGATACATGGGAAGTGGCAAATCTCACATTTCCAAAATTTTAAGCGACAAAATAAATTTTAAGCTAATTGACCTTGATAAAGAGATTTCCAGGCGAAATAAATTAACGATTCCTGAGATTTTCGAAAAAAAGGGAGAAATTCACTTTAGAAAGCTGGAAAGAGAGGCCCTGGAGGAAATTCTGGCATCGGAAGAAAATGTGGTTTTAAGCCTCGGAGGAGGTACCCCGGTTTACTATAATAATATGGAAATTATCAACCACGGTTCAAAAAGTGTTTTTTTGAGAGCTTCTGTAGGGACTTTATTTGAAAGAATTTCAAAACAGAAGGAAAAAAGGCCTATTATAGCGAATATCCCGGATGAAGACCTGCCGGAGTTTATCGCCAAGCATTTATTTGAAAGAAATGCATTTTACAGCAAAGCACAGTTCAGTGTGAATACAGATTCCAGAGATCCGGAAGACATTGTACAGGAAATAATAGAAAAGCTCTATCTCTAGAGCTTTTCGTATTTAATCTTCATTTTCTTCGGTACCTTCTGCTGTTTCGCCAAAGAAATCATCCCAGTCTGTAAAGTCTGAGGCAATATCATTCCCTACATACTCATCCATCTCTCTCCGGTCTTTTTTAGTAGGTCTTCCTTCTCCTTTGTTTCTGTAATAATCCTGCGACATTTTACGCAGTTTTAATAATTCATACTGATCTTTATCGGTCACATCCTGGATATGAAGAGGAACCAACTTAGCTCCCATCCTGCTTTTGGGGATCTGGGTCACCTTTATTTTATAGTCAATTTGATTTTTGCGGATCTTGATAATATCTCCTTCTTTTACCTCCTTAGATGACTTTACGGCAGAGGTTCCTATCGAAACTCTGTTCTTTTTAATTTCCTCTGCTGCAATACTTCTCGTCTTATAAAAACGAATGCTCCATAAAAATTTATCTATTCTCATAATTTTTTATACTTTTGCCGTTATATTATTTGTAAAGTAATTAAAGTTTTTTGAAATGAAAAAAATATTTTTATATATCCTGACAGGATCTTTATGTTTTTCTGCATGTAAGAAAGATGATGAAGTTGAAACATATAAAGAACCGGAAGATATCACCGTTCAGAATAATTATGACGATCAGGCCATTAAAAAGTTTATGTCCGAGAATTATCTGGATGCCCAGGGAAATATAAAAGCCTTCAGTACTACAGATACCAGTGATGATAATGAAAAGAAGCTGATTGATATGCCTTATGAAACACTTCCTTCAGGAACAATATACATCATGAGAGAAGGAGCACAGCCAGCTGTAGATGAAGGTCAAACAATCAAACCGCAGGATATCCTTACCATGATGATCAAAGCTACCGCTTATCTGGCAGCCAATTCTGATGGAAATGTATCTTTCATTTCGTCTCTTAATATCTCCAATACCATCAACGGTAGCGCACTTCCACTGATAGATCCTATGTATTACTATGTTAAAAATAGTGTTCTTACCGCTGCTACAACCGGAGTAGCGCAACAGAGAAGCTATTATGAAATTGAAGGATTTCAGGAGGCCATACAAAAATTCAAAGCTTTCAATAACCTTCCAAGCGGGGCACCTTATAATCTTCAGGGAGTTATCTTAGTACCATCAAGAGCTGTTTTTGCAAGAGATCCTCATTATCCATACAATACGCAGTATTCTTTGAGAAATTACTCTATGGTGTTTAATTTCCAGGTGTACGGAAGAGCTGACAGACCAGCAGGACAATAATTTAAGATTACAATATCGACATAAAAAAACGCCTTCAGACGAAGGCGTTTTTGTTTTTATTTATCTCTTATGTTCTGGCTTTCTGCTTTACATTTCCTAAAATATCCGGGAAATAAAGATCTGCCAGATGATCAAATTCATCACCTCTCATAAACATAGTGGCATCTACTTCTTCATAAGAACTTCTTCCTGCCGCTGCAATCAGTTCATTGCAGGTATGCAGCGTGTTTTTATGGAAATGATACACTCTTTCACTTTTATCGGTAACATCAAGCCCTTTAATCAGCATTTTATCCTGAGTGGCCACTCCCGTAGGACAGTTATTGCTGTTACATCTCAAAGCCTGAATACATCCTAATGAGAACATAAATCCTCTCGCGTTATTACACATATCCGCTCCCATAGCCACAGCTCTGAGAATATCCAAGCTGGTAAGTACTTTCCCGCTGGCAATAACTCTTAATTTGCTTCTTAGGTTATAATTATTCAGGGTTCTGTTAACAAAGATCAGAGCCGGTTCCAAAGGCATCCCTACTCCATCTGAAAATTCCGGTGGCGCCGCTCCTGTTCCTCCTTCTGCGCCGTCTATGGTAATAAAATCCGGATAAATCTTCATAACGTTCATCTGTACGCAGATATCTTCGAATTCTTTGGTATCCCCGATACAAAGCTTAAAACCAACCGGCTTCCCTCCTGAAAGCTCTCTCAGTTGCTGTACAAACCTCAACAAGCCTGAAGCATCAGAGAATGAGGTGTGAGACGGCGGAGAAATAACAGTTATTCCCGGTGTCACGTGACGGATTTTTGCAATCGCCGGTGTATTTTTCACTCCCGGAAGCACCCCTCCATGTCCGGGTTTTGCTCCCTGGGACAATTTGATCTCAATCATCTTCACGTTCGGAAGGGTAGAATATTTTTCGAATAATTCCGGATTAAATTTACCTTGTTCATCTCTACAGCCAAAATATCCGGTTCCTATCTGCCAGCAAAGGTCGCCGCCTTCCATATGATAGGGAGAAATGCCTCCTTCTCCTGTATTGTGGTAGAAATTCCCTTTTTTAGCTCCTCTGTTTAACGAAATCTGTGCCCTGTCACTCAATGCACCAAAGCTCATTGCCGAAATATTGAATAAAGAAGCATGGTAAGGCTGGGTGCACTGCTCTCCTCCTACCCAAACTCTAGGAAGTTCTTCTGAAGGAGATTTGGCATAGATAGAATGCTTAATTCCTTCATATTTTCTGTGATTAACTTCTAACTGCGTTCCAAAAGCAACGGTATCACTTAAATTTTTCGCTCTTCTGTATACTGCAGAACGCTGGTTTCTGGGAAATGGCTTCCCATCTGTCTCTCTTTCGATGAAATACTGCTGCATTTCGGGTGAAATACTTTCGAAAAAGTACCTGAAGTACCCCAAAACCGGGAAGTTCCTCAAAATGGCGTGTTTTGACTGGTAAGCGTTGTAAACTCCCAATGCATAAATAGCGGACAGCAGGATGGGTATCCAGTAATGCGCTCTGATCAGTAATGCGACAATCCATGTAGCAGTTACCAATACAATTCCCCAAGATAAAAACTTATCTCTCATGAATGTAGTATTTAAAGTTAAAATAAATTTAGTAGAAATTTCGCAAAGAGACTATGCTTTTGCTAAAAAACTTTCGAAGGATGATTGCACAGAAACCGTGCCATCTGACAGGATTTTTTCTAAATTTAGAAATTCAATCTGATTAACGAATGCGGGATCAAAATCTTTCTGGACTCTCACATAGTTTTCTGTGAAGCCAAACATTTTGCCGTCTTTATTTTCATGCTCCCAAAGAACAGGAAGCGTTTTTCCAAGTTGAGTCTGATAAAATGCCATCTTTTTCTTTTCAGAAAGGATTCTCAGCATTTTATTACGTTTTTTTCTTTCAGGAATAGGAACTACTCCATCCATGTCTGCAGCTTCCGTATTTTCTCTTTCAGAATAAGTAAATACGTGAAGGTAGGTAATAGGAAGTTCATTCAGGAAATTATAGGTTTCCATGAATTTTTCTTCTGTTTCGCCCGGAAATCCTACAATAACATCTACTCCGATAGCGGCATCCGGCATCACTTCGCGAATCTTATTCACCCTGTTGTTGTACAGTTTGGTAAGATAACGGCGCTTCATTTTCTTCAACAGATCATCGCATCCCGACTGTAGCGGAATGTGAAAATGGGGAACAAAACTTTTGCTTCGGGAAACCAGCTCGATGCTTTCGTCTTTCAGAAGATTGGGTTCAATGGAGGAAATACGGATTCTTTCAATGCCTTCTACCTGATCCAGCTCTGAAATTAAGTCGAGGAAAGTATGCTCATGCTTTTTGTTTCCGAATTCACCTTTACCGTAATCACCGATATTGACTCCTGTAAGAACAATTTCTTTGATGTCTCTTCCGGCAATTTCTTTGGCATTTTTAAGAACATTCTCGATGGTATCTGAACGGGAAATTCCTCTGGCCAGCGGAATGGTACAATATGTACATTTGTAATCACATCCGTCCTGTACTTTCAGAAAAGCTCTTGTTCTGTCACCAATTGAGTAGCTTCCGATAAAGAAATCGGTTTCTTCAATTTCACATGAATGGACAATTCCTTCATTTTCTCTCTTCTCCAGATCGTCCAGGTAGCTTAAAATATTGAATTTTTCTTTGGCTCCCAGGACAAGATCTACCCCGTCTATCTGTGAAATTTCTTCAGGTTTCAGCTGTGCATAACATCCTACAATCACAACCAACCCTTCCGGATTAGCCTTCATAGCACGTTTTACGTGAAGTTTACATTCCCGGTCTGCATTTTCGGTTACCGAACATGTATTGATTACATAAACGTCTGCTTTCTCATCAAAACTTACTTTATCATAACCTGCATCTGTTAATTGACGGGCAATAGTAGATGTTTCCGCAAAATTTAATTTGCAGCCAAGCGTATGAAATGCGGCAGTTCCGTGAAAAGTAGACATTATATACTCCTAAATTTTCTGGGTGCAAAGATAGTAATTTTAATAATAATTCTAAATTGATTCAGTCTATTATTTATATTCATCCCTTACTTCAGGGCTGTTCTGAAAGCATACGGGAGATGAATTAGAATCTGTATTTTCATTAGAAAACTTATGTTTCATTTCATTATTAAATTCCTGAGACTTGTTTCTTTCAATGGAAAGGGTTTTCCAGTTCTCATTCTTTGTCATTTTCGCAATGTAAACAACCTGCCCGATATGATACGGATAATGAGCCAGCTGGCGGCAGACTGCATCCATAACCGAGTGCGCTTCTCCTCTCAGATAAACCGTCTGATTCCAATTTTCGTCATTAATCGTATCCAGGCCTTCGAAAAGGCATTTCCATCCTGATTCCCAACACTCAATAACTTCCTGTCTGGATTTAAATGTATTGATAAACTCATCATCACGGTTACGCCACGGCTTTTCTCCGTCTTCTGTAAGGAAATTAGTCCATCTTGAAAGCATATTTCCTGCAATATGCTTAACTATTACTGCAATGGAATTACTTTCATCATTATACTGCCAGAAGATCTGCTCATCAGAAAGCTGTTCAAATGATTTGTCTCCAAGAGATTTATAGTATTTAAAACGTTTTATAAAAAGATCTTTCATGATTTTAAAATAAAAACCAAGTTAGTTATTTTCCCGTATATAAAGGTAAACGGCAGTATGGGATGTAAAATAAATGATTTTATGAAGGATCTGAATTCGTTAAAAACGGAACATCTTGAAAAATGGTTCACGGATGATAGCACAATCTGGATTCCTCCATCAAAAGAAATTTCCGGCAAGAATAGAATTTTAGCTTTATTCAGAGCCATTTTCAGAAGGTATGAATCCATTGAATGGAAGGTTTTTGAAATTTTCCCATTGGGAGGTCAAAAATATTTTTACCGGACAACATCTTACGGAAATATGATTAATAAAGGAGCTTACGAGAATAATATATGTACAGTAGTTCACTTTTCGGAGGAGGGAAAAATCATTTATCTTTCTGATTATTTTAAAGACACGAAAGCTTTTAATTAGAAAGTTGGCTGTTCAGTAAAATCCAAATAAAAAACCATTCCTTTCGAAATGGTTTTACATAAATAGTTTATTGTTAAAAAAGCTTAGTCTCTGTTTTTGACTACAATCCAGCCTGAATATTTGATAGGAGTATTCAATCTGTCATTTTCATTCCAGCCTACAGTATACCAGTAGTTTCCGGTAGGTACTTTCACTCCGTTCTTGCTGGTTCCCTCCCATTTGTATCCTGTAGATTTATCCACCTGGAAGATCATGTTTCCATACCGGTCGAAAATATTCATCACCAGATTTTTCTTGTTCGCCAATGCGGAATAATCAATCACATCGTTATAGCCGTCTCCGTTTGGTGTGATTACATTCACAAGATTTGGAACTACAATGCTGATATCAATAGGATCACAGTCGTAAGAATCTTTTACAAATATGTTGGCATCGCCTCTTTTCACATTATTGAATATATTGGAATCCTGCCATATGATATTATCCATAGAGTATTTGTAAGGTGGTGTTCCTCCTATTACAGACACAGTAACTGTTGTATTTGAAATATCAATATTGGAAACAACAGGCTGTTCTGAAGGATATACTTTCACGTTTTGTGTAACAGTACAATCTCCCGTTCTAAGCTTCACCCAATAGGTACCTACCCCTACATTATTAATGACTTGGGTAAGAGCTCCTGTACTCCACTCATATCCATTGAATCCCGGTCCGGCATCCAAAGTGGTTCTGTCTTCTACACAGATAATTTTATCTTTAAGAACATCAGAATATACCGGCGGTATAACGACTAATGTAATTTTAGCGATATTAAAGCAGCCCTGTGCATTAGAAACCCTTACATAGGCAACACCGCTGGGAGCAACATGTGTTGCTGGTGTTAAAATTTCATTGGTCAGATTCACTGCATCTGTTACAGAACGGAAATACCTTCTGACAGCTCCGGCCTGTACAGTTACGATAGCTCCCGTAAGATTGAAAGATGCTGTAGCCGGGGCGCTTTCTATAGAACAGGATCTTAATGTAGCATCATTAACTACGACTACAGGATGGAACCTCAACGTAATCTGCGCAATAGCAGTACATCCGAATGTAGAAGTCACTTTAACATGGATCGTTGCTTCCGCGGAAGTAAATGCCATAGGGTTAGTAATTTCATTGATGCCTGCATTGAGATCAGCAAGACTATTGTAATACTTCTTGGTTACAGTAGGATCTGCAATAATATTGGCTGCCGTAAGGTCATATACGGCGGTTCCTGCATTATTGTTGTTACATTGAGTCAGAGTCACATTATTGACAGCAATACCGCGGTCTCTGAACTTAAATGTTCCAATCTGTTTACATTTATTGAGCGGGCTGTTCGGATCACCCGGAGCGGTATAGCTTATGCTGTAAAAATAAGTAGGAGTCGGATTCACCATCATTGGTGCCGTGATAGGATTAGCCCCTGTTAAAGCATCATTCTGCGTTGTATGATAACTTACACTAAAATTAGGATTTCCGTTGATAATTCCGGCGGATAGTGTAGAAAAATCAAACATCACCGGATTGCCGCATATAGTCACTTCTCTTGGATCTGCCGGATTAGCAGCAGGCACTCCCGGCGGATTGAACGGGAATGGCTGTGTAGCAGGATCTGTAAAAGGAGATGCCAATGTAGCCGTTCCTCCCCAGGTTAAAGAAAATGGAGCTACGGTAGGATTCGCATTATCAACCCAGTTATCAAGGTATAAATAATAGGTTTGTCCCGCTATTACATCCAAAAACCGGCAATATGGCGTGAATGACCCTCCGGGAGCATTGGTAATAGTGCTTACCATATTCAATCCTGTTGCTGCTCCTACCAACTGAATGGTTGCCGCGTTACAGCGTATAGGCGCTCCTAAATTTCCACAGGTGGTATTGGGGCCATAGATTGCCCAGTCGTAATCTGCATCCGGATCATTGGGTACCAGATTAAAAGTAAGCGTTCCACTGGTAGCAATGGTTATCTTATACCAGATTGAATTGTGCTCTCCTGTAGCCAGACACCCACCTAATGCTTCATTAACATTTCCGATGCCAACCGGATTATAGGTAATGTTTGAATTTCCGCAAACCGCGAGCGCCGTAGCACAGTCTGCCTGGGCAAATAATACCCGCGAAATTCCGAAAAGAAAAAGAAGTAAAAGTTTTTTCATAGATATATTATTTTTAATGGTTTCGATTTATAAAATCATGTAATATGACTGATTTTCATATACCTACCAAATATACCTATAATTTAATTACAAACAAATATTTTTTAAAAAGTTTGAATTATTTTAATAAAAACTGTTAAAAACTTACGATATACAACAATAAACAGCCACTATTTTATACTTGTAATATTTCCACAAAGGTTTTCAAGATGAAAAATTTTATGAAAAGGGCTCTTTACTTCCTTCAAATGTTCTTTGTCCTGAATAAATGTATATCTGGAGGCTATGGAATTCATATCGGAAACAATTACCAGCCAGCATTCATCCACAGAAGTGTCGTAGTAAGGAAATTTTTCATTCTTCTTATCAATGAGTTCGAGAATTTTCTCGGAGCAGAGTTCATCAAAAAGATTCATACTGTATTCATGGGTAATAAAAACATTTCTGCGGTGAAAGGATTTCCGCATACTTTTGACGCAGCCTATAGGTTTGTTTTTCTTTATACTCCTGTAAATGCTGATGATATTTTCTTCCTGCTCTTCTATATGATCAAACCTTATATTGGGATGGAATTCTAAAAAATAAACACCACGATATTTCGCGGTGTCTTCCTGTTCTAATAGTATTTCGGCCTGACGGAACATCTTATTCAAGGTGCTTTCTACCTTTTTCATTTCCAGATGATTGATCACTTCGGTAAGTTCTATTCCGATCTTTTTGTCGTTGAGTTTTGCAATAAAGTCGGGACTTTCGCAGGTAAGATCTTCAAATTTTACTTCGGGGAAATGATGCATAAAAGAATTAAGCAGCAGAATCTCGGATTTCTTTCTGTATTTTTCACGGTCATGGAGCAGAGATTCGTCTATTTTACGGTGATACTTTTCTATCGGCTTTTTCTTTAAATGCCGGTTCATGTAATATAGGCTCAGATTCTTTATTAAATCTTCATCAGAAAATGTCTTTTTCATAGGTGATTTTTTTATGTGACCAAAGAACACATGCCATATTGGCTTCCACCGTTAGAAGCTTTTGATTTTCAAAAATTTACATAATAAAGGTAAGTAAAAAAACTATTCATAAGATACTTTTAAATTAATTTATCAAATAATTAATGTAAAGTTTATTTTCATAATCAATACCTTTAGCCCTCAAAATACAAAACTGTGATTTATGGATTTTAAAAATTTTAAAATACCTTACGACATCCACCCTCAATATTCTAAAAAAGTGGCCTATTTTTCAATGGAATTTGCCATTGAACAGGTTTTAAAAATCTATTCGGGAGGTTTGGGATTTCTGGCTGGGTCTCATATGAGAAGTGCTTATAATCTGAAACAGGATCTCATCGGGATCGGAATCTTATGGAAATTCGGATATTATGATCAGGCAAGAAATCATGATCAGACGCTCCAACCAGTATGGACAAAAAAAATGTACAGCTTTCTTGAAGATACGGGAATAAAATTTCAGATCGAAATTCACAGTGCTCCGGTATGGGTAAAAGTCTGGTACCTTGATCCTGAGATTTTCAATACCGCTCCAATGTTCTTCCTTTCCACAGATGTTCCGGAAAACGACCACGTTTCCAAAACCATCTGTCATAAACTATATGATGCCAACGAATCTACCAAACTGGCCCAATACATTCTGCTGGGAAAAGGGGGCGCCAAGCTTCTGGATGAAATCAATGCCGAAAGAGAAGTATATCATCTGAATGAAGCTCACGGACTTCCCGCTGCTTTTTATCTGCTGAGAAAATACAACGGCGACCTGAACAAGGTAAAAGAAAAGCTGGTTTTCACCACTCACACACCGGAAGAGGCCGGAAATGAAAAACATAACCTGAAACTGTGCTATGATATGTCTTATTTTTCAGGTTTCAGCATGCAGGATATAAAAAGTATTGAAGGATCCGATGATGACCGTTTCAATCATTCTTTATGTGCTTTAAAAATGGCAAGAATAGCCAATGGGGTTTCTCAGCTGCATGGCGTGGTTTCCAGAGCGATGTGGAGTAAATATCCGGGAATCTGCGAAATAACATCCATTACCAATGCACAGGAGTTCAAATATTGGTCAGACAAGCCTCTTTATAACGCCAAAGATGAAAATGATGCCACTGTTTTCGATTACCGCAAAAAGCATTTAAAGAAAAGATTATTCACCATTGTTGCAGACCAGACAGGAAATCTTTTCAATCCCAATATTTTCACCATAGCATGGGCAAGAAGGTTTGCAGGCTACAAACGTGCAGATCTGCTGCTTCACGATAAAGAAAGATTCTACAGATTATTGAACAACCCGAAATATCCGGTACAGATTATCTGGTCAGGAAAACCCTATCCGATGGATTATTCTGCAATTTCTACTTTCAATACTTTAGTAGAGGAAAGCAAAAATCATAAAAACATGGCCGTTCTTACCGGATATGAACTGTCTTTAAG
Source organism: Chryseobacterium angstadtii (assembly GCF_001045465.1). GTDB lineage: Bacteria > Bacteroidota > Bacteroidia > Flavobacteriales > Weeksellaceae > Chryseobacterium > Chryseobacterium angstadtii. Next base: position 10,803 of record NZ_LFND01000008.1, read on the forward strand.
TAAATCCATGAAACAGGGTTCTGATTTGTGGCTCAATAACCCAAGAGTACCAAGAGAAGCTTCCGGAACTTCAGGAATGACGGCTGCAATGAACGCTTCCGTGAATCTTTCTACCGATGATGGCTGGATCCCTGAATTTGCAAAACCGGGAGAAAACTCATTTGTGGTTCCCAAAGCAGATTATGTAAACATGAGCATCTATGAACAGGATACTTACGACCTCAATGCCCTGTATGAAATTCTTGAAAATGAAATTCTCCCTACCTATTACGATAATCCGGACCGATGGAGAAAAATTCAGTATAACGCGATGGATGATGTCAAAGAACACTTCAACAGCGACAGGATGGCGGATGAATATTACAGGATTCTGTATAATGGGGTAAAGAGCTAAGAAAGCGAATAAGCTGATAAGCCCATTTAGCTGTTTTTCGACTGTAGCTATTTGCCTTCTTTGCTTTTTAGCTTTCCAAAAAAAAATGGCGGGAACCGGAGGTTCCCGCCATTTTTTTTTGGAAATTATTTCTTTTTCGGCACTTTCAAGCCTTCTTCCCTGGCTTCAGAAATCCCTATGGCTATAGCCTGTTTTCTGTCTGTCACTTTTTTGCCGGAAGAAGACTTCAGTTTTCCTTCCTTGAATTCGTGCATGACTTCTCCAATTTTGTCCTGAGCTTTTTCTGAATATTTGGTCTTGCTCATATGATGTGTTTTTAAGATTTTGGCAGGGATACCCCTAATTCATAAACTTCGGCGTGCTTCAAATACTTTGAGCGTTCTCTGGAAGTTACCGATTCAAAATGATCATTTTTGATCACAATGATTGGGTCTTCTATATTTTCGATTTCAAAACTGGCAAAATACCTTTCGTCCGGACTGGTTTTATCTTTGCTGGCTTTTATTTTCTGCAGCTCGTCCGCGTATTTTCTAAAACCGGGATCTGAGGAATGAATAAATTTATATTCCTCACCGGCATTAACGTAATAATGCAGCTTTTTTTCAATCAGACCAGCTTCATCTGTAATCTGCGGATTATCATTTCCGTCTTTAAAACCAACTTCAACCAAAGTTCCTCCTTTTTTGTCTGCACATTCCTGAGCATCTTTAAAGCTTGAAAATCCGGTATAAACAATCTGATCGCTTAAGACATAGCGATTCAGTTTCTGATTGTATGCATTCGTTTCCATAATTATTATTTGATTTGATTATGAAATAATATATTCAATTTTTCTGCCAAATTGTTAATTTCAAAAAAATCACTGATGAATGATTTTTTTTACTAGTTTAGGTCCTTCAACCAAAAAAATATGACAATCATGAAAAATCTTAAAAAGATCTCAAGAGTACAGTTAAGGGAATTACAGGGTGGAGGCCTGCCAGGAATGAAAAGATGTTCAGATCCGGTTACCTGCCAAACCATGATGTGGTATGCTGTTCCACCCATGCAAAACTCATGTAATCCCACGCTTCCGGTTTGCTTAACAGAACTAAACCCTCCTATTGAGTAAGAAAAATTTATAAAAATAATAACAAAAAGCAGGATCTTAGGGTTCTGTTTTCTTTTATATGGTTATCTGACTAAGAATTATTAAATTTGGAATCATTAAAATTAGAAATGAAAAAAATACTCTTAACTCTTACTGTAGCGGTGGCATTCCATAATGCATCTGCTCAGGAAATCACTTTAGATAAAATATATTCCGGGTATTACCGTGGAAAAGGCATCGCAGGTATCGCTTCCATGAAAAATGGTGAGAACTATCTGGTGATTGAACCGACAGGAATTGCCAAGTATTCTTATAAAACTTCACAAAAAGAAGGAAATATTGTAGACGGTAAGTTTGATAGCTATGAATTTTCTGATGATGAATCTAAAATTCTTCTTTTAAAAGAAAGCCAGCCTATTTACAGACATTCTTTTTTGGGCAAGTTTGATGTAAAAGATTTGAAATCAGGAAAGACAATCAGTCTGAATGACGGGAAAACGGTTCAGGAACCACGATTTTCGCCCGATGCCACTAAGGTAGCATTTATAGCGGAAAACAATTTATTTTATCAGGATCTGAGTTCAGGAAAAATTACTCAAATTACCAACGACGGTAAGAAAAATTCAATCATTAACGGATTGGCAGACTGGGTATACGAAGAGGAATTCGGGCATGCAAGACAGTACGAATGGACTAAGAATTCGGATGCAATTGTATTTGTAAAGTCGGATGAAAGCCAGGTTCCGGAGATTTATATTCCGATTTACGGAAAAAAACTTTATCCGGATGAAATGCGTTACAAATATCCTAAAGCGGGAGAAAAAAACTCTGTTGTTTCTGCCCAGCTTTACCGTATTGACAGTGGAAAAACAACTCCTCTGAATTTAAGTTCTTTCAAAAATTACTATATCCCGAACGTTATTCAGACCGCAAAACCTGATGAGATGGTTCTGATCACTTCAGAAAGAATTCAGAATGCCTCTGATATTTTAAAAGTAAATACTAAAACGGGAGCTGTTCAGAAATTGTTTACGGAAACAGACGAGAAATGGATTGATACGGACAGCCCTACTATGGAATTCCTTGAGGATGATTCTTTCCTGTGGTCCTCCGAAAGAGATGGAAACCGTCATTTATATTGGTATGACAAAGACGGAAAACTGAAAAAACAGGTAACAAAAGGAAACTGGGAAGTAACCGATTACTACGGATTCAATCCGAAGTCTAAAGAAATTTATGTTCAAACCACTGAAAAAGGAAGCATCAACAAGGTGGTTTCCAAAGTGAATATTGAAAACGGAAAATCTCAGCTTATTTCTAATGCTGAAGGAAACAATTCTGCTAATTTCAGCAAAAACTACAACTATTTCATTGAAACGTCTTCCACTGCTTCAAAACCTTATGCTTTTGTTTTAAAAGACGGAAATGGCAAAGCTGTAAAGGAGCTTCAAAATAATAATGACCAGCTTCAGAAATTAAAGGCAGATAACTTTGTAGATAAGGAATTCATTACGATTCCAAATGACGCAGGTGATCAGATGAATGCCTGGATTATGAAGCCTAAAAACTTTGATCCGAATAAAAAATATCCTCTGTTTATGTTCCAGTATTCCGGACCGGGATCACAGCAGGTAGCGAATTCGTGGGATGCAGGTAATGCTTTATGGTTCAATCATCTGGTACAGAAAGGATATATTGTTGCCTGTGTAGATGGACGTGGAACAGGCTATAAAGGAACTAAATTCAAGAAAGTAACTTACATGAATTTAGGAAAATACGAAATTGAAGATCAGATCTCGGCTGCGAAATGGCTTGGAAACCAGCCCTATATCGACAAAACAAGAATCGGAATGTTCGGATGGAGCTTTGGTGGCTATATGACCAGTTTAGCAATGACTAAAGGAGCCGATGTTTTCAAGGTAGGAATTGCCGTAGCGCCGGTTACCAACTGGAGATATTATGATTCTGTATATACGGAAAGATTTATGAGGACTCCTCAGGAAAATCCGGACGGATACGATAAAAACTCGCCTACAGAATATGCAAAATTGCTAAAAGGTAAATTATTACTGATCCACGGAACAGCTGATGACAATGTACATTTCCAAAATTCTATGGAATTCTCAGAAGCTTTGATTCAAAACAAAAAACAGTTTGATTTCATGGCTTATCCAGATAAAAACCACGGAATTTATGGCGGACAGACAAGACCACAGCTGTACCAGAAAATGACGGATTTTATTTTGAATAATCTATAATATTCTTATAATATACAATCAAAACCTCTCAATTTGAATTGAGAGGTTTTTTATTCATTTCATTAATCATTTCCACAACATATTATTTATTTTATCAATTAAAATTAAAAACCTATTTTTGGGAAATTTGAAAATTGAATATATGAAGACTAAACATCCTAAAGGCCTGCCCTTCCTCTTTTTCACAGAAATGTGGGAGCGCTTCGGGTACTATCTGATTCTCGGAATCTTTGTACTTTATGTTATTGAGCCTACCGGAATGAAAGGCGGACTTGGACTTCCGGACAAAACTGCTGATGATATTTTCGGAACCTACATTGCTTTGACTTATCTAACGCCTTTTCTTGGAGGATTTTTGGCCGATAGAGTTTTGGGTTACATTAAATCCATCTACTTAGGAGGTATTCTGATGGCCGCCGGATATATCGGAATGGGTGTTTTCAAAGAACTTCCTCTTTTTTACGGTTCATTAGCGTTGATCATTATTGGAAACGGTTTTTTTAAGCCTACCATTTCTACATTATTAGGAAACCTTTATTCCGAGGAGCCTTACAAAGCCAATAAAGACTCCGGATACAATATTTTCTACATGGGAATCAATATCGGAGCTTTTATCTGTAATATTATTGCAGCCTTCATGCGTAATAAATTCGGATGGGGTGAAGCCTTCATTACTGCAGGAGTAGGAATGCTGGTTGGTCTTATCATTTTTACCATAGGAAGAAAACACTATATCCATGCAGCACAGATGAAGCCTGTAGAGGAAGGAGATACCAAACTTTCGGAAATTTTAATTAAGGTTTTCGTTCCTGCCATTGCCGTAGGAGCTATAGGATGGTTTATTCCGGGAAATATCTTCGGAAGCGACAGTACCGATGCGTTTATTTTTGCCTGTGTTCCGGTTATTTATTTCTATGCCTCACTTTATTTCAAGGCCAAACCGGAAGAGAAACCTTCAATTGGAGCCCTGCTTTCCGTATTTCTGATCAGTATGTTCTTCTGGGCCGTTTTTAAACAGAACGGTACCGCACTTACAAGATGGGCCAATTATTATACAGACCGAAGTGTTCCCGCTTCTTTGGAAAAACCTCTTGAAAATATCTACATGGTGGATGGAAAAAGCTACGAAAGCAAAGAAGTTCCCGTATATGACAATCAGTTTCAGTCTAAGAAAGACAAAGATGGAAACACCATTAAAGAAACCGGAAAGGATGTTTATTTCAAAAATATTTCGCCTGAGCAGCGTGAGGCTTTGGAAAAAAATCCTGAAACTAAGGTCTATTTATACAATACAGAATTATTCCAGTCCATCAATCCGTTTTGGGTAATCGCGCTTACCCCTGTCATCGTAGGATTCTGGGCTTTACTGAGAAGAAAAGGAAAAGAACCTTTAACGCCTACAAAAATTGTTCTGGGACTGTTTATTTCCGGATTATCGTGTTTGGTGATGGTTCTTGCCGTAATGGCCGGAGACAACGGAGCTGTAAAAGTATCTCCTCTGTGGCTGGTAGCCAGCTATGGTGTAATTACCATAGGAGAACTTTGCCTTTCACCAATGGGACTTTCCTTCGTATCCAAACTTTCCCCGGCAAGAATTACCGCCTTGATGATGGGAGGATTTTTCTTGGCCAACTCAGTTGGAAACAAGCTTTCCGGAATTCTGGCCAGTACCTGGTACAGCTATGACAATAAGATGAATTATTTCCTTGTTAATTTCGCTTTGTTAATATTTGCGACACTTTTAGGTCTGTCTATGTTAAAAAGATTAAATAAGATTATGAAAGAAAAAGGACACTAATCCCTAATTATTATAAAGAATATTAAGCTGCAGAATCACTCTGCAGCTTTTTTATTTAAATATAAAATTAAAACCTTGTTAAAAACTCAAAAAAAACTATATTTGTCAGTCTTAACAAAAATTAACAATAGAATGGATAATATTGAAGCATTAAGTCCGAAACCGGATGAACTTGTAGAGAATAAGAATTCAAGGCATCCAAAAGGATTGTGGGTTCTTTTCGGAACGGAAATGTGGGAGCGTTTCAACTTTTATGGGATGAGAGCACTTTTAACGCTCTTTATGGTAAATTCCTTATTAATAAAAGAAGCGGATGCGGCAATCATCTACGGTGGATTTTTAGCTTTATGTTATTTAACACCTCTTTTGGGAGGTTTCATTGCAGATAAATATATCGGAAACAGAAATGCCATCTTAATAGGTGGATCTCTAATGGCTATCGGTCAGTTTCTACTATTTATCAGTGCTTCAACTTTCTCTGCCGATCTGGGCAGTTCAAAAATGATCATGTGGCTGGCGTTATTCGTTATCATCTTCGGTAATGGATTCTTCAAGCCGAACATTTCCTCAATGGTAGGAAGCCTTTATCCTAAGCAGGAAAAATCTAAACTTGACTCTGCTTTTACCATTTTCTATATGGGGATCAACATCGGAGCATTCCTCGGACAGTTTATCTGCCCGTACGTAGGAGATGTGAAAGATGCAACAACGGGAGTAAGAGATATCTTCGCATTCAAATGGGGATTCCTTGCCGCTTCTATTGCTATGGTTATTGGAACCGTAACTTTCTTTATCCTTAAAAATAAATACGTAGTAACACCGGAAGGAAGACCTATCGGTGGATTACCAAAACACAATACAAGTGCAGACTTTGAAGAAGGAGAAACCCAAACGGCTAAGTTCTCAGGAATGTCTTTAGGGATCACCGGAGTTATATTTGTGGTTTTATTCTTCGCGTTCCGATACTTATTGGTAGGAGAATTCGGATTTAAAGCTGTAGAAATGGGGCAGTTAATTAAAGGAATTATCTATCCTTTCATTTATGCAGCCGGAATTTCATTGGCCTTCCTTATCATGAGTTCTGCAGAAAACAAAGTTGAAAGACAAAGAATCTGGGTAATTTATATCGTTTCTTTCTTTATTATTTTCTTCTGGGCAGCGTTCGAGCAGGCAGGATCTTCATTAACCTTTATTGCAGATAACCAGACCGACAGAAATATCTTCGGATGGAATATGCCTCCTTCAATGGTTCAGATCTTCAACGGAATTTTCGTTGTTCTTTTAGCCGTTCCATTCAGTTTAACATGGGATAAATTAAGAGCAAACGGAAAAGAGCCGGTATCTCCTTTCAAACAGGCAATGGGATTAGCATTAATCGCTCTTTCTTACTTCATTATCGCACACAACGTAAAAGATCTTGGAAACTCAGGTTTATTAGCTATCAAATGGTTAATGCTTCTTTATTTCATCCAGACTTGTGGTGAACTTTGTTTATCGCCAATCGGTTTATCATTGGTAGGTAAATTGGCTCCAAAGAGATTTGCATCATTATTATACGGAGTATTCTTTATTTCCAATGCAGCTGGTTATGCTTTAGCCGGTTCTTTAGGAGCACTTATTCCTGCTACAGGTGATAAATTTAAAAAAGCTCAGGAAATAGGAGTCAATCTTCAGGATGTTCTGGATAAAAAAGTAACATTGACTGCTGAGCAGGCTGCGGCATTTGAAAAAGCTCAACTTCCTTTGCACAACCCTACATTTGTAGGATTTGAGATCCACAACTTATTCGAATTCTTTATGGTATTCGTAGTACTTTGTGGTATTGCATCTGTTATTTTGGGTCTCATCTCTCCAATCTTAAAGAAAATGATGCACGGTGTAAAATAACCGCATCAATAAAATACAACAAAACCTCTGCTAAGTCAGAGGTTTTTTTTATTTTCGTATGATGGAAATTTCCGAAAATTCTTTGTTTCAGTCCGTAAAGGAAATAATCAGGCAGTCGCGCGAAAAAGTATTTCGGATAGCGAATTCTACACTACTGCTTACCTACTGGCAAATCGGAAAACTGATTGTAGAAGATGAGCAGCAGGGAAAAGAACGCGCTGAATACGGAAAACATACTCTAAAAAAGCTTTCCCAGAAGCTTACGCTGGAATTTGGAAAAGGATTTGATGAGAGCAATTTGAGAAATATGCGGTCTTTTTATCATACTTTTCCAATTTGTGACGCACTGCGTCACGAATTGAGCTGGACCCATTATAGATTGATTATAAGGCTTGATCACATTGATAAAATGAACTATTACATCAATGAAGCCATTCAAAATAACTGGAATTACCGCGATTTGAAAAGACAGATCAATTCCCTTGCCTACGAAAGAGTTCTGGAACATAAAAAATCATCGGCAGAAAATATCCACAGTCTTTTAAAAGATCCTTATATTTTTGAATTTCTAGGTTTAACACCGGATCAGAAGACCTCCGAAAAAGAAATTGAAACTGCTATTATAGACCATATTCAGAAATTTCTTCTCGAATTCGGAAAAGGATTTGCTTTTGTGGCAAGGCAACAACATATTTCTACGGATACTTCTGACTTTTACATCGACCTTGTGTTTTACAATTATATTCTGAAATGCTTTGTTATTATTGATCTTAAAACCGGAGAACTTTCTCATCAGGATATCGGGCAGATTGATATGTATGTAAGAATGTATGATGATCTAAAACGTGGCGAAGGTGATAACCCGACTATTGGCATTCTGCTTTGTTCAGAAAAAGATGAAACCATTGTAAAATACTCTGTCTTAAATGACAAAAACAACCTGTTTGCCAGCAAATACCTCCTTTACCTTCCAAAAGAAGAAGAATTAAAAGAAATTATAGACCAGGACAGAATCCGTTTTGAACTGGATCAAAACAATAATAAACAACCCTAATACAATTATCATATACTATTATGAGCTTAACTTTAGATGAAATACAAAATTTCAAAGGAAAATATCCCAGACAGATCTGGAGCCTGTTTTTCTCTGAAATGTGGGAACGTTTCTGTTTCTACGGAATGCGCGGAATGCTGGTTTTCTTTATGATCTCACAGCTTAACTTCCACGAAAAAGAAGCCAATCTTCAATACGGCGCTACCCAGGCATTCGTATATGCCTTCACCTTTGTAGGCGGACTTTTTGCCGATAAAATCCTCGGATTCAGAAAATCCCTTTTTTGGGGTGGCCTTCTGATGATTGTAGGAAGTTTAATCCTCGCAGCTGATCCGCACCAATTCTTTTTCCTGGGAATTGCATTTACTGTGGTAGGAACAGGTTTCTTCAAACCTAATATTTCATCCATGGTAGGACAGCTTTATAAGCCTAATGATTCAAGAGCAGATGCAGGTTTCTCCTTATTTTATGCGGGAATAAACCTGGGAGCTTTATTAGGAGGTTATTTATGTATTGCTATCGGTAAAGGAGAAATCTTTGGTACTATCATTCCGGAAGCCATGAGATGGAATATTGCTTTCGGGCTGGCTTCGGTAGTTATGGTTATAAGCCTTATTAATTTTATTTTCACCCAAAGAACATTGGGAACAATAGGTCTTCAGCCGGGTCATCCTTTGGCGGAAGTAAAATCTGTCCCTATTTCAAAATGGAAAGAATATGGAGTATATGTCCTGTCGCTTATTTTTGTTCCTATCATTATGACGATGGTCGCTAAAACGGAATACACAGATTATTTTATGTGGACCATCGGGCCATTGACTCTTATCTATCTGTTTTATGAAATGTCAAAAGTAACCGCTTCTGAGCGTAAAAAACTTTGGGCAGCTTTGGTTTTCATCATTTTCTCCATCATATTCTGGGGGATTTATGAGCAAAGTGGAGGTTCTCTAAGTATTTTTGCAGCAAAAAACCTTAATAAAGACCTGCTTGGATTAGACCCGAATGGTGTTAATAACTCCGGAGGTGCTTTCTTCATTATTTTCCTGGCTCCACTGATCGGACTTCTTTGGATTTGGCTGAACAAAAGAAAAATAGAACCCAATACCATCGTTAAATTCGGATTAGGATTTATTTTCCTGGGAATCGGGTATTACGTTTTATTTGCTACGAGACTTTTTGCAGATCTTCAGGGAATCACCTCTCTGAACTTTTTCACATTGGCATTATTAATTATTACGCTTGGGGAGCTGTGTCTGTCACCAATCGGATTATCTATCATGACGAAGCTATCCACTAAAAACCTTCAGGGGATGATGATGGGAATGTGGTTTCTGGCTTCTGCTTACGGGCAGTATGTGGCCGGGATTATAGGTGCGGGGCTTGCCACTGCAAAAAAAGGAGCTACCAACTATGATGTTTTAATCACTTATACTGATGGATATAAACAATTGGGTTTATATGCAGTTATTGCCGGTGTGGTATTAATTTTGATATCTCCGTTCGTGAAAAAATTAATGCAGGACGTAAAATAAAGTAAGCAATATTATGCTTATTTTTACTTAAATATCAAATTATGAAGAAATTTATAAGCATAATACTTCTACTTATAGTAAATTTTAGTTTCGCTCAGGTGAAATGGATGACTATTGAAGAAGCTTTACAAGCCCAAAAAGAAAATCCCAAAAAAATCCTGATCGACTTTTATGCAGACTGGTGCGGACCATGCAAGACCATGGACAAAAAAACATATGGTCACGCCGTGATTGCCCAGTTTTTAAATGAAAATTACTACCCTGTAAAATTTAATGCTGAAGAAAAAAAATCTATTGACGTTTTCGGAAGAACATTTTCCAATGATAATGCAGAACATAAAAAAGGAAAAAGCTCTTTGCATGAATTTACACAATACATGAATGTAGGCGCTGTTCCCAGTACCGTATTTCTGGATGAAAAAGGAGGTCCCATTACCATTCTTCAGGGAGAACTTTCCGCCAAAGAGCTGGAACCTTATCTGGAGTTTATTTCAAAAGATCTCTTCAAAAAAATCCGTTCCAGAGAACAATGGGAAGATTATCAGAAAAAATTCAAATCTAAAATCAAAGATTAAAAGAATACAGCGGCTTTCAAAAATTGGAAGCCGCTTTTTTTGGCTTCAAGTTTCAATATTTTTACGGAAAAATTTTAATTTCACACCTATTTTACCGAAATTAGGCCTCATTTTTAAATGACTTTAGAAACCTCCATAGAGTACGTAAAAGGAATAGGTCCCGAAAGAGCCAAACTCATCAAAAATGTGTTGGGCTTATCTACCGTGGACGATCTTCTGAATTTCTACCCTATCCGCTATCTGGATAAAAGCAAAGTGTTTAAAGTTTCTCAACTCGAGGAGAGCAGCATTGAAATTCAGCTTAAAGGAAGAATTACCCATGTACAGGAGGTTCAGACCGGGAAAACCAAAAGACTTTCAGCAAAATTCAATGATGATACCGGAACAATGGATCTGGTATGGTTTCAGTATTCCAAATGGCTGAAAGAGCAGATTCCCGTCAACCGGGAGGTTTATATTTTCGGGAAGATCAATGTTTTTAACCGGCAGTTTTCCATGCCGCATCCTGAAATAGAAGCGGAGGAGAAAAAAGAGGGTGAAAACCGTTTAAAGCCCATCTACCCCAGTTCGGAAAAGCTGACTAAAAGAGGTTTGAACCAGAGATTTTTCCAGGTAGTTTTAAGGAATATCTGTAAAGAAATCCCGAACCTTATTGAAGAAAATTTCCCTGATTATCTGATAAAAGCATTTAAGTTTTTATCAAGACAGCACACTTTTTTAAACATCCATTTCCCAAAAGATATGGAGCATTTTGAAAAGGCTGATAACAGGCTGAAGTTTGAAGAATCCTTCTTTTTTCAACTGGGTTATGCCCTGAAAAAACTTCATCACAAAACCCATTCTCCGGGAAACCCTTTCCCGATTGTGGGTGATCATTTTAATAATTTTTACAATCATCATATTCCTTTTGATCTTACCAATGCACAGAAACGGGTTTTAAAAGAAATCCGTATTGATATGAAAAGGCCGATTCAGATGAACAGGCTTCTCCAGGGTGATGTAGGATCCGGAAAAACCATGGTGGCTTTACTGACGATGCTGATTGCTATGGATAATGGCTTTCAGAGCTGTATGATGGCGCCTACTGAAATTCTGGCGCAGCAGCATTATAACGGAATCAAAGATCTTTTAGCCGGAACAGACGTCAATGTGCGTCTTCTGACAGGTTCCTCCAAAACTTCGGAGAGAAAAATCATTCATGAAGAACTGGAAAACGGAACTCTTTCTATTTTGGTGGGAACGCATGCCGTATTGGAAGATAAAGTAAAATTTAAGAATCTGGGTTTAGCTATTATTGATGAGCAGCATCGTTTTGGTGTGGCACAGAGGGCTAAATTATGGGCGAAAAATAAAATTCCGCCACATATTCTGGTGATGACTGCAACGCCTATTCCCAGAACCCTAGCAATGAGCTTTTATTCTGATCTGGATGTGTCCGTCATTGATGAAATGCCTGTGGGAAGAAAACCAATTATCACAGCTCACAGACGTGAAAAAAACAGAGATTATGTGTATAATTTCTGCAGAGATGAGATCAAGAAAGGAAGACAGGTTTATTTCGTGTATCCATTAATCGAAGAATCTGAAACATTGGATTATAAAAATCTGATGGAAGGTCTGGACCATGTAATGACTGCATTCTCTGATTACAATACGACCATGCTTCACGGGAAAATGAAACCGGCCGAAAAAGATGCTGCTATGAATTATTTCGCATCAGGAAAGGCAGAAATCATGGTAGCTACAACTGTAATAGAAGTAGGTGTTAATGTACCCAATGCTTCTGTAATGGTGATTGAAAGTTCGGAAAGATTCGGGCTTTCACAGCTTCATCAGCTGCGGGGCCGCGTAGGAAGAGGAGCCGAACAGAGCTACTGTATCCTGATGACTTCCGATAAATTATCAAAGGAAAGCAGAACCCGCATCAAAACGATGACGGAAACCAATGACGGGTTTAAAATTTCTGAGGTGGATATGCAGCTCAGAGGTCCGGGAGATATTTTGGGAACGCAGCAGAGCGGTGTAGTAGATTTTAAAAGACTGGATCTTGTGAATGATTCTGCCATCATCAAAACCACAAAAAATACGGTGGATAAAATTCTGGAAGCAGATCCTCATCTGGCCAACCCGGACAATCTCATCATTAAAAACTACTATCTGAGGTACTACAAAGGGAAAAATAAATGGAGTAAAATTTCATAAAAAAACCGCGAAAAAATTACTTTTCCGCGGCCCCCTTATAAAACTGTTATTTAGAAGAAATTACTTTTGGTCTGTTTAAAAAAAATTTATTTTAATAGCAAGAACTAATATCTTGTGATTGGGTGTGAAAATATTTATATAGTATTTGACTTTCAGTCTTAACTATTAAAATAAATTATAAAAAAACAAAATGAATTATTTTTCCAACTTGCTTATTATAAAAACTAACTGTTCGAGTTGAAGGAAGTGGGAATGAAACGAATAAATACCCTTCAACTTTTTTAAGTTTTCATGATTGTACCGTTTTGTTTAAAGATCTTCTATGCTTTATAGTTGGAAATAAACATAATCCATTTTGTTAAAACTAACATTGTGATTTATATTTTGGATTTCTAATGAAATAATCTATTCTCTACCATCCATTGCTTTTTTATATAGCTAATTTGTGTTGCAATGTTTACGTTTACAAAATTGATGATATTGTGCGAATCCCGCCTTATATTATTTCAATTATTAGTTATACAATTTTCACCTTTATGTGAATAGTATGCTTTAAATACAAAATCCTCTCTATGGAATACAAATCCAAAAAGCCTTTATTCATCATACTTTCATGACGAAATTATCTTTATTAAGCCCGGAAGTATGATACTGCCAGTTGATTGTTATAATTTCAGTAAGCGCCTTTTTCAGGCCTTCATAGGTTTCCGGTTTCTTCATAAAAACATGAGCCCCGTTTACAAATATTTCCTCTATTTCGTTTTCCGAAATCTGGTCTGCATAAATCGCAATGACTATATTACTGAATCTGGGTTCTTTTTTAATTTCTTCAAGACATTCCATTCCGTTTTTCCCGGGAATATCGTACCTGATAAAAATAATCTCCGGTATAATGGCTCCGCAGCTGTACAGATATTTAATAAGATCTTCACCGTTTGAAAAACACTGGGACTTCACTCCCATTTTTAAACCTTTGAAAATATTTTTAAAGAATATGATATTACCCTCGTCATTATCTGCTGCTATTACATTTAGATATTCTTTATTCATAGGTTGTTTTGGAGTTTACAGCCATGCTTTGCGTCTTTCGCCTCTTGGTAATGATTTTCTGGAACTGGGAAGGCGTAATCCCGGTTGTATTTTTGAACTGGGTACTGAGATGCGCCACACTGGAGTAATTCAGTTTATGAGCAATTTCCGTAAGGCTCTGCTTATTATTTAAGATAAGCTCCTTCGCATACTCAATTTTCTGAAGAATAATAAAGTTTTCTATTGAAGTATAAGCAACCTCTGAAAAAAGATTGGAAAGATATCCGTAGCTGTGATTCAGTTTTTCAGCGATATAAATAGATGCTTTTACAGGGACTGCATCTTCAGAAAAAACAAGTTCTACAATGGTATCCTTGATTTTCTGTACCAAAGCCGTTTTCTGGCTTTCAATAATCTCTATGCCGTAATCTTTAAGGTTTTTCTTAAAAAGATTATGCTGCTCCTGGGTAATGGGTTCGTAAAACTCCACTTCACCGAAGTTCAGCAGGCGGTATTTCAGCCCGTGCTCTTTTAGCTTTTCGTCCAACACTTTCTTGCAGAGAGCATTGAAGTCAAATTTCACATACATTTTCATCCTGATATAGTGTCTTGAATTTTAAAGTAAATATATATAATTTATTTCATTTAAAAGTGAAATAGAAATGAATATTTTTAACATAATATCTAAAAACAAAAAACTCCTGCATATTGAATACAGGAATTTAAACACTAAGGATGAAAAAAATATACTGATAAAAAGCTACTGTAGCTCAAAACCAAGCATATGAATGTATTATTGAAAGTGATTTGGTTCTGATACAAAGATGATCCAAAAAGAAACATCACATGTTATAGAATTAAAATTAAATGTTACAGAATTTTAAGTCATCTATTTGTGAATTAAGAATTCCATAAGATAATCATCCATCACAAAACCGTTCCCAATATCAAATACTCCATCCCCATAAACACTGTATCCCTGGGATTCGTAGAAATTTTTGGCGGCATTAAATTTATTCACATTTAAGATAATTCTGCTGTCTCCATTCTCAGAAACCTGGTGATTCAGAAACTGCAAGGCTTCCTTTCCAAATCCTTTTCCTTTGCTTTCCGGAACCAGATAAATGCGGTGCAGCTTCGTTGTTCCTTCTTCATAATGATGCTGGTATCCTATAAAACCTTCATAAGAACCGCTATTTTCGTCCTGAATCATGTAATAATGGTAATCCGGATGTTCCAAATGGCTCCCGATTTCAGCTTCGGAATACATTTCTTCCAGCATATATTCCATCTGATCTGTTGAAAGAATCTCTGCATAAGCATTTTCCCAGGATCTTCTTGCCAGGTCCTGGATAAGGGGAATGTCTTTTTTCTCTGCTTGTATTAGTTTCATAATTTTTTGTATTAAAAAAGTGAAAAGCCGGAACTTTTCACCTTATTATTTTATTTCAATGGTCAATTTTGCTTCGCAAGTGAATGGCCAATGTTTTCCATACTTTGAAAAATTCACTATTCACTATTCACTATTCACTATTCACTATTGACATTTCTTAGATTTTCGCCATCTCAGCTTTGATCTTCGCATACAGCCCTTCAGAAGCCTGAACAAGAGGAAGTCTGAGATAGTTCTTAATGATTCCTTTTTCTGTCAGAATCACTTTAATTCCGCAAGGGTTTCCTTCTGCGAAAATAAGTCTTGTGATCTCTACCAGCTTATTGTGAATCGCGTAAGCTTCATTCACTTTTCCTTCAAAAGCGAGCTGAACCATTGTAGAAAACTCTTTTGGATATCCCTGTCCGATTACGGAGATCACCCCGTCTCCACCGGCAAGCGTTACAGGAAGTGTGTACTCATCATCTCCTGAAACCAATGAAAATCCTTCCGGCTTCTTTCTTAAAATATCAAAATACTGAAGAATGTTTGGTGCCGCTTCTTTAATCATAAACAGATTAGGAAACTCATTCGCCAAACGGATCGTTGTATCAGCTTCAACATTCTGTCCCGTTCTTGACGGAACATTGTAAATGATAATATTCTTACCTGTGGAAGCCAATGCTTTATAATGCTGATAAAGCCCTTCCTGATTCGGTTTGTTGTAGTATGGAGATACGGAAAGTACGGCTTCAAATTCAGAAAGATCCGCATCTTCTATCTGTTTCTTTACGTCAAGAGTATTATTTCCGCCAATTCCTAAAACCAAAGGAAGACGTTTATTATTAACCTTAATGATATGCTCAATCACCTGTTTCTTCTCCTCTTCAGAAAGCGTTGCAGCTTCTGCTGTAGTTCCCAAAACAACTAAATAATTGGTTCCGTTTTCGATATTATAGTCAACCAGTTTGGTTAAACTTTCGAAATCTACGGATAAATCTTCATTAAAGGGCGTCACCAAAGCAACACCTACTCCTTTTAAAATGCTCATCTGTTAGAATTATTTTTGTCAAATTTAATAATTTACGATAAGAATTTGTATAAATAATAATGTTTTATTCTACATATAATTATATTTGCATATATTAAAAGATAGTATGCCATCGCTATGAACTAAGTTATTATAAAAGTACATAAGGACTTGCGATTGTATATGGCCTAAAAAATAATTTACAGCATATGAAAAATAAATTCTTGTTACTAGGAATTGCTCTGGCTTCCCTTACTGCCTGCAAGACAGCTTCCACGCTGCAGCTGGCGGATGTAAAGCCACAGAAAAATATTTCTATTAATAATGAGCTGAAGAATGATGAGGAGTTTGTAAAAGTGATAGAACCCTACAAGCAAAAACTGGACAAGGAAATGAATCAGAAAATTTCCCACACCAGCTTAGACCTTACCAAACAGGGAGACAACAGCAATCTGGGTAATCTTTTAGCCGACTATACCTTTGAAGGAGCTGATGCATGGACAAAAAAGAACCTGCAGAAAAATGTAGATGGCGCCCTTATCAATATCGGAGGAATCCGTACAACCATTGGAAAAGGAGATATCTTTCTGAAAAACATTTTTGAGGTAATGCCTTTCGAAAATGAACTGATTATTGTAAAAATGAAAGGATCAGACCTTCAGGGACTTTTTGAATATTATGCAAAAACTCAGGTGAACAATCCTGTTTCTCATTTATATATTGAAACCAACAACGGACAGCTTAGCCAATATAAAGTGAATGGGCAATCTGTAGATCCTTCCAAAGATTACTACATTGCCACTTCCGATTATCTGGCACTCGGCGGAGATAATATGAAATTCTTTTCCAAAGGAGAAGCTATTTCTACCGGAATCAGACTGAGAGATCTTTTCATTGAATATTTCAAGAAAAATCCTGAAGTAGTTCCAAACACAGATGTACGTTTAAATTTTATCGGTAAGAAATAATGGATAGAAAAAGTTTTTTAAAAGTAATAGGTAGCGGATCTTTAGCAGCAGCTTTAGCTCCCAATATGATGATGGCGGAAGAATTGAAACTCAATCCATTTACGTCTGCCAATAAACTGACCATACTTCATACCAACGACCAGCACAGCCGGATAGAACCTTTTGATTCAAGCTATACAAGAAACCCCAATCAGGGAGGTTTTGCGAGAAGAGCAAGTCTTATACAGCAGATCAGAAGCCAGGAAAATAATATTCTTCTGCTGGATTCCGGTGATATTTTTCAGGGAACTCCCTATTTTAATTTCTTCGGTGGTGAACTGGAATTTAAACTGATGTCTATGATGAAATATGATGCCTCCACCATGGGAAATCATGATTTCGACAACAGTCTGGACGGATTTTTAAAGGTGCTTCCCAACGCGAAGTTTCCATTCATCTGCTCCAACTATGATTTTAAAAACACGATTCTGGACGGAAAAACTTCACCTTATAAAATTTTTAATAAGAATGGAATAAAGGTAGGAATCTTCGGAGTGGGTATCCAGCTGGACGGCCTTGTGGGCAAAAAGCAGTATGGCGAAACCGTGTATTCAGATCCTGTAGAAGTAGCACAGCATTATTCCAACTTCCTGAAAAACGAACAAAAATGTGATCTTGTGATCTGCCTTTCACATATCGGCTACGATTACAGAGACGAACCCAATAAAATCAGTGATAAAATCCTTGCCGCAAAAACGGAAAACATAGACCTTATCCTGGGTGGGCATACCCATACTTTTTTACCGGAACCGCAGACATTCACCAACAGACAGGGTAAAAATGTTCTGGTCAATCAGGTAGGATGGGCAGGTCTTCTTCTCGGCAGAATAGATTTTTATTTTGACGCTAATAAAAACGTAAAGCATATTTCCTGGAACAACCAGGCCATAGACAGCAGCATAACCGTATAATATGAAAAAACTCTCTTTAATCTCTCTTGGTATTTTAACCTCCCTGCAGTTCTTTAATGCGCAGGTCATTTCATCAAAAAAATGGACGGATCTTTTTTCCTACAACAATGTCTTGGCCATGAAAGAAGACAATGGGAAGATAATTGCCGCGACGGAAAACGGGATATTTTATTATACCATCTCAACAGGAGAGGTTACCAAGCTGTCAAAAGCCAGCGGACTGCATGATGTAGGGATAACTGCATTCGATTACAATTCGCAGACTAAGGTAGGCGTGATAGGCTATGCAAACGGATCCCTGGATATTATTACCCCTCAGGAAATTAAGTATGTAGTGGATATTCCTATTGCTGCAGGTTACAGCGGAAGCAAAAGCATTAATCATGTTTCCATTACGGGAGATCAGGCTGTGATTTCTGTAGGCTACGGGATTTCTATCTTTAATCTTAAAAAACTGGAATTCGGAGATTCTTCATTCTTTATGACCGGCGGCGGTGTATACGAAGCCAGTAATGAAGCTACCATCTTTGGAAATAAGGTATATTCTGCAACCAACAGCGGCCTGAAAAGCCATGAAATGAATATCACGCTTCCGGTATTCACAACCTGGACCACAGAAGTTCCGGGAACATTTAAACAAATTGATTCGGAGTCTTCACTCCTTATTTTCTCTTCAGCAACATCCGCATTTATCTATAACAACGGAGCTCCCACTCCGCTTCCGGCAGCTTTTACAAATATCAAGGACATTGTTATAAGCTCAAATAATATTGTTGTAACAGATGGCAGAATATATACTTTCGGATTGAACGGAGTATCTCTCAACGCTGTAAGTTTAGGAGAAGACTGTAATACGGCCATTACAACCACCACCGGAAAAATATACGGAGGAACCATCCTATCCGGAATAAAAGACGAGGGCAATAATACGTATAAACCATCAGGTCCTTATTCAAACTCATCATACAAAGTCAATCTGTATGATAACAATCAGATGCTGGTTTCATCCGGATCAAGGATAAACAGATACAATCAGGGCGCATCCAATCCAAAAAAACCTGGATTCTATTATTTTAACGGATCAGAATGGATTTACCCATCCTATTTCATTGGTAATACAGGTGCTGTTAATGTACTGGATGCTGTAATAAACCCTACGGACAACAGTGAGGTTTTCTTCACCAACTATACAAATAATACTGATCGGGGAGTTTTCAGAATGAAATATAATCCTACCAGTAAAGATTTTGATTTCATGAAATACTACCCGGGAGATTTCCGACCTTCAGGATTTGCAACAGACAATCAGAACAACCTCTTTGTATCGATAGGATTTAATGCGGGAAGCCCTGCCGTATGGATATATGACAAAGCTGCGGACAATTTCCTTTTGAAAAAAATCGGATTGTCGAGTGATGGTGCGCAGAAGCCTGTTGTTTATGAAAATATGTTGTGGATGCCTCTTCCAAGAACCAACAACTTCCTTGTATACGATTATAAAAATGCTGCCAATCTTTCTGATGATACAGAATATATATTAAAAGATACCAACGGATTTGCAGGAAACTCGAAAGGAACTTTATCTGTTGCCTTCGATAAATCCGGAGACGCCTGGATAGGTACAGACAGCGGATTGAGAATATTAGCCAATGCCGCAGCTGAAATAAAGAATCCGGATCCTAAAGTGGAACCTATCATCATTGAGCAAAGCGGACTTGGTGAAGAACTTTTCAGAGATTCCCAGATTCTTCAGGTGGAAGTAGATGCCGGAAATTACAAATGGATCTCTGTAGATGGCGGCGGTGTCTATTATCTTTCTGCAGACGGGCAGCAGACGATTAAGCATTTCACCAAAGAAAATTCTCCTCTGCCTACCAATTCCGTTACCGATATCAAGGTAGACCGAAAGACTGGAAAGGTATATTTTGTAACATTTAACGGTATTGTAGCTTATCAGGGAGATGTGGCAGATGTAACGGCTAATTTCGGAAATGTAGTGGTTTATCCTAATCCTGTAGTGTATTCTAACTTCAAAGGAAAAGTAACCATCAAAGGACTTGCAGAAAAAACCAATATCAGAATTGCAGATGCAGCAGGAAATGTTATTCATTCTGCAGTCGCAAGAGGAGGCTATTACGAATGGGATCTTACCAACCAGAAAGGCACCAGAGTAGCTTCAGGTATTTATTTTGTATTGATGACCAATGAAGACGGATCTGATAAAGCTACTGCAAAAATAGCTGTGGTGAATTAATGAACTTACAAAACGGATTTCTATTATCCTATATAAAATATGGCGAAAATGATGCAGTTCTGCATTGTTTTACAGAAGAAGACGGCTTTCAGACCTATTTTGTAAAAGGAATTTATTCCAAAAGAAATAAAAAGAAGGCCCTGCTTCAGCCATTGAGCATGCTCAGTTTTACCATTAATCCGGCACGAGGCAACGGTATCCCTTCTGTTTCAGGGTTTGAACTGGTAAAAGGCCATGACTTATACATGGACATTAAAGCCAATACGGTGATATTTTTCATTTCAGATTTCCTGAATCAGATTTTGAGACATGAAAACAAAAATCCAGGTCTCTTTTTCAGTATTGATGAATTTGTCAATGAACTGGCTTGTAAAAATTACCAGTGTCATCTGTTGTTCCTTATTACCTTATTAAAAATTCAGGGAGTTGCTCCTCTGATCAATGACGGCATTTATCTGGATCCTGAAACCGGGACATTCTCCGATAGAGCTTCCCACCAGTTGTTCGGTGAGGAAATATCATCCATCTGGAAAACAGCACTCTTCGCAGAAAATCTCTATACCACAAAGGTTCCCAACTCTTTAAGAAAGGATTTTCTGGATAGTCTTCTTGTATACTATCATTATCACATTACGGATTTTAAAATTCCGGCATCACTGGAAGTCATCCAGCAGATTTTTGAATAAAATAGATGAAAAACTTTGGCTAAAGCCTTTGTAATGTGTATATCCTGTAAGCGGGCTGAAGCCCGCCCCTATTGAATATACAGAAAGTTACCCTGAAACGTCTATCAGCTATAAGCCTTCTCAGCCTCCTTCGCCTCTTTGCCTTCTCAGCTTCCTTCGCCCTTTTTACCTTCTCAACATTTTTTAGAAAACCTCGGTTGCAGGATTTTTGCAATAAGGCCCGTCCATCCTGTCTGATGGGATGCTCCTACACCTCTTCCGCTGTCGCCATGAAAATATTCGTAAAATAGAATATAGTCTTTAAAATCAGGATCGGTCTGGAATCTTTCGTACTGCCCGTTCACCGGACGTTTTCCGTTTTCATCTTTTAAAAATATTTTAGAAAGTCTTTTACTCAGCGAATCTGCTATCTCATCCAGATTTGAGTAATTTCCGCTTCCGGTAGGATATTCCACCATAAAATCCGGGCTGTAATAGAAAAAGAATCTCTGGAGACTTTCGATAATCAGGAAATTAATAGGAAACCAGATCGGTCCGCGCCAGTTGCTGTTTCCTCCGAAAAGGCCGCTGTCACTTTCAGCAGGCGTATATTTCACACAATAATCTGTTCCGTTTAAATTTAAGGTATACGGGGTCTGCTCATACTCTTTGGATAAAGCCCGGACTCCATAATCGCTTAAAAACTCTGCCGGATTAAGCATTCTTTTCAGTAGTCTCTTTAAACGGTGCCCGCGGAGCAGTGAAAGAAGGTGCTTGGAATCCTGCCCTTTCTCTTCCCATCTTGACACCAGCGAGGCCAGCTCCGGTTTGTTTTCAAGAACCCATTTCATTCTTTTTTTGAAATTGGGAAGTTTTTCAATCATTTCATCATCTATTACCTCAACGGCAAACATCGGAATAAGCCCTACAACAGTTCTCATTTTCAAATACATATGAGTCCCATCACTGGAAGCAATGGCATCATAGAAAAATTCATCTTCCTGATCCCAGAGACTGAACTCTTCATCCCCCATATTATCCAGGGAATTGGCAATGGAAAGGAAATGTTCGAAAAACTTCATCGCCATTTCTTCATATACATTGTTGTACAAAGCCAGTTCTAGTGCTATTCTCATCATATTCAGGGCAAACATCGCCATCCAGCTTGTTCCGTCCGACTGTTCCAGCTGCTCACCATTCGGAAGCGTGGTATTGCGGTCGAAAACACCAATATTATCAAGGCCTAAAAAGCCGCCTTCAAAAATATTATTGCCGTTGCTGTCTTTTTTATTCACCCACCATGTAAAATTCATGAGCAGCTTTTGGAAAGAACTTTCCAGAAATTCCAGATCCGGTTTTCCTTTGATGTATTCATCTATTTTAAAGACTCTGAAAACGGCCCACGCATGAACCGGAGGATTCACATCACTTAAATCCCATTCATAAGCGGGAAGCTGCCCATTGGGATGCATATACCATTCGAACAGGAAAAGTTTGAGCTGATGTTTTGCAAAATCCGGGTCTATCAACGAAAAACTGATGGTATGAAAAGCAAGATCCCATGTGGCATACCATGGATATTCCCACTTATCGGGCATGGAAATAATATGTTCATTATTGAGGTGCTTCCACTCGAAATTCCGGATCTTTTCACGGGACTTAGGAGGTGGTATTTCTGCAGGATCTCCTTTCAGCCACTTTTCCACGTTATAATGATAAAACATTTTGTTCCATAACATTCCGGCAAAAGCCTGTCTTTGAACCAGTTTTTCATCTTCCGATGGTATGTCTTCCTGAATTTTTGCATAAAACTCATCTGCTTCTTTTTTCCTCAGATCGAAAATTTCGTCAAACGCATCAAAAGGTTTCTCCGGTTCTTTATCTGTTATTCTGAATTCAAAAATTTTGGATTCTCCGCCTTTCAAAGTTTCATCAATAAAAAAAGAAGCTTTCGTTCCCGTCCCTTTTGGATTGACAGCCTGCGAATTTCCATTGATGACAAAATCATTGATTCCGTCTTTGCTGTACTTTGATTCATTCGCAGACTGATAAAGTCTTTCATTATTGGTTTCATTGTTACAGAACAGCGTTTTTAAAGACTGCTTTGCATACACATTTTTAATATCCAGATCCTGATGATGAACCGCAATTCGATCCGCCTCTTCACTTTCCAGTTGGGGTTTTTCATCATCATATCCCCATTTCCAGGTGTTCCTGAACCATAAGGAAGGCAGTATAATAATTGGTGCTTCTTTTTCAGATTTATTGATGATGGTAAGTTTAACCAAAATATCCTGCTCACTTTCTTTAGCATACTCTATGAAAATATCAAAATATTCATTCTGATCAAAAATTCCTGTATCTATAAGCTCATATTCAGGTTCTTCTTTGCTTCTTTCTGCATTGGTTTTTAAAAGATCTTCATAGGGAAAGGCATTTTGAGGATACTTATACAGCATCTTCATATAGGAATGCGTAGGGGTAGAATCCAAATAATAAAAGTATTCCTTAACATCTTCGCCGTGGTTTCCCTGCCCGTTGGTAAGCCCGAAAAAACGTTCTTTTACCATTTTATCTTTTTTGTTCCAGAATCCTATGGAAAAAACCAGTTTCTGGAGATCATCGCAGATTCCGCAAATTCCTTCTTCACCCCAGCGGTAGGTTTTGGCTTCCGCAGTATCATGGTTGGTATAATTCCATGCGTCTCCGTTTGCGCTGTAATCTTCGCGCACAAGCCCCCATTCGCGGTTACTGACGTAGGGTCCCCATTTTTTCCATGAAATTTCTGAAAGTCTTTCTTTTTCGGTCATATGCTTTTTGATGTATAGTGTAAAAATGTATTAATGTACGATGTATTAATGATGAATGTAGGTTTCAGATAGGTGATGCATTTCTGGTGGCTTCGAGAGCCTCAGCCACCAGAAATGGGTCGTTTATTCAATATTCCCAATGTTCAGGCCCTCCTCCTGATCTAAAACTCACCAACCTTACGACACTCCAACTCGCAACTCGCATCCCGTACCTCGAAATTCGTATCCCGAACCCCGAACACACGCTCTACCCTCCCGTAGAAAAGCTTTCAAAAGTGGTCATTCCGCCATCTACGAAGATGCTGGTTCCCGTGATGTAATCTGCCAGGTCGCTTGCCAGAAAAGCAGCCAGATTTCCAATATCCTGCGGCTGTCCGATTCTGTTGTACGGAATTAAATTAAGTAGTGAATTCAATGCTTCCGGAGTACTCCATGCATCTTTATTGATAGGGGTTTGAATGGCGCCGGGACAGATGGAATTGATCCGGATCTTATCTGCTCCATATTCCTGTGCGAGAGTCTGCATCAGCATTCTTATTGCTCCTTTACTGGATGCATAATTCGCATGACCGGCCCAGGGAATAATCTCGTGAACGGAACTGATATGAATGATTTTTCCGCAGGCAATGGAGCGGGACGGATCTATGCCTCTACGAAGAAATTCTTTGATGGCTTCGCGTGCACAGAGAAACTGCCCCGTAAGATTCACTCCGATGACGGCATTCCATTGGTCTATCGTCATTTCAGTAAATTGAGCGTCTTTCTGAATTCCTGCATTATTCACCAGAATATCTACAGTTCCGAATTCTGCAACACTATCCTGAAACATTTTAATCACCTGATCTTCTTTGGAAACATCGCATTGGTAAGTGATTCCTTTTCCGCCAGCGTCTGTAATTTCTTTTAAAACAGCCTGTGCTTCATCGGTAGACCTTTCTGAGGAATGATTGACGATAACCGTTGCCCCTGCAGAAGCCAGAGATTTTGCAATGCCAGAACCTATTCCACTGGATGCTCCTGTAACAACAGCGACCTGATTACGAAGTGATATTTCCATATTTTTTGATTTGATATTACTCAAAGTTATGGAAAGAATTCAGCAGGACAGGATTTTTAAATTTAAAATTTTCTTAAATTTTCTTAGACATCAGATACTGCGGACCGCTTCTCCCGATTCTGGTTTTACCATCGTAGAGATAACCTGTTTTAAGATAAATATGATAAGCTGGAACATTTCTCTGATTAACGGCAAGAACAATTTCATCACAGTCTGTGAAATTTTGTCTCACAAATTCATCAACAATCTGCATGGCAGCTTTTCCTATCCCTTTGCCCTGAAAATCCGGGTTGATGGACAGAGACCTCAGCAAAACCGAGCTTTCATTATCCGTAAGATCCAGTTTATCATTCCCAAAATCCAGTACGAAAAAACCTGCGGGTTCTTGATTTTCAAAAACAGTGACCGGAAATTCCTTCAGATCGCTTCTGTCCTTAATTCTCTGCAAAGCCTTTTCTACCGTTGAAGTATACTGGAGCTGGTCTTCATCCAAAGCATAATTAAGCTTAATGAAATCTTCCTGTTTAAAAAGTTCTAAGTAAATCATATGTTTAATGATGATAGATATCCTGATACATTACGCCTGCGCGAATCTCTACCGGAAGCTTATTTTCTTCGGGAACAACAGGACAGTTGTAATCGTAGGCATTATAGGCGCAGTACGGCTGATAAGACTGGTTGAAATCCAGAACCATGGTATTTCCTTTCGGGATTTTCAGATCCATATATTTTCCGCCGCCGTAGGTTTCTTTCTCGTTGGTTGCATCGCGGAAAGGAAGAAACAGGTAGTCTTTATACTTTTCCAGTTTTATCAGATCAAGACTTTGATATAAAGTGAGGGTATAAGGCTTTCCATCAAGTTCAAAAGTGACTTTTCCATATTCCTGATAAGGTTTTGTTTTACCGGAAGAAGTGGGAAGTTCAAAAGGCTGAGCATTTTTTGTCCTGGTGAATTTCGCAGTGACTCTGTATTTTAAATCAACCGGAAAAAACGGATGTTCTTTGAAATTGGTAAAATTATCTCCCCGTAAAGGTGTTTCCTTAGGATTAAGATATTCTGCATTAAGGTCTTTCTGAAATTTTTTGATTTCAATAAGTTCTTTTGAAGCTTTTTTCTGAGAAAAAATGAAGAGCGGGAACAGCAGAAGTATGATTAAATATTTTTTCATGAATACTTTTAATTATAGGTAAAACTATGAATTTTTCAGGGGATGAAAAGTTAAAATTGTAATAAAAAAGCACAATCTGTTTTAAATAAACTACATTCTATTTTCTTTAGCATATTTTTTGACCCGAAAAGTCTATATGGACAGAAAGAAATTCATTAAAACAGGCATTCTTGCCGTATCAGGCTTTTATTTTCTCAATTCCAATCTGTTTCAGGCCATGCAGCCTCAAACCGGCAGGAAAGACATTACGACGAGAGAAACTCCGATCATCATTATCGGAAGCGGCTACGGAGGTGCTGTTTCTGCCCTGCGTCTGTGTGAGGTCGGAAAAAAAGTAGTGATGCTTGAAATGGGTCTCAACTGGGAGAAATCGGGAATTCCTTTTTCCAGTATGCTGAAACCCGGGAAAAGTTCGGCATGGCTCAAAAAGAAAACGATTGCCCCGTTTATGAATATTTTTTCTTTAACTCCTTTTACCGGAGCATTGGACAGGATGAATTTCGAGCATATCAATATCTGGGTAGGCAGAGGCGTGGGTGGAGGTTCCCTGGTGAACGGCGGAATGGCGGTTACCCCAAAACAGAGCTATTTTAAAGAGGTTTTTCCTGATCTGGATGCTGAAAAATTTTACACGACTTATTTTCCCTTAGTTCATCAGGAACTGAAAGTGAATGTCATCGGTGAACAGTTTCTAAAAGAATGTCCTTATTATCAGTTTACAAGAGTTGGTGAAGAGGAAGCCCATAAAGCAGGTTTTAAAACAATAAGGGTTCCGAATGTCTACGATTTTCAGTACATGGAAAAGGAATACAGAAATGAAGTTCCCCGCTCTGCTCTTAATATGGAAGTGATCTACGGAAACAATCACGGCAAGAACAGTCTGGATAAAACCTATCTCAAAAAAGCTTTGGAAACAGGGAATCTTGAAATTCTGGACCTTCACCGTGTTGAAGACATTCAGCTGAATCATGATAAAACCTATACTTTAAATGTCCGGGAAACGGATACTTCAGGAGCTGTAATTTCGGATAAGGTATTTCAATGTAAAAAACTGATCCTTGCCGCAGGAACTATGGGAACTCTGAAGCTGCTCCTGCATTCCAATGCTGTTAATCAATTTCCGGTTCATGAACAGATCGGGAAAAACTGGGGCAATAACGGAAATTTTATGACAGGAAGAAACTGGGTAAAACCTCTTTCCGGCGGAACCGGATCCAAACAGTCCACTATTCCTGTTGGCGGTATAGATAACTGGGATGATGCAGAACATCCTTTTTTCACGGAAATCGCTCCTCTTCCGATGGGAATGGATGTGGCAACAGCGCTCTATCTGCTGATCAACAGAGTAGACAAAAAAGGTGAAGTTTCGTATCATGTCGGGACTCAAGATCTCCACCTGGACTGGACTCCCGAAAACACAGTCAAAATGAAGCAAAACGCCGATTATTTCGTCAAAAAAATGAATAAGGCAAATGGTGGAACGAGGAGCCATTTCTTATTCCATAACGGCTTTGGGGCCGATGTGTGTTATCATCCACTGGGAGGCTGTGTATTGGGAAAAGCAACCAACGAATTCGGGAAATTAAGAGATCATGAAAATCTGTATGTTTTAGACGGTTCTCTGATTCCGGGAACAATTGGCGTTAATCCTTTTATGACCATTACCGCCATTGCGGAATACTGTATTGAAAACTTAATCAGACAGAATGAGTTTGCCTAAGCCTGAGGCATCGATTTCACCTCATCTAAGTAGATCCTTATATCATCTTCCAGTTTTTGGGGATATTCGAAGCTGAGTTTTCCGGCCAAAGCTGTCCCAAGCTCATGCACAAGATCCGCAAACGCAAACAGAGCACGCCAGTTATCTTCTATCTCGCTTCCTGGGAAGGTAGCTTCTACTTTTACCCAGAGTTCTGCGGGCAGATATTTTTTGAAAAGCCGTCCGTGTTTATTGGTGGTTATATTTTTCCAGCCATGAAGACCGGCAATATACCATTCGATGAGAGGAACCAGATAATCTGTCCTGATTACATTTTCGGACATGAATTTAGCATAAAACAAATCGCCGCGTTTAAGGCATTTTGCCACGTAAGTAGTATCCCACCAGAAATCATTCATCAATTGCCTGAACTTCTGCTCCGTCGGCTGATGAATCATGATGGACTGATAGGTTGGCGGTTTTAAATCTTTAGTCAGATTATCTTTATCAACCAGAACTTTATATCCAACATCCCAGTCTTCAGGAAGGGTTTCCTCCTGAATTTCTTTGATAAATGCTGATTTATGATAGAGTTTAAAATCAACCTTTACATGATCGGTATACAGTACCATTTTCATGGCGTTTACTCCTTCAAAACAGGTATCATCTTCCTCTACCATAGAAATCACCTCACCAAAAAGGTAGATCCATTCTTTACCGGTCTCATACTTTTCTTTATTTTCAAATACCAGCTCTACATCAAGGTCGCTGAAATCATCTACCGGCGCATAAGGATTAACGAGTGAACTGGTTAACAGCACGGCACGAACATCGGGATTATTTTCTGCCCAATTGATGATCTGTTCCAGTTTTTCCCTGCGCGCTTTCATGACTAATATGATTCTGAGATTTTTACGCGATAAACATCCAGAGAATTTCTTTTGATGGACTCTACAAAGAAACCGCCTTCTTCAGGAATGACTTCTTTCAAATCAAAACTTTTACAATCTCTCGGCAGACCGGAAAAGACTAAAGTGAACCAGAAATCCTGCATAAACGGAACAGCTGTCCAATTGGGATAAATTGTAATATTCTCTGCATGAATCAGCTTACTTTTGTGTTCAGACTGATTATCCAGCAGATATGTAGAATTCCAGATCCTGATCAGATTTCCCAAAAATGGTGATGCAGGAAAACAACAGTGTACAATAACCTGTTTTTCCTCTTCTATTTTGGTCTGAAGAGATTCCAGAAGCTCTTTGGCGATAATGGGTTTTACGAGTATTTCTTCTACCTCCATGAATGATGAGTAATGGGTGATGAATGATGAGTAATGGTGGGTGTGGGTAGTGAACAGTGAATTGTCAATGGTGAATTTTTAATTTTGGCTCTGATAATTCATTTTTTCACTTGCGAAGCAAAATTGACAATTCACCATTGACTTATTAATTTTGAGTCAAAAATCTCAAAAGTCTGATATCTAAGATCTGAAGTCTAAACTCCCTATTCACTTGCGAAGCAAAATTCACAACTCACCATTCACTCTTTTAATATTCCAATTCCAGTTTTTCCTTAGTATAATTTCTAAGCTTTTCTGTAAGTTCCGGATTATGGGTCAATTTTTGTCCGTAAGAAGGAACCATTTCCAGCAACTTCTCTCTCCACTCGCCCTGCAGTTTTTCTGGAAAACACTTTTCGAGAACGTTCAGCATGGCATACACCGCTGTGGAAGCACCGGGAGAAGCTCCCAGCAATGATGCGATGGTGCCGCTTTTGTTGACAACCACTTCGGTTCCGAATTCCAGCTTACCCCCATCTTTTTCGTCTTTTTTAATGATCTGTACTCTTTGTCCGGCTACTTTCAGTTCCCAATCTTCCTCATTGGCATCTTTGATAAATTCTCTGAGGTGCTGCATTCTTTGGGATTTCGTCATCGCCACCTGCTGAATTAAATATTTGGTAAGAGGAAGATTATGCCACCAGGCTCCGAATAGTGATTTTAAATTTTTTGTATTGACACTTTCAGGCAGATCAAGATAGCTTCCTTCTTTCAGGAATTTTGTGGAAAACCCTGCAAAAGGGCCGAAAAGAAGAGCTTTCTTCCCATCAATGATTCTAAGATCCAGATGCGGAACAGACATGGGCGGTGCATCTACCGTAGCCTGAGTATATACTTTCGCATGGTGCTTCTCTACCAGCTCCTGATTATGACTTACCAGCCACTGCCCTGAAACAGGGAAACCTCCATAGCCCTCGCTTTCTTTAATATCTGAACTGTCTAAAAGCGGAAGCGCATAACCTCCGGCACCGATAAACACGAAATCTGCAACAACTTCCTGTTTGTGATTGTGGATCCTGTCTTTTATTTTCATCTCCCATTTTCCATCTTCTCTTGGGTCTATATCTTTTACCTCGTGGTATAAAAACACTTCTACATTGGAATCTTCAAGTAAATGTCTTCCCATCTTCCGGGTCAGGGTCCCGAAGTTCACGTCTGTCCCCATATCCATTTTGGTAGCGGCCATTACTTCGGACGGGTTCCTTTTGCTCATCACCAAAGGAATCCATTCTTTAAGTTTCTCGTGGTCGGTAGAATATTCCATCCCGGAGAATAAAACGGATGCTGACATTTTCTGGTGACGTTTTCTAAGATATTCCGCTTCTTTATCTCCGAATACCAGACTCATATGCGGGCATGAATTGATAAAGTCTTTAGGATCTTTTACGTATCCTTTTGTAATGAGATAGGCCCAAAACTGTTTTGAGATTTCAAATTGTTCTGCAATGGTTTCCGCTTTGCTGATATCTACGGTTCCGTCCGGATTCTCATGGGTATAATTAAGTTCACAAAAGGCAGAATGTCCTGTTCCGGCATTGTTCCAAGCTGCGGTACTTTCCTTTGCAAACCTGCCAAGCCTTTCAAATATGGCGATTTCCAGATTGGGATCAAATTCGTGCAGCAGTGTTGCTAAAGTGGCGCTCATGATTCCGCCGCCTATCAGTACAACGTCATATTTTGGTTTCGGTGTTCTGCTTGTAAGCGATTGTGACATAATTCAAAATTTTACTTCAAATTTCGGTAAAAAGTTTTATAAATAAGGATGCGTTTAGTGATTTTAACATGATAATTTTTAGGGTGAAAAGAATGCGCAATACGCCTGAGGTTTAATCATTCTCATTATTTTTTCTTTCTTTTTGACTCCATTTTAAAATCTAACATGAAATGAAAAAAATTTACCCATAAAGGATAATTAACGAAACTTATTTTTAATCATCAATTGATACAAAAAATAAAGCTAAAGCAAAATATACTCTATTTTATATCTTTCAATCCGATATAATCCAGTATTTCTTTGATTTATTTAATAATACATATTAATATTTAATAATTCCAATTATAGTGATTTAATTTTTAGGAAATTATAAGTTCAGATAAGTATGTTATATAAAATCCCTCTACAACAATTATTTAGTGCATAGTATTTTTTCAACAAGCAGTGAGAAAGTACAAATAATTAATATAAAATTCATATTAAATTAAAAAACCAAGCAATATTTAACATAATTAATGATAGAAAAATAAATAAACACATTATTTTTTTCTGTAATTTAGTGTGAAATTAATGTTTTCCCCAATTGCATTTAATTTAAATTATTCCGTTAAAACATATTACAGATGAAAATTATCAACTTTATTGGTGTATTTTTCGCGACAACGGCCATAGCCCAAAGCGGAAATGTAGGGATTAATACGTCCACACCTGATCCCAGCGCAATTTTGCATATTGAAAATTTCACAGGAACACCGGCTGTTGCTACAGCTACAGTATCAGGAGGTGCTGTCACGGGTGTTACCTTAACAAACGGAGGAAGTGGCTATACTTCCCCTCCCACCGTTAACTTCTACGCAGGAGGCTCTATTGTGAACGGAGGAACAAAAGCCAGAGCCACCGCAACAGTTTCAGGAGGCGTCGTCACCGGAATTACAATTAATAACGGAGGAACCGGCTATACCAGCGCTCCCACTGTTACTGTATCCGGAGGAAACAAAGGTCTTCTTTTTCCGAATCTCAATATCGCTAACCTGAGCAGTACTACTTCACCCGTAGCCTCCCCTGCCAATGGGCTTATAGGCTATAATGGAGGAAGCAATACCAATAATAAAACCCTGCATTTTTTCAATGGAACCACCAGCCAGTGGCAAAGTACCATAGATGCTGAAGACACTCCAAAAGTAGCCTATCTGGATTTTACGGGCAGCCTATCTCTGCTGGATAACGTTTCTGCGGGTGGCAGTTCTTTGTTAATTGTAAACCCTCCTGCTATTTCCGGGGTTTCAAACATCAATGGTTTTAAAATAATGCTGAATACATTATCAGGTGGCTATTCTTTGATTCTTCCTCAGGGAAATTATCTGGTAGAAGTGAACCTCAACCTGAATTCACCACCGGAGAGTCCTGCCGGACAGGGAGGTACAGCACCACTTACGGGCAGTAGTTATTATTTGATGGGGTATTTTATAGATTTTTATAATGATGGCTATAACAATTCTACCAATACTTTTACGCCTGTGATTAATTCCAGGAAGGAAGTTCCAATTGTTTCCATGCTCAATACCAATCACCTTGCTACCTGGTCATATTACTACAGTGTACCTGCCAATGCCGATGCCAGCATCATCGGAGGCCTGAGAATGATGCTGGGAAGAATGCAGAACAGCACATTCTACGATCTGGTGAATGTAATGCCGACAGGGTCTTATATTAAAATTTCTAAGCTTTAAAAAACACACTTTATGAAAAGAAGTTTCATCCTGCTATTCTTATCAATAGCTCACATTATATATGCACAAGTTGCTATAGGCAAAACTACAGTCAATAGTTCCGCAGTTTTAGAAGTCTCCGAGTCTAACAACAAAGGGGTTTTGCTACCAAGAGTGGATATTGTAGATGTACTGAGCAGTACAAGCCCCATCAACAATCCTACAGACGGACTTTTAGTATACAACAAGGGAAACTCCATCAGCCCGGGTCTCTATTTATGGAAGAACGACCGCTGGAATCAGATTTCAGACACGTACAACCTGGTAAGCTATATGATCCTGCAGAGAAATCTGGATTATACGATTTTGGGAGGTTTTGCCAACGGAACTTTTAAAAACTTCAATGATGCTGCATTTACCGTTATTTCCAACGACATCGGAGCTTCTTACAATACTGTTTCAGGGGTTATTACCCTTCCCGGAAATAGTGGTTATCTGGTGAATGTATGCCTTAATATCAGAACTGCACTTGAAAGTACAACATTGGGAATCGGCGGTACACCTGTGCATCTGCATCAGTATCTGATAAAACTCATAGATCCGGTAAGCGGAACACAGTATGGAAAAACGATCAGCTTAAATGCACAGTCGATAGCGAGTAACAAAACCCATACGCTTAATCTGAGCTTTTCTTTTGTAACGACTTCCACTACCCCTATTACCCTTCTGCCCTCTATTGCTCATGATGCGGGAGGAACCTACCAGTCAGGATCAGGTGGTACCGCTCCGAATAATGGAGAAATCATCATTACGAATGCAAAGGTTGATATTCAACGATCTGCACTTAACCAATAACACGAAAAAAATGAAAAAATTTATTTATATATTCTGTATGGCTGCTTTTTTATTAAGCATGTCTGTAAAATCACAAGTTGGTATCAATACTAACACACCTAATGCAAGCAGTGTTCTGCAAATTAATGCTTCGGATAAAGGGGTTCTTTTCCCACAGTATGACCTTACCGTATTGAACAGTACTTCTACTCCTATCGCTAATCCGGCAGACGGATTGATGATCTTTAATAAAGGAGGAGTCTCTATTTATCCGAGAGGGTATTATGTATGGATCAGAAATCAGTGGCAGAGGGTAATTCTTGCAGGTTCTGAACCTCAGACCATGTCCCTGCTTATCAGTCCTTCGGCATTAATTCCGGCTAACAGTACCAATAATACGCTTACAGGATTCGCGGTAGCCGCCAATAAAATTACAGGCGCCTCGCTGGGCTCTGATACTTCTACTATCACGCTGCCTGCCGGAACCTATATCGTGCGGTATTCTGTAGATACGAGTAATGCGGGAAATAATTCAGGTCCTGCCAATACACAGTACTTATCCCAGAACTTCACCTGTACGCGTTCTTATCTGATCAATTCCATAACCAGTACAACCATCACGGAAGTCAACAGAATGTGCCAGCTGTCCAGTTCTTTTACTTTTTTCCAGGGAACTTATTTTTTAGTACTGGCTGTTCCCACAACGATAAGACAGAAGTTTGAATTTGATACGGGCAACGGATTTACGGCCAGTAATCTGAATGTAAGGTCTTCCTTTACCCTTGTGATTACGAAAATGAGTCAATAAAAAAACTTAAACCTTTTCAGATCTAAGTTTTTATTATTTTTTATACAACAAGGTTTTAACATGTAAAGCCTTGTTTTTTTTAATTCAGCTTTGCCGTTAATTTTTTAAACTGTTTCTCTGCATTTTTTCCTTCATAAAGAATAGCGTAGACCGTATCGATGATGGGAAGTTTAAGTTGCTTTTGCTTAGCCGTTTTGTAGATAGAATCTGCGGCATAATATCCTTCCGCCACCATGTTCATAGACTGGATCGCAGATTTTACGGTATAGCCTTTCCCGATAAGGTTTCCTAAGCTCCGGTTTCTTGAGAAAAGAGAGTAAGCCGTCACCAGAAGGTCACCCAGATAAGCACTTTCATTTACATCTCTCGGTGCTTCATATACGGCTTCAAGGAAGGTCTCCATTTCGCGGATCGCATTGGAAACAAAAACGGCCGTGAAGTTGTCACCATATCCAAGCCCGCTGGCAATCCCTGCACCAATCGCGAAAATGTTTTTAAGAATGGCACTGTACTCATTTCCTAAAAT
This sequence comes from Chryseobacterium angstadtii, assembly GCF_001045465.1. Taxonomy (GTDB): domain Bacteria; phylum Bacteroidota; class Bacteroidia; order Flavobacteriales; family Weeksellaceae; genus Chryseobacterium; species Chryseobacterium angstadtii. The sequence continues at coordinate 45,526 of NZ_LFND01000008.1, forward strand.
ATCTTTGCTGGAATGTACTTTGATAAAATCTGAACTGAAAATTTCTTCCAGTTTTTCAGAGGTTTCGTCTTCCACTGTGGCAATTGTAAGATAGGAAAGTCTTTCCATCGCTACTTCTTCGGCATGACAAGGCCCTGCAATAACTGCCTGATTTCTGAAGCCAATTTTAAATTCGTCTCTAAGATAATGAGCTACCACATCATTCACTTTAGGAATAATTCCCTTAATTGCAGAAACAAATATTTTATCTCCGTATTCGCAGGTCATTTTATCCATGGTATCGGACAGATAAATGGAAGGTGTAGCCAGAACAATGACATCGCAGGCGGAAACCAGTTCATTAATATCGGTTGTCAGTTTCAGACTTTTAAGATTAAAGGTCGCTGCTGTAAGGTAAGATGGATTGTGCCCGCGAAGCTCTATCGCTCCTTTTACAAATTCACTTCTTACACACCAGTGCACTACTTTACAGTTTTCAACCAGCATTTTTACGATAGCAGTCGCAAAACTTCCGCTCCCTACTACCCCTACAGAAATATCCTTTTTATTCTTTTTTGGATTCGAAGATTCTGAAATTATTTTCTTTTTAGCCATAATTGGAATGTGAACTGCAAATATATTAAAACAAAGACGGAACAGAGACTCCGGGGCTATGATTAAACCCACTTTCTGAAAAAATTAACACATGAACACAATTAAATATCTAATTAGACGTTAAATACAGAAATAAGTAAGTTTTATTTAAAAATATTCGTCAAAGCTTATTTTTAATTAAATTTGCAGGCTTGAAACCGTTTTGTAATATACTAAGAAAAGAAATATGAAGAAATTTCTAAACAGCAAGAAGAACGTAAATATTCTCCTGGGAGGACTTTTGCTAGTAGTTTTTGCCCAAGCTGTCTTAATCGCCAGATTATTTTCTGAAAAGGACGACAAGTTGTACGAAGTAAACCTTGTGAAAATAAACACCGAAAAAGACAGTGTAGATTATTTAAAAATGAAAACAGATCTTACTTTGGTGGATCAGAGTGTAGCTCAGCTTAATTCATTCCTGAGATCCAAAGACATCACCAACGAAAAGCTGATGATCCTCAGCAAAGACAGTATCTCCAATTCTATTTATCTCGCCAAACAAGCCAACCGCTACAGCCAGTACCTGATGAATCTTCAGAAAAAACTGATGGAAGTTCCTCTGGGAATGCCTACCGACGGCTATATCTCCTCTAATTTTGGCATCAGAAAAAATCCAATTCCTTTTAAAACCGTATTTGCTTCTGTAAAACCAAGTGCCGCCGCAGAATCTAAACCAGTCGCTGCCGCCGCCCCAAAACCCGAAGTAAAGGCTGAGCCTGTTGAAAAGATCATTGAATTGACAGACAGCTACGGAAATAAAAGAGAGGTTAAAGTAATGGTAACTCCTAAAGCTGCTCCGGCCGCTCCGGCACCCTCTCCTGCTGCCACTTCAACGAAGTCTGTTGCTGGCAATACAGCTACTAAAGTACCTATGGAAAAGAACAATCCGCCTGCTGAAGCTGACCAGATGCAGTTTCATAAAGGGCTGGACATTGCTGTAGCCTATGGTTCCGATGTGAGAGCTGCTGCTGCAGGAACTGTAATATTCTCCGGCCAGAAAGGAGGTTATGGAAACTGTGTCATCGTTTCTCACGGAAACGGACTTGCTACACTTTACGGACATTTATCTCAATTGGTTTCTAAAGTGAATGATAAGGTAAAAGTAGGGCAGGTTATTGCCAAGTCCGGAAATTCCGGGCGTTCTACAGGGCCGCATCTGCATTACGAAGTACACAAAAACAATACTCCGGTGAACCCGAAACTGTTTATGAATTTATAATACAAAATGGCTGTCTATCTGAGACGGCCATTTTTTATGTAAGAATATCTATGTATTCTTAGAAAACTGCGGGAAACGAAAAACATCAACCACAAAAGTCACAAAAGTTTTTAACACACATGTTATTTTTTAAGTTAAATATATTAAACCTATAAAGTGCACTAAAGTTTTATGAAAATCTTTGATTTTCTGCTTATGTGATCTTATTATTTTTCAGGATGATAAAACTTTTGAAACTAAAGTTATCTAAAGTATTTAAAACAATAAGCTTGTGTAACTTTTGTGGTTGAAATAATTTAAGAGCGGGGGCTTCGAGAACCTCAGCCCCCAGAAATTTTTGTCATCAATGATCTTGTTATCGGAAAATCCCCTGTATTATTAATAAAAAAACTGCTATCTAATAACAGCAGTTTTTTATTTATTTCAGAATCTTTAGAGTTCCTTTCAGGTGAGTGAACGATCCGTTAGGTTCTGCAATATTGGTATAAATGATATTTTTGTTATAATCCTGAACATGGGTAACATTGGAACCCAGCTTAGGTTCATGCCAGTACACCATAAAAATATTCTTTGCGATTTCCACCGCTGTATACTGCACTGTGTCTGTATTTCCTTTTACATTTCCGGAAATTCCGGTGAAAGACATCTCTTTATTGTCTTTGAAATTCAGAAGGAATTTAAATGTTCCGAAATCAACTTCCACTTTATTTCCGATAGCCAGATAAGATGATTTCAGATCCCAGTTCATTTCTCCAAAGAAAACTTTAGCTCCCATTTCCAGTTCATTTTTTCCGGGAAGATCAGGATATTTTTTCACCATAAAATCTACTACAGCGGAAGATGTTTTATTGTCGGTAACCGCTTTTTTATAGTTTTCCAGATAGTTTTTAACGAAATCAAGAGACTGAGGCGATAACGTCTGCCTTGCAAAATGCGAAGGAACTACCTGCTCCGGATGTAAAGCTTTCATTGCATCAATCTGCCCGATCCATTGATCAATTGCTTTTACATTCTGTGTATCTGCCATCCAGATATGAGAATCCACGGAAACGGAAATACCGCCTGCCACAGTTTTCAGAGAAGGGATCCATACAAAACTGTGAGCAGGATCTTCAGCATTCTGCTTAATTTCAATTTTGTTACCTTCAAGATCAGGAATTACGGATACCGCTTCCGGAATAATAATCTCTGAAGGCGCATCTTCTTTCAGCTGAGGCTTCCATACCGCCATTTTATCGTCTTTGGAGGCCGAAATAAGATAAGCTGTCTGCGCCGTTGAAATAATTTTTGCCTGAGGAAATGCTTTTCTGATCACATCCAGCCCGAAATAAAAATCAGGATCGCTGTGGGAAATAAAAACGGTTTTCAGATTTTTTCCTGTTGCTTTGATCTCTTTTACCAGCTGTTCTGCATATTGTTTCTGGAACTACGCATCAATAAGAATCGCGTCTTTATCTCCATAAATAATGGTAGAAGTAATGGGAAAAATAGCTTTTGGACCCGGGTTGTAGACTTTAATTTTTAAGTTTCCTGCGAACAGGATACTCACCAACCCAAGCAACATCATCAGGGATAATAATTTCTTTTTTAACATTTTTTCTTTTTTAGTGAATTAGTAAGCGGCTGTAAAGCGTTCGCGGATATGGTTATTCTGTTCCAGTTCGTCTACCAGTACAGCGGCTACATCTTCTACAGAAAGGCGGCTTCTTCCGTTTTCGTCAAAAACAGGAGTTTCCAGGGAAGTTCTGTATTTCCCGGTTCTTTCTCCTACATTGGCCTGATTCATTTCGATGGCAGGGCTGAAGAAAGTCCAGTCAAGGGTTTTGTTTTCTTTAATTTTGTTTAAATAATCTCTTGCTGCCGTTGCTCCCGGCTTATACGCTTCAGGGAAATCCGGAGTATCCACAATCTGTACGTTGTCCGGAGTATAAAGACTTCCAGCCCCTCCTACTACGATCAGTCTTTTCACCCCTGACTGTTCTACTGCTTTTTCAATATTAATGGAACCGTTCAGGAAATCATTATAAAGATTAGGATTCGTCCATCCCGCATTGAAGGCACTGATTACGGCATCACTTCCTTTCAGAGCCGCTGCCAGCTCGTCTGTATTGTTTACATCAACGCTTTTTGCCGTGATATTTTCTTTTGATTCCACTTTAGAAGCATCTCTTACCAAAGCTTCTACCGCATAACCTCTTTGTGCCAATTCGTTTACTACCTGTGTTCCTACAAAACCGGTTGCACCGATTACTGATACTTTTTTCATAATATTTTATTTTAAAATTAAATTGTAATAAATTTTGTTACACTTATAGATAAAAAAATTTTATCCAAACTGATCGCTGAATTCCTGTAATGATTTAACACCTAAAAACTGAATTACCAGCTGATCTGTTTCTTCAAATAATGTATTTAAATGAACATTCACCTCTTTTCCAACGCTACATGCCGGATTGGGATTCAAATTTTTCTTCCCTAAAACATCGGTATTCTTAACGGATCTGTAAATTTCCGAAATACTGATCTGATCTGCATTTTTTGAAAGCTGTGTTCCACCCTCTTTTCCCTGTCTGCTTACAATAAGACCAGCTTCTCTCAATACGCTTAATTCTTTCCGGACAATTACAGGATTTACATTGATGCTACCCGCAATCCATTCAGAAGTGAGCCACTCCTGAGGACTTTTCGCCAATAAGGTCATAATATGTATTGCCGTAGCAAATCTTGTATTGTTCATTATAATTACACTGCAAAGATAAATTAATTTTTTAATGTAACAATTTTTATTACAGTTAAATTTTCTTAAAGGATCAATTTATCTAAATCCAACAGCAGATAATTGATATTCTGATTGATAGTTCGAGTCGCGGATTGCATCTGGTTGAGCATTGCGGCACGGTTATGCAGATCATCAGCTCTGTAGAAACCTCCGTCACTGAAAATCACAGACTGGTCCGCATCTGCTTTTATATCATCAAACTGGTAATGAAGCCATCGTTCCCTCATGCTACTGATGATGGAATGCTGCTCTTTATTGGAAAACTTTTTCTCGGTGTACATATACCAGATAAACGGCGGAAAATTCGGGGATTCCAGTTTTTCTCTCCAAATGTCTCTCAAAAGATTTCGCTGATGAATAAATTCTACCTTCTTCCCTTTCGGATTGAGTGTGGCAAGTCCGAAACCTGCTCCCAAAACCCCTCCGCTGATATCAACGGCATTGCTCCAGCCTCCATCTTTTATAATCCCGCCTGCAATGGATGCCGCAGCCCCGGTTACAATAGAAAGCAGAATCAGTTTATTATTTTTGGAGTCATTGAGATTATCTACATAATTCCCGATCTGTGCTACTCTTTCGCCTTCACAGTCAAATTCTGCAGCTACGGCATCCAGCTCGGTAAGTGCAATCGTGATTTTACTGTTGATTTTACCTTTAAGCTGTAATACTTTCACCTGTGATGCAATAGAAGAGTCTTTTTTAAGATCTACAATTTTGTGGACTTCATCAAGATTATCAAGGGCATTGAGAATCAAAATACTCTGATCCGAAAACATGCCCCTCAGCTCCTGATTCGCTGCCAAAATAGAATCTGAGTTGTAAGACGGAATTCTGTTGCTGTAATTATATTTAAACGGAGCTTTACAGTAGCTGTCTTTAAGGGTAAGAATATTCTGCTTGATAGCCTGGTTCTTTTTGGAAACACACGAGGCCAGCAGGATGGATACTGCAAAAAAGTAAAAGAGTTTTTTCATTCAGTTTATATTTTTGCTTTGGGTAATATTTTTGGTCATCGTAAAGGCTACAGCTTTGCAGAAAACCTTAGATTATTCGATTAAAAAAGATTCAAATCATTTTTACCCTTTGTAATTAATCCACACGAATATAGTACAAATAAAAAAAATTACCCGGATTCGGGTAATTTTTTAAGCTATTTTTAATCAGGATTATTTTATACCTAACAATTCAACCTCAAAAACGAGTGTAGAGTTAGGTCCTATTTCCTTACTGATCTGCTGATCTCCATAGGCCAAATGTGGTGGAAGAATCAATCTCCACTTGCTTCCTACAGGCATTAGCTGAAGCGCTTCAGTCCATCCTTTAATTACTTTGTTCAAAGGAAAAGATGCCGGAGTTCCTCTTTTTACTGAACTGTCGAACACTTTACCGGAAATCGTAGTTCCGTGGTAATGGCATTTCACAGTGGATTTCGGTCCCGGCTTTTCTCCGTCTCCTTCGGTAATGATTTCGTACTGCAGTCCGCTTGGCAACTGTACCACACTTTCTCTCTTACCGTATTCTTCCATATATTCCTTACCATCGTTAAGGTTCTTTTCAGCCAGTTCTTTTTTCTTTTTAAATAACATATCTGCTACTCCCATGTTGATATTTTTTACAAAGATAGGTGTTTTTGAGAAGATGGAAGTGGGAAGCCAGAAGATGGGAGGTATGGAGTATGAGATACGAGATACGGGATGCGAGGTATAATGCTTAATTAAAAAATAAGAAATCAATTTATAAACCTTTCAATTAAGGGGTAAATCAGGAATTCTTCCTTCTTCAGACTCTCCTCTTCCATTCTTTACGGTAAAACACAGACTAACAGCGACTTTAGGTTTCAAATATCCCTCTACCCCCTTCTATCACTCAAAATTCAAATAACATTAATACTGCGTTAACGTGGATTCAGAAACTTGGCGTTATAATTGAATTTAAAAACTAAATGCCACAACCACTAAAATATAATAAGAAATTTGATGAGCTTCATGAAGAGGAAAAAAAACTTCTTGAAATCAACAAAAAATCAATTGCGGATTTCGTTGAACAATCATCTTCCATAAGCGATGTCAATTATGCTACGAGAAATGCTCATGCAAAAACATATGCTGTAACGGAGGGGACATTTTTTACCGATAAAAATATTCCTGAAGAGCTTCTGCCTTTTTTTGACCGCGAAAAGTTTGATCTTACCATAAGGCTTTCCAATGCTCAGCTGAAAATTAAGAATAGTCAAAGGGATATTCCCGCCTATGGATTTGCCGTGAAAATAAAGGATGAAAAAGGCGGATTGATTGCTAATTTCCCTCTCGTGAATTTCCCTTTATTTCCTACGAATTCAGTCTCTCATTTCCTGAAACTGTTTACTGCTTTAAACTTGTTTTATATGAATAAATGGAGCAGTTTCTTTTCACTGGCCATCCAGGCGATGAAAGTGATTCCTAATATCTGTACCCTTTCTTTTATCCGGAATATTGTCAGACTTATAAAAAAAAGAAATGATTTTATACTGTCTTTTGATTATCATTCCGTAGGTGCGTACCGTCTCGGAGATTATATGATGAAAATAAAACTGGTTCCTCATTCTGTAGATAAAAAACCGGGCAGAAAATTAAAGATGAAAGCAGCTTTGAAAAGTTATTTCCAGAATCACGATTATACTGCCGATGTCTTCATACAGCTTTGTTATGATCTGAAAAATCAGCCCATCAATAAATTGAATGTAGAATGGAAAGATTCACCATTTATCCGGATCGGGGAAGTGAAAATTAATAAGGGAGCGTTGCCTGATGCCAATACCTGTCACAATGAATTATTATCATTCAATCCGTTTGAAAGTAAGATTTTTTTCCAGCCTGTGGGGAAGATCCAGAAGCTTCGTGATGAGGCTTACAAGGTTTCTGTACAGACGAGGAGAAAGATTAATAAGCTGCTGCACGGGAAGAGTATTGAGTTGTAAGTTACTGTTTAGAATAATGATTATCCATTCGCTTCTAACTGTATTGATTTGATCTTTAAATTTCTTTTATTTATCGCAAAGAGAGACAAAGATTTTTTATTTTTAGGGATGCTTTTAAAGATAAACAAAGCCACTTCGTTTATTAAAGTAATACAAAGTGTATTTGAGATAAACCAAGAAAATCATTTAAATAAAATACAAAAAAGCTCCTGAAAGTTATATTTCAGGAGCTTATATTTCAATAGATGATTTTTGATTATTCTTCTAATTTCTCTTTTTCCTCTTCTTCTTTTTCAGGGAAAATAATGGAAATAAGAACAGAAAGTACCAATACCCCTCCTACAATTCCTAATGAAACCGGGGACGGAATATGAATCCATGGTGCAATAAGCATTTTAACCCCAATAAAGGAAAGGATAATCGCCAATCCGTACGGAAGTTTGCTGAACATATGGATAAAATTCGCCAACAGGAAATATAAAGATCTTAATCCTAAGATCGCAAAAATGTTTGATGTATAAAGGATAAATGGATCATTAGAGATCGCAAAAATTGCAGGAATAGAGTCTACCGCGAAAAGTACGTCGGTAAATTCAATTACTCCAACTACAACCAAAAGCGGTGTAGCCATTTTGATTCCGTTCTGTACCGTGAAGAATTTATCCCCGTCATAATTATCGGAAACTTTCCAGAAGCTTTTAATCAATCTGGCTCCGGCGGTGTTGCTGTAGTCTTCATCGTCATCATCTCCTCCGTCACCCCAGGATTTAATTCCGGCATAGACAAGGAACAGACCGAATAGGGTCATTACCACGTTGATTTTTACAGCTTCTCCGAAGATATTCATTTCAGGAAGATAGGTCAGGTTGATCAACCCTACCCCCGCAAAGATAAATATCGCTCTGAAGATCAGTGCTCCGATAATTCCCCAGAAGAGAACTTTGTGATGAAGATATTTCGGAACTTTAAAGAACCCGAAAACAAGGATGAATACGAATAAGTTATCCACAGAGAGGGCCTTTTCGATCCAGTAGGCTGCTTGATATTGTGTAAATTTCTCTACCGCTACAGCATGGCTTTCCGGACTTCCGTCTGTATTGAAAACCCAATACACGACTCCTGAAAATACCATGGATAATGAAATCCATACGATAGACCAGATGGTAGCCTCTTTGGAAGATACTTCATGGCTTTTTTTGTTGAATACTCCCAAATCCAGGAGCAGCATGATAACTACCGTTACCGCAAATCCCCAGACCAGGCCCGGGTGTAATTCTAAAATACTTTGATGTTCCACTTCAGTTTATGTTATTATATGATAAAAGCAATAGATGTACGGCGTGTACAAATATTGCTAATTTTTAATGTTTTTATTTGATATCAATTTTTTATAAATAAGTTTTGGCTAAAGCCTGTAAAATTATTCATTTTTTTTGAATGAACCTAAGCCATTCTCATTGAATATCTATTGATTACAAATAATTGGCCTGAACAGTCTGTACCGTCTGCTCCAATTTTCTGTCTGAAGTAGGATCTCCGATGGCGTTGAACTTCCATTCACCGTTTCTCTTGTAGAAAACTCCCATTACCATAGCCACGTGACCTTTGAAAGAAGCGTCATTCGCGATATCATATTTAGCGAAAACCTCTCTTACATTGGTAGGGGTTCCTTCATAAATACGGATAGAAGCAAAAGGAATGGTTCCGAAATCCTGGCCCTGGTAGCTGTTCAGTACCAATGCAACGTGTTCTACATTGGGTTCCAGCTGGCTGAAATCTACTGTGATCACTTCATTGTCCAATCCGTCATCTCCATTAACGTCTCCTGTAAGATCGTCTCCGCTATGTTTTACAGAACCGTTTCTTGATTTCAGGTTTCCGAAATAGATTACTTCCGTAACGTTTTTGTTTGAGTCATATAAAATACAGCTTCCATCTAAGTCCACTGCTTCTTTCTTAGTTCCGAAAAGTCCTTTTTTCTCGATTGCTCCCCAGTTGATTCCTACACAGGCTTGTGTAAGTTCCGTACCGTTTTCCTTTTTCAGGTTAATTCTTTGACCTTTTTGTAAGTTAATAGCCATCTTTTTATGTTTAGTATTGTTGGTTGTTATTTTTTTAAAGGCGAAGAAGGCAAAGGAAGCAGGTAAGTTTATAAAAATCTTAGTCTTCTTTTGCTTTACAAGCTTTCAGCCTTTAATTATTGTTCAAATTCAAATTAAGCATTGCACGCAGAATATTTGTTTCTTCATCGAAATCGAATATTTTGCTCATAATATCTATATTTTCGAGATTTTTGAGATAATCCTTCAGTACGTTTTCCACTTCGGCAGGAATACTTCGTTTCCTTTCATTCATGGAATTTTCCAGCAGCTCATTTTTAATTTTCAGCTGATTGATAATGGAAGTCTGATTGGACTGGTTCTCTGAAATATCCAGTTTTTCAAGATCACCGTCAAACAGATAGAGTTTTTTGTCATCGATGCCAAAAATAAAATAGTCATCAGACTGAAATATCTTGAAAAGCTCATATTCATAGGTCCCTATGAGATAACCGCAGACAAACCGTACTTTAAAACTCTGAATATTCAGCCGCCCCAGAAGTTTCCTTTCTATAGTATAATCTCTATACTGATAGGCTGGAAAAGGTTTGGGTTTAAGCTGTTCTTCATCTGCATTGGTCCTGTAGAATTCCTGTCCGTATTTTTTGTGGAAATACAGAACATTATTCCAGTCTGCCGTAAAAATATCTTCCGTAAGATCTTTGTAGAGCTTTTTCAGATGTTGGGAAAATATACCGCTGTACATCTTCCGGTCGGTCTCAAAACTGTCTACCCGTCTTTCCTCAAAACCTTCAATATATTTAGTATTGACGTCAATTTCATTAATCACAGCCAGCATATCGTTTTCCTTCTGCCGTTTTATTTTGGTAAGAAGTTCTACGAGGCTGTCGGTATACTGCAGGTGGAAAAGTTCCAGCTTATTGTAGTCCAGCGCCTTATTTTCCTGAAATAAATTATGGATAATATCTGTTTTGATGTAAATAGATATGATATCAATATGTTCAAAAAAATTAGCAAGAAGTTTAAGCTTGGTTAATCTTCTTTTGCTCTGAGATAATATGGTTGCTGCGTCATCCCCCACCTTGGTATTCTGTTAATTAACCTCTGACGTTTGCTTTTAATTCGTGCTCCAATGTCTGAAGATCCTGATCCAGTTTTCTTCTGTTTTCTGCTCCCTGTTTCTGGATCTGTTTCACTTCATTCAATGTGTTGATCAGCATTGAAGTTGTTTCTCTCAAGGTTTCTACAGATACGATAGTCTGCTCGTTCGCTCTCGCTACATTTACGGAATTCTGACCCAGACGTTCTGCATTTTTCTTCAGAATAGCTTCCGTAGTGGAAGATACTTTCTGCTGAATTTCAATATTCTGCTGCTGTCTGTACATCGCTACGGCCAGTGAAAGCTGATTTTTCCAAACCGGAAGTGTTGTGGTAAGGATGGTCTGTGCTTTTTCAGCGATAGAAACGTTGTTATTCTGTACCAGTCTGATCTGCGGAAGTGACTGCATCATGATGATACGCACCACTTTAAGATCAGCCATTCTTCTGTCTAATCTGGCGATAAAATCTCTCTTATCTGCGATCTGATAATCCTGATAAGTCTGCGGATCAGCTTCCATTTGGGCTAATTCTCCGGCAGCTCTTTCCATTCTTACATTTCCTGCGATGACCAATTCTTCAATAGCTTTGATGGAATTCACATTGCTTTCGAAAATAGTCTGAAGAACCGCATTATCTTTCGTAGAAGTAATGATTCCCGCGTTTACTTTATAAGCAATCTGCTCGATATTGTTGATGATCTTGTCGTATTTAGCAAACAGATTTTCCACCTGCGTCATGATCTTTTTCATGAACGGAAGCTTGCTGAAGAAACTTTTTACTTTATTGCTGTTCAGTTCTTCAACGTCTACGTAATTAAGCTCTACCAAAAGATCATTGATAAGTACTCCAACTTCTCCGGAGTTCGACCTTCTTACGTTTCCTAAAAAGCTGTCACTCTGATTGGATAAAGTTTTCTGAAGTTCTGCTCCATAATTTACGATAGAACCCGGATTGGTCTCATCTATGGAATTGGCAAGAAGCTCATATTTCTTACGCTCCTCAGTCTGTAACTGAGTAAGATTTACATTTCCTTCTCTGTCTACAAGAACCGCCGGTGCTGTATTTTGTACAGGCTGGCCCGGTGGCGGAGCCATAGGAGTAGGTTCGAATGTTTTCAGAGGTTCAATGGACCCCATTGGATCTATTGGTTGATTTTCCTGATTATCCATAATTATTTTTGATAAATTGATACGAATTTGTCAAGGCCGTCTCTCTGTCCTGCCCCAACAGCTTCAAATTTCCATTCTCCGTTTCTGTTGTAGATTCTTCCGAATTCTACAGCCGTTTCAATAGAGAAATCTTCGTCTAATTCATATTTCAGAATTTCTTCGTTGGTATCTGAATTAAAAATTCTGATGAAAGAATTTCTTACCTGTCCGAAGTTCTGTTTTCTTGCGTCAGCATCGTGGATGGTTACCACAACTGTAATTTCCTGGATGGCAGAATCAATTTTTGTAAGATCTATTTTGATCTGCTCATCATCTCCTGAACCTTCTCCTGTAAGGTTATCTCCTGTGTGAATCACCGATTTGTCCGGAGATTCTAAATTATTATAGAAAATAAAATGATTGTCTGATACTAATTTCTTGTCATCACCCAGCAAAAACAAAGATGCGTCAAGGTCAAAAGCGGTACCTGTAGAAGTATTATTGATGTCCCATCCTAAACCTACAGTAAATTTAGGTGCGTTAATGTTTTCTCTCTGTCCTTTTTGTAAGTTAATAGCCATAATATAATTCCGTTTGTGTTAAAGTATTGATGTTATTTTCGTATTCTTTTATTAAATGATAATTGTTGCTGATTGCCAGCTCGAGAAGCAGATCCATCTGCTCCTTTTTTACTTTAGACGTAAGATAATCAAAATTACCTGAATCCAGGCCTAAAATATATTTTACAATCCTTGTATTAAATTCAAAACTAGCCTTTCCCATTACTTCCGCGATATGGTGAATATTTTTCACTGCATAATAATTGAAGAAATTTTCAATCTTCGGATCAAGATCAAAGTTCATCAGTTCTGCATAATACAGGAACATAAAGTCGGCTTCCACATTATATTCGTTCAAAATCCGGTTCACGGTATATTCGTGGCTGCCTGTGATTTTTATATCGTCTATAAAAATACAAAGTTTTCCGCGTAAAAAGTCCTTATCAATGTAATAAGTATCATTGGCGATGAGATTTTTGCGGTCTTCGAAATTGAGGTTGCCATAATCCGTGATATAGGTATGGTTACGGTTGATCTTGGATAAAATACTGGATCTCATTCCTTTCTGAAATAAATACATATCCAAATGCTTTTTAAAGAAAAAACATAGAAAATTAGAAGCTGTAGGAATAGCCATATAAGGGCTTGGCAGAACTACAATCTCCTGTTCTGTATTGAAAAGCTCTGCATGTTTTGCAATGAAGCCGTCGAATAATTCTTTTGCAAATTTTTCAGCATACGACTTATCGCCATACTTAAAATAGCTGTATTCCGCGGGCGAAAAAGTGAATTCATCCGCCGAATGAATGTGGTGTAAGCTGTATCTTTTATTCATATCCGTTTAATGTTTAAGTAGGTGTGCGCTGAAACCAAAATCTTTTGCTCCTTTATAATCTGCCACCGGATTGTCTCCAATATGAAGAACCCGGTGCATGGGAAGCTCCTGATCTCTGAGGTTATTTTTTACTTCCTGGAAAATAAGAGGATTGGGTTTGGAGATATTCACTTCATCTGAATAAATATGAAAATCTATATATTGGTCCAGCTCTTCTTCAATCAGAAATTTCCTCATGGTTCGTCCTTTAATAAATCCTGTATTACTCAGAATATTAACGGTCTTTCCCTGATTTTTGATCTGATCTAAAAAGTCTTTTATATTTTCGAAAATCACAACAGGCTTGTATTCTAAAAACAGTTCTTCGCTTTTCAGATAAAACCGTTCTAATTTTCCCTTATCTAATTGTTTTACATCTACATTCAATGCACCCAGAATAAGCAGGTACATTTCAAAAGTATCTATATTCCCTCCTGTAACCTCATTAATCGTATTGCATAAATCATCGTAATATTTTACAGTTTTCGCAACTTCTTCAATCGGTTTATCAATATCAAAAAACGAGGAGAACAGCCCCACTCTTTTTGCTTTAAATTCAGGATGAGATTTGATTAGGGTAAGCCACAAGTCAAAAGAAAAATGACAGTGGTTGTGAATGTCGATATCTGTTTTCAATAGTTTTAAGTTAAAAGTTTTATTTAGCTTTCTTGAAAAAGATTTAAAATTATTTAATCATCAACAAGTGTTTAACTGGGTATTCTTCCCAAAGATAAAATTTTTCTCAGAAATGCATTACGTACTTCTCTGTTTTAAGAAATTTTTATGAATTTTCACCGCTTTTTTCTGCCGCGTTGCCCTCAGCTTAACAATTTGTTTAAATTCATGAGTCAAAAAATTATTTGAAAAAAATTGGGAGAATTAAAAAAAATATTTAATTTCGCAACCGATTAAAAATCAGCAATGTCAACAAAAATGATAAATATAATAACTTTAAGTAACCCTGTGAGAGCTGTGTACTCTGGCAGCACTAAATATTTATCTGAATAGTTCCTTAGATCTTTTATTACTCAAAATATATTGAAGACCTATCTATTCAGATGGGTCTTTTTTGCTGCCTTATTTTCAGATTTCAAATAAAGGAGAACACTTTCAAAGTGCTCTCAAAATCAACAATTTAAATTCAGCAAAATGAAATATAACACAAGAAATATAGGAATTATAGCCCATGTAGATGCAGGAAAAACCACGTTAACAGAAAGACTTCTCTATTACACAGGTCTCATTCATAAAATCGGAAATGTAGATGACGGAAATACCACCATGGATAAAGACATCCAGGAGAAAAACAGAGGTATTACCATTTCATCCGCCGCGGTTTCCACCCAATGGAAGAAGAATGGAAATGCCTATAACATCAATATCATTGATACGCCCGGACACATCGATTTCGCTGTAGAAGTAGAACGCTCCCTGAGAGTTCTGGACAGTGTAGTTGCCGTTTTCTGTGCTTCTTCAGGGGTTCAGCCGCAAACCGAAAATGTTTGGTTCCAGGCAGAAAAACACGGAATTTCAAAGATCTGTTTTATCAATAAAATGGACAGAATAGGAGCTGATTTCTATGCTGTTCTCAAGGAAATCGAAATGAAACTGAATGTGGTTCCCATAGCACTTCAAATCCCTGTCGGAGCTGAACACCAATTTGAAGGTGTGATTGATTTAATCAGACAAAAAGCTTTATACTGGACGGATGAAAACGGAGAAACCATTATTGAAAAGGAAATTCCCGGGGATCACAAAGCTGATGCCGATGAATACAGAACCCGATTAATGGAAACCCTCGCGGAATATGATGAATTATTCTTTGACATTTTCATGAATTCTGAAAACAAGGTCTCCGAGGAAATGATTAATGAAGCTTTACAACGGGCCTCCGGATCAGGAGCTGTTGTTCCGGTTCTTTGCGGCTCTGCTTTTAAGAACAAAGGAGTACAGCCTCTTCTCGACGCTATTGTTACTTATTTTCCTGCTCCGGATCAGCTGCCTGCTGTTCAGGGGAAAGATCCGGATACGGAAGAAACTGTGGAACTTGCCCGAAATGAAACGGAATCTTTTTCAGGGCTTGTTTTCAAAGTGACTATAGATAAACATATGGGCAGACTGGCGATGCTTCGTGTATATTCCGGTAAGATCAGGTCCGGTGATATGGTTCTGAATGTAAGAACGGGTGAAAGTTTCAGAATATCGAGAATCCTGAAGATGCAGTCGGACAAGACTCTATCTGTGGAGGAAGGAAAAGCAGGTGATATTGTTGCTTTAACGGGAATAAAGGATGCTAAAACCGGAGATTCATTATCCGCAGTTGAAAAACCTGTCCTTCTGGAAGCGATTACCATTCCTGCTCCTGTGATCAGGGTTTCCATAGAACCTAAAACGAACAGTGATGAGAAATCTTTCGGTTTGGTTCTGGCTAAAATACAGGAAGAAGATCCGTCTTTGGTGGTGGAAAGGGACAGACAAACCGGTGAAACGTTGTTAAGCGGTCTTGGAGAGCTTCATCTTGAGGTCACTCTGGAAAAGATCCGTCTGAATCACGGGATAGAAGTCAATCAGGGAAAACCTAAAGTGTCTTACCGTGAGATTTTAACGGAAACCAGAATCCACCGTGAAAAGCTTTCGAAACAGAATGGCGGTAGCGGCCAGTTTGCCGATATCACTTTTGAAATCGGTCCCAGAGAAAATAATGAACCCGGATTGGAATTCATTAATCTGATCAAAGGAGGGGTAATCCCTGGCGAATTCATCCCTTCTGTAGAAAAAGGTTTCAGGGAAGCCATGGAAAACGGACCTTTGAAAGGTTATCCTCTGGAAAGCATGAGAATAAGCCTTCTGGACGGTTCTTTCCATGCTCAGGATTCTGCAGCATTTGATTTTGAAAATGCAGCAAGAGACGGATTCAGGACAGCGGCTTTATCGTGCAGGCCTCAACTTCTGGAACCGATTATGAAGGTTGAGATCCAGAGTATTGAAGAGTACACAGGCGCTGTAACAGCCGATATCAACAGAAGAAGAGGAATTATTTCTTCTATTGATGAAAGATTGGGAAGAAAAATTTTCACGGCAGAAGTTCCGCTAGCTTCAACGTTCGGATATATTTCCGACCTTAGAACATTAACCAGCGGAAGAGCTTCCATCAGCATGAAATTATCGCACTATGCTTTGGTGCCTGATTTTATTGCCAATACATTAATAACCTAAAAGACGAGGGCTGTAAAGTGATTTACAGTCCTTGTTTGGTTATTGTAGATGGAATGTGAATGATGAATGAAGAGTGAAAAATGATGAATTGTGAATGGTGAATTTTTTTGCGGATTATTTAACTACGGATTTCACAGATGTGCACAGATTTTTAAATTTTGGGATTCTTGTTTGATCATTTTTAATTTCGCGCTGATTGAGCGGATAGTGCAGATTTTTAATTTGAAACATTAAGAAGATTCAAGGGATTAAGGTTCATTAAGAAAAATCAAACAGATTTTTAAAGTAGGATTACTTAAAGCGTAGCTCATCTTCATATTCTTAAAAACTTAATATGATCTTAATGGTTCAATCATAAGGTTTTCAATTTTTTTAAATTTTCTTTTATTACCCTTCCGTTTTTTCTCACTTCCAATCAGTTTCGTTTTATTTTTTTACCTTTGCGATCTGTTATGAAAATATTTACAGTAACATCTTCGCCAATTACACCGCCTTAAATATCAGGGTGATTTATTCTTTTGGTATCCGGAATTCATTTTTGGATAAAATTTCTTTTATATATCAATCAATTTTAATCATTACACCTTATTTACTGATGGGTGTTCTATAATAATCTTAATAGTTTATGGAAAACATAGTATCTGGTTTTCAATCATTGCGTAATATCAATTTTAAAAGTGAAATTCTGGCAGGTTTAACGGTTGCCATGACCATGATCCCGGAATCTCTTTCATTTGCAATTCTGGCCGGATTGTCTCCTCTAACCGGTTTATATGCCGCATTTTTAATGGGAATTGTAACCGCTGTTTTTGGAGGCAGGCCGGGAATGGTTTCGGGAGGTGCGGGAGCAACGGTTGTGGTTTTAATTGCCCTGGCTTCATCTCATGGGGTGCAATATCTTTTCGGAGCGGTTATATTAGCCGGAATTATTCAGATATTGGTAGGGACTTTCAAACTTGGAAAATTTGTACGCCTTATTCCTCAGCCTGTTATGTATGGTTTTTTAAACGGTCTTGCCGTTATTATTTTCATGGCTCAGGTCACTCAGTTTAAAATCGTAAAGAACGGTGTCAGTACCTGGATGGAGGGTCCGGCTTTGTTTATTATGGCAGGTTTAACCGCTCTTACTATTCTTATCGTTATATTTTCCCCAAAGATCACTAAGGCTGTGCCTTCGTCATTAGTGGCTATCATTATTGTTTTTGCCCTGGTTTATTTCTTTAATATTGACACAAAAAAAGTTATCGATATTGCTTCTGTAAGCGGTTCTCTTCCTTCTTTTCATATCCCTGAAATTCCTTTCAGCATGGAAACGCTAAAAATTATTTTTCCTTATTCTCTAGTTATGGCAGGTGTAGGATTGATAGAATCTTTACTGACTCTGAACATGGTGGATGAAATTACGAATACAAAAGGAAAATCTGATCAGGAAGCAGTGGCACAGGGAATGGCCAATATCACCAACGGGTTTTTCGGAGGAATGGGCGGTTGTGCTATGGTAGCACAGACTTTGGTCAATATCGGAGCAGGCGCAAAAACGAAAATTTCTGCTATTGTAGGGGCCTTAACGATTCTGACTATCATCCTTTTCGGAGGCCCCGTCATTGAACGGATACCTATGGCAGCTTTGGTAGGCGTTATGAT
This sequence comes from Chryseobacterium angstadtii, assembly GCF_001045465.1. Taxonomy (GTDB): domain Bacteria; phylum Bacteroidota; class Bacteroidia; order Flavobacteriales; family Weeksellaceae; genus Chryseobacterium; species Chryseobacterium angstadtii. The sequence goes on from NZ_LFND01000008.1 coordinate 63,716, forward strand.
GATGGTAGCTATTACCACTTTTGAATGGGCTTCATTCCGCATCATAACAAAAATGCCCAAATCGGATATATTTGTAGGAATGCTAGTCGCTATTATTACAGTTGTTCTTCACAACCTTGCTTTAGCCGTATTAATAGGAGTTATTATTTCCGCGCTGGTATTTTCCTGGGACAGTGCAAAAAGAATCAGGGCCAGAAAATCCATTGATGAATCGGGAAATAAAGTATATGAAATCTATGGTCCTTTATTCTTCGGCAGCACTACAACATTTGCCTATAAATTTGATTTTGTTAATGATCCTGAACGTATTATCATCGATTTTAAAGAATCCCGTATTGTAGACATGTCTGCCATTGAAACACTTAAAAAAATAACGAAAAAGTACAAAGCACAGGACAAGCAGGTGATTCTTAAACATTTAAGTCCGGACTGCATTAAACTACTGGATAATGCCAATGGTTTTATAGAAGTCAATATCGAAGAAGATCCCACCTATCGTGTGATGCCTAAATAATTGAATCGGGACTGTTTTAAAAGACAGTCTTTTTTTTATGAAAAATTGGTTCATAATATATCTATATTTATTTTTTAATTCACTTTAAGAACAGCTTCTTAAACTTTAAATAATTCACAAATGCGTACACTTAATTTGTTAATTTTAATTAAATTTCATATTCTGGGATATTTTTTATGTATTTTTAAGAGTTTGATGCTATTTTTTATTTAAATTTGAAAACGAACAAAGAGATTATTTACCATTAATTAAAAATTGTATGGCTTTAATGATCTGCTAAAACTAAGGTTAACAGTAAAAATATTACGAATAAAACTGCATGAAAAAGCTTTAATAGGTTATATAATATTCAGACGAAAAAGAAATATGAAGCATGAAAAGTATTGCGTCATTGGAACGAAAATACTGTACTAGAAAACGGGATATAAAAATTTCTCAGATATAAATAACCTGAAAACTAAATGATCGGCAGATCATCCCAAAGACTGTCGGGCTGTACATCTACAGCGCAGAGCTTAACATTCCGCTTTTTTGCTTCCGTTGAGATTCGCTTAGCGTAATTTTATTTTTTAGACAGTTGATTCATTCTGTACGAATGAAATATATGATCTATTCTCTTTAATTCATGAATTGAACAAGAAATATTACCCAATAATGTTATATAAAGAAATTCATATAGGAAAGTTTATCAAGGAGATGGTGGATGAAAATGAATTATCCATGGAGAGGATCTGTAACTTTCTCAGTAAAGATGAACAGTTTGTTGAAAATGTATACAAAAGCAAATCCATAGATACAGACCTTCTTTTGAGATGGAGTAAACTGCTGGAATATGATTTTTTCAGACTTTACAGTTCGCATCTTATTTTGTATGCCCCGCCATCCGCTGTGAACAAAAACCAGAAGAAATCCGATAAAATTCCTTATTTCAGAAAAAATATTTATACTCAGGAGATTAAAGATTTTATCATGAAAAGAATTATATCCGGCGAAATGACGTATGCTGAAGTGATCAAAGAATATTCTATTCCCAAAAGTACACTCCACCGCTGGCTTCAGAAGAACAACGATAATACTAACGGATAAACAAACTCATTATGCGTCCCAATTACAAGAAGATATATTATGATATGCTGAGGCTGGAACATCCGGAAAAGCTCAAAGACCCAAAGATCAAAGAACTTCTGGGAAAACTCAATACCACTGAAGATATCCTGAATTTCAACGAAAAGATTTTCGAACAGTCCAGGGAAAGCCAGATCAACAATCAAAAGCTTAAAACATATGATAAAAAAACGATGTTTAAACTTTTGGAGTACCAGAACAAACATGGTTTTTCTACAAGCTATATGTCCAGAAAATATAAGATCAGCAGAACAACGATCATGAACTGGAAAAAAACATTTGAGGAAGAAATAGAAAAAGTAATAAATGCCGGCGAATAATTCACCGGCATTTTTTATAAAAGGTTATGATCAGGAAAAAAGGGGGTTGTCTTTGTACCGGATTCGAACCGGATAGCCTTGCCGGAATGATCGGCTTCGCTATTCCTCCCCGTTAAGTGTGACGATGGAGTTTTCCTCTGTAAACTTCCCCGTTATATACTAGAAAGCAAGACACTATTATCAAATTCTAAAACTTTTCAACTATTAAATTATAAAATCTTTCTTGACCAGCAATATCAAAATTACCGGTAACATAACATATGGCTCTGTACAAATCGGTGGTGCCAGAAATAGAAAAAGTTAGGATATTTTTCTCATCTACATTCAAAGTTCCATTTCCCACAGTTCGCTAGCTAGTATAGTTCGATGTTGTGAAGTTTAGGGTAACTGCTGATCTTTGCGTTCCACCTGAATTGTAAGTTTCATCATTTAATACAACTACAGAAATATTTGAGGTCGGTGCCGTGTTTAATCGTAACTGCAGATAATTAAACTGTGTACTGCTACCATCAAAAGGAACAATCCTCACTTCTACAATGCCTGCACTTATGGTTTTAGTACCATCAGCTCTGGTGGCAAAGTATTGGTTTTTACAAATTGTTGAGCCTGAAGTGTTAGTATCTCCAACAGACTGCGAAGTTAGGGTGGTTCTAAGCAACATCCCGTTTGAGTCAGCAGATAATATATACTCTGTATCTTGCCTAGCTATCATTGTTCGCACCCTTAAGTATCCGTTGATGTCAGTTTTATTAGTCGGTGAAGCAATTGCCATGAGATGATTAGTTTTTTTACTGTTCTGCCTTGAAAAAGACAAATTGGATAGTTAAAATAATCAGATCTATCATCAAGAATTAATGCCCGTAGGAATTTCTCTGATTATTAAGCCGTATGATTCTCATATTACTCTAAAATAATTTTCTTGCATTTCCGCCCTGTTACAAAGGTTTTACTTTAGATAATAGTACTTACTATGAAAATGATCTCTGACCTCTCCCTGTTAATATTACCAATCTTAAAAATTAGTTCTAATCTTCAGGATATTAAAAGCAACAAAACCAAAGAGGTAATTTTCTCAGGTTTTGAAAACTATAAGATTGAACAGATAGCTCTGCAATCTAGTAGAGCCTTGTAGTCATTATAAATATATGCCGTGAATTTGTACCATTGCCGTTCGAACCAGCTATAGGCAGACCGTAATATTCCACTTTGTAAAGTTTTTCTTTAATCCAAAGCATCATTACAAGATAATCATGTGATCTATACCACTGATAATTATTCCCCATAGCAGCCGGCTGAGTTCTACCTGCACTAATAATTTGAGGTCTTCCATTGTCTCCTAAAGTTAAATTCGTATAAATTGCAATATCTGAGCTAGTCGTATTATAAAGATAGGGATGGTAGTTACCTTTAAAACCATAAAAACCAGAGCTACTATAGACTGCGTGTACATCAAGCATTAGTCCATCTAGCACAGGTAAAGAAGGAACTCCCGAAGCATCACTGAGTTTTTTTTCCACGTATTCCGGACCTAAGTCAAATATGGCATGATAAACACTGGGAATTCCTATACTTCCTTGATTCCCATTTTCCAATGCCGCTTTCCAAATACTACTTTGAGCATCATAATAATAAAACCCTACAGTCTTTATGTTAATAGTTTTTGGGGTGTTTCCTATTCCATCTGTTACAAATACTAGCATACCGTTCTGAGCAGCACCATATGCGTTGTCTTTTTTACCGAGTTGAATAGCATCATATCTTGGAATAAGAATACCATCAGGACTATTGTTATCCGCTTTTCCCGTAATATCTAATGTTGCTTTAGGCTCAGAATTCCCTATTCCGATCTGTGCCTTAATAATTCCTAATGGTGATGCTATCACCACTAATATCGAAATAATTTTTTTCATTGTATTTTTAATTTTAAAAAGTTTCTGAAGACTCTATTAAGATGATTTGCTAAAAAGAAATTTCAAATTTGAAAAACTATATAATAAAATCAACTTTGGATTATTTAGTCGTTTTATAAGCTTACTTGATGAAATAATGTAATTGAATTGACAGCAACAATTGCATCATACTACACCGATTGAAATCAATGTCTTTTTCATTTTTCTTATTTACATCAATTACAATCCTTGAAAACAACTACAAATGTTTGCGTTTTTCTATTAAATAAAGCAATATTATATGTTTGCAAAATTAATAGAAAGAAAAAGTAAAATAAATAACGTATATCTGTCATTTTTAGACTTCATATTCAAATTATAATAAACTATTTAAACCTATTTAAATAAAAAAGCTGTTTAAATTTTTAATCATCTTAAATAAAATCTGTCTATCATTCATTTCAAATAAAGAAATCAATTGTCTTCTATTTTCGAAAATGCTTTGTCTAGCTTTGTCATATTAAAATTCAGGTTATGATTAAAGGATTGTATGAAACCCATGTTCAGGTAAGTGATTTAGAAAATTCTATCCGTTTTTACACGGAAGTTTTGGGTCTGAAACTGGCATACAGGGATGAAAAACGTCCTATTGCTTTTTTATGGATCGGTGATAACAAAGAATTTATGCTGGGGTTATGGGAACAGAAAGAAAACCTGCAGCCGAGGCATTTTGCTTTTTCCAGCAGTACAGAAGATATTTTAAATCATTCCGCGGACTTTCTGAAAAATAAAAACCTGAAACCTTATAATTTTTTAAAGGATGGTATGGATAAACCGATGGTCTTTGCATGGATGCCCGCTCTGGCCATTTACTTTAATGATCCGGATGGTAATCAGCTGGAGTTTATCTCCATCCTTGAGGGTGAAGGAAAGCCTGAACTAGGTGTGATCTCCTATGAAGAATGGATGAAACAATAATTGGTTATAAAAAACTGCTGTTTTCTATCTCACAGATTAAACGGATAATGCAGATTCTTAATTTGAAACATTAAGAATATTAAAGGGATTAAGTTTGATTAAGAAAAATCAAATAGATTTTTAAAACAACAATTCTTATAGCGAAGCTTAACTTAATATTCTTAAAAACTTAATGGGATCTTAATGGTTCAATCATAAGTTTTTCAATCTTTTTTAAATTTTAGGATCAATCAAATTAATAAAAAAGAACAGCTTTATTTCCGGAAGCTGTTCTTGTTTATTTAGATGTTGACTAATTTTTTTACCGCAAGCACATGTTTGCATGGACCTCTTTCCCCTTGGTGTTTGCTGAACCATTCGCATGTACAGCGTTCTTTTTCAAGGTCTATAATGACCGTATGATGTACTCCGGTACCTTCTACCCTTGCTTCGGTTCTGACTTCATTTTTATTGACAATTTCTACTTTTCTTTCTGCAATAAGTTTGTCTGCATTTCTTATCCTGGGATTTAAGCCGATGATTCTATTGAGTTTAAACGGCAGTCTCCGGTAGAAAAACTGGTTATCATCAAGATCAAACCCTAAAAGTCCCATTGCGGCAAGTCTTCCTGTAAGGTTACCGGTTTTTTCAAGACTGATATTTTCTTGTAAAGCAAAAACGGATGGATTAAAAGCCTGATTGGCATAAGCATATTTATCCATTGCATCAATCCATTCATCAGAAACCTCATCAATCAGACTGTCTAAAACAGCTCCTTCTCCGGAAAAACCTCTCCAGCTATCTCTGGACAATGAAAAGCAGAATCTGATATTCCCCATATACAGCTGCCATGTGGTAGACTGCATATCTGAATGCGGAAATACCTGCATCTGATCAATATAAGGAAGAAGAGGCTCCAGTAAACGCAGCCTCTGCAAACCTCCTATACAAACTGCATCTGCCGATTTTACGGGAGAAAACATAGGTTTGTTGCCTCTGATAATCAGATAATAATCAGATTTCACAGGTCCTTTCGGGATTCCTCTGAACAGCTGTTGGGTTTGAATTTTGTTAAAACAGTGACGTTTTTCCGACTCAGAGAGATAAATCTGTACGGTACTGAGCCCTTTGATCCATTTTACAGGCAGTGGCACTTTCCGTTCCACAACATTTTTTTCTTCCTGATACAACCCAACTTCTTTTTCGCCTACAGAAAGCATTATTTTTTCATTAGGACGAATACTTCCCAATGCCGTAATCATGGGCTGATTAAAATCCACATTGGTTGTTCCGTTTTCCAGAAATTCACCGTGAAGGCCGTCGGGCAGTACATCTACTCTGGCATACACTCCGGCACAGTGCGAGAATCCTTCAAAACGAAGCCGATGATTTCCGGCGGTTACAATAGGGTCTTTAAGTGCTGCCAGCTGAAACGGTGACAGGTTGAAACTGGATTTCACAATATTAGAGAGCGTTATCAGACATCTTGCCAATATAAACGGCTGGCTGACATCTCCCCAAAAAAAGCAGGGAGCATCCGTATTCTTCTGAACCTCGCTGTACTTGGACAGAAATAATTCTTCAGATGCATCTTTCTTTATCAAAGACGATGGTCTCTGATAATGGTAAATAAGCGTATCTTCCATAATCTATTTTTTTAGAAGAAGATTGCAGATTTTTTTCAGGCTGGAGTTTTCTTTCCAGTTATTAAGTTTTTCTTTTAAGTTTTTATCGGCCTCAGACTGATTGAGTGCCAGAACTTCATGGTAAATATCCAATATTTTTTTAAGATTGGTCACAGGGGTTTCCATTTGCAGCAAAATATGGGTAAGAAGCTCTTCCAACGCCAGATTATGATCTTTACTGACATTGAGCATCTGATGCTGTACAAGATCCGTAAATCTTTTCACCGGAGCCCATTCCAGCTTTTCATGAATACCGATTACCTCACCCAGACGCACATTATCCATTACTTTATGAGACACGTGTTCCAGCCAGATTTCGGCAGCTGTTCCTCTGATAACCTTGTCTCCGTCCAGAAAAATAGTTCCCAAAAACAGGTATCCCATAGCATCCAGAGGCTTTTTCATCTGATGAAGTGCCTGAGCTGTATTCAGAACCAGATTTCTTTCATAGACTTCTGCTATTCCGGAATAAAACAGACATTCTTTGATGATTTTCGCAAAAACATTCCCCAATGCATTAGGAAAGCTCCACATGAAGGAAGGAATTTCGGAGAAATTTTTCTGCTCTGCAATGAAATATTCCATAAAAAGCGGATGAGCTCTTTTTTTAAGATGGTATTTCGGAATACTGATATTGAGTTCAACCGGATAATAAGAATTCTTTTTGCTGTCAATGGTTTTCCAATCGTAAACGCCCGTAAGAAACTCTTCAGGGATATCATCGTATCCAAAGTTTTTAAATTCTTTAAACACTTTTTTCGGGTGGCGTGTAATTCCGGCGGTCATCCACCAGGAAGGATGTTCAAATTTTCCTTTCGGAGCAGCATTTTCATTAAAAAAGAAAAGAAGCAGATCTTTATATTCTCCCTGCAATTTTTTATCGACCAGCTTTAGCACTTCTGAGGTTCTTTCCAGAGAACATCGCTGTAAAGCAAGCTGCATATCCAGATCATCCGGAATTATGTTTTCGGTCTGATATACTTCAAGTCTTTCTACCAATGCTTCCGGGCTTACCCAGCAAGGCTCGTGGGTTACCGTAGATAACAGAGGAACTCTGTCTGCGGATATTATTTTATCGAAAACATATACTGCAATATGCTTAAACGGCTCCATGGCCACACCTCCGGCAAAAATATCCTGAATAGGTTCCAGCTTTTTATGATAGGTAGAATAGGCTTCTCTCGTAGCCTCATCTTCTCTGGTCTTTTTGTATATTTTTTCGAGATTTTTAAGCTGAACAGGAAATCTTTCCAATAACGAAAGCCCGTAATTGATAATAAGGTTGCACAGTAAAACATTGAAATGATGAACCTCCCACTTAGCAATAGTTTTACAGGCTTTCTGAAATACCGGCTCAAATAGTTTTACAGACTGTGCATCTGCATCATCTGCAAAACGAACAAGGCCGCCAAGTGCCAGATCGTAGTAGTAGGTTCCCGGATTTTCTATAGCCTGAGGAAGGAAAAACATAAGGTCTTCAAAGCTTGCCGGCTCCTTAACCTGACTTTCTTCACTGATCAATTCCAGTTTTTCTGTTTTTACTGCATCCAGTTCCAGCTGTTTATCTTCTATGTATTCGGCTAATAGAGGCTTTACGTTGGCTAATATATTATCAGCATAGTGAGACAGAGCTTCTTTCATGTTTTCAGAAGCCGGGATGTATTTTTGAATAATTTTAGCGGTTTTGGTCTGAATGCTTTCATCTTTGCTTACAAAGGCAGCACTCAAAGCAATGGCCAGGTTTTCTGTTCCGGTTTTCTTTTTCTGAAAGATTTTTTCGGTAACTGTAAGACTTGCGGCTACTACCGTTTTCACTTCGGAACTCAAAAGATTGGGAACAAAGTGAGAAAACTCTCCAATTTTAAAGGCCGGAGCCGGAACTATCTTTTTCAAATGAGCCAGCATGGTATTGACTGCTTTTGACTGTACGGAAGCCAAACCAGCCATCAGCTCATCCTGGAACATAATCAATTCATCATCAGTAGGTTTAAGTATATTGAATACATCCATAAACCAACCGGTAACGTTTTTATTAAAGTTTCTGTTGGCAGCCAAAAGACATTCTCTCAGAAATCTTTTTCTTTCAATTTTATTTTCGGCAATCAGTTTTTGAACCAATGGAAGCCATTCTCTTTTAAAAGGAAGTGATTTTGAAGGAAATTCGCACAGGTACCAAAAGTGGGTTTCCAGTGTTTCGGGAGATTTCTCCAGATCATAAGGCTGAAGACTTAAATGATACCCCAACAGTTCAGGTCTGGGCTGTACGTATCCTTTTTCTGCCCATCCCAGAATATCCTGATAATTAAATGCAGTGAACTCAGCATCTATAGAATCGTTGATAAAGTCTGAAAACCAATCCGGACATCCCCATTCCAGGATTTTTCCGGTTTGTTCTTTGTTTCTGAAAAGGCTCCAGTAATTCTTACCGTAATGCTTCTGATCCATGCAGACAAAAGAGGCTATATCAATAATAGCATGCTGATCTGCAGAACCGGCAGTATGGTAAGAGTTTTTCGTCATTACAATTTTACTGATCTCTCTGTCCAGCTTTTTTATCGTGGGTACCAGGTTTTTTCTTTCCTCTGTGGTAAGTTCTTTCAGAAAGGGAATAATCTCATGTGCTTTTTCCTCATTAAGGATCTCATAAAGTCTTTCTTTCATTTGTTTTCAATTTGGTTATAATTTTTTTCAGGTTATTTTCATTTTTCCATTTTTTTAGCCTTCCGGCCCCCGCACAATCAGCTTCGGACTGATTAAGAAAAAGCAGTTCATCACAGGTTTTAAGCCTCTTTTTAAGATGGTAAACCGGATAATCTATCGTGGCAAGAATGGATGTCAATAGTTTCTCAAAAGTCCGGTTGTAACTGAAAATCAAGCTGATAAATTCTAAAGGCTTATCAATCAGTCTTTTTACCGGAACAGGTCCGAAATTGATTTTTTCACTGGTCATCTTCCCTAATGCCCAGATGTAAAAATCATCTGAAACTATCTTGTGAATAATCGCTTCAAAAGCCGTACCAGACACGGTTTTCCCCTTACTTAAAATTCCCGTTGAAAGGAATAAACTGTGTATTTTCCGGAATGAAAGATTCAGTTTCATCCATGCATCCAAAAATTCAGTACTACTTCTGCTGTCATATTCATAGATAGCATTGCGTGAGCATGGTTCCAATCTTGGGGACTAAAATAAAAAAAAACGGCTGACTGATATTAAAAATATCCCAGTAAAGTGATTTTTTTAACAAAAAATTATGCTTTATAGAGCGGTTTAAGCGGTGCTTCTGAATGAAAATCTAAATAGAACTCTTATTCTAACTTAAAAAAAAGAATAGTTATTTATAACTCAGCCGAAGTGCATCTTTCTGAAATCTGAATTTTCACTGTAATAATAGCTAGTATTAGAGATAAATCACTGTAAATTAGATCATTTTTTCAAAAAAGGACTTTGATTTCAAATTCAAAAAAAATAATTTTTTATTTTTAGGCTCCTTTGATTTAAATATGAAAAAAAATGTTAAAATTTCTCTCTGAAATTGGTTCAGATTCCTTCTTAAAAACAAAGATTTTTAATGGATAAGAAAAGCTTAAAAGAATTGATACTCCGAAAATGAAACACTGTCTCTTTACAGAACACCATTATTAAAAAAAACAGGGCAGGTTGCTGCCATGCAAACCTGCCCCTATAGTAACAGCTATTAGTTTCTATTTTGTGAAAATTTCTTTCAGCTGGGAAACAATATTGCTGTTTCCTGAAACGGTAATATCACCAATCTTTTCTGCGATTTTTTCCATATACTCCATTTCTTTCAGTTTCCATAAAACTTCATTTTCTTCCATCAGTTTTGCGGTGTTCAGCAGACTTCTTGTGGAAGCTGTTTCTTCACGACGCATGATGCTGTTGGCCTGAGCCTTTTTCTCAGCAATTAAAACCTGGTTCATGATTTCTTTCATTTCTCCGGTTAAGATCACATCACGGATTCCGGCATCGAATGCCGTAACACCCAAATCTTTTGCTTTGTCACCAAGATGTTCAAGGATTTCTTTTCCTACCGAATCTTTTTTCAGCAACAGCTCATCCAGTGTTAAAGCACCCACAAATTCACGCAACGCCAGCTGCATCAGAATATACAATTGCTTATCATATTCTTTGTTTTCCATCAATGCTTTTTCGATACTCTGCACCTGAAAACCTACATAAAAATTGATCCGGAGCATAGCCTTATCTTTCGTCAAAAGCTCCTGTCCTGCAATTTCCATTTGCTGCATACGAGTATCTACCATTCTAACCTCAATGGAAACTTCGTTATTCCAAAAGGAGTAGCTACCGGCTTCAAGAGTATTGATCAGTTTCCCGTCAATGATCAGTAAACCTTTATATTGATTAGGCACAATAAACTTTCTCACATAATGTCTCAGCCTTGCATTTTCCAGGATCGTATTCGGGATTTCTTCTGTGATTTCCACTTTCGTTAAATCCATTTTTTGGAATTCTCTGTCTGCAATACCCATCCAGAAAGCATATTGACCAACGTTCAAAACATCTTTCAATGTTCCGTTTTCGTACATAAGCATGATTTCTCCGTCTTTTACCTCCACCATTGTTAAAAGTTCTCTCAAACTTTCATTTTTCAAGATAACATGTACATTTTCATGAGATCCAAACTGGGATCTTATTTCATAGTTGGGATCAATGATTTTAACCTCAACAGAAGTATCATTATTCCAGAAGGAGTAGAGACCGCTTTCCAGAATCTGAGTTAGCTTTCCTTCTACTAACAACAATCCTTTGTAATGAAGAGGCACCACAAATTTTCTTACAAAACCTTTCAGTTTCACATTTTCCAGCTCTGTTTTAGAAATTTCTTCCGGAATTTCCACATTCGTTATCTCTATTTTTCTGAACTCTCTATCTACAGTTTCCTTCCAGAATGCATGTTTTCCAACATTCAGAACATCTTTAAGACTTCCGTTTTCATACATTAAAATGATTTCTCCGTCTTTTACCTCTACTATTTCCAGAAGGTTTTTCAGGGTTTCATTTTTCAGTAGAATAGGCAAATCTTCACCCGCTTCGAAACGGGATCTCGTTTCATAGATTCCTACGGATTTATTTCCAAAAATATAGTGGTTTCCTTCTTTCAGGACTTCAATCAAATTTCTGTTTTTGAAAACCAAACCCATTTGGTATGCTTTAATTTGTACATTCTTTATCATCTTATTTTATTTTTAAATAGTATTATTTCTGTTAAAAAGAGAAAATTGAGATTCTTTCTTCCAAAAAATGGCGGAAGCAAAGAGGTTTCAAAAAGTTCCGGTCATTTCAGAATACTGTCCTTCAACTTCTTTTTCCAATGAGTAAGATTCCGGGCGTGTCCCTGGCCACCGCTGAAAGCAGCAATCCGGGTCGCTACGTTCACTTCTATCTTTTTTGTTTACAAAAAAGGATATCCGTTACCATCGCTCACGCAGAAAATCGTCCTTTTTAGAAAATTCCGTTCAATTGAAGTACTCATCAACTGAGTTTCACTTTCAGAAAAAATCTTTCTTACTGGCTTTTTCAAAAATGTTGATCCAACAACTGAAAAAACCTCAAATTTTCTCTATTGAATAGGATGTTTTTTTTAAAGAAAAACATTGAAAACTTTGTGAAAAATAGATTGTAAGCCTATTTTAAACTACATGGAAAGTGTAGTGCTCTTACCAACTGAGCTATCTCAACCGAATTGAGAGAAGGAGTCGAACCTTCGCATAAAAACTATTTACTCTAACCTGACTGAGTTATATTCTCCGAAGGAAACAGAAGGATTCGAACCTCCGTACAATAGCAAATGGTGGAAATTTTTTGGTTAACTCCCCAAACCTTCAGGTTAGTTGAACAGAAAGAAATGATGTTTCCCAACAAATTCTTCTGCAATGGTGCTATACTGAAACACTCAACATGACCTGCCTGATATTTTAACTGAAATCTGTTTTTCAAAATTTCAGTATTGTTTCATTTTGATAATGCAAAGTAAAATCATTATTGCGCAGTCTTTTTGCGCACTAAAAATCAATCCTATATTTTATTTCTCTATTTTCAAACTTTTATATTTTTTATAGGAAATAATTGAAAAATTTAATTTTAAATAAAATAATAATCCATTAATTTGTATACATTTGCATTCATTAAATACTTGATAAATCAAATATAAATCAATGATAAGTACTGAATTATTATTTTTAATTAACATCAATAAGCTGCAGTCCGTCACATCAAGAAGATTCGATTCTCTCAGTGTACACGGCCTGGGACTGAATGATTTTGTGATTCTTTATATTCTTTATCATTCTTCCGAAAGTAAAATGCGGAGAATAGACCTGGCTGAAAAGACCGGACTTACCGCTTCCGGAATCACAAGACTTCTCAATCCTCTGGAAAAAATAGGTCTGGTTTCCAGGGAAATCAATGAAAGGGATGCAAGGGTGAGCTACGTTGTTATTACAGAAACCGGGAAAAGGATATTTGAAGAAGCTTTGAAAACCGCTGAAAAAACAACTCAGGAAATCATTCCGTCCAAAAAAAATAAGGCAGTGCGGAGTGCCGCCGAGCTTCTTCATGACCTTGGAGGTAATATTCAATAGTAAAATGTAAAACGGATGTCAGAAAAATACTTATCCCCTACATTTGAAGCAGGGAAGCATTTGTTTCAAAAGAACATTGAGGGCACAATCATTAATTTAAATCTAATCAGACTTAGAACAATAGCGGATTACTCTGCCCATCCAGATCTGAGACCGGCAGAAGAAATCAGTGGACTGGAAGGTATTTCACCTATATCAGGGAAGCCGAACCTTTTTTAAAAGCCAGTGGCGGAGAAATTTTACTGATTGGAAAAGGAGACCGATTTTTGATTGGCCCGGACCATGAACAGTGGGATTTATGCATGTTGATTAAACAAAAAAGCGTAACCGATTTTTTTAATTTTGAACAGAATGAAGGGTATATGAAGATCTCCGGGCACCGAACGGCGGCCATTGAAGATTCAAGGCTGCTACCTCTTGAAGAAGTTCTGATTAATTCTTTATCATCATGAAAAAAATAGCCAATATCAACAGGATAGACCTGTGTTACGAAATTTTTGGAGAGGATCATCATGAGAATATTGTACTTATCTCAGGATTGGGAAGTCAGATGATCCGTTGGGATGATCTTTTCTGCCGTTTGCTTGTTGAAAAAGGATTCCGGGTGATACGTTTTGATAACAGAGATTCGGGACAGTCAGTATTCAAGCCGGAGAAGGAACTGAATTTTGATAAAGGAATTCAGCAGGTATTTGCAGAATTAGGAAAAGACGACATTCCCTATTCTCTGATGCATATGGCTGAAGATGTGATTGGCCTTATGGATTATCTGCATATTGAAAAGGCTCATATTGCAGGCCGTTCCATGGGTGGAGTCATTGCACAGCTACTGGGATCTTTTTTCCCGGAAAGGGTACTGACTCTGGCTATTATCATGTCTACATCTTTACGACCGACCCTACCACCTTCAAATCCTGATGTCATGACTATGATGATGCAACCTAAAATTAATCCTTTGGTGGATAAGGAAGGCTATATCAGAGAGAAACTGCTTTTTGCGGAAAAAACCCACGGGAGCAGGTATCCTTTGGATCAAAAAAAAGAAAGAGCGATTATTGAAGAAGAATCTGAGCGCTCTCAAACGAAGAACGGGGTTTTCAGACAACTGATTGCTATGGGTTCATTGGAGTATGATGCTGAAGTGCTAAGGAAAATAAGGGTTCCGGTTTTAGTGATCCACGGAACTGAAGATCCTATATTCCATCCTGACTGTGGAAAAGATATTGCAACTACGATCCCCAATTCTGAACTGATTGTAATAGAGGGAATGGGGCATTCTATTCCAGCGGAATTATATCCTTTTGTCTGCGAAAATATGGCTGAATTATGCAAAAATAGAATCCTTTAGCTGAACTTTATTTTTGAATTTTAAAACGGGTATAAAAAAACAAAGACTTCCTTTTTAATAAGAAAGCCTTTGTCACACTGTTGTATCGCTAAATGATTACATTAAGCCTGCTTTAAGCACCAATGTAAAATTTTAGCAATATTTTTAGCATCATCCACTCCTCTGTGGTGTGTACCTTCAAGCTTGAGATTCAGTTCACCTAAAGCCCTGCTCATGCCCACACTTTTTCTTACAGTAGGATGCAGCTCACCAAACAATGTTTTTACATTGATATGGTCATCGCTTAAAGGATAATCCACATTAAATCTTGCGGCCTGATCTTTCAGCATATTCAGATCGTAGTTTCCATAACTGGCCCAGGTAAGGTCTTCGGAATCATATTATGCTCTCAGGATATCCAGCGCATCTTCCAGCATAACGCCTTCGTCATCCAGCATTTTCTGGGTAATGGAAGTCAGTTCTGTACAAAACGGGCTCACCTTTGAATACTGTGGTTTTATTAGGATGCCTTCATTTTTTGAGATTTTGCCGGTTGACGCATCCATAATGCATACACCGATTTCAATAATCTCGCTTACCTGGCCTCTGGGTGGTCTTTCGTCCCAGCAGGTGGCTTCCAGGTCTATAATTAATATGTTGTCTGTTGTTTTCATTTGTTTAAATTTTAATGTTTGAGAAGGGGAAGAGAGAAGATGGGAGCTGGAGGATGGAAGTTAATTTTGTACGTCCATCACTACCTGTTTCCCGAAGTCAAGTCTCTTCCCCTATTTTAAAGAGTGAAAGGCAGGAATTTGAGAATGAAAAATATAGATAAACAATATTCACATCCGGTATTGGACTTCCCTCTTCTAACTTCTGTCTTCCCTCTTTATATCTACTCCAAAATCTTCTGTAAAATTTTGGCTGCATTGTAAGCATCGTCTGCTCCGCTGTGGTGGTTTCCTTCAAACTCCATTTTCAGATGGTACAGCGCTCTTTTCAGTCCAATCATTTTATGGAGTCTGAAATGATCTCTGAATTCTTCCATGATGTTCAGGTAGTTTCCGGTAAAAGGATTTTCTATTCCAAGCCAGTCGCACTGTTCAAAAATCTGCTCCTTATCAAAGTTGCCAAAACCGGCCCAGGTAAGTGCTGAAGGATGATAATCATCCATAATTTTTTCACAGGCCTCTTCAAAATAGATTCCTTTTTCTTCAATCAGCTGAGGTGTAATTCCTGTCAGTTTTGTACAGAAATCGTTGATCTCTGATCTTTCGGGAATTACATAAATGCTTTGCTTTTGGGAAATGGCTTTTGATTGTAAATTCAACTTGCAGATCCCTATTTCTATAATATCGACTTTCTGTCCTATGGGAATTCTGTCATTTTCCCAACAGGTAGCTTCCAAATCGATAATTAATATTTCGTTTGTTCTGTACATAGTTTTTTAATGTATAAAGTATTAAGGTACAATGTAAAAAGTATGAGCTTCATTGATCACAATGGCTTCCACTCATTACTCACCTCTTGCTCCAAAAGGGGGCGACCATTTTTTCCGTTTCATAATTTCCTTGACTTCTTGGTAGGAAATCGGGTAAAAGTTGTGGCAGTCTACTCCTACGTCGAAGCTTAAAGCCATCTCATCATCGGGTAAAGTTCCGTGTGAATGCCCGTAGAGCTGCCATACACCGCGGTGCGATCCATTCCAGGTACGCATGGCGTAATGCAGGAGGATGATTTTCTGCTTACCGTTATCGTTTTCAGGTTCGTCAATTTTCAGTTCATGATAATCTCTTATGGATTCAAACCGTTTGGTATAAGTAAGCGCGGCGCCTTCATGGTTCCCTTTGATCAAATGAATATTCCCGTTTAATCTGTCAAGAATTTCTTTGGTAAAATCCGGTTTTCCTAAACTGATGTCTCCAAGATGGTAGACGGTATCATTGGTCCCGATTTTCTCATTCCATCTTTTGATCATCTCTTCATGCATGTGATCTAAAGATTCGAATGGCCTTTCTGAAAATTTTATAATATTGGCGTGACCGAAATGATGGTCTGCTGTAAAAAATATATTAGGTTTCATTTTTTTAATAATTTGTTTGTTTAATTTTTATTGTACTTTTTTAACCACGGATTTCACAGATTTGCACAGATGATTGTATTTATTTTTGGTGAGCATTAATGGCAGTTGTGTTTAAAAAATCAACTTTTTGAATATCTCTTTTGTGGTTTAAGTTTTTAATTAATTTTCTCGAAATGCTTTATAAAAAGCAGTTTCAACTTCAATAACATCGGTTTCCGTGTATCTTCTGGAAAAGTGGATTGGAACGGCCTCTTTAACCTGACAGTCTTTCATAATCTTTCCTGATGCAGACGCAAAACTGTGATAATTAAGCTTCGCCAATTCCTGATCAGAATCTTTATAAAAACTCTCAATGTATACGAGATTCGCTTCACTGAAAACAGCCTTTATCTTCTCATAATTTTCTTCAATCGCTGCATGATCCATGATTACCCCAAGCCTGTAACCCTGATTCCTTTTCAGTAAATAAAACAGATCAGATACCTTGTAAACTGTTGTCTCAATCTCAATTTCCTTATCCTCATCATTATTTTCAAACGCTGTTTTCAACTCACTGATCCACTTTCCTTTTTTGAAGCCTGAAGCCTCTTCATGAAAGGTAATGGAATCTTTCTCCCTGAACAGATAAGCAATAGAATCTGTTTTATGATCGAGAATGGCAAATTCTACTTTCACCTGTTCGTCTTCAAAAAGAAAATTCTGTGTTTTTACCAATTCCAGGTTCCAGTGCGGTGGACGAAGGATGTAAACATTAATTTCTTCAGGAGAAACTATTTCCCGGATTTCATACTCAATAGCTTTTTCGTCAATCAGATTCCATGTGTAAGATTTCAATCGTGATTCGATCTGATGATGAATATTTTTCGGTCCGCAGATGACAACTCTTTCTCTGCTTCCGATCTGATGTCTGAAAATTCCGTCAAAATTTGAAAAATGATCAATGTGTGTATGGCTGATGAATACTGCCGAAACCGACTGTACTTCTTTTACTGTCAGCAGGCTGGCTTCTCCGCAGTCGCACAGATAATGTTTTCCTGAATTTGCAATTTTTATTAATATACTGATGTCTTCTCTCAAAAGACTTTTTATTTCTGGCTGTATCATGGTATTCGTTTTTAAACATAAAAAAGTTTCGGTAAAAATATACCGAAACTAGACTTTAAGAGTCATCAACTCTTCTTTTATAAAATCAATAACTAAAGTATTCAGCTTTTTATTGATTCTTTTCTGTTCTTCTTTTTCCACGGAACTGAAAGCTGCCGGAAAGTCCTTTCCGAAATCTTCCAAAATATCCTGTGCAAAAAGACCTATGATTCTACCTATCATTTTAGGTTCAAATTCTCCCACTTTGCTTACCACATTATGCAATCTGTTGACTGTAGCATATCTTTGGATTTCCTCCCAAATATTCTGGGCATTTTCAGAAAAATCTGCTGGTTTTTGTACCTTTTTCCGTTCTTTTTTAACCATTTTTGACTTTTCAATCCATTTTTCATTCTTGTTTTTAAGAATGACCCTGGCACCATTTCCAAAGTATCTGGTTTTCAAAGTTTTTACAATTGTTCCTTCACACATATTGTCTTCCATTTCGGGCAGGCCCAACCAGCCCGGAATTTTAGAGTCAAAAACATTCGGGAATCTCAAAGCGTCTTCAAGGCTGCCCTGAAAGAGAATTTTAGCGTAGAAAAAACCGGTTTCTTCAAAAATAGAATTCGCCGTATCTGTATCCAAATAAGTGGTTCCATTCAACTTAATATCGAATCCGTAAAATTCGTTATGAGGAGCGTATTCAATACCTTTCTGTACTTTTACAGCCTCTTTTACAGGTTCTACATCCTGATGTTGGTAGCCACCACCGAATAGTTCACCGTAGATCACTACCGTTTCCAGTTCCGGATGAATGGTTTTCACTTTTTGAAACAAATCAATTACATTTTTTCTGTAACGTTCTAAAATAAGGTGTGCGTTGTAGAATTTATCTTCTTTTTCAATGAAGGCGGTTCTTTTACCGATTTTAATTTCCTTTCCGTCGGTAAAGAAAGAGAAATTAGCACCGTGAACCTTCTCCTGCACGATGAAAACCTCATCCCCAAAGCCCTGCAACCTGATCTGATCGATCACGCGGGCCTGGTAAGCATTTTCTATTGAGTTATATGTTTTGAAAATCATTTTTTTAGTTTTTAATCGTTTCCGATTCATTATTTTTCATTTGAGTAAGATGTCGCTGAGTGTGAAGTGAAAGAAAATAAATGTATTCATACACATTGATTTTCCCAAGCTCATTCACGGTCATGGTCGTCTTACAGAGGAGGCCTTCACCATTTTTCATTAAGTCTAAATACCCTAAACACTGTTGGTACTGTTGAGCAACCAAACTTCTGATTTCACTCAGGTTCAACTCTCCTTTTGGTTCCATATGTTCCGGTCTTATCCATTCAAAAGCACCATATTCTCCTACTTTCTCAAATCTTTCATTATCGAAACTGTAGTTTTTTATTTCGGAATTCAGATCAAGCTCAAGATAATTCCGCACTCCTTTTTTGTACCCTTTTTCAATGAGGATGAGCAAATAAAAGTTGGTAAGATAAATATGTTCTAAAATCTGTTGAATCGTCCAACCTCCATTTGCAGGCAGATCATTCAATATTTTTTCATCTTTTCCAAACCATCTGTCCACCTCATCAAAACTGAGTTTCAAATGCGTTTTTATATCCTGAATTAATCTAAAAATATCCATTACAATTTTTTATCGTTTTCCAAAAGGCTTAGAATATTTTCCTGCCTTTTCATCAATCATCTTTAACTCCTTCTTTCGTAATCTCTGATATTTTGATGATGCAAAGTAAAAGAGCTATAACGCAATCTTTTTGCGCTGATCTAAAAAATGTTGATTACCATTGTTTAAAATTTTCTAAAAGGCTTAGAATATTCTTCTTTCCTACCGGATTCATTGAATGACAATAGAATTTTGGAAGGTCCAAATAGTGATCCATACAGTAGTCTATCAGCCATTTGGCACAGTCATAGCCCGTTTTCTCTGTATATTCTTCAGAATTGGGTTTCAGATAATGAACGTCTGCCAGGTCATGATCAAAAGAGATGAGTTCCGGAAGTCCTTTTTCCACAATTCTGTTGACAAACTGCTCGTAATTGCGAACAATATGCCAGTCTTTTCTGAGGAAAATATCCTGTTTGGTATAATGATACGCTTCAATCGGGTATCTTATATCATCCAGAAATAATAATCTTTTGGTCATTTCCATTGTTTTATTTTTTAGCCCGAAAGCCTAGTATAATTTTATTAAACCATCATATCAGCACAATTGGTGCTTGCGAATGCATAAGGTTTTGCTTTAAACACATATCCCATTCCCAGAATATAGCCCATCGCATCTTTCAATGCTGTATTGGATTTGAAATCCGGGTCGGTATTAATGTCTGCGTGTACCTCCATTTCCACACCATAAGCATCCAGAACGGCACAGATAGCGTAAGCAATTTCTACGGATCTGTTCACCTCATTCAGCATTCGTTCTTTGATGCTGATTGTCTGTATTTGTCTTTCTTTTCTGATAAAGGTAAACGCTCCTTTTCCTTCGCGTACAAATACTACTGCCGTAGCATAATTAATTGCATCGCCGTAAACGTGGGAATCTGAACCCACACATACTTTCAGACGGTGACCATTGGCCTGTTCGCGGATGATGGCTTCTTCTACCAGCTGTGTGATAGATTTCCGGAAAAAATTTCCTTTCATATTCTGCCATACTTCTTGTTGCGTTTCCATTTTTTTACATGTTTTAAATTCTGTTTTGTATTAATTTGTCAATTGTGAATTGTCAATTCGTTTTACGGTCAATTTTATAAAATTCACCACCTGACCTTCACTTTTGCACTCCGAACAGGACTCGAACCTATACCATCAGTTTTGAAGACTGAGATGCTGCCATTACACTATCAGAGTTTTTATAAATAATGATTGATGAAAGATAATTGATACCATTGTGTAAATTTATTATCTGTTAATCATCATTCATCAATCATCATTTATGCTTTCGTGGAACAGGCAGGAATCGAACCTGCGCCTCTAGTTTTTCAGACTAGCGTGCAACACCTTGTACACCACTCTTCCCTGTACATAAATAATGGGTAATGAGTAATTGGTAATGAATGATAACGAAATAGCGGTATTGCCATTCATCATTCATCGTTCATTATTTATGTTTTGTACAGAAAAAGGGATTCGAACCCTTACCATCTTGATCCTAAATCAAGCGCGTCTGCCAGTTCCGCCATTTCTGCGAGTTTTATGAGTAGGCATTAATCAATAATTTTTAAAATTGACTTATTGACCATCCACAATTATTCATTGCTCATTGCTTATTACCCATCATTAAAGGTTGGAGAAGGTCTGTACCTATATAAAACTATGCCTGTAAGTTTTGTCTGTAAGAACTTCTGCGCTTGACAAACCTTTCTCTTTCCTGTTTTTCTGTGAATGATCAGCAGATCAGTTGTGTTTTCCCGATCTGAACTTTCATGGTATTATTGGTTCATATCTACTTTGACCATTCACGTCTGTACTCCATAAGGGAATCGAACCCTTGTTATCTGCTCGAAAGGCAGGCGTCCTAACCGTTAGACGAATGAAGCGTTTAAACCAACCGACCAGGAATCGAACCTGAACAACAAGAGTACTTTTCCTGCATGCTGCCGTTACATTATCGGTGGTTTTGTGGAAGCTGTAGGATTCGAACCTACTCAGCATACAACAACAGATTTACAGTCTGCCCCGGCTCTCCAACTCCGGCGAGCTTCCCAGTTTAATAATGAGTAATAGGTAATTAGTAATGAGCAATTTTCTAATCTCTAATTAATTTTATAAATGATAAGTGATTAATGATCATTGATTTGTGATCTTACATCTACAACAACCAGCCACTTTCTAATTTCTAACTTCTAATTTCTCTTGTGAAGAAAAACAAAGTCTGTCTTAATTTTTTGTTTGATATAAGAACTTCTTCGCTCGACAAACTTTTATTTTTTCTTCTGAACTAACTTAATTTATAAATGATGATTGATAATTGATAATTGATTCCAGACTTACAATTACCAGTCACTTTCTAACTTCTAACTTCTAACTTCTAACTTCTAATCTCTAATTTCTCTTGTGAAGAAAAACAAAGCCTGTCTTAATTTTT
Source organism: Chryseobacterium angstadtii (assembly GCF_001045465.1). GTDB lineage: Bacteria > Bacteroidota > Bacteroidia > Flavobacteriales > Weeksellaceae > Chryseobacterium > Chryseobacterium angstadtii. Next base: position 85,438 of record NZ_LFND01000008.1, read on the forward strand.
TGTTTGATATAAGAACTTCTTCGCTCGACAAACTTTTACTTTTTCTCCGGAACTTATCTCATTTTAGTTCTTGAGATGGTCATGGGATTCAAACCCATTCAGCATATGCAACGGTTTTGCAGACCGCCCCGACTCTTCCACTTCGGCGCGCCATCGGATGTGATGATAAATGATAGTTGATCCCAGACTTACAATTACAAACCACTTTCTAACTTCTAACTTCTAACTTCTAGTTTCTAACTTCTAATAAAAAAAGAAAAAGGCGGTCTGTATTTTCCATATTTGGCGTAAAGATCTTCTGCTCTTGACCCACCTGTTTTCTTCTCTTTTGAAACAATTAACATTTAGTTATCTGCGATTCCGGAAAGATTCGAACTTTCAACTTTTGGTTTAACAAACCGATGCTCTGCCGTTGAGCTACGAAATCAATAATTGATGTTTGATTAATGATAAATGATGGCCTCCACTAATCCGTGCTTTCATCTTCTAACATCTTCTGTAATTCCGGAAGGACTCGAACCTTCAACCTTCGGTGTATCAGACCGACACTCTAACCACTTGAGCTACGAAATCGTTTTTTGTTTGCGAATGGAAAACAGTTAATTGTTAATTATCAATTCGTTTTGCTGTCAATTTTTTTAATTCACTTGCGCAGCAAAATTCACCATTCACTTTTGTACTCCATAAGGGAATCGAACCCTTGCTGTCTGCTCGAAAGGCAGGTGTCCTGGCCGTTAGACGAATGGAGCAAAACTGGTCTGGAAAGCAAGATTCGAACTTGCGACCTCCCGCGTCCAAGGCGGGTAAACAACCACCGTTATCTTTCCAGTTTTTAAGGCTCTGTTTCCAATTTTTTCCGGGAGACAGCCGGAGCTAAAATTTTCTTTGAACCTTGCGGTCTATGCGGGAATCGAACCCGCAGTGCCCAAGAGACAGTCGGGCAGGTTAGCCTTTACCTCAATAGACCTTTTATGTGATTCTGAGAGGGATCGAACCTCTAATCTTCAGTTTAGAAAACCGACGCTCTATCCGGTTGAGCTACAGAATTAATAATTGATGTTTGATGAATGATGAATGATAATTATTTGTCATATGATGACTCCTATTTTTCATCTTCTAACTTCTAACTTCTAACTTCTAACTTCTAATCTCTAACATCTATTGTAATCCCAGAAGGAATCGAACCTTCAACCTCCGGTTTAAAAGACCGGTGCTCTAACCAATTGAGCTATGAGATTGTTTTTTAATGTGAATAGTCAATTGTCAATTTGCTTGTCAATTTTAAATTTACCATTGACGATCGACTTTTCACATTTGTTGGGTATCTTCGGGGATCGAACCCTGTTCTCCGGTTCCACAGACCGGCGCTTTACCAAATAAGCTAAAGAAACCATAAAAAAAGCACCTCTTTTCGGGAGGTGCTGTATATATTTTGACGTGTCAGATCACTGAGACCTACGTATATAAGCACCTTTTATCAATAAATTCACTATCCAGAATATTTGCATACCCTTTCGGCTCCTGTCCGTGTAGTCTTGAATCCTGATTAGATATGTTATGTAATTGTTTCATTATATTCTTGTTATTTAAAAAGTTTTTGAATCCTGAAAACCTATTGCTTTCAATTTTCGGTTGCAAAGTAAATATGATTTTTTTTAACCTGCAAATTTATTTTTCAATTAAATATTTGAAAATCAATAAGTTATGTTGTATTTTGATATAAAGAATAACCGTCCGCAATTTCCTGCGGATATCTCAAATACCTAAATGACTGTCTCTCATCGGGTTACTTATCACTCTTATTTATCGTATTAAATTGACATTCTTAATTAAAAAATTTTTGTTTTTACGGTTATTTTTTTTCATTCTAAATAATTTATGGCCTAAAACACAAGAAACGCCTCGATAACTCGAGGCGTTTCTGCGGTATTTTGTTTAATTTTTTACGGGTTTATTGTAAATAATTTTCAAAGCAAGCACATTTCGCCTCATTCCATATCATCCATTCGTATCCGAATAATCCTTTTATTGAAGGGCTATCGCATAGATTTACATTGATATGTGCTCTTTGTAGTGTCATAATTTTCTGGCGCAAAGATATGAAAATTTGTTTTCCAGCAATGAAAATAATATTACAGCTCGCTGATAAGGGTGATATTTTAATAATGGAAAAGTATTTTTTGGGAAGAAGTTCGGAGCGGTGGCTTCGAGTGCCTCAGCCACCTATATTCGTCGATAGAAGAAATTTTCATGGAATCTTTTAATATTTGAATTTTTAAATCTTTTAATAAAAAATTGCCTCTCCCAACCAAAAGAAAGTCCATCATTAAAATTAAGACCCCAGTATTAGGGGGCTGAGGCACTCGAAGCCACCTTTCGTTAAATTCTCAATTCCTTAACATCTTATTTCTTCCTGTCTTAAACCTAGAAATATCTTTCAATATAACGCTGTCGTTAGGATTAAAATATTTCAGTTCATTGATGATCTCGGAACGGGTTCCTACTTTTTCAGCAATAATTTCATAGGCAATACTGCGCGTTACAGGTTGTAATTTCGGATCTTTTTTAAACTCATACTTCATAGCTTCAAGATAAATCATCTTTTTGTAGGAAGGTGTTTTCTGATACAGCTTCTGAATTTCTCCTTCCAGTTGATTCTTGTCAAAAATATTCGCAAAATAGTTGTTCAGACAGTTGAATGCGTCTTTATCTTCGTCCCAGCCTTTCAACAGTATCTTTTGAGCTTTCTCTGGCTTTTCCATTTTTCTGCTGTATATCAGAGAAGCTTTTACCATCTGGCTGTTGGCTGTATAATCATCTGCCACCATCTGATAATAAGTATGGGCATTGTTTATATCATTAAGCTCTTTATAAAGATCTCCTACTTTTTCTTTCTGCTGCATTTCTTTATAGAGATCAATGGCCTTTCTGTATTGTTTTGCCTTTTCGTAGCAGGATGCTGCTTCTGATTTATTATTTAATTTTTTAAGATAAACAGCGGCTGCCTCATTGTAGAAGCCCCCATTTTCCAAAGCTTTTGCTCCGCGAAAATTATCCTGAAGAAGATTCATATATACTTTTGCTGCTTTTTTATAATCTTTTTCGGCAATGTATTTTTCGGCAAGTTCTTCATATTTGCTTCTTATTCTGTCGAAAAGAGATGATTCAAGATAAAAATTTCCTCCGCCGGAACCTCTCCTGCCGGAACTTTTCTTATCCCTTTCTTTATCCTTCAAGGCAGTAATGACCATCATAATTATAAAAGCTACCACAAGAAAAATAAACAGCGTCCCTATTACACTCCAAAGACTTTCGTGAAACAGCTGCGCTCCAATCCCAATGATCTTAAAGACCGCCAGAATCATAAAAGCGATCAGGAATTTATCTGTAAATTTCTGTTTATTCATCATCCTCGGTGTTTAGAATGGTTTTTTCTTCGCTGAAAAGGCGGTAAAGAAGAAGAATCACACAGATCAAAAGAACCCATACAAACCAGTTGTAGCCAAACATTTTTATCAGCGGATAAAACAAATACACAAGCATGGAAACAAGGACAACAGATAAAATCATTTTCACCCAAAGCGGAACACTGTCTCCTCCGAGATTCAGTGACTTTCTTTTAAAGATGAAAGAATAAATTCCTATCGCTCCAAACATAAAAATCACAAGATACAGAATATCGGAAACCGAAGTCTTTTCATATGAACTGCTGTTATCACCAGACTCCAGTGATCCTATTTTTGAATCTTTCACCGGAGTCGGAGGAAACTCCTTTGTATCAAGTGTTCCATATAAACGTCCTAAAGAATCTGCTATGAGTGCCTGCTTTTTCTTTAAAATAAATTTTACAATCTCGCCGTTCACAGGTTTTCCTTTCGTGTACTGCTTCAGGGAATCTGAAATACGGCGTTTCATGGATGCTTCCTGCTGAACCAGATGTTTTGTTATCTTTTTTGAATAGATCGTTCTAAGGGAGTCTCTGCTATTCTGTTCTCTGGCATTCAGTTTTTCGATGTCATTCCCGACTTCGCCAAGATTCCGGCCTCCTGATTTTTTATACTGCTCCCGTTCATTTTTATCTTTTGACATAGCCGCTCCTGCCGCAGAATACTCACGGGAAAGGGTTTTTCTTTCTTTTCCGTAAATTGAATCTATTTTTATATCAATATCCGTCACGCCGGATTGGTATGCAATCATATCTGCACGTGCTTTTTCGGCATTACTCATAATATTTCCGGATGAAACCAGAAAGTCTTCCTTCTGGGTTTTCTCCTGATCTGAAGGCATAAAAATCCTCAAAAGAATAGCTCCCACGACAACAGTCCAGAATATTCTACGAAAATTCCGGGTTCCTGAAGATTCTTTCTTATCCTCTGAGCTACCAAACAAAGCATTCAGCCAATTGTTTCCAAAGCTGAATTTTCCAAAACCATCGCCGCGGGAAGTTCCCATAATATCCAAAGGAACTCCGAGTTCTACGGCTCTGTCGGGATATCTTTCTATATATCTTAAATATTTTTCAATTTCTTTTTTGTTCCCTGCCATTACCTTTTTCAGGTCAAAAGGAAGATTTTTCATCCATTCTTCTTCAGTTTTTGGCTGCTGAAGGGCATCCAAAACTTTTTCATCGTCCATCTCTACCGTAAAACTTTCGATATTCCGGGGAATTTGTACTCCATTCGATGGTCTTCTGACATTTCCCTGTGCTCTTTCCGGTTCCTGTAATAAGGAAAACCAGTCTATTTCGTCACACAGTTTTACCAGACCAAATTCCGGATGCATGATTAGAAACCGTGAACCTACATTCTGCCAGTCCTCAGGATTAATTTTTGGATAAAACAGAGTATTTTCTGGGATAAACAATTGATCATCCACACACTGGAAATAAGCATTTCTTCCTATTTCCAAAGGTGCTTCATCATTAAATACCAGCAAACATCCGTACAACACATTCGGCAGATCTGCAGGAACAGCATAGGATTTCACCTGATGGAGCTCTATTCCCAGCAGTTCCATTTCACGAAGCCATACACGGGGTGACGGGTCTTTGATTAAAAGGCCTTTTTTAGGATAAGTGTTTTTCGGAAAAGGTTTAATTCTAAGCTCCATAATCCAAAATATGATCAATAAACGCAGTTAAATACTGGGAATACATTTCTTCCATAGTCCTTACTTTCAGTAGATGCTGTTTCGGGAGATAATATTCTGAACCGCCATATTCCGTATGGGTAGACAGGGCCAAAAAGCCGTACTCCGTAGAAGGAATATAAAATACAGGAATTCCTGTGCTGCTGCTTTTAAAGGTAAGCATTCCACGGGAATCTGTAATGATTTCGCTGCCGTCCTGAAATGTAAATTTATTTTTATTCTGCTCTGCAAGGATCTTCACCGTAAACCTGTTTTTATAAAGGTTCAGAGAGTTATTATACAGCCTGGACAATTCATTTCCGGAAATAACGAGGTTATTATTCTCATTGATCCCCATTCTGTTGAAATTGCTGATTATTTTCATGCCGCCACGGTTCAGTTTAGCCACTTCAGCATCCGCTTTTCCACTATTCTTATCTATTTCATAATCATCATTAAAAACCGATTCTACAGATAGATTTCCCTCCAGATTAATTCTGTAAAGAGAGGAGTTTGTAGGCTGATGCAGGTAAAAATTTCTATTGAAATACACCAGATGATAGGAACTTGGAATATTCAACCCGGTGACATTAAATTCAGAATATTCTTTTGTATTCAGATTCAGTTTTGAAATGAGTTTTTTATCTGCCTGATACTGGCATAATATAAAATGCTGCTGTTTATTTTTTGCCAGGGCGAACTGGCCTCTGGGTTTTACGGAAATATCTTCTATCAGAACTTCACATCCATGGTAGGTTTTGTAATAATCATAAGAATTCCGGTCGTAATAATTATCGGACAGATAAGTTTTCAACAGTTGCTTTTTGGAGCTTAAAATATAAAATTCACCTTCATATAAAAACTGAGTGATTTTATTGGAAGGGGTTGGAAACAGGATAGGATAATTCTGCGGAAGATCCGTTTTCTTTCCGTTTACAGTACTGCTTTTCACTTTACGTTGTGGCGGATTGGCCCACAATTCCTGAAGCGGAAGTTGTATTTTCTGAATATGTTTTCTTGCTCCTTTATGGTGTTTATAAAAATTCAGTTCACCATCTGAAGCAGTCGTAATAAGGAATTTCAACCGGTCTCTGTTTTCATGGATGACTTTCCTGATCTTTTCCTGATCAAGGTTTTCCTGATGGGTGATGAAGAAAACCTCAAGATCTTTTTCCGGATGCTGCTCATTAAAAAACTTCTCCAGCGCTTCGGAAACTTCCAAAACAGGACTTACCTGATTCAAGTTTTCAATAACATCTTCAGGTTTATCAAGAGAGATGGGTAAACTAGCTTGCCCCAACGCAAAAACCTTACATTCCGAATGGGCTTTAGGATGCCTGATCACCGCAATAGCCGAGGCAAAAGCCATCACTTTTGGCGTTCCCCAATTCCTCAGAGAAGTATCAATTAAAATAACCCGTTCAAAAATATTTTCCTCCGGCGGAATCTCTCGCTGGATGTAGAGTACTTCATTGTTAGCAATCCTGTTCATAAAAACCTCATCATCATTGGCAAATTCGGAAAGCAGCATTCTGTGAAAATCTCCTTTATTGGCCATATCCGAAATTCCTCCAATGGGCTGTTCTCCAGGAGATAAGTGACGCATCGGAATTCTCAGACCACTCCAGATTCTTTTGATAAGGCTTCCCACCTGAAAAGTTTTGGGCTCTTCTATTAGCTGTTGAATAAAATCTTTATCAGTTTCTATGGTTGTTTCTTCTTCTACCACTTCATCATCCAGCTCAGGCTCATCAATATAATCTTTCATGGCATCAATGATAGACTGTATTGTAGGAAATTTTTCGTTCAGAACGATAAGTGTACTCAGGTCTCTGTGAATTGCTGACGGGCTTGCATACTTTTTTTCGGCACTTGCTGCCAGCAGATGAGGCCTTTTGTAATAAACAGTCAGGATCATTTCGGCTTTTCCGGGAGCCGTTATATTATGAGCATCTTTGAAAAGGGTTTGCAGCAGGACGATTCTGTTTTGCCCTTGTTTGTAGACTTTATTGAGCGCTTTTAGTTTTTCAAGAAATTCAATGCTCTTTTCTGCCGTAAAATCGAAATTTCCTATACTGTGAAGGCTTGCGGTATGTTTCAACGGAGTAGCAAAATCGGTATAGCCATCCTGCATGGCATACAATACCATCAACAAAGCCCCGAAAGGTGGCCAGCCCTGTAGCTGAAGCTCTTTCAGAATCTCCATTACATAGGGTCTGTAGGCTATGGCCCCGACATTGGGTATCGAGATGAGATTATTATCATGGTACCCGGAATCTCCGGCAATATCCTCATCAGTCTCCCACTCCCAGAAGTAATTTTCGTATGATTGGAAATATTCGTTTAAATCCATTCTTTTGTTTTTTCAGTAAGGCGGAAAGAGCTTACGGATAATTTCCGGAAATCTTCTTTTCTAATGGGAAGATAGGTTCCGTCCTCATTCCATAAAAGCCATTGATCCAAACGTTTATTACATTGTTGCTGCAAAAGGGAGCTCAAATTTTTAAATTCGAAATCAAAACCCGAAGGCAGAAGATGTCCGTGTTTTGTCCAATATGTTTTTCCCGGCAGGCTTAAAAGAGGTGTTCCTAAAAACAGGGCTTTCTCACCAATAACGGTCCATTCTAATCTTTCCAGCTTAAAATTCGGCTGTGCAGGGATGTTTTCTTTAATCTCTTTTATTACGCTCAGCAAAGCTACAGCAGGATGTTCTTCATCACCGGTCTTTAAACTGACCTGAACCTTTTCACTGATTCCAAAATAGTTGTTGTTGGAAGCCGGAAAAGTAAGCGGTAATGCTTTATCAATAGGTGACCAAAGCAAAGCCGTTCTCATTTTTTTGCTGGGAACCAATGCTTCTTTTCTGAATAAAAGTCCTTCACGGAGTTCATACAGCATCAAATTCGGCAGCTGCTGAATATCTGAAGACATAGCCTGCTCCTCGGTAAAACCTTTCAGCCATACCGTATCGTCGTCTACTGCAATCTGCACATTCTTCCAATCCCGGACAGCCCCCAGAAAATCTTCATCTGCACGGGGAAGTTCTGCCCAGAATTCTTTTATGCGCTTTGAAGAATCTTCTGCCATAAGCTTTCAATTTCTTGCTGGATATATTGTTTCTGCTCCGGATTTCTGATCCAGTCACAACGGGTCTGGAGGTATCTTAATTTATCTTTGATGACATTCTGTTCTTCAAAACTCAGCATTCCGTTATCCCACTTTTCAACAAGGATTTTTACATCTTTCATGACATCCTCCGGATTTGGAGTTTTGTTGAGCATGGCCTGCGGATGGGATTTCGGATGATCGTCTTTTTCAATGGTTCTGTTGACAATACCTTCCAGAATTTCAATCTGTTCTTCCGTATCCCAGATATGTTTCAGCACCCAAAGATCGGAAAGAACGGCTTCATTTCTTCCGCAGATAAGTGCGCTGGCAGCAATCAGATTCTGCAGTTTTACCGCTCTACGGTCGGAAATAGCAATTCCTGTATTTCTAAGGCTGATAATGGTATTCAAATAGACTTCATAGATGGGTCTCAAATCTACCGCTTTACACAGATTCTGAAGTTCTCTGATTTCGTCTGCAAGAATTTCGGGAATAAAAGTATCTGTTTCGTTTTCCAGCTTTCTTCCGGCCAAAAGTACCTGCTGAAGGAGTTCAGGATTCACATAATCTACATTAATTCTAACCAGAAAACGGTCAAATAATGCATTTAAAGATTCATCTTCCGGAAGCACATTACTGGCTCCTACGAACATAAGAGCAGGAAGATGTTTGGTTTCTTTTCCTCTTTTGAAAATCTTCTCGTTCAATGCGGTCAGCAGTGAATTCAAAATAGCTGAATTGGCATTGAAAATCTCATCAAGGAAAACCAATGAGGCTTCCGGCATCATTCCTTCGGTGTTGGTAAGAAGTTCTCCTTCTTTTAATTTACGAATATCAAACGGTCCGAAGATTTCGTTGGGCTCTGTGAAACGGGTCAGCAGATATTCAAAGTTTCTGCCGTCTTTCACTGTGCTTGACAATGTTCTCACAATGGCAGATTTTGCAGTCCCCGGAGGTCCATACAAAAAAGCATTTTCTTTGGCGAGAAGACATATTCCCAGCAGATCCACAACATCATTTTTTCCTACAAAAGTGTCTTTTACGTAGTTGAGAACAGTATTAAGTTTTGTAATATTTGGTATCATTCGTTTTCTTCTGTTATTATTTTTAATTCTTTCCAGAATACTTCTTTGTACAGCCCGAATTCGGCCATCAGTAATTGGTTAATATAAGGAATTTCTGCCAGTGCATACGCCTTCTTTTCAACAATTCTTTCGAGATATAATTTTCTGTAAGTTTTATCCTGCAGCTCTTTTTCCCAGTTTACTTTTTCAAGATTAAGCTGGTATCCTATTCCTGAATAGTGAAACTTGGTAAGGATATCTTCCAGGATCTTAACCAATGGATCGTTAGGATCTGCAGCCTGCAATACGGAAGTAATCTGAGGCAGAAATCTCAACGATAAATCTGCGGATAAAATGGAAGAAACATCGGGATTTATCTTCAATTTCGGGATCAGTTTATCCAGATCTTTGGCTGTATTTTCTCTTATAAGATATAGCTGTGCACTGTGATAGAGCACTTTGGCACCCCATACTGCCGCTTCTTGCTGATAATGGATTCCTGCCGATAAAAATTCAAGCTGTTCTTTTTCAAATTCTGTTTCAAAATAGGCTCCGGCTTCCTGTTCTTCTTTTTTTGAAATCTCCTGCAAATTGGAAAAAACAGTCATGCTTCCGCTATTCCTCAGCAGAAAAATGGTATCTAAAAACGGGGATCTGGCTTCCATCATCTAACAAAAATAAAACTATTTCACAGAGAATAAAATTTTTAGGTGAAGGATTGACTGTTAAATAATATTTGGGGAATTATTCATCAATAGGTTGATTAAATGAATGGCTAGAGCCTTTTTTCTACTTTTTTTAGGTTCTCGAAGGTTGAGTAGATGATGCAGATGATTGTTGTAAGAGGTGTGTTTAATCTAAACCTCATAGGTTTGGGAAACCTATGAGGTTGGTGGTTTGGGGAGTTTTTTCTGCTTTTTTAGATTCTCGCGGATTGAGCAAATGATGCAGATGATTGTTGTAAGAGGTATGCTTAATCTAAACCTCATAGGTTTTGGAAACCTATGAGGTTGGTTTAAATTTGTACTTAGTAAACTTAATATATTGGTATACAAACCTTTCAATATTTCAATCTAAAAGTTGCTATCTTTGTTCCTTCAAAATAACATTATGAGTATTCACATCAGTGCAAAAAAAGGAGAAATTGCTAAAGTAGTATTGCAGCCGGGGGATCCGCTTCGTGCACAATATATTGCTGAAAATTATTTGGAAAACGCTAAACTAGTAAGCAAAACAAGAGGAATCTTTTATTATACCGGTCTTTATAAAGGTAAAGAAATCACTGTAGGAGCGAGTGGAATGGGCTTCCCGAGTATTGGGATCTATTCTTTTGAATTATTTACAGAATATGAAGTAGATACCATCATCAGAATCGGAACATGTGGAGCTTACACCACTGATCTTCAACTTTTTGATATTCTGAATATTGAAAATGCAGCGAGTGAAAGTACCTACGCCAAATATGCCTGGGGAATTGAAGAGGATATCCTTTCTCACCAGGGAAATATCTTTGGAACTATCAATGAAACGGCAAAGGAACTGTCTTTGGCGGCTAAAGCCATCAATGTACACAGCAGCGATATTTTCTACAGAAAAGACCCGAATACACCTGCCATTGCTACCCAATACAACTGTCCGGCTGTAGAAATGGAAGCTTTCGGATTATTTGCGAATGCCCAGCATTTGGGAAAAAATGCAGCTACCATTCTTACCGTAACCGATATTATTCCTACTCACGAAAAAATTTCTGCGGACGAAAGAGAAAAAGCTTTGAAACCGATGATGGAACTAGCTTTGGAATCGGCGTTGAAAAGTCTTTAACAGAAAAGAAAGTTAAGCTGCGGTTTTGCAGTTTCGCCATAAAAAAAGAGCTTTACTTCATCAGTAGGGCTCTTTTTTATAGTTTGAAAAAATTTCTGGTAGTTTCAGCAGTTTCATCTGCCACTTCGGAAATGCTTATCTTTTTCCAGTGGGCAATGGTTTGTGCTACATAAGGCAGAAAAGATGGTTCGTTCCGGCGGTTCTGCATCCTGGGCATATTTTTAGGAAGCATAAATGGGGCGTCTGTTTCTATCATCATTCTATCCAGCGGCGTATATTTTATAACTTCTTCCAGCTGTTTAAATCTTTTATCATCGCTGATAGCTCCCGTAAATCCTAAATAAAATCCCTTATCAAGGTAGGTTCTGGCTTCATCTAGTGTTCCTGTAAAGCAGTGGACAACAGCTTCCGGTAATTCGGAAAGGTATTCATCCGTGATCTCATTAAATCTTTTAAAAGCTGCTCTTTCGTGGAGAAAAAGAGGTTTATTCACCTCAACAGCCAGTTCCAGCTGAACTCTGTAGCACTTTTCCTGAATGGGTCTGGGGGAAAAATCCCGGTCGAAATCCAATCCGCATTCTCCTACGGATACTACCTGATCTGATTTCAAAAGGTTCCGAAGCTCCGGAATACTTTCTGAATGAAAAGATTTGGCATCATGGGGATGAATTCCCGCGGTAGAAAATAAAATATCGGGATAGTCTTTTGCAATTTCGGCAGATTCCCGGCTTCCGCGTACGCTTGTTCCTGTGAGGATCATCTGCTCTACCCCATTATCCAGGGCACGGTTGATTATTTCTTCGTGTTCATTGAAGAACTGTTTATTGGTCAGATTAATGCCAATATCAATATAGGTATTCATTTGTTTTTTGTTTTGTCTTTTAGGGTAAAAAATCTCACGATGTTTGGTGCTTTCAAAGCATTTGTTAATTCTTTTTCGGAATAAAATCCCCGGTAATCAGATCTTTTTACTCCTTTGGACTCTTTTGTTATTTTTACCCAGATTATTTTATGTCTGTTTTTTCTTGCCTTTCTGAATTCAAAAACTTCTCTTAGCTGATCTTCAATGGCAACTTTTTCTGTTCTCCGCCATTTTTTATTCCCATACTTTCTTTGTTCCTGAGAAATTTTCCCATATTCACCGGCTCGGAAATCACCTTTATTATAAATGTTTCTCATCCTTTACTTAGATTAAAAGGGAAGCAAGCAGGATTCGAACCCGCATATCACATTAGCAGTGTGTGTTTTTCCGTTAAACTACTGCTTCCGTTTATTTGAAAATTTAAGAGTTGATCCGTGATTTTATGGTTTTGATTTTAAAATAGAAACAGACAGGGATTGAACCTGCAACCTTCCGTTGAGTGGAATGTTTTTCCAGTTAAACTACTGTTTCCAAATATTCATAAAGCGCCATTTCGCTTTTTTGCCTTCTCACCCTTTCCTCCTACGTCTCCACCTCCAGCAAATTGAAATATTCCTGCACCGTCAATGCTCTGGGAAAACCACGTGGTATCACTTCCTTTTCCAGTTCGCAAATCAGAAGGTCTCCCTGTCTTTTCAGGCACCGGATATACGGAATGATGTTTTCATGGATCCTGAAAGTAGAGGCAATGGCAATCAGCGCATTTCCGCTATATTGCTGCTCTACCCACAGCCAGTGTTCTTTTTTTGTGGAAGGACACCAGCATTTTACAGCGTAGGAATACTTATCAGCTTCACGCCATGTATTGATTCCCAATTTACGGTTTTCAATTTTATAGAGCTCATAACGGTTGGTTTTATTAATCTGAGTTTTATTCCCATTATGATCATATTCGTTATAATGCAGATCTATTTCTTCCTCATTGATCTTTTCTGCATTAAGATAATTCATCAGATTTCCCACTCCCACATAATTAAAACAGAAGAGACGCAGGTTTCTGTCATTGGATTCAAAAAGTTCTTCCAGTCTGAGTGTTTCCACGGCGTTCCACAATTTTTCTATTCTCTCCAAAATTTTGGTAAAAAATGGAGTATCAAACTGAGGCCACTGGCGTTCATATTCTCTGGTAATGAAATTCTGAAAACTGCTGTGGCGAAGTTTCAGTATAGCCACCAGCTTTCTGATGCTGTAGTTCTGATGGTGTACCACATAATTAAAAGGCATCCCGGAAATAATAAGTTTATCTTTTGAAAGATACATCCTGTCATTAACTTTAAAATAAATATTCTTAGCAAGATGTTCAAAATGTTCTTCTTTCTGATACAGATAAAAATTAATTTCTTTCAGGGCCGGAAGTTTTGATCCGTTTTGCTTTTCGTCCCCGTAATAATTAACATATTCCAGAGATTTGAAATTGACTCTGAATGCATTGGTCAGCTTTCCGTTGATCCTTTTAAGATGTTCAAATTCAATGGATGTATGCATTTCCAGATTCCCTGCTTCCTGAAGCCTGGGAGCTATGGTATTATAGGTCTTATAGGTTCCTTTTACTTTTTCAAGAGAAATAAAATGACAGGTTTCGCCCTGATTCTGAAGGTTTCCATCTACATTTTTCAGCATGGGAAATCTTGTTCCGGAATTGTAATTGACCGAAATACTTCCTGAATTTTCCAACAGCGGAAAATCTGCATAGCAACCTGTTCCCAATTGAATATTTCCTTTGATCTCCTGAAGTTCAGGAAAAGAAACTTTGGTATTATCCAACTTCAGATGCCCGGTTATCATCTTCAGTACCGGAAAATCATGGGTAAAGTGATGCCCGTTTCTGTCACGGCATTCGATGGAGATCTGCCCCTGAAGAAATTCAAGGTAGGGAAAAGATACATTTTTACCGTAAACATTAATCTTTCCACGGATTTCATTATGCGGAATAATAATATCACTTCCGAAAATATCTATATTAAAAATACCTTCCTGCGGAAGAAATTTCACATCATACTGTTCTTTAACCGGAATGACAATCCTGGTTTCCACCAGCCTTTTATTCCGGGCCGTAACATTGCTTTTTTTCAGAGAAATACTTCCTCCTACCGTTTCCAGACTTTTAAAATCAAAATCTATAATGCATTTGAAAAAACCTCTTACCGTTTTCAGCTGATCCAGATGAGCAGGACAGTGAAGTGTAAAGTTCTCTTCTACCGTTTTAAGGCTGGGAAGTGAGCAGTTTGCTGCATCTACAGACAAAGATCCGGAGATTTTGGTAAGATTAGGAAAATGACATTCTTCTCCGCGCAGCAGCAGATTTCCGTTCAGTTCCTCTATTTCCCATGTGATATTTTTAGCATAGATCTCTACTGTCACAGGTTCGTCAAAAACCGCCGCCGGAAGATCATCCGCGGTGAATATTTTCAGTCTTTTGGTGAAATCAGTCGTATGCATTTTCTATCAGTTTTGTGATGGGATTGTATTCCTGTTGAATGTATTTTACAAAATATTCGCTTTCTACACGCAGCAGATGATGTTCGTTATGAAAAATGAAGCCATCGCCTGAAATTTTAAAGGTTTCTGTGCTTCCGTCCTTTTCAATAACCTTATAGCCGGGAGCTTTCAGGATATGCTGGTTGCTCGTCTTTTCCAAACAATATTCTTTATAATCGCTGATATAAGTCTGCAGATCATTAATTTCCTTCTTTTTTCCCGCTTCTTTTCTTCTGTGGAAAAACAATCCCGGATCACCGGAAACATCCGAAGTCTCTACAGGAGACGGTTTTACTTCCCTGGTGACAGGATAGATACTTATTTCTTCCGGAGGATCGCTGTTTCTGAAAAAATTTAATATTTTATTGAGCATGGTTTTATTTTTTAAATGATAAAAAACGAAAGAAAACCGGGTTCGAACCGATAATAGGCTTCCTGAAAGCCGGTTTTTCCACATTAAACTATTTCTTTCATTATGTTGAGGAGAAACGTGCGGGATTCGAACCCGCAGCCTCTGTTCAGATAAGTCAAAGCTCTTCCATTGAGCTAACGTTTCTCCCTTTACCAGGTATTTATTTTATAGTTTTTCAGCAGTACTCCGCTGTAATAATTTCCTTTTATGCCTTCAACAATGGGATGCAGAATCCTTGCCGCTCCATCAACAGAATCCAGCGGAGGAATATATCCCTGCTCAAACTGTTTTTTTCTAAGGCTTTCCTTCGCACCTGTGGAAATCCAACCTACATCTACCGCACTCATATAAATCTGATCCTTTTCAAATGCTCTTGCAGAAGTAAGTGTCATCATATTCAGGGCTGCTTTCGTCATATTCGTATGCGGATGGAATACTGTTTTGTTTTCGTAGCTGAAAATTCCTTCCGAAGAGGTGACATTGATAATGAATTTCTCCTGATATACTGAGTTCTTCATCAAAGGTTTCAGCTCTTTGATCAGGAAATAGGGAGCGATATGATTGATCAGATTCACTTCCACCAGCTCGTACATCGAGATTTCTTCCAGTGTAGAATTCCAGCTTGTCTTTTCCCTGTTATCTACCGGCTGTCCAAAACGGGTGAGAGCAACAGATGTTTCTTCATTCTCCGCATATTCAAGCTTTGTAATCTCCCCTGAAATTTCAGTAACATTAGGGAAAAGATTTTGAATATTTTTAAATTCCACCCATTTTTCTTTTTCACGGCTGATGATAGGAAGATAATATTCATCGGGATATTTTATGGTCTGAGCGGCATTGTTGATCAGGATATCCAAAGTATCAAACCTGGTTTTATAAAAATCAATAAAATCCTGTATGGCTTTTAAATTTCTCAGATCCAGCCCATAGATCCAAAGTCTTTCTTTCCAGTTTTCATAATCTGCTTCCTGCTGCATCTGTTCCATTGCCAATGCCGGGAAACGGGTTGTCAAAACCAAATTGGCCCCATTTCTCAACAGTTTCAGTGCTGCTGCCCATCCTACTTTTACCCTTCCTCCTGTCAGAATAACATTTCTTCCTTTGAGGTCTGTGGTTTCGAAACGTTTTTCATAGTTTTCCGAAGCACATTTCGGGCATAGTCTTGTATAGAAAGAGTGAGCATATTGATAGCTTTGGTTACAGCAGTAGCAGTTTTTAGGAATCTGAAGCTGCGTCAATTTCGTTTCATTTTTTTCATCATCATAAAAAGCCGAAGCTCCGGCCAGCGCCTTCTGCATCAGCACAGCGTCTGAACTCACCGTAAGATCGTGAGATTTCATCCGGGAATAATTTTCCTGGCGGTTCTGTTTTTTGGCGTTTTTATGAATCTTCGTGATCAATCCTGAAAATGTTTTATTATCAGGATTGTGGAACGGATCATCTTTCAAAGCATTCAGAACCTTGAGACATGCTTCCCATTCGTTTTGCGAAAATTGTTGATCTGAAAAATCCATTGCTTCAGTTTTATGTCTGCAAAATTATTTACACAGTACGCAATCTTTTTACGCAGTGAAATTTTATATTTTATTCGTTGATAAATTTTTCAAGAAAACCGATCAGCTGGTTTCCATTATGACTCCACCGGATTCCATGGCCTTCTTTTTCTCTGACCTCAAAAACCAATTCGTGTTTGTAATGATAGAAAACGTTCCACCAGGTTCTGTTGTCCAGAATATAGCTGATTTTTTCCATTACTTTTCTCTGTTTTTGCTCATTATTTCCTTTGATTTCGCCCCAAAACTGATCATCCATTCTTCCAATGTGCTTTTCCCAGGCTCTCTGTGCAATGGTGATTTCACTGTTAAAAGGTTTCCTGCAGGCATCAAGTAATGTGATTTTTAAAGGCGGAACAGCATTTTCATCCCGGATGCTGGCAGAAGTAAGCCGCTGCCCCAGAATGTTCAGCCAATGTTCAAACGGAATTTTTTCTAACTGTGATGCTTTAACCTCATCACTATCATAGCTTTGAAAAATGGTGATAAACAAATTAAAACTTTCTTTTCTGTCCGGCTTTATTTCTTCGTTAAAATATGGCAGTTCCCAATCCTGATCATTATTCTGAAACTTGCGGATATGATCTGTCATGGTCTGCAGATGTTCTTCGGCAAGGATGGAATGATATTTTTCTTTCCATGTATTTGAAATATGGATTACTAAAGGCTTGAACGTTTCCATTATACTACATTTTAATCAGATTAGCATCCGGTTTTTCTTCGGTGATGAGATACGCCGTGAGATTGAACCAATTTTTGCAGTGATCTAATATCCAGGCATCTGAAGACACTGCTATTTCGGAATTTTCTGCTAAAAACTTATCGGGATTGTACTCCAGCCCGGCTTCCCAGTTCAGCGTATTTTCCTGTGCATAATTCAAAACTATTTCCTTGATTCTTCCGCTATTGGAAACGGGTTTATCAAATATCCAGACCAGTTTCTCTACAGCTGCTTTTCTAAAAAACTCAGCAATCATTTCTATGGCTTTCTGAGTCTGGTTTACTCTTTTATAGGTTCCGTGAACACCGGAAAGATCGCGAAAACATCCGTCCAGACCTTCAAAAACATACGCTCCGGAAATCAGACTTTCCATCAGAATCAAAATATTGAACCCATCCAGAAACAGGACTTTTCCTTTCAGGTCTGAAACTTCCAGCTGTTTAAGCTTTCTGTTTTTCATCTGCTGCTCTGATGCTGAGGCTCCCCGCAACGCCTGAATCTGCCGGGTTTTCAGTTTATACCGGTTGCCGACAAGCTCTGAAGATGCTTTTTCAGGATAATCTCTGCTTAATAAATAGAGCATGTCCTGGACACCCATTTTCAGTTTGTCCAGCTGTTTCTGAACACCAAACAAAGTATCGTCTCCGGTATTTTTCCCTCGGTTTCTGTTATTCATACCCAAAAATAGTTTTTTAAACGGATATAATTACAGCTATATGGTTTTGCCGTTGTATTATGTACTCTATTTTCAACATTTAAAACAAAGTGTTATACATTTTACAACAAAAGGGATATTTCGTACAACGTTTTGATTTTCATAAAGGATATGTTTGCAGTGAATAAAAATATGAGTTATGAATACATTGAAAAAATTGGTTTATCTGTTGGCAGCGTTCCTTTTATCTGCTGCTTTTACTTCATGTTCCGACAATGATGATACTGTTATGGAACAGATGACTCCTTCAGAGCTTCTTTCTTCCACTCCGTGGGAAACTACGGGTGCAAAGGATAAAAACGGGCAGACTGTCAGTCTCAACGATCCTAGCGTCAACGGTTTTGTAGGTTTTGCTTACTTCAAAGGTGATGGCAATTTTGCAATATACGGACTGAATGATATTCTAAGATCCAGAGGAACATGGTCTGTAGATTCTCAGGGAAAAACAAGAACCATTACGGCTCTGAATCCTGACGGTACATCCATTTTTACAAGAGTTGTTGATATTCTGGTTCTCAATGCCAATGAATTTACGTACAGAATTCACACCAATCCCAGTGATCCGTCTGTTTATTATGATATTATCCATACCAAAACGGCTCACGCAGAGCCTTCCAACGGGCAGCTTACCCTGGCTTCCACTCCCTGGGAAACAACAGGAGCCAAAAATAAGGATGGAAATCCGGTAGCTTTAACGGACAGCAGTGTTTCGGGCTATGTAGGCTATTCTTATTTTAAAGCGAATGGTACTTTCACGATTTATGGACTGAACAATGTCCTGAGATCGCAGGGAACATGGTCTATCTCACCGGACGGAAAGAAAAGAACCCTTACAGGACTGGACGCTAACGGAAATGTAACTTTTACAAGAACGGTAGATATTCTTACCCTTAATTCATCAGAATTCACTTACCGGATTACTCCGGATGCAGGAAATCCATCTGTATTTTACGATATTATTCATACGAAAGTGGGGCATTTAGAGCCTTAATTTTTTTAATTGAGTTGTTTGAATGGAAGTCTCCGGCCCCGTCGGGGCCGGAGACTCCTTTTAATTGTAGTAGCAATCATTGAAAACGGAGTTCAACAATATTTATATTTCCGGTTTCTTTTCTTTGTGGTGCAAATTCGTTTTTACATCAATTCCTGCCACCATTTTTTCCAGGTTACTTCTCCCAGCTGATCCAGATTCACTTTCTCTCCCATGATAGGATGGGTAACCGGAACATTGTTTTCTTCTGCATATTTTGAAACCAGTTCCAAAGGCTCGAACCACGGATGCTGTGCTAACTTAAACTTTGAGTTATGAACAGGAATGAAGCTCCGGGCTTTGAGTTCCTGTACTTCTTTAATGATCTGTTCGGGCAGGCTGTGGATATAAGGCCATTTTTCGTTGTACTGCCCGCATTCCATTACAGCCAGATCAAAGGGGCCGTATTTTTCTCCGATTTCCGCAAAATGGTTCCCATAGCCGCTGTCTCCACCTAAAAAGAGTTTCTTTGACGGCGTTTGCAGGACAAATGAAGTCCACAGTGAAATATTCCTGTTGAGAAGCCTTCCGGAAAAATGTCTTGCAGGGGTCAGTGTAATGGTAAAGCCTTCTGCCAAATCAATGCTTTCCCACCAGTTTTTTTCTATAACCTGGTCTTCGTTCCAACCCCAGTATTCAAAATGCTGTCCTGTTCCCAATCCGCAGATTACTTTACCTACTTTATTTTTCAGAGCCTGAACGGTTGTAAAGTCTAAATGATCCCAATGATCATGGGAAATCAGAAGGAAATCAATCTCAGGCATATCTTCCGGTTTGTAATGGTCTGATCCGGCAAAAGCTTTTATGGAACCCGGCATCGGGGAGGCATTTCCACTAAAAACCGGATCAATAAGAAACTTTTTGCCATCTATCTGGATAAAATAGGAGCTGTGCCCAAACCATACAAGAACATTTTCTTCAGGGTTCAGGTTTTTAAGATCGGTTATCACAAACGGCAGGGGTGACTTTGGGGTGACATTTTCTATTTTACAAAGTGTCGTCAGCAGTAATTTGGTCATGCTTTCCCCTTCCAGTAACGCTGGTGTTGGAAGTATATTCTGAAATTTCCCATCGGCATAATTAGGCAGTGTGCTGAAATATTTTTTTCGTTTTTCATTGGGAAACTGCCCCATTTGTTTTTTTAAATTCATTCTGTTGTTTTTTTGCTATGCTTATCATCCGTGCATGATAAAGGCAGAAAATAAATATAAGAATAAGATTGCTTATCCAAATCAATCAACGAATAAAGGTTATGTTTTACTTTATTTATCGGGAATAAAATAATTTTTTAAACATAAGGGCTGCCCGTTTTGATGATTTATGATTTCAGTTTTTCATATTCTGTTTGTTAATTTTATATTTATTTTTCAAATTAATGTAACAAACTTTAAAAGATAATTGTCTTATTGGTGAAATATCACTTTGAATGAGAATAATTATATCTTCAGCCGCACTATTAATAGGCACTTTAGTTTTTGCCCAGGCTAAGAATGACACTATAAAGCAAAAAGAAAATCAGATTGAAGGAGTTACTTTAACTGCCAGAAAACCTACTGTAGAATCTAAAGTAGACAGAACGGTATTTAATGTTTCCAACAGCTCTATTCTTGCAGGAAATACGACTTGGGATGTCCTTAGAATGACGCCTTTGGTAAGTATTGATAATAATGATGCCATAAAAGCAGAAGGTGAATCGGTAACGGTTTACATCAATGACAGAAAATCTGTTTTTACCGGAAAAGAATTAAAAGAATATCTGAAAACAATTCCGGCGGATAATCTGATGAAAATTGAAGTCATTACCAGCCCGTCATCCCGTTATGAAACAGCAGGATCTGTGATCAACATTGTTCTGAAAAAAAGGGACGATGAAGGAATAAAGGGAAGCGCAACCTTCAATAACAGACAGAATACGAAAAATTCACAGTATACCAATCTAAACCTTAATTATCATAAGAAAAACTTTACACAAACCCTGACAGGAAGTTACAGCGACAATACTTTTTTCCAAACCAATACCAGTGTAAACAGCTTGTATAAAGATAATGATGTGACCCAAATCACAAATCAAACTCTGGGTAAAGGCAAAAGCCCTTCCGTATCTTCCTCTTCGGAATATGAACTGAATGATAAAAATACGATAGGACTCGTCCTGGAATATTATCAGAGCAAAAATTCGTCCGAATCTGATGCCGATCTCAGCAGAACCAAAAACGGGAACCCATTCGAGGCCTATCATCAGGATCAGGATGCAAACGGACTTTTCCGTACGCTGGGAACCAATGCTTTTTACAAATATTACGATAAGGAGAAAAACAGAATTCTGGATATCAACCTGGGTTCGAATTACAATTCCCAGAACAACCAAAATACATTTTTAAAAACCTACATTCCTTCCAATACGGTCAATCAGCTTGGCATTGATTCCCATGAACAGACCAGAAACTATTATGTAAAAGTAGACTACACACAGCCTTTGGGTAAAGGAAGCTTTGAAGTAGGGGGAAAAATGGATTTCAACAACAATGTGATTCCTAATACGCTTACCGGAAATAATGCTGATAATCTGCGTCCCCATGATGTTTTTCACTACGAAGACAATATCAATTCCCTGTATGCCAATTACAGCAAAACGTTCTTCGGAAAGCTGGAAACCAGAATCGGTCTGAGATATGAACATATTGATTATAAAATGAGACAGGATGTAGCCGGAACGGAAAGAAAGGATTCCTATGGTACACTGCTTCCCAATCTATTGCTTAAATATTCTTTCTCGGATAAATATGATCTGAGTTTAACATATAACCGTAATCTTTGGCGTCCCTGGTATGCGGAATTCAATCCTTTTCTGATTCCTACCAACGACGGAACATTCTCCCGCGGAAATATGGATCTGGAGCCCAACCCAAGCCACAGACTTTATATGAAATTAGGAATTCTTAAAAAGTATTTCATTTCTGCAAGGTATATGTACACGGACAGGGATTACTGGACTTCTTTTGCAGAAGAAGACGGCAGAACGGTTACCCTGCCTGCCAACCTGAACGGAAAAGTACAGAAGTATTATATTTTCGCCAATACCAATCAGACTTTCCTGAAAAACAAACTGAGTGTGAATGTAGGAGCAGGATGGTATTATATTGACAACCATGATTTTAATGCGGTAAACAATCTGAAAAGTAGAGATTACATCAGTTATATGGGGGCATCTGCCAATCTATCCTACACGAATCTTTTTAACAAGAATATTAACCTGAGTGCATGGGTAGAGCTTTCTAACCAAAACAACGGAAACTCTCTTGCCAATAAAACGAATATCTTCCACAATATTTCTGCTACCAAAATATTCCCTAAAACGCAGATGGAAGTGAGCCTTCAGCTGATGAATATTTTCAACAGACCGATCTTCGACAACACGACGTACAGCCAGGACGGTACCTTCAGATCTGCTCTTAGATCCGACTGGTATGGATTCTCTCTTTCGTTCGTCAAACGTTTCGGAAATCAGAAGGTAAAAGGAAATACCAAAACGGATGTTGAAAAAAACAGCGGCGGCGGAAAATAACAAAAAACTTTCAGCCTGATTATTCATCAAACATCCCGGAATCATCAGGTAAAAATAATAAACAAAAGCAGCAGAGATCTTATGGTTTCTGCTGTTTTTATTTTAGGGCGTGAGTTAAAATAGTCTTCACAATTCCCGTACAAAATCCTGTTCTCAATCTCTTGGACCACAATTTTTTGATGAATCTGGATGAGAGTAAAAAAACCGGAAGTGGCTAGCTTTACATCAAATTAAAAAGCTTTACAGATGGAAAAAAACAATCTCACCAACAGAACAGGTGCTCCAATCTCAGATAATCAAAATATTTTAACAGCTGGCAGCCGCGGACCGGCATTGCTGCAGGATGTATGGTTCTTAGAAAAAATGGCTCATTTTGACCGCGAAGTTATTCCGGAGCGTAGAATGCACGCCAAAGGTTCAGGAGCTTACGGCATTTTTAAAGTGACCCACGATATTACAAAATACACAAAAGCCCATTTATTTTCAGAAATAGGAAAAGAAACTCCGCTGTTTATCCGTTTTTCAACGGTAGCCGGTGAAAGAGGGGCTGCAGATGCAGAAAGGGATATCAGAGGATTTGCTTTAAAGTTTTATACGGAAGAAGGAAACTGGGACCTTGTAGGAAACAATACTCCTGTTTTTTTCCTGCGTGATCCTTTAAAGTTCCCTGATTTGAACCATGCCGTAAAAAGAGATCCCCGCACCAATATGAGAAGTGCCGATAATAACTGGGATTTCTGGACCCTTCTCCCGGAATCTCTTCATCAGGTAACCATTACGATGAGCGACCGCGGATTGCCTAAATCTTACCGTCATATGGATGGATTCGGAAGCCATACGTATAGTTTTATCAGTCATGAACAAAAACGTTACTGGGTAAAATTCCATTTCAAAACGCAACAGGGAATAGAAAATCTTACCAATGAGGAAGCTAAAATGATCGTTGCTGAAGATCGGGAAAGCCATCAGAGAGACTTATACGAAAATATAGAAAACGGTAATTTCCCTACATGGAAAATGTATATTCAGGTGATGGAGGAAGCAGATGCGAATACGTATCACATCAACCCTTTTGATTTAACGAAAGTATGGCCCCATGGCGATTATCCCATGATCCCTGTAGGAGAATTCACTCTTAACCGAAACCCTTCCAACTATTTTGCTGAGGTGGAGCAGGCTGCGTTCAATCCAGCTACTATTGTTCCGGGAGTAGGATTTTCTCCGGATAAGATGCTTCAGGGACGTCTGTTTTCCTATGGTGATACTCAACGTTACCGTTTAGGGGTGAATCATCATCAGATTCCTGTCAATGCTCCCAAATGCCCTTACATGGCTTATCATCGTGACGGGGCTATGCGAACGGATGGAAACTATGGCAGCCAGATCGCTTATGAGCCCAACAGTTTCAGCCAATGGCAGGAGCAGCCGGCTTATCAGGAACCGCCTTTGGCCCTTTCCGGAAGTGCAGATCATTGGGATCACCGTGTAGATGATGATTATTTTTCCCAGCCCGGAAATCTTTTCAGACTGATGTCTGATACGCAGAAGCAGGCCTTGTTTAATAATACGGCTGATGCTGTAGGAGGTGCACAGGAATTTATCCAGATCCGACATGTAAGAAACTGTTATAAAGCAGATCCTCATTACGGAAAAGGAGTGGCAAAAGCGCTTGGATTATCCTGGGACACCGTCTGCAATTTCGAAGGCTACGACATGAAAAGAATGACGGATATGAATTAGGTTAAAAGCCTGATTTCTTATCCAACAGAATACCGGATGGTTGCCTGAACCATCAGAAAGTTTATCATATCAGGGTATAATAAAACAGCAGTATTAAACAGTAGGAATTCTATTTGTTTTTAAAGATTTGATTATTCCTCACGGCAGAGAAAGATCACCCGTTGACGGCCTGCCTATATTTTTTTGCCAATAATCTGCTACAAATTATACCCTTAATGATATTCAAATGACCCTTCATATCATTCACGACAACAATTGATATTTTAAAATGGAGATACAAAAATTTAGTTATGACAATACTATAGTGCGTGCTTTTCTGTACGCTACCATTGTTTTTGGTATTGCAGGATTTATATTGGGGCTTACCACCGCCCTGATGCTTTTTTACCCTGAACTTCCTGAGTTTCTGTTTGGTACAGATGATATGACGATTCAGAGTCTGAGAAACGGAAATATCCAGGGACTTGTCAACTCACAAGGAATACTGGGTTTTGGCAGAATCAGAATGATGCACACCAATACGGTGATTTTTGCTTTTGTATGTAACTCTTTTTTCTGTGCTACTTATTACAGTCTCCCAAGATTATTAAAGGCTTCAATGTACAATGCTACTCTATCATGGATTCATTTCTGGTCCTGGCAGATTATGATTGTGGCAAGCTGGATCACCTTTGCTATGGGATTCAACAGCTCTAAAGAATATGCCGAGCATGAGTGGCCTTTGGATATCCTGCTTACTTTTTCATGGATTGTTTTCGGGATCAATATGTTCGGGACCATTGCCAAAAGAAGGGTGAGGCATCTCTATGTGGCGATTTGGTTTTATATTGCCACCTGGATTGGAGTGGCTCTTCTTTATATTGTTAATAACCTGGAAGTTCCGCTTGATTTCTGGAAGTCTTATTCGCTGTATTCCGGTGTGAAAGATGCTTTGATTCAATGGTGGTACGGACATAATGCCGTTGCATTTATCCTGACAACGCCTATTTTGGGGATGATGTATTATTTTCTTCCTAAAGCAGCCAACAGACCGGTATTCTCATACAAACTCTCCATTATCCATTTCTGGTCGCTTATTTTCGTGTATCTCTGGGCGGGACCTCACCATTTACATTATACTGCTATTCCGGGATGGACGCAGGCATTGGCCACCGGTTTTTCAATTATGCTGATTGCCCCATCATGGGGAGGTATGCTCAACGGATTGTTAACATTAAGAGGTGCATGGGAAAAGGTGAGAGACAATCCTGTTCTTAAATTCTTTGTGGTGGCTGTTACCTGTTATGGGATGGCCACTTTTGAAGGGCCGCTTTTGGCAACTAAAACTTTAAATAAAATAGGTCATTATACCGATTGGGTTATAGGACACGTACATTTAGGTGCTTTGGGCTGGAATGGTTTTATGGCTTTCGGTATCGTGTATTATCTCGTTCCGATTATGTGGAGAACAAATTTATGGTCTGTAAAACTGGCCAACTGGCATTTCTGGTTGGGTACAATGGGTGTTCTTTTCTATGTGGTTCCTATGTATATTTCAGGATTTACGCAGGGACTGATGTGGAAACAGTTTAATCCTGACGGCACTTTAATGTATAAAAACTGGCTTGATACGGTAACCGCTGTCATTCCTTATTATAAAATGAGGTTCCTGGGAGGAGCTTTCTATCTTAGCGGAGGCTTGCTGATGGTGGTGAATATTTTTAAAACGATAAGACAAGGTTCTTTCCAAAATGAGGTTTCTGCGGAAGCGCCTGCACTGGCCAGAATAAATGGCAGAAAAGCAGGAGAAGGTATTCATTTATGGATTGAAAGAAAACCGGTCATCCTTTCGATAGGGGCGTTTTTCACCTTATCAATCGGAGGCGCGGCAGAGATCATTCCTACTATGACGATTAAGAAAAACGTTCCTACCATTTCAGCGGTAAAACCTTATTCTCCGCTGGAACTCGAGGGTCGTGATCTGTATATCCGTGAAGGCTGTAATGCCTGCCATTCGCAGATGATACGCCCGTTCAGAGATGAAATTGTGAGGTTTGAAGGTAAAAACGGACAGTATTCCAAAGCCGGAGAGTTTGTGTATGATCATCCTTTCCTCTGGGGTTCCAAAAGAACAGGCCCGGATCTGCACAGAGAAGGATCCCGAAATCCGGATTCATGGCACCTCAAACATATGTATAATCCAAGATCTACTTCGCCCGGCTCTATTATGCCGCGTTTTCCGTGGCTGATCAGTAATACGCTAGACCGTTCTCAGATGATCAGTAAAATGACGCTGATGAAAAAGTCCTTTGATGTTCCTTACAATAAAGCTCAGATAGACTCCGCCAACACCTGGGCAGATGGCCAGGCATCCGGAATTGTAAAAAGAATTTATGCCGAAGCATCCGATATTAAGGAACAGCTGGAAAAAGAGAAGGCGGCTAAAGGAAGTCAGTTTGTTCCCCTTGAAAAAAGGGAGATTGTCGCGATGATCGCCTATTTACAGAGATTGGGAACCGATATTAAAACTACAGATGTGAAAACTGCCGGAAACTGATCAGGAAGTTACAATCCTTAGAAACAAATGAATTGCATATACCATCAACATCATTATTTTTGTAAGACTTGTAAAATAATATCACATAGATTAGAATTATTCATATATTAGTTCCTCATTATAAACTAAAACATATGAAAAATTTAAAGAAAATCTCCAGAGAAAATTTAAAATCAGTCAAAGGTGGGCTTAGATACTGTGATGATCAGCAACGCTGCGGAGTAAAATCCTGCTGTGCAAATGGTGTATGCAGACCTTTAGATTCTGTCTACTGCCAGATTGAGCCATAAACACTGGTTATATTGAGTAGCCCTTAAATAGGCAGACCTATATTAAACGATATTTACATCCGGAGGAATATTTTCCCCCGGATTTTTTCGTCCTGTTTATGACAGGATATTATTATAAAAATACTTCATTTAAATTCAAAAAAAATAATCATTGATACATAGGCGAAATATTGAAAATTTTCCTTCATAACATTAATTATATCATTATTTTAATCACATCAGCTAAAATTATTGCAATAATTTCTTAGCTGGAAACAAAAAAACTATTTTTGCCAACAAAAAGCTAATTATTTGATTATGAAAAAATTTCTATTCTTTTTCTTTTTGGGCTCTGTTTCTATTCACTGTCAAGTGGTGGACACCAATTACGGTACCAATGGAAAGCTGTTTGTCAATATTCCACCTGATCAAAACAGAGAATACAACCATAAAACCTTCTATACTTCTGACCAGAAAACGGTAAACGTGGGCTACTACGATACCACCTCTTCCAGTACAAGAATCTATTTTATTACAAAATATAACCTCAATGGCACTTTGGACGGAAATTTTGGAACCAATGGAATTTTAAATATTCCAAGCTATCCGAACAATCCAGGAGAAATTACAGTTACCGGTTCTGTGATGCTGAATGACAATTCAATCATTCTTTCCTGCGCCGCTAATATGAAGGCCTACCTTGTTAAGATCACCAACAATGGAACCCTTGACACTTCATTCGGCGTAAATGGTTTCAAGCTTGCCGATTTTCTTTTTACATCGAATACCCTCACGTATGGAGATTTGATGAAGGATGATAACAACCAAATTTTTGTGGTCTATAGCTCTACGAGTTACACGAGTAATCCTGCAAAAACGTCTACCAAGCTTTGTAAAATCTTACCGGATGGCAGTATTGATACCAGCTTTGGAAATAACGGATTCAGTTCCGCATTGATCAACCGGGATTATAGATTTCTGACACAGAAGAAAACCAGAATTAAAAATGGTAAAATTTATAATTTTGCGACTTTGTTCTACTATGACAATAATGACAATTACACCCAAACAGATGTCTGGACCTGTCATTTTCTAGATGGAACTCCTGATCCTAGTTTCGGAAATAACGGGTACATCTACACTCCGAAAGATATTAATATTTACGACTATAATATTCAGGAAGACGGTAAAATTCTGACCGCAAAATATGTAGATGTAAGTTCTGCGTATAGCTATGTAAGAGGTTCCAGATACCTGCGTTCCGGAGCAATAGATACATCATTTGGAAATGGAGGAAAAGTTGAATCTTCATTTGGCCAGTGGAGTGTACACGTTCCCTATAAAATAATGGAATTAGACCATAACATTTATATTTTCTCTTCTTATTACAAAAGCGATTTGCCGGTAGAATACGCTGCAACGATATTAAAATATAACACGAACGGAATTCCTGATGCCACATTTGGGGTCAATGGTTTGTTTAAAGCACCGGCCAACATCAGTTCTGTTGCAGATGTTTTTGTTAATCGTGACAAAGGTTTTATTATTTCCGTTCAGAAGAATACTTACGGAAAACTCTTTAATATAAAAGTGGATTACGAGATGAATTTTTTAAGCACTGCTTCTGCAATCATGAATCCCAAAATCAACGTTTATCCTAATCCTGTCACAGACATTCTCTATATTTCAGGGATAAAAAATGAAAAATTTGTCATTTATAATGCTGTTGGGCAAAAAATTAAAACAGGTTCCTACAACACGGGGGAAGGCATCCCGGTTCAGGATCTCAGCAAAGGAAGCTATTGGCTGAAGTTTGAGAGTTTACAAGCTGTGCAGTTTATAAAAGAATAATACTTTAACCAGAGCGAAGAGTTTTTTGCTCTGGTTTTTTTTTGCTGTAAATTATTTAGGATTTTAGGCTTTTGAGGAAAAGATATCTATTGTAATTGGGTGCAAATTCTTGCAACGATAAAAACACCAGGAACAAAAGAACTGTAAGCTATAGTACATAAGCTATCACCTTGATTGTATTACTGCCTGTGAAATTTTTCGGTTATTATTACTGGTGGGGGGGATACTTTCACCCTCAAGATCGGTGGGGGTATTTGTACAGGGGGATTCACACGTATAATTTTTTTTAGAAAAATTTTAACTGCGCAAATACTTTACACGTATAAAACTTACATTTGATAAAATTTGAATACAATGAATGAAAAACTATATCAAGAATTAACTGATAAGGCTTGGGATTATTATGATATTAAAGAATATAAAAAAGTTGAGAAAAGCTGTAATGAAATCATTAAAAAATTTCCAGATAAATTTGGGGGATATTATCTACTAGGAATAGTTAAACATGAGGAGAAGCAATATAAAAAGGCTATAGAATGCTTTAAAATTGTTTTAGAAAAAGATATTGATAAAAGAGTTACAGGTCTAGTTTATTATTGGATCGGAGAAATATATGGTACTGAACGTAATTGGGATTTTACCTCAGATGATAAAAATGAAATGTATAATTACGAAATGTCAATTTATAATTATGAAAAATCCTTTGAATATGAAGATTATCCCAGAGAGACTATTGATAAATTAATTTATATATTTAGAAAAGATTATTACAAGAAATGTCATATTCTTAAAAAGTCTTTAGAGAAATTTAAAGATGATGCAGAATTTAAGATTGAATATAGTAAAAGTTTAATTCTGATCAATCAAAGAATAGAAGCATATAATTTTTTGAAAAAAGAATGCAAAATTTTTAATTACCCTATTCTTCATTATCAACTTTCAAAGTTGTACTATGAAGATTCAGATTTAGACAATTCACTTAATGATTGTGAAATTGCTTTAAAAAATTACAAAGAAGATTCCCACTTTGTGTTAATTGGTTTAAATTATAGTTTGGGGAAAGTATATTATAGAAAAAAAGAATGGCTATCTGCCTACATTTTTTTTAAGAAATCTTTTGATATAATTATTGATAATAACCTAAACTCAGAATATAAAAACTATAATTTATGGGTCTGTGCCTTTGGAATTATTGCAAGTTTGGGACAATTAAAAAGAAATTCAGAAATAATTGATTTTATTAATTCTCTCCCATTTCTTCCAGAAAATCTGGATTATTTTGAATTTGAAATTGTATTTCGATTAAATAACACTTACACAGACACAACAGTTGAACTATATGAAAGAAAAAATATCTCTTTATTGACACAATTAAAAAATAAAAGTAAAGATTTAGAGTTCAAAACAAAAGTTTTATGGTTGCAATACATCCTATACTTTTGGGAACAAAAAAATCATAATCAACACAATACACTTCGTGAAATTCTTTCTAATGAAAATTACAACTATGACACCTTATATGAAAAATTAAGTGAAACATATAGCGAGCAAATTCAAATTAATAGTGATAACATTCAATTACTTTTGCATGACCTTGAAGAATATCCATATTTCAAAAGTAATTTCAATCCATATTCTTTAGCAACTATTATTGATACAATTTTTGAAAATAAAAAATATTCACAAATAATTAATTTAAAAAAAAATTTCAGTCAAATACAACTTGAAGAAGCTGATAAATGGTTTGAAATAGGTTTCTCTTATGATGAAATGGGGAAATTAAAAGATGCTGAAAAAGTCTATGAATATATTATTTCTCGAAATAAAAAGTCTGGTGCTACATTAAATAACCTCGCAAATATTTACAGCAAAAAAAGAGATATTACATATCTTGAAAAAGCAATTGATCTTTATGAACAGGCAATTAAAATAGGAGGAAGTAAAGACCTTTATGAAAGAAATCTAAAAAATACAAGAGATACTTTTGAAAATCTTTTAAGAGAAAAGAATGAAAAAGATTACATTGAAAACTCATTTAAGAAATCACTATTATTAATTAAAAATGAAGACTATTTTAGTTTAGAGTCATTACAGAGTTTTTTAAATAACATCAAAAAAGAAGAAGATTTTAAAGATGGTGAAATTCCTATTCAAAATGAATATTTTCCATCATTAATAAAGACTAATATTGGAAAAGCTTTAAAGTTAAAAGACATATGGATTTCTAAAAATTATATTTTATTAACTAACAAGTTTGATAATTATAATATTCCCTTTTACAAAATAAATCCTTATATAGAGGAAGAATTAATTAAACAAAAACAATTGATTTTTGAAAGTGAAATACCTATAAAGTGGATAGATGGGTTTAACAAATTAAATATATTAAGATTAGAAGAGATTGAATATTTCATTCTAAAAGAGAAGATTTCAAAATTTAATAAAAAGTACAAAGAGTTAATTAATCGAGATTTTGATGAATTAGTATTAAATTATTTAATAGGAAATATAAAATCTACTGTAGTACTTTCTGGCTCCTTTGTAGAACTAATACTAACATTCTATTTAGAGAGAAAGAAGATTAGAAATATTTCATATTTACAAAGTGGCAGAACCATAAATAGGAATATATATGATTCAACTCTCAATGACTTAATTTCATATATAGAACAGAACAACCATTTTGGAAAAGATTTTTTTCACTTAACAAATTTATCAAGGGTTTATAGAAATTTTATTCATCCAGGTTTAGAACTAAAAGAAAAAGATGAACTGAACAAAGGAAAATCAGATATATGTTTTATTAGTGCCTTGGAGATTTTAAAGAAAATCTAAACTATATTATGCAAAAGAAAGAAAGAAAGAAAGAAAGGAATTTTCTCGCAAAGTAGCTGTTACTTATATTTAGTATCTCTTCGGGGTAATTGCAATAATAACTATAAACAATAGATTTGCCGAACAATATAAATTTGTCGATTTCAACAAATTTGACAAAAAACAACATATTCAATCAACTAAGATGGCTTATGTTGGATTTTCTAGACCTACTCATCTATTATGTATTGCTGTTCAAAGAGATAGATATGAAAGTCACTTATCCGATATAGACACAAATAAATGGGGGATTATACATATAACATAAATAATAAATACATGTTTTCAGGAAGAATAGATGATAAATTAATTAATGAGTATAGATTACTGTTTTATCCGGTTAATATAGGAAACAGAAATTCTATTGTACCCAGTCACTTGGAGCATCAATATCTGATGTCAACGTTTAACATATCTAGAACTATAAAAGAATACTATTGTTCTCCTTGTATAGAAATGATTTCTGAACAAGAATATTTAGATTTTCAGAATCAAAATATTGTAGGTCATAGGAAGACATTTTTAAAACCATATATGTTTAATTTTAAAGGTGCCTATATCTTTAGAAATCAGTTTCATTTTTGGTTATTTCAAATCACTAAAATGGCACGAACATATAAAAATAAGAGTGTTGAAAATTTTGAAGATTTATTTCCAATTTTAGAAGAGTACAAAGTAGGTTTCGAAGAAGGATACAACAATTTTGAAAAGGATTGTATCGAGCGTTTTTTCACAATGTTTCCTGATAAAAATGATTTTATTCAAAAAACATTTGAATACGTAACCAAAAACATTCCTTTTACTAATAATTGGACTGATGGTTACCCCGGATTCACAATCAATATTCATGGCGAAATAACGAATATTAAAAGCTATGGTATCAAACAAGGCTACTTTTATAAAGCTTGGTCTATAATATTATCGAATGCTATTTTGTATGAAAAACTATTTGAAAATCTAATTGATACCGAGTTTAAGCAATTAACAAATGATGAAAAAAATAAATTAGATAATAATATTGAAAATATTGAATTGAAGATCAGAGAATTAATTGTATTAAAAATTGATGATAAAGTATATAAAGAAACTGTTTCCCAACATTTAAGAGATAAAGTTTCTGAAAGAATAATATCATATTTAAAAAAATATCCAGAACATGACGCATCTGAATATACAACAGTGTCTAAAAGACTTCACTTCTTCGATTTAATGGAATTGTGCGAATTAATAATTAATAAAAAAAACTGGACTGTATTTGAAGATACTTTTTTTATCAAAGATAACTTAACAGACAAGTTTAAAAAACTAGGAGAATTACGGAATTGCATTCGTCATTCAAGAGAAATAAATGAAGTCCTCTATTTAGAAGGAAAAGCTTCAATTATTTGGTTTCAAAAAATATTAGGGATAAAAAAATAGTGATTTTTTTCTATTTACTCCTGTAGTTCTGAAGGAGTTGGAAATGCATCCGAAAGTGTCTTATTTTCTGTTTCAAGATAAGATAGATTTGCTTTTGCATTACCATATTGTTTTAGTAATCCTAAAAACCATTTATGCTTTTCTATTCTATTATTATTAACTATATCATTTAATAAGTTTGGCAAGGTAACTTTCTTTTCCTTAAGATATTCAACTATTATATCCCAGTTATTAATACTAATTACAAATACATTTTCTAAAGGTAGAGGGTTATCTTTCCAATTATTCTTCTCACAAATAGACTTTATATCATCTGCTAATATACCAGCATAATCATCTAATGATGATAAATAAAAATCTTTATAACAAATAATAATACCATAAATAGGTTTATTTAAATTTTGGACCAACTTGGTGATGTTAAGCATTTGCTGCAAATAAGCTTTGAAAATTGAATCTTTGAAAGCACTGTACACTATTTCATTTTCTGGAATTATAGAAGATAATGGCTTTGGTTCTATCCCTTTACACTCAATCAACACCTGATTATCTACAATATAATCAACTATTTTTTCTCCCTTGCCATAAGTTTTTATCAAATCTTTTTCGGTAATATATTCTACATTACATTCTTTCAATCCCAATTCAACATATTTTTCAAATCTCTTTCCAAACTCTTCTGTAAATTTCTCATCATTAATTTTCAAATAATCGTATATAAAATAATTACAACAATAGTTGAATATACTTCTATGGACTATTTCGTATTTGTTTTCACTATTTATTATGAAAGGAAGCTGAGTAAAAAACGACATTTCAAATGATTGTAACGCTGTATGTTTTATTCCTGTTTTAAATTGATTAATTGATTTTTTAATATTTAATTTATTCAAGGTTAATAACATAAGGAAGTTACTGAACTCTTTTTGATAATTGAAAATATCCTTCATCATTTCAAAAATTTCTTCACCTATATATCCTGTATAAATAGTCCCTTTATTCATTCTGTTTGCTTGAGTAAACATCCAGACAATCTGCATGAAGAATATAAAATCGAAGAGTTTTAGCTCTGTTTTTTCATTGAAAGACTTTTCTATATCATACTTACTTTTCAGGGATGAACCAAATAATTTTAATTGTCTCGCAAAATCACTCCAGTGAACATCTTGCTGTAGATAAAATTGCTGATAACCTATAATTTGAAAAAATTTATCCCATTGATGATTTTTAACATAAGGATCAAGTGATTTTTTTTCAAATTTTTCAACATACTTTAGAAGAGTAATAAATTTCTCTCTTGAAAAAGTTTTTTTCCCGTTCTCATTTCCATGCAAGAATGTCAATTTTATTAATAGAAAATAATGCCATAAAGGATGGTTATGTTCTTCTCTTAAATCAAACTGTTTTAAGGTATAAAATAAATTATTAAGTAAATGTGCTCTATTGTAGCTTTTAATTTTCTTAATAATAAACTCTTGTGTAACAAATGGATTCATGATTTTCAAATTTATGAAAACTGTCTCATATTTCTATGCGAGCTGCATTTTCAACTAAAAACCAATGATAATCAGAATTACCATTAAGTGCTCTTCTAATACCTTTTGAAAACTCAAAAGCATTCAATTTTCTCTTTAGAAAAACATCTATTTAATTGCTCGTGCTTCCTTCTTTAAAAAGATATTACAGACATTTCAAATCAAAATTAATATATCACATCAATAAAACAAAAAAACCACCTACATCTCTGTAAGTGGCTGATTTATCGTGGTCCCACCTGGGCTCGAACCAGGGACCACCTGATTATGAGTCAGGTGCTCTAACCAACTGAGCTATAGGACCTCAAAACTTGGTTAAATTTTGTGATTGCAAAAATAGCAAAATTTCTTTCACTACAAAACTTTTTATTGCTTTTCTTGACAAAGTTCTACCAGCACTCCATTCGTGGATTTCGGGTGCAGGAAGACAACTAATTTGTTATCAGCACCTTCTTTCGGTTCTTCGGAGATAAACTGGAATCCTTCTTTTTTTAATCTTTCTACTTCTTCAAAGATATTTTCTACTCCAAATGCCAGATGATGGATCCCTTCACCCTTTTTATCGATGAATTTGGAGATGGGGCTTTCAGGATTACTGGCTTCCAGCAGCTCAATTTTACTTTCTCCCGTTCCGTAAAAAGAAGTAACGACCCCTTCCCTTTCCACACTTTCTTTTTTATAAGATTCTTTTCCTAATAATTTGGCGAAAAGCTCATCAGAAACACCTAAAGATTTCACGGCAATACCAATATGTTCTAGCTTCATAAATACTAATAAATATAATTAAATCGTAAATTTGATACCGGAGCGAATTTCAAAGGTATCAATTCAAACAAAAGTACTAAATTTGCATAAATTATGGAAAGTAACAGACAAAGAAAAGTAGCACAGATCATTCAGGAGGATTTCGCAGAGCTTTTCCGCAAACAGGCTTCAGAAAGCAAGCAAAGTATTTTGGTATCCGTTTCAGACGTAAAAGTGTCTGCAGATTTGGGTATCGCTAAAATTTATTTAAGCATATTTCCGCAGGAATTCCGTTCTGCGATCATGAAAGAAATTGAGGAAAATAAAGCTCAGTACAGAAATTTCATTGGCCAGAAAATGGCAAAACAGGTACGTATCATTCCGCAGCTTAACTTCTATCTGGACACCGCTCTTGATGACGTTGAAAAACTGGAAAGAGAATTAAGAGGCGAAGGCGACAACCCGGTTTTATAAGATCTTGAAGAATATTGCATTTTACATAGCATCCAGATACCTTTTGGCTAAAAAAGGCAGTACTGCCGTTACGTTTATTACGTGGCTTTCGGTAGGGGCTATGATGGTTGCTGTGACTGCAATGTTCGTCATCATTTCAGTATTTTCGGGACTTGAAGACCTGAATAAGGATCTTATTTCCAATCTTCATGCAGACCTTACCCTGAAAAGTGCTTCAGGAAAAACGGTAAAAGACCTGGACAAGGTAACCCATGTTTTAAACAACAACAAAGCGATCAGTAATTTTTCCCGCGTCATTGAGGAAAAAGTATATGTCAATTATAAAGGTAAAGGCGATATTGCCTATTTAAGAGGTGTAGATTCCGCTTATATCAAAGTAAACCCTATTGATAAGGACGTATTTTACGGAACCTATCCCAGCTTCAAATACTCCAATGAAGTATTGATGGAAACCAATCTGCACAACAGACTTTCCATTCCTATAGATTCCACCAGCAGCTATGCTACCATCTTCATGCCTAAACCAGGAACCGGTATCATCAACAAAGAAGAAGATATATACAATAAAAGAGACTTTCTGGTGACCGGAGTTTTTCCCGGAAAAGAACAGCTGGACAGTTATATCATTGCTCCCATTGAATTAACAGAAGAACTTTTGAATCTTCCAAAGAAATCCGCTTACGAGATTGTCATCAAACTCAAAAATCCGGAAAATGCGGATGCCGTGAAACAGAGCCTTCTTAACTCATTGGGGAAAAACATTGAAATAAAAACCAAAGAAGAAGAAAATGCAGCTTTCTGGAAGATGATCAATACAGAAAAAATGTTCATCTATCTGATCTTTGCACTGGTGATTTTCATTACCACATTCAACCTGGCGGGTGCTATTATTATTCTTCAACTCGACAAAAAAGAACAGTCAAGGTCTCTTATTTCATTAGGCTTCCCGATCAGCCATTTAAGAATGACCTATTTCTATACCGGACTTCTCATTGTGATTTCCGGAGTTATCTCAGGACTCATCCTGGGAACTATTCTCTGCTATTTCCAACTTTATACGGAATTTTTCAAGGCGAATGAAATCCTGCCGTTTCCTGTAAAAATTGTCGGAAAAAATTATCTTATCGTTGCACTCACCGCATCCGTGTTCGGAATCATGATATCATGGTTCTTCTCTAAAATCGGGAAAGACTATATTACTAAAAGTTAACATGCTTGATTTAAAATAAAATATCCTTCACTTTCAATTTTTTGTACCTTTACGGCCCAATTTTTTTGAAATGAAACGAATTTTATCTTTTTTTCTGCTGAGTTTTGCAATTTTTCTTGCATCAGCACAGGCACCTGCCGGTTATTATGACAGCGCTGCAGGGCTAACCCAGGCTCCTCTTAAAACAGCCCTTCGAAATATTATTAAAGAAGGCCACCAGGACAAAGGTTATGATGGTTTATGGACCGGATATGCCACAACAGACCGTGATTATTTTTATGAAAACGACGGAAAGATCTTGGATATCTATTCCGAAAACCCTAACGGACCGGATCCGTATACTTTCAATTTAGGAACCAACCAATGCGGACAATACTCTAATGAAGGAGATTGTTACAATAGAGAGCACATCGTTCCCCAAAGCCTTTTCAATCAAGGATTCCCAATGAAATCAGATATTCACTTCATCCGTCCAACAGACGGAAAAGTAAATGGGATGAGATCTAATTTCCCTTTTGGAAAAGTAGGAAATGCTTCTTATACTTCTGATAACGGATCTAAACTTGGAACCTCTTCCTCTCAGGGATATGGAGGAACTGTATTTGAACCTATTGATGCTTTTAAAGGGGATGTAGCAAGAATGATCTTCTATTTCGTAACAAGATATGAAAATGAACTTTCTTCTTTCAGTACAGGAAATATGCTGGGCGGATCTTCTTTTCCGGGACTTCAGACATGGGAACTGAATCAGCTTTTGGCATGGCACGCAATGGATCCTGTCTCTGCTGAGGAAATTGCCAGAAACAATGCATCTTATACTTATCAGGGAAACAGAAACCCTTTTATTGATAATCCGGCCTATGCTAACCAGATCTGGGGAACACCGGTTGTAGATACACAGGCACCTACAGCTCCTACCAATCTTGTAACTCAAAACCCTACTGCTAATACAGTTTCTTTAAGCTGGACCGCTGCTACAGACAATATCGGTGTTACCGCTTATGATGTATATGCTAACGGTGTATTCAAAATAACAGTTTCCGGAACTACGGCTACCGTTCAGGGACTGGCGCCATCTACAACCTATACTTTCTACGTTATTGCTAAAGATGCCGCAGGAAATTCCTCTCCGCAAAGTAACAGTGCGGATGGAACGACACTTGCCGGGCAACCTGGCGGAACAAGCTGTGGAACTGAGAATTTCCAGAATATTCCGGCTGCTGATTCAGGTTATTTAACAAGAACATGGACCAGTAACAATATCTCGTGGACGGCTACTTCTGCAAGAACGGATGAAACAATTAACGGAAAGGCAATCACCATAAGAAATGGTAACTTAACCAGTTCAACACTGACGGAAGGAATTCAGAATCTGGAAATAAAAACCCAGCTGAAATATGGAAGCTCAGCAGGAACTCTGAACGTATTAATCAATGATGTACAGGTGGGTACAATAGCCTATACGGCAGACAAAGCAGTATCTACACAAACCATTAATAACATCAATGTAAGCGGAAACGTAGTCATTAAAATTGTAAACCCTGTATCTTCCAGCGGAAACAGAGTGGCATTGGATGATCTTACCTGGACATGTTTCGGTTCATTAGGAACTTCAGATGTGAAAAAAGACAAAGCTGAATTCACCATCTACCCTAACCCGGTGAGAAATAACGAATTATTTGTGAAAGGAGAAAACTTAACCAAAATCTTAAAAGCTGAAATCTACGATCTTTCAGGAAAACTGATTGAAGTGATTGCAAATCCTTTCAAAAACTCCAATAAAATTAACCTAAAAGGACTTGTTAAAGGAAACTACATCCTGAAAACAGATAGTTTCTCTACTAAATTCATGGTAGATTAAACCTTAAAAAATATTTGATTACAAAGACCGATTTATTCGGTCTTTTTTTTATTTTTGATCTATGGATTCCAATAAAAAATTAGGCCTGATAGGAAAGAAT
Organism: Chryseobacterium angstadtii; assembly: GCF_001045465.1. GTDB lineage: Bacteria > Bacteroidota > Bacteroidia > Flavobacteriales > Weeksellaceae > Chryseobacterium > Chryseobacterium angstadtii. The sequence goes on from NZ_LFND01000008.1 coordinate 124,567, forward strand.
ATTTCCTATTCTTTTTCCAAAAAATTCTTTGAAGACAAGTTTCAGAAGCTTATGCTGAAAGACTTTACTTACGATATTTTTGATCTGAATGAAATAAATGAAGTAGAAAATCTTCTGGCTGATCCACAGCTTTTAGGATTCAATGTGACCATTCCATACAAGGAAAAAATCATTGATTATCTCGACAACCTTAGTGATGAAGCAGAAAAAATAGGTGCTGTAAACTGTGTCCTCATCAGAGACGGTAAAAAAACGGGGTACAATACGGATGCCTTCGGTTTTGAAAAAACGTTGCTTCTTCACAAAAAAAACCATCAGGATAAAGCGCTCATTCTTGGAAACGGAGGTGCTGCAAAAGCCGTAAAATATGTGATGGATAAACACGGAATTCCTTCGATCACCATATCAAGAAACTCTGAAATCAACTTTGAAAACATAGATGCAGAAACGGTTCGTGATCATAAAATTATTATTCAGTGTACACCGGTAGGAACATTCCCGAATGTGGAAGACTGTCTGAAGTTTCCTTTTGAAGGAATCACCCCGGAACACCTGATTATTGATCTTATTTACAACCCCAATTATACCCAGTTTATCATTAAAGCATCCGAAAAAGGAGCCAAAACCGTGAACGGATATTATATGCTTGAACAGCAAGCAGAAAAAGCTTGGGAAATTTGGAATTTTCAAAAAAAATAACCTAAATTAGTACCTTAATTGGCTTTACAGCTATATACAAAAGGATATTAACGCCACTCACATAAAAGATTTGCTATGACTACAGAAAACAATCTTTCTGAAAACGAAGAAAATAAAAATCCTAACGAAGTATCTCAGGAAGAAACCTCACAGGCCGACACTTCCCATCAGGAAATAGCTCATGATGATGAAGCAGAGCACCCGGAAGAGGATCATGCCGATGATATTTCTCTGGCTGACGCATTGAAAGAAATGGAGTCTATCATCAATATGGCCAATGCCGGTGAAAACTTCAAAAGATTCAATCAGCTAAAGGAAAAAGCAAATCATTACATCCATGATGAAGTGGAAGATAAAAAACATGAATATGTAGAAGGCGGAAACCCTCCTGAAAACTTCAGCTACGAACATCCTTTACAATCTAAATTTTCTGCTTTAATCAATATTTTCAGAGAAAAACACGATTCTTACCAGAAATCTCAGGATGAAGAGCAGAAGAAAAACCTGGATCACCGCCAGAATATCATAGAAAGACTTAAAAATCTTTATACCAACTCTGAACCGGGAACTAATCTTTTCAAATCCATCCGTGAAATCAAAGAAGAATGGTCCAAAGCCGGACAGGTGGCCAAATCTGAATTCAAGATCCTTAACAATAATTATTTCCATCACCTGAATCAGTTTTATCAGATGCTGGATCTGAATAAAGAATTTCTTGAGCAGGAATTCAGCCACAATTTAGAGAAAAGACAGCATATCATTGCCCGTGCTAAAGAGCTGGAAAGTGAGCCTGTCATTCAAAAAGCGCTGAACGAGCTTCAATATCTTCATAAACTCTGGAAAGAAGAAGCAGAGCCTGTTGCCGAGGAATTCCGTGAAAAAACATGGGAAGAATTCAAAGAAATTTCCAACAAAATACACGAAAGAAAATCTGAATTGTCTGCAGCTATCGAAGGAGAGCAGAATGATAATCTGGAAAAGAAAAACCAGATCATTGCAGAAATCAAAAAACTGGCTGAACCTTCCGAAACGCCTAACCACGGTTACTGGCAAAACTCAATTAAAAGAGTGGAAGATCTCCGTACCGAGTTTTTAAAAACAGGAAGCGTTCCAAGAAAACTTTCCAACCAAAACTGGAATGATTTCAAAACTACGCTAAGAGCTTTCAACACAACAAAAAACAACTATTATAAGTCACTGAAAGGTTCTCAGCAAGCCAATCTTGAAGAAAAGCTGAAACTGATCCAGACCGCTCAGGATAATATGAACAGTGAAGAATGGGACATTGCCGTTCCTCTGTTCAAAAAGCTTCAGGAAGACTGGAAAAAGATAGGACATGTTCCAAAAAGCATGACCAATAAAATCTGGGACGAATTCCGTGATGCATGTAATACGTTTTTCAACAATTACAGAGAGAAAAACAATGCCTCCAACGATAACTGGAAGGAAAATTACAAGCAGAAAAAAGAAATTCTTGAAGACCTTAAAACGGTTTCCAACGACGAAGGCAGTATTGAAAGAATTGAAGCGATAAAAACCGCTTGGAACAACATCGGAAAAGTGCCTAGAGACAAAATTGCCATCAATACGGAATTCAACAGAACTCTGAGAGAAAAGCTGAAGCTGAACAAAATCAATGAACTTGAATTGAAAGAAGAAGGACTGACAGAAAACCAGCTTACAGATAAAGCAAGAAAAATCAAGAGCCAGATTTCTGATCTTGAGGCTGAAATTGTGAAACTGGAAAACAACCTGGCATTCTTCAAGAACCCGTCAAGAGAAAATCCTCTCCTGAGAGATACTTTCAACACGATCGACGAGAAGAGAGCTCATCTGGAAACTTTAAAACAGAATCTTCACAACATCATTGCCGGAGATTAATTAAGTATAACAACACAAAAAGGCGGAGCAAAGAAATTTGTCTTCGCCTTTTCTTTTTATTTTATGAACAACGACGAACTTTATATCAAAAGATGCATCGAACTCGCCCAAAAAGCATTGGGTAAAACCTACCCCAATCCACTTGTAGGCAGTGTCATTGTGCATAACGGAAAAATTATAGGTGAAGGCTACCACCATAAAGCAGGAGAAAATCATGCAGAAATCAATGCTATTAATTCCGTAGAGAATAAAGATCTGATCCCTGAATCTACTATTTATGTTTCGCTGGAGCCCTGTGCCCATTATGGAAAAACGCCGCCCTGCGCTTTAAAAATTAAAGAACTGGGATTCAAAAAAGTAGTAATCGGAGCTATGGATTCCCACGATAAAGTCAACGGAAAAGGAAAAAAAATCATCCAGGATGCAGGAATAGAAGTGGTTTCCGGAGTATTGGAAGAAGAATGTATTCAGTTAAATAAAAGGTTTTTTACCTACCACGAAAAGAAAAGACCTTATATCATCCTGAAATGGGCAGAATCAGCAGACGGGTTCTTAGATAAGGATTTCAAGCCTACTGCTATTTCAAATTCATTGGCCAATCAGTTTGTCCATCAGTTACGGGCAGATGAACATGCTATTTTAGTAGGAACCCAAACGGCTTTAAATGATAATCCAAGTTTGACCGTAAGAAATGCTGAAGGTGTAAATCCTGTACGAATTCTCATAGATTTTGACTTAAAAGTTCCACAAGACTTTAAAATTTACAATGATGAAGCCAAAACGCTCGTCATCAATTCCATAAAAGAAGGAACGGAAAATAATATAAAATTTATCAGAGTTGGAAAAGAAAACTTCCTGCCCGATTTGATGCCTGCACTTTATAAGGAACAAATACAATCCGTCATTATCGAAGGGGGAAGCTATACCTTACAGCAGTTTATTTCAGCCGGAATCTGGGATGAAGCTATTGTTATTAAAAATGAAAATCTCAAACTTGAAAACGGGACAAAAGCTCCGGTATTCCAACAGAATATCAATGAAACAGAAAATCTTCGTGATAATACCATAAACAGATATGTTAATTTATCCCAAAATGGAGAATTATATTATCTGAAATGATTATATTAGTTTCGTTCAAAAAAAATTAACATGAAAAATCTAAAGAAAATTTCAAGAATCAATTTAAAAAGTATCAGCGGTGGCGCATTAGTATTTGTAAACTGTACGTTACCTACCGGAGAAGCGACCAGATGCAGAGACAAATGCCCTCAGGATTTCTGCGGCCCTACAAGTTACATGTGTCTGCTTCCGCTGGATTATTGCGGATCATAGAAAGAAAAACTTTTATAGAATTATAAAAAAATAGGAAGCTGTCAAATAATTTGGCGGCTTCTTTATTGATCGTTGTGTAACTTATCTCACATTTTATACTTTTGCAAACCATTATCACGTTAATAATCCATAATGATTAAAAACGTACACAAAACATGAAAACATTCCTTTTCTCAATAACAGCCCTTGTATTTTTGATCTCGTGTAGTTCAAAGAAGACCATTACTGGCGAGAATCAGGAAAAAACCGATATTCAGGAGGTCAATTACATTCCTTATTATCTGGAAGTTTATAAAGTTGACAGTTTAATGCTGGTAAAAAAAGACGAGGAAGCTTTTCAGAAACTGGATAGCCTATTCAGAATATATCAACCGAAGAATCAGGTTGCCTCTTCAGAAATCCTGAATTATGTACTGCTCGCTGAAAAACTGAAAAAAAATATAGACACCAAAAAATACATTCAAAGCCTCATAAAAGATTGGGGTATTCCGGTAAAAGAATTAAAAAAAGAAACCGCTTTAACCCAAACTCTGCAGAATATCTTCTCTGATACAGAACTTCTTTCACTTGAACAACAGCATATCAAAAATATCGACTGGGAATACAGGAAAATACTGAAAGAAATGTTCGTTGCAGATCAGAAAAGCAGATCAAAACAGGATGAGCCGCAGGTAGATGAAGACAATATAAAGAAAATGCTCCATCTTATTAAAACCAAGGGCTATCCGGACATTCCAACCGTGGGAAGAATAGATCTTGAAAGAATCATGCTTTCCGTTATGTACCTCCACTTTGCACGGGCGGACGAGTACAAAGAGTTCCGGGCACTTTTGTTTGAAAATTTAAAAAAAGGAAAAGCAACTCCTATTGAAATGAAACAATTCATGCTGGGAAAATACAACCTCGTGTATCAGCAGAACTATTTTGAACAAACAACCAGAGATACCATCCGTTTAAGAGGAATTACGACAAATTACCCAAAAGACACTTTCAATATAAGACGCCGAAATATAGGCCTTCCCTCTCTGGAATATGAAAAATGGAAGAACAACTTTATGAAGCAGCACAACAATTAATGTACCCGGAAAATGTTTGAATACAAGACCATAGAAAAACCCATACAGGATATTTTATTAAAAGAAAAAGGAAGCAAGTTCATTGGATTTGCATTTCCTGTCAATAATGAAAAAGAATTAAAAGAAGCCCTGGAACAAGTCAGAGCAGAGCATCCAAAAGCTACTCACCATTGCTATGCTTTCAGAATGGGGCTGGAAGGAGAAAATTACCGGGCCAATGATGATGGTGAGCCTTCCGGAAGTGCGGGACTTCCTATTTACAATCAGCTTTTAGCTCATGAAGTCACCAATGTTCTCGTTATTTCGGTTCGTTATTACGGAGGAACAAAACTCGGCGTTTCCGGTCTGGTAAAGGCTTATAAGGAATGTGCAAAAATCACCCTTGAAGAAGCCAACATCATTACTAAAGAACTGGAAACAGAAATTGAAATCCAGTTTAATTTCAACCAGCAAAATACCATCTTTACTCTGCTTTCTAAATTCGATGCTAAGGTTTTGAATTTTGATGCGGATGAAAACTGTATTTTGACCGCTTCTTTAAAACTGGCACAAAAAGAAAATATCTCAGATAAACTATCCGAGATGCAGTATGTTTCATTTGAATTTACAGATTAATCCCTTCTTCCGCCAAGAAGCAAGGAACCCCAATAAATAAGCTGAGCCAGCGATCCGAGTGCCGCTACAAGATAGGTTCTTGCCGCCCACTTCAGACTATCCTGTACCCCTACAAATTCTTCCTGAGTAACCGTTCCGGTGTCTTTCAGCCATTTCATAGCACGGTTGCTTGCATCATACTCCACAGGAAGTGTGACAAAAGCAAAAAGTGTAGTCATGGCAAACATTGCCACGCCTATAGCTAGAACAGTAGTATTTCCGTTCGGATCATCAATAGATCTTGTGGCTACCATAATTCCGATACCTGCCAAAAGGACAAACTGCATCAGATTAGAACTTATATTCACCACAGGAACCAGTTTCGAACGCAGGTTCAGCATGGAATATCCTACGGCATGTTGTACTGCGTGCCCGCACTCATGGGCTGCTACAGCTGCAGCGGCTGCATTTCTCTGCATATAAACCCCTTCAGAAAGATTCACTGTTTTATCTGCCGGATTGTAATGGTCAGTCAATTGGCCGGGAACCGAAATCACCTGTACATCATTGATCCCATTATCTCTAAGCATTTTCTCCGCCACTTCTTTTCCTGAAAGACCATTTCTGAGATGTACATTGGAATAGTATTCAAATTTCGACTTCAACCTTGATGAAACCCACCAGCTCACCAGCATTGAAATACCGATAATGATATAATAACCCGTCATTTTATATAGATTTTTGTGTTTGAAATTTAAGCATAATGATGTAAAAACTGTGCCAAAGTATTACATTTTATTATTTATATTTGTTCTCTAATTAGCCCTTACATTATGCCTGAAGTTTCAGTTATTGAAGTAAAAAGCCAAAGCGATTTAAAAAAATTCGTAAGGTTTCCGATGGATCTTTATAAAAACAATCCTTATTATGTCCCTTCCTTTATTAAAGACGAATTTAAAATATGGGATGAAAAAGAGAATCCAGCTTTAAAATATTCACAATCCAGACAGTTTCTGGCATTCAAAAACAATCAGGTAGTAGGGAGAATTGCAGTGATGATCAATCACAAAGAAGAAAAAGAATTGGGAATCAGAAAGGTACGTTTCGGATGGATAGATTTCATCGATGATAAAGAAGTTTCTAAAGCCCTTATTCAGAAAGCAATAGATTACGCCAAAGAAAACAACATAGACAAAATTGAAGGCCCTATGGGATTTACCAATCTCGATAAAGCCGGAATGCTGACTATGGGATTCGACAAACTGGCGACCATGATTGGAATCTATAATCACGCCTATTACCCTGAACACCTGGAAAGCCTGGGCATGATCAAAGAAAAAGAATGGGTAGAATATGAAATGAACTTCCCGAAAGTTCTGCCTGAAAAAGTGGAGAAATTCAGTGGGCTGATCGCTCAGAAATACAAGCTGAAAGTCCTTGATTTTAAGTCGAAGCAGGAAATTCTACCTTTTGTAGAACCAATGTTTAAACTCTTGGACGAAACCTATAAACATCTTTCCACCTACACCCCTATTTCGGACGAACAGATAAAGACCTACAAAGAGAAATATTTCCCTTTTATAGACAAAAATTATGTCATTTGTGTGGTAGACGAAAACAATGAACTGGTATCATTTGCTATCACCATGCCTTCTTACTCAAAGGCGTTGCAGAAGTCGAAAGGAAAACTCTTTCCTTTTGGATGGTGGCATTTTTTACAGGCAGGAAAGAAAAACGACAGAGCTAATTTTTACCTGATCGGAATTCATCCGGAATACCAGAGACGTGGTGTAACCGCTATTATATTCAAAGAAATTTTTGTGCGTTTTACGAGCATGGGAATTGATTTTGCAGAAACCAACCCGGAACTCGAAGAAAATAAAAGCGTCCAGCTTCTGTGGCAGGACTATAACCCTGTCAATCACAAGAGAAGAAGAACATATTCATTAATGATAAGTGATGAATGATGAATGATGAGTTATTAGTGACTTATTTCAAATCCAAAACTGATAACTCATATTTTGCACCCCAAAAACCCGCAACAAAAAAAACTCTTAATCCGAATCTCGCACCCCGCATCTCGTAACCCGTAACCCGAACCCCATGAAACCACATCTCATCGTTTTCGCCATCCTCATCGCAGCATTTATCGCCTACAACTTCTTTTTCAGGATAGAAGACGACAGAATGAATACAGTTGTTAACATAATGCTTGCCAGCATCCTTTTCGGATACATCTCCTTTATGGCCTATTCTCTCCTTAAAAAAATGAAGAAATAAATACTATTTTTATTGATTCTAAATTACCACTTTTCCCTATTTTCATCCCACTTTTAAGCTTATTAATTTCATGCTTTCTTGTTTATTCGCTAAATTTGCAAATTGAGATAATAATGCAAAAATGAATTTACCTGAAAGTTATATTCCGATCCTGATTCAAGCAGGTGTAGCCGTGGCATTCGTAGCCGTTTCCTTGCTTGGAGCGCATTTTCTAGGGCCAAAGCAGAAAAAAGGAAATTCTGTAAAAAATCAGAGCTGGGAATGTGGAGTTCCTGTAGAAGGAAACGCAAGAACACCGTTTTCCATCAAGTACTTCCTGACTGCAGTTCTGTTTGTGCTATTCGATATTGAAATCGTATTTTTTTACCCATACGCAGTTAATTTCAGAGAATTCGGAATTGAAGGATTCCTGGCCGTACTTACGTTCGTAGCCATCTTCTTCATGGCGTTTTTCTATGTCTGGAAACGCGGTGCATTGGATTGGGATAAATAAATTTTAACATTAAAAGATTTAATTTATTTAAATAATTTAAAAATGGGTAATCCTTAAGTTTTTGAATCTTTAAATACTTCAATCTTTAAATATTTACTAAAAATGTCAGATAAAAAACCAGTAATAAGAACAGATGCACCTGCTCCCGAAGGATATGAAGGAGAAGGATTTTTCGCAACGAAACTGAGCAGTGTAATCGGGATGGCCAGAAAATTTTCTCTTTGGCCGCTACCATTTGCTACCTCTTGTTGCGGTATCGAATTTATGGCTACCCTGAACCCTACGTATGATGCTTCCCGATTTGGAATGGAAAGAAACTCTTTCTCTCCGAGACAGGCAGATATGCTGATGGTTTGCGGAACGATATCTAAGAAATTAGGACCCGTTTTGAAAGAAGTTTACACACAGATGGCAGAACCTAAATGGGTAGTTGCTGTTGGTGCCTGTGCTTCCAGCGGTGGTATTTTTGACACCTACTCTGTTTTGCAGGGAATTGATAAAATTATTCCGGTAGACGTGTACGTTCCGGGATGCCCTCCAAGACCGGAGCAGATTATTGAAGGCGTAATGCAGGTTCAGGCTCTTGCGGAAAGCGAAAGCATCAGAAGAAGAGATATGCCTGAATATCAGAAATTATTAGATTCTTACAACATAAGCAACTAAGGGAAAATGACAAACGAATTTGTACTAGAAGCCATCACAAGAGAATTTCCGGATTCCGTTATTTCGAGTTCAGAGCCTTATGGAATGTTGACGGTTGAAGTAAAGAAAGACGATATCAAAAAGATTATTCACTATCTGAGAGATTCATCATTGGAGTTTAATTTCCTTACTGATATCTGCGGTATTCATTACCCTGAATTTCCGGAAAAGGAAATTGGAGTAGTATACCACCTGCACAATATGATGGCTAATTTCAGATTGCGTCTGAAAATTTTCATGTCCAGAGAAAATATTGAAGTAGATTCTTTGGTGGAATTATTTGCCGGAGCCAACTGGATGGAAAGAGAAACTTTTGATTTCTATGGAATTAAATTCAAAGGACATCCTGATCTGAGACCTATCCTGAATATGGAAGACCTCGGATACCACCCGATGCTGAAGGAATACCGTTTGGAAGATGGAACAAGAACAGATAAGGACGATAATATGTTCGGAAGATAAAAATAATGCAATAAGCAGTAAGCAATAAGCGGTAAGCTTAAAGCCTAAAGCCTATAGCCTAAAGCATTTAAATTATGAAAGATAACTCATTATCTAATATACTTAACCAATACGAAAGTAAGGAACAGATTGACGGGCAACTGTATACCCTCAATTTAGGACCTACCCACCCTGCTACCCACGGGATCTTCCAGAATATCTTAACGATGGACGGAGAGAGAATCCTTCACGCAGAGCAGACGGTAGGATATATCCACAGAGCATTTGAAAAAATCTCCGAAAGAAGAAATTATGCTCAGATCACTACCCTTACGGACCGTATGAACTACTGTTCTGCACCCATCAACAATTTGGGATGGCATATGACAGTAGAAAAGCTGATTGGCGTTGAAGTTCCAAAACGTGTAGATTATATGCGTGTTATATTGATGGAGCTGGCAAGAATCGGTGACCACCTGATCTGTAACGGAGTAACCGGGATGGACTCAGGAGCTATTACAGGACTTACCTATATGTTCATCGAAAGAGAACGTATTTATGATATGTATGAACAGATCTGCGGAGCGAGAATGACAACCAATATGGGAAGAATCGGAGGTTTTGAAAGAGATTTCACTCCTAAATTCCATGAGTTATTAAAAGACTTCTTAAAAACATTCCCGCCAAGATTTAAAGAGTTCTGTACCCTTTTGGAAAGAAACAGAATTTTCATGGACAGAACCATTGGTGCAGGAGCTATTTCCGCAGAAAGAGCTTTAAGCTATGGGTTTACAGGTCCGAATTTACGTGCAGCCGGAGTAGATTATGATGTAAGAGTGGCACAGCCTTATTCTTCTTACGAGGATTTCGACTTTATCATTCCGGTAGGAACTGCAGGAGATACGTACGACCGTTTCATGGTTCGTCAGCAGGAAATCTGGGAATCCCTTAAAATCATTAACCAGGCATACGACAACCTTCCTGAAGGGCCATTCCACGCGGATGTTCCTGATTTCTATCTTCCTGAAAAGGCAGATGTTTACAAGAAAATGGAAGCTTTGATCTACCATTTCAAAATCGTTATGGGAGAAACAGATGTGCCTAAAGGAGAAGTTTACCATGCTGTAGAAGGTGGAAACGGAGAACTAGGGTTCTACCTGGTGAGCGACGGAGGAAGAAGCCCTTACAGACTTCACTTCAGAAGACCATGTTTCATCTATTATCAGGCTTATCCTGAAATGATCACAGGTTCTGTAATTTCAGACGCCATTGTGACCATGTGTAGTATGAATATCATTGCGGGGGAATTAGACGCATAATATATTAGACAAAAAGATAAAAGAAGAAAGATAAAAGACTTTCTTCAACCCAATATAAATATGAATTTAGAATAACGGACTTCAGAATCTTTTTTCTTTGTTCTTTACTCTTTAATCTTAGATAAAAAATGAGCGAAACAATAGCTTTTAAACCGGAAAGTTTAGCACAGGTGCACAAGATTATCGCAAGATATCCTGAAGGAAGACAAAAGTCTGCCCTTCTTCCTGTACTTCACTTAGCACAGAAAGAATTCGGAGGATGGTTAGACGTTCCTGTGATGGATTATGTTGCTGAATTATTAAGTATCAAGCCAATTGAAGTATATGAAGTAGCTACTTTTTATACCATGTTCAATATGAAGCCGGTTGGTAAATATGTTTTGGAAGTATGCAGAACCGGACCTTGTATGGTTTGCGGAAGCGAAAAAATTCTTGATCATATCAGAACCAAACTGAACATTAAGGACGGAGAAACTACAGAAGACGGAATGTTCACATTAAAGCCTGCAGAATGCCTGGGAGCTTGTGGATACGCACCAATGCTTCAGTTAGGAAAATTCTTTCATGAAAATTTAACGATAGAAAAAGTAGACGAAATCCTTGATCTTTGCAGACAGGGACAGCTTGCTTTAGACTAAAATAAATTTTAACAAACTTAAAATAGCCATAAGCTAGAAGCCAAAAGCCAATAGCCTACAGCTAAAAGCATAATAAACAATGAGTAAAAAACTTTTACTTAAAGACGCCCATATAGAAGGCATCCGCTACTTTGAAACATACCGTAAACAGGGAGGTTACACCGCAGCTGAAAAAGCCTTGAAAATGACTACCGATGAAGTACTTGAAGAAGTAAAAGCTTCCGGACTTCGTGGACGTGGTGGAGCAGGATTCCCTACAGGGATGAAATGGAGCTTTCTGGCAAAACCGGAAGGAGTACCAAGACACTTGGTGGTAAATGCCGATGAATCTGAACCAGGAACTTTCAAAGACAGATATCTTATGGAATTCCTTCCTCATTTATTGATTGAAGGAATGCTTATATCCTCATACTGTTTAGGTTCAAATGTTTCCTATATCTACATCCGTGGAGAATATTCCTGGATTCCGGATATCCTGGAAGAAGCTATTGAAGAAGCAAAAGCAGCAGGATTTTTAGGTAAAAATATTCTGGGAACAGGGTACGATTTGGAAATCTATGTTCAGAGAGGAGGTGGAGCTTATATCTGTGGAGAAGAAACTGCATTGCTTGAATCCCTTGAAGGTAAAAGAGGAAATCCAAGACTAAAACCGCCATTCCCGGCTGTAAAAGGACTTTGGGAAAGACCAACCGTAGTAAACAACGTAGAATCTATCGCAGCTATCGTTCCGATTATTGATATAACAGGTGCTGAATATGCTAAAATAGGAGTAGGTAGATCTACAGGAACGAAATTGATTTCGGCTTGTGGAAACATCAACAAACCTGGAGTTTACGAAATTGATATGACCATCACTGTTGAAGAATTCATCTATTCTGATGAGTACTGCGGCGGTATTAAAGACGGAAAAAGATTAAAGGCCTGTATTCCCGGAGGAAGCTCAGTTCCAATCGTTCCGGCTAACCTATTGCTGAGAACAGTGAACGGAGAACCAAGATATATGAACTATGAATCATTGGCAGACGGTGGTTTCGCTACCGGAACCATGATGGGTTCAGGAGGTTTCATTGTTTTAGATGAAGACCAGTGTATCGTAGATCATACCATGACTTTAGCGAGATTTTATCATCACGAAAGTTGCGGGCAGTGCACGCCTTGCCGTGAAGGAACGGGATGGATGCACAAGATTCTGAAGAAGATAGAAAAAGGAGAAGGAAAAATGGAAGACATCGACCTTCTTTGGGATATACAGAGAAAAATTGAAGGAAATACCATTTGTCCATTAGGAGATGCAGCGGCCTGGCCTGTTGCAGCAGCAATCCGTCACTTTAGAGACGAATTCGAATGGCATGTGAAAAACCCTGAGTTATCTCAAACACAAAATTATGGATTGGCACATTATGCAGATCCTATTCCTGCTGTTGAAAAAAATGCATAGCTAAAAAGATGAAGAAGTTATTGGTTGTCGGATTAATGATGTCGAATTTTGTTTTTGGACAAAATGCTAAAAGTGACACATTAAAATATCCTTATGAAGATGGAAACGGTCCTACACTAGGCCCGGCTCCGGTTCAGAAAAAACAAAAGCCTGCCCCTTTAAGCAAGAAAGGACAAGTCTTTGTTTTCTTTGGTTGGAACAGAGGTGCTTTTAGCAACTCTGATATCCATTTTACAGGAAATGGTTATGATTTTCAACTGAATAATGTACAGGCAAGAGATAAGCCTACCAAGTTTGGAATCGTTTATTTCGATCCAAGCTGGTTTACCGTAACGCAGTACAACTTCAGGATTGGATATTTTATAAAAGATAATTTAGCCCTTGTTTTAGGGATAGATCATATGAAATATGTGATGAAACAGGACCAGACAGTTGATTTTTCAGGAACTATTTCAGATCCTAAATATGCAGGAATGGTACAGAACGGGCAGGTGAATTTAGCCGACACTCAGTTTCTTACTTTTGAGCATACGGACGGACTTAATTATGAAAACCTAGGTATTGAGAAATATAAAAATCTTATTCATAAGAAAAATATAGATTTAGTATGGTCTTACGGAGCAGGAATCGGGGTGATGTTTCCGAAAAGTAATATCAAGCTTTTCGGGAATGAAAGAAGCGACCGTTTTCATGTAGCAGGAATGGGAACCGATCTTAGAACCAGTCTTAACATGGTTTTCTGGAAAAACTGGATGATCAGAGCCGAGGCTAAAGCAGGATATATCAATATGTGGGATATTAAAACCACATTAAACAATAAACCTGATAAGGCCACACAGGATTTTGTTTTCGGGCAGGTTCTAGCAGGGATAGGATATACATTTAACACGAAGAAGTATAATTAAAATATAGCTTAACGCCCTAAAAGCATAAGCGAAAGCATAGAATATGAGCGAAGAGGTTAAAAAATTCAAAATAACTATAGACGGACAAACTACTGAAGTTTTGCCCGGAACTTCTATTCTGGAAGCTGCCAGACAAATTGGTGGAAAATCTGTACCTCCTGCAATGTGCTATTACAGCAAATTGGAAACCAGTGGAGGAAGATGCAGAACCTGTTTAGTGGAAGTTTCCAAAGGATCTGAAGCAGATCCGCGTCCTATGCCTAAATTAGTTGCTAGTTGCAGAACTAACGTAATGGACGGTATGGAAGTGAAAAACCTTTCTTCTGAAAAAGCTCAGGAAGGGAGAAAAGCCGTTACCGAATTCTTATTGGTAAACCACCCGCTGGATTGCCCTGTGTGCGACCAGGCCGGTGAATGTCACCTTCAGGATCTTGGATACGAGCACGGAAACCTTGAGACCAGAACAGAATTTGAAAGAAACACTTACGAAGCAGACGATCTTGGTCCGAATATCAAGCTGAATATGAACCGTTGCATCCTTTGCGCAAGATGTGTATTGGCAGCCAATCAGTTAACAGGTGAAAGAGAACATGGTATTCTTTTCAGAGGAGATCACGCAGAAATTTCTACTTATTTAAATAAAGCCTTAGATAATGACTTTATCGGAAATGTAATCGACGTTTGTCCGGTAGGAGCATTAACAGACAGAACTTCCCGTTTCGCAAGCAGAGTTTGGTTTACAAAACCGATGAACGCTTCTTGTAAATGTGATAAATGTTCAGGAAAAGCAGTTGTTTGGATGAAAGGTGACGAAATTGTAAGAGTTACTGCCAGAAAAGATCAGTGGGGTGAAGTAGAAGAATTCATCTGTGATACCTGTCGTTTCGAAAGAAAAGAGCTTTCTGACTGGAATATTGAAGGTCCTAGACATATCGACAGACACTCGGTAATTTCATTGAACCACTACGAAAAACCTAAGGACGAGCTAAGAGTATTAGACAATCCTATGGCGAAAGAAATCAGTGAAAAAGACGAAAAATAATTGATAATGAGTTGATGTGATGATGGGACGATACGGTGATTAATCTCCATCCTCTAACATCTAACTTCTAATATCTAACATCTATAAAAATAAAAATGGATTTATTAACATTTAAACTTATACTTGTACTAGCGCTTTTCCTGCTATCTCTTACGATAGCGGCCTACTCTACCTGGGCAGAAAGAAAAGTTGCCTCTATCATGCAGGATAGAATTGGTCCCAACAGAGCCGGACCTTTCGGATTACTGCAGCCACTGGCTGACGGTGGAAAGTTTTTCTTTAAGGAAGATTTTACGCCTGCCAATGCTGAAAAGTTTCTTTTCGTATTGGGACCGGCTTTGGTGATGTTTATTTCATTGATCACAGGAGCGGTGATTCCCTGGGGTAAAAGTTTAAATATTGCAGGTACTTCTTTTGATTTACAGGTTGCCAACATCGACGTTGGGGTACTTTTCATCATCGGAATGGCTTCAATTGGTGTATACGGAATCATGATCGGAGGTTGGGCTTCGAATAACAAATATTCATTATTAGGTGCTATCCGTGCTTCTTCACAGATGATCTCTTACGAACTGGCAATGGGATTAGCATTACTTTCTATCATTATGATGACGGGAAGTTTAGATTTAAAAGAAATTACAGAAAGCCAGACCGGTGGAAAACTATGGGGAATTATTCCCTGGGGTTCCGGAATGAACTGGAATATTTTCTACCAGCCGATTGCCTTCCTTGTATTCTTCGTAGCTGCTTTGGCTGAAACCAACAGACACCCTTTCGATTTACCTGAGTGTGAATCTGAACTGGTAACAGGATATTCTACAGAATATTCTTCAATGAAATTAGGATTGTATATGTTCGGGGAATATGTGAACATGTTTATCTCCAATGCTTTCATGGTCGTTCTTTTCTTCGGTGGATACAACTATCCTGGAATTGAATGGGTTACTCAGAACTGGGGAGAAAACGTTGCAGGAATCCTGAGTATCGTAGCGTTTTTAACGAAAACGGTAATCGGAATTCTGATCTTTATGTGGATCAGATGGACGCTTCCAAGATTTAGATATGATCAACTGATGCACTTAGGATGGAAAACTCTGATCCCAATGGCATTAGTAAACCTATTGATTACAGGTGCTGTAATTTTAGCATTTGCCAACTAGAATAATTTGAAAATGAGATGATGTGATGATGTGATAATATGGTGATCCGGAAATACTTTTTTATTTTTCTGCTTCCATCTTCTAACATCTAACGTCTAACATCTAACATCTATAATTAAATGAAACTTACAAACAGATCAAAAGTTGTTTCCAATAAAGAAATGACCCTTGCTGAAAAAATCTATCTTCCTGCTATTTTTACCGGGATGGGGATTACATTTAAGCATGCTGTAAGAACCGTGATAAAAGGTGCTCCGGCAGTATATTCATATCCGGAAGTACAGAAACCAAGAACCACCATCTGGAGAGGTCAGCACGTTCTGAAAAGAGACGAAGAAGGAAGAGAAAGATGTACCGCATGTGGACTTTGTGCCGTGGCCTGCCCTGCAGAAGCCATTACAATGACTGCATCGGAAAGAACAAAAGAGGAAAAAGGACTTTACAGAGAAGAAAAATATGCATCCGTATACGAAATCAATATGCTGAGATGTATTTTCTGCGGAATGTGTGAAGAAGCCTGTCCTAAATCTGCCATTTATCTTACAGACAGATTGGTGGATGTAGAAACCAACAGAGGATCTTTCATCTATGGAAAAGATAAATTGGTTGAAAAAATAAATGAAAGGATTGATATTACAACAAGACAATCCGAGAAACAAAAAAATGCGGTAAAATAATGGATCAGTTTTTATTTTTCTTGGTGGCGTTTTTAGCAGTGGCTAGTGCAGTGTATTTTGTTTTTGCAAGAAACCCGCTCTATGCTATTTTGTCATTAATTGTTACGATGTTTTCAATTGCCGGAATGTACATTCTTCTGAATGCCCAATTTCTGGCAATCATTCAGATTATAGTGTACGCAGGAGCCATCATGGTATTATTCCTTTATATCCTGATGATGCTTAACCTTAATAAACAAGACGAAAGTAAGAAGAACAATACTTTAAAATTTGTTGGAGTTTTTACAGCCGGTCTTTTATTAATTGGGGTTTTAGGCGTATTCAGAGGCGTTCAGGACAATCACATTGTTGTTGAAAATGTAGACAAAGGGGTTGGACTTACAAAAAATCTGGGCAGACTTTTGTTTAATCAATATGTTTTACCGTTTGAGCTTGCATCCATCCTTATTTTGGCAGGTATTGTAGGTGCGGTATTAATCGGTAAAAAAGATTTATAAAATTATGGGAGAAGTAAATACATTTATACAAAGCGTCCCTCTGAATTATTTCATCATTCTTTCTTCAGTATTGTTCTGTTTGGGAGTGTTGGGAGTATTGCTGAGAAAAAACGCTATTGTTATTTTGGGCTGTGTAGAGCTTATGCTGAATTCTGTAAACCTTTTATTAGCTGCTTTTTCAGCCTATAAAGGAAACGGAGACGGACAGCTTTTAGTTTTCTTCATTATGGTGGTGGCTGCTGCAGAAGTAGCAGTAGGTCTGGCAATTATTGCTATGCTATATAGAAATACCCGTTCTGTGGATGTAAGTATATTTAATAAATTAAGAGGATAAGAATGGAAAATTTAATATACGCAATTGTACTTTTACCACTTTTAGGTTTTCTTATTAACGGTTTATTCGGGAAAAACCTTCCAAAAATTGTTGTTGGAAGCTTGGCTACAGCAATGGTTTTTGCCTCTTTCTGTATCGCAGTAAGCCTTTTCATGAAATTCGATTCCGAAAGCCAGCCTGTCATTGTAAAGGCTTTTGAATGGTTCAGAGTAAACGGAGTTCAGATCAATTTCGGATTCCAGATCGATCAGCTTTCATTAATGATGGTGATGATCATTACAGGTATCGGATCATTGATTCATTTATATTCTATCGGATACATGAGCCACGACAAAGGTTTCTATAAGTTCTTTACTTATCTGAATCTTTTCATCTTCTCTATGTTATTGTTAGTAATGGGAAGCAACTACCTGATCCTGTTCATCGGATGGGAAGGTGTAGGACTTTGTTCTTACCTGTTGATCGGATTCTGGTATACCAATGAAGAATACGGTAAAGCAGCAAGAAAAGCTTTCATTATGAACAGAATTGGTGACCTTGCCCTACTGATCGGTATCTTTATGATTGCCTCTCAGACCAATGCAGTGGATTACCTTACTGTAGCACAGAACTCTTCAAAATTTGAATTAGACGGAACCGTAATTATATTTATTACAGCCAGTTTATTTATCGGAGCTACCGGTAAATCTGCTCAGGTTCCTTTATATACATGGTTACCGGATGCAATGGCGGGACCAACTCCTGTATCAGCGTTGATCCACGCGGCAACGATGGTAACGGCTGGTATCTATTTGGTGGTAAGATCAAATTTCTTATTCACTTTGGCACCAACCGTTCAGGGAGGAATTTTATTCATCGGATTCTTAACCGCTGCTTTGGCTGGATTCTATGCACTTCGTCAGAACGACATCAAAAAAGTATTGGCCTACTCTACCGTTTCACAGCTTGGATTTATGTTCATTGCTTTAGGATTGGGAGCTTATACTACAGCGATGTTCCACGTAATGACGCACGCATTCTTCAAAGCATTATTATTCTTGGGAGCAGGTTCTGTAATCCACGCGATGAGCAACGAACAGGACATGCGTTTCATGGGAGGTCTGAAAAAATACATTCCAATTACTCACGCTACTTTCCTTATCGGAACATTAGCCATCTCAGGTTTCCCTCTATTATCAGGGATGATCTCTAAAGACGAAATTTTAGTAGCTGCTTTCGCTAAAAATCCAATCTACTGGGTGATCTTATTTGTTTTAGCAGCTATGACGGCCACTTATATGTTCAGACTGTATTACCTGACTTTCCACGGAGAATTCAGAGGTACGGAAGACCAGAAACACCACTTACACGAAAGCCCGTCTAATATGACCCTTCCGTTGATCGTACTGGCTATCCTTTCTGTACTTGGAGGTTTCATTAACCTTCCTCACTTCATCGGACATGGTCATTATGCAAAATTAATGGAATGGCTGAAACCTGTTCTTACCGAGCAAAGCTACAGCCAGATGGAAGCTACTCTTTCGGGAGTTCCGTTTGGTACTGAAATGATATTATTAGGAGCTACCGTATTAATGTTCTTCTCCGTATGGTTCATCGTAAAAAATACCTACGTGAAAAAGAAAAAGATGGCTCTTGCAGAAGAAAACTATACCGGATGGGAAAAGCTTTCTGCTAAAAAACTATATGTAGACGAACTTTACAATGCATTAATTGTAAAAACTGTTGAAGGATTAGGACGAGGAGGAAAGATGTTTGATAAAGGAATCTTAGACCGTTTTGTAGACTTTGTAGGCGAAGGTGCTGAAGACAGCGGAAAAGCTATGAAGCGTATCCAAAACGGAAATGTAGAGACTTATATTCTTATCATGTCTTTAGCTGTGGGAATTATACTGATTGTTAACTTTATATTACAATAATGTCTGGTTTATTATTAACATTATTACTATTACCTCTAGTAGGTTCGGGATTAGTTTTTGTCTGGAAAGATAAGTCCAGCAAATATTTGGCGCTGGGAATTGCATTGATTCAAATGCTTATCACGTTCTACATCGTAGCGGATTTTGATTTTAATCCAACGGTAGACAGTGTATTGCAGCACGAGATCAATTACCCTTGGTCACAGTTTATTAAAAGCTCACTTCATTTCGGAATAGACGGAATGAGCCTGCTGCTTTTGGTACTGACCAATATTTTAACGCCAATTATCATTTTATCTTCTTTTAACGAAAACGTAAGCTACAGAAATACGTTCTATGGTCTGATTCTGCTGATGCAGTTCGGTCTTGTAGGGGTGTTTACCTCTTTAGACGGACTGTTGTTCTACATTTTCTGGGAAGTAACCCTGATTCCGATCTGGTTTATTGCCGGACTTTGGGGCCAGGAAAACAAAAGATTTGAATTCACTACGAAATTCTTCGTTTATACATTCGTTGGGTCACTGTTTATGTTAGCCGGACTGATCTATGTGTACAACCACTCTGCATCATTCGCTTTAACAGATTTATACAACGCTCAGCTTAACGAAGTACAGCAGACGGTGGTATTCTGGTTTATTTTCTTTGCTTTTGCAGTGAAATTACCGGTATTCCCTTTCCATACATGGCAGCCGGATACGTATACCTACTCTCCTACTCAGGGATCTATGCTTTTATCAGGGATCATGCTGAAAATGGCAGTGTACGGGGTAATGCGTTATCTTCTTCCAATCACTCCGCTTCCTATTGCAGGAATTTCAGGACAGATCGTTATTATTCTGGCTATTGTAGGAATTGTTCACGGAGCATTAATTGCAATCATCCAGACCGATATGAAGAGAATCATTGCTTATTCTTCTTTCTCTCACGTAGGATTAATGGTAGCGGGGATCTTCGCTTCTGCCGTGATCACGTTAAGAGGAACCTTCAATGTGGAAGGAGCTGAAGGAGCATTGGTACAGACATTTGCACACGGTATCAACGTGGTGGGACTATTCTACTGCTGCGATATTTTATACAAGAGATTTAAATCAAGAGATATCAGACAAATGGGAGGTTTGGCAAAAGTAGCCCCTAAATTTGCGGTATTGTTCCTGATCATTATATTAGGTTCAATGGGAGTTCCATTGACGAACGGTTTCATCGGGGAATTTATTCTGCTAAAATCTGTTTATGATTTTAACGGATTGGCAGCAGTAATTGCCGGTCTTACAGTAATTCTTTGTGCAGTGTATTTATTGAGATTCTACGGAAAAGCAATGTTCGGTGAAGGAGACGAAGCCGTTTTAAGTACAGCAAAAGATTTATCCGCTGTGGAATTTTCTGTATTGGCGAGTTTAGCTGTATTTGTTATCCTGTTGGGTATATTCCCGCAGCCGGTAATTGATATGGTAGGCAGTTCAGTGAAGTTTATCTACACGTCAATGGCTAATTAGAAGATTAAAAGATTTAAAAATTAAAAAATTAAGAGATTAAGAAATGAGTCATCAGAAATCTTGCCTCATCTCTCAAGTCTCACATCTCAAATATAAATTATGAGTGTTTTAATTATTGTTTTCCTAACGGCAGTTGTTGCGTTATTTTCAGGAGTTTTTGAACAGGGAAAATTCGCAAGATACATTGGGATTTTAGGATTGATTATCGCTTTATACGTAAGCTTCTTACCGGAATGTGCTTTCTTCGAAAAGTACAGACATATGTATGAGTATACCGCAAATACTGCGCTTTTCACCAAAATATCTATTGTAACAACATTATTGTTATTCTTTTTGGGAGGTTTTGCATTCAGCAACCACAGAAGCCACCAGTCAGAATTATATGCATTGATGCTTTTTGCACTATGCGGAGGGATCGTTCTTTTCGGATTCCAGAATTTAGTTACTCTTTTCTTAGGAGTAGAAATTCTTTCCATTCCTTTATATGTAATGGCCGGAGCCAACAAAACTGATTTAAGATCAAACGAAGCTTCGATTAAATATTTCCTGATGGGTGCTTTTGCAACAGGTTTCTTACTGTTCGGAATTGCATTTATCTACGGAAGTGCGGGAAGCTTTGATCTCTATAAAATCCACGATTTCGGAATGGCCCACGCTACAGACGTCATGTTCATCTTAGGAGTCTTACTGATTCTTTGTGCATTGGCATTCAAAGTAGCTTTAGCCCCTTTCCATATGTGGAGCCCGGATGTGTACGCAGGTTCTCCTTCATTGATCACGGCATTTATGGCGAGTGTGGTAAAGATCTCAGGATTCTTTGCTTTATTCAGATTAATGACGATTGGTTTTGCAGGCGTTACCCACGAATGGATCAATGTATTGGGAGTATTCCTTATTATTACTCTTCTTCTGGCAAACGTTATGGGTCTTGCCCAGACCAATGCTAAAAGAATGCTGGCTT
Source organism: Chryseobacterium angstadtii (assembly GCF_001045465.1). Classification (GTDB taxonomy): domain Bacteria; phylum Bacteroidota; class Bacteroidia; order Flavobacteriales; family Weeksellaceae; genus Chryseobacterium; species Chryseobacterium angstadtii. The sequence goes on from NZ_LFND01000008.1 coordinate 146,445, forward strand.
ACTCTTCCGTATCTCACGCAGGATACATCGGATTGGTTTTCTTCGGAATGACGAGCCTTTCGACCTACAACCTGGCATTTTATCTGTTCGCTTATTCATTATCAACCGTGGGAGTTTTCATGTGTCTGATCTGGGTAGAGAAATTGAAAAGAGAAACTTCTTTCGGAGCTTTCAAAGGATTGGCTAAAACAGAGCCTTTATTGGCAACTGCTGCGGCAATCTCTATGCTTTCAATGGCTGGAGTTCCGTTAACAGCAGGTTTCATGGGTAAATTTGCTCTATTCTCCCAGGCGATGAATGGTGCCGCTTTCCTTGTACTGGTTGCTGTTTTAGGTTCTGCACTTTCTATTGCATTCTATTTAAGACTGATTATTGCGATGTTCTTCTTCAAAGAATCTACATTCAAATCTTCAGAAAAAGTAACCCTTACGTACAATATTGTTGCGGTATTTGTTATCGTATCCATTATTCTTCTGGGTGTTTTCCCTGACTTATTTGCAAGACAGTTCGGATTATAAAATCCGTTTCTACGATATTAAAAAAGCACAACTTTCCGGTTGTGCTTTTTTTGTGACCTCTCATAAAACCAGATGCACTGAATTTATGTAGAAAAAAGGTTGAAACTTACCTGAAATCCTTGTCAAGATTCAGAGCCTTGACAAGGATACTTAGCCCATTACAATCGTATTATTGAGAGTTTTTTCGTTGAGCTTATGAAAAAAATTTCACAATACTCATTCCAGCGAGAAAATCAATGCTAAAAAATCACTTTTACAATAAAATAAAAAGACATCCCAATTCAATTTCTATTTTAAATCTGCGGGAAAACAGCTACATTTGAATAACATTAATCACTATGAAAAAAATCTTTATCACCCTACTTACCGCTCTGCTCATCGCAACCCTGGTATTTTTCATCAATAAAGACCAAAAAGATACTCCGAACTACAGAATGTTCGTTCTCCCTTTCGCCCTTATATTCTCTATCCCTTTAATGAAATTTCTCTTTCCTGTAACCAGAGAATTAAAGATCGGAACTTCAGAATTTTATCCTAATCTTTTCCGCAAAACTGCAGAATTTTTTAGAAACAAAAGAAGTAGCCATTAATATTTTATTTATTTCTACTTATTGTTTAAGAAAAATAAACATAGTAATTATAACAGATTATTTTCACCAATTTCAGACCCATTTGGAAGTTCTGTTTTTTTCATAACTTTACTATAAATTTCAGCTCTTGACCGATTTTTACAAAAATGACTCCCCTTTTCAGGTATATATTTCATTCAAAAAATATTTGGATGTTTTAGAACATATCCGGTACAACGACCGTTTGGAATATCGTGTCAACTATGCTGAATCATTACTCGAAAGAACAAAAAATTTTCAGGAACTGAAAGAAGGTTTTCAGGATATTTCATTTATTGAAAAACATGAAGACCTCATCAGGCTGCTCCTTTCGGATCTCTTTCCTACCGGTCTTACTCACAATGAAATAAAAGCAGCGAGTATTCCGATGTCTAATGTTACTTTTAATTATACCCAGAGATTTACGGATATTCTTGAAGATGCCGGAAAAGATTTTGAAATAGAGCTGAGAAATATAGATGATGAAGAATTTTACGTATTCTGCTGTTGTATCATTATTCAGATTCACTTCAAAAAAGATATTAAAACCACAATTCCTCTGTATTATGATATCCCGAACCGGCAGGGAATCATGAAACACTACAAAATTACAATCAATTCAGATTTTACAGATATTTATCCTACTGAAGAGGCAAAAATCCCGTCTGAAGAGGTGGTTGATATGCTCCTTGAAAATCTGGACGACTTCAAGCTCTGGAAGAAATATTTCCCTTCAAAATCATGGATATTGAAGGGTTTTACCATTATTTCGCTGGTAGACTGTACATCCGAAGTTGCTTTATCTGACCTGAAATCCAGTATGATCGAGATCGACCCGGAAGATCTGAGTCCCAACGAAAATCTGGTTGAAATTTTCAAATCTTATTTTGATGTCCCGGAACTTAATTTCGGGCTGATGTTGTTTGATAAAAAAGATCAGAAGCTGGGAAGACTGCCTATTTACGAAAACGTTTTCACCCATCATGTACTCGACTTTTGGATCAATGCATTTGATGAAGAAACCCGAAAAAATACATTCACTAATATCAATCACAATTCCAAACCTATTGTGATCTCGAATGTAAACAACCTGGATGATAATATCAAAGCACTTCCTTCTTTCAGTATTTTAAAGGATAACCATATCAACAGTTTTATGGTCATTCCTATTATGAAGGATAATGAACTTTTGGCCATCATGGAATTTACGTCTCCTCAAGCCAATAGCTTCAATGGACTGAAGCTAAAAAAAATGGAGTTTTTCACCGATATGATCCTTTTCTCACTGAACAGATTCAGTTTTGAAAAAAATTATCAGATTGAAGCCATCATTCAAAGAGAATATACTTCCATCCATAATAGTGTGGTATGGAAATTCAGAAATGAGGCAGAGAAGTATTTCAATGCATGGCTGGGGAAAAAAATGTATACGCTGAAACAGATCTCTTTTAAAAATCTGACTCCGCTCTTCGGATTTTCCGATATCCGCTCTTCTTCCGACAAACGTTTCAATCTGATGCTGGAGGACCTCAACCAACAGCTGGAAAGTCTTCACGATATTTTCACCATGATCAATTCCGATTCAGAAAAATATCTGCTGGCCCTGGAACTTTTCGAAAATGAACTGAACAACGAGATCAAAGCTGATACAGAACAACGTCTTCAAAGATTTTTGAGAGAAGAAGTTCATCTGTATCTTCAGGGAAAGCTTGAGCTGAAAACAGATCCCGAAATAAAGGAAAAAATTAAAGACTATTTCTTGCAGGTCTTTGTTCAAACCGATTTATTTTATGCGAACAGAAAAAGTCTGGACGATTCCATCACTCTGGTCAACAGAAAACTGGCAGATATGCTGGATGAAGGTCAGGTAAAAGCCCAGCAGATTTTCCCTCACTACTATGAAAGATTCAAATCCGATGGTGTAGAGCATAATCTCTATATCGGACCTAATATCGCCCCGGATCTTAGCTACACACCAAAAGTAGTACATCAGTTAAGATACTGGCAGCTGAAAACGACCTGCCATATGGAACGGGAATTTCAGAATTTCAAGCGTGATCTTCCCATTCAGCTGGATATTGCTTCGCTGATCTTTGTTTATAATGAAAAAATTGACATCCGTTTCAGAATGGATGAGAAACGCTTTGATGTAGATGGTGCTTATAATTCTTATTATGAAATTGTAAAAAAACGTCTCGACAAAGCCCATATCAAAGATTCATCGGAAAGAATAACCTGTCCCGGGAAAGTGACCATTGTGTATTTCGGTATGGAAAACCAAAAGGAATACCTGGAATACATCAGTAAGCTTCAGAAAAAAGGAATTCTTCAGAATGATGTAGAATTTTTGAAAGTTGAGGATCTTCAGGGCATCACAGGACTGCTGGCATTGAGAATTTCATTGATGTAAATGATTACTTACACGTAGTTTTTTTATCAGTTCCGTCATTTCAAATGATTATATTTTTATTGGTTTATTTTAATCTCAATCATGCATCCGGAGGAGAAACTATTGTCTATCTTTGAACGTGAAATATAAACCAGATATTCATTCTCAAACTATTCCTTCTCTATGGATCTCCATTCGTTTTTTGCTGAGTATTCCCTTCTTTTTTTGATTTCTTTATCTTTAATTGCTTTTGTTTCCGGCTTTATTGATGCCGTGGTTGGTGGTGGCGGACTGATACAGATTCCTGCATTACTTATTGCTTTCCCCAATCTTCAGGTGGCTACTATTTTCGGAACCAACAAAATTGCGGCTTTATCAGGAACAACGGTTGCGGCCAGTCAATATACCAGGAAAATACGTTTTAATTATTCTTTGCTGCTTGTGGTTTCCATCTTTGCATTCATTGCTTCTTTATTAGGAGCTCAGGTGGTCAGCATTATCAGGACAGAAATTTTAAAGCCTGTTATTTTGGTGATTCTGATCGTAATGATGGTCTATATTTATAAAAAAAAGCAGTTGGGAACCGTTCAGACTAAAACATTAACGCCATTAAAACAAATGATTTTGGGATCCGTTATTGGTGCTGTAGTAGGTTTCTATGACGGAATATTCGGTCCCGGAACCGGAAGTTTTTTCATCTTAGGCTTTGTTTTTCTACTGGGTTTCGAATTTGTAATGGCATCAGCTTATGCCAAAGTGATTAACTGCCTGACCAACATATCTGCACTTACCGTTTTCATCAGACAGGGGCATTATATATTAGGAATTGGATTGATGATGGCTTTTTTTAATGTGGCAGGAAGTTTCATCGGAAGCCGTCTGGCACTAAAAAAAGGAAATGGTTTTGTCCGGAAGATCTTCCTTGTCGTAGTTTCTCTGATGATCGCCAGATATGGGTACGATGTTTTCACGGAATATTTCTAAATTTTCCGTTCACTCTTGCGATGTTTTTTGAAAATTTAATCTATAAAATAAGAATCCGGCTTTTTAAGCTCGCCCTGGGGAATTCCTGCCTGCTCGAAAATAGAGTATTCAATGGTTCTGCACATGCTGTTTAGCGCAAGATCATTTTCTTCTTCCCCAAACGGCTCTCCAATTTCCTGGATAATGGCATCCAGAGCGATAAACGTGTAGCTGATCAAAAGAACAATCAGAGGCATCATCCATCCCAGACTGTCTACCAGCCCGAAAGGCAGCCAGAAGCAGTACAGATATACCGTACGGTGAAGCAAAACGCTGTAGGCAAAAGGTAACGGTGTATTATAGATTCTCTCACATCCTCCGGAAATACCGGAAAACTGATTCAGTTGATGATCCATAGAAGTCATAACGATAGTATCCATATTTCCTTTTCGCTGTTGCTCATTCAGCCAGTCTGCGATGAAGCCCAGGATAATGCTTGGAATAAATTTTTTATCCTTCAGCTGCTCTGCCTGTTCCGGAGAAAGAAGCCTCGTTAAATGTTCCGTTCCCGTTTTATCTCTCAACTGATAATTCAGCGCCCAGCAGAATGCTGATATCATTTTGATGATCTTTTCCTTTTCTTCCTTAGCTTCCGGTGACGGATCATTAACTAACGATAAAATCTGTCTGGTAAAAGATCTGGTCTCAATCACCAGAGCTCCCCAGAGTTTCCGGCCTTCCCAAAAACGGTCATAGCTCGCGGAATTGCAGAATCCCATGAAAATAGCCAATGCAAGGCCAATCAGCGTAAAAATGGTAGGATTAAGATGAACTTTATAATCAAATATCTTTCCTTTAAAATAATAAATGGAAAGTGAAAACAGTAAAATAACACTCAGCTGCACCACAATTTTCTTCAGCACAGATCCTCTCCATATAAACAACATTTTCAGCCAATTGGTACGCTGTCTGACAATCATCTGTATCTATTTTTTAATTAAAGGGTAAGAAAAGCATACCCGAAAGAAAGCACGGAAAGAATAATTCCGGCCATAAATATTTTATACGTTACCGATAAGAGTTTATACTTTCTGTCCAGAACTTTTCCCAGGAAATACAGGTCTTTCACCATAGAATCGTAGATGTAATCCCTGTCTTTGATAAGGTCTTTCATGGCATCATGATAATCGTTGAAAAGCATCTGATGAAAGTTTCCAAAAAAGAGAAGGTTTACTTTCCTTTCCTGAATATCCTGTGCCGTAAAACTGGTTTTCGTGACATTCGGTTTTGTGGAGAGGATAGCAAAAATAATCGTCAGAACACTTGAAAGCAGCAATACAAAACTCGGAATGATCAGGTGCGCATTTTTAGGCGTATCCAGCTTGGGAACCAATACGGAAAGACAGACTGAAATAATGATTGCATTAACGGAAAGAAGAATATTCGCTTTACTGTCTGCAATATCGCTCAGGCGGGTATGATTATTCAGTGTTACTCTAAATAAAGTATCTACGCTTCGGTCAGATTTCGGATCCTTAGGCTCCTTTTTAATATCCTGGCTTTCTTTTTTATCTTCCTTTTTATCCTCTTCCTTCTCAAGCTTCTTTTCTATTTTTTTGATATTTTTCTTTTTCAGAGGTTCCCAGTTTTCCTTTGCGTAATCCGTATAATAATGGTGTTTGTTTTTGAGCATATCCAGATTTCCGGCATTCCATTCTTCATTGGAAAAACATCTCACATTGGTAAGCTCCCATTCTTTTCTGAGGGCATCCGAAATATCATTATAATCGTGGCTGGCAAAATGGCTGCAATCTGCATCTTTTACTATTTTCTCCAAAAGATTCTGGGGCTCGTACGTTATTTTGGTAGCCAAGATGAGCTTAGAAACATCTTCAATGTAATTTTCAGGGTAATTTTCCTGCTTCAGAAAGTCGCTCAGAATAGTCACTCCTTTTTCTTCATGGTTCTGGGCACATTCTATATAGCCGATATCATGGAACCACAGCGCAAGCAGAACCTTTTCCTGATCTTCCGGGGAAACAGGTGTATTCCGCATAATCTCTTCGGCCTTGTTTACCGTATAGGTCGTGTGAATAAAATTATGGTAAAAGTATACAGAAGATAACTTATCTTTGAATAAGATTTCGACATAATCTTTAGCTTTGTGTAAAATGCTCATCCCTGAATTTTTGTTAATGTAAATTTATGAATTTATCCTTTAAAACTCATTTAAAAAATACTTCTATTGCCTTTAGAGCTGTATTATCTGCAGGAGTTCTTTATTCCTGCGCAACATATAACGTAAAAAAGGGTAAAAACTTATTTGAAGTTAAAAATTCTGACATCAAGTCGGAGAATGATTTTAAAATTTTCCTGATCGGAGATGCGGGAAATTCAGAGGAACCCCAGGCACAGAGCACATTAAATTTACTGAAAAATAAACTGGATTCTGCAGACAGCAATTCTATGCTGATCTTCCTCGGGGACAATATTTATCCCAACGGATTACCGAAAGAATCAGACAAGGAGTACGCAGCAGCCAAACAGAAACTGGAAAACCAGCTCGCCATTACCAAAAACTTCAAAGGGAAAACACTTGTTATTCCTGGAAATCACGACTGGAATAATGGTCTGGACGGGCTAAAACTACAGGAAGATTTTGTAAAAAACTACCTCAACGACAAAAAAGCATTTCTTCCTAAAAACTCCTGCGGTATAGATGATATCAATTTATCGAAAGATATCAAACTTATCGTCATAGATTCCGAATGGGCTTTGGTTAACTGGGATCAATATCCGGGAGTAAATAAAAACTGCACCATCAAAACCCGCGAAGATTTCTTCACGGAGTTTAAAGATCTTGTGACTAAAAATCAGGATAAAAAAATCATTGTTGCCCTGCATCATCCTGTGATCAGCAGTGGAACCCATGCAGGATTTAATTCTGCAAAAGCTCACCTTTATCCGTTGAAAAGCAAAATTCCGGTTCCTATTGCGGCAAGCGTTATCAATGTACTGAGAAGTTCTTCCGGAGCCAGTCTCGAAGATATCAATAATCAACATTATGCTGATCTGGCCAACCGTCTGAAAAGCATCGTTCAGGATAAAGAAAACATTATTTTCGTATCAGGGCATGATCATAATCTTCAGTATCACGAAGATCGGAATATCAGACAGATCGTCAGTGGTGCAGGTTCAAAAATTGATCCGGCTACCATCGCAGAAAAAACAGATTTTTCCTACGGAGGAAGCGGTTTTGCTGTTCTGAATATAAGAAAAGACCAAAGTACAGATGTAGAATATTTCTCTACTCAGGATAATCAGCTGAAAAAGCTTTCCCACATTTCCGTCATTTCAAAACCTGATGTATTTGTGAATAACTATCCGAAGTCTTTTCCGGGAACTGTTACCTCAAGCGTTTATCCCGTGGAACTTACTAAAAAAGGAAGAGTTTACCGTTGGCTTTGGGGCGAACATTACAGAAAATATTATGGAATTCCTGTGGAAGCTCCTACCGCAGATCTTGCTTCCCTGAACGGAGGATTTACTCCCTTCAGAGAAGGCGGCGGAAACCAATCGAACAGTTTAAGACTGAAGGCCGCAGATGGTCAGGAATTCGTCATGCGCGGAGTAAAAAAGAGCGCCGTACGTTTTCTTAACAATATGGCTTTCAAAAAAAATACATTCGGAAACGAGCTGAACAATACATTTCCTGAAAAGTTTCTGCTTGATTTCTATACTACCAATCATCCGTTTACTCCTTTTACAGTGGGAAATATGGCTGATAAACTGAATATCTTCCATAGCAATCCCAAACTGTATTATATTCCGAGGCAATATGCTTTGGGAGAATACAATGAAAATTACGGGGACGAAATGTATATGATTGAAGAGCGTTTTTCTTCGGATCCAAAAACTCTGGCTTCACTTGATAACGCAAAAGATATTGTTTCAACAGATGACGTTCTGAAAAATTTCTCTAAAAACTATAAATATTCCGTAGACCGGGAGTCGTATATCAGAGCAAGGATTTTTGATATGCTGATCGGTGACTGGGACAGGCATTCAGACCAATGGAAATGGGCTGAATATCAGGACGGAGATAAAACTGTTTATAAACCGATTCCTAAAGACAGGGATCAGGCTTTCAGTAAATACGATGGAGCTGCCTTCAGGATTATTATGAATGTTCCTGCCATCCGCCACATGAAAACCTTCAAGGAAGAGATCAAGAATGTGAAGTGGATGAATATGGAACCGTATCCTCTGGATCTTGTCTTTTTAAAAGGAGCTACGCAGGAAGAATGGACTGCACAGGCGCAATATATCCAGGAACATCTCACCGATGCAGATATTGATGATGCATTTACAGACCTTCCCAAAGAAGTAAAGGATGAAACAATTGCAGATATTCAGAGAAAATTAAAAGCCAGAAAAACAAAACTTCAGGAATATGCTGCGCAGTATTATGATGTATTGCAGAAAAAGGTTCCTCTTGCCGGAACTGTGAATCCGGACAAATTTGTGATTACAAAAAACGGGCATTCCGTGAATGTAAAACAATATAAATTAGACAAGAACAAAGAAAATCCGGAGCTTGTTTTCGAGAAAACCTATGAGGATTCCAAAACGGAGGAGCTTTGGATTTATGGTCTTGAAGATGATGATATTTATGAAGTTTCCGGGGAAGGAAGACCTAAGATGAACATCAGACTGATTGGTGGCTACAATCATGACACCTACAATATTGCAGACGGAAAAAGTGTAAAAATTTATGATTTCAAGTCTCAGAAAAATACCTACAAGGGCCGTACTGCCACAAAAAATATTTCTGATGACTACGATATCAACACTTATAATTACAAACATCCGAAATATAATTTTTTTGCAGGTTACCCGAATATAGATTACAATCCGGATGATGGAGTGATCATAGGTTTCCTGGCTAATTACACGGTCAATAATTTCATCCGTGATCCTTATACGCAAAAGCATAGTCTTAAAGCTAATTTTTATACGGCAACCGGAGGGTTTAATGTTGCCTACAAAGGAATTTTCAAAAAGGCAATTTCCGGATGGGATTTCAATATTGATGCAGCTTATACCACACCACGGTTTGCAAAAAATTTCTTCGGATTGTCCAACGAAAGTGATTACGACAAAGAAGATACTGAAAGAGAATACAACAGGGCCAGAATCTCAAAATTCAATTTTGCTCCGTCTATCTCCAAAAAAAGCTGGCTGAATCTTCAGCATCAGTTCCAACTGACTTTTGAGGACAATAAGGTACAGCGCAAAGGAGACCGCTTTATAGATCAGTCTCCGGATGTAAGGCCTGAAGTGTTCAAAAGCCAGCAGTTTGCAGGAGCCAATTATACCTTCAGCTTCAAAAATTTAGATAACAACGCCTTCCCTACTCTGGGTCTTGAGTTATTATTAAATGCAGACTGGAAAGCTAATCTTGCCAATACGGAAAGAAATTTCTTCACTCTGAACGGAACTCTGACCATAGACCACAGAATTGACAAGAGAGGAAATTTTGTACTGGCTAATTCCAGTAACGCCATGTGGATCAGTAATAATAATTTTGAATTCTATCAGGCCGCGGCCATAGGAGGAAATAATGGAATGAGGGCGTTCAGAAATGACAGATTCTCCGGAAAATCATATTTCACCAACAATTCTGAAATCCGATGGGATTTCGGCAGGGTAAGAAATAATATTGTTCCTGCCAATATGGGAGTTCTTGTAGGTTATGATATCGGGCGTGTATGGAATGACAACGAAGACTCCAGGAAATGGCACCAGTCCGTAGGCGCAGGCTTCTGGATGAGTGTGGTGGAGACCTTCTCTGCCAGGCTGAATTATTTCTACGGCTCAGATGGAGGCAGAATTTCTGCAGGTGTGGGAATGACCTTTTAAACAGATTTATCCTTTTTATTATATCCATTAAATTCTACCTATCAACAGGTTGAAAATATCCTTTTATTCATTATCTTTAAGATAAAGTAAATTTAAAAATAAGGCCTATCTATTTGTAAATCAGCATAAATAAACAAAATACAATTAAAAAAATCAATTCATATTTTTCATTGCTTCCATCGAAAGCATTCATACACCAATATGTTTGTATATCTTTTAAAAATTTGATGTTTTAAAAAGGATTTATATTTGTTTTTTAAATTATTTCAACAAAAACAAACTATTGGATGAAAAAAACGCTATTATACATGGCATTCATTGCCATGTCCTCAAATGTCATTGCGCAAGTTGGGGTTGAAACACCAACACCACAAAGTACCTTACATGTCAATGGAAGTCTTCAGGTAGTCAAAGATTTTAATGTGGGCGGTAATGCCAAAACAAGAGGCAACTCGGGTAACCGGGGTGAAGTCTTAATGTCAAACGGAGCGGGAGCTGCACCAACCTGGGGTACTATCGAATCCCAAAACTTCTTAAAAGTTGTATTTGTCGGCAATAAAACCGATATCAATCCCAGCTCCGGCAGCTATACAGGAACCGGAAGTAACCCGGTAAGCACTCATGATAGTTATACACAGAACTATGTTTATAATGTGAGCAACAAAATAGACAATACCTATCTGAAGTACAATTCCACTACGGGATTATTTACTGTAATAAAACCAGGATACTACAATATTGTTCCTTATATCACCTACGATTTGAGCCTAAACGGAAACGGATACACAGCAGGAACAGCAAAATCTACTATTCAGAAGGTTTCACCGGCTACAACTACATTGGCTTCAATGTCTACAGGACATGGAGAACGTACACTGGCCGTGTATCATAATCTTTCTTCCATATCGTATTTTAATACTGATGATACTTTCAGAATACGCTGCGTGTATACTCAGAATTTCAGATTATCAGCAGGAAACATCCATATTTCCTATCTTACTCCGTAAGAATTTTATTGGTTTTAACCCTTTTACCATTATTTGGTTTGAGGGTTAAATTCAAATCTATATACATTTCCTCCTGTATCCTTATCTTTTTCATCAGCAATCAGTAAGGTTTTATCATCAAGGAAAACAACAGCTTCTTTTTGAGAATTGTGATTGAAAGGAATCTTTTCAATTCCTGCAGCATTGAAATTGTCCGCCGTAAACCCGGAAAGAATGTGAATATTTTTGTGGGTAAGCAGAACAATCTTATCCTGACTGCTGTTAATAGCTGCAGAAGTGATGGCTGCATCGCTGTACTTCCCTTCCAGCTTCAGTTTTCCTATTAATTTAGCTTCAAAATCTCCTTCTTTGTTAGGAACCTGAAATACCAGGAAAGTTCCGTCAAAGCCCTTGCTTCTGTTCTTGGTAAAAAGATAGAAATTACCATTCATCTCTACAAAAGCTTCACAGTCATACAACCAGTCTGACTTTTTAGGAGGAAATTCGGTTTGTCCTTCGTAATGAAACTTTGTTGTCTGGATAGCTTTGGTCGTTTTTTGAGCAGTATCTTTTAAATCCAGCTTTAAAATAGCCAGATTCTGTCTCATGTTGTCGTTATTTCCAAAATCTCCGAGATAAATGTTTCCCTGAGCATCTTTTGTAATATCTTCCCAGTCATTATTCTCAGCATTTTCCACCTGAACATCTGCTATGAGCTTGCCCTGCAGATCCAGACCATACACTACATTTTTATTTCCCTGATCTTCTATGGCCCAGATTGTCTTTTGATCCTGAGACAAGGCAATTCCTGAAACTTCCTTGAGCTTTTTAGGCAACGGGAATTCTACTTTCAGATCATCTGTTTTAGGAGAATCCTGAGCTTTTGGGTTACAGCTCCATAGTAAAAAAGCGGATATAGTAAGAATACGCAGCATAGCTATTTTTTTAATTTTTTAAACTGAACATACGAGTACCGTATATTTTTCTCTAAGTTATTAATAATCTGCTGATGATTGAGAAAAAAACCAGCCGAAAGACCTATCAAACTTCCAATAATTGTATCCAGAAGTCTTGCATGCATCAGGTTTTCCACTTGATGATGAACCAGGCTTCCGGTTTCCGTCAGAAGAATCGTGAGCGGTGTTATGAAGATCACGGCAAAGCCATAATTTCTTACAATAAGCAGCTCTATGATAAACTGAAGTACCGTAATGATGATGATCATCTCTATTTTCGCAGGATCAAACAACAGGATGAGCCATGCAAAACCTATTCCAATAAAGGTTCCAAGAATTCTGTGCATATTCCGCTGGCGGACATGTTCAAAATTGCGGCCTTGTATAATGGCTACAGCCGCGATGGAGATCCAGTAGGTATTTTCAAATTTCAGAAGATGACCGACAATCAGCGTCAACATCATAAAAAAACCAATGATGGTGCTTTCTACAAATTTGGTATATCTTCTTTTGTTAAATTGTCTTCTCCTCGGGATAGAAAACACCTCTCCTTTTTCTATGAAAACAGAATACAGAAAAGCAAATGTACAGGATAAGATGGCTCCCATAGCTACCAGTCCCACTCTTGTAGGAATCATTTCCAAATCAAACTGGTAGGTACTTGCCATAGCCGCCAGCATAATGAAGAAAAAATTTCCGGGCGGCGGAATTTTAAAGTAAGACGTAATAAAGTGAGCCAGAAAAGAAACAATTCCCAGAGACAGGCCCGCTGCATAAGCATTAAAACTGAAAAACAGACTTATGGTAAAGGAAAAAACCATTCCGAATGCACACACCGCAAGATGAACCATCCTCTGGGTAATGGGCGCTGATGTAAAATACAAAATCGTTAAAGCACCCAAACTGGATAAGCTTCCATAGTTGGGCTTTCCTAAAAAATAACCAATGAAGAGGCAACTTCCGATGCAAAGCGCCGCAAGAAAAGGAAAATGCCATTTTCGTTCTGTTTTTTTGAATTCCAGCAGATACTGAAATCTATGATGTACCGGTTTCTGTACTTTCATCTAGGACATTTGTTTTGCTTTCTCCCACAATACGTCCATTTCTTCCAAAGACATTTCAGCCAGTTTCAGCTCTGATTGTTCTGCAAGCTTTTCCATTTTCTGAAATCTGGAAATAAATTTCAGGTTGGTTCTTTCTAACGCAGAATCAGGATTTAGTCCGGATATCCTGGCATAATTGATCAGTGAAAAAAATACATCGCCCAGCTCCAGTTCTTTTTTATCAGGATCCGTTTCTGCATGAAATTCCTGAATCTCTTCATCTACTTTTTTCCAGGCATCTTCAGCATCATGGAATTCAAAACCGATTCCTTTTACTTTATCCTGAATTCTGTATGCTTTTACCAGGCTCGGAAGGCTTTTCGGAACTCCTCCTAAAATGGATTTATTTCCTTCTTTCAGTTTTAATTTCTCCCAGTTCTGCTTCACTTCTTCTTCATCTTTCACTTCCGTATCTCCGTAAATATGCGGATGGCGGAAAATCAGCTTCTCATTTAAAGAATTGATGACATCCGCAATATCGAAACTTTCTTTCTCCGAACCTATTTTGGCGTAAAAAACCAAATGAAGCAGCACATCCCCCAGCTCTTTTTTGATTTCCTGTAAATCTTCCTGCAGGATGGCATCCGAAAGTTCATAAGTTTCTTCAAGAGTCAGATGACGGAGCGACTGCAGGTTCTGTTTCTGATCCCACGGACATTTCTCACGCAGGTCGTCCATAATATCCAATAATCTTCCGAAAGCTTCTAATTTTTCCTGTTTGGTATTCATAATCTGAGAATTCAAAGTAGTGCAAATTTAGGGTAAATCTTTATTAATCCGGTTTTGATTTCACAGGCATTGTGTATTTGGTCTTTATTCTGTTTGTTTTTAGAAATCATCCTTGGAAGGTTTAAAACCCTTCCAAGGATATCAGCGCTAATTTCCAGGCTTTCCGGGTCATTTTAAATCAGCTATAAAAAAATCCCTGTCAGAAGTCTCTGACAGGGATTTATATTTTAAAGTCCGGAAAATTATCCTTTCTTAGTGTGTGTACTCTTTGGAGCTGCTTTCGCTGCAGAAGTAGCTTTTACTTTTGGAGCGGCAGGTTTTTCTGCTTTTGGAGCTGCTTTTTTAGGAGCCTCTTTCTCAATGCTTACTTCTTCCTGTGCAGGATCTAATGTTTCAGGTTCTGCTTTTACGAAGCTTTCAGGAGTAACGTATCCTGCTTTCTGAAGGATGTTGTACCACTGGGCCAGTTTCTTGATATCAGAAGCATATACTCTTTCAGTATCATAATTAGGAAGAGAAGCCGTCATAAAGTCTTTCAGCGTATCATCTGAAGATTTGTGAGAAATAGCTTCCTTATAATCATAATTTTTAGCAATATTTTCAAAAACTTCAAACAAAGGAACTTCTTTATCGAACGTGAACATGGCAATATTATCCAGTAAACTCACCTGGCTGGAGTTTCCGATACTAACTTTCTTTTTGCTAGTAACATCTTCAATGATAAAACCGTTTCTTAATTGAGAAACTAATTTAAAAAGTCCTGGTTTTCCAGAAATTGAAATTATTTTTTCTAACAGCATAATTTTATTTTTTGTAAATTCTGCAATCGGCACGGGGCTTTTTGCTTTGTATTATTTTGTTTTTTAATCCTTACTTAATTATTTTGGAAATCTCATTTTGTAATTGATGCTTACCTCACCCTGGGAGATCTTCGTCAGTTTACCTTTTACGAGTTTTTTCTTCAACACGCTCAGGTGGTCTGTAAACAGAACGCCTTCTATGTGATCGTACTCATGCTGAATTACGCGGGCTCTAATATCGGAAAAAGTTTCTGTATGTTTTACAAAATTTTCGTCATAATATTCAATAAGAATAGTTCCCTTTCTTTTTACATCTTCTCTTACATCCGGAATAGAAAGACATCCTTCATTGAATTTCCATTCTTCCCCTGATTCTTCAAGAATTCTGGCATTAATGAATACCTTTCTGAAGTCAGCCAGTTCGTCTTTGATATCCTCATAATCTTCGTCATCCGCAAGAGGGGTTACGTCAATTACAAACAGGCGAATGTCCAGCCCGATCTGCGGTGCAGCCAGCCCGATACCGTTTGCACTGTACATGGTTTCGAACATATTATCTATAAGTTCCTGTAAACCGGGATAATCTTTATCTATATCTTTCCCTACTTTTCTCAAAACAGGATCCCCAAAAGCTCTTATCGGTAAAATCATCTTATTCTTTGTTCTAAAAAATTCTGCAGTATGATAGTTGCACTTACTTTATCTATTAACCCCTTTTCCTGTCTCTTTTTCTTGCTTTTTCCGCTTTGGGAAATAAAAAAAGAAGCCATTTTGGAGGTAAATCTCTCGTCTAAACGGTGGACGGTGATATCTGCAAATTCTTTTTGAAATTCTTCAATAAATTTTAAAATATCGGTCTCCACTTCGGAAATATTTCCTTTCAAATCTATAGGAAGGCCTACTACCACATCATTAACCTTATTTTCGGTGAAATATTTCTTCAAAAATTCCATCAAAAAACGGGTTTCAACGGTATCCAACCCGCTGGCAATAATCTGCATATCGTCTGTTACAGCGATACCACATCGTGCCTTTCCATAATCTATTGCAAGGATCTGTCCCATAAGTGTGCAAATTTAGTAAAATTTAATGATTTTATTCATAACGCAGTTTTTTTATAAAAATCATGTTTTAATCCATTATTTTTTTTATAATTTTAATCTTCCAAAAAACGAAAATATGAAGAAACTCATCCTCGTAAGACATGCGAAAAGCGACTGGCCGGAAGAAACGGAGGATTTTGACAGACCTTTGGCAGACAAAGGATTGAAAGATGCTATGAACATGTCCCGATTTATGAAAAGCAATGATATTTCCATTGATTATTTTGTTTCCAGCCCGGCGGTACGTGCCCTGAATACATGCAAGATTTTTAATCAGGCCTATCAGCTTACTATATCAACGGAAGACAAACTCTACAATCCCTCAGAAAGAAATTTCGAATCTGTTATCTATGATCTGGATGACAGTGTAAGCTCTGTTGCTTTTTTTTCCCATAACAACGGAATTTCCAATTTTGCGAATTCTATCTCGGAAGATATTTTTCATTTTCCTACCTGCGGAGTGGCCGGTTTTGAAATAGACTGCAACTCGTGGTCCGAATTTGACGGAGCCAAAAAGAAACTTCTTTTCTTTTATGAACCCGGGAAAATTTAATTCCTCTATTTTTTATCTGTTTATTCTTCTACTCTTTTTTTCTTGTCATAAAAAGGAGAAATCCTATATTGAAACCATTTCCTTAAATGATGTTCAGCTTTCTAAAGCCCGTCCCGGCGACTGGAGATATGCCCACGATGAAAAAATCCAGACTTTTGAAGATTTTCAAAAACTGAAGAAGATAAAACCTGAACCCGGAAAGAATACGATCTATCTTCAGCCTGTCGGAGAATTCAATACACTTCAGAAAAAGGAAATAGAACTTACCAGGGAATATCTGAGCAAGTATTTCCAGCTGGAAGTGAAAATACTTCCGGTTTTACCTAATTCTGTATTCCCAAAATCAGCAAGAAGAATCTCTAAGTACGGCCAGGAACAGATTCTGGCAGGCTATGTTCTGGACAGCCTTCTGATTAAAAGAAAACCTGAAGACGCCCTTGTTCTCATGGGAATCACAGAAAAAGATCTTTTCCCAAAACCTGAATGGAATTATGTGTTCGGAATGGCATCTTATGAAACCGGTACGGGCGTAACTTCCTTATACCGTTTTTCCGATGGCAATCTTTCTGCATCTAATTTTAATGAAAGTCTGGAAAGACTGATTAAAATAAGTTCTCACGAAATCGGGCACATGTTCGGAATCAGCCACTGTCTGAATGCCAACTGCGTCATGAACGGAACCAATACCCTTCCCGAAACAGATTTTCATTTTGCAAGAGCATGCTCTCTTTGTCAACTGAAACTAAACGCCAGTCTGCGATATGATCACCAAAAACGTTTAACGGATCTGAAGCAGTTTTTTGAAAAACAGCATCTCAATTCTGAGCTCTCACGTGCCCAGCAGGATTTTAATCTGTTTAAATAGCTCGAAAAATATTCCCAATTCAATTTCATCAATTCATTTCAATAAAAGCTCCTAAAATACGAAGCTAAGCAGTATCTATTTCAACAGCTCTCTTTGGATATTTCACCAATTCTTTGTTTATGATTTTTATCAGAACCTGAATGATTTTATTTTTAATAAAGTACTTTTGTCAAACTTTTAATTATTCTAAATAAAAATAAAATGAAAAGACAACTTTATTTCTTTCTTTTTGTTTTTCTGTTAGCAGGAAACAAAATGTATTCGCAGGCAACAGCCAATGTATTGATTGATAATCTGAATACCCCAAATCCAATGGTGATAGACGGCAGCAACATGTACATTGGTGTTTATTATCTTGATAAAGTCATCAAAGTGAATATTGATGATCCAAGTATTCCTCCGGTGGATGTGGTAACAGGCGTAAACCGTCCTTATGGTCTGGCACTGAAAGATAATATCCTTTACATCTCAGAATTTGGAGGAGACCGACTTTCAAAGGTGGATCTTAGTGCTCCTCACCAAACCGCGGAAGTGGTTTTAACCGGAATAAGCAGCCCGCTAGGTCTTGAATTTCTCGGAAACGACTTGTATATGGCACTTGAAGGGGATAACAAAATCGCTAAAATAGATGTAACCCAGCCTACTCCTCAACTGATTGATGTAACACCTGCCCAATCTCCTTTCGAAATAGAGATTATCGGGAATGAAATCTTTTATACGGAACGATTTGCAAGCCAGATTTCAAAATTTGAGCTAAATACGTTCAACTCACCTACAGTAGTGGCGCAGGGATTAAGTTATCCATCGGGGCTTACGCATTATGGAAAAGAACTCTTTGTTTGTGAAGCCGGAGCTTCCAAAGTATCCAAAATTAATTATGCACAAGCTAACCCTACAGTATCAACAGGGCTTGTTTCAACCGGGTTTGACTATCCTTCAGGATTAACGGTAAAAGGCAGTATCATTTATGTGACAGACTTTTTCGCAGGTACACTTTTAAAAGCAGATTTATCCGCTTTATCCGTTTCAGATCACAAGAAGCGTGAAAATACCATGTCTCTTTATCCTAATCCGGCAAAAGAAACAATAACGGTTAAGAATGCTCCTGCAAAAGATTATAAGATATTCGGAATGATTGGAAACCTTGTGCTTTCAGGAAAAATGGAAAGAGACTCTATTAACGTAAGCCAGCTTACAAAAGGCGTTTACATCATCCAGATTGGTGATGTTATCCAGAAATTCATCAAAGAGTAACACCAAATTTTATATAAAAACAAAGAGCTTCAGCATGTGTTGAAGCTCTTTGTTTTAACTCTTAACTAAAGTATTATGGAAAGCAATTTTGCTTTTTTGCCATTTAGCCTTATATTTTTTTCAAGTTCAGATCATCAAAATCAAAGCTGAAATCGGTGACATCTGAAATCGGTTTTAATTCGGCGGACTCTGCTTTTCCGTTTTCATCATACTTAAAAATAATGTAGGCATCTGCATCATAGCTTCTGTCATCCCATTTCACAATAAACGAATTGTTGGAATAAGGAAGCAGCTCCCCTTTCAATCTTGGAGAGTTTTTACAGACAATTCTGTAGGTATTCCCCTGTTGTGAGATTTCAACATCTCCAAACCACTGGTCGTTATATTTCCCTGTGAATTGCTCAGCTTTTGGCTGAAGATTTTTATCTTTTTTAAATGCTTCAGATTTTGCGAAAGCCTCTTTTTTCTGTTTATCGAAATCGGCATTTACTTTGGACATTCTTTCTCCGTAGGTTTTCAGCCAGTTTCTATCCGCAACACCTAAATAAGAATCTTTTACCGTATTGGTTATTGTATTAAAAGCAGCTCCGGACTGCTGGTTGGTAAGTACTACAATGCCCAGCTTCAGATCCGGAATCAAAGTAAATTGCGTAACCGTTCCGATAAGACCTCCTGTGTGCTGAATCTGTTTATGTCCTTTCACATCGCTCAGGAACCATCCTAAACCATACCCGTAAAAGCTGGTGTCATAAGGATTCTTTAAAGCAACTCTATCCGGAATCTGCAAGCTCCATAACTGTTGTACATTTTTATCTGAAACGAGTTTCTTACCGTCTTTAGTGGTGAAATTATTTAAAAGACAGTCTGCCCATGCAGTCATATCTTTAATATTACTCATAATTCCTCCGGCAGCATTTCCTGTTTCATTCCAATCGTGAGGAACGGCAATGGCTTTTCCGTCTACAGGAGCATGAGCATCAATTTTATTGGCTACCACTTTAGCTCTGTTGTAGCTTCCAAAACTGGAAGTCATTCCTACAGGTTTCATAATTCTCTGCTCGATAAACTCGGCCCAGCTTAATCCTGAAATTCTGTGGATCACTTCTCCGGCTACGATAAACATGATATTGTTGTAATCCAGTTTTGTTCTGAAAGGATTTTCCGGCTTCAGATATCTTACATTGTGAACGATATCATTCACCGTCAGATTTCCGCCTTCAGGAAAAAACATCAGATCTCCCTGCCCTAACCCTAATCCGGCTCTGTGCGTCACAAGGTCTTTGATTGTAACATTTTGGGAAACATATGGATCGTACATCTGAAATTCAGGGATATATTTTGAAACTTTATCGTCCCAGTTCAGTTTTCCTTCGTCTGCTAAAATGGCCAAAGCAGTACAGGTGAATCCTTTGGAGTTGGAAGCAATTCCTACCAATGTATTGTCGTCCATCGGCTGTTTGGTGGTTAGAGAACGTTGTCCGAAACCTTTGGAATAGATCACTTTTCCATCTTTAATAATCCCAACGGACATTCCCGGAACATCAAAAGTTTTTAAAGTATTCTGGATAAGCTCATCCAATTTCTTTTCTTCAACCTGAGCATTGAAAAGCCCTACTGCTGCAAGAAAAAGTAAAAGAGAAAATTTCTGCTTCATTTTTTTTTAATTTTCTCAAATTTAGTAAATATTCGGTGACTCAAATTTTGCAGCTGAAAAAAATTATCTATTTTCCCAACATTCAATTTTATCTGAATGAAAAAATCAGCTTATCTATTTCTATTCATATTTTTTACAGCTACCCTTTTTAAAAGTCAGACTAAGGTTGATTCTTCATTTCTTATTAACACATGGAAACTGGTGAAAATAGACCAATTAACTTATATCTTTAAAAGTCAGGAAAATTTTGATCAAAAATGGGGTGGAATAAGGTTTAAGAAGAATGGAAAATTTGTATCCTCCAATGCTAAACCAGCATGTGGTACAACTATAATAGAGAAGCTTCAGTCTAATCAATTAAAGCTGTATCGTAATCGTGGAACATGGAAAATAGATTCTGACACTACCATTATCATAACAAGTCCTAAACTCCTAGCGCTCAAAGGTAAATTCATTATATCACAGCTTCCCGATAAAAGTCTGTCGTTAAAAAGATTCATTAAAATAGTCAAGAAATAAATCTTTCCTAACTTTGCACAAATTTCAGATCTTCATGACAAAAATCCTCCTTCTTTCCGATTCCCATTCTTATATAGATGACCGTATTTTGGAATATGCGCGTCAGGCTGATGAAATCTGGCACTGTGGAGATTTTGGAAGTATGGAAGTTATTGAAGAACTGGAAAAAATAAAACCGTTAAAAGGAGTTTACGGAAATATCGACAATGCAAAGATCCGGGCTGAATTTCCTGAAGTAAACCGTTTTTTCTGTGAGGATCTTGAAGTTTTAATGATCCATATCGGCGGGTATCCCGGAAAATATACACCGCTTACTCATAAGGAAATTTCTGAAAAAGCTCCGAAATTATTTATTTCAGGGCATTCCCACATTTTAAAAGCGATGTTTGATCAGAAAAACAATCTTCTGCACTTAAATCCGGGAGCCTGCGGAAAACAGGGCTGGCATAAAACAAGAACGATGATGCGCTTTGTGGTGGAAGGAGAGGAAATCAAGGATCTGGAAATCATTGAACTTGGACCGAAAAATTAATTTTAACAATCAATCTGAACAGATTCAATCATAAAAAAGGGAGACATTACATGAAAATCGGGGACAAAGTTTCTGTAGTAGATGAGGATTTAAGCGGAAGCATTACTTCTGTGAACGGTAATATTGTTGTTTTTAAAGATGAGTATGGATTTACCTACAAGTATCCGAAAGAGAAACTTGTTCCAAAAAATGCCGATCTTTATGAAAATATGAGGGTCGAGAGAAAAGCAGAGCCTAAAAAAGTGGTTTCCAAAAAACACCAGAAAAATCATATGGTTCTGGATCTTCACTTTCATCATTTGGTTAAAAATCCCAATGATTATGATAGTTTTGAAAGACTTTTCATTCAGAAAGCAAAACTGACAGAGGTTCTTGAGTTCTGTAGAAAGCATCATCTGAAAAGGCTTGAAATTGTACACGGAATCGGTGACGGGACGCTGCAGAAAATGGTTATGGATGTTTTAGAAAGCCAGACGGATATTGATTTTTACAATAAGGAAATACTTCACCATCAATCAGGTGCCGTTATGATAGAATTTCACTAAATTTGCATCAATTGAAATATGAACGTACTTAATTTACTTTTTACCAAAGACGGATTAATCTGCCAGATTGCAAAAAACAAAAGCATTCTGGAGGAAAAGTCTTATTTCGTTACCGAAGAAACACCGGAAAATTTAATTGAAGACAAACTGGATGAGATTCTTCTCAAGCAAAGGTTTGAAGAGATCCATGTGATTTCGGCACTGAATCATTTTACGCTGATGCCGGAAGGATTTTCAGAGCATGAGGCAGGATTTGAACTCATTGCTTTCAATGCTCCGGCTGATCGGGAAAAAGAGGAACTGATGCTTTCCGTGAACAAAAGATTCGGAGTTCAGTTTTATTATACATTTCCTAAAAATCTGTATAAGAAAATAAAAGAGCTGGCGGTTCCTGTTCATTTTAATTTTTCTGGAGAAAAGTTTTTGAACTCTATCAACAATAAGAACAGTAAGGAAATTCATATCAATCTGTATCACAACCAGTGTGAGTTTTTTGCTATTGATAACAAGAAAGTCATTTTATACAACAATCTGGATGTGAATTCTGAAGTAGATTTTCTTTATTTCGTGATGTTTACGCTGAGCAAAATAGGTTTTGGAATCAATGAAACCAATTTCTATGCGTATGGAGAAACAACGGAAAATGAAACGTTTATTTCCGAGCTTCAGAAGTTCGTTAAGAATATGAGAATTGTCTTTGACAATGTTCCCAATAAAAATTTTATACTTAATTAAAAGGGACTAGGAATCAGGAATGAGGGCTTAGCCTTAATGCGTTTCCCTACTTCCTAAAACCTATTACCTAAATCTTAAACAAATATGTTCAGAATAATCTCAGGCAAATGGAAAGCTAAAAAAATAGCCGCACCCAAGAATTTTGATGTAAGGCCTACTACGGATTTCGCAAAAGAAGCGCTTTTCAGTATCCTGGAAAACAAATATGACATGCAGTCTATTGCCGTACTTGATCTTTTTGCAGGTATCGGCTCCATTACTTTTGAATTTGCTTCCCGCGGATGCCAGGATGTTACTTCAGTTGAGCTGAATCCGAAACACACCAGCTTTATCAATTCTACGGCTTCGGAACTCGATATGTCTTTGCAGATCAATGTTCAGAGAGGTGATGTTTTCGACTGGCTTAAAAAATTCAGAAACAAGAAGAGCTTCGAGATTGTATTTTCTGATGCTCCTTTCGAAATGGAAGAAAAGAAATATTACGAGCTGCTGTCTTTAGTGCTTAACAATAAATTTGTAAAGCCCAACGGTATTCTGATCGTAGAGCATCAAAGCAGAATGAAACTTGAACATCCCAATTTAATAGACACGCGAAAATACGGAAATGTAAGTTTCAGTTTTTTCGAAGCGAATAAAGATGATAATCAGGAAATTTAATTCCTGATTATTTTTTTTACGGAAAGTTCCGGTGCAGCAATTCCCCAATTGGTAATGGCTTCAATAACCGGAAGCAGCGTTTTTCCGAAATCTGTCAGTGTATATTCTACCATCAACGGAGGTTTTTCCGTATATACCTTTCTGTTGACGATATGATCTTCCTCGAGCTGTTTCAATTGCAGACTCAGTGTTCTTTCCGTAATGGTGGGAATTAATTTTCTTAATTCATTATATCTTTTGGCTCCGTCTGTCAGATGGAACAAAATCACAGCCTTCCACTTTCCTCCGATAAACTTCATGGTTACGCTGGTACAGCAGGGATATTCTTTATTATCTATCGTATACATTTTATACTATCATTTTTTACCGTTATTGCAAAGGTAATAAACTTAAATTACTTTTGTAACTATAAAAATGATAGTACAATAATTTATGAACTTTTTAGAACAAATGAAAAGAAGGTATACGGTAAAAAAGTATAACCCTCAGGTAAAAATCAGTGCAGAAAAGATTTCAGAACTGAAAGAAATTCTTAATTTAAGTCCTTCCTACATCAACAGCCAGCCATGGAATTTTATTTTCGTGAATATGCCTGAACTTAAAACGCAACTGGCGGAAGTCTCTTATTTTAACAAAGAAAAAGTATTGGAAAGCAGCCATATTATTGTTTTCCAGATGATGAAAAATCCGGAAGACTTTGAAAGACAAATTGAAGAAAATCTTCCTGAAGGATCTGTCAACTATTACAGAACCATGGTAAAACCGCATGGTGAAGCTGCAGTTCGTGCATGGATGGGACATCAGGTTTATCTTTCTCTCGGCGTTCTTCTGTCTGCATGTGCCGCTATGGGAATAGATTCCACTCCTATGGAAGGAATTGAAACTGAAAAATACGACGGAATTCTGAAAAATGATTCTTATGAAACTCTATTCGCAGTAGCCATAGGAAAAAGAGATGACAGTGACAGCAATCATCCGGAAACCACTCCAAAAAGAAGACTGAACCGTGAAATGGTAATTTTAGAGTCTTAATAAATGGACGATTTCTTAGTAAAAATAAAAGCTGCTTCTTTCGAAACAGCTTTTTGTATTATAAAACCTTCAGTTCTAAATCTATGGTCTTTCCAAAGAATTTCTTGGAGATTTTCTCAAAGTTTTTCGTAAGATCCGAAAGATAGAAATGATAATTGGGTTTGGGATTATTATCATTCAGAAGGTGGTATTTATCCAGAATGATCTTCAGATGGTTGGCCACAATATTAGGTGAATCTATCACTCGGACTCTGTTTCCGTAGTACTGTTTGATCTCATCTATTAATAGAGGATAATGGGTACAGCCCAGGATAAGGGTCTCAATATTCTTCAGCTTATTGTTGCTTAAATAGTTATAAATAATAGCATGTGTAATCGGATGGTTTTTGAAACCTTCTTCGATCGCCGGAACCAGCAATGGTGTGGCCAGCTCGTCTACTTTAATCCATTTATTCTGCTTTCTGATGCTTTTTTTGTACAATCCGGAGTTCACAGTCGCTTTTGTAGCAATAACTCCCACATTATTATGGATTTCATAGGCTACTTTTTCTGCCACAGGATTAATAACATCTATGACAGGAACTTTTCCGTTCACAGACTGCATCACTTCATTCAAAGCATTGGCTGTAGCCGTATTACAGGCAATAACAATAGCTTTACAGTTTTGCTGAAGCAGGAAATTGGTGATCTTGGTAGAGTATTCTATAATGGCATCTTTCGATTTTTCACCATACGGAAGGTGTTTGGTATCTCCGAAATAGATCAGGTCTTCATGAGGAAGAAGTCTTTTGATCTCTTTGGCTACGGTAAGTCCTCCCACTCCGCTATCGAAAATACCGATGGGCTGGCTTGGTGAAAGATGTGAATAATCTTGTTTTTTAGTTTTCAAGTGAGCTGAAATTTTATACAAAAATAGTGAATAATCGGATATTTAATTAAGATTACCTATTGAAAAATCTTTCGGATACCTTACTTTATAACTTACCCTGATCTTTTTTGTTTCTGATGAAGAAATTTTAACGTTCCACAATAAGAAGCCTTTCTCTTTATCAAATTCTGCATTATCATTTTGAAGAAGCTCGATCTTTACACTGTCATCTTTACTTAAGGGGATCTGATCCCTTATTTCCATATTGATTGCTTCTTTTTTATTATTCCGGACTACAAGGTCATAAGTAATGGTTTTTTCCTGATAAGAAGAAAATAATTTTTCGCTGGCTTTATCATTTATCATTTCTTTACGAACACTGATTTTCTTATCATCCCCAAGCGTAATACTTATTTTATCATTCGTCTGATTGGGGCTTATCTTTGTTTCACCAACATACATATCTTCAAAAATCACACTGGCAGAGCCTGAAATGAGATTATATTTATTAAAATCTTTAATATCCGCGACCAGATATGCCGTAGGATTGTATTTTGGAACGGTATAATATTTATATTCAGCCGGAAGTTTAATCTGTTTTAAGTTGATAAAATGGTCTTCATCATTTGAAAGAATATCATAAGGAATATCTGTGTCAAAACTTACATTCAACTGATTTTCGTTAATTCTCATTCCATATCCAGTGACAACCACTTCCTCAATTTGCTTAGAAGATACAGTATCTCTATTTCCTGAATAACCCAGGTTTACTCTTTCCTCATTTTTATATGAATTCAAAAACCAAGGATTCATTACCGGGGCTTCGTTATTTCTTGAAGATCTTGCATTCACCAAAGAAAGCTTTACCCCCTTCCAGTCGAGCCCGGTATTCTGTCTTACCTTTGCTTTAAAAGTAATATCCAAAGGCTCTGTAAGTTTATTACCTTTCACTTCATAAAACGGTTCCCAAAAAACATTCTCAGCCAGATAGCCCAGATCCATTTTTGTATTTCCTCCTTTACTGCTTACCATTTTAAGAATAAGAACCCCATCAGAAAAAGTTTCTTCAGCTTCAGTATTCGCTTTAAGACGGTTTCTTAACCTTTCCAGCTGCTGTACAGTCTGTGTATATTTTTTATTGATATCAAGCTGCGCTATACTTATTTCATTTCTTTTGGTCTTATAATATTCTGTTAGCTGCATCAATTGTGCTACACTCGAAGTATTACTTCCCACTAAAAGACCTTGATTTTTATCTAAAAGTTCCAAGGTTTTCTCATTGGTCTGCCGCTCAATATTGATTTTCGTACTGAGATTTTCCAAAACGGCAATACTGTCTTTAATTCTTTTACCGTTAGGATTATTATTCTCATAATAGTTCGAGTTATAGCTGCTACTGTATTGTGCCGAAAGAATTGAAAAATCCTTATTATTCGTATTTATCTGTATTGATTTCTCCACAATTTCATCTGAAATATTGGTCACCACAATTTCAGAAGTTCCTGCAGGAAACGAAACATTCACAGAGTTTTGGAGTTCGGCAGAAGTCCTGTAAACATTTACAGTATTAACTTTTGCTTTGGTAAAAATTGGTTTTTGAGAAAAATGTAAGGCACTTAAAAACAGAAAAAGTAACAGTAAGTTTTTCTTCATGGTTGATTGTTTTTATTTAAAGTATAATTTCAAATATACATTAATAAATGCTATACCAAAAATAAATCCGAAGCAATTCCATCTGCCATAAACCAATGTTTTTCCGGGATTTTCAAATGATTTTCCTCGGTGATTAAAATTCCTTCTTCCAGTTTGGATTTTATTTCCTGGTGAAAATGATCAAGGATCTTATCATTGAATTTACTTTTCAGACTCTCCATATCCACTCCCCAAATGGTTCTGAGGCCGATCATAATCATTTCATTGAACTGATCTTCCTGCGACAGAATTTCTTCTTCCTTAGCCAAAGTTCCTGCATGAAGCTTTTTAATATACTGCTGATTGTTGGCTACATTCCAGCTTCTGACATCAAATCCGTTGTAAGAATGGGCAGAAGGACCAATTCCAAGATATTCCTTGTATTTCCAATAGGACGAATTGTGTCTTGAATAAAAACCGGGTTTCGCAAAATTGGAAACTTCATAATGTTCAAAACCGTTATCTTTTAAGAAATCAGACAGGTAGTAAAACTCTTTATTCTGCTCTTCTTCTCTCGGACTCATAATTTTACCTTTTGAAATCCAGTTTTCCAAAGCTGTTTTCGGTTCAACAGTTAAGGCGTAGGATGAAATATGGGGAACTTCTAAAGCAATTGTCTTGTTTAAATTTTCTTTCCAGATCTCAAGATTCGAAGTGGGAGAACCATAAATCAGATCTATACTTAAATTTTCAAATCCAAAATCCTGCGCTCTTTTAATGGAGTCTTCTGCTTCAGAGGCATTGTGTGCCCTGTTCATTAATTTCAGATCTTCCTCAAAAAAACTCTGTGTCCCGATAGAAAGTCTGTTCACCGGAGATTGAGCCAGCTGTTTTAAGAAATTTTTATCCAGATCATCCGGGTTGGCTTCTAAAGTGACCTCAATATCCTGATCAAAACTGAAATATTTCAAAACTTCATCAATAAGAGCATTGATTTCATCTGCCGAAAGGATAGATGGTGTTCCACCTCCAAAATACAGGGATTTCAGATTTTTATTCTGCAGTTCATCTTTTCTGAGGCGGATTTCATTCTTCATGGCACTCATCATTTCATCTTTAAAGGTTAAAGAAGTAGAAAAGTGAAAGTTGCAGTAACTGCACTTCTGTTTGCAGAAAGGGATGTGAATATATATCATAAAAAAAGCTCTGAAAATTTCAGAGCTCAAATTTATTTAAATTAAATCATATTAGTATCTATATCCTCTATGATTAATAAAGTTATCAAAGTTGTAACCTAAGCTGATCATGAAGCTGTTTCCACCATAGGTCTGAATATCAGACATTCCGATGTTGTAGGTAGCTCCGATCATGAATTTGTTGAATCTTACTTTAACAACCGGTGCTACCTGTAGCTGCTGGCTGTCGAATCTGTTCTGTACCGTTCTGTAGCTTACTCCGGCAGAGAATGAGTTGATATCATTAAAGAATGTTGCCATTAGGTTATAATCAATCATTCTTGTTGAATTCGTATTCAGGTTGATTAATGCTGAAGGCGTTACAAAGATATTGTCTGCAAAATGCCAGTTGTAACCTAAGTTTAAGAAGAATTTAATTGGTGAAGGCTCAATTCCGTTTACAATAGCTTTATCGTTGCTTAGTGCGATATCATTTACGGATACTCCTGCAAAGATATTTCTATAGGTAGCTGCCGCACCAAAGTTGGCATAAGCCATAAAAATATTCCCTTCTTTACCAATCAACAATGGATCGTAACCATCTTCAACATTCACTGAAGTATAGTCGAAGTTCATATTATAAAATGAAACACTTGTACCGAAAGAGAATTGATCTTTTCTTTCTCCTTCACTACTTAGTGGAATAAAGTATGAAGCTCCCGCTGTAATACCGCCTGCGGAAATAGGACCGTTACTATCTCTGAAAATAGAAAGCCCTGCTCCTACTCTGTCGAAAATGTTCCCATTGATTCCTATAGACTGCGTATTTGGAGAATCGCTGAACTTGTCAAATTGTTTGTGGTAATTAGCATTAAGCTGCACGTAATCGGTCTTTCCGTACTGAGCTGGGTTGAACAGGAATTCACCATCCAAAAGATATTGCTGATAGTATGGTAGTGATTCTTGTGCTTTGTATGCATTTGACAAAAGAGCTAAACATACGATAGCATATAGTTTTCTCATAACAAATCTTGATTTCAATTCAACAAATATAAAAAAATTCTCAATATATTTTTAGTTTTCTAAATAATTTCTCCATTTTTTTACGGCATCCGCCATATCTTTCGGCATTGGGCTCTCAAAATACAATTCCTTTCTTGTGGTAGGGTGGATAAACCCTAATGTATGAGCATGAAGTGCATGCCTCGGAAGAATCTCAAAAACATTTTTTATAAACTGCTTATACTTAGGAAGATTCACTCCTCTGAGAGGGATATTTCCTTCATATCTTTCGTCATTAAATAAAGTATGCCCAATATGTTTGAAATGAGCCCGGATCTGGTGCGTTCTTCCCGTTTCGAGCTTACATTCTACCCAGGTCATGTATTTAAAACGTTCCAATACCTTATAATGAGTCACGGCATGCTTTCCATGACTTCCGTCTTCATATACGGACATCTGCATTCTGTTTTTTGGATGCCTTCCGATATGTCCTCTGATGGTTCCTTCCTCTTCCTGAGGATTTCCCCAGACAAAAGCCCAATATAATCTTTTGGTGGTTCTGTTGAAAAACTGTTTGGCCAGGAAGCTCAATGCGTATTCATTCTTTGCAATCACCAGAAGTCCCGAAGTATCTTTATCAATCCTGTGAACAAGCCCTACTCTGTCCAGATCAGATTTCTGACCGTTCTTTTCAAAGTGGAAAGCCAGTGCATTCACCAGCGTTTTATCCCAGTTTCCATGTCCAGGATGTACTACCATTCCCGGTTCTTTATCTACCACCACAAGATCATCATCTTCATACACAATATTGATAGGAATATCCTGAGGAACAATTACATTTTGTCTTGGCGGATGAGCAAGAAGCACGGAAATCTGATCGCCAGGTTTCACACGGTAATTCTGTTTCACCGCAACTCCGTTTACCACCACATTTCCCGCCCTGCAGGTCTGTGAAATTTTATTTCTTGAAGAATTCTGTCTGTATATTTGCAGGAACTTGTCTATCCTTAGAGTCTCCTGATTTCTGTCCACCGTGATATTAAGATGCTCGTACAAACCTTTATTTTCCTCATCCATATCAATATTCTCGATACTATCGGACTCTAATAATTCTTCATCTAAAAAATCGTCGTTATCTTCTGCCATTGTTTTATCTTTTTTACACAAAAGGCCCCAACATTTTGCAGTTGAAGCCTATATATTATATAATAACGTGTTGTTATTCTACTACTACTTTTTTAGCCTTTGGTTTTTGGGCCGGCTGCTGTTGAGCCGTATTTCCGGTCGTCGCTGGTTTATTTCCTGAACCCTGGCTGCTTAATGCAGTAGATTTAGGCTTTTCTGCTCCCGCTCCTGCAGGTTTAACTCCGGTAGACGTAGTGGTCTTCGGCTGTTCCGGTTTGAATACTTCCGGTTTAGGAACTTCTTTTTTAGGTACCGGTGCTGCTGCAGGCGGATCAAAGCTTGGTTCCGGACGGCTTACTTCGTCGTAATGTACCGGCGGCAGTGAAGTATCTACTTTCATTCGGTAGATAGAGTTCAGCTGTTCTACTTTAGCCCGAAGCTCGGCAGGAGTTCTCTTACTTGCCCAAAGGTCGATCTGCATTCCCTGATCTCTTACATCTCCTGAAGCGGGATCCTGATAATAAATAATATCAGATTCATCCTTACTTCCGTCTTCATGCTCTACAAGACCTACCTCAAACATACTTTTAGCGATAACTGCTCTCGCTTCTTTTACCGAAAGTCCTACCACACTTGGAATAGAGATATTTCTCATAGGTCCTGAACCTACCACCACATCAATCACAGAGAATCTTGGAAGACGTGATCCCGGATTCACCGCATTACCTTTATATAATACTCTTAAAAGAGCATCTTTCTGAATACTTGGTTCGTAAATGGTATCTCCGATTTTAAGACCCACCTGATCCAGTCTCTGGAAAGCCAGTCCTGAATATTTATTGATTACATCCGGAACAGTAATAGGAGCCCATGTTCTTGGGTTCACTACAATTCTCACCAATGATCCCGGTTTTACACGGGAACTGGATAACGGGTGCATCTTTAAAACCTGAAAAGGCTTAAACTTAGGATTATATTCTGCACTGTCTACTTCATATTCCAATCCCGTATCTTCCAATATTTTTACGGCATCATAAACCGATTTGTTGATAACATTAGGTACAGGAATTTCCTGACCGTGATTGGTATGGTATTCCAGCCAACGGAAAGTAAGCCACACCAACCCCACAAAAACACCGATGGCGACTACTAAATTCAGTAAAACTTTCCAGTTGAAAAGTGATTTAAGCATACTTAAAAATACTTTAATTATAACGGCAAATATAGCTAATAATTTTAAATGTACTTTTATTTAACACAATTCATTTCAATTTTAAAATTTCTGAAATTCCCTTATTGCATTACATAAAATGATTAAATTTGCCTTAATTGATACTATAATGGTTATGAGCAAAAAAAGAGTTGCCGTTGTCATGGGAGGCTATTCAGATGAATATGTGGTTTCCTTAAAAAGCGGACAGTTGATCTACGATTCTCTGGACAGAAATTTATATGACGTTTATAAAGTGGTGATCCTTAAAAACGAATGGTATTTTTTAGGGGAAAACGACAGGAAATATGAAATCAACCGCGGAGATTTTTCAGTAACATTAGATAATAATGAACCGCTGAAATTCGATGTTTGTTTCAACATTATCCACGGAACACCCGGTGAAAATGGAATTCTTCAGGCCTATTGGGATGCCATAGGACAAAAATATACAGGATGTGACTTCTATCAGAGTGCATTAACCTTCAATAAAAAAGACACCTTAGCCGTATTGTCGAAATATGGAATTCCTTCTGCCAAGAGCATTTATTTAAGAAAAGGAGAAGATATCAATACGGATGAGATCGTTGAAAGCTTAGGTCTTCCGGTTTTCGTTAAGCCTAATCAGTCCGGATCCTCTCTGGGCATCTCAAAAGTAAAGGAAAAATCAGAATTGATGGCCGCTACAGAAATAGCGTTCAAAGAGGATGATGAAATTCTGATCGAAAGCTTCCTGGACGGAATGGAAGTGTCTGTAGGCGTGATCGATTTCAAAGGAGAAACCATTGTTTTAGGAATTACAGAAATTGTCCCGACCAATGAATTCTTTGATTATGAGGCTAAATACGAAGGAGCTTCAGAGGAAATTACCCCTGCAAGAATAGATGATGCCACAAGAATCCGCGTAGAGGAAATTTCAAAAAGAGCCTACAACTCTCTTGGCATGAGCGGTTTTTCAAGAAGTGAATTCATCCTTATGGACGGCATTCCTTATATGCTTGAAATGAATACCAATCCGGGATTCTCCCCTGCCAGTATTCTTCCTCAGCAGGCAACCCATTATGGGATCTCCATCACAGACCTGTGTGGAAACGAAGTAGAAAAAGCATTGAATAAATAATAATAGAAGTTAGAAATTAGAGGTTAGAAGTGAGTTGTGGCAGGAAAACGGAGGTTTGAAGATGGGAGAAAATCCAGTGAGCAGTATCACCAGATCCCAAAACCTCGAAACCCGTAACACGCTCCGCAAAACAACTCCACCCATAACCCGCAACACGAAACTCATCATCATATGAAAATTGCTGTTTTTCCAGGATCCTTTGATCCTATTACACTGGGACATTACGATATTATTGAAAGAGCGGCTCCGCTTTTTGACAAACTGATTATTGCCATCGGGCAAAATTCTCAGAAAAAATACATGTTCCCTCTGGAAAAAAGAATGGAGTTCATCCAAAATTCTGTAGCCGAATTTCCCAATGTGGAAGTAGATTATTTTGAAGGCCTAACGGTAGATTACTGTTTCGAAAAAAATGCACAGTATATCATCAGAGGATTAAGAAATCCCGCAGATTTTGAATTTGAGAAAGCCATCGCTCATACCAACAGAACATTAGCCCACAAAAAGCTGGAAACCGTATTTCTATTAACCTCATCCGGGAAATCTTTCATCAGCAGCAGCATTGTAAGAGAGATCATCAATCACGGCGGAGAATATGAACTGCTAGTCCCGGACTCCGTAAGAGTACAACGATAAATAATGAGTAATAGGTAATGAGTAATTAGACAGATATGGATTACAATCAGGTTTTCAGAGAAAGAACTAAAAATTTTTCCGTTCTTGTGATCAAATCACTGTCATCATTACCTTATTCGGATGATGTTTCTATCATAAGAAAGCAAATCATAAGATCTTCCACTTCAGTGGCAGCCAACTACAGAGCTGTTTCAAGAGCAAGATCTGAAAAAGAAAAGTTTGCTAAACTCTGCATAGTTGTGGAAGAAATTGATGAAACCCAGCTTTGGCTTGAAATCATTGAAGAACTGGAATATCTAAGTCCTGAAAAAATGATACACTTAAAATCAGAATGCGAAGAACTTGTAAAGGTTATGACTAAGTATAAGTATAAATTATCCCAAGTTTAAATGGCATAATTTTTATTATTCATTGCCCATTACCTATTACTTATAATAATATATGCACGAACAGTTCAATTTTGCCATAGAAGTCCTCGGAACCATTTCCTTCGCCATGTCGGGGAGTTTTGCAGCGATGCAGAAACGCCTTGATCCGTTCGGCGTATTGATTATTGCATTCGTGACTTCTGTAGGCGGAGGAACTGTAAGAGACCTTTTACTGGACATTCCCGTTTTCTGGATGCACGACCTTCTTACCTGTGCATTGATTCTGGGAACCAGCATATTTGCTATGGTTTTCAAATCTATTGAAAAGAATTTCAAAGTAACCTTGTTTATTTTTGACAGCTTCGGGCTAGGATTATTTACCATTATTGGGGTTCAAAAGGGGCTCAATGCCAACATTCATCCTCTGATCTGTATTGCATTGGGAACCATCACCGGATGTTTCGGAGGGATTATCCGGGACATTCTGCTGAACAGGATTCCACTCATCTTCAGAAAAGAAATCTATGCTACGGCATGTATTGTCGGAGGATCTGTATTTCTTCTGATGACGCGGTTTATTCCGCTTTCGTATACATTTATACAGATTTTCACCATTTTACTGATTGTGGCTATCAGAACCCTTGCTGTAAAATACCAGTGGCAGATGCCTAAATTTTATGGCTATGATCAGAATTCAGAAATGTGATGTATAATGAGTTTAACCCAAAGTTACGCGGTACGGGTTTGAGCAGGTTATAAGTTTTAATTATTTTTTTCAGGGATAAGAGTAAAAAGCTCAGATGAGAACAATTAACCATGTCAAGGTTTTGAACCTTGACATGGTTAACACAGCCATTTCAAACTTTCTGACCGCTATTAAACTAAAAAAGCACCTGATTTAGGTGCTCTTGTCTTTTTGTATATTTTTCCTAGAAGAATTTTCCTCTCTGCCTCATATTCGGGTTGTGCATGTGCTTCTGCATAGAAGGCATTTTCAACTGATCTTTCATCATTTTGATTTGATCTGTCATCATACCTGCCGTATCTAATCTTTTAGCCTCTTCCAGAAGCTTTTGTCCTTCTTGTTTTCTGCCTTTAGAAATCGCTGCTGCTGCAAGGTTTAATGTAGCCATAGCTCTGTCATGCTTCATATTCAAACCGTATTCCAATGCTTTTTTCATTAGAGGTTCTACTTTTGCAGGATGTTCCTGAGCCTGTGTAAGTCCCTGTAAATAGTGAAAATATCCATATTGGGATTTATGAAGTTGCGCCTGGTAATTGGTGATTCCGTTCAGCCATTTTGCTGCTTTTTCCATATTCTGTTTTCTCAGCTGCCAGAAGGCAAGAAGGATATATTCATTTTTGATGAAAAGTAAAATAGGCAGCGCTGCAAGAAGGAATATCACAATTCCCCAGCCCAGACTTCTCGTGAAAATCATCATATAAAGTCCTAAAAGGATAAGAACTGCTGCAATTACAATTTTTATGTACTTATTCATTATTCAATTTTAAGAGTGCAAAGATAGAAAATTTAGAGGTTAGAAGCTAGAGGTTGGAAGTTAGAATTTTCATAACTATTCGCTCTTGATTCTTTCGTAGGTCTGAAAGAAGAAATCATATTCATTCTTTTCATCTTTTTCGTGAAAAATTTCTTCCGTCTTTTTCCATATTTTCGGACTTATTTTTGGAAAAAAAGTGTCTGCTTCAAGATCAGCTTTCACTAAAGTCACTTCCAGTTTATCAACAATTTCTATCGTTTGTTCATAAATATTTCCGCCTCCGATGATGAATACATGTTCATCAATCTTTTTAGCAAATTTTACAGCTTCTTTAATGCTTCCTACAATCAGGATTCCTTCTTCAAACCAGTCCTTTTTTCTGGAAATAACAATATTGGTACGGTTGGGAAGTGGTTTCCCAATACTCTCATAAGTCTTTCTTCCCATAATAATAGGATGTCCGGAAGTAATATCTTTAAAGTGTTTCAGATCTTTGGGAAGATGCCACAGCAGTTTATTTTCAAAACCGATCTCGTTTTTCTCTCCCATTGCCACCACTATTGTTGTCATTCTAATAATTTTTTACAAAATTAGCACATAATTTGTATATTTGATTAGCACAAAAAATTAAAAAAAATAAACTATGAAAAATAAAGGCTGCCTGAGCGCAGGAACTATCGGTATTGCTCTGCTAATCATTGTAGGTGTAATATTCTTCTGGGGGAAAAACGGGTATAACAATTTCGTTTCCAAAGAGCAGAATGTAAATTCTAAATGGTCTAACATAGAAACGGTATATCAGAAAAGAGCCAATCTTATCCCCAATCTGGAAAATACAGTTAAATCTTATTCAAAATTTGAACAGGAAACTTTAACTAAAGTTGTGGAAGCACGTTCTAAAGCTACTTCTATCAACATTGACCCTACGAATATGACGGAAGCAGATCTAGCTAAATTCCAGGCTGCACAGGGAGAATTATCCGGAGCATTAAGCAGATTAATGGCTGTGGTAGAATCTTATCCGAATTTAAAAGCAGATCAGCAGTACATCAACTTCCAGAGAGAATATACGGCTATCGAGAACAGCATCAGAACCGAAACGGTTTATTACAACGATGCTGCCAAAGATTACAACACAACCATTAAAACGTTCCCGAATAATATTCTGGCCAATTTCACCAACTTTAAAGAAAAACCATTCTTCAAGGCTGAAGCCGGTGCAGAAAAAGCACCAGAAGTATTTAAATAATGAACCGTTTTCTGACAAATCAGCAAATCACATCCCTTGTGGATGCGATACAGTCGGCAGAAGAACATTCTACAGGCGAAATCCGTATACATATCGATTCGAATACCGAGTCCCAAAATGCGGAGACAGCATTTGAAGTTTTCAAAGAACTCTGTATGAACAAAACTGCCGACAGAAATGCTGTGCTTTTCCATGTGAATTTCGAACAGAAATACCTTACCATCATTGGGGATATCGGCATTCACGACAAAGTACACCAGTCGTATTGGGATCATCTCCATGACTACATTACCGCTGAATTTGCCAAAGGAAATTATTATAAAGCTTTAAAAAGCGGCATCCTGGAGACCGGTCTTGAATTAAAAAAATATTTTCCTGTTCAGGGAAAAAATCCCAATCAGCTCTCTAATGAAATTACGTTCTCTTAAACTTGTATTTTCATTTATATTATTCTGCTTTTACACCCTTGTATCAGCACAATATACGATTCCGCAAAAACCGGCGGTTCTGTATCCTGTGTTTGATGAAGCAGGGTTGCTTACCCAGCAGCAAAAAGATGAACTGAACAACAAGCTGATCAAATTTGCAGATTCCACTTCCACTGAAATTGAAGTGATCATTATTCCTTCTACCAAAGGGGAAGATGTCAACTTTCTGGCGACCATGTTTGGCCAGCAATGGAAAATCGGAAAAAAAGGTGTAGACAACGGTGTTGTTTTCCTGATCGCGACTGAAGACAGAACCATGTCTATCCAACAGGGAAGAGCCGTGGAACAATACCTTACCGCTTCCGTAGCAGGGCAGATTCTGGATTATATTGTCACTCCTAATTTCAGGCAGGGACAATGGTATGAAGGGATCAACCGCGGTACCTCAGCGATTATGGAGGCCGTTCAGGGCAAATTCAAGCCTACGGAAACCTCAGCGCCTTCAGGCAATGGAAGTGCATTTAAGATTCTTATTATTGCGTTTGTCATTTTTATCCTGCTCGCCATTATCTTTGGCAACAGAGGCGGAGGACGTGGCGGCGGCAATAATGATGACGATGACGTGATCATTACCCGAAGAGGACGCAGAAATTATCCCGGCGGATTCTTCCCTTTCCCGGGCAGCTTCGGAGGAGGAGGTTTTGGAGGAGGCAGTTCCGGCGGCGGCGGTGGTGGATTCGGCGGCTTTGGCGGCGGAGGAAGCTTTGGTGGCGGTGGTGCTTCGGGCGGATGGTAATATACATAACAACATTCAATATAATCGGGCTTATTGCCCGATTTTTTATTTAATATCTTAAAAACAGGCGATTTCTTTATGTTATCCTAATATTAAATTCACCTTTCCATATTAAAAAATTAATAAAACACTAAAAAACCTGTTTTTAATTCAATATTTTTTCTTTATATTTACTGAAAACAGGTTTATGAAGAAGACGCTGGTAGTTTTTGCACATCCCTATTTAGAGCACTCCAATTCCAATGTGGAGCTTATCAATTTCTATGTTCGTCACCAGCATTATACCTTACGGGACCTTTATGAAGAGTACCCGGATTTTCATATTGCGGCTTTCAGGGAAAGGAAGCGTCTTAAAAATTACGACCGTTTTGTGTTTCAGTTTCCATTAATCTGGTTTGGAATGCCGCCGCTTCTGAGGCTTTGGATAGATGAAGTTTTTGACAGGGACTGGCTGAAAGAAGGAGAACACAATCCGCTGGAAGGAAAAGAAGTATACATCCTCGTCACAACCGGAGGAAAAGAAAGGTCTTTCAGTAAAACAGGAACCTACCAATATACTGTGGAAGAACTCATAAGCGGGCTGATTGTCTCACTAAAGGTTTTCAAAGCTGATATCAGACATATCAAAATCGTTTACGAAGCCAATAAACTGAGTAAAAAAGATATTATTATACATAAAAAAGAATTTACAGAACTTCTCAATCAATAATCTATGGAATCCAGCTTAGCCATGAATACATTAATTTTCCTCGGTGTAGCCATTATTATGGTTCCGCTGGCAAGAAAATTTGGACTAAGTTCTGTGATCGGTTATATTTTAGGTGGTATTATCATTGGGCCGTATGTTCTGAGGCTCACAGGAAATGATGTGAATGATATTATGCATGCCAGCGAATTCGGAGTGATCATGCTTCTTTTTCTGGTAGGGCTGGAACTGGAGCCCCGCAAATTCTGGGAAATGCGGAAGAAAATTATGGGTCTCGGGCTTACTCAGATGCTGCTTTCCATCTCTCTTCTTTTTTTAGTCTTTATGAGTGCCGGATGGAGGATAGATAAGGCCATTGCCATAGCGATGTGTTTTGCTCTTTCTTCTACGGCCATTGTTCTTCAGACCCTTCAGGAAAAAAACAATCTGAAAACCACAGCAGGAGAAGCCTCCTTCTCTACCCTTCTGTTTCAGGATATTGCCGTAATTCCTATTCTGGCGATCCTTCCCATTATTGCGAATTACAAAGCCAGTCATCACGATAACGAAATTCAGATTATCATTCAGAAGCTTCCTGAGTGGCTTCAGGCAGGAACTGTGATTTTAGGCGTTGCTATTCTTATTCTTTTGGGAAGATATGTATTTGTTCCTTTTTTAAGATATGTTTCAAAATCGGGAATGACGGAACTCCTCACGGCCTCTTCATTATTCCTGGTAATCGGTGTTTCTGAATTGATGGCCGCTATAGGTCTCTCGCCTGCACTTGGAGCTTTCCTTGCCGGAGTAATGCTGGCCAACAGTGAGTTCCGGCACGAACTGGAGGCGCAGATTGATCCATTCAAAGGACTTCTACTGGCCGTATTCTTTGTGAGTGTAGGCTCTACCATCAATTTTAATATTATCCAACAGGACCCTCTGTTTATTTTTTCTACTGTTTTTGCAGTATTGGCTGTAAAATTTGTAGTGCTGTATGCCATAGGAAAGTTTTTCAGAATAGATACTCCGCAAAGTCTGTTTTATGCATTCGCTCTTTCCCAGGTGGGAGAATTTGCTTTTGTCCTTATTAATTATGCTTCAGACCTTTATCTTTTAAGTACTGAACTCAATGCGCAGATGATGGCTGTCACCGCCATTACGATGTGTATTACCCCTATTCTGCTGATTATTAATGATCGTTTTATTACCCCTAAATTTATCCGGGAAATTCCTGATAAAGACAACGATTTCAATATTCTGGATAATAATGTAAGCCAAAAGAAGATCATCATTGTGGGGTTCGGGCATTTTGGAAGTACGGTAGGCCGTCTTTTAAAGGCCAATAAAATATCAGCAACGGTTCTGGACAGGGATTCTGACCGTGTGAAACTGCTGAGAAGTTATGGTTTTAAAGTCTATTATGGAGATGCCACCAGAATTCCTATTTTAAGAGCTGCAGGTATTGAGGACGCTGAAATTTTGGTTCTCTGCCTTGATGATCCTGATGATAATAAATTCATTGCAGACTTGGTGCGGGAACATTATCCTAACGTTAAAATCTTTGTAAGGGCCAAAAACAGAATTGATGCCTATGAATACCTCAACAACGGTATTGAAAATATTTACCGAGAAACATTGGGAACTGCTGTAGATATGGCTGTAGACGTTCTTCACGAAACCGGCATGAGGAAATATGCAGCCAGACGTCTTGGACAACGGTTTATGGCTATAGACAAAGCCTCCATCAGAAGACTGGCTAAAGCAAAGGATGACGACGACGAAATTCTACTGTTTACCACAAAAGAAATCCTCCAGCGTGAGGAGGAATTACTGGCTTATGACAACCTTAATTTTGATACTAAAAATTGGGAAGGCTCCTCATCAGTTGATGAAGAAAATGACGAGGAACCTCTCCATTGATTTATTGAATATTGATGCTTCCGCCGCTACTTTCCTGCTTGGTCACATTTTTAAGTTCTCCTTTTTTAGAAACATCTACACTTCCTCCTGAAGAAGCTTCCGCGTCCACAGAAGAAACCGCACTGATATCAATACTGGCCCCACTGGAGGCATCTACTTTTAAATGATCTACAATAACGCTCTTAGCAGAAATACTGCTTCCCGATGAAGAGCTGATATCTGCATTTTTACTTTTTCCCGAAAGATCAAGGCTTGCTGCTGAAGAAGCTTCAATATCAAGGTCTACTGCCCATATTTTCCCGCTGTAGCTACTGCTGCTTCCTGCCGAGATATTGAATTTATTGGCTTCAAGATCTCCGGTAAGACTGGCTGCACTGGATAGATCAATATCTACTTTATCCTGGGTAAATTTATCTTTAAAAGTAATGCTGGCTGCAGAATTGGCTACAAGCTTTGAAAAATCTTTGGTATAGATCTTTGCTTTCACGTTGTGGGTGTTCATTACTCTGATCCCTTTCTTGTAATGAATGTGCAGCTGTCCGCTATTATTGTCCACAAGAATTTCATTGATGATATTTTCAGGAGCGGAAATAACAACTTTTTCGACGTCTGCTTTGATAATTTCCGCATCAATAGCCTGGGAAACTTCAATCTCATCAAAATCGCCGTCGAAGGTTTTTTCTTTTACCGGACCTCTTTCTTTATCAATTACTTTGTCTACCCAACCGCTGCTATTATCATTGTTGTTATTGTTATCATTGTCTCTGTTTCTACGGTCATGTCTTTCATTACAAGAAGTCATCAGCAAGAACGCTGAGAATGCAAAAAGAGTTGTTGATTTCATGTTTACTGCTTTTATAAATTAAGTTTTTAATATCTTTATACTTTAATAACAACTAATTTATGAAAAATATTTCATCGGTATTGTTAATTTCTGCTCTGGCACTTAACCAATCTTGTACTACAATGAAGAAAACCGATACTCAACAGGAGACTCCTGTTACCGATCCATCCTTATCTTCAAACCCTTTTATGAAGAAAAGCAAGCTTCAATATGAAGCTCCGGAATTCGATAAAATTAAAAACGAACATTTCAAACCTGCTTTCGATTTCGGACTGAAACAGCATGATGCTGAGATTCTGAAAATAGCCAATAACCCGGAAGCACCTACTTTTGAAAACACCATAGTAGCTCTGGAAAAAAGCGGAGAAGTTTTAAAAAGAGCTTTAATTGTATTTTCCAATCTTACCAGTGCGAATACCAACCCTACCCTTCAGGCTTTAGATGAAGAATATGCACCAATTTTTGCTGCTCATTCCGATAAAATGTTTCTGAATGAAAATTTATATAAAAGAATCAAGTCCATTAAGGAAGACGGTTTAGATTCTGAAGGAAAAAGACTTGTACAGTATTACAAGCAGAATTTTGAAATTGCAGGAGCGAATCTTTCTG
This sequence comes from Chryseobacterium angstadtii, assembly GCF_001045465.1. GTDB lineage: Bacteria > Bacteroidota > Bacteroidia > Flavobacteriales > Weeksellaceae > Chryseobacterium > Chryseobacterium angstadtii. The sequence continues at coordinate 188,031 of NZ_LFND01000008.1, forward strand.
CGGCGGATAAAGAAAAATTAAAGCAGATCAATCAGGAACTGGCTTCTCTTTCCACTCAGTATTCTAATAAATTATTGGAAGCAAGAAAACAGGGAGGTGTATTTTTCTCCGATGCTAAGGAACTGGATGGCCTTTCTGCCGATGAAATTGAAGCGGCAGCCAGCGATGCGAAAACAGCAGGACAACCGGGTAAATATCTTCTTGCCCTTCAAAATACAACCCAGCAGCCTCTTCTTCAGAATCTGAAAAACAGGGCAACGAGAGAAAAATTATTCAAAGCATCCTGGTCCAGAGCTGAAAAAGGCGACGGAAATGATACCCGTGAAACTATTGAAAAACTGGCTAAGCAGAGGCTTAAAAAAGCACAGACTTTAGGTAAAAAAAGCTTCGCTGAATGGAAACTTCAGGACCAGATGGCTAAAACTCCTGAAGCAGCGACCAAACTTATGAACCAGATTGCTACACCCGCTGTGGAAACGGCAAGACGTGAAGCAAAAGATATTCAGGACCTGATTGACCAGCAAAAAGGAGGTTTCAAAGTGGAACCGTGGGACTGGAATTTCTACGCTGAGCAGGTGAGAAAAGCAAAATACGATTTGGATGAAAACCAGATCAAGCCTTATTTTGAAGTGACTACTGTCTTGGAGAAAGGAGTTTTCTATGCCGCTGAAAAGTTCTACGGCCTTACATTTAAAAAGAGAACCGATCTTCCGGTTTATCACCCGGATGTAGTAACGTACGAAGTTTTTGACCACGACGGAAAATCTATCGCAATCTATTATCTTGATTTCTATACCAGAGATTCTAAAAATGGCGGTGCCTGGATGAGCAACTTCGTAGAGCAGTCTTATCTTCTGGGAACAAAACCAGTGATTGTAAACTGCTACAATTATCAGAAACCGGCTCCGGGAAAACCTTCTCTGATCAGCTATGATGATGTTTCTACGATGTTCCATGAGTTTGGACACTCTATCCACGGAATGTTTGCAAGCCAGAAATACCCATCGCTTTCCGGAACAAGTGTGCCGAGAGACTTTGTGGAATTCCCTTCGCAGATTAATGAACACTGGGCTCTAGATCCTGTGGTTCTTAAAAATTACGCTATTCATTATGAAACCAAGCAGCCGATTCCTCAGGATTTAGTTGAAAAAATTAAAAAAGCTGCTACCTTCAATCAGGGATATATGACGACTGAACTTGTTTCTGCCGCAGCTCTTGATATGGACTGGCATACGGTAACCAATGAAAGCCAGCTTATTCCTGTTTTGGATTTTGAAAAGCAATCATTGGCCAGCCACGGATTTACTTTAGCAACAGTACCTCCAAGATATCACACGCCTTATTTTGCTCATATCTGGGGCGGAGGATACTCTGCAGGATATTACGCTTATTTATGGTCTGAAACCCTTGATAATGATGCCTGGGAATGGATTAAAAATAATGGCGGACTCACCAGAGAAAACGGTGACCGTTTCAGAAAATATATTCTTTCTGTAGGAAATTCTGTAGATCTTAATCAGGCATTCAGAGATTTCACGGGACATGATCCGGATATCAAGCCTTTATTGAGAAACAGAGGTTTTATAAAATAATTTGTACAGAGAAGCATTCGATTGGATGCTTCTTTTTTTTATAGGTTTTGGCTAAAGCCAAGGAAAGTGGTGTTTTGTTTGAATGGGCTAAAGCCCATTCCTATTGATTAGATGTTTGATGTGTTTTTTTTATGTCACGGGCTAAAGCCCGTTCCTCTTCCAATCAACTGCAAAATATTACGAATTATTTCTCTAAAAAACACCAACTATTTTTGACCACATTATCTATTTTTGTGATTCAAAAAAATTGAAATATGAATTGTCCCTGCTGTTCCGGAAAAGCGTATGAAGAATGTTGCAAGCCTTACCACACTGGAGAGAAGCATGCTCCTACGGCAGAAGCTTTGATGCGTTCCCGCTTTTCTGCATTTGCTGTTCCGAATGGAAAATACCTGATGGAGACCACGTTTCCTTCAAAAAGAAAGTATCACAATATAGATGATCTTCAGGAATGGGGAGAAATTAACGAGTGGACAAAACTGGAAATTATAGATAAGCCTTCTTTAAGTAAGGTTGAATTTAAGGCTTTTTATACGGATGAAGAAGGCCAAAAGCAAGTCCATCACGAATTATCAAAATTCAAAATGATTCAAAACCGTTGGTTTTATGTAAGCGGAGAATTTCTGGAATAAAAAATGTCCGGAAAAAACCGGACATTAATTATAGTTTAGTGAGCGTCTGTTCCGTCAATTCCATGAGCGTGGCCATGTGACAACTCTTCTTCTGTAGCAGGACGTGTATTTACAATTTCCACCTGGAAATCTAAAACTTTCCCAGCCATTGGATGGTTAAGGTCAGCGATTACTGCTTCCGGTGTTACCTCTACTACAAATGCCTGGAAATTATTTCCCTGACCATCGGATAAAGGTAAAATAGCTCCTATTGGAGGAACTCCTGATTCTTTAAACATATCAATAGGCAACTGCGTGATAGAGTTCGGATCCTGTTCTCCGTAAGCTTCTTCCGGCTGAATTACAAAAGCTGCTTTATCTCCAGCTTTAAGGCCAAGGATATTTTGTTCAAATTTTGGAATCATCATTCCTACACCATATAAAAATGTAAGTGGGTTTTCTGCTGTTGTTTCTTCTACAAGAATCTTACTTCCATCTGCTTCGATTGTGTGAAGTATGTAGCTTACTGCTACAACATGGTTGTTTTCAATTGTCATATCTTATCTTTTTTTCGTGATACTTTTTCACGATTAACATCACAAATATACTATTTTTGAAATGATTGACTATGGAAATTTCATGAAAACAAAAATCTCAGAATAATATCCTTTTTTAGTTTTTACCGTTTTTTTCATCTCTCTTTTTCTGTCTCAGGACAAACAGATAAAGGCTTTCCACTTTGGTTCTGGCCCAGGGTGTTTTTCTGAGAAACTTCAAAGACGAACTGATGCTGGGATTATCCGTAAAACATTTAATATTGATCTGTTCGCCAAGCTTCTCAAAGCCCTGATAATATTCTACCAGCTCTTCAAGAATAGCATCGAGTCTTTTTCCGTGTAACGGATCTTTTGATTTTTCTTCCATAACGCAGTAAAATTAAAATATTTTATCCGACTTAGCGACTAAAATTGTTTAAACTCGCAATCTTTAGTATTTTTGATGAGTGTATTTTTCACCTAAAAACTATTCATTCCGAAAATAGATATGAGCAAAAATAACGAGGAAAACCGTAAAAAACATAAAAAGAAAATTGATCAGAAAAAACGTAGAATACAAAATGCTGAAATAGAAAGAAAAGCACGTTTGAAACAAATTCGAGAAGATTTTAACGCAAGAGAGGCCAATAATAAACTTTAATAATCATTACTATTTTAAAATCTTAGATTATATATCCCTGTTTGCTGATTGGTATGAAATATCTTTTGAACTAGGAAAAGGTATAGGTAAATGGATTTGAACATTGGTAAGCACTAAATAAAAAACCTCCGCCAAAAAATCAGCGGAGGTCTTTTTTTATAAATTCTGAATCTCAGGTTTTACTTTTTCACCAAATAATTCAATAGATTTCATCATGACATCGTGATCCGGATCACCCATATCCATATGCCCGATGAATCTCGTGATGCCGAAAATCTCTTTCATGTAGGCTATTTTATCCGCCACCTCTGCCGGACTTCCGATAAACAAGGCCCCATCTTTGCTTCTTCCTCCGTCATACTGCATTTTTGTGTAAGGAGCCCAGCCTCTTGAAGCCCCCACTCTGTCTGCCTGAGATTTATATTTATGAAAATATGCTTCTATTACTGACTGATCATCACTTACAAGGGTGTGTGAATGAATGGCAATCTGCATTTTGGATACATCATGTCCTCCTTTTTGGTATTCCTGTTTGTAGAATTCTATCAGATTTTTAAACTGTATCGGCATTCCACCTATAATAGCTACCACTAAAGGCATTCCTAGTTTTGCAGCACTTAAAACAGATTGCGGAGTTCCTCCTACCGCTCTCCATATTGAAAGCTTTCCATCATTTTTAGCTCTCGGATAAACGGTCTGGTTCTGCATCGGTGCGCGAAGTTTTCCTGACCAGGTTACATTTTCTTCTGAGTTGATTTTTAAAAGCAGTTCCAGTTTTTCATCAAAAAGTTCTTCATAATCATTTAATGAATAGCCATACAGCGGAAATGATTCTATAAAGCTTCCTCTTCCAACGAATATTTCAGCTCTTCCGTCTGAGATCAGATCTAAAGTTGAAAAATCTTCATATACTTTCACGGGTTCCGAAGAACTCAGAACCGTAACGCCGCTTGCCAGTTTTATATTTTTGGTGATGCTTGCCGCCGCTGCCAGTACTATTTCCGGTGATGAAACAGCATAATCCGGACGGTGATGCTCTCCCATCGCAAAAACATCTATTCCTACCTCATCCATCAATTTTACCTGATCCAGTATTTCACGGATCTTTACGCCTGCATCTCTATATTTTCCGGTAGCCTGATCAAAAGCCAGGTCACCAAACATTCCTATTCCTAATTCCATATTTTTTAGATTTTAGATACACAAAATTACGGATGAAAAAGCGCAAAAACATTGATGTTTGTTAAGAATGGATTTTGTCTGCATTTGACTTTCTCCCAGCATCGACGCACAATAAAAAATCCAGCCTGTCGGCTGGATTTTTCTATTATTTCTTTAAATATTGATCAAAGTAATCTGTCACTTTCTGCATCAGGTGAACTCTGTCTTTCCCGATCACATTATGCGGATGTCCCGGATACGCAAAGTAATCCAGCTGAACACCGTTGTCTACCGCAGACTTGATAAATTTAATGGAATGCTGCCATACCACCACATCATCCTGAGCTCCGTGAATCATCAGTAGTTTACCTTTCAGGTTCTGAACTTTATCCAAAAGATTGGCGGCTGCATATCCCTGAGGGTTTTCCTGCGGCGTATCCATATATCTTTCGCCATACATGATTTCGTACATTTTCCAGTCGATTACCGGACCTCCTGCAACACCCACTTTGAATACATCCGGCTTGCGAAGCATAAAGCTTGTCGTCATAAATCCACCAAAGCTCCATCCGTGAATTCCCATTCTTTGGGCATCTACGTAAGGAAGGGATTTTAAGTAATCTACCCCTTTCATCTGATCGTTCATTTCCGTTGTTCCCAGATTTCTGAAAACAGCCTGCTCAAATTTCATTCCGCGGTTGGCAGAACCTCTTCCGTCCATTGTGAAAATAATGTATCCGTTTTGAGCCATGTATTCGTACCAAAGGTTTCCGGATGCAGGGAATGTATTGGTTATCAGCTGAAGGTGCGGACCGTTGTACAGATACACAATAACCGGATATTTTTTGTTCGCATCAAAATCCGTAGGAAGAATAATCTTTCCGTAAAGCGGTGTTCCGTCATCGGCTTTTAATTCTACATTTTTAATTTCAGGTCTTTGATAATTTTTCAATGGATTTTCTGCCGTAAGGATATTCGTTGATTTCGCTGTATTGGTATTGATGATATTGGCAGATCTCGGAGTTCCCGCATTGCTGTAAACATCATACAGATAATTTCCGTCGTTGCTTAAAACACCTGTGTGAACCCCTGCCGCATCGTCTAAACGCTGCATTTTAAAGTTCGCCCAGTTAATTTTATACAAATGCTTTTCCATAGGAGTTTCTTTCGTAGAAATGAAATAGATCTCCTTTTTCTTTTCGTTAAAACCTAAGATATCCGTTACCAGCCAATCTCCTTTTGTAATCTGAGCAACCAGTCCTTTTTCAAGACTGTAGTGAAACAGATGGTTATATCCGGTTCTCTGACTCTGCCAGATGAAGTCTGTATTGGAATTCGGGAAGAACGTAAGCGGATGCTGTGGTTCTACATATTTATCGCTGGTTTCTTCAAATAATGTTTTTATAAAATTTCCTGTAGTGGCATCGTACTGATTCATTTTTACATGATTCTGTCCGCGGTTCAGAACGCCTACAAAGATATATTTTGAATCTGGGCTCCAGGTTACAGCTGTCAGATACTGATCTTTTTCCCCTTCAATTTTCAGGAATGTGGTTGACTGATTTTTGATATTGTAAACACCCAAAGTAACTTCATGAGACTTCTGCCCCGCCATCGGATATTTGATGTTGTGGTTTACAGCAGGCGTTACAGACCAGTCAATGATCGGATAATCGGCTACCATCGTCTGATCCATTCTGTAGAAAGCTACAGCCTCTGAATTGGGAGCAGGAAAAATTCCGGTATCAATTCCGAATTCGTTTCTGTGAACCGTTGCGCCTCCGTTGATGATATTTTCATTAGAATCATTGGTTACAGCAACTGTTTTTCCGTTTTTGTTTACGTATAAATTATTCTTTACGGTAAATGCAAAAGTTTCATTATCGCCAAATACTTTCACATTGGCAGCATCTCCATCTACCGCAGCGGTGGTCTTCACTTTCCAGTCGTTTCCGGATTTTTCAATCCAGACCATCTTATCATTCGCATTGAAATACCCATTGGAGCCACTGATAAATTTAATCTGTGGAACCGCTTTCAGTTTAGCATCAGAAAATGATCTGTTCAATTGAGTTAAAGATACCAATGTATCCTGCTTATTGGTTTTAAGATCGGTCATCAGATAACCGCCTTTTACAGCCTGAATATAGGATTTCCCGTCCGCAGACCATGAAAATTGGGAAATATTTTTAACGGCAAGATTTGTTCTCAGTCCATTTACTGCCTCCGCCATTGTAAATTTTTGAGTCTGTGCCCATGCGGAACTGCCCAAAACCAGCATCAATAAAGAAAATCTATGTAATTTCATTGTATAAAATTGAATCCTCCAAAAATAAGAAATAAAAACCACCCGTTAATAAATGTTAAAATAAAACATTCATAAAATAGGATTAATGGATGGATAAAAATAAATTCTTAACTTAATAGTAGTTTTTTTAAAGGGGATTGAGCGTTTTTGACAGACTTATAAAGGTGAGTTGTGAATCGTCAATGGTGAATTTTAACAGCACCGATAATTCATTATTGACTTGCGAAGCAAAATTGACCATTAACAGAAAATCTAGAGACAATCGTGAATAGTCAATGGTGAATTCTTATCCACATCAATAATTCACCTTTCACTTGCGAAGTAAAATTGTCCTTTCACAGAAAATGTAGAGGCAACTGTGAATAATCAATGGTGAATTTTAACAGCACCGATAATTCACTATTGACTTGCGAAGCAAAATTGACCATTAACAGAAAATATAGAGACAATCGTGGATAGTCAATGGTGAATTCTTATCCACATCAATAATTCACCTTTCACTTGCGAAGCAAAATTGACCATTAACAGAAAATCTAGAGACAATCGTGAATAGTCAATGGTGAATTTTTATCAACTCCAATAATTCACTATTGACTTGCAAAGCAAAATTGACCATTAACAGAAAATCTAGAGACAATCGTGAATAGCTAATTGTGAATTTTTATCAACTCCAATAATTCACTATTGACTTGCGAAGCAAAATTGACCTTTCACATCAAAAATCATTTCTTATCCTAAATCAATGTCCCGTATACGTTCTCTGTCCTAGATTTGCAGTATCATTAACAACAAAAAAATACAATACAATGGCAACAAAATGGAACCTAGACCCAACACATAGTGAAATTACTTTCAAAGTAAAACACATGATGATTTCTAATATCAAAGGGAATTTCAGAACATTCAATGCTGAAATTGAAGCTGAAGACGATACTTTTAGCAATGCTAAAACTTCTGCAACCATCCAGACTGATTCTGTTTTCACCAACAATACAGACAGAGACAATCACCTGAAATCCGGTGAGTTTTTCAATGCAGAAGAATTTCCATCCATTACCTTCGAATCTCAGGCTTTAAACGATAAAGTAACAGGAAACCTTACGGTAAACGGAATTACAAAACCTATCACTTTAGATGTAGATTTCGGTGGTATCAATGTAGATCCATGGGGAAATACAAAAGCAGGTTTTTCTTTTGAAGGAAAAATCAACAGAAAAGATTTCGGACTGAACTGGAACGCAGCTCTTGAAGCAGGAGGAGTAATGGTAAGCGACGAAGTAAAAGTAGCCGGAGAATTACAATTCGTAAAACAGGCTTAATAAAAAAACGGATTTTTTGGTGTAAAAAAAGAGGAGCCACGAAGTGGCGACTTAGCGAAGAATAGGATGTAATCTTATTACAGCCACAAAACATCCACCATTTAAAACATAAAAAGGTTCAGGGATTTTTCTAAAAGCCTTGAACCTTTTCTAATTCTTTATTATTTATGAACCTCAACGATCTGCAGAACATCAGTGAACATTTTGGAAATACCCAAAGAATGCCCGTTTTATTTCTCGGACACGGTTCACCGATGAATGCTATAGAAGAAAATCAGTTTGTGCAGGGATTCCGAAAAGCAGCTCAGGAAATTCCGAAACCTAATGCTATTCTATGTATTTCCGCACACTGGTATACGCAGGGCACATTTGTAACTGCGATGGATATGCCGCGAACCATTCATGATTTCGGCGGTTTTCCAAAGGCATTGTTTGATGTACAGTATCCGGCCCCGGGAAATCCTGAACTGGCAAGAGAAACAGCTGAGCTTTTGGCTCCTGTCATGGTGGAAGAGAATCACAACTGGGGACTTGATCACGGAGCGTGGTCTGTAATCAAACATATGTATCCCAATGCTGACATTCCGGTAATCCAGCTGAGTATAGATTATACAAAACCTCCGCAGTATCATTTTGATCTGGCTAAAAGGCTTAATAAACTCCGTGAGAAAGGGATCCTGATTATCGGAAGTGGAAATATTGTTCATAATCTCCGCCTGATCGACTGGAAAAATATAGATACCGTAGGTGCGGGATGGGACTGGGCTGTGGAAGCCAGAGAAAAGACCAACAACTGGCTTTTAGGCGGAAATTTCCAGCATATCATAGACTATCAGAAACAGGGAACATTCCTGCAGTATGCCGTTCCTACTCCGGATCATTACCTGCCGCTCATCTATACTTTAGGACTGAAAGATCAGGCCGAAAACCTTTCTTTATTCAACGATGAGCTGATTGGCGGATCTTTAAGTATGACAAGTGTAAGGATAGGATAGGCTAATCTTACTTCACGGTCTTTTTTTATCACTATAAATTTAGTAATATTGTTTACCATGAAAAAAACGATATTACTTTTTTTATTGATGCTTCCTTTTAGTATACTGTCTGCTCAGATCGTTAAAGGTCACGTGACCAATGATGCAGGGAAATTGATTTCCGGTGTTAGCATCTATATTGACGGAACCAAAATGGGAACAGTTTCCAAAGAGGACGGAAGTTTCAGCCTCTCCCTTTCTTCAGACAATCCGGGAAATATAGTTTTCCAGAAGGATGATTATGATACTTTTACAACATCCGTCTCGGGGGTCATCAATAAAACACTGAAAGTTGTTTTGACCCAAACGAATGCCATTGAAGAAATCAGACTGGTTCCTTACACTTCAGAAGCATACAAAAACTACATCAATTATTTTCTGGATACTTTTATTGGAGCAGATCGTGATAACGTAAGAATCAAAAACCAGAAATCCCTGAAATTCTCCTATGATAAAAAGAATAAATTCCTGAAAGTAAAAGCTCCCAATACATTAATCATTGAAAATAAAAATCTTGGCTATGAAATTCAGTACAATCTGATCAGCTATTCCCTGGATTTAAATAACAATATGATTAATTATACCGGAACCAGTTTTTTTAAAGAAACTAAAAATACAGATAAAATAAAGCTTAACCGGATGAATGCCTATGACGGAAGTTTGCTGCATTTTTTCAGAAGTATCTATGAGAATAAAATCACAGAAGAAAAATTCATCGTCAATCATGTGGTAAGAATTCCTAATCCTAAATATCCTTCAGAAGAAGAGCTAAAGATACTGGAAGACTTCAGACAGATCACAAAAAGTTCAGGGATCATAAAAATACCGGAAAACATCCGCGATATTTCCCAAAGAAAAACCAGCCAGAAACCTTACTCACTCGCCATTGTTAAAACGCAGATCCCCGACTCTGCTTATGTAGAAAGAACAGATAAAAAAGTGTTTCTCACTTTTAAGGATATCCTTCAGGTCAATTACCAGAAATATTTTTACGAAATGGACGGAAAGAACTTTATTAAAAGTCAATTTCCTGTCACATTATCCTCTTTTCTGCATCCCGACGGAGAAGCATTTGAGGTTTCAAAAGAGGGGAATATCTCCAATCCGGACCAGCTCATCACTGAAGGCGATTTTTCAAAAAATAAGATTGAAAATATGCTTCCTTTAGATTACAAGCTGGGAGACTGAGATATTCCCTTAAAGAAAGGAAGTCAGATGTGGGAAGAAGGAAGTTTTTGAGTACAGAAATTTAATCTTATTAAACCCTGTTCTGTTAAGTCGCAGCTGCAACTATCAGAAATTAACATACGACAAATAACTCCCTACCTCCATCTTCCATCTTCCATCTTCCATAAAAATCATTTTACTGTACTGCTTTCAGAACATTGATGTTTCCATAACCGTAGCTTGAATTAACGGTAGGATAATAGGTAGCAGACTGTCTCATTTTGTTCAGAACCTGCTCTCTCGTCCATGAAGGATTTTTAGACCATACCAAAGCCGCAATTCCTGCTGTAGCAGCTGTAGCAACTGATGAACCTCCAACATAATCAGCCTGATTGTTGTAATAACTTAAAACAGGAACTGTATTTCCGTTTGATCTTTCCATCTGAAATGTAAAATCAATCTGGCTTCCGGAATGGCACACATCACATTTCTGGTTGGAAGTTCCTTCTTTCACTCCTGTTACAGCCTGTGTCTCAGACATACTTGCCGGGAAGATAACGCCTACAAAAGTGGTAAAGCTGGTGGAAGTGCCTCCTGCACAAAAGATCAGTTTTCCTTTGGAGTACGCATATTTCACCCCATCTTCAATCTTTCCGACAGAGAAAATATGCCCCATAGACATGGAGATAATTTTTACACTGGTATTATTGGCCAGATCTGTAAAGGCAGTTTTTACCCCGTTTTGCTCACTGGAAGTCTCCAAAACAACATTGGCAGCGGCACGGTAAGTAATCAGATTGGCATTATAAGCAACACCTACCGGAAGTCCCGCATTATTTTTAGGGGCTGCCATTACTGCTGCCATTTTGGTTCCGTGACCGCACTGATCTGCCGGACCGTCTGTAGTAGATCCGTTCACATATGATCCAAACTTGCTGATGGTTCTTCCCGAAGAAGCTCCCGTATTAAAGTTGCTTCCCAGTAAAGTCTGCTCCGGGGAAACGCCTGTATCAATAAGTCCAATGGTCACTCCTGCTCCTGTACTGTGGCTCCAGGCATTAGGAATATTATGTTGTGTGAACGCCCATGGAACTCTGGCATTGGGCGTTGTGGTGGTATAGTCTGCAGCATTTAACGCTGTAGATTCAAATCCGCATCCGGAAGAGGAACCGCTGGATTTTGCATTAGGATTCAGACCGTTTTCGATTTCGAAATAATGATAGTCTCCCGGCTCTACGTAGCGGATGGTTTTCATCTTTCTCAGCGCTGTAATGGTTTCCGGTTTTTCGATGATGACATCGATCTGGTTAAGATACTGGTCCGAAGCAAGCAAAAATCTTTCCTGTCCTGCGTTCTCATACTTTTTGATTACCTCTAAAACTTCAGCTTCCATAGCTTTGCTGTCTGCGGAAAGACTTCTGTCAAAATCATTGGCTGAAGATCCGAAACCTATGGATACCATTCTGTTTCCTCTGAAAACAGCGCTCCAAAGCAGGTGATCTGAGGCGTTTTTCCAATTAAAAGAACCGGTATTTTTGATGGTGCTGTTAATTTCCCCGTTGATCTGCTTTCCTGTCAAAGGATCTTTTTGAACAGTTTCGGTCTTAGGGCCTTCGTTTTGAAGTTCATCGCTGTTATTACACGAATTCAGCACAAAGAATAGTGCTAATAAGTAAAATACACTTTTTTTCATAGTTTTAATTATATGGTTTGGAGTTCCAATATAACACTTTAACGTGAGTTAAAAGCTTAAAAAAAGTGAATTTAGTATTACAAGAATATGAATAGTTGTGACTACCCTATGATAAGTTTACACTATTTTCTCAAAACAGACGCTATTATCAACACCTATATACTGTCCATAGTTAGGAATTCTGTAATATCCATTTTTCTCATACAAACGAATCGCATCCGGCTGTTTGACTCCTGTTTCCAGAACACACTTGTTATACCCTTCTTCTTTCGCCCAAATTTCCAATTCACCCAATATTTTTGAAGCGTAACCTTTTCCTCTGTTTTCAGGATGGGTATACATTCTTTTTATTTCCGCGGTATTATCAGAAAAAGGTTTGAAAGCCCCACAGCCAACCGCGGTACCTTCCGAATAAATTACCATGCAGTTTTTAAGCAGATCAATTGAATTAAACTGGTGATAAAATGCATGATCTTCTCCATCGCTCACTGCCAGATCAGCATCCAGGAATTTGACTAAATTCTGAAAATCTATATCGGAGGAATCGGTTCTTTTTATAGTCATTGCTTATTGATTTAAAAATTTAATACAATTTAAAAATTTAAAGATTAGGAATAATACAAAAGCTTCCCGGTGAGAGGAAGCTTTCAATTTATTTACTTTTTTCAGGCATAGGTGGTGGCGGATTTTGATATTCTGCTTTTTTATCAAGTTTTTCTTTCACTCTCATTGCAATTTCTTTTCCCATTTTACCTCCTGCCTCTACACTTTCCGTCATAATGGCCGGTAAAACCGAAATGGTCTTTTGCCCTACGGGAGACTTATAAAACCTGATAAGCTCATCAATATCTGATTCCGTATAATATTTGGCATATATCGGAATATAGAGTTCAGTTATTCTCTCCGTTGTCACTTCCGCAATAAATTCATTAAAAAACTCATCGGAAATACTGGGAGAATTATTTTTGATCTCCTGCATCTGCTGACGCATCGCCGTGATTGCCATTTTATCCGCGTTCATCACTTTAATAAGTTCCCGAACCTTAGCTTCTGAAGCTTGTGAGAAAGCAAACGTTCCTACTAAAATACTTGCAAGGGTTATTAGTTTTTTCATATTTGCTTATGTTAAATCTCTACTTTTAATTTTCTTTCATTGATCAGTTCTGCAATGGCCAGCATATCCTGCCCGATTAACCTGTCGTCTTCCAGTTTTTTAACTTTAGAACGGATGATTGCAAAATTTTCTTCAATGATTTTTGAACATTTGGAAGGTCTTCTGAATTCCAGTCCCTGTGCTGCAAACATCAATTCTACAGATAAAATATTTACCAGATTTCCTAAAACCTGATTGAATTTTCTTCCGGAAATACTTCCCATAGAAACGTGATCTTCCTGCCCTAAACTTGTAGGAATAGAATCTGCCGATGCCGGGAAACACAGTGTTTTATTTTCTGTAACCAAAGCCGCAGAAGTATACTGAGGAATCATAAATCCTGAATTCAGTCCGGAGCTTTCCGTTAATAATCTAGGAAGTCCGTATTTTCCTTCCAGCAATAAATAGCTTCTTCTGTCTGAAATATTTCCTAATTCGGCAGCGGCCAATGTAGCATAATCCAGTGGAAGGGCCATCAGCTGTCCGTGGAAGTTTCCTCCGGAAATAGATTCTTCAGCACTTAAAACAATCGGGTTATCCGTTACGGAATTCAGCTCTGTTTCAGCCATCATTTTAAGATGTTCAAAAGCATTTCTGCTGGCGCCATGCACCTGAGGAACACATCTCATGGAGTAAGGATCCTGAACTCTTTCGCAGTCTTCATGCGCCTTCATATTTTCGGAACCTTTTAAGAATTTAACCATTCTTGCCGCCACTTTTTTACTTCCTTCGAAAGGTCGGATCTCGTGAAGTTCTTTTTTGAACGGACTTTCAGAACCTCTGTAAGCTTCAATACTCATTGCAGCTGTCATATCTGCCAGATTCAGCAAATATTCAAATTTTTCTAAACCTTTGATAGCATGAGCCAGAATAAACTGAGTTCCGTTGATCAGCCCTAAACCTTCTTTCGGACTCAAAACCAATGGCTCAAGACCATGTTTATCTAAAACTTCTATAGTTTCAAAGATCTGATCACCTTCCCAAACCTGCCCTAATCCAAGCAATGGAAGTACAAGGTGGGCAAGAGGAGCCAAATCTCCGGACGCTCCTACAGAGCCCTGCTCCGGAACTACAGGAATAATATCTTTTTCAAGCATTACAATCAGTCTTTCGATCACATCAAGAGAAACTCCCGAGAATCCTTTTGATAATGCATGAACCTTCGCAATCATCATAATTTTGGAAAATTCCTTGTTGATAGGTTTTCCAACACCTACAGCGTGCGAAATAATAAGGTTATATTGCAGCTGAGCAGTTTCGTCAGCTGATATTTTAGTATCACAAAGCGGCCCGAAACCGGTATTGATCCCATAGACACATCTATCGGATTCTACTATTTTCTGAACATTTTTTTGAGATTTTAAGATCTGTTCTTTGGCTGCTTTATTAAGTTTAGCTTTACCTGGTTTTTTACAGATTTCCAGAACATCATGGAAAGTGAAAACATCTACACCGTATATCATTTCTAAAAATTTCCTTAAAATTACACATTTAACGATAATTGTAAAAGCTAAATTTCACGGTATATTATTTTTATAACAATAAGCAATTTAATTTGCTATTTTTACAGCCAAAATAAAAGAACAATTACTAATAACTTATGAAACTTAAAACTTTATTGCTTACTCTATGTATGGTAAGCACTGCTGTATTGGCACAAAAAGTAAAATACTCCAAAGAAGAAAGAAAAGAGATGAATCAGTATTTATTTAACGAAGGTTTCAATACTGCATCGGACAAGAAAGTTTCCACCATCATTTTAAAGGATAATACAGAGCATCAGGGCTACAGCAAGTCGTGGGAAAAGCAGAAAGGGCAGATCCTTTCCATCACAATTCAAGATATTGATACCAAAAAATCTGTAAAATTTGCAGCGGCAGATATCGCTGAAATGTATTTATACGCAACGGAGACTGAAAAATCTGTGAAGGCGGCTCAATTCATTTCAAACATGAGGAATTACAGTACTAAAAAATACAGTAAATCTACAACGGATGAAGCTATCTTATTTGAAAACCAAACCGTTTCTTTAAAAAACAAGAAGGAAAGTAAAGCCTTTTTAATGCAGGTCATCAATCCTGAATTTAATGAGCTGATCTCTGTTTATTACGATCCGTTTGCAAGTACTACTGCTACAACAGGTTTCGCAGGAGCTCCTGCATTCGGCGGCGGTGTTATCAAATCTTATTATGTAAAAAAAGGAGATAAGGTCATGTGGCTTCACAAAGATGATTTTGAAGACAACTATGATTTCTTATTCGGTGATAATCCTGAATTCATGAAAAAATATCCTAAGAATTCCGTAGAGTGGAATTATTTCAGCTTCCTGGTGTATCAGTACACAGATATGAGCCACGGATAAAATTCAATTTTTTGAGTTCGGGAAGAGTAAACTAAGAGTCAATTTCAGATTAATCACCAGATTCAATGATGAATTTTTGCTTCGCAAGTGAATGGTGAATTTTTAGGTAGATATAAGATTTCAGATATTATGAGACCTGAAACATTTATGTCAAAACATTCAAACCCTAAAACGCTCCGACTCTCAAACCCGGATCTCATTTTAACATACATCATAAAACTGTAGAAAATTCTACAGTTTTTTTGTTCTTTTAAATCCCGGATGGATTCCGTAATTTTGTTATATGAATCCTTCTTTAGAATTACAGCTCAAAACTTTACCATCAGAACCTGGCGTTTATCGTTATTATGATAAAAACGATCAATTGCTGTATGTAGGAAAGGCCAAACACCTGAAGAAAAGGGTTCTCTCCTATTTCAACAAAAACCTTCCGGGCTACCGTATCAAAATAATGGTCGGAAAGATTGTACGTCTGGAAACTACCATTGTTAACAGTGAATACGATGCCCTTTTACTGGAAAACAATCTGATCAAGGAGCATCGCCCTTTCTATAATGTTTTATTGAAGGATGATAAAACCTATCCGTGGATCTGCATTAAAAATGAAGATTTCCCAAGAATATTCCTCACCCGAAATGTCATCAAAGATGGTTCTGAATATTACGGGCCTTATGCTAAGGTACGTCCTGCGAAGATTTTACTGGATACCATCAAACATATTTACAAGCTCAGAACCTGTAATCTGAATCTTTCACCTAATAAAATTGCGGAAGGAAAATATAAAGTCTGTCTGGAATATCATATTAAAAACTGTGAAGGGCCCTGCGAGGATCTGGAGAGTAAGGAAGATTATGATGAAAAGATTGATGCCATCCGTGGAATTATCAAAGGGGATTTCCGCAAGGCAAAGGAGTATCTGGTGAATCAGATGATGAAGCAGGCTGCCAATTTAAGATTTGAAGAAGCTCAGATCATCAAAGAAAGATTAGACATTCTGGAAGATTATCAGGCTAAAAATACAGTCGTGAATCCGAATATCGATGATGTGGATGTCTTCGGAATGACGAGCGATGAGACGGCTGCTTACGTGAATTTCTTTAAGATCAGAAACGGAAATATCATCCAGAGTTTTACTACAGAGATCAAAAAAATCCTGGAGGAAACGGATGAAGATATTATGGAGGAGGCATTAATTGAGATCCGGCAGAAGTTCGGATCGGACTCTAAAGAAGTGCTGCTTCCGTTCCATCTCTCCGTTGAAATCCCGAATGTAAAACTGATTGTTCCAAAGGTAGGAGACAAAAAAAGAATCGTAGAACTTTCGGAAAAAAATGCCAAAGAATACCGTTTAGAAAAGCTGAAACAGGTACAGATTGTAGATCCGGAAAGACATACGAACAGAATCATGGCTGAAATGCAGAAACTGCTGAGAATGCCCGTGGAACCAAGACATATTGAAGGTTTCGATAACTCGAATATTCAGGGAACGAATCCTGTTTCTGCCTGTGTAGTCTTTAAAGATGGTAAACCCAGCAAAGCGGATTACAGAATTTTCCACCCGAAAACAGTGGAAGGCGCCAATGATTTTGCCACAATGGAAGAAGTTATTTACCGCCGCTATAAAAGAATGCTGGACGAAGGGGAAAACCTGCCGCAGCTGATTCTGATAGACGGTGGAAAAGGACAGCTCTCTTCTGCCGTAAAAAGTTTGAGATTACTGGGACTTTACGGTAAAATCACGATTGTAGGGATCGCCAAAAGACTTGAGGAAATTTTCTTTCCTGAAGATTCTATTCCGCTGTATCTGGACAAAAAATCGGAGACCCTGAAAATCCTTCAGAGGGTACGGGACGAGGCTCACCGTTTCGGGGTAAAACATCACAGAACAAGAAGAAAAAATTCCACCATAAAGTCTGAGCTGGAAGAAATTCCGGGTGTAGGAGAAAAAACCATTGAACTCCTGCTTTCCAAACTGAAATCGGTGAAACGCATCAAAGAATCCAGTATGGAAACTTTGGAAGAAATTCTGGGGAAAAGTAAAGCGAAAGTTATTTACGATTATTTCAACAATAATTAATCCCGCATAAAATAAAAAAAGGCTCTTTTTCAAGAGCCTTTTTTTATTATTTCTTGATGATTTTACCAAGATGTTCACCTTTGTCAGTTTTTATTCTGATAAAGTAAATTCCTGAAGACATATCCGAAACATTAATCTTATCCGTCGGAGATGCCAGATTTTTAATCAGTTTTCCTGAAGCATCAAAAATTTTCACTGTTTCAATTTTATAATCCCCTTTGGTTTTTACAGAAAAATAGTCTGTAACAGGATTAGGATAAATCTGAATATCCGGACGGGTATTTTTTCCGTCTGTGTTACGGATATCATCAGTAGCCAAATATACCGGCAGAGTATCCGTAATCTCATACAGCTCACTACCATGCTCTTTGGTTGCAATGGATAGATATAGCCGCTCTCCGTCTGTTGCCAGCTTTTCTATATTTTCATTGGCCAGCAGCTGATTGTCATCATTGGTTACAAAAATATCCATTGCCATTGTATTGGAAGCCGAGCCATTCGTTTTCCATACCTTTTGGGAATCTCCGTTCAGAAAGTACAGATAATTATTCACGCAGACCATATCTTTTACAGAAGACAGGTTGGAGGATAAACTGAATGTGCCGCCAGCTGTTCCATCCGTTCTCCAAAGCTGACTGCTATTGTTATTGGTGAAAAACAACTGATTTCCACATTTTTTAAATTGAGTTTCACTAAAGAAATTACTGCTTAATATCTCTGTAGTTCCTGCCACAGTTCCATCTGTTGAGTGAAGACCTGCGAAATACCCTGTCGTAACATACACCAGTTTATTATTCAGAACTTCAGTTTCTCTGGAAATGTTACCATCACCAAAAGGTATCGTATGATCTTTTAATAAAACCGCAGAAGCCTGATCTCCATCTGAAGCCCAAAGTTCATTTTGTGAGAAGCTTGTGCTGCCTTCCTTTCTTTTTGTGAAGAAAAGTTTGTTATTAAAACTTTTTAATACCTTGATATCTCCATCTCCTCCATTCTGATAAGTAAACTGAATGGCCTTTGAAGTTCCGGCAGAAGTACCGTCGGATTTCCAGATTCCCAGCTTTCCGTTTTCTTTGGCTACAAAATAGGCAAAACTATTCAGGACTGCTGTTCGAGAGTCTGTGTTGTACATGCTTCCCATATCATCCGTCGAAATATCTTTTACCAGAACCGCAGTATCGGAAGTGTTATCAATTTTCCAGAGTTCTGTTCCCAGTACATTGTTGTATCCGGAAAACAAAAGAGTATTGTCATTCAGGTTTATGTAAAAAGAATTATCATAGGTTACGGTACCCGGAGAGGTAGATAACACCGTTGAATTAGCCGCAGTCCCGTCTGTCCTGTATAATCCGCTCATTGGATTAGGCGTTCCATTTTTGGTATAAAGATAGTTTCCTACTTTAAAAAAGGTGTCTTTAGCATTAGAAAACATGCCTACAAAGGAAGAATTTCCAAAGTTGGAAAGTCTTTCAAACTGATGGGTGTTTTTATTTCTTTTATAGAATTGATCATTATACTGACGGTCTCCGGAAACAAAGATGAGTTCGTTGTTCAGGACATCGAAAGAATGGGGTTCAGCGCTTTCAAATTTGCTGATATCAGTTGCCAAAGAAGATGTCTGGGAAACCGGATCCGTATAGAAAAGCTCGGTCCCGTTTTTGGGTGTAGTTCCGGTGAGATAAATCTTAGAATTCAGATCAATAAAACTGTTATTGTAAGGCATTCCAATATCAGTAATTTCAAATGTTTGAGAAAAATTTCCGTTTGTGATCCAGTATCTGTTCCAATAATTGGGTTTCGTAAGAATCAGATGTTTTCCCTCTGAACTTTTTCCATACAATACAGTTTCAGGCGGAGTATTGAATAAAACAGTCCCCGCTTCGGTACCGTCTGTTTCCCAGACATAGTTGCCATAAGCCGTACTTACTCCATTGGTATTGCTGTCAAAGTATATTTTATTATTGACTTTTATAAATTTACTGTTAGCCATGGAACTTGTATTTCCCGGCCTTAGATTTTTAAGCATCTTCGTTCCTGCAGCTGTTCCGTCGGAAACCCACGGTTCCATTCCTCCTGCATCGGGATCAAATCCTTCAAATACGAAATAATTATCTGCAGAAATTCCATTCAGGCTGGGTGCACGTAAGGGTTTTACCGAAACAGTTCCGGCTTCGGTTCCGTCACTTTCATAAAGTGCATATCCGGAGGCTCCCAGATTAGCGATGAAATAGAATTTATTATGAAGCTGTATTATATTAAAATCTCCGGAAGCACTTCCTCCGGCATTGGGAACAATATCTTTCAGAAGAACTGTTCCTGCTAAAGTTCCATCTGATTTCCAGATTTCTTTTCCATAAACTCCGTCATCGGCAGCTAAAAACAGTTCATTATTAAACGCATACATTTTCACATCTCCTGAATACACAAAAGTTTTCACTTTCAGCAGCTCTTTCGAAATGGTATCATAGGACCATAATTCATTTTGAACGTAATAGAATATCTTATTTCCTGCAACTACGAGGTTATTAATAGCATAATTTGTCCCGAGATCTTTCTCTTTCACCGTTCCGGCAACAGTTCCATCCGTTGCCCAGATCTGATATCCTGAAAAATTTTCCTGAGCCACAAAATATATTTTTCCGTTTACTTTTACAAAAGATGGTGTACCGGACAAGCCACTGTTGTGCCCCGGAAAAATATCTTTCAGCAATGAAGATTTCTGAGTTACGGAATTAAAACACCACAATTCTCTTCCTTCATCGTTGAATCTCGTGGCGGGGAAAATGATGAGATCATTAAGTTTGGCTAAATTACCCGGCTCACTGGAAGAACCGAAATTCATTTCATGCAATTTGGCATTGAAAACATTTTGTGCACTGGAATATATGGACAGCGCTACCAGTACAGAAACATAAATCTTTTTCATAGGTAGTAAAAATTAATCCTTAACTCATTCTTACGTTTGAATTAAGGATCATATATTGTTTTTTTTAATCTATATTTTATTTCGATGAAAATACTTCTTTAGTAAGATCTCCGTTAGACTGAGGCATATCGATCACAATATTTCCATGTTCAAAATATCCTATCGTATAGCTTCCGTCTGCCAGTTTTACTCTGAAAACATCTTTTTTTGAAGAGGTTTTGAATACAGCAAATGGCACAGAACTCCCGCTGTCTGCTAAAATAAACTGACCGGCATCTACCTGGATTTTCTGAAGGTTCAGTTTACCATTTGAATATTTTCCGGATTTATTTTCCGAAACAGGCTCGGCTAAAGGTTCTTCAGTCTTTTTTACAGGTTGTACATTCGGACTTTCCGCTTTTGTAACCTGAAGATTTTCTACAGGTTTTGAAACGGGAACTGAAGCGAGAGACAGCTTCAAGGCATCCTGATAGCCTTCTTTATATTCTTTAAGATTTGAATTTCCTGTTGAAGAAAATATCACTTTTTTGTTACAGTCTCTGAACTCAAGCTCTACCTTATTTCTCAAAAAGCTGCTTTTATTCAATATGTTGGCTACGATATAACCGCAGGATCTTTGATCAACCTCAGACGGCCACGGATCTTTTCCTTCCTGAAAAACGGTATATCCCTTAGATTTCAGAGCCTTTATTAATGATCTGTCCATTTCGTAAGAGTTTTTTACAAAATCGTTAAAAGTCTCAGGAACCAAAATATATTTATAGTCGGAAATCTTCTGCCCGAAAACAGCAGTTGCCAAAAAAATAGCTGCTAATACGGAAATCTTTTTCATTGCTTCTTTAATTACATTTTAAAATTAATCATTTCTGAATGCTCCCATATCCAGTTTCAAAGAGAAGAAATTGGAATAGAAATTAGATCCTCCAATCCCTGAATTGGTAATGGCATAATCTAAAGTAAGCCCTCTGTATCTGATTCCGATACCGGCACTCGGCTGGAAAGAAACTTTTCTTTTAAGGTCTTCAATATCTGTAATAGACTGGAACCTGTTCACCCCAAGTCTTACAAAAATCATTTTCTGGTAGCCTAGTTCCGCACCGGCATAGGGTGTGATACTGGCAAAATCTGTAGATACCAAAGCCGCTGTTTTAGCAAAATCTACATTGATTCCTGCTTCCGGTAAAACATATACGCTGCTGTTGATGTTGAATATTTTACTCGCCCCAACATTCAGTTTAGGCATGGTAAGTTCCATTTTATCTTTTGGTGCAGGGTTGAATTCTTCACCGTTTACGACGGTTGAAAGCTCGCCCTGATTAACGCTCCAGAAGTTGACAGTGGTAGTTGCATCGCGAAGCATACCTCCGAATTTCCACCCGTTGTCTGCTTTATAAATAGCCCCAATATCAAAACCGAAACCGTATCCGTTGGCAAATTTACCTACATTTCGGTATACAATCTTCGCATTGACCCCAACATCCAGTTTAGGATTTCCTCCGGGATTAAAGGCGTAAGAAAGGATGGCAGCATAATCAGACTGTGAGAATTTGGTGATTTTATCATAATCTATGTTTCCTTCCGTATCAATCAATTGTGTAGTGTTCAGGATATTATCTACTCCCAGTCTTACAATCGAAACTCCGAATACCCCTTCTTCCAATACTTTCGCATAGGCGAGATAATCATATTTTGCAATAGATTCAAAATATTCCGCATGCATTGCTGCTCCCTGCCAGTCTCTTTCAATAGCCATTAAACCAGCCGGGTTCCACATCGGTGAATACACATCATCCTGATTGGATACCACAGCTCCTCCCATGGCAAGACCTCTTGCTCCGGCCCCGATATTTAAAAATTCATTGGAGTATTTTCTGATGATCTGAGACTGAGAAAGCCCAAAAAGCAGTGAGAATGCAAGTAAAAAATATTTTTTCATCATATAAATTTGATGCTAGTTAAAGTTTTTTTGTTTTTTAGTTTTTCTGGCTTTCATTAATCCGTTCGCAATGATAGCCAGTATCATAACGCCTGAAGCCACATAAAATATCGGGCTCATTTCTTCCGATTCCCCAAAGATAAAAAAAGCTAGTATAATTCCGTAAACTGGTTCTAAATTAACTGTTAAAATTAGAGTAAAAGGCGAAATATATTTCATCAGCTTTACTGATTCCAGCATTGGAAAAGCGGTAAAAACACTTGCCAACAAGCATATTAACGCCAGATCTCTGTAGTTTATTTCATTCATCTGAAAAATCTGTTCGGTGAACAGATAAAATACAGCCAGAATAAACCATCCACAGAAAATCTCATAAAAAATAATATTTCCGGAACTCGTCTTTCCGAACATCTTCCCATTGAAAACAGAAAAAATAGTCCCGAACACGGCACAGAGAATACCATATATAATACCTTCCTTATAATTAAATTCCGTTTTAAAAATCAATAAGATGCAGGCCACAATCACTACTCCCATGATTACTTCGGATATATCTATTTTCCGCTTAAAAATAATGGGTTCTAATATGGAGGCAAACAAAGTAGAAAGGGACAGACAGCTTAATGCTATTGAAACATTCGATACTTTAATGGAATAAAAAAAGCAATACCAGTGAAGCGCCATGGCAAAGCCAATTCCGGCCAGCTGAAAAAATATTTTCCTGGAAACCTTTATACTCTCTTTTTTATAGATTCTGATGAAAACAAATAGGAATATAGCAGCAAACAGCATTCTGTAAAATACAAGAATCTGTGCGTTGGCATGAATCAGTTTTCCCAAAATTGCAGTAAACCCCCACAAAAAAACAATCAAATGCAACCTGAAAAGTGCTAATTTTTGCATATCCTAACTTCTATAAATTTTTAACAGGCAAATTTACAAATAGCTTTTAGAAATATTGATAAAAAGATAAGTTTAGTATGAGAAAAATTAGAAAATATATAATATAGTTTACATATTGGGTAAATAGCATAAAAAACCCTGAAAATTTGTTCAACGTTCAGGGCCTTCAAATAATAAACTATTAAAAAAATAAACTAGGAACTTAGAGTATTTAGCAGGGAATATGATCCCTTTTACTCTGTAGTAAAGTTAGAAAAAATATCAGTAATTTAAAAATCTTTTTTTGTTAAAAATTTCACAAATTTCTGAGAACCAATCTATTAAACGTTTGTTTTACTTCAGCTTGTATTCATTGCAAAAATAGTATCTTTAGGCGTAAAAAATTGAAATTTTATGGACATCGAATTCAACAAACGGGAAGATCAAAACAGGTTAAAATTATCCGATCTCAATCAATTGCTCGCTGAAATAAAAAAAGGAGGCGGTGAGAAGAGGCTTCAGAAGCTTCGTGATGAAGGAAAAATGACGGCAAGAGAAAGAATTGAATATCTTCTCGACAAAGGTTCAGATTCCATAGAAATTGGTGCATTTGCCGGATATGAAATGTATGAAGAACATGGTGGATGCCCTAGCGGAGGGGTTGTGATCGTAATGGGCTATGTTTCCGGGAGACAGTGTATTGTTGTTGCCAATGATGCCTCTGTAAAAGCGGGAGCCTGGTTTCCTATTACCGGAAAGAAAAACCTTAGAGCACAGGAAATCGCAATGGAGAACAGACTTCCCATTATTTATCTTGTAGATTCTGCAGGGGTTTATCTTCCTATGCAGGACGAGATTTTCCCTGATAAAGAGCATTTCGGACGAATTTTTAGAAATAATGCTAAAATGAGTTCCATGGGAATTGTTCAGATTTCTGCCGTAATGGGCAGTTGTGTAGCCGGAGGTGCTTATCTTCCTATTATGAGCGATGAAGCCATGATTGTTGATAAAACAGGTTCTATTTTCCTTGCGGGAAGCTACCTTGTAAAAGCGGCCATCGGAGAAAGTATTGATAATGAAACGCTGGGCGGAGCTACTACTCACTGCTCAATTTCCGGGGTTACAGATTATAAAGCTAAAGATGATCAGGATGCTTTAAACAGAATCAAAACCATTATGAAATCTCTCGGAAGTACTGAGAAAGCAGGTTTTGACAGAATAGAAAGTTTTCCGCCAAAGGAAAATCCTGAGAATATTTTCGGAATTGTTCCTGTGTCCAGAGCAGAGCAGTATGACACATACGAGATCATTAAATGTCTGGTTGACAATTCAGAATATGATGAGTATAAGCCTGACTACGGGAAAAGCATTATCTGTGCAACTGCCAGAATTGATGGTTGGTCTGTAGGTATTGTAGCCAACCAAAGAAAGCTTGTAAAAAGCGGAAAGGGGGAAATGCAGTTCGGAGGTGTAATTTACTCAGATTCTGCTGATAAAGCCACAAGATTTATAGCGAACTGCAACCAGAGAAAGATTCCGTTGATTTTCCTTCAGGACGTTACCGGATTCATGGTAGGTTCAAAATCGGAACATGGAGGTATTATTAAAGATGGTGCTAAAATGGTGAATGCTGTTTCGAATTCAGTAGTCCCGAAATTCACCATCATTACAGGAAATTCTTACGGAGCAGGAAACTATGCTATGTGTGGTAAAGCTTATGATCCCCGATTAATTGTAGCGTGGCCATGGGCAGATCTGGCTGTAATGGGAGGCGCTCAGGCTGCAAAAGTTTTGGCCCAGATCCAGGAATCTACTTTAAAAAAGCAGGGCAAAGAAATTTCCGAAGAAGAGCACAATGAAATTTTGGATACCATCACCAAAAAATATCAGAAGCAAACGGCAGCCACTTACGCTGCAGCAAGGCTTTGGACGGATGCCATCATCAATCCTACGGATACAAGAAAATGGATTTCAATGGGAATTGAAGCAGCCAACCATGCTCCTATTACTGAAAAATTCAACTTAGGAGTCATTCAGGTGTGAAAATATCCATAATACATTAATAATATACTTATTTTTTCAATAAACATAAAGACAATGGAAATATGATAAACAATTCATATTATCGTTGTCTTTTTTTATTAACTTTATAAAACAAAATCACTACATTATGAAAAGTAAATTAACTTTTATCCTGCTTATAGTTTTCAGCTATTTCTGGGGCCAGGATATTTCGAAGGATGCATCATTGCCCGGCAGTGTTTTTCCTTTTGATTTTCAGAAATTTGAAAATCAGTTCAGAGAAAGCCGTCTGAAAAAAGAAAAAATTTCCAAGACCTGGATCATTCTTCCGACGGAAAATGGAAAAACCGTCAAATTTTTCTTAAAAGAAAATGACCTTACGGAGAAAAGACTCGGCTCTATTCTTACTTTTGACGGGGTAAGTTCTGACCAAACATCTTCCATCAAACTTTCTGTCTTCGACGATCATCTTAATGCCATTATTAAAAATGATGAAGGCTATTTTATAGTAGAACCTTACAAAACAACTTCCGGTCAATATAGAATTTATAATGCTTTTTCAAAATTTGATGAAAGATTTACCTGCGGCGTGGAGGAAAGCGATGTCATTAAAGAGCTTGCAACCGTTAAGCAATCTATAATGTCAAAATCTGTAACCAATTTTCCGTTTGGAAACCAAATCCGAAAATTCAGACTGGCAGTAGCTACTACAGGGGAATTTACGCAGGCATTCAGTGGAAATACAGACAATGCTTTAGCAGAAGCAGTAAATATGGTTAATTTGATCAATAAGATTTATGAATCTGAAGTTTCCGTAACCTTCAGCCTTATTGCTGAAACAACTGATAAAACCCTGATATTTACAGATCCTAATACAGATCCTTTCACAGTAGATCCTTCTTTTGCAAGTGCGGCTAATTCCCAAACGGGGTTCAATACCTTAAACACGAACGCTACATTGGTTTATAATAAATATGATATAGGCCATACATTTAATATTCTGAGCAGCGGAGGAGCACAGGGACAAGCAGGCCCTCAGCCATGTAACAATACTTCGAAATCAAGAGCATGGAGCCAGTGGGCTTTAACTATGCCTAAAGGAATTGTTGCAGGTTTAATTGCTCATGAAATGGGACATCAGTTTTCTGCCGGACACACCTATAATGCGGTTGGAGGAAGCAGCGGAAGCCCGACATTCTGTACAAGCGGATGGAACGCAGCAGCAGCTGTTGAACCGGGAGGAGGATCAACTCTCATGGGATATTCCAATAACTGTACAACTCCGAACAATCAGACCAATACAGGAAATAATAATCTTAGCTATTTTAATGCAAAAAGCTTAGATCAGATTCTGGCTTATCTACAGACTCCAGCCAATTGCTATACGATTGTAGCAAGTACGAATCTGGCTCCATCTGCCAACGCAGGAGTAGATATCACAATCCCAAAAAATACACCTTTCAAGCTAAAAGGGATAGCCAGTGATCCTAATGACAGCAATTTGTCTTATACCTGGGAACAGGCAGATGTGGCATCAGCTAATGATAAAGGAGCATTCGGATCCACGATCACCGGTACAGGTGGTTATACAGCGGTAAACAGTACTACTGCACCTCTTTTCCGTTCTGAACAGACCAGTTCAACTACAGAAAGATATTTTCCAAAAATGCAGTTTGTGCTTAATAATCAAAACAACCCTCCTACCAACGATGCTGAAGCCCTGCCATTGGTGGCAAGAAGCATGAAGTTCCGCTTTACGGTAAGAGATAACAATGTAACCAACGGAGGTCTTGATTCTGATGATATTATTGTAACAGTTGCTAACAGCGGACCGCTGGCTGTTACCTATCCTAATGCAACGGGAATTTCTGTAGCTTCAAACACCGCAGCTACTATCACATGGGATGTAAACAGTACGAATACAATTAAAAGTAATGTAGATATTCTATTGTCTATTGATGGTGGCTTATCTTTCCCTTATACTTTAGGATCTAATGTCCCAAATAATGGCAGCTACAATGCCACTATCCCTTATATCCCTTCTACCGATAAAGCAAGGGTGAAAGTAGTAGGCATTATCAATGCTTATGCAGAGTTCTTTGATGTATCGGATAATAACTTCACCATTACATCAGATTGTGCAGCTTATTCTTCCTATATTACACCGAAATCTCCTGTTTCAGCAATTTCCGGAAGCCCTTCTGCTAACCTTAATATGACAGCACCTCCGGCGGAAAACGGAGCCTATACGTCCAAAACATTTGTCTATAATGTAGGTTCAGCTAATAATAATGTGATTGTGTATAGTGATGCTTCAATGACCTCTCCTGTTTCGGCAGTCAGTAATTATGTTTCCAATACATTTAAATTCAGAGTTACTGAAACCGGAACCTACACGTTCTCCAAATCATCAGGATTCTTAATTACATCTGTACACTCCGGAAATCCTGCATCATTGGGTAACTTTTTAACTTCAAATGCCTATTATAACGGCTCTAATTACACGTCCAATACTTCTGCAAAAGCAGTTGTACTGAATGAAGGTGTTGATTATTACCTTGTCACATCAAACTTTAGCAGCCCAGCCAATACTACTTCATATACCATTACAGTAAGCGGTGCCGGAAGCCTTTACGAAACTTCTACACCTCCTGCCGGATATAGCTATACATTTGCAGCTGTTAATAATTCTACAGGGAAAATTCAGGCAGTCAGCCCTACGGCAAACTTCACCTCTATTCCTGCAGGAACATACACAGTGAAAGGTATTTCTTACAGCAGTACTGCAAACGTATCTAATTTTGTAGGAAAAAGTATCAGTGAGCTTGTCGCTTTGAATATCTGTTTAAATGAAAGTAAAAATGACAGAATACTGACGGTTACTTCCAGCTTAAATACAATGGAGCTCCAGAATAATGATGGTATTAAAATTGTACCTAATCCGGTGAAAGATGTACTTTCAGTAATTACTCAAAAAAATATTACTCATTATGAGTTGTATGATATGTCCGGAAGAAATATAACCGGCAGACAAAAGTATTCCGGAAGTATTAACTTCACTCCATATTCATCAGGTTCTTATGTGATAAGACTTTTTGATAAAGAAGAACTAATCCATCAGGCTACTGTTATTAAAAAATAAATAATTTATTTCATAAATATAAAGAGATGGTTGAAAAACTGTCTCTTTTCTTTTTAATATATTAGTTTCATAATTGTTAAAACGATTAATAATGAAAAAAACGGCTGCATTATTACTTATCCTGATTTTCGGAATCTTATCTGCACAAAGTAAAGAGCATCAATTCAGATTTGATGTAAAAAAGTTTCGTAAAGAATGGACAAAAAGCAAGCATGAAAAATCCTCTTTGCAGCTTAAGATATTTGATCCGAACGGCAGCCCGCTAATATTTAATATTATGGAAAGCAGTATCTCTGAACAACCAATACAAAATATAAATACATTTAAAGGAAGCAGTATGGATGGCACCAAACGAATATCCTTTACGTTGACTAAAAAAACTATATCCGGGTCTTACTCTGATCAGGGAGTTGAAGTATATTTTGACCCTGTTATTAATAAAAAATCTCTGTATAAAGTCTACATTCCGAATTCTGTTCAAACAGGTCAGGAAAAAGATTTCGTCCCGTAAATTAAATTATAAATGATGAATAATAAGAGATTATGGAAGGATGTAAGCAGTCTTTTTAAAATAACCGCAAGGATAGACAAAGAATAGATTACAG
>NZ_LFND01000009.1 GCF_001045465.1 Chryseobacterium angstadtii
CTTTTGTGGTTGATATTTTTTTGACCACGGATTGCACGGATTTTCACAGATGTTTATGGGTAATTATCCTGTAAAGAATCTTTGATTTTTTTAAGAACTTATGTGAGCTTTTTATACATGAAGCTTTAAGCTTAAAAAGCCACAGTGTTAAAAACTTTTGTGCCTTTTGTGGTTGTTTTTCTTACGGAGTTTAATAAATAATGAATTCGTACGGACTATCGGACTTACTTTTCTTTGCGGAGTTGCTTATAATAAGTTTTCTTGTGCAAATCGAGCTTTTCTGTCGCGTAAGAAAATGTAATTGCAGGCATTGTTTTCACATATTGATAGAGAAAACGGTATAGCCTTTCAGGATCTTTTTTTCCGGCTTCTCGTATCCAGCTTCCCACCGCTTTATTGACCAGTTCATGCGGATCGTGAACAAGGAGTTCAGCCATTTTAAACGTATCATCAATATCATTTTTCCGGATAAAAGCATGGGTACTCACGATGGCCGTTCTTCTCTCCCACGGATCATCGGATTCTGCCAGCGTGTATAAAATATCTCTAGGCTTGTCAACTAAATATTCTCCGATGATATTCCGGGCTCCGCGGTCTACAAAATCCCAGTTATTCAAACGGTCATGTCGTTTCAGATACAAATCAAAAAGCGCTTTTCTTCTTTCTTCTCCCGTCTTTTTATTGCCGGCCTGAAAATCCATGATACTCACTGCACCCATTCTTACTTCATAAAAATCACTGTCCAGAAGCTCATTAATTTCCTCCAAAGACATCGAAGAAAACTCTTTTGCTGTATTGAACACATCCCCAAATTTCACTCCGAAAGGTTTTGTAACGCCATCATTTCCCTTGAAAAATCTTTCAACCTTATCCATTTCTTTATCATTCCTGAAAGTAGATAGCTTCTCTATGAATTGTTGTGCAGTCATGGTTTTTGATTTACGGTGAAAAAAAATCCCGCAGATTAAACAGGTGAAAAATAATGTTCAACGGTCTGATCTGCGGGAGCGCTTATATTAAATATCTGCTACAGCTTTCAGCATTTTGTCTTCCCATTCAGGATCTTTCGGATCAAAGAACAGTCTTTTTCCTGTATCTAAAGAGCGAACGGTGTTCATCTCATCTTCTGTCAGCTCAAAATCAAATACATTAAAGTTTTCTTCAATTCTGGAAGGAGTTACCGATTTTGGAATCACCACAAAGCCTTCCTGAAGATGCCATCTTAAAATGACCTGGGCTACTGTTTTACCGTATTTTTCAGCCACTTTTTTTAATTCCGGATTCTCCAGAAGGGCTGCGTTTCCGTTCCCAAGAGGGCTCCAGGGCTGTGTGATGATTGTATTTTCTCTGTTGTATACCTGAAGTTCTTTCTGCTGGAAAACCGGGTGAAGCTCAATCTGGTTGATCACCGGAAGCACCGTTGAATTGGCTTTTAGTTCTTCCAGTTTCTCTACGGTAAAATTACATACCCCAATGGCTTTAATTTTCCCTTCATTATAAAGTTCTTCCAAAGCTTTCCAGGTTCCCAGGAAATCT
The DNA here is from genome assembly GCF_001045465.1 of Chryseobacterium angstadtii. Taxonomy (GTDB): domain Bacteria; phylum Bacteroidota; class Bacteroidia; order Flavobacteriales; family Weeksellaceae; genus Chryseobacterium; species Chryseobacterium angstadtii. The sequence continues at coordinate 1,537 of NZ_LFND01000009.1, forward strand.
CCGTAAGGCCAGTGAACAAGATACATATCCAGATAATCCATCTGAAGCCTGTCCAGCGTTCTCTGAAATGCTTTTTTTGTTTTTTCGTAACCATGATCCTGAACCCAAACTTTTGAAGTAATAAACAGCTCATCTCTGTTGACACCACCTTCTTTTACAGCCCTACCCACTGCAGTTTCATTCTGGTAAATAGCTGCTGTGTCTATCATTCTGTATCCGGTTTGAATGGCTTTTATTACCGCTTTTTTGCATTCATCCAGATTTTCCATCTGCCATACTCCAAATCCCAAAGCCGGGATATCTACTCCGTTATTTAAAGTTACTACAGGCTGCCCCGAGTACGTTTTCTTTTGCATAATTCTTTAATTTAATTTTTATGATCAATGTAAAGTCTAACAAATTTGCGATAAAAAAACGGGATTTCTGCTTACCATTTTTACTGTTTTTAAACTTATTTGAAGCTTTTGCTCATATTTTTACCACCCCGCCTTTTTACCATGCAAAAATCGCTCTAACTTCTAACCTCTAATTTCTAATCTCCAATTTTCCCTATTTTTACAGAAAATATCAAAACAATGTCATATTCCATCCGGTTAGCTCAGGCAGAAGATTACAACAGAATTATGGAGGTCTGGGAATCTGCTGTAAAGGCAACCCATAATTTTCTTGCTGAAGAGGATTTTAATTACTTTAAAGAAGTTATTCCGAGAGATTATCTTCCGAATCTGGAGGTGTATTTAATTACGAAAAACAATAGAACGGAAGGTTTTGCTGCCGTAGCTGAAGGCAATCTGGAAATGCTTTTTATTCATAATGATGTGCGTGGAAAAGGCTACGGCAGGCAGCTTTATGAGTTTATGAAGGAAAAAACGGGCTTAACGAAAGTTGATGTCAATGAACAGAATCCTCAGGCTTTAGGGTTTTATGAAAAAATGGGCTTCAGGCAGACTGGAAGATCGGAAAAGGATGGTTCCGGAAAAGAATATCCGATTATTCATATGAGTCTTTAGGATGAATCCGTTTACTTTTGAAAAAACAGCCACTGGTTCAGCCATTCCGTATGATCTTTTATTGCTGGCTGATGAAACCCGAGAAGCTATTGACCGGTATATCTTTAATTCAGAGATCTATCAGTTATATGATGATACAAGGGCTATCGCAGTGATTGCATTGCACCCCAACAGCACTACGGAGCTGGAAATTAAGAATATGGCTGTTGTTGAAAATTACAGAAACCGGGGAATCGGCAGTATTCTTATTGATAAAGCCAAAGCAATTGCTCAACAGAATGGTTTTACAATGCTGGTTGTAGGCACTTCGGATACGGGATTTCAGCAGCTCCGATTTTATGAAAAGAACGGTTTTGCAAAAAAGGGAATGCGTAAAGATTTTTTTATAGAAAATTACCCACTCCCTATTTATGAAAACGGATTACAGATGCGCGACATGATCGTTCTTGCTCATGACCTTTCTGAATAATCCTTTGATGTGATCGATCTCGGATTGGTAGTTTGTTTTTTTTCTGCACCCGAAATACAGGGTATTTTCCAGTATTTTCTCTCCTTCCCAGATCAGCTGGAGATCTCCGCTTTCTATCTCGTTTTTGCACAGAAAATCGGGAACCACGGCCAGCCCGCTTCCGCCTTTCAGACAGCGTATTATAGAATTTAAGTTCGGAACGATATAATTGGGGCGGAAATTCGGTTTATGCCCGAAATTCATGATCCAGAACTGAAACAGATGTTCCATATCACCTGTAGTTCCGTACCATTTTTCCTGCTTCAACCATTCTTCAATATGCTGAATTTCTTTTGTCTTAACGGTTTTTCTGAAGCTTTCTATATCTACATCTTTTCCTCCTACCAGAATAATTTTCTCGGAAGAAAATGCTTCATGTTCAATATTGGGTGAAACTCCTTTTTTGGGTGTAATGATCAGGTCCAGAATCCCTTTATCCAGCTGATCCAACATTTCGGGATATTCTCCAAAGCTGATAATCAGATTAAAAGGTAATGTAGACACATACTGTTCCAAAGTGGTCTGAAAGGTCTCGAAACACATTCCCACACTGATGGTCGGTGTAAGTTTTTCTGTGGATTTCTGAAAATTCTTCTCTACATCCTCCAGTCGGGCAATGGGTTCGCAAACGGCATTAAATAAAACTTTTCCTCTTTCGGTCGGGATCATTTTCCTGCCGGTCCTGTCAAATAATTTATAGCCTACATAAGCTTCCAGCGAGCTTAAATGAAGACTTACGCCGGGTTGTGAAATAAACAGGGAATCTGCAGCGCCCGTCAATGTTCCGGTTTTGTATATCGCTTTAAAAGTGCGGTACCATTCTAGATTGACCATAACTTTAATTATAAATATTCTGATACAAAATTACAAAATAATTATTATCCTGATATATTTTTAAATATTTCACCGAGCATGTCCTGCATATCTTTTGGTGTATTTTTACCACTTTGATTCGTAATGATGAAGACTCCGAGATGATGTTCAGGGATGATGTATATAAAGCATTGTGAACGATAAATACCGCCGTGATGCCTGTAAAAGATCCCTAATTTATCATCTTTAAAGATTCTCCATGCGTACCCGGAATTAGTTCCATTTTTCAGTTTGATCAAAGACCGGTGAGACTCCTGTATTTCAGCATTATTTTTGAGCTGATACCGGATATATTTTACCATATCTGGAAGTGTAGTCTTCACATTGGCAGAAGAACCCCACGGCAATTGCGGAGATCTGGGTGCAATGGTCTGGTTCTCGATATGATAGCCAACTGCCAGATTCTCTTCTTCCTTTTTGGGCAGATTCAGTTCAGAATGGTTCATTTTAATAGTTCCGGAAAGATAGTCTTTCAGTAAAACCTCAAACTTCTTATGGTATGCCTTTTCCAGAGCTGAAGCCAACAACTCTATTCCTGCGCTTGAATAGGAATATTTGTACCCCGGAATCGTATCTATTTTTACCGCATGTAAATCTCTTAGAAAATCCTTCTGCTTATAATTTTTCAAAGCCATGTTCACGCTTTCAGGCATTTTTTCATTGGCAAAATCTTTAAAAATTTCGTTTATATCTAATGGCAGCATATTGGGCAATCCGCTTGTATGCGTTACCAGATCCTTTATACGAACAGGATGGCCATTAAATTTTAAATTAGGATAGTCTTCGGATAAATACTTTTGGACGGGATCTTCAAGATTCATCTTTTTCTCCAAAACAGCTTTGGCCACTAAAGTTCCGGTCATCGTTTTACTGAGAGAACCAATTTCATAGACCGTTTGATCAGTAGGTGCATTTGATTTTCCTTTCTCCAGCTCCCCATAATGTCCGATAAATTCTTGTCCATTGTATACGATTCCTATTGACACAGCATTGATCAACGGTTTTTCAATCATTTTATTTGCCGCATTGTCAACGATGGATTTAAGATTGATATCTCTTTTAAATGAATTTTGAGCTGAGCAAAAGACCGACAATAATGATATAATGATGAGGCTTGTATTTTTCATGGTTTCTATGTTTTAATTTAATTTGGATGTATTATTCCAGGGTTTTGATGATATTTTTTTGAAACTCTTCCGGTTCGTCCTTATGGATCTGGTGCCCTGAGTTTTCAAAAAGAAATAAACCTTTCTTCGGTGCTTTTACTATTTCAAAATATTTTTTTGTAATAGGCGTGGAGGTCTGGATATCGTTTTTCCCCACGAAGAAATAAATAGGACAATTCACTTTCTTTAAGGTCTTTGGAAGATCCATTTTCATCACTTCGCCCCACGCCGTTGACCAGGTTTTGGACCATTGAAGGAAGCCTTTTTTGAAATCTTCACTGGTTACATTCTTTTTACCGTCTTTATAAAAAAGCCATTTTCTTAAATAAAACAGATCTTCATCCATCGTAAAAGGAATATGTACACTCGCCAGTTCTTTGCTGGCCACGGCATCGTCTTTAAAGTGATTTTTCAAAATAGAAAGCAATTCCTTTTCGCTTGCTAATTGGCTCACAACCGGATTTACAGCATAATAGGCGTGTAAAAGTTCAGGATGATTCCGGACCATATAGAATCCCAGCGCATTTCCCCATGAGCTTCCCAGTAAATAGATTTTTTCCTGCTTGAGCTGTTTTCTTAAGAAATTTATCACCTCATAAGTATCTTTACCCATCATCTCCACAGTAGGTGTAGCAGGCGAAGGATTTAATTCCAGTGTTTTTCCGGCATCTCTCTGGTCCCACTGAACAATGGTAAATTTATCCTTTAAAAGATGAGTAAATGAGTTCGCACTTTTCATCATCGAACTTCCGGGGCCGCCTGATAAAAAGAGAAGTACAGGTTTAGCGGAATTATCTGTTTTGATTTCTATGGCTTGCTTTATTCCTCCGATTTCAGGAGTAAGAAGGGTATCTATTTTTACGGTCTTCAATTGGGCAAAACAAAATGCTGATAATAGTAAAAAGAGAAGAAGGTTTGTCTTTTTCATGATTTCTAAATTTTAATTGGACTTAAATAATCTGATACAAATATGCTTCAGAGAATCCTCAGAAAAGACTGAATAAAAAAAGTCGTACTGATTTTATCTTATCAATGAGTACGAGTCGTTACAAACCTAAGTACGAATATTTACAAACAACTATAAAACAATGGCTTACAATTGAAATACGGCATTGATTTTCACAATCCTGCAGCGCTGTTTTGATTTATTTTTTGCTTGAAAAGAAGAAAAAAACTTCTTTTTTATGATAAGATTGTCTTTTCATTCTTTAAAAAATTGGCATAATAGTCAGGGATTCCACTTTCGTAAATTCCCCGGACCGTTTCTTCGGTGGGATAATTCAGTTGAATAATCTCAGGAGTCATCTTTTCTTCATCCAATGTGAGAATCAGGTAGGAAGCCATACGGTTTTCTTCTTTGGAACGGCCAACCGAACCGCAATTGATAGCCCATCTGCTATGATCAAGAGACTTTTTAAAAGATAAATGAGTATGCCCCATTACTATAATTTGAGATTGAGATTCCTTCAGCATATCCATAAAAACATTGTCATTCTCAGATTCATACAGATACATATCATTGCTGGAAAGATCCGAATGCACAAGCTGAATATTCCAATGCTTCTTCCCTATTTTATAGTTTAATTTTAAATGAAAAGGAAGTTCGGATAAAAATTGTTTGTTCGCTTCTGAAATATGTTTTTTGGAATGATCAATAGCAATGAATCTTGCTTCTGTTTCTTCTTCAGAATGTTTGGATAAAGGAACCACAGGAAAATCAAAAGCAATTCTTTCATCGTGATTTCCCATAAGGCAGGAAATATTCAGGTCTCTTATTTTTTCAATGACCTCATTTCCCCACGGAGCAAAATCCACCAGGTCTCCGAGACAGAATTTCTGCCGTATACCTCTCTTTTTCATATCTTCAAGTACTGCATCCAATGCCGGAAGATTTCCATGTACATCACTGAAAACCGCTATCTGTATCATATTCACTCAATTTTGGGCTTAACAAATTTACAAGAGAAGCCGGACAACCTACCAGTAAACCTTATGACATTTTACATGAATAGCAAAATTTAAACTATCATTATTATAATAGCTAATTATAATTCATACTATTTTTATTATAGAATAGCGCGACCTAACTTTGCATCATAAAATTTAAACAATCATCAAAAATGAAAAAAGTATTAATCATCAACGGAGGACAGAATTTCGGACATTCCGGAGGAAAATATAACGACACCATCGCAGAAAACACATTAGAAGTACTTAAAAAATTCGAAAATATAGAAGTAAAAACCACTCAGGTTTCCGATGGTTTCGACAAAGAGGAAGAGGTGAAGAAATTTGTCTGGGCAGATTACATTATTTACCACACGCCTATCTGGTGGTTCCAGCTTCCGAACGGCCTTAAAAAATATATAGATGAAGTTTTCACGGCTGGCCACGCCAAAGGAATTTATATGAGCGACGGAAGAAATGCTGAAAACCCGGAAATCAATTACGGAACCGGAGGAATGCTGGGCGGAAGAAAATACATGGTAACCACAAGCTGGAACGCTCCCGAAACCGCTTTTACCCTTCCCGGAGAATTTTTCAACGAAACAAGTGTAGATAACGGACCATTGTTTGGTTTCCACAGAATGAATGCCTTCGTTTCTTTAGAAAAAATGGAAAGTTTCCACTTCCACGATGTAGAGAAAAATGCCAATATAGAACGTGACATGAAGCTTTACAGAGAACATATTGAACATGTTTTTGAACAGGAATTAAAACCACAGCTGGTCTGATGAAAAATATATTAATAACCGGAATTACAGGATATATCGGCGGAACCGTCGCAAAAAAGCTTCTTGAAAAAAATTATACGGTTACAGGATTGGTTCGCAATGATACCCAAATAAAAGAACTGGAATCATTGGGAATACGATGGATAAAAGGAAGCATACATGATGAGGATATTTTAAAGTCTGCGATTGCTGATACCGATGCCATTATTCATACCGCAGATTCTGCTGATGACGCCTATGCTGCAGACAGTATAATCTCAGCATTGGAAGGAAGCAGCAAAACGTTTATTTTCACGTCTGGTTCAGCGATTTTCGGAGGAAAAGAAAACGGCGAAAAAAACGATTTTGTTTACACAGAAGACATTCCGCTTAATCCAAGACTCGAAATGGCTTCAAGGGTACTCATCAATCAGCATGTACTTCAGTCTGCCAGAAAAAATATAAGAAGCATTGTTATTGTTCCTACTATGGTTTACGGAACAGGTTTGGGACTGAAAAAAGACAGTATACAGCTTCCCGCTTTAATCAATTTTTCTAAGGAAAAAGGTTTTGGAACCTATTTTGGAAAAGGAGAAAATATCTGGTCCAATTTACACATCGAAGACCTTGCGAATCTTTATGTACTCGCTTTGGAGAAAGCAAAAGCAGGCTCGCTCTATTATGCAGAAAACGGTTCTTCCAACCTTAAAAATCTGGCTGAAAACATAAGTGCAAAGTATGATTTGAGGCCTGCACAATCAGTAAGTGTACAGGAAGCTGTCAACAAATTTGGTCCCGCAGGCGGTTATTTTGGATTTTCTTCAAACAGTCTGTGCAATGCAGACAAAGCCAGAACCGAGCTGGGATGGAAACCTCAGAATCACGCTATCGAAGCATTTATTTAACCTTAAAATTAAACGTATGAAAATATACCTTACAGCCATTATCAAAGCCAAAGAAGAATACAGAGACGAAGTTCTTGAAACGCTTCAGAATATGGTACAGCAAACCCGGAAAGAAGACGCCTCCGAGCTCTACAGCCTTCACCAGGGAATTGAAGACAAAAACCAGTTTATCTTCTATGAAATCTGGAAAAGTGAAGAAGGACTGGCACAGCATAACCAGCAGCCTTATATCCAGGCTTTTGGCGCTATTGTTGATGAAAAACTACAGGAAAAACCACAAATCTACACCACTCATATTCTTTAACATGAAAAAATTAGCCCTATTATTTTTAAGTCTGTTTGCTATAGGACTTATCCAGGCACAACACCAAAAATCCAAACCTATGAAAAAGAAAATTTTATTTGTAGTCACAAGCCATGATAAAAAAGGAAATACCGGAGAAGATACCGGTTATTATCTGGGTGAAGTTTCCCATCCCTGGGAAGTTCTTCACAATGCAGGATATGAAATTGATTTTGTAAGCCCAAAAGGCGGAACTCCTCCGGTAGATGGATTCGACTTAAAAGATCCTGTGAACAAAGAGTTTTGGGAAAATAAAGAATACAAAAATAAAATAGATCACTCATTCCAGCCGTCTCAGGTAGATCCAAAAAATTATACCGCTATTTTCTATGCAGGAGGCCACGGAGCCATGTGGGATCTGGCTGATAATACGGAATTGGCCAATATTGCTTCAAAAATTTATGAAAACGGAGGTATTGTTGCCGGAGTATGCCACGGTCCGGCGGGACTTGTCAACATTAAGCTTAACAATGGTACCTATTTAGTAGACGGCAAAAAAATCAATGCCTTTACCAATGAAGAAGAAGCCGAAGTAAAATTAACCAATGTAGTTCCTTTCCTTCTGGAAGATAAACTGAAAGAAAGAGGAGCGAAATTTGAAAAATCAGGACTTTGGAAAAATCATGTGGTAACGGACCAAAGAGTCATTACCGGGCAAAATCCGCAGTCTGCAAAAAGTGTGGGAGAAGCCATTTTAAAGGAGCTCAGTAAATAATTTTTTTTAACCACAAAAGTCACAAAAGCTTTTAACACCTTAGTTTTTTAAGATGAAAAATTCATGTATAAAAAGCTCACATAAGTTCTTAAAAAATCAAAGATTATTTACCGGATAATTACCCACAAACATCTGTGAAAATCTGTGCAATCTGTGGTCAAAAAATATCAACCACAAAAGGCACAAAAGCTTTCAATACTTTAGTTTTTTAAGATAAAAACTTAATGTATAAAAAGTTCACATAAGTTCTTAAAAAATCAAAGATTATTTACAGGATAACTACCCATAAACATCTGTGAAAATCTGTGGTCAAAAAATATCAACCACAAAAGGCACAAAAGCTTTCAATACTTTAGTTTTTAAGATGAAAACTTCATGTATAGAAAGTTCACATAAGTTCTTAAAAAATCAAAGATTATTTACTGAACATAAACATCTGTGAAAATCCGTGGTCAAAAAAATATCAACAAACATTCAAAACAAAAAATGGAATACAGAAAATTAGGAAATACAGAACTGGAACTGTCTGCAATTACTCATGGAGCATTTGCTATCGGAGGAAATATGTGGGGCGGCAATGAAAAAGAAGATTCTATCAATTCAATTCACGCTTCTTTAGATCATGGTGTAACCTCCATTGATACCGCTCCGTTTTATGGATTCGGACTTAGTGAGGAGATGATAGGAGAAGCCATTAAAGGGAAAGACCGTTCAAAAATTCAGTTATTAACCAAATTCGGTTTGGTTTGGGACGGCAGCAATAACGGAAAAGGAGAATTCTTCTTTGATGCTGAAGATGAAGGTAAAATTCTTCCGGTTTATAAATATGCGTCAAAAGCAAATGTCATCAAGGAAGTGGAAGAAAGTCTAAAAAGGCTGGGAACAGATTATATTGATCTTTTACAGCTGCACTGGCCGGACAGCACTACTCCAGTCTGCGAAACAATGGAAGCAATGGAACTACTTATTCAGCAGGGAAAAATTCGTGCAGCGGGAGTCAGTAATTACTCGGTTCCGCAGATGCAGGAAGGTAACAGAACACTCCATCTGGCCAGCAATCAGGTTGCTTACAGTATGCTGAACCGTTCTATTGAAACTGATCTGGTTCCTTACTCAGTGGAACACAATTCAGGAATAATTGTGTACAGTCCTATGGAAAGAGGTTTATTAACAGGTAAATACTTCAAAGAAGGCCAATTAAGGGACAATGATCACAGAAACGGATATTTTTCTCAGTTTGATTTAAATAAAGTAAAAACATTCCTTGAAAAAATAGAACCTGTTGCTCAGGAAAAAGGAGCTACTCTTTCACAACTGGTATTGAAATGGACTGCCATACAACCGGGAATTACAGTCGTTCTGGCCGGAGCAAGAAATGCACAGCAGGCCATTGAAAATGCCAAAGCAATGGCGATTGAAATTTCTCAGAACGAATTAGATTTCATTCATTCTGAATTATCAAAACTTGGTTAGGATATCTTGCGTCATTACAAACAAATCATCAATTTCTCAATCAACAAAAAGAGCTCTTCATAAACTGAGGAGCTCTTTTTAGTAAACAAGTTTAAACAGAAAACTATTTGGCAATAGGCAGATGCGTACTTACCGCAATTCTGTTCCATGCATTAATCGTTACAATCGCCATAATGATCTGTGCGATCTGTGCATCATCAAAGAACTGTTTTGCTTTCTGGAAAGTTTCTTCCGTAAGTCCGTTGTGGCTGATCAGCGTGATCTCTTCCGTCATAGCCAAAAGTGCCTGTTCTTCTTCTGTAAAAAACTCCTTCGCTTCTCTCCATCCTTCAAGAATAAAGATTCTCTGAGTGGTTTCTCCATATTTAAGAGCATCTTTTGTGTGCATATCAAGACAGAAAGCACATTTATTGATCTGTGAAGCTCTGATTTTGATTAATTCCTTTTGAATGTGGTTTAATGAAATGGTCTGAAGATATCCTTCCAATCCCATCATAGCTTTGTAAGCAGCTGAATCTACTGTGGCAATATTTAATCTTGCGCTCATACTATTATTTATTTTTGTTGGTTAAATGATCGATACTAAAAAAATACTTCGACTGAATGGCCAGCAAAAATGCTCCTGCACTTCCTACCCAAACAGAATAATCCAATGGAGCCTTCACTCCTAATGCCATAGTCATAGACAAAGCAAAGATCAGGAGAAGAAATCCCGCTCCGTAAGCTCCAATTCTGGTTTTCCAGCCCACAAGAAGCATCAGAGGAAAAAGTATTTCAAAAAAAGTTGCCATATAGGCGGAAAATATACTTAAACCCTCAGGAAGAAAAAAAGTAAGTTTTCGGGTATAAATTTCAAAATTCTCCCAATTTCCCCAGGCGGCATCTTTTCCCCAGAAACCGAATCTGTCTGCCACTGCGGAAAGCATAGTCACAGAAATGGCAAGTCTTAAAAATAATTGTGGAAACTGAACATTTTTATCTGTCATGATACTGGTTTTTAATAACATGACAAATCTCCGACTTTTAAACTGTAAAAATCTTAAACTGGTTTAAGAACGTAATTTCGCTCTTATTTCACTCAGATATTCCGGGGTAAGATTTAAGAAGGAAGCAATTAAATACTGAGGAATTCTTTGAATAAACCAGGGATACAACGTACTGAAATGTACATACAACTCTTCTCTTGACATTTCATACAGATAGCGGATCCGTCTTTCCGAAGCGGCATAAGCCCGCTGATAAATCATTCTGAAATACCTTTCCATAACCGGATGTTTCTGCAATAAAAGCTCCTGCTGCTGAAGATCAATCACAAGAACCGTGGAGCGTTCTACCGCCTGAATACAGAAATCTGACCGGATCTCTCTTTCGTAAGCAAAAGTATCCGTAATCCACCAGTTTTCTATTGCGAATTCGGTAGTCTGCTCTGCTCCTTTTTCATTCACAAAAAACTTTCTCAGACAGCCTTCGGAAACGAAGTACATACATCTGCAGATTTCTCCGCTCAGCATCAGACTCTGCTTTTTTTTCACTTCTATCTCTCTGAAAAAAGAAAATATGGAAGTGAATTCTTCATCGGTAACCTTAATAAATTTATCTAAATGTGCTTTAAAACTATCCATATTTGCGATTGAATACCCAAACTTAACTTTATTTTTTTAGTTTTACAATTACAAAATAGTAAATCATGGAACTTGTTGCTAAAATTCTCATTGCCCTTGTTGCACTGGAACATATTTATATCCTGTGGATGGAAATGTTCGCCTGGGAAACCAAAGGAAAAGAAGTATTCAAAGCTGCATTGCCGGCGGAAATGTTTAAACCTACAAAAGGTCTTGCTGCCAATCAGGGACTTTATAACGGATTCCTTGCGGCAGGACTCATCTGGTCTTTTTTTATAGAAGATCCGAAATGGCAGACCAATGTTTCACTGTTTTTCCTGAGCTGTGTGGCTATAGCCGGAATTTACGGAGCGATTTCTGCAACTAAGAAAATATTTTTTGTACAGGCATTGCCCGCAATATTTGCTATTATTGCTGTGCTTTTGAAATAATTTTATATTTCCCCATTCATCAACGCTCAATATATGGGATTCGAATTAATAGATTATAAAAATAAAGGATTTCAAACTTCTGATATTTTTATGCAGCTGGCTATATATTATATTAACGAAGAGTTTAAAAAGGAACAGTATATCTTTACGAATAAACATTCCCTTGAAGAATATCACAAAAGTGTAATAAACGGTCAAATGGCGGGTTGGTTTGCTTTCCTCTGGGATTTATATATAGCCAACGCTTCAGAAGAAGAGACCATGATTCAAATTCTTCAGGCTGTAAAAACCATTATTCATCACAAAGAAAATTATATTTCTGTAAACGAATTACAAGCTATCCCAACAGCAGACGGAGATTTTAAAATATTTTACAGAAAACCTTTCCAAACGGCAGAGTTGATCCGTATACTGGATGCTTTAATACAAATGCTTCAGGGAACCTGGAATGATACCAACTACGATATGGATATTAATTACCGATATTCAATAGATTAAAAAAAGGGACCTCCCAGATTATATTTCTTGAAGAAAAGAAGTAGACCCAAAAATCTTTCAATTTTTTAATCTTTCAACCTTTCATTTTTTTAAGTCCCTAACTCATCGACTCCCTAACCTTCTCCCTATGAATAATCCCCCATTTCACAAGGGTTTCCGTCACCGGAAAAACTGATTTTCCGTACTCTGTCACCGCATAAGTTACTGTGATTGGCTTTGTATCCTGAATAGTTCTTGTGATGAGAAGATTGATTTCCAGCTCTTTCAGTTCTTTGCTGAGCATTTTTGCAGAAATTCCTGTAATGCCGCGCTGCAATTTTTTGAAATGGATTTGCTGATCGGTTCTGTTTGTCAGATACCGGATAATCATCAATTTCCATTTTCCGCCCAAAACATCAAGACTGTCCCGCATAGCAAACAATTCTTCCGTACAGCTTGCTTCTCTTTCCACTCCGTTTTCTATAATTTTAGCCATAATAGTTTCATTAAGGTAACTGGTTACCAATTGTTAACTAGTAGCAAATATAAACTATTCCCGTTTTACATTTGTCTATCAAATTATTCTTATGAAAGCGATTGTATTAAACGAAAATTTCCGGCTTGAAGAAGCCGTGATTGAAAAGCCCCAACCCAAAAAACATGAAGTTGTAATCCAAATAAAAGCCAGTGGATTCAATCCAATTGATTATCAAATGATTGAAAATGAACTGGAACGTAAACTCATCAGTTCTCCTGTTCTAGGGCGTGAGTTATCAGGAATCATTGTTGAAAAAGGGAAAGATGCCCATCAGTTCAGTATCGGAGACGAAGTGTACTCCGGTAGTGGATCTATGGGAAGTAGCGGCACTTACACCGAATATATTTCCGTACCTGAAGCTATTGTTGCCCGCAAACCTAAACATATTCCTTTTGAACAGGCGGCAGCTATTCCTTCTGCAGGTCTTACCGCACTTCAAACCGTCCGGCGTTTAAAACTGAATCATGACAATAGCGTTCTGGTAACCGGAGCAGCGGGTGGAGTTGGTTCTTTTGTTATTAAATTTTTAATAGCCGGTCATTTTCAAAATATTACCGCTACGGTAGGAAGTGAAGAAAACAGACAGATTCTCCTCGGATTGGGTTTAAAGGAGCATCAGATTATTAATTATAAGCAGGAAAATCTTGCGGCAGCCCTTTTAAATGCTAATAATAATCAGCCTTTTGATTTTGGAATTGATCTCGTAGGAAATTACATGTCGGAAATTACAGCAGATGTCCTAAAAATCAATGGAACCTATGCGGATGTCACCGCACTTATCACGAAAAATGCTCATGAAATTCTTTTTAATAAAGGAACCGTGATTATGAATATTTCCAATTATTCCTACAGCATGAACAAAGATTATTCCTACTATAAAGGAAGCTTGGAGGAAATTTCGAAGCTTATTGAGGCCGGGACCATTACTGCGCCAAATTATAGAACAATAGGAGATCTTTCTCTCGAAACAGTTCTAAAAGCCCATTCTATACTTAAAAACAATCAGACCCAGGGTCATAAATTAATCATGAAACATTAATATACTCTATGAATACAATACCCAGACGCATCGTCACCGGAACTAAAAATGGAAAATCGGTTATTGTGGAAGATCAGCCAACAGAAAATGTTGTGGAACATCTTCCGGGCTTAATCATTTCAGACATCTGGAATACAAAAACAATGCCTGCAGAGCTTGATTTCGAAACCAGAATTCCCAATACCGGATTTCCTCAGACTCCCCAAAATGGCACCTATTTTCGTTATGTAGTGATCCCGCCGGATAAAGAACTCGGTGTCGAATTCAAACCCGGAGAACCACACCCAATGATGCACCAGACCCAAACGCTGGATTACATTATTATCCTGTCTGGAGAGCTGTATCTGATTATGGAAGAAGGAGAAACCCTTTTAAAACCGGGGGATATTGTTATTCAAAGAGGAACCAACCATGCATGGAGCAACCGCTCGAATGAACCGTGTATTCAGCTGGCGGTGCTTATTGATGCTAATGGCGGATGATTGAAAGATTAAAGGATTAAAAAATTGAAAGATTTTTGGGTCTACTTCTTTTTGTGAAAGGATCAAAATCCGCTTGATCTGAATAATCTGCGAGAGTTTTTTATATAAGCTGCATAAACGCAAGAAAGACATCAACTATAAAGCGGAAATCTCCAAAAGTTTCCGCTTCATGAGTTCAGGTGTTACCATTCCTTCATGGTAATATACCAGTTTCTGGTCCTTATCCAGAACAATCCACAAAGGATAAACCGGCTGATTTTTATTTTTAGACAAAGCCAGTGCTAATTCATGAATTCCCGAGCTTCCGTTGGACATATATCCAAAATCCCGGCCCTGAAAATGAATTTTCTCTTTCGTTTTTTCCGCTTCGAAATTGACCATATAAAAATGTTCATTAATCAGATCAACTGTTTCCCTGTCTTTATTCAGCGCATGCTTTTCCATTTTACAAACCGAGCACCAGTCCGTATAGAGATGGATAATAATAGGTTTCGGATCTTTTTTCATAGAGCTTTCAAGATCAGAAAAAGTGCCTGTCTTCATCTGAGACAGATAAAAACAGGGCACTAACATTAAAAATAAAATAAAAGTTTTCATTTCAAAGTATATTTTACGCCCAGAAAACCTCTGATTCTCTGCATCGGTGCATAGCCGTAAGCAGTATCAAAAGTATAATGGTTGGGATTGCTTATTGGATCATCCACATATTTATCAAACGGGTCAAACGGTCTCATCAAAGGATCTTTTGGCGTAAAGTTGAACAGATTCTTGATTCCGCAATACACCTCAAAGCCGGATCTGAAACTTTTCGAAACCTGAATATTGGCCAATGAATAGAACGGCGAATATTCCGGGCGGTAATCATTAGACAGTACCGGAAGTCGCATAGGTCCGTAGAACTGCCCTGTGAAATCTACGGTAAGATCATTCGCAAATTTATAGGAAAGATTGTAAGTCCCACTCCATTTCGGAGCATGAAGCTGTTGTGATTTCTCTCTTTCGTCATCAAATTTCTGATAAACATCCAGATAGGTTACTCCTAAATTGACACTCAAAGGAAAACTGAAGTTGAAATCCACATTCAGCGAAGCACCTCTTGAAATTCCGTATCCGTGGAGGTTGTCATAGATAATCTTATCCGGATCAGTTTCAAAATCTCCAACAATTTTATTGCTGAAATACGTATAAAAAGCAGAGGCATCTAACTGCAGCAATCTGCTACCCACAGGAATTTTCCAGATGTAATTTAAATTTCCGTTAACCGATTTCTCAGGCTTCAGATCTGATTTGATCAATACTTCCCGGGAACCTGTGAGTGCAGCGTGATCTTCCGTAAATAAGTTCACCACTCTGAATCCCGTTCCGAAATTGAAACGCAATGTATGATAAGGATTCGGTGAAAATTTCCACGCCAATCTTGGCGAATGAACTTCATGATGAATCTTGTCGTAATCAAAGCGATAGCCAACCAAAAGGGTATTTTTATCATTTATTTCCCATTGATCCTGTACAAAAACACCCCAGATCGGAGACTTCATCGGCGCATTGGTGATTCCGTCCGAAGATAAAGTGCCGGGAGTATTGTCATCATAAAATGTTCTTTTAAATGTAACACCTCCCGTAAGATCATGCTTTCCGAGTTTTTTACTCCAATAGGTTTGCGCGAAAGCCACTTTCTGAAGGGCATCATACGGATTGCTTCCATAGAAAGAATTCTGATCGTGATAATTGTAAGAGAATTGGGTAACAATGTATTCCTTTAATGGCCACTGATACAAGCCAAAAGCTTCAGCACGGTTGGTATAAATACTTTCTCCATACACATCTCCGCTTCCACGGTGAGACCTGTCCCACTGCATTTCCCCACCAAAACGGTCCTCATAAAGATACCTCAGGGCAAAACTGGCCTGGCGGTTCTCCTTTCTCTGAAAATTCCATTTATTAAAAACAGAAACCCTGCTCTGCAACGCACTATCTGTAAAATTGTCTTTATTCTGATCAATCTTTTCTTTAAAACTGAAATAATTTAAACTTAATAAGGAAGCTGCATTCTTCCCGACATTAAATTTCGTTGAAACATCAAAATTATTTTCACTCCAGGTACTCGTCATCAGATCAACGCTCAGTTTTGGAGCTGTCAAGGCATTTTTGGTAATAATATTAATCACACCTCCCATTGCTTCAGAACCATAGATAGAAGAAGCCGGACCTTTTACCACTTCAATTCTGTCGACAAGGCTGTTAGGAATTCCGCTCAGTCCGTATACAGTGGAAAGTGAGCTTACAATAGGCATTCCGTCAATCAGGATCATCGTATAAGGACCTTCCAGTCCATTGATATGAATATCTCCGGTGTTGCATACCGAACAGTTCAGCTGAGGTTTTACCCCGTTCACCATCGCAATGGCTTCAAAAATACTCGGTGTGGGATTCTTCTGAAAAAATTTCTGAGTGTAAACCTCTACGGCAACAGGACTTTTTGATCTGCTGAAAGGCTTTATATTTCCGGTAAGGACTACATCATCAATACTACTTGTTTTGATTTTTGCTTTTGAAACTGCTGAGGAATCGGTTTTTATATTTTGCTGTAAACTCAGGCTGTCGGTCTCCTGAGAAAAACAATAAGAGGATAAAAGGGTAATAGAAAATAATATTCGCTTCATGAAATTAAAATTGTTAGACAAATCTAACAATTATTTTTGAATTACAAAACACCATGATAAATGTTGTTGAAATCAATTCGTGAAAAATGACTAAATTTGAGAAACTACATATAAAAGTAAAATGAGATATCATCAAGCGGGAAACATCCCACAAAAAAGACATACGATCTTCAAATCTCCTGAAGATAAATTTTACTATGAACAGCTTTTCGGAACGGAAGGCTTTCACGGAATTTCATCACTGCTTTACCATACTCACCGTCCAACGCAGATCAAATCCATCGGGGAACCGAAAGATGTAACTCCGAAAATTGCTGTGGAAAAAAACATTGCTCCAAGAATGTTTAAAGGAATGAATGTAACTCCTGAAGACGATTTTATGGACAGCCGAAAGATTCTTCTGATGAACAATGACCTGAAAATGGGATTGGCCAAACCCAGAAAATCTATGGATTATTTCTACAAAAATGCGGAATGTGACGAACTTTTATATGTTCATCAGGGAACCGGAATTCTGAAAACTTTTGTAGGAGACCTGGAGTTTGTAACCGGGGATTATCTTATTATTCCAAGAGGAACTATCTATCAGGTAGAATTGAAATCAGATGACACCGTATTTTTTGTGCTTGAAAGCCACTCTCCTATTTACACGCCGAAGCGCTACAGAAATGAATTCGGGCAGCTTCTGGAACATTCTCCGTTCTGCGAAAGAGATATGATTGCACCTGTTTTCAAAGAACCAAAAGACGAAAAAGGAGAATTTTTAATCAAAGTAAAAAAAGAAAACCAGATCACAGACTTCATCTACGCAACACACCCGTTTGATGTGGTAGGATGGGATGGCTATTTTTATCCTTATAAATTCAATATCAAAAACTTTGAGCCTATCACCGGAAGAATTCATCAACCGCCTCCGGTACATCAGAATTTTGAAGGCCACAATTTCGTAGTCTGCTCGTTCTGTGCCAGAATGTACGATTACCATCCATTGGCTATTCCGGCTCCATATAATCACTCAAACATTGATTCTGATGAAGTTCTATTCTATACGGAAGGCGACTTTATGAGCCGTAATCACATCGATCTTATGGACTTTACCCTACACCCGGGAGGCATCGTACACGGACCTCACCCGGGAGCTATGGAAAGAAGCATCGGTAAAAAATTCACCGAAGAATATGCGGTAATGGTAGATCCTTTCCGTCCTTTGAAAATTACCGAAGAAGCTCTGAAAGTGGAAGACCCTTCCTACAAAACTTCGTGGCTGGAAGAATAAACACAGCCAAAAAAACATTCTCTGGAATAAAAACATTCATAAAAAAATTTCATTATGTACAATTATATAAGTGCAGAAGAAGCAATATATACTGTAAAAAGCGGAAACCGCGTATTTTTCCACGGAAGCGCATGTACTCCGAATTATCTTATTGACGAGCTGGCAAGACAGTCTCACCGTCTGGAAAATGTAGAAATGGTTTCCATTACCCAGCAGGGCAATGTGGAAATTGCAAAACCTGAATACAAAGACAAGTTTTTTGTTAATTCCCTATTTGTATCTACGCCTGTGCGTGATGCCGTCAATTCTGACAGAGGAGATTTCGTGCCCGTTTTCCTGAGTGAAATCCCTATTTTATTCAGAAAAAACATACTGCCTCTTGATGTGGCACTGGTAACAGTTTCTCCACCGGACAAACATGGTTTTTGTACTCTGGGAACTTCAGTAGATATAGCAAGATCTGCCGTAGATACTGCCAAACTCATTGTAGCCATCGTAAATCCTTTGATGCCCAGAACCCACGGAGACGGAATGATCCACATCAGCAGAATTCATAAGCTGGTATGGCATGAGGAAGAACTTCCCACTGTAGATTATGGCGCAAAAGTAGGCCCGGAAGAAATGCTTGTCGGGAAAAATGTAGCAGAGCTTATTGAAGACAGATCTACCATTCAGATGGGTATCGGAACCATTCCTGATGCTGTTCTGAAATGCCTGAACAATCATAAAGATCTCGGTATTCATACAGAAATGCTGAGTGACGGAGTCATAGACCTGATCCAGAACGATGTCATCAATAATAAATACAAAGGTTATAATGATAACAAAACGATCACAAGTTTCTGTTTCGGAACAAGAAAGCTGTATGATTATGTAGATGACAATACGGTTTTTGCATTCAAAGACGTAAGTGATGTGAACTTCCCGATCAATATCATGAGGAACAAAAAAATGGTAGCTATCAATTCTGCCATTGAAATTGATCTTACAGGACAGGTATGCGCGGATTCTATCGGAACATTGCAGTACAGCGGTATTGGCGGCCAGATGGACTTTATGCGAGGAGCTGCTTTGAGCGAAGACGGAAAGCCTATTATTGCCATTACCTCAAGAACGAAAAAAGGAATTTCCAGAATTGTTCCTTATCTTAAACAAGGGGCCGGTGTAGTGACCACAAGAGGACATATTCATTATGTGGTGACAGAATATGGTACTGCTTATCTGTATGGGAAAAATCTCCGTCAGAGAGCGCAGGAGCTGATCAGTATTGCACACCCGGATGACAGGGAAATGTTGGAAAGAGCTGCTTACGAACGTTTTAAACATTAAAAAAATAATTGAAAACTGAAAGAATAGCTTTTTTCTCTAAGTGAAATAAAAATATTCCTAAATAAAACAAAGTAAATCTTATAAAAGCTTTAACATTTTGGCAATGTTTTTGATAAACTCATTCAAAACCAAGGAAATTGAAAACTATATATAATTCAATACGTGAAGAAGTTGGAAAGCATTCTAAAGTAAAGAATTCTGTTTTGGGGAATGTGAATGAATGGAAAAGAAGCCATTATATAATTCTTTCCGAAATTATTAAAGACGAATTATCTGAAGCTGAAGAGCTAAAAGGCGGAAAAAAATTCGAAATAGGAAATACGATATCACACGTTACACTGCAACGATTTTTTGAGAACGATTATCAGGATAAAACCCACAATGATCTCAGATTTCTGAAAACCTTAGATAAAATATGCATTTTTCTGGGGTACAAAGACTTAAACGATTATATACAATCTGCAAAGTTTAACAATCAGGAAAATGAACCGGAAGACGGTCTTGAATTTCTTACGAAAATGGTCTACGATTACTGTGCTACCGCATTTAATTTTTACAAACATTTTCCGGAACATAAAACAGAAATATTTAAAGAACTTGTATTTGACGGTTCTCCGTTTTTGGAAAGAACTTCACAATTCAGCAGAGAATTGTGTGAGAGGGATTTTCAGCTGGTAACAAAAAACAACCGGTCAAACTATGAAGTTTTTGATATTCATCTTGTTACCGACGAGCCAGACAAAAAAATTCTGGAGACTCAGGAATTCTGGAATCTTTTATTCAAAGTGGGTGAAACCGGCGAGGAGCATTTTGTAAACCAGCTTAATACCCAGATCTATTTTATCCGGAAGATAGACGATACGTGGAAAATCTGGGACAACTACAATCCGGATGCCGGAAGACTGAACAAAAAAGTCGAAATACTATAAATAAGAAAGCCGCAGATGATTCTACGGCTTTCCTGTGTCGAAAATATTTTTTTTTTCACTTGTTCTTTGTGTAACAAATGTAGACATCCCATTTCATTATAAATAAACTTAACTATACTTAAATGAACTCTTCTTTAATATTATGTTAAGTATATGCAATGAATCCTCATGAATGTTTTCGCTATTTACAAGATTTTTGTAATTTGCATACCATTAAAATAAAAGTAAAAATAGAAATATGTCAACACTTACATTTGCCGAAAAAATTGCTCAAGCTGAGAATTTTTTACCGATCAACGGTACAGATTACATTGAGTTTTATGTAGGAAATGCTAAACAGGCTGCCCATTATTACAAAACCGCTTTCGGTTTTCAGTCTGTAGCATACGCGGGTCCTGAAACAGGAGTAAGAGACCGTGCTTCTTATGTTCTTCAACAGGGGAAAATAAGATTGGTATTAACAACAGGGCTTAAATCCGATTCACCTATCAGCGAACACGTAAAAAAACACGGTGATGGAGTGAAAATTTTGGCACTTTGGGTAGATGACGCGTACCAGGCTTTTGAAGAAACTACAAAAAGAGGTGGAAAGCCTTATCTGGAGCCTGTTACTTTAACAGACGAAAACGGTGAGGTAAGAATGTCCGGAATTTACACATACGGAGAAACCATCCACATGTTTGTAGAAAGAAAAAATTACAAAGGAGCTTTTATGCCAGGGTATGAAAAATGGGAAAGTGATTACAATCCGGAAGAAGCAGGGCTATTGTATGTAGACCACTGTGTAGGAAATGTAGACTGGAACAGAATGATTCCTACGGTAGAATGGTACGAAAAAGTAATGGGCTTTGTCAACATCCTTTCTTTTGACGACAAGCAGATCAATACTGAATATTCTGCATTAATGTCTAAAGTAATGTCAAACGGAAACGGATACGCCAAATTCCCTATCAACGAGCCTGCTGAAGGAAAAAAGAAGTCTCAGGTAGAAGAATATCTTGATTATTACGAAGGAGAAGGTGTACAGCATATCGCAGTAGCTACCAAAGATATTATCCACACGGTGACTGAACTGAAGAAGCGTGGTGTAGAATTCCTTTCCGCTCCACCGGAAGCTTATTACGACATGGTTCCTGAAAGAGTTGGCCATATTGATGAAGATATTAAAAAATTACAGGCTTTAGGCATCCTTATTGATCATGATGAAGAAGGATATCTTCTTCAGATCTTTACGAAGCCTGTGGAAGACCGTCCTACCCTATTCTTCGAAATCATTGAAAGACACGGTGCACAGAGTTTTGGTGCCGGAAACTTCAAAGCATTATTCGAAGCACTGGAAAGAGAGCAGGAAAGAAGAGGAAATCTTTAATAGTAACATAAAGTATAAGTTTTGTCAGGATGAGAAGTCTTGACAAAACTTTTTTATAAAAACACATTATATGAGAAAAATTTTAATTGGGATTTTATTTTTTGGAACACTGGGGCTAAAAGCTCAGTATGGAACCCTTAATGAAATCCTTAACCGATTGGAGGAAAGAAAAGGAATCAACCAGAATCTTGAAAACGTAAACATAGACAACAAAAAGTTTGTCTTCATTAAAGATGCAGAAGACCACACGGAAAGAGATTTTATCATCATCAAAGGAAACCAGGCTACCTATGTAGAAGTTTTTGATGACAAAGCAACCGGAGAAAGCAGTTCCAATGTTTTTACCGGAGATATTGTCAGAAAGAAAAATATGGTTTCCCTGCGGGCAGACAAGCTTGAAAATAAAAAAGTCCCGCTTCCTGTAACCAAAACTTTACTGCTTACCAGGCAGAAAGACATCCTGTACCTTATTGACGTCAACACAAGAGACAGATGGATAGATGAAGCCTCTTATTCCAAAAAGAAATAATTTCCCACAGACATTAAACAGGGATAGCAAATTGTAATAGATTCGTTATCTTACCTCTAATTTAATTACAAAAAATTATGAAATCATTTGTAGAATATTCTTCGGATTCAGACTTTTCTATACATAATATTCCTTTTGGAGTAACCGTTTTTAACAAAGAATACATCGGATGCTGTACAAGGATCGGAGATCAGATAGTAGATCTTGCGACCCTGTATGATCTTGGCTATTTTGAAGATATTCAGGGATTAGACGATAATGTCTTTGAAGCCTATACCATCAACGAATTTATCGAACTGGGAAAACCTGTAACCAATGCAGTACGTACCAGAATTCAGGAACTTCTTCAGGAAGGCTCAACCTTGTCAAAAGATGAAAAAACAATTGAAGATGCGTTTTATGATCTCGACAAAGTAAAAATGATGATGCCTGTACACATTCCTAATTATACCGATTTTTACAGCAGCATCGAACACGCTACCAACGTAGGAAAAATGTTCCGCGATCCGGAAAATGCATTACTTCCTAACTGGAAACACCTTCCCGTAGGCTACCATGGAAGAGCCTCTTCCATTGTAGTTTCAGGAACGGAAATCAACCGTCCGAAAGGCCAGACAAAACCTGCAGATGCAGAAAAACCTCTTTTCGGACCTAGCAAACAACTGGATTTCGAACTTGAAATGGCATTCATCCTCAACAAAAATACAGAGATGGGTGAAAGTATCTCTACAAAGGATGCCGAAGACGCTATCTTCGGAATGGTGGTATTCAACGATTGGTCTGCAAGAGATATACAGGCTTGGGAATATGTTCCGCTAGGACCTTTCCTTGCCAAGAATTTTGGCTCGTCTATTTCTCCGTGGGTAGTTACCCTTGAAGCACTGGAACCGTTCAGAACAGCTTCTCCAAAACAGGATCCTGAAGTATTAGACTATTTAAAATTTGAGGGTGATAAAAATTATGACATCAACCTTGAAGTCTATATCCAGCCTGAAAACGGAGAACAAAATCTTGTTTGTGAAAGCAACTACAAACACATGTACTGGAATATGACGCAGCAACTTGCTCACCATACCGTAAACGGATGCAACGTAGAAGTTGGAGATCTGTATGCCAGCGGAACTATCTCAGGAAGCGATCCCAAATCTTTCGGATCTATGCTGGAACTTACCTGGAGAGGACAAAATCCTTTACAGCTAAGCAACGGCCAGGAAAGAAAATTCATTGAAGACAACGATACCGTTACCATGAAGGCCTGGGCTGAAAAAGATGGTGTGAGAGTAGGCTTTGGTGAAGTTTCCGGTAAAATTATTCCAACGGTTTAATATATTTAAACACTTTAGTTTTAATTAAGTTAGTAAGAAATTAAACTTGATTAAAAGAATAGAATATTAAACCTCATAGGTTTCGAAAACCTATGAGGTTTTTTTTAAGACAAAAATTAAATAAGTGTTAAGCAAAACAATGAAAACAGTAATCCCTTCCGAATTATCCCCCGTACAGCTCCAAACGATTATGCAGACCGCCGTGTCTCCGCGTCCGATTGCTCTGGCTTCTACGGTAGATAAAAACGGAACCAGTAATTTATCGCCATTCAGTTTTTTTAATATGTTCAGTACCGTCCCTCCGATTTTGATTTTCTCACCATCGAGGAGAGTACGGGACAATACAACCAAACATACCCTGGAAAATGTTCTGGAAGTCCCGGAAGTCGTTATAGGAACCGTAAACTTTCCTATTGTACAGCAGATTTCTCTAGCATCTACCGAGTATGAAACCGGAGTCAACGAATTCATCAAATCCGGTCTCACGATGAAAAACGCGGATCTGGTACAGCCTAAACTGATTGAAGAATGCCCGGTTAACTTTGAATGTAAAGTTTTAGAAGTAAAATCTCTGGGAGATCAGGGCGGTGCAGGAAATCTTGTGATCTGTGAAGTTCAGAAAATCCACATCAGGGAAGAATATCTGAATGAAGCTGGAAACCTTGACCAGCAAAAACTGGATATGGTAGCCCGATTGGGAGGTAACTGGTATTCCAGAAGCAACGAAAACAGCCTTTTCGAAGTTCCGAAACCTTTGGTAACAAAAGGAATAGGTTTTGATATCCTGCCGGATTCCATCAAATTAAGCAAGATATTTACAGGAAATGATTTGGGAATGCTTGCCAATATAGAAGTGCTTCCTGCCGGAGATTTTCATGCAGATGAAAACGTTCACCTGAATGCTCAGAAATTACTCCTGGAAAGCAAAATTGAAGAAGCCTGGACGCTTTTAACAATATAAAAATTCCAAAAAATAAAACCAGCCTGCAATCTAAATCAGGCTGGCTTTTATTTATTTCTTAACTGTAAAATAGATCCTCTCACCTATTCCCCTTCATCAAATCAACAAGTTGATTTCCTCTTTGCTCTCCTAAATAAGGCATCACAATCAATTGAATACCGCCAGTCATTGCGAGGATCGAAGTGACGAAGCAATCTCAAAAAAGACTTTAGATTACTCCACCTAAAGGTTCATAATGACAAATAGGTTTTACAGTTTAAATTTTACTTAGACTTTAAAGCATCAGTAACCGTAATTTTTCCTTTTTCAGCAAAATCCGTTACTTTCCCGTTCTTATCAATAGACACATTCAAATTGTCATTTTTGGAGTCATAAAAAATAGAGGTAGAATATCCCGGGCAGTCGTGCTGCTTACATCCTGTTACTTTATAAATCCCGTTTTCAGATACAATCGGAGATTCTACGTTGAAATTTTTCAGCATTTCATCATATTGTGCTCCGGCAAGTTTTTTAACCCTGTCTGCAAAACTTTTATCTTCAAAAAGTTTAATATCATGAGGATATTTTCCTTCATTTTTAGTGATGATATTATCTGTTGAGGCGGTTGCCAGTGTTGAAGTAGCAGAATCTGTTTTTGGTGCTGCTGTGGAATCCTGAGTTACGGTTGTTAAAGAATCCGTAGCAGTAGTTGTTCCATCAGTTTTGGCTTCTTTTTTACATGAAGTCAGGGCAAGTAGTGAGAACGCAAAAGCGCTTACGATCATTTTTTTCATAATAATTTATTGAAGTGATTAATAATTGCAACACCAACATCCAAATTTCATTCCAAGATGAAGGCTATTTCATATTTTTATTAATAAAATCAATGCATTTTTCTGTTACAATATTCAGGTATTCCGGAAGCTCATTTCCGGTCCATGGCTCTTTTGATCCGAAGGTATGATCCGCTCCTTCCACCAGGAACAGTTCTGAGTTTGGGTTTAAGATATGAAGATGTTCGGCACTCTTTGCACTCACGCTTTCATCATGGGTTCCGTGAACAATCAGTACATAGGCTTTAGCCATTTCTGTGGCTCTTTCCACATCAAAACGATGCACATTATTTTGAAAATCTTCATAGAACTGGTAATAGTGAGGCATTTCCTGCTTGGTTCTTCCATTCAATACATAATAGACGCCTTCTTTTTTCCAGTGTTCCAGAGCTTCTTCTTTTGGAAACCGTTCCAGAGTATCTACACTGGCCAGGGTGATCAGTCCATTGATTCTTTCATCTTCGAAGGTCTTTATAATAGATATTCCTCCTCCTCTGCTGTGTCCGACCAAAATAATTTTCTGATCATCCACATGAGGATCTTTTACGAAATGATCAATTACAACACCCAGATCAGAAAGTTCTTTTGAATAATTATTATGTCCGAAAGCCTCCAGATCTCCGAAATTGTGAGGATCTTCCACGGTGGTTCCGTTATGAGAAGAATTGAACTTCACAAAAAAGAAACCTGCTTCTGCAAATTTCTCTCCCATCAGATTCCATGCTCCCCAGTCTTTGTACCCTTTATACCCGTGAACAAAAATCACAAGCGGTAATTTTTCATCAGTTTCCGGATAAAATGCGTCTGCCAGAAAATTCCTTGTTTCCGAATTATTCAGCTTTATATTACAATCTCTTATCAATTTCATAAAATAAAATAGTTTTATTTACTTCCTTTTAAATTAAACTTATATTTGTGATATCCACTTTAATTTAAATATATGAAAAAAACACTACTCCTTTTATTTTTAATTTCATTTTCACTCGGTTTCGGACAGATTACCAAAAATGTTTTTTTTGTTGGGAACAGCTATACCTACACCAATAATCTCCCTGAATTAGTGAAAAATATTGCTGCTTCTACAGGTGATATTTTAACTTATCAAACTCATGCAGAAGGTGGAGCGAGACTGAAGCAACATGCAGCTAATCCATTGGTAACCACAACAATAAACCAAGGAAACTGGGATTATGTTGTACTTCAGGAACAGAGCCAGATTCCGTCTTTTCCTGATACGTTTGTTCAGACAGAAATGCATCCGTATGCAAAGCAGCTTGCTGAACTTATCAAAAATTCCAATTCCTGTGGAAATCCCATGTTCTTCATGACCTGGGGCTATAAATCCGGTGATGCTACCAACTGTGCCAACGGAAACACAGCTGTGTGTACTTATGAAGGCATGGATGATCTTACGTATAACCGGTATATGGATATGGCTCTGCTTAATGAAAGTCTGGTTTCTCCGGTCGGAAAAGTCTGGAGAATGATCAGACAGCAGCATGCTGCCATGGATCTGTACTCCGCTGACGGATCACATCCCAGCTATATAGGTTCGATGGCTGCTGCCTATACTATCTATACTATTTTATTCAAAAAAGATCCTGAAATGGCTTCTTTCAACGGAAATTTAACCATCACAGAAGCCCAGGCTATAAAAAGTATTGTAAAAAATACGGTATTCGACAATCTGAATACTTGGCTTGTGGGAGCTAATGATGTTGCCAGCAGGTTTACCCACCAGATCACAGGAAATTCTACGGTTGAATTCACAAATCAAACCCAGAATGCCACTACTTTTTCATGGAATTTCGGAGACGGAAATACCTCAACTCTACAAAATCCAACGCACACTTACACTGCATCAGGAAGCTACGAAGTAAGTCTTACCACCAATGCATGCGGAACTAATTCCACCAAAACAAAATCTGTAACCATCAGCAGCCTTGGAACAAAAGAAGAGCCAATTAATCAAATTCAGCTCTATCCGAATCCTGTTCAGGATGCTATTCATATTATTACTGATCAAAAGTTATCCGCTACTTCTTTAACCGATGCCTCCGGACGTACAGTCATTTTTCAACTTGAAAAAACAGAATCAGGCTACACACTTCCTATGCATCATCTGTCTGACGGAGTTTATTTTCTGAAATATAAAACAGGAGAAAAGGATTACACTCAAAAAATTATCAAAAAATAACCTTAATTTTGCGGTATGCTGGATTTAAGAACAGTAACCGTGACGCGTTACATCCTACCCCTGAGAGAAGGCGGATCTCTTCCTGCTTTGGCGGAAGCTGATGATGATTTTAAATATGTACTGAAATTCCGTGGCGCCGGCCATGGCGTAAAAATGCTCATTTCTGAACTTTTGGGCGGCAAAATCACCGAGGCATTGGGACTGAGAATTCCCGAGCTGGTATTTGTGAACCTGGATGTAGATTTCGGAAGAACGGAAGCAGATGAGGAAATCCAGGACTTACTGAAATTTTCAGAAGGGCTGAATCTGGGGCTTCATTATCTTTCAGGCTCTATCACCTACGATCCGGGCGTAAAAGTTGATCCTCTTCTGGCTTCAAAGATCGTATGGCTGGATGCATTCATCACCAATATAGACCGTACTTTCAGAAACACCAATCTTCTGATGTGGCATAAAGAACTGTGGGTAATTGACAACGGAGCTTCTTTTTATTTCCATCATTCATGGCAGAATTTTGATACGGCGGCAAAAACTCCTTTCAAATATGTGAAAGATCACGTGCTGCTTCCGAAAGCAAAAATGCTGGATGAAGCGGACCGGTTTGCTCATGAAGTACTGAACGATACTCTTTTCAGAGAGATGGTCAATTTAATTCCTGAAGACTGGCTTCAATGGGATGATGCTGATGAACCCCCTGAAGAGATCCGTGAAATTTACTTTCAGTTCCTGAAAACACGATTAGAAAATTCTCAAATCTTTGTAAACGAAGCTAAAAATGCAAGAGGATAAAATATACGAATACGCTGTAATACGCCTGGTGCCGAAAGTTGAAAGAGAAGAATTTTTCAACATCGGGCTTGTGATGTTCTCCAAAAAAGAGAAGTTTATCCGTGTAGAATTTTATTTATGCCCTGATAAATTCAAATTAATGCACAGTAAGCTGGATTATGATGATGTGATCCAGAATCTGGAAAGCTTCCGGAAAATTGCAAACGGTGATAAAGAAGGAGGCCCCATTGCCCTGATGGAAATTCCTGAACGTTTCCGCTGGCTTACAGCTGTCAGAAGTTCTTCTGTTCAGACCTCAAGACCTCATCCGGGGAAATCCAAAGATCTGGAAAAGACATTTGATAAACTTTTTGAGGAATTAGTAAAGTAACATGCTCTCAAAAAAAAATTATATACATCTACAATCCAAAAACACACAACAACCTTATAATCAATGTTATAAATTACAAAATCAAGCATAATAATTAAAATTTGCTAGATTGATATACATATCATCATTTTTTATATCTAAAATAATTAACTTGGCTTTTGTTTAAATTATTCTTAACAAAATATCCAATATTTTTAATTATTCACTCTAAAAACCGATGATATGGATTTTCTGGATAACACTAATGCTTTAACTCTGATATTCGTATCGGTGCTGATATTTGCAATTGCCTATCGTTTTTATGGTATTTTCATCGCCAATAAAGTACTTCGGCTTAATGATAAAAACACAACTCCTGCCGTAGAATTTGCCGATGGTAAAGATTATGTAGCAACGAACAAAAATGTACTCTTCGGGCATCATTTTGCCGCTATTGCTGCTGCGGGTCCTTTGGTAGGTCCTGTTCTTGCCGCTCAGTTCGGCTATCTTCCCGGAGCATTATGGATTCTCATAGGATGCGTACTCGGAGGTGGTGTACACGATATGGTGGTTCTGTTTGCTTCCGTACGACATAAAGGGCAGAGTTTAGCAACTATTGCTTCTAAGGAAATCGGAAAAGCGACCGGAACCGTTGCAGGTTTTGCCATTTTATTCATCCTTATTCTTACGCTGGCGGGTTTATCACTGGCCTGTATCAATGCGATGCATGAAGCTTCCTGGTCTCTGTTTACCGTAGTGATTACCATGCCTATTGCAGTGATTATGGGACTGATTATGAGATACAGAAAAAACAGCGTGCTTTTCGCCAGCATTTTAGGCGGAATCCTTTTAGTAGCCGGAATTATCGGCGGACACAGTCTGATGCAGAACGAAACCATGAACAACCTGTTTACCTGGGATATAAAAACCATCTCGATTGCCATTCCGCTTTATGGTTTTCTGGCTTCCGTACTTCCTGTCTGGCTTCTTCTGGTACCGAGAGATTATCTTTCTACTTACTTAAAAATAGGAACCATCATTATGCTTGCCGTAGGGGTTATTGTTATTCACCCGACTATACAGATGCCTGCCCTTACTGATTTTGTAAAAGGAGGCGGTCCCGTGATAGGCGGTCCTGTACTTCCGTTTATCTTCATTGTAATAGCCTGCGGAGCGATTTCCGGTTTCCATGCCGTAATTGCAACAGGAACAACTCCTAAAATGCTTAACAAAGAAAAAGAAATCCTTTTTGTAGGGTATGGAGCGATGCTGGTGGAAGGCTTTGTTGCTTTAATGGCTTTAATTGCAGCCTGTACACTAATGCCCGGCGATTATTTTGCGATCAACACTCCTAAAGAATCTTATGATGCCTTCCTGGCAGCACATCCGTCTCTGCATGGTGTAGACATTGATTATTACTCTCAAAAAATAGGCATAGAGCTTCATGGAAGAACCGGCGGAGCTGTATCGCTGGCCGTAGGAATGGCTCATATTTTCAATAAAATCCCATACATGGATCAACTCACCGCTTATTGGTATAATTTTGCCATCATGTTTGAGGCCGTATTCATCCTTACCGCCATTGATGCGGGAACAAGAGTGGGAAGGTTCTTTTTACAGGAAATGCTGGGATCTGTTATTCCAAAATTCAATGATAAAAACTGGATTCCGGGAATTATTATCAGCAGCCTCTTATTTACTTTCGCTTGGGGATATCTCGTATTCACAGGAAATGTAAGCAGTATATGGCCGCTCTTCGGGATCAGTAACCAGCTGTTGGCAGCCTGCGGACTTATTGTCTGTACAACGATGCTCATCCGGATGAACAGAGGAAAATATGCTTTATGTTCGGCTATTCCGGGAGTTTTCATGGCCGGAATTACGTTCTGGGCAGGTTATATTCAGGTCACGGCCATCTATCTTCCCAAAGAACAGTATCTCCTGGCGGCCCTGGCGGTAACAGCCATGGTTCTGATGCTTGTGGTATTTATTGGAGCTTTTATGAAATGGTATCAGCTTCTGAAGATCAAAACCACAGAGATAGACTATTATGGTGAACCTGTAAAAGAACTGGTGGAAAGATAGAGAACACATCTTCAAAATCCGTTGGGTGTTTTTTTGCCTGCTGTGATAATTTTTATACATTTGTTTTGCTTTAGGGGTATTCTGAAAAAGAATTGAGAGAGTCCCTTCGAACCTGATACGGCTTACACCGACGTAGGGAAAAGCAAAACTACATTACGAATAATGTACCTTTTGTTTTGGATTTTTCCTGAAGCTATTTTTATTTTAAATGATAACAATGGAAAATATTCTTTGGGAACAGGTACAGCTTGTCCGGCAAAAATCTCCCCTGGTTCATAATATCACCAATTATGTGGTGATGAATAATACAGCTAATGCTCTTTTGGCAGCAGGAGCTTCTCCGATCATGGCGCACGCAAAACCCGAAATCACGGAAATGATTGGGATTGCCCATTCTGTGGTGATTAATATTGGTACACTGGATGAATACTGGTCGGAATCTATGATTATGGCAGCTGAAACCGCCCATTCAGTGAAAAAACCATGGATTTTAGATCCTGTGGGAGCAGGCGCAACTTCTTTCCGCAATGAAGTCTTAAACCAACTCTTACCCTATAACCCGACGGTGATCAGAGGAAATGCTTCTGAAATTATGGCGTTGGCTAAGGCCAATACAACCGCTACAAAAGGAGTTGACAGTACTGCGGAAAGTAACGAAGCCATTGATGCTGCGCGTTATCTTGTCAACCAGTACAATACCATAGTCTGTATCTCCGGTGAAACTGATATTATTCTGGATACTCATCAGGAAATTTCTATTAAAAACGGACATCCGCTGATGACGAAAGTGACAGGTCTCGGATGTTCTGCCACTGCACTAGTCGGGGCTTTTATCGGGGTTTCCGAAGATAAAACAATAGCTGTAGCTGCTGCAATGGCTTTAATGGGTATTGCCGGGGAATTAGCGGCTGAAGAAAGTAAAGGACCGGGAAGTCTTCAGGTCAATCTTATTGATAAGCTGTACACAATGACGGAACAGGAATTCATCAACCGTTTAAAGATTGAACGAAAATGATCCTGAATTCTTTTCCCTACAAACTTTATCTCGTTATTTCCGAAGCTGACTGTATGGGCCGAAACTTCCTGCAGGTGGCTGAACAGGCTATCCTGGGAGGAGTCGATGTGATTCAGCTGAGAGAAAAAAACAGCAGTACGGAATCCTTCCTTCAAAAAGCTCAGAAACTTATTGAAATTACCGATAAGCATTCTATCCCGTTGATCATTAACGATAATGTAGAGGTTGCAGAACATGTAAATGCAGCAGGCATTCACGTGGGTAACACTGATGCTCCACCCGATTTTCTAAGACAGCGGCCTCTTCTTCATCAAAAAATCATCGGCTACTCTATTGAATATCTTTCCCAGCTTGATAATGAGCAAACATTGGTTTCCGATTATCTTGGCATCAGCCCCGTATTCAGAACCGACACGAAAACAGATACCATAACGGAATGGGGACTTGAAGGTATAAAAACAATCAGACAGCTTACAGAAAAGCCTTTGGTAGCTATAGGACATATTCATAATGGAAACGCAAGAGAAGTCATTGATGCAGGAGCCGATTGTCTTGCCGTCGTCTCTGCCATCTGTAGTGCTCAGGATCCTCAAAAAGCTGCCTATCAATTAAAAAATGAAATTTTAAAATGAAAAAATACACCTATCCATCGGTATTGACCATAGCCGGATTTGACGGAAGCGGTGGCGCAGGCATTCAGGCTGATATCAAAACAGCTTCTGCCTTAGGCTGCTTTTCAACCTCCGTATTAACAGCATTACCCGTACAAAATACACAAGGCGTAAGGAAAATTTACCCGGTTCCTGTAGAAGCTGTAGCCGATCAGATCGAAGCTATTCTGGATGATATTTTCCCGGATGCGATAAAAATCGGAATGGTTCATACGCCGCAACTGGTAGAAACCATTGTTTCAACATTGGGGAAATACAAAAAAATACCTCTTGTGTTTGATCCCGTTATGGTAGCAACAAGCGGTCACCGCCTGATTGAAGAAGATACCATAGCCGCTATTACAGAAAAACTTTTCCCCATTGCCGACGTGATTACTCCCAATATGGATGAAGCCGCTATTCTGGCAAAAATGGACGTTATTACCCTTGAAGATCTCTACGCCGCAGGAAAGAAAATAAAAAAACTCGGCTGTAAAAGTATACTTCTCAAAGGCGGGCATCAGGAAACCTCAACCATCACCTCTTTATTTTATGATGAACATGAGAATTTCCATTCTTTTGAAACTGTAAAATTCGATACGAACAATACCCACGGTTCCGGATGTACCCTTTCTTCTGCCATAGCAGCCTATCTGGCTCAGGGAAAGACTTTATATGATTCTGTTTCTCTGGGACAGCAATACGTCTATCAAGCTATAGAAAACGGAAAAGACGTACAAACAGGACTTGGAAACGGTCCGCTTAATCACTTTTTTAATCCTCAAAAACTTATTAAAAATGAAATGGTCTGAACAAACCTGGCAAGCTATAGAAAAACGTTATCAGTCTATTCTGGAAATGCCGTTTATCAAAGAATTATCAGACGGTTCCCTGCCGCAAGATAAATTCAGATTTTACATGGCTCAGGATTCGTTATATCTTGAACATTTCGGCAGGACGCTTTCGCTGATCGCTGCAAAAATTCAGGATCTTCAGGATGTACTGGCTTTTATGCGTTTTGCTGAAAATGCTATTGTCGTTGAAAATGCACTGCATGAATCTTATTTTGTTGATTTTGGAGTGACTGATAAAGGCGTATTAGAACCTGCCTGCCATCATTACATTCACTTCCTGAGAAGTACCGCTGCTCTGGAATCTGTAGAAATAGCCGTAGCCGCAGTTCTTCCCTGCTTCTGGATTTACAGGGAGGTCGGGGATTATATTTTTAACGATCAAAACACCATCAACAATCCTTATCAAAAGTGGATTGAGACGTATGGCGGTGAAGAGTTTTCCGTTGCCGTAGATCAGGCCATTGCTATTTGTGACCTACTGGCAGAGAACAGCACGGAGGAGATCAGAGAAAAAATGACTGAGGCTTTCATCATGTCAACCCGGATGGAATTTCATTTCTGGGAAGGTGCTTATGATTTAAAAGTCTGGAAATAGATGAACCTATGTTGTACGGGTTCGTGATTCGGGTTCTAAATTGAGTGTTGAAGAGTGGTTAATCCGGAAACATTGAATGAATGACAAATACCTTGTGGCTGAGGCCCTCGAAGCCACCAGGTATAAAATATAAAAAGCGGATTCAAATTTTTGAATCCGCTTTTGGTATCATTTAAAAATTAAAATTGAGTCGTGAAAACACATACCTTCCGTTCTGCCCGAACTGTGATGTGGAACGCGAGTAAATAAACTGGTCATTATTCGTAGAAGCTGTAAGGTTTTTATCAGGATAAATATCAAAGAGGTTATTTACGCCTACCGTTAACCCTATATTTTTTGTAAACTGGTAAGCTAATGATAGATCGGTAATAATTTTGTCTCCAATCTGCTGGTGCTCATTGAATCCGATGATTCCGTCACCATTGGCATCAATCACATCTGCACCCGTTACCTTTCCGAAATAGGTATTTCTCAAATAAACACTTGCTTTTTTCCATGAAAGTGTGTGTGATAAACTTGCTTTTACTCTTGGAACAGCTTCTTCCAGATACACTCTTGATTTTTCAGAAAAATAGATTTTTTCAAGACTCGGGGACTGCAATAATCCTGAAGAGTGGATATCTCCTACTTTTCTGGTCTCGCTTATATTCGCCGCAAAACTGTTATCCAGTTTGAAACCTGAAAATCTTGCATTGTGAGAGATCACAAGGTCGATTCCTTTTGTTTCCGTGTCAATGGCATTGGTAAAGAATTGGGCTCCATTAATATCCTGATTATCAAATTTAATCTGTGCGGCTAAAGGTACATCAGCCCGCAGGAACTGGTCTGTAAGGATAATCCTGTTGTTGATTCTTGTAAAATACCCATCAGCCGTAAAGGTAAGCCCTGCGGAAGGAATTCTGTAGGTAAATCCTAAGCTGGCGGATTTTGAAGTTTCCTGCTTCAGTTTAGGAATTCCCAGTTCTGCTGCAATTTCTGAATCATTACTGAATGTTCCCACTTCCAGAAGCTGATTGTTGGTGAACAGTGTAGAAGTTACATTATAATAAATCTGATGAATAGAAGGCGCTCTGAACCCTGTAGAACCTGCCAGTCTCACATTAAAATCGGGAGTTACTTTGATTCTTGAAGCCAGTTTATAATTGAACGTAGACCCGAAATCTGAATAATTTTCATACCTCGCCGCTGCATCTACCAATAACCAGTTAGTAAAATTGAATTCTACATCTGCATAAGCAGCTACTGCCTGTCTGTTTTTATCTATTGCATTCGCAGGTTTAAATCCTCCGAAAACCTGTGAACCTCCAGGAAGTGCATTCCCAAAGAAATCCGTTGCTCTCGGACTTGTATTATTCCATACGCTTCCTGCGGCATCATAAGTGGTATAGGAAGCTGCATCACCCTGTGTTATTTTGAAATTTTCATAACGGTGTTCTGCTCCGAATGCTACGTTGATTCCATTCCACACATCATATTTTTTAGAGAAATCTAAATTAATGGTGTTCTGTGAAAACCTTAAACCTCCCGCATTAAACTCATTCGGTGATGCAAAACGCAGTGAAGTGTTCCCTGTATCCTGAATATTATAATTGAATGAATTCTGCCCGAAAGTATTACTGAAATCAATATTCCAGCCGTCCCAATCTCCTTTAATCCCTGCAGAAAGTGATAAATCCTGAATATCTGTACCAATCTGAGGTAGATAACCGTCTGAATAAATCCCAGTAAACGTTCTGCTCTGATTAGGTTTTCTGTAAAATCCTCCGGAAGTTCCATGTCTGAAGCTGTAGCCACCGAAAGAATATACTTTCCAGTTATCATTAATCGGAACTTCAATGTTGGCAAAAAGCTGATGATTGTTCAGTTTAGACTGCCCTACCTGCATATTGAAATCTTTTCTGTTCTGCCCTCTGTAAGCCAATTCCTGATCTGTAAAATCTCCTTTCAAAAGCCCTTGCAGAGCACTGATGGTATTGGCCCCCTGAATCTGATTCTGAAGATCCTGAGAAAAATAACTTACCCCTTGTGCATACTGGTGAATATAATTAACAAGCTGTTGGGAATTGGGTACATTATTGATATTCGAAAAAAGAGAAGAAAGGTTCACTCCATCATTCAGAGCTCTTCTTTCGATAGCATTATAGGCATTATAAATAGATCCGCTTTCGGTTCCGGCTCTTGAAGTTGGGTTTCTGAACTGTGAAGACCAGGTAATATTATAAAAACCGCCCTTATTTCCGATTTTGTTTCCGTAATTAAGGTCGATCTGGATATTCTGTCCGTCAAAATTTCCGGTATGATCATTGGCTGCCGGAGTCAGATTTCCGCCGTAGCTTACCTGTCCCGTTAATTTTCCGATATCTTTTTTAAGTTCTAAATTGATCACGCCTGCAATAGCGTCTGAGCCGTACTGAGCTGAAGCACCATCACGCAAAACCTCAATTCTGTTTAAAGCAAACGAAGGAATCGAGTTCAAATCCGTTCCTACCGTTCCTCTTCCGGGAGTTCCGTTTACATTGACCAATGCAGAGGTATGTCTTCTTTTTCCGTTCACCAAAACCAATACCTGATCCGGTCCCAGCCCTCTCAGCTGTGCAGGATCCAGGTGATCTGTCCCGTCTGAATTCGTCTGAATCGTGGAAGTAAATGAAGGCGCTACCGCATTCAAAATCTGTCCTATACTGGATTGAGGAAGCACCACCGAAGATTCTTTTATATTGAAGACATCCACAGGAACCGGGCTGTCTATTTTGGATCGGGCACCGGCTCTTGAGCCTAATACCACAACTTCTTCTACATTATTGGTTTTTACGCTGTCTTTTACTTTTTCCTGACCGGAAGCATAGGTTCCGAGGAAAAATAAAACAGAAGCGGATAAAATAGTCTTTTTATTTTTCATACCCTTACATCAATTTATAGTTTATGTTTTTTTGAGTGGCAAATGTAAAGTAAATTTATTAGTCTACAAAATCAATAGACTTTTGTTTTATGAAAATTTAAGATAGTTTTCGTCTATTGCGTTTTTAAACACGAATAGCAAGAATACTTTCACAAATGACACAAATGCGTAAAATGTATTCTTGCTGTTGGTATTTTGAGAGGTTATTTTTTTTAACACGAATGACACTAATATTTTCCAAAAATGCCACTAGGAAAGTGAAAGATATTCGTGTTATTCGTGAAAAACATTTGTGAAATTTGTGTTTCAATATTTCAATAAAAAAAACGGAGCCCAAAAATGGAATCCGTTTTAAAAGTAGTATCATCAGCTTTCTCCGCTGAAAATAATCTGTTATATTTTCGTAAGCTTAGCGTATTTCAGGATAAGGTTTTTCTCTCCTTCATGAACGAAAATTACTTTCGCTTTGATATTCTGCGGATCTGTTCCGTCCAGGAAAGAAACTTCCCCGATCCCGAAACGGTCGTGTCTTACTTTGTCTCCTACTTCAATATCCTGAGAAGAAGCTCCGCTTGGATTGATGATTTTTGCGGTACTTACCGGCTTTAGTTTTCTTACTTCCGGTGCAGGTTGAGAATTATCTCCTCTGTCAATCGTTTTCTTTTCAACCTTTCTGAAAGACCTTTGTTCCGAAGGATGTTCATCAAAAATATTGGATTTGATTCCGGTATTATTGATAAATCTTTTTTCCAGAACCGGATTCAAAAATTCAATATATTCTTCATCAATTTCACTTAAAAATCTTGAAGGTTCCGCATCCGTAATTTTTCCCCACTGAAAACGGGAAACGGCATAAGAGAAAAATACTTTCTTTTCAGCTCTTGTGAGCGCCACATAAAAAAGACGTCTTTCTTCTTCCAGATCTTCTCTGGTTGCAGAACTCATAAAGCTCGGGAAAAGGTTTTCTTCAAGCCCTACTAGGTGTACCACCGGGAATTCAAGACCTTTTGAAAGGTGAATGGTCATTAACGAAACCATATCTTCCTCCGTATCTTTATCCTGGGTATCTGCAGAAAGAGCAATATTCTCCAGGAAATTCGGAAGGCTCGGATCTCCGTCTTCCAGCTGGATCTGTTCCTCAATGAATCCCTGCATAGAGTTCATCAATTCCTGAACGTTTTCCACACGGGAAATTCCTTCCGGAGTCTGGTCATCTTTCAGGAACTTGATCAGTCCGCTTCGTTTTGCAACTTCCATGGCCACACTGTAAACCGTATCGGTTTTCAGCAATACCTGGAATGCTTTGATCATGGACCAGAAGTCATTCAATTTGGTTAAAACACCATTATTCAGTCCTAACTGAGGAGCATACATCGGGATATTACTCAGCACCTGAGAAATAGTCAGATTGTGGGAATCTGCAAATACAATCAGTTTGTTCTGAGTGGTCTCTCCAATCCCTCTTGCCGGATAATTGATAATTCTCATTAACGCTTCCGAATCATTTTCATTGACCAGTAAACGCAGATAAGCAATAAGGTCTTTTACTTCTTTTCTCTGATAGAAAGAAAGCCCACCGTAAACCTTGTACGGAATATTTTTACGTCTCAGCGCATCTTCAAATGCTCTGGTCTGAGAGTTGGTTCTGTATAAAATGGCAAAATCACTGTATTTTCTCTGCTCGGTATTTCTGAGTTCCCAGATATTTCCGGCCACAAAATTGGCTTCATCCGCATCGGAAAGTGAGCGGTAAATTTTGATCTTATCCCCTTCTTCATTATCACTGAAAACATTTTTCTTAAACTGCTGAAGGTTTTTTGCAATCACCACATTGGCTGCATTCACAATATTCTGAGTCGAACGGTAATTTTGTTCAAGAGAAACCGTTATGGCATCAGGATAATCTTTTTTAAAGTTTAAGATATTGTAAATATTGGCTCCACGGAAGGAATAGATAGACTGCGCGTCGTCTCCTACCACACAGATGTTTTCAAATTTTGAAGCTAATGCTTTTACAATAAGGTATTGTGAATGGTTGGTATCCTGGTACTCATCTACCATGATGTACCTGAACCGGTCCTGATATTTCGCCAATACTTCCGGGAAACGGGTCAATAATTCATTGGTTTTCAGCAATAAATCATCAAAATCCATGGCTCCGTTTTTGAAACAGGCTTCCACATATTTCTGGTAAATTTGCCCGATGAATTTCATATTTGCTTTTTCATCAGCTTCCATAAGTTCAGGATTGTTGAAATAGGCTTTTACGGTAATCAGGTTGTTCTTGTAAGTTGAAATTCTTGCCTGAACTTTTTTAGGTTTATAAAGATCGGCATCGAGGTTCATATCTTTCAATACTTTTCTGATAACATTCAGGGCATCCTGCATATCATAGATGGTAAAATTGGAAGGATAGCCCAGATAATGTGCTTCAATTCTCAGGATTCTTGCAAAGACTGAGTGAAAAGTTCCCATCCATAAGCTTCTTGCATTGCTGTCTCCCACCACTTTAGCGATACGGTCTTTCATTTCGCGGGCGGCTTTATTGGTAAACGTCAGGGCCAGAATATTGAAAGGGTCAATTCCGTTGTGGATCAGGTGGGCAATACGCATGGTAAGCACACGTGTTTTTCCGGAACCGGCTCCTGCAAGCACCATTAAAGGTCCTTGTATAGAAGTAACGGCTTCATATTGTGGTTCATTGAGTCCTTTCAGATAATCCATACTGCAAAAAATTTTGGGAACACAAAAATAATGTATTCGGAGGAGAATTCAAATTATGAGCCTAATTTATAGGAAGTAAAATATGGAGATGTCTTTTCTGCAGGATCAGGCAGGCCTTAGTCATTAAAATTCTTCGTCACTGTCCATTTTCCGCTTTCGTATTGATAATATTTCACAGGTTGTGAAAAGTATCCGGATTTAGGATTTGAGAAACTAAGCATAACAAGGAACCCTAATTTTAAATCCTTATCATATTTTGCCGCCACAGAAATTCCAAAAATGAACTCTTGAAGATCAGTGAATTTATTATCCTTTCTGGTTAAAGACAATTCTTTTGCAGGCTTTTGTGGTGAAACGTAATAAAAACTATTTTCCTGTCCGTCATCAATGATTTTTCCTTTGTAAAAAGGTGTGTCTCCCGTAGTCACGAAAAAATTATTTTCATCATTTTCCCAGCCAAAAAAGAATTCTCCACCACCAAACGGAGCCGATATAGGAATAATAATCCCGTTTCCAGTTTTCTTTCTGAATTTGGCAAAATTACTCTTGCTCCAAAGTTTATTAAAAATCTCCGGACCTATTTCTTTTTCATAGTGTTTACAGTTATAATAAGCATCATTTCCACATTCAGGTCCGCGACTATTCCTGGATTTTCGCAGAAAAAGAATTTTTTTAGGTTTTAAAAAGAATGCTTTAAAATCCGGATCTTCGCAGATCACATCAAAAAGACTATTGAAATTCATTTCACTGAGCTGTTCAACATCCTTTTCGTAACGTATTTTTTCTATTTCATACAGGTTTCCGCAGTCTCTGTTACGTAAAGGACAGCCCTGATTTTCTGCCATTCCCGGCTGCGTAGGACATGCATCATCTTTATCCAAAATTCCGTCTCCGTCTGTATCAAGCCACGGACAGCCATTATTTTCAGCGGGTCCGGCTACATCCCGGCATTGATCATCCTTATCCATAATGCCATCCTTATCTTCATCCGGCCAGGGACAGCCACTATTTTCAACAGGACCTTTCTCCTTAGGGCACTTATCCAGATAAAAAAGAATTTCATCCCCGTCTTCATCAGAAAGACAGGTCTTTTTGTTCAATTCTTTTCTGCATTTCTTTAATCCTTCCTGATCAACGGCTTCCTGTGCCTGCATCATTAAAAAGGAAAAAAGAAAAAGTAAAGTATAATAAATTCTCATGTTGGGGCTCAATAGTTTTACAAATGAACAAAAAAGTAGAGTAATTATGTAACAAATACTGTGTTTTTGCTACTAATTGATGCAAAACAATTTCTACTTTATGAAAAAGCGACTTCTTTCTGTTGCGGCAGCATCTTTTTTCGGAATGGTTCTGAATGCACAGCAAATTAAATTCGAAGAATATGACCTGCCAAACGGCCTTCACGTAATTCTTCATCAGGATAATTCTGCACCTGTAGTCACCACCGGCGTTATGTACCATGTAGGTGCGAAGGATGAAGTAAAAGGAAGAACGGGTTTTGCCCACTTCTTCGAGCATCTTTTATTTGAAGGAACCCCCAACATCAAAAGAGGTGAATGGTTTAAAATCGTTTCTTCAAACGGAGGACAGAACAACGCGAACACTACGAATGACAGAACGTATTACTACGAAACATTCCCTTCCAACAACGAGCAGCTTGGTCTTTGGATGGAAGCTGAAAGAATGCGTCATGCTGTCATCAATCAAGTGGGAGTAGATACCCAGAGAGAAGTTGTAAAAGAAGAGAAAAGATTAAGAATGGACAACCAGCCTTATGGAAATCTTTTCCCAACCATTCAGAAGAATCTGTTTACCAATCACCCGTACAACTGGCCTACGATCGGTTCTATGGAAGATCTTAATTCTGCAAAGCTTGAAGAATTCCAGGCTTTCTATAAAAAATATTATGTTCCGAACAACGCGACATTAGTGGTTGCAGGAGACATCAAGCCTGAGCAGACCAAAAAATGGATTCAGGAATATTATGGAGGAATTCAGAAAGGAACTCTTTATCCGAAAGATTTCCCGAAAGATGCTCCAATCACTCAGGAAAAAGAAGTAACGGCTACAGATCCGAATATCCAGCTTCCTGCTTATATTTTTGCTTACAGAACTCCTGCTAATAAAGAAAAAGATGCCTATGTTCTGGATATGCTTTCTTCTTATCTGAGCAATGGTAAATCTTCTGTTTTATACAAAAAACTGGTAGATCAGGATAAAAAAGCGCTTGCTGTACAGGCTTTCAACCAGGGGCTTGAAGATTACAGTATTTTTGCCTTTTTTGCTATCCCGATGGGACAAACAACGAAACAGACTTTACAGACTGACATTGATGCAGAAATCAAAAAGCTACAAACAACTCTGATCTCTGAAGAGGATTATCAGAAGCTTCAGAACCAGTATGAGAATCAGTTTGTGAATGCCAATTCAAGTATTCAGGGAATTGCTGCTTCATTGGCTACCAACCATGTATTGATGGGTAATACCAATTTAATCAACAAGGAAATAGACATCTACAGATCTATCACAAGACAGGATCTGCAGAACGCAGCGAAAAAATACCTGAACTCCAATCAAAGAGTGATTATTAATTACGTTCCTGAAAAAAAGTAATCATTTAAAAACTTCAGGTTTAAAAAATGATTATTAAAATTAAATTTTTACAAATGAAAAAGCAATTAACATATATAGCTGCAGCGTTTTTTTTCGCAGGAACGATTTCAGCACAAAAAATAGATCTTAACGCAATGCCAAAGCCGGGACCAACTCCTGCGATCAACATTGCAAAACCTAAAACTTTCCAACTGAGCAACGGTCTTACGGTAATGGTTGTGGAAAACAATAAATTACCAAGAGTAAATACCACTCTATCTATGGACAGACCTCCATTTAACGAAGGAGGAGTAACCGGAGTAAGCTCTGTCATGGCAGAACAGTTCGAAAACGGAACAACTAATTTAAGCAAGGATGATTTCAACAAAAAAGTAGATTATCTGGGTGCTAATCTGAGTTTTTCTTCAAACGGTGCTTTTGCTAATTCTCTTTCCAAATATTTCCCTGAAGTATTGGGTTTAATGGCAGACGCTATCATTAATCCTAAATTCTCTGCGGAAGAAATTCAAAATTCAAAAGAAAGAGCTTTAGAAGGATTAAAATCCGGAGAGAAAAATGCTTCCGCTATTGCTTCAAAAGTTTCTAATGCCTTAATGTACGGTAAAAATACAGCAAGAGGTGAATTTGAAACTGAGGAATCTATCAACAAAATCCAATTAGCCGACGTACAGAATATTTATAAAAAGTATTACGCTCCGGACAATGCTTATCTGGTTATTGTAGGAGATGTAAAATTTGATCAGATAAAACCATTGGTTGAAAAAGCTTTCAGCGGATGGAAAAAAGCCAATACCCCTGCAACAGCTCTGGAGCCGGCTTCCAATGTAGCCAAAACAGAGATTAATGTAGTGGATGTTCCTTCAGCTGTACAGTCTGTGGTTTCAGTAAGCAACCTGAACAATCTTAAAATGAAGGATCCTAATTATTTTGCAGCTACTATGGCCAACTACATTTTAGGTGGTGGCGGTGAAGCAAGACTTTTCATGAATCTTCGTGAGAAAAACGGATTCACGTATGGAGCTTATTCCAGCATGAGTGCCGATAAGTATTCTTCAGAATTCTCAGCTGATGCCAGTGTAAGAAATGAGGTTACCGATAAGGCTGTTAAGGAATTCATGAATGAGCTTAATGCTATTTCTTCTGTAAAGCCTGAAGAGCTGGAAAATGCCAAGGCCAAGCTGAAAGGTTCTTTCATTATGTCTTTGGAAAAACCGGAAACGATTGCAAAATTCGCTCTGAATCAAAAAGTTCAGGATCTTCCTTCTGATTTTTATACCAATTACTTAAAATCAATTGATAAAGTAACTGCCGCTGATATTTCCAATGCAGTGAAAGCTACTATTCTTCCTAACCAAAGCAGAATTTTCATTGCCGGTAAAGCTTCCGATATTTCTGAAGGTTTGGAAAAACTGGGATATCCTGTAAAATATTTCGATAAAGAAGCCAATCCTGTTGTTAAAGCAGCCGCACAAAAAGTAGATGCAGCCGTAACTACCGCTTCTGTTGCGGACAAATATATCAATGCCATCGGAGGTCTGGCAGCCGTTCAGAAAGTAACTTCTGTGAGCATGGATGCTACAACCAAAGTTCAGGGAATGGAAATGAACATGAAACTGGTTCAGGCTAAGGGCGGAAAAATGCTGATGGATATGAAAATGATGGGTAATACTTTACAGAAAATTGTTTTCGATGGTAAAGACGGGCGCGTAGAAGCACAAGGTCAGAAAATTCCTTTAACTGACAAGCAGAAAGCCGATATGGTGAACCCTGAAATCTTCCCGGAACTTACTTTTGCAAAATCTACAGAGTACAAAGTAACCGGAATTGAAAAGTACAACAACGAAGATTCTTATGTGGTAAAAGGGCCTAAAGAAACT
This sequence comes from Chryseobacterium angstadtii, assembly GCF_001045465.1. Lineage (GTDB taxonomy): Bacteria > Bacteroidota > Bacteroidia > Flavobacteriales > Weeksellaceae > Chryseobacterium > Chryseobacterium angstadtii. The sequence goes on from NZ_LFND01000009.1 coordinate 45,673, forward strand.
TATTATTACAGTGTAAAAACAGGGCTTAAAACAGGTGAAACGAAATCTGGCGAAGGAGGCTCAATCCCTACAAGCTTTGCAGATTACAAAGACGTTTCAGGGGTAAAACTTCCATTTACCATTATCCAGAATATGGGTGGAATGGATATTAACCTGACTGTACAGTCTTATCAGCTGAACCAGGCTAAAGATTCTGATTTTAAATAAGAGAAGAGTCTTTTATTATAGAAAAAACGGCAGCAGACGCTGTCGTTTTTATTTTTAATAACATTTACCACGATCTTCTTTGCCATTCGGTAAAAAAAGATTAAATTTGCCCATTCAAAAAGATATCAAAATTAATGGATACTATATTTATACTATTGATGGTTCTTATTATGATCGCCAGCATCTTACTGGTAATCATTGTTATGGCTCAAAATCCAAAAGGAGGAGGCCTTTCCAGTACTTTCGGGGGTGCATCATCTGCACAGTTCGGAGTACAGAGAACCAATGACTTCATGGAAAAAGCAACATGGACTCTTGGAGCAGTAATCATCGTTCTTATCCTTATAAGCGTTGTGATCACTGGTAAACCTACAGTAGCAGCTCCGACGCAGCAGCCTGTAAAGAAAGAAGCTCCGGCTAAACAATCTACTCCGGCAGCTACTACAACGACTCCGGCTCAGACAACTCCGGCAGCTCCGGCTAAATAATAATAGACCTATCTTATATAAGACAAAAGCAGTTCAAATTGAACTGCTTTTTTATTTTAATTTGATCTTCTCAATCTTATGGCGAAGCTTTAATCCTGTTTTTAAAAAGGAATACTGCACCGGCTTGGATTCTTTGTAATATTTGTCAATAAAGATCTGCATGGCCCCATAAAAACGGTCAAGATACACTTCATCTTTAATGGTACTCTCCCCTTTATGATGCAGAAGAGAAGCCTTCCCGTAATAATAGTTCTTGTAACCGTTTCTCAATAATGTATAACAAAGGTCGATATCTTCACCGTACATAAAATACGTTTCATCGAGACCTCCTATTTTTTCGTAAACATCTTTTTTAACTAACAGAAATGCTCCTGTAACCACTTCTACCTCAGCAACAGCATCTTCAGCAATATCACTTCTGTAGTAAGATTTTGAAGTATTTCGTTTAAAAGTCGTAAATAATTTTTCAAAAGAATTGAACATATCCGGAACAGATCTTTTACTCTCGGGAAGAAAAACACCTTTTGCATCGTGCATTCTTACCCCCAAGCCGCCAAAGTTCGGCTGTGAATCCGCAAAATCCAGAATTTCCTTCATATAATATCCTTCCAGTTCCGTATCCGGATTCAAAAGGAGAACATATTCTCCGGTTGCAGCTTTTATGGCTTTATTATTGGCAATGGCAAAGCCGTCATTATGTTGAGAAGCTATAAAATGTACTTCCGGGAATTCCGGAATAAGATCTCCCCAGGAGGCATCTGTAGATGCATTGTCTATCACGATGACTTCATGCTGTGTTTCGCCTGCATATTTCCGGATAGACAGAAGACAGTCTCTTAACAACTGGGCTACATTATAATTAACAATAATTATGGACAGCTTCATATTTAATCTTTTTCGTTGTAGGGTAACCTGTTGATAATAGATCGTCCCAAAGATACTTCGTCTGCATATTCCAGCTCATCTCCTACTGAAATTCCTCTCGCAATACTTGAAAAATTAACATTGAAGTTTTTAAATTTCTTGTAAATGTAATAAGCAGTTGTATCGCCCTCCATAGTAGCACTCAATGCAAAAATAAATTCCTTGACCCCTCCTTCATTTACTTTTCTTTCAATACTTGGAATATTAAGCTGATTGGGGCCAACGCCTTCCATAGGTGATATTTTTCCTCCTAAAATCAGATACTTGCCTGTAAATTTCCCTGTATTTTCGATAGCAATTACATCACGTACATCTTCTACAATACAGATCAGTTCACTGCTCCTTTTTTCGTTGCTGCAGATCTCACAGATATCGAAATCTGAAAAGTTGTGACATTCTTTGCAGTATTTTATTTCATTAACAAGATTGATGAGTGAGTTTCCAAGACTTACCGCTCTGGAACTAGGCTGTTTCAGTAAATGCAATGCTAATCTCAAAGCTGTTTTTCTGCCAATCCCGGGCAGCCCGGAAATTTCGTCTACGGCTTTTGCCAAAACTTTGCTAGGGTAATCCATAGGTACAAAAATAGGGAATATTGTTGAGAATTGGTGTGTGTTTCGAGGTGCGAGATTCGGGGTTTGAGGGTTTGAGAGTCGGAGTGTTTGAGATGCGTGTTTCGGGATTCGGGATTGTGAATACGGAAATATTGAATGAAGGACTAATATACGATGACTACTATCTGGTGGCTGAGGCACTCGAAGCCACCAGTACAATTTCCGGAAACATTAAATGAAATACAGATCTCCTCCGGTGGCTTCGAGTGCCTCAGCCACCGGATGCTATATCCCACATCTGACATCTGATGTCTCATATCTTCGATCTCACATCTTCCCTCTCGATTCTAAAAAAACCTTTATCTTTGAGGTTTAATATGAAAAAAATAAACTAAATGGTCCTAAAAAATCTAAACTATCCTCTAGATTTTAAATTCAAAATCTCAACTTTATCGAGTGACTTCAATATTACAGACAGAAACGGAAACTATGTGGCCTATGTTCGTCAGAAAATGTTCAAACTGAAGGAAGATGTTATTGTTTTTAATGATGAGAGCAAATCTAAGGAGCTTTTCAGAATCAGAGCCAATCAATGGATTGATTTCAATGCTTCTTATTCCTTAAATGATCTTACTGACAACAAAAACTACGGAAGACTGGCCAGAAAAGGGATGCGCTCACTTTGGAAATCCAGTTATGATATTCTGGATTCAAACGATCAAACCAAATTTACCGTAACAGAAGATAATGCATGGACAAAATTCTTTGATGGAATGGTCAGTGAGATTCCACTTATTGGAATGTTTACAGGTTATTTCCTCAACCCCGCCTATACGGTAAAAGGTATGGATGGAAAGGAATATTTTAAACTAAAAAAAATGCCCTCATTCTTTGGAAGAAGATTCCAGCTTGACAGAGTAATTGATATAGATGACGAAGACGAAAGTTTAGTGATCTTATCATTATTGATGATGGTTCTTCTGGAAAGAGCAAGAGGCTAAAAAATAAAAACCGCAGACAATGAAATATTTAATAATTTTCTTTTCAGCGTTTCTCTTAACTGCTTGTAAAAAAGATAAGGAAACCGTTCAAAATTCAACTTCAGCAGATTCTTTAAATATCGTAAAAGATTCTGCAAAAACAGAAGCAGCATCAGGAAAAGTACAGGTGGACATTATCCCTTTCCCGAAAGAGATCAAAGAATGTTCATGCTATTTTGCCAGAAATAAGGCTGATTTTGAAGCAGAAAAATACATTTATGCAGACGATGCCGGAAAAACAGCTTATATGAAACTGGACGGCAAAAGGCTAGCCATGAATCTGATCTCATCAAGTGATATGGAAGTGGATGAAGAGCTCACCAAAGAGATTGAAAGTGACAACTATAAGATCTCTGTAAAAGGCAAAAAAATAAAACATGAAGAGGCATTATTATTCGAAGGTACACTGACGATTGAAAAACCGGACGGCAGTGTAGAAACGATGCCTATTTATGGGGAATGTGGGTGCTAGAAAAACGAAAGGGCTAAAAAATAAGTTTTACCCCTGTACCCCTTATAAAAAATGCTTTCGGATTCACGGAAGCATTTTTTATTTCGTAATTTTGATAAAAATAAAAGTTCATGGAATTATCTAATATAGAACCGCAGATTATCTGGAAAAACTTCTCCAAATTAAATGCTGTTCCGAGACCCTCTAAAAAAGAAGAAAGAGTGATAGCTTTCATCAAAGGATTTGGTGAAAACTTAGGGTTGGAAACTACTGTAGATGAAGTAGGAAATGTGATCATCAGAAAACCTGCTACTGCGGGTATGGAAAACCGTAAATCCATTGTGATTCAGTCACATCTGGATATGGTATGCCAGAAGAACAGCGATACCAATTTTGATTTCGATACAGAAGGAATCAAAATGGAGGTTGACGGAGACTGGGTAAAAGCAAAAGGAACCACTTTAGGGGCTGATAACGGATTAGGAGTAGCAACCATTATGTCTATTCTTGAGAGTTCAGATATTCCGCATCCTGCTATGGAAGCTCTTTTCACCATTGATGAAGAGACAGGAATGACCGGTGCTTTAGGCTTAAAACCTGGACAGCTGACTGGAGAAATCCTGTTGAACCTTGACACAGAAGAAGACGATGAGATCGATATCGGTTGTGCAGGTGGTGTAGATGTAACCATTACTCAAAATTACGGTACAGAAGCAGCGAACGGACAGATTGTAAGAATTGAAGTGAAAGGCCTTCAGGGAGGACATTCAGGAATGGATATCCACAAAGGTTTCGGAAACTCCAATATTATTTTAGGCAGACTTCTTTACAAAGGTCTTGAAAAACAAAATATCCAACTGATCTCTGTTGATGGAGGCGGATTGAGAAATGCTATTCCAAGAGAAGCTGCAGCATTGGTTTCTGTGAGAAATGCTCAGGAATTTATTGAAGCGGCTACGGTTCTTAAAAAAGAAATTTTAGAAGAATTCGCTACAGTAGAACCGGGTATCCACATCAATATTGAAAACTCTACAACTTCTGATAAAGCTATTTCCGAGCAGGATTCAAAGAAGATCATTCTTACTTTAAAATCTCTTCACAATGGAGTTTACAGAATGAGTCCGGACGTGAAAGACCTTGTAGAAGCTTCCAACAATGTAGCCAGAGTGGAATTGAAAGGTGGAGAGCTTAAAATTTTAAACCTGACCAGATCATCTGTAGATTCATCTAAATATTCTGTAGCAGAACAGTTAAAATCTGTGGCAGAATTAGCAGGAATGAATGTAGAATTCAGTGGTTCTTATCCGGGATGGAAACCAAAACCGGGTTCTGAGATCGTACAGCTGATGGAAAAAATCTATACGGAAAAGTTTGGCGAAAAACCTCACGTAGTAGCGTGTCATGCAGGACTGGAATGTGGTATCATCGGAGCCAATTACCCTGAAATGGAAATGGTAAGCTTCGGACCAACGATCAGAGGAGCACACTCACCTGACGAGAAAGCGAATATCCCTTCTGCACAGAAATTCTGGAGTTTCACTAAAGATATTTTAGCGAATATTCCTTTAAAATAAGAAGATAAAATTACTATATTGAATATCCAAAGTCGTATGATTTTGGATATTTTTAATTTGAACCGTTTTTAAACCATTAAGATTTTATTTAAGCTGTTAAGATAATTAAGAAAATACATGCTTCACCCTTAAAAATTTCTTCGATGTTGATCTTAGCTACTTATATCTTCATTCATCTTAATGGTTCAAAAATCATTTAAAAAGATTGATTATAATGAAAAATATAACCGTATTCTGCGGCTCAAGTTTCGGCGCAGATGATATTTATAGGGAACAGGCTTTCCTGCTTGGCCAAACATTAGCTAAACAGCACATACAGTTGATTTACGGCGGCGCAGACACAGGTCTGATGGGAGCTGTTGCAGATGGAGCCTTACACGAAGGAGGAAAAGTTACGGGAGTTCTCCCCCACTTTCTGCAGTCTAAAGAAATTGCTCATAAAAACCTCACTGAGCTCATCCTCGTAGAAACCATGCACGAAAGAAAAACAAAAATGAATGATCTCTGTGAAGGCGTCATTGTTCTTCCCGGAGGCTTTGGAACGCTGGAAGAGTTTTTTGAAATGATCACCTGGGCACAGCTGGGACTACATAAAAAACCAATCGGAATTTTGAATATTGACGGGTTTTATGATGATTTAATAAAATTGGTTCAGACCATGGTTGATAAAGGATTTTTAAAGCAGGTGAACCGGGATATGCTTTTGATCAGTAGAAGCATTGATGAGCTTTTAGAAAAAATGAGGAATTATGATGCGCCTACGGTGGGGAAATGGATTTCGAAGGATGAAATATAGACTATAAAAAAATTTCTTCTACTTTCAATACTGATATTTGGAGTTTCTAATTTGTATTCTCAGAATACAGATGAAGACTTCTGTCAATACTTCATTAAAAATCTAAAAGAAAAGCCATTAAAATGTATCAATAGCTCAAAGCTTAAAAATGATGAAGTAATTTATCAATTTTTTAAATGGTCTGCATTTAAGGAAGATTATCTCATACGGATTGAAAAAAATCGGAATATAAAAACGATTGTAAAGAAAAAAATTTACAAAAGTGTATACAATCAGGAAACGGGAGAGTATCAGGAGTCTCGAAGTGAAGTTTTAAAAGAAAAGAAACTTACGGATAACCAATTTAACAGATTCTCATCATTAATAAGAAAATATAATTTTTGGCAAAAAGCTGATTACAAAGTAGAACCACTATGCTCAGATGGAGGAATATTAGTATATGCCATACGCAAAGATCAATATTTAGAAATTGATAACGACAACTGCTCACCTAGTTCAGAATATTTAAATCAGCTATATCAGGAACTTGTTACCCTATTTAATTTCTAATTCTTACTAGTAAAAAATATCTCAATATAAATCTTAACACTTAAATTAAATTGAGAAAAGAAACTATTTTACAGGTATAAAAACTGATTTGCGCAATTTTGAGTATCTTTTTTTTCCTCTTAAAAAGATATTTTTGTAAAATAATAATTATTTGTATGGGATTTAACCTAAGTGTTAAATTAATGTTTGTTTTTACATTTCTACCCTTCCTGGGTTTTGGGCGGGCTAAAGTTACAGATAGAGACAGCTTGAAAACATTAATTTTAGCCAATTATAACAAAGACATATTTGATAATCATAAAGATGTTCTCCGCTATAGTACAGAATTATATTATCTGGCCAAAAATAAAAATGATCAGGAAAGCATTATGTTTTCTTTATTTGAGCAATCCCGTATTTATTTTATGGAGAATAAGTATGGGGTTACCTTGAAAAAGCTTTATGAAGGGATCTGTCTTGCCAAAAAAATGAAAGATTACAATATGCTTTGCAGATTCACGCTTATCTATCAGAAAGTTTTGACACATCTTGATTATAACAATAGCGAGATCAAAATCTTTATTGATAAATGTAATGAGTTCAATACTCTTGTAAAAAGTAAAGACGACCAACATATCAATACCATTTATATCCTTGTTGCGACAGCCGACTCTTATCTCGATAATGAAGGATTATGCGACAATATGGATAAGGTAATTGCCTTAAAAACCCAAGCGTACAAAGAATCTCTTAAAATAAAGAATAATAACCCGTTAAAAACATTTACTCAAATTTATGCACTGCAATCATTATACTGGTCATGTGCATTATCCCGAAACTTTAATAAAGCTAATTATTACCTGGCTATTACTGACAGTTTACTCGCAAAAAACCCCAATTATTATTTTAATGTAGATTGTCTTATCACTAAAGGGGCTATTGAAAACATACAAAGAAACCATCAGAAGGCAATTTATTATTTTAAACAAGCAATTGATAAAGCAGAAAAATCCCAAGCGATCTATCAACTGTATACCGTATTCCCTATGATTTCGGCTTCCTATGGCGAATTGAATGATTTCCGGGAAGGAATGGAATATTCATGGAAAGCAAAAGATATGAATGAACAGCTCCGACAGTTGAGAATAGAAGGACATAATGCCACAATTATCACAAATATTAATACGGAGATTCATAATATGAATTCTAAACAGGAAATTCCCTATAACTTTATAGCCATCGGTATTCTAATAGGATCCAGTAGTTTATATTATTATTTCAACAAAAAGAAAGTAAGCCGAAGAAATCTTTTGATTTCTTTAGAAGAGCCACAGCAAAACTATTCCGAGAATTATTTAGAGAAGATTATTACAGAAAGTGATGCGGAGGATAATAAAAAATTGGTCAATCTTGCCAAAGAAGATATCAATACATTCTATATAGAGTTTGAAAAAACTTATCCAGCTTTTCAAACCATATTAAAAGAAAAACATTTTGAACTGAATTTATCAGATATTAATTTCTGTTCCTTAATCAAAATGAAATTCGATATGAAACAGATCGCTACCTACACGAATACCACATTAAGATCTGTAGAAAGCAGAAGATACCGGATCCGGAAGAAAATGCAGCTTAAAGGGCAGGATGATCTGTACATTATCATTTCCAACATTAACTGATAAATATTCTTGTTACATAAGAAAAGTAAATAATCTGTTTTCAGAGAAGGTGACCATTTGATTATAACAGAATTCTTATTTTTTTTCATCCATAGTTGAGACAGATCATCAGTATAATGATCTGTCTTTTTTATTGTATTAAAAAAGGCATTTTTCTAAACAACATTATTATAAAACATTCAAAACATCAAAAAAGCCATTATAAAGATATTTTGAAGCTATATGAGTTTATTTGCGTATTGCTTTTACTACTTCCTTCCTATAAATTTGCCAGCAAGATATTTCATTGTACCCCCAACAACGCTAGCTAGCTTGGGTTCTTAAAGACTAATAAAGATAAATGATCAATTTTATTAGCAGGTCTTTTAATAATTAGGTGAAACATCTTGAAGATTCTAAATACACAACCCCTTAATTTTTGATTAAAAAAAATTATTTATGAAAAAGAACATTATTTTCGCGTTTTCTCTTACAGCAAGTTCTCTGCTGTTTGGACAGGTAGGAATAAACACCTCATTACCACAAGCCACGTTGGATATTGTTGGAAAGAAAGGAGCTACAGATAAGGATGGACTCACTGCTCCCCGTCTTACCAGAGCTGAACTTACTGCAAAAGGAAATAATCTTTATGGCGCTGGTCAAAACGGAACCCTTATTTACATAACAGATGTATCAGGAGGTGATAATGTTTCACAAAGAATTAACATTACAGATTCCGGTTATTATTATTTTGATGCTACTAACAATATCTGGGAAAAAGTAGCAACCAAAGGAGAAGAACCTTGGCAAATCGCTGGTACTACGAATAAAGCAACAAGGAATAATCAAAATATTTATCAAACAGGAAAAATTGGAATATTCACCAATAATCCCTTAGAAAATTTATCTATCGGACAGTCAGGCGTAACTTCAAATCTGGCTAATTCTTATATAAGTACAGGGCTTGTAATTTCAGGATCCAGCACCTCTGATTCAGAAGGAATTGGTGCCTACTATGAAAACTTAGGTGCCCCATCCGGAGCGCGCGTTGTAAAACATGAATTTTCTGTACAAAATGGGAATTCATTTTTTGGATATATAAACACAAATGATAATGCTACTTACCCTAATTTGACTCTTTTTGGTACTAATTTACCAAGTGGAAATTTTTCGATCGGCCTTTACAGAGGTGCAGGTGCAACTGAAAAGCTGGATGTAAATGGAAATGCCAGAGTAAGAGGGCTGGCAGACGGGGATCCTATCAATTATCCCTATAAAGTAGTAGCCAAAGCAGATGGAACCTTCGGTAAGGAAACAGATATTACTGGTGCAGTACAATTTGCTACAGGTGGATTTCAAAATCTGGATCTTACTAATGTAACAAGAGCTAACCTTAAAGACATCTACTTTTTCAGTCATGGAGCAACCATAACATTACCTGTAGCCAGCAATCAGCTAGTAGGTGTAGAACTATCATTTTATATTTCCGGAGGGGCTGCAGATTCATTTACTACAGGATTAACACAGGAATTCAGTGTAAGCAGGCCTGCTACAGATGTAGCTACTAATTCTTTTCTTTTTGATTCTGGATCTACAAGTCCATATACCAACTTAATTTCTTCATGGACTGGCAATAAAATTACTTTTATCAACACAAAATTGCGAACATTCAGAGCTCTTAATTTTAAACTGGTAAGTAACGGAGCCGGAGTATACAGATGGATGTTCTGGGCAAGCGGAGTTTAACGATAGTTTTTAGTTTTATCATAATTTAATTTCACCCAGATTTCTTATGAGCAGTCTGTACAGGTTTCTCTTTTATGTCCTCTACAGCTGCTTTTAAGATTCTTATAAAATAAAAATGACAAATAATTTTAAAAACATTCATATTGGAGAGATGATCAATAATGCTGTAAAAAATCAGGATTTAGATTCTGCAAGAATATGCTCGTTTTTTAAATGCTCAATAAACGAAATTGAACACATGTATGAATGCGAAAGCCTTGAAGCTGATCTTTTGCTGAAGTGGAGTAAATTGCTTGAGTATGACTTTTTTCGAATTTATTCCCAGCATCTGATATTATATTCACCCCATTCTCTTGTAAATAATGAAAAAAAGGATTTACATTCACCCTTACCTCAATTCAGAAAAAATCTTTATACCAAAGAAATTATAGAATTTATATTGGGGCTTATCAAATCTGGAAAAAAAACTAAAATACAGGTAATAGAAGAATATAGAATACCCAAAACCACTTTATACAAATGGCTGGATAAGTATAATTAACCAATACAACTATTTATCAATTCCCTATACATATGAAAAATTTAGCTCCCGATTATGTACGAATCTATCGTGATATCATACAGATGAATTATCCTGAAAAAGAAATTCTTACCAGAGATATATTAAATAAAAAAAGCAAGCTTACTTTCCTTGAGGTTGTAAAGCTTAATACCATAATTTTTGGATCGATTACCAATGGGAGCATAGAAAACCAAAAACATAGATCCTATAATAAAAAAACAATACACTATATTTTAGAGTATCAGATAAAAAACAATTTAAATAATATGCAGACTGCCCAACATTTCAAGATGAGCAGAAATACCATCTCCAAATGGAAAAAACTGTTTGAAAAATAAAATTTCGTCCTCGTATTTTTTTTCACATTTGTGTTTTGGAATCAACAGATTTTATCTGTTGGTTCCTTTTTTAATAGAATTTGGCTTGACTTGAACTTCTCTTAAAAAAATCCTCCTGAAAAATAATTTTCAGGAGGATTGTATATTAATTAAATTTAATATGTTTTAAGGATAAGGAGCAATTGCCACTTCAAGACCTTCCATGGAATCCATCATATGCAGCTGGCAGCCTAGTCTGCTGTTGTCTTTTACGTGGTAAGCTTCCGCCAGCATGGCATCTTCTTCATCTCCCATAGGCTCAAGACCCGGATCATTAATTACATATACCTGACATGAGGCGCACATGGCCATTCCTCCACAAACTCCGATAGTTCCCTCTTCCGCCAATTCATAAGAGCGGATGATCTCCATCAGGTTCATAGACATATCTGTAGGTGCTACAACATCATGGGTTACCCCTTCCCGATCGGTGATCTTAATATTAATATCTGACATAATAGTGCAAAATTAGTCAATTTTTTTCACAACTGCCTTTTCTGCTTCTTTACGGCTACCGTCAAATCCGTCTACACCGCTTACTGTCGTATATTTAAGTACAAATTTCTTACCTGGATTCAGTCTGTTGTAAACACTCTGACACATCAAAGTAGCTTCGTGGAAACCGCAAAGGATCAACTTCAGTTTACCCGGATAGGTATTGATATCTCCAATTGCGTAGATTCCATCAATGTTGGTTTGATAATCAAGTGCATTGTTTACAACGATTGCATTTTTCTCGATATTCAGTCCCCAGTTTCCGATTTCACCCAATTTTGGAGTCAGTCCGAATAAAGGAATGAAATAATCCGTTTCAATATCGTAGGCATCCTGCCCTTCAATTTCTACGGTGATTGCTTCCACTTTTCCGTCACCTTTGATTCCGGTAACCTCAGCAGGAGTAATCAATTTAATTTTTCCTTCGTTTTTAAGATCCTGAACTTTTTCTACGGAATCCAAAGCGCCTCTGAATTCATTTCTTCTGTGAATCAAAGTCACTTCACTGGCTACATTAGAAAGGAAAACACTCCAGTCCAGGGCAGAATCTCCTCCTCCTGCAATCACTACTCTTTTGTTTCTGAAATGCTCAGGTTCTTTAACGAAATATTCAAGACCTTTCTCTTCATAATCTGCTACATTCTCGAAAGTAGGTTTTCTAGGTTCGAAAGTTCCCAGACCTCCTGCAATAGCAATCGCTTTACATCTGTGTACCGTTCCTTTGTTGGTGATCACTTCAAACCACTCATCATCTACCTTTGTATAAGAAACTGCAGTTTCTCCCAAAGTGAATCCCGGCTGGAACTGCTTGATCTGCTCCATCAAATTATCTACTAATTCTCCTGCATTCACAGAAGGATATCCCGGAATATCGAAAATAGGTTTTTTAGGATAAAGCTCAGCTAGCTGACCTCCCGGCTGTGGAAGTGCATCAATAATATGACACTTCATTTTTAATAAACCTGCTTCAAAAACAGCGAAAAGCCCGGTAGGTCCGGCACCTATGATCAATATATCAGTGGTTATCATAATAATAAGATAATTTAATTATACATATAACTGCAAATTTACTAATTTTAATGCGAAGCATATTTAATTGATTCTAAATAAAAACCTGAGATTTATCAAATCCCGGTTAATACAATAAGAATCTTAAATTTGGCAGTGTTTTTGTTAAATTTCATATCATGAAGAAAATTTTAAGTTTTTTTGCAGTTTGTATGTTCCTGCTGAGTTATGCTCAGATCGACAATGTTGCTGATGGAGAGTCTATTACCTTTAGAATTCACTATGGAATTCTGAATGCCGGAACCGCCAATCTTACTGCAAAAAAAACAACCTATATGGGGGCTCCTCACCTCTATGTAAAAGGCACCGGACAGACTACCGGAGCCGTAAAAGCTTTTTTTAAAGTGGAAGATCTCTATGAAAGTTTCATCAACACAGAAACCGGATTGCCAAGTTTCTACGTAAGAAATGTACGGGAAGGAAGCTACCGCCAGCATTTTGAGACAGTTTTCAACCACAATGATCATACGCTCATCCTGACAGACAAAAAAACACCTGCCAACGGCTCTAAAGTACTGAAATCCGTAAAAGGGGTTCAGGATATGCTTTCCTGCTTTTATTATCTGAGAAGCAAAAGCACCAACGAACTGAAAGTAGGAACCGTAATCAATATGAATGTATGGATTGATGATGAAATGTTTCCGTTTCAGCTGAAAGTAACGGGCACGGAAGATCTGAAAACAAAATTTGGTACCATTAACTGCCTGAAAATTATTCCATCCGTTAAAAGCGGAAGAGTTTTCAAAGAAAAAGAAGGGGTAACCATGTGGGTAACGAACGATGCCAACCACATTCCTATGCTTTTGAAAGCTGAATTGGCCGTAGGTTCTCTGAAAGCCAGTATTGATGATCTTAAAAATGTAAAATATCCTTTAAAATACATCAAGTAAAAGAAAAATAATCAGTTTTTTACTATAATAAATGACCGGCGAAGAAATTTTGCCGGTATTTTTATGTTCAGGATGTAATATATATCAATTTCTGGTTGTCTTATTAATAACAGCAGACATAAGGAATTATAAAACGCTTCAGCTCCGCCCAGCGTGACAGAGTTTCAGAAAACTATGTTAAGATTTCTCTGCTCATAAATAAGACAATACACGTTGTAAATTTTCAATACAATCCGTTTTTAATTACGTTTTGTTTCTTAGGTCAGTAATTAAAAACAAAACCTCCGGAAATTCCGGAGGTTTATTTTTTATAGTGATTTAAACTGTTCTAAAGTTCTGATATCATTTTCGAAGAACATTCTGATATCGCTCATCTGGTAAAGAAGCATGGTGATTCTCTCAATCCCCATTCCGAAAGCATATCCTGAATATTTCTCAGCATCAATATTTACATTTTTCAAAACAGCAGGATCTACCATTCCGCATCCCATGATTTCCAGCCATCCTGTTCCTTTGGTAATTCTGTAATCGGTTTCAGAGTTTAATCCCCAGTATACATCAATTTCAGCACTTGGCTCTGTAAACGGGAAATAAGAAGGTCTCATTCTGATCTTAGACTTTCCAAAAAGTTCCGTTGTAAAGAACTGAATCGTCTGTTTAAGATCTGCAAAACTTACATTTTCATCGATATACAATCCTTCAATCTGATGGAATATACAGTGCGAACGTGAAGAAATAGCCTCGTTTCTGAATACTCTTCCCGGAGAAAGGATTCTGATTGGCGGCTGGTTTTCTTCCATATAACGGATCTGTACGGAAGAAGTGTGCGTTCTTAAAAGGATATCCGGGTTTTGTTCAATGAAGAAAGTATCCTGCATATCTCTTGCCGGATGGTATTCAGGAAGATTAAGCGCTGTAAAGTTGTGCCAGTCGTCCTCTATTTCAGGACCGTCTGCCACTGCGAAACCTATTGATTTAAAAATTTCAATGATTCTGTTTTTCACCAGATTGATTGGATGTCTTGATCCAAGATCCAATGGAAAAGCAGGTCTTGTAAGATCTTCTTTTTCTGTAATAACAGCAGATTGGGAAGCATCCTTCAGATCTTCCAGTTTCCCTGCAACAGCCTGTTTCAAAGAATTGATCTTCTGTCCGAATTCTTTTTTCTGATCGTTTGGTACTTCTTTAAATTTTTCAAAAAAATCATTCAGAACCCCTTTTTTACCATTATACTTAATTCGGAAGTTTTCAATTTCTTCTTTAGACGTAGCACTGAAGCTGTTTACCTCGGTAAGTAGTTCTTCTATCTTTTCTATCATTGTTTTACCCTTTCAAAATGTTTTGCAAAAATACGATTTTTAAGTTTAATAATGAATCTGTAATAAAAAAATCTGCCCCTTTATGGGAGGCAGACTTCAATCACTTATTTCACTTAAATAAAAAAATTATTTCTTTTCCAGAGCTTTAACGTTGATCTGAAGAGTTACCTCATCCTTGATCACTCCGTTTTCAGCAGGAGCCTGGAACTTTACGCCAAACTCTTCTCTTTTAATATCCTTAGGCTCAGTAGCTACACTTACTTCTCCATCTTTTACAGAAACATTGGCTTTAAACTGAACAGGTTTTGAAATGCCTTTGATCGTTAAATTACCATCAAGAAGCGTGTTGTAATCTCCTTCCGTAGCCGGAGTAACTTTTGTCACTTCAAAAGAGGCCGTAGGGAATTTTTCCACTTCAAAAAAATCGCCGCTTTTAAGATGACCATTGAGTTTACCTAACTGCTCTGCATCATCTTTCAGGTCTACTGAGGTAAGAGAATTCATATCAGCAACAAATTTTCCGCTTTCCAATTTTCCGTCTTTTACCGTAACATCACCACTTTCAAATTTAATGGTTCCGAAATGGCTGGTACTTTCAGATTTGAATATTTTATATCCTTTCCACTCCACTTTACTGTTCAATGTATCCAATGTATACTGATTCCCCTCTTTTGTAGTTGTTACTTCATTGCTTTCGTTGGTTACAGGTTTATCTTTTTTACAAGAAACCATTACAGCAGCAATAAATAAAGCAGGAATAGTTAATGAAAACAGTTTTTTTCTCATTTTTGATATATTTTTATTACTTCCGCTAATATAATAAAAAAAATTATTTTTTCATAAAAACCTTACATTTGTATTATGCTTTTAGAAATAAACAATTTATATTTTTCCCACACTCAAGATAAACCTCTGTTTCAGAACCTCAATCTGGCGTTTGAAGAGGGTAAAATCATCGCTCTTGCAGGAGAAAGCGGCTGTGGAAAGTCTACACTTCTCAACCTGATTTATGGACTTCTTGACTGGGAAAAAGGGGAAATTATTTTCAACGGAACGCACCTTTTGGGACCCAAAGGAAATCTTGTTCCCGGAGAAGCAGAGATGAAGCTGGTCGCTCAGAACTTTGATCTGATGCCTTATGCCACGGTTGCTGAAAATGTAGGAAAATTTATTTCTAATATCAATTTAGCACAGAAAAAAGAAACAGTTACGGAACTTCTGGAAGTAGTAGGACTTCAGGAATTCGCCCATATTCTGCCTAAATATTTAAGTGGTGGCCAGCAGCAGAGAGTAGCTATTGCCAGAGCACTTTCCGTACTTCCCAAACTGCTTATTCTGGATGAACCTTTCAGTAATCTGGATTTTCCCCGGAAAATTGAACTTCGTGAGCGGCTGTTCAGATATGTGAAGCAACATCAGATTTCCCTCATTATTTCAACGCATGAACTACAGGAAATTATGCCGTGGCTGGACCAGATTGTGGTTTTAAAAGATGGAAGACTGATACAGAACGACAGCCCGGAAGAAACCTACAGAAATCCTTATAATTCCTATGTGGCCAAACTTTTTGGTGAAGTGAATATTTTCAGTGAGGAAGAAAAAGCAGAGTTCCAGCTTGCAAAATTTTCATATTATCCTAAAGAAATAAAAATTACCGAAACCGGCCATGAAGTCCATCTTCTGGAAAGCCGGTTTGCCGGAAACCACTTTTGGAATAAAGTGAAATTTCATCATAAGGAAATCGTCATCTATACCGATGAGAAGATAGAGGGCAACATTAAGATATCATTTCTGTAAAGGCTAAAGGGCAAAGAAAGCTGAGAAGGCTTATAAGCAAATTGGCTTTCTAGGCTCTCTCAGCTTTCTTTGCCATCTTCACTCAAACATTTTGGCCATTTGACCCTTTCGCAATTTCACCATCCAACCCCATAACTCCTACATTCCCTTATACTTATTGTTAATTTGTGGATAAAAAAATACAAATCTAAGAAGCTGTATAAAACTTTTTCTTACATTTGTACTTCCACAAAATAAGGAAATTTTTGGTTAATTCTCTTTCTGCCTTGAGACGGACATTAGCATCTCCCTGCAATTAAGTCTTTCGAAAGATTACACTGTCCAATCTTTTCCTTTTTTTATTTTCTGCAGCCGGTCATATACTTTTTTAGGCCTTCTTTACAAATTCTGATTTCAAAGCCATAGAACCGAAACCGTCAATTTTACAGTCGATATTATGATCACTGTCCGGTCTTAAACGGATATTTTTTACTTTCGTTCCTGCTTTTACAGGTTTTGGAGCTCCTTTCACAGGAAGATCTTTAATGACCACTACAGAATCTCCATCCTGAAGCTCATTTCCGTTGGAATCCAGTATTTTTCCTTCATTAGCTGTTTCAGCAGCTGTTTCTTCGGGGCTCCATTCATAAAAACATTGAGAACAGACCATCATATTATCACTCGGATAGGTAAATTCGGAGCTGCATTTCGGACAAAGTACAGTATCACTCATATTTTTGATTTTTGCAAAGGTAGGATTTTTGGGATAAACGGAGGTTTTGAGTGCATGTGTTATGACTCTCTGGTGGCTGTGGCTCTCTGGTGGCTGAGGTTCTCGAAGCCACCAGAGGTCTGTACTTCATTGAATGTTTTCGAATTTACAGTTTTAAACTGGGTGGTGGCTTCGAGAACCTCAGCCACCAGATGCTTGCCCTTTATTTAATATTCCCATATTCACAGCCTGCGATCCTCAAAACCAATAATTCACATAAAAACTTATAACTCACCCAATCCCGAACCCCGAAACTCAAAACCCTCCCCCAACTCTCAACTATAATTCGTACTTTTGCAGATTCAAACAGCGAAGCAAATTTATGGAACTTATTCACAGAAACTTAGCGATCGGAATTCACGATGCTTTACAGGAAACATTTTTCGAGAAAAATAAATACGCCGATAAGGTTATCGAAAGACTTTTAAAAGCCCACAGAAAATGGGGCAGCCAGGACAGAGCCGTTGTTTCTGAGATTTTCTATAATATTATCCGCTGGAGAAAACGTCTTGAATATTATATGGGAGAAGGCGTAAAACCCAATAATATCTATAAACTGATCATCGCCTATTTGCTTTGGAGCAAAACCAATTATAAAAAGTTTGAGGAATTCGACGGAATTAAAATCGCAGACATCCTTACCAAACTTAAAAAGAACACCGTTCCTACAAAAGCGATCGAGCATTCTCTTCCTGAATGGCTGGCTGAAACTTTAGAAAAAGAATTAGGTCCAGGCTGGGAAAAGGAAATGCATGCTTTAAATGAGCAGGCTCCTACGGTATTAAGAGCAAACAGTCTGAAAACAACTCCTAAAGAATTGATCTCTGATCTTTCCGACGAAGGTGTAGTTGCATATACGGTAAGAAACTATCCAGACGCTGTACAGCTTGAAGAAAAGAAGAATGTGTTTCTTACCACTGCTTTTAAAGAAGGTTTATTTGAGGTTCAGGATGCTTCTTCCCAAAAAATCGGGTATTTCCTTGATGTAAAAGAAGGACAAAGAGTGGTGGATGCATGTGCCGGAGCAGGCGGAAAAACGCTTCACCTGGCGGCATTGATGGGAAATAAAGGACAAATCGTAGCATTAGATATTTTCGAATGGAAACTGGCTGAATTGAAGCGTCGTGCAAAAAGAGCAGGTGCCCACAATATTGAAACACGTATGATTTCTGACAATAAAGTAATCAAACGTCTTCATGATAAAGTAGACCGACTTCTGATTGATGCTCCTTGTTCAGGTCTTGGTGTTTTAAAAAGAAACCCGGACAGTAAATGGAAGATTGACCAGGATTTTATCGACAGAATCAAAAAAGAGCAGCAGCAGATCCTTCAGGACTATTCCAAAATGCTTAAAGTAGGAGGAAAAATGGTCTATGCAACATGTTCTATCTTACCCTCTGAAAACAATTTACAGGTAGAAGAATTTTTGAAAAACAATTCAGGTTATAAATTAATTAAGGATGACAAAGTAATGCCAAGTCAGGGTTACGATGGATTCTACATGGCTCTGATTGAAAGAGTTTCTTAATTTAAGATCACAATAAAATATCAAAACTACTCTGTTTTCAGGGTAGTTTTTTTATTGAAAAATTTAAATCACATCTATATTTTGAAAACATATTATTAATTATTTGTAACAAATAACAATCTAATCCCTACTTATTAAAGGACAAACCGTTTAAATCTTTACAGAATATTGCATCACAGATATTACCATTATCTTTGTCAAAAACCTGTACCTATGTATACAAAAGCTCTATTCAATTTTCTGGCCTTATGTTTATGCTGTATTGCGTACGCACAAACTTATGAGATTCAATACACGAGTTCTTACAACGGAAAAACTCTTACGGATCAGTCCCCTACTCTTGTCTGGGCAGATGGAAAAGAGAATTTCATCCTGAACAATACCATCAGAGAACAGAAAAGCAGCTATCCATTTGAAATCACTAAAATTGAAAAGCCTTCCAATACAGTAGTTTCCTATGCTTTCCTCAAACCCGGCGAAATTATTTCTTCTTCCGATGCAGAATCGATAGGAAAACAGACATTTGAAATGACCAATGAAACGAAAAAGATCCTCGGCTACACCTGTAAAAAAGCCGTTACCAAAATCAATTCTAATACCATTGAGGTTTGGTACACCGATGAATTGAAAATAAAGGGCGGACCTTCTGTTTTAGGACAAAACTTAGGCTTCGTTTTGGAAGTTGAAAGAAATAAAAATTCAGTCATCACAGCAAGTTCCATTAAAAAAGTAAAAAAAACGGATATGGATCAGCTTATAAAAGGTTCCATACAGTCTACTGATCTTTTAGGATATAAAGATCTCCTTTGGAAAAGCAGATTTACTACATTAAAGGTTTTTGAAAATGAAACCATCAATTTTTCAGAGGCATCAAAATCGGATGAAACCATAAAAAGATTTGCCAACGGAACCATTATTCTCAAAAAAATAAAATTTCCGGCCATCAAAGAAGGTGAAAATATATTTGTTGAAGTGAAGCAGCAATCCAACGGTGACGCTTATGACAGAACAGGAACAGTATTTTTTATTCCTCAGGATAAAACCTCTTCTTTTTTTGACGGCTTGGAAAAAGGAGCTAAAACCCTTCCGGTTTACGAGAATGGAAACGGAAAGCAGTATTATGGGGTAACCGCAACGGAAAACTACAGCCCGGCAATAGAAATGATGAGATTCTTTACGGCCTTCGGAATTCAGAAATTCAATCATATTCAACTGAAAGGAAAAGACTGGCAGACCATAAGCCCGTACCGTCAGGATATTACGGAACTAAAACCATCTCTATCCGAAAAGGAACTTTGGGTAGGAGCTTTCATCGGAAACTATGATAAAGGCGGCCACAAGATAAGCCTTGAAATTACTATTCATAAAAGTGATCAGACGGTTTATAAGAACAATACGGTAATTCCTCTGTTCAATACCTTAAATATTATGGAAATGGCGGGGCAGGATTATTCAACGATGTTCAATCAGGATAAAGGTCTTTTTGTAGAATTTACCTTAAAAAAAGATCTGAAAAACGCTCAGCTTAGATACATCACTACAGGACACGGAGGCTGGGAAAACGGGGACGAGTTTGTTCCTAAAGCCAATTCTGTATTTTTAGACGGAAAAATGACATTTTCTTTCATCCCGTGGAGATCAGACTGTGGCTCTTACCGACTTTACAACCCTGCATCCGGAAATTTCCCGGACGGGCTTTCATCATCAGACCTCAGCCGATCCAACTGGTGCCCGGGAACGGTAACCAATCCTAATTTCATTTCACTCGGAGATTTGAAAGCTGGAAAACATACTCTACAGATAAAGATCCCTCAGGGAGCTTCGGAAGGAACAAGCTTCAGTTCGTGGAATGTTTCCGGCGTTTTGTTAGGGTCCCAATAAAACAAAACCTTCTTGCAAAGAGAATTGCAAGAAGGTAAAAACACAAATGATGAAAAAAAATTATTTCGAGCCACAAAGTAAGGGCTAAAATTCATATAATAAATTACCATATATTAATAATTATTTCATTTTAATTTTGTATAGGATATAGGCCCGATTTTCCGTCAACGAAAAAAATTAATTAAATACGTGATAATTAGCTCAAATAATTAATATTTTTAATCAATTTAAATTATTTAATTAAAAATTTTAACTTTTATTTATTTTTTATTGTTATTTATAAACATCAAATCTATTTTTGTTTCAAATAAGTAACAATATGTGTGGAATTGTATGTTTGTTTGACGCCAAACAAAAGACCGAAATATTAAGACCTCAGGTTTTAGAAATGTCAAAAAAAATCCGTCACCGCGGTCCGGACTGGAGCGGTGTATTTCAGGATGACAAAGTTGTATTTTCTCATGAAAGATTGGCCATTGTAGATCCTACTTCAGGAAAACAGCCTTTATTCACTAAAGACGAAAAAATAGTTCTGGCAGTGAATGGCGAGATCTATAACCATAGAGAATTAAAAGAAGAATTTCCAGAATTTGAGTTTCAGACTCAATCCGACTGCGAAGTGATTCTGGCTCTGTATCAAAAATACGGAAAAGATTTTATTGAAAAACTCAACGGAATCTTTGCATTTGCCTTATATGATATAGAGAAAGGAATTTATCTGATTGCCCGCGATCATATGGGAATCTGCCCTCTTTATCAGGGTTGGGATAAAAACGGAAACTATTATGTGGCTTCTGAATTAAAAGCACTGGAAGGCATCTGCAAAACAATTGAGACATTTTTACCGGGACATCTTCTGTACAGCCCGGATGGGACAGAGCTTCAACAATGGTACACAAGAGACTGGGAAAGCTTCGACAGCGTAAAAGATAACGAAACCGATATTTCAAAAATAAGAAAAGGCCTTGAAGATGCCGTTCACAGACAGCTGATGAGCGATGTTCCTTACGGAGTTCTTCTATCTGGGGGGCTGGATTCATCTGTTATTTCAGCAGTGACTGCCAAATTTGCAAGACAGAGAATTGAAAGTGGTGATACTCAGGAAGCGTGGTATCCAAGACTTCACAGTTTTGCCGTAGGGTTGGTTGGATCTCCTGATCTGGCCGCAGCAAGGAAAGCAGCAGACCATATCAGATCTGTACATCATGAAGTTAATTTTACCGTTCAGGAAGGTTTGGATGCGGTACGCGACGTGATCTATCATTTGGAAACCTACGATGTCACGACCATAAGAGCTTCCACACCGATGTATCTTTTAGCAAGAGTTATCAAATCCATGGGGATTAAAATGGTGCTTTCAGGAGAAGGTTCCGATGAGCTTTTCGGAGGTTATCTGTATTTCCACAAAGCTCCGAACGCCAAAGAATTCCATGATGAAACGGTAAGAAAATTGGGCAAGCTGCATTTATACGACTGTCTAAGAGCCAACAAAGCGCTGATGAGCTGGGGAATTGAAGGCAGAGTTCCTTTTCTCGATAAAGAATTTATGGATATTGCGATGAACGTAAATCCAAAAGATAAAATGATCAACACTGCGGAAGGAAAAATCGAGAAGTGGGTTTTAAGAAAGGCTTTTGAAGATATTCTTCCTGATTCTATTGTCTGGAGACAAAAAGAACAGTTTTCAGACGGTGTGGGATATTCATGGATAGATACTTTAAAAGAAGTGGCAGAAAAAGAAGTAACGGACGAAATGATGGCCAACGCAAGATTCAGATTCCCGCTTAACACTCCTCAAAATAAGGAAGAATACCGATACAGAACAATTTTCGAAGAGCACTTCCCTAGCGAAACTGCAGCAGCAACCGTTCCTTCGGTTCCTTCGGTAGCATGTTCCACTCCTATTGCCCTGGAATGGGACGAGGCTTTCAAAAAGATGAATGATCCGAGCGGAAGAGCGGTGAAGGTACATGAGACGAGTTATGAGTGATGAATTTCGGGATGCAGGTTTAGGGTTTGAGAGTAAGAGGGTTTGAGAGTCGGAGAGTTTTGGAGTTGCTAGTTGACTGTTGCCCGTTCGAAACCCGAACCTCGCATCTTGTATTCCGAAACATGTCTGCAATCTGACATCTGGCATTAACAATTCACTTGCGAAGCAAAATTCACCATTGACCATTTCTACCTTAACTTAGTTTGAAATCTCGTGCCAACCCCTAACTTCTAACCTCTAATCTCTAACTTCTGATTTCCAAATTTTATCAATCCTGTAGCAATACGGGATTTTCTTTTGAATAAACGTTAATAATATAATATAATTTAACTGACAATCAAAAATAATATCTAAGAAATAATTATATTTGGACAACGAAAATATCAATTATAAAAAAATGAGAAGAAATCTTACTGTTTTATTTGCCTTACTATCCATCAGTTTTGCTTTCGGACAGGGAAAATATGGTAAATACTTAAACTCAAAAAAGCTTGCGTTATCTTATAAAAGCGTGAAAGATGTAGATAAGGATGACTATTATCAGCAATTCTACTGGCTGGTAAAAGCAGAACAGCTTAAAACGTATCCTCACCTTAAAGATATAAAGCCGATTGTTTTATATGAGTTCGTAAAAAAAGTAAATCCTCAGAATCCTACCAAAAAATTAGATGAAAGAGGAAAAGAGCTTAGAGCAACGGCAGAGCTGTCTTTGAATCAATATTTTAAAAACAAAAAATTCGAAAACAATTCGGTTTTAATGTACAACCTTGAAACCTATGTAGACCCTTCTAAAGGACAGTTCTACACAAAAGTAGATCCTGAAAAAATCAAAGAACTGGTTCCTAAAGAGCTTTTTGCCTTTAATTCTTTAAACAGAAATTTAGGAGAAGAAAAAACCTACTATCTATGGATTGATAAGAAAAAAGATGACCTAAATATTGTAGATATCATTCCTAACGAAAAAGAAGACAAAGATTTTTACGTAAGACTGAAACAATATCTTCCAAGCTATAAGTTTTCAAAGTATGTTCCTTCCGTGAAAAAAGGAAACAAATCAGACAAAACAGATATCGATTATTATTATATCATGCCGTTTGAGCAGAATACC
Organism: Chryseobacterium angstadtii; assembly: GCF_001045465.1. Classification (GTDB taxonomy): domain Bacteria; phylum Bacteroidota; class Bacteroidia; order Flavobacteriales; family Weeksellaceae; genus Chryseobacterium; species Chryseobacterium angstadtii. The sequence continues at coordinate 69,405 of NZ_LFND01000009.1, forward strand.
GATAACATCGAATACAAAACAAAAGATTTCAAAACTTACATATTAAGCCAGTACAGAAAAGCCGGCAACGAATGGAAAGGAGTAGAAAAACCTAGAAAATAAATTGAAAAGTCCTGTGAAAATTCACAGGACTTTTTTAATTTTATATGAAATTCCTGATCTAAGGATTGACCTGTTTTAAAAACAGTCATTTCTTTCAATAAAAACAAATCTGGAAATAATTAGATTTTCAGTCTACATCGAATGACAGAAGCGAGACCTCAACAAACCTCAATAAAAAAAATACTTCCATTAATCCTGGCAACAGCCATTTTTATGCAGATGCTGGATTCTACCATTCTGAATACGTCCCTGCCCTCCATTGCAAAGGATCTTCATGAATCCCCGCTCAATATGCAGAACGCTATCATCAGCTACGTTCTTACACTGGCCGTTTTTATGCCTGCCAGCGGTTTTCTGGCAGACCGGTTCGGAACGAAAAAAGTATTTATTTTTTCTCTGGTTCTTTTCAGTTTAGGCTCCCTGTTTTGTTCTATGTCTCAGAATCTCACCCACCTTGTTATTTCAAGGGTGATTCAGGGAGTTGGAGGAAGCTTAATGACTCCGGTAGGAAAACTCGCTCTCATCAAGACTTTTGATAAAAGTGAGCTGCTGAAAGCTATGAATTTCGCTATTATTCCGGCATTGATCGGGCCTGTACTCGGTCCGTTGGTTGGAGGTTATATGGTAGATTATCTTTCGTGGCACTGGATCTTCCTTATCAATATTCCAATCGGGATTTTAGGAATTATTTTGGGACTAAAATATATGCCTGATTACAAATCCGCAAATGTAGATTTTGATTTAAAAGGATTTTTAATTTTTGCTGCCGCTTCCCTCCTGCTTTCCATTTCACTTGAGCTTTTTGGAGATATGCAGAATATAAGTCCCGTCCTTTTTGTATTTATTCTGGGCTTTTTATTTCTCTATTACTATTACAAACATGCAAAACGGGGTGGCAACCCTATTTTCCCGCTCAATCTATTTCAGGTAAGAACTTTCCGTGTAGGAATTGTCGGGAATCTCGCCACAAGATTAGGGATCAGTTCAGTTCCGCTGCTGCTTCCGCTAATGATTCAGATTGCTTACAAACAGTCCGCTGTTACTTCCGGATGGATTATTGCTCCTATGGCACTCACTGCTATATTCGGAAAATCATCAGTAATAAAAATTTTAGACAGATATGGCTACCGGCAGACTTTAATGGTGAATACTTTCATTATCGGAACCCTGATCTGCGTTCTTGCGATTCCCAACATTCACACTTCTTTATATTGGTTCGTTCCCATCATTGCTATATTGGGATTCTTCAATTCCATCCAGTTTACTTCAATGAATACCATTTCTATTGCAGACCTTAGAAACTTTCAGACCAGCAGTGGAAATTCCTTAATATCGGTCAATCAGCAGCTGGCCATCGGCTTTGGAATTGCTTTCGGATTAATTGTTTTAAAACTATTTGAAAACTCCGATTTGATTAAAGGTGAAATTCACAATGCATTCCGCTATACTTTCCTTACGGTAGGAATCTTGACTATCATCTCCGGATTTGTCTTCAGAAGGCTTCACATTTCGGATGGAAAAAATATGAAATCGAAGGAGGATTAGGCAAAGGAAGCGGAAAGGCAAAATTGCTGATTTACTGATTTACTGATTTGTTAATAAGCCAATTTATTCGCCATCTCAACCATTTCAGCCTCTCCACTCTAACCTTTTCACCATTTCACCCTTTTGCCCCTCTAACTTGTTACGAACTTAACACAGATCAATGTACCCCATTCTTCATCGCAGTATTTTTGTTGTATAAAATTCACAATATTATGACAGCGAAAAAAGTAGAAATCGTAGTATCTCCAAGACCTGCCCATTTTGTAGGCGATGGTTTTAGGGTTCATAATTTCATACCTGGGGTACACGGATTGGACATGAAAAGAATGGACCCGTTCATTATGCTTGATTACAATTCAAAATTCCACTTCAACGGTTCAGAGAGCCCCAGAGGAGTGGGTGTACATCCTCACAGAGGTTTTGAAACCGTAACCATAGCTTATCAGGGCAAAGTAGAACATCACGACAGCGCAGGCGGTGGCGGAATTATAGGCGAAGGAGATGTGCAGTGGATGACCGCTGCAAAAGGAGTGCTTCATAAAGAATACCATGAAACCGAATGGTCTAAAAAAGGAGGTATTTTTCAGATGGTTCAGCTTTGGGTGAATCTTCCGGCTAAAGATAAAATGAGCTGCCCGAAATACCAGGCTATTGAAAACGCAGCAATGGAACATGTAGATCTGGCTGAAAACGGCTTTGTAGAAATCATTGCAGGAGAATACAAAGGCCACAAAGGACCTGCTGATACTTTTACTCCTTTAAATATGATGAATGCAAAATTAAAAGCAGGCGGAAAGGCTGAATTTAATTTCCCCGCCAACTTTAACACAGCAGCATTAGTCATTGAAGGAAGTATAACCGTAAACGGAGCGGAAAAAGCAGCTTCAGATCATCTCGTTTTGTTCAGAAATGAAGGGGAAACGTTCAGCATTGAGGCTCTTGAAGATTCTGTAGTATTGATCATCAGTGGAGAACCTATTAATGAGCCTATTTATCCGCACGGACCTTTCGTAATGAATTCAAGAGAGGAAATTATGCAGGCTTTTGAAGATTACAACACCGGAAAGTTTGGTTACCTGGAAGATTAACAGAATTAAATTTATCTTAATCTTACATTATTCGTTTTTTAGTAACTTTATAATTGTGTTTGGTGAAACGCAAAGATTCAAATTGATTGATCAAACCTTATAGGTTTTAAAAGCCTATAAGGTTTAGTGAATTGTAACGCTCAATTGTCTGAATTTTTGCGATCCACCGGCACGTTTACCTATAAAATTTATGAAACCAGAATTTGAAAATATTCCTCTTGTAAAAACAGGAAAAAGATTTGAAATAGAAATCAACGGGCATTTTGCTTTTATCGACTACCGTGAAATGGGCCACCAGATTGCTTTAGTACATACGGAAGCAGAACCGGAATTGGCAGGAACTGGTGCAGCTGTGGCAGTTGTAGAAAAAACACTGGCTTATATTGAAGAAAATGAGAAAAAACTTCTTCCCTTCTGTCCTTATGTTTTTGCATACATCAAAAAACATCCGGAATGGAAACGCATCGTTGACGAAAGATTTGAAGGATATGACAAACTGTAATCCTGAAATTTAAAATCTATTTCATTCGTACTATTATCATTCAAAAACACTTAACTTTATTATGTCAAATATCGGACTTATCATAGAAGAAAAAGCAGCAGATATAGGAAATTTCCTGGTGGGAAGGCTTCTTCCGTTCCGCGAAAAAAGAGCGGTTGGACCATTTGTTTTCATTGATCATATGGGACCTTCTGAGCTGAAAGATTATCAGAATCTCGATGTTCCGCCGCATCCGCATATTGGTTTATCTACCCTTACTTACCTGCTGGAAGGATCTATTTTCCACAGAGACAGCATCGGAAGTGCCCTTGAAATAAAACCGGGCGCCGTGAACTGGATGACTGCCGGAAAAGGAGTTGTACACTCGGAAAGAACACCTGAATATCTGAGACACAGCGAAAAAAGACTTCACGGATTTCAGATCTGGGTAGGTCTTCCGAAACATCTGGAACAGACTGAGCCCTCTTTCCATCACATTGAAGCGGACGAAATTCCGGTGTGGGAAGAAGATGGAGTTCAGTATAAATTAATTGCCGGAGAAGCTTTCGGAAGAAGTTCTGCGGTTCCTGTTCACAGTAAATTATTTTTCATTGAAATAAAAACTAAAGAAGCAAAGAAAATAAGTATCGGAAAAGATCTTTACGGCGAAGCGGCCATGTATGTACTGGACGGAACCGTTTCCACAGAAGGAAATTCTTATGGTTCAAAACAGCTGATGATTGCTAAGGATACCAAGCTTTGCGAGTTTGAGATGAGCGAAAACGGCACCGTATATCTTTTCGGAGGAGAACCTTTTGATGAGGAGCGTTTTATATTCTGGAATTTCGTAAATTCAGATAAAGAAATGATTGATCAAGCCAAAGTGAACTGGAATGATCAGAATCATGATGCTTTTCCTTTGGTTCCGGGTGACGAAAAAGAATTCGTTCCGCTTCCTAAGGCTATTCTAAACAGAAAATAACGCTCAGCACCCCAGTAATACACCATGAAAATATTAGCATTTGCAGGAAGTACTTCTTCAACCTCGATCAATAGGGAACTGGTAAAATTTGTTCTGAAAGATTTTCAGAATGAGGAGATCAATTTTATTGACCTTAATGACTTTACCATGCCGGTTTTTTCTGTAGATCTGGAAAAGAAAGGATTTCCGGAGGAAGCCCACCATTTTTTAAAAGTGATTGAGGAATGTGATGTGATTATCTGCTCACTGGCAGAACACAACAGGTCTTACAGCTCAGCTTTTAAAAATGTCTTCGACTGGTCGTCCAGAATCAATGTAAAGGTATTTCAAAATAAGCCGATGCTTTTAATGAGCACTTCTCCCGGAGGTTATGGCGGCGGAAATGTAATGAATACCGCTAAAACATTTTTCCCGCAGTTTGCAGCAGATATTAAAGATACTTTTTCACTTCCCAAGTTTTATGACAATTTTGATTTGGAAAACGGTGTCATTAATCCTGACATGCTTAAGGAGCTTAAAGATAAAATAGGAAACTTTAAAAACGAGGTCAAAACCAATGACTAAAGGAAGACTGGAAGCTTTCAGTGATGGTGTCCTGGCTATCATTATTACCATCATGGTCCTTGAACTGAAGGTTCCGGAAGGGAGCAATTGGGCGAATCTCAAGCCTCTTATTCCTAAGTTTCTGGCTTATATTTTCAGTTTTATTTATGTAGGAATTTACTGGAACAATCATCACCATCTCTTTCAGGCGGTGAAAAAAATCAACGGAAGTATTCTGTGGGCGAATCTTCACCTTCTGTTCTGGCTGTCTCTGATGCCTGTTGCCACGGAATGGATTGGTGCCACCCATTTTGCTAAAAATCCCGTTGCAGCATACGGAATATGCCTTATTATGTCGGCGGTGGCTTATACTATTTTAGAGAATCTCATCATCCGTTGTGAAGGAGAAAATTCCAAGTTGAAAGAAGCTATTCACACGAAGTTTAAAGAGTATATTTCTATTGTATTTTATGTCCTCGGAATCGCAGTTTCATTTTTTTATCCTTATATTGCCATAGGTTTTTATTATATCGTGGCTCTTATATGGCTGATTCCGGACCGAAGAATCGAAAAAACATTAAAAGAAAATTGATATGGAAACACACGAATATCCTAACGGCAGTATCACTGTCATCTGGCAGCCCCAGAAGTGTATCCACTCGGCTGTCTGCGTAAAAATGCTTCCCAAAGTCTACAATCCTAAAGACAGACCCTGGATAAAAGCTGAAAACGCAAGCCCTGAGGAGCTTAAAAATCAGATAGACCAATGCCCTTCAGGAGCATTAAGTTATAAATTCAATACCAAACAATAATGGCGGTAACCGTAAAAGCAAGCTTAGGCAAAACAAAATATTATACTGAGGTAACGGCCGGTGAAAATCAGATCATTACCGATGAACCGGTAGACAAAGGAGGACAGAATAAAGGTTTCAATCCTATGGAAATTCTGGCCACCTCTCTGGCAAGCTGTACAGCTGCTACATTAAGAATGTACATCGAAAGAAAGGAATGGGATGTGGAAAACATCCATGTAGAAGTGGAACTTGAAAACTATCCTTTAACCAAAAGAGCAATTTTCAAAAGAGACATTACTTTCGAAGGTATTCTGGATGACGAACAGATGAAAAGGTTGCATACCATTGCAGATGCCTGCCCTATACACAAAATATTAACCAACGAAATAGAAATACTAACCAAATTCTCATAAGATGATCGAAGTAAAACAAAACAACGACGAGAAACACGGAAGTTTTGAGGCTTTCATAGACGGAAGACGCGCAGGTATGATGACCTACACCTGGGCGGGAGAAGAAAGATTTATCATTGACCACACCGAGGTGGAAGAAGCCTACAACGGAAAAGGCGTAGGAAAAGAAATGCTTCTGGCAGCAGTAGATTTTGCCAGGAAAAACAACAAAAAAATCATTCCTCTTTGTCCGTTTGCCAAAGCAAGTTTTCAGAAAAGTGAGGAGCTGCAGGATGTTTTAGTCAACTGACCTTAATTTCTATCCTTAAAATACAGGCCTTTCAGAGTTTAACATCTGGAAGGCTTTTTCTTTTTCAGCAGAACAGAAAAAAACTATATTTGCTAAAATTTTAATTAAAAAACTATGTCTCCAGTTATATTGCTGTCTATTATTATCGTCTACTTCGCATTGTTGCTGTGGGTAGCCTACAGAACAGGTAAAGGAAGTGATAATGAAAGTTTCTTTATTGGAAACCGTAAGAGTAACTGGATGCTGGTGGCTTTTGGAATGATTGGAACATCGCTTTCCGGAGTCACATTTGTAAGTGTTCCCGGGGCAGTAGGAAATGATAAATTCGGATACCTGCAGATCACTTTGGGATATCTTATCGGGTATATTGTGGTGGCGTATGTTCTTCTGCCTTTGTATTACCGTCTGAAGCTTACTTCTATTTACGGATATCTTCAGCAGAGAATGGGACAGCTTTCCTATAAATCGGGAGCATGGATTTTCATTGTTTCGAGATTGGTTGGAGCTACAGCACGACTGTATCTTGTGGTGAATATCCTTCAGATTTCTATTCTGGACAGTTTAGGCGTTCCATTTATTGTAACTACACTGATTATTCTGGCCATGATTATTCTTTATACTTATGAAGGCGGTGTAAAAACAATTGTCTGGACAGATACCTTACAGACTTCCTGTATGCTTTTAGGATTGATTATCTGTACGGTGTATATGCTTAATCATTTAGGTTTAAGTTTTGGAGAAAGTTTTACGGCAATGCAGGATAAAGGCTACACAAGAATCTTTGATTTTGATCCGAACCAAAAAAGTTTTTTCATTAAACAGATTCTTGCTGGAGCATTCATCACGATTACCATGACGGGAATTGATCAGGAAATGATGCAAAAAAGCTTATCCGTAACCAGACTGAAAGATTCACAGAAAAACATGGTGACTTTAGGCTTCATCCTTCTGGGTGTGATTTCACTGTTTCTTTATATGGGTGGACTTCTTCACCTTTACGGAGCACAGGAACATGTAACCAGCTCCGGAGATCAGCTTTTCCCTGATGTAGCCCTGAACCATATGCCCGGGTTTATTTCTATCATCTTTATTATTGCTCTTATTTCAGCCTTATTTCCAAGTGCAGACGGAGCGATGACCGCCCTTACTTCTTCATTATGTATTGATATTTTCGGGATGAAGGAAAAGACAGACTGGGATGATTCCAAAAAAGAAAAATTCAGAAAAAGAATACACCTTATTGTGGCATTATCTTTCCTGATCATGGTGATTATTTTTAAAGTCATCAATGACAATTCCATGATTGGTCTTATTCTAAAACTGGCCGGATTTACCTACGGACCGCTTCTTGGCCTTTTTGCTTTTGGAATTTTTACAAAATACAAGGTGAATGACAAGCTTGTTCCTTACGTGTGTATAGCTGCTCCTGTGATTTCGTTCTTTATTGACAAATACCAGGAAAAACTGTTCGGAGATTTTAAAATCGGGCTGGAATTGCTGATCATCAATGGATTGTTGACATTCATAGGGCTTTGGCTGATCAGAAAGAAATAATGATAGAGTAAACGGGATAAAGCCCGTTTCTATTGAATATTGGGTCCTGTAATAGATAACATTCAATATGAAAATATCAATATTCATAATATTTGGCTTGTTTTTAAGCCAGTTCGTCAACGCACAAAGCGCTGTTGATTTTGCTAATCTTGCCCGGTACAAGGAAGACAATTCGGTTCTTTTAAGTACCAGAAAAAAAATTGATGTGGTTTTTATGGGAAACTCCATTACTGAAGGATGGGTAAAAAGTCATCCGGAGTTTTTTTCTGAAAATAATTACACAGGCAGAGGAATCAGCGGACAGACTTCATCACAAATGCTTCTGCGCTTTCAGAATGATGTGATCGCTCTAAAACCGAAACTGGTGGTTATTAATGCCGGGACTAACGACATTGCTCAAAATGCAGGAATTTATGATCCTGAGTTTACTTTTAACACCATAAAATCAATGGTACAGATTGCTGAAAGCAATGGAATAAAAGTAATTATTGCTTCTGTTTTGCCTGCAGCTTCATTTCCCTGGCGTAAAGAAATCACAGATGTTCCCCAGAAAGTAGATGCCTTAAACAACAGGTTGAAACAATATGCCCAAAGCCGCAAAATTACCTTTGCAGATTACAACACTTCCATGCGGAACGAAAAAGGCGGTATGCGCGAGGGCCTTTCAATTGATGGCATTCATCCTAATTCTGCAGGATATGCCATTATGGAACCGATTATTAAAAAAGCCCTTAATAAAGCTTTAGGAAAAAAATAAAATCATTATTCATCATCAATCACTAAACTATAAACCATGAAAAAAATTATTTCTCTTTTTGTTTTTGTATGGACATTCAGCTGGGTGAGCGCTCAGGATTTTGAGATTTCCACTTTAAGAATGGGACCTTACAAAATTTTAATGGAAAAAGCTGAGATAGAAAAGCTTTCCGGAACCAAGCTGAAAATAACCTACGGTGAACAAAAAAACACGATAAAACACAATGGGGAAAACATTTCAATTGATCTTTATGAAAAATATCTGAGTGAAAGCCAACCCAGCGTTCCTGCTATTATGGGAATGATAACCACCAGCAAAAAATTTAAAACGAAAAGCGGAATCGGGATCGGAAATACCAAAGATGATCTGATTAATGCGTATAGAAATTATCCTAGCTTCAGTGTACATCCTGCCTGGAGCGACAAGAGTGAGAAACCACTTAAGGATACCGGATATTTCACTTTAGAAGACCTTGATGCCGGAACGCAGCTTTCTTTTAAATTTGTTAATAATATCATTACAGAAATATCGGTATACCTTACTGAAGGCTGTTAGAATCGGTATTTCCCTGAGATAATTCTAAATCCGGATCACAAGTCCGGATTTTTGCATTTCCATAAGCCGTTAAAAAATTGTAAATTCGCGTGCAAATAAATCGAGATATAATGAGTAAAAGTATTGAAGAGTTAAAATCTCTTACTACGCAGATCAGAAGAGACATTTTAAGAATGGTTCACGCTGTAAATTCAGGGCACCCGGGCGGAAGTTTAGGTTGTACGGAATTTTTCACAGCGCTTTACGGAAAGGTGATGAATTACAAGCTGCCTTTCACTATGGAGGGGAAGAATGAGGATCATTTTTATCTTTCAAACGGGCATATTTCCCCGGTTTACTATTCTACTTTAGCGAGATTTAACTTCTTTCCGGTAGAAGAACTGAAAACTTTCAGAAAACTGGATTCAAGACTTCAGGGCCACCCAACTACTCACGAAGGTCTTCCGGGAATCAGAATTGCTTCCGGATCTCTTGGTCAGGGGCTTTCTGTAGCACTTGGTGTAGCTCAGGGTAAGAAACTGGACGGAGACTCATCTCTTGTTTACACGCTTCACGGAGACGGTGAACTTCAGGAAGGTCAGGTTTGGGAAGCTTTCATGTACGCTGCTGCTAAAAAAGTGGATAATATCATTTCTACTATTGACTACAACGGACGTCAGATTGACGGAGATACAGATGATGTATTAAGCTTAGGAAATCTTCATGCTAAACTTGAAGCATTCGGATGGACAGTTTTAGAAGAGAAAAACGGTAACGATCTTGAAGCAGTAATTGCGATCCTTGAGAAAGCAAAAACTGAAACAGGAAAAGGAAAACCGGTAGTAATCCTTCTTCATACGGAAATGGGTTACGGAGTAGATTATATGATGGGAAGCCATGCATGGCACGGAAAAGCTCCAAATGACGAGCAGCTTGAAACGGCATTCAAACAATTATACCTGGAATCTCCTGCTGATTATTAGTCATCAATGATCAATAATAAAGGTAAATGATCATGCTTTTTATCTCTTTATAAACAGCTATCATTTATCAATTATCAAAAAAACTTTAGTAAAAAAAAATGAAATATACATATACAGAAAAAAAGGACACACGTTCAGGATTCGGAGCCGGATTAGCAGAACTTGCCGATAAAAACCCTAACGTAGTGGCACTTTGTGCAGACCTTATCGGTTCTTTGAAAATGGAGAAATTCATCGAGAAAGCACCTGAAAGATTTTTTCAGATAGGGATTGCAGAAGCCAACATGATGGGAATTGCTGCGGGTTTAAGCATCACTGGAAAAATTCCTTTTACAGGAACTTTTGCGAACTTTTCTACTTCAAGAGTATATGATCAGATCCGTCAGTCTATTGCCTATTCAGGTAAAAATGTAAAGATCTGTGCTTCTCATGCCGGTCTTACTTTAGGGGAAGACGGTGCTACTCACCAAGTTCTTGAAGATATCGGTATGATGAAAATGCTTCCTGGAATGACAGTAATCAACCCTTGTGACTACAACCAGACCAAAGCAGCAACTATTGCTATCGCTGAACACGAAGGTCCTGTATATTTAAGATTCGGAAGACCTACCGTTCCTGTATTTATTCCTGAAGACATGCCTTTCGAAATTGGAAAAGGAATTCTTCTTCAGGAAGGTACTGATGTAACGATTGTTGCTACAGGACACCTGGTTTGGGAGTCTCTTGTAGCTGCAGACGAGCTTGAAAAAGAAGGTATTTCCTGTGAGGTGATCAATATCCACACGATCAAACCTCTGGATGAAGAAATCATCATTAAATCTGTTGAAAAAACAGGTAAGATTGTTACGGCTGAAGAGCACAACTATCTTGGTGGTTTAGGAGAATCTGTAGCGGGAATGCTTGCCAGAAAAAGACCTACAAGACAGGAGTTTGTAGCAGTAAACGATACTTTCGGAGAATCTGCAACGCCTGCTGAGCTTATGAAAAAATACAAAATCGACGCTGCTGCTGTAAAAGAGGCTGTGAAGAGAATTTTAGCGAACTAAGTTACGCTATCAGATATACTGGCTCGGGCTGTTTCTTCGAAACAGCCCGAGCTTTTTTTTGGAGAATCAGGGTGTTTGTAGATTAGATTTCAGATGGATGGGATGGTGGCTTCGAGGGCCTCAGCCACCATGGGTATTAGCCGCCAGATTTCAGATGTGTCTTGGGATATGAGTTTAGAGATTTGAACTAGTAAAACAGCAACCAGCAACTCCCTGCTCTAAAACCCTCAAACGCTACTACTCTCCTACCCGAGACCCATACCCCGAAACATTTAACTCCAACGTACTACTGCGGTCTGTTCATAGGAACATTCAACGCATCCAGTACCGGAAATAATATGGTATTCTGAAATTCGTCTTCTTTTATGCGGGAGGCTGCAGATCCGGAAAAATAATTACTGATTCTATAGTTTTTAACAAACTGATTTCTCTTTTTACCGATCACGTAGTAATAACCTCCACTGTCTTCATTAATAAAATAGGTCATTTCATCGAAGTTCATGATCTTTTGGGTAAAAAATAATTTCCGGTAGATACATTTCTCTCTTTTATCGAAAATGTATTTTACAGGAACTCTGAAAAGCAGATCTATCAGAAAATATCCCATGTAAACCACCCAGAGGGAAACGGCAATAACCAATGCTTTTTCAGACAGTATATTTTTGAAATAATATAATACAGGGGCCACAAGAACACCGGCTGCCAGCCACCATTTCAGAGTACGCAGAAAGTTATAATTGGGCATAAAGCTTATTTCACTTCCATTTTCTTCGAATTTGTACTGATCTATGGTATTCATCGGATGTTTTCGTTTAAACTCATAATATCTTCGGTTTCGTTCACCATTTTCTGTATTCCTTTATGGGTAAGGGCCTGCCCGATGGTCAGTTTCTCCTCTTTTCCGTTAACGTTAAAGTGAATGGCAAGCATTACGTTGGTGGTGATAAATCCCATGTATTTCATTGCTACTACCCGAAAACCGGTAAAATCTGCGAAAGAATATGTTTTTGCGGGAACAAAAATACTGTGTTTTCCGGTTACTGTTTTCTGCACGGTATCTATGACCAGCTTTTTCGCGAAAAAATTGACGATGATCAGCACTCCAAATGCGATGAGTACTACTCCCAGTAAGGGAAGGCGAATTTTATAAACCATTCCTGCCGCAATGAACATCAGAATCGCCAGTATGAAAATAAATACAGGCTGGTTTTTAAAAATAAAAAGGGTTCCGTCTTTTCTGTAAAATTGATAATTCTTCATGATTAATAGTAATGTATAAATGGATATTTTTTATGATGTATAGCGTTCTGCAATTTCATCGTTATTCAGGCTCTGCAGCGTATTCAAATCTGTTTTAAAATAGCTGTCATGAATGGAGAAATAAGCATCTGTGCGGTTTTCTGTTTGTATTGACGCTTTTTTCCAGGAGTCGAAGAACCAGTTTTCAAAAATTTCATATTTCTCATCATTGTAATCATCCATCACTTCATCAAAATCTTCTTCGTCTTCATACTGTTCCTGAAAGTCTGAAGCTTCTGTCCATAATTTTTCAGGTATAAAAGCGGTCCAATCATCGGTTTCATTCTCCTGCTTTCTTCTTTGATCGCCCATCTTATATGTTTTAGTGAGAATGTCTCCGGCTTTATCTGTACCCCAAGCTATGATATCCAGATAATCGTATTCATATTCGAAATATAAAGCTTTGAGATCTTTTTCATTCTTCCCTTCAAGATAATTTAATCGGTCTCCGTCAATGATGTGTACAAGGTCTTTAATGAAAGATTCCTGAGCTTCCTCCAGATAATTTTTTAAATCAATATTAAGTTGTTTAAAGCTCTGCATACTTCAATTTTATGGTTTTGGTGATGATGATGGTGATCAAGATACAAAAATAGATGAAAAATTAAATAGTCGGAATCATCATCTATGATAGTTTCTGCGTTATTTTTTGCATGCATGTCATTTTACGACCCTATAACATAGGCCTATTATGTTATTTATCTAATGATTTAATCCTCAAAATCCGACTCTAAGATTCTCAGTTTTTACTTAATAAAATTTCCAAGCATGGGAATTTTCCGGTTTCATTTCAATGTGTACAATCTTACATCTTTCAGGGATAAATCTACAATAAACCCGCACGTTAATTCACATCAATGAGATGTAATAATCTATAGTTTTGAAATCATCAACGTTGATGTGGCATTCAACAGATCTCCTGTAAGTGTACAGTACATGAAGAAACAGCGAATGGCAAAACCCATGTCAGGGTTTATATGGCAACACAAATATTAATTATAAAATGATTCAATTATGAAAAAATTAAATGGAATGAAGAATTTTTCTTCATTGGAAAACAAGAAACTGAAAAATTCAAAAATGATTTTTGGAGGTGGTACAAATGTTAGAACTACAGAACCAACAGGGCCAAATGGCCAGCCTGGTAATACTGGTGATACCCGAATCTTAAATGATGGAAAGGCTCATTCTACCATAACGGTTGATTAAATATGAGAGGGGGAATTCCCCCTCTTTTTCATATGAAAAAATATATTCGGTCATGAAATATCGAAAAATCATTTTACTACTTCTATTTACAATACTAAATTTTCCTTCCTGCAAAAGCAAAAAGCTTAATTATATCAATTATTACAATAAAGTTTACGCTATTGACAGTACTCATAGAGTCGACAAAGATACATTAGCAACCATCAGAAATTACAAAAGACTATTCAGGAAATATCCTCCTATGCAGAATGAAAGAATGGAGGAATACGAAACTTACATCAGGTATGCTGATCAGCTTCATAAGAATTTCGGAGGAAAAAGAAGTCTTGACAAGCTTTTAGATCAGGTTGCTCCTAATTGGAAATACAAAAGACAAGAGCCTGAATTTTTTAAACTCTATAAAAAATACGGAATTGATAGCATTACTGTAGAAAGAAAAATTCTTCAATGGAAACAGAAATTAAACAGTGTATTAATTGATTCTTTTAGCATTGCTTTCAAGCGTAATCAATATAATGACCGCATAGGACCAATAGTTGAAATCAATGACAGAAAAAATGCAGAGCTTCTGATCTGGGTATTTAAAAATTATGGTTTTCCTTCAAGACAAAAAATAGGACTTTATGGAAACAATGAGCAATTTATGTTTATGGGGGCTCTCCTTAATCATATGGCTGGAACAGTACATTATGAATATTTTAAAACAAAATTACTAGAATATGTAAAATCTGGTGAATGCCTTCCGAGAGATTATATAGAGATGGTTGATAAATATCAGTACATTCATTATTATGATACTGTTTATCACATATTTGTACATTACAACAGACCTGATTTTAATGCTTCTGATTCTTCAAGAATAGATAGGAATAGAAAAGCAATAGGCTTTCCAACTCTTAAACAGTCATTGAAAATAACTAAAGATTTCCAGAAAAAAAACAACCGTTAGGCTTATCTGTTTAAGCAGATTTCAAAGATCCTAACTTGTTGATCTAAAACCAACATAACTATGATTCTGATTCTTTCTCAAAATAATGAAATTACCACAACTGAAGTTATTAAATATCTTATTCAAATGAAGAAAAAATTCCTCCGTATTCACGAAGATGAAGTTTTTGAGATCAAAACTCAAAACAAGAGGATTTTATTGGAAAGCAATCGTAATATTTTTTTTCTTGATGATATAAAAAGTGTTTGGTATCGGAGAGGAGGATTAAGTTTTAAAAGGTTAAAGTATGACAATAGGTCTATTCATCTGAATATGATAGAAACACAGTATTGGCTTGAGGACTATGTACGAAAAACACTGGAATCCAAAAGGAATATTAATAAAGAAAGTAACAGCGACATCAATAAACTTATCGTTCTAGACAAGGCAAAAGACATTGGATTTGATGTTCCTGAATATTTTTTGGCAGAAAATACTGACGATGTGGAAATAGAAAAGACCATTATAAAAACCCTGAACGGAAATGTCATGCTAAACGAAATAAAGAAAAATTTTGGCGGTTTCATGTATACATCTGTCATAAAAGGTCATGAAAATGGAAATTTTTTCATAACATTTTTCCAGGAGAAAATTGAAAAAGATTTTGAAGTAAGGACTTTTTATTTGAATGGCCATTGTTGGTCTATGGCAATATTCTCACAGAATGACACACAGACTAAAGTAGATTTCAGAAAATATAACGAAATAAAGCCTAACAGGAATGTTTCTTATCATCTTCCCCTCTATCTTGAACAAAAAATAAACCTGCTTATGCAGTCTTTTGATCTTAATTCTGGTTCCCTCGATTTTATAAAGAAAGGAGATAAGTTTTATTTTCTAGAGATAAACCCTATTGGCCAATTCATGGGAATGTCTAATACCTGTAATTATTTCCTTGAGCAAAAAATAGCCGAATACTTATGAAAAAACTGTATAACGAAAAAAACAAATTACCTCTTACATTTAAATATATTGAGATCTTTAAAACAAAAAACGTTGGAAAAATTCATAGTAACATGTTATATTTTGTCCAAAGCGAAAGCTATCAGACAGAACATCATGTAAGAGAGAAACCACTAAAACCACTCATACGAATTTTATGAAATATTTTAATTTATTCAACAATATTCTCGTTACAAAAGGGGTTAAACGTATTTTAATCTCAGATCTTCAAAGAAATTTTTCAGAGCTCTACGCTTTAGAGTTTTATGAAATTATAGAAGAATTGAAAACTAAGTCAATAGAAAACATTCTGAAAGATTATGATGCTGAATCCAAACTATTTATTCAGGAATATATTCATCTGTTGATTGAAAAAGAATACGGCTTTATAACGGAAAATGATTGGGACAAGAATTTTCCTCCTCTTTCTTATCAATTCCACGAACCTAACGAAATTTCAAATATTTTTATTGAAATTAATAACAACTCTATTCTGGACAACATAAAACAAAGTGTGGAAAACCTTGGAGTGAAGCATGTTGTTATTTACAGTCATAACAAACTTTTGCTAAAGGATTTCCGGGATATTGATTCCCAATTTAAAAGCTCAGTTTTAAATGGTGTTGAAATTATTTCGCCTTTCCATGAGAGTATAGACAGGAACTTTATTGATAGTCTTAATCAAACCGTAGAACTTATTTACAGTTTAACATTTCATAGCTGTCCGAAAATTCCATTCAGATCAAAAGATGAATTCAGATTTGCTTTACAATTCAGCCGTGAAGATTTAAAGATTTCCTCCTGCGGAAAGGTAGATCTGAAATATTTCAATACCAATCTTTCTAAGGTCCTTGAAGCATTCAATTATAATTCCTGCCTTTATAAAAAAATCGGAATAGACCTTCACGGCAACATCAAAAACTGTCCTCTTATGCCCGAAGTGTTCGGAAACGTTCATCATAACAGCCTGGAAGAAGCTCTGGCTAAACCAGGATTTAAAAAGTATTGGGAGATCACCAAAGACCAGATAGAAGTCTGTAAGGACTGTGAATTCAGATACATATGTACAGACTGCAGAGCTTATACGGAACGGAGCCACATCAATAATGACGGAGCAGACGTTTCCAAGCCTCTAAAATGCGGTTACGATCCTTATACAGGAAAATGGGAAGACTGGAGCAGAAACCCGCTAAAACAACAGGCTATTCGCTTGTACAAACTTAATTAGTACTCAGGTTACACTCTTATCTGAAAAATTTCCACTTCGGAATAATAGCCAGCATTCCAAATCCTGTAAAAAGGAAAAGATTCGTTACATCCGTATACAGGAATGTAGACAGGTAATAGTTGTGCATAAAGAAATGCAGAACCAGAAGAGCGGGAAACATGAAAATTCCTACTTTTTTGTAAAAGAACATCAGGACGAGCCCGATCATCATTAAAACATCAATGGAAAATATCACGAAGAAATACCATCTCGGGATCTGAAGATATTCGTGCTGAAGATACTCATCCACATCAATTCCCAGCCCCATCACGGTGAACAGCATCAAAGCTGCAAATGCTAAAATAAAGCCCCATCCTTTCTTTGGATCCTCATCAAAATAACTGTATTCTTCCATAGTACAAAAATAAAGAACTTATGAATATCTTCATAAGTTCTTCGCTATATTTATTCGTTTAAAATTTGAATTATATAGAAATAGCGTTGATCAATCTGTTTTTGTCGCTCAAGTACTCTTCCATGGAGATCATACTTTCGGTTCTCATTACATCTTGAATGTCGTCTATCTGATAGATAATTCTTTTAGCGTCATCCGTATTCTTAGCTCTTACTTTACAGAAAATGTTATATTTTCCGGAAATTACACTTGCCTCGATTACATTCGGAAGCGTTGATAATTCTTTCAGTACTTCCTGAGTACGGTTCGATTTTGTCAAAAGGATTCCAATGAAAGCTGTAAAGTGATAATCCAGCTTGCCATAATCGATATTAAGAGATGATCCCAAAATAATACCCGCATCCTCCATTTTTTTCACTCTCACGTGAATTGTTCCAGCAGAAACATCCATCTGCTTTGCAATTTCAGTAAAAGGCATTCTTGTGTTTTCTACTAAGAAATCAAGAATTTTCTTGTCTATTTCGTCCAGTTGATAGTTCATATTAGTTAAATTACAATTTTCTTAAAAAATCCATGTATTTTTTGCAAATTTATAAAAAATTATTTAACTAAAAAAATTATATCAAACATTAACAATAATTAACACAGATGATAAAAATCATTAAAATATTCAGATTATTTAGCATTCGATTTTATAGAATCTGTTTTTATTTGAGTTTTAGGTTCCTCTGGTTTTTTATCTTTTTTCTTCTTTTTAAATAGAGAATTGAAGCTTTTACTCCACACAACTCCCCCACCATACGCCTGATTTGCAGAACCATTCGTACTTACCATACCTATATTGGTAGGCTTGGAATACCCTCTCAGAACGAGACTTCCATCATTCTTTTTAGAAATATCGTATTCAATAGATCCTTCTCCGGAGAGATAATTGGCCTGTGTACCTTCGGTTTTATTCAAAGGAATTCCCAGTCCGGTCTTTATATTTATTCTTGGTGAAACCGCTACACTTACTCCCGCGTTGGCCCTGTCTCCAGTGTTAGAATTCTGATCCCCTTTCACATAATTCAGGTCAATCTGAAATTCGTTACTCATGGTATTAAGAACAGATCCCAACTGTTTCAGAAGCATATTATATCCGGAAGATTCGGCGACTCCGGCAACATCGAAATCTACGCCTCCACTGTTGGAAACGTTAAAGGTGCTCAACAACAGTATGGAACCGAACTGAAGTACTTTTTCACCCTCCTGGCTCATTTTGGCTGCCAGGGTTTCTTTTACCTGGCTGGATACATCAAGAGCGGTCACATTCAGGTCTATTTTCGGATTGATCAAGGATTGGGTGATATTCGCCTGCAGCAATACACTGATGGGCTGTAGTTTCCCCATACTCAGATATTCGCCTGCATTAGAAACCATTCTTACATAATTGGCTGTAATATCCAGTGCCGGCTTCATAGCATCACCATCCCATCTTATGCTGCTGTTTTTCTCAATCTGGAAGGTTTTATTAAGAATCGCTTTCGAAACAAAAGTTCCGTTATCTACCTTATATGTTCCATTCATGGCAATAGCTCCCTGTCTGCTCATCTGGAATCTTAATCGGTCTGCCGTTCCTTTTACCGTAATATTTCCTACATCATCTCCTACCAGTACATTTACGGTAGTTCCTTTATCTACATCAAGACTGAAGTCGATATTCATATTCGCTCCCGTCTTTTTCTTTTCTTCCAAAGTAATCAGTCCGTCTTTTCCTTCTTTCAGGAACCTCAGCATTTTAAACTCTTCTACATTGGAGGTGGAACTGGAATTGAAGGTAAATGTACTTCCGCTCAATGCTTTCATATTCGGGGTGGAAATACTCAGTCCGGAAACAGGTCCGTCCACATAGAGATCTCCCTGCCCGTATACCCTTCCCCAGAAAAGGTCATAATCCTTCTGTGTGGTATTCAGCATCAGAAGATTATCTGCTCTCATAACCAGGTTGACCCCCATTGAAGAAATGGTTTCAAACTGTATCGCCCCGGAAATAGCTCCTTTGGAATTCGATCTTCCGTCATGAACTTCAATATTGTTAAGAATCGCCAGACCTTTTGAAAGCGGAATCACCGTATCATCAAATGAATAATCTACTCCGGTGAAGAGAAGCTTCAATCCAAAACCTTTCAATGCAATATCACCACTGTAGTCAAGATTGCTTAATTTCCCGTTAATTTTTAAATCTCCAGTTGCTTTTCCTCTGATATTTCCAAAAATAGTCTGAACAAACTGCTGGGTAAAGGCCAGATCAAAATCACGCATTTCTGCTGTGAGATCTATCGTTGGAGAAGCCGTATTATTGTTTACGGTACCTGTTACATGCAGGTTATTGTTTCCGAGAACTCCGGCAGATGCTACTTTCACATCTACATCATAAACATTCAGAGAGAACCCGTTTGTCGCGGAAATGGTAAGGTCACCCATCTCATTGCCATTCATCACAATATTGTCTACGGTAAGGTCTACAAGAGGCTGCAGCGTACTTTTATCCATCTTGATCTTCACACTTCCGTTGGCCAGCCCTTTGATACCCATAGGATTTCCTCCGGACTGCATTTCAAGAAGCTTCTCGATGGCAAATTCTTCAATATCTGCATCTATATAAAAGTCTTTGGCTGATTTAAACTGCGCTTCCTTAATAAACAGCGCACTTTTATCCGAAAATACCCGAAGGTTCCTGATATCAAAATCTCCTGCGCTTTTCCTATAGGTAATCGAATGATCCAGCTCAGGACTTGTATCTATGGCCCAGGTTACATCATTGAACTTAACTTCCGTAGGTTCAAATTTAAAAACATAATCTCCTGCTGCGTTGGTAGACTGATCTACATTAATGGCATAGGCTTTAAGGTTGTCATCCAGCTCGTCTTCCGGGCTTCCATGCTTGAATGTGGTAGCCAGGTGAAGCGCTGTATTGTTTTCGTTTTTTCCTTTAAGCTCAAAATCTTTAATGACATTTTTATTATACACCAGCTTGCTGACCCTTGCATACAGCTGCTGATCAAGATTCGCCGTATTAATTCTCACCATGACACTGTCAATCATGGCACTGTCCCTAGAGATATTCTTTCTGTCATTAATTTTATATTCAGGATTTGCTGATGCCAGTGCTTTGTCTGCATCCGAAATCTCTTCCTCTTTCGTCATGATGTATTTCAGTGCCGCGGCGTCCAGATTCAGAACCAGATCATTTGAATCTCCGTTGTATTCCCCTTCTACCACAGCACCCTGAGGAAGTTTAAGATCAGGAAGAAAATAATTCACAACGCCCTGCTGAACATCGAAATTCATTTTAAAATTCTGCCCTCTGTACATTTTTCTCGGCGGCGGGCCTACCAATATTCTTCCTATCCCGTTTTCTACCATTCCGGCCAGGTCGGCAAGATTGTATTTTCCGGAAATTTTTCCACTGGCTGCTCCTGGCGCGTCCACATCAATTACACGTCCGCCAGCTTCTATAAAGGTTTTTATTTTCGCCTTAGGAATATTATATTTCTGAGTGGCTGTAGCAAAATTAAGATCGCTGGCATCTACATCCAGAGTCAGATCATTAATAGAAGACATGGACATTTTACCTTCCACCTGACCGCTTACAATCTGACTGCCGGGCTTATTTGTAAAATAATTCATATTCAGATGGTTCACATCTGCATTTACATTCATAACAATCCTTGAGGTACTGAAATCAATGAGTCCCTTTATGGTCGCTTTTGCCTGTTCATCATTCACCGTGATCAGACCGTTGTATTTTTTATGATCCAGTAATCCGTCCAGATACAGATTACTGATCTCTTTATCCATGATTTCAATGCTGGTGATCTGCGATTTAGTAGTAAGACGCATGGTATTCACATCAAAGCTCTGCCCGTTAAGATCAAATTTCCCGGAAATAAGACCTACCGATTTATTCTTGGTAATAATAGAAGTATTCAGATCTTTTACTTCCAGATTTCCTGAATACTTAGGCATTGCCGTACTGTATCCGGTAAGGGAAAGATTGGAGATTTTGGCCTGCCCTATTCCCGTCATCAGATTTCCATTCGCTACATATACCTGATTAGGATCTACTTTTGCAGTTCCGTTATATTTCAGTTTTCCAAAATCATCTGCAAAATTCTTCATCTTTTTGGAAATAAATGAAGGCATCATTGCTTTCAGATCCTTGTAAGTAAAATCTGTAGAAAGATCATTGGTTTCAATAGAGAAATTACCTTTAAGCAATCGGTCTACCTTCATTGTTTTGGTCGCAATATTCACATCCGGATTGCGGATCAGGAAGTTTTCCAGGTGAAATTTATTCAGAGGCCCGGTCATTTTTCCCGCCAGATTGAAGGGTTTAAAATTGTCCCAGTTGGTTACAAAATAACTGATATCATATCCGCTCAGCTGGCTTCCCTGCTTGATTTCCATATCCCAACGCACGCGGTCTGCAAACTCTGACCAGGAACCATCATGAAGGTTGAATTTAATATTTCCCTGTAGTAAAGAATGATCTGTATTCAGGGTAAGATCTTTTAATGAAAGGAATTCGTTCGTTAAAGAAAGTTCCGTAGAAAAAGTGTCTACCAAATGAGATTTGCCCCATCTGGAAGTGACGAAGGACATATTATTGATCATAGCCGAAATATTCGGTCCATTGATTTTTACATTCGGCGCCTTTAAATTAAATTGGGTAGCCGTAAGCCACTTTCCCGGCTCTCCCGGAGAATTCTGACTGGTGATGGATACTTTAGAATCTATAATCTGAACCCGCGAATTCAGCTGGAAAGGAGGTTTTTTAGGATCTCTCTTTTTTCCGCTGTCGAAAAGCTGGGTAAACCTGATAAAGTTGGAAATACTGTCGCCTTTGTATGTGATTACTTTTACATCCGCATTCACAAGGGTAAGGGAATTAAAGCTTAATGAATTGCTGTTCCCCGAAATGGCATTATATGCAAGTGACATCCAGTCTGAATTAGCCCGGAACTCTCTCGCTTTGATGAATTCGAGACCTTTATAATCCTTGATCTTGAGTCCTTTTATCGTTACATCCCCAAAATAATCTACCTCTACACTCTCGGTAGTCATGTCGGCTTTAAAGTCTTTATTAACGATCTGAAGTGCCTGATCTGCCGCCCATTGTTTGGTTGCCGGAAGATTGATGGCCGTAAGTATACCTCCAATCAGAATAACTCCCAACCAGAAAAGAATCAGGAGAAGCTTTGCCCACCAGGAATAGCTGGTCACATCTTTCACGGCCTGTTTTCCAAATTCTTCAGCTGTTTCCACGGGATGATGGATAGCATCCGAAGCCAGTTCGGAAGCTTCCTTAACCGTTTCTTTTACAGCCCCTTCTACATTCTCAACAGTCTTTTGTACCTGATCACTTAGGTTCTCAGCTACTGATTTTTTATTCTCATTCTCGTTATTATTCTCTAACTTTGCCATTATTATGAGCGACTCTATAATTTTAGGTATTGAATCGTCCTGCGACGACACCTCAGCAGCTATCATCAAGGGGAACTGTATTCTGTCGAACATTGCTGCGAACCAAGCCATCCATAAGGAATATGGAGGTGTAGTTCCGGAACTCGCATCACGAGCACATCAGCAAAATATAATCCCCGTTGTTGAAAAATCTTTTACTAAAGCAAATATACAACAAAATGCTATTTCAGCTATAGGATTTACACGCGGCCCCGGACTTTTAGGGTCACTTCTTGTAGGAACATCATTTGCTAAATCCTTGGCAATGAGCTTAAATGTTCCGTTAATAGAAGTAAACCACCTCCAGGCCCACATTTTAGCCCATTTTATTGAAGATGCAAATCCTATGCCGCCTCAATTCCCTTTTCTGTGTCTTACGGTAAGCGGAGGCCATACCATGATTGTATTGGTAAAGGATTATTTTGATATGGAAATTATCGGAAAAACAATTGATGATGCCGCAGGTGAAGCTTTCGACAAAATCGGAAAAATTTTCGATCTTGATTACCCGGCAGGACCTATCATAGACCGACTGGCCAAGGAAGGAAATCCTGATGCTTTTACGTTCAACAAACCAAAAATGGAGAATTATGATTATTCATTCAGCGGTAT
Source organism: Chryseobacterium angstadtii (assembly GCF_001045465.1). Classification (GTDB taxonomy): domain Bacteria; phylum Bacteroidota; class Bacteroidia; order Flavobacteriales; family Weeksellaceae; genus Chryseobacterium; species Chryseobacterium angstadtii. The sequence continues at coordinate 92,693 of NZ_LFND01000009.1, forward strand.
CAAAACATCCGTTCTCTATTTTATCCAGAAAGAAGTCAAAAAAAATCCGGATTTCATCAAAGAAAATCTCAACGATCTCTGCGCTTCCGTTCAAAGAACAATCATTGAAATTCTGATGAATAAGCTTGAAAAAGCAGCCAAAGAACTCAATATAAAAGAAGTGGCCATCGCCGGTGGAGTTTCCGCCAATTCTGCCTTGAGAAAAGTAATGCAGGATAACCACGAAAAACTAGGCTGGAATATCTACATCCCCAAATTTGAGTATACCACAGACAACGCAGCGATGATTGCCATGGTTGCCCAACTGAAATATGAACGCGGAGAATTTACGGATCTGAGGACTTCTGCAACAGCAAAATATGATTTATGAAAATACTTTTAGAAGAAAAAGTACTTGGAACGCAGTCTAAAAAAAATTCAAAATATTATTGGGTTTTAGAAACTGTTATAGGAAAAAATGAAGTGACAGAAGGATCTGAAGATGAAGATTTTTTAATGATATGTTCAGAAATTGGATATGTTCAAAATATAAAGGAAGAGATCATAGAGAAAATCAATTCAGAAAATGTATTTAGTTTTACTTACGAGCCCAAAGAAGGAGATTATTTATCCATCAAAAATAATTTAAGAAAAAACGAATACTTAAATTTAATCTTTATGAACAATAAATGGCTTGAAGAAATTTATGCATGTTCCTATAGAGACTGTGAAGGTGATATTTATACCACAATAAAAACGGGTGTAGCATTTTTAAGCGATAATGAAATTTTCTTTTAATCATCAACGTGAGTTTAGGATGATGTAAGGAAGTCAGAAGCTCGAAGAGGGAAGTTATTGAAGTCCAAGAGATAGAATATAGGCGTTTTTATTCATATTTTTAAAACAGCTTCAATCCATTAAAAGGAATTTTTAAATGTTTCCCGTGCAGTAGTAACTTCCAGCTTCCATCCTCCAGCTTCCTATCTTTTAATACCATTCAGGCGCATTCAAAATATCAATATATGAAACTTTTTTTTGGCGAAATCCATAACGGAAAAGCAATAATCAACGACGAAGAGCAGCAGCACATTGTGAAAGTTCTCCGGATGAAAGAAGGTGAAGATATTCACGTAACAGACGGAAAGGGAAATATTGCTTCCGGAAAATTAGTGATTGAAGGAAAAAAAGCCAGCCTCGATGTTTCGGAAATTAAAACAGATACTCCGGATTTTAGCCCTCAACTTCATATTGCCATTGCTCCGACAAAAAATATTGACCGCATTGAGTTTTTTGTGGAAAAAGCAGTGGAAATGGGAATTTCGGAAATCAGTATTATCATTACTGAGAAAACGGAACGTAAAAACATTAATATTGATAAGATTCGAAAACAGGCTATTGCCGCTTCCAAGCAGAGTTTAAGGTTTCATTTCCCTGTTATTCATGATGCCATAAAACTTACAGATTTCTTAAAAGGCATTGATACTGAACATACTTTTGTGGCCCACTGCCATGAAAATCTGGAAAGGATTGAGCTTAATCATATTCCCTCTTTGGAACAGATCACTTTTTTAATTGGTCCCGAAGGAGATTTTTCTGAAAAGGAAATTCAGTTTCTATCCGATAGTAATGTAAAAGCTGTTTCATTAGGAAACCAAAGACTGAGAACTGAAACGGCCGGAGTGTTTGTGGCGGCCTGGAATTATTTTAAGATGATGAGAGGCTAGGGATTAGGGATTAGGGATTAGGGATTAGGGATTAGGGATTAGGGATTAGAAGTTAGGAAATGGGGAGAAAACACATTATTCTACAATGATTTTCCCATTCTTTCTGTATATCTGGATTTCCTCACCTTCTTCAACAATATGTGCACTCATCATCAAAAGTTTTCCATTTTTCCATTGATAAGTTTTGCTGTAGGTATTAGCCGGACCAATGTGATAATTTGAAGTAATTTCTCTTCTCCCGGCGTCAATCTTAATATTCTGAATCGTATCCAGGGGTTTGTAATGATCGTATTTTCCTGTTTTTTGATTGTAAAGCCAAAAGCTTGATGAGTAAGAATAATTTCCAGCCCAGTTAATGAGTTCTACATCTTTATACCCATCGAAATTGGCATCTTTATCAGCACTAAAAACTACTTCCCTTTCGTTCAGAACAGACACCGTATCGACAATAATTTTCTGATGAAGTTTGTTTTTATAAAATATGTTGATGGATTTAAAATTGATTGCTCCGTTAGGACTTTCGAGTCCTTTAAGCGTATACAAATATCCATTTTCTTTGAGAGATTGGGAAAAAGGAAGTGATGCTGTATCTTCTTCCTTCTGTGCCTGTATTTCTATGTTTTGTACCACAGTATCTTTATTCTCAATGCTTTTTGTTTCAGCTGCCTCTTTTTTGCTGCAGCTGCTTAAAACTATTAAGATAAAGACTCCTGTTCTGTTCATATTGTAAGGTTATGATCTCTCAAATATTTTTCAAAAATCTGGTGGCCGCTTCTCATTGAATTGACGGCCCATCTGATCTTCATTTTCATTTGCTTTTCTTCACTCAGCTTATAATCGATATCTGATTTCAGAAGTTTCTGTTTGAGTTCATACATACAGATTCCCGCTGCCACAGAGACATTATAACTTCTGGTAAGGCCGTACATTGGGATGGCCAGCGTTTCATCCGCAAAATTGAGCACTTCCTCGGATACTCCTTCTTTTTCGGTTCCGAATACAAGAGCAATCGGTTCTGTAATCTTGTAATCCGGAAGCATCACTGCATTTTTTTCCAGCGAAACTGCCAAAATTTTATACCCTCTGTTTTTAATATTCTGCAGTGAAGCTACATTTTTAGGCATTTTCTCTACTTCTACCCATGTTTCTGCTCCTTTTGTGACGGTAAGATTGGGATCGAATACATTCTCCTCCTCCATCGCAACCACTTTATGAAAAGCAGATGCTTCCACCGATCTTATAATGGCTGCCGCATTTCTGAACTGATAGACATCATCCATCACCGGAAGTACAAAATCGGAACTTTCCTGAGAAAAGTGTTCTATTTTTGAGAGTCTTTCGTCTGTTAAAAACTGTTTTAAATATTCAAAAGTTTGCGCTAAATCTTCCATTCATTTTCAAATCTTTGCAAATTAACGTAATTTTGGGCTATGAACCTGAACGAGGCTCAATTTCTTACTAAAAAGTGATTCATGAAGCGAAAAGTCCTGCTCATTTATACCGGAGGAACCATCGGTATGGAAAAAGATTATGAAACCGGAAGTCTCCGTGCATTTGATTTCGGAAATATTTTCGAAAAGATGCCCGAGATGAAACTCATGGAATGTGAAGTATTCGTACATCCTTTCGCAAAACCTCTGGATTCTTCGGACATGGGACCTGAAGAATGGAAAGTGATTGCCAACTATATTCTCAAAAATTACGAGCTGTATGACGGCTTTCTGGTTCTTCACGGAACCGATACTATGTCTTATACGGCTTCTGCTTTAAGCTTCATGCTAAAAGGGCTGAAAAAACCGGTTATCATGACGGGTTCACAGCTTCCGATCGGAGATCTGAGAACCGATGCCAAAGAAAATCTTCTGACGAGCCTTTATTATGCCAGCCTTTATGAAAATGATGAAGCGGTAATTCAGGAAGTCGCAGTTTATTTTGAATATAAACTTTTAAGAGGCAACAGAACTTTAAAATATTCTGCCGAGTATTTCGATGCTTATGCAAGTCCTAACTTCCCTATTCTGGGACAGTCTGGAGTGCATTTAAATATCGTTAAAGACAATCTATACCGCTGCGATCCTGAAGTAGAGTTCCATGTGGACGAACATATTTCTGAAGATGTTCTGTTCTGGAGAATTTTTCCGGGAATGCATCTGAGCCATTTTAAGGAAATCCCTAAAATGAAGGTGCTAATCCTTCAGGTTTTCGGTTCAGGAACGATTTTCAGCAGTGAAAAAACGCAGGAAACGCTTCAGGCCATAAGAAACAACGGAACTGAAATCGTGGTGGTAAGTCAGTGTATTTCAGGGGGTATCTCTTTCGGGAAGTATGAAAACAGTAATATCTTTTCAAGGATAGGCGCTATCAGCGGAAAGGATATCACAGCTGAAAGTGCTATCACCAAAGCGATGCACTTGATAGACAATCCGAATTACCCCGGAACATTCGCTGATAACTTCGCCAAAAGCCTTTGTGGAGAAATAACTGACTAATTTTTCAATAATAATTTGCAGATTCCAGAAATTACCCTATTTTTGCAATCTCAAATAGAGAGGTGTCCGAGTGGTTGAAGGAGCTACCCTGGAAAGGTAGTATACGGGTAACTGTATCGAGGGTTCGAATCCCTTCCTCTCTGCAGAATGTAAAAGTCTTAAACTTAATTGTTTAAGGCTTTTTTGTTTTTCGTAAAAACTGATTATTTGTAAAATTTGTGGAACAGATAATTTTTTTTAACGCAAATAAAATTACTATACTATCTATAAAAGGGAAGCAAACGTGGAATCAATTTCATTGATTTTGATGAAGATTGGATCTATTTTTATTCTAAAAAAAATTTCACGCGGATTACGGAGATGATACAGATTTTTACTTTTATTAATCAGGTCTATCTGTATCATCTGCGGGAGTTATTAATTTTTGTTGAATCCACAAATTTTGCGCCTAGTACTTTCTGTTCCTAAAATATTCCTAAATCAAGTATTTAATTTGTCCTGTTTATCAACAGTATTAAAATCATTTACACAATTATTTCATGAAGAAAGGAGCTGCATTCGTTAGGATCAATTATCGTTTTCCAGTATCACTTAGGGTTCAATTTAATCTTATTGTTAAACATATACTCAGGATACCATTCAAAAGATTTTACAGGATGCACGGGACAGGAAAAATGGTTATCGGAATATCTTTATTGGGTTTATACAGTTCATTATACGCACAGATCAGCCCACCCGGTCTGGGAGAGGCCAATACCGCTTCCTGGCTGGCCTTTGGAGTTAAAAGAAAGCTGGATTCTTTAGGAAAGAAACAGACATTAAGCTATATTGCTTTGGGGCGTAAAAGCAGCCCTGATGATTATAATTTAGTATCGAAACAAGCCATTATCGTATTAAATCACGAGATGTACCATTCTTTTGCTCCTAATCAGCAGTATAGCTATGCGGTCAGTTACCGCCGGCAACCCAAATATGAAAGTTCCGCCCCTTATGAAAAAGAAGCTATAGAGCAAGAAGTTAGGGTTTATGGAAGATATGCCTATACTTTTGCGCTTGGGAAAAGGTGGAAACTGAAAAATACAATCCGTCAGGAATTCCGGAAGTTTTTTGATTCCGATTTCCATCAGACGGAAGAAAATTTTCAGTTGAGAACGAGAATAAAAAGTCAACTCACTTATAATGTATCTCCGAAAAACAATCATAAGCTGGCTTTAAGTGCTGAAAGCTTATTTTCAACAAGCTATCTACATGATTCGGAACAGAAATGGACTCCTTTTGGCTATAAGGAGGTGCGTATTGCTGCTTATTATATGTTCAGTATCCCTCACTCCCCTTTTACAGTGGATATCGGATATGTGGATGATCTGATCAGAGGCAGTAAGAGTATAAGGAAAGGCGGTGTTCATTATCTGGCGGCGGACCTGATTTGGAATTTACCACTCTAGTAATGAGTAATGAAAAATAATGAATGATAAATGATAAATGATGAGTGATGAGTGAAGAATAGATAGTGGGTGAAATTAAACAAAATCCCGGCGTTTCTGCCAGGATTTGTCTGGAAGACCCGTCACGGTATTCCGTTAATATAATTTAGATATGAATGTTGGTGCAAAGTTTTAATTGCAGATGGTGAGAAACTGATGACTCATCTGTACTCTGAATTTGGCTTCCGATTTTAATTTAGCATAAACAGTGTGTTCAAAAGCCTGTACGGATTTCAGCTTTATATCAATATATTCTGCAATCTGTGCTACTGAAAAGATAAAGTCTCTGTATGCCGAAATATTCACAGTCTGCCCGTAATGAGGCAAGTAAGCTTTCAAAAACGGAACGACAGCCTGATGTTTGGTATAGTTAACGCAGTATCCGGTACCTTGTCTTGAAGTGATGATTTCAAAGTCGTTGATATAATCCAGAATTGTTTTGTTACGATCCGGAGAACCTGCATTTTTTAAAAGATGCCTGTTGATTTTATCCAGAATATGCTGGGCGTATTCCATCATCGTAATGGTTTTCCATTCAAATATGTGGTTCATGCCTTTAACTGTTTTGGGATCTTTGCCATTTTCACAGCTTGTACAGAAAGACAATCCGATTTTTTCATGATAAGGGAAAAAGCAGTCTTTAATTTCTAAAGAAGCATCCGCCATCAGCCTGTCATCGGCAAAACTGTAGTACAGATAAGGGCTGTAAAGATCTGCAAGAGCCTTTAGAAAATCAATTTCGCTGGCGTTGTGGTATTCTTCAAACCATTTTTCAAGGGTATCGTAATAATGGCTTTCAAACTCTTTCAATGTTAAGTAAAACGGCAATTCCATAACTCTGTAATTTTGATATGACAAAGCTATAGCTGTAATGCGTCAAAACTTGACGTGTTATTTTTTTTGTTTTTGTTTTAGATGTGTTTCGGGATACGGGATACGGGTTGGAGGGTTGGGGAGTTTGAGAGTCTGGGGGTTTGAGGGTTTGAGGGTATGGAAGTTGCTGGTTGACGGTTGCTCGTTCAAAACTCGAAACCCGTACCCCGCATCCCCGCAACTAATAACTCTCTGATGACGAAACCAGCAATTATTTATTTTTAAAATTTCACGAATGGTGGCTTCGAGAGCCTCAGCCACCAGCTCTCGTACTCTAAAACTCTCCGACTCTCAAACCCGTACCTATTTATCATAATTCGTCATCATATATTCAAAGTAGTGGATCATTTTCATGTAGTTTTCGATGCTGATGTATTCATTGGTGCTGTGGATGCTTTGTTGTTCCGAGCTGTTGATTTTAATCGGCATGAATCTGTAGATGTTTTTGCTTACGATCTGGTATTTGTAAGCGTCTGTAGCGGCCATCGTAAGGTAGGGTGAAACAATGGCTCCCGGATTGATTTCCTTCACACCTGCTTCTATCAGTTTGTAGGCTTTTGTATTGGTTGGAGAGACTGCAGAAGCTTCTCTTGTATTGTCGATATCTTCAACTTCTACATCGAAACCTTCTGTGGCTTTTGCAATATGGGCACGAACTTCTTTGACTGTATTCCCAGGAAGAAGTCTGAAATTAACGACAAATTCCACTTCGGGAGAAAGTACGTTGGCTCCGTCGCTTCCTTTCATCATGGTAAGGGCGGTTGTTGTCCGTACCAATGCGTTGGTTGTATTATTTTTGGTAAGCTTAGACAGCAGAAGGGGTTTTAAAAGCCATTGGTTGGCAATAGCAAGTCTGTTCGAAAACGGCATCGCTCCTCCGATGTTATCGAAAAATTCTTTGATCAGCGGGGTTATCGTAGGTTTCATCTGATGGTCTTCGAGACGCTGCATAATGACTGCTGCTTTTCCGATGGCACTTTCCATAGGAGGCATCGAGGAATGTCCTCCAAGTCCTTTGACTTTTATTTTTGCTGAAAGAAAACCTTTTTCGGCACAACCTACAACGGCTACATCGGAGTCTATTCCGGCCACATTTCCTTTTTCCATGATCAATCCGCCTTCATCGTATACCGCATCAAAGTGCAATCCTTTTTTTCTGAAATAATCTGCAATCTGGACAGCTCCTTTTTGCCCACCTACTTCCTCATCGAAACCGAAAGCCAGATAAATATCGCGTTTAGGAAGCTTTTTACTTTTAATGATGGTATTCATGGATTCCATAAGGGAGAAAAGCATTCCTTTCATGTCAATGGCTCCTCTTCCGTAAATTCTTCCGTTTGCAACAGCTCCAGAGAAGGGTTCAAAGTCCCAGTCTTCTGCTACTTTGGAAACCGGAGGCAGGGGTTTATCATCAGGTCTGAAAACATTCAGGTCATTATTTTTCACATCGGCATCTCCGGGAGTCACTACATCTATATGGGAAAGGAAAAGAATGGGCTCCAGTGAAGAATCGCTTCCTTTAAGCCGGAAAACCAATGCATGGGTATTCACTTCATTGTTTTCCGTGTTCTGATAGACGAGCGGATAAGAGGCTTTGAGGTATTCTTTAAACTGATCAAACGGAGCATAATTGAATTCTCCGAGGCTTCCTACAGAAACCGTAGGGATTTTGATCCCGCCCGACAGACGCATCACTGCTGAGTCGTTTTTTACGGGTTTCCATCCTTCAGAATTTCCTGCCGTATTCTTTTTAAATGGGTAAGTATACATTTTAATTAAAAGTACAGCAACTAAAATAATCAGAATACCGAGAATGATAAAAAGGAGCTTTTTCATGGTTATGCAATTTTGTGTTGTGAATGCCTAACAAATATAACAAACAAAATGTCTATCATAGTATTAAAAGATCAATATTTCCCCGATATTAGATATACAATATTAATTCAGAATCCAAAGTCTGGGATTGAGTTCAAAAAATAATTTGCTATTCTCCAGTCTGAATTTATCAACGGGCTGTTTTGCGGAATTATTTATAGAAATAAAGCGAATCACTCCTTTTTCCTGCTGTCTGTAGCATTCCATAATAGAATAGCCATTGTATTCATAGGCGTATACAAGACCGTTCTGCATTTCTTTTTCAGGAGTTTTGACGGAGAAATTATCCTTTATTTCTGCTAAAGATTTCCCTTCATAGTAGAATCCCAGCATATTATTAAAAATACTGGATCTGGTATAGGTAAAAAGAACCTGCGATGATGGTTTTATTTTAAGATTCCTAAGAATATGGCTGATATCTTTGTTGGTAAAAAATATAAAGTTTTTATCTACCTTATCAAAGATATAATCTGCATAGAAATTGACATCGAGTGTTTCGTTCTGAAGGATCAGTTTCTTGGTTATATTTTCGGACTCTGGTACCGGTTCGGTGTGGATGGTTTTTATGTAGCTTGTGCAGGAAAATGTGATAAAAAGGAGGGTAATGGTAAAGATGCAGGAGATTGTTTTTATCATGGATTTTGTCTTTTTATGGATGCTTTTTTTGTAGTGAGTTTAAAAAATGCTATAATTTAAAGGTATAAAATTATTAATAGAAATGCCGTAGGAAAGGTTTGTGCGGCAGCGAGGGGTTTTATTTTTTAGAGGAAAATTTCTTTTCTTTTGGAATCCAGCAGGACCATGGCATAACGGAAATAAGTAAAAAAATCATTAAAAGGTATATTCTCCCCTTGTGATTAGGAGTTTTAACAATATATAAAAATAAATCCCTTTTTTTGTTATATTCGACTTTGATTCTGCTTCCTTCAGGGTATTCTGTACATGTATTATGAGCAAGCTTTATCCAATATAATTTTCCTTTATCCTTAACTGTGACCGAAGAAGATAATTTATAAGCATGACAGTTTTGCCTGATCACAATTTTTTCTACGACAACTCCGGTTTCAACAGTTTCTTTATATTCAAAATACAAATAGAAAGCATAAAATAAACCTGCTATTATTAAGACTATAATAAGTATCTGATTTTTTGAATAAAGATTGGTTAAGTTATTTTTTTGGAGCATTCTTTAATAGAAAAATTAAAAGTACATTTTATAAATCATTATTGGCGTAACCGAAGATCTTTTTGGCTAAAATAATAAAACCCCCACGCTACCGCACGAATCCTTTCGCGTGGTTCATACATTCTAAAAAATAAATATACATGACTAGATAGATATGCCAAGCATGAATTTCTTCTCATAAATATATATTTTATTTAAAGATATACAATGTGATAGCATTATTAATAAAACTACCACACGAAAGGATTCGTGCGGTAGCGTGGGGGTTTTATTATTTATTCTAGAATCTTTTGATAACAATTTTCCCCTTCGTGATATCCAAAACAAAGTACAATATTTTTATTCTTTTTTTCAAAAAAAGTTGTGTAAGTCATATCGATATCATTAACATCTTCGGGAAAAGCAATTAAATCTTTATCTAAATTCAAATAAAAATCAGAAAACTTTATTGAAGAACCATCTAATTTATATTTAGAATTGTAATTCAACAATTTCTTCCCTTTTATATTGTAAATTACCCTGTTATAAAACCCATCCTTGCTAATTGTTAGAGTATCATATGTATTCTTGTATGATATGGGTGAATATTTTCCATATATATCTTCATTACTAATATTTTGGCACGAAAATAAAAAAGGTAATAAAATTAAACTTATACTTTTTATCATATTTATTAAATTTAACATCCCACTCTCCTGCAGCTCCTTCCCATTGTATTTATACTTATATGCAGGATTCCCCAACAAAACATTATATCCTTCATGCTTTAATCCAAACGGATAGTAATTATTTTCTTCAATGATCTCAGCTCCTGAACCGTTTTTAAAGTAGCTCAGTCTGGTATTTCCAAGATGATCGGTGTAGTTGTATACATATTTTCCGGTTTCAAAGTTAAAATAGCCTTCTGCGGTGGGTAAGAACTTCAATGTGCTGTTTTCATACTGGAAACAGTCTAAATAATCGGTGGTATCTGTACCGAAGATCTTTTTGGCTAAAATAATAAAACCACTGCAAAAAACAGTGGCTTATTTTTATTGATAGTGCGAATGTCCCAGGCTAAAGTTGAGACGAATTCTATATTATTAACACTTAATTATTTTTACTTAATTTTTTACATTTACAGGGCGGAGGGGCGCCATCAAAATTCTTACTATCAAAATACAAATAATATTTTTTATTCTGACCTTCAATAAAAAGTGTTAGACTGTTTTTTTCTTTAGAAACATGATCCCCTATTTGAATTTTATTTTTCCATTGGTCAAGCATAGGCAGGCAAATTTCACCAAAATTCATATAAGCATTCATATGATTTGTGGTATCTGCAACTTCGCCTAAATATTTATTTTTTCTCATTTCAATAGGAGAAAATTCATTTATAAACGATTCTTTCCCCGATTTGAAAAGATCAGACATATTATTGCTTTTTGAACTAAAATAGATAAACAAAATTATGAATCCGACTAAAGAGATGAAGAATAATATTTTATTATTTTTTAACATTTTAACATTAATTTTTAACAGGTGTGGTTCCAAAAAGTTTCGTTGCTCCGTATTGATATGATAAGCCTAAGCCAATTGGATTAGTACCAATACCAAAAGTTGTATAACCTCTTGCCCCACGTTCCCGCACGAATCCTTTCGCGTGGTAAAAAACTACAAATCATACATTCTAAAAACTAAATGTATATGACTAGACAGATACACCAAGCGTGAATTTCTTCTCATGAATATATATTTTACGTAAAGATATACATATGATAACATTATTAATAAAAATGCCACACGAAAGGATTCGTGCGGCAGCGGGAGGGTAGCTGTACCGAAGATCTTTTTGCTAAAATAATAAAACCACTGCAAAAACAGTGGCTTATTTTTATTGATGGCATGAATGAGGTATTCTCTATAAATCAGGATTCGGCAGCGAGAGGTTATTTTATCAGCTGAAAATTACAGATTTTACACATGAATCTATTTGAACATCAATGAAATATTACAGAAAATAGTACCATAAAGAAAATATACAGAAAATACAAAATAGTACATATCAATGGAATAATAGAAATTATTTTATTATTTAAATTACTTTCTTTGATGCTTTTTTTCAGATTATAGATAAACACTAACATAAACATAAATAAAGTTGGTATAAAATATAAAAAAATTAAACCAACTCTTATTTTCTTATACTTATAAGGATCTATCTGATAAATACAACCAACACTAATAATAAATAATATAAATATTAATAATGTTCTCGTGGGAGTAAAAAAATGAAATACTTTTCTCATAGCTACTTATTACTTAATAGTTACGCCCGTTAAACAAAGCCCTTTCATCTGCATCTGTATCTGCTTGGCCATTATAAATATACTCATAAGCATTGACACCACCTCTAACTTCATGATCAAACAATCCAATAAATTTCGACCATACTCCCCACATAAAATTGCCGGCATCCATTAAACTGTAAATAGTATTTGTACCTTCAAATCTGACATGGTAGGAAGAATCATTTTGATTAACATTACTACCAACATCCAATTTTCTTGATAAATAATGTGCAGAAAAATCTGCTTCCCCTTGGGTAGATTCATAGCCGATCAAACCATAAGCTGCAATTTGAGCACTTGGAGATATAAGAGTATTCCCTACCCTTGCTTGTGTTAACAAACGTATAATAGAGTAATTGCTTCCAACACTATTTATACCATCTCTAACCTCCTTCCTGCTAATTGGATAATAAATCCGATCGCCCATATAATAAGTTTTATTTTGAGCAGATTTATCTACTTTTCTCGGATCGTTAAAAAATAACTGTTTTCCAGCTTCATCAAAAAATCTATTTTCTCCTTGTTTTCTGGTGTAATTTATAACTCTTCCATTTTTTCCCACTGTTATATCATCTTTAAGAGCTTTTGTGCTCATTGAGTTTTGTAATAATCTAAAAGCGGACTGAGCATCTGCTCCTGTATAAGTAGTTCCGCTTGAAGTCTCTTCCACACCTCTTCCGTCTGGATCAATAAAACGGATAGGATTGTTAACAGCGTAGTTATATACAGAATGTCTGCGGTATTTCTCCGCCAACGGATCCACCACACCCCATCTTCCCAAATCCGGCATATAAAACCTCGCCCCATAATCATACATGCCACTCTCCTGAAGCTCCTTCCCATTGTACTTGTACTTATACGCAGGATTTCCCAACAAAACATTATATCCCTCATGCTTCAATCCAAACGGGTAGTAATTATTCTCTTCAATGATCTCTGCTCCTGAACCGTTTTTAAAGTAGCTCAGTCTGGTATTTCCAAGATGATCGGCATAGTTGTATACATATTTTCCAGTTTCAAAATTAAAATAGCCTTCTGCGGTGGGTAAGAACTTTAGGGTGCTGTTTTCATACTGGAAACCGTCTAAATAATCGGTGGTATCTGTACCGAAGATCTTTTTTACTTTTACACCATCTGCTCTGTACGTGTAATCCGTTACTTTAGCATTTTGGGTAATCTTTCCCGGTAAATTTAAATAATTATATTGAATGGAGGAAATACCTTTATCCGGCTGGGTGGTCATATTCCCGTTCACATCATAACTAATGGTACTTCCGGTACTTCCTGATGAAAGCGGATAACCGCTTAAAGCATTACCGGTTCCTACTTCTTTAAGGTAGGCTAACTTATTACTCTGTTCTCCATTTTCATAATGGTATTCGAGATCATCCATGACTTCGGGAGCGGTATAGCCTGGAAGCTGTTTTCCTCTTCTGAGCAGGGATTTGATATTTCCGTTCAAATCATAGGTAAGCTGCTCATGGTATTCTCCGCGGTCTAAATTCATGGCATCCCAGAAACGTCCTTCTTTAAGACGGTTGAGAGCATCATATTCATAGGAATAATTTCTCAGTACGGCATCGTTTTGGGTAATCCACGACATCTGGGAGATGTTTCCATTGTATCTTGCAGAACCGGAGAACTGGCTGTCCGGTTTATTGTACCTAAGTTCGTAAGCAAAGAATTTATTCTGCAGACTGGAAGGATCATTCAATTTGGTAAGCCATCCTCTGATGTTGTAGGCATACTTAACACTCTGTAGGGGACTTCCGGCTGTATTTCCTACATTCTTGGTCTGTATCTGACCTAAATCATTATACAGGTTTTCAGCAAGAAGCTCTTTAGTTCCGCCGTTTACCTCATGCCAGTGCCTTACCAGTCTTTCCTGATGATCATAATCAAATGTTTCTTTAATGTTTATTTTCGTACCGCCTGCCACTCTTTGATGTTCGGTAAGGGTATATTCCGGTACGCCTGAAAATTTCAGGAAGCTTTCGGTTTTGGTATAGCCTCCGAGATGATTCACAGAATAGGTAGATAGGGCTCTTCCTTTTTTATCATAGTAGGTATAGGCTTTCGTCCAGCTGTCATTCTCAATATTTCTTACGTAAGAGGCTGTTGGAAGGCTTTTGGTACTTACTCCGGAGGTCTGGGCAACCTGGGGCAATACTTCCTGACCTAAAATGATTGCGGAGGCTGCGGGTGCACCCTGAGGGTAGGTATCATAATAGCTTACACTAAGAATTTTATCAATGCTTGTTGGATAAGAAACGTTTCCATATTCGGTGTTGATGCCGTTCAGGGTAAAACTTCCGCCTCTGGTTTCGTAGGAGACATTGGCTGCCTGGTTATCAATAAAAGTCTGGATATTCTGTCTTGGAGTTCCATCTCTTGAAATTCCGGTATATACGACTCTTCCAAACTGATCATATTTGGTGAAAGTCCATGACTGATCTGCCGTAAAGTTGGATATTCCATTTTCCAGGGCGGTATCACGGTACAGGACGATCTGATCTTTTTTGTTGTAGACCATCTGTTCTCTTCCTTTTCCGGGAAGTTTCTTTTCTACCAGTCTGTTTCTACCATCATACTTGTATTGATAGCAAAGATGTTGCAAAGCGGAAGCAGAAACGGATGCTGAAGCTGAAGCGAGCGGAGGAATGACAAAGGCCAGCTGATCGTATTCATTATACACATAATAGGTATCTGCATTTTCTGATGCGCTTATGACTTTTCTAACCAACAGAGTTTGTCCTTTACCATTTTTAAACTCTATGGTTTTACCGTTGTCTTCATCGGTAACGGTATTTTTATACAACTGTGCATCTCCGTAAGTTCCGGACATTGTTAATTCGGAAGAAGTAGCTCCATCTACCCAATTGGTGACAGTGGTGTATTTCTTTACTTCACCTGCTGTATTGGTATCATACCCGAAAACAACGGGTTTGTTCTGCCAGTCGGTACCGGGGTTTTTCTGACTCAGAATTCTGTCGAGCGGTGAATTTTCCAGATTTTTATGGGCAAAAGGGTAAGAATCATTAATTCCATTGGCCTGATAATAGGCATTGGTACTTCCTTCGACTCCGGTCTGGATGTTTCCGCTCTGGGATGACATAGGCACGGGAAGCCAGCTGTCTACCTGCCTGCCAAATCCATCATACGGAATATGGGTCACGAGATCTTTCCCGGTAGGGGTAGATTTAATGCTCACGGACTGTTTGGGTCTTCCTAAGCCATCAAAGAACTGAACGCTCTGTATTTGCTGCAGAGATCCGTTTGATACTTCGGTAGGCACCAGATATTGTCTGGTGTAGACGTAGTTTTCAGTATTGGCAATATTGGCTGAATAATCAACAGTAATGGGAGTATAGGTATTCCCGGGATTGCTGGTCGTTCCTCCGATATAGGCCCGAAAGGTCCCGTTTACAGAATTGAATTTAAATCCGGGAAGCATCCGTATGCTTTGGGGATCTGCCACCTCGGTATTGGGAGCGGGAGGAGAAGTCAGCACCACCTGTCCGTAGTGATGAATTCCCCACAGCAATCCTATGCTTACATATATTTTTTTATACATAATTTCAAATTAATGGGTGGTACCGGATTTCATTTTTAAAAACTGTTCTTTCAGCTGCTTAATTTCTGAAACGGCATTCCCTAAATCTGCATTCTCAGTTTCGAGTTTCTGAATTTTTTTCTGCTGATTTTTCAGCTGTCTGTTTTGTTCAATGACATACAGGGTCAGTTCTTCAATCTTCTGTAATAATTTAATCTGAAACTCTCCCACGTTCACCCCTTCTTTTTCCATGACTTTGGCGGAAGCTATTTCGGGTAGGTGTTTCTTCTCTTTAATATGTTGAGCTACTTCTTCCAGCTTGGGAAGATCGTAGTTTTCTTCAAAGACGAAATCGGCTGTTGGCGAAAGGGTTACTTTTAGTTCTTTAGCTTCCAGTTTTCCCTGTAGTAAAGCATTTCCATTCGGAGTAATTTTCATGATTTCTGTCATGGTTACCGGAGAATCCAGAGCGATCATCTGTATTGGTGAACTTAGGAATCTAATCCCTTCATCACTCATGGTCATAGCCACTTTAGAAAAATTCAGGGTTCCATTGGAAGACAGCCAGCTGTTCGCCATATTAGAATCTGCCTTAACTCCAAAACTCATATAAGAGGCTGCCGAGCTCCTTAAAGAACCCCAGTTACTTAAAGATCCATTTTCATACCGTATTGCAAGAGCATTAATTCCCTCGGTGGAACTACCACCACCAACCAGGATATTACCGGAAACATCCAGTTTTTCTCTAGGGGTGGAAGTTCCTATTCCGACATTTGCAGATGCAGGATCCGATGACTGATTAACAACACCGGAAGGAGTATATAATTGTGCTGAAGTAAATTGAGCAGCAAAAAGAGTCGTAATGAATAGTGTTTTTTTCATAATTTGAGTTTTTATTGTTTGTAATTGTATTTGAATTCTTTAAGGATTTTGTATACGGGACTTCCTGAAGCATCTTTATCCAATTGCTTGATTTCCTTCAATCGGTTAGCATTATCGTATACATAAATTTCTCTGATACCAGAAGGTGGAGTAATACTTTTTACACCAATTAACGGATCGTAAGTATAGGTGCTGATTTGATAGGCAGACAATGCGGTATTGTTTCTGAAAGTGTTTAAAGCATCAATCAGGTTTTGCTCTGAAGCATCAGTGCCCTGCTGGGCATCATTAACAGATGCGGTAACTACTGCATCAATCAACGACTGCGGAATGTCTGAAAGTTTAGCACCTTCTATCTTGGCAATAGGCTGGGTTTGATTATAGCCCCAGATAATGGTGGTGGAAACTCCGTTTTTTCCGGTGTACTGCTGGAGATTGCCTTTGGAATCGTATTTATCATAAGTGACTTCGATAGATGGGGATGCCCCTGTCTGAAGATCGTATGAAAGAGCAGATTTTGGAAGAACCAAAGAAAAATTATTATTGGTTATTTCTGCAACCGTTTTAGGATAAATCGTTTCAGTCTTTGACAATATTTTTGTAATACTTCCTTTGGTTTGTGTTGTTGAAGTTTCCAGCGGAATACCTATCATATTCTTATCTATCATGAGCTGGTTGCCTTTTTCATGAGCATATTGATAAGTACTTTCTTGGATGGACTGATCAGGCTGATTTGTTTTTTGGGAAGTCACCTGATAATGGTTGGGGTTGTTATAAAAATATTCAGTCTCTGTTTTTACAGTTTTCCCATTCAAATAATCTATAGTTTCAGATTTATCTATATTGAAGACATCCGTAACAAAAGGGTAAAAGAAATAGCGGTAAAGCTGGTTTTCTATTATATTTGTAGGATTAAGTGCACCCGTCATTTCTCTTGGCTCAAAAACAGCTCCGAAATTTTCAATCCGAATTTTGTTTTTACTTGAATAGCTATTCAGCAATGTACGAACTTTATTATCAAATTTATCATAATCCCTTTTATAAATAAGAAGACCATTTCTCCAACCCAAGACAAAATCCGTTTTATCTCTCAATGTGTTCGTATAATTACTAAGCATATCAAACCTTTCATCAAAAGTATACCCATATTCTGTATTACCTAAATGCAAACTATTCTTATCTGTCCTTTTTTCTACCACATGAGTATAAATTACAGCCGAAGATGACAGATTTGACAGAGGAAAAATGCTATTGCTGGAAATTTTCAATGATTTAGGTAAATAAATATAATAAGGCATTTCAATAAATATTGGATAATTCAGAATTTTACCGCTGGATTCCATTTTATTATCTATGTTCTTTTCCATGTACTCATAAGTACGGGAATATAAATATTCATTATTATTATCATTGAAATTTATTTTTTTTACTCTAAGCCCCCCAATCTCTAGATTTGTATTATCAATATCCTCCATTTCATCCCAATAGGCAGTAATAGTAAATCCTGAAACCTGGCTGTTCCCATTTCCGGTCTTTACTGCCACAATATCATATTCTCCAGTGGGAAGATTTATAGACAGTGTAGATTGTGTTATCGTTGTAAAAGTAGGGTTGCCTACCCCTATAATCTTTATAGTATACATACAGCTGCTATTATTAAGCTGTGTTGTACATCCTTCTACATTGACATTAAAATTGATAAATCCACTTGGATTAGTAATAGACATTCTTGCTCTATATTCAGGTTTATCTATAACCGTTACATTGACAGGACCAAACTCTTTTTCAGCCTCAAGCCAGAAATTCTTGGTCACAGTACTAGAAAATAAGTGATTGGGATAATCTTGGATATTTATTACTCGTCCTATTCTGTTCGACTCATATTCGAAAGTTGTTGAACCTCCTGTAGGATATATTATTTTATTCAAGATACAAGCCTGAGCATGAGAGCTGGAAATACTTCTATCCGCTGAACCTATCTGAGATGCAATATTGAATACCGGATAAAGACTTAGTTTAGGGATAAGTTCACTATTTGATTTTCCATTGAAGAATCCCCAAGCATCCTGAGCATAGCTGAATCTATTAGGCAGGTTGATGGTATTATATTCAAATTTATAATTTCCAGCTTCTCCAACCGCCCCATATAAATATAATCCTTTGAGTTTCAATCGATAATTATCATTTTGTTGGTAATAATAACTATCATATTGATAGCTATTGTTTGACGCAAAATAGTCGTAATCAAAAACTATTTTCTGAATTTGCTTGTCCGATTTTTTTACCAATACTTCTTTAAGGGCTCTACTATTAATAAAATCTTTTCTTTCGTTGATATCATCAATGAAAAGAATTTCTATATTATCTGCTTCTATTTTTTCCAACACCTTTTCAGATATAGATGAAAAAGTATAAGATCTACTTTTATAAGCATTTTGAGCTATAACTGGAACACCTGTTGAAACAGTACTTATGTTTTTAACATATGATTCTGAATTTTTATTATACATTTGATACGTGGGTTTCGTTTTGTATGTAAAATTTATTGTGTTTGATTTTGTATCTTCAATTTTCACCAAGTACCACGCAATAATATGACTATCAATAATATTACTATTCTCAGAAGCACTGTCTTCTAATGTAATAAACTTCGTAAAATTAGATACATCTACCATGTTGTTATTTCCAAAATAATATTTAATCCCATTAATATCCGTGACTATCCATGAGACAATACTACCAGCACTATTATAACTTGGTTCTAATCTAATATTGCTTAAAGGAGCCTGAATAAATTTTTGAGTTTGTTTATTATAATAAAATTTAAAGTTCAATCCGTTTGCATTGACAATATATTCATCAGGTTCAAAATCATAGGTTTCTGATAAATATTTCATATTCAAATCATAATTACTAAAAAGTGTTTTGATATTATCAAAATCCTGGGTATGATACATATATCCACTTCCCTGAAAGTCATCAGGTTTATCCTTTACTGTACGGGTAATTACTCCTGTATTGTTTAAGTTCCATCCTAGTCCTGTTTTACCTGCTATTTCATTAACTCTTATACCTCCTGATTGATATTGCAAACTTATAGGGTATGAAAGTTCGCTACTTACTGCCAAATTATATATAGGAATAGATGTTTCGGGAATTCCTCTGCTTAGGGACATAGGTTGGTCTATGAATTTCCCCATTGAAGCCATTTCTGGTGTTGGAGGAAATACATTCGATCTGTCTGCCTGACCAGATAGCTTAATCATGGTCAGTACAATAGAGATCAATAATAATATTTTTGTTTTGATTTTCATTTGCACTACTTTTTAATCAATTTACCATTCGCCATTTTCCCCGCATCCGTCTTTATCGTCACCAGATAAGCCCCCTGAATTAAATTCTGAGTATTCATCTTAGTCACTTTATTCTTGGTCTTTAAGCTTTGAATCTGTCTTCCACCCATATCGTACAATAAAATATCTGCTTCTTTAAAATCATATCCAATTTCCACATACGCATAATCTGATACCGGATTCGGATAAATTTTGATGTCCTGCCTTTCAATCAGCTTATTAATCTGACTATCTCCAAGTTTCACAATTTTCCAGTTTTCTTTTCCTAGTTCTTCGGCACTGGTTCCGGCTAGAATAATAGAACCGTCTCTGTTTAATTTGATATCTGAAAGCCTTTCCTCTCGTTTTCTGGATTCTCCTTTCACGTGCTTTCTCCATTGCTCATTACCTTCTTCATTTAAGTAAAGCATCCAGAA
>NZ_LFND01000010.1 GCF_001045465.1 Chryseobacterium angstadtii
AACAAATTTGGTGTAGGCGTAAAAAAAACTACTGAGCAATAAACTTTTTCGAATATTTTCAGCTTTTATTTTAACACGTCGAGTTTTGTCGTTTTTCTCCTATACTTTTGCATTAATAATGATATTTAATAATTACAAATAACTATTAATTAGAGTATTGAAAAAAAAAAATACATAAATATTATTTCACAAACTAAAAATAATATTTATATTCGCCTACACTTTAACCCATAAAAAATAAACATTATGAAAAAAATTAAAATTTTATTAGCAGCTGCCACAGTTGCTCTATTTTCATTAACTACTTTAATTTCATGTAGTGAAAATGATTCTTCAGAATTAACTCAAAACACGACTACTGCAAAAGGTGATTCAAAAACTATGGCAAGAATAAGCGATAAAGATTTACCAACTGCTTTGTCTGAGGATGTAGATTTTAGAGCTTTATCTGATATGATTGTTTTTTTTGAAGAAATGCCAAAGAAACAAAATTTTGTAGCTAATTTTAATAGAGAAACTTTAGAATCTCAGAAAGATGATGCTTATTTTATTTCTTTATCAGGATATACTCAACAAGAAGTAACAGATGCTAAGACTAAACTCAATTATCATTCAAAGCAAATATATTCTAAATTTCCTCAGTTGTACGAATATAATCAGACTGATCTATACAACATTATAGAAAGTGCAAGTGATTTATATTACAATGAGATAAGTTTAGGAAGTAAGGTTAAATGTTCTACTTGTTCGAAACTAGGAAGAGCAAAAATGGTATTTTACACAGCAACAGGGGCTGCTACATGTGCTTCTGTAGCCGGTCCTTTTGCTTTATGGGCAGGATGGGCATGTGGAACGGCTGGATTTGCCGTAGCTGGGTATGAAGCACTTGCATGTTTAGAAGATTGTCAAAAATAATCGTATGAAAAGAATCTATAAAATTATAGCTCCTATATTCTTTATTGTTATTATAACTGGTGGCTTTACTAAAAATATGGAATTTCCAGTCACCAAGTTTATAATTTCAGTAATATTTGGTAGTTCTATTTATAGTATTTTAGTCTTATTAAAAAAGGAACATTTATTTAGTTATTTAATAGGATTTTTCATCCTTATATTGCTAATTACTAGCTATATAGAATTTATCTTCTATATAGAATTTTTATTAGGCTTAATTGTATTATTCATATGGTCATTATTTAAGAAATATTTAAATAATTTTAAGTTATATAAAAGATAAATAACTCATTAAAAGCTCCTACTTTTTGTAGGAGTTTTTTGTGCTTAAAATTCACAACAGTTAGGAAATTTGAGGAAACGTAATATCGTAATTTTTATAACCATGTAATATAAATATACTCTTTTACGAAGTTGATCTATACTCAATTAATAAAATTCTGTATTCCGATTGATTTCTCATTTTATCTATTCTCCGCCTACTTTCTTAATAAAATTAAAATCTTCGTCCTGTGATTCTTTTCTTTCCTGCTCTTCTTCTAATGTGGGTTTAATCAGTTCTTCTCTGTTTACTGCCTTTGGATATTCCAATTCTCCTTTTAAAATTTGTTCGGCTTCTTTTGATACTCTCTCGTAATACTCTTGTATTTTTCTTGGACTAGTTCTCGGAACTACACTTGCTAAATCTACCTTTGTATTTGTTTTACTCATTTTATATTGAGCATAAATCAAAGGATTTTCATTTTCTACAATGCGTCCTACAAACTCTCCTACTCCTAAGTTCATAAATTCGGAACTCTTAAAAACATCTCTTTCCTGGTAAGAATAACTTTTCCCTTTATTATTCTGTAATATGGATGTATTTTTCTTATTTGTACTTTTAGTTTCAAAAAGTCTGTCTTCTTTTCCAAACTGTTTACTTAAAATATCTGCAGTATGACTACTTGCAACCCTTCCATAAAAATGACTCCCACAAGCAGAAAACAATACATCTGCTTTCTCTTTTCCGTAACCATCAATTAATTGGCTTAAATCCTGAACGAATAAAATTGTCGATATTTTATTGCTTCTCCCTGTGTTCGGAATTACTTCTATATTCGGAATAAATACCGTAGGTGATTCATCCAGCATCACAGTTGATGGCAATCTATCCGGTTGGTTCATCATTTTAGAACCTACAGAAGTAACCAGGCTACAAAGAGGCGCAATTGTTCCGGATATTGTAGGATGGCTTCCTACAACCATAATACTAGGGTTTTCTAAACTATTTAACCGTAAATCAAATTCATCAGCTCCAAAAATCCACATAAATTCCGGAGTATTAATTTGTGCAACAGCTCCCTGTAAACTTCCTACTACTCCGGCTATCTGTTCACTCGCTCCGCTTTCTACTGCAGTAGCAATGGAAATAATCATACTCCGAACCTCTTTATCTTCACAAAGTCTCTCAATCAATTCTTTATAAGGGTTTTGAAGAAGAGCCAAAGCATGGGGCAAATCGCAATATTGAGGGTGTTTTTTTCTTAAATACCAAATTACTGCAGTAAGTAAATCCGTTGCAGATCTGCTCCAAAAATCCTCTTTCCGGATGCTTTCTTTCATGAGGTTCTTAATAATTGCACTTGCGTACTCCCTTGCGTATGCTGAAAATGGCATATATAAAGGGTTTAACGGATTTACCCTATGGGATAATTCAGCGTTTCCAAAATTAAGATAATAGCGTTTTACAGGACTTTGATTTTCTGTGTAATAATTCTCTACTTCCTGCCCTAATGTCGGAAATTTAAAATCATAAATAATTCCTGTGAAATTTTGCTTTGAAAATTCTCTGATAAATGGAATCGCAAAACTTTCTGATTTTCCACTTCCTGCACCTCCTATAACTAAGATTCCTCTAAAAGGATTTGTAATCTCTATTTTTTCATTTTTACTAGTCTCAAGAGTTAAAACATTCTTTGCTTTTAATTTTTGTTCAACTTCTGCAGAGGATTTTTTATGATTAGACATTATTCCTTTCCACACGATAAGAAAAGGGTATGTAACAATCATTTTATAAAAATTAAATATTGGTTTAAATATTCTAGGTAAAAAAATTCTTAGAACTCCTAATTCTATAAATACTACTATTAGGAAAAAGCCGAATGCACCAATAAATCTGAAAAACGCTTGTCCTCTTGAATATTTTTGAGGTGTGACTAATTCACTTAATCCCTCTTTCATTCCCGAGAAAAGCTCTGAATGAACACTTGATATTACAGCCCATAAAAATACTACACTAATTAAAATCGCAATGAATGCGACTAACATTAAAAGACCTTTTATTTTTTGCATTTTATTTGGTATTAGTTTTTTTATTCTGCTTTTCCTGCTCCTGTTGTTTATTCAACCAGAGTTTAAATGATTTGCTGTCATTTGGATTCTCTTTTACCCATTCATTAAACCTATCATTATTGTAAATTAGATTGTCTAAATTTTCTTTTTTAGTAATGGTATAACCGTTTTTTGCATACTCAGAAAGTAAATCTTCTTTACTTTTAACACTTGTAGAATAAAAATTAACTGCTAAATATGAAGCTATTCCGGATATCACTAAAGAAATAATTAGTAGAAATACAGGCAGTTTCCAAAAGCGATTAAAAATAGATTCTATTTTATTTATTTTGTTTTGATCTTGAGCCGACAAACTAACAGAGATTGATTTTATTTTTTCAGTTCCGGCTTCCATGATCTGCTTGAGATCTTCTCGGTTCTGCTGATAGCTTTTTGAGATATCCCGGTTAATGGCTTGACTTAATTTTTCAATTGTTTCTGTATGGTTCTGCAGATCCTTTCCTTTCTCCGAAATTTGAGAAATAAATTGTTCCTGGTTTAAAGTGAACGTTTTAAATTCCTGCTGAATTAATTGATTAGAAACATGTATTTCTTCTAAAAGCACCTGTAACGGATTCTTTGTTTTATCTGCTTCTTCCATAATTTTGCGTTTTTGCTTGTTTTAGTTCGTTTTCTTTTAGCTTTTTATCTAAGTCACTTATTTTGGTTTTTCTGTCTATTTCAGATAGTTTGTAGCCTTTTTTTGCGAGTTCCTCTCTCCTGCTCATGTCTTCTTTATTCTTAAATTCCTGTAGAGGAATAACTCGTGCTCCATTTAGTTTATTCCCCTCTTTATAACTTAATTCTAAATGATACCCCTGTGATTTCATTTTCTCCGCCACTTCTCCCCAACTCCTGGAGGAACCAACAGAATTTTGCAGAGAAGCTTTTATCTCTTCCTTTTTCTCTTTCGCAAATTCCTGAGCTGTTTTCCATCCTCGTTCTCTTGACATTGCTTCTACAGCCTTTCCGGATTTCTCACCTATATATTGACTATTAATAGTGTTTTTTGCAGAAAAATCTATCCTATTTACTATAATATGTAAATGCGGTTCATCTGTATTATTATGTTTAACAGCATACCATTGATTCTCTCCAAAATGCATTTTTTCAGCGTAATCTTTTGCTATTTTTTCCCAATCTTCTTTAGTAAGCTTTTCGCCTATTTCTTTAGGAGGACTTATAACGTTTTCAATATATTTGTTTTCTGTCCGGGAATTAAGATTTGCTATATCTCTCATTTCTTCCCAGCGCTCTTTGGCGTTCTCCCCAATCATATTATTTTGACAAATAAATTCGTGTTGCTTATCCTCTCTTTCTTTATATAATGCTGCGGCTAAACTACCTTTTACAGATTTTGCTTTAGCTATCATCTTGTAAGATTGCTTTTAATTAAACTAATAATTTCTTTCAGCTCTTGTTTAAAATCATTTTTTTCATTTTCATTCCAAACATCATTTCTGAAGAAGTTTGCTATCCTACTGAAGTGCGTTTTATAATCAGATAATATTTTATTTCTCTCCGGATTTGGTAATGAAATATTTAATGCACTTCTACGAAATAATTCAGATTCAGTAATTCCGTATGCTTTTGCAAGAGCTTCTATTTCGTTTTTTTCAATTTCATTTAATCTAACATTTTTTTGAAATTCTCTTTTTTTTGATAATATGGGTCTTCCTCCCAATTTTCCTCCTTCTGCTCTTTTTTTACGGATTTCTTCTTTTCTGGTACTCTCCTGCATTGCCCCCTCGAGTTTCTCTAACTCTTTTAAAAAATCATCTGAAAAGTTTATATCATCTATATTCATTTGAACAATTTATATATTTAAAAAAACACGGTTTTTTCCGTTTGTGACGATAGGAACAAACCAAGAAGTAAAAAGTAGACAAATACCTGAAAGGTTTTGTATATCTTTTTAGACTTCTTGACCATTCAGCATTAACCTTTTTAACTATATAAAAGTAATAAAAATTTTCTAATTATATATATTAGAACTTATTCTATAATTATTATTTCAAAAAAAGAAGACTGAAAAAGGAAAATAACATAAATAAAGGATAATTAAAATGAATAAAAACTATCCTTTCAAAATAAATTGGTGATAAATGTATCGTACGATACATAAAAAAAGAGGACTAATAAAAATTATAATTATAAAAATAATTTAATAATTCACAATTATCATATTTACAATAATTAACTTAATTTTTATAAAATACAAAAACAATAAAAAAGGATTAATTTGTTCTATATATAGGCAAAATCTATCACAAATAAAATGTTATGCTACACATAATATCCGCCCGCAACCTGATTTTTTTGAATCTCTCTTTCTCGTTTTTTTGTTTTTCTTCCACCCTGCATAAGACAGAATGGCAGAAAATTTTTACTCCAATAGAAAAGATAAAAGTCCGATTGAACAAACGTATTCTTTAAAAGATTTAATACTTTAATACTTTAGTATTTTAAGGCATTGTAAATTTTTGATTTTCAATAAATTACAGCTTTAAAAAGAAGTTTTTATCATGGAAAAAGAAGTTTTTATCATGATAAAAGAAGTTTTTATCACGGAAAAAGAAGTTTTTATCACGGAAAAAGAAGTTTTTATCACGATAAAAAAACATTTAAAAAAAAGCATTGTTTTAATTACTTCTTTTTGTATTTTTGAAAAAATATTTCATGGAACTAATAGATGTTAATCTTCAGGATAAGGTTGTTATGCAACATAATGCTATAACCTCCGGACGTTATGATTTTACAGCTTGTCAATTAGATCTTCTTTTTATGATTTTGGCTCAATTAGAAATCGGAAAAACAGAATATACTATACACACAAGCGATATTGAGGCTATAACAGGCAGACAATGGCAAATAAACCAATTGACAAAAAGTACTGAACTTATTCTTACTAAAATGTTCGAAGTTGAAGATTCAGAAAGTTACACGCAATTTGTGTTATTTCAATATTTCAAATATTTGAAGGGGCAAAGAAGTATTCAAGTTAAATTATCAGAAATTGCACTTCCCTACTTTTTTGAGCTAAAAAGCAACTTTACTGCATTACAGCTTAAATCTACACTTTCTGTAACCTCTAAATATGCCAAAAGATTATATGCATTGGGTTGTCAATGGCGTTCAGTGGGTAAAAAAAGATTTGAGATTGAAGAACTCAAAAAAATGCTTGGATTGATTGATAAAAAAGGGAAAGAACAGTTTGAAGAAATATCTGCTTTTAGAAAAAATGTTTTGGATATTGCTAAAAAACAAATCAATGAAGAAAGCGACATTTATTTTGATTATAAATTGATAAAACAGGGGCGTTCTTTTCGATGGGTTGAAATCTATGTTAACGCTAAAATGGCTCAACAGCTGATAATAAATTTTGAAGAAAGCATAGATAATCAAAAATACATATCAAAACTGGTCGTTTACGGGTTTTCTCAAATACAAGCAGAGTTGATTGCCGGAAAAGAAAAAGAATCCAATTTTGACATCTTAATTACAGAGTTGAATGAGAAAATAAGACAGAGAAAACTGAAAATTGAAAATTCTGTCGGCTACTTGGTGGGTGTTTATCAGAAAAAAGGAATATTACCTGTAAAAAATTAAACCTTAAAAATTATACAACTTCATTGAAGCCAAAGAAAAAGGATTGGATCAATATATAATACCACATGGGAAAACACAAAGAACATAAAACAAATAAAGAGTATGTACAAAAAATGTATGATCTGCATCATGGTGTTGGAGCCTATACTATTTTACATGTGGGGGAACCCGACAAATATTATAGGAGAAAAGTAGTTGCCTTTTGTAATAAACATGGTAATCTAGTAAATACTAATTTAGATTATAAGGCTAAGCCCTCTGATTGTTCCGGTTGTTTTTCGGAATCCAATAGTAAATATACAGTCGATAGTATTCAACAAAAATCTATAACACTCTTTGGAGATATTTATAATATTAAAGGCTTTGAAAATAACGTTATTACTTTAGATTGTACTCTTCATCAAGAAACAAATATAACTCAGACACTAAATGGTCATTTTCATGGATATACACCTGATTGTAAAAAATGCAGGGAAGAGAAAAAAGAAAAAAAACATGAAGAGAAAAGGAAAATTAATATAGAAAATACATTCAACGATCTTACAAAAAAATTTATTGCAGGAGAGTTTTTTTATAAACCATTAAAAGTTTTTTTTAATGAAGAAAATAAAAAAATGGTAAAAGTAGAATGCTTGAAACATAAAGATGAAAACGGTAAAAATCCTGTATTTTCTATAAGTGCAAATAGTAAATCAGATAAATCTTATAATTGCTCGGGATGTCTTTCTGAGATAAGAAGTGAAATTAGATCTTTGTGTATTGAGGATTTAAAAACGATTATCAAAAGCTCTAATGATAAAATTATTAGCGAAAATTACTACATCATTGATTTTTTAAAAGATAAAAAAGGAAAGATACTGCAAGATGATTTTGGAAATAATTTAGTAAAATTAGGTTGCAATATCTTAGACCATACTGAGCCTTTCATACAATCAGCAACCAATATAGGAATCCAGAGAGGATGTAATCATTGTAATAAAAAAAGAAAATATAGAAAAACTGCAGAAGATTATATATCCGAAATTAGACAATTAATTTTTTCTGCAAATTTGGAAGATGAATTTGAATATAATAATAGAATTGGTAGAGACAGAAGGGGAAAAATAAAATTTAATCTAATTTGCAAAAATTGTAATACTCCTAGTTGGCATTATAAACAACATATAAAAGAATCTACTGCTACTTGCCCTAAATGTAAACCAGGAGAATCAAAAGGAGCGAAAAAAGTAGAGAGATATTTGCTTCTTCATAAACTGCAATTCAGCAAAGAAAAAACATTTCCAAACTTGAAAAATATACAAAGTTTAGCTTATGATTTTTATCTTCCAAAATATAATTTATGCATTGAATTTGACGGTTTACAACATTTTGAAGCTGTCAATCACTTTAAAGGCTTAGAGAAATTTTTGGAAACAATTTCAAGTGATTTAAAAAAGAACAATTATTGTAAAAAAAAGAAAATTAATCTTTTGCGAATTGCGTACTATGATTATAAAAACATTGAAAATTTTATTTCAACTGCTATAAAAGAAATTGACAGAAAAAAAGAAAATAATTTTTTATATAAAATTTTCTATACTCCAATTATTGTATGGAGAAGGAGAAAACACAAAGAAAAAAAGGGAAGAATTGTTTTTTCGACTATAACAGGTTTAAGCTCCAAACCATAAATATTATATCTTTATCAAATGATAACCGTAAAACATCCTTTAGAAAAATACAATACAGCGCAGGAAAATTTCATTAGTAACCTTGCAGAACAAGACAAAGAGTATCATTCTTTGCTGTTTTCTTACGGTAATGCAAGCTATCTCTATCATCATCTACCCATAGAACCTACTTTGGAAGATTATACAGAATGGTTAGAGGGTCTGCAAGAAAACATTAGAAAAGATATGCAGTCCAAAGGATATGAAGCCTGTAAAAGTATTTTATCCTTTACCCGATATGTTAGAGAAAAAAGAGATATCGGGATGGAAGATTTTGTAATAGAAAAAATGGGAATTGAGCAGTACCGGAAGTTTAAAGACCTCTAAAGCAATGTTTTTTTTGATTGCGCATAAATCGGCTTCGCCTACTCATGTATGTTGAGGAGAATTATAAATTCTCTCAACATACATTCGGAAAAAAGAATATATTTATATTGCAGAGTTGCAGAAATGCAATTTTCATCATTTTGTGTTTTTTAAAGACGGTTTTTTAGCTGTCTTTTTTCATTCTGTAGGGGTATCAAACTGAGAATAAAATAAAAAAATGGTACAATTCCTCGCACCATTTTGCCAAATCACAACCAAAAATTATATATCTAATTGAATAACAAATAAATTAATTTTTTTTGCATATTTTTGTATATACGTAAATACACACATACGTATATATAATATGGCAAAAATCATTTTAACAACGCACCAAAAAGGAGGTGTAGGAAAGTCTACCCTGACTTTTAATATGGCTTTAGCGTTAAATAATGAGGTTAAAGTCTGCATTATAGATTTGGATTTACAGGGTTCTTTATGGCGTTCCCGAACGGCATCAGATATTCCAGTTTTTTCTGCAGATGAAATGAATGATGTCTTAAAATCAGACTTCGATTTTATTTTTATTGACACTCCGCCCTATCTTAATGAGAAACTTCCTGAATTGGCTAAGTTGGCAAATGTTATTGTAATACCTACAAAAACCGGAATTTATGACCTCTTAGCAATAGAAGACACAATAAGTATTATTAAAGATTCAAAGAGCGAAAAAAAGGCGTTAATTGTTTTTAATATGGTAAAACCAAATACCACATTAACCGGTGAAATGCACGAAGCAATGGAAAAGCATAAAATCCCAATTGCAAAAAATTACATTTCCGACTTGGTAGCTTTTACTCGTTCTGCAATAAATAATGAAATTACAGACCAAAAAGCCAAGTTTCAGATAGAAAACCTAACTCGTGAAGTATTGGAAAGAATTTAAAATCATATATCCGTATATACATATATATTATGGGAAAACCTACTAAATTAGGCGATTTTGCAAAAAATCTTACAAAAGAAAGAAAAACACCTTTGCAAATGGTCGTCCCTGTTAAAGAGAAACCATTGACAAAAAAATTCCTTATGAATATGCCTTTAGATACCTATGAGTTTTTAAGGGAAAAAGCATTTAAAGAAAATACAGATATTAAAACTCTTGTTCTAAATGCTATTGAAAGAACATATTTTAAAGTAAGTCGTGAAGAAGTAATGAAAGAATTGGAATAATGAAATTGAGTATTAGAATTAGATAAAAATAACTTTAAAAATAATAAATATGAAAAATGTATCTAAACAAAATTTAATCATTGCATTGCTTGTCCTAAACTTTGTGTCTATTTTAGGATTGCATTATTTTGCTCAAAAGCAAGATGAAAAAATAGATAAATTGTCCTACAATAAAAATATTTCCTGGTCTGAACTAAAAATTAGACATGATGTTGATATGTTATTATTTGGTGAACCTTTAAATTAATAATACATATCTTTGCTTTAGAAAAGAACAGGATTTATAAAATCTGAACAACTTAACGGCAGGATTTACAAAATCTGAACAGTTCTTTTTCTTAAAATAAAAATCTGGAAGTAATTCCGGATTTTCTTGTTTATGCTATTTTATTTTTTTGATATCGTCTGCTCTGTAAATATCCGAATCTTAAAAAATTGAACAAAAGAACAACGAACGTCAAGTGTTTTGAAAAAAACAAGAAGACTGAGGAATTGACAACTGAAATTTTTTCAAAATAAATAATAATTTGCATATCTAAAACGTAATGCGTAACTTTACACCTTACAATTAATAAGAGTAATGATCTATTCTATAACGCATAAAGGCTTAAAAAAATACTGGACGAAAGATGATTCTAGTAAATTACCCTCAGAAATGATTGATAGAATACGTGAAATTTTAGATATTATTGATAGTGTTGAAGAAGTTCCTCAAGATTTTGAGCCTTTTAAAGGACTGCGATTGCATCCATTAAAGGGGAAATTAAAAGGGTTTTGGTCTGTGGACGTTACTGGTAATTATCGCATCATTTTTAGATTTGAAAGTAAAAATGCTTATGATCTAGATCTATTAGATACTCATTAAGATTGTAGAACCGAAAAATCGAATTTTATTATATGAAACCTATAGTTCGTGCTATCAAGCACAATACGCATCCTGGTGAAATTATTTCGAACCAGATTATTAAACCAAATAAATTAACAGTTGATAGAACTGCTAAATTTCTAGGTATTACACGACCTACTTTATCTAATATTGTTAACGGTAAAAGCGCAATTACTCCCATTATGGCAATAAGAATTTCCAAAGTTTTTGGAGGTAATGCTGCATTTTGGATTCGCTTACAAACTGCTTACGATCTAAGAGAAGCCGAAAAAGAGTTTGAAGAAAAGCATATTGAATTAGATAAATTCGAATTTGCCTAGATACTAAATTATTATCAATATAAAAAGGAGTGCTGAAATTCAGTACTCCTTTTTAATCTAAACATTTTATTTTTTTCCCTTTTATTGCTACCATAAATCTGACATGTATGAACTTGTAAATTTTCAATTCTTTGTAAATCCTATAGAGAAAGGATTAATAATATTACATTATCTAAAATAAAGTTGCGGTCGCCCACCTGCATGTCCTAAAGATAAATTTTTCCTATTTTGTTATTTTATAACAAATTTGGTGTAGGCGTAAAAAAAACTACTGAGCAATAAACTTTTTCGAATATTTTCAGCTTTTATTTTAACACGTCGAGTTTTGTCGTTTTTCTCCTATACTTTTGCATTAATAATGATATTTAATAATTACAAATAACTATTAATTAGAGTATTGAAAAAAAAAATACATAAATATTATTTCACAAACTAAAAATAATATTTATATTCGCCTACACTTTAACCCATAAAAAATAAACATTATGAAAAAAATTAAAATTTTATTAGCAGCTGCCACAGTTGCTCTATTTTCATTAACTACTTTAATTTCATGTAGTGAAAATGATT
>NZ_LFND01000011.1 GCF_001045465.1 Chryseobacterium angstadtii
TCCGCTATTCTGAACTCCCTTCAGCAGGGACTCTCATTGAATTTACCAGAACCTCAGAAATACGCGTCCTACATCAAATGGTTAGAAGAAGTAGATCAGGAAGCAGCATTGGAATACTGGAAGAATTACTTACAAGGCATCAACACTCCAACGTTGATCCCTTTTGAGAAACAGGATCAGGGCAAAACTTCCCATTATCTTGCAGAAACCCTTGTGATTGATCAGAGTGGTTTTCAGGAGATCGATACCTTCTGCCAGTATTTAGGCATCACCCTGAATACCTACGTTCAGGCTGTCTGGTCTTATTTGCTGAGCTCCTACAACAGATCGGAAGAAGTAGTCTTCGGTGCTGTAGTATCCGGAAGACCTGCTGATCTTGAAGGCGTTGAAAACATGGTGGGCTTGTTTATCAATACCATTCCTGTACGGGTAAGTGTGGAGAGAGACGAGACGCCGAGAAGTCTGTTGAATAAGCTTCATCAGGATTCTATTCAAAGCACAGGGAAGCACTTTAGCAGCCTGGCAGAGATACAGTCTTTATCTTCATTAGGCAAAAAACTGATTAATAATATCGTAATTTTTGAGAATTATGTGAAGAAGGAAGATCAGGAAACGCTTACAGATATCATTTACGAAAATACACAGGCTTTTGAGCATACCAACTATAATTTCAATATTGTTGTAATTCCTGATACAGACTCTTTACACATTGAGTTCAGGTATAATTCATCGGTATATGATACTTCATCGGTAGCTTCTCTGTTGCTGCATTTCCATAATATAATGAACAGCTTCAGGGCTTCTCCCGATACACAGGTTTCAGAAATCAATTATTTAGGAGCAGAAGAAAAAGAATTAGTACTGAAAGGTTTTAATGCTACAGAAGTATTGTATCCTTCAGAAACCATCCTGAACTTATTCGAAAAGCAGGTACATCATTCTCCAAATCATACCGCATTACAATCCGGTAATGTAAAGCTTACGTATGAAGAATTGAATGCAGAGTCCAATCAGCTGGCTCATTATTTAAGAGAAAAATATGCTGTTACGGCGAATGATTTAATTGCTATTCAGCTTCCGCGCAATGAGAAGATGATAGTTTCTATTCTTGGGATATTAAAATCGGGAGGAGCTTATGTTCCGATTGATATGACTCATCCTCAGGAAAGAACCCAATATATTTTAAAAGACACTCAGTCTAAAGTTTTTGTTGATGAAAAATTCTGGTCGGAATTTAGTAGCCAGAGGAATAATTATTCAACAGAAAATCCTGTTGTGGAAGTAGATCCTTCAAATCTGGCATATGTAATTTATACTTCAGGTACCACTGGTAACCCTAAAGGAGTATGCATCAGTCATTCCAATCTGATGAATTATATAGGCTGGAGTAATCAGTATTATTTTAATGATGAAGATCGCGGAAACTGGGGACTGTTCACTTCCATTTCCTTCGACCTTTCGGTTACAGCGGTATTTTGTTCTTTAACCAGAGGAGGATCGCTATGGCTGGATGAAAGTGAAGAAGATATGGTATCGGTTCTTGTTAAAGCTTTTGAAAATAAGGATATCGATATTTTAAAACTAACCCCTTCCCATGTTTCATTGTTAAAGAATGCAGACATTCATGATACAGGTATCCGTAAGATTATTTTAGGAGGCGAGAAGCTGTATCAGGAGCATATTCAGATTATTCATTCTATTCATAAAGATATTGAGATTTATGATGAGTATGGCCCAACAGAGACAACAGTAGGATGTATTGCCCAAAAAACAGATCTATCTGCAGCATCTATCGGAAAACCTATTGCCAATACCGGAGTTTATATCCTGAATGAATACGAACATTTGGTACCGGTAGGAGTAAGCGGTGAGCTGTATGTTACCGGATCAGGTTTAGCACAGGGTTATTTAAACAGAGAAGATCTTACTGCTGAAAAATTTGTAGATAATCCTTTTGTGGAAGGAACAAAAATGTACCGTACAGGAGATTTGGCCAGATGGTTACCGGACGGAACCATTGAATATCTGGGAAGAATTGACGACCAGGTTAAGATCCGTGGGCACAGGATAGAGCTTGGTGAAATAGACAGCCAGGTTTTATCCTACAGTAAATCTATCAGGAATACGGTGACGGAAGTAAAAGAATATCATGGAGATAAGATTCTGGTGGTATACTATACGGCAGATGAAGCTATAGATAAGCAAGATTTATCGGGATATTTAAAGAATAAATTACCTCAGTATATGCTTCCGGGCTTTTATGTGGAACTTGAAAACATTCCATTGACCAGTAACGGGAAGATTGACAGAAAAAGCCTGCCTGAAGTCAGTTCACAGGATCTGATCAGAAACGAATACGCAGCACCGGAAACAGAGATAGAACACTTATTAATGGATTGTTTATCTCGATTATTGAACTATGACAGTAAAGAAGTGAGTATTCATGACAACTTCTTCGATATGGGGCTGAATTCTTTATCCCTGATAAGATTCTCCCAGTTACTCCGTAAAGACGCCGGTTTGGAAATAGAGATCGCCAAATTCTTTTCTTATCCAACCATATCGGAGTTGTCAAAGTTCATACAAAATAGAAACAAGCCTGTCGCTGAAACTAATACTCATGAAGATAAAGACCTGTCTGATCATATAGACAGCTTTATTGATGACTTTAATTAATATTATTATGAAAAGAGAATCCTTAAAAAGAGACATCGCAATAATTGGTACTTCCTGTTTATTTCAGGATAGTGATAATGCAGGGATGTTTTGGGAAAACCTTGTTAACGGAAAAGAACTGATTAAATTCTACACGGATCAGGAGCTTTTGGAAGAAGGTATTGAAGCCAAAACTCTTGAAAACCCAAGATATATAAAAGTAAAAACATTTATTGACGGTTCTGACGCTTTTGATTATTCCTTTTTTGGATACACAAAGGATGAAGCCAACAGTATGGATCCGCAAACAAGAATTTTGCATCAGTTGGTTTGGGAAGTATTTGAAGACTCCTCTTATAATCCCTTAAAGATTCAGGAAAAAGTAGGAGTATATCTTACTGCTCATGATAATTTTAACTGGATTGCCCATACAACAGTCAATAAAAAAGAAACCATTGATCCTTTTTATTTATCACAAATCAATAATAAAAACTTTTGCAGTTCTCTGATTTCCTATAATCTTAATTTAAAAGGGCCAAGTCTTTTTATTGATACTGCCTGTTCAAGTTCTCTTGTTGCTATACACACCGCATGCAGAGCCTTGCTGTTGAGAGAATGTTCAATGGCAGTAGCAGGAGGTATAGGCCTTAAAACCTCAGAAGAAAAAGGGTATTTCTACGAAGAAGGCATGATTTCTTCCAAAGACGGGCACTGCAGAGCATTTGATAACGATTCCTCAGGAACTGTCGGCACTGAAGGTGGCGGCGTTATCTTGTTGAAACGATTGGAAGATGCCATTAATGATAACGACCATATTTATGCAGTCATAAGAGCTACAGCTGTAAACAACGATGGAAACAGGAAAGTAGGCTATACAGCTCCAAGCGTATCAGGCCAGTCCGAATGCATCAAACATGCTCACAGTTTTGCCAAGATTTCAGCTAATGATTTTTCTTATATTGAAACCCACGGGACAGGGACAAAATTGGGAGATCCAATTGAAATTGAGGCTCTCAACAAAGCATTTAATTATGATAACTCCTTTGAATGTGCGATAGGTGCGGTAAAATCCAACTTAGGACATCTTGGAAATGCAGCCGGCATAGCAGGAATTATAAAAACAGCGCTGGCCCTGAAAAATGGGGTGGTGCCTCCTTCACTGCATTATAAAAAAGCCAATTCAGAGGTAAGCTTTGATAAAGGACCTTTCTTTGTTAATACTCAGGTAATGCCTTGGGAGTCTAAAAATAATCTCCCGCGTATTGCAGGCGTAAGCAGTCTTGGGATAGGAGGTACCAATGCACACGCTATTTTGGAAGATTATCAGGCGGAGCAGTATGTGGTAAGGGAAAAGAGTATGGCGGATCATCATATCCTGACCTATTCTGCAAAAAATCCTGAAGCATTAGATCGATATTTTACCAAACTAAAAAATTTTTTACAGGAAAATAATGATACTTCACTTTCAGACATATCGTACTCACTAAATACGGGAAGAGCTGGCTTTGAATACAGAAACTTTATTGTTTTTAATAGCAGGGAAGAATTGCTGAATGGGCTGGATCACAAAAAAGGGCACCACAGGAAAGCAGAATCTTCACAGGAAGTTGTTTTTGTTTTCCCGGGACAGGGCTCACAGTATTTTAAGATGGGTGAGCAGCTGTATCATCAGGAAGAAGGATTTAGAAAATATGTTGATGAAGGTTTTCGTATTTTAAATAAAAGATTCAATATAGATTACGCTCAGATATTGGGCTATAATAACAGTTCGGCGGATCCTGAATTGATGAATCAGACCCAATACACACAGCCTTTATTATTTGTAATTGAATACGCCCTGGCACAATGGCTTATTGATTTGGGAATACAACCCTCTCTGATGATCGGGCATAGTTTGGGCGAATATGTTGCAGCCTGTATTTCAGGAGTATTTTCTTTTGAGGAAGGAGTATTGCTTGTTGCAGAAAGAGCTTTATTAATGAATAAGGCCCCATTCGGAAAAATGATGGCGGTCAATACATCTTATCAGAATATAAAAGATTGGGTACCGGATACTATTTCGGTAGCAGCCGTCAATTCAGATAAAATCACGGTACTATCCGGAAAAGAAAAAGATATTGATGAATTCTTTACTTTTTTAAATGAAAAGAATATCAGTTGTGCCATTCTGAAAACATCCCATGCTTTTCATTCCTACCTGATGGAAGATGTAGCAGAAGAATTCGGGAATTTGTTCTCCGGAATCAATTTATCAAAACCTCAGATCCCTTATATTTCAAATCTTACCGGAAAGCTGATTTCGGAAAGCGAAGCGGTTTCCCCTAAATATTGGAAAGAACAGATGCTTAACACGGTTCTTTTTGAAGAAGGAATTGAAAGCGCGATGAATGAGGGAAAAGATAAAATATTCATTGAAATAGGAGTTCCTACTTTATCAAATTCCGTTAAAAGAAGCAAATCATATAGAAATAATACAGTTATTCAGGTAGTAAAAAAAGCAGGTGAAAGTTCGGAACAAAAGGCTTTTCATGAAGCTTTGGGTGAATTGTGGCAGCTAGGAATAGAAATAGACTGGGCAAAATATTACGAAAATAAAGAAGGACAGAAAACTCCTGTTCCTACTTACGCCTTTGAAAAAAACAAACTGGATTTTCATGTCAATCCTTTTAAAAGATTTGTAATAGGTGATCAGCCTTCTTCTCCGGACTTTTTATATCAAAGAAAATGGAAAGAAAGTGAGCTTCGTAAAGAAAAAGAACAGACAGAGGAGGCGTACCTTATTTTTTCTGATGCCGGAATTCTTTCAGAGAACATCATTCAGGAAATAAAAAATAGAAAATATCATTTTGCTGAAGCTAAAAAAAGCAGCTTTTTAAATGAAGATCAAAGTATTGATGTCGAAAAGGTGAAAATATTTTTGAGTCAAATTGAAAAAGATGAGAATCATTATAGCCAGATCATTTTCAATTGGGATATTCATCATGATGATTTTGAATCAATGCTCTCACTTTTTAGCCTGTTTAATACAGTGAGTAAGTTCCTTATTTCAAATGAAGGAGCCACTCATTCAAAAATTACGGTTTTGGGAACATTCAATGATATGGATTCCCATGCAATAAAAAATACGGCTTTGCTGTCATCATTTAACCAATTGTATGTCTGTGCGCAGGAAAATGAAAATATTTACAGTTCACTTTTAGATGTTTCTTCTCAAGCATCGGCTCATGAGGTAATGGATGAAATAGAGTACAATTTTTCCAATCCCGTTGTAGCTTATAAAGACGGGAAAAGATATGTCCCGTTTTATGAAAGAATTTCACCGGATAGCGAACAGCGGATCGATTTCGATTCTAAAGTGATTTTAATCATAGGTGGTGCAGGGAAAATAGGGAAGGTATTGACTCAATATTTCTATGATCAGAATGCAAAGGTGATCATCATGGGAAGAAAGGATGTTAAAGATCTTGATGAAGACATTAAAAGTAAATTAGGAAATAAAGTATCTTATTACCCTTCGGATATTTCTGATCTGGAATCTTTTAACACAGCTGTACAGCGTATTGAAGAAAAGTATGGTAAAATAGACGGAGTATTAAATCTTGCCGGAAATCCGTCTCCGGAATCATTGGCACTGGTTGAAAATCTTGATATAGAAGTTTTAAAAGAACAGTTTTCATCTAAAATAGAAGGAATCCGGAATTTGTATCAAACTTTTGTCAGCAGAAATCCGGGATTTGTCTGGGTAACTTCCAGTCTGTCATCCATATTGGGCGGACAGACTTTCGGAGCGTATTCTGTTTCTAATTCTTATATGGATTATTTTATTACAGGAAAACCAGAACTTAAAAACTGGAAATGTATCAATCTGGACGGGTTCAGCGAAAGTGGGATTAATAGCAGCCAGCTTATTAAAACACTTGAAGCTACATTATTTTCTCAGTTGGATAGCCAACAGGTTATTACCTCTGTAAGGAACCCTAATAATTACCTTCAGTATCATTCTAAAACAACCAACAGCAGAGCAGAAACAGCCTCTTCACTTCCTGCCAATACCAAAGAATATGTAGAACCGGCTTCACATACCGAAATAGTGCTGTGCGAAACCTTTAATACATTCTTTGAACCTAAAAAAGTAGGAACGGCAGACAATTTTTTTGAACTTGGAGGAGATTCATTGAAGGCAATGACAATTCTGAAGAATATCAATAAAAAATTCGACCTGAAGCTGACCCCTCAGGATCTCTACACTTCGCCTACCATCAAAGGACTCGCGCTTCACATAGATATGATACTCTATGTCTCAAACACAGAAGCCGCTCCGAGCAGCAACGAGGACCGCAAAACGATTATAATATAAATTCAAATTTCCTATACAATTTTTTATATGTTACAATTATTAGAAGAACTAAAAATTAGAAATATTCATTTATCTGTAAAAAATGATAACCTTGTTATTGATACCAAAGACGATGTGGAGGAAGATCTTATCAATCAAATTAAGGTGTATAAACAGGAAATCATCTCTTACATTTTAAAGCATAGCTCTAACAGAATTACAAAAAACACTTCCACCAGCAATGATCATCCTGTTTCAGATGCCCAAAAGAGATTATGGCTGCAAAGCATTACGGAAGAAAGATCTAAAGCCTATCATCTTCAATATCCCGTAGAGACTCCGGTGGAATATGATACAGATATTTTAAGATCCGCCGTTGTACAGCTGGTTCATGATCATGAAATTTTCAGAACAGTATTCAGGCTCAGCAATGAGGGAGAAGTGAGACAGGTTATTCAGGATCAGGACGGGCATACTTTTGATATAGATATTATTAATTATAAAGAAGAAAAAGAGGGTGAAAAATTAATCGAAGAAAAGATTGGTCATTTAAATTCCTTTGCTTTTGATCTGAGTAAAGGGCCTTTGCTGAGATGTGTTATTTTTGAACTAAAAGACAAAACGGTACTGTACTTTATTTTCCATCATATTATTACGGATGGAGTATCGTCTGTTCTGCTGAAACAGAAAATCTTTGATTATTATAATGCCTTATCCAATTCGGAAAACCCGGAAGCTCCGGCATTACAGTACCTGGACTACACGTATTGGAAGCAGTCTAATATTGAAAACGGAAGTTATAATAATTCCAGAAATTACTGGCTGAATCTGTTATCGAAAAAGATCCCTGTATTAGATTTACCGTCCTCTTTATCCAGGCCTCATGTAACAACGTTTAACAGTTTTACTTTAAAGACAGACATTTCAAAGGCACTTACCCAAAAGCTGGATGCTTTTTCAAAGCTTAATCAGGGAACACTGTATGTAGGGGTATTAAGTGTGATCAATATATTATTGAATAAATATACTTCAGAAAGAGATATTACGCTGGGAACATTTACGTCGGGAAGAAACCATCCTGATGTTAATGAAATGCTGGGACTTTTTGTTAACACCATAGCCCTGAATAATGTAATCAACCCTGAAGAAGATACATTTTCTGAGGTATTCAGAAAGACTAAAGAATCTTTTACCCAGGCATTTTCCCATCAGGATTATCCTTTCGAAATGCTGGTGGAAGATTTGCAGTTAACTAATAATACAGGCCGAAATCCATTATTCGATATTACAGTAGTGTTTCAGGACTATATTAAAGAAGGTGCTGAAGACCGTTTAATGTTTAGTGATGAAATAGAAGAGTTCGGATCAAGACACAGAGCATTTGACCTTAATTTCGAGGTGATAAACCGGGGCTCATTTTTAACATTGGTTACGGCATTCAATACCGATATTTATGAAAAAGAGATGATCTCTTCATTCATCGGCCATTTTAAAAATTTACTGGATGCTTTGGTGCATTCTCCCGATGAAGCTTTATCCGGAATAGATTATTTAGGATCACAAGAAAAAGAACTGCTACTGGAAAGCTTTAATGCTACCGAAACAGCTTATCCTGAAACGGAAACCATTGTAAGTTTATTCGAGAAGCAGACAGATACAACTCCGGATCATACAGCTTTGATTGATGAAGGAACAAAACTTACTTACAAAGAATTAAACGAACAGGCTAACAGGCTTGCCCACTTCCTTAGAGCGCGGTATGATATCCAGCCGGGTGATTTAATCGGCATTCAGCAGCCCCGTGGTAAGAATATGATTATTTCCATTCTTGGGATCTTAAAATCAGGGGCGGCATACGTACCAATATCTCCCGATTATCCTCAGGAAAGAACAGATTATATTCTGGCAGATACTCAGGCTAAAGTGAATATTGATGAGGCTTTCTTATCAGAATTTAAAACATCAGAGAATCAGTATTCAGTACAAAATCCAGAGGCTGTCGTAAAATCTGATGATCTGGCCTACATCATTTATACCTCAGGAACTACAGGAAATCCAAAAGGAGTGATGATAGAGCATAAAGGCGTTGTCAATTTAATTTCAGATTTGTACAGCCGTTATGGATTAAATGAGAATGATGTTCTTCTTCAGTCAGCCAATTACGTATTTGATGCTTCTGTAGAGCAGATATTTCTTGCTCTTTTAAATGGAAACAGCCTTCTCTTAATAAAAGATAAACTATTGCTTGATGAAAAAGCATTTCTTCAAAAGCTTTCGGATCATCATGTTTCTTATGTACATCTTACTCCTTCATTATTGCAGAGTATAGATATTACCCAAGCCGATACGGTGAGAATACTGAATTCAGGAGGAGAAAGTCTGCCGTTGAATCTGTATCATAAATTAAAGGCCGGAGCTTTCCTGCTTATTAACTCATTCGGGCCTACGGAAACAACGGTAACTTCTATTGTGAATAAGGGCAATAACACCAATAATATCGGTAAACCTATTGCCAACACAGAGATTTACATTTTAGATTCCAATAAAAATTTAGTTCCCATCGGAGTAAGCGGCGAGCTGTATATTGCAGGTTCCGGTTTAGCCCGAGGCTATTTAAACAGAGCAGACCTTACTGCCGAAAAATTTGTAGACAATCCTTTTGCAGAAGGCACTAAAATGTACCGCACAGGAGACCTGGGAAGGTGGTTGCCGGACGGTAATATCGAATACTTGGGAAGAATCGATCACCAGGTTAAAATCCGTGGTCACCGTATTGAGTTAGGTGAAATCGACAGCCAGGT